>NZ_LMPC01000001.1 GCF_001423745.1 Arthrobacter sp. Leaf337
CGTGGCTGCAGGAGAAGATACCTCCCATATCCTCAGCGGGTTGACTAACCAGCTGCCTGATCGTGATCCGGAAGAGACCGCCGAATGGATTGAGTCCCTGGATACGCTGATCAGGGAACAGGGCACCGAGCGTGCCCAGTACATCATGCGCAGTCTCCTGCAGCGTGCCGGCGCCCAGAGCGTCGGGGTTCCGATGGTCACCACCACGGACTATGTGAACACCATCCCGGTGGACCAGGAAGCGGAGTTCCCCGGGAACGAGGAATACGAGCGCCGCTACCGGGCGTACATGCGCTGGAACGCCGCGGTCATGGTGCACCGGTCCCAGCGGCCGAACATCGGCGTGGGCGGGCACATCTCCACCTACGCCGGRGCCGCGACCCTGTACGARGTCGGCTTCAACCACTTCTTCCGCGGCAAGGACCACCCCGGCGGCGGGGACCAGGTCTTCTTCCAGGGCCACGCYTCCCCCGGCATGTACGCCCGCGCGTTCATGGAAGGACGCCTGACCGAAGAGGACCTCGACGGGTTCCGGCAGGAAAAGTCCAAGGCCGGGCACGCCCTGTCCTCCTACCCGCACCCGCGGCTGATGCCGGACTTCTGGGAATTCCCCACCGTGTCCATGGGCATCGGGCCGATGAACGCGATCTACCAGGCCCAGTCCAACCGGTACCTGCACAACCGCGGCCTCAAAGACACCTCGGACCAGCAGGTCTGGGCGTTCCTGGGCGACGGGGAAATGGACGAGCCCGAGTCCCGCGGCCTGCTCCAGCTCGCCGCGAACGAGAACCTGGACAACCTGAACTTCGTGATCAACTGCAACCTCCAGCGCCTGGACGGACCCGTGCGCGGCAACGGCAAGATCATGCAGGAACTCGAAGCGTTCTTCCGCGGCGCGGGCTGGAACGTCATCAAGGTCGTCTGGGGCCGGGAATGGGATGACCTGCTGACCCGGGACGCCGACGGATCACTGGTGAAGATCATGAACGAAACCCCGGACGGGGACTACCAGACCTACAAGGCCGAGTCCGGCGGGTTCGTCCGCGAGCACTTCTTCGGGAAGACCCCGCAGACCAAGGAACTGGTCGCGGACCTGAGCGATGACCAGATCTGGAACCTCAAGCGCGGCGGCCACGACTACCGCAAGGTCTACGCCGCGTACAAGGCCGCCACCGAATTCAAGGGCAAACCCACCGTCATCCTGGCCAAAACCGTCAAGGGCTACGGACTCGGACCGCACTTCGAAGGCCGCAACGCCACCCACCAGATGAAGAAACTCACCCTGGATGACCTCAAGTNTCCTGGCCAAAACCGTCAAGGGCTACGGACTCGGACCGCACTTCGAAGGCCGCAACGCCACCCACCAGATGAAGAAACTCACCCTGGATGACCTCAAGGAATTCAGGGACTACTTGAGGATTCCGATTTCTGACGCACGGCTGGAAGAGGACCCGTACAGCCCGCCCTATTTCCACCCCGGTGCGGACGCTCCCGAGATCGCCTACCTCCTTGAACGAAGAAGGGAACTAGGAGGTTACACGCCCGAGCGCCGGCCCAACCACAAGGCTATTGAATTGCCCGACGCCAAGACCTTCGATGTCGCCAAGCGCGGCACGGGCAAGCAGCAGGCAGCCACCACCATGGCCTTCGTCAGGCTCCTCAAGGACCTGCTCCGCGACAAAAAGTTCGGGCACCGGATCGTTCCCATTGTTCCGGACGAATCCCGGACCTTCGGCATGGATGCGTTCTTCCCGACGGCGAAGATCTACAACCCGGGCGGCCAGAACTACCTGTCCGTGGACCGGGACCTGGTCCTGGCCTACAAGGAATCCGCCCAGGGCCAGCTGATCCACCCCGGCATCAACGAAGCCGGCGCCGTCGCMGCCTTCACCGCCGCCGGCACCGCCTACGCCACCCACGGRGTGCCGCTGATCCCGGTCTACGTGTTCTACTCCATGTTCGGCTTCCAGCGCACCGGCGACGCCTTCTGGGCAGCCGCGGACCAAATGACCCGCGGCTTCATCATCGGCGCCACCGCAGGCCGGACCACCCTCACCGGTGAAGGACTCCAGCACGCCGACGGCCACTCCCCCATCCTCGCCGCCACCAACCCGGCAGTGGTCACCTACGACCCCGCCTACGGCTACGAAATGGGCCACATCGTCCGCGACGGCATCGAGCGCATGTACGGACCGGATTCGACTAACCGGAACCTGATGTACTACATCACCGTCTACAACGAACCCATCTCCCAGCCGGCCGAGCCGGATGAACTGGACGTTGAAGGCGTGATCAAGGGCATCTACCTGCTTGCACCGGCCAAGATCGACGGCCCCCGCACGCAGATCCTGGCCTCGGGCGTTTCCGTTCCGTGGGCCCTGGAAGCCCAGCGCCTCCTGGCCGAGGACTGGGGCGTCTCAGCGGACGTCTGGTCCGTCACGTCCTGGAACGAACTGCGCCGCGACGCCATGGCAGCGGAAGAGGACGCGTTCCTCAACCCCGGCGAACCGGCACGACTGCCGTTCGTGACAGCACAGCTCGAAGGGGCCACCGGCCCCATCGTGGCGGTCACGGACTACATGAAGGCCGTCCCCGACCAGATCCGTCAGTACCTCCCGAACGAGTTCGCTTCGCTCGGCGCGGACGGCTTCGGCTTCTCCGACACCCGCGCCGCGGCCCGCCGCTTCTTCAAGAACGACATCCACTCCATAGTGGTCCGTTCCCTCGAGATGCTTGCGCGCCGAAGCGAAGTGGACGCCCAGGCTCCTGCCCAGGCGATCGAGAAGTACCGGCTGAACAACGTCAATGCCGGCTCCACAGGAAACGCTGGCGGCGAATCCTGATCCGGCTGCAGTGAATCACGACGGCGGCGGTCCCCACCAAAAAGGCGGGGGCCGCCGTCGTCGTTGTGTTCCCGGCGTCACGCGGACTACGGGTCTTTGTGACGCAGCGCAAATCGAGTTGTAGCCTTTGCACAAATGGAGCTTGGCCTGCGCGCACCGTATGCTCGATGCATGGCAGAGCCAACCCCCACTCCCGCAAAGCGCAAGCCGGCCTCGCGCGCCCTGACGCCGGAAAAAACCCAGACGCTGAAGAAACTCCGGGCCAGCGTGGGGCAGTTGTCCACCACCACCATGCGCCAGCTCGAAAAATCGCTGCCTTGGTACGGCCGGCTCAGTTCCGATGAGCGGTCCGCCCTCGGGATGGTGGCCCAGAACGGCATCGCCGCGTTTGTGACCTGGTACGAGCGGCCCAGCTCGCCGTCGTGGATCCTCACGGATGTTTTCGGGACCGCCCCCACCGAGCTGACCCGCTCCATCAGCCTGCAGAAGGCGCTCCAGCTCATCAGGATCGTGGTGGAGGTGGTGGAGGACCAGGTGCCCGTCATCGCGCCGGAGGCGGACCAGCCGGCGCTGCGGGAAGCCGTGCTCCGCTATTCACGGGAAGTGGCCTTCGCCGCCGCCGATGTCTATGCCCGGGCAGCCGAGTCGAGGGGTTCATGGGACACCCGGCTTGAGGCCCTGATTGTTGACGCCATCCTGCGCGGCGAAAACACCGATGCCCTGCGGTCGCGCATTGCCGCCCTCGGCTGGAAAGCACAGGAGCGCTTTACCGTAATGGTGGGGAATTCGCCGTCGGAACCCAGCGCCAGCTACGTCAGCGAGCTGCGACGGACGGCCGGCCGGTTCGCCGAGGACGCGCTGGTGGGGATCCAGGGGGACCGCCTGATCCTGATCCTTGGCGGAGTCCAGGACCGTGAGAGCGCCTACCTGAAGCTCAGCGAACTCTTCGCCCCCGGCCCTGTTGTCTACGGACCGGAAGCGGGTTCACTGCTGGAAGCCAGCAGCTCGGCGCAGTCCGCCTTTGCTGGGCTGACCGCAGCGCGGGCCTGGCCCTCGGCGCCGCGCCCGGTGGCGGCAGACGACCTGCTCCCGGAGCGGGTCATTTCCGGGGACGACGCCGCACGCCGGTCCCTCATCAAGAACATCTACCGGCCTCTGATTGCAGCGTCCAACGGACTGGTGGAGACCCTGGGCACCTATCTCGAGCTTGGACACTCGCTCGAAGCAACGGCCCGTGAGCTCTTTGTGCACGCGAACACCGTCCGCTACCGGCTCAAGCGTGTTTGTGACGTCACCGGCTGGGATCCGCTCCTTCCCCGGGAGGCGTTTGTGCTTCAGGCGGCCCTCGTGGTGGGACGGCTTTCCGTGCCGCCCAAGGCGCCCACCGAACGCCAAACGTCCCGGAACGGCAACTGAACCGTTGTAGACTTCCTACAAACTGACCCAGTGAGCTTGGTGCATGAATACACCGAGAATCACGCGGTAATTTGGAAAGCTGGATACGTGCTTGCAATCGTCTGCCCTGGACAGGGCTCCCAGACCCCTGGTTTTCTGGCCCCCTGGCTGGAACTGCCTCCCGTCGCTGGCCATTTGGCCTCCCTCAGTGAAATAGCAGGCATCGACCTCACCGCACACGGCACTACGTCGGATGAGGAAACCATCAAGGACACGGCGGTGGCGCAGCCGCTGATCGTGGCGGCCGGCCTGGTGGCCGCAAAGTCGCTGTTCGACGTCGAACTCAACGCTCTCCCTGTCATCCTCGCCGGACATTCCGTCGGCGAGATCACGGCGTCGGCGCTTGCCGGAGTCCTGACCGAGACCGAGGCCATGACCTTCGTGCGGGAGCGTGCCAACAGCATGGCCGCGGCCGCCGCGGTCACCCCCACCGGCATGAGCGCCGTGGTTGGCGGAGACCCGGCCGAGGTACTGGCCGCCATTGAAGCAGCCGGCGCCACGCCGGCCAACGTCAACGGGGCCGGCCAGACCGTCGCGGCGGGCACGTTCGAACAGCTCAAGGCCCTTGCGGCGAATCCTCCGGCTAAGGCGCGCGTGATCCCGTTGAAGGTCGCCGGAGCGTTCCACACCTCGCACATGTCACCCGCGGTTGCGGCGCTGGAAGCGCTGAAGCCCTCGCTGCAGCCCCGGAACCCGCAGGTGCCGCTCCTGTCCAACTATGACGGCAAGGAAGTGACCGACGGCGACGCAGCTGTCGGCAGCCTTATCGCCCAGGTCTCCCGCCCGGTCCGTTGGGACCTGTGCATGGAAACGCTGGTGCAGCGCGGCGTCACCGGCGTCATTGAACTTGCACCGGCCGGAACCCTGGCTGGACTCGCCAAGCGGGGCATGCCCGGGGTCAAGACCGTTGCCGTCAAGACGCCGGACGACCTCACCGCTGCCCTGGCCCTATTCGCAGAACTGGAGGGACAGGCATGAGCGCTCCCGCACTCAAACAGGCACCAATGCGCGAACACACCCGCATCCTCGGACTCGGTGCTTACCGGCCGGACGTCATCGTCACCAACGAAGACGTCTGCCAGTGGATCGATTCCTCGGATGAATGGATCCGGCAGCGCACCGGCATCGTGACCCGTCACCGGGCTCCCGCAGACGTCAGTGTCATTGACATGGCTGAGGGCGCGGCCCGCGAAGCCCTGGCGAAAGCGGGCATCGAGGCCAGCCAGCTGGGCGCCGTGATCGTCTCCACCGTGACGCATCCGTACGCGACGCCCTCAGCTGCTGCCAGCCTGGCGGACCGCATCGGAGCAACGCCTGCTCCGGCCTTCGACATCTCCGCAGCGTGTGCCGGCTACTGTTACGGCATTGCCCAGGGCGACGCACTGGTCCGTTCCGGCGCAGCCGAATATGTGCTGGTGGTGGGTGCGGAGAAGCTTTCGGACGTCATAGACAACACTGAACGCACGATTTCCTTCCTGCTGGGCGACGGCGCCGGCGCCGTGGTGATCGGTCCCTCCGACACCCCGGGCATCGGCCCGTCTGTCTGGGGTTCGGACGGCAGCAAGTGGGACGCCATCGGTATGACGCATTCCCTGCTCGATGTCCGTGAGCTTGCCCTTGCCGCGAACAAGTCCGGTGCGCTGAGCACCGAAGAGGCTGCGGTCACCGACGCCGCCATCTGGCCCACCCTGCGCCAGGACGGCCAGACTGTTTTCCGCTGGGCAGTGTGGGAGATGGCCAAGGTGGCCCAGCAGGCCCTGGACGCCGCCGGCATTGCGGCGGAAGACCTCGCAGCCTTCATCCCCCACCAGGCCAACATGCGCATCATCGACGAGATGGTCAAGAAGCTCAAGCTTCCCGAGACCGTCAAGGTGGCCCGGGACATTGCCGAAGCCGGAAACACGTCGGCGGCTTCCATTCCGCTTGCCACCCACCGCCTGCTCCAGGAAAACCCTGAACTCAGCGGCGGACTGGCCCTGCAGATCGGATTTGGCGCCGGACTGGTGTTCGGTGCCCAGGTGATAGTGCTCCCGTAGCCGAACCGTTTACCCACAACTGAATACGTTCTGAGAAGCACGGATTCGCGAACCAGGCCGTAACCGCGGCTTGAATCATTTCCGGCAGCACCTGCCGGCAACAACAAGAAAAGGAGCCATCAATGGCTAGCAACGAAGAGATCCTGGCCGGCCTGGCTGAAATCGTCAACGAAGAAACCGGCCTCGCCACCGAAGCCGTCGAGCTGGACAAGTCCTTCACCGAGGACCTGGACATCGACTCCATCTCCATGATGACCATCGTGGTCAACGCTGAGGAAAAGTTCGGCGTGCGCATCCCGGACGAAGAGGTCAAGAACCTCAAGACCGTCGGTGACGCTGTCAGCTTCATCGCCGACGCACAGGCCTAGTCCTGGCTCCTGCCGGCAACGGCCGAATCCGGTATTCGGTCCGGGGCGCTGATACAGCGTTCCGGACCGGCCACCGCTGAATGACCCCAAGTTTTCCCCACGCATCCCCGGCCAGGCATTTCCCGGACTCGGCATGCGCACCGATAGAGAGTGATCCCATGGCACGCAAAGTAGTCATTACCGGTCTGGGTGCCACCACGCCCATTGGCGGCGATGTCCCCACAATGTGGAATAACGCGCTGAAGGGCGTCTCCGGCGCACGCACGCTCGAGGACGACTGGGTAGCGAAGTATGAACTGCCCGTCCACTTCGCAGCACGCGCCTCCACTCCCGCCTTGGACGTCCTGAGCCGCGTGGAAGCCAAGCGCATGGACCCGTCCACGCAGTTCGGCGTTGTAGCTGCCCGCGAAGCCTGGGCCGACTCCGGCATTACCGAAGTGGACCACGACCGTCTGGCTGTGGCTTTCGCCACGGGTATCGGCGGCGTATGGACCCTGCTGGACGCGTGGGACACGCTGCGCGAAAAAGGCCCGCGCCGTGTCCTGCCGATGACCGTGCCCATGCTGATGCCCAATGGCGTGGCAGCAGCGGTAAGCCTCGACCTTGGCGCCCGTGCAGGAGCACATACTCCGGTGTCCGCCTGTGCGTCAGGCACCGAAGCCCTGCACCTCGGCCTGGACCTGATCCGTTCCGGTAAGGCGGACGTCGTGGTCTGCGGTGGCGCCGAAGCGGCGATCCACCCCATGCCCATTGCCGCGTTCGCCTCGATGCAGGCTCTTTCCCGCCGCAACGACGATCCCGAGCACGCATCGCGCCCCTATGACACGGGCCGCGACGGCTTCGTCATGGGGGAAGGCGCCGGCGCCCTGGTCATCGAGGCCGAGGAACATGCCCTAGCCCGCGGAGCCCGGATCTACGGCGAGCTCGCCGGAACATCCGTGACGGCGGACGCCTATCACATCACCGCCCCGGACCCGCAGGGCCTGGGAGCCACCCGTGCCCTGAAAGCGGCCATGTTCGACGGCCGGATCCAGCCTGAGGAAGTGGTCCACGTCAACGCCCACGCGACGTCCACGCCCGTGGGTGACAAGCCGGAATACACTGCCCTTCGTGCCGCCCTTGGGGCGCATGTCGACAATGTTGCGGTCTCCGCGACGAAGTCACAGATGGGCCACCTGCTGGGTGCCTCAGGTGCGGTAGAGGCCGTGCTGACCGTGCTGGCCGTCTACGAACGCAAGGCGCCGGTGACCATCAACCTGGAAAACCAGGACCCGGAGATCCCGCTCGACGTCGTCACCAAGACTGCCCGCGACCTGCCCTCCGGCAACATCGTGGCACTGAGCAACTCGTTCGGGTTCGGCGGCCACAATGCCGTGATTGCAGTCCGCAGCATCTAACGTCCGCACTAGCAATAGCAAGAGGCCCCCGCCGTCCGGCGGGGGCCTCTCGCGTTATGGAGGTTGTTGCAAAACGGCGGCCGGCTAGCCCACCTGGTGCAGCCAGCGCACGGGTGCGCCCTCGGCAGCGTGCCTGAACGGCTCGAGCTCTTCGTCCCAGGCTTCGCCGAGGGCAAGTGACAGCTCGTGGTAGACGGCGGACGGGTCGCCGGCACCGGATTCGTAGGCGTAGCGGATGCGGTCTTCGGAGACCATGATGTTGCCATGCACGTCGGTGACGGCGTGGAAGATTCCCAGCTCGGGAGTGTGCGACCACCGTCCGCCGTCTACGCCTTGGCTGGGCTCTTCAGTGACCTCATAGCGAAGGTGCGCCCAGCCGCGCAGGGCGGACGCCAGCAGCGCGCCGGTGCCCGGGCTGCCGGTCCAGGACAGTTCCGAACGGAACATTCCGGGCGCAGCAGGCTGAGCAGTCCACTCAAGGTCCGTCCGCTTGTCCACGACAGACCCAATGGCCCACTCAACGTGGGGGCACAGGGCGGTCGGGGCCGAGTGAACGAACAAGACACCGCGGGTCATTGCAACAGACATTCCATCCTCCATAGCTGTAGGTACGTCTTCCCCAACGACCTCTGCCTGGATGTGTGTCTGCCGCGCCGGGTCCGCATGCTGCCGTGGTCCCTGCAAAGCTATGAAATTAGTGCCGGCTGATGCCTGAAACTGCTTGAGGGCGAGCTTCAAGCCTGACTTGAGAGTTGCCGGGCATGACTCTTATTGTGCCGTACCCCGCCTAATTACGCCAGTGCAATTCGGCGCGCCGGAAGCGGTCTGGAAATGTCACGCGCGCGGGTGCGCCTGCTGGTAGCTTCGCCGGAGCCGGTCAACCGAGACGTGGGTGTAGATCTGCGTGGTGGCCAGGCTGCTGTGGCCGAGGATCTCCTGCACGGCCCTGAGATCGGCTCCGCCGTCCAGCAAATGGGTGGCGGTAGAGTGCCGGAGCGCGTGCGGACCGGTGGCAGCGGTGTCGCCCAGCGCGTCAAGGAGGTCCTTCACCACCGCACGAACCTGCCGCTGGTCCACCCTGCGGCCCCGGACCCCCAGGAAGAGTGCCGGACCGCTCCCCTCGGCTGCCAGCAGTGGCCGTCCGCGTCGCAGCCAGTCGTCGACAGCGACCGCAGCCGGGAGCCCGTACGGCACCGTCCGCTCCTTGTTGCCCTTGCCGACCACCCTCAGCGTCCGGCGGTCGGGGTCGAGATCATCAACGTCCATCCCTGCCAACTCCCCCACCCGGACACCGGTGGCGTAGAGCAACTCCACCATGGCGCGGTCTCGAAGGGCGAGGACTCCGCCGTCTTCAGCAGCAGCCTTCAGCCCGTCCATGACACGGACAACCTGCTGCTGGTGCAGAACGCCGGGCAAGGACTTTTCCCGCTTCGGCGCCTTCAGGCGAAGCGCCGGGTCGGCCTCGAGGAGCTCCTCACGGACAGCCCAGGCGGTGAAGGACCGTGCGGTGGCTGCCCGCCGCGCAAGTGTGGAACGGGACACGCCGGCCTCACTCTGCGTGCCGAGCCAGCGCCGCAGCGTTGCTAGTTCGATCCCGTCGAGGTCGGTGGCGCCGTCGGCTGCGGCGGCCGACAGCAGGCTGTGGACGTCCGACAGGTAGGCGCGAACGGTGTGGGGCGACCTGGCGCGTTCATTTTCGAGGTAGCGGCCGAAGCCGTGTGCGGCGCCAGCGAGGGCTGCGGGAAGATCAGGGGTGTCCACGCTCCCACTTTCCCATCATTTGGCGGCCACGCAACGAACCACGTGACTCAACACGCCTTGCGGGAACGTTTCCAGCCGCCTCGTTCGGATTCAGCGAGCCCCAACAGCCCCAGCCTGCCCAGCCCCGCCCTGACGGAATCAGCACTTAACCCGGCAACTGAAGTCAGCTTTTCGACAGAACTGGTGGTCCGCAGCGGTAGTGCGTCGAGCAGGATGAGGTCCTCCAGCGTGAGGCCATCATGATCGGCGGGCTGTCCCGGGCCAAGGTTGGCCAGCGACTCACCACTGGGAGAGGCAAGTTCGGCAATTTCCCCGGCATCAGTAACGCACACGGCTCCCCCCTCGCGAATCAGCCGGTGGCAGCCGGCGGAATTGGCGCTGTGCACTGATCCGGGGACGGCACCGACGGCGCGGCCCAGGGTTTCGGCATGATGGGCGGTGTTCAGTGCACCGGAGCGCCAGCGGGCCTCCACCACTACAGTGACTGAGGACAGCGCGGCGATGAGGCGGTTCCGTTGCAGGAAACGGTACCGGGTGGGAGCGGATCCGGGCGGGACTTCAGCCAGGACAGCACCCTGGTTTGCGACGGCCCTGAGCAGGTCCTCGTTGCCGGATGGATAGAAGCGGTCTACTCCCCCGGCCATCACGGCGATGGTGGGCATGGTGTCGCCGGTACCCGCCAACGCAGCCCTGTGAGCGTGGGCATCAATCCCGTAGGCCCCGCCGGAGACGACGGTGAAGCCCCGTTGGGCCAGCGAATAGGCGAGGTCGCCGGTGACGGCTGCACCGTAGCTGGTGCTGTCGCGGGACCCGACAAGCGCAATGGACCTGGAAGCCGCGGGCAGGGGCTGTTCCACCCCGCGCCACCAGAGGCAGATGGGTTCATGAAGGTCCAGGTCGGTCAACTGCCTGGGCCATAGGGCGTCGGACGGCATGATCATGCGGCCGCCCAGCCGGTGCATGGTGGCGAGGTCCCGCTCCGGAGCAAGGTCCGGTATCCGGGGGGCCCAGCGCCTGAGCGAGGCCTTCATTCCGGGCCAGCTGCTAGTGCCGTTCCCTGCCAGCAGCGCTGTCATGGCCTGCTCAAGCTCGGGACCGGTTGCCAGCTGTCCGGTGGCGATTCGAAGCGCATCCACGGCACCGGCGGTCCTCACGAGCGCCAGGCCCACGGCGTCCTGGGGCTCCATCAGACGCGACAGGGCGGCCCGCGCTATGCGTTCAGTGTCAGTCATCGTTTTCCTTTCAGGCCGCAGCCGAGGCAGCTTGCCGGAGTCCCAGCGCCTGCCCGATATCGTCGTGGTCCGGGTAGTCGCGGCCGGCCAGGTCCGCCAGCGTCCACGCGAGGCGCAGAACGCGGTCGTATCCGCGGGCGGTGAGGACGCCGCGTTCGAGCGAGTGGTCCAGGATTCGCGTGGTTGGTGACGAGAGGCGCAATGCCCCGCGAAGCACGCGGCCAGGCACTTGTGAGTTGGTTTCCAGCCCCAGGGGGCGAAGTCTCAGCAGCTGACGCTCCCGGGCGCCACGGACCCGGACGGCGATTGCAGGAGTGTCTTCCTCCGCGCCCGTCCGGCCGAAGTCCGCAAGCGAAACCCGTTCCACCTGCAGCTGGATGTCCACCCGGTCCAGCAGAGGCCCGGACATCCGTGCCAGGTACCGGCGCCTCATCATCGGCGTACAGGTGCAGTCGAGCCCTTTGCCCGAAGCCTTACCGCAAGGGCAGGGGTTGGCAGCAAGCACAAGCTGAAACCTTGCCGGATAGGCGGCGGTGCCCGCAGACCGGTGGATCACCAGTTCGCCGCTCTCCAAGGGTTGCCTGAGCGCGTCAAGGACCCGCCGCTCGTATTCCGGAGCCTCGTCAAGGAACAGCACGCCACGGTGCGCCCTGGACGCCGCTCCCGGCCGCGGCAACCCCGAGCCACCCCCGATGATGGCGGCGGCTGTGGCGCTGTGGTGCGGATTCTCAAACGGCGGCCGGCGAAGGAGCTGCACGGCGGCAGTCGGCAACGCACACAGGGAGTGGATGGCGGTCACCTCCATGGCCTCGTTGTCAGCCAAATCCGGCAGCAGGCCCGGAAGCCGTTCAGCCAGCATTGTCTTCCCGGCCCCCGGAGGTGCAGGAAAGCGTAAAGACCATGTGTGCGCGCCCTGCTGACATCGAAAGTTTGGCTGATTCGTGGACGGTAGCCAGGACCCGATCCGACCAACCCTGCGTTCTCGCGGGTACCGACAGGCCTACAAATTCCGACGGCATGTCCTCCAGATAGGGAGACACCAGGACTAGGCTGGCGGAACAAAGTCGGATTGGGGGATCCAGTGAAGCTCAGAACCGGATTGGTCCTGTGCATCAGTACCAACCCGTGCCCCAGCTTCTACCGGCGATGGAACGCCGGCAAAGAGCTCACCGCCCCAGAGGTAGCAGCGGTTGTCTCAGAGGTTGGCTTTGAGATGAAAACGAGCCAGATCTGCCAGCGGCAGTCAAACGCCATCGGCCCCACAACCGCCTGCGATTCCAAAGGAACAGACGGCGAGTACGACTACCTCCTGAACGTCACCAGCCCGGACCTGAACGACCCCAGGTCGCTACCCTGATCATCAGGCCGCACCAGTAAACGGCTACTGGCTGTCCTGTTCCCCGTCGTCCGGGAGATCGCCAGCGGCAATGTTTGAGGCTGTGCGCCGGTACAAACGCGGGTTGATTGTCTCTTGTCCGTCCAGCCCACCCGGGCACACCGTGATAAGGCCAAGATCCGCGAAGGCGGCCACGAGGCCCTCACGATGCGGAGGAGCAGCCGTGTGGTCCGCCATGGCGAGGAGATCCGGCGGAGAGCCCTCAATAGCGATGCCCACACCCGCAAACGCAATCATTTCCAAATCATTCTCGCCATCGCCGACGGCAATAGTGTCCTCGCGGTTGATGCCCAGTCGGGCACTGGCGACTTCGACACCGTCAGCTTTGCTTATCCCTCGCTGATACAGTTCCCCGGAATGCCTGCCTTCATCGGCGATTGAATTTGCGACCACAGCGATCCCCTCGCCGATTTGTTCGGCAATGCGTTCCACGGGGATCGCGGCGTCAAAAACGGAGACCTTCGCGAAGGACACATCGGCGCGGTTGGTGGTGACGCTCAGGTTACCGAGAATCGCCGAGGAGCCCATTGCGCAGCCATCCGGACTCTTCTGGAAATGCTCCTCGATGATATCGCGGAGGCGCTCCTCCGCTGCCGGGGCGACGTGTAGAGAACCCTGCGCTTCAAGGATGTAAGCAGCGTTGTGCGCATCGAGCGCCTCTATCGTTCTTGACGCAAGCTCAGCGGGGAAACAACGATCCAAGAGCACCTCGTCATCCACTTCGACGTAGGCGCCAGCACTGGCTACAATGCCGTCGAACCCGGCTTCGACAATGCTCTCCGACAGCATGGCCAGCGGACGCCCGGTACAAAGCAAAACCTTGTGGCCGCCCGCCCTGGCAGCCCGGACAGCGTGCACATGGCCTTCAGGGACAACCCCGTAGTTTGCATAAGTGCCGTCCACATCGAGGAAAATGGCACGAATGGCTCCCATGGTGGGCTCGTCCGGGTGCGCCTGAGGCGGGAGCTGCTGCGGATCGGCGAGGGGTTTGCCGAGGACGGTGCGCAACGCCCGGTCGGGAGTCGCCTCTCGTGCGGGGGCGTTCTCATGGTTTGGCATGTCGTTGTTCCTTGCAAGTCGGTGCTGAGCGTCGCGTGGTCGTTGGTTTTCTAGAGGCTGTCAGTGGCCCGGGCAACGACGCATTTGAGTTGTCCGGGCTACTTCCGGCCGCCCAGGTTCTGCGGAGGAGCATAAAGGATGACATCATGCTTGATTGATGTGGCAGATCTGGAGGTCAACATCGGCGGTGTATTCGATGAGCCGCCGCTGAGTTGCCCCGTCCTGCTTCAGCCATAGGATTGTCCCGTCTGACGTAACGGCGTCTACGACGCCGCGGTCAATGACGCGGCCATTGAGCCGTATCTCAACCTGGCAGCCTTCCAGCAGCGACCAGTTTGCAGGCTCGCCGGCTGTCGTTCCTCGAGGAACAGATACGGCATCGTGCGCGTCCATGGACGTTGTCCTCCTCCGACAAGTACAGGTGCCTCAGGCGGTCTGGTTTCACGGGTGCGCTTCCTTACCCCCGCAATTGGTGCTCGGCGAGGCGGAAACCGCCCCACCGAAGTGCACGGTGCAGTCGGTCAGGTTTGTCCTGTCTCGACAGCGTGCGGCCGTGCGTAGTCTTAGCTTGCCCGTCCCTGTGCCCGGACGGTTATTGGACCGAGTTCCGCGGATTGCGGCGGGTTGGCGCCCTGCCGGGAGCAGGTGAGGGCCGCTGCCCCGTTCGCATATGTTGCCAAGGCATGCAGTTCATCCTGGGAAAGGTCCTGCAGGCGTGGCCTGGCGGCGGACCCGAGTGCGCCCATCTGGGCCAGCCCGGAGATCAGGGCGGCCATGAAGGAGTCCCCTGCCCCGACAGTATCTGCCACCGTGATGGACTTCCCCGGCATCTCCACGCGTCCCTGCCGCGCCAGGATGACTGGACCGTCGGCGCCACGGGTCAGGGCGACAAGGGACGGTCCGAGGTCCAGCCAGGCCGCCATGGACTCCTCCAGCGTCCTGTGCGGGTAGAGCCAGCGGAGGTCTTCGTCGCTGGCCTTGACGATGTCGCTGGCTGCCACGAAGTCTTCGGCTTGTTCACGGGCGGCGGCCGCGTCCGGGCTGATCGCCGGCCGGCAGTTGGGGTCAAAACTGATGGTGGCGTGAGGGCGTGCCGCCTCGATCAGGCCCCGTACGGACTGGTTGCCCGGGGGCAGGGCCGTCGCGATGGATCCGGTGTGGACATGGAGCGAGTCCTCTGCCGCTGCCAGGGCAGGTATGGAGGCGCCGTTAATATCCCAGCTGATGGAGAACGTGTATTCCGCAGCTCCGGTGGCGTCCAGGGACGCCAGGGCCGTTGAGGTCGGCAGCGAGCCGCCAACGATGGCCCCGACACCGTTGCTGTCCAGATGGTCGGCGATCATCTGCCCGTAGGGGTCCTCGGCGAAGTGCGTGATGAGTTTGGTCCGGAGGTCCAGACGGGCGCAGCCGACGGCAACGTTGAGGGGGCTGCCGCCCGGATGCGTTTCGGGCGCGGTGTTTCCCCGGCGGGGGTCATCGATGATGTCAACGAGTGACTCGCCGATGACGGTAACCAAGGCTCCGTCGTCCGAGAGGTTTGGTTTGGGACCGTGCTCTTGTGATGGCATGGCTACTTCCTTGCAGGTCGGCGCTGAACGTGATTTGTGATGCCCCGGGGCCGTAGGGCTTAGCGGCCCGGGTAGACGACGGCTTTGAGCTGGCCGGGCTGTTTGCCGGCTTTGAGGGCGTCTTCGGATTCGGCGAGGGTGAACTTGCCGGTGACCAGGACGTCGAGGTCGACCTTGCCGTCGGCGATGAGCTGGATGGCCAGCGGCCAGGTGTTGGTGTAGCGGAAGACTCCGGAGAGCCAGATCTCGCGGTTCTGGATGAAGGAAACCGGAAGTTCGACGTCGTCTGCCCCGAGCCCCACCAGGATGACCTTCCCGGCCGGCCCCACGGCTTTGATGCCGGACCGGACGGCCTGCGGGGCGCCGGAGGCGTCGATGAAGGCGTCCACGTCGAGCCCTTCCACGCTGTCGGTCTTCGCATTCAGGGCGTGGGTGGCGCCGTGCTGGAGGGCGAAGGCCAGCCGGTCTTCGGCGATGTCGCTGATGTAGATTTCGGTGGCGCCGAAGGCGCGGGCTGCCTGGGCGGCGATGATGCCGATCGGGCCGGCACCCGCAATGAGGACGCGGCTTCCGGGGCGGATTTCTGCGCGTTCGCAGGCCCAGAGGCCTACGGAGAGCGGTTCGATGAGGGCGGCGGCTTCGTCGCTGACGCTGTCCGGGATGTCGTAGGCGAAGTCTGACTGGATGGTGACGTATTCGGCGAAGGCGCCGTCGATCGGCGGGGTGGCGTAGAACTCGATGTCGGGGCAGAGGTTGTAGCGGCCGGCTTTGCACTGCTTGCAGGTGCGGCAGGGGCGCTGGGGTTCGACGGCGACGCGCTGGCCGATCCGCGCGGGGTCCACGGCGGTTCCGACGGCGGCGATCCGGCCGGAGAGTTCGTGGCCGAGGATCAGCGGGTGGTCCACCACGTAGGGGCCGATCCGGCCGTGCTCGTAGTAGTGGACGTCGCTGCCGCAGACGCCGACGGCGGCGACCTGGACCAGGACCTGGTCGGCGTCCAGCTGCGGGACGGGCAGGGTTTCCATGGCCATGTCGCCCTGGCGCTTCAGGATGGCGGCGCGCATCGTGTCCGGTGAGGCGGCTTGTTCGACGGTGGTGGTCATTGTGAATCCTTTGTTCTAAGGGAGGTGTGCAGCTCGGCCGGAAGACGGCATAACCGGGCCGTGGGCGAGCAGCATGCTTGAGGTGTTGAAGGGTTGGAGAATTGCTTGTGAGGAAGTCAGGTATGGGCGGATCCGCCCTATTCCCCGCTGACTGCCCCGAGGGTCAGCCCGGTGACGAGCCAGCGCCGGACGGCGATTCCTGCGAGGATCATGGGAAGCACAACGATTGTGCCGATGGCGGTGAGCTGCCCCCAGTCCACTCCTGTCTGGGTGACCAGCTGTGTTGCCGCGATGGGAAGGGTCTGGGAATTGGGTCCGGAAATGACGGTTGCAAATGCGTAATCGTTCCAGGCGAAGACCAGACACAGGACCGCTGTAGTCACCAAGCCTGCCTTTGTCAGCGGCAGTGCTACGTACCAGAACGCTTGCCACGGGGTACAGCCTGCGACTTTGGCTGACTCTTCCAGCGAAGGCGGGATGCCGTCGAAGAAGGCACTCATGATCCAAATCGCGAACGGGAGATTGAAGCTGAGGTACGCAAGGATCAGCCCGGGCAGGGTATCTATCAGCCCTGCGATGCGGAACATAAGGAACAGGGGCAGGACGACGGCAGCGATGGGAGCCATGCGGGTCGAAATGAACCAAAACGACAAGGACGCTTTGCCCTTCATCTTGGTCCGGGATAGTCCATATCCGCCGAGGGCGCCCAAGACTGTGGCAATGATCGCTGAACCTACGGCGGCCACTATGGAGTGAAGCAAGTACGGTGTGAGGTTGTTCGCTCCGGTGAATAGCGCCACGTAGTTATCGAAGGTCGGCGCGAACAGGAATTTGGGCGTGGGTGAGGTGACATCCGTGGCCGATTTGAAGGAGCCAAGCAGCATCCAGACCAATGGAACAACGGTCCAAAGGATGATCGCGGCTCCAGAGACGACGGCTCCTGCTCGGACGAGCGTCCTCTTCGTGTTAGTCCTCTGCTGCCCGGGCCGGACACCGGTGCGGATCGTTTGGGTGGAGGCCGTCATGAGGTTTTTCCCTTTCCAGAGAGCATGCGAACGAACAACCGGGCGATGACAATGGTCAGGACAAGCATCATGAGCCCGATGACCGCGGCATATCCCAGATCGAAGAAACGGAATCCTGCTTCATAGAGTCGCAGCGGCACGATTTTGGTGGAGTCTGCCGGGCCGCCGTTCGTTGTGACGGTGATGATGTCGAAGTATCGGACGGCATCCATTGAGCGGATCAGGAGGGCTACGAGAAGGATCCCGGTGATGGAGGGCAGGATGATGTGGCGGAGCATTTTCCACTGGCCGGCGCCGTCAAGTGAAGCGGCTTCAATCATTGACGGGTTGACTCCGCTGAGGCCGGCCAGGCTGATGAGGACAATGAGGGGGGTCCATTCCCAGACATCCATCAAGGTGACTGCAGCGAATGCCGTTGCCGGGTTACCCAGAATGTCTTCCGAAAAGCCCAGGCGTTGCATTATCGAGGCATAGAGCCCGAAAGTCGGGTCTGTTAGATACCGTCCGACCAGTCCGACTATTGATGGGGCTACGAACATCGGCAGGAGCACCAGGACCATCATGGGTCCCTGGCCTCGGGTGATTTTGGAAAGCAGAATCGCAATGGAGAGACCGAGGACCATCTCTACGCCTAGGGTGACTATGAAATATACGATGGTCAGTAACCAGCCCTGCCACAAATCCGGGTCCCCGAGCGCTCTGGCCCAGTTGTTCAGGCCCACCCATTCAAGGCGGACTCCTCCGAGCAGCCGAACGCGACTGAAGCTCATGGCGATGAGGGTAACCAAGGGGAACAGCGAGAGGACGCCCAGCAGGAGGATTCCTGGCGCCATCAGCCAGCCGTTGAAGGTGGGCCTGAGGCGTTGGCGCATGGTCGGCCGAAGGGGCGCGGCCTTCTCGGCCTGATCCTTCAGGAGGGTGGGAGTACTCACGCGACCCAACCCCTCTCAACAATGTGGTCAATGCGGTCAGCAGCGCGAGTCATGGCTTCCTTCGGGTTTTGCTGTCCGGCAAGCATTCGGGAGAGTTCCGTGAAAAGTGCCGTGTCGCATTCGTTCCACATGGGGATTTTTGGGCGAAGCCCGATGTAGTCGGCCTCCCAGGCCGTATTCACAGCGGTTGCCGTGAGCATGTTGGGAAGCGTTGAGGGTCGGCGGGAGGCTCCTTCGACCTCCGGGAGTCGATACACGGATTCCCTGGTGGGGGTGCCGCCCCCGACCGAGGACTTGAGGTTAGCCAGCTGGGTTTCCGGCGAGGTCGCCCAGTTGACGAAGAGCCACGCAGCGCCTCGGCGGGCGCCGTTGGTGTTGGCGCTGACCGCGATGCCGGTTCCTCCGTAAATGTTCGCTGAACGGTGGGGTCCCTTGGGCAAGGGTGCATAGTCGATCAGGCCGGGCATTTTCTTCTCGTTCGACGCCGCATACTCGTGCCAGTTGGGCGCCATTGCAATCTGGCCGGCGCTTAGTGCATTTCCTACGCCGTCCCAATCCCATCCGCGGGATCCCGGGTGGGCGATGGCAATCAGCTCGTTGTAGACCGCGGCTGCTTCGATGGCGGCGGGTTCGCGCAGCAAGCATTTGCCGGGGGCTACTGACCCGTAAAGACCCACTTCCGTGCCGTTTTCGAAGTAGTCGCCTCCATAGGCCCAAAGCAGGTTTGAAAAGTCGCACATGAGCGAATCATGCTGTTTGGCCTGCTGCCCGGTGCCATAGGGAACTTCGCTGACGTTGTCATTGATCCATCCAGCGATCTTCAAATATTCGGCCCAGGTACGGTCCGGGCCAGGCGTGGGATCGAAGCCGAGTTCCTCGCGCATCCGCTCCTTGTACTTGTCAAAGATGTCGACCCGGTACTGCCACACCATGGTGGGCGCATCGTAGGGAAGGGCGAAGATCTCTCCGCCCTTCCCGAACTGACCAGCGGCCTTCAGCTGGGTCGGGATGAAGTCGGAAACGTCGACCATCTTGGGATAATCGGGATCACTGATGAAGGTGCGAAGGTCGGTAAGGCCCTCCCGGTAAGGGGCGAGCACCTGATACGGGTCGGCATAGATCACGTCGTATTGGGCCTGACCACCGGCCAGATCCAAGGCCACCCGTTGCACCAAGGCCTGCAGCTCAAGGCTTACGATGTTGACGGTGATGCCCGTTAGCTCATGGAACGGCTTAAGGTTGGCAGCGATCGCTGCAGTGGGCGACGTGTTTTCGGAAATGAAGTTAATCGTTGTTCCGGCAAAACGCCTCCAGGGATCTGCCCCCGGGGCCAGGGCGGGCACGGCAGTCGGAGCCGTCGAGCCACAACCGCTCAGGAATGTTGCGGACAACAGACCCGCGGCAACGCCGCCGAACTGCAGGATACGGCGCCTCGGCACCGCAGGAATTGAGTTCTTCATCAGTACCTCTCTGTACTTCCTTCGGAAGGTATTTCATGGTGATTCCGGTGGCATTGGACTGGTTGTAGGACGGCTGCCTTTGCGGGTCGCCTATATCGCCCTCAAGGCGGGACGCGGCCCGGCATCGGTCCAGTGACGACAGCAAATCCAAGGGTACTTTTGTGGGATGGGGCACAACTAGCGCCGTGGTTTCTCATTTCTGATGCAAATTTTCCATGTTTCTTCATCTGTGGCACCGCGAATCCAGGGGGGCCTGGCTTGGAAGGCTTGAACTGGCGGAAACGAGTGCCGGGCTTGAACAAGACACCGAAAAAATCATCTTTGTATCCGTTGGCGGTATTGCCGTGGAGTTTCGCCACTGTCGTTGCGGAAATGCCGGTTGAAATTGGACAGGTTCGAGAATCCGACCTCGTAGCAAATGTCGGAGATGGCTTTATTGCTACGTTCCAGCAGGCGTCGTGCCTGAGCTAAGCGAAGTTTGCGGACCAGGTCGCTGAAGTTCTGACCGGTGGAGCGTTTGAAGTATTTTGAGAATGTCGATTCTGGCATTCCTACCAGAGCGGCGGCTTCGGACATCTTGACGCTGCCGGCATGGTTCCTAAAAACGTATTCAAAGACGATGTCGACCACGGCCGCTGCCTGGCCGTCCAGTTGCGGCGGCCGGAACCATTCCGCGGCAAGGTAACGCCGTTCTTCCTCCGGCGCCTGCGCAAGAATCGCGAAGAGTTCCATGAGGTGGCAGAACCGCTCCAAACCCGATGTTGTGCCCATCGCCTCGATGGAAGCGGCAGCGGTTTGGGCCGAGCGTCCCAGGAACTCGATCCCACGTCCGGATAGCTCCAGCAGTGCTTTGACCTCCTCCATCTCGGGAACAGTCAAAGCGGTTTGCTGGATCCACTTCGCGTCGAACTGGATCACGGCATCACGCCGCTTCAGCACTACGCCGGGCTCAAGGTCACTGACCCAGTCATGGGGCAACCCTGACCCAATCAACGACACGTGGCCGGCTTCAAAGGTGCCGATGTGGTCGCCCACAATGAATTTGCCGGTGCCCTTCCGTATCAGGTGGATCTCATACTCGGGATGGTAGTTCCACCGCGCCAGCGGGCTGGGATAGTCATGCTCGTGCCACCGGATGGAATGGTTGGGGTCCGGTGGGACGACTTCCCGGTTGGCGCGCATGCCCAGCAGCCTTTCGGCCAAGCGGGCCGTTGCTCCGTCGGTGGGGGCTGCAGCACTCATAGTGGTTTCTCCGAGGGCTCGGTGTTCATAAGACGTGGACAGAAGCCTTGGGTGCTGAAGGTGCTCGATCGCCACCCGAGGGCGCGCCTGCGGAGCTGGATTCATGATCTCCTCCGCTATTGCGTCGTCGTACCGATGCGCTGGCTAAACCAAGTGGCAATTCGGGTCGCGGAATCGGCAGATTCGGCTAATTGCCGTGTGCTGGCCCCGTGCCCAGGCTGCGGATTTTTCACCGGTGGACCATAGGGAGGAGTATTGATTATTGATTTGCTGATGGAGCAGCCGGTGCCCTGACAGCGCAGCTGTTACCGCTCCGGTTAGGGTCGTTGCTAAGGTCGCGGACCGCAGTGACTTCACCAATCCTGGCTTTCGCGTGTCAGGCCGAAGGGCACGGCATCGCTGACGGCGACCGTGAATGAACCATAGGCATGGCGTGTGACCAGAATTCCATGACGTCGTTCTTGCATTGCCCGTGCCTTGGCGATCGCTACAGCTTCGTCGAGTTGTCGTTCCATGCTGGCGCTGTCCTCAGCGGTGACTGCTATTGGGAGATCAACAATGGTCTTCATGGATATCACTTTCTCGATCAGCTAGATGGCTCTCAAGGTCCCGCCCGCCGTCGGTGCTGGCTGAATATTTGGGTCCGGCATTCGGTAAGGCGGTGTGGAATCCGTCCTTCATGGGATCTGAGCGGATTGTCTGGGCGGACGCGCGGGCAACTGGATCGGGAATCGGTTGCCCGCGCGTCCGTGGAGCAGGACAGCTGGCAGGATCAGCGGATTAGGGCGCGCTGTCCGGCGTGGCAGCTTGGTTCTCTGCTGTGGAGTGGGGCTACCGTTTCTGGCCTGGCAGATCCTCGAAAGCTATGTTTCCGGTCTTCAGGTTTTCCGTGGTTAGCTCCGGGATCTTGCTGATGAATGCCTCCTTATCGGTGACGGTGTGCTGGATAGCGGCGTCGACGTTCTCGGCGGTGACCTTTGGCATGTTGTAGGTCAACGTCCTGGGTACTGATTCGCCCTTGGCCAGCTTTGCTGCGACCGCGAGTCCGGCGGCCAATTGGACGCTGCCGTTCTGCAGGGATGTGCCGATGAAGTCGCCGGATTTGACCGCGTCCAATCCGTCCTGGATTCCGTCGATGCCAACGACGGGCTTCTTCATGTTGGCTTCCTTCAGGGCACGCACAGCACCCAGGCCCATGTCGTCGTTCTGGCTGACGACGCCGTCAATCTTCTCGCCATAGGCGGAGATCCAGTTGCGCATCTTATTGACGGCTTCGTCGCGGTTCCAGTTTGCTGTGTCTTTGGCCAGTACTTTGATGCCGGGGTTCTTTGCCAGTACCTGGTCAATGCCTTTGCCGCGGTTGATTTCCCCGGAACCGCCCAGTGGGCCCTGGAGGATCACGATGTTGCCCTTGCCGCCGAGTTCGTCGACCATGGTCTGCATTTCCTGCGCGCCGGCCGCGACGTCGTCGGGCTGGACGCTGGCGGACAGATCATCGCTGGCCAAGGCGGCATTGAGGTCCATGATGGGGATGCCTTTGGCTTTCGCGGCGGCGACCTGGGGCCCGAGGGAATCAGCCTGGACCGGGACGACGACGATTGCATCGACGCCCTGGTTGATGTACTGGTCGACCTGGCTCGCCTGGGTGTTGACGTCCATTTGAGCGGTGTTCCAGAGGAGGTTGATGTTGTTGGCCTTCGCATAGGCTTCCATGCCGGCCTTGCCCTCCGTCAGGAATGAGGACATGCTGTAGACGGTCACGCCGATGGTTGGTGTGTTTGGGTCTTTGGCAGCAGCGGTGTCTCCTGCTCCGCAGCCGGTGAGTCCGAGAGTGAGTGCTCCGGCGAGGCCGAGGGCGACCAACGACTTTGTTGATGACATGGTGTTCCTTCTGTGGTTGTTGTTGAGAGTGGTTGGGCTTAGGTGCGTCGTTTTGCGGACCAGACGTCCACGGTGACGGCGGCAACGATCAGGATGCCTTTGATGATCGATTGCCAGTAGGCGGGCACGGTGAGGATGTCCAGGCCGTTGTTCAAGGTCTGGATGAGCAAGAGTCCCAGGGCGGTTCCCCAGACCGTTCCGCGGCCGCCGAGAAGCGAGGCTCCTCCGATGACGACGGCGGCGATTGCGTCCAGTTCATAGCCCTCACCCAGGGTTGGCGGGCCGGAGATGACTCTGGAGGCCAGCAGAACACCGGAGAGTCCTGCAAGGATTCCGGAGATGGCGTAGACGCTGAAAAGGATCCGCTGGGTTTTGACGCCTGCGATGAGAGCGGCCATGGGGTTGCCGCCGACAGCGTAGACGCGCAGTCCGTAGCTTGTCCGTTTCATGATGACCGCCATGACGACAATGCCGATGATCATGATGATGACCGGTATGGGCAGCCCGAGGACCTGGGTGTTGGCGATCTTGCCGAACTCGGTGGGGAGCCCGTTGATGGGGGCGCCGTTTCCAAGCGCGAAGGCCACACCGGATCCTGCGGTCAGCATCCCCAGTGTTGCGATGAAAGGAGGGACCTGCAGGACGGATACGAGGAATCCGTTGATGGCGCCGGCGGCGAGGCCGACGATGAGTGCGGCGATGACGGCAAGCCAGACTTGGTCAGGGTTGGCTTTGGCGACCAGCGCCGCTGTCATGCCGGACATGGCGATGATGGATCCGACAGAGAGGTCTATGCCGCCGGTCAGAATGACGAGCGTCTGCCCGAGGGCAATCAATGCGAAGGGCGCGGCGGCGACGAGGATGGTCTGCATGTTGTCGGCGGTGCCGAACCGGGCTGAGCGCCAGAGGAAGAACACGATGACGAACAGCATCACCACCAGCATGGAGTGGCGGAATAGCTGGCCGGCGACCCAGTGCTTGTTGAATATCCGGCTTCTCTTGGTGCCGTTTGAGTCTGGGGTGCGTTTCGGTAAGAGTTTGCTGATTGTGGTGGTCATGCCACACCTTCTGTGTGTGAAAGGGGAGCCGGGGTGCTGCCCAGTCCCGAGGCATACTTGAATATTTCTTCCTGGGCCGTTTCTTTGGTGAGGGAATCGCGGTCGAGGGTGCCGACGATTTGTCCTTCACGCATGACGATGGCGCGGTGTGACAGGCCCAGGATTTCCTGCATGTCTGAGGAAGCCATGAGGACTGCCATTCCGGAGGCTGCCAGGTCAACGATGATTCTGTAGATCTCGCTGCGCGCCCCGACGTCAACGCCGCGTGTTGGCTCATCCAGCAGCAGGACGTCGACCTTGTCCGTGAGCCAGCGGGCCAGGACAACTTTCTGCTGGTTGCCTCCGGAGAGTGTCTCGACGGGCTGGCTCAGACCCCGGCTTTTGAGGTTGACGGACTTCATTGCTGCAGATACTTCTGCGTTCTGTTTGCCGCGGTTGAGCCAGCCGGCGACTGTGTAGTTGGAGAGTCGAGGCAAGGATCCGTTGTCGAGGATACTCATGGAAAGAACCGCGCCGCTGTGTTTCCGGTCCTCGGGTATCAGCGCTATGCCTGCCTGGATGGCAGCGACCGGATGGTGCTTTTTCATCTGCTTGCCATTTACATGCAGGTGACCTGAGTGAATCTTCCGGGTTCCGAAGACGGCTTCCAGCAGCTCGGTGCGGCCGGCACCCACCAGTCCGGCCAGTCCGACGATTTCGCCCCGGCCCACCGCCAGGGAGACCGGACCTCCCGCGCCGTCGACGAGGACGTCATCCAGTTGGAGCAGGGGTTCACCGGGATCGGCCGGGCGTGTGGGCGTTGGTGGGAAAAGGGTCTCGAGTTCCCTGCCGATCATGGCGGTCACGATGTCGTCGTCGCTGATGGAAGCGAGTGGCTGGTCCATGACGAGGTTGCCGTCACGCAAGACGACCACACGGTCGGCTATCGCCTGGATCTCTTCCATTTTGTGCGTGGTGTAGACCATGGCGACGCCTTGGTCCCGCAAATGCCTGACCACTTTGTACAGTCCGGCGACCTCGCGGTCCGAGATCGCGGACGTGGGCTCGTCCAGGAGGAGCACTCGGGCGCCTGTGGAGCTGTTCTTGACGATTTCCACGATCTGTTTCAGCCCGACCGGCAGTTTCCGCATCAGCGTTTGCGGGGCGATGTCAACGTCAAAGGACTGCAGCAGCGTGTGTGCTTCAGCGATCATTGCCCGCCGGTCGAGGAGCCCGGATTTCTTACGTATCTCCCGCCCGACGAAGATGTTCTCGTATACCGCCATATCCTGGATTGAAGCCAGCTCCTGGGGGACGATAGCCACGCCTAGTTTGTGCGCCGCCCTCGGGTTACCGAACGGTAGCTGGTGTCCCCGGACGGTGATTTCGCCGGAGTCCGGCCGGACCTGCCCGGAGATTATTTTCATGAGCGTTGACTTGCCGGCGCCGTTTTCGCCGGACAGGGCAGTGACTGTGCCCAGTTCAAGGTCCAGGGAAATACTTTTCAGCACCGGAGAGCTTCCAAAGCTCTTGGTGATTCCGCGGCAGCTTAAGGCCACATCGGGATTGTGCTCCGCCATGGCGGGCTCCTTTCGGTGGAACCGTTGTCAGCAGAGGTGTCGACGGTCCCGGGTCAGAGTCTAGAAGGCGGTGTAGCCGCCGTCGGCCACGAGCACGCTTCCTGTGATGAAGGTGGAGGCGTCGCTGGCCAGGAACACGACCGCGGGGCCCAGTTCGTCGACGCTGCCGTAGCGGCCCT
Organism: Arthrobacter sp. Leaf337; assembly: GCF_001423745.1. Lineage (GTDB taxonomy): Bacteria > Actinomycetota > Actinomycetes > Actinomycetales > Micrococcaceae > Arthrobacter. The sequence continues at coordinate 25,555 of NZ_LMPC01000001.1, forward strand.
GGGGTGCGTCTTCGATCCAGTACCGCTGAAACTCGGGGTTATCGACCGGGGACATGTCAGTTTTCATGTAGCCGGGGGCCAGGGCGTTTACCCGGACGCCGTGGGGTGCCCATTCGGCGGCAAGGCTTTTGGTCAGGTGGTGGACGGCAGCCTTGGACGCGTTGTAGGCCGGCTGCCATTGCGGGCGGTTCACAATCATGCCGGACATGGACCCGATGTTGATGATGTTGCCCGAGCCTTGGGTGATCATCGTGCGTCCGAAGACCTGGGAGCAGATCCAGAGGGCGTCGACGTTGACGTTCATGACGTGGCGCCACTCCTCATCCGTGACCTCTGCAGCGGGGCGGTGGACGCAGGTGCCGGCGTTGTTGACCAGGATGTCCACCTGTCCGAAGGTGTCCAGGGTCTCGGCCAGCAGCCTTTCCACCGCTTGGCGTTCGGTGATATCGCCGATAAACGTGTGCGTCTCGATACCCTTGTCCGCCAGCTCGTCGGCGACCTCCTTGGCCGCCACCTCGTCACGGCCGACGAGAACGACCCGTGCCCCGGCCTCTCCCAGCGCCGAGGCAAAGCCCCTGCCGAGGCCCCGTGTTGAGCCAGTGACCACGGCAACCTTGCCTGTGAGGTCAAATCTGTCCAGAACACTCATTGCAACTCCTTTGTCGATACCGAGCAGTTCCTCGGTGCTTGTGTAAAAATTGTATCGATTAAATTTGTGATGTCAACGACTACCGTCTGCGCAGGAATCACGGGGGATGTGAGAGGCGAGATATTGAAGCAAAAAATTTAATCGATTGAATGCAGTGAGGCATTCGTTGGACCCATTCGGGTATGATGCATGTATGTCCAGCCCCGAGCGTCGCCCGTCCCTACAGACACTTGCGAAGGCTCTTGGCCTGTCGACCGCGACGGTATCCAATGCCTATAACCGGCCGGATGTCGTCACTTCCAAGACCCGGGACCGTGTACTGGCAAAGGCCCAGGAACTTGGCTATTCCGGGCCCAACCCGGCGGGGAGGCAGCTTCGGCGTGGGCGCACCGAGGCGATCGGGCTCATCTTCACTGACGAGATGTCTTTCGCCTTTCAGGATCAGGCCTCGGTGGGATTTCTGCAGGGGCTGGCCATTGCCTGCGCCAACGCCTCCCGCAATCTATTGCTGCTGCCGGCGGGGCCTCCTCACGCAGGGCTCGGGCTCGGGTCCTTTGCGTCTGCCGCCGTGGACGGATTCGTGATCTACTCCGTCCCCGACAAGAATCCATACCTGCAGTCCGCACTGGATCGGAACATTCCTGCCGTGGTTGTCGACCAGCCCAGGCATACTCCAGCCGACTGGGTAGGCATCAATGACAGGGAAGCAGCCAGAAACGTGGCGAGGCATCTTGCTGATCTTGGGCATCGGCGTATCGGCGTCATCACCTCGCGGCTGGGAACCGCGAGGCACAATGGTCGCGTTGACCAGGGCCGCTGGAAAGATGCAGGGTATGTCGTCCAACGCGAACGCCTGTGGGGGCTCGTAGAGGGATTTTCCGACGTTGGCATCGGTGCCGACGACCTGGTCATCGAAGAGCGATATGAGGCTACGGAGCCTGCGGGGGCCTCAGCCCTGAACGCGCTCCTGGGGCGGGATTCGGACCTCACAGCCGTGTGTGCCTTGGCCGATGTCCTGGCCCTGGGCGCGATGGATGCGGCACTTCACCGCGGGCTGACCATTCCGAATGACCTCAGCATCACGGGATTCGACGACGTCCCGGCGGCCAGGGCGGCTGGTCTGACTACCGTTTCGCAGCCACTGATTGAAAAGGGGCGAGTCGCGGGAGAGATGCTGATTCGCAGAATCGATGCGGCCGACCGTGCCACTAAAGGCGCCGAACAGCGGCTATTGACCACAAGCCTCATTGTGAGGAACTCGACCAGCCTCGCCCTTCGGTCTGCTCCCGCACTATAGTCGGCACAGCGCTACGGGAATAGCTGACTACCGGGCGAGATGCACCAGTCATCAATGCCAGACCTCGCGATGAACTGGCGACACTTGGACCTCCACAGGAGGGCTGGGAAGCCTTCTTTGCCAAAAGAAAGAGCAAGGCCACGGCTGCAGGAAAGCGCGCCAACGACGAGAGGATGGCGGGCTTCTACGTAGACATGGGCGGGACCGGAGAGACGGTCCTCTCCCCCACTGACATCACCTTTGGGACCATCGCCGAGGACCTGCAGGCCGCAGCACAGGTTATCGAGATGCTGCTCATCAAAGACCACAGCCGGATGAAGTTCTACGCGGCGACGCCGTACGACAGCACCACGAGCAGCAGCATCGACTGCTGCCCATCTCCCACCCCGAAGACTGGGCTACCGCGCCAGAGGAGTTCAAACGCGGCGACTACTGCAAGGACAGGCATATGGAAGCCCAGCCTGGTAGCCGACGCACCAGGACTGTGCAGAACCACGAGTTGTGGCCGCTGCGCGCACGATGAGTGGGCCTACGAGCTGGCTGCGGACTAGCCGACCGCATTCACACTTGAGGACATACATCCGGGGGTCTATGCGATGGGAGGATTATGTGCTCGTAAACGAACACAACACATTCCTGCGAATTCAGCACAAACAAGCCCAATCCACTGCGATTACCACATACACAATGGTTGGCGAGTTCCGTTCCCGGACACCCGTCACCCATCAGCAAGTTCCACGAGTTGTTGCATCCGCTGACCAGTTGCGGGGCCCAGACCGATGATCAAGAATACGAGGCGATCCAGACCCTGTTTCCGGCACTGAAAGCGCTCTTCACGGCAGCAGTTGCGCACATTCCGCTGAAAGGCCTCGGCCCCGCCGACCGGACACGACGTTGACAACGGACGTGACGTTGCGTTGGTTGCGGTTGCCCTCCCGAGGTGACCACGCAAGGCCCGATGGCCGCCCCAGGAACTCAAGGGTTGCGGCTGAGGCATCAATGGCCTGGGACTGGTCGTCTACGCGGCAAGGCAATGGCCCCGCGGAACCTGTCCATCATCTCGTTGGCGCTGGTCGCCCTGTGATTCGTGTTGATCTTGGCTGACACTGCGCAATGGCCCGTGACGTCGAATCCTTGTTTCGGGTGGGGCATTCCATCGTTGACAGGGTCTTTACCTGTACTTTCGGAGCCGCCCTGGTTGTTGTGGTGACGACCGTCCAGACGCTGCAGAATCGAAGACGTTCGCGAACGCCCCAAGTCCTCATCCGGTGGATGCATCAGAACCATAGACCCTGGCAGCCGAAGTACGGTGGGACCAATGTCCGATTCTCGTCCGCTCCTCCGGGTGCGGCAGCAGCCATTCCAAGTTGTGTGACACGACGTAGGCGTCTTCGTTGCGCTCCACATCGGGCGCCTCGATAGGATTCAGGAAACAATGGGGGATCACATGGAACGTACCGACGGCCATCTCATTACAGGTCCTGCAGGCGAAAGCCAGGTCAGGAGGACCTATGTGGGCTGATAACGAAGCGGATCTGGATCTGCTGGGCTTCGACTTCCTTGTCGACGAGCTGGTTGTCGCGTTGACCGAACCCCGACTGCTCCCGTTGACGATCGGGGTTCTCGGGGACTGGGGCTCCGGCAAGAGTAGCCTGATGCAAATCGCTGCACGGGAGTTGAATGACCTTCGCAACGAACCGGATCAGGTCGACGACGAGGGTACCGCCAACGCTCCTTACCTGACCATCAACTTCAGCCCGTGGCAGTACGAGGATCACAACGACGTCAAAATCGCCCTCATGTCCGCGGTCCTCGACGCGATCGCAACCCGTGTCCCCGACGCTCAGGAGCAGGTCGGGCGTCTCCGCAGGATTCTGGACAGACTCGGGCGGGTAAGCCGGCGCGTAGGACGCGCCGGGGTCACCGCCGCACCTACCGTGGTGCCAATAGTGCTGCAAGGTGCCATACCGGAAATGGATCCCGACACCATGGAGCTTGTAACCGCAGCCACCAACGCCGCCGCCTCTGAAGCTCACAAGGCTCTCGGCGACCCCCCACCGCAGAAGCAGCCCGATGCGGAAAAACCAGGAACGCCGACCGGCGACGTCGATGCGTTCCGCCGGGAGTTCGCGGCGCTGGTCAAGAGGATCCCTGGCTGCGAGGCCGTCATCGTCTTCATCGACGATCTCGACCGCTGCCTGCCTGAGACCGTGGTCGACACCTTCGAAGCTATCCGCCTGTTCCTGAACACGCCCAAGACAGCCTACGTTCTGGCCTTGAACCAGAACGTTGTAGAGTCCGCAGTTGACTCACGTTATCCCAAACTGAAAAGGCCGGACGGTGCCGGCATCGGTCGGGACTATCTGGAGAAGATGCTCCAACTCAAGATTGCTATCCCTCCCCTGTCCGCGCCCGAGGCCGAGACATACGTGAATTTGCTCTTCGCTGAGCTGCACCTGGACGAAGAGAGCTTCACAAAGGTCCTCGAAAAATCCGCCGACGTACGCCGGGGAAACGGTCTGGCTGTAGCTTTCAACACCGGTATCGCCGGTGATGTCCTAAAAGACATTCCAGCCAAGCTCGCGGCGGACCTGAAGTGGGCCGCCGACATCTCCCCCGTCATGGGAGCTTCGTTGCGTGGTAACCCCCGCCAGCTGAAACGGTTCCTGAACAATCTTCTCCTGAAGCATCGAAGCGCGGTCCGCCGCGGAGCCGACCTCAAACTTCCTGTCCTCGCGAAACTGATGGTTCTGGAAGATCAATACAACACCGACTTCCAGAAGCTCTTCGACTGGGAGCTGGCAGCCGCTGGTGCCTGTCCGGAAATGCGGGACGCTGAGGCTCATGCCCGGATCGGACACATCGATGCTGAGGCCTCGGTGACAGCCGGGAAATCAGGGGCGACCGTGACGCCGCAACAAACCGAAAAGAACAAGACCACCAGGGAAGCCCCCGCCCCGCCGAATGGAGCCCAGAACTGGGCCAGCAAGACGCACATCGCCGAGTGGCTTCGGGCAGACCCTGCGTTTGCCGGCACGGACCTACGCCCATACTTCACCTACTCTCGGGACAAGCTTTCCTTCGGAGTGTCCGCTTCCCGTCTCGCACCCCACCTGCAGCGCCTGATCACCGACGTCCAGTCCGACATCGATGCCAGCAGGCGCCAGCAGTATGCTGCTGTCTCAGCCCTAGACTCTAATGACCGGGCGCAGTTTGTCGAAGCGCTTCTTGAACGGGTTCAGCGAGATCCAGCGTCCATGGCCCTGACGGCGGCCCTGGAACTGGCCGAAAAGAACCAGGACATGGTCTCGGCGGTGTCATCTGCTCTGCAGCAGATACCACCGTCAGCAATCCCGGCATCGGCCGGCTCCATGGCAGTCCGCCGTTTGCCTCACGGCAACCCCAACGTCGCCAAGCTTTTCGACAGATGGGAAGCCAGCGATAACGCAAGGCTCCGAATCGTGGTCTCACAAGCCCGCAAGGCGTCGGACAAAGCGAAGGGCGGCCTTGGTGGGAACGTCCGCTGACCGTTCCGCGGGCACCGGTGGTGACTGGACCCCGCTCAAGCTGGCCACGACCACGTATGTTCGTGGCCTTGGGAACGGCGGCTCCAAAGACCGGGCAGGCCGCGTCCTGGGACGGCATGTTCCATTACTCGGCGGCACACATGGCGCTGCGTCATCTGCCCGTGCCGGCACCGCTGGCATAAGCCGCCTCGGTGGCTTGCTGGCCGGTCTCGGGACCGGGCAGGCGGGTGAGGCGTTCACGTCCCTTGGTTTAGGCCACCTCGTCGGCCAGGACAGATTCACAGTCCTCGACGAGCTCGTCACTTATATCGCGGGCACTGGAGACGACCTTGACTCCGTCGCAGCCCGCGACGCTGCCTGCGACGTGCTCGACGAAGTGTTCGGCGACGCGGATTCGTGGGAGGAGCTGGACGATGTCAGCGTCGGCCGGGAACAACTTGGGACCGTCCTCGAACGCTTCCTCGCACTGTACGTCTACAACCGCGTTCCGGTTGTCGCCGAACGCCTCAGCCGGATGACAGACCCCGCCGCAATGCGGCAAGCCGACCAGGAAATGCGTCACATCATTGCCGACCTGGTCGCCATCCACCTGCCATCGGACCCGTTCAACATCGACTGGAGAGGTCCAGAGGGTCGCTCCATAGCCGAGCGTGCGGTCACGTCGACATACGAACTCCTGACCGAGCTGGACAGCGAGGCCCGGGCATGACCGAGTACCGGGTCAGGACTCAACTCACCGCGGAGCTGACCGTTCCTGCTCAGACCCGTTTGCTGGACTGGGCTCCAGGGAACACCGCGGCGACGATCCAGTTCGGCAACCGGGCCGGAACGGAATTCTTTACCGGTTGGCGCGCGCCACGGGAAGCTCTCGACCTGTTCCTGCTCGGAGCATCGCTTTACTGCGCCGACAAAACCGCGTTACGCTCCCCCTCGTCCGATGTGTGGACGCGCGACATTTCCATAGAGCTGCCGGTCCAGGACGAAGACGCCTGGCGTGCTGCCCACTGGAACAAAACGCTCAACTTCCTCACCGGCGACCGGTGGACGATAACTCCCTACGACGAGCAACGTTCGCCGGTGGAAGGAATGCGCCTCGTCCCGGACGATGTAACGCCGGTCGGGGACATAGCCGCCGTGAGTCTCTTCTCGGGCGGGCTGGACTCACTCACCGGCGTCATCGACCTGCTCGAAGAGGAACCCGATCGCAGGCTTTGCCTCATCGCACACAACGAGGGCGATCAGGCGTCCACAGCTCAAAAGAAGCTTTTGGTGAAGTTACGGTCGCACTACGGTGAGGACCGTCTGAAGATCAAGCGTTTGTTTCTGCGCCCGGCGCCGACCACGCCGCAGCAGGCACGTCCACTACCCCAGCACCGCGAGACAACGACTCGTTCGCGATCCATGTTGTTTCTCACCGCAGGGCTCGCTCTCGCCGCCTCAGTCGGGCCCGATGTGCCGGTGTACATCCCGGAGAACGGCTTTATCGGAATCAATGTTCCACTCACCCGGGCTCGGTCTGGAAGTTACAGTACTCGCACGACACACCCGTACTTCATCGACATGCTGCAATCGGAGGCACAACGGGTAGGGGTGAGCAACCCGATTCTCAATCCGTTCAGGCTCAAAACCAAGGGCGAGATCCTTGCGGGCTCCCGCAATCCCGGGTTGCTCAAAGAGCTGGCGCCCGACAGCATCTCGTGCTCCCATCCTGAAGCGGCACGCTACGCGGGCCGGGAGCAAGGCAACTGCGGATACTGCTTCCCGTGCCTGATCCGGCGGTCTTCCATGGCATATGTCGGATGGGACGGTCCTGCCGGCTACGCCTGGGACGCCCTGAGCGGTAAAAACCTTCTCGACCGTGACACAAAAAGGGCCGCCGACCTGCGTGCCGTCATCAACGGCGTTTACGCAGATCGGCCTGACCGCGACATCCTCCGCAACGGGCCGATCCCGAACGGCGAACACAGGGAGTTCCTGCAGGTCTGGCGGGGAGGCATTACCGAGCTGCGGTCCTGGTTCGACGGCGCCACGGGTGAGACCGAGCGGATCGTAAGGGTGCTGAAGTGACTCAGGAACGCCTACTCGACACGCACTGCCACGTCAGCGCCTATGACGACCCCGTAGCAATGCTCGGTGCCGCGGAGGAGGCCGGCATCGGGGTCGTCGCCGTTACCGAAGACCCCGATGAGTACCGGCGCCTCAAGACCCGTCTCGGGCGACGGGAACACGTCGATGTCGCGATAGGCCTGCACCCGCTCCGGGCGGCATCGTTCGGACCCAACGATCTGGCCCGCTTCTTTCGCCTCCTGCCCCAGGCTAAATGGATCGGCGAGGTAGGACTCGACTTTTCCCGTGCGGGAGCAGGGACGGCCAAAGCCCAACAAAAGGTCTTCGACACCGTCCTTGCCGAAGCGCCGCGCGGGCACCACCCACTCTCGGTGCATAGCCGAGGTGCCGAAAAGGAAGTGATCCAGAAACTGGCCGAAGCCGAAGCGCAGGCCGTTCTTCACTGGTATACAGGACCCCTGTACCTTGTCGATGAGGCCGTGAAGTCGGGTCTGTACTTCTCATTGAACATCGCAATGACCCGCTCTCGAAAATTCGCTTCCCTGGTCCGGGCAATCCCGCGCGAACGTGTCCTTCTGGAGACAGACGGCCCTTTCGCGAAGGTTCAGGGCCGCGCAGCCCATCCACACGAACTCGGCGATGTCGCCGAAGTCCTGGCCCAGGCATGGGGAACGGATATCAGGGAGGCGACAAAAGCTGTCATCGCGAATCAAAATCGATTCCTTGCCAAGAGTTAGCCCCATGGCACCTGTTGAACAAGGTCTATTTACGCCAGCGCCCGCTCCACGTCGTAGCCGGCCGACTTTGCCAGCTTGTGCCGTGAATCTGTCATAGCGTCTGGTGGTCCGCAGATCCGCCTGCCCCAGGCTGTCCTGCAAATCGTGCAGGGCCACCCCGTTGTCCAGGGCGATCGTGGCGAAGGTGTGCCGCAGGCTGTGCGGACTGATCTGTCCGTCCACACCTGCTTTCCGCGCCAGCCGCTGGATTGTCCTGAATGTCCCCGAGCGGTTCCATGGACGACCTGTCCTGATGGTAAACAACGGCAGACTCCGGACAGCGCCTAGGATGGGAACAACATCAGCACCCGACGTACCCAAGTAGAGGTTCAGCGCTTCGAACGCGGGAGCCAGGAAGAGGCGACTAATGCGGGATGTAGTAGACGGACACCTGGTGTAGCCGCAATCAAGTGGACCCTGCTGCGATTGGAGTCGCGAAACGCTCTCCCTCGTGGTGCATAGGCACAACCTGAGGACAGCCAGAGTGCGTACCAACTCTCAAGTCCGGGGAGGCTGGCGAGAATTTCCTCTAAGGAGCCACCTTACTTAGGCATGCGGCGCGGGAGGACTGCAACACCCACCCCCTAAATTTGACCAGAGACCGCGGTGAGATGGCTTAGCCTGCTGGCCCTTCACGCATACACGGTTAAGGACATACCCCCGGAGGAGTGCGAATAACAGCATGAAGAGTGATACTGCAACCGCTGCAATACCAGGCGAAAGGGTGCGATCATCACATGAACATCAAGCTCGGCTTCAGTCGGCGGAGCTAGCCACTCTCCTGGATGTAGTGCAGTGAAGCCGATGCTTGCTTGCACGTCCTCAAGACCAAGTTTCAACGCTTGACTCGCTCGGGACCACGCCGTCGGAGCAATAGGGAACATGACTGCCGGACCGACCGTGGCGATGTGCGGAGGGGCTTCTTGATGGAGCCGGGCAATCCGATGCTGGACGACCAGGTCCTGCCGCTCGCCGCGACGCCCTCGTGCTTTGTCCAGACGGACAGCGGTCAGTGAGTGAGGGATCCGTTTCGGCGGACGTTCTTCTCGGCTTGCAGGCCGAGCTGACGAGTCATACCGAAGTTGGTCATCGTCCCCCGCGATGGATGGGATGCTGGTCCGCTACAGGATCAAAGCCGCCGGTCTCCGACGTCGTCTGGGCCTGCCGGCACTTTGACAGCGTCGACTCGGACTTCAACGACCTGCTCAGCCGCCGCGATTGCCCATATCCCGGGCTGTTGGGTCGACCTTGAAGCTCTCCCAATGCAGGATCCTCTACTGGTGCCGCATTATTTAGGCTGCGATGACCTATGACGAGCTGTGGGATAAAGGCGAGAAAGCCAATTATTCGGACAATGACATCGCTCAGCCAGGCATCTTAGGCTTCGGCAACCTCACAGCTCGCGTTACCTACGAGGGATCCGCAGCTGACCTCAAGCAGGTCTTGGGGCCCGAGCCTTGCTCCGCTTCAGCCAGCATGCGACCCCCAGCTCGGCTGCCTTCTCCTGGTCCGTGCATACTCCGGCGGCGGTGAATGCGGTGGCCGGGACACTGTCTGCGGTCGGTTCCGGGACTTCACGCAGGAGCCACCCCGTGTGACGGCTCGTGTCGAGGCTAAAACCCTCGGTGAACGGCATCCGTTCCATGTGCGTATGCCGCGGCTCGGCCAGCAACCATTTCTTCTTCTGGTTCGCAGTCGTTTGGGCTCCCCCGTCGTGAATGATCCTCCCGGCCATCGCAGCTGCCTGAGTGAGGTCCTGGTGGCCCCAGAAGACCATGGCAAGCTGATCAGGGTCCTCATGAGTGGGTATTCCCCCGGACAGTGCGGGGGAAGCGAAATGCCATTTGCTGCCTTGGATAAAGTCCAACGGTGTTGGTCGGAGGCCACCGTCAATGCCGGTCTGCCGTGCCGCTTCCTCCACGGTTCGCGCCAAGGTTTCGATACCGGAGATGGTGGCGGACAGATCCAGCCACTCGAAAGGCCGCTCCTCCCAATAATCATCGACTGCCCAATACCATCGCTGTTCGCGGCGATCAGAAGGGGACGGACCTTCCGGGTGTTCTGCGGGCCAGACACCGACGCGGCTTCCGACCTTCTTTGTCGCCACCAGATCGGTGGCCTCCAGCTGGTCCACCATCCTGGTTGCCCCTTTGGTGTCCCTGTCTGTGACCACTCCCGTCAGGTCCACCTGGAGGATGCCGGGACGTTGGCGCACCGCACTCAGGATGGCTGCGAAGCGTTCGTAATCGGCCTTGTGCTCGAGGGCTTGCTCCAGCCGACTTTCGTGGGTTTCCACGGCGAAGGCCGCGTTGCGATCGTGCCGGATGCGTCCCGCTTCCCCCTCTGCTCCGTCATAGGGCTTTTTTGCCTCATCCAGCGCGAACCGTTCAAGGGCTATTACCCGATCGATAACGTCCAACCGCCCGAAAATTGAGGCCAGGTAAAGGGGAACCCTGTCCGGTGCAGACACATTGACGTGGCTGCTGCCGAACATCGTCTTGCGGACTGCGTATCGCTGTGCTTCTTCGTCCAACGCCTGTGCGGCGATGTCCAGCGCATGCGGGTAGTTTTTGGCCCGGACAGTCTCTTGAAAGAGACCCCATCTGAACCTGGGCAAATCACCCAAAATCCGCGCCCGGAAGAAGCGGAGCATCTCATCACGTCTTGCCGGTACATACACCGTAGTGCGCCTTCCGCCGAGGTCTAGTTGCATCATGTGGTCTGATTCGATTTATTATCGTTGCACTTCTCAGATCTCAACTTCACGATGCCACATCAAACAAGTTGACCAGGCTCATGTCTCCCTGCATGATCAACAGGGTGAATCCTGACGAGAAGCGCATTGCCTTGCTCATTGATGCCGACAACGCGCCAGCGTCGAAGATTGATCTCGTCCTTGCTGAAGTTGCACGTCACGGCGTGGCCAACGTGCGGCGGGCCTATGGGGACTGGAAGAGCCCCTACCTGCAGCAATGGCAAGCTGCTCTCCATCCGTACGCGATACGGCCCATGCAGCAATTCGCGTACAGCACTGGAAAAAACGCGGCTGACATGGCGATGGTTATTGATGCTATGGACCTGCTTACGGCAGGCTCGGTGGATGGGCTCGCCCTTTTTTCGAGCGACGCCGACTTCACCCCGTTGGTGATGCGCATCTTGGCGGACGGCCTAAAAGTGTATGGATTTGGTGAGAGAAAAACGCCGGAGCCGTTTGTTAACGCTTGCTCGCTGTTTACTTATGTCGAGGGACTGGGGCAACCCCACACGATCCCTGATAAGTCTTTAGACGGGCTTGGTGGAATGACGGAGTTGCGCGGGGACGCCAGACTCGTGCTTCTGGTACGCAACGCCGTCGAAGCTGCTAGCGGAGATGATGGCTGGGCACACCTCTCCGCAGTTGGAAATCAAATAGGTAACCAAGCATCGCTGGACCCCCGCAACTATGGCTATCAGAAGCTGAGTGACCTCATTGAGGGAATAGGCCTGTTCGAACTCAAGCGGGGGAATCAGCAAGTTCTCGTTCGGGATAAGCGAACCTTGAGATAGAGCACTTCCGGGTGGGGACCCATCCAACATCGGCTCGCTTCGATGGCTTGCGACCTGAATGCACATCCCTGTCCTGCTCGCACAATGGGTGCTTGGCAGCGACCACTAATCCCAAGCGTCAATTATCTTCTGTTCCTCAGGAGTCGGACGAGGAGCTGCGGGCACTTGCTTGGGCCACCACCGTTTGACCACACGGACGGGTGCATCGTGCTGGCCTTCCCACCTCCGCGGCGTCCAGAACCGAAATAGGGATTCGTCCGAATTGGGTAAGTTGATCAGCTGAGACCGGATGCTGACCGGCAGAGCGGGAAGGTACAGTCCCTCCGCAATGTGGTCTCCCGCGGGAGCAATCGCGAAGCTGTGCGCATTCGCGAGGACCGAACTGTTTAGGTCGATCGTTTCGCTCGCCGTTAGCATCGAGCCCGGCTCCAAGGGAGGTTCCAGATCGCGTCGGTACAAAGCAAGCACTGAATGGGGACCAAAAGGGAAGGCCAAAATCGGAGCGCCCCACACTCCACCCCATATGGCTGGCTTGGCCATGTACTCGTGTAGCTCGACGACAGGCTCATCACAAGTAATTAACGCCCTTCGAGTCCCATAAAGGGTCACATGGCGTGTCATGAGGATGCCGGCGATATGTGTCGCCGTTTTTGCTGAAGACTCCAAGTCTTCTTTCCGAGGGATTGGCAGTTGCGACGGATCGGCGCGGAAACGTTCGACATCTGCAACAAGTGCGTCGAGGTCCTTGGAAGGGAACGACCGGTCAGTGGCCGACAATTCGCGCGCGAGATGTCCAGGTCCGCCGACCTCCAAGACCCGGGCCATCTGCTCGGCAAACATTGCACGCCGGCGCAGACGCGCAGAACGGCTGCGCGTCATCTGCACAGCCAGAAAGAGACACAGCCATTGATGCGCTTCGTCGTCCATGGCCCCCGGGCCGGCGGCATCCATGAGTACGATCGAGGCCGAGGCCTTCCTCTCCACCTCGGAAAGCCATGCTTCCCAATAGACCGGAGACGAATCATCGTCTGGCTCATCGAGTCGATAGAAGTCAGTCTCCAACGCGGCCTGGGCCGGAGAGAGTTCGTAAGCGTTCCGCCCGCGCAGAAGGTCAACGACTCTTACTCGCCCATCGACAGCCCAGCGCTCAAGGTAGAACCGGGGGACGAGATGATGGCGTCTTGGCTCCTGCCCCGCCGCTGTCATTGCAGCGGCCCGCGCAGCTGCCGTAGCCCAGAGGTCATACGTAAGTTCCGTTCCCATTACAGGAGCGTATCCAGAGACAACAGCACTGTCGGAACTGTGTCTGACCAGCCGTCATTCCAACTAACCTGCTCACACCTTCGGAACCGGGACACTCCATTTCGGCATCCTGCTGCCAGTGCCGTCGGATCGTCGCCCGGCAGCACGTCCTTGACATCAACGGCAGGAAGCGCCTGCGAGCTGCCGTGCTCCGCACCCTCGCAGCATCTCCCCGACCTGGCCGAGCTCAACCTGCTACGAGCTTCCCCGACGGGGCGGGGTAAATGTCGCCCCTCCGGATTGGTGAGCTGGACAGTTTCTCCTTCTGGGCCGGCCGCTTTTCCTTGTGCGTCCTCAACTGCTGCGGGCTACGTTCGACTGCCCCTGCAGCACCCCCGGCCAGCACGAACAGGCCTGCCTAGGTTCGCGATGTTGCGCGTTCGAACCGGAGACCGCTTACGGCTCGATGAGCCCGGTGCGGATGGCGAACCTTGTGAGGTCCAGCCGGTCGCGCAACCCTAGTTTCTGCAGGACGTTCGCCCGATGCCGGTCCACGGTCTTCACGCTGATACTGAGGATGTCGGCGATCTCCTTGGTGGAGTTCCCTTCTGCGATGAGCTTCGTGATCTGCTCCTCGCGGGGCGTGAGGATGCTGTCCGGCATCCGGTCACCACGCCGGTCGCGCTCCAGATAGTCGCGGATGAGCGCCGTGACAGCGCCAGGGTAAAGGAAGGACTCCCCGCGCATCGCTGCGCGGCATGCCTCGATGAGGTCGCGGTCGGCGACCGACTTGAGCACATAGCCAGAGGCACCGGCGCGCAGCGCCTCGAAAAAGTACTGTTCGTTGTCGTACATCGAGAGGATGAGGATCCGTACGTCGGGGGCGCTGCGTGATATCTGCCGTGCCGCCTGGATTCCGGTCATTTGGGGCATTGCGATGTCGAGAATCGCGAGGTCTACCCCGCCTGCGGCCGCTGCGGCGACTGCTTCTGTGCCGTCGGCGGCCTCGGCCACGACGGTGAGGTCGGGTTCTGCGTCGAGGATCATGCGAAGGCCTCGGCGGACCAGGGCGTGGTCGTCGGCGAGCAGGATGCGCGTGGGTTCGGCCATCGGCTTAGCTCTCTGCCCTTGCCCGGGCAACGACCAGGCGAACGTCGGTCCCCCCGTTCGGTCGTGCGGTGATCGTCAGCTCGGCACCGATGAGCAGGGCGCGCTCGCGCATCCCGCGGATGCCTGCGCCCTCGCGGAGGTCCCCGCCCTGCCCGTCGTCGAGAATCCGGAGGGTCAGCCCTTTCGTCGTCGAGGTGAGCGCGAAATGGACTCGTGTCGCGTGCGCGTGCCGGGCGACATTGGTGAGTGCCTCCTGAGCGATGCGGTAGAGCACGAGCTCGACCTCCCCGCTGAGTTCGGGGAACTCGTCGTCGAGCTCCCAGACCACCGGGATCCCGCTTGAGCGGGAGAACTCCGAGCCCAGTGCACTCAGTGCGCTCCGTAGGCCGAGGTCCGCGAGCACGCCCGGGCGCAGGCGCTGCGCCACCTGTCGGACCTCCTCCAGGCTCGCGCGGACCGCTTCCTGGGCGACGAGGCTCTCCTCGCGGAGATCGTCCGGAGATCGGTCTACAACCCGCTTGAGACTGAGGAGAGCGACAGTTAGGCTCTGGCCGATCTGGTCGTGCAGTTCCCGGGAGATCCGCTGACGTTCTCCCTCCTGCGCGGCCAGCGCGAGGGCGCTGCTCGCACTGTTCTCCGCCTCCAGCCGGTCGAGCATCTCATTGAAGGTGCGGATGAGGTCCTTGAGGTCACCATTGCCGGCCTCGGTCGCCCGATCGCCACCGCGTCGCAGCAGGCCCACCCGGCGCATCACGGTCGTCAATTCGTCGAGTGGCGCGAGGCTGGCCCGAACCAGGGCAGCGTTGGCAGCGAGGATGAGAGCCAGTCCAATGAGGAGGACCGGTACCTCGGTGAGCAGGACGGGCGAGGACACCGTCGCCGGCGAGAGCGCCAACACTAGCGTGCCGATCGCAAAGAGCAACCCATTGATGATGAACAGCCGCCAGAACAGCAACTGTGCCGGTCCCTTCGGAGGCAGGCCGGATGTCGCGCCGGCAGCCCTGGTTTCGAGCGGAGTCCGCATGCGACTAGCCTGACCCGGCTTGCGTCCTTTGTCCATGAGGGCTGGCACCCACGGGCGTCGCAGTCCCGGGCGCGAGGCGCACCGGAAATGGGTGTCAGGCCCAATGGCACCCCCACACCCGCGAGGGGAGACTGAATGTACCCCAAGAACCGGCGGAACGGAGGGCCAAATTGGAGACCACCCACTCCACAATGCCCGGCTCCGGGGTGCTGCACGACTGCCTGACCCGCGACGGCCAGCAATTCCGCATCCTCGTCACGCGTCCCGGCGGACGCGAAATCTTCGTTTACGACCCGGCGGACCCCGACCGGGTGGTGGCAAGGATCGTGCTCGAGGAGGACGAGGCCGATCAGGTCGCCGAGCTCCTGCACAGCCAGCCGATCACCGATCGCATAGCCGAACTCGAACGCCGGGTCGCCCAGCTCGCAGAGAGCGGGCGATGACGGCAGGGAGCGGGCGATGACGATTGTGGACCCGCCCAAGTCGTCGATTCACACCGGAGGCTCGGTTGATGGACGCGACTCGGCCGGACCGGCGAACTGACAAGCCAGGTACTCGCAGGATCATTCCGGGAGAGGACCCGATGGAGCACCTCAGCAGATTCGCCCGCGAATTCCTTAAGGCGCTCAGGAACCTTCTGCCCATCGTTCTCGTCGTTGTTCTGTTCCAACTGCTGGTCTTCCGCTCGATGCCCGATGACCCACTGGGGCTGGTGGCGGGACTCCTGATTGTGGCTGTGGGCATTGCCCTGTTCCTGCATGGCCTGGATCTGAGTATCTTCCCGGTGGGCAAGAACCTGGCTAACCAGTTCGTCCGGAGCGGGGCCCTGGGGTTGTTGCTGCCTTTTGGGTTTGCCATTGGCTTTGCTGCCTCCGTTGCTGAGCCGGCGGTGATCGCTGTCGCGGAGCAGGCCCAATTGGTCAGCGGTGGCCGGATCAATGCACTGGTGCTGCGCTTCGTCATCGCCGTGTCGGTGGGACTGGTCTTGATCCTGGGCGTCCTGCGTGTCCTGCGGGGTTGGGCGGTGTACAAACTGCTGATCGCCGGCTACGCGATGGCGCTGGGACTCACCTATATTGCCCCGCCGGAGATCATTGGTCTTGCCTACGATTCGGGCGGGGTCACCACCAACATCGTCAGTGTCCCGCTGATCGCGGCGATTGGTCTCGGCCTGGCCAACTCCATCAGGGGACGCAGCCTGCTCGCCGACGGCTTTGGCCTGGTCGCGCTTTGCGTAATGGTGCCGATGATCGGGGTTCAGCTCTACGGCATCTGGGTCTACAGCTTCGGCGATTCCGGGCCGTCTCCGCCGGTGACCGACGCAGGGGACGGCCCAACGGATTGGGTGGTCGGCATGATCCTTGGCCTCGCCTCGATGGTCCGGGAGGTCCTGCCTATTGTGGCCGTTGTCTTGTTCTTCCAATGGGTCGCCCTGCGGCGGAGGCTGCCCCACCCGGTGCGGGTCGTCACCGGCTTCATCATGGTTCTGGTGGGACTGTATGCGTTCGTGGTGGGACTCAAGCTCGGTTTGTTCCCGCTCGGGACCCTGATGGCGGAGCAGCTGATCGAGCAGGGAGTCCCGGCCCTGATCCTGCTCTTCGCGCTGCTCATTGGCTTTGCGGTCACCATGGCAGAACCCGCCCTGGTGGCTATCGGAGAACAGGCGCAGGACGCGTCTCCGGGCAAGATCAGCGCGTTCGCCGTCAGGGTCATTGTCGCCGTTGGTGTAGCGCTCGGGATCGGCTTCGGTGTCTACCGCATTCTGGTGGGAGGACCGTTCCACTACTTCATCATGGCCGCCTATGCGGTCGCTATCGTGATGATGTTCCTCGCCCCGAAGTACATCATCGCACTGGCCTTCGACCTGGGCGGGGTGACGACGTCGGAGGTCACGGTGCCGCTGGTAACCGCCCTCGGGATCGGCCTTGCGGCCGCCGTGGAGGGCCGGAACGTGTTGATCGACGGCTTTGGCCTGATCGCCTACGCCTCCATCTTCCCTGTCATCTCCGTCATGGCGTATGCCATGGTGATGGAGAGATTTCCCCGGCTTCGGAAGGAAGCGCCGTGAAATTCACAGCAGTCATCGTGATCGCCCCGGACGAGCTTGAAGACAAGGTGATTGAACACGCCCAGAAGTCCGGTGCCACGGGTGTGACAATTTTGCCGGGCAAGGGCATCGGGGGCGAGGCCAGGAAGACGTTTTTCGGGCTCACCTTCGAAGGGACGCAGTCCGTGCTGCTGATGATCGTGGGGACACACCTGACAGCGCCGATCCTGAAGGAACTGCACTCGATATTGGTTCAAGGTACGGAATCCCGCGGCCTGGCCTTCGCGATCCCGATCGAGCACCTGACCGGGATCGATATGCGGCAGGTGGTCAGGTTCGAGGAGCATCTGCGCCGCGAGGGCTCCTAACCCGGTCCAGCACTTTACAAGGAGGAAAGAGATGCTCACCGTCAAAGATGTCATGGTCCCCGAGGTCGTCACGATCTCCCCGTACAGCACATTGCGGGAGGCACTGTCGATGATGAAGGAGCGCCAGGTGAAGAGCCTGGTGGTGGAACGGCAGCACGCGCACGACGCCTACGGCATGTTGAGCTACAGGGAACTCCTGGACACAGTCGTTGCGCAGGAGGGCGATGTGGACCTCCTGAACGTTTATGATGCTGCCACGATCCCTGCGATCACCGTCAACGAGCAGCTGTCGGTGCGTCAGGCGGCGGCCCTGATGAGCCGCTATCACCTCAGCCGGCTCATCGTAGTCGAAGGCAATCAGCTCGTCGGGCTGCTGGCCATGAATGACATCCTGGCCCGGCTCATGGAGGAACTGACGTGACATTCACGCGGCTGCGCTGACCTGGACGTCGCCGCGGGACATTGTTTGTCGGGACAACTCGAGGATTCACCGTATGGACCAGAAGTCACCGGACCCCCGCCCCCGTTCATTCCTGTTCGGAGCGGGGAGTTCTTCTGAGTTGCTGCGCCTCGGTTCCATCCTGCGCAAAGAGACTGTCGGCGGCGCGCTGCTGGTGGTGGCTGCGATCATCGCGCTGGTCTGGGCAAACTCCCCGCTGTCTGCCGGCTACTTCCAGCTGAGGGATATCCGCGTCGGATACGAACCGTGGCATCTGGAGCTCAGCCTGGGCGAGTGGGCGTCGGACGGTCTGCTGGCCGTCTTCTTTTTCCTCGTTGGCCTGGAACTTAAGCGGGAGTTCCTGATCGGGGATCTGCGCGAGCCCGGCAAGTCGGTCGTGCCGGTTGCCGCTGCCGCCGGCGGGGTCGCCGTTCCCGCCATCATCTACTCCGTGGTCAACGTGGCCAGTCCCGAAACGCTGAGGGGGTGGGCGATCCCGACGGCGACGGACATCGCGTTCGCCGTCGCTGTCCTGGCCCTGATCGGTTCGCACCTGCCCGGTGCCTTGCGGATTTTCCTCCTGACACTCGCCGTGGTTGATGACCTGATCGCCATTGGCATCATCGCGGTCTTCTATTCGCACGACATTCGTCCGGAACCGCTGCTGGTTGTGCTGCTCGCCTTGAGTTCCTACACCCTTCTTGCACACAGGTACCGGCGGT
Source organism: Arthrobacter sp. Leaf337 (assembly GCF_001423745.1). GTDB lineage: Bacteria > Actinomycetota > Actinomycetes > Actinomycetales > Micrococcaceae > Arthrobacter. The sequence goes on from NZ_LMPC01000001.1 coordinate 44,369, forward strand.
TCTTCGGCACACGAGGAGCGGCCTGGCTGATCCTGCTTCCTTTGGGCGCTGCCGCCTGGGTGCTGGTCCACAATTCAGGAATTCACGCGACTGTTGCAGGGGTCATGCTGGGCTTCGCTGTTCCGCTGGCTCACTCCAAAAGCGGACGGGACCCGGGTGGGGGGTTGGCCGAGATCCTGGAGCACGGGCTGCGGCCCGTTTCAGCTGGTATCGCCGTGCCAGTGTTTGCCTTCTTTGCCGCCGGTGTACAAGTGGGCGGCCGGGACGGGATCGGCTCCCTGTTCGCTAACCCGGTGACCGTCGGGATTATCATCGCCTTGGTCGTGGGCAAACCAGTCGGGATCCTCGGAACGGTCTGGCTCCTGACCAAGGCCACCAGGGCAAGACTGGACCGCTCCATCAAATGGATCGATATTTTCGGGGTTTCGCTCCTCGGCGGGATCGGCTTCACGGTTTCCCTGCTGGTCGCGGAGCTCAGCTTCGGCCACGGCAACAACTATGGTGATCAGGCGACGACAGGGATCCTGGCGGCGTCCCTCATCGCCTCACTGCTGGCCGCTGCGGTCCTGCTGCCCAGGAACCGGCACTACCGACAGGCCAGCTTGCCCCGGCCTGCCAGCGCGGCCGGCTCGGGCTCCGGAGAGTCTTCGCAATCTGCTGCATGAACTCTCCGACGCAACGGGCCTGGCACCGACCGCAGCAAAGTTGCCGCCGACCTGCCACGGCAACCCGCTGCAACAGATCATGGAGGGGCCAACGGCAAGCGCGACGTCGTAGACGGACATCTTGCATAGCCTCGACCTCGTGACCCGGCCGGGCCTGGAGTCGTGAACCCACGCCCGTGATGCATAGGCACAGCCTGGAGGATCGCCAGAGTCCGCACCAACTCTCAAGTCCGGGATGGGTCGCGAAACTACCACCTGATCGGCTGCTTTGCTTAGGCGTGGGGCGCGGCAGGGCTGCAACACCTACCTCACAACTTTTCGCCAGACACCGCCGTAAGGCGGCTAGGCCCACTGCCGGGACGACTACTCAGGACGGGCCGCTGAGCCTTTGAATGAACTCATCGGCCTGGGCCAGGTTCCGCGCCATCTTGGCCCGCTGTTGCACAGCCCTCTCCAGGAATTCCGCCAGCGCCACGGATTTGTCCGGCGACGCGCTGTCCGGCGCTCCAAGGAGGGCAAGGATTTCAGCCATTTCTTCCAGCGAGAATCCCAAAGGCTTCATCTGCTTGATGACCATGAGGCGCTCGAAGTCGTCCTCCGAGAACACCCTGAACCCGCCGTCCGTCCGGGCAGTAGCAGGCAGCAGCCCCACGTCGTCATAGTGCCGAATGGTCCGCAGGGAAAGGCCAGTCCGCTCTGCCAATTCGCCGATATGCATGGTTTTGGTGCTGCTGGTCTTGACCGTCATCAGCGCCTCCGTCCTGTTCGGATTTAAACTCTACCATCACGTTAGAGTAGGGTTATCTATGGTCGGGTGAGACCTTCAAGACTAGGTCCCCTTCTTGCCGGCGCGGCGCTGCGCCCCCCAGTCATTTGCAAAAACGAAGCCGCACCCGCGCGTCTTCTTGACCATGAACGGAGCCAGCAATGGCCACCAAAACCGCCGGGGATGCCCCCGCTTACACTCCCGAACAGCTTCAGTCTGTTCGGGAAACCCTGAAGTCCCCGCGCCGGCTCAAGACCGAGGTCCTCGCGGGCCTCGTCGTCGCACTGGCCTTGATTCCGGAAGCGATCGCGTTCTCGATCATTGCCGGCGTCGATCCCCGTCTGGGCCTTTTTGCCTCGTTCACGATGGCCGTGACCATCGCATTCGTCGGCGGCCGTCCCGCCATGATTTCGGCCGCCACCGGGGCCATCGCCCTGGTCATCGCGCCGCTGGTGAAGTCCCACGGCGTGGACTACTTCATTGCCGCCGTCATCCTTGCCGGGATCTTCCAGGTCATCCTCGGACTCTCCGGGGTCGCGAAGCTGATGCGCTTCATTCCCCGCTCGGTGATGGTGGGCTTCGTCAACGCCCTGGCCATCCTGATCTTCATGTCCCAGGTCCCCGAACTGATCGGCGTCCCCTGGCTGGTCTACCCGCTGGTGGCGCTGGCGCTGGTGATCGTGTTCGGCCTGCCCAAACTCACCAACGTCGTTCCCGCCCCGCTGGTCGCGATCGTGGTCCTGACCCTCATTACCGTCCTGGCTTCCGTCGCCGTCCCCACGGTCGGGGACAAGGGCGACCTGCCCGAATCGCTGCCGTCCCTGTTCATCCCCAATGTGCCGTTCAGCCTTGAGACGCTGCAGGTCATCTTCCCGTTCGCGCTGGCCATGGCCTTCGTGGGCCTGTTGGAATCCCTGATGACCGCCAAACTCGTCGATGACGTCACCGACACCCGGTCCCACAAAACCCGCGAGGCCTGGGGCCAGGGCGTGGCGAACATCGTCACCGGCTTCACCGGCGGCATGGGCGGCTGCGCGATGATCGGCCAGACCATGATCAACGTCAAGGCCTCCGGAGCCCGCACCCGGATCTCGACGTTCCTGGCCGGTGTTTTCCTGCTTATCCTCGTCGTAGCCCTCGGCGGCGTCGTTTCCGTGATCCCCATGGCGGCGCTCGTCGCGGTGATGATCTTCGTTTCCTGGGCAACGTTCGACTGGCACAGCATCCACCCCCGCACCCTGAAGATGATGCCTAAGAGCGAAACCCTGGTTATGGTTGCCACGGTCATCGTCACGGTAGCCACCCACAACCTGGCCATTGGTGTCGGCGTCGGCGTGCTGGTGGCGATGGTAATGTTCGCCCGCCGCGTGGCCCACTTCGTCACCGTGGAGCGGACCGTCAAGAACATTGAGGGCCACGAGACCGCCACCTACACCGTGGACGGCGAGCTGTTCTTTGCTTCCTCCAACGACCTCTACACCCAGTTCGAATACGCACATGATCCGGAGCACGTCATCATCGACATGCACGCCTCCCACCTTTGGGACGCCTCCACCATCGCCGCCCTGGACGCCATTACCGAGAAGTACCACCACCACGGTAAAGACGTGAAGATCGTCGGCCTCAACGACGCCAGCATCCTGATGCGTGAACGGCTCGGCGGCAAACTCGGCGGCGGACACTGAACCAACCCGTGATCCTCAAGAGCTCCCCTTGCAACTGGAAGGGGAGCTCTTTACATCTGGGGGTGCAGACCAAGGCCAAAAAGCTAGATTCACTTTCCGGCAAGACGATCATCTCGCCCACCGATATCGGGAACGCGGCACGGCAGGGCTGCGACACCCATGCCCCATCATTCGCCAGTTAACGTCCAGAAGGCAGGTAGGTGCGTCCCAGGCGCACCTGACGCGGGTGCCTCCCGGCAACCAATTGCGTAACCCGAATACGACGGGTTACTGCTCACGCGTGCGACTCGTTGATCCGCCGAGCCAGGTTCTCGAAGTTGCCCAGCGTGGTCTGCGAGAGCTTCCCGACCTTGGCCGGGTTGCGGAGCAGGATCTCCGCCGGACGCCAATGATCGAACTTGCCGTCCAACGCCTCCAGCCTGAGGATCAGCCGATCGGGATGCTTAGGCAGGTCTCCCACCTTGTGCGAAGTGCCAAATGCCTCGTTGTACAGCCCGAGGTAGTCACCTATGGTGAACAGATCTTCGATGTCGCTGTGCTTTTGCTCCAGGACGGATCCGACGAACACCACACGTTTGCTGGCGATCTTGTTCGCCTTCATCGCGGCCTCGACCTTCCCGCCACCCTCCGTGCCGGAGTCGAGGAGCACGGTGACGGACACCTTCTGCCCGAGGAGGGCCACAAAGGCGGGGACGTTCGATGCGCCTCCGGCCGGGAGGATCCGCCAGAGCTCGTCGAGCCCGTCGCGTCCCTGGTCGCGGAGGTGCCGGCTGATCACGTCGAGGTATGCCAAGTCCGACGGGCCCTCCACGAGCAGATTCCGTTCCCCGATGAAGAGGTTCTGCGACAAGTCGTATCCGAGGGCGGCCTGCAGCGGGAAGGCACTGTCCTCGCCGACCTCCAGGGCATCTGAGGACGTCACGGAGCCGATGTCCTCACCGCGGTCCTCCACAACGCGCACGCGCTCGATCTCCTCGACCATGAACGGCGAATGAGTCGTGTAGATGACCTGCCCGACGGGTGCGAGGCGCTTGTTGATGAAGCGCAGGAAGTCACGCTGGGCCTTGGCATGGAGCGTGAGCGCGGGCTCGTCGAGCAGGATTACCACGTCGTCGCGCTCCTCGAACTCGCTGAAGGCCGCGAGGAAGGAGAAGAACCACTGGTAGCCAGACGACCTGAGGGAGAAGTTGTTCGTGAAATCGTGCTTGCGATCCTCGACGCGGAAGTTGAGGTAGCGCACGACGCTCGTCTGGCCGTTCGAGGCTGCAACGGTCTCTGGTTCGATCTCCACCTTGATCCGCAGCTCAGGGTTCGTGCTCCAGTACTCAGCCATCTCGCGGGAGAGGTCGCTGGATACGGCCTCTAGTTCCGCGGTGCGGGACTCGAACTCTGCGTCAGTCACGGAGTCGATGTCGGTGTCGGCCAGCCGGAGCAGCGCGCGGGCCGTCTGCTTCGGCGACGCACCGGGCTGCTCGTTGTCCAGAGTGCGCAGAGTGGCGACGTCCACTCGCCCCTCGAGGTTCTGGTATGACGCGAAGCGGAAGAACTTCGGCATCCGCGATCGCACAGTCTTCCTCGCGATCGCCCCCAGGTCCTCTGCATCGCCGATCAGGGACGTGATCCTCTCCAACACCTCGGCGTCGGCAGCGGCGTTCTCGTCAGGGACCTCTTCGGTCTCCCCGGCCGCGTCGACGACGGCTGGCGCAGGCTTAGGCTTGGCTGCGAGGGCCTCCTTGAGCGATGCGACTGTGTCGTGCGCCTCCAAGAGGGCCTCGGCGTCTGCATGATCTTTGAGCACGTTCTTCAAGAACTGGGCCTCGTCGACCGGCACCCCTACCCAGAGACTGCCATTGTAACGTCGTCCGATAGTCACGGTCTCCGCCGTGACGACGCCCTCACCTAATTCGTCACGGAGCGCTTCGAGGTCATCTTCGTCCAGCTGGAAGGTTGCTTGGATGGGCGACACCACGGAGAGGTCTTCTTTCCTACCGTCGCGCTTCCACCGCCAGCGGGGGTAGTCGTCCCGCTCTACGAACGTATCTCCGTAGACCGGATTCAACCGGTAGAGCGCGTCCAGCATCGTCGATTTACCCGACTCGTTCATACCGACCAAGGTCGTCACATCCGACTCCACCGATACCTCGGTCGAGTCCAACACGTTCTTGTACCGGCGAACCCGGAACGATGCCAGCTTCATTGCTCCCCTTCTGCAGACCTTCGTGATGCTCGTTCAGCATACTTTGAGCCTCCGACATTCGAGCGGCGGAACACTCGGCCGATTCTGCCCACCCCTCGATTTCACCGGAGACCGCGGTGAGGTGGTTGGGCCTGAGCCTCGTTTACGCATAGACACTTTAGATCGGACTCCCGGCGGACCGGACAGGAGCAGATGGTGGGCACCGGCGGCAGCAACTTCAAGCGCCCTCCTGGCATCACCTTGCCCGGAGACGTCGCACATATCCGGCGCCACCCCGGCCCCGGAGGCGGCGGCGTCGGAGGAATCTTCGTCGTCGGGTTCGAAATCCAGGGCAAGCTCCTGCGGATCCGCCCCGAAGTCACATGCGAGCCGGGCCAGGGTCCTGTACCCGCGGACCCTGGCCCCCGGCACGAGTTCAGCCTCAGCCGCATTTGCGTGCGCCACCACAATGTCCGCATACCCGGCCTGCACGGCGGCCATGACGGCCGGGAGGATTCCCCGGACCGGCCTGAGCCTGCCATCGAGGCCCAGTTCGGCGATAAACACTGTCCGCTCTGTGGAGCGGATGTCATTCGCAGCGCGAAGGACGGCCATGGTGATGGCCAGGTCAAAGCCGGAACCCCGTTTGGGCAGCGAGGCCGGAATAAGGTTCGCGGTGATCTTTCGCCGGCTCAACGGGATGCCCGAGTTTTGCGCGGCGGACCGGATGCGTTCCTTGGCTTCGTTAAGTGAGGCGTCCGGAAGGCCGAGAATGACGAAAGCCGGGAGGGTCTGGCCGATGTCGGCTTCGACCTCGACGATGTACCCGTTGAGTCCCACAAGCGCCACTGAGTATGTCCTGCCCAGGGCCACCTACCCCACCCCTTTGAGGTGCTCCACACGCGGCTGGCCGGCGCCGTCGTCCAGGACTGAAACGACGTCGACGCGGCGGAAAGGCATGCGGAGTTCGTGGTCGCGGCACCATGCCGACGCGAGCCGGTGCAGCCGCGCCAGTTTGGCAACACCGACGGCTTCGAAGGGATGACCGTAGGCGAGGGATTTACGCGTCTTCACTTCGGCGATGACGAGCGAGTCGCCGTCCAGGGCGACGATGTCGATTTCACCTTCGGGACAGCGCCAGTTGCGGTCCACGATCCGCATGCCCTGTGATTCCAGATATCCGGCCGCTAATTCTTCGCCGCGCCGGCCAAGCAAGTCTTTGGCTCTCATTGTTACCTCCGCCATCAGCCTGCTGGAGAGGCGGAGGCCGGCAAACCGGCGGAGGGAGCTATGTGGGAAACCCGGTCAAAAGTGTCCTGTGGAGGAGATGTTGCAGCGTGGCGGGAGGCGCTAGGCGCGGGTTCCGCACCTCATGCAGTGGGCAGACTGGTGTGGCCGCTCATCATAGAATCCGGCATGGCTGCTCCAGATGTGCCCTAGGAACCAGCAGAGTATTTTCACGGTGAGATCTTCTCTGATTTCAGCCTGGTAGGCGGTGCCAGTACGAGCCTGCGGTGCTCGATTCAAGCACCGCCAGTATTTGTCTGAACGACGCGGAACCCCCCGCACTGCGGTAGGCCGTCGGAACAGAACTACGAATCAATCCCTTACAGTAGTCTCGCGCCAAGGACGGCCTGGATGCCAGACCTCGGGCAAAAAACAGGTAGTGCACCCGCTGATACGGTGGTCGGCTACCCGCTTCAGGCGCCCGGCCCGGCTACCCGCGCGTCAGCCGCTGGGGTCAGTTGCCCAGGTCCACGTCCTTGGGAAGGGCGAGTTCCTCGTTGCGGGGCAACTCTTCGACGTTGACGTCCTTGAAGGTGATCACCCGCACACTCTTGACGAACCGGGCCGAGCGGTAGACGTCCCACACCCAGGCGTCCTGGAGGGTGAGGTCGAAATAGACTTCGCCGTCGGCGCTGCGCGCCTGCAGGTCCACGTGGTTGGCAAGATAGAAACGCCGCTCGGTCTCGACTACGTAGCTGAACAGCCCGACGACGTCACGGTATTCGCGGTAGAGCTGCAGCTCCATGTCGGTTTCATAGTTCTCAAGATCCTCGGCACTCATGGTTCCATCTTGCACCATTCCGCGCGGCCCCGCGGCCAAGGTCGGAGATCCAGGGTCAGAGAATCTGCCAGCTGACCCGGTGATAGGGGGTTGGCCCGGTGGCTTTGAGGGCCTCCTTGTGGGACGCCGTACCGTAGCCTTTGTTTTCGTTCCAGCTGAAGGATGGGTACTCATCGTGCAGCGAACGCATCAGCTGGTCCCGCTCCACCTTGGCCAGGATGCTCGCAGCGGCCACGCTCAAGCACTGCATGTCCGCCTTGACAAGGGTGTGGACCGGCGCGTCGCAGCCGGGCCCGGCCGGTGCCTCGTCGAAGAGAGATGCCTGCGTTTCCGGTGAGAGCCAGTTGTGGCTTCCGTCGAGCAGCACCACGTCGGGGGTGATGCCGGCCGCCAGGATCTGGAGCCAGGCCCGCGTCCCGGCGGTCCGCAGGGCCGCGATGATGCCCATTGCGTCGATCTCGGCGGCGGAGGCGTGGCCGACCGCCGACGCGACGCTCCAGCTCCGCACCAGGGGCTCCAGCCGTTCCCGGTCGGCTTCCTTCAGGAGCTTGCTGTCGCGGACTTCGTCGAGCAGCACCGGCCGGGTCAGGTCCACGACGGCGATTCCGACGGTCACGGGTCCTGCAATGGCGCCGCGCCCTACTTCGTCGATGCCGGCCAGCAGCCGGGCACCTGAGCTCAGGAAGCGGTGCTCGTAGTCGAGGGTCGGTGCAAGGGACATTTATTTTCCAGCCGGTGCGGGTACGTTCCGGAACACATCGGGATAGTTGCCCAGCCCTGTCAGGCGGTTGAGGGGCCAAGCGATCACGGCCGCCTTGCCCTCGATGTCCGGCATGTCGATGAAGCCGCCGTTGCTTTCCTGGTGGGCCCGGGAATCGGCCGAGTGGTTCCGGTTGTCGCCCATGACCCAGATCTTGCCGTCGGGGACAACGACGTCGAAGTTGCGGATGTCCGGGACCTCCGCGGGGTTGACGTACGTTTCATCCACGGCCTGGCCGTTGATGGTGAGTTTGCCGCCCGCATCGCAGCACACCACATGGTCGCCGGGCAGTCCGATGACGCGCTTGACCAGGTGCTGCTCCGAATTATCGGGCAGGAGCCCCACAAACGTCAGGCCGTCCTGGACCCAGGTGAAGGGTCCGTCAGCCTTCTCCGGCGTGGGCACCAGCCACCCCTTGGTGTCTTTGAAGACCACCACGTCGCCGCGTTCGAGGGCAAAGGGCTCCGGAACAAGCAGGTTGACGAAGATCCGGTCGTTTACGTCAAGCGTGCTGACCATCGATTCGGACGGGATATAAAACGCCCGGAACAGGAAGGTCTTGATCAGGAAGGACAACACCACAGCGATGGCCACCACCGTGAGCACCTCTTTGATCCAGAGGTACACCGGGCCATGGGCCCTGCCTTCTTTCGCCGGCTTCGGCGGGCCCGACTTCGAGTGGGCGCCTCTCGAACCGGCGGCCCGGCTGTCGGTCCGGTGAGCGGGCGCATCGGCTTCTGCAGGCAGGCCGGTAGCCGGAGCTTCCTCCGGAAAGGCCGTATCCCTGTCCGTGGCAGTCCCCGCGAGTTCGCGGCCGGCGCGGTCGCGCTTGAACGGATCAGGAGTCCGGGGGTCAATCTCGGGCATCTACTGTCCGTCCTTCGTTGTCGTGCTGGTTTCTGCGGGCCGGGGTACGGCCGCAAATCTGTCGAGTGGCCAGATAATCTGCACCGGCCGGCCGATGATCCGGTCCAGGGGCACCATGCCGCCACCCGGGGCGCCCAGCAGGCTTCGGGAGTCTGCGGACATGGACCGGTGGTCTCCAAGCAACCATAACCGTCCGGCCGGAACGATCACACTGAACTTCTGCTTGCTCGGAGCGTCTCCGCCATAGAGGTATGGTTCCTCAAGCGCCTGACCGTTGACTGTGAGCCGCTGCCGGTCATCGCAGCAGATAACGTGATCGCCGGGCAACCCGATAACCCGCTTTATGTAGGTTGTATCACTGCCTGTGATGCCAAGCCAGTGGCCGGCTGCCGCCGCGCCGTCCTGCAGCGGTCCGTTGCCGCTGTTGAGCGGGGCGAACGTCCCGCGACCGTCGAAGACCACCACATCACCGCGCCGGACCGGCTCGGACTGGAAGTCGGTGCGGGAAACGAGGATCCTGTCGCCTGCGCCGAAGAGCGGCTCCATGGAGGCGGACGGGATGTAGTAGACATCCAGCCAGAGTCCGCGGACAAGCCCGCTGATGAGCAGGGCCAGCGCGATGGCCAGCAACGCAAAACGCCAGCCCAGTTTCCTGGGCTGGCGTTCTGACTGGTCCATGATCCGTATCCTGTGGCGCTGTTGCGGAAGAGCTCCGGCGCGGGCCGGATCCGGGTTCTGGACCCGCCGTGGAAGTCCGGGGACTTACTTGGCGGTGCTGAAGTCGCGCTTTTCCTTGATCTTCGCAGCCTTACCGCGCAGTGCACGCATGTAGTAAAGCTTGGCGCGGCGGACGTCACCCTTGGTGACGACCTCGATCTTGTCGATGATCGGGGAGTGTACCGGGAAGGTACGCTCAACGCCGACACCGAAGGAGACCTTGCGGACCGTGAAGGTTTCGCGGATGCCGTCACCCTGGCGGCCCAGGACGAAGCCCTGGAATACCTGGACACGGGAGTTCTTGCCTTCGATGATGTTCACGTGAACCTTGAGGGTGTCACCCGCGCGGAACTCGGGAACATCGGTGCGCAGCGAGGCTGCATCTACGGTATCGAGGATATGCATTGATCCACTCCTGGTGAACGCCACAGGTCATCCACTTTGGGTCACGACGGCCAAGCCGGGAACTTGCCCGGAATCACCGCCGAAAGTTTTCTGATCCGGCGCCATCACTGATTGAAGACGCCGGGGTGCCGGGCTGTTGGTGGCGCTCCCCCTGTGGCAGGTGCGCACCCAGCAGGCACAAGGACTAATTTTGCCACATCCGGAGGATTCCGGCTAATCCGGTCCCGCCCGCGACGAGGCCGCTGCAGAGTCCGCGTCAGCCTTCCGCCGGAGTGCCGTTCCCGCCCTCGGCCGGGCGGAGCCTCAGGTGACCGTCGACGACGTCGTACCCCAGGTCCCCGAGCGCGGTGCGGTCCGCGCGGGGAAGTTTGCCGGCGTCGAACTCTGCCAGCAGATCGGGGCGGCGTTCCGCCGTACGGCGGTACTGCTCGTGGCGGCGCCACTGGGCAATCTTGCCGTGGTTGCCGCTCAACAAGACGGGCGGAACTTCGCGGTCCCGCCAGGTGGAGGGCTTGGTGTACACGGGGTACTCCAGCAGGCCGTCCGAGTGTGATTCTTCAATGAGGGATTCCGGGTTGCCGACAACGCCGGGAAGGAGCCGGACGATGGCTTCGGTCATGGCCAGGACGGCCACTTCGCCTCCATTGAGTACGTAGTCCCCCAGGCTCATGGGCCGGACCGTAAAGTGCTCTTCCGCCCACTCGATGACCCGCTCGTCGATGCCCTCATACCGGCCGCAGGCGAAGACCAGCTGGTCCTCCTCGGCGAGTTCGTGCGCCAGAGCCTGGGTGAACCGTTCCCCCGCCGGAGAGGGGACGATCAGCACCGGCTTCCGGTCGGTGGCATCTTCCCTCCCTGCGGCTACCGAACTGAGCGCCAGCGCCCATGGTTCCGCCTTCATCACCATGCCGGCGCCGCCGCCGTAGGGAGTGTCGTCCACCGACCTGTGCTTGTCCGTGGTGAAATCCCGGAGGTCGTGGACATTCAGGTCCAACAGGCCGTCCTGGCGGGCCTTCCCGATCAGGGATAGTTCCAGGGGCGCGAGGTACTCCGGGAAGATGCTGACGACGTCGATCCTCATTTAGGCGTTGTCTCCGGCCTCTGCTGTGCCCTGCCCTGTTGTGCCCGGCTCATCGTCCCCGGAATCCTCAAGGTTGATCTCGAACAGTCCGGGCGGCGGGGTGACCAGGATGTACTTCTCCCCCACGTTGACCTCGGGCACGATCTCTTCGACGAACGGAATCAGGATCTCCTTGCCATCCGCCGCCTCCACCATAATCAGGTCCTGGACCGGCAGGGTGCGGAGCCCGGAGACCTTACCGACAACGGTGCCGCCTACGCGGACCTCGAGGCCGACGAGCTCGTGCTCGTACCACCCCTCGTCGTCGTCTTCGTCAAGCTCTTCCGTCTCGATAAACAGTTTGGCGCCGCGCAGGGCCTCGGCCTGGTTGCGGGTCTCGACGCCCTCAAATCCCAGCAGCAGGATGTCTTTGTTCCAGCGGGCGCTGTCCACGGTCAGCGTTCCGACCGAGGCGGGCTCAACCACGAATTCCGTGCCCGGAACGAAGCGGTCCTCCGGCGCATCGGTCAGGACCTGGACGGTCACTTCGCCGCGGATGCCGTGCGGTTTGCCGATTCGTGCCACCTGAAGCTGCATCTGTTCCTCTGTTCCGGGATTCGTTCTGTACTGGTTTTACTGCGGCCGGTTGCTGCGACTTGTTCCACCGGGCGCCCGCCGCCGCGCCGGGTTTTCCTGAAAACAGTCCGGCCCCTCCACCATAATCTGGTGAAGGGGCCGGACTTGAGACAAATAGTGCGGGGCGTTTACCGGCGGCGGTCGGTGTCGACGACGTCGACCCTGACCTGTTCGCCGCCGGCCAGGGCCGCCACGACAGTGCGCAGTGCGCGTGCCGTGCGGCCCTGACGACCGATCACCCGTCCGAGGTCATCCTGGTGAACTCGCACCTCGAGGGTGTCCCCGCGGCGGTTGTTCTTGGCGCTGACCTTGACGTCCTCAGGACTGTCAACAATCCCGCGGACAAGGTGTTCGAGCGCTTCTGCCAGCAATTTACTCAGCCTCGGTGGTCTCTGCTTCAGCTTCGGTGGAAGCTTCGGCTGCTTCGTCCTTCTTGGCCTTCTTGGTGATGGCTTCCGGGATGATCACGGAACCCTTTTCCGGGGTAACGAAGGCAGCCTTGGGAGCCTTGGTCTTCAAGGTGCCCTCCTGGCCGGGGAGACCCTTGAACTTCTGCCAGTCACCGGTGATCTTGAGGATCGCGGCGACCTGCTCGGACGGCTGTGCGCCGACGCCGAGCCAGTACTGGGCACGGTCCGTGTCGACCTCGATGTACGAGGGCTCTTCGGTGGGGTGGTACTTGCCGATCTCTTCGATCGCACGGCCGTCACGCTTGGAGCGTGCGTCCATGACAACGATGCGGTAGTACGGTGCGCGCATCTTGCCGAAGCGCTTAAGGCGAATCTTTACGGCCACTTTTGTGGTCACTCCTGTTTCTGAAACGGGGTCGAGCCCGGCGTTCTGCACCCGTGGGGCGGGCCGTACTAGGGGGTTCTAAAAGGACAAGATCCGGACGCGGAGAGAGGGGCCACGCAGATCAAGTACCTGTCCATTGTGCCAGATCAACGCCGGGATTTCGACTTGACACACGGCGGCCCGGTCAGGCGGACCAGACGTACAGGCCGGTCCGGGCGTTCGCGTCCACGCTGCCGGCCATCTGCGCAAGCCGCTGGACATAGCCGAGGGCCTCGTCGGAGCCGAAAGGCATGTCCTCCTCGGCCGCCCACCTGGCGGCAACATCCTCCAGAACGTTGCCCTCGCCCTCGGTCTCGTAACTGAGGAGTTCCGCGAGCGCCCGGACCATCGCAGCCGGTACGCCCAGGAGGGAATCGCTGGCCACGTCCACCATGGCGAGTTCATAGTCCGCGCCCGCCGCGTGCACGGCCGCTCCTGCCAGGTCGCCGAGCTGCTCAATCTCGAAATCGCTGATGTCCGGAATCCGCAGCGAGTCCGGAGCCGCGGGCCCGCCGCCCTCAAGTGCCCCCGCGCGCTTGAGCGCCTCATCGTGGGTGGAAACAAAGATTTCAGTGAAACCCATGGAAATCATCCTCATTCCGTCGGCGCTGCAATGGTCCCGTCGGGCACCTTCGCAGCTGCCCCGGACTTCCGGAATCAGCCTAACGCAGAAGGACGCGCAGGTCAGCGACGCCTCAGCGGACGGCGACGCGGATCCGGTTGCGCCACGGATCCTCGAAACGCAGCTCCGCTCCCGTGTGGTGGGACGCCGCACCGGCAACCCGCAAACGGTCGGCGAGCGCGCCGACGTCGTCCGTTCCCGGCACTTCGATCAGGACTTCGCCCAGGCCAAGGGTGTCCTTACGGGGCCCTGCGCCGCGGCTGTTCCAGACGTTCATTGCCATGTGATGGTGGTAGCCGCCGGCGGAGACGAACAGGGCCTGCCCGTGCCATCCGGCGGTTTTCTCGAAACCAAGGGTGCCCACGTAGAAGTCATGGGCCGACTGGACGTCGCCCACCTGAAGGTGGACGTGCCCGACGCCGGCATGCGACTCACGCTGCCCGCTTACCGCTTCCTCGGTCAGGAATTCTTGCAGGAACCGCTGCGGCGGGAGGGCAAGGCTGTCCATGACCACATTGGTCCCCTCCCAGGACCAGTCGCTACGGGGACGGTCCCAGTACAGCTCGATGCCGTTGCCCTCGGGGTCGCTGAAGTAGAAAGCCTCGCTGACGAGGTGGTCGGCGCTCCCGGTGAACAGCCGCGGCTCATACCGGGCCGCTGAAGCCACCGTGGCAGCGAGCGCCGGCCTGTCCTCGAAGAGCAGGGCCGTGTGGAACAGTCCGGCTTCACCCCGGGCCGGAAGGTTGAGCCCGGGGGCGGGTGCGAGATGGACCAGGGGCGTTCCGCGCCGGCCAAGGTACACGCCGCCATCCTGCTCAGCCACGACCTCCAGCCCGAGCGCGCGCTGGTAGTAGTCGGTCATCAGCTTCATGTCCCCCACCTTGAGCATCACCGTGCCCATGGCGAGATCCGCCGGCAGCAGGTCCTTGCTGCTGGATTCTGTGGTCATGGCAACTCCAAACTCCCGAAACTCCGCCTCCGGTCCTCCGGTGACGCTTACATAGAGTTAAATTACTTGAACCTTCAATTTATTCCTGGTGGAGCTGCCGACCGCGAAGAATGATGTGCGTGAGGTTCCGCAGCGTTTCCGGATTGATCCTGGGGTCCTGTTGGCACAGTACGACGTCGGCGCTGGCACCCTCGGCGATACCGTCCGCTCCCAGCCACTTCCGGGCGCCCCACGACGCCGCGTCGAGCGCCGCCGCCGCCGGCAGGCCGGCGGTGTGGAGCGCATGGATCTCATCCACTATCCGGCCGTGGCCGATGACGCTGCCCGCGTCTGTCCCGGCGTAGATCGGGACGCCCGCCTCGAAAGCTTCCACAATCCGCTCGTTCCGCCGCTGCCACAAGGCGCGCATGTGTGCTGCGTAAACCGGAAACTTTGCTTCCGCCCGGGCCGCGATGTCCGGGAACGTCGCAATATTGATCAGCGTGGGAACAATCGGGACGCGTTGTTCCACGAAGCGGGGTATGTGCCGTGGCAGGAGTCCGGTGCCGTGTTCGATGCAGTCGATGCCGGCGTCGAGCATGTCATCCAGCGTGTCCTCGGCGAAACAGTGCGCCGTCACCCGGGCACCTTCATCGTGGGCGGCGCGGACAGCATCCCGGACCACGGCGGCGGGGAACGACGCCGAAAGGTCACCGGCGTCGCGGTCGATCCAGTCCCCCACGATCTTGACCCAGCCGTCACCCGCGAGCGCCTGCTTGCGCACCGCCTCGACCAGTCCGTCCGGCTCAACTTCGACGGCGAATCCCCGCAGATAGCGGCGGGTCCTGGCAATGTGGCGTCCCGCCCGGATGATCCGCGGCAGCTCCGGACGCTGCTGGATCCAGCGCGTGTCATGTACCGCTCCCGCGTCGCGGACCAGCAGCGTGCCGGCCATCAGGTCCGTGACGGCCTGCTCCTCGGCGATGGACTCGGACACATCGCCGTCAGGTCCAAGACCGATGTGACAGTGTGCGTCCACGAGGCCCGGAAGCACCCAGCCATCCAGCACCACATCCGGCGGACCCGCCGGCCGACTGAACGTCAGCCTGCCGTCCACGGCCCAGAGGCCGTCCCGTTCCTGGTCTGGAGCGGTCAGCACCGTTCCGGTGAATTCGATGATTCCACGCATGCCTCAAGCCTAGACCGCCGGTTCCGGTCGTTGGATGTGAACGTCGTGTGACGTGGACGCTGCCCGGGCCTGTGGTAGCTTCGTCTACGACCACACGGGTGCCCCTGCAGGGGCTGAGATCGGGCTGACGCGGCCTGCGACCGTTGAACCTGTCCGGGTAATGCCGGCGAAGGAAGTGAGTATTCCGTGAATACACCAGAAACACAGCTGTCCCCTGCCCAAAATGGATCCACCGCCGGCCAGGCGGGCACTCATGAAACGCAGTCCCTGAAGTCCCATTCACTGGCCTTCATCGCCGACGAAGCCACCGGGATCCGGGTGCCGGTGACCGAGATTGCCTTGGAGGACTCGCCGGGCGGCGCGGCCAACCCGCCGTTCCGGGTCTACCGGACAGCGGGGCCCGGCAGCGATCCCGTGGTGGGACTGGAACCGTTCAGGACCCGGTGGATTGAATCCAGGGCGGACACCGAGCCGTACAGCGGCAGGGAACGGAACCTCCTCGACGACGGGAAGTCGGCCGTGCGCCGAGGCGCTGCCTCCGCGGAGTGGAAGGGCGCGCAGCCGGTGCCCCGCCGCGCTGTCGCGGGACGGACCGTCACGCAGATGCATTACGCCAGGAAGGGCGTGGTGACTCCCGAAATGCAGTTCGTCGCACTGCGGGAAAACTGCGATGTTGAGCTGGTGCGCAGCGAAGTTGCCGCGGGCCGCGCCATCATCCCCAACAACATCAACCACCCGGAGTCCGAGCCGATGATCATCGGTAAGGCCTTCCTTGTGAAGATCAATGCCAACATCGGCAACTCGGCTGTCACCAGCTCCATCGCCGAGGAGGTCGACAAGCTGCAGTGGGCCACCCAGTGGGGTGCCGACACGGTGATGGACCTGTCCACCGGGGACGACATCCACACCACCCGGGAATGGATCATCCGCAACTCGCCGGTGCCGATCGGCACCGTGCCCATCTACCAGGCCCTGGAGAAGGTCAACGGCGAGGCCAACAAACTGACGTGGGAAATTTTCCGCGACACCGTGATCGAGCAGTGCGAGCAGGGTGTGGACTACATGACCATCCACGCCGGAGTCCTGCTGCGCTACGTACCGCTGACGGCCAACCGCGTCACCGGCATCGTCTCCCGCGGCGGATCCATCATGGCAGGGTGGTGCCTGGCCCACCACCAGGAGAACTTCCTCTACACGCACTTCGACGAGCTGTGCGAGATCTTCGCCAAGTACGACGTTGCGTTCTCGCTCGGCGACGGGCTGCGGCCCGGCGCGACGGCCGACGCGAACGACGCCGCCCAGTTCGCCGAGCTGGATACTTTGGCTGAGCTGACGCAGCGTGCCTGGGAATTCGATGTCCAGGTGATGGTGGAAGGCCCGGGGCATGTGCCGTTCCACCTTGTCAGGGAAAACGTGGAGCGCCAGCAGGAACTCTGCAAGGGAGCTCCCTTCTACACCCTGGGGCCGCTGGTCACGGACATAGCCCCGGGCTATGACCACATCACCTCCGCCATCGGCGCCACGGAAATCGCCCGCTACGGCACGGCCATGCTCTGTTACGTCACACCCAAGGAACACCTGGGGCTGCCGAACAAGGACGACGTGAAGACCGGCGTGATCACCTACAAGATCGCCGCCCACGCCGCCGACCTCGCCAAGGGCCACCCGGGGGCACATGAACGTGACGACGCCCTGTCCAAGGCACGGTTCGAATTCCGGTGGCGGGACCAGTTTGCCCTGTCTCTGGACCCTGTCACGGCTGAAGCCTTCCATGACGAGACGCTGCCCGCGGAACCGGCGAAGACTGCGCATTTCTGCTCAATGTGCGGGCCCAAGTTCTGCTCCATGCGAATCAGCCAGGACATCCGGGACGAATACGGTTCAGCCGAAGCCCAGGCAGCGCTTGCCGAGATGGCGGCCGGAATGCGCGAGAAGAGCAACGAATTCCTGGCAGCCGGCGGCAAGGTCTACCTTCCGGAGCTGCAGCTTCCCCGCCAGGAATTGCCGGGCTCGCACAGTGCAGCGGCGGGCGAAGGCGCCGCTAAGACGCCTGCGAGTGCTGACGCCGGCTGACCTCTGCGATAAATGACCGGATAACCCGGTCTCCCTCCACGGAGTCCTGAGGCCGGTGCCCGCCCGCCGCAACGCGGTGCAGGGCACCGGTTTCGCGCAGGTACCCGGCAATCTCCTCGTACAGCGGCTCCCAGCCGCCGGTGAGCACGAGCGTGGGGACTCCCGGGACGATCTGCAGCGGCGCCTCCCACGGAGGCGCCTGCAGCCGGAGCCTGCGGGCGGTGTTGAGCGATTCCGGTGTGGCCGGGCCGTCACTGTGAACGGAAAAAGCGCGCCGGACGAACTCCCGCTGGAAATCGTCGTCGCCCAGCTGGTGCCGCACATCAAAAAGGGGCTGCATCAGGGCCCGGTGCGCCGCCGTCGCGGGCAGTTCGGCGGTCAGCGACAGACATGCGGGCTCCACGAGGGTGAGGGAGTGCACCAGGTCAGGGCGCTCCACGGCCGCCATCATCGCCGCAATGGCGCCCTGGGAATGGGCCACCACATGACCGCCGGCAGCGCCACGCCCTTCATCCGCCAAAGCGGCCAGCACAATCCGGGTATCGGCCTGGAAGTCCGACTCAAGAGGTTCCGCCACCGGGTCAAAGCCGAAGCGGCGCAGGAACAAAGCGTCGTAGGCCAGTGCCATGCCGTGCTGCTTGGGCCACGCGGCGGACCCGAAGGCCCCCGAACCGTGGACGAACACTACGCGCTGCTTAAACATGCCCCAACCCTATGGCAATGGCCGGATAATTCAGCGGGCGACATTGAACCCGCCGACAATCAAGTTGCCGGTGTGGAAAACTGCCTTGCCGGTAACTACTTGCTCCCGCCGAGGAACTTGTCGAAACCCTTGGGCAGGTTGAGCTGGGACGGATCGAAATCTGCTCCCTGCTGGCCGAAGGCGGCGCCGGTGGGAAGTGCCTTGCCGGCGTTGGCGCGCCGGGCCTCCGCTTCGCGAAGCTCCTGCGCGGCCTTGGCAGGGTTTCCCGACTTGGCCTTCTTCTTGGGCGCATTCTTGGCGCCCTTGCGGGCACCTCCGGCGCCGCCGCCCATGCCTGGCATCCCTGGCATGCCGGGCATTCCGCCGCCGGCTGCCATTTTCTTCATCATCTTCTGGGCCTGGGCAAACCGCTCCAGCAGGCCGTTGACGTCCGACACGTGCATGCCTGAGCCCTTGGCGATGCGGGCCCGGCGTGATCCGTTGATGATCTTGGGGGCAACGCGCTCGTGCGGCGTCATGGAACGGACGATCGCTTCCACACGGTCAATTTCGCGCTCGTCGAACTGCTCCAGCTGCTGGCGGATATTCTGCGCACCCGGCATCATCATGAGCATTTTCTTCATCGAGCCCATGTTGCGGATCTGCTGCATTTGGGCGAGGAAGTCGTCGAGGGTGAAGTCTTCCTGGTCGGCGAACTTCTTCGCCATCCGCGCCGCTTCGTCCTTGTCCCAGGACTTTTCCGCCTGCTCGATGAGGGTGAGGACGTCGCCCATGTCGAGGATGCGGGACGCCATGCGGTCCGGGTGGAACAGCTCAAAGTCGTCAACGCCTTCGCCGGTGGAGGCGAACATGACCGGCTTACCGGTGACTGACGCAACGGACAGGGCGGCACCGCCGCGGGCGTCGCCGTCGAGCTTTGAGAGAACGATGCCGGTGAAGTTGACACCCTCATCGAAGGCGAGCGCCGTGTTGACGGCGTCCTGGCCGATCATGGAGTCGATGACGAAGAGCACTTCATTCGGCACGATGGCGCGGCGGATCTGGCGCGCCTGCTCCATCATGTCGGCGTCCACACCAAGCCGTCCGGCGGTGTCAACGATGACGACGTCGTGAAGCTTCTGGCGCGCTTCCTCGACACCGGCGCGGGCAACCGCCACGGGGTCGCCCGCAGGATGGTCCAGTTCGGTGGACGTGGCGCCCGGGTGCGGGGCGAAGACGGGAACTCCGGCGCGCTGGCCGACAACCTGCAGCTGGGTGACGGCGTTGGGCCGCTGGAGGTCGCAGGCCACCAGCATGGGGCTGTGGCCCTGGGACTTCAGCCACTTGGAGAGTTTGCCGGCGAGGGTCGTCTTGCCGGCGCCCTGAAGGCCCGCGAGCATGATGATGGTGGGGCCGGTCTTGGCCAGGCGGATGCGACGGGTCTCGCCGCCCAGGATCTCAACGAGTTCCTCGTTGACGATCTTGACGATCTGCTGGCTGGGGTTCAACGCACCGGAGACCTCGGCACCCAGGGAACGCTCGCGCACCCGGCCCGTGAACTCGCGGACCACTGGCACAGCAACGTCGGCGTCCAGGAGGGCCCGCCGGATCTCGCGGACCGTGGCGTCAACGTCCGCCTCGGTGAGGCGGCCCTTGCCGCGGAGATTCTTGAAGGTTGCTGTCAACCGGTCAGAGAGTGAATTGAACACGCGCCGTGCACTTCTTTCAGTGGATCTACAGCTGGCGGCCGGTGCGGCTCGCCAGAGTCGTGACTGTTGTTGGCCTGGACCAACTGCCTCGACAACGGGACTCGACTATCTAGGGTACCAAGACAGGCCTTCAAGATGGCATGCTGGCAGGATGGCCACCCAAACAACTGTAAAAACCCTGCTCATCCTTGGTGCGTCAGGGGATCTTACCGGCCGGCTGCTCCTGCCGGGGCTCGCACGGCTGGCCGCCAGGGGCCGCGCGGACGGGCTGACGCTCGTCGGGGCAGGTTCGGATCCCTGGACCCAGGAGCAATGGCTGGAGCGTGTCGAGACCTCTTTCGCCGACTCGAACTCCCAGGCGGACGCCGCGGGCAAGCGCGAACTCAAGCGGATAGCGGGGTCAACCTCGTATCACCAGCTTGACGTGACCGCCGGTGGCGGACTTGCCTCACTGCTGTCCGGCCTCGAAGCTCCGGTGGCCGTGTACTTCGCCCTTCCGCCCCACGTCAGCCAAAAAGCATGCGAAGTGCTGGCCCCGGAGGACGTGCCCGCCGGCACCCGCCTGGTGATGGAAAAGCCGTTCGGATCCAGTGAGGATTCGGCCCGGCACCTCAACGTGACCCTGGCGGCGTTGGTCCCGGAGGACCACATCCACCGGGTGGACCACTTCCTGGGCAAGGCAACGGTACTCAACATCCTCGGACTTCGCTTTGCCAACACCTTCCTGGAGCCGGTCTGGAACCGAGAATACATCGAGAAGGTGGAGATCATCTTTGATGAGGACCTCGCACTGGAGGGCCGCGCCCGATACTACGACGGCGCAGGCGCGCTGCGTGACATGATCCAGAGCCACCTGCTGCAGATCATGGCGCTGATGGCAATCGAGCCGCCGGCCACCGTCGATGAGCGCGACCTCCGGGACGCTGTGGCCACACTCCTGCGCGCCAGCAGCATCAAGGCCCCTTACCGCTCAAACACGCGCCGTGCCCGGTACACCGCAGGCTCCATCGCCGGGCGGAAAGTCCCGGACTACACCAAGGAAGCAGGCGTGGAAGCGGCCAGGAACACCGAGACACTGGCGGAGGTGCAGGTGGGCATCGACAACTGGCGGTGGCAGGGTGTCCCCTTCATCCTCCGGTCCGGCAAGGCGCTCGGGGCAAAACGCAAGGAAGCAGTTGTCACCTTTAAGCCTGTGCCGCACCTGCCAGCAGGATTCACCGGCGTCGACTCGCCCAATCAGCTCCGCATCGGGTTCGGCCCCGACACCCTGCAGTTCGACGTCGACGTGAACGGCCCCGGCAATGTCCTGAGCCTCGACCGGGTAACGCTCAACGCCGAACTCAGCGCTTCCGACCTCCTCCCTTACGGTGAAGTGCTCGAGGGCGTCCTCACCGGCGATCCGCTGCTGTCCGTGCGGGCGGACACCGCCGAAGACTGCTGGCGGATCATTGAGCCGGTGATCAAGGCGTGGGAACGCGGCAGTGTTCCGCTGGAGGAATACGCAGCCGGGACCTCCGGTCCCGAGGGCTGGCCGGCCTAAGAGCTCCGAACGTAGCTGTTCCGAACGTAAAGCGGGCCCGGCACCTTTTCAGGTGCCGGGCCCGCTTTACGCAAAGCTCATTGGGCTTGCGGTCGGCTAGATAGCGGCCGAGCCGCGTTCTCCCGTTCGTACCCTTACAGCTTCAAAGACGTCCACCGTCCAGACCTTGCCGTCGCCGGCACGGCCCGTGTTGGAGCTGGCGATGATGACATCCAGGATGTCGTCAGCCTGTTCGTCCGTGGCCAGGACTTCAACGCGGATCTTGGGAAGCAGGTCCACGTTGTACTCAGCCCCGCGGTACACCTCGGTGTAACCGCGCTGCCTGCCGTACCCGCTGGCGGCGCTGACCGTAAGGCCCTGCACGCCATAGGATTCGAGCCCCTCCCGGATGGAGTCGAGCTTTTCCGGCCGGACGATTGCTGTGATCAGTTTCATGCCCCCACACTTTCCTTACCTGTTGCTGCGTCAGTCTTCTTGCCGTCTTCGGCTACCGGAGCGGACTCCTCGCCCTGCTTGCCGGTAATCAGTTCATGCAGCGGCTGGAAGCTCCCGCCGTGTCCGCCGACGCCGAATTCGTAGGCAGTCTCGGCGTGCAGGCTGAGGTCCACGCCCACAACTTCCTGCTCCTGGGAGACGCGGAAGCCCATGGTCTTGTGGATGGCCAGGGCGATCACGGTCGTCAGGATGGCCGAGTAGGCGATGGCAATGCCTGCCGCTGCGAGCTGGGCCCACAGCTGGGTCAGTCCGCCGCCGTAGAAGAGGCCGCCGCCGACGCCTTCAACCGGGAGGGCGATGAAGCCGAGTGCCACGGTGCCGATAACGCCTGAGACGAGGTGGACGCCGACAACATCCAGCGAGTCATCGAAGCCCCAGCGGAACTTCAGGCCGACTGCCAGGGCGGAGGCCACACCGGCAACAACGCCGAGGCCCAGCGCGCCGATCGGGCTGACGTTGGCACAAGCCGGGGTGATGGCGACCAGGCCGGCGACAACGCCGGAGGCTGCGCCCAGTGACGTGGGGTGGCCGTCGCGGATGCGTTCGGTGATGAGCCAGCCGAGCATGGCAGCTGCCGGTGCGGCGAGGGTGTTGACCCAGATCAGTCCGCCCTGTTCCGCCGTGGTTGCTGCGCCGCCGTTGAAGCCGAACCAGCCGAACCACAGGATCGCCGCACCGAGCATCACGAACGGGATGTTGTGCGGGCGGTGGTTCGGGTCCTTGCCGAAGCCCCTGCGGTTGCCGATGATCAGAACGAGAATGAGTGCGGCCACACCGGCATTGATGTGCACCACGGTGCCACCGGCGAAGTCAATGGCAGGACCGAGAGCCTTGCCGACTGCGCCTTCAGGCCCGAAGAGTCCTCCGCCCCAGACCATGTAGGCGATCGGGCAGTAAACCAGCGTGACCCAGACCGGGACGAACACTGTCCATGCGCCGAACTTTGCGCGGTCCGCGATGGCGCCGCTGATCAGTGCCACCGTAATGATGGCGAAGGTTGCTGCGTAGCCGACCTTGATGAGTCCGTCCGGGGTGGTGATTCCCTCAAGTCCGAACGTTGCGAACGGGTTGCCGACGATCTGCATGAAGCCTTCGCCGGAGCTCATCGATGCGCCCCAGAGCACCCACACCACGCCGACCATGCCGATGGAGATGAAGCTCATCATCATCATGTTCAGCGCGGCCTTCGCACGTGTCATGCCGCCGTAGAAAAATGCCAGCCCTGGTGTCATGAACAGCACAAGTGCCGCCGCAACCATAAGCCATACGTGACCTGCGGTAAGTTCCATGGTGCACGTCCTCCCTTGCCTAGATGCTTTGTTGATCCCGCGGAGTTCTCCGCATGCCCAACGCCTGTTTGCGTTCTAAGACGATTTTTGCCGGGCTGTGTTTCGCCGGCGGAGGAATTAGATGTCCGGGTTGTTACAAGAACCTCCCGGAAGTAAATGGTGCATATCCCACTTGTTACGGTTATGTTTCATCAGTCCCAAACGCACCTCACAGCACCCCGCAAGGACAACGGCACCATGAACGAACGTTTCCGCCCCGGTAAGGCCTTGCCCGGCCGGAATGGCGGCCAATCAGGCCAACCCGGCCCCGCAGCACAGCCTCCCGGCACACGCCTCCCGCGCGATATTAAGGTGATGCTGGTCGCAGCCTTCCTGATTGCGCTTGGTTTCGGGCTGGTGGCGCCCGTGTTGCCCCAATTTGCCACCACGTTCGACGTCGGGGCCACTGCCGCCGCCGTCATCGTGAGCATTTTTGCCTTCATGCGGCTGCTGTTCGCACCTGCCGGCGGTGCGCTGATCGTGAAGCTGGGCGAACGTCCCGTCTATGTGGCCGGCCTGTTGATCGTGGCCGTCTCAACTGCGGCATGCGCGTTCGCCCAGGACTATTGGCAGTTGCTCATTTTCCGGGGACTGGGCGGCGCGGGCTCGGTAATGTTCACGGTCGCGTCCATGGCCCTGGTGGTACGGCTGGCACCGCCGGAGAGCCGCGGCCGGGTTTCCGGCGCCTACGCTTCCGCTTTCCTCATCGGCAACGTCTGCGGCCCCATCGTTGGCGGATTGCTCGCCGGATTCGGCCTGCGCATCCCGTTCCTGGCCTACGCGGCCGCGCTGGTCCTGGCGGCACTGGTGGTCCAGACCCAACTCAGCCATGTGCCAGGGAAGTCACGGAAGGACCGCAGCACCGAGCCGGCGATGGGGCTGGGCGAGGCGATGCAGGACAGCGCCTACCGTGCAGGACTGTTCTCCAGCTTCGCCAACGGCTGGGCGACGTTCGGTGTGCGCATGGCCACGGTGCCGCTTTTCGCCGTGGCGGCACTGGGTGCAGGGCCTGCTGCTGCGGGCTGGGCGCTGGCCGTCTTTGCCGGCGGCAACGCCGCGGCACTGACAGTTTCCGGGAAACTTGCCGACAGCCTGGGACGCAAGCCGATGATGATTGCCGGCCTGGTCCTGACGGGCGTGGCGACGGCTGGAATCGGACTGACCCACGACATGACCTGGTTCCTGGCGGCCTCCGCCGTCGCCGGAATAGGTTCCGGCCTGCTGGGTCCGGCCCAGCAGGCCGCCATTGCCGACGTGATCGGCAACGGGCGCTCCGGCGGCCGCGTGCTGGCGGTCTTCCAGATGATGTCCGACGCGGGCGCCATCGTCGGCCCCGTCCTCGCCGGGCTCCTCGCGGACCGGCTAGGGTACGGCTGGGCCTTCGGCGTGACCGGTGGCGTGCTGATCGTGGCTGCGGCCGGCTGGCTCTTCGCGCGGGAGACCGTCCACCGGCCTGCCTAGTTCAGCAGCGCGTCCACGAAGCTCTCGGCGTCGAACGGGGCGAGGTCGTCCGCCCCTTCGCCCAGCCCGATCAGCTTGACCGGAACCCCGAGCGTCTTCTGGATTGCCACCACGATGCCGCCCTTGGCGGTGCCGTCCAGTTTGGTCAGCACGATGCCGGTGATGTTGACTACCTCCGAAAACACGCGGGCCTGGTTCAGGCCGTTCTGTCCGGTGGTGGCATCCAGCACCAGAAGGACCTCGTCCACTTCGGCCAACTTCTCGATGACGCGCTTGACCTTGCCGAGTTCGTCCATCAGGCCGACTTTGTTCTGGAGCCGGCCGGCGGTGTCGATCATCACGACGTCGACCTCCTGGTCGATGCCCGCCTTGACCGCTTCATAGGCGACTGAGGCGGGATCGGCGCCGTCGACGTCGGACTTCACGGTGGGAACGCCGACCCGCTGGCCCCATGTGGCGAGCTGTTCGGCGGCTGCGGCACGGAACGTGTCCGCAGCGCCCAGCAGGACGTCCTTGTCTTCCGCCACGAGGACGCGCGCGAGCTTGCCCACGGTGGTGGTCTTACCCACGCCGTTGACACCGACCACCATCATGACGGAGGGCTTGTCGGCGTGGCGTTCGGTGCGGAGGCTGCGGTCCATGGTCGGGTCCACGAGCTTGATCAATTCTTCGCGTAGCAGGGCCTTGACCTGCTCGGGGGTCCGTGTTCCCAGCACTTTGACGCGTTCCCGGAGCGCGTCAACCAGCTCCATGGTCGGTGCGGTGCCAAGATCCGCCAGCAGGAGCGTTTCTTCGACTTCGTCCCAGACGTCTTCGTCAATCTTGTCGCTGGACAGGAGCGCGAGCAGGCCCTTGCCGAGGATGTTGTTGGACCTGACAAGGCGTTCGCGGAGCCGGGTCAGCCGTCCCGCAACCGGCAGCGGGGTTTCGACGGCAATGGTTTCAAGCCCCGCGGCGTCGTCCGGGACCTCGGCCGGTTCCAGTCCTTCGAGGTCGACGGCGCCGGGCGCCTTGCGCTCGGTTGTCGCCGCCGGGCGGTCCTCCACCAGCGTTCCGCCCGCGCCGCGCACGGGTTCGACGGGATCGTTGGCGTCGCGGGTGCCCGGGTACTTCGTGATGTTCCGGCGGGTCTTCAGGAGGACCGGGATCAGTCCGCCAACGACCACCAGGGCAGCGAGGATGGCAAGGATAATGGGGAGGATGTCATTCACACCCCTAGCTTCTCACAATCGCGGGACGCTGCCGGAGACTCACACGACGCCGGCCGGGCACGGAGTCCGGCTAAACTTCGGCGCCGAGGCGCTGGCTGATGACCGTTGACACCCCGTCGCCCCGCATGGTGACGCCGTACAGCGCGTCGGCAACCTCCATGGTCCGCTTCTGGTGCGTGATGACGATCAGCTGGCTGGACTCACGGAGTTCTTCGAAGATCGTGATGAGCCTGCCCAGGTTGGTGTCGTCCAAGGCAGCCTCCACTTCGTCCATCACATAGAACGGCGACGGGCGCGCCTTGAAGATGGCCACGAGCAGGGCCACTGCGGTCAGTGAACGCTCGCCCCCGGACAGCAGGGAGAGCCGTTTGATCTTCTTGCCGGCCGGCCGTGCCTCCACCTCAATGCCCGTGGTGAGCATGTCTGACGGGTCGGTCAGGACGAGCCGGCCTTCGCCGCCAGGAAAGAGCCGGGCAAATACGCGGACGAACTGCGCCGAGGTGTCCGCGAACGCTTCGGCGAACACCTTCTGGACACGGTCATCCACTTCCTTGATGATGTCCAGCAGATCCTTGCGGCTGGATTTGAGGTCCTCGAGCTGGCTGCTGAGGAACTGGTGCCGTTCCTCCAGGGCGGCGAACTCCTCCAGTGCCAGCGGATTCACCCGGCCCAGGGACGAGAGGTCCCGCTCGGCTTTGCGGAGCCGTTTTTCCTGCTCGCCGCGGACGAAGGGTTTGCCTTCGGGGATCGGTCTGCCGTCCTCGTCCACCGCCGCGCGGAGGGCCGCCCACTTGTCGCCGGACCCTTCGGCGGGCACCGGCACCGGCTGGTCCGGACCGTAGTCCGCCACCAGCTGGTCCGGCGACAAGCCGAGCTCCTCAACCGAGCGCAGCTCGAGGGCCTCGATCCGCAGCCGCTGCTGGGTGCGGGCAAGCTCGTCGCGGTGCACCGAATCCGTCAGTTCCGCCAGCTCGCGGCTGAGGGCGTCGTTCTGCGAACGTACCTCCACAAGTTCGCGATCCCTGAGCTCCCGTTCTTCCTCTGCCAGGTCCCGGGCGCGGAGGGCGAGATCCACGGAGACGTCCATGAACCCGATGGCCTGCTCCGCCGCAGCCGAAACAGCCGCAGCGCGGCGAGCCTGGAGCCTGCGGCGGCGGGCACGCCGCGCCGCTTCTTCCCGCGCCCGTCGCTCGGCCACCGCGGCACGTTCCAATGAAAGGGCCCGGTTGCGGGTGGCGGTGAGTTGTTCCTCGGCGCTCCGGAGCGAAAGCCTGGCCTCCATCTCGGCAGACCGTGCCGCCGACGCCGCCAGCGCCAGCTCGTCACGGAGCTCGGCCGAGGGCTCCTCATCCGCGGGGGCCTGCTGGGCTGCGTCGAGTCGGGCGGTCGCAGCTTCGAGTGCCTCCTGCTCGGCCACAATGTTTGCCTCGGCCCTTGCCAGCGACGCGCCGAGCCTTTCGCTCTCCCCCACTGCGCTCCGGAGCACCGAGTTCAGATGGCCCAGCCGTTCGGCCACGGCCGCCAGCCGGGCATCTGATTCGTGGAGACGGTCCAAGGCGGCGTCTGCGCGTTCCTGGGCATCGGCCTTTCGCGCCGAGGCCGAGGCCAGCGCAAAACGGTTCCGTTCGAGATCGGCGCCAACCGCGGCGAGCCTCGTTTCGGTGTCATCGACGGCGGCCTGCACTTCCAGCAGGGACGGTGCACTCGCCGAGCCGCCCCGGACGGTTAAGGCTGTGAAGACGTCGCCCGCCCGCGTTGCAACGGTCAGCCCTGGCTGCTCGCGGATAAGCTCCGACGCCGCTTCAAGGCCGTCAACAACCACAGTGGCATCCAGCAAGCTGCGCAGCAGGGTGTCCAGCAGCGGGTCCGCCGCGGCACCGCCGGCGTCAGATGCACTGACCAGGTCCGCAGCCCATCGGGCACTCGGGGCGAGGGGACGTCGGGCCGGCACCGCGGGCACGGCAGGCATCGCCTCCGGGTCGTCCTGCCCCGCCGGGGCCGCCAGCAGCAGCGAGGCGAGTCCGGCGTCGTCGTCCTTAAGCAGTTGCAGCGCTTCGACGGCGGTACCGGCGTCCCGGACGACGACTGCGTCAGAGCAGTTACCCAGTGCAGCGGCGACGGCCGCTTCATAACCGGATTCGACGGAGAGCATCGACGCCAGGGACCCAATGACGCCGGGCAATCCCGAGTCGGCGACGCGGCCGGACCCGTCCTTGCGGTTGAGCCCGAGCTGCAGTGCCTCGCGCCTGGCGAGGAGCGAATCGCGTTCCCGTTCCGCGTCGCGCTCGGCTGACTTCAGCGCTTCAATGTCCGCCAGGATTTCATCCAGGGAAGCGCTGGCATCCTCGTAATCGGCGTCCAGGGATTCCTCGCCGTCCTCGACGCCGGCGACCTGCGATTCCAGCGCCGTGAACTCGCTCTGGGCGCGGCGTCGGCGTTCGTCACCGGCAGCCTGCGAATCCCGGAGCCGGCCAAGTTCGGCTTGTGCAGCCTCAACGCGTGACCGTGCTGCACCGACCTGGCCGGCCAGTTTTGCCAGCCCCTCCCGGCGGTCGGCAGCGGCACGGAGCACCGCAGCCAGCCGTTTGTCTTCGGCACTTGCCGCACTCTCGGCGTCCTGTTTGGCTGCCGTCGCGGCTTCCAGCGCAGTGCGCTTTTGCAGGATCCCGTCTTCCAAGGCGGCTTGTTCCTCGCGGACGCGGGCGGCATTTCTTTCAAGCTGTTCCGGATCCCGTCCCGAGTCCGGGGTCTCGTCCGCGGCGCCCAGCAGCCGGCGGCGTTCCTCCGCAAGCGACCGGAGGGAGCGGAACCTTTCCCGGCCCGCGGATAGCTGGTACCAGGTGTCCCGCGCAGCGTTGAGCTTGGGGGTTGCCTCGGCCGCCTGCCGTTCCAGCGCCGACTGCCGCTGACGACCGTTTTCGAGGCCTTGCTCCACAATGGCCCGGCGCGCCCTCAGCGCGGATTCATCGGCAACCTCCTGGGCCAGGACCGACCGCAACTGCACAAGGTCGTCCGCCAGAAGCCTTGCACGGGCGTCCCGCACTTCAAACTGGACGCTTTGGGCGCGGCGGGCCACTTCCGCCTGCTTGCCAAGGGGGGTCAGCTGCCGCCGGATTTCACTGGTGAGGTCACCCAGTCTCTGCAGGTTCGCCTGCATCGCCTCCAGTTTCCGGACCGTCTTTTCCTTGCGCCGGCGGTGTTTGAGGATCCCTGCCGCCTCTTCGATGAAGCCGCGCCGGTCCTCCGGGGTGGCGTGCAGGACCTTGTCCAGCTGCCCCTGCCCAACGATCACGTGCATTTCCCGGCCGAGGCCTGAATCCGACAGGAGTTCCTGAATGTCGAGGAGACGGCAGCCTGCACCGTTGATGGCGTACTCGGACCCGCCGGTGCGGAACAGCGTCCGAGAGATCGTCACTTCGCTGTACTCGATCGGCAGCGCACCGTCCGTGTTGTCGATCGTCAACGAGACGTGTGCCCGGCCCAGGGGCGGCCGGCCGGACGTACCCGCGAAAATGACGTCCTCCATTTTGCCGCCGCGCAGTGTTTTGGCACCCTGTTCGCCCATGACCCAGGACAAAGCATCCACAACATTGGATTTACCGGAGCCGTTCGGACCGACCACTGCAGTGACGCCCGGCTCAAAGTCGAACGTCGTGGCTGACGCGAACGATTTGAATCCGCGGACGGTCAGGCTCTTGAGGTGCAAGGTGTTTCGGATCTCCTGAGTGGCTGATGTTCTGCGTGGCTGAAGCTGGGTGTTCCTGCCCTAAATCTACTGCGTGGCACCGACAAAGCCCGGATTTGGGCATGTTCATGCAATGAGACCCTTGCCTCGCGTCCCCGCGTGCCCTTAGACTCACGGCTAGAGGTTGCTTGACGCTGCTCGACCCGGTGGTCTCACACCGGATCGACTTGGCAGGATCCAGCGAAGCTGGACTGGCCATGATGCAGTGAGGGGCGTTATCGACGCAACTTCTGATGGACGACAACTGAATATCTTGGTTTGGCTGCGCCGGGGGGCGGCATGCAGGGCAGTGCATTGAGCACCGCCTGATCCGCAACTGCGCACTCACTCCAGGAGTTCACATGTCCGTATCCTCAGTCGATCGCACCATTAAAGCCTTCAAGCAGGTTGTCTTCCTGCTGTCATTGGCCATGGTGGCCGCGCTTCTGCCAGCTGCGGCACCGGCCGCGCTCCTGCCTTTCGCGTATGCGGCGGATCCCTGCGCCCCTGTTGTGAACGCCATAGCATGTGAAAACTCCAAGCCGGGAAGCCCTCCATCCGAGTGGGACATCACAGGCGCCGGTGATTCGGACATCCAGGGATTCTCCACCGATATCAGTGTCAACGCCGGGCAGCCGATCAACTTCAAGATTGATACCAACGCGTCCAACTACACGATCGCCATCTATCGGACCGGCTGGTACCAAGGCCTCGGCGCCCGAAAGATCGCGGACGTCACACCCCTCGCCTTCCGGCAATCACAGCCGCAGTGCCGCTCGGACGTGGCCACCGAACTATACGATTGCGGAACGTGGGCCGTGTCTGCCACCTGGCAGGTCCCTGCCACGGCCGTTTCCGGCGTGTATGTTGCCCTGCTGAAGCGCCCGGATAACGGGTCTTCAAGCCATATCACGTTCATCGTCCGATCGGACGGCAGTCACTCGGATGTGGTCTTCCAGACGTCCGATACTACGTGGCAGGCCTATAACACCTATGGCGGGGCTGATTTCTACCAGGGCGCGGTCAACGGCAGGGCCTACAAGATCAGCTACAACCGGCCCTTTGCCACCAGAGGTGAGTCGTCTGGCCGGGACTTTTACTTTGGCAATGAGTACCCCCTGGTGCGCTTTCTGGAGAAAAACGGCTACGACGTCAGCTATATCAGCGGCGTTGACACCCACCGGAACGGCGCGCAGCTCCTCAACCACAAAGTATTCCTTTCCGTGGGTCACGACGAATACTGGTCCGGTCCGCAGCGGGCCAATGTGGAGGCCGCGCGCGATGCCGGGGTGAACCTGCAGTTCCTGTCCGGTAATGAGATGTACTGGCGGACGCGCTACGAACCCTCCCAGGTTGACGGAGCAGCGTTCCGGACCATCACGTCCTACAAGGAGACTTGGTCCAACGGCAAGATTGATCCAAGCACTGAGTGGACCGGAACGTGGCGCGATCCCCGGTTCGCCTCCAGGGCCAATGGAGGCGGCCTGCCGGAGAACGGACTGACCGGCACCCTGTACATGTCCAACTTCACTGATCTCCCCGTTACCGTCAGCGCCGCTGAAGGAAAGTCCCGTCTCTGGCGGAATACGTCGCTCGCCTCGCTCGCCACGGGAGCCACAGCACAACTGGCACCCCACACAGTTGGCTATGAATCCAACGAGGACCTGGACAACGGGTTCAGGCCCGCCGGGCTGATCAGGTTGTCGACGACGACCGGCCCGACGGACCAGTACCTCCAGGATTATGGCAACACGGTGAAGCCAGGAACGACCACTCACAACACAACGCTGTACAAGGCGGCGAGCGGAGCATTGGTCTTTTCCGCAGGCACCGTGCAGTGGACCTGGGGCCTCGACCAGGAGCACGACGGCAGTGGCGCGGCCGCAGACCCGCGGATGCAGCAGGCCCAGATCAACCTGCTGGCGGACATGGGCGCCCAGCCCGGGACGCGTGATGTTGCGTTAGCCGCGGCATCTGCCAGCAGTGATACGGCAGCACCAACAGCGTCCATCTCCTCCCCCGCCGATGGTGCCACCATTGCACACGGCAGCAGTGTCACAGTTTCCGGCACCGCCAGCGACACCGGCGGCATCGTAGCCGGCGTCGAAGTCTCCACGGACGGCGGGGGCACCTGGCATCCGGCCCAAGGGAAACAAAACTGGACCTACACGTACATCCAGAAGGGACTCAACACGGCCAGCATCAAAGTGCGTGCCGTGGATGACAGCGCCAACATCGGCACAGAGGCGACGCGGAACCTGCAGCTCAGTGGCCCCTACACAGTGTTCGGCCAGCAGGTTCCCGCAGTGCCGGACTCCCAGGACGGCGGCGCCTACGAGCTCGGCATGAAGATCACGCCGACCGTGGACGGCTTTGTCACCGGAGTCCGTTTCTACAAGAGCACCGGAAATACCGGCACCCATGCCGGGACCCTTTGGAATTCGGCCGGTCAACGGCTTGCGACAGCCACGTTCACATCGGAGACCGCATCCGGCTGGCAGAAGGTCCTGTTCAGCCAGCCAGTGGCAGTCACGGCAGGGCAGAAATACACGGTGTCCTACACTGCACCCAAAGGCCACTACTCCATCAAGGATTACCAATGGGCCAGCTTCGGCTTCACTGAGCCTCCGCTTACGGTAGCGGGAGGCTTCGGCAGCGAAGCCGCCGGCGTCTATGGCGGTCCCGATGCTTTCCCGCAAACCAGCTTTGGCAACGGCAACTACTTCGTTGACGCCGTCTTTGACACAGTGGACAACACTCCGCTGACGGCCTCGGGGCATTGGCCGCTGGGCGGTTCATCCAGTGTCCCGCAGGCCACGACGGTCGGGGCCGTCTTCTCCAAGCCGGTGACGGCGTCGAGCGTGCAGTTGACGCTCAAGGCAGCCGACGGCACCACTGTTGCAGGCACAACCGGCTACGACTCAACCACACGCAAGGTGACGTTCACCCCGGGCGCTCCCCTCGCGCTGGCAACCACTTACACTGTGACGCTCAGCGGCACTGCCGCCACCGGCGGGTCCCTGACGGCCGGCGGAACATGGTCCTTTACCACAGTGGTCTCGCCGCCGTCTCCAGGAAGCTGCCCGTGCAGCTTCTACGATGACTCGGTCCTCCCCGGAATCCAGGAGATTAGGGACGGCGTGCCGCTAACCCTCGGCATCCGTTTCTCCAGCACAGCTGATGGCACCGTCACGGGCATCCGCTTTTACAAGTCAGCAGGCAATACCGGAACCCATACCGGTACTCTGTTCACGACCGCAGGGCAGCAACTGGCAACAGTTACGTTCGCCAATGAAAGCACTGCGGGCTGGCAGACGGCGTACTTCAACCAGCCGGTCGGGATGTCCGCCAACACCGAATACGTCATGGCCTACAAGACCTCGACGGGTACCTACTCGGCGACGGTGAACGGCTTCGGACCGGGACTGACCGTGGGTAACCTGCGGGCGAACTCCGATGCGGGCGCCTATTCCTACAGCAACGACTTTCCGAATGTCGGCTCCACTGCCAGCTATCTGGTGGATGTCGTGGTTCAATATCCGGAGCCAGCATTTGTGGCGGGCGCCCAAACCCCGCTTCCGGGTTCGTCCAGTGTTGCGCTGAACACGGCGGTTAGCGCGACGTTCTCCAAGCCGGCAACCGCAGCGAGTGTCCAGTTCACACTGACCGGCCCCGGGGGCACAAACATCCCCGGGACCACGAATTATGACCCGGCGACGGGCAAGGTGACGTTCACGCCGTCTGCAGAACTTGCGGCGGCCACCAGCTACACGGCGAACCTGACGGCCACCTCCACAACAAACCAGCCGCTCAGCGCCGGCGGAACCTGGACCTTCACCACGGTGCCGCTCCCACGGACCGATGGAGTCTGCCCCTGCACCCTTTACCAGGACACGGTGACCCCGACCGTTCTGGAAGTTAAGGACGGAGCCCCGCTGGCCCTTGGCGTACGGTTCGCCAGCTCCACCAGCGGACAGGTCACCGGCATCCGCTTCTACAAGTCCGCCGGCAACACAGGAACCCACACTGGAAGCCTCTTCAGCATCACGGGCCAGCAGCTCGCGACCGTGACATTCACGGCCGAGTCCAGTGCCGGCTGGCAAACGGCAACCTTCAGCCAGCCCGTGGCGATCGCAGCTGACACCGAGTACGTGGCAGCCTACAAGTCGCCGACGGGCACGTATTCGGCAACACCCGGCGGATTCACCACCGGGTTTACCAGCGGACCGTTGCGGACGGCCGCGGACTCCGGCGGGTTCTCGTACAGCGGCGACTTCCCGGGTTCGACGTCGAGCTCCAGCTACCTTGTGGACCTGGTCTTCCAGACGTCGGGGGTGGCGCCTCCGCCTCCGCCCACGCCTTTGACCGTGACTGCACAGTCGCCGGCCCCGAATGCCACCGCGGTGGCGCTCAACGTCCAGCCAAGCCTCACGGTGTCCTCGGCCGTACAGCCGGGCGCCTCACTCACCCTGGCCGCCGGAGGAACCAGCATTGCCGGGGCGTCAGCGCTGTCCGCGGACGGCCGCACGGTGACCTTCACACCGGCACAACAGCTGCCCGCCAATACCGTCATCACGGCGAGCGCCGTGAACTTCGTCTCGCTGGCAGGAGCAGCGCTGGCACCCACCTCGTGGCAGTTCACCACGCTCACTCCTCCGCCCCCCGCACAATCCCTGTTCGCGTCCCTGCTGCCGCAGATCGCAGCGTCAACGGATGTTCGGGCAGTGGAACTCGGCGTGGTCTTCAAGTCCTCCGTTGCGGGATCTGTCACGGCCATCCGCTTCTACAAAGGGACAAACAACACGGGCACGCACACAGGCTCGCTCTGGACGACGTCGGGCGTACGGCTGGCCAAGGTGACGTTTACGAACGAAACGGCCAGCGGCTGGCAGACCGCAACGCTGCCGACCCCCATAGCGCTGACAGTGGGCACGAACTACATCGTGTCCTACAACGCCCCGGCGGGCCGCTACTCCTATACGCCGAACTTCTTTTCCAAGGCGTGGACAAGCGGTGCGCTGACGGCCAGGGCCAACAACAACGGGCTGTACCGTTTTGGTTCGGGAACGGCGGTGCCCAACCAGTCGAGCAATTCGACCAACTACTTCGTGGACGTTGTCTTCGCCCCGAAGTAGGCCGGAACCAGAAGACGTGACACCAGAGGGCCCCTCGGCCACAACGTCGAGGGGCCCTCTGCTGTACCCGCGAGGGAACCCCTTGGGCCCAATTTCGGAGGAGCCCCGTTGGCCGGTACTGCGGGGGCAGATGGGCCCTGGGACTTAGCGTACGACGGACGGCGACCAGGCGTGCTCTAAGTAGAGCGAGGCCTGGGCAGAAGGATCGGTCCTGATCTGCCAGATATCGCTGTCGCCTTCGGCGCCATCGCGGGGCAGTCCGTAGAGCAGTGTTCCGTTATCGAGCCATTCGATCTGATCGTCCACGCTGCGGGGCTCGGACAGAACCGTTTCGGCTCCGCTTGCCAGGTCCAGGATGGCGACCTTCCAGTGTGCGGCCAAGGCCGTAGCGGTGTTCTTTTTGTATGCAACGCGAGTACCGTCCGGCGAAACCGAGGGGCATTCAACGCCGTCGTGGACAGCGGTAAGCGTCCTGGCCGAAATGCTTCCTTTGACGAGCCAGATGCGCCCTGACGACGCCGCAGTAGCATAGAACGCGTCAGCATCCCCGGGGACGAAGGTCACGCCCCAGATATTCCGGTCCGCTGCCGTCACCCGCGAGCCGTTGGCCAGGAGGGCGAAGCCTTCCAGGCTCCCGGTTCCGGCGCCCCCGTCAGTCCGGCTGATGGACGTATCCGTCGAAAAGCCGGAAGCGCTGTAGGAGTGGCCGGAGACAAACACCGTGGTGGATACCAGTGAACCATCAGCGCTCATCCGCGTACGGCTGGGTATCCCCGGCATGGCCCACCGGCCGGTCGGCTGCCATTGCCGGTCCAGCAGGACTGCCTCGAAGTTGGTGACGAGCCCGCGGTTTGTCTTCAGGCAGACGAGGTTCCGGGCGGTGCCGTAGACCCGGTCGCAGGCCTCGGAGGCCAGAGACCGCTGGCCGGCGGGTGCCGACAAGGGAACGGTGCCGGCCATGCCGTACCCCTGTCCCGCGGCCGTGTTGCGGAACAGGACAAATGGGGCCTCCGGAAGTGCGCCCCCCGAGGCCACGCTGACGGCGGACGCTGCCGAGCGGCTGTCCTGGAAGCGCTGGAAGGCGATGGCAGCATAGGAACCGGCAGCGGTAAGGACCACCACTGTAATTGCCAGGAGGATGATCCAGCGTTTCCTGCCGCCTGCGGGGTTCAAGCTGTTTGCCTTTGGTGCGTGCCCGCCCGCATGATCAGCATGGAGGCCGGTACGGCGACGGCCAGGCAGCTGCCCACCACCACCATGGCCGTGGACGGACCAAGTGCGAACCACAGGACGCCAAATCCGGCCGAAGCGGCCATCCGGCTCAGGGCCACAACGGTCTGGGCTGCGCCGATGCCCGTGGCCAGCTTTTCCGGCGGAGTGAGCTGGCTCGCCAGGGCGGCGAGCACCCCATCGGTTGCAGCATAGAAGGCTCCGAGTAATACCAGGCAGGCCAGTGTGGGACCGAATCCGCCAAAGGGCGCAGCAGCGAGGAGATAGCAAAGAAGTAGGGCCACATGCCCCGCCACGAAGACTTTCGCCTTCCCCCAGCGGTCCGCCAACTTGCCAAGCGGGATTGCCAGGATGAGAAACACGACGTTCGTGCCCACGTACAGGAGCGGAAACCACTGCACGGCGAAAGAGTCCCGGTCCTGCAGGACGAGGTAGATGAATCCGTCGCCCACGGTCAGCAGTCCGAGCAGTCCCGAGGCGACGAGCAGCCTGCCAAGTCCAGGCTCCCGCAAGAGGCTCCAGCGGAAGACGAACACCGGGCCCGGCCGCCGTTCCGGCGTCGGTCCCGCCGGGTTTCCGGTTTTCAGGTTGGGTACCAGCAGGGCGAGCGCGGCGACTCCGATCACGGCGAAGGCAAGGGAGACGACGAAGAGGGTGCCATAGCCATCGGGGATCAGCATGAGGATGAAGAATGCCAGTAGCGGTCCACTCGCGGCACCGATGTTGTCCAGCATCCGGTGGACGCCGAAGTGGCGCGCCAGGTATTCGGGCTGGGCGGACACCGTGATCAGCGCGTCGCGCGGTGCCGTACGGATCCCCTTGCCGATCCGGTCACCGGTAACGATCGCCGTCAACGCCCAGAAACCGCCAGCGAAAAGGAAACCGATCCTGGCCACCATCGATAGGCCGTAACCGGCGAGTGCAATCCGTTTTGGATGTCCGCTGCGGTCCGCGGCCCAGCCTGCAGCTATCCTGACAATCGCACTGGCCCCTTGGTTGATTCCATCAAGAATCCCGAACGCAATGGCGGACAGGCCGAGAAATCCGGTGATGTAGAGCGGAAGGACAGCGGATACCGATTCTGAGGAGACATCGGTGAACATGCTGACGACGCCCAGCCAGAGGATGACGGGGGACAGCCGAAACGCCCGCTGGGGCACCGCGGGATCGTTGCTTGCCGGCAGCGCATCCTTCTTGCCGCCGTTCCGATCCGAGACCGAGATATACATGGCCGCTACCCCGCCGTCGTGTGAAGGTTGCCGAACAACATGAAACGGGTACTGCCCGTGCCCGTCGCTGACGTCGTCAGGGTCACCGAATCGGCGCCCCTGACAAAACGGACCGCCCGTTGTCCCTCCGCTGCAGGCGCAGGCTCGGACCAGAAGTTGAGTTTTCCGAGCTGCTGCTGAAAATGGCCCACCACCGAGTCCTGGCCGACCGTCGATATGGCATCCGCCGTCACCTGCAGCACCGTGTCAGCCGCGGACACACCCGTGGATACGACAACCGTTCCGTCAGGGAAGCGGAGGGAATCCGCGGGGAAGCCGGCCACGATCTTCCCTTGGGCCGAGGCTGTTGGCGGTAGCGGCATGCTGACCAGTGCCGCCGGCGGGGACGGCACCGGAAGGCCAGTGGGTGCCGCTGCAATAGGGGGAAGAACTTCCTGCAACCCGGAGGCCGGTGCGGGGCTTCCCGTTGAATCACCTGTTCCGGGAGACTGACCGTTCCCGCTGTCTGTCGCCGCTCCTGGCGCGGCGGTTGCCCCTGCGTGCGGGCCTCCTGGCACCGGCAAGGCTTCCGTGCCGGCCGGGGCCGGAGTGACGGTGCTTGACTGAGCCGACGAACTTGCGTCCGGGGGTCCCGCCAGCTGATCGAAGGCAACAGCGGCACCACCAAGCGCTGCTGCGACACTCACCCCCACGATGACAAGCCTCTTCGCTAACATTGGGCCCCCGCCTCCCGTTCAGGCGTTGAAGACCAACGCGCCTGCGATTCCGGCAGCCTCGGCCGCCTTGGGCACAGTCTGACACCGGGACAGACAGCTTCGATAGAGTGGCGCTACCTGCTTTTCCGGCCTACCACCGGCCGTTGCGGGGCCGCGGCTGGCAGACGGGGCAGGTGTAGGAGGACCGGTTCATGAATTGTTCGCGCTTCATGAGGCTCACTATTCCTGCAGCTGCGCAGCGCTTGCACTCCTGATTTTCCCTACCGTAGGCGTTAAGGGACCGGTCAAAGTATCCCGAGGCGCCGTTGACGTTGACGTAGAGGGAGTCGAAGCTGGTCCCGCCCGCCGCCAGCGCATCCAGCATGACCTCGCGCGCGGCGTCAAGAACCCTTAGGGCATCGCCGCGGCGGAGCGTATCGGTGGGTCGGGCGTAGTGGAGGCGGGCGCGCCACAGCGCCTCATCTGCGTAGATGTTGCCGATGCCGGAAACCAGCCCTTGGTCCAGGAGCGCCCGCTTCAACCCCGTCTTCCGGTTCCGCAAGCGCCGGTAAAAGGAATCGAAGGAAAAGTGCGGGTCCAGGGGATCCCGGGCAATGTGAGCGGCTTCCTCGGCAATGTACGGCGCGGGCACCTCACCCAGGCCGCCGGGTCCGCCGTCGGCCGTGGGAACCAGCGACGTCACGAACAGGCCCCCAAAAATGCGTTGATCCACGAACCTGAGCTGTTCCGGCATGCCGTCAACAGGGCTCAGCCGCAGACGGATCTTCAGGTGCTTTTCGTCCGGCACGCCGGAATCCTGCATCAGCAGCTGGCCGCTCATTCCCAGGTGCGCCATCAGGGCGACGGCAGGCCGGTCGGTGCCCGACGGCGCTGTTACCGACTCCTCCAGGGGGAGCCAGAGGAACTTTCCGCGGCGCACCACATCCAGGACCCGGGCGCCCTCAAGATTGCCCGCGAAGTCCTCGGCGCCGAGTGCATGCCGGCGGATGGAACGCGGATCCAGGATGTCAACGGAGGTGATGGTCCTGCCGCGGACCCAGCTCACCAGGCCGCGGCGGACAACTTCGACTTCCGGCAGTTCGGGCACGAAGAACCTAGAGGCCGGCTTCGGATTCCGCCGGAACGTTTGCCGGGCCCGCAGTCGACAGCTTCCGCCAGGCATCGGCTGCGGCTTCCTGCTCGGCTTCCTTCTTGGAGCGTCCGGCACCCTGCCCGTAATCGGTCCCGCCGATCCGGAGCACCGCTACGAACGTCCGCGCGTGGTCCGGGCCTGAACCCTCCACCGCGTAGTAGATGCTGCCCAGCTGGCGGCTGGCTGCGAGCTCCTGGATGCTGGTCTTCCAGTCGGTGCCTGCGCCGAGCGCCGCGGCATCCTGAAGCAGCGGACCGATCAGCCGCATGACCAGTTGACGGGCCGTCTCGATGTCGTTGGACACGTAGGTGGCGCCAATGAGCGCTTCCATGGTGTCGGCGAGGATGGACGCCTTGTTCTTGCCGTCGGTGAGCTTTTCGCCCTGTCCGAGGTAGATGTAGTCGCCGATGCCCAGGCTGCGGCCGATTCCTGCAAGCGCCCTGGTGCTCACCACGGCAGAACGCCGCTTGGCAAGGTCACCCTCAGGCAGTGCAGGGTTGTCCCGATACAGGGCATCGGTCACGGAAAAGCCCAGAATGGAGTCGCCCAGGAACTCGAGGCGCTCATTGGTGGGTATGCCGCCGTTTTCGTAGGCATAGGAGCGATGTGTCAGAGCAAGACGAAGCGTCCCGGCGTCAATAGAGACACCGAGACGCTTCAAAAGCTCTTCAGTTGAAGACGTCATGTTCAGCCAGTGGGCCGATTAGACGTCCGCGACCTTGCGGCCCTTGTACTCAAGGAACAGCGCAGTGCCAGCCGAGTCGGTAACGACCTTTGCCTGGTGCGGCAGGCTGTAGGTAACCTGGCCGTTCTCAACGGTCTTCACCAGGTGGGGGGCGGTTGCCTTCCACTGGGAGCGGCGGGCGCGGGTATTCGAGCGAGACATTTTCCGCTTCGGGACAGCCACGGCTAACTCATTTCTCTCTAGAAAAACACTTACAAATCAATTTTGCCGGTCAGGCTTAGCCAGATCAGCTAGGGCAGCCCAGCGAGGATCTACGACCTCGTGGTGATGCCCCGGCTCGTCTTCCAGGCGTACTCCGCATTCGGAGCAAAGGCCCTGGCAGTCTTCCCGGCACACCGGCTGGAACGGCAGCATGGTTACAACTGCGTCCCGCAACACCGGCTCAAGATCGATTAAATCGTGCTCGATTCGATATTGCTCTTCTTCGTCTTCTTCAGCGGAGAACTGGGCGTCCTCGTAGAAGAAAAGTTCTTGCACATTGACCTCGAGGTCATACGCAAGGGGATCCAGGCATCGGCCGCACTCGCCGGTTACTTCGACGTGAACGGTTCCTGATACCAGGATTCCTTCGTGTACGGCCTCCAGTCGCAGATCCAACTCGACATCCGAGCCTTCCTGCACGCCAATGAGGGCCACACCAAGGTCACTTGGTGCGGGTACATGTTCCGTCAGCGTCCGCATGCTCCCCGGACTGCGTCCGAGGTCCTTGACGTCGAACGCCAAGGGCGAACTAGCATCTCGTTTAATGAGAACTCCTGTTGAACATATGACCGACGTACTATTTTAGCCTGATCTTCCGGATGGACTCAAACCGGGCGAAAGCCACACAGTTCAGCACCGCGGGACAAACAAAGGAATGGGTCGCGAATCCGGCCGGGGCCGTTGCGTACCGATCAAGCCTACCCTCTGCGGGGCTGGTCCGGCGACGACTCGCCCGCAAGCAGCCGCTTCAGCACCGACCTCGGCACGTAGTCGGACACACTTCCGCCCAGCGTAAAGACTTCCTTGATTAGCGTGGATGACAAGTGGAGGTAGTGGCCCTCGGTGGGAAGGAAGACTGTTTCCACGCCGCTGAGTTGACGGTTCATGGTGGCCATCGGGAGCTCATAGTCAAAGTCTGAGGAAGAACGCAGGCCCTTCACAATGGCGGACACTCCCCGCTGCCTGCAATATTCCGCGAGCAGGCCCTCCCCCACAGGCTCCACCACGATGCCGCGGAGCGACGCAAGGGTCTCGCGCGCCATGTCGATCCGCTCCTCCAGGGTGAAACGGTACTTCTTGGCATAGTTGGTGGACACCGCCACAATCACTTCGTCAAAGAGGCCGGCGGCCCTGGCGATGACTTCCAAGTGGCCATTGTGGATCGGGTCGAAGGAGCCTGGGCAAACGGCGCGTCTCATGTTCCGAACCTACCTCATGGACGGAGCGGGATAACATGACTGGATGCCCGAGTCGAACATTCCCTTCACCGTTGCAGGGGGCGTAGTTCTTGTCACCGGAGCCGCCATGGGCATGGGCCGGCTGCACGCCCTCCGTGCCGCCCGGGAAGGCGCCGCAGTGGTGATCCTGTGGGATGTGGACGGCGTCGGACTGGAACGCGTTGCCGGCGAAGTCACGGCCCTCGGCTCTCGTGCCGTGGCCCGGCAAGTGGATCTTGCGGACCGTGACGCCATTGCCGCGGCCGCAAGCGAATGCACGGCGGACGGCCCACTGACGCTGCTGGTGAATAACGCCGGAATCGTGCGCGGTGCCCTGTTCTGGGAGCACCGGCCCGCCCCGGACATCGCGTTGACCATGGAGGTCAACGCTCTGGCGCCGATGTACGTCACCTTGGCGTTCCTGCCGGGCATGATGGCCGACGGCGCGCGCCCCCGCCGGATTTTGAACGTCGCCTCTGCCGCCGGAACAGTGTCAAACCCGCGGATGAGCGTGTATGCAGCTTCCAAGTGGGCCATGGTGGGCTGGAGCGACTCACTGCGGATCGAACTGGAGCAGGAGGGCTATCGGCATCTCCGGGTCACAACGTTCTGTCCGAGCTACATTTCCACCGGAATGTTCGCCGGCGCCCGGGGTCCGTTGCTCACGCCGCTCATGACTCCCGATGACGCGGTCCGGCGGTCGTGGCGGGCGATGGCCGCGGGACGCCCGCTCCTGATCGCTCCGGCGACGGCCAATCTTGGCAAGGTCCTTCGGGGGATTCTCCCGGTCCGCGCATGGGACTTCATCGGCGGACGAATCTTCCGGATCTACGCGGGCATGGAAAAATTCACCGGACGGGCAGAGAACTCCGTCACCAACCGACAGGCAGGCAAACAGTGAGCACAACAGTTCCGGCACCGTGGCAGCGGGCAGCGTCGGGAGCCAACCTGCTGGCAGCCGACGGCACCCTTGGTGTCACGATCTTCGAGGAGATGACCACCCTCGCGGTCCGGACCGGCGCCATCAACCTTGGCCAGGGCTTCCCCGATGAGGACGGCCCGGCGGAAATCAAGGCGGCCGCCCAGGCGGCGATCAGCTCGGGCGCCAACCAGTACGCGCCGGGCAAGGGAATCCTTTCCCTCCGGGAGGCCATTTCGGCACACCAGCAGCGGTTCTATGGACTGGCCCCGGACCCGGAAACTGAAGTCATTGTTACCACCGGCGCCACCGAAGCCATCGCGGCCTCGCTGCTGGCCCTGGTGGAGCACGGTGACGAAGTGCTCACGTTCGAACCCTTCTATGACTCCTACGGCGCGATGATCGGGCTGGCAGGAGCCACGCACGTGACGGCTCCACTGCTGGCTCCCGATTTCATGCCGGACATGGCTGCCCTGGAAGCGGCCTTCAGCAGCCGCACCAAGGTTGTGCTCATCAACAATCCGCACAACCCCACCGGCGCCGTTTTTCCGCGCAAGGTGCTGCAGCGCGTCGTCGAACTTGCTGCCAGGCACAATGCCGTGATCATCACCGATGAGGTGTACGAGCACCTGACGTTCGGTGTACAGCACATCCCTGTGGCTACGCTGCCAGGCGCTGCCGGCCGGACCATCACCATTTCCTCGGCAGGCAAGACGTTCTCCTTTACCGGCTGGAAGATCGGCTGGCTGAGCGGACCCGAACACCTCGTGTCGGCCATCAGGACCGTGAAGCAGTTCCTGAGCTACAGCTCCGGCACGCCGTTCCAGAACGCCATCGCCGTGGGGCTGGCCCTTCCGGACGATTTCTACACCGGAATCTCCGAGACCCTCAGGCGGAAGCGGGACATCCTCAGCGACGGGCTCAGGGCTGCCGGCCTGGACGTGTTCACCCCGCAGGGAACGTATTTCGTGAATGTGGACACAGCCCCGCTGGGGATCTCCGATTCCGTCGACCTGGCCCGGAGGCTTCCGGACCTGGTGGGCGTCGCTGCAATCCCGGTGCCCGTCTTCTGCCACGCCGCGGGTGCCGAACGGACCCGCAGCCTGCTCCGTTTTGCCTTCTGTAAAAAGACCGAGGTCCTTGAAGAGGCCGCATCGAGGCTCGCTACGCTCCGCGACAGGCTCTGACCATGCCTCCGCGGCCCGCAGCAGGGTCACGCTTCCTCCGGACCACCGGCCAGCACGCGACCATCGAACCGGACACCTTTACGGAGGGATCCTTTGTGCTGAGTATCGGCGGCGCGGAGCAGTCCCACGTGAATCTCGCCGAACCGGGCGAAATATTCTACGAATACCTCCGCCGGATCGGACACGTCGTGGACCTGGCTGCACCTGCGGGCGAGCCCGTGAGCGCCCTGCACCTTGGCGCCGGGGCGCTGACGCTGGCCCGCTACATCCAGGCGACCCGACCGGGGTCCCTGCAGTACGCCGTGGAGCTCGAGCGGGAGCTGCTGGACTTCGTCCTGCAGCAGTTGCCGATGCCGGACGGAACGGTGCTGCACACGCTGATCGGCGACGCCCGGGACGCACTGGCGGAGCTCCCGGCTGAGCTGCGTTTCGACGTCGTGATCCTGGATATCTTCTCCGGCCCGGAGGCGCCGGCGCACATTGCCTGCGCCGGGTTCTACGCGGAAGCGGCGGCCCGGCTGACGCCACGGGGCGTGCTGATCGTCAACGTGGGTGATGAGCCCGGGCTGACGCTGGTCCGGAGCCAGGTGGCAGCGTTGCGGCAGGTCATGGGCGGGGTGGCTGCGTTCGCCGAGTCCGGGATGTTCGCCGGGCGGCATCCCGGCAACATCATCCTCACAGGCACGCAGGGTCCGTGGCCGGCGGGATGGACCGGGGAGCTGACGGCGCGCGGCCCGCACCCAGGGACGGTGCTGGCCGGCGTGGACCTCGATACGATCTCAGACTAGTCAGCTGCCGCCGCCCACGGGTTCGGCAAACCACAGCTTGGTCTCGCCGTACTTCTTCTCGGCAAACCGTTCCAAAGACGCCGGCCACCCCGGTTCCGGGCTGCGGGACGAGCGCTCCACAACTACGACGGCG
Source organism: Arthrobacter sp. Leaf337 (assembly GCF_001423745.1). GTDB lineage: Bacteria > Actinomycetota > Actinomycetes > Actinomycetales > Micrococcaceae > Arthrobacter. Next base: position 88,602 of record NZ_LMPC01000001.1, read on the forward strand.
GCCTCCGCCAGGTAAGGTGACAGCTCCGCCAGCACAGCGGCCATGGCGGGCTCGTCCAACGGATACGGCGGGTCAAGGAACACAAGGTCCCACAGGGTTCCCGGCACGGTCCGTTCCAGGAAGGATTCCACCCGGGACCGGTGGACCGACACCGCCTTGCGGCCCACGGACCCGTTAATAAGGTCTGCGTTGCGCTGGCAGACCTCGCTGGCCTTGCCGTCGAACTCCACGAGGTCAACAGTCTCCGCCCCGCGGCTGGCGCTTTCCACGCCCAGCGCGCCGGATCCCGCATAGAGGTCGAGCACGCGGGCGCCCGCCACCACGTTGAAGGCCTCAAGCCGTGAGAAGAGTGCTTCCTTGACTCGGTCGGTGGTGGGACGGGTCATGGACCCGGGCACGCTGACCAGCGGCATTCCCCCGCCGGTGCCCGCGATGATACGGCTCATGCGCGTGCCCCCATGTCGCCTGCAGCTGTGCGTCCTCTCCTAGCCACGCTCAAGGAACGCCTCCTTTTCAGGGTTCAAGTACTCTTCGATTGCCTCCGCAAGTGCGGAATGGTCCGCCAGCGCCGGATCCGAGGCCACGATCTGCTGCGCGTCCTGGCGCGCCTTCGCAATGATGTCCTCATGTTCCAGTACGCGCAGCAGTTTCAGCGCAGAGCGTCCGCCGGACTGCGAGGCCCCGAGGATGTCCCCTTCACGGCGCAGCTTCAAGTCCTCCTGCGACAGCTCGAAGCCATCGGTGGTGGCTGCCACGGCGTCCAGCCGGCGGCGGCTGGGGTGGCCGGGTTCCAGGGTGGTCACCAGGAGGCAGGTGCCGGGCAAACCGCCGCGGCCCACCCGTCCGCGAAGCTGGTGCAGCTGCGATATGCCGAACCTGTCCGCGTCCAGGATCACCATCAGCGTGGCGTTGTGGACGTCAACGCCCACCTCGATCACGGTGGTGGACACCAGCAGTTTGGTTTCATTCGCCGTGAAGGACGCCATGGTTGCGGACTTCAGGACCGGATCCTGCCTGCCGTGCAGCGGTGCCAGCGAAACGCCGGCCAGCGCAGGTTCGTCCTGGAGGTGTTCGACGACGGCCGTGACGGACGCGAGCTCGCGGGCAGGTCCGTCCCCTTCCAGGTCGGCGGCCGTCGGTTCCGCTTCCCCGGGGCTGAAGTCGCCGTCGTCGTCTTCTCCGATCTTGGGACACACCACGTAGACCTGGTGGCCGGCGTCGATCTCTTCCCGGGACCGGGACCAGATACGGCCGGCCCAGCCGGGATTTTCGGCGAGTCCAACCACGTGCGTTGAAATGGGGGCGCGGCCCGCCGGCAGTTCGTCCAGCACCGATGTTTCGAGGTCGCCGAACACGGTCATGGCCACGGTCCTCGGAATAGGCGTGGCAGTCATCACCAGCAGGTGGGGCGGTTTGCTGGCCTTCGCACGGAGGGCGTCGCGCTGCTCCACACCGAAACGGTGCTGCTCATCAACGACAATCAGCCCGAGGTCGTAGAACGAGACATTGTCACTCAGCAGCGCATGCGTTCCGATCACGATCCCGGCCGTGCCCGAGGCCGCGTCCAGCATGGCCTGCTTGCGGGCAGCGGTGGGCATGGATCCGGTGAGCAGCGTCACCTGCACGGCGTCGGGCCCGGACCCGCCCAGGAGTCCGTCCCTGGACAGCGGACCGAGCGTCCGGCGGATGGATTCGAAGTGCTGCGCGGCCAGGACTTCGGTAGGCGCCAGTAGCGCGGCCTGCCCGCCGGCGTCAACCACCTGGAGCATGGCGCGCAGGGCAACGATGGTCTTGCCTGAGCCCACCTCGCCCTGGAGGAGCCGGTTCATGGGGCTGTCCTGCGAGAGCTCCTCCGCGAGGGTCTTGCCGACGGCGGACTGGCCTGCGGTGAGGGTGAACGGCAACTGGCGGTCGAACGCCGTCAGAATTGCGCCTGCAACCGGCCGCCGGGCCGTGGCCTCTTCGGCCGCCAGCTGGGCGCGGCGCCGGGCAAGGGCGGACTGCAGTACGAGGGCTTCCTGGTACCGGAACCGGTCCCGGGCGCGTTGCCAGTCCCCCGGCACTTCCGGCGTGTGGATGAGCCGGTAGGCTTCGGCAGCCGGCAGGAACTTTTCCCGTGACGAGACTTCCGCCGGCAGGGGGTCGTCCAGGAGTTCCAGGTCGACCGTGTCCAGAAGCGTTGAGATCACTTTCTGGATGGACCAGCTGGTGAGTTTGGCTGTTGCCGGATAGATCGGGATGGGCATGGCGGCGAGCTTCTCCGGATCCATGCCCGGAGTGTCAGGATCCTCATCGAGCAGCTGGAAGTCAGGGTTCGTGAGGCTCAGGCTGCCGGCGTACCGGGTGACTTTGCCCGAGAACAGGGCCCGCCGGCCCGGGAGCAGCTCCGCTTTGGCGCGGTAACCGTTGAAGAAGCTCACCTTCAGGGTGCCGGCGTCATCCGTGATCACGACGTCCGTCAGGGTGCCGCGGCGCGCCCGCATGGCGCGCGTGCTGCTGGACACAACGCGCGCGATCAGGGTGACCTCTTCATCCAGCGGGACCTCGCTGATGGGCGTCAGCTCACCCCGGCTGAGGTAACGGCGCGGAAAGTAGTTGAGCAGGCCGCCGACCGTGGTGATTCCGAGGTGTTTCTCAATGACGGCTGCGGAACGTTTGCCGATCCGGCGTTCCAGGCCCAGTTCCAGCTCAGCGTTCATGTCAGTCGGGGTCCCGGGGCAGTGCGAGCTGGCTGACAGAGATGTCCGTGGGTTCCCCGAGGGAGCCGATCAGTGCCACGGCCGGTTCCGGGGCCGGGACGTGGACGTGCACCCGCCAGCGGTATTTTCCGTCGGCGTCCATGGCACCGCCCACCTGGCTCATGATCACCGAATCACCCATTTCATCCAGCCGCTGGCGCAGTGTTGCGGCGTCCAGCGGCGAAAGGCTGATGGTGCACATGACTTCCACGCCGTCGTCGTCGGGCATGTCCGCATGGATGTGCGGATCCTGGACGTCGTAACCGTGGAGGCCGTCCAGCATTTCACTTTGAAGTTCCTCGCCGAGCACCGCCGAGCGCAGGCAGTCGAGGATGAGGAGCATTCCGACCCCTCCGGCGTCCACGACATGGGCCTCGTGCAGGGCAGCCAACTGGTCTTCGGTCCGGACGACCGCTTCGAGGGCTGCCTCAACCGCTGCATCGAGGGCAAGGCCCAGGGCGTGGTTGCTGTCGTCGCCGTTCTGGTCGGCATCCACCCCGGCGGCAGCGCGCGCAGCCGCCTCCATGACCGAGAGCATGGTTCCCGGAACGGGATCGCTCAAGGCGGACCAGGCCCGGATCTGGGCGCGGTTGAGTGCGGCTGCCAGCAGTGGCGAACTCAGCCGGGTATGGCCGGCCAACGGCTCCGCGGCGGCGCACAGGAACACCGAGAACAGGGTTCCCGAATTGCCGCGGGCCTGTTCCATGGCGGCCTGGCCTGCCCGTGCAAGCACGGCCCCGACGTCCTGCTGGCCCGGTGTCCTCCCGGGCTGCTGCGCAAGTTCGGTGTCAGGTGATGTTGCGGGGCTGTTCAGGGCCTGCGCGGCGGCACGGACGGTCAGGTACAGGTTGGTGCCGGTGTCGCCGTCGGCCACGGGAAAAATGTTGATGGCGTTGAGGCGGTCGCTGTGGTTTCCGAGCGCTGTTTCGGCCTTGCCCAACCACCGCTTCATCGCTTGCGCGTTGGCGGCAATCTTAGTCTGCAAAGTGATCCCATCCCACAGTGTCCGCGGGCCGGCCCGCTATCTTCACGCCAGTGCTTTCCGTTGGTGCAAGGGCTTCTACTGAGCCTATCGCAGCGAAACCCGGAGGCAGCTGTACGTCCGCGGGGAATGTGGCAAGGAGCCCATGATCTTCTCCGCCGCCCAGCACCCAGGCCATGGGGTCCCCGTCCACCGCGTCCGCGGCGCCGGCCAGAGGCTCCGTGAGCAGCTTCAGTGCGGCCGGATCGAGGTTCAGGACGACGCCGCTGGCGGCGGCCAGGCGGCTGCCGTCGCGTACCAGTCCGTCGGAAATGTCCATCATGGCCGAGGCGCCCGAAGCCAGTGCAGCCGGCCCGGCCGCCAGCGGCGGTAGCGGCCGGCACTGCCTGTCCATAACGGTTCGCAGCGCCGGACTAAGCAGGTCAACGGCCGGCCCGGATTCAAGCAGGGCAAGCCCGGCTGCCGCGTGCCCCACCGTTCCGGCCAGGGCGACGGTATGGCCCGGGCGGGCGCCCGAGCGCAGAACAGGCTGCTGCCCGGCCAGGGTGCCCAGGATGGCCACCGTGACCGCGAGTTCGCGGCCACGCCCGAGGTCACCGCCGGCCACCGAACATCCGTCGGCGCCGAGGTCACGGATGGCATGGGAAAGCCCGTCGGCAAAATCCTCGACCCAGGAAACGGGCGTCTCCGGCGGCAGGGTCAGGCTCACCACCATGGCCGTGGACTGCGCGCCCATGGCATTGATGTCGCTGAGGTTTTGCGCCGCAGCCTTCCAGCCGACGTCGAAGCCAGTGGTCCGGTATCCGTTGCGCCAGACCAGCCGGAAGTCCTGGTCCTGGACCTGGGTGTCGATGCTGACCACGGTCCGGCCATCCGGGGCTGCCACGATGGCGGCGTCATCACCAGGTCCCAGTAGAAGCGCCGAGCCCTCAGCGGCTCCGCCGTTCGGGTGCAGATTGTTCAGGCGCGGGAAGATCCTGGCAAGGAGTTCGGATTCGGAAAGTCCGGCGACGGTGAGGTGAGATTCAGGCACACCACTACGCTACAGTCCGGGACCGACATCCGGTTCCTGAGCCGGGTGCCGCCCTCCCCGGCCCGTCCGGCCGGCCGCCCGGACCGGGATAGGCTTAAACAATGCACCAGCCCCGCACCCCGGTTTCCCTCCGTTCGCTCCGCCTGCCCGCAACGGCGGCGGCAGTGGTGTTGGCCCTCAGCGGATGCGCACCCGTGGTGGATGTGGCGCCGGCCAAGGATGCGGCCAACCCGGCCTGCGCTCCCATGATGGTGGCCCTTCCGGACACCATGGGAGATGCGGGTCTGCGGAAGACCAACAGCCAGGCAACCGCCGCGTGGGGCGATCCGTCCAGGGTCATCCTCCGCTGCGGGGTCAATGTTCCCGGCCCCACCACCGACCGCTGCGTCAGTGTGAACGGCATCGACTGGGTCATCAAGGAAGGCGACCCCGTGTGGACGCTGACCACCTTCGGCCGCGAACCGGCCACGGAGATCCTCATGGACCCCGACCAGATCAGTTCCGCGACCGTGCTGGCGGAGCTCTCGGCCGCTGCCGGGAAGATCAAGGCCACCCGGAACTGCGTGGGCCAGGAAGAGCTGCAGGACCTGCCCACCGGGCAGTAGCGTCTCGACAGGATCGACCACCGGGCCCCCGCGTCCCCGGCCGGACCCGCCCGCCGCGACGGCGGCGGCTAGCGCAGGCCGGTCTTCCGGTTCAGCGCCAGGTAGATCAGTTCGTCGATGAGTTCCGCGTAGCCCAGCCCGGAGGCGGCCCACATCTGCGGGTACATGCTTTTCGGCGTGAAGCCAGGCATGGTGTTGATCTCATTGATGATCAGCTCACCGTCGGGAGTGTAGAAGAAGTCCACCCGGCTCAGCCCTTCGGCCCCGACAGCGTCGAACGCAGCGGCGGCAAGCTCGCGGACCCGGGCGATCGCCTCGTCGGGGAGGTCTGCCGGGCAGCTGAGCGACGCGGCGTCGTCCTCCACGTATTTTGCGTTGAAGTCATAGAACTCGTGCTCCCCCGGTGCCACGGCGATCTCTCCGGGCATGGACGTGCGCGGGGCATCGGTGCCGCGCCCTTCGAGGACAGCGCATTCGATTTCGCGGCCCACGATTCCGGCCTCGATCACGAGTTTGAGGTCATGCTCACGGGCCGCCTCGATGGCCGCATCCAGGCCCTCCAGTGAATCAACCTTGGAGATGCCCATGGAAGACCCTGCCCGTGCCGGCTTGACGAATACGGGGTACCCCAGCAGGTCAACGCGTTTGCGGACGGATTCGGGGTCCGTGATCCACTGGCGGTCGGTCACGGCAATGTAGGGCCCCACCTGCAGGCCGGCGGCTTCGAATACCACCTTCATGTAGTGCTTGTCCATGCCGACGGCGGAGGCCAGCACGCCGGCGCCCACGTAGCGGGTATCCGACAGTTCCAGCAGGCCCTGGATGGTGCCGTCCTCGCCGAACGGTCCGTGGAGCAGCGGGAAGACAACGTCCACGGTGCCGAGTTCCTGCGGCACTTCGTTCGGGGAAGCCACGATGAGCTGGTGTTCTCCGCCGATCTCAGCAAGCGTTACTGTCCGGGCCGACGGCGCCACCTCGGGAAGTGAGGAGGCCGAAAGGGACCACTGCCGGGTGTCCCCCGGGGCGAGGACCCACTGGCCGGTCTTGGCGATGCCGATGGGGATGACATCGTACTTGTCGTAATCGATGGCCCCGAGAACGCCGGCGGCCGTGACGCAGCTGACGGCGTGCTCGCTGGAGCGGCCGCCAAACAAAACGGCGACGCGGGGTTTGGTGTGGCCGGGGCCGGTGTTCTTGTTCACTTGTTCTTCCGACACAGTCAGTAGTCGCCTTCAGATTTCAGGTCCCGGGCCAGCAGCAGCGGTCCCAGTTCGTCAACGGACAATTTTCCGGCCAGCACGGCAACCACTGCCGCGGTGATGGGCATCTCGACGCCCAGCTTTCCGGCAAGTTCATGCACGGCCTGCCCGGACTTGATCCCTTCGGCTGTCTGGGTCATTTCGGCGGTGACCTGTTCCAGCGTCAGGCCCTTGCCCAGCAGGCGTCCGGCCGTGTGGTTCCGGGACAGCGGTGAGGAGCAGGTGGCGACGAGGTCGCCGAGGCCGGCCAGGCCGGCCATGGTTTGCGCTTCTCCCCCCAGCGCCAGGGCAAGCCTGGAGGTCTCTGCAAGCCCGCGGGTAATGACCGAGGCTTTGGTGTTGTCCCCCATCCTTTTGCCTTCGCAGATACCGACCGCCAGGGCGATCACGTTCTTCACGATGCCGCCGATTTCAACGCCGACGACGTCGGTGGTGGTGTACGGCCGGAAATACGGTGCGGTGCAGCTGCGGGCGATCCAGGAGGCCACCTCTGCGTCGGAACAGGCCACCACCGAGGCGGTGGGTTCCTCGCGGGCGATTTCCATGGCCAGGTTCGGTCCGGACACCACGGCGATCCTGTCGGCTTTGATACCCAGTTCCTCGCAGATGACCTCGCTCATGCGGGCATCCGAACTGAGTTCGAGGCCTTTCATCAGGGAAACCACGTAGGCATCCGGGGATATCAGGCGCCGCCACTCACGGAGCTGCAGCCGCAGCGACTGGGCTGGAACCGCCAGCACCACCAGGTCGGCGCCGGAGAGCACCTCCGCAACGTCGGTGGAAGCCGTGATGCTGTGCGGGAGGTCAATGTCCTTAAGGTACTGCGGGTTCCGGTGCAGGGTGTTGATCTGCTCAACAACCTCGGCGCGGCGCCCCCAGAGCCGTATGCTCCGCCGGACGCCGGATGCCGTTGCTGCATCGGCAAGGATCTTGGCAAAGGTGGTGCCCCAGGACCCTGCTCCGAGGACAGCGACCGACATGGCTGAGCCCGCTGCGGCCTGTTCAGGGGTCATTTGCCGCCCCGATCGATGTTGCGCCCATGTTTGCTCTGGTTGTGGGCGGCGGGATCCCACCGCTCAGCGGGAGGCTGTTCCGATCGCAAGGTTGCCAGGAGCCCGGTGATGGCTTCCATGATGACGCCGGTGGCGGCCGTCAGCGTGGCTTTGTCCAGCGGCCGGCCCTCAAAGGCGCTGAGGTCCACGGGGTCGCCCACGATGACGCGTGAGGTCCGTCGGGGAAACAGATGGAACCGCTTCGCATAGCGCGGGAACACCTGATGGGCTCCCCAGTGCGCCATGGGAACCACGGGAATTCCGCTTTCGAGCGCCATCCTGGCGGCACCGGTGTGCCCCTTCATCGGCCACAGCTCCGGATCCCGGGTCAGTGTTCCTTCGGGGTAGATGATGATGGCCCCGCCTTCGTCCACCACTTCCCTGGCGACGTTCAGCGAACGGTTGGCGCCCGCCGTCGAGCGTTCCACCGGGATCTGTTTGGTGGCCCGCAGCACCGCTCCGAGGACCGGCACCTTAAACAGGCCGCCCTTGGCAAGGAAGTGCGGCATCCGCTTCTGGTTGTACAGCATGTGGCCGATGACCAGCGGGTCGATCTCAGTGCAGTGGTTGGGGGCGGCGATGAAGCCGCCCGCCGGGAGTTTTTCCAGCCCTTCCCACTTCTTGTTCATCAGCAGGTTCATCACGGGCCTGACGATCCCGGCGACGATGACAAAGGTGATGCGGCTCTTGGCCGTTTCCTTCACTGGGTCCCCGTTACTTGGCTGAAGTGATGTCGAAATCGGCGCCCAGCCCGGCGAGCTTCTCCGTGAAGCGCTCGTAACCGCGGTTGATGATGTCTATTCCGGTCACCCGGGACGTACCCGTGGCGGCCAGTGCGGCGATGAGGTGGCTGAAGCCGCCCCGGAGGTCCGGGACATCGATGTCGGTGCCTTTGAGCTGCGTGGGTCCCGAGATGACGGCGGAGTGCAGGAAGTTGCGCTGGCCGAAACGGCACGGCACGCTGCCGAGGCATTCCCGGTGCACCTGGATGTTGGCCCCCATCCGGATGAGAGCGTCGGTGAATCCGAAACGGTTCTCGTAGACGGTTTCGTGGACGATGGACACGCCCTCGGCCTGGGTCAGGGCAACCACGAGGGGCTGCTGCCAGTCCGTCATGAAGCCAGGATGGACGTCCGTTTCCAGGACGAGCGGGTTCAGCTTGCCGCCCCGGTGGTAGAAACGGATGCCGTCCTCACCGATGTCCATGCCGCCGCCCACCTTGCGGTAGGTGTTCAGGAACGTCATCATGTCGCGCTGGGAGGCCCCCTCCACGAAGATATCTCCGCGCGTCACGAGTGCCGCCGATGCCCAGGACGCGGATTCGTTCCGGTCCGAGAGGGCGCGGTGGTTGTAGCCACCGAGATCCTTCACGCCTTCGATCCGGATGGTGCGGTCTGTCTGGACGCTGATGATGGCGCCCATCTTCTGCAGCACGGCAATGAGATCGATGATTTCCGGTTCCGTGGCGGCGCCGGAAAGCTCCGTGATGCCCTCGGCGCGAGTGGCGCTGAGCAGAACCTGCTCGGTGGCCCCCACCGACGGGTACGGCAGCGAGATCTTGGCGCCCTGGAGTCCCTTGGGCGCGGAAATGTGGATGCCGCCCGGACGCTTTTCCACGACGGCCCCGAACTGGCGCAGCACGTTCAGGTGGTAATCGATGGGGCGGTCGCCGATTTTGCAGCCGCCAAGGTCGGGAATGAACGCTTCCCCGATGGCGTGGATCAGCGGGCCGCACAACAGGATGGGAATCCTGGAGTCGCCGGCGTGGGCATCGATGGCGGTGCTCGATGCGGTCTTGGCACCCTTCGGATCCAGGGTCAGATCACCGGTAACCGGGTCCTTTTCGACCGTGACGCCATGGAGCTGGAGCAGGCTGGTGACAACCTCGACGTCCTTGATTTCAGGGACGTTGCGCAGCACGGACGGCTCGTTGCCCAGCAGGGCGGCCACCATGGCCTTGGGGACAAGATTCTTGGCCCCGCGAACGGTGACGCGTCCAGTTAGCGGGACGCCTCCGCGGATTGTCAAAACACTACTCATATACCGGTTTCCTCACGACTACTCGCCCCCAAATCCTTACAAAGGCTCCAGCTAAGCATAGGAGCTAGCGTTACCGATCTGAAATACGGCGCGATTTTCCCGACAGTTCAGAGGGGGCCTGAATCGGGGGCAACGCGGACCGGGTAAGGGTGCAGGGTGTACCAGGCGGGGGTGCGGCGGGGATCCCGGAGACCGCCCCCTAGGACAGCCGTGCGGGCAGCGTCTTCGGCTTGAACGCGGGCCTTGTGGCCTCGTAGGCCGTGATGTCTTCCTCGTGCTGGAGGGTCAGCCCGATGTCGTCCAGGCCCTCCAGGAGGCGCCAGCGCGTGTAGTCGTCAATCTCGAACGGTGCCACCACATTGCCGCACATCACGGTCTTGGAGACGAGGTCCACGGTCACTTCGGTGCCCGGGGCGTTCTCCAGCACCTTCCAGATGAGCTCAATGTCATCCTGGGCGAGTTCAGCGGCCAGGAGGCCCTGCTTGCCGGAGTTGCCGCGGAAGATATCGGCGAACCGGGAGGATAGGACCGTCTTGAAGCCGTAGTCCTTCAGGGCCCACACAGCGTGCTCACGGGAGGATCCGGTGCCGAAGTCGGGCCCGGCTACGAGCACGGAGCCGGCGTTGAACGGTGCCTGGTTGAGGATGAAGGCCGGGTCCTTGCGCCAGGCGGCGAAGAGTGCGTCTTCGAAGCCGGTGCGGGTAATGCGCTTGAGGTATACGGCGGGGATGATCTGGTCGGTGTCCACGTTGCTCTGGCGCAGCGGTACGCCGATCCCGGTGTGGGTGCTGAACTTTTCCATGGCGGATCCTTCGGTGCTGGGTGGGTCTGGGCGTCGTCTAAACGGCGTGAACTGGTCGGCGTTATCTAGGCGGCGCTGCTGCGGACGGCGGCGGACTCCGGAGCGGGGTCCAGGTCCGACGGCGAGCTGAGCGTGCCGCGTACTGCCGTGGCCGCGGCGACCACCGGTGAGACGAGGTGCGTTCGGCCGCCCTTGCCCTGGCGTCCTTCGAAGTTGCGGTTGGATGTGGAGGCGCAGCGTTCGCCCGGCTCCAGCTGGTCCGGGTTCATGCCCAGGCACATGGAGCAGCCGGCGAAGCGCCATTCGGCACCGAAATCCTTGAAGACCTTATCCAGGCCCTCCGCTTCTGCCTCGAGCCGCACCCGCGCCGAGCCGGGAACAACGAGCATCCGGATGTTCGGATCCTTGGTGCGGCCCCGGACGATGTCCGCCGCCGCCCGCAGGTCCTCCATCCGGGAGTTGGTGCAGGAACCCAGGAAGACCGTGTCCACCCGGATCTCCTTCATCGGGGTGCCGGCTTCCAGCCCCATGTACTGCAATGCGCGTTCGGCCGCGGCCTTGGCGTTTTCATCGCCGAAGTCCTCCGGCGACGGCACCTTGGAGGACAGCGAAACGCCCTGGCCGGGGTTCGTCCCCCAGGTCACGAACGGCTCAAGGGTGTCGGCGTCAAGGTCCACCTCGACGTCGAACGTTGCGTCATCCTCGGAGCGGAGCGTGTTCCAGTATTCGACGGCGGCGTCCCAGTCCGCGCCCTGCGGCGCGTGCGGGCGTCCATACATGTAGTCGTACGTGGTCTGATCCGGAGCAACCAGGCCTGCGCGGGCGCCGGCTTCGATGGACATGTTGCAGATGGTCATCCGGGCTTCCATGGACAGCGCACGGATCGCCGAGCCGCGGTACTCAAGCACATAGCCCTGCCCGCCGCCGGTGCCGATCTTCGCGATGACGGCAAGGATGATGTCCTTCGCCGAAACGCCGGGGCGCAGGGTGCCCTCCACATTGATGGCCATGGTCTTGAACGGCTTCAGGGACAGCGTCTGGGTGGCCATGACGTGCTCCACCTCGGAGGTGCCGATGCCCATGGCCAACGCGCCGAAGGCACCGTGCGTGGACGTGTGCGAGTCGCCGCAGACCACGGTCATGCCGGGCTGGGTGAGGCCAAGCTGGGGACCGACCACGTGAACGATGCCCTGCTCGGCATCGCCGAGCGAGTGCAGGCGGACGCCGAACTCCTGGCAGTTGTTGCGGAGGGTCTGGATCTGCGTCCGGCTGGTGAGATCGGCGATAGGCTTGTCGATGTCCAGCGTGGGGGTGTTGTGGTCCTCGGTGGCGATGGTGAGGTCCGGGCGGCGCAACGGGCGGCCCGCCAGGCGGAGTCCTTCGAAGGCCTGCGGCGACGTCACTTCGTGCACCAGGTGGAGGTCGATGTAGAGAAGGTCCGGCTGGGCGTTGGCACCTTCGCCGTCGCCTTTGCGCACCACGTGCGCGTCCCAGACTTTCTCGGCCAATGTCTTTGCCATGGCCATCTCCCTTCACTGCTGTTGGCTGTTTACATCCACTGAACCAGCACGCCCGCGTAATACGCCAGCCAAATGATTTGCATCTCAGATATTGAGACGGCAATATCATTACATGGACAATTCTAGTGGAGTCGGTGTCATCGATAAAGCGGCCCATGTGCTTGACGCACTTGAGGCCGGTCCCACCACTCTGGCGCAGCTGGTAGCCGCCACCGGGCTGGCCCGGCCGACCGTACACAGGCTTGCCCTGGCGCTGGTCCACCACCGGCTTGTCAGCCGTGACATCCAGGGCCGCTTCGTCCTGGGAAGCCGCCTCGTGGAGCTCGCCTCCGCCGCCGGCGAGGACCGGCTGATCGCCTCCGCGGGACCGGTCCTGATGCAGCTGCGCGACGCCACCGGCGAAAGCGCCCAGATCTTCCGCCGGCAGGGCGACTGGCGCGTGTGTGTCGCGTCGGCCGAACGCCCCATCGGGCTCCGCGACACCATCCCGGTGGGTACACAGCTCTCCATGAAGGCCGGCTCCGCCGCCCAGGTGCTGCTGGCCTGGGAAGACCACGACCGGCTGCTCGAAGGACTGCAGGCAGCGCGTTTCACGCCCACCGTCCTGGCAGGCGTACGACGTCGGGGCTGGGGCCAGAGCCTCGGCGAACGCGAGCCGGGGGTCGCCTCGGTCTCGGCGCCGGTCAGGGGACCGTCCGGACGCGTGATTGCCGCCGTCTCCATTTCCGGCCCGATCGAGCGCCTGACCCGCCAGCCCGGCCGGCTGCACGCAGAAGTCGTCTGCAACGCCGCACGGGTGCTGACCGAGGCGCTCCGCAAGAACAACGACTAAGTAGGCTGTGCCCATGAACAGCTATGCGGTTTTCCTCCGCGGCATCAACGTGGGCGGCATCAACATCAAAATGGCGGACCTCCGCAGTGCGCTGGAGGACCAGGGCTTTGCGGGCGTGAAAACACTGCTGGCCAGCGGCAACGTGGTGCTGGCCAGCGATCTCGGCGCTGCGGCGGTCAAGAAAGACGTCGAAGCCTGCCTCCGTGAGGCCTTTGGCTACGACGCCTGGGTGGTGGTGCTGACCGCGGACCGGGTTGCCGCGCTCGTCGAGGCGTGCCCGTACCCGGCCGAGGACAAGACGACGCACACCTACGTCACGCTGAGTTCGGACACGGCCGTTCTGGACGAGCTGTTCGAGTCCGGTTCCCGGCTGGACGGTACGCAGCAGCACCGCCTGGGGCCGGAGGCGATGGCTTGGCTGGCTCCCGCGGGCGGCACCCTGGACAGCCCCTTCAGCAAGCTGTCATCCAAGGCCCGCTACAAATCCACAACCACCACACGCAACCTTCGCACCATGATCAAGGTGCGCGACGCCACGCAGGCATTGGAAGCCCGCTAGTCGCGGCGGGCGGATTTCAGCGCGGCGTTGAAGGACTTCAGCCTGCTGACCTCCACCTCAACCGGCTCAACCACCAGCCTGTCCGCGACGGCAGCCACGGCCGCCCTGAGCTTCTTCCCGGCCGCGGCGGCCCGCAGCCCGGCAGCGGCGGCCGCCGCAAACTTCCCGGCGAGGGCCAGCACAATGCCAAGCACCACTCCCCCGGCGATCATCAGTGTGGGAACAGGCCACCCTTCCACCCGGGGAACCTCAGGAACCGGGAGCTGGAGATACGCCAGGCCGGCCAGGATGCCAAGCCAGCCCAGGCCGCCCAGGGCCGTGACGAGGGCCAGCCACTGGATGACGTTGAACAGTCCCCACCACCACGATTTCCGTCCGGCCATCAGCTCGGTGCCGGCAATGGCCTGGTCCAGCGCGTCAGGCAACCGGTCACGGCCTTCACGCGCCGCACTGCGGATGGCAGCCCGCCAGGGCCCCGGGGCCCCGGCACTGGCTGCATCCGCGAATTCCCGTACGGCCGCGTCCGTCCTGGCACGTTCCGGAGCCCCCGCCGGCGGCAGCGACGTCCTGTTGACTTCGGAATCGGCTCCCTCCCGGCGCAGGTTCAGCCGCCGCAGCGGATCGGGCCGGAACCGGACCAGCCAACGGGTCAGCGGCCAGCCGGTGCGTCGGGTGGCTTCCTGCCGGTAGGACCGCGACACAGCGTCCACCACCAGCTGGACGTTGGCGGCAGCCGCGAGCTCATCCGCCAGTTGCGACCGGGTGCCGGCTGTGACACCGGCGGCCTCTCCCGCCCCGGATGCCTCAGCAAGCTGCGCCGAGGCCTTGGAAACATCCGCGGCCAGCCGCTGCGACAACGCCTGCCGTTGCACCACGACGTGGCGGATAGCTGCCCGCACCTTGTCCACTCCCGCGCCCGTCAGCGCTGAGACGCCGAGGATCCGGACCTTGCCCAGTCCGTCCCGGGCAAGGATGGCTTTGAGGGACTCCAGGACCGGCTCGACATCCGCGGGCGGAAGCCGGTCGATCTGGTTGAGTACCACCAGCGTGACCGCTCCGTGCGAAGCCAGCGGCGTCAGGAAGTCGTTGTGCACAGCGGCGTCCGCATATTTCTGGGGGTCCAGCACCCACACCAGGACGTCGACCAATCCCACCATCCGCTGGACGATTTCCCGGTTGGCGGCCTTGGTTGAGTCGAAATCGGGCAGGTCCAGCAGGACCAGGCCGGTGGATTCGTCGGCGAACCCCGGCACCGCTGCGGAGTGGTGCCGGCTGCTGACGCCAAGCCAGTCCAGCAGCGGCTCACTGCCTTCCGCTCCCCAGACACCCGCCAGCGGTTCCGACGTCGTGGGGCGGCGGGCCGCCGCCGTCGCGATTTCCGCGCCGCTGACCGCGTTGAAGAGCGACGATTTACCGCTGCCCGTCGCGCCGAAGAAGCCCACCACCGTGTGGTCCGAGGACAGCGAACGGCGGGAACTGGCTCGCTCGAGCACCTGGAGCACTTCGTCCAGGGCCTCGTCCGGCACTACGCCGCCGGCGAGCTCCCGTGCGTCGTTGAGGGCTTCCAGGCGGGAGCCCAGCCGGGAGGCCTCCCTGGTCCCGCTGTGCCGGCTCATGCTGACTCGGCCAGCCGCTGAAGGGCGCGGGCGTGGCCCGAGAGGACTTCCGGCGAAACGCCCGTGGTGAAGTCCAGGCGGTCGAGGAAACGCCGCTGTTCGGCCTGCAGCAGCTTGTGGCACCTCGCGTTCAGGTCCTCCCGCGCAGTCTTCGCGAGCCGCCTCACGGCATCCTCGCCAAAGACTGCCTCCAGGAGCCGTTGACCGACGACGGCGGTACCGCCCGCCACACCGATCTCCAGTCCGGTGAGGCCGGCCGTCATGGAGAAAACGACGACCATCAGGGCGGCCCCGAGTCCGTTGACCCCGAAGGAGAGCCACCGGGCCTGGGTCCGCTTGCCCTGGCCTTCCGTGCGGATGAGCTCCATGAGGGCTCCCTGCCAGGCGCGGATCTCCGCGGCAACCTTCTCCGGGAAACCGGCGCCGGTGCCGGAAAGGTCGTCGGTGCCCAGCAGTTGGCGTCCCGCGGGGTCCGAGCGCCAGCGTTGGTCAGCGTCCTCAGCCGCAGTGGCGGCTTCGTCAATGATGACCGCCTGCAGTCCGGTCTCAATGGCAGTTTCGACCTTGACCGCCGGGGTCGGCTCACCGCGGAAGAACGCACCCAAGCGGTCGCGCATGCGCCCGATGTTCTGCTCCAGGACGCGGAAGAACTCCCCGGTGCCCACAAAGTCCTGCCACCGGGCAAGGACTTCGCCCCGCAGGAGGGCGCCGTCCCGTGTGGCGTCCAGAATCCGGGCCACAGCATCCTGGTAAGCCGTGCCGGCATCCTTGGCCAGGACATCCCGCGATTGCTGCTGTTCCAGCGAAGCCTGCGCCAGCGCGGCAACGCGGCCGCTGAGCGCACGAACCGTGCCGTTCAGTGTCCGGCGGGCGATGTCCGCCCTCCCGGCGGAGTCCGCTGCCAGTTCGCGCACCCAGCGTGCCAGGGGCTCCACGGCCCCGTCGGGCAGCATTCCGAGGCCGTCAAGGGTGACCTCCGGAATAATGAACAGGCGAGCCGCGCCCAGGCCCTCCCGCTGCAGCATCATCCTCAGGTCCGTGCTGACTTCCGCCTCGGCCGCCGGAGGCACGCGGTCCAGGACCACTGCCACCATGATGTCCCTGGAGGCAGCGTCCAGGAGCAGCTTCCAGGGCACGGCGTCGGCATAGCGGTTCGCGGTTGTGACGAATAACCAGAGATCGGCGGCGGCGAGCAGCTGGCCCGCCAGCTTCCGGTTGTCATCCGAGACGGAGTCGACGTCCGGAGCATCCAGGAGTGCGATTCCTTCCGGCACGGCGGGGTGCCCCACCAGCACCAGGGACGATATTGATGCGGCGTCCGGCGCGGCTCCGGCCCGGTTGGCGGGCAACAGCGTGTCCACTACCGTGCCCCTGATGCGGCTCAGGCTCGGCAGAACCCGCTGGTCCTCGAACCAGGCTGCGTCCGCCGGGTGGTGAAGCAGGATCGGCTGCCTGGTGGTCGGCCGGATGGCGCCCGCCCTCGTGACCGGGTGGCCCACGAGGGCATTGACCAGCGTGGATTTGCCGGCACCGGTGGATCCGCCAACCACCGCCAGCAGCGGGGCGTCCAGGCTGCGGAAGCGCGGGAGGATGTAGTCGTCCAGCTGTGCCAGCGCGTTCCTGATATCGAGGCGGGCAGCGTCCGCGCCGGGCAGTGCAAGCGGCAGCCGGGCCGCGCCAAGGTCCGTGCGCACAGCTTCGAGCAGTTCCACGGCCGCGGCCGCCCGCGTGTTTTGCGCGGCAGGTCCCGGGGGCGAACTCTCAGATGGTGACGTCACAGCTTCATCATGCCAGTTCAGCGCTGGTCCGGCTTGGGCATCGCCCCGGGAAGTCCCCTCCAGGCGGTCATATCCCCCTCGCGGTTCCAGGGGAAAGGACCATTCGGCGGGGAATAGCAGGGAAAGTATCCGGGCGCATAAAAACGGCCCCGGGCTGTTGCCCGGGACCGTTTCAGTGGTGACCCCAGCGGGATTCGAACCCGCGTTACCGCCGTGAGAGGGCAGCGTACTAGGCCGCTATACGATGGGGCCGCGTACTTTCCAGATGACATTTCTGCCATCAGGCTCAGTGATTATTTCACACACAAAGCCAGCGTTTCAAATCGGATAAACCGCTTGAAACCCCTGATCTGCCGCATCAAAATGCAACTTTCTCAGAGCTGGGATACCAGGACTCGAACCTAGAATGACGGTACCAGAAACCGTAGTGTTGCCAATTACACCATATCCCAATGGAACTTTCGGGCTGGACTTTCAGGCCTAAACCTTCGCTCTCAGCGCCTCAGCACGAGTAATTACTTTACCCGAGAGTTTTGGATGGCACAAATCGGGGTCCGACTCCCCTCCCGCCGCACACCCGGACCCCTGTGATGGCGCACCCTTCGGGTCGACCCGCGAGAAAATCCTTGCCATTCCGGGGCAAACAAGTTTACGCTCGGTAAGTTACCGCAGAGTAACCAACTCCCCGAAGCCAGCCTGACCGGCAGTTCTGCGGTCAATTCAGAATGTTAGCTGCATCACGGCTGGACACTTCCGGGGGGCCACACACGTTTCCGCCAGGACCGTCGAGAGGAACCAACCGTGCCACAGAGTCGTGCCATTGCTCCCCCGAACTCCCGCACGCGCGGCCAACAGATCGCCATAGCGCTCCTTGCCTTGCTCCTCATTGCCTTGCTGGGTTTCTACACCGTGGTCACCGGCCGCATCACCGAAGGATCATCGAGGCTCAAGGACGGAGCCGGCCAGGCCTCCGCAGGCGCCGATCAGCTCAAGGACGGCGCCGGGAAGCTCGCCGCCGGCGCCACGCTGGCAGACACCGGGGCCGGCAGGCTAGCCGCCGGGGCGCAGAAGGTCCGCGCCGGCATCACCGATCGGCTGGCCCCCGGTGCGGACCAACTCCAGGCCGGAGCCGAGAAACTTGCGGCCGGTGCGGTGAAGATCGAGACGGACGTCACGACGAAGCTCGCCCCGGGGGTGTACAAGGTCGATGACGGTGCCGGCAAACTGGCTGCCGGCGCGGTACAGCTCTCCGCAGCGCTGACGCCCACTGCATCCGGGACCGCGGAGAATAACCTCGCCGACGGCGCGACCCGGCTCAGCGCCGGTGCATCCAAGCTGGAAGCCGGCGCCGGCCAGCTTGCTGCCGGAACAGACCAGCTCAAGGGCTACCGCGGGGCCAACGGCAACCCGGAAACGGGCACGGGCACCGCTGCCCTTGCGCAGGCGCTGGAGCTGCTGCAGGCCGCCGCGAACGATCCCGTACAGGGACTCGTGCCGCTTTCGGTCGTCAGGGACAAGATCGCGAAGATCACCGCAGGTGCCCACAAGCTGGACGCCGGCGCCACCCAGCTGCAGTCCGGCGCCTCACGGCTCCACGAAGGCACCGCGGAACTGCAGGCCGGGGCCGGCAAGCTGACCGCCGGCTTTACCACCCTAAGCGGCAAACTCAACAGCCAGGATCCGGAAAACCCCGGTGTTGTCCTTGGCACCCGGCTCCTCGCGGACGGGACCGCCAAGATCAGGGTGGGCATGGACGGCGTACCCGGGAACCCGGATCGTCCGGGCCTGCTCAAGGCCGCCGCAAGCATGACCGAAGGTTCGGCCCGGCTGGCCGCTGGAACCGGGACCTTGAATGCCGGCATCAAGGGCGACCCGGCAGATCCCGCGAACCCCGGCCTGCTGGGTGGTTCGGAGGCCCTTGCCGTCGGAGCAGCGCAGCTCTCGGAAGGCAACACCAAGCTGGCCTCCGGTTCCACGCAGCTGGCCACCGGGTCGGGCAAGCTCGCGGAGGGGAACGCGAAGGTGGCGGCCGGGACGGAAACGCTCTACTCAAGTGCGGCCGCGGTCTCACCATCCGACATGGTGGGGCAGCCCGACGCGGTTACGGCCGTCGGCATGGTCGGCGTCCTGGGGCTTGGTTCAGTGGGCGCGTATGCCGCCTTGCGCAACCGGCGGAAAGCCGGCGAACCGGTGTGATCATGCCAGTGGCCCCGCCCGGACCGGGCGGGGCCACCGGCAGGGGGCTATCCCAGCAACTCGACGAGCGACCCCACCTGGTGGCCGGCAAAAACAGACTCCGTTTCACCGCTGCGGTTCAGCCATACGCCCAGCAGGCCGGCCGCCGTCGAACCTTCCGCGTCCAGCAGGCGGTTGTCTCCCACATAGAGTGTTTCAGCGGCGCTGCTGCCAAGGAGGCGTACGCCCTCGAGGTAGATGGCCGGATCCGGTTTGGGCACGCCCACGGTGTCCGTGCCCACCAGCACCCTGATCCGTTGAAGCCCCGCAGTATCCAGCTTCACCCGCTGGTAATCGTGCACGTTGTTGCTCACCGCTCCGTAGGGAATTCCTGCGGCGTCGAGGGCGTCCAGCACAGGGGCCACGTCTTCAAAGGCACGGACATAGCCGTGCTGCAGGGCGGCGTAGGACGTAACCCACGCGTGGGATTCCTCCCCCTCTTCCAGTTCCACCCCGAAATGTCCCAGGGCGGCCCGCCCGCGGAGGAGCCGCTGCTCGTTGAAAGTCAGCTCCCCGGCCAGGTAGCGGTCATAGAAATGTGTGGTTTCGTGCGTGAAGATCCGCCCGAATTTCTCCCACCCGGCCTGGTCCAGGCCGGGCAGGAGATGCTCGCTGACATCACGCAGCGCCGTGGTCATGGCGTATTCGAGGTCCACGAGGGTGTCGTCAATATCGAACAGCACGCCCCGGATGACGCCGAAGCCCGTGTGCAGCACACGGCCGCCGTCGCCACGCAGTGCAGTCATCAGCCGCGGAAAGCGTGCAGGCGGGCCAACGAGGATGCCTTGCCCAGGATCACCATTGACTCAAAGAGCGGCGGTGAAATCCGGCGCCCGGAAATGGCCGTCCGGACCGGGCCGAAGGCCAGCCTCGGCTTCACGCCCAGGCCTTCCACGAGCGCCTGCTTCAGCGCGGCCTGGATGCTCTCGGCGTTCCAGTCAGCCACGGCGTCGAGGGCTGCGATTGCCGCGTCCAGCACCTCGGTGAGGTTTTCCGGCAGTCCCTTGCGGGCGTCGTCCGCAACGTCGATGGCGTCATCGTTCTTGAACAGGAAGGAAATCATCTCGGGAGCCTCGCCCAGCAGGGCGATGCGCTCCTGGATCAGAGGTGCTGCCTCAGCAAGGATCTCCTCTTCGCGGGCCGTAAGGCTCTCCCCCACGAGGCCGGCTGCGCGGAGGTAAGGAACGAGACGGCCCCTGAAGTCGTTCGCTTCCAGCATCCGGATGTGCGTGCCGTTGATCGCTTCGGCCTTCTTGATGTCAAAGCGTGCCGGGTTGGCCAGTACGTCGTGGACGTCGAAGTGCTCGATGAGCTGTTCCACCGTGAAAATGTCTTCGTCGGCGGACAGGCTCCAGCCCAGCAGGGAGAGGTAGTTGAGCAGGCCCTCGGGGATGAATCCGCGGTCCCGGAGCAGGAACAGGTTGGACTGCGGATCACGCTTGGACAGCTTCTTGTTGCCCTCGCCCATCACGTAGGGAAGGTGGCCGAACACCGGCATGTAGTTTGCGACGCCGATGTCCATCAGCGCGCGGATCAGCACCACCTGGCGGGGGGTGGAGGACAGCAGGTCCTCGCCGCGCAGGACGTGGGTGATCCCCATGAGCGCGTCATCCACCGGGTTCACCAGGGTGTACAGCGGGGAGCCGTCGGCGCGGACAATCACGTAGTCCGGGATGCTTCCGGCCTTGAAGGTAATTTCGCCGCGGACCATGTCGGTGAAGGTGACGTCCTCATCGGGCATGCGGACACGGAGCACCGGTTCGCGGCCTTCCGCCTTGAACGCGGCAAGCTGCTCCTCGGTCAGTTCACGGTCGAAGTTGTCGTAGCCGAGCTTGGGGTCGCGGCCGGCGGCACGGTGGCGCGCTTCAACTTCATCCGGCGAGGAGTAGCACTCGTAGGCGTAGCCGGCTTCCAGCAGCTTGGCCACGACGTCCTTGTAGAGATCCAGGCGCTGTGACTGGCGGTACGGCTCGTGCGGTCCGCCTGTTTCCACGCCCTCTTCCCACGAGATGCCCAACCACTTCAGGGCCTCGAGCAACTGCTCGTAGCTCTCTTCCGAGTCCCGCGCCGCGTCCGTGTCCTCAATGCGGAAGACAAAGGTTCCCTGGGTATGCCGGGCATATGCCCAGTTAAACAGCGCCGTGCGGATCAGGCCGACGTGCGGCGTGCCCGTGGGCGACGGGCAGAACCGCACCCGGACCGGGGTTTCGGCGGTGACGGCAGGACTGGAGACGGCGTTGGACACAGAAGGAGTAGTCATAGTGACTCCAACTTTACCGCCTGCCCGGAGGCCGGGCCTCGCCGCTAGCGCCGGACGATCGGGTTGGAGAGCCGGCCGATGCCTTCGATCTCCACCTCAAAGCGGTCGCCGGCCGCAACCACGCCCACACCAGCGGGCGTACCGGTCATAATCACGTCGCCGGGAAGCAGCGTGAAGGCCTGGGAGACCACCGAGACGAGCTCGCGGACGCCCCGGATCATCTGGCTCGTGCTGCCGTCCTGGCGCAGTTCCCCATTGAGCCGGCCCTGGATCCGGAGGTCCTCGGTGTCCAGCTCGGTTTCGATCCACGGGCCCAGCGGCGCCGAAGTGTCAAAGCCCTTGGCCCGTGCCCACTGCAGGTCCGTCTTCTGGACGTCGCGGGCGGTGAGGTCGTTGCCGCAGGTGTAGCCGAAGATGACGTCATCCACGCGGTCCTCGGGCACGTCCTTGCAGATGCGGCCGATGACGACGCACAGCTCGGCCTCGAAAGAGACTTCCTCGGAGAATTCGGGCAGCACGATGGGATCGTTGGGGCCGATCACCGAGGTGTTCGGCTTCAGGAACAGCAGCGGCTGCTTGGGGACCTCGTTGCCCAGTTCCGCGGCATGCTCGACGAAGTTGCGGCCCACGCCCACCACTTTGCTGCGCGGAATGATCGGCGCGAGGAGGCGAACGTCCTCCAGCTTGTGCTTTATTGTGGTTCGTTCCACGCCGTGAAAGAAGGGGTCGCCCTTGATAACAGTGACTACCTCACTGCCGGGCTCGCCTTCAACAACACCGTAGAGGGGATCAGAATCAGCTACAAAACGGGCGATACGCATGGTTCCTAGCGTACAGTCTCCGCTCGGGCGTCCCGCCGCGGGCACTGCCGCGCCAGCACCGCGCCGGAGCCCGGCGTCCCGGTGCTCAGCTGCGGAGGAACTCCAGCTGGGCGGCCACGGAGTTTTCAGCGGCCGCACGGACGGCGGGGTCGATATCCGCATAGACGGCATCAGTGATTTCGCCCACTCCCGCAGATGGACCAAGGTCCGCCAGGGCAGCCCGGATCTGCGCGAGCCGTTCGTGCCGGTGGTTCCGGTAGGCACGGACAACTTCATCGAGCGCCGGGAGCACGGCTCCGTGACCGGGCAGCACGGTGGCCGGGCCAATGCCCTCAAGCCTGTCGAGGGTTGCCAGATAGTCGCCCAGTTTGCCATCGGGGAAGTCCAGCACCGTGGTGCCGCGGCCCAGAACTGTGTCGCCGGTCAGCACCGATCCGTGCCGGCCGTCAGCGGGCAGATGAAAACAGAGCGAGTCCGAGGTGTGGCCGGGCGTGGCAATCACACGTATCTCAACCCCCGCCGCGAGGATGGTTTCCCCGTCAGCCAGGGGAATCCCGCCGTGACAGTGCCGTGCATCTGCTGCGCGCACTGGCGCCCCGGTGAGCTCGTGGAAGCGCGCCGCCGCCGCGGTGTGGTCGGCATGACGGTGCGTGATGAGAATGAGCTCCACCCTCCCTGCCCCGGCCAGTTCCCGCAGGTGCTGTTCGTCCAGCGGCCCGGGGTCCACCACCACGGTGCCGCCCGCATCGGGGCCGCCCAGCAGGTATGAATTGGTCCCGTCAAGGCTCATGGGTCCGGGGTTGGGTGCTAGCCGGAACCGCGTCAGGTCGCTGGCCGGAAGAATCGACGGAAAGGATTCGGGATTCACCCACCCATCTTCGCACTGTTAACGCACGACGCCGGGTGGGCCGTAATGCTTACGGCCCACCCGGCGTCGTGCGTCAGGAAAATGGGGAAACTCAGGCGAGGCGCGTCAGCCAGCCGTGGGTGTCCTCGACCGTGCCCGTCTGGATGCCGAGAAGCTGCTCGCGGATGGCCATGGTGGTCTCCCCGGCCTTCGCATCCTCGGAGCCGATGAACTCGGTGGCGTCCTTGAGCACTCCGATGGGCGTGATGACAGCGGCAGTCCCGCAGGCGAAGACCTCGGTGATCTCGCCCGAGGCGACGCCGTCCCGCCATTCGTCCAGGGTGATCTTGCGCTCGGTGACGGTGCGGCCCATGTCCTTGGCCACCTGCATGACGGACATCCGGGTGACGCCTTCCAGGATGGTCCCGGTCAGGGCGGGGGTGACCAGCGAGCCGTCCTTCATCACGAAGAAAACGTTCATGCCGCCGAGTTCTTCCACGGCGTTGTCATTGAACTGGTCCAGGAAGAGGACCTGCTTGCAGCCGTGGGCCTCGGCCTCCTGCTGGGCGATGAGGGAGGCTGCGTAGTTGCCGCCGCACTTGGCTGCACCGGTGCCGCCGCGGCCAGCCCGGGCATACTCCCGGGAGATCCAGATCGACACCGGCTTCAGCTCGCCGCCGAAGTAGTTTCCGGCCGGTGATGCAATCACGCGGAACGAGACTTCCCTGGCCGCGCGGACACCCAGGAACGCTTCCGTGGCGATCATGAACGGGCGCAAGTAGAGCGCCTCGCCGTCCCCGGCGGGAACCCACTCGCGGTCGGCCTGCACGAGTTCGCGGATGGCGCCGAGGAAATACTCTTCCGGCAGCTCCGGCAGCGCCAGCCTGCGGGCGGACTTGTTCAGCCGGGCGGCGTTGGCCTCCGGGCGGAACGTCCAGACCGAGCCGTCGACGTGGCGGTAGGCCTTGAGACCCTCGAAGATCTCCTGGCCGTAGTGCAGCACCGCCGCCGACGGGTCAAGCGAGATGGGACCGTATGCCTCAATGCGCGCGTCATGCCAGCCGCCCTTGCCGTTCTCGTCGACGCTGTAGTCGACAATCGCAGTGTGGTCGGTGAAATAGTTGCCGAATCCCGGGTTCGCCAGGATGGCTGCTCGCTCTTCAGCAGACTTCGGGGTTACCGACGGCTGATGGGTGAATTCGACGCCATGGGCAGTCTGAGTCATGGTTCCTCCACGGTCGGCTGCCTGGTGTGTGAACGTGGTTCAGCGTCGGACCACGGCAGCATTATTGGTGATTCGAAACTAGCTTACGCCCGATGCGTGGCCCTAAACGGCGGCGGCGATTGCGTCACCGATCGCGCTGGTGGTGCGCTCCCGGCCATCCCGGGTTTCGACGTCGGCAATGACTGCCGCTTCGATCTTCTTCGCTGCCTCCGCATAGCCGAGGTGGTCCAGAAGCAGGGCCGCCGACAGGATTGCCGCCGTTGGATCGGCCTTTTGCTGACCGGCGATATCAGGGGCAGATCCGTGCACGGGTTCAAACATGGACGGAGCGGTGCGTTCCATGTTGATGTTGCCCGAGGCCGCGAGGCCAATACCGCCGGTGACGGCAGCGGCGAGGTCGGTGATGATGTCACCGAAGAGGTTGTCCGTGACGATGACGTCGAAGCGTGCGGGGTCGGTGACCATGAAGATGGTGGCAGCATCGATGTGCAGGTAGTCGTGGGTGACGTCCGGGAATTCCTGCGCCACCGCTTCGACTGTCCGCTTCCACAAATGGCCGGCGTAAACCAGGACATTGTGTTTGTGGACAAGGGTGACGTGCTTGCGCGGGCGTTCGCTGGCCCTGCGGAACGCGTCCCGGACAACCCGTTCCACGCCGTGGGCCGTGTTCAGCGAAACCTCGGTGGCAACCTCGTGCTTGGTCCCGGCACGCAGGGTGCCGCCGTTGCCTACATACGGACCCTCGGTGCCTTCGCGGACCACGATGAAATCGATGTCGCCGGGATTGGCCAGCGGGCTGCCGACCGTGCCGAAGAGGCGTGACGGGCGCAGGTTGACGAAGTGGTCCAGGCTGAAGCGAAGCTTCAGCAGCATCTCCCGTTCGATGATGCCGGAAGGGATCCGGGTGTCACCGGGGGCTGCACCGACGGCGCCGAAGAGGATGGCATCGTGGGTGCGGAGATCGCTGAGTACTTCCTCCGGAAGGGTCTCGCCTGTCTCAAGCCAATGCTGGGCTCCCAGCTTGTAGTGGGTCTGGTCCAGCGTGACGCCTTCGGCGGCTACAACCTTCTCCAACACTTTCAACGCTTCGGCGATGACTTCGGGGCCGATGCCGTCGCCGGGAATCACAGCAAGATTAATCGTGGGTGCGCTCATCGTTTCAGCGTAACCAAGCTATCCACATGATGGTCAAGTCGTCTCAATATTCGAACAGCCAGGATTGCTGGACGGTGCGTATCAGCGGCCTGGCAGGGGCGAGGCGACGACGGCAACGTTCTTACCCCACGGATCCTCCGTGTAGCAGCTGATAAGGACCAACCGGTTGGGAACCACCGCCCAGATGGGGCTGTCCTTCAGGGTGGCCTTCGTGTAAGTGGTCACGGAGTCCACCCTGTAGGTGATGGCGCCGGTGGACGTGGCAACTGTCAGCTCGTCCCCGGCCGCGGCGGCGGAACTCAAGTGGTTGAACGGCGCGTCAAGCCCCTCCCAGCTGTGGCCGATGACATAGCTGGTGTTCACGGAGCCAGCGCCGGGCGTCCCGAGGTTCGCGAGCCAGTAGCCATCCATCGTCTCCGGTGGCACGATGCTGTGGCTTGCGGCGTCGACCGACTCCGGTTCCAGGGGGTGCACCACAACGTCCATGCCGGCAGCCGGGTAGATGATGCGCTGCGGTGCCGCCGCCGCGGGATAGGAAGGAGCAGGCGGTGCCGCCGGGGCTGCACCGCCTGCGGCCAACGGCTCGGCAGGCAACGGTACGGCGTGCAACGCAACAGGATCCGTCTTTGCAACGGATTCCGCGGCCTGCGCTCCGGCGGCAGGCATCGTGGCCTGCGCCAGCGGATCCGGCAAGCGCCCGGACAGGACTATTGCCGCCGGTTCCCCGGCCGCAGTTGCTCCGTGGTTGCCGGATCCGGTCACACCGTAGGCCAGCCAGGCACCGAGAATCCCCGCGACGCAGAAGGCCAGCACCAGGAGGTCCCGGGTGTTAAGAACCAGGCTGCGGATACGGGCGGGATGCCTATGCCGGTACCGGACGTGACAGACCATGCTGGGCTCCTGAAGATTTTGGGAAGGTGATGCACAACCGGAGGGCGGGTGCCGTAAGTTCACGGCACCCGCCCCGGGGTTTACAGTCCTAGCTGCTTGCGCCGCGGGACCGCAGGCCGCTCTTGACGAGCACCCAGGCACCTGCCGCGGTAAAGAGGCCGGTCAGGATGGTCAGCCAGGCGGGGACTCCGCCAGGGGAGCTGCCCACGGCCGTCTGGACGTTGTAGCCCGTATTGCTAGCTGCCGGAACGGATGCTGCGGCAGCCCCCTGGGGCGTTG
This sequence comes from Arthrobacter sp. Leaf337, assembly GCF_001423745.1. GTDB lineage: Bacteria > Actinomycetota > Actinomycetes > Actinomycetales > Micrococcaceae > Arthrobacter. The sequence continues at coordinate 115,131 of NZ_LMPC01000001.1, forward strand.
ACGCAACCGGGGTCACTGCAGCGGGAGCCGGCGTGACGGCCGCCGGTGTGGTTGCCGGCGGCACTACCACTGTGACAACCGCAGGAGTCGTCGACGTATCAGTCGGCGTATCCGTCGGGGTGACCGTCGGGGTGACCGTCGGCTCATCCGTCGGTTCGTCCGTTGGTTCGTCCGTTGGTTCGTCCGTCGGCTCATCCGTTGGTTCGTCCGTGGGCGGAGGCGGCGGTGGAGTTGTCGGCACGACACCCCCGCCCGCGCAGCCCTGGGCGAGGAGTGCGAGATTCGCCGGTGTCAGGTTCTGGCCGCCCGGCAGAGTGTCGCCATTGTTCTGCGGGACAACGTCGTCAGCGTGCCCGCTGTGTCCCGAAAGCCCGTTGACACTGACCTCTACCGCTGTGTAGCTCCCGGATCCGCCCTTGGCGTGGCAGATGATAATGCTGTTTCCGTCGCTGGAAGCCGGTGGCGCGGCGTAGGCCGCCACTGTGGCCCCCATAACGCCGAGGCCCACCACCCCCAGAGTGGCTATTGTCCGTTTCATGTTCGGTCCCTCCATACCAAATCCGATTCGAACTGACCAGACTGTGCGGAGTAACCGTCTTCGAGACCAGTAAAAACAAAACCTGTGTGAGACCTCAAACAGCGAAGTGAAGGCGACAGTTACTCCCCAGACAGTGTCATCAGTTCGCTTGCCTTTTCAGGCTAGGTTTGCCGCTCCGGTTAAACCCGAGTAACAGGTACGCGTTTACTCAAACAGGCACAGGTACCAATTACCTGCTTCGTGAAAATATTCACTCGCACGCATACGGCGGACTACTTGGAAACTTGGGCGCTTGCTGCCCCGGCCCGAACCTCGCTCCGGCGTATCAGCGGGCATGAGAGCGCTCCCCCACCTGCTGCGGCAAGTGAGGGAGCGTCGGGGGAATTATGGCGGGACGCCAGGGCGTCGGGCGGGACTACGCTTCGGCCGGCTCCTCGTACTTCGGGAAGATCGGGGCCGGTGCAGGGAGCTCCGTGCCGGGAACGAGCGGCGCGGCGACCGCCGCGAACAGGCGGGCGTCGCCGTCGGGCTGGCCGAGGGTTTCCAGCAGTGCGGCGGACGCGGTCGGCATGACCGGCTGGACCAGGATCGCAACGATCCTGAGCACCTCAACGGTCACGTACAGCACCGTGTTCATGCGCTCGACGTCGGTCTTCCGCAGCACCCATGGCGCCTGCTCGGCGAAGTACGCGTTGGTGTCGCCAAGGACGCCCCAGATCGCTTCCAGGGCGCGGCTGAATTCCTGCTTCTCGAACGCGGCCCGGGCGGCGTCCAGCAGTCCGTTGGCCTGCGCCAGCAGCGCGGCATCCTCTGCAGTGAAGACGCCGGGGACCGGGACCCGGCCCTCGCAGTTCTTGGCGACCATCGACAGTGAGCGCTGTGCCAGGTTCCCGAAGTTGTTGGCGAGGTCGGAGTTCATCCTGCCGACGATGGCCTCGTGGCTGTAGCTCCCGTCGGCGCCGAAGGGCACCTCGCGGAGGAAGAAGAAGCGCACCTGGTCCAGGCCGTACTGTGCCACGAAATCCGACGGAGCCACCACGTTGCCCAGCGACTTGGACATCTTGACGCCGTTGTTGTTCAGGAAGCCGTGGATCATGACCCGCTTGGGCAGTTCCAGTCCGGCGCTCATCAGGAACGCCGGCCAGTAAATGGCATGGAACCGGGAAATGTCCTTGCCGATCACGTGGACGTCGGCGGGCCAGTACTTCTGGAACGACTCCGAGTCGACGTCCGGGTAACCCACGCCGGTCAGGTAGTTGGTCAGCGCGTCGACCCACACGTACATGACATGCTTGTCATTGCCGGGCACGGGAACGCCCCAGTCGAACGTGGTGCGGCTGATGGAGAGGTCGTCCAGCCCCCGCTTGACGAAGCTGATGACCTCGTTGAAGCGGGACTGCGGGGCACCGAATTCCGGGTGTGCCTCGTACAGTGCCAGCAGCTTGTCCTGGTAGGCGGAGAGCCGGAAGAAGTAGCTTTCCTCGGCCGTCCAGGTCAGCTCGGTGTCCGTCTCGCGTGAGTAGCGGAGGCCGTCTTCCTTGACGACGGTCTCGTCTTCAACGTAATACGCCTCGTCGCGGACCGAGTACCAGCCCTCGTACTTGGACAGGTAGATGTCCCCGTTGGCCTCCATCTTCTTCCAGATGGCCTGGGAAGCGGCGTAGTGGTCCTCGTCCGTGGTGCGGATGAAGCGGTCGTACGAGATTCCCAGGGCGGAGTGGGCGGCTTTGTAGATTTCGGCGTTCCGATCCACCAGCTCCTTGGGCGTAATGCCTTCCTTTTCGGCCGTCTGCGCGATCTTCATGCCGTGCTCGTCCGTGCCGGTCAGGAAGAAAACGTCGTAGCCGTCCAGGCGCTTGAACCGGGCCATTGCGTCGGTGGCAATGTACTCGTAGGCATGGCCGATGTGCGGCACGCCGTTGGGGTACGTAATGGCGGTGGTGATGTAGAACGGGGTCTGGGCTGAAGACGACACTCTGGGAAGTTACCTTTTTTCGGAAGCGGTGCGGGCCGGGAGCTGGTTGAGCGCTACCCCTAAATCTAGATCAGTTCGGTCAGGGTATCGCTGAGCCGGACAAGTTCGTGGTCATGTGACGCCACCAGCACGGCAATTCCGTCGGACGTGGTGTCCTTCAGGATGCTGATGATGCGGTTGGCCGAGGTACGGTCCAGGCTGGCCGTCGGTTCGTCGACTACGAGGACGCGGGTGCCCAGGATCAGGGCACGTGCGATCGCCACGCGCTGCCGCTCACCGCCGGACAGCTGGGCCGGACGGTGGCGCATGCGACGCCCCAGGCCGACAAGGTCCAGGAGGTCCTTTGCCATGTCGCGGCGCTGGTCCACTTCGCCGTCCGGCACGGCCGGCAGCAGTACGTTCTCCAGTGCGCTCATGCCGTCAATCAGCGCACCGCCCTGGTCGACGTAGCCGATCAGTGCCCGCCGGCGGTCGGCGATTTCGTCGTCGCCCATGCTCTCGAGGGACTGGCCCTCCCAGTACACACGGCCCGACGTCGGCAGGGTAAGGCCGGCGCCGACGGTCAGGATACTGGTCTTGCCGGAACCGCTTCGGCCGGCGACGCAGTGCATTTCTCCGGCGTGGAGGGTCAGGTCGAAGCCTTCGACGACGTTGACGGCGTCGGCTCCGCCCTTCTGGCCACCGTAGCGGATGGTGATGTTGCTCAGCTCCAGCGGGGTCCCGTGGTCTGCGGCCTTCAGGATGGTGTTTGCACGGGTCTGGAGCGAGCCGTCCCCGGCGTCATCCTGGGGAATCCGGTCGAGATTCAGGTCGTTGTTCATTGGACCACTTTCGTTGCAATTGGAATCCAGCAAAGTACAGCCACGAGTCCGGCCAGGGCGGCCCAGAGCGCAGCATAGGGGGCGAGCAGGAGGCCGATGCCGAGGGCGCCGACCACGCCGAGCGGCAGGGCCACCGTGCCCACGAGTGCGTTTTCGAACAGCCGGACCTGGCCCAGCATGTCCGGGTTCCAGCCCATGGCTTCGAGGGTGCCGAGGTACTGCCGCTTGGCCTGGAGCTCGAACCGTCCGGTGACAAGGGTCAGCACCAGCCCCACAGCTACTCCGGAGAGCGCCAGGACGATGCTGGGCAGCGCCACGCTGGCAGCAGCCAGTCCGCTGAGGGCACTGGCGCCGGCGGCTCTCGGGATGTCGATCAGCAGGGCGATCAGGCCACCAACGGCGGCACCGAAAACCCCGACTGCCACGGCCAGCGAGATCGTGTTGAATTTGTTGGTGCTCAACTGGCGGTTGGCGAACGTGAGCGGGGAGTCGACGGCGATCAGCCGCTCGTCGTGCTGCGGCTCCTGGTCGATTTCGTCACGGTGCCTCAGCTGCCGTGCCGCGAAGTAGGCGGCGGCGGCGTAGAGCACCAGCACTGAGGCGGAAACGATGACCGTTGCGAGGTTCCAGCTGACCAGGCTCAGGATTATGCCGGCAATCGCCAGCATGGCCGCTCCGACGCCGAACTCGGCGAGAACCCAGCTGCGGATCCTGTTCTGGGTCCACCCCATGGCCCGCAGGGTGCCGGCTTCGCGGCGGCGTTGGCGGATGTAGCTGACGGTGGAGGCGCCGGTCAGCAACGCGGCACCGCACAGGGTGAGGAACAGCAGCGTCACGTTGGTTCCGGTCAGGGAACCGGACACGGCGTCGGCCGCATCCTGGCGGACCCACGACTGGGTGACGGTGCCCAGCGCGGATTCCTTGCCGGCGCCGTCCTTGGAGTATCCGGGAACGAAAATGTTGGCGTCTTCACGCGCCGAGCCGGCCACAACCGTGGCTTCGAGGCCCATGTCGCGGATTTCGTCCGCGAGTTTCTCGACCTCCGGCTGGGACTCCTTCCAGCTGCCCGGCGCCTTGGCCTTGACGCGGACGGCGTCGATGACCGAAGCGTTCTGTTCGTATCCCCGGGCGGCGGCGAGGCCGTAGTAGTCGGTAATTGCACCGGCAGACTGGCTGACCAGTCCCGTGGCGCTCAGTGACGGCTTGAGTTCGGTGTTCTCCACCTTCTTGCCTTGGGCGTCCTCGGTCAGGGTGAGGGGCGACGGATCGTAGCCGCCCAGGGGCAGCCGGTTGATGTCCCCGGCGGCTTCCTTGACCTTCTCGGCGTCGAACGTGCCGTAGACCATGGCCAGCGGCGCGGCGACCTTGGTGCCGGTCTCCAGGCTGTCGCGGTAGGAACGTTCGTCAACAGGCTCGCGCTGGGTCTGGTCGACGGGCGCTCCGCCCGCACCCTTCTCCGGAAGGCGGTTGACGGTCACCCACTCCCCCGGTGTGGCGGTCTTGTCCACGGCGCCGTTGCCGGCGGTGGCACCGTCGGTGTATTTGGGGGCGGACGCGAAGTCGGTGCTCCACGTTGCCGGGTTGTAGAGGCCCTGGCTGAAGTTGCCGGTGTTCCCCAGCAGCTGGGAGTAGTCCTGCGAGCCCGGCCAGGACAGGGCGAACGGCGACTTGGAAACGAACGGAAGGTAGTCCTTGTCCAGCGAACGAGTCACCGTGCCCACGTCCTTGACCACATTTCCGGAGCCGTCGATTTCCTCGATCTTGACCGAGTACTTGAGGTCGAGGGAGGTGCCGGAGCGGACGATCAGCGGGATCGCCTGGGAATCAGCGGTGAGCTGCCCTGCGCGCTTGGCCTGCTGGTACTGGGTCATCAGGGGTGCCCAGTACTTGAGCTTGACGCCGAGGAAGTCAGGCCCCTCTTCAAGCTCCTGCATGCTGATTCCCGTGGTGAACAGGCTTTCGAAGTGGCGGCCTATGGCCCCGGCGTTCCGGGCGTCTGCCGGCGGCGCCTTTTCGAGCGGAGCAAGGAAGTCGCCGGCGGTGCCCAGAAGGGCACGTTCGGACACGGGGTCGACGGCGACGACGGACTCTGTCACCTGTGGCGCCAGCGGCAGGGACACCGACAGGTTGAACAGGTTGTGTTCGGAGCCGCCCGCGGGAGCCGGGAACTTGATGCCCGTTTCCCCGTCGGCGCCCGCGATGCGGATGCTCTTGCCGCCGGCGGTCTGCTCTTCCACGAGCTTGGCCTTGCCGAGGGAACCTTCGGCCATGGACTTGAACAGGGTCTGTTCCGACTGTCCGTCGGAGCTGACCGCGGTGGCCGTCATGCGGTATTTCTTGGCCTCGTCAGTGAGGACCGATTCTGCTGCCGGCCACTTGCTGGGGTCGGTTCCGCCGGGCTCCCCTGCGGTCGCCGTGCCCACGAGGCCGGCGTTGAATCCGAGGTAGTCCATGGCGTCAAGCCGCGGCGCTTCGAGGTTCTGCGATACCCGTGAAACGAGGCTGATGGGGGCCGCCACTGAGGTGCCGGTGAGCTTCCTGATGCCATCAAGCTGCTCGAAGCTGATGCCGCCCTGGCCGTTGGCGATCTCCGGCTGCATGAGTGCGCCGCCGGAACCTGCCTTGGCCTGGACCAGGATGTCATAAAGTCCGCGGGAATTCTGGTCGACTGTTCGGTTGAGCGCTGCCTGTGACTGGCCCTGGACGAGGACGGACAGGCACATGGCGACGATCAAAATGGCCGCGGTCAGCAAAAGCACTCGGCTTCTGATGAACCTCTGGACGGCGTTCATTGGGCTCCCTGAAAGCTGGATTGCGTGAGCGCACACCTCCGTCCACATCTAACGGATGTGAAGGCGTCCCCTGCCGGGTGTGCAAAAAATAATGGCCGGTCTGCCGGCCGGATCCGAAAATCGGACCCAGCCATTGTACGCAGACCGGCCAATCATACGTGGCAGAAGTTAACGTCTGTCACGAGAAGTTCACCGATTAGGCGGGAGGTCAGTCTTCGAGGTCGACTTCCCGCACCATCTCGGCACCGATGCCGGCCTTGATCGCGTCAAGGACCTGCTGCGGAACCGAGCTGTCAATGGTCAGGAGGGCCAGGACCTGGCCGCCCTCGGCCTGGCGCGCAACCTGCATGCCGGCGATGTTGATGTTGTTCATGCCCAGGATGTGGCCGATGGTGCCGATGACGCCGGGACGGTCCGCATAGGCAACCACCACCAGGTGTTCGCTGATGGGAATTTCCACCTCGTAGCCGTTGACGCCCACGAGCTTCTGGATCTGCTTGGGACCTGTCAGTGTCCCGGCTACGGATATCTGGCTGCCATCGCTCAGGGCACCGCGCAGCGTCAGGAGGTTGCGGTACGACTCGGTGTCCGGCGTGGTGATCAGGCGGACGTTGATGCCCCGCTGCTCGGCGATGACCGGGGCGTTGACGTAGGAGACCTGTTCGGTCACGACGTCGGCGAAGATGCCCTTGAGCGCGGCCAGTTCCAGCACCTTGACGTCCAGGGAGGAAATCTCGCCGGCAACTTCGACGTCGAACTGGGTCAGGGATGCGTGGGTCAGTGCGGTGAAGATGCGGCCCAGCTTCTCGATCAGCGGGATGCCCGGGCGCACGTCCGGAGCGATGACACCGCCGGCAACGTTCACTGCGTCGGGGACCAGTTCGCCGGCCAGGGCGAGCCGCACCGACTTGGCCACGGAGACGCCGGCCTTTTCCTGGGCTTCGTCAGTGGAGGCGCCCAGGTGGGGGGTCACCACCACGTTGTCCATCTCGAAGAACGGCAGGTCGGTGCTGGGTTCCTTGACGAACACGTCCACGCCGGCACCGGCGATCTCGCCGTCCTTCAGGGCAGCGTGCAGGGCTTCCTCGTCCACCAGGCCGCCACGGGCGACGTTGATGACGTAGGCGGTCTTCTTCATCTTCTTGAACGCCTCAGCGCCGAGCATGCCCACCGTTTCGGGCGTTTTCGGCATGTGGATGGTGATGAAGTCCGACTGTGCCAGCAGCTCGTCCAGGGTGACCAGCTGCACGCCAAGCTGGGCGGCGCGGGCGGAGGTGATGTAGGGGTCGTACGCCAGGATCTTGGTGTCGAAGCCCTTCAGGCGGGCTGCCACGAGGGCGCCGATCCGGCCGAGGCCGATGATGCCGATCTTCTTCTCGTAAAGTTCAATGCCCGTGTACTTGGAGCGCTTCCATTCGCCGTCCTTGAGCGCGGCACTGGCCTGCGGAATGTGGCGGGCGAGGCTCAGGATGTGGCCAACCGTCAGTTCAGCGGCAGAGACGATGTTCGACGTCGGGGCGTTGACCACCATGACACCGGCCTGCGTGGCGGCCTTGATGTCGACGTTGTCCAGGCCCACTCCGGCGCGGGCAATGACCTTCAGGTTCTTGGCCGCAGCGATGGCCTCAGCGTCCACCTGCGTGGCAGAGCGGACCAGGATTGCGTCAACATCCACGATGGCAGCGAGCAGCTGGGAACGGTCGGAGCCGTCTGTCTGGCGGATTTCGAAGTCCGGGCCGAGGGCCTCGACTGTGGCGGGTGAAAGTTCTTCGGCGAGCAGTACTACGGGTTTTGACACGGCTGATCCTCTGCGTTGCAGTCCGGGGGATAAATCAAGTCTAGGCTGACGGAAAGGCCGGGCTCACATTGTTAAGTGTGAACCCGGCCTCACTGCTGCCTTGTGAAGGGCACCAGGCCGATGGCCTGGCGGCAGGCAGCCTTAGCGGGCTGCCGAGCCCTCTACGTAGTCCTCGTCCTGCTGCTGCCAGGAGAACAGGCCGCGCAGTTCGCGGCCGACGCTCTCGATGGGGTGCTGCTCAGCCTTGGCACGCAGCGCCTTGAACTCGACGCCGCCGTTGTCCTGGTCTTCAATGAAGCGCTTGGCAAACGCGCCGTTCTGGATGTCGCCGAGGACAGCCTTCATGTTTTCCTTCACCTCGGGGGTGATGACGCGGGGGCCGGAGACGTAGTCGCCGTACTCTGCGGTGTCAGAAACGCTCCAGCGCTGCTTGGCGATGCCGCCTTCCCACATGAGGTCAACGATGAGCTTGAGCTCGTGAAGTACCTCGAAGTAGGCGATCTGCGGCTGGTAGCCGGCCTCGGTCAGGGTCTCGAAGCCATACTGGACCAGCTGGGAAACACCGCCGCACAGGACTGCCTGCTCGCCGAAGAGGTCGGTTTCGGTTTCTTCGGTGAAGGTCGTCTTGATGACACCAGCGCGGGTGCCGCCGATGGCCTTGGCGTAGGACTTGGCCAGGTCCCAGGCTGCGCCGGTGGCGTCCTGCTCGACGGCGATGATGTCCGGGATGCCGCGGCCGGCTTCGAATTCGCGGCGCACGGTGTGGCCGGGAGCCTTCGGGGCGATCAGGATGACGTCAACACCCTCCGGTGCCTCGATGTAACCGAAGCGGATGTTGAAGCCGTGGGCGAAGGCCAGGGCCTTGCCGGGGGTCAGCTTGTCCTTGATGGAGTCGTTGTAGATCGAGCGCTGGTGCTGATCCGGCGCCAGGATCATGATGACGTCGGCCCATTCGGCGGCGTCGGCGACGTTCTTGACCGTGAATCCGGCGTCCTGTGCCTTGGCGATCGAGGCAGAGCCCTCCTTGAGGGCGATGGTAACTTCAACGCCGGAGTCGCGCAGGTTCAGAGCGTGGGCGTGGCCCTGCGAGCCATAGCCGACGATGGCTACCTTCCGGCCCTGGATGATGGACAGATCAGCGTCGTCGTCATAGAACATTTCAGTCACTTGCGTAACTCCTTTTGAGTGGATTCTCGAGTGTAAATAGTCTGTGGTGATGCGTTACTGCACGGGCTGTGCGCTGCGCCTAAGCGCTGCGCAAAGCCCTGTCGCTCATGGAGCGGGATCCCCGTCCAACGGCCAGGGTGCCGGACTGCACAATTTCGCGGATGCCGAAGGGCTCGAGCACTGACAGCAGTGCGGTGAGCTTTTCGGGGTGGCCGGTTGCTTCAATGACCACCGAGTCTGTGGAGACGTCGACCACTGAAGCGCGGAACAGGTCTGCAGCCTGGGTCACCTGCAGGCGTGTTGCGGCATCCGCACGTACCTTGACCAGGATGTGGTCTCGCTGTACGGAAGATTCTGAGGTCAGTTCAACAATCTTGATCACGTTGACAAGTTTGTTCAACTGCTTGGTGACCTGTTCGATCAGGTCACCGTCGGCGTCGACGACGACGGTCATCCGGGACATGCCCGGAACTTCCGTCGGGCCGACGGCCAGGGAATTGATGTTGAAGGCCCGGCGCGCGAAGAGGCTCGCGACTCGGGTCAGCACACCGGGTTTGTCTTCGACCAGAACGGACAGCGTGTGGCGGCTCATGATCAGTCCTCCTCTTCCCATTCCGGGGTCATGTTGCGGGCGACCTGGATCTGGTCGTTGCTCACTCCGGCGGGCACCATCGGCCACACCATGGAGTCGGGGCTCACCACGAAGTCGATGACCACGGGTCGGTCATTGATCTCAAGGGCCTTCTGGATGGTGGCGTCGATATCTTCAGCGCGCTCGCACCGGAAGGACGCGCAGCCGTAGGCCTCGCCTAGTTTCACGAAGTCCGGGATGCGGACCGTCTCGTGGCCGGTGTTGAGGTCGGTGTTCGAGTACCGGCCCTCATAGAAGAGGGTCTGCCACTGGCGCACCATGCCCAGCGAGGAGTTGTTGATGATGGCAACCTTGATGGGGATCTTGTTGATGGCACAGGTGGCCAGTTCCTGGTTGGTCATCTGGAAGCAGCCGTCGCCGTCGATGGCCCAGACCACGCGGTCCGGTGCACCCACCTTGGCGCCCATGGCCGCGGGGACCGCGTAGCCCATGGTGCCGGCTCCGCCGGAGTTCAGCCAGGCGTGGGGGCGTTCGTACTTGATGAACTGGGCCGCCCACATCTGGTGCTGTCCGACGCCGGCAACGTAAATCCCTTCGGGACCGGTCAGGGCACCGATGCGCTCAATGACGCGCTGCGGCGCGGTGAGGCCGTCCTCGGGCTCGGTCCAGCCCAGGGGATACGTATCCTTCAGGTTGTTCAGGAACGTCCACCAGTTCTCCAGGTCCGGCTTGCCGGAAGCAGCGAACTGCGTCTTCACCGCCTCGGTGAGTTCCGGAATGATCTCCTTGACGGAGCCCACGATCGGAACGTCCGCCGTGCGGTTCTTGGAGATCTCGGCGGGATCGATGTCCGCGTGGATCACCTTGGCGTTCGGCGCGAAGGTCTTCAGGACGCCGGTCACCCGGTCATCGAAACGGGCGCCCAGGGTGATGAGGAGGTCGGACTGCTGCAGCGCGGTGACGGCGGACACCGTGCCGTGCATGCCCGGCATGCCGACATGCTGCGGGTGCGAGTCCGGGAACACACCGCGGGCCATCAGGGTGGTGACCACAGGCGCGCCGGTGATTTCGGCGAGCTCCCGCAGTTCCGCCGAAGCATGCGCCTTCACCACGCCGCCGCCAACGTAGAGGACGGGCTTGCTGGCCGCGGCTATCAGCTTCGCCGCTTCGCGAACCTGCTTGTTGTGGCCCCGGACCACCGGCCGGTAGCCGGGAAGGTCGATCTTCGGCGGCCAGGAGAAGGTCATCTGGCCCTGCTGGGCATCCTTGGCAACATCCACCAGGACGGGGCCGGGCCGGCCCGTTGACGCAAGGTGGAACGCCTCGGCCATGACATGCGGGATGTCATTGGGGTTGGTCACCAGGAACGAGTGCTTCGTGATCGGCATGGTGATGCCCACGATGTCAGCTTCCTGGAAAGCGTCGGTACCGATGACTCCGCTGGACACCTGGCCGGTGATGGCCACCAGCGGCACGGAATCCATATGCGCATCCATGATGGCGGTAACGAGGTTGGTGGCGCCGGGGCCTGAGGTGGCAATGCAAACGCCCACCCGCCCGGTAACCATGGCGTAGCCTTGCGCGGCGTGGCCGGCTCCCTGTTCGTGACGGACCAGCACGTGATTCATGCGGGAGGCCATCAAGGGGTCATAGGTGGGCAGGATCGCGCCACCGGGCAAACCAAAAATATCGTCCACGCCGAGTTCTTCGAGCGAGCGGACAATAGCTTGTGAACCGGTCATCACCGTCGGGGGTACGACGTTGTTCGGTCCGAGTACAGGAGAGACAGCAGCAGCGTGCTCGACGCCGGCATCAGCCGTGCGGTCGGCGCGTTCCGGAGCCTTGGGGGCTCCAGCGGACTTTGTAGCCATCAGCGAGGGGCTGATCGGCGATCCTTTGCTCATCGGACTCTTCCTTTGTGGATCTTTATTAGCGGGTACTTCTCATGACGGGTTCAATATGTGCAACAAATAAAAAAACCCCTCAGCCGTGAGGCTCTTCGAGGGGTTTGCGCGTGACGGTTCGTTACCAGTCGGGCTATTGAGCCACGCGCTTGGTAAGGACGACGACTGCCTCTGCAGCGGCGCAGCTAGTAACGAATGCGATCATGCGTTCAGTTTTCCCTCTGGTGAGACGGGTGTCAACGACACACACCCCCGTCTCACATTGTGGACGCCATTGTCCACGGATTGATCCCCCGGCCCGGGATCAGTCAGCTGAACCGGGTTTCGGCAGGTTCAACCACCAGACGGTGGTTGAACCTGCCGGAACCGGCCTAGCCGCAGTATGCGCCGGTGGAGGCGCTGTGCACCAGCTTGGCGTACTTGGCGAGCACGCCCTTGGTGAACTTGGCCGGAAGCGGCTCCCAGCCGATCTTGCGGGATTCCAGCTCGGCCTCGTCGACCAGGAGGTCGAAGGTACGTGCTGCGATGTCGACACGGATCTTGTCGCCGTCCTGGACGAAGGCGATGGGGCCGCCGTCGACTGCTTCAGGAGCAACGTGGCCGATGCACAGACCGGTGGTCCCGCCGGAGAAGCGGCCGTCCGTCAGGAGCAGGACGTCCTTGCCGAGGCCCGCGCCCTTGATGGCGCCGGTGATGGCGAGCATCTCGCGCATGCCCGGACCGCCCTTCGGACCTTCGTAGCGGATGACGACGACATCGCCGGCCTTGATCTTGCCGTTGTCCAGAGCATCCAGGGCGCCCTGTTCGCGCTCGAAGACGCGGGCGGTGCCCTCAAAGACGTCGGCGTCGAAGCCGGCGCTCTTGACGACGGCGCCTTCCGGCGCCATGGAACCGTGCAGGATGGTGATGCCGCCGGTCTTGTGGATCGGGTTGTCCAGCGCACGAAGGATCTTGCCGTCGAGGTCCGGCGGGTTGATGGACTCGAGGTTCTCGGCAAGGGTCTTGCCGGTAACGGTGAGGCAGTCGCCGTGCAGCAGTCCGGCGTCGAGCAGGGCCTTCATGATGACCGGCACGCCGCCGATCTTGTCCACGTCGGTCATGACGTAGCGGCCGAAGGGCTTAAGGTCACCGAGGTGCGGGATCTTGTCGCCGATGCGGTTGAAGTCGTCGAGCGTAAGTTCGACTTCGGCTTCACGGGCGATGGCGAGCAGGTGCAGGACGGCGTTGGTGGAGCCGCCGAAGGCCATGGTCACGGCTATGGCGTTCTCGAACGCCTTCTTGGTCATGATGTCGCGGGCCGTGATGCCGAGGCGGAGCAGGTTGACCACTGCTTCGCCGGACTTGCGGGCGAACTCATCACGACGGCGGTCTGCCGACGGCGGGGCGGCAGAGCCCGGAAGGGACATGCCCAGGGCTTCGCCGATGCAGGCCATGGTGTTGGCTGTGTACATGCCGCCACAGGCTCCTTCACCCGGGCAGATGGCCTTTTCGATGCGCTCCAGGTCCCCGAGGCTCATCTTGCCGGCGGCGCAGGCACCCACGGCTTCGAAGGCGTCAATAAGGGTGACTTCCTTCTCGGAACCGTCTTCCAGCTTGACCCAGCCCGGCATGATGGAGCCGGCGTAGAGGAACACACTGGCGAGGTCAAGGCGCGCGGCAGCCATCAGCATTCCCGGCAGGGACTTGTCGCAGCCTGCGAGGAGCACGGAGCCGTCGATGCGCTCGGCCTGCATCACGGTTTCCACGGAGTCGGCAATGACTTCGCGGGAGACCAGCGAGAAGTGCATGCCCTCGTGGCCCATGGAAATGCCGTCCGAGACGGAGATGGTGCCGAACTGCATGGGGAAACCGCCGCCTGCGTGGACACCCTCCTTGGCGCCCTGGGCCAGTCGGTTCAGTGAGAGGTTGCAGGGAGTGATTTCATTCCAGGAACTCGCGACGCCGATCTGGGGCTTCGAGAAGTCGTCATCGCCCATGCCGACTGCGCGGAACATACCGCGCGCGGGTGCGGCATGGATCCCGTCGGTGACGACCCGGCTGCGGGGCTTGATGTCAATCTTGTTCTCGGTTGCTGTTTGGGTGTCCTCACTCATGGGTCAAAGTCTATGACTCCGATCGGGACGCCAACGACCCGGAGGGCCCCGTTAAGCCGAAAACCGGGAATATTTCGATCAAATAGTGGACTCTCGTCTCGAATAATGAGATCGAGAGGGCCGGAACTGCCCCGGATGTGTCAGGCGTCACGGAGTCCGGCGGCATTGATCGCCGCAGCTTCGGCCTCCAGCATGGACAGGACCTGCGCGATCGTGGTCCGTGCCGCCACATCCGGGCGTGCGAGCGCCACGATGCTCCGGCGGGCAGTCACTCCGAGCAGCGGGCGCAAGACGAAGCCGCGTTCCTGGTTCCGCAAGGCGGTATACCGCGGCAGCAGGCTTAGCCCGTGTCCGGCACTCACAAGCGCTTCCAGGACGCGAAGGTCGGGAAACAACTGCGCGCGCACCGCCGGAGACCCTGCCTGGACCTCGATCTGGCGCAGCACCGTGTCGAAGGGGAACCCTTCCGGGACGCCCATCCACGGAAATCCCACCACGTCTCCGGCGGTCAGCGAGGACTTCGCCGCCAGGACGTGTCCGGCCGGCACAGCGACATCCAGCGGCTCGTTCAGCAGCGGAACCACCACCAGCCCCTGCCGGGCGAAAACATCGGGACCATCAACGCTGTGGGCCAGGACGATATCGTAGTCGGCGGCCAGGGCAGCGAAGCCGGCAACGCCGGGGTCCTCGAACGAGGCCTCAAACCGGAGTCCTTCCACCGCCTTGACGCGGTGCAGGAGGCCGGGGAGGAACATTTCCGCTGCACTCGGAAAGAAGGCCGCTTTGACGTGCGTCTGCCAGCCCTGGCGGTAGGTGTCGATGGTGGCCTCAGCGCGGGCCATGGCAGTGGACACGTCCGCCGCGGCTGCCGCCATCGCGCGCCCGGCCTCGGTCAGGCGCACTCCCCTGCCGGACTTCTCGACCAGGACAACGCCCAGTTCGTCCTGGAGGGTCTTGAGCTGCTGGGATACGGCCGACGGCGTCACCTCCATCGCTTCGGCGGTGGCGCCGACTGTGCCCCGGTCCGAGAGTTCACGGAGAATCCGGAGCCGTTTCAAATCCATGATGCGAGGCTACAGGACAGTGCCCGGGCACGGAGCCCTCGTGCAGTCCCGATGTGACAAGGCATCCTGCGCCGGCTCTGGTAGCGTGCAAGCCACCCTGCCGGTCGACCATCAGGACTTCACTGTGAACAGCAAGCCCGTGCCGGTCAACCCGGACGCGACCAACCCCGCACCCGACACTGACGACGGTCCCCCGCTCAGCAGCGAAGAGCTGAAGACCAGGCTCCGCGCGGTTTTCGATCACCAGATTCCCAACTACGGTGACTACAACCTCGTCTGTGGCTCCAACAGCTTCGAGGGGACGGGTGCCGCAGCCCGTGGCTGGGCTCCTCCGCGCCGGCGGAGTTATGTTATCGGCTACCGCTGGCACCCGGCCGAGATCATCGTGGCCCCATTTGATGAAAAATCCCTGGCCGCCGCGGGGGTCCCGGTGGCGATCAACATGACCAACCTTTCGCACGCCCTCCGGCTGCCCGCCGTCGCGTCTTCCCCGGGCGGTTACGAAGTGGCCGCAAGCACGGGGAAAGCCTTCCGTTTCGGGGTGGAGAACAGCATGCGGCTGGCTTCGGAGCCCGCAGGACCGGACCAGCGGTCCGGTCGCGGGCCGCGAAGCATCGAACAGGCCGACGACGCCGCGGACTTCCATGAATTCATGGCCGACTTCATCCGGCGCGGGCTGCCCCTCTGAACCTTTACAGCCCTAATCACACCGACGTAACGTCAAGCAACGGCAACCTTGCCTTATGGACAGAAGGGCTCTGCTATGGACTGGATTATCTGGGTCATCGTCATCGTAGTCATCGTCGGAGTTGTGTGGTGGCTCCTGAACCGCAACAGTTCAGGAAATACCACCGGACCATCGACGCTCTCCGATACCGGTGCGTCCGTTCCACCGTCAGGGCAGGCCGGCAGTCCCCGGCCCGTTGCCGGAGCACCGGCCGGAGGCAGCGCAGCACCTTCGGCAGACGCGGCCGCCACCGCCGGAATGCCGGGTGCCGCAGGGTTCAGCTCGGCAGCCAAAGCCGCACCGGCAACTTCCGCACCCGCCGGTGGAGATGTGGACGACTGGGACGAAGACTCAACAGCCACGACGGAGGCGCCCGCAGCGGCCACGGACGCCCGGGCTCCCTCAAACGCGACTGTCAAACCCGCCGGCACCGCCGAACCTGAAGTGACAGCCCAACCTGAGCACGCGGCCGTACCCGGTAAAGAAGCCGTGTCCGAGAAGGCAGCCGTGTCCCACAAAGCTGAGTGGGAGGCGCAGTGGTCCGAGGCGGCCAGCACCCCGCACGCGGCGGAAACGCACGCCGAATCGCACACCATGGAGGCTCCTGCTAAGGAATCAGCGGGCGAATCCCGGGCCGCCGGGACGGGTACCACGGCTCCTGTCCATCACCCCGAGTACACGGAACCGCATGCTCCCACTCTTCCCGGCGCCGAATCCGCCGCAGCGGAAGACGTCCTGGACACAGCCGTTCGGGATAAAGAAGCCCGGGAGTCAGGAGCGGGGGCGGAACTGCCACCGGCCGGCGGGACCGGGCCGGCCGTTGCGAACGACACAGGAGTCCCTTCCGAGGGGGATGCCGAAACCATGCAGGCGGCCTCCTCTTCGGCCGCGACTGAAGGGGCCGCGAGCCACACTGCTGAACCCGCCGGACACCTGGCGGCGGACAAACCGTATGGGGAAGGATCAGCCGCCCCGGCTCCTGATGGCAGCGCACCCGACGGCTACACGGTCAAGGGCAATGCGCAGCAGATGGTCTACCACGATGAAACAAGCCCGGCCTACGAGGAAACCGTAGCGGAGGTCTGGTTCGAGTCAGCCGCCCATGCCGAAGCGGCCGGCTTCCGGGCGCCGCGACGTAGCCGGCACTAGGTCCGGCAACCGGAGGGCCGCCGTCACCATGAGCCGGGACAAGGAGGGGCGCAGATCCATACTTGCGCTCCTCCCGGGACCTCTCACCGCCGTCGTGTCGGCGCTGGCGTTGGTTGCCTGCACAGGTGGCGGCAGCGGTCCACCCACGGGTAACGCCGGTCAAGTCACAGGCAGCAACAGGGCGGGCCAGGAACCCCGGGTGCTGCGGACAGTGGAGGGACTGAGCGTGCCGTGGTCCACGGTGTTCCTGCCGGACGGCACGGCCGTTATTTCCGAACGTGACAGCGCCACACTCAAGGCGGTCAAGGACGGGAAGACAACTGTGCTGGGGAGTGTCCCCGGAGTAGAGCCGGGCGGTGAAGGCGGCCTCCTGGGGCTGGCAGTGTCGCCACACTTCGCTTCCGACCGGTCGCTTTTCGCCTATTTCACAGCCCGGTCCGACAACCGGATCGCCCGGCTCACACTGACTGAGCGTGATCCAGGAGGCGCGCTGGGGCTGGGTCCGCCGGAAACGATTTTCGCTGGCATCCCGAAAGCCTCAACCCACAACGGTGGCCGCATCCGTTTCGGACCGGACGGGAACCTCTATGTGGGAACCGGAGACTCCCAGCGCCGCGACCAGCCCCAGGATCCAAACGCGCTTGGCGGGAAGATCCTCCGGATCACGGAAAAGGGCGAGCCGGCGCCCGGCAACCCGTTCGGAGATAACCCGGTCTACAGCCTCGGCCACCGCAATGTGCAGGGACTCGACTGGGATGACGCGGGCAGGCTCTGGTCCAGCGAATTCGGACCGAACGTGGATGACGAACTGAACCTGATCCAGCCGGGCGGGAACTATGGCTGGCCCGAGGTCACCGGAGCTCCGGGAAAACCCGGCTTCATTGACGCCAAAGTCGTCTGGCCGTCCACCGCGGAATCGTCTCCGAGTGGACTCGAGATCGTAGGCTCCACAGCGTATCTCGGAGCGCTGCGGGGCCAACGGTTGTGGGCAGTCCCGCTCGCTGGTGAAAATGCGGGCAATCCTGTGAGCCATTTCACAGCCAAGTTCGGGCGCATCCGCGACGTTTCCCTGGCCCCGGACGGCACCCTGTGGATGCTTACCAACAATCAAAACCCTGATTCCGCGCTGATTTTGGCGCCTCCAGGCGGTCCCGGAGACTGATGCAGGCGCCGATTTCACACCGGGCTAAAACTCGTGTAGAGTTTCATGTCGTTGCGGAGATGAACGAGGGAAACAAAAGCCATCGGGAAGAACCAAAACAACAGTTGCACCTCTAGCTCAACTGGCAGAGCAATTGACTCTTAATCAATGGGTTCCGGGTTCGAGTCCCGGGGGGTGCACCAGAGAAACCCCGTCTTCACAGGCCACAAGCCGTGAAGGCGGGGTTTCGCTTTGCCCGAAAACACTGCATCAGGCCTGGCCACAATTCTTTAGTAAATATTCACCTTAAGCATCGGAGAACCTGCGCCGCACTGGATAGAGTGACGTCACTATCAGGTGTGGGAGGGGCTAACCATGGCTGTCTTTCGGTTTACTGTGACGGGCACGATCGAAGCCGACGCCGAAGCGCTTGGCGCCGCCATGGCGGCCTCCCTGCCCCTCCACGGACGTCGACGCGCGGGGATCATGGAAAGCAGCCTCGAGTTCAGCGAAAACCCCGGCTCGGCTTTGCAGGCCTTGTTGGAGATGGGCGTAATGGCCGTCCTGCAGCCAAATTGGGCCCCCTGAATAAGGGCTGGGACGTTCAGTCGCTGGAAGCCATTGCCGTCCGGCTCCTGGGGTAGTGAATCAGCTGATCAGTTAGCGCTGTTCACGTCCACGGTGAGGCCGGACTCGGCACTTGCCACGATTGCCTTGGTCTCCGGCGAGGAAAAACGGCTGGCCAGGACTGTCACCACCGCCTGGAGCTCCTGACGAAGGATGTCCGGGTCGATCGAAGCGGCCGCAAGCACGGTTCGCTCCATGTCCGCCGCAGCGGCCACGGCCTCCACTCCGCGCTCAGTCAGGGACACCACGTGGCTTCGGCGGTCGGACGTGCTGCGCTCGCGCCGGATGTGGCCGTGCACCTCGAGCCGGCTGAGTGTTTTTCCCATGGTCTGGGCCTGGACGCGGACCAATTGAGCCAGCTGCGCCTGTGTCATGGGTCCATTAAGGGAAAGTACCTCCATGGCGATCACTCCGGCATGGGTGAGCCCGATGGCTCCCAGCTTCTCGTTCCAGGAGTGTTCCACGAGACGTGCCGCGGTGGACAAGAGGCGCCCTGTGGGCCAGCGATCCATATCAGGCATACAACTTAGTATAGCCAGCGTGGGATTCGTCCCTCGCTCCCCCACTTACTAAGCTTTGATGTCCAGAACATTCCTAAGGAGAAAATCTTGGCTGAACGACTCACCCCCGGCACTCCGGCACCGGACTTTACGCTGAAGGATTCCGCAGGGAAGGACGTCAGCCTGAAGGACTACCGCGGCCGGAACACCGTCGTGTACTTCTACCCTGCAGCGTCGACGCCGGGCTGCACCAAGGAAGCGTGCGACTTCCGCGACACGCTCGCTTCCCTGCAACGCGAAGGCTACGACGTCGTCGGCGTCTCTCCTGATCCGATCGGCAAGCTCGCCACGTTCGCAGAGAAGGAAGGGCTGACTTTCCCTCTCCTGTCCGACGAAGACCACACCGTGGCTGAGGCCTATGGCGCCTGGGGGGAGAAGAAGAATTACGGGCGGACCTACGAGGGCCTCATCCGGTCCACCATTGTGGTGGACCCTGACGGCAAGGTGTCCGTTGCCCAGTACAACGTACGGGCCACCGGCCATGTGGCCAAGCTGCGCAGGGACCTCGGACTGTCTTAGTCGTTTTCGCCAGGCCATGAACGGCACGCGGGCCCATCGAGCGGAAGGCGCCCCCGGCAGGTACACTGGAGCCTGGAATCCGCCGTCGGACGTTTCCTGCTCTCGCAGGAATAGCGGGAAGAACACGCACGACGGCGCCGCGCGCGAGTGGTGAAATTGGCAGACACGCAGGATTTAGGTTCCTGTGCCTTCGGGCGTGGGGGTTCAAGTCCCCCCTTGCGCACAGCTGCACAATCCTCGGAATCCCGGGCCTCATGGTCCGGGATTCCTTCGTTTAACGTCGCCGCACCCGCGCCAGGAGGGACCTCGAAAAAAAGATTCTCTCCGTTCACCCATCCGTTCCTGCCGAGCGGCCGAATACCCATTGAGACACCAACCAAGGGTCGGTTCCCGCAGTCGGAAATTCAGCCAGTGCGGTGATCGACGCAGTCGTTCGCAGCAGGCAATGATCGGCACTAACAAGGAGAATCGAAATGCAGTCATTCAAGCGCACAACTTTCACCGTCGCAGGTGTTGCAGCCGCAGCACTCCTCAGCCTGACCGCCTGTGGCGGTTCAGCCACGACGGCGAACAGCTCCTCCGCACCGGCTTCGACGCCGTCTGCTTCGAGCATGGCTCCGTCACCGTCCGCCAGCTCTGCGGCCGCCATGGATCCGGCCGCCAACCTCGTAGGCCCCGGCTGCGCAGGTTACGCGGAAAAGGTTCCCAGTGGCGCAGGCTCGGTATCAGGAATGGCCCTCGATCCTGTTGCGGTTGCAGCCTCGAACAACCCGCTGCTGACCACCCTCACGGCAGCTGTGTCCGGCAAGCTCAACCCGAAGGTCAACCTCGTGGACACGCTCAATGGCAGTGAATTCACGGTCTTCGCACCGGTGGATGACGCGTTCGCCAAGATCGACGCCGCCACCATCGAAACGCTCAAGACCGACGACGCACTCCTGAGCAAGATCCTGACCTACCACGTGGTTCCGGGCCAGATCACCCCTGACAAGATTGTGGGCACCCACAAAACTGTCCAGGGCGGTTCAGTCACCGTGACCGGCACCAAGGATGCGCTGAAGGTCGATGACGCCAGCGTCATCTGTGGCGGCGTCCAGACGGCCAACGCCACGGTCTACCTGGTGGACTCCGTCCTGATGCCGAAGTAGGCAACCCCGCACGCTCCTGCTCCGGCTCCAGCCTGACTCCCTGGACCGACCCTGGAGAAACGGAGGCCCGCACCGAACGGCGCGGGCCTCCGCTTTGCCCTCAGGCAAGCCGGCCGGCAGCCCGGCGCGCGGCCGGCGCGCACCCGGCGGGTGTCCAGGATCGGTCAATTAGACTGGGGACCGGTCCGTTGTCCGCGGGCCTTCCTGCCGTCCAGAGGTGATCATCGAGTGCCCAGCAGTAAATCGCGCCGCATTGCAGTCAGTATCGGCGCAGGGGTCCTGTCGCTGCTTCTGGCCTCGTGCACGGGCACGCCCGCTCCGGCACCGGCGTCGTCGTCTGCGGTTCCGACCGGCTCGGCATCCGCCGCACCGACAGCGACGTTCACGTTCGGCACCGCTGCCCAGCCGCTGGGACTCGATCCTGCCTTGGCCTCCGACGTCGAGTCCTACCGGATTACCCGCCAGGTCCTCGAAGGCCTCGTCGGAGTGGACCAGACGACGGGACTGCCCACTCCCCTGCTCGCCACCGAGTGGGCAGAGTCAAGTGAAGGCCGCGCCTACACCTTCAAGCTCCGGGAAGGCGTCACCTTCCAGGACGGCTCACCCTTCGATGCGGCGGCCGTCTGCACCAACTTCAACCGATGGTTCAACTTCCCGGAAAGCCTGCGGAAGCAGGCCCCGGGCACGTCGTTCAAGGGCGTCTTCAAGGCCCACGCCGACCAGGCCTCGCTGTCCATCTACAAGGGCTGCACCGCGCTCTCCGCCGGAAACGTCCGGATCGATCTCACACAGCCCTTCACCGGATTCCTCCAGGCCCTGACGCTCCCGGCCTTCGCGATGTCCTCGCCGACTGCGATGGCGGCGCAGAAAGCGGACAGCCTCAGCCAGAGCCGCGACGGCCAGCCGGTCTCGGCCTATGCCCTGCATCCCGTCGGCACTGGCCCCTACAGCTTTGCGGCGTGGGCGGACTCCAGCGTCAAACTGGTCAGCAACAAGGACTACTGGGGCGACAAGGGCCAGATCGGCACCATCAACTTCGTCACCTACGATCATCCGCAGTCCCGGCTCCAGGCCCTCCTCGACGGGAAGATCGACGGCTATGACGCCGTCACCGTGGGCAACTTCGACCAGCTCGTCAAGCGCGGGAAGCAAATCATCCAGCGGGACCCGTTCTCCGTGATGTACCTCGGAATGAACCAGGACGTGCCCATCCTGCAGAACATCAAGGTCCGCCAGGCCATCGAGTTGGCGGTGGACAAGGAAACGCTGATCCGCCGCTTCTTCATCGATAACACCGCCCAGGCGTCCCAGTTCGTCCCGCCCAAACTCAGCGGGTTCAACAACAACGCCCCTTCGCTGGGCCATGATCCGGCCAAGGCCAAAGCGCTTCTGGAGGAGGCCGGCTACAAGGGCGAGGAACTCAAGTTCTACTACCCCCTGAATGTGACCAGGCCATACCTTCCGACACCCGAGAAGATCTATGCGGAACTCAGCAGGCAGCTCACCGCCGTCGGCCTGAACATCAAGCCGGTCCCCGTGGACTGGACGGACGGGTACCTGCAGAAAGTGCAGTCTCCGGGCGACCACGCCCTGCACCTGCTCGGCTGGAACGGTTCCTACTCCGATCCGGACAACTTCGTGGGGCCTTTGTTCGGCGAGAAGAACGGTGAGTTCGGCTACCAGGATCCGCAGGTCTTTTCGAAGATTGCGCGCGCCCGCGGTTTGCCCGAGGGAGACGAACGGACCAAGCAGTACCAGACCATCAACGCCCAGATTGCGGAGACGGTCCCCGCCGTCCCCATTGCCTTCCCCATTTCGGCCCTGGCACTTTCAGACCGGGTGTTGAAGTACCCGGCCTCGCCGGTATTAATCGAGGTTTTCACAAAGGTGGAGCTTAAACCTTGACGGACCGCCCCAATTTCAGTTAGTGGGGCGCCCGGGATATTCTGTGACAGCCAGAGCCGCTGCTATCGGAGACTGATTGTGACTTTCATATCCAAGACCCAACATGCCGACGTCGTCCTGATTGGCGGCGGCATCATGAGCGCCACCCTGGGTGCGTTCATCAAGCAGCTCGAACCGAACTGGACCATTTCGCTGTTCGAACGGCTCGACGAAGCCGGCCTGGAAAGCTCAGGCCCGTGGAACAATGCAGGGACCGGCCACGCCGCCCTATGTGAGCTTAACTACTCTCCCGCAGCCAAAGACGGCTCGGTTGATCCGTCCAAGGCGCTGCACATCAACGAGCAGTTCCAGCTGTCCCGCCAGTTCTGGTCCCACCTGGTCAGCAACTCCCTGATCGGCTCCCCCAAGGGCTTCATCAACACGGTCCCGCACATGAGCTTTGTGATCGGGGACAACAACGCGGACTTCCTGAAGACACGGTATGAGGCACTGAAGCCGAACACCCTCTTCCGCTCCATGGAGTACTCCGAAGACCACGCCCAGATCGCCAAGTGGGCTCCGCTGATCGTCAAGGGCCGGGACCCCAAGCAGCGGATCGCCGCCACCCGCGCGGCCGAAGGGACCGACGTCGACTTCGGCGCGCTGACCCGCGAGCTGACCACGTACCTGGGCAACAACGGTGTGGAGATCAACTACGGCCACGACGTCAACGGCATCCGCCGTGCACCGGGCGGCGGCTGGGACCTCACACTCAAGCACAAGCAGTCCGGCGAGCACGGCAACATCCGCGCGAAGTTCGTCTTCGTCGGCGCCGGTGGCGGCGCGCTCCACCTGCTGCAGGCCTCCGGAATTCCGGAGAGCAAGGGCTACGGCGGCTTCCCGGTCTCCGGCCAGTTCTTCCGCTGCACCGATGAGGCCCTCGCCGCCCGGCACAGCGCCAAGGTCTACGGCCAGGCCTCCGTCGGAGCACCGCCCATGTCCGTGCCGCACCTGGACACCCGCTACGTCAACGGCAAGCGTTCACTGCTGTTCGGCCCGTACGCCGGGTTCTCCACCAATTTCCTCAAGAACGGTTCGTACCTGGACCTGCCGCTGTCCATCCGCCCGAGCAACATCATCCCGATGCTGGCCGTGGCCAAGGACAACATGGACCTCACGGCATACCTGGTCAAGGAAGTGGCCAAGCGCCACGGCGACAAGGTCGAGGCCCTGCGCGAGTACTACCCCGAAGCAAAAGACGGCGATTGGGAACTCATCACCGCCGGCCAGCGTGTTCAGATCATCAAGAAGGACCGGAAGAAGGGCGGTGTCCTGCAGTTCGGCACCGAGGTGATCGCGGCGCGGGACGGTTCCATCGGTGCGCTGCTGGGGGCTTCCCCGGGAGCATCCACCGCCGTTCCCATCATGATCGAACTCCTTCAGAAGTCCTTCCCGAAGGACTTCAAGGGCTGGCAGTCCAAGCTCAAGGAAATGATGCCCGGCTACGGCATCAAACTCAACGACAACCCGGAGTTGGCCACTCAGCTGGAGGCAGACACTGCCAAGGCCCTCCAGCTGGAAGCCGTGGACGCGCCTTCCAGCTGACGCCCTGTTCGGGTTACGGCCGGTTCCACCTCCAACCACTAGACCGTCAACCCACCAGGAGACCATGAGATGTACCGGCTGGCTAAACTTTCGCTGGCAAACAGGGCACTGATCGCGCTGATCACCGTCTTTGCGTCGGTGTTCGGCGTGATCACCATGTCCTCGCTGAAACAAGAGCTCATTCCCTCCATCGAGTTTCCGCAAATCACGGTCATTTCCGCCATGCCCGGGGCCTCGCCGGAAGTAGTGGACAAGCAGGTGAGCGGGCCCCTCGAGACCGCGCTTAACGGTGTCGAGGGGCTCGAGTCGACGTCGTCCACGTCCCGCACGGGCGTTTCCCAGATCACGATGGTGTTCACGTACGGTTCCAACCTGGACCGGGCACGGAACCAGATCGACCGTGCCATCTCCAATGCCAAGCGCGGGTTGCCCGATGACGTCCAGCCGCAGGCCATTGCCGGCAGCATCAGCGATTTCCCGATTGTCTTCCTGGCGGTCTCCTCCGACAAGCCGCTCAGTGAGCTGAACGCCGATCTCCAGCGCCTCAGCGTCCCCCGTCTTCAGAAGCTCGACGGCGTCAGGGGCGCCGACGTCACCGGCGGCGCGTCCCAGCACATCCAGATTCTCCCCCGCCCCGATGCCATGGCAGCCAAGGGCGCCACCCTCCAGTCCATCACCAACGCCCTGAAAAACAACGGGGCTCTGGTTCCGGCAGGCACCATCGAGGAACAGGGCAAAACGCTCTCGCTGCAGATCGGCAGCCCCGTGGACTCCCTGGACGCAGTCAAGGCCCTGCCGCTCAGTGGCGCCAAGGACGCCGCCACCATCGGCAGCGTGGCCGATGTCAGCATCAAGGACGACGCCCGCACCTCGATAACCCGGACCAACGGCAAGGAAACGCTTGCCCTCTCCGTGACGAAAAAGCCCGAAGGTGACACCGTGGCGATCTCCCACGCGGTGAAGGATTCCATCAGCCAGCTCGAAGCCGAGCTGGGATCCAACGCCAAGTTCACCCCGGTGTTCGACCAGGCCCCGTTCATCGAAAAGTCCATCAAGGACCTCACCACGGAGGGCCTCCTGGGCCTCGGCTTTGCCGTCGCGGTGATCCTGGTATTCCTGATGTCCGTGCGGTCCACGCTGGTAACCGCCGTTTCCATCCCGCTCTCGCTGCTCATCACTTTCATCGGGCTCTCTGCCACGGGATACTCGCTGAACATCCTGACCCTCGGAGCACTCACCATCGCGATCGGACGCGTGGTGGACGACTCGATTGTGGTCATCGAGAACATCAAGCGGCACCTGAGCTACGGCGAAACCAAGCTGTCCGCCATCCTCACTTCCATCCGGGAAGTCGCCGGCGCCATCACGGCATCCACCCTGACTACGGTGGCCGTCTTCCTCCCAATAGCCTTTGTCGGGGAACTGGCAGGAGAACTGTTCCGGCCCTTCGCCCTGACGGTGACCATAGCGCTGCTCTCGTCACTCCTGGTGTCCCTCACCATCGTTCCCGTTCTGGCCTACTGGTTCCTCAAGACGCCGGCCGGCAGCGCGGGAGCCGAGCTTTCCGCAGAGGCCGCCCGGGAAGCCGCCGCCAAGGCCCATGAGAAGGAGCAGCGCAGCCTGCTCCAGCGGGGCTACCTGCCCGTCCTGAACAAGACTCAGAAACACCCGGTGGTGACACTCATCGCGGCTGTCCTGGTGCTCGGCGGGACGGCGGCCATGACCCCCCTGCTCGCCACTGACCTGCTGGGCCGCTCCGGCGAAAACAGTATGACGGTCCGCCAGGTCCTGCCGGCCGGAACCAGCCTCACGGACACCAGCGCGGCCGCCGTGAAGGTCGAGGAAGTACTGCGGGACATCGACGGCATCAAGGACGTCCAGGTCACGTCAGGGAACGCGCAGACGGGTTTCACTGCCCTGACCTCCAGCGGCGCCTCCAACTCCTCGTTCACGGTGGTCACCGAGGAGAAGGCCAACCAGGCCCGGCTCCAGGAAACCGTCCGCACCGAACTGGCCAAAATCAGCGACGCCGGCAAGATCTCCGTAGGCTCCCAACAGGGCGGATTCGGCACCACCTCCACGGTGGACATCACTTTGAAGGCGGCAAACTCCGCAGACCTCAGGGCAGCCAGCGATGCCATGGTCAAGGCCATGGAAGGCGTACCCGGCAGCACCGAGGTTGCCACCAACCTTGCGGCAAGCCAGCCGGTGGTCCAGGTCAAGGTGGACCGCGCCAAGGCCGTCGCGGCGGGCTTGAACGAGGAGCAGGTGGCCGGTGTCCTGGCCGCCACCATCAGCCCGTTGCCGGCCGGAACGGTGCGGATCGACACCAACGACTTCCCGGTCCAGATCGGCGAGGGCACCCGCTTTACCAGCATCAGCGCCGTCCGGAACATCCCGCTCCCGGCCGCTGGTGGTGCCGTCACGCTGGGAAGCATCGCTTCTGTGGAGCAGGTGGACATCCCGGTATCCATCACCGCCAGCAACGGCCAGCGGACCGCGCGGGTCTCGGTGACGCCGTCGGGCGCCAACCTGGGCGCAGTGAGCACAGAGGTGCAGAACCGGCTCAAGGGGGTTGAACTGCCCGCAGGCGTCACGGCGGAGATCGGCGGCGCCACCACCCAGCAGACAGAGTCCTTCCAGCAACTGGGCCTGGCCCTGCTGGCCGCCATCGCCATCGTTTACGTGATCATGGTGGCGGCGTTCAAATCGCTCATCCAGCCGCTCATCCTGCTGGTGTCCGTCCCGTTCGCCGCCACGGGAGCCATCGCGCTGCTCCTGGTGACCCGGGTGCCGCTGGGGCTGCCCTCGCTGATCGGCATGCTGATGCTGGTGGGCATCGTGGTGACCAACGCCATCGTCCTGATCGACCTCATCAACCAGTACCGGCAACCACGGACCGGTCTTTCCGGAACGAAGTCCCCCGGAATGAACGTGGCCGATGCCATCACGCACGGGGCGCGGCAACGCCTCCGCCCCATCCTGATGACCGCCCTGGCCACCGTTTTCGCCCTGACGCCCATGGCACTCGGACTTACCGGCGGCGGCGGATTCATCTCACAGCCGCTGGCGATCGTGGTGATCGGCGGTCTGGTTTCCTCGACGGCGCTGACGCTGGTGCTGGTACCAGTCCTGTACCGGCTGGTGGAAGGGCGCCGGGAGAAGAAGACCCTGCTCCGCGCAATGCACGAACGTCCCGACTTCGGTCCGCCGGACGACGTCGACGCAGAGTTCCGCGACTGGACAACGGGCATGGTGCCCAAGGTTTCCGGCCGCCGGGCAGCGGCCGGCGAACCCGAATAGCCGCTTCCTGAAAGTCTTTCTGCGCCTGAACAACAGCAGTGCCCGTGCCACCCGGTGGGACGGGCATTGCTGTTTAACCGTGCGGGAATATCCTGGCGTGCCAGACGTTACATCCACCGATAGATGCAAATGCATGTATCTCGGGTACACTGAAACCAGACCCGAACAGTTCAGGAACGGAAGGCACATCATGCAGATCGGCGTATTCAGTGTCAGTGACATCACCAGCGACCCCACTACCGGCCGCACGCCCACGGAACACGAGCGCATCAAAGCGTCCGTAGCCATCGCCAAGAAGGTCGAAGAGATCGGCATGGACGTCTACGCCATCGGCGAGCACCACAACCGCCCGTTCTTCTCCTCCTCCCCCACCACCACGCTGGCCTACATCGCGGCGCAGACAGAACGCATCATCCTGTCCACGGCGACCACACTGATCACCACCAACGATCCCGTGAAGATCGCCGAAGACTTCGCGATGCTGCAGCACCTTGCTGATGGACGCGTGGACCTCGTGATGGGCCGCGGCAACACGGCACCGGTCTACCCCTGGTTCGGCAAGAACATCCAGGACGGCATCGAACTGGCCATCGAGAACTACAGCCTGCTGCGCAAGCTGTGGGACGAGGACACCGTCAACTGGTCCGGCAAGCACCGCACGCCGCTGCAGAACTTCACGTCCACCCCCCGCCCGCTCGACGGCGTCGCCCCCTTCGTGTGGCACGGTTCCATCCGCACGCCGCAGATCGCGGAAGTGGCTGCGTACTACGGCGACGGCTTCTTCGCGAACAACATCTTCTGGCCCAAGGAGCACTACCAGCAGCTGATCGGCCTCTACCGCGAACGCTACGAGCACTACGGCCACGGCAAGGCCGACCAGGCGATCGTGGGCCTCGGCGGACAATTCTTCATGCGGAAGAACTCGCAGGACGCCGTCAAGGAGTTCCGCCCGTACTTCGACAATGCCCCGGTCTACGGCCACGGCCCCTCCCTGGAGGACTTCACGTCACAGACCCCCCTGACCGTCGGCAGCCCGCAGGAAGTCATCGAAAAGACCCTGACGTTCCGTGAATACTTCGGCGACTACCAGCGCCAGCTGTTCCTGATTGACCACGCGGGCCTGCCGCTAAAGACCGTGCTGGAACAGCTCGACCTGTTCGGCGAAGAGGTCCTGCCGGTCCTGCGCAAGGAGTACGCCGCCCTCACGCCCGCCCATGTACCGGAACCGCCCACGCACGCCGGACGGGTGGCAGCCCGGCTGGCCGCCCAGGTGCAGGAGGATGCAGTGACCAATCCAACGGCCCGGGACGCCTGATGAACGCCCAGCCAGGCGGGTCGCCCGTCAGACTCGCTGCGGAAACCTGGGAGTCGCTGTTCCGCGCCCAGGTTGCGGTGATGCGCAGGCTCCAGTCCGGCCCTGCCTTCAAGTCGCTGGCCGTCAACGAATACGACGTCCTCTTCACCCTCTCGCGTTGCCCCTCCGGCTGGCTGCGCTTGAACGAACTGAACGACAACGTACTCCTCAGCCAGTCCAGCCTCAGCAGGCTTGTGGAGAGGCTGGAGAAACGGGGGCTCCTGGAGCGCATGCCGGCGCCCCAGGACGGACGCGGCGTCCTCCTGAGGCTGACAGATGCCGGCCGGGAGCTGCAGAAGCAGATCGGACGCGAACATGTCCGCGAC
This sequence comes from Arthrobacter sp. Leaf337, assembly GCF_001423745.1. Lineage (GTDB taxonomy): Bacteria > Actinomycetota > Actinomycetes > Actinomycetales > Micrococcaceae > Arthrobacter. Next base: position 144,218 of record NZ_LMPC01000001.1, read on the forward strand.
ATTTCCGCACTGATCACCCCCGCACTTACCGCCAGCGAACAGCGTGAACTCCTGCGGCTTACCGAGAAACTGCGCGGGTCCTTGTCAGGGCGCTAAGGCCTGCGTCAGGTTAGGGCGACGAGTTTGGCGGGGTCCTCCACAGGCAGCTGCCCGTCCACCACCGCAGTGACCCGAAGTTCCCGCAAGGACAGGCTTCCGCCGACAGTGGACAGGAAGGCGGTGTCCGAGGAGTCCCGGCCCGCCGTGATCCTCAGCATGCTCTCGCGCGGGGCCAGCCCGGTGGGGTCGATGACATGCCAGGCACCGTTGACATAGGCCTCTGCCACGGCATGGAAATCCATCGGGCTCAGCCCGGGCGCGTAGACCGCCACGAGCCTGGCCGGGACGTCCTTCGAACGCAGGAGGGAAATGGCCAGGTGTGCGAAGTCCCGGCACACGCCACGGCGGTTCAGGAGCGTCTCCACCGCTCCGTCGGTCCCCCGGGAGGAACCGCTGACGTAGCGCAGCTCGCTGAAGACCCAGTTGCGGACCGCGAGCAGGAGCTCTTCGCCCTGGAGGCCGCCGAATTCCGCGTAGGCCGTAGGCAGCAGCCGGTCGGACTCCGCGTAGCGGCTGGGCCGGACGTAGCGGATGAGTTCCATGCGGGTTGGCTCTTCCGGAAGGGCCAGCCCGGAAACGGTGGCCGAGTAGTCCACGGTCACCTCCGTGGGGTCTGCGAACTCCATGTAGTGGAAGCGGCCGCCGTGGTGGTCGGACAGTTCCGTCACGGGCACCGGGTCCGTTCCGGAGGTCACCGACAACGTTTCCACGAGCGACGTATAGCCCGCATTCCTTGCGACGGCAACCGCCAGTGCGACTTTGGTTTCAGCTGCGGTCTTGAAGACGAGGCGGGCGGCCACGCTGCGTTCCATGTATCTCCGGGGTGTGAGGTAGTGGCAGAACAGTCCCCGGTGCCGGCCGGTTGGGTTTACGGGCGGGCGGCGGGACTAACTTTTGATCTTCAGAGACATTAGCATCCGCTGGACATTCGCAAATTCAGACCCCTCGTTGACGTACTTCGCCGCCTGGTCCAGGGTGTCGAAGGCCTTGGCCGGGGCCACTTTCTCATCCGCAGCGAATGCCCGGAGCGCGGCCAGGTCTCCAAACGAGACGTCGCCCTTGCCCTCGGGGCCACGGACCACGTTTTGCAGGGTGCACGCCTTGCCGTCGCCTCCCCCCACCACGTTGGTGATGCCGAAGGAGCCGAAGTATTTGTATCCCTGGATCACGCGGAACACCACATGCGGGGTGATAAGGCCGTCACCCTCACGGTGCGGCAGGTCCACCGGAACACTGCTGACCACCACGTAGGGCCTTCTGGCCGCGTCCGCGCAGGCAGCGGAGGACGGTGATGGCAGGCCCGTCTGCAGCGTCGCCAGGTAGGTCCCCTTGGCGTCCTTGACTTCGACCTTGAGGGCCCCCGGAAGCGTCCCCTGGTCCGGCGTGACTGATTGTGCGATCCAGTCCTGCGGCAGTTCAAAACTCACGACCTTGGCGGGATCCGAAAAGACCTTCCACGCGGCGGCCGTCGCCCCGGCGGAGGCGGATTCCGTACCCGACGCCGAAGGTTGCGCGCCGGTGGCGGAGGATCCGGGTGTTGCGCCTGTTGCCGACGCCGACGGCGTTCCTCCCGCTGTCGCGCTCTCGGACGGGCTGCTGCCCGCCGTCCAGGCCGGTTGTCCCTTGCCGTCACCGCTGCATCCGGACATCACCGCGGCCGCCACGATGAACGCCGCGCCCAGCCGTGCCCTGCGGGCCATTGCCTTCCCTGTCATGAGGCAAGAGTAGCCGCGCGGCCGGTGCAGCCGCCGCGTTCCGGGCGGAGTGTTGACGCACGGGGTTTCCCGCCCGCAAAGAGGGCTACGCTGGGGGCATGGCGGAACAGCACTTTGACGCGGAGCAGGACAGCGTGGCGGACATCTCGGCCCTGGACATTGCCGACTGGCGGATCCGGACCTTTGCCATGTACCAAAACGTCCGAAGGATAGCCGTGGACAGCCCCGCCGAGGCGCACTCGTATTGGCGGCAGGAACGCGACAGGATGTTCGGCACGCACCCGGCGTCGGCACTCACCGCAGCATCCAAGGCCACGTTCAGCGGCCTCCGGACAGCTGACTACGACCCCATCTACAGGTTCCACGTGCCCCTGACGAAAGAGGGAGCCGGCCGGGAAATGAACGTCGAGACGGGCACCGACGGGCTGGTCAGGTTCGTCCGGCTGGGCACTTTCGACCTGCCCGAGATGGGTCAACTGGGCGTCTGGAAGCTGCACGGTTACGGCGGCGGCATCTTCGTGCCGTTCCGGGATGCGACGGCGGGTCAGCCCGGCGGCAGCTACGGCGCCGGACGCTACCTGCTGGACACAATCAAGGGCGCCTTCCACGGCGTGCTGGGATCAGGGCCCGACGCCGAGTTCATCCTGGACTTCAACTTCGCCTACAACCCCTCCTGCGCCTACAACGAGGCCTGGGCCTGCCCGCTGGCCGGCCCGTCCAACCGGCTGGCCGTGGAGATCCCGGTCGGCGAACTGTACTGACGGGCCCAGCCGCAGGGCAGGGCCTCCGGCTGACACACTCCGACGGCACGTCCCGGCGGGACGTAGGATGTCGTGATGACCGCACCGACCCGCCGCATTGCCCGCGTCCGCCCGCACTCCCCCGCCTCGGAGCTGGAACAGTTCTTCGTCGCCAATGAAGCTCCGGATTTCGGCAGCGAAGCGGGAAAGCTCTGGACTGTTATCCACAGCCCCTTCCCCGGGTCACTGGCGAACGCGGCGGCTGCCCCGCGGGCAGGCTGGCACCACGGCTCCACTGTCGGCGAAGACGCATTCACGTTCCTGGCGCCAAGCATTCCGGCCAACGTGCTGGGCATGGCGCACAACACGGGCCCGGCGGGCCGGGACCTTCCTCCGCAGGCCTTCCACAAGGCAGCCACCAGCGTGGTGGGACCGGGCGATGCCATAGAACTCGCGGCAGGAGTGGGGCATGTGGACCCGGAAGCCGAGCTGACCGTCGTCGTCGGACGCAAGGCCCGCGGGTTGACGCTGGAGAACGCCCGGGAGGCCGTCCTCGGCTTCACTATCGGCAATGACGTCACAGCCCGGGACCTGCAGAAAGCGGACGACCTGTGGATCAGCGCCAAGAGCCAGGACACGTTCACACCGGTAGGACCGTGGATCGTGACGGGCCTGGACACCGCCCTGGACAGCGCGGCCCTTTCCATCGGAGTCGTGCACAACGGAACTGAGCTGAGGGCTGCCAGTTCAGCGGACCTCGGCTGGGGCGTGGACGAAATCCTGGTTTATCTGACGTCCTTCATGACGCTCCACCCCGGAGACCTGGTCCTCACCGGATTCCCTGCCGAAAGCGCACAGCTGCACCCCGGAGACACCGTTACCTGCCGGGTGGAAGGGATCGGCGAACTGACGAACCCGGTCAGGGACGCCGCCGCCTGACCGAATCCGCCGGTGTGGTGTGGCAGGCTTGAGCGATGGAATCACCTGCTGCGACCGCCGTCCCGCTGACGCAACAGTCCGGTTCCGACACGGCCGTCCGGCGGCCACCGGCCACGAAGCACTACCGCGGCGTCCTGCGATTCCCCGCAGTCCGGCAGCTAATCCGTTTCACTGGTGTAGGGATTGTGTGCACGGTGACCTCGCTTGCCCTGTACGCGCTGCTACGGCCCTGGCTGGGGCCGCAACTGGCCAACGCCTCGGCGCTGATCATCACCTCGGTGATGAACACGGCCCTGAACCGGCGGCTCACGTTCAAAATCGCCGGACGTAGCAAAGTCGGCAGGGACCACCTGAGCGGCCTGGTGGTCATCGTGATTGCGCTGGTACTCACCGGAGGCAGCCTCGGAGTGCTGCACTGGTTCAATCCTGATGCGAGCATGTCCGATGAGCTGTGGACCACCACGTTGTCCGGCTTCGCGGCCACTGCAGTGCGCTTTGCGCTGCTGCGGCACTGGATCTTCCGCCGCGCACGGCACCGCTGACGGCACCGTGCAGCGGCAGCCCGGATAGCGCGCCTGACCGCGCGCTGCGGGCATGCGCCCTAGCGGATGCCCAGCGTCTGCACGCTGTCCACTGCGTGCCGGACGGCCGCTGCTGCTTCGTGCAGTTCCGCCGCCGTCACCGAGGCGTCAAAGCTGAAGCGGACGGCGGTCTGGGCGACGTCGGACGGAATGCCCATCGCCAGCAGCACCGGCGAGGCGGCATCGGATCCGGCGGCGCAGGCGGACCCGCTGGAGCACACCACGCCTTGCCGTTCCAGCTCAAGGAGCACCGATTCGCCGCTGGTCCCCGGGAAGCAGAAGGAAGCCACCGAGGGCAGCCGCTCGGCAGGGTGTCCTGTCAGATGCGCGCCGGGCACCCCGGCCAGGACCTCGCGGATGAAGTCGTCCCGCAGGGCTTCGACGTGCTCCTGACCGGGGCGGACCAGCGCCAGTGCGGTGGCCAACGCCACGGCGCCCGCAACATTCTCGGTTCCGGAGCGGCGGCCGCGTTCCTGCCCGCCGCCATGGAGCAGGGGTTCAACCCGGGTGCGGCTCCGCACGAACAGCGCTCCGTTGCCTTTGGGTGCACCCAGCTTGTGCCCGGAGATGCTCATGGCGTCCACACCGAGGATTTTCGTGTCCAGCGGAAGCCAGCCCGCAGCCTGGACAGCGTCCGTGTGGAACGGGATGCCTTTCTCACGGCACAGCGCGGCCAGTTCCCGGATTGGCTGGACCGTTCCCACTTCATTGTTCGCATACATCACGCTGACCAGCGCCGTCTCCCGGCGGAGCACGGCTGCAAGGGCTGCGGGTGTCACTTGCCCGTAGCCGTCCACCGGGACGGTATCAACGGCGAAACCGTGGAACCGTTCGAGGTACCGTGCCGATTCTTCCACCGCGGGATGTTCGACGGCGCTGATCACCACGCGGTTGAGGGCCTGGTCCGCAGCCTGTCGCGCAAGTGCGATTCCCTTGACGGCCAAGTTGTCCGCCTCAGTGCCGCCGGACGTGAAGGTAACCTCCGCGGGCCGGCAGTTCAGCGACTTGGCCGTGGCCGTGCGAGCGCCGGCGAGCGCCGTGGCGGCGGACTCTCCGAGCGAGTGGTGGCTCGACGGGTTTCCGAAGTCGCCGGTGAGGTATGGCCACATGGCTTCCAGCACTTCGCGGCGGACCGGCGTGGTTGCTGCGGCGTCCAGGAAAATCATGGCCCGTTCAGCCCACCGTCAGTTCAGCGTCAGTCAGTTCAACGCCCAGCAGTTCAATGTCGAGGCCCAGATCGAGGGCGATCACACTGTGCGTGAGGCCGCCGATGGAAATGACGTCCACACCAGTGGCCGCGATCGCTGCGACAGTACCGAGGTTGACGTTGCCGCTGGCTTCCACCCGGGCCCGACCGTCCACGAGCGCCACACCGGCGGCCAGTTCCTCCAGCGTGAAGTTGTCCAGCATGATCGTGTCCACTCCGGCGGCGAGCACAGGCTCCACCTGCTCCATCCGGTCCACTTCAACCTCGAAGTGCGTGGTGTGGCCGAGCTGCGCTTTCGCCGACCTGAGCACTGCGGTGAGTTTCGCCGGATCGCCTCCAGTGATGACCGCGAGGTGGTTGTCCTTGGCCAGCACGGCGTCGGACAGGCTGAAGCGGTGGTTGGCTCCGCCGCCGCAGCGTACTGCGTAGCGTTCCAGCACCCGCAGGCCCGGAGTCGTCTTCCGCGTGTCGGTGATGCGGGCTTTGGTTCCCTGGACAAGGTCCACGAATTCGGCCGTCTTCGTCGCGATCGCGCTCATCCTTTGAACCAGGTTCAGGGCCACGCGCTCGGCAAGCAGGACTGCCCGGGCGTTGCCGGACACCCTGGCCAGCGCCGTGCCCGCGCCGAACCTTCCGCCGTCCGCCACCAACAGCTCGACGACGGCGTCCGGGTCCGTGAGTTTCATGGCGGCAGCGAACACGGCTCCCCCGCTGAGGACGCCCGGGACACGGGCGTTCAGCACCGCCGTCGCGCGTGCCTGCGCTGGAATCAGGACCTGCGAGGTGATGTCACCGTAAGGGGCATCCTCGGCGAGCGCGGCGCTGAGCACACCCAGCACGGCGGCTTCGGGGAGGCTGCCGGTGAGCTCAACGCCCGTCCGGGCCAGTGTTTCCTGGGCGGTGGTGGTCATGAGGAAATCCTTTGCATCGAATGGGAGGGGGCGGCCGCGGGGTCCGTATCCGCCCGGTAGTGGGCACCCACGGAGGCAGTCCGGTTCCGGGCGGCCTCCACGAGCAGCCGGGCGGCCAGCAACAGGTTGCGGTCTTCAAACTGACGCGGGTCGCGCGCGTCAGTACCGTCGATGGATTCCGCCCACTCGGCCAACTGGACGGCAGCAGCATCGAGTTCAGACCCTGTTCGCAGCACCCCGGCAGCACCGGTCATCAACCGCCCCAGAGCGTCCCGCGAGAACGGACCGGGATCCGGCACAGTCATAACGACATCTTCGGGCTGCGCCGCTGAGGCCGCTTCCCCGCACGCAAGGCCGCGCTTCCCGCCGTCGTTCGAGGGTGTTCCGGAAGCGTGCGTCAAGGGGAGGCCGCCAGCGGCCGAGACAGCACGCGGAGGAACAGCGTCGTACGGCGCCCCAGCCGACGGTTCAGGTGAAAGGAAGGACTCCACAGCGCGCCGGCCGAAAACCAGCCCTTCGAGCAGCGAGTTGCTGGCGAGCCGATTGGCGCCCTGAGCGCCGGTGCAAGCTACTTCGCCCGCTGCGTAGAGTCCCGGGACGGTGGTCCGTCCGCCCAGGTCCGTGGCCACCCCGCCCATCCAGTAGTGGGCTGCCGGAGACACCGGAAGCGGTTCGGCCGTCCAGTCGTATCCTGCCGCCGCCGTGGCGGCGGTGATCGTAGGGAACCGCCGCGCCAGGAAGTCCGGGCCCTTGGCGGCAGCAATGCCCCGGGCGTCCAGGAACACCGGGCTGTCCGCCGGCACCCCGGTCCGGGCAAGGTGCAGCGCGATGCTGCGGGAGACGACGTCGCGCGGTGCAAGTTCGGCGTCGGGATGATAGTCCGGCATAAAGCGGTGGCCGTCGGCATCGATCAGCACCGCGCCCTCGCCGCGGACTGCTTCGGACACCAGAAGCGGCGGCGGGCCGCCTGCCGTCTCCGTCATCGCCATGGTGGTGGGGTGGAACTGGAAGAATTCGAGGTCGCTCACTGCGGCGCCTGCACGCCAGGCCAGCGCCAGTCCGTCGGCTGTGGCCACCGAGGGATTGCTGGTGCGCGCGAAAATCCTTCCGGCACCGCCGGTGGCGAGCAGCACGCCCGTGGCTGCCAGGTTCTTGAGTTCGCCGTTCTGCAGGTAAGTCACGCCGGTCACCCGGCCGTCCGCCGTCGTCAGTTCCGTGACGAAAGCGCCTGTTTCCAGCCGGAGCCGGCCGGACACCGCCCGTTCCAGGACCGCGGCGATCAGTCCGCGGGCAATGCGGGCGCCGGTGGCGTCCCCGCCGGCGTGCAGGATGCGCGGTGCGGAATGGGCAGCTTCCAGTCCCAGTGCGGTGTCCCCCTGCGCATCGGCATCGAAGGTGACCCCGTACCGGCGCAGCCCGGCAATGTCCTGTGCCGCCTCCGTGCAGAGGATGCGCACGGCCTCCAGGTTGTTCAGGCCCGCCCCTGCGGCCAGCGTGTCGGCCACGTGGGCCTCCACGGAGTCGCCGGGGGCGGCTTCGCCCGGTTCCAGCACAGCCGACACGCCGCCCTGGGCGTAAAAGGTGTTGCTGTGCTCCAGCTGCCCCTTGCTGAGCAGGACCACTTCCGCCGCAGAGCCATCTTGGGCGTCGGCCGCCAGAAGCGCCGCGTAGAGTCCGGCAATACCGCTGCCGGCAACCACAAGCCGCCTGGTCACGGCCGCGCCGCCAGCATCCGCTCGAGGGCCACGCGTGCCGGAGCGGCAACGTCGTCGTCCACGGTGATGCGGTTGAGGACTTCGCCGTTGACCAGCGCCTCCAGTACCCAGGCCAGGTAACCGGGGTGGATCCGGTACATGGTGGAGCAGGGGCAAATGACCGGGTCCAGGCAGAAGATGGTGTGCTGCGGGTACTCCGCCGCCAGCCGGTTGACCATGTTGATCTCGGTGCCGATCGCAAACGTCGTGGGTTCCGTGGCGGCGGCGATGGCCTTCCGGATGAAGTCAGTGGAACCGGCGGAATCCGCGGCGTCCACCACCTCCATGGGGCACTCGGGGTGCACGATCACGTTGACGCCGGGGAAGTCGGCGCGGGCCTTCTCGATCTGCCCCACGTTGAAGCGCTTGTGCACGGAGCAGAAGCCGTGCCAGAGGATCACGCGGGAATCGAGCAGGGTCTTCTCGTCGTTGCCGCCGAGGTCCTTGCGCGGGTTCCACATGGGCATCTGATCCATCGGCACGCCCATGGCCTTGGCAGTGTTGCGGCCCAGGTGCTGGTCGGGGAAGAACAGGACCCGCTGGCCGCGCTGGAAGGCCCATTCGAGCACTGTGGCGGCGTTGGATGAGGTGCAGACGATGCCGCCGTGGTCGCCGCAGAAGCCCTTGAGCGCCGCGGAGGAGTTCATGTAGGTGACGGGGATGACCGGAACCCGGCCGTCGGCGTCGGGCTCGGTGCCGTAAAGCTCCTCCAGCTGCTCCCAGCATTCGGTCACGGAATCGATGTCCGCCATGTCCGCCATGGAGCAGCCCGCTGCGAGGTTTGGCAGGATGACCGCCTGGTCCGGCTGCGAGAGGATGTCCGCGGTTTCAGCCATGAAGTGGACGCCGCAGAAGATGATGGCCTCGGCGTCCGGCCGGGTCAGCGCGGCATTGGCCAGCTGGAAGGAGTCACCCACGAAGTCGGCGTACTCAATCACCTCGTCCCGCTGGTAGAAGTGCCCGAGGATGACGGCCTTCTCCCCGAGTGCGGCTTTGGCCGCCCGGATGCGGGTGTCCAGTTCGGCGTCGCTGGCCTTCTTGTATTCCTCGGGCAGCTGCCCCTGGCGCGGGGTGGCCGCGGGGGCGACGTCCGAGCTGGAAGCACCCGGGCCGTACGCGGGCACACCGGCTAGGGCCTCTGCGAGATCGTAATCCCATGGCCCGCGGGCCAGTGCCGGGCTGCAGGTGGAGGCGGCTGTTGCAATGCCTGTGGCACTGCTGGCGGCCTGTTCGCGAGTGATCAACTGGATTGCCGTGTTGACGCTGCTCATGGTGTGCTCCTGTTATCTGGGTCAAGGCCGGGGCGGCCGGTAAAGCGGTAGAGGCGGGGAGGGCGGTGTTTTCCGCCCTGCAGGTATTCGCCGGTTTCTTCGATTTCCGGCGTGGACTTGAGCTGGCGACGGAAATTCGCGGGATCCAGCTCCCGGTCAAGGACGGCTTCGTAGACCTCCCGGACCTGGGCCAGGGTGAAGTACTCCCCCAGCAGGTGGTAGGCCACCGAACCGTAGGCCAGCTTGTTGCGCAGGCGCCCGAGGGCATAGTCCACGATCGCGTTGTGGTCGAAGGCCAGGTCTCCCAGGCGGTCTGCCCGGAACCACTTGACGTTCTCTGATTCGTCGGCGAGCGCGGCTTCCGTCGGCTGGACCAGCGCCCAGTACACGATGGACACCACACGCTGGGACGGCGAGCGGTGCAGGCCGCCGAAGGCGTAGAGCTGTTCGAGGTAGTTCGGCGCCAGTCCGGTGGTTTCCCGCAGGTTCCGCGACGCCGCGTCCTGAAGGGATTCAGCGTGGGTCAGCGGGCCTCCGGGCAGTGCCCACAGATCCTTGAACGGCTCACGGATGCGGCGTACCAGCGGGAGCCACAGCGTGGGCCGCCCGGATTTCTCGCTGGGACGGAGGGCGAAGATCACCGTGGAAATGGCGAGCGACGGCGGTGCGGCCTGGCGCTCGGCAACGTTGGCGGAGCTTGTATACACGGCGGTTCACCCCGCTTTCTTCGCACGCGACGGTGCCTCTGGGCTTCGACCGGTGACCCGTCCGCGGGTACTCCGGTTAGTTATAGTCAATATGACTAGAACTAATGGTACGACTGCAGGGCCCCTACACAAAATGCTTCAGGTCACATTGCAGCTGCCGCTTCGAGCAGCGGCAGCGTCCGGCCCTGGAAGTGTGTGTTCAGGACAATCACGGACGAGGACCTCAGCACGGTCTTCGTGGCGATCATGGCATCAAGGACACGCTGCAGGTCGGGGTTGGACCGCGCCGCGATCCGAGCCATCAGGTCCGAGCTGCCGGAAACGGTATGGATCTCGATCAGTTCAGGAATCCCTGCCAGCGCTTCGACCACGGCATCGTGCCCCAGGTCCTGGTTGATGGTGAGCGAGCAGAACGCCACCACCGGGTAGCCGAAATGGGAGGGGTCCGGCTGCGGCACCCACGAACCGATGACTCCTCCGGCCGTCATCCGGTCCAGCCGGGACTGGACGGTGGCGCGGGCGATCTTCAGGACGCGCGAGGCTTCCAGCACCGACGCCCTGGGCGAATCCGTGAAGAATCGGACAATTTTGGCGTCCATTGCGTCCACATTCATTGATTTCCCTTTCAGCCCGGCCCAATAGTTTACAAATCGCCGCACAAGCGGGCGATACTCCTGCAAACTGCCACCATGCTCTCACGGAAGCTGTGCGAGGAGGCCCGCGCGGGACGGTAAATTCAATATGTCCCAAAAGGACCAACCACCGACCACAAGAAGGTTCGCAAGCATGACGATGAAGTCCACCGCAGAGCGCCCATCCACTTCGCTCGGCCACAGCATGAAACCCCGCCAGCTGACCATGATGGGGCTGGGCAGCGCCATCGGGGCGGGCCTGTTCCTCGGCTCAGGCGCTGGCGTCCAGGCCGCGGGGCCGGCCGTCCTGATCTCCTACCTCGTGGCCGGCACGCTGATCATCCTGGTCATGTGGGCGTTGGGCGAAATGGCTGCCGCCAACCCGAATAGCGGAGCATTCTCGGTGTACGCGGAAAAGGCCATGGGCAGGACTGCCGGCGCAACCGTGGGGTGGCTGTGGTGGCTGCAGCTGGTAGTGGTCATCGCCGCCGAAGCCCTCGGCGCGGCGGGCCTCCTTTTTACGGTGTGGCCGGTGATTCCCGTCTGGGTGCTCTCCCTGGTGTTCATGGCCCTCTTCACCGCCATCAACCTGGCCGGCGTGAACAACTTCGGCGAATTCGAGTTCTGGTTCGCCATCCTCAAGGTGGCCGCAATCCTGATGTTCCTGGGGATCGGCACGGCGCTCCTGCTGGGCCTGCTGCCTGACGCACCAAGCCCGGGCCTGGGCAACATCACCGGAAACTTCGCCCCCGCCGGCCTCGGCGGAATTGCCACTGCGCTGTTCGTGGTGATCTTCGCCTTCGGCGGCACCGAGATCGTCAGCGTTGCCGCCGCCGAAACCGAAAACCCCCGCCACAGTGTGGCCCAGGCGATCCGTACGGTGCTGTGGCGGATCCTGGTGTTTTACATCGGCTCGGTGTTTGTCATTGCCGCTGTCCTGCCGGCCACCTCCGAATCCCTCGCCTCGCCGTTCGCCGGCGTACTCGATGCCGCACGGATTCCGGGAGCCGGCACGGCCATCACCCTGGTGGCTGTCATTGCACTGCTGTCCGCGCTCAACGCGAACCTCTACGGTGCGTCCCGGATGATCTATTCGCTGGCCCAGCGCGACGAAGCCCCGCGCTTCCTGTCGAAGCTGAATGCGGCCAGGGTGCCGATGGTTGCCGTGGGCGTCTCCGTGGCCTTCGGCTTCATCGCCGCCGTGCTTGAACTCCTCTTCCCGGAACAGATCCTCCCGGCGCTATTCCAGCTGGTGGGCTCAACCTGCCTCATGGTCTGGGGCTCTGCCCTCATCTCCCAGCTCATCCTGCGCCGCAAGGCGGATCGCGACGGCACCGAGCTTCCGCTCCGAATGAAGGGCTTCCCGGGCCTGACGATCTTCGGACTGGTCCTGCTGGCGCTGATCTTCGCTGTCGGTTTCAGCAGCCCCGAGAGCAGCCGCCAGCTGGTGAGCACCATCATCCTGGTTGCCGCGATTGCCGCGGCCTGCAGGATCGGCGCCAAGGTCACAGCGTCCCGCCGGGCGAGCGCAGCAAGGTAGGCACGTAGGCAGCAGCCCAAGCGGATCGCTCCCGATTCCACTAGGCAAATTGCTATGCGATACAGCTCCAGCCATGGCAGCTTTTCACAATCTGGCAAGTCCAACGTGGGCTGATTGCCCAGCCTTCCGCCCGTGACTAGGGTCACAGGCATGGATACCTCGCCTTCCCCTTTGAACGGCAACGACGCCGGGCACCTGTCGGGACCACATGCTGAACCCCTGACCGCCGAGCAGCTTCGCGAACTGTATTCGCTGATGGTGGCCGTCCGGCACCTGGACACATCGGCGATCGCCTGGCAGCGCCAGGGGCTCATCCCCGGCTACGCGCCGGAACTCGGCCAGGAGGCCGCACAGGTGGGAAGCGGCTACGCCGTGGACACCACCCGCGACTTCGTCTTCCCCACCTACCGGGAAATGGGCGTGGCCCGGGCCATGGGTGTGGACATGGTGGCCTATATGTCCACACACAAGGCCACGTGGCACGGCGGACTCTATAACCCGATCGAGTCCCGGCTTGCACCCATCCAGGCCGTGGTGGGCGGATCGGTGCTCCACGCCGTGGGCTGGGCCCACGGCCAGACGCTGGATCAGGCGGACGGCGTGGCCATGACGTACTTCGGCGACGGCGCGTCGTCCCAGGGCGATATCCATGAGGCGATGAACTTCGCGGCGGTCATGAAGGCTCCGGTGGTCTTTTTCGTCCAGAACAACGGCTGGGCCATCTCGGTCCCCACGGAACGCCAGGTGGCCGGCGGATCCGTCGCCGCCCGCGCGGCGGGCTACGGCATGCCGGCACTGAGGATCGACGGGAACGACGTCGTTGCCGTGGCCGAAGCGACGCGCCGCGCCTTCGCGCACGCGCGCGCCGGCAATGGCCCGGTGCTCATCGAGGCCATGACCTACCGCCGCGGCCCGCACTCCACCTCCGATGACCCGGGCAGGTACCGGTCGCTCAATGAAGAGCGCGACGACGCCGGCGAAGACCCGCTGGAACGGTTCCGGAAGCAGCTGCTAGCCGACGGTATCGCCGACGATGCCTTCTTCGCCGAAGCATTGGCAGCCGCCAAAGCCGAGGAGGACGACATCCGCGCCGGGATCCAGGCGCTCGGTTCCCGCCCCGGCACCGAAATGTTCGACCTGGTCTTCCAGGAAACCACCCCTGCACTGCAGGCCCAGGCCGCCAGCTGGCGCGAGGAGTCCGAACATGTCTAATGCCACCCTTGAAAGCGGGGCCGCCATGGCCGAAGGAACTGCACGCCGCGGAGTTGAACAGTTGTCCATGCAGCAGGCACTGAACCGTGCCCTGGACGAGGTGCTCGCCGCGAACCCGAAAGCGCTGGTCTTCGGTGAGGACTGCGGCCGGCTCGGCGGCGTGTTCCGCATTACCGACGGCCTCCAGGCGAAGCACGGCACCGGCCGGGTGTTTGATACCCCGCTCGCCGAGTCCGGCATCCTGGGCATGTCGGTGGGGCTGGCGATGGCCGGCTTCCATCCAATCCCGGAGGTCCAGTTCGACGGCTTCGCCTACCCGGCCGTCAACCAGATCGTCTGCCAGATTGCCCGGATGAACTACCGCAGCCGCGGCACGATGCCGATGCCCATCACCCTGCGCGTGCCCAGCTTCGGCGGCATCCGCGCCCCCGAACACCACGGCGAAAGCCTCGAGGCGCTCTTCGCGCACGTACCGGGCCTGAAGGTCGTCTCGCCGTCGAACCCGCACGAGGCATACCACCTGCTCAAGTACGCCGCCACGCGGCCTGACCCGGTGATCTTCATGGAGCCGAAGTCCCGCTACTGGCAAAAAGGCGAGGTCGACTTCGACTCTCCGGACCCGGCAGGCTCCCCCACCGGCGGCTCCCCCACCGGCGCGAAAGTCATGCGTGCGGGCCGCCACCTCACGCTCGTCGCCTGGGGCGCCATGGTGGCGCGCTGCCTGCAGGTGGCCGAGCTCGCCGCCGAGGACGGGATCGACATCGAGGTCCTGGATCTGCGCTGGCTGAAGCCCATCGATGAAGCCACGCTGGCGGCGTCCGTGCGGAAGACGCGGCGCGCCGTCGTCGTCCATGAAGCGCCGCTCACCTCCGGGCTTGGCGCCGAAGTTGCCCAGCTCATCACGCAGGCCTGCTTCGACACGCTCAAGGCACCCGTGGAGCGCATCACCGGCTTCGACGTGCCGTATCCCTCGGGCGATCTGGAAGACGAATACATCCCGAACATTGACCGGATCCTCTTTGGCATCCAGCGAGTATTGGAGTACAAACGTGGCTGAAATTTCCTTCCCGCTCCCCGACCTCGGCGAGGGCCTGATCGAGGCAACGGTGCTGGAGTGGCTGGTTTCCCCGGGCGATCAGGTGGAGCGCAACCAGCCGCTCGTCGAAGTGGAAACCACCAAATCCGCTGTTGAACTGCCCAGTCCGCAGGCAGGTAAAGTGGTGCGTATCCACGGCGGGCCCGGTGACAAGATCAATGTCGGCGAGCCCCTGATTGTGTTTGAGGTGCCGGACAACACTGCCGGCATCGTGGGCACGGTCCCGAAGGAAGAGGCACCAAAGCGCCGGGTCCGCCTGAGCGCCGTACTTGATGAGGACTGACACCATGAGCGGCAGGCACACCGGCGAGCAGCACCACCACACCGTGGAGGGCACCGACCCCCAGCTTTACGTGGAGGTGCACGAGCCGGAGGCCGACACCGGGCTGCGGCCCGTCCTGTTGCTCCACGGGTTTTCCTCCTCCACCAAGCTCAACTGGCAGGACACCGGCTGGCTGGCCGCCCTGCTGGAAGCCGGCCGCCGCGTCATCACCGTCGACCTGCCCGGCCACGGCCGCAGCGGGGCACCGGAAGACATGGATTCGTACAGCCCCAGCCGGATCCGCGCGGACCTCCTGCAGGTGGCGTTCGACGCCGGTGTCCGCCCCTTGCGGGACGGCGACCCCGCCAGCGGGCTCGACGTGGTCGGCTACTCCCTGGGGTCCCGGCTCGCCTGGGAATTCGGCGCCACCCAGCCGGAGCTCGTTCACCGCCTGGTGCTCGGCGGCCCAAACATTGCCGATCCGCTGGCGGCCTTTGACCTGGTGGCCGCGCAACGTTATCTGGCGGACGGCACGCCCATCGCGGACGAGTCCACGGCCGGCCTGCTGAAAATGGCCCAGGGGCTGCCCAGCAACAATATCTTTGCGCTGTTGTCGCTCGTGGAAGCGATCAAGGGAGAACCCTTCGATCCGGCCGAAGCCGTCCCCCACATGCCCATGCTGCTTGTGGCCGGCGAGAAGGACGACCGGGCCGCGACCATGCCCGAGCTCGCTGAACTGGGCGCCAGGTCAGGGGCGCTCGTGGAGCAGCTGCTGATTCCCGGCCGGAACCACAGCAATGTGATCACCAGCAGGGCGTTCAAGCAGGCGGCAACGGAGTTCCTGGGAGTCTAGGTCCGGCACACCAACGGCGGGCGCGGACCGTAATGGTCCGCGCCCGCTTGTCAGGAATGCTGCGCAGTCAGCCTGCCTCCTAGTGGTGGCTGCTGACGCCCAGCGGGCGGCCCTTGGTTTCGCCGGCCAGGAGTACACCGACTGCGGAAATAACGCACAGGACCATGATGTAGATGCCGATGGAGCCGGTCCACTTGGTGCTCTGCATCAGCGTCTCCGCGATGGTGGCCGCGAAGGCACCGCCCAGGATCGCACCGAACGCGTAGCCGATGGAGATGCCCGAGTAGCGCACGTTGGCCGGGAACATTTCGGCATACATGGCGGACATCGGGCCGTACGACAGCCCGAGGCCGACGGTCAGCACGAAGAGCGCCAGGCCGTACAGCATGATGTTCTTCGTGTCGATCAGGGCAAACATCGGGATCATCCAGGCGAACACGATGCCGTAGCCGATCAGGAACGTCTTGACCCGGCCGATCTTGTCAGAGAGCCAGCCGCCCACGAGCGTGAAGATCAGCCAGCCGAATGAAGCCAGGGTGGTGGCCAGCAGGATCTCGGCGACCGGCATCTTCAGCGTCTTGGTGGCGTAGGAGATGAAGAACGCGATCAGCAGGTAGCCCGCCGCGTTATTGCCGATGAAGATCATCGTGGAGTAGAGCACGGACTTCTTGTGGAACTTGATCAGCTGTCCGAGCGGAGCCTTGGCCTTCTCCTTGCGCTCGATCATTTCCTTGAAGACCGGGCTTTCGGCCACCGCACGGCGGATCAGGTAGCCCACCACGATCAGCACGATGGACAGCAGGAACGGCACGCGCCAGCCCCAGGCGCCGAAGGCTTCCTTGGACATGCTGGTGTTGAGGAAGTACAGCAGGCCCGTGGCCAGGATCATCCCGACGGGAACGCCGATCTGCGGGTACGCGCCGAACAGGCCCCGCTTGCTCTTGGGAGCGTGCTCCACGGCCATCAGTGCCGCGCCGCCCCATTCACCGCCGGCGGAGAAGCCCTGGATGATGCGGAGCAGGATCAGCAGGATCGGCGCCCAGACTCCGATGTCGTTGTAGGTCGGCAGCATGCCGATCAGCGCGGTGGCGGCACCCATCATGATGAGGGTGAAGACCAGCATGGCCTTGCGGCCCAGGCGATCGCCCAGGTGGCCGGCGATGACGGCGCCGAGCGGGCGGAAGAGGAAACTGATGCCGATCAGCGCGAAGGAAAGGATCTGCGCAAGGCCGGGATTCGAGGCCTGCAGCGGGGTGAGGAACAGCGGTGACAGCAGCGTTGCTGTGAGCTGGGCAAAAATGAAGAAGTCGTACCACTCGATGGTGGTGCCGACCAGCGTCCCGGCGAGGACTTTCCGTTCCTCATGTTTGCTGCTGGGGCCCGCCTCTGAATCGACGTGTGAAGTTGCGGTCATTGGAACTCCGTGGCTGTGGGCAGTAGCAGAAAGCGCTACTACCGAATTTGGAATGACGCCGAGCGAATTACCGATCGAACGGTCAGTTGGTATGAGGATACTCGAATGTGTGACAAAGCGCACTAGGACTTTTGGTCCAACGTGCCGCCGGACTCGTGGCGCCGGACTCGTGGGCGGCGGCCACATGGACCCGGCAGGCAGGACGGTCAGTCCGGCCTGGTGAGGAATTCGCGGACCCTGGCCCGGACCGGTTCGCGGTCATAACTGTTGACGAGGGCACCGGCCATCCGGACGGGATCACCGAAGAAGAAGTACTCGTAGAGGGACTGCCGGCCCGCGAACCCTGAGATGGAGGCATCAAAGGCCAGCTTGAACAGGCGGACGCGCTCAGGTCCGGTGAGCGTCTTGCCCTGCAGATACATGTCGATGTCCGCCCTGGCCCCGCTGTTGACGTCGGCCTCACCCGGCAGCGCCATCAGCCCGGAGGCGGAGAACTTCCGGATGATCTGCGGGAAGCGCTGGGCGATTTTGGGGTACCAGTTCCTGGCAGCATTCAGCGTGGTCCATTTGGGAAGCATCACGCCTGCCTCGTTGGGCCTGGCGTCAGCTTCCGACGCGCGGACCAGCGCCTTGCCGATTTCGACGTCGATGATCAGTTCGGCGATGTCCTCCTGGATGTGCTGGAAACCGTCGATCCCGATGGACTCGGCCAGTTCCGACGCCAGGCCGAGGAAGAACTCGCTCTTGGCGATCGTCCGGGTGACCACCTGGTGCGTCATGAGGGCGCCCGCGCCGGTCTCCGTGTAGAAGCTGTTGCAGAGCTCCGGGTGGCCGAGCATGAAGATCCGTTCGCTCGGCACGAATACCCTGTCGAAGATGGCCACCGCATCCATTTCCTCATAGCGCGAGGCCAGGGGCTCGTCATGGCTGCTGCCGCCGTTGTACAGCGAGGTTCGGCACAGGTACCGCAGGCCCGGAGCATCATTGGGGATGGCGAACGCATAGGAATACGGGGCGTCCTCCGGGGTGCCCCGCAGCACGGTGGACGGGAACACCAGGAGTTCGTCGGCAATAGGCGCGATCGTGGCCAGCATGCGGGCACCGCTGATCACAATGCCGTCCTCGCGCTCTTCGACGATGTGGGCCGACAACTGCCCGCCCATCTGTTCGGAGCCCGAGACGGAGCGGTTGACCTGCGGCGGGATGAGCGTGTGCGTGGCAAGGACGTCGTTCTCCCGTGCCCACTCGTAGTAGTTGCGGATGTTTTCGCCAAATTTGGGGTCGGCCTGCGAGAACCATTTTTCCGCGGTGCTGAGCGCCGTCAGGGATGAGTTCATATAGTCCCCCGAGCGGCCCAGGAAGCCGTTGGAGGATTCGGCCCAGGTGGAAATGGCCCTGCGCCGGCGCTGCAGATCCTCGATGGTCCGGGGGACCAGGAAGGACGCGTTCACCAGGTCGCCGGTCGAGGGCGAGGGGTATGTCAGTGCTTCCTGGTGGGCGGGGTCGTGCTGCATGTCGAAGAGCTTCGCGTAGGACCTGGCCACGTTGCGGAACGCCGGGTGCTCAGCAATTTTTTCGCTGACCACCTCACCGTCGATCACCACATGGGGCTTCATGGCGTTGAGTTTGTCCAGATACTGCCGTCCGGTGCGGATACCCATTGTTCTTCCTCCAGTCCTCGTTGAGCTGCAGCGGGTTGTTCGGATACGGGGGCCGGGCTAGAGGAGGTCCTCCATGCCCAACTCCCGGTCCGGGATGGTGGTGTAGGTGCCGTTGGCAAACGCCAGGGCGTCGCCGTGGCGGTAGTCGAAGTCCACCACCTGGCCGAGATACAGGGTGTGGTCGCCGCCGTCGTATGCAGCCCAGGGCCGGCACTCGAAGTACGCCAGGACCCCGGCGAGGCGCGGCGCCGTGGCACCCTCCACCCACCGGGGTTCGTGCCCGGGGCGGCCGGCGAAATGCGTGGCGAGGTACCGCTGTTCGGCACCCAGAATATTCACCGTGAACGGACGGCCGGCAAGCTCATCGTGCGCTTTTGCGGTACGGGCAATGCTGACCAGGGCCAGGGGCGGCTCCATGGACACCGACGTAAACGAGTTAACGGTGATGCCGTGGCGTTTGGTGGCGCCGTCGAAGGTCACGATCGCGACGCCTGTGGCAAACCTGCCGAGGCTCCCGCGGAAACGGTGGTCCTTCGGCGTCGACGTCCTGCCCGCAACTTCGGGGGCCTCTCCCGGACGTGGTGTGGACATCATCATTGATCCCTTGGATTGTCTGCTCTATAGTCGATCTCGACGACCCAACTGTTCTATAGTTGAACATATAGTTCCCATATGGAACGCTAACTCAAAGTGAGGCGCAACACAAGACCCTGCGGGTGGAGCGCCACGGAACCCGGCCTAGGATGGACAGCATGACTCAGACTGCCGGCGCCGGTACACAGGCCGCGACCGCCCAGGCTTCCCCGTCGCAGACCCTCTCGCGCGGGATCCGCGCGCTGGAAATTCTCGCCGAAGCCGGGCAGCCGCTCACCATCGCTGAACTTGCCGACGCGATGGGGGTCCATCGTTCCGTGGCCTACCGGATCCTGCGCACGCTGGAGGATCACTCCCTGCTGGTCCGGGACGACTCCGGCAAGGTCCAGCCCGGCCCGGGCCTGGCCGTCCTGGCACGGGGTGTTTCCCGCAACCTGCAGTCGGCTGCATTGCCTGAGCTCACACAGCTTGCCAACACCCTGAACATGACGGCCTTCGTCGCGGTGTGGGACCACCAGGACTGCATCACCCTGGTGACCGTGGAGCCCCGGCACTCGGCGGCCACCGTGGTCCAGCACCCCGGCTCACGGCACCCGATAAGCGCCGGCGCCCCGGGGATAGCCATCCAGTCTGCACTCACGGAGCACGACTGGAACCTGCTGGCGCCGGATATCCCCTACCGGCCCGAGGCAGCCGAGGCCCGGAAACGCGGCTACGCGGCCAGCCACGATGAAGTCATTGCGGGGGTTTCCTCGCTGGCAGCCCCCATCAACGTGCCGGGCGGCCGCCCGGCCTCGGTCGCCGTCGTCTACATCCGCTCAACCCAGGACCCGGCTGAAGTGGCGGCAGCCCTGACCTCGAGCGCCGCGCGCATTGAAAAGCAGCTGCTCTAAGGCGCGGCACGCCATTCGTTAGCGGCTGCCGGCCAGCTGGGTTCCGCGGCGCGCCTTGCCGTTTCGGATGACGACGGCGGCGGCCGCCCCCAGCAGGAACAGCGCCGCTGCGACGCAGACCGGCACGAGGAACGCGGCGGAATACCCCTGGTGCTGCGCCAGCTGACCGGCTACCGAAGACCCCAGTGCCGTGCCGGCGACAATGCCGCTGGCGAGGGCTGTCATGACGGTTCCCAGCCGCCCGGCCGGGGCCACCAGGCCGCCGATAGCGAATACGGTGACCATCAGCGGGCCCACGGGCAGTCCGAGGACCAGCAGTACCAGCACCATGGGGAACGCCGAAGCAGGCAGCAGCAGGAGCACCGCCAGGCCGGCCATGAGCATGGCACTCACCATCCAGCGTGCTGACAGGGTGAACCGCTGCGGCCAGTAGGCAACGCTCAGGGCTGCCGCGGCCGAACTCAGTCCCATGACGGCGTAGAGCAGCCCGGCAATTTCGGCCGTGGCAAAGCTTGCCGAGAAGGAGCTCAGGCCCGTCTGGGTGGAACCAAAGAATGTCCCCATGCACACCATGGCCAGGAAGGGCAGGGCAACAGCTGCCATGCCGTTCGCGCGGGAGCCCGTTCGCCCGGACCCTGCGGCGTCGGGGCCGGCGGTGGCGGGGCCGGCGGTGGCGGGGCCGGCGGTGGCGGAGGCATCCGTGCCCGAAGCAGCCGTTCCTGAGCCTGCGACCGTCCTGGCGCCCCGGCGCCGGCGCACGCTCAGCGGTACGGCGAGGTGGGTGCGGTGGACGGCGAACGCGGGCACGAGGGTGAGCGTCAGGGCTGCGGCCAGGGCCAGCGGAAGCCAAGGGGCGATCAGGCTCGCGAGGATGCCCACCAACGCGGGGCCGAGGACGAAGGTCAGTTCATCGGCGGTGCTTTCGTAGGACAAGGCCGCATCCAGGTCCTTCGCATTCCTGGCTGTGCTGCCCCGGGCGGTCAGCGCCATCCAGCGGACGCGGGCCAGCGGGCCCACCTGGGGGCAGCTGGCCCCTGCCACGAAAGCCGCGACGAGGACCGGCACAGCCGCACCAAGGTCCTGGCCGGACGGAACGAGGTAGGCCGTGAGGATCAGGGCCACCACGGCGGCGGTGTTGAAGACCGCAGCGACCAGCAGCACCAACCGCTGGCCGAGCCGGTCGGCCCAGGCCCCGAGCACCGGCGCTCCCAGTGCGGAGCCGATTCCCACGGCCCCGGCTGCTGCTCCGCCGACCGCGTATGAGCCCGTGACGGCCGTAACCAGGGTCAGGGCGCCCACTGTCAGCATGGCCAGGGGAAGGCGGGCGAAGAGACCCAGCGGGATGAAGCCCTTGCCTGCCAGCAGCGGAAGCCGGGCGTAGCGGCCACCCCGGCTCGAAAGCGGGCGGGGGATGTCCTGCTCAGGATGCGGTGCGGGGCGCGCAGTGGCTTCGGGTGCGGAGGCTTCGGGTGCGGTGGTGGCAGGGGACGTTGCGGCGGATGCCTGTGAGAACATTGAAGTGGTCATTATTCCGGGTTCGCTCAAAGATGCGCATCGTCCCTCCTCCCGATGCGCGCGACCCGGTAACCCTTCAATTGTAGCCGAGGCCCCGGCACGCCGGTCCCGGCTGGTGGAGCTCGAAACCGCCGCGCCGGGCCAGGGAATCAGGCCGGAGCGTCGTCGGAAATGTGGAGCGTGGACCCGTTCCGCCCCTTGACCACCTGGAGCTGGGTGCTGATGCGCTGCTTCATCTCCGGCACGTGGCTCACGAGGCCGACCACCCGGCCGCCGTCCCGCAACCCTTCGAGGGCATCCATGACCTGTTCCAGTGCCTGCTCGTCCAGGCTGCCGAAGCCCTCATCCACGAAGAGCGTCTCGATGTCGACCCCGCCGGACTCCTGCTGCACTACGTCGGCCAGGCCCAGCGCCAGGGCCAGCGAGGCCATAAACGATTCACCACCGGAAAGCGTTGACGTATCCCTGCGCTGCCCGGTCCACTGGTCCACGACCTCGAGGCCGAGACCGGACTTGGCTCCCCGGGCAGCCTTGGCGTCCGTGTGCTGCAGGGTGTACCGGCCATCGCTCATTCCGACCAGCCGCTCCGAGGCGGCGATGGCCACCTGCTCCAGCCTGGCCGCCAGCACGTAGCTGTTCAGGCTCATCCGGTAGGAGTTGTCGCCGGCACCGCGGGCGGCGTCGGCCACCGCGGTGAGCAGCGCCGCGCGTTCCCGCGGACCTTGGCCCGAAGCTGCCAGCCGCGTGTAGTCCCCCGCAATCCGGCAGATGGTCTGCACCGATTTGTCCGCGAGCCCGGCCGCGATGACTGCTTGCCTGGCGGCCTGTTCCGCAGCGGTATCCTCCGCCCGGAGCTCTTCGAGCACGCCGGGCTCGACCGGGCCGTCCGCCGCAAGCTCGCGGGCTGCCTGTGTGAGTTCCTCGCCGGCGAAGAGTTCGCCGACGCGGGCTGCTTCATCCTGGCCGGCCCGGATGGCCGCTTCAAGCGTGGCCGCTTCAGGGGCCGGCAGGAGGACGGCCCGGGCCGCCTCTGCGGAGGCGAATCCGGACTCCGGAAGCGCCTGGTCCAGCACCTGGCGGGCCTCCGTGGTCCGCAGCATGGCCTGTTCGAGGCTGGTCCGGGCGGCGTCTGTTCGTTCCAGGAGGGCCGTGGACTGATTCAGCGAGGTGAGCCGGCTGCCGAGGGTCGGGTAGCCGGCACGCAGCTTCTGCAGCGTAGCCTCCAGTGCAGCTGCCTGTTCGAGGACCTCCGTGTGCGTGGACTCCGTCGTCGCAATGCTGGAATCAGTTGCCGCCTGCGTCGATTCGGCGGCTGCAACCTGTTCGTCCAGTTCCGCCAGCCGCTCACGGCTGGCGACGAGTTCCACGGCGGCCCGGACGGCCTCGCGCGCACGTTCCTTGGCCATAGCGGCTTCCGCGCGGGCGTCCTCCGCCGCGGTGTCGCCGCCCTGGGCCGCCAGGACCGCAACCTGCTGCCGGGCCTCGGCAAGTTCCTTGTCCAGCGTTGCGAGGACCGCTTCCGCTGCCTCACAAGCTTCCTGGGCTGCCTGTTCCGCTTCAGCGATGGCCAGCGCGGCCGTCGCCGCGGGCGCCGGTGAGGGGTGCTCCGGGCTGCCGCACACCGGGCAGGGCGCGGCCGGCCGGAGCTGGGAAGCGAGCTCCGCAGCGGCGTTGGCGAGCCGCTCTTCCCGCAGATCCAGCCACCGCTGGCGGTGGTTCTGCTGATCATCCCGGGCAATGCGGTGCCGTTCGTCCACGCCGAAACATAACCGGGCCGCCGTGGCATACCGGCCGACGACGGCCACGAGTTCCTCAGCGGCAGCGGCTTCCTTGGTCCGCAGCTGGGCTTCGGCAGCGAGCTCCTCAAGGGGTGCCAGACCGGCCAGCAGCCCGGCCATTTCCGCACGCAGCGCATCAAGGGCCGCGGCGCCGGCGCGCCACCCCTCCCTCAGCTTCTCCACGGTGCTGCGAAGCTCTGTGCTGCGGACTGCCATCCCGGACAGCCTGGCCTCATCCGGCAGCCGTTCCTCGAGCACGGCGCGGAGGGAGCGCAGGCGGCTGAGTTCGCTGCGCATGACTGCCGCTTCGAAGTAGGGTTCGTCTTCGCTTCCGGCGGGGTGGCGGCTTGTGGCGGCGCCCCCGCCGGTAGCCAGGGCGGCAAGCTCGGGGTCCAGAAGAACCGCGGCGTTCAATTCGGCGGCGGCCGCGGCCATTGCGCCGGCCGCCCGCTCTTCGGCGTCCTCTGCTTTGTCGACGGCCTGCAGCTGGCCGCCGAGCACTTCGGCCCTGCGGTGGAGGCCAAGCTGCCGGGTCTTTTCACCGAGTTCGGGTGCCGCCGCGTCGGCGGCCGATTTCCGCAGTTCCGCGGCGGCGAGTTTTGCCTGGCGGGCGGCACGCGCGGCCGCGGACTCGAGGCGCCGGGCAGCCTCGGCGCGCGCTGCCGCCGCCTGGTCCGCCTCGGCCTGCAAAATCCCGGCCCTGGCCGCGGCGGTGTCCTGCAGCCAGGCAAGAAGGTGGTCGGCGTCGTCGGGCACGGGGAAGGCGTCCGGCAGATCCTCTTCGGACGGCGCCGCTTCAGCCCGGGCCTGCGCCAGCAGCAGGTCCAACTGGTTGTTGAGGCCGGAGACCTCGGTGCGGGCCTCCGCGGCCTGCCGGGCCAGTTCCTGCTCGACAGCCTCAAACCGCTGCGTGCCGAAGAGGCTTTGAAGCAGCTCCAGCCGGTCGGAGGGCTTTGACCGAAGGAAAGCAGCGAAGTCGCCCTGGGGCAGCATGACCACCCGGGTGAACTGCTCCCGGTCCATGCCGAGCACTGAACTGATTTCAGCCCCGGCCTCATCGTTCCGGCCGGACTTTTCCATCCACTGCCCGTCAACGCGTTCCCGCAGCAGCGTATTGGCTTTCTGCTCCGTAAATCCGTTTTTGCCCCTGGCGCTGGGCCGGTTCCACGCAGGGATCCTGGAGACCTCAAAATGCCGGCCTTTGGCGGAAAACTCGCAGGTGACGCGCGGTTCGGCGGCGGCGTCAGCGTGGTCGCTGCGGAGCCGTTTTCCTTCCTGTCGCGCACCCGGCACGGATCCGTACAGGGCAAAGCAGATGGCATCCAGCACGCTGGTCTTGCCGGCACCGGTTGCGCCGTTCAGGAGGAAGAGTCCGTGAGAGCTGAG
This sequence comes from Arthrobacter sp. Leaf337, assembly GCF_001423745.1. Classification (GTDB taxonomy): domain Bacteria; phylum Actinomycetota; class Actinomycetes; order Actinomycetales; family Micrococcaceae; genus Arthrobacter. The sequence continues at coordinate 168,978 of NZ_LMPC01000001.1, forward strand.
CCGGTCAAAGTCGATGTGCTCGGTGCCGGCGAAGGGGCCGAAGGCGGAGATTTCAAGCCGGTGGATCCTCATCGTGACATCTCCCCCAGACGCACGGCTTCGAGCGCTTCCCCGAGAACAGCGGCTTCGGCGTCATCGGTGCTGCGGCCCCGAACGTGCTCCAGGAAGCCGCAGCAGATGGACAGATCGTCATCCGCCGCGGCGAGCCTGGAGCTGTAACTCGTCGTGGTAGCTGCAGCGGCGCCTTCGGGCTCGAAACCGAGGACCAGGGTGTCCGGAAAGCGGGCACGAAGTTTGTCCATGGCCTGGGCGGGGCGCTGGGAGTCCGTCAGTGTGATCTGGCAATACGCGGCCTCGGCCCAGGCGTGCTCCTCGGCCGTGAGGAGGTGGTCCAGAGTGCCCCGCAGCACCGCGAGCGCGCGCGGCGCGTCCCATTGGACCTCCCTGACGTCGGTGATGCCCGTGGCATCCGCTTCGACCAGCCAGCCGCCTTTCCGGTGCTTCGCCTCTGAGAAGGAATAGGCAAGGGGCGAACCGGAATAGCGCACGGTCGGCGACAGCGTCTGCCTGCCGTGCAGGTGCCCGAGTGCGGTGTAGCCAAAACCGTCGAAGAGATCCAGGGGGACGGCCCCGACTCCGCCGATGCTCAGGTCCCTTTCACTGTCCGAGCTGATCCCGCCGCTCGCGAACGTATGGGCCAGCACGACGGAATGCACGGTCCTTCCGCTCGCACGGGTGACCATATCGGACCGGATCTTCGCTGTGGCTGCGCGCGTCACTTCGAAGTGGCTGGCGGGCTCAACGCCCAGGTGCTCGGCGACCAGACGGGGCTCGAGCCACGGAATGCCGTAAATGGCCAGCACAGGACCATCCTCCGCCGGGTCCAGCGGAAACAGCACCGGCACATCGAGTTCGGCGAGCCGGGTACGCAGGTGCACTCCCCCGCGCTCCAGCAGCCGCGACGCGAAGCCAAGGCGGATGGCGGAATCGTGGTTCCCGCTGGTGAGGACCACCTGCGCTCCCGCGTCCGTCAGGCGGACCAGGGCATCATCCAGCAGGCGAACGACGTCGACGCCGGGCAGGGCGCGATCGCAGACATCCCCGGCAATCAGGACGACGTCCACTTTCTCCATGCTGACGACTTCGACCAGCTGGTCAATGAAATCCTGCTGGGCGTCCAGCATGCCGACGCCGTGGAAGGACCGGCCCAGGTGCCAATCGGAAGTGTGCAATAACCGCATGTTCTTAAGCTATCCGCGGGTACCGACAGTTTTGTGGCACAGACACGGCTTGGCCTGACAACTACCGTCCGCGCTTGCCGTCAAAGAAGTCGCGGGCGTCGTCGTCAGCGGAGCCAGCAGCGTCGTCAGAGGTATCGCCGGCGGCATCGTCGTCGTCGAGATCGTCGTCGTTGGTGACCAGTTCGTCGTCGTCTGCATCGTCGCCGGCATCGTGCGCGCGGGCCGGCACAGCAGCCGGGGCCTCGGCGAACCCGCGGAACACCAGCCCTGCGATGGCGGCGCCCACCAGCGGCGCCACCCAGAAGAGCCACAGCTGTTCAAGGGACCAGGAGTTGCTGAAGATGGCCGAGGCGGTTGCGCGTGCCGGGTTGAACGGCGTGTTGCCCACTGCCTGGCCCAGCTGCAGCAGGACGGCGAGCGTGAGGCCCACAGCGAAGGGCGCGGCCGCCTTGCTGGTGTTGCGTGCAGCCGTGGTGCCGAGGAAGACGGCTACCAGGATGGCGGCGCCCAGGACCTCCACGAGCAGGACGCCGGCCATGGGCGCCTGGATGATGGAATGCTCGCCAAAGCCGGCGGTCACGGTGTCAAAGGCGGCCCGGGTGTCTTCGATCTTGGGAACAGTCCGCAGGATTCCGAACAGTGCCAGTGCTCCGGCCACAGCCCCGACCAGCTGCGCACCGAGGTACGCCGCGGCTTCCGGCACCCGGATGCGGCCTGCGATGGCGTTGCCCAGGGTTACTGCCGGGTTGAAATGGCCACCGGAAATGTAGGCGAAGGCGAGCATGGCCGCGGTGACGGCAAGTCCGGCCGCCAGCGAGGCGGACAGCGGGTTTGACTGCGGAATCGTGAACAGTGGAACGCCCAGGCCGGCGATGACCAGGAACAGGGTGCCAAAGGCCTCCGCTGACAGGCGTGCCACAAGGCCCGGTTTGAAAGCCTCCGGAGCGGCATGCAAATCGGAACTTTGGGTCGGGCGTGCAGGCACAGGGGCGGTCATGGTGTGGAAATCCTTTGCTTCGATGCGCGGCCGGTGATCCCGGTGAGCGTGCGGGCGGCGGTGCGCCCGGCAATGTACTGTCCGACGTATTCTGCCAACTGAGTCTGGACGCTTGCTGGATTCGAGCTTAGCGGTCGACACGCCGCCGCAGCGACTGCGGTACCTGCGCCCGGGGAATCCAGATGCCGTACCCGGGGTAAATTTACACATATGAGCACTGAACATTCCCGCCTGACGGCGCCGACGCCCCAGTCCCGGATCCATGGCTGCCTGCTGGGCGGCGCCTTGGGCGATTCCCTCGGCTACGCCGTGGAATTCGATGATATTTCCACCATCCGGAGCCGCTTCGGTCCGGCGGGACTTCAGGATTTTTCAGCGCTCGACGGCGGCAGCCACTTCTCCGACGACACCCAAATGACGCTGTATACGGTTGACGGCCTCGTCGAGGCACTGGAGTGGGCAAATGATGGCACAGCCGCCGATGCCAACGCCTGTGTATGGCTCGCCTATCTTCGCTGGCTGGCGACGCAGGGCGTGCCGGTACCGTCGTCGGCTCCAGCCCCGCAGCCGCGCTGGATTGACGGACAGTCAGCCCTGAAGCACCGCCGTGCGCCCGGAAATGCCTGCCTCAGCGGCCTGGCCTCCGGCGAAATGGGGACCATCTACCGCCCGGTCAATCCCGATTCGAAGGGATGCGGCACGGTGATGCGCTCGGCTCCGTTCGGCCTCATTCCGCACATCCCGGCGGAGGCGGTGTACAAGCTGAGCTCTGACGCGGCTTCGTTGACCCACGGCCACCGTTCGGCGCGGCAGAGTGCAGGTACTTTCAGCCTCCTGATCCACGCCCTTATGAGTGGCCAGAGTCTCACAGAAGCGGCCGAATACGTGCTCGACCATGCCCGTGGACGGGACGACGCCGAGCCGGCACTCCTTGACCGGCTGGAACGGTCCGTCCACCTCGCGGCAGTTTCCCGGCAGGAGCCGGCGGCGGCCGGCCGCCTCAGCCCCGAAGACCTGGTCCATGAGCTCGGGGAAGGCTGGGTGGCCGAGGAGGCCCTCGCCGTCGCGCTTTACGCGGTGCTGGCCACAGCCCCGGCACGGGAGATGGCCGGCAACACCCCGGAAGAGACGACCGGCCCCGTTTCCAGTGCAGGCATTGAGGCGCACTTCCGTGAAGCCATCGCGCTGGCCGTGAACCACAGCGGGGACAGTGACTCCACCGGCTCCATCGCCGGGAACATCCTGGGCGCCTTCTACGGTGAGGAGTGCCTGCCGGCGGAGTGGCTGGAGTCGCTGGAAGCCCCGGAGGTCATCCGCGGTATGGCCGGTCAGCTGATCTCGGTGACCATCGCCTGAGTCACGGCCGCTTCAGGGAGATGTTGTTGCAGGCTTCGCAGATGTCCGCCGGAATGAGTCCGCGGCGCTGAAGGAAGCCGAAGATCGCGCAACCCAGGCAGAACCCTGCAAATGCTTCCAGCGAGGCTGCCACAATAAGGACAGCCAGGAGCGTCCAGGCAGCGGGAGCAAGCCCGGCCGCGAGCAGTAGCGCCGCGGCGGTGGACATGGCTGCACCGATGCCCTGCGCGAAGCGCTTGGGCGGCCCCGGAACCAGCTTGGCCCGGCCCAGACGCGGGGCCAGAACCTTGACGGAAAGCCGGGCCAGGGGTGAAATCCTGGGACCGAACAGCACACGCAGCCAGAAGCCGGCGGCGATTACGGCAAGTCCCCAACCCCATCCGGTCAACAGCGTGGCGGCGGCAAGTACCACCACCAGGGCTGCGGTGATCCTGGCAGCATACTCGTTGACCGGGTTGGGGAATGCGAACACCGTGCGCCAGTCGACGCCGGTGCGCCTGCCCGCTGCAGTGGCAGCAGTAGGAACGGCGTCGGCCGGGGAGTCGATCTGGAGTTTACCCATGGTGCAAGGCTAGGAGTCCGCCTCCGGCACCGGAAGGATTGTTGCGCCGTATGACCGCTGGCTAGATCAGGGCGGCGGTTGCCGGCACCTGCCCGCCCACCATCTGCAGGAACTCACCTTCGGACAGCACCTCGATGGCCTGCCCACGCTCGTGGAGTTCCAGGACCCGCCGGGCTTTGCCGGTCAGGCGGCCGGAGCGGAGGTCCGAGGCCACAAAGCCGTCGCCGACCACCAGCACCGTGGTCCGTCCGGTCACCCTGCTTTCGGGCTGCGCGCCGTATTCGGCCGACAGGACCTTGGCCTCGGGCCGGGGCATGGCGAGCTCCCCCGTGAACACGACCGTCTGCCCGAACAACGGGTGGCCGGGATCGGCGTCGGAATTCGGCACGGGGTTGGCCCCTTCCTCGGGCCAGCCCGATTTGAACGGCCGCGCCGCGGCTGTTCCGGTTCCGCCGGCTGCCCCCAGGGCAGTCAGCGTGGCCTTGGACAGGCCGTCACGGGCGGGATCGAATGCCTGTTGATGCGGGAGCTCCAGTCCCAGGGACAGGAAGAGTTCCGCAATGCTGCCGGCGCCGTTGCGCCGGGCAATGTCTATCAGGATTCCCGCGCACGCCCTGGCATCCTCAGCTGCGTCGTGGTGGTTAACCAGCGGAACGCCGGCTTCCTCGGCCGCATAGGGCAGCGAATTGGACACCAGGGAATAGCACCGGCGGGAGAGCATCACGGTACACACATAGTCGTAGGCAGGACCCGGCAGTCCGGACACTTCCAGCCCGGACCGGATCACGCCCAGGTCGAAGGCGGCATTGTGGGCAGCCAGGACATCGCCGCCAATGAAGGCACCAATCTCGGGGAAGAGCTCGCCGAAGCGCGGCAGGCCGGCCACATCCTCGGCCCTGATGCCGTGGATCCGCACATTGTGGTAATCGAACCGGTCATGGTTTTCGGGCGGGCGCATCAGCCAGGAGGCTTCCTCCACCACTACCCCGCCGCGGACCTTGCTCAGCCCGACGGCGCACGGCGAACCGCGGAAGCCGTTGGCTGTCTCGAAGTCGATCGCCGTAAAGTCCAAACCCACGGGTCAAACTTTACCGCCGGCCAGCCCGTGCCCCGGCACGCCAGCCCGGCTTGTCGCGGGTGTCGATGGTCACGCAACGTCCCTGCAGGAAGGCCCGGCACCGGGGGTCCAGTAACCTTGAGGGGTGAACCTACATGCGATGAGTGACTTTGCCGTGTCCACCCTCGGGGGTGCGGGACCGGTGCAGCCGCACCTGGCCTCGTTCCTCCCCGACTGGCTCAACCCCCAGATCTTCCTGGCCGATCCGGCCCTGGCCCCCTGGGTTGTGCTGCTGGTCTGCGGCATCATCTTCGCCGAGACGGGCTTGCTGATCGGCTTCTTCCTCCCCGGCGACTCCATGCTGTTCACTGCCGGACTGCTGGTGGCCACGGACACCATCAAGTTCAACATCTGGCTGTTCTCGGCACTGATCATCGTTGCGGCCATCATCGGCAACCAGACCGGTTACCTCATCGGTTCCAAAGCCGGCCCGGCCATCTTCAACAAGCCGGACTCCAAGCTGTTCAAGCGTGAAAACGTCGAAAGCGCGCACGCGTTCTTCGAAAAGCACGGCGGCAAGGCGCTGATCCTGGCCCGTTTCGTTCCGATCATCCGCACCTTCGTGCCGGTCATCGTGGGCGTGGCGCAGATGAGCAAGCGCAAGTTCTTCCTCTTCAACGTGATCGGCGCCGTGCTCTGGGGCGGCGGCGTCACCCTGCTCGGCTACCTGCTGGGCGACCGCGTGCCGTGGGTCCGCGACAACCTGGACATCATCTTCATCATCATCGTGCTGGTCTCCGTGATCCCCATCGGCATCGAAGTACTCCGCGGGCTGTCCGCCAAGCGCCAGGCCGCACACTTCGGCACGGACGCGGTGGAGGAGTTCATCGAAGAGCACGAACCCGAAGAAGAGCGCAAGACGAACATGTAGCACGACAAAAAATGAAGGCGCCCCGCACTGCGGGGCGCCTTCACTCGTTAATCAGCCGGCTAGGACCGGCTCTGCGGGCGGTGTTCGGCCAACGCCTCAACAATGGCCGGCAGCAACGCCCTGAACGCCTGGCCCCGGTGGCTGATGGCATTCTTTTCCTCGGGGCTCAATTCGGCGCAGCTGCGGTCCAGGCCGCTTGGCTGGAGCACCGGATCATAGCCAAAGCCGCCTTCGCCCCGCGGTTCGCGCAACAGCGATCCTTCGAGCTGGCCGTACTCCACCACCTCGCGTCCGCCATCCGTGGCCGCGCCCGGCACTGCGAGCGCAGCCGCGCAGACGAAAGCGGCGCCTCGGTACTCGTCGGGGACATCGGACAGCTGGTCCAGCAGGAGCCGAAGGTTGGCAGCATCGTCACCGTGGCGGCCGCTCCACCGGGCCGAAAAGATTCCCGGTGCCCCGCCGAGGACATCCACCGACAGGCCCGAATCATCGGCAATGGCCACCAGCCCCGTGGCCTCGGCCACGGCGCGCGCCTTCAGCAGCGAGTTCTCCGCAAAGGTCACACCGGTTTCTGCGACGTCCGGGGCGCCGACGGCACCGGCGTCCACCACCTGGGTATCGACGTCGAGCCCTGGCACCTGCCCGCGCAGCAGCTCACGCAGTTCGCGGAGCTTGCCCTTGTTGTGGGTCGCGAGGACCAGCACGGGGACGGCGGCGTCCGTCACGGGGCCTCCGCCAGCGTTTCGCGCTGGATGGCCGCGAGCTGCTCCGTACCCAGCAGGGCAAGGTCCAGCAGCTGGTTCAACTCGTCGCGGTCGAAGGGGGCGCCCTCGGCCGTGCCCTGGACTTCCACGAATTTGCCCGACCCGGTGACCACGACGTTCATGTCGGTCTCGGCGCGGACGTCTTCGACGTACGGCAGGTCCAGCATGGGGATGCCGTCGATGATGCCGACGGACACGGCAGCGATTGTGTCGATGAGGGGCTGTGCGTTCTTGGAGATGATCTTGTTTTCGCGGGCAAAGCGGATGGCTTCGGCGAGCGCCACGTAGGCGCCGGTGATGGCGGCGGTACGGGTGCCGCCGTCGGCCTGCAAAACATCGCAGTCCAGCACAATGGTGTTCTCGCCCAGCGCCTTGGTGTCGATGATGGACCTCAGCGAGCGGCCGATCAGCCTGGAAATCTCGTGGGTGCGGCCGCCGATCTTGCCCTTGACGGACTCGCGGTCGGAGCGGGTGTTCGTGGCGCGGGGAAGCATGGCGTATTCGGCCGTGACCCAGCCGCGGCCCTCCCCCTTGAGCCAACGCGGCACGCCTTCGGTCAGGGAAGCCGTGCACAGGACCCGGGTGTTGCCGAACTCGATCAGGGCCGAGCCTTCGGCCTGCTTGGACCAGCCGCGGGTGATGCTGATCGGGCGGAGCTGATCAGGGGTACGGCCGTCGGCACGAATGACGGGGGTTGCAATTGCTTCAGAAGTCATGCCTTTAGCTTATCGACCCGCACGGACCCGCCGGACCGGCAGCTACCAGGACCGGCGTCAGCCCGCACCGCCGGCAGTTCAGACGGTGTAGTGGACTCCGGCCACGGCCACTGCGACGTCGCCGCTGAACACGGGCTTGGCCTCGGCCATGACTTTTGTCTGCGACGTCCACACCGGAATGTGGGTGAGGAGCAGCCGGCGTGCCCCTGCCGCGGCTGCAGCCTCGCCGGCACGTTTGCCCGTCAGGTGCACGTCCTTGATGTCGTCGTCGCGGCCTTCCTCGAAGGCTGCCTCGCACAGGAAGAGGTCGGCGTCCTTCGCGGCTTCTTCCAGCCCGGCACACGAGTCGGTGTCCCCCGAGTACGTGAGGACGCGCGTGACCGGAGCGCCGCCTGCGGACGGCTCCGTCACCTCGACACGGAGGGCGTAGGCCTCCTCCACGGGGTGGTTCACCGCGAACGGCGTCACCGTATAGGGCCCGACCGTAACGGACTGCCGTTCGGTCCAGTTGGTGAAGTCAAATTCCTCGTGCATGCCCGGGTCCAGCTCCAGACCGTACGCCGTGGCCATCCGGTCCGCCGTGGCGGCGGGGCCCCAGACCTTAATCCGGTCCCGGCCCCAGCCGCCCGGCTTCCAGCGCACGGCCACGTGGAGGCCGCACAGGTCCATGCAATGGTCCGGGTGCAGGTGGGTGAGGAAGATCGCGTCGATGTCTTCAAGGTCCGTGTACCGCTGGATCGCCCCGAGGGCCCCGCTGCCGAGGTCCATCACGACCTTCCAGGTCCGCTCGCCGTCGTGGGCGGTCAGCAGGTAGCACGACGCCGGGGAGCCCGGACCCGGGAAGGAACCGGTGCAGCCAACAATGGTCAGTTTCACAGGCGGGAACCCCCGGCCGCGGATCCGCCGACGAAGTTGGAAATCCGTGGCCGGGCGGCGCCGGCCTGGGCTGCCGCGATCATTTCCGGAGTTATTTTCGCCAGGCTGCCGGTGGGGTACTGCGCGGCGACGTGGTCCACGTGCTTCACGCTGAGCACCTCGGGCCCCAGGAAGCGCCTGGCCAGGGTTTCGAACTGGCTGGCTTCGCCGGTGGCGATGAAGTGGTGCTGGGGCGGCGCCTCGACGGTCCGCTGAAGATCGTGTGAGACGAGCGCCCGATAGACATCCTTGGCGGTTTCCTCAGCACTGGAGACAAGGGTGACGTCCTCCCCCATGACGTAGGAGATCACACCGGTGAGCAGCGGGTAGTGCGTGCAGCCGAGCACAACAGTATCCACGCCGGCGGTGCGCAGTGGCTCAAGGTACTCCCGGGCAACGGCCAGGAGTTCCGGACCCGTGGTGATGCCGGCCTCCACGTAGCTGACGAACGCCGGACAGGCCACGGACGTGATGTGCAGGTCCGGGGCGGCGGCGAAGGTGTCCTCGTAGGCCCGGGAACCCACGGTGGCGGAGGTGCCGATGACGCCCACCCGGCCGCTCCGGGTGGCAGCCACGGCCCGACGCACTGCGGGCTGGATCACTTCGATCACGGGAATCCCGTAGCGGGCCGTGTACCTTTCACGGGCATCCCGGAGCACAGCGGCGGAGGCGGAGTTGCATGCGATGGTCAGCAGCTTGACGCCGGAATCCACCAGCTCATCCATCACGCCGAGGGCATTGGCGCGGACCTCGGCGATGGGCAGCGGGCCGTAGGGGCCGTTCGCGGTATCGCCTACATAGAGGATCGATTCGTTGGGCAGCTGGTCGATGATGGACCGCGCCACGGTCAGTCCGCCGACTCCGGAGTCGAAGATGCCGATGGGCCGTGAGCCCATGGGGCTGTCGTCGGTGCTGCTCGCTGGGGAATCCGCCACAGCGTCCGCTGCCGGATCCATGCTCGATGCTGAAGTCATGATTATTCGAGGATAGGGCTTCCCTGTTGGTGCGGCCATCACATTGTGTCGCCCGACTCATGTTGGATAAGTCACATATTTTGGCGTCCGGCCGCTCCGGCCCGCACGCCGGTCCGTTCAGCCCCGCTGCTCCATGGACTGGAGCATGGCCTGCACCAGCGATTCCTGCAGCCACGTGGTGAAGTTGTACACCAGTGCCAGGTAGCTTTCCACGTCTTCGGCCTGGGACCAGTCCTGCATGGTGTGGACGTGTTCGGCGTCGGCGTCGTCCCGGATGTCGAGCCGTTCGGCCAGGACAAGCCGGACATCGTTCAGCGCCTGCGACCAGTGCCGGGCGTCGGCGGGCGAAAGGACCACTTCGTTGGTGTCCAGACCCAACGCCGCCGCCCGTAGGGCGCCGATCTTGTTTTCCCGCAGTGAGCGTTCGGTGAGCTGGCGGAACTCCAGGGCGGCGGCGTCGTCGTTCCTGGTGACGTTCGGCAACAACCGCCGCAGCGCCCGGTCCGACGGTTCCTGGACATTCATGTCCAGCCCGATCAGGGCTGTCAGCGGATCTTCGCTGGCGCTTTCGGCCGGTTCGAGCATCGAGATGACGTCGTCGATCAGGCTCCGCAGCAGTTCCCGTTCCGCCGGTTCCAGATATCCGGTAATGCCTTTGAGCCCGTATTTGAATGCCTTAGCCACGTTTGCCTTTGCCCTTGCCGGATCCGCCGTCTTTGCCGCCGCCGGTGGCTTTCTCCACCGTTGCCCACAGGCCGAAGCCGTGCATGGCGACGGCGTGCTGCTCCACCTGTTCCTTGCTGCCGTGCGCCACGATGGAACGTCCCTTCTTATGGACCTCCATCATGAGCTTGTTGGCTTTGGGCTCCGAATAGCCGAAATAGCTCTGGAAAACGTAGCTCACGTAGCTCATCAGGTTGACGGGATCGTTCCAGATCACCAGGTTCCAGGGAATGTCCGGGGCCGTCAGGGCGTCGGTGGACGTCACTGTTCCGGTCTGGGTGCTCTCCTGGGTGTCAGGGCCGAGCGCAACGCTTAAGGTCATCTGTCCATTCTAGGGCGATGCGCACTAGAGTGAATTCGTGAGTACCCCTGCTGGCTGGGATCATCCCCGCACGTCCTTGTACACCGACCACTACGAGCTGACCATGCTCCAGGCGGCGCTTCATTCAGGTGCCGCACACCGGGAGTCAGTGTTTGAGGCGTTCGCCCGCAGGCTCCCCGACGGCCGCCGCTACGGGATTGTGGCGGGAACGGGCAGGCTGCTGGAGGGCATCGCGGACTTCCGTTTCGGCGGACCCGAACTGGATTTCCTCCGCCGCTCCGGCGTGGTCAACGCCGAGACCCTGGACTACCTGGCCGGCTTCCGTTTCACCGGCGACATCTGGGGCTACGCCGAGGGCGAAGCCTATTTCCCCAACTCCCCCATCCTGATTGTGGAATCCACGTTTGCCGAAGCCTGCATCCTCGAGACCTATGTTCTCTCGGTACTCAACCACGACAGCGCCATTGCCTCCGCTGCGTCGCGCATGATCACCGCGGCCGGCAACCGGCCCTGCATCGAAATGGGATCCCGGCGTACCCAGGAGGAATCCGCGGCCGCGGCCGCCCGCGCAGCCGTCATCGCCGGCTTTGACAGCACCTCCAACCTTGAAGCCGGACGCCGGTACGGCATCAAGACGGTGGGCACCGCCGCCCACTCCTTCACGCTCCTGCACGACACTGAACGGGAAGCCTTTGAGGCGCAGATCGCCTCGCTCGGCGCCGGAACGTCGCTGCTGGTGGACACGTACGACGTCGAAGCGGCCGTCCGCACGGCTGTGGACCTCGCGGGTCCCAAGTTGGGGGCAGTCCGGCTCGACTCCGGAGACCTCGTGGCGCAGGCCCAGTGGGTCCGCCGGTTGCTGGACGAACTCGGCAACGAGAACACCAAGATCGTGGTCACCTCGGACCTGGATGAATACGCCATCGCGGCGCTGCAATCCGCACCGGTTGACTCCTACGGCGTGGGCACCTCGCTGGTCACCGGGTCCGGCGCCCCCACCGCAAGCATGGTCTACAAACTCGTCAGCCGAACCGACGACTCCGGGGAATTCGTGTCAGTAGCCAAAGCTGCCAAGAACAAGACGAGCAAGGGCGGCCGGAAATACGCGCTGCGCAGGCTCAACGAACGGGGCGTCGCCACCCACGAGATGGTGGGAGTGGGCCACGCGCCCGGGGACGACGGCAATGACCGCCAGTTGCTGCAGCAGTTCATCAAGAACGGCGAACTGCTCCCTGGCTGGACCGGCACCGAGGGCGTGTTCCGCGCCCGCCAGCGGCACATTGACTCCATGGCGGAACTTCCGGCGGTCGTCAACCGCCTGCAACGCGGCGAGCCGGCCATCCCCACCGTCTACGAGGAGAACTGATGTCACGCGCCCTGATCATTGTTGATGTGCAGAACGATTTCTGCGAAGGCGGCTCGCTGGCTGTCAAAGGCGGGGCGGACGTAGCGGGGGCCATCAGCGAATACGTGGACGCCCACCACGGCCAGTTCGACCACATCGTGGCCACCCAGGACTGGCACATCGAGCCCGGCGCCCACTTCGCGGAGAGCCCCGACTTCATTGACTCGTGGCCGCCGCACTGCGTTGCCGGGACGCGCGGGGCGGAACTGCACCCGGACCTGGACACGGAGTACATCCAGGCCTATTTCCGCAAAGGCCAGTTCACTGCCGCCTACTCCGGCTTTGAAGGCATTCTTGCCCCCGAGGACGCGGTTCCCACAGGTGACCGGAATCCCGGCGCCCTGCCGTTGCCGGAGGACACGGAGGCATTCACCGCCAGTTCATTCGCCGACGAGGACGCCATCGGCCTGGACGACTGGCTGCAGAGCCACGATGTAGAGGATGTGGTGATCGTGGGCATCGCCACCGACTACTGCGTTATGGCCACGGCCCTGGACGCCGTCCAGGCCGGCTATTCCGTGACGGTGGTCCGGAACCTCACGGCAGGAATCGCAGCCGACCTCGACGACGCCTACGCCGAGATGGAACTCGGCGGAGTGGACCTGGCCTGACGTGGACTTCCCTTGGCGTGCACGTGGCCTGAGCCGCGTCCGCGTTGCCGGCGGGTGCCGGGCTTAGCTGGTCCGGGCGCTATTTCCGGCCGATGAACCAGTCCTGAAGCTTCCGCAGCCTGGCCTGCAACTGTTCCTCGTTGGCCTGCGCCACCGGCGGGCCGCCGCACACAGTTCGGAGTTTCGTATGCACCACCCCGTGCGGGGTTCCGGTCCGCGCGGACCATGCGGCCACGTTCTTGGCCAGTTCGTTGCGCAGGTCCATAAGCATCCGGTGATCGGGTACGGCGGGGGCCGCCTGCGAGGCAGCAGATTCAACCGACCGGAGCTTTTTCCGGCTCTGCTGTTCATGCTGGCGCTGGCGCAGCAGCGTACCCACCTGTTCGGCGTCCAGAAGTCCCGGAATGCCCAGGAAGTCCAGTTCGTCGTCGGATCCGATGTCGCCGCCGGTGCCGAACTCGCCGCCGTCGAACAGCACGCGGTCGAATGATGCCTGCGAGTCGAGGGCCTCAAATTTGCCCTTGGTGAGGCTGTCGGATGCCTTGTCCTCCCTGTTGGCCTCGTCCATGAGCGAGTCCTCGGGATTGAACAGGCCGTCCGGGTCTTCTTTCTCCGGCCGGTCCAGGGCGTGGTCGCGTTCAGCCTCCATCGAGTTCGCCAGCGCGGTCAGTTGCGGAACCGACGGCAGGAACACCGACGCCGTTTCGCCGCGCTTCCGGGCGCGGACAAAGCGGCCGACGGCCTGGGCGAAGAACAGCGGCGTGGACGTGGACGTGGCATAGACGCCCACCGACAGCCGGGGAACGTCCACGCCTTCGGACACCATGCGGACCGCCACCATCCAGCGCTTATCGCTGGCAGTGAATTCCTCGATTTTGCTGGATGCCTTGACGTCATCGGAAAGGATCACGGTGGGTGATTCACCCGTGATCTTCTTCAGCTGGCCGGCGTAGGCGCGTGCGTCCTCGTGGTCGGTGGCAATCACCAGGCCGCCGGCATCGGGTACGGTCCGGCGGACCTCGCTCAGGCGTTTGTCCGCTCCAGCCAGCACGGCCGGGATCCATTCGCCTGCGGGGTTGAGCGCTGTCCTCCAAGCCTGCGAAATGATGTCCTTGGTGACGGCCGACTCGCCAAGGGACGCCGCCATCTCCTCGCCGCCGCTGGTGCGCCAGCGCATCTGGCCCGAGTAGGCCATGAACATGACAGGACGGACCACGTGGTCGCGCAGGGCGTTGCCGTAGCCGTAGGTGTAGTCAGCCTTGGAGCGGCGGATGCCGTCCCGGTCCTCGGCGTACTCCACGAACGGAATGGGCGAAGTGTCGGAGCGGAAGGGAGTACCCGTGAGTGAAAGCCGGCGTGCGGCCGGATCGAAGGCCTCGCGGAGGCCGTCACCCCAGGACAGGGCTTCGCCGCCGTGGTGGATCTCGTCCAGGATCACCAAGGTACGGGCTGCCTCGGTCTTCGCGCGGTGCAGCATGGGCTTGCTGGCAACCTGGGCATAAGTCACGGCCACGCCGATGAAGCCGCGGCCGTGCTGCCCGTCCGCATTCTTGAAGTTGGGGTCGATCGCGATGCCCACGCGGGCCGCTGCGTCAGCCCACTGCCGTTTGAGGTGGTCCGTGGGCGCCACGATGGTCACACGGTTCACAGTGCCGGCCTCGATCAGCATCGACGCCACACGCAGGGCGAAGGTGGTCTTGCCTGCGCCGGGCGTTGCCACCGCCAGGAAGTCCCTGGGGCCGGTGGCAAAATAGCGGTCGAGCGCTTCCTGCTGCCACGCACGGAGCTTCTGCGCGGTCCCCCACGCCGCCCGCTCGGGATAGGCCGGCGGCAGAGTTGGCCCGCCAAAGAGTGTCTCGGTCACGCAGAGCCCTCAATTCCCCGCATTGCGGCAGCCGTGAGCGAAAGACACATAAACATAAACACCAATCTGTTCCGGAGGAGCCGCACTGCTCCGGTCATCAAAATCATCGTGGTCACGGGACTTGCGCAGCAGAGATTGCGCCCCATGGTTGTCTTGCCCCGCCCCGGCCGGGCGGGCCGGTCACTGGCCTAAGCCAGATGACCGGTGAACGGCCCTATTTGCCGGAATCGCCGTCGGAGCCCTTGCCGCCGTCCTTGCCGGGACGCAGGCCTTCATAGACCTCCTTGCACTCCGGGCAGACCGGGAACTTCTGCGGATCGCGGCCGGGAGTCCACACCTTGCCGCACAGTGCGATGACCGGCTCGCCCGTCATGGCTGATTCCATGATCTTCTCTTTGCGCACGTAGTGGGAGAACCGTTCCCGGTCACCGGGTTCAACTTCCTCGCGCACTTCCTCGCGCTCGATAGTGGCCGTGGACGTTCCTGGTCCGGAAAGCTCGCGCATCGGGTCGTTTTCGAGGGGGTCCGTCATGCTAGTCATGGCATCCATCTTAGCCGTTGTGCCGGACAAAAAACCGGACCTCCGAACTACAGGCCCTGCCAAGCGGGCTTGTTGTCATACGTGTGGCGGTAGTAATCGGCCAGCCTGAGCGATGACGCGGCGGCCTCGTCCACCAGGACGGTGACGTGGGGGTGCATTTGCAGGACGGACGCGGCGCAGATGGCAGCCACCGGCCCTTCAACGAAGTCCCGGACAGCCTGCGCTTTTTGGGCACCGGTGGCTATCAAGATCACATGGCGGGCCTCCATGATGGTGCCCAGCCCCTGGGTGATCACATGGTGGGGAACATCATGGATGCTGGTGAAGAACCTGGCGTTGTCCCGGCGTGTCTGCTCGATGAGGCTCTTGATCCTCGTCCTGGACGCCAGCGACGAGCCGGGCTCGTTGAATCCGATGTGACCGTCGGTGCCTACACCCAGTAGCTGGAGGTCCACCCCGCCGGCTGCCCTGATGGCGTCCTCGTAGGCCTGGCAGGCCGCCGGGATGTCAGCCGCCAGGCCGTCGGGAGTGTGTACGTTTTCCGGTGCAATGTTCACCCGGTCCGTGAACTCCCGGCGGATGACCTCCCGGTAGGACTGGGGATGCCCCTGCTCCAGGCCCACGTATTCGTCCAGTGCAAAAGCGCGGGCACGGCTGAAGTCGAGGCCGCCGTCGTCATGACGGCGGGCGAGTTCGTCATAGACGGGCAACGGGGACACCCCCGTTGCCAGACCGAGCACCGCGTCGGGCTTACGGCGCAGCAGGGCCTCGACGGCGTCGGCCGCAAGGGACCCGATCTGTTTGCTCCCCGGAAGAATAACCACTTCCATGGCGTACCGCCTTTCCGCATCCAGTACTACTAATCATGGCCCAACCGGCCTAGCGGTTGACTGAAAGCTGTGCCAGAAGTTCCGGGCCGCGGGCGTCGAGCCATTTCCCGCCAAGGCGGACCCCTGCCGCAAAGAGGACGAGGCCCAGCACCGGGCCGAGCACCAGGTTGATCCAGCCGGGCACCATGCTGCCTGTCACGGACTGCGTGATGACCAGGGCCGCCTCCGGCAGCACCAGCACCATCAGCACGCCCATCCCGCCGAACTGGACCGCCATGGTCTGGGCAACGTTTCCGGGCGGCTTCTTGAACGGACTGTCGCCGGGGAGGGGTACCGCCACCGTGTACCGTGCCGAGATCACGGATGCCAGGCCGAGCCCGGTGAACAGGACCCCCAGGGCGAGGCCCAGCAGCGCCGGCAGCCACTCCCAGTTCCCGGTGAAGAAGAACGGGCCGACGCTGAAAACCAGCACGATGGGTAGCGCAAACGCCAGGCAGGCCAGGGCGCGCCCCAGCCTGTCGTGGACGCCGCGGACGCCGCTGGACAAATGGAGGGCAAACGCTGTGTTGTCGTAGGACACGTCCGCTGAAATCGACCATGCCAGCAGGAAAGCCGCCAGCGGACCGATGATCGCCAGCACTCCGTAATCACCGGTCTGGCTCGCCTGGAAGAACATCAGGACGGGCAGGAGCGGGATGACCACCAGCGACCCCGAATAACGGGGGTCCCTGATCCAATACGTGAGGGCCCTGGCCGTAATAGCGCCGACGGGCGTGGCCGGCAGCACACCGAAGAGGCCCATCCGGCCGCCGCGCTTCCTGCTGCCCGCTGCGTACGGCGGCGTGACCAGGGCACGCTGCAGGAGCACCTTCCAGCACCAGGCGAGGCCTGCCAGTGTTGCCAGCGCGATCAGGAACTTGAGCCCGGCCGGTCCATACCGGGCCGCCGCCGCGTCGCCGCCGAGTGACCATGCGGCACCGGCAGGCGTCCACGCCAGGAAACGGGCCAGATCAGTCAGGAATCCGGCGGAGCCTGCGGCTCCCTGGGCCACGAAGGCCACGATCGGTCCCATGAGCATCAGGGGCACCATAAAGGCGAGCGCGCTGACATCCTTGAACCGCCGGGAGGATGCCAGGCCGGCAGTCGCCGTCGTCACCACTTTGGAAAGGACAATGCACGTCAGCACGCCGAGCACGGCGCCCGCTATGGCGGCCGCAACGGCCGGCGCTCCCCTGCTCCACGTGCCCACCGTGGCAAGCGCCACCAGCGCCGTGGCGATGCCGGGGATCCCGATCAGTCCGCCGAGGGCCAGGCCGGTGAGCAGCTGCGGCATGGGGACTGCCGCCGTGGTGAAGCGTGCCGGGTCCAGGGTCATGTCCGCCGAGGACGCAATGACGGGGACCACTCCCCAGCCCAGGACCGCCGCGGAACCGCCCAGCACCACCACGGTCTGGGCGAGCTCCAGGTCGGCCCTCCGGAGCAGGACGAGCGCCACTCCAAAGAAGCCGGCAATTCCCAGGGCATACAGCCCGCCGATGATCAGTCCCAGGAGCTGCCACGGGCTCCGCCGGAGGCTGTTGCGCAGAAGCGTCAGCTTGAGCCTTAGAAGGTGCGCAACCATTCCAGCCCCTCCGTCTGGCTCCGGCCCCCCACTAGCTGGACAAAGCGGTCCTCCAGCGAGGCGCCGGCCCGGACTTCCTCCACCGTGCCGGCCGCCAGCAGCCTGCCCGCAGCAACAACCGCCACGTGGTCGCACATCCGCTGCACGAGGTCCATGACATGGCTGGAGACGATCACCGTTCCGCCGGAACCCACGTAGCGGTCCAGGATGTCCCTGATATTCGCCGCGGAAACCGGGTCCACCGATTCGAAGGGTTCATCCAGCACCAGCAGCCTGGGCGCGTGGATGAGTGCTGATGCGAGGGCGATCTTTTTGGTCATGCCGGCCGAATAGTCCACAACGAGGGTTCCGGCGTCGGCACTCAGATCAAGCGCCGCCAGGAGTTCCGCCACCCTGGCGGACACGACGTCCTTGTCCATCCCACGCAGCAGGCCCGCGTAGCTCACCAGCTGCTCCCCGGTCAGCCGGTCAAACAGCCGCACGCCGTCGGTGAGGATGCCCATGAGCTTCTTGGCTTCGAGCGGCCGTGCCCAGACGTCGGTGCCGTGCACCAGGGCCGTGCCGAAGTCCGGCCGGAGCAGCCCCGTGGCCATGGACAGCGTGGTGGTCTTCCCGGCGCCGTTGGGACCCACGATCCCGTAGAAGGACCCTGCCGGCACGTCGAGGCTGAGGCCGTCCACAGCGATCTTCCCGCCGAAGCGTTTGGCGAGGCCGCGGATGGACAGCGCCGGAACAGGGTGGTCCTGGGGGCCGGCGGACGGACGCAGACCGGGTTGCGGTTCAGTCATGGTGCCAGCGTAGCCTCCCGTCCGCGCGGGGAGGATCGTCCGTAGGGGTTACTTCCTAGAACGAATGGCGGGGAACCGCACGCTCATACTGCGGGACCCATGGCATCTCGTGGCCGAGTTGGAAGGCCGCGCGCAGCCACCAATGCGGGTCGCGGAGCGCGGCCCGCGCAATGAAGACTGCGTCAGCCTGTCCCGTGGCTACGGCGTGTTCCGCCTGCCCGGCCGAGGTCAGGAGTCCCACGGTGCCGGTGCGGATGCCCGCCTCGCGCTTGATCCGGGCTGCGAACCCGGTCTGGTAGCCGGGACCGGCCGGAATCTGCTGGTGCGCCACGGCGCCGCCGCTGGAGACGTCCACCAGGTCCACCCCGTGCTCGGCGGCGGCGCTGGCCAGCCGGACGGAGGCGGCGGCGTCGATCCCGCCGTCGGCCCAGTCCGAGGCGGAGATCCGCAACAGCAGCGGCATGGAGTCGGGAATGACGTTGCGAACGGCGTCCACCACGGCCAGGGTGAGCCGGTTCCGTCCGGTTTCGTCCCCTCCCCAGGCGTCCGTCCGGTCGTTAATGAGCGGGCTCTGGAACTGGTGGAGCAGGTAGCCGTGCGCACCGTGGATTTCGATCGTGTCGAACCCTGCGTCGACCGCCCGGACGGCGGCCGCTGCGAAGTCGGCAATCACGCCGTCAATCTCCGCCTCGGTCATGGCGGCGGGTGCCGCATAGCCGTCGAACGCGCCGGTGCCGGGACCCATGGTCTGCCAGCCGCCGTCGGACGCCGGCACTGACCCGCGTTTCCCCGAGAAGGGCCAGTACGTCGAAGCCTTCCGGCCGGCGTGCGCCAGCTGGGTGCCGATCTTGGCGTCAGCGGCGCCGTAGCGGTGCACAAACACCGTGATCCGCTCCCAGGCTGCGGCCTGCTCGTCGTTGTAGAGACCGGCGTCGAGCGGGCTGATCCGGCCGGCCGCATTCACTGCGGCCGCCTCGGTGAGGATCAGCGCGGCTCCGCCGGTGGCGAAGGAACCCAGGTGCATGAGGTGCCAGTCGTGCGGAACGCCTTCCCCGGTGTCCGGGCCGCAGCTGTACTGGCACATGGGGGAAACCCAGCCGCGGTGGCGGAGCGTCAGTGAGCGCAGCTCCAGCGGCGAGAAAAGCGCCGACGACATTAAAACAGCACCCGTGCCAGCCCCTGCCGCGCCTTGGCGACGCGTTCGTCGGACGGGCCCACCACCTCGAAGAGCTCCAGCAGCCGTACCCGGGCAGTCTCTCGTTCCGGGCCGAAGTTCCGGCCGATGAAGCCGACGATCCGGCCCAGGGCGTCGTCAATGTGGCCGCCGGCGATGTCCAGGTCCGCCACGCCCAGCTGGGCATCAAGGTTGTCCGGCTGCTCGGCGGCGAGCTGGCGCAGCGCTTCACCGTCGGGACCGGTCAGGGCCTGCAGCCGGTCCATCAGCTCCACCTGGGCGAGTCCGGCCTTGGCCTCGGCATCCGCGGGCATCTCCAGCAGGGCCTGCCGGTAGGCCGCGGCCGCGGCGGCGAAGTCTCCTGCTTCGATGGCGTCGTAGGCGGCCTGGTGCAGCGGCGGCAGCGGGGCCGGCTCGGCCTCGGCGGGGGCGTTTCCGGCGCCACCCAGGCTCCCGGTGACTCCGTTGGCTGCGGCGACCTTCAGCAGTTCATCCAGCAGGCTGCGCACCTGCTGTTCGTCGGCTCCGCCCTGGAACAGGGGCACCGGCTGGCCCTTCACCACTGCCACCGCGGTGGGAACAGCCTGTACCTGGAACGCCTGCGCAAGCTGCGGGAAGGCGTCGATGTCCGCGGCGCCCAAGACCAGGCGTCCGCCGTAGCTGTTGATGATGTCTTCGAGGACGTTGAGCAGCTCGCCTGAAGCGGGCGAGTAGCTGGCCCACAGGCCGAACACCACGGGCACCTGCGCCGAAAGCTCAACGAGCTGCTGGAAGTTGGCCTCGGTGACCTCGACCCGGAGCGGCTGGCCGCCCGTCTCCGGGGCCCCTTGGGCCATTGCTGACGGCGGGGCTGCGCCCGCCGGCCCGGCAGTTGGGGCTGCAGAGGACTGCCCGGCCGGTGGCGCCGTGCGCTGTTTCAGGCTGGAAAGGTCGACGGCGCCGCGCAGGTTAAGCTGGCTGGCAGCGGCCGGAGGGACTGGACGGGAGGCTGGCGAACTCATAGCCTCCACTCTAGCCACTCAGGCCGCTGCCGGTCATACGCGGAGCGGGCTACTTGAAGCTGGCTCCCACGAGTCCGCGGGTGGCGGCAACGAGCTTCATCGGATCCTTCGAGCCGGTCGGCGGGATGTAGACCGCCATGGACTCGGCGAAGTTGAGCACCATGCCCGTGCTCGTTTCCTTGCCGCCGGCCAGCACGGCTGCGTCGTCCCCGATGGCCAGCTTGTCGCCCTCGGCCTTGGGCGTGCCGTCGAAGGCGAAGTTCAACTTGCCCATGACCAAGGCGCCACCGTCGGCGGTGCGGAACACCACGGTGTCCTCGGGGGACACCTTATGCGTGAAGCTGAAGTTGCCGTTCACGCCGGTCTTGGCCACATCGGCCTGGTACGCCAGCGTGTCGGCGATGTACGGCGACGACTGGCCCTCCACGAGTTTGTCCTTGAAAGTCGAATCGGCTTTCGTCAGGCGGTCCCCCAGCCCGGCCAGGGCTTCCGCCCCGCTGTAGAGCAAGCCTGACTTGTCGTCTGCGGCCAGGGTTTCCGTTCCGGTGCGTCCGATGGCCGGGAACGTGGTGCCCGGCTGCAGCGGCGTGGTCTGCACCAGCTTGTAGTTCTCGCGGGGCGACTTCTGCACGAGGGTCAGGAGCTGGGGCACAACATTGCCTTCGCCCTGGGTAACGGCCATCACCGAACGCGGCCAGGCGCGCTTGCTGGTGACAACCGTGGTCAGCAGCTTGGTGGCGCGGACCGGCATGCGCGCCTCGTAGGCGCCCACCTGTGAGCGGATCTTGTAGTTCTGCGTTCGGACCTCAAGTTCGGTGCGGTCCACCCGGGACTTGAGCTTCGCGGCATCCTTGGCGGCGTCGCCGGCGTCCACCGTGCTGGAAACCTGTTCCAGGATCCGGCGGAACTGGGCGTCCAGGAGCACCGGTGAATCGGGGGCGGTGTCGGCCCCGGCGGTTTCACTGCTTGACGGCGACGGAGCGGGCGTCGTGGCCGCCTGCGCAGCCACACCCGTTCCGGCCACGATCGTGGCGGCGAGCGCAACCATGGCCACGCCCGCCCGCTTTGCGGTTACCGTCGCGGTGAAGGCGGAAGTCCCGGGCCGCTTTTCAACGGGCGGCTGCACGGGAGCGGCAGGCGCCGGCTTGTCGGCCGGACGGACTGCTCGGGCACGGCGGATCAGCTTGTCCTTCATGGATTCGTCCGTGATGGACTCGCCGGTATCGTCCCCGCCGACTCCGGGCTGGCCGCTCTTGGGCTTGAGCACCAGCAGGGCCAGTCCGGCCAGCATGAGCAGGCCGCCCAGCACCATGAACGGCACGGCCCACGGTGTGGACGTGTCGTTGGGGAACGTCATGGAGATGGACGACGGCGCCGGCTTGGTGCCGTCCGAGGCCAGCAGGAGCGACCATTCGCCGTCCGCCGGGGCGCTCCAGGTGTAGTTCAGTTCACCGCTGGCATTCTCGGTGGTAACCCAGAGATCGGAACCGGCCGGCGAGGGAGCGGCGGCTTCGCCCTCCGCGTGCGCGAGCTGCAGCGACTTATTGTCTTCGGAAACTCCGGAGACCGTGTTGTGGGCCGTCTTGCCAACCCAGGCGTCCACGTCATCAGGGCGGCCTGCTGCCAGCATGAAGCTGCCTTCGCCCTTGACATTGATCTTGACCGTACCCCCGTGAAGGGTCCGCAACTTCTGGTCGATAACGGTCAGTGGTGCGGCGGTGCCGTCGGCGGGCGCCGTGGCCGTAAATGTCTCGGCCGGGGCCCAGATGGTCTTCTGTCCTACGCCGGCCAGCAGTGTCAGGAGGCCGAGCAGCACTAGTGCAACTGCAGTCTTGAAACGCAAAGGGATACCTATCATCAGCGGGGGTTTACTTTCAATAGTAACCATTTTGTTACCAATGAGTCAGGTCGGGACCCGGATCACAGCCTAGGGCAACCGGCCGCGCCGGGAGTAAAACCGGGCACTGACAAGCCGGCTGATAGTGTTTGCGATGATCATCACATGGTCCGCAGCAGCGGCGCCACAGAAGGTAAAGGGCCTCAAAACGCAGTGACTGAACACACGGATTCGTCCGCCCCAGGACATAACGACTCGACCGGATCCGGTGCCCAGGAAAGTGTACCGGCCGGTACGCGGCACGAACACAAACCGCTGTTGCCGGGCCTGGCCGCGGCGGTGGTGCGCAGGCTCCGGACGCCCCTTCCCGGCGCACAGCCCAGGCTCCGCTTCGAGATGCCCCCCGAATCCGCCGAGGACTCCGCCGAGCCTGCGACCGAGACCAGCACCCGCTTTGGACATCCCGGACCGCGCATGTCGTCCCAGCATCCCTTATATATGGGCTTTATGGGCACCGTGGGCGTGGGCCTTGCCCTGCTCGTCTATTGGATCGGTTCCAACACCACGCAGCTCCTGCTCTGGATCGTGACTGCACTCTTCATCGCCCTGGGCCTGGACCCGGTGGTGCGCTGGCTGGAAGGACGCAAGCTTCCGCGGCCCGTCGGCATCCTGGTCTCCGTCACGGTCCTCGTCTCGGCTGTTGCCGGATTCTTTGCCACGCTGATCCCCACCATCGTCCAGCAGGTCACCCAGGTCGTGCAGGAAGCACCCCGCTGGATCCAGGACTTCATCGATTCGGACTTCTTCCGCAGCGTGGACGACCAGTTCGGCGTCCGGGAACGCATCACGCAGGAGCTGGAAAAGTTCGTCAACAATCCGGATGCCATGGGCGGCATCTTCGGAGGGGTCGTCGGCTTCGGATCCACGGTGGCCAACGGGCTCTTCGGAACCCTGATAGTCCTCGTGCTCAGCCTTTACTTCCTCGCTGCCCTTCCCGCCATGAAAAAGTGGGGCTACCGGCTGGCACCGCGTTCGCGCCGTGTCCGGGTTGAAGCCCTGTCGGAGGAGATCACCGGCTCCGTGGGCAACTACGTCATCGGCCAGGCCTGCGTGGCCCTGCTCAACGCGACCTTTGCGTTCATCGTGATGTCGATTGTCGGAGTCCCCTTTGCCGTTCTGCTGGCGTTCGTCGTGGCGCTCCTCGCCTTCATCCCCCTGGTCGGGGGCATGATCGCGGGTGTGCTGGTGACGCTGATCGCCCTCACCGCGGGCTGGCAGACCGCCCTGGTGTACGGCATTTGCTACTTTGCCTACCTGCAGTTCGAGGCGTACTTCATCTCGCCCCGCATCATGCAGAAGGCCGTGGCCGTGCCCGGCGCCGTGGCCGTTATCTCCGTGATCGCAGGCGGCAGCCTCCTGGGTGTCCTCGGAGCGCTCATCGCCATACCCACCGCAGCGGCGGTCATGCTGCTGGTGAAGGAAATCTTCATCGTCCGCCAGGACAAGCACTAGCGAACCGGGCTGCTACCGGACCAGCGCCCTTAGGGGGCCGCGGAGGCCACGGGTCCGTTCCAGTCCTGGGGCAGGCCCTCGGGGCCCGCCCCCTGCGCCGTGATCTCATCGACGATTTCGTTGAGCACCCGGGCGGCGTACTTCTCCCCCACCCAAAGGTGCTTGGCGCCGTCGACGCCCACAACGTCAGCCTGCGGCACCAGACCGAAGCGCTCGGCGGCGGCCTCCGGCCGGAGGTAGTCGTCGTGTTCGGGAACCAGCACCTTCAGCGGCTTTCCTGAGGCGGCCCACTCCAGCAGGTGCGCGTCCGTGGCACGGTGCAGCGGGGGTGACAGGAGGACGGCGCCCTCCACTTCGGAGGCGACCGGCTCCGTCGCCCCGTACATGAGCGCCAGCTCCGTGCCGAACGACCACCCCACCAGCCAGCGGTTGGGAAGGTTCCGGGATGCCGCGAAGCGGACGGCCGCCTCGACGTCCAGCCGCTCGCCGATGCCCTCTTCGAAACGGCCGCCGCTGGTGCCGCGCGGCGAGGTGGTCCCCCTGGTGTTGAACCTGAGGACGGCGACGCCGGCGAGGGCGGGCAATCGGAAGGAAGCCTTGCGGTACACATGCGAATCCATGAAACCGCCGTGGGTGGGCAGCGGGTGGAGCGTGATCAGCGTGGCGGCGATTTCGCCCGATTCCGGCACGGCGAGTTCGCCGACGAGGACGCAGCCGTCCTCCGTTTGTATTTCCACGTTCTCCCGGCGCGCCGGCAGGACTGTTGAAGCCCGGATAGCGGTGGCTTCGGAAGACTGGCTGAAAACGAACGACGCCGGGTCAAAAGTCATGACTAACAGCTTAGCGATAGCGGTACGTGCGTGACGTCCAGCAGTTGGAATGCCAGTGCCTCCGCTCCGACAGTCCCGCGGCCGCACCGAACAGGTGGTCCTCGGACCAGACCACCAGGTGTTCGACGCCGGGCAGGACCGCCGTCGAGCAGCCCGGGCAGATGTAGGACTTTTCGGCCCGCTTAGCCGTCATGGTGCGCACCATCCACTCGCCGTCGGGGGCGCTCTCCCGCCGTGAAATCCCCGACCTCGCCCGCTCCAGGTCCAGTTCCGGCACGGGGCCGCCGGCGTGCTTGCGGCTGGCCTGTCCCAGTTTTCCGGAGGCGGCACGGCGGGGGCGGTTGGAACGGGGCATGCCTCCATTCTGCCCCAGGCTCAGGCGCCGCGCTGTTCCTGCCTTGCGCCCAGACGGTAGTGTTTACCGGGTGCGTTTAGTCATAGCCCGATGTTCTGTTGATTATGTAGGCCGTCTCAAGGCCCATCTCCCCCTTGCCACCAGGCTCCTGCTGGTCAAGGCTGACGGGTCCGTCCTGGTGCACTCCGACGGCGGCTCCTACAAGCCGCTGAACTGGATGAGCCCGCCGGCCAGCCTTCGGGTTTCCCTGCCGGATGAAGTGGACCTGGAGCTCGGCGTCACCGAGCAGTGGACCGTCCAGTCCGCCAAGACCGATGACCGGCTCATCATCAATATCCACGAGCAGCTGCACGACACTTCCCATGAGCTCGGCCAGGATCCCGGCCTCATCAAGGACGGTGTGGAAGCTGACCTGCAACGGCTGCTGGCCGACCAGATCGAACGCCTCGGCACCGGCTTTTCCCTGATCCGGCGCGAGTACTTCACCGCCATCGGTCCGGTGGACATCCTGGCCAGGGATGCCGACGGCGCCACGGTGGCCATCGAGCTCAAAAGGCGGGGCGACATCGACGGCGTCGAACAGCTGACCCGCTACTTGGAGCTGCTCAACCGGGATCCCCTGCTGGCACCCGTCCGGGGCATCTTTGCCGCCCAGCAGATCAAGCCGCAGGCCAAGGTCCTGGCCAACGACCGCGGGATCGACTGCGTCACCCTGGACTACGACGCCATGCGCGGCGTTGACGACAGCGAATCACGCCTCTTCTGACGGGCCCTTCCAAATAAGCAGTCCGGTCAATAGCCGGGTGCACGGCCATAACGAAGCGGTTCACGTCGGCTTTACGCAAAATTTATCGAATTCCCCCTTTTACCCGTTGACCTGACGCACCCCACATGAAATTCTTATCTGAGTCTTTGTGTAGGTGTTTTTCATGCTCGCAAGACATGTTGCGAGCGCGAAGCTTCGTCAGCTAGTGTCCGGTTCCACCGGGCGGCAAGCCAGGATTCTTCTCGCGGAGTGACCAAGTGCGGCACGAAGTGTGCCGGGCTTAAGCAAGTTCCACAATGAGGAGATATACATGGCACAGGGAACCGTCAAGTGGTTCAACGCTGAAAAGGGCTTCGGCTTCATCACCCCGGACGACTCCGATGGCGATGTCTTCGTTCACTACTCGGAGATCCAGACCGGTGGGTTCAAGACTCTCGACGAGAACCAGCGCGTTCAGTTCGAGATCGGCCAGGGCGCCAAGGGTCCCCAGGCTACCGGCGTAACTCTGGTCTAGTCCCGCTTCGGATCGCCGCCTGCCGGCGGCGTCCTGCGAATCAATGATCCCCGGCATTAGTGCCGGGGATCATTTTTTTGTATCCATTCATCCGACGACGCATTGTTGCTTGTCACAAATGTTTTCTGAATCTGAAAACATGGCGCCGATAATAGTTACGCCGCCGTGCGCAATTAGCCGACCAAGGTCCTCAGGAGCCGGGCGCTCTGGCGAACCGAGAGGCCGGGCAGGTAGGCGCGGCTCAGCGCCCGGCCAATGGCAGGCAGCTGCAGGGGGTCCTGGTAATAGAGGTAGAGCGTGCGGTAATCGGGTTTGAACCGTGATTTGAAGGTGGCCAGGGAGCGGAATCCGTACACCGGCTCCAGTGCCCGTCCCACCACGTCAAGGATGGACGTGAGGGCGTCGGGCTCCCGCGCTGGCTCCCGTTCGGCTTCACTGCCCGGGCCCTCCGACGGATCCTGCGCTGCGCCGGACGCCGCCCCGTCAGCAGGCTCCTTGGCCAGCGGCGAGCCGGACAGGGAAATGACTTCAACCGAGCTGCGCAGCTCAAGCACGGCGGAGGCAATGAGGAACTCCATGGCACCGGGGAATCCGTCCTCCCGCCGGCGCATGAAGTCGAGCGTCCAGCTGACCACGCGCCCCTCATCAAATACCGGGAGCCAACTGGTGACGCCGTGCACCAGGCCGCCGGCATCGACGGCGACGCAGCACAGCACGTCGTCGTCCATCAGTTCGTCCATGCCGCCGAGCGTAAAGCCCATCTCCGGAACGGATTTCTGCGCAGCCCATTCCTCGGATACTTCCAGCAGCTGGGCCCGCAGGGCCGCAGGAAAGTCGCTGTACCGTCCCCAGACCGCCGTGACGCCGGTCTTCCGTGCACGGTTCAGCGCAGTCCGGACGTTCTGCCACTCCTTGCCCTTGAATTCAAGCTCCCTGACCGCCAGCCGGGTCTCCTGCGCCACAGCCACCCGGCTGAACCCCCGCGACTGGAGCAGGGGCCACAGCCCGTCAGTGCAGGAATAGAAGCAGGGAACCATCGCGTGCTCGGCGCAGTACCGCATGAAGCCGGCAGCGGCTTCTTCCCGCAACGCGGCATCACCGAATGGGCCGCCCAGCGTCAAGGCCACGCTGCCATGTTGCTGGTAGGCAACCCCTGCGTCCAGGGCGGGGGTGAACCAGTATTTGTTCGGTTCCCAGAGCGCCATCCAGGACAGGGAGTCGCCGCCCCGCCGCACCAGGCGGCGGGCCACGTCCCTCGCCTCAGCGCCGGCACCGGCACCGTGGTGCTGCCCCAGGAGCACCACCCACACGCCGGCCAGTGCGACGGCCCAGAACACAATGCCGGAGTAGGCAAACAGGAAGGCCTCAACCGATTGCCGGTCCTGGAAGATCCGGTTGTACAGGCTGGGGATGGGCACCGGCAGGTACTGGCGTGCCAGTTCGGCCGCCAGACCGGACAGTCCGCCGTCGCGCGCCATTCCGCCGGCTCCCAGCCAGGCGACCGTGTAGCTGCCGGCAAGTGCCGCCCAGGTCCCTGCCAGCACCCTGGTCAGATTGCGCCGTGCCCCTACCGACGTTTCCACGCGGAACTGCCGCCTGTTGATCCACAGCAGCACCACGAGCAGCAGCGGAACTGCCACGAGCGGGAGGACGTGGACGAACCCTGAGCCCATGACGGCCGTGTGCGGCCGCTGCGGGTAGTGCGGGATGCGGGCAAACAGGGTGAGGTAGACGGCGGACAACGCGGTGACGGCCAGCTGGACTCCGATCGTGATCCGCCAGGCAAGCCGGCGTCCGCGGCGCAGCCCGTCCGCGCAGATCAGCAGGAGCAGCACGGGCACCACTGCCAGGGCAAGGCCCAGCGGTCCCGCGAATCCCGTCCGCCCGATCTCCAGGCAGTTCACGTCCACCGTGCCGCCGCAGTTTTGCTCCAGCTGGCTGAGGGTGGGCAACGGATTCAGGACGACGTCCCGCAGCAGCGCCAGCGGCCCGGTTGGGCTGCGGACGGCGGCCGTCAGAATGGGCCCGACGGCGAAAATACCGACGATCAGGGACAGGAGGTTGCGCGTCTCGCGGCCGGTGGAACGGTGCCGGTGGAGGGTTCCGTGGTCGCTCTGGATCCACCAGCCGGCGGCAAGTCCGGCCAGCGCACCCAGGAATCCGACCACTGTCTCCGGATGCCCTACATAGAGGACAAGCAGCAGCGAGGCTGAAACTATGCCCGTGCGAAGGCGCCGCTGCCAGAGGGTAGCCAGGAGCCCGCTTGCCCCAAGGACTGCGGCGAGGACAGCGGCGTACGGCCCGATGAGCCGGGCGTCCACCATGAGCCCCAGCCATCCGTCGCCGGCATAGCGGGCGAGCTGCGTGAGCAGCAGAAACAGCGAGACAGCCGCGAACTGGCCGCCGAAGAAGAACCAGGCCGTCCGCAGCGTGCCCAGCCTGCGTTCGGCGAGCCCCAGCAACAACAGAATCATGAGTCCGGCAGTGAGATAGGCCGCAGGGTTCGTGGCGAAAAACAGCGAGGTGAACATGGACCACCAGCGGCCGTCCTTCAGGGCGCCGACGTGCACGGATGCGACGTCAAGGAGGGCCTCCGGCGGACCGGACAGGAAGCTGTTGGTGGCCGCACCCGCCCCAAGGAAAAGGCCCAGGACAACGAGGGTGAAGGGCACGGCTTTGAAATGCTGCCGCACGCGGCGCAGCGCCGCCATTATGACGTCAGTCCAGGTGACGCTGCCGGCTGCCGCGGAAGCGTTCCTGCCTGTTTCCGGGACGGCCTCCCGCTGGTTCGTCATGGCCGGATTCCCCAGCGGGCCGCCACGAAGTCGAGGGCAGCAGGAAGGCCCTTGGAAGCGGCCTCCCAGGAATGGCCCGTGTTGACCACCGGTTGCGCCTGCACAGTGAAGCCGGCCCGGCCGGCCGCAGCCGAAAGTTCATCCATGTAGGCAAGGAATTCCGGATCCCGGGAACCTGCGCCGAAATATATGGCATGACCCTCAAACCGCGTATTCTGCATGATGCTCAAGGGAGTCAGTCGGTCGAAGGTTGCCACGTCGCCCCCGAACGCCGCGTCAACAGTCTTCTGCCGCTCCTTGGCCAGTGCGGGCTCACGTTCGCTGGAAAAAGCGAGGACCGAGGCGTAGACGTCGGGATGGCGGGTGCCCATCTGCAGGGCGCAGGTAGCCCCGAAGGAAAAGCCCCCGGCAGCCCACTGCCGGTGGTCCGGATCAACATCAAGGGTCTGCTCGATCCAACGGGGAACATCCCGGGCAAGAAACGTGTCGGCGTTGGCAATGCGGCTGTCCATGCAGAGGGTATTGGCCGACGCGGTACCGTTCGGATCCACTACCACCACAACCGGGGCCACACCCTCGTGGTCCTCTGCGAAGCGGTCCATCCGGCTGCGCAGGGCCCCTCCTGTGAGCCAGTCCGAAGGCCCGCCGGGCTGCCCGGAAAAGAGGACGAGCACCGGAAGGGCGGGACGGGGTGTGGCCTGGTAGGCGGGGGGGAGGTAGATGTAGGCCTCGCGGCTGCTGAAACCCGAATCGGTGCCCGGGATGACGGCTTTCCTCACGGCGCCGTCCGACGGCATTCCCTCCGGTGGCTGCCAGGCGTTGAGGGCGACGGGGGCAGCGGCCACAGGCTGGCGCTTCAGTCCGGCTTCGAGTGGCTGGATCCTCGCCACGGCGGTGCCCATGAGGTCACTGACCGTATGGTTGAGGCCGAAGTAGGCGTTGATCTGGACAGCGCCGAGCAGGCAGACGCCGAGCATGGCTGCCGTTGCGGTGGTCCTCCCCCGCCACGCACCGCGGCTCTTCAAAGGGGAAGGCTGCCGGAGTTTCCACAGCCGGAGCACCCACAGGAAAAGGGCAAAGACCATAGCCACAAACCACGCGAGCACTTCGCGCGGGAGGCTCTCGGGCAGGGTCGAAAACGTGTACAAAAGCAGCCAGTGCACCACGGCGACGGCGCCGGCGGCCAGCAGGAGGGCGGCTCCGGCACTCAGGACCCAGCGGCGTCCGCGGGCCCACAGCAGCCATCCGAGGCCGACAGCACCGGCGGTCCAGGCAACCCAGAGCAGGGGCCCATCGGTCAGATGGACGTCAGCGATAAGGTCCACCGGCGTTAACGCCAGGTGCCCACACCGATGACCGGCCCGGCTTCAAGCCACGAGGACAGTCCTGTGTAGGCATCGAACTTCATGGCGAGCAGGACTTCCTGGCCTTCGTAGTGGAGTTCCACGATGACGGAGTCGGGCTGGACCTTCACGAGTTCCGCCTCGGTGGGCTGGCGGCGGCCCACCAGTTCCAGCGAGCTGCGCCGGAAAGTGTATTTGGGTCGGACACTGAGCGAGAGCAGCTTGAACCACTCAAGGTCGTTGTCCTGATAACGACAAACCCCCATCTGCCAGCTTTTTCCAGCCGTGCAAATGGAGGCGTCCACTGTGCCCAGGGCACGCCGCAGGTTAAAGCGGCGCACCCCGGACAGGCACAGTGCAAAAATCAGCAACGCAAAGACTGTTGCCAACGCGATGAACGGAAAACCAGGATCGTTCATCAAGGTAGTGCTAGCGGATCCCCGCGGTAGCCGCTTCACCCATTTGGGCGTTGTCAGCAACTATGACCACCCTGTTGTTGTCGACGGAGAAGAATCCGCCGTCGACAACCACAGCAATGCGCTCACCGGAAACAGGCTCAATGGCCAGTTCACCTTCGGCCAGAATCGCCAGCAGGGGCGAGTGGCCGGGCAGGATTCCGATTTCACCATCGCTGGTGCGGGCCTTGACCATCTTGGCCGCTCCGGACCACACGAAGTGATCCGCTGCGACAATCTCAACCTCAAGCTCAGCCATATTACTTGGTCTGTTCCTGGATCTTGGCCCACTGGCGCTCAACGTCGTCCAGGCCACCGACGTTGAAGAACGCCTGCTCTGCAACGTGGTCAAGCTCGCCGTCGCAGATGGCGGTGAAGCCTTCAACCGTGTCCTTGATGGAAACGGTGGAGCCTTCGACGCCGGTGAACTGCTTGGCGGTGTAGGTGTTCTGGGAGAGGAACTGCTGGATGCGGCGTGCACGCGACACGACGATCTTGTCCTCTTCAGACAGTTCGTCAACACCGAGGATGGCGATGATGTCTTGGAGTTCCTTGTTCTTCTGCAGGATCTGCTTCACACGGACAGCCGTGTTGTAGTGGTCCTTGCCGATGTACTGGGGGTCCAGGATACGGGAAGTCGACGTCAGCGGATCCACGGCCGGGTACAGACCACGCGAAGCGATTTCACGGGAAAGTTCCGTGGTCGCGTCGAGGTGTGCGAACGTGGTGGCCGGTGCCGGGTCGGTGTAGTCATCCGCGGGAACGTAGATGGCCTGCATCGAGGTGATGGAGTGGCCCTTGGTGGACGTGATGCGCTCCTGGAGGAGACCCATCTCGTCAGCAAGGTTCGGCTGGTAACCCACGGCGGACGGCATGCGGCCGAGAAGGGTGGAAACCTCGGAACCTGCCTGCGTGAAGCGGAAGATGTTGTCGATGAAGAGCAGCACGTCCTGGTTCTGCACATCGCGGAAGTACTCCGCCATGGTCAGTGCGGACAGCGCAACGCGCAGACGCGTTCCCGGCGGCTCATCCATCTGGCCGAATACAAGGGCGGTGTCCTTGAGGACGCCTGCCTCTTCCATTTCAACCCAGAGGTCGTTGCCTTCACGGGTACGCTCGCCGACGCCGGCGAACACCGAGGTGCCACCAAAGTTGCGGGCAACACGGGTGATCATTTCCTGGATCAGCACGGTCTTGCCGACACCGGCACCACCGAAGAGGCCGATCTTTCCACCCTTGATGTACGGGGTGAGGAGGTCGATGACCTTGATGCCGGTTTCCAGCATCTCGGTGGAGCCCTCGAGGGTCGCGAAGGCGGGAGCCTTGCGGTGGATGGCCCAGTGGTCCGAAGCCTGGATCTCGGACTCGTCAACGTCAAGCGGCTTGCCGAGGACGTTGAAGATGTGACCCTTGACGCCGTCGCCGACAGGCACGGTGATGGGCGAGCCGGTGTCCACAACGTTGGTACCGCGGACGAGTCCGTCAGTAGCCTGCAGGGAGATGGCGCGAATGAGGTTGTCACCCAGGTGGAGGGCAACCTCGAACGTGATGGTCTTGGTCTCACCGTTGAGAGTAATCTCCGTGGTGAGTGCGTTGTAAATCGAGGGGATTGCGTCAGCCGGGAATTCGACGTCGACAACCGGGCCAATAACACGTGCAATACGGCCGGTAGCACCGGACGTTGCGGCTACGTGTTCGGTAGCGGTGGCAGTCATCTCTCTCACTTCACTCAGTAGATGGCGTGGGGGTTAAGTTTATCTTTTGGTGCAGGTACAGCTGGATCCGGAACCGTGCTGGCTAGGACGCACTCAAGGCGTCGGCACCGGCCACGATTTCGGAAAGCTCCTGCGTAATTTCAGCCTGGCGGGCAGTGTTGCGCAGACGCGTGTACTTCTTGATGAGGTCCGTGGCGTTGTCACCGGCAGACTTCATCGCCCGCTGACGGGCTGCAAGCTCGGAAGCTGCTGCCTGCAACATGGCGGCGAAGATACGTGATTCGATGTAGCGCGGCAGCAGTGCATCAAGCACCTGCTCCGTTTCCGGCTCGAACTCATAGAGCGGCAGGAGGTCCGATTCGGACTGTGCCTGCTCTTCGACGACCTCGAGGGGAAGCAGTCGGATGACCGTAGGTTCCTGCGTCACCATGGACTTGAAGCGTGTGTAGACGACGTGGATCTCGTCCACGCCATCCTCTTCGTACGCGGTGGCAAAATCCTCCAGCAGCGCTGCGCCGATTTCCTGCGCGGTCGCAAACTCCGGTGAATCCGTGTTGCCGGTCCATACCCGTGCGTAAGGACGGTTGCGGAAGTCGAAGTACGCCTGGGCCTTGCGGCCGACAACGTACGTCTTGACTTCCTTACCTTCCTCATGAAGCAGCTCCGTGAGGCCTTCCGCCTGCTTGAGCACACTTGCCGAGTAGGAACCTGCAAGGCCACGGTCCGAGGTGATGACCAGGACGGCGGCACGGCGGATCTGCTCGGGCTCGGTGACCAGCGGGTGGTCGATTTCACTCTGGCTAGCGACAGCAGAAACGGCACGCGTAATCGCGTTTGCGTAAGGCAGTGAAGCCGCTACGCGTGCGCGGGCCTTGCCGATGCGCGAGGTAGCGATCAGTTCCATCGCCTTGAAGATCTTGCGCATCGACGTCGTCGAGCTGATCTTCTGGCGGTAGACCCGAATCTGGGCTCCCATACTTATCCTTTCCTAAGATCCCGGTGGCCGGGACTGCCGGAACCCGTCGGGGTCCCGGCAGTCCCTGCCAGCGAAACTAGCGCTTCTGCTTGACGATTTTTTCCTGGTCGACCTGCGCCTCGTCGATGGGGGCGTGCTCCTCGTGCCCTGCACCAACCAGGAGGCTGTCGCCCTCGCCGAAGAAGCCCTTCTTGAAGGCCACGATCGAGGTCTTCAGTGCTTCTGCGGTGTCATCGTCCATGACGTTGGTCTGTGCCAGCGTCGTCAGGATGGAGGACTTGTGCTTCAGGTGCTCCAGGAACTCAGTCTCGAAGCGGTTGATGTCCTCAACCGGAACGTCGTCCAGGTAGCCGTTGGTACCGGCCCAGATGGACACAACCTGGTTCTCGACCGGGAACGGCGAGTACTGGCCCTGCTTGAGCAGTTCCATCAGGCGTGCGCCACGGGTCAGCTGCTGGCGCGATGCGGCGTCGAGGTCCGACGCGAACATTGCGAATGCCTGCATGTCGCGGTACTGGGCCAATTCCAGCTTCAAGGTACCGGAGACCTTCTTCATGGACTTGACCTGCGCTGCGCCACCCACGCGGGAAACGGAGACACCCACGTCGACGGCGGGACGCTGGTTGGCGTTGAAGAGGTCCGACTGCAGGAAGATCTGGCCATCGGTAATGGAGATCACGTTGGTCGGGATGTAGGCGGAGACGTCGTTTGCCTTGGTCTCGATGAGCGGCAGGCCGGTCATCGAGCCGGCGCCCAGCTCGTCGGAGAGCTTGGCACAACGCTCCAGGAGGCGGGAGTGCAAGTAGAAGACGTCGCCCGGGTAGGCTTCGCGTCCCGGCGGGCGGCGGAGCAGCAGCGACACTGCACGGTAGGCCTCGGCCTGCTTGGAAAGGTCATCGAACACGATGAGGACGTGCTTGCCGCCGTACATCCAGTGCTGGCCGATGGCCGAACCGGCGTAAGGAGCAAGGTACTTGAAGCCTGCGGGGTCGGACGCGGGGGAAGCCACAATGGTGGTGTATTCCAGTGCGCCGTTGTCCTCGAGCGTCTGGCGAACAGCCGCGATGGTGGACGCCTTCTGGCCGATGGCCACGTAGATGCAGCGCACCTGCTTGGTGACATCTCCGGAAGCCCAGTTGGCCTTCTGGTTGATGATCGTGTCGATGGCGATTGCCGACTTGCCGGTCTGGCGGTCACCAATGATCAGCTGACGCTGGCCGCGGCCGATCGGGATCATGGCGTCGATAGCCTTCAGACCGGTCTGCATCGGCTCGTGCACCGACTTGCGCTGGGTCACGCCGGGCGCCTGGAGTTCCAGTGCACGGGTGGTTTCAGCCTTGATTTCGCCGAGGTCGTCGATCGGCTGGCCCAGCGGGTCAACCACGCGGCCGAGGAAGGCATCGCCAACCGGCACGGACAGAACCTGTCCCGTGCGGTGGACTTCCTGGCCTTCTTCGATTCCGGTGAAGTCACCGAGGATAATGACACCGATTTCGCGGACGTCGAGGTTCTGGGCCAGGCCCAGCGTGCCGTCTTCGAAACGAAGCAACTCGTTCGCCATGACCGAGGGAAGGCCCTCAACACGGGCGATGCCGTCACCTGCGGTGGTCACACGGCCGACCTCTACGCGCTCTGCGTTTCCGGGTTCGTAGGACGCCGCGAACTCGTTCAACGCAATACGGACGTCGTCGGCGTTGATGGTCAATTCGGCCATCTGCAGTCCCTGCTCTCCTGTTTTCGTGATCATCGTTGTCACGATGACCGGGGTTTCTATCAGTTAAGTTGTGCTTGTCCGGTTAGCCGGCAAGCTGACGCTGGAGCTGGCCCAGGCGGTTCAGTACAGAAGCGTCTACCACTTCATCACCGACCTGGATCCGGATACCACCAATCAGTGCCGGGTCAACGTTCATGTTGATCTTGAGCTCGCGCCCGTACAGCGCGTTCAGCGCTGCCTGAAGCCGGCTGGTCTGCGTCTCCGTCAGCGGACGGGTGACGCTGACCGTTGCGATCCAGCGCTGCTGGCGCTTGGCTGCAAGCTCTGCGAAACGGCGCACAAGGTTGGTCACCTTGAGACCGCGCGGCTGCGAAACTGCCTGTCCGATAAGGACTTTCGCTTCCTCGCTTGCGTGGGGAACGAGCTTCTCGGCGAGGGCAATCTTGGCAGCCGGGCTCGCCTGCGGCTCGGACAGAGCACGCTGTACCTCGTGGCTGGAACCGACGGCCTGGTTGAAGGAGAACAGATCGTTCTCCAGCGTTTCCAGTCCGTTGATCCCTGAGGCAGAGACGGCCGACTTGTTCTCAGCAACGGCAATTACCACCGAAGCGGCAAGAGTCTCGAGTGCATCGCCGATATCCCGAGCCGACGCCCAGCGTGAACTGGCCAGTCCGCTCGCGATTTCCGCAGCATCAGTGGAGACTTTTCCACCGAAGAGCTGCTTGACCAGTGCCGACTTTTCGTCACCGCTGCGGGACGGGTCAGTCAGGGCACGGCGCAAGCCAGCCGAGCTGTCCACCGTTCCCAGGATTCCGAAGAGTTCCTTTGCCAACTGCAGCGAAGCGAAGGGAAGCTTGGCTTCCAATGCCACCAGCGCCGCGGTCAGCGATTCGCTCGATACACCTGCCATTACTTAGCTGCACCTGCGTTCTGGTTCTCCAGATCTGCCAGGAAACGGTCAACCACGCGGGCTGCACGTGCATCATCGCTCAGTGACTCGCCGACGATGCGGCTTGCCAGCGTGGTGGCCAGCGTGCCGACTTCGGCGCGCAGCGACACAACGGCCGCCTGACGCTCGGATTCGATCTGAGCGTGGGCGTGCGCGGTGATGCGGGCAGACTCTGCAGCTGCCTTTTCCTTCAGGTCCGCGAGGATCTGGGCGCCTTCGGCACGGGCTTCCTCGCGGATGCGGTTGGCTTCTGCACGGGCGTCGGTGAGCTGCTGCTTGTACTCTTCGAGTGCAGCAGAAGCCTCTGCCTGGGCCTTTTCAGCCTTGGCGATGCCACCTTCAATAGCCTCGGCACGCTCCGCGAACGTCTTCTCGAACATCGGGACAACGAACTTGACCACGATGTAAAAGAGGACAGCAAAGCCGGCCAGGACTACGCCCATTTCCCAAGGGTTGGGAACGAGCGGATTAGTGCCTTCGGTGGCGGCTGAGATGATCGTCTGATTCATATTTCACCCGTCCTTATCTACTCGGTTTCTGGATGTTCGCTAAGTTCTAACGCTTAGGAGAGAACGAAAGCGAAGACCAGGCCGAGGATGGCGAGTGCTTCAGTCAGCGCAAGGCCGAGGAATGCGATCGGCTGCAGGACGCGCTGGGCTTCCGGCTGACGTGCCACACCATTGATGTAAGCCGCGAACACGAGACCCACACCGATACCACCGCCGATAGCGGAGAGGCCGTAGCCGATGAGGTTGAGGGAGCCGTTGATGGAGCCTTCCATTTTTCTTCCTTTCAAGATGCCACCCGTGTGGCAGGTTGTTTGGGTTGCTTCATCCCCGCGAAGGGGAAGTATGTGGGTGCCTAGTGGCTGTCCGCGTGCAGAGCGCCTTCAATGTAGATGGCAGTCAGCAGCGTGAAAACGTAAGCCTGCAGCGCCATGATCAGCGCTTCCAGCATGTACATGGCGATGGCGCCGACGAGAACCAGTACCGAGGTGCCCTTCAGGAGGATGTTCTCCTGCATGACCAGGTACTCGATGCCGGATCCGGCAATCATCACAATCAAGTGTCCGGCCAGCATGGTGGCAAACAGACGGAGGCTGTGGGTGACAGGGCGGACCAGGAAGTTGGAAATGATCTCGATCGGAATAACGATCGGGAGGATGTACACCGGCACGCCCGAGGGAACGGTGGCCAGCTTGAAGTACTTGAGACCGTTCTTCTTGACGCCGATGCCGATCCAGGTCAGGTAGACGATGGCTGCCAGCACATAGGCGCCGCCGACGTGCGAGAAGCTCGGAAGCTGGATCAGCGGGATGGCGCCGTAGATGTTGTTCACCAGGATGAAGAAGAAGAGGCTGAACAACAGCGGGACGTACTTAATAAAGTCCTTGCCGCCAATGATGTCCTTGGCGATGCTGTTGCGGACGAAGCCGTAGGCAGCTTCACCTGCAAACTGCAGTTTGCCGGGAACAAGCTGCTGCTTCCGCGCAGCTAGCAGAAAGAATGTAGCGATAATGACGACCGACAGGATAACCAGCAGCATCTGCTTGGAGAATCCGTCTGCCGCACCCCACGGCAGGATTGCCGGCAGGTGCATTTCTTCAATTCCAGGAGGGTTGAACTCTCCTGAATCTTGGGCCGGGAGCGCAAGCGCGATCAACGCGTTTCCTCTCTGCAGTGTCCATCATTGGGCGTTGGTGAGGGTCCGGCGATCTTCATGTCCGCCCTTCCCCTTGTGAAATTGTTAGGCATTACTGTTCCTCGTCCTTGGACGGGCCGCTGGCTGCACTGTCTTCACCAGGTGACGTTCTGTTACTGGTGAGTCCGTGCATATGAGAAAGATAGAACCCTCCCGCAGCTCCAAGCAGAGCGCCTAGGAGCACAATCCAGCGGGTTCCCCACAGATAATCCAGACCCCACCCTATCAAACTCCAGACGATGATTCCGCCAATTATGTAGCTAAAGACGGCGATGCCGGCGTTGTATCCGCCGTCCCCGCCGTCGGAAGATACGCCTACGGAACCGTGGGTGGATTTGGGGATTTCCCGCATGTTTTTTCGCTTCGAATTACGGCTGTTCATGGTTGCCGTCCTTCACGGGTTCGGGGTCGTTATAGATACGGAGGCGGGCCTTGCTGAATCCGTAGATCTCGGCCGCCTGCCAGAACACGACGGCGGTGACGGCGCCGATCAGGAACCAGCGGGCGTGGAGCCATTCGGGTGCTCCGATAACGAAAAGCACCACGGCGAATCCCACAACTTTGACGAAGTAGGTGACAACAAAGACCCCGATGGCGCCGGAGGGATTGTTCCGTCCGACAAAATGGCCCACAAGGAGGCTAATTCCGAAGAACGCCATAACAAGGAGGCCGCCGAAAGTGCTAGAGAGCGCTCCCCCGCCGCCGTTGAGGATCGCGGCCGGTATTCCGGCGAGCACGAGGCCGGCCAGGGCCGCACCTGCGCTCAACTTCAGGAGCCCCAGCCACAGTGACTTTGTGGGGCCGGAGACACCAACGGGTCCGTTACCGGATCTGTGTCCGGGTTCGGCGTTGGAGGTCATCAGATCCCAATCGTCGTGTACTGCGGGCTGGCAAAGGAGGGTGCGGCGAAGAGCTGCACTGAAATTCTACATGAGATAGAAATTATTCGGAAAAGGGTGTCCAAGGCTCACTCCTGCCCCGCCGCTTCCGCCTCGGCCTCGTACTCCGCTTCCGACCGTGGCCCCGGTCCGGGTGCCTTGTCGCGAAGGTACGGCCATGCCGTGACCACGGCCATAACGGCGGCCGCTGCGACGTCCGCAGCCAGCACAAGCTGCCACGGGAAGATGGCGAAGGCCAGGCCCCCGAAGGCCAGCACACAGGTCCAGGCGTACATCAGGATGACGGAGGCGCGGTGGGAGTAGCCAATGTCCATCAGCTTGTGGTGCAGGTGTCCGCGGTCCGCGGACCAGGGCGAACGCCCCAGCGCCGTCCGCCGCACGACCGCCAGGCAGAGGTCCAGCAACGGCAGGAACAGCACCGCGAACGGCAGGAGGATGGGGATGATCGTCGGTATACCGTTGGCCCGGTCGTAGAGCCCGGAGGTGATCTGGCCCGTTGAGACAATGCCGGCGGAGGCCAGGAGGAGTCCGATCAGCATGGCGCCGGAGTCCCCCATGAAGATCTTCGAAGGAAACCAGTTGTGCGGCAGGAAGCCGGCGCAGCTTCCAACCACTACTGCGGTGAGCAGCGTGGCGAGATCCGAATAGTCGAGCAGGACTGCCGACCGGTGCACCCAGTAGGCAGTCAGGAAGAACGCCGCGCCGCCGATGATGGCCACGCCGGCGGCGAGCCCGTCCAGCCCGTCGATGAAGTTGAAGGCGTTCATGGTGGTGACGATCAGCCCGGCGGTGAGGACGATGCGGACGACCTCATTCTCAAGCAGGATCGGCTCGGGTATCAACGGCAGGATGCTCATCCTCACGCCCCAGATGGCCACCACCATGGCCGCAGCGCTCTGGCCGATCAGTTTCACCCACCACCGCAGGTCCAGGAGGTCATCGGCGAGACCCACGATGACGATCAGCGTGGCGCCGGCGAGGACCCCCCAGGGCGAGGCGTTGCCGCGGAAGATGTCCTTGACGAAGAAAGACTGGCTCGCAACGATCAGGGCCACCAGGAATCCCGCGTAAATGCCCAGGCCTCCCAGCCTGGAGACTTTGTGGGAGTGGGTGTCGCGGCTGCGG
Source organism: Arthrobacter sp. Leaf337 (assembly GCF_001423745.1). Lineage (GTDB taxonomy): Bacteria > Actinomycetota > Actinomycetes > Actinomycetales > Micrococcaceae > Arthrobacter. The sequence goes on from NZ_LMPC01000001.1 coordinate 208,857, forward strand.
ATCGGCGAGAAAAGCTCAAGCCTGTTGCCGATCAGCCGTGCACCCCAGGTGGCGGCGAAGGATACGCCTGCGGCCGTCAGCATCATCAGCAGGTACATGATCATGGGGAAGCCACCTTCCCCGCGCTGTTGACGGAACCAACCCTCGACAGTGTGTATCCCTGCTGCCCGGTCAGTGCCCGGCGGCAGGGATAGCTAGGGTTCGATTGCTGTGGAACTGACTTTCGATAAATGAAACTTCTCCGTCGCCGTGCGCGCGGCAGGCAGTGCTTGGTGCCTGACAGGGCTGTATTACAGTGGACTCTAGTCAAGATACTAATGCCAACGGCTGGCTGGCTTCGCGTCACACGGCCCATTGCCGGCGGGAAATCCACCGGCGGCCGTGTTGAAAGGAACCAGCGATGTCCCCCTCGGTTGCAGTTGCCGCCGTGACGTTTGACCGTCCCCGCGAGCTCGCCGTCCTGCTGAATGCCATCAACCGGCAGAGCTCTCCGGTCCATTCCATTTGCCTCGTGGACAGCGGCACCGTGCCCGCCAAAGAGGTGGCGGACCAGCACGCCAACGTGGACTACGTCCGGTCGGAAGCGAACCTTGGCGGCGCCGGCGGATTCTCCCTGGCCATCCTGAAGGCGGTTGCCAGCGGCGCTGACTGGATCTGGATGATGGACGACGACGCCGAGCCCGGGGACCCGGAGTGCCTCGCCACGCTGCTCCGGGAAGCCGAAGCGCGCGGCCTGGATGCCGTGGTCCCGCTGGTTGCCGCGCCGGGCCACCCGGACCGGCTGTCCTTTTTCTTCCGCCTCGACGGCAAAGTAACGCACGACCGTGCGGAAGTGGAGAAGCTCGGTTTCCTGCCCGACGACGGCCACTTCTTCAACGGAGCGCTGATCCGTTCGGACGTCTTCTTCAAAGTGGGCCTGCCCGACATGCGGCTTTTCATCCGCGGCGACGAGGTGGACTTCACCATCAGGCTCCGGAAGGCGGGCATCCGCTTTGGCACGGTGACCACCACCGCCATCACGCATCCGCACGCTTTTGCCGAGACACAGCACGTTTTCGGCGCCAGATGGCACGTGATTGTTCCCGAGACGGCGTTCAAGCGCTACTACTACTACCGGAACCGCGGCTACCTGATCCGCCGCCACTTCCGGGCGAAGTCGCTGGTGGCGGACGTTGGCGGCTATCTCGGCTACTTCCTGCGACGCGGCGACTTCCGCGGCCTGGCGGATTGGTTCCGGGCGTTTTCCACCGGTCTCCGCGGCAAGGGCTTCGGTCCCCTGAAGGACCAGAAGTTCTAGCCTGGAGGACGGCGGGTCCTAGCCGTCCTGCCTGAGTCGTCTCCGGACCAGGAGGGCCAGCAGCACCCACGGCTCACCGAAGACGCGATAGGCCACCCTGCGGGGATGCAGCATGAGCCGCCAGGCCCATTCCAGGCCCAGCCGTCCCAGCCAGCGCGGAGCAAGCTTCTGGATTCCGGCGATCTGTTCGATGGCACCGCCCACCGCGCAATACACGGCAGGGGGAAGGGAGTCCAGCCTCCGGCGGAGGACCATTTCCTGCAATGGCATGCCGAGTCCCAGCAGCACCAGCTGCGGACGCAGCTCCTGCAGCCAGGCGACAGCTTCATTTTCAAGGGCGCCGTTCCAGCCTTCGCCCGGCATGCCGGCCACTTTCGCACCCGGCACGATCCCGGCCAGCCGCGTCACAGCCTTGGCGTTGGCTTCCGCTCCGGCGCCGAGCACGGCAATTCGCTCAAGGCCTTCCACATTGCCGAGGGCAGGGATCCAGTCGGTGGAACCCAGACGGTAGTCCATGACGGGCCCGTCCGCATCCCCCGATCGTCCCCACAGCCACAGCACCGGGGCGCCGTCGAGCAGCACAACATCGCTGTTTTCGTAGAGGGCCCGGAATTCCGGATCGGAGTGGAAGAGCGTCACACTGTGCAGGTTGTGGCCTACCACCGTGCGGGTGCTGCCTTCGGCGACAAAGCGGTTGAGGGTGGCTGTCATCCCCTGAACTGTCAGTGGCGTCGCGTCGACACCGAGGACAGGGATGTGCTGCCGGGTGAGAATCATTCGACGCCGGGTCCCGTCACGGATCCGTCCCCGGCTGCCGGTCCGGCTGGCCGGGCGTCAGCGGCCGGGACATCGGCAGTCCGGGCGTCAGCAGCCGGCACGTCGGCGGCATTGCCGTCAATGTCCAGAAGTCCGGGAACAACCTCGCGCAGTTTTTCGAGGGCGAGGGCACCCTGGCGCACCACCCTGAGGGGCAGTGCAGTGGCGTCGATAATGGTTGAGGGCAGGGCATCCATGTCCGTGCCGCCCTCCGGACGCAGTCCCCCCTCGAGGTAGACCTCAACGGATTCGGCGAGCTGGGTCAAGGCCTCGGCGGCCGTCCTGGCTGCCGGCTGGCCGGTGCGGTTTGCTGACGACACCGCGAGGGGCCCGGTCAGTGTCAACAGGTCCTGGGCGACGTCGTCGGCCGGCATCCGCAACGCCACGGTGCCCTTGGTCTCGCCCAGGTCCCAGTCGAGCGACGGCTGCGCATGGAAGATCATGGTGAGGCCGCCCGGCCAGAAGGCCTCGGCAAGCTTGCGTGCCTCTGCCGGGACGTCGGTTGCCAGCCCGTCCAGGGCGTTGAGCCGCGGAATGAGGACCGGCGGCGGCATCTTCCGGCTGCGGCCCTTGGACGCCAGCAGCATATTGACAGCCTGGGGTGAGAACGCGTCAGCACCGATCCCGTACACCGTGTCGGTCGGGAATACCACGCATTTGTGTTGGCGGATGGCCCGCTGGGCATTCTCCAGCCCTTCAGCCCGCTGGTCAGCTGCCGTGCAGTCGTAGGTTGTGGTCACTGGCCTATTCTTTCATCACTTCAGGGGCTGATCGGTTTAACGGTCCGACGGTGCGGCAAGGACTGCACTCGTGGCGCGCTCCTTGCCGTTGAGGTCCAGGTGCGTCATCACGTCGGACCAGAGGCCCGAGGTCTTCAGCATGGCTGCGATCCATGTTGCCTGGACTTCGGCGTGTTCCATAACGAAGTAGCCGCCGGAAACCAGCAGCCGGGCGGCGGACGCCGCTGCCGCCGTCGGAAGTTCCATGCCGTCCGCTCCCCCGCCGTACAGCGCTTCAGGCGGATCGTGCAAGGCCACTTCAGGTTCGTTGGGAATCGCCTCAGCGGGAATGTACGGCGGATTTGAAACAACGACGTCGAACGTGCCGTTGAGTTCCGGCAGTGCGTCGCGGAGGTCTCCGCGGAGCAGCGTGACGCCGAGCGGCCGAAGGTTGCGTTCGGCCCAGGCATGGGCAAATTCGCTGAACTCCACGGCGTAGACGTCCGCGCCGGGGACTTCGAGGGCGATGGAGCCGGCGATGGCTCCCGAGCCCGTGCCCAGGTCCACCACCTTGGCACGGCGCGTGCCTTGGGCCGGATCCTTGAGCCGGTCGATGACCAGCTGGACCACGGACTCGGTCTCCGGCCGGGGAATGAAGACTCCGGGCCCCACGGCCAGCTGCAGGTAGCGGAAGTGGGCCACACCGGTAATGTGCTGCAGCGGCACCCGCTGTGCGCGTTCGGCCACCAGTTCGGCATAGCCGTCCGGCTCCGGAGACGAATCCGCCAGGAGCATGGCCCGCAGCCTACCCAGGCCGACGCCCAGGAGGTGGTCCGCCAGCAGCTCCGCATCCACGCGAGGGCTGGGAACCCCGGCGTCGCGAAGGATGGCGGTCGCCTCGCGGACGGCTTCCGCCAGGCTCAGCCCTGTTCCGAGTGTCATCGTGCGTGCCGCCGAAGCCTATTCGCCGATGGCGTCCAGGCGGGCCTGTTCGTCCATCTCGATGGCCGACTGGATCACGGGCTCCAGGTCGCCGTTCATGACCTGGTCCAGGTTGTAGGCCTTGTAACCGGTCCGGTGGTCCGCGATGCGGTTTTCCGGGTAGTTGTAGGTGCGGATGCGCTCGGAACGGTCCATGGTGCGGATCTGGGACTTGCGCTGGGCCGAGTTCTCGGCGTCGATCTGTTCCTGCTGGTGCGCCAGGATGCGGGCCCGAAGCACGCGCATGCCGGCTTCACGGTTTTGCAGCTGGGACTTCTCGTTCTGCATGGCCACCACGATCCCGGTGGGAAGGTGGGTGATGCGGACCGCGGAGTCGGTGGTGTTGACCGACTGGCCGCCCGGCCCTGAGGACCGGTAGACGTCGATCTTGAGGTCATTCTGGTTGATCTCGAGCTCTTCGGGCTCGTCAACTTCGGGAAGCACCAGCACGCCGGCGGCCGAGGTGTGGATCCGGCCCTGGGATTCCGTCACGGGGACACGCTGCACACGGTGCACGCCGCCTTCGAACTTAAGCCGCGCGTAAACGCCCTCGGCGGGATCGTTCGAGCTGCCCTTGACGGCCATCTGGACGTCCTTGTAGCCGCCCAGGTCCGATTCTGTGGCCGAAATGAGTTCGGTCTTCCAGCCTCGTGATTCCGCGTAGCGGGTGTACATGCGCAGCAGGTCCGCAGCGAACAGCGCGGCCTCGTCGCCGCCTTCGCCGCCCTTGACCTCGAGAATCACGTTGCGTGCATCGTCCGGGTCCCGCGGGATCAGGAGCCGGCGCAATTTGGCGGCCGCGGTCTCCAGCGAAGCCTCCAGCTCGGGCACCTCCGCGGCAAACTCGGGGTCCTCGTCCGCCATTTCCTTGGCAGCCGCGAGGTCATCACGGATGGCCTCCCAGCGGTGGTAGGCCTCAACAATGCCATTCAACTGAGCAGACCGCCGCCCCAGCTTCCGGGCAAGCCGCTGGTCAGCATAAACAGCGGGATCCCCCAGCTGTGCCTGGATGGCATCATGCTCATCAAGCAGGCCCTGTACGGACTCAAACATTTTCAAAACCTCTTTCGACTTGTACAAGTCTAATGACTGCCATGCGGAGACTGACCGCACGTCCGGGCGCTAGCCCGCATTTGGTGAGATAACTGCATGGCGTTCGGATTTTGCCGCCCCGGGAGTGGCATCGGGCCTGCCGGAGCCGGGCGGCGAACGATCGAAGATCGAAGCCGCCCAGCGTAGGGGCGGGGGCGGCAAAATCCGAACGACAAAGGCGGGGCCGGCAAAATGCGTCGGCCCCGCCCCTGGTGAAACTATTTGTCGTTATCCGACTTCGCACCAAGCGTCGTCTTCTGAACCTGCATGAGGAACTCGACGTTGCTCTGGGTCTCCCGGATCTTGTTGGTCAGCAGCTCAAGGCTCTGCTGCGTTTCGAGTCCGGAAAGGACACGGCGCAGCTTCCACATGATCTTGACTTCCTCGGGGGAAAGCAGGTTTTCTTCGCGGCGGGTGCCGGACGCGTTGACGTCCACTGCCGGGAAGATGCGCTTGTCCGCGAGCTGGCGGGACAGGCGCAGTTCCATGTTGCCGGTGCCCTTGAACTCTTCGAAGATGACCTCGTCCATCTTGGAACCGGTCTCAACGAGCGCGGTGGCCAGGATGGTGAGTGAGCCGCCGTTTTCGATGTTGCGGGCTGCACCGAAGAAGCGCTTCGGCGGGTACAGCGCTGCGGAGTCGACGCCACCGGACAGGATACGGCCGGAAGCCGGTGCTGCCAGGTTGTAGGCACGGCCCAGGCGGGTCATGGAGTCGAGGAGCACCACAACGTCCATGCCCATTTCCACGAGGCGCTTGGCGCGTTCGATGGAGAGCTCGGCCACGGTGGTGTGGTCGTCGGCGGGACGGTCGAAGGTGGAGGCAATGACCTCGCCCTTCACGGTGCGCTGCATGTCCGTGACTTCTTCGGGACGTTCGTCAACGAGCACCATCATGAGGTGGACCTCAGGATTGTTGGTGGTGATGGCGTTGGCGATGGACTGCAGGATAAGCGTCTTGCCGGCCTTCGGCGGCGAAACGATCAGGCCGCGCTGGCCCTTGCCGATCGGGGCAACCAGGTCGATGACGCGGGGGCCGATCTTCTTGGGGTCCGTCTCGAGGCGCAGGCGCTCCGAGGGGTACAGCGGGACGAGCTTCGCGAATTCGACCCGGTCCTTGAGTTCCTCGGGGGTCTTGCCGTTGACGGAGGTGACGCGGACCAGGGCGTTGAACTTCTGGCGGGCGGACTGCTGGCTGCGGTCTTCGCCTTCACGGGGTGCGCGGATGGCGCCGACCACGGCGTCGCCCTTGCGCAGGTTGTACTTCTTGACCTGGGCGAGGGACACGTAGACGTCGTTCGGACCCGGCAGGTAGCCGGAGGTGCGGATGAACGCGTAGTTCTCCAGCACGTCCAGGATGCCGGCGACGGGCAGCAGGACATCGTCCTCGGTGACCTCGACGTCGTCGACGTCCGGACCCTGGGCGCGTCCACGACGGCGATCGTTACGGTCGCGGAAGCGGTCGTTGCGAGAGTTATCCCGGTTGTCCCGGCTGTTGTCCTGGCCTCCCGTCCTGTCGTTGCGGTCACGGCGGTTGCGGCGGTTACGGCGGCTTCCGCCGTCCGCATCGTCGCTTTCGCGGGTGTCGTCCCGACGGGTTGTTTCACGCGTACCGGCGGTTTCGCCGCCGTCGCGGCCGCCACGGGTGCGGGTTGTCTGGCGCTCGTTGCGCTGACCGGCTTCGGCTGCTTCGCCGGCCTGGTCTGCGCCGCGCTGTTCACGCTGCTCACCGCCACGCTGTTCCGTGCGCTGCTCGGAAACACGCTGTTCGGAGACGCGCTGTTCAGAAACACGCTGCTCGGCCGGCGCCGGCGCCTGCGCCGGGGCCTCACCCTCGGCGGCGGGGGCCGTCGCCTGGGCGGCTGCTTCACCGCGGCGGCGGTTGCGGGTGCGGGGCTGGCGGCGCTCCGCAGCTTCCGGTGCAGCACCTTCGGACACGGCGGCCTGAGCGGCTTCAGGAGCCGCGGGCGCTTCGCTGGGTGCGGCTTCCGGGGCGGGTGCCTCGGTGGCGGGAGCGGTGACAACGCCGTCGCTGCCGGCACGGCGGCTGCGACCACGGCGGGCACGGGTGCCTTCCGCGGCGGGAGCCTCTGCAGCTTCAGCAGCAGGGGCGGCAGCTGCCGGCGCGGTTGCCCGTGCCGAGATGTTTTCGCCGGTCTTATCAGCGCCCTTGGCCGGAGCCTTGGTGGCTGAAGTGCCTGCGCGGTGGGCGGAAATGGCGGTCACCAGATCGCCCTTGCGCATGCGGGATCCGCCGGAGATACCGAGCTGGCTGGCGAGAGCCTGCAGCTGGGCGAGCTTAAGGCCGGCAAGGCCGCTGCTCTTGGCGGGTGCTGCCGACAAGTCGGTAGCAGAAGATATGTCCACAGCTGGAGACAGCTCAGTGGTTTCGGTCACGAAGGATCCTTCCCCCTCGACGGCGTCCAGACTGGGAGCTGGACGCGATGATTTGATCTGGGCTGCAGTTCAGATCTGCAGCCGGATTTCGGCCTTGCCGGATGGAATTCGGCCAGCAGGGCCGGATACTGATACGCCTCGAACATTCCAGGAAGAGAACGGAATGGCGGACTGACGGTTCAGGGGTGCAGAGCGATTCTGCAGATTCCTGCGACAGACCAAAGCAGGCGGCACCGGAGACTATTGCGCAGTTGAAGTTCAGAGCAGCAAACGATTAGACAGGCGCCATGGCCAACATCGGGTTCGTTTTGACTGCCTGCGGGATTACCGCCGGTGCACTCCCACTTTAGCACCTTCAACGTCCACCGCCAGCTTCATCACACGCCATCCGACATCCGGCGTGTTGGCCCGGGTGTAGGCCTCGATGAAACCCACCACTGCGGCTGCCTCTTCTTCCCCGTTGGCGAGCACCAGGACAGTTGGCCCGGCGCCGGATACAACGGCAGCGTGTCCTGCATAGCGCAGCGCACGGATCAGGTCCGCGCTGGGGCGCATGGCCTCCGCGCGATAGCTCTGGTGGAGGTAGTCCTCCGTGCCGGCGAGCAGGAATTCCGGCTTGCTGGTGAGGGCATGGATGAGCAGCGCGGCCCGGCCGGAGTTCATGGCGGCAGCATGATGGCCCACCGATGCCGGCAGGAGTGCGCGTGCCGCTTCGGTGGACAGCTCATAGTCAGGTACGGCGACGACTGGAATCACCGAATCCGACACCGTGGCGCAGGTGCTGCTGTACTGGTCACTGTCCTGCCATGACAGCGCCAGACCGCCGAATATGGCCGGTGCCACGTTGTCAGGATGGCCTTCCATTTCGCTGGTCAGCTGCAGGATCCAGTCCTTGCCGCGGCGGGACGGCTCCGGCACGAGCGCATTCGCGGCCGTAACCGCGGCCACCACGGCCGAGGCCGAAGAACCTAGGCCGCGTCCGTGGGGGTTGACGTTGTCGGCCGTGATCTTCAGGCCCTGATGCCGGAAGCCCAGCCGGTGCAGGGCCTCGGTGATGGCCTTGACCACCAGGTGGCTCGCGTCGCGCGGAAGCGTCTCCGCACCCTCGCCGCTCAGTTCGAACTCGAGCTCGCCGCTGCCCAGGGTTTCAACGGTCAGCGTGTCGTGCAGCGAGAGTGCGAGTCCCAGGCTGTCATAGCCGGGGCCGAGGTTGGCGCTGGTGGCGGGCACGCGGATGGTCACCAGCTGCCCGGCCGGAACCGCCGGCGCGCCGGCAGCTGACTCAGCCGGGACGGTGAGGGTGGTTTCCAAGGCTATTTTTCTTCCAGGCCAAGTTCGGCAGCCACGGTGACCACGTCGTTGGACACCTTGACGGGCTGGACTTCGCTGCCGTCTTCGGTGCGCAGCGCCCACTGCGGGTCCTTCAGGCCATGGCCGGTCACGGTGATCACGATAATCTTGCCGGTGGGAACCTGCCCCGCGGCGTGCTTCTTGATCAGGCCCGCGACGCCTGCGGCGGAACCGGGTTCCACGAAGACGCCCTCCTTGGCGGAAAGCCAGCGGTGCGCCGCGAGGATCTCATCGTCCGTCACGGCGTCGATGAATCCGCCGGACTCGTCACGGGCGGCGATGGCACCGTCCCAGGAGGCCGGGTTTCCGATCCGGATTGCCGTGGCGATGGTGTCCGGCTCCGTGATGGGGTGGCCCGCGACGAACGGCGCAGCGCCGGCGGCCTGGAAGCCCCACATCTGCGGGGTCCTGGTGGACACGGCGGGCAGCGTGCCGGCGGTCTCGGACTCGAACGGGGCGGAGTACTCCTTGTAGCCCTTCCAGTACGCGGTGATGTTACCGGCATTGCCTACCGGGAGGACGTGGATGTCCGGGGCGTCGCCGAGCGCATCCACAACTTCGAAGGCACCGGTTTTCTGCCCCTGGATCCTGGCCGGGTTGACAGAGTTCACCAGGAACACGGGGTAGGACTCCCCCAGCTTCCGGGCGATGTCGAGGCAGTTGTCGAAGTTCCCGTCCACCTGCAGGAGGGTGGCGCCGTGGGCGATCGCCTGGCTCAGCTTGCCCATGGAGATCTTGCCCTCCGGCACCAGCACGGCGCACTGGAGGCCGGCTGCCGTGGCGTAGGCCGCTGCGGACGCTGACGTGTTGCCGGTGGAGGCGCACACCACTGCCTTGGCACCCGAGGCCACTGCGGCCGTCATGGCCATAGTCATGCCCCGGTCCTTGAAGGAGCCGGTGGGGTTCATGCCTTCGACCTTCAGGTACACGGTGGACCCGGTCAGCTCGGAGAGCTTCTGCGCGTGGACCAGCGGCGTACCGCCCTCACCGAGGGTAATGACCTTCGTGCTTTCCGTTACGGGCAAACGATCAGCGTATTCGCGGATGACACCGCGCCATTGGTGAGCCACTTAGACTCCTTCTACCCGCAGTACGGATGTAACTGAATTGATGACGTCCAGGCCCTTCACGGCCCGGACGGTCGCTGCCAGTGCAGCTTCGGTTGCGCGGTGGGTGACGATCCGCAGTTCGGCAGATTCCACATTGGAGTCGGCGTCACGGTGGATAGTCTGACGCATGATCTCGATGGACACGCCGTGCTCAGCGAACAGCTGGGCGATCTTGGCAAGCACGCCGGGCTGGTCGGCAACGTCGAGGCCGATGTAGTAGCTGGTGTTGACGGCGTCGATGGGCAGCGCGGGCACCTGGCCGTTGGTGGTCTCGGTCTGCGCGGGGCCACCCAGGACGATCCGGCGTGCGGCGGAGACGAGGTCGCCCAGGACGGCCGATGCCGTGGGGGTTCCGCCGGCGCCCTGGCCGTAGAACATCAGCTCGCCGGCGTTCTCGGCTTCGATGAACACGGCGTTGAAGGCGCCGTGGACGGCGGCCAGCGGGTGCTCGCGGGGCAGCAGAGTGGGGTGTACGCGGACGGACACGCCCTCGCTGCCGTCTGCGGCGGTCAGTTTCTCGGCGATGGCCAGCAGCTTGATGACGAACCCGGCGTCCTTCGCTGCGGCGATGTCCGCAGCACTGACTCCGGTGATGCCTTCGCAGTGGACGTTCTCCAGGTCGAAGCGCGTGTGGAAGGACAGCGAGGCGAGGATGGTCGCCTTGGCCGCGGCATCAAGGCCTCCGACGTCGGCAGTGGGGTCAGCCTCTGCGTAGCCAAGGCGCTGCGCCTCGGCGAGGGCGTCCTCAAACTGAGCACCCGTGGTGTCCATCTGGTCGAGGATGAAGTTGGTGGTGCCGTTCACGATGCCCAGCACCCGGGTGATGCGGTCCCCGGAAAGGCTGTCGCGGATGGGGCGCAGGATGGGGATCGCGCCGGCCACGGCTGCCTCGTAGGATAGCTGGACGCCGGCCTTGTCCGCTGCTGCGTAGAGGGTGGGGCCATCCTGGGCCAGGAGCGCCTTGTTTCCGGTGACCACAGAGGCGCCGTTCTGGATGGCGGCGAGGATCAGGGTACGGGCAGGTTCGATGCCGCCCATCAGTTCGATGACGAGGTCGGCGTCCTTGACGAGGGTGTCGGCATCCGTGGTGAACAGTTCCCGCGGCAGCTCGACGTCACGCGGCGCATCGATGGTGCGCACGGCGATGCCGGTCAGCTCCAGGCGGGCTCCGGCGCGGGCGGCCAGTGCTTCGGCGTCATCAATCAGAATCCGCGCCACCTGAGCCCCAACGTTGCCACAGCCCAACAGGGCTACTTTCAGGGTTCGCAATTCAGTCATTCAGACTCCCATGTCGCGGTTCAGCAGATCTTGTTCGGTTTCCCCGCGGACAATCAGCCGGGCTGATCCGTCGCGCACAGCGACAACGCCCGGCCGGGCCAGATAGTTGTAGTTGCTGGAGAGGGCCCAGCAGTAGGCGCCGGTCCCCGGTACAGCGAGCAGATCACCGGCTGCCACGTCCTCGGGCAGATATACATCTCTAACAACTATGTCGCCGCTCTCGCAATGTTTGCCCACTACGCGGGACAGCTGCGGTGCGGCCTCAGAGGTCCGCGACGCCACAATCGCCGAATAATCCGCGTCGTAGAGCACCGGGCGGGCGTTGTCGCTCATGCCGCCGTCCACCGACACATAGCGGCGCGGGTACGTAACGTTTTCCCCGGCATTCCCTGCATTTTCAGCGGCGGCAGCGTCCACGCGGACGGTCTTGAGGGTTCCCACCTCGTAAAGGGTGAACGTGGTGCTGCCTACGATGGCGCGTCCCGGCTCAATCGAGATCCGGGGAGACGTGATGCCCAGCTCGGCGCAGGTGGAACGCACGACGGCGGCCATCGCCTGCGCGATCTCCGCCGGCGGGCGCGGTGTGTCCACTGGCGTATACGCGATGCCGTATCCGCCGCCGAGGTCCAGTTCGGGCAGGACAATGGAGTATTTCTCCTGCATGGCCGCAAGGAAATTGAGCAGTTTCACTGCGGCCAGCGCGAAGCCGTCCGGTTCGAAGATCTGCGAGCCGATGTGGCAGTGCAGGCCAAGGAGCTCAATGCTGTGGTAACTCGTGGCGGCGGCCACGGCTTCCTCGGCCGCGGACAGGCCTGCCTGGTCCGTGGTGTCCTCCGCCATGGACAGGCCGAACTTCTGGTCCTCATGGGCGGTGGCAATGAACTCGTGGGTGTGCGCATGCACTCCGGGTGTCAGCCGCAGCATCACCTTGGCGGTTTCGCCGCGTTCGGACGCGATCTTGGCGACGCGCTCCAGCTCGACAAGGCTGTCCACCACAATCCGGCCCAGCTTCATGTCCAGCGCACGGTGGATCTCGGCGTCGGACTTGTTGTTGCCGTGCAGGGCGACATCGGCGCCCGGTATGCCGGCGCGGTCCGCGACGGCAAGTTCCCCGCCGGAAGCGGTGTCCAGGCGCAGCCCTTCTTCCTCCACCCAGCGGACCACGGCGGTGCACAGGAACGACTTGCCGGCGTAGTAGACATCCACTCCCCCGCAGATGTCGGCGAAAGCGTCGTTGAAGGCGTCGCTGAAGGCCCGGGCACGTGCCCTGAAGTCGTTTTCGCTCATCACGAACAGCGGCGTGCCGAACTGGCGCTGGAGCTCACTGACCGGAATGCCGTCAATGGCGAGTTCACCGGCGTCGTTCCGGGCAACGCCGGCCGCCCAGAGGGGCTCGTGGAGCCTATTGAGGTCTGCCGGGACGGCAAGCCACTCCGGTGCCAGGGGGGATGCGTGGTTCAAAGAATTCCCTGTCATTGCGTCACATCCGTTCCGGCGCCGAAACGCCAAGCAGTTCCAGTCCGTTGGCCAGCACCTGGCTGGTGGCGTCGTTGAGCCACAGGCGGGTGCGGTTGACGTCCGTGATGGGCTCATCGCCCTGCGGCGCCACGCGGCAGGCGTCATACCAGCGGTGGTAGGCGCCGGCGATAACTTCCAGGTGGCGGGCCACGCGGTGCGGTTCGCGCAACTCGGCGGCCTTGGCCACGATGGAGGGGTAGCTGCCCAGGTAGGACAGCAGTTCGTTCTCGGTGGCGTGGTCCAGGAGGGCGGCGTCGAACACGTCCTTCCCGTCAACACTGCGCTCCACTCCGGCTGCCACGGCGTTGCGGGCAGTGCCGCGGGACCGTGCGTGCGCGTACTGGACGTAGAAGACCGGGTTCTCGTTGCTGTGCTTCTTCAGGAGATCGGGGTCCAGAGTGAGCGGGGAGTCCGCCGGGAAACGCGCCAGCGAATAACGGACGGCATCCTTGCCCAGCCAGGAAATAAGGTCCTTGAGCTCGATGATGTTGCCCGCGCGCTTGGACAGCTTGGCACCGTTCACCGACACGAGCTGGCCGATCAGCACCTCGATGTTGGCCTCGGGGTCGTCGCCGGCCGCTGCCGCGATGGCCTTGAGCCGGTGGATGTAGCCGTGGTGGTCCGCTCCCAGCAGGTAGATCTTCTGGTCGAAGCCACGGTCCTTCTTGGACAGGTAGTAGGCGGCGTCGGCGGCGAAGTAGGTCGGTTCGCCGTTCGCGCGGATCATCACGCGGTCCTTGTCGTCCCCGAAGTCCGTGGTGCGCAGCCAGACGGCGCCGCCGTCGTCGAACACGTGGCCCTGCTCGCGAAGGCGCGCGACGGCACTTTCGATGGCGCCGGCGTCGTGCAGTTCCTGCTCGGAAAAGTAGACGTCGAAGGCGACGCCGAAGTCGGCAAGGGTGTCCTTGATGTCCTTCATCTGCGCCTTGTACGCCGCACTCCGGATGACCGGCAGCGCCGCGACGTCGGTCAGTTCCCGGATGTCCGGGTGGTCCGCCAGGACATGGTGGCCCAGGTCGGAAATGTACTGGCCGGGGTAACCGCCCTCCGGCACGCCACGGCCGTGCAGCCGGGACAGCACGGAATGGGCGAAGACGTTCATCTGCGACCCGGCGTCGTTGATGTAGTACTCGGCGGTGACCGTCGCGCCGGAGGCCCGGAGGACGCGGGCGATCGAGTCGCCCAGCGCGGCCCAGCGCGTGTGGCCGATGTGCAGCGGGCCGGTGGGGTTGGCAGAGACGAATTCCATGTTGACCACGTGTCCGGCGAGCGCCGAGTTGGTGCCGTACGCCGGCCCCGCTTCGACGATGGCCTTGGCCAGGGCGCCTGCAGCCGCGGCGTCCACCGTGATGTTCAGGAAGCCCGGACCGGCGATATCCACGGCCGAAACGCCGTCAATGCCCTTGAGCCGTGCGCTGAGGATAGTGGCGAATTCCCGGGGATTAACGCCGGCCTGCTTGGACAGCTGGAGGGCAATGTTGGTGGCCCAGTCGCCGTGGTCCCGGTTCTTTGGCCGCTCCACGCGCACCTCGTCCGGCACGGCTGATGCGGAAAGAGTGATTTCGCCGGCGGCGACGGCGTCTTTCAGGCAGGCGGATATGGCGAGGGAGAGTTCTTCGGGAGTCACGCATCTAGCCTACCGGTGGCCCGCGAAACCCGCGGAATCCTCAGCAACGCCATGACGCTGTGAAGGGGCACAGGAATAGAAAGCCTCACAGAATTGAATCGGGTTCGTCACAGGCTGAACCATTACGCTGATTCCAACGTTGTCCATCCTGTAACTGCCTGACTGGATCCTGTCCCAGCGGTGCCGGGACCTGTCCGGCACGCAGCTGCCCGCAACTATACGAAACGAGCCCCGTATGAGCTTCCCGGTACGAAAGAGCGTCTTCGTCGGCATCGCCGGCATGTCCCTGATCGGAACCGTGGCCGGTTGCGCGCCGTCCGCCCAGGCACCGGCAGCCCAATCCGCGGCAGCCCAGTCCACTGCCGCGTCCGCCGGCTCCGCAACCAGCAGCGCCCCTGCTGCCGCGTCCGGCTACAAGGACGGCACCTACAGCGCCGACGGAAACTATGTGTCCCCCAACGGCACTGAAACTGTGGGCGTTGAGCTGACGCTTTCCGGCGGCACAGTGTCCGGCGTGAACATCACCCAGCATCCTTCCAACCCCAATACCCGGAAGTTCCAGGGCGAGTTCGCCGGCGGTATCGCGGCGCAGATAGTGGGCAAGAGCCTGGACGAACTGAATGTTTCAAAAGTAGCCGGCTCATCGCTCACCAGCGGCGGCTTCAACCAGGCCGTGGAGAAGATCAAATCCGAGGCCCGGTAGGCCGCGCCTGCACGAACGGCGCAGTATCCGCCGTTCACCGCGTCAAGAGGAGATAACGTGCCGCACCCGGGCTGGGCAGCGTTCAGTTTCGACGGAATCGGAACCAGCTGGGAGATTTCAACGCCGGGCCCCCTGGACGGCGGCCAGCGCCGCCGGCTGCTCGACGTGGTGGAGACGTACGACGCCGCGTGGTCCCGTTTCAGGGCGGACTCGATCGTCGCGCAGGCGGCCAGGGAGCCCGGCCGCTTACGGATGCCGGACGGTGCAGGCGCGCTGGGCCGCCTGTACCGGAACCTCTACCGGCTGACTGACGGTGCCATGACGCCGCTGATCGGCGGCAGCCTGGAACAGCTGGGGTACGGCCCGGACTATTCGCTCCGGCCCCGCGGGACACCGGTTCCCGCTCCGCGGTGGGATGACGTCCTGGACTGGAATGACGCCGTGCTGACCACCACGGCTCCCGTGGTACTTGACGTCGGGGCTGCCGGCAAGGGCCAGTTGGCCGATCTGCTCGCAGCGGAACTCCGGTCCCTGGGAGCAGGCGAATACTTCATCGACGCCAGCGGCGACCTCCTCAATTCCGGACCGGTACCGGTGGCCGTGGCACTGGAACATCCGTACGATCCCGGCCGGGCCATCGGCACCCTCAGCCTGGGCACGGGCGCCTTGTGCGCCTCGGCAGCAAACCGCCGGGCGTGGGGCGACGGGCTGCATCACGTGCTGGACGGCACCACCGGGGCACCGGTCAGAACCGTGGTGGCCACCTGGGCGCTGGCCGAGGACGCCATGACGGCCGATGCCTTGGCCACTGCCCTGTTCTTCGTCTCAGGGAAGGCGCTTCAGCAGGATTTTGCGTTTTCCTGGCTTACGGTTTTCTCGGACGGAAGTGCCGCCTACTCAGCAGGTTTCGAAGGAGTGCTGTTCGAATGAGTTCCATGATCCAGCGGGTGGACACGTCCCTGAACCGCTTCACTATGTACCGCCTGGTGCTGTGGGTGCTTGCGGTGCTGGCCGCGTACAGCCTGCTGCTTAATGTCCTGGGCTGGCTCACCTTCGGCATCCCGGAGATGCTCACCCATCTGGCGCTCTGCCTGGGACTCACCTACGCCTCGAACCGCGGGCTGGCGGCCCTTTTCCACGTCCGGCCGCATTCCGAATCCTCGCTGATCACCGGCCTGCTGCTGTACTTCCTGTTCTGGCCCAGTTTCAAGGCGCTGGATGTTGCCGGCGTCGCGATCGCCTGCGTCCTGGCATCGGCCTCGAAATACGCCCTGGCCTGGCGCGGCCGGCATATCTTCAACCCGGCAGCCGCTGGGGCATTTGCGGCCGGACTGACCGGCCTCAACATCGCCACGTGGTGGGCTGCCACTCCCGCCATGCTTTTCCTCATCGTCCCCGGCATCGTGCTGGTCCTCTACCGCACCCGGAAGATACTGATGGGGGCCGTGTTCACGGCGGTCTCCGTATCCATCGTGGCCACTGAGCTCCTCCGGGCCGGAATGTCCACGGGCCAGGCCCTGTGGCAGCCCCTCGCACAGCGCCCCGTGCTGTTCTTCGTGGGCTTCATGCTGACCGAGCCGCTGACCCTGCCGCCCCGGCGCTGGCAGCAGCTGGCGCTCGCCGCCGTCGTCGGCGTGATCTTTGCCGTCCCCTACAACCTGGGCTTCGTGGCCAACTCTCCCGAACTGGCCCTGCTGGCAGGGAACCTGCTTGCCTTCCTGGCCGGACAGCGCGGCGGCATCCGCCTCAACTTCCAGGAATCGCGGCCCCTCACGCCGACGACGACGGAATTCAGCTTCCGGCCCGAACGTGCGGTCAGGTTCGCGCCGGGACAATATATGGAACTGCACCTGCCGCATGCCACGTCCGACGGCAAGGGCAGGCGCCGGGTCTTCAGCCTGACCAGCGCCCCGGATGCCCGGGACGTGACCATCGGCGTCGGTACTGCCGAGCCGGTGTCCGCCGCCAAGCGCGCCCTGCTCGCCCTGCGGCCCGGCGACTCCGTGACCGCCACGGCGGTGGGCGGCGACTTCGTGCTGCCCCGGGGCCGGACCGGGCCGGTCCTGCTGATTGCGGCCGGAATCGGCGTTACGCCCTACCTCGCGCAGCTCGCCGCAGGCGCGGCAAGGAACCGCGACGTGGTCCTGCTGTACCTTGCGAAGTCGACTGCGGAACTCGCCTACGCGGATGCGCTGGAGCAGTCCGGCGCACGGGTCATAGCCAGGCTCTCCGACGGCTCCGCGCCGCCGTCGTTCATGGAAGACGCCGGCAAAGTTTCCCGTCCGCCGGAGCCGCTCGACGGCGCAGCTCTCAAGGAACTTGTTCCGGACATTGCCTCGCGCGAAGTGTTCGTGTCCGGCTCGCCTGCCAGCGTCCGCTCACTGCGGTCCGCCGCCCGCAGTGCCGGCGCCCGCCGCATCCGCACGGACTCGTTCGCGGGCTACTGAGTGCCGATTTCGACCCGATTTTCCTTTGGGGGCCACCTTCCTGCTAAGCTCTAGGACGTCCCGCCGGCAACGGCAGGAACCCTGACTGCCCTCGTAGCTCAGGGGATAGAGCGTCTGCCTCCGGAGCAGAAGGTCGTAGGTTCGAATCCTATCGAGGGCACAGACAAACCCCGCCAGCCCAGCTGGCGGGGTTTCCTGTTTAAGGCGTGTCCCGCCGCAATGTCGGCACCCCCTCGTAGGCTGTTTCCATCGCCGACGAGTAAAGGGGACATTTTATGTACTGCTCCATCATTCCGCCCTACATGCTGCGGCGCCTTGCGGCTCAGCACGAACCCCGCCTGTCAAAGGTGGCCCGGGCGGCGAAGGAAGCACTGCTCCATGTCAGGTCCATCCAGGCAACCCGCGCGCTTCCGCTCCCCGCGGTTCCGTCCGGAGTCCGGCAGCTCCAGCCCGGCCCGCCGAACCGCACGGTGTATGACGCGAAGACCTCCGAGTCCCTGCCCGGGCAGCTGGTGCGCAAGGAGGGGGAACCCGCCACGGGCGACTCGTCGGCGGACGAGGCTTACGACGGCCTGGGCCACACCCACCGGCTCTATGCCGAGGCCTTCGGACGGAATTCGATTGACGCCCAGGGACTGCCGCTTGATGCCACTGTCCACTTCGGCAAGCTCTACGACAATGCCTTCTGGGACGGACACCAGATGGTGTTCGGCGACGGCGACGGCGAAATATTCCAGCGCTTCACCCGCTCGCTGAGTGTCATCGGCCACGAGTTGGCACACGGCGTCACGCAGCACTCCGCCGGGCTCGTCTACCGGAACCAGGCCGGTGCCATCAACGAATCGCTTTCGGATGTGTTCGGCGCACTCGTGGAGCAATACGTCGCGCAGCAGACGGCTGCGGAGGCCAGCTGGCTGATCGGCGAAGGCCTGTTCACGGACCAGGTGCAAGGCGCAGCCCTGAGGTCGCTGAAGGCTCCCGGCACCGCCTATGACGACGACGTGCTGGGCAAGGACCCCCAGCCGGACTCGATGGACTCGTATGTCCGTACGAGCGCGGACAACGGCGGGGTGCACATCAACTCCGGCATCCCCAACCGGGCGTTCTACCTCGTAGCCTCGGCTCTTGGCGGCAATGCCTGGGAGACCCCGGGCCGCATTTGGTATGACACGCTCACCGGCGGTTCCCTCCCGGCCAACGCCACGTTCACCAAGTTCGCCAAGGCCACGGCGGCATCGGCGGCGGAACTGTTTGGTGCGGCTTCACCGGAACATGACGCCGTCCGGACGGCGTGGGAAACTGTGAAGGTAAAGCTGTAACTGGAACGCCGCCGGAGGGGTCAGCCGGCGGCCAGGCAGTAGCGGAAGCACAGGAACCAGGCCATGAAGATCACTGTCCAGCGCAGCGGCGGGATTGCTGCGCTCAAGAGGGTATGGAGCGTCCAGGCCACCACCCCGACGGACAAGAGCCGCTGGGGGCCGCTCGTTGAGGCGTGCCCTTGGGATGCCGTTCCGCGCTCCGCGGAGGCCGTCGGCCAGCCGGACAGGTTCATGTATTCCATCAGGGCCGGGCAGCACCGCGCCACCCTTCCGGAGCAGGCCGTCACCGGCCCGTGGCGGGTCCTCGTCGACAACACCCGGGCAGCGGCCGAAGCCGCCCGGGACGGCGTGGCGGACCCGGGGCGCTAGACCGCAGGTTCGAGGTGGCCCCGGAACGCCCGCCGGTAGGATTGCGGGCTCGTGGCCAGCACTTTGCCGAAGTGGTGGCGGAGCAGCACGGAGTGTCCGAACCCTGACTCGCGGGCAATCTCGTCAATGTTGAGCTCGGTGGATTCCAGGAGCTCCTGCGCCCGCAGCACGCGCTGGGAGTTGAGCCAGGCTGCGGGGGTGGCACCCGTTTCGGACCGGAAGCGGCGCGCGAACGTCCGCGGCGACATGTGGACCCGCGCGGCGAGTTCGTTGACGGTGTGGTCCTGTTCCAGGTTCCGGACCATCCACTGCAGCAGTTCCTCCATGGGCTGTGAGCCGCAGGCCGGTATCGGACGGTCGATGAACTGGGCCTGCCCGCCGTCGCGATGGGGCGGAACCACCATGTCGCGGGCGATGCTGGCCGCCACGCCGGCTCCGAGTTCCACCCTCACCAGGTGAAGGCAGGCATCGATGCCGGCCGCGGTGCCAGCGCTGGTGATGATGCGGCCGTCCTGGACGTACAGGACGTTCTCGTCCACCAGTGCCGCCGGGTAGCGGCTGGCCAGTTCCGGGGAATAGTGCCAGTGCGTGGTGCATCGCCGGCCGTCGAGCAGGCCCGCACGCGCGAGGGCGAAAGCGCCGGAACAGATGGACATCACCCAGGCGCCTCGGGTATGGGCCGCCCGAAGTGCGTCCAGCACTTCTTCCGGGACATCCTGGTCGTGGCCGTAGGGAGCCATGATCACCAGATCGGCATCGGCGGCCGCTTCCAGCCCCAGGTCGACGTGCATGGACAGCCCGGACTTGAGCCGGATATCGCCCGGTTCCGGCGTGCAGACGCGGAAGTCGAAAGCCGGCACACCGGTCCCCCGGGCCGACCTGTCGATGCCGAACACCTCGAACGCGGTACCGAACTCAAAGATGGAAAAGTTGGGAACAACGATCACTGCCACTGATTTGAGCATGCTTCCATTGTGGCAGAAATTATAGCTTTTTGGTCATTTCTGCCACTGTTTTGTTGCCGGCAACGGGAGAAACATAGAGGCATGGAAACCATCGGAGTTGCACTCATCGTCCTGTTGCTCGTCATCCTCTCGGCCACCATCGCCGCACTCCTCAGGGACGGACGGGGCCACACCCCTCCCGAACGTTCAGAGCGCGACTGGGCAGCGCTGGACCTTCCGAGCATCAGCTACACCCTGCGGAACTACTGAGCGCCGCACCATCCGGATCCGGATTCTGCTCCGGACCGGCGCCGACTCAAATGCGGGATACAACAACAGGGACCCGGCTCAATAATGAGCCGGGTCCCTCTACCGCCAACGCCAGGAACCTATCTGCCGGCACTGGAACGCAGCGGGCGGGCCCGCCGCAGTAGACTGTCTCCAGCCATGACTTTTCATATTTCCTACCCCGCCGAGCTGCCGGTTTCCGAGCGCCGCGAGGACCTGATGGCCGCCATCGCGGCCAACCAGGTGACGATCATTGCCGGCGAGACCGGCTCCGGCAAGACCACCCAGATTCCCAAGATGTGCCTGGAACTGGGCCTGGGCGACAACGGACTGATCGGCCACACCCAGCCGCGCCGGCTGGCTGCACGCACGGTGGCCGAGCGTATTGCCGAGGAACTGGGCGTCGAGATCGGCCAGGAAGTGGGCTTCCAGGTCCGCTTCACCGGCGAGGTCAGCCGCAACACCAAGGTCAAGCTCATGACCGACGGCATCCTGCTGGCCGAAATCCAGCGCGACAAGCTGCTGCGCAGGTACAACGCCATCATCATCGACGAAGCCCACGAGCGCAGCCTCAACATCGACTTCATCCTCGGGTACCTCAAGCGGATCCTGCCGCAGCGCCCCGACCTGAAGATCATCATCACCTCCGCCACCATCGATCCGGAACGCTTCGCCAAGCACTTCGGCACCGAGGAGGATCCCTCCCCCATCATCGAGGTCTCCGGACGGACGTTCCCGGTGGAAATCCGGTACCGGCCGTTGTCCCAGCCGGCGGGCGGCGCAGTATCCGGCGATGACGACGACGCGGTAGCCGCCTCCGACGACGAACTCGAGGAGGACCGCGACCCGCTCGACGCCGTCTGCGACGCCGTCGACGAACTGGCCCTCGAAGCCCCGGGCGACATCCTGATCTTCTTCTCCGGCGAGCGCGAAATCCGCGATGCCGCCGAGGCCCTCAACGCCCGCATCCAGTCCAACCGGCGGCTGGCCGGCACCGAGGTGCTGCCGCTCTTCGCCCGGCTGAGCCTGCAGGAGCAGCACAAGGTTTTCCATCCCGGCAGCAAACGGCGGATCGTGCTGGCCACCAACGTCGCCGAAACGTCGCTCACGGTGCCCGGCATCAAGTACGTCGTGGACACCGGAACCGCACGCATCTCCCGGTACTCGCACCGGACCAAGGTGCAGCGGCTGCCCATCGAACGCGTGTCCCAGGCCTCGGCCAACCAGCGCTCCGGCCGGTGCGGCCGCGTGTCAGACGGCATCGCCATCCGGCTGTATTCGGAAGAGGACTACGAATCCCGGCCGCAGTTCACGGACCCCGAAATCCTGCGCACCAACCTCGCGGCCGTCATCCTGCAGATGACCGCCATGGGTGTGGCCCGGGGGCCGAAGGACGTGGAGAACTTCCCGTTTGTGGAGCCGCCGGATTCGCGCGCCATCAACGACGGCGTCACGCTCCTGCGCGAGCTGGGCGCCCTGAGCGCCGCGCGTCCGCAGGAGGAGAAGGGCGACGCCGGCGGACTGCCCGGCCGTCGGCCCGCCGCCGGCAGGAACGGCGGCGGCGGGCTGACCGCAGTCGGTCAGCAACTTGCCCAGCTTCCCGTCGACCCGAGGCTCGGCCGGATGATCGTCGAGTCCGGCAAGCGCGGGTGCGTCCGCGAGGTCATGATCTTGGCCGCCGCGCTCACCATCCAGGACCCGCGCGAGCGTCCGACGGACAAACAGCAGCTCGCCGCGGAGAAGCATGCGCGGTTCCGGGACGAAAACTCGGACTTCACCGGCTTCCTGAACCTCTGGAACTACCTCCAGGAGAAGCAGCAGGAGCTGTCCTCCACGGCCTTCCGCCGGCTCTGCCGCGCCGAGTTCATCAACTACCTGCGCGTCCGTGAGTGGCAGGACCTCTTCGCCCAGCTCCGCCAGCTCGCCCGCCCGCTGGGCATCAGCCTGGACAACAAGCGCCTGGCCGATCCCGTGGGCAACCATGAGGGCATCCACATCAGCCTTCTCTCCGGCCTGCTCAGCCACATCGGCATCCTCGACGAGCGCAAGCGAGAGTACGCCGGGGCCCGCGGCAGCCGTTTTGCGGTCTTCCCGGGCTCGGCGCTGTTCAAGAAGTCACCCACGTTCGTCATGGCAGCCGAACTGGTGGAAACGAGCCGGCTGTGGGCCAGGGTGGCCGCGAAGTTCGATCCGCTATGGGCCGAACAGGTGGCCCCGGACCTGGTCAAGCGCAGCTACAGCGAGCCACACTGGTCCAAGAAGATGGGCTCGGTGATGGCCCACGAGAAGGTCACTCTCTACGGTGTGCCCATCATCCCGAGCCGGCGCATCAACTACGGCAAAGTGGATCCGGAGCTCTGCCGCGAGCTGTTCATCCGGCACGCCCTGGTTGAGGGCGACTGGCAGACCCACCACAAGTTCTTCCACCGCAACCGGGCACTGCTCCATGAAGTCGAGGAGCTCGAGGCCCGGATGCGGCGCCGGGACATCCTGGTGGACGACGAGACGCTGTTCGAGTTCTACGACGCCCGGATCGGTAAGGACGTCGTATCCGAACGGCACTTCGACAAGTGGTGGAAGGACGCACGGCAGCAGGATCCCACCCTGCTCGACTTCGACCAGTCCCTGCTGATCAGCGAGGACGCCTCGGCCCTTGACGATTCGGCCTACCCGAAGACCCTGCTGCACAAGGGCTTCGAACTGCCGCTCAGCTACGAGTTCCACCCCGTCGCGCCGGGTTCCCCGCCCAACCCCTCCGACGGCGTCACGGCCGAAGTGCCCGTGCTCTTCCTGAACCAGCTGGACGACGCCGCGTTCCGCTGGCTCATTCCGGGCCAGCGGGTGGAGCTCGTTACTGCCCTGATCAAGTCGCTGCCGAAGCAGGTCCGCAAGAACTTCGTTCCCGCCCCGGACGTCGCCCGGCAGGCCGTTGCCGCCCTCGAAGCCGATTTCGATCCTGCGGCCGACGAGCTGGAGCCCTCGCTTGAGCTGGTCCTGCGGCGGATCCGGGGACAGGTCATCCCGCCGGGTTCATGGAACTGGGCTGCCGTGCCGTCCCACCTTCGCGTGAGCTTCCGCGTGGTCGATTCCCAGGGCACGACGCTGGATGAGGGCAAGGACCTGGCAGAACTGCAGGAACGGCTTGCTCCGGCCACGAGGCGGGCGATCGCCGAGTCGTTGGGCGCCACCCCGGTGACGACGGCCCCCAAAGGCCCGAAGGGCGCACAGCGGGGGCAGTCCGCGCAGGCCCCGAAGAACGCCGGAGGCTTCACCCCGTCCCCGGACGGTGCCGCAACACCCGGCTTCGCAGAGAAATCCGGGCTGACGGACTGGACCTTCGGAACCGTGCAGCGCCAGGTCCAGGGCATGGTCAAAGGACACACTGTCACCGGTTACCCCGCCTTGGTGGATGAAGGCGCATCGGTTGCCCTCCGGCTGTTCCAGACCGCTTCCGAACAGGAGCTGGCCATGCGCGGCGGCGTCATCCGCCTGCTTGCGCTCAAGGTGCCCGCGCCGGACCGGTATGTCCTGGAGCACCTGAACAACACCGAGAAACTGACGTTCAGCCAGAATCCGCACGGCTCGGTGTCGGCCCTGATCGCGGACTGCGCGCTGGCCGCGATCGACAAGCTCACGCCGGCCGAACTGCCGTGGGACGAGGCGTCCTTCAAAGCCCTGTACGAGCAGGTCCGGGCCGAGCTCATCGACACAGTGTTCACTGTCACCGCGGTCGTCGAACGCATCCTCGCCAGCACGCGCCGGATCGAAAAGCAGCTCAAGGGGACCACCAGCCTGGCTCTGATCAGCGCGCTCAACGATGTCAGGAGCCAGCTCGAACAGCTCGTCTTCCCCGGCTTTGTGGCACGCACCGGCTACGCCCAGCTCAGCCAGTTGCCGCGCTATCTGGCCGCGATCGAGAAGCGGTTGGAGAAGCTGCCCGGCAATGTCCAGCGGGACGCCTTGCACATGGCCGCGGTCCAGGCCTTGGAGGACGACTACGACGATGCCGTGTCGGCGCTGCTGCCGGGTCGCCGGGCCGGGGCCGAGTTAACGCAGGTGCGCTGGATGATCGAAGAGCTGCGGGTGAGCCTTTTCGCCGTCGAGCTCGGAACGGCCTATTCCGTCTCCGAGAAGCGGATCCGGGCGGTCCTGAATAAGGCACTGGCCCCGGCGTAGCCCCCGTAAGGGAACCACGCCGGCGCCAGTCCGGACCAAAACCGGAATCGCGCCGGAGCTCTCAGGCCGCGGGAACGTGATCGCCGTGGCCGGCCTGGCGGAGCCCTTCGCGCAGCTTCTCCGCGTTGGCGTCGAGCTGTGCGGCGTCGGGGTTCTGGTCCACCGAGCCGAAGTCGTAGTCGGCCATGGAGTTGGACGGCCACACATGGACGTGGAGGTGGTTGACCTCGTAGCCGGCCACGATGAGCCCTGCCCGTGCGGCATCAAAGACATCCACCTGGACGGCGCCGATCTTCTGCGCAACTTCCATCACCCGTGTCAGCAGCGCGGGCGGGGCGTCCGTCCAACGGTCCACTTCCTCCGTGGGAACCACCAGGGTGTGTCCGTCGGCGAGCGGTCCCATGGTCAGGAACGCCACCACGTCCGGCTCGCGCCAGACGAAGCGTCCGGGGATCTCGCCGTTGATGATCTTGGTGAAAACGGTGCTCATGCGTCTGCCTTTTCCGAAGGGGTTCCGAGGGTGCTGGTGTCCAGGACAAAACGATACTTGACGTCTCCGGCCACCATGCGGTCATATGCCTCGTTCAGCTGATCGGCACCCACCACCTCGACGTCGGAGACAACGTTGTGTTCCGCACAGAAGTCCAGCATCTCCTGGGTCTCGGCGATGCCGCCGATCAGCGAACCCGCGTAGGCGATCCGGCGCCGGATCAGCGCCCCCGGATTGACAGGTGGCATGACTCCAGAGGGCAGGCCCAGCTGGAAGAGCGCGCCGTCCCGGCGGAGGGTCCGGAAGTAGGGGTTGAGGTCATGCGGCGCTGCCACCGTGTCGATGATGACGTCGATGCTCCGGCCGGCGGCCGCCATGGCCGCTTCGTCGCGTGACAGGACGACGCCGTCGGCACCAAGCTCCCGCGCCGCGGCGACCTTCGATGCCGAGGTGGTGAACACCACAACTTCGGCCCCCATGGCCTTGGCGAGCTTCACCGCCATGTGGCCCAGTCCGCCCAGTCCCACCACACCCACAACGTCGCCGGGCTCGACGTCGAAGTGCCGCAGCGGGGAATAGGTGGTGATGCCGGCGCAGAGCAGCGGCGCGACGGCCGCCGGGTCGAGGTTTTCGGGAACCCGCAGCACGTAGCGGCGGTCCACCACCACCGAGGTGGCGTAGCCGCCCTGGGTGATGGCGTCCCCGTTGCGGGCGTCCGGTGCACCGTAGGTTCCGGTCATGCCGTTTTCGCAGTACTGCTCCAGGCCGTCCAGGCAGCTTTCGCATTCACGGCAGGAGTCCACCAGGCAGCCCACGCCCACGAGGTCACCCGGCGCGAAATCGTCGACGGCGGCACCCACGCGGCTGACCCGGCCGACGATTTCGTGGCCGGGCACCAGAGGGTACTTCTGCGACCCCCACTCGCCGCGCGTCGCGTGCACGTCCGAATGGCAGAGGCCGCAAAACTCAATGGCGATCTCGACGTCGTCGTCCTTCGGGGCCCGGCGGGCGACGGTGAGCGGGACCAGGCCGCTGTCGCTTGCTTTGGCCCCGTAGGCCGCGGCCAGCCGCGGGAGCGCAGGCGGCGCGGTCTGGCTTGCGTCCCGGAGCGGCGGGGTGCCGGGGAGGGGCGGGGTGCCGGGGAGCGGCTTGGCGAGGGGCGGCGGTACGGGGCGTCCGGGGGTCATGCTCCGACGCTACCCCCGCCCCCGGCCGGCGTTCCAATCGGACCAGGCCGGCGTTCCAATCGGACCAGGCCGGCGTCCCAATCGGACCAGGCCTACGGGGCCGCTCCCGTGGCCACCTCGTTGGCGGAATCATTGGACCACTGCGAAAACGAGCCCGGGTACAGCGCCGCGGGGAACCCGGCGATTTCCAGGGCAGCGATTTCGTGCGCGGCCGTCACGCCCGAGCCGCAGTACACAGCGGTGGGCACATCCGGCCGCACGCCCAAGGCCGTAAACCGCTCGCGCAGCTCCTCCGGCGGCAAAAACCGTCCGTCGCCTCCAATGTTCCCGGCCGTGGGGGCACTCACGGCCCCCGGAATGTGCCCTGCCCGCGGATCCACCGGCTCGACCTCCCCGCGGTATCGTTCGCCCGCCCGTGCGTCCAGCAGGACACCCCGTTCCGGCCACTGCGCAGCCTGCGGCGCATCGATGACGGGCATGGCACCGTCGGTGAGCGTGACGTCGCCCAGCGAAGCCTGCTCAAGGCCGCCTTCCACGGCGTATCCGGCCGCCCGCCAGGCGGACAGGCCGCCGTCGAGCAGGAAAACGGTGGACATCCCCGCGTTGCGCAGCATCCACCACAGCCTGGCGGCGGCAGTGCCGCCCGTGTCGTCATAGGCAACCACGACGTCGTTGTCCCGGATGCCCCAGCATCGCGCCGATTCCTGGAACTGCTGCAGCGGCGGCAAGGGATGCCGTCCCTGCGCGGGGTCCGCCGGCCCGGCCAGCCTCGTGGGCAGGTCCACGTAGACGGCGCCCGGAATATGCGCCTCAAGGTAGTGCTCACGGCCGTGGGGGTCGCCCAGCGCCCAACGCACATCCAGCAGAACGGTGCGCTTGCCGGAGGTCATCCGGTGGTTCAGCGCGGACACGTCCATCAGGGGGTTCATCAAATCTCCTTTGGTTCGGATGACAGGCTGTCCGGCCTGGTCCGCAGACGCGGGCGGGCAGCCGGTTCCAACTGTAGCCGTGGACGCCTCCGGTCCCGGGTAGGCTGAATCGGTGAACACAGTGGGTAGCCGTGCGGGCAAGCAGGACCGGGCGTGGGCGGATGAAGCCGTCCGCAGGATCAACGCCGAGAACAACAGATCAGCGGACACACACCTATACTCCGTCCCGTTGCCGGAGCACTGGGGAGTCCAGCTGTACCTGAAGGACGAATCCACGCACCGCTCCGGCAGCCTGAAGCACCGGCTGGCCCGTTCACTGTTCCTGTTCGGCCTGGTCAACGGCTGGATCCGGGAAGACACCACCATCGTGGAGGCTTCCAGCGGCAGCACGGCGGTCTCCGAGGCCTACTTCGCCCAGCTCCTCGGACTGCCGTTCGTCGCCGTCATGACCCGCACCACCAGCCCCGAAAAAATTGCCCTGATCGAGCAGTTCGGCGGGTCCTGCCTCCTGGTGGAACACGCCTCGGAGGTTTACTCCGCCGCCGAGGAAGTCGCCCGGACCACACGCGGCCACTACATGGACCAGTTCACCTATGCCGAGCGGGCCACGGACTGGCGGGGGAACAACAACATCGCCGAGTCCATCTTCCAGCAGCTGGCCCTGGAAGAGCACCCGGTCCCGCGGTGGATCGTGGTGGGCGCAGGCACCGGCGGCACCAGCGCCACCATCGGCCGGTACCTGCGGTATCACCGCCACGGCACGGAGCTCGCCGTCGTGGACCCGGAGAACTCCGCCTTCTACCCTGGGTGGAGGGACGGCGTGGCCGGGTTCAGCACCGGCATGCCCTCCCGCATCGAGGGCATCGGCCGGCCGCGGATGGAACCCAGCTTTGTGCCCGCCGTCATCGACCACATGATTCAGGTGCCCGATGCGGCATCGGTGGCCGCCATGCGGCACCTGTGGGACCTGGCCGGGCTGCACGCGGGCCCGTCTACCGGGACCAACCTCTGGGGTGTGTGGCAGCTGATCGCCGGGATGGTCTCGGAGGGCCGGCGCGGCAGCGTGGTCTCGCTGATGTGCGACGCCGGAGACCGGTACGCCGGCAGCTACTACAACGAGGAGTGGCTGCAGGCCCGGGGGCTGGATCCCAGGCCGCATGAGGCCGCCGTCAAGGAATTCTTCGAAACCGGAACCTGGCGGGCTTAAACCTCCACCGAGTCTCCGCTGGAGAGGTGGATGTACTCGGTGCCGTATTTGGCTCCCAGCCGCTTCACGTGACCTTCGATGAGGCCTAGTCCGGTCTCATTGAGCAGTGCGTCGTGGATGGGGAATGCCTTGGCGGCCCGGACTCCGATGACGAAATCCACCACCTCACCAACTTTGTTCCAGGGCGCGTGGACCGGGACCAGGAGGGTCCGGACTCCAATGCCGTCCGGAATCACGAACGAGTCGCCCGGGTGGTACACGTTGGAGTCAATCAGGTACCCGATGTTGGCCACCACGGGGATCTGGGGGTGGATCAGCGCGTGCTGTCCGCCGAACGTCTGAACGTCGAATCCCACCGCGGTGAACGTCGACCCGGGCTCGACGTCCCGGATCCGGGACTCCGCAAACGGCGCCTCGGTCCGCAGCTTGGCGGCTACTCCCCCGGGGGCAAAGACCAGGAGCGACGCATTGCCCCGCAGGGCTGAGACCACGGCAGGAACATCAATATGGTCGCCATGTTCATGGGTGACGAGGACCGCCCCCGCGGCATCGAGGGCCTTGCCGGTTTCGGAGAACGTGCCGGGATCGAGCACCAGCACCTGCCCGTCCTTTTCGAGCCGGACACAGGCGTGGGTGTATTTAGTCAACTTCATGGAGCCAGCCTAGGGCGGCCTGCGCGGGAGTGTCCATGAACCCGCCCACGCACCCGTCCATCAGGTCCCGGCTGGTAATCTTGGACATTGCACCACCCCTGAGGGAAGCGAGTTATTCCATGGCCCACGGCGCCAAGGCCGACGCCACAAAGCTGTCCGCACCGGCTTCCGCCGGCGGCCGGGAGCAGCGTGTCACCAAGCAGCGAGTGGCCGTCAGCGCCGCCCTGGATGAGCTGGACGACTTTGTCAGCACCCAGGAGCTCTACCGGATCCTGCAGAACCAGGGCACTTCCGTGTCCCTGGCCACTGCCTACCGGATCCTGCAGTCGCTCGCCGACGACGGGCTGGTGGATGTCCTGCGCAACGGCGAGGGCGAGGCCGTCTACCGGAGGTGCGCCGTCACCGGGCACCACCACCACCTGCTGTGCCGCAACTGCGGCAAGGCTGTGGAAGTGGAAGCTCCCGCCGTGGAAACCTGGGCTGCGCGGACGGCCGCGGAACACGGTTACACCGAAGTGGCCCACACCGTGGAGATCTTCGGCCTGTGCCCGGACTGCACGGCCCGGAAATCCGCCGCAGGCTAAGGGGCGCCGTCGCAGCCGCTGTCGCAGCCTGGGAGGCGCCGGCCTAGGAGGCTTATGCCCCTGCCGGCAGGACGCGACCGTTGAGGCCGCGGCCCGCCCGGACGCCGCCGATGATCCGGCAGACGACGTAGATCAGGAATGACAGCGTGGTCACGTACGGACTGATGGGGATCCGCCCGCCCAGGGCAAGCAGGATGCCGCCCACAGTAGCCGTCACCGCGAAGGCCACGCTGAGCATCACCACCAGCCGGGGCGAGGAGGTCACGCGAAGCGCCGCGGCGGCCGGAGTGATCAGCAACGCGAGCACCAGGAGCGCCCCCACCACCTGGATGGACAGCGCCACACTAATGCCCAGCAGCACCATGAAGCCGATGCCGAGTGTCCGGACGGGCACACCCCGCGCTTCCGCCACTTCCGGGTCCACGCTGGCAAACGTGAGCGGACGCCAGATGGCCACCAGCGCCAGCATCACCACGAGGGCCGCCGTGGCCAGCACCTGCAGCTGAACTGTATCCACGGATACGATCTGTCCCGTCAGGAGACCGAACTTGTTTGATGCCCGCCCTTCGTAAAGGGAAAGAAAGAGGATGCCCAGGCCCAGGCCGAAGGGCATGATGACGCCGATAATGGAGTTCTTGTCCCGTGCCCGGACCCCCATCACTCCCAGCAGCAGCGCCGCCAGCACCGAACCGATGAGGGATCCGAAAACGATGTCGGCTCCGATCAGCAGCGCAAAGGCGGCACCTGCGAATGAAAGCTCGGAGATTCCGTGGACGGCGAATGCGAGGTCCCGTTTCATCACGAAGGTTCCGATCAGGCCGCCCAGCAGTCCGAGCAGCGCTCCTGCCCAGATGGAGTTCTGGACCAGGGCCAGGAGCTCGCCGTAGTTGTCGAAATTGAAGATGGAACCCAGGATGCTGTCGAAATCCACTTAGCCCACCTCCCCCGCCACCGAATGCGCGTCCTCGTGGTGGTGCGTGGCCCCCTCCGGGAGCCCCACCACGATCATCCTGCCGTTGGCACGGATGACTTCGACCCGGCTGCCGTAGAGCCCGGAGAGCACTTCGGTAGTCATCACTTCTGCCGGCTTGCCTACCCGGAAACGGCCCCCGGCAAGGTAGAGCACGCGGTCCACGTAATCGATGATCGGATTGATCTCGTGCGTTACGAAGACCACGGCACTGTCCTGCGTGCGGCATTGCTCGTTGATAAGTGCGCTGACGGCCTGCTGGTGCTGAAGGTCAAGGGAAAGCAGCGGCTCGTCACAGAGCAGTATCTGCGGATCGGCGGCCAGCGACTGGGCAACCCTTAGTCGCTGCTGTTCGCCGCCGGAGAGCTGGCCTACCGGAACGTTGGCATAGTCCGCGGCGCCCACCAGGTCCAGGAGTTCATCGATCCTGCGGTTGGCCTTTGCTGCACCGAGCCGCAGTCCCCAGCGGTGGCCGTCAACGCCCAGCCCCACCAGGTCCCGCGCACGCAGGGGCGTGTCCGGGGCGAAGGATTTCTGCTGCGGAATGTAGCCGATCAGGTTGCTGCCGCGTTCCACCGGACGGCCGCCCAGCGTTGCCGTCCCGGAATGGAGTTCCTGCAGTCCCAGCAGGACCTTCAGGAACGTGGTCTTGCCGCTGCCGTTCGGGCCGAGGACGGCAAAGAACTCGCCGGGATTGATATCGAGGTCCAGGTCCTCCCACAATGTCCGTTTGCCGAACTTCAGGGTGGCTCCGCGGAGGCTCACTACCGGTTTCAACGTTCTTTATCCTCGATTCATACGGGGCGAAGCGCCCCCACCATCTTAGGACTGCCGGTCCGTGGATGCTTCAGCACGGCTTCCCGGGGGGGAATAATCCCAGCGGGCTACTTGCCCAGGGCCTGTTTGATGTTGTCCACGTTGCCGCTCATCCACTGTACGTACGTCTTCCCCTCGGGAAGCGTTTCGCTGAAGTCCAGCACCGGGACGCCGGCGCTCTCGGCTGCTTTCTTGAGGGCCTGCGTCTGCGGACTCTCCGTCTGTGTGTTGTACGCCAGGAACTTGATGTCTTTCGAACCGGCGAGTTCCGTGGCTTGCTTGAGGACCGCAGGCGGCACATCGGAGCCTTCCTCGATGGCGGCCGTGTAGTCGGCAGGGGTCTTGTTCACGAGTCCTGCAGCCTCGAGCAGGTACAGCGGCACCGGTTCAGTCACGGCTACGGGCGCCTCGGCCGACGTCGCGGCAAGTCCGGCGGCCTGGGCGTTTAGCCCGGCGATCTCCTCTTTGAACGAGGCGGCGTTGGCCTGGAAGGTCGAGGCGGATGCCGGCTCAAGCGCTGCGAGCTTGGCTTCGACGGCGTCGGCCAGCTTGGTCATGGCACCCAGGCTGTACCAGACGTGTTCGTTGAATGTTCCGTCATGGGAGTGTCCGTGCTCGTCGTCCGCGGCCGTGGACGCCGCCGACGGCTCTTCTGCCGGGGCAAGCCCGGAAACCTCGACTGCGCTGATGATGTTCTCGTGGCCCAGGTTGCTGTCGTCCGCCAGCTTGTGCATGAAGTCGTCGTAGCCGCCGCCGTTTTCAACGACCAGCCGGGCCTTTGAGACCGCCAGCTTGTCCTGGGTGGTGGCTTCGTAGGAATGCGGGTCCTGGCTCGCCTTGGTGATCAGTGCCTTGACGTTCACTTTGTCGCCGCCGATTTCCTTGACGATGTCGCCGTACACGTTCGTTGAGGTGACCACGTCGATGGTGCCGGGATCCGCCTGCGGGCCGCCCGACGTCGTACTGCAGGCTGACAGCAGCAGGCTCAGGCCGGCAAGGGCGGTGGCGGAAAGGGCTGCGGAACGGCGCACGGAAGGACCTCGGATCTGGTTATCGGAAACTTGCCACATGAGAATCAGGAGCATTAGCAACAAGACGAGTGTAGCCCTAAATAGGAATGATTCCTATTTAGGGCTACGGCATCCGGCGCGGGAGCTACTCGCCGTCCGGCTGGCCGAGCCGGCGGATGCCCTTCGCCTGCGTGGCATCACGGATCTCGCCCACGAGCTGCTCGATCACGTCTTCCAGGAACAACACGCCCTTGGTGTTGCCATCCGGTCCGATGACGCGCGCCAGGTGCGACCCGGTGCGCTGCATCACGGACATGGCTTTTTCGATCTCGTCATCCATGGCGAGATTCGCCAGGGACCTGATCCTGCTCTCGGCAATCGGGTGCTCGTATCCGGCTTCCGGGATGGACAACACATCCTTGATGTGAAGGTAGCCCGAAAGCATGCCGTCCTCGTCCATCATCGGGAACCGGGAGAATCCGGTGCGGCTGACGGCTTTTTCGAACTCCACCGGAGTGGTGGGCGACTTCATCATGACCAGCTTGTCGAGCGGAACCATGATGCGCGACGCCGTGTGCTCGGAGAATTCAAGCGCACCGGTGATCAGGCCGGCGTCGTCATCCACGAGCCCGTGCCGCGTGGATTCCTGCACGATCGACTGGACTTCCTCCAAAGTGAACGAGGAGTTGACCTCGTCCTTGGGCTCAATCCGCATCAGGCGCAGGATGTGGTTGGCGGACCAGTTGAGAGCTGCAATCACCGGGTTCACCAGCCGTGCAATGAACATCAGCGGCGGCGCCAGCAGCAGGGCAGCCTTGTCCGCAACGGACACCGAGATGTTCTTGGGCACCATCTCGCCGAAGGTCACGTGCAGGAAGGTCACTACCAGCAGGGCCACGGTGAACGCCACAATGTCAGCGAGTTCCATCGGCATGCCGACGGCTTCAAGGGGAACCGCCATCAGGTGGTGGATGGCCGGTTCGGCCACCTGCAGGATCAGCAAGGAGCAGACCGTGATGCCCAACTGGGCGCACGCGAGCATGAGGGACACGTTTTCCATGGCCCGCAGTGTCGTCTGCGCCCGCACGGAGCCGGCCTCCGCCAGCGGCTCGATCTGGCTCCGCCGCGCGGACATCACCGCGAACTCGGCCGCAACGAAAAAGGCGTTGCCGAATAGCAGGACCACCAGCCAGAGAATTCCTACCCAGTCGCTCATGCCGTGCCTCCCTGGCCGGCCGCGTGCTCTTCGCCGCGGACCGGAGAAGGCTTGAAGCAGATCCGGTCGATCCGGCGTCCGTCCATGCGGGTCACACTCAACGTGCCTCCGCCGACGTCCACCTTGTCCCCCACTGCGGCGATCCGGCCGAGCTGGCTCATCACGTAGCCGCCCACTGTTTCGTAGGCCGACTCGTCAGGAACCGTCAGTCCGGGAATCTGTTCCGAGAGTTCATCCGGGCGCAGGAGCCCGGGGAAGTACCAGTCGCCCGACGCACTCTGCAGCAGTCCGGGACGTACCTTGTCGTGTTCATCCGCCACCTCCCCGACAATTTCCTCCACGAGGTCCTCCAGGGTGGCGATGCCGGCAGTGCCGCCGTATTCGTCCAGCACTACCGCCAGTTGCATGTTTCCTTCACGGAGTTCCGCCAGCAGGGCATCCAGGTGGATGGTTTCGGGAACCCTGAGGACGTCCGTCATGATGGCGCCTGCCTCAAGGTTGGCGCGCCGGTCCGAGGGGACGGCGATTGCCTTCTTGACGTGGACAAGGCCGCGGATGTCATCGGCGGACTCACCAATGACCGGGAAGCGTGAATACCCGGTCCGCCGTGCGGCGTCGACAATGTCCGAAACCGGCTGCCCGGCGGCAATGGTCTCCACCCGGATCCGCGGGGTCATCACGTCGGCCGCAGTGCGGCCGGAGAACTTCAGCGTCCGGGCGATGAAGTTGGCCGTTCCCGGGTCAAGTGTTCCCATGGCGGCGGAGCGCCGCACCAGGGATGCCAGTTCGGCCGGGGTCCGGGCGCCGGAGATCTCTTCCTTGGCTTCGAGTCCGAAGACATTCAGCACTTTGTTGGAGAAGCCGTTGAGCACGATGATGGCCGGCTTGAAGACGGCGGTGAAGACCAGCTGCGGACGGGCCACGGCCTTGCCGATGGGCAGGGACAGGGCGATGGCCATGTTTTTGGGCACCAGCTCGCCGATCAGCATGGATCCAAGGGTGGCGATGGTCATGGCCATCACCAACGAAACAGAAGCAGCTGCGGCTTCCGGAACACCGGCCGCGGCCAACGGACCTTCCAGCAGCTTTCCGACGGACGGTTCCATGACGTAGCCGGTCAGCAGGGTGGTCATGGTGATCCCGAGCTGGCAGCTGGATAGTTGGGTGGACAGTGATTTGAGGCATTTGAGCAGCGGCACGGCCGCAGCGTCGCCGCTGTCGACGGCCCGCTGGACCGTGGCCTGGTCCAAAGCGACGAGGGAAAACTCAACGGCGACGAAGAAACCCGTGCCAAGGATGAGCAGGATGCCTGCTCCAAGTAGTAACCATTCCATCAGCGGTTTGCCTCCGGCGAAGATGCCGGCCACGTAGCGGCTGAAGAAAGGGAGGTGTTGCCGGGGAAACCGCCCGGCGGAGGATGGTCGGACGGCGCCGACCCTGTTTCCTGGA
Organism: Arthrobacter sp. Leaf337; assembly: GCF_001423745.1. Lineage (GTDB taxonomy): Bacteria > Actinomycetota > Actinomycetes > Actinomycetales > Micrococcaceae > Arthrobacter. The sequence continues at coordinate 243,797 of NZ_LMPC01000001.1, forward strand.
AGGCTGCGGCGTGGACTGCTGCAGAATGATGGGCACGTGAACGGGGTTTGCCGGCTCTGTGGGTGGACTGCGGGGAGCTCGTGTTCATGCTCCGCTGACAGCACCCAGGCCGGCACCTAGATTTACTGTCCATAAGAATTTCAGTCTACAGGAGCAGATGCGGCAGACAGGGTAGGTGCGGCGCCGCCGGGCCGCTCTTCCGAAGGGCTATTCGTCACCAGCTTTGCGGAACAGGCCGGCCCTCCTCGTAACCGGCCGCGGACTGGATTCCCGCCACGGCACGCTCACGGAATCCGGCGAGGTCCACTGCGCCGGCGTAGCTCATGGAGCTGCGGAGCCCTGCGGTGATCATGTCAACAAGGTCCTCCACGCCCGGCCGCGCGGGGTCCAGGTACATGCGTGACGTGGAGATGCCCTCTTCGAAGAGCGCCTTGCGGTCCTTTTCAAAAGCGCCCTCGCGCTGGTTCCGGTTCTGCACAGCCCTGGCCGAGGCCATGCCGAAGCTCTCCTTATATAGGCGGCCGTTCGCGTCCGACTGCAAGTCCCCCGGGCTTTCGTGGGTTCCCGCAAACCACGAACCGATCATGACCTGGCTTGCCCCGGCCGCCAGCGCCAGGGCCACGTCCCGCGGATACCGCACGCCGCCGTCGGCCCAGATCCGCCCACCTGCGGCGCGCGCAGCGGCGGCGCACTCCAGCACCGCGGAGAGCTGGGGACGGCCGACGGCCGTCATCATGCGCGTGGTGCACATGGCCCCCGGACCGACGCCGACCTTGACGATGTTCGCGCCGGCGTGGATCAGTTCCCGGGTTGCATCCGCTGTCACGACGTTGCCGGCCACGATGGGTACGGCGGGATCAAGCCCGCGGACAGCCGCCAGGGCGTCGAACATCTTTTGCTGGTGACCGTGTGCGGTGTCGATGACAAGGACGTCGACGCCGGCGGCCAGCAGTTCCGCCGCCCGGCCCGCCACGTCACCGTTGATTCCGACGGCGGCAGCCACCTTCAGCTTCCCCGCCGCGTCCAGCAGGGGCCGGTAGATAGTGGAACGAAGGGCACCCTTGCGGGTGAGGACTCCTGCTAGGGTGCCGTCTTGGTGGACCGGGGCGAAATCCGTGCCCGCGGCGTCCATCGCCTCGAAGGCCTTCCGCAGGGAAGCGTCACGGGTATCGGAGCCGGTTCCGCCCGCGGCCGGGTTCCCCGGGCCCAACGCGCCGGCGCCCAGCACCAGCGCCTGCCGCATGATCGACGCGAGGGAGGCAAAACGGTCCTGCCCCTCGCAGTCCGCAGCGCGGACCACGCCGGCAACCCTGCCGGCGTCGTCCACCACCACCACAGCACCGTGCGGCCGCTTGCCCATCAGATGGAGGGCGTCGATGACGGTTTCCGAAGCCAGCAGGCTGACCGGAGTTTCAAACACCGTGTGGCGCGACTTAATCCAGGCGGTGACATCGCGCAGCACATCAAGCGGAACGTCCTGCGGCAGGACAGCCAGCCCGCCGCGGCGGGCCATGGTCTCGGCCATGCGCTTTCCCGTCACCGCCGTCATGTTGGCCACCACCAGCGGGATGGAGGACCCGGTGCCGTCATCGGCCGCGAGGTCCACATCCAGCCGCGACGTGACGTCCGAACGCGAGGGCACCAGGAAGGCGTCCGAGTAGGTCAGGTCGGTGGACGGTTCACTCAAAAAACGCACGGCTGCTCCTCGTCGAAAAGGGATACTCAGTGCGAGTCTAGGCGAGAGAGCGCCCCCAGCGGGACGGCCCCGGGGACGCCTCCAAGGAATGCTCCGGGAGGGGCTCCGGTGACGGCGGCGGGACAGCTCGGGCGGAGGCTCCGGCAGCTTATTCGCGCAATAGTTTCGCCGCTACATGATTTGGGTCACCCTTATTGGCAGTTAACCAAGGATCGTCACTAGACTGGCAAAGGTCTGGGTTCACAGGACGCAGAGACTGGTTCGATTGTTGTGCTGAGGCACCGAAGGCGACCAGAGGGAAATCAAACTCATGGAAGAGGCGTATTTCAAGTGCCAGAGCAGCCTAGCCACCGTCTACCAGAGGAATTTGGCGGAAACGAGTGGCTCGTTGACGAACTGTACGAGCGTTACCAGCAGGACAAGAACACGGTAGATGCCAAGTGGTGGCCCCTGTTCGAATCCTTCGACGCCGGTGACAGCTCGTCTTCCAACGGGACCTCCGGTGCACCGGCGCCCGCAGATCCCTCAACCCGCGAACTTCCAGTTGTAGCTCCCGCTCCGGCCGCACCGGCACCGACGCCGGCAGCCGCCGCCAAACCGGCCGCTGCCGCCCCGACCGCTTCCGCCCAGGCTCCCGCAGCCCCGGCGAAGAAAGCACCCGCCACTGTTGCCCGCGACGGCGCAAAGAAGCCCGAATCCGCAGGCACTCCGCCCATCCCCGCCCAGCTGCCGAAGAACGTCAAGGCTCCCACGGCTCCCGAAGAGGACGTTGTCTCCGTTCTCCGCGGACCGGCCAAGGCCATCGCTTCCAACATGGTCACCAGCCTGGAAGTTCCCACCGCGACCAGCGTCCGCGCGATTCCCGCGAAGCTGCTGATCGACAACCGTGTGGTCATCAACTCCAACCTGGCCCGGGCCCGCGGCGGCAAGGTCTCTTTCACGCACCTGATCGGCTATGCCGTCATCCGCGCACTTTCCCAGTTCCCGTCGATGAACGTCTACTACGACGAAGTGGACGGCAAGCCCGTCGCGGTCCAGCCGGCACACGTGAACTTCGGCATCGCCATCGACATGCCCAAGCCGGACGGCACGCGCCTGCTTATGGTGCCGAACATCAAGAAGGCGGAGACCCTCAACTTCTCCGAGTTCTGGCACACCTACGAAGACCTGATCAAGCGCGCCCGCAACGGCAAGCTGACCGCCGATGACCACTCCGGCACCACGGTCTCCCTCACCAACCCGGGCGGCATCGGCACCGTGCACTCCGTGCCCCGCCTCTCCAAGGGCCAGGCTGCCATCATCGGCGTCGGCGCACTGGATTACCCGGCCGAGTTCCAGGGCGCCAGCGAGAAGATCATCGCGCACAACGCCATCAGCAAGGTCCTCACGCTGACCTCCACCTATGACCACCGCGTCATCCAGGGTGCCGGCAGCGGCGAGTTCCTGAAGCTCGTGCACCAGCTCCTGCTCGGTGCGCAGAACTTCTACGACGAGATCTTCGAGTCCCTGCGCATCCCGTACGAGCCAGTGCGCTGGAGCCCGGACCTGCAGGTGGACCCGGCCGACGAAATCAACAAGGTCGCCCGGATCCAGCAGCTGATCCACTCCTACCGCGTCCGCGGCCACCTCATGGCGGACACCGATCCGCTGGAATACGTACAGCGGAAGCACCCGGACCTGGACGTCCTCACCTACGGCCTGACCCTGTGGGACCTCGACCGCGAGTGGCCCACCGGCGGCTTCGGCGGCAAGCCCATGCTGGCGTTCCGCGATATCCTCGGCGTGCTCCGTGACGCCTACTGCCGCACCACCGGCATCGAATACATGCACATCCAGGACCCGGCCGAGCGCAAGTGGTTCCAGGACCAGCTGGAGCACCCGTACTCCAAGCCCAGCCGCGAAGAGCAGCTGCGCATCGTGTCCAAGCTCAATGCCGCGGAAGCCTTCGAAACGTTCCTGCAGACCAAGTTCGTGGGCCAGAAGCGGTTCTCGCTCGAAGGCGGCGAATCGCTGATCCCGCTGCTGGACGCCATCATCTCCGATGCAGCCGACGACGATCTCGACGAAGTGGCGATCGGTATGGCCCACCGCGGCCGCCTGAACGTGCTCACCAACATCGCCGGCAAGACCTACGCCCAGGTCTTCCGCGAATTCGAAGGCACGCAGGACCCGCGCTCCGTGCAGGGCTCCGGCGACGTCAAGTACCACCTCGGCACCGAGGGCACGTTCACCTCGGACAACGGCAAGGAGACGAAGGTCTACCTCGCCGCCAACCCCTCGCACCTCGAGGCAGTGGACTCCGTCCTCGAAGGCATCGTCCGCGCCAAGCAGGACCGCCTGGACCAGGGCGAGGCCTTCCCCGTGCTCCCCATCATGGTGCACGGCGACGCTGCCTTCGCGGGCCAGGGCGTGGTGGCGGAAACGCTCAACCTCTCCCAGCTGCGCGGATACCGCACCGGCGGAACCATCCACGTGGTCGTCAACAACCAGGTGGGCTTCACCACCGCCCCCTCCTCGTCGCGTTCCTCCACCTACTCCACGGACGTCGCCAAGATGATCCAGGCTCCGGTGTTCCACGTGAACGGCGATGACCCGGAGGCCGTGGTCCGCATCGGCCAGCTCGCCTACGAGTTCCGCCAGCGCTTCCACAAGGACGTTGTCATCGACATGGTCTGCTACCGGCGCCGCGGGCACAACGAGGGCGACGACCCCTCGATGACCCAGCCGCTGATGTACAACCTGATCGAAGCCAAGCGTTCTGTACGCAAGCTGTACACCGAATCGCTGATCGGCCGCGGAGACATCACCGAGGAAGAAGCCGAGCAGCTGCTCCGCGACTACCAGGAACGCCTGGAACGCGTCTTCGCTGAGACCCACGCCGCGCAGACCTCTCCGATCCCGATCATCACCGCCGATTCCGCCGCCGTGTCCGACATCGAACGGCCGAGCGCCCAGCAGTCCGACTCCGGCATCAACGCGCCGGCGTCCACCGCAATCTCCCCGGAGACCCTGGCGCGCATCGGCAAGGCCCACATCGAGATTCCTGAGGGCTTCACGGTCCACGCCAAGCTCAAGCAGTTGCTGGAGAAGCGCGAACAGATGTCCCGCGAAGGCGGCATCGACTGGGGCTTTGGCGAGATCGCCGCCTTCGGCTCGCTGATCATGGAAGGCGTTCCCGTCCGGCTCGCCGGCCAGGACTCCCGCCGCGGCACCTTCGTGCAGCGCCACGCCGTGTTCCACGACCGCGCCAACGGCAATGAGTGGCTGCCGCTGGGCAACCTCTCCGATGACCAGGCCAAGCTGTGGATCTACGACTCCCTGCTGTCCGAATACGCTGCAATGGGCTTCGAATACGGCTACTCCGTCGAACGCCCTGACGCCCTGGTGCTGTGGGAAGCGCAGTTCGGTGACTTCGTCAACGGTGCGCAGACCATCATCGACGAGTTCATCTCCTCGGCCGAGCAGAAATGGGGCCAGCGCTCCTCGCTGGTGCTCATGCTGCCCCACGGCTACGAGGGCCAGGGCCCTGACCACTCATCCGCCCGGATCGAGCGGTTCCTGCAGATGTGCGCCGAAGAAAACATGATCGTGGCCAACCCCACGACGTCGGCCTCGCACTTCCACCTGCTGCGCCGCCAGGCGTACAGCCGGCCGTGGAAGCCGCTCATCATCTTCACGCCGAAGCAGCTGCTCCGCCTGAAGGCCGCAGCGTCTTCCGTGGAGGACTTCACCACCGGCGCCTTCAAGCCTGTCATCGGAGAGCACGAGCAACTGCAGGCGGATGCCGTTGAGCGCGTGCTGCTGGTGTCCGGCCGCCTGTACTACGATCTCCTGTCCACGCGGCAGAAGACCGGCGACAAGACCACGGCGATCGTCCGCGTCGAGCAGCTCTACCCGCTGCCCGCCGCTGAAATCGCGGCCGAGCTCGCCAAGTACCCCAACGCCGACGTGGTGTGGGCACAGGACGAACCGGCCAACCAGGGGCCGTGGCCGTTCATGGGCCTTAACCTGCCCGAGGCGCTCGACCGCCGGGTCAAGCTGGTATCCCGTCCGGCTTCGGCCTCCACGGCCGCCGGTTCCATGAAGCGGCACGCTGCGGAGCAGGACGCCCTCCTCAAGCAGGCGTTCGCACGGAAGTAGCTTGGACGCTGCCCGGCCGGAACTCGACATTCACGACTCCGGCCGGGCAGCGCTGCTTAATGGAAGGGGCGGCGCTGCCCGACGCAGGTGCTGACCGACGCCGGTGCTCCCCAACGCGGGTCGCGGAGTTGGCTGGCAGCCCCTTTCCATGGAACGCTGAACCAATTGCATATTGAGGTAAAGAGGTAGTCGTGGAAGACAGGAAGCTGCGGATTGCGGCTGTTGGAGATGAACTGTTGGCCGGCCTGGGCGATCCCCGTGCGCTCGGCTGGCTGGGCCGCGTGCTGGCCCGCACTCCGCAGGACGGCATCACCGTTGAGTGCTATCCCCTCCCCTGCCCGCAGGAAGGCACCGAGGGCCTGGCCGCCCGCTGGCTCGACGAGGCCGGCCGCCGCTTCGGCAACAACCACGAAAACCGGCTCGTGATCGGCCTGAGCGGGCGTGACCTCGAGTTTGGCCTGTCCACGGCCCGCAGCCGCCTGAACCTTGCCAATATCCTGGACTCCGCGTCCCAGAACAAGATCGAAGTCTTTGTGGTGGGTCCGCCGCCGTCACTTGACCCCTCGCAGAACCGCCGGCTGGGGGAACTGAATACGGCCTTCGCCGATGTCACCACGCGGCGCAAGCACTTGTACGTGGACACCTTCTCCCCGTTGCTCAACCATGAGCAGTGGCGGCAGGATCTGGCAGCCAACGGCGGAACGCCGGGACAGGCCGGCTACGGGCTGATGGCCTGGCTGGTGCTGCACCGCGGCTGGTTCCAGTGGCTCGGTATCGCTGCCCCGGAGTAAATCCGGAAGCCCGGGCGGCGTTGCCCGCTCGGGCTGCTGCATCGAAACAGATGCGCACGTGCTCGGGGTGCTTGACACCCCAGTCCCGCCCGTGACCCAATGGGCCCATAACGCCGTCGACATAAGGTTGTGGGTCCATGAACGTTCCCGGAATCCCCAAGGGCTCCCCCGCCCCGGCAGCGCTGGCCGTAGCGCTGATGCTTGCTGTGGCAGGTTGCAGTGCGGGCCCGGCTCCTGCCCCGTCTTCGCCTTCCCCCTCCACCGCAGCCTCCTCCCCGGCAGCTTCGTCCAACGGCGCGCTGCAGGAGTTCGACCAGGCGGCGCTGGAACAGACCTTCAGGGATGCCGCCCGGGAACTGCGCGTCCCCGGCGCGGTAATGCTCCTGCGGACCCCAGCTGGGAACGTCACGTACGCATACGGCGTGCGTAGCTTCGGCGGAACCGATCCCGTGACGCCGGCGGACCACGTCCGGATCGGCTCCGTCACAAAGACCTGTACCACCACTGTCATCCTGCAGCTGGTCCAGGAAGGGAAGATAGAGCTCGACGACCCGGTGGCGGACTACCGTCCGGACGTGCCGAACGGCGCCAACATCACCATCGAACAGTTGCTGACGATGCGCAGCGGACTCTACAACTACACCGAGGCACTGGAAGTAAACCAGGTCCTCGATGCCGATCCCGGAAAGGCATGGCCCCCCGAAGAACTGCTCGCCGTTGCTTTCCGCCATCCGCCGTATTTCGCTCCGGGCGAGGGCTTCCACTATTCCAACACCAACACGGTGCTGCTCGGCCTGATCGCGGAAGCCCTGGACGGCAAGCCGCTCACTGCGGCGTTCCGGGACAGGCTGTTCACACCGCTGGGACTGACCGGATCCGTATTTCCGGAGCAATCATCCAACGCCATTCCGGAACCGCATCCGCAGGGGTACATGTACGGGAACAACGTGCTGACGCTCAACGACCCTGCCCTCCCCGCGGACATGCAAAAGGCTGCCGCTGACGGAACGCTCCTGCCCACGGACCAGACAGCCATGAACCCCTCGTGGGCCTGGGCCGCCGGGTCCGGAATTTCGACCGCGGAAGACCTGGCAACGTGGGCAGAGGCACTCGGCAGCGGAAAGCTCCTGGGGCCCGCCCTGCAGAAACTGCGGCTGGACAGTCCCCAGCCGGTCAAGGCCGACGACCCTGGAGGGGCTCTCTACGGGCTGGGGATCGCCAAATTCGGGAAACTCTTCGGGCACACCGGCGAACTGCCCGGCTTCAACACCTTTGCAGGCCATGACCCTGCCGCCCAGGTCACCCTTGTCGTCTGGACGAACCTGGCCCCGACGCCGGATGGCCGGGATCCGGCCACCATGACTGCCCGGACCCTCATCGGAAAGATCTACCGCTAGCCGGCGTCTATTGCTTTTGGGCAAGACGCGATATATCGTCAAATCATATTCACGATATATCGCAATATGGAGGCGCAGTGGACGAGAACACCTGGACCGTCACCGGTCCGCAGACGATCGACGTCGACGGCGTCAGGTCACTCAAGCTCGGAATCATCCGGGGACGGTTCGATGTGGTCACCCACGCCGAGGATGTCACGCGGATCGAAGTATCCGAAATCCACGGGGATCCGCTGACGGTCACCCTGGTCAACGGGCGACTCGAGGTTCGGCACCAACTGCAGGGCGCCCAGGGCTGGTTCAAGAACCTGATGGACACGGTCAACAACAGCAGCACCAACTCCGTGGTCATCAGCATTGCGTTGCCGGCGGGCGTGGAAGTGGAGGCCGGCACGGTCAGCGGGGACGGCCTCGTCTCCGGGATCAGCGGCCACACCAAGCTCAACACCGTCTCCGGATCCGTCATGGCGGACGGCACCAGCGGCGAACTCCACGTCAACACGGTCAGCGGCGAAGTCATCGCCCGGAACCACGAGGGCGTCCTAACCGCCAAGAGCGTTTCCGGGGAGGTCACCGCGTCCGGCCGGTTCAGCAACATCCGCGCCAACACCGTCAGCGGCGACATGAGCTTCGACCTCCGCGGCTTCACCCACGACTTCGGGGCCAATTCGGTGTCGGGCGACCTGACCGTCCGGCTTCCCCAGGACGTCGGAGTCGATGTCGTGGCCAAGTCCGCCGGCGGCACCGTAGTCATCGACGACCAGAAGTACGTCCATCCGGGCGGCAAGGTCCAGACGATCGCCGGCCCGGACGCGCAGCTGATGATTGTGCGAACCAACTCCGTCTCCGGAAAGACGTCCATCATCCACAGCCTGTCGCCCGCGGACACCGAAACGGACGCCTAGATGCCTCCGGTCTTCGCCCATGGCGCGCTTCGCCTCTACCTGCTTTCCCTCCTGGAGTCGGGCCCCAAACACGGCTACGAACTCATCAAAGCCCTCAGCGAACGCTTTGGGGGGACCTACTCCCCCAGTGCCGGGACGATCTATCCGCGGCTCGGCAAATTGGAAGAAGAAGGGCTTGTGGCCACGGAAGCCGAGGGGCGACGCACCAACTACCGCATCACCCCCGCAGGCCTGGTGGAGCTCAACCGGCGCAGGGACGAACTGGCCGGCGTGGAGAATGACATTTCCGCCTCAGTGCGCCGGCTGGCCGACAATCTGCGGGAGGATATCCGCGTCAACATGCGCGGGCTCCGGGCCGACCTTGCCGCCACTGCCGAGGCCGCGCGGTCGTCTGCGCGTTCCGCAGGGTTCCCGGACCGCGGTACCCGGCACACGCCCGAAGGCGACCGCACGCTCAAAGAGGCGGAAATGCTGGTGCAGTCGTTCAGGGACAACCTGCGTGTGGAGCTTCGGGTAAAGGCCAGCGCTGCACCAATCAGCGGCGTCACGCTCGAGACGATCCGGACGGTGCTGGACCAGGCCGAAATATCGATCCGCAACTCGCTGAACGCCGGCAGTCATTGAGCGGGCCCCGGTTCGCGGGCCGTCGCGTGATGTGGGAGACTTGAGGGCAGCTCTTTTGAGTACCAAGATTAAGGAGGCCAGCTATGAGCAAGCGTGCACGTAAACGTCGTGACCGTAAGCGTGGCGGCGCGAACCACGGGAAGCGCCCCAACACCTAAGCTACGGTTTGGAACATGAGCTTTAAAGCAGAGGGCCCCGGAAACCACATGGTTTCCGGGGCCCTTCGCCGTTAATGCCGTGAAATCGGGGTCAGCTGCCGTCCGGCCGGGTTTCGGGCGGAGCTAGGCCTCGACAGGACGGATCGAATGGATCCGGTCCAGGATGGCGTTCTTCAGGTTCTCCGGGGCGGCTTCCGTACAGGAGCGTTTGACCACCTTGCGGATGACGCACTCGAGATCGTACTCTTCAAGGCACTCCGGGCAACCGTCCAGGTGATCCTTGATCTCGGCGATGTCGCTGTGTGTCAGCGCACCGTCCAGATATTCGTAAATACGTTGCATCCGGGCATCGTCGCAATCGCCCAGTCCCTGGCAGTCGCTCATTTCCTGTTCTCCTGTGTTGTGCTTTCGGCCGCGGCACCGGAATCGGTTGCGGCTTTGAAACCCCGCTCTGCGGCGTAGTCCGCAAGCATGTCGCGCAGCATCTTGCGGCCGCGGTGAAGCCGGGACATCACAGTGCCGATGGGGGTGTTCATGATGTCTGAGATTTCCTTGTACGCGAACCCCTCCACGTCGGCAAAGTACACCGCGAGGCGGAATTCCTCCGGAATCGCCTGCAGCGCCCGCTTCACATCGGAATCCGGAAGGTGGTCCAGCGCTTCCGCTTCGGCAGAACGCAGGCCGGACGAAGTGTGCGATTCCGCCCGCGCCAACTGCCAGTCCTCAATGGTGTCCGAGTTCGACTGCAGCGGCTCACGCTGCCTCTTGCGGTAGAGGTTGATGTACGTGTTTGTGAGGATCCGGTAGAGCCACGCCTTGAGGTTGGTTCCCGGTTTGTACTGATGGAACGCCGAGAAAGCCTTGGTGTAGGCCTCCTGCACCAGGTCCTCAGCGTCGGCGGGATTCCGTGCCATCCTCATGGCGGCCGAATACAGCTGGTCGACGTACTGCATGGCGTCGCGTTCAAACCGCAGCCTGCGCTGCTCGGGGGTCTCGGACACGACGTCGACCTCCGCCTCCGCGGACCGCGCGCCGTCCGGGCTTGTCCCGGTGTCCGCGCTGGCTGCAGCGTCCGCGCTGGCCCCGGCGTCCGCCGGATGCCTGCTGTTGTTTTTGGCCTCGTTACCGGCAGCCTCGTATATGGCCGCAACGGCCGGATCAATGGTGCTCATTGCCTTCAAGTCTACTGTGACACGTCCCGGGCCCACCGGCGGGTGCCCGCCAGCCTCATCACGCCCCGAGAACTCAAGCGGCGCAAGGAGTTCCGCGCTGTCCCTAACCAATGTCAAAGCTTCATCTCCGCTCTGTGTCCTTGTGTCGGCGTCCATCCTGGAGGCGCCCGTGCGAACGCATTCAGCGTTCAGCCGCCCGGCGTCCGCAAGCACCTTAGGCCGTGGCCAAGCACAGCCCGTGACTCATCGGGACCTGCTTTCCATAACCACTGCCGGCGGGCAAATATTCCGCAAAAGTGCAAGACTAGAACCGGTTCCCCCGCAGATGTTCCGCGGCTCGTCCACCCAGGAGGAAATTCATGTCGTTAGTCCGCATTCTCGCCCGGCCCATGCTGGCCTCCAGTTTCGTTCTCGCCGGCCTGGACAAGCTAAAGAACGCGGATGACACTGCGACGCAGCTGTCGCCGCTGTTGCGCCGGGCAGCGGATTCCCTCCCGTTCGCCACCAACGAAAAAGTACTGGCACGCGTCATTGGAGGCACTCAAGTGGGCGCTGGCGTGCTGTTCGCCATGGGCAAGTCGGCCCGGCTCGCAGCCTCCGTACTCGCCGTCATTTCAGCGCTGAACGCCTTCGTCGAGTGGCGCAGCGCCGACATCACCACCAAGGAAGGCCGGGACGCGCGGCGGACCCAGCTCCTGAAAAACGTCACGCTCACCGGCGGCGTACTGCTTGCGTCCGTGGACACCGCGGGCAAGCCGAGCCTGGCCTGGCGGGCCGAGCATCTGGCCGCCGACGCCCGCAAGGGTGCCAGCCACCTGGCTGCAGACGCCCGGAAGACCACCAGCAAGAATCTCAATAAGGCCGAAAAAGCAGTCCGCAAGGCCGTGGACCACGCCGTGAAAGCATAGGCACGAATGACAGGCACTGCCCCCGCCCCAGTACCGTCCGCGCCGGTTGCGGACGACACCTGGCCCGCACCGTTCGCCGAAGCGCCGGTCAACGCCACAGTCACCGTCCCCGGTTCGAAGTCCCTCACCAACAGGTACTTGGTCCTTGCTGCCTTGGCCGACGGGCCGTCCCGCCTCCGTGCACCCCTGCACTCCCGCGATTCGGCCTTAATGATCCAGGCACTCCGCCAATTGGGTGCCGGAATCCGGGAAGTCCCGGGGGACGGCTCATTCGGGCCCGACCTTGAAATCACTCCCCTCGCCCCGGACGCGACGGCGGCGGATGCCGCCATCGACTGCGGACTCGCGGGTACGGTGATGCGCTTCGTTCCCCCTGTGGCCGCCCTCCGCAGCGGCGCCACAGTCTTCGACGGCGACCCGCACGCCCGCAAGCGGCCGATGGGCACCATCATCGAGGCGCTGGCAGCCCTCGGCGTCGATGTCCGGGCCGCCGACGGAACCCGGCCGTCATCGCTTCCCTTCGCGGTGGCCGGCACTGGCGAAGTGCGCGGCGGCCACCTGGTGATTGATGCAAGCGCCTCATCGCAGTTTGTGTCGGCGCTGCTCCTTGTGGGAGCGCGTTTCACCGAGGGCCTGCACCTTGAGCACGCGGGCAAGCCGGTCCCCAGCCTCGACCACATCAATATGACCGTGGCCGTACTGCGCGAAGTCGGCGTGTCGGTCGACGATTCCGTCCCCAACCACTGGGTGGTGGCACCGGGCTCGATCCGGGCCTTCGACCGCCGCATTGAACAGGATCTTTCCAACGCGGGCCCCTTCCTCGCCGCGGCGCTGGCAACCGGCGGTACCGTCCGCATCCCCAACTGGCCCGCGCCCACAACACAGGTCGGTGACCTTTGGCGCAGCATCCTGGCTGCCATGGGTGCCACGGTCACGCTGACCGACGGGACACTCACCGTTACGGGCGGACCGGAAATCAAGGGCGCGGACTTCGCCGACACCAGCGAACTGGCACCGACCGTGGCAGCGTTGTGCGCATTGGCAACAACCCCGTCGCGGCTGACCGGCATAGCGCACCTCCGCGGCCACGAGACCGACAGGCTTGCCGCACTCGTCACGGAAATCAACCGCCTGGGCGGGGACGCTGAGGAAACCGCCGACGGCCTGATAATCCGGCCCGCAAAGCTCCACGGCGGAACAGTTCACAGCTACGCGGACCACCGGATGGCCACCGCCGGGGCCATCCTCGGCCTTGCCGTTCCCGGCGTCGAGGTTGAAGACATCGGCACCACGTCCAAGACGATGCCCGACTTCCCGCAGCTGTGGGAAGCCATGCTGACACCACAGCCGGGCCGGCAGACGGAACAGGCCAGTGGGGCGTAGCACCGGTACATGGGACGAGTCCGATATCCGGGTCCGTCCCAACAAGAAAGGTACGCGTCCACGGACCAAGGACCGGCCCAGCCATGACGACGCCGTGACCGGCCGGATCATCACGGTGGACCGCGGGCGCTACACGGCAGTGGTGGGCGAAGACAGCGGCAACGAACGCATCGTGGTCGCCGCGCGGGCACGCGAGCTGCGCCGTTCGCCGGTAGTGGCCGGGGACTTCGTGTCCCTGGTGGGTGATGTTTCCGGAGAGCCCGACACCCTTGCCCGGCTCGTGAAGATCCAGGACCGGCGCACCCTTTTGCGGCGCAGCGCCGACGACACGGATCCGATTGAGCGGGCGGTCGTGGCGAATGCGGACCAGCTCGTGGTGGTGGTCGCCGCCGCCAATCCGGAACCGCGCACAGGATTTATCGACCGCGCCCTGGTGGCGGCCTACGACGCCGGCATCGAGCCGCTGCTGCTGGTCACCAAAGCAGACGTCAAGGATCCCACCGAGCTCCTGTCCAACTACCGGCACCTTGATTTCCCGGTCATCATCAGCCGGACCGCCGACGCCGCCGCCTCCGGCATCGATGCCCGCTCGGACGACGGGCTGTCCGCGCGCCTCGACAGCGACGCCGTCTCGCAGCTCCGTGCACACCTCGACGGCAAGGTCACCGTCATGCTTGGGCATTCGGGCGTGGGGAAGTCCACCATGGTCAATGCCCTGACCGGCGCTGAGCGGGCCACCGGAGGAGTCAACGCCGTCACCGGACGGGGACGGCACACGTCGTCGTCGGCACTGGCCCTGCGGATCAGTGACGCGCCCGCCGGAAGCTGGATTATTGACACCCCGGGTATCCGGTCGTTCGGCCTTGCCCACGTCGATCCGGACCGGATCCTGCGTTCGTTCCCCGACCTCGAACCCGGCACGGATGCCTGCGAACGCGGCTGCAAGCATGATGCATCCGCCGTCAACTGCGGCGTGGACACCTGGGTGGCCGAAGGACACGCAGGGCCGTCCGGCGCGGCGCGTCTCGCGTCCCTGCGGCGGTTGCTCGGCACCGATCCCCGGATGGAAGCGCAGGAAGCGAAGGAACTCGGCATCGTTTCGTAGCAGGCGGAGGGGCCAAGGACCTGACATCCCGCCCGGCCGGCCACAGAGACGGTAGTTTGGAACCATGACCCAACCCGCTTCGAGCTACAACGACGACCTGCGCCTCGCCCATGTACTGGCTGACTCTGTCGACTCCCAGACCATGAGCCGCTTCAAGGCGCTGGACCTTCAGATTGAAACCAAACCGGACCTGACCCCGGTCACGGATGCTGACAAAGCAGCTGAAGAGTCCATCCGCGGCCAGCTGTCCCGTTCCCGCCCGCGGGATGCCGTCCTCGGCGAAGAATTCGGCAGTTCCGGGCACGGTTCCCGCCGCTGGATCATCGATCCGATCGACGGCACCAAGAACTTCGTGCGCGGCGTGCCGGTGTGGGCCACCCTGATCGCCCTCGTAGATGAGGGCGAGCCGGTGGTCGGGCTGGTCAGCGCACCGGCGCTGGGAAAGCGCTGGTGGGCCGCGAAAGGGGCTGGCGCCTACATGGGACGGTCGCTTGCGGCAGCCACCCGGCTGAAGGTTTCGAACGTGTCCAAGCTCTCGGACGCCTCCCTCTCCTACTCGAGCCTTAGCGGCTGGAAGGAACGCGGCAACCTGGATGAATTCCTGGGCCTCACGGAGGACGTCTGGCGGACCCGGGCCTACGGCGACTTCTGGTCTTATTGCATGGTGGCCGAAGGGTCCGTGGACATCGCCTGCGAGCCGGAACTGAACCTCTACGACATGGCCGCCCTGGTGCCCATTGTCACCGAAGCCGGCGGCCGCTTCACTTCGCTGGAGGGAGTGGACGGCCCCTTCGGCGGGAATGCCCTCGCCACCAACTCGATCCTCCATTCGGAGGTCCTCAAGCGCCTGAACCCGGACCTCGACGACCTCCTCTGACACGCAGCGCACCCCCCGGTTGCTAGGAAGAGGGCAGCAGATCAACGCAGTGCGGCATCAACGCAGTGCCGAATAAACGACGGCGGACGCCCCTCCCAAGGGTGCGTCCGCCGTCGTTTGTTCGGCCGCAACGCCATTCTTCCGCCGCGCGTAACAAAGTGCTTAATAAATGCCGCAACTTTCCCGCGGCGCCGTCAATGTCCTAATCTCGAAACAGGTCACGAGTGCCAGCGCTAAACCCCGGTTTGCTGGCCGGCAACCCTCCATTCGCGGTGGGGTGCCCCGGGTGACGACCAGGCCGGTCCGGAACGGACCCGGCAAGCGCGGATCCCCGGAGTGAGGGGTCCCTTTACAGTGAGGTCCCCATGACTACTGCCACGTTCCCCGCAAACCCCGGAACCGCCCCCGCCCCAGCCCGCCTGGATGAACGGTTCAGCGTCGCCCGGCGCCCCCTCTCGGCCGTCACCGGCGCGGAGATCCAGGCTCCGCTGATCCAGGGCGGCCACGTCCGCTACGCGAACCTGGACTACGGCGCGTCGGCACCGGCACTGTCCGTCGTCTCGGCCTACCTCAACGAGATCCTGCCGTACTACGCCAGCGTGCACCGAGGCGCGGGCTACGCCTCGCAGATCAGCACGTCCGTGTACGAAAACGCGCGGAATATCGTCCGCGGCTTCGTGGGCGGCAGGCCGGACGATTCCGTCATTTTCACCAGGAACACCACCGACTCCCTGAACCTGCTGGCGGGCTGCCTGCCGGTGGCGGACGGCCGCCACACCGGTGAAGTGCTGTACCTGGACATCGAGCACCACGCCAACCTGCTCCCCTGGCAGGGCGTGCCGCACCGCAGCGTGGTTGCCGCGTCCACCCTGAAGGCAACCCTGGAGAGCCTGCGCGCTGAACTCCGGCAGGGTGACATCAGCCTGCTGGCCGTCACCGGCGCCTCCAATGTCACCGGCGAAATCCTTCCGATCCGTGAACTGGCCGCACTTGCGCACGAACATGGCGCAAGGATTGTGGTGGACGCGGCGCAGCTGGCCCCGCACCGCCGCATCGACATCGCAGCGGACGACGTCGACTACCTCGCCTTCTCGGGTCACAAGCTGTATGCACCCTTCGGCTCCGGCGTCCTCGTGGGCCGGCCGGACTGGCTCGACGCCGGGACTCCCCACCTGGCAGGCGGCGGAGCGGTCCGCGAGGCCCGGCTGGATTCCGTCAGCTGGGCCACGGGACCGGCACGGCATGAGGGTGGCTCGCCGAACGTGCTCGGGGCCGCCACCCTTGCCCGGGCCACGCAGGTCATCGGTGCTTTGGACCAGGAGCTGTGGCACGCCCACGAGACCGCCATCCGGTCCTTCCTCGTGGAGGGGCTGCAGAGAATCGACGGCGTCACCGTGCACCAGATCTTCAGCGACACCGTTGACACCATCGGGGTGGTCAACTTCTCCGTCGCCGGCTACGACGCCGGCCTTGTTGCGGCATACCTCTCCGCCGAACACGGCGTGGGCCTGCGGGACGGCCGCTTCTGCGCCCACCCGCTGCTCAAGCGGCTGGGACTGCCCTCAGGCTCGCTCCGTGCAAGCTTCGGCGTCGGCTCCCGGCTGGAGGACGCCCAGCGCCTGCTCGCCGGCATCGAGGAACTCCGCCGCACGGGCCTGGGCTGGGACTACGTTGTGGACGCCGGCCGCTGGGTGCCGGCCAACGACACCCGCAGCTACCCGGAATGGGCGCCCAATACCCCTGGCACCGCCGGCGCGGCGCCCTGCACCGACGACTGAGGATCGGGGCTTGAGGGCCGAAGGCCGAGGCCACGGTCTGTGCGGTAAATTCGAGGGGTAAGAATTCCAGCCTGCCCGAAGGAGATTGCACGTGGCACGGGGAGGCCCCAAACTGCACCACCAGCGCCGGTACGAGCTCGGCCAAAGCTTCCAGGACGGCGGTGAACACTACGACCGTGTCCGCCCAAGCTACCCTGGCGACTCTGCGGACTGGCTGATCGATAGCGTCGGCGGGATAGCCGGAGTGTCCGACGCCGCTGACATCGGGGCGGGGACGGGCAAGTACACCGCATTGCTGGTGCAGCGCGGGCTGGCAGTCTCCGCGGTGGATCCTTCACCGGACATGCTCGCCCAACTGCGTCTCGTCCTGCCGGGAGTTCCTGCGACGGAGGGCACAGCGGAGGCAACCGGACTCCCGGACGCGGCGTTCGATGTCGTCGTTGTTGCCCAGGCCTGGCACTGGTGCGATCCTCTCCTGGCGAGCACCGAACTGTCCCGCATCCTCCGCCCTGCCGGCGTGCTGGGACTGGTGTGGAACCAGCTGGATACGTCCGTCCCGTGGGTCCACCGCCTCTCCCGGATCATGCATGCAGGGGACGTGCACAAACCGGACTTCCGTCCCGCAATCGGCCCGGAGTTTGCCGGGCTTGAGAGCCACCTGACACGCTGGGAAGACCCTGTGACCACCGGAGACATCGTCGAGCTGGCAAAGTCCCGCAGCTATTACCTCGCGGCCGGCGAAAGTACGCGCGCGAAAGTCCGCCACAACCTGGACTGGTACCTCCACGAGCACCTGGGCCATTCCCCGGCGGACACCATCGGACTTCCCTACCTCACCCAGACCTGGCGGGCGTTCAAAGCATGAGTGCCGCAGCCAAAGCGGTAGGCTTGGACTCGTGAAGACCAGCGCGCCCTCCTCCTCCATCGAGGACTACGTCAAGGTCATCTACTCCTTTACGGAGTGGCAGGACAAGCCCATCACGTCCTCGCAACTGGCCCAGCGGCTCGGCGTCGCAAACTCCTCGGTCTCGGAGATGGTCCGCAAACTCAAGGACCAGGGCCTGGTTGACCACAAGCCGTACAGCGCCATCACACTCACGGCGGACGGAATCCGCCTCGCGCTCTCGATGGTCCGGCGTCACCGCCTGATTGAGACCTACCTCGTCCAGGAACTCGGCTACAGCTGGGATGAAGTCCACGACGAAGCCGAACTCCTGGAACACGCAGTGTCGGATACCTTCATCGAGCGGATGGCCCGCAAGCTCGGCGATCCGCTGCGCGACCCGCATGGTGACCCCATCCCGGCAGCGGACGGCACGGTCCATATGCCGCACGCCCATCGGATGAGCGAACTCGACGACGGCCACACAGGCCGGATCACCCGGATCAGCGACGACAACCCCGAACTCCTGCGCTATCTTTCCGCGCAGGAGATCGATCTCGATGCCGACATCGAAGTGCTTGGCCGGAAACCCTTCGGCGGCGCACTGGTGGTCCGGATCGGCGCTGCCGGAGCCGGCCGCGAATTCGACCTCGCCGATGAGGTGTCGTCAGCGCTGTGGGTATACAGCGATTCACGCCACGCCGGATGCCGGCTGGCGGACGCCTGAATGCGTGCCGCCTGAATGAAGGCCCTCAGAAGCGCTGGCTGGCGGGCCTGGACGGCAGTGGCTCTCGGGGCTCTCGTGGGGACGGAACTCCGCTACGGCCTGGGCGTCCTCCTTCCCGAACCCCCTGGCGCGATCCCGTGGACCACCTTGGCCATCAACGTTTGCGGAAGCTTTGTCCTTGCCGCGCTCACCACGGTGTGGATGGCACGCCCCAGGACAGCATTCTGGCTGCGGGCGGGGATTGGGCCGGGGCTGCTGGGCTCGTTCACCACTTTCTCCGCCGTGGTCTTTTCCGTTAACCAGGAGGCACGTTCCGGGCAGCACGTGACCTGGCTGATCTATCTCGGCCTCTCGCTGGTTCTGGGTCTCGGTGCGGCCGCCGCGGGCTGGAAAGCAGGCAAGGCCCTGAGCGACCGGACAGGTGGATCATGACAGCGCTGCTGGTAGGAATTTTCGGCGTTGCAGGAGGCCTGCTCAGGTTCTCCATCGACACGTACTTCGCGCACCGCACGGGCGACCGCCGGCACTGGCCCTGGGCTACCCTGGTGGTCAATGTCATCGGGTCGCTGATCATCGGCCTTTCACTGGGCGTTACCGGCAGGCTGGGGCTCGGCGGGGAATGGCATGCGGCGATCGCCACCGGGCTGGCCGGCGGGCTGACAACCTTCAGTTCCTGGACCACTGCCACCATCCGGCTGGTCAGTGAGGTGCGGTACATTGCGGCTGCCCTGAACGTCACGGTCAACCTCGTGGCCGGGCTCAGCGCCGCCGCCGCGGGCATTGCCATCTCTGGCTGAGGCTTGCCGGCCGACAGCGTGTGGAGACCCGGCCTCTGCGCCGGAGTCCCGCCGTCGTGAACGTGGAGCGGCTCCGCATCCCGTATCGTTAAACGATGGTTACGCGACGTGAAGCAGCTCAAATCCTCGACATCCCGCTGGAAATGGCACACCGTCACGGTATCCCCGCCAGGCTGTCGGACGGCGAACTGTCCGAACTCCTGGACAATCCCCCGGCCTGGCTCGTCCAGTCCAAGGCAAACCGGACCGGCAAGCGGCCAGTCTGGGTCCAGCTGACCTGCGCGGTCTGCGGTTTCTCGGAAGCCGCCCGGCCCAAGAAATGGTGGCCGCCGTTCACGTACGTCTGCTGCGTCCATCACGCGCCGTCGGACCTGCCCCCGGTCCTGCCGGGTCTGGTCCGTAGCGAATACGAGGGCATCGGGAGCCGGTTCGTCGGCATCGTCGACGTTGAAGTGCCGGGTTCCTGACCAGTTACATTCGGGACAAAACAGGCGTACCTTACAAGCACGGGGCCTATTCGAGGGCCCCGACGTTAGGGAGGGCGACATGCCTGACAAATCGCCGCACCGGCAGGTTACCAAGAAGTCGGACAAGTCCATCAAGCAAAAGAGGGCCGAAAAGAAGTCCAAGCATGAGCTGGACACCCACGTGGACCCCGTCGCGCACATCAAGAAGCGCTGACCCGGGGCCGCGGACGGCCGCTGGAGAATGCCAGATCGGTGCCGAAAACAAAAGGCCGGAAGCTTACGCTTCCGGCCTTTTGCACGGGGTGGGACCGCGTTGCCGCTGTCCCGATGGTGGAGATGGGGGGAATTGAACCCCCGTCCGATGTCGTGTTGTCAGGGCTTCTCCGGGCGCAGTTTGCGTCGGATTTTCTCGGCCCCAGCTATCCTGCAAACGAGTAGCTGATCCGGGCCCAGTCATTTAAGAGTCCCATTCACCCCAATGACGAAGGTAAACAGCAGTGGCTATCTTAATGACGCCAGGATCCGGGACGATAGCAATCCCGGGCTGACGGACTGTCTTACTGCTTAGGCAGCGAGAGCGAAGTCAGTGCGCGTTTGTTTGGCACTTATTGTTTTGCAGACAGCGTTTACGAGATAATTCTGCATCCTCGGCCCGCTTCACCTGTCGCGACTAACATCGTCGAAACCGATCATCCCCGTATTTTGTTACCAAACCGGTCAGGTTCCTTGCGGATTCTTTGCCGAATCCACGCCGTTCCTTCCCGGACTATCTATCATAACGCACTGCCGCCGGGAATCATTCCCCGACGTTCGCAGCCGCTCCGCCGCCAGGTTCAGCTGCGGTTCTTTTCGCGCATGATGCGCAGCGCTTCGCGCTTGTCCTGCTGCTCGCGGAGCGTCTGCCGCTTGTCGTATTCCTTCTTACCGCGGGCGACGCCGATCTCCACTTTCGCTTTGCCGTCCAGGAAGTAGAGCTGGAGCGGCACGATGGTGAAGCCTGATTCGCGGACCTTGTGCGAGATCTTGGTTAGTTCCTCGCGGTGCAACAACAGTTTGCGCCGTCTCCGGGCGGAGTGGTTCGTCCAACTCCCCTGGTTGTATTCGGGGATATGGATTCCCTCCATCCACAGCTCGTCGTTGTAGAACGTGCAGAACCCGTCAACCATGGAGGCGTGGCCCTCGCGAAGGGACTTCACTTCTGTCCCCATCAGGGCAATGCCCGCCTCGTAGGTGTCGAGGACGTGGTAGTCATGCCGGGCCTTCCGGTTGGTGGCCACTACCTTACGGCCACTTTCTTTCGGCACGGTGGAACTCCTCAGCTCTTGGTCTGGATGGTTGCCCCGACCGTTGAGGCTCGGGGCTATTTAATTCTACGGCAGCCGCAGGGCCTGCCTGTCAGAGCAGGATCATCGGATCGACGGCCTGGCCGTTGAGCCACGTCTCGAAGTGTGAATGGCAGCCGGTTGAGTTACCCGTTGTTCCCGAATAGGCGATGAGCTGCCCCTGGCTGACCTGCTGGCCCAACGAAACGACCACGCTGCTGTTGTGGTAGTAAATAGTGGTCAGCGAGTTGCCTTGGACAACGCCATGCGAGATCTTCACGTTGTTGCCGCCGCCGTCGTTGCTCCACCCCGCGGATACGATCGTGCCGGCCGCCGGGGCGTAGACCGGGGTCCCGCAGCTGGCACCAAAGTCGATGCCGGTGTGCATGTATCCGCCGGAGCCGTAGAAGTCGACCGTGCC
This sequence comes from Arthrobacter sp. Leaf337, assembly GCF_001423745.1. Taxonomy (GTDB): domain Bacteria; phylum Actinomycetota; class Actinomycetes; order Actinomycetales; family Micrococcaceae; genus Arthrobacter. The sequence continues at coordinate 265,348 of NZ_LMPC01000001.1, forward strand.
GGGCGGCGTCGCACGCCAGCCGAAACCTGAGGTGATGGGGACGTCGGCCGAGAATGGGTGCCGCAGGCCGAAGGCCGAAGGCGGCCCGACCTGCGGAACGTAGGGCTGGGCTGCCTGGCCGGCTGCCCTGGCCGCCGCGGCGGCGGCCTCGGCGATGCGGCGCTGTTCGGCCTCCCACGCTTCGCGCAGCTTCCGGTCACGTTCGACGATTTCCGCAGCCACGGCATCCTGGGCTGCCTGTACCTTGGAGAGTTGGCTTTGGATGCCCGGCTTTGCCGCCTGGAGTTCGTTGTTGATGCGGGTGGTGTCAGCGATCAGCTTGTCCACCTGCTCCTTCTTGGCGGCGGCTTCATCCCGGGCGGCCTTTTCCCGGGCCAGCGCGGCATCCGCCTTGGCCTTGAGGTCCTTGATCTCCGCCTCAACCGCCTGCAGCCGCGCCTCCGAATTGACGTTCGTTGCGTTCTGCTGGGAGAGCTTGTCCATGGCGGAGTTCTGGCTCCGCATGGCCTGGTCTGCCAGGTCCATGGTGTCCGTCAGGCTGCCGCCGCCCTTGGAGCCAAAGAAGAGCGTGAGGTTCGAGGGAACCCCGCCGGACTTGTAGGCCTGGGTGGCGATCTGACCGATGAGTTTCTTGGTGTCGGCGATCTTCTTCTTGTCGGTCTCGAGCTGCTGCGTGATCTTGGCCTTGTTCTGCTGCGCCAGATCCACCCGCGCAGCCAGTGCCTCGACTTCCTTGACGGCACTCGCAACCCGGCCCTGGGCTTCGAGCAATGCCTGCTGTGCGGCCGGGAGCTGGCCCTGGTAGATCACCAGGTCGCCGGCTGCCTTGGCAATCTTGGCATCCACAAACTCGAGGGACTGCTGCACCCGGGCTGCCTCGGCTTCCAGCGCCGCCTGCTTGTCTTCCAATTCGTCCGCGAAGGCCACAGGGGTGGAGGCGCCCAGGCTCGCGGCCAGGAGCAGTGCGAGGGCAGCGCTGATGATGCGGCTTCCCCGTCCCGCGGTCCGGCGCCGGCGGGCCTTGCGGTCCAGATCTGTCATGGTCATTCCTTCGTTGGTATGCACAGCCTAGACCCGCAAATATCTACGTAAGGTCAAGAGAGACGAAATTCCAGCCAAAGTTGCGCCCAGGCCGAGCAGTGCCGGAGCCAGGATCAGGGTCTGCGCCGGCGAGATGAACGCCGTGTCCGGATACTGCTTTGACATGTATTCGCCGAGGAAGAAATGGGCCACGGCCCAGAGCGTGCCCGAGGCCAGCGCCGCTCCGATCACGGCGGCGATGACGCCTTCGAGGATGAACGGCAGCTGAATCACGGTCTTGGAGGCGCCCACCAGCCGCATGATTCCGGTCTCCCGGCGCCTGCTGAAGGCGGACAGCCGGATGGTGGTGGCGATGAGCAGGATGGCGCAGACGATCATCACGCCGGCGATGATGACGGCGACCAGGGAAGCCGCGTTCATCACCGAGAAGAGCCGTTCCAGGACCTGGCGTTGGTCGATGACCGTCTCAACGCCGGGCTGCGAGGAGAAGGTCTCACTGATGATCTGGTATTTCTCCGGATCCTTCATGTTGATCCGGAAGGAGGCAGGCAGCTGGTCGGGTGTCACCGAGTCAACGATCGGTGAGTTGGAGAACTGCTCCTTGAAGTGCTTGTAGGCGTCGTCCTTGGACTCAAACTGGAAGTCGTTGATGTACTGGGCCACGGCGGGTGATTCCAGCAGGGTGCGCAGGTTTTCCTGCTGCTCCGGCGTGGCTGTCCCGGTGGCGCAGCCAGCCGCCGTCGAGCCGTCACCGCAGAGGAAGATTGCCACCTGGACCTTGTCGTACCAGTAGCCCTTCATCTGGTTGATCTGGAGCTGCAGCATGCCGGCGGCGCCGACGAAGGTCAGCGACACGAAGGTGACCAGGATGACCGAGACCACCATGGACAGGTTGCGCCTCAGGCCGCTGCCGATCTCGCTGAGGATGAAAGCCAGCCTCACAGTTCCTCCCCCGGCTGGGAGGAAACTGGCCCGTCACCCGGGTCCGCTGCAGACCCGTCCGGGCGTCCGCTGGCGTCTTTGAAACGGCGGGACTGCCCCACAACCGGCATCATCGACGTGTACAGTGCCCGTGCTTCGTCGCGGATGACGATACCGTTCCTTAGTTCCACCACACGTTTGCGCATCTCATTGACGATGTCGTCGTCGTGCGTTGCCATAACCACTGTGGTGCCGTTCTGGTTGATCTTGTCCAGGACGCCCATAATTCCCATCGACGTCGTGGGGTCAAGGTTTCCGGTGGGCTCATCCGCCAGGAGGATCCCCGGGCGGTTGACCACGGCACGGGCGATCGCCACACGCTGCTGTTCACCGCCGGAGAGCTCGTGCGGCATGCGGTGCTCCTTGCCTTCCAGGCCCACCGTCTTGAGTACTTCGGGAACAGTGTCCCGGATGATGCTGCGGCTCTTGCCGATGACCTGCATGGCGAAGGCGACGTTCGCGAAGACGTTTTTTTGCGGAAGGAGCCGGAAGTCCTGGAATACGACGCCGATCCCGCGGCGCAGCCGCGGAACACGCCAGCTTGAAATGTTCGCCACATTCTGGCCGGCGACATACACGGCGCCGGACGTGGCCCGGTCTTCCTTAAGCACCAGTCGGAGGAAGGTTGATTTGCCGGAACCGGAGGCGCCCACAAGGAACGCAAACTCACCACGGTCAATTTCAAGGTTGACAGAGTCCAGCGCAGGCCGGGCTTTCTGGTCGTAGACCTTGGTGACATTCTCGAAACGGATCATTGCCCTAAGAACCCTGCAGGACATGGCTTATGGAGCCCCGTACTGCAGCCGGTGCACGGGCTTTCTTTTGGGGGAAGTAGAGCTCCGGCTCCTCGACTATACGCACCGGCACCTGCAGAAAAGCTGGAGTTACCTGGCGTGTCGCAGGATTTCAGCCACCGAATGGAGCACCCCCGCCGGTCCCGACCCTAGTTGGCGGCGTTGCGGTTATCTGTCCGCCAGCGGATGCCGGCGTCGATGAAGTCGTCGATTTCGCCGTCGAACACTGCGGAGGTGTTGCCCACTTCGTGCTCGGTCCGGAGGTCCTTGACCATCTGGTAGGGGTTCAGGACGTAGGAGCGCATCTGGTCGCCCCATGAGGCCTTGACGTCGCCGGCGAAGGCCTTCTTTTCCGCGTCTTCCTGCTCCTTCTTGAGCAGCAGGAGCCGGGACTGCAGCACGCGGAGGGCCGCCGCACGGTTCTGCAACTGGGACTTCTCGTTCTGCATCGAGACCACGGTGCCGGTGGGGATGTGCGTCAGGCGCACCGCCGAGTCCGTGGTGTTTACGGACTGGCCGCCGGGGCCGGAGGAACGGAAGACATCCACGCGGATTTCGTTGTCCGGGATCTCGATGGAGTCCGTCTGCTCGATCAGCGGAATCACTTCCACGGCCGCGAACGACGTCTGGCGGCGGCCCTGGTTGTCGAAGGGGCTGATCCGGACCAGGCGGTGGGTGCCGGCTTCCACGCTGAGCGTGCCGTAAGCATAGGGTGCGTTGACCTCGAAGGTGGCCGACTTTAGCCCGGCTTCCTCGGCGTAGGAGGTGTCCATAATGGTGGTCGGGTAGCCGTGGCGTTCCGCCCAGCGCAGGTACATCCGGAGCAGCATTTCGGCGAAGTCCGCGGCATCAACTCCGCCGGCGCCGGCACGGATGGTGACCACTGCTTCGCGTTCGTCGAATTCGCCGGACAGCAGCGTCACCACTTCAAGGTCCTTCAGGGACTTCCGGATGGACTCGAGCTCGGCGGCCGCCTCGCCCATGGAATCGGCGTCGTCCTCGTCCTGGCCGAGTTCCACCAGGACCTCCAGGTCGTCAATCCGGGAAACGAGCTTGTTGAGCCGTTCGAGTTCGCTCTGCCGGTGGGAGAGCCTGGAGGTGATCTTCTGTGCAGCCGCCGGGTCGTCCCAGAGGTTGGGCTCGCCTGCGCGCTCGCTCAGTTCAGCGATGTCTTCCTTCAGCTCCTCGACATTCGAGACGTTTTCGATGGAGGTGTAGGTGGCGCGCAAAGCGCGGATTTCTGCGGAAAAATCTATTTGAGCCATGGTTGTTAAAGCCTACGCTATGGTTCCTAGCCGCCCGGCACCGGCTCTGCGGCGCTACCGGACCAGTCGGGAGCGCGCTGTGGAGGTGGCCTCAATCCTGATCCCGTCCGGAATGAGGAAGTTCACGATTGGAGGATGCACCTCAGCGCTCAGCACAACGACGGCGGTAGAACCGTCGGGGCTCCCGGTGTCCGGCGCGACGGCTAGGCCGTCGAACCTGGCAAAGGCGCCGTTCCGGCTTAGGTAGTCAGCGGCGACGCTGCGCACCCGCCCGCCGTTGAGGACCGCGGACGGGCTACCTCCGCCTGTCTCGACCTGGCCCAGCGTGTAGCTGTCGGCCGCTGCCACCGATGCCCCGTCTGCCGCGGACAGCAGCTTCTTGTGTTCAAGGTAGAGCGAAGAGGCCGCCATGACTGCGGTGGTTACCAGGAGCGCCAGAAGCACGTAGCCGATGATCAGGACCATCATCTGCCCGTCTTCCCGGCTTGGTTCAGTGTCACGGTGTTGGGACGCTATCGGAATCGCCCCACAATCTGCGTGGCGGAGGCGTCTAGCCGGCTTGCATTGAGCTGCATCGAGTCGCTGAACGGTACAAAAGGCAGCGGCACTGTGAGGTGGACGGTGACGGTGACGGTCGAGCCCGGGGCGAGGCAGTCCGAGGGCTGGCAGCTCGCGTCCATGCTCGCGTTGTCCGCCGTGTGTCCGTAGTCCGCCAGGGCAAGCATGACGGCCTGCTCGGCTGCAAGACGGCCGCTTTCTGCGTCGGGCTGGGCAACATACACCTTGGCTGCCTGGTCGGCCGCGCCGACGACAGCGAAGGCGCCGCCCTGGATCTGCCCCACGGTAATGATGAAATACACGAGGGGCACCATCAGGAGAAGGGCGAGGAAGGTGAATTCGACGACGGCGCTCCCGCGCTCGTCAGAGGTGGCTTCCCCGCTCCCGGGCAAGGCTTCCCCGCTCCCGGCCAAGATCAGCCTGGCCGCGGTCCTACGGCTGGACGGCAGCATGGCCTCTCACCTCCAGAGCCTCCCGGGGACCGATCAGCCCGATCACCGGCAACGGCGCCCTGACCGTGACTTCGAGGGCGCGGATTCCCTGATAGGTGACCTCCGAGGTGGTCACGTCTTTAGCGAAGTCCGCGTTGAGCGCCATTCCGATGAGCTCGCTGGTGCGGTCCCTCGCGTCGGCCGCGTTCCGGTCGGCGAGCGTGCCGTATCTGGCCCCCGAAGCCGCAGCGTCGATCAGCGTGTTGCGGACATGCAGCACCAGCGTCAGCTGGATGATTGCCAGGAAGAACATCGTGAGAAGCCCGCCGACTAGAACGAAGTCCACAACGGCGGAGCCACGTTCCCGCGGGGACGTAGCATCGCGATCAGCCGGGTTCTCCGATGTCCGGCAAGCCGGATCGTCCGCCGCCGCGACCGCCGGGGGCATCTGCTAGTTTCCGACCTTGTTCATGGCCTGGTTGAACAGCCCTTCGAGGGCAGGTCCGGCCAGGGCCAGCAGTGCAGCCACGAGCACTGCCGACATCAACGTGATCATTACCCAGCCCGGTACGTCCCCTCGTTCCGGATGGTCCGCGCCCCGGGCAGGCCCACGGCTGCTGTTCTCGACGAACGCTGCCGCTGTCCGGAGCAGCAGGACGATGGGGTGGATGAGGGCCAGGGCGCGGATTCCTAGGTGTTTCATCGAGATTCCATTCTGTGGGTTCGGGCTGGAGTTCTTGTCCGGCGATCCGGGCGATTTTGATTCAGTCATAGTCCGAGGCTGATGGCGGCGAGGCCGGGAAACACGGCAAAGATGACCGTCAACGGGAGTATGCCAAAAACCAGCGGGACCATCATGGCGATCTCCTTCTTTCCGGCCGATTCCATCAGCTCACGTTTGGCGGTGTCGCGAACATCCTGCGCCTGGGCCCTGAGGACATCAGCAAGGGGTGTCCCCCGCTCCACTGCCACGATGATCCCGTCAACGAATCGCACCAAAGGCCCCAGGTCGGTCCGTGCCGAGAACCGCTGCAACGCTTCGACCAGCGGTTTTCCGGCCCGGGTTTCCCCAAGGACCAGCTCAAATTCGCCGGCGAGTTCGCCATGCGATGTCCTGCAGACCCTGTCCAGGGCGCCCGAGGCACTTTCGCCAGCGCTAACGGCAAGTGCCATCAGCTCGGCGAGGCTCGGGAACTCGGCCATCATCCGCTTTTCCCGCCTGCTGATCTGGGCGCCAAGCCAGTAGTCCCTGAACAGGAATCCGCCAAGGGCGCTGCCGAGGATGACCACAACAGCGAGGAACGGATTGAACTGTCCTGCGGCCACTCCGACTAGCACCAGGCCCGTGGCAACGACGAACGCCAGGACAGCCCACAGCAGCTGCTCTGCCCTGAAGTCGACGACAGACTTGCGGATTCCTGCCTGCGCCAGCCTGCGGCTCAACGCCGAGGACCCCAGGTTGAACCGGGTGAGGAACGAGTGCGCGTCTTTCAGCATCGGGCGCAGGATGCGTTCGAGGGGACCGAAGGGCGTGAGGTTGTCCGCAGGGGCCATGAGCAGCCTGGACTCCAGGTTCTGGGACTTGAGTTGCGGTTCAATGCGCTCCGAAAAGCTCATGGGCCGCATGAATGGCAGCCGTACAACCAGAAGCCAGAGTCCGGCTCCGAGCAGGAGACCGTAGATCACGGCAGCGGCCGCGGGCGACGTCATCTGAGCACCCGCTCGTCCTCGGGAAGGGCCCCGATGCGCAGCATGACGGAGTAGCAGATGGCGGACACGACCAGCCCGCCGAGGAGCACCGCAGCCCCCATCGCCGTGTTGTAGGCGGCGACCGCTTCGGGTCTGGTGGCCAGCAGGACCATGACAATCCACGGAGCAGCCACTGCAAGCCGGGCCGCATTCACCGTCCAGGACTGCCGGGCTTCGAGCTCGCTTCTGGTCCGTGCGCTTTCCCGCAGGAATTCGCCCAGGGTTCCCAACAGCCGGCCCAGGTCGGAGCCGCCCACTTCGCGCGTGAGCCTCAGGGCTTCGACAATCCGATCCGCGACGGGATCAGCAAGCCGTTCTTTGAGCCTGTTGAGGGCCGGATCGAACTGGCCGCCGGCGCGGTAGTCGGATCCAAAATCACGAAAGACGTGCCGCAGTTCCTCGGGACCCTTGTCACCCAGTTGGATCAGCGCCTCCGGCAGGGACAACCCTGCCCTGATTGCGGAACGAAGGTGGTCAACAACATCCGGCCAGAGCTGACGCAGTGTCGCCGTGCGTTTACGGGCGCGCCACCTGACAACTGCCATCGGGAGCCAGCCGCCAAACAGGCCGAAGCAGGCAGAGATGGGCCAGGACCTGGTCACGGCGAAGAACACCAGACTGACGAATGCCCCGAGGCCAAGACACGTAGCTACCAAACCCAGCCCGGAGACGTTTTCGATTCCTGCTGCCCGCAGCAGGTCCCTGAGCCGACTGGAGCGGGGAGTGCGTTTGACGGACTGGGGCTGTTCCCATGCCGACCACCAGATAAGGAACAGGCCTGCACCGAGAACCACGCCCAGCACGGGGGCCATCAGCGAACCTCCAGCAGTGCCGCAACGTCGAATCCCGCAGCGGCGAACTTCTCGACGGCGGGCATGGAGTTGGCCCTGGGCTGCAGCTGGCCGTCGACCATCGAGAAAACCATCGACGACTCGATGATGCCATTCTCAACCCGCCTGCCAAGGGAGAGGATCTCCGTCACCTGGCGGCGGCCGCTCGCATGGCGGCTGCAGTGGACCACCAGATCAATGCATGAGGCGACCGTCGGCACTACGAACGCACTGGAGATGTTGTCACCGGCCAGCAGCGGAAGAGTGCACAGCTTGGTAACGGCGTCGTGCGCGGAGTTCGCATGCACAGTACACATGCCGGGCATACCGGAGTTGAGCGCGATGAGCATATCCAGGCTTTCCGCCTCGCGGACTTCGCCAACAACCAGGCGGTCCGGCCGCATCCTCAGCGCTTCCTTGACAAGCCTTCGCAGCGGGATCTCTCCTTCCCCCTCAAGGTTCGGCTGCCGGCACTGCAATCCGACAACATCACGCAAGGGAAACTGCAGTTCAAAGATTTCCTCGACCGTGATGACTCGCTCACGTGCCCCAATGCTGGCAGCCAGGCAGTTCAGCATGGTGGTTTTCCCGGCTTGCGTAGCCCCCGACACCAGTATGTTGAGCCCGCTGGCTACTGCGGCACCCAGGAACCGGGCCGACTGGGGAGTAAGGGTGCCGAGCTCCACGAGGTGGTCGAGCCGGCTTGCCTTGACCACAAACTTTCGGATGTTGACCGCCCAGTGGCGCCGCGTGACATCCGGGATAACAACGTGTAGCCGGGATCCGTCCGGGAGGGCGGCATCCACGAACGGCGAGGACATATCGAGGCGGCGGCCTGAGCTTTTCAGCATACGTTCCACAAGGTCCCGGACCTGCTGATCCGAGAGACTAAGGGACGTGAGTTCAGATTCGCCGTTCCGCGCCACGTAAATTTCGCTCGGTGCGTTGATCCAAATTTCTTCGATGGCGGGGTCATCCAGCAGGGGCTGCAACGCGCCGAAACCTGCGACGGCGTCGTAAACGTGCCGGCGGGCGGTGTCCAAGGGGCCGATCGGCGGAAGCGGTCCCATGAGCGCACGCTCGTCATAGTCGCTGACCGCCGCTTCGACCAGGCGTCTGACCTCGCCGGCCTGCCGAAGCGGGTCAAGGCCGCGGCGCCGGATCAGTTCGCGGACCTCGTCCTCCACAATTCGAACAGCATCCATGAGTTCCCCAATACGACTGCCGCCCCCGACTGAGGCAGTACAACTGCGTTAAAGCTAAGGGACTTGCACATGTCAGCCAAGTCACATCAGCAAAGCTGTGGATAAAGCGACAATTCGCGTGAAATCTGATTCACATTGGTAACACCAGAATCACTAGTCGCTCCATGCACACTGGTGTTATGGTAGGCGCGTTAAGTCAGACATATCTCACAGTTCGGTTCTTCCTGCGGGATTCAGCTGTAGATGCGATCTATGACCTGTTCTTCGGGGCATGTCATTATTCCGGAGCGAAAAATGAAGCGGAACCCAGCACCCTTCCCACCCAACCATTGCATCCGGTTGGGGTCGCTACTGCTGGCTATGGCCTTGCTGACGGGTCCGGGGCTTGCCGTTCCGGCCAACGCCGTTGAACCGGAACCGACGGCAACCTCGGCCGCTCCTACGGAAACCGCATCGCCGGCACCGGCGGCTTCTTCTATTGCATCTCCCGCTCCGGCGGCGGTCGGGACACAGGCAGCGTCGCCCGCCCCCGCCGTCGCCACTGCCGAATCGGGCACCACAGCAGAACCCACCGCCACTGTTCCGGACCCGAACTCAGACGCCGGCCGCGCAGCCATGGCGACGGCCGTCGGTCCCGGAGGGGCGGAGATGGGCCAGCGGTCCGCACGCGTCACAGGCTCCGCCAAACTGTTGCAGGGCACCAAGTCATTGACGACGCAATCACTCGAAACCCAGGGCACGTGGTCCCCGACGTTCGGCGTCAAGGGACTGGACGTCAGCGCCTACCAGTCCAGCGTTGACTGGCTGCAGCAATGGAACATGGGTGTCAGGTTCGCCTACGTCAAAGCATCCGAGGGGAACTACTACACCAACCCCTCGTACAGCTCCCAGTACAACGGCTCGCGGAACGTCGGTATGATCCGCGGCGCCTATCACTTCGCCATCCCGAACTGGTCCTCAGGGGCCGACCAGGCCCGTTACTTCGTTCAGAACGGCGGCGGCTGGAGCCCCGACGGCTACACCCTCCCTCCCGTCCTGGATTTCGAATTCAACCCTTATGAGGGACGGACCATCAACGGGTTCTACTTTGGCAACACCTGCTACGGAATGTCACCGGCGCAGCTGACCAGCTGGGTGCGGGACTTCGGCAACACCATGCTGGCCCTGACCGGGCGGCTCCCCATGATTTATACCAATACCTCATGGTGGAAACAGTGCACGGCAGACGCGGCAGGTTTCGCCGATTACCCGCTGTGGATCGCCGCCTACCCGAGTTCCGCCACGAACGATGCCGGACCGGTTCCGTCCAGCTGGGACACCTACAGCATGTGGCAGTACAGCAGCACAGGACCCTTCGCCGGCGATTCGAACGTCTGGAACGGCGACTATGCTTCCCTTTCGCTGTTCACGGGCACGCGGCCTCAAGGCTCGTTCGACACGGCTACGATCGAGCGCACCGGCACCACTACCGCCCTGAAGATTCGGGGGTGGGCACTGGACCGGGCATTGCCGGGCGCCACCACGGAAGTGCATGCCTACGTGACGGCACCGAACGGGACGAAGACCCTGTATGAGTTCCCGGCAACAACGTACCGGCCCGACGTCAATCAGGTTCTCGGTCTGGGCGATTACCACGGCTTCGACAACCAGATTCCGATTAAGGTTTCCGGAAAATACACCATCTGTGTCTACGCCATCGGCAAGTTCATCAACCCCGGCATAGGCTGCAAGTCGCTCACGGTGGACGGTGCCGAACCGCCAATCGGCAGCCTGGACGAAGTGTCCGAACAGCGGTCTCCGGACAAGGAGTCGCTGAAGGTACGGGGCTGGGCCGTGGACATGAGCCGTCCCTCGGTTACCGCCGAAGTTCATGCCTACCTCTACGGCCCGGACGGGAGCAGCACGCTCTACAAGATCCCTGCAAATACTTCGCGGCCGGATGTGGACCGGATATATTCCGTCGGCTCCAACCACGGTTTCGAAACCAATATCGACATCAAGAAGGCGGGCAACTACAAGCTCTGCGCCTATGCGATCGGCCTTTACCTCCACTCGGAACTTGGCTGCCGGTCCGTTAGCATCGCTCCGGGCACGACGCCCGTAGGCACCCTCGATGCGGTCAGCGTCAAGAAGACCAGCACCCAGGCATCCCTCAGCGTCCGCGGGTGGGCGATCGACTACGGGAACACTTCCGCCCAGATCCCGGTGCACGCCTACGTCCTGGCACCCGACGGCACCAGCACACTGCATGAGTTCACGGCGTCAAAGCCCCGCGCTGACGTCAACAAGGTTCTCGGCGTGCCGGGCGATCACGGCTATGAAGCCGACCTCCCCATCAAAGGTCCCGGCAAGTACAGGGTGTGCACCTACGCCATAGCCCTCAGCCCGGTCTCCCCCGGCAACCCCCTCCTCGGCTGCGGCTATATCGACGCCGGCTTCAGCGCCAGCCCGATCGGCTACCTGGACTCGGTGGGGATCGAAACGGTTAATGGCGTTGCCTCTGTCGTTGCTGCAGGCTGGACCGTGGACCGCGACGTGCCGACGGAATCCCTGAGCGTTCACACCTATGTCACAGCGCCGGACGGAAGCACCACCAACTTCGCGGTGATGGCCAACCAGCCGCGGCCGGACGTGAACCAGATACTCGGGATCAGCGGCAACCACGGGTACACGGCTAAGAAGGCAATTAGCCAGCGCGGCAACTACCGAATCTGCACGTACGCCATCGCGGCCTCGCCGTTCACCACCGGCAACTCGCTGCTGGGCTGCAAAAACATCTCGTACTGAGACGGGGGGTTGGAGCGGCACGGTTCCTGGGCGCCGCAGCACGCGAGGTAGGATTCAAACTGGCCTAAAGCCGACTCGCATGGGCCACATGCTTGGACCCATAGGATCGGAGATCTCGCGTGGCTTCGAAAGCTGCACCCGCTTTGTTCCGCCGTTTTGGCGGTTTCGCAACATCGCTCGTGTTCTCTACCGTCATCAATCTGCTCGCCATCCCGTTCGTTATTTCCACGTTGGGCAAGGAGACCTGGGGCGAACTGGCATTGGCCCAGGCCACGGCAGCAATTTTCGGGATCGCTGTCGCCTTCGGCTGGGGAACCGTCGGGGCCGCCCTCGTGGCATCACTCCCCGAGCGGGAGCGCCCACAAATGTTCCTCGACTCCCTGGTCAGCAGGGCCTATCTCTTCCTGTTCGCCGCGCCCGTGATGTACTTCGTAATGCTGCTGATGGGCAAAATCGATCCCCCGGTGGCAGCCCTGGCGTCAGTGGCCTACGTTCTGCCGTTCGTCGGTGCCTCGTGGTTCTTCATCGGCCAGGCAAAACCGTGGAAGCTGTTCCTCTGTGACGTGCTCCCCCAGGGGCTGGGCATCGTGGCCGGCGTTGTGCTGATCCAGTTCTTCCCACAGCCGGTCATATTTGTGCTGGCACTGCTGGTCTTCAACCTGCTGGCAGTCGTCATTGGCGCGGGCGGCGCACTCTCACGCGCAGGGCATCCCGTGAAGGCGGATCTCCGCATCGTCCCCGCCATGAAACGCCTCCGCGACCAGAAATACGGCGTGATCGCAGCGGGCACGGGAAGCCTCAACAGCAACCTGCCGCTGCTCGCGGTGGGCCAAGTGGTTGCTGCCGCACTCCCCCAATACGCCCTGGCGGACAAGCTTTTCCGCTTTGCTGTCGCCGGGTTCGGTCCCATCCTCCAGGTGATTCAGGGGTGGATTCCGGAGGCCGGACCGGCCAAAAGCTCCCATCGGATCCGCACCGTGGCCAGGATTGCCCCGATAGTCGGCCTGCTTGCCGGAGTCCTCCTGGCGCTCCTCACCCCATGGGCGAGCCCGCTGTTCTCCAGCGGAGTCATCACTATCGACTATAGCCTCAGCATCCCCTTTGGACTGATCCTGGCTGGCGTCATTGTGGCCCAGGTGGTGGGACTCGCCTGCCTCATTCCGCTTGGCAAGGGAGCCGCCCTGGCGAAGTCGACAGCCATCGGCGCAGCCTTCAATGTTCCGATGATGTTCATCCTCGGCATCTTCTACGGCGCCCCCGGCGTCGCCTGGGCGGTCGGCCTCGCCGAACTTGTCGTCGCCGGCTACCAGATCATGGTGGTCCGTGACAGCCTCAAGCACCTCGTCCAACCGCCGGTCCCAACCGCGGAACAGCCACACTAGGCCGGCAGTTACTTCCGGCGCCCCTTAGTGAAGAGTTCAACCGGAACGCCGGCTACAAACTCGACGAAGCACGGCAAGGCAATGTCGCCGCTTCGCAGGCCCGAGACAAGCGCACGCGAGGTAGGCACCCAGCCGTGGCCTGTTTCGAATACAGCCACGCCACTCTCCAGTCCGGGAGTGCCCGCAGCAACGCGTTCCCGCAGGGCATCAGCCATGACCCGTCGCCATCCGAAGCTCAGGTCGTTGGCCGTCCTGAGCATGGCGAGCGGGCTGCTGCTCCCCTGAAATTTCCGGGAAAGGGCAGTTACATGTTCGAAGGACTTGGCGATGCTCTTCCGGCCGCCGACCTCGCCGAGGACATTGCCGCCGTGCTGGACATAGTCCTGGACAACGTCTTCGACAACGAGCGCACCGCCGGTTGCTTTGGCGCAGACGGCCAGCCAGTGGTCATGTACCTGCGAGATGGTGTTCAAACGGGGGAATGGCAGCGCCAGGTCAAGAAGGTCCCGGCGGAAAACGCAAAGGCTTCCTGTCACCTGGTTCTGGGCAAGGAGCGCATCCAGACCGACATTTTTGCGCTGCGTTGATTCGGTCACCACCTCGTTGGCGGGCAGCCGGACAACGCGTGCCTGCGCGGCCACAAGGCTGACGTCGTTCAAATGCGGCAGCATCGATTCAATCTTCGACGGATACCAGGAGTCGTCCTGGTCCGACAACGCGACCCATGCTGCTTCGGCAGGAACATGCTGCAGGACGCGTTCGAAGTTGCCGTAGAACCCAAGCCTGTCCTCGAACCCGAGAACCCGAAACCGCTCGTCGCCGCCGAGTTCACGGTCCACGAAGTCACGAACTTCGGCGAAGCCGCCGTCCGCCGAAATGAGGCATTGGAACTGCGAGTGTGTCTGGTTCTGGATGGATCGAAGCTGGGTCCTGAACAGTTCCCAGTCCGGCTGGTACGCCGCCAGGGCGACCACACCGAAGGTCGTCGAATCGAAGCGCATGGATCGGACCGCTATTCCGCGGCCGTCCGACGGCCGAGGTACGTTTCCAGAACGTCCCGGGAAGGCCTCGGCTTGAAACCCGAGTTCTTGATTTTGGTCAGGTCCAACACGCTGTTCAGCGGCCGGGGCGCGGCGGCCTTGCCTTTGAAGTACTCTTCGGTGCTGACACCGGTAACAGCGGTGCGCGGCTGTCCCGAGAGCTCGTACACGTCCGCGGCGATGTCGGCCCACGACTGCGGTTCGCCGTCATTGCTCAGGTTGTAGGTGCCGTAGTCGGCGCCCGACTCCAGGAGGTGCTGGATGCCTGCAGCGATGTCTTCGGTGAAGCTGAGCCGGCCGATCTGGTCGTTGACCACGGACGGTTCGATGCCGCGGCCGGCAAGGGATGCCATGGTGCGGACGAAGTTGTTGCCTTCACCGATGACCCAGCTGGTCCGCACGATGTAGTGGCGGGGAACCACGCTGACGACGGCGTCGCCGGCCGCCTTGGTCTGGCCGTAGACGCCCAGCGGTGTGAAGGGCTCAGTTTCGTCGTGGCTCTCGCGTACGCCGTCAAAGACGTAGTCCGAGGAGACATGGACCAGAGTGAGGTCATGTTCGACGGCGGTGCGGGCCAGCCGTGAAACGGCGGCGACGTTGACGGCCCAGGCAGCTGCCCGGCCTTCCGCGGTTTCCGCGGTGTCGACGGCCGTGTAGGCGGCGGCGTTGATGATGGTTGAGTAGTTCTTCCAGTTCCGCTCCGTGAAGGAAGCTTCGCTGCCCAGATCGAATCCGGCGCGGCCGGCGAACTCGACGGTCGCGTCGCCGTCGTACAGTTCCCGCAGTGCTTTGCCGAGCTGACCGTCGGCACCGACCACGAGGGTCTTCTTCGCCGGCATCGGCACGACGTCCGCGAGGCGGGGGTGGGCCTTGTCCTTGTCGGAAAGCTCAGCCTCCTCCAGCGGGACGGGCCAGGCGATTCCGGCCGTCTCGTCCGCGAGGTTCAGGAACGTGTACTGCCCCTGGGCGTCCGCGGACCAGTGGTCGTTAACCAGGTAGGTGTAGGCGGTGTTGTCTTCCAGAGTCTGGAAGGCGTTGCCCACGCCGCGGGGGATGAAGATTGCCTGGCTCGGGTCCAGTTCAGTTGTGAAGACGGCCCCAAAGGACGGCCCTTCGCGGAGGTCCACCCAGGCGCCGAAGATCTTGCCGGTGGCCACGGAAATGAACTTGTCCCACGGTTCGGCGTGGATGCCGCGGGTGGTGCCGGCTTTTTCGTTGAACGAAATGTTGTTCTGCACCGGGCGGAAGTCCGGCAGCCCGAGGGCCACCATTTTCTCCCGCTGCCAGTTTTCCTTGAACCAGCCTCGGTTGTCACCGTGGACCGGCAGGTCGTAGAGAACGACGCCGGGGATCGGGGTTTCGTGCGCGGTCAGCTTCTTGGAGAACTCGATCGACATCGTCTACTGGCCCTGTTCCTTGTACTTGGCTTCGGTCTGGGCCTTCTGCGGGCGCCACCAGTTTTCGTTCTCGCGGTACCAGGCGATGGTGTCTTCGATGCCGGCGTCGAAGTTGGAGAATTTCGGTTCCCAGCCGAGCTCGTCGCGGAGCTTGGCGGAGTCGATGGCGTAGCGCAGGTCGTGGCCGGGGCGGTCCACGACGTGGTCGTAGGCGTCCGGGGACTGGCCCATGTGCTTGAGGATGAGCTCGACGACGTCCTTGTTGTTCTTCTCGCCGTCGGCGCCGATCAGGTAGGTCTCGCCGATTTTTCCCTTGGCGATGATGGCCAGCACGGCCGAGGAGTGGTCGTTGGCGTGGATCCAGTCGCGGACGTTCTCGCCCTTGCCGTAGAGCTTGGGCCGGATCCCGTCGATCACGTTGGTGATCTGGCGCGGGATGAACTTCTCCACGTGCTGGTACGGGCCGTAGTTGTTGGAGCAGTTGCTGATGGTCGCCTGCAGCCCGAAGGAGCGCACCCAGGCACGGACCAGCAGGTCGGAGCCGGCCTTTGTCGAGGAATACGGGCTCGAGGGGTTGTACGGTGTCTCTTCCGTGAACCGTTCCGGGTCATCGAGTTCCAGGTCGCCGTAGACCTCGTCGGTGGAGATGTGGTGGAAACGCTTGTTATGCTTCCGGGCGGCCTCGATCAGCGTGTAGGTGCCGATGATGTTCGTGTCCAGGAACGGGCGCGGGTCATGCAGAGAGTTGTCGTTGTGGGACTCGGCGGCGTAGTGGACCACGACGTCGGCTTCTTCCACGAGCGTGTCGACCAGTGCGGCGTCGCAAATGTCGCCCTGCACGAAGCGGAAGCGCTCCTCCGGAAGCCCACTCAGGGATTCCAGGTTGCCTGCGTACGTCAGCTTGTCCAGGACAGTGACGTGATCATCAGTGTTCTCAAGAACGTAGTGGACAAAATTGGAACCGATGAAGCCGGCACCGCCGGTGACAAGGAGTTTCTGCATTCAGCCAGCTTACCGGTTGAGCAATGCCGTCCTAATCAGGACGGCACGCATCAGGACGGCCGGTGAAGGCGGCGCCATGCCTGCCCGATGCAACGGAGCAGCATGATGCGTGCGCGAAGGATCACAGGCAGTGAGCGCCAGCTCCGCGGCGTGGCGTTGTCATCGTGGATCCTGCGCAGCAACGTTGACCCGTCCAAGTGCCGCATGGAGCCGGCCAGGTTTCCGCAGATGGCCAGCCATAGGTCGTGGGACTCGTTTACGTAGCGGGGAACGGGCGTGAACACCGAGAGCATGTCGCGCCGGAAACCCATACCGCAGCCGTAATAAGCCCGGTATCCCACAAGGATTCCGAGGATATTTGATGCATGTCGCCGGCTGTCCTCGCCCCGGAGCCGCGGGATGTTCGGACGGGGGCCGCCTCCGAGCACGTCGAAATTGGACGCCACCACCCTTGATGTCTGAAGCGCACCAAGCATGAGGTCAAGCCTGCCCGGCACCCAGACGTCATCCTGGTCGGCGAGCAGAATGTATTGTCCCTTCGATGCCAGGGCGGCCTGTTCAAATGACCGGACGTAACCTTGGTTCACAGCCGCTTCAATCAGGCGGATCCGTACGTCGTGGAAGGTCCGGATTTGCTCGACAGTGTCGTCAGGTGAGGCGTCGTCTACGATTACCAACTCATCGTCCGGGCCGAGCTGGGCAAGGATGGATTCGAGCTGCTCCCTGATGTAGCGCCCGCCCCGGTAGCTCGCGAGGCAGACACTTACCCTCGTTTCCCCGTTGCCTGTGGTGCCCGGGACGTCCGTAGGATCTGTTCTCAATCTGGTCCTTCCGCCTGCCCGAGATAGTTCCGTGGCTCGCCGGGTGACGTCCGGAGGGCCCGTCCCATCTTAGGCTGTACTACTTGGGCCTCTCCCCCGCGGCGCCGCCGCCGACCCGAATCATGGAATTGATATAGTTTGGACACCATGGAATCCACCCCCAATCCGCGCGTTCTGGTCATCATGCCTGCCTGGAATGAATCGGAAGCCGTCGGTAATACCGTGCGGGAAGTGCTGAACACAGACTCCCGGTACGACGTCCTAGTCGTCAACGACGGATCCACCGACAACACTGCAGCCGTTGCCGCCGAGGCCGGTGCAACGGTGCTTAACCTTCCTTTCAATCTTGGCGTCGGCGGCGCCATGCGGGCAGGCTTCAAGTACGCACGCCGCTGCGGCTACCGCCAAGTGATCCAGGTGGATTCCGACGGCCAGCACGACCCGCGGAGCATCGACGAAGTCCTCGCAGGACTTGCCCATGCAGACATCTCAATCGGCGCACGGTTCGCGGACCGCGGGGACTACAAGGTCACGGGCCCGCGGAAGTGGGCCATGCAGCTGCTCGCCAAGGTAATTTCCGGGCTGGCCAAGACCCGCCTCACCGATGTGACCAGCGGATTCCGCGCCGCCAACGTACGCGCCGTTGACCAATACCTTGACCACTATCCGGCCGAATACCTGGGCGACACCATCGACTCCCTCGTGGTCGCTATCCGCTCCGGTTGCACCGTGACGCAGGTGCCCGTGGAAATGCGTGCCCGGCAGGGCGGAAAGCCCAGCCACAATCCGGCCAAGGCCGCCATATACCTCGGAAGATCGGTGTTCGCCCTGTTGTTTGCCCTGACCCGGAAACGGTCCCATCTGGCTGTACCAGCTCCGCAAGCATCGGGAGCCTAAAGCATGGGAAACATTGCTGCCTTCCTGCTTGCCTTGGCCATTGTTGGCCTTGTTGTCGAAATGCTCCGCCGGAAGAAACTCCGGGAAAAGTACGCCGCCCTCTGGCTGATCGTCGGCGTCGCCACACTTGTCCTTGCTGCCTTTCCCCGCCTGCTCAACATCGTGGCGGAGTTCGTCGGCGTCCAGCTGCCTTCCAACCTGCTCTTCGCCATGAGCATCCTCATGCTGCTGGGCGTGTGCCTCCACCTCTCGTGGGAAATCTCAGTCGTCGAAGACGAGACACGGACCCTGGCCGAGGAAGTGGCTATCCTGCGGGTTCAAGTGGAGGCCCTCAGCACTGCGGCCACCACTGACTCTCAGGTGCCCTCAGATTCGCTGGCAACAACCCCAGACACCGCCGGACCCCACGCGGCGAAGCCCGACACACAACATAAAGGTTCGGATTAACACATGCCGCTGGATATTTTCATTCCCTACTGGGGCGATCCGGATTACATGAAGGAAACCGTCAACAGTGTCCTGGCCCAAGACAGCGATGACTGGCTCCTCACGGTCGTGGACGACGCGTACCCCGGCCATGAGATCAAAGACTTCATGGCCGGAATCACCGATCCCCGCGTCAAGTACATCCGTAAGGACCAGAACGCAGGAATCACCGAGAACTACCGGACCTGCGTGGCCATGGCCACCGAAGAAGTGCTGGTGATCCTTGGCTGCGATGACGTCCTTCTGCCGAATTACGTCTCCACCATCCTTGATGCCCACAAGCGTTACCCCGGGGCGGCCTTGATCCAGCCTGGCGTCCAGGTCATAGACGAAGCGGGGCAGGTGGTGGTCACCCTCGTGGACACCGTCAAGCAGAAGCTCATCAAGCCCAGGGGCGGCGGGCGCCAGCTCGTCTCCGGCGAGGCCATCGCCTCCAACCTGATGCACGGTGACTGGCTCTACTGGCCGTCACTGGCCTTCCGGACGGACAAAATCCGGCAGGTGGACTTCCGGGACGGCTTCCCGATCATCCAGGATCTCGCCCTGATCATGGACATGATCTACAACGGTGACCAGCTCCTGATCGAGCCGACCGTCTGCTTCCAGTACCGCAGGCACTCAAACAGCGCCTCGTCCACCAAGCTTGTGGACGGTTCCCGGTTCGCCGGAGAGCGGGAGTATTTCGCTGTAGCCGCTGCGCAGGCACAGGAGCTCGGATGGAATCGGGCTGCCCGCTCGGCACGCCTGAGGTTCACGTCGCGTGCGCATGCGGCATCCCTGCTGCCCAAGGCAGTGCTCAGCAAGAACTCCTCCGCCGTAAAGGCCCTGGTCCGCCACACCTTCGGCAAGTAACGCCGTTCGCTACGAAAGGTCCCAAGTGACTTCCTCTTCAACTTCCGCCCGTCCCGGCGGCACCGTCCTGGTCACCGGCGGCGCCGGGTTCATCGGCTGCGCCATCTCCGATGCCCTCGTCAGCGAGTTCGACCGCGTTGTGGTCGTCGACAATCTCCACCCGCAGATCCACGCCACGGGCGAGCGTCCCGAGCAGCTGAACCAGGCAGCCGAACTGGTCGTTGCGGATGTAACAGAGGCGAAGACCTGGGACGCCGTCCTCCAGGACGTCACTCCCGACGTCGTCATCCACCTGGCGGCGGAAACCGGAACCGGCCAGTCCTTGGAAGAGTCCACCCGGCACACTCTCGTCAACGTTGTTGGCACGTCCCAGCTCCTCGACGGCCTCAACCGCCACGGCAAGCTTCCCCGCCGGATTGTTTTGTCGTCCAGCCGAGCGGTGTACGGCGAAGGTGCCTGGAAGGACGCCGAGGGCCGGCTCTTTTACCCTGGTCAGCGGACAAGCGAAACCCTCGACAAGGCACAGTGGGATTTCCCGGGTGCCTCGCCTGTCGCAATGAAGGCGTCCGAGACGTTCCCGGCTCCTGTGAGCGTCTATGGCGCCACGAAGCTTGCCCAGGAAAATGTCCTGCAGGCATGGGCAAAGTCCTACGGCGTGGAGACCGTGATCCTCCGCCTGCAAAACGTATACGGTCCGGGCCAGTCGCTGATCAACCCGTACACCGGCATCATGAGCCTCTTCTGCCGGATGGCGATGGGCGGCAAGTCCATCCCCCTCTACGAGGACGGCGAGGTGCGCCGTGACTTCATCCTGATCGACGACGTTGCGTCGGCCATTGTTGCCGGTGCGGTCTCCCCCACTGTCCAGGGCGAACCGATGGACATCGGATCTGGTGAGTTCCAGACCATCGGCACCGCTGCCAAGCTGATCGCAGAGCACTACAACGCTCCCGAGTCGCACGTGACCGGCCAATACAGGCAGGGCGATGTGAGGCACGCATGGGCTGACATCACGGCCGCCGAAAAGGTGCTGGGCTGGACGCCGAAGTACAACCTTGCCCAGGGAATCGAACTGCTGGCCACGTGGATTGACGCGCAGCCAGACGTCAAGCCTGCCTGATCCGGCGAGCGAATGTCGTCCAACGCGACTACTGCGGTTGTCAGCCTGTTCAACGCCGACGAGAACGTCCTGGCCAACGCCGCAGCCCTGCTGGCCCAAGTCAACCATGTAGTGGTCGTTGACGACGGTAGCTCCCAGGACCCCGGCCGGATCCTTGGGCAGCTTCAGGATCTCGGCTGCACGGTCGAGCGGCTCGCCGAAAACTCAGGCATCGCTGCGGCGCTGAACGCCGGGATCGCCGTGGCTCTGGCTTCCGCAGAACGGCCTGCTTTCATCCTCACCATGGATCAGGACAGCTTGCTCGACGGCGGCTACGTCGCCGCCCTCGAGGAATCGGCACGTGCCGCTGAGCAGGCCGGAGTCCGAGTCGGCATGGTCGCTCCGGCCTCCATCAGGGGCCTCCCTACGCGGCGCGCCGGCGTCGTGAACGGCGTGCAACTGGGGGGCGAACCGATCCAGTCGGGTCTGCTTCTGCCGGTTCCCATCATTGAGGATCTCGGGATCCTGCAAAGCGACCTGTTCATCGACGGCGTGGACACCGAATATTTCCTGCGCACCCAGTCAGCCGGGTTCAAGACCGTGATTGCTCCGAAAGCAGCCCTTGGCCACTCACTGGGAACCATGACGCAGGCCCGCCTGTTCGGTTCGGACCTTACCCTGCGGGGCCGGCCGGTCAAGGTGCGGACCGCAGCCTCGTGGCGCTATTACTACCTGTTCAGGAACCGTATCCTGCTCGCCAGAAAATACGGACGCCAACACCTTTGGTGGGCCATCAAGGGCTTCCTGGCCGACTACCGGCACTTGGCGATCGTGACGTTACTGGCCCCGAACCGGTGGGAACGGTTGTCCTCCGCCATGGCCGGGATTGCGGACGGCATCGCGGGCCGGGCCGGCAAACGACGCGTCCGCTAGGTTCAGTAGCACGGCACGCCGGACAACTACGATTGGGGACAGGTCCGTGAGGTCAGCGTTGCAGCAGGAGACTCCGCTTCCGCGCCGGGCTGCCCGGGAGTTCGCGGTATGCGCTCACCCGAAGCGGGGAAAGTGGTTTCGGTCACTCCGTGGGCCAGGTGCATTTGTCGCGGCGGCGTCGATGATAATCGTTCTCCGTCTGAACGGCCAGCTGGACGGAATCCTGGGCCTGGTTTTCGCAGCTGGACTTGTTCTACTCCTTCCAACGGTGAAACGGTTATCCCTCCGGCTGCTCCTCAACGGCCTCCTGGCCATGGGGTTCGCGCCTCTCACTTGGTGGGTCCCGGAACGCGTCCTCGGAATCGACCACGGCACGCTGCTGATGGCAGTGACTGCCGGGACGATTTCATGGTGGATTCTTTCGACGAAGCCAGCCCGGCCGAGACTCCGGCGCCTGGTGCCGAGGGTGAAATGGATCGACGCTGTTCCGTTCCTGGCCGGAGGGCTCGCCGCCAGCTCGCTCGGGACCATGCTGGCGGTCAGGTCGGCCCAGGATGCTTTGTCGCTTATGACAGACAAATGGGACTACCAGTCGCACTTCAACATTTACTTCATGATCCGCAGCCATGGCGGCGTCATCCCGACTATCCCCGGTCCTTCCTCCGGGGGCGCTTGGGGCTTCGCGGAGTATCCGCAGGGGTTTCATGCCCTGCTGGCAACGTTCGCTGACCTCGTCCGGCCCGATAGCGGCTCCCTTGACGCCGAGTTGATTTCCTTTGTTAACCTCCAGGCCGCCGTCTGTGTGGTGACGGTTGTGCTGGTCATGGCCGGGCTCTGTGCCCTGCCCGGGATCCGGCGGCGTCCGGCCGCCTTGGCGCGGGGCTCGTCGGCGTCGCCAACAACTGGGTCATGCTGGTCAGCCTCGTTGCCGTCGTTTTCATTGGCTGGTTCTGGCATGTCCTTCGGCGGCCGGGGACCTATCCTCGGTCATGGTGGGTGCCGGCCGTCGTCGTTGCAGCGTTGGCAAGCGCAGGAGTGCTGCTTCCGGTAGTCCAGCTATCCCCGCTGGTGCAGCAGAGCCAGCAAATACTCGGCCTCACCGGAGGAATCGAACTTCCCGACTTCGGGACGGCCCTCGCTGTCATCACGTTCGCGGTGACCCTCGGATTCGCCAACAGCGCAGTTGCCGCAACCAGCCCGTCGCTCATAGCCGAACGGCGCGGAGCTGCCTTGGCATCGTTCGGGCTCTTTGTTCCCATCGGGCTCTGTCTCTGGCTCGCCATCTCGCAAAGCGCGGGCGGTGGCGCTGTTTCCTACTACTTCTACAAGTACTTGATTGCCGTGCTGCTGTTCGCGTGGCCGGTGGCTGTGGCCGCAGTAGCGTCCATCCTGCCACCGCCGTCGTCCGGGTCCGCCCCGGGAAACGACAAGCGTCTGACCGCAGCCTTATGCGTCCTGGCTTTGGCGGCAACCCAGTTCTTCGGGTTCTCGGCGACGGGCCTGGCCGACGCCGGGCTGCCGCCGACTGCGCGGGCAGTAGCCGAAATGGAAAAGCAAACAGCACGGCTGAAGGCAACGCCGGACTACGTTGCTCGGCTCCTGGCCAGCGCACGCCAGCCGCAACCGGAAGAAACCATCTACATCGTGGCGCAGGGCACGATGGACAGGGTACTTGCGGCCCGGTGGCACTGGACTTTGCGTGGAAACTCCACGTCAAAGACCACGGCAATGAGCCCGGCGATCGGCGCAATCTATAAGGACTACAGCCGCGCACCTGAAATCATTGCCCAACTCCTCATGGACGATCCAGCTGTCTCGGTGATCGTCGACCCGGAACTCTACGAACCCGTCCGCGAGCACCTGATCGGGAAGGGACTCGAAGGGCGGCTGATACGCCTTGCCGGCTTCCAGCCGGCATCACGTTCCGTGGGAACGGGCAGCCAGGAGCGGTACCGGCACCAGCCAGTTGAAAGGCAACAGCCTTAGACGCTCTTCTTCGCCCGTCGCATTACAGGTCGTTCAATGAACAGCCAGCTGGCGGCCGCCAACGGAATAGTGCACAGCGTCGCAGCGATGGTGAACCACCAGACGCCCCAGTGGTAGGCGCCGAAAACCGCGAGCAGCTGCTGAACAGGAAACGCGTAAATATACGCTCCATAGGAGACGTCATTCTTGGCGACCACCGCAGGCTGCGGCAACCAGGTGGAAATCCACAGCAGTCCGTATGCAATGAACGGCGCCGCGAGCTGCCCACCGAACCCGGGAACCCAGAGAATCAAGGCGGCAGCTACCGCGACAGCCACGGGACCTGCCACCCTGTGGATGCCAAGACGGGAGCTCAGCACCTGAACAACAGCGCCGCCCAGGAAGTACGGAATCAGCCGGGCCGCCAGTTCAAAGTCCAGGTTGGACTGCATGTAGGGCTTGAGCACGCCGATATTTGCCCACAGCACAACGCTGAGTCCAAACGCGGCAATGACGGGCCACGGGGTCTTCTTGACGATCGGCAGGAAGCCGAGGAAGGCCACGAGCAGGTAGCACATAAACTCGAAATACAGCGTCCAGAGCGACCCGTTCCAGGCGCCCGGGTACGGGACCGCTGCAGGCGTGCCCGCGATGTCGTAGCTGACAATACGGAGCGAGAGGTTTGCGAATATCGAGTTCAGCGGCGTGGTGGGTGTGGACATGAACCCCAGCAGGTTTCCGCGCTGAACCACGTAGGCAATCGGTGCGAACACAAAAGCCATCATGACCAGGCACACGATGAAAGCCGGGAAGATCCTGGCCACCCGGTGTACCAGGTACGGACCAATCCGGTTGCTGAACCTGCTGGCAGTGATCAGATAGCCGCTGATGCCAAAGAACCCGGCGACAGCCCACCCGCCCAGGTTCTCCCCTTGGAATGTCGGCCCATTGCCGGCACCAACGATGTGCCAGCTGTGCGCGAACAGCACCGCAAGTGCAAGGACAAGCCGGATAAGGTTGAGGCTGTTTCCCCTGGGGTCGAGTGCCCGCCCCAGTTGGGGCGCCGGAACGGCCTTGGGTTTCAGAGTGAGAGTGCTCAAACCTTTGCTTCCTTTGGGTGTCGGCAGACGGTCCATTCTACAGCGTTTGGCGTCTCGGCCTTCGGTACGGGAGGATGGGGACCATGCGTGGAATTATTTTGGCCGGCGGAACTGGGTCCCGGCTGCACCCGATTACTCTTGGCATCAGCAAGCAGCTTGTCCCTGTTTACGACAAGCCAATGATCTACTATCCGCTGTCCACGCTCATTCTCGCCGGCATTCGCGACATTCTCATCATCACCACTCCCCACGATGCAGATCAGTTTAAGCGGCTGCTCGGAGACGGCTCGCAGTTCGGCATCAACCTTACTTACGTGCAGCAGCCCTCTCCTGACGGCCTGGCACAGGCATTCATCCTTGGCGCAGACCACATCGGCGACGAAACGGTCGCCCTGGTGCTCGGCGACAACATCTTCTACGGCCAGGGCATGGGCACCCAGCTCCGGCGCCACGCCGACATCAAGGGCGGTGCGGTGTTCGGTTACTGGGTCAATGATCCGAAAGCCTATGGTGTCGTTGAGTTCGACGACGACGGCAAAGCCCTCTCCCTGGAGGAGAAACCGGAAAAGCCGCGCAGCCACTACGCCGTTCCCGGACTGTATTTCTATGACAACGACGTCATCGACATTGCCCGGAACCTCAAGCCCTCCCCTCGCGGCGAGCTCGAGATCACCGACGTGAACCGCGCCTACCTGGAGCGCGGTGATCTTCAGGTGGAGATCCTCCCTCGCGGTACAGCATGGCTGGACACCGGAACATTCAATGACCTCAGCGACGCCTCGAACTTCATCCGTACGGTTGAAAATCGGCAGGGACTCAAAATCGGCGCCCCCGAAGAAATCGCCTGGCGCCAGGGTTTCCTGACCGACGACGAACTCCGCGAACGCGCTGAACCGCTGGTCAAGAGCGGCTACGGAAGCTACCTCCTGGGCCTCTTGGAGAACTAGGGCGTCTCCGGCCAGCTGGCGGGACTACCGCCGTCGTATTTTCGAGTGGAGTCTCAATGAGTTGGTTTGCTACCGTGCCCGTCGTTCTGGCGTGCCTGCTTTTGCTGTTTGCGCCAGGCACGCTGGTGCTTGCCGGACTCGGGCTGCAGCGTTGGTCCTACTTGGCACTGGCACCGGTTTTGACCGTCAGCCTCGTAGCGGTCACTGCCATCGCGGCACCGTATCTGGGGATCGGCTGGTCGCCCCTCCCGGTTGCCGTCACCACCGTTCTGGTCTCAGGCCTGCTCTTCGGAGTCCGCAAGATCCGTAGTCGCGGCGCCGGGACCGGCGCATCACCCCGCGCACGCCGGGCACTGCGTAAGCCCGGTAAAGCGGACATCGTGGCTGCCGTAGGCTTCCTCGCAGGCTCGATTGCCATTGCCCTGCAACTTCACCGGGCTTTCGGCAGGCCGGAGAACATCTCCCAGACGTTCGATAACGTCTTTCACCTCAATGCGATCCGGTACATCCTGGATTCGGGCAACGCTTCGTCCTTGACCCTTTCCGGCATGACCAGCGGCGACAGCCCGCCCTATTTCTACCCTGCCGCGTGGCACGGGCTGGCATCCCTCCTGGTCCAAATGACCGGCGCCCAGATCAGCGTCGCAGTCAACATCGTCAACCTGTGTGTTGCCGCGGCCGTCTGGACCGCCGGCTGCATGTTCCTGGCGCGGACAGTCATCGGACCAAACGCCTACGCCGTTGCCGCCGCGGGCGTGCTGGCCGCCGGGTTTGGATCATTCCCGTTGCTGTTGCTGGACTTCGGGGTGCTTTACCCGAACTTCCTGTCCGTCAGCTTGATTCCGGCCGCGTTGGCAAGCGTCAGCATATTCTTTGGCGTCAGCGATGCTCCGGGCCACATGGGGATGGCCCGGTTCGTCCTGGCCCCCGTGGCCGCAATCGGAGTCGCCCTGGCGCATCCAAACGGGCTCATGTCCCTGCTGGCGTTGTCGATCCCCATCCTTCTGGTGTCCTTTGTCGCGTTCTCGCTGGCACGGTACAGGAATGGTCACGGCCACAGGGGGACCCTCCTCATGGGGGCTGGACTGCTCGGAATTCTCGGCGTAGTCGCGGTCATGTGGAAGTACATTCGTCCGCCTGCGGCGGCGGCGACCTGGCTTCCGTTCCAGACACCCGGCCAGGCTGTGGGTGAGATCCTCACCAACTCCGCGATGCAGCGTCCGCCCGCCTGGGCTGTCAGCATCCTGCTGATCACCGGCGTGGTGGTCCTGTGCCGCCGTCACAAGCGGATCTGGCTGCTTGGTTCGTTCGCCGTCATAGCGGCCCTGTTCATTGTGGTCTCAGCCGGACCGAACGGGTGGCTGCGCAATACGCTGACCGGTGTCTGGTACAACGACAGTTACCGCCTTGCGGCCCTTCTGCCGGTCGCCGCAGTCCCGCTGGCAGCTGCCGGCGCGGGCTGGCTTGTCGGAAAGCTTCAGCACGTCTGGGTGACGCACCGTGACTCGCTGAAGCTCGTCCCTGCCGGAATCCGGAAATCCCGCCTCGTGGTGTCCGCTGTGGTGCCGCTGGCACTCCTTGGCCTGGTCCTGGCCGCCCAAACTGTGCCGCTTGGCGCTTCCATCCAGTCGGCGAAGGTCAATTACTCGACAACCCCGGACTCCGCCCTGGTCAGTTCAGACGAGATGGCCCTGATCGACGAGCTGGACGACATCGTCCCGGCGGATGCAACCATCGCCGTGAACCCTTGGACCGGAGGCGCAATGGCCTTCGCGATTGCCGACCGCAACACGACGTCCAAGCACACGCTCACCACGTACACGAAGGCCACTGAGCTGCTGAACGACAAGTTGCGGGAGGCTGGCACCGATCCTTCCGTTTGCGACGCCGCCCGCGCGGACAACGTCCGCTATGTTCTCGATTTTGGAACGCGGGAAGTACACGGCGGAAACCACGGTTTTGTAGGGCTGCAGATACCCGACGCGACGCCCGGGTTTGAGCTGCTGGCCCGCCACGGTGACGCCAAGCTGTTTGAAGTGACCGCCTGCTACTGACGCTTTAGAGCCGGAGCATCCTCGCCAGCGGCGATGCGAGCGTCCTGGCATAGCTGTTGGTCATGTGGTTGTCCCGATAGACCATCACGTTGCCGATGACGGATGGGCACCGGCCGTCGGTGCAGAAGTACGGGTACAGGTCGACCACATCCACACCGGGAACCCTCGCGGCAGCCGCAAATAAGGGATCGACCGGGCGGTCCCCGACAGGCTGCTGGATGACGCAGGCATCGGACCCGCTGCCGTTAG
The DNA here is from genome assembly GCF_001423745.1 of Arthrobacter sp. Leaf337. GTDB lineage: Bacteria > Actinomycetota > Actinomycetes > Actinomycetales > Micrococcaceae > Arthrobacter. The sequence goes on from NZ_LMPC01000001.1 coordinate 293,213, forward strand.
CCTGCACACAGTCCGGCGCGGCGAACTCGGGATACGGAATGTCCATCACGACCGCGACCCTGATTCCGGCGTCCCGGAGCGGCTTCAGCAGACCCGCATAGCCCGAGATCAGGGCTTCCGGGTCCTTCCACCCCCACTTAAGGGCGCGTTCGTAGCCTGCGGGCGTCATGCCCGAGACCACGACCAGGTCAGGTTTCAGGCGCAGGATCCGGCCCAGCGTCTCCCGGTTCTGGTTGGAACAGTTGTGGAAGACCGTGTCTGCGGATTCCGGCGGAGCCAGGGAGAACGGGCAGCCGTTCCGGACCATCGCGTGGACGTTCCAGCCGGACTGCTCCCCCACCAGCAGCAAGGGATCCACCAGTTGCGCCGCGTGCGAGTCTCCAACGACGATCATGGTCTTCCCTGCGTCCGCACTGCCGTAGCGGCACTTCTCCTCCCCCATTTTCGCCGGATCGAACGCTCCGCATTCGTTCCCGCCCGTCAAGGGAACATCCTTCATCGCCACGGCTGGATCCGGCCGCACTGCGAGTCCAGAAGGCACCGCCGCCGGCCGGTCAGCATCGAGCGCCATTGCTCCCGGGTACTGACGCAGGTTCAGGGCCCCGTCCAGCTGCTGCGATTTCGCCTCAACGATTCCCCAGGGAGCCAGTGCCGTCAGTGTGGTCGCTGCAACCAGCCCGGCGGCCAGGACAAAAGCCTTGCGATGGCCCCCGTGCCTCAAGCCTCGGACGGGGACCTCGACGGCACGGTGCCCACCGTCGTGGCGGAACTTTTGCTCGACGAAGTAGTAAGACACCACTGCCGCTACCAGGCTGATGGCGGCCATTGCAGAGCCGTGCAGGATCCCCGGCGCCCTTCCCAGATGGAAGACATACAGGACCACGACAGGCCAGTGCCACAGGTAAAGGGAATAGGAGATGTCCCCGACGAACTTCGCCGGGCCGGTTGAGAGCAGCGTGGACGCACTGAAGCGACTGCTGCCCTGCATCGTTACCGAGGCGGCCGCCGCCGAGTGGGTGCCTGCCGCCGTCGGGCCTGCCGCCAGAACCAAAACGGTGGCCGCAACGGGGAGTAGTGCGACATAACCCGGGAAGGCCATGGACGTGGAGAACGTGAAGGCGCAGCACAAAACGCCCAGCAGCCCGGCCCATCCGAGGAGCATTCGCAACCGCTCCCCCGGCTGGAACCGCGGCAGAACGAGCGCGAGGATACCGCCCAGCCCGAGTTCCCACATACGGGTGGTGGTGGCGAAATAGGCGACGTCGTGGTCGGATACCGAGAAGAAGGCGCTGTGGAGGAATGACGCCGCGGACAGTGCAACCAGCAGGTAAAGGCACAGCGACTTCTTCGACATGCCGGTCCTTGTTGCCCACGCCGCCGCAGCGATCAGGCAGAGCGGAATAACAACGTAGAACTGCTCTTCGACGGCCAGCGACCAGTAGTGCTGGACCGGAGAGACGAGGGCCGTGGCTCCTTCGTAGCTGCCGGAGCCGAAGGCCTGGTTCCAGTTCTGAACCTGCAGGGCGGCCATAATCACGTCAAACGAGATCGACTGCCAGCGGCTCTGCGGGAGCAGAAGGACCATCCCCGCCAGCGTTGCCACCAGGACCAGGCTGGCGGCCGGGAGCAGCCGCCTGATCCGTTTGGCGTAGAAAGACCTGAGTGCGATTCGTCCGGTGGCTTCAATTTCGCGGACGAGCGACCCCACAATAAGGAAACCCGAGATCACGAAGAATACGTCCACGCCGACGAAGCCGCCGGGCAGCGCCGCCGGCCAGATGTGGTAAATGATCACCAGCCCCACGGCCACCGTGCGGAGCCCCTGGATGTCGCGCCGGGGTGCGGGACGGTTCGGGGCTGGCGGCGCAGCAATGGATGCGGGCGCAGGCAGAGCGGGCACAACTATCCTTCCGGTTGAGAGCGATAGTTGTCCGCTCCGTTGCTGGACTATCCGTACAGGACGGATTGTTGCCGTGACTGGCAGGCGACGGCGGCGCCGGAACGCTGGCTAGGAGCGCAGCAGCGCCACGGCGTCGTGGATTGAACCGTCAAACTTTACGACGCCGTGCTCCAGCAGGATTCCGCGGGCACAGATACGGGAAACAAGATCGAGGTCGTGGCTGACTACCACGAGTGTCTTGCCGTTCCGTGCCAGTTCCTGGATCTTGTTGATGCATTTCCGTTGGAAAGGCTCGTCACCGACGGCAAGGATCTCGTCGATGAGGAACACTTCCGGGTCGGTGTGGACCGCCACGGAAAACGCCAGCCTCAGATACATGCCCGAGGAGTAGAATTTCACTTCGGTGTCGATGAACTGGCCGATCTCGGAAAACTCGACAATGTCGTCGAACCGGTCGTTGACCTGTTGCTCGGTCATGCCCAGGATGGCACCGTTGAGGAACACGTTGTCGCGGCCCGAAAGATCCGGGTGGAATCCCGCGCCCACTTCAATGAGGCCGGCTACTCGGCCCCTGGTCCGCACCGTGCCGGAGTCGGGCAGCATCACGCCTGAAATGTGCTTCAGAAGCGTGGACTTCCCCGAGCCGTTCAGTCCGAGGAGAGCCACCGTCTCGCCCGTTTTTACCTCCACGGAGACATTCTTGAGTGCATGGAACTTCTCGGACAGGTCGCCCTTGCGTCCTTTGGCGAGCCAGACGACGGCTTCCTTGATTGACCGTGTGTGGCGCAGCACGAACTGCTTGCTGATGTCAGAGACTTCGATTGCGTTGACCACTCACAGCTCCTGCGCAAAGCGGCCTTCAAGCCGCCGAAAGGTAAGTTGGCCCAGGAAGAGGACCAACAAGGCGATGCCCAGTCCGACCGGTGTCCAGAGGCTGAACAGGTTCGGTGGAACGGCCGCGGAACCGTCCGTCGTCGGGAACCAAAAAGCATAGTGGAACAGTTCGACGCCGATTGTCACCGGGTTGGCTTGGTAGACCGCAAAAGCCGCGGCGCCAAGCTTCTCCTGCACCATGGTCCACGCATACATCACCGGCGACGCCCAGGTGGCCACCATCAGCAGCATGTCCACGAGGTTTTCGGAATCGCGGAAGTAGACATTGGCTGCGCCGAACAACAGCCCCAGGCCGGTTGCCAGCAGGCCGACGATCAGGAAGCCGGCGACGGCGGCCAGGAGCTGGAACACGTCCGGATGCCATCCTGCAATGACGCAGCCCGCGACGAGCACCACAAGTTGCGGGAAAAAGTGGACACCTGACACCCAGACGGACGCAACGGGGAAGAGCTCGCGCGGGAGGTAGATCTTTTTGATCAAGTTGCCGTTGTTAACTATCGACCGGGCGGCGTTACCCAGCGCCTCGGAGAAGAAGTTGATCAGGACAATGCCCGAAAACAGGTACACGGCGTAGTTGGACAACCCCTCGGGGTTCCTCGGACTTCGTTCAAGTCCGAGGAACACCCCCAAAGCGACGTAAAAGACAATGAATTGCACACCGGGCTTCACGTAGGACCACAGGAGTCCAAGAACAGAGCCCCGGTAGCGGACCTTAAGTTCCTTCCGCACCAGGAGTTTCAGCAGGAAGCCCGACTGGCGAAGATCCCGCAGGCCGCCGCCCAGTCCGGGCGTGGTTAGTTCCCCAGGAGTGGTGGCGCTCACTTGATCTCGTTCTGAGTGTGCTGCTCGAACGTCTTCCTCCAGGACTCAATCGACGTGAGGTCGTTCATTGCAGCCTTGTACTTCTTGCTGAGCGTCGGCCAGTCCTTCAGGAGTTCAGCGTGCAGGCGTGCGCTTTCAGCCAGCATCTTCCGAAGCTTTTTCGGATCGCGGCGGTACCAGGACGCACCGGTTCCTTCGGCATTGGACACCACTGCGCTGTCGTACTGCGCCATCCGCCACCAGCGGTTGTCCTGGTGCGCAACTGTCGCCTGCGGCCGTTCGGCGCTGGAGCCGCTAACCGGAGTGGCAAGCTGCCTGATGACGGTCTTTGCGGCCCACGGCAGCAGCGACACCTTGGACGGCTGCGAGATCCCGTGTCCCCGGCGAGGGGGCTTGTCCATCTTGGGTGCAGGAAATTCATCCGGGTCGGGGCGGATCACTGAATCCGAATAGCCGGACATCATTTCCCGGATCTGCGGCAGCTTGGTCGGGAGCAGGTCCCGCAGGGCTTCGGGGCCCTTAAGGATGTCCTCGAGCGCCCAGCCGCGGCCCTGGGCCGTGGCGTACTGCATCGACACCATGTGCTTGACGTCGATGTACTGGGATTCCCGGACAACGCGTCCGCCATGTTCATAGGGGCTGTGCAGGAGTGCCGCAATGACGCGGTTGCGGGCGTGGAAGTAAGCCTGCCAGCCCACCAGGTCGTCCTTGTCGATCCAGGAGACATGCCAGACGGCCGAGCCGGGCAGGGAAACCGTAGGGAACCCGTGGGCCTTAGCCCGAAGCCCGTATTCGGAGTCGTCCCACTTGATGAACAGCGGAAGGGAGAGCCCGATTTCGCGGATTACCTTCGTGGGGATCAGGCACATCCACCAGCCGTTATAGTCCACGTCACAGCGGCGGTGCAGCCAGGACGTCTGGCGGAGGTTCGACGACATGAAGTCGTGCCCGAGGATCATTTCCTCGCTGGGCAGCGAGGGCTGGAAGCGGTAGGGGTTCACGATCTCGCCGAACGTGTGCAGAACCGTCCGGTTATAGAGGTCGAACATGTGCCCGCCGACGATGGTCGGGGTCTTGCAGCGGTCCGCGAAGGTCAACAGGCGGATGATGCTTTCGGGCTCCACGACGACGTCGTCATCCATCAGCAGGACATAGTCGCTGCCGTTCTCCACCGCCTCGAACATCCCGCGGGCAAACCCGCCGGAGCCGCCGAGGTTGGACTGGTTGATAATCCGCAGTTTCCCCTGCAGGGAATCCTGGACCTCGTCGAAGCCTTCCGCGTCCGCGACCTTCTGCGATCCCTGGTCGACGATCAGGATTTCCTGGACGTGCTCCAGCGCCTCGCCGTTCTCGGCAAGGAGCCTCAGGTTATTAAGGCAGAAGTCGGTCTTGTTCAGCGTCGTGATCTGCAGCGTCACAGAACCGGCATGGCTCTCGGCTGCCGGTCCCTGCCATTCCGCGTCCAGCATGACGAGGGGTTCCGTGCCGGCCACGAGGTCGAACCAGTACCAGCCGCCGTCGCCGAAGGGCGCGAGGGACAGATCGAAGAAGTTTTCCGAAATTCCTTCAACCCTGCGGGTGTCCACGCGCTGCAGCGATCCGCGGGCGTTGGACTTGTAGACGATGACAGACCCGGTGCCCTGGGTGCGGACGTGGAGGCGGATTTTCTCGACAGTGGTCCACCGCCGCCAGTAGCTGGCAGGAAACGCGTTGAAGTAGCTGCCGAAGGAGACCCGTTCTCCGGAGCGCACGGACGTGGAGAACCGGGAAAGGAAGTCCTCGACGTGGGCTTCCTTCGTGGGGCTGCTGAAGGCCTGCGGCTTGCTGGCCTTTCCGTCGCGGTCACCGACGGTGGGCAACTGGATGCCGGTGGCAGTGCCCATGTCCATGTACAGCGGCACCGTGTCCATCTGGCTGGAGCTCGGCAGGATGACGCGCTGAAGCGTATCCCAACGCTGTTCGCTTGACTCCACGCTGTCGGTGCCCTTCGGGCTTTCGGTTGAGACACTCATGCGTCTACGCCTCCGCTTTCAAGCTTTGCGCCACTCTCAAAATGCGGCCGGATCTGGTTGTCAAACATGGTCAGGGCTGAGCCGATCGCCATGTGCATGTCGAGGTACTTGTACGTGCCCAGGCGGCCACCGAACAGCACATCGCTCTCCGCAGCCGCGAGGTCGCGGTACTTCAGCAGGCGTTCGCGGTCGGCGGCAGTGTTGATCGGGTAATAGGGCTCATCGCCCTTCTCCGCCGCGCGGGAGAACTCCCGCATGATGACGGTCTTTTCCGTCTGGTAGTCGCGCTCGGGGTGGAAGTGGCGGGGTTCGATGATGCGGGTGTAGGGGACGTCGTCGTCGTTGTAGTTGACCACCGACGTTCCCTGGAAGTCGCCCACTTCGAGGACTTCTTCCTCGAAGTCGATGGTCCGCCAGGACAGGTCGCCTTCCGCGAAGTCGAAGTACCGGTCCACCGGCCCCGTGTAGATCACCGGGATGTTGCCGACGACCTTGGTCTTGCTGTACTCATGCGACTCATCGAAGAAGTCGGTGTTGAGCCTGACCTCGATGTTCGGGTGCTCCGCCATCTTCTCGATCCACGCGGTGTAGCCGTTGGTCGGCAGCCCCTCGTACTTGTCGTTGAAGTAGCGGTTGTCGTAGTTGTAGCGCACCGGGAGGCGGGAGATGATCCCCGCGGGCAGGTCCTTCGGATCCGTCTGCCACTGCTTGCCGGTGTAGTGCTTGATGAACGCCTCGTACAGAGGCCGGCCAATCAGCTGGATGCCTTTGTCGTTCAGGTTCTGGGGATCGGTGCCCGCGAGCTCGCCGGCCTGCTCCTTGATGAGGGCCTGGGCCTGTCCCGGCGTGAGGTTTGCGCGGAAGAACTGGTTGATCGTGGCCAGGTTGATCGGCAGCGAGTACACCTCGCCTTTGTGGACTCCGTAGACCTTGTGCACGTAATTCGTGAACGTCGTAAACCGGTTGACGTACTCCCAGACACGCTCGTTGGACGTGTGGAACAGGTGGGCACCGTAGCGGTGCACTTCGATGCCGGTCTGCTCTTCCTTTTCGCTGTAGGCATTGCCGCCGATGTGGTGGCGGCGGTCGAGGACAACGACCTTCAAGCCAAGCTCAGTGGCGGCCTGTTCTGCGATTGTCAGGCCGAAAAAGCCCGACCCTACGATGACGAGGTCAGCGGTCACAAAATCTCCTGATTCGAATGCGGGCAGCCCAATGTTGTGCATTGGCTGCTGCTCTAGCCTACCCGAGACTACGACGACACCAGTGATTCCCGGGCATGGGCCGGGCTTATCCACATAGTGAGCCGGGGGCGATGCCCCGCGGTCCTGTCCGGCGGTAGCTTGGGCAGAAAGCCGCCTCCTTCCCAAGGGAAAGCACCTGATGACGCTCCACTGCACCCTGGTCCGCGGGCCCCATGCCGCCAGTCCGGGACCTCCGCTCGAACTGATTATCGAGGTCCCGCCGGGAGGCTCCGGGCTCATGTTGCAGCAGGCCATAACGCAGGAATACGGTGCCCGTGAACTCTCAGTGTCCGGCTATCCGTTGTGCCGCTTGGTCGTAGGTGAACCGCCACTGGTTACCGGGGCCGTCATCGTTGACGGCGCCGGGGAGCGCCCTCCGGAAAACGGCGGGCGAAGGGCCTCGACGCTGCTTGTTGCCGTACACAGCGGTCCGGCGGCGGGGACAGTGCTGCCACTAAAGCGCGGTAGGTATCGGCTCGGCCGGAGCGGCACGGAAATCGCCATCCCCGATGCCGCCCTCTCCCGTGAGCACGCCAGGCTGGACATTACTGACACGGCCGTCACCATCACCGATCTGGACAGCGTCAACGGGACCTTTGTGGACGGCAAGCGGGTGGGGCAGGCCGCTGTCTCTACGAACTCGCTCATCAGCTGCGGGAATTCGACGCTGTCCATCGTGTTCGGCCCTGGTCCGGCCGGACGACTGCCGGAGTGGGAGGCTGCCGGATCCAGTGTGGCTGATCCTCTGAAGATTCCGCACAGGCCGGAAGGCGGCAACAGGGGAATTCTCCTCCTCGCGGCGGTCCTGCCGCTACTCATTGGTGTGGGCCTGGCTGTCATCACCGGGATGTGGATGTTTCTGGCCTTTACGGCCGTTTCTGCTGTCTCTCTGCTGGTTCCCATGCTCGCCGGCCGCCGCCAGCGGCAGCGGCTGAAGGCATTGGTGGCTGCCGCCGTTGAAGAAGACAGGGAACGACGACGCCGATCCGCACCGTCCGCGGCCGAGCTCGCCCTCAGGGGGCGATCGGAACACAACGGCCGGTGGGACGGGACAGCCGTACCCGACGATATTGGGCTCCGCCTCGGGCTGGCCGAGCAACGGGCAAACATCAGGTTGGACCCGGCGGACCCGGATTTCGTGGCGCCGGAGGCGGGCCTCATGCCGACCGTCCTTCAGCTTTTGGACCTTACGTTTGTCCGCGGAGCGCGGCAGGACGTCGCCGGGATGGTCAGGTTCATGCTGATGCAGCTCACAAGTTTCAGGTCGGCCGCCCGGACCCGGGTCGTTGTGCATGGGTCACCCGACTCCCTGCCGCTGACCGCCAGGTACCTTACGCCGGTCATGCTTTCGTCCAATCACCGGACAACCGCGGAGGTTCTGGAGCGCTGTATCGACCGGGTGCGGGAACGCGGCGTGCTGATACTTACCGGTGATTCCCACGGCCAGTCCGGATCCCACGGCATGGCTTCCGCCGCCATCAGCCGGGGCTGGCACGTTGTTGACTGCACACTCGATAGCGGCCCAGAGGACGGCGGCCCCGAGTCGGGCGCGGTTGTCGAACTTGGAGGAGCCACCGCCAGGTTACGGATTGGGGGCGCGGCGAGGGACTTCCTGCCCGACCTCGTCCCGGAGGGAGTCTTCGACCGATATTGCCGGAACATGGCCGTGCGGCTTGAGCGCAGCCCGAACTCCACACCGGTCGTGCCGCAGAGTTGCTCGCTCGCTGACGTCCTCCCTGGTGCCGCAGCGAACGCATCAGCCCGTTGGGTTGCCGGCAACAGCAGGCCCGGACTCTGCGTTCCCATCGGGATGACTGCATCCGGGCCCCGCGTGCTGGACCTTGAGTCGGACGGCCCGCATTTTCTGGTGGCAGGAACCACCGGGTCCGGAAAATCCGAACTACTCCGGAGCCTGACCGCCGGACTGGCACTCAGCTACCCGCCGGACCGGATCAACTTCCTCTTTTTCGACTTCAAAGGCGGTTCGGGCCTGGGACCGCTGACAGGCCTGCCCCATTGTGTGGGCATGCTCACCGACCTCACCAGAAATGAACTGGACCGCGCGCTAATCTCCCTGCGAGCGGAAATCCGGTACCGGGAGGAATTGCTGTCCGCCGCTCAGGCTCCGGACTTGGCCGGCTATCGGTCCGTTGGCTCCCCGGCCGGGCCGCTCCCCCAGTTGGTCCTCATTATTGACGAATTCCGCATGCTCGTTGAAGATGCTCCCGACGCACTGAAGGAGCTGATGAGGATCGCAGCCGTCGGACGGTCGCTGGGCCTGCACCTGATCATGGCAACGCAGCGGCCCCAGGGCGCACTCACGGCAGACATCCGCGCCAACGTCACCACAAGCATTGCCCTGCGCGTCCAGTCGGACATGGAATCGGTGGACATCATCAATTCACGGCTTGCCGCCGGCATTTCGGTGGCCAACCCCGGGCGCGCCTACCTCGCCCGCGGGACGGAGGATCCAGTCGAGTTCCAGGCGGCAACCCTAGCGGGCGCCGCAGCAGCAGTGAGATCATCCCCGGTCCGGGTTCGCCCTGCGGCCGAGGCTCTTGTGGTGTCTGCGACCGGCCAGGAAGAGAATGCCGACCCGGGGTTCCCGCTTTCGCCAGCCCGGGCGGCCGGTCCCATTGTGGAGTCGCTGGTGGAACTCTGGGACGGTCTGGGCGGTTCAGCACCCCGCCGCCCCGTGGCGATACCGCTGCCAAAGAACGTGCTGCTCCCCGACCCCGGCAGAGAAGGCGGACCCGATCCCGGCATCTGGTCCGTACAGCTCGGCCTGCTGGACGAGCCGGACCGGCAGCGGGTCTCTCTGCTGACGTGGCAGCCAGCCAACCATGGTCACTTGGCCTTGGTCGGCGGAACGGCCAGCGGGGTGGACGAAGCCCTGGATCTGGTACTGCAGCAACTGATCGAACATGACATCGAATCGCATATCTACCTGCTCGATGCTGGAAATGCGTTCAGCTCCGTCCGCTCCCAGCCGCGGGTGGGCGCGGCGGCCGGCCTTCACGAACTCCGCCGGGCCGTCCGGATCCTGGAACGTGTTGCCCTCGAGCTGTCACTGCGGCTCAGTCGCCGGGCGGAGTCACTGCCGCCACCGATTGTCCTGGTGCTTGCCGGCTGGGGCTCATGGGCCTCATCGTTCCGTGCCGGCCCGCTGGCCTGGGCGGAAGACCTAGTCCAGGACATCGTCCGGGACGGTGCCAGGGCAGGCGTGACGGTGCTCATTGCCGGAGACCGGGAGGTGGTAACAGCCCGATACTTCGCGTCCATCCCTAGCCGGGCCTACTTCCCGACTGGCTCCACCGAAGAGGGCCGGCTTGCCTGGCCCCGGCTCCCGGACGTAGCGCTAATCCGCGGACGGGCAGTGATGTTCGGCCCGTTGGCGGGCAGCCCGGCCTCTGCGGCCCAGTTTTACGCAGCCCCTCCTACGTCGACTACATGCGCTGGCAGGGGCAAGGAACCGGCCGTCAGGCCCTTCAGAATTGAGGCGCTGCCCAGGCGCCTGAGCGTTGCGGATGTCTTGGCACGTGTCCCGAGCGTTTCCGCGCCGCCGGCCAGCACAGCAGCTGCAGCCGGAAACGATTACAGAAGCCGCAAGATAATAGTCGGGATCGGCGGTGATGAACTTGTCCCGGCTGCAGTCCGTCTTCCGCCGGGAGGCGTCCTGCCGGTTCTGGGAGGCCCGTCTTCCGGCAAGAGTTCCCTTCTTGCAGCCATCCCGGAGCTTAACGCTGATGCTCCAGGGTGGCTCCGCCCCGGCCCGGAAGATACAGCCGCCATCTACTGGGCCGATGTGCTGGCAAGCGCCGACGCGGGCACGCTCAACAAGGACTGGGTTCTCCTCGTGGACGATGCGGACATGCTGACACCGGAAGCGCACCGGCATCTCGAGGCCCTGCATGGTTTTGGTTTGAGGTTAATCCTGACTGCGGGGTTCAGCCCTTCACTCAGCCAGCGGGTTCCGCTGGCTGCACATGCCCGCGGCCAGGGGGCCGGAATCCTGATCGCGCCGCGTCACATCAACGACGGCGATTTCTTCGGCATTCGCTTTGAGGTGGAAGCCAACTCGCCGGCAGGAAGGGCCGTCATCATTGCCGAGGGCCGGGCAGTGCCCGTTCAGTTGGCGGCCGGACCGGGCCCCGGGGTCACAACGCCGGAGGCGCCCCGCCGGCACGTGAAGCAAAACTGATCACGCGCTTGTTAAAGAGCAGGACCACGGCAATGACCGCCGGAACCAGCATCGCGAATCCCGCGGCAGTGTAACCGCCGGTGAGCGTCGGAAATCCGATCGTCAGAACAAACAGCTGGGCCACCAAAGCCCCCGCCCGCGGCCAGCGGAATCCCCGGAAGAGAAAATAGGCAACGGCGTAAAGCCAGGCCGAAAATGACAGCAGGAGCGCCAGGGTAAACACAGCACCCCAAAACGAAAGAACGGGCGCTCCTGTGATCAGCTGAATTGCATACCAGCCCGCTGCCGCGAGAAGTGCCGTTGCTTCAGCGGCCACGATCAGGGACAGGACGGTGACCGGCGGCGGCCGGGTGGCCCGAACTTCCGGGGAAACAGGGCGCGGGGAAGCAACCGAATCGTCAGCGTCGCCAGGCAAGCGGGGCTCGGGGCTGGCGTCGGAGTGGTCCTCTGGGGGTCTTGACACACTGGCACCATACCGGACATAGTCGACTCCGGGGAGAGCGCTGGCGAGCTATGTGACGTATCGCTCACGCTTATAAGGCACTTCGTGGACGATTACCCCTTGTTTACACAGCGTTAACATGACACGCTTAATTCAGATGACCAAGGGGACCCGGCTGGGTCCCTTTCTTATGTTGCCTCTAGTGAATATTTTCACAAGTGGCTAAAAACGAGTTCCCAGGAATGGAGTGACTGATCAGCATGGATTGGCGTAACCGCGCAGCGTGCCTCGACAAGGACCCGGAGCTGTTCTTCCCAGTAGGAAACACCGGGCCTGCTCTCCTGCAGATCGAGGAGGCCAAGAGTGTGTGCCGCCGCTGCCCGGTGGTGGACACCTGCCTCCAGTGGGCCCTCGAATCGGGCCAGGACGCCGGCGTCTGGGGCGGAATGAGCGAAGACGAGCGTCGGGCCCTCAAGCGCCGCGCTGCACGCGCCCGTCGGGCCTCCTGACCGTTTGGATTTCCGGCCTCCGGCCAAAACGAAGCGGCCGCGGACTTCAGAGTCCGCGGCCGCTTCCCATTTAAGGGTTGAAGGTCTTTAGGGTTCCACCGTCACCGTTTTTGCAGGTTCAGGACGATCTGCACGGCGGTGCCGCCGCCCTCGCGGGGTTTCCACTGGATGCTGCCGCCCAGCTCGCTGGTGACGAGGGTCCTAACGATCTGCAGTCCCAGGCCTTCAACATGTGGAGTTTCCGGAAGCCCGACACCGTCATCGGCCACGGTCACGGTCAGGAACTCGTCGCCGTCGTCGCCTTCCGATCGGTCGGCCAGAAGCCAGACAGTTCCGGTTCGCCCCTCCAGGCCGTGCTCGACGGCGTTGGTCACCAGTTCGTTGATAACCAGGGCAAGCGGGGTGGCGAAGTCGCTGGGCAGTTCACCAAACAGCCCGGACCTGGCAGTCTTGACCTGCTGCGACGGCGAGGCCACTTCGGCGGACAGGCGGAACTGGCGGCCGATCAGCTCATCGAAGTCAACGCTTTGCGTCAGTCCCTGGGACAGCGTCTCATGGACCAAGGCAATCGTTGCGACTCTCCGCATCGCCTGCTCCAGGCCCTGCTTGGCCTCATCACTGACCATCCGGCGCGACTGCATGCGCAGCAATGCCGCAACAGTCTGAAGGTTGTTCTTAACCCGGTGGTGGATCTCCCGAATGGTGGCGTCCTTGGTCACAAGCTCCATTTCACGGCGCCGGAGCTCGGAGACGTCGCGGCAGAGCACCAGGGCCCCGAACCTTTGCTGCTCATCGCGCAAGGGGATGGCCCGGAGCGAGAGGCTGACTCCGCGGGATTCGATTTCGCTCCGCCACGGCATCCGGCCGGTGACCACAAGCGGCAGCGTTTCATCCACCATGCGGCGGTCCCGCAGCAGACCCGCCGTGACCTCGGCGAGCGACCTGCCTTCGAGGGATTCACCGTCCCCCAGGCGCCTGAATGCGGAGACGCCGTTGGGGCTGGCGTACTGCACAATCCCGTCTGCGTCGAGCCGGATCAGGCCGTCTCCCACGCGCGGGGCGCCGCGGCGGGATCCGGTGGGCGAGGCAAAGTCGGGCCACAGTCCGAGCGTTCCCATCCGGAGAAGGTCATAGGCGCACTGCCTGTACGTCAGTTCAAGCCTGGACGGCATCCGCGAACTGGACAGGTCCATGTGTGTTGTCACAACGGCGAGCGTCCGGCCATTCCTGACCATGGGGACAGCCTCGACGCGGAGAGCCATGTCGCTGCTCCAGTTGGTCTCACTCGAGCGCTCAATGGTCCGGCTGCTCCACGCCTTATCAACCAGCGGCTGCAGGTCCGACCTGATCCCCTCCCCCACGAAGTCGGTGTGGAACACCGTGTGCGTGGTGGAGGGGCGGACGTGGGCCAAGGCCACGTAGCCGAACTCAGGATGCGGAAACCACAAGGCAAGGTCAGCGAAGGCGAGGTCGGCGACCATCTGCCAGTCGCCCACCAGGAGGTGAAGCCACTCGGCATCCCCCGGCCCAAAATCAGCGTGTTCCCTGATGGGGTCCGTAAAGATTGCCACTACACCTCCAGATTCGACGCTAAGGAACGGATCCCTAGCGCCGGACGATTGACCTCAAGAGCCTCAATGCTACCGACAGTGACGCCATATCGTCCGCTTCGAGCGAGTTGACCTCCTCAAACATGCTCCTGGCACGGTCGAGCTGTTCGGCATTCAGGCCTTCCCACTTCAGTACCCGGTCCTCCGCAGGGGTCCCGGGCGACGTCGACTCAAGCACCGACGTCGTAATATCCGAAATGGTGGAGTAGAGGTCGTCACGCAAGGCGGCACGGGCCAGCGCCTGCCAGCGGTCACGCCGCGGGAGCTTGGTGATGCGTTCCAGGAGGGAATCCACGTGGAAGCGGTCGAACACCGTGTAATACACGTGTGCGATGCTTTCCACCGGCTCCGCGTTGATGTGGGCGATCTTGGCGATGTCCAGCAGCACAAAGCTTTCGAACAGCTCGGCCCAGCGATGGGCGAGGTCCTCCGGAAGTTCCCAGCTCCGGGCCTTTTCCAGCCACGCAGCCACCCGGGCACGGTCGTCGCCCCGCAGGTAATCGAGGAGCCGGGCCCGCATCGGATCCATCAGAGGCTTGAATTCAGCCACGATTTCGGAGATCGGCCGGGAAGCGCTGCCCTGGCCGATCACCCAGCGGACAGCCCGGTCCAGGAGCCGGCGGATGTCCAGGTGGACAGTGCTCCAGTGCTCGGTGGGGAAGGAGGCCGGCAGTTCATTGAGCTCGCCGACCATGATGTCCAGCTCGTAGATTTCGCGGAGGGCCACAAACGCCTTGGCCACCGCGGCTTCGTTGGCTGACGTCTCTTCGATGGTGCGGAATGCAAACGTGATGCCGCCAAGGTTGATCATGTCGTTGGCCACGACAGTGGCGATGATCTCGCGCCGCAGCGGATGGCTGTCGAGCTCGACGTCGAACCTCTCCCTCAGCTGCTTCGGGAAATAGGACCGCAGGGTCTGCCTGAACCACGGATCGTCGGCGAGATCGCTCTCACGCAGTGCCGTTGCGAGTTCGATCTTGGCGTAGGCCGCCAGCACCGAGAGTTCCGGCGAGGTCAGCCCCTGCCCCTGGGCCAGGCGTTCCCGAAGGGTCGCGGTTGTGGGCAGTGCTTCGAGCTCGCGCTTGAGGTCGGCCGACTTCTCCAGCCAGTCCATCAGCCGTTCATAGCTGGGGCTCCACTCCGCCACCCGGATTCGGTCATTGAGGAGCAGGATGTTCTGGTCAATGTTGTCTTCGAGCACGAGCCGGCCGACTTCATCCGTCATGGACGCCAGGAAATCGGCCCGCTCGGCGGACTCGAGCTTGCCCGCGGCGACCATCCGGTCGACGAAGATCTTGATGTTGACCTCGTGGTCCGAGCAGTCGACTCCGGCCGAGTTGTCAATGGCGTCCGTATTCAGGATGACACCCTGAAGTGCGGCCTCAATGCGCCCGCGCTGGGTCATGCCCAGGTTTCCGCCTTCTCCGACCACCTTGACGCGGAGGTCACGCCCGTCAACGCGGATGGCGTCGTTGGCCTTGTCCCCCACCTCGGCGTGCGTTTCGGTGCTTGCCTTGACGTAGGTTCCGATGCCGCCGTTGTACAGCAGATCGGCGGGCGCCAGGAGAATGGCGCGAAGGAGCTCCGGCGGGCTCAGCTCAGAGGTGCCGTCCGGAAGTCCCAGGGCTGCCCGCACCTGGTCGGAGACCGGAATCGACTTGGCCTGCCGTCCGTACACGCCACCGCCCTCGCTGATGAGGGCCTTGTCGTAGTCATCCCAGGAGGACCGGGGCAGGTTGAAGAGCCGCAGCCGCTCTTCGTAGGACGCCGACTCGTCGGGGTTCGGATCCAGGAAGATGTGGCGGTGGTCGAACGCGGCCAGAAGCCGGATGTGTTTCGACAGCAGCATGCCGTTGCCAAAGACGTCCCCGGACATGTCACCGACGCCCACCACGGTGAACGGCTCCGACTGGGTATCAAGGTCGAGTTCGCTGAAGTGGCGCTTGACCGATTCCCACGCGCCCCGGGCGGTGATCCCCATGGCCTTATGGTCGTAACCCACGGATCCGCCTGAGGCAAAGGCATCCCCGAGCCAGAAGCCGTATTCCGTCGAGAGCCCGTTGGCGATGTCTGAAAACGTTGCGGTTCCCTTGTCTGCTGCGACAACGAGGTAGTTGTCGTTGTCGTCGTAGCGGACGACGTCGGCCGGCGGAACCACAGCTTCGCCGTCCGGAGTGGTGATCAGGTTGTCCGTCAGGTCCAGCAGGCCGCGGATGAAAGTCTTGTAGCTCTCCACGCCCTCCGCCATCCACGCGGTCCTGTCGGCGGCAGGATCCGGAAGCTGCTTGGCGAAGAATCCGCCCTTGGCGCCGGTGGGCACAATGACGGCGTTCTTTACCGTCTGCGCCTTAACAAGGCCAAGGATTTCGGTCCGGAAGTCCTCACGCCGGTCGGACCAGCGCAGCCCGCCGCGGGCCACCTTGCCGAAGCGGAGGTGCACGCCCTCCACCCTGGGCGAGTACACCCAGATTTCAAACATGGGTCGCGGGAAAGCCAGTCCGTCGATTGCGGCCGGATTCAGCTTGAAGCTCAGGTAGGGCTTCTGCTGATAGAAGTTCGTCCGGAGCGTGGCCTCGATGAGGTTCGCAAAAGTCCGGAGCACCCGGTCGGCGTCCAGGGTTGCAACCTGTTCAATGGCGGCTGCCAGCTCCGTACGGACGCTGGCTTGGCGCTCCGCCCGGACGTCGTCCTCGAGGGCAGGGTCGAAGCGTGCCGCGAACAGGGCCACGAGCGAACGTGTCACGTCAGGATTTGCCAGGAGCGTGTCAGCAATGAATCCGAACGAGTTTGTGTTGCCCATCTGACGCATGTATTTCGCATAGGCGCGGAGGACCACAATCTGGCGCCACGGCATGCGCTCGCGCAGGACGAGGCGGTCGAAGCTGTCCGACTCGACGTCGCCGGAGACGGCGGCGCCGAAAGCGTCCGCCAACAACTGGCCCGTCGCGAGGGGAGCAACACCGGAGGGGTACTTCAGGCCCAGGTCATACAGGAAGAAATCCCGTTTGTCGGCCGTCTCGATTTCGAACGGCCGCTCATCGAGCACTTCGAGCCCCAGGTTGTGAAAAAACGGCAGGATCTGGCTGAGGCTCTTCGGCTCCAGCATGTAGAGCTTGACGCGTGCGTCCTCTTCGAGCGTGGCCCCTGCGCCCTCGGGCAGGTACACGTGTACCCCGGGCTTCTCAAGCCGTCCTTTTTCAGCCGGCTCGGCGGCCGACCCGTACTTCTCGAAGCGCGCAATGTCCGTCAGCGCATCTTCGACCTCGTAGTCCACGCGGTAGCTGGCCGGGAAGGCCTCGGCCCAGGCAGAGGCAATCGCCTTGTTGTCGCCGTTGGCGCCACTGGCACGCAGCACTTCCGTGATGCCTTCGCTCCACGAACGCGCGGCACGGACAAGCCTCTTCTCCAGTTCCTCGACATTGACGTCGCTGACGTCTGCGTCCTTCGGGAGCCGGATTCGGAAGAAGAGCCTGGCCAGCGCCGATTCGGTCATCCTGGCTTCGTAATCAATGGAGACGGCGTGAAAGGTCTCGCGGAGCTCCTGCTCGATGCGGAGGCGCACGTTGGTGGTGTAGCGGTCACGGGGAAGGTACACGAGTGCGGACATGAACCGGCCGTAGATGTCGGGCCTAAGGAACAAGCGGGTGCGCCGGCGCTCCTGCAGCCTTTGAATGCCTGTTGCCGTCGCTGCGAGGTCGGAAACCTCGATCTGGAACAGCTCATCGCGGGGGTAGGTTTCAAGGATACCCAGCAGGTCTTTGCCCGAATGGGAGTGCGGCGGGAAGCCGGCGCTGCGCAGGACGGCTTCGACCTTCTCGCGAACAATCGGAATGTTCCGGACCGAGCCCGCGTAGGCGCTGGTGGCGAAGAGGCCGATGAACCGCTGCTCGCCGTTGACGTTGCCGGCGGCGTCGAAGCTCTTCACGCCGATGTAGTCGAGGTATGCCGGACGGTGCACTGTGGAGCGGGAGTTGGCTTTGGTGATCACCAGAGCGCGCTTTTCCCGCGCTTTCCTCCGGCCGGCGACGGTGAGGTGCTGGACGTGGTGCCCGTCCGCGCCGCTGCGGAGCAGTCCGAGTCCGCTTTCCTCCCGCAGTTCCAGGACGTCCTCACCGGACTCGTTGACCAGGTCATATTCGCGGTAGCCAAGGAAGGTGAAGTTTCCGTCATCGAGCCACCGGAGGAGGTCCTGGGCCTGGCGAAGTTCCTCGATCTGGGAAGCATTGGCCACGTTGTCCAGGTCCTGGGCGATTTGGAGGGCCTTGTTGCGCATCTTGGGCCAGTCTTCAACGGCGGCCCGCACATCACCGAGCACGCGCTCAATGCCTTCGATGAGCCGCCCCTGCGCTTCCTCGCTGGCAAGGCCGATTTCGACGGCGATCCAGGACTCCATGTGCGAGGCGTTGTCACCCTGGGCAATCAGGTGCGACAGGCTTGGCATTGCGGCAGTGTCGCCGCTGGAGATGCCGATGCTGGACGGAACCCTGTCCACCTTCGTCAGCCGGGAGGTTGCGCGGTTGCGGGTGACGACGAACAGCGGGTGGAGGACAAGGTGGATTGCCGAGTTCTGGCGAACGAGCTCGGCGTTGACGGAGTCCACGAGAAACGGCATGTCGTCCGTGACGATATACACGACGCTGCAGTCCGACTCGTCCACGATCCTGATATTGGCCGTGCCCGGTACACGGACAGCGGCAACTTCGCGGTGGGTCTCGGCGCGGGCGGCCAGGACATCCGGCGAATAGGCCCGGGAATCCTCCTCCGCAAGGTGCTCGTAATAGTCTCCGAAGTACCCTTCACGGGCTCCGAGCAAAACGGACTGATCCTCCACATTGGAGCCAGACGACATCGACAAACGCCTCCATCACAAGTTCATAGCTGCCTCATTGCAGCCCTTATGGCGAGCCTAGCCCTTTAGGTGCCTCTTCGCTGTGGAAGAAAAGACAGAGGATCGGCGTTTTTGCTGGGCAGGTGCACAAACCAGGTCGGCGATGGCCTGACGCAGCCCCGAGTCGGGTGCGGCCTCCAGCAGAAGACTCCCGGCGAGGAGCGCCGCGTCACTTGCTGCGCCGTCTGCCGGGAGGAACGCGGTGATCCCTTCTGACGGCCCGTACCTTTCCCACGCCTCGCGCAGCTGGCGCTCAGGGAAACGTCCGGCGGCAGCGGCGCGCACCTTGTTCAGGACCACCTTCGGTGACGCCTGGGGAACCGCTGCCTCAAGTTCAGCAAGACCGCGGACGAGCCGCGGCACGCCGATCGAGTCGGCCGATCCCACGGCATAAACGGTGTCCGCGAGCTCGAGGCTCCGCAGCGTGGCGGCATTCCTGCGTGGAGCCATGGTGTCAAAACTGAGTTCCTCGTCCGCTTCGAGGCAGAAGCTGGTGTCCACCACGACGAAATCCGCGACCTCCCGGGCCCTCTCAAAGACGACACCCAGGGCTGTTGCGCGCAATTCGGTCCAGCGATCCGCGCGTGTGATGCCTGTCAGAATCCGGAGCATCCCGGATTTGAGGACGACGGGTGTGGCAATCTTCAGCAGCGCGCCGGCATCCAGTTGCCCCAGGTCGGCCAGCCGGCACGCCTGGGCTAGACCTGCGGATTCATCCAGCAGTCCCAGCATGCCCGCGACGCTGGCTCCATAGCTGTCAGCGTCAATCAGAAGCACTGAATTGCCGGCCGCGGCGAGTTCACCGGCCACGTTGACGGCCACCAGAGTCCGGCCGGGAGAACCCGCGGGACCCCAGACGGTGATGACTTGTCCGCTACCGGACGGCTCTCCCGGGACGGCATCGATTTCCTCCGGCACGGTCCGGATGGCGGCACCGGTGTCCGCGAATCCGCTGTCCCTCACCTGAAACGGCGCGGGACTGGCCCACCGGGCAACCGCGCCCGAAATCCTGCCTGCAAGTGCTGCCGAGTCAACCCCCGCAGGCGCTGCCGTGACACCGATCGCCGTCAGCCTCACCGTTTCTTCCGTACTGTCCGTCAATGCGATGACGACGACGCCCACGGCTGTGAGCCGGTCAACAAGCGAGGCCGTCAGTTCGTCACTCCCCTCCGCGACAACGGCTGCACGGGCGAGGCCGCTCTGGCAGGCGGCCAGCAGTTCTGTCAGCTCCGAGCATCTCCTCACCACAGTGACCGGTCCATGGAGGCGTTCGAGGCCGCCGACCAGATCCTCCCGGGACTGACCGACCGTGACGACGGGGATACTCATGATGTTCCGCCGCCCGGGTTCCAGACCACGGAAATCCTCGCCTTGTTCGCCTGGGCACCAAGCAGCCTTGGCATCTGCTCGTCAGTGACAAGGACCATGACCACCGTGGAGCGGGAAGATCCCAACGTGGTCGAGCCCGGGGTAACTTCGGCGATCTCAGCCCCTGGAAGCAACAACTTCGGTTCGCTGAAGCCGTTGCGGGCATCAGGCAGGGCCACCCAGACGTCAACCCGTGACCCTGCTGCGGCCTGCTCCGGCAGGGCTTCGTCGACAGTAATTGCGACCGGCTTACGGTTCAGCGCATCGGGCTTGCCGAGGCTTCCCCGAGGAACCAACTGGTCCGGACCGATCTGCTGCACGGCAACCATGCCCTCGGGAAGTCCGGCCTCTGCGGTGACGTAGTGGGATTCCACGTCGCCGAGCCTGACCTTCACACGGTTGACGTTTTCAGCAGTGACTTTCTCGCCGACGGCGATCTGACCTTTTGCCGCAAACACCTCGGTGGTCTGGTCGGCGGCCCCGACCAATGACACAACACCGGCCACGGAGGCCAGGACCAGCAGGAACCCGAGAAGCAGCCTCGGATCTTTCCAAGACGGCTTTTTGAGCCTGACTGCAATGGCCGTCGTACCTGAACTCACGTACTGTTCCCCCCGTCGGTGCCGGCGGACTGGCTGATGCGCCGGACTACCTCATTGTTACGGCAAATGGGCCTGATCGAAAGTCAAAAGACCAAACAACGCCAAACTGTGGATAACAGCACCACCCGACGCCAATGGTGGCAAAATAGAAACATGCCCCGATTCCTCACCCTTGCAGACGTAGCAGAACAGCTGCAGATCAACTCCCCGGCGGCCTATGCGCTCGTGCGTAGCGGCGAACTCAAAGCCATCCAGGTGGGCGGACGCGGTTATCTTGGGCAACTTGTCGGCTTCGAGCGTTCCTTACCCGGAATTCCAGGGTGTAGGGCCTGATGATAGGGAATTGTTTATGTTCGTTTCGTGAGGAACGTTGGGCTGGCTTGGGTAGTGTTTGGGGCGTGATGTGTTGTGGCTGAGAAGCGGTTTCTGGCGTTGGCCGATGTTTCCGAGATCCTGAATATTTCCTCGGCGCAGGCGTATGCCCTGGTGCGGTCGGGTGAGTTGCCTGCGATCCAGGTCGGGGGTCGTGGCCAGTGGCGGGTTGAGTCGCGCCTTTTGGAGGAGTACATAGCCCGGGGTTATGAGAAGACCGCTGAGTATGTCCGTGCGCAGTCTGTTGAGAGCCGACCTGTGCCGGACGAGCTCTAACGCTTTTCAGGTGTTCGGGCCTCGAGCTTTATGACGGGTGCGGTCTCGTTCCGGTGTTTCATCATGGTCCTGTTGATGGACTGCGCGGCGCGCAGCTGGTCGTTCAGGTCCTCAACTGTGGCTTCGAGCATTGAGATAGCGGTGCGGGCCTTGTCAGCGTTCTCACGCTCGGCCGTGAGCTCGTTTTCCAGCTCCTGGATGTAGTTCGCCATCTGTTCCGGCGTCCGCCCGGCCAGTGCTTCGGCGAGATTGGCGCGTACTGCACGTTTGTAGTCATCGCGTTGCCGGGTGACGGTCGCGAGCCGCTCCTGGAGCCGGAGGAGTTCAGTCACGGCGCCTTTTGGGGTCATCCCTTTTTGCTCGTGTCCTTGGGCCCATGCTGCGCGTTGTTGGGCGGCGGCGCGGCTGACCGCAGTTTTGAGCTCGGGGTTGTTGTAGATCAGCCAGCGGCTGACCCCGGCTGCCCGGGCTACTGAGGAAACGGTGAAGAGTTCCGGGCCATTGATTAGCTTCGCGACCGCTTTCCGGACGCTGGCCTGTTTAGCTTTACTTTCCCTTTTCTTGGCCGCAATGAGCTCGGCAACTGCTGCCTGCCGTTTTTCGCTCACGTTCGGTTGCCGTTGCTGACGGGGGTCACTGGCAGCATTCGGCGCCCTTCTCCCACGGTGGGAGGCGGCGCTGAGGCAGGGATCTGCTGCAGCAGCGTGACGGCATCGTCGATCGCCGCCCTGTCTTCAGGAGTAAGCCTGGATTTTTCCTTCAGGAGTGCGGTGCGCATTCGCTTATAGGAGCTGATCTCCTCTTTGAGTGACTGGTGGACCCAGGGTTCGGCGATGTCCCCGGCTGAGGCCAAGTCGGCGGTGAGGGCGACGATGTGGGCGTCGATCTGGGGCAGGTGGGAGAGGTTGGCTCGGTAGTACTGGCATCCGCCGCATTTGTTGCGGACAGGGCAGGATTGTCCGGCTGCTTTGACGTTGCTCGGTTCGGTGCAGAGCCCGAGGGGTGTTGAGACGGATTCCCGGACATAGGCTGCATAGTCTTTGGGGCCGTGGAGCAGTCCCCGGCGGTCGATGGTGGTGCTGTTGACGGTCTCGATGGCCTGACGCTGTCGTTCCCTGGTGATCTTGATGTATCCGGTGGAGGTGGTGAAGCTTTTGTGGTTCATCAGTTCTTTGATGACGTCGGGAGGGGTGCTGTTGTCGCTGAGCCGTTGGGCGTAGGTGTGGCGCCAGTTGTAGAGGCCCATCCGGGAGCGAGTGAGGAAGTCGGCTGGTCTTGCCGGGTCGTCCTGGACTTCGGGCAGGTTCCGAATCCTGTCGATCCAGCGCCAGTAGTTGGTGTGGAAGCCGGTGGGCGTGATGTGGGTCCTGGACTGGGGACCGTAGAGCCTTGGCGACGGGAACAAGTAACCGGCGGCGTCGGGGTGGATGTTCTCGATTGTCCCGAGCGCGTTCTGCCAAGTCTGAATGACACGGGCCGTGGAGCGGTGGATGGGAAGTTCAAGCCCGTATTCGGCCGTTTTATGGCTGTCGTAAATGATGTATGGCTGGCCGTCATCGGTTTCCCGCAGGGTGTCGCGCCGAAGCGAGTAGATCTCAGTCGGCCGCCGGCCGAGGTCCCGCAGCAGTTGGTAAATCGTCTGCAGCATGAGGTTCTGGAAGGCCCGGGTTCGTCCGGCCGGAGCGGCATAGGCCGCGTCCACGGCGAGCAGTTCCAGGTTCGCATCAAGGATCCTGATGATGTGGTCCGGGATCGCTTTCCCGGGGTTCTTGTGCGGCCCTGCCGTCGGCAGGGACTCGGCGGTGATGAACATGAATCGGGCGCTGACCTGGGCCAGGATTTCCAGGTCGCCTCCATCGCGTAGCATCCGCTGGAAGAGCTTGAAGTAGTCGTACTTGACCGAGTCCGTGCGGGGTTCGCCGTCGGGCCCGGTGAGGTGGCGGTATGCGTCCACGACCGCGTGCGCGTCGGCCCGCGTCAGCTGTTCTGGCCGGGTTCCGTGTGGTCGGCGTGCCAGGGCGTCCGAGGCGACCTGGACGGTGCGGATGACGTCGCGGACCTGATCGGCTGCGAGGTCGAAGTGGCGGGAGTATTCCTTGGCTGCCTGGCGCAGCCAGTTCACGCTGATGGGGCGGAAATCGAGAGTGCCCTTGGAGCAGATTGTGCGGGTTGTCCGGTCCTTGCGGAGGCCGATGACCGCGGCGTCCCAGACGTCCTCAGAGCGCATGTCCCGGCCCGAGTGACGGTAGCGCCAGCGGGCGGTGAGCAGGCCGGCGTGCCGGAGGAAGCCGACGACGCCGGCGTCGGGGCGTGGCCGGGCCTGTTCGGCGTCCAGCAGCCTGTGGATGGAGCGGGCGCGGGTTTCCATGCCAACGCGGACGATTCTGCGAATCGTGGCAGGGAGGATCCGGTATGAGTTCCGGTCGCGTTCCTGGAGGACGAGCAGCAACTCCGTGCGAAGGATCGGTGGCAGATCGATGAAGGAGAACTCGTGACGGTGGTAGCGGATATCGAGGGGACGTTCGACGGTGATGAAGGCTTCGTGGTCGACACCGAGTTTGGCGAGTTTCCGGAACATTGCGTGGTGCCACAGACACAGACCGGACGCGCGCTGGTTCGATTCCTCCCTACACCCCCGGGATGCGCACGCCTTGCCGGGAGGAAACATCTCTTTCTCCGCCACTGCGAAGTCCTCGATGGTGGGCCGTTGCTGTCCGTTGTCGGAGCTGTGATGCCAGCGTGCGTAATGCCGGTGGCAGAGTCCCTTGATCATGCCCATGGCCCGGCAGCCCTGCCCGGCTGAGCCGACTATGCATCGCGGCGGGTTCGGGTCCAAGGCACGGCGCCGGGTCGGCGCAGGTTCAGCACCTGGTTCACCGCCCAGGCAGGAAAGGCAGAGGCGACCTGTGACGCTTGCGACCCGCGGGCACCCGGGCGTGGGGCAGGCATAGATTCCGGTTAGCGGATTATCCGGGTCCGCAGCGAACAGCCATAACTGGGCGTCCCATTCCCCTGAACGCCAGGGGTGTTGCAGCATGGATTCCAGAAAGGCGAGGTATGAACCGGCCTCAGGCACCGGTGATTCACGGCGCAGGAACTCAGCGGCGGCGGTCACTGCTGTTCCTCCCGGCCGGGCAGCGTTCCTTCAACAGCGCCGCGAAGCTCATCCTGTGCAGGGTGCAGATAAATGGACGTCGACGCCAAAGACCTGTGGCCCAACAACGCCATGATGACATCCGGGTCGACCTTGGCCCTCGCCCATCCGGTGGCTGCCGTATGACGGAACTGATGCGCCCTGACCGGCAAACCCGTGGCCTTCCCGATAGCCTTGAGCATGCTGTGAAGCCCCGAGTAGCCCAGCGGCACCGGGCTCTGACCGGTCGCAGCCAGAAACACTGCGTCGGGCTGGTCGCGGCCAAGGGAACTGTATCTCTGCGCCATGTAGGCCGAATGCACCTCGCAAACATCAGCCGGCACGGGGACATCTCGCTCATACGGTGACTTGGCCCAGGCCCCGTTCGGGTTGCTACGCCTTTCGATATGGACGTGGGGTCCTGGAATTGTGCAGCCCAGATGGCCGGAGTCGGGCAGCATATGCATGTCTTCCAGCCTCAGACCGAGCGCTTCACCGGCACGCAGACCGCAACGCAACATGAGCAGCACCAGGAGCCTGTCCCGCGGCCGATCGACCGCCTCCAAAATACAGTCGGCTTGTGTCGGGGTCAGAACCACGGGCCGTCGTTTGATCTCTCGGGCCTTTACCAGCCTTGCCGGAGCCGTCTTCCACTGCCCTGCTAGCTTCAGAGAAGCCACTCCAGGGCGGCCTCCTTCGACGGTCGCCCGGAGGTGGTCAGTCGCGAACCCCTGCGCCACGGCGTAGCGCAAGAACACCATTACGGCCGTCAG
Organism: Arthrobacter sp. Leaf337; assembly: GCF_001423745.1. Taxonomy (GTDB): domain Bacteria; phylum Actinomycetota; class Actinomycetes; order Actinomycetales; family Micrococcaceae; genus Arthrobacter. The sequence continues at coordinate 318,259 of NZ_LMPC01000001.1, forward strand.
ATGGGCATTGACCGTCTTTCCAGAAAGCCGACCGCCGTTGGCAGAGGGGCCTTCAAGACACGCTTTGTAAGCCGCAAGCTGATGGAAGCGGAGCCCAGTCCATGCCGTGCCGGTCTCTGCGCACCAGGACAGGAACCTCGCCAGTCTCAGTTGGTAAGCCTTCTGGGTGTTCACCGCCCGCCCGGAATGGAATAGCCACAACGCGTAGCCGCGGCATTCCTCACTCAAACGGAAGCGGTCATCCACCACAACCCACACGTTCGCATCTTTCTCGACCGTCACTTGAACCGCTTGAAAAATTCGCACAAACGGAAGCTATCCTGTTCAAGCAGGGCAAAAGACAGCTACTGCTAGGCCAGAGGATTAACGATTATCAAACTGCAACCCCTCACTCGCGTCTTCGTTCCTGCGCAATACTGCCCGGTAAGGGGTCGGTATTCTGCGGCGTCCCGTCCAGGCCAATTTGGCCCTATTTGTCGGACCGCCAGCGCCCGGTAAGGGTTCCACAAACGCACCCTTTATCTGGGCGAAGCGGCAACGATTGACACAGCATGGATCTCCGGTTTGCTGACTCTAAGTGCGTCAGCGCTGGCCGTCTTCGGAAATCACGAGGGAGACGACGTCTTCCGCTGGGGGGCGCCGCTGTTGTTATCCTGGGAGCCTGCGGCGGCGTAGCGCACCTTGTCCGAGGTCACGTCAAGGGGTCGCCGGTGGTGTTTGCGCCCGCCCGCTGGTACCTCGTCATGATGGTGGTCCTGACCCCACTCATGGCTACGACTTTTGTTTTGGCTCTCATGGACGGACCCAGCCAGTTCCTCTCTCCGCGGCCATTTTCCCTGCTCATAGGGACAGGCCTCGCGACCATGTTCCGTCCCGAGGAGGTTGTGGAGCACGAACGCGCCTCTCAGAGATTGAAGGAGGCGGGAAGCGGCCAGGTAGCTTAGAGGCCACTAGCGGCAGCCCCGTTCGCTCTGGCGGCGTCCCGCTCAAAGTTCCGACATCCCTTACGAGACGATGCTGAGCCACGTCGTGCGTTCAGACACCCCCGATATTCAGCACATGGGTGTCAGTCGCTTCCAAGATTTTTATCGTTTGCTCTCTCTAACGACTTCTGCCTTCGATGCTTCCAAAATGTCGTACCGGATTGAAACAACCCAAGCACTATGAAAAGTATGCCGGGCAGCACCTTGCCGTCAGGAAGAAGGGCAATAATGAGTCCGCCGAGAGCGACCATGATTCCGAGAATGCCGATGATGTAGGGGGTTGCTTTATGCATCTCCATGTTCCCTAAATGCGGCCGGTGGCGGGTGTCTTTATATCCTCTAGCGTACTGCCAGGATTGATCGCAACTTGGCTCCCGAGGCGGTGGCTTTGCCCCAGGAGTCCGTAGCTGTTGGTGGCGGGTTCCTGATTCGCCACGGTCCGTTCGAGGAACCGGGAAACGGTTCGGGACGGGATGCATAGGCCCGCTGAGCAGTTCATAGCGGAGGGACCGTTGCGGTAAGGGTTCGGCTTACGGGACTCGTGGCAGCGGGGGTGTGAAATTGAATCCAACGTTCCACGGGCACACTGTTCAGGAAGGATCCATGACCTTGTCTATCTGGCCTCGTCGCCGCCTTCTTTGCTTGCATCCAGGTGCTGCGCTTCCAGACGATCGATTCTGAAGTTGTTAAAGATCGTAAGGAGAATGGCTACTAACAAGATCATCGGTGGCCAGTAGCCAAAGCGGCTGTCACCTGAAACCGCAATGAACGAACTGACATCTACGATCCCGAACAGGATCAGAGACAGAATGGGGGTTTTCTTATTCCAAATCCTGCCCATCGTCACTCCCTCCAAGTCGCAGACCCATCGGATGGGAACCTGGCCGCCAGACCGTCCTGGTCTTATTCAAGCTGCTACGCACCTGCGCTATTGCATCAGTGTCCCCGACCTACACGACGAAGTCGATGGTTCCCGGTCACCCTTCGCCAAACGGGACGCCGGGAATGGCCTCAAGAGGGGCACACCGGATGAACGGCGGGCGGGCCCCAGGCGCCGCGTTTGGAGATGGCGCCTATCAGGCCACCCGCCGCCATCCTCACATGGACTGCGAAAAGAGTTAGGAACGAAGAGCGAGGTGCTCAAACAAACAATTCCTACAGCGGTAATCGAGGCAAGATAACCGCGGACAGTGGCGCGTGGAAGAAAAGATGCTGGAACAGTACATCGAAGAGCGGTACGCGGAAGCCGAGCGCATGATCCAGGAAGCCAAGTCCAAGTCACTCTGAGCAGGGACGCCGGTCTGAGCCGGGACCGGGCGCGCGTGCATCTTCCGCCGCCAGGGAGTGCGTTCAGAGCTCCGCTCCGCGTATTGAACGTAGTGCACCAAGCGAGGAAAAAGGCACCGAGGCAACCTGGCTGACGTTGGCGGCGCGGCGGACCTCTCCGGACCGGGTCATGGCCAGATCGAAATAGTCCCGCCCCACGCGATCAATAACACCACTCAGTCCCGCCGCGCCCTGTGCGTCGCCGATGAGAACAACCGACAGATCAGCCCTGTCGCGCCCCAGGCCGCGAAGGGCACTGGCCAGCCCCAGCTTTCGCCGGACGGACGGCGGCTCCGCCATCACCAGCCTCCCCAGGCCGTGGTACCGGGAAACTGCCGCAAAGGGCACCAGCACCTGCTGATGATGATCGTTGAGTACCAGGCTCTCTCCCCCCACGTGACTCAAGGCGCCCTCGAACACGGCTCCGGATCCCAGGTGCACCGCCACCCTGAGCCCCAGGGAACCGCGCAACCTGTCCGCCAGTTCCACGCCCGCGACATCTGCCCGCGACCGCTCGGCGATTTCCGATTCGAGCTCCAGCCGGCCAACTGAGGCCAGTTGTGCCTCCATGTCCTCAAACAAGGCGTCCCAACGCATGCCGCCAATCTAGGCGCGCGCCGTCCCCCGGTCAATTCGCGGCCGGCCCATGCGACGAAAAACAAATCACTGGACAAAAGCCGTCAACTAAGTTCAAACTTGGTTCAACTAGATCAAATAACATCAAACAACATCAAATGACGTGAGGAGTAGGATCATGGAGGTTTCACGCGGCAGGCTGCTCCGCTCGGACGCAATGCTGGCGGTGACGATCCTGCTTCTCGGGCTCCTCCTGGCGGCAACAGGAGCCTCGCTGACGGAGCGATGGGAGCGATCATCTGCCAGGGACCAGTCACTGGCTTTCGAAGACCTGCTCGGATTTGTCGTCAACACAACGGGACTCATCGTTGTCGCCTGGTGGATTCTGTCGATGTTGATTGCACTAACTTCCGCCGGCCTGGAACGCGCCGGAAGCCGCCGGGCTGCGGAGATCACCGGAAAATACAGTCCCTCCTTCATGCGCCGCCTCGCCCTCGCCGCAGTGGGACTTCAGCTGCTGGGAGCACCGCTTGCCCACGCCGGCATGGTGACCGCTGACCCCCAGTGGAGTCCAGCCTCCCCTCCGGCCACTGCAGCAGTGTGGATGCCCACCGAACACGCGGCGTCAGCACCTCACCCCGGTCTCGGCGGCACTGATCCGAGGTGGAAACCGCATGCGCCCGTCGTCAGCCCGGGTCCATTGTCGGCACAACCTGTACGGGCTGCCCGCCAACAGCCGGTTGACGAGGACGGATCGGTCACCGTGGTGGCCGGTGACTCGCTTTGGACCATTGCGGCCAACCAGCTGGGCTCCCCCGCTTCTGATCGCGACATCGCCCTGGAATGGCCTCGCTGGTACGAGGCGAACAGGGCCGTCCTGGGTGAAAACCCCGATGTCCTTCTCCCGGGACAGGTACTCCGGCCTCCGTCCAGGTCCTGAATCCGCAGCAAAGCCACACGTGGAACTTTTAGGTATCCGCCATCAAACAGAGGAAAACGTCATGAGCGCATTGCATCTGGTCCCCACACTGCCGCAGGCGGAACGATCCGCCGAGCGTAGCCGGGTTCAAGCCACCGAGAGCCGGCGTGCCCTCCAGACGGTGGATGAGAACAGGGAAATCTGTGCCATTGCCCGAGGGACGGTGCAGGCCGCCATCGAGGTGCTGGCAGGAACGCGTCCTATCCAGCAGCTCTCACGCAGGCTTGACCAACGTTGCCTGGCATCACTGCAGCACCGTGCCGCACTCACCCGACGGCTTGCGGCCGGGCCGTCTCCGACAGCAGGGCGACTGCACCGCAATCCGGCCGTCCGGTCGGTCCGCGCCTGCCAAGTCGCCGCTGGGATCTACGAGGCAAGTGCCGTCGTGGTGGATGAACTACGGGTCCGTGCAGTGGCAGTGAGGCTCGAGCGCAGCAATCAGGTGTGGCGCATCACCGCGCTGGAGATCGGCTGACTGTTCTTCGTGAAGGCGCCGCCGCACAAGCCACCCCTCCACACCTGCGCGAAGACGGATGAGGACCGGAACAGTTGTTCCGGTCCTCATCCGTCTTCAAGGTGCGGCTGCTTCGGCAGCCGTCATTTCCTAGCGCTTCTTCTTTTTCGGAGCGGGCTTCCGGGTGCCGTCCTGGGCAGCGGCCTTGGCCGGATTTCCCGAACGTCCGGAGGTCCTTCCCTCGACACGCGTCTGGCTGGCGCCGTCTTCTCCCGGTGCGGTGTACTGCAACTGCGCGGGCTTCTCCGGAGCCTCCAGGCCGGCCGCACGGATCTGCGGCTCATGGTGCTCCGTGTGTTCCCCGGCGCCGTCGGCTACCACCACGTCTTCCGCAGGAGTCACCTCGACCTCAAGGTTGAACAGGAATCCGACGCTTTCCTCACGGATGGCCTCCATCATGGCCTGGAACATGATGAAACCCTCGCGCTGGTACTCCACCAGGGGATCACGCTGGGCCATCGCCCGAAGGCCGATGCCTTCCTTCAGGTAGTCCATCTCGTAGAGATGCTCCTGCCACTTCCGGCCGATCACAGACAGGACCACCCGGCGTTCCAGTTCGCGCATGCTCTCGGATCCGATGACCTGTTCCCTGGCCTGGTAGACCAGGCGGGCGTCGGAAAGAATCTCTTCCTTCAGGAAGTCCACTGTTATGCGGGACTTGCCGCCGGCCTCGTCGATAACGTCGTGGGATGTAACGCTGACGGGGTAGAGCGTCTTCAGGTTCGTCCAGAGCTGGTTGAAGTCCCAGTCGTCGCCGGTGCCTTCGGTGGTTGCTGCGTCGATGAGGGCAGTGATGGTGTCCTCGATGAAGAACTGCACTTTCTCGTGCAGGTCGTCTCCCTCGAGGATGCGCCGGCGGTCGCCGTAGATTGCTTCACGCTGGCGGTTGAGGACGTCGTCGTACTTCAGCACGTTTTTGCGCTGTTCCGCGTTACGGCCTTCAACCTGGCCCTGCGCAGATGCAATGGCACGGGACACCAGTTTCGATTCCAGTGCAACGTCGTCCGGCACCGAACTGTTCATGAGCCGTTCGGCCGCGCCCGAATTGAACAAACGCATTAGGTCATCCGTGAGGGACAGGTAGAACCGTGACTCACCGGGGTCGCCCTGACGTCCGGAACGGCCGCGGAGCTGGTTGTCGATCCGGCGCGACTCGTGGCGTTCGGTGCCCAGGACGTAGAGTCCACCGAGGTTAAGCACTTCTTCGTGCTCGTCCTTGACTGCTTGTTTGGCCGCTTCGAGCGCCGCAGGCCAGGCCGCTTCGTACTCTTCCGAGTTTTCTTCCGGATCCAGGCCTTTGGCGGCCAGTTCGGCGACGGCAGTGAATTCGGCGTTTCCGCCCAGCATGATGTCGGTACCGCGACCGGCCATGTTCGTGGCGACAGTCACGGCTCCCTTACGGCCGGCCTGCGCGACGATCGCGGCTTCACGGGCGTGGTTCTTCGCGTTCAGTACCTCGTGCCGGATGCCTTCCTTGGCCAGCAGCCTTGAGAGGTATTCGCTCTTCTCAACGCTGGTGGTTCCCACGAGGACGGGCTGGCCCTTTTCGTGGCGCTCAGCGATGTCCTTGACGACGGCGTCGAACTTGACCGCTTCGTTCTTGTAGACCAGGTCCGACTGATCGATGCGCTGCATGTCCCGGTTGGTGGGGATCGCCACCACTCCGAGCTTGTAGGTGCCCATGAACTCCGCGGCTTCGGTTTCGGCTGTGCCGGTCATGCCCGAAAGCTTGTTGTACATGCGGAAGTAGTTCTGCAGCGTGACGGTGGCCAGCGTCTGGTTCTCGGCCTTGATTTCGACGCCTTCCTTGGCCTCGATCGCCTGGTGCATTCCCTCGTTGTAACGGCGGCCGGCCAGGATGCGGCCGGTGTGTTCGTCGACGATCAGGACTTCGCCGTCGAGGATGACGTAGTCCTTGTCCCGCTTGAAGAGCTCCTTGGCCTTGATGGCGTTGTTCAGGAAGCCGATCAGCGGGGTGTTGGCGGACTCATAGAGATTGTGGATGCCGAGGTAGTCCTCGACCTTTTCGATTCCGGCTTCGAGCACACCCACGGTGCGCTTCTTCTCGTCGACCTCATAGTCGGTGTCGGCCTGGAGCCGGAGGACCACCTTGGCGAATTCGCTGTACCAGCGGTTCGTGTCGCCTTGGGCCGGACCGGAAATGATGAGCGGGGTACGGGCCTCGTCGATGAGGATGGAGTCCACTTCGTCAACGATGGCGAAGTGGTGGCCGCGCTGGACCAGTTCTGACTTGTCCCAGGCCATGTTGTCGCGCAGGTAGTCAAAACCGAATTCGTTGTTGGTCCCGTAGGTGATGTCCGCGGCGTATTGTTCGCGGCGCACTGCAGGGTCCTGGTTGGACAGGATGCAGCCGCTGCTCAGGCCAAGGAAGCGGTAGACGCGGCCCATGAGGTCGGACTGGTATTCAGCGAGGTAGTCGTTCACGGTGATGACGTGAACGCCATTGCCGGCCAGGGCGTTGAGGTAGGCCGGAGCGGTGGCCACGAGAGTCTTTCCTTCGCCGGTCTTCATTTCGGCAATGTTGCCCAGATGCAGGGCTGCGCCGCCCATCAGCTGAACGTCGAAGTGCCGCATTCCCAGGGTGCGGGAGGAAGCTTCGCGGACGGCGGCGAAAGCCTCCGGCAAGAGATCGTCGAGCTTTTCGCCGTCCTGGTGGCGTTCCCGGAGCCGTCCGGTTTCTTCACGCAGTTCGGCGTCCGTGAAGGTCTTGAAAGAGCTCTCCAGGGCATTGATGGAATCGGCATAGTTCCTCAATTGCCTCAGGGTTTTTTTGTCACCCGTACGGAGAAGTTTTTCGATAAGTGATGCCACGTGAAGTTGCTCCCAGTCTCAAGCTGCCGAATTCTGGCGTGTTCAGTCTACGGGAGACACGCACGGCACGTTACGCCTGTTCCCTGAGAGCGGATAGTCCGGTTTCGTGGGCAGCGACGGCCTCAGCAAGGGAAGCGGCAAGGTCGCCGACCGGCGAGACAACCACGCCGTCAAGCCCCAGCCATTCGGCCATGAGGCGGAGCTCCAGGGCAAGTTCAACGGCGGTGTCGGCTGGAGCACCCGGTTCGGCGTGCGCCGCCCTCGCGAGGAGCAGGCCGGCCGGCCTGTCGGCTTTGAGGTCCACACGAGCCACGATGCCGTCCCGAAGCAGGAACGGGAGGACGTAGTACCCGAAGCGTCGCTTGGCCTCCGGAGTGTAGATCTCGATCCTGAAGTGGAAGCCGAAGAGCTCTTCCAGCCGCCGACGCTCAAAGACAAGCGAGTCAAAAGGGCTCAGAAGCGCCCGCCCGGTTGCCGCGCGGGGCAACCGGGCGTCAACATACCGGTAAACCGGCCGGTCCCAGCCCCGGACCGATACCGGCTCAAGTCTGCCCCCGTCGACCAGGTGCTCCACCGCGATGGCGGCAGCCTTCATCGGCGTGCGGAAGTAGTCGGCGAAGCAGCGCACGGTGCCGATGCCATGGGCCCTTGCAGCGGCCTCGATGAGCCGGTCCATCGCTCCCGCGGGATCGGCGTCCTGCGCGCCCCCGCCGTCCAACGCGGTGTACACCTTGGCGGACAGCGTGTAGCGGCGTTCGAACTGTTCGGTCCGGGAGGAGGCCGAGACAAGTCCTTCCTCGAAAAGGTGCTCCAGGACACGCTTGACCGCGTTCCAGTTCCACCCCCAGTTGTCCGTCCGACGGTCTTCGACATGCCCGATCCCTGCGGTGAGTTCAGCGGCGGTCAGGGGCTTGCTATTGGCCAGTACTGCGAGGACCTTTTCGGCTACGTCCGTGCGAAGTTCGGGATCCATGCCGGATGCGCCGACCCATTTCCGGTTCTGCCACAGCAGCAGGTCCGGAAAATGGTCCGGCCGGATGAAGCTCGCTTCGTGTGCCCAGTACTCCGTCATTCTGCGCGGATGCGTTGAGGCCATCCGGTGCAGAATGGCGCGGTCATAGTTTCCGAGCCGGGAAAAGAAAGGCAGGTAGTGGCTGCGGGCGAGAACGTTGACGGAGTCAATCTGGACCAGGTGGAGCCGGTCAAAGGTACGGCCCACCGCCCGTGCACTCACGGGTCCGGCGGGCCGTCCTTTGTCCAATCCCTGGGCTGCCAAAGCGATCCGCCGCGCCTGGATAAGGCTCAGCGATGCGCCCATGTCAGTCCTTCCGTTGGCTGGTCAACACCAGCTTAGGCGGACTCGCGGCTCAAGGGCGCGCAGGTTCATCCTCCGAGCGGTAGGCGAGGATCTTTTCCTCGACGGCTGCTTCGCCCGGTTCGCACGTCTGGTCCAGGCTGATGACGCCGTAGGTCCACCCGTCGCGCCGGTACACCACGGACGGCGCTTTGGTTTCCTTATCCACGAAGAGGTAGAAGTCGTGGCCCACGAGCTCCATGTTGTCGACGGCATCGTCGAGTGTGAGGGACGCCGCCGGGAACACCTTGCGGCGGATCAGGACCGGTGAATCTCCTGCAGGGATGTCATTGTCGACCTCGTAGGGCGACTTTTCAACGGGTGCAGCCTGGGGCTCCTGGTGGTTGATGGCCTCTACATACAGAGGCTCGGTGGTGCTTGCCGGCTCAAGGCTGGCAGTCGCCTCGCGGACGGCCTTGGGTGTGTGCCGCCCATGGTGGACCTTCTTGCGATCCTTGGCCCGGCGTAGGCGCTCAAGAAGCTTGTTGTAAGCGAGATCGAACGCGGCGAACTTGTCGGCGGCGCTTGCCTCTGCACGAATGACGGGGCCGCGGCCCAAGACGGTCAGCTCAACTGTGAGCAAGTCTGCGGTCTGGCGGGCCTTGGTCTCCTTGGAGACCTTCGCGTCCACCCGTTGGACCTTGTCTCCCAGCGATGCGATCTTTGAGATCTTCTCGTCGGCGTATTCGCGGAAGCGGTCTGAAACCGTCAAATTCCGTCCGCTGATCATGAACTCCATGGTGCCCTCCAAATGACTTCGGTGACACGACGGCGGCACTTCCCGGGGCCGATCTGACTGACAGTCGAGCCCCTTTCCGAGCCGCTATCGACAGGTACAACTGATCTTGGTACCCACAACCGACGTTAGTTCATCGCTACCCGTTATTCACCTTTTCTTCATTTATTTTTTTCAATGTCAGCCGCCAGTCCCTGCTGGGGCACCGGGAACGGCTGATGGTTCGGCGGCGTCGGGCGGGCGTGTCGCCGCCAGCACGACGGCACCCACCACCACGCCTCCCGCCCGGTGGACGGCACGCGCTGCTTCCGCCAGTGTGGCCCCGGTGGTGAGGACATCATCCACGATGATGCAGGGGCGTCCCCGGATGTCCGGCGCGAGCGGCGAGGATCTTGCCCGCATGGACCCCCGGACACGTTTGGCGCGGGCGCCCCGCCCCAGTCCCTTTTGGCCTCCGGCCATCGGGTGGGCTTGAACCAGCGCCCGGAGGCGTCCGGACAGGTCATTATTGGCAGCAGACGGCCCTTGCGTAAAGGCACGGCTCTTGCGGAGTGCGTCGGCTAGGTTACCGGCGCCGAGGCTCCCGCTGCGGTCCAGATTCCGCAGCAGGAGGTGCACGGGGCTGAAGCCCCGCTTCCTGAACGCGCTGTTGGTGGTGGGAACGGGTATCAGGCAGTATCCCCGCAGTGTTCCGCCGGCCCCGTTGATGGCTCGACTAAGCGCCTTGGACAACACCGATCCGAGCTGCCCCTGGCCATGTTTCTTGAACGACAGCACGGCCTGTGCAAGTTCCTCGCGATAAATACCGGCGGCCACGACGGGGAGGATCACCGAACCGTTCACGTCCATGAGGGCAGGAGCCTGCCCCTCAGCCCGGAACGGGGTCCTGGTGAGGATACGCACCGCCCGCTCGCAGGGTCCGCACAGCGCGAAGTCCTCCGTCCCGCAACAGACGCATTCAACCGGGGCCGCCAGCGCCAGTAGCTCGCGGCCAGCGTTCGCTGCACCGTCCGCAGCCCGCGGCCACCATTGTGAGTAGTCGCTGCGGTGCTTTGCCGCGGTGGGCGCCGGCGGTTCAAGATCGGGGTCCGGGTTTCTCTCCACATGCAAAGGCTCCATGGCGGGCGGCTCCACCGGAAGTCTCCTGTCCGCCTATGTGGAATCGGCGCATATGTGGACAGGGCTTGCCGGTCTTAGCCGGGGAATGACGGGTCCACCGGCCCCTTCAGCTGGGGCGACCAGCCGTTTCCTAGGCGCTGGAATATGCCGTCGGCGGACTGCCCGAAGATTTCCTCCGGGCCGTTGCCGGCACTGATGGCCGTAAGCCCGGGCCAGGGTGCCAGCTGCTGGGGCTGTGACGCCGCCAGGGACAGCAATTCGGGCGTTACGTTGTCAGTTGCCGATGCTTTCATGACCGCGACGGTAGTGTCACTGACCCACACGCCACGGTCCGGATCGCGGTCGGTCAGGAGGGTGGTCGGGGCCGTGAGGTCGCGGGGGGTGCCGTCTGCACTCCGGACGATTCCCGTCACCTGCACCCGGGTTCTTCCGTTTTGCTCAGAAATCACGAGCGCCCGGACGCCTTCACGCGATATGCGGAATTCTTTGACGGTGCGTCCGGCCAGCCAGGCAGGGGCCAGCGTGACGCTAGGAATGTTGGCGCCTTCCGGAATTCCGGTGGGCCGGAAGGCGAGTACTTCCGTTGCCCCATTGGCGCCGGGACCGGCCGTCCAGACCCAATCCTGCTGGCCGAACGACGGGCGGGTCAGGGTGGTGCGGGTGGTCAGGGCCCGCGCAGGCTGCCCCGGCAAGATGGAATACAACGTGGTCCGGCTGCCGTTGAGGAACGCCGCCGACTGCGATACCGGCGATTCGGCAGGGGAAACCGGGCCGAGGGCCCCCACCGACTGGATATCCGGGAGCGGCGAGATCCGGTTGTTCTCATATCGAACCAGCTGGCCGTCGCTCACCGCGATCTGGCGGGCCGGCACGTTCTTGTCCCGGACAGGAGGCAGCACGGACCCGTTGTCCTCGACCCGGACAAGGTCCTGGTTCGCGCGCAGTTCGACGTTGACGACATCCGGCTGGCCGCGGAAGGAGAGAGCCAGCTGTGTCTGCATCCGCAACCTGTCCTCGTTGGAAGCCTCCACGAGTTCCTTAGCTGACAGGTCAACCTGCGCTGCGCCGGAGACGACCGGAACGGACTCCCGCGTCAGTTTCATCCCGGACGGGAAGGCACTGACCACGGCTCCCTTGAGGTAGGGAGCCGGACCGCTCAGCAAGGCGCTGGTCATCGCCTTGACCGTTTTCTTCTTGTTGAACCATCGGACGTCGGGCACGGCATAAGTGAAGCTGGGATCGTAGAAATAGATGGGGTAGGCGCCGTATATCACTTTGAATGTCTGCTCCGGGATGGCGATCCCGTCCGGGATGGCGGAGATGCGCCACTGGCCGTCCACCTGAGTCAGCGTGACCGGAATCTTCTCCTTGGTGCCCTCGGGAAACTGTGTGGCAATCCCGTCCGCATCAACCGAGTAGGCAACGTCCAGTTCGTAGTTGTAGACGTTTTCCACCCCGGTGCGGACCACTCTGGTTGAGCGGAAGACCAGGGTGCGCTGGTCCGGTTTCCACGCAACGGAGGCTGCCTGAGTGAGGTATTCCCTCGCCACGGCGTAGTCGTCCTCGTAGCCGCTGCCAGCGAGGTAGAAGTCTTCAATGACGGATTCAGGTCCGGCGCCTTCGCGCGGCGCAACCGGAAAAAAGACGGGCGCGTTGTTTGGCTTGCCCGCGCTCTCGTCGGTGCTTTTCCCCACGGGCCCCGAGCGCGGAATCTGGGCGCAGGAGGTTAACAGCAGGAGCAATACAGTCATTAAGGCCGCGGCCACCGTGCCAAACCGCCCTGGGATACGGGTCATTTTGCTTCTTCCCGGCCCTCGCCATGCTTGAACCCCGGAGCAGCTGCCGACGGCACGGCCAGCTGAGGCGCTGCCTGCCCTGTGGGCCCGGCAGGACCGGCGTCGGCTCCTGCTCCCTCCGGGAAAGCAACGGTTCCAAACAGCAGCATGGTGCCCTGCCCCGAGCCGCCCGGCAATTCGACGTCGGCCGGTTCCAGTTGAAGCGGCGATTTGGTGATGGCTTCGCCCTGCCGAAGCGGCAGCGTCAGCCGGAAGTTCGCTCCCGTCCCCTTGCTGCCCCAAGCCTGGAGCCACCCGTTGTGGAGTTTCGTGTCCTCCGCGGCAATGGACAGGCCCAGCCCGCTGCCGCCCGTGGTGCGCGCCCGGGCAGGGTCCGCACGCCAGAAACGGTCAAACACCCTGGCGGCTTCCGACTGTGTCATGCCGATACCGTGGTCGCGGACGGCTACCGCCACGGCGGTGTCGTTAGCAGCGACGGAAATACTGACCGGCTTGCCTTCGCTGTGCTCCAGCGCGTTCAGCACCAGGTTGCGCAGAATCCGCTCGATGCGCCGGTCATCCATCTCCACCACGATGCTCTCTTCCCGCGAATTGATGGTGACCTCCGAACCGTACTCAGCCGCGACCGGCCCCGCGTCTTCCACGACGTTGGCCACGAGCTGAAGGATGTCGGTGGGTTCGGCGTCGAGTACTGCCACGCCCGCATCGAAGCGTGAAATCTCAAGCAGGTCAGCAAGGAGGGACTGGAAGCGTTCCACCTGGTTGTAGAGCAGTTCCGCCGAGCGCTTGTTGATGGGATCGAAATCGTGCCGCGCGTCGTACAGGACCTCTGCTGCCATCCGCACAGTGGTGAGCGGCGTGCGAAGCTCGTGGGACACATCCGAGACGAAGCGCTGCTGCATCTGCGACAAGGTGGCCAGCTGCGTGATCTGTTCCTGCAGGCTGGCGGCCATGTGATTGAACGATGCGCCCAGCCGCGCCACCTCGTCCTCGCCTTTGACCACCATTCGTTCCTGGAGCTGCCCGGCCGCCAGCTTTTCCGACACCACTGCGGCGTGGCTGACCGGGCTGACGACGTTGCGCGTCACGTACCAGGCAATGGCACCGATGATGAGAACGAGGACCGCGCCGCCGGCCAGGAGGACGTTCTGTATTTCGTCGAGGGTCTTTTGCGCAGTGTTGAGGTCGTAAATAAGGTACAGCTCGTACACGGTGCCGTTGAACGTGACCTTGTTGCCCACGGCGATGCCCGGCCGGTCTTCCGTTCCCACAGGGAACTCCGTGGATGCCCAGAACTGGTCCTTTCCGGACTCCTGAACTGCCTTCCGCAGCTCCGGCGGAATCACGCTGATGGTCAGCTGGTCCGAGGCCCGCGATTCAACCCAGCGGTTGCGGGGCTTGGTCTGCTCGGGCATCGCCTCAAACACGTACCGCCGCTGGATCACGTTTCCGCGCCCCTCCACGGCATTCAAAGTGTTGTAGACAAGCGTAATGACGCTCGACTGGTCGGTGACCTGGGCGCCGTCGAAGGTGTCCTGGACCTGTTTGACGTTATAGAGCGTCTCCGACTCAGCCTGCGTCAACCGCTCCTGGAACAGGTTGTTGGCGATCTGGTTCGACAGGTAGGCGCCAACAACTGCGAAGGAACCGATCGACAGCAGAAGCGTGGTGAGGACCGTCCGGAACTGCAAGGACCGGCGCCAGCGCCTGTGGAGCGCCCGCAGCAGGAATCGGACACCGGGCAGGAGCCTGATCAGCCCGGTCCGGACGAGCCGCGAGACCCGCAATCCCACGATCCGGGCGCGGCGGACCCAGATCCGGGCGCGGAACGGCAACCCGGAGAGCACACCCGCGATGGCGTCGGTATGTTCCGGAGCGCTGTGGACGTGGGTGTGTTCCGTCTTTTGCGGGCGGGCTACCTCCGGCTCATGGCCGGCTTCGCCGCTTGGCGGTTCAGGAACCTGCTTTATAGCCGACACCACGGACCGTCAAAACTACTTCGGGGGCTTCGGGGTCTCGCTCGATCTTTGACCTCAGCCGCTGGACGTGGACGTTCACTAGGCGGGTGTCTGCCGCGTGCCGGTATCCCCAGACCTGCTCCAGCAGCAGTTCGCGGGTGAAAACCTGCCAGGGTTTACGGGCAAGGGCAACGAGCAGGTCGAACTCGAGGGGCGTCAGCGAGATGCGTTCGTCGTTCCGGCTCACCAGGTGGCCGGCCACATCAATGGTGATGTCTGCGATGCGCAGCGTTTCGGGTGCCTTCTGGTCGCCGGGGCGGAGCCGGGCCCTGACACGGGCCACCAATTCCGCCGGCTTGAACGGTTTGGGAACGTAGTCGTCCGCACCCGATTCCAGGCCGCGGACCACGTCCGAGGTATCCGACTTCGCGGTCAGCATGACAATAGGTGAATCCGACTCGGCGCGGATCTGCCGGCACACTTCGATCCCGTCCATGCCCGGAAGCATCAGGTCGAGCAGCACGAGATCAGGCTTCGAGGAACGGAAGACTTCCAGCGCCTGCCCGCCGTCCGCGCAAAAGACGGGCTCAAAGCCGTCATTGCGCAGGACAATCCCGATCATCTCGGCCAGCGCTTCGTCATCGTCCACTACCAGAATGCGTGCCTTCATAGTTATATATTCGCCTATTGAATGGGCTTTGTCCCGTTGAGGGCCGACACGGCATGGCGCGGGCAACCGCCGTACCGGGCGCGCTTCGGACGGCGGACCGCCGCCACAGCGGGAAGAATCAGCCGGAAGCTATGAGGCATGCAGGCAAAACTATAGGCTGGGAGCGGGCCGGACGGTGCAGGACACCGCTGGTCCGGAGCGCCGGGCGGAAGTTGTGGCCGGGCGGCTCGCGGACAGCGTCTTTTGGGGAGGAACAGGTTGTCAGAGCAGGATCCGAACGCGCGGCCCCGGGAGGGCCAGCAGCAGCCGGTACAGCCACTCCCCTGGGATGCCCCCGCACAGTGGAACGCACCGCCGCCCGCTTACGGCGGCCAGCCGCAGTGGGGCTCCCCCCATCCCGGGACGCAGCCGGCTCCGCCGCCGGGGTATGGTCAGCAGGCGTACGGTCAGCCCGGATACGTTCAGCCTGGATACGTCGCCCCGCCGAAGCCCGGCATCGTGCCCCTTCGGCCCCTGATGTTCGGCGAGATCCTGGATGGATCGTTTCAGACCATCAGGCGGAACGCCGGGGCGATGCTGGGCGCGGCACTTCTTGCACAAACCCTGGCAACCGTCGTCAGCGCGGTCGTTACCGCAGAGACTCAATCACGGGGACAGTCGATCGCGATGTGGGTGTCCGGCATGGCTCCCCCCGAGATGCTCGGACTGGGCTTCGGCCTCCTCATCGGCGCCGCCCTGCTGGGACTCTTGTCCTTCTTTATCTCCATTGTGCTGCAGGGTGTGATGGCGGTACCCGTGGCCCGGTCGGTCCTGAACTGGCGCACAGGATTCAAGGAGATGTGGAAGCTGTCGCGGTCCAGGATCGGATCGTTGCTGGCGTATGGCGGGCTGCAGATCCTCGCCGGCATCACCCTGGGCGTCGTTCTGGTCGGCGCAGTCGTACTCCTGATTGATGGCATGCGCGGAGCCTCGGCGCTGATCCTCGTCCCGCTGTTCCTCGGTTCCATGCTGATCGTCCTGTGGCTCTCCATCCGGCTCCTCCTGGCGCCCGCGGCGATCGTCGTCGAAGAGTTGGACGTTCTTGACGGCCTGCGGAGGTCCTGGCAGCTGACCCGACACAACTGGTGGCGCATCTTCGGCATCGTTTTGGTCATTTCCCTCCTGATCGGCATCATCAGCCAGATTGTGCTGGTCCCCCTTGGGATTGCTTCCGGCGGGCTCTCCTCCGTCATCGCGCCGCACGGCGACGACGACGGCCAGCGCGCCCTCGACGCGGGTCTCGGGATCGCTGCGATCATCGTCACCGCGGTGGTCGGGGCGGTCGGCTACGCTTTCCAGACCTCTGTGATGGGCCTACTTTATTTTGACCTCCGGATGCGCAAGGAGGGCCTGGACCTCGCCCTCCAGCGGCAGCTCGAAGCGGGCAACGACGCCGACGGCGTTCCCGGGCGCGGTGTGGCCCCGGAAGCAAACTCTGCGGGGCGTCCTCCCTCCGGCACCTGGCCCCAGCCGCCGTACGGACCGTCCCCTTACGCACAGCCGCCGTACGGACCGTCCCCTTACGCACAGCCGCCGTACGGACAGTCCCCTTATAGCCCGCCGCAGAGCTACGGACCCCCGCCTGGATACAACCCGCCGCCGGGCTACGGCCAGCACCCAACCAATCCGCCGCCGGGCGCCGGATGACCCGGCCAGGCTTTTACGAGGCCGTCTCTCCCGCGCCTCCCGTGGAACCTGGCGCTGATGAGGCCCGCAGGTGGGCCATCGAGGAGCTCTCCAAACCCGCCTACCAGGACGCGCAGCCTGACTGGCTCACCGATCTGTGGCGGCAGTTCACCGATTGGCTGCGATCCCTTGGCAGCGGCGACCCTGCCATTGACAGCGGAGTTGCAGTACCGGCCATCGGAGTGACAATTCTGGTTCTCATCGCCGTCGCTGTCCTTCTCGCGCGCCCAAGATTGAACGCCCGGCGCCGGCGCCCCGCCGGGGACGACGTCGATGCCGATCCTTCCGTCAGCCCGGCCGAGTACCGCCGGCGCGCGGCCGCAGCCGCAGCGCGCTCCGAGTGGCGCACCGCCGTCGTCGAACAGTTCCGCGCCATGGTCCGGTCTGCCGAAGACCGCACGGTCATCGATCCCCTGCCCGGCCGGACGGCGGACGAGGTGGCCGGCCAGCTGGCCGGGGCGTTCGGCAGCCATGCCGCCGAACTCCGGCACGCGGCCGGCATCTTCGACGCTGTCCGGTACGGCGGTGCCGACGCCACGGGCAGCGACCATGCCGTCATAGTTGCGCTGGATCAGCTCCTGGATGCAGCAAAGCCCGACTTCGGCCAGCCGGCCGCGGACCGTCTGGCGCTGCCGCGATGACGCCCGTCCTCGAATCGCCGAACCGGCCGGTACGCGGTGGAGGCACGGCCGACGGTGATCGCCCGGTCCACACCTTCGCCGCATGGTTCCGCCGTCACCGGACGTGGACGCTGCTTATCCTCGTCTTCTCCGTTGGCGTGGGGCTGACGATCATGGCGCAGCTCTCGCCCCGCGGCGACAGTTTCCCCCTGTCCACGCGCAACGCAGCTCCTGACGGGGCGCGGGCGGCGGCCGAGGTACTGCGGAGCCGGGGTGTGGACGTTCGCCAGACCGATAACTTCGGGGCAACGATGTCCGCGCTGGAGGATGCCGCCGGGGCCGGCGCCTTCGAAGACAGCACCGGCACCACCTTGTTCCTCTACGATCGAAACGGTTACCTGGACCCCGTGCAGCTACAGGCGTTGCGGGAGGCCACGGACAGGCTGGTGGTGGTCACGCCCCGCCTCAGCACGCTCAGCGCACTCGACGGCGAAATCCGCCCCGCCGGAGTGGTGCCGTCCGGAGTGGCAACCTTGGAACCCGGCTGCGGGCTCGACGATCCCGCGGCCGCCGGGGCCATCACAGCGGAGTCCGCGTACCTGTACAAGGCCGCCCGCGCCTGCTACGAGCCCACGGAGGGCCTGGGCGGACTGTATGCCTCCAGTGACGACGGCAGTCTGGTGGTGCTGGGCAGCACGCAAATACTCAGTAACCGCCTGCTCGATGAACACGGCAATGCGGCATTGACGCTGAGGACGCTGGGGGCCTCGGACAACCTGGTTTGGTACCTTCCCGGGCTTGCGGACGTGGCCGAGGAGGACACACCCAAGACCCTGGACCAACTTGCCGCGCCGTGGGTCGCCTTCATCGGCCCCTGGCTGGCGCTGGTGGCCGTGCTGGCAATGGCCTGGCGGGGCCGGCGGCTGGGACCGCTGGTCTTCGAGCCGCTGCCGGTGGTGGTCAAGGCCGTTGAGACTGCTGAGGGCCGCGCCCGGCTGTACCACGACGCCCACGCCGTGGACAGGGCTGCTGACAGCCTTAGGGCCGGTACGCTGGTCCGCCTCGCCCGGGTCCTCCGGCTGGGACCGGATGCTGAGTCAACGGCAATTGTCGACGCCGCCGCACGGCACCTTGGGCGAACCCGCGAGGAGACAGCCCGCGTGCTGGAAGGCCGCCCGCGCACGGAGAGCGAGCTGGTCCACTGGGCCCAGCAGCTGGAATCACTAGAGAAAGAGGTAACCGCCCAATGAGTGAGCAGACCAACGGATTCACACAGGGCGGCCCCGGCGGTCCGGCCTTGGCAACGGCGGAGGCAGCGCCCGGCAGCGATCCCGTCCGCCAGGCCCTCCTCAACGTGCGACACGAGGTGGCCAAGGCGGTCGTCGGCCAGGACGCAACCGTCACCGGAATGCTGATCGCATTGCTGTGCCGCGGTCATGTCCTGCTGGAGGGCGTTCCGGGTGTGGCCAAGACCCTGCTTGTCCGGACACTTTCCGCCGCCCTGAGCCTGGACACCAAACGCGTACAGTTCACACCCGACCTCATGCCCGGCGACATCACCGGCTCGCTGGTCTTTGACTCCCGGACCTCGGAATTCAGCTTCCGCGAGGGCCCTGTGTTCACCAACATCCTTCTCGCCGATGAGATCAACAGGACACCGCCGAAAACGCAGGCGTCCCTGCTGGAGGCCATGGAGGAACGCCAGGTTTCGGCAGACGGCGTCTCCCGGCTGCTTCCCGTTCCGTTCATCGTGGCAGCCACGCAGAACCCGGTGGAGTACGAGGGCACCTATCCCCTCCCGGAAGCCCAGCTGGACCGCTTCCTGCTGAAACTGGCCATGCCGTTGCCGGGACGCGCCGATGAAATCGAGGTCATCCGCCGGCACGCGGCCGGCTTCGACTCCAGGAACCTGGCCGCCGCCGGCGTGCGCGCGGTCGCGGGTGCGGCCGAGCTGGAGGAGGCCCGACAGGCAGTGGCTGCCGTGGTGGTGGCGCCCGAAGTTGCCGCCTACATCGTTGACGTCGCCAGGGCCACCCGCGCTGCCCCTTCCTTCCAGCTCGGAGTGTCGCCGCGCGGCGCCACCGCCCTGCTGAGTGCCGCCCGTGCATGGGCCTGGCTGTCCGGGCGGCAGTTCGTGACACCGGACGATGTGAAGGCGCTGGCCCTCCCCTGCCTGCGGCACCGTGTTGCCCTGCAGCCGGAAGCGCAGATGGACGGCGTGCATGTTGACGGGGTCCTCGCCAGCATCCTGGCAACTGTGCCCGTGCCCCGCTGACGCCATGGCCATTTCCGGACGGTTCGTACTTCTGGCCCTGGCGGGGCTGTTGCCCGTGATGCTGTTTCCCGGCTGGGGAACGGTCCTGCTGGTCTGCCTGGTCCTGGGCGCACTCCTGCTGCTGGACCTTGCCCTGGCCGCGCCGCTGCGGAAGATCACGTTGGATCGCACTCTTCCGGGGAACGTCACGCTGACAGGCAGCTGCGAATCCGTCCTGACCATTGGGAACACCGGTCCGCGCCGGCTCCGCGGCCTCGTGCGGGACGCCTGGCAGCCGTCCGCCGGTGCGCAGAATCCGCGCCAAATCACCGACGTTCCGGCCGGCGAACGGCGGCGCCTGAAGGTGCTGCTGAAACCTGCCCGGCGCGGCGACCTGAAGGCACCCCATGTGACCCTCCGCGCCTTCGGCCCGCTGTGGCTGGCCGCACGGCAGCGGACCCTCCCGTGTCCCGGCGCCGTGCGGGTGCTCCCGCCGTTCCACTCACGGCGCCATCTACCGTCCAAGCTCCGCAAACTGCGCGAGCTCGACGGAAAGGCGGCGGTCCAGATCAGGGGTGCCGGCACCGAATTCGATTCCCTCCGCGACTACGTCCGTGGTGACGACGTGCGCTCGATTGACTGGCGCGCCACGGCGAGACGGTCCGCCGTCGTCGTCCGTACGTGGCGTCCCGAACGGGACCGTCGCGTGGTCATCATGCTGGACACCTCCCGGACGGCGGCTGCGAGGATCGACGATGAACCCAGGCTCGATACCGGAATTGAGGCCGCCCTGCTGCTGGCAGTCCTTGCCGAACGCGGCGGCGACCGTGTGGATTTCTTCGCCTTCGACCGCCGGACGCGGGGACGGGCAGGCTCCGCGTCGAAAGGAAACCTGCTGGGACAGCTCGTGCAGGCCATGGCCCCGCTGGAACCGGAACTCATTGAGCTGGACTGGAGCCAGGTCCCGGGCCAGATCCGGCAATTATCGGCGCACCGTTCGCTGGTGGTGCTGCTGACACCGCTGGACAGCGGCGCACCGGAAGAGGGACTGCTGCCGATGGCCTCCCAGCTGGCGCAGCAGCATGTTGTGGTAGTTGCCTCCGTGCGGGACCCCATGCTCGGTACCATGCAAAAGGAACGCACGACGGCGGCACAGGTGTTCCGGGCGGCAGCCGCCGAACGGGCACTGCTGGAACGCGAGGCAGTTGCCATCCAGCTGCGCCAGATGGGGGTGGAAGTGGTGGACGCCGAACCCCACCAGCTGCCGCCCGCACTGGCGGACGCCTATATCCGGCTCAAAGCCGCGGGCAGACTATGAAAGATGTGTCGAAAACCAGGAGGCCTACGTGACCACGCCTATCTATGAACGCGCCCTGGGCAGCGACTTCGCCCGGCTGCAACCCGAGCTCCAGGAGTACTTTTCGCTTGCTCCCGGCTCAGGACGCTACGGCGTAGGGGAGGGTGTCTTCGACGTTGTGGGGTGCCGGCAGCAGTGGCTCCGTCCGCTGCTGCGGCTGACCAGCGGGGAAGAAGCCTTCTTCCCGGAATACGGTGAGCGAATTCCCTTCCGGATCGAAAACCACGCGCACCTGGATCCGTTCGGCCGGTCGAGCCTCACCGCCAGACGCGAGATCCAGTTTCCGGGCCGCACGCGGTTGTTCCATGACACCACCAGCTTTGACGACTCCCGGAGCAAGCCGGGGCTGGTGGACTATGTCGGCCGCTACCGGCGCCTGGTCACTGACCTCAACCTGAGCGTGACGGCCGAAGGCAGGCTCCGCGGCGTCTCCGAATCGTCCCGGCTGTTCCTGGGTGCCCTGCGCATCCCGCTGCCGGCGGCCTTGGATGCCAAGGCGTACGCGGAGCAGTGGTGGGAACCGGCGGAGGGCGAAAACGGCAAGCACCGGATCCAGGTCAAGGTGATCCAGCCGCAGCTGGGTCTCGTCCTGGTGTATGCGGGGAGCTTCGACTACCGCCTTCGCTCCTACCCCGGCCAAAGCGCGGGGCAGGGCCATCTCCCGGGCTACGCCCGGCCGGACCGGTGGGAGAGCCGCGTTTAGCCGAGGGCCAGCTGGTTGAGCCCGTCCGCCACCTGGGTGAGGCGGGTCAGCACGGCGGTGGCAGACGACGGCGTGTGCCCGGCCAGCCCCTCGGACGGCGTCACCCGGATGGAGCCGAGCGAGGAGGCGGGAAGGCCCAGCTGGCGCCACGGACGCCACACGTTCTCCACGGCTTCCTGCACCCGCGGCAGTGCGGCGGACCGGTTGCCCACCGCGAGCACCCCGGCCCACAGGCTCTTGCCGGCCTCGACCGCACCGGCGAGCTGTTCCCACTGGCGGGAGGTGAGCGCCTTGAGCGGGACGGCTATCCCATCTGCACCCGACGAAAGAATGCGGTCGAAGGGCGCCTCAACTTCGGCAACCGCGATCACCGTTTCGACGGCACCGGCTGCCTTGGCCGCATCGATGACCAGGCGCCACGCCTCTGTCACTTCCTGCCCCGGAACAGCCCGCAGGGTCCGGTAGCCGCTGGATGTGGGAATGGTGCCGGCGAGGACCGCCGCAATATCAGGTTCATCGATCTGGACCACCAGCCGCGCCCCGGGCACAGCCGTACCGACGCGGGCCAGTAAATCACCGACGCCGGCTGCCAGCGATGCGGCGATATCGCGTCGGGCGCCGTAGTCGAGCAACACCCGTTCGCCGTTGTGGAGGTGGAGGCCTGCGGCCAGGCTCAGCGGTCCTCGCAGGTGGACCTTGAAGTCGCGGGCCGGGCTTTCTTCCGTCCCGGCAACGTCGGCAAGGACGTTGATGTCCGTTGACAACGCAGACTTCGCCCGCATGAGGTCTTTCCCCGGACGATCCACGATCCGCCATCCGTGGGGCTGGACGTCGACGGCCAGGTCCACCAGGAGTGACGCGGTCCGGCCGAGGGCATCGGAGCCGACGCCGCGGTCCGGAAGCTCCACGAGGAACGGCAGGTGCGGGTTCCCGAGTTCGCCGCGGACGATCCGCGTCGCCTCCAAAGGATCGTCACCGGGCCACGGGCCCAGGGCAGTGGCAGTTACTTGCGATTCCGGCATGGCCTAGGCGTCGACGGCGGTGGACGGGGCGGGCGGGGAAAGCAGCGGCCGGCCGGCAGCGGACCCGTTGTTCCCGGCGGCCTGGTGGTCTTCGGCAATGGCTTCGTGGTGCCGGATGACCTCGCCGATGATGAAGTTCAGGAATTTCTCGGCAAATGCCGGATCCAGGTGGGCCTCCTCGGCCAGGCGGCGCAGCCGCGCAATCTGGGCAGTCTCCCGGCCCGGGTCCCCGGCAGGCAGCCTGTGCGCCGCCTTGAGGAAACCGACCTTCTGCGTGGCCTTGAACCGTTCGGCGAGGAGGAACACGAGCGTGGCGTCGATGTTGTCGATACTGGACCGGATGGACAGTAGTTCCGCCATGACCGATTGGTCGACTTGTCCGGCCAACGAGCTGGCTGAGGGGTCGTAGGATTCGGCGTCTGGAAGATCTTGGTTCTGCTCGGTCATGGTCCCAGTCTATGGGCACCCCGCCAATTCCCCGTGGCTGTTAAGCGTCCTCGCAACGTTCCCGCGGGAGGCTGCCGGGGACGGAAATGCCCGCCGTCCGGAACGGACGGCGGGCATTTCCAACACGGAGCGGAACTAACGGGCCAGCAGCGCGCGGTTGGCTTCCCGGCGCTTGGCCTGTTCGTCCGGATCAGGGACGGGCAGCGACGCGATCAGCCGGCGCGTGTAGTCGTGCTGGGGGGCGCCCATCACCTGCGTGCCTAGCCCCTGCTCCACGAGCTTGCCCTTGTAGAGCACGCCGACCCAGTGGGACAGGATGTCGACGACCGCGAGGTCGTGGCTGATGAACAGCGCGGCGAAGCCGAATTCCGCCTGGATGTCCTTGAACAGTTCCAGCACCACAGCCTGGACGGAAACGTCCAGCGCCGAAGTGGGTTCGTCGGCAATCAGCAGCTTCGGGTTCAGGATGAGGGCCCTGGCCAGCGACGCCCGCTGCCGCTGTCCGCCGGACAGTTCGTGCGGGAACCGGTCAGCATACGACGCCGGCAGCTGCACCGATTCGAGCAGCTCACCAACGCGTTTCCGCGCCTGTGCCGGCGTGGGATTGCTGTGGATGATGAGCGGCTCGGCAACGCAGTCACCGATGGTTAGTTGCGGGTTGAAGGACGCCGCCGGGTCCTGGAAAACGAAGCCGATCTCCTTACGGAGGGGCTTGAACGTCCGTTCCTTGAGGTTCAGCATTTCGTAGTCCAGCACCTTCAGGCTGCCGCCGGTGGTGCGGTTGAGGCCGGCGATGGCGCGTCCGATGGTGGTTTTGCCGGATCCCGATTCACCGACCAGGCCGAAGACCTCACCCTCGGACAGGGTAAAGCTCACGCCGTCTACGGCCTTGAAAGCGGGAGTGCCCAGCCTGCCGGGGTACTCAATGGTCAGGCCCTTGGCTTCCACCAGGACTTTGCCACCCTGGTGGGCCCGCGTCGTCATTCCCTCGGAAGCGGAGTTCCTGCCTAGGTGCGGCACAGCCGCCAGAAGCTTCCGTGTGTACTCCTGTTTCGGCTCAGCGAACAGCACCTTGGCGGTTGCCTCCTCGACGACGTCGCCCTGGTACATCACCACCACCCGGTCGGCGAGATCGGCCACCACCCCCATGTTGTGGGTGATGAGCACGATCGAGGTGCCGTACGTGTCCCGCAGGTCCCTGAGCAGCTGGAGGATCTCAGCCTGGACCGTAACGTCCAAGGCTGTTGTTGGTTCATCGGCGACGATCAGCCCCGGATTAAGTGCCAGTGCGGCCGCAATGACGACGCGCTGCTTCTGGCCTCCGGAAAACTGGTGGGGATAGTAGTCCACCCGGTTTTCGGGGTCCGGGATGCCCACTTTCCGGAGGGCCTCGATGGCGCGGGATTTGGCCTCCCTGGCCGACACTTTGCCGCCCTTGCCCTGCGCATGGGCACGGATGCCTTCTGCGATCTGCCATCCCACGGTGAAGACGGGGTTCAGGGCGGTGGACGGTTCCTGGAAGACCATGGCGACGTCCCGGCCGCGGATCTGCCGCAGCTTGGCGGCGCTGACACTGATGACGTTGTTCCCGTTGATCAGCACCGCACCGGAGCTGATGGCGGTCTCCGGGAGGAGGCCGAGGATTGTCTTGGCGGTAACGGTCTTGCCGGAGCCTGACTCACCGACGATCGCCACCACTTCGCCCGGGTTGACCTCAAGGCTGACGTCCTTGACGGCATAGACGTCCCCGGCATCGGTAGCGAAAGTGACCTTCAAGTGGTCAATATCCAGGACCGGGCCTGTGCCGTGCTTGTCGATGTTGATGGTCATGAACTGCTCACTTCTGCTTGGATTCCTGCCCCGGCTGCGCCCGAATCGGGCCCGCCCTTGCCGGAAGCGGCCTTCTTGCGTCCGCGCAGCCGCGGATCGTTGAGGTCGTTGATGCTCTCACCCATGAGGGTGAGGCCGACGACGGTCAGCACCATTGCGAGGCCCGGGAACACGCCCGTCCACCAGATGCCGGACGTGGTGTCGGCCAGCGCCTGCTTCAGGTCGAAGCCCCATTCCGCGGCGGAGCTGGGTTCGATGCCAAAGCCCAGGAAGCCCAGGCCTGCCATCGTGAGGATTGCTTCGGAGGCATTCAGCGTGAAGATCAGCGGCAGGGTGCGCGTGGCGTTCTTATAGATGTGCCGGCTCATGATGCGGATGTTCGAAGCACCCACTACCTTGGCGGATTCCACGAAGGGTTCGGCCTTGAGACGGATGGTCTCGGACCGGATCACCCGGAAGTACTGAGGAATGAAGACCACGGTAATGGAGATTGCCGCGGCCATGATGCCGCCCAGCAGGCTGGACTGGCCGCCGCTGATGACGATTGCCATGACGATTGCGACCAGCAGCGAGGGGAAGGCGTAGATGGCGTCCGCGATGACAACAAGGATCCGGTCCAGCCAGCCGCCGATGTAGCCGCTGACGAGTCCCAGGATGACGCCGATGAAGATCGACATCAGGACGGCCACAACGATCACCATGATGGCCGTCTGCGTTCCCCAGATAACCCGGGACAAAACATCGTAGCCGCCCACCGTGGTCCCCAGCAGGTGCTTTCCACCGGGCGCCTCCTGGGCGGGGAAGTTGCCGTCCGCGTCCGAAAGCTGGGCGTACCCGTAGGGAGCCAGGAGTGGCGCGAATATGGCCGTCAGCACAAATGCACTGGTCAGGACGAGTCCTGCCACCAGCATTCCGCGTTGCAGGCCCACGCTCTTGTTGAAGTGCGAGATGACCGGCAGCCGGCGGAAGAGCGAAGCGCGGGGATCCGCTGCGGGTTCAACAGTTGTTGGGGTGCTCATGTCAGTACCTCACGCGGGGGTCGATCAGCGCGGCAACAATGTCCACGATGAAGTTGGTCACGGCCACGATGACGGCGAGGAGGACCACGATGCCCTGGACCGCAACGAAGTCGCGTGCCGTGAGGTAGGTGGCCAGCTGGAATCCAAGCCCTTTCCATTCAAAGGTTGTTTCCGTCAGCACGGCGCCTCCGAGCATCACTGCTATTTGCAGGCCCATCACGGTGATGATGGGGATCAGCGCAGGCTTGTAAGCGTGCTTGGTGACCAGCCGGAATTCGCTGACGCCGCGGGAGCGCCCGGCCTCCACGTAGTCCCGGCCCAGGGTTCCGATCACGTTAGTGCGGACCAGCCGCAGGAAGATGCCTGCGGTCAGCAGGCCCAGGGCGACGGCAGGCAGGACCGCGTGCGCCATGACGTCACCCAGTGCTGCCATGTTGCCACTGCGGATGGCATCCAGCCAGTAGATGCCTGTCGGCGACTGCAGGGAGGTGAGCTCCAGTTCGCTGGAGGTCTTGGCGCGACCAGCCACGGGGAGCCACCCGAGCCACACGGCGAAAGTGAGTTTCAGGAGCATGCCGGCGAAGAACACAGGAGTGCCGTAGCAGACGATGGCGAAAACGCGAAGTACAGCGTCGGGGGCGTGGTCCCTCCGGTACGCGGCGACCATGCCCAGCGGAATACCCACCAGCAGGGCCACCAGCAATGCGTTGATGGTCAGTTCCAGAGTGGCAGAGCCGTAGGTGGCCAGCATTTCCGTGACCTGGCGGTTGTCCGAGAGGGTGGTGCCGAAGTTGCCCGTGGCCAGATGTCCCAGGTACTCGAAATACTGCACGAGGATCGGACGGTCATAGCCTGCGGCGGTGATCCGCTCCGCCAGCTGCTCAGGCGGCAGCCGGCCGCCCATGGCCGCAGTGATGGGATCGCCGGTGATGCGCATCAGGAAGAACACCAGCGTCACGAGGATGAAAATCGTAGGAAAGATCAAGAGGAACCTGATCAGGATGTATTGGCCCAGTCCCCCGCCGGACGATTTCTTTTTTGACGGCAGCAGGCCGTCGGCGTCGGTTGGCGGCGCCTCAATCAGTGTTGTCATTGGTACCTAAATGTGTGCTTCCGGCGGCTTCGTGGGCCCCGAAATCTGTTGCCCTGCTCCAGCACGAAAGGCGGGACGCCGCACGGGCGCCCCGCCTCCTCTGCTGGCCAGGACCGGATGGAGAACTGGACCTACTTGGAAATTACGCCAAGCCGGGTCTTGAAGGATGCGTCCAGGGTCTTTTCGACACCCTTGACATCCTTTCCGGCGACCATGAGCTGGGCGCCCTGCAGCAGCGGCAGCGTGGAAAGATCCTTGGCCACGGCCGTCTGGGCTTCGCCCAGCACCTTTTCGCGCTCTGCCTTGTCAACGGTGGTGAGCTGGGTCTTGATCAGCTCGGTGACGGATGCATTTTCGTAGTGGTTCTTGAGGAAGTTGCCCGGAACGAAGAACGGGGTCAGGTAGTTGTCCGCGTCCGAGTAATCGGGGAACCAGCCGAGCTGGTACACCGGGTAGGCGTCAGCAGTGCGGTCCTTGGAGTAGGTGACCCACTCGGTGGACTGCAGGTCAACCTTGAACAGTCCGGACTTTTCCAGCTGCTCCTTGATCATCGCGTACTCGTCGCCGGATGACTTGCCGTAGTGGTCCGGGTTGTACTGCAGCTTGATGTTCACCGGTGCGGTGACTCCTGCATCGGCGAAGGCCTTCTTGGCCTTGTCCAGGCTGGGCTTGCCGCTGCCGTCGCCGTACATTTCCTTCAGTGGCTGGATCGCGCCAACGAAGCCGTCGGGCACCACAGAGTACGCCGGCAGGTAAGTGCCCTTGTAGACCTGGGTTGCGATGGCGTCGCGGTCAACGACGTTGGCCATGGCCTGGCGGACGGCGAGGGCCTTGGCGGGATCTGCGTCGGCAGCCTTGGCACCGAACGGCATGGTGTCGAAGTTGAACACGATGTAGCGCAGCTCTCCACCGGGGCCCTTGTGAACCTTGACCTTGGAGTCCTTCTCCAGGTCCGCGGCGTCAGTTGCGGTCAAGCTGCGTCCGGCGACATCAATGTTCCCCTGCTGGACGTCCAACTTGAGGTTGTTTGAGTCGGCGTAGTACTTGATGGTGGCGCCGTCGTTCGCGGGCTTGCCGAGCAGGCCCTTGTAATCCGGGTTGACCTTGAGGCTGACAAGCTCGTTCTTCTTGTAGCTGTCGATCGTATAGGGGCCGGCGAACGGTTTGCCCTTGACGATTTCATCGTCCGTCATCAGCTTGTCGGCCGGGAAGACCTCTTCGTCGACGATCGGTCCGGAGTTGGCCGCAAGAACGCCCGGGAAGACCTGGTCGTTGCCGGCCTTCAGCTTGAAGACAACAGTGGAGTCGTCCTTGGCGGTGACCGACTCCAGGTTGCCCAGGAGCGAAGCCGGACCGTTCGGGTCAGCGATGCTGACGACGCGGTCGATGGAGAACTTCACGTCCGAGGATGTGAGTGCGTGCCCGTTGGCAAATTTGAGGTCCGACTTGAGCTTCACGGTGTATTCCGTGGGGCTGGTGAATTCCGCGGACTCCGCGATGTCGGGCGTAGCGTCCGCCGTGCCCGGCTTGGCGTTCAGGAGGAACGGGTAGATCTGGTTCATCACCATGAAGGAACCGGCATCGTAGGACCCCGCAGGATCGAGGGTAACGACCTTATCGGTGGTGCCGTAGGTGATGGTTCCGCCTCCGGCACCGCCGGTGGAAGTTCCGCCGCCGCCGGACGGACCTGTGCAGGCTGTCAGTGCAAACGCGGAAACACCCGCGAGCGCGATAGCGCTGTGCAGGGCCTTTTTGTTCATTGCCATCTGTGGACTTTCTGTTCGATGAGTACACGCGTGCCGCCGCGCAACTGGATCAGTTGGACTCGGTGGGCGGGACGTTGTCCTGATCACACGATTCAATCAGACCGGAGCGCGGTGAATCGTTACAACCTGTGAGTTGAGACACAAAATTTACCTGATTGGGTCAAAACTATCGTTTTCTTCAGCATTCCGGCCTGATCAGCCTCCGACGGAACGATGAGTGAGTGCCCTAAGAAATTGCCATTGAAGAGTCTCCTTCCCGGGAATAGAGTTGCCCTACCCGGCTGAAGGGAACACATCATGAGCAAAGCCGCCCTCTGTGTGGGGATCAACGAATTTGAACACCTGCCGAAATCCAGCTGGCTGCAGGGCTGCGTCAATGACGCCCGGGACCTCGCCGCACTGCTGCAAACCGGGTATGGGTTCGCCGAGTCGGACATCTCGCTGTTGCTGGATTCCCAGGCCACGAAGAGCCAGGTGATGGCGCAGCTGGATTCGATGATGGACCGCGCGGCCGCCGGCGAACTCCGGCACATCGTCTTCACCTTCTCCAGCCACGGAACGCAGATTCCAGACACCAGCAACGACGAAGCCGACCGGCTGGATGAAGCCTTCGCCTGCTTCGACATCAACAACACCGGCGACTCGTGGGATCCGGCCACCGTCATCTCGGATGACGAACTGTTCACCCTCTTTGCCCGCTTGCCGGACGGCGTGCTGATGGATGTTGTGCTGGATACCTGCCACAGCGGCACGGGCCTGAAATCACTGGACCTCCTGCCCGGGCGGCGGCCCCGCTTCCTGCCGGCACCGACCCCCCGCGGCGTTGCTGCCACGGAGTTCAGCGACACGCGGGCACTGCGTGATCTGGTGAAGGCCGGCCGGGGCGTCAAACCCGTTCTTTTGGCCGCCTGCCGGGCAGATCAGACCGCCGCCGACGCATTCCTGGATGGCCGGTACAACGGAGCCTTCACGTACAACTTCATCAAGGCGGTCACCGGCGACGGCGCCCTGGGCCGGGCGGACATCCTCAAGCTGGTCAGCAAAGGCCTCAGGGCCGGCGGCTTCGACCAGGTGGCCCAGCTGGAAGGCTCGACGCCCGCACGGAAGGCCCCGTGGGGAAGCTGATGCAGGCCGGAAGCTGACCGCGGCGCGGGAAGCTGACGGCGGCTCACTCCCGGCGCTCGTCCTCCGGGTGGAAGGTTGCTGCCGGCATTTTTATCCCGGCTTCCCTTTTGACGGTTTCCAGTTTCTCCTGCTGCCACTCCGCGTCCATGACCGGCTTGAGGGCTGCGAAACAGAGCCGTCCCCCCTCATCAAACCGCAGCAGACCCCCGCCGCGGACGGTGTAGTAGTCACTGTCCACCCGGAGGCCAAGCTTGTTCCTTGCTTCGGTTTTGGACAATGTGACTGACTGCACGTAGGACGCGCCGATTTCGGAGACAACGAAACCGTCCGGCCCCACCCGGGTACTTGGGCGCACCCGGTTCACCACGATGCTCGTGTCCTGATCGATGCCCGCAGCCTCGATCAACCGCGGGTTCTCCCACATGAAGCGGTTGACCTCCTCGGGATCGGCAGCCAGGGCAGACAACCGGACCGGGTAGCGCAAATCGCGAAGATGCTTAAGGCCGTCCAGCAGTTCGTCGGGCTCCGTGGAAAGGTCAATGTCCCAAAAGGCGTCGCGCACGGCCTGCCGGTATCCCATCATGTCCGTCGGCACCAAAACGGCGTCAGCTGCGAGGATTCCCCGCAGCAGGTCCTCCCAGCCAGGGTCCACCGGCGGCATGTAGGCGAGCCCCCGCAGCACCATGCCCAGCATCTGATGCCCAAGATGCGCCCCCGCTTCCGCCACCTGGTACCGGCTGGAGCGGCCGCCCGGCCTGTCCAGCCGCTGTAGCCAGAGCCTCACGACGGCGTCCAGCACCCCCTTCACCGCAATCTCGCCCCGCCGGTGGGGTTCGGGATCCAGCCGCCATTCGAAGGGCACGTCCACGTCGAGGGGCCGCCTGGCGGCGCCCCGCGAAAACAGCCCGTCGGCCAGTCCGAACAGCCCGGAGGCCAGGACTTCCTTCTCCATGTTCCGGGCGGGTACGGCTCCGGGCTTCCCGTCCGGTCCCGGAACAGCCACTGACAACTGTTGTTCCACCCGCTCAGGCGAGGAAAACACGCTCAGCATGGCCACCAGGTCGGCAATGCATTCGTGCAGCGCGTAGCCGTCGAGCAAGGCATCGCTGTCTGTCCACTGGCGCCGGTAACCGTCCAGGATCGCGTGCGTCACCTCATGGGCGACGAGGTCATGATAGAGCGCCAACGGGACGGAACGCGTGGAACGGTCGTCGGTTCGGTGCCCAAAACGGATCAAACCGCGCTCGCGGTCGTAGCCAGTGGAGGCGTAGGGGATCTTGTCATACACGCTGATGAGCAGCCGGTGGCCCGAGGCCCAGCCCATCCGGCGCCCCAGGGTGACTTCAAATGCCTGAAGTGTTGCAGTCGCCACCGCATAGACGTGCTGTGCAAGAAACCGGCTGTCGGTCAGCAACTCTTCCAGCCCGGCGGGTGCGTCCTGGTCGTCGATGCACCATTCGTTGCGGTCCACGGACAGGGAAATGGGCCGCGGACCGTCAGCCCCGGGAGCCCGCACGCGCAGCGCCAGGCGTGCGCCGGCCGGGCCGTTGACCACCCTCTCCACCGGCACCCGAATGCTGGTGGTGAGCGGCTTTCCTGACTTGCGGGTGAAGGGGCCCTCGGCAAGGGCCGTCAGCGCGACCATTTCGAGGCCGTGACCGATGCCAAGCGCTGCAGAGACCATACCGGGCCCGCTTTCCTCAACTTTGCAGCCCACCCGTGAAGCGGTTGCCTGCATGAAGCCTGGTTCCCCAGGCCTCAATTATTGCGGGAGCAGGGGTGATTGACTACGGCAAACCGCCGCGGGCACCCGATTCCGATTAAAGCGCCGCGCGCTGCAGCGAACGCGCTGCGTCAATGGTGGCCTGCCCCAGGACCCGGCTTCCCTGGTAGAGCACCACTGTCTGTCCGGGGGCCACTCCGCGCAACGGGGTGGTCAGCGTG
The DNA here is from genome assembly GCF_001423745.1 of Arthrobacter sp. Leaf337. Lineage (GTDB taxonomy): Bacteria > Actinomycetota > Actinomycetes > Actinomycetales > Micrococcaceae > Arthrobacter. Next base: position 350,007 of record NZ_LMPC01000001.1, read on the forward strand.
ACCACAAGGTTCGTCCGCTCCGCGCCGCCGTCGTCCGTCAGCAGTTCCGTATGGGCGGTTGCGGGAACGGGATCGCCGTGGGCCCTGACCTGGGCGTGGCAGTCGAACTCGTCGCCGGTGGCGATTTCCGCAATCGGCAGGCCGGCCCACGATACTTTGATGCCGCGGATCTCGTCGATGGCCAGGAGCGCCTCGGGGCCCACCACCACCTTGTTTTCCTTGGGCCGGATCTCCAGGACGAAGCGGGGCTTGCCGTCGGCGGCGGGCGTGCCCAGCTTGAGACCGCGGCGCTGGCCTACGGTGAACGCGTTGGCACCGGGGTGCTCGCCCACCTTGGACCCGGTTTCATCAACGATGTCGCCCGTGGTCATGTCGATCTTCTCCGCAAGCCACCCCGCGGTGTCACCGTCCGGAATGAAGCAGATGTCGTGGCTGTCCGGCTTGTTGGCCACTGACAGCCCGCGGCGTTCGGCCTCGGCGCGCACTTCGGCTTTCGAGGGGGTGTCCGCCAGCGGGAACATGGAGTGCTTGAGCTGTTCGTGGGTGAGGACGCCGAGCACGTAGCTCTGGTCCTTGGCCCAGTCGGCCGCGCGGTGGAGTTCCGGGTTTCCGTCGGCGTCGGTGATCACCTTGGCATAGTGGCCGGTGCAGACGGCGTCGAAGCCCAGTGCGATGGCCTTTTCCAGCAGCGCCGCAAACTTAATGCGTTCATTGCAGCGCATGCAGGGGTTCGGAGTGCGTCCGGCGGCATATTCGTCGATGAAGTCCTGGACCACGTCCTCCTTGAACCGCTCCGAGAAGTCCCAGACGTAGTACGGGATACCCAGGACGTCGCAGGCGCGCCAGGCGTCGCGGGAGTCTTCGATCGTGCAGCACCCGCGGCTTCCGGTACGGAGCGTTCCGGGCATCCTGGACAGCGCCAGGTGGACGCCGACGACGTCGTGTCCTGCCTCGACGGCGCGGGCGGCGGCAACGGCGGAATCGACTCCGCCGCTCATGGCTGCAAGAACTCGCATGCTGGCTTTCTCTAGGGGAAGGTGTGATGGTGCGGCCGCAGCTGGTACCGGGCCGGCGCACAGAACGCGGCCGGATACACTGCATGCCCCACTATTCTACTGCCTCGCCCAAGGGGGACCCGAAATCGCCCCCGCGACCCCTTGACGCCCACAGCTGCGGATTCTATTGTCAGGAATAGTATTTTTAGAAGCGGCCCGCCGACAGGGTCGGCCCTCCAGGGAATCGAGCGGCGTCATGGCTGTCGAGCACACCACCGAAAGCATCGTCATAGCGGGCGCGGGGCTGGCTGGCGCCACCGCTGCCCGCACCCTGCGCAGCGAGGGGTTTGCCGGCAGGATCAGCCTCATTGGCTCCGAACTGCACCACCCATACCTTCGTCCGCCGCTTTCCAAGGAGTACCTGCTGGGCAAAGCCGGCGAGGACGCGCTCCCCGTGGCTCCCGAGGCCTGGTATGCAGAGAACGACGTCGACCTCCGACTCAGCGTGACCGTCGCCGCCGTCGACCCCGGCTCGCACTCAGTACATCTCAGCAGCGGCGAGTCCCTCGACTACGATGCGCTCCTGCTGGCTACGGGCGCCCTCCCCCGTCGCCTTTCCCTGCCGGGGAGCGGGCTGGACGGCGTCACCATGTTCCGGACCCTGGATGACAGCCGCCGCCTCCGGGAACAGTTATCGCCGGGCGGACGGAACGTGGTGATGGTCGGCTCGGGCTGGATCGGGATGGAACTGTCGGCTGCTGCCATCAGCTACGGCAACCACGTGACGCTGCTCGGACTCGAGGATGTCCCGCTGGCCTCCGCCATCGGACCTGAACTGGGCGGGTTTTTCCGCTCCGTTCATGAAGCACACGGTGTCCGGTTCCGCCCGGGCGCAACCGCATCCGAGCTACGCGGCGACTCCGGCCGCGTCACCGGCGTGGTCACCGGCTCGGGCGACGTATTGCAGGCCGACGTCGTGGTGATTGCCGTGGGCGTGGCACCGGACACCCGGCTCGCGGAGCAGGCAGGACTGGTCCTTGACAACGGGATACTGACGGACGCCTCCCTGCGGACCAGCGTCCCGGATATCTTCGCCGCCGGGGACGTGGCAAACGCCCTGCACCCGTTCACGGGGCAGCACCACCGCAGCGAGCATTGGCACAATGCGCTCAGCGGCGGAAAGATCGCGGCCAAATCGATGCTTGGCCAGGGCGCAACTCTGGACACGATTCCGTACTTCTACACCGACCAGTACGACCTCAGCATGGAGTACTCGGGCTTCCCCACCCTGGCGGCGGCCGCCGAACCGGTTATCCGCGGGTCACTGCAGGGCAGGGAATTCATCGCATTCTGGCAGCATGAGGGCCGCGTGGTGGCAGGGATGAACGTCAACGTTCCCCGCACGCAAAAAGCCATCAAGGCACTGATCTCCAGCCGGGAGACCATCGGGCCGGGCCGTCTGGCAGATCCCGGCGTCGCGCTGGATCAGCTCCTGGCGGACGACTGACGGGCCACTGTGGCGGCGGTCTGGATGGTCGATTCGTGCCCGGCCATGCCTGCCTGGCGGGCCCGGTCGTAGGCGCCCGGCAGTGCCGCCAGGAGGGCGTCGACGTCGGACTCTGTGGACGCGTGCCCCAGGGAGAAACGCTGCGCGCCGCGTGCGGTGTCCTCATCGAGCCCCATGGCCAGCAGGACGTGCGAGGGCCGTGGCACGCCGGCGGTGCAGGCCGAACCCGTGGACGATTCGACGCCGGCAAGGTCCAGCAGGAAGAGCAGGGAGTCACCCTCGCAGCCCGGGAAGGTGAAGTGCGCGTTGCCGGGCAAGCGTCCATCGCCCGGCGCTCCACGGAGGACGGCGTCGGGAACGGCGGCCCGCACGCCGGCGATCAGCCTGTCCCGCAGCCCGGCGATGCGGGCCGCTTCCCCGGGGAGGTCTTTGGTCACGGCTTCGGCAGCTGCGGCGAAGGCGGCGATAGACGCCGTGTCCAGCGTGCCCGAACGCACGTCGCGTTCCTGCCCTCCGCCGTGCAACACCGGCGTTAGCTTGACGGCGCGGCCCAGCAGCAGGGCACCGACCCCCACCGGGCCGCCGATCTTGTGGCCGGAGATGGACATGGCGTCCAGCCCGCTCGCCCGGAAGTCCACCGGCAATGACCCAAAGGCCTGGACTGCGTCCGAATGCACCGGAACGCCCACGGCATGGGCCGCCGCAACCACCTCATGCACCGGCTGGATGGTGCCAACCTCGTTGTTTGCCCACATCACCGAGACGAGGGCGATGGTCTCCGGGTTCCGGGAGAGCTCCGACCTCAGCGCATCCAGGACCACTACGCCGTCGGAATCCACGGGCAGCCACGTGACCTCGGCGCCCTCGTGCCGTTCCAGCCACTCCACCGTGTCCAGGACAGCATGATGTTCGACGGCGGAGCACAGGATCCGCGTGCGCTCCGGCTTCTCAGCGCGGCGGGCCCAGTAAAGGCCCTTCACAGCCAGGTTGTCGGCCTCCGTGCCGCCCGAGGTGAAGATGACTTCCGACGGGTGGGCCCCGGCTGCTGCGGCTATTGCCTCGCGGGCGTCCTCCACAGATCGTCGTGCCCGGCGGCCGGATCCGTGCAGCGACGACGGGTTGCCGGTCCTGGCCAGTTCGCGGGTGAGTACCGCCAGGGCCTCGGCGGCGATGGGCGTGGTGGCGGCATGATCGAGGTAGACGGACACAAGCCAATTCTAGCCGCGGCAACCCTGCCTGCCCCGGCACCGGGGTAGATTCGAGCGGTGAAAGCCTCGATTTACCTGGTGCTGGCCACCCTGTTCTGGTCCGGCAACCTTGCGGTGGGGCAGGCAGCCGTGAACACCATGACGCCGCTGGAACTCACCTTCTGGAGATGGGCGCTGGCCGCCCTTCCACTCGTGGCGCTGGCCCATTTTGTGGAACGTCCCGACTGGCGCGCCGTCCTTGGCCGCTGGCGGGTACTGCTGCTCCTGAGCGTGCTGGGCATGGGCTGCTACACCCTGCTGCTCTACACCGCCCTCCAGCACACGTCCGCTCTCAACGCTTCGCTGATCACGGCTGCCAATCCGGCGCTCATCGTGGTGATGGCCATCTTCATGCTCGGTGAAAAGCCCGGCCTCTTCGGCTGGCTGGGCATCGCCCTGGGTCTCACCGGGGTGCTCCTGGTCCTGACCCGGGGCGAACTGCTCCGGGTGTTCAGCATTACCTTCAATTTCGGTGAACTGCTGATGATCGGGGCGATTGTTGTGTGGGGTTTCTACACCATTATTTCCCGGCGGCTGGGCTTGCCGGCCATCGCGGCCACAGCCGTTCAGGTGGTGATGGCCACGGTCCTGCTGGGTCCGGTGGCACTCGCCGCGGGCGCCGGTTTCCCTGCTACCGCAGCCGAAGGATGGTCGATCGCCTACATCGCTGCCTTCCCTTCGCTGGGGGCGTACCTGTGCTGGAACCTCGCACTCAAAACGACGGCGCCCGCCACCGCCGGCAATTACCTGAACCTGATCGTTGTGTTCACGGCGGCCATCACGGTGATGATGGGCATTCCGGTCAGCCTGCCCCAGATCGTCGGGGGCATGCTTGTCGTAGCCGGTGTGCTGCTGGCAGGCCGGCCCCGGAAACCCGCGGAAATCAGGGCGGCGTAATCCTGGCGCAGCACTGGCCGGCGGCCTTGTTCCCCACGATGCGGTCCTCGGCAACACCGCAGCCGGCAGCCGCGCCGGTGAGGAACGCTCCGTTCATGGCACAGACCACGTCGGCATGGCCGTCCGCAAGCCGGTGAAACGGGCAGTTGCGCAGTGCGAAGCCGCCCGCACCGTCCGGATCCGGCAGGTACCCTTCCGCGGAGAGGAATTCCTCGAGGCTGTGACTCCCCTCCGCCATTTCCAGGCCCTTCGCGTAGGAGGTGGCCAGCAGCGCGTCCCGGACGGGCTCGCCGGCGGCACTGGACCGTTCGATCGCGGCGGCCATGAGTTCACCGGCCAGGTCATAGTTACGGTCGGGCACGGAAGCACTCAGTTCCGGCTGGGCCGGCCGGTACAGCTTCGCCGGCCGGCCAGAGCCGGGTCCGGCCTTCCCGCCGAGCTTGCGGAACTCAACGGTAAGCACGCCGTCCTGCACCAGCCTGTCCAACTGGAACGATGCCGTACTTCGCGGGATCTCCAGGGCGGCGGCCGCTTCGTCCCGTCCTACCGCCCCGGAGGACGACGAGACGAATCCGAAGAGTCTCCTGCGGTTCTCATCACCAAGCGATGCCACGGCCGCGATCCGGCGGGCCCAGGGAAGTCTGCGCATGGAACACCCTAACTCTAAAAACAAGATTCATTGCTTAATTCAGGATCTCTTTCTAAAATTATGTTACCTACTTTTAGAAGGAGCAAGCCATGAAATCATCCTCGGTGCTGACCACGCCCTCCCGCAGCCTGGCCTCCGAGCCGGGCAGGCAGGCCTTCCTGCTGCTTCGCACGGTCTTCACGGTCGCCCCGGTCATTTTCGGCCTCGACAAGTTCACCAACCTGCTCGCCGACTGGACCATGTATCTGGCCCCCGTGGCCACAGCCGTGGTTCCGTTGCCGGCCCAGACCATCATGTACATCGTTGGTGTCGTGGAGGTTGTTGCCGGTATAGCGGTGGCGCTCCGGCCACGCTTCGGATCGATGCTGGTGGCCGTGTGGCTGCTGGGAATCATCATCAACCTGCTGCTCCTGGGCAGCTTCTTCGACGTCGCACTTCGCGATTTTGGGCTGCTCGTGGCCGCCCTGGCCCTCAACCGGCTGGCACCCCGGAGTTCCCGCAAGGCCTAGCGGGAACGGCTCAGTCCGTTGGCGGAACGACAACCAGGCGTTCCGCCACGTCAGCCCGGGCCACTGCGAGCGCAGCGGAGTCCGGGCACACGAGTGAAATGTAAACAGACGACCCCGCTTTGCCAAAAAGCCTGGCCAGCACCGCTGCCGACCTTCCGCCTGGCGCCGATACGCCGTCGTAAGCCAGCACTTCAACCATCGGCCCGGGTTTGCCCGGTTCGCCGCCCCAGCGCAGGGTGTCGGTCTTCAGGTAGCCGGGGACCACGGTGGGATCCAGATACCGAAACAGTTCAGCGGTGGAGGCCTTGTCATCTCCGGTAACGGCCAGTGAGCCCTGATTCACGCGGACCCTGGCCGACACAACGCATCCGTCGGCTTTGACGTAGCGGTTCTCCCCGGCCACGTCCTCCTTGACCGGCTTCCAGCCCGGCGCCTCACGGAGCCCGTCCGAAAGGCCGACGGCGACTCCTGGGGCAAGGGAGTCCCCGGCAGTAAACGGAAGGTCCTTCGCGGCCACGGCCGCCGCATCGTGGCCCGGCGTAATGGTGGGCGTTGCCAGCGATGGCGTGGTCTGGACAGCGCTCGGGGCTGCAGGATCCGGGACGCCCACACTGCAGCCGCCCGCGCCGGCCAGCACCACTGCCAGGGTCAGCGGCCGCGCCATCCGCCGGATCACCCCGGTCAGAGTGTACGAACGGTTCGCAGCGTGTCCCCTGCCCATCGATTGCACACGGCCCCCACATACGCTCTGCCGGCGGCGCTGTTCCGGCCGGTCCTCCGCAAGAGTTTAGACGCTCCGGCCGGTATGCCGTCACGGCACGGCCAGCACCCTGATGGCCCCGGGCACCACCTCGATGGTCAGCGGCAACGGGCCGACCCGCTCGCCGTCGGCGTACGCAACAACGTTCGCGGCGGAGAGCTCAACACGGCGCACTTGCCTGATGTGCACTGCCCGGTGCCCGGTATGGCGGCCGGAAAAGACTTTCGGGAAGACTGCCAGGAAGCGCACCCTGGACAGCGGCTTCACGATGAACAGGTCCAGGAACCCGTCGTCGAGCACGGCGTCGGGGGTCACCTTCATGCCGCCCCCGATGGACTGGCCGTTCGCCACCGAAATGAGCATGGCCCCCTGCCGCCAGGTTTCGCCGTCGGCTGTCACGGTGTAGTCCACGGCTTTGAACGTGGCCAGTTCACGGAGCATGGCCAGGTTGTACCTGCTCCTGCCGCGGGGCCAGCGCCACGCGTTGGCGCGTTCGTTCACGGCGGCGTCGAAGCCGGCGGAAACCACTCCGGCGAACCATCTGGTTGCGCCATTCCCCGTGACGCGCCCTGCATCAATAAGGCGCCCGCCACCGTCGAGTGCAGCCAGGATCCGTTCACAGGCGGCCGTTGCATCGTTCAACGGGAGGCTCAGGGCCCGCGCCATGTCGTTGCCCGTACCGCTGGGAACGATACCCAGCGGCACCGTTCCGTAGGGCACGGCAAGTCCGGCGAGGGCGTTGATCCCCAGATGGACCATTCCGTCGCCGCCCACGACAACCAGAGCGTCGCAGCCCGAGTCCAGGGCCTCAACCACGGCAGCCGCGAGCCGGTCATAGCTGGCCTTTCTCAGCACGATCACATGTGCCCCGGCAGCGCGGAAGAAGGCCACAACGGCCTCTCCCGTGTGCCGGGTACCGCCGAACGAAGCACGCGGGTTGATGGCCACTGCAATGATCATGCGCTGAATTATGCCAGTGGCCGGGAACCAGAGCCGCCGGCGCGGACGTTGAGGCTGTACACGGTTAAACTGGGCGGACCGGACTGCCTGAGTGGACTGGAACCGACAAGATAAGGATCAGTGCTTGACCCAGGGCAGCAGCTCCCATTACCAGGTCCTTCGCCTTCCCGTGACGGCGACGGACAAAGAGATCAAGGTGGCCTACCGCAAGGCTGCCAGGCGGGCACATCCCGACCACGGCGGCGACGCCGCCGTTTTCCGGCAGGTGACGCTTGCCTACGAGACGCTGATTGATCCGAAGCGGCGGGCCGCCTACGACCGCTCGTACGCCCATGGAACTGGCGCGACGCCGGCGGAAGGCGCCCATTTCGACGCGCCCGCTGCCGGGAGCCGGGCGTCGGCAACCGTCCACCGGCCCAACAGTCCGCGCAACACGGCAGGCGACGCTCCGGTCTACGTCCCTCCGTTCGAGGACCGGGAGTCCGGCAGCGTTCCGCTGATCCCCGCGGAGATTGCCGCCCGGCAGGTCCACGGCATGCCGCGGAAGCGGGGCATTTTCGGTGCGGAAGCCCGTATCCAGCGGGAAATGCGGACCGTTCAGCTGATCAGCAGGCAGATCCTCCCTGCCATTCCCGCCGCACGGCTGATCAACGGGCTGCAGTCACCGGCGGACAACAGCCACATCGATCACGCACTGCTGTCCGGCTACCGGCTCGCGCTGATCGGATCCATGCTGTTGCCCAAGGGTGCGTACGCCTGGAACGGCAGCACCCTGACGCACGGCGGCCGGGCCATTGCTCCGCCGCAGCTGGCGCACATCGTCCGGCGCATGCAGGACATCTTCCCGGAGCTTAACGTGACGGGATGGACCGTCATCCACAGTCCGGACGGCAACCTCCATGAGCCGGTGATCGACCACCACCGGCGATCACCCCGCGGTCATGAAACGGTACAGGTGGTCAACGGGGCCGGACTGGTCCGGGGACTCAAGGAGTTCCTGAGCTCCGGGCCCGCCCCGAATACCGTCAACGTCCCCGCCCTCGCCAGGCTGCTCCGCGGGATGCACTGACGGCTGCCTTGCACGGGCTGGCCTGCATGTAACGGACATCCGGGGGACGGGCGGGACGGACAGCGGACGGGGCGGGCGGTCGCTAGGATGGGACGGTGTTTCGCATCCTCTTCCACTCCCCCGAAATTCCCGGCAACACCGGCAATGCAATCCGGCTGGCTGCCATCACCGGTGCCGAGCTGCACCTGGTGGAGCCGCTGGGCTTCGACTTTTCCGACGCCAAGCTGCGCCGGGCCGGCCTGGACTATCACGACCTCGCCGTCGTGACGGTGCATAAAGACCTCGACGCTGCCTGGAAAGCTTTGCAGCCCGAGCGCGTCTACGCGTTCACGTCCGATGGCGAAACTTCCTACACGGACATCAGCTACCTGCCCGGCGATGTGCTCCTCTTTGGCCAGGAATCCGTGGGACTGCCGGAGGATGTCAAGCACGACCCGCACGTGACGTCGCGGGTGCGGCTGCCGATGCTTCCCTCGCTTCGGTCCCTGAACCTCGCGAACGCGGCGTCCATTGCGGTTTTTGAAGCCTGGCGCCAGAACGGCTTCGCCGGCGCCAAGCTCTAGCCCGGCTCGCCCCGACCACTGCCCAGGGCACTGCCGCCGCCCCGACCGGCCGGCCTGCAATTAGTGGCACTCCTCCGCCCATCCATCCGCGCCTGCACTCCGAATAACCTGTGAAGGCCAACCCGGGCCCCTACAGGATCGAGGAGCGGCAGGTGACTACAGTGCAGGTCCGCAGGTCCCCGGCCCGGAACAGTCGCACCGCCCACGGCGACGTTCCGAGCGATCCCGGTGCCAAGCGTTCGCCAGAAATCGACTTATGCTTGGGGGTAATGGAAACTCCCAACGCCCCAAACCCCGAAGCCACTGCTTCCCCGGGCACTCCCGTCGAAGTGAACCGGCGGCTCGGTGAGCTGCTGGCACTCATCGCCAACGGTGACCAGGGGGCGTTCGCGGAATTCTATGAACTGACTTCCCGGCGCGTCTTCGGCATGGCACGCCGCGTGCTGATCGATCCCGAGCTCAGCGAGGACACCACTCAGGAAGTCTTCCTGCAGGTCTGGCAGAACGCGGCGAAATTCAATCCTGAGGCCGGCAGTCCGCTGGCGTGGCTGATGACGATCTCGCACCGGCGTGCCGTGGACAAGGTCCGCTCCTCCCAGTCGTCCACTGACAGGGAAGCCAAATACGGCGCGAGCAGCCAGGACATTGATCATGACTCCGTTTCCGATGAGGTCGGCAGCAGGCTGGAAGCAGAAGCCGTTGTCAAGTGCCTGGATACCCTCACCGAGACGCAACAGCAATCCGTCCGGCTGGCCTACTACGGCGGACTAACGTACCGCGAAGTCGCGGAGAAACTAAACGCCGCCGTACCCACCATCAAGTCCCGCATCCGCGATGGGCTGATCCGCTTGAAGACCTGTCTGGGGGTGAGTTGAGATGACCGACGTGAACCAACCGAACAGCAGCCGTCCGCCCGGGATGTTTGCCCACGATATCGCCACAGACCTGGCTTCCGGCCGTGCCGTGGAACTCGCCGAAGTGTATGCCCTGGACGCTGTGACCCCCGCTGAACGGGCCGCCATTGAGGAATACATCTCAGCCGCGCCGGGGCCGGAACGGGACGCGTTCGACGAACGCGTCCGGCAGGCACGCGAAACGCTGGCCTTCACCTTCACTGCGGAGGAGGAACCGCCCGCTGGGCTGTTCGACCGCATTGTGGCCCAGCTTCCGGCGCAGCCCGGCATCGTCCCGGTTTCCACCCCCATAGTCCACGGGCATGCGCAGGAACCGGGCCAGGCGCCTGGCACTGACGAACTCGGTGCCGCCCGTCAGCGCCGTGAAGAACGACGCCGGGCTCCCGGGCTCCGTAACTGGTTTATCGGGGTGGCCGCTGCCGCTGTCATCGCGCTGGGCGGCGTCGGAGTGGGAGCCTATGTGGCAAACCAGAACGATCCGCTGAACCAGGTGCTCCAGGCCCAGGATGTGCGGCAGGCAACCGTCGACGTCAGTGGCGGAGGAACGGCCACGGTTTCCATCTCGTCTTCCAAGGACGCAGTGGTGGTCAAGATGAACGGGGTGCCGGCTCCTCCGTCCGGCAAGGTGTACCAGATGTGGCTGATCCCCAAGGACGGCTCCGCTCCGGTTTCGCAGGGGCTCATGGACGCAGAGGCGTTGTCCAAGCCCGCCGTGGTGAAGGGCATCCATTCCGCGGCCGCGCTGGGCATCACCGTTGAACCGGTGGGCGGCTCGGCTTCGCCAACGTTGCCGACAGTCGCAGCGGCCCCTCTCGGCGCGTAGCCTGCCACCGCCGTCGTCATCACCGGCCTGCCGGTGCCCGCCTTCCGGCGTGCACCGGCAGGCCGCGGCACTTTAACCACAAAGCCCTAACGACAAAAGCCGCGCAGGCCTTGATCCCTTCCTTTTCGAAGGGATCAAGGCCTGCGCGGCGGCGCGGCTCGCCTGAGCCGCGGTTCCGATGAATCGCGCCGCTAAATTATCAGCGACAGCAGCATCACGAAGCCGAAGCCGACAACGGAGATCAGCGTCTCCATGACGGACCACGTCTTGAAGGTCTGCCCGACGGTCAGTCCGAAGAGCTCCTTGACCAGCCAGAAGCCTGCGTCGTTGACGTGGGAGAGGAAGAGCGAGCCCGCGCCGATGGCCAGGGCCAGCAGTGCGGCATGGGTCGGGGTCAGTGAACTGGCCAGCGGAGCCACGATGCCGGCTGCCGTCACCGTCGCTACGGTGGCGGAGCCGGTGGCCAGCCGCAGTGCGACGGCCACGATGAAGCCCAGCACCAGGACCGACATGTTGGTGCCTTCGGCCCACTTCTTGACGGCATCGCCGACGCCGGCCCCGATCAGGGTCTGCTTGAAGCCGCCGCCGGCACCCACGATCAGCAGAATTGCCGCGATGGGGCCGAGGCTGGCGCCGACCTTGGACGTGATGCGGCTGCCGGTGAATCCCACGGCGTAACCGAAAGTGATGATCGCCAGCAGCACGGCCAGTGTCATGGCAACCAGGGGCTGGCCAACGAAGTCAAAGAAGATCCGGACCGGCGGTGCAGTCTTGGGATCAGGCCAGACGATGTCCACCACGGCTTTGAGTAGCATCAGCACCACCGGGAAGATGATGGTCAGCAGGGTGACAAGGAACGTGGGCTGGCGCTTGACGCCTTCCATGTCCGCGCCATGCTGGGTATCGATGCCGCCGGCCACGGCGGGCGCACCCACCGGAACCCATTTTGCGGCGAGGCGTGAGAACAGCGGTCCGCAGATAATGACCGTGGGGATGGCAACGAGGATTCCCAGGGCGAGGGTGGTGCCGAGCTCTGCTTTGACGGCGCTGATCGCGATCAGGGGTCCGGGGTGCGGCGGCACCAGTCCGTGCAGCACCGAGAGCCCGGCCAAGGCGGGAATGGCGATGCGCATGAGTGGCATCTTGGAACGCTGCGTGACCAGGACGATCACCGGGAGCAGCAGCACAAGTCCGATTTCGAAGAACATCGGCAGGCCGATGATGACTGCCACCAGGGTGACGGACCAGACCACCTTATTGCCGCTGGCCTTGTCCAGCAGGGTGTCCACCACGCGGTTGGCGCCGCCGGAGTCGGCCAGAAGCTTGCCGAGCATCGCCCCGAGGGCGATCAGCAGGCCGACTTCCTTCAGGACGCCGCCCACGCCGTCTTCGAAGTTGGAGATGACCTTGGCAAGTTCAACGCCCGAGGCAAGGCCCACGAAGGCGGAGCCGAGGACAAGCGCAAGGAAGGGGTGCAGCTTGAGTTTGGCGATCAGCACCACAATGAGTGCGATGCCGATTGCGGCGACCACCAGAAGCTGCGTGTCGTGGCCGGTCCAGCCCTCGACGGCAGCAGGCAGCTGCATTGCTATTTGAGAATTCAAAGTATGGTTCCTAAGTGCGTAACGCTGGTCTATGGGGTCGCGGCGTCTGCCGCGTCCAGGTTGAGCCGCTCGATGATTTCCTGGGCTTCTTCCGACGGTGTGGCCGATACGCACAGGGAAATGTGGTTTTCGTCCGCCGTCGGCTCTTCCAGCGCATCAAACTGCGATTCGAGCAGCGCGGGAGGCATGAAGTGCCCGTGCCGCGATGCCAGGCGGTCGGAGATCTTTTCCTTGCTTCCCTGCAGGAAGACGAACACCACGCCCTCACCGCGCAGGGCGTCCCGGTAGCGCTTTTTTAGCGCGGAACAGGTGACGACGCCGGGGGTTCCGTCCTGCGTGTGCGCCCGGATCCATTCGGCGATGGATTCCAGCCACGGCCATCTGTCCTCATCGGTCAGCGGCTCACCGGCCTGCATTTTTGCGACGTTCGACGCCGGGTGCAGGTCGTCGCCTTCCGCCAGGTCCCATCCGAGCTTGCCGGCCAAGAGGCCGGCCACAGTTGATTTACCGGATCCTGAGACACCCATGATCACCAGTACCGGCTGCTGCGCAGTCTTCGCCATCAAAGTCTGCCTTCCTGAATAAATATGATTTAAACAGAGGCCAGCATATGACACGGGTTACACCCGGACAACCCTAGAACCCGGCGATGGTCCCGGAACCGTTGATTGTGACGACATGGAACGCCTCGGCACTGCGCCCGTCGGCCAAACCGGCCCGCGAGCCGGTACCCAGCATGAGGGCGCGGACTGTGCGGTCCATGGCCTCCAGGTCCGGGTGCTGGCTGGCATGAACATGGATCGCCGCCAGCTTCTCCTCGACGTGTGCCGTGACGTCCACAAAATGGTTGTCCCGCTCCTCGGGCCCGGCAAACAGCCAGAGCCACGGCAGCTTGTAGGCTTCAAGGCCCGCCTCGGCCAGGTCCGGGTACGCGAAGGGGTTTTCCAGGGCCGGATAGACGGCGCGCGTTACGGCCTCGCCCACGGCGAGGTGGTCCGGATGGCTCTTCTGGATGCGGTTCCAGTTGCGTTCGGGATGCATGGAAAGCACGACGTCGGGCCGGATCTCCCGGATCAGCTTCACCACTCCCCTCATCACCTCGTGCGTCGGTTCCAGGTAGCCGTCCCGCTCGTGGAGATAATGGATGTCGGTCACCCCGACCAGCGCAGCGGCCCGGCGTTGTTCCTCCGCCCGCATGGCCACGATCTGGTCGCGCTGCGCCGGGTCGAAACCGCCGGCGTCGCCGTCGGTCATGATGCAGTAACTGACCTCAACTCCTGCCGCGGTCCAGGCAGCGATCGTCCCGGCTGCGCCGAAGTCGATATCGTCCGGGTGGGCGGTAAAACAAAGGACCCGCTCAACCCGGTGGTGGTCCGGGTTGAACGGGCTCTGAGCCGTAGCGTTGATGCTCAACTCATCAGCCTTTGCGCTTCTTGATCTCTTCGGTTGCCTGCGGAAGGACCTGGAAGAGGTCTCCGATGATGCCGAAATCGGCGATCTCGAAGACCGGTGATTCGGCATCCTTGTTGACGGCAACAATGACCTTGGCGGTCTGCATGCCGGCCTTCTGCTGGATGGCGCCGGAGATGCCGGCGGAAATGTAGAGCTGCGGGGAAACCGTCTTGCCGGTCTGGCCCACCTGCGCATCGTGGCCGATCCAGCCGGCGTCTGTTGCGGCGCGGGACGCACCAACAGCGGCACCGAGGGCGTCGGCCAGTTCCTCAACCGGACCGAAATCGCCGTCGACGCCGCGTCCGCCTGCCACCACAATCCGGGCCTCGGTGAGGTCCGGACGGCCACTGGCCGGCTTGTCCGTGCGGCCGGTAATCCGGGCAGCGCCGGCCGAGGCGGACTCCGGCACGTCGACCGTGAGTACCTCCGGGCTTGCTGCTGCGCCTGCGGGTTCCGGCGTTACGCTGTTCGGCTTTACTGTCAGCACGCAGACTGCCGTAGTGGCCTTGGCCGTGGTCGTGTAGGAGCCCGCCAGCACCGACTTGTGCGCCGTGCCGTCCGGGTCCACTGCCACGACGTCGGTGATGACGCCGGCGCCAAGCTTGATGCCCAGCCGGGCTGCGATCTCCTTCCCGTCAAACGAGTTCTCCAGGAGCACTGTTGTGGCACCCGAGGCCGCGACGGCCCCGGCCAGGAATGCAGCCTTGGGGCCCACCAGGTAAGCGTCAAGGTCGTCGGACGAGGGCCGGAAGATGGCGGCGGCGCCGTGTGAACCGAAGGCGCCGGCGACGTCGTCGTTCAGCGTTCCGTTGACGGCGACTGCCGTTTCACCGAGCGTACGGGCGATCGTCAGCAGTTCCAGGCTGCTCTTCTTGAGCGCCTGGCCGGGGTTGTCAATGAATACAAGTACTTTTGCCATGTCTGGAATCCTCTTAGAGCAGCTTCTGGGCGGCCAGGAACTCGACCAGCTTGATGCCGGCGTCGCCTTCGTCGGTGATGATGGTGCCGGCGGTGCGCGGCGGGCGGGCGGCTGCCGTCTGCACAGCGGTCCAGGAACCGGCCTTGCCCACCTGTGCGGGGTCGACGCCGATCTCCGCGAGCGAGAGCGTAGTGATGGTCTTGCGCTTTGCAGCGATGATTCCCTTGAAGTTCGGGAAGCGCGGCTCGTTGATCTGGTCGGTAACCGAGACGACGGCGGGCAGCGGTGCCTCGATGGTGTCATAGTGCGTGTCGCTGTCGCGCCGGGCGATGACGCGGCCGCCGTCCACTTCCAGTTCGGAGGCGAACGTGACCTGCGGGAGCCCGAGCCGCTCTGCCAGCTGCGCCGGAACGAGGGAGGTCTCGCCGTCGGTGGACGCCATGCCGGTCAGGACCAGGTCCACGGGGCTGTCTGCTCCAAGGTGGCGGACGGCTGCAGCCAGTGCCAGTGACGTCGCGGCTGCATCGGATCCGGCCAGCGCGTCGTCGCGGAGGTGGACGCCCTCGGTGGCGCCGATCTGGAGGGACTTCTTGATGGCATTGACGGCGCCGGCGGGACCCATGCTCAAAGCGATGACCTGGTTGCCGGCCTTTGCTCCGCCGCGGGCTTCTGTCAGCTGCAGCGCGGCTTCCAGGGCGTATTCGTCCAGCTCGGACAGGATGCTATCGGCGCGGTCCGTGGTGTTGTCCTCGGCGCTGAGGTGACGGTCCAATTGCGCGTCTGGTACATGCTTGACCAGAACGATGATCTTCAATGTCTCTTCCACTTTCTGTACAGCAGCCTTCCATGCTTGTGGATAGCCAGCCGGGTGAGGTTATGGCCGCGGATCTCCCCCGGGGTGCGGGTAGAACCAAGCTAACCATATAGCGGGGCGCCCGCGCCGTCCCGTTAAGGCCTGTGTCAGGCCGGCGCAGGACCGCGGCAGGCGGGCGCAGGACCGCGACGGCGGGCGCAGGACCGCGACGGCGGGCGCAGGACCGCGACGGCCGAGCAGCGGAGGCGGGGGCACCATGCAGGTGCCCCCGCCTCCGCTGTCGGGTGAATACGTGCCCCGCTGCCGGACGCGACGCCGGCAGTTACTGCTCCGCTGCCGCTCCGAGTGTCACGTCCACCTGCTGTTGCTGGCCGCCGCGCTGGAACGTGACCTTCACGGTCGCGCCCGCCGGCTGCTCCCGAACCGCTGCGGTCAACTGGTTGGGATCGCTGATGACGAGGTCGTTGAATTTCGTCACGACGTCGCCCACTTTCAGGCCGGCCTTGGCGGCGGCGGAGCCTGACTCCACGGTGGCCACTTCCGCACCCACCGAGAAGGACGAGCTTGAGGACGTGGACGACTTCGACTTCACACTGACGCCGAACTGGCCGTGCGTGGCTTTGCCGTTGTCAATGATCTCCTGGGCAACACGCTTGGCGTTATTGATCGGAACACTGAAGCCCACGCCGATGTTGCCGCTGGTGCTCGAGCTGGAATCGCCGCCCGCCGAGGCAATGGCCACGTTCACACCGATGACCTCACCCTTGCTGTTGACCAGGGCGCCGCCGGAGTTGCCGGGGTTAATGGCGGCGTCGGTCTGGATCACGTTAAGGGAGATGGATCCCTGGTTCGCGGAGTTCTGGCTTTGGCCGCCGTCCGGCGGGGCAAACTGGAAGCCGCCTTCGCCGTCGCTTTGGGAATCATCCGCGCCTTCCTTGGGCGCTGCCGATGAGGCCACGCTGATGGTCCGGTTCAGCGTGGAGACGATACCGTCGGTGACCGTTCCCGTCAGGCCCAGGGGCGAGCCGATGGCAATGGCGGTGTCACCAACGTTCAGCTTGCTGGAGTCACCAAGGGTTGCCGGCGTCAGCCCCGAGGCGTTGTCCACCTTGATCACTGCAAGGTCGCTGAGGGGGTCCGTGCCAACGATTTTCGCGGTGAGCACCCTGCCGTCACTCGTCCGGACTTCGATGGTGGCGCTGGCCGTCTTGCCGTCAAGGGTCACAACGTGGGTATTGGTCAGGATATGACCGTCGTCGTCGAGGATGATTCCCGAACCGGTGCCGCCGTCGCTGCCGCTCGTCGCTTTGATGGTCACCACGCTCGGGGAAGCCTTCAGCGAAGCGGCGGTAATGACGTTCACGTCATCTTTGTTGTTGACGATCACGGTGCTGGGCTGGCCGCCGGCGCTGCTGACGGCTGACGTGGAGCCGTTGCTGAGGAAAGCATCGCTGGCCGCCACCACTCCGCCGCCCACCAGGCCGGCGGCAAGAATGCTGGCCACCAGGGTTCCCACGCCAAAGGCCGCTTTCCGCTTCGGGGTGCTTGCAGGATCGGAGGCGTACATGCTGCCCGGGTGCTGGTGGCTGGCCTGGTAGGGGCCGCTGCCCTGCGGGGCGCCGGCACCGGAGTAGTTGCTGTGTCCCTGGTGGGCGTCATACGGGGCGGAAGGGCCCGCCTGCTGGCCGTAGAAAGGCTGGTGCTGCGGATAGACGGGCTGCGGTGCACCGTCCCCGCCTGAATGTGGCTGACCGTCACGGAAGTGCGCATTTCGATCGTCGGACTGTGCCCGGTCGAGCCGGATAGTCGGGTTGTCCTGGGCGCTCGGGTTGCGCTGCGCATCAGGGTTTCCTTGGACTGAGTCTCCGGCTGGCCGCGCCGGTGCCTGCGGCTGCAGCGCGGACTGCTGCCGGGGCTCTGCATCCAGCGGTTGCGTGTCCGCGTGAGCAGGCTGCGCCGGCCAGCCCTCCCCGGGCTTTTCCGTACCCCTGTTCTCAGGCGATCCACCCTGTGCTGGGTTCTCAGTCATTAGACTTCCTTTCATCCTTGTCTGCCTTTAACTATGGACCCTCAGACTGGAGCTAAGGCGGACGTTGGCTGGGAGGTTGCTGAACGCCGTCCGAGTCCATTTTTTGCAGGTCCGGCAGGTGCTTTCAGCGCTTTTCGCTGGTGGCATATTCCCCGTTGTGGACGGGCAATTTGGTGCACCATAGAATCAAATGGAATTGCCACAGCGACCTGCGGCTTTACACATGCGTGGGGGCGCTGCTGCATTCTGTGACGACTGGCTCGGCCGAATCAGTCGCAGAAGTGCTGAAGGGTTGCACATGCGGTCTAATTTCAAACGTCTCCTCGCCGTGATCGGCCTTGCCGGGTTGCTGGCGGTTCCCGCCACCTCAGCCTGGGCCGAAGACCCGGTGACCATTCCGTCCGGCTCGAACATCGTGGACAACGCCAATGTTCTCGGAGGACGTAAGGCCGAAGTTCAGGAAGCAATCCAGAAGCTCCTGAAAGACCACAAGTACAACCTCTACGTGGTGACTGTGGACTCTTTCACAAACCCGGCCGATCCCGCGGCGTGGGCCCAGAAAGTGGCAACGAACAAGAGCATGGGCAGGGCCGATGCCATTCTGGCGATAGCGGAAGAGGGTAAATTCAGCTTTGTACTGAACTCGGCAAGCCCCATTAAGTCCAAGCAGTCCAACATCAGCCAGAATGCCGTGACGGCGAACCTGGCCGGCGGCAAGAAGGACTATGCCCAGGCAGCCATCGACACCGCTGCGGCCATCGGAGACGCGGCAGGCGGCGGCAGCGGCACCGTTTCCTCAGGCGATGGCGCCGGAGCGGCCGTACTGGTCGGCACGGGTGTCGTCGTGGCGGGTGGCGCGGGCGCGTACCTGTACTTCAGGAACCGCCGGAAGAAGGCAGCCCTTGCGTCCAGTGCCAGCTATGGCCCGCAGGGTGCGGAGCTTGACCCGCTGGCCTCCCTGAGCGTGGACGAGCTGCGCAAAAAGAGCGGTTCGCTGCTTATTGAGGCCGATAACGCCATTAACTCGAGCGAGCAGGAACTGGGCTTCGCCCAGGCACAGTACGGCGATGCCGCCGTCGGGAACTTCACCAAGGCCCTGCAGGAAGCCAAGGGCCACATGTCCGAGTCGTTCAAACTGCAGCAGCAGCTCGACGACCACATCCCGGACACCGAAGAGCAGCAGCGGAGCTGGCTCGGCGAAATTATCCGCCGTTCCGAGGCTGCCCTTGCCTCACTCCAGGAACAAAAGGCAGACTTCGATTCGCTCCGTGAACTTGAGAAGAACGCCCCGCAGGCCCTTGCCGCGGTGAACGCCGGCGCCCAGGAAGCCGACGCCCGGATCGCCACGGCTGAACAGACCCTGACAACCTTGCGGGCCAAATACGCGGACAGCGCCCTTGTCCAGGTCTCGGACAACATCGGCCAGGCCAAGGAGCGGCTGGCTTTCGTGCAGAACGCCACGTCCACGGCCCAGGACAAGCTGGCCTCCGGAGAAGGCAGCCTGGCTGCAGTGGCCGTCCGTGCTGCGGAAGAGAGCCTGCACCAGACAAAAGTGTTGATCGATGCCATCACGAAGGTCTCCGGTAGCTTGGACGAGGCCCGCAACAGCCTCGAGGCCGCTGTGGTTGACACGTCACAGGACCTCGCGCAGGCCAAGGCGATGATCCAGTCCGGAGCCCATCCGGAACTTGCCGGGCCGGTGGCCGGAGTGGAAGCAGCCCTGGCGCAGGTCAAGGCGGAAATCCAGGGCGGCAAGATCGATCCGATTGCCACGTTGGAGCGGGTGGAAACGGCCCATCAGTCGCTGGACCAGTCCCTGACGGGCATCCGGGACCAGCAGGAACAGGCCCGCCGCGCACAGGCTTCGTTGCAGCAGACCATCATGTCGGCGCAGGCGCAGATCAGCGCCACCTCGGACTACATCACGGCGCGTCGCGGCGGAGTCGGGACCGAAGCGCGTACCCGCCTGGCCGAAGCCCAGCGGAACCTGGATTATGCCTTGTCCATCTCCCGCAATGATCCGGTCACGGCGCTGACGTACGCTCAGCAGGCCCACGCCCTGGCAGCCCAGGCCGCACAGCTCGCCCAGGGCGATGTGGACAGCTTCGGCTACGCAAACCAGGGCTACGGCCGCGGCGGCATGTTCGGTGGCGGAGGCGGTGGCGGACTCGGCGGTGCCATCCTCGGCGGCATCCTCATCAATTCCATCCTCAACGGAGGCAGCGGCGGCGGCTGGGGCGGCGGTCACAGCGACGGCGGCGGCTGGGGCGGCGGCGATTTCGGCGGCGGAGGCGGGGACTTTGGCGGCGGCGATTTCGGCGGCGGGGACTCCGGCAGCTTCTAGCCGATCCACAGACTAGGCGGCGGCCGTTTCCCTGGCCGCCGGATAGAAGCGGTACATCAACTGTTCACTGAATTCAGTGGCGACCACTGAGCAGGATGAAAGGCAACACCATGGTTAAGCAGTCCATTTTCGGCCGTATGGCGCAGCTGGCAAAGGCGAACATTAACTCCTTGCTGGACCAGGCCGAAGATCCGCAGAAGATGCTGGACCAGATGGTCCGGGATTACACGAACAACATTGCTGAAGCTGAATCTGCCGTGGCGCAGACCATCGGCAATCTGCGGATGCTCCAGGACGACTACAACGAGGACGTCAAGAACGCCCAGGACTGGGGCAACAAGGCCCTGGCAGCGTCCCGCAAGGCCGACGAGTACCGGAGCAGCGGCGACGCAGTGGACGCCCAGAAGTTCGACAACCTTGCCAAGGTGGCCATCCAGCGCCAGATGGCGGCCGAGAACGAGGCAAAGGCTGCCGAGCCCAGCATCGCCTCGCAGACCGAGGTTGTGGACAAGCTCAAGACCGGTCTTGACCAGATGAAGGGCAAGCTCAACGAGCTGACCAGCAAGCGCAATGAGCTGGTGGCCCGATCCAAGACCGCCGCTGCACAGTCCCAGGTCCACGACGCGCTCAAGAGCATCGACTTCATGGATCCCACCAGCGAGGTAGGCCGCTTCGAAGAGAAGATCCGCCGCGAAGAGGCCAAGGTCCGCGGGCAGCAGGAACTCGCCGCATCCAGCCTCGATGCACAGTTCAACCAGCTCGAAGACCTCGGCGAGCAGACCGAGATCGAAGCACGGCTCGCGGCTCTGAAGTCCGGCGGCGCGAAGCCTGCCATTGGTTCGTCGGCCAACGCTTCGGCTGCGGACTCCACTGTTGAAGAGGCTGATTTCGACAAGCTCTAGTAGCTGATCCGGTTCCGGACCGGACGCCAGAAAGGCCGGGTTCCCTGATGGGACCCCGGCCTTTCCGTTGTCAGCTACGGCGTGTGCGTCTGGCTCAAGTTCACCGCCGGTTCGCCTCCCGACGTCAGCCCCGCCCCCGCCGTACAGCTCCCGGAACGGACGTCGCCGCCGTTGTAGACCTGGCGCAGGCAGTTGCGCAGGGCCAGCTGGCCCCAGTAGTTGGGGTGCAGTGATTCCTGGATGTAGTAGTCGCTGAAGGCAGTGCTCGCCGTCCGGATCTCGTTGATCCACTCACTGATGTCCGCGGCGCCGGCGCTCCGCCAGTCAGCCAGAGCGGTGTTGTTCAGCTTCTTCGTCGTATCGGCGCACAGTTCATGGCCGCTGAAGAGCGCGGACACATTGAGCGTGTGAACGCCGGCCACACCGGAAGCAGCGATGCCGGCTGAAATGGTGGAGTTGATGGCTGGCACGGCGGCCCCCGCAGCCCAATCCAAGTCCGCGTTCCAGAAGCCGCAGCCGTAGGTGCTTTGCCGGCTGAAGCCTGTTTCGGAATAGGCGATGCCGGAACTCCGCGGCAGGGGCGAGACGTAGTTCTGCACCACCAGGCTGTACTCACCGGGCGCGTAGCCTGCACTGCCCATGGCCTTGGCCACGTTGGCAAGCGAGGTGCCGATCCGGCCTGCCACAGCCGCCCTGTTGGCGGCCGAGAAGTTGGTGGCCACCGTGGTGGAGTCCTTGCAGTAACTCGGTGCCCACCACGGGCTGGTCATGAACTTGGAGACACACGTGGCGATGATGCCGGCAAAACCCAGGTCGTTGCCGCCGATCGAAATCACTACCATCCTGACCCGGTGGGATGATGCGAAGCGCTGAAGTTCCAGAGCCTGTCCGCTGTTCCCGGCAGCGTCGGTGTAGAAGTCGAGCCCCGGTTTGAATTCCCCTGAAGAGTTCCAGGACGTGGCCGTTTTGGCGCCGGAAGGCGGCGTCACCCAGGGCGTCTGCCTGGGCAGGATCGCTCGAGTTGCCCGCCCAGCGGCCTGCCTCCCCCGAAATATAGGAATCCCCGACGCTTACCACCCACGCATCGCCGCCAGACGGCGCGGCGTGGGCGGTGGGGGCGATCAATGCCGAAACTGAGATTGCGGCGGCGAGACCCGCCAGGAGAGCCCGGGTGGCGGGCCGCCGGCAGTGTGCCGCTCTGACCGCTCCCGCCTCTTTGGCCGCTGCAAGGAATAGCTTCATTGGTCATCCTTTTTCCTGCGCGCGGCATCATTGCGGCGAACAGGTGGCCGGCACGCGGCAGCCTCCAGCCGTATGCCGTTGTCAACAGGAAAAGCCCGATCCGAACGGAACCGTCCCTGCGGAGAATGAACGCAACGGACGGCAGGAGCGAGTCTACGGCCAGGTTACCGGCCAGTAAACAGCGTGGTGCGGCGTGTACCGTGGAAGCATGCCTTCCACCATTGTCTGGCTTCGTGATGACCTTCGCCTGGATGACAATCCGGCGCTGGCCGACGCGGCAGCCCTGGGCCACCCCGTGACTGTCGTGTACATCCTGGATGAAGAATCGCCGGGGGTGCGCGCCCTCGGCGGTGCAGCCAAGTGGTGGCTGCACCATTCGCTGGCGTCCCTGGCTGCCGGACTGGAGGCCGCCGGCTCCCGGCTGGTCCTTCGGCGCGGGAGCGCAGCGGGAATCATCCAGGAGCTGACGGCAGGCACCGGAGCCTCACACCTGAGGTGGAACCGCAGGTACGGCGGACCCGAACGCAGCATCGATGCCGGCATTAAGGCCTGGGCCGGGGACGAAGGCCTTGATGCCGCGAGCTTCCAGGCCAGCCTCATGTTCGAGCCGTGGACCATCCGTACCGGATCCGGCGGACCCTACAAGGTTTTCACGCCCTTCTGGCGCGCCTGCCTCGAAAGCGGTGAGCCGCGGATGCCGTCCGGCGCCCCCGGCAAGCTGCCCCAACCGGCGCGGAACGACGACGGGGCGCTCCCCCACAGCGACGATCTGGACGGCTGGGGGCTGCTCCCCCGGACACCGGACTGGAGCGCGGGACTCGCGGAGGCGTGGACGCCCGGTGAAGCCGGCGCGCACAGCCGCCTGCACGACTTCCTTGATGGCCCTGTCGAGGAGTACGGAACCGGCCGGGACCGGCCGGGAGTCGAAGGCACCAGCCGCCTTTCCCCCCACCTTCGATTTGGTGAAATCAGTCCCTTCCGCGTCTGGCACGCGCTCCGTGAGCGCTTACCGCACCAGGCCACCACCGACGTCGGGATCTTCCGGTCCGAACTGGGCTGGCGCGAGTTTTGCTGGCAGCTGCTCTATGAGAACCCGGAGCTGGCCACACGGAACTACCGACCCGACTTCGACCGCTTCGAGTGGCAAACGCCGTCGGACGCTGAACTGGAAGCCTGGCAGCAAGGCCGGACGGGCTATCCGTTGGTGGATGCCGGAATGCGGCAGCTGTGGCAGACCGGCTGGATGCACAACCGCGTCCGCATGGCCGCCGCCTCGTTCCTGGTGAAGAACCTGCTCGCCGACTGGAGGCTGGGCGAAGCATGGTTCTGGGACACCCTGGTGGACGCCGATTCAGCCAGTAATCCGGCCAACTGGCAATGGGTGGCCGGATCAGGAGCGGATGCTTCCCCGTATTTCCGGATCTTCAACCCCGTGACGCAAAGCAAGAAGTTCGACGCAGCGGCCCGTTACCTGCGGGAGTTCATTCCGGAAATCGCCGGGATGGATGATAAAACGATCCACGAACCCTGGAAGTCTCCGGAACAGGCTGCCGGGTATCCGGAGCCCGTGGTGGGCCTGCCGGAGTCACGCGAGCGTGCTCTGGAGACCTACCAGAGGCTCAAGGACAGCTGAGCCGGGGCCGCCTTCAGCGACCCCGGTTTGCGGCCGGCCAGCAGGTCCGTCAGCGACTGCTGACCTTGCCCATCAAGGATGCAATGGGACTCAGGAAGAGCGGCCGGGCCAGGAACCACGCAGCGACCATGACGGCGACAGACGCGGCAAAGATGCCGAAGCCGACCCAGCTGACGTCGTCGCTGCCGCCGTACATGTGGTTGAGGTTCCGGAGCGCGCCGGTGGCGAGCACCAGGAACACGTGGACAACGATGAAGGCGACAAAGTAGATCATCACCGGGAAGTGCACGGCACGGGCGGCCTCGATCGGGTAGGCCTTGTTCAGCGCCTTGGCGTTCTTGGGCCAGGCCGAGGACATCCTGAGGCCTGTGACGAACGCCAGGGGCGCCGCGACGAAGACCGTGATGAAGTACGTGAGCAGCTGGAGGGCGTTGTAGTTGACCCAACCGTTCTCCGTGGGCCAGTTCAGGGATGCGTACTGCAGCGCCGCCGAGAGGGCGTTGGGGAAGACATCCCAGCTGGTGGGCACGATCCGCACCCACTGGCCGGTGGCGAAAATCAGGACGGCGAACACGATGCCGTTGAGGATCCACAGCGCGTCCAGGACGAGGTGGAACCACAGGGCGAGGCTGATCTTCGTCGGCGCATTCCTGGTGCGGATCATGCCCTTGTTGTTCCGTGTCCAGTAGGCAGCGGGACGAGTCTGCGTCCGCACCTGCCAGCCGGAGCGGATGATGAGCAGCAGGAAGAAGCCGTTGAGGAAGTGTTGCCACGCCAGCCAGGCCGGGAAGCCCGCGGGAGTTCCCTCAGGGAGCTCTGAATGGCCGGGGTAGGCCGCCAGGAAGTCCTTGACGCCGGCAAGTCCGGTGATCCACTTCGCGAGAAGCACCACGAGAAGAAGGGCAACGAGCGCGGCCGGCACTGCCCAGTACAGCTTGGCCCATTTACTCTTTGCAGTTCCGGACTTCTTCTTGGTCGGTAGTGACATCGAACAGCATTCCTCTCGAGAATGATCGACTAGTGACGTAGGCGGATCCGCCCCTGCCGGGTGCACCAGCGGGAGCGGCGGCCGGGTTAAGTTCGCCTTAATAGCTTGGATCATGAACAGCGGAAGAGCGAACCCGTACGGGCCGGCGGTCATCCCCCGCAACATACGATCCGTTCCCAGGCGGCGACGGCCTGCCCATGCGGTGATCGTCGTTGACCAGCCACTTGGCACCGCAGGACATAGCCCCCGCGAATGAGAATACTAGGAAATGCTAGTAGTTGGTGACCTGGAGACAAAGAAAAGAGGCCCTGACCGGCATTGCTGCCGGTCAGGGCCTCTTCCATGGTTGCGGGGACAGGATTTGAACCTGTGACCTCTGGGTTATGAGCCCAGCGAGCTACCGAACTGCTCCACCCCGCGTCGCAAGAACAACACTACCCTACTTTTACGGCCGCTCCGACCACTCCCCGGCGCCGCTCCCCAAGAACGGGGCAAAGCAAAAGGCCCGGATTCCCTCTCGGGAATTCCGGACCTTTCCTTCAGTTGCGGGGACAGGATTTGAACCTGTGACCTCTGGGTTATGAGCCCAGCGAGCTACCGAACTGCTCCACCCCGCGTCGCAAGAACAACACTACCCGCCGGTGAACTTCAGACCAAATTGAGGTGACGTGATCTGCGTCTCGGCACCGGACGGCGCCGCTCAGAAGCTGCCGTCCCGCCGCCCTGCCGTCCCGCCGCCCTGCCGTCCCGCCGCCCTGCCGTCCCGCCGCCCTGCCGTCCCGCCGCCCTGCCTGACCGCCGCCCTGCCTGACCGCCGCCCTGCCTGACCCGGCCAATACGGCACAGGCCGGCTTCCCCGTCCTCGCGGAGGGGGAAAGCCGGCCTGTGCGGGCCTGCAGGCTATCGGGAGCCTGCAGGCGCCTGGTCAGTTGCTTGGAGAGGGCGACGGCGTCGCCGCAGCTGAGGGGGCAGCCGTGGGAGCCGGAGTGGGTGAAGCACTTGCTGCGCCGAGTTTCGCTTCGGCGTCGATCGCCTTCTGCAGTGCCGCGGACAACTTCTTCTGCTGCTCTCCGTAGGCGGCGAAATCACCCTTCGCGAGGGCCTCCTGGCCCGCCTTGATGGCAGCGTTGGCCTCGTCCAGCGCAGCCTTCAGCTCCGCCTTGGCGTCGGTACCGCCGGTGGCGGGCGGCGTTCCGCCTCCGGTGGCAGGAGGAGTCTGCCCGTTGTTGTCTGAATCACCAGCCGAGGCGCCGGAGTCCCCGCCGAACAACTGGTTCAACGCCTGGTCAAGCGTTGGGGCAAAGCCGATCTTGTCGCCGAACGCCACCAGCACACGCTGCAGCGTTGGATAGGACGTTTCGCCCGTGGACCGCAGGTACACAGGCTGCACGTACAGCAAGCCACCGCCCACGGGGAGAGTAAGGAGGTTGCCGTTGAGGACGTCAGACGCGCCCTGCCGGAGCAGGTTCAAGGCCTGGGACACGGTGGGATCCGAGTTGAACTTGTTCTGGGCCTGGCCGGGGCCGGGAACCTGGGCTTCCGGCGGGATCTGCAGGAGCCTGAGCTGGCCGTAGCTTTCCGCTTTCACGCCCTTCTGGTTGCCGGCGTCGGAATCCGCGGCCAGGAAGCCATAAAGCACGTTGCGCGCGGTGCCGTTGACCACCTGGGGAATGAACGACGACGTGAGCTGGAAAGCGGGCTTGTCCTGGTCCGGCATCTGCAGCGACATGTAGAACGGCGGCTGCTTGACCTCCTCCTTGACAGTGGGATCGTTAGGCACGGACCAAGCGTCGTTGTTCGTGTAGAAGTTGTCCGCCTGGGTGACGTGGTAGCGGCCCAGCAGTTCGCGCTGGACCTTGAACAGGTCCTCCGGGTAGCGGACGTGGCTCATAAGGGCCCCGGACATCTCCGAGAAGGGCTTCAAGGATGTCGGGAAGACGTTCTGCCAGGCCTTCAGCACCGGGTCCTGGTCGTCCCAGGCGTACAGCGTCACGGAACCGTCGTAGGCGTCAACAGTTGCCTTGACGGAGTTGCGGATGTAGTTCACCGAACTGTTGGGCAGGGCGACGGTGCGGCCCGCCGTCGTCTGGGAATCGGCGGTGGCCGACGACAGCTGTTCCTGCTGCGAATAGGGGAAGTACTGGCTGGTGGTGTAGCCGTCCACGATCCACTTCACCCGGCCGTCCACAACAGCCGGGTACGCGTTGCCGTCCACCGTGAGGTACGGGGCGACCTTTTCGACGCGGTCCCGCGGGTTGCGGTCGTAGAGGATCTGCGACTCGGCATTCACGCCGTCGGACAGCAGGAGATCGGAGGACTGGAACTTGATGGCGTAAAGGACCTTGTTGAAGAAGCTGCCGACGTTCGGTCCGCCGTTGCCGGTGAAGGTGTACTGCGTTTCGCCGTCGCCTTCCTTGCCGGCGGGACGGTCCTGCTCGCGGTTCGGCGAGCCCTTCGGGGCTCCGACGATCGAGTATTCCGGCGAGTTCTCGCCGAAGTAGATCCGGGGCTGGTAGGTCGTGTCGTTGCCGAGGACACCATTGGACGGAATTCCGGCCTGAAGGAATTCGGGCTTGCCGTCCGCGGTGAACTTGTTGCCCTTGGCCGCGACCACGCCATAGCCGTGCGTGTAGACGACGTGCCGGTTCAGCCAGGACTGCTGGTTGGCGCTGAGGCCGTCCGGATTCAGTTCACGGACGGCAATCACGGTGTCCTGGACCTTGCCGTCGACTTCGTACCGGTCCACGTTGAGTGCGCTCGGGAACTGGTAGTAGGGCCGGTACTGCTCAAGCTGGGAGAACGCGTCCGAAATCAGGTTTGGATCCAGGAGCCGGATATTCGCAGTGGTTTGTGCATCCGGCGCCAGGGCACCGGTAGTGGCGGTGGTGGTGGCGTTGTACCGGTCCTCCTGGATTTTATCCAGGCCGTAGGCTGCACGGGTCATGCTGATGTTCCGCTCGATGAACGGCTTCTCAAGGGTCTGTTCGGACGGGCGCACCTGGAACTGCTGGATGACCCACGGGTAGACACCGCCGGCAAGGATGGACGTAATGACCAGCATGGCCGTGCCGATGACGGGCAGGCGCCATTTGCCGATTATGGCAGCAACGATGAACAGGATGGCCACCAGCGCGGCGGCGACAGCCAGGATGGACTTGGTGGGGATGACGGCGTTGACATCCGTGTACAGGGCGCCGGACCAGCGTCCGTTGCTGTTCTGCACCGCGGAGTAGCGGTCCAGCCAGAAGTTCACTCCGAGGAGCAGCAGGAAGGCAGCGCCCGTCACGGCAAGGTGGATCTGGGCAGCCCGGCTGGTGAAGATGCCGCGTTCCATGATCCGGATGCTGCCGTAGAGATAGTGCGTGAGGATTCCCGCGATGCCGGCGACCACCACCACGCTGATGAGGAAGCCTGTGACGAAGCCGAGGAACGGCAGGGTCATCAGGTAGAAGCTGATGTCGAGGTTGAACTGCGGGTCGTTCTGCCCGAACGGTTCCTGGTTCAGGAAGAGCAGCACTTTCTGCCACTGGCTGGCGGCGGCGCTTCCGGCGAACAGGCCGAAGAGTATCGGCAGGCCGATCATGACTACCCGGCGGACCGGTTCGAGCTGCGCCTGGTAGCGGTTCAGGTTGTCCCTGATCTCCGAATCCGGGGCGTAGACGGGACGGGCGTGGTAGGCGATCCGGATGGCATAGAACATCGCAGCGAACATGAGCGCGAAGGCGACCAGGAAGATGATGATGCGTGCCAGGTTCTCCGTGAGGAAGACTTCGAAGAACCCAAGCTGCTGGTACCAGAGAACATCGGTCCAAACATTGGCGAAGAAGATGAATCCGACCACAACCAGTGCTACGACGATCAACGTCGGCGTCAAGGCACCTCGCCTTGGCTGGGGTCTTCCGGGCGGAGTGGAGCTGGCGGGACGGGACAAACTCGGTACCTCATAGCTGGTCGTCAGTTACTGGTTTTGTCAAAACTCAGGGTGCGTGCTGCTCGGACCGCCGGCACACCCCGGACGTGAGGTGAACGACAGTCATTAGTGCCACGAGTGGCGGTGGTGCTTAGTTCCTGTAATTAGTCTAGTTGCTGGTGCACGAGGGAAGTCCGGATGTGTCGCCGCCTGAACCGATCACGGCAACTGCTTCCCTGGCCTCGGCCAGGTTCTCGACTTTGACCACCTGCAACCCGTCCGGAATGTGTCCCACCACTTCCCCGCAGTTGGCAGCCGGCGCAAGGAACACCTCCGCGCCGTCCTCCCTGGCCCCGTACATCTTTTGCCCGATCCCGCCGATGGATCCCACGACGCCGTCGGGCGTGATGGTGCCCGTCCCGGCGATGTGTTTACCGCCGGTCAGGTCCCCCGGGGTGATGGTGTCGATGATGCCCAGGGCGAACATCATGCCCGCGCTGGGGCCGCCCACCTTCTCGAGGGAAATCTTGACGTCAAAAGGGAACTTGAATTCGTACTGCAGCAGCACGCCGAGGATGAATTTTCCGGCGGCGTTCTTCATGGGGGTGATGGTCTCCGTGACCTGCGCCCCGTCACGCGTGACAACGACCGTGGCGGGCTTTCCCTTTCCGGCGGCGAGTTCCTCCTGCACGACGCTGAGCGAGGCCACGGGTTTGCCATTCACGCTGGCGAAGACATCGCCGGCCTGGAGCTTGCCGGCGGACGCCGACTGATCCGCGAGGTCTGCCACCCGCAGTTTCTGTTCGAAAGGAATATCGAGTTCCTTCAGTGCGGAAGCCGTGGCGTTCTCCTGGGAAGTGGTCATGGCCACTGCGCTCTCCTGCTGGGACTCCTCCTTCGTCACCCCGGTGGGGAAGATAAGCTCCTCCGGATAGACCGCCTTGGATTTGTCCAGCCAGGCTGAAAAAGCTTCGAAGACGCTGACCGGGCCGTTGGGGCCGCCGTCGACATAGACAGTGGTGAGGTCCAGGTTCCCCTTGGCCGGAAACGTTTCGCGGCCGGTCACGCTGATGACCGGCTTGCCGTTGTCGTTGGCCAGGGTGTTGAAGGTGGGTCCCGGTGATTCAACGACGTACGGTACGGGAAGGCTGGCGGCGGTGATGCCCAGCGCAAGAGCCATCAAACCGGAAGCCACCATCGCGGGGTAGCGGTTGTCGCTTGCTTTGGCACGGCGGGACGTCGGCCGGCGGGAAAGCCTGCCGCGGGTAGTCCCGCTGCCGTTTCCCGGTTCCGCAGGATCCCCTGGAACCTGGTCGCCCTGAGTGATTGTCAATGAAGGACCTCTCCGTACCTGCGCCCTCGGACGCGGCCCTGTGGCTGAACCGGATCGCACTGACGGCAGCCTGCAAATATTCCGATGACTAACACTACGCGTTGAGCGGGCGGCACCGCTCTTTGCCGACAGCGAACGGGGCCGGATTCGGCAGACAGCCGCCAAGGCCCCGGGGTACCGTGAAGGTGATCAACAGTCACACCGACGATCGGCGGGATCATGACCTCCAACCCACTCAATCCGTCCAATGGGGACGACGACACCCCTAAGGATCCGCTTGCGGAAATGCTACAAAACCTCATGGGTGGCAAGGGCATGGGTGACATAGACCCCGCTGAACTGGCCAAGGCCGCAGGGCTTCCGGACGATCCGAACCTGTTGGCCCAGATGTTCTCGCAGGTGCAGGCCATGATGAGCGCGCCCTCCGAAGGGCCCGTGAACTGGCAGCTCGCCCACGACAATGCGCGGCGGGTTGCCGCAAGCGGCTCCGACCCCTCTGTCACGGCCCAACAGTCCCGTGAAATCGATGAGGCACTGCGCCTGGCCGAGTTGTGGCTTGACCAGGTCACTGAGCTCCCCGCCACCGGCCTGATCGGCCGGGCCTGGTCCCGCGCCGAGTGGGTCGAGGAGACGCTCGGCACCTGGAAGCGGCTCACTGAGCCGGTGGCGAACAGCATTGCCAATGCGCTGTCCACCGCCATGACCGAGCAGATGCCCGAGGAAATGAAGTCCATGATGGGCGGGGCTTCCTCCATGCTGCAGAACATGGGCGGCGCCATCTTCGGCATGCAGCTCGGCCAGGCCATCGGTGCCCTGTCCGCGGAAGTGGTGAGTTCAACGGACATCGGGGTTCCGCTGGCCGACCTCGAAATGGCCCTCCTCCCGGCCAACGTGGCCAAGTTCGGCGAGGGCCTGAGCTTGCCCGAGAACGACATCCGGCTTTTCCTTGCGGTGCGGGAAGCGGCGCATGCCCGGCTCTTCGTCCAGGTGCCCTGGCTCCGCGGCCACCTCCTGGGAGCCATCGAGGCCTACGCCCGGGGCATCCACATTGACACGTCCAAGATCGAGGAACTGGCCCGGGAGATCGACCCCAGCAACCCCGAAGGCATCCAGGAGGCGCTGTCGCAGGGCGTATTTATGCCCCAGCGGACCCCCGCCCAGGAACAAGCACTGGAGAAACTCGAAACGGCGCTGGCCCTGGTCGAAGGCTGGGTGGACGAGCTGACCGCAGCCGCCACCGAGAAGTTCCTGCCCTCTGCCTCGGCGCTGCGCGAGACAGTGCGGCGCCGCCGTGCCACGGGCGGCCCGGCCGAGCACGCCTTCTCGTCCCTGGTGGGACTGGAGCTGCGTCCCCGCCGCCTGCGCGAGGCCGCCGCGCTGTGGGCTTCCCTCAGGGCAGAACGTGGCACCGAGGGACGGGATGCCATTTGGCAGCACCCCGACCTCCTGCCCACCGGCGAGGACCTGGACGATCCCCAGGGGTTCAGTGCACGGCGCAAGCTCGCCGAAGCGAGCGACACCGAGGTGGACGACGCGCTGCAGAAACTGTTGAACGGCGGATTCGACGAACCGGCCGAGGACGAAAAGACCTCCGACGACAACGACACCGGCGGCGGTCCCGGCTCCGGCAAGGACGACGACGGCGGGACGCCGAAGGCCTGACCCGCCGGCTTTGAGGTCAGCTAGCCGAGCACTGACGGACCGTGGGTTTCGTCAGTGCTCGAGCTTTGTCCATCGACGTCCGGTGACATTCCCCGCGACGTTGCGAATGCTACGCCTTCAAGAAACGCCTTGGCCCGCTGGGTTTCGGGGTAAGCCTCCAGGAGTCGCCAGAACGCGGCGTTGTGGCCGGCCACAAGCAGATGCGCCAGTTCGTGCAGGAGCACATAGTCGATGACCCACTGCGGCATCGTCCGCAGTTTGTCCGAGAGCCTGATGGTCCCGTCGGCGGGAGTCGCGGAACCCCAGCGCGAGTTCTGGTTGCTGACCCACCGCACGGAAGACGGGACGGAGCGTCCGCCAAGGTACTTCGCCGACAGTTCGGCCGCGTGTGCGGCCAGCGCGGCATCCGTGGCCGGCCTGCGCCGCCCCTCCCCGCGCGACCGCCGGACTCCCTGTAACCGGAGCTTCTCCAGCATCCGGTGGACCCATTCGCTTTCCTGGCCCTTGGTGAAGTGCGCCGGGATGGCCACCACGGCTGTTCCGTTCTCCCAGAACGCTGCCACGGTCCGGCGACGGCGGGCCGAGCGGCGGACGACCACCGGCGCGCCGTCGGGGGTAGTCAGCGGAATCGCCCGGGGCGGGGCGCCGCCGGCCATCAGGCGCTGCTGCTTTCCGTGAGGACTTCGAGCACGGCTTCGCCGTACTTCTCCAGTTTCGAGGGCCCGATTCCGGCCAGCTGGCCCAATTCTTCGAGGGACGCCGGCCGCGCCTCGGCGATTGCAGTCAAGGTCGCATCAGTGAACACCACGAACGCCGGAACCTCGGCGGCCAGGGCCACGTCCTTCCGCCACTGGCGCAGCGCGTCGAAGGTCTGTTCCTCGTAGCTCGGCGGGCACTGGCTGCAACGGCCCACCTTGCGTTCAGCACCCGTGGACAGCATGCTTCCGCAGACCCGGCACATCGCCGGGGATGCCGCCTTCCGCCGCGGCGCGGGCCCCTTGCCGCGCGCCGTCGAACTGGCCACCGAGTCCGGCCGAAGGCCGTCCAAAAAGCGGGACGGCTTCCGGTTGGCCCTTCCGCCGGGAGTCCGGGCCAACGACCAAGAGAGGGACAGGTGCTCGCGCGCCCTGGTGATCCCCACGTAGAGCAGCCGGCGTTCCTCGTCCACGTCTTCCGGGGAGTCGGCGAACGAGATTGGCATAAGTCCTTCGCAGAGCCCCACGAGGAAGACCGCGTCCCACTCGAGGCCCTTGGCGGCGTGCAGCGACGCCAGGGTCACCCCTTGCACGGTCGGGGCATGCTGGGCCAGCGATCGTTCCTGCAGTTCGTTGACAAAATCCGAGAGGGTGAACTGCGGACCCCGGCTGAGTACCAGCTCATCGGCCAGCGCAACCAGCGCGGCCAGCGATTCCCAGCGTTCCCGCAGCGCTCCGCCGTTGTGCGGGGCGGACGCCGTGTAGCCAAGGGATGCCACGATGTCCCGGACCAGCTGGCCCAATGGCTCGGGTTCGGAGGTTTCGGCAGCTGCACGGGTGGCGGCCCTGAGTTGGAGGATTGCATCCCGGACTTCCTTGCGGGCGAAGAACCGCTCTCCCCCGCGCAGCTGATAGCCGATTCCGGCTGAAGCCAGTGCCTGTTCATAGGCCTCCGACTGCCCGTTGGTGCGGAACAGCACGGCGATCTCGCTGGCCGGGGTGCCGGCGTCGAGCAGTTCCCGGATCTTGATCGCAACGGTGGCAGCCTCGGCTTCGTCGTCCGCGCACTCCGTGAACTGGGGCGGCGGTCCGGGCTGCCGCTGTGCGACCAGTTTGAGCGGAGCCGCCCAGGCGGCGTCCGCTACGGGGCCTCCGCTGCGCCGGCCCGCGAGAAGGTCATTGGCCAGTTTGACCACCTGTGGCGTGGAGCGGTAATCCCTGATCAGCTTGACGACGTTTGCACCGGGATACATGGCCTTGAAACCGAGCAGGTGCTTGGGGGAGGCTCCGGTGAACGAATAGATGGTCTGGCTGGCGTCGCCCACGACGCACAGTTCGTCGCGTCCGCCCAGCCAGAGTTCCAAGAGCCGCTGCTGCAACGGCGAAACGTCCTGGTACTCGTCCACCACGAAATGCCGGTACTGTTCGCGGACGGTGGCTGCCACCTTCGGGTCCTCCTGCAGGATCCCGACAGTGATCAGCAGGACGTCCTCGAAATCGATGACGTTGCGGTCCGTCTTGACGTCCTCATAGGACTGGAACACCCGGGCCACAGCCGTGAGGTCGAATCCCCCGGGGTTGCCGCGGTCCTGCGCGTTCTCGAGGTAGTTCGCCGGCGTCAGCATGGACACCTTGGCCCACTCGATCTCTGAAGCCAAATCCCTGATGGATGCCCGGTCCGTGCTGAGCCTCAGGCGGCGG
This sequence comes from Arthrobacter sp. Leaf337, assembly GCF_001423745.1. Taxonomy (GTDB): domain Bacteria; phylum Actinomycetota; class Actinomycetes; order Actinomycetales; family Micrococcaceae; genus Arthrobacter. The sequence continues at coordinate 384,128 of NZ_LMPC01000001.1, forward strand.
GCGGCTTCGGCGATCATCTGCGCCTTGTGGTCCAGGAGGTTTGGCAGCGCACCGCCGACGGCCTGCGGCCAAAAGAACTGCAGCTGCCTCAGTGCGGCGGCGTGGAAAGTCCTTGCCTGGACGTTGCCTACGCCGAGATCGCGGAGCCTGCTCCGCATCTCCGCCGCAGCGCGCGCGGTGAAGGTCACGGCCAGCAGCCTCTGCGGGCTGTAGACGCCTGAGTGCACGCCATAGGCAATCCGGTGGGTGATGGCGCGCGTCTTGCCGGTGCCTGCACCCGCGAGCACGCACAGGGGCCCGTTCAGTGTGCTCGCGACTTCCCGCTGCTCGTCGTCCAGTCCGCCCAGAATGCGGTCTTCCAGGGACCGGTTGTCCTGCGCAGCGGGCTCGGCGGAAGCGGTGTCGCCCTCGGCGGTGCGTTCAAAATTGTCAGTTGTCACTTGCTGCTCATGTCACTTGGTGCTGGGTCGATCGATGGTGTCACGCGGAGGTCCGCTGTGCGGGGACGTCATTCGTCGGCATGACGGTCCTGGATGATGCCGCCATACCAGTGCTCAATCAAGGACCGGGCAATGGACAGTCTGCTGGAAATGACAATTTCCCCGCTCAGCACCGCGGCCTGAAGCTCCGCACGGCTGAACCACCGCGCACGGGTGACCTCCACGCCGTCGGGCATTGCTTCGGTGTCCTGTGTCCTGGCGGTGAACCCCAGCATCAGCGAGGCGGGGAAGGGCCAGGACTGGGACCCCAGATACTGGGTGGCGGTGATCCGCACGCCCACTTCTTCCTGGATTTCCCGGACGACTGCCTGCTCCAGCGACTCGCCCGGCTCCACGAACCCGGCCAGGGTGGAATAGTTCTTCGCGTCGAGGGGCCCGCCGCCACCCAGCAGGAGCCGGTCATCCGGGCCGACCACCGTCACGATGATAGCCGGATCTGTCCGGGGGTAGTGCTCGGAGTTGTCGGCAGGACACCTGCGGACCCAACCTCCTGCCTCAACGAGCGTCGCGGCGCCGCACCGCGGACAATGAACGTGCGTGGCATGCCAGTTGGCGATCGCGCTGGCTTCGATGAAGAGGGCGGTGTCGGTGGCATTCAGGCGGGCCGCCACGTCCCGGAATCCCGTCCAGACGGCATCCGACGGTATTCCGGCGATGCCGCGTTCGAACTGCTCCGCCCGGACCTCAAAAGGCTCCTCCAGGACAAATAGGACGATTTCCGTACCTTCGTCCAGGTGCGAGCCGGCGAGGGCGGAACCGAGGTAGATGGTCATGGCCGGCGGGGTTCCGGCCTCGCCGAGGCTCGCCGCTAGTCCGGCGGCGTCCGTCAGCAGGAGGCTGTCGCCGCACACTAAAGCCTGGCGGTGTGAGAGGACCATGGCCAGCGCCCGGCCGGAGTTGACCACGGAGTCCACCATGCCCGGCTTCATCCTGGCGCCGGATCCCCTGTCAACGAGGGCGGGACGGACGGGGAGGACAGTGTCCATAAGGTGGTTCGCCGGCAGCCGCTTCAAAGGAGGCGTACCGCCCGGGGCCGCACCTTCCGCTCCCCTATTTTGCTCTGCCTCATTTTGGGATGCCGGTGACTCCGCAAGACTCATGTACCCACCGTACTGACTCCGGCTGACAATTGACATTTGCTCCGGCCGCAACGGACCCCCGTTGCAGCGTTCCGAACACTGGTTTGGCAAGGGGATTCGTCACGATCTGAAGACTCGCCGTGGTACATCGCCATCTTGGGCGCCAGTCAATCTACCGTGGACGGGTGAGAAGAAAACCGATCGAGCTGGCAGCTGTAGCAACTGCGGCAGTCCCCGGACTGACGCCCACCGCCGTGAGTTCCGCGCCCGACGATCCGGCGGACTTTGATTCGGCCCTCCTCCTGGACTCCGAGGGGAAGCAGTGGCGGGTACGCTCTCCCCGCCACGCCGAGGCCAGCGCCCGACTGGAAACGGAGTTCATGGTGCTCCGCGCGTTTGCTCCCGGAATCAGGGCCGAACTGCCTTTTCTGATGCCCACGGTGGCAGGCACCGTTCGGCAGGGTGCACTCAGCACCTTTGTGTATTCGCATCTGGCAGGCACCACCCGCAGCGTCGAAGAACTGACAGCCGGACCGGAAGGTCTGGCGAAGGAAATAGGTGCGGCACTGGCCGCCATTCACGACCTTCCGCGGACTTTGGTCAGCAATGCCGACCTCCCCAGCTACACACCCAATGAGTTCCGGCAGCGCAGGCTCAACGAACTCGACCAGGCTGCCACCACAGGGAAGATCCCTCCCGTGCTCCTGCGCCGTTGGGAACATGCACTGGAAGACGTCTCGCTGTGGCGTTTCAATCCCTGTGTTGTCCACGGCGACCTGCATGAGGACAACATCCTCGTTGACGGAGACCGTGTGACGGCTGTGACGGGATGGACCGATTTGCGCATCGGTGACCCCGCCGACGACATGGCCTGGCTCGTGGCCTCCAACGAACAGGGCTTCGTGGACGCCGTGCTGAGCCACTACACGTCCGGCCGCAGGGATGCGCCGGACGCCCACCTGCTGCGCCGCGCGGCGCTCTCCGCCGAGTTCGCGCTGGCCCAGTACCTGGTCAAGGGCCTGGCAGCCGGAAACGAGTCCATGATCGGCGAAGCTGAAGAAATGCTGGCCTCGCTTGCCGAAGACATCGCCGAGCACGGCGGTCAGCCCATCAGCGTGGAACCCTTGCCGCAGGTTGTCCCCGCCGTGCACGTGGAACCCGTTCCGCTGGACAGACCGTCCGTGCATGTCGAAGCCCTCCCGCAGGTCCAACCGGCCGGTGCCGGGGCCATGCCTTCGGTCCATGTATCACCGATCCCGGCCGAACAGCCCGCCACCACCGACGCCTCCGGTCCGCCAGCCAAGGGCGGCGGAGCCGGACAGGCTGCCGGCGCAGATGGGGAAACCACGCCCCATGCCCCGCCGGCAGCGGACGACACGTCCACCGCCGCCATTACGATTGTGGACGCAAAGTCCCACTAGCCGAGCCGGACGCTTTCGCCAGTGCGGTGGTTCCGCCGAGGGCCGCAGTAACGATGTCCTCCAACTGTTCCGCCGTCCCGAGGTCGTGGGGGCGGACCACCTGATTTTCCCCCACGTAGTAGAAAGCGGCCCGGACATTGTCGAGGGGCACTCCCTTGAGCCGGGCCCAGGCGAGCCGGTAGACGGCCAGCTGGACGGCTTTCACCTTCAGCTGCCCGGCGGCGGGACGGCGGCCTGTTTTCCAGTCCACCAGGTCCCAACGCCCGTCGGCGTCCCGGAACACGGCATCGATCCGGCCACGCACCACAACGTCTCCGATGCGCGTTTCCACCGGAACCTCCACATGGGCCGGGGCACGGTGCGCCCACTCAGAGTTCCGGAACGTCTCCACCATGGAGTCCAGCCCGTACGCCTCGTCAATATGGTTGTCCGAGCCCGGCGCCTCGTCCAGTTCCAGCATGCCTGCCTTGCCGAAGTACTCTTCGACCCAGGCGTGGAAAGCCGTGCCCTTGCGGGCTGACATGCCTGGTTCCCTGGGAACGGGGCGCCGCAGCCGTGCAAGGACTGATCCCGGATCATCGCCCAGGTCCACAAAGGTTGACGCAGAGATGTGGCCGGGCAAGTGGACGTCCTGCACTGCAGCCCTGCGAAAGCGGCGCTCCAGCAACAGGGCCGCCTCCTGCGCCCAGTTGGCCGCAACGCTCCGGAGCTGACGGGAACCCTCCCCCGCTGAAAGACCCTCAGCGTCCCACGCGGGTCCCGCGGCCATGGCCTCGCGGACCCTTCCGGCGGCCGTTTCCATCGCCGCCCGCCGCCCTGGAACCAGCCGCAGCCTGGTCCCGGTGCGCGGATCGGCAGGCCCTTCCAGCGGGTCGTACGGCCACAGCGCCAGTTCCAGGTCCTGGGTCAGCGGGCTTTCCGCCGGCAGTGATGACTCCTCCACCGACGCGGGATGCACGACGGCGGCATGTTCCGGCGCATCTTCCGCCGGACCTCCGGCAGGCTCCTGGGCCGCCCCGTCCGGACCGCCGATGCGTGTCGCGACACCAGCGAGGGGCCCCAGCTCGGAAAGGAACGGCGACATCTCCGCCATACCGGCCCGGGAGCCGACCCAGGCCGCGCTCGACACCCACAGCACGTATTTCGCCCGGGTGTAAGCCACGTAGGCCAGCCTGCGTTCCTCTGCTTCGCCGTGCGCCTGGACATCCGCCTTGAAGTCTTTTTCTGCGTCCAGCCAGCCTTTTTGGTCCGGTTGGTCCAGGTCCCATTGCGGCAGGTCGGCGCGGTCACCCCGCAGCGGCCAGGGCAGGGCGGCGCTGCCGCTGCTCCAGCGTGAATCGCGGCTGCTGGGAAACGCTCCCGCGTTCAGGCCGGGAACGAACACGACGTCCCACTCCAGGCCCTTGGACGCGTGCACCGTCAGCAGCTGGACGGCTTCATGGTTGACGTCCGGAGCGGCGACGTCCAGCCCGCCTTCCTCCGCGGCCGCGGCCTCCAGCCACGCCAGGAAAGCCAGGACGTCTACCCGGTGGGAGGTGTGGAGGAATCCTGCCGCGGCATCATGGAATGCGTCCAGGTTCCTCCGGGCCTGATGGATGCTGATGCCGGGACGGGCCGCCACCTCGATATCCAGGAGCATGGCCCGTTCCACCTCGCCCAGCAGGGTGGTGAGGTCGTCACCCATGAATCCCCGGAGCTGCCGGAGCTCGGCCGAGAGGGTGTGCAGTCGGTTGAGGGCCTCCGGGCTCAGCGTCCGGCCATGCGCCGACGTCCAGCCGTCCCGCGGCAGCCAGTCCAAGGCTTCCACCAGGCTTGCCGCATCGGTGATGTCGCTTTCGATGACGGCGGCGTCGGAATCATCACCTTCATCGGCGCCCTGCCCCGGGTGCCCCCGGCGGCGTGCAAGGAACGAAGACCAGTCCCGGAAGGCCATGAGGTCGGCCGGCCCTATCCGCCAGCGCGCTCCGGCCAGAAGGCGCATGAGCGAGTCCGAACGGCCCGGATCAGCGAGCACCCGCAGCGTGGCCACCAGGTCAACAATCTCCGGGGTGTCCAGGAGTCCGCCGAGGCCCACAATTTCGTAGGGGATTCCGCGCACTTCGAACTCACGCCGGATACATTCCATCTGAGCGCGACGGCGGCAGAGAACGGCCATCGCCGGAGGTATCCGGTCTGTTCCGTCGTTGTCTTCGAAATCCGTGACGCGGTACCGCAGGACATCCGCCGCGATGGCCCTAGCCTCGTCTTCGTCCGTCGCAAAGCGTCCGATGACAACCTTTCCCTGGGCCGCCGCGGGGCTGGGCTGCAGCGGCGGAACCTCCACGGAGTCCGCCGCGTCCCGCTCCCCCGCAGGCCCGGCTTGAATGGCCGCGGCGCTAAGTGGCGCCGAAATGACATTGGCGGCGGACAGGATGTTGCGTCCGTTGCGCCACGCGGTCGTCAGGTAGGAAGTGGGTGCCACAGCGAAAGAATCCTCGACCCGGACGGGGAATTCACGAACAAAATGGAACAGCTGGCCGGCAGACGCCCCCCGGAAACCGTAGATGGACTGGTTCGGGTCACCCACGGCTGTCACCGCATGGCCGCCGCCGAAGAGCCTGGAGAACAGCACGAGCTGGGCATGCGAGGTGTCCTGGAATTCGTCGAGCAGCACCACTTTAAACCGCTGGCGTTCCACTTCGGCGGCCAGCGGGATCTCGCTGGCGACCCGCGCAGCGAGGGCCACGAGGTCGCCGAAGTCCAGCGCGCCCCGGACCCGCTTCGCGTCCGCGTACCTTCCCACCATCTCGGCGACGCTGGCCCTGGTGCGCAGCATGGCCCCGAGTTCTCCGGCGGCCTGGGTGGGGTTCTTCTTGGCTCCGGCCACATAGGGCAGGGCTTCGAATTCCGCGACGCGCCCCATCAGCCATTCCTGCACCTCGGCGGGATCCCGCAGGTGTTCGGCGCACTCGCCGGCAAGCTGGATGACGGCTTTCACCAGCGTGGACTTGGCAGCACGGAAGTGCTCGTATTCGCCGTCGAAAGCCTCAACAACTTCGCTGGCCAGCTGCCAGGCCTGGGCTCCGCCCAGCAGGACAACGTCACGTTCGACACCGAGCCGGAGACCGTAGTCGGACACGATGCCGCTGGCGTAGGAGTGATAAGTGGAAACCTTGGGTTCCAGGGCATCCTCGCTGAGCAGGCCGGCCGGAAAAATCCTGTGCTCCGTGTCCTCCGCGGCAATCCGCTGCAGAGCCGCCAGCTTGGCCCGGATCCGGCTGGCCAGCTCACCGGCCGCCTTGCGAGTGAACGTCACCCCCAGGACTTCTTCCGGCCTGACCCATCCATTGGCAACCAGCCACACAACGCGGTCTGCCATGGTGGCGGTCTTGCCGGATCCGGCACCTGCAATGACCAAGCGCGGCGTGAGTGGCGACGAAATGATGGCGGACTGCTCTGCGGTGGGGCTGTTGCGTTCGCCCAGCATGGCAGTCAGCTCCTCAGGGGAAAACCGCGGCGCCGGCGCGTCAGGGGGCGTTGTCATTCAGTAACCTGCTTTCCGCGAAGGCAAAGGGGACAGACCTCCGGCAGCCGGCAGCCGTGGCCACCATGGCCGGACTTGGCCGGATCGTGGCGGGCTTCAAAAACGCTGCCGGACATAAGCCGTGCGGCCTCGTTCACCATGTCGAGGGCCCAGTTGTTGTCGGAGCTGTCCAGCGGCTCCTGGACCTGGATACCAGGGCCCTTGTTGCTCGTGCCAAGCTGGGCAAGCACGGCCCCGCCCGGCTGAACGTCGCCCGGTTGAAGCGCCACCGGTTGAACGTCAGCGGCCGCTGTGCCGGGTTCCATGAATCCGCCGGCCAGTACCGCGGCCTGGTAGGAACCCAGCTGTGGATGGCGCGCGAGATCAGCTTTCGACGGCTGGCGCTTGCCGGTCTTGAGGTCAACGATCACCAGCCGCCCTTCGGAGTCGATTTCCAGCCGGTCAACTTGTCCGCGGAGAACGGCGGACCTGGTCTCAGGGTCGGCGGCTGTTCCCGGCAGTCCCGGCTGCGGCACGTCCACGATGTCCGCCAGTTTCACTTCGAAGTCCCGTTCGGCACCGACAAGGCTCCTGCCTTCACTGCGCATGACCAGGATGTATTGGGCCAGTTTCCGGACCATGCCCTCGGCGCGCTGAAAATCCAGCTTGCCTTCCCAGTTGTCCTTCATGCCCAGCGCGGGCCATCGCCGGACGAGCTCCGCAACGTATTCCGATCCCGAAGAATCCGGCAGGTCCTGTGCGATGGCGTGGACCAGCGTGCCCAGGCTCCTGGCAAAGTCGGTGGCGGCTTCTCCGCCGGCAGCCTGGATGAACCAGTCAAGCGGAGACTTTTGGACCGTCTCCACCTTGGACGGCGAGACGAACACTGTTCCTCCGGCCGGAACAATCCGTTCCGCCGAAGACAGCGGCGCGAGCCCCCACCAGGAGTCGGGATCGGCGCCGGGCACGGATGGCTCCGCCACCGCCAGCCGCGCAAGGACCCTGACGGCTTCGAGGGATTCGGCGGCGGACCTCCCGTCCAGTTGCGCGTGCTGCCGAAGTTCGGCCACGAGGGCACGGAGGGTCATGGGCCGTTCCACCGGGGTGAATGTCCGCCGATCCTGCCCGGGACGCAGCGGCGCCACGTAGTCGAGGAAGGACGAGGGCTGTTCGTCCTCTGACGACACAGCCGTGCAGATGAGCACGTCCCGTGCCCGGGAGACTGCCGTGGAGAAGCTGCGGAGTTCGTCGTACCGGATTTCCCGCAGCCTGCTGATGGGCCCCAACTGCAGGGCGTGTTCCACCCCGTGTTCAACGGCGTCAGCGAAGAGCGTGCTGCCCAGGAGCTCTCCGCGGAGCCTGGTGTTGGGCCACACTCCTTCCTGCAGGCCGGAAATAATGACGACGGGCCATTCACGTCCGGCAGCACTCGCCGGCGTCATGAGTTCCACGGCGTCTTCCAGCTGCGCCCGGGCTGCCAGGGTGTCCATGGGCAGCTCCTGGCTGAGCAGATACTCCAGGAACTGATCCGGGCCTGACCCTGGCAACTGGTCTACATAGCGTTCGGCGGTGTGGAACAGGGCCATCATGGCGTCAAGGTCGCGGTCTGCCCTGGCCCCCGCTGCGCCGCCGGCCAGTGCCGCGTCAGTCCAGCGTGCGGCGAGCCCGGTGGAGTTCCAGAGCGCCCAAAGCACCGTTTCGGCGTTGCCGCCCGGGGCCCGGGCCGCCAGGCGCCCGGCTTCGATCATGCGCGCGACACGGCGGGCAGAGCGGCCTTCGATACCAGTGGTGGCCAGCGCGCCGGGTTCCAGCAGCGACTCGACGAGCAGGGCATCACTGGTGCGGCCTCCCCCGCCAAGGATCTCCTCTCGGCGCAGGGACTGGCGCAGGCGGCGCAACTCGATGGAAGTCGCTCCGCCGATCCGGGACGTCAGCAGCGCCACAGCCGATTCCGGGGTCAGCGCCGCAGGATCCAGCGCCACCGCATAGGCATCAAGCAGCGGCCGGACTGCGACTTCGTCCCGGACCGCAGATTCGGCCACGGGAACCCGCACGGGAATGCCGTGGCCGGCGAGGTGGCGCTGCAGCTGGTTCAGCTGCCCGCCGTTCCGCACGATCACCGCGATGTCGCCGAGCTCGCGGCCCTGGTTCAGGTGCGCATCAAGGATGCGCTGCGCAACATAGCGCAGCTCCTGGACCGGAGACGGAAGGACGTGGCCCTCCACATCGCCCCGGACAGGGGCAACACCGTGGTGCTTGAGGCCATCCTGCTGCTGGCCGCATGCGGCTTCGGCGCTTTCCAGCCTGCGGGCCGAGCGGCCACCGGCGCGTTGAGAGATGCGTGCCGCCACCTCAAGCCACGCCTGGGCGACGGCGGGAGCGTGGCGGTGTGTCACCCGGAGCGGGCGTTCCAGGACCGTGTCCCCCGCGGCAGTATCCCGGAGCCCCTCTCCAGGTGCGCCGGCAGGAGCCAGCAGGCGCGGCAATTCAGCCGTGAGGTCGGGCCTGGCGCCGCGGAATCCCTGGACAACGGTGTCCGGGGACGACGTCACGTAGACATCCTTGCCTGCCGCAATGTCGGCCAGCAGCTCGAACACGGCCGGGTTGGCTTCCTGGATGTCGTCCACGAGAATCAGCTGCAGGCGGTCCCGCTCGGCGGCCAGGAATTCGGGGGCGTCCTGGAAGATCTGGCGTGCGGCCGTGATGATTCCCGCGGGGTCGAAGGCCTCCGGCATGCGCAGGTCCAGTACGTCGCGGTACTCGGCGTACAGCGCGGCGGCAGCGATCCAGTCCGGACGGTTGCACTGCCCGGCCAGCCGCACCAGGTCATCGGGCGTCCGGCCGGACTCAATGATCCGGTCAAAGAGCTGACGTACCTCGTGGCGGAAGCCACGGGTTTCCAGTGCGGCGCCCAGGTCTTCGGGCCAGGGCAGTTCAAGGCCTGGAAGGGCGTGGCCTTCAAGCAGTTCCTTGATGATGAGGTCCTGCTCGGGTCCTGACAGGAGCCGCGGCGGTCGCGGCAGCGGAAGGATGCCTTCTGCTTTGGCACGCCGGATCAGATCGAAGGCATACGATGCCCAGGTGCGTGCCGGCGTCGTGCTGAGGCTGCGGTTGAGCCGGGCCGTGAAGCGGTCTCTGAGGGAGTCGGCTGCGAGGCGGCTCGGCGCCAGCACAAGCATTCTTTCCGGATCCACGCCGTCGCGCTCGGCCCGGCGCACGGCAACTTCAATGAGTACGGTGGACTTTCCCGTACCCGGGGCACCCGGTACCAGGACCGGACCGGACCCGTGCGGGACGTCCACGGCCGCCTGCTGGTCCGGTGACAAAACCGGAACGACGTTGAGGACCTGCTTTGGCGGAAGGAGCCTCAGTCCGGCTGCCGTTCCAGCGGGCCTGCCGACTGTTATCTGGCCTGTTTGCCCGTCTGCTCGCTGGCCGGACTGGATCCGGAGCCCTGCCTGGATCTCCGGGGAGTCGTTAGTAAGTGTCACACAGTCATTTCATCATTCGGGGCGGACATTTTATGGAGCCGCCGCTCCAGCCGTTCGGCAATCAGGTCGATGAGGTCGAAGTCACTGTCCAAGGGCGCCCACCGCGCCTCCGCAAGGTCCACGCGCCACCGTCCTTCGCCGCTCCGGACGAAGTCCAGGTAGCGGCCCAGGAGCGGGGTTCCTTCCTGGAGGTAGTACGTCAGGGCCTCGGCCTCGAGCCCCCGCGGTGCTTCACCGCTCGCCCTCAGGACCCGCCACCAGGGGACGGAGCTGCCGTGGTGGCTCATGACCGCGCCCACCTGCCGCGCACCGCCGGAACCGAGGAGCTCGGATACGTCGCCATACGCCACAACTGATCCCGTAGGGACGAGTTGAACCACGGACAGTACCGCCTCGACATACTCCGTGCGCATGAATCCAGCGTAGCGGTTCCCCGGCACCCGCGAGGCGCCCCGACCGCGAGGCAGCCAGCCCGCCGACGGGCGGCACGCCCGCAGCCTGGCGCAAAACTGTCAGAGGCAGCAGGTAGTTTTGAAGTATGAGCACTAGGAACACCAGCATCAGCACCACCACTGGCAGCACCACCACCGGCACGTGGGACACGCGTCCCCGGGCCGCCTTCGACTTGGAGACCACCGGCCGCAACTCGCGTGCCGCCAGGATCGTCACGGCATCGGTCACCGTGGTGGATGCCGATGGAAGCGTCATCAAGGAGCATGAGTGGCTCGCGGATCCCGGAATCGAGATCCCCGCCGAAGCCAGCGAGGTGCACGGCGTGACCACCGAACGGGCCCGCCAGGAGGGACGCCCGGCCGCGGAAGTGACCCGCGAACTCGCCTCGGTGCTGCAGGGATTGTTCGACGACGGTGTCCCGGTTATTGCGTTCAACGCAAGCTATGACTTCACGGTGCTGGCAGCCGAGTCGGCCCGCTACGGCATTCCGCAACTGGACCGCTTCCCCGTCCTGGATCCCTACATCATGAACAAGCAGGTGGACCGGTACCGCAAGGGTAAGAGGACGCTGACAGCACTCTGCGAAGAATACGAGGTCAACCTCGACAACGCCCACACGTCCGCAGCGGACGCCCTCGCGACGCTCCGGATGCTGGACGCCATGGCCGGTAAGTTCCCGAAACTCCGGATGGCCGCCGGTCAGCTCCATCAGCTGCAGGTGGGCTGGGCGGCCAGCCAGGCAGCGGACTTCCAGACGTATCTCCGCAAGACCAAGCCCGCCGCCGTGATCGAAGGCGAATGGCCGGTCCTCCCGCCCGAAGACGCCAGCGGGGGCGACTTCTAACCGGCCGTACAAAACCCGGACAAGCCCGGCCCTCCAGGGAAAAGGCCACAGTCTGGGACGAGGATCACAGTTCCCGGCAGGGTCACTGGCCGGCGCAGGCGGCCGGTGCAATTTTTGTCTGTCACAGCACGGCCGCACGAGCAACGCGGCATTGGGGTTGCGTCGGAACTTAATGCGGCAGCAAAGTCAATGCGCCGAAGAAACTGCGGAAGTGACTCGCCAAGGGCACCGCTGACATAATTAAGTTCAAAAGCGTGCTTGTGCTATGCCCTGCCCGAGGCCAACCTCCTGAGGATAAATGATCACAGTTACCGACCTGCGAAAGGTCTACCGCCAGGGGAAGAAGGAAGTGGTGGCCCTCGACGGTGTCACCCTTTCCGTTCCCAAAGGTTCCATTCACGGAATCATTGGCCATTCAGGCGCCGGGAAATCGACCCTGGTGCGTTGCCTGACGCTGCTGGATCGTCCGACGTCGGGGTCCGTCAGCATTGACGGCACGGAACTAAGCTCCGTCAGGGACTCCGAAATCCGTGCTGCCCGGCGCCGCATCGGCATGGTGTTCCAGCATGCGAACCTCATGGACTCCCGCACTGCGGCCGGCAACGTGGCGCATCCCCTGGAGCTGGTCAAGACGCCGAAGGACAAGATCCGGGCCAAGGTTGCTGACTTGCTGTCCCTCGTGGGCCTGGAAGGGTTTGAAAACGCCTACCCCTCCCAACTTTCCGGCGGGCAGCGCCAGCGCGTCGGCATCGCCCGGGCACTTGCCGCCGAGCCCGACGTCCTGTTGTGCGATGAGCCCACCTCTGCCCTGGACCCTGCGACCACTGATGAAATCCTCGACCTGATCCAGGACCTCACAAAGCGTTTGCAGCTCACCGTCCTCATCATCACGCACGAAATGAACGTCGTGAAGCGTGTCTGCGACTCGGTGTCCCTCCTGTCCAAGGGCCGCATCATCGAGCACGGGGCGCTCAAAGACGTGGCCGGGGATCTCGAGAGCAAGCTGGCCAAGGCACTCCTGCCGCTCCCGGCCTCAGAGCCCCTTAAGGGTGCGCTGCAGGGCGGACCGGTCCTGGAAATCCTGTTCGCCGGTGACAACGCCAAAGAACCTGTCCTCACCGGTGTTGCACGGCACTTCGACATCGACCTCAATGTCCTCGCCGGCAGCGTCGAGACGCTGGGCGGCCAGCAGTTCGGGCACCTCCGTGTGCAGCTCGCCGAGAATGCGGATTACGACGCCGTCCTCGCCTACCTCCACCAGCGCGGAATAGGCGCCAAACTGGCGGGGACGAAAACAACAGCCAGCGACGCCGTGGATCTTGACGCTGTGGATCTGGATGATGCTGATTTGGATAAAACTCAATTGGGCGACGCGGCGGGAAGGAACTCATGAACGACATCTTCAGCAACCCCGTCCTCGCGAAGGCGCTGCCCGAAGCCATCGTTGAAACACTGCAGATGGTCGGAATTTCGGCCTTCTTCACTGTGCTGGTGGGCCTGCCCCTGGGCGTCTTCCTACACGTCACGGCGCCGGGCGGACTGCGCCCGATGCCCGTCACCAACCGGATTATGAGCGACGTCATCGTCAACATCACCCGGTCCATCCCGTTCGCCATCCTGATGGTTGCGCTCATTCCGCTGGCCCGCCTGCTGACCGGCACGAGCCTTGGGCCCATTGCGGCGTCAGTCTCGCTGTCCATTGGCACCATCCCCTTCTTTGCCCGCCTGGTGGAGACATGCCTCCGGGACGTCCACCATGGCAAGATCGACGCCGCCCAGGTCATGGGTTCCACCAAAATGCAGGTCATCAACAAGGTGATGCTGCGCGAATCGCTCCCGGCCCTGGTAGCCGCCACAACCACCACCGTGGTCACGCTGGTTGGATACTCGGCCATGGCCGGCCTGGTGGGCGGCGGCGGACTCGGGAAGCTGGCGTACAACTACGGCTTCCAGCGATTCGATGTCACGGTCATGATCGTCACCATCGTCCTGATCATCGTCCTCGTTCAGGTCATCCAGCTGGTCGGCGAGCAGATCGCCCGTAGCCTCGACCACCGCTAGGCCTGCACCACCGCCGGGCCAACACCACCAACCAGCCGTCGTCCAACGGGCACGGCAATCTTCACCGCAGCAGGTAGCCGCCCGCTGCATCTGTGCCGGAGACGGCGCCGGGCGCAAGCCCGCCGTCGAACTCCCAGCAATTCGAAAGGAACGCATTCGATGCGTAAATCACTCTCCCTCCTGGCCACCGGTATCGTCACCGCACTGGCCCTGACGGCCTGCGGCGGTTCCTCCAGCCCCAGCGCCGAAACCACGGCCCTTGACCCGGCCAAGCCCGCCACCCTGACCGTCGGTGCAAGCCCGGTCCCGCAGGCCAAGATCCTGGAATTCCTCAACGAGGACCTCGCGCCCAAGGCCGGCCTGAAGCTGGACATCAAGGAGATCGAGGACTACCAGACTCCGAACACCGCCCTGAGCGACGGTTCGCTGGACGCCAACTACTACCAGCACCTCCCCTGGTACGAAGACCAGGTCAAGACCAAGGGCTACAAGTTCGGCCACGGCGAAGGCGTCCACATCGAGCCTTACGCCGCCTTCTCCGAGAAGGTCAAGGACATCAAGGACATCAAGGAAGGCGCCAAGGTCGCCATCACCAACGACCCCTCCAACCAGGTCCGGGCGCTGAAGGTCCTCCAGGTTGCCGGCCTCGTCAAGGACATCAAGGACGATTCCTCGGTGCTGACCCTCACCGACGAGCAGAACCCCAAGAAGCTGAAGTTCTCGGAGAACCAGCCCGAACTCCTGATCAACGACCTCAAGGACCCGTCCGTGGACCTGGCCCTGATCAACGGCAACTTCATCCTGAAGGCCGGTCTCAGCACCAAGGACGCCCTCGCCGTGGAGTCCGTGGAAAACAACCCCTACGCCAACTTCCTGGCCTGGCGTGAAGACTCCAAGGATGACGTCCGCATTAAGAAGCTGGACGAGCTCCTGCACTCCCCCGAGGTCAAGGCCTTCATCGAAAAGGAATGGCCCAACGGTGACGTGACGGTGGCCTTCTAAGCCTTCCGCTTCACAGCATTAGCAAGAAATCCCCGCCTCCCGGACGTTTCCCCTTCGCTTTTAGCGGGGATTCGTCCGGGAGGCGGGGATTTCTGTTGTGAGCCGTTACAGCCCGGCAGGCACCTCTGCCGACGCAGCAGCGCGGGCCGCCGCAGGGAGCGCCTCGAAGATCCGGTTCATGGCGGCGTCGTCGTGTGCCGCGGACAGGAACCACGCTTCGAAGACCGACGGCGGCAGGTAGACGCCGGAGTCCAGCATCGAGTGGAAGAACGGCGCGTAGCGGAACACTTCCTGGCCCTGGGCGTCGCCATAGTTGTGGACGCCCCGGGCCGACGTGCCAAAGGCCACCGAGAAGAGGTTTCCTGCCCGCTGGATGGAGTGGTCCACGCCGGCGGCGTCCAAGGCCGAGGACAGCGCCCCGGAAAGCTCCAGGGAGCGTGCATCGATAAACGAGTAGACCTCGGGGGTGGCGTGGGTCAGTGTGGCAACGCCGGCGGCCATGGCCACCGGGTTTCCGGACAGCGTTCCCGCCTGGTACACGGGGCCGAGCGGCGCGAGGTAGTCCATGATGTCGGCACGGCCGCCGAGGGCCGCCGTCGGCATGCCGCCGCCGATGACCTTGCCGAAGGTCAGCAGGTCAGGGCTCCACGGCTCGGCGGCGCCGGCCGCGCCGCCGGTGAGGCCCCAGTAGCCCGAGTAGCCCGTACGGAAGCCGGTCAGGACTTCGTCCACGATGAGCAGGGCACCGTGGTCGCGGGTGATCCGCGATAGTCCGGCGTTGAACCCCTCGCCGGGCGTGACCACTCCCATGTTGGCCGGAGCCGCCTCCGTGATGACGGCGGCGATGTTGCTGCCGTGCGCGGCGAACGCGGCCTCCACGGCGGCGAGGTCGTTGTACGGCAGCACCAGGGTTTCGGCGGCGGTGGCCGCGGTGACGCCGGCGGAACCGGGCAGCGCCAGGGTGGCCACGCCGGATCCGGCCGCGGCAAGGAGTCCGTCGAGGTGGCCGTGGTAGCAGCCGGCAAACTTGATAATCAGGTCGCGGCCGGTGAAGCCGCGGGCCAGGCGGACGGCGGTCATGGTGGCTTCGGTGCCGGTGGACACCATCCGGACGCGTTCGGCGGCGGGGACGCGTTCCCTGACGATCGCGGCAAGGTTGGCTTCGTCCGGGGTGGAGGCACCGAACGAGAGCCCGCGGTCCACGGCGGCGTGGACTGCTTCGAGCACGGCGGGGTGGGCGTGCCCCAGCAGCGCGGGACCCCAGGAGCACACCAGGTCCACGTACTCGGCACCGTCCGCGTCCGTCAGGTACGGGCCCTTGGCGGACACCATGAACCGCGGAGTCCCGCCCACGGAACCGAAGGCCCGGACGGGAGAGTTGACGCCGCCCGGCATGAGCTGGCGTGCACGGTCGAAGAGTTCCTCATTGCGAGGCGAGCTGGAAGTCATGGTTCCTATTCTTTCAGTTTGCGGGTGCATGCCCGGACAGGAGCTTGGCCACACGGGGCGCCACCTCGGTGCCCAGCAGCTCAATGGACCGCATCATGGCCTTGTGGGGCAGGGAGCCGCTGCTGTACTTGAAGTCGAAGCGGTCCACGCCCAGGTTCTGCTTGAGCAGGACGATCTTCCGCGCCACCGTTTCCGGCGATCCCACGTAGAGCGCGCCTTCGGGGGTGCACATGGCATCGAATTCCCGCCGTCCGCCCGGGCCCCAGCCGCGTTCCGCGCCGATCCTGTTCCGCAGCTCCAGCCAGTGCGGGAAGAACTCCTCGCGGGCTTCCTCGTCCGTTTCGGCCACATGCCCGGGCGAGTGCGTGGCCACCTGCTGCATCGGATGCCCGTACTTGGCCATGGCCTCGCGGTAGAGGTTGGCCAGCGGCGCGAACGACCGGGGTTCCCCGCCGATGATCGCGAAAATGATGGGGTAGCCGTATTCCGCGCAGCGCAGCACCGACTCCGGGGTTCCGCCCACGCCGATCCAGGCCGGCAGGAGGTGGTGCTCCAGCGGCGGATAGACGCTCAGCCCGTTGATGGCCGGACGGGTGCGCCCTTCCCAGTGAACGGGCTTCTGTGCACGGACCTTGTCAAAGAGTTCCAGCTTTTCCTCGAACAGGACCTCGTAGTCGGCAAGGTCCAGGCCGAACAGCGGAAACGATTCGACGAAGGACCCGCGGCCCAGCATGACTTCGGCGCGGCCGTTGGAGATGGCATCCACCGTGGAGAAACGCTGGAAGACGCGGATCGGGTCGTCCGAACTCAGCACGGTCACCGCGGACCCCAGCCGGATGTGCTTGGTCCGGGCCGCGGCGGCGGCCAGGAACACCTCGGGGGCCGAGACGGCGAAGTCCCGGCGGTGGTGCTCCCCCACACCAAAGGCGTGGAGTCCGACGTCGTCCGCCAGCTCTGCCTGTTCCAGCAGCTGGCGCAGCACTAGCGCATGAGGCACCGGATGCCCGTCGGGGTAGGACCCGACGTCGCCGAACGTGTTCAGCCCGAGCAGGACCTTCCCCGGGCCGACGGGGGCAGTGGGGCTGTCGCTCATTTCGACTCCTTCAGCCAGCCGGCGAGCTCGGACGCCCAGTAGGTCAGGACCATGTTGGCTCCGGCCCGTTTGATGCCGAGGACCGATTCGGTGATGGCGGCACGGCGGTCTATCCAGCCGTTGGCGGCGGCCGCCTCGATCATGGAGTATTCCCCCGAGATCTGGTAGGCGGCCACGGGCACGGTGCTCATGGCGGCGACGTCGGCGAGGATGTCGAGGTAGCTCATGGCGGGCTTGACCATGACCAGGTCGGCGCCTTCGGCCAGGTCCAGCTCCACCTCGAGGATGGCTTCGCGGCGGTTGGCGGCGTCCATCTGGTACGTGCGCCGGTCCCCCTTGAGCTGCGAATCCACAGCTTCGCGGAAGGGGCCGTAGAACGCGGAGGCGTATTTCGCGGCGTACGCCACCACAGCCGTATTTGTGTGTCCGGCGTCCTCCAGTGCCTGCCGGATCACGCCGATCTGCCCGTCCATCATTCCCGACGGGCCCAGCATGTGCGCCCCGGCATCAGCCTGCGCTACGGCCATCGCCGCGTAGATTTCCAGCGTTGCGTCGTTGTCCACGTACCCGTCGGAGTCGAGGACGCCACAGTGGCCGTGGTCCGTGAATTCGTCCAGGCAGACGTCGCTCATGACCACCAGGTCATCGCCCACCTCCGTGCGGACGTCCCGGATCGCCTTGTTGAGGACGCCGTCGGGGTCCAGGGATGCCGTGCCGCGCGCATCGCGTTCGGCCGGAATGCCGAATAGCATGATACCGCCGACGCCCAGCTCCACGGCCTCGGCCGCAGCCCTCTTCAGGGAATCGGTGGTGTGCTGCACCACGCCGGGCATGGACGCGATGGGGTTGGGTTCCGTGAGCCCCTCCCGGATGAACGCGGGAAGGATCAGTTCGGGCGCCGCCAGCCTGTGTTCGGCCGTCATCCGGCGCATGGCCGGGGTGGTGCGGAGCCGGCGGGGGCGATGGGTCGGGAAGCTCATGTTCTGTCCTTCACGGGGGTCTCAGGGGCGGGCGGTGGTGGTGTGGAATGTCCTGGTGCCAGCGCTTGCACGACGGCGGACACCAGGCCGGACGCTGTTGGCTCCTCGGCGACGGCGGCCACCGGCAGCCCCAGCGATGCGGCCTCAGCTGCCGTCGAACGCCCGATCGCCACGAACCGGCAGTCACCCAGGGGCGACAGCCCCGCATGGATCCGGCGGGCGGCGCTGGGTGAAGCGGCGACGACGGCGTGCAGCCGCCCGGCGGCAAGCTCGGTTTTCGCTTCGGCCGGAGTAAGCACCTCAGTTCCGGGCTGAGCGACGGCGGCGGATGCCTCCGTTGTGAAGCTACGGGCCGGATCCGCCGGGTAATCCACCGTGTGGTAGGCAGTCACTGCCTGGACGCTGGCACCGAGTGCTTCCAACCCGTCGGCCAGCCTGCCGTCCGCGATGTCCGCCTGCGGAAGGAACACGCTGCCCTGGTCCTGCGGCCAGATGTCCAGGAGCCCGACGCCGGACTGAAGCCGGGCAGGCGCAAGGTCGACCGTGACCCCGCGTGATTCAAGTTCACGCCGCGTGGCGGGCCCGATGGTGGCCACCTGGACGGAGCCGGGCAGCCATCGGCTCAGCGTGCTGCCCCGTTCCCGGGCGAGTTCCTCGAGCGCCTGGACGGTGGTCACACTGCTGATCACCAGCCAGCTGTAGGCGCCTGCCCCCAGCGCGTCGAAGGCGACTTCCAGGGAATGCAGGTCCCTGGCCCGTTCAAAATCGATCAGCGGGAGCAGTAGCGGCTCGGCGCCGGTTTCCCGCAGGGCGGCGAGGAGGGCCGCTGCCCGGTCCGGGCTGCGGGTGACCAGGACGCGGGCACCCTCCAGCACCCGCGGCCCTGGGTCGCCCTCAGCGCGGCGGGCACTGCGTCGTCCCATCATGTGGCGGGCTCCGCCGGTTCAGGAAGCGGCAAGGTCCGCGATGTCGGCTGCGCCGGCCGCCAGCAGCACCTCGGCAAGTTCGATGCCGAGAAGCGTGGCGCCCACCTCGGTGAGCCCGTCTGTTGCCCGCTTGTCGCGGACGGAGGCTTTCCCGTCGACAGCGCAGACCGCGGCCTCCAGGTACAGCATGCTTCCCTTGCGGAACGCGTAGGCACCCACCGGAGCCGCGCAGCCTGCCTCCAGCCGGGCCAGGAGTGCCCGCTCGGCCGTGACCGCCAGCCTGGTGTCGGTGTCATCGAGCGCTGCCAGCGCCTGCGCCAGCGGCCCCTGGGAGCCCTCGGTGGACCCGGCTTTCCGCGGCGCATCAGCGGTGCGGCATTCGATGGCCAGTGAGCCCTGGCCGGCGGCCGGAAGCATCACATCCGTTTCGAGGTATTCGCTGATGGTGTCCAGCCGGCCGATGCGCTCAAGGCCGGCAGCCGCAAGCACGACGGCGTCGAGGTCGCAGGATTTCCCGTCCACCACGGCGTCGGTCGAGTTGCCCGGCAGGCCGGGGACACGGCCCAGCCGGGTGTCCACGTTGCCACGGATGTCAACGACGTCCAGGTCTGGACGGGCGGCGCGGAGCTGCGCTGCCCGGCGCGGGGAACCGGTACCCACCCGGGCGCCCTGCGGCAGGTCGGCCAGTTTGAAACCGTTGCGTGCACAGAGCACGTCGCGGACGTCCACGCGCTTTGGCGTTGCAGCGAGGGTCAGTCCGGGAGCGGCTCCGGTGGGCAGGTCCTTGAGCGAGTGCACGGCAACATCGCACTGGTCCCGCAGCAGCGCATCGCGCAAGGCAGCAACGAACACACCTGTGCCGCCCATCTGCGAGAGCGAGCCGGTCAGGACGTCCCCGTCGGTCCTGATGTGCACGAGTTCCACGGGGAAACCGCCAATGGCGGCAAGCTGGTCCGCCGTCTGCTGGGTCTGGGTGAGCGCCAGCTTGCTGGCGCGCGTCCCGATGCGGACTGTCACAGCGATTCCTGTCCCGCCGCCTGTGCAGCCGGGGCGGCAGCAGGGTCCGAGGGGTAGGTGTCGTGGCCCGTTCCGACGGTGGTGTCCGCTCCTGCGATGGTGGGCTTCTCGCCCCGGAAGTTGGCGCAGCAGCCCGGGCGGCAGACGTCGTACCAGGGGCCGAGGTCGGTCAGGTGGGGCCTGTCGGCAATGTTGTTCGCGGCAGTGCGCTCACAGATCAGGTCCACGATGCCGCCCACGAACTTGCGGTGCGTGCCGGGGGTGGGCACCCGGGTTGCTGCGAGGCCGTGGTTCCGGCAGGTCTCCAGCGCTTCGGTGTCCAGGTCCCAGACAACCTCCATGTGGTCGCTGACGAAGCCAAGGGGCACTATTACGATTCCCTTGACGCCCTGGCCGGCGAGTTCCTCGATGGCGTCGTTGATGTCCGGTTCGAGCCACGGAACGTGCGGGGCGCCGGAGCGGGACTGGTAAACGAGCGACCACGGGGCGGTGTCACCGGTTTCCTCCTCGACCCGGCGGATCACCTCGGCGCCGGATGCCAGGTGCTGGGCCACATAGGCCGAGCCCTCAGCGAACTGGCGCGGCTCGTCCTCGGAACGTCCGGCGGCTTCGGCGTCACGCGTGGGAATGGAGTGGGTGGCGAACAGGATGTGAACGGGTGCGGCCGGGGTGCCGGCGGCGGCCAGCTGGGCGCGGACGTCGGCCAGGCCGGCGGCGGTGCCTTCGATGAACGGTTCCACGAAGCCGGGGTGGTCGAAGTACTGGCGGACCTTGTCCACTTCCAGCTTTCCGTCCAGGCCGGTGGAGGTCAGCGCAAGGCCGATATCTTCGCGGTACTGGCGGCAGCTGGAGTAGCACGAGTAGGCGCTCGTGGTGACCATCAGGACCTTGCGGTGGCCGGCGTCGTACACGTCCTGCAGGGTCTGCGGGATGTAAGGGTCCCAGTTCCGGTTACCCCAGAAGACGGGCAAGTCGATGCCGCGGGCGGAAAGTTCGGCTTCGATACCGGCCTTGAGGGCACGGTTCTGCTGGTTGATCGGGCTGATGCCGCCATTGGCCCGGTAGTGGTGCGAGACCTCTTCGAGCCGTTCGTCCGGGATGCCGCGGCCACGGGTGACGTTGCGCAGGAACGGGATGACGTCGTCCTGGCCTTCGGGGCCGCCGAACGAGGCGAGGAGGACGGCGTCGTACTCCTTTGGCGCCATCCGGCCGGCTTCGGTGACCGGGTTGACGGCGGTGCTGGTGGCTGCCGAGCCAGGCGCTTCCTGAGATTCGAGCGGGCTCATGCGAGGACCTCGGCGATCTCCCCGGCGGTGACCCGCCGGCCGGTGTAGAACGGGATTTCTTCACGGACGTGGTGCCGGGCCTCGGTGGCGCGCAGGTGGCGCATCAGGTCAACGAGGTCCACCAGCTCGGGGGCCTCGAGGCCGAGGATCCATTCCCAGTCGCCCAGGGCGAAGGACGAAACGGTGTTGGAGATGACCTGCGGGAAGTCGCGGCCCAGCATTCCGTGGTCGCGCAGCATGGCGCCGCGCTCGGCGTCGGGCAGGAGGTACCACTCGTAGGAGCGGACGAACGGGTAAACGCAGAGCCACTCGGCGGGTTCCACGCCGCGGGAGAACGCGGGCGTGTGGTTCTTGGCGAATTCGGCCTCGCGGTGCACACCCATGGCGGACCAGGCGATCTCAGTGCCGGCAAAGAGGCTGCTGCGGCGGATCTCGCGGACGGCCTGCTGCAGCGCCTCGGGCTTGGGGCCGTGGAGCCACACCATAATGTCCGCATCTGCACGCATGCCCGAAACGTCGTAGCTGCCGCGGTGGACTACCCCGGCATCCGCAAGGCGGCCCAGCAGCGCTTCGAATTC
Organism: Arthrobacter sp. Leaf337; assembly: GCF_001423745.1. Classification (GTDB taxonomy): domain Bacteria; phylum Actinomycetota; class Actinomycetes; order Actinomycetales; family Micrococcaceae; genus Arthrobacter. The sequence goes on from NZ_LMPC01000001.1 coordinate 405,810, forward strand.
GATGGCAGCATCGCCGCTGCGCTGGACGTTCGAGGAGCGCTTGAAAACCGTCCAGAGGGTGAAGAACTGCTCTGTTTCTTCGGCTGCTGATTTTCCGGCTACTGATTCGGTTTTACTGACAGATTCGGCAGAAGTGTGGCTCATAGTTACCAGTCTGCCCTTCGGTGCCGCCTAAGTCGAAACCGAACTGTTCTACAACGTGTAGAAGTGCTTAATTTCACAGGTCCTACAACCCGCAACTGACTCAGATCCGGCGCATCCGCACGTAGGCCACCCCGGCGGCGCAGGCCAGCGCGACCAGCCCGGCACCCCACCAGACCTGGGGCGACAAGTCGCCCATCGGCGAGACGCTCACGGCAGACCGCATCACCGGTGCGCTCGAGACACCGTAGCCGGGTCCGGACAGCGGCATGACGCCTGCCGACGTCAATATGGCCATGTTGGCAGGACCGTACCTGTTCGTGGTTGTCCAAGCCGACGCCGGAGCAGTGGTCGCGGACCCTCCCGCCCGGCTGCCGGTCGCCGGCATCGTTACGCCAGTCGCCGGCACTTTCGCGGACGTGCCGGGAGCGGTTAGTGCCGTTCCCGGAGCGGCCGGTGCGGCACTTCCGGGCAGCGACGGGCTTGGCGCCCCGGGAGTACCAGCAGGAGCCGCTCCGGTGGCGGGAACAGGCGCGGCCGGCGCCTGTGCCGGACCGGTGGACGGGCCTGCAGCCCCGCTCGCGGGAGCCGGTGCTGGCGTGCCCGACGGCGCACCGCTTTCGGAGGGAGACGGTGACGGCGTCTCCGGGTCCGGTGACGGCGACGGCGTCTCCGGGTCGGGCGACGGTGAAGGCGTCACCGGGTCGGTCGTCGGAGACGGCGACGGCGACGGCTGCGACCGTTGTCCGGGCGGCGTCTGCTTGCCGGTGCCCGGTGCGGGCGGGCGGGCTGGATCGCCTTTGGGTCCCAGGACCACGGATGCCCAGATATCCAGCGGGAGAGCACCCGCTTCCACGGAAGCCGTCGTGGCGGCGTCAGCGCCGTCTGTGGTGTCCGGAGCCGGGACCAGGGATACAGCGTTGGATGCAGGAACACCTGCGGAAAGGACTAGTACCGCTCCGAGCGCCGCTGCTGCCGTGCCGCGCCGAAGACCCCCATGGAAACCAGTCAGCGTTCGAGTTTCTTCGGACTTCTGAATGACCATAGTCATCGACCCTAGCCAGAAATTCGTGCCATTTGAAACTTGCAAAGAAGCCCTGAACGCGGTACCCGCGGGCTAGTGGAGGCTGTCCGCGACCTGTTTTTTGGTGTCGGCCACAACCGCTGCCAGGCCGTTGCCCGCCAACCACCCGCCCACCATCACGAGGCTTCCGTCAGCAGCGCAGACCCTGCGGACTTCCGCCACCCGCTGCCGATGGCCCACGGCTGCGAACGGCAAAACACCGCCCCAGCTGACGACATCCCAATCAAGCACGTCATCGGCCGTGACAGGCACTGTCAGCAGTGCCGACGCATCCCGTAAGGCCGCATCAAGCAGGGCACGGTCACCCTCGCGGGAGCCGGCTCCGACAGGTGCGATGGCACCCTCTGCAGGGAGGCGCTCACCCCGGCCGTATGACAGCCGGACGACGTGGGTCCCCGGCCCCGCCGCGGCCGCCAGCCAGTCCCATTTGGCGGTGGCGTGGGTCAAGGCCTTGGCCTCGATGCCGGGTGTCTGCGGAGCCACCAGGATGCCCGTTCCGCGCGGCCGGCGGTCCAGTTCCGGAAGGTCAACAACAAGTGTCACAAGCTTTACGTCCGGACCGGCAGCCGGACGATGCCCGGCCAGGTCAGGCACGGCATCCTGCAGCAGCCCGACGGCGGACGGGCCATCAAGGGCAACTACCAGCAGGCCGGTGTCGTACGTTTGTTCCCCCGCCGAAACCCGCCAACCGTCAGCTGTCCTGGCCACAGACTCTGCCGGGGTTCCGGTCAGGAGCGTCACGCCGCGCCGGCGCAGCTCCGCCACGAGGGCGCTGATCATGGTGTGCATGCCGCCGTGGAGGCCGGCGACGGCGGATCCCGCCTTGGCGCCCTGCGCCGGGATCCCCCGGCGCTGGGCCGCGACAGCGGCGGCCAGGGAGCCGTGGGCCTTGATTCCGTCGCGGAGCCCGGGCGCCACCATGTCCACGTCGAGGAGCGCGGGATCTGCGGAATGCACGCCGCCCACCACCGGCTCGACCAGCCGTTCCAGAACGCGGCGGCCCATCCGCTGCCTGACCAGGGCCGAGACACTGGTGATGCCCGCGCGGGTCCCCGCGGAAGCCGGCAGGAGCCTGTCCAGGGAAGCCCGGAGGGAGCCGGCCAGTCCCAGCGTCCGCCGCACTTCGGGGTCCCACGGGTTGGCCGGAATGCCCAGGACGCCGGTTTTGGGGAGTTCACGGGCGCCTTCGGGGAGCTGGACCCAGGCACCGCCGGGATGGGGCGCCACGATATTGCCGGCGATGCCGAGTTCTGCCGCGAGGTCCGCAACGGCGTTTGTGCGGGTGGCGAAGGACTCGGCTCCGCTGTCCAGCGTCAGGCCGCCCACCACATGGCTGCCCACGCAGCCACCCCAGGCTTCGCTGGCTTCCAGGACGGTGACGTGCCTGCCGGCTTTGGCAAGCTCAAGGGCGGCGAGCAGGCCGGAAACGCCGCCTCCCACCACCACGGCCGTAGTAACGGACGCTTCCGGCGTGGCTGCGCTCACCATTTACTCCGGGGAAATCGAGTGAATGAGTTCGACGACGCGCGTCAGGACGTCGGGGTCGGTCTCCGGCGGCACGCCGTGGCCCAGGTTCAGGACGTGGCCGGGGGCGGAGGATCCGGCCCGGATGACCTCCCGCACGTGCGCTTCGAGGACTGCCCACGGAGCTGACAGCAGGGCGGGGTCGATGTTGCCCTGCAGCGGGACGGTGCCGCCCAGCCGGCGGTTGGCTTCGTCCAGCGGCAGCCGGTAGTCAACGCCCACAACGTCGACGCCGACGTCGCGCATGGCCACCAGGAGCTCGGAGGTTCCGGTGCCGAAGTGGATCAGCGGTGCACCGAGGTGCCGGACGTGGTCCAGCGCACGGGCAGAGGCCGGGGCCACGAAGCGCTCGTAGTCGGCCAGCCCCAGCGAGCCCGCCCAGGAGTCGAACAGCTGGCCTGCAGAAGCGCCGGCTTCCAGCTGGGCGCGAAGGAACATGCCTGAGGCGTCGGCAGCCCAGTTGGCCAGGGCAGTCCAGGTTTCGGGGTCGGCGTGCATCATCGTGCGCGGGCCGAGGTGGTCGCGGGAGGGCTTGCCCTCAACCATGTACGCGGCGAGGGTAAAGGGCGCACCCGCGAAACCGATCAGCGGCGTTTTGCCCAGCTGCGCAACGGTAAGGCGGACGGCTTCCCGGATCGGCTCCAGCGCTTCCCAGGTCAGCTGCGGGAGTGCCGCGACGTCCTCGGCAGTGCGGACCGGCTTGTCCAGGACCGGACCAACGCCCGGAACGATGTCCACGCCCACCCCGGCCAGTTTCAACGGAATCACGATGTCCGAGAAGAAAATTGCGGCGTCGACGTCGTGCCGGCGCACGGGCTGCAGCGTGATCTCGGAGGCCAGCTCGGGACGCAGGCAGGAATCCAGCATGGCCACGCCTTCGCGCACCTTCAGGTATTCCGGCAGGGAACGGCCGGCCTGCCGCATGAACCAGACGGGTCGACGGGACGGCTTACCGCCGCGGTAGGCGGTGATGAGCGGCGAATCAGCCGTGCGGCCGTCCATCAGCGGGTGTCCTGCATCCAGGGTGGCATCGGTGAACGGGGCGTCGGAGACCGTTCCGTTGGACGTTGCAGCGCTTGAAGTCATGATTTCGATTGTCCCTAAAGTCGCGCCGAAAAGATAACGACAGGCTGTCATCCGGGGCCGGCCACGGCCCTCCGTGGCAGGAATCACAGGCCGCCGTGGGGTTCACCACGGTGCTTTGTTGTTCTACGCCGCGACGTAAAAGCTATGATTGTGATGCTGTGGTTCTTTTTTCATTGGTGGCTACACACGCCGACATCGACCTCGAGACCGTTGCTCAACTGAGCACCGGTGCTTCCGAGCTTGCTACATCCGCACTCTCCGGGTCGCCGGCAGTGACGGGTGCGGTGGTGCTTGCCACCTGCAACCGCTTCGAAATTTATGGTGAAGCGCCCCATCCGGATGACGTGGAAGCCGCACGGGCCGCCCTCGTTGCCCAGATCAGTGAACGCACCGGACTCAACGAGCAACTGGTGTCCCGCTCATTCAATACGCGCACCGGCAGCGAAGTCAGCCAACACCTTTTCGCCGTGAGCTCCGGCTTGGACTCGGCTGTGGTGGGCGAACGCGAAATCGCGGGGCAGGTTCGCCGGGCGCTCATCACCGCCCAGCATGAAGGCACTGCCAGCTCAGGGCTCGTCCGCCTCTTTCAGGCAGCATCCAAGACCGCCAAGGATGTCGGTGCGCAGACGGCCCTGGGATCGCGCGGACTGTCCATTGTCTCGGTGGCACTGGATCTCGCCACTGACCTTTCGGAAAACCCCGACTGGTCCACCAAGAAGGCCGTGGTCTTCGGGACCGGCGCCTACGCCGGCGCCACCATGTCATTGCTCCGCGAACGCGGATGCACCGATATTTCCGTCTTTTCCTCCTCCGGACGCGCCGAAGCCTTCGTCGCCACGCGCGGCGGCAAGGCCCTCGACGCCGATTCGCTTCCCTCCGCGGTGGCCGCAGCGGACGTCATGATCGGGTGCAGCGGCTCCGATACCCGCGTCGAAGCGGATGAACTCGCCCGCGTTCGCGCCGGCTCACCCCAGACTCTGATCGCCATCGACCTGGCGCTCACCCATGATTTCGATCCCGCCGTGGGAGAGCTCGACGGCGTGGAGCTGCTGACGCTCGAGTCCGTGCGGCTCGCTGCCCCCCAGGAGCAGGCCGAATCGCTGGCACAGGCCAGCGGCATCGTTACCGGCGCGGCTGCAGCGTTTGAGCAGGAGCGCGAGGCCAGGTCCGTGGACTCGGCGATTGTCGCGCTGCGCCGCCACACCATGAACGTCCTCGACGCCGAAATGGAGAAGGTCCGGGCACGCCACGGCTGCACGGCCGCCGCTGAGGAAGTCGAGTTCGCCCTGCGCCGGATGGTCAAGCAGCTGTTGCACGTTCCCACGGTCCGCGCGCGGGAGCTTGCCTCCAACGGCCAGCAGGAACAGTACATTGCGGCCCTTGACGCGCTGTACGGCATCACCGTTGAGCAGCCCGCCGCTGCCCCGGCTGCCGAATGCCCGGTGGACCACGGCCAGGCCGGCCCGGCGTCCGCCGACCTCCGGCGGGAAACCGCCTAGCCTCAGGCTTCCGGCCCGCCCCGGCGCACGCGCCCGACGCAGAGCCAAACGCCGAGCCAACCGGGCGGCAAGATGTCAGCCGAAGGCGTTGATCCCGGTCATCTCCGCCGAGAGCGTCCACAAGCGCGCAGCATCCGACGGATCCACCGCGTGCGCCTCCACTCCCCTGATCCGGGCTTCAGGACTCCCCGTCCGGGTGGGTTCGGCGATGTCGCAGTCCTCGCAGTAGACCCCGCCCATGCCCTGCAACGCCGGGGACGTGGCGGCCCACACTGTGGTTGCGGCGCCCTGTGCCGGGGTCTTGAACCTGGCATCGACGTTGCCGTCCTGGTCCATCCAGCCGGCGGCCACCATCTCCTCGCGCGGCAGGTGGCGCTGCAGTTCCGTCATGATGCCGCCGGGATGCACGGCGAATGCCCGAACGCCGGAGTCCCTTCCGAGGAAGTCCAGGTGCACGGCGAAGAGGGAGTTGGCCGTCTTGGCCTGGCCGTAGGCTTTCCATTTGTCGTAGCCGGTGTCGAAGTTGATGTCGTCGAAACGGATGGGCGAGAGCTTATGCCCGGTGGACGACAGCGAGACCACGCGCGCGCCCTGGCCGGCCGCCAGCGCGGGCCACAGCAGGTTGGTCAGGGCAAAGTGTCCCAGATGGTTGGTGGCGAACTGCGACTCCCAGCCGCGACCGACGCGCCGCTCGGGGCTGGCCATGATGGCTGCGTTGTTGATGAGGATGTCCAGGCCTGCGGCTGGGTCCCCGGACGCCGCGGACAGGAACCCGTCTGCAAAGCTTTTCACGCTGGCCAGATCCGCCAGGTCCAGCGCCCCGACACTAACGGCTCCGCCTTCTGCTCCGGCAGGCAGTCCGAAGGGTATTCCGGCCGCTTCCAGCATTTCCCGCGCATGGCCGGGCCTCCGTGCGCCCACCAGCACCTCGGCGCCGGCGGACACTAGTGCCCGGACCGTCTCCAGTCCGAGTCCGGCGTATCCGCCCGTGACGATGGCAGTCCTGCCGGTCAGGTCGATGCCGGCAACGACCTCAGCGGCGGTCGACTCCTTGCCGAAGCCGGAACCGGTTTTACGTTGCGGCGTCCTGCTGGTGTCCTGGTTCATTGCTCAGTAAACCGGCTTGGCCGGCTCCACTTCCCGTACCCAGGCAAGGATGCCGCCGTCGAGGTGGCTGACCCGCTGGTAGCCTGCCTTGCGCGCCGCCGCCAGGACGGCCGCTGAGCGCGTCCCGGCCTTGCAGTGGAACACAATGTCCTTGTCCTGGGGCAGCTCGGCCCACGCCTCCCCCGCCAGGATCCTGCCCTGCGGGATCAGGACGGAGCCGTCAATGCTGACGATGTCATGCTCGCCGGGCTCGCGGACGTCCACGAGTTCGAAGTCCTTCAGGCCGGCTTTGCGCGAGGCCAGCATGGTGGCCAGCTGAGTGGCCGTCACGGTGTTTTCCTTGGCCGTTTCAGCCTCCGGAGCTATTCCGCAGAATGCCTCATAGTCCGTGAGTTCCGTGATGCGTTCAGCCGCCGGGTCCCGTGCCACCTTGATCTCGCGCCAGCTGCCGCCGAGGGCGTCGAACAGCGCCACACGTCCCAGCATGGAGCGCCCGACGCCGGTGATCAGCTTCACTGCCTCGGTCACCATGAGCGAGCCGACGGCCGCGCACAGCATCCCGAACACGCCGCCTTCGCCGCAGGAAGGCACCGAGCCGGCCGGCGGCGCCTCCGGGTAGAGGTCGCGGTAGGTGGGGCCGTGCTTCTCCCAGAACACGCTGACCTGGCCGTCGAAACGGAAAATGGAGCCCCATACGTAGGGCTTGCCGAGGATGGCGGCGGCATCGTTGACCAGGTAGCGTGTGGCGAAGTTGTCGGCGCCATCCAGGATGAGGTCATAGCCTGCGAACAGCTCCAGTGCGTTCGAGGCGTCCAGCCTGACATTGTGGAGCCGAACATCCACCAAGGGGTTCAGCGCGGCAATGGAGTCGCGGGCTGACTCGATCTTGGGCCTGCCCACGTCCGCAACCCCGTGGATGACCTGACGCTGCAGGTTGCTCAGGTCAACGGCGTCGTCGTCGATGATTCCCAGGGTTCCCACGCCTGCAGCGGCAAGGTAAAGGAGCGCCGGCGAGCCCAGGCCGCCGGCTCCGATGACCAAGACCTTGGCGTTCTTGAGCCTGCGTTGGCCCAGCGTGCCGATTTCGGGAATGATGAGGTGGCGGGAGTAGCGCTCCACCTCTTCGGCGGTCAGGGCATCCGCCGGTTCCACGAGCGGATCCAGGGTTGCAGGGACAGCAGTTGCGGTGAACGTGGAAGCCATACTTCAATGTATGCCCGAAGATACCGCCAGGTCATATTACCCGCGCGTAAAGTGTAGGTAACTGCAATCGAAAGAAGGCCAACAGTGGTTCATCATGCACCGGTTGATCGGACACAGGCCGGGAAGGCAGCCGCGGGACAGACGCGGGCCGGCGGTGCGCGTTCAGCGCGGCTCCCGCGTGACGAACGACGCGCCCAGCTGCTGGCCGCCGCGCAGGAAGTATTTGTGGCCAACGGCTACCACGGTGCGGCCATGGACGAGATCGCGGAAACGGCGCACGTCAGCAAGCCGGTGCTGTACCAGCACTTTCCCTCCAAGCGCGAGCTTTACCTTGCCCTGTTGGACAGCCATCTCAGTTCCCTGACCGAGCTGATGATGGGCGCCCTGAATTCCACCGATGACAATGACGAACGCGTCCAGGCGGTCATGCGGGCGTATTACCGCTTTATTGCCAGCGACGACCAGGCGCACCGCCTGGTCTTTGAATCGGACCTGATTAATGACAGCGACGTCAGTTCCAGGCTCGAAACTTTCAACAAGGCTTTTGCCGATGCCATTGCGCGGGTCATCGCCGAGGACACGAAGCTCCCCATGCTGGAGGCCCAGCTGCTGGGTCGTGGACTCGCCGGAATGGCGCAGGTCAGCGCGCGCTATTGGCTCGAAACTGACGGAAACCTGGACCTCGATGTGGCCAGTGACCTGATCTATCGTTTAGCTTGGCGCGGAATCTCCCGCTTTCCCAAGGAAACCTAGACTACAAATAGAGAACACCTTTAGAACTTTGATTGGCTGGGAGGCCTCGCTGTGGAAGTAAAGATCGGCATTCAGAACATCGGCCGCGAAATTGTGCTGGAATCGGCTCAGGATGCTGACGCTGTTGCCAAGCTCGTCGAGGAAGCCATCGCCAAGGGTTCCGAGCTTCGCCTGGCTGACGACAAGGGCCGCGTGGTCATCGTTCCCGCCAACGTCCTGGGTTACGTTGAAATCGGGGCAGAGGAAGCCCGCCGCGTCGGGTTCGGCCAGCTCTAGGCACCCCACATAGACCAACCCGCTCTGCAGCAAGGAGTTCGCCGAAAATGCTTTCCCTGGTAATCGTGGCCCTGGTCACCGCTGCCACAGGCCTTGTTGTCTGGGCCAACGACCGGCGCCATGCGAAGTACGGCATCGCCATGCCGCCGGGCGTTTCCCTTGCCGTGGGGATGCTGAGCTGGATCATCTTCATGGCAGCGGGGCTTGGTTACCAGCCCGGCCTGACGTGGATTCCCTGGGTGCTGCCCATGGTGCTGGGCACCGGGGCGGCACTCGCTGCCGCGGTGTACCTGGGCCGGAAGCGTACCCTGCATGACACAAAGCAGCTGACAGCAGCCCTGAGACTCTAGCCAGGGCTACAGATCCGGTTCGTGCCCTTCCTCGGTGCAGAGGCACAGTCGGTTTCCCTGCGCATCCGTGACCACCACCCAGTTGGGTGCGTGGTCACGGTTCATTAAGGCCCCGGTGGCTTCGGTTTTCTCCAGTGCCGGGCCGGATTCCGCTTTGCTCCGGTGGATGTCCAGGTGGAAGCGGTTCTCGTTCGGGGTGGGCGTTTCCTGGAACCAGACCCCCGGGCCGCGGCCGTAGGGGTCGACCAGGTCGCCGTACCTGCCTTTCCGGTAGCCAAGGGCAGTCCGCCACACCTCGGAAATCTCGTCCGGGTTCGCAGTGTCTATGGCGATCTCCACTGTCCGGTACAGGCCGGGCTCAGCGGCCGCCGACGCAGCAGCGGCTGCCAGGCTCACGGCCGCTGCAGCGGTGACGTCACGCTCCGTCACCTCCGAGCCGGCGTCGTGCGAGGTGAAGCGGATGAACACCCTGTTGTAGCGCCAGTCCAGGTCCGGGTGGTGGTTTTGCTCCTCGGCGAGGCGCCCGACGGCGGCAATCAGCTCGAGCGCTCCGGCCGCCGTCGGCGTCTTGAAAACGGTAACCAGGCCTCCCAGCCGGTACCTCCAGTCGGGAAGGTCCGCCAGGGCGGCGTCGATCCGGGCTCGCGTCAGAACGTCTTCCTTGCCGGTCACCGCTGGCTCCTTGCCTGGTTCGGACTGCTACAGGAACTCCGCCCGGCCCTCCATGGCGGACGAGGCAAGGGCGTGTTCGCGGCGCGGAATCCGGCCGGCCGCCTTCGCCAGCCTACCGGCGATGACAGCGTGTTTGAAGGCCTCCCCCATCATCGCCGGGTTCTGCGCCCGGGTCACTGCGGTCGCCAGCAGCACCGCGTCGCAGCCCAGTTCCATGGCGAGGGCCGCGTCGGACGCCGTACCGATGCCGGCGTCCAGCACCACGGGAACGGATGCCCTGGAAACGATGAGTTCGATGTTGTGCGGGTTCAGGATGCCCAGGCCGGTGCCGATGGGCGATCCAAGCGGCATCACGGCCGTGGCTCCGAGGTTCTCCAGCCGCAGGGCCAGCACGGGGTCGTCATTCGTGTAGGCGAATACCTTGAACCCGCGGTTGACCAGTTGCTCTGTGGCATCCACGAGTTCCACAGCGTCCGGCAGGAGGGTGTGCTCGTCGGCAATCACTTCAAGCTTCACCCAGTCCGTTTCCAGCGCTTCCCGCGCCAGTTCCGCCGTCATGACGGCGTCCCGTGCGGTGAAGCAGCCGGCCGTATTGGGCAGGACCCTGATGTTGTGGTCCACCAGGAGCTGGAACAGCGAACCTGTTTCCGCCGGGGAATAGCGGCGCATGGCCACGGTGGTCAGCTCCGTGCCCGAGGCGATCAGCGCCGCCCCCAGACCGTCCAGGCTGGGCGCGCCGCCGGTTCCCATGATCAGCCGCGATCCCAGGTGGACACCGTCCACGATGAAGGGGTCCGCCGCCGCGTGCCGTGCCGTCCCTGCCACGCCGGCAACCGTAGTTCCTGCCATGATGCTCAACCTCCCTGTACCGCGGTAACGAGTTCGACGTCGTCGCCCTCGGCGAGCGCCGTGACGAACCACTGGCTGCGCGGCACCACCTCGGAATTCCGGGCCACTGCGACGCCCAGCTTCCGGCCGTCTGCGGCCTGCCCGTTGGGGGCGAGGTTCCTGCCAGTAACCTGGCTGATGAGGGTGGTGACAGACGCGCCGTCGTCCACCGCATGGACGGTGCCGTTCAGTGTGATGTTCATGCTGTTTCCTTGTTCGGGTCAATTGTGACGATGTTCGGTGGCGTTGCCGGTGTTGCCGGTGTTGGCGAAAGGCCGGAAAACCGGTCGGGCCGGAAAGGCGCCCAGCGGACGTCGGCGGTGCCGTCCATGAGCTGCCTGCAGATGGACGCTGCCGCAGGAGTGAGCAGGACACCGTGGCGAAAGAAACCGGTGGCAATGATCAGCCCTTCGACGTCCTTGCCGGTTCCCGCAACGGCTACGCGCCCCAGCAGCGGCGCGTTGTCCGGCGTTCCCGGACGCGCCCTTGCCGTGGCCTCCAGGAGTTCCAGTTCGGCGACGGCCGGAACCAGCACCTGCGCGTCACGGAGCAGCTGGTAGACGCCGCCGGCTGAAACGGCTGAACGGATCGGCGTTGCGTGTCCGGCTCCAAGGTCCGCAGCGTCTGCCCCCGGGAGGGCGTCTTCACGCTGCGTGGCCCCGATCACCACGGTTCCGTCCTGCCGGGGCACGATGTAGACGGGAACCCCATGGACCATGCCGCGAACGGTGGATGTCAGCAGCGGCCTCAGGTAGGCGGGGACCCGCAGGCGCAGGATGTCCCCGTACACCGGGCGGAGGGGCAGCTTCAGTCCCGCGGGCAGCCCGCCGAGGGACGCAGACTCCAGCCCGTTGGCAATAATCGTCTCCGCTGCGTGCACTGCACCTCCCCCGGCCAGGCTGACACCGCTGACCCGCCCGTCCTCCCACAGCAGGCCGGCCGCCCGCCGGCGGACGGCGGAACCTGCCAGCGACTCCGCGATGAGGGCGAGGAGCTTGCGGGGATCCACCTGGTGGTCCGCCGGGATGTCGAAGGCACAGGAGATCCCGGGACTCAGCAACGGCTCCCGGGCCCGCGCTTCCCTGACGGTCAGCGGTTCCACGGTGAGGCCGCTCGACAGCTGGACGCCGCGCAGGTCGGCGAGCGCGCGGCGGTCGGCGGCGTCGGCCCCCACGGCGAGGGTCGACGTCGTGAGGTAGCCGGTGTCCGGGCCGCCGCTGCCGGATTCCCCGGGAACCCCCTCGGTTTCAAGGCTCGCCGCAAACGCGGGCCACAGCCCGGAGGAGTGCAGCATGAGCTCCAGGAGGTCCTCCTCCTGGTAGTGGAGTTCGCTGACCGGTGCCAGCATGCCGGCGGCGGCCCAGCTCGCTCCCGTACCGGGCGCGTCATCGATGAGCACCACGGACCGGCCCGACTGCCGGGCCTCCCAGGCGATGCCATGGCCGATGATTCCGCCGCCAACCACGGCGACGTCGGCGCTGATGTCGCGGCTGCGCGCGGCGGGGCTGCCTGCTGGGGTATGCGGGGCCATAGTCATCCTTCCCTACGCCGGTACTAACCGGATCAGGTCAAGCGGTCGGCTCTGACGCCCTCTCAGCCCTGCAGCTTTGTGACAGCTGCTGCGGGCTCCCGCGGTACTCCCCCAGTTTAGGGGAACTAGGCTGGTGCCATGACCGAGCAAGCTCTCCTCACCGATGCCCGCCTGTACCTCTGCACTGACGCCCGCACGGACCGCGGCGATTTCGACGACTTCGTAGATGCCGCCTACGCCGGTGGCGTCGACATCATCCAGCTCCGCGACAAGAACCTGGAGGCAGCCGAAGAGCTCGAACTTCTTGCTGTGCTGGAGTCCGCTGCGCGCCGCCACGGGCGCCTGTGGTCGGTCAACGACCGCGCGGACCTCGCCTCGCTCTCCGGCGCACCCGTGCTCCACATCGGACAGAAGGATCTTCCGCTGGCGGCGGCCCGGACGTTCCTCGGCAACGAAGCCGTCATCGGCCTGTCAACGCACAGCACCGGGCAGATCGACGCCGCCATGGCCGCATCCCGCGGTACCGGAGGACTGGACTACTTCTGCGTGGGGCCGGTCTGGGCCACCCCCACGAAGCCGGGGCGGGCCGCCGTCGGCCTCGACCTGCTCCGCTACGCGGCAAGCGCCGCCGGCAAAGAAGCGGCCGCCGGGACGACGCTCCCGTGGTTCGCTATCGGCGGCATTGACCTGGGCAACGTTGAGCAGGTGGTGGCTGCAGGGGCGCAGCGGATTGTGGTGGTCCGCGCCATCACCGAGGCTGACGATCCCGCCGCGGCCGCGCGATCACTGCTCGAAGCGCTCGACACCGGCGCATCCTGACTATCCGGTCAGTCCGAGCTGCGTCATCCGCTTGGAGTGGTTTTCCGCCAGCCCGGCGATCAGGCCGCTGACCAGGTCTTTCGCCTCGACGGTGTCCTCGCCGCCGATCAGGCTTCCCAGGAACGCATGCTCGTAGCTGACGCGCTGCGCCTGGGTCAGGGCTTCGCCCAGCAGCCGCCTGCCCCACAGCGCCAGCCTGGAGGCGAGCCTGGGATCATCGGCGAGGGCGCCCTTGAGCCGGTCGCGGAGAACCTCCGTCGTTTCATCGGAGGCCTGGATCTGTTCGATGAGTTCCCGCGTTTCGGCGTCGACGTATTGTGAGATGGCCCGGTAGAAGTCGGCAGAGACCGTGTCGATGACGTAGGCCTTCATGAGCGATTCGTACCAGTCGGCCGGGCGTGTCCGCGAGTGGAAGTAGTCCACGGCTGGCTGGAAAGGCAGCATGGCGTCCTCGGCGTCGATCCCCCTGGCCTCGAGCCGGGCGTTCACCAGTTCGTAGTGCCGGAACTCCACTACGGCAATCCTGCCGAGCACCGCCCGGTCGTGGAGGGTGGGCGAATACCGTGCGTCCGCGGCAAACCGTTCAAAGGCCGAAAGCTCGCCGTAGGCCATCATTCCGAACAGGTCCGCGACGAAGCGGTTGTAGCGAGCAGTGTCAGCCGGGGTTGAGCTCATCGTCCAAGACTAATGGCGGAAATGGAGCTAACCTGACTTTCGTGTCCCATCATCGCCTGACTCCAAGTGTCCACGAACAGACCAACCGGCTGGCCGACGCGCTGAACGCGCTCCGTACGGAGTTGGAGCTGCCGGGGCCGTTTCCTGATGAAGTCCTCCAGGATGCGCTGGCGGCCATTGCGGAACACAAGATGCCGGACCTGGACCTCACGGATGTGGGCTTTGTGACCATAGATCCGGCGTCGTCCACGGACCTGGACCAGGCCCTGTTCATCGAGCGGTCAGGCGACGGGTACAAGGTTTTCTACGCCATCGCCGATGTGCCGTCCTTTGTGGCACCCGGCGGGGCGCTGGACGCCGAAACACGCCGCCGGGGGCAGACGTTCTACGCCCCGGACGGCCGGATTCCGCTTCACCCGGAAGTCATCAGCGAACAGGCGGGCAGCCTGCTGGCCGGACAAATGTGCTCCGCTTTCGTCTGGGAGTTCGGCCTGGACGCGGGGGCCCGCGTGCAGTCAGTGCTGGTGCGCCGTGCCAAAATCCGGAGCCGTGCCAAGCTCAGCTACAAGGGCGTCCAGGCCGAACTCGACGCCGGCACTGCCGCCCCCGTCCTGCAGCTGCTCAAGGAAGTGGGGCTCAAGCGGGTGGAACTGGAAAGGCTGCGCGGCGGAGCAAGCCTGAACATGCCGGAACAGGACATTGAACAGCTGCCCGACGGCGGCTACCGCATTGTCGCTGCTCCGTCCCTTCCGGTGGAGGACTGGAACGCCCAGATCTCCCTCATGACCGGCATGGCTGCGGCGGACCTGATGCTGGAAGGCAAAGTGGGGATCCTGCGGACCATGCCTTCGCCCGACGAACGCTCGCTCCTGCACTTCAAACGGCAGACGAACGCGCTCGGAAAGCCCTGGGACGGCCGGGCGAGCTACGGGGAGTACCTGCGCTCCCTTGATCCCACGGACCCCAGGCAGCTGGCCATCCTGCATTCCGCCGGCATGTTGTTCCGGGGCGCCGGCTATACGCCCTTTGACGGCACAGTGCCGAAGGACGCCATCCAGTCGGCAATCGGAGCTGCCTACGCGCACACCACGGCCCCGCTGCGGCGGCTGATAGACCGTTTTGTCCTGGTGATCTGCGAGGCGCTGAGCAACCGCACTGCTGTCCCCGGCTGGGCCCGTGACGCCCTGCCGTCCCTGCCGGAGATCATGGCGGCCTCGGACCAGCTGGCAGCAAGGATGGAGCGGCTGGCCCTGGACACGGTGGAGGCCGCCCTCCTTGTCAACCACATCGGGCAGGAGTTCGACGCCGTGGTCATCTCCGGTTCGAAACCGGGCAAGACAAACGGAAACGGCGGCAACGGAAACGGGAACGGACCGTCCGGCATCATCCAGATCGCGGACCCGGCAGTGACCGCCAGGTGCCCCGGCGAACTTGAATCCGGCACCACGGTCCGGGTCAGGCTGATCTCCTCGGACATCGACACACGCGCGATCCGGCTGGAGTTGGTGGAGTGATTGTGGATTGGCTGTGGGCCGTGCCCGGGGCGTCAGTCGGGGATGGTTGCGCTCAACAGCTAGACTGAAGGGGTAGTAATGGATGCCCGGTCGTTGATTTCCATGATTTTTGAATTCAACAAGCCCGCCCCTACGCGATCTTGAGATACACCCGTTGGTCCCCAGTGCCAGCATTTAGATAGCCCGCGATCGGCTTCCACTGGATTTGCTTGCGCGCCTGAGCGTGCTCCGGAACGGCCTTGCGGCCGGCCCCGTTGAGCAAGCAGCGCCAATGCCCAAATGAATAAGGAAACTCCCCTGTGAGTGAATTGCACACGCACCAACTTCTGACCGACGACACCGGCACCGAATCGATCGAGCCGGAAGAGACCATCATCTCGGACGAAAAACCGCACGAGATTGAAGAAAAAACCTTCGCCGACTACAACGTCCGCGCCGACATCGTCGAGTCCCTGGCCGACGCCGGAATCACCCACCCCTTCCCCATCCAGGCGATGACCCTGCCCGTGGCCCTCGCCGGCCACGACATCATCGGCCAGGCGAAGACGGGCACCGGCAAGACCCTCGGCTTCGGCATCCCCGCGCTGCAGCGCGTGGTGGGACGCGACGACCCCGGATTCGATAAGCTGGCAGTCCCGGGCGCGCCGCAGGCGCTGGTGATTGTGCCCACCCGCGAACTCGCTGTCCAGGTTGCCAAGGACCTCGAAAACGCTGCCCGCAAGCGCAATGCCCGCATTGCCACCATTTACGGCGGCCGTGCCTACGAGCCCCAGGTGGAGGCGCTGCAGAAGGGCGTCGAGGTTGTTGTCGGCACCCCCGGGCGGCTGATCGACCTTTACAAGCAGAAGCACCTGAGCCTGAAGAACGTCAAAATCGTCATCCTCGACGAAGCCGACGAAATGCTGGACCTCGGCTTCCTGCCGGACGTCGAGACGCTGATCGCGGGAACCCCGGCCGTCCGCCAGACCCTGTTGTTCTCGGCCACCATGCCCGGCCCGGTCATCGCCATGGCGCGCCGCTACATGACCCAGCCCACCCACATCCGTGCTGCTGATCCGGACGACGAGGGCCTCACCAAGCGCGACATCCGCCAGCTGATCTACCGTGCCCACAGCATGGACAAGGTCGAGGTCGTCGCCCGCATCCTGCAGGCCCGGGGACGCGGCCGCACGATCATCTTCACGAAGACCAAGCGCACCGCCGCCAAGGTGGCCGAGGAACTGGTGGACCGCGGTTTCGCCGCGGCCGCCATTCACGGCGACCTCGGCCAGGGCGCCCGCGAGCAGGCGCTGCGCGCCTTCCGGAACAACAAGGTCGACGTCCTGGTGGCCACCGACGTCGCCGCCCGCGGCATCGACGTCGACGACGTCACGCATGTGATCAACTACCAGTGCGTCGAGGACGAAAAGATCTACCTGCACCGCGTCGGCCGCACCGGCCGCGCCGGAAACAAGGGCACCGCCGTGACGTTCGTGGACTGGGACGACATGCCGCGCTGGGGCCTCATCAACAAGGCCCTTGGCCTGAGCTACCCGGAGCCGGTGGAAACCTACTCCTCCTCGCCGCACCTCTACGAAGAGCTGGACATCCCCGAAGGCACCAAGGGCCGCCTGCCCCGCGACAAGCGCGTCCTTGCCGGCGTCGACGCCGAAGTCCTCGAGGACCTGGGCGAGACCGGCAAGAAACCCGGGCGCGGCAGCGCAAGGGACGGCGGACGGGACACCGCCCGTGGCGGAAGCACCGGCGGCGGACGGGACGGCAGCCGCTCCGGCGGACGCGATTCCCGCCGCAGCGACGCCGGCGGCAGCCGGGACAGCGCCGGACGCGAGGGCTCACGCTCAGGTGACCGCCGCCGTCGTTCCTCCGACAGCAGTTCAGCAGCCGCTCCCGCTGCCGAGGCGGCCCCGGTGGCAGCTCCGGTGGCAGCTGCGGTGGCAGCTGCGGCGCCCGCCGAGGTTGACCGGGCCACCCGCGCCCGCCGCCGCACCCGCACGCGCCGCCGCAACGGCGAAGTTGTGGGCGGCGGAACTGCAGCGCAGGACGGCGCGCACCACGGCAACACTGAGGCCTAAACCCCTCAATGACTGACACCGTCTGGGCGCCGGACGGCAGCAACCTGGTGGTACACGCGGATAACGCCGAGTACCTCCCCACGCTGCCGGACGGCGCCTTCACACTCATCTACGTCGACCCGCCGTTCAACACCGGCCGCGCCCAGAGCCGGCAGCAGACCACCATGGTGCGGAACGCGGACGGCGGCGGCGACCGCGTGGGTTTCAAGGGCCGCTCCTATGACACGATCAAAGGCGCCCTGCACAAATACGACGACGCCTTCAGTGACTACTGGTCGTTCCTGGAACCGAGGCTCGTGGAAGCGTGGCGGCTGCTGGCCGACGACGGCACCCTCTACCTTCACCTGGACTACCGGGAAGTGCATTACGCCAAGGTGATGCTGGACGCCATCTTTGGCCGCGAATGCTTCCTGAACGAAATCATCTGGGCATACGACTACGGCGCCCGTGCCAAGTTCCGCTGGCCCACCAAGCACGACAACATCCTGGTGTACGTCAAAAACCCGGCCAAGTATCACTTCGACAGCGCTGAAGTGGACCGCGAACCATACATGGCGCCGGGGCTGGTGACTCCGGAAAAGCGGGAGCTCGGCAAGCTGCCCACGGACGTCTGGTGGCACACCATCGTCTCCCCCACCGGCAAGGAAAAGACCGGCTACCCGACGCAGAAGCCCGAGGGCCTGATCCGCCGCGTCGTGGCCGCTTCAAGCCGGCCGGGCGACTGGTGCCTGGACTTCTTCGCGGGCTCCGGCACCCTGGGTGCGGTGGCCGCCAAGCTCGGCCGGAAATTCGTCTGCGTGGACCAGAACCAGCCCGCCATCGACGTGATGGCCAAGCGCCTCAGCGCCCACGCGACGTTCACGTCCTTCCCGCCCAACTGACTCGCACGTCGTCATCCGCCGATTTCACAGCGCTAACTGCCAGTCAGTTGGCATACAGTTCAAGGACGTACGACGGCGGTTCCGGTCGCCTGCTCTTCGATCCTCGCCAAGACCTCGGGCGAGGTCAGGTTCTCGCCCAGCAGGTTCGGCTTGCCGGTGCCGTGGTAGTCGGAGGAGCCCGTGACCAGCAGGCCATGCTCCTCCGCAAGCGCCCGGAGGTAGGCCCGGCCGTCTTCCGGGTTGTCGCGGTGCTCGATCTCCAATCCGGCCAGGCCTGCGTCGATCATTTCCAGGTAGGTGCGCCTGCCCACCACGCGGCCGCGTGCGGACGCCACCGGGTGGGCGAACACCGGCACGCCGCCCGCCGCCCGGACCAGGGCCACGGCGACGGCCGGAGCCGGGGCGTAGTGCTGGACGTAATACCGGGAATGGGAGGTCAGGATCGAGGCGAAGGCTTCGGTCCTGTCCGCGACCACTCCGGCGGCCACCAGGGCGTCGGCGATGTGCGGCCGGCCGAGCGTTGCGCCGGGTGCTACGTGGTGGATGACGTCGTCCCAGCTCAGCGGGTAGTCCTCGGCCAGGAGGGTGACCATGCGTTCGGCCCGGGTGAGGCGCGCGTCCTTGGCCTTGGTGATTTCCTCCAGCAGGCCCGGGTGCGACGGGTCATGGAGATAACTGAGGAGATGGACGCTGATGCCTTCCTCGGTCCGGCAGGACACTTCCATGCCGGGCACGAGCGCAATCCCCTCGGCCCGGGCCGCGAGGGACGCCTCGGCCCAGCCGTCAGTGGAATCGTGGTCGGTCAGGGCCACCACGTCCAGGCCTGCGGCCGCGGCGGACGCCATCACCGCTGCGGGCGCCTCCGTGCCGTCGGAAACGTTCGAGTGCGCATGCAGATCAATCTTCACCTGCCCAGCCTAGTAGATGCCTGCCGTGGGTGGCCGGTGCAGTGTGCGGTGGCCCCGGCCACGCGGCTGGTGAGACGATGGGACCGTGAACGATGCAGACAACACCTACAACGGTGAAACTACAGCCACCCAGCCCCTCGAAGAGCGCGTCAACAACCGCTCGCAGCGGCCCAGCTCCGACGCCTTCAAGGCCTTTATGGCCAGCAACTGGGCGCCCTCGGCACATGAGCTCCCCGATCGGGATGCCGTGGCCGACCACGCCGCGGCCCGGCGTCGCGCCATTTCGGGCCTGTTCAAGGGCGAACGCCTGGTGGTCCCCGCCGGGCCCCTGAAGGTCCGCTCCAATGACTGCGACTACCGTTTCCGCCCCCACTCCGGTTTTGCGCACCTGACCGGCCTGGGCCTGGACCACGAGCCCGACGCCGTGCTCATTCTGGAACCGGTGCCGGAAGGTACGGGCGACGACGGCGGGAACCACCGCGCCACGCTGTACTTCCGGCCCCTGGCCGGCCGGGACACCGAACAGTTCTATGCAGACTCCCGCTCCGGCGAATTCTGGATCGGCGCCCGCCCCACGCTCGCGGAGTTCGAGCGGAGGCTGGGCCTCGCCACGGCGCACATCGACCAGCTCGAACTCGCCATCACCAAGAACGTGGGCGCCCCCGAAATCGGCGGCATTTCCATCCGGCTGGTGCGCAAGGTGGATGACAACATCGACGCCCTCGTGGACACGGCCCGCTACAACACGGCCAAGGACCCGGACAACCTGGACCTGGGCGTGCTGGATGCCCTCGACGAGAAGCTCACGGAAGCCCTCTCCGAGCTCCGCCTGCTCAAGGACCCGTGGGAAATCGAGCAGATGAAAATTGCCGTGGCCGCCACGGTGGAAGGGTTTGCCGAGGTGGTCAAGGCGCTGCCCCGCGCACTGACGCATCAGCGCGGCGAGCGGGTAGTCGAAGGCGCTTTCTTCGCCCGTGCCCGGGAAGAGGGCAACGAGCTCGGCTATGACACGATCGCGGCTTCGGGCAACAACGCCACTGTGCTGCACTGGACGCGGAACACGGGAAAGGTCAACGCCGGCGAACTGCTGCTGCTGGACGCAGGTGTTGAGGCTGATTCCCTCTACACCGCCGACGTCACCCGCACCCTGCCCGCCAACGGCACGTTCAGCGACATCCAGCGGAAGGTGTACGAAGCCGTCCTGGACGCCGCGGACGCCGGCTTCGCCGCAGCCCGCCCCGGCACCAAGTTCCGTGACATCCACACAGCCGCCACCACGGTCCTGGCCGAACGCCTTGCCGAATGGGGCCTGCTGCCCGTGTCCGTCGAGGAGGCCATCAGCACCGAGGGCCAGCAGCACCGCCGCTGGATGCCGCACGGCACCAGCCACCACCTGGGCCTCGACGTGCATGACTGCGCCCAGGCCAAGCGTGAGCTTTACCTGGACGGCGTCCTCACTCCGGGCATGGTGTTCACCATCGAACCCGGCCTGTACTTCAAGAACGAGGATCTCGCGATTCCCGCGGAGTACCGCGGCATCGGCGTCCGGATCGAGGATGACATCCTGATGACGGCCGACGGTCCCGTTAACCTCAGCGCCGCCCTCCCCCGAAAGGCCGACGACGTCGAGTCCTGGATGGCGGGCATCTACCAGGAAGCCGACCACGCGTAGCCCCGGAAAGCCGTAAATCGGAAACACAAAGGCCTCCGTCCGGATCGTCCGGACGGAGGCCTTTGGTGTTCGCGTTATGGCTGCGTGTTGCCCTCGGCGGGCTCATGTTTGGCGCCGCCTTCAGGCGTAGGCGCGTCGGTCACGCGCACCCCGTACTGCGGCCGGCCGTCAGGGAGGTCCGGGTAGCGCACCGCGGGCGTCGGCGCGGCCACGTGCTGGGGGTGTTCCTCGGACGCGGGCTGCGGCCCTTGGCTGACCGCTCCGGATGCCGCATGGGCGCCCGCCGGCGGCTGGTTCCCTGCCTCCGGGGTCCTCTGACCGTAGGGGTCGTTCCAACCCGCGGGCCGCTGGGGCCCCTGCTGCGGGCCGTGCTGGTGCCCGGGCTGCTGGGACGGCTGGTTCTGATAGCCCCCCTGGCCATAGGGAGCAGACCCTGCAGACGCGTCCGACGGGGTCATGGGCAGCTGCTGCAGCATGCGCCGTGCCTCGTGGGAAGCCTCGAAAGCCACCACGACGTCGTAGTTCGTGGCCACCACCTGGCTCGTTGACGTGAAGTCACGCTTCCCGCGCTGCGTTGCGTAGGTGACAATGCCGAAGAGCATAAAGAACGCCGCCCCCATGAGCACCGAGGTCACAATCGAGAAGTAGCCGCCGGTCGGCGAGAAGAAGGACAACATCACGCCGACAAACAAGCCGAACCACATACCGCTCAATGCGCCCGACAGAGCGACCCGGGGGTAGCTCAGCCGCCCGGTGACGCGCTCCACCATTTTCAGGTCGTTGCCCACGATGGACACCAGCTGGACGGGGAACTGCTGGTCCGCGAGGTAGTCCACCGCCTTCTGGGCGTCCAAGTAGGAGGTATACGAACCGACGGTGTCCCCGGCCGGAACCGTGCGGAATTCATCCGGCCCGTTCGGGACACCGGCCTTGGGAGCACCAAAAATGTTTGACATACCTCCATTCTTGCCCATCCGGCTGTGAGCAGGCTGAAATTCAGCTAAAAGAGAGCAGACTCGGTAGCCTGTACAAGTGAGCACAAATCTTTCGCGGGTGTTTGTTGCGCGCCTTCTCGGACTGGATGTCTTCGACCCCCTGGGCGACCGGCTGGGCAGGCTGCGCGATGTCGTGGTGCTCTCCCGCGGCACCCGGGGCGCCCCCCACGTGGTGGGCATCGTGGTGGAAGTACCCGGCAAGAAGCGGGTGTTCGTCCCCATGACCAGGATTACCTCAATCGACCAGACCCAGGTCATCTGCACCGGCCTGGTGAACCTGCGCCGCTTCGAACAGCGCGGCGCCGAAACCCTGGTGGTGGCCGAAATGTTCGACCGCCGCGTGACCCTGGCGGACGGCAGCGGCGACGCCACCATCGAGGACATCGCCATGGACCGGCACCGTTCCGGCGACTGGTTCGTCAGCAAACTGTTCGTGCGCCGCGGCCACTCCCTCTCGCCGCTGAGCCGGCTCCGCCGCAACGAGACCATGATCATCGACTGGGCGGATGCCCTGCAGGGCGCCAGGACGGAGCCCCAGGCCGCCACCCAGTTCGTGGCCACGCACGAGGACCTGAAACCGGCCGACTTCGCCGAAGCGCTGCAGGAGATGAGCGACAAACGCCGCTTCGAAGTGGCCAGCGAACTTCAGGATGAACGGCTCGCCGACGTCCTGCAGGAGATGCCCGAAGGCGACCAGGTGGAAATCCTCTCCGCCCTCGACGTCAACCGCGCCGCCGACGTCCTCGAAGAGATGGATCCGGACGACGCCGCCGACCTCCTCGCCGAACTCCCCTCGGCACAGGCAGAGGAACTGCTCCAGCTCATGGAACCCGAAGGGGCCGAGGACGTCCGGCGCCTCCTGGAGTACGACGAGGACACCGCCGGCGGACTCATGACGCCTGTCCCGGTGATCCTCCCTCCCGAGGCCACGGTGGCCGAAGCCCTGGCCCACGTCCGGCGCGAGGAGCTCTCACCGGCGCTCGCGTCGTCGATCTTCATTGCCCGTCCGCCGCTGGAAACGCCCACAGGGCGGTTCCTTGGCGTGGTCCACATCCAGCAGCTCCTTCGCTACCCGCCGCCCGAACCGCTCGGAAATCTGGTGGACAAGAACCTGGAACCTGTGTCGGACCAGGCCCACATCAGCGAGGTGGCCCGCACCCTGGCCACCTACAACCTGAACTCACTCCCGGTCGTCAACGAGGACGGACGCCTCGTGGGGGCGGTGACTGTTGATGACGTGCTTGACCACCTGCTGCCGGACGACTGGCGCGCCCACGATGATGACGCCCCGATAAGGAAACTTGGAGGCCGCATTGGCTGATCTCAGCTCACCCCGGAACTCCTCCCACCGTCCCGGAGCCAAGACATCCGCTGGCCTGGATACGCCGCTCAGCGGGCGCCAGCGCATTCTTCCCAAGTTTTCGCCGAATCCCGACGCGTTCGGCCACGCCACGGAAGGCTTTGCCCGTTTTATGGGCACGCCGACCTTCCTGGTCTACATGACGATCTTCTGCGTCTTCTGGCTGGTCTGGAATACTTTCGCGCCCGAGGCCTGGCAGTTCGACTCGCAGGCCCTGGGCTACACCCTGCTTACTCTGATGCTGTCGCTCCAGGCCTCCTATGCGGCCCCGCTGCTGCTGTTGGCCCAGAACCGGCAGGATGACCGCGACCGCGTGTCCCTCCAGCAGGACCGGCAGCGCGCTGAACGCAACCTCTCCGACACCGAGTACCTCACCAGGGAGCTGGCCTCCCTGCGCATCGCGCTCCGCGAGGTCGCCACCCGCGACTACGTCCGCGCCGAGCTGCGCAGCCTGCTCGAGGACATGCTGGAGGCGCAGGAGGAACTCCGCACCCATGATCCGTCCGGCGCCGGCAGCCACGAGTCGCCGAAGGACAAACTCAAGGAGAAGCTGAAGGAACGCCGCGACAAACAGCGCAACCCGCGGACCCAGCAGATCCCCAAGGTCAAGCCGGACCACCCTGGCACTCCCGCGCACCTCAATTCCCCCGAAAGCTGAGCACTGACTGCATGAGCACCCCCCTGGCCCAGGCAGTGGACGCTGCACTGGCCACTGTCATCGACCCCGAACTGCGGCGCCCCATCACCGAACTTGGCATGGTGGAGTCCGTGGACATCGCCGACGACGGCCGGGTCCGGCTCGTCGTGCTGCTCACCATTTCCGGTTGTCCGCTGCGCGGCACCATCACCGCAGACTCCGAGGCCGCGCTGTCCGCGGTCCCCGGAGTGACGGCGGTCGACGTCGAGCTCAGAGTGATGACGCAGGAGCAGCGGGACGCGTTGAAGGAAAAACTCCGCGGACCGGGCGGCCAGCGCGGCATCCCGTTCAACCAGCCCGGATCCCTCACGAAGGTGTTTGCTGTTGCCAGCGGCAAGGGCGGGGTGGGCAAGTCCTCCGTCACGGTGAATCTCGCCTGCGCCATGGCTGCCCAGGGGCTGCGCGTCGGCATCATCGACGCCGACGTGTACGGGTTCTCGGTCCCCGCGCTGATGGGCATCGACCAGGCCCCCACCCGCGTGGATGACATGATCCTGCCGCCGGTCGCGTACGGGGTGAAGGTTATTTCCATCGGCATGTTCGTCAAGGGCAACCAGCCGGTGGCGTGGCGCGGGCCGATGCTCCATCGAGCCCTTGAGCAGTTCCTCACCGACGTCTATTTCGGCGACCTGGACGCGCTGTTCCTCGACCTGCCTCCGGGCACGGGGGACATCGCCATCTCCGTGGCGCAGCTGCTTCCGAAGGCGCAGATCCTGGTGGTGACCACACCGCAGGCCGCTGCCGCCGACGTCGCCGAGCGGGCTGGTGCCATCGCCACCCAGACGGGCCAGTCCGTGGCCGGGATTGTGGAGAACATGTCCTACCTGGAAATGCCCGACGGCGGCAGGATGGAACTGTTTGGCAGCGGCGGCGGCGCTGTCCTCGCCGAGCGCCTGACCGCGACCGTCGGCGCGGATGTGCCGCTTTTGGGCCAGATTCCCCTGGATATCCTGTTGCGCGAGGGCGGCGACGCCGGCGAACCGATCGTGCTGGGCCGTCCCGAGACCCCTGCGGCCAGGGCGCTGACGGGGATAGCGGACAAGCTGGCGGCAAGGCCGCGGGGCCTGACGGGTATGAAGCTGGGCCTCCAGCCCCGGTGATGGAGCCTGTCCCCGGGTGATTGGGCCTGTCGAAATCCGGGCCCTACGTGGCCTCGGAATCGAAAGGGGCAGGCTCGCCCTCGGGCAGCCGTTCGATGACGCGCGCCGGCCGCTCTTCCGCATAGGATGCCGCGGAGGCAGAGGCAACGGCCGCGACCGCAGCCGGCGCCCCGGCACTGACAGGCTTGGTGTCGTCGTCGAGCAGGGCTTCCTTGATGATCCGGCGGGGATCGTACTGGCGGGGGTCGTATTTCTTCCAGTCGACCTCGTCGATGTCGATGCCGACTTCGTCCTTGATCTGCTCCCGTGCGCCGGACGCCATCCGGCGGACTTCCTTGACCAGGTTCGCCAGTTTCTGGGTGTATTCAGGCAGCCGGCTGGGGCCGATCACCAGGACCCCGATGATCAGCAGAAGAAGAAACTCCGGACCGTTGATTCCAAACACCTTAGGAAGATTACCCTCTCCGGCACAGTGGTGACGATTCTGACGCGGAGCGCACAGCGGCGGCTGCTCCGGGCGGCCGGCTCATGGCGTAAGAAGCTCCACGATGCGCCCCAGGCCGCGCTGCAGCCTGGCGGGCAGGCCTTCCCCGGCAGGCACGCTTTCCGTGCCGGGCGCGGCGTTGCCGGCCGTTCCGGTCGCGGGGACCTCGGGGCTGCGCATTGAGGTGGTGGAACCCGAGCGAACCAGTTCTGCCACGCCATCATCGGCGGAGTCAGCAGGCAGATCCGAGATGTAGGTGAAGGTCACGCCCGGAGCCTGGTAAATGGCCCGCCACGGGGCAGAAGCATTGATCCATACCGCCCCGCCTGCCGCACTGCCGGCCGCAGCACCCCCAGGCGCACGCACGAATCCGTCGACCTCGGCAGGACGGCCGGTCAGGATGTTCGTGGGCGATGACAGCGGCACGGTTGGTTGTGCGCCGTCAGCGGGTCCCGGCTGCCAGTGCTGTTCGAGGACTGTGGCAAAGTGTGTCCCGTCAGTGAGCCGCAGTTCCAGGACTGCCTGTCCGGCGACGGTTTCATGCCGCGCCCAAAGGACGTGGAACCCCATGTCGCGAAGCT
Source organism: Arthrobacter sp. Leaf337 (assembly GCF_001423745.1). GTDB lineage: Bacteria > Actinomycetota > Actinomycetes > Actinomycetales > Micrococcaceae > Arthrobacter. The sequence goes on from NZ_LMPC01000001.1 coordinate 431,682, forward strand.
CCGGGCACGACCATCCCTGCGTGCGGAGTCCCTCAAGGTCTGTGGATGTCAGCATGCCGGCGGACCCGGGGGAAGCGCTGCCGGCCGGCGGTTGAAGTCCGAAAGCGGCCTCGTGCTGCCGGGACCACGCTGCAGGGCTGCCATCGGCGACGGGCCGGGGGTCACCGGCCACGAAGTAGGCAGCGCCGGTGACCACTCCGGCCGCGGCCAGGGCCCCGCCCGCTGCCAGGCCCAGTGCGCGGAGCGCCGGGAACCCTGCGGGCGTGCTTCGGCGCACGGCATGGCCGGCGGCCGTACCGCCCGGCGCGGACGCGAGCTGCTGCGTCCTGGCTAACAGCCTGGCAGTGAAGTCCTCGCTTGCAGCGGGGATGGCCGCGCTGCGCAGGCGCTCAAGATACTGGCGCTCACGCCACTGGAGCGACGTGCATTCCGGGCAGGATTCTATGTGCTTTGAGCTGCGGCCGCGCTTGCTGCGCGGCAGGATTCCGCGCGTACAGTTGCCTCCCAGGCCCCGCAGCAGGTTTCTCAGCTGACCCATGGAGCCGATCAGAGGATGCCGGCGATGCGCGGCAGCTTGAGCCGCGGCTTGAGGGATTGCCTGGTCCGGGGATCACGGTGTGCCAGCTTTTCCCGGAGCATGGTGCGGCCGCGGTGGATGCGGGACCGCACGGTTCCGAGCTTGACGCCGAGGGCCTCGGCCACCTCGTCGTAGGACAGGCCCTCAAGGTCACAAAGTACGACGGCGGCCCGGAAGTCAGGCGGCAGTTCTTCGAGGGCGGCCTGCACGTCGAGGTCCAGGTTGTTGAATTCAAAGCTCTGTTCCGGACCGGGCTCGCGGCCTGGCAGCCGCGATTCGGCGTCGTCAGCGAGGGCATCGAAGCGGATGCGGCTCTTGCGCCGCGCCTGGTCCAGGAAGAGGTTGGTGGTGATCCGGTGCAGCCAACCGTCGAGCGTACCGGGCTTGAAGTTCTCCAGCGACCGGAAAACCCGGACGAACACCTCCTGGGTGAGGTCCTCGGCGTCGTACTTGTTGCCGGTTAAGCGGTAGGCAAGGCGGTAGACCTTGGCGGAGTGGTTCGTGACCACTTCCTCCCAGCTTGGCCTGACCCACTCGGTGTCCGGCTGGGCCACTGAATCTTCAATTGCCGGGACAGGTGCCACAACTGATGCTGACATCGTCCACTCCCCTCATGGATGGAACTAACGCCTGGATGGTGCTGACACCAGTGCTTCGGCGCCGATCACCTCCTGGATGAGCGGATTCCAATCATTTCAAAGTTGGCTGGGAATTTCCTGACTATTGCAGGGCTTCAGCCTTGGGCGGAACGCCCCGCGCCTCCGGACCCCGGAACAGGGTGGTTCCCGTCACATCGGCCGGAAGCCACAGCCTGCCGACTCGCCACCTCCGGGCCCGGCACCCCCTGACACAGTACGCTGATAGGAACAATCCCCTTGCCGCCCAGAAAGCGAATCCTCATGAGCGCCGATAAGTCCACGAGCTGGTCCTATGCAGAAGATCTGCCTGCCGAGGATGAAGTACTGCTGCACGCTCGGGAGCGTTCCTTTGAGCTGGGCGTGACTCCGGTGGGACCGGGCGTGGGTGCGGTGCTTACCGTATTGGCTGCGGCATCCAAGGCACAGACAGCGGTGGAAATCGGAACCGGTGCAGGCGTGTCCGGCGTCTGCCTGCTCCGCGGGCTCGGACCCCAGGCGGTCCTGACCACCATCGATGTGGACGTTGAACACCTCAGGGCCGCGCGGGAGGCATTCCAGGAAGCGGGAAGCCCCGCCAACCGCACCCGCACTATTTCCGGCCGCGCCGGCGACGTCCTGCCGCGGCTGACCGACAGCGCGTACGACCTCGTGTTCGTTGACGCGGACAAGCCGGGCATCCCCGGGTACGTCGAACAAGCCGTCCGGCTGCTCAAGCGCGGCGGGCTGCTGATTATCAACGACGCCTTGGACAAGGACCGCGTGGCCAACCCGGCTGCCCGGGATTCCACCACGGTGGTGCTGCGCCAGGTGGGCAAATCCATCCGCGACGACGACCGCCTGGCTTCGGCAATGCTGCCCACCGGCGACGGGCTGCTGGTAGCGGTTAAAAAATAAGGCGGGGCCCGCAGCCTTTACGGCCGCGGACCCCGCCCCAGCAAATCTATTCGGTAACGCCGACGAGGCATTCCTTAAGGTTTGCCGCCTCCGCCGCGTTGAGTTCGACCACAAGCCGCCCCCCGCCTTCGAGCGGCACACGCATAATCAAGCTGCGGCCCTCTTTGGTTACTTCCATAGGGCCGTCGCCGGTGCGTGGTTTCATAGCCGCCATGAGGAAAATCCCCTCCAATAGTCCCAGGACCTACCAGCCCGGGCGGGCTGTGGCCGCGTCGTCAATCAAGCCCCATGGCGGCCTAGCAGCTACCGCCATGACTGAACAGTTGTGAATGCAATTTGTTCATGCTTAACCCCTATTATCCTGTAATTACCCGCCTGTAGCTAATTGATGGATTTTCTTCATCGCTTGGAAAATTGCGGCCGACTGTGCCGTGCGTCATAGTTCCGCGGACCGGCTCACGGACGTCTCACGGCGGATAGTCTCCCCCGCCGGGCAGTTCGGCCCAGGCCCACAGCCAGACGATCCAGACAATCTGGAGCAGCACGAACATGGTGACCACAGTCCCGCGGTAGGCCCGGGATCGGGATAGCAGGGCTGCACCCAAGGCCAGCGGAAACAGCGGCAGCAGCATGCGGAAAGTGCTGGTCTGGGGGTGCAGGAAGACGAGCAGATAGCCCATGTAGCAGACGCACCAGAGCCGCAGCTCAGCACCCAGCGCCACCACGGGCGGGGACGTCATGGCAAGCCCGAAGACGGCGACAAAGACAAAGGGAGCCAGGACACCCAGCACAGGTCCAAAAAGCTGGATCCCGGTGTCGAACCAGGGCTTGAACGGCACGAGGTCGTGGCCGCGCCAGACGGTTTCCGTATTGGTATAGGCGGCCGGATCGCCGGTCACTGCCCACGCGATGGCAGGCCAGATCAGGGCACTGAGACCGCTGACTGCAGCGAGGCCCGCCAACGCCGCGAGGTCCCGACCACTGTGCTGTGCCGCCGGACTGCCCGGGGCGGCGGCACGGTTCCGCAGCCACAGCCGGTACGCGAGCAGCCCGCACACCATCGCTGCGAACGGAACCCCCGTTGGCCTGGAAAGACACATGAGGATCACTACCGGCATGGCCCACAGGTACCGCCGTTGCATCACCAGGAGGAGTGCCGACGCCAGCAGCAGGAGGTTCAGCGATTCGGCATAGGGAACCTGCAGCACGGCGGCGACGGGGAAGGTGGAAAAGAAAACCACTGCCCACATGGCCGTGCGGTGGCCGGTTTTCTGCCGGAAGAGGCAGTACACCACCAGGGCGGCCCCCAGCCCGGATGCCATTGCGATGAATGTGAGGGCCAGTGCGGGGTCCAGGCCAGTCATGGCCGACAACGCCCGCCCCAGCATCGGAAACAGCCCGTAGAAAGCCCAGGCGTTCTCCTGGACGTTTCCGCTTTCGTCCACGGGGAGCTGGCTAGGATATCCGTTCCGGAGCACCTCGCCATACCAGCGGGCATCCCAGATATTGATGAAGTTCCAGTAGTCGGGTTCCGCGGGGAACCACGGGTTGACGCCTTGGTGCAGGGCGGCCGCCATGAAGATACAGGCACTGACGATCCGCGCAGCAACGTAGACGCCTGCCACCTGTGCCCACCACCGCCACGTGCCGGCATGCGCGGCGGCGGACGCAACTTTGGTTCGCACCAGGCCGTTCAGTCCCAGGGTTCGGTCCGGCCCCGCCCGGTCCGCGGAAGTGCCCGGTCTGCTCAAGGCCTGCTCTCCCCCGACTGTGCCGGCGCGCGCAGTTCCGCCCGCAACCGCTCAATTTCGCGGTCCTTGGCGGCCAACTGGTCACGGAGTTCATCCAGCACCTGGTCAACCTGGTCCATGCGGTAGCCTCGCAGGCCCAAAGCAAAACGGATCCGGTCGACGTCGGCCGGTGCGGCGTCGGCAGGAAGCAGCACCGGCGGCAGTGAGGCCACGGGCTCGTCGAATCCGTCCAACAGCGCGGGGCCTCCGGAATGCCGGCGCCGGAATATGCCGGACGTAAAATCTGCTCCGAAGAACAGCGCGGCGCCGATCAGTGCGATGGCGAGGAAGATCAGGAAGAAACTCACAGGATCCATCGTGCCAGACGCCGGCGCGGCCGCTATTCCGGCCGCTGGTTGCCGTTCGGCCCGCCAGTGCCGTTGCCCGTGCCGCTGCCTTGCGGCGGCCGGATGGCACCGTGGATAACGAGGTCCACCGCGTGCGCCGGCTCATCGACTACCTGGATTAGGCCGAGGTCCTTCTCCGAAATCATGCCGTCTTCCACCAGGGTGCCCCTGATCCAGTCGAGCATGGGCCCCCAGAAAGCGGTGCCCAGGAGGACTATGGGGAAGGACGTGACCTTCCGCGTCTGGACCAAAACCATCGCCTCGAAGAGTTCGTCCAGGGTGCCCAGGCCGCCAGGCAGCACAATGAATCCCTGGGCATACTTCACGAACATGGTTTTCCGTGCGAAGAAGTAGCGGAAGTTGATCCCGAGGTCCACCCACTGGTTGAGTCCCTGCTCGAACGGAAGCTCAATACCGAGACCCACGGATACACCGTTGCCCTGGACGGCGCCTTTGTTGGCAGCCTCCATGGAGCCCGGTCCGCCGCCGGTAATGACGGCCACCCCGGCTTCGGCCAGTTTGCGGCCCACCTCAACGCCCAGTTCGTAATAGACGGAGCCCGGCTTGGTGCGTGCGGAGCCGAACACGCTGACGGCAGGCCCGAGGTCCGCGAGCGCACCGAAGCCTTCCACGAACTCACTCTGGATTCTGAGGACCCGCCACGGGTCAGTGTGGACAAACTGGCCGGGCCCCTTCGTGTCCAGCAGGTGCTGGTCCGACATCTCCACTGCCGCCTGCTTTCGACGCAGCTCCAGCGGACCCTTGTGACGGGTGGCAATGGGAGGTACTGGAGTTGGAGAAGGCTGCGGATCGGTACTCATCCACCAAGGCTAGCGCGGTTCTCCAAGCCAGACTGTCCGGCGCGTCCGATCCTGTTGCAGAGGCTACCCGGGGCCCTGACCTGCAGGTATCTCTTGAATCACGATCTGCAGGAAGTTGGAGTGATTGCCGTCATATCCCGCTAATGTTCGCTAGATTCTCTCTTATGACTACTCAAGTGCCCGGCGAAGCTCTCGTCTCCCTGAAAGCCGTGAATAAGCACTACGGCCAGCTGCACGTACTCAAGGACATCAACCTGAACGTCCGCAAGGGCGAAGTTGTTGTGGTCATCGGACCCTCCGGTTCCGGTAAGTCCACACTCTGCCGGGCCATCAACCGCCTGGAGACCATCGACGACGGCAAGATTGCCATCGACGGCAAGGAGCTCCCGGAGGAAGGCAAGGAACTCGCCAAGCTGCGTGCCGACGTCGGCATGGTGTTCCAGTCCTTCAACCTCTTCGCCCACAAAACGATCCTGGAAAACGTCACCCTGGGGCCCATCAAGGTCAAGGGTGTGCCCAAGGCGCAGGCGGACAAGGACGCCATGGCGCTCCTGGAGCGTGTCGGCGTGGGACACCAGGCACCCAAGCTCCCGGCGCAGCTTTCCGGCGGCCAGCAGCAGCGCGTGGCGATTGCCCGGGCCCTTGCCATGAAGCCGAAGGTCATGCTCTTCGATGAGCCCACTTCCGCGCTTGACCCGGAAATGATCAATGAAGTCCTTGACGTCATGATCCAGCTGGCCAAGGAAGGCATGACCATGATCGTGGTCACCCACGAGATGGGCTTCGCCCGCAAAGCCGCCGACCGCGTGGTGTTCATGGCCGACGGCCAGATCGTCGAGGACGCGACGCCTGAGGAGTTCTTCACGAACCCGCAGAGCAACCGCGCCAAGGACTTCCTCTCGAAGCTCCTCACCCACTGATTCCCCGAGACCGCACCTACTCAGTTCGCACCCAGGCCACCACAGTGGCCGCCAATGAAAGGTAATGTCATGAAGGCATTTTTGACCCGACGAAAGTCCTTTGTGGTTGCAGCATCAGCAGCCCTCGCTCTGACATTGAGCGCTTGCGGCGGCGGCGGCACCGGCACCACCAGCAACCCCACGGTCGCCGAGAAGCCCACCTTCGCAGCTGGCAGCACCATGGCGAAGCTCTCCTCTGCCGGCACCATCAAGATCGGCACCAAGTTCGACCAGCCGCTGTTCGGCCAGGTCGGCCTTGACGGCAAGCCCATCGGTTTTGACGTCGAGATGGGCAAGCTGATTGCCGCCAAGCTGGGCATTGCTGCGGACAAGATCGAATGGTCGGAGACTGTCTCGGCCAACCGCGAGCCCTTCATCGAACAGGGCAAGGTGGATCTGGTCATCGCCACGTACACCATCAACGACAAGCGCAAGCAGGTCGTTAGCTTTGCCGGGCCGTACTACGAGGCCGGCCAGGCGCTCATGGTTAACAAGGACAACGACACCATCAAGAAGCCCGAGGACGTCAAGGGCAAGAAGGTCTGTTCCGTGACCGGTTCCACCCCTGCCGGCACCATCGTGGAGAAGTACGGAGCAGAACTCGTTCCCGCAGCCACATACTCTGCCTGCCTCGAACCGCTGCGCAACAAGCAGGTGGAAGCCATCACCACCGACAACGTGATCCTTGCCGGCTTCGTGGACAAGGAACCTGACGCCTTCAAGCTGGCCTCGGATGAGACCTTCACCAAGGAGCCCTACGGCATCGGCCTGAAGAAGGACGACACCGTCTTCCGCAACTGGATCAACGACCAGCTGGAAGAATTCGCGAAGGACGGCTCCTACAAGAAGGCATGGGAAGCCACCGCCGGCGCCGTCATCAAGACGGCTCCGGAACTTCCGGCCATCAACCGTTACTAAGTAACGCCGGCGGTTGCCGGAGTCCGCGTACCGCGCCTCCGGCAACCGCCGCTCCCATCTTCGCTCCCGTCCGCGACACACAGCCAAAGGATGTTATGGACGTCATCATCGAAAACCTGCCACTTTACTGGGAAGGCTTTCTCCGAACCCTGTTCCTGTCCGCCGTGTCCGGAGTCATCGCCCTCCTGCTGGGAACCGTGCTGGCCGCAGCCCGTGTTTCCCCTGTTGCTGCCCTCCGCGGCTTCAGCATGGCCTATGTGGAGATCCTGCGGAACACCCCCCTGACCATTGCTTTCTTCTTTGCCGCGATCGTCCTGCCCCGGCTCGGCGTGAAATTCGAGCAGTTTGAGGTGGCGGCCATCATTGCCCTGAGTGCCTACACTGCGGCCTTCATCGCGGAAGCCGTACGCTCCGGTGTCAACAGCGTTCCCGTCGGCCAGGCCGAAGCAGCACGCAGCATTGGCATGAAATTCGGCCAGGTGCTTTCCCTGATCATTCTCCCGCAGGCACTGCGGACGGTGATCCCGCCGTTGATCAACATCCTGATCGCGCTCGTGAAAAACTCCTCCGTTGCCGGCGCCTTCTTCGTTCTGGAGCTGTTCGGTTACGGCCGCCAGCTGGCCAATTCCAATGGCGACCAGGTCCTGGCCGTTCTCCTCGGAGTGGCATTCTTCTACCTGCTGATCACTGTTCCGCTGGGCATCCTGGCGAGCACCGTCGAACGAAAGGTGGCGATCGCCCGATGAGCTCAGTTCTGTACGACGTCCCGGGGCCAAAGGCCCGCCGGGTCTCACTGATCGGTTCCGTAGTCGGGTCCCTGCTGATCCTTGGCCTGTTGGCGTGGATCGTCAGTACGCTGGCGCAGCAGGGCATCTTCGAGGGACGCCGCTGGGCCATCTTCACCCGCGCGGACGTCTGGACGCTGCTCGGCAACGGCATCGGCGCCACCCTCAGCGCTGCCGCTGTTGCCGCCGTCATTGCGTTCCCTCTGGGACTGTTGGTGTGCCTGCTTCGGATTTCCGACCTCGCCGCGATCCGGATTCCCACCCGGATCGTGCTGGAATTCCTGCGCGGCATGCCAGTGGTCCTGATGATGTTCTTCGTCCTGCTGGTCTTTGGCACCAACCAATTCATCGCAGTGGTGGCCGGCCTGGTCCTCTACAACGCGGCTGTCTTTGCGGAGATTATCCGCGCCGGCATCCAGTCCCTGCCCAAGGGGCAACGTGAAGCTGGCCTGACCATTGGCCTGACAAGTTTCCAGTCCCGCATGATCATTGAGCTGCCGCAGGCCGTCCGCCGGATGATGCCTTCGCTCGTGGCCCAGCTCGTGGTGCTGCTGAAGGATACGTCCCTGGGTTACATCGTCGCGTACGGTGAGCTGCTCCGGGCAGTGCAGGTCATGGCCGACTTCCTGGGAACGCAGTTCCTGTTCCCGATCTTCTTTGTGGCCGCTGCGATCTACATTGCGATCAACATCTGCGTTTCGCGCATCGCAGTCTGGATCGAACGCCGCGGCTCCAAGAAGGCCGCCGGCGGCGTGGCCAAAGCGGAGCCTGAGCCGATTGAAGCCGAAGTGAAATAGCAGTATCGAACGCGAGAACCAGGAAGGCCCTGATCAAAGGATCAGGGCCTTCCTGCTTTGGCAGGGACGTTTTCCGCCTAGTTGGCCAGCCACGTCCGGAGCGCCCTCAGGCATTCGCGGACTGCGTCAGCGTCAACGTGCTCGTTGTCCTTATGCGCCAGCAAGGGATCGCCCGGGCCGAAGTTGACCGCGGGAATACCCAGCTCGCTGAAACGCGCGACGTCGGTCCAGCCGTACTTCGGCTTGGGCTCGGCACCGACAGCGGCCACGAAGGATGCGGCAGCCGGATGGTTCAGCCCCGGCCGCGCACCGGCCGCGCTGTCGGTCTTGACCACATCGAACCCGTCGAGGAGTTCGCGGACGTGGGCTTCGGCTTGATCCGGAGTCTTGTCCGGAGCGAAGCGGTAGTTGATTTCCACCACGCAGCGGTCAGGGATGACGTTGCCGGCCGTGCCTCCGTTGATCTTCACCGCGTTGAGGCTTTCCCGGTAGTCCAGGCCGTCCACGTTGATGGTGGCCGGTTCGTAGGCTGCGAGCCTCGCGAGGATGGGTGCGGCGGCATGGATGGCGTTGCTTCCCATCCAGGCCCGGGCGGAGTGTGCTGCTTCACCAATGGTGGTTGCCTCGAACCGCATGGTGCCGTTGCACCCGCCCTCCACCGTTCCGTGCGTCGGCTCGAGCAGGATGGCAAAGTCGCCGTCCAGGAGGCCGCCGTGGTTGCGCACCAGCCGCCCGAGGCCGCTCTTCGCCGCTTCCACTTCCTCGTGGTCGTAGAACACGAAGGTGACGTCCTTGCCCGGTTCCGCGCCGCCGTCGAACATTGTGGCCGCCAGCGCCAGCTGCACCGCGACGCCGCCCTTCATGTCCGTAGTGCCGCGGCCGTACAGCAGCCCTTCCCCCGGCGCGCCGGACGGCCAGAACGAGGGGACGGTGCCGAGGGCCCCTTCGGTGGTGGGGAGTGGCACCGTATCCAGGTGTCCGGCCAGGATGACGCGCTCAGTGCGGCCAAGTGCGGTCCGGGCAATGATGGAGTCGCCGTCGCGGACCACGGTAAGCTGCGGAATCTTCCGCAGGGCATGTTCGACGGCGTCGGCCAGCTCCTTCTCGTTGGCCGAGACACTGTTGATGTCGATAAGCGCAGCGGTGAGGAGGGCGACGTCCTGGCGGAGATCCAGGCGGACAGAGGCAGTTTGAGCAGTCACGATGACAGTCTAGTTCGAGACCTGAGCCTCCCTCTCGATAGACTGGGGGCATGACTGAAACCGCTGCTGCTTCCGCCGTGCCCGCTGACAATTCCGCGTCCGCCGACGCCCGCTCCGCCTACGGCTACGGTGTGGCCACCATTTCCACCCGCAACGGCGAGGCCACCGTGCTTGACGTCTGGTTCCCCGCGCCGTCCCTCGGAACCGCAGCGGACAGCCTCCGGAATGTGGAGAGCGCGGATCCCGTGCTTGCCGAGATCGCCGCAGCCGGCAGCGACGCCGACCGCGGCACCGAGCAGCAGGTTGTTTTCGTCCAGGTTCACCTTGACGAAGCCCCCGCCGACACCGCGGACGCCTACCTCCGACTGCACCTGCTTTCGCACCGGCTGGTCCAGCCCAACACCATCAACCTGGACGGCATCTTCGGCAAGCTCCCCAATGTCGTCTGGACGAACTTCGGCCCGGCCGCCGTAGACGGCTTCGAGCTGACCCGGGCCAAGCTGCGTAAACGCGGAGCCGTGACTGTCTACGGCGTGGACAAGTTCCCGCGCATGGTGGACTACGTGGTGCCCGCAGGGGTCAGGATCGCCGACGCCGACCGCGTCCGCCTTGGCGCCTACCTCGCCGAAGGCACCACGGTCATGCACGAGGGCTTCGTGAACTTCAACGCTGGCACCCTGGGCACCTCCATGGTGGAAGGCCGCATTTCTGCAGGCGTTGTAACCGGTGACGGCACTGACGTCGGCGGCGGGGCCTCCATCATGGGCACCCTCTCGGGCGGCGGCAAGGAAAAGATCTCCCTCGGCGAACGTGTGCTGCTGGGCGCCAACTCCGGCGTCGGAATCAGCATCGGCGACGACTCGGTGGTGGAAGCCGGCCTGTACGTCACGGCCGGGACCCGCGTCCGCGTGGTCGGGCCCAAGGATGCCGACGGCGAGGACACCACCCGGGTGGTGAAGGCCGTTGAGCTCTCCGGCGTGCCCAACCTGCTGTTCCGCCGGAATTCCTCGACCGGCGCGGTGGAGGTACTCCCCCGCAAGGGCCAGACCGTGGAACTCAATGAGGCACTCCACGCCAACTGATTCCGTCCGCCCGCAGAAGTCAACCGGCCCGTCCAGGGCGTGAGGGAGTAACTTCGTGTCACGGAGACGTGGCCTGCGCCGCCTGCTAGTCCTGGGGCTGGCTCTGGCACTTATTGCCGGCGGCGTTTACACGGCCGTGGCCTTTATTCAACGCTCGGAAACGCTGATTGCCGAAAAGTGCACCGCCGTCGTAGGGTCCCGCAAAGCCGACTTGGCCACCGACCAGGCGGCCAACGCGGCCCTGATAACGGCGGTCGCGGTGCGCCGGGGGCTGCCGCCGCGGGCGGCGAGTATCGCCCTGGCCACCGCCATGCAGGAATCCAAGCTGCGCAACATCGGGCACGGCGACCATGCCGGGCCGGATTCCCGCGGGCTGTTCCAGCAGCGTCCCTCGCAGGGCTGGGGCACCGAGGAACAGGTGATGGACCCTTATTATTCGAGCGGTGCGTTCTACGACGCCCTGGTGAAGATCCCGGAGTACGAGTCGCTGGAAATCACCGCCGCCGCCCAGCAGGTCCAGCGTTCGGCGTACCCGCAGGCCTACGCCGAACACGAGGACATGGGAAGGGTCTTCGCCTCCGCCCTGACCGGCCAGTCTGCCGCAGCACTCGACTGCACCCTCAAATCGCCCGAGGAAGCCGGTGATGTCCAGGCCGTCGTTGACGAAGTGGCAGCGGCATTCGGGAACATCCCGGCGACGGCCGACGGCAGCACCGTCGTGCTGGAGGCGAGCGGCAGCCAGGCCTGGGCTGTGGCGCAGTGGGCCGTGGCCAACGCGAAGTCGCTGTCCGTGACGGCGGTCGGCGTCGAGGGCCGCAGCTGGGACCGGGCGTCCAGGAACGGCTGGCAGCCTTCGGAGGCCCTGTCCGGTCAGGTCAGGGTCACGGTCGCTACCGGGACTCCCTGACGCTAGAGCCTCAGACGAGCAGTTCCACGACGGGCTGGACGTAGCTTCGGAACACCTCAGGCTGGGAGAGCAGTTCCTTGCTCATGATGATCTTGTCCGGCTCGAGGTACCAGGCCCGGGGTTCCGTCAATGGAAGTTCGACGATGGTCAGGTTGAAGTCCCGCGAACCGCGGCCCACCTCCAGCAGCCGGTCCTCCACCATGTCGCCCAAGAGCTGCGGGGCGCCGCTGGCCTCCCGTTCGGCTTCCAGCTCCGCGTATTCTGCGCGGCGCTCCCGCGCCCACGTCAGCGCCGAACCGAAATGCGCCTGCAGCACGCGCTGGAGTGCCGGAGAGTTGCCAAAAGCCTCAAAGTCCGGAGGCGTCACGTCGGGGGTCATTTGCGGGTGCGCCTTGAGCAGTTGCTCCCACCAGGCCTCCCATTCAGTCTTCAGCGCGCTGATCCCGCCCACTTCGGACGTGAGGTTGGTGTGGTCCACCGGACGGATCTTCGGTGCCATGTGACACAGTGCCGGACGCCCGGCACTGTCGAGGCCGGCGGCGTCGCGAACGTAAAGTGCGATGAGCATGGGACCTGAAGTGTCCATGGTGATTCGCCAGCCAGGACCGCCTGTTTGGTGCATCCGAATGGCCTCCCTTGGCTTGTTTACTGTCCCAGTCTAATCCTGTTGACTACTGACGTTAATGGCTGGTTTCAGACTGTCCAAGGCTGTGCAGGTGGGACGACAGGACGTCCCTGCACATTTCGGCAGTCATCCATTCCGGCTGCAGCAAAGCATGCATCGTCAGTCCGTCCAAGGTAGCCAGCAGCCGCTCCGCTTCGGTCACCAGGCCCAGGTGGCCGTCGCCGTCCATTGCCTCCCCGGGCGCCCGCAGTTCCATGACCAGCCAACCGACAACGGCGGCCACGGCCCGGTGGCTGCGGTCGGCCTCGGCGGCAAGGAAGGGCTTGATCCGGGCTGCGTTTTTGAACGCCATCCAGACGCACGCGTCCACCGCCCGTTCCTCATCCAGGGGAAGGAACTGGCCCAGCAGGGTTAACACTCCGTCCCGGTGCTCCGCAGTGCCGGGGACCAGCCGGGTGAGGTTCTCCCGGGCCTCGTCCAGCCTGCCGGTGATCCTGTCGACCGCAACGCCGAAGGAATGGGCCAGGAGCTCGTCGCTGCTGGAGAAGTAGTGGCGGACGGAACCCACCGCCAGCCCGGCTTCGTCAGCCACTTCGCGCAGTGAGGCCCGTTCCAGCCCGTCCGTCGCGATGATCCTGAAAACTGCTTCGACAACTTCCTGTCGCCGGGCTGCGGCATCAACGATTTTGGGCACCCTTATTATTTAGCACAGTTGTGCCGCCAAGTTGTGGGCAACACGGGCGGAAGCCTGGCGAAGTGGGATAGCGTTGAGCCCATGAGAATTCTGGTTACGGGCGGCACCGGCTACATCGGGTCGCACACAGTTCTGTCCCTGCAGGAAGCCGGCCATGAGGTGGTGGTCATCGACAACCTGGTCAATTCAAGCGAGGAGTCGCTGCGACGCGTTGCCGAGCTCAGCGGCAAGGAAGCGGTGTTCCACAACGTCGACCTCGTGGACGAGCCGGCTGTCGATGCCGTCTTCGCCCGGGACCGGATCGACGCGGTGATCCACTTCGCCGGCCTCAAAGCGGTGGGAGAATCCGTCCGGGAGCCGCTGAAGTATTACTACAACAACCTGGTGGGCACACTGAACCTGATCCGGGTGATGGACCGGTACGACGTCCGTTCCCTCGTGTTCAGCTCCTCAGCCACGGTGTATGGCGAGCACAACCCCATTCCGTACGTCGAAAAGATGGAAATCGGCGCAAACAACCCGTACGGCCGGACCAAGGAACAGATCGAGGACATCCTGTCGGACCTCGGCGCCGCGGACAGCCGGTGGCACATCGCGCTCCTGCGGTACTTCAACCCGGTGGGTGCACACCCGTCCGGCCGGATCGGCGAAGACCCCCAGGGCATCCCCAACAACCTGGTGCCGTTCATCGCCCAGGTCGCCGTGGGCCGACGCGAAAAGCTGATGGTGTTCGGCGGCGACTACGACACCCCTGACGGCACGTGCCTGCGTGACTACATCCACGTCGTGGACCTTGCCGAAGGCCACGTTGCAGCGCTGAACCACGTGGCTGACCGCACAGGCGTGTTCCGTTGGAACCTTGGCTCCGGAAAGGGATCGTCGGTGCTGGAGGTACTGCGTTCTTTCGAAAAGGCCGTGGGCCACGACCTTCCCTACGAGATCACCGGCCGCCGGGCGGGCGATCTCCCCGCTTTCTGGGCCGATGCCACCTCCGCCTTGGCCGACCTGAGCTGGTCCACCACCAAGACCGTGGACCAGATGTGCGAGGACCACTGGCGCTGGCAGAAGAACAACCCGCTGGGCTACAACTCCTAGGCCAGTGCCATGAAAAAACGACGCCGGCTACGCACCTAAGGTGCGTAGCCGGCGTCGTTCTTTGTCCAGCGGCTAGCTGGCCGGGTAGTTGCGCTCCGGCTCACCTGTGTAGAGCTGGCGCGGACGGCCGATCTTGGTGTTGGGGTCGCTGATCATTTCGCGCCACTGGGCAATCCAGCCGGGCAGGCGGCCGATGGCGAACAGCACCGTGAACATCTTCTCCGGGAAGCCCATGGCCTTGTAAATCAGGCCGGTGTAGAAGTCCACGTTCGGGTAGAGCTTGCGCTGGATGAAGTAGTCATCATTGAGCGCCTTCTCTTCGAGGCGCAGGGCGATCTCCAGGAGTTCGTCGTTGCCGCCGAGCTTGGTGAGGATCTCGTGTGCGGTGTCCTTGACGATCCTGGCCCGCGGATCGTAGTTCTTGTAGACGCGGTGTCCGAAGCCCATGAGGCGGACGCCGTCTTCCTTGTTCTTGACCTTCTCCATGTAGTCCTCAGGCTTGGTGCCGTCGGCCTGGATCTGGCGGAGCATCTTCAGCACGGCCTCGTTGGCGCCGCCGTGGGCGGGGCCAAAGAGGGCGTTGATGCCTGCCGAAACGGAGGCGAAGAGGTTGGCGTTGGACGAGCCGACAAGCCGGACCGTGGAGGTCGAGCAGTTCTGCTCGTGGTCGGCGTGCAGGATGAGGAGCAGGTCCAGTGCCTTGGCGACTATCGGGTCAACCTCGTACTGCTCGGCCGGAAGGCCGAAGCTCAGGCGCAGGAAGTTCTCCACGAGGTTGTGGGAGTTGTCCGGGTAGAGCATCGGCTGGCCGATGCTCTTCTTCAGGGCGTAGGCGGCGATGACCGGCATCTTGGCCAGGAGCCGGTACGTGGAGACCTCCACCTGCTCAGCGTTGAACGGGTCCAGCGAGTCCTGGTAGAACGTGGAGAGCGCGGACACGGCCGAGGACAGCACGGGCATCGGGTGGGCGTCCCGCGGGAAGCCGCTGAAGAAGCCTTTGAGCTCTTCGTGCAGCAAGGTGTGGTGGCGGATCCGCTGGTCAAAGGCTTCCAGCTCGGTGGCGTTCGGCAGGTTGCCGTAGATGAGCAGGTAGGAAACTTCAAGGAAGCTCGAGTGCTGGGCGAGTTGCTCGATCGGGTAACCGCGGTAGCGCAGGATGCCGGCGTCGCCGTCGATGTAGGTGATCGCCGAAGTGGTGGCCGCAGTGTTCATGAACCCCGGGTCAAAGGCAACGGCGCCTGTCTGCTTCAGCAGTTTGGAAACGTCATAGCCTTCGTTTCCTTCTACAACCTTGATGCGCGGGAGTTCGAGTTCGCCGCCCGCATGGCGCAGGGTTGCGCTGGTGGTCTCAGTCATGGAGTCTCCTCATGAGGCGTCAGGGCCTCTCTGTAGAAAGCTTGATCCAACATCCGGTGGAGCCGCCCGAGGAGCCTGCGTGGCAGGGTTTCCAACGGCCGGGCTGCCTTCTTGTAGAAAGCCACCATTGATAGTCAGTTAAAAAGTACCGCTCCAGGCAAGGTGACACTAATCCGATAGTGCCGAAATGCCCCAAAAAGGCCCCCGTTGTGTTGCGTGTCACATCATTGTTACGGACCCGTGGCGGGTTCGTGGCGGCTACGAGCCGGTGCTCAGCCTGGCTACAGCCGTGTCGATCCGCTCATCCGCGGCCGTCAGCGCAACGCGAACGAACCCGTTGCCGGCATCGCCGTAGAACACGCCGGGGCCCACCACGATCCCCAGCCCGGCCAGCCTGCCCACGGTGTCCCAGGTGGCTTCGCCGGCGCTGCACCACAGGTACAGCCCCGCCTGCGATTCGTGGATGGTCAGCCCGAACGCCTCGAGCGCCGGCACTAGCCGTTCCCGCCGGCCGCGGTAAAGGTCCTTCTGCGCCTGAACGTGGGCGTCGTCGCCCAGCGCCACCCGCATGGCTTCCTGCACCGGGTACGGCACGATCATGCCTGCGTGCTTGCGGCTGTTGACCAGGTTGGCCATAATCACCGGGTCGCCGGCCACGAACGCCGCACGGTATCCCGCCAGGTTCGACTGCTTGCTCAAGGAGTAAACCGCCAGCAGGCCGTCATGCGAGCCGCCGGCCACGCGCGGGTCCAGAATGCTGGGCACCGGGCTGCCGCCGCGCTGGACGTCCCACTCCCCCCAGCCAAGCTCCGCGTAGCACTCGTCGGAAGCCACCATGGCGCCGAGCCCGCGGGCCTGGTCGACGATCCGTTTCAATGACGCCGCGTCACGGACGCTTCCGGTGGGGTTGGCCGGCGAATTTACCCAGACGAGCCGGACGCGCTGACGCGTCTCGTCATCCAGTTCGTCGAGGTCGTCAGCGGCGATCTGTTCGGCGCCGGCGAAGGTCGCTCCGATGTCGTAGGTGGGGTAGGCAACCGTAGGACGGACGACGACGTCGCCCGGCTTCAGTCCCAAAAGGAACGGCAGCCATGCCACCAGCTCCTTGGACCCGACGGTTGGCATCACATCGCGGGGATCCAGCCCGGGGACGCCGCGGCGGCGGGCAAACCAGTCTGCAATAGCGGTGCGGAGCGCCGGCGTGCCGTGCACCGTGGGGTACCCGGGTGCGTCGGCGGCGCCCTGAAGCGCCTCCTGGATCAGGGCCGGCGTGGGGTCCACCGGGGTGCCGATGGAAAGATTGACCACCCCGCCCGGGTGCTCCGCAGCCTTGGCAAGATACGGTCCCATGGCCTCCCACGGGTAATCGGGCAGGCTGAGGCCGAAGCTGCGTACTGCGGATGTCACGCCAAGCGCCTCAGTGGTCCTGGTTCTGCGGCGGCAGGGCAGCAATCATTGGGTGGTCGGTGTGGGTGTTGCCGACCTTTGCAGCGCCGCCGGGCGAGCCGAGGTCGTCAAAGAACTCAACGTTGGCCTTGTAGTAGTCGGCCCACTCGTCCGGGGTGTCATCCTCGTAGTAAATGGCCTCGACGGGGCAGACAGGTTCGCAGGCACCGCAGTCGACACATTCATCGGGGTGGATGTAGAGGGACCGCTCACCCTCGTAGATGCAATCGACGGGGCATTCTTCAATACATGCCTTGTCCTTGACATCTACACACGGCTGCGCGATTACGTACGTCACGTCCCTTGCCTCTCCACGTTGGTTTCCGGCATTCCGCCGGTGATCATTTCCGGCCTGAGCGCCGGACTGCTGACTTCTGAGCCTATTATCTATCAGGCTGTTCCCGCGAACCTAGCGGCGCGTCATACATTGCCCGCGTCATACTAGCGCGGGGTCCTAGGATGGAGTGGTGAATCCGCAGATCCCCGCTCCCCGGCAGTTCCTGGAAGGCGCGCCGCTGGGCACAAGGGTGGTGGTCCGTTACAAGATCCCGGAGGGCATGACGGATGCTTTGGGCGACCTGGTGGGACTCAACGCCGAGGAATGCACCGTCCGCACCCGGCGGACCGACGTCGTAATCCCTTTGGCCCTGGTGGTGGCAGCGAAACAGGTGCCGCCGGCGCCGGCGCGGCGTGCCCCGCGCGCCGCACCTTAGCCTCCAGCACGCGCGCCGTCAGGCCGGCGGCCTGAGCGTCCGGTAGCGCCGGCACCAGACGAGCATCAGCACGGTTACGCCGGCGATGCCGTAGATCCACGTGTACCCGGGAAAGTCCCCCGCGATCAGCCGCTTGCCGGGCTCCAACGTCGACCACAGGCCCGCCAGGACGTAGCACAGCACGCCGCAGGCCGCCGTCGGGATCACCGACCGGAAGACCGCCCCGAGGAGCAGCTGGACCGAGCCGAGAAGCACCAGCGCTGCCACTGCGCCCCAGGGAAGGACGACGCCGGAAAGCAGCAACTGCTGGCGGTGCAGTGCCGTGCCGGCCGCGGCAACAAAAAGAGCTGCCGGCACGGCGGCGGCGATGCCGCCTGCCATGCCGGCAGCTCTATTGTTCACGAAGGTGATGACCGGAACGTGCCCGGATCAGACCTTGGCGCGGGCGCGGTTGGCCTTGGCGCGCTCGTTGGTGTCCAGGATGACCTTGCGGATCCGGATTGACTCCGGGGTAACCTCGACGCACTCGTCTTCGCGGGCGAATTCGAGGGACTCTTCGAGGGTCAGGTCGCGCGGGGGCGTCAGGTTCTCGAAGGTGTCGGAGGAAGCGGCACGCATGTTGGTGAGCTTCTTTTCCTTGGTGATGTTGACGTCCATGTCGTCGGCGCGGGAGTTCTCGCCCACGATCATGCCCTCGTAGACCTCGGACGTGGGCTTCACGAAGAAGGAGCCGCGTTCCTGCAGGTTGATCATGGCGAAGGGCGTCACAACACCGGCGCGGTCGGCGATCATCGAACCGTTGGTGCGGTATTCGATCGGGCCGGCCCAGGGCTCGTAGCCCTCGGAGATGGAGGCAGCGATGCCGGCGCCGCGGGTGTCCGTGAGGAACTTGGTGCGGAAACCGATCAGGCCGCGGGCCGGAACGATGAACTCCATGCGGCACCAGCCGGTGCCGTGGTTGGCCATGTTGGTCATGCGGCCCTTGCGGGCTGCCATGAGCTGGGTGACGGCGCCGAGGTATTCTTCCGGCACGTCGATGGTCATGTGCTCCATCGGCTCGTGGATCTTGCCGTCGATGGTCTTGGTGACCACCTGGGGCTTGCCGACCGTCAGCTCGAAGCCTTCGCGACGCATCTGCTCGACGAGGATGGCCAGGGCCAGCTCGCCACGGCCCTGGACTTCCCAGGCGTCGGGACGCTCGGTGGGGAGGACCTTGATGGAGACGTTACCGATCAGTTCCTTGTCGAGGCGGTCCTTCACCTGGCGTGCGGTGACCTTGGCGCCCTTGACCTTGCCGGCGAGCGGCGAAGTGTTGATACCGATGGTCATGGAGATCGCGGGATCGTCCACGGTGATCAGCGGCAGCGGCTGCGGGTTGTCGGCGTCGGTCAGGGTCTCACCGATGGTGATGTCCTCAATGCCGGCGACGGCCACAATCTCGCCCGGGCCAGCGGACTCGGCCGGCACGCGGTCGAGGGCCTTGGTGGCCAGCAGTTCGGTGATCTTGACGTTCTTCAGCTCGCCGTTGGCACGTGCCCAGGCAACGGTCTGGCCCTTGCGCAGGGTGCCGTTGTAGATGCGCAGCAGAGCCAGGCGGCCCAGGAACGGGGAGGCATCCAGGTTGGTGACGTGCGCCTGGAGGACACCGTTCGGGTTGTACGTCGGTGCCGGGATGTGCTCGATGATGGTCTTGAACAGCGGTTCAAGGTCCTCGTTCTCCGGAGCGGTGCCGTCAGCCGGCTGCTCAAGGGAGGCGCGGCCAACCTTGGCGGCGGCGTAGACGACGGGGACTTCGAGGATCTTGTCCAGGTCCAGGTCCGGAACTTCGTCGGCGAGGTCGGAGGCCAGGCCCAGGAGCAGGTCCATGGACTCGTGGACCACTTCGTCGATCCGCGCGTCGGGGCGGTCGGTCTTGTTGACCAGCAGGATCACCGGCAGGTGCGCGGCAAGGGCCTTGCGGAGCACGAAACGGGTCTGGGGCAGGGGGCCCTCGGAAGCATCGACGAGGAGCACAACGCCGTCAACCATGGACAGGCCGCGCTCCACCTCGCCGCCGAAGTCGGCGTGGCCCGGGGTGTCGATCACGTTGATCGTGATGGTCTCGCCCTGCGAGGACGGTCCGTTGTAGGCCACGGTGGTGTTCTTGGCCAGGATGGTGATGCCCTTTTCGCGTTCAAGGTCACCGGAGTCCATGACGCGGTCTTCGAGGTGGTTGTGCTCGGCAAAGGAGTTGGTCTGCTTGAGCATGGCGTCGACCAGTGTGGTCTTGCCGTGGTCAACGTGGGCCACGATCGCGACGTTGCGCAGGTCACTGCGCGATGCAGTGGCTACCGCGGTGTTGGTGGTGGTTTCAGACATGCGTTATTGCTCGATTCAGTGGTGAAGTCAGCTGTGGTATCGCGACATTTCCAACCGGAACGCACGACGGATGAGACCCTTTGGCACAGGGCACCTTCTACCATTCTAAGCGCTAGGTCATTTATTGGCCTAAAAACCCCAAAATGGGGTCCTTCAGGCCCCGTTACTGGATCGTCATCTGAATGGGACGAATAGTGGCTTAAGTTACTGGATATTCCTGTTGCGATGCCCCATCATTACGGAGGTAACAGCACGCAAAGCCCGGAGACCATAGATGCGAAACGCTTCAGTTCTGACCCGCTTGGTCGCACCTATGATCGCCGCCGGCGTTCTGATGGCGGGCTGCGGGCAGGCACCACAGACACCAGGCGCGGCCCCTGAATCTGCCGCACCGGCCGCCAGTGCGGCAGCGTCGCAGCCATCCGCGTCAGCATCCGGCCAGTCCGTTCCGCGGAAATCGGCGGCCGCGCCGGTGGCTGCAGCACCGGGCGAACCGGTCGCCGCCGGCTCGGCGGGGAAGGCCCGGCTTGCCCCGGAATCCGATCCGGCATCGATGGCACCCGGGTCGGTCTACCTGAACCCCGCAAACGGCCGCAACGAAGTCATCGTCGCCAACATCAAGCGCACCGCAGTCCTGATCGGGGACTCCCAGTCCGAGCCCGAAGCCGGGTGGCCCCGCCAGGGCCTGGCTGCCATGGGTTACAACGTCTTCTTCTGCGGCCGCGGCGGCACCGGCTTTGTTGCTGCGAACGGTAAAACCGGCAACTACATCGATGCACTGCAGCGCGGCGACTGGAAGCTCCCCTATGGATCACCCGCCCTGGTGGTCATCCAGGGCGGCGGAAACGATGCGGCCCGCGGCGCCACGGATGCCCAGATCGTGGCGAATGCCGAACGCCTGATCTCCTCGCTCAAGCAACGCTACCCGGGGTCGAAGTTTGCCATGATCGGCACCCTGGCCCGGGGAATCAACTACGGCGGCGGGCGGCGGTCACAGGTGGACGCGCTGCTCGGTACGGTGGCAGCCAAACATGCCATTCCTTTCGTCAGCGCTGGCGATTGGTTGACTAAGTACGACCTGGCCAAGGAACTGGCCGACGGCGTGCACATGAACAGTGTGGGCCACAAGGCACTGGGCACCATCCTGGCCGCAAGGTTGAAGGAACTGGGACTTGAGGCGCCCGCTGTGCCGGCCACCTCGTCATTGCCGGTCGGGTGAGCGGAGCCCAACCCTCCTGACCCTTCTGCACAGAGTCGCATCGGCACCCGGAGAATTCAGCACAAAAAGGAGCCGGTATCCGCCCCGGGGGCGGATACCGGCTCCTTTCGTGATGCACCCTGCTCAGGGAACATTTGCTCTGGTTTTGCTCAGGCAACTTCCGGCGGCAGCATCAGCCGCGCACCCGGGATGGCATGGAGTAATGCCTTCGTGTAGTCCTGTTGCGGAGCGTCGAACACATCGTCCGTGGAACCGGTCTCAACCAGCTTGCCCTTCTCCATCACGCACACGTGGTCCGCGATCTGCCGGACCACGGCAAGGTCGTGGGTGATGAACAGGTAGGTCAGGCCCAGCCTGGACTGCAGCTCGGCAAGCAGGTTCAGCACCTGCGCCTGGACCAGGACGTCGAGCGCGGAAACCGCCTCGTCGCAGATGATCACTTCCGGGTCGAGTGCCAAGGCACGGGCGATGGCCACGCGCTGCCGCTGTCCGCCGGACAGTTCGTTCGGATAACGCTGCATGGTGGACTGCGGCAGTGCCACCTGGTCCAGGAGCTCGCGGACCTTCTTCTCGCGGCTGGCTTTGTCCCCGATCTTGTGGGTACGCAGCGGCTCCTCGATGGTCCGGAAGATGTTGTACATCGGGTCAAGGGAGCCGTAGGGATCCTGGAAGATCGGCTGCACGCGGCGGCGGAACGCAAAGATCTGCTTGCTGTTCAGCGTGGAGGTATCCACGCCGTCGAACACGATCTTTCCGGACGTCGGCTGCAGGAGGTTCAGCACCATCTGCGCCACTGTGGACTTGCCGGAACCCGACTCCCCCACGATCGCCGTCGTCGTCCCGCGCTTGACGCTGAAGGAAACGTCGTCGACGGCAGCGAAGTCGGTGGACTTCCCGAAGCCGGAGCGCAGTTTGAAGACCTTGCGGAGGTTCTGGATCTGGAGCACGTCTTCGGTCATGGTCGGCTCGACGACGACCGCCTCGGCGGGAGCGAGCAGCTCGTCCGTTTCGACGCCGAGCTCCTTGGCCACCTGGATGCGCCGAGAGGCCAGCGACGGCGCCGAGGCCACCAGGCGCTGCGTGTACGGGTGCTGCGGGTTCTGCAGCAGTTCGAGCGACGGACCGGCTTCCACCACGTTGCCCCGGTACATCACCACCACCTTGTCCGCGCGTTCGGCGGCCAGGCCCAGGTCGTGGGTGATGAGGAGCACCGAAGTGCCCAGTTCCGAGGTCATCTTTTCCAGGTGATCGAGGATCTGGCGCTGCACCGTCACGTCGAGCGCGGAGGTGGGCTCGTCGGCGATCAGCAGCCGCGGCTGGCAGGAGAGGCCGATGGCGATCAGCGCGCGCTGGCGCATGCCGCCGGAGAACTCGTGCGGGTACTGCTTGGCCCGCCGTTCGGCGTCGGGAAGGCCTGCCTCGGCGAGAACCTTCGCAACGTCGGCGGGTCCGCTGGGACGCCCGTTTGCCCGCAGCGTTTCCTTGACCTGGTAGCCGATCTTCCAGACCGGGTTGAGGTTGGACATCGGGTCCTGCGGGACCATGCCGATCGTGTTGCCGCGCAGCTCGATCATGCGCTTTTCCGAGGCATGGGAAATGTCTTCGCCGTCGAGCAGGATCTGCCCGCCGGAAACCCTGCCGTTGCCGGGAAGCAACCCGATAGCGGCCAGCGCTGTGGTCGACTTCCCGGAGCCGGACTCCCCCACAATCGCGACGGTTTCGCCCGGCATGATGGTCAGGTGGGCGTTCCGGACGGCCTGTACCTCACCGGACCCGGTCTTGAAGGAAATGGCGAGGTCGCGGATTTCCAGCAGCGGCGTGTCCGCCTGGCCCGCCTCACTGATTCTGACGTCGGAAGTTGTCATGATTGCCTCGTTCATCGTTGACGGCTTTTCGGATCGAGTGCGTCGCGCAGGGCGTCGCCGAGCATGATGAAGCTCAGGACGGTGATGGACAGCGCGACGGCCGGATACAGCAGGATGGCCGGGTTGGTCCGGACTGAAGACCTGGCGGAGGCGATGTCGTTACCCCAGGACATGATGCTTCCCGGCAGGCCGATGCCGATGAAGGACAGCGTGGCTTCCGCCACGATGAAAACACCGAGTTCCATGGTGGCCAGGACGATGATCGGCGCGAGTGCATTCGGCAGCACGTGCCGGACGAGCGAACCAAAGCGCGAGACGCCCAGCGAGCGGGCCGCCGTGACGAAGTCGGCATTACGCACTTCAATGACCGCGCCGCGAGTGATGCGGGCCATCTGCGGCCAGCTGAGGACCACCAGGATCATCACCACGGTCCAGACGCCGCGGTTATCGCGCATGAACGGAAGCTGCGAGACCACCAGGGCGCCCAGAATCAGCGGAATGGCAAAGAAGATGTCGCCAAGCCGGGCGATGACGGCGTCGAGCCAGCCGCCATAGAAACCCGCGATGGCGCCGAGGGTGACACCGATGAGGAGGACGCAGATCACAGAGAAGACGCCCACCATCAGCGACGCCTGGGTGCCGTGGATGATGCGGGAGTACACGTCGCAGCCCTGGAAGGTGTAGCCGAGCGGATGCCCTGCCCCGGGAGCGCCGTCGGAGTTCGCCAGCTGGCAGTTGTCGTTCGGTGCCACCTGGGTGAAGAGGCCCGGAAAGAGCGCCACAATGATGATCAGCGCGATCATCACGGCGGAAATAATGAACAGCGGGCGACGGCGGAGCTTGCGCCAGGCGTCGGCCCAGAGGCTCAGCGGAGCCTGGTCTGCTTTGAGCGAGTCCGTTGCCAGCAGGGGGGTCTCCTCCACGGGGGCAACAAAGTGCTCGATTTCGCGATTAGTTTTCATAACGGATCCTCGGATCAAGCCAGGCGTACAGCAAATCGACCAACAGGTTGGCAATAACGAAGACAAGCACCAGGACGCTGACAATCGCGACGACGGTGGGGCCTTCGCTGCGGATAACGGCCTGGAACAGCTTCTGGCCAACTCCCGGGACATTGAAGATGCTCTCCGTGACGATGGCACCGCCCATCAGGCCGCCGAGGCTGGCGCCCAGGTAGGTGATGACCGGAATCATGGAGTTGCGCAGGATGTGCGTGACCACGACGCGGGGCCGCGAAAGGCCCTTGGCGGTGGCGGTGCGCACATAGTCGGCGTTCATGTTTTCGACCACCGATGCGCGCGTCAGCCGCAGGACGTAGGCGAACGAAACCAGGCCCAGTACGGTGGCCGGCAGGATCAGGTTGCCCCAGTCCGCGTTGGCTCCAACGGTGGGCTTGGCCCAGCCGAGCTGCACACCGATCAGCAGCTGGAGGACGAAGCCGAGTACGAAAGTGGGGATGGCGATGACCACGAGGGATGCGACGAGCACGGTGGCGTCGAAGAATTTCCCCTTGCGCAGTCCGGCAATGAGGCCGAAAGTCACGCCAAAGACAGTCTGGATGATGAGGGCTTCGACGGCCAGCATGACGGTGACCGGGAAAATCCGGCCGAGGGACGCCGCAATGGGCTGGCCGGTGAAGTCGACGCCGAGGTTGAAGGTGAACAGGTTCTTGAGGAAGAGCCCGTACTGCACCCAGAACGGCTGGTCGAGGTTGTACTGCTGGCGGAGCTGCGCGATGACCGCTTCGCTGGGCGGCCGGTCGCCGAACAGTGCCCGGATCGGGTCACCGGGGAGGGCGAAAACCATGAAGTAGACGAGCAGGGTGGTTCCGATGAACACCGGAATGATCTGCAGCAGGCGCCGGAGGATGTACTGGATCACAGCAGCGTCTCCTGAGCGTTTGTGGGGCTAAGGGGGATCATGTAGGACAGCTTTCGTGCCGGTTCCAAGGCTATGGGGGCCCGGCTTTGTGGCCGAACCCCCATTAGCTTTTTGACGTGGATTTATTCTGCGGACTACTTGGCGGTGATGGCCCAGTACTGCAGAACACCGTTCCAGCCAGCGTCAACGTTGCTGACGTTCTGGCTCCAGACGGCCTGGCGTGCGGAGTACCACAGCGGCAGGTTGGGGAGTTCCTCGAAGAGGATCTCCTGTGCTTCCGTGAACTTCTTGTTGGCGTCGTCCGTGGACTTGGCGCCCAAGCCTTCGGTGAGGAGCTTGTCGAACTCGGGGTTCGTGTAGCCCTCGTAGTTGGCGCTGGCACCGGTCTTCAGGAGCGGGCCGAGGAAGTTGTACAGCGACGGGTAGTCAGCCTGCCAGCCGGCGCGGGTCAGGCCGGGAAGGTCCTTGGCGGTGCGCAGCTTCAGGATTTCAGCGAACTTGGCGAACGGCTGGCCTTCGGCCTTGATTCCCAGGTTGTTCTTGAAGTTGTTGGCAACGGCGTCGATCCATTCCTTGTTGCCGCCGTCGGTGTTGTAGGCAAGCTGCAGGGTCTTGTCAGCGGGCCACGGGCTGATGGCGTCAGCCTTGGTCCACAGGTCCTTCGCCTTGGCGGCGTCGAACTTCAGGACCTCGGATCCGGCAACATTTTCGTTGTAGCCGTCAACAGCCGGTGAGGTGAAGTCCTTGGCCGGGATACGGGTGCCGGAGAAGATGACCTTAGTGATCTCTTCGCGGTTGATGGCCATGGACAGCGCCTGGCGGCGGAGCTTGCCTGCTTCGCCCTGGAACTCGGGCAGGTAGCCCGGGATGTTCAGGGTGGAGTTGCCTGCGTACGGCTTGTTGAGGTGGTTCTCAGGGAAGTCCGTGGCGTAGGTCTTGAGGGCGTCCGTCGGCAGGACGTCCGTGACATCGAGGTTGTTGCCCTGGATGTCGGTGTAAGCCGGAGCCGGGTCGGTGTAGAACTTGAAGGTCACGCCGCCGTTCTTGGCAGCACGTGCACCCTGGTAGTCAGCGTTCTTGACCAGTTCGATCTGGCTGTCGTGCTGCCAGGCACCTTCCTTGGCCATCTTGTACGGGCCGTTGCCCACAGGGTTCTCGCCGAACTTCTTCGGGTCCTTGATGGCGTCAGCAGGCAGCGGCATGAAAGCGGAGTAGCCAAGGCGCAGCGGCCAGTCTGCTTCAGGCTGGGTCAGCTTGACCGTGATGGTGGAATCGTCCTTCAGGGCCAGGCCTGAGAGGGTCTGTGCGGTGGGGGCCGGAACGTCGGTGTCCTTGCCATCCGCACCCTTCTCCGTCTTGGTGGCGCTGACCGCGTCATAGCCTTCGATGGATTCGAAGAAGCTGCTGTTGCTCTGGGCGTTGGTGCTCAAAGCGGCAAAGTTCCAGGCGTCAACGAAGCTCTTGGCGGTGACTTCCTCGCCGTTGGTGAACTTGCTGCCGGACTTGACCTTGATGGTGTAGTTCTGGCCGTCCGGGGACTCAATGGACTCGGCCAGGGCGTCGACTGACTTGCCGCTCGGGTCGTAGCTCCGCAGGCCTTCGAACAGAAGCTCGACGACGCGGCCACCGTAGACTTCGCCGGTATCGGCGGGCATCAGGGGCTTCTGCGGCTCATTGCTGTACGCCGTGATGACCTTGTTGGGATCGCCGGCAGCCTGGCTGCTGCCACCGTTCGTGGAGCCGCCGCCGGCACCGCATCCGGTCAGGGCAAGGGCCGCGATGGCAACCATGCCCAGTGCTTTGGAAGTGCGCGAAAAACGCATTCCGCCTCCTATGAGTTGTGGGAGTGAGAAGGGAAAGTCTTGTGCTTCCCCGCAGGCCGGGCACAGAGGTGTCCTGTGACGTGGCATACATAAGTGAGTAGCCTAACCCCAAAATGTCCAGATGTTGGAACTCTGTTGCCAAACTGTAACCCGGTCACAATTTGACCACTAGCGTCAACACTGGCGTATTTCAAGTCACACGTTACTCAGTGGTAGCCTACACCTGATGTGACGGATCTTACTCCACTCCACTCGCCAGCAGCTGTGCCCGTAGCTCCCGTCGCTCACGCTGTTTTTCGGGGTCCGGAAGGGGCACCGCGGCGAGCAGGCGCTGCGTGTAGGGTTCCTGCGGATTCCGGAGAATTTGGTCCCGAGTGCCCTGCTCAACGATTCTGCCCCGCTGCATCACGCAGATGCGGTCGGCCAGCACGTCGACCACCGCCAGGTCGTGCGTCACGAACAGGCAGGCGAAGCCGAGGTCTTTCTGGAGGTTCTGGAACAATTCAAGTACTTTTGCCTGCACCGACACGTCAAGTGCCGACGTCGGTTCGTCCGCAACCATCAGCTTCGGCTTGAGCGACAGTGCCCGGGCGATGCCCACGCGCTGCTTCTGGCCGCCGGACAGCTCGTGCGGATACCGGTTGCGGTAACTCCTGGGCAGCTCGACCTGGTCAAGGAGCGCCTCGATCCGCTTCTGCAGCCCGCTTCCCTTGGCCTCCCCGGCAAGGAACATGGGTTCGCCGATGCTCTCGCCGATCGGAAGGCGCGGATTCAACGACGACGACGGGTCCTGGAACACCATGCCGATGTGCCGCCGGACATGGTGCAGCTGCCTGCCGTTCTTCTTGGCGGCTGAAATGTCCTGGCCCACCACCCGCATGGTGCCTGCTGCGACGGGAAGCAACCCCACGGCTGCGCGGCCGATTGTGGTCTTACCGGAGCCCGATTCGCCTACGAGTCCCACCACCTGGCCCGGGTAGATCACGAGGTTTGCACCCTCCACGGCCCTGAAGGCAGGCACGCGGCCCTGTTTGGGGTATTCGATGGCCACATCAGTCAGTTCGAGGAC
This sequence comes from Arthrobacter sp. Leaf337, assembly GCF_001423745.1. Lineage (GTDB taxonomy): Bacteria > Actinomycetota > Actinomycetes > Actinomycetales > Micrococcaceae > Arthrobacter. The sequence continues at coordinate 459,543 of NZ_LMPC01000001.1, forward strand.
CGGCTCGCCCTGGGGCCGTTCCGCGGCAGCAGCAGCCAGCGCCGCAGCGTTCTCCCGCTCGCGCCGAACCAGTTCGTCATGCTCCACCGATTCCAGCTCGGCGTGGGTGGCGGCCGCCAGCGCGGCGGTAACGTCGACTTCTTCGCCGTGCTCCGCTCCGCCCTGGCCAAGGTGCGGCACCGCCGCCAGCAATGCCTGCGTGTATTCGTGCCGGGGGTTCCGGAAGACCTGCTCGGCCGTTCCGGTTTCGACAATCAGGCCCCGCCGCATGACGGCGATCCGGTCGGCGAGGTCCGCCACCACGCCCATGTCGTGGGTGATCAGCACAATCGCGCTGTCCAGCTTGTTCCGCAGATTGCGCATGAGGTCCAGGATCTCGGCCTGGACAGTGACATCCAAGGCCGTGGTGGGCTCGTCGGCAATCAACAGCTTGGGGTCGCAGGACAGCGACTGCGCAATCATGGCCCGTTGCCGCTGGCCGCCCGACAGCTGGTGCGGGTAGGACTTGAACGCCTTCTCCGGGTCCGGTAGTTCCACCAGTTCCAGCATCCGCAGGGCACGTTCCTTGGCCTGTTCGGGTGAAACTTCGTTATGCAGCCGCACTGTCTCCACGATCTGCGCCCCGACCGTGTAGACCGGGTTGAGTGCGGTCATGGGCTCCTGGAAGATCACGGCCACGTCCTTGCCGCGGACTTCCCGGATGTTGGCCGCGCTGGCACCGAGGAGCTCTTTGCCGGAGAGGCGGACGCTGCCGGATACCCGGCTGTTACTGGGCAGGAGGCCCAGGAGGGCCATGGAACTGGCGCTCTTGCCCGAACCGGACTCCCCCACGATGGCCAGGACTTCGCCGGCCCTGACCTCATAGTTCAGGCCGATGGCCGCGGGCACCCATTTCTTGTCCACTCCAAAGTCCACGCTGAGGTCGCGGACCTCGAGTACAACAGCGCCCTTGGCGGGTTCCTGCCCCGGGGCGGTGTCCTGGTGGGGGGTGATGTTGTCAGTCATGACGGGTTCCCTTCCGCCCGGGCCGCCACTGCACAGGAGATTAGTGCTGCGGCCTGGAATCCTGAATTATTAGGGGCATGAGCAGTGTGCCGCACGCCGGAAATGTTGAAGTATTCAAAGCCCCGACGAACAAATGGTTCGCGTGGCTCTCCTGGCTGGTCGCGGCGCTTGGCCTCGTCGTCACCGCGGCCGCCGGAGGCCCGGCCGCCCTCCTGGGGGCAGGCCCGCTGCTGCTGATCGGCTTTCTCGGCTGGCTGCTGTTCTGGATGCCTTCGGTGGTGGTTCACGACGCCGGCATCACCTTGGAGAATCCGTTCCGCTCCGTTAACGTCCCCTGGGCTGCCCTGGTCAATGTTGATACCCGGTACGCCTTGACGCTGGTCACGCCGGCCGGGAGCTACGTTTCCTGGGCTGCACCGGCGCCGGGCATCTGGGGCGGCCGGAACGCCCGTCCTGAGGATCTCAAGGGCCTTCCTTCCGCCACGTACGGGCCGGGAAAGTCCGTGCGCCCCGGCGACCTGAAAACCACTGATTCCGGCCAGGCGGCCCGGCTGGTCCGCGGACGCTGGGAACAGCTGGTCGAAGCTGGCTCCCTGGACGCAGGAAATGCCGAAACGACGGCCGTCAGGGTGACGTTCCGCTGGCCGGCGGTTGCAGCCACCGCCGTGCTGCTGGCCGCCAGCTACTGGGCCGTTGCAGTTCCTTAGGGCGGATGCCCGGACAGGCCGCATTCAGTCGCCCGCAGACCCGTCGGCTGCGGCAGCCGGCGCCTTGGCCGGTTCCCCGGACTGCTGAGTGTCCCTGGCCTTCTTGGCGTTGAACTTCTTCTGCCTTGGATCGAATGCGTCCCGGAGACCGTCGCCGATGAAGTTGATGCTCAGGCAGATCAGGACAATGAAAATGCCAGGGAACCAGAACAGCCATGGCCGGGTGGAGAATGCCTCCTGGTTTTGCGAGATGAGCAGGCCCAGCGAAGTGTCCGGGGATTTCACGCCGACACCGAGGTAGCTCAGGGCCGTTTCCAGGAGGATGGCAGCGGACATTGTCAGCGTCACGTTAACGATCAGCACACCGATGGCGTTGGGCAGGATGTGCTTGAAAATGATCCGCGCATTGCTGGCTCCCGAGATGCGGGCTGCATCAACAAACTCGCGTTCGCGCAGGGTGAGGAACTCACCGCGCATCAGCCGGGCCAGGCCTACCCAGCTGACGAGGCCCAGGAAGATTCCCAGGATCAGGATGCCGTTGCTGGCAGCGAATCCCGAAAACCAGCCGCCTTGGTCCCTGCGGTTGACGCTCTGAGCCACGACGGCGGCGAGGAGCAGCACCGGGATGATGATGATGACGTCGGTGATCCGCATCAGCACCGCTTCCACCCAGCCCCGGAAGTATCCGGACAGTCCGCCCACTACCGTGCCCAGCAGGCCGGCGATCGTCCCGATCAGGAGCATGATGATGATGGACTGCTGTGCTCCGCGCATGGTCATGGCGAACAGGTCCCGGCCGATCCTGTCCTGCCCGAACGGGTGTTCGCCCCAGGCAGGCGGCCACAGCGACGCCGTCGGAACGCCGTCGTTGACCAGCGGCGAGACATCCAGGTGGTCATATTTCCACCAGCCCGGGATCCCGGCCCAGCCCACAGACGTGAAGGCCATCAGGAAGATGACGGCGAAAATGAACAGGCCGACGAGGGCTCCGGTGTGCCCCAGGAACCGCTTGCGGACAATCTGCCCCTGGCTCAGCCCCTTCGCCTCCGGCTCGTAGGATGAGCCCGGCTGCCTGGAATGTGCGTGCTCGGCGAGGAATTCTTCCTGCTGGGTTGGCTGGCTCATGCCTTAATCCTTACGCGGGGATCGAGTGCGGAATACGCAAGGTCTGCAATCAGGTTGAACACCATAGCGGTTACAGCCACGCAGACGAAGACTCCCATCACGGGGTTCGGGTCAGTGTGCATGATGCCGTCCAGGAAAAGGAACCCCATGCCGCGGACGGAGAACACGGTCTCCGTGATGACGGCACCGCCTATGAGCGCCCCGATATCAAACGCCACGATCGTTGCGATCGGAATCAGCGCATTACGGAACGCGTGGCCCATCACCACGGACCTTTCGGAGAGCCCCTTGGCCCGGGCCGTCCGGATGTAGTCCATATTCATGATTTCCAGCATCGAGGACCTGGTGAACCGCGTGTAGCTTGCCAGCGAAACAAGGATGAGGGCCATGGTGGGAAGAATCAGGTGGGTGAAAGTGTCCAGGGTCAGGACCCAGAAGTCACCTTGGATATTAGGGGTGCCCGCACCGATGGTTGCGATCGGCCTGCCCCGGACCCGGCTGTTGCTGAAGTAGCTGGGCCAGGCTTGCATGAAGCGGTCCATCAGGATGAGTCCGCCCACCAGGAAGGCAGTGATGCCGGCAGCCCGCATCGACTGGCCGCGGTCGTAGCCGCCCATCAGGAAGCCCGTTCCCACGCCCACCCCGATTGTGGCGATGCCCAGCAACACGATCATGACCGCCGTCGCCTGGTTGAGAAGCGGCTGGACAGCGAAGTATGCGACGACGCCGAGTGCCACCACGATGAGCGATGCCTGGAGCGCCTTCCTGTTTTTGAGTCCTGCCACCAGGAGTGTCACGGCGAAGGCGATGCCAACCCCGGCAATCGCAATGACCACCGGACCAAGGCCGGGATTCCGGAACCACTGGACCAGGGAGAAGTAGATCAGGATGAGGCTGACTGCAAGGAACACGATGCCGCCCGAGACAAGCCTGCGGCGGGCCGCTCCGCCCACGGCAACGGCAACGATCAGGCCCGCGACGGCGCCGATGCCCAATGCCACCGGCAGCGGTATTTCGGGATTGCGGAGAAAATCGTTGAAACCGATGGCCCCGTATTCCTTCAACAGCACTGCAACCCAGAAGATCGGGAGGGAGAAAAACAGGAAGGCCATGAACGTCACGCCGTAGTCCAGGGCGCTGTACTGCCGCAGTGCCGTAATAATACCGAGGGCAATACCGATGAGGATGGCGAGGATCGTGGCGCCGGTGACGAGTGTCAGGGTTTGCACCAGCGCGAAACCCAGGGCTTCGGTGATTGGCTGTCCCGCAATGTTCTTGCCGAGGTCGCAGGAACCGCCGAAGGGAACCAGGCACCTGGCCGCTCCGCTGAGCCATTTGAAGTACCTGAGCGGGGCGGGCGTATCCAGGTCAAGGAGCTGGCTGCGGGAGTCCATGAGCTGTTGTTTGTTCGGGGCGCTGCTGGCGCGGAATTCCTCCAGTGGATCCCCTGACGACGCTGTCAGGAGGTACACGAGGAATGAAGCTCCGAGAAGAATGAGTGCGGCAGTGATCAGCCGCCTGACGATGTACGTCACCATGGTGGAAAGCCTCTATATCCGGGCCCGGGATCTCGCCGGGCCCATCGCAGAATCTGTCCGGATTCCCGACTGAGGTGCGCGGAAACCCGGCAGAATGCCGGTGGTGCCGGAGAAGGCGCCGGGACGTTGGTGCATTTGTCCCGGCGCCTTCTCCTGCTGTTCACTCGCTGAGCGGGGGCTCTACTTCTCAGCCCATTCCCAGAAGTTCCACCAGACACCGGTCTGGTTCGGCATGAACTTCACGCCCGTGATGCGGTCGCTGTAGGCGTCCACTCCGACGGACTGGAAGAGCGGAAGGCCGTAGGCGGACTCCCAGATCTTCTTGTCGATCTGCGTGGTCAGCTCGTCCTGCTTGCTGCGGTCGGTGGTGACGATGAGCTCATCCATCAGCTTGTCCGCTTCCGGATCGGCGAACTGGTTGAAGTTGGACCCGTTGCCGCTGCGGAAAATCTGCGGCACGCCGGATACGCCGACACCCGGGTTGGTCCAGCCGAAGATGGTGGCATCGTAGCTGCCGTCGCCGAGGGCCTTGCCCCAGTCGGACGCACCCAGTCCGCCGTCAACGATCTTGAAGCCGGCCTTGGTGGCCGATTCGCGGATCAGGGAGAAGGCGTCAACACGGTTGGGGTTGTCCTTGTTGTACATGATGCGGACCTCCGGCGTCTTGCCGGCAAGGAGTGCCTTGGCGCCGTCAATGTCCACGTCCTGGTAAGCGGAAGAACCGTTGTTCTTGGCTGATTCCGCGTAAGCTGCCTGCGCCGGAACGAAGAGCTGCGAATCCAGCGGCTTGGCTTCCGGGTCGAGCTTCTTGACGATCTTGTCGACGATGTCCTTGCGCGGGACCGTCTTCATGAATGCTTCGCGGACACTCTTCTCGGCAAACGGACCCGAGTAGTTCAGGTCGATGTGGTCGTAGGAGAGCTGGTTGCCCTGTTCCACCGTGACGCCCTGGCTTTCGAGGGCCTTCAGCTGCTCGATCGTGTCTGCCGAGGCCTGCGGAGCAATGATGTCAGCTTCGCCGTTCTTCAGTGCCTGCACCTGCGCCGGAGCTGAACCGATGTAGCGGACGGTGATTTCGTCCAGGCTCGCTTCCGGTCCCCAGTTGTAGTCCTTGTTGCGGACCATGGTGAGGGACTGGTCCTGGGTGACGCTCTTGACGATGTACGGACCGTTGGAAAGGAAAAGGCTGGGATCGGACGGCAGGGTCTTCGTGTCGAAGCCGGTGTTCCAGAGGTCAGCCATGGCCTTCAATTTCTCATCGGCCGGCTTCGGAGCCTTGGGATCGCCCTTGGGCTTTTCCTTCAGGTAGTCCACGAGCGCCTTAGCGTCGCTCAGGCCAGCCTTCTTGGCCAGCACATGCGCCGCAATGTCGATGCCCGGTCCGCCAAGAACGGTTTCCCAGTCAGCGAAGGGCTTGGAGTACTTGATCGTCATGGAGCGGTTGTCGTCACCGAGCTCCGGGAAGTCGGTGAGCTTGAGGCCGGTGGGGTCACCCGCGTAGGAGAAGTACTGCGTGCCCGTCTTGGCCTCGGAGTCGGCATCATCGTAGTAGCCGGAGAAAGCCGCCCACTGCAGCAGGAGGTCGGCCGCCGTCACGGGTGTGCCGTCGGACCACTTCACGCCCTCGTTGACGGTGTACTTGATCGTTAGCGGGTCATCGGAAGTCTTTTCCATCTTGCCGAATTTCTCGTTGCGTACAACGTTCAGCTGGTTGTCGATGTAGTAGAAACCCGAGTGGGTGGCATAACTGATCTTCGAGTTGATGTCCGTGTTGCCGTCGGCAGTATTCGGGTTGAACGTGTTGAACGCGTTCACCTCGACCACCGTGGCTGAGCCACCCTGTTTGCCGGCAGTAGCGCTGGACGGGGTGGTCCCGCCGCTGTTGCCGGCGCAGGCGCTGAGAGCTAGCGCGGCAGCTGCCGCGACGCCTACCGCTTTGGAAATACGACCTAAGCGCATTCCGCCTCCTATGTTTCTGTGGTGTTGAAAAGACCGCCGCTGTAGGCGCCGGCCAGACCGCCCATTCCCCCAGTAAGAATGTGGCTAGTCTCACATGAGCAGTAGCCTAGACCCGAAAAGAAAGCCAATGGGACCAAAGTTGCCCATGGGTAAAGGTTGTTACCGAGCTGCAACAATGGATTTGCGGACGCGGTTTATCACCGGATAAGTCAGCGCGGGAAAACCAGCACAGGAACCGGTCCAACCACGACAAAAGCCCCGATTCAAGGGAATCGGGGCTTTCACCGTTAATGCTCAATTACTGACTCTGCGGGCACCTGCTACACGTTGAAGCGGAACTCCACCACGTCGCCGTCGGCCATTACATATTCCTTGCCTTCGATACGGACCTTGCCGCGGGCTTTGGCCTCGGCCATGGATCCGGCCTCGATGAGGTCGTCGAAAGACACAACTTCGGCCTTGATGAAGCCGCGCTGGAAATCGGAGTGGATGACGCCGGCGGCCTGCGGGGCGGTGTCGCCCTGGTGGATGGTCCAGGCGCGGGTTTCTTTGGGACCGGCCGTCAGGTAGGTCTGCAGTCCCAGCGTGTGGAAGCCGACGCGGGCCAGCTGGTCGAGGCCTGATTCGTCCTGGCCGTTCATCTCGAGCATCTCGCGGGCTTCTTCCTCGTCCAGTTCCACGAGGTCGGATTCCAGCTTGGCGTCGAGGAAGACGGCGTCCGCCGGAGCAACCATGGCGCGCAGTTCTTCCTGCTTCGCGGGGTCGCCCAGGATTCCCTCGTCCGAGTTGAAAACGTAGATGAAGGGCTTGGCGGTCAGCAGGCCGAGCTCCTTGAGGTGCTCCATCTCGAGCTTGTCGCTCTTGATCGAGGAGAAGATGGTGTCGCCACGTTCAAGCACGGCCTGCGCCGCCTTGATCGCGGCCAGTTCGGCCGCGTCGCGCTTCTTGATCTTGACTTCTTTTTCGATCCGGGGAATCGCATTTTCGATGGTCTGGAGGTCAGCCAGGATCAGTTCGGTGTTGATGGTCTCCATATCCGAGCGCGGATCCACCTTGCCGTCAACGTGGATGACGTCCGGGTCATCGAACACGCGGACAACCTGCGCGATGGCCTCGGCCTCGCGGATGTTGGCGAGGAACTTGTTGCCCAGGCCTTCGCCCTCCGACGCACCCTTGACGATCCCGGCGATATCGACGAACGACACGGGAGCGGGCAGCAGGCGCTGGGATCCGAAGACAGCGGCCAGCTTGGCGAGCCGCGGGTCCGGCAGGTTGACCACACCGACGTTCGGCTCGATGGTGGCGAACGGATAGTTCGCAGCCAGCACCTGATTACGGGTCAGTGCGTTGAAAAGGGTTGATTTGCCGACGTTGGGCAGTCCGACGATGCCAATAGTAAGAGCCACGAGCACTAATTCTACCGGTAACCGGGCGCGAACCATGCGGCGGTCCGTTCCCGGCCTCCGCAGGCGGCGTGCGTCTGCGCCAAAAATGTCGGTGGCCCATGCCAAAGTGAACACATGGACGCTTTTGCACTGATACTTGCCCTGCTGATGCTAATTCTCGGCGCCGTGATCGGCGCCGCCTTCACCTACGTGGCGCTCCGGCGGCGGAGCGTGGCCCTGGAACAGGACTTCGACGGCGTCTCGGCGCGCCTTTCGGAGGTCAGCGCCCAGTTCGCGGCGGCCGACGCCGAGCGGCGCCTCTTGTCGGCACAGAACCGGGAGCTGGGCGAGTCGCGGAACCAGGACGGCAGCGTCCTTCGGGCGCTTGCACCGGTGGCGGAAAAGCTGACGGCGGTCCAGCAGCAGGTGTCCCTGTTGGAACGCGACCGGCTGGAGCAGTACGGGCAGCTTGCCCAGCAACTTCAGGAGGCCCGGCTTTCCGACGAGCAGCTCTTGCGCTCAACCCACGCCCTGGAGTCCGCCCTTCGGTCGAATAGCGCCCGCGGCCAGTGGGGTGAGGTCCAGCTGCGCCGGGTCGTGGAAGCCGCCGGCATGCTCCGCCACGTGGATTTCCACGAGCAGCAGCACACCGCCGGAGCGGGGAACGCCGTCCGCCCCGACCTCGTGGTCCAGCTCCCGGGCGGGAAGCAGCTGGTGGTGGACGCCAAGGTTCCCCTGGGGTCCTACCTTGAGGCCCAGGACCTGGGACCTTCAGCGGGACGCCAGCAGCAGGGGTCCGCCCTCAACGGCCAGAACGCGTTGCTGGCAGCCCACGCCAAGGCCCTGAAATCCCATGTGGACGCCCTGAGCAACAAGAAGTATTGGGAGATCCCGGGCAATTCGCCGGAACTCGTCATCTGCTTCCTGCCGGCCGAATCCATCCTGGCGGCCGCGCTGGCAGCGGACGCCGGCCTTCTTGACTACGCCTTGAATAAGAATGTGGTGCTGGCATCCCCCGGCACCTTGTTGGCCGTGCTGAAGTCAGTGGCGTTCACCTGGCGCCAGGATGTGCTCACAGACAGCGCCCGGGAGCTCTTTGAGTTGGCGCGGCAGCTCTACGAGCGGATGGGCACACTGGGCGAAAACGTGACCAAGCTGGGTTCGTCGCTGAAGACTTCCGTTGACCGCTACAACTCAATGGTCGGAACGCTGGAAGCGCGCGTTCTTCCGACGGCGCGGAAACTCAACGCCCTTGAAGCCGAGGGGCTGACCACACCGCCTGCGATCGAGGTGACTCCCCGGTCGGTGGCGGCTCCCGAACTTCAGTCTGAGGAGTCGGCCGCCTAGCCGCGGCCGGGCCGTCCGGTCTCCGCTGAGACCGCATGGCCCTGGGCCGCGAAGGAGTTAGTTCCGCGCTCCGCGTCCGCCGAGGGCACGGGTCACGTCGCCCGACTTCTTAAGCGTTGCGCGCAGCTCCTTGGGCAGCGAGAAGAGCAGGTCTTCCTCCGCGGTGACCACTTCTTCCACGGCACCGTAGCCGTAGTCCGCCAGGAGCCGGAGCACATCCTTGACCAGCACTTCCGGAACGGACGCGCCCGACGTGACGCCCACCGTGGCGACGCCTTCGAACCAGGCCTCGTCCACTTCGTTGGCGAAGTCGACGCGGTAGGACGCCTTGGCGCCGTATTCCAGTGCAACCTCCACGAGGCGGACGGAGTTGGAGGAGTTGGCGGAGCCCACCACAATGACCAGATCGGCCTGCGGGGAGATCTTCTTGATGGCTACCTGCCTGTTGGTGGTGGCGTAGCAGATATCGTCGCTGGGCGGATCCTGCAGTGTCGGGAACCGTTCCTTGAGGAGACGGACGGTTTCCATCGTTTCATCCACGCTCAGCGTGGTCTGTGACAGCCAGATGACCTTTTCCGGATCCCGCACGGTAACTTTGTCGACTTCGTGCGGACCATTGATGATCTGGATGTGGTCGGGGGCTTCGCCGGCGGTTCCTTCAACTTCCTCGTGACCGTCGTGGCCGATGAGGAGGATGTCAAAGTCGTCCTTGGCGAAACGGACAGCTTCGCGGTGGACTTTGGTCACCAGCGGGCAGGTGGCGTCAATGGTACGCAGGCCGCGGTCCTCGGCCGACTGCACGACCGCGGGCGATACTCCGTGGGCCGAAAAAATTACCAGGGCGCCTTCGGGGACCTCATCGGTCTCGTCAACGAAGATGGCGCCCTTCTCCTCAAGCGAACTCACGACGTGGACGTTGTGGACAATCTGCTTCCGCACGTAGACGGGCGGACCATAGTGTTCCAGTGCCTTCTCCACGGCGATGACGGCGCGGTCCACGCCGGCGCAGTAGCCGCGGGGAGCCGCGAGGAGCACCTTTTTGGGACCTGAGACCGGGGCTGCAGCCAGCACGTCTTCAGGCGAACGGCGCCTGCGTGGAATTGACGGCATGGGAATGGAGACTGCTGAGGTGGTCATTGTTCAATGCTACCGGGAACGCGGGTCACGTCCGGCGCCGGCCACGGCGCGCGCAACGACGCGGAGAATGACGCCGGCCACAATGAGGACGGCGCCGGCGATGAGAGCCACCAGGATCCATTGTCCGAACCGCTCCGAGGATGCCGCCACGAATTCACTCTTGAAGATGTCCGCCACCTCGTTCCCGCTGGCCGTCCCGCCTACCGCAAGGCCGGCCGCATCAGATCCGACTTTCCACGCCGCGGCCAGCACCAACGCCCCCGCTCCCGTCCCTACCAGCACAATCCAGCGCCGGCGGGCGGCGATGAGGGCCAGCAGCAGGGCAATGGCCGAGCCGGCAGCCAACGCGTAACCCATGGGGGCATAGGCCGCAACCTGGTCAACGAGTTGACGGTGGCTCGGCTGCCCGATGTCGATGCGCGTCTGGTCGGGCGCTTCAATCGGAATGTTGGTGGCCTCCGAAATCTGCTTGGTCAGCAGGCCAACCAAGGGCGCCACATCCAGGGTGAGGGACGTGGACGGGTCAGCTGCTGCCGATCCGGCCCCTGCAGCCGGGAAGTTAAGCCGGTGGCTCTTCCTCAGCGTTTCTTCCCAGGCCGCAGGATAGCCGGGGAGCGTCGTCAGGGATTTGGCGGCGGAGTCCAGGATCGGCTGCACCAGATCGGCGAACGGTTCAGGAATCTGGCCGTCCGGGTCAATGCTCGCAACAGCCGCGGAGGCCAGCCTCTGCTGGAAGACGGTGTCCTTGCCCAGCGGTGCGGCGAGGGAGACAAAGCCATCCTCCTGCACAATGTTCCGGTCCACCCAGATGGCAGGAACGGAGACGGCGGCCAGCAGCAGTCCAAGGATGACGGCGGCAGCGGAGACAAAAGTGCGCAAGGGATTCCTCGGTTGTGGTTGGCGGTACTGCCATCCTAGGGGCGCCGGCCGGGAAGCAAAAATGTCGGCGGACAGTGGTAAAGCTATGGATAGAGTTGATTCGGTTTGATGCCATTCCGTTTTGATGCACCGCCACCTGCAAAGGATTCCCATGCCCAAGGCTCCCTCCCCGTCACGGCCCGCCCATGCCTGACAACATGCCCGCGGCCACCACGGTTCCTGCGACGGCTGCTGAAACGAGTCCGGACAACCCCTGGCCCCTGCAGCTGTTGTCCCAGAAGCTCAAGGCCCATATCGACCGGACGCCGTCGGCGTGGGTCGAAGGTCAGGTCATTGAGCTGAACCGCCGTGGTGGCAGTGCTTTCATGACGCTCCGGGATGTCGACGCCGAAATCTCCCTGCCCGCCTCCATCTGGTCGACTGTGCTGGATCGCCAGGAGGTTCCCCTGGAACGCGGGTCCAGGGTGGTGGCGCTCCTGAAGGCCGAGTTCTGGCTCAAGACCGGACGCCTCAACATGTCCGTGAAGGACATCCGCCCGGTGGGGCTGGGCGACTTGCTGGCGCGTATTGAGCGGCTCCGCCATGCGCTTTCCCTTGAAGGACTCTTTGCGGATTCCCGGAAGAAACGCCTGCCCATCCTCCCCCACCGGATCGGACTGATCACCGGACGCGATTCCGACGCCAAGAAGGACGTGCTGCGCAATGCCGCCCTCCGATGGCCCGCGGTCGAATTCGAGGTCCGCGAAGTTGCCGTCCAGGGAAACACTGCTGTTTCCCAGATCATGGCCGCGCTGCGGGAACTCGATGCTGACCCGCACGTCGACGTCATCGTCATCACCCGCGGCGGCGGCGCACTCGAGGACCTCCTCCCCTTCAGCAACGAGGACCTGATCAGGGCAGTGTCCAATGCGTCCACGCCGGTGGTCAGCGCGATCGGCCACGAGGCTGACCGCCCCATCCTCGACGACGTCGCCGATCTGCGGGCCTCGACGCCCACGGACGCCGCGAAGAGAATCGTTCCCGACGTCGTGGAAGAACTCGCCAGGGTCCGGCAGGCACGGGACCAGCTCCGGCGCGGAGTTAACCGGCTCGTGGAGCGGGAATCCGACCGGCTGGCTTCCCTGCATTCACGGCCGGTCCTGGCCGCACCGGAGACCATGGTCAGTGCACGCGCCGAGGATGTGGCGCGGCTCAGCAGCCGCTCCCGTGCAGCCATCAGCACGGCGGTGCTGAGGGCAGCCGACCAGATCGTGCATCTCCGCAACCAGGTCCGCTCCCTCTCGCCGCAACAGACGCTGGACCGGGGCTACGCCGTGGTGCAGGTTGCCGGCACAGACCAGGCAGCGGACGCGCAGCCGGCAGTAGTCCGGCACCCGTCTCAGGCCCCGGAGGGTGCCGACCTATTCGTCCGGGTGGCCGGCGGCAGCTTTTCCGCCCGGTCCACGGGCGGCCACCAGGTATCCGACGGCTGAACCAGCCCACGCCGGATGTGTACCGGCCCCCGTCCATCCACTGACAACCAGCAGGGAGCACCACAATGGCAGCAGAACAGAAACCGAACGCGGATATCGAAGCGCTCAGCTACGAGGAAGCCCGCGAGCAACTCGTGGCCGTCGTGGGCAAGCTGGAAGCAGGCGGCGCCAGCCTGGAGGACTCACTCGCCCTGTGGGAGCGCGGCGAAGCCCTTGCCAGGCGCTGCGAGGAGTGGCTGGAAGGGGCCCGAAAGCGGCTGGCCGCAGCCCGCAACCAGGCCGGGCCCGAGTCGTAGGGCCCGTCAGGACCTTTCCACCAGGCTCCGTTCCAGGGCCACGTCGAACTCAGCTGCGGGCCACTGAAGATTGAGGTCTTCCATCGCCTGGAGCAGCAGCTGCTGCACGGCGATGCGGGCGTACCACTTCTTGTTCGCCGGGACCACGTGCCAGGGGGCAACCTCGGTGTGCGTCTTGTCGAATGCCGCCTGGTAGGCAGCCATGTAGTCGTCCCAGAAGACGCGCTCCTTGAGGTCGCCGCTGCTGTATTTCCAGTGCTTTGATGGATCGTCCAGCCGTGCAAGCAGGCGGGCTTTCTGTTCGTCCCGGCTGATATTCAGCATCACCTTGACGATTCGGGTGCCGGAGCCGGCAAGCCGGGCTTCAAACTCGTTGATCGCCGTGTAGCGTCGCTCCAGCTCCTCCGGCGAGGCCCAGCCGTGGACGCGGTGGATGAGCACATCCTCATAGTGCGAGCGGTCGAATACGCCCACCATGCCGGCCGCCGGGACTTCCTTCTCGATCCGCCAGAGGAAGTCGTAGGATTTTTCCTCGTCCGTGGGCGCCTTGAACGCCTTGAGCTGCACCCCTTGGGGGTCCATGGCACCCACCACGTGGGCCACGATGCCGCCCTTGCCCGCCGTGTCCATGGCCTGGAGGATCAGCAGGACGCGCTTGGTGCCACCGAACTTGGCTTCGGCGAACAGCTGCTCCTGGAGGGTCGCAAGTTTGCCGTCGAGTTCTTCAAGGAGTGCCCGGCCGTCGGATTTGCCACCGGGATATCCCGGAGTGGAATCAGGGTCCACATCCGCCAGCTTGAACCCGTCACCAGCCGCCAAGGTCCCTGACGGGTGTTCGTCGAACGTTTCGATGTTTGCCATGAGAAGCCTTCCGCCGATGTGCCGCCGGTCCGGAGGGCCGCTTCCTTGCGCCCGTCCGGCCGCAGCCGCCCGCTATCCACGGGGCGACTGCTGCCATCAGGCTAGTTCCCCTGGTACCGGCTCAGGAAGTCCCCCATGCGGCCGACTGCCTCTTCGATGTCCTTCACGTTGGGCAGCGTGACCATCCGGAAGTGATCCGGCCGTACCCAGTTGAAGGCGCGTCCGTGGGAAACGAGGATCTTCTGCTCACGGAGCAGGTCCAGGACGAATTTTTCGTCGTCGCGGATATGGAAGACCTCCGGATCCAGTTTCGGGAACAGGTACAGCGCTCCCCTGGCCTGCTGGGTGCTGACGCCGGGGATGGCGTTGAGCATGTCATAAGCTTTGTTCCGCTGTTCCAGCAGTCGCCCGCCGGGCAGGATCAGATCGTTGATGCTCTGGTATCCGCCCAGTGCAGTCTGGATGGCATGTTGGGCAGGCACGTTGGCACACAATCGCATGTTGGCGAGCAGGCTGATGCCTTCGAGGTAGTCGGCGGCATCCTTCTTCGGCCCGGATATCGCCATCCAGCCGGCCCGGTATCCGCAGACACGGTACGCCTTGGACAGCCCGCTGAAGGTCAGGCACAGAACGTCGTCGCCGGTAAGGCCTGCCAGGTTCACATGGACGGCGTCCTCGTACAGGATCTTCTCGTAGATCTCATCCGCGAAAAGCACCAGCCCGTGCTTTTCAGCCAGGGCCACGATCTTCTTGAGGGTTTCCTCGGGATACACCGCGCCGGTGGGGTTGTTCGGGTTGATCACCACGATTCCCTTGGTCCGCGGGGTGATCTTGGATTCGAGGTCCTCCAGGTCCGGCTGCCAGCCGGACTCCTCGTCGCAGAGGTAATGCACCGGCCGTCCGCTGGCCAGTGCCACCGAGGCGGTCCACAGCGGGTAGTCGGGGGTGGGGATGAGAACCTCGTCGCCGTCGTCGAGGAGGGCCATGAGCGACATGGTGATGAGTTCGCTGACGCCGTTGCCGAGGTAGATGTCGTCCACGTGGATGTTCTGGATGCCGCGGGTCTGGTAGTACTGCGACACTGCGGTCCGGGCGGAGAATATGCCGCGGGAGTCACTGTAGCCCTGGGCGTGCGGCAGGTGGCGGATCATGTCCACCAGGATGGCGTCCGGCGCTTCAAACCCAAACGGGGCCGGGTTTCCGATGTTCAGTTTGAGGATGCGGTGACCCTCTGCCTCCATTTGCTGGGCGGCCTGAAGAATCGGTCCACGGATGTCGTAGAGGACATTATGAAGCTTGGTGGACTGCTTGAATTCTGCCATCCATCAAATATGCCATATGGAGGATGTACTTCAGCTGAGACTTGACTCACACAAGCAGAAAGCCGGCGGTCGGTCCGGCGTCAAGGGCGGCACCGCGTCAAGGAACGACGACGGCGCCTGCCGGACATGTGAAGTCCGGCAGGCGCCGTCGGGCCTGGGCTAATTAGCGGGAGCTACTAACCGGTGTTACTTGACCAGTCCCTTGTCCTTGAGCCAGGCCGCTGCTGCATCCTTCGGGTTCTGCTTCTGGGTGCCGCTGACGGCACGGTTGAGGTTGATCAGGTCCTCCGTGGTGAGGATCTTGGACACCGAGTTGAGCGCTTCCTTGGCCTTGTCCGTCATCTTGGCCTTGTTGTACAGCGGCAGTACCTGCTGGGCGATGAAGTTGTTCTTCGGGTCGTCCAGGACCACCAGGTCGTTGTCGGCAATGGCCGGGGTGGTGGTGTAGATGTCGGCGACCTGGACCTGATCCTCCAGCAGTGCCTTGACGGTGATGGGGCCGCCACCGTCGCTGAACGGTTCCAGCTTCTTGGGTTCGCAGCTGTAGTTCTTCTTCAGCCCGGGCAAGCCGTAGGCGCGCTCGGCGAAGGTGGCCGGAGCTCCCACCACCAGTTCGCTGCAGACCTTGGCGAGGTCTTCGATGGACTTGAGCTGGTACTTTTCCGCCGTCGCCTTCGTCACTACCATGGCGTCCTTGTCCTCGGCCTTGGAAGGCTCCAGGACCGCGAGACCCTCCGGCAGCTTGGCCGGAAGCGCCTTGAAGATGTCTTCCGCCGAGACCTCGGTGGCTTCCTTGTTCACATGCAGCAGGAGGTTGCCGCTGTAATCGGGGATGATGTCCACGGAGCCGTCCTGGACCGCTTTGAAGTACACCTCCCGCGAGCCGATGTTGGGCTTGGTGCTTGCGGTGACGCCGGCTGCGTTCAACGCACCGGCATACACCTCCGCGATGATCTGGCTTTCCGGGAAGTCCGCAGATCCGATCACCAGCGCGGAACCTGAGCCCGAACCGCCCGTGGCGGGCGCGCTCTTCAGCGGATCCGATCCGCCGCCGCATGCGGACAGCGCCAGGGCCAGTCCGACGCCGGCGGCCAGGCCGCCGAATGCGCGGCGACCCAGAATACTAGGGTGGGTTTCCTTCATGATCTACCTCCTTGAACAACAGGCTCCGCGGGCACGGGGTCTGTGAGA
This sequence comes from Arthrobacter sp. Leaf337, assembly GCF_001423745.1. GTDB lineage: Bacteria > Actinomycetota > Actinomycetes > Actinomycetales > Micrococcaceae > Arthrobacter. Next base: position 475,767 of record NZ_LMPC01000001.1, read on the forward strand.
TCAGCCGGTGCCTGCTGGCTCCGGCGTGGCATGGCAGAGGATCCCCGGGACAGGAACAGCCTCTGGAAAACAGCGAGCAGCAGATCGACGGCAATGGCCAGTGCTGCTATCAGCAACGAGCCGCCGAGCATCTGCGGAAAATCGGAGAGCACCAGGCCGTCGAAGAGGTACCGGCCCAGGCCGCCAAGGTTGATATACGCCACCACTGAAACGGTGGCAATCACCTGGAGCACGCCGGTCCTGAAGCCGCCGAACATCACGGCCAGGGCATTCGGAAACTCTGCCCGGAACAGCACCTGCAATTCGGTCATGCCCATGGCGCGGGCCGCATCCACGACGTTCCGGTCCACGCTGGCAATCCCGGCGTACGTGCCTGCCAGTAGCGGAGGTACGGTCAGAATCACGAGCGCCCAGATCGGAGGCATTAGTCCGATGCCGGCCAGGAGGACGAAGAGCGTCAACAGGCCTAGGGTCGGCAGTGCCCGGAGCGCCCCGGCCAGCGCGACAACCGCCACCCGGCCGCGGCCGGTGTGGCCGACATAGAGTCCGATGGGGACCGCTATCGCCGTGGCGATGAGCATCACGAGACCTGTGTACTGGAGGTGCTCAGCCAGCCGTACGGGAATGCCGGTGCTTCCCGTCCAGTGCAGGGGATCGCCCAGCCACGCAAAAGTGTCGGTGAAGACGTTGCTCATGCGGACGCACCCCCGGTCCGGACATCCGACAGCCGCTCGGCCGCCGAGGGGAGACCGGCCTTTTCTGTTTTGGCCACAGCCCTGGTCCACGGCGTCAGGAGCCGTTCCAGGAGAACCAGGACGGCATCCATCACCAGCGCAAGCACCAGGATGGCAATGATCCCGACAAGCACCTCGGTAATAAAGCCCCGTTGGAGGCCGGAGGTGAAAAGCATCCCCAGGTTTCCGATGCCGAGGAGGGCGGCCACGCTCACCAGCGAAATGTTGCTGACGGACACAACCCTCAGGCCGGCGAACAGCACCGGAAGGGACAACGGCAGATCAATCTGCAGGAAACGCGCAGCAGGCTTGAACCCCATCGCAACAGCCGCCTGGCGGAGGTCTTCATCCACGGAGTCGAAGGCGTCGAGTGCGGCCCGCACCAGCAGCGCCACCGCGTAAATAGTCAGGGCGACGATCACGTTCAGCGGATCCAGGACCCTTGTCCCCAGGATTGACGGCAGGATGATGAACAAGGCAAGGGACGGGACCGTGTAGAGCAGGGACGTCGCCGTGACCACCACGGAACGCAGGGTCCTGTTTTGCCGGGCAAACTGTGCCAGCGGAATGGAGAGCAGCAACCCGAACACCATGGGCAGGATGGCCAGCACCAGGTGCTGGCCTGCAAGTTCGAACACCCTCCCGCTGTTGGCCAGGAACCATTCCATCAGAGGGCACCCTGCCGGACCAGCCGGGCAGATTCAATGACCGCAAGGACTTCATCCGCGCGGAGGACACCGGCAAGTTTGCCGTCGGCGTCAACGGCGACGCCCAGCCCCGACGGCGATGACAGCGCCGAGTCCAGGGCCCGCCGAAGCGTCTCCCCTTTCCGGAACAGCGAGCCGCCGGGGATGAGCGAGGAACCGGCACCGGGACTTGTCCAGCCCATCGGACGGGAATCCGCATCCACCACGAGCGCCCAATCGCTGCCCTCCAGTCCGGCAGTTCCGGACTCAAGGGCGCTGTGACTGACCGTAGGCACGTCATGGAGGATAACGGCGTCGGACGGGCTGAACGCCAGATGGCGGAACCCCCTGTCCTTGCCCACGAAGGAGGCCACGAAGTCGTTGGCGGGGGCACGGAGTATTTCCTCCGGCGTCGCGTACTGCGCCAGCTTGCCGCCCGTGGCGAAAACAGCGACCTTGTCTCCAAGCACGGTGGCTTCGTCAATGTCATGCGTGACAAAAACGATGGTCTTGGCCAGGTCCCGCTGCAGCCGGAGGAGCTCCTGCTGCAGCTCGTCGCGCACCACGGGATCCACCGCGCTGAACGGTTCGTCCATCAACAGCACCGGAGGATCTGCCGCGAGCGCCCGGGCGACGCCGACCCGCTGCTGCTGGCCGCCGGACAGCTGGGACGGGTACCGTTTTCCCAGCACCGAAGCCAGCCCGACGACGTCGAGCAGTTCCTCTGCGCGCTTGCGGGACTCAGTTTTGGAAACCCCGTTCAGCCGCGGAACCGTTGCGATGTTGTCCAGCACTGAGCGGTGCGGCATCAGCCCGGAGGACTGCATCACGTACCCCATGGACCGCCTCAGTTGCGCGGCGGGCACTGACGTGACGTCCTTCCCGTCCACAGTGATGGTGCCCGATGTGGGCTCCACCATGCGGTTGATCATCCGCAGCGAGGTGGTCTTCCCGCAGCCGGACGGACCCACAAAAACCGTGATGGAGCCTTTGTCGATGGACATGGTGAGGTTGTCCACGGCCGGCTGCCCGCTCTGGTACTGCTTGGTGACGCTCTGGAATTCGATCATGGCTTCAGCCATTTCCCGGCTTACCTAACTGTTGGCGGCAACATCGGACGGTCAGGCCAAAGATCATAAGGTTGCTGATATTCGGCTGTAAAGCAGGTAATACACAGCGTAACCAGCGGCCCGTTCAAAGTCAGCGGTGCCGCGGCTACCGTAAGCATTCGGTAACCTACGCCGTTTGGATGGGTGGCGGCGCCGGACTGTGATCCCGCGCTCAGTCCTCCCTGCCGCCACCCCTCCGCCACGGGTCATCCGGCGTGCGTCAACTGCGTTTCCGTTTGCCCCGCTTTCCGTCCCCGCCAGCGCGGTCGCGGGCCATTTCCTGCCCGTACCGCTCGGCTGCCCGTTGGCTCTTGCCTGCCACCACCACCTTTTGGTGCCACTCCCGCTGGTAGGCCCGCCGGGCTGCCGCGTCGTGCCGGCGGTTGAGCGCCGCCAACTCGCGCTGGAGCTTGAGGTAGCTTTCCCACCGGCGCATCTCAAGGGCTCCGTCGGCGAGCGCTGCCTGAACAGCGCAACCCGGTTCCCGGTCGTGGGCGCAGTCGGCGAAGCGGCAGCGGCCGAACAGCCCTTCGAGGTCGCCGAACATCTCATCCATCCCGTCGTCCGCGTCGAAGAGCCCAAAGCCGCGGACGCCCGGTGTGTCCATCAGCACCGCTCCTCCCGGCAACGGAACGAGCTCGCGCGCCGTGGTGGTGTGCCTGCCCTTGCCGTCGCCTGACCGTACCGGCCCGACGTCCTGGACATGGTGCCCGGCAAGGGCGTTGATCAGCGTGGACTTTCCGGCACCCGAGGGTCCCAGCAGCACGAGCGTTCCGCCGGCCGGCACGTGTGCGAGCACTTCGTCGAGGCCGTCGCCCTGTTCCGCCGAGGTGGTGACCACAGCAACGCCTGCCGCCTGCAGGATGACTTTTCCGACGACGTCGTCCGCTATGTCGGCAAGATCTGCTTTGGTGATGATCACCAGCGGGGTGGCCCCCGAATCCCACGCCGCCACGAGCGTCCGCTCCAGCCGGTTGTGGGTGAGGGGCCGGTCCACGGGGACCACCACTCCCACGACGTCTACGTTGGCGCCAAGGACCTGTGATTCCGATGACGCCTCGAAGGCGCGTTTGCGGCTCAGCGCCGACTCGCGGGGCAGCACACCGATGACGGCGGGCTCCCCTGCTGCGTTGGCACCGAGCCACACCCAGTCACCGGTCGCGGGCACCTCGCCGCGCGCCGGGTAGGGCAGGTGCCACAGCTCCGCTGCCGCTGCGACCAGGACCCTGTTCCGGTCCACGCGGACTACCCGCCCTGGTTCCTCCCCGCCGGGCATGGGATGGGCGTCAAAAAGTGCTGCCGTCCGGGCTGTGAAGCCGTAGTGCACGGGACCGGCCATCGGTGGAGTCGAGTTGGTGGTTGTTGGATTTTGTGTTGTTGAATCTTCTACGGTCAGCGTGTGACCTGGGGTTGTTTTCAATGGAAACCTCTGCTGAGGCCCCGTTGGCACAGACTCCGTTGCTTGATTCAGCCGTTGCGGGTCAGGACGTGCGTTTTGCCGGGGCAGGAATAATGACATTGCTGGCGCGCTGGGCGCGCAGGAATATTGCAGTCATCGTCTCCACCTCCCCGTTTCTGCCATGCCAACTGTCGAAGCCAGTCCGATGTCAGTCCGAAGCCAGTCCGTCCGCATCGCCGGACGCTTTCGCCGGCGGCGTTTCAAGGGTAAGCCGTCCGGCCACGGATTGGCTAGGGGTTCCGGCTCCGAAGTCCGGCCTGCCCGTATTCTGCCCTTCAGCCTAGAGTTGATCCTGTGACGAACCTCGAAGTAAGCCCTAAGGAAGAACTGTGCCCGGCAGGACAGCCCGGAGGATCTGCCGGGACCGGGCCGTGCCTGCAGTTGTGGCCGGCCCGGGAAGTCCCGCTCGGCGGGGTCCGGGCCATGAACGTCTTCCGTACCCTTCCGCAGCGAGGCCTCCCCACGGTGGGTGCCTGGTGCTTCCTGGACAGTTTCGGTCCGGACCGGGTCGCCATGTCCGTGCTGCCGCACCCGCACACCGGCCTGCAGACCGTGACGTGGCCGCTCGCAGGCAACATCAGGCACCGTGACAGCGTGGGCAGCGACGTCATCGTGCGTCCGGGCGAGCTCAACATCATGACCGCGGGCCACGGGGTCTCCCACTCCGAGTTCGCTGTGCTGCCTGGCCGGGCTTCCGGCACGGGGTCGAACGACGGCGGGACGGCCGACGCCGGCATGGAACTGCCGCTGCAGCGGGGCCTCCAGTTGTGGGTGGCCCTTCCGGACGGCGAGCGCCACCGGGCGCCGGCTTTCGAGCAGCACCGCGACCTTCCGGAAGTGGCCGGAGACGGTTTCACAGCAACAGTGATGGTGGGAACCTTCGCCGGAGTGGAGTCGCCGGCCACGATGTATTCCCCGATCATCGGTGCGGACATCTTCTGCGCCGGATCCGTTACGCTGCCGCTGGACCCGGAGTTCGAGCACGCGGTGCTGGTGCTCGACGGCGGCATCACCCTCGACGGTCTGGATGTGCCGGCAGGTCCGCTAGGCTACCTCGGCACCGGCCGCAGCCTGCTGGAAATCGAGGCGGCCCCGGGCACGCGCTTCATCCTGCTGGGCGGGGAACCGTTTCAGGAGGAGCTGTTGATGTGGTGGAACTTCGTGGGCAGGACCCACGATGAAGTGGCCCAGGCACGCCAGGACTGGGAGGACCAGGCAGATCTGGCGGACCAGGAATCCGAGGGTTCCCGGTTCGGGCTGGTCCATGGACACGGGCCGGATGCGGGAGCCGAGGCCGGGCGCATTCCTGCTCCCCCGTTGCCGGGCGTCCGGCTCCGGCCGCGCACCCGTTCCTGACAACGGGCCCGCGCAAGGCACGATGTCCCGAAGGCTAGCCTTGTTCGGCCACCAGTTGCAGGACTCCGAACACGGGATCCTGCTCCAGGACCCGGACTTCGGTCACTCCCTCAGCGGCAAGGCTGCGCTTGAAGGACTCCTGAAGCCTCGCCACGTTCATGCCGAGCCCGCTGCCCAGGATTACCGGTCCCTTGATTCCCAGTTTCCGCAGAGCCTGGGCGGCCAGCGCGGCGAGATCCCGGCCTGCCTGTTCAACAAGCGCCTGACTGGGCGCGTGCCCCGCGTCCGCCGCCTCCACAATGAGGCGGGCCCGCTGCGCCCAGTAGCGGCGGCCCGTATCCGGCGAATGGAAAAGGGCAATGAGCTTGTTGGGGTCATCGATCGCGCAGGACTGCAGGAGTGCCGTGGTGAGTTCGTCGGGTTCCAGGCCCTGGTTCATGCGGCGGAGGCTGTGCCGGACCGCCTCACGGCCCAGCCAGTAGCCGCTGCCTTCGTCCCCGAGCAGGTAACCCCAGCCGCCGGCACGGGCTTCCTCGCCGCTGGCATTCTTGCCCCAGGCTGCGGAGCCGGTGCCGGCAATGACGGCAACGCCGGTGCTCGCCCCGCCGGCGGCCAGCAACAGCCGGGAGTCGTGGACTACCGTGATCTTCGCGCCGGGAACATGGGGAGCGATCAGGGCCGCAAGCGCGGCTGCGTCCTCGTCCGTGTCGATTCCGCCCGCCCCGGCGTAGACCTGCGCAACAGCCCCGCCGCCGATCTTGGCGAACAGCTCTGCCAGGTGGCGTGCCGCTTCTTCGCGGCTGACATTCTGAACGTTTGAGCTGCCGACCGATTCATCGGCCACGGCCTGGCCGTTTTCGAAGCGGACGCCGCGCGTCTTGGTTCCGCCAATGTCCAGGCCGATCACGGCGCCGGGCACTGCGGCAGTCCCGCCGGCGGGACCCGCTACCGACGGCGCCGCGCCCGGCGCTGCCTGGAGCCCGCCGGTGGAAGGAACAGAATCCGTTGCTGGCAAGTTGTCAGAATTAGTCACGTGAACAGACTACTGAGTCGTTAGAGGGAGCAGGGCATGACGAGCGCCATTTTCGGTACACGGATCATTGCGGCGCCAATGGCCGGGGGCACATCGACGCCCCGGTTCGTGGAGTCCGTGCATCTGGCGGGCGGTGTGGGCTTCCTGGCGGCGGGTTACAAGACCGCGGCGGCGATGGAATCCGACATGCGCGAGGTCCGGTCTGCCGGGGCGCCTTTCGGCATGAACCTCTTCGTCCCCGACCGGTCCCAGCTCGATCCGCCCGCCGGCGTCCGGCGGCAGCTTGAGGACTACCGGCGGAGCCTCGAGACGGACGCCCGGCGCTACGGAGTATCACTTCCCGCGCTGCGGCTCGACGACGATGATGCATGGCGGGACAAGATCGACGCCCTGCTGGCGGATCCCGTGGAGTTTGTCAGCTTCACGTTCGGCCTCCCGGAACCGGCCGAAGTTCAGGCGCTCAAGCGTGCAGGGTCAACCCTGCTTGCCACTGTCACCAGCGCGGCCGAAGCACTGCTTGCCGTGGAGCGGGGAGCGGACATCTTGGTGGTCCAGCATTGGAGCGCCGGCGGCCACAGCGGGGCTTTCCTGGCCCCGGCGGGCCCGACGGACTCCCCTGGCCCCGCGACCACGGCTGAGCTGCTCACGGCGGTGCGCACCGCCGTCGACGTTCCCCTGGTGGCGGCCGGCGGGATCATGGATTCCGCCGGGGTCGACGCGGTGCTGGCCGCCGGCGCCACCGCGGCCCAGCTGGGCACGGCCTTTCTGCGCAGTGACGAAAGCGGCGCGCGCCAGCTTCACAAGGACTCCCTCGCCAGCCGCGATTTTAGCGGGACACGAATGACCCGTGCGTTCACCGGCAGGCAGGCGCGGGCCCTGGTCAATGCCTTCGTCCGGGACCACGGTGACGCACCGGAGGGGTACCCTGCCATCCACCATCTCACCGCGCCGATCCGCGCGGCGGCGGCAGCAGCGGGCGATCCGGAGAGGCTGAACCTTTGGGCGGGAACCGGATGGCGGCAGGCGGCAGCCCGTCCGGTCCCGGTGATCATGGCCGGCCTGCTCGCGGGATCCTCGCTTTCCTGACCTTCCTGCACGGCGGGATCGTATCCGCGGCGGTGAAGTCAATGTGCGGACTGCGCATCCACCAATCCCGGGCCGGTCAGACCTCCGAACGTGCCCGAATGAGTCCTGCCAGCAGTTCCGGCCCCTCGGTCAGGACCAGTTCCCGGAACAGCCTGACCTGGTCCGGCTCGGCCTCCTGGCCGCCTCGCCGTTCGCGCCACGCCAGCCCGATTTCACGGAACGCCAGTCCGGACTCCAATGGAACCTCAACCCAGCCGAGGTTGCCGGTGTGCGGGCTGACCGTCCGGCCCGGAGCCAGCCCGCCGGGCGGGAGGATGCTGACGCCCAGCCCCGCGGACACCAGCCCGCGGACGGTATGGGAATCCTGGCTTTCGAAGGCAATGCGCGGGCGGAACCCGGCTTCGCGGAACAGCGCGTCCGTCAGCGAGCGCATGCCGTAGCCGTGCCCCATCGCCACGAACGGGTCCTGTCTGATGTCCGCGAGCCGGGCGCTCTTCCGGCCGGCCAGGGGGTGTTCATGGTGCACCACCAGCCGCAGCGGCTCCCGGTACAGGGCGGCTGAGCCGACGCCCCGGCCCGCCGCGGCGACGGGTGCCGTCAGGGCAAGATCAGCAGTCCCGGCCGCGAGTTCGGCCAGGCAGCCGTCACGTGCCCCCTGGCTGAAGTCGAAGGCGGTCTGCGGGTGGCGTTGGCGGAAGGCATTGATCAGCAACGGCAGCGTCGCCTCGCCGAAGGTGTGCTGGAACGCGACGGCGATCCGGCCTCGCACCACCTCGGATTCGTGCCGCACCAGGTCCAGCCCGGTGCGGAACTCGTTGAGGGCCGCGTCGATGTAGGGCAGCAACGCCTTGGCCGCCGGCGTCAGCCGGACTCCCCTGCCGTCGCGGATCAGCAGTTCAGTGCCCACGACTGCGCTGGCGCGGGCGAGGGCCCGGCTGACGGTGGACTGCGGTATGCCGAGCAGTTCCGCTGTTTCAGTGACGTGCTGCGTCCGCCCCAGTTCGGACAGGACCGGAAGCAACGGCAGCAGCTGCGACAGCTGTTTGTGCTCGATGTCCATCGGGGCCTCCCAAAGACTGATCCGTTTTCAGCATCTATTCTATGTAAATCATGCATTGGAAGCATGCCATCAGCCGATTTAGGCTGGCATTATGCACATGCTGTCAACGCAGGACACGTCACAATCCGGGCCGTGGGCGGGCCACCCGAAAGGCTCGGCAGCCTACCGACGGCTGCTGGCGGCCCTGGCGTTCGCCGGGGTGGCAACTTTCGCGCAGCTTTACTCCACCCAGGCTGTGCTGCCGATCATGGCCACGGACCTGCGGATCACGGCGGCCGAAGCGGCGCTCACCATCTCGCTGGCCACGGTGGGGCTCGCCATCACCGTCATCCCGTGGTCATTCCTGGCAGATCGGATCGGCCGCGTCCGGGCCATGACCCTGGGCATCTCGGCCGCGACCGTCCTTGGCCTGCTGGCTCCGCTGGCCGCCACTTTTCCCATCCTCCTGGGCCTCAGATTGCTCGAGGGCATGGCACTGGGCGGGATACCGGCCATCGCGATTGCCTACCTGAACGAGGAGGTCCACAAGGCGCACGCCGCCCTCGCCGCCGGGACCTACGTCGCAGGAACCACGCTGGGCGGGCTGGCGGGACGGCTCGTTGCAGGTCCCGTGGGAGAACTCTGGGGTTGGCGGGCGGCAGCATTGGCCGTGTCCGGCCTTGCCGCGGCCGCTGCCGTCCTGTTCCTGGTCCTGGTGCCGAAGGCCCGCGGCTTCACGGCCGCACGTGCCAGCGGATTCCGCGGGGCGGCGAGGACGCTGGGTGGCCATCTGCGCAATCCCCGCCTACTGGCCCTGTATGTGCAGGCGTTCCTGCTCATGGGCGGGTTCGTAGCGGTGTACAACTACCTCGGGTTCCGGTTGTCCGGCGACCCGTTCGGGCTGCCGGCCACCGTGATCAGCCTGATTTTCGTGGCGTACCTTTCCGGGACGGTGACCTCGCGGCTGGCTGGCGGGCTCACGCTGAGGTTCGGCCGCCGGACCATCCTGCTGGGCGGCATCCTGCTGATGGCCGCGGGCCTTGCGCTGACACTGACGCAGGTGCTGGTGCTGATCCTCGCCGGCCTGCTGGTGTTTACCGGAGGATTCTTTGCGGCTCACAGCATCGGGGCAGGCTGGACCGGAGGAATCGCCACAACGGGCCGTGCGCAAGCTTCCTCCCTGTACAACCTGGCCTACTACCTTGGCTCCAGTGCCATCGGGTGGGCCGGCGGCCTGGTTTTCCAGTCGTTCGGCTGGACGGCGCTGGCCCTGACCGTCATCGGGCTGGCGTGCACGGCGGCGGTGATCACCGCCGTCGTACACCCAGCGTCCGGCCCCGGAGAGCAGGGCGCCGTACAGAGGGGCCCCGGGCAGCAGGGCCCCGGGGACGGGAAGCAGGCCGGCTAGCGCGTGCCCTCGATCGCCTGCACGAGGTCTTCGACTATGTCCGCGCCGTCCTCCAGCCCCACAGACAACCGGAGCAGGCTGGCATGGGGCTTCGCGTCGGAGGCAACGGGCCGGTGCGTCAGGCCGGCCGGATGCTGGATGAGGGTGTCGATGCCACCCAGGGACACGGCGTGGGTGATCATCCGGACCGCCGCCGGGATTCTCTCTGCGTGTTCGGCACTGCCCAGTTCGAACGCCAGCAGCGAACCTGGGCCCGACATCTGCGTCCCCACCAGGCCCATCGGGTCGCACTCCGGGAGCCCCGGGTAATAGACCGCCTTCACCAGTCCGTGCCCGGCAAGGGCTGCGGCAACCTTGTGTGCGGTTGCCTGCTGCGCCCGGACGCGTACCGGGAGTGTGGCCAGGCCGCGGTGCAGCAGGTAGGCCGGCCAGGGAGTCAGGATGCCGCCGGTCACCGCACGGACCTGGCGCAGCCTGGTGGTCCACTCCGGCGAAGCCGCCACCACCCCGCCCATGGCATCCCCGTGTCCGCCCAGGAACTTGGTGGCGCTGTGAAGCACCAGGGCGGCGCCGTGAGCCAGGGGCTGCTGGAGGACCGGGCTGGCGAAAGTGTTGTCCACCAGAACCGGGACGCCGTCAGCGTCACGGGCTAGCTGCGCGATGTCCACGAGCTCCAGGCTGGGGTTGGCGGGTGTCTCCACAATCACCAGTCCCGTATCCGGACGCAGTGCCGCCCGCACCCCGCCCGCCGTCGTGAACGTCACTTCGGTGCCGAGGAGGCCCGAAGCCAGGATGTGGTCGCTCCCGCCGTACAGGGGCCGGACCGCCACCACGTGCTTGTTTCCGGCAGCCACCGTTGCGAGGAGGACGGCCGACAGGGCCGCCATTCCGGTGGCGAAGGCCACTGCTTCCGGGGCGCCCTCGAGGAGGGCCACACCCTGCTCAAAGCGGGCCACGGTGGGGTTCCACAGGCGCTGGTAGACCGTACTCTGGCCTTCCAGATGCATCCCGCCGGTGGCCATGTGTTCGTACGCCTGCCCTCCGTCGTGGACTGAAGGAAGCGGTGCAGTTGTTGACAGGTCGATCGGCACGGCATGCACGCCTTGTTCGGTCAGGCCGCTCCGGCCTGCATGGACAGCCAGTGAATCGGGAGAAAGCACGGGACTCCTTTTGAATTATTCGCCATTGAATCCGGCAAGTATCTGGCAATAATTCGGAGTTTCACAGGCCAAACGAATGGAACTGTCGGAAACCGGAGTTTATGATGAACTCATAACACTTTGAGGAGGCGCTGTGAGTACCGGTGCGAAGAATATTCGGCTCGGGGCCGGAACCGAGCCGCTGGACGCCATCGACGAGCGGCTGCTGGCGGCTCTCGTGGACGACGCCCGGATCTCAAACAAGCAGCTGGCCGAGCTCGTGGGCATTGCCCCGTCCACGGCGCTCATGCGCACGCGAGCGCTGTCCGAACGCGGCATCATCCAGGGATTCGAAGCGAAACTGAGCCTGTCCGCCATCGGCCGGTCCGTCCAGGCACTCATCGCTGTGCGGCTCCGCGCCCACGACCGCGAACAAATCGACCGGTTCACGTCAAGGGTGCCCCGGCTTCCGGCCGTGCTGTCCACCTTCCACACCTCGGGTTCGGTGGACTACCTGCTGCACATTGCCGTGGCGACCACTGAAGACCTGCGCGACTGGGTCCTGGACAACCTCGCAACCGATCCCGTGGTGGGCCACACCGAGACCACGCTGGTGTTCGAGCACATCCCGGGCAACCACGGGCCGCTGCCCGACTGAGCCGGCCTTAGGTTCCTGGCGCCTGTCTCCGAGCGCCTGTTTCGGGGCCCCAGGTCCCCGGCGCCTGCCACCGAGCGCCTGTTTTGCCGGCGTCGGCCTTGGCCTCAGTGCCAGATGTAGAGCCCGGAATGCGCGGCGCCCATGATGTCACTGCGCAGCACATCCAGCTGCTCCCGGCGGAGCGCTGCCTCGCGCTCATGGACTGCCCAGTCAGAGAGAATAACCCGCCGGCGCTCGGCCCAGCGGACCAGTGCGGCGCCCAACGCGGCCGCAGCCGACTCGACAACGGTGGGCCGGCGGTATGGGCCGCAGGCAGTTGAACCGGTGGCGGACAATGCGCTCATGGCACGTTCCTTTCAGGACTTGCTGGTTGTTGATTGCGTGAACTACGGCCCCGGCTGCCGGCCGATGCGGGAACGCCGAGGATGGGGAAGGCATTGAGATGGATTTGGACCGGGCGGGCGCCTTCCTGCTCGCCCTCGTTCCTGATGTCCTCGAGCAGGCGGTGGCCGTAGGCTTCCAGGGCGCCGGTGTACCTCGCCAGCTGGTCCGCCGTGAGCCTCGCATTTGCCGTGCTGATCAGGGCGGCGTGAAGCCATTCGGCATCAAGGCTTTCGCTGCCGTGCGCCATGAAGTCCGCAAGGACGGCCTGCCTGCTGTGTTCAAACTCGCGGGTGACCAGCCGGGAGGCTTCCTCGGTCGCCGGGGACGTCGCCAACTCCGGCGACGTGATCTGGATGGCTCCGCGGGGGCGTTCCCACCAGCGCTCCCGCGCCGTGCCTTTGCCTTCCACTTCACGGACGAAGTCGTGCTTCGCCAGCTGGCGAAGGTGGTAGCTCGTGGACCCGCTGGACTCGTTGAGCAGTTCGCCCAGGCTGCAGGCCGTCTGGGCCCCGTAGCGGGAGAGCATCTCGAGTATCTGCACGCGCAATGGGTGCGCGAGCGCCTTCAGCGATGCGGTGTCGACGCGGCGAACCGGGAACGGTAGATCCTGCCCGGCCGGCAGGTCCGGGTCCGTTGCGCCTTCAGCGGTGGTGGCTGCAGCTGATGCCGCATCGGGTGAACTCTTCATAGGTCAAAATTACGCTTGCAAACAAATCTTTGCAAGGGTTTCTTTGCAACGGATCCTTTGCAAGCGTTCCTTTGCAACTATGCCATGCAGCGTCTCCATGGCCGCGGATGCGTGGCACGCGGCCATTCAGGCCGGCTGGCGGACTGCTGCTGCTCAGGCCGGCTGGCGGACTGCAGCAGCCAGCGTCACGGCAGACAGGGCGAAGGCCAGGACCGCGCAGAGCACCACGAAGCCGGCCACTGCCGCCTGCAGCCCGTAGGCCGCCGTCGCAAGTCCCAGCCCGATCACCGGGAGCGCACTGCCGAGATAGGTGATCACGTAAACGGTGCTGATGATCTGCGCATGGCGGGAGGCCTCCACTTTTCCGGCCACATCATTGAACACGGTCCGGAAGGCCACCCCCTGGCCAACACCCGCGGCGAGGCTCGCAGCAATGAGCAGCCACGGGCTTGCCCAGGCGGCGGCAGCGGCAATCAGGAGCACCGACACTGCCAGCCCGGCCAGACCGGCCGGCACCACAAACCTCCCGCGGACGGCAAGCAACTGGCTGAGGGCGGAAGCGCCGAGGGTCAATCCGGCGAGCACGCCGATGAGCGGGCGCGAGTCGGCGCCGACGATCTGGGCAAAGTAGCCGGGAGCCAGCGACAAGCAAAAACCGAAAACGGAAAAACTCAGGAACCCCACGGCGGAGGCCAGCCAGAAGGCACCCCGGGCTTCACGCGAAACGGAGGGGCGGCGGGGCGCCAGTACCTTCAGCGGCTGCGGTCCCGCAACGGAAGTGATGGCCGGCCGCGCCTTGAGCAGGTAAAGGGGCACCAGCATGGCGATGAGGACCACCGAATGAAGGTAGTACGGCGTGGAGGTCGGTCCCGGCAGGAGGGACAGGATTCCGCCGATGGCCGGACCGGCGGCCACTCCCCCGGCGGATGCCAGCAGGGTGAAGCGTGAAGCCCAGTCGGGGCGCGTGGGTAGCAGCTCGCGCAGCGCTGCGGAACTGGCGCCGGTGGCGAGGGCAACGGCGACACCCTGGAAGGCGCGCCCGGCGGACAGCATCGCCAGGCTGTCCGCGTTGGCAAAGATCATTCCGCCGAACAGGCCGACGACCACGGCGAGGAGCAGCGCCGCCCGGCGGCCGATGTGATCCGACCAGTGCCCGGCCAGCATGAGAGTGGACACCAGGGCCAGGACGTAGGTGGAAAAGGCCACGGTGATTCCGAAGGACCCGATGCCAAGATTCGCCTGCAGCAACGGGTACAGCGGGGTTGCCAAGTTCGCGCCAACAAGGAGCGTGAAGATCACCACGCCGGCCATGACCAGCCTGGCCGTAGTGGAAGCGTCCCATGCCCAGCCTCCGGCGGTAGCCGGACGCATGCGGAGTTCGCTGAAGACAGTCATGTGCGTGCCTTTGCCTGCAGTGCCTGCCCCGGGCCGTTCCTTGTGGGAATACCGCGGGCCGGACGAAAGAAATTGTTACCTACAGAATGGGCCATTCATGACCCTGGCTATCAAGATTCGTGCCAAGATTGATCAAAATAGTCAATGATGCCTAGTGGATATAACCCGGAGTGATGATTTGAACAGCCTGGACAATACGGATTTGAGAATCCTGCTCGAACTGATTCGTGATCCCCGGGTCCAGATCGGCGAACTCAGCGAATCCCTGGGCATCGCCCGCAACACTGCGCAGTCGCGGGTCCGCCGGATGCTCCGTTCCGGCCTTCTGCACGACGGCGGACGGGAAATTGACCTCGAGGCGGTGGGGTACGACGTCGTCGCTTTCGTGACGATCGAAGTCAGCCACCGGGAACTTGACGGCGTGGTGGGCGCCTTGCGCCTGATTCCGCAGGTCCTGGAGGTCCACGAGATCTCCGGGCGCGGCGACGTCTGGTGCCGGGTGGTGGCAACAGATACCCACAACCTGCAAACAGCGCTCCGCTCGATCCTCAGGATCAAGGGCGTGATCCGTACGGAGACCGTCCTGGCGCTGCATACGCACATCCCCTACCGGACGGAACCGCTCATCAGCCGGCTCGCGCAGAGCCGGGCTGAGGCGGCGCCACGCAAGTGACTGGGATAATGGCTCGTGACCATCATTGACAACGCCGTGTACGTGGACGGCCACCGGACCGCAGAGCCGTACAACCTTGAGCAGACCTTTGAGACGCTGGCGGACCATGGCGGCATGGCCTGGATCGGGCTGTACCGGCCCACCGAGGCTGAAATGTCTGCAGTGGCTGAGGAGTTCGGCCTCCACCTGCTCGCGGTGGAGGATGCCATTTCGGCCCACCAGCGTCCCAAGCTGGAACGCTATGATGACGTCCTCTTTACCGTGCTCCGCCCCGCGCGGTACCTCGATGAAACGGAAACGGTGGAGTTCGGCGAACTGCATGTCTTCACGGGCAAGAACTTCGTGATCACGGTCCGGCACGCGGAGACAGCCGGTGTGGCCCAGGTACGGCAGCGGCTGGAGAGCCGGCCGGAACTCCTGTCCCACGGTCCCGAAGCCGTGCTCTACGCCCTGATGGACAGGGTGGTGGACGACTACGTTCCCGTGGTTGCAGGCCTGGAAAACGATATCGACGAGATCGAGGACCAGCTGTTCAGCGGGGACTCCGCCGTCTCCCGGCGCATTTACGAGCTTGCCCGCGAAGTGATCCAGTTCCAGCGGGCCATCCATCCGCTGCCCGGAATGATGCAGCTGCTCCGGCGCGGGTTCGACAAGTACGAAGTCAACACGGAGCTGCAGCACCATCTCCGTGACGTCGAGGACCACGTGGAGCGGCTGATTTCACGCGCCGACACCTTCCGGGACATCCTCCAGAATGCGCTCACCCTGGACGGCACCCTGACCGCCAACCGGCAGAACGAGGCAAGCGCCCAGCAGAACGAGCAGGTCAAGAAGATCTCCTCGTGGGCGGCAATCTTCTTCGCACCGTCCTTCGTGGCCGGCGTCTACGGCATGAACTTCGACCATATGCCGGAACTCCACTGGACGCTCGGGTATCCCTTGGCGATCTCCATGATGGCGGCGACGGCCGCGCTGATGTACGCCATTTTCAAGCGGAAGGGCTGGCTCTAGGAGCCACTGGTATGTCGGATGCATTCGATGCCGGACAGCAGCCCGAATACCGGCAGGGCAGGTTGCTCATTCCCGGCACGGCCCGCCAGCTGGGCACGTTCGGGTTGTTTGAACCTGCGCCCGGCCAGCGGCGAACCATTGACGTGGCCGGCAGGCCGCTGGCTGTGAAGAGCGCTGAAGGCGACCTCTTGTGGATCGGCTTCCGCGAACTCACCGGCGGCCCGGCGTCTGCCCGGGACTTTGCTGCGCTGGCTGCCCGGTTCGGCGAGTGGGTAGTGGACGGCATCCCCGCCCAGGCCGTTGCCGGCGGAACGCCGGAGTGGCACCTGTTCCTTGGCGTGATGGACCTGCTGTTTGCCGCGGACGTCACCTTGTTCCTTGTCAGCGCGGCACTCCCGGATTTCGGCGCCGACAGCCCACTGTCCGTCCTGCTTCGTGTTGAATCCGACGAAGAACTGCCGGAAGGGCCTTCGTCCGGAAGCTAGTCCCGCCCGGGCGGAACGAGCGTCACGGTGCCGGCGCCGCCGTCGACCTCTATCTGCTGTCCGCTGGCGATCCGGCGGGTCGCCACCCCGGTGCCCAGCACTGCCGGGATGCCGTACTCCCTGGCCACAATGGAGCCGTGGCTCAGCGGCCCGCCAACGTCCGTGACCACGGCGGAAGCCATGGCAAACAGCGGGGTCCAGGCGGGAGTGGTGATGCGGGCCACCAGAACCTCCCCCGGCTGCATCCGGGAGAAGTCTTCGGGACCGGCCAGCACGCGGGCCGGAGCGCTGACCCGCCCTTGGCTGGCGCCCACGCCTTTGATGGTGTTCCCTTCCTGGTCCTGGGACCCTTCCGGCATCATCCCGGCGAGGGACCTCTGGAGCCACCGAATCTCGGGCAGCATCTGCGGCGCTGACGCATTGCGCTGACCCCGCCACCGCATTTGGCGCTCCGCGACTGCCTCCGCGAGGACCGGCTGGTCGGCACCGGTGATTGCCGCCGGGCTGCTGGCAGCGGCAAGGCCGAATTCGACGGCGCTGCTGAGTTCCCCGTGCCGAAGCCAGAACACATCGCCCGGGTCGGCGATGAGTCCGGCGGCTGCCAGCCGCTGCCCCAGTTCCCGCAACATGCGCCGCATCAGGGGCCAACCGAGTCCGACGTCGGCGAGTGCGTCCTCGCGGATCGGCGCCGCCTCCTGCGCCCACCGGAGCAAACGCACAAAGACGGACCTGCGGGCCGGGTGCAGCCGGGAAAGTATTGTTTCGGTGCTGTCCTCCCGCCGGCCGGCAGCGAGCGCCTGCCGGCGGTGAGGGTCGTTGCCCTGCCCGCGCAGGTAGAACTTCAGTGTGTCCAGCAGGGGGGACGGGTCGTCCGCCGGCACGGGATTGACGAAGTCGAGGTTGTAGACCGTGTGTCCGAAGTGGTCCAGGTGGAGCTGGAACCGGTGTTCCCACTGCCCCCACAGCCCTGGATCCATCTCCACCGGAGGCGTGCCCGAAACCTGCGCCCGGGCGAGGGATTTGGTCGGCGTCCCCAGGATGGCCGCTGCGAGCCCCGGGACTGTGCGCGACCAGGCCGCCAGGTCGAAGAGTGCTTTTTCCGCCCGGATGGGTTCGCTGTCGTAGCCGAGCAGGAACGCCGGCGCCGGCGGATCGCCGTCCTGCCGGACAAACTTGTCGTAGAACTTCTGGAAGGCCAGTTCGCTCGACGTCGCGATCGGAATGATGGACTGGACAGCTGTGTAGTACACGGTTCCGGCATCCAGGAGGGCCGACACCCCCTCGAGGAGCTCCTGCCCGGTGAGGTCGGCGACGGGCTTTGCCGACCAGGACTCCACCACACGCACGTAGCGCGGGTGCGAATAGTCACGCCAGCCTTGGACGCCCATGTGGGCTTCGCCCCGGATGAGGGCGCGGACAAGGGCCGGCGTCTTTCCCATCAGCCGCCATAAAGCCGCCGTGCGGTAGTAGTAATAGGCGTAGCCGTTGATGGCGGGAAGGCCCAGATCGCCTGTGCGGAGGCTGCTTTTGCCGAACGCCTCGTCCATCAGGGCGTTCAGGGACCGCGAGACCGAGCCGTCGATCAGGTCCGCAAACAGGGGCGAGAGCGGATCGGGCAGCTGCTCCACGATGCTGGCCCGGAAGTACAGCCCCTTGGGGTAGGGCACGCTCCAGTCGCGCGGCGTTTCCCCGGCGGGCTCGGGCAGCGCAGTGATAGGCCGGGACTGCAGGATGAAGAATTCGCCGCGCACCCGGCCCCACTCGATGTCCTGCGGGGAAGCGAAGTGCCGGGCGATGCGGGCCCCGTAGCCCGCCAGGGTGGCCGCCGCGGCATCGTCCAGCACCGGTTGATGCCTGCGGGAAACCGGTACGGGCTCCTCCCGCGTGCCCCGGCCGGCGTAGACCGTCATGACCTCCTTGTCGGCTGTCCGCCGGGAAACCACCGTCCCTGTCGCGGCGTCGACGACGATGTCATCGGTGGAAACGGCTCCGCTCACCACGGATTCGCCCAGCCCCCAGGCGGCACCGATCACGATCTGGTCGCGGCGTCCGGTGGCGGGGTTGGCGGTGAACATGACGCCCGCGGCGTCCGCGTCCACCATTTGCTGGACCACGACTGCCAACCGGACCTGGTCCGGCCGGATGCCCTCCCGGGAACGGTAGGCCATCGCGCGGGAGGTCCAAAGGGAAGACCAGCAGTGGATGACCGACTCCATGAGGGCGTCGGCGCCCCGCACGTTGAGATAGGTGTCCTGCTGGCCCGCGAAACTGGCCGAGGCGAGGTCTTCGGCCGTGGCGGAAGACCGAACCGCTACCGCAGGTTCCGCAGCTTCGCCAAGGGCTGGGCGGGAGTCCGTGCCGGGGCTCAGCTCCGTGCCAGGCCTCAGCTGGTGATAGGCGTCGCGGAGTTCGGCTGCTATCGCGTCCGGCATCGTTCCACCGGCGAACAGCCCCCGGATCTGTGCCGAAGCGTCCTCGTAGTCCTTGGCGCTCGCGGAGGGCGGCAAGGCGGCGTACTCCTGGATGCGTTCGGCCAGCTCGTTGCTCCGGACGAACAGCTCATAGGCGGCCGTGTTGAGCAGGAATCCCGGCGGTACGGGAAGGCCCGCCCGAACCAGTTCGCCGAGTCCGGCGCCCTTGCCGCCCGCCGTCGCGACGTCGTTCCTGCCGACCTCACTGAAATCATCGATGTAGCCCATGACCGCGGCGCCTCCTGTCCGGCGGGGGCCATGCAGCCCCTGATTCACAACATACTGGCACGTGGAGTGGCGTCAGGCCATGGCTTGACGTCCGGGTGGGGAGCTGACCCGAGGCCCTTCCGCTGCCTGGCCCTGGTCCTTACTGTGGATCCATGGCTGATGCATTTTCCTCCCTCGTGGAGGCATTCAGGAACGTGGGTGTGGCGAGGGCTTACGGCGCTCCGGTGCTGGTCGGCGGTGAGGAACTCGTTCCCGTGGCGCTGGTGTCCTTCGGGTTCGGTGGGGGCGGTGACTCCGGCACCTCCGGCGCAGGCAGTTCAACAGGTGCTGGCGGCGCGGAAGGCGGCGGAGGCGGCGGCTTCGTCCTCCCGCTGGGCGCCTACACGAAGAACGCGCAGGGCAGGGTGGTGTTCCGCGCCAACACGCTCACCGTTCTGCTGGGGCTGGTTCCGGTGGTATGTGCTGTGGGAATGTCGGTTCGCGGCGTCCTCAAGACGGTCAGCGCAGGCCGGCGGTAGCCTTGATCCAGTCCAGCTCGTACGGAACCGAGGCCGACAGGTTCAGGTAGGCCGGGGACGGCGGCAGTTCGATGGCGTTCGTTACACCCACCAGCTTCTGTTCACCGTGGTCGGACCAGATGACGGGACCACCGCTGTCGCCACGGTTGGCCGTGGTGTGCGGCGAAAACGTGCAGAACTGCCAGGGTCCCGCAATGTCCGGGCAAGACTCTGCAGGGACCGCCGTGAGCTGGGTTTCCATAAGCCGGCGCGCCGGGTCGCACGGTTCAGCAGCGTTGAACGGGTCACCGGTGCAGCCGTAACCGGCCACGGTCACTTCCGCCCCGACGGGAGCCGGCGTGGAGGCGAGCTCAATGGTGGGCTCGGAGACGGCAGACTGCAGGAAAAGCAGGGCAATGTCGTCCTTGATCAGGGCGGGGTTGTAGTGCGGCGAGGCAACGGCACTTGCCACGCCGACGGTGTATGCGGAGCGTTTCTGGCCGAAGTGGAATGTCACGTCGATGGCGGAGGGGCTGCGTCCGTTGTTGCTAATGCAGTGCGCCGCCGTGACCACAGTGTCTTTCTTGATCAGGGACCCGGTACAGGAAGCAATTCCTTCCGGGTAGGCCAGCTGGACCTTGACGGCCCACGCATAGTCGTCCGAGTCCGCCCTGCTCCCGTTGTAAACGGCTTGGGCCGGCGTGGCCGTTGCGGCGGTGAGGACTGCCGCAACAAGAGCCGACAGCAGCCGCGCCACGACGCGCCGGTGCCGCCGTTCGGAAACTGGGTGAGATATTCCGCCGTCGCGGGGCGTGGTCTGCGGGGGGATTCTGTTGCGCATGAGGTTGCTCCTCATCATTGCCTGAAGCTATTCGCGGATGTGGTGAAGGAACCGTGAACAACCCAGGTCCCCGGAGATCACACATCTGCCCCCAGTCGCAGCACCATAACTCTGCTCCTCCCCGCAAGCGGCCGTCAAGCGCGATTGGATGCGGGCGGTCAGGTACCGGGCGGTGACGGCTACGCTGCCCGCACCTCGACCTCACCGGGCAGTGCCGCGTCGGCACCGAAGACCAGGTAGCGGTTGGCGATCTTTTCACTGAAGAACCGATCATGGCTGACCACCACCACGGCACCCGGAAAATGCATCAGCGCCCGTTCCATGACCTGGGTGCTGGACAGGTCCAGGTGGTTGGTGGGTTCGTCCAGCAACAGGACCGACGCGCCGGACAGCAGGCACTGTGCCATCGCGACGCGGGCTTTCTGGCCGCCGGAGAGATTCCCGATCTTCTGCTTGAGATCCGCTTCGGAGAACTGGAACATCGCCAGGAACCGGTTGACAGACTTCCTGGTGGCGCTGAAAGCCAGGCTGTCCGGCAGGGCGTTGACTGCGTGCGAAACGGTGTCGGCGTCGTCGAGCTCTTCAAGCATCCGGTTGTAGGACACGAAACCGGGGCCTTTTGCCCAGGAGACAACGCCGGCGTCTGCTTCTTCCTCGCCCGTCAGCACTTTCAGGAGGGTGGATTTGCCGCTGCCGTTCGCGCCGAGCACGACGATCCGGTTCCCGCGCCTGATCTCGAAGCCAAGGTCGTTGAAGAGTGCCCTGTCTCCGTAGGACTTGGCCAGCCCCTCCACCCGGCAGAGGACGTCCTTGACGTGCAGGCCGCCGTAGATCTCGGTGACGATCTGGTCCACCGGGCGGGGTGTACGTGATTTCTTGATCTTGGCCAGTTGGTTTCCCAGCCCGCGGCTGGCGGCCTTGGCGGCCTCGCGGCGGTCGGCGATCCCTTCAGCCTCGAAGGCCAGCAGTTCGGATTCGTGCACAAACTGCTGTTCCAGGGATTTGAGGCGGAATTGCTTCTGCACGATGTATTCGCCGAAATTGCCCGGGTACTCGTGCAGGTGGAAGTTTTCCACTTCGATGATCCGGGTGACGACGGCGTCGAGGAACTTCCGGTCGTGCGAGACGATGACTGCTGCACCCTTGAAGTCCCGGAA
Source organism: Arthrobacter sp. Leaf337 (assembly GCF_001423745.1). GTDB lineage: Bacteria > Actinomycetota > Actinomycetes > Actinomycetales > Micrococcaceae > Arthrobacter. Next base: position 497,304 of record NZ_LMPC01000001.1, read on the forward strand.
CCAGCTTTCAAGCCATTCGACGCCGGCCACATCCAGGAAGTTGGTGGGCTCATCCAGCAGCAGCACATCCGGGTCCTCAAGGAGGATCTTTGCCAGCGCGGCCCGGTTGCGCCAGCCGCCGGACAGTTCATCAATGGCGCACACCCTGTGGGCGTCGCTGAAGCCCAGCGTCGTCAGGACCTTGTCGATCCGCCGGGGGTAGTCCCAGCCGTCGAGGCGGTCCATGTCTTCGAAAAGTTCGGCCTGCCGGGCGATCAGCCGGTCAAGTTCTGCGCCGGCCGGGTCCCCGCCGATGGCCGAATCGATGGACGCCAGTTCAGCTTCCACTGCCTTGATGTCAGAGAACAGCCCGTCCAGGACGTCGGTGATGGTTGATTCCCCGTTTAGTTCGGAGAACTGCGAAAAGTAGCCGATCCTTGTTCCCGGATCCACAGTGACAGTGCCGGACTCCGGTGAGATCCGGTCAAGGATCAGTTGGAGCATGGTGGTCTTGCCGGAACCGTTCTTGCCGATGAGCCCCACCCTGTCACCCGGTTCGAGGCGGAAGTATGCCTCCCGCAAAATCTGGGTGTTATCGAATCGCACGCTGACGTCATGCAGCCGGACAAGGCTCATTGCTGCTGTCCTCTCGAGGGGTGGTTCGTGGGCGCGTGTTGCCGGACCGGCAATAAGAAAGCTCCCTGATCCGGCGCTGGCGCCGGATCAGGGAGCTTATTCTGTGGAGCTTCTGCGTGGGTACTCCAACAGGGGTCGCCACTATGATGCCCGTTTCGACAAGATTCTAGCCGAAAAAGCCAGGGCCACCTCTACCGAAGTATGGCCACATGCTCCGCGAAAGTCTTCTGTCAAACTGGTCCATCGACTCACTTCCGGAGAGCTGAGCGAACTGACCGACCGTTACCTTCAAGGTTGGTCATCGCGCCGGCTGGCAGACGCCTACTCCATCTCCAAGACCAGCGTTGTCCAACTCCTGCGCGAAGGCGGTGTCCCGATTCGTAACCAAGGACTCACCGCCCACCAGGCGGGAGAAGCAGCCGAACTTTACCAAGCAGGACACTCTCTGGCTGCTGTCGGCCACGCCTATGACGTCTCCGCCGATACAATCCGCAAACTCCTCATCCTTCAGGACATCTCCCTACGCCGCCCGTGGGACCATCCGGTCGCTCCGTTTCAAGGCGATCAAGACGGATCAAGGCCCGCACCAGCTTCCTAGTTGTTAGTTCTGCTCGCTGACTAGCGCGATGTCTGCAGAAGTAGGGGGCGTCCATCTCTCGATGCCGCTGGACCCTGGCGAATCAAGAACAATTGCCACACTGTGCCTCGCCCGAGTGACAGCAACGTAGAACTTAGCTTGTGTATCGGCTGCCATCTCTTTTCGCGTCCTTACGAAGTCACCAATGCCTGCAGTCGGGAAAATGAGGACGCGATTAAAGGTTAACCCTTTTACTTCTCCAAAATTCTTGGCCGGTAGGCCACCCGTTGGCGTTTTTGCCCAGTATCGCAGAGCTCTGACAGGGTGGATGGCCACGTAGGCCTCAACATCGTCGGGGTGCACTATGAAGATCCCATCATGAGCGGTCGTCTTGGTTTGACGTGATTCGGTTGCGCTGAATCCACGTCCTTCGTAAATAAAATCTCCGTAATCACAGATCATTTGGTTGCAGCGATAGCTGTGAGCGAGGGGCTCGACCTTTGCAAGCCTCTTGGTTGCCAGCTGAGCAAACCAGTCGCCCACCTTCGATTTGGTCAGCTTCTTATTGGTCCGAGCGTTTGTGGTCGAAAACGTACCCTGGCGAGGATCGCCGACCATCGTCACATCAGCTCTGCTCGTAAGAAGCCGCTCAATGAATTCGAAGTCGCGAGCTGACATGTCTTGGACTTCATCAATGAAGATGTGGTCAAAGATCGACCCGATTCGTTCGAAGACCTCACCGTTTGATGCGTCATCAAGCAGAAGCGCAAGCTCTGAAGCAAAGTCCCTGTAAACGGCGCCTTTTGGGTCAACATAGTACTGATAGATGTTGCTCTTCTTTGGATATCCTGGCCGTTTATCGAAGTGAAGACCTTGAAGATAGTTAGCTTTGAAGGTTGGATACTGGAACGGCTTTACTCCATGCTTGAGAAGAAAGCTGAACCATCCAAGCAGGATAATATTGGGCGGAATCGTGCCAGTCTCTTTGATAATTCGTTGTCGGATCTCACCGAGATTATCAATAGTGTAGGTGGTTATTAGTACGCGACTGGTGATGGGCTGAGCGAGTGCGGCCTTGATGATTTCTGCTGTCTTGCCCGATCCGGCGGCTGCGACGATAACCCTACCTGACATGGTCAATGGCGTCGTTGATGAAGCTTGGGAACACAATCTTTTCAGGTGTCAGAAGCAGTGCCAGGGCTGAGTCCGTCTTCGCTTTAGTCATATGTTCTACCATGGCATTGTCATCGGTAAATGCGGTTTCGAAGATGCTGTTCAGTGTGGTCAACCCGGCCGAGGCAAAGAGCTGTGGCTCCAGTGTTCGTCCGCCTTCAACCTCACCAACAAAGCCTCGAATGTTGCCGTCCGTCTTTTCGAAGTCCTCGAAGCGTTTCCGTGCCGTATCTTGATCTGTATCAGAGTCGAGATCGGTGATGACGGCAATCCTCCGGCCAAGCTTTTCGCCGAGCTCCAAGAAGCGCTTGAATGTAAGCTGCACGCTGATGATGTCGATACCGTCGTCGATGGGCGCGTGGCCGAAGCGCTGTTCATACGCTTTCTGGACTATCAATTCATCCGAAGGGCCTTCTACGAGTATGGTCGCGCGGGCAAGGAGGAGCCTGAGCGTGTCATAGCCGGCGAGCTTCAAGAAATGGTCGCGAGTATCGTCAGACAGATCGTTGAAGCGAGTATGTGATCCGTCGGCAAGAAGGGTCAGTTTATCGAGTCCGAGCTTGTTGAGGACGAGTGAGCTGTGAGTAGTCAGGATCAACTGCTGGTTCTTCCCACGATCCTGAATGCGATTGAGCAGCTCATTCAAGTTTCCGAAGGAGAGATGGTTTTCTGGTTCCTCAACCAGAACGACATGTTTGTCCCTGGCATGCTTATCCAAAGCAAGCAGCATCTTGAACGCTGACTGTTCACCCTGACCCGCTGCATGAAATGGGATCTCATCGAAGTGGGGAATGACATCCGTCTCCCAGGATGCGCGGGCGGAGGTGTCCAGCCCGAGCGTGACTGTCCTCTTTCTTAGCGTGTTGTCCGACTCCGATAGCACGCCATTCGCCGCCGTCACGGCATCGGATTTCGAAAGGTTCTCGCGGTAGGTGCGATAGGACAGCGCCAGACCCGCTCGTTCTTTGTCGGAGAGGTTCGCCGAGATAATGTGACGCAGATAGTAATCCACGCCGGAGTATAGCCGGACGCCGCTAGTATCGATCATGGCTGTCTTGACCGGCTGGTTCCGAAGCGGCGCACGTTCGCCTGCGAAGTCACGGCGCTCGACCTTGTAGTACTCAACAGGCAGGGAGACCAGGTCCGGTTCCGCAACCAGGGTTGCATGAAGCTCCAGCGCGTAGTCGGGATCGAATGTTATGAGTAGCTGAAAGCCTGGCCGTTTTACGCCAAGCAAGTTGTTCCTGCCGACCAGAGCTACTAATTCTGGGCTCTCATGAAAATAGGCTTCGATTACGATCTCAGGAAGTGGCGCCGTTGGGTCATTCGCGGATGCTTTGAGGTAGTCCTGAACACACTGCTTAGAGAACCAGTATGGAGCGATTTCTTGCTCGATAGCCCGGCCACCGACCCTGCCCGTAAGCACCATTTCGATCGCCTGCAGGATCGTCGATTTCCCGGTGTCGTTGTCACCAACGAGGATGTTGACATCGTTATTGAGCGGAAGCTCTAGCTTGTCCCATTTCTTGAAGTTGCGGATAAGTAGTTTGCTAATCATAATTCCCCCTTATTGTGACAGCAGCTGCGAATCGGTCAAGGGGATAATGAACAAGACATGGCAGCTACGACGTCTTGCCCCCGATCTTTTCATCGTAGAATTCCCTAACCTCAGCCATGGTACGGTCAGCAAGTTGACTACCAACGCACGCCACGCCTAGACCACAATCATGTTGGGTCAACGCCGCTTAGAGTCGATGGTGCCCGGGACTGATACGTTTGTTTCGGCATTCCCCGGCCACGGCGTGGCTTACAGTTTGGCGACGGCAAGCATGCGCTGCACCGGATTCGGCAGCATTGATAGAACTCCGACCTCATCGACAAGATGGGCGAAGTTGGCCCAGGCTTGTTGGCGTATTTTTTCGGCAGTAGTTCCATAGACCCTTGCGAGCGCTGTTTCGACATCGGCAATAGCGCCCGGCTGCCTGGGAGACGAAGAACTGCGGTCTCCGGATGGATGATCAGTCTCAACTAGGAGTCGATCAAGCGGGATCATTGCTAGATCGTCAGCATGTTGCATGTTGGCGGCGTTGACAGAGAATCGGCAACCAAGATCGAGGGCTCGTTTTGTCTGGGCCCCTGTGCCTCGCCACCAGTGGAGTACTGCACCCTTAACTCTTATGTCTTCTAAGGCTTCAAGCGTTCGTCCCGTAGCGCCTGAGCTATGAACGGACAGAATTCTTGGGGTTTCCTGTAGATGTGTGAGGATCGACCGGAAGACCCTGTCTTGGTCTGCCATCGGTACTCTGGATCGACCATCAAGTCCAACCTCACTGACATACGCACTCGAGGAAATGAGTTCTGCGAACTTGGACGGATCGTAGGCGCTTTGTGCTTCGGCGATGCCAGGGTGACAGCCCACCCCCCAGATGGTGACCTGATCGTTCCGGTCTTTGACACTCTTGTATTCGTCGAGTGTTCTGGTGGCCGCAAAAACGACAGCGCCTAGTCGCTCAAGGTCGGCGGCGCTGGTCATTGAGCTGACATGCGCGTGAAGATCAAGCGGCGGAAGTGATCTGGTCATCCGAGGATACTCCTGAGCTCTTCGATGCCTCGCTGGCAGAGTGTAAGTGCATCCTTTGCGGCATAATCTTGGGGCAATGACATAGTCATCACGTCACGTGGACGGATGCCGCGACGGGCAAAGTCGCGCATGGGTTCCACGATGGACTTCTGTTTGACGAATGCGCTGAACTGGCCGCTAGTGTCATCGACGAGGTAGGTCGTCTTGTCCGGCACTCCTGAGGCAGCAAACGATGACTTTCTTACAAGGCAGCCAAAGCACACCCCACAAGAGGAGCCTGCTGGCGCACCGCTATAGCGCCCATCCGTGTGTGAGCAAGAGTTGGTTGCAGAGAGATACGCCGATGCCGCGTCGGTACCAATCGCATCCGCGACCCGATCAAACATCTCCCCTTTGGTGAGGCCCTCGAAGGGATTTTCAATCTCTCCGTGGCCTCCGACGCTTCGCATCAATTCGCCCAATTCACGAAGGAACCGGGGGTGGGTTGTGTGCGTGGAGAGGCTCCCGCGACGATCAGCGCCAAGAGGAGGGTTAAGAGATGCAAAGCCGTTCTCGGGGATCCATAGCTTTGAGCTGGCTCGCTCAGCGACGGCCAGCCCGAGGGCGAGGAATAACAATGAACGCGATCGGCTAGAAGGCTCATCTCGGAATGTCGTGCCGTCGAGCCGCTTTGAGCCACGGTGGAGTCTGAATTGGTGGTGAACTTGCCGCACTCCCGGCGCAAGTCCTCCGATGGAGGACACGATGTTCTGTTGAATAGGCGAGAGTGCTGTCGAGCTGAACTGCGAGACCAGGGCATGGGATTTGCCTTCACCCAGCTCTATCGCTGACAGCAGTGCGCCGACAGCCGAGTCGGCGCCACCACTCAGGAGTACCGTACGGTCGAAATGTTGCTCGTCGAGGGGCAGTACAGCCTCCTCAGGAGGTGTGGCTTGCGCAAACTGAAAAACCCAGCGGTCGCCAGACAGGAATCCAACAAGCTGACTGAGCTGCTGGGTATGCAAGGTCCATGCGGTGGGATCATTAACCTCGACTGTGATATCGAAATCGCGGGTGTTCCAGCTCGATCCTGCACCCTCGCGGAGCACAGATCTGTCGGCGCCGAAAACAGCTAGTGCAATCCGCACCAGATCCACATTCAGCGGATTAACAGCTCCGAGTCCGCCCAGATGAGGGTCGACTGATCCAACAAATGTTGATCGTCCATCTCGTGTCCACAGGAACGTTTCGTCATAGCCGCCGTTTTGTCGAGCTGCCTCAGCGTTAGCGTCAGAGATGGTCAGGTAGTATCCGGGTCATGCCTGCACTCCGAAGATCTTTCCGATATCCCGGATTCCAGTCTCGATGGCCTGCGCCATCTCTTGTTCGGTTGCGCCAGTGGGATTTAGAGATGCCTGCGCCGCATACTCGGCGGCCACATCTCGGATCTGTCGTTCGACGCCGTGGCGTTTCTCGTAGCTGACGTCCTTTGCATAGATGGTGGACGAAACCTCCGTCAGTGCAGTCTCAGCGATGGTCGTCTCGATTGACTTCCGTACGACTTCTTCTGGCGTCGGCGGTTGATCAATGGGGTGCTCAAGAATCCAGGCGACGACATCGGCGACGATGTCACGCTCCTCGGCGTCTGCAATGGTGCTATCTGCCGGGGCCCCGAATGCGGCCTCGACGATCTTGATGCCGATTGCTACGGGATCACCAAGCGCCCTTAAGTCGTCATAGTTGAGCCCAGCCTGCTGCAGAACTTCGCGATTAGCAGATGAGTACGCCAAAGCGAGGCGACCAGCTCGGCCGGCCGCTCGCGACACTCGCCCGACAGAGCGCGTGGCGCCACCCGAGGATCGGCCTCCACCGCCACCGCGACTGCCGCCACCGCCGGAACCGGGGCCGTCGCCTCCTCCGCTACTGCCTCCACGCGGACGAAGGAGTACGCGCAGGGCTGGCCCAAGGTCTATTCCGGGGCCCTGCGCGGGAAGTGTGGATGGCAATGACTCGCCAGGGTTGCCGGATTCATTAGAACCCCCCGCGTCCTCACCATCTGATGATCCAGGCAATCCAGGCCCGTCAAGCCAGTCGGCGATGTTATCGCGCAGATCACTAGCGTCCTTGCCGCCGCTTCCCCCAAATGAGCCGCTAGTTCCCATTGATTTTGCTCCAGCTTCCCTCAACAACTCTGATTGCTGCGTGTAGCTGCGCGTCGTCTGTTGATGCCTTCCAGATGTCGAGTACAGGTTGGAATGATGTCGCATCGAGCGGCCGTAGCTTGACGATGGTGGCGGGTTCGACGTCGGCAGCAGGCAGTCCCTTGAGCGCTGTAATGACGTTTGGCAGGGTGACAGGTTGTTCCTGTGCCATACGAAGGAGACTTTCCACCGTGAACTTCTGGATGCTTGGCTGATCACGGGTGCGGCGTCCAAGGTGCCTCACCAATGCATGGGCGTCGGGTTCGGGCAAAGCCCTGAGCGTTGCGTCAGTGACGCCCGCACGATCAAGTTTGAGACTTGAGGTCAGCGCGGCGGCCAGGTCGCGAAGCCGTTCCGGCAAGCCAGTATCGATGACTTCGATCTTCGCAAACGATGCCGCCAGATAGAGGTAACCAGATATTGCTGTGGCATCCAGGGTTGGGGGAAGTTTCGCCCAACGTCGGAGCGTGTCCGAGAAGGTATCGTCTCGCGATGTGACAGGAGTCTTTTCGTCGGACTTCGTGGTTGACGCGCGCCTGCCTTTAGCGGGAGTTTCTTCGCCAGTCGCGGTGGTCTCGGTATCGTTCGCGGGAGCCGTGCCATTGGCGGCGAGTTCAAGGGCTTCAAGCTTGTCGCGCAACTGATTAGATGCCAGCCAATCAAGGACAGTATGAAAGTCATCGGTCAGGATTCGCTCGAGCACCATCAGCTTGGCCACCTCGTCAGCCTTCAGGGTGAACCCTCGGCGGCTCGAAATAGCTCGACGGACATTCAGGTCATTCAGGAAGCGCTTGATGCGGCGCGGGTTCCCATGGAACTTCTCGTAAAGAATTGGCGTCAGACGAGCAGCCGTAATCAGATGTTCGGCGAGCGCGCCGCCTTCCTGCACTTCAATGCCATCAAGACTGCCACCGTCAATTCGGAGGTCGTCACATTTGGCAACGAGTTCCTCGTACGTAGCACCATCAATCTCGCCGTCACTCTTCGCCAGTAGGAGAAAGAGGTATGCCTCGGTGTCAAAACGACTTAGGGCGGGCAGGGGAATAGTAGTCTGGACAATTTTGTGTAGATAAAGCTTCGCTGGATCTTCGTCTTCTGGACCACCAGGGCGGGTGCCAAACTTCTGCTGAATAGCTTCGGCAACACGGTCCTCGTCTGCCGCAATAACGAATGACATGCCCTTGGCAGATAGGAAGAGTCGGATGGCCTCAAGTGTTTCGACGACTGTGTCAGGTAAGCACCGATCAAGGTCGTCAACAAGCACGACCACCCGAGACAGGTGTTGAAGGGCAGGATCGGCGAGGAGCTCTTCGAAATCCTTCCGGAATGCCGCCATCCCCTTTTCAGTTTCGAGGCTCTCCGGGTCATCGCTGACAAGATCGAAGACATCATCGACGTTGGGGAGCTGCATCGTGATGGCAGTGCGGGTGGCCATCTTGACCGCTTTCGACCAATTGACCTTCTTTACGAGTTTCTTGAAGGCCTCGAGACCCGCCTTGCCAATCGGGTCCTCGGTGTCGAACTCACCATTTAGTGCGGCAAGAACCTCGGCTATGAGACTCTCTTTGGGGCCAACTGCAGGATCGTAACCCCAGGGCTGCGTTGGAATTACCAACACCTTGCCGTCCGCGGTCAAGGATCGATCTTCGATTTCGGACTTAACTAGTTCCAGGACGCTGGTCTTGCCGCTGCCCCATGCACCCGAGAGGCCGACAGCGACAGGATCGAGTGCGTCGTCGAACAAAGCATCGGCAACAGTCTCGGCGACTGCACGGAATGCCAGCAGATCCTGGATGGCTGGCTCATCTGACAAAAGTGGGAATGGGTTTGCCATTAGTTAGAACCTCCCGAACTAAGACCGAAGAACCGCTCGAAGAAGGCGCCTAGCTTCTCAAGCACGCGCTGCTTCTTCTCACCATGACCGCCCTTGGCTGAGAATCGAGAGGCTGGAGGGAGTACCTTTGTGATCGCTGTTCCCGTCGTTTGGATGCTGCCGTCGCGGAATGCCGTCTCGACAAACACGCGGGTCTCGTCCGGTCGCAGGCTCTCGGATTCGATGATCGCGTCCAGTTCGGCCTCTTTGCGGCCGGCGATGAAAGCGCGCCACTCTTCGTCGATTTCGCCGGTAGCCGACACAGAGTCGACGAAGGCTTCAATAAGGTCCTTCTTGTTGCGCAGGCTCGGGCTGGCATCGACGGCGCGCGAAATCTCGGCCCGGATTTCCTTGTCGTCGCCGTCACCGCGCTCGTTGCGGTACTTTTGCACGAGCATGAGGATGTAATCAACGTTGATTTCAACCTGTTTGATTAGCTCGATCTCAAAGACCACGTCATCATTTATCGACTCCTTGTCCGAGTCCTTGTCACGGCGGAACTCTGCGTAAAGGTCGAGGTAAACGCTGCGGTAGTCCTGGCCTTGTCGAGCCGTCAGAATCTCTTGGCCGGCAAAGTCGTCAAAGGACGTCAGGATGTTCTGGAGCCGGAGGATGGTGCCGAAGAGGGCGATAAACGCCTTCTGGGCCGCCTCGCCAACGATCGGCGTACCGAGCGGGAAGTCATCCAATAGCTCAGTGACCTTATCGGCGTACTCGTCGTAGTATTCGCCGTATGGCTTGAGGATTACGATGCCCTGGGCATTCTTGTTACCAAAGAGCGCGATGGCATCGTTGGTCTCTTCCTCGAGATCGCGGAAGGTGATGATGTTGCCGTAGGTCTTGACTGAGTTGAGGATGCGGTTTGTTCGCGAATAGGCCTGTATGAGACCGTGGGCTCGCAGATTCTTGTCCACGAACAACGTGTTTAGCGTCGTGGCGTCGAACCCGGTGAGGAACATGTTTACGACGATGACGACATCGATCTCGCGTTGCTTGAGGCGCAGCGAGAGGTCCTTGTAGTAGTTCTGGAACTTGTCAGCGGAGGTGTCAAAGCTGGTGCCGAACATGTCGTTGTAGTCCTGGATTGCGTCCTCCAGGAAGTCGCGCGACGATGCATCAAGGGCGGTCGTTTCGAAGCCCTCCTCGTCGAGCGCGCCGTCCTCCACTGCTTCGTTCGCTGCGTAGGAGTAGATCAGACCAACCTTTAGCTGACGAGCCGGCGGAAGGTCACGTTGCTGTATGAAGAACTGATTGTAGTAGCGCTTGGCGGCCTCAATCGAGGCGGTCGCAAATAAAGCATTGAAACCATGCACGCGCTTGCCAGCGAGCGAGTAGTGCTGAGCGCGTTTAGTTTTCTGGTCGAAGTGCTCAAGTATGTAGGCGGTGACCTGCCGCAGCCGCTCCGGAGCAAGCAGTGCCTGCTCCGTATCGATGGCGGACACCTGTTTGTCCGTGAGACCTTCCGGCAGCTTGATGGTGTTGACGTAGTCAATGCGGAACGGCAGAACATTTTTATCGGTGATCGCGTCAACGATGGTGTAGGTGTGCAACTTGTCGCCAAAAGCCTGCTCGGTAGTCTTTAGCTGCGGGTTGCCACCGCTGCCGGAATTTGCGGCGAAGATTGGCGTGCCAGTGAATCCAAAGAGGTTGTATTGCTTGAACGCCTTCGTAATCGCGGTATGCATGTCACCGAACTGTGAACGGTGGCATTCGTCGAAGATGATCACAATATGGCCCGAGTAGATCTCGTGGCCCGTGTTCGCCTTAATGAACGTCGCAAGTTTCTGGATCGTTGTGATGATGATCCGTGCCTGCGGGTTCTCAAGCTGTTTCTTAAGAACTGACGTCGAGGTGTTGGAGTTGGCTGCGCCCTTCTCGAACCGGTCGTACTCGCGCATCGTCTGATAGTCCAGGTCCTTGCGGTCCACGACGAACAGAACCTTGTTTACGCTCGGGAGTTTGGATACGAGCTGAGCGGTCTTGAAGCTCGTCAGCGTCTTGCCCGAGCCTGTGGTATGCCACACATAGCCGCCCGCCGCCACAGAACCTAGCTGCTTGTAGTTCGTGGAGATGTCAATCTTCTGCAGGATCCGCTCGGTGGCCACAATCTGATACGGGCGCATTACGAGCAGCATGCGGTCTGAAGTCAGGACGCAGTATTTGGTGAGGATGTTCAACAGGGTGTGCTTTGCGAAGAAGGTCTTTGCAAACGCCGTCAGGTCCTGGATCGGCTTGTTCTGAGCGTCGGCCCACCACGATGTGAATTCAAACGAGTTCGACGTCTTACGCGCCTTCTTCAAGCCGGCGGCATCGGCCAAATGCTGACGACGGGTCGTGTTGGAGTAATACTTCGTCAGGGTCCCGTTACTAATGACGAACAGCTGGACATACTCGAACAGGCCAGACCCAGCCCAAAAGCTGTCGCGCTGGTAGCGGTCAATCTGGTTGAACGCTTCGCGGATATCGACACCACGACGCTTCAGCTCGATGTGGACCATTGGAAGACCGTTGACGAGTACGGTCGCGTCGTAGCGTGTGGATCGCGCAGCACCGCCCTCGCCCTGCCCGATCTCGTACTGGTTGATGACCTGCAGTCGGTTGTTGTGAATGTTCGCCTTGTCAATGAGGAGGATGTTCTTTGTCGAGCCGTCATCGCGTCGCAGGAGCTGCACATGGTCATCCTGGAGACGCACCGTTTTCTCGGCGATCCCGTCATTGGCGCCGACGACCCGTTCCGTGAAGAACCGCTCCCATTCGGCGTCACTGAAGGTCATTTCGTTCAACATCTCTAGCCGCGTGCGTAGGTTGTCGACGAGCTGAGGTTCGCTTGTAATAGGCAAGTACTCGTAGGCCTGAGATTGGAGGAGCTTGACGAGTTCACGCTCTAGGTCTGCCTCAGACTGATATGCCGCCTCACTTGCGCCGTCTGGAATGTACTCCGCGACGACAGTGCTCTCGTTGCTGACCGCGATCGGGTCATACTTCCTCGGGCTTGTTTCGTTCATGAGGACGTCTCCTCAAAAGCCATAAGCCGATCACGGTAGTACTCGTGCTGCTGACGACGGGCAGCGAGCTCAGCGGGAAGCCCGAAGCTTGGGCTATTGACGAGCGCGTCAAAATTATCAAGGATCGAAACGATCCGCTCCTTTTGTGCTCTGTCAGGCCAGGGAATAGGAATGCGGTTCAAGTTTGCCTGGTTTAGCTTTGGCTGAGCACCTCCGGTTACGTATGAGCTCAGATCGATTGAGTTCAGGTAGAACTCCACGAATCGCCGTTCCGCATAGGTCGGGAACTCCAGCACATGCGCGTGGTTGTTGACCCAAGTCTTACCGGAAATAGAGAATGCAATTGGTGTTGAGCGCGCCAAGAGGTTCGCCCCGTCTTCTGAAACAAGCAAATAGTCACCGTCGAAAATGTAATCACTGACGCGGTCAACGACGCCAGATGCGCCATAGTACGGATAGATACCAGCGTCTCGTGCGGACCTCGTCACCGGCCGCCGCTTCGAGTCCAGGTTGGTTGATACCTCCGCTATTGTGACCCACTGTGTCCCCGACTCAAAGGTTAAGAGCGAATCGCGGTAGTGGATATATTGGCGCTTCCGAGCATCTAGTTCCGTCTCCAGCTCTGTCTCCAACAGAGAAAACTGATCCAAGGTCCTCACGATTTCTCGCTGTATGTCGATCGGTGGGATTGGAAACCTGAAGCGTTTGAAGCCAGACATGTCGACTGAAGAAAAACTGGACGTTGTCGTATTCTTCCGGCACCAGTCGTCCAATATGAAGCAGTAGTAAAAGACAAACTTCATGTCGAGCAGCGTTGAGTAATCGGGTTTCGGCCAAAGCACGGTGAACCTCTGATTGGACATGAACGGGACGGTGACCAGGGCGTGTTCACCGATCGTGGCAGACGTGGCAACGATGATCGAGTTCGCAGGGAATAATCGGCCTCCCTTTACTGCAGACTCCGGAATGCGCTGAATGGCATCATCGAGCACGAGGCCGTTCTCTCGAATGTCCTCCATTCGAAACCAGGGGATCGTGCCATCAATCCAGTTCGAGGCATTGGCCTTCGAAGGGGTGTATCCGTTCCTCGTTTCAAAAATTTCACTTAGTGGCTGAAACTCAACACCATTAGGACATAGCGTTGCGATCAGATCGTCGATCTTGCTCACGACGCGGACTCCAAATCTGCGACGATGACGTCAATAGCAGAGCGCAGTTCTTGCTGGCGGTCGACGATACGGGCGATCTCGGCGTTGAGTTCAGAGATGTCGACGATCTCACGGGTATCCTTCCCGTCGACATGAGACGAGACCGCGAGGTTGTAGCTGTTTTGGGCGATCTCTTTGTTGAGCACAAGGCGTGCGAAGTGATCAACGTCCGTACGGGCTGTGAAGGCGTCGAGAACCCTCTGCTGGTTAGGATCAGTTAGCTTGTTTTTGCTGCCGCCACGAACGAACTCGGCAGAGGCATCGATGAAGAGGACGGCGTTGTCCTTTTTCGACTTCTTCAGCACGATGATGCAGGTCGCGATCGTGGTGCCGAAGAAGAGGTCTTGCGGGAGCTGAATGACGGCGTCGACGTAGTTGTTGTCGATGAGGTATTGACGGATCTTCTGCTCTGCTCCGCCGCGGTAGAGGACGCCTGGGAACTCGACAATCGCAGCAGTACCGTTCACAGCGAGCCAAGAGAGGATATGCATCGTGAATGCCAAGTCGGCTTTGGACTTGGGGGCAAGTACACCAGCTGGAGTGAATCGCGGGTCGTTGATGAGCAATGGGTCAGAATCGCCAGCCCACTGGATAGAGTAGGGCGGATTCGAGACGATCGCTTCGAATGGCTCGTCGTCCCAGTGAGCGGGGTCGGTCAATGTGTCGCCGTGGGCTAGGTCGAACTTCTCGTAGTTGACATCGTGGAGGAACATGTTGATCCGCGCCAGGTTGTACGTGGTCAAGTTGATCTCTTGGCCGTAAAAGCCCTGGCGGACGTTGTCCTTGCCAAGAACCTTGGCGAATTTCAAGAGTAGAGAGCCTGAGCCGCAGGCAGGGTCATATACCTTGTTCACTGATGTTTTGCCTACCACTGTGAGGCGGGCGAGTAGCTCTGAGACCTCTTGCGGGGTGTAGTACTCACCACCGGACTTACCCGCAGCCGATGCGTACATCTGCATGAGGTACTCGTACGCATCCCCGAACGCGTCGATGGTATGGTCCGAGAAATCGCCCAATGTAAGATCACCGATGGCATCAAGGAGCTTCACGAGCTTCTCATTCCGCTTGACCACCGAGTGGCCGAGCTTAGCCGAATTGACGTCGAGATCGTCGAACAGACCTTTTAGGTCATCCTCTGAGTCGGTGCCGACGGCAGAGCCCTCGATGTTCTTGAATACATTTGCGAGCGTCTCGTTGAGGTTCTCATCGTTCGCAGCGCGCTTACGTACGTTGGCGAAGAGCTCAGAGGGGAGGATGTAGACACCCTTCTCCGCGACTGTCTCTTTGCGCCCAAACTCAGCCTCGGAGTCCGGTAGTGCTGCGTAATCGAAGTCCGGGTGACCCGCCTGCCGCTCGCCCTCGTTAATGTAGGCCGTGAGGTTCTCTGAGATATAGCGGTAGAAGAGGATCCCGAGCACGTAGCTCTTGAAGTCCCAACCATCGACGCTTCCGCGCAGGTCGTTCGCGATCCGCCAGATCGTCTTGTGTAGCTCCGCGCGTTGCGCTTCCTTGGTTGTTCCAGCCATCTCGGTATGTGTACTCCTTGCGCACGGCGCGCTTATGTTGGTCCCTCTGGGGTGATGCTCTCAACTTAGCAGCCGCCACTGACATCTCCGGGGAGCAGCGCGGTGCTCTCTACGGCGGCATGGGGGTGATTTTCGTCTTGGTGAGTCATCTCTAAACAAGGCGCATCATCTGCCTTATTTATAACACAATATTAGACATATTTTAAGCTTCGACCTGCGTGCGCGGCCGTATGAGTAGGAATTGAAAGACTCAAGTGAATTTGTTGACGGCGTTCTAAATAAATACCTGACATATTCATAATCGAGTATTCTTTAGAAACGATGAACTCAGGCAGATTCGAATCGCAATGATCTGGAGTGTCCACGTCTCCCGCCTATTGTGTGTCGCCATCTTTAACTGCGGATTCCATCAGCTCACGGGAGGCTTCTCGGTCAAGAGCAGCCTCGTAGAGCCTGCGAAAGACATTGTGGTATTCAATGACTTCTACGGTATTTGTCGTTTCTTGCTCGCTAATGGCAGCTTCGGCACTTACATATCTGGAGTCAATAATCATGAAAGGATTCGCCGCGACCGAGGGTACACCCCGTCTCGCCGTCAATATTCTTATCTCAATGTTCCGTTGCCATGAGAGTCGTGTTGCATGGGAAATTTGGTCGGCGAGAACCTGCTTGTCTGCCGTGCCATGAAGTGAGTACAGGGCAGCCTCCGACATGACGAAGGTGAACCTTTTTGGTTGCGACAGGATGTATTGGCGCTCCATCCGGGCCTGCGCAAGTCGAGTGGCGGCATTCGGAGAGTGCCCGATATCGACGAAGAGCGCTTCAGCATAGGGCCGAGTTTGAAGCAATCCAGGGAATACGGCGCATTCGTAGGTAAAGATCTCGTGGGCCGTTGCTTCCAGGCTGGCGAGCCGGCGTTGTACGGTGTCAGCTCCGTGGTTGACCATGAACGAAAAGCTGGACGGATCCAGCTGGGCAAGACTCCACTGCTGTCTGAGCTGATGTCCTGTTACGTCATCACACGCCAATGCGAGTATCAGCTGCTTTAGCTCGGTCGGTTCGAGAATTCTGTACTTTCCTGTCTCAATCTTCGAAATCGTGGCCTGCGAAACGTGCACGGCCCGAGCCAAATCCTCTCCGCGCATCCGTGAATGAAGGCGAACCGAACGCACCATTGCGCCAAAATGAATCAGTGCCGGATTTAGTCCCCCTGGTTCGGATGCCATTCAAGCTCCCGAGACCGGCAAAACTGCTCGACGGTAGGGCATTCATCAAACAACTTTCGCGCCGCCACCAATCTTGATCTTTCAGCCTCGGCGACGAGGCTCGACCGCGAGCCCATGTAAGCACCTGTGGCCGAGTAGTCCATCCACTCGACGGTTTCTTCATCGTATTGCCAATAGTCAAAGGTTGGGATCCGCTCATCGGTGCCGCGAACTACTATCCGAATATCCTCGCCGGCAGCGACGCTTGGCCTGTACCCGGCCAAGACTTCGAACAATTCGTACTGCGTTAACGGATCCGACACGACCCGCAAGCGGCGCACGACGCCTCCTCGACGTTTGGCGTCGGCTACCATCAATGCCCAGTCGCTATTGAACTCGCTCGGTACGGCTCCCGACCTCGCGAACATGTCCAGCGCCGTCATCTCCTCCGGCACGTCATAGGTGGGGAACTGCTCAACGCGGAATGCTTCGCGCTGAAATGAGTCGAATGGATCGCTGTCAGGCATGGGCTCCCCTTGGTAAGGCGAAGATACGCGGGCGAGCCACACAGGGCCTAAATGGCCACTCTTCGCTCGCCATAGTTTTCACAGTTTGAGGCCCGCTAGCAGACTTACTGGAATGGCGACAGCCTGTTCGCCGTCCGGCAATGGTTCGCCAAAAAGACCTTCCGCGATGTAGCCCTGGACAATTATTGTTTCTGCATCCTTTCGGTAAATTGTGGGGCAATTCTTGCCACCACAATTTGACTTGGCAATTACTTCCATCGATCTCTCCTCCTTGCTGATCACCTGCATCTCTAGGTATACATCCGGCCAGCGAAGCCGTCAACGGTATTCGAGGCATCCGAATATCCGAACCGACCCGCCAGCCTCAATGGAATTATCCTCTCCTAAATTCGGATGTCAGCAATTTTATTGTTCCAAGAAGAGCTACAAGCTCCAATGGTAATTGGAATTCTAATCATTCCGCGTTTTGATCGAGCTACCTATTTCTCGCAAGGCTTGTCGAAGTGCCACGGGCTTCACCCTCGTTTGCATCTGGCAGGTCTCCAGATCACAAGTCCATTAGAAATGGAGCAAAACATGTCCGACCTCATCCGCCGCCCCGGTGGCAACATCTCCCCATACTCAGCCCCGGAGGGCTTCTCCCGTTCCGAAGGCAAAGGCTTGCAGCGCCGGCAGAATACCGAGATCGCCAACGGTCTCGTCACCGCTACCCGAGTCCAGGCGGCTGGATACGTGGCCGCGACGGGTATGCAGCTGACCGCAATGCTCAGCCGCGAAGCCCAGTTTCAGTCCGATGGCGACCCGCGCACGGCGGAACGCCTCAATTTCATTGCGGATTCCTACGCCGAGTATGCGGCGCTGGAAGTCCGCCGGTTCCAGCGGTAGAGAGGGAATCCCATGAAGCACGAATTTGCCAACCCATTCACGTCCGAACGGCACGCCGAGCCGGCGGTTCTGCAGCACGAAGCTGCGGTGCGATTTTTTGTCGGGCGTGTCACTTCGCTGGTGGACGAGCTTGATACCGTCGCAAAGGCCGTCAACGCTGACTCACCGGCCACGTCCCGGCACCTGCGTTTGGTTTCACAGCAAATATCAGCGATGGCACTCACGGCCCTTGAGACATGGCCCAAGGTTCTGCGATAGCGATGGAAGCTTTCCTTTGCATCATCATCGCCATTTGCGTGACTGCACTAATCGCATATCTTGTCGCCGCCGACTTCTGGAACAACCGAATGCCGTCCCGTCAGGCCCAGATCGCCCGTATCAAGCGGGAAGCTGACGAAACAGTCGCCCGGCTAGACGCGTCCTATCACCACGCGCTGCGGGCCATGCGCCGCCACCGCCGATAGCGGAACACTCCTAAGAGCGACCGCTCGCGATCTTCATCTCGCACACCTCAGAGAGGGGCTATTTGCCATGCGGAAAATCATCTCCAGCACCGAGCTCACCTTGGCCCAGAAGAACCTCAGTAACCATGTTCTGTTGGAGGCTTCCAATATCGCGTCACGCGTCGGCTTCGATTGGCGGCCGACAGACGACGCTCCAAACACCTACAAGGCACTGAAGACGGCCTTTGAAGTGTCAACTAGAACCAAAGCGCCACTCCCGGTGAGCAACGAGAACTCCAGTCGTGTGGTGTTCATCAATGAGGAAGGGAACTACGCGTACCGGTTCCTGCACGACATGGGTCATGTTGAGATGGGCTTGGGTTTCAACTCGCCGGACGAGTTTGAATTGGCGCGGCGACTGATGTGCCGCCTCGAGCGGGCGGGCTACGGTCCCGAAACTCTGGAATGGCAGCTCTACCAGGCCGACGCAATCGGCCAGGTGATGCACTATGCGATCACCAAGAGCTATGTGGGCGATCAACTCCAATTCGCCCTGGACTGTGCCTATCACGGCCTGGACTGCGGCATTTTCCTGGAGATCGAGCGCCAGCGATGACGGGGAACCCTAAGGAGAAGACCGCCATGTTTGACCGTCTGGTTGGTGCATGCATGGCCGTGCTCCTAGCGTCCATTGCCATTTACTGCGCCGCTCAAATCATCCAATCGATCTGGCCAATCCTGGTTGTGATCACCGGCGTCATCGCCTTGGCTTGGATCGCCATCATCGTGATCCGCATCTGGCGCTCACGCCGTTTCTAGACGCAAATCGCATCGCCGCTACGCCTGTAGTTCGGCCCGTTCCAGTCGGTGTTGTGGTTTGCGCCAAAGTGGTTGATCGTTCAACCAATTGAACGCATACTAACCCACAGACCACGTTCAATATGTTGAACGATCGTCTGCATCACCGACCACAACGCTGACTGAAAGGAGGGAAATCACCATGCCTACACAAAATCAACCACGTCGCCGTCGCGACGCCCGTCCGCGCCAGGAGCGCCACGTACTCGTCTACGGAGTGCAACGCGACAAACCAGACTTACGCAAGCTCAGCCGGGCTGTCATCGCCATGGCTCAGGCCGAAGCCGAACGCGAAGCCCAGCGCCAGCACGAGACAAATCAGCGCCCGCGGGGAGACCGTCATGACTAGCGAGGAATCTCTACTACGTCAGCTCGTCTGGCAGGAGATCTACTGGCCGCATCCTCTGGACACGACGCGTACCCTGAACCTGCTCCGCCAATGGGCCTCACAAGTCCACGCGCCCCAGATCATCTTGGAAGCCCGTGCTGCCAAAAACGGCATCCGCTTCCTGGTTGGCTCCCAGCGCCGTCACGAAATAACCCTCCGCCGCGACATCGAACAGATAGTGCCTGGCACCATCGTTGCTGCCGACGCCACCGGACGAGGTCATGCAACCTTCGCCCACCGCCTCACTATCAACCAGCCGATCCGCCCGCTGGAGTCACAGGACAACGAGGGTAGCACCCGGTCAATTCTGGCCAGTCTGGCAGGATTGCACGGCAAGGAACTGTTGGTCGTGCAAATCGTTCTCGGCCCACGACTGGCACCTCAGTTGGTACCTGACCGGCTGCCACGGGTGGACCAGGGAATTGCATCTCAGGCATTCACGGGCATTCAGCGAGAGCGTCGCCCGCAGGTCGCCAAGCAAATCCAGCTCAAGCAATCGGACCACGGTTTCGCTGCCGTTATCCGCATCGGCGTTTACGCCGCCGACGAAGCCCGCCGCGCGATCCTGATCAAACGTGTCGTCAGCTCGTTCGGGACACTGCGGACTGCTGGGCTGCGGCTGCGCGAACACCGGGAAAAGGCGCAGAAGCTGAACACTCCCGCTTCGGAGTGGGCATTCTTCACGCCCGCGCAGCGGCTGTCTGTCGCAGAAGTTGGCTTGCTCAGTGGCTGGCCGGTCGGCGCTGTCGATATCCCATACCCTGGGCTGCCTCCGATCCATCCCCGCCCGATACGCCCGTCATTCACAACCGGGGACAATCACCGAGTAGTAGCCCAAGCTACGGCGCCGGGTGCTACCGACACGATGCTCGGGATTACCGCTGACGACAGCCGGCGCCACCTCTGGCTGATGGGGCCAACCGGCGTCGGCAAAAGCTCGCTGCTGCTGAACATGATCCACGACGACATGCTGGCCGGACGAGGCTTGGTCGTGGTCGAGCCCAAGGACTTGATCCGAGATGTCCTGGCCGTCGTACCGGCATCGCGCCGGGATGACATCGTGCTCCTCGACCCGCTCGACATCGAACCGGTCGGCATCAATCCACTCGATCTCCACGGAAGATCACCGGCACTCGTCGCCGACCAGATCTTCGGCACATTCAAAGCGCTCTACGGGGCGGAAGCGTTGGGTCCACGGTCATCGGACATCCTCCGGCACTGCCTGTTGGCGCTGGCCAGCCGCCGTGACGCCAGTCTGGCCATGCTGCCGGTGCTACTGACCAACCCCGGTTTCCGACGCTCCGTCACGCAGCACATTGCCCGCAGCGACCCATTTTCGGCAGGACCGTTCTGGCGCTGGTTCGACCAGCTCACGCCGGAGGCCAGTGCCCAGGTCACGGCACCACTGATGAACAAGCTCCGCCCGTTATTGGATCCGCACCTGCGGCACGTTCTGGCACAGCGCAGCCCACGGTTCAACATCCGGCAAGTCCTGACCGAACGGAAGATTCTGCTCGTGCCGCTTCAAAAGGGTGTGCTCGGTCCACAGGCTGCCGAATTGCTCGGCGCCCTGGTGGTTGCTGAGCTGTGGCAGGCCATCCAGGAACGTGCCGCCACCGACCCCAAGGATCGTGACACGGTCATGGTTTACCTCGATGAAGTGCAGGATTACCTACGTCTGCCTACAGATATCGGCGATGCCCTGGCCACCTCTCGAAGCCTAGGCGCGGCATTCCACGTCGCCCACCAGTACTTGGACCAGCTACCGATGGCCATGCGCTCAGCCTTCGAAGCGAACTGCCGCTCCCGCATCTTCTTCCAACTGGCGACAAAGGACGCCCGCGCCGCCGCCACGATGGCCCCGGGACTCGACCCCGAGGATTTCACCGCCCTGCCGGCTCGCCATGTCTACGCGCAGCTCGTCAACCAGGGAACCGTCACCGACTGGGCATCGGGCAAGACGATCACCACGCCGAAGACGACGGCCAACGTGCCTGACATTCAGGCCCGCAGCCGCCGCCAGTACGGCCAGGCCACCGACGCCATTGAACAAGGACTCCTGGATATCTTGGAGCTCCCGCAGGATCAACGGGACTCGGGCGGACGCCGTCGCAGGAGCACCCCATGAACGACAAAAAGACCCTTCCGACCGGCTACCCGACCGCGTCGAGCCAACTACCCTCATCTATGCAGGTCAGCGGCGAGGAGGGGGCAACAGGGGCGACGAATACCGGTGCTACTCGGGGCACCGGAGCACACGCCGGACCACGCATCAGCAGCCGACGACTGCGGGAGATCCAGGCGCACCTCAGCGAACGCGACCAGGCCATCCTGACATCCGTCGACCGCTACCGATTCCTGACAGCCAGGCACCTCCAGTCGCTGCACTTTACGGATCATGCGTCGGCGACGTCTGCCTCTCGAACCTGCCGCCGAGTATTGGCCCGGCTGCGCACACTCCGCATCCTTGGCATCTTGGACCGCCGCATCGGCGGCATCCGGGCAGGCTCCGAGGGCCTTGTCTACTATGTGGACACGGCGGGCGACCGCCTTCAACGCGGCGTGGCATCGTCCCGGGCCCGCAAGAGGTTCGATGAGCCATCAGCCCGCTTCCTCGACCACACCTTGGCGATCGCGGACATGGCCATAGGCATCTTCGAGACCGCCGCGGCTCACGGAGCTGAGGTGGTCAAACTCGACCCCGAACACACTGCCACTCGCACATACGCAGACAACTATGGGATCGCCCAGGTGCTGCGACCCGACCTCTACGTCGAGCTGGCAGCCGCCGTCGGTGACGAGGATGTCAGCGCATTCTTCATCGAAGTCGACCTCGGGCATGAAAGCCTGCCGACGCTGCTCGGGAAGTCCCTGACCTATGAGGACTACCGCAGCACGGGAATCGAACAACACCAATACGGCGGTTTCCCGCAGGTTATTTGGGCCATGGACGCCTACCGTGAAACCACCGCCCAAAGACGCCGAAAGTCGCTTCAAGATTCCCTCGAACGGAACAGCCGTCTCAACGCTGGCATGTACCGGGTTCAGTCGCTTCAGGACGCCGCCGCGGCCGTGGTGCAGGGGCTGCACCATGACTAGTTTGACCAACAGACTCCTCGTCGGCGACGCCTTGCAAACACTACAAAGAATGCCGACCGATTCCGTCGACATGTGTCTGACCAGTCCACCGTATTTCCGGCTGCGCGACTACGACGCTCCGGGCCAGCTCGGGTTGGAAGAGTCGGTTGATACTTGGGCGGCCATCCTCCGTGAGGTATGCCGCGAAGTCCACCGCGTCCTCGTCCCAACCGGAACATTATGGCTCAATCTGGGCGACACCTATACCACCCATGCACGTCAGGGCGCCCCTCCCAAAAGCCTGGCACTGGCCCCGGAGCGCCTCGCCCGGCTATTGCAGGAGGACGGCTGGATTCTGCGTAACAAGATTGTCTGGGCCAAGCCAAACCCAATGCCAACCAGCGTTCGCGACCGGCTCACAGCCACCCATGAGGTGATCTACGTTTTTGCCAAGGAGTCACGCTACTTCTTCGATCTGGATAGCATTCGTGTTCCCCACGTCTCCAAACCAGGATCGCCGCCAGGGAACCGGTCTCGGCGTCCAACCGCCGACCGCTGGCGTGGCCCCAACTCCGACTCCATCACCGGCCTGGTGAAGATGAAGGCGCGGGGCGTTGTCGGGCACCCCCTCGGAAAAAACCCGGGGGACGTCTGGACAATCTCGACTTCGGCAGGAAAGGGAAGCCACCACGCCACATTCCCCGAATCCTTAGCCAGACACTGTATCCAGGCCGGGGCGCCCGAAGCGCGCTGCAGGACATGTCGCAAGCCGCACACCCGCGCCATTCGACGGATGGGGGAAACAGCCACTCGACTCGCCCTCGCACCAACCTGCGGACACCGGGGCGGGACGGAGCCAGGTACTGTCCTGGACCCATTTATGGGCTCGGGCACGACAGCCGTTGTTGCCGAACGCCTGCACCGGCAGTGGATTGGCGTCGAGCTCAATAGCAACTTCGCTCATGAAGCTTTCAACCGGATCAGCTCAGCCAGGGCCTCGCCGGCTGCCTGAACCGGTGACGCTCGTCGGTGTTATGCGGATCGGTGAGTCAGGTTTCATTCCGAAACCTCGCCGACCGCAAGCACCGAGGAGTTGTCATGACGACACCACCGGTTGACGGCATCGACCGTCACAACCAAGGCAGCGTGAAGACGCTGGCCGTCCGGCTCGAACCGGACATCCACATCCAGCTGACGCTCATTGCTCAGCTGCGCGGCAGCACTATTACCGAGGAGATCCGGAAGGCTTTGGCGGCGCACATTGCGCTCGTCAAGGAAAACACCGATCTGGTCTCTCAGGCCGAGTCTGCCATGGCAGAAATCGAGCGTGAGGCAGCTGCCCGTCGCGAGGCTATCGCCAGCCTGTTCGGCAACGACCAGGCAACGGTGAAGCCCCGAACGACGCGTGGGCGCTAGTTCGAGCCACCCCCGGCAGGAGCCAGCGTGAGCGGAGTTCCACTAAACTCCCTCCGCTGCTCCTGCTGGACATCACACCACATAAGCGAAAGGAGGCAACTCATGAACCACGAACAACTACCCGGGGCAGACCCGGAACGCGAGAATCAACGCACCACACCGGCGATCTACGTCGCGTCGCTGGCCGACTACAACAACGGCCGGCTGCTCGGCGATTGGATTGACGCCACCATCGGAGCCGATGCCATCCACGAGAAGATCACCGCCATCCTCGCCCGGTCCACGGAGCCGGCACCGGAAGAATGGGCCATTCACGACTATGAGGGCTTCGGCAACAAACGACTCAGTGAGTATGAACGCATCGAAGACGTCGCCGCCTTAGCCGAAGGCATCGAGCAGCACGGCGAAGCCTTCACCGCTTGGGTCGACTACACCGGCCTTGATCCCGAAGACTGGCACCACTTCGACGACGCCTATTTGGGCGAATTCGACAGTCTCACTGCTTACGCCGAGCAGATGATTGACGATCTCGGATGGCGTGACGAGGTCGAAAAATACTTGCCAGAATCGCTCCAGCCATACGTCAAGATCGACGCCGAGGCGATGGCCGAAGACATGCGCCTCAATGGCGAGATTTACAGTGTCGAATCAGACTCCGGCATCTACGTATTTAATAGCCGCATCTGACAATATCCGAAGAATAAGGCAGCACTTCCTTTCTTGACGAAACTTCTGTTGTGGAATTCGCTTAAATCGTTGAACGAAATGAACGATCGGCTCATACTACGAACAGAAATTGGAGACCAACGAAATGCAAGACCACGACATACAACAACTGGCGGATGCCATCCGGGAACGACGGCAGGAACTCGGCCTGTCTGCCAGCGAAGTCGCCCGGCGGGCAGACGTTGCAAAGGGAACCATCACCAGGTTGGAACTCGGGCAAATCACCAGCCCCCGCATGGACAACCTCCGCTCAATCGCCGACGTGCTTCAGATCCCGTTGACCAATCTTCTCGCCGAATCCCGCGTCTTGCGCGGATCAGATCTTCCCACCTTGCAGCCATACCTGCGCACCAAATTCAAAGACATGCCAGAAGGCGCCGTTCGTGAAATCGAAGCTCACTTCCGCGACGTCGCCGCCCGGCACGGCCTCAACATAAACACCGGCCCCGCTCCAGGCGAGGACGAGTAACCCACCAACTTCTCAGCGAAAGGAGAAAAGCCATGACTAACGAAATCAACCCAACCCCATTTGATCGAAGCGTCCTGTCCACTCTCCGATCTCTCATTCCAAACCGCGACGTTCACTCGCTTGCCGAGGCAAAACAAGTCGCCGAACATCAGGCCATCCGATTACTCCAGCTGCACAATATTGGTGATGGCCCTATCCCGGTCGAGTTCATCGCCGAACTGCCCAAGATAGAGATTGAACTCGTCGAAGCACCCGTCTCCGGAGCCAGCTTCTGGAACGGCAACGCCTGGATCATTCAGCTCAACAAGCACGAAAACTACAGCCGTCAACGATTCACGCTGGCTCACGAATACAAACACATCATCGACCACAACCGGGCCGACGGGCTCTATCTGGGTTCCAAAGATCTCACGGCCGCAGCGCAAGCTGAGCACGCGGCCGACTACTTCGCCGGATGCCTTCTCGTCCCAAAGATCTTGCTCAAACGCGCCTACTACGGCGGAATGCAGAAGCCATCCGATCTGGCCAACCACTTCCAGGTATCCGAAGTCGCCATTCTTGTCCGGCTCCGGCAGACGGGCATCGCTGAACCAGCGCCCCGCTGCTTGCCAGCGAGCGCCCCCTTCTCGCGTTCATGGCAGTACCGCATGAACAACCCCACCCAGCTACAAGGAGTTTGATCATGACGATCGACGACCTCGAGGCCATGCGCCCACGAAAAGCCGTTCTCTACCTGCGTGTCTCCAGCAAGAAACAGACCGAGACTGCCATCGACATCGATAAGGACGGCAACTCGATCGCCACCCAGCGCGATATCTGTGAGCAGAAAGCGGGGGCACTTGGTGCGGAGATTGTCCAGGAGTTTGTTGAGCCGGGCGTCTCAGCTCAGACTATTGAAAAGCGTCCCGTCTTCCAGTCGATGCTGAACTACCTGCAGGACAACCGCGATGTCGACTACGTGATCGTCTATGCCAGATCTCGTGCGTTCCGTAACTTCGTTGACGCTGCCATAACCAAACGACACCTCGATAAGCTTGGCGTCCGGCTTCTGTCCGCTCGGGAAGACTTCGGCGAAGGCACCTATGCCGAAGCCATGGAAGCCGTCACCGACATCATGAACCAAGTACAGAACCAGCTCAGCGGCGAAGACATCAAGATCAAGATGCGTAATAAGGCCGTCAACGGCGGCACGATCGGCCGAGCCAAACTGGGCTACCTCAACGTTCGAAAAGATATCGACGGGCGGCAAGTCAACACCGTCGAACTTGACTCGAAGCGAGCACCGCTAATTCTCAAGGCCTGGGAGCTCTACGCCACGGGTGACTACACCCTCGAACGGCTCGAAGCCGTAATGGGCGACATGGGTCTCACTTCTCGGGCGTCGGCACGTGCACCGGAAAAGCCAATCGCGCCCAGCAAGCTCCACCAGATGCTCAAAGACCCGTACTACTGCGGCTATGTCACATACAAGGGCGACATCTTCCCGGGTCGGCACGAACCGATCATCGGCCAGGAACTCTTTGAGCAAGTGCAGGAAGTCATGGACCTCCGAAGCCGTCGCGGCCAACGCGACCGAGTTCATCACCATTTCGCCAAAGGCATGTTGTTTTGCCGACGGTGTCGCGACCGGGGCCAGACGAGCCGCATGATCTACACGGAAGCCATCGGGCAAGGCGGAACGTACCAGTACTACGTCTGTCGACAGCGAAAAGAGGGCACATGCGATCTCCCATACCTACCCGTGTATCGCATTGAAGAGGCCCTCGAAATTCATTACACGTCACTCAATCTGCCCAACACATTCCTGGCAGATATCCACGATCGGATCGATCAGGCACTCGCCGACGAACAGGGCGGTGTTCGTGACATCCACGCAAAGGTCACCAGACAGCTCAAGGAGCTTGAGGTAAAAGAAGAACGCTTGATCGATCTCGCTGCCGACGGCCTGCTTCCGCAGTACAAGATTCGCATGAAACTTCACGAGATCCACACCCAGAAGAGAAAAGCACAAGATTCGATGGCCAACATATCGGCAGAACTAACCGTCGGCGGGGCGGTACTGAAAAAAGCACTCAAGCTCATCGAAGAACCAGCCGGGCTTTACTGCTCGGCCACCGACGCTGTTCGCCGCCTGATGAATCAGTCCTTCTTCGAGAAAATCTACGTCGATGAAATCGGTGACGTGACCACGGAGATGGCCGAACCGTTCGCCGGAATCTACACCGCAGAAACCGCCTGGGCGGCCACACGCGCCGATCTGGGCGACGAAGCGACAGGGGTGCCAATCAAAAGACGCCCCCGAATTTCGGAGGCGTCAGATGGTATTCAAATGGTTCGTCTTTTTTCGGTCGATGGTTCGACTAAGACATCTATGGTGGAGCTAAGGGGATTCGAACCCCTGACCTCTTCGATGCGAACGAAGCGCTCTACCAACTGAGCTATAGCCCCGGGCCGTGCCATGCCCTCGGAAACTCCGGGAACAGGCAAACCGGTGTCCCTAGGCTACAAACTATCGGCGCGCTTCGCCAGCCAGCTCCCGAATGTCTCACTTCCGTACCGGCGCTCGGGAACCAGGTCCCGGCCACCATCCGCGTGGCCTGGGCATAAAAAAGCCCCGGGCAGCAATCGGCTGTCCGGGGCGGAGAGGCCGGCTAGGCGCGGCGGCGCTGCAGGACGTCGTCCAGGTTGCTCAGGGCGCTCTGAGCCTTGGTCAGGGTCTTGGGAGCGCTTCCGCTGGCCGCCGGGGCGGCGGCCGGGCCCTGCTTGAGGGACGGTTTGCCTACGGCTTTCGGAGCTTCGGGCAGGTCCAGCGGCTCCGGGGCAGCCCGTTCTGCCTTGGCTGCTTCCACGTAAGTGGGCTTGGGAACGTCCACAGGCTCCCATTTGGCGTCCGTGTTGACGGCCGACCCTGGTGCGGCGGCAGTCCTTAGGGCGGTGTCGCCCGAGGCCCTGGCTTCGGCGAGGGCAGCTTCACGCAGTTCCTGGGCCGTCAGCGGCTTCACCTTTGGCTTGTTTCCCGCTTCGGCGTCGAAAAGTGGGCTTTCCGGGGCGTCCACGGCCGGTTCCCGGCTGGGACGCGGTACGGCTACCCGCATCTGCCGCTCCGGGGCAGTCATGGCTGCACGGAATGCCGCGTTCATTCTGGCGCGCCGGTCCCGCACCGCCAGCCGCCGGAGCCAGACGACGGACGCTACAGCAGCCAAGAGGGCCCCGACAGGCAACCAGGACGAGCCCATCCCGAACATGAGGAAGACGCCTGCCACGAACCCGGTGAGCAGGGACACCAGCCCCACCAGCGCGAGCGCACATCGTCCGTACCGGATCCTCAGTGCGCCCGGGCGCGCCGTCGCCGCACCCGGGCTGGCGGCGGGTGTCCGGGATCCCTGCGCGGATCCGGTGGCCTGCTTGGTTTCCATTGAGTTCTCCTGCTGGGCGGCCATTTTCATGACGTTTCCGGCTTGGGGGTCTGCGGGTTCGGCGAAGTTGATTTCGGACATCAGCTCGGCTGCGGGCTGGAGCTGATGCTGGCGGTTTCTCAGAACATACGGGGCCACCCACACAATCCAGAGCGCGACAGCGACAACAAGGATCACTGAGCTGCTAAGGGGGAAGTCCACATTCAAAACCGTATGAGTAATTGGCCGACAGCTCTGGCATTAGCTCCGGTGTGTCGCAGGGCAGCTGGCAATTCAATGGATTTATGACGAAAAACACAGGAGAACAACCTCGGGGTGACTCCGGCAGCGGGCCAGCGTGTTGGTCAGGCCGGGCGGCTTCTCAACCACCTGGCCAGCAGCCCTTCGGGAACTTCCTCGGACGTCAGGGCGAACGAGCGGTGGTCCGCCCATTGGCCGTTGATGTGCAGGAACCGCGGCCGGTAGCCTTCGTCCCGGAAACCCAGCTTCTCAACAACCCGGAGGCTGGGCCCGTTTTCAGGCCGGATATTGATTTCCATCCGGTGCAGGCCGAGGCTGCCAAAGCAGTAGTCAGTGGCCATCGCAACAGCCGTGGGAGCAATTCCCCGGCCGGCACAGGACTTGTCCACCCAGTATCCAAGCGTGGCCATCATCGCCGATCCCCAGATGATGGAGGACACCGTCAGTTGTCCAACGATGACTGGATCCCGACGGCCCGGAACACGCTCCGTAATCACGAAAGGCAGCGCCGTGGCCTGCGCGGCCTGGGCATTGAGGGACCTGACCATCTGCCGGTAGTCCGGCAGAGCCCCTCCGGGGGCCGGGTTCGAGGCCTCCCAGGGAGCCAGCCATTCAGAATTGCGGGAACGGACCGCCATCCATTCCTTGCGGTCCCGGTACCGGATGGGGCGCAGCACAATGTCGCCGCATTCCAGCGTCGCCGGCCAGATGCTGCCCCGCATGGGACGTTACTTGGCGAGGGAAGAGGTGAATTCCGGCAGCCACTCGCGCAGCCCGGGGCCGAGGTCGTCGCTGTCGCAGGCCAGCTGGACGCAGGCCTTGAGGTAGCTGAGCTTGTCGCCTGTGTCGTAGCGGCGGCCGCGGAACACCACACCGTAGACGCCGTATCCTTCGCCGTCCCCTGCAGCAAGTTCCTGGAGGGCGTCCGTCAGCTGGATTTCCCCGCCCCTGCCCGGTTCGGTGCGTTCGAGGACATCGAAGACAGCGGGGTGGAGGACGTAACGGCCGATGACGGCCAGGTTGGACGGTGCTTCCGCGGCGTCGGGCTTTTCCACGAGCTTCCGGATCCGCACGAAACCGTTCATGTCGGTTTCGTCGATGTCGGCACAACCGTACGCGCTGATCTGGGACGGTTCCACTTCAATCAGCGCGACCACCGAGCCGCCGGTCTTGGCCTGGACTTCGATCATCTTGCTGAGCAGTTCGTCCCGCGCATCGATCAGGTCATCGCCGAGAAGCACCGCGAAGGGTTCGTATCCGACATGCTGCTTGGCGCGCAACACTGCGTGGCCGAGGCCCATGGGGTCGCCCTGGCGGACGTAGTGGATATCGCCGAGGTTGCTGGCGGCCTGGATGGCTTCGAGCTTGGTGGTGTCGCCCTTTGCTTCGAGGGTCGCCTCCAGCGACGGGACCCGGTCGAAGTGGTCTTCGAGGGCGCGTTTGTTCCGGCCGGTGATCATCAGGATGTCGGTGAGGCCAACGTTGACGGCCTCTTCGACGACATACTGGATCGCGGGCTTGTCCACGACCGGCAGCATTTCCTTGGGCATGGCCTTGGTGGCCGGTAGGAACCTGGTGCCGAGTCCCGCAGCAGGAATGACAGCCTTGCGGACGGAAGTATTGGTGGTAGTCACTGGACTAATCTAGCGTCAGGGACCAAACATTGGGTAATTGCACTAACCGCCCGGGATGGCCTTCACCAGGGCCTCCGCAGGCGGGCCTCCTGACATGGAAGGACGGGCGTTGATGCCATCCAAGGACGAGATCCGCTCAGCCCACCGAATCCGGCGTGCAACCGTCCCTCCCGTCGGCCTTGAAGCCGCCGGAGCAGGTATCGCCCGTCACGGACTTCAGTGGGCCACCATGGTTGCCGCCGGTGAACGAAGCACTTTTGCCGTGTACCTGGGCGTGGGATTCGAGCCCCCCACGTTGCCGCTCATTGCCGGGCTTCACGGAACAGGGCACCGCGTTCTGCTGCCGGTCTGCCGCCCGAACCGCACGCTCTCCTGGGTCTACTGGACCCCGGCGACCGACTTCGTCCGCAGCAGTTACGCCCCCATCGACGAGCCCGTCGGAGAACAGCACGGCATCGAGGCCATGCGCGACGCGGCCGGGATCTTCGTCCCCGCCACAGCAGTGGACCTGTCGGGTAACCGGATCGGACAGGGTGGGGGCTACTACGACAAGTTCCTCGCCGGTCTCGAACATGAGGGCCTGCCGGTGCCCGCGGCTGCTGTGGTCTTTGACGACGAAGTCCTTCCGGCCGGCAGCATCCCCGCCGAATCCTTCGACCGCAAAATCCCGGTGGCAGTCACACCGTCACGCCTCGCGCAGCTGATGTGAAGCCGGCTCGCAGCGGATGATAGAATTGGCACTCAGGCCCTGCGACTGCTAAGGGAAGGAACCTGCCGAGGAACTATCGGCGGTGATTCCTGCCAGGCAGCACGGGACCTGCTCGTTTGTCCCAGAGGAGGATTACCAGTGCCCACGTATGCATACGCCTGCAAGGACTGCAGCCACGCCTTCGAGATCGTGCAGTCGTTTACCGACAGCTCCCTCACCTCCTGCCCCGAATGTGAGGGGACCCTGCGCAAGAAGTTCAACAGCGTCGGCGTCGTCTTCAAGGGTTCCGGCTTCTACCGGACCGACTCACGTGACAGCAAGGGCAGCAGCGTCTCTCCCGCTCCGGCGGCCGTTCCCGCTGCCGCAGCTGCAAGCTGACTTAGACTCGGCGTCCGCTCCCGAATCTCGCGCATAAGCGCGAAGAGGGCCGATCCGCTACTCATGGTGCGCTGCTGATGTCGGTTTTCCACATACGGCGTCCCCGGGCTGTCGCCGCGAGGCGGCGCCTCCGTAGCCTCAGGGCATGCCATCCACGTTCCGCACCAACGGACCTTCATCGCCGCGGCAGAGCTTTCGGTCCGGACATCCCGGCCGTCAGCGCCCCTCCGGCCTGCGGCGCTTCCCGTCATGGCTCAACCGCCATCGCAGGCTGGTCGTCGCGCTTCTGCTGTGCGCCGCTGCCGGCATTTCCGTCCAGCAACTGACACCGGCACCCGCCCACACCGTCACTGCGCTGGCCTCCACCCGTGACCTTCCCGCTGGAACCGCCCTCTCAAGCAATGAAGTGGTGCTGGTCGAGGTGCCGCCAGGGATGATGCCCGCGGGAAGCTACGCTGACAGCGCCGCCATTGTGGGCAAGCAGCTGGCTGCACCGCTGCGCAAAGGTCAGCTGATCTCCGATACGCAGTTGCTCGGGCCGGGCCTGCTGGCCGGCACTCCCCCGGGATCGGCCGCCGTGCCCCTGAGAATGGCGGACCCTTCGTCCATCCAGCTCGTGGCACCCGGCCAGCTCGTCAACATCGTCATGACGAACGGCACCGACTACGGCAAAGCAGCCGAATCGCAGGTGCTGGCGGCCTCGGTGCCCGTGCTCTGGACGTCCGGGCAGGGCGGGCAAACCGGACAATGGCTGGGCACCGGCGAAACCGAGGGGCTCATCGTGGTTGCAGCGGATCCGGACCAGGCGCGCCGGCTCGCCGGCTCCTCAACGCAGGGCAAACTCTTCTTCGTCATGGTGGGAGCACCGGGCTAGCTACGCTCGGACCGGCACGCTCCCCGGCCTACGGGAAGTCAACCCCAGTGCGGCGGTTTCTGTTCCTGCAACCAGGCATCATGGTCGTAGTCAGAGCCCTGATCGCCCCAGCGCTTCGGGTCATCCTCGGAAGCCTTGTTGGGCAGCACTCCTGAAGGAACGCCGGCGCCGGCCGTCTGCGGGGTCCTGTCGGGCGCTACCCTCTCGGGCGCTGTCCTGCCAGGCGCCGAATTGTCCGCCTCACGGTGCGTAGCCCCTTGGCTATCCGCTGCGCTGTTGTTCGTGTCCATGCCGTTGTCCTTGATACTTTCCTCTGCCTTGGTGCGGGTCCTGAAGGACTCCTCCGGGTCGGTGCCGCCCTGTTCCAAGGATACCGAGTGCCGGTCCGGAGCGGCGGATTCGCCGGAAGCGCCCGGCTCTCCGCTGCCACCGTTGCCGGAGTCGCCGCTGCCGGAATCGGCTTCCTCTGCGGCCCCGCTGCGCCGGTCGGCGCTGTTCAGGGTCAGGTTGTCCACGTCGTCCTCGAAGAATGCCTGCGAGGAGGACGTGAAGCCGGTGAGAGCCGGCTTCTCCAGCCCCAGGTAACCGCCGATCCGGTCGGCGCAAGCGGACGGGTCCGTAAACACCTCGATGGTCCACAAGGGCATGTAGCGCCAGCCCAATCGTTCCAGCAGCTGAGGGCGGAGCCTGCTCCGTTCACGAACGCTCATCCGCCGGTACTGCTCAGTTCCGTCGGACTCGATGGCCACCGGCCGGGGGATGTCGGCTTCGTCATGGCCGATGGAATGCACCGGGTCCGCGGCCGCGGCCACGTCAAGCACACCGTCGTATTGGTGCCAGACCCGTGCTCCCCGGGCACGCAGCCTGTCACCCAGGTCTGCCACCAGGGGGTCGGCCCCGAGCGCCTGCTCGCTCGCTGCAGCGCGGGACGCCGGCGTCCCCAGATCAGTGTTGCCAGCAATCTCGCGGTTGAGCAGTTCATAGAAGTCGAGGGCGCCGTGGCTGAGGCGGGTGACGTCCAGGTCCTCCGGCTTGAAGCACGTCAGCACATGCAGGGAGCGCCGGGCACGGGTCATGGCGAGTGCGAATTTCGCCCGGCCGCCCTCGGCGGACAACGGACCGAAATTGTGCAGCGCGCGGCCGTGCGGCGTCCGGCCATAACCCGGCGAGAAGATCACGTGGTCCCGGACCAGGCCCTGGGCCCGTTCCAGGTCCACCACGCGGAAGGATTCGGGTCCCGCGCTGAAGAAGCTCGCCAGCAGCGGGTAGTTGGGCAGCTGAAGGCGGATGGCCTCGCCGATCCGGGCGGCGTGGCGGAGGCTGGCCGTGACCACTGCGAGGGAGGTCCGCGGGCGCAGGCGTGCATGCTCAAAAACGAGGCCCACCACCCGGTTCACCTCGGCCACGGCGGATTCCACGCCTTCCTGGTCGGCGCTCGGAAGGCCGGTGCCATCCGGCAGGTATTCCACGAGCAACGCACGGTCAAGCCCGGTGGCCGTCTGCCCCTCAGGGAGCCGGTGAAGGCGGCCGTCGTAGAAACTCTTGCTCAGCTGCAGCACGAGCTCCTCGTCAACCGCCCTGTAGGCGGAGGTCAGGCGCCGGGTCGGCAGCACCGAGGACAAGGCCGTGTATGCACTCTCGACCGCCTGATGGGCCGTCTCGCCGGCAGCCAGCCGCTCGACGCCCACCGTGAAGGTGCGTGGGCTTGCGATTTTGTCGTCGCCAAAGGCAATGACCTGCCTGGCCCGGGCGATGGCCGGAAGGACTGCCTGGAGGGAGGTCGCTTCGGCATCGAGGATGACCACGGCGTCGAACTTCTGCTCCGCCGGCAGCAGTCCGGTCATGAGGTAGGGGCTCACGGACCACACGGGAACCAGCATGGGAACCAGTGCCGGGGCCTGCGCCGTGAGGGCGGCCAACGTGACCCGGCCGTCCTTAAGGAGGCTCCGGAGCAGGTCCGCCTGCCGCGGGTTCTCGGCAATACCGGCGCGCCACCGCTCTGACAGCGTCCACCGCAGCCGGGCAGCCCCGCTGGCGATATGGGCATTGTCCGCCAAACGGTATTCGGCTTCGAGCTGGCGCAGGGCGTCGCCGTCGGACATCGCCAGGTAGTCGTCGCCGCTGATCATTGCTTCAAGGGCCGACTGCCACCAGGCAAGTTCCAGCTCCGATGCAACGGATTCCGCGGGCACTTCGCGATCTGCCAGGTCGGCGAGCAGTTCCCCGAGCCCGTGCTCGCGCATGTTCTCGATGAGCAGCGTGCGCTCCGGGAGGGTCTTGAGCGTCCGGGTGTCGGCTACAAGCCGCTCCAGGCGTTCCATCAATTCCTCGTACGGAGTGTTCTGGAGGTCCCCGCCTGCTGCCGTGTGCTTCACGGCAGCACCCAGCTGGGCCAGCTCGCGCTCCAGGCTGCGGTACATCACGTTCACTTCGCCAAGGCCGGAAGGCACTGCCGGATGACGCTGCGTGGTGGCGTAGTCCGCCCACAGCGCCCGCTGCTCCTGGACAAGCACCAAGGAGCTGTGGAGGTCGGCGATGTGCACGCCGGGACGGACGTATTCCTTGGCTACGCGGCGGAGGCGGGAACGCTGCATGGACGGCATCTCGATATTGCGTTCGCGGCGCCACGGGGAGGTGGCGGTCGCGGAGATGAGGTCATGGACCGGCCGGTCGAAGATGTCCGGGGTGAACTTGTCCAGGCTCTCCCTGACCGCCATCAGCAACTCGAGCTGGGCGCCCCATTCGGAGAAGGTCGCACCGAGGCGGATCTGTGCGTGCTCGGCCACTTCGTTCATCCGGTGACGCAGCACGGGGAGGTTCTTCTCAACCGAACGCGCAACTTCCTGCGCTTCCTCGGTTTCCTTGCGGGTCAGGAGCCGCGCGCCGTGCCAGGGGCTGGCAGTTGCGGCCCGGCTGAAACTGCCCAGTTCGGCCGCGCGGTGAAGGCGGCCGGCCAGTTCCTCACGGTCACGAATGTTGTCGAGGACACTTCGCTTGAGGCGCACTGTGGTGGCGGGAGCGGGCTGGATGGACGTCAGCTCAGCAAGCGACTGCATGGCCTGATAGGGCGAGCAGCCCCAGCGCTGCCGGACGTTGT
This sequence comes from Arthrobacter sp. Leaf337, assembly GCF_001423745.1. Lineage (GTDB taxonomy): Bacteria > Actinomycetota > Actinomycetes > Actinomycetales > Micrococcaceae > Arthrobacter. Next base: position 532,385 of record NZ_LMPC01000001.1, read on the forward strand.
GCAGCGAGTCCACATGGTCCATGAGGGCGTGGCGGTGCTCCGCAAGGGTGGTGTGCAGGTTTTCCAGCTGGGGCTGAAGGGACTTTTCGTTCCGCATAATGGACCGCACCAGCTGTCCCTTGAGCTGCAGCGGCGTGACCGTTCCGGACAGCGCAAACAGGATGGACTCCAGGCCCAGCGTCTCAAGCTGGGCCCCGATCTCGCTGAGGCTGGCGCGGCGGTCACCCACCACAAGGACAGTCTTGCCCTCGTCCACCAGGGCACCGATGGTGTTGATGGCGGTCTGGGTCTGGCCCGTTCCCGGCGGGCTGCTGACAAGGAGGGAGTCCCCGGCACGCACGGCGTCCACCACGTACTGCTGGTCCGAATCGGCGTCAAGAAGCAGCAGTTCCTGGGCCGGGTCCCGCTGGTCGATGTCCTGGAAGCGGTCCTCCGCCAATTCAGCCACGTCCACGGCCTCGCCGGCGGCGGCACGGGCCAGGGCAGCGACGAGGGCGTTGTTCTGGTTGATCCACGGGTCCTCGAGGTTCCCGGACAGGTCCGCGAACGTTGACACGAGCAGGTTGTGCTCCACCTCGGCCCCGTGGATGGGTTTGATGAGCGTGCCCAGTCGGTCCAGGACCGGCAGGGGGTCGAACCGGGCCGTGCTGTAGGCCATCCGGGTCACGGCGTTGACGTCGAAAACAATGCCGTGGATGGTCTTCAGGTGCCGGATGAGCGCCGGGTTGATCTGCGCCTGCTCGGTCAACTGGAGTTCGTAGTCGTCCTCGCCAGGACGGACGGTCAGCGAAATGGCGGTGAGCATCACCGGGGCGGACACCCGCTGCGGCTTTCCGCCCACAGCCGACGTCCAGGACACCGTGCCGGCCGAAAAATAGCCGGCGTCGATGCCGCGGTCGTTGCTGAGCTCGAAAATCTTGGAGCGGAGGTTGCGCGACGCCCGGGCAGCCACCACGTACTGGTCATGGTCGCGGATCAGCGTGGACAGGCGCGTGCGCCGCCCCGCCATGAGCTGCGCAAGTCCGGACGGATGCGCATGCGTGAGGTCGATGGAGCCTTCCGGGGTCTTGGTGAAACGAAGCATTGTGTCTGCTCCGGTGACCGGCTTAAGCCCGGACAGCCACTTCCTGAGCTCCTCGGAGCCCTCTGGGAGGCCTTGACCAACTGACACTACTGCCTTCTTTTCTGCGCTTGCACGTGACGCCCTGGACCATACCGGCATACTTTCGAGCGTAGCCCGAATCAGGGCCCAGTGAGAGTCCGCAACACTGGAGCGGGCCAAAATTGAGCCGGATTTAGCGAGAATAAAGCAACGTGGCCGGCCTCATCGCTGAGACCGGCCACTCACACTGCTATTCCCACTCGATGGTTCCCGGCGGCTTGCTGGTCACGTCGAGCACTACACGGTTGACGCCTTCCACCTCATTGGTGATGCGGTTTGAGATTTTCGCCAGCAGGTCGTACGGAAGCCGTGACCAGTCGGCAGTCATGGCGTCTTCGGACGACACGGGACGGAGAACGATCGGGTGGCCGTATGTACGGCCGTCACCCATGACGCCGACGCTGCGGACGTCCGCCAGCAGCACCACCGGCATCTGCCATACCTCGTTGTCCAGGCCGGCTGCGGTCAGCTCGGCACGGGCGATGGCATCAGCCTTGCGCAGCAGGTCAAGGCGTTCCTTGGTCACTTCGCCGACGATGCGGATGCCGAGTCCCGGGCCGGGGAAAGGCTGGCGGCCGACGATTTCCTGCGGCAGTCCGAGCTGGGCGCCCACGGCGCGGACCTCGTCCTTGAACAGTGCACGCAGCGGCTCAACAAGTTCGAACTGCAGGTCTTCCGGCAGGCCGCCCACGTTGTGGTGGCTCTTGATGTTCGCAGCACCCTCTCCGCCGCCGGATTCGACGACGTCGGGGTACAGGGTGCCCTGGACGAGGAACTTGATCTTTTCGCCGTGCGCAGCGGCTTCGGCGATGATGGCCAGTTCGGCTTCTTCGAAGGCGCGAATGAACTCGCGGCCGATGATCTTGCGCTTGGTCTCCGGATCGCTGACCCCGGCCAGTGCCGCCTGGAACCGCTCCTGCTCATTGGCAACGTAGAGCTTGACGCCCGTGGCTGCCACGAAGTCGCGCTCAACCTGCTCGGCCTCGCCCTCGCGCAGCAGACCGTGGTCCACGAACACGCAAGTCAGCTGGTCGCCCACGGCACGCTGGACCAGGGCAGCCGCGACAGCCGAATCCACGCCGCCGGAAAGGCCGCAAATGACCCTGGCGTCGCCGATCTGCTTGCGGATGCGGTCCACCTGTTCCTCGAGGATGTTCCCCGTGGTCCAGTTCGGTTCCAGCTTGGCGCCCTTGAACAGGAAGTTCTCGAGCACCTGCTGGCCGAAGGCCGAGTGCTTCACCTCGGGGTGCCACTGCACGCCGTAGAGGCATTTCTCTTCGTTGGCGAAGGCGGCAACCTCGGCGCCCGCCGTCGTCGCGAGCACTTCGAAGCCCTCAGGCGCCTCGTGCACGGAGTCACCATGGCTCATCCACGTGTTCTGGTGCTGCGGCATTCCTTCGAGGACCGAGCGGCCCTCACCCAGGATGGTGGTTTGCGTGGAACCGTACTCACGCAGTCCGGTCTTGTCGACCTTTCCACCCAGGGCGTTGGCCATGGCCTGGAAGCCGTAGCAAATGCCAAAGACGGGGATCCCGGCTTCAAAGAGGTCGGCACCCACACTTGGAGCACCTTCCGCGTAGACGCTGGAAGGGCCACCCGACAGGATGATGGCAGCGGGGTTCTTAGCCAGGAGCTGCTCGGTGCTGTACGTGTGCGGAACCACTTCCGAGTACACGTTTGCTTCCCGGACGCGGCGGGCAATCAGCTGCGCGTACTGGGCACCGTAGTCAACAACCAGCACCGGCTTCTGGGAAGTCTGGGATGCAGTGGGAGTAGTCACCGTCCTAGACTACTTGGGCGCTTGCCCGGTCGCACGTTGAGACGGCTGTCCGCGGCGTAAAACCACCCCGGCGTTAGGGATCTCACACCGGCGCGGGTCAGTAGCGCTTGGACGCCTGGGGATTCGCTGCGAGTTCCGCTTCCACCTCTGCGTGGAACTTCTTCTCCACAAAGAAGGACAGGAACGGAACCACACCGCCCAGTGCGAGGATGATCAGTTTCGCGAACGGCCACCGCATCAGCGACCACAGGCGGAAGTTGGACATCAAGTACACGACGTACATCCAGCCGTGCACAATGAGCACCGCCACGGAGAGGTTCACTCCCCCGAGGACGCCCTGCGGCTCGGCATCGGCGAACCCGAAGCCAAACGGCTGGCCCGTCACGGCGTTGGTTCCGCCGGCGAACAGGTACTGGCCGAAGGCGTACCGCGCAACCAGTTCGGCGCAGAGCAGCAGCAGCATCCCGCCCGTCATGTAGGCCAGGACCTTGTAGAACTTGAGCGCGGACCGGATCTGGGCTTCCGTCCCGCCGAACCTGCGCTTCTTCACCGTGCCCGTTTTTGCGGTGCCTGCTCCGCTGGTCTCGGTAGGCTGTGGCTGGATGGCCGGCTTGGGATCGATCATGGCTGTACCTTTTGTTCAGACGGGCTGGAATTTTCTGGTGTGCCGGCGCGGGGCTCCGCCGGCGGAGGCTCGACGTCGGCGTCCGCGTCGTGTTCGTCGTCGAGCTCGTCTTCAAGGTCGCGGCGGTAGTCGTCCTTCACCATGCGCCACCAGATGAACAACGCGAAGCCGGCGAAAACGATCCACTCCACGGAGTAGAACAGGTTGAGCCAGTTCACCTGCTGGGCCGGGGGCTGCGGACCGATGCGCAATGGTTTCAGCTCACCACTGACAGCCGCGGGGCCGACGTCGGAGCCTCCGGTTATCTCGGAAGTGGCTGCCACAAACCCCGGATAGCTGCTGATTTCCCAGGCATTGATCAGTTCCGCTACGGATACTGCCGTGGCGCGTCCGGGTTCGGGGGCGGTGTTCGGCAGCGGAGCTTCGGACGGCAGGAGCCGTCCGGTCAGTTCAATAGTTCCCGACGGCGGCGCGCCTGCTTCCGCGGGGTCGGCCACCCATCCGCGGGCCACCGGGATCCACGTTTGGGGCGATGCCCCGGCGCCGTTGAGGACGGGGGCGTCCTGGACGGAAAACGCCGACACCACCCAGTAACCCGTGGCGCCGTCGTAAAGTCGTCCCGGGACCAGCACTTGCTTGTCGGGATCGTAGGCTCCTTTGGCTGTGACCATTTGGTCCGCCACGGAGCCATGGAAGAAGTCACCCGGCTGCAGCACCGTGGTGAGCGGCTTGCTCTCTTCGGTCCCGGTCGAAACGGGCGCTTCCGGCTGGGTTGACCGGCCGAATTGCCACTGGCTTAGCAGCACAAAAACCCCTGAAATGACGATCGCAAACACCAGGCCTGCGATCCAGCGGGGTTTGAGGGCAGTTTTCAACACACATTAACCGTACTTCGTCCTTGTGTAGAACAACGAACCGCAGGTTGCGCGAGCGGACACTAGAGGCCCCTCGCAGCGGGGCCTCAAGTGTACGTCCGCGCAGTTTGGGCAGCCTGCCCCACTTTCTAGTGGTCGAAGAACACCAGGCTGGAGTTGATGAGTTCGGCGATCACTTCGGGGTCGTAGGCCCGGCGAAGGGATTCCCGGAACGACTCCTTGGACAGCGAGCGGGCCAGCGTGGCAAGTACTTCAAGGTGGTCCGAGAAGGAACTTGCCGGCGTCGCAATCAACAGGATCACCGTTGCCGGCCCGTCAGCGGCCCCGAAGTCCAGGGCCCGTCCGTACTTGGTGATGCCAACGGCAATCGAGGTCCGGGACACGAACTCGCTGCGGGCATGCGGCAGTCCGACTCCGCCGGGCAGGCCCGTTGCCAGCTGGTGCTCCCGGGCATTGACGTGCTTCAGGAAGCCGTCGAGGTCCGAGACGCGCCCGGCCGCGTAGAGCCGTTCGGCAAGCTGGGTCGCTGCATCCGTCTTGTCCTTGGCATCAAGCTCAAGAATCACCATTTCCGGTGTGGTGAGTTCGGCATCGTACCGGTCCAGTGGTTCCGCCAAGAGTTGTCCCTTCAGTGAGGCAGGAGGCGCGGGTCAGGCATCCGCCTTGTGTCAGCGCAGCGGGACGATGTCCTCCACACCCAGGCGCGCGGCGTCGGCAGATTCATCGTCGGGCTGCTCCTGGCTCAGCCGTTCAGCTTCCACCCGGGCAAGGTAATGCTTGATTTCGCTTTCGCGCTGCGCATCGCTCCAGCCAAGAATTTCTCCCATCAGCTTAGCGACTACCGGGACAGCGGACACACCCCGGTCCCAGGACTCGATGGAAATACGCGTCCTGCGTGTCAAAACGTCGTGTACATGACGTGCGCCTTCGTGCGTTGCCGCATAGACGGCCTCGGCCTGCAGGTAGTCGTCGGCGCCCGGCAGGGGTTCAGCCAGTGCCGGGTTCTCCTTGATGAGCGCCAGGACCTCCGTGGCCATCGATCCGTAGCGGTTGAGCAGGTGCTCGATCCGGGCCACGTGCACGCCGTACTCTTCCGCCGTCCGGTTCCGGCGGTTCCACGCCGCCTTGAACCCGCTGGCACCGAGCAGCGGAATCGTATCGGTGCAACTAGGGGCTACACGTTCGTCCATGCTCCTCGTTGCTTCATCGACGGCGTCCTTGGCCATGACGCGGTACGTGGTCCATTTTCCGCCAGCCACCACGACAAGGCCCGGCACCGGGTGGGCCACCACGTGCTCGCGGGACAGCTTGGCGGTCGAGTCGTTCTCCCCGGCAAGCAGCGGACGCAGCCCGGCGTAGACACCTTCCACGTCCTCCCTGGTCAACGGCCGCTTCAGCACCTTGTTGACGTGTTCAAGGATGTAATCGATGTCCTTGCTGGATGCTGCCGGGTGCGCCTTGTCCAGGTGCCAGTCGGTGTCGGTGGTGCCGATGATCCAGTGCCGGCCCCACGGGATCACGAACAGCACCGACTTCTCGGTCCGCAGGATCAGGCCGACGGTGGACTGGAACCGGTCGCGCGGCACCACGAGGTGGATGCCCTTGGACGCACGCACCTTCAACTGCCCGCGGTCCGTCACCATGGCCTGGGTTTCATCGGTCCACACGCCGGTGGCGTTGATGACCTGTTTGGCCCGGATACTGAAAGTGGAGCCGTCCTCGCGGTTGACCACCTTGGCGCCCACCACCCGCTCGCCTTCTCGCAGGAAGTCGACCACAGCTGTCTGGTTGACCGCATGGGCGCCGTAATACGCCGCTGTACGGATGAGGTTGGCCACGTATTTGGCGTCGTCGACTTGGCCGTCGTAGTAGCGGATGGACCCGACGAAGGCGTCGTCCTTCAGGCTGGGCGCAGCACGCAGCGTCCCGCGGCGGCTCAGGTGCTTGTGGAAGGGCACGCCCCGCTGGTGGCCGCTGGAAATGGACATGACGTCGTAGAGGGCAATTCCGGCGCCGACATAGGGCCGCTCGAGGAAGGGCTTGGTCAGGGGGTAGAGGAAAGGTACCGGCCGGGCCAGGTGGGGGGCGATCTCCGACAGCAGCAGGCCGCGTTCATGAAGCGCTTCCTTGACCAGCCCGAAGTCCAGCATCTCGAGGTAGCGCAGGCCGCCGTGAATGAGCTTGGAGGAGCGCGAGGACGTGCCCGCCGCCCAGTCGCTGGCCTCCACGATTCCCACGCTCAGGCCGCGGGTCACGGCATCCAGGGCGGCGCCGGTGCCCACGATGCCACCGCCGACGATGAGGATGTCGAGTTCCTTGCCCGGCTCCATTGTTGCCTTGAGCGCCGCCAGCGACGCCTCCCGGGCTGCGGGGCCGAGCGCCCCTTGGGCAAAGGACGAACCTCCGGAAGAACTGTTCATTTCACGCCTCCATCCGCATCAAACCTCGTTGTTCACCAGACTACTTCCTAGGCATGCGGATGGGCAGGCCCCGCTGGCGGCGCTATGGGTGCCGGTCCCGGGCCCCGGGACCGGCACCCATAGTGCCGTCAGCAGGATGGTGCGTCAGTTGCCCGAGTAGGGGGATACTACGACGTCGACCCGCTGGAATTCCTTCAGGTCCGAATAGCCGGTGGTGGCCATCGAGCGGCGAAGCGCGCCGATCAGGTTGGACGTGCCGTTGGTGTGGTGGCCGGGACCGAAGAGGACCTCCTCGAGTGGGCCGACGGTGCCGACGTTGACCCTGTCGCCGCGCGGGAGCTCCAGGTGGTGGGCCTCCTGGCCCCAGTGCCAGCCCTTGCCCGGCGCCTCTTCGGCGCGGGCAAGCGCACTGCCGAGCATAACGGCGTCGGCACCCATGGCGATGGCCTTGACGATATCGCCGGAGGATCCCATGCCGCCGTCGGCAATGACGTGGACATAACGGCCGCCGGACTCGTCCATGTAGTCACGGCGGGCGGCAGCGACGTCGGAGATGGCGGAGGCCATCGGCGAATGGATGCCCAGCGCCCGGCGTGTGGTGGTGGTGGCTCCGCCGCCGAAGCCCACCAGCACACCGGCAGCACCGGTGCGCATCAGGTGCAGCGCGGGCGTGTAGCCGGCAGCGCCGCCCACGATCACCGGGACATCGAGCTCGTAGATGAACTGCTTGAGGTTCAGCGGCTCGTGATCCTTGGAGACGTGCTCTGCGGAAACGGTGGTACCCCTGATGACGAAAATGTCCACGCCGGCGGCGACGACGGTTTTGTAGTGTTCCTGGGTGCGCTGTGGCGTGAGTGAACCTGCAACGGTCACGCCGGCTGCGCGGATTTCGGCCAGGCGGGAGGTGATCAGCTCCGGCTGGATGGGCGCCTGGTACAGCTCCTGCATCCGTCGGGTGACGGCGGGGCTGTTGGTCTCGTCCTCCAGTGCCCCGATCTGGTCGAGGACGGACTGGGGGTCCTCATACCGGGTCCACAGCCCTTCCAGGTCCAGCACGCCGAGTCCGCCGAGGCGGCCCAGCGCAATGGCGGTCTCGGGCGACATCGCTGAATCCATGGGAGCCGCAATGACGGGCATGTCGAACTTGTAGGCATCTATCTGCCACGCGACCGAGACGTCCTTGGGATCACGCGTCCGACGGTTGGGGACGATCGCGATGTCATCCAGGGAGTAGGCACGACGCCCACGCTTGCCACGGCCAATCTCAATCTCATAAGTCACGTGACCACTTTACTTGACCACGCGGGATACGGCGGGGCGACTCCCGCGACGGCCCTCGAAACTGATAGTCCACACTTTATTGACTACTTTTGTCAACTGTTTACAAGCTTAGAAAATACGCCTACGTTTACTCTCGGTTACCACCTGATCCACTACGTGACCATCCATCACTCCATCATCCGGGCCACCCTGTGCCCGATCCGAGAAAGAAGTTCCCTTGGGAAGATCAGCTAGTGCATCCATCAGGCGCCACCGCATCCTGGCCCTGTCGCTCGCCGCAGCAGTCGGCACCCTGGCCTTCGCCAGTTCACCGGTCTTCGCCATGACCGAAGCCGGGGACGGGTCGGCACCCGCGCCAGCCGCGGTCCAGAGTTCTCCGGTGCAGGACGTGGCCGCCGGCGAGGCCTATACGAAGTTCATCGTGGACTACAAGGAGAGTGCGGCGAATGCCACACCGAACGGCCGCGCCAACGCCTGGGGCAAGGCCGCCAAGTCACAGGGCGTGACAGTGAAGGAAGTCCGCACCCTGGCCACCGGCGGAACGCTGATCGAGGCGGACAAGGCCCTGTCCGGGCAGGCCGCCGAGGACTTCATGGCCGAAATTGCCGCGTCGGGCTCAGTCGAATCCGTCGAGCCTGACGCCCGGATGACCGTGGCGCTCACGCCCAACGATCCGCGGTACGGCGAACAGTGGGACTTCACCGCCACGAACGGCATGCGGATTCCCGGAGCGTGGGACGTTGCAACCGGAACCGGTGTGACGGTGGCCGTAATCGACACCGGCATCACCGCCCACCCCGACCTGGATGCGAATGTGCTCCCCGGTTATGACTTTGTCTCGGACGCCACCGCGGCACGGGACGGGAACGGACGGGACGCCTCCGCCCAGGACCAGGGCGACTGGTACGCCGCCGGCGAGTGCGGCCAGACGACGGCCGGCAACAGTTCCTGGCACGGAACGCACGTCGCCGGCACCGTGGCCGCGGTGACGGGCAACGCCACCGGAGTGGCGGGCGTCGCTCCTAACGCCAAAGTGGTGCCGGTCCGTGTGCTGGCAAAGTGCGGCGGTTCCCTCTCTGACATTGCCGATGCAATCATCTGGTCTGCAGGCGGCACCGTCTCGGGCATCCCGGCCAACGCCAACCCCGCCAAGGTCATCAACATGAGCCTGGGTGGTTCCGGCGCCTGCGGCAGCACCTACCAGGCCGCCATCGACTCGGCCGTCTCGCGCGGGGCCACGGTGGTGGTGGCGGCCGGAAACAGCAACCAGGATGCTTCCGGTTTCCGTCCCGCCAACTGCAACAGCGTTGTGAGCGTGGCTGCAAGCAATCCGAGCGGCACCCTCTCCTACTACTCCAACTACGGCGCTTCGGTTGACCTGACAGCGCCGGGCGGCGACGTCAGGGTTACCGGCGGAGGAATCCTCTCCACCATCAACACCGGCACCACCACACCGTCCTCCGCGGGCTACGCCAACTACCAGGGCACGTCCATGGCCGCTCCGCACGTGGCCGGGCTCGCCGCGCTGATGAAATCCAAGACGTCCTCGCTCACCCCGGCCCAGGTTGAATCCACCCTCAAGCAGGGAACCCGGGCCATGCCGGGCGGCTGCACCACCGGCTGCGGCGCGGGACTCTCGGACGCGACCAAGACCATGGGCCTGCTGGGCGGTACCACTCCCCCGCCGTCGGGCAACCTCCTGCTGAACCCGGGTTTCGAAGAGGGCGCAGTGTCCTGGACCTCCGACCACGCCGACACGTTTGAGACCGGCACGAATGCCCGGACGGGTTCCCGTTTCGCGGGACTCAACGGCTGGGGCCAGGCAACCTCCTACAAGCTCGACCAGGCATTCGCCGTCCCTTCCACCGTGTCTGCCGCGTCGCTGTCCTTTTACCTGAAAGTACAGTCGGACGAAACGACAGCCAGTTCGGCCTATGACACCCTGAAAGTCCAAGTGATCAGCGGCGGCACCACCACCACGCTGGCCACGTACTCCAACCTCAACGAGTCCACCGGCTATGTCCAGAAGCAGCTTGATCTTTCCGCCTACAAGGGGACGAGCGTGACCCTGCGCTTCCTGGGCGTCGAGGATTCAACGCTGTCGACGTATTTCTTCCTTGATGACACGTCGGTGACCACCTCCTAGCCCCCACCCGGGAACCAGTAGTGAGGGAACCGCCGGCTGCGCAATCTTGCGCCGCCGGCGGTTCCTGCGTGACATACCCCGGACTGGCCGTCTGGTACTGCCGTCAGACGCCGATAACGAACTCCGGGGACAAGTCCCCATCGCGTGGCGTCGGATCATGGAATAGTTTGAACTGACGCATCGCAGGCGGGTATCACCGGCAGGAACAATTTGGGGGAAACTATGGCGCCAGGCTTTTACGGTGCTGACATCGAACAGCTTCGGGCACGGTCAACTCGCCTTCGAGCCGGGACCCGGCACGCGATTGACCCGCCGGGCGCTGGGGCTGGCGGACCTGCCCGACGACCACGACCTGGTCCGGGCCGGTGTCGGCACCCTGAACGTCAGGGATACCGCCTCGGTTGATGGTGAGAAGATCAGCCTTCACGGCCCCGCCCGCCACCTCGCCCGGGTCTTCAGCTCCGCAACGCCGTGGTTCGACATCACCAGGGTTGGGCCGGACGCGGTGGCGCCGGCTTACATAGCAGACTCCCCGGTTGGCCGGGTGGCACTCTTCCTGCGTCCCCTGAGTGAGTACGTGTGCCTGCCAATGAATGAAGGCGCGGCCATCATGGACATGGTGGAGGCCACCATTAACGACGCCGTCGCGGAAGCCACTGCGCCGTCCGGCGGGATCGTAACCTCCCGCCGCTACGACGGCGCGGCTGAGCCTGCCATCGCAAACATTAAGGTTCTCGAAAACGGTGTCCTCCAGCTGGCCGCACCGCCGCTCGACGACAGCGGGCAGCTGACGGTGAGGGATCTTGCGGCCGGGGAACAGCCCGGGGCGGCAGTCCGCGCGCTCCTGTCGGTGCCGGCATGACCGGCATGGCCACGGATCCCCGTGCGACGGCCTTCGGCCTCGCCCAGCGCCGGTCCTGGGTTTTCTCCGCCTGGTGGTATCCCGCAGTGCTTGCGATCTCGGGAGCAGTGCACGCCGGACTCGCACTGGTCCTTGGGCAAAGCCCGGAACTGGGACTCTTTATGGCAATCCTCGGTGCAGTCTTCGCGTCCTTGGGTTGGGTCGTCACAGTGTGGCCGCGGTTTACGCGCAAGGCTCCAAAGCCTGCTTCGGACATCCCCCGGGTGGAGCAGGGAATCCGGATCACGCCCGGCATGATACGGACCTTCCTGATCGCCGGCGCATTGGGCATTGCTGCCCTTGTGCTGTTCACTCCCAAGGGCGGCTGGCCGGAGACGCTACCCATCCTGGGCATGCTCATGACGCTGCCGCTGGGCGTGGCCGCAGGGCTGGCATATACCCGCCGGCTCATGACGAACAGTGCCGAACTGTACGCCCGGTGGCTGGAACGCCGCTGAGGCCGCCCGGCGCACCGGTCAGATGCCCTCGGCTTCGTCCACGGTGAGCTGGGATTCGAACATCCGGAAATACCGGCCCCGGAGGGCCACGAGCTCGCGGTGCGTACCCTGTTCCACGATCCGGCCGTCCTCCAGCATGTACACGATGTCAGCCTTCTCGATGGTGGCGAGCCGGTGGCTGATTGCGATGATGGTGCTGCTGCGGTCGGCGAAAAGCCTGGTGAAGATCCGGTGCTCGGCGAGGGCGTCAATCGCCGACGTCGGTTCGTCCATCACCATGAAGGACGCGTTCCGGTAGAAGTTCCGGGCCATCGCCAGCCGCTGCCACTGGCCGCCGCTCAAACCGCTTCCCTTCCGGCCCCGCGGATCCTCCATCCAGTTGCTGACGTGGTTGTCCAGGCCGTTCGGCAGTTTATTGATGAACTCGAGGGCCTCGGCGTCGGACGCCGCCCGCCGGATCCGGTGTTCGTCCCGCGGCGAATCTATGTCACCAAAGAGAATGTTCTCTGCTGCCGTGGCGAACTCATACTTGAGGAATTCCTGGCTGAGGACCGCGAGATGGCGGTGCCAGGACTTGACGTCGACGGCGGCGAGGTCGACGCCGTCGAGCAATACCTGGCCGGAATCGGGGTGGTAAAGTCCCGCCAGAATCCGGATCAGCGTTGACTTCCCGGCACCGTTCTCCCCCACGATGGCGATGTGCTGGCCCTCGCGGATGGTCATGCTGATGCCGCGTATCACTTCAATGTCGCTGCCTGTGTAGGTGAACCGGATATCCCGCAGCTCCACGGTTTTCGGAGCCTGCAGCAGCGGCGGGGCGTGGTCCGTGTGCACAGGCATTGCCATGAAGAGTTCGTAGTCTTTGAGGTTCGCCAGGTCCTCGTCGATGGAGCTCAACGAGGATACGAGGTTGTTGGCCGTGGACAGCGCCCTGCTGACAATCTGCTGGACGTAAAGGAACTGCCCCACCGGCTGGGCGCGGGCGATGATCTGGCCCACCACCCAGATCAGCGAAACAACCTCGGCGCCGTACTGCAGGGCGTCCGCCGCCAACTGCTTGGGGATATAGCGCTTCTGGAAGTCGAGCCGCCGTTTCTCATCGGCGTCCCGGAGCAGGGAGCGAAGCCCCATGAGGTACCCGACGATTCCGTACAGGCGCATCTCGGCAATGTGCTGCGGACGCAGGAGGTTTGTTTCAATCATCCGGCGTTGCCGCCGGGAGTCCACCTGCGTGTTCCAGTGGGCAATCTGTTCACGGGAGAGTTTGAACTGCAGGTAGACGCTCGGGACGATGGCCACCAGGACAATCACGGCGATCCACCAGCTGACCAGCAGGAGCGCCCCGACGGCCAGGATCACCGAGACCAGCTGCGTGAAGATCGCGGCGATCCGGTCAAGGACCCGGGCATAGGAATCGGAAAACCGCTTGGCGCGGTCGTACAGGTCCACCGTTTCCTTGTCGTCGTACCGCCAGAACTCGAGTGCCAGGAACCGCTCGTACATAAGGTCCCCCACGATGGCACCCACCCTGAAGCTCATGAGCTGCTGGATATACCGGTCCACGCTGCTGAAGGCACCCCAGAACAGGCCCAGTGCGGCGGTGATGATGACATAGACAATCGCCTGCTGGCCGGCGGCGGCATCGCCGGCGTACGCGGCTGCCAGGGCGGTGGTGGTCAGCGCCGCAAAGTAAGTGGTGACCAGGGGCAGCAGTGCCGAGATGAGCGAGCCCACCACCTTCATCACGACGGCGGCAGGAGAGGCCCGGAAGCTGACCCGCAGCACCTGAGCCACGGCCCGCGCATAGGGCCTGAGGGCCAGCCGCCGCTGGGGTTCCCTTTTCGGGTTTAGTTCGGCGGGGTGGCGTGGTTCGGACATGGCTCCAGCCTAGTGTGGTGGGCTGATTGAGCTTGTCCCGCCCGGTGGTTGAGCTTGTCGAAATCCGGTTTCTACGAGCTCAACCACCGGTGCGCCTGGGATTAGCGCGAACCGTAGTTGGGCGCTTCCACTGTCATCTGGATGTCGTGCGGGTGCGATTCCTTGAGGCCGGCCGGGGTGATGCGGACGAACTTGCCACGTGCCTTCAGCTCGGCAACCGTCGGAGCGCCGGTGTAGAACATGGTCTGGCGGAGGCCGCCCACCAGCTGGTACGCAACGGATGCCAGCGGGCCGCGGTAAGCCACGCGGCCTTCGATGCCTTCCGGGATCAGCTTGTCGTCACCGGAGACATCGGCCTGGAAGTAACGGTCCTTGGAGTAGGACGTGTTCTTGCCACGGGTCTGCATGGCCCCGAGGGACCCCATGCCGCGGTAGCTCTTGAACTGCTTGCCGTTCACGAAAATGAGCTCACCCGGTGACTCGTCGCAGCCGGCCAGCAGGGAGCCGAGCATCACGGTGTCGGCGCCGGCAACCAGCGCCTTGCCGATGTCGCCCGAATACTGGAGGCCGCCGTCGGCAATCAGCGGAACGCCGGCCGGGATGGCGGCCTTCGCGGACTCGTAAATGGCGGTGATCTGGGGAACGCCCACGCCGGCCACAACACGCGTGGTGCAGATGGATCCCGGCCCCACGCCTACCTTGATGCCGTCTGCACCGGCGTCGATCAGCGCCTGGGCGCCTTCACGGGTGGCGGCCTGGCCGCCGATGATGTCCACATGGGCAGCGACAGGATCGGACTTCAGGCGGCGGATCATGTCCAGCACGCCCTGGGAGTGTCCGTTGGCAGTGTCCACGAACAGTGCGTCCACGCCGGCGTCGATGAGGGTCATGGCGCGTTCCCAGCCGTCGCCGAAGAAGCCGATGGCGGCGCCCACGCGGAGCCGGCCTTCATCGTCCTTGGTGGCCAGCGGGTACTGCTCGGCCTTGGTGAAGTCCTTGGTGGTGATCAGGCCCTTGAGCCGGCCCTGATCGTCAACCAGCGGAAGCTTTTCGATCTTGTTGGTGGCGAGCTTGTGCGAGGCTTCCTCGCGGCTGATGCCGACGTGCCCGGTGACCAGGGGCATCTTGGTCATGACGTCGCTGACGAGGCGGATGGGGAAATCGGCTTCCGGCACAAAGCGGGTGTCGCGGTTGGTCACGATGCCCAGGAGCCGCATGCCCTCGTCCACCACCGGCAGGCCGGAGACGCGGTACTGCGAGCAGATCTCGTCCAGTTCGGCCAGCGTCGCTTCCGGTCCGATGGTCAGCGGGTTGGTGATCATCCCGGATTCGCTGCGCTTCACACGGTCAACCTGGTCGGCCTGGTCCTGGATCGACAGGTTGCGGTGAACCACGCCCAGGCCACCCTGGCGGGCCATGGCGATCGCCATTCGCGACTCGGTGACGGTGTCCATGGCCGCGGAAAGCAGCGGGGTCTGGACGGAGATGCGCTTGGAGATGCGGGAGGAGGTGTCCGCTTCCGACGGGATGACGTCGGTGTGCCCGGGCAGGAGCAGGACGTCGTCGTAGGTCAGTCCGATAAAGCCGAACGGGTTGTGTTCGGGCTGGGTCATGAGTGCGCCTCTTACCTTATTTCTGGGGTTCACGGGTAGGGGTTGCAGCTGATGACCAGCCCGTCATTACGGGACTGGCCTGTGCAGATGGTGGTGCGTTCGTGCGGAAGTATTGAATAAATTCTAGAACCTCGGCGGCGATCCCCATATTCCGCGGCGGTAATGTGAGGAACCGCACGCCCGGCTCCGCGCGGGCCCGGGCCTCTGGCGTCAGGTCCAGCCGGTGGCGGCCAGCAACCGCTGCTCGAACATGGGAATCATGCTCTGCACGTATGTCTTGGTGAGGTGGTTGTCATCCTTGTAGACGTATACATTACCCACCACCGCCGGACAGATTCCGTCCGCGCAGATGAAGTCGCTCAGGTCCATCAGGTGGAGCCTGTCCACCTTGCCGCGGTAGGCGTCCAGGGGCGACGAGTCCGCGAGCGATTCACTGAGGGGCGGATTGCACTCCTCCGCGGCGGCGCCCCTCTTCTGCACGCACTCCGGCATGTTGGACCCAAACCGCGGGTTGTCCCGGACCCCCACGACGTCCATTCCGGCGTCGGTGAAAGGTTTGATGCCCTCGAGGTAGCCGGGAACTTCAGTTTCGAACGGCGCCTCTACGTGCGTCAGTGACGCCACGGTGAACACCGCGTCCGGCTTGTGCTCGAGCACATATTCCGCGCTGGCCTTGTTGAACGCATTGCATTCGGCGTCGCGCTCTGGGGATTCAGCACCGAATCGGCAGTTGCCCTTGAGCAGCGTGACCACTTCCCAGCCGTGTTCTTTGGCGATCGGGCCCAGCGCCGCCATGTACTGCTGCGCGTGCGAATCGCCAAGCACCACGATCCGCTTGGTGACAACCTCGGGCTTGCTGTTCTGCAGGCAGCCGGAGAGCAGCGGATCGCTAGGCACATTCCCGTCGGTGCAGAGGCCGTCAATATCCGCCCACTCGTTCTTCATGGCTGCCGGCGCCGGGATGATCTTCGCTTCGGGCGTCGGTTTGCCCATATTTTCGGGTGCCAGGGCGGCCGCACCGGGAGTCAGTTCCCTTGGCTGCGCGGCGGCCGCGGCTTCCTCTGCTGTCAGCTTGGTCTGCCAGAGGGAGACCGGCCCGGCGAGCAGCGCTCCGCACGCCACGATCACGACGGCGTTCCGCCAGATCCGCCGCTGGGGCCAGTGCCATTCGCGCAGGGGCTTTTCCACAAATCGCGTGGTGAGGCCGGCCATCACCACGGAGGCCGCCACGATAGCCAGGCCTTGGACGAGGTTGGGCGAGACAACTCCGGTGCCGGCGAGGGCGAGGACTAGCAGCGGCCAGTGCCAGAGGTACAGCGCGTAGGAGTTGTCGCCCAGCTTCACGAGGGGTTTCCAGGTCAGGAGTCGGTCCGCACCGAAGCGGCTGCCGCTCTGGCCGGCCACGATGATTGCCGCGGCCGCCAGCGTGGGCCACAGCGCCACAAACCCCGGGAAGGACCGGTCCACGGTCAGCAGGAGGCCGCAGAACACCATGGCCGCCACGCCGGCCCACCCCAGGATGACGCGAAGCAGCTTTCCCGGCTTCAGGTAAGGCAGGGCCAGGGCGAGGAGGGAGCCCAGCGCGAACTCCCACAGCCGGGTCCGGGTGTCGAAGTAGGCATAGGCCTGGTTCGTGGCGGTCTGGTCAATGGAATAGGCCAGCGACGCCGCGAAGATTACGCCGAAGGCAAGGGCCAGCAGCAGGCGGTAGCTGACCGCCGGCCGGCGCAGGACGCGGTGCAGTGCGGCTGTTCCGGCAAACACCAGGGGCCACAGGATAAAGACCTGCCCCTGAATGGAGAGTGACCAGAAATGCTGGAGCGGGCTCGCGCCCGAGTGGTCCTGGGCGTAGTAGTCAACCGCCGAGTCCGCGAGCAGCCAGTTCTGCCGGTAGAGCAGGGAGGCCCACGCCTGCTCCAGGACGTCCGGCCAGCGGCTTTGGGGAAGGATGGCCCACGTGCCCGTCAGGACACCGAGGATAACGACGACGGCGGCCGGCAGCAGCCGTTTGAACAGGTGCAGCCAGTGGCTGACCAGTTTGAGGGGGCTGCCGCTTTCCACTTTACGCACGAACGAGAGGGTGAGCAGGAACGCGGAGATCAGCAGGAAGATGTCCACACCGCCGGACACCCGGCCCAGCCAGACGTGGTAGGTGACCACCATCAGGACGGCGAGTGCCCGGAGCCCCTGGACTTCTGGGCGGTACCCCTTCCCTGCTGCCTTGTGTGTGCTGTTCGTAGTGTTCGTCGGTTGCTTTGCGGGGGGCGTCGTCATTCTTAGTTCCAGCCGGTTGCTGCCAGAAACTCCTTCTCGAAGTAGGGGGTGATGCTGTCCATGTACGTTTTGGTGACGTGGTTGTCGTCTTTGTAGACCATGACGTTGCCGATGACCGCCGGGCATGTGTCGTCCGGGCAGAAGAACCGGGTGAAGTCGAGGAACTTCGTGGCGGGCACCTGTCCCGCTATTTCCGCGGCGGGGGACGCCGGCTGATAGCTCTCGGCCGTCTTGGCGGCGCACGCCGCATAGTCGTCCTGGTGCTGCTCCAGGCAGTCCGGAACGGCCTCGGGCATGCGGGGCGTGTCGCGGAGCGCGACGACGGGAATCCCGGCGTCGTTGATTTCCTTAATCTCCGGAAGCCACGCGGGGTCCATGAATTCCGTCTTGTTCGGGTTCGGGTCCGTCCGCGTGCTGGTGGTGACCACAAGGTCCGGCTTCATCTCCAGGAGCTTCTTCTGGGTCTCCTTGTTGAAGTCGACGCACCCGTCGGAAAGCTCAGGCGCGTCGGTCTCCGTCACCGGGCAGTAGCCCTTGGTGATGGCTTCCACTTTCCAGCCGTATTTGTCTGCAAGGTTCAGCAAAGGCGTGGACCAGACGTGGGCGTGGGAGTTGCCGATGACCATGATGGTTTTGTCTGCGTCGTCTTTGCCGTTGGAGCAGACGTTGATGAGTTCGGCGTCGTTGGTGGTGCAGCCGCCTTGGAATTTCGGCCATTCCTCGGCCACGGTCGTGAGGCTGGGATGCAGCGGAGCGGACTTGTCGGCGGCATCTACGTACTCGGGGTCCAGCACCCGTGCCCCCGGGTTGTTGGCCCACGCCTGGCTGGCGGCGGCGGCCGTGGCGCTGGTGATTTGGAACTGCCACCCGGCGAGCGGAACGGCGGCAGTGGCTACCGCGGCGGCGACGGCGATGACTGCCCGGCGACGCTTGACCTCGGGCCATTTCCACTCACGCCACGGTTTCTCGATGAACCTGGTGGTGAGGTAGGCAAGGCCCATCGACACGACGATGATGAGGGCCCCGGACAGCGGCCCGGCGTGGTCCCGGCCGGTGGCGGCAAGTGCGATGACAAGGACGGGCCAGTGCCACAGGTACAGGGCATAGGAGTTGTCCCCGAGGCGGACAAGCGGCCCGGCGCTCAGGATCCTGTCAACACCGAACCTGCTGCCGGTTTGCCCGGCAGCGATGACGCAGGCAGCAGCGAGCGTGGGCCACAGGGCGGCCACTCCGGGAAAGGCCGCCTGGACGTTGAGCAGGATGCCGCAGCTCAGCATTGCAGCGATACCGAACCAGCCAAGGGCGATGCGTCCGGCCCGGGGAATCCGGAGGCCGGGCAGGATGAGAGCCACCAGCGTGCCCAGGGCGAATTCCCACAGCCGCGCCCCGGTATCGAAATAGGCCTGGGCCTGGTTGGTGACAGTGAAGATGATCGAGTAGACCAGCGACACCAGGAATATTGCGGCAAAGATGTAGCACAGCAGGATGCGGTAGTGCAGCCGGTACCGTTTGGCCACGAGCGCTGCGGCGGCAAAGATCAGCGGCCAGAGGATGAAGACCTGCCCCTGGATGGAGAGGGACCAGAAGTGCTGGAACGGGCTGGCCAGGCTGTGGTCGGTGGCGTAGTAATCGGTGGCCTGCGACTGCAGGAGCCAGTTCTCCACATAGAAAAGGGAGGCCCAGCCCTGGGCGATGATATCCAGCCAGCGCGTGCGTGGCAGGAGGATGAAGCTCGCGGCGAGGACAGCGACCAGGACGGTGACCGCCGCAGGCAAGAGGCGCCGGAACAGGTGCAGCCAGTGCCTGAACAGCGCCATCGGCCGCCCCTGCTCGTACCGGCCCACAAACTGCAGCGTCATCAGGAAGGCCGAGATCAGCAGGAACACGTCCACGCCGCCGGATACCCGCCCGAACCAGACGTGATAGCTAACAACCATCAGCACAGCCAAGGATCGCAGGCCCTGAATTTCAGGCCGGAACTTTGATTTTCGGCTCGGTTCAGCTCCGGCGCCACTGCGGCGCGGCGAGGCTAGGGCTCTCGCCACAGACATAGAAAACCCCTCAAGCGGATAGCCAAAGCATCCATGTTACCGATTCGTAACTTTCATCGCCAATCGCCGAAGCAGGCGAAAAGGACCCCCGCCTTCCATTAAGGCACTCCAAGCTGGGAGTTTCCAGAGGAAGGCGCCTTCGGATGACGGCCGGGAAACTAGGCTGGTGACGAGGCGGGATGCTGGAACCCGGAAACGCGAGGAGTGGCAATAGTGATCGTTCAGGTGCGTATTTGCATTCCCGCTGAGCTTTCCGACCTGGTGGTGGAAAGCTGCACCCAGCAGACCGGCGCGGCGGAAGTTGCCGTGCACAAGGGCGCGTCCATCCAGCCGGCGGGCGACGTCGTGGTGGTCCACGTGGCCAGGGAAGCAGTGGAGGAGCTGCTGGAAAAGCTGCATGTCCTGAAGGTGCAGGAACTTGGCTCCATTGCCATCTCTATGCCGGAACTCATGCTTTCCCGGCGCGCCGACCGGGCTGAAGCCGCAGCGCCGGGAGACGGGGCCGACGCCATGATCTGGGACGAGGTGACGCGCCAGACGGGCGAGGATTCGCGGCTCACGTGGAGCTATCTGGCGTTCCTGGTCCTTGCGACACAGCTGGCCGCGATCGGGATTGTCACGAATTCCACCATCGCCATCGTCGGGGCCATGGCCGTGGGACCGGAATTCGGACCGCTCGCAGCACTTGCCGTCGCCATAGCCCAGCGCAAATGGAAACTGGGACGCAGTGCCGCGCTGGCGTTGGGGGTCGGCTTTCCCGTGGCCATGCTCCTGGCTGCACTGACCGCCTGGCTGTCCGTGCCGCTGGGGCTCTTCCCCGCCAACACCCTCGACACCGGGTCCGCCGTCGAGTTCATCTACCATCCCGGGCCCTATTCGCTGATCGTTGCCGTGCTGGCCGGTGCTGCCGGGATGCTCTCCGTCATCAGCCGGCGCTCGGCCGCCCTGATCGGTGTCTTCATTTCCGTGACCACCGTTCCCGCCGCAGGGTTCGTGGCCGTGGCGCTCGTCCTCGGCGAGTACCAGAAAGCGGCGGGGTCCGCCCTGCAGCTGCTGCTCAACCTTGTGGGCATTGTGGTATCGGCGCTTGCCGTGCTCATTTTCTACCGCCTCATCACCAAACGCCTGCCGGACGGAATGGCCCGGAGGCTGAGGCGGCAGGCGCTGCGCGCCCGGAGCTAGTCCCCGAGCCCCCGAGCCAAGGCCAGCGACGGCGTCAGGGCAGGGCTCTAGGTGAACGACGGCGAGGTCAACGAGGCTGCAGCCGGGATCTTTCCCGCCAGATACCGGGCGTCCCGGCATGCACCGATGAGGGTGGCCGACGTCGCGGCGTACATGAATTCCTCGCCGAGGAAGAACAGGCCCGGCAGGTCCGTGGCCACGCCGCGGTGCTGCCGGGGCCGCCCGCCGTCGTCGAACACCTGCGGTTCAATCCAGTCGAAGGACTCGCGGTAGCCGGTGCACCAGATCACGTTGGACACCCCATCGAGGGGGCTGCCCGCCACAACAGGCCGTCCGTCCTGCACTCCGGTCACCCGGGGCACAATGTCGACGCCCGCGGCAGCAAGGTCCTTGCGTTTGGTCCTGATCAGGGGGTCGGCATGCGCCAGTTTGTGCTGTGCAGCCTTACGCCCCAGCGGATTGTCGACGGTGAGCACGTGGACCCCCAGGAACCGCACCACTGGCAGGGCGAAGCGTGCGGCGTTCCTGCCGTGGCGCGCGGGCAGCTCTCCGCTCGGCTTCCCTGCGACCACCGTGGGGTGCGTCCTGCTCACTTCCAGGGCAATTTCGGCCCCCGAGTTCCCCAGCCCCACGACGAGGACGCGTCCTTGGCGGAGCTGGCCAGGATTCCGGTATTCGCTGGAGTGCAGCTGGACGATGGACGGATCCAGCCCGGACGCAAAGTCCGGCAGCCTGGGCGCCTGCGTGCAGCCGGTCGCCACAACGACGTTGCCGGCTTCCCAGCGGCGGCCGCCGGAGACCGCGACGAACCGCCCCTCTTCCCGCCATAGCCTCTCGACCCGGATCCCGGTACGCACCGGAAGGTCAAAGGTGGCGGCGTAGCCTTCAAGGTAGTCGGCGAGGTCGTCTTTGCCGGGAAAGGACAACCTGTCTCCCGGAAGCGGCAGGCCGGGAAGGCCGTCGTACTTGGCCGGCGTGAACAGCCGCAGGGTGTCCCAGCGCTGCCGCCAGGCGTCACCGATTCTCGGATTCGCATCCAGGATGAGGAATTTCCGGTCCTGGCGTTTGAGGTAGTGGCCGATGGCCAGGCCGGACTGGCCCCCTCCGATGACCAGGGTGTCGAGCACTTCGACTACCGCCCCGTCGTCGTTATTGTTGCTCATTGCAGTGCCTCCTGTTCAACCGCTATGGGTTCATTCAATGAACCGTCCCGGTCACTTCGCGGACGCCGTGGCTCCGGACCGCACCGTTCAGCCTGGTAGCGCAGCCACCACACCAGCATCAGCGCGGAGGCCAGCACGTAGAGCGCGTGAAGCAGCCAGATCGGGCCGGCCGGGAGGTGGAAGACATACACGGAATGGACAGCGTTGGCCACATTGCTCAGGACCAGGCTGCTGAGGCTATAGGACGCCAAATCACGGGTCCGCGCTGCCTTGAGAAGCATCGGCAGCAGGCCAAGGGCGAACAGCACGGTCGAGAGCGTGCCGGCCAGGACGGGAAGGTTCATAGTTCGACACTAGGTCCGCGACCTTGCGCTCCGCGTCGGCAGAAATATGTAAGTTTCAGCGGGCAGGCTGGGCAGTTATATGCAGCCCCGGCTTACGCTGTGAGCCCGTGGTCGTAGGCGTACTTTGTGGCGGCCACCCTGGACTGCAGCCCAAGCTTGAGCAATATGTTGCTGACATGCCGGGCCACGGTCTTTTCACTCAGGTAGAGCTCCCCGGCGATCGCCCGATTGGCCATCCCGGAGGCCACGAGCCGGAGCACTTCGAGTTCACGCGGTGTGAGGGGTCCGGGCTGCGCGTCATGCGCCGGAGTGTCCTGGAGCGACGCTGCCCAGGCAGCGGCGGGGGCGGCGCCGAGGGCAAGGAATTCCGCGTGTGCCGCTTCGAAGTCCATCACCGCCGAATCGTCGTCGCCGGATGCGCGGCAGGCTTGGCCCACAAGGGTGCGGCAGCGCGCAGCTTCGAACGGAACGCCCAGTTCCCGCCAGAGCATCCACCCCCGTCGCAGGACCGGCTGCGCCAGGGCGGGTTCTCCTTCGGCGAGCAGGACGGCCCCGCCGGCCTGGCAGGAGGCAGCCTGCAGCATCGGCATCCCGCAGTCCTGCGCCACGGAGGCCAGTTCGTCGGCGGCCCGCCGCGCAGCGGCCGTGTCCCCCGCGGCCAGTTCTATTTCCACGAGCGCCGGCAGCAAGTGGCGGCGTGTGGCCAGGTCGGCAGCGTCGGCTGCCCTGCGGATGAGGGTCTGCGCGGCGGGGAACTCTCCACGGGCCAGCTTGAGCAGCGCGAGTCCCGGCTGGGGCTCATAGCCGCTGCGCGCCGCCTGCCGGTAGCATTCCTCTGCCGCCGCGAACTCACCCCTCAGCCGTTCCACTTCGCCCTGCTGGTAGTAGCCGCCGTAGAGGGCCTGGTAATCCCCCGCCGCAGACAGCCGCTGCGCGTCCTTGGCGGCGCTGACGGCGTCATCCCAGGCCCCGTGCAGCCGGTACAGGTCGGCGCGGTGGCTCTGGCACTGGCCGCTGAACAGGACCATGTCCGGCCGTCCGCCGCACCACCGGTCCAGTGCGGCCGTCCACTCCAGGGCGCGGCGCAGATCGAAGGCCAAATGGCAGGTGCCGATGACGGCGCAGTAGATGATCCCGGAGGGGACCGGCGAGAGCTCCCCGGCGGTTACCGCGACCATCACCTCATCAAGGAGCCCGACGCCGGTGCTGACGTCACCGAGCGCCACGCAGGCCTGGCCCGTTCCCAGCAACGAAAGCGAGATGAGGTCCCGGTCCTGGAACTTCTCCCCGATGGCCAGGGCGTCCGTGAACACCCTGCGGGCACCTTCGGGGTTACTTCCGAACAGCATGCCCAGTGCCGTGGGCATCAGCAGCAGGCCCTCCACTGCGCAGGGTTCGTTCAGCTCAGCCACCAGCCGTCCGGCGCGGGCGAACCATCCCGTGCTGCGGGCCGGCTGGCCCGCGTTCATCAGGTGTATGCCGATCCACCCGGCGCAACGGGCCGCGCCCGCCACGTCGCCGACGACGAGGTACTCCTCGTGCGCACGGGTGAGGGTGTCGATTCCGGCGTCGGTTTTGCCGGTCAGGATTTCCACGGTGGCCAGGCGCTCGAGGTCCGGCGCGGGGAGCCCCCCGCTCTGGTCGGCATCGAGGAAGTGCTCGACGGCATCGGTCCAGCGATGCTCCTCGAAGGCGGAACGGCCCCTGTCCAGGCCGGCTTCGGACGTTGCCATGATGCCTCCCCGCACCCTTCCGAGCTCCATCTAAGCGCCACGGTACGCCGGGGGTGCAGGGTGCACAAGCTCCGGCAGCAAGCCCCGGACCGGGGTGAAAAGAGGTGTAAGACAGGATGCCAGGGGGTTCAAACGGGCGCGAAAAAGCCGGCCCGGCGTGAGCGGTTCCTGGAAACCGCCCGGCCGGACCGGCCTTTTTGCTGCGCTAGTAAAGCACAGCACCGCCTGCAAGCTAGTGCTTGTGGCCTGCGTGCTCGTCCTCGTCGGCCGGCTTTTCGACAACGAGGGTCTCGGTGGTGAGAACCAGCGCTGCGATGGAAGCCGCGTTGCGGAGGGCTGCGCGCGTCACCTTGACGGGGTCGATGACGCCTGCTGCGATGAGGTCTTCGTACTCGCCGGTCTTGGCGTTGAAGCCGTGGTGGATGGCGGATTCCGCGACCTTGGCAGCGACGACATAGCCGTCGAAGCCGGCGTTCTGGGCGATCCAGCGCACAGGCTGGACCAGGGCGCGGCGCACGATGCCCACAGCGGCTGCTGCGTCACCTTCGAGCGCGGTGACCGACGGATCCTCGTCCAGTGCCTTCAGGGCGTGGATGAGGGCGGAACCGCCACCGGCTACGATGCCTTCTTCGAGGGCAGCGCGGGTGGAGGACACAGCGTCCTCGATGCGGTGCTTCTTTTCCTTCAGCTCAACCTCGGTGGCTGCGCCAACCTTGATCACGCCGATGCCGCCGGCCAGCTTGGCCAGGCGCTCCTGGAGCTTTTCCTTGTCCCAGTCCGAGTCGGTGCGGGTCAGCTCGGCCCGCAGCTGGGCAACGCGTGCCGCAACATCCTCGGCCGATCCGGCGCCGTCAACGATGGTGGTGTTGTCCTTGGTGACCGTGATGCGGCGGGCCGTGCCGAGCACCTCGAGGCCAACGGAGTCCAGGCTCAGGCCGAGTTCCGGGGAAACAACCTGTGCGCCGGTGAGCGTCGCGATGTCCTGCAGCATGGCCTTGCGGCGGTCGCCGAAGCCGGGAGCCTTGACGGCAACAACGTTCAGGGTGCCGCGGATGCGGTTGACGATCAGGGTGGAGAGGGCTTCGCCTTCAACGTCCTCGGCAATGATGAACAGCGGCTTGGAGCTCTGCAGCGCCTTTTCCAGCAGCGGCAGGAAGTCCTGCACCGAGGAGATCTTGCCCTGGTTGATCAGGATGAGGGCGTCTTCGAGTACTGCTTCCTGGCGTTCCGCGTCGGTGACGAAGTACGGGGACAGGTAGCCCTTGTCGAACTGCATGCCCTCGGTGAGGACCAGTTCGGTCTGCGTGGTGGAGGACTCCTCGATGGTGATCACACCATCCTTGCCGACCTTGCCGAAAGCCTCGGCCAGGAGCTCGCCGATCTCATCACTCTGGGCGGAGATGGCTGCAACGTTCGCAACCTGGGAGCCCTCAACGGGACGGGCGTTCTCGAGCAGGCGTGCTGCGACGGCCTCAACCGAGACCTCGATGCCGCGCTTGATCTGGCCCGGAGCGGCGCCGGCTGCAACGTTGCGCAGGCCTTCCTTGACCAGTGCCTGCGCCAGGACGGTGGCGGTGGTGGTGCCGTCGCCGGCGACGTCGTTGGTCTTGGTGGCGACTTCCTTGGCCAGCTGAGCGCCAAGGTTTTCGAACGGGTCATCCAGTTCGACTTCGCGGGCGATGGTCACGCCGTCGTTCGTAATGGTGGGAGCGCCCCACTTCTTGTCCAGCACGACGTTGCGGCCGCGCGGGCCAAGCGTCACCTTGACAGTGTTGGCGAGCTTATCGATGCCGGCTTCAAGCGACCGGCGGGCAGCGTCGTTAAACGCAAGCTGCTTTGCCATGGTTGTGTCCTTTCGAGACAGAAACCCCGCGCCGCTGACCAGTCAGAAATGAATCAGACGGATCGGCGGCGCGGGGTCAAAGAGTTACTTTACGACGATCGCCAGAACGTCGCGGGCGGACAGCACGAGGTACTCGGTGCCGCCGGTCTTGACTTCGGTTCCGCCGTACTTGGAGTAAATAACAACATCGCCGACGGCGACGTCGACCGGAACGCGGTTGCCGTTGTCGTCGAAGCGGCCGGGGCCTACTGCAACAACTTCGCCTTCCTGCGGCTTCTCCTGTGCGGAGTCCGGGATAACCAGGCCGGAAGCCGTGGTCTGCTCGGCTTCGAGCGGGCGGACAACAATACGATCCTCAAGAGGCTTAATAGAGACCGACACTCGGACCTCTCCTTTTCGTCAGCAAATTCATGGACTGGAAAACTGTTGCGCCTATGCATACAAACCGTCGTCGCGGTGCCGGCAGCAGCGTGGCTGGCAGTTCTTCATGTATTAGCACCCTCCTAGGGAGAGTGCTAATGACGACTCTATGTAAGTCGTTAGCACTCGGTCAAGGCGAGTGCCAGAATTTCGTCCGCGGTGAACGCCTAGCGACCCGCCAGGTCCTCAAAGTCGACGTCGTCGCCGTCGTCCGTGTCGTCGCCGTTCGTAACGTTGCGGTTCCGGTACAGCACGACGGCGGCGGCGAGCGCCGTGGCGACCGAGGCGACCAGGAACACGAGGCCTCCTGCGCGGACAGCCGCGTACGACTCGCGGATTTGCCGCGCCTCGTCGGTGTCGTCCTGGATGTTCTTGCCGCCCACCGAGTACACGGTTGCGTTGAAGGAGTCCAGGAAGAAGATGATCACCAGGAGCGCCAGGCAGACGACGGCGATGGCGGCACCGGCGATCAGCGCGGGGCGGGCGTACCTGGCAAGGCCCGTCTGCTGGTGGTGGTCATTGCGTTGATCTTCTACGGGTGGCTGCGGCCCTGCGCTGTCTTCCATGCCTCCAACCCTAGCCGTACAGGGGTGCCGGGCTGCCCGATGAGTCTTCTCGATTAGGCTTGATGACATGGCTGACGCACCGCAGGACCTGATCGCCCCGCTCCTGACCAGCGAAGGCTGGGAGCTGCTGGCGTCGCTGGGGCCGTACCGGGAGGACGATGCGTTCCGGCTCAATGAGTCGCTCCGGAAAGCCGGCCACTCCCCCGCGCTCGTCTCGGCAGTCCTCACCCAGTCCAGGCTGCGGACCAAGGCTGAGGCCAAATTCGGCGAATTCGCCCGGCAGATGATCTTCACCCAGGCGGGCCTTGAACAGGCCACCCGCCTCAATGTCGCCGCCCGGCATGCCGAACGGTTCGCCTCCGCGGGAATCGAGCACGTGGCCGATCTCGGCTGCGGGCTGGGCGCCGATGCCATGGCGCTGGCCTCCATGGACATCCGGGTCACGGCAGTGGAAATGGACGAAACCACTGCCGCCTGCGCCACCATGAACCTGATTCCCTTCCCCCACGCCAGCGTGGTTCACTCCGATGCCACCTCCGTCCCGCTCGACGGCGTGGGCGGCGTCTGGCTGGACCCCGCCCGCCGCACCACCTCCACCTCGGGCACGCGCCGGATCTGGGATCCGGAGGAGTTCTCGCCGCCGCTGTCCTTCGTGGAATCCCTCGCCGCATCCGGGCGCGCGGTAGGCGTGAAGATGGGCCCCGGCATGCCGCACGAATCCGTCCCTGCCGGTTGCGAGGCACAGTGGGTCTCGGTAGGCGGCGACGTCACCGAAGTGACACTGTGGTTCAATGCGGTCAGCCGCCCCGGCATCCGGCGGGCCGCCCTGCTTCTGGGCCCGCAGGGCGCTGCCGAAATCACCAGCGCGGAAGGGTTCGACGGCGGACCGGTGGCCCCCGTGGGTCCGGTGGAGGGGTACCTGTACGAGCCCGACGGGGCCGTCATCCGGGCCGGGCTCGTGGCGGATGTCGCGGCGCGGCTGAACGGCCACCTCGTGGACGAACACATTGCCTACATCTGCGCACCGGAGCTCGTGGACACCCCGTTTGCCAGGGCCTACAAGGTCCTGGAGGTGATGCCGTTCAACGTCAAGGCCCTCAAGGCCTGGGTGAAGCAGCACAACATCGGTGTGCTGGACATCAAGAAACGGGGCACGTCGGTCACGCCGGAGGAACTCCGCAAGCAGCTCCTCGCCGGAGGCAAGGGGTCAAAGGGCAAAAAGACAGCCACCCTGGTCCTCACCAGGATCGGCGAGGACCGGGTGGCCATTTCGGTGGAGCCGGTGCAGCCCAGGTAGCCTGCTGCACGGTTACCGGGCATGCCTGGGCATGGCCTGTTACTGGGCGCGCATGAAGTCTTCGGCCGCGCGGACCTGCTCGTCCGTGGGCCGGACGCCGGTGTACAGCACAAACTGCTCCAGGGCCTGGATGGTGGCCACTTCGGCGCC
The DNA here is from genome assembly GCF_001423745.1 of Arthrobacter sp. Leaf337. Taxonomy (GTDB): domain Bacteria; phylum Actinomycetota; class Actinomycetes; order Actinomycetales; family Micrococcaceae; genus Arthrobacter. The sequence continues at coordinate 560,547 of NZ_LMPC01000001.1, forward strand.
GGTGATGACCGTCTTCCCGGCAGCCCGGGCAGCCTTGACGAGGGGCGTCTCGGCCGGCAGCGCGACGACGTCGAACACCACCTTCGCGGCATCCACCGCCTCCGGCGGGAAGGACAGCGAGTCGGCGTCGGGACCGCCGGCCATTCCAACGGGTGTCACATTGATGATCATGTCCGCAGTGCTGCCGGCGTCCGCCGCGGGCAGTTCGGCGCTCCATTTGAAGCCGTAGAGGTCCGCGAGCGGCTTTCCTGACGCCTCGTTGCGGGCAACGATGGTGACGTCGCGGAAGCCTGCATCTCGGAGGGCGGCGGCCGTGGCTTTGGCCATGCCGCCGGAGCCCTTGAGCAGCACCGAGTAGTTCGCCGGGACGGCGTTGCGCTGCAGCAGCTGCTCGATCGCCGTGTAATCCGTGTTGTAGGCCGTGAGCTTGCCGCCGTCGTTCACGATGGTGTTGACCGAATCGATGGCCTTGGCCGAGGGGTCCATCACGTCCACCAGCGCAATGACGTCTTCCTTGTACGGCATGGACACCGCGCAGCCCCGGATGCCAAGTCCACGGACCCCGGCAATCGCCTGGGCAAGGTCCGTGGGCGCGAAGGCCTTGTAGATCCAGTTCAGGCCCAGCTGCTCATACAGATGGTTGTGGAAGCGGGTCCCGTTGTTGCTCGGGCGGGCCGAGAGCGAGATGCACAGGGTCATGTCTTTATTCAGAATTGGCACGGGTCCATTAAACGCCCCCGGAGCCCGGACAGCACTGTTACGCCACGGAACGGTGCGTCAGCAGCCGCTTCCGGGCGCAAAAGGTCCGACGGCGGCGGGCAGCTTTCCGGGTGCAGGCGCCTTGCCCGCGAGGACGGCCACCAGGGCGTTGAAGGCTTCCTGGCTGCGGCCGTAGAGGGCCACTTTGGCGGGGGCCGCCGATCCGGCCAGCGGCCACGGCGCATCGAGCGCCACGACGACGTCGCCTTGGGCCGGGGGCCCTTCATAGCCGATCAGCGTCACGAGCGGTCCGGCGCCAAGCGTAATGCCTGCCGCACCGGCGGCCTGGGCGAAACGCGCGCGGTCCTGTTCATTGCCGCCGGCCACCCGGACGCTGCCGGGCACCATCGGCCCATGGCAGGGCCCGGCCAGGACGGTGACTGCTGCTGCGGACACCCGCTGGGAAAGGGCGGAGCCGCTTCCGGGCGCGGCAGCCGGGGACGCAGGGGTGCGGGCGCGCCACATCATCATGGTCACCACCCGCAGGGCTGCCTCGTCGAGGCGGGACACCGGCAGCGCGCCGGTCTGGGCGGCGCCCACCACGGCTGCGTGGGCGGCTGCGACGTCTCCGGGCATCAGCAGCAGGTCCGCCCCGGCAGCCAGTGCCAGCGGTGCGGCGGACTCTCCGGGGAACTGCTTGTGCACCGCGCCCATGTTGAGCGCATCCGTCACGGCCACACCCTTGAAACCCATGCCTCGGAGGGCGGCGTAGCTCGCTTTGGACAAGGACGCGGGCACGCCCGGCTCCAGGGCGGGCACGGAGATGTGGCCGGTCATGATCATGGGCAGGCCCGCGTCGATGGCAGCCTGGAACGGTTTCCAGTCCTTCGCCCGGAGTTCCGCCACTGTTGCCTTCTGCACCGGCAGGTTCTCGTGCGAATCGACGGCCACGGAGCCGTGCCCGGGGAAGTGCTTGGCGGAGGGCAGGAGCCCGCCCGCCAGCATTCCCCGGGCAAAACCGACGCCGAGGCTGGCCGCAGCATCAGGGTTGCCGGACATGGCCCTGGCCCCGATGGTCGGGTCCAGCGGTCCGGCCGTGACATCCGTGGCCGGCGCGAAGTCCGCGGTGAAGCCGAGCCCGGCAAGCTCCGCGGCGAGCGCCCTGCCGGCGTCCGTAGCGAGCCCGACGTTTCCGGCGGCGCCGTAGCTCATGGGGGCCGGCCACTCGGTCAAGGGTGCGCGCAGCCGGGCGACAACGCCGCCTTCCTGGTCCACGCCGATCACGGCCGGCCAGGTGCGCCCGTCCGCCTTGGCCGCCTTCTGCAGGAGGCTTATCCCCGAGGCCATCGCGGCGGTGTCCACGGTTCCGTCGGCAGACCGCGGCACGTTGTCACCCATGACGATTGATCCACCCAGGTGCAGCTTTTCCATGGTGGCGGCGTGGGCAGCAAAGTCGGTTCCGGTGAAGAAGGGCATCAGCACCTGCCCGGCTTTCTGTTCGACGCTCATTTTTGCGACGGCGGCGCGGGCAGCGTCTTCGTCCTTCTGCTGCGGTCCCCAACCCAGCTGGCGTTCTCCGGGGGCGGGGGTTGAAGGCCTGGGCGCTGCCGGGCTCCCCGACGCGGGCGCGGAACGCAGGGCACTGCCTGACGCCGGTGCCGGTGCCGTTGACGATGGCGTTCCGGACTGCGGTCCGGAGGAGGGGGAAGGTGCGCCTGTACAGGCGGCGGTGGCAAGCATTGCCGCCGTCACCGCCAGCGTCGTCGCTGTTTTGTGGAAAGTCCTTGTGTGAAAACTGTCACTGCGTCCTTGAAACCAAGCCATCATCTCGATGCTACCCCTGCACTAGACTTGAACCACCCGTTGCCCGCCCTCTGGCTGCTTCGGCAACGGACGGCGGAACAGTGAAGGGACCACATGAAGATTGATTTCGCTTCATCCAGGCAATCAACTCTTGGTGTGGAATGGGAGCTCGCACTGGTCAATGCCCAGACCGGCGAACTGGCCTCGGTAGCCAATGAGGTGCTCCGCGGTGTGGCCGCCAACCATCCCGAGCTCAACGAGGACGACGAACACCCACACATCAAACAGGAACTCCTGCTGAACACGGTGGAGCTCGTCACCGGTATCTGCGAGACGGTGGCGCAGGCCAAGGCGGACCTCAGCAGTTCGCTCGCCGCCGTGCGGGAAGTCACCGATCCCATGGGTGTCGAGCTCTTCTGTGCCGGAAGCCATCCTTTCAGCCCTCCGCAGCTGCAGCCGGTCACGGACAAAGCACGGTATGCCAAGCTCATCGACCGCACCCAGTGGTGGGGGCGCCAGATGGTGATCTACGGCGTACACGTCCACGTGGGCCTGGACAGCCGCGACAAGGTCCTGCCGGTGCTGGACGGACTGCTGAACTACTTCCCCCATTTCCAGGCGCTCTCAGCCTCGAGTCCCTTCTGGGGCGGCGAGGACACCGGCTACGCGTCCCACCGCGCGCTCATGTTCCAGCAGCTGCCTACCGCGGGCCTGCCGTTCCAGTTCTCCACCTGGGCAGACTACGAATCCTATGTCCAGGACATGTTCACCACCGGAGTGATCGACACCATCTCGGAGATCCGCTGGGACATCCGCCCGGTCCCCAACCTGGGCACCATCGAGATGCGCATCTGCGACGGCCTGGCCACTCTGGAGGAAGTCGGCGCAATCGCGGCCCTGACCCAGTGCCTGGTGGACGAATTCTCCACCATCCTGGACAACGGCGGCACCATTCCCACCATGCCGCCCTGGCACCTCCAGGAAAACAAGTGGCGTGCGGCCCGGTACGGCCTCGATGCGATCATCATCCTCGACGCCCAGGGCAACGAGCGGCTGGTCACCGAGCACCTGCTCGAAACGCTGAACCGGCTCGCGCCCGTGGCCGCGAAACTCGGCTGCTCGGACGAGCTTGCCGACGTCGAAAAGATCATCAGCCGCGGTGCCGGATACCAGCGGCAGCGCCGTGTTGCGGCAGAAAACGGCGGCAACCTCCAGGCCGTGGTGCTGGACCTCGTCAAACAGATGCGGAACGGCCCCACCGCCTGAATCCCCCTGCGTTGCCCCTTGAGGGGTTTTAGGCGGGAAGCGATACCGCCGTGACCGGCATGGACGAATCCGGGGCGAAACTGATGCCACTGGGCTCGATGCCGGCCATGACCAGCTGGGCCCCGAGGGCGGCCACCATGGCACCGTTATCCGTGCACAGATCCAGCGGCGGGACGGTCAGCCGGATCCCGGCCGCACTGCACCGCTGCTCGGTGAGCTGGCGCAGCCGTGAGTTCGCGGCAACTCCGCCGCCCAGCAGCAGCTCGGTGATGCCGTATTCCCGGCAGGCAAGCACCGCCTTGGACGTGATCACGTCCACCACAGCCTCCTGGAACGCGGCCGCGACGTCCGCGACCGGGACCTCCTCGCCGCGGGCTTCAAACTGTTCCACGCAGCGGGCGACGGCGGTCTTCAGTCCGCTGAACGACCAGTCGTAGCGGTGCGGGCCGGGTTCGTCCGCGGTGCCCATGTATTTGGGCTGCGTCAGCCCGCGCGGGAACCGGATGGCCTTGGCGTTGCCGGTCCGGGCAAGTTTGTCGATGGCCGGTCCGCCCGGGTAGCCGAGGCCCAGAAGCCGGGCCACCTTGTCGTAAGCTTCCCCGGCGGCGTCGTCGATGGTGGAACCCAGCAGCTCGACGTCGTCGGTGATGCTCCTGATCCGGAGGATTTCGGTGTGGCCGCCGGACACCAGGAGGGCGCCCAAATTCTCAGGCAAGATGTTCTCCGGCAGGCTGTTCCCCGCCTGCAAGAGGCCGACGCCGACATGGGCCACCAGGTGGTTGATGGCATACAGCGGCTTGCCGGTGGCCACAGCGAGCGCCTTCGCGGCGCACACGCCCACCATCAGCGCCCCGGCCAGGCCCGGACCGGAGGTGACGGCGATCGCGTCGACGTCGTCGAGTCTTACTCCGGCCTCTGCGAGGGACGCCTGCAACGTGGGCACGAAGGCGTCCAGGTGTGCGCGCGACGCGATCTCGGGGATAACCCCGCCGAAGCGGACGTGTTCCTCCATGGAGGAGGACACTGTGTTGCTGAGCAGGGCCGTTCCGCGCACGATTCCCACGCCTGTCTCATCGCAGGAGGATTCGATGCCCAGGACGAGGGGTTGCGTTCGGTTCATGGTGTGTCTGCCTCCGTGGCCGTCAAGTGGTCGGGGGTCGCATTAGTGGACTCCGGTCCTGCCAGAAGGCCGGAGTCCGGGAGTTGGAGGCGCATGATCAGGGCGTCCACCCCGTCCCGGTAATACCGTGGGCGGACGTGGATCTGTTCGAAGCCGAAGCGGCGGTAAAGCTGCTGGGCCCGGGGGTTGTCCGCCCTGACTTCCAGCAGCACGTCCGCCGCCCGGCGCCGCCGGCTTTCGGCGATGAGCTCGGTCAGCAGGGCCGAGCCGATCCCCCTGCCTTCACACTCCGGCACGACGGCGATGGTCTGCACGTCCGCGATCGGTTCGATGCACATCAGACCGGCGTAGCCCACGATTTCGCCGGCAGCCTCGGCCACCAGGTAGTGGCGGGTTTCGGCCTGTGCCAGTTCGTCATGGAACATCTGGAGCGGCCAGGCATCCACCGGGAACAACCTGCATTCGAGGGTGTGCACCGCAGGGATATCCGCACCGCTCATGGCCCGCAATGTCACGCCGTTCGGGACCACTCCGGTGATTCCTGCCGTCCCGTTCACAGCGCACGCTTCCGGAGGCCCGGGACCTGGGCGTCGGACTCGCGGAGGTACAACGGGGTGGAGTCCGGCAGTTGCTCCCCCGCGGCCAGCCGTGCCAGTGCGAACTGGCCCAGGTAAAGGGCGTCGGGCTGCTCCGAGCTGAAGTCCGGATCAGCACGGAGGACATCCTCGTAGATGCCTGCGCCGGCTCCGTAGGCCGGCAGGTCGGGCAGCCCGGCCGCGAACCCCACGTGCGGGCCGTCAACCAGCAGGGGCAGCTGGCCGTCGGCGAGTGAATAGCGGGCCCAGTACACCTCTTTGCGCCGGGCATCCGTTGCCACCAGGAATTCCGGCACTGCTGATGTCGATTCAGCCACCTCCAGCGCCATGGCGTCCAGGCTCATCAGGCCGTACAGGGGTTTGCCCCACACATAGGACAGGGTCCGTGCGGTGGCAATCCCGGACCGCAGCCCCGTGAACGGCCCCGGGCCAACACCGGCCACAATCGCGTCGATGTCCGCACCCGTCACCCCTGCGTCGGCGAGCATGTCGCCGATGCCCGGAGCCAGCACTTCGGCATGGCTGCGGGTGTCCTCGGTGGAGAAACTCGCCAGCACCCCTTCGGGCGCATCGTCCGAAACCAGGGCGGCACTGGCCACGGCTGACGTGTCGATGGCAAGGATCAGCATCAGTCATTCCCTTTCAAGGCGGCAGGCAGCAGGGGCTGCTCAGCCCAGCGCGGGCCGAAGCCGCGGATCACGATGGTGCGGGGTTCGTCGTCGTCGTCCGTATCGAAGTCCAGCACACCGTCCTCGGAGTCTGGTGAGCTCACCAGCGGCCGGTGCAGTTCGACGTCGAGCAGGCTGTCGCTAAGGTGCTCCACGCGTCCGCGGCCCCACTCCACCACCGTTACGGTGCTGTCGAGCGTGTTTTCGAGGTCGATGTCATCGATTTCGGCGGCGCTTTCGAGCCGGTACGCATCAACGTGCACCAGGTCTGGTCCGCCGGGATGCGGCCCGTCCGGAAGATTGGGATGGATGCGGACCAGGACGAACGTGGGCGAAATGATGCCGGCCCGGACACCCAGGCCCTCGCCGAGCCCCTGGGTGAAGGTGGTCTTCCCGGCGCCGAGCTCGCCCGTCAGGACCACCAGGTCGCCGGCCTCAAGAACGGCACCAAGGGCGGCCGCCAGGGCATGGGTTTCCTCGGCGGTCTGCACCGAGAGGGACAGCTCCCACTGCGGATCGCTCATCGTGATGCACCCGGCCGGTCTGCCGGATTTTCGTTGACGTACCGCCTCGGGACGCGCGGGCTGATCCGCGTCACGATCTCGTAGTTGATGGTGCCGGCGGCGCGGGCCCAGTCGTCCGCCGTCGGGCCGCCGTCGGCGCCGTCGCCGAAGAGGACCGCCTCGGCACCCAGCAGGCTGGGTCCGCCGGATGCCAAGCCGCGGGGTCCCAGGTCGATCACCATCTGGTCCATGGCGATCCTGCCCACCACCGGGTAGTTCCGGCCCTCCACCCGGACGGGGCCGCCGGTGGCAACGCGCGGCACGCCGTCGGCGTATCCAAGCGGGATCAGTCCCAGGGTGCTGGTGCCGGAGGTGCGGTAGTTGAGTCCGTAGGAAACACCCTGGCCTGCCGGGACGTCCTTGCAGTGCGACACCTTGGTGCGGACGGTCATGGCCGGGCGCAGCCCCAGTTCGGCCGGCGACTGGCCGTCAAACGGTGATAGCCCGTAGATACCCAGGCCCACCCGGACCAGGTCGAAGTGTGTGTCGGGGCGGGAAAGCGTGGCCGGGGTGTTGGCCAGGTGGCGGACTTCGGGGTCCACTCCGGCGTCCTCGGCGATGGCCAGGACTTCGCGGAAGGCCTGCAGCTGCTGGTCCGTTTCCGGGCGGTCCGGTTCGTCCGCCACAGCAAGGTGGGAGAAGATACCCACCACACGGAGAAGGCCTTCGTCCTGGTATTCCATCGCTTCGCCCACCAGGCTGTCCCAGGCTTCCAGCGTCGCGCCGTTGCGGCCCAGGCCGGTGTCCACCTTCAGGTGGACCCGTGCCGGCCGTTCCTGCTCGCGGGCCGCCAGGACAATCTTCTCCAGTTCCCAGCCGGAGCAGCCGATGTCGATTCCGGCGGCGACGGCGGCACCGAAGTTGCTGTCCGGCGTATGCAGCCACGCGAGAAGCGGCGCCTCAATGCCGGCGGCGCGCAGGGCAAGCGCCTCGGAGATGTGCGCAACGCCGAGCCACTGCGCCCCGGCGTCGAGCGCTGCCCGGGCCACCGGAACGGCACCGTGCCCGTAGGCATCCGCTTTCACCACGGCCATGACCTGCGCCGGTGAGGCAACGGCTGCCAGGTGGCGGACGTTGTGCCGGATGGCGTCCAGGTCGATCACTGCTGAACGCTCGCTGGCGGGGCTTTCACTGGCGGAGCCTGGCGCTGAGTCCGGGACGGGCCGGAAGTCGCCGGTTGCTGCTGGGTAGGTCACCCTAGTGATTCTAGTGGCGCCGCGGCGGGTGGCTTAATTTGGCCAGGCGTGCCTCCACTGTCGGCTCCGTCACCCGGGTATAGGGTCGTGCGGTATGGCACTGCGACTTGTTCAAGTGAATTTCAAGGCCCGGAATGACTCAGCCCTCGGCCGGTTTTGGGCGGAGGCGCTCGGCTGGGGCGTTTCCAGCGAGGGGCCCGGTGTGACCAATGTTGAACCCGTGGGCTTCACCTGGCCGGACGCCGCCGCCGTCTGCGTCGATGTGGTCAGCGTCCCGGACCCCGAGACAGTGAAATACCGCGCGCATCTTGATCTCGCCACCACCTCTGCAGCCCATCACAAGGAGCTGGTCGCGCACCTGTTGGCGCTGGGTGCCACGCCCGCCGACGTGGGCCAGGGCGATGTGCCGTGGACGGTTCTGGCCGACCCGGAGGGCAATGTGTTCTGTGTGCTGGAGCCGCGACCGATCTACCGGGACACCGGGCCCATCGCCACAGTGGTGGTCAACTGCGCGGATCCGCGGGCCATGGCCCGGTTCTGGAGCGAGGCTACGGACTGGACCCTGCATGAGCTGACCGACGATCATGCGAGGCTGCGTTCGGCCAAGGGTGTCGGGCCGTACCTGGAATTACTTCGCACGTCCGGCGTGGAGACCGTATGGAACCGTGTCCATCTCGACCTGATGCCGTATCCCGGTGACGATCAGGCGGCAGAGGTGGCCCGGCTGCGGGCCCTGGGTGCCGCTGATGCCGACGTCGGCCAGGGCGATGTGCCATGGGTGTGCCTCGCCGACCCGGAGGGCAACGAGTTCTGCGTCCTCACCCCGGGCTGAGCCCCGGCTCGCCGCTCGTCCAGGAGATACGCCCTACGCGTCGGAGAGGTGGGCGATCGTGGCAGTGGCCCGGCGCAATGCCTGCGGGGGAACGTCGCGCACGATTTCCTCCAGGAAGCTGAAGCGCCGCAGCCACTGGCTGCTCTGCCGTTCCGGCCTGGCGTTGGCCCGCTTCCACCAGTCGGCGATGTCGCCCCAGCCGGGCGCTGCCAGGGAACCGCCCACTTCCTGGACCGCCAGGGACGCGCACAGGTTGGCGAACCGGAGCCGGTCAGCGAGCGGCCAGCACGCCAGGCTGCCCACGATGAAGGCCGCGCCGAAGCAGTCGCCTGCACCGGTGGGGTCATAGGCAGAGACCGGCAGGGACGGCACCCATTCCTCCTCGCCCGTCTCGGAGTCCACGGCCATGGCACCCTGCGGCCCCAGGGTCACCACGGCCACCGGAACCCGGTCAGCGAGCGCATACAGTGCCGCCCATGGTGTGTCCCGGCCGGTGAAGGCCATGGCCTCGCGCTGGTTGGGCATGAATGCATGGAAATACTGCAGGTTGTCCAGCCGGGCGGAGGACCATTTGCCGGTGGCGTCCCAGCCGACGTCGCCAAAAAGTTTTACCCCCGCGCTGTTGGCGGCAATGGCCCACGGGGCCAGTTCCTCGTCCAGGTCGGCGACGGCGGCGAGCGCGGCGGGCGGTGTGCCGATCAGTTCCGATGAGGTGACCGGTGCAGGGTGGCCGTGGGTCACCATGGAGCGGTCGTGCTGAACGCTGAGCGAGACCGTCACGGGTGAGTGCCAGCCGGGGATGCGCTTGGAGAGGGACAGGTCCACGTGCTCCTGGGCGGCCAGGATCTTCCAGTTGTAGTCCCCATAGCCGTCGTCACCGAAGGCGGCCGCCAGTCCGGTGCGCAGGCCCAGGCGCGCGGCGGCGATGGCCTGGTTGGCCACACCGCCGGGGCAACTGCCCATGCCCTCGCTCCAGATCTCGGTCCCCGGCTCAGGCGCGTGGGGTAGGCCGGTGAAGATGATGTCCTGGAAAACCGTCCCGGTCAGGAGCAGATCGAAGCTCCCGTCCGCGGGCGTGCGGACGGCGGCGAGCGGGTCGAACCGGCGCTCTGGTATCGCGTCCATGTTCGGCAGACTACGCCCTCGCGCCACCCCTGCAAAGTGCCCCGCCGCGGCGCACCGCGAGGCGTGCGCCCGGTGGCCGAATAGACTGCGTGGTATGCGGCTCATGATTGCCGGTGGCGGCGGGTTCCGTGTCCCGCTGGTGTACCGGGCGCTCACGTCCAGCCCCTTCGCAGGGCTGGTGCGCGAGCTTGTGCTCTTCGACGTCGATCCCCTGCGGCTGGCCGCCATCAAGGCGGTCCTGTCATCGATGGGTCCTTCCGGCGGGGCTCCTTCATCCGGCCACCCCGGCCCTGCGGTCAGCACCACCACCTCGCTGGCCGATGGCCTTGACGGCACCGACATGGTGTTCGCTGCCATCCGCCCGGGCGGAACGGCGGGCCGGATAGCCGACGAACGTGTGCCCCTCGGCCTCGGCCTCCTGGGCCAGGAAACCACGGGCGCCGGCGGAATCTCCTACGCGCTGCGGTCCATCCCCGGGATGCTGGAACTGGCCCGCGAAATGAAGCGGCGCTGCCCGGAAGCCTGGCTGGTCAACTTCACCAACCCCGCCGGAATGGTCACCCAGGCGCTGGTCCCGGTGCTGGGCAGCAGGGTGATCGGCATCTGCGATTCGGCCGGCGCTCTGGTTCACCGGGCGGCCCGGGCGGCCGGCGCCCCGCTGCCTGAGGGAAAGCTCGACGGCGTGGGCTACTACGGGCTCAACCATCTGGGCTGGCTGTACCGGCTGGAGTCCGGCGGTCAGGATCTGCTTCCCGGACTGCTGGCGGACGCGCAGGCGCTGTCCGGCTTCGAGGAGGGCAGGCTCTTTCCACAGCCGTTCCTCCAGTCCCTGGGCTGCCTGCCCAACGAGTACCTGTATTACTACTACGACACGCAGCGGGCCGTCGGTGCCATCCGCACCATGCGTCAGACCCGCGGCGAATCGATCCACGAACAGCAGTCCGGGCTGTACCCCGCGCTGGCCGCCGCCGGGTCCCGGGCCTACGAACTGTGGGACGCGGCCCGCCGCTCGCGCGAAGAAGGCTACCTGGCCGAGGCGCGCGAGGCCGGCGAACAGCGTGACGAGGACGACCTCGCCGGCGGCGGATACGAGCGCGTTGCCCTCGGTGTGATGCGTGCCCTGTCCGGCGGGACGGGCGGCAGGGCCGCCGAGCTGATCCTGAACACCCCGAACGCCGGTGCGGTTCCCGGGCTGCCGGCGGACGCCGTCGTCGAGGTTCCCTGCGTGGTGACGTCCGACGGCGCGGTGCCGGTGCCGCAGGACCGTCCGGCGGACGCCCAACTGGCTCTCATGCAGCGGGTCAAGGAGGTGGAGCGGCTGACGGTGTCCGCGGCGGTGCGCGGCCGCCGTGACGACGCCGTCCGGGCGTTCGCGCTCCACCCGCTCATCGATTCCGGGGAGCTCGCCGTCGAACTGTTGGACGGGTACGAGGCGGCCTTCCCCGCGCTCCGGCGCCTGTGGCGCACCGGATCCTGAAACCGGGAAGCCCGGAAAGCGGCGGGTCCTACAGCTTGCGGTACATCACCTTGAGGCCCACGTAGCCCAGCGTCGGGTGGTTGAAAGCCTCCGGGATGGTGGTCAGGACTTCGAACCCCATGCCCTGCCAGGCCGACACCGCGCGGACGTTGCTCTCCACCACGGCGTTGAACTGCATGGCGCGGAAGCCGGCCGCGCGGGCCGCGTCCAGGGAGTAAGCGCAGAGCGCCTTGGCCAGCCCCTTGCCGGCGTGGTCCGGGTGGACCATGTAGCCGGCGTTGGCCACGTGGCTGCCTCCTCCGCCCTGGTTGGCGTGCAGCTCACCGGTGCCCAGCACTACACCGTCCTGGACAGCCACGAATGCCTGGCCCGGAGCGTCCTTGAACCAACGGGTCCGGGCTTCGTCCTCCGTGGTGCCGCGGTCCCAGGTGAAGGTGTCGCCGGCCCGGATGACGGGTTCCAGGATCGTCCACATGCCGGGCCAGTCGGCCGCGGTGGCCGGGCGGATTTCGATACCGGTTGCGGTGCCGGCTGAGTCTGCGGTTGCGTCTGCGGTTGGGCTCACAGCCGCCACGTTATCAGGAGGGCTGCGGCTGGTGTTCAGAAGGGCCGCACGGCATGCGGTCCACTGTGAAGGCCGGGGCACTTCAGGAGTACTGTTTTATCGGATGCAGTTCCGCCAGCCGAAGGGAGAGCCGTGACTCTGATCCGCCGTGTCGCATTCCTCTCCCTGCACACCTCGCCCATGGAACAGCCCGGTTCCGGTGACGCCGGCGGCATGAACGTGTACGTGCGGGCGCTCGCGTCGGCGCTGGCCGCCAGCGGTGTGGAAGTGGAAATCTTCACGCGGTCCACGTCGTCGGGGCAGCCCGCCGTCGAACACCCGGACCCCGGGGTGTGCGTTCACAATGTGATCTCGGGCCCGCCGCGGAAGCTGCCCAAGGAGGAACTACCGGAGCTGCTGCACAGCATGGTGGAGGAAGTTGAGCGGATCCGGCAGCGCCAGCCGCACGGCCGGTACGACCTCATCCATTCGCACTACTGGGTCTCCGGCGTCGCCGGGCTGGAGCTTTCGCGGCTGTGGGGGGTGCCGCTGGTGCACACCATGCACACGATGGCCAAGGTCAAGAACCTGCTCCTGCACTCCGGCGAGACACCCGAACCGCGGCGGCGCGAGGACGGCGAACACCGGATTGTCGACGGCGCCACCCGGCTGATCGCCAACACCCCGGCCGAAGCCGCCGAGCTTGTCTCCCATTACAATGCAGACTTCGACCACATCGACGTCGCTCCCCCGGGCGTGGACCTGACAGTGTTCACCCCGGCCTTCCGGACCCGTTCCCGCGCACGGCTCGGTGTGCCCGCCGGCAAGTTCCATCTGCTCTTCGCCGGCCGGATCCAGCGGCTCAAAGGCCCGCAGATCCTCGTCAAGGCAGCAGCCTTGCTCCGCTCCCGCCGCCCGGACATCGACCTGCAGGTCACCATTTTGGGCGCCCTCAGCGGGGCCAAGGACTTCGACCTGAAATCGCTGATCAGCGACGCCGGAATGGACGACGTCGTCACGCACCATCCGCCGGTGAACGCACCTGCGCTTGCCAACTGGTTCCGCTCGGCGGACGTCGTGGTGATGCCCTCGTACAGCGAGTCCTTCGGGCTGGTGGCGCTGGAAGCCCAGGCCTGCGGGACACCCGTGGTGGCAACCCGCGTGGGCGGACTATCCCGGGCCATCTTCGAGGGACGGACCGGGCTGCTGGTGGACGGCCACAAAGCCGCAGACTGGGCCGATGTGCTGGAGGCGCTCTACGACGACCCCGCCACGCGGGAGGACATGGGCCGCGCGGCAGCCGTGCAGGCCCAGGGCTTCGGCTGGCAGCGAACCGCCGCGATCACGCTGGAAAGCTACCACGCCGCCGTCGACCAGTACATTGATAATCACAGAATTCCGGCGGGCCACACGCCTTAGCCGGGAGTGCCGGGAGGGACCCCCGAACGGCTTTGCCTGCAGCCACGAACTGAAGGACAACGATGTCTGACAACAACGTCATGAGTGACCTGGAAATCGCCCAGCGCGCCACCATGCGGCCCATCGAGGAAATCGCCGCCGCGGCCGGCATCAGCACCGATGCCCTGGAACTCCACGGCCGGTACAAGGCAAAGATCGATCCGGCGAAGCTACTGGTGCCGGGAGGGGCGCCCGACCGGCTGCCGGGCAAGGTGGTGCTGGTTTCGGCGATGTCCCCCACACCTGCGGGCGAGGGAAAGTCCACCACCACCGTGGGCCTGGCGGATTCCCTGGCGCGGGCGGGCAAGAAGGTGGTGATCGCGCTGCGTGAGCCGTCCCTGGGGCCCGTCCTTGGCATGAAGGGCGGAGCAACCGGCGGCGGCTACTCGCAGGTGCTCCCGATGGAGGAAATCAACCTGCACTTCACCGGGGACTTCCACGCCATCACCTCGGCGAACAACGCGCTCATGGCCCTGGTGGACAACCATATTTTCCAGGGCAACGAGCTCAACATCGATCCCCGCCGGATGACTTTCAAGCGGGTCCTGGACATGAACGACCGCTCGCTCCGCGAAGTGGTGATCGGTTTGGGCGGCCCGTCCCAGGGGACACCACGGCAGGACAGCTTCGACATCACCGCGGCGTCCGAGATCATGGCCGTCTTCTGCCTGGCCACGGACATTGCCGATCTCCGTGCCAGGCTGGGCCGCATCACCTTCGGCTACACCTATGACCGTGAGCCCGTCACGGTGGCGGACCTGGGCGTCCAGGGTGCACTCACCATGCTGCTGAAGGATGCCCTGAAGCCCAACCTCGTGCAGACCATCGCCGGCACTCCGGCGTTAGTGCACGGCGGGCCGTTCGCCAACATCGCGCACGGCTGCAACTCACTGATCGCCACCCAGACCGCCCGCCGGCTCGCGGACATCGTGGTCACCGAAGCCGGCTTCGGCGCCGACCTGGGGGCTGAAAAGTTCATGGACATCAAGGCGAGGGTGGCAGACGTGGCTCCGTCCGCCGTCGTGCTCGTGGCAACCGTCCGCGCACTGAAGATGCACGGCGGGGTGGCCAAGGACCGGCTGAAGGAGCCCAACGCGGAGGCGCTGGCGGCCGGCACGGCCAACCTCCGGCGGCACATCCGCAACGTCGAGAAGTTCGGAATCACTCCCGTGGTTGCCGTCAACAAGTTCACCACGGATACCGAGGAGGAGCTCGACTGGCTGCTGGAATGGTGCGCCGGCGAAGGTGTGCAGGCTGCTGTGGCGGACGTCTGGGGCCGCGGCGGGGGCGGGGACGGCGGCGACGACCTCGCGGCCAAGGTGCTTGCCGCGCTGGATGCTCCGCACAGTTTCCGGCACCTGTATCCGCTGGAGCTGTCCGTGGAGGACAAGATCCGCACCATCGTGCAGGAAATGTACGGGGCAGACGGCGTGGACTTCTCCGTCCCCGCGCTCAAGCGCCTGGCCGAAATCGAGAAGAACGGCTGGGCGGGCATGCCAGTGTGCATGGCCAAAACGCAGTACTCGTTCAGCGACGACGCCACCCGGCTGGGTGCGCCTAAAGGGTTCACGGTCCATGTGCGGGACCTCATTCCCAAGACCGGGGCCGGTTTCATCGTGGCGCTGACGGGCGCGGTGATGACCATGCCCGGACTGCCGAAGGTCCCGGCAGCCCTGCGGATGGACGTGGACGATACGGGTAAGCCCCTCGGCCTCTTCTAAACCCTCTCTCACTTCCCGGCGCCTTTCCCCAAACGCTCTCTCACTTCCCGGCGCCTTTCCCCAAACCCTCTCTCACTTCCCGGCGCCTTTCCCCAAACCCTCTCGCACTTCCCGGCGCCTTTCCCCAAACCCTCTCGCACTTCCCGGCGCCCGGGGACCACTTGTGGATATCTTCTGCGGCAATATCGACTTCCAGGACACAATGCCAGCATGAGTAAGCGCAACAATTTGCCTGGGCTGTTGGCAACCGCTCCGTTCACAGTGGACTCGGCGCGGGCCGCTGGAGTATCAGCGGACAGGCTGCGACGAAAAGACGTGGTCCATGTTGGGCGCGGACTCTACCGCCCCTCGAACTGGAGTTTTGAACTGGAAGCGGCGGCGCGGGCGCTGTCTGCCGCATCTCCCGGCGCATGGATCTCCCATGTCACCGCAGCACGGCTGCGGTGCCAGCTGCTGCCGCCTTGGCTGGCCGACTCAACGGAGCTGCATTTGAGCAAACCTCGGTCTCTGCCCTCAGTGCGCCGCAAGGGCGTAGTCGGTCATACCGTCTTGGCCCGGGAGGATGAAATCGAGTCGATCGACGGCATCAGCATCAGCACCAGGTCGCGGACCTGGCTCGATCTGGCGCGGCAACTGTCAGTAAATGAACTGGTGTGCATGGGCGACCAGCTGATCCGCATCCCGCGGGAGCCCTTCGAGAATCGGACCCAGCCCTATGACACCCTGGACGGACTCCGTGCTCTGGTAGGCCGCCACCCAAACCTGCAGGGTGTCGTGCGTGCCCGCGAAGCGTTGGATCTCATGCGGGTCGGCGCCGACTCTGCCCCCGAATCCCTGCTCCGGCTGGCCATGGCCGATGCCGGTCTTCCCGAACCGGATCTGCAGTTGTCATTGCGTGATGCTGACGCCGTGTCCCCAAGCGCTGATCTCGGCTATCGGTGCCGGCGGGTCGCCATCCAGTACGACGGCGAACATCACCTTCTTGACGCCCAGTCCTTTAGTGACCGGCGGCGAAACAAGGCCTTCGAATCGGCCGGTTGGACTGTCCTGATATTCGACAAGGATGATCTTGCAGACGGCTTCCAGCGCGCCATCGGAAAGATTAAGCGGACGCTGCGAACCGCGTGGCTGGATCACCCCCAGGCAGCCGGTTTCGCTGACGTCGGGTGAGAGAGCGTCGCGCCCAAACCCACCGAAAGTGAGAGAGGGTCGGTTCTAAGCACGCAGGGAGTGAGAGAGCGTTCCATCCTTCGACGGGGCCGCCTTACCCGCACGGCCGCCGCGCTTGAGCGAAACGAACATGACCACCACACTCAGGACCACCAGACCGGCAACATATGCCGCGGTGCCCGGGTCCTCGGCGAGGAGCCGCGGAATGGACCTTCCCGGCACGGCAACGGCAAAGACGAACGCCACTGCAATGCCGATGTAGCTCCCGATCATGTTGCCCAAGTGCGATGGGATGTTGCGGCGGATGGCGCTGACGAGGCCAAGGGACACCGTCACGATGGTGAACGCCGACAGCCCGTGCAGCCAGGTGAAATGTCCGGCAGTCACAATCCAGAAACTACTGACGCAGACGTAGTACATGGCGGCCACCCACAGGTAGCCCATGGTGCGGTGGATGCGGTCACGGCGGCTTCGGAAGATTTGAAAGGGGCCGATGACGAGGACGAACAGCGCGGCAATGACATGGCTGACAAGCAGTACATTCCAGTGCTCCATGGCTTTAGGATAGAGCCACTATCCAATGCGTGTACATCAGGATAGTTGGTGCCGGGTCTGCTATCCAATGGCTTCCGGCCCTCGCAGGAAGGATGTCCGGAATGCAGCTGAAGGAATTGAGCGAGCAGTCGGGAGTCTCGGCCGCAAGCATCAAGTACTACTTGCGCGAGGGCCTCCTGCCGCCGGGAGCGGCCGTCCACGCAACGCGCGCTCAATATTCAGCGCAGCACGTCGAGCGCCTCGATTTGATCCAGGCGCTCCGCCGGATAGTCGGACTGAACATCGAACAGATTCGCGGCATCCTCAGAATGGCCGACGACGGCGCCTCGCGCCTTGAGCTCTTGGCGGCGGTTCAGCGCGTGGTGCTTGAGTTGGACTCCTACGCCACGGTTAGTGGCGAGGTCGGCACTCGGCCGGCTGACGCCGTCGTGCGTCTCAGGGGCTGGCCCGATTCCCCAAGTGACGCCCGGAACGCACTGAATGCCCATCTGGAGCTGATGGAGAGCGTCAACATCCGGGTGCCCGGCGAGCTCCTGGACACTTACAGCAAGGCCATGGACGACGTCGCCGGGGTCGACATTGCGGCCACGACGGCCCCGGACAGCGTCGATGAGCTTATTCTCACGGCCGCCGTCGGCATGCACATGCACAGCCAGCTATTGCTAAGGCTCCTGGCCCTTGCCCAGGCCAGCCACGCGATCCGACGGTACGAACAGGACGCTTAAAGCACGGCGCTCCCCCACCAAGAGTGAGAGAGCGCCGCGCCAAAACCCACCAAAAGTGAGAGAGCGTCACCGGGCGGAGGAACGTGCTTAGCGCTCCAGGTCTCCGCGGATGAAGGCCTCGACCTTTTCACGGGCGAGGTCGTCGTTGAACTGCTCCGGCGGGGACTTCATGAAGTAGCTGGACGCGGAGAGCAGCGGGCCGCCAATGCCGCGGTCCAGGCCGATCTTGGCCGCACGGATGGCGTCGATGATCACGCCGGCGGAGTTGGGTGAGTCCCAGACCTCCAGCTTGTATTCCAGCGACACCGGGGCGTCGCCGAAGTTGCGGCCTTCGAGGCGGACGAAGGCCCACTTGCGGTCATCGAGCCACTGGACGTAGTCGGACGGGCCGATGTGCACGTCCTTGGCAGCCAGTTCGGCTTCGACGTTGGAGGTGACGGCCTGGGTCTTGGAAATCTTCTTGGACTCGAGGCGGTCGCGCTCCAGCATGTTCTTGAAGTCCATGTTGCCGCCGACGTTGAGCTGGTAGGTGCGGTCCAGCGTGACGCCGCGGTCTTCGAACAGCTTGGCCATGACGCGGTGTGTGATGGTGGCACCGATCTGGCTCTTGATGTCGTCGCCCACGATCGGAACACCGGCGGCGGTGAACTTGTCGGCCCACTCCTTGGTGCCGGCCAAAAACACCGGCAGGGCGTTGACGAAGGCCACGCCCGCATCGATTGCAGCCTGGGCGTAGAACTCGGCGGCTTCCTGCGAACCAACGGGCAGGTAGCAGACCATCACGTCGACCTTGGCGTCCTTGAGGGCCTGGACAA
This sequence comes from Arthrobacter sp. Leaf337, assembly GCF_001423745.1. Classification (GTDB taxonomy): domain Bacteria; phylum Actinomycetota; class Actinomycetes; order Actinomycetales; family Micrococcaceae; genus Arthrobacter. Next base: position 578,880 of record NZ_LMPC01000001.1, read on the forward strand.
CGTCGACCGGCTCTGCTGGGGACTGCTCGATGGTCTCGAGGTAGTACTTGCCGAGGCCGTCCAGGGTGTGGCCGCGCTGGACCGTTACACCGGTGGGGGGAACGTCGGCGATCTTGATGGTGTTGTTTTCGCTGGCCAGGATGGCGTCGGCGAGGTCGACGCCGACCTTCTTGCCGTCCACATCGAAGGCTGCCACGAATTCAACGTCATTGACGTGGTACTTGCCGAACTCCACGTGCATCAGACCGGGGATCGTGGCCTGGGGGTCGGCATCCCGGTAGTAATGGACACCCTGGACCAGGGAAGCAGCGCAGTTACCTACGCCAACAATGGCGACACGAATCGGATTTGAAGACACGGAACTCCTTTGAGAACAAACTTCAGTGCCCGGCGCGGCTGCACTCTGATGTGCGACGGCGGCTGATGGGCACGGCGCCATTGGGCGCCCTTGCATTGTAGCCAACGCCGCCGGGGCCGGAGTTGTTCCCGGCCGGCCCCGGCGGCTCTGTTACGCGCGCCTTTGTTATTCGCGGCTGTGTTAGGCGCGGCTCAGTTAGGCGGGCGCTACTTCTGGGCCCAGAGGTTGATGTCGGACTCGACGGCGAACTCGTCGATCGCTTTCAGCTCCTCCTGGGAGAACGCCAGGTTGTTGATGGCGGACAGCGTGTCTTCCAGCTGCTTGACGCTGGACGCGCCCACCAGCGCGGACGTTACAGGCGACCCCTTGGGCTGGTCGCGGAGGATCCAGGCGATGGCCATCTGAGCCAGCGACTGCCCGCGGCCGGCGGCGATCTTGCTAAGCCCGCGGACCCTGTCCAGCTTGTCCTCGGTGAGGGCCGACTCAGACAGGAACCGTTCCTTGGCGGCACGCGAATCGGCCGGGATGCCGTTCAGGTAGCGGTCCGTCAGCATGCCCTGGGCGAGCGGGGAGAACGCAATGGAACCTGCGCCCACCTGGTCCAGCGCCTCGTACAGGTTGGGGGCGCCGTTCTCGGTCCAGCGGTTCAGCATCGAGTAGCTGGGCTGGTGGATGAGCAGCGGGGTGCCGAGCTCCTTCAGGATCCGGGCGGCCTCGAGGGTCTGCTCGGGGGTGTACGAGGAGATGCCCGCGTACAGGGCCTTGCCGGAGCGTACGGCGTAGTCCAGCGCCCCCATGGTTTCCTCCATGGGGGTTTCCGGATCGGGGCGGTGGCTGTAGAAGATGTCCACGTAGTCCAGGCCCATGCGCTGCAGCGACTGGTCCAGGCTGGAGATCAGGTATTTGCGGGATCCCCACTCGCCGTACGGGCCCGGCCACATGTAGTAGCCGGCCTTGGTGGAGATGACCAGCTCGTCGCGGTACGGCTTGAAGTCGTCCTGCAGGTGGCGGCCGAAATTCGTTTCCGCCGAGCCGTCCGGCGGGCCGTAGTTGTTGGCCAGGTCAAAGTGGTTGACGCCGAGGTCGAAGGCGCGGCGGAGGATGGCGCGCTGCTCATCGAAGCGTTTGTCGTCGCCGAAGTTGTGCCAAAGGCCAAGGGAAATGGCCGGAAGTTTGAGGCCGCTGCGTCCCACGCGGCGGTAGGGCATGGATTCATAGCGGTTGTCCGCTGCAGAATAAGTCATACCTGCAATCCTGCCAGCTGTGATGCACGCTACAGCCAACAAGTCCGTTGTTACGCCGCGGGCTGACAGAAACAGTCCATAGACAGCCCGCGGCACAACAACGAACAATCGGCAACAGAAGCGCGTTAGCCCTTCAGGATGGCCGCGCTCCACGGAGCCAGCACCAGCGACCCGCCGTCCAAAGCCGTAGCCTCATCGGTGGCGAGCAGCACCGAGCCCGCAGTCTCCCCGACCTTGACCGCCTGCTCCGAGAAGTTCAGGGCCACTTGAACGTCGCCGCGCCGGAACCGCAGCCAGCGCTCGTCCTCGCTGTAGTCCACCACGGTGTCCGTGAATTCCAGGCCGGCCAGTTCCGGAGTGGTCCGGCGCAGCGCGGTCAGCGCACGGTAGAGGTCCAGGAGGCGGGCATGGTCACCCTCGGCGGCCTCGGCCCAGTTCAGTTTCGACCGGTTGAAGGTCTCCGGATCCTGGGGGTCGGGCACGACGGCGGGATCCCACCCCATGCGCTCGAACTCCTTGATGCGGCCTTCCGCCGTCGCCTTGCCCAGCTCCGGCTCCGGGTGGGAGGTGAAGAACTGCCAGGGCGTGGTGGCACCGTATTCCTCCCCCATAAAGAGCATGGGGGTGAAGGGCGACGTCAGAGTGAGGACAGCGGCCAGTGCCAGCTGGCCGTAGGACAGCGACTGGGAGAGCCTGTCGCCCGTGGCGCGGTTGCCGATCTGGTCGTGGTTCTGGCTGCACACCACCAGGGCGGCGGGGTGCACGAGCGACGTGTTGATGGGCCGTCCGTGGTGCCGGCCGCGGAAGCTGGAGTAGCTGCCGTCGTGGAAGAAGCCCTCGCGCAGGACCTTGGCCAGGGCGCCCAGTGAGTCGAAGTCGCTGTAGTACCCTTCGGTCTCGCCGCTGATGTTCACGTGGACGGCGTGGTGGAAGTCGTCGCTCCACTGGCCCTCCAGCCCGTAACCGTTGACATCGCGGGGGTACAGCAGGCGCGGGTTGTTGAGGTCCGACTCCGCGATCATGGTGATCGGCCGGCCGGTTTCCGCGGCCACCCCGTCACCCAGGGCACCGAATTCCTCGAGGAGGTGGACCGCGCGCTCGTCCTTGAAGGCGTGCACGGCGTCGATCCGCAGCCCGTCAACGTGGTAGTCCCGGAGCCACATGGCTGCGTTGTCGAGGATGTAGCGGCGGACCTCGTCGGATCCGTTCCCGTCCAGGTTGACCGAGTCACCCCAGGTGTTGCCTTCCCCCGACTTCAGGTAGGGCCCGAACTTGGGAAGATAGTTCCCGCTGGGACCAAGGTGGTTGTACACCACGTCCTGGATGACGCCCAGGCCTGCGCCGTGGGCGGCGTCCACGAAGCGCTGGTACGCCGCCGGGCCGCCGTAGCCCTCATGGACGGTGTACCAGAGGACTCCGTCGTAGCCCCAGTTGTGGGTGCCGTTGAAGCCGTTGACCGGCAGGAGCTCCACGAAGTCGACGCCGAGGTCCTTGAGGTAGCCAAGCTTTCCGGCTGCAGCCTCCAGCGTTCCTTCGGGCGTGAAGGTGCCGATGTGCAGTTCGTAGATGACGGCACCCCGGAGCTCCCGCCCTACCCAGTCCCCGTCCGCCCACTCATGGGCGGACGGGTCGAAGGTACGGGACAGGGAGTGGACGCCCTCAGGCTGGCGGCGGGACCGGGGGTCCGGCACCGGGGTGGTTTCCGTCCCCGGCAGGTAACCGTAGAACACGTCCCCGTCAGCCGGGGCGTCCGGGGCCGTCCACCAGCCCCCGTCGCGCTGGCTCATGGGGTACGCCGTGCCGTCAGCCAGCAAGGTGATGGCGGTGACATCGGGGGCCCAGATGTCGAAGCGTCCGCTTCCGCTCGCGGGCATCGTCATCAGTGGTTCTCCGATCCGTGGGTGGCAGGAGCAGCTGGAGGAACGAGCAGTGCAACGGGGTAGCCGGCCAGGATTTCCGCAACGCGGACCGGCCCGGGCCCGAAGCTGTTGCCCGTCAGTTCGTCTGTCACGGCTGCCGGGAGCTCCACCGACGTGTCCTGCCAGCCGCCGGACTGTTCCAGCCTGCGCGGCAGCCTGGTGGCCAGCGTCAGGGCGCCGGCAGACTCACCGGCGCCGCGACTGAATGCCACCACGTGCTCCGCGGCCGGCCCGGAAGCGGTGATTGCCGTGTAGCCCGTGAAGAGCTCAGGCCGGTCCCGCCGCAGCCTGAGCGCCCGTGAGGTCACCATCAGCTTGGCGGAGTCGTCCCGGTACGACGCCGGACGCTCGCCGGCGTCGAGCGCGTTCAGCGCCCGCTGCCGCGCGGCAAAGTCGACGGTACGGCGGTTGTCCGGATCAGTGAGCGAGCGGTCCCAGAACTCGGTGCCCTGGTACACGTCGGGGACGCCGGGCATGGTCAGCTGCACCAGTTTCGCGGACAGCGCGTTCGCGGCGCCGTAAGGTTCCAGGAGAGCCACAAAGGCCTCCAGTTCCGCACGCACTTCCGGGTTGTCGAACGCGGCGTCGACGGCGGCAGCCAGTTTCTGCTCGAAGGCCTCGTTCGGGTCCAGCCAGTCGGTGGAATTGCCGGCCTCGCGGGCGGCCTTGGTGGCGTATTGCTGCAGGCGTTCCCGGGAGGCAGGCCACGCCCCGGCGATGGCCTGCCACAGCAGGCTGGCCAACGGCCCGTCAGGCAATGGGGCCAGTTCCTGCAGCTTGGCCAGAACCTGCTCCCATTCGGTCGCGAACTCGGAGATCACGGAAATCCGTGCCCGGGTGTCCTCGCTGCGCTTGGTGTCGTGGGTGCTGAGCGTGGTCATGGACAGCGGCAGTTCGGCTTCGCGCCGCGCCATCCGGTGGTGGAATTCCGCCGGGTCAATGGCGAACTCGGTGGGATCGGCACCCACCTCGGTCAGGGTGCCCAGCCGGGTGTAGCGGAAGAACGCGGTGTCCTCCACACCCTTGGCCATCACCATGCCGGAGGTCTGCTGGAAGCGCTGCGCCAGCGCCGAACCGGCATCCAGCAGCAGCGGCTGCAGCAGGTCCACCGCAGGTGCGAGGTCGGGCCGGTTACGCGTAGCCAGGCTGCAGGCTTCCTTGAGGACTTCCTCGCCGTACGGGAGGTACGTCCGGTACACGGGGAAGGCGGCGATGATCTCGGAGATCGCATCAGCGGCCTGCTCACCATCCAAAACTGTTCCGGCCGGAAGAAGCCGCGCCAGCCGAAGGACCTCCGAGTGCAGGATGCCGTCGGTGATCCGGCGCTTGGTTCCGCGGATCATCTCCTCGTAGTCCGCCGGTTCTCCGCCGCGGAGCCTGCCGTCGAGCCGGTCAAGGGGCGCCTGCGCCGAAGGGTCCACGAAGAGCCGGTCCACGTCCGCCAAGGCGTCGTAGCCGGTGGTGCCTTCGCACTCAAAGGAAGCCGGCAGCTCCTCCCCTGGTTCCAGGATCTTCTCGATCAGCAGGTACCTGCCGCCGGTCGCTTCGCGGAGCCGCCGCAGGTAGCCCTCCGGGTCGGCCAGCCCGTCCGGGTGGTCGATCCGGAGCCCGTCCGCCAGCCCTTCGCGGAACCAGCGGACCACTTCGGCATGGGCTTCGTCGAACACCCGGGGGACTTCCACCCGGATTCCGGCCAGCGTGTTGACGGCGAAAAAGCGGCGGTAGTTGAGCTCGTTGTCCGCGCGGCGCCAGCCCACCAGTTCGTAGTTCTGGCGGGCGTGGACGTCGCGGGGGTCGTCCCCTTCGGTGTAGCTGCCGTCCGCCAGCGGGAACCGGTGGTCGTAGTAGCGGAGCTCGCCCTCGCGGACTTCCAGCTTGTCCAGTTCGTCGTCGCTCCCCAGCACAGGGAGCCGGATGCGTCCGCCGGCAAAGTCCCAGTCGACGTCGAACGCTTCCGCATAACGGGACTTCCGTCCTTCCTTGAGGAGGGACCACCACCAGGGGTTCTGGTAAGGCGACGCCACCCCGACATGGTTGGGCACAATGTCCACGAGCACGCCCATGCCGGCGGCCCGGGCAGCCCGGGACACCGCGTCGAGACCTTCGGGCCCGCCACGGTCGGGGTCCACCGTGGACGGGTCCGTGACGTCGTACCCGTGGTCCGACCCCTTCTCAGCCGTCAGGATCGGGGACAGGTAGATCCAGTCCACGCCCAGCGACTTCAGGTAGGGGACCTGGGCCGCAGCGTCCTGGAGGGTAAAGGAGGGGCGGATCTGGAGCCGGTAGGTGGAGACCGGTGTCTTCATGAATCCTTGCCCTTCGCCTTTATCCTCCTGGTCTGCGAGGGTTCGGGGAGGGCCGGGGTGGTCAGCGACTCGGTCTCGCTGGTGCTGGTCTGCGACAGCGCCGCCAACGATGCCGCCACCGAGTGGTCCGGTTCGGTCTCCGGAACGCTGTGGGCGCGGAGTACCACGAGGGACTTGGCGGCAACGGGCAGTGCGTCTCCGGCTTCAACCGGTTCGGTGTCGGCGTTGTGTCCCGCGGTGTCGATGATGATGTCCCAGGCGGGAGCGTATTCGTCGGACGGCAGCGTGAACTTCACTTCGTCGTCGTGCGCGTTGAAGTAGAGCACGAAGTTGACGTCGGTGATGCGGCGGCCGCGTTCGTCCCGGCCGCGGATTCCGTCGCCGTTGAGGAACATGCCCACCGAGCGGCCGAAGCCGCTGTCCCAGTCTTCGGGCTTCATGGTGGAGCCGTCAACGTCCAGCCATTCAATGTCCGGAAGCCGTTCGCCCTCGCCGCGGAGGACCGGCCTGCCGTCGAAGAAGCGGCTGCGCCGGAAGGTGGGGTGCTTGTGCCGGAGGGCGTTCACGGCAGCCGTGAATTCCACCAGCGGCTGGTCCACGTTGTCCCAGTTGATCCAGGTCAGTTCGGAGTCCTGGCAGTAGCCGTTGTTGTTGCCTTGCTGGGTGCGGCCCAGTTCGTCGCCGTGCAGGATCATGGGCACACCCTGCGAGAGCAGCAGCGACGCGATGAAGTTGCGCTGCTGCCGGGCGCGGAGGCCCAGTACCTTGGGATCGTCGGTGGGGCCTTCGGCGCCGCAGTTCCACGAGCGGTTGTGCGATTCGCCGTCGTTGTTGTCTTCCCCGTTGGCTTCATTGTGCTTCTCGTTGTAGGACACCAGGTCCTGCAGGGTGAAGCCGTCATGGGCGGTGACGAAGTTGATCGAGGCGACCGGACGGCGGCCGGAGTGCTCGTAGAGATCGGCGGAGCCGGTGATCCTGGAGGCGAATTCGCCGAGCGTTGCCGGCTCTCCGCGCCAGAAGTCGCGGACGGTGTCGCGGTACTTGCCGTTCCATTCCGTCCACTGCGGCGGGAAGTTGCCCACCTGGTAGCCGCCGGGGCCAACGTCCCACGGCTCGGCGATCAGCTTGACCTGGGACACTACCGGGTCCTGCTGGATGAGTTCGAAGAAGGTGGACAGCTTGTCAACGTCATAGAATTCGCGCGCCAGGGTGGAGGCGAGGTCGAATCGGAAGCCGTCCACGTGCATTTCCGTGACCCAGTAACGCAGGGAATCCATCAAGAGCTGCAGGGAGTGGGGGTGGCGGACGTTGAGCGAGTTGCCGGTGCCCGTGTAGTCCATGTAGTGCTTCTCGTCGCCGTCCATGAGACGGTAGTAGGCGGCGTTGTCGATGCCCTTGAAGGACAGGGTGGGGCCCAGGTGGTTGCCTTCTGCAGTGTGGTTGTACACGACGTCGAGGATCACTTCGATGCCGGCCTGGTGCAGCGAGCGGACCATGGCCTTGAAGTCCTGGACCTGCATTCCGGTGTCACCGGTGGAGCTGTAGCTGTTGTGCGGGGCAAAGAAACCGATGGTGTTGTAGCCCCAGTAGTTGTTGAGTCCCTTGTCTTCCAGGATGCCGTCGTTGACGAACTGGTGCACCGGCATCAGCTCGATCGCCGTGACTCCCAGCTTCTGCAGGTGGGAGATGACGGAAGGGTGGGCGACGCCGGCGTAGGTGCCGCGCTGGTCCTCCGGCACCTCGGGGTGCAGCTGCGTCAGGCCCTTGACGTGGGCCTCGTAGATCACGGACTTGTGGTACGGGACACGGGGCAGGTGGTCGCCGTCCCAGTCGAAGAAGGGGTTGATCACCACGCCCATCATCATGTGCGGGGCGGAATCGGCGTCGTTGCGGGAATCGGGATCGCCCATGTTGTAGGAGAACAGGGCGGGGTCCCAGTCGATCTGGCCGTGCACGGCCTTTGCGTAGGGATCCAGCAGCAGCTTGTTCGGATTGAACCGGTTTCCGGAGTCGGGATCGTAGGCTCCGTGGACGCGGTATCCGTACTTCTGTCCCGGCTGGATGTGCGGCAGGTAGCAGTGCCAGACGTAGCCGTCCACTTCGAGGAGCTCGATCCGGGTTTCCGCGCCCTTGTCGTCGAAGAGGCACAGTTCCACCTTGTCGGCCCTTTCGCTGAACAGCGCAAAGTTCGTGCCAGTGCCGTTAAAAGTGGCTCCCAGGGGGTATGCCGATCCGGGCCAGACTTCCATGTGTACTCCTCGTGCGAACGAATAAATCTCTAGACAGACTACTAGTAAGTAGGATTACTATTATTTTTCCTGCGTCTTGCGCCAAATGATTACAAAGTCCGCATCACCTCGGGCAGGTAGCTTGCGATGGCACCGGCGGTGACGGGTCCGCCGCCCGAGGCGAGGGTGCCGGCGCGGCCGTGCACGCTCGCCGCCATGGCGCCGATGGCCGCCCAGCGCTGTTCCGCGGAGATCCCGCACGCGTCAAATTTGTCCTCGTCGTCCGAATGCTGGGCGAGCAGGGAGCCGAGGATCCCGGCCAGCACATCGCCGCTTCCGGCGGTGGCCATCCACGGCGAGGCTTCCGCCTGGCTGAAAACCGGGCCCGACGGCGGGGCCACCAGTGTGGTGGCGCCCTTCAGCAGGACGGTGGCTCCGGTTCGTTCGGACGCCTGCCGCACGGCATCGAGCGTGGCGCCGTCAACGCCCTGCCGCCCCAGGTCGATCCCGTAGCGCTGTAGGAGCCGGGCCAGCTCGCCGCCGTGCGGTGTCAGCACCACATGCGGTGGCAGGACGTCGGGCAGGGCCGGCAGCGCGCCGGCGTCGGCAGCCACGGGCAGTCCGGTCTCCACGGCGTCGCGCGCACGGCGCAGCTGGTCGTCGTCTCCGTCGGCGATCCCCGGGCCAACCAGCCATGCCTGGACGTGGGCGTCAGCAACGGCGTCCGGCCCGCACACCACCTCCGGGCATGCCTGCCGGACGAGCCGGGTTGCCTCGGGCGGGCCGAGGTACCGGACCATGCCGGCCCCGGCCGCGAGGGCGCCCCGGCAGGCGAGCACGGCGGCCCCCGGGTATTGCTGTGAGCCGGCAACGATCCCCAGGACACCGCGGGTGTACTTGTGGGAGCGGCGCGCCGGCGGGGGCAGCAGGCGGGCAAGGTCGGCGGATTCCAGGCGACGCAGCACCGGCAGCGGCAGTTCGGTTTCGATGCCGATGGGGATGACCAGCACGCGTCCGGCATAGTCGGCCCCGGGATCGGCAAGCAAGCCCGCCTTCGCGCCGCCGAAAGTCACGGTGATATCCGCCGGAAGAACCGGGTCATAGGACTCGCCGGTGTCCGCGTTCACGCCGCTGGGAATGTCGCAGGCCACCACAAATCCGTGGGCCCCGCCGTTCATCTTCTCGACCAGGGACGCCGTGGCGCCGCGAAGGCCTCCTTGGGCGCCGGTCCCCAGCACCGCATCAATCACGACGTCGGCGCCGCCAGCCGCCGCTGCCAGCTCGCCCGCGTTGTGGTCGGTGAGGATCAGGGTACGGCCGCCGGCGCGTTCAAAGGCGGCCAGGCCGTCGGGATGGGCGTCGCCGGCCGTGAGCACCGCCGTCGTACGCATTCCGCGGGCAGCCAGGAAAGCGGCGGCGAATAGCCCGTCTCCCCCGTTGTTGCCCTTGCCGGCCAGGACTGCAACGCTGGCGCCGTAGGGGCGGATCCCCCGCGAAACAAGCTCACGGACCACGGCGTTGGCGAGCCCATAGGCTGCGCGTTGCATAAGAACAGCGCCCGTGCCGGATCTCAGGCTTGCCTGAAAGAACCGCTTTTCGGCCTCCCGTATTTGGGTTCCGGTGTAGGCGCTGATCATATTCAGTCCAATCGGTGCAGGGTCCGCGGCAGGGCTGTCAGGTGAAAGTCCGCGTCAGCCTTCCGCGAGGACGGTCGCCGTGGCGATTCCGCCGTCGTGGCTCATCGAAAGGTGCCAGCGTTTGACGCCCTTCGACTCGGCAACAGCCAGCACGGTGCCTTTGACCTGGATGGTGGGCCCGTTCTGGTCAAGGCCGATCCAGCAGTCCTGCCAGTTCATGCCCGCCGGTGCGCCCAATACCTTGGCCACGGCTTCCTTGGCCGCAAAGCGCGCGGCCAAGGAGCGGGTGTTCAGCTCTCGCTCGGCCGGAACGAACAGCCTGTCACGGAGCCCGGGGGTCCGTTCCAGCTGCCGGCCGAACCGTTCAATGTCTACGACGTCTACGCCAATGCCAACAATCATGCGGCTTATTCTACGGTCACGCTCTTGGCCAGGTTGCGTGGCTGGTCCACGTCGTAACCCTTGGCCGTGGCGAGTTCGAGGGCGAAGATCTGCAGCGGCACGGTGGCCAGCAGCGGTGCCAGGAGCGTGGGCGTCTCCGGGATGTAGAAGACGTGCTCGGCGTAGGCCTTGACCGCTTCGTCGCCTTCCTCGGCGATCACGATGGTCTTCGCGCCACGGGCCCGGACCTCCTGGATGTTGGAGACCACCTTGGCGTGCAGCGAGTTCCGGCCGCGCGGGGACGGGACCACCACGAACACCGGCTGGCCCTCCTCGATCAGGGCGATGGGGCCGTGCTTGAGCTCGCCGGCGGCAAAGCCCTCGGCGTGGATGTACGCCAGTTCCTTGAGCTTGAGCGCGCCTTCCATGGCCACCGGGAACCCGACGTGGCGGCCCAGGAACAGCACGGATTTGGCGTCCGCCATGGACCGGGCCAGTTCCTTGATCTCGTCCACGTGATCCAGGACCTGCTGGATCTTCGCCGGGACCTTGGCGAGGTCGGCCAGGATGTCCTTGATCTCGCCCTGGAACTTGTTGCCGCGCAGTTGTGCCAAATACAGGCCCAGCAGGTACGCGGCGGTGATCTGGGCCAGGAAGGCCTTGGTGGACGCGACGGCGATCTCCGGGCCTGCGTGCGTGTACAGCACGGCGTCGGATTCGCGCGGGATGGTGGAGCCGTTGGTGTTGCAGATGGAGAGGGTCTTGGCGCCCTGTTCCTTGGCGTAGCGGACGGCCATCAGGGTGTCCATGGTCTCGCCGGACTGCGAGATGGACACAATCAGGGTGTTCTCGTCCACGATCGGGTCGCGGTAGCGGAACTCGTGGGAGAGCTCCACCTCGGTGGCGATGCGGCACCAGTGCTCGATGGCGTACTTGGCCACCTGGCCGGAGTACGCAGAGGTGCCGCAGGCGAGCACGATGATCTTGTTGATCTTCTTCAGGTGCTCCGGGTCGATGCGCATTTCATCGAGTGTCAGCTTGCCGTCGAGGTCCGAGCGGCCCAGCAGGGTGTTGGCGACGGCGTCGGGCTGGTCGTGGATTTCCTTCTCCATGAAGGACGGGTAGCCGCCCTTCTCGGCCGAGGCCGGGTCCCAGTCAACGTGGTATTCCTTGCCCTGGGCCGGGGCACCGAAGAAGTCGGTGATCTCCACGGTGTCCGCGGTGATGGTCACGATCTGGTCCTGGCCCAGCTCCACGGCCCGGCGGGTGTAGTCGATGAAGCCGGAGACGTCGGATCCGAGGAAGTTCTCCCCGTCGCCCAGGCCCACCACGAGCGGCGAATTGCGCCGGGCGGCGACGACGACGTCGGGCTGGTCAGCGTGCACGGCCAGCAGCGTAAAGGCGCCCTCAAGTCGCTGGCAGGCAAGCTGCATGGCCTTGGTCAGGCCGCCGTTGGAGGCGTCGCCATTCAACTGGTTCCGGAAGATGTCGCCCAGCAGGGCCGCGGCCACCTCGGTGTCGGTCTCGGACGCGAACACAGTGCCTTTTTCAAGCAGTTCCAGCTTGAGCTCGGCGAAGTTTTCGATGATGCCGTTGTGGATCAGGGCCAGCTTGCCGCCGTCGGAAAGGTGCGGGTGCGCGTTCTGGTCCGTGGGGCCGCCGTGCGTGGCCCAGCGGGTGTGTCCGATTCCGGTGACGGAATCGGGCAGCGGATTCGCTTCCAGTTCCGCGAGCAGGTTGCTCAGCTTTCCGGACTTCTTGCGGGACGAAATGGTTCCGTCCGCCACCACGGCGACACCCGCGGAGTCATACCCCCGGTACTCCAGGCGGCGGAGTCCCTCAAGGACAACGTCCAACGCGCTATGGCCAACATTTACCCGGCCTGACGAATGGCCTACGTATCCTACGATTCCACACATAGAGCCAAGCTTATATGGAGTAGGGGTCCGCTGAGGTCTGGCGAGGCCCCGGCGACGCTGTTCCCAGGCCCCGTTACAGCGGATGCGACGCCCTCCATTTCGCTCTCAGCGTCGCGGAGGGCAGAATCTCTAGGGTGACTTTGCAACGCAATGAAGCGAATGGAGAGGGCGTCTCCCCGTTCGTGGAGCTGGACAGGCAGACCTGGTCCCGGCTCGCAGCCCAGATGGAACAACCTCTGAACGAAGAGGACGTGGTCCGTCTCAGAGGGCTCGGTGATCCGCTGGACATGAAGGAAGTCCGCGAAGTCTATTTGCCGCTGTCCCGGCTGCTTCACCTCTATGTGGAGGCCGCGGGCCAGCTGCACGCCGCCACCACCACCTTCCTCGGCGAACAGACGCAGCGCACGCCCTTTGTGATCGGCGTGGCCGGCTCGGTGGCCGTGGGCAAGTCCACCATTGCGCGCGTGCTCCGTGAGATGCTCCGCCGCTGGCCCGGGACACCCAACGTGGAGCTCATCACCACTGACGGCTTCCTATATCCCCTGGCCGAGCTCAAGCGCCGGCACCTCCTGGAGCGGAAGGGCTTTCCGGAGTCGTACGACCGCCGCGCGCTCCTCCGCTTTGTCAGTGAGATCAAGGGCGGCGCCGAAGAGGTCAGGGCTCCCTGGTACTCCCACGTCACGTACGACATCGTGCCCGGCAAGGAAGTGGTGGTCCGCCGGCCGGACGTGCTGATCGTGGAGGGCCTGAACGTCCTGGCCCCCGCCCGTCCCCGCCACGACGGCAAGCAGGGGCTGGCGCTGAGCGACTTCTTCGACTTCTCCATCTATGTGGACGCCAAGACCTCCTACATCGAGGAATGGTATGTGGACCGGTTCCGCAAGCTGCGCACCACCGCCTTCGCCCAGCCGGAGTCCTACTTCCACCGCTATGCCACGCTGTCCGACGAGGAAGCCGAGACTACCGCCCGCGACATCTGGAAGCGCATCAACGAGCCCAACCTCGAGGAAAACGTCCTTCCCACGCGGGGCCGGGCGCAGCTGGTGCTCACCAAGGAAGCGGACCACTCCATCCGCCGCATGCTGCTGCGGAAGGTCTAGCACAGGTGTGCCACAACTGTTCTGCGGTTCTTGGGGCTGCTGAATCCGTTCCTGTTTCCGCGGCGCCGAGCCGGCGGGCTGTCGCAAGGCTTCTGGCCGCCGGCGCCGGGCTGACCGCTTTGGCAGCCTGCACGCCCGACGGCGGAACCCGGCCGCCGTCGTCGTCCTCCCCGTCCGCAACTTCCGCCTCAGCCTCGCAGGCGGCAACGCCGTCGTCCGCTGGGTCCACGTCGGCAGGGCCGGAGACGAGCGCTGCCGCCACCGAACCGGGAACGGCTGCGGCCCCGGCTCCCAGCGCCGCCCCGACGCCCACGTCGCCCGCGGCCGGACTGGCCCAGCAGCACTCCTTGACGGATCCCGCCAGCCCATGGCTGGTCGTCAACAAGCACCGGCCGCTCTCCCCCGCAGACTACGTCCCGGCGGATCTGATCCAGCCGAACATCGCACTGGCTGTTTCGGGCGAGTCGGCGCAGTTGAACAGCACGACGGCCGCCGCCGCGGAGCAAATGTTCGCAACGGCTGCGGGAGACGGCGTCACCATGACGCTGGCGAGCGGCTACCGGTCCTACGGCACGCAGGTGGCAACCTACAACAGCTATGTGGCGTCTCGGGGTCAGGCCGAGGCGGACACGGCTTCAGCCAGGCCCGGGTTCTCGGAGCACCAGACAGGCTGGGCCTTTGACATCGGCGACGGCGGCGGGGCGTGCGGCTTCCAGCCGTGTTTCGCCGAACAGCCGGCCGCGGTATGGGCGAAGGCCAACGCCCACCGCTTCGGCTTCGTGGTGCGGTATCCGTGGATGTTCCACCAGATCACGGGCTACTACTACGAGTCCTGGCACCTGCGGTACATCGGTGTGGAGGCGGCAACGGACATGGCCGCCAAGGGCATCGCGACGCTGGAGGAGTACTTCGGGCTGGAAGCGGCACCGGGGTATTTGTAGGGCTGGCTTCTGGTGCCGCCGCAACCCCGTTACGCCGGCTGTGGATGACGGCGACGCATCGTGAGAAATCCCGTAAACGACCAACGCCTCCTACTTACCCGGCTCGTCCTTTTTGGGCGGCCCGTCCACCGGTCCGCGGCCGCGCCCGGCGACGACGTAGACCCCGAATAGCAGGGCGTGTGGACGGGTACCTCGCCAGCTCAACGAGGCAGAAACGCCACTTCGCTCGACGACGGTAGCTCTCCAGCGCCGCCGCACCAGCCCGGGGCGGAGCAGCCGGACCTCGCTGAGGGAGGAATAAGGAATCCATCTCCCTGCATGGCGCTTTGCAAGTTCGGACGCACGAGCTGACGTAACGGTGGCACGCTGAAAGAGTGGATTCTCGCTGTGGTCCAGGGGGCCGTGCGGGATGGTGCCGGCGGTCAGGATGAGGATGCCGTTCCGGTTGACCCATATTTGAACTTTCCGACCGTCGCTGTGGGCGTCCCCGGAGACCAGCCGGCACAGATCGTCGTCTTCGGGAGGTTCCACGGTCTGTGCCGGCTGTGTTGTCTGAGCCGTGGCGGCTGGGGCGGGCGGGGTGACCCCGTCTCCGACTGGGGCGCCCGGCTGACCCGCGGGATGCGGGTCATGGGCCCTCCTGTTGGCGGCAGCGACGGCCTGCATAACGGCTGCGCGCAGTCCATCGGCACACAACCGGGGCGCGTCAACGGCTAGCACTTCGCGGTCGAGCTGGACAACCGAGCGGACACCGACCTGCTCTCCCAACAGCTCCGCCAGGTCGTCGTGATCGGGGCGAACGAGAAGACCAACCCCGTCGTCCAGTTCCACCAGCCAGCGGTGTTTGGCGATCTCGGGTTCGTCCTCGGCCTCCACGGAGATCCAGTCCGCCAACTTGGCCGGCCGCACCGGTCCGACTTCCTCCTCCGCGACGCATGGCACGAGGAGTCCCAGTCGGTCGACGACATCAGCGGTGTGAAGAGTACAGTCATGCTTCTTCAGTCGGTGGTGCACCATTTCCGTCCGTCCTCACACGAGCATCGACCGTCCTTCGGCACCCGCGAGTCTACGGCACCTAGCGTCCGGGACAAGGGCCATCTTCAGCGAGGGCCCGGCCCTTCGTGACGATGACTACTCGGTGAGCGTGAGGTAGCTGCCCACTCCCGAGGTGACGCCCGACACGTCCCGTGAAATTACCTTCTTGTCACACCGTGTTCACAACGCCGCGCTAGCTTTGGTCCTATGTTGACCGGATTCAAGAATTTCATCATGAAGGGCAACGTCGTAGACCTTGCCGTCGCAGTGGTCATGGGTGCCGCCTTCAGCGCCGTCGTGACCTCTATCGTTGAAGGCTTGCTCACTCCGCTGATCGGCCGCCTGTTCAGTGCCAAGGGCATTGAAGAGATGCAGTGGGAGGGGTTCATGTATGGCTCCGTCATATCCTCCATCATTTCGTTCCTGCTCATCGCCTCAGCCATCTACTTCGTGGTGATCATGCCGATGAACCACATGATCGAACGCCGCAATCGCCGGCTCGGTATTGGTACCGAGGTCAAGGAAGAGGCCGCTGAGGACCCCCAGATCGCACTCCTCACCGAAATCCGTGATTCCCTCCGGAGCGGCAGCACCCGGGCCTAGCATCCAGGACATAACAAAAAGTGGTCCGCCTCCGGCTGGAGGCGGACCACTTTTTTGTTTCTCCGGGTCTGAGTTAGGCGGCCGGCGCTACTGCCAGGCGCTCTTCCACCACGGCGGCGAGGTGCTTGCAGATGCGCTCGGCGGTGGGCATGTCGGCAGCTTCCACCATGACGCGCACCAGGGCTTCGGTTCCCGACGGCCGCAGGAGCACGCGGCCGGTCTCGCCGAGTTCTGCGGAAGCTTCAGCGACGGCGGCCAGGACACCCTCATCGGTGCCGGCACGGGCCTTGTCCACGTTCTTGACGTTGATCATCAGCTGAGGAAGCTTGGTCATCACTGTGGCGAGCTCTTTCAAGGGCTTGCCCGTAAGGGCCACCTGGGCTGCCAGCTGCAGTCCGGTCAGGAGGCCGTCGCCCGTGGTGGCATGATCGGCGAAGATCACGTGGCCGGACTGCTCACCGCCGAGGTTGTAGCCGCCGTCGCGCATTTCCTCGAGAACGTAGCGGTCCCCCACTGCCGTTTCGCGGATGCTGATGCCTGCGTTGCGGAGGGCGATCTTCAAGCCGAGGTTGCTCATGACGGTGGCCACCAGGACGTTGTCCTTGAGCTTGCCGGATTCCTTCAGCGCGAGGGCGAGGATGGCCATGATCTGGTCACCGTCCACCTCGTTGCCTTCATGGTCGATGGCAAGGCACCTGTCGGCGTCGCCGTCGTGGGCGATGCCCAGGTCGGCACCGTGTTCCACCACTGCCTTCTTTAGGGCACCGAGGTGGGTTGAGCCCACGCCGTCGTTGATGTTCAGGCCGTCCGGCTCAGCGCCGATGACCACGATCTCGGCGCCGGCGTCGTTAAAGAGCTGCGGTGAACAGCCGCTGGCTGCACCGTGGGCGCAGTCGAGGACCACTTTCAGCCCGTCGAGGCGGTGCGGCAGGGTCCCGAGGAGGTGCACGATGTAGCGGTCCTCGGCGTCTGAGAAGGTCTGGATGCGGCCTACGTCGCTGCCTGTGGGCCTGACAGGATCTTTGCCCATCTGCGCCTCGATGGCATCTTCCACCTCGTCTGGCAGCTTCTGGCCGCCCCGTGCGAAGAATTTGATGCCGTTGTCCGGCGCCGGGTTGTGGGAGGCGGAGATCATGACGCCGAAGTCGGCGTTGAGGTCGGCCACCAGATAGGCGGCGGCAGGGGTGGGGAGGACGCCGGCGTCGTAGACGTCGATGCCGGAACTGGAGAGTCCCGCGGAGACGGCCGCCGAGATGAACTCGCCGCTGGCACGCGGATCGCGGGCCACCACGGCGCGCGGCCGGGTGCCGTTGATGGTGCGTTCGTGGCCGAGTACGACGGCGGCGGCTTGCGCCAGCTGCATCGCCAGCTCTGCTGTGAGCAGGCCGTTAGCCAGGCCCCGGACACCATCTGTTCCAAATAATCTAGACATCGGGTCAAGTTTAGACGATGGTCCGGCCGGGGCTGTCTTTGGCTGGTTCCACGGCGATGGTTGCCTCGCCGTGTCGCCCGCCTTCCTGACCTAAGCCGCAACGGCGTTTAACGGCGAAAGCCCGCCCCGCCGAGTGGCGGGACGGGCTTCCGATAAGCGGGTTTAGCGCTTGGAGTACTGCTGAGCCTTACGGGCCTTCTTGAGACCAGCCTTCTTGCGCTCGATGACGCGGGCGTCACGACGCAGGTAGCCGGCCTTCTTCAGGGTGGCGCGGTTGTTCTCGGTGTCGATCTCGTTCAGTGAACGGGCGATGCCGAGGCGCAGTGCACCGGCCTGGCCGGAGATGCCGCCACCGTGGATGCGGGCAATGACGTCGTAGGCACCGTCAAGATCGAGGATCTTGAAGGGCTCGTTGACGTCCTGCTGGTGCAGCTTGTTCGGGAAGTAGTTCGCCAGGTCGCGGCCGTTGATGGTCCACTTGCCGGAGCCGGGGACGATGCGGACGCGGGCGACGGCTTCCTTGCGGCGGCCAACAGCTGCGCCGGCAACGGTCAGTGCCGGGCGTTCCTTCTTCGGCGCTTCTGCTTCCGCAGGACCGCTTTCCGAGGTGTAGCTGGTCAGGTTTTCCTCAGCCGGAACGGCCTCGGTGGTCAGTTCTTCGTTCTGAGCCACGATTCTCCTTGTATAGATAAGTTGTTGGTGGCCAGGACTACTGGGCGACCTGGGAAATTTCGAAAGTCTTGGGCTGCTGGGCGGCGTGCGGGTGCTCTGCACCGCGGTAAACCTTCAGCTTGCCCAGCTGCTGTGCAGCAAGGGAGTTCTTCGGGAGCATGCCCTTGATGGCCTTCTCCACGGCGCGAACCGGGTTGGATTCCAGCAGCTCCGCGTAGTTGACGGAGGTCAGGCCGCCCGGGTAGCCGGAGTGGCGGTAAGCGCGCTTCTGCTCGAGCTTGGCGCCGGTGAGGGCAACCTTCTCTGCGTTGATGATGATGACGAAGTCGCCCATGTCCATGTGGGGAGCAAAGGTGGCCTTGTGCTTGCCGCGCAGCAGGATTGCGGTCTGGCTGGCGAGACGACCAAGGACAACGTCGGTGGCGTCAATGACGTGCCACTGGCGGTTGATATCGCCGGGCTTCGGGGTGTACGTACGCACGGTGTTTGCCTCGTTCTTGTTCTGGCGTTCTTGTTTAGGTGTCACGTAAGCGTGTGCACCTACTATCTATGCGCTACCGGAACAGAGGTGAGGGCTCCAAGAATCCAGTGGTCCAGAAGTCTCGAATGTGCCCGAGGAGTAGTTATCCTGCAACCGGATTCTCAGCGGGCACGCATCATCGAGAAAGGACACGCACAACGACTATCAAGAATAGCGGGTGTAGAGGCCACTGGTCAAAATAGGCTCTAGGTAGCCAGCCTGCGCCGGTCCTGATGCTCGGGTCCGGCGCCGTGGATCATGAACAACTCCGAGCTTAGGTGCCCCGTTGACTCAAATGCCCCCGGCCGCCCTGTTGGTAATCTCCTGCGCCCTCCTGGGCCTCGCCGTGGCACCCGCTGCCCTACTCGTCACGCGCCGGATGGTGCCCGGTATCGAGTTGGGGCACGTCCGCTGGCACGGTATGGCCGGCGCAGTTGCCACCGGGGTGCTGTTCGGAGCGATGGCCTGGCGGTTCGGCTGGTCTTGGGCGCTGCCCGCCTACCTATTCCTCTGCGCAGCTGGACTTGCGCTCTCCCGGATCGACCTGCAGCACAAGCTATTACCCAACAGGATCGTTGTTCCCACGCTCGGAATAGGACTCGTGCTGCTGCTCTTGGACGCCGGCATGAACCAGCGATGGGGAAATCTGGTGGTTGCAGCCATCGGATGCGCCGTAACTTTCGTGCTTTACCTGATTTTGGCCCTCATTTCCCCCCGCGGAATGGGTATGGGCGACGTAAAGCTCTCAGCACCACTTGGTTTGTACTTGGGCTACCTCTCGATAGGCCACCTGATACTGGGCATAGCCCTTGGTTTTATTGTGGGCGCTGTTACCAGTGTTCTCCTTGTTACAGGCGGATTTGCGGGGCGGAAAACCTCAGTTCCCTTCGGTCCGTCCATGTTCATGGGCTGCGTCCTAGCGGTGTTGTGGGGAACCGAAATCGGGCCGATCGTCCTGCCCTCCGCATTCCCCCGATAACCGTTTCCGAGTACACCAAGTAGCGGCGTACTTGGGCGGTCGGCGTAAAGCGGTGTAACAGCAAGTAGACAGCAGATTCTGATGTCTAAAAGACGAGTACATCCACTCATTGTGGGGCTATTTGTGACTCCTGTATTCCTTTGTGTATCGAAGTTCCAGCAACACCTTCTTGGGGGAGCGGGGAATTCGAAGCCAATTCAGCACTCACAAAAAGGAACACGAAAATGAACTCAGTAATGGTCTCCCTGGTCGCTTTTGTCGCCGGAGTCAAGAACCGCCTCGCAGGTGAAGAGAAGGGCGCAACGATGGTGGAGTACGGCCTCATGGTTGCGCTCATCGCAGTCATCGTCGCCGTCGGCGCCGCTGCTCTGGGCATCGGCATCAATGATCTCTTCGTTGCAGTCGAAGGCGACCTCTAATTCGACACATAGTCAATTGGCTCTGGCGCGGGTCAAGTGATCCGCGCCAGAGCCATTCAGCTCTTATTAGCCAGACGCCCCACGGGCAAGCAGCTCATTGGGGATCTTAAGTCCGGGAGACGGTCTTGAAACCGAAACAGAAAGAGCGCGGCGCAGTAGCCGTTGAGATGGCAATTGTCCTCCCTCTACTGCTTTTGATCCTCATTGGCACCATGGAATTCGGGCGGGTCTTCAACGTCCAGAATTCGTTGACACAGGCTGCCCGCGAAGGCGCGCGGCATGCAGCCATCAAATACAACAAACCGGGTCTTGACGTAACAGGTACGGCATTGGCCGCGGCACCCTCGCTCGATGGTCTTGGCGTCACAGTCGCAGACAATGCGAGCAGTTGCGGCCCGGACGCGGATGTCACGGTAACCACCAGCGTCACCTTGCCGTCGATGTCCGGCTTCCTGGACGCCGGCTGGTTCGGCTCACCAGGCCTCTTTCCCATGACACTAACAGGCGTAGGGGTGATGAGATGCGGTGGCTGATTCGACGGTCAAAGCAGCATACGGATGAACGAGGCGCTACTGCAGTCATCGTTGCGTTCTCGATGGTGGCACTTCTCGGGTTCGCCGCGTTGGCAGTGGATGTCGGCGCCATGTACGCAGAAAAAGCCCAGTTGCAGAACGGCGCGGACGCAACAGCCCTCGCGATTGCCAACGACTGCGCCAACGGAGTCAACTGCTCGACCGCTATGACAGCGCCGGCCAACCGCTTGGCGGACGACAACGCCAATGACGGTTCCAGCGGGGTGTTTTCCGTGACGCAACCAAATGCCACAACCGTTCGCGTCGAGACCAACGCTCAGGCGTCAGGATCCACGGACGACAGTTTCGCATTGTTCTTCGCCCGTGTGCTGGGCAATGAAACAGCTGTCATTCATGCGGCAGCCGAGGCTTCCTGGGGAGCTCCATCTGAGGCAACCACTTTGCCATGGACCATCAGCCAGTGTGTCTTCAAGAAGTACCTCTCGCCAAGTCAGCTGGCGGAGTTGAACGCAACCGAAAGCTTCACTGGGGACCCTATCCCCACCCACATCCTGCTCCGTTACGACGAAAACACCCCGGACTACCCAGGGTGCGCACCTCAAAACGGTTATGCCGAGGGTGGCTTCGGCTGGCTGGACCGGGACACCGGATGCTCGGCGGACATCAACATCGCCGAATCCGAAGTCGGCAATGACCCCGGCAATGACTTCCCGAGCGAATGCACAGGAATAATCGCCAGCCTCATGGAGGAACCCGTCCTTATCCCGATATTCAGCACCGCGACCGGCAATGGGCAACACGCTACCTACGGCCTGGTCGGGTTCATCGCATTTCAAGTTACCGGATACAAGTTTGGCGGCGGTCCATCACTCACCAACCTGGATCCCGCAGCGCCCTCGTGCACCGGCAATTGCCGCGGCATACAGGGCTTTTTCACCCGCTACGTTTCCCTTGCAGAGGGCCTGTCAACGAGCGGTGGAACCCCCAACTACGGAGCAACTTCAGTCTGGCTTTCGGAATAGCCACTGAGTACTCCGTACGCGAACCGTCGCACCAATAAATCGATAAGGAGCTAGTGAAGTGAAATCACGCCTACTGGGAGGCATCGCAGCACTGCTGTTGGCAATCACCGGAACCGTACTGCTAGTTGTGTACGTTCAGGGAGCCGACAACAGGGCAGCGCAAGGTCTCGAACCCGTTAATGTCTTAGTGGTTAAAGAATCCATTCCCGCCGGCACCAAAGCGGAGGACTTGAACAACAAAGTCCAGCTGGAGGCGATACCCCAGGCCGCTGTACCCGATGGCGCCGTCGAAAGCCTGAGCGATTACAAGGGGAAGATCACCTCTATTGGCCTGGAGCCCGGTGAGCAGCTCCTCGCAGCGCGGCTCGTCGATCCCCGGGATCTCGTCCCCGGGACCGTACCGGTTCCTGACGGTCTGGAAGAAGTTACCTTCCTACTGGCACCCGAACGCATCCTGGGTGGTCGACTTGAAGCCGGCGATAAAGTGACTGTCTACACCTCCTTCAAGTCCGACGACGCCATGCCGGCCGACGCAAACGTCCCCGCCGAGGTCAAGGGATGGAAGCAGTCCACCGGCCTCCTGTTCCATGACGTCCTGGTCACCGCGGTCCAGAAGGCCGCACCTGAAACCGAGAAGAACTCCGGTTCTACGGACAGTGGCGTAGCGATGCCGAACGGTTCCGCTTTCGTGACCGTGGCCAGGAGCGATGCCGAGGCGGCGAAACTGGTTTACGGAGCCGAGTTCGGCACTATCTGGCTGGCCAAGCAGACTGACACCTCCACCAAGAGCGACCCACCGGTAACAACCTTTGGAGGGCTGTACTAATGAGCCGATTTGTGGCCATCACGGCGGTTCGCGATTTTGAGGGGCGCGTTCGCCAGGCCATCACCGGTGCACTACACGGCGAGTTGCAGACCCTCACACCGGACGTCCTGTCCGGAGGCCCGGATGACGTGTTCAATCAGCTCAACGGCGCGCCACCCGAGGTGCTTATTCTCGGCCCCGGCGTCGCGCCGGAGGACGCGCTGAAGCTGGCGACCGTCTTCGATCTCCAATACCCGGAGGTCAGCCTGCTCCTTGTTGCCGAACCGACTCCGGACTTGGTGCTTCGCGCCATGCATTCCGGGATCCGGGACGTCGTTACCCCGGAAATCGTTGTCAACGATCTGCGTGTGCTCCTGGAGCGGGCCTGCCTGGCCGCTGCCAGTCGTCGCCGGGGGATGGCCCCGGCCGCAGAATCGGGACAGGAGCGAGGCCGCGTGATAGCCGTTATGTCGCCCAAGGGTGGCGTCGGTAAAACAACGGTCGCCACTAACCTGGCCATCGGCCTGGGCAAGGTGGCACCCATGGGGGTGGTGATCGTCGACTTGGACCTGCAATTCGGCGATGTTGCGTCGGGGCTACTGCTGGAACCTGAGCACTGCATCACCGAGGCCGTTCATGGCGTGGCTTCACAGGATTCCATGGTTCTCAAAGCCTTCCTTACAGTGCACCCGGCCGGCATCTACGCTCTCTGCGCACCACGAACGCCTGCGGAATCCGACTACATCACCGCCGATCACGTGAGCCGGCTCATCAACCAGTTAGCCAGCGAGTTCAAATACGTTGTCGTAGACACCGCACCGGGCCTGGGCGAACACGTCCTCGCCACCCTCGAACAGGCCACGGACGGCGTCTGGGTCTGCGGGATGGACGTTCCTAGCGTCCGGGGCCTGCGCAAGTGCTTCAGTGTTTTGAAGGAGCTGCAACTGTTGCCGCAGAACCGGCACACGGTGCTCAATTTTGCCGACCGCAAAAGCGGGCTCAGTGTGCAGGACGTCGAGGCCACTATCGGTGTACCCATTGATGCTGTAGTGCCCCGCTCAAAAACTCTTCCGTTTTCAACCAACCGCGGGGTTCCGGTGCTGCAAGCCACCACGAGGGATTCGGCGTCGAAAGGCCTCAAGAAGCTGGTGGACCGCTTTGATCCACAATGGGTGTCCTCCACCCACAACAAACTTCACCGAAGGGTGGTTGTATCGTGAGACTGTCAGATCGCCTCTCCAGGTCACAGAACGACGTTTCTTCAGTCTCGCCGGAGGCATCTGCCGGCGGTTCAGAGGAGACGCCTCGCCTATCGGCGCCGTTTGCAGAACCCTCGGCGGCGCCCGTACGTGCACCCTCTGCGTCACCGCTAGCCGCACTGAACGCCAATCCGGCCCCACCCGTTGTGGATGCCTTGGCTGGACTCAAGCAGCGGGCGGCACTGGCCCTCTTCGAGAGGATGGGAACACGCTTCGGCGACTCCTCCTCGTCGTCCGAAGAAGAGCTCCGAGCCTCTGCCGTCGAAGAGCTGTCCGCGGTCATCGACGAGGAACAGGTCCCGCTGTCGCCGGAGGAACGTCGCCGTCTCATCCGGGAAATCGCGGATGAGGTGATGGGCCTTGGCCCGCTTCAGCGGCTGCTTGAAGATCCGTCGGTGACTGAAATCATGGTCAATCGCTACGACCAGATCTATATCGAGCGGAACGGTCATCTCACGCTGACAGGTTCGCAGTTCAGCTCCGATGATCATCTGCGGAAGGTCATCGAGCGGATTGTGTCCAAGGTGGGACGCCGCATCGACGAGTCGTCGCCACTGGTGGATGCACGGTTGGAGGACGGCTCGCGCGTCAACGCGATCATCCCCCCTCTGGCTGTGAATGGACCTTCGCTCACGATTCGAAAATTCAGTCACGTACCGCTGACCGTCAGGAACCTTATTGAGTGGGGATCGATAACAGTTGAGATGGCGGAACTACTGAGTGCCTGTGTCCGGGCGCGATTGAACATCATCGTCTCTGGCGGAACGGGCACAGGCAAGACCACGCTGCTCAATGTGCTGTCGTCCTTCATTCCGGAGGAAGACCGGATCGTGACCATCGAAGATGCTGTCGAACTTCAGCTCCAGCAGGAGCACGTCGTCCGTTTGGAGAGCCGGCCTCCCAACATTGAAGGTAAGGGCGCCATCGGCATCCGGGAACTTGTTCGAAATTCACTCCGTATGCGCCCTGACCGCATCATCGTTGGCGAAGTTCGTAGCGGGGAATCCCTGGATATGCTGCAGGCCATGAACACAGGCCACGACGGTTCATTGTCCACCGTTCACGCTAACTCGCCGCGCGACGCCGTAGCACGTCTTGAGACCCTCGTCCTGATGGCCGGGATGGATTTGCCTCTCCGCGCCATCCGCGAACAGGTATCCTCGGCTGTCGATCTCATCATCCAGGTCACGAGACTCCGCGATGGAAGCCGCCGGGTGACTCATGTAACGGAGGTGCAAGGAATGGAAGGCGACATAGTCACGTTGCAGGACGTGTTCCTGTTCGACTACGCCGCGGGAATGGATCCGCAAGGACGTTTCCTCGGCAGGCCGGTATCCACCGGAATACGCCCGCGGTTCCTGGATCGTTTCTCGGAACTCGGAATCTCCGTGTCGCCCGCAGTATTTGGGGCCGCGATGGCGCCAATGCCAGCGGGGAGGCGATAAGCCGTGGAGTCTCCAGCCCTCTTCATCACGGCCATTGTTCTTTGCTTTGGATCGCTAATGGTGCTGTACTTTGTGGTTCTCAAGCCACGTTTCGGCGCCATTCCGGCAGACCGCAGGCGCCCTGACGCCAATCCCGAGCAGTCATCATTCAGCAGAGTTTCACAATCCGTCGTAGACGGTATGGGGGGTGTCCTGGGGAAGTCCGGAGGGCCGTACAACCGGGACATTCTTTACAACGCAGGGGTTAAGATGGCTCCGGCCGATTTCACTGTGATGGTTACAGTCGCGGCGTTCTTGGCCGGCTTGCTGGGGACCTTGGTGACCAATCCCGTCATCGGAATCCTGCTCGGTGTGGGAACACCCTTCGCCGCTCGCTTGGCTCTTGCACTTCGCACGGACAAACGCCGCGGCAAGTTTGAGTCCCAGCTCATCGACACCATCCAGATGCTGATCGGCGGCCTGCGGGCGGGTCACAGCGTCATGCGCTCCATGGAAGCGGCGGGTCTCGAATCCGAGGCGCCAACGTCCGAAGAACTGCGACGCATTGTGAACGAGACTCGCATCGGCAAGGACGCACGCCAGGCCTTGGAAGAAACCGCCGACCGGATGGACAGCGAAGACTTCCGGTGGATCGCTCAAGCCATCCAGATCAACAGGGAGGTCGGTGGCGACCTCGCCGAAGTCCTCGAACAGGTGGCAGGCACGATTCGTGAGCGCAGCGAAATCAAGGGCCAGGTTCGTTCATTGAGCGCAGAGGGCAAGATGTCTGCAGTGGTCCTGATGGCCATGCCAGTTGCAGTGGCAATCATGCTGACTTTCATTAATCCGGGCTACATGAGTGTCTTTGTCGAAGGACCAGTCGGCATAACGATGATGGTCGTCAGCGTGGTCATGTTCATCATCGGCGGGTTCTGGATGAGCCGCACCGTAAAGATTAAGTTCTAGGGAGAAATGCCATGACTCCAATAGCTTGGTTGATCATCGCAGCAGTTGTGCTGCCGTTGGCCTATTTCACGTGGGTTCTGGTCACCCTGGACCGACGTGGCGCGCTGGCCGTCCAAACGAATCTGGGGCAAGGTTTCACGCAAAGTGGAAACGTTGCCGTGCAACGTGCGCCGATGTTGCTAGGCATTTCAAAGAGACTGACTCCGGGAAGTTATGAGGCGAAGCTGGACCGCTGGTTGGCGCTGGCAGGCCGTCCCGAGTCCATGCCTCTGGAAAAGCTCATTATTGCAAAGCCCGTGCTGGCGTTGGTCGGGGCAGTGCTCGGGATTCTCATGTTTCGCAACTCACCCAGTCTGCAGAATGTGGGTATTGGGATCTTCATCACCGTGCTCGCGTATTTCGTCCCTGACCTTCTGGTCTATAACAAGGGCATCAAGCGCCAGGAAGCCATAATGCTCGAACTTCCGAACACGCTCGACCAAATGCTGATCTCGGTCGAGGCGGGCCTTGGCTTCGAAGCTGCCATGGGAAGGGCCGCCGAATACGGCGACGGGCCCCTGGCCCAAGAGCTCATGCGGACGCTTCAGGACATGCAAGTGGGGCGCCCCCGCCAGGAGGCCTATCAAGCAATGGCCGATAGGTCATCAGTGTCCGATCTCCGGAGCTTCGTCCGCGCTGTTGTGCAGGCGGACAAGTACGGTATTGGCCTCGCTAAAGTCCTTCGCACACAAGCGAAACAAGCACGAGTCAAGCGGAGGCAACGGGCGGAAGAAAAGGCAATGAAGCTCCCGGTGAAAGTCCTTTTCCCGCTGCTCGTCTTCATTTTCCCGGTGCTTTTCATCGTCCTTCTGGGCCCGGCCGCCATCAACATCATGGAAACCCTGGGCTGAGCTGCCAGGATGCACAGACCCGGATCTCCTCGGCACCCAGAACCGAGGAGTCCGTTGCCACCCGGCAGCGAGGAGCAGGATCTCGCACCGGGCGAAGGCCCTGAGCGCGTGTGAGTGCTCGTTCAGGGCCTTCGTGGGAAAAAAGATCAGCGCATCACTCACTTGCACCAAGGACTCCCCCCGGCCAAGAGGCCGCCGGGGGAGTCCTTTTTTGCGTTTCGATGGTTGCAGCGATCCAAGTGGTTGCGCAGTTTCGGTGCAGGATTAGCGCGGCCTAGGCATAAGTCGGGCAGGCTTAGCGCAGGATGCTCCAAGATCCCGCCAAAAGAAGTGTAGCGATTGCTAACTTTCTAGCAGAGCTGGTGCAGGACCAGCCCACCCAAACTCGCTCAGGAGTCCCCGTGCTTTCTCTCTACACCAACCTCATGACCCGCCTCCGCCGTGACGAAACCGGCGCCACCGCCGTCGAGTACGGCATCATGGTGGCCCTCATCGCCGTCGTCATCATCGTCGCCGTCACCATTCTCGGCGGAACGTTGACCGACCTGTTCACTCAAATGTCATGTTCGATCAGCGGCGGCGCCTACACCGCAGGTGCCGAGGCCGGCCTCGGCACCTGCGCCGCCCCGGCCGCCCCGTAACCCTCCTCCTCGAACCCCGACGCGCCCCAGGCGCGTCAACCCAAAGTGGCGGCGGCACCCAAGCCGCCGCCACTTTGGCTGTCACCACCACCCCATTGGCCTGAACGGAAAGGCACCACCATGTCCAGGGCATCCGAGCGCGGAGCCGTTGCGGTCGAATTTGCGATCCTGGCGCCTGTCCTCGTCATGCTGCTCCTAGGCATCATGGAGTTCAGCCGGGCCTACAACGCCCAGGCTTCTCTCTCCGCCGCCGCCCGCGAAGGCGTGCGCGTCATGGCCATCTCCAACAAAATCTCTGATGCCAACAAGGCTGCGAGGGATACTGCGGTATCGCTTCAGCCCGGGCTGAAGGACACGAACATCGTCTTCAAGAATCTCGACACCGGCACCACAAGTTGCGCACCGGGTAACCGCATCACCGTCACCATCAGCTACAACCTCTCCACCATGACCGGCATCGCCGGCCCGTTTCCCATGACCGGTAAGGGAGCCATGCTATGCGGAGGCTGACCCCCCGGAACGGACAACAGAACAACAACCACGACGGCGAACGCGGCGCCGTGAGCGTCCTGGTCGCCATTTTGTTGGTGGTGCTTCTAGGCTTCGGAGCGATCGCCGTAGACGTCGGAATGCTCTACGCCGAGCGGACGCAGCTTCGCAACGGTGCCGACGCGGCAGCGCTGGCCATCGCCCAAAAATGCGCGAAGAGCGCCACTGATCCCGACTGCTCCGCTACGTCAACCCTGGCAGCGACCCTCACCAACAGCAACGCCAACGACGGCCTCAGCCACATCAAATCCATAGCGCTCAGTGCGACCAATCGCACCGTCACAGTCACAGCCGGAGCGCAGGAAGCCGGCAAATCTCCCAACGAAGTTTCGCTCTTCTTCGCCCGTGTGCTGGGCATGGACTCCGCCGAAGTCAATGCCCCTTCAACAGTGGTGTGGGGCAGCCCCGAGAAGGGCACCACACCCTTTCCGATCACCGTGTCCATCTGCCAGGTTCGCAACAGCACGAACATCATGCAGCTACTCCAGTTGCATGGAAAAAACGCCAACATCGACTGCAATTACGGTCCATCGGGCGCCTTCGTTGAGGGTGGTTTCGGTGGCCTCAAACAAGATACCGGCCAGTGCGGCGCCTTCATCGACATCGCCAAGAGCACCGCCGGAGGAGATACCGGCAACAATGCGCCGCCAAATTGCGAGGCCACGTTGAACGGCTGGGCGGCGG
The DNA here is from genome assembly GCF_001423745.1 of Arthrobacter sp. Leaf337. Lineage (GTDB taxonomy): Bacteria > Actinomycetota > Actinomycetes > Actinomycetales > Micrococcaceae > Arthrobacter. Next base: position 607,346 of record NZ_LMPC01000001.1, read on the forward strand.
ACATGACCGCCAACAAAGACGTCTTCGTGTTGCTGCCGATCTTCAATTCCGTCACCGGAACCGGTACCAACGCTATCTACGGACTGACCACTTTCGCCGCGTTCAAAGTTGCCGGATGGAAAGTTGGCAGCTCGGGCCTTCCGTACACCTTTCGCAACCGGACCCCTGACGTCCCCGCCAACCTTGAGTGCAAGGAACCGTGCCGCGGCATCATCGGAACCTTCGTCAAGTATGTTTCCCTGGCCGACGGCTACACGCTCGGCCCCGTCAACCCCGACGGCGCGACCGTCGTTGCCTTCAGCAAATAGTTTCGTCCACCCCGCATTTCCATAAGCACAGGAGCAGTCAGTGAAGTCACGTTTGTTGGCAGGAGTGGTGGCAGTCCTCCTAGCCATCGTCGGGGCAGTCCTCGTCGTCACGTACGCCCAGGGTGCTGACCAGCGCGCCGTCAAGGACCTGGACCCGGTGGGCGTTCTCGTGGTCACCAAGGCCATCCCCGCCGGCGCAACCGTGGACACAGTGAAAGCCTCCGTGGCCCTCGAGCAGGTGCCGGGCACCGCCGTCGCAAAATCCGCTCTGGAAACCCTGGACGATTCCGACGGAAAGGTAGCCGCCGCTGACCTCGTCCCGGGCGAACAGTTGCTGGCGGAGAAGCTCGTCGACCCCGAAGACCTCCAGACCTCCGGTTCGGTCAAGGTACCGGCCGGTCTCCAGGAAGTCTCCTTCCAGCTGGAGCCGCAGCGTGTGGTGGGCGGGCGCCTCCAGCCCGGCGACCACGTGGGCATCTTCATCACCATGCGCTCCGGCGGCATCGAGTCGAAAGCCGACAAGGAAACTACCCAGCTGTCCATCCATAAGGTCCTGGTCACCGCCGTGCAGCGTGCGCCCGAGGGAGCAGCCGCAAACCCGGCACCGTCGGCGAGCGCCGGTGCCGAACCCAATCCTCGCGACGTGAACCTTCCGACCGGCTCGCTGATGATCACCGTGGCGGTCAACGACATCAACGCGGCAAAGATCGTTTTCGCCTCGGAAATGACCGATTTCTCGTCCATCTGGCTCAGCCGCGAGCCGCTCGACGCCGAGGACAACGGCCCGCGCATCATGATCCGGCCGGACGTCTACAAATGAGCCGCTTCACACTCATCACTCCGGACGCCGATTTCGACGGCCGCCTCCGCCAGGCCGTTGCCGGCGGTCTCCAAGGCGGCGTGCAGACCTTCTTCACTAGCCTGCTGCCCGCCGATCCCAACGACCTGTTTGCAGCCCTCAACCAGGAACTGCCCGAAGTGCTCATCCTGGGACCCGACGTCCCCGTGGATGAAGCCCTCCGGTTTGCAACGGTGATGAACGTCCGGTTCCCGGAACTCAGCGTCATCCTCGCCGCCGAACCGGACCCGGACTTCATCCTGCAGGCAATGCGCGCCGGCATCAGGGACATCCTCTCCCCCGGCTCCGATCCCGCCCAGATCCGGGTCCTCCTGGAACGCGCCAACCAATCGTTCGCCAGCAGGTACCGGGTTCAGGCCGTCCCGCCAATGACGGAATCCAACAAAGGCCTTGTCATCGGCGTCTTCTCCCCCAAGGGCGGGGTGGGCAAAACCACCATCGCTACCAACATCGCCATCGGCCTGGGCAAGATCGCCCCGATGAGTGTGGTGATCGTGGACCTGGACCTGCAGTTCGGCGACGTCGCCTCAGGGCTCTACCTCGACCCGCAGCACACGGTCACGGACGCGGTGTCCCCCGCGGCGAGCCAGGACTCACTGGTCCTGAAGGCTTTCCTGACGGTCCACCCCGGCGGCATCTACGCCGTGTGCGCTCCGCCTACGCCCGTCGATGCGGACGAGATCACCCCGGAACAGGTGAGCCGGCTGCTGGAACAGTTATCCGAGCAGTTCCAGTACGTTGTGGTGGACACAGCCCCGGGCCTTCCCGAAATCGGGCTGGCCGCCATGGAGCAGTGCACGGATGTGGTGTGGGTGAGCGGGATGGACATTCCCAGCGTCCGCGGCCTGCGTTCGGGCCTGGACGTGCTGCGCCAGCTGGAGATCCTCCCTGAGACCCGGCACGTGGTGCTGAACATGGCCGATTCCAAGCTGGGCCTGACCGTCCAGGACCTCGAATCGACCATCGGCGCGCCCGTCGACGTCAGCATTCCGCGCTCCCGCGCCGTCGCCCTTTCCACCAACCGCGGCATCCCCGTCCTCCAGGAATCGGCCAAGGACCCGGCAACCAAGAGCCTGAACCAGCTCGTCGACCGCTTCAACCCCGCCTGGCGGGCCAAATCCCAACGCAAACTGCACCGAAGGGTAGTGGTCTAGATGAAACTTTCAGAACGCATCAGTGCGGTACAAGCGAAGTCGCAGGCGCCGTCACTCACCCAGGCCGCTTCCGCGTCGTCGCCATCCTCCCGCACCGCCACCGCAACGCTGGAGCGGGAACGCCCGGAACTGCCGGCCCCGCCACCGGAACCGTGGGCACCGGTGCGGACGGACAAACGGACGACGACGGCGGCACCGGCTGCCGCCGTCGTCGTACCTTCCGCCGGGACGGACCATGCGGAAGAGGCGAAACCGAAAGCCCAGCAGCCCGTGGACGCCTTCGCCGCGCTGAAGGAGAGGGCGGCCACGGCTCTGTTCGAGCGCATGGGTGCCCGCTTCAACGACTCGGCCATCACCGAACTGGAGCTCCGGACGTCTGCGCGTGAGGAGCTCACCCGCATCATCGACGCCGAACAGGTGCCGCTCTCCTCCGAGGAACGGACGCGCTTGGTACAGGACGTTGCCGACGACGTGCTGGGCTACGGCCCCCTGCAGCGGCTGCTGGACGACCCCGCCGTCACTGAAATCATGGTCAACCGGATGGACCAGATCTATGTGGAACGCAAGGGTCACCTCACGCTGGCCGATTCCCGCTTCAGCTCGGAAGAACACCTGCGGAAGGTGATCGAGCGCATCGTGTCCAAGGTGGGCCGCCGCATTGACGAGTCCTCACCGCTGGTGGATGCCCGGCTGGAGGACGGCTCCCGCGTCAACGCGGTGATCCCGCCGCTGGCCGTGGGCGGATCGTCGCTGACCATCCGAAAGTTCAGCAAGGTGCCTCTCACTGTCCGGAACCTGATCGACTACGGAACCTTGACGCCGGAAATGGCGGAGCTCCTCAATGCCTGCGTCAAGGCCAAGCTCAACATCATCGTCTCGGGCGGAACGGGCACGGGGAAAACCACGCTGTTGAACGTGCTCTCGTCGTTCCTGCCCTCGGACGAACGGATCGTCACCATCGAGGACGCCGTGGAGCTGCAGATCCAGCAGGAACATGTGGTCCGGTTGGAAAGCCGTCCGCCCAACACCGAGGGCAAGGGCGAAGTGACCATCCGCGAACTGCTGAGGAACTCGCTCCGTATGCGCCCGGACCGCATCGTGGTGGGTGAGGTCCGCGGCGGCGAGTCGCTGGACATGCTCCAGGCCATGAACACCGGCCACGACGGTTCCCTGTCCACCGTGCACTCCAATTCCCCGCGTGACGCCGTGGCGCGCCTGGAAACCCTGGTGCTGATGGCTGGCATGGACCTGCCGCTGCGGGCCATCCGGGAACAGATAGCCTCGGCCGTGAACCTGATCGTCCAGATTTCACGTCTGCGGGACGGCAGCCGCCGCATCACCCACGTGACCGAGGTGCAGGGCATGGAAGGCGACATCGTGACCCTGCAAGACGCCTTCGTTTTCGACTACTCGGCCGGCGTCGACGCCCAGGGCCGCTTCCTCGGACGACCGGTTGCTACGGGCATCCGCCCGCGCTTCATCGACCGCTTCGAGGACCTCGGAATCCATGTCTCGCCCGCCGTTTTCGCCACGCCCGCGGGTCCCGGAACTGGCGGGCCTGCCGGGCAGAGCGGGCCCGCCGGCCCTGGCCGGCACGGCGGCCACGCGGCCCCCTCCGGCCACGGAATGGCCTAGGGGGCGCCGTGCTGATGACCCTTGGAGCCGCGCTCCTGTTCCTCGCACCGCTGCTGCTGGGTGTGGCAATACTGATACCCGGTGCTCCGGAGATCGCGCTCAGCCGGCGCCGGCCGTTCGCCTTTGATCCGCCCTCACGGCTGACACGCCTGGCAAACATCACCGTCGGCGCCCTGGACCGGTTCCTGGCCTCCCGGAATGTCCGCCTCTACAACCGGGAGGCACTGGAAACGGCCGGGGTCCGGCTCAGCCAGGCCGAATTCATTGTCCTGGTGATCGCCGGTGCAATTGTGGGCGCCCTGGTGGGCCTGGTGATCGGTGTGCCCGCCCTGTCCGTCCTGCTCATCATCCTCGCCCCCTTCGTGGGTCACCTGGTGCTCGGCTTCCTGGCCGGAAAGCGGCGGACAAAGTTCGACCAGCAGCTCGGCGACACCCTCCAGCTCCTCGCCGGCGGGCTGCGGGCCGGCCACAGCATCCTCCGCGCCATCGATGCCGCAGCTGCCGAGTCCCAAAGCCCCACCTCGGAAGAGATGCGCCGGGTTATCACCGAGACCAGCTTGGGCCGCGATCTGCTGGCCTCCCTGACGGACACCTCGGAACGCATGAAGAACGAGGACTTCGTTTGGATCGCGCAGGCCATCCAGATCAACCGCGAAGTGGGCGGTAACCTGGCCGAGGTCCTGGATCAGGTCAATGAAACGATCCGGGAAAGGTCCGAGATCAAGGGCCATATCAAAGCCCTCGCTGCGGAGGGCAAGTTCTCCGCCTACATCCTGATTGCCATGCCCATCGGCATCGTGCTGATGCTGATGGCGGTGAACCCCGGCTACATGGATGCGATGTTCACCCATCCGCTGGGCTGGGCAATGATCGCCGGGTCCGTGGTTCTCATGACCATCGGCAGCCTGTGGATGCGCAAAATCATCGATCTGAAATTCTGAGGTGCACATGAACCCCGTGGTGCTCTCCTCGCTCCTCCTGGTCTGCCTCCCCGTCGGCTACTTGACGTGGTCCGTCCTGTCCGTGGACCGCAAGTCCCGGACCGCAACAGTAGCTATCCTCAACCGCGGCAGGAGGGCCGCCGACGTCCCGGAAAAGACCCAGGGCCGGCTGCTCGACAGGATCGGCTATGGCCTGACACCCGCCGCCTATGTCCGCAAACTCGACCGTCTGCTCTCCCTTGCCGGCCGGCCCGCTGCCTGGCCTCTGGGGCGCATCCTCGCAGCAAAGCCCGTCCTCGGACTCGTGGGGGCCTCCCTCTTCATCCTCATCAGCATGAGCAGTCCCAAACCGATGATCAAACTCGTTGGCCTGTTTCTCCTCTTCCTGGGCTACTTCATCCCGGACCTGCTCCTCTACAGCAAGGGCATGGAGCGCCAGAAGGCCATGCAGCTGGAACTCGCCAACACCCTGGACCAGATGCTGATCTCCGTGGAAGCCGGCCTCGGCTTCGAGGGCGCCATGGCCCGGGCAGGAGAAAACGGCAAGGGACCGCTGGCCGAGGAAATCATCCGCACGCTGCAGGACATGCAGGTGGGACGCAGCCGGCGGGAGTCCTACATCGCACTGGCTGAGCGGACCAACCTCCCCGAGTTGCGCAGCTTCGTCCAGGCGATCGTCCAGGCTGACACCTACGGCATCGCCATCAGCCGCGTCCTGCGGATTCAGGCGAAGGTCATGAGGGTGAAGCGACGGCAACGCGCCGAGGAAAAAGCGATGAAACTGCCGGTGATGATCCTGTTCCCGCTGCTGTTCTTCATCTTTCCGGTCCTGTTCATCGCAATTTTGGGCCCCGCCGTCATCAACACCGTTGTCACATTCAGTGGTCAATAGGGTGCCCAAAGTGGCACCAGTCACCGCCTGTTACCCCAAGAGACTCAAGGTTTGCACAATATCTGCCTAGGTCGAGCGAATTGACAGATTCAGGAAGTAGCGTTGTCATATGTCCATTTCAGGCAGCTGTACCGAAGACGAAGGTGCGGACCACATCTGCACCCTTTACTCGGCCTCGGCTGCCCCGGGCACTGACGCCAGCCTGGCTTTTGAGGAAATCCCGCTCGTGGACCTCCTGGTGCTGCAGGACCTCGAAAGCCAGCTGGCCCAGCCTGCCGTGGCAAGGAAGTTTGCCCTTGACTACATCGAGATCTGGGACCAGCGCTATCTGAACCTGACGAACGCGATCTCCGGCCAGGACCGCACCAATGCCCTCGACGCCGCGATCAGCCTAAAGATCGGCTCCGCGATGGTGGGAGGCCTTCGGCTGGCCCGCCTGGCCGAAGACGTCGAGGCCATCATCCGCTCAGGGTGCTGGGACAAGGGCAAGTCAATGCTGGCCCTCATCGCAGACCTTGGCCACGAAACCGTTGCCCAGCTTCGCCAAAGCTACCTCCCGGCAGGCCACTCGGCCGAGTAGCTGCCGGGCCGTTGGTAGCCGCCGGTCCCCCGGTAGGCTGCCGGGCTAGAGCTTGCCGGCTCCCAGCCGGTACCCCACGCCCCGCACGGTCTGCAGCAATTGCGGGGTATGGGCGTCCTCGTGGAGTTTCTTCCGGAGGTTCCCGATGTGGACTTCCACGGCACGCTCGTCAGCCTCGCTGATGTACGTGTCGTCCTGGTAGTAGTCCCCGCGGACCACCTTCACCAGATCGGCCCGCGTGCACACACCGCCGCCGGCCCGCAGGAGTTCCTCCAGGAGGACAAACTCGCTGCGCGTCAGCTCCAGTTCCTTGCCGGCCAGTTCGGCAGACCGTGTCCGGGGGCTGAGCCTGAGGTCCCGGTGCTCCAGGACATCCCTGGGTCCGGTTCCGTGCACAGTGCCGGGTTGGGCATGCGGTGCCGGTTTCGCCGGTGCCGCCTGCGGTTGTGCGTCCTGTCGTAGACCGTCCTGCCGTTGTGCGTCGCCGTACCGCGGCCGCCGCATCATGGCCGCCACCCTCGCTCGGAGCTCCAACGGACGGAATGGCTTGGTGATGTAGTCATCCGCGCCCGAGTGCAGGCCGGTCAACATGTCGGGCTCTTCGCTCCGGCCGGTCAGCATCACCACGTAGGCATCACTGAACTGCCGGATACGTCGCAGCACTTCATAGCCGTCGATGTCTGGCAGCCCCACATCCAACGTGACAATATTCGCCTTTTGATGTCGAACCAATTCCACGCCTTCGCGGCCGTCCGAGGCTGTGTGCACCTCAAACCCCGCTTGAAGGAAGACCGATTCCAACAAGTTACGTATGTCCTTGTCGTCCTCGACAACCACAGCTACTCCCAGATCGCTCATGGTCAACCCCATAAATCCCCAGACCCCATGCAGGCACCTGCCCATCGCAAATGCCTGTTACACCCCCCAAGGGACTACGCTACAAGAAATCTCGCTTATTGGCGGTTCTTTTTCCGTGGCAGAAGTATGAATGTCAATTAGCATGACTTCACAGTAAACAATGACGTCCAAGAAAGGGCCGGGCCCATGTTCGCCACCACTCGTCACCTGCATTCGCCCGGCCACGGTGGATGGTCCGGCGGAGGTTTGCTCAGGGCGGGGACCAGGGCGCACCTGCGTGGCTGAGACATCGCTGGCTCCCAGCGCCGACCGCTTCTTCCGTGCCCTGGGGCCTCGTACCCAGGTGATCCTGTGTCAGTTGCCGCTTTCCTTTGTGGTCTTTGCCGTGGCTATTGCGGCCTACTTTGCGTGGCCCGGCGTATTCGGCAACGGAGTCTTCCTGATGTCCTTGGGGATGCACGCCCTCCTTTTCCTGGCGTGCGTCCTGCTGCCTTGGGAAAAGTTCGGTCCGTACGTTCCGCTCTTCATTCCCATGTTTGATTTCATCGCCATCTGGCTGACTCGCATCGGTGTGCCGCCAGGCGTTCCGGGCCTCGGTGTCCTGGCGATTTTCCCGGTGATCTGGGTGTCCGCCTCTTCGCTGCCTGCCCGGAGCAGCCTTTTCCTGAGCTTCTGCGGCCCCCTGTTGATCTCCCTGCCTCCCCTGTTCTCCCGGCTGCCGGGCGTTTCAGTAGCCGATGTGACATCGGCCCTGCTATTGCCGCTCATGATGCTCACGGTGTCCATTGCCATCCGTTTCGCCAGCGTGAACCTGAGGCTCCAGCAGCGCGTTTTGGAGGCCACGGACCGTGAAATGCGCGCGCTCTTTGAAGAGAGCAAAGAGCGCGAAAAGCTGCTGGACACAATCCTGGAAACGGTCGACGTCGGCATTGTTGCCGTGAATGCCAACGGTGACCGCCTGCTGACAAATGTCCGGCAATCCCAGCTGGAAGCCGCGGCGTCCCCGGAAGGTCTTCCGGGTGCATTAGCGGTGTCAAGAATTGAGGAGCAACTGACACTCTTCAGCCAGGACGGAAAATCACCATTGGCCCCGGATAAACGTCCCGTTTACCGGGCTACCCAGGGTGAGTCTTTTGCTGATTACCTGGTCTGGTTCGGCGAGGGCCCGCAGCGCCGGGCCATTTCGACGGCGGCCAGATCGCTCCGGAATGACGACGGCGAATTCAACGGCGCCGTGGTGGTGTTCAATGACGTGACCGGCCTGGTGGAGGCGATGGCGGCGAAGGATGACTTCCTGTCCAACGTGACCCATGAACTGCGCACTCCGCTGAATTCCGTGATCGGGAACCTCGACCTGGTGCTCGACGGCGAACACGGGCTCCCGCCCCTGGCCGCTCAACGGCTGGAGGTGGCCCAGCGCAATACGGAACGGCTCCTCACCCTCGTGTCGGATTTGCTGCTGTCGGCCTCAGCGTCGCTGCCGGTGCATCCGCGAAGGACCGATTTGTCCGGGCTGGTGGATTTCTGCGTTGGCTCGGCGCAGGAACATGCCGCTGCCGCAAAGGTGTCACTGCTCGCCGACGTGCCGGTACCTTTGTGGGCGCAGGTGGACCCGCTCCGGCTCGGCCAGGTCCTGGACAACCTCCTATCCAACGCCATCAAATACTCCCCCGACGGCGGGACGGTCCGGGTCACGGCCCGGGCAGAAGCCGAGCAGGTGTACCTGCGCGTGGACGACACCGGGATGGGCATGACTTCGGCCGATGCGGCGCAGGTGTTCAACAGGTTCTTCCGCAGCCGCGAAGTCCTGCAGTCCGGCATCCCCGGCGTCGGACTGGGGCTATCCATCACGAAGGCCATCGTGGATCTGCACCACGGCTCGATTACGTGCACCAGCCGGCCTGGCGAGGGCAGCAGTTTCACTGTTGTCCTGCCGGCGGAAGATCCTTCCCCGGCCTACTAGCGGCCGGACTACTTCCGGAGCGCCCTGGTCAGTTCGGCCCGGGCCAGCAGTTCGCTGTCCGAGGGATAGGCCACTTCTTCGAGCACCAGGGGGTGCGGGGCGGACAGCACGGACTTTGCATCGCGTTTCTGCTCAAGCAGCCGCTCATAAAGCCACTCCGGTTTCTCTGCACCTGAACCGACGTACAGGGCCGACCCCACCAGCGCCCGCACCATGTTGTGGCAGAACGCGTCAGCCTGCACGGTGGCGACTATGACGCCGTCGCTCCCCCGCGCGAATTCGAACCGCTGCAGTTCACGGATGGTGGTGGATCCTTCCCGGGGCTTGCAGTAGGAACGGAAGTTCTGCAGCCCCAGGAGCTTGGACGCGCCCTCGTTCAACAGCGACACGTCGAGTTGCTCCTTGTGCCAGAGGGTGGAGTACCTGCCCAGCGGGTCCCACAGCGCCGGGCCGTCGGCGATGCGGTAGCTGTACCGGCGCCACAGCGCCGAGAACCGTGCGTCGAACCCCTCGGGAGCCAGGGTGACGCTGTGCACCTCGATGGCGCCGGTGAGGTCGCCAAGGCCCCTGCTCAGTGCCCCGCGAAGGCGCCGCAGGAGGGCGACGGCGGGATCCAGCTCAACGCCGCGGTTCAGGCCCTGCCACTCACCTTCGGTGAGGTCCAGGTGGACCACCTGGCCGCGGGCGTGCACACCGGCGTCGGTGCGGCCGGCCACTGTCACCCGCACCTTGCGCCGGACCAGGAGGGCCAGGGCATCCTCCAACACCCCCTGGACGGTCAGCAGGCCGGGCTGCACTGCCCACCCGCTGAAGGGGCCGCCGTCGTACGCCAAATCCAAACGGATACGCAAAAACCCGCCGCCCCCCAAAACGGGGGCAGCGGGTTTTTGGTGGTTCATAGACATAAGTCTACTGCGGCGTCAGAGCCTGATTACTCAGCTTCGACTGCCTGCGCAGCGTCGCCACCGGCAGGTGCGAAGCCTGCTGCTGCGGCGGACTCGGCAGAGTCGAACCATACTTCAGCGGTGGTGGCGTCGTACCAGCGTGAGCCGGGAACGTGGAACTTCATGGAGTCCTCGTTGCCCTTGACGGGGAAGCCCTCGGGAGCTTCGTTGTCAGCCGTGGCGGGGTGCGAGCCGGCGTACTTGGCTTCAGCAGCTTCGGTCTCAACAGCTTCGGCAGCCGGAGCAGCCTCTTCAGTCTCAACAGCTTCGGCAGCCGGAGCAGCCTTGTCTGCATCGCGCTTGGCAGCAGCAGTAGCTTCAGCCACTACAGCCTGCTTTGCGGAAACCGGCTCGAGAACCAGTTCGATGACAGCCATGGGAGCGTTGTCGCCCTTGCGGTTGCCGATCTTGGTGATGCGGGTGTAGCCGCCATCGCGGTTCTCCACTGCCTGTGCAATGTCGGTGAACAGCTCGTGGACGACGCCCTTGTTGCTGATCAGGCCGAGTACACGACGGCGGGAAGCGAGGTCGCCGCGCTTGGCGAAAGTCACCAGGCGCTCTGCGTACGGCTTCAGGCGCTTGGCCTTGGTCACCGTGGTGGTGATCCGCTTGTGCTCGAACAGTGCTGCTGCCAGGTTCGCGAGCATAAGACGCTCGTGAGCCGGGCCGCCTCCGAGGCGCGGACCCTTAGTGGGGGTAGGCATAATTGTTTCTCCTCATATGGAAGCCGGTGGGCTGCGCACAACGTGGTGCATCCAGCCAGCCGGCCAAGATCTGCTTGTTAGAGCTCGTCGTCGCTGAAAGCGGCGTCGTCCTCTTCGATGGCTGCGGCGCGAGCTGCCAGGTCGAAACCGGGAGGCGAGTCCTTGAGGGACAGGCCCAGTTCAACCAGCTTGGCCTTGACCTCGTCGATGGACTTCGCACCGAAGTTACGGATGTCCATCAGGTCGGCCTCGGAGCGGGCAACGAGTTCACCCACGGTGTGGATGCCCTCACGCTTGAGGCAGTTGTAGGAACGGACGGTGAGGTCCAGATCCTCGATCGGCAGGGCCATGTCGGCTGCCAGGGCAGCGTCAGTCGGCGACGGGCCAATCTCGATACCTTCAGCTGCGGTGTTCAGCTCGCGGGCTAGACCGAACAGTTCCACCAAGGTGGTGCCTGCGGAAGCAACGGCATCGCGCGGGGCGATGGCCTGCTTGGTCTCGACGTCAACAATCAGCTTGTCGAAGTCAGTGCGCTGCTCAACACGGGTGGCTTCCACGCGGAAAGTAACCTTCAGCACCGGCGAGTAGATCGAGTCGACCGGGATGCGGCCGATCTCGGAGTCGCCGGACTTGTTCTGAGCTGCCGAAACGTAGCCGCGGCCGCGCTCGATGGTCAGTTCGAGTTCGAACTTGCCCTTCGAGTTCAGCGTGGCAATGTGCAGATCCGGGTTGTGGAATTCGACGCCGGCCGGCGGAGCGATGTCCGCGGCGGTGACGACTCCCGGGCCCTGCTTGCGCAGGTAAGCAACAACCGGCTCGTCGTGCTCGGAGGAAACCGACAGGTTCTTGATGTTCAGGATGATCTCGGTGACATCTTCCTTGACACCCGGAACCGTGGTGAACTCGTGCAGCACGCCATCGATCCGGATGCTGGTTACAGCAGCGCCCGGGATGGAGGAGAGCAGGGTACGGCGGAGGGAGTTTCCGAGAGTGTATCCAAAGCCCGGCTCCAGCGGTTCAATGATGAAACGGGAGCGGTTTTCGGAGACGACCTCTTCAGAGAGGGTGGGGCGCTGTGCAATGAGCACTTAGGTTTCCTTTCGGCGAGCATCCGCTATATGACGCAACACAGGTGGTGGAAATTCGGTCTGAAGACTTAACGCGGCTGGGCCTGCCCGGACCCGTGAAGGTCCGGGCAAGCTCCAACTGCTGAATACGTCTTAGACGCGGCGGCGCTTCGGCGGGCGGCAGCCGTTGTGCGCGGCGGGGGTGACGTCCTGAATGGAGCCAACCTCCAGGCCGGCGGCCTGCAGCGAGCGGATTGCGGTTTCGCGGCCCGAACCCGGTCCCTTGACGAACACGTCAACCTTCTTCAGGCCGTGCTCCTGGGCGCGCTTTGCAGCAGCTTCGGCAGCCATCTGGGCAGCGAACGGGGTGGACTTACGTGAGCCCTTGAAGCCAACCTCACCGGCTGAAGCCCAGGAGATGACAGCACCGTTCGGATCCGTGATGGAAACGATGGTGTTGTTAAAGGTGCTCTTGATGTGCGCCTGGCCCAGCGCGATATTCTTCTTGTCCTTCTTACGCGGCTTGCGAACCGCGCCACGAGTCTTCGGGGGCATTATTTCTCCTACAGAAAGTTTATTGGGGAAGACGCGTTAATCCCTCAGGGATTAACGAGCCTTCTTCTTGCCGGCGACGGTACGCTTCGGACCCTTGCGGGTACGTGCGTTGGTCTTCGTACGCTGTCCGCGTACGGGCAGGCCCTTGCGGTGACGCAGGCCTTCGTAGCTGCCGATTTCAACCTTGCGGCGAATATCAGCGGCCACTTCGCGGCGAAGGTCACCCTCAACCTTGTAGTTGCCTTCAATGTAGTCACGCAGCTCAACCAGCTGTGCGTCGGTCAGGTCCTTGACCCGAACGTCAGCGCTGATGCCGGTAGCAGCCAGGGTTTCGTGTGCACGGGTCTTGCCCACGCCGTAGATGTAAGTAAGCGCAATTTCCAGCCGCTTTTCGCGGGGAATGTCTACGCCAGCGAGACGAGCCATAGTGGCGGTACTCCTTGTATAAACCGGAGGTCGTAGGCAGTACACCCGCACTTTCAGTGCGGCCCCAGCCTCCGACCGGGGGTTAGCTGTCCGGGCTCTTTCGAGCTTATGTCCCAGTTCAGCTTGTGCTGCCTTTATTTACTTGCGTGGGTTAGCAACCCAGGATTTCCCGTGAAGGAAATTAGCCCTGGCGCTGCTTGTGGCGCGGGTTCTCGCAGATCACCATGACCCGGCCATTACGGCGGATCACTTTGCACTTTTCGCAGATCTGCTTGACGCTCGGCTTGACCTTCATGGCGTTCCTTTGCGTGTTGCAGTTGGTCTACTGGCCCGGCCTTCGGCTAATGCTCTGGCCGCCCAGTGTTTACTTGTAGCGGTAGACGATACGACCACGTGTCAGGTCGTACGGGCTCAGCTCCACCACTACCCGGTCCTCAGGGAGAATCCTGATGTAGTGCTGGCGCATTTTTCCAGAGATGTGCGCCAGAACGATGTGCTTGTTGGTGAGCTCAACGCGAAACATCGCGTTAGGCAGCGCCTCAGTCACAACGCCCTCGATCTCAATGACCCCGTCCTTCTTGGCCATACCCTCCGCTAACTGTTGTTGTCACAGCCTTCCGGTTGGCACCGGACATGACTGCGAACGTTTTTGATTGATTGGCTTCTGCCTTCCGACCGCAAAAGGGCACAAACAGGGCAGACAACCAACAGACAACACTACGCCATCTTGGCAGGAATGTTAAATCGGACCATGGTAGCGCACTACCGGGCCGTACGCAGCAAATTCCCCCGCCGGGGTTGTGACGCCTTCAGCCCGGGATACCCCGTCCAGGATGGCTTCGGTCACGACGTCGGCTGCCGCGCTCTGGAGCGTGATGAGGCTGAACGTCCGGGCAGCGTCGGTGCTGCGGTCAAGTTCGACGGCGCCCGTCGCCAGCGCGAACACGGTGTCGCCGTCCGCGAGGGTATGGGAAGGATTCAGCGCCCGGGCCAGTCCGGCATGGCAGGCGGAGGCGGTCCGCTTGCACTCGGCCTTGTTCAGCACGGCATTCGTAGCGACGACGACGAGTGTTGTGTTGAGTGGCTGGGCTTCGGCATCGGGGTGATTGACCTTGTCGAAATCGCCAGCCGCCGAACGAACACCCACGGGCAACCCCACGGCATTGACCACGGCGATCGCGCCGATCACAACCCCGTTGTCCAAGGTGATGGACGCTGTGCCCACTCCCCCTTTGTATTTCCCCCGCCCGAGGACGGCTCCTGTGCCGGCCCCCACGTTGCCGCGTTCGACGTCGTGACCGTCCTTTTGGGCGGCAGCGGCGGCAGTTGCCGCATAGCCCATCTCCTCGTCAGGGCGGGCGGTGAAGTCACCGCCGCGGCCGAGGTCGAAGATGGCGGCGGCCGGAACGATCGGCACGAGTCCGCCCGGCACCGGCAAGCCGCGGCCGTCTTCCTCGCACCAGCGCTTGGCACCGTGCGCGGCCACCAGCCCGTAGGCGCTGCCGCCGGTGAGCACCACGGCGTCCACGCGCTGCGAGAGTGTGGTGGGGTCCAGGGAATCCGTCTCATGGGTGCCCGGGCCTCCGCCGCGGACGTCAACGGAACCCACGGTGCCGGGCGGCGGCAGCACCACGGTCACCCCGGTGAGCCAGCCGGCGTCGGACGCGCCGCCGTCGGACGCCTCTATTGACGTGATTTTCTGCGTGTGGCCAACCCGGATTCCGGGGACATCGGTAATTGCTCCCATGGCTCCATTGTGCGCCTGCGCGGAAGCGAGTGTCCGCTCCCAAAAGTTCGGCGACCCGCGGGAGCAACTCCGGCCTCCAAAACAAACGTTATGCAATACTGCCAGCAACACGGCGTTAACGGGCAAGGAAGCCTTGACTAACAATCCTCTGACGAGGGCTAGTGCGGGATTCTGCCCACCAACCTTGTGGTGAAGTGAAGCTACCCCCACGCCCATTGGCCTGCCATCCGCGGGCCCGGATCCGTTAGAGACCGAATGACACGACAACTGACTGACCGGCCCGCCGCCGTCGCGGAAGCCGGTCCGGCCCTGCGGCGCCGGCCGAAATGGTCCGGCAGGACCCGCCGGGACTTCTTCGTTTTCCTGGCCCTCGCACTGCCCAACCTTGTGCTGATCGGGGTCTTCACGTACCTCCCGCTCATCAACAACATCTACTACTCCACGCTGGACTGGACGCTGGGATCGGCGTCGGCCACCGTGGTGGGGCTGGACAACTACGTCACCTTCTTCACCAGTGCCGATGCCGCCAAGGTGCTCGGGACCACCGCTGTCTTCACCCTCGTCACCGTGGGCGGATCGATGGTGCTGGGGCTGCTGATTGCGTTGGCTCTGAACTCCAAGGTCCGCGGCACCACCTTTGCCCGTTCCGCAGTGTTTGCCCCGTATGTGCTCAGCGGCGTGGGCGTGGGCCTGGTGTGGCTGTTCATCTTCGACCCCGGGTACGGCGTCCTCGCCTGGGTGCTCCGGGGACTGGGCCAGCAAAGCCCGCAATGGATCAACGATCCGCAGCTGTCGCTGGTCATGGTGATCATCGTGTACGTCTGGAAGAACCTGGGGTACTGCGCGGTGGTGTACCTCGCGGGGCTCCAGTCGTTGCCGCAGGACGTGATGGAGGCCGCTTCCCTGGACGGCGCCGACGGGTTCCGGCGTTTCCTGAGCATGTCCGTCCCGCTGCTCTCCCCCACCACGTTCTTCCTGCTGATCACCACCATGCTCAGCTCGCTGCAGGCGTTCGACCTGATCAGGATCATGACGCCCCTGGGCAACGGCACCAGCACGCTGATCTACGAGGCCTACCTCCAGGCGTTCGGCGCCTTCAACCGGGCCGGGTATTCGGCCTCCATCTCGGTGGTGCTCTTCGCCATCCTGCTGATCATCACCGTGCTGCAGCTGCGGTTCGTCGAACGGAAGGTGCACTACTCATGAGCACGCACCGGCCATTCTCCCGCGCCAACATTGTCCAAACGATTGCCGGCGGGTACATTCCGCTGATCCTGGCCACCCTGGTGGTGTTCCTGCCGCTGCTCTGGATGATCCTGAGTTCGTTCAAGCAGCCCGGCGAGATCATCACCATGGACCTGAAGATCCTCCCGGAAAGCGT
Source organism: Arthrobacter sp. Leaf337 (assembly GCF_001423745.1). Lineage (GTDB taxonomy): Bacteria > Actinomycetota > Actinomycetes > Actinomycetales > Micrococcaceae > Arthrobacter. The sequence goes on from NZ_LMPC01000001.1 coordinate 623,360, forward strand.
GAACCTGGAGAACTACAACATCGCCATGACAACGGTGCCGTTCGCACAGTTCTTCCTGAACAGCACCATCGTCACGCTGGTGGGCGCCACCATCAAGGTGCTGCTGGCCATCCTCACGGCCTACGCCCTGGTGTTCGTCCGCTTCCCGTTCAAGAACGCCATCTTCGTGCTCATCCTCGTGGCCCTGATGGTCCCGCCGCAGGTGTCAATCCTGCCGAACTACATCCTCATCGCCGGGATGGGTGGAAAGAACACCCTCTGGGGCATCATCCTGCCCGGCCTGGGAACCGCCTTCGGCACCTTCCTGCTGCGGCAGCACTTCATGACGCTGCCGGCATCCATCCTGGAATCCGCGGAAATCGACGGCGCCGGCCACTGGCGGCGGCTCTGGCGGATCGTGGTCCCGGTGTCCGTCCCCTCAATCGCCACGGTTGCCCTGGTCACCGTCGTCAGCGAGTGGAACGACTACATCTGGCCGCTCATCATCACGGACCGCCCGGAAACCATGACGCTGCCTGTGGGCCTCACGCTGCTGCAGAACTCCGAGGGCAACGGTTCCGGCTGGGGCATCCTCATGGCGGGCGCGGTGCTGGTGATCGTCCCCATCCTGGTGGTGTTCGCGGCACTCCAGCGCTACATCGTGGCCGGCCTTACCCAGGGCAGCGTCACCGGCTAGGGCCGCAGTCCCGGGCGCATCCCCCGCCAAGGCCGCATCCCTTTGGCGGTCAACAACAGCTTTCCCCGCACCACCTGTCATCCAACCCGTACAACGAGTCAGCATGAGCAATCACCTTGAGAGGATCCACAATGGGTATGAATCTTGACCGCAGGCATTTCCTGGGGCTTGCCGGTGCAGGAGCCGGCGCCGCTGCGCTGGCAGCCTGCGGCGGCCCGTCCACCGGCGGAACAACCCCCGCGAGCGAAGCCGCCGAAATCGACTTCAGCGGAGTGAAGCCCGCCGCCTCGATCGACTTCTGGACCAGCCACCCGGGTAAGTCCCAGGACGTGGAGAAGTCCATCATCGCGAAATTCCACGCCAAGTTCCCGGACATCAAGGTGAACCTGGTGACGGCAGGCGCCAACTATGAGGAAATCGCCCAGAAGTTTCAGACCTCACAGGCGGCCAAGGAGGCACTGCCCGGCGTTGTGGTGCTTTCGGACGTCTGGTGGTTCCGCTACTTCACCAACGGCAACATCATCCCCCTGGACGGCCTGGTCAAGCAGCTGGACATCAAGGTGGACGATTTCCAGAAGTCCCTCGTGGCCGACTACCAGTACGACGACAAGCAGTGGGCCCTCCCCTACGGCCGTTCCACACCGCTTTTCTACTACAACAAGGACCACTTCAAGGCTGCCGGCCTGCCTGACCGCGCGCCCAAGACCTGGCAGGAGTTCGCCGAATGGGCCCCGAAGCTGAAGGCCAGCTCGGGCGCGCAGTACGCCTACATCTACCCGGCACTGGCGGGCTACGCGGGCTGGACCCTGCAGAACAACCTCTGGGGCTGGGGCGGCAGCTGGTCCAATGAATGGACCATCAACTGCGACTCGGCGGAATCCGTCGAGGCACTGCAGTGGGCCCAGGACTCCATCTACAAGGACGGCTGGGCCGGAGTCTCCTCGAAGGAGGCGGCGGACGACTTCGCCGCCGGGATCACTTCCTCCACCATCTCCTCCACCGGGTCCCTGCTCGGTGTCCTGAAGTCCGCCAAGTTCAACGTGGGCGTCGGCTTCTTGCCGGGCGGCCCCAAGGTGGAAAGCGGTGTGTGCCCCACGGGCGGCGCAGGCCTGGGCATCCCCAGCGGCGTGAGCAAGGAAGTGCAGCTCGCAGCAGGCACGTTCCTGAAGTTCATGACCGAGCCGGAAAACACTGCGGAATTCTCAGCGGCCACCGGCTACATGCCCACCCGGGTCTCCGCCGACATGACCTCGGTGCTGGCCAAGACCCCGCAGATCAAGACGGCCATGGACCAGCTCGCGGCCACCAAGGTCCAGGACAACGCACGGGTGTTCCTGCCGGGTGCCGACCAGGAGATGGCCAAGGCCGCGGCGAAGATCCTCACCCAGCAGGGCGACGTGAAGGCCACCATGACCGCACTGAAGTCCACGCTGGAGGGCATCTACACCAAGGACGTCAAGCCCAAGCTCAAGAGCTGACGCACCTTTCCGGACGCGCGGTCTCGACGCGCAAAAAGTCCTGCGATACGCAAAATCCCTGGCGCACCCGAAATTCCGGGTGCGCCAGGGATTTTCTGCGTCGCAGGGAAATTTGCGCGTCGCTGGTGAATTCGCCCGTCGCAGGTGAATTTGCGCGTCGCAGGGAACTTTGCGCGTCGCTGCGGTCGCGTCGCCGTGTGCCGGGGGCCTACGGGATCGGGACCGGAACCACGCCCAGCGGCGCAAGCCGCTCCGCACCGCCGTCGGGCGCTGAAAGAACCCAGATGCCCTTTTCATGCACGGCGACGGAGTGCTCCCACTGGCAGGAGCGCTTGCCGTCGGTGGTGACTACGGTCCAGTCGTCCTCGAGCACGGCGGTCTCAATGCTGCCGCGGACCAGCATGGGCTCAATGGCAAGGCACAGTCCCGGGCGGATCTTGGGGCCGCGGTGGCTGGTGCGGTAGTTCAATACGTCAGGCGCCATGTGCATTTCGGACCCGATGCCGTGGCCCACGTAGTCCTCCAGGATGCCCAGCGGCTTGCCGGGGACGGAAGAGACGTAGTCGTCCACGGCGTTCCCGATATCGCCCACGAACTTTCCGGTGGCCAGTGCGGCAATGCCACGCCACATGGCTTCCTCGGTGACTTCGGACAACCGGACGTCTTCCGGGTCCGGGGTCCCGACAATCACGGTGCGGGCGGAGTCGGAGTGCCAGCCGTCCACAATGGCGCCGCCGTCGATCGAGATGATGTCGCCGTCGTTCAGCACGCGGCTGCCCGGGATGCCGTGGACGACTTCCTCGTTGACCGAGGTGCAGATGGTGGCCGGGAACCCGTGGTAGCCGAGGAAGTTGGACTTGGCGCCCGCCTCGTCCAGGACTGCGCGGAATACCGCGTCCAGCTGGGCCGTGGTGGCACCGGGGACTGCGGCGGCCACGGCGGCATCCAGCGCGCGGCTCAGGACCAGGCCGGCCTCATGCATGATGCGCATTTGGGCGTTGGTCTTGTATTCAATCCGGGGCTGTCCGAATGCCATTTATACCTCAGTGCTTCGTCTCGCTGGCGGGATGCGTTCATCCCAGGTCTCTGATCCATTCTCCCGCACTTGCGAAGCTGCTCGGGACAGGGTCCACTCCCAGCTCGTCCCGCAGACGGCGTGTGCAGTAGGTACGCTCGAAGCCGAGCTGGCTAACGGCATAGCGCGTCAGCCGCGGCGGCCTGCGTGTCACGCCGGCCATCGCCTCGAGCGACGCCGCAATCGTCATCGCCGCGCGCATGGGGATAAAGCCGAGTTCGACGTCGGACCGGCCAGTGGCGTCCAGCACTTCCCGCAGGACTCCGCCCAAGGCCACGGGCCGGTGGTCTGCCACGTTGACGGGACCGGTGGCGTCCGAGGTGCAGGCGGCGAGCGCTGCCCGGGCCAGGTTGCCGATGGATGTCAGCTGGTGCAGGACATTGGGACCTCCGACGCTGAGCAACCTGTTATTGTTCACGTTGCTCATGAGGCGGGGCAGGAGGGTCCGGTCGCCCGGGCCGTAGACGCCGTGCGGCCGGAGGATCAGCGCATTGCCGTGCCTCGCTGCCGCTGCCTCCGCAAGGGCCTTTGAACTGGCGTAGGCGTTCAGGTACCGGCCCGCCACCGCGTCCTCCGGCCGGTCGACGCACGGCTGCCACCACGGATAGACGCTGGAACTGGAAATGTGGACCAGCCGCGCACGGGGAAAAGTAGCCGCAACGGCCTCGGTCCCGTGTACATTGACGCGGTGGAACAGCTGCGGCGGCCCCCAGTCCGCCACGTGCGCTCCGGAATGCACGACGGCGTCCACTTCCGGCGGGTTGGACAGCGGCCCCGCGCTGAGGTCCCACACCGTTACGCCGGGGAGCCGGCGCCGGCCGTAGCGGACCACCTCCCAGCCGCGTTCCCCGGCAGCTTCGGCAACGGCTCCGCCAACGAAACCGCTGGCCCCGGTCACGGCGATCCTCATGGCGTCCCTCCCGAGGGCCGGGCTCGCGGCGGGGTGCCTTCCGGCGGGCTCGCTTCCGGCGGGCGGTCCGCGAACAACGCCCGCAGGGCCACGCGGTCCGGCTTGCGGTGCCGGCCGGACGCCGGCAGCCTGGGCATGACCTCAATCCGGTCGGGCAGGGCCGATTCGTCGATGAGCCGGGGAAGTTCGCGGTGGAGGGTCCGCAGCAGCGCCGCCTGATCCTGTCCCTGGTGCGGTTCGACGGCGAGCCACACCGCTTCGTCGCCGATGCGATCAGGGACGCCGATCATGGCGGCCTGGGCCACGCCGTCGATGCCGGCAATCACCGGCTCGTACAGGCCCGGGTAGATGTTGGTCTTGCCGCGGATGATCATGTCCTTCTTGCGCCCCAGCAGGACGAGCCTCGGCGTACCGGACGAGCCGGCCGGGCCGTGGTCCACGCGCACGAGGTCGCCGGTGGCGTGCTCGTCCATGGTGTCCTCGCCGAGGTAACCCAGGCACATGTTGGGCCCGGAGACGATCAGCTCATGGTCCTCAGCCACCCGGAAGCGCACGCCCGGAAGCGGGCCGCCGAGGTAGTCGCCCTCGCCGGAGCCGTCCGCGGTCCGGAATTCCGCGGTGCGTCCGGACGCGAAGTCCAGTTTCTCGTGCCCTTCCGCGATCGCGATGGGCAGGACTTCGGTCATCCCGTAGATGCAATGGAAGCGCACTCCGGGCAGGAGTCCGGCAGCCCGCGACAGGAACGGGGCCAGCACGGGCGCGGCACCCAGCATCACCGTTTTCAGGGTCTCCGGCCACACCAACTGTCCTGATTCCACGGCGTCAAGGATCGGGGCCAGCTGCGCAGGCACCAGGAACACGTGGGATGCCGCCTTATGCCCGGGCGAGGAGCCCAGCTCGGCCGCGAACCGCAGCGGATCGATGGTGGCGGACAACCCGTACGACGGCATCGTCCAGTGGGCACCGGCGATCAGGGCCGGCAAGCCCATCATCAGCTGTTCCGAGTGGATGCGGTCACCGGCCGCGAACGTGCAGCGTGTGCTCAGCTGGCCAAAGCCGGCCGCCAGGGTCCCGCGGCTGTGCACCACGCCCTTGGGCTTCCCGGTGGTGCCGGACGTGAAAATGATGACCGCTTCCTGCCCCGGCGCGGCTTCAACCGGCGGGAGACCGTCCGGCCTGCCGCCGTCGTCAGCGCCGCCGTATTGAGCAGCGCCGCCGTATCGAGCAGCGCCGCTGCGGACGCCGCCGTCGTACTTACTGTTACGGGAAGCATTTCGGGACAGGGCACGGATGTTGGTGGACGTGAACGGGACCCCAGGAAGCCAGGGACCGGAGTGGAAGTGCCGGACCTTCATCGCTGGGTAGTCCGGCAGCAGCAGGCCGCGCCGCCGGGCAAGGCGCCGCTGCGGCCCGGGCGCGCTGAGCGCATAAAGCAGCGATTCGGAGGCAGCCCACCGCGGCGATGCGAGCGCCGTCCTGTTCCGGAAAAGTTCGGGACCAACCCCGGGATCGATGAACACGATGGCCCCGCCGGCCCGGACGGCAGCCAAGGCAAGCGTGAACGCCGCCGGCCCCGGCCGCACGGAAAACAGCAGGCGCTCCCCCGGACCGAATCCCTCGCGCCGCAGGCCCTCTGCGGTGGATTCAATCCCGGCGGCAAGGTCCCGGTAGCTGATGGTCTTCCCCGGCTTTCCGCTGCGTTTGCCGGGTGCGGTGATGGCCGGGTGGTCCGGGTACTTGGCGGCGGCGTCGTATACCGCGGCGATGAGGTCATCCGGCAGGTCAGTTCGCACGGGTCAGCTCCAGGGACTTGTAGTGCGGAATGAGCACGTTCCGGCTGACGGCCCGCGAGCGGATGCGCCACGCACCGCGGGCGTACTCGTCCAGCAGAACGCTCAATGCGCAGTTGATTTCGGCCATCGCCAGCGGCATACCGATGCAGAAGTGGGCTCCCGCCCCGAACCACAGCTGACGGGCCGCCGGCGGGATCGGCGTTGCCGGGTCGAAAGCGCCCAGGCTCTTGACGGCGTGCACCGTCGACAGCAGGATCCGGTCCCCCGGGCTGATCCGGACTCCGCCCAGCCGCCCGGCCGTTGTGGCCTCACGCAGCATCATCGGCGACGGCGCCGTGTACCGCAGGCCCTCGTTGACGGCGTCCGGGAGGCCGCTGCGGTCGGCTGCCAGCGCGGGCAGCCTGCCGTAGTCGAACAGCATGGCGGCGAGCCGCGGTACGTAGGACACCAGGGTTTCGGTCCCGGCGATCACAAAGGCACTGACAATACCCACCGCTTCGTCCTCCCCGAGTCCCAGGACTCGGAGGCGGCCCGGAAAAGTGGAGGGGTCGTCGCTGCGGTAGGCGCTCCGTACGGGTCCGGCCAGAATTTCGACGGCGGCCTTCGCCTGTGCGACCTGAGCCGGCGTCAGCCGTGGCCGTCCCAACCGCACCAGCGAGGTGATGGAGGTGCCCAGGGTGAAGAGGTCGCTGTCCGGGAGGCGGCCGGGCGCATCGTCCGGGACGCCCAGCAGCCTGCTGATCACTCCACCGGACAGTTCCTTGACCAGCCCGACGAACTCCACCGAGCCGCCATGCTCCAGCCCTGCAGCCAGCCGCTCGCGCAGCCGCTCGCCCGCCGGAGAGACGATGGCTTCAACGGCCCTGGGCGTGAACAGGCCGTTGAGGCGGCGCCGCAGTTCAAGGTGCTCTTCCCCGTGCATGTTCAACAGCGCACGGGGACCCACCACCGGGGTCCACAGCGCGCCGGAGGCCCTGGCGCCGGACTTCGAGTAGCCGGCGTCCATCAGCACTTCCCTGACCAGGGAGGCGTCGCTGACGAGTACCCCCAGCCCGGGCAGCCGAACTACGGGCCGGAGCTTCCCCAGCCCGCGGATCAGCGGGTAGGCCACAGGATGGGCGCCGACGTGGAGCCGCCGCTCCCACACGGCCAGGGCGCCGGCGGCGGACGACCTTTCGGTCAGCGCGCGTTCCGAAACACCACTCACCGGATGTCCACGTGGTCCGGGCGGAACCGGTGGTCCGCGTACCAGGCGAGGGTGTTGGGCAGGCCCCAGGCTTGAACCCGGCGGGAGGAGCCGAACACCACCACGTTGCGCCGGAGGGCATAGGAGCGCGTGAGCCTGCGGACCCGGTTGGAAAGCGCACGGTCCTCGTGCAGCTCCTCGATGCTGGTCCGCGGGAAACCGCCCGAGCGCAGATACAGCTCTGCGGTGATGGCCATGTTGCACCCGGGCAGCATCTGGTAGGGGCCAAGGTAGCCCTCCCCCTTGTTTCCCGGGCGGATGCGGCCGAAGAACGACGCGACCTCGACGGCCAGGAGCATCAGCCAGCGGCTGTTCCGGGCCAAGCCTTCATCAAGCCGCGGGTTCAGCTGGCCGGCAATCATCTCCAGGCCGTCGTCGAACGCTTCCATGATGCGCAGTGTCCAGTCAGCGGCCGGGAGGCAGTCCGAGTCGGTGCGCGCCAGCCACCGGGCACCGTTCAGGGCGCCGAAACGCATGCCGGTGTCCGCGGCGGCGCCGGTACCCTTCTGCGGCTCATGGACCAGGCGGATATCCATGGCCGGGTGTAGCCGGGCAAAGTCGACGACGATTGACCTGGTGGCGTCCGTGGACCCGTTGTCCACCACCACGAGCGTGAAGTCTTTGTGAAGCTGGGCGGCTAGCGCCTGCAGTGACTGGCCGATCAGCTTTTCCTCGTTGAGTGCCGGCATCGCGATACACAGCGCCCGCACCGGGGTTTCGTTACCGGGCACCCGGGGTTGGCCTTCGGGCACCCGATCTGGAACCGGGCCAATCTCCGGTCCCCTCACAGCCGCACCACGGCGATGCCCAGGCTCACGCCGCCGGCCAGACCCACCAGCGCCACCAGGTCGCCAGGTCCGCACCGGCCCAGGTCCTGTGCCACCTTCAGCTGCAGGGGCAGGCTGACCGAGGCCATGTTGCCGTACTCCTCCACGGTCCTGACGAGCTTGTCGGGCGGCACGCCAGCCCCTCGGGCGAAGATGTCCCGGTACGGCGCACTCACCTGGTGGACGCACACCACTGCGAAGTCCGTCCATGCCAGGCCCAGCCGCTCCAGGGTCTCGTCCAGGACTCCCCGCCCCAGGTCCAGGAAGGCATCTTTGAGCTTTTCGCCGTCCATGTTGAAATAGGTCGCTTCGAGGTCCCTCGGTGCGACGGAGCCGCCGGTGCCGAGCGTTCCCACGGCCCAGTGGCTGCTCTTCGCGGCGAACCCCGTGCCCAGCACCCGGGACGCGGCGTCGTCGTCGGGGTCTGCCGGTTCCAGCAGCAGCGCGCAGCCGGCGTCGCTCATGGTGTAACCCGGGAAGGCCGCGGCGAAAGTCTCCTGGTCCGGGACGGACCACCGAACGGCCCTGGAGGGCGACTCCCCGCTGACCAGGAGCACGCGCCGGTAACGTCCGGAGCCGATCAGGGCATCGGCTACTTCCAGGCCGTTGAGCAGGCTGTTGCAGGCGTTCTTAATGTCCATCACCGGGCAGCCCATGCCAAGTTTTGCGGCCACCATGTGCCCGGTGGCCGGTTCCACCATGTCCTGGCTGGCCGACGCAAATAGGAGGAGGTCGACGTCGGCGGCCTGGAGTCCTCGGGCCGCCAGCAGTTTCGCAGCGGCTACTGCCGCTAGGTCGGAGGCCTGCTCGGTCGCTGCCATCACAGATCTTGTGCGGATGCCGGTCAGCCGGCCGATCAGTCCCTTCGGGACGCGGAAACCGGGGCTGGCGGCAGCGAGCTGCTGCTCCAGCTGCGCGGTGCCCAGCCGGCCCGGCGGCACATAGACTTCGAGGCCGGCGATTCTCGCCGCCCCCGGAAGGTTCTGGTTCATGCAATATCTCCCCACAGACAATGCGTCCGGTGACATCCGGCTCCGGTCCTGGGTGCTTGACGGCGTCACCGGCCCGCGGCGCCACCCCCAAATCACCCCTCCAAACAAGGAAGGGCGCGTCCCGTACTCGATAGTACGGGACGCGCCCTTCAAGGCACTGGAGGCAAGCCGGGTCTGCAGTCAGCCGCCGACCTCCGGCAAATCCTGGATCAGGCTGCCTGTGCTGCCTTGATGGCCTGCATGACGCGGTCGGTGACCTCGTCGATGCCGCCGATGCCGTCAACCTGGGTCAGGATGCCGCGCTCGGCATACTTGGCCACAACGGCTTCAGTCTNGCTGCCTGTGCTGCCTTGATGGCCTGCATGACGCGGTCGGTGACCTCGTCGATGCCGCCGATGCCGTCAACCTGGGTCAGGATGCCGCGCTCGGCATACTTGGCCACAACGGCTTCAGTCTGCTCGTGGTAGAGGTCCAGRCGGTGGCGGATGACGGCTTCATTGTCGTCGCTCCGGCCGGTCTCCTTGGCACGGCCCAGGAGGCGGTGCACCAGTTCCTCGTCATCGGCGGTCAGCTGCAGGACGACGTCCAGCTTCTGCTCACCGTTGGCGAGGATCTCATCGAGGTAGTCCACCTGCGCGGTGGTGCGCGGGTAACCGTCCAGCAGGAAGCCGTTCTCGACGTCGTCCTCGCTCAGGCGGTCGCGCACCATCTTGTTGGTGACGCTGTCCGGCACGAAATCGCCGGCATCCATGTACTTCTTGGCCTCGACGCCCAGCGGCGTCTGCAGGACGACGTCCAGCTTCTGCTCACCGTTGGCGAGGATCTCATCGAGGTAGTCCACCTGCGCGGTGGTGCGCGGGTAACCGTCCAGCAGGAAGCCGCCGTCGACGTCGTCCTCGCTCAGGCGGTCGCGCACCATCTTGTTGGTGACGCTGTCCGGCACGAAATCGCCGGCATCCATGTACTTCTTGGCCTCGACGCCCGTCCTCGCTCAGGCGGTCGCGCACCATCTTGTTGGTGACGCTGTCCGGCACGAAATCGCCGGCATCCATGTACTTCTTGGCCTCGACGCCCAGCGGCGTCTCACCCTTGACGTTGGCGCGGAAGATATCGCCGGTGGAGATCGCAACGACGCCGAGGCGCTCGGAGATCCGATCTGCCTGCGTTCCCTTGCCTGAACCCGGAGGTCCAATAATCAGCATTCTCGTCATCGCAAAAGCCCTTCGTAGTGACGTTGTTGTAGCTGCGCGTCAATCTGCTTGACCGTTTCCAGGCCCACGCCCACCATGATCAGGATCGAGGTTCCACCGAACGGGAAGTTCTGGTTGGCATTGATCAGGACCAAGGCGACCAGCGGGATCAATGCCACGAAGCCCAGGTAGAGGGCGCCGGGCAGGGTGATCCTGGAAAGGACGTACTGCAGATAGTCCGCCGTCGGCTTACCGGCCCGGATACCCGGGATGAAGCCGCCGTACTTCTTCATGTTGTCGGAAACCTCTTCAGGATTGAAAGTGATTGCGACATAGAAGTAGGTGAAGAAAACAATCATGGCGAAATAAAGTGCCATGTAGATGGGGTGGTCACCACGGGTGAGGTTGTTGTTGATCCACTCAACCCACGGTGCCATCTGTTCGCCCTGCTTGGGCTGGTTGAACTGTGAGATCAGGCCCGGCAGGTACAGCATCGAGGATGCAAAGATGACGGGCACGACGCCGGCCATGTTCACCTTGATGGGGATGTACGTGCTCGTGCCGCCCACAGTGCGCCGGCCGATCATTCGCTTGGCGTACTGCACCGGAATGCGGCGCTGGGACTGCTCCACGAAGACCACCAGGGCCACGGTCAGCAGGCCGATGGCCAGGACCATGAAGAAGGTGCCCGGACCCTGTGAGGTCCAGATGGCACCAAGGGAGGTCGGGAAGCTGGCAGCGATCGAGGTGAAGATGAGCAGCGACATGCCGTTGCCCACGCCCTTCTCCGTGACGAGCTCGCCCATCCACATGATCAGGCCGGTGCCGGCCGTCAAGGTGATGATGATCAGGATCGTGGTGATGACGCTCGCATCCGGGATGATGTCCAACTGGCAGTTGGGCAGCAACTGGCCGGAACGTGCCAGCGACACCAGCGTCGTGGCGTTCAGCAGGCCCAGTGCGATGGTCAGGTAACGCGTGTACTGCGTCAGCTTGGACTGCCCCGACGCGCCCTCTTCGTACAGCTCCTGGAAGCGGGGAATGACCACGCGCAGCAGCTGGACGATGATGCTCGCCGTGATGTACGGCATGATGCCCAGGGCGAAGATGGACACCTGTAGCAACGCACCGCCGCTAAACAGATTGACGAGCTGGTAGATCCCGCCCGAGGTCTGACCGCTCTGCAAGCATTGCTGGACATTCTGGTAGTTCACACCAGGCGAGGGGATGAAGGCACCCAAGCGGAAGATTGTGATGATTCCCAGCGTGAACAACAACTTGCGTCGCAGATCAGGCGTGCGAAAGGCCCGGCCAAATGCGCTAAGCAAGCGTCCTCCTGATGTGTAAATAAAGTCGTGTGAGATAGGTCAATAAACCCAACAACCGAGTCTAACGGGTTGATGCGCCGTGCGAATAATCGGTGAGGGTCCAAATGAGAAAAAACTCCCGGTACGCAGGGCCGAAGCCCCGGGTACCGGGAGTTCCTACAACGAGCGTATGCTCCGCCGCCTCTTGTTAGAGGGCGGTGGTGCTTCCGCCTGCTGCTGCAATCTTTTCTGCGGCGCTGGCCGAGAATGCGTGGGCGGTGACGTCAACCTTGACGGTGATGTCGCCGGTGCCCAGCACCTTGACGGGCTGGTTCTTGCGAACGGCACCCTTTTCGACCAGGTTCTCCACGGTGACTGCGCCACCTTCCGGGAACAGCTCGTTGAGCTTGTCCAGGTTTACAACCTGGAACTCAACCCGGAACGGGTTCTTGAAGCCGCGCAGCTTCGGCAGGCGCATGTGCAGCGGCAGCTGGCCGCCGGCAAAGCCAGCCTTGATCTGGTAGCGGGCCTTCGTACCCTTGGTACCGCGACCAGCGGTCTTACCCTTGGAACCTTCACCACGACCAACACGGGTCTTGGCGGTCTTGGCACCCGGGGCGGGACGCAGGTGGTGAACCTTCAGTGCGTTCTGCTTGTCAGCAGCGGCGCCCTGTGCCTTTTCGGCGGTGTTCTTCTCTGCCATTTACTTCGCCTCCTCTACCTTTACCAGGTGCGGAACCGTGTTGAGCATTCCGACGGTCACGGCATCGGCGGTGCGGACAACGGTGTGTCCGATCCGCTTCAGGCCGAGGGACCGAAGGGTGTCGCGCTGGTTCTGCTTGCCGCCAATGGCGGACTTGATCTGAGTGATCTCCAACTGAGTGTCGGAGGGAATCAGGTTCTTAGCCACGACTCAGACACCTGCCTTCTGGTTCATGAGTGCCTTCACCATTGCGGCCGGAGCGATCTCGTCGAGCGGGAGGCCGCGGCGTGCTGCCACTGCTGCCGGCTCTTCGAGGCGCTTCAGTGCATCAACGGTCGCGTGAACGATGTTGATGGCGTTGGAGGAACCGAGCGACTTGGAGAGGATGTCGTGGATGCCCACGCACTCCAGTACTGCACGGACCGGACCACCGGCGATAACACCGGTACCGGCGGAAGCCGGACGCAGCATAACGACGCCTGCAGCGGCTTCACCCTGAACGCGGTGCGGGATGGTGCTGCCGATGCGGGGAACGCGGAAGAAGGACTTCTTGGCCTCTTCAACGCCCTTCGCGATGGCGGCGGGAACTTCCTTGGCCTTGCCGTAGCCGACGCCGACCATACCGTTGCCGTCACCGACGACGACGAGTGCGGTGAAGCTGAAGCGACGACCACCCTTGACGACCTTGGAAACGCGGTTGATGGTTACAACGCGCTCTACGAACTGGCTCTTTTCGGCTTCGCGGCCACCATCGCGGCCACCACGGCCACCACGGTCGCCACGGCCCTGGCCGCGGTCGCCACGCTCGCCACGACGAGCGCCACCACGGCGGTCGTCAGTGGTAGCAGGCGCAGCGGTCTCAGTTGCCGGAGCAGCTACAGCTTCAGTCACCTGAATGTCCTTTTCGTTATTTTCGGTCACAGTGACAGCCCACCTTCACGTGCGCCGTCAGCGACGGCGGCGATCCGGCCGTGGTACTTGTTACCACCGCGGTCGAAGACAACTGCTTCGATACCGGCAGCCTTGGCACGCTCGGCGACGAGCTCGCCAACGCGCTTGGCCTTGGCGGTCTTGTCACCGTCGAATGCACGAAGGTCGGCTTCCAGAGTGGACGCGCTCGCTACGGTCAGGCCCTTGCTGTCATCGACAACCTGGACGAATACGTGGCGTGCGGAACGGTTGACGACCAGACGCGGGCGTACAGCCGTACCGGAGATGCGCTTGCGGATACGAAGCTGGCGGCGGCTGCGCTGGGCAGACTTGCTCTTGTTCGTACGCTTCTTGTTAATTGAGATGGCCATGGTTACTTACCAGCCTTTCCGACCTTGCGGCGGATGACTTCGCCGGCGTAGCGGATGCCCTTGCCCTTATAGGGGTCCGGCTTCCGCAGCTTGCGAATGTTGGCAGCAACCTCGCCGACCTGCTGCTTGGAGATACCTGAAACAGAGAGCTTGGTCGGGGTCTCTACTGCAAAGGTGATGCCGTTCGGTGCCGAGACGTTGACCGGGTGGCTGTAGCCCAGAGCGAACTCCAGGTCAGAACCCTTGGCCTGGACGCGGTAACCGGTACCGACAATCTCAAGCTTCTTCTCGTAGCCTGCGGTGACACCCTGGATCATGTTGGCGATCAGGGTGCGGGTCAGGCCGTGCAGCGAACGTGAGGCGCGCTCGTCGTTCGGGCGGGCGACAGTCAGGGTGCCATCTTCCAGGGTGACCTCGATCGGGCTGGCCACAGTGTGGCTCAGCTCGCCTTTGGAACCCTTGACGCTGACGACAGAGCCGTCAACCTTGACCTCAACGCCGGCAGGAACGGTGATGGGGAGACGTCCAATACGTGACATTATTCTCTTCCTTTCCCGTTACCAGACGTAAGCGAGGACTTCGCCGCCCACGCCCTTCTTGCCGGCCTGCTTGTCAGTCAAGAGGCCGGAAGAGGTGGACAGGATTGCGACACCCAGGCCACCGAGCACGTGCGGCAGGTTGGTGGACTTCGCGTAAACACGGAGTCCCGGCTTGGAAATACGACGAACGCCAGCGATTGAACGCTCGCGGTTCGGACCGAACTTGAGCTCGAGGGTCAGCTTCTTGCCAACCTCAGCGTCTTCTTCTTTCCAGGAGGCGATGTAACCTTCAGCCTTCAGGATGTCGGCAACGCGTGCCTTGAGCTTGCTGTACGGCATAGTCACGGTGTCGTGGTATGCCGAGTTTGCGTTGCGCAGACGCGTAAGCATGTCTGCGACGGGATCTGTCATGGTCATGTTGGGCTCTTGCCCTTCCTCATAACGGTTTCCGCCCTGCCATCCCCGTGGGGACGCGGCAAGGCCGGACCTTCTATGTAGCTAGATTAAGCTTCGGTCTTGAACGGGAAACCAAGCGCCTTGAGCAGCGCGCGGCCTTCGTCGTCGGTCTTGGCAGTGGTCACGACGGTGATGTCCATACCGCGAACGCGGTCGATGGAATCCTGGTCGATCTCGTGGAACATAACCTGCTCGGTCAGACCGAAGGTGTAGTTGCCGTTGCCATCAAACTGCTTGCCGCTGAGGCCCCGGAAGTCACGGATACGCGGCAGTGCCAGCGTTACCAGACGGTCCAGGAATTCCCACATGCGGTCTCCACGCAGAGTTGCGTGTGCACCGATGGGCATGCCTTCGCGCAGCTTGAACTGTGCGATCGACTTGCGGGCCTTGGTTACCTGCGGCTTCTGACCGGTGATCAGGGTGAGATCGCGGACAGCGCCGTCGATCAGCTTGGAGTCCTTGGCGGCATCTCCAACACCCATGTTCACAACGACCTTGACCAGACGGGGAACCTGGTTGACGTTTTCGTACTTGAATTCCTCGATGAGCGTGCTCTTGATGGAATCCGCGTACTTGGTCTTCAGACGAGGAACGATCTTGCTTGCCGGAGTCTCGAGAGTCTCAGTCATTAGATGTCCTTCCCGGAGCTCTTGGCCACGCGTACGCGCACTTCACGCTGCTTGCCGTTGCGCTCAACGGTCTCGGTACGGAAACCGACGCGAGTGGGCTTCTTGGTGGAGGGGTCAACCAGGGCCACGTTGGAGATGTGGATGGAAGCCTCAACGACCTCGATGCCACCGGTCTTGGTGCCGCGCTGCGACTGACCGACCTTGGTGTGCTTGGTTACGCGGTTAATGCCTTCAACCAACACGCGGTTGGTATCCGGGAATACGCGCAGAACCTTGCCCTGCTTGCCCTTGTCGCCGCCGCGCTCAGCCTTGGCGCCAGTGATGACCTGAACGAGGTCACCCTTTTTGATCTTAGCCATGGACTAGAGCACCTCCGGAGCCAGAGAAACGATCTTCATGAACTTCTTGTCACGAAGTTCACGACCAACCGGTCCGAAGATACGGGTACCGCGGGGGTCACCGTCGTTCTTCAGGATCACAGCTGCGTTCTCGTCAAACTTGATGTAGGAACCATCCGCACGGCGGCGTTCCTTCTTGGTACGGACGATGACAGCCTTGACGACATCGCCCTTCTTTACGTTGCCGCCCGGAATTGCGTCCTTGACGGTAGCGACGATGACGTCGCCAATGCCTGCGTAGCGACGGCCAGATCCACCGAGAACGCGAATGGTAAGGATTTCCTTAGCACCCGTGTTGTCGGCGACCTTGAGTCGCGACTCCTGCTGAATCACTATTTACTCCTTGCGTCGCGCTGGTTCTCAGACCGAAAATCTTCCTACGGAATGAGCCTTGCGGAACGGTTGATCGGGGTGTCTCTTGACCTGCCTGGATTTTGCCAGACCAGGCCTAAACTCCCGTGCCAAAAACATTTGCTTCCCAGGCGATTCCGACGGATCGGGGCGCAAGGGGGCACTATGCCGTGGCACGATTGTTTACGAGGTTGATGACGGCGCACGAACGGCGCCATACAAACTCAAAATCTTAGCACGTTTTGGGCGAATCCCCATATCACAGCCCGGGCGCCGGCGCAGGCAGGCCCGCACACGGAGAAACCCCCGCTCCCATAAAGGGAACGGGGGTTTCTTGCATTTCTGCAGGTGCTACTTGGCCTTCTCGAGGATCTCGACCAGACGCCACCGCTTGGTAGCGGAGAGCGGCCGGGTCTCGGCGAGGAGCACGAGGTCGCCGATGCCGGCGCTGTTCTCTTCGTCGTGTGCCTTGATCTTGGCGTTGCGGCGGATGACCTTGCCGTAGAGGGCGTGCTTCACGCGGTCTTCGACCTGGACAACGATGGTCTTTTCCATCTTGTCCGAGACGACGTAGCCGCGCTTCGTCTTACGGTAACCGCGCTCGTCAGCCTTGGCTGCGTCGGAAACAGTTTCCGTCACGTTCTCGTCCTTTTCACTCACTTGGCGTCCTCCTCGGTCTCAACCGTTTCAGCCTTGTCAGCCTTCTTGGTTGCAGCCTTCTTGGACTTCTTTTCTTCCTTGGCTTCCACAACCGGTGCGGCAACCTCGGCACGAATGCCCAGCTCGCGCTCACGGAGAACGGTGTAGATGCGGGCGATGTCCTTCTTTACCGCGCGCAGACGACCGTGATTCTCCAGCTGACCGGTGGCGGACTGGAAACGCAGGTTGAACAGCTCTTCCTTAGCCTTGCGGAGTTCTTCAACGAGACGCTCGTTGTCGAAACCGTCCAGCTGCGCGGATGCAAGTTCCTTGGATCCTACTGCCATTTCTACTCACCACCTTCGCGACGCACAATGCGTGCCTTCAACGGCAGCTTGTGGATTGCCAGGCGCAGTGCCTCGCGAGCTACCTCTTCACTGACACCGGAGAGTTCGAAGAGAACCCGGCCCGGCTTGACGTTTGAGACCCACCATTCCGGAGAACCCTTACCGGAACCCATGCGGGTTTCAGCAGGCTTCTTCGTCAGCGGACGGTCCGGGTAGATGTTGATCCAGACCTTGCCGCCACGCTTGATGTGGCGGGTCATCGCGATACGGGCAGACTCGATCTGACGGTTGGTGACGTATGCCGGGCTCAGAGCCTGGATACCCCACTCGCCGAAGGAGACCTTGGTGCCGCCCGTGGCAGCGCCGGAACGACCCGGGTGGTGCTGCTTACGGTGCTTGACTCGACGTGGGATAAGCATTTAAGCCTGTCCTCCTTCTACTGCCTGTGCCGGCGCGGCAGAAGCTGCTTCAGCTGCCGGAGCTTCGGCAGCAGGTGCTGCCTCGGCTGCCGGACGGTCGGTACGACGGCGGCGGTCACCACGGTCAGCGCCACCCGGGCGGCCCGGGCGATCGCTGGCACCACGGCCGCGGGACGGAGCAGCAGCTGCCTGCTGAGCCAGTTCCTTGGAGGTGACGTCACCCTTGTAGATCCAGACCTTCACGCCGATGCGGCCGAAGGTGGTCTTGGCTTCGTAGAAGCCGTAGTCGATGTTCGCGCGGAGGGTGTGCAGGGGCACACGGCCTTCGCGGTAGAACTCCGAGCGGGACATTTCAGCGCCACCCAGTCGACCGGAGCAAGCGATACGGATGCCCTTGGCACCAGCGCGCTGTGCGGACTGCATTGCCTTCTTCATTGCACGGCGGAATGCCACGCGGGAAGTCAGCTGCTCTGCAACGCCCTGGGCAACAAGCTGTGCTTCCATCTCGGGGTTCTTGACCTCGAGGATGTTCAGCTGAACCTGCTTGCCGGTGAGCTTTTCGAGCTCGCCGCGGATGCGGTCTGCTTCAGCACCGCGGCGGCCGATGACGATGCCCGGACGTGCCGTGTGGATATCCACACGGACACGGTCGCGGGTGCGCTCGATTTCAACCTTGGCGATACCGGCGCGCTCCATGCCCGTGGACATGAGCTGGCGGATACGGATGTCTTCGCGAACGAAGTCCTTGTACCGCTGGCCGGCCTTGGTGCTGTCAGCAAACCAGTGCGATACGTGATCGGTGGTGATGCCGAGTCGGAACCCGTGCGGGTTAACTTTCTGTCCCACTTAGCGAGCCTCCTCTTTCTCCGGGGTAGCGACTACCACGGTGATGTGGCTCGTGCGCTTCTTGATCTGAAATGCACGACCCTGGGCTCGCGGCTGGAACCGCTTCATGGTCGGGCCTTCATCAACAAACGCTTCGCTGATGATGAGGTCACCTTCGTCAAACGCCACGCCGTCGCGGTCCGCGAGGACCCGGGCGTTGGAGATTGCCGACTGAACTACCTTGAATACCGGCTCAGAAGCTGCCTGGGGGGCAAACTTCAGAATTGCCAGAGCCTCGTTCGCTTGCTTACCACGAACAAGGTTGACGACGCGCCGGGCCTTCATAGGCGTTACGCGGATGTGACGCGCAATTGCCTTGGCTTCCATTGCTTTCCTTCTCTCGTCTTTGACGTAAGTGCAGGCGCCTAGCGGCGCTTGCCCTTACGGTCGTCCTTGACATGGCCGCGGAATGTCCGCGTGGGAGCGAATTCGCCGAGCTTGTGCCCGACCATCGACTCGGTGACAAACACCGGAATGTGCTTGCGTCCGTCGTGAACGGCGATCGTGTGCCCGAGCATGTCGGGGATGATCATCGAACGGCGGGACCAGGTCTTGATGACGTTCTTGGTGCCCTTTTCGTTTTCCCTGTCCACCTTTACAAAGAGGTGCTGGTCAACGAAAGGACCTTTTTTCAGGCTGCGTGGCATGTGTCCAGGCTCCTATCGCTTGTTCTTGCCAGTACGACGGCGACGAACAATAAGCTTGTCGCTCTCTTTGTTTGGACGGCGGGTGCGGCCTTCGCGCTTACCGTTCGGGTTGACGGGGTGACGTCCACCGGACGTCTTACCCTCGCCACCACCATGCGGGTGGTCAACCGGGTTCATCGCGACACCACGGACGGTCGGGCGAACGCCCTTCCAGCGCATGCGGCCGGCCTTGCCCCAGTTGATGTTCGACTGCTCGGCGTTGCCGACCTCGCCGATCGTTGCGCGGCAGCGCACGTCAACGTTGCGGATTTCGCCGGAAGGCAGACGCAGCTGGGCGAAGCGGCCTTCCTTTGCAACGAGCTGGATCGATGCGCCGGCGGAGCGGCCCATCTTGGCGCCGCCACCCGGACGCAGTTCAACTGCGTGGATTACGGTACCGACCGGGATGTTGAGCAGCGGCAGGTTGTTGCCGGGCTTGATGTCAGCACTGGCACCTGCTTCAACTACGTCACCCTGGGACAGCTTGTTCGGGGCGATGATGTAACGCTTGGTGCCATCAACGTAGTGCAGGAGGGCGATGCGAGCCGTGCGGTTCGGATCGTACTCGATTTCGGCAACGCGGGCGTTGACGCCGTCTTTGTCGTGGCGACGGAAGTCGATCAGACGGTACTGGCGCTTGTGGCCACCACCCTTGTGACGGGTCGTGATCTTACCGGTGTTGTTACGGCCACCCTTTTTCGGGAGGGGACGTACCAACGACTTTTCCGGCGTCGACCGCGTGATTTCAGTGAAGTCCGCTACGCTCGAGCCGCGACGGCCCGGGGTAGTCGGCTTATATTTACGGATTCCCATAATTTATTTCCTCGTTAAAGTGGTCTCCGCTACGAGAGCGGACCGCCGAAGATGTCGATTGTGCCTTCTTTGAGGCTCACAATTGCACGCTTGGTGTTCTTGCGGGTACCCCAGCCGAATTTGGTGCGCTTGCGCTTACCGGCACGGTTGATGGTGTTGATCGATTCGACCTTGACGGAGAAAATCTTCTCCACGGCCAGCTTGATCTCGGTCTTGTTCGAGCGGGGGTCCACCAGGAAGGTGTACTTTCCCTCATCGATCAGGCCGTAGCTCTTTTCCGATACGACGGGTGCAAGCACGACGTCGCGCGGGTCCTTGATGGTGGCTGCACTCACTTGGCATCCTCCTCGTTCTTTGCCTTGGCGGCAACGAATGCCTCGTAGGCAGCCTTGGTGAAGACTACGTCGTCAGAGACGAGCACGTCGTAGGTGTTCAGCTGGTCTGCGTACAGAACGTGAACATCTGCGAGGTTGCGCACGGACAGTGCAGCAACATCGTTGGCGCGCTCGATGACAACGAGCAGGTTCTTGCGCTCGGACACGCCGCGCAGCGTTGCCAGTGCGGCGCTGGAGGACGGCTTGGTGCCGGTTACCAGTTCAGCGACAACGTGGATGCGGCCGTTACGGGCGCGGTCAGACAATGCGCCGCGCAGTGCAGCAGCAATCATCTTCTTGGGGGTCCGCTGGCTGTAGTCACGCGGGGTCGGGCCGTGGACAACGCCACCACCGGTCATGTGAGGAGCACGGATTGAACCCTGACGGGCGCGGCCGGTGCCCTTCTGCTTGAACGGCTTACGGCCTGCACCGGAAACTTCAGCGCGGGTCTTGGTCTTGTGGGTACCCTGGCGAGCAGCAGCGAGCTGTGCAACGACGACCTGGTGCAGCAGCGGCACGTTGGTCTGTACGTCGAAGATCTCTGCAGGCAGGTCAACCTTGACAGTGCTAGTCATTGAACTAGGCTCCCTTCACGGCGGTGCGTACGAGGACGACCTGGCCGCGGGCGCCGGGAACGGCGCCCTTGATGAGGAGCAGCGACTTCTCGACGTCAACTGCGTGAACCGTGAGGTTCAGCGTGGTGTGACGAACGGCGCCCATACGGCCGGCCATTTTCATGCCCTTGAAGACGCGGCTCGGGGTGGATGCGCCACCGATTGAACCGGGCTTACGGTGGTTCTTGTGTGCACCGTGGGAAGCTCCAACGCCGTGGAAGCCGTGACGCTTCATAACACCGGCGAAGCCCTTACCCTTGGTGGTGCCAACGACGTCGATCTTCTGTCCGGCTTCGAAGACCTCAACAGAGAGCTCCTGGCCCAGCTCGTACTCAGCAGCATCTGCGGTACGAAGTTCGACAACGTGGCGGCGAGGCGTGACGCCTGCCTTTTCAAAGTGACCAGCCAGCGGCTTGGTGACCTTGCGGGGATCGATCTGGCCGTAGCCGATCTGAACGGCGACGTAGCCATCAACGTCTGCGTTACGCAGCTGGGTGATGACGTTTGAGTCAGCCTGGACAACAGTGACGGGGATGAGCTTGTTGTTCTCGTCCCAGACCTGGGTCATGCCGAGCTTCGTGCCCAGCAGGCCCTTTACGTTACGGGTTGCGGTCATAGTCTCTCAGCACCTCCCTACAGCTTGATTTCGATGTTCACGTCGGCGGGCAGGTCGAGACGCATAAGCGAGTCAACAGCCTTCGGCGTGGGGTCGATGATGTCGATCAGACGCTTGTGCGTGCGCATTTCAAAGTGCTCGCGGCTGTCCTTGTACTTGTGCGGAGAGCGGATAACGCAGTACACGTTCTTCTCCGTCGGCAGCGGCACGGGGCCAACTACCGTTGCGCCTGCGCGCGTGACCGTCTCAACGATCTTCCGTGCTGAAACGTCAATGACCTCGTGGTCATATGACTTCAGCCGGATGCGGATTTTTTGTCCCGCCATGTCGCCTGACTCTCTTTCAGTCTGTGCTTCCCCTGTTTGGGGCTGCCCTGTTTACTTACGCGTTGTGTGGCTGCCGAAGCATTCGAAGTCGTAACTACCACCCGCCGCACAAGCTGAATCCGGAAGAATCCGGGTTCCTCAACCTGCCGGCGTAACCGACCCCCGCGGTCGGGCGTGTCGCGCTGTGCACGCGTACTCGTCCGCAGTTCCATGGGGAGTGGGTTATGTTTGGGCTCCTACTTGGACCCTGACACCCGGCATTATCCGGATCGGGACGCGAAGGAGCGCTTGAACAACTCATCTAGTATGCCGGATTTTGCGGGCAGAAGCGAATCACGCTATCCAAGGCAGGGTGCGCTCCCCGCCTCCCGGGTCATTGCCTTCAGCAACCGTCGAATGGATGATAGGGGCATGACTGTGCAGAACTCTGCGGCGTTGCAGAGCCTGGCCGAGCGGCTGGACCCGGATTTCGTTCTGGGTGTAGCCGCAGCCGCGTTCCAAATTGAAGGATCCCTCAAGGCCGACGGGCGCGGACCCTCCGGCTGGGACGCCTTCGCCGAGAAACCTGGCAGCATCATGGACGGCCACTCCCCTGCCGTCGCCTGCGACCATTACAACCGATCAGGCGAAGACGTCGCCCTGATGCGTGACCTGGGCATTGACTCCTACCGCTTCTCCATTTCCTGGCCCCGGATCCAGCCTGACGGCCGCGGCGCCTTCAACAGCCAGGGACTGGACTTCTATGACCGGCTGATCGATCAGCTGCTCGACGCCGGCATCTCACCGATGGCCACTCTGTACCACTGGGACACTCCCCTGCCGCTGGAGCACAGTGGCGGTTGGCTGAACCGCTCAACGGCGGAACGCTTCGCCGAATACAGCGCCGCGGCCGGTGAACGGTACGGGGATCGCGTGGCGCAATGGGTCACGCTGAACGAACCGGTTTCCGTGACGCTCAACGGCTACGCCCTGGGTGTGCATGCTCCCGGCCACGACCTGCTCTTTGATGCACTGCCGGCAGTGCACCACCAGTTGCTGGGCCACGGACTTGCCGTGCAGGCCCTGCGCGCAGCCGGTGTTGCGGGGACCGTCGGGGTAACCAACCTGCACTCCCCGGTGCGTCCGGCGTCGGGCAAGCTCACCGACAGGCTGCTGGCCAAGGTTTTCGACCTGATGCTGAACCGGGTGTATGCCGACCCCATCCTTCTGGGCAAGTATCCGAAGCCGCCGCTGCTCGCCAGGCCGTGGTTCCGGATCCTGTCCGGGGCCAAGGATGCGGACCTCAGGAACATCCACCAGCCCATCGACTTCTACGGCCTCAACTACTACTACCCGGTCAAGGTCGCCACGGGACGGGGGCCGGCCGACAGCCCTGCCGGCACGGCCGAAGCGATGGCCCGGGTGCCCTTCCATTTGGCGGCGTTCCCCGAGTATGACCTGACCGGCTTCGGCTGGCCCGTGGCCCCCGACCACATCGGCGTGCTGCTGCGCGAGATGAAGGACCGGTACGGCGACGCCCTGCCCCCGCTGTACATCACCGAGAGCGGCGCAAGTTTCCCGGAACCGGAACATGTCTCCGGTCCCATTCCGGACACCAACCGGATCGACTACCTGGCCGGCCACCTGAACCATGCACTGGCCGCCACGGCACCCGGCGGCCTCGCCGAGGACGTAAAACTGCTGGGCTACTACGTGTGGACTTTGCTGGACAACTTTGAGTGGGCCGCCGGCTACTCACAGCGATTCGGGCTGGTCCACGTGGATTTTGACACGCTGGAGCGTACGCCCAAGGAATCCTTCTACTGGTTCCAGGCTCTCAGCAGGGCGCGAAAGGCCTGAGTTCAGGCCTACTTGTTCTTGTTGGCCCGGTTGATGCGCTTTGCCCGCTCGATTTCCTGGCGGAAGTGCTTCTTCGCCCAAAACACGCCGGCCACGACCGCCGCGGCGACCAGAAGGAAAATTAACCATTCCATGATGCTGTCCTTTCGTTGTCAGCAACCCTACCAAGGCCGGACGACGAACGGTCCGTCGGGCTGCCGCGGCAACGTCATGGGGGCAAAAAACAGCCCCGCCGCGTAAATACGCAGCGGGGCTGTTGATAAGTCTCAGACGGCCGTCAGGCCTTCCGATCCCTGATCATCCAGTATTACTACTTGATGATCTTGGTGACGCGTCCCGAACCAACGGTGCGGCCGCCTTCGCGGATAGCGAAGCCGAGGCCCTCTTCCATAGCGATGGGCTGGATGAGCGCAACGGTCATCTCAGTGTTGTCGCCAGGCATAACCATTTCCGTGCCTTCCGGCAGGGTGATAACGCCGGTTACGTCCGTGGTGCGGAAGTAGAACTGCGGGCGGTAGTTGGAGTAGAACGGGTTGTGACGTCCGCCTTCGTCCTTGGAGAGGATGTAGACGTTAGCCTCGAAGTCGGTGTGCGGGGTGATTGAACCCGGCTTGACGACAACCTGGCCACGCTCTACGTCATCACGCTTCAGACCGCGGAGCAGCAGGCCACAGTTCTCGCCGGCCCATGCTTCGTCGAGCTGCTTGTGGAACATCTCGATACCGGTAACCGTGGTCTTCTGGACCGGACGGATGCCGACGATCTCGACCTCAGAGTTGATCGCGAGGGTTCCACGCTCGGCGCGGCCCGTTACAACGGTGCCACGGCCGGTGATCGTGAAGACGTCTTCGATCGGCATGAGGAACGGCTTGTCACGGTCACGTACGGGGTCCGGAACGGACTCGTCGACAGCTTCCATGAGGTCCTCGACGGACTTGACCCAAACCGGGTCGCCTTCGAGTGCCTTCAGACCGGAAACGCGAACAACCGGAGCCTCATCGCCATCGAAGCCCTGAGCCGAAAGCAGCTCGCGAACTTCCATTTCGACGAGGTCGAGGAGCTCTTCGTCATCGACCATGTCCGACTTGTTCAGTGCAACCAGCAGGTAGGGAACGCCAACCTGGCGGGCGAGCAGGACGTGCTCGCGAGTCTGGGCCATCGGGCCGTCAGTGGCGGCAACCACGAGGATTGCACCGTCCATCTGCGCAGCACCGGTGATCATGTTCTTGATGTAGTCAGCGTGACCCGGAGCGTCTACGTGTGCGTAGTGGCGCTTCTCGGTCTGGTACTCAACGTGGGAGATGTTGATGGTAATGCCGCGCTGACGCTCTTCGGGAGCAGAGTCAATAGACGCGAAGTCGCGCTGCTCGTTGAGAGTCGGGTACTTGTCGTACAGCACCTTGGAAATGGCGGCCGTCAACGTCGTCTTACCGTGGTCAACGTGACCAATGGTACCGATGTTAACGTGCGGCTTAGTCCGCTCGAACTTTGCCTTTGCCACAGGTTCCTCCTAGAACGTTTTCAAATGACTTACCCTCCGGTCGCGCTTGTCGCGGCCGAAACTTCAGTAAGTCTACTTGGGGGGCTTTGGATTGGTGAAATTGCAGATTCAGGAACTAATACTAGTCCCTCGAGCCTGTTCGTGCAGATGGCCGGAAGCCGGCCACCTGCACAGGGCTAGTTTCCGAAAATGGAAACGCACCCGAGTTTGTCGCTTTGAAAGTCCAGTGGACTACTCGCCGCGGTTCTTCTGGATGATCTCGTCGGCGACTGCCTTCGGGACCTCGGCGTAGCTGTTGAACGTCATGGAGTACACAGCGCGGCCCTGGGTCTTCGAGCGCAGGTCACCGATGTAGCCGAACATGCCGGACAGCGGGACGTGCGCACGGATGACCTTGACGCCCTGGGCATCTTCCATGGACTGCATCTGGCCACGGCGGGAGTTGAGGTCACCGATAACTTCACCCATGTATTCCTCAGGGGTGCGGACCTCGACATCCATCAGCGGTTCGAGCAGGACAGGGTTCGCCTTGCGTGCGGCTTCCTTGAAAGCCATACGGCCGGCGATCTTGAACGCCATTTCCGAGGAGTCAACATCGTGGTACGCGCCGTCAATCAGCGTGGCCTTGATGCCGACAACCGGGTAACCGGCCAGGACGCCGTCGTTCAGTGCATCCTGGATACCGGCGTCAACCGACGGGATGTATTCGCGCGGAACGCGGCCACCGGTGACCTTGTTCTCGAACTCGTACATCTCGCCTTCGGACGTGTCCAGCGGCTCGATCGCGATCTGGATCTTTGCGAACTGGCCCGAACCACCGGTCTGCTTCTTGTGCGTGTAGTCGTGACGCTCTACAGCACGCTTGATGGTTTCGCGGTAAGCAACCTGCGGCTTGCCAACGTTTGCCTCGACCTTGAATTCGCGGCGCATGCGGTCCACCAGGATGTCCAGGTGAAGCTCGCCCATGCCGGCGATGATGGTCTGACCGGTGTCTTCGTTGAGGGAGACCTGGAAGGTCGGGTCCTCAGCGGAGAGCTTCTGGATGGCCGTGGAGAGCTTCTCCTGGTCACCCTTGGTGTTCGGCTCGATAGCAACCGAGATCACGGGCTCCGGGAAGCTCATGGACTCGAGGACGATCTGGTTGGCGGAATCGCACAGGGTGTCACCCGTGGTGGTGTCCTTCAGACCGATGGCTGCGTAGATGTGGCCGGCGGTAGCGCCCTCAACGGGCATTTCCTTGTTGGCGTGCATCTGGAACAGCTTGCCGATGCGCTCCTTCTTGCCCTTGGTGGAGTTGACCACCTGAGCGCCTGCTTCCACGTGACCGGAGTACACGCGGATGAAGGTGAGCTGGCCGAAGAACGGGTGCGCGGCGATCTTGAATGCCAGTGCGGAGAACGGCTCTTCAGAGGACGGCTTGCGAGTGAGTTCCTTCTCTTCGTCGCGAGGATCGTGACCGATCATCGGAGGGACGTCGAGCGGGTTCGGCAGGTAGTCAACCACGGCATCCAGCATCGGCTGAACGCCACGGTTCTTGAATGCGGAACCACAGAAGACCGGGTAGATCTCCGAGTTGATCGTCATCTTGCGGATGCCGGCCTTGAGCTCGTCGATGGAGATCTCTTCGCCCTCAAGGTACTTCTCCATGAGTTCTTCGGAGGCCTCTGCAACAGTCTCAATGAGCGTTGCGCGGTACTCTTCGGCCTTTTCCTTGAGGTCAGCCGGGATCTCGCGGATCTCGTACTTGGCACCCATGGTGACGTCGCCCTTGGCATCGCCGGGCCAAACCAGTGCGCGCATGTAGAGCAGGTCGACGACGCCGATGAAGTCGTTCTCGGAACCGATCGGCAGCTGCATGACGAGCGGCTTGGCACCGAGGCGGCTGATGATGGTGTCTACGGTGAAGTAGAAGTCAGCGCCCAGCTTGTCCATCTTGTTGACGAAGCAGATACGCGGGACGTTGTACTTGTCAGCCTGGCGCCAGACAGTCTCGGACTGCGGCTCCACGCCTTCCTTGCCGTCGAACACGGCAACTGCACCGTCGAGGACGCGCAGGGAGCGCTCAACCTCAACCGTGAAGTCCACGTGGCCGGGGGTGTCGATGATGTTGATCTGGTTGTTTTCCCAGAAGCAGGTCACGGCGGCAGACGTGATGGTGATGCCGCGTTCCTTTTCCTGTTCCATCCAGTCGGTGGTCGAAGCGCCGTCGTGCGTTTCGCCGATCTTGTGGTTCACACCTGTGTAGAACAGAATGCGCTCGGTGGTGGTGGTCTTGCCGGCATCAATGTGGGCCATGATGCCGATATTGCGGACCTTACTAAGGTCGGTAAGCACGTCCTGTGCCACGGTGTCTCCCTTTCGGATGGACTGCACGTTCGCCGCCGGCTCGAGTGAGCCGGCGGCGTCCGGGAAGTATTACCAGCGGTAGTGTGCGAAGGCCTTGTTGGACTCGGCCATCTTGTGGGTGTCTTCGCGACGCTTCACAGCGGCACCGAGACCGTTCGAGGCATCCAGGATTTCGTTCTGGAGACGCTCGGTCATCGTCTTTTCGCGGCGGGCCTTGGAGTAGCCAACCAGCCAGCGAAGGGCAAGTGCCGTGGAGCGGCCCGGCTTGACCTCAACCGGAACCTGGTAGGTTGCGCCACCGACGCGGCGTGAGCGGACCTCAAGGGAAGGCTTGACGTTGTCCATGGCCTTCTTGAGTGCTGCTACGGGGTCGCCGCCGGACTTGGCGCGGGCGCCTTCGAGGGCACCGTAAACGATGCGCTCAGCGGTGGACTTCTTGCCGTCTACCAGCACCTTGTTGATCAGCTGGGTGACCAGCGGGGAGCCGTAAACGGGATCTAGTACTAGCGGCCGCTTGGGGGCCGGACCCTTGCGAGGCATATTACTTCTTCTCCATCTTTGCGCCGTAGCGGCTGCGGGCCTGCTTACGGTTCTTCACACCCTGGGTATCGAGGGCGCCACGGACGATCTTGTAACGGACACCCGGGAGGTCCTTCACACGACCGCCACGGACGAGCACAATGGAGTGCTCCTGGAGGTTGTGGCCTACACCGGGGATGTAAGCGGTAACCTCAACGCCACCGTTAAGGCGCACGCGTGCAACCTTACGCAGAGCCGAGTTCGGCTTCTTCGGGGTGGTGGTGTAGACGCGGGTGCAAACACCGCGGCGCATCGGGCTGCCCTTAAGCGCGGGAGCCTTGGTCTTTGAGACCTTAGGCGTGCGGCCCTTACGGACCAACTGGTTAATCGTAGGCACTCTCGTGTTCTCCGTTTTATCCGGAGCGGCCGCTGACAGCCGCTCTCCTTTTGCTTTGCCCCGCCGCCCGAGCTTTGAAGAATCTCCAGAGCAGCTGAGGCGAAGCCTTAATAGTCGGATCGCAGACCGGGACCCGGACTTGCGTCCTGATCGGTCCCTAGGCATGCAAAAATGTGGCATACGTTGCACAAGAACCCTGCAAACCGGAAACGTCGCTCTGGCTTAGCCTTTCAGCTCAGCCGGCGCACTCATCCACTGCCACAATAACAATTGGTATCCAGTCTAACATGGACGGCCGCCAAGCCTTAATCGGCGGGTTAAACGGGGATGGTCCCCCACCTTGCGGTGCGGGACCATCCCTTGATCAGGCTATGACTGCCGGCTAGCGGAAGTCGCTGCCGAGATCGTAGTCATCCAGCGGGATCGCGTGGAACTCGGGAGCTCCGTCGCCGCCCAGGGTGTCATAGGAGAAGTCGCTGAATGCGCTGGGACCTGTGAACAGGTTTGCCTTTGCTTCTTCAGTCGGCTCCACCGTGACCTCCGTGTAGCGCGGGAGACCCGTGCCGGCGGGGATGAGCTTACCGATGATGACGTTTTCCTTGAGGCCGAGCAGCGGGTCGCTCTTGCCTTCCATGGCCGCCTGCGTCAGGACGCGGGTGGTCTCCTGGAAGGAAGCTGCCGACAGCCAGGACTCGGTGGCCAGGGATGCCTTGGTGATACCCATGAGCTCAGGACGTCCGGAAGCCGGAGTCTTGCCCTCGGACACCACGCGGCGGTTGGCGTCTTCGAAGCGGCTGCGCTCCGCCAGCTCACCGGGGAGCAGGTCGGATTCACCCGATTCGATGACCGTGACGCGGCGCAGCATCTGGCGGACGATAACCTCGACGTGCTTGTCGTGGATGCCGATGCCCTGGCTGCGGTACACGCCCTGGACCTCGTCCACCAGGAACTTCTGTGCAGCACGGGGGCCCATGATGCGCAGAACCTGCTTGGGGTCGACCGGACCGTTGATGAGCTTCTGGCCCACCGCGACGTGCTGGCCGTCTTCAATCAGGAGGCGTGAGCGGCGAAGGACCGGGTAAGCGATCTCTTCACTGCCGTCGTCCGGAGTGATGACCAGGCGCATCTGGCGCTCGGACTCTTCGATGGCGATGCGGCCGGCTGCTTCTGCAATCGGTGCGACACCCTTCGGAGTACGTGCTTCGAAAAGCTCCTGGATACGGGGCAGACCCTGGGTGATGTCGTCGCCGCCGCTGGCGGAAACAGCACCACCGGTGTGGAACGTACGCATGGTCAGCTGGGTACCGGGCTCACCGATGGACTGTGCGGCGATGATGCCCACTGCCTCACCGATGTCCACGGTCTTGCCGGTGGCCAGCGAACGGCCGTAGCACAGGGCGCAGGTGCCGACGCTGGACTCACAGGTGAGTACGGAGCGGACCTTGACCTCGGTGATGCCGGCTGCGAACAGTTCGGCAATGACGACGTCGCCGCAGTCGGTGCCGCCGGCAGCCAGGACCTTGCCCTTGGAGTCAACGACATCCACGGCCAGGGTACGGGCGTACGCGCTGTTCTCAACGTTCTCGTCCAGCACCAGCTCACCGTTGGCATCAGCCACGGCAATCGGGGTGACGAGGCCGCGTTCGGTGCCGCAGTCCTCTTCACGGACGATGACGTCCTGCGAGACGTCCACCAGACGACGGGTCAGGTAACCCGAGTTGGCGGTACGCAGCGCGGTGTCAGCCAGACCCTTACGGGCACCGTGCGTGGCGATGAAGTATTCCAGCACCGACAAGCCCTCGCGGTAGGAGGACTTGATCGGACGCGGGATGATCTCACCCTTAGGGTTGGCCACCAGGCCACGGATACCCGCGATCTGACGGACCTGCATCCAGTTACCACGTGCACCGGAGGAAACCATGCGGTTGATGGTGTTCATCGGCGACAGGTTGTCACGCATGACCTGTGCGATTTCGTTGGTTGCCTTGTTCCAGATCTCGATCAGTTCCTGGCGACGCTCGTCGTCGTCGATCAGGCCCTTGTCGTACTGTCCCTGGATCTTGGCAGCCCGCTCTTCGTAACCGGCGAGGATGACCGGCTTCTCGGCCGGAACCTCGATGTCGGAGATGGCGACGGTAACGCCTGAGCGGGTGGCCCAGTAGAAACCGGCATCCTTCAGGTTGTCCAGCGTTGCCGCGGTAACAACCTTCGGGTAACGCTCGGCGAGGTCGTTGACGATGCGGGACAGTTCGCCCTTGTCGGCAACAGCCTCAACCCACGGGTAGTCCTCGGGGAGGGTCTGGTTGAAGATGACCTGGCCCAGGGAGGTCTGGACGAGCGCGGTCTGACCCGGCTCCCAGCCTTCCGGAGCTTCCCAGCCGGCGTAAGGAACAAAGCCCTCAAGACGGATCTTGACTTGGGAGTTCAGGTGCAGCTCGTGCAGGTCGAACGCCATGATGGCTTCCGAAACCGAGGAGAAGATGCGGCCTTCGCCAGCTGAACCGACACGCTTGGTGGTCAGGTGGTAGAGGCCGATGATCATATCCTGCGAAGGAAGGGTCACCGGGCGGCCGTCAGACGGCTTCAGGATGTTGTTGGAGGACAGCATCAGGATGCGGGCTTCAGCCTGGGCTTCGGGGCTCAGCGGCAGGTGGACTGCCATCTGGTCGCCGTCGAAGTCAGCGTTGAAGGCGCCACAAACCAGCGGGTGAAGCTGGATTGCCTTGCCTTCCACAAGCTGCGGTTCGAAGGCCTGGATGCCGAGGCGGTGCAGGGTAGGTGCACGGTTGAGCAGCACCGGGTGTTCGGTGATGATCTCTTCCAGCACGTCCCAAACCTGCGGACGGTAACGCTCGACCATGCGCTTTGCCGACTTGATGTTCTGGGCGTGGTTGAGGTCAACCAGGCGCTTCATCACGAACGGCTTGAAGAGCTCCAGGGCCATCTGCTTGGGCAGACCACACTGGTGCAGCTTCAGCTGCGGGCCGACGACGATGACCGAACGGCCGGAGTAGTCAACGCGCTTGCCGAGCAGGTTCTGGCGGAAACGACCCTGCTTGCCCTTGAGCATGTCGCTCAGGGACTTCAGCGGACGGTTGCCCGGACCCGTTACCGGACGGCCACGTCGGCCGTTGTCGAAGAGGCTGTCAACAGCTTCCTGAAGCATGCGCTTCTCGTTGTTGACGATGATCTCCGGAGCACCGAGGTCAAGCAGGCGCTTGAGTCGGTTGTTGCGGTTGATCACACGACGGTAGAGGTCGTTGAGGTCGGAGGTCGCGAAGCGGCCACCGTCCAGCTGGACCATCGGGCGCAGTTCCGGCGGGATCACCGGGACGGCGTCCAGCACCATGCCGAGCGGGCTGTTGTTGGTGGTCAGGAATGCGTTGACCACCTTCAGGCGCTTCAGGGCACGGGTCTTGCGCTGGCCCTTGCCGTTGGCAATGATGTCGCGCAGGAGGTCCGACTCGGCCTGCATGTCGAAGTTCTCAAGACGCTTCTTGATGGCTTCGGCACCCATGGAGCCTTCGAAGTACATGCCGTAGCGGTCACGCAGTTCGCGGTAGAGGCCTTCATCGCCTTCGAGGTCTGCGACCTTCAGGTTCTTGAAACGGTCCCAGACCTGCTCAAGGCGCTCGATGTCGGCGTCGGCACGCTTACGCACGTTGGCCATCTGACGGTCCGCGGAGTCGCGGGCCTTCTTCTTGTCGGCAGCCTTGGCGCCTTCGCCTTCGAGACGGGCAAGCTCGTTCTCGAGGTCGCGGGCGATCGTGGCGATGTCCGAGTCGCGGTTGTCGACCAGCTGCTTCTTCTCGATGTCGTGCTCAACCTGGAGGTTGGGCAGTTCTTCGTGGCGGCTGTCGGTGTCGACGCTCGTGATCATGTAGGCAGCGAAGTAGATGACCTTTTCGAGGTCCTTCGGTGCAAGGTCAAGGAGGTAGCCCAGGCGGGACGGAACACCCTTGAAGTACCAGATGTGCGTGACCGGTGCGGCCAGCTCGATGTGGCCCATGCGCTCACGGCGGACCTTGGCGCGGGTGACTTCAACGCCACACCGCTCGCAGATGATGCCCTTGAAGCGCACGCGCTTGTACTTGCCGCAGTAGCATTCCCAGTCGCGGGACGGGCCGAAGATCTTCTCGCAGAAGAGGCCGTCCTTCTCGGGCTTGAGCGTGCGGTAGTTGATGGTTTCCGGCTTCTTAACCTCGCCGTAAGACCAGCCACGGATGTCTTCCGCGGTGGCGAGGCCGATCTGCATGAGGCCGAAGGAGGATTCGCTGGACATATGGTCCCTGTTCTCTCTTGTTCTCTAAATTCTGAAGTCTTGGGTTACGGGAAGAGGGAGTACGACGGCGGGCAGTCACCCGCCGTCGTACTGCTAGACCTCTTCTACGGAACTGGGCTCTGCACGAGACAGATCGATGCCCAGTTCTTCCGCAGCCGTGAAGACTGCGTCATCAGAGTCACGCATTTCAATTGTGGTTCCGTCCGTGGAAAGCACTTCCACGTTCAGGCACAGCGACTGCATTTCCTTGATCAAGACCTTGAAGGACTCAGGAACGCCCGGCTCGGGGATGTTCTCGCCCTTGACGATGGCTTCGTAGACCTTCACACGACCGTGGATATCATCCGACTTGATCGTGAGGAGTTCCTGGAGAGTGTACGCGGCGCCGTAAGCTTCGAGCGCCCACACTTCCATTTCACCGAAGCGCTGGCCACCGAACTGTGCCTTACCACCCAGCGGCTGCTGCGTGATCATGGAGTACGGGCCGGTGGAGCGCGCGTGGATCTTGTCGTCCACCAGGTGGTGGAGCTTCAGGATGTACATGTAGCCGACCGAGATCGGATCCGGGAACGGCTCGCCGGAGCGGCCGTCAAACAGGCGGGTCTTGCCCGAGGAGTTGATCAGGCGGTCGCCGTCGCGGGTCACGTTGGTGGAGTCGAGCAGGCCCGTGATTTCTTCTTCACGCGCACCGTCGAAGACCGGCGTTGCAACAGTGGTTGAACCACTCTCGCGCGGCAGGTTCGGCAGCTGCTTGACCCACTCGGGCTCGCCTTCGATCTTCCAACCGGTCTTGGCAACCCAGCCGAGGTGCGTTTCGAGCACCTGGCCGACGTTCATACGGCCCGGAACACCCAGCGGGTTCAGGACGATATCAACGGGGGTGCCGTCGGCAAGGAAGGGCATGTCCTCGATCGGAAGGATCTTGGAGATAACGCCCTTGTTGCCGTGACGGCCGGCGAGCTTGTCGCCGTCGGTGATCTTGCGCTTGGCGGCCACGTAGACGCGGACCAGCTGGTTGACGCCCGGGGGCAGTTCGTCGTCGTTGTCGCGGTCGAAGACGCGGACGCCGATGACGGTGCCGGACTCGCCGTGCGGAACCTTCAGGGACGTGTCGCGGACTTCGCGGGACTTCTCGCCGAAGATGGCGCGCAGCAGGCGCTCTTCCGGGGTCAGTTCGGTTTCACCCTTCGGGGTGACCTTTCCGACCAGGATGTCGCCGGCTTCAACTTCGGCACCGATGTGGATGATGCCGCGCTCGTCCAGGCCTGCAAGGACTTCCTCGGACACGTTGGGGATG
Source organism: Arthrobacter sp. Leaf337 (assembly GCF_001423745.1). GTDB lineage: Bacteria > Actinomycetota > Actinomycetes > Actinomycetales > Micrococcaceae > Arthrobacter. The sequence goes on from NZ_LMPC01000001.1 coordinate 657,131, forward strand.
TCACGGGTGATTTCCTCGGCACCAAGCTTGGTGTCGCGGGCATCGATCTCGTGCTCCTCGATGTGGATGGAGGAAAGGACGTCCTCGGCAACGATGCGCTGCGAGAGGATGATGGCGTCCTCGAAGTTGTGGCCTTCCCATGACATGAATGCCACGAGCAGGTTCTTACCGAGGGCGAGTTCACCCTGGTCCGTTGCCGGGCCGTCAGCGATGATGCCGCCGACCTCCAGGCGCTGGCCTTCGCTCACCAGGACACGGTGGTTGTAGCAGTTGCCCTGGTTGGAACGGGCGAACTTGTTGATGCGGTAGTTGGTTTCCGTGCCGTCGTCGTTGAGCATGATGACGAGTTCAGCGGACACCTCGGTGACCACACCGGCCTTCTTCGCGATGACAACGTCACCGGCGTCGACAGCAGCGGCGCGCTCCATGCCGGTGCCGACGAACGGCGCCTCGGAACGGACCAGCGGCACAGCCTGGCGCTGCATGTTGGCACCCATGAGTGCGCGGTTAGCATCGTCATGCTCGAGGAACGGGATCAGCGCCGTAGCCACGGACACCATCTGGCGCGGGGAAACGTCCATAAACTCGACCTCGGCGGCGGGAACGAGCACGGGCTCGCCTCCACCACCACGGGCACGGACCAGGACGGTCTCTTCGGCGAACTTCTTGTTCTCGTCCAGCGGAGCGTTGGCCTGTGCGATCAGGACCTCTGCTTCGTCGTCGGCCGTCAGGTACTGGACCTCATCGGAAACGACACCTTCGGACACGAGGCGGTAAGGCGTCTCGATGAAGCCGAACGGGTTGATGCGGCCGTAGGAAGCCAGCGAACCGATCAGACCAATGTTCGGGCCTTCAGGGGTTTCGATGGGGCACATACGTCCGTAGTGGGACGGGTGAACGTCTCGGACTTCCATGCCTGCACGGTCACGGGACAGACCACCCGGGCCAAGCGCGGACAGACGGCGCTTGTGGGTCAGACCCGACAGCGGGTTGTTCTGGTCCATGAACTGGGACAGCTGGGAAGTTCCGAAGAACTCCTTGATGGCTGCCACAACGGGGCGGATGTTGATCAGTGTCTGCGGCGTGATCGCCTCGACGTCCTGCGTGGTCATACGCTCGCGGACGACGCGCTCCATACGGGACAGGCCGGTGCGGACCTGGTTCTCGATGAGCTCGCCGACGGCGCGGATGCGGCGGTTGCCGAAGTGGTCGATGTCATCGATCTCGACGCGCAGCTCGTGGTCCTGGCCGTCGCGCTTGCCCGTGAGGGTCTTCTCGCCGGCGTGCAGTGCAACCAGGAACTTGATCATCGCAACGATGTCTTCAACGTGCAGGACCGAAGCTTCCTTGTCGCCAAGGGAGCGGTCGATGCCAAGCTTGCGGTTGATCTTGTAACGGCCGACCTTGGCCAGATCGTAGCGCTTGGAGTTGAAGTACAGGTTGTCCAGCAGGGACTGGGCAGCCTCGACGGTGGGCGGCTCGCCCGGTCGCAGCTTCCGGTAGATGTCCAGCAAGGCGTCTTCGCGGGTTTCCGTGGCGTCCTTCTCCAGCGTTGCGCGCATGGAGTCGTACTGGCCGAACTCTTCGAGGATCTGGCCTTCGGTCCAGCCGAGGGCTTTCAGCAGCACCGTGACGGACTGCTTGCGCTTGCGGTCAAGGCGAACGCCGACCTGGTCGCGCTTGTCGATCTCGAGCTCGAACCAGGCACCGCGGGACGGGATGATCTTCGCAGTGAAGATGTCCTTGTCGCTGGTTTTGTCAGCGGTGCGCTCGAAGTAGGCGCCCGGGGAACGGACCAGCTGGGAGACAACGACACGCTCGGTGCCGTTGACGACGAAGGTGCCCTTCTCGGTCATCAGCGGGAAGTCACCCATGAACACGGTCTGCTGCTTGATTTCGCCCGTGTTGTTGTTCATGAATTCGGCTTTAACGTACAGCGGAGCCGAGTACGTAGCGTCCCGGTCCTTGCACTCGGCCATGGTGTATTTGGGATCAGCGAACTCCGGGTCGGAGAAGCTCAGGGACATGGTGCCCTGGAAATCCTCGATCGGGGAGATCTCTTCAAAGATGTCAGACAGACCGGAGCTAGTGGCGACGCTGAGGTCGCCTTCTTCGACGGCCTTCGCAACGCGTGCCTGCCAGCGTTCGTTTCCGACCAGCCAGTCGAAGCTGTCCGTTTGCAGGGCAAGCAGATTCGGAACGTCAAGAGGTTCGTGAATCTTTGCGAATGAGAGCCGGCGAGTGGCACCATCGGTGCTGTCGGCATTGATAGCGGTAGCGTTGTTTACATTAGAGGTGCTCGAGGCGACCAAGAGGGATCCTTCCACAGACCTTCAGGCGTTTTCAGATCTCCCCCGTTGCAAGCCCTGCAGAATGACTCCGCAGCGCTACCAGTCCGGTTCCGCTATATGACCCGGGGCCCAGGCTGTTCATGTTGGTGCACGTCTCGGACGGCACGTCGATGGAACAGCTGCTAGGCAAAGCCCACCGCTATATGAAGGCTGAAGGTAAACAGGGAAGACGCAAATATCTACGATACGGCAAAGCGGCGCGCGTGTCTACCCCACTTCCTCGGTTATTGCAAGCACCGTTGCCGGAGGCACCTAGTTGGGTTCTACAGCGTGAGGGTCACGCCCTCGGCGGTGCAGGCGCCGGCGTTGGCAAACACGGCATCCCGGATGGCGTCCTTGGCGGCCTGGCTAACCGGGTCGCCGGTTTCGATCTCCGAGGCCTGGTCCAGGGCGAGGACAGCCATCGATGTGAACAGCCCCTTCAGGTTTCCGGACACTCTGTCCTTGGCGTCGGCCGCCGCCAGGTAGACGTCCTCCTGGGCATTGGAATCCCTCCCGGCCGCCCGGTACTGCACGTAGAGGGAGTTGAACTTCTCACAGGCCTCTTTCACGCCGAGAACTCCGGGATCGGATGCTTCGGAAGGGCGCGACGGCGATACCTGTGAAGGTGCGGGAGAAGCCGCGGCACTGGACGACGTCGTGCTTTCCGGCGCGGGAGTGGAGACGCTGCAAGCGGTGAGTCCTGCAAAGCTTGCCACGGCTGCCATCGCGAGGATTTTTTTCAAGATACTGCTCCCTGTGTTTTGCTGCCGTTGTGCGTTTGTCGTCGCCGTCCACCCTACGCAGCCGTTTCCTGTACCGCACGTCGGCCGGATGGGCAGCAGTCCCCATGAGGGGTGGAATGGACCCCGCACCGAAGGCGTTTAATGGATAGGTGATCCGGCTCACGATAGCCTTGGCCTACATCGTCACAGATCGGAAGAGATAACCATGAGCAACTCCCCAGACAACAACGATGTTGTCATCCTCGCTGCGGCACGTACGCCGCAGGGCCGCCTCAACGGCCAGTTGGCCAGCTTCACGGCGGTGGAACTCGGGGCGCATGCCATCAAGGCGGCCCTCGCCGCAAGCGGCGTCGGCGCCGACAAGGTGGATGCGGTCATCATGGGCCAGGTGCTGCAGGCAGGAGCCGGCCAGAACCCGGCACGGCAGAGCGCCATCGGCGCCGGCATCGGCTGGAATGTCCCCACTGTCACCATTAATAAGGTGTGCCTTTCCGGCCTGACGGCCGTCATCGACGCCGCCCGCATGATCCGCAGCGGTGATGCCGCCGTCGTCGTCGCCGGCGGGCAGGAATCAATGACCCGGGCCCCGCACATCCTGCCGGGTTCCCGGCAGGGCTGGACCTACGGGACCGTCCAGGCACTGGACGTGGCAGCGCATGACGGCCTGACGGATGCCTTCGACGGACAGTCCATGGGACTGTCCACCGAAAGCAAGAACCTGGTCCTCGGCATCGACCGGGCGTCCCAGGACAACGTGGCGGCCCAGTCGCACCAGCGTGCCGCGCTGGCGGCCAAGAACGGCGTCTTCGACGACGAGATCGCTCCCATCAGCGTCAAGCAGCGCAAGGGCGATCCCATTGTCGTCTCAGAAGACGAAGGCGTGCGCCCCAACACGACGGTCGAGTCGCTGGCCGGTTTGCGCGCGGCCTTCGTCAGCGACGGCACCATCACGGCCGGCAACTCTTCTCCCCTCTCCGACGGGGCTTCGGCACTGGTGCTGACCACGCGGAAATTCGCGGAAGACCACGGCCTGGACTACCTGGCGGTTGTCGGCAAGCCGGGCCAGGTCGCGGGGCCGGACAACTCGCTGCATTCGCAGCCTTCCAATGCGATCAGGAATGCCCTCGACCGGGCGGGGTGGACCACCGAGGACCTCGACTTCATTGAGATCAACGAAGCCTTCGGTTCGGTGGCAGTCCAGTCCCTCAAGGACCTCAAGTACCCGCTGGAGAAGTGCAACATCCACGGCGGCGCCATCGCCCTGGGCCACCCGATTGGAGCGTCCGGTGCGCGCTTGGCCGGGCATGCCGCCCATGAACTGAAACGCCGCGGCACGGGAAAGGCCGCCGTATCCCTGTGCGGCGGCGGCGGGCAGGGCGAAGCCCTCCTGCTGTACCGGGACTGAACGTGGCCTCTTCCGCGGACGCGGCGGGCAACGCTGACAGCGGCGTCGGCAGGGAGCGCTTCCTGCGCGACGCCGCTGCGCGCGGGCTCGACGTCGAAATAGTGGAGCGGCTCGCAGCGAAGAGCCTTGAGGAGGCCGCTGGCATCCTGGGCATTACGCCAGCGGACATTGTGAAGTCCCTGGTGGTCAAGCACAAGGACGGCAGTTTCCTGTTTGCCCTGGTACCCGGCGACCGGCAGATCTCCTGGCCCAAACTGAGGGGGCTGGTGGGCGTCAACAAGCTCTCGCTCCCGCCGGCGGATGTCGCGCTGGAAGCCACCGGCTATGAACGCGGCACCATCACCCCGCTGGGGAGCACCAGGGCGTGGCCCGTCTACGCGGACGCGACAATCGCGGGGCGGAGGATTTCCATGGGGGCCGGGCAGCACGGCTACAGCGCCTTCGTGGATGCCGACGCCCTGACCACGGCGCTGGGCGCCGTGGTCGCGGACATCAGCGACCCTGCCTAGGTGTGTTGCTGAGGATTCGCACCACTGAGGGAATGACCGTCAACGGTTGGCCGTTGACCACCAGCCGCCAGTCGCTCAGACTGAACAGCGCCGCGTCAAGGGTGCGCGTGTTCGCTGCGCCGCATTCAGCCCGCATAGCCTTGATGAGGGCGGAGGCCTGGGCGATGCCGATCTTGTTGCCGGCAGCGTCGGCGTCGTTGGTGTCTGTTTTTGAACTTCACCGGTTGTTGGTGCGGGCCGTTCGTAGGGGCTGTTCGTGGGGGCTGTTAGTGCGGCCCCGGACGCAGAAAACCCCGCCCACCGGAGTGGACGGGGTTTCCGTGAAGCAGCGTGAGTTACTTGAGGGTAACGGTGGCGCCGGCAGCTTCGAGCTGCTCCTTGGCCTTCTCGGCAGCTTCCTTGGTGACGCCTTCGAGGACGGCCTTCGGAGCGCTGTCAACAACGTCCTTAGCTTCCTTGAGGCCCAGGGAAGTGATTGCGCGAACTTCCTTGATCACTGCGATCTTCTTGTCGCCAGCAGATTCGAGAACGACGTCGAATTCAGTCTTCTCTTCAGCTTCTTCAGCAGCACCGGCAGCGGGGCCAGCAACGGCAACAGCAGCAGCGGTAACTTCGAAGGTCTCTTCGAAGAGCTTGACGAACTCGGAGAGCTCGATGATGGTCAGTTCCTTGAAAGCTTCAATGAGCTCTTCGTTGGTGAGCTTCGCCATGGTGTGGCGTCCTTCCTATAGGTGGTGCTTGGCGGCCTGGGCCGTTGTCCTCGCACCGGAGTCTGGTCTAAAAGAGAGTTAGTTCTCTTCGGTGGCTGCGGCTTCGGCCGGAGCTTCGGTCTCTGCTGCTTCTGCGGCCGGTGCTTCTTCAGCGGCGGGCGCTTCGGCAGCTGCCGGTGCACCGTTCTCTTCTTCAAGCTTGAGGCGCAGGGCGTCGATGATGCGTGCAGCAGCGGCAGCAGGAGCCTTGAGGATGCCTGCAACCTTGGCGAGCTGCAGCTCGCGGGACTCGAGTGCTGCCAGGGCAGCAACTTCGCTGGCGTTCAGTGCCTTGCCCTCGAAGTAACCGGTCTTGATAACCAGCTGCTTGTTGGTCTTGGCAAAATCCGTCAGGCTCTTGGCAGCCGCAACTGCGTCACCCTTGATGAACGCGATTGCAGTGGGGCCGGCGAGCTGGCCGTCGAATGCTTCGACACCAGCTTCCTTGGCTGCAATGGCGGTCAGGGTGTTCTTGACGACCGAGAACTTGGTGTCCTGGCCGAGAGAAACACGCAGCTGCTTGAGCTGTGCAACAGTGAGCCCACGGTATTCGGTCAGGACAGCGGCGTTCGATTCCTTGAAATCGTTTGTGATCTCAGCTACTGCTGAAACCTTTGCAGGCGTTGCCATAACCCTCCTTCCGGGGATAGTGCCGGTATTCCGGGTCCCCGCTCAAGGTGAGCTAAAACTAAAAAACGCCCCGCGCAGATGCACGGGGCTTGGCTCAACACAGTTCAAACCGCGGAGCCTTGCTTCGTTCACCTGCGCCGGCCGCCCTATGTTCAGGGTCCTTCGTCCGGAAACCCACTGGCTCTCCCGCACACAACTGCAGAATTGAGCGATGCTCAGGAGAGTGGATTTCCAACAACCGACGGTCTTTGGTAGTTCAAGCTTACGGGCAAGGCGGCCCGTACTCCAAATCGGGCAGCTCAGCTGCTGCTGGGCCCGAGGTCCGGGAGGTCCTTCTGCCAGATCCCCGTGACTCCTGCCGTTGTGAACCCCAGCTGCTGGTTGACCTTGAGCAGGTATCGGTTCTCCGGAGCGTTCCAGGTGTAGATAACCCTGGCATCGGGGAACTGCTCGGTGAGCCGTTCCATGTTTGCCACCTTGATCAGCAGGCCCAGCTTGTTGCCCCGGTGTTCCTGCATCACCACCGTGTCGTCCTGGAACACGACGTCCTGCCGCTGGGAAAGAACGCTGATGGTGGTCAGCCCCACCAGCATCCCGGTGGCGATATGTTCGACGGCGGTGACCACCGTGCGCCGGCCCTGCGCAATGGTGGCTTCTTCCGCCTTCCTGATCATGGCGCCGTCGAACACCATCTGCTCTTCGGTCCTTGACGACGGTTCAGTGTCCTCGCCTGCCTGGTTTTCGAGGGCGGCCACCCCCTCCAGCCACTGGTCCGGGCACCGGTCCGTCCAGTGATGCAGCCGGTAGCGGCCCGCATTGGCCTGCTCCGCTTCGTCCGCCAGCTCCGCGACCAGCTTGGTGTCAAGCGGCAGCAGGCACGAGCTGAACTGCTCGATGTGCTGCAGGGTGTAGCCGGTCTTGCGGGCAAACTCCACTTCCCGGCTTCCCATCGGAACGAAGCCCAGGCCGGAGCCCGGGACCAACTGGTCATCGACCGCGCTGTTCAACGAGACGCCAGGATGGTTGGTGTCGATCAGGATCGACGTCCGGCCTTCGGCTCGGGCAAACTGCTCTGCCGCTTCCAGCAACTGGCGTCCCACTCCCTGGCGCTGGAACTCGGGCAGGATGTCCAGCGTGAATTCCGCGAGGTCCAGGTTATCGGCCAGAGGCAGGGCGATGTCTGCCGTGCCCACAATTTCGCCGTCCACCCTGGCAACGAGGATGATCTGGCGTTCATACGGGTCGGCAAGTTCCAGGAGCTTTTCCAGCGGGGTGTAGGCCAGATCGTCACTCCCCCATGTCTGCATCCGCACCTTCCGGCTCACTTCGACGGCGGCCAGGAAATCGTCGCTGTCGGGCCCGTCGAGGGAATCGGGAATCCAGAGTTGTTCGATCCGTACGTCTTTAACCATAGAGGGCGTCATTCCAGTCGTTTCTGCCACTCACCTTCAAAGCCGGCGGGCTTGAATCCAAGCGAAATATTAATCGCCAGCATATGCCGGTTTTCGCTGGCGTTCCATGCCGTCGGCGACGGCGGTGATCGGCAGGCCGGTCACAGCGTCTTCTGCCATTCGCCGTCGTACCCCGCGGGCCGGAAGCCGAGCACTACATTGATGGACAGCATGTGATCGTTTTCCGCGGCGTTGAACGTGACAGTTCGCTCCACCTGGGGATAGCCGGCGAGCAGCCGCCGGATGTTGAGGATCTTGACCAGCATTCCCAGGCGGTGCCCGCGGTGGTGGCCGGCCACGAGGGTATCGTCCTGGTTGGCCAGCCACGGCTTCCCGTCCGACACTTGGAGGACTGTGTAAGCGGCCAGCTCTCCCGTTCCCAGATGCCGGGCACTTGCCACCAAGGAGCTCAGGCCGGCCTTCTTCCACGTGGTCTCCACGTGGCGGACGCGGGTCACGTCCCAGGTTTCCTCGTCGTAGTTGAGGGCGCCCACTGGCGTATCCGTGCTCATACGGGACATCAGGACGGCGAGTACGGCGCTGCATTCACGGGGACAGCCTAACCGGGGGCGGCCTCTCAGCCAACGGAGGTTCCGCCGAGCGAAAAGAGGTGGAGACGCAGAAAGACCGCCCCGCAACTGCGGGACGGTCTTTCATGCGGAACTGCTGAGGATTAGACCTCGGTCAGGACCTTGGTGACGTTGGGGTCAACGGAGATGCCCGGGCCGAACGTGGTAGCCACGGTGGCCTTCTGGATGTAGCGGCCCTTGGAAGCGGACGGCTTCAGGCGAAGGACCTCTTCCAGTGCTGCTGCGTAGTTCTCGGCCAGCTTGATGGCGTCGAAGGAAACCTTGCCGATGATGAAGTGCAGGTTGGAGTGCTTGTCGACGCGGAAGTCGATCTTGCCGCCCTTGATGTCGTTGACAGCCTTGGTGACGTCGGGGGTCACGGTGCCGGTCTTCGGGTTCGGCATCAGGTTACGAGGACCCAGGACCTTACCAAGGCGGCCAACCTTGCCCATGAGGTCAGGGGTGGCGACGGCGGCGTCGAAGTCGGTCCAGCCGGCTGCGATCTTTTCGATCAGGTCATCGGAACCAACGAAGTCGGCGCCGGCAGCGATTGCTGCCTCTGCCTTGTCGCCCGTTGCGAAGACGAGGACGCGGGCAACCTTACCGGTGCCGTGGGGCAGGTTGACCGTGCCGCGGACCATCTGGTCAGCCTTGCGAGGGTCTACGCCCAGGCGGAAAGCGACCTCTACGGTGGCGTCGAACTTGGACGGGTTGGTGTCCTTGGCGAGCGTCACTGCCTCGAACGGCGCGTAGAACTTCTCCGCGTCGATCTTGGCGGCGGCTGCCTCATATGCTTTGCTGCGCTTTGCCATGCTGCTTATTCTCCTTGTGCAGTTGTGGTCTGCGGACCGCGCTGGGCCCTGCCACAGTTGGAATCCCGAACGGTCTTGTCCGGACCGGATGTCCAACATTTCAATGTTTAGGTGGTGCCGGTTGCCCGGCGGTGCTGTCCGCCGTCGTCATCGGTTTCTTACGTGTCCGAATGCCGACGCCGCATCAGCGGTGGGGAATTAACCCTCGACGGTGATACCCATGGAGCGGGCGGTGCCGGCGATGATCTTCGCTGCGCCTTCGAGGCTGGTGGCGTTGAGGTCTTCCATCTTGGTGGAAGCGATCTCGTTGACCTGGGCCTGGGTCAGCTTGGCAACCTTGACGGTGTGCGGGGTAGCTGAACCCTTGGCGACGCCTGCAGCCTTTTTGATGAGCTCTGCAGCCGGCGGGGTCTTGGTGATGAACGTGAACGAGCGGTCTTCGTAGACCGTGATTTCAACAGGAATAACGTTGCCGCGCTGGGCTTCCGTCGCAGCGTTGTACGCCTTGCAGAATTCCATGATGTTGACACCGTGCTGGCCAAGCGCAGGACCGATCGGCGGGGCCGGGTTAGCGGCACCTGCCTGGATCTGCAGCTTGATGAGGCCGGTGACCTTCTTCTTGGGAGCCAATGTAGGGTCCTTCTCTCAATTTCGTCCTGGGACACAGGAGCGTGCCTCAGGTTGGTGGCCGCCATGGCGAGGCGACCGGCCGCTCACGGCTGCTAAGCGGGCAGCCCTGAGCGAATTCTGGTGGGGTGTTGCTAGATCTTGGTGACCTGGTTGAACGCCAGGGTGACCGGGGTCTCGCGTTCGAAGATGGAGACCAGCACCACGAGGGTCTGCGAATCGATCTTGATCTCGGAGATCGTGGCGGGGAGGGTCTCGAAGGGACCTTCCTTGACGATGACGGACTCGCCGACTTCGAAGTCGACGTCCACGGGAGTGGCGGCGTGCTTGATCGGCTTGCCCTTCTCGGCCTGCTCTTCTTCGAAGACGGGGGCGAGCATGGAGAAGACCTCATCGAGCCGCAGCGGGACCGGGTTGTGGGCGTTGCCCACGAAGCCGGTGACGCCGGGGGTGTGCCGGACGGCACCCCAGGAGGCGTCAGTCAGGTCCATGCGGACCAGCACGTAGCCCGGGATGCGGACGCGGTTGATGACCTTGCGCTGAGCGTTTTTGATCTCAACGACTTCTTCCATCGGGACCTGGATTTCGAAGATGTAATCTTCCATGTCCAGGGTCTGGATGCGGGTCTCAAGATTGGCCTTGACGCGGTTTTCGTAACCCGCGTAGGAGTGGATGACGTACCAGTCGCCTTCCTGGCGGCGCAGCTTGGCCTTGAATTCCTCGGCGGGATCAACCTCAGCCTTGGCGGCCGCGGCGGCCAGGGCGTCGGCCTCATCGTCCTCGGAGCCGGCTTCGTCAGAGTCTTCGTCTGCTTCGGCGTCGTCAGCGTCGGCCTCAGAGGAATCGTCTGCGGAATCGGGCGCAGCAGACTCAACCTCTGACTCTTCCCCGGCTACCGCCGCGGCGTCTGTTGTGCTGTCCGTGGACCCATCCAGCTCAGTCTCAGTTACCTCGAGCTCCTGCTCAGACACTTGGTCTCCTGCTTCCTCATTGCCTAACATGCCTATTTAAATGGCTCAATTCCGCACACCCCGTGAATGCTTCCGGATTCCCGGAGCATTCCACGCAGTCTGCGGACGGATCGCCTTAGCGGTCCGCGGGGCCTGTGCCGCCGAAGACCCAGCTCACTCCGGTCCCGAAAGCCAAGTCCAGGACGGTAACAATGAGCATCATGATGATCACGAACACCAGCACCACGAGCGTGTAATTGATCAGTTCCTTGCGGGTGGGTGCTACGACCTTCTTCAGTTCGCCGATGACCTGGCGGACGAAGAGTGCGATGCGAGCGAAGAAGCCGGCCTTGGCGGCATTCTTGGCGGGGCGGCCCTTGGAGCTGCTTGCAGCTGTTTCGGTCACCTGGTCCTCACTCATCCTCGCAAAGTCGGATACCCGGCTCTGAACTGAACCATGGTTGCTGCGCTGGTTCCGGCTAACCGCCGGAACCGCTTGCGCAGGGCAGACAGGACTCGAACCTGCAACCTGCGGTTTTGGAGACCGCTGCGCTACCAATTGCGCCACTACCCTATGGATCGAAAACCAATCACACCATACTTCCCGCAAACTTCACGGGGCGCAGGCCATCATCGTGTTTTCAACACCGGAGAACTAGTCTACGCAACAACTGCGCTTACGTCGAACCAGCCTCATTTCGGACCCTCTTCGCGGCTGCCAGGGCCTGCCGACCGGGACACGGTCACATTCCTGGCCGTCACGCTGAACGATCCGCTGAACAGCATAGAGTAGATCTCGTCGAATCCCACATCCAGCCATCGAGCTGCAAGCGAAGAATGGACCCCGCCATGCCTGCCGCCCGCGTTTCCCAACGCATTTCCGCTATCGCCGAATCCGCCACCCTGGCCGTTGATGCCAAGGCCAAGGCACTCAAGGCAGCCGGACGGCCGGTCATCGGCTTCGGCGCCGGGGAACCCGACTTCCCGACACCCGGTTACATCGTTCAGGCCGCAATTGAGGCCGCCAGCCAGCCCAAGTACCACCGTTACTCCCCCGCCGGCGGGCTCCCGGAGCTCAAGCAGGCCATTGCGGACAAGACGCTGCGGGATTCCGGCTACAAGGCCGAGGCGTCACAGGTCCTGGTCACCAACGGCGGCAAGCAGGCCGTGTACAACACCTTCGCCACGCTGGTCGATCCGGGCGATGAGGTCATTGTTCCCACGCCGTTCTGGACCACGTACCCGGAAGCCATCCGGCTGGCCGGCGGCGTGCCCGTGGAGGTCTTCGCGGGCCCGGAACAGGACTACCTCGTCACCGTGGAGCAGCTCGAAGCCGCCCTGACCGAGCGCACCAAGATCCTGCTGTTCGTCTCGCCGTCCAACCCCACCGGTTCGGTGTACCCGCCTGAGCAGGTCCGCGAAATCGGATTGTGGGCAGCCTCCAAGGGGCTGTGGGTGGTCACCGACGAAATCTACGAACACCTCACCTACGACGGCGTTCCCTTCACGTCCATTGCCACGGCCGTTCCGGAACTCGGCGACAAGGTGGTCATCCTGAACGGGGTGGCCAAGACCTACGCCATGACCGGCTGGCGCGTGGGCTGGATGATCGGCCCGGCGGACGTCATCAAGGCGGCCACCAACCTGCAGTCGCACGCCACCTCAAACGTGTCCAACATCCCGCAGGTTGCTGCACTTGCGGCCGTCTCCGGCCCGCTCACCGCGGTGGACGAGATGAAGGTGGCCTTCGACCGCCGCCGGAAGGCGATTGTCGCCGGCCTGAACGCCATTGACGGGGTGGAATGCCCGACGCCGAAGGGCGCCTTTTACGTCTACGCGGACGTCCGCGGTCTGCTGGGCAAGGAATTCGAGACGGCGAACGGGACCGCCCGCCCGCAGACTTCCGCCGAGCTCGCTGCGCTCATCCTGGACGAGGTTGAGGTTGCGGTCGTGCCGGGCGAGGCTTTCGGCCCCTCGGGCTTCCTGCGCCTCTCCTACGCCCTTGGTGACGACGACCTGGCCACCGGTGTGGCGCGGCTCCAGAGCTTCCTCGGCAAGGCCAAGTAGGCACCCTCTCTCACTTTTCGCAGGAAAACTACAGACGCTCTCTCACTTTCTGAACTGCTTCCCGGAAGTTGGACTGAGAAATTCAGTTCCGACTTCCGGGGAGCAGTTTTTATGCGTGCATATAGTTCTTTGTCTGAGGTCCAGCGTGTATGAACTGCTTCCCGGAAGTTGGACTGAGAAATTCAGTTCCGACTTCCGGGGAGCAGTTTTTATGCGTGCATATAGTTCTTTGTCTGAGGTCCAGCGTGTGGCGGCGGTAGCGTGGTTTGAGAAGGGCGTTGGGTATCGGGCGGCGGCCCGGTTGCTGGATGCGCCTTCTGTGCCGGTAAGGGCACTGTATGGGCGGTGGAGGATTCATGGGCAAGGAGTGCTGGTGAGCAAACCGGCAAAGTCGTACTCGTTTGAGTTCAAGCTGGCGTTGGTCGAACGGTTCCTCGCGGGTGAGACCGGCCCGGACCTGGCGGTGGAGGCCGGCTTGTCCTCGCGTCAGTTGCTGCAAAAGTGGGTCCGGGCGTATCGCCGTGATGGTGCGGAGGCCTTGCGTCCCAAGACCAAAGGCAGGCCCGCGAAGTCCGCAGCTCCCCCTCCACCGGCTGAGTTAACCGAGCTGGAACGGTTGCGCCGGGAGAACGAGCGGCTCCGCGCGGAGGTGGCGTATCTGGGAAAACTGCGGGCCTTGAGGGATCAGGGACGACGGTGAAGGTCCAGGCCGTCGTTTCCCTCAAGGCTGGCTACCCTCTCCCGGTCCTGTTGGACGTCGCCGGGCTGGCCCGGTCAACGTTCTTCTATCACCAGGCCCGTCTCCAGGGGCCGGACCCGAAAGAGAAGCTCAAAGCGGCGGTTACGGAGATCTTTGGAACGAACCATGGCCGGTACGGGCACCGGCGGGTCCACGCGGAGCTAGTCAAGCAAGGGTGGACGGTCGCGAAGAAGACCGTGCTGAAACTGATGCGCTCACTTCAGCTGTTCTGCAAGGTCCGGCGCAGGAAGCGCTACAACTCTTACCCGGGCGCACAGGGCAGGATTGCCCCGAACCTGCTGGATCGACAGTTCGAGGCCGATGCCCCGAACCAGAAGTGGGTGACCGACGTGACCGAATTCAGCGTCGGGGACCGGAAGCTCTACCTCTCCCCGGTCATGGACCTCTTCGACCGGCAGATCATCTCCTATTCCGTTGGCAGCTCGCCGAACCTGGAACTGACCAACAGTTCGCTCCGCAGTGCCCTCGCCTGTCTTGAACCGGGCCAGCAGCCGCTGGTGCATTCAGACCAGGGCGTCCAATACCAGCACGTCTCATGGCGGACCCTCCTGGCGGGTGCAGGCGCTGCCCAGTCAATGTCCCGCAAGGGCAACTGCTACGACAACGCCGTCATGGAGAACTTCTTCGGCCACCTCAAAGAAGAACTCTTCCACCACGTCCGGTTCATCAGCACCGACGCCCTGGCAACAGCAGTGAACGAGTACATCCACTGGTACAACAACGAAAGAATCTCTACAAAGCTCAAGGGTCTGAGTCCGGTGCAATACCGTGCCCAGACCCGTGCGGCCTAGAATCCCATTTAGCCAGTCCAACTATCGGGGACCACTTCA
>NZ_LMPC01000002.1 GCF_001423745.1 Arthrobacter sp. Leaf337
GGGCTCTGTCTCTGGCTCGCCATCTCGCAAAGCGCGGGCGGTGGCGCTGTTTCCTACTACTTCTAACACGCTGGACCTCAGACAAAGAACTATATGCACGCATAAAAACTGCTCCCCGGAAGTCGGAACTGAATTTCTCAGTCCAACTTCCGGGAAGCAGTTCACCTGGTGAAGGAGCGTCGGTGCAAAACGTGCAGGAAGTGAGAGAGCGTCCGGCTTACCGGGTGACTTCCTCCAGCAGCTCCAGCACGTGCCGGTACTGGGCGCCCGTGGCCCGTGTCATGCCCAGTTCGCAGGTGCGGTTGCACGAGGCGTGGGCGGCGGCGCCCATCTTGGCCACCTCCGCAGCCTGTCTCGCCGTCGCCGACTCCGTCAGTTCAGGGTGCAGCATGCCCCGGTCCCCGGCAAACGCGCAGCAGCCCCAGTTTTCCGGGATGTCCACCCGCTCGGCCACCGCTCCGGCAATGGCACCCAAGGCATCGTTGAGGCCCATCCTGGTGGACGAACAGGTGGGGTGCAGTGCCAGGGACTCCAGCTTCCCGTGGTCAGGCAGCCGGGGCAGGATCTGTTCCGCAGCGAAGTCGACGGCGTCCACCATGCGGAGCGCACGTTGCCCCGGCGCGGGTATGTCCGATTCGACGGCCTGCCGCAGCCCTTCGGTGCACGAGGAGGCGTCGCAGACGATGGGAAGTTCACCGTCCCGGGTGGCTTCCCTGAGGGCGGCCAGGGTCTTCCGGCGCATGGTTGTTTGGCCCGCGGACATGCCCTTGGAGGACCAGGGGGTACCGCAGCACAGGCCGTCGATCCCTTCCGGGACGAGGAGCGTGAGCCCGGCGCGGCCGCATAGCTGCTCAAAGCTGTACTGGACGCCATGGCCTTCTGCGTCGGGACCCGCACCCGCGGGTCCGAACATGGTCCCCACGCACGCCGGGAAGTAGACGGCGTCGGCTCCGCCCGCCGGCGTCGGACGCTTGCGAACCGAACCGCCGCCGGGCAGTTCGGCGGAGTACAGCGGTACCGTGTCCTTCCCGAGGATTGCCCGGGCGGCCTTGTTGGGCGGCGTGATGGCAGCTGCCGGGAGCTTGTCGACCACGGTCAAGGCCAGCGAGGCACCACGGGTCACTCCCTCCCAGTGCTTGGCGACGGCGTTCCACGCACCGTTGGCGAGCGGACCGGCGTCGGCCTTCCGCAGCCGTTTCACGAGCGATCCGGTGTTGATGTCCACCGGGCAGGCGGTCTGGCACATCCCGTCCACGGCGCAGGTGTCCACGGATTCGTACTCGTAGTCCTTTTCCAGTTCTCGCACCAGCGCCATGTCCCCGGCCAGCCTGGCGGATTCGATGGCCCGCAGCGTCACGATCCGCTGGCGCGGCGTGAGCGTGATGTCCTTGCTGGGGCACACCGGCTCGCAGTAGCCGCAGGAGACGCAGCGGTCCACCTCCTCGGCCACGGGCGGCGCCGTCTTGATGTGCCGCAGGTGAGCCAGCGGGTCCTCGTCCATCAGCACGCCCGGGTTGAGCATCGCAGCGGGGTCGAAGAGCCGCTTAATGGTTCGCATGACGTCGTAAAGCTCATCGCCGTACTGCCGGCGGACGAAGGGAGCCATTACACGACCTGTCCCGTGCTCGGCCTTCAGCGATCCGCCCTCGCCCAGGACCAGGTCCACCATGTCCTCCGTGAAGGCGCTGTAGCGGTCCAGTTCGGCCGGAGAGGCGAAACCGTCAGTAAGCATGAAGTGAACGTTGCCGTCCTTGGCGTGGCCGAAGATCACGCTGTTGCTGTAGCCGTATTTGTCGAAGAGCCGGTTCAGTTCCCGGCACGTCCTGCCCAGCACCGGAACCGGAACCACGATGTCTTCCAACAAGGCAGTGGTGCCCTGGGGACGGGCACCGGCAACTGATGCGTAGAGTCCCTTGCGCAACTGCCAGAGCTGCCCACGTTCCCGGGCGTCGCCCGTAAACCGGGCGGGCGAAGACAGGCCGAGGCCCGGGAGGACAGCCTCGCCGTGGGCCTGGAGCTCCACGAGGTCACCGCCGCTGCCGGCGGAATACTCCACGAGCAGGGCGGCATGCTCCCGGACTGCCAGGTCTTGCACGACGGCGGGCGTTCCCTTGAGCGTCCGGCCCACCTTGAGGGACAGCGCATCCATCAGCTCAATGGTGGCGGCACCGGTTTCAACGAGGGCGGGCAGGGCAGCGTTGGCGGCTTCGAGATCCGGAAACACCAGCAAGCCTGCGGCCGCGTGCTGGAGCCGCGGGATGGTGCGGAAGACCGCCTCTGCAACGAACCCCAGGGTGCCTTCGCTGCCAATGATCAGGTGGGTCATGATGTCCACCGGGGACTGGAAGTCCAGCAGGGAGTTCAGGCCATAACCCATGGTGTTCTTCATCGAGAACTGCTGCCGGATTTTGCGCACGGAGTCCACATTGTTACGGACCCGCCTGGCCAGCCGGACCAGGCCTGCGTGGAGTTCCGGTTCGAGGGCGCGGAGCCTTTGGTCGGCGTCGGCTGCTCCGGTATCGATGACGCTGCCGGAGGGCAGCACCACAGTCAGTGACTCCAAGGTGCGGTAGGTGTTGTCCACCGTGCCGCAGTTCATCCCGGAGGAGTTGTTTGCCACCACGCCGCCGACGGTGCACGCCGCCTCGCTGGCCGGATCCGGGCCGAACTTCCGCCCGTAGCGGGCGAGCCTCGCGTTGAGTGCCCGTACCGTGACGCCGGGCTGAACGCGGACCCGCGCGCCGTCGTCGAGCACTTCAATCTCCCGGAAGTTGCGGCGGACATCCACCAGCACGCCGGCGGTGACCGCCTGGCCGCTCAGGCTGGTCCCTCCGGAGCGGAACGTCAATGGCACGCCTTGGGCGGCACTGGCCCGCAGCAGCCCGCCCACTTCGGCGGCACTCCCGGCCGTCACCACGGCCTGCGGGAGCAGGAGGAAATGCGAGGCGTCGTGGGCGTTCGCGTGCAGGTCGATGGCCCGGGTGCTCACCTGCGCGGGATCCTTCACTGCCGCGCGAAGGCCTGCCGTGTCCAGCGGTGCCATCAGGGGACCATCCAGCCAAGTACGGGGGTGGACTGCAGGAAGATCAGGACAGTGATGAGCGCCAGCAGGCCGAGGCTCC
Organism: Arthrobacter sp. Leaf337; assembly: GCF_001423745.1. GTDB lineage: Bacteria > Actinomycetota > Actinomycetes > Actinomycetales > Micrococcaceae > Arthrobacter. Next base: position 3,123 of record NZ_LMPC01000002.1, read on the forward strand.
AGCCGAGGAGCTTCCGGAAGAGGGCACCCTCGGCACCGTCAAGGCCCACCGCCGCCGAGGCCACGGCAAGGTTCTGCAGCGAAAGCATCTTGCCCATCACACCGGCGGAGGAGTTGGAGGCCGCCATCAGCACCGGAGAGAGGCCGGTCTGCGCCGCGGCGGTGGCCTGCATCTGGCCGAACAGGGAGTTGGAGGAGGTGTCGGAGCCGGTGAGGGCCACACCGATCCATCCGATCAGCGGTGAGAGGATGGCGAAGAAGCCGCCCGCGGAAGCCAGCGCGAAGCCAAGGGTGGTGGTCTGGCCGGACAGGTTCATCACGAAGGACAGCCCCAGGACGGCGGTGACGGTGACGATCGTCCAGCGCAGCTGCACGATCGTATCCCGGTAGATGCGCAGGCCCTGGGATGCAGTGATTTTATACAGCGCCATGGTGAGCAAGCCGGAGAACATCAGCAGGGTGCCGGTCGCCTTGATGTGGTCCAGCTTGAATTTCGTGGCTGCGACAGGCTTGCCGGCGGAATCGGTGATGTCCAGGCCGGGCCACGCGAACGTCACGCTGCCCACCTGGCCCAGCCAGGTCTTGACGAACGGGATCTGGGCCACCGAAAACACAGCGATGATGATCAGGTACGGGGCGATCGCCATCCAGATCCTCCGTGGTTCGGGCCGTGAGTTATCGGCGGACACCGCGGTCCCCGAGGCGGGCACGGAGGCCGGGTGTTCGGCGCCAGTCACGGACCCGGCGGCGGAGCGGCCGTCACGGGCGACGGCGACGGCAGCAGCCGCGTGCGCAGCCTCCGGTTCGGCTTTCGGTGCGGCTTCGACAGTGCCGCCCATTCCGACGGTTTCTTTCGGCTGCCAGACCTTCAGCATCAGCAGCACGGCGGCCACTGTCACGACGGCGGCAACAACGTCGGTGAGTTCCACGGCAAAGTAGTTGGAGGTTACGAACTGGGCCGCTCCGAAGGCGACGCCTGCCACCAGGGCTACGGGCCAGGTCTGCTTCACGCCGCGCCGGCCGTCGACGATGAACACCAGCAGCAGCGGCACGATCAGGGCAATGAACGGCGTCTGGCGTCCGGCCATCGAGGACAGGTCGTGCAGCGGCAGTCCGGTGACGCCGTTGAGTGCGATGATCGGCGCGGCCATGGCGCCGAAGGCCACGGGAGCAGTGTTGGCCAGCAGCGAGACCACAGCCGACTTCAGCGGCTTCATGCCGGCCGCCATCAGCATGGCAGCGGAGATCGCCACGGGGGCGCCGAATCCGGCCAGGGATTCCAGCAGCGCACCAAAGCAGAAGGCGATCAGGATGGACAGGATGCGGAGGTCGTTGGAGATGGAGCGGATTGTCTGACCCAGCACCTCGAACCAGGGTGTGGCCACGGTGAGCCGGTAGATCCACAGCGCGTTGACCAGGATCCAGAGGATCGGGAACAGTCCGTAGAAGATGCCGGCTGCGGTGGCGCTCAGGGCCTGGTTGACCGGCATCTGCCAGCCCACGATGGCCAGCACGAGGGACAGGGCCAGGCTGGCGAGGGCGGCCTTTGGCGCTTTGACTTTGAAAACGCCGAGCAGGACGAAGAGCAGGACGAGGGGAAGCGCAGCGCAAAGGGCTGAAATCACTAGGGACCCGGCAATGGGATCGAGGATCTGCTGAAACATGTGTCTCCAGATTTGTGTTAGGCGTCACAACACCGTGGCGCCCTTCGATTGTCTAACAAGTACACATGTTGGTCAAGAGAGACTTGTTGGCTTGTCTGGCAAGATTGAGGTGACTCAAGCAACTCTTGGCGGGAATGGAGCTCCGGTGGCCGGGCGAATCACAGCAGTTTCGATCGTGGACGCGATCGCCGCGGATCTGCGGAGCCGGATCTTTTCCGGTGAACTCGGTTCCGGCCACACCCTTACCGAAACGGACGTGGCCTCCTCCTACGAGGTGGCTCGTCCCACAGCAAAGGCCTCGATCGAGAAGCTCGTCGCGGAGGGGCTGCTGGACCGCGGGACGCACAAGACCGCCCGCGTGGTGGAACTCGGACCGGATTCCGTGCGGGACATCTATCTGGCCCGCGCCTATTTGGAAAGCGAAGTACTCCGGCGGCTCGCGCGCACCAGGGACGTGCCGGAAGCGGCCGTGCAGGCCAACCGTGACATCGCGGCGCTGCAGACGGGAGCCCCGCTCGACGTCATCGAACCGGACATGCGGTTCCACACCAGCCTGATCGACGCCGTCGGCAACGAACGCATCAGCAGGATGTACCGCTCGCTCGTAGGGGAGGTGCGGCTGTGCATGGTCCGCATCCAGTCCCTGCACCTCCTGGACACCGCATTGATCCAGGCCGAACACCAAAAGATCCTCGAACTCATTGAAGCAGGCCGGGGGGACGCCGCCGCCGAACTGCTCGACGAGCACCTGGGGCGCGCGCGGGAACGGCTGGTCGCCGCTATGGGAGGCATTGCCGGTCCGGAAGCCGGCGCACGCTCCGAACTGCTGCCGGAATAACCTGCACGCCCGCAGCCGGGCCTGCACGCAGGCGCCCGCGCCCCCCAGTAGCGCACCCCCGGAGTAGAGAGCGGCTAGCGGACGCGCTCCACGCGCTTCTCGTCCCAGACCGGCTCGGCGGATTCGTACACCTTGCCGTCGGAGCCGAACACCAGGAAGCGGTCGAACGTCCGGGCGAACCAGCGGTCGTGCGTCACGGCCAGGACCGTTCCCTCGAAGTGGTCGATGGCGCGCTCCAGGGCCTCGGCGGAGTGCAGGTCCAGGTTGTCCGTGGGCTCGTCGAGGAGCAGGAGGGTTGCTCCGGAAAGCTGCAGCAGCAGGATCTGGAACCGCGCCTGCTGGCCGCCGGACAGGGACTCGTACTTTTGCTCCGACTGTGATGCCAGGCCGTATCCGTCCAAGGCACCGGCTGCGGCCTCACGTCCCAGTCCTGAGCGGTGTTCGTCGCCGCGGTGCAGGATCTCCAGCAGCGTCTTGCCCAGCAGGTCGGGGCGAACATGCGTCTGCGCGAAGAAGCCTGGACGGATGCGGGCGCCGAGCTTCACGGTGCCTTCGTGCGGCACTTCGGCGATGTCGACGTCGGACACCGGCAGGTGTTCCCGCTCGGGATCCGTTCCGCCGGTGGCGAGCAGGCGCAGGAAGTGGCTCTTGCCGGAGCCGTTGGAGCCAAGCACGCCCACGCGGTCGCCGAACCACACCTCGGTGGAGAACGGCTTCATCAGCCCGGTCAGTTCCAGCTTTTCGGCCACGATGGCACGCTTGGCGGTCCGTCCGCCCTTGAGCCGCATCTGCACGTTCTGCTCGATCGGCAGGGCCTCGGGCGGGCCTGCTTCCAGGAACTTCGCCAGCCTGGTCTGGGCGGCGTGGTACCTGTTGGCCATGTCGGAGCGGAACGCGGCCTTGTTCTTGTACATGTTGACGAGTTCCTTGAGCTTCACGTGCTCCTCGTCCCAGCGTTTGCGCAGCTCCTCGAAGCGGGCGTTGCGGTCCGCGCGCGCCTCCACATAGGAGCCGAACCCGCCGCCGTGGACCCAGGCTCCTGCCCCGTTGATGCCCGGCTCAAGCGTCACGATCCGGCTGGCAGCGTTGTTCAGCAGCTCGCGGTCGTGGCTGATGAAGAAAACGGTCTTCTTGGACTCGTTGAGCTTGGCCTCGAGCCAGCGCTTGCCCGGCACGTCCAGGTAGTTGTCCGGCTCGTCCAGGAGCAGCAGTTCGTCCGGGCCGGCGAAGAGCGCTTCGAGCACCAGCCGCTTCTGCTCACCACCGGAGAGGGTCGACGCCGGGCGGTGCTGCGCGCGGTCGAACGGAAGTCCCAGCGCGGCCATGCAGACCTCGTCCCAGACGGTTTCGACGTCGTAGCCGCCGGCGTCTCCCCAGTCCACGATCGCCTGGGCGTACTGCATCTGGGTGGGCTCGTCGTCGTGCTCCATCATGGCCAGTTCGGCCTCGTCGACGGCGCGCGCGGCGGCGGCCAGCGCCGGCGGGGCCGCGGACACCAGGAGGTCGCGGACAGTGGATTCGTCCCGGACCTGCCCCACAAACTGGCGCATGATGCCCATGTTGCCGGACCGGCCGATCACGCCTTCATCCGGGACCAGGTCGCCGGAAATGATGCGGAAAAGCGTCGTCTTTCCCGTTCCGTTGGGTCCGATCAGCGCCGTCTTGGTGCCGTCCGGGACCTTGAAGTTCACCCCGTTGAGCAGTTGCGTGCCGTCGGAGAGGAAGTAGTCGATGCCGGAAACGTCAATATGAGCCACGCGTTCAATCTTCCCATGCCCGCGTGGGCGCTAGGCGGGGCTGCAGCCTCCGTTGGCATCCTGGAAAGTGTCCAGCCGGTGGATAAAGGCGGCCATGGCCTCACGCGTGATCGCGTCCAGGGGCCGGTACGTTCCGTCGCTCCAGCCCTTGGAGACTCCCGAATAGTTGGTCCAGGCGATCTCGCCGTAGAAAGGGGCCGGAACAGGAACGTCCTTGAACGGCGAGGCAGTGGGCTCCGCATAGCCCAGGGTGGCCGGCAGCCGGCAGTATTCCCCGCTGTACCTGTAGATAAAGGCGGCCATGGCCTCACGGCTCATCGATGCCCCCGGGCGGAACGTGCCGTCCTCCCAGCCGTTGGCCAGCCCTTCGGCCTCGAGCCACGCGATCTGCTTATAGAACAGGCTTCCGGTGGGCACGTCAACGAACGGCGACTTCGCCGGCGGAGTGTACGCAGGGCTGCCCGCCAGCCGGTACATGAAGGCCGCCATGGCCTCGCGGCTGATCGCCTGGTAGGGCCGGTAGGTGCCGTCGCCCCAGCCGGTGCTCAACCCGCTGTCGTACATCCAGATGATGTCCGAACGGAAGCCGGATCCGCTGATGTCGGTAAAGGGATCGGGGGCTGTAATAGTGACACCCGCCGCGTCCCCGGACACGTAATCGATCCGGACCCTGGTGCCGGCGTGGGTCACGAACGTGCTGCCCGCCTGCCATGCATGGTTCGTCGCGTAATAGCCGTCGAAGGGAACGGTGGACGGCATGAGCAGCAATGAGGAGACGGCTGTGGCTCCGCCACGCTGGACGATCTTCACGCCCTTGTTTCCGTTCACGGCCAGCCGGGCGTCATAGCCCACAGGGAGTCGCAGCTCAACGAAGTACACTTCCCCGCTTTTGGGGTCCGTGAATTTCAGGGCCCGATTGGCTTCGGTGCCGGCCCACGCTTTGAGGGTGTAGCTCTTACTTCCGGCGGCAATCCCTGTGTTGCGGATTTCGTCGCCTCGGCCGAACCCGCCTGCTTCCCAGTGGCTGGAGCTGATGGTGGGCAGCTCAAACCAGCGTGATGCCCCCATGAGGTCCATCGTGTCGCCGTACTCGCGTACGCTGCAGGAGCTGTCGGTGTAGTTGCCGTTGAGGTCGGATCCGACGTCTGACGTGCCGCTGAGGCACTGCAGGCTGTCGGCGTGCATGAGGCCCAGGACGTGTCCAAACTCGTGGGCTACAACATTGTTGGTGAAGTTGCTCGGCAAGGGCATCAGAATCCGCCCGCCCTGGTTCCCGGCGCTCCAGCCTGCTCCCAGCGCACCCCACGACAGTTCGGTCACGGGCACGAACACAACAAGCGCTTTGTATGACGCATTGACCCAGCCCAGCTCGCGGGTCACAGTGTCCATGATCTCGTAGTACGTCTGGGTGGACTTTGCCGCGGAGGGAACGCCGGTCCGGGTGGAAGCGACAGACATGGAAAGCCGGTTGTTCGACATGGTCTTCCAGAAGTTGCTGGAGGCAGTGATCCCGGCTTTTGCGGCATTCAAGTCGATGGCTGCCGTCTGTTCCGCCGTTTTGTCCGCGAGCTTGACGGTCACCAGGGTCACCTGGATGTCACCGGCACGGGTCAGGCTGCTAGCAGCCCCCTGCGGAGTTTCCGCTTCCCGGATGGCTCTCAGGGCCTCGGGTTCGAAGGTGTGGTCGGAATGCGGCGTGCCCTCGGCAGTCGACGAAACCGGGGGTACGGCAGGGTCGGACGGGGCTGCCTGCGCCGGTAGGGTCACCAGGCTGATCGACGTCATCGAAAGAAGCAGGGCCGATAGGACGGCGGCCGTCCGGTGAATGAGCTGCATCGGGCGTCAGTGCTTCTTTCCGTGTTCAGAAATCAAGTGCAGTAGGGCCGCCGCGGGGCGAGCCCTCCCAGAATATGGTCCGCTTGCGTACTTTCCGGGCGCACTCGCCAAAGACTGACGGAATCCTGCGCTGAACCTGCGCTAACGCCGGGTTAACCGGCGGCGACGAGGAAGTTCTTGAGTAAAGGACCCGATGTTGTGGCTCCCAGGCCGCCTTCTTCGACGAAGACAGCGACGGCGAGGTCGCCGTGCACCGCCACAATCCAGGCGTGCGTCTTGGGCGGGTTCTCATTTCCGAATTCCGCAGTGCCCGTCTTGGCTCCCACCGGTTCCCCCGGTACGGAGGCCAGGAATCCAGCGTGTCCCGAGGTAACCACGGCGCGCATCATGTCGGCCAGCGCGGCCGTTTCCGCCGCCGTGACCGGCTTCTCGGCGGCCTTGGCCGGAGCCGGAGCCGTGGAGGACGACGACGACGTTCCGTCCGCCGTCGGGGTTCCGGACCCCTCGGGGGCTGCTGTGCCGGAGTTGGCTTCCGCGTTCAGCACGAGGACGGGTGACACGGGGGACCCCTTGGCCACGGAGCCGGCCATTACAGCAGCAGCCAGCGGCGAGAGCAGTACCTTGCCCTGGCCGATCATGGAAGCGGCATGCTCGGTGCCCTCCGCTTCGCCGGGAACCGAGCCGAGGAAGGCGGCTGCCCCCAGGCCGGGCGCCTCAACGGCAACACCGAGGGAGGTGGCCGCGGATTCAAGCTGCGCCTGGCTGACGGTGTCGCGGGCCGCAATGAAGGCTGTGTTGCAGGAGTGCGCGAACGCGTCCCGCAAGGTGACGGATCCCAGGGAGCTTTCCGGATAGCCCTCCGCATTCTTGAACGTACGGCCGTCCACCGTGAGCGTCGGCGTGCATTCAACCTTGGAGTCCGGAGTCAGGCCGTTGCGGATCATGGCCAGGGAATCCACCATCTTGAACGTTGAGCCGGGGGCATACTGGCCCAGCAGGGCCGTGTTGTAGCCGTTGCTGCCAGGTCCTGAAGCTGCTGCCAGAACTGCGCCGCTGGAAGGGCGCAGGGCCACGATGGCGGACGCCGGACCGACTTCCGCCAGGACATCTTCGGCGAGCTGCTGCAAGCGGGGGTCCAAGGTGGTTTTCACCGGCGTTCCCGGTTTCATATCAGCCTGGAACAGAATCCGGCGGCCTTTGTTGGGCAGTGCCTGCTTCTCGTCAGCCGAGAGCCCTGCCTTTTCGGCATAGACCTGGATTCCGTCGGTGCCGCGGAGCTGTGCGTCGTATTGCTGCTGGAGCCCGCCCGTACCGGTGGTGTCCCCGGCTTTGAGCGTCCCGCCGGATTTTTCGATCTGCTCGGCATTCGCCTCGGCCGCTGTGCCCAGGAGGGCGCGGGCGAAGGTGCGGGTCAGCGCCAGCGGCAGGAGGTCGGCGATGGACGAGGCGCCTGGGATCTGGGCAATCTGTTCGTCGGTAATGGTCCGGCCGTCCTGGCGCAGGGTGATGGCGGTGACGAAAGCGGCGGGGCCGGCAGCCTGTACCTGCTGTGTGTACGCGGCGGGGTCCACTCCCACCAGCTGGGCAAGTTTGGCGGCGGACGCAGCGGGGTCGGCTGAACCCAGCTTGGGCTTGTCGATGCCAACGTTCACCACCGGGCGGTAGGTGACGAGCTTCGCGTCGCCGGCGCCGAGGATATCGGCACGCTGGGGCGACTGGGCGCCCGCGCCAATGACTTCGCCTTCGGCCAGTTCGGGGGCTAGCAGGGCAGGCTTCCACACGGTCAGCCATTTGCCTCCGGACTTCTTCAGTTCGGCGGAGGCGGTGTATTTCCACTCGCCGGAGCCGATCTTCCAGCTGTAGTTCAGCGGGACCGTCGCGGTGTCCTTCTCTAATGTCAGCTCTCCGGTTTCCACGTCCGGTTTGGCGGGATCGAGAGCCTGGAAGACTTCCTTCAGCTGTTCGTTGGCGGCTGCGGAGTCCTTGCCCTCAAAAGCGACGGAGCCGACGTCAAGCGCAGTCATCGCAGAGGCGAGCTGCTTCGCTGCGTCCTGCGCGCCGGCACGGCCGTCGTCGCAAGCCACCAGCGATCCGCCAATTATGAGTCCGACAAGGGCAAGCGAAAGTTTCTGAAAGTTCCCCACCGCGCCATTATGCCCGCAAGCCCGGACAATGTTCTTGTCACATGGCACCCGCCCGTGTTTAGGGCCGGATGATCCGGCGCTGCGTGGCCACGGAAATCGCAGCGGTGCGGTTGTCCACGCCGAGTTTTCCGTAGATGTGCACCAAGTGGGTCTTGACGGTGGCCTCGGAGATGAAAAGCTGCCGGGCGATGGCACGGTTCGGCAGTCCCGTGGCGAGCAGCTGCAGCAGCTGGATTTCCCTGGCGGACAGTGCCGGTTCAGGGTTCCGGATCCTGCCCATCAGCCGGGCGGCCACCTCCGGAGCCAGCGCCGTCCCGCCGGCCGCCGCGGAGAGGACGGCCTGCCGGATTTGCTCGGGCGGGGCATCCTTCAGCATGTAACCGCTGGCGCCGGCTTCGACGGCAGCCAGGATATCGGCGTCGGAATCATAGGTGGTGAGGATCAGCACCGGCGGTGCCGGCATACCCGCCTCGCCGGCCTTGATCTTTTGCGTGGCCGTGACGCCGTCCATGCCCGCTCCCATTTGCAGGTCCATCAGGACCACGTCCACAGGCTCGCCCAGGGTGTGGAGCCTGGCCAGCTGGGCAAGCGCAGCAGCACCGTCGCCGGCTTCGGCGGCCACTGTGATGCCTTCGAAGTCGCTCAGCATGGCCCGGAGCCCGGCGCGTACCACCGGGTGGTCGTCCACCAGCAGGATTCGGATTCCGCTCATGGCCGCTCCCCGTTTGCCGGTTTCCCGGTCGCCGACGCGTCCACCAGCGGGAGCCGGATGGCCACCACTGTTCCCTCGCCCGGAGCGGACTCGATGTCGAGAGTGCCGGCCAGCGCCGCCACCCGTTCCCGGAGGGACCGGAGGCCGTATCCGGAACCATCCTGCGGTTGTGGTCTGTTCGGGTCGACCCCGGATCCCGCCGCTTCCGGGCGGAACCCGACGCCGTCGTCGTAGATGTCCATGGCCACTTCGCTGCCTAGAAAGGACAGGGTCACGACGGCGGTGCTTGCCTTTGCGTGGACCCACACGTTCGCCAGGCTCGCCTGTGCCGCGCGGAGGAGGGTGGTGGAGTACGGGTTGGGCAGCTCCACAGGAGTGCCTTCGAGGTCGAAGCGGCACCGAAGGCCGGCCCCGCGTGCCGCTGCCTCGGCCTCGGTCTTCTCGCAGAGCCGGCGCAGGCTCCCCGCCAGGGACATCTGCTCAAGCGCCGGGGACTGCAGGTCGCGGACAAAGTTGCGCGCCTCGGCAAGGTTGGCGGACGCAGTTTCCTGCACCGTGCGGAGCCGTTCGCGGGCTGTGGCGGTGTCGCCGTCGACGAGTGCCTTTTCAGCCGAGCGGCCCATCAGCACGATGCTCGAGAAACCCTGGGCCAGGGTGTCGTGTATTTCGCGGGCCAGCCGTGCCCGCTCGGTGAGGGTTCCGGCGTCGTGCTGGCTGCGGGCCAGTTCGCCGCGCGTCCGTCGCAACTCCTCGGCCGCGAGGCGCTGGTTCTCGCCCTCAAGGTACAGCGCCCGGTACGCGAGGCCGGTAATCACGGCGAACGCCGCTCCGAATACCGGCCCCAGCACCATCGGCAGCTCCAGGGCCGGGCCGGCCGCGCCTCTGTTGTGGAACCAAAGCGCCACCACAACCAGCACGGTGGACGCCGCAATGACCGGGAGGGCCGCACGCCGCCGCAGTACGTGGAGCTGCAGGAAGAAGAGTGGAAAGGCCAGCCAGACGAAATCCGCGCTGGACCAGATGAGCACCAGCCACAAGGCCGAGACTGCCCCGAGCCACCATGGTGCGTATCGCCGCGGATCAAAGCGCTTCGCATCCGTGGAGTGGCGTTTCTCCAGGACCGTGCCGATGAGGTAGACGGCTGCGAGCACCACGGCAAGGACCAGGGAAAGCCAGCCCGACAGCGCCGGACCGGACGTCAGGACGCGCGCCATGGCCACCAGAAGCAAGACGGCGAAGCCCACGTGGAGGCTGATTCTCAGGAGCCGCAGGATTATCGCCGAACCGCTGGGTTCGCTTTGGATCACCACGTGCCTCGCATCAATCCAGCGTATCCTCCACGACTCCCGTTTCACGGTGAAATCGGGCCCGGCGGCCGGAGATCAACCATTTGGTTGAGCCGCTGCTCCACCCGGTGCCTCCGGATGGCCAACCGGGAGGCCGATGTGCGCTGCCGTCCGTGGCGGAAGAGTGGGAAACAGCACCACACCACCACGAAAGGAACCACGTGTTTCTCGCCATTCGCGATCTCCGCTTTGCCAAAGGCCGCTTCGTCCTGATGGCAGCAGTCATCGCCCTGATCACTTTGCTGCTCGTGATGCTCTCGGGACTGACTGCCGGCCTGGGCAACCAGTCAACGTCGGCGATCGCCGGGCTGCGGACCGACCAGATAATCTTCGGTGCCCCGGCGGGCACTCCGGCCAAGGCGTCGTTTACCGAGTCGGAAGTGACCCGGGAGCAGCTGGCTGCCTGGTCCGCGCAGGACGGCGTTGCCGGGGTGGAGGCGCTCGGGATCAGCCAGGTCCGAGCGCAGGCCGTTGGCACGGCCGGTTCGCCTGGCGGCACCGCAAACGTGGCAGTCTTCGGCGGCAGTAACGGCCTGTCCGCGGGTCCGGCCAGCCCCATGCCTGATCCCGCGGACGACGGAACGGTTGTGGTGGGCGAAACCCTCGCAGCGGACCTGCATCTCAGCCCCGGCAGCCTCCTGGCAGTGGGCGGCGTTGAACTTGCCGTTGCGGGCATCGTTCCTGACCAGTGGTATTCACACATCGGCGTCGTCTGGACCTCGTTGAGTGACTGGCGGCAACTGGCCCGCATCGGCAGCGGGTCCCTGGGCACCGTACTGGCCGTGACGTTCGACGCCGGCGCCCAGGTTGACGTGGACGCCGCCAATGCTGCTGCCGGGACGGTCAGCACCACCCGCGACGGTTCGTTCCAGGCCCTCGGATCCTTCAAGAGCGAGAACGGCTCGCTGATGTTGATGCAGGCGTTCCTGTACGGCATCTCCGCCCTTGTGATCGTGGCTTTCCTGACGGTGTGGACCGTCCAGCGGACCCGGGACATTGCCGTGGTCAAGGCTATGGGCGGGTCGCCCGGCTACGTACTCCGGGATGCAATGGGACAGGCCCTGATGGTGCTGGCCGCAGGGACAATTGCCGGCGGCGGAACGGGCCTGCTCGGCGGGTTCCTGGCGGCACAAGCTGCGCCGTTCCTGCTCACCCCCGCCACCACGCTGGTGCCCATCGCCGGCATCCTGCTCCTGGGCCTGTGCGGTGCAGCAGTGGCCGTCCGCGGCGTGACCAGGATTGACCCCCTGCTTGCCCTCGGCGGCAACTGACTCCGCCCCCACGATCCCCCCACACTTATATTCCTTGAAAGGCATACTCCATTGGATACCCCGCTCAACCTGGTCAACGTGACGCTCGAGTACCCGGACGGAGACACCACCCTCAAGGCACTGGACTGCGTGAACCTCGCGCTCGGCGCAGGGGAATTTCTCGCCCTCGTAGGACCTTCGGGATCCGGCAAGTCCTCCTTGCTTGCAGTCTCAGCGGCGCTCATCCGTCCCACCTCGGGCGTGGTGACCATCGACGGGCAGGAGGCCAACGGCCTGCGGGACGCTGAGCTGACAGCCCTGCGCAGGGAACGGATCGGCATCATCTTCCAACAGCCGAATCTTCTGCCGTCCCTGACTGCGGCCGAGCAGCTCCTCCTCGCGGACCATCTGCGCGGGAAACCCCTGGCTGCGGCCCGCAGGCGTGCCGACGAGCTTCTGGACGTCGTCGGGCTCGGTACCGTGCGGGACAAGCGTCCGCATCAGCTGTCCGGCGGACAGCGTCAGCGCGTCAACATAGCCCGCGCCCTGATGGGCCGCCCCAAGGTGCTTCTAGTGGACGAACCTACCGCCGCCCTGGACCACGAGCGGAGCGGGGGCATCATCCGGCTCCTGCGCGAGGTCACGGACGAATTCAATGTGGCCACTGTGATGGTCACCCACGACACCGAATTCGTGCCAATGACAGACCTCGTGGCCAGCGTGCGGGACGGGCGGGTTTCTGCCCTTCAGCCCGCCAAAGTCCCCTCACGGGCGTCATCGTAAGCTTCCCTGGCGCCCAGAATGCTGGCGACATTTGACTCAGCCCATTCCCTGAGCACGGTCAGCGGGCCCAACAGGGACACCCCCAGGTCAGTCAACTGGTAGTCAACGCGGGGCGGGACCTGGGCGAACACCGTTCTGGTGATCAGCCCGTCCCGTTCCAGCGCCCTGAGCGTCTGGGTGAGGACCTTGGGGGTGATTACGTGGACATGCTTGCGCAATTCGGAGAAACGGACCGGTCCGTCCGCCAGGACCTGCACCACCAGGGAGGCCCATTTGTCACCGACCCTCTGAAAGACAACCCGCGAGGGGCACTTCGGATCCATGATGTCTCCACCCGGCCAGGCGACAAGCTGGTTGGTATCGATTAGGCAGCCTCGTTTCTTCTGCGCCCCTAGGTATCCTAGAGATACTGTGAATTTCTACGATACCCAGTCCGAGGAGCGGCATGAAAATCGCGGTGTACGGTGCCACCGGCATGGTGGGCGGCCAGATCGTCAAGGAATCGCTGCGGCGGGGCCACAAAGTCACCGCCATTTCCCGGACAGGCGCTGCACTCCCCGGCGCCACGGCCTGCAGCGCGGAACTGGCAGACACGCGCATGTTCGCGAGCATTGCCAGCGATCACGACGCCGTGGTGCTGGCCACGGTGCCCAGCCGCACGGGCGGTGATCACGGCGAATGGCTGGCCGCCATGAAGGCAGCCTTCAGCAGTGCCGGTACAACGCGCCTGCTGGTGGTAGGGGGCGCCGGCGCACTCGAAATCAACGGTGTGCGCCTGTGTGATTCGCCCGATTTTCCTGAGCCCTACCGCCCCGAAGCCCGCACCATGGCCGCCGCCTACGATGAAATTCGATCTGCTCCGGAATCCCTTAACTGGACCATGCTGGCGCCCGCCCCAGTCATGCAGCCGGGCATCCGCACCGGCAAGTATGTGACGGCGGACAACTCACCCGCCGGCCGGTCCATCACTACCCAGGACTTTGCCGCGGCAATGCTGGACGAGTTGGAAAATCCGGCCCACCACCGGGCACGCTTCACAGTTGCGAACACGGACGCCAGCGCGGTCGGCGAGCCGGGATACCCCGTTTCCTGATCTGGCGGGCCGTACCACCGGCCCCGCAAGCCGAAGCCACCGGAGCCGGCGCTACAGGCCAAGCCGGGGAAGCGGCAACCCGAATATGTCTTTGAGGGCATATTTCGCGGCGTGGAAGCCGGGCATGCCGGTAACGCCGGGACCGGGAGGGGTGGAGGAGGAGCACAGGTACACGCCCGGCAGGGGAGTTCGCCACGGGACTGGACTAACCACGGGCCTCTGTATCAGCCCGCGGAGGTCCATCAAACCTGCCGCGAAGTCGCCGCCCACGTAGTTCTGGTTGTATACCGCCAGTCCGGCCGCCGTCGTCACCTGCACCTGGACCACAAGGTCACGGAAACCAGGGGCAAAACGTTCCAATTGCGCCGTCACAGCCTCCGCCATGTCCTTGGTTGATCCAGCCGGAACATGGCAGTACGTCCACAGGATGTGCCGTCCCTTCGGGGCGCGGGAATCGTCAAACCGCGAAGGCTGGGACACCAGGACGTAGGGACGATCCGGGTGCTTTCCGGCAGCCACCTGGTTTTCGGCTTCGGCCATCTCGGCTCGCGTGCCGCCCACGTGGACGGTGCCGGCGTCCGCCAATTCCGCCGCTTGCCACGGAACCGGTCCGGCCAGGATGAAATCGACCTTGCAGGCGGCGTTCCCGAACCGATATGACGCCAGGGAGCGGAGGTACCCGGCGGGCAACCTGTCTCCGGAAAGCCTGAGCAGTGCCGGGGGCGCTATATCCAGGAGTGTCGCCCTGACCGCCGGCAGTTCCGCCAGGGAATCGATCCGCCGCCCGGTTTCCACGGACCCGCCGTGCGCTTCGATGTCCCGGACCATGGCGCTGGCGATGGAAGCTGACCCGCCCGCCGGAATAGGCCAGCCCTGCGCATGCGCCAGCGTGCCCAGCATGAGCCCTGCGCCGGCGGGTGCCAGCGACGGCAAGGCGCCCACGGAGTGCGCGGCAACACCAGTCAGGAGGGCCGGTGCCAGATCGTCCCTGAATCTGGTGTTCCATGCCGGTGAGCCCTGCTCAAGGGTCCGCAGGCCGAATAGCACTGCTGCAACGGGGTCGTGCGGGATCCGCAAGAGCTGGTTGAGGGTGAAGTCGGCAACGCCGGCGGCCCGGCGGACGAGGGGTGCCATCAGGCGGTGGTACGCGGGGCCGTCCCGTCCGAGCCCCTCCGCAGTGCGGTCCAGGGAGCGGTACGCCAGCGCAGCCCGGCCCCCGTCCAGGGGCGACGCGAAGGAGAGCTCGGGTGTGATGAGGTGGATTCGCCGCGCCAGCTCGAAGGCCTGGAAAAAGGGGGAGGCCAGCGCCATCGGCTGGACTGCCGAGCAAATATCATGCAGGTGGCCGGGCTGCATCAGTTCGGAGGTCCGAAGGCCGCCGCCGGGAGTGGCTGCCTCCTCAAACACGTGAACCTTGAGCCCGGCGCGGGCCATTGTTACCGCTGCGGCAAGGCCGTTGGGACCGGAGCCGACGACGGCGACGTCAGGCATCGCTGGCCGCCCTCCGCCAGGGGAGCACCGATGCGGCAGGGTTCGCCGGATCCACTCGCAACCAGTCGGGTGCGCCGTCGAACGGCCCTCCTTGGGGATCGTCCAGCGAGTGGCGGCGGATGATGTCGTAGCCCGGGTCCCAGATATCCCAGGCGACCCGGACCATCAGGTATGCCGTGGCAATCATGTGCAGGCCCACCGCCAGCACGTAATAGGGCATATCGATGTTGTGCTGGGTCGGGCCCCCGCTCGTTACCTGCCCGAGGTACATCCAGACCGCCGCCCAGTGCAGGCCTTCGATGCCCTGCCAGATCAGGAAATCGCGCCAGCGCGGGCGGGCCAGGGCCAGAAGGGGGATCAGCCAGATAACGAACTGCGGTGAATACACCTTGTTGGTCAGGATGAATGCCGCAACTATCAGAAACGCCAGCTGGGCGAGCCTGGGGCGGCGCGGTGACGTCAGCGCCAGCAAGGCGATGAGCACGCAGCTGATGAGGAACAGGTTGAGGGCGAGGGTGTTGATCGCTTCGGGCCCCAGGGGCATCCATTGCAGGCGCCCGGCCACCAGGTTGTAGGCGAACCAGGGGGAGCTGTAGCCGGCCGGGCGGTCCTCGGTGAACTGGTAGAAGTACTTCCAGCCGGAGGGGTTCATCGCGGCGATGGGGAGGTTGATGGCGAGCCACGCGGCGGCGGCCGCGGCGGCGGTGACCAGCAGGGGTCGGATCTTTCCGGTCCGCAGCGCCAGCAGGAGGATCGCCCCGAAGATCAGGACCGGGTAGAGCTTGGTGGCCGTACCCAAACCGATCAGGACGCCGGCCAGCACCAGCCGGTCACGGGAGAAGAAATACATCCCGACGGCCAGCAGGCACACGGCCCACATGTCCCAGTTGATCACCCCGGCGAGGATGATACCGGGGGCCACCGCCACCATAGCGGCGTCCCACGGCCGGCGCCGGCTCATGCGCGCAGTTGCGAGGACCGTGACGATCCAGACGGCGGCGATGAGAGTGGCATTGACGTCGAAGTAGCCGAGAATGCGTGCGTCGGTGGGGCCCTGCCCCGGGACCAGCATGGCTGTCAGGCCCGCGATGATTCCCATCAGGACGGGATATTCGAAGAAGCTGCCTTCACTGAAGAAGGGAAAGGTGCCATCGCCCAGTCCGCGGTTGCGGAAAAGCTCCGGGAAATCCGAATAACAGGTGGAGTAGAACTGTCCCGGCGACTCCCAGCCGTTCGCGCGGCAGTAGTTCTTGACCATGATGCTTGCCAGGGCGGCCAGAACCGTAAGGATGATCAGAACGCGTTCAACGGTGAAAATACCCGGCGAGACGACTCCGGGTTCAGCCCGGCGCCCCATGGGCCCGCCGATCAGCTCGGTGAAGTTCCTGAGCAGGAGATCACTTCGGCTCGGAATAACCAGGCGGGACCGTTTCCGGTGCGCCGGCGGCATTGTCTCCTGCATGCCTCGAGCTTACCGTCGCAGCTGCGCACCAGCCGTCCCGGCCTGACGGCTGTACCGGCCAACAAAAAGCCCACGCGTCGCCGCGTGGGCCTTCTGTGCATAAATTTTGCTCGCCGCCATTGGATCTCCTGGATATTTCCGTTACCGGCTGCAGCGCGGTACTTGAGGGAACGACGATCATTACTCAGCGAATGACGCCGCCCATCTGGTGCAGGACGACATACACGTCTTCACGGTTCTGGTCGAGGAGCTGGCCGTTGAACAGCGTCTTCTCCTTCATCGCCGGCTGCCAGCCAAAGCGCAGAACGGCACGGAGCCTTTTCATCATGGTTACCTCCTTCCGGGGTGTTGTCAGGCGGCGTCGGCCACGGTCGACGTGTTGCATGGTGCTGGCAGTGCTGCTCACTTAGGGTCCTTTGATGAGTGTTTCCGCCCGGAATTGGGCATGACGAATAGGGCCAATTAATTGACGGAATTAATGGCAGTAATGAGGCATAGGAATGCCCGGTGAATTGGCTCCGGAATAAAGACCGAAGCAATTGCTGGATTTCGCCAAGCGAAGAATGGCTCCAAGATGCAGCTACGCCACAGACCCCAACAAGAAGCCGGGTTCCGAACTATGGGGTGTTGCGTAACCACATGGGGCCGGCTTTACGGCTGGCTGCCGGGGAGCTTCCCGAGTCAGGATGCCGCCACAAGGATTCGGCCGGAAGGCCGGAATCGCCAGGTTAGGAGGCAGTCACTCCGTGAAAAGGGCGCGTGACAGCAGCAGAGGCCGGGGTGGCGGTGATGGTCATCTTCCATCCGCTAGTCAAAGTAATCATTTTTCCCAACCTCCTTTTCTATTCTGCCGCTGTTCGGTTGACTAACCGGACAGCACGCGCCGATGACCCTGGCAAAACGCACTGGAGTCAGGAATAAAATTACACCAGCATTGGGGCATTTGACTAGCGGATTTGAAGAATTGCAGGAAATATTTGATAAATCGTCTTTATAGTCCCCAGCGGACCACGGCCGGGGTCTTCTTGTCCCATCCAAGCGTGCAGACTTTAGCCGTCCCCAGGATGAAATGCCGGCCCTCGTGCGGGTCGAGTCCCAACCAGCGTGCGGTCAGGATCCTGGAGAAGTGTCCATGGGCCACAATCAGTACGTTGTCCAGTCCGGATTCCAGCACGCGGGCCACAATTTTGTCCGCCCGTGCAGCCACTTCCTCAAGGGCCTCGCCGTTGGGCACGCCGTGCGTCCAGATCAGGTACTCCGGGTTGTCCTTGCGGATCAGGTCGGAACTGATGCCTTCGTAGTCGCCATAGTTCCATTCCACTGCCAGGGGTTCCTGTTCAGCGTCGGGGAATCCCGCCAGTTCCGCCGTCCGGCGGGCGCGCCGCAGGGGTGAGGTCAGCACCAGGTCGAAGTCAACGCCGTCGAGAATCTTCCGTGCCTCCACGGACTGCTGCTCGCCCTCCACCGTCAGGGGCAGGTCGGTGAGCCCGGTGTACTGGCCGCTCTTGGACCATTCAGTTTCACCGTGGCGCAGGATCCAAAGCTGGGGGCGTGCGGTGCTGTTAAGTGAAATCACTTATGACTCCTCGGTAGTGGAAAGTTCGACGCCGGCGGCCGGCTGCTGTTCTGCGGCCGCGGGCTGGCTTGCCCACCACTCGCGCAGCCTGACCTCGGCCACTGCGGGATCGAGCGGGCCGTGCTCCATGCGCTCTTCAAGCAGGAATTTGTAGGCCTTGCCCACCACCGGCCCGGGCTTCAGCCCAAGCAGGGCCATGATCTGGCCGCCGTCAAGGTCAGGCCGGACCGCTTCCAGCGATTCCTGCTCGCGCAGCGCCGCAATGCGCGCCTCGAGGTCGTCATAGGCGAAGGAAAGCCTGTCGGCCTTGCGCTGGTTGCGTGTGGTCACATCCGACCGCGTCAACCGGTGCAGGCGTTCCAGGAGGGGCCCGGCGTCCGTCACGTAGCGGCGGACGGCGGAGTCGCTCCACCCGGCCTCGCCGTAGCCGTAGAAACGCATGTGCAGCTCCACCAGGCGTGCCACGGCCTTGATGGTGTCGTTGTCGAAGCGGAGGGCCTTCATCCGCTTCTTAGTCAGTTTGGAGCCCACCATGTCGTGGTGGCGGAAGCTCACGGCACCGCCCGGTTCGAAACGGCGCGTCGCCGGCTTGCCGACGTCGTGCATAAGGGCAGCGAACCGCAGCACAAAATCGGGGCCGGGCACGGCGCCGTCGGAATCCGTCTCCAGGGATGCGGCCTGCTCAAGTACCTGCAGGGAATGCTGGTAAACGTCCTTGTGGCGGTGGTGTTCGTCCGCTTCGAGCCGCAGCGCGGAAACTTCCGGCAGGACGAATTCGGCCAGGCCTGTGTCCACCAGGAGGTCGATGCCCACGCGGGGATGCGCTCCGCAGATGAGCTTCACCAGTTCCTCGCGGATACGTTCCGCGGAAATAATGGTGATCCGTTCCGCCATCTGCGTCATCGCCTGCTTAACGTCCTCGCGGACCGCCACACCGAGCTGGGAGGCGAAGCGGGCCGCCCGCATCATGCGTAGCGGGTCATCGGAAAACGACGACTCCGGCGAACTTGGCGTGGCCAGAACGGAGGCATGGAGGTCGCGGACGCCGCCGAACGGATCAACCAATTCCATCGAGGGCAGCCGCAGCGCCATGGCGTTAATGGTGAAGTCCCGGCGCAGGAGGTCATCCGTGAGGGATGACCCGAACGCGACGACGGGCTTGCGTGACTCCGGGTCGTAAGCCTCGGCGCGGTAGGTGGTGATTTCAATCTGGAAGCCGGACTTCCGCATTCCGATGGTGCCGAATGCCCGTCCGATCTCCCAGAAGTTGTCCGCCCATTTCTTGATGAGCGCCAGAGTCTGGTCCGGCGTGGCGTCCGTGGTGAAGTCAAGGTCAGGGGAGAGCCTGCCCAGGAACAGGTCACGAACGGGGCCGCCTACCAGCGACAATTCGTGTCCGGCGTCGACGAAGCGCTGCCCGAGCTCCAGGACCACCGGGGCCACCTGGAAATCGACGGTGTGCGGGTCGGACTTTTGATGTGCGTGCGCCATAGTTACTTAAGCTTGTCAGAAAACCGTGCCAACAAGCACCAATCGGGGCCGCCTAACCCTGCCGTTACACCGTTGCTTCCGGAATTTACGTCATACGCAGTCCACTTTCTTGTCATGTTCCGGTCATCACGAACGGGCAAGAGTCGTTAGAGTGGACTTCATGGCCCATCCCGTACCGAGTGCTCCTGGCAGGAGGACAAACCCACCGTTGCCGTCGGCAATCGGTGCCCATGTCGCGCCCGCCCAGCACTCGGGACCGGCCTCGCTGCCCACCGTTGAGGAAATCTCCGCCGGCGGCGTTGTTGTTGACACGTCCGACGGCGAACTGAGGGTTGCGATCATCGCCCGCCTCAACCGCGGGGGGCGCCTCGAGTGGTGCCTGCCGAAGGGCCATCCGGAGGGCAAGGAAAAGAACGAGGAAGCGGCCGTCCGCGAGATCGCCGAAGAAACCGGCATCAGCGGAAGCATCCTGGCCCCGCTGGGCAGTATCGACTACTGGTTTACCGTCAGCGGACACCGCGTCCACAAAACCGTCCACCACTACCTGCTCCGGGCCACGGGCGGCGAGCTGACTATCGAAAACGATCCCGACCAGGAAGCTGTGGATGTCGCCTGGGTGCCCATCCAGGAGCTCGCCCGCAAGCTGTCTTTTCCGAATGAGCGCCGCATCGCGGACCTCGCCAGGGAAGTCCTGCCGGATCACCTCTGAGGTTCTGTGACTGATTCCAAGACCGTCCAGCCCAGCGAGGCCCGCTCCAGTGCCGTCATGGCGGCCGGAACACTCGTCTCCCGGTTCCTGGGCTTCGGCAAGACCTGGATGCTGGGTGCAGCCCTTGGCCTCGGCTCCACGGTCAATGACACCTTTATCAATGCCAACAACCTGCCCAACCTGATCTTCCTCCTCGTGGCCGGTGGTGTGTTCAACGCCGTCCTGGTGCCCCAGATCATCAAGGCCAGCAAGGCCCCGGACAGGGGAGCGGACTACATCAGCCGCCTGCTCACCCTGGCTGTCCTGGTGCTTCTCAGCCTGACGCTGCTGGTGACCCTCCTGGCGCCGTGGGTTATTGAGCTGACCACGCAGGGCTATTCGGCGGAACAGAAATCACTGGCGGTTTCCTTCGCCTTCTGGTGCCTGCCCCAGATCTTCTTTTACGGCCTGTATGCCCTGCTCACGCAGGTCCTCAACGCCAACGGGGCGTTCGGACCGGCAATGTGGGCACCTATCCTGAACAACATCGTGGCCATCGCCGGCCTGGGCATGTTCATCTGGATCCTCGGGGCCAACGTCACAAATCCCCACACCCTGGACAACTGGGGACCCACCCAGACGTTCCTTATCGCCGGGTTTTCCACCATCGGCGTGGTGGCCCAGACGGCCATCCTGCTGATTCCGGTATTCCGGCTCCGGCTGGGACTCCGTCCAAGGTTTGGTTGGCGCGGAGTGGGCCTGGGGCAGGCCGCAAAACTGAGCGTCTGGACGCTCCTTACTGCCGCCGTCGGCCAGCTCGCCTTCCTGTACGTAATGCGCATTGCCACTATTCCGGGTACCGAACGCCTGCGCCTCGAGCGTGCCGGGGATCCGGCGGCCGGGTTCCTCCCGGGCAACGCCGTGCTGGAAGTGGCCAGCCAGCTATACCTGCTGCCGCACTCGATCATCGCCCTCTCGCTGGCCACCGTTCTGTTCAACAGGATGACGCGGGCCTCCCAGGACGGCGACAGGGCGGCCTTGCGGGACGCCCTGTCCCACGGCCTGCGGACCATGGCAGTGGCCACGGTCTTTGGCGCATTGGCTCTCTTCGCACTGGCCGGACCCCTGGGCATGTTCTTCTCCGGCGGCAAGGTGCAGGACGGCGTGATGCTCGCGCAGACCCTGACCATCCTGGCCCTCAGCACGCCGTTCATGAGCGCCAACTTCATGATGTCCCGGGTCTTTTACGCCAACGAGGACGCCCGCACGCCCTTCTACATCCAGCTGGTCCTGGCGATCGTCAACGTGGTTGCGGCCTTCGCCATCCAGTTCTTGCCGTACAACCAGATCATCTTTGCCATAGCCATCCTTTACACGGGCGGCAACATCCTGTCCGTGATTGTGAGTGCGCACTTCCTCCGCCGCCTTCTGGGGCACCTTGACGGCCCCCGCATCGCCAATTCGTACATACGCATGGGTTACGCGGCACTGGGTTCCGCCGTGGCCGGCGCCGGTGCGCTGTGGCTCATGGGCAGCTACAGCGCCGACGGGTTCGCCTGGAGCGGCCGGATCGAGGCCTTGGTGACCGTCGTCGTCGTCGGGCCTGTGATGCTCGTGGCGTACCTGTTCCTGCTCAAGCTCTTCCGCGTCACGGAACTCCGCGACCTGCTGCAGCCGCTTCTCGGCAGGCTGGGGCGGGGGTCCGCCCCAACTACACCGGCGGACACCGCAGCGGATACGGCGCGGGATACCGCCGGGCTCCGGGGACGCACGACGCCGGAGCGCGCCACCGTTTCGGTTGACACCGGCCTGATCCCCCGAATTTCCGGAGAGTTCGATGCGGCATCGTTCCGCGCGGGACCGCAGGTTGAGGAACCGGCACCGGACCATGACCCGCACCAAACCGCTTCCGCGGGTGAATACCTTCCGTCCGAGGATGTGCCCACCACCGCGCGGGGTAGCATCATGCGCGAGGAAATCCCGCTGCCCGGGCGCCGTACCTTCCAGGGAACGGCCGGCCGCAACCCGCACTTCAGCACCCGCTCGGGAGGTCGGCGGAAGAAAAAGAGGTGAACTGCCGCGGTTTCACCGTGCCTGTCTCACACGGCCGTAACGCACCATCGGCTAGGATCAGAAGCTAACTAGGGTAGTAGTAACAGACCAGAAATTAACCGGCTAACCGGCGTATCCGCTTTGGCATGATTGAGGCGGGGATTCCCCGGGCAGTCTAGGAGGAACCCGTGTCCCACCCGATCGATGTTGGATCAGTGCTCGGCGGCCGCTACAAGGTCACCGCCACCGTATTGACCTCACACGACCATGATCTGGTGCTGGATGGTGTTGACCAGGTCCTCAACCGGCCGGTGAGCATCCTGGTTGCGGGTCCGGATAACGCGGAGCAGGTGGCCCAGAGCGCCCGCGAGGTTGCCACCGGGGAACGGCCCGGAAACGTGCAGATCCTCGATCTTGGCGTCAGCGAGTCCACCACCTACCTGATCACCAACCACACGTCAGCCGCCGATCTCCTGGACCTCGTGGTTGCCTCCAACCCGCCCTATGTGGAGCCCTTCTTCACGGACACGCTGGGCAGCGAGATTTTCGGTACCGCCCGGTCCCACGAGCCGGAAACATATGACGGCCTGTACGACGAGGAAGAAGTCGACGCCGGCTACATCAACTACGGCAACAACCAGCCGGCCGGCCAGGACCGCAAGCCCACGTCCCCGCCGGTTGTCCCTCCCGTGGTGCCGCCCCGCACCGCGCCCGTTCGCCCGACGTCGGCCCCCTCCGTCGGCTCCTCCGGATCCGACTCGGGCCAGGCACGCGGGCATGGAGCCGGCGCTGCTGGAGCCGCTGCCGGCGCAGCCGGGCTCGCTGCCGGTGGCGCAGCGGCTGGCAAAGCGTCCCGGGAACCCACCACTGCACCTCAGGCGACCACCCCGCAGCAGGCCGTACCCGCCGGGCGGAACACCGAAACCCCCAATGCCCAGGCCCGCGCAGAAGCCGAATCGCCCAAAGTCTCCCTGTGGGCGAACAACGACTATGACTACCCGGAAGAAGAGGCGCCCTCCACCGGGCCGGCCAGGACCGCCCGCGAACGGATGGCAGCCACATTCCCGGCATTCGCCGGTGGCGGTCGGGGCGACGAAGCGGACGAATATTACGACGACGACGAGCCACCGGAGCGCGAGCCACGGTCAATGCGGTGGCTCGTAGGAGGGCTGCTTGCTGCCGTGCTGGTGGTCGGCCTCATCTTTGCCGTCTCCAACCTCGGAAGCCTCTTCAAGAGCGAGCCCCAGAGCAACCCCGCTCCCGGAACCTCAAGCAGCGCGTCCCAGCCACAGACCAGCGGCGAGCCGACAGCAAGCCAGTCCACAGCGCCGGCCGCAGGTCCGCCCGCCGTCGAGGGCGTCTCCCGCCTTGGCGACTTCGATTTTGCCGCCACCTACGATGGTGACCTTTCCAAGACGTTCGACGGCAATGCGGCAAGCTACTGGTCGGACATGGAGTTTGCAACGGACAACTGGGGCGGGCTGGCTCCCGATGTTTCCCTGGTGGTGAAGCTGAAGAGCCCCTCGAAGGTTTCGTCCATCACGCTCAGCCAGCTTGGCGGCTCCGGAGGCAACATCAGCGTGCTGACAAATGACCGTCCGTCCCTGGAAGGCGCCAAGCAGGTCGGGACCAACAGCTTTACCTCACCAGATCTGACCATGCCGCTCCCGGAGCCGGTCACAGCCCAGTACGTGATCGTGTCCATCAAGAACCTGCCCAAGCTGGCTGCACCGAAAACCCGCTTCGGCTACGGTCTCCGCCTCGGCGAGATCAAGGTCCAGTAGCGGCCTGACCCCCGGCCAATACGGGGCTGCCCCGGGCCAGAGCACCTTCTGTGCCCGGTAACACGGCTTCCTCCGGAACGACTAGGCGGTACCCTGAGTGGTGGCGTCTTGTTGGCCTACCTCCATGCCCGGAATATTCAGGATCAACAATGGGTTGTGCCATGTGGCCGGCCAGCAAAAGCAGGCGCATCGACTAAGGAAGAGGTTCACCGTTCAGTGAGCACCGCAGAAAACACCGCGTCCCAAGTACGTGATGTCATCATCGTCGGCTCCGGCCCTGCAGGCTACACGGCTGCAGTTTATACGGCACGTGCCAACCTTAAGCCGCTGCTCCTTGCCGGTTCCGTCACTGCCGGCGGGGAGTTGATGAACACCACCGACGTGGAAAACTATCCCGGATTCCCTGAAGGCATCATGGGTCCCGACCTCATGGAGAACTTCGAGAAGCAGGCCGCCCGGTTCGGCACGGAGATCCAGTTCGAGGACGTCACGGCTTTGGATCTCGACGGCGACATCAAATCCGTCACCATCGCGACGGGGGAGACCTTCCAGGCTCGAGCCATTATCCTGTCCACAGGATCGGCTTACCGTGAGCTCGGCCTTCCGAACGAAAAGCGACTCTCAGGCCACGGCGTTAGCTGGTGTGCAACCTGTGATGGTTTCTTTTTCAAGGACCAGGACATCGCGGTCATCGGCGGTGGCGACTCGGCCATGGAAGAAGCACTGTTCCTCACCAAGTTCGCCAAGTCAGTCACCGTGGTGCACCGCCGGGACACGCTCAAGGCGTCCAAGATCATGGGTGACCGCGCACAGGCCCACGAGAAGATCAACTTCGTGTGGAACACCGCTGTTGAAGATGTCCTCGGCGGCGACAAGGTCACCGGCCTGAAGCTGAAGAACCTCGTGGACGGCAGCGAATCCGAATTGGCTGTCACCGGCGTATTCGTGGCGATCGGAAACGATCCGCGCACGGAGCTCATCAAGGACACCCTGGAGATCACGCCGGCCGGCACCATTGCCGTTGAAGGGCGCAGCTCCAAGACGAGCGTCAAGGGTGTGTTCGCTGCTGGCGACGTTGTAGACCCCACCTACCGCCAGGCCATCACTGCCTCCGGCTCCGGTTGCGTGGCAGCTATCGACGTCGAGCACTATCTCGCAGACTTCCACGCCTAACAGCGCACTATTGATCCGAAGGGAAACAACAAAACAATGAGCAACGCGAAAGACGTAACCGACGCAAGCTTCAGCACGGATGTACTCTCGGCCGACAAGCCGGTCATCGTGGACTTCTGGGCAGAATGGTGCGGTCCCTGCCGCAAGCTGGGCCCTATCCTGGACGAGATCTCCGTTGAGTACAGCGAGAAGGTCAATGTCGTCAAGGTAAACGTAGATGACAACCCGGCAATCGCAGCCGAATACGGCATCACGTCCATTCCCGCCGTCTACCTGTTCCAGGGTGGCGAGGTGAAGAACACCGTTATAGGCGCCAAGCCGAAGCAGTTCTTTGAGAAGGAATTTGCTGACGTCCTGTCGTAGTACGCTGACCGTCTAAGCGGCATCATGCGTAGCCCGGCAACCCGGGATAAGAAAAGCGGTGGCCATCACCTGGAAAGGTGATGGCCACCGCTTTTCTTTCCTTGCTTTGCTGACTATAGCCGAGTAGCGGGCGGGATGGCCGGCGTCACGGGTGACGGGGCACTGGCGGCCTGGCAACCTGCCCACGAGCTGTTTCGGGGGACCGCTCGACCTACTCCCATCGGACAGAAGCGTGCCCAGCGGGGTGACGGGCTTTCAACAACTCAGGCTGGTTGTTTCGGATCAAGATTCTCATCAGGATTGGCCCACGGAGCGAAGTGGCTCACGGTCTCGAATGGCGGGGCCCCTTGGTGAACTTGCTGTGCATTCTAGTGTCGCCGTAGTCTCGCTAGATTAGTCGAGGAGCTCCTGGTATCTGACTGTGTCGTGGCTTGGCGTCGCCGCCAAGTGCTGATCGAGCCTCTTCCAAAGCCTGCGAGTGTTTCACGTGAAACACTGTCACCCCTGTTCCCAGCGTCCGACAATATGCGTGAGTCCACATGGCGCTGGACGTGGAGTCCTGCAAGGGTGACGGAGTTCGGCTACTAGGTTCTCAGAGACAGTCCAAAAGGAAGTCGCCCTCAATCGACCAGTTCAGGCTCACCCCTCCCGGGAGAATTGTTTCACGTGAAACTCTCGGCGATCCTGCTCGAGAATTCGGCATTAGGAGGCCCCTTCGATTTCGAACTTACTGCGCGAGCCCATTAGGGAGCACTCATCCTGCCAACTCGCCATAGCTTGGCGGAAGCTCCCGCGGCTCTGAATAGACCCTTTCGTGCGTCAAAGTTCAGCCCGAGATCGTAATACGCCGATGCACCAGCCCTAGGGAACCTGGTTCAGTTCACAACCAGCGCCGATCGCTCTCGATCCTAGCGACACATAGGATGGCGACCCCATTCTTTCATCGCTATGGCGCCAACAACTTCACACTCATTGAAGCCCGGCAATGAACAAACGAATCGAAAGCCCGATTTCCTGACAAACTCGGGCACACGAAGGATTTCAACAAGGAAGCGGGTAGCCCCGCAACTCAACCGACTTCGACTGCTCGACTGGCGAATTCGCGAATGGTCCACGAGGGCGCCAAGTCCGGTCAGAGGACGATTCCGCATGGATGCGGACGACACCGCACGGTTGAGGACAGTTCTGGGACTCTAACATCGTCCGATTGAGCGACTCCCGTGTCCATTGGGCCGCTCACTGCGCCAGCGTTTAAATGCAAGGGGACCATTTCAGGGGGCATCAACGGATCGTCACCTGAATCTGAACGCTGAGCCCACAGGATCTCCGAGTGAGCGCCCTATGTGTACCAGCAACGTACCGCCACATGCGGAGCCCCTTGGTAACTCAGGGTAATCGGCGTCTGGAGTCTGGGAGTCGAATCCTGGTCAGTAGATGGAGCAATCTGACATCCTTCCAGGGGAGTGCCCGGGCATGGACTCCGAAAGGGGCCGACAATGACCGATACCCCATCACGGTCCCGTCAAATGCGACCACCGCCGCTGTTTCACGTGAAACATCCACCTAGCACGTGCTGCACCAAACACCATCCTGCGCCGGTCATGCTCCACAACTCCTCATCATTGCGATACACCTGTCTGACGAATCCAACACCAGTAGATGCGCAAGGATGGCAGAATCTTCCGTCGTGGACGTCGCCTGGTCACATGGAACGGACCATGCACCGTGCTCGTGTCTTGACCCCCGGGGTCTGAGGTCAAGAGGATCAACTGGCAGGACGACCCCACCTATACAGCTCGCATTCGCCCGCGAGTGAAGTGCAGCAGCTCGGTTCAGGACCACACTCTGCTCCCACGGCAGTGGCACAGTGCAGTGGTGCGCCGCCGATCAGCCCGGCTTCCTATGCCGGCGGATCTCCAGGCAACCGCACCTGGCGCCCACGCACCAAGGCACCGCCGCACCAGGGCACCAGCGCACCAGCTCGCCAGCTCGCCAGCTCGCCAGCTCGCCAGCTCGCCACGATGTGTACTAGGAATGTCCGGGGAAGGGTGCACGTGCACTCACCCATGTTTCACGTGAAACACAGGCTACATCGGTTCTCAGTAACCAATCTGGTTTTCAAGTCGCACCAGCTGCCAACAGGCGCATTGATTCCCATACTGTTGGTAACTGAACTCACCCCCCCAAAAAGGGATTTCATGACTGCTGAGCAATGTCGCTCCACCGTCACGACTCGGCCCCTGGTTCTCCAAATCCGCTAACCCCATGTAGGTGAATCCTGGCTACCATCGGGCACAACAGTGGCCGAAGACACAGCCCGTGGGATAGACGGGCCCGGTACCTCAGGTCAGGACACGGCGCCCACTCTTCCAAATAGAGCCGACGAAAGTGAAATCCGCAGAAGTATGGGGGAGTATTCAACTCGGCGCTCCTTTGAAACGGCTGCCCGGACCAATGGGAGCCCCGCTGAAGTGATGCCAGCTGGAGACCACCATCTGGAGAACCACGCCTGGCAGACAGCGGCCTCCTCCAGATGGGCGCGCGTTCTCCGACCAACCTATACGGGGAGCCAACCCACGGTACCAATGGCGGCCACGGCGACCCCAGTCCAGTAGCAACGGGAATACCCGAATCTTCCCCACGTCGGGTAGAGCGCACTTCTCATCCGTGGATCGCTTGGCGGATCAGGCTTTCACTCAGCACCGTAGAACCGGAGAATGCCGCGCGGCCACCGACGCTGGCACGTTCGCGATCGAACAAGACACATCGCCGCGACAGACGGGAGACCATCGTCGCCGGCCTGTCAGCCCACCTTGCGGGCTCCCATGCCACCCCAATCTTGGCTTGCACCCTCGGTTTGATACCCCCGACCGCAACCCAGCCGCGGATGAACCCCTCGAGAGTGAAGACGCCTATTCCACGCAACAGGCCACTGTGAACCGGACTGCTACTTGTAAGGACGCTTCTTGAACGCCAGGAATTCGCCGAGGTATCCGGTGAAGAAGTCGGCCCGGCTCCGCGAACCGAGACGTTTGAAGTTCGGTGAAGAAAAGTTATCCGCCCGCGGGCTGTCCCGGCAGGTTCCACGCCTAACAACACGCACCTCGGATACGGGGGCATAGCTTTCGAGATTTTATGGCAAGCCGCTAATACGCTCGGTACGGCCTGCGAGTCTGTATCTGGCCCATGGTTCCGCAATTTGAGCGCGCATTCCTGATGATCTAGCCGCGAGCCTGTTGCCGAGTAGCCGTACAGTGGCGCCTTCCAATCGACCGGAAGTGCTAATGAGGAAGAGCGGACGATGCGTGGTGGCTGTCTTCTGATGTCGTGAACGTACGCGATGGGACTCGGAGTGATGGATCTTTCGCTGTCAGAGCCAGCAGCAAAGTTGTCACGGATCCGCTCCGGAGCGGACTTTTCCCCAAGTGCCCTCCATTTGTCCACATCCGATATCCACAGGTTTGTCCACAGCTCTTTCCACACGTCCGTTGCTGTGATTTTCGCCATGGCCCCTGGTGGCAAGGAACCAGTGTTCGCCGTGACGGGAGTCACTAAAGACTTCCAAAGTCGCGGAAGCTTCCGGATGGTCGAAATTGCCTGCCAATGGTGAAAAGACTGCCCACAATCCGCGAAAATGACGCCTTTGGCGCCAAATTCTCGCCGAAAACAGCTACCTGCCATGTTTCACGTGAAACACAAGAATCCGCTGGCGGACCTAAACCACGACGGCCTTGGATGTACAGCACCGTGACATCATCATGATCGGAGTGTAGTTGCCAATTGTCCACAAAGTTATCCACAGTGATATCCACCGGGTTATGCACCGCCCACCTCACCAACTGACACGCTGTCCACACAGTCGGGAGAGGTCCGACGATGCATGGACGTACTCATGTCGGACCTGTACGACGGCTCTCCGACATCAACGCAGACGTCAAGGAACAGGTCGAGTCCGGTCACTACTGACTGACGATTGGCGTTGTGCCGTCAGGGGAGGTGCTGCCCCCGACGCGCCACGGACCCCAACAATCTGGATCTGTGTGCGTCTCGATCGCAGGAGGTAGCGATGGCGAGAGCTAGCGATCGCGAAAGGTTCCGATCTTCAACTAGGCGCAGGCCCACTCGCCCTGCGAACATCACCGAAGGAAATCAGAAGGGCGACATGGCGTGAAGGCTCCATCCATCAGTCTGTCTCCCGAGGGTTGGCCACACCGCGATCATTCACTCAAATGGAGCCAATCTTGATGTGTAAGTCGAAGCTGATCCGACGACCGCGGACAGGCCGGACAGGCAGGCGTACTCTTCGTCAAGCTGCGGGGGAGCCACGACATTCCGGTAGCCGCCGAGACTCGACTGGACCAGGGGCCTGGGGCATGTCGGCGGCAGCGCGTCCTCGTCTGACATCACGACAGCCCATCGGCATTCCGGGTGACCGGAGCAGTCCAGGTTGCGCTTGTCCTAGACCTTTCCACAGTTGGCCAAATTCCGATGCGCGACCCAAGTCCCCAGAGTCCGTGGCTGTTTCACCACAAGCCGACGAGGTCACAGGGTCGGACAGGCTACTTGCCAACCTGCTAGCTAAGCACGACTCTGACCCGGCGCAGCAGGCCCTTCCTGCACTTGCCCGTGAAAGATGGGTACTGCGTCGTGGAATCACCCGACTACATCAACGTTTCACGTGAAACATAAACCGGCCCTGCAATTGGAGGCAGTGCGACTTGCCGAGCTCTGGACGCTCCGACGCTCCCGGGGGAGTGCCCGGTGAGCCCGTCCATTCAGAACCATGCCACGGGACCAACTAAGTCATGGGTCGACGGTTGGGCTACGCGTTGGGTCGGCATCTGGGATGGGCGCCGCACGAAGACATCGGTCGAGAGAACTGTGGTCTGCAGTCAGCGGAAAAATTCAGTTCCACAGGCAACAGCGGCAGTCCCGCTCGGCCGGCAGCCCCTGTCAGTCGAAGTTCGTCAGTGGGTCAGTCCCAATGCCTGGCCACTGCCACGTCCTGCACATCTAACCGCACCATAATCGCCTGCGCAGCCACTGTAGATCCGAAGGAGATATAGGTGACAGAAGCCGAGATGCACAGAGACCCTGTTGTCGGCACCTTCATCGGGCCATGTCCGCTAGGTGGTTCCGGAGATTGCCTCCGTGGCCGTCCGTCCCTGGCGCCGGCTAAGCCGTGACGCTACCAGTAGACGTCCACACTTTGCGATCCGCCGTAGTCTGATAATTCGCAATCAACAGGGTGCGAGTAGCTACTCCAGTGTGTGCCTGGCATGGTTCCACGTGAACAGCACATGCATCCAATTGAGGCTACAGCTTGAGTTAATCTGCGCCACCCAATGAAATTCCGCGTTACCAACACCGATCCGTCCGGTTCGATTCGGCGAAAGAGGTCCACAGGATCCGCAAAACCCGCCCTTTGCCCTAGTGGAAGACCATCTTCCCTGCGTCAAACAATGTGCCCGGATGGATAGATCTGTACTCGAACGGCGTCCGCACCCAACTCCTTCCGGATCTACCCGCCCTTTCCTCCACCACTACAACGCCGGTGTTACCTACATCAGGAGACTCGGGGACAAGAAGCCCCGATGCGGTGGATTCCGCTATTCCCGTCTCAGGAGACCATCTGCCACCAACCGTCTCCTGGCGATCGAAACGTGAACTGGAGCCGACATCCTTACCTACAGCTCCAGAAGCCACTTGGTTCCGGCCTTGCCACAGGGTGCCTGCGTCCATCCGGCGCCGAGATCTTGCCGGGGTGGGGCAGTCGGGGCCATGTGTGAATATTCGCGCTTTTGGGGTCCATCCGTCGTGTGTTCGGGGGCCGCTGGGCAGAGCGCGCAGTAGCGGTCTTGGGTGCCGGTAGTGGCGTGTTTGGGGGCCATCCTGATTTAGGCTCCTTCCGTCGTGTGTATAGGGCGCACGGCGGAAGGAGTAATCATCAATGGTACGGAAGATCAGAGCGAAGCTCGTGTTGCGGCTGCGCGCCGAGGGCTTGTCGGGCCGGGCAATCGCTGCGTCGCAGGGCATGTCCCGTAAGAGCATCACGGCGGTGCTGGAGGCTGCCGACGCGGCCGGCGTGGCGTGGGATGATATCGCCGACAGTTCGGAGGGCGAGGTCTATACCCGGCTGTTTCCTGGGCGCGGTGAGCATCAGAGTGTGTTCGCGCAGCCGGACTGGGACCAGGTGCATAGGGAGATGGCCCGGGTCGGGGTGACGCTGAAGCTGCTGCATGGCGAGTACGCGGATTCACGCGCCGCTGGCGGTGAGCCGGTGATGGGTTATGACCGGTTCTGCAGGACCTATCAGCGACATGTGCTGGTCACTGGGATGGCGTCCCGGGTCGGGCACAAGGCGGCGCAGACGGTGGAGGTCGACTGGTCGGGCCCGACGATGCAGCTGACAGATCCCGTGACGGGCAAGTCGAGGACGGTGTATCTGTTTGTGGCTTGCCTGCCTTTCAGCCGGTACGCGTTCGTTGAACCCGCCCTGAACATGAAGCAGGACACCTGGTTGCGGGCCCACGTGGCGATGTTCGAGGCCTTTGGCGGTTCGGTGCCGCGGATCGTTCCGGACAACCTGAAGACCGGTGTGATCAAGCATCCCCGCGAAGGCGAGGTCGTGCTCAATGACGCTTACCGGGAGATGGCGGCGCACTATTCGGCGGCGGTGCTGCCCGGCCGTATCAGGGCACCGAAGGACAAGGCGAGCGTGGAGAACACGGTCGCCCACGTGGCTACCTGGGTCATTGCCGGGCTGCGCCAGCAGCAATTCACCTCGTTGCCGGAGCTTCGTGCCGCCATCACCGACCGGGTAGGTGCGTATAACGCGGAGCCGTTCCAGAAGCGGCCGGGGTCCAGAGCCAGCGTGTTCGCAGCCGAGGAGCAGCCCCTCCTGACGGGGTTGCCGGCGGCGGCCTATGAGATCAGCCGGTGGGCCTACGGGCGCCGGGTGGGCCGGAACGGGCACGTGGTCTGGGAAAGGAACTACTACTCGGTGCCGTTCGCCCATGTTGGCACGTCGGTGGACCTGCGGATCACCGATCGGGTGCTTCAGGCGTACCGGGGCAGCGAACGGTTGACCAGCCATCTGTTGCTGCCCGAGAGCGCGGCGAACGAGTACCGCACCAATGATGCCGACCTTCCGGCCGGCGAGAAATACCGGCAGTGGGATCCGGAGCGGGTGCGGGAATGGGCCGGACGGATCGGCCCGGCAGCAGTGACCGTGGTCAACCGGATCTTCGAGTCCGTCCCGGTCGACGAGCAGGGCTTGGACGCGGCCCTTGCCGTGTTGCGGCTTTCCCGGCGCTATTCGGCCGAACGGGTGGAGGCGGCCTGCCGGCTTGCGTTGGCAGGCAGGGTGCGGTCCCCGAGGTATGCGCATTTGCAGCCGATCCTTGCCACGGAGCAGGACAAAGCCGCCGGGCTCAGGCCTCCACGGGATGAAGGAGTCGAACACGGCGGATACGTGCGCGGCGCCGAGTACTACGCAGGTGGCGCCAAATGAGCGGGATCGATACTGAAACCAAGCGCAAGCTCCGTGAGATGGGTGCCGTCCCGATGCTAGAAGCGCTCGAGGCACAGGACGAGGCACTCGTGCTCGGCATGGCCTTCGAGGAACGGCTCCGCCTGGTCGTGGACGAGGCCCACTCCGGGTTCAATCACGCCAAGGTCGAGGGGCTGATCCGACGGGCCGGGCTCCGCTACCCGGGCGCGGACCTACGCCGGCTCGACCTCGTGGACGAGCGCGGCCTCGACCGGAGCCTGATCGCCCAGCTCGGCACGTGCTCCTTCATTGAACGGCAGCAGAACGTCGTGTTTCAGGGATTCACCGGGTCCGGGAAGTCCTACCTCGGGTGCGCTCTGGCCAAGCAGGCCTGTCTGCACCGGATCCGGTCCCACTACGTCCGAATGCCCGACCTCGAGGAAGCCTGGGCGCTGGCGAAGGACAAGCCCTTGGGGGCCACGAAGTTCCTGAAGAAGTACGCGGCTTTCACTTTGCTGGTGATCGACGAGTGGCTTCTCGACCACCCCGACGAGGGCATCCGCAGCATGCTGCTGGAACTGCTCGAACGGCGATACGACACAGCTTCCACCGTGTTCTGCACCCAATACGCCAAGAAGGACTGGCACCAGCGGCTCGGCTCCGGGGTGCACGCCGATGCGATCATGGACCGCATCGTGCACAACACCATCTGGGTCGACACCGGCAATCACAACATGCGTGAACACGCCACCATGACGCAATAGGAAAACGCCGGTGGGGGCCGGTGGCCCCCATGCATGCGGCCGCTGGCCCCCACCGGCAATATCACTGGCCCCCAAAGGCGAGATCGACTGGCCTCCAAGCCTTCAAATACTCAATGTGAGCCATTTTTGGTCGTCTGCGGGCTTGTAGGCCCGGTTGGCCCCGCAATACTCCCTTCTATCCGGGAGCCCAGTATTCACAGCCTAGAGGGCCCTAAGACGGCTCTCCAAGCCGCTAGGTGCCCCCGCGAGACGACAGCACGGACACGAGTAGCGGTCGGCAGGAAGCGCCCGTCTGCGTTCTCCGTAGCTCTGCGGACTCCACGACGGCGAAGCCACGGGCATCCCGCCGCCATAGACTTCAGCTGTTTGAGGTCATCTGAAACCCAAAACTGATGCTGATCAGGTACTACCAGCAGTGATCTCCGGCCAAGTCGTCGACCAGCGGTAGGAGGACACAAAAGAGGGCCTGTTTCACGTGAAACAGGCCCTCTCCGGTCGCGTAGGTTTCAGTTCTCAGATCCTGGTGAAAGAACTTCCATGATCCGGTTCAAGTCCTCCACGCTGGCAAATTCGATACTCACGCGGCCCTTTCGGGCGCCGAGGGAGATCTTTACATTAGTATCCAGTCGATCTGACAGAGACGACGCGAGGTAGTCCAACCGCTCATGACGGGCGCCCGGACGGGGGACATTGTTCTTCGCGGTGGTTGCCGGGCTCTGGTACAGAGTGACAGCTTCCTCGGTGGCGCGAACGGACATTCCTTCTGCGACGATCTTCTGCGCCAGGCGTTCCATCGCCGCTGCATCGGGAAGCGCAAGGAGTGCGCGCGCGTGCCCAGCGGACAGCACACTCGCTGCAACCCTTCGCTGGACCAGCGGGGGCAGCTTCAGGAGGCGCAAGGTGTTCGAGACTTGGGGGCGGGAACGGCCAATGCGATCTGCAAGCTGTTCATGCGTCGTTCCGAAGTCCTCCAACAGCTGCTGGTAGGCGGCCGCCTCTTCGAGGGGATTAAGTTGGCTGCGGTGAAGGTTTTCGAGGAGTGCATCTCGAAGCAGGTCATCGTCAGTGGTGTCCCTGACAATTGCAGGGATGGTTTCCATCCCCGCGGCCTGCACTGCACGCCACCGGCGCTCACCCATAACGAGCTCATACGGTTCGCCACCCTTTTCGGTTGACGTCCGGACCACAATTGGCTGAAGAACGCCTATTTCGCGGACAGAGTGAATGAGCTCCGCCATGTCGTCCTCATCGAAGACGGAGCGGGGCTGTTTACGGTTCGGGTGAATGTCGCCGACCGGAATTTCCGCGAACCTGACACCCGGGACTTCTACCAGTTCAGGTCCGGTATCGGTGACAACGGCAGCCTCTGACGAAGCCACCTCATCCTCATCAGGCTTTTCGGCATCGGCTCGCTTGGCTGAGACGGAGTTGGCTGCTGCTTTCCGGGCCGGAGCCTTCAACTCAGATGGCGCTGCGCTCCCGACGGACTTTTTGGGTCCAGGGGAAGCCGGCACAGACGATTCTTCTTCCACGGGAACGGCTGTGGCCGTGGACGTCTTGCGTGCCTCGGGAAAGAACAAGTCCACTGGTCGTGAAGGCGCTGCGCCGTTGCCGGAAGCGTTAGCCGGAGCGGAACTTGGAATGAGTGCGCCAAGACCACGACCGAGGCCGCGTCGCTTATCGCTCATGGATAAATCCCTCCAATGGAAGAGCCCGGCAGACCCGGCTCTGGCTAGTGCAGTTGTTGAAAATTCTAACGTTCAGCGATTTCGGCTGCGGCTTCCAAGTAGGACAGTGCACCGCTGGAGGAGGGGTCGTACGTCATCACAGTCTGCTGGTAACTGGGTGCCTCGGAGATCCTAACCGATCGCGGCACCACGGCACCGAGGACCTGGTCGGGGAAGTGCTGACGAACTTCGGCTGCCACCTGTGCGGCCAGGTTCGTCCGGCCGTCATACATGGTGAGAAGAATGGTGGAAACAACCAAATCTGCGTTGAGGTGCTTCTGGATCATCTCAATGTTCTTCAGAAGCTGGCTGAGGCCTTCCAAAGCGTAGTACTCGCACTGGATGGGAATCAGGACCTCGCTGGCGGCGCAGAACGCGTTGACCGTTAGCAGCCCAAGGCTCGGCGGGCAGTCGATGAAGATGTAGTCAAGACGGGCCTCGCCCGACTTCTCGCGTTCCTTGGCATACACATCAATCGCGCGGCGGAGCCGCTGTTCCCTGGCGACGAGTGAAACAAGTTCAATTTCAGCGCCGGCCAAGTGAATGGTGGCGGGTGCACAAATCAGGTTATCGATGTCAGGGCACGGGGCCACAACGTCCTTGAGGGGAACGTCGTTGATCAGAACGTCGTAGATGCTGTCGACGTCCGCATGATGTTCAATGCCGAGGGCAGTGGAGGCGTTACCTTGGGGATCGATGTCGATGACCAGGACCTTCAGCCCGGCGGCAGCGAGGGCAGCGGCAATGTTGACCGTGGTGGTTGTCTTGCCAACCCCGCCCTTCTGGTTCGAGACTGTGAAGACGCGCGTCTTCTCCGGCTTCGGCAGGTCCCGGCCGATCAACCGTTCGCGGCGTTTGTTTTCGTGGGCCAGGTCCCGGGCAATCGGGCTCGAGTCATCAATGGAGTCCATGATGTTGCCACTGACCGATTCAGTTTCACGTGAAACTGCCGCGGACTTGGACCGGTTTGTAACCGAATTCAGATGATTCCACGAATCCGTGGGCGCAATTGAGGGCGCGACCATGGCCCGTGCGGACCCCAGGGACACGAACGGGGGTATCCGCTGTGTGGAGGCTTCGCTACTGGTCACTGTGACACACTCACTCTCATTCGGCTTTTTCTGCCGTTCACTAGCCTAACTGCTTCCCCCAAAAGTCCTGCGGCACCGGGCCAGCGGTTAGGCAATCTTTTGTGTCTTATTAACGATGATTCGGACCACAGTGGTGGGTTCTTCGAGGATGTCCTCACCGACCACCACTACGGACGTCTGAACGCCGCCGAGCTTGCGGATGGCTTTGGCAGCCTTCTCGATTTCTTCCCCCGCGCTGCGTCCTTTGATAGCCACAACCTCGCCCTTACCAGCGAGCAGGGGGATCGTCAGGCCGGCAAGGTTGGACAAAGCCGAAACCGCACGAGCGGTGACGACGTCGGCATTCACCATACCCACGGCCAGTTCAGCACGCGTGCGCATGACCGTTACGTTGCTCAGCCCGAGGTCGTCCACAACCTCCTGAAGCCATATCACCCGGCGTTCCAGCGGTTCGATCAGGGTCAGTTCAAGGTCAGGCCTCGCAATTGCCAGACACAGTCCCGGCAGTCCGGCTCCGCTGCCAACATCCGCGACGTGGCTGCCTTGGGCAATTTCCCGCTCGATAACGGCGCAATTCAAAACATGCCGGCTCCAGAGCCTGGGGATTTCACGCGGTCCGATAAGGCCACGTTCGGTACCGGAGGTGGCCAGGTGCTCCACGTAGCGCTTGGCCAGGTCGAGGCGGTCGCCAAAGATGGCCTCAGCCGCCTTCAGCTCGGCGTCGGTAATGTCAACCATTGTCAGCGTCCCGGAATCTTCAGTCTGCGGAGACAACGATGTGCCTCCCGGCACCTTCGCCTTCGGATTCGCTGACGAACCCGAGATCGGCCACAGCGTCGTGGACAATCTTTCGCTCGTAGGCGCTCATCGGTTCCAGTGCCACAGCCTTACCGGATTCCTTCACGGAAGCCACGGCGTCCTCCGCGATCTTCTGGAGGTGGCCTGCGCGCTCCTGGCGGTAGCCGTTGATGTCCAGCACCAAGCGGGAACGGTTCTCGGTGGCGGAAAGGACCGAAAGCCGGGTCAACTCCTGCAGGGCTTCGAGCACTTCACCGTCGCGGCCAACAAGACTCTCAAGACCCGCAGATTCTTCCTCTGCCACGATGGAAATGTATGTCCGTCCGTTGCGGACCTCTATGTCGATATCGCCGTCAATGTCTGCGATGTCAAGCAATTCCTCCAGGTAGTCGGCGGCGACGTCGCCTTCTTCTTCCAGCCGGCTGGCGGAAGAACCCTTGCCTGTATCCTGGATCTCATCCTGGGCGTCGTCCTGGTCTTCAATGGCCTCGGCGGAAACGGCGTTTTCGGTGCTATCGACAGACATTACTTCTTCTTCCTGTTCTTACGTTGTGGCTGGATGCGCTGGCTCTTGGCTTCGGCGACCGCGGCTGCAGCGGCAGCTTCAGCCTCGACGTCGGCCTTCTTGCCTCCCAGGATGGGCAGGGCCGGGAGGCCCTTGGCGGCACGGCGCTCGGCGAGGGCCTTGGCGGCGGGGGATCCCGGCGTTGGCATGCGGCGGATGACGAAGAACTGCTGGGCCATGGTCCAGAGGTTGGTGGTGGTCCAGTAGATGAGGACACCGATGGGGAAGTTGATGCCGCCCACACCGAAGACGATCGGCAGGATGTAAAGCATCATCTTCTGCTGGCGCATGAACGGGCTGGCCATTGCCTCTTCGGACATGTTCTTGGCCATGATCTGCTTCTGCGTGATGAACTGCGATGCCGTCATGGCCAGGATCATCACGATCGAGAGGGTCCAAACAGCCACCACGTTGCCGCCAGGAGGCGTGCCGTGAAGCAGGGTGGCGGACAGCGGGGCACCGAAAATGCTCGACTCGTCGAACTGGACAACTTGTTCGTGGCTCATGGCGCCAATGCCGGCACCCTTATCGCGGGCCGCCGTGATGCCGGAGAGCACCTGGAACAGCGCAAAGAAGAAAGGCATCTGGATCAGCATGGGCAGGCAGGCCGAGAACGGGTTGGTGCCGTGCTTCTTGTACATGGCCATCTGTTCCTGGGCCATGGCCTGGCGGGACAGCTGGTCCGTCTTGCCCTTGTACTTGTCCTGCAGCTTCTTCAGGTCCGGCTGCAGGAGCTGCATTCCGCGCTGGGCCTTGATCTGCTTGACGAACACGGGGATCAGGGCGGCGCGAATGACCAGCACCAGGCCGATGATGGACAGCGTCCACGTCCAGCCGTTCGCTGCCGGCAGGCCAATGGTGCTCAGTCCCTCATGGAAGCCCACCATGATGATGGACACGAGCCACTTGAACGGAAACATGATTGTTTCAAAGAAGTCCATACGATATCCCTATTCGTCAGGCCGCAGTGCGGCCTTCTCCATCAGTCTGAGCAGCCAGGTACTTGTCCGGGTTGTTCAGCACAACAATTGTGGGGGTCCGGTTTTCGGGCCAGTGGCGGTGACCGGCGGGGACATGGTCCACTCCGCCGGCGTTCCAAGGATGACAACGCAGCAGGCGCCGGGCCGCGAGCCAGCTTCCCTTGACGGCGCCATGCACCGTGATCGCTTCGAGGGCGTACGCCGAGCACGAAGGAAAGAAGCGGCAGACCTGGCCGTACAAGGGTGAAATCACCTTGCGGTAGGCCTTCAGCAGCAGGATGAGAAAGTTGCGGGGCAGGTTCCAGAGCGCTGTGCCCACCAGGACCGCTGCCGGTTTGAGGAAGAGGACGACGGCGGCAATGGAGTTACGCACGCGGTGTCCCTTCCTGTCTTGTTTCCCGTGAAACCGCTGACGCGGCCCGAGGAAGGCGGCCGCCCAGCCGTTTCATGGTCGTTTCCAGAGCGGCATTGTAATCTGCCAGCAGTTGGTCCCAGCTGGCAGACGCGGCCGCAGGCAGTGCCCGGACCACAATGGCGAACCCGGTACCGTATTCCTGCAACGACAAAGCACCGGCTTCCCTCAGTCTCCTCTTAACGAGGTTCCTGACAACAGCGTTCCCGACACTCTTGGAAACGATGAATCCGATCCGGCTTGGTTCGTCAGCAGCAATAGCTACCGTATATAACACTACGTTCCGGCGTCCATTGCGGACGCCGGAACGTACAGTTGTTGAAAAATCGGTTGGGGTCCTCAGACGGTTCCTGGTGGCTAGCACCGTTAAACTCGCAAAGGGGTGTTGACCGACGAGTCAGTGTATTTAGGCCGACAGTTCGGTGCGGCCCTTGCCACGACGGGCTGCCAGGATGGCACGGCCGGCACGGGTACGCATACGAAGGCGGAAGCCGTGCTTCTTGGCTCGACGGCGGTTATTCGGCTGAAAAGTCCGCTTGCTCACGTTAGTTACTCCAGTGGATCAAAGGTGCGCCCACCCGATCAAAAAGGGGAAGAACTGGCCGACGCTAAGTTTTGTATGTGCACACGCTGCCCTCGGCTCGTAGGACGCAGAACGTCAGAGAGATTCAAATGAGGTCGAAAAGCGGACACAAAGGACTTCACAACGTTAGGCCAAAAAGCATCCGAGAGTCAAACCGGGCCGCCCCTCACTGCCCTGCACCTGCTGTGGTTAACCTCCGCCCACAGCCTGTGGATGAAGTGGCTCACAGGGCCCGTTTTCGAACCACAACAGTGTAATTATCCACAAGGCTCTACCCAGCTATCTTCTAGGCTTTTCATCCCCTAGAGTGGCTCAGTAGCCGATTATCCACGCTCTGTGCATAACCCTGTGGATATAAGCCGGAACCAGCCCCTGGTTCAGGACTTGTGGCTGCAGGTAATGCAGGCAAGCAAGTTTGAGGAACTGATTGATGACAGTAGACGAAGCCAACCACGCGAATACTGTCGGAAGTTCCTGGCGGCGGGTTGTGAGCCTTCTGGAGCAGGACCACCGGGTTTCACCCCGGCAGCGCGGCTTCGTAATCCTCGCCCAGGCACAGGGACTGATCGGTTCAACCCTCCTGGTCGCGGTGCCCAACGAACTCACCCGTGAAGTCCTGCAAACGCAGGTCAAGGAAGCCCTTGACGACGCCCTGCACAATGTCTTCTCCGACGACATCCGCTGCGCCATCGACGTCGACACCGATCTGGTGCCCCTCCACACGGAGCCGGAACCCGCCGTCGAACTTTCCCTCGCGACCGATCCAACCGTGGAGCAGAAGCCGCAGCCCATGCTGCCGAGCACCTCCCACGAATTCGGCCGGCTGAATCCCAAGTACGTCTTCGACACGTTCGTGATCGGTTCCTCGAACCGGTTTGCGCACGCGGCCGCCGTCGCTGTCGCCGAGGCACCGGCCAAGGCCTACAACCCGCTGTTCATCTACGGTGACTCGGGTCTGGGTAAAACCCACCTCCTGCACGCGATCGGACACTACGCCCGCCGGCTCTACAGCGGCATCCGCGTCCGCTACGTCAACTCCGAAGAATTCACCAACGACTTCATCAACTCCATTCGGGACGATGAGGGCACCAGCTTCAAGACCACGTACCGCAACGTGGATGTCCTGCTGATCGATGACATTCAGTTCCTGGCCGGCAAGGACCGCACGCTGGAGGAGTTCTTCCACACGTTCAACGCGCTCCACAACAACAACAAGCAGGTTGTCATCACCTCGGACCAGCCGCCCAAGCTGCTGGCCGGATTCGAAGACAGGATGAAGTCCCGTTTCGAGTGGGGCCTGCTGACCGACATCCAGCCGCCGGAGCTGGAAACCCGGATCGCGATCCTCCGCAAGAAGGCCCTCAGCGAAGGTCTGTCCGCACCGGATGACGCCTTGGAGTACATCGCGTCCAAAATCTCCAGCAACATCCGTGAACTCGAGGGCGCACTCATCCGGGTCACGGCCTTCGCCAGCCTGAACCGGCAGCCCGTGGACGTCGCCCTCGCCGAGATGGTCCTCAAGGACCTCATCACGGACGACGGCGCCCAGGAGATCACGTCGGCCCAGATCCTCACCCAGACGGCCGACTACTTCAAGCTCAGCATGGAGGAGCTCTGCAGCAAGTCCCGGACCCGCACCCTGGTGACCGCACGCCAGATCGCCATGTACCTGTGCCGCGAGCTGACGGACATGTCACTTCCGAAGATCGGCCAGGAGCTCGGCGGCCGGGACCACACCACGGTGATCCACGCAGACCGCAAAATTCGTGAACTGATGGCCGAGCGCCGTGTGATCTACAACCAGGTTACGGAGCTGACCAACCGCATCAAGCAGCAGCAGCGGGATTCCTAAGCCGGGCTTCGCGCCCGCCTCCTTACCTTATTAACAGGCGCATGTGGATAAGCCTGTGGATAGTTAAGGGGACAACCGCGGTTAATGGGCTTAAAACCCTTAAGGCATCTGTGGATCAGCGAAACGGCCGAAAAAGTTGTCCCCATCCACACCCTGTTTAAAACCTGCGTCGCCCACAACGGATGAACAGGGCTTAACCGCGAAATCCTGCCGTGAAACAGGGTTATCCACAGTTTCCACAGCAGTTATTAACACTACTAATCCCAAAAAATTGAAATTCCCTCAAACAACAATCTCGTTCCCAGCACCGGACAGCCTCGTGACCTCGGCTCTGAAGAGCCAGCGTCCCGGCCGGAGATGGGGAAAACCGGAATCTTCCGGCTAAGCTGTCAGCAGCGCTCCCATCCTTGGGTCTGTTTGTGGTTCAGCAAGCGCGGACCATGCAGGTTCCGGTGTCCGGGGGCAAGGTTTTCGAACTCCCTGCGGGAGTTCCCGTTCAGAAAATGGCAGCAGCAATGAAAGGCGGCACCCTTCCGTGAAGTTCAGAGTCGAACGGGACGTCCTGGCAGAAGCCGTCACATGGACCGCCCGGTCGTTGTCTCCGCGGCCGCCGGTTCCGGTGCTTTCCGGGCTTCTTCTCAAAGCTGAGGCCGGCACAGTCAGCCTCTCGAGTTTCGACTACGAAACGTCGGCCCGCCTTGAAATCCCGGCTGATATCAGCGTGGAAGGCACCATCCTCGTCTCCGGCCGCCTCCTTGCGGACATCTGCCGAAGCCTGCCGTCTGCCCCTGTTGAGGTCGAAACCGACGGCAACAAAGTCACGCTCACCTGCCGCCGCAGCAGCTTCCACCTCGCCACCATGCCCGAGGCCGAATACCCGCCGCTGCCCGCACTGCCCACCATCAGCGGAACCGTTCCAGGTGACTCTTTTGCCCAGGCCGTGTCCCAGGTGATCATCGCTGCCAGCAAAGACGACACCCTTCCGATCCTCACCGGCGTTCGGATGGAGATCGAGGACGACCTCATCACCCTGCTGGCAACGGACCGCTACCGTCTGGCCATGCGCGAAGTACCTTGGAAGCCCGTTACCCCCGGAATCTCCACCAGTGCCCTGGTCAAGGCCAAAACTCTCAACGAAGTTGCCAAAACTCTCGGCAACAGCGGCGACATCAACCTCGC
The DNA here is from genome assembly GCF_001423745.1 of Arthrobacter sp. Leaf337. Lineage (GTDB taxonomy): Bacteria > Actinomycetota > Actinomycetes > Actinomycetales > Micrococcaceae > Arthrobacter. The sequence continues at coordinate 46,068 of NZ_LMPC01000002.1, forward strand.
GCTAGCCGACGATGACAGCCGGCTGATCGGATTCGAGAGCGGCGGACGCACCACCACGTCCCTGCTGGTGGACGGCGACTACCCCAAGATCCGTTCGCTGTTCCCGGATGCAACCCCGATTCACGCAACAGTGCAGACCCAGGAACTGGTCGAAGCAGTCCGTCGCGTCTCCCTCGTTGCCGAACGCAATACCCCGGTCCGGCTGGCGTTCACCGAAGGCCAGCTCCACCTCGATGCCGGTACCGGTGAGGACGCCCAGGCTTCGGAAGAGCTTGAAGCACAGCTGACCGGCGACGAGATCACGGTTGCGTTCAACCCGCATTACCTCATCGAGGGCCTCAGCGTCATCGAAACCAAGTACGTCCGGTTCTCCTTCACCACGGCGCCCAAGCCCGCCATGATCACGGCGCAGGCCGACGCCGACGGCGAAGACCAGGACGACTACCGTTACCTGGTTATGCCGGTGCGCCTGCCCAATTAGGTAGCAGCTGATGTCGTTATGGGCAGCCAAAACGACATCTAATGCGACCCAGTCGGGACCACCACCGCAGCCCTTCCACCACACCAGCGCAGAAAAGAGTTCCTACCGTGCACATCGGACTGATCGGCCTTGGAAAAATGGGTTTCAACATGCGCGAGAGGCTGCGCAAGGGCGGTATCGAGGTCACCGGCTTCGACCGCAACCCTGACGTCACCGACGTCGCCACGGTGGACGAGCTCATCGCAGCCGTTCCGGCTCCGCGTGTCATCTGGGTCATGGTTCCGGCCGGCGAGATCACCGATGCAGTGATCACCGAACTGGGTTCCAAGCTCGACGCCGGCGACCTGGTGATCGACGGCGGCAACTCCCGCTTCACCGAAGACCAGAAGCATGGTGCCGCGCTGGCCGAAAAGGGAATCCGGTTCGCGGACTGCGGCGTCTCCGGCGGTGTCTGGGGCCTGCAAAACGGCTACGGCCTGATGGCCGGCGGCGATGCAGCCGACATCGAACGGGCGATGCCCGCATTCGATGCCCTTCGTCCCGAAGGCGACCGCGCGGACAGCTTCGTCCACGTTGGCGGAATCGGCGCAGGACACTACGCCAAAATGGTTCACAACGGCATCGAGTACGGACTCATGCAGGCTTATGCGGAAGGCTATGAACTGCTGGCCGCCAAGGACATCGTGACGGACCTGCCCGGAACCTTCCGCGCCTGGCAGAAGGGAACGGTTGTCCGCTCCTGGCTGCTGGACCTCATGGTGAAGGCGCTGGACGAGGATCCGGGCCTGGCCTCGATCGATGACTACGTCGAGGATTCCGGAGAAGGCCGCTGGACCGTTGAAGAGGCAATCGCCAACGCCGTTCCGGCGCCGGCCATCACAGCGGCGCTGTTTGCGCGCTTCTCTTCCCGCGAAGACAATTCCCCGGCCATGAAGATGGTATCCGCCCTGCGGCACCAGTTCGGCGGGCATGCCACCCGCCCGGCCAAGTAACAGTAGTCCGAGCAGTCCGGGAATCCTGAAGACGGCGTGTACCTAGAAAAGCTTTCGCTGACCGATTTTCGCAGCTATGCCCAGGTGGACCTCTCCTTCGAACCCGGAGTGACGGTCCTCGTGGGGTACAACGGCATCGGCAAGACCAACCTCATGGAGGCCATCGGGTACCTGGCCACGCTTAGCTCACACCGTGTCAGTTCGGATGCCCCGCTGCTTCGCTTCGGCACCGAACGGGCACTGATCCGGGCCAAGCTGGTACGGGGCGGGCAGACCACCGTCCTGGAACTGGAAATCAACGGAAGCCGCGCCAACCGCGGACGCATCAACCGCAGCAACCCCGTCCGCGCCCGGGACATCCTCGGCATCTGCCAGACGGTGCTTTTTGCGCCGGAGGACCTTGCCCTGGTGAAGGGAGACCCGTCCAACCGCCGGCGCTTCCTCGACGAGCTGATGGTCAGCCTCATGCCGCGGCATTCAGCCACGCGGACTGACTACGATCGTGTGCTCAAGCAGCGCAACGCCCTCCTCAAATCAGGTCGGACCGGCAAATTCACCGCCGGGCACGAGGCCACCCTGGATGTGTGGGACCAGCACATGGCACGGGCCGGTGCCGAGCTGCTGCACGCCCGGCTGGAACTGGTGGAAAGAATCCGGCCCCACCTGAAGGCGGCGTACGCGAAGCTGACCGACGGGTCCAAGGAAGCGGACGCGATCTACCGGTCGACGCTCCAGGACATGATGGACGACGACGGCGCCGGTACGGGTTACGCTGAAGGACCCGCCGCCGTCGAACGCGGTGAGGACCTCCGGGAACTGTCCGTCGATGACCTGACCGATCGCTATGTGCAGGCTTTTGCGGCATCCCGGCGCAAAGAACTGGAACGGGGCATTTCCCTGGTGGGGCCCCACCGCGACGACGTCGAACTTATCCTCGGCGAAGCGCCGGCCAAAGGGTATGCCTCGCACGGCGAAACGTGGTCCATGTGCCTTTCCCTGCGGCTGGCGTCCTACTACGTGATGCTCGACGACGCCCGCACCGGCGGGTCGGCCCCGATCCTCATCCTTGACGATGTGTTTGCCGAACTCGACGTCCAGCGCCGGCGTAAACTGGCGGCAATAGTATCCGGCGCCGAACAGGTGCTGGTGACCGCCGCCGTCGACGCCGACATTCCGGAAGAGCTGGCCGGGCGGCGGGTGAAGGTAGTCCCCGGAGGAATCGATGAGTCGGAATCCCGATGAGTAAGGATGCTGGCGGCCTGCAGCCGGGCCGCGATCCCGACGAAATAGATGCGCCCCAGGCGGCGCTCAACAGGATGCGCGAAGCTGCCGCTGCCCGCGGCGAAATCCGGCGCAAGTACCCGCTGCCGGGAGCCGGAGCCAAGAAGCCGGGACGCAGCGCCGGCGGAACGCGGGGCTTCACCCAGTTCCACGGCACGGGCCGCGACCCGTTGGGCCTGGGGAAAGTGGTGGGACGTCTCGTGGCCGAACGAGGCTGGACTTCGCCGGTTGCCGTCGGATCCGTGATGGCCGAGTGGAGCACGCTTGTCGGCCCTGAAATTTCGGCGCACTGCACGCCGGAGAGCTTCACCGACACCACGCTCCATGTGCGGTGCGATTCCACTGCGTGGGCAACCCAGCTGCGCCTGCTCAGTTTCAGTCTCCTCGAGAAATTCCGGACCGAACTGGGGGAAGGCGTCGTGACCAAGATCCAGGTCCTCGGGCCTGCGGCGCCAAGCTGGCGGAAGGGCGGACGGACAGTCAATGGCCGCGGTCCCCGGGACACTTACGGATAGTCACTGACTGTGGCGCCCCGCCAGATTTCCACCGCCACAACCCTCGACCCTTGAAAAATGGCCAAACGGCGTGTACGGCGCTCTAACGCCCCTTGGCCGTATAGGAACCCAGAGACGGTACCCCGGGAGCCTTGCAGGCGGGGCCAATGGCCTGCCAGCACTATATTCCCGCGCGTTTGCGGCCCTGGAATGCGGGATTACGCTCTCCAGCACGGTAGAATCGGGGTAGATAACTGGGCGCCGGTGAAACGTTGACTGAGTCCGTTTTCCGGCGCTTTTCCTGCGGCCGGGCACGGTTCCGCCAGTCAACGAAGTAATCGGCGTTATCAGTGACGTGCCTGTTGGCAGGAGCCTCTTCTATCGGAGACGGTGACGGCCGGCCATACGAATACAGAGGAGTCGAAAGCGCCTGTGGCTAACGACAATGCAGATATCCCGGCAGTGGAACCCGTAGCTGAGGATGCCCGTACAACTGATGCGCCGGCGGAGGCAGCCGAACGCAAGGGATACGGTGCGAGCGACATCACCGTCCTTGAAGGGCTTGAAGCTGTTCGGAAGCGTCCCGGCATGTACATCGGATCCACGGGACCCCGCGGACTCCACCACCTTGTGTACGAAGTGGTGGACAACTCCGTGGACGAGGCCCTGGCCGGCTACTGCACCCACATCGAGATTGTGCTCCAGGCCGACGGCGGCGTCAAAGTCGTTGATGACGGCCGCGGCATCCCGGTGGACATGCACCCCACCGAGCACAAGCCCACGGTTGAGGTTGTTATGACCATCCTGCACGCCGGCGGAAAGTTCGGTGGGGGCGGGTATGCCGTTTCCGGCGGCCTCCACGGCGTGGGCATCTCCGTGGTCAACGCTCTCTCCAGCCGGGTGGATACCGAAGTCCGGCGCCAGGGCCATGTCTGGCGGATGTCCTTCGCCGACGGCGGCAAGCCCCAGGGCAGCCTGGTCCAGGGTGAAGAGACGGACCAGACGGGTACCACCCAGACCTTTTACCCGGACGCCAGCATCTTCGAGAGCACGGAATTCGACTTCGAGACGCTTCGTGCCCGCTTCCAGCAGATGGCGTTCCTCAACAAGGGCCTGCGCATCACGCTGACGGACGAACGCCGCGTTGCCCAGGAAAGTTCGGAGGACGAGGACCTGGATCTCGATGCCGTTCCCACCGAGGGTGAAGTCGCCGCAGAGTTCCGCACGGTTGTGTACCAGTACGACGACGGCCTGCTGGACTACGTCAAGCACCTTAACTCCGGCAAGAAGGTTGACGTAGTCCATGAGGACGTCATCGCCTTCGAAACCGAGGACAAGGAACGGAAGATCGCCCTGGAAATGGCGATGCAGTGGACTAACGCGTATTCCGAGAGCGTCCACACCTATGCCAACACCATCAACACCCACGAAGGCGGCACCCACGAAGAGGGTTTCCGTGCCGCGATGACGTCGCTCATCAACCGCTACGCGCGCGAGAAGAACATCATCAAGGAAAAGGATGACAACCTCACCGGAGATGACATCCGCGAAGGCCTCACCGCCGTCATTTCCGTGAAGCTGGCGGAACCGCAGTTTGAAGGCCAGACCAAGACCAAACTCGGCAACTCCGAGGTCAAGGGCTTCGTCCAGCGTGTGGTCACCGACGGCCTGGGCGACTGGCTGGAGCGCAATCCGGGTCCGGCACGCGATGTCATCCGCAAGGCGATTTCCGCAGCGCAGGCCCGGATGGCCGCCCGCAAGGCCCGCGACAATGCCCGCCGCAAGAGCCCGCTGGAGTCCTTCGGCATGCCGGGCAAGCTTTCAGACTGCTCTTCCAAGGACCCGGCGAAGTGCGAGGTCTACATCGTGGAGGGTGACTCCGCCGGCGGTTCCGCCAAGCGCGGCCGCAACCCCGAAACGCAGGCCATCCTCCCGTTGCGCGGCAAGATCCTGAACGTGGAGCGGGCACGGCTGGACAAGGCCCTCGGCAACAACGAGGTCCAGTCCATGATCACGGCATTTGGCACGGGAATCGGCGAGGACTTCGACCTCAGCAAGCTGCGATACCACAAGATCGTCCTCATGGCCGATGCCGACGTTGACGGACAGCACATCACCACGCTCCTGATGACGCTTCTGTTCCGCTACATGCGCCCGCTGATTGAGAACGGATACGTGTACCTGGCTCAGCCGCCGCTGTACCGCATCAAGTGGTCCAACGCTCCGCACGATTACGTCTACAGCGACCGCGAACGCGATGCCCGGCTGGTTGCCGGCCAGGCCGCCGGGCGCCGCATTCCGAAGGACAACGGCATCCAGCGCTACAAGGGCCTTGGTGAGATGGACTACACGGAACTGTGGGACACCACCATGGACCCTGACCACCGCACACTCCTGCAGGTCACCATGGATGACGCCCTCGCGGCCGACCAGATCTTCACCGTGCTGATGGGCGAGGACGTTGAATCGCGCCGAAACTTCATTCAGCAGAACGCCAAGGATGTCAGGTTCCTGGATATTTAGAGCTCTACAAGAGCCTAAATATTCTTTGAACGACATATACCTGAAACGGAAAATATAGACTATGAGTGACGAAACACCCGAGGTTCCCGCGGACTCCACCGGACCCGTCGAGCCCGTCCTGGAGGGCGATGTGCTGGTCGACCGCGTGGAGCAGGTGGACCTGCAGACGGAAATGCAGCGCTCCTACCTGGACTACGCCATGGCCGTTATTGTCGGCCGCGCGCTGCCGGACGTCCGTGACGGCCTCAAGCCCGTCCACCGCCGCGTTCTTTACGCCATGTTCGACGGCGGCTACCGCCCGGACCGCTCGTTCAACAAGTGCGCCCGTGTGGTGGGCGAGGTTATGGGCCAGTACCACCCGCACGGCGATACAGCCATCTACGATGCCCTGGTCCGCCTGATCCAGGACTGGACCATGCGCTACCCCCTGGCGCTCGGGCAGGGAAACTTCGGTTCGCCGGGTAATGACGGCGCAGCAGCACCCCGGTACACCGAAACCAAAATGGCCCCGCTCGCCATGGAAATGGTCCGCGACATCGACGAGGAAACCGTCGATTTCCAGGACAACTATGACGGCAAGAACCAGGAACCCACCATCCTGCCGGCCCGCTTCCCCAACCTGCTGGTCAACGGTTCCTCGGGTATCGCCGTCGGCATGGCCACGAACATTCCGCCGCACAACCTCCGCGAGGTTGCCGACGGTGTGCAGTGGTACCTGGCCAACCCGACTGCAAGCCGCGAGGAGCTGCTGGAAGAACTCCTGCTCCGCATCAAGGGACCGGATTTCCCCACCGGAGCCACCATCCTGGGCCACAAGGGCATCGAAGATGCCTACCGCACCGGCCGCGGTTCCATCACCATGCGCGCTGTGGTTAACGTGGAGGAGCTCCAGGGACGCACCTGCCTGGTGGTCACCGAACTGCCCTACCAGGCAAACCCGGACAACCTGGCCATCAAGATTGCCGAACTCGTCAAGGACGGCAAGATCTCCGGCATTGCCGACCTTCGGGATGAAACCTCCGGCCGCACCGGCCAGCGGCTGGTGATCGTACTTAAGCGCGACGCCGTGGCGAAGGTCGTGCTCAACAACCTGTACAAGCACACCCAGCTGCAGGACAACTTTGCCGCCAACATGCTGGCGATCGTGGACGGCGTCCCGCGGACGTTGAGCCTCGATGCCTTTATCCGGCACTGGGTGACGCACCAGATGGATGTCATTGCCCGCCGGACCCGGTACCGCCTCCGCAAGGCCGAGGAAGAAGCGCACATCCTGCGGGCCCTCCTCAAGGCCCTGGACATGCTGGACGAGGTCATTGCCTTGATCCGTGCGTCCAACACCACCGAAGCCGCCCGGGACGGCCTGATGCAGCTGCTGGACATCGATGAGCTGCAGGCCCGGGCCATCCTGGACATGCAGCTTCGAAGGCTCGCAGCCCTGGAACGCCAGAAGATCCAGGACCGCCATGCCGAACTCGAGGCCCTGATCGCAGAGTACAACTCGATCCTGGCCTCGGAAGAGCGCCAGCGGGAGATCATCAGCACCGAACTTTCCGAGATCGTGGCCAAGCACGGGGATGACCGCCGCACGAAGATCCTGATGGGCTTCGACGGTGACATGTCCATGGAGGACCTGATCCCGGAAGAGGAGATGGTTGTCACGATCACGCGCGGCGGCTACGTCAAGCGCACGCGCAGTGACAACTACCGCTCACAGCAGCGCGGCGGCAAGGGCATCAAGGGTGCCCAGCTGCGCGGGGACGACGTTGTGGAGCACTTCTTCGTCACCACAACGCACCACTGGCTGCTGTTCTTCACCAACCTGGGGCGCGTCTACCGTGCCAAGGCCTACGAACTCGTGGAAGCGGGGCGTGACGCCAAGGGCCAGCACGTGGCCAACCTGCTGGCCTTCCAGCCGGATGAGCACATCGCCCAGGTCCTGGATCTCCGCGACTACCAGCACGCCCCTTACCTTGTGCTTGCCACCAAGCGGGGCCTCGTCAAGAAGACCCGCCTGGAGGACTACGACACCAACCGCTCCGCTGGCGTGATCGCCATCAACCTGCGCGACGGCGACGAACTCGTCTCCGCCCAGCTCGTTTCGGAAACCGATGATCTGATGCTGGTTTCACGAATGGGCCAGTCCATCCGTTTCACGGCCACGGACGACGCACTGCGGCCCATGGGCCGTGCCACGTCCGGCGTGACCGGCATGAAGTTCCGCGAGGACGATGAACTGCTGGCGGCTGACGTCGTCAAGGACGGCTCGTTCGTCTTCATCGTCACCGAAGGAGGCTACGCCAAGCGGACCGCAGTGGAGGAATACCGTCTCCAGGGCCGCGGCGGCCTCGGCATCAAGGTAGGAAAGTACCAGGAAGAGCGGGGCCACCTTGTAGGTGCCCTCATCGTCCAGGAAGAGGACGAAGTCCTTGTGGTCATGGAAGGCGGAAAGGTAGTCCGCTCCTCGGTGGCCGGAGTGCCCGCCAAGGGCCGCGACACCATGGGCGTCATCTTCGCCAAGCCGGACAAGAACGACCGCATCATCGAGGTGGCGCGGAACAGCGAACGCGGACTTGAGGGCGAGGAAGCGGAAGCCACCGACCCGGAAAACCCGGCTGAAAGCCCGGCAGCGGCCGGGGATGACGTAACGTTGGCTGAAGGTGCCGGATCACATGATGGGTCCGCAGAGGCAGATTCAGCACCGGCCGAGGAGTCCGACGAGTCATCGGACGACGCTGAGCTGGACGAAGAAAATACCGGAGGTAACGAGTGAGTAATTCCGACTCATATCCCAAGCCGAACAGCAACACTCCCGGCGGGATCAGGCAGCCGGCGTCCGCTCCGCGCGTGAACGCCCCCGTACGTCCCCAGCAACGGCCGTCGACGCCGGGCGCCCCGGTGCAGCGCCCGGTGGTCCCCGGCCAGCGTCCGGCGCAGGGGCAGCGTCCCGGTGTTCCGGGCCAGGCCCCCCAGGGCCAGCGACCCGGCGTACCCGGTCAGCGACCCGGCCAGGGCGCCTCCCAGGGTGCCCCCGGACTGGTCAAGCCGGCCCCGAAGGCGAAGGTCCGCCGTGCGCGGCTCCTCGTCAGCAAGGTGGACCCCTGGTCCGTGCTGAAGATGGCCTTCCTGCTGTCCGTTGCCCTGGGCATCGTCACAGTCGTTGCGGCTATCGTCCTGTGGACCGTCCTGGACCTGACAGGCATCTTCGACCAGGTGGACAGCCTGCTCGGAACGCTTGCCGGCTCCGAAGGCGGCGGGTTCGAACTGAAGAAGGTTGCTTCGCTGGGCCAGGTGGCTTCCTTCGCGGTCATCATCGCCGTGGTAAACGTGGTCCTGTTGACCGCCCTGTCGATGCTATCGGCCGTGCTGTACAACATCTCCGCCACCCTCGTAGGTGGCATCGGCGTGACCCTCACGGACGATTAGTCCGCGGATTTTCGCCGGAATTCCACCGGCGAAATGCCTCGATTTGAGATCGGGCCGGGATGTGCTGTAAAGTCATGTCTCGGCCCGATGAGGCATCGGGGCGTATAGCTCAGGCGGTTAGAGCGCTTCGCTGATAACGAAGAGGTCCCAGGTTCAAGTCCTGGTACGCCCACGGAACCTGCACAGGTTTTGGAAATGGTTCGGGTAATACCGGGCCGGAACGGGGTGCATGTGAAGAAGTTGCTGGTTGTTGCAGTAGCTATCGCAGGCGCGCTGCTCTTCAAGAAAGTGCAGGAGTCTGAAGCCCGGAAGACGGTATGGAGCGATTCGACTGACACAGTCGAATAGTCCCGAGCCTGGTACGGACGCTGGTCAGAAGCGTTCCGGAACTAGGGTATGATTGACGGGTTGCTTCTTATGGGGGCATGGCGCAATTGGTAGCGCACCTGCTTTGCAAGCAGGGGGTTCGGGGTTCGAGTCCCCGTGCCTCCACCATAAGAAAGGCCCCGGAATGCGGAAACGCAGTCCGGGGCCTTTTGCTTTGCCCGCCATGCGGCCCGGCGCTGTTGTCCCGGCCACTACTGTTGGAACGGTGAACCTCTTCCTCGCCGCTTTAGGCGTCCTGGGCGTGGCCTCTTCCGGGCCCCTCATTGCCGCCACGCTGGGCGCCACCTCTGTCAGCGCCCTGGCCATCGCCTTCTGGCGCAACGCCATTGGAGCCGCAGTCATGGCCTCGCCGGTCCTCGTGACCAATCCACGGCAGTTCGGCAGGGTGACGCCCCGCGAGTTCCGCTGGGCGGTCCTTGCCGCCGTCGCCCTGGCACTGCACTTCGCCTGCTTCATCACATCCCTTCAGCTTACTTCGGTAGCGGCGGCCACCGCGCTGGTCTGCCTCCAGTCGGGCTGGATTGCGGTGTTCCAGCTTTTCCGGGGCGTACGGCACCGCTGGCAGGTTCTGGTGGGCCTGGGAATGGCCTTCGGCGGCGTTGTGGCCATCACCGGGTTCGACATGGGGACCTCCCGGGACGCCTTGCTGGGAGACCTCCTGGCGGTGGCTGGCGGCGCCCTGGCGGGCCTCTACACCCTCGCGGGCGGCAAGGCGCGGGAGACCATGGGCACCGGCACCTACACAACGCTTTGCTACGGCATGTGCGCGGCCGTAGTAGCGCTTCTTGCCCTGGTCTCCCAGCAGCCGCTGGTGGGCTTCGAGGCAGCCGGCTGGCTGGGAATCATTGCCATCACCGTCTGCGCGCAACTGGTGGGGCACACGGCGTTCAACCATTTGCTGGCCACCATGAGCCCGCTGCTGGTGTCCATGATCATTCTGCTGGAGATCCCCGGTGCCGCGCTGCTGGCGGCTGTGTTCCTGGATGAGAGCCTGCCGGGCGGCACCTACGCCGGCCTGGCGCTGATTCTGGTCGGGCTCGCCGTCGTGGTGGCAGGCCAACGGCGCAGAAAGCCCGCACGAGCCGGTGAAGCCCGCGTGGCGGAGCTTGGCACGGACTGACGCTACTGGCCGCCGCGTCGCACAGGCTGGGCGGAGCTCACCGTGTGGATGGCGCGCAGGAGCTTGGCCGGGAAGTAGACGGAGAAGAACACCACCATCGGAGCCTTGAGGGCCATCTTCTTGACGTTGTGGGCCTTGTAGGTCCGGTCGAACCTGGTCACGTAGTACCGGTAGTCGCGCGGGGAATCCTCGAGGCGGCGGGCGGACATGCCGGAGACCATCTGGGGCCAGTACTGGATACGCAGGTCATGGTCGGCCAGGTGCAGGGACAGGTCGATGTCCTCGTGCATTTCGTCCTTCTCATCCCGGCAGGTTTCGCCGCGGATGGTTTCCCAGGCCGACCGGCGCAGGGCCATGTTCGAGCCAAAGAGGAAGTGGTACTGGTGCTTGGCCAGCTTGAGCATCAGCTGGCGCATCTTGTCATCGGCTTTGAGGCCGAAGCGGCGCATCGGCATGTCGTAGTACACCACCGGACCGGTCGCTGCCTGGACGGACGGGTCGTGGAAAGCTTTCTGGACCTGTTCCACCCAGTCCGGTTCCACCACGGAGTCTGCGTCGATCCGGCCCAGAACATCGCCGGTGGCGTGGTTGAGGCCGAAGTTACGGGTGGGAATGAGGCCCTGGGACCTGTCCTGGGTGAGGAGGATGATGGGGCTCTCAGGATATTCCTGCTGCATCTGGCCGACGATCTCTGCCGTGCGGTCCTTGGACATGTTGTCCACAACAATGATCTCCGTGGCCGGCACCGACTGGTAGATGGCCGCAATAAGGCACTGCCTGATGACGCTGGCCTCGTTATATGCCGGTATGACGATGGATACGCCCGGCATAAGCGCAGCGTCGTGCGAGGCATCCTCGGCGGATCTATCGGGTGACATCACCACAAATTTAGCACCCTTGTGCGTCCCAACCCGGGACGGCGGGTGAAGATACGGGAAACAACGGAGGAGCCCCGCACATTTTGCGTGCGGGGCTCCTCCGATGTTGTACGGGCCGGTGAAGGCCTGGTTTTAGGTGTCGGTGGGCTTAGCGGCACCGTTGTTCATGCTGGAAGCGATGTTCTTCACGGCAGTCTTGGCGTCCGTGGCAACGTTGGCAGCCTGGTCCTTGGCGTCCTCGGCTGCTTCATCAGTCTTCGCGGCGGCGTCGTCGGATGCTGCAGCAACGGAGTCCGCTGCGTCAACAGCCTTCTCACCGGCGGCGGCGGTCGTGGCACTTACGTCATTGACGGTTGTGGCCGGAACGGGCGCGGGCGTCACCGGAGCAGGTGTCTTCCAGGGATCCTCCACAGGCTTGGAGGCTTTCCATGCGGCCACACCGGCGGCGACGGCTGCGGCGATTACACCGAAAATCAGCAATCCGCGGTGCTTGGGCTTCTGCGGCTTGGCCACTTCCCCGGTAACAACGCGGGTGGCCTCGGCGGCAGCAGCCTTGAGCTGGTGGCCTGCGGCCTGTGCCTGATCCTGCAGGGAATGAACGACGCCGGAGTCCGCAAGCCTCTGCGCGACGGCATCCACGTGGGCGGGTGCGCTTTCGAGGGTGCGGTGCACCGCCTCCGAGGCGTGCCCGATCTGGTCCGAGAGCCTGGGCAGGTATTCCACCACCACGCGGTCGCGGGCCTGTGAGATCACGGGCGCGGCCTTGTCCAGTGCTTCGTGGAGCCGCGGTGTGGCGCCGTCCACTACGTCATGGATCTTGGGCGCAAGGTGGGCGAGTCCGTCCTGGATGCGAGGCGTTACGGTGGCAACGCCGTCGGCCAGGTTGTGGGCTGCCGATTTGAGCCCTTCCTGGATCTTCGGGGAAGCGGTGTCAATGCCGTGCTGCAGGCGGGGAACCGCCCAGTCGACGGCTGCTTCAACGCGGGGGGCTGCCCAATCCTTGGCGTTCTCTACCGCGCTGCTGACTGACTGCTCCAGGTCACGGGCAATACGATCCGATTTCTTCACAACTACCTCCCGATTAATGTGACGGTTCTGTCGTTAGCCTACGTGGATTGCCCCGCACCGGCTATTCATCAGGGCCATTTCCAGCCGATTTCACCTAGCGCGGAACTGCCCGGCAGGCCTGATGTGCAATTGCCCGACGTGGAACAATGGGCCTATGACTGCCATCGCAACTGCAAAAGCAACCATCCACACGAGCCTCGGCGACATCGTCGTCAACCTCTTCGGCAACCACGCGCCCAAGACGGTCAAGAACTTCGTCGGCCTGGCCACCGGCGAGCAGGCCTGGACCCACCCCGAAACCGGTGAGGACAAGACCGGCACCCCCCTGTACAACGGCACCATCTTCCACCGCATCATCAAGGACTTCATGATCCAGGCCGGCGACCCCCTCGGCCGCGGCGTGGGCGGACCGGGCTACAAGTTCGACGACGAGATCCACCCCGAACTGACCTTCAACCAGCCCTACAAGCTGGCCATGGCTAACGCCGGCATCCAGATGGGCAAGGGCACCAACGGCTCGCAGTTCTTCATCACCACCATCCCCACCGACTGGCTGCAGGGCAAGCACAGCATCTTCGGTGAAGTTGCCGATGAGGAATCCAAGAAGGTCGTCGACGCCATCGAAGGTGTCCGCACCGGAATGGGCGACCGCCCGGTCGAGGACGTCGTCATCAACAGCATCGACGTAGAGCAGCTCTAACACCCCATGAGTTACGGAATTCCGGCGGCCGAGCCGTCCGCGCAGATTCCGGTGTGCCCCCGGCACCCGGACAGGCCTTCCTATGTCCGGTGCCAGCGCTGCGGGCGCCCGGCATGCCCGGAATGCCAGCGGGCGGCCGCCGTCGGATTCCAATGCATTGACTGTGTCAACGAAACAAAACGTACGACGCCGGCAGCCAGGACCGTTTACGGCGGAACCGCCGTTGCCGGCCGGCCCCTGGTGACGTTCGGGATCATCGCGGCCTGCGCGCTGGTCTTTGTGCTGCAGTGGATAGTCCCCAATGACGGGATTTACCAGAACTTCGCTTTCGCAACGGTCTACGCCACCCCCGAGTACGGCGTCTTTGAACCCTGGCGCATGCTGACCTCGGCGTTCCTCCATTCCCAAGGCTTCCTCCTGCACATCGTGCTGAACATGTACATGCTGTGGATGTTCGGCCAGGCGCTGGAACCCCTCCTCGGACGCATCCGTTTCCTGGCGCTGTACTTGCTGTCCGCCGTCGGCGGATCGGTCGGCTACCTCCTCCTGACACCGACCTATACTCCGGGCCAGCCCCTCGCCGGAGTCGTGGGTGCATCCGGAGCCATCTTTGGACTCTTCGGGGCCATGCTGGTGGTCCAGCGTCACCGCGGCGGTGACACAAAGCAGCTGTGGGTCCTGATCGCCATCAACGGCGTCATCGGCTTTATCGTCCCGCAGATTGCCTGGCAGGCCCACCTTGGCGGCCTGGTGACAGGCGCTGCCTGCGCCGCAGCCATTGCCTACGCTCCCCGTGGCCCGCAGCGCCGGCTCTGGCAGTCGGCGGGCCTCGTGCTGGTCCTGGCTTTGCTCGCCGGCGCCACTTGGCTGCGAATGGCCGGCGCCTAAGCCTTCGATATGACCCAAGATCCCAGGCATACCGTGATCGGAAAAGGGCACAAGGGCATTTATCAGCCGACGCCATACGCTGCCTCAAACGCTTTATAGCCCGTGAAATTTACTACAGCCTGAAACGGGACCTAACACCCAGCGGAGTAAGCAGTGGAACTGTAGATACATTCGCCGGTCAGCCTCGCCGGCGCAAGGCTAGGGTGGGCCGGTTTTGCCCCGGGGCTAGACTGAGCCGGGTAAGGACGGATTGGGGGATCCAGGGCGGCTTGCCGCTGTTCCGCTGGTCGGTCGCAGCCAGCGAACCCAAGGAACGGCCATGACTTTCTTCCAGGACTACCCGATCCCTGCACCGCCTCCCCGCCCACGGACGCCGCAGTACATACCGCCTCCCTGGGTCGTTGCCCCGCGGTACGAGCTGCCCCCTGTCGTTCCCGTGGGCGAGTTCATCTACAAATCCCCGACCTTTGTGATGGCCATTGAAGCCGCCAAGGTGTACTCGACCGGATGCGTCTTAGAAATGTCCTGGATGCTGCGGGCCGCACTGACCAGGATGACCGGCGATGGTCCGAGATGAACGCTATCTTTCACCGGCCTGCGCCTCAATTGCGCGACGGGGCCATTTCGGTCGATTACGTCCTCCTGTTCGGTATGCAGTTCCCGGACGGAACCAAGGCCACCACATCATCCCTGGCGATGTACGAGCAAGGGCAAGGCGCTCCCTTGGATCAGGAACCTGACGGCCCGGTCTTCGAATTTCGCCCCAAGGGCGGCAACGGCGGGGAGGACGACATGTCGGCAATGGGCGCGCTCTGGCTGTGGCCGCTGCCTCCGGCCGGGGAGCTCCGTCTGCTTGCCCAATGGACAAGCATGGGCATGCCCGAATCCTCCATCGTCCTGGACGGAGGGCGGCTCCGGGCGGCCGCAGCAGCGGTGCAGAAGTATTGGCCGGACGAGGAAGGGCAGAAATGATGGCACTCGATAGCCTTGTCCTGGCCGCAGTCCTCGGAACAGTCTTGTTCTACGTCCTATACGGTGTCATCCGCGCTGGGGTCCGTGACGGCATCCTTCAGGCCGATCAGCGGCGGCAGAACGCCCTTGGCATGGTCCGCAGCAACGGAGAGCAGGGATGAGCGCCCGGGGCTGGATAGCGGCGACGGCGGGACGGCCTTCATCATCTTTGTGCTCCCGTACGTCCTGGCAGTGTTCGGCCTGACGCCCAACGGCACCGAGACCCAGGGGCAGGCACCAGCCCCAAACAACCTTAGCCGTTAGGTGTAAAGGCCCAACACAGACATGACTGTGATGAGTAGCCCGAAGATTGCGATGGCGTAGCCGACTGCGAGGGATACACGTGCAAGCTGGCGCCCTTGGCCGCCGTCGCTGTTGATCTGGTTGAGCGCAACGTGACCCGCACCGACGGCGAAGACCGCCAAACTAGTGAAGCCTCCAAAGAAGAATCCGGCTACGGCCACCACGGCACAAGTCAGGGACAGGATGGCCATTCGGTTGTAGCCGGCCTCGGCGGGTGAAGCTGCTGTTGCTGACATCTTATGAGTCCCCCACTCTTGATCGTTTCGGCGAGTCTACTCCGCGTCCCAAGGGTGAATGTCGAGAAAATTCAGCGTTTGGGCTTGTCTATAGGAACATCTCCTCCGGCCGCCGACCACGCTGACGCGGGCGTGGCTACGATTCGCCAAGCGCAAAGTCATCCTCGGGGTAACGCTAGTCCAGAACTTGAAGCGATCGGAGGTTAAGGCCCGTTTCCTTGTGCTGGGAAGTAAACGCCTGGGCGATGAGTCGTACTGAAGCCCTCGAAGCCAACTCTCGTTCGTCCGGAGGTGAAACTTCTGGCCCGTCAATGACCCCACTACGGCTCTCCCATTGTTCGTTGAACTGCTGGGCCGCCTCGACATCATCAAGTTCAATCTCTAATGAGAACGTAAAGACCTCTTTAGACGCCATGAGCCAATACTGCCCGGAAAACGGTAAAAAGGCGTTCTCTTTCCAGCAAGTACTTGTCTATAGGATCATCTTCCGCCGGCTGCCTGCGCTCTCTGCCGCAGCCCGTGGCACTTCAGGCTGTGAACTTGCGTTGCTGCGGCGCCCCTGGCTGTAACGCGTCCAGGACGGACCCTCCCTGGTCCATGACCTGCAACCAGCCGGGGGCAGTGAAACCACCTCGTGTGCTACGATCCTCCCCGCTTTCCGGAGTTTTCCACAGGGGTTATCCACATTGTTGGTAACTTACATGCTTGTAGTTCACTCTCCCTCCCCGGTGATGCCCTTGCCAGCTGGCGATTATCGACAACGGTGATCCTCCTTGTCCACAACTGTGGATAAAGCAGTCCGGCGGGGCTGTGGTTAAGTGGACAACTCAGCTGCCCGCGGCGGGCTGCCGGTGAGGTGCTTCAAGGGCCGGAAGCGAGGATGCCGCCAGCCAAGTGCCAGGTTTCGCGTGGGAAACCCGCCTCTCCGTCGCACGCATTGGGCGCTGAAACGGCATATCCCGCCGCGTCGATTGAGCGCTGGAGATACGCTCTTCAACAGGTTATACACACTGTTAATAACTCCGGAGGGCTGAGGAGTACGAAGCCAATTGGCGGGTTGGAGCCTGATAGAGCATCAGATCACTGATTTATCCCCTGCGTTATCCCCACCTGTGGATAACTTCTGGGGATAGCGTTGTTCTTAAGTGGATAAGTTCAACGCGCTTGGTGCCCGCCGTCATTGCCGCGGTTCCCCTGCGCAAAATGGCGGGGTGGCTGCTGGATCCAGGCGGTCTGCTTGGCGATTTGCCGCTTGGAACCCGTTATCCACAGGCAATCCACACTGTTAATAACTCCGGACCGTGGGATTCTTCCGGGGTCCGGGTCATCCACAGGCCATGGCCCTAGGAAGGATCGCCTCATCGGCCCAGACTTATCAACACTGTGGATAACTTTCCCCACAGGGCCGGGATAAGTTCAGGCCCCGTCAGTCCATACGCCGGACGAGCCGCGACGATGGCTGTCGACAAGATGGGTGTCGATCATTCCGATGGCCTCCATGAGCGCGTACATCGTGGTTGGCCCCACAAATGCGAAGCCTTTGGCACGCAGGGCCTTGGACAGGGCAATGGATTCGGTCGAAGTTGTGGGGATCTCGGAATGTGTGAGCGGACTCGGCGTTACCTCCGGTTGGAAACTCCAGACGAAGTCCACCAGCCCGCCTTCACGCCGCAACGCGATGGTGGCCTGGGCGTTGGTGATGGCCGCCCGGATTTTGAGCCGGTTCCGGACGATGCCGGCGTCGAGCATGAGGCGTTTGACGTCGTCGTCGGTGAAGGCCGCCACCGCATCTGGCTGGAAGCTGTGGAACGCTGACCGGAAGGCAGGCCGTTTCCTCAGGATGGTGGCCCAGGACAGCCCGGCTTGGAAGGCCTCCAGGCTGATGCGCTCGAATAGGCCCCGTTCGTCGCGGACGGGCATGCCCCATTCGGTGTCGTAGTACTCCTGGAGCAGCGCATCCGCGGCCGCCCACGGCGGACGGGCCAGACCGTCGCTGCCGATGATGGTGCCGCGTTCATCCGGGGTCATGTGGGTTCCTTAGGTTTTCCAGCGAGGTGGTGCTGCGTCCAGCATATTCAGCCGCCTGGGCTTGGACATGCCCCGGCGATCGCGCATTTCATAGCCGAACGACGTCTCTCACATTATGCTGTGGCTCTGATCACAAATTACTGGGAGGTACGTGTGAGGAAAACCAAAATTGCCGTGGCTGGCGTGGCGGGGGTCGTTCTCGGGATGCTCAGCATCCAGGCCCCGGCCGTAGCCGCACCACCTGTCGACGACGGGTCAAACAATCCCGCTGCGGCAGTCCGGCAGGACAACCGCCCCGGACCGCGGACCAAGGAACTCGTGGAACGGCGCAAAGCGGCCATTGAGAAGGTGACCAAGGGACAGGCGGAGGCAAGCGACGACGGCGTGGTCCAGTTGGCGCCGGACAAGTTCGCCGAAGTCGAAACCGCCAAGCAGGACAAGATCTTCACCATCCTCGCCGAGTTCGGTACCCAGGGCTCGGGCCGCTTCGGAACCGCGCCGGGGCCTCTGCATAACACGATTGCGAAGCCGGACCGTCTGGTGGACAACACCACGCTGTGGACCGACAACTTCAGCCCCGCCTACTACGAAGAACTCTTCAATGGCAGCGGTGAATCAATGAAGGGGTACTACGAGGCCGTTTCCAACAATAAGTACTCGGTCACCAACACCGTGACGGACTGGGTCACGGTGCCCAACAACGGATCCTTCTACGGCGACAACGCCACAGAGGACACCGGCGGGGCATGGGCTTTTGTTAGGGACTCCGGCAATGCCTGGTGGGATTCCCAGGTGGCGGCTGGCAAGACACCGGCCGAAATCGACGCGTACCTTGCACAATTCGATGTGTGGGACCGCTACGACTTCAACAACAACGGCAACTTTGATGAGCCCGATGGCTACATCGACCACTTCCAGGCGGTCCACGCCGGCGAAGGTGAGGAAGGCGGCGGCGGTGCCTTGGGCGAGGATGCCATCTGGTCCCACCGCTGGTACGCCTATGGCAACCAGTTCGGCGCTGCCGGACCGGAAGGCAACCTTTCCGGCGGAACCCGGATCGGGTCCTCGAAGTACTGGCTCGGCGACTACACAACCGAACCCGAAAACGGCGGAGTCGGCGTCTTCGCCCACGAATTCGGACACGACCTCGGGCTGCCGGACTTCTACGACACCACGGGCGCCGCGACCAACAGCACGGCATTCTGGACCCTCATGAGCTCGGGGTCCTGGCTGGGCCACGGTTCGGCGGCAGGAGCCGGAATCGGCACCACCCCGGGACTGATGGGACCCGAAGAGAAGCTTTTCCTCGGCTGGCTGGACCACAGCACGGTGGAAGCGGGCGCCACGGGTGACTTTGTCCTGAACCCGTCCCAGCTTCAGGTCGACGGCAAGGACCAGTCCGTCAAGGTCAACCTGCCGGACAAGACCACAACCACCAAGTACACCGTTCCCGCCTCGGGGAGCAACGCGTGGTGGACGGGCAGCGCGGACGGCCTCAACGAATCCCTGACCCATGCCGTCCCGGCGCAGTCGAGGGTGACCGTCACGGCGAATGCCTGGTACGACATCGAGGCGAACTACGACTTCCTCTACGGCGAATACTCCACTGATGGCGGCAAGACCTGGAAATCCGCAGGGCGTGCGCTCAGCGGAGCGGCCGCGTGGGGGCAGGTGCGATACTCCTACGACGCTGCCGGCCTCGAATCGCTGTTCCGATTCAGATACCAGACCGACGGCGGCGTCCATAACCCGGGTGCCTTCATTGACGACGTGAAGATTTCCGCGGGACAGACCGTGATCCTCAGCGACGACGTCGAGTCCGGTGCGGGCCAGTGGACTGTCAGCGGCCTGTGGCAGGTGAGCAGCGGCTCGGTAACGCAAACCACCGAGCAGTACTACCTCGTGGAGAACCGTGAGTACGTGGGCTTCGACGCAACGCTCGCGGAAGGGCCATATGCCTTCACGCACAGCATCACGAAGCCGAACTGGGTCGATTTCTTCAAGTACCAGAACGGCATGCTGGTCTGGTACATCGACGACTCCTACGCGGACAACAATGTTTCGGCCCACCCGGGCGCCGGCTCGGCTCTGCCGGTGGATGCCAGGCCTGCCCCGCTGAAGTGGTCCGACGGAACCATGCCCGGCAACAGCCGCCAGCCGTTCGACGCGACGTTCGGGCTGGAGGCCACGGATCCGCTCTGCATCGCGAAGGAAGTGCAGACCGGCACCAAGCGCAGTTCGACAATCAGTTCACTCGATGCCTGTGCCGTAAGCAGCGCGCCGATCGGGGTCTTCAAGGACAGTGATCCGCTGGCCTACTACAGCGCCGACAACCCCTACGGAAGCGTCAAGGTTGCAGGTCACGGCGTGGAGATTTCCGTAACGTCCGACGTCGGCACCGACCTCGCGATCCATGTGGTCAACCCTGCACTGAAGTAGGCGCAGGCAACAAAAAGTCGGACCGGCACAACGTGCCGGTCCGACTTTCTTGTGAAGCAGGTTCCGTGGGGGGCCGATACCCCCGAAAGTCTGTGGCTAGGAACGCCAGCGGGTGGTCATCAGGAACCCTGCGATGGCAATGCCGAATCCGGCAACGATGTTCCAGGATTCCCACGCCCTGACAGGGAGGGCGCCCTCGCTGATGTAGAACGTGATGATCCACAGCAGCCCGATGATCATCAGGCCGAACATGACGGGCTTGAACCACACCGCGTTGGGCTTGTATGCCTGCGATGCAGAAGCCGGCCTGTCCGCGGCGGCGGTCTTCTTTCGTGGCTTTGACTCGGGCACGGGTCCTCCTCGTCGGGCTGAATCAAGGGCGGGGCCTCCGGCTTGATATCCTGCAGGAAGGAACATGCCGGCGGGGTTGGCGCCTTGGGTCAGGTCTGAATTCTTACTAGCAGCCAATTCTAGCTGTAGTTCAGAACACACCCGCGCCAGCCCATGCCGCCAATTGAGGAGACCACGTGGTGTTGCTGGAGAAGGAGACGACCGCTGCCGCGCCGGCGCGCGGCGTCGGAGTTCTCCGGACCCTCATCCAGATCGTTGGCGAGCTGCTGATCACGGTAGGAGTCGTCCTCCTCCTGTTCGTCGCCTGGCAGCTGTGGTGGACCAACGTGGAATCCGATGCCAAGCAGAGCGAGACCATCCGGAACTTCGCCCAGGAACTGGGCGGTTCCCCTGCCCCCGCGGAGTCGCCCGGCCCAGCGGCATCCACGCCCGCCGATTACGGCCCGCCGAAGGTCGCCGAAGCGCCGGGACACGGCCAAACCATCGGCATCATGTATATCCCCCGCTTCGGCGCGGACTACACCCGGCCCATCGTGCAGGGAACCTCCACGGACGTCCTGGACACGCTTGGCCTTGGCCACTACAACGACACCGCGATGCCCGGGGCAACCGGAAACTTTGCCGTGGCCGGCCACCGCCAGACGCACGGGGCCGTTCTGGACAATATCCATACCCTTGTGCCGGGCGACAAGATCTATGTCCAGACCCGGGACGGATTCTATGTGTACGTCTTCCGGAACAACCAGATCGTGCTTCCTTCGGCCACTGACGTGTTGCTTCCGGTGCCCACCCAGCCCGCAGCCAAGCCCACGGAGGCCTACCTCACCATGACCAGCTGCAATCCCCGCTTCGGCGCGCAGGAGCGCATCATTGCGTACTCCCTGCTGGAGCACTGGCAGCCGGCGTCGGCGGGACCGCCGGCAGAAATCGCGGCCCAGGTGGCCAAGGCACTCGGGAAGGTCTGACGTCATGTACGGATGGATTTTCCGCCACCTGCCGGGACCGCTGTGGCTCAGGATTGCCACGTCGCTGGTGCTGCTTGCCGTCGCGCTGGTATTGATGGTTCAGTTCCTCTTCCCCTGGATGTCCCAGTTCACCCAGTTCACCGACTCAACGATTGGTTTAGTAACTCGACAATGAGCGCCACCAAGATCCTGGTCGTAGACAACTACGACAGCTTTGTTTACACCCTGGTGGGATACCTCCAGGAGCTCGGCGCCGAGACGACGGTGGTCCGCAACGACGACGTCACCCTCGCCGAGGCAATCGAGATGGCGGACGCGCGCGACGGCGTCCTCATCTCTCCGGGTCCCGGCACCCCCGCGGAGGCCGGCGTCTGCATCGACCTGATCAAATGGTGCGGCAGCCACGACAAGCCGATGTTCGGCGTGTGTCTGGGTCACCAGGCGCTGGCTGAGGCCTACGGCGCCACGGTGACGCACGCCCCCGAACTGATGCACGGCAAGACATCCCTTGTGGAGCATGAAGGAGCCAGCGTGTTCGCGGGACTCCCCTCCCCTGTCACGGCCACGCGCTACCACTCCCTGGCTGCTGTCCGCGAAACCATCCCCGACGTCCTCGAGATCACCGCGCAGACGGCGAACGGCGTGATCATGGGCCTGCAGCACCGGACGGCACCGCTCTGCGGCGTGCAGTTCCACCCGGAATCAGTCCTCACCGAGGGCGGATACCAGATGCTGGGCAACTGGCTGGAATCCCTCGGCATGACCGGTGCAGCGGAGCGGGCCGCCAAACTGAGCCCGCTGATCCAGCACTAACGGTCTGGGCTTGGCGCCGGCGCCCGGAGCCCGGCGCCCGGGCGTAGCCTCTAGCCGCGGCTCCGGCCCGTCTCGGTAGGCGTAGGCGTGGGGGTTGGTGTTGGTTTGGGTGCCGGCGCCTTGGCAACGACAATGCTGATGGTCTTCCCCTGCTCCACCAGGGCATTGACCGCGTCGCTCTGCTCGGTCACCTTGCCGGGTTCAACTTCGGAGTTCTCGACTTCCTTCACGTCGATCCCCAGGCCAAGGTTCTTGAGTGCCGTCTCTGCTTCCGCCCTGGGCAGCCCGCGGAGTTCGGGCATGGCCACCTTGCCGGTGGATACCACGATTTCCACGGTACTTCCGATGGGGACCGTTTCGCCCGGAGCGGGCTTGGTGGTGATCACGATTCCGGACGGCACCGTGGCGCTGTTCGCCATGGTGGTGCCGGGCGCACCCGCAAGGCCGATCTGCCGCAGGACGTCCCGGGCAGCAGCTTCCGTGCGTCCCGGCAGGTCAGCCGGGATCTTGACGGCGCTGGGACCGTCGGAGATATTCAGGGTTATTTTCGATTCGGGTTCCATCGCTGTACCGGCCGCCGGCACCGTGCCGATGGCCGTTCCCTTGGTGACGGTGTCGTGCGGCAGCCTGTTGATCTGCGGGCTCAGCCTGGCGTTGTACAGCCGTTGCAGCGCCTCGGATTCGCTGAGCGCCGAAACGGCGGGCACCTCGATCTTCGCCACGGCAGGAGGCGTCTGGTTCATCATGTTGTAGAGCCAGAGGCCGCCGCCGGCCAGGACCAGCAGGGTGAAAATCACCAACGTGGCAATCCACGTCCGACGGCGGGACTTCTGCCGCGGGGTGCGCTCACGTTCCGGCGGGAAGCCGAGCGGAAGATCGTTGGATTCCGAAGGTTCGTAAACCTGGGCGGGAATCGCCTGGTCGTCGCCGAGCGTGTCATTGAGCGGCCGGAGCCGGCCGCTGGGCGAATCGTCCAGGAAGGCAGCACCCGTCAGCGAGTAGGGGGCGGCCTGCGCCGTCCGCTCCGCCGCCGGGACCGTGTTGTCAGCATCCGTGGGTTCCTCGCCCGCCGCCACGTCGGGTACGGAGATGCCGTTGCGGGCCGCCCGGAGGGCCCGCTGGAACGCGGCTGCGTCCTGGAAACGGTCAGCCCGGTTCTTTTGCAGGGCCTTGACCAGCACGCTGTCCAGGGCCTCTGACACCTCGGGGTTGAGGCTACTGGCAAGTCCCGGAATCTCACGGACGTGCTGGTATGCCACGGAAACGGGACTGTCGCCAACGAAGGGAGGCCGCCCCGTCAGCATTTCGTACAGCAGGCAAGCTGCGGAGTACAGGTCGCTGCGGGCGTCCACGGTTTCACCGCGGGCCTGTTCCGGAGACAGGTACTGGGCGGTGCCCACCACAGCCTGGGTCTGGGTCATGGTGGCGGACGAATCCGCCATGGCCCGGGCAATCCCGAAATCCATCACCTTGATGGTGTCCGAGTCTTCGCAGAACATCACATTCGCGGGCTTGATATCCCGGTGGACGATTCCCGCGCGGTGGCTGTACTCGAGGGCGGAGAGCACGCCCAGGGTGAAGTCGATGGCATGGTCGATGCTGACTTCCTTCGCACGGATCAGATCCCTCAGGGTCTTCCCGGACACGAACTCCATCACGATGTACGGCACCCGGACGGTGTCCTCGGGACCGCCCGGCACGGCGTGGTCCCCGGTGTCGTAAATGGCAACAATCGAAGGATGGTTCAGGGCGGCCACGGCTTGGGCTTCGCGCTTGAACCGTGCCTGGAACTGCGGATCCCGGGCAAGATCCGGCCGCAGCAGCTTGATGGCCACTGTCCTGCCCAGCCGGGTATCAACGCCGCGGTGGACGTCTGCCATGCCGCCGCGGCCAATGAGCTCACCGAGTTCGTACCGTCCGTTGAGGACGCGCTGGGTATTCACTGGAAGGCTGTCCTCTCTGTGTGACGGGAGGCGGGGTGAGTCCGGCACTGTGCGCCTTAGTTCGACGTCGACGTGGTGGGGGTGGGCAGGAGTTCCTGGGCGAGGTGGTACGTCACCACGGATCCGGCGGGCACCTTGCTGCCGGCGCCCGGTTCCGAACTGACGAAGGTCCCGGCCTGCTGCCCGGCGCTGCCGGGAACATCTGCTCCCTTGACCCAGCGCAGACCGGCGTTCTCGATGGCCTTCTGTGCTTGCGACTCGGAACTGCCTACCCCGATCGCGGGCACGGAGGATTCCTGGGCCGGTTCCTGGCCCTTGGAGTAAGTGACGGTGATGGTCTCGCCGGGGGCCACCGGACCGGACGGCTCTATGTTGGTGACCGTGCCCTCCGGCTTGTCACTGAACACCGGGTCACCCTTGACGGTCAGCCCCATGCCCACGAGCTGGCTGCGGACCGTGTTGTACGGCTGGCCCAAGTAGGCATCCGGGATCAGGTTGATGGTTTCCGGAGTGGACTGCGTGGGAGTCGGGCTCGCACTCGAGGCGGTGGGGCTGGCCGAGGTGGACGTCGGCGAGGCGCTGCGGCTGGTGGGCTTGGCGCTGGTGGACGTCGACGAAGACTCGGCCGGGCCGGACGGGGAAAAGATGCCGGCCTGCGTGAGCATGACACCTATAAGCGCGAACAGGACGAGCACGATAAGGGCGATGAGCGGCCACGTCCACGGGCTGCGGCCCTTGCGCTGCGGCTCGTCCACCGGTTCGTCGTAGCGGTCCTGCTCCTCTTCCTGGTCCCAGCTGCGCTGCGCGGCCAGGGCGTCGGCGCGTGAGAGAGTGCTGTGCGGACCGGTGGCTCCGGCAGCTGCCGCCCCTGCTGCGAGCCCTGCTGCCGCGCCGGCGGCGCCGACGACCGGAAGTGCGGAAGTCGTCGTCGTCGATTTGTCCTTTTCAGGGGATTCGATGACGCCGGTTGCGGCGGTGGGGATGTCCACCGGTGCGGTGATCGGCCCCGTGGCTGCCTCGAAGAGCAGCATTCCGGGGACGGCGGCATGCGCAGCGGCGATATCACCGTTGCGGATGGCTTCGGCCGCCTCGGACAACTTGATGGCGTTGGCCGGGCGGTTCTTGGGGTCCTTGGCGAGCATGGACATCAGGAGGGCCCGTACCGGCGTCGGCAGTGTCTCGGGAAGGGGCGGCGGGGCGTCGTTCACCTGGGCAAGCGCGATGGCGATCTGCGATTCCCCGGAGAACGGACGATGACCGGTGAGGCACTCGTAGCCGATGACGCCGAGGGAGTAGATGTCCGAGGCGCCCGTGGCCGTCTGACCGGTGGCCTGTTCCGGTGCGAGGTACTGGGCTGTGCCCATGACCTGTCCGGTCTGGGTCAGCGGGACCTGGTCCGCCAGCCGGGCGATGCCGAAGTCGGTCACCTTGACGCGGCCGTCCGGTGTGATCAGCAGGTTGCCCGGCTTGATGTCGCGGTGCACCAGGCCCTGTGAGTGGGCCACGGACAGGGCGCGGGCAGTCTGGGCGATCATGGACAGGGTGCGGTCCGGGGACAGCACCTGTTCGCGCTCGATGATGCTGCTCAGCGGGTGGCCCGGGACCAGCTCCATAACCAGGTAGGCCGAGCCCTCTTCTTCGCCGTAGTCAAAGACGTTGGCGATGCCGACGTGATTCAGCAGCGCCGTGTGGCGCGCCTCGGCACGGAAGCGCTGGAGGAACCCGGGATCGCCCGTGTACTCCTCTTTGAGCACCTTGATGGCGACAATCCTGCCAAGGATAAGATCCTTGGCTTTCCAGACTTCTCCCATTCCGCCAATCGCAATACGCGTGGTCAGCTGGAATCTCCCGCCGAGGGTGATTCCCGATGTAGGCCTCACTTATTCAACACCGCCTCAAAAATCTTCTTCGCGTTCGGACTGGTTAGCTGTGCGCCGGTGGTGATGTCCACGCCCTGCATGACGATGGTCACCGACACCTGCGGGTCGTTGGCCGGGGCGAACCCCGTAAACCATGAGTTGTTCAAGCCGTCGGTTCCCAGCTCGGCAGTGCCGGTCTTGCCGGCCACCTGGACGCCGGGAACGGCCGCCCCGCGGCCGATGCCTTCACTGACCACACTGGTCATCCACTCGGTGATCTGCCGCGAAATCTCCGGGCTGGTGGACGTCCGGAGGACTTCGGGTTTCGGTTCGCTGATGATGCGCAGGTCCGGCGACCGCACGGTCTTGATCAGGTTCGGCTGCATCTGGACACCGCCGTTGGCGATGGCCGACGTCATCAGTGCGATCTGCAGCGGCGTGGCGCGAACGTCGCGCTGGCCGATGGCGGACTGGGCGAGCCCGGCCGCGTCCAGCTCCTCCGCAGGGAAGGCCTTCTTAGCGTAGTCCAGCTTCAGCTGGTCGCCGAGGTCCTCGCCGAAGCCGAACTTGGCGGCCTGATCGGCGATGGCTTCCTGTCCCAGGTCCCGGGCGATGTCTGCGAACGGAGTGTTGCACGACTGCTGCAGGGAGAAGGCGAAACTTGCGGTGTTCTGGGTGTAGCAGTTGCCGCCGGCGTAGTTCGGCAGCTTGTACTGGATACCGGGGAAGCTCATCTCGGCGGGGTTGGGCAGGACGCTGTCCTTGTTGTACTTGCCTGAGCTGAGCGCCGCCGCCGTGTCGACAAGCTTGAAGACAGAGCCCGGCGCCAGGAGCGCGCCGGTGGGGCCGCTGACGTTCTGGTTCAGGTTGATTCCCGGGATTTTGTTCAGCTCGTTGTAGTTGGCGGCCTCGGCCTCGGCGTCCTGCGTTGCGATCAGGTTCGGGTCGTAGGACGGTTTGGACACCATCGCCAGGATGTTGCCCGTTTTCGGGTCAGTCACCACAATGGAGCCCCGCTGGCCATCCGGAATGGCATCGTAGGCGAGCTTCTGGAGCGCCGGATCAATGGTGAGTTCAACCGAGGCGCCCTTGGGCTGGTTGCCGAGGAACAGCTGGCCGATGCGGTCCAGGAAGAGCTGGTCGGAGCTGCCGGCCAGTTGCTCGTTCAGCGCGCTTTCCAGGCCGGTGACACCGTAGTTCTTGGAGAAGTATCCCGTGATGCCGGCATACAGTTCGGGTTCCGTGTAGGTCCGCTGGAACTTGCAGCTTTCCGAGGCGGCGACGGACTGCGCGATGGGTTTCCCGCCGACGATGATGGCGCCGCGGTCGTTGCAGTAGTTCTGCAGGATGGCCCGCTTGTTCCAGGGGTTCGCCTGCAGTTCATCCGCGCCCACCACCTGGACATAGCTGAGGGCGCCAAAGATCAGCGCGAACATGGCTACCGCGGCGATCCATGAATTCCGAATGGCGTGGTTCACAGTTGTTTCACCGCTTCAGTTGGCGCGTCGGGATGGGCGGAGGAAGGCTGGCGACCGGGCTGCTTGGCCGGACGCGGCGGGGAAGGCGGAACCGGCTTCTGCTCGCCGGGCTCGGCACCGTGCGGCATGGGCGTGGTGTCCACCGGGCCGCGTGCGGTGTGCGAAATCATCAGCAGCAGGCCAACGATGATCCAGTTGGCCAGCAGGGAGGAGCCGCCGGCTGCCAGGAAGGGAGTGGTGAGCCCGGTCAGGGGGATCAGGCGCGTCACGCCGCCGATCACCACGAAGCACTGCAGGGCGATGGCGAAGGACAGTCCGCAGGCCAGCAGCTTGCCGAAGGCGTCCCGGGTGCCCAGGGCCGCCCGGAAACCGCGTGTGAACAGGAGCAGGTACATCAGCACGATGGCGAAGAGGCCGATCAGGCCAAGTTCTTCGCCGAACGAGGCGATGATCATGTCGCTGTTGGCAAAGGGCACCAGGTTCGGCCGCCCCTGGCCAAGGCCTGTGCCCACGAGGCCGCCGTTGGCCATGCCGAACAGGCCTTCGACGATCTGCAGGCTGCCGCCGAACTGCCGTCCGTAAACCTCGTCCGTGAAGGCGTTGAGCCACCCGTCGATGCGAAGGCCCACGTGGGAGAAGACACGGGAGGCCACAAAGCCGCCGCCGAGCAGCAGTCCCACGCCAATGATCACCCAGCTGATCCGGCTCGTGGCCACGTAGATCATCACGATGAAAAGCCCGAAGAACAGCACCGAGGAACCGAGGTCGCGCTGGAAAATCAGCACCCCGATGCTCACCAGCCACGCCGTGATCATGGGTCCCATGTCCTTGAAGCGCGGGAACTGGAGCGGCCCGATCTTGCGGCCCGCCAGCAGAATGAGGTCCCGATTGGACGAAAGATACCCGGCGAAGAATATGGCCAGCGTGATCTTGGCAATCTCGCCCGGCTGGAAGGTCATCGGCCCGATCTTGATCCAGACGCTTGCGCCGAGGATCTCACCCGCGGAGATCCCCGGTACGAGTGGCAGAATCAGGAGCAGGGCACTCACGGCAAGGGAAATATAGGTGAACCGGCGCAGGATCCGGTGGTCCTTGAGGAACCAGATGACGGCGATGGCAACGCCCATTGCCATCAGGGTCCAGCGGAGCTGATTGTTGCCGGTGTCCTCGCCCACCCGGTCAAGGCGGTGGATCATCGCCAGTCCCAGGCCGTTCAAGGCAACCACCAAGGGAAGTATTACCGGATCGGCATATTTTGCCCGGATCCTTAGCACCACATGGAAGACGAGGGCAGCCGCAGCGAGCAGGCTGGACTGGAACCAGAAGTCGGAGTCAAAGGCTTTCTGCTGGTCAACGCCGACAAGGGCGTTGGCGCCGATGCCTACGGCAAGCGCCAGGATCAGGAGTGCCAGTTCGGTATTCCGTCGTGGCTTTGGGGTGGCCTCAATCTGCGTCATTTGGCCTCCTCACAAGCGTTGGCGGACGGGCTGGGTGTGGCGGACTTCGTGGGTGTTCCGGGCGGTGCTGCCGCACCGCTTGGTGCGGGCGCGGCGCCCGGCGCGGACGGGGACGCTGTCGGCGTGGCAGTCGGGCTGGCGCATTCGTCCGCCGGCGATGTCGTGCCGGTCAGATCGAGGTTCTTGACGATCCGCTGTGCGTCGTAGAGGTCACGTGCCGGGACGGTCTGGCGGACCCGCTGCTGCGAGAACTCCGGAAGGTCGGACATGCGGATGTCCGTCACCGTCTCCAGCGTGGAGAGCTGGATTGGTCCCAGCCGCTGTGATACGCCGTTGAAAATGGCAACCCGCTGGTCGTATTCACCGATGTAGTAGCGCGTTTGAGTCCAGGCATACCCGAGCCACAAGCCGACGCTCAGGATGACCAGGAGTGCGGCGGCCGTTGCGATCGTGACCCAGCGGCGCGGCTTGGCGGGCGGCTTGTATTCGTCAGTTTCCTCGCGGCCCTGATCCGACTTGTGGGTGAGGACGGTAGCGGCGCGGCGTGCGACAGTCCGGCCGGCGATGGTGGGAATCGACCCGGACTCTGCGGCGGCAGCGGCGGCTCCGACAAGTTCATGCGGACGCGTGGAAAGTTCCTCGCGGAGGACAGCGGCCGACAGGTGCTCGCCCAAATGCGGGTCCGTGGTGGTGGTGGGTTCACCAGGTTTTGAGGGGGGCTTCGTGCCGGCGTCAGCTTTGGCGGCAGCGGCAGTATCCCCGGCAACCGCGGTGTCCCCGGTGCCAGCCGGCCCGACGGCCCCGGCGGCCCCGACGGCCGCGGTGCCGTCCGCATGGGCGGAGTCTCCGGCGGGCTTGGGCTTCGAGTCGTCAGACGAGGCTGCCGGGGTCTTGGCCAGGCCGGCGGGCTTTGTCTCGTCGGTACTGCCGGCCAGCGGCTGGACGATTTCAACCGCGGCAGTGCGGACGTCGTCGGGAGTCTGTTCGGCGATTTCGAGCATGACAACAGTGACGTTGTCCGGTGCGCCGGCCTCGAGGGTGAGGTCCACGAGGGTTTCGACGCATTCGCGCAGATCCTTGGTTTCGCGAACAGTGCGTTCCACGACGTGTCCCGCAACATAGTTCAGCCCGTCGGAGCAGAGCAGCCATCGTTCGCCGGGTTCGACGTCGAGGGTTGCGAGGTCGAGTTCAGGGCTGGCATCAACATCGCCCAGGACCCGCATCAGGACGTTCTTGTGCGGATGGGTTTCCGCTTCCTCGGGCCGCAGCCTGCCTTCGTCGATGAGCCGCTGGACAAACGTGTGGTCGACGCTGATCTGCTTGAATTCGCCGTTGCGGAGCCGGTAGGCGCGGGAGTCGCCGATATGCGCGAAGTGCAGTTTTCCTTCGGCGAGGAGAAGGGCCGTCACAGTGGTTCCCATGCCGGCGAGCTTCGGATTGATGTGCACGAGTTCAGACAGGAGGGAATTGGCGGTCTGGATCTCGTCCGCCAGGACGGTCCCGGCGTCGCCGTCGTAATGACCGTGGTCCAGGTGGAGCATGTCCAGGACGGTGGCTGCGGAGGCCACGTCACCCCCGGCGTGTCCGCCCATGCCGTCCGCCACGATGGCCAGGTGCCGGCCGACGTAGGCGGAGTCATCGTTTTTGGCGCGGATGCGTCCCACGTCCGAGCGGGCGGCGTAGCGCATGATGAGCGGCCGCGTCGGGGCGGGGCCCTTGTCGGCGGGAGTTTCCGGGACGGCCACGGCTATGGCCTCAATTCGATGACCGTCTTGCCGATTCTCACGGGGACACCGAGCTCCACCGGGAGGGCGCGGGTGAGCTGCTGATTGGCCAGGTACGTGCCGTTGGTCGAGCCTAGATCCTCGATGAACCAGCGGCTGCCCTGCGGGAAGAGCCGGGCGTGCCGGCCCGAGGCATAATCGTCCTCAAGGACCAGCGTGGCCTCCTGCGCGCGGCCCAGGAGGATGGGACTTTCCGCCAGCGGAATGGTGTGTCCCCTAAGCGGGCCTTCCGTCACAACCAGCTGGCGGGCCTGCTGTTTCGCGGGCGGCGGTGCTGTCTCTGCCAGTTCGGGGTGCTTGCGTACCTGGCGGGCAGTGGGAGCGCCCATTGCCGCCTTCCTGCCGATCATCAGGTCCCGTCGCATGGCGGACACGATGCTGAAGATAAGGACCCACAGCAGCAGGAGGAATCCGAACCGCAGGGCCGTAATGGTCAGTTCGCTCACGGGCGGCCACCGGAGTTGGCGGGCAAAAGGCGGAAGATGATTTTGGTCCGTCCCATCGTGATGGTGGAGCCGTCAGTAAGGTCGACGCTGCCGACAACCTTGTGTCCGTTGACGTAGCTGCCGTTGGTGGATCCCAGGTCTACGGCTTCTGTCGTGCCGTTTGTGGTGCGGATTTCGAGGTGGCGCCGTGAAACCCCGGTGTCGTCCACCAGGATGTCAGCCTCCGATGACCGGCCCAAAACGATGGAGGCGGCATTCAGCGAATAGCGCTGGCCGTCGATGTCCAGGACCGGCTGAAGGCGAACCGGCTGGCGGCTCGGCGCGGCGGGCACGTTGTTCCGTGGCATCGGCGGGGCCACGGCGGAACCGGAGGCGTTCTCTGTTTTCGAATCAATTTCGAAGTCACCGGCGCGGATTGCCTCGTCCCGCCGGAAGGAAATGCGGACCGAGCCGCGGAGTGTGTAGCCCTGGCTCCTGACGTGGTTGATTACTACGTCGCAGAGTTCCTCGGCCAGGGGAGTGCCCCATTCCTGCGCCCGCTTGAAGTCATCCTCGCTGAGGCGGACGTCAAACACGTTGGGGGCAAGTGTTCGTCCAGCGGCGACGGTGATGGCTTTGTGGTCAACTTCCCGGCGGAGCCGGCTGGCGATTTCCACAGGCTCAACCTGGGCCTTCGAACCGGTGGAGAAGACACCGCGGACGGCCTTTTCGATGCCGCGCTCGACTTTGTCCAGCATTCCCATGGCACCTCTCCTCTCCCTACGGCTGCGCGGCAGCACACGATTCGGAACTCAGTTCACAACATTGCCGGGAGTGCGCCGGGGACGGGCACTCCTACATCTGATACTACTGGCCGGGGCTGTGAATGACCTTAATGCACAACGCCGGGGCGCGGAGATTAGTTCATGAGGGGCTGAGCCGCCGAGGGCCTTTCGTCGTCTCCGCACAGGCGTATCCACGTGCCTGACCTGCGCGATTTTTCTGCCATGCAGGGTCCCGGGAAGGCCGATTGGTGTTTTCCCGTGGTTGTCCGTTATGCTTGATCTCGCTGCTTTTACGAGGTTGGCAGTCCGGAAAACGGGCTCCTTTTCGAGTGAAAGAAGTTGCGCGCGAGTGGCGGAACGGCAGACGCGCTGGCTTCAGGTGCCAGTGTCCGAAAGGGCGTGGGGGTTCAAATCCCCCCTCGCGCACGCAAATGAAGAGCCCCGGTCTTAGGACCGGGGCTCTTTGCTTTAAGTCGAGGCTTTAGGTGCCGGCGTCGAGCTCCTGGAACAGGGTGAGCTGAAGTCCCGCCGGCCCGTCCAGCCTGGAGTTCAGGGACCGCCACGGGGTTTCCCTGGGTTCGGCAATGAGTGTGGCCCCCGCTTCGACGAGCCTTCGGGTTGCGCCCTCTGCATCATCAACTTCCAGGGCGACGCGGAGCCGTGCGCTGGGCCGGCCTTCCGCCTCGACGCTGTCAATCAGCCGGACCTGGGCGGGGTTTGAGAGCTCGAGCGTGGCCCGGCCTGCATCGAGGATGCTCACGCGGGCACCGCCGTCGCCTTGGAACGCTGCTTCTTCCGTCATCCCGAGAACGTCCCGGTAGAACGCGACGGCGGCGTCGTAGTCCTCAGCCTCCACCACGAGCCGTAGCTGCCGCACGGTGGGTTGTTCGCTGTTTCCGGTTGTCATGTTCGTACCGTACGCCGGAACCGGGTGCAGCCGCCATGGCTAAATGACAGTTAACTTCGCTGAAACGGCTCAAGCAGATTCCTGAAACAACCGTTCCATAGTGTCGGTGCCAGACGGCCCCCGGGGGCCGCTTTCACATGTGACCGCCTGCCGATTTGGAGTAGAAGAATGACGGCTTTCAGTTCGGACAAAGGACCACTGCGCCCATCGCGGCGGATGGTGCTGGCAGGATTTTCGTCGGCGGCGCTGGTGGCGCTGACCGGCTGCGCAGCCGAATCGGGCGCCACGGCTCCGGCCGCTTCAGGTACGGCTTCCGGGGCGGCCGCCGAGTTCGGCACGCTTGAGGTCCAGCTTTCGTGGCTGAAGAACGCGGAATTCGCCGGCGAGTACTTTGCCGACAGCAAGGGCTATTACAAGGAGGCGGGCTTTACCGCCGTCAACCTGATAGCCGGTGGCCCGGGAGGGGCCTCGACGGAGACCATGGTCCTGTCCGGCAAGGCCTTGGTGGGCACCTCCTCGCCCGTGGGTGTTGCTCCCGTGGTCCTCAACGAGGGTGCGCCGCTGAAGATCATTGGCTCCACCTACCAGAAGAACCCGTTCACCATCGTTTCGCTGGCGGCCAACTCCATCACCGCCCCGGAAGACCTCATCGGCAAGAAGATCGGCGTCCAGGCCGGCGTCAATGAAACGTTGTTCGATGCCCTGCTAGAGGTCAACAAGATCGACGCGTCAAAGGTCACCAAGGTGCCAGTGCAGTACGATCCGCAGCCGCTGCTGAACGGCGACGTCGAGGGCTTCTTTGCGTACCTGACCAACGAGGTGCTCACCCTTGAGCTGGGCGGGCACAAGACGGCGGTCCTGCCGTTCGCGGACAACGGCCTTCCCTTCATTGCCGAGAGCTTCGTGGTCACGGAGGAATCCATCAAGGACAAGCGGCCGGAGCTGAAGGCGTTCCTCGTGGCCACCATCAAGGGCTGGAAGGATGCCCTGTCCGATCCGGCGGAGTCGGCACGGCTCGCCGTCGAGGTCTACGGCAAGGAGCTGGGCCTGACCATGGCCAAGGAAAAGGGCCAGGCGGAAGCCCAGAACACCAAGCTCATTGCCACGCCCGAGACGGACAGCAACGGCCTGTTCACGGTTTCCAAGGAACTGATGGACAAGAACATCGAGATCCTCAAGTTGGCCGGTTATGACACCACCGCGGACGCGATCTTCGACCTGAGCCTCCTCGATGAGGTCTACGCCGAAAACCCCGACCTTAAGTAGGACGCATGACTGAAGTGAGCACGGAAGCCGTCACCGCAGGGCTGCTCTCCGGGACAGGCATATCGCTCAGCAACCTGGGCAAGAGTTTCAAGATGGGCCGGAAGAGCGTGGTGGCACTGGAGGATGCCAACCTGATGACGTCCAAGGGGACGTTCCTCTCCCTGCTGGGACCCTCCGGCTGCGGCAAGTCCACCATCCTGAGGATTCTTGCCGGCCTGGAAACCCCCACCACCGGACAAGTGACGGTGGACGGCCACACGCCGGCCGAGCTGCGAACGCGGCATGAACTGGGGATCGCCTTCCAGGATCCGGCGCTGCTGCCCTGGCGGAGCGTGGTGTCCAACATCCGGCTGCCTTTCGAGGTGGCCGGCCTCCCCGTTGACCACGCGATGGTGGAGGATCTGGTGGAGCTGATCGGCCTGAAGGGCTTCGAGAAGGCAAAGCCGGCCCAGCTGTCCGGCGGCATGCGGCAGCGGGTGTCCATCGCCCGGGCCCTGGCGCTCAAGCCGTCGGTGCTGCTGCTGGATGAGCCCTTCGGCGCACTGGACGACATGACCCGCCAGCGGCTGAACTTGGAGCTCCTCAGGATCTGGACGGAGAAGCCCGCCACGACCCTGATGGTCACCCACGGCATCGCCGAAGCCATGTTCCTCTCCGACGTGGTGGCTGTGATGAGCGCCCGGCCGGGACGGATCAAGGAAATCATCACCGTGGACCTGCCCCGCCCCCGGACTCCGGAGATGATGCGCACGCCGGAATTCCATGCCCTGTGTGACCGGGCGTCGGAGCTCCTGTTCGGCGACGCCGGCGCGCCCCTTGAGGAAGTGGAGTCACCGTGACGCGGCCTTTCCTGTTAAGTACGAGGGTGGTGAGTGCGACGGCGGCCCGGCCGCTGCCGCCATGGGCCGCGGCCGGGATCGGTATGGCAGCCACGGTCGCACTCTGGTGGCTGGCCGCCGCGACGGTTCTTTCCGGGGTGGGCGCCAGTGCGGACGGTTCCGGCGGTGCCGTGCCGACGCCGCCCGAAGTCCTGGGGCAACTGGCGAGCGACGGCGTCGGGTTTTACTGGCCCAACCTTGTAGTGACCATGTCGGAGGCTTCCGCAGGGTACCTGTGGGGGAACGCCGCTGCGCTGCTGCTGTCCGCGAGTGTCCTGGTGCTTCCGTCCTTGGAACGTCTGGTCACCCAGCTGGCGGTGATCAGCTATTGCCTGCCCATCGTGGCCATCGGGCCGCTGGCCTTCATCGTCATCGGTTCGCCCGCACACGGGGAGTCGTCCGGCACGGCCGTCCTCTTGGCGGGCATCTCGGTCTTTTTCACCACCGTGGTGGGCGCGCTGGCGGCGCTGAAGAGCGCGGACCGGGCCAGCCTGGACCTCGTGGCGGTCTACGGCGGGGGCCGGCTCAAGCAGTTGGTGAAGGTCCAGCTCATTTCCGCACTGCCGGGAATCCTGAACGCGCTGAAGATCGCCGTCCCGGCCGCCGTCCTGGGAGCCGTGCTGGGCGAATACGTGGGCGGCGTGGACCGGGGGATCGGCCCGGCGCTGGTCAATGCGCAGCAGAACCTCGAGATCGCCAGGGCGTGGGGTGTTGCCCTGGTGGCGGGCCTTGTTGCCGGGGCCGGCTATGGAGTGTTCGCGCTGCTGGCAAGGTTCGTGACCCCGTGGTCCTCCGGGCGCCAGGCGGCATCATGAGGCCGGCAACGGCGGCCGGCGTGGCCGCACTGAAAGGCGCGGGCCGCGCGGGTGTGGGCCTGCTGGTTTCCCTGGCCGTGGTGCTGCTGCTGTGGGTTGCTCTGCTCAAGGTCTTCAACATCTCGCCGTTTGTCGGCAAGGGCCCACTGGACGTGTTCAACTTCCTGTTCGCTGTCCCGGCCGCGGAAACCAACCGGCAGGCCGTCCTGCAGAACCTCGGCCAGACCATGGTGGACGCGTTCTTCGGGTTCACCGCGGGAATGGTGGGCGCCGTGGTGATTGCCGGTGTGTTCGTCCTGTTCCGCGGTGTGGAGAATGCCCTGATGCCGGTCGCCATGCTGCTGCGCTCCGTTCCGCTCGTGGCCCTGGCACCCATCATCATCCTGATCTTCGGCCGGCAGGAACCGGCGGTCGCGGCCATCGGCGGGATCGTGGTGTTGTTCCCCGCCGTGGTCACGATTGTGTTCGGGCTGCGCTCGGCTTCCCCGGCCATGCTCGAAGTCATCGACGTCTATGGCGGATCACGCTGGACCGCCCTGCTGAAGGTTGCCCTGCCGTCGTCCCTGCCGGCATTCTTCACCGCGGTGAAGGTCTCCATTCCGGGGGCGATTACCGGCGCGCTGCTGGCAGAGTGGCTCGCCACAGGCAAGGGAATCGGCTACGCCATCATCTCTGCCGTGTCCCGGGCCAGAAACAACGAGGTGTGGGCGTCGGTGGTGGTGATCACCCTGGTGTCGATCATCCTCTACACCGTGGTGGCGCTGCTTGAGGAAACCATGCTGCGGAGGTCCGGGAGGTTGCCGTCAGCGTCCGGGTAGCGGGATTCCCCGCCCCGCGGTCTTTTCCCCTTGGCGTTGCCGGGGGATGCGACCATGGGGCGGGGATTAGCTGCGCGGGGGATGCCTAGCGGGTTGCGGCAGGCTGGCGGGTTACGGTCGCGGCACCGTCAGCGGGCACGACGGCGGGCGGTTCCGCCGCCGTCGTCCGTTCCTTGAGGAAGTACACCAGACCGGCGGCGAGGGTGGACGCGGCCGCCAGGGCGAACAGTCCCGGAACCACGCTTCCGGTGTGTTCCTTGATGATGCCGAAGCCGAAGGGGGCCACGAAGCCGCCCAGGTTGCCGAGCGAGTTGATGATGGCGATGGCCGGTGCAAGGACCAGGGGGTGCAGGCCTGACTGGGGGATGGTCCAGAACAGGGGTGACGCGCTCTTGAATCCCATCGCGGCCACAGCCAGGAATACCAGCGCCAGTACCGGAGTGGCGACGGCTGCCGCGAACGTTCCCACGGCGGCCACGAGCAGGGCAACCACCAGCAGCGGGCGCTTGGATGTGGCCTTGTCCTGCCACTTGGCCGCGAAGTACATGGCGACGACGGCGCAGACCCAGGGAATGGCGGATAGGAAGCCTACGCTCAGGTCCGTTGTGCCGGGGATCTGTTTGACGATGCTGGGCAGCCAGAAGGTGTTGGCATAGATGGACAGTTGCACTGAGAAGTAGATGCCGCACAGCAGGAGGATCTGCGGGTTCAGCAGCATCTTCCAGCGGTTGATTTTGGTGTCCTTGCCCGTGGCAGGGTTGTGCTGGGCATCCTCGCTGGCGATGGCGCCGATGAGCGCAGCCTTTTCCTTGAGGGTCAGCCATTTGGCGTCCTCGATCCTGGCGTCCAGGAGGAAGTACACGGTGATGCCAACGACGACGGAGAGCAGTCCTTCGAAACCAAAGAGCCACTGCCAGCCACGGAATCCGAGAGCACCCTGGAGGCTGAGCAGCATTCCTGCGATGGGTCCCGAAAGAGCGGCGGCAACCGAGGAACCGGCGATGAAAATGGCCGTGGCCTTGCCCCGCTGGCCGGCCGGTACCCAGCGGGCGAAATAGAAGATGACGGCGGGGAAGAACCCGGCCTCAGCCGCTCCCAGCAGGAAGCGCAGCACATAGAACATCATTTCGTTCTGCACGAACGCCATCAGGAAGGAAACGATGCCCCAGCTGACCATGATCCTGGTGAGCCAGACCCTGGCGCCGAACTTCTCCATCATCACGTTGCTGGGCAGTTCAAAGATCGCGTAGGCGATGAAGAACAGGCCAGCCCCGAAACCGTAGGCGGCGGCGCCGATGCCGACATCCGCTTCCAGGTGCTCGTGGGCGTAGCCGATGTTCGAACGGTTCAGCTGGTTGCAGACGAGCATGACCAGCATGATGGGCAGGACGCGCCGGAAGAACTTCTGCGTGGCGGACGCCAGATCCGTGACAGCGATGTCGACAGACTGCATGGGAAAAATCCTCTGTATCGGGGAATAAGCTTGCGCTGCGGCGGACCGGGAGGCCAGCCCTTTGTGGTCCTCGCCACAGCTTTCCCTAGACTTTATTCACCTGCGGCGATGCACGTCCAACACGCCTTTTGCATTGCGTGATACCTATGGCGCACTGCGGGGCGCCCCGGTGCTCACAAGCGCGGCCCGACCTCGGCTTTAACCGCCGTGACCGGGCAGCCGGCCTCAAGGATGACGCGCTGGGCAGTGCTGCCGAGGAACAGTTTCCCCACCGGGGAGCGGCGCCGGACTCCTATCACTATCAGTTCAATATCCTCCTCGTAGGAGGCGTCGATCATGACGTCCGCTGCGTCGCTGCCCTCATTAGGGCGGAGTGTAGCTTGGACGCCCGCTGCTGCCGCGGCAGCAATGGCTTCGCGGATGTCCCCCTCCGCCTCGGCCGATGCGTCGCCCGCAACAGGGCCCATGATCTGCAGGGCGGTCTTTCGGAGTGCAGCCTCCCCGATGGCGGCACTCAGGGCGGCGCGGCCCTCCTGGCCGGCCACGTATCCCACTGCGACGCTCATGCCTGCACCGCGGTGAGGACCGAACCGGACTCAACGAACTGCCGCAGGTTCGCGAGCGTAAGTTCTGCCATTGCGGCCCTCGTTTCGTGGGTTCCGCTCCCCAGATGGGGCAGCAGGACTACATTGTCCAGGGCGAGGAGGTCTTCCGGGACCTTTGGCTCCTCCGCAAAGACGTCCAGGCCGGCCCCGGCCAGCCGCCCGGCCAGCAGGGCAGCCACAAGGGCGTCCTCATCCACCACGCTTCCCCGTGCGATGTTGATCAGGTAGCCCTCAGGCCCGATCGCGTCGATAACGGCGGCGTCCACGAGTTTGGCCGAGCCGGACCCGCCGGCCGCGGCGACAATCAGGACGTCACAACCGGCGGCGAGTTCGCGCGGTGAGGCCTTGTACCCGTAGCTGACCCCGTCCACCGGATTGCGGCTGTGGTAACTGATGCTGCAGTCGAAGCCTTCCAGG
Source organism: Arthrobacter sp. Leaf337 (assembly GCF_001423745.1). Classification (GTDB taxonomy): domain Bacteria; phylum Actinomycetota; class Actinomycetes; order Actinomycetales; family Micrococcaceae; genus Arthrobacter. The sequence continues at coordinate 85,339 of NZ_LMPC01000002.1, forward strand.
CGCCGGGCGATGACCCGTCCAATCCGGCCGAGCCCCAGGATGCCCACTCTCTTGCCGCTGGCCTTGGTGGCGAGCGGGAAGTTGCCCTTGCTGAGCCAGTCACCGCGGCGGACGAAGCGGTCCGCGGCGCTCACCCGGCGCAGGACGTCCAGGTACAGGGCGATTGCGGTGTCCGCCACGCAGTCGTTGAGGACGTCGGGGGTGTTGCTGACCGTGATGCCGCGCCGGGCGGCCTGGGCAACGTCCGTGGTGTCATAGCCGACACCGAAGTTGATGACCGCGCGCAGGCTGGGAAGTGCGCGCATCAGGTCCGGGCCGACGCCGAACTTGCCCGAGGTCACGGCGACCTCGAAGGATTCGCCGTGGAGATGCAGGAATTCTTCCCGCTCGGGGGTTGAGTCTGGGAGGCGCACGGCGTCGTACTCGCTCCGGATGGCTTCTTGGACGGCTGGCATGAGTGGCCCTACCTGCAGGACGGCGGTGTTCTTCATATCTGCACCCTAGGTTTCGGATCCATACGCGTCCAACATGTAAATGGCATTGTTCGATGCCGGAAGTGAATCGATTGTGGTACTCCGGCGGAACCGCGCGGATTTCCGGGATAAGTGGTGCCCGTCACAGGGCGTCGGTGGCTGGAACCGGCGCCGGCGCGCGCCACCGGCGGCCGGTAAAAACCTTGTGGAGCCTGTGGACCTCAACTAGCTTGAGTCCAGCGCGGCCCGAACTACCTGATCTTGTTGCCCGGTTCCACTGGTGCACGAGCACACCCCTGCCGCAAACACCCAATTCGGAGGAATCCAATGACGTCTTCTTCAAAGTCCCCATTTCCCGCTGCCTTGCTTAAATGGCCGGCCCTGGCGTCCGTCGCGGTGCTCGGTCTGAGCGGCTGTTCGGTGGCCAATTCCGACGCCGGCGCCGCCTCCTCGAACACGGTGCGCGTGGTCCTCGGCCAGGAACCGCCCACGCTGGAAGCCTGTGAGTCCAACCTGACCTCCACCGGTGTTGTGGTGCGCTCTAACGTCACCGAACCGCTGATTGAACGCAACCCGACCAGCGGCGAACTCGAGCCCAAGCTCGCCACTGAATGGAAGGCCACTACGGATACTGAGTGGACCCTTAAGCTGCGCGAAGGCGTGACTTTCCAGGACGGCACGCCGTTCAATGCCGAAGCCGCCGCCTTCACCATCGAAAGGGCAGTCAACTCCAAGCTCGGCTGCAACGTGGAAGGCTACGTCTTCGGCGACGCGGACCTCGCCGTGAAGGCCGTGGATGCCACCACCCTGACCGTCACCACTCCCGAACCTGATCCCATCCTGCCGCTGCGCCTTTCGTTCCTCGAGGTGGTGCCGACGTCCACAAGTACCACGGCGAAGGTCCGTGAGCCGATCGGCACGGGTCCCTACAAGATCGAGAAGTGGGACGCCGGCCAGAAGATCACTTTGTCCAGCTGGGACGGGTATTGGGGGGACAAGCCCGCTTACGCCAAGGCGGAGTACCAGTGGCGTTCCGAGAGCTCAGTGCGCGCTGCCATGATCACCAGCGGCGAGGCAGATGTTGCCATGGGACTGAGCCCGGACGACAACATCGGCGACCTTGGCGTCGACTACCCCAACAACGAGACCGTGGCATTGCGGCTCGATGCCAATGAGGCGCCGCTCAACGACCTCCGGGTCCGCCAGGCGGTCAACTACGCCCTCGACAAGGAGGGAATCGTCAACTCGCTCTACCAGGGCAAGCACCAGGTGGCTGCCCAGCTGGTTCCCGAAGGCATCGTGGGGCACAACGCGGCGCTGAAGGCCTGGCCGTTCGACCTGGACAAGGCGAAGTCCCTCGTTGCCGACGCCAAGGCCGACGGCGTTGATACGTCCGCGCAGATCTCGCTGGTAGTCCGGAGCGCGCAGTTCCCGAAGATCACTGAGCTCGCTCAGGTCCTCCAGGAGCAGCTGAGCCAGGCCGGCCTGAACGTCAAGCTCAAGATGCTCGAAACCAGCCAGCACCTGACCTACCAGGTCCGTCCCTTCTCCGATGATGAAGGCGCGGTGGCCCTGATGACCCAGCACGGCAACCAGGCCGGCGATGCAGCCTTCACCGTGGACCAGTACATGCTGTCCACCGGAGCCCAGAGCTACTTCGGCACCCCCGAGTTCGACGCCATGATCAAGAAGGCGGATGCGGCCTCCGGCGACGAGCGGAAGAAGGACTTTGAGGACATCTTCGCGTACCAGAACGACAAAGTTGTCCAGTTTGCCCACATCTCGCACCAGACCGGCATCATCGGCAAGGCCAAGTCCGTGAAGTACACGCCCAATTCGTCCAGTGGCGACGAGTTGCGTGTTTCGGAAATGACGCCGGCAAACTAGCCCGGACCCGGAGATAAGGACAGCCATGCTGATCTACTTGAGAAAGCGGATTGTCTCCAGCGCTCTACCGCTGGTGGTGGTGATCGTTGGTGTGTTCGCGCTGGCCAGGATGACAGGAAACCCTGCCAGCCTGTACCTGCCGCTGAACGCCACCCAGCAGATGCGCGACGACTTCACCGCACGCAATGGACTGGACCAGCCGCTGCTGGTACAGATGGCCGACTACTTCGGCGGAGTGCTCCGGCTCGACTTCGGACAGTCACTCCGCACGGGGCAGGATGCCGCGGCCATGGCACTGCGCGCCTTCCCGGCCACCCTGCAGCTGGCCGCCACCACAATGGTGCTGGCTGTGCTGCTGGCGCTGGTGGTCGGGTGCTGGGCTGCGCTGAAGCCGAATGGCATCGCGGACCGTATCTCAAGTTTCGTCTCCATGGCTGCAGCCTCGATACCGGACTTCTGGCTGGCAATCGTGGGCATCTGGGTCTTCGCCATCACCCTGGGCTGGCTCCCGACATCCGGTGTGTCGGGGGCCGGCGCCTGGGTATTGCCCATCGCCACGTTGCTCCTGCGGCCGTTCGGCGTGCTGGTCCAGATTGTCCGCGGCTCCATGGTCTCCGCCCTCTCGGAGCCCTACATCAAACTGGCCCGCAGCCGCGGAGCAGGCGAACTCCGTGTGGTCACGCACCATGCGCTGCGCAACGCGGCCGCCCCCGCGCTGACGGTGGCCGGCGACCTGACCGTGGGCCTCGTGAACGGCGCCGTGGTGGTGGAGACCATCTTCGGCTGGCCGGGCATCGGAAAGCTCATGATCGATTCGATCCTGCAACGGGACTTCGCCGTCCTGCAGGCAGCCGTCCTGCTCACCGCCGTCGCGATTTTTGCCCTGAACATCCTTATCGACATGGGCTACGCGCTGCTGGACGCGCGCGTCCGGCCCGTCACGGTTAAGGCCTAGGAGTAGCCATGAAGAGTTCACTGACTGAGGGCGCGGCGCCGGAGAAGCTGCCGGCGGCCCGCGAACACCAGAACGAAAAGAAGGACGAAAAGCAGGTGGGACAGCTGAGTCTTTTCCGCCTCCTGCTCAAGGACCGCTTTGCCACCGTCTCTGCGCTGATCCTGATCATTATCGGCCTGACCGCCCTGGTCGGCCCTGCGCTGATGGGCGATCTGGCCACCAAACAGAACCTGCTGTTCGCCAACAAGGCACCATTCACGCTGGCGCACGGCTGGGAATACTTCCTGGGCAGCGACTCGCTGGGCCGCAGCATGCTGGCCCGGCTGGTCGTGGCGAGCCGGACCACTCTGTCCGTCGCCTTGCCCGCGGTGGCCGTGGCCCTGGTCGTTGGCTCCCTGTGGGGCGTCTGGGCCGGCTACCACCGCGGCTGGCGGGAGAACGTGTCCATGCGCATCGCCGACGTGATCATGAGCTTCCCGTCCCTGCTGCTCGCCGTCGTCGTGCTTTACGTTTTTAGCCCCAGTGCGGCGAACATCGTGCTGATCCTGGCACTCACCCGCATCCCGATCTACCTGCGCACCGCGCGCGCCGAATCGGCGGAACTCCAGAGCCGGACATTTGTCGACGCCGCCCGGACCTTTGGTGCCAAACCCAATGCGATCATCCTCCGGCACGTCATCCCCGTGGTGCTGCCGACGCTCCTGACGCTGGCCACCCTCGAGTTCTGCTACGTCATGCTCGCCGAGTCCTCACTGAGCTTCCTGGGCATCGGCATCCAGCCGCCGGACGTCAGCTGGGGCCTGATGGTCTCCCAGGGCCGGCAGTACCTGCAGACCGCCTGGTGGCTCTCGATCTTCCCCGGCGTTGCCATCGTGGTCACCACCATCGCCGCCAACGTCCTCGCCGCCTGGCTGCGGATCGCCACCGATCCGGCCCAGCGCTGGCGCCTGGCACTTCCCCGCAAGCGGCTGATCGCCCGTATCCCAGCCAAGGAGGCACAGCCGTGAAAACAGCCGCCCAGCAAGCCCCCATCCAGCGCACCGGCGAGGCTGCCCGCGCTGCCACAGGCCAGACCAAGGCGCACGACGTCGTCCTGCAGGTCCGTGACCTTGCCGTGGACATCCGCACCCACCGCGGCACCGTGCGCGCCGTCAACAGCGTGGCTTTCGAAGCCCGTGCCGGGGAGACACTGGCGTTGCTCGGGGAATCAGGGTGCGGAAAGTCCATGACAGCAAAGGCACTCGCCGGGATCATGGACCCCGTCTGCGACCTCGCCGACGGCGAGATCGTCCTCAACGGCACCGATCTCGCCGCACTCAGCGCCAAGGAACGGCTCAAGTTTGCCGGGCCCGAGCTGGGCATCGTCTTCCAGGACGCGCTGACTGCCCTGAACCCCGTCTATACGGTGGGGACGCAACTGGGCGAAGCCTTCCGCATCCACCGCGGGCTCAGCGCGAAGGAAGCCCGGGTTGAAGCGATTGACCTGATGAAACGCGTCGGCATTCCCGAGCCGGAATCCCGGATCAATTCCTACCCGCACCAGTTCTCAGGCGGCATGCGCCAGCGCATCCTCATCGCCATGGCCGTGGCCCTCAACCCGCGCCTGCTGATCGCCGATGAACCCACCACGGCACTGGACGTCACGGTCCAGGCGCAGATCATGCAGCTTCTGCGGAAGCTCCGTGAGGAGGGCCAGATGGCGGTCATCCTCATTACGCACGACCTGGCCGTGGTGGCCGAGGAAGCCGACACCGTGGCCGTGATGTACGCCGGCAACGTGGTGGAGAGCGGACCGGTCTCCGAAGTTTTCGCCGACCCGCGCCATCCCTACACCAAAGGGCTGCTGGAATCGGTGCCCGTCCACCTGGAGCGGGGCGCCAAGCTCAAGTCCATTGCCGGCAGCCCGCCGGAGCTCCACGACATCCCGTCCGGCTGCGTCTACCAGTCCCGCTGCCCGCTGGTGCAGGACATCTGCAGGGCCGAACGTCCCGTGCTCCGCCCGGTAGCCGGAGACCGCCCAGTAGCCGGAGCCCACCCGGTAGCCGGAGACCGCCCAGTAGCCGGAGCCGCGGGCATCGGCGGCACCCCCGTCAACATCCCTTCCGGCGCCCAGCCGCGGCCTGCCCGCACGGCCGCCTGCCACTTCAGCGAGGAGATCAGCAATGTCTGAGCCGCTTCTGACAATCGAGGGCCTGACCAAGACGTTCCACGTGGCCAGGAGCGCCAGCGGCAACACCCGGCTCAAGGCCCTGGACGGGATCAGCCTGACCGTGGGCCGGGGTGAGACCCTGGGACTGGTGGGCGAGTCCGGCTGCGGCAAGTCCACCCTGGCGCGGACCCTGATGATGCTGGAAACACCGGATGAAGGGACCGTGACCTTCGAAGGAACCAACCCCTTCGGGCTCCGCGGGAAGGAACTGCTGAGCTGGCGGCGGCGCGTGCAGATGGTCTTCCAGGACCCGTTTGCCTCCCTGAACGCCCGGATGAACGCCGGCGACATCATCGCCGAACCGTGGGCCACCCACCGCGGCCTCTACCCGACGTCCCGGGAGCGCCAGGCAAGGGTAAGTGAACTGCTGCACATGGTGGGGCTGCGTCCCTCCGATGCGCGCAAGTCGCCGCAGGAATTCTCCGGCGGCCAGCGCCAGCGCATCGGGATCGCCCGTGCCCTGGCACTGAACCCGGACGTCATCATCCTCGACGAGCCCGTCTCGGCCCTGGACCTTTCCGTGCAGGCGCAGGTCCTGAACCTGCTCAATGAACTCCAGCAGGAACTCGGTGTTTCCTACATCTTCATCTCGCACGACCTGACCGTGGTCCGCCATGTGGCGGACAGGGTGGCTGTGATGTACCTCGGACGAATCATCGAGACCGGGGCCACCGAGGAAGTCTTTGACCATCCCCGGCACCCGTACACGGCGGCCCTGATGTCGGCGTCCCCGAAACTGGACGTCAGCGGAACCAGACGGGACAGGATTGTCCTTCAAGGTGAGCTGCCCTCTCCTCTGGATCCGCCGTCGGGCTGCCGCTTCCGGACGCGCTGCTGGAAGGCGCAGGATATCTGCGCCGAAGTATCACCGGAACCGCAGGTCCTGGCAGCCCCTGACGGCACGCGGCACGTGGCGGAATGCCATTTCCCGCTCGATTCCCTCAAGGGCCTGACCGGCGCCGCGGCAACTGCCACTGCTACCTCCGCTGTGCCCGTCCAGTGACGGGACCCGAGTGACTGGTGCCGAATATGCCGTCATAGCCGGGGTGATCTTCCTGGCAGCCTGCCTGCAGGCCTCCAGCGGCTTCGGCATGGGCATGCTCGCAGCGCCGGTGATCGCGATGGTGGATCCGGCGCTGCTTCCCGCCACCCTGATCCTCCTGGCCCTGCTCGTCACCCTCATGGTCACCGTGCGGGAGCGGCAAAGCCTGGACCTCAGAGGCACGGGCTGGGCCCTGGTGGGCCGGATTCCCGGGAGCTTCCTGGGCGCGTGGCTGGTGACGGCACTGTCCCGCGAAGGCCTGGCGTGGGTGGTGGTGGCGGTGGTGCTGGCCGGTCTGGTGCTGGCGGGCCGCGGCTGGGCTCCCCGGCCGGTCCGCGCCAACCTGATCGTTGCCGGCGCGGCCTCCGGCATCATGGGTACCGCCACGTCCATCGGGGGACCGCCCATGGCCCTGGTGTGGCACGGGCACGACGGCCCCCGGCTGCGCGGCACCATGAGCGCCTTCTTTATGGTGGGCTCATCCATTTCCATGGCAATGCTGTGGCTGGCAGGAGCTGTTACCACGGACATGCTTTCACTGGCGCTGTGGATGGTTCCTGCGGCCGTTGGCGGCTACGCGGCATCCCGGTTCGTGAACCACTTCCTCAATGCCGCACGCCTGAAGGCCCTGGCCCTGGGTGCGTCAGCGCTGGGAAGCGCCCTGCTGATCGTGCAGCTGGTCTTGGCGGCTACGTAGCCGGAACGGGCCGCGGCACCAGGTTCACAAGCTCCCCGCCCCGTGCAAGCAGCCCGATGTTGGCGGCGATGTCCGCCGCGCGTCGTTCAAAGGTGGTGCGTGCATGGCCGGAATGGTGCGGGGTCAGCACGGTGTTCTGCAGGGACGCGAAGGGCAGTTCAGCAGGCGGAACCACGCCGTCCGCGGGCGATCCCCACCAGACGTCGAGGCCGGCGCCGGCGATCCGCCGCTCCTTCAGGGCCGCGTACAGTGCCGCCTGATCCACCACCGGCCCGCGTGCCACGTTAATAAGGAACGCTGACGGTTTCATGGCGGACAGTTCCGCCGCCCCGATCATCCCTTCCGTGCCGGAATCCAGCGGCACGGTCACCACCACGACGTCGGACGCCGCCAGGAGTTCGTGGAGCTCATTGTTTCCGCCTACCCGGTCGAGGCTGACCCCCTGCGGCAGGGCGGCCGCAGGATTGCGCCGCACAGCGCGGACTTTCATGCCCAGCGATCCGGCCATGCGGGCGACCTCGGCGCCGATGGATCCCAGGCCCACCAGGCCCAGGGTCAGGTCGGCGAGAACGGGATGGAACGGCACGTCGTCGGCCGTTGCGATGGTCCGCCACTGCCCCTGGCGGACCTCCCGGTCGGCTGCCGCAACATTGCGGGAAAGCATCAGGGTGACCATCAGGACGTGCTCGGCGATGGGCCGTGCGTGGTGGAAGGTGTTGGCCACCAGAGCCGACTGTGCCAGGTGCGGGAAGGAAATCTTGTCGTAGCCTGCACCCGTGACGTGGACCAGGCGCACGCGGCCGGCAGCCTCCGCTTCCACGGGGCCCAGGGAGGAGCAAACCACGACGTCGGCGCCCGCCAGGGCGTCCAGCCGGCGTTCCGGAGTCCAAGCCGCAGCCATGTCCCACTGGTGAGTGCCGCCGTCGGACCTTAACCGGTCCTCGAAGCGGCTGATAATGGGATCGGTGACCACGATCTTCAGTGATTCCGGGCGGTCCGGAGCCTGCTCCCCGGTGTTTACCACCGGGGGCCCTGAAGCTCGTAGGACGGGTGGAGCCGCTGCATGTAGCCGGTGTCGTCCCGGCTCGTGATCCCGCAGTCCAAGTACTGGCGGTGCAGGCGTTCCAGGGCGTCACGGTCCACCTCGACGCCGAGGCCGGGCCCGGTGGGGACCTGGACGGCGCCGTCCTTGAACGTGAACACACCGCCGGCAATGACATCCTCCGACGGGTCCTTCCACGGCCAGTGCGTGTCGCAGGCGTAGTCGAGGTTGGGGGTTGCCGCAGCCAAATGCACCATGGCGGCGAGGCTGATGCCAAGGTGGGAGTTGGAGTGCATGGACAGCCCCAGGCCGAACGTCTCGGTAATGCCGGCCAGGAACTGGGTCCGGCGGAGGCCGCCCCAGAAGTGGTGGTCCGAGAGGATGACGTCCACGGCGCCGGCCGCCACGGCAGGGGCCACGTCCGCGAAGCTGACCACGCACATGTTCGTGGCCAGGGGCATGCCGACCTCTCGGCGGACGGCCGCCATGCCCTCAATGCCTGGTGTGGGGTCCTCAAGGTACTCCAGGACGCCGTGCAATTCCTTGCCCACGCGGATGGAGGTCTCCACTGTCCAGGCACCGTTGGGATCGATGCGGAGAGGGAGGCCGGGGAATTCGGCGCGGAGGGCGTGGATGGCCGCGATCTCTTCTTCCGGCGGGAACACGCCGGCCTTCAGTTTGAGTGCGCTGAAGCCGTAGCGGTCCACCATGGTCCGGGCCTGCTGCACGATCCCGGCCGGGTCCAGGGCCGCACCCCAGGCGTCGTCCTCCTGGCCTGGGTGGCCCGCCCACTTGTAGAACAAATACCCGCTGAACTGCACAGAGCCACGGACGGCGCCGCCCAGGAGGTCGCTGACCGGGCGGCCGAGGAGTTTGCCCTGGATATCCAGGGCGGCGACATCGAACGCGGACAGCACGCGGTCGGCTGTGCTCGAACCGGTGACCATGCCGCTCATGCCGTGGCCGCCCTGGATGGTGTCCTGCTGCAGTGCCTGGGCGATCCGGCTGCGCAGCACGTTGATGTTGAAAATGTCCGTGCCGGGCACGGCCGCAGCTGCGAGCCGGAGCCGGGCAATGTGGCCGGCATCGCCGTAGGTTTCACCGAAGCCCGATACGCCGGCATCCGTCTGGACCTCCACGATGGCCCGCAGCGCGAATGGTTCGTGAACGCCCACGGTGTTCAGGAGCGGCGGGTCCTTGAAGGCCACCGGCGTGATGAAGACGCCGGTAATCCTGGCCTGGTTGATGTACTGGGCGGGATCGTATGCCTGGTCCACAGCGCTGTGCTCCTTGGGTTGCCTCGGGGGTTGATTTACCTGCTCCGTTCACCGACCATAAGGGGAGTCATCGATCCAAGTCCAAGCTAATTTGTGCACTCAACAATTCAGTAAAGGTATGAATGTTTTCCCTACCCCAGTTAGAGGCGTTCGTTGCCGTCGCTGAAGAGCTCCACTTCGGCGCGGCGGCCGAGCGGCTCAACATGACCCAGCCGCCGCTGAGCCGCCAGATCCAGATGCTCGAGAAGAAGCTGGGAACCCAGCTCTTCGGCCGCACCAGCAGGAAGGTGGAGCTGACCGCCGCGGGCGCCACGCTGCTGCCGAGGGCACGCCAGATCCTGGATATGTGCATCAAGACCGACCTGGATGTCCGCCGGGTGTCCTCCGGCGAAGCAGGCGCCATCACCGTGGGGTACACGGCCATCGCCGGCCAAAGCGCACTGCCCCTGATGCTGCGCCGGGCTGCCGAGGGGATGCCGGGAGTGTCCTTTGTGCTCCGGGAACTGGTCTCAACGGACCAGATGGACGGGCTGGTGAAGGGCAGCGTGGACATCGGCCTGCTGCGGCCCATCGTGGCTCGGCCCGGCGTGGTGTCCCGGCCGCTCATGCAGGACCGGCTGGTGGTGGCGCTGCCCGAGGGGAGCTCACTGCTGGGCAATATGGCGGTGCCGCCGGGTCAGCCGCTGCCGCTTGGGTCCCTGGACAGGCTGCCGCTGCTGATGTACTCCACCAAGGAGGCCCGGTATTTCCACGACCTGGTGCTCCGGTTGTTCGCCAGCGCTGGCGCCCACGCCAACGTCACGCAGTACGCCAGCCAGGTTCCGGCCCTTTTGGCCTTCGTCCAGGCGGGACTGGGGGTGACGCTTGTCCCCGCTTCGGCCATGGCTTTCGCGCCCGCCGGGGTGGAATTCCACGAGATTGATGGACGGTACGGGATCCAGGAGCTGAACCGCGTGGACCTGGAGCTGGCATGGAATGAAGAAACAGCCAACCCCGCAGTCCTGCGGCTCCTCAGGCTGATCGACACGCCTGAACGGCTGGCTGACCTCAACGCCTGAGCGGCCCACCCGGCCCCCGGCGCCCCGGCTGGCAGGAGCCGGCCGCCGCTACTGGCGTCCGTCCCTGAGCCGTCGCCTCGAGTTGGCCAGGTGGCTGCGCATGGCAGCAGACGACGACGGCACGTCACCTTCCGCGATGGCCGCATAGATCGATTCGTGCTCGTGGACCACCTGTTCGAAGTGGTCACGGGCGTAGTGTTCGACGCCGGTCATCAGCCGGGTGCGCGGCATGGCGATCATGGTCTGGCCCAGGGACGCGAGGCAGTCCGAATAGAAGGGGTTTCCCGTCGCCGCGGCGATGGCCTTGTGGAATTCGTAGTCGGACTTCATGGCATGCGCCGGGTGGTCGCCGCTGGCAGTGAACTCCTCCAGGGCGCTCAGGACGGCCTTCAGTTGCCGGTCCGTCCGGTTGCGGGCGGCGAGGGCGGCGGCCTCCGCCTCGACGCCGATGCGGAACTCGAGCAGGTGGAGCCGGTCCTCAAGGCTTGCCACCGGCCGTCCGCCGGGGGAGTGCGGATCGCCGTGCGGGGGCGGGGTCAGCGCGAAGCTGCCCCGCCCGCGTTCGGTTTCCACCAGTCCTTCAGCCTGGAGCCGGGTCAGGGCAGCCCGGACCACCGTGCGGCTCACACCGAACTCGCCGATCAGCGTGTTTTCGCTGGGAAGCTTGTCGCCGGGCTGGATGACGCCGTCAACGATGCGGGTGCGAAGATCGGCGGCGAGGTCCGCGGTCAGGTTCCGGCTCATGCGTTCAAGGTTACGCGCCGAACTCCACGGACTCGGTGGTCCAGGCGCGGGCCTGGTCACTGAGTGTCACGCCGAGGCCGGGGCGGTCCGGAACCAGCATGCGGCCGTTCTTCGTTTCGAGGCGCTCGTTGAACAGCGGGTCCAGCCAGTCGAAGTGCTCCACCCATGGTTCGCGGGGGTAGGCGGCGGCGAGGTGCAGGTGGATCTCCATGGCGAAGTGCGGTGCGAGCCCCAGTCCCCGCTCGTCCGCCAGGGCGGCCAGGCGCAGGAACTGCGTGATGCCGCCGACGCGGGGGGCGTCGGGCTGGATGATGTCGCAGCCGTTCGCGTTGATCAGGCCCTTGTGCTCGGCCACGGAGGCCAGCATCTCGCCGGTGGCGATGGGGGTGTCCAGGACCTGGGCGAGGTGGGCATGGCCTTCGAAGTCGTAGGCGTCCAGCGGCTCTTCGATCCAGATGAGGTTGAACTCCTCCAGCTGCCGGCCCATCCGCAGTGCGGTGGCGCGGTCCCACTGCTGGTTTGCATCCACCATAAGCGGCACGTCCCAGCCGATGTGTTCGCGGATTCCGGCGACGCGGCGCAGGTCCTCTTTGCTGTCGGGGAGGCCCACCTTGATTTTGATGCCGCCGATGCCTTCGTCGATGGACTGGGTGGCGCGGGCCTTGACTTCGTCCAGGGAGGCGTTGAGGAAGCCGCCGGACGTGTTGTAGGTCTGGACGGAGTCGCGGTAGGAGCCCAGCAGCTTGGCCAGGGGCAGGCCCGCGCGCTTGGCCTTGAGGTCGTACAGGGCGATGTCTATGGCGGCCAGTGCCTGGGTGGCTACGCCCGAGCGGCCCACGGAGGCGCCGGCCCAGAGCAGCTTGGTGTAGATCTTGCCGATGTCGTTGGGGTCCTCGCCGATGATGCCCTCGGCCACCTCCTTGGCGTGCGCATACTGGGCCGGTCCGCCCGCGCGCTTGGAGTAGCTGAAGCCGATGCCGCTGTGGCCCTGCTCGGTGGTGATTTCAGCGAAGAGGAAGGCCACCTCGGTCATGGGCTTCTGGCGGCCCGTGAACACTTTGGCGTCGCTGATCGGCACGGCAAGGGGAAGCCTTGCGGTGGAAAGTTTGACGTGGCGGATGAGGTCTACGGTGCTCATGGGGGCTCCTCGGAAAATCGGTAGGGGGCAGCGTCGCCCGCACTCCTTATGCTACAAGTTGGAAACTTGTATTACAAGTAGTGGTTGTCACGCGCCTAGCCCACCAGCCACGCCACCACGAGCAGCGCCCCGATGCTCAAGACGGTGGTACAGAGGATGACGTCGCGGGCTACGGTCATGCCGCGGCCGTACGGGGACGCGAAGAGGAAGACGTTCTGGGCGGTGGGGAGTGCGGCCATGATCACGCTGGCCAGCAGGTGCTGCCCCTCCAGTCCGAAGACAAAACGTCCGAGGACCCACACAATGAGCGGCATTCCGGCAATTTTCAGGAACGTGGCCACGAGGGTCTCTGTGCGGCCGTCGTCCTTCTGCAGCGGGGCCCGGCCGGCGAGTGAGAGCCCGAAGGCAAGCAGCACCATGGGCACGGCGCCGCCGGCCAGCATGTCGATGGGTTTTTGCAGGAGGTCCGGGGCGCTCCAGCCGGTCAGCGCCACGGCGGCCCCCAGTCCGGAGGCGATGATCATGGGATTGGCGAAGGGTTGAAGCAGGAGCTTCTTCCAGGAGATTTTGGTGCCGGAAACCAGGCCCAGCACCGTGAGGTAGAACGGCGCCATCACCAGGATCTGCACCAGGAGTACTGGGGCCACGTGCTGTGCCGTTCCGACGGCGTAGAGCGACACCGGGATGCCGATGTTGTTGGCGTTTGCGTAGCTGCTGGCCATAGCACCAACAGCGGTTTCGGCCGCCGGGCGGCGGAAGAACAGGAAGCTCGCCAGGCAGTAAAGAAGCCCCACTATCGCTGCCGAGAGCAGCGCGAGCGGGGCGTCCGTTCCGAGGGCTGCCCGGATATCGCTGCCGGCCACCACTGTGAACAGCAGAGCCGGGTTGGTGACGTAATAGGCGGTGCGGGTTAGCGCGCCTTGGACTTCCGGGCCCAGGATCCGAAAGCGGGCAGCGAAATAGCCTACGGCAATGACTGCGGAGACGATGAGTATTCCGGAGACAACGCCGCCCAAAAGTGCGCCCTTCTATTTATCTGTTGATAGTGGGTTTCCGCACGGCCGTCTCCCTGTTGCGTCGGGAGGGCCGGCCGTGCGGAAGCTTTCGGTACTCACGCACCGGCCAGTAGCTAGCGCACCAGGCAGGGCCGTTTCGGATCGAAGGACCAGCCCTCGACGTAGTACTGCATTCCAATGCTGTCGTCGCGGGCATCCAAACCGTGCTCCAGGTACAGCTGGTGCGCTTTGTCCAGGGCGTCGCGGTCCAGTTCGATGCCCAGCCCGGGAGCGTCCGGCACCTCGATGGCGCCGTTCCGGATCTGCAGCGGTTCTTTGGTGAGGCCCTGCCCGTCCTGCCAGATCCAGTGGGTGTCCAGCGCGGTGATCTCGCCGGGGGCTGCCGCGCCGGTGTGCGTGAACATCGCCAGCGAGATGTCGAAGTGGTTGTTCGAGTGCGAGCCCCAGGTGAGGCCGAATTCGTGGCAGAGCTGCGCCACCCGGACGGAGCCGTGCATGGTCCAGAAGTGCGGGTCGGCCAGCGGAATGTCCACGGCGTTGCTGCGGATCGCGTGGGACATTTCCCGCCAGTCCGTGGCAATCATGTTGGTGGCCGTCTTGAGACCGGTGGCCCGGCGGAATTCCGCCATGACTTCGCGCCCGGAGAAGCGGCCTTCGGCGCCGCAGGGGTCCTCGGCGTAGGCCACGACGCCCTGCATCCGCTTGCCGAGCCGGATGGCCTCCTCCAGGAGCCAGCCGCCGTTGGGGTCCAATGTGACGCGGGCTTCGGGGAAGCGCTTGGCCAGGGCGGTGACCACGTCCACTTCGTCGTCGCCGGACAGCACGCCGCCCTTGAGCTTGAAGTCGCTGAACCCGTACCGCTCCTGCGCGGCTTCGGCCAGGGCGACTACGGCTGCAGGTGTCATGGCTTCCTGCCGGCGCAGCCGCTCCCAGCGGTCCGCCGGCGCATCCTCCACCAGATACGGCAGGTCCGTCCGCCGGCGGTCGCCGATGAAGAACAGGTAGCCGAGCATCGGAACGGAGGAGCGCTGCTGCCCGTCACCGAGCAGTTCGGCCACCGGGACGCCCAGGAACTGGCCGTGGAGGTCCAGCAGGGCGGATTCGACGGCCGTGACCGCGTGGACGGTAGTTCGGAGGTCGAAGGTCTGCAACCCGCGGCCGCCGGCGTCGCGGTCCGCGAATTCCGCCGCGATTTCCCGCAGCAGGGAGCGGTACCGGGCCACCGGCTTGCCGGCGATGAAGGCCCCGGCCTCCTCGATGGTGGTGCGGATTTTCTCGCCGCCGGGGACCTCACCCAGGCCGGAGCGTCCGTCCGAGTCGGTAATGATCACCACGTTGCGGGTGAAGAACGGTCCGTGCGCACCGCTGAGGTTCATCAGCATGCTGTCGTACCCGGCGACGGGAACTACCTCAACCTTGGCGATAGTGGGCTGGGTGCTCATGCGTTGACCTTATCTTCTGCGTCGGCTACGGCTTCGACCGTACCGTCGATCCGGCGGTTCAGGTGCCACGGATTAGCATCCTGCAGCGGAGCCGGGAGCAGTTCCTGGGGCAGGTTCTGGTAGGCGACCGGCCGCAGGAAGCGGTTGATCGCGAGCGTGCCGACCGACGTCGTGCGGGTGTCCGACGTCGCCGGGAAGGGGCCGCCGTGGACCATGGCATGGCCCACTTCGACGCCGGTGGGCCAGCCGTTCACGATGATCCGCCCCACCTTCTGTTCGAGGGCGGGCAGCAGCTGCGCCGCCGTCGGGTAGTCCTCTTCGGTGAGTTGCAGGGAAGCGGTGAGCTGTCCCTCCAGCCGGTTGGTGGCCTCGATCAGTTCCGCGGCGGTGGAGTAGCGGATCACCAGGGATGCGGCCCCGAAAATCTCGGCGTGCAGGACGTGGTTGGACACGAAGTCGGCAATGTCGGTCCCGAAGATGGTGGGTGCCGGTGCGTTTTCGGTGGGGCCTGCAGTGCCCTGGCCGACAATGGTCACATTGTCGGCCGAACCGAGCGCCTCGGCCCCGGTGTTCCACGAGCCGGCGATGCCGGCGGTCAGCATGGTCTGTCCGGCACAGGCGGATACTGCGCGGCCGACGGCGGCAGCCAGTTTGTCCCCTGCCTCGCCGGCGGGGGCAAACAGCAGGCCGGGGGAGGTGCAGAGCTGCCCGGAGCTGCCGGTGACGGCAGCGACATACTGTTGCGCCAGGGCGTCAATGTGTTCGGCGGAGCCGTTGAGGGCGCCAGGGAAAACGAAGACCGGGTTGAGCGAAGACATTTCCGCGTAGACAGGAATGGGCTCCGGGCGTGCCGCCGCGGTGCGCATCAGCGCGATGCCGGCGCTCTGCGACCCGGTGAAGCCCACGGCCTTGACGGCCGGGTCCGCCACGAGGGCCTGGCCGATGCTGCTGCCGGGTCCGTAGATGAGCGAGAAGACGCCGGGGTGGAGTCCGCTGTCGTTGACGGCCTTGACGATTGCCTGGCCGACAAGCTCGCCCGTTCCCGGGTGGGCGTTGTGCGCTTTGAAGACCACCGGGCAACCTGCGGCGAGGGCCGAGGCGGTGTCTCCTCCCGCCGTCGAGAAGGCCAGCGGGAAGTTGCTGGCACCGAAGACGGCCACGGGGCCCAGCGGAATCTGGCGCTGGCGGATGTCCGCGCGGGGGAGCGGCGTGCGCTCCGGCAGGGCCGGATCGATGCGGACGCCGCGGAAGTCGCCTTGGCGGACCACGTTGGCGAAGAGGCGGAGCTGGCCGGTGGTGCGGGCACGTTCACCCTGCAGGCGGGCCGCCGGCAGTCCGGTCTCCTGGCCGGCGCGGATGATCAGTTCGTCGCCGATGGCCTCGATGTTGTCCGCGATTGCTTCCAGGAAGCGTGCGTGCGTCCCGGGATCGAGCGTGCTGAAGGACGGGTAGGCGTCAGCGGCCGCGGCCGTGGCTGCCTTGAGCTGGTCCTCGGTGAGCAGGGTGTACGGGGGCTCAAGCTGTTCGTTGCTGGCGGGGTTGAAGCCAAAGGCGGCTTTGCCTTCGCCGACGACGGCACGCCCGGCGATCAGGGAATGTCCGGTGAGTGTCACGGTGGTAACTCCTAGGAAGGGGATCGATCAGGAGACGGTGGATCAGGAAACGGCAGGTCAGGAAACGGTGGCGATGAGTGCCTTGAGGTCCGCCAGGTCCTGCGGCGCCAGGTTCTGCAGCGGCGGGCGGACGCCTCCGGCCGAGCGGCCTATGGCGTCCAGGCCGCCCTTGACGATGGAAACGGAGTAGCCCTTGACCCGGTCGCGGATGTCCAGGTACGGGATGACGAAGTCGTTGAGCTTCTTGTTGACGGCTACGCGGTCCTGGTTGCGCACGTCCTGGTAGAAGTCCAGGGCGAACTGCGGGACGAAGTTGTACATGGCGCTGGAGTAAGTGCTCATGCCCAGCTGCAGCAACGGCAGTGCGAAGGTCTCGGCCGTCGGGAGGCCGCCAAGGTAGAAGAGCCGGTCGCCGAGCTTGGCGTACACGCGGGCGTCGTGTTCGAGGTCGCCCACGCCGTCCTTGAAGCCGATCAGGTTTGCGTGGCGGTCGGCCAGGGTTGCAACAGTGGTGTCCTTGTAGATTGCGTTGGCGCGGTTGTAGATGATGACGCCGAGCGAGGTGGAACTGCAGACGGCGCTGACGTGCTCGATCAGACCGCCCTGGTCCGCTTCCGTCAGGTACGGCGGAAGGAGCAGGATGCCCTCGGCTCCCGCGGCCTCTGCAGCCTGGGCGTTTTCAATGGCCTGCGCCGTGGAACCTCCGGCCGATGCCAGCACGGGAACAATATTTCCGACTTCTTCGACGGCGGCGCGGACCACGCGGGCGGATTCCGCCGGCGTGAGGGAGAAACCTTCGCCCGTGCCGCCGGCGGCGAAGAGCCCCGCCACCGGGTAGCTGGCCTGCCAGGCAAGGTGCTTGCGGTAGTTCTCCTCGTCGAACTGGAGTTGCGAATCGAACGAGGTCACCGGGAAGGAGAGCAACCCGTCTTTGAGAACGCTGGCAAGTTCCTGGGGTGAATGTTTGGCCACGATGAGTCCTCCATGTCGGCGCCGCGTCGGTGCGGCAGTAGATGATTTCTCCTTCAGCCTAGGGAGCCAGTTGATGCCTGTCTAAGTTCATTTTTGTATGCATTGATACCCTTCGTGCATGGTGCGGCGGCCTTGTAAGGTGGCATTCCAGTGGCCGTTGCGGCCGGGCGGCTCAGTTTTCCTGGAAGTCGAGGGTCCTCAAGGCCAGTGCGAGTGCCGGGTTGGTGATGGTGCGGGTCCAGATGGCGTGCAGTTCGACGGGGTCGTTCACGCTGCTTTCCAGTGGCAGGAATTCCACGCCGTGGACGCCCAGCAGGGTTGCCGAGTGCGGAACGAAGGCCACGCCGCGCTTGGCCGCAACGAGGGACACCATGGTGAGGATCTGGCTGACGGTGTGGACCACGTTGGAGTGCTGGATAGGGATCATCCGGACCACCAGGTCATAGAAGTACCGGGCCTGGGTGGAGGAGTGCATGATCAGCGGCGCGTCCCGGAGGTCCTTCTCGGTGATGTCCCTGTTGAGTCCGGCCAGCGGGTGGCCGGACGGCACCGCCAGGACCATCGCTTCCCGGTAGAGCAGGTGCGAATCGAAGATTTCGTTGTCAAAGGGCGGCCTTGCCAGGCCAAGGTCCAGCTCGCCGGACAGGAGCCCGGCGATCTGCTCGCCCGTCACGAGCTCCTGCAGGTCGATGTCGACGTCGGGCAGTGTTGCGGTGATTTCCTCCAGCAGGGGGCCAAGGATGCTGAAGCCGCTCGCAGCCGTGAACCCGATCCGGAGCAGGCCCGAGCGCCCCGAGGCGATCCGCCGTGCTGTCACGGGTGCCCGGCTGGCCAGGGCCATCAGCCGCCGGGCCTCGTCCAGGAAGGCCCGTCCCGCAGCCGTCAGCTGGACTTTCCGGTTGTCGCGTTCCAGCAGTTCGGCACCCACGGCCTTTTCCAGCTTCTGGATTTGGCGGCTCAGTGGCGGTTGGGTCATGTTGAGCCGTTCCGCGGCCCTCCCGAAGTGGAGCTCCTCAGCTACGGCGATGAATCCCGCCAGTTGGTCAAAGGTAAACATGATGCCCTCCGGGTATCACTCGATGCATATTTGGGCTTAGACATGCATCATAGAGGGTTCCTACACTCGATACAGCCGACCGGCAGTGATCCGGTTCACAAACGTATTTGGGGCGTAGCCCTATAGCGCCAACGAGGAGTTCCAATGATGCACTTCCCCACCCGCCGAGCCGTACTCGGAGCGGCGTCTGCCATGACGCTCCTGGCACTGACCGCCTGCGGCAACGTCGCCGGCGGCAGCAAGGATTCTTCGAAATATCCCAGCGGCCCCATCAGCGTGACCGTCGGCCAGGCGGCCGGCGGCAGTACTGACCTGATTGCCCGGGCCGTCGCCGAGGGCGCCTCCAAGACGCTCGGCACGCCGATGCCGGTGGTCAACAAGCCCGGCGCCAACGGCGCCCTCGCCACCAAGGAAGTGGCGGGCAAGCCTGCCGACGGGCAGAACCTCCTGCTCGTTACGGCGTCGCTCGTGACCATCACGCCGCTGGCCGTCACGGCGGATGAAGCCGTCAACATCGACGACCTGGACATCATCACCGGCCTCTCCCAGGACGACTACGTCCTGGTTGCCAGCACCCAGTCCGGCTTCAAGACCATCAAGGACGTGACCGGCGCGGGCCGCAACATCACGTTCGGCACCACGGGCGTGGGCACCGGCAGCCAGCTGGCACAGACGGTGCTCTTCAAGCAGGCCAAGGTGCAGGGGACCGACGTTCCGTTCGACAGCGGCAAGCCCGCCCTGACGGCCGTCCTGGGAAACCAGGTGGAGCTGGCAACCATCCAGCTGGGTGAAGCCATGCCGCAGATCCAGGCAGGGAAGGTGGCCCCGCTGCTGGTCTTCTCCGAGGAGCGCAACACGTTCCTTCCCGACGTTCCCACTGCCAAGGAATCCGGCTACGACGTCCCTGTCGCGCAGTACCGGGCGGTCGCAGCCCCCAAGGGAACGCCGCAGGATGTGAAGGACAAGCTGCTCGCGGCCTTCAAGGAGACCTTCAAGTCGGAGGCTTACCAGGAGTTCAACAAGAAGAACATGCTGACCCCCAAGGAGATCTCCGGCGAGGAAGTGGTCACGCAGTGGAAGGAATACGCCGCCAAGTACAAGTCCCTGGTTGAGAAGTACGACATCAGCCTCAGCGGAACGAAGTGATTCCAGTGAAGGAAACCTCCGCGGACCCGGTGGCCGAGGACGACCTGACACCGGAACAGCTGGCCGCGCAGTGGGAAGACGAAAAGCCGCCGGCCGCCGGACCCCTGGCCAATGCAGCGTCATCCCTCGTGGTCCTCGGCGTCGGCATCGCTGCCGTCATCCTGTCTGTTGCCATGGGACTCGGCACTCCGTCGGCACCGCAGCCCGGACTGTGGCCGTTCATCATCAGCTGCGTCATGGTGGCCCTGGGACTGTTCCAACTGATTGCCGGGCGGCACAACAGGGATGCGGAAAAGTTCACCCGCATGTCCATCTCCCCGCTGACCGGCCTGGTGACGCTTGCCGCCATGGTGGCCGTGATGCCGCTCATCGGCTTTGAACTGCCGGCGCTGGTGCTGTGCATCATCTGGATGCGGTTCCTGGGCGGCGAAACCTGGCGCTCCACGGTGCTCATCAGCGCCATCGTCGTCGCGGCGTTCTACGGCATCTTCGTGCTGGCGCTCGGCACCTCCATCCCCCACCTCTTCTAGGAGACCCCCGTGGATTTTCTAAATCCCGTCATCAACGGATTCGCCGTTGTCCTGGAGCCGACAAACCTCCTGTACTGCCTGATCGGCGTCGTCATCGGAATGCTGATCGGGGTGCTGCCCGGACTGGGGCCCGCGGCAACCATCGCCATCCTCCTTCCGCTCACCTACAACGTGGAGCCCGTCACCGCCATCATCATGCTGGCGGGCATCTTCTACGGTGCCCAGTACGGCGGCACCATCACCTCCGTCCTCCTGCGGCTGCCGGGCGAGGCGTCGTCCGTCGTCACCGTTTTCGACGGCTACCAGATGGCCAAGCAGGGAAAGGCCGGAACGGCCCTGGGCCTGGCAGCCATCGGCTCATTCGTCGGCGGCACCGCGGCGATTATCGGCCTGACATTCCTGGCGCCGGTGGTGGCCAGCTTCGCGCTGGACTTCGGACCGCCGGAATACACCGCGCTGGCGCTCCTGGGCATCCTGCTGGTGGCCACCATCAGCAGCGGCGCCAAGGCGAAGGCACTCATCGCAGCGGCCCTCGGACTGCTCCTGGCCACGGTTGGCCGGGACATTTTCACAGGCGAAAGCCGCTTCACCTTCGGCAGCCTTGACCTGGCGGACGGCATCGACTTCGTGCCGATCGCCATGGGCATCTTCGGCCTTGGCGAAATCCTCTACAACCTGGAGGAACGGCACCGCGCCGCCAAGGCTCCGTCCAAGGTGGCCAACGTCTGGCCGTCACGCAAGGAACTGAAGCAGGCTTCGGGCGCGATCGGGCGCGGCTCCGTCCTGGGATTCTTCCTGGGCATCCTCCCCGGAGGCGGCGCCACCATCGCCTCCATGGCGTCCTATGCCATGGAGAAGAAAAGGGCCAAGCAGCCGGAGCGATTCGGCAAGGGCGCCCCCGAAGGAGTCGCGGGCCCGGAAACAGCCAACAACGCGGCAGCGACGTCGTCCTTCATCCCGCTGCTGACCCTGGGCATACCGGCGAACGCCACCATGGCGCTGATGTTCGGTGCCCTGCTGATCCAGGGCGTGACCCCGGGACCGCAGTTGGTGGAACAGGATCCCGAGCTCTTCTGGGGTGTTGTGAACTCGATGTACATCGGCAACGTCCTGCTGCTGATCATGAGCCTGCCGCTCGTGGGAATCTTCGTGAAGATCCTCCGTGTCCGCGCCGCCATCCTGGCTCCCGTCACGGCCCTCATCACGCTCCTGGGTGCCTACACCATCAACAACAGCATGTTCGAGGTCTCGCTGGTGGTGGTCTTCGGCATCGTGGGCTACCTGATGAAGAAGTTCGGTTTCGAACCCGGACCGCTGGTGCTCGCGTTTGTGCTCGGCGAACTGCTCGAAAGCTCCATGCGCCGCTCACTGCTGGTCTTCGGCGGCGACCCCATGGGCTTCTTCGGCCGCCCGATCTCCGCCACGCTGCTTGTGGTGTTCGTGCTGGTCGCCGTGCTTCCCGCCCTCAAATCAATGCTGGCCAAGCGCAAAGCCCCCGCTGCGGCAGAGCCCGCACCCACCAAAATCAAGGAGAAGGTATGAGCATCATCGTCGGATTCGTTCCCACGCCCGCGGGCGAGGCGGCGCTCACGGCAGGCATCGCCGAGGCAACCCTTCGAAACGAGGACCTGGTGATCGTCAACTCTGCACGTGAAGGCGCGCTGGTGGACAAGTCCGTGGCGGGAGAGGACGTCCTGGCACGGGCCGCGAAGCGTGCGGAGGAGGCTGGCGTCACGGCAAAGGTGATCCAGCCGCCGTACCACCACGACCTCGCCGATGAGTTCCTGGACGTGGCTCGTGAAGCGAATGCGTCCCTTATCGTCATTGGCCTTCGGCACCGCTCCCAGGTGGGCAAGTTCATCCTGGGCAGCCACGCCCAGCGCATCCTGATGCAGGCTGACCGGCCGGTCCTGGCCGTCAAGGCCGACGGCGCGCACTTTTAAGCGGCCAGTATCCATCCAGGGGGCGGTACGCGAGACCTTCACAGGGCCGCGGCCGCCCCTTTCCGCGCGTCCGGCAGGTTGACCGCAGTCCGGCTTCCGCCGCGGACCGGCTAGCGCCGCAAGGCCCCCAGACCCGAAATCAACGCCTCGAGACCGAGGCCAAAGGCGACGTCGGCAGGCTTTTCGTGGCCTTGGTCGGCAAGGCTGCGCACTGCGGCCGTGAAACTGGGCGTGGATTCGGCCATGCTGCCCGGATCGAAGATGTCCGCGGGGGCTGTGACATCGAAGGCCGAGCCGAAAATGAAGGACTCCAGCGCCACGATCGAGGAGATGATGCGTTCCTCCGGGAAGCCGGCCTCCCGCAGTCCTTGGCTGACGGCCTCGTACATGGCCAGGGTCTGCGGCGCATCCGTGACGGGCAGGACCGCGATCACCGGGATCAACGGGGTGTGCTTGGAGAAGACGTCCCGGTAGCTCCAGGCCCACCGCCGCACGGCTTCGTCCCACGGTTCAGCACCGAAAGCGGATACGTCCACCAGGGCGGCGAGGTGGTCCTCCACTAGGACCAGCACGTCGCGTTTGGATGCCACATGGTTGTACAGGGCCGACGGCGCCACATCCAGCGAGCGGGCCAGCGCAGCCATAGTGAGGCCGTCGTAGCCGCTCTTCCCGATCAGCCGCAGGGCTGCCGAGGTAATCACTGCCTGATCCAGCACCGCTGTGGCCGGCCTGCCCGCGCGTCGCTTCGCCGGGGTCGCGGCCGCGCGGGGCGCGGCTTCATGCGATACCGCGGGGGGCTTGGTGTTCGGGCGGGCGGCTGCCGGCATCGCTGGCCTTTCTGCTGGCGGGGTCCCCAGCATTATTCCATTGACCACTTCCGTGGCGGTGCTGGAACCGCTATAGTCTTAATAAATGAATGGCATTCATTTAGTGGTACGCATCACTCGAGCGGCCACGGAGAGGACATCATGCTGGAACTTGACCGCGACGTCGTCGTCGTAGGCGCCGGCCCCTCGGGTCTCACCGCAGCCCGTGAACTGAAGAAGGCCGGCCTCACTGTCGCCGTGCTGGAGGCGCGGGACCGCGTGGGCGGCCGCACCTGGACGGACACCATTGACGGCGCCATGCTGGAAATCGGCGGCCAGTGGGTCTCGCCGGACCAGACGGTACTCCTGGAACTCCTGGACGAGCTGGGACTGGAAACGTACTCCCGCTACCGCGAGGGTGAATCCATCTATGTGGGGGCCGACGGCAGGAAGACCCGCTACACCGGCGATTCCTTCCCGGTCAGCGACACCACGGCGGCCGAAATGGACAAGCTGATCGGCCTGCTGGACGGGCTTGCTGCGGAAATTGGCGCTTCCGAACCCTGGGCCCACCCCAAGGCGCGCCAGCTGGACACCGTCTCCTTCCATCACTGGCTCCGGCAGAACTCGCCGGATGAGGAAGCCTGCAACAACATCGGCCTGTTCATTGCCGGTGGCATGCTCACCAAGCCCGCGCACGCATTCTCCGCGCTGCAGGCCGTCCTGATGGCCGCCTCCGCGGGGTCTTTCAGCCACCTGACGGATGAGGACTTCATCCTGGACAAGCGCGTTGTGGGAGGGATGCAGCAGGTTTCGCTGCTGCAGGCACGCGAACTGGGTGACGACGTCGTGCTTAACAGTCCGGTGCGCACCATTAACTGGACGGAAGAGCGCGACGGCGGCCCGCGCGTCACCGTGGTGTCGGAGCGGGCCACGGTCAATGCCCGCTACGTGATCATGGCGGTGCCGCCGAACCTGTATTCGCGGGTTTCCTTCAACCCGCCGCTGCCCCGCCGCCAGCACCAGATGCACCAGCACCAGTCGCTGGGCCTGGTCATCAAGGTGCACGCCGTCTACAAGACGCCGTTCTGGCGCGGCGAGGGGCTGTCCGGCACCTGCTTCAGTGCCGGATCGCTGGTGCAGGAGGTGTACGACAACACCAACCACGGGGATTCCCGCGGCACGCTGGTGGGTTTCGTCTCGGACGAGAAGGCCGACGCCGTCTTCGAGCTCAGTGCCGAAGACCGCCGCCGCGCCATCCTGGAATCGATCGCGGCCTTCCTGGGGGATCAGGCCCTGGAGCCCGAGGTGTACTACGAATCCGACTGGGGCTCGGAGGAATGGACCCGCGGGGCCTACGCCTCCAGCTACGACCTCGGCGGACTGCACCGGTACGGCAAGGACCAGCACCAGCCCGTAGGCCCCATCTACTGGAGTTCCTCCGACCTGGCGGCAGAGGGTTACCAGCACGTGGACGGCGCCATCCGGATGGGCCAGCTGACTGCCGCCCGGGTTGCCGCCGTCGCCAGGGTGGGCGCTTCGGCGTAGGGCCCCGGCCAAACCGCCCGGACAGGTCCCCGCCAGCCGTTGAAAGTAAGCAAACTTACTAATACTCTTGGTTGGCGGGGATCTTCCCCGTTGGACACGAACGAGGTGAGTGCATGTCTGACACTGAGAGCATCAGCAAAGTCACAGAGATCATCAACGGTTCCCATATCGGGATGCTGACCACCATCAACGAAGAAGGCGCCCTGGTCAGTCGGCCGCTTGCTGTCCAGGAAGTCAAGGACGACGGCGACATGTGGTTCTTCACGTCATCGGAAACGTCCCAGGTAGCGCACGTGCGCGCCGACCCGCGGGTGAACGTCTCCTTCGGCAAGAACACCGAATGGGTCTCGGTGGCCGGCACGGCGGAAGTGGTCACGGACAGGCAGAAGATCCACGATATGTGGAACCAGGTGGTTGAAGCCTGGTTCCCGGACGGGCCGGACACTCCGGAAGTGGTGCTGCTGCGGGTCGACTCGGATTCGGCGGAGTACTGGACCAGCCCCGGCGGCAGGGCGGCAACGGTGCTTCAGTGGATCAAGTCCAAGGTGACGCACAGCCGCATGAGCGTCGGCGAAAGCGGGACAGTGGACCTGTAGTCCTTACAGCCCCCCCGCACTCCTACGGCAGCTGCCGGAGGGCCGAAAGGACCTCCGGGAGCAGCACGTCGTTCCGGCCCCACACGGGATCCAGGACTTCCACGTACCAGGAATCGGCGAGGAGCAGGGCCAGCGTTTCGTTGGTCTCGTCCGACCAGTCGCGGAGCTGGTCCTCGTCCACCGGGTTCTCACTGGACCCGAGCACGGTGACCACAGCATCGCCGTCGAACGTTACCGGGATGGCCGCGGCGCTCACTTCACCGGGGGCATGGCCGACGGTGATGAGCTCGGTCCTGGTGGACAGGGCCATGAGTTCCGCGGCGGCCTCCGCGCTGCAGAAGCCGGTCACGTACTGCCTCTGTGCGAGTTGTCTTTGGGCGTGGCCGGCGTCGGCGCGAATGCCGGGCTGGGATTCTTTGGTGAAGAGGCCGTTCCGGTTGATTTCCGCCAGCTCGGCGGCGATGGGCCGGGTTTCCTCATCGAAGCTGGGCGCAAACGTTCCCGGCTGGAATTCGCTGTGGGATTCAAGCCACCGCGCGGTGAGTTCGCCCGCCGCTGCGAGGGTTGTGGCCTGCCGCCAGACTCCCCGGTCCGATCGCAACCTGCCGTGCTGGTCTCGTGTGTCCGTGACTAAAGGCTCCATTATGGGATGCTACCGCCGCCGGTTCCGGCCTTTCCAATGGTCCCGACACACCAGTTAACTTCCGCGGGGCTGGACTCACCCAAAGCGCGGCTCCCTGCGAGGGCGCCAGTCTTTACCGGGAGGGCACGCCCGCCGCGGCTTCCGCCCGGCCCAGGGCATGTTCCAGCCGGTCGACGGCGGGAACGTAGCCGGCTGCCTCGGCCGCCCGGAGCCGTTCGGCCTCCTTCATGGCCTTGATCAGGGCCGCCGTTTCCGGACGGCGCACATCGGTCATGTCCGGGTAGTCGATGCAGCAGGCGGGATCAAGCTCGTAGCGCTGCCACCGGGTCAGCACGGTCCGGTGCCGGGCCGCTGCCGCTTCGATCTCCGCCCGGGCGGTTCCCGTGTGGATCCGGGCGTCCCGCCAGGCCATGACGCAGGGACTCCACACATACGCGGCCGCGGCAGTGGCGGCGGCGAGCGTGCCTACAGCGAACCCCAGCCATGGGGACGCGAGCGAAGGTATCAGGACGGCCGGGAACACAATCACCAGGCCGGCGAAGCCGTCCCAAAAGACGGCGTCCGTTAGCTGTCCGGCGTCACGCCTGGCGTGATATCGCGCCGAAAATACGGCGCCGGCCACGCCGCACACCACGACGGCGGCGCAGACCGCCAGCTGCAGGGGCCCCATGGGGACCGACTCCGTTATGACAGACACCGTTCCACCTCCAACAGAACCTGCCCGGGCTGGGTGGCTCCGCTACTTCCATTGGAATCCCGGCAAAGCCGGCCGTCAATGGGCAGGACTTCCTGACGGGTGGTGCGCCCGGCGTTGCGGGCCGGCCCCGTTCCGAGCGAGGCGGGGCACCGGTAGCCTAGGCACCATGCGACTAAAAATGTGCAGCATCCACGTCAAGGATCCGGCCGCGGCCCACCAGTTCTACACGGAGACACTGGGTTTTGAAACGCTCATGGCCATGCCCGAATACAACCTCTACATCGTGAAGGATCCAGGCTCCGCCGGGGGCAGTTCGGGGTCAGTAGGACTCCTGCTGGAGCCCAGCGACAACCCCATCGGCGCGAACTACATGAACGCCCTGCACGACGCCGGGATGCCGGCGATCGTGTTCGGCGTTCCGGACGTGCGGGCCGAGCATAAGCGACTCGCGGCCCTCGGCGTCATCTTCCAGGACGAACCGGCGGAGGGCCCCACCGGAACCTCGGTGGTGCTGGACGATGGCTGCGGAAACTTCGTCCAGCTGCACCAGGACTAGACCTTTTGCAGCAGGACTAGGGGCTAAAGGACTCTGGACTCCACCAAGGCACCGGCTGGTACTGTGGCCGCATGACAGCAGCATTGGTTCGGCCCAGGAATGGCAAAATGATCGCCGGCGTCTGCGCCGGGCTCGCAGCCAGGTTCGGTGTGTCAACAGCCCTCGTCCGCATTGGCTTTGTACTGTTCGGCTTGTTTGGCGTGGGCGAATTGGTCTACATCGCGCTGTGGATCATTATGCCCAAGGAGTGACTGCCTGATCTGAAGGCGGCACCTTCGGATGGCCAGTCCTGTGCGCGCGGGTCAGAGGAACATGAACCGCGCAAGCGTCTTTGCCGGAAAGATCTCCAGCGCGGCCCGGATCCAGGGCTGTTGCGACCGTGCCTAGAAACCGCCCCCTACTGCAGCGGCGGTAACCGCCATGACGACCAGCCTCCGCACTGTGGCCGTGCCCCCTTGCGCGAACACGGACAGCTGACCGAACGTGGCTTGCTGACCGGCCGCGGCCGGCGAACCACTGCCCGCCGGGAAGACCAGGTCCGTGATGCAGGCTTGGCCGCCCTGGGCAAACACCTCAACGGAGCAGAGGTCCACCACGATCTCCAGTTTGAGGGAGCCGTCCCGCAGCGCGACGGGGCACCTGTCCACTGAAGCGAAGAGCGGGTGGAAGTCCGTGTTCCCGGAACGCGTCCTGTCAACCACCAGTTCGCCGGTTGAGGCTTCATAGTAGATTTCCGTTCCGCCGCCGTCGTGGCCGGCCGCTCCTGCGCCGAGGACGAAGCCGAACCGCTCGGCTGTGACCGACTCGAATTCCGCCCGGATGATGAGGGCGGCGTCGCTTCGCCCCGCAGGAATGTCGAGGGCGCTGTTGGTGATTCCCGCCGGTTCGGAAAGCTCAAAAAACGGCGCGGGGAGCGCCGTGGCCGGAAGAACAGGATTCTGGATCAGCGCCGGCCGTCCGCTAACTGTGGCCAGGCTGACCTCCCTGGCCAGGGACATGGGTGAACGCCACGGCCACGTGGGAATGTGGTTGGCGTAGTCCCAGTTGTTCATCCAGCCGATCATGATCCTGCGGTTGTCCGGGGCGTTGGAGAAGG
Organism: Arthrobacter sp. Leaf337; assembly: GCF_001423745.1. GTDB lineage: Bacteria > Actinomycetota > Actinomycetes > Actinomycetales > Micrococcaceae > Arthrobacter. The sequence continues at coordinate 113,522 of NZ_LMPC01000002.1, forward strand.
ACACGGCCGCGTAGTAGTCACGGCCCCAGTCAAGCCATTGGAAGGTCTTCAGCAGCTCTGCGGACTGGCGGGCTTCAAAAGCCGGCGGTTCTGCCGCCGTGCCGGACTGAGATCGGGCCGCGTTGACGGCAGGGGAGACATCCGGGATGAAGCGGGCGCCGTCGAAGTCGCCGATGAAGTACTGACCGCCGGAGCCGCCAGCCACCGCGCCGGGGTTGGTGTTCACGGTCAGGACCCACTTGGTCTTCTCCGGGTCGCCGTCCAGGGGAAGCGGAAACAGGTCCGGGCACTCCCATTCGCCGCCGATCGCGTTGGCGGGCCCGAATTCGCTGAGCAGTTCCCACTCGCGCAGGTTGGGTGAACGGTAGAACAGGACCTGGCGGGCCTGGGCCTCCACTGCCACCATCACCCAGTAGCCGCCGTCCGGGTCGGCAACGCCAGGGCCGGAGTCGCCAGGGCCGGAGTACCAAAAGACTTTCGGGTCGCGGAAGTTGGCCGAGTCCCTTGTCAGCACGGGAGTGGTCCCGAACTTGGTCCAGGTCATCCCCGAGTCGGTGCTGAAGGCGAGCGACTGTGCCTGCGTTCCGCTGTGCGGGGACGCATCCTTGAAGGCACTGGTGTAAATGGCCACCCAGGGCGGGGAGTGCGCCGACCCCAGACCGGAGGTGTTCAGGTGGTCCACCACGACGCTGCCCGAGAAGACATCCTCGAGGTCGTCGCAGGGAATGGCTACCGGGTGCTCGGTCCAGGCGAGAAGGTCCGTGGACGTCGCGTGGCCCCAGGACATGTTTCCCCAGACGTTCGCGAAGGGGTTGTTCTGGTAGAAGAGGTGGTACGTGCCGTCGTCGTAAACTAGTCCGTTGGGATCGTTGAGCCACGTGTCAGCCGCGGTGTAGTGCAGGACCGGGCGGCAGTCTGGAGTGCCGTCGGTGGCGACCTCGTGCGGAAGCGTGCGGATCTCAGTCACGGGAGCTCCGGGCAGGCGGGAGCAGGGCAGGTGTGCGTCATGTTCGTCCTCGGGAGTAGGCAGGGCGTCGTTGGAGGGTCCGGCTGGCGGGGCTTATGCGGCCGGTGCCGCAACCGAGTCCCGCACAACCAGCGGGCATTCCAGGACGGTGGGGTGGGCAGCGAACAGCGCCAGGTCGGTTTTGCCCTCAATGGCGTCGATGAGGTTTTCCGTGGCCCAGGCGCCCATCTCGTAGTGGGGGAGCGCCACCGTGGTGAGGGCCGGGTGGAGGTTTTCGGCGATGAGTTCCTGATTGTCGAAGCCAACCACCGATAGCTCGTCCGGAATCCTGAGGCCCAGTTCGCTGGCGGCCCGGTACGCCCCCATGGCCATGCGGTCGTTGTAGCAGAAGACGGCCGTTGGCCTGCTCTGAGGTTTCAGGAGACGCAGCGCCGCCTGGTAGCCGCCACTGACCTCCGAATGCTCGGACTGGACCAGTTCTTCGTGGAACGGCAGCCCGGCATCTGCCAGCGTTTCCTTGAAGGCCCTGAGCCGGGAGTGAGTTGCCGGCACATCGTCGGTGTTGTTGAGCATGCCGATCCGGGTGTGCCCGGCGTCGATCAGGGTCTGCACGGCCGACCTTGCGCCGCGCACTTCGTCGGGGATGACGGAGGAAACAGTGTTGCTGATGTCTTCGGAGTCCACCAGGACTGCCGGTAATCCGGCCAGATTCCTGGGGACAGCCAGCTTGCGGTGATACATCGTGGCATACAGGATGCCGTCCACCTGCCGGTCCAGCAGATCCGCCACTTGGCTTTCCTTGGAATCCTGGGAGCTGGTGCTGGTGGAGTTGATGATCATGATGCGGTACCCGCGGGCCCGCGCTGTTTCCTCGGCACCGAGGATGATCCGGCCGGCGTGCGGAGTGGTGGCGATTTCCTCGCTGATGAACCCGATCATCCCGGAGCGCTGGGTGCGCAGCGCCTGGGCCAGCCGGTTAGGGCCGTACCCGAGCCGGTGGGCGGCTTCCTGGACACGCTCTCGGGTTTCAGCCCCCACCCGCGCGTAGGCAACGTCGTTGAGGACGTGGGAGACGGTGGTCACGGATACGCCTGCCGCGGCTGCTACGTCCTTGATTCCCACTGACTTGTTCATTGGTCTCCCACGTCCTTATGTTGTTGCTGATTCTACGTGCGGCTCACTCGTCCTGGAGTCCGTGTTCGGGCCCGCGATGCCCGGGGGTCTCGCGGGCCTGAGCGGGTTACCGGGCCACAAGTGCATGTGCCGCCTGGAAGCCGACCGCGGGTGTGGCCCTAAAGGCGTTGACAGCCCTATCGGCGATAACTTGGGCGTCACTTCCGGAATCAAGGATCGTATTCCGAGCTGATTCGGAATCGACCATGACGGCCGTAACGGCGAGTCCGTCCGAAGCCTCGGTCGTCAACAGTGCGTCCACCTGAGCCGAGAAGCAGGAGTCACTTGACTTGGTGTGAACGTCCATCGCCACCACGTGGTTGTTGGAGACGAAGTTGCCGACCCCCGCCATCAGCCGGATGATGACAGGCGTCGCACCCGTCGGCCGGATGCTCTCTGCGTCGATGACCTCGGAGAAGTGGTTGCCGATGACAGAGTTGTTGCTGCCGCTGACACAGAGCAGTCCGTTGAGGTCGTTCAGTCCGTTGTCGACTCCCAGGAAGGGAGTCCAGGGCTCATGGTCACGCAGGAAGTGATTCGTGGCCACGAGGTTCTCCGAACTATTCGCTGCGAGAACCACCATTCCGGGGTAGAACGAATGCAAACGGTTGTTGGTGACGCTTGAACGCGTGACGCCGTCGAGATGGACGCTGCTCGCACCACGGGGGAAGACGTTGTTCGCGGTTATCAGGAGCCCGCCATGGTTCTCGGCGTAGATCGAGTGGCCCTTGAAGCCTGCTCCAACCAGGTTGTCGGTGATCTTTGATGCCTGTCCCCAGCCGCGCAGTTCGATGCAGCTTCCGCATTCAGCGATGAAGTTGTCGTGAATGGACAGCGCGTCCGCGTTGTAGATGGTGAGCGCGTTCTCAAGGTAGACAAAGCCCATGCCGGTTACGCGGAATGAGTCATTTTCGTTCGCGACGTAGATACCGGTCTTGCCGTTGACGTAGGTGTTCTCCGGATGCATTCCCGAGCCATCCGGGTTGAAGTGCAACCCGTCGATGCAGAAGTTGGAGAACTCGACCGAGCTGATCCGCGGGCTCCCGCTTCGCTCAACGTAGAAGGCGGCTCCCTTGGATTCCTCTCCGTCTCCGCCGAGGGGAATGTCGACGAGAATGCGGCTCCCTCCGGGCCACAGCTCATGCAGGTCGGGCCATTCGTCTTCGGGAACGTTGAACCGGATGCTCGAGGACGTAAAGCCGTGTCCCGAGCCCTGGATCCTGAGGAAGCTGACGTCGATCACCACCTGCGTACGAAGGTGGTAGTCCCCGGGCGGAATGTAGATCACCGCGCCTGGCTTTCCTCCATCGTTCGCATCAGTGACCGTCTGCCGGTCCTTGATGTCAGCGATGATGCTGTTGATTACTTCACCGACGTCCTCGGACGGATTGCCGACGGGCCACGTAGTCACGTCGTAGTAGTTGTTGCTTGACATAGGTTCTTCCCTTTGTGTTGTGGTTGCTCAGCCCTTGACGGCGCCGAGCGTCATGCCGGCGACGATCTTGCGCTGCAAGAGAAGTGTGAGGAGGATGACCGGGATCGAGTAGACGGCGGCCAGTGCCGTCATGGATCCCCAGTCGAGGCCGAACTGGGTCTGGAAATTCGCGATGACCACGGGGGTTGTCTGGGAGCGGATCGCCGTCATCAGCAGTGCGAACAGGAACTCGTTCCAGGAGGCCAGGAAGGCGAAGATCGCGGTGACCGCGATGCCGCCGGAGACCACCGGGATGACCACCCGCCACAATGCACCCAGCCTGCTGCAGCCGTCCACCGTTGCCGCCTCCTCCAGGTCCTGAGGTACAGCTTCGAAGAAGCTGGACATCAGCCAGATGGACAGCGGCAGGGAGATGGTGGTGTGCGCGATCGACAGTGCGATCGGTGTGTCAGCAAGTCCCGCCGTCGCCATCATGGAGGCGAGCGGGATGCCGATGGCCACCGGCGGCACCATCCGGGTGACCAGGGCCGCCATGATGAAGACCCTGCCACTCGGTGTCTTGTACCGGGTGATGCCGTAGGCCGCCGGGACGGCAAGCACCAGCGACAGGAGTGTGCTGATGATGGCGGTCTGTGCGCTGTTGATGAACGACGCCAGCACCCCGCTCCGACCGAGGGCATTGGTGTAGTTCTCCAGCGTCCATTCCCGGGGCAGGATCGTTGGCGGGACCGCGATGGTGTCGATCGGGGTCTTGAAGGAGGTGAACAGCAGGTAGAGGAAAGGGAAGGCGTAGAGCACCATGGCTGCTGCCAGCAGGATCCAGAGCAGGGTCCGGGTGCTGCGCTTTCCGGCCTCGAGGCCTTCGGCGTGGTGCCGGCGGCGGCGGTTGTTGCCCGCCGTCGTCGGGGCCTCCTGGCCGTTGTTCGGGCCGGCAGGCACGACGCCGGTGTGCCGGGGACGATGGGGCAACTCACCGGCGGAGTTTCCGCCGGTGGTTCCTCCCCCGGTGGGGCGCGTTTCGGCGATGCTCATCAGTTGTCCTTTCCTGGCCGCCAGATGGTGGCCACCGCGAAGAACGCGACGCCGAGCATTGCCAGCAGGTAGATGGTGCCCATGGCGCTGGCCAGGCCGGGATCGCCGAAGCGGATCATGGTGCGGTAGATCAGCAGGCTCATGGTTTCGGAGGCGGACTGGGGGCCGCCGTTGGTCTGGATCAGGATGGTGTCGAAGGCCCTGGCGGCATCGATCCCGCGGACTACCAGCGCCACGGCGATGACCGGCCGCAGCAGGGGCAGGATGATCCGGAACAGCAGCGTGGGGGCCTTGGCGCCGTCCAGGCGGGCGGCCTCTATCAGGTCTCCCGGAATGTTCTGGAGACCGGCGAACAGCACCAGGCACATAAAGGACGTGGTGAGCCAGATGTCGGGAACGGCCACGGAGAACAGCACGATGTCCGGGTTGGAGAGCCAGCCGATCTGGTTGGGGTTCTGCAGGATGCCGGCCTGGTGCAGGAGCGTGCCGATCAGGCCGAAGTTGTCGATCATTAGGAATTTCCACAGGAGCCCTGCCACGATCGGGGCGATCATCAGCGGGTAGAGGAACACGGTCCGCCAGACCTCGGATTTGCGACCCAGGGTGGTGAACAGCAGGGCCATTCCCAGGCCGAGGGCGAATTCGAGGGTGACCACCACCAAGGTGTAGGCCAGCGTGCGCCAGCCTGCTCCCATGAATGCCTCGGAGGTGAATGCCCGGACGTAGTTGTCCAGGCCCACGAAGTCGCGGGGGCCGCCGGCCATGGGTGAGATCTTGAAGAAGCTGTCCGCGACGAGCCGGAACAGCGGGTAGGCCACGAATACTGCGAGGAACAGGCCCGCCGGAGCCATGAGGTACAGGGCGAAGCGGCGATCGGAGATACGCACGGTTTTCTCTTCTGTTGGTTGGGGCCGCGGCCGGCACCAATGGCATCAGGTGCCGGCCGCGGAGTCTTACTTGAGGAGTGCCTGGATCTGCTTCTTGGCATCAGCCAGGAGGGTTGCGGAGTCCCCGCCGGCCACTGCCTTTTGCAGCATGGGAACGAGGACGGTGTCCACGATCTGCTGCCACTTCTCGGTGGCGGGGCGGGTGGCCGTTGCGTTCCCGTTGAGGGTCTGGATGAGCGGCTTGAAGCTCTCGTAGCCAGCCTGGTCCTGGTACTTTTCGAAGGCCGAGATCCGGGAGGCGAGGCCCAGGCTGGACTCGATTCCCATGCTGTTGTGCTCGTACGCGCACTTCACGAACTTCTTGGCGTTGTCCGTGTTCTTGGTGGCCTTCGGGACGCTCAGGTACCAGGGGCCGGGGACGCCCGCCACGCCGGCGGAGCCGCTGATCATGGCCGCCGTGCCCACCTTGCCTGCAACGGGGGCATCCTTGGGGATCTGCCGGTAGGCGTGGGCCCAGAACCGGGTCATGGCGGTCTTGCCCTGGTTGAACAGGTTCTGGGCAGCGGCCCAGTCCACCTGTGCCGCGCCCGGGGGAGCCGACTTGGTCATGCTGACGTAGAAGTCGAGGGCTTCTTTGTGGGCGGCGTTGTCGATGATCACGTTGTTGTTTTCGTCCAGGACCGCGGCGGATCCCGCCTGCAGCACGTGGGCGAGCCATTCGGTTTCCACCGCGCCCTTGACGTCGGTGCCGTACATGCCGTCCTTGGTGAAGAACTCGGAAATGTCCTGGTACTGCTTCCACGTGGTGGGCGCGGCAAGGGCGTAGCCGTACTTGGCCTGGAAGTCCGACTTGTTCTTGGTGTCCTCGAAGAGGTCCTTGCGGTAGAGGATGATTTCGGCGTTGGTCCACGCCGGCATGCCGATGAAGTGTCCGTCCACCTCGGCTTCTTTCACCAGGGCGGGGAAGATGTCCTTCTTGGCTTCGTCGGTGAACATTTCGTCGATGGGCTGGACGGCATCCTTGAAACTGGGCAGCCAGACTGAGTCCAGGGCGGCGACATCGAACGACACGGTGCCGGAGGAGAATTCGCTGGAGAGCCTGTTGAACAGGCCGTCATACGGGAGCTCGACGAAGTTGACGTCGAGTCCGGTGTCCTTCTTGCATTGTTCGGCAACGCCGGCCAGCTCTGCGTGACCGCCGGCTTCAACCAGGACGTTGATGGAGCTGGCAGCGCTACCGGACGTGGCCGGTCCCCCGGCGCCGCAAGCGGTGGATGCCAGAAGCACCGCGATGGACAATCCGCCGACGGCGGCGAGCCTGGAGATCTTGATTCGAGAGGACATCGCTGTCGACTCCCTTTCTATTGGTCTGAAAGTGCGGTTGGGGTGGGACGGAACACTAAGTCTCTTGTGAAAAACCGTTTTGCCAAATCGACTTGGCATGACTTTAGAGGAGTTGTTTTGAAGGTGTCAAGGGTCACATTTTCCTGCTGTGCGGGTATTGACCCGGCTTGGCCCCGAGGCCTAGCATCAGGGGCAGCTGTGTGAGGAATCGATTTGGCGCCTCATTGCTGCACCACCGGTTGAGGGAGGTGGAAGCGGACCCGGGTTTTAGGGAAGCGGCTAGTAGTAATGGGCTGTGTCCATCCGTTCTCCATGGGAGCACAATGAATCCACCCTTATCTTGGTGGTGATGACCCGTGGCGCTGGCAATCGTGGTTGTTTGTACGTTCCTGCTGTTGGTTGCCTTGGCAATTGTCATCGTCTGGGGAGGACGCTCCATAAGTGGACCGCCGGCGCCGGCGGCTTTAACGGCGGATCTTCCGGTGCCTTCGTCAGCGCCCGTACGGGATGCTGTGGTGGACGCCCAGGTCTCGGCGCTGCGCAAGTACTGGTGGTGGGCCAACGTGGCCACGGTGGCCGGGGTCGCATCGGGGCTGCTGGTCGGGTGGGCCGGCGGAAGGCTGGTCATGCGGGTGCTGGCCGTCACTTCGCCCGCGTCAGCCCAGGGCCGCCTGACCGAGGCCCAGGCCAATGTGGGCTTTCCCACCATTGAGGGCAGTATTGCCCTGCTGTTTTTCGCGGGACTTCCGGCAGGCTTCGCCGCCGCCATCATTTACGTGCTCATACACCGGTGGCTCCCTGCCGGCCGGTGGGCAGGGCCGGTGCTGGGCGTTTTGATTCTTCTCGTTTTCGGCGCCTCGGTGGAACCGTTCCGCGCAGACAACATCGACTTTTCCATTGTGGGTCCGGGCTGGCTGTCCGCGGTGCTCTTCTCCGTAATGGCCATCCTGCACGGTGCCGTGGTGGCGGCTGTGGCGGGGGCATTCAGTCAAGGCCTTCCGCTTCCTTCCGGACAGAACTGGAAGTACTACCTGCCGCTGCTGGCGGCCGTGCTGTTCGTGCCTGCGGGCGTGTTGCTGGGCGCCGGTGCACTGGGGGTGATGGTGTGGGCGCAGGCGGCTGCAGTTATCCGGGCCCGGCGGCTGCGTGCGGGCCGCGAGGCGCGTGTGGCCAGGAAGCCAGGGACCGGCCGTCGCGGAGGGGCCGTTGACTGGGCGGGGCGCGCGGTCCTCGGCCTGGCAGCGGTGGCGGCCCTGCCTCCCTTCGTCAGCGCAGTGACGTCGATTGTTTCACGCTGATCCGTCCGGCTCCACCGGCCGGATTGCCCGCTGTGCCGCTGGCTGCGCCGTGGATGGCGTCGGTGAGCTCGGCAAGGACCTCGTCCTGGGTGGCGCCGGCGTCGATCAGGACAAACCGCGGAAAGTCCGGAAGGGCGCGGTAGCCCTCACTGAGCGCGGTCAGTTCCTCCAGTGTTTCGATGTCCGTACCCCGCCGGAGGATGCGCTCCAGTGCCCGCTGCGGAGCGACGTCGAAGTGGATCACCAGGTCCGGCGCAGGGAGGCGCCGCAGCAGCCAGGGGATGAACCGGCCGGGCCGGATCCCCCGGACGCTGCGCAGGGCAAGCTGGCAGTAGAGGTGGCGGTCCATGACCACCAGGCCGGAAAACCTGCGTGCCCGGGCGTGCGACACCAGCACGTTGGCCGTCCGGATCACTGTCTCCAGTGCGTCAGCCAGACGGGGGCTAAGCGGAACGCCGGAGCGTTCGGACCACTGGGTCATGTTGCGGCGGCCGGCGTGATTGCGCAGCAGCAGGGCGCGGCCGCCTGCCAGGCGGGCGGCGTCAACGGCTGCGCGTGCAGCGGTGGTCTTTCCGGCACCGTCAATTCCGGTGAGGACAATCAGCAGGGGTGGCTCGTTTCGTTGGGGCGGACTGTACAGCGCGTGGCGTCAATAGTTCAACGAGGCGGCGGACCGGATTGTCCCCGTAGAACTTGTTCGTTGTTCGCCGTCCGGATTTCATGCGCCGTTAATGGCGGGGTTCTAGCGTGGTCCTTCAGGCACCATTCGCTAGAAGGGATCCACCATGGCCGACATTGCTGCTGTGCTGGGACGGCTCACTCCGGAAGAGCTCGACGAGCTCCGGGAGATTGGTCCGCAGGGGCACCTCACCAGGCGCCTTGTTGACGCACTGGACAGGGCGGCCGGCGGGGTGGGTGCGGGCCGGGGCTACTATGTGCCCACGGGAAGCGTGAGTGCAACGGGCGGTCCCCACCTTGTGCTGCGAAGTGACGTGTCCGCCTGGCTGTTCGGCGCGGAACCGCAGGTTCCGCACGGACATCAGGCCGACAACGTGCCAGCCGGATCCGCACGGCCGGAAACCGACTGGTCGGAGCTGCGCCCCGGAGACAAGGTGGCGGTTGTGCGGGGCAACCGGGTCACGGCGTCGGGCATTGTTGACTCCATGACCGACGACGCCTCCACCGTGTGGGTGCTGTTCGAAGGCGTCGCGCCGCGGCGCATGTTCCACCGCGAGGACCCGGACGACCTTCGCCCCGTCCGCTAAACAAGCTTAGGAATTCAGGCGGGGCCAGGGGCCTACTCCGCCTTGGCGCGGGCTTTCTTGGCGTCCTTCTTGGCGGCCTCGTCCTTGACGCGCTGTGCTTCGGCGCGGACTGCGGCGTGCGTGGAGCGCTCGGTGACCAGCCAGGCCGGGGGAGCCTGGAGCAGCGCGGTGATTTCCGCCGTCGTGAGTGCTTCCTCGACGCCGCCGCGGGCCAGGCCGCTGATGGAAACGTTCAGCTTCTGTGCCACCACCGGGCGGGGGTGCGGGCCGTTGCGGCGGAGTTCAGCCAGCCACTCCGGCGGGTTGGCCTGGAGCTCGGCGAAATCGGCGCGGGTGATAACCGAATCCTGGAACTCCTGGGGTGTTGCGGGCAGGTAGATGCCAAGCTTCTTGGCAACGGTGGCCGGCTTCATGGACTGGGAGTTTGCAGAGGTCATGCTTCAAGGGTATCCGGCCGGAGCCTGAGTGGGCACCGGTACTGAACTCAGCACCGGCCCGGGCGGTACTGTGAACATGTGTCCGCAGCAGAAGAAGCACCCCAGACCCCCGACGAAACCGCCGCCATCCCGGCCGAAGATGCAGCGCGGGAGCTGCGCTTCGCCTACGTTGCCGGCGTGACGCCGGGGAAGTGGATCCGGCGGTGGGAAGAACGGATGCCGGACGTTCCGCTGCACTCCTTCATGTCCGACGACGGCACACAGCTTTCGGTCCTGCGTGACGGTTCCGCGGACCTCAGCTTCGTCCGGCTCCCGGTGGAGCGCGAAGGCTTGAACGTGATCCCCCTCTATGAGGAGCAGCCAGTGGTGGTTGCTCCCAAGGGGCACGAGATTTCGGTCTTTGAAGAAGTGGCCTTGGCGGACCTTGACGCGGAAACATTCCTGGACGTGGCGGAACTCGGCGGCCCGGAAGCGGCCCTGCAGGTGGTGGCATCCGGTGCGGGGCTTGCCATCCTTCCGATGTCCGTTGCCCGCCATTTCAACGTGAAGGACACGGTGGCGCGGAAACTCACCGGCGCACCCACCACCCAGATTGCGCTGGCCTGGCTCAACGAGGCGACCCGCGAGGCAGCGGCGGACGCTGCGGACCAGGCGACGGGTGAAGTGATCGAGGAGTTCATCGGCATTGTCCGGGGCCGGACCGCCCAGAGCTCCCGCCAGCCGTCGGCGAAGGTGGAGCCACCCAAGAAGGAGCCGAAGCCTGACCGTCGGGGGACCGTCGTCAAGAAGCCCAAAGTGGCCCAGCGCTACGCTCCTAATCCGGACAAGGGCCGGGGCAAAGGTTCACGGAAAAAAGGCAAGCGCTGAACGGCATTCCGGGCCTATGGTTGGGCGTGTGGAACCTTCGACGGGAGCAGCCTTCATGATCACCCTGCAGATTGAACACCAGGTCCGGGACTTCGCCATGTGGCGGAAGGCCTTCGACAGTGACCCGCTGGACCGCTTGGCGTCGGGGGTGCGGTCCTACCGGATTTCGCGTCCGCTCGACCAGGAGGACTACGTGATGCTGGAGTTGGACTTCGACACGCAGGAGGCGGCCGTGGACTTTCTGGCCCGGTTGCAGACCGACACCTGGAAGACCGGAGTGACTGCTCCTGTGCTGGTCGGTGAACCGTCCACGCGGATCATTGAGACGGTCGAGGTCCAGGCGGTGCAGTGATACGCACCTGCCGCTAAGGCTAGGCGGTGCAGGCATCCTTGAGGGCAGTGACGGATTCCGCCGGAACCTGATCGCCCGATGCCGCGATCTGGCGCAGCGGAGTGGTGATCTCGGAAGGCACGCCCGCCGTCTCAGCGCCAGCCACGAGGCCGCCCAGGAGTTCCTTGTCCTTGACGCTGACCAGACCGTCTTCCACGAGGGCGCACACCTGGCCCTTGACTTGGTCCGCGGCAGCGGTGGCTACCTGGGAGGCGCCGTCGCTCACGGCCTTTTCGGCTGCCTCCTGGACCTGGCCGCAACCGGTCAGTGCAACGATGAGGGCGGCAACGGACAGGGCGGCGAGGCGGGATTTCATGGTCCCAGCGTAGCAAGGGGTGCCGGGCGCAGGTCCGGCCCGGTGGTTGTCAGCCGGAAATGCGGGCCGTGGTGCCACGGACCACCAGGACGGGTTCGATCAGCTTGCGTTCGGGTTCCAGTGCGGGATCCTGGATCCTTGCCAGCAGCGTGCGGGCGGAGTCAGCCCCGACCACGTCGCTGCGGTTGTCCACGGTGGTGATGTCCAGATACCGCGATTTCGCCAGCGGCGAGTTGTCGTAGCCGATCACCGACAGGTCTTCCGGCACGGAAAGGCCCCTCGTTTTCGCTGCTGCCAGCGCGCCCAGTGCCATGGTGTCGTTGGCCGTGAAAATGGCCGTGGTGTCGGGGTGGTGGTCCAGCAGCCAGCAGGCCGCCGCGTAGCCGTCCTCTTCCGACGTTCCCCCGGATTCCCCGGCAATCCGAACCCCAAGGCCGGCCTCAACCATCCGGCTCCGGTAGCCCTCCCGCCGGTGTGCCGCCGCCCCGTCCGAGCCAGTGAGGTGGCCGATCCGGGTATGGCCGAGCTCCAACAGATGGCTGGCTGCCAGGCGGCCCCCGCCGTCGTCGTCGTTCGTGATGAGGTCGGCGCCGGCCGGGACACCTTTCCGCCAGCCCGCGACGACCGTGGGAACCCAGGTGCCGGAGAGCATTGACTCGCTGGGTTCCGCGGCGATCACGAGGCCTGCAACGTGCAGGGCCAGCAAGCCGTCGGTCGCCTCCTTGATCCGGTTCTGCCCGGGCTGTGAGTCCGCCACCGTGACCTGGTAGCCGTGCACCGAGAGCGCGGATTCCATGCCGCGCAACAGATCGACGAACCACGGGTTCCGGAAGTCGTCGATCACCAGCCCGATGCTCTTTGTCTGGCTGCTCGCGAGGGCTGTGGCGGCACGGCTGGGCCGGTACCCGAGCTGCGCAATCGCTGCCAGCACGGCCTCGCGGCGCTTGTCGCTGACCCGCGAAGGATTCTGCAGGACCAGGGACACCAGCGACGGCGACACGCCGGCGGTCTTGGCGACGTCGTAGATCGTGGGCCGGCGGGTCCGAGGGGCGTTCAGCGTCATGGCAGGGCCTTTCGTGTCTCGTTATCGAGGATAGCCGCACGATCATTGACAGGACATATAGACAAAGCTACGCTTTTTCCAGCGGACATTTTTGTAGCGCTACAATTTTCCCGGACAGGCGATCGTCCTGCCCACATTTCAAAGGAGAAATCAATGGCTGAAAGCCTCGGCGTAGCCGTTATTGGCGCAGGGATGGCCGGCAAGGCCCACGCCGCTGCCTACCGGACCGCCTCTACGTTGTACAGCCCCGTCCTTCCCCCGGTCCGGCTGGTCTCGATCGGCGACGTCAACGCCGAATTCGGCTCGCTGGCCGCCCGCCGCTTTGGCTACGAGCGCAACGACACCTCCTGGCAGGCAATCGCTGAAGCCGATGACATCGACGTCGTCAGCGTGGTCATCGCCAACTCCCTCCACCGCGAAGTGGTGGAAGGCCTGCTCGCCGCCGGAAAGCACGTACTGTGTGAAAAGCCGCTGAGCGACTCGCTGGAGGACGCACGCGCCATGGCCGATGCGGCCCGCAACGCGAGCTCGATTGCCCGTATTGGCTTCACCTTCCGCCGCACTCCCGGCATCGCCTACATCCGGGACCTCATCCGGACCGGTGTCCTGGGCAAGGTGCTGCACTTCAGTGGCCGCTACTGGACCGACTACGGATTCAGCCCCTCGGCTCCCATGAGCTGGCGTTACAAGGGCGGCCCCGGCTCCGGTGCGCTGGCCGACGTCGGCAGCCACCTGGCGTACGTCTCCGAGTTCCTCTGCGGCGACATCAAGTCCATCAGCGGAGGCCGCCTCAGCACCGTGATCGACAAGCGGCCCCTGCCGCTCGCGGCCGTTATGGGGCACGACCACGTTGCGGTCAGTGACACCTTCGAAGCGGTGGAGAACGACGACTACGCCGCTTTCTCCGCGGAGTTCGAAAACGGCGCAGGCAGCTTCGAGGTCTCCCGTGTGGCCGCCGGCCACGCCAACAGCCTCAACTTCGAAGTGTTCTGCGAGAACGGAGCCGCCAAGTTCGACCAGCGCCGGCCCGCCGAAATCCAGCTGTTCCTCAACGACGGATCAGGCAACGAGAACGGTTACCGCCAGGTGATCCTCGGCCCCGGCCACCCCTACATCGCCGGCGGGCTCGCCATGGACGCCCCCGAAGTCGGCTTCGGCCAGAACGACGCGTTCGGCTACCAGGCCCGTGCGTTCCTCGAGGAGGTGGCCGGCCTCAGTGAAGCCGAGTCGCTGCCCCGCTGCGCCACCTTCGATGAGGGCGTCCGCAACATGGAACTGCTCGGCGCCGTTGCCGAATCCGCGCTCAACAACGGACAGAAGGTCACGCTATGAAACTCGGCGTCTACAACGCGATCCTGCACGACCGGCCGCTTCCCGAGGCCCTGAAAGTCATTGCCGACCTCGGCCTGACGGGCATCGAGATCAACACGGGCGGGTTCCTTCCGGCCGTCCACGTTCCCTCCATGGACCAGATACTGGAAAGCGACGCGGCCCGCGACGACTACCTGGCGATCTTCGAGGGGACCGGCGTCTCGATTGCCGGGCTGAACTGCAACGGCAACCCGCTGCACCCCAAGCGGGAAATCGGGGAGAAGCACGCCGAGGACATCCGCCGCTCCATCCGGCTGGCAAGCCGGCTGGGACAGGACCGCGTGGTGACCATGTCCGGCCTGCCCGGCGGCGAGCCGGGAGCCACCACGGTCAACTGGGTGGTCAACGCCTGGAACTCGGCCGCCTTGGACGTGCTCGATTACCAGTGGGGCATCGCGGCCGATTTCTGGAAGGAAACCGACCGCCTCGCCGCCGACCACGGCGTCAAGGTGGCCCTTGAACTCCACCCGCAGAACATCGTGTTCAACACCGCTGACGTCCACAAGCTCATTGAACTCACCGGCGCGACCCACGTCGGCGTCGAACTGGATGCCTCGCACCTGTTCTGGCAGCAGATGGATCCGGTAGCCGTGGTCCGCGAACTCGGTCCGCTGGTCTTCCAGGCCGCCGCGAAGGATGTCCGCGTCAACACTGCAAACGCCGCGCTCTACGGCGTCCTGGACAACAGCTTCCGCCGGCTCTCGCCGGAGGAAAACCGCACCAACCTGGGCGGCGACGAGTGGGCCAACGAGTGGCCCAAGAACTCCGCCTGGGACTTCGTGGCACTCGGCCGCGGGCACGACACCGCGTACTGGACCGAGTTCCTGCGCGCACTGTATGAGGTGGACCCCAACATGCTGGTCAACATCGAGCACGAGGACACCTCCCTGGGCCGGATCGAGGGCCTCCAAGTGGCGGCCAAGGTCCTGCGGGACGCCGACGCAGCACTGACGTCGTCGCTCCACCTGACGTCCTAGTCCCACCTGCGGTGTGTGTAAGCCAGCACCGCGTATGCCATCGCCCGGCGGCCGCCTGAACGACAGGCCGCCGGGCGATGGCATACTTCTTGGTGACTGGAACCTGGGGGGACACGTGAAGATCGCGCTGTACATCATTTGGGCGCTGTTTGTTGCCGGCGTGATTTTTTCGATTGTCCGCGTTTGGCGCAAGACCAAGCGCCGCGAACAACTCACGGCCAGCTGGCCGCGGGTCCAGGCTGTCGTCACCGGAAGCGTGGCCGGTTGGACCAATGGGGGAGGCGGCGGCAGCCGCAGCCGGCGCTTCTACCCCACCTACCAGTTTGCGGATCCTTACGGGACACTGTTTGCCGGCGAATCCGAGGTCTCCTACGCCAGCCCGCCCGCCCCGGGTTCGCCGGTGGAAGTGATGTATAACCCCATCAACCCCAACCAGTCGTTCCAGGTTTCATCTCAGGACAGCACGGTGATCGGCTGCATGATCCCGTCCTTCGCCGCGATTGCCGCGGGAGCGCTCCTCTTCATCAGCATCCTCCCGGTGGGCTGAGCATGGACTCCATAGTGGCGCTGTTCCTGGCCGTGCCCGCGCTGTTCCTGGTGGCGGGCCTGATAGTCATCGCGGTTTCCCTGGCGGGGTCATTCCGGCGGCGGTACGCGCTTCGCGGCTGGGTGCCGGCGCAGGCACTGGTGACCGGGAACATGCGCGGCGTAGACGGCCCCGCGAGCAACGGCCGGAACCGCTTTGCCCCGTCCTACGAGTTCCAGGATTCCCATGGCCTGAGGTGGCTTGGCCAGTCAGACGTCTACGGCCCTGACCAGGAAATCATCGGCACCCGCATTCCGGTGCTCTACAACCCGGCGAACCCGGCCGAATCGACGCGGCCCGTCTTTGTCATCTCCCGGGGCAGCCTCTCGGTAGGCCTCATCCTCGCCATCTTCGGCGCCGGCGGAACGGCAATGTTCGCAGCGGTGTTTCTCTAGCCTTCCGGCGTACTCCCTTATCCCCTTAATTCGCCGAGGCGGCTCCCTTCCGGCCCGCCAGCCTTCCCCCATGACGGGGAAATTTACACCAATGCTTCATTTTCGTGATCTGTCGGAAATCTGAAAACTGTGTACTTATGGACAACTCGTGCTGTAAAAATGAAACAAACAGGCACAAGGAGTTCATGAAGTATTAATTTCGGACACCCGACAAGGAGTGTCCCCTCAGTTTCCAGAGGAGTAAACGTGGTTGTCGCAGCTGTCGATCCTGGTTCCACAGACATCACCCCTTTGATCCACCACCCCGTCCTGTGGGCGTCCGCGGTAGGCGTTTTCGCCGTCGTCATCCTCCAGTCGGTGATCTACTTCAAGGCCATCCGGAAAGCGGCACCGGCCGCTGACCTCACGCCGGCACAGGTCAGCAGCTCTGTCCGCTCCGGTGCCGTGGCGGCCATCGGCCCATCCCTTGCCGTTGCCCTCATCGCCATATCCCTCCTCCCGCTGTTCGGAACCCCCGCGGTCCTGACACGCATCGGCCTGGTGGGCTCGGCTGCCTTCGACGTTGCGGCAGCCGGCATTTCGGCAGGCACGCAGGGCGCGCAACTGGGCGGACCAACGTACACCCAGAAGATCTTCGCCCTCGCCTTCGCCGCCATGACCATCGGCGGGCTCGCGTGGATGCTGACTGCGCTGATCCTGACACCCATCCTCAGCAAAGGCGACGCCAAGCTCCGCAAGGTGAACCCCGCGGTGATGGCCATTGTCCCGACGGCGGCGCTGCTGGGCGCTTTTTTCACCCTCGCCTTCCAGGAAGTACTCAAGTCTCCCGTCCACCTCGTCACCATGCTCGCCTCCGCGGCAGCAATGGGAGTGTGCCTCCTGCTTGCCCATAAGCTCCGGCTTCCGTGGCTGCGCGAATGGGGACTGGGAATGTCCATCATCGTGGCACTCTCAGCCGCCTTCCTCATGACCGCAGCAGCCTGAAACCCCGACAGGAGCCATACTGATGTCCACCACGACTTCCACCGAAACATCCGCACGGTTTTCAGCCTTTGACCGCACCACGTCGATTTGGGGCCCCATCACCCTGGGGCTCGGGCTGCTGATCTCCCTTGCCGCGGCCCTGTACGCCGCCTTCGGCGCAGGCATGGGGGTGACGCCCCTGGAGCTGGTCACCGCCGTCGGGGCAGTCCTGGCCACCTTCGGCATCATCGCAGTGATCGAGCCGGTGTCCTACTTCCCCATCCTGGGACGGTCAGCCATGTACCAGGCCTTCCTGATCGGCAACATTGCCAACAAACTGTTGCCGGCGGCCATCGTGGCGCAGGCCAATCTGGGGGAGAAGCCGGGCACCCGCCGGGCGGAACTCATCGCCGGCAGCGCCATCATCGGCGCGGTACTGGTCCACATCACCACGCTCATCCTCTTTGTTGGCGTGCTGGGCACCTGGCTCGTGGGAATGCTCCCCGCGCCGCTCATCGCCACGGCCCGCAGCTACATCCTGCCCGCGATTTTCGGTGCCGTGGTGCTGCAGAGCGTGCTGGCAATGAAGAGCCGCCGCACCACGATTGTGGCTGTCATTGTGGCCGCCGTCATCGTTTTCGTGGTGGTGCCGCTGGCTCCGGGGCTGACGTACTTTGCCACCGCCCTGGCTGTCATCATCACCATCGCAGCCTCTTGGTTTGCACGCTCCAAGGCCCCGCAGGCTCCGGTAGAACCGGCCGCCGGCGAAAGCGCGCAGGCCACCCGAATTTCCGAACCCACCCACTGAAAGGGAAGCCAGCAATGACTACCACCACAGGCGTACGCCTGACCCCCGCCGTCGAAGTTCCCGAAGACTTTGTGGAGGAGTACGTCGGCGTCTACAAGCACCTGCATGCCCACCCGGAACTCTCGGCGCAGGAATTCGAGACCGCGGAGTACATTGAACAGCACCTTGCCGGCCTGGGCATCGAATCCTTCCGCTGCGGCGGGTCCGGCGTGGTTGGCATCCTGAAGAACGGCGACGGGCCGGTCATCGGTTTCCGAGCCGACACCGACGGCCTGCCCATCGCTGAACAGACGGGCCTTGACTACGCCAGCGAGGCCACCGGCACCCTGCCGGACGGGGCCGTCGCTCCAGTGATGCACGGCTGCGGGCACGACACGCACATTGCCGCCGCGCTGGCGCTGGCGTCGCTGCTCACGGACCGCAGCGAGCTGTGGGCCGGAACCCTGGTGCTCATCTTCCAGCCGGGCGAAGAGACGGCTTATGGCGCCAAAGCGATGATCGACGACGGCCTGTGGGACCGGGCACCCAAGCCCGACGTGGTGCTGGCCCAGCACGTCATGCCGGTCAGCCAGGGAAAACTCATGATCCGGGGCGGGCACATGGCCAGCCTGGCAGATTCGTGGAAGATCACCGTGCACGGCAAGCAGGCCCACGGCTCGCAGCCCGAGAAGTCAATCGACCCGATCGTGGCCGCCGCCGCCATGGTGCTTCGCCTGCAGACCATCGTCTCCCGCGAGCTGGCGCCCTCGACGCCGGCGGTAGTCACCGTGGGAACTTTCCATGCTGGCCTGAAGGAGAACATCATTCCTGACTCCGCCGAGTTCTCGGTCAACGTCCGGACGCCTGATGAGGACACACGCGCCACCGTGCTCGCCGCCATCCGGCGGATCATCTCGGCCGAAGCCGAGGCCTCGGCGGCGCCGGAACCCACCATCGTCGAACTGAACAGCTTCCCCCGCTGCTACAACGATCCTGCGTCCGCCGACCGCGTGACGGCAGCGTTCACGGCGGACTTCGGCGCTGATGCGCTGATCGACTCACCGCTCGGCATGGGGTCCGAGGACGCCGGATGGCTCAGCGACGCGATCGGCGTACCGGGCGTGTTCTGGGCGTTTGGCGCCTTCGATCCCGAGCTCTTCGAGGACGGCGCAACACCCGCCGGGAACCACTCGCCGCAGTTCGCGCCGGACGCCCGCGCCGCCGTCGTCGGGGGAACAGGTGCCGCGCTCTCCGGAGTGCTAGCCTATCTGGGCCGGAACTGACATGACCGGGGGCGGCGGCGGGTCCGCCGTCCCGGTTCCGTTCAGCGGAAGCAGCCCGCCGGCATCGTACTTTCGCAGCCGCACTGAAAGGAGCCGGGACGTGGAGCAGCTTGACGCCCTGGACCGGCAGATCGTGGCCGCGCTGGTCCGGAACGGGCGTGCTCCCTGGCGCCTGATCGCCGACGTCCTGGGGCAGCAGGAACGCACCGTGGCACGCCGCGGAAACAAGCTCCTCGAGTCCGGGGTGGTGCGCACAAACTCGTTTATCAACCCGTCGTCGGTCAGTTCGCGGTCGGCCTTCCTGCTGCGCGTGACGGCGGCACCGCGCAATCTTCGCGGGGTCTGCACGTGGCTGGCGGAGCAGGAAGAGTCGTCGTGGGTCACGGCACTGTCCGGCACGAACGAGGCCGTGGCGGAGCTGTTCCTTTCCCCGGATGAACTTGGCGGGCTTCTCTACCGGCGCCTGTCCGGGGTGGACGGTGTGCAGTCCTTCTCCATGACACCCCTCCTGGAGTATTTCCGGACCCCCAGCGGCTGGACCCCGGACGTACTGGACAAGAAACAGTACGCCGCGCTCCACCGCGACGAGGACGGCCGGCTGGCCGGAATCCGCACCGGCCAACCCGGTGAGGCACTTGATGAAACGAACCAGGCGCTGGCCGAGCTCCTCCATCTCAACGGCCGGGCCACCGTGGATGAGCTGGCCACCGAATTGTCGGTCTCGAAGGCAACCGTCAGCCGCCGCCTTGAAGCCATGACCAATTCCGGTGCCCTGTTCATCAGGGCTGTGGTGGATCCCGCAGTGCTCGGATTCCCTGTGGAGTCCCTCATCACCCTGACCCGTTCCGGTAAGGCGGCGGAGTCGCCGGGGAAGCACCTGGCCGGCCTTCCGGTGACCCGCTGGGCCGCCGCCTCCGGCGAGGACGTGCTGGCCCAGGTGGCTCTGCCCGGCCTGGACGAACTGCGGCTGCTGCTCGACGATCTCCGGCAGATGGAGACGGTGACGTCCGTCCGGTCCTCCGTCTATGCCGAGATCTTCAAACGCAGCACCGTGATGTACCGGGACGGGATTCCGGAGCGGCCGGCACGGGAAGTGTGACCGTGTGAAGTGGCTCTGTTGCGTGGCGTCGCGGCAACGGAGTAAAGTGTGAGCCGTGTCACCGACAAGTGACACATGCTTTTGATCTGCGGCGGGAGAGTCCTGCCGGTACGTTCAGCAGGCGCCGTAGGAGCAAATCCTCCCCAGGAATCTCTCAGGCCCACGTACCGCCGCGGCGAGGCAACTCTGGAAAGTAGTCCGGTCTCCGGGCTCACCGACGGTGCAAGCGGCACGCTGTAACAGCAGGGTCCGCGGAAACTCTCAGGTCAAATACAGAGCGGGGAGGAACCCGAATCATCGTGGCGCCCTGCGCCACCTGAATTATGGAGTTCCTCGTGACGATTCAGCCGTCCTCATCCACATTTGCAGGCCGCCAGCCTGGTCCGCGCCGCCGTGCCCTGCCGCGCGTGAGCAACTAAGGTACCCCGGCCATGGCTGTTGGTGTCTTTGATCTTTTTTCCATCGGGATTGGGCCGTCGAGTTCGCATACGGTGGGTCCGATGCGTGCTGCGGCGGTGTTNACCCCGGCCATGGCTGTTGGTGTCTTTGATCTTTTTTCCATCGGGATTGGGCCGTCGAGTTCGCATACGGTGGGTCCGATGCGTGCTGCGGCGGTGTTCGCGGAGGAGTTGCGGGCGTCCGGTGACCTTGAGAGGGTGGCGGGGTTGCGGGTGGATCTGTATGGGTCGCTCGCGGCGACTGGTCACGGTCATGGGACGATGACGGCGATCCTGCTGGGGTTGGAGGGTYTTCATCCGGAGAAGATCCTGCCGGCGGAGGTGGAGGAGCGGCTGGCGGCGATCGYGGAGTCCGGGAAGCTGCAGCTGGCCGGGTCRGTGCAGCTCCCGTATGGGGTGAAGGACATGGTGTTGCGGCCGTTGACGGTCCTGCCGCGGCACACGAACGGGATGACGTTTACGGTTTCGGACGGCGCCGGTGAGGTGCTGCATGCGGCGACGTTTTTCTCGGTGGGCGGCGGTTTCATTGTCCGTGAGGGCGGGGAGGACGCGGCGCAGCAGGAGCTGGAGGAGTCCAGGAAGGAACTGCCGTTGCCGTTCCGTACCGCGGCGGAGCTGCTGGGCCGGTGCCAGTCCAAGGGCCTGTCGATCGGGGAGATCATGTTCGTGAACGAACGCGCGTCCCGGTCGGAGGAGGAGATCCGGGCGGGCCTGCTGCACATCTATGCGGTGATGGAGGAGTGCGTTGCGGTGTCCTTGAAGCGTGAGGGTTTGTTGCCGGGCGGGTTGAAGGTCCGCCGCCGGGCCCCGGACTGGCATGAGCGGTTGCTGAAGGAGACCCGGGATCATGATCCGGAGTACCGGGATCCGAAGTACTGGCAGGAGTGGGTGAACCTGATCGCGCTGGCSGTGAACGAGGAGAACGCCTCSGGCGGGAGGGTGGTGACGGCGCCGACGAACGGGGCGGCCGGGATCATCCCGGCGGTGCTGTATTACGCGCTGCATTTCGCGCCGGGCATGGATCAGGCCACGCAGGCGGACCGGGACGATGTGGTGGTGAAGTTCCTGCTGGCCGCGGCCGCGGTCGGGGTGCTGTAYAAGGAGCAGGCCTCGATTTCCGGCGCGGAGGTCGGCTGCCAGGGCGAGGTGGGTTCGGCGTCCTCGATGGCCGCTGCGGGCCTGGCGGAGGTGATGGGCGGCACCCCGGCGCAGGTGGAGAACGCGGCGGAGATCGCGATGGAGCACAACCTGGGGCTGACGTGTGATCCGATCGGCGGTTTGGTGCAGATCCCGTGCATTGAGCGGAACGCGATCGCGGCCGCGAAGGCGATCAACGCCGCGAARATGGCGCTCTGGGGCGACGGGACGCACCGGGTGTCCCTGGACGAGGTCATCGTGACCATGCGCGAGACCGGCCGGGACATGTCCTCCAAATACAAGGAAACCGCGATGGGCGGCCTCGCCGTCAACGTCGTCGAATGCTGAAGGGGCAAACCTGTCGAGAGCTAGTTGTGCAGGGCCGCCCACCAGTTAAGGCTCGTGGCGAAAACCAGCCAGGAGATATAAGGCAACAGCAGTAAGCCTGCGGTCCTGCTGATGGGGCCGAAGTACAGGACCGTCACTGTTACAGCGATGACCAGGGCGATGATGATGGCGAGCCCCAGCCAGAGCGCCGCTGTACCCACCACCGGATAGAGGCCGAAGAACACCGGCGTCCACGACAGATTGAGCCCCAGCTGGATTCCGTAAGCCGCCAGGGCGGGTCCGGTGCGCTGACCGTGGCGCCGCCAGACAAGCCATGCGGCAACGGCCATGGCGGTGTAGAGCAGCGTCCAGACGGGGCCGAACACCCAGTTGGGCGGTGACCACGGGGCCTTGTCAGCTGTGGCATACCAGCCCTCCACGTTGTTCAGGGTGGCAAAGGCGCCCAACCAGGCGACCAGGGCGGAAGCCCCAAGGAAGACGGCCAGCCCCAGCAGTTGCGCACGGTTACTGGGGCGCCCGGCTCCGGCAGCCGGGCCGCCGCCGGGCCTTGGTGTGGGCTGTTCGTAAGGTGCCTGCATGCTCCAACCCTTGCCAGTACGGCATTCCTAGTCAAGCTGGTCTGTTCACCCGTAGGGAGCAGTGCCACTATGGAGCTATGACTGGGGGATATGACCGGGACTTTTTGCGGGCACGCCTTGAGCTGCCCAGTCCGCCGGCAGCAACGGTCTTGCTTGACTACATTCACTTTTCCGTCCGGCTGCGCCCGTCACGGAAGCTGGCCGCCGTCGTCGGCGTGAACATCCACGGACGCGAGCTGGTCCCGCTGGCCCGCGAAGGAACCTGGCATTTCGATCCCAGGGTCCCGAAGGAACAGCAGGCGGGCCCGGACGTCTACAAGAACAACGCCTTCGACCGGGGGCATCTGGTCCGGCGGCTGGATCCGGTGTGGGGCGATCCGGCAACGGCCAAGGCCGCCAACCAGGACACTTTCGCCTTCACCAATGCCGCGCCCCAGGTTGACGACTTCAACCAGGGCAAGGAACTCTGGGTGGGGTTGGAGAACCACGTCCTTAACCACGCGGACCTCAACGACGCCAAGCTCAGCGTGTTCACCGGGCCTGTCCTGGCAGACGACGACCTGCCGTACAGGGGCGTCCAGATACCGCGGAAGTTCTGGAAGGTCGCAGCCTGGACCACGGACGGAAAGCTCGCGGCGGCGGGATTCGTGCTGGACCAGTCCCCGCTGCTGGGGAAGGTGGACCTCAAGAAGGCCATCCGTGAACGTCTCCTTGCCGATGAACCGCCGCCGCTGGGCCCTTTCCGAACCTTCCAGGTCCCGATTGCCCAAATCGCTGAATTGACCGGACTGAGCCTGTCCCGGCTGGAAAATGCGGACCGACTGGTCAAAAGCCAACGCTCCCTGGGCAAGGAACCCCTGGCCGTGCGTCTCGAGTCCCTGGAACAGATCCGGCTCTGAGCGCGGATGCCGCGACGCGGTGACCGGTCAGCGTCCCCCTAGGGAGGGCCGATAGACTTGTGGCTTGCATGCCCGGCATGCGACCGAAGCACAGACCGCAAAGATTGGACACCGCGCACTTGCGAGAATTTACTGCCCGCTTTGCCTCCGCCGAGGAGGTCGCCAACTGGGACAACCACGTCACTGCGAACCCGAACGGCGGAAACCTGCTTCAGTCCGAGGCTTTCGCCGAGGTCAAACAACACTTTGGCTGGAAGCCCCTCCACCTCGTCTACGAAACCGCGGACTACACGAGCTACAACCTGGTGCTGGAGAAATCCTTCCCGGTCCTGGGCAAGCTCTGGTACCTCATCAAGGGACCGGACGTCGCAGCAGTCGAGGATATCCCGGGCATCGCCGCCGCAAACGCCGAATTCGTGAAACGCGCAAAGCTGGGCGTCTTTGCCATCAAGATCGAGCCGGACATCATCCTTTCCGAGGACGCAAAGCGGGTGATTGAGGGCGCAGGACTGGTCAAGACGCACAACCTGCAGCCCAACGACTCCACCGCTCTGCTGGACATCGCACCGGAGGAAAACCAACTGCTGCGGAACCTGCACTCCAGGGGACGCAACGCTGTCCGCAGGGCGATCCGCGAGGGAGTGGAAGTCCGCAACGTGGAGCCCACGGAGGAGAACTTCCGGGCCATGTACGCGCTGATG
This sequence comes from Arthrobacter sp. Leaf337, assembly GCF_001423745.1. Lineage (GTDB taxonomy): Bacteria > Actinomycetota > Actinomycetes > Actinomycetales > Micrococcaceae > Arthrobacter. The sequence continues at coordinate 137,579 of NZ_LMPC01000002.1, forward strand.
ACCACCACGGTGGAAGCGAAGTCGCAGGTCAGGGTCCGCGAGTATGAGTATTACCGGCAGTTCTGGACCAACTTCATCAGCCGCGGCCAGGGCCGGCTCCTGTTCGTCTACGAGGACGGGGTGCCCTCGGTGGGCGCCTTTGTGATCAACTACGGACGCAAAGGGACGTACAAGGACGGCGGCTCACTCCAGAAGCGCAGCCAGTACGGCGACTCCCACCTGGTGCAATGGACCGCCATCAACCAGGTCAAGGAACTCGGCTGCACCGAGTACGACTTCTGCGGCACCCCGCCGAGCGACAAACTCAAGGACACCTCCAACCCGTTCCACGGCTTGGGGCTGTTCAAGACCAGTTTCAGCAAAACGGTCACCGACTTCGTGGGCTGCTATGACCAGGTTCTCAGCCCGCTGAAGTACAAGGCCTGGATGGCCGCCGGCGAACGCGTGGCGCGCCAGCTTTACACCAGGCGAACCGGCCAGCAATTCTACTAAGCCTTGTGAAGCCCTAGAGGAGGCCGCAATGACCAAAGCACCCGACGGTCGCCGCAGGCCGCCCACGGCGGCGCTGCCCCCGACCCAACCACTCACCGCATCCCAGGTGCGGCAGAACGCTGCCGCCAAGCGCATGCTGCGCAGGCTCGTGCAGGGCGAAAATCCGCCCACCGCGCCCATGAGCATCGTGGACAGGCTCGCGGGAAGTCCCTATGCCAACCCCATGATCCAGGTGGGGGGAGTGGACACCTCCGCCCGCAAGACCATTGACTTCGCGCTCCACCTGGCCGAGTCAATGTTCCGGTACGGCGCCGGCGCCCTGGAAGTGGAAACCAGCATCATCGCCATCACTGCTGCCCTGGGCCTGAAACATATCGAAGTGGACATCACTAACCAGTCGGTGGCCATCAACTACGCACCCAAGGACCAGACCCCCATTTCGTTGCTCCGGGTGGTGCGGTCGTGGACCAACAACTACGCGGGCCTGGCCCAGGTGCACCAGCTGGTCACGGACATCGTGGCCGGCGGCGTCGGCCGTGATGAGGCGGTCCGCCGGCTGGATGAAATCATCCGAAGCTCCAAGCCGTTTCCGCGCTGGATGGTCACCGTTGCCTTCGCGGTGTTCGCCGCGGTTTTCGTCGGTGTGCTGGGCGGCGGCCCGGGCGCTTCGGCCGTGGCGTTCGGCTCGAACATCCTGGTGAGCCTGCTCGCCCGGCAGTTGGGCCGCTGGCGGGTTCCGGACTTCTTCACCACGGCGTCATGCGCTTTCCTGGTCACGTTCATCGCCCTGCTGCTGTGGCGGTTCGGCAGTCCCGTGGGAATCCAGATCGCGCCCGCGATCGTGGTGGTAGGCGGAATCCTGCTGCTCCTGCCCACCGGCCGCCTCGTTTCGTCCGTACAGGACGCCATCAACGGCTTCCCGGTGACGGCGGCGGGCCGGTTCCTGTCCACCATGCTGACCTTCGGCGCGCTGGTGTCCGGCATCTCCGTCGCTTTCGTGCTGGGCACGAAGATGGGTATGGAGGAAATCGACGTCACGGAAACATTCCCGCCGGCGTATCCGTTGTGGGCGCTCATCATCCTGGTGGCAGTAGCTGTTGTCGCCATTGGCATCACGGAACAGACCGCCTGGAAGCTGCTGCTGCCCACCGCGGCGGTGGGCGTTGTTGGCCATCTCGTGCTGCTCGGCGCCGACCTGATCGGCATGGGGGCCAGGTTTTCTCCGGCCGTGGCCGCGGTGGTCATCGGCCTCCTGGCCAGGGTTGTCGCCTTGAAGATGGGTGCGCCACAGCTGGTGGTGGCCGTCCCAGCGGCCCTCATCCTTTTGCCTGGCCTGACTATATTCCGGTCCATGTATGTTTTGACCATTGAAGAGTCGCAGATTCTGATGGGCGCAGGGGGCATGCTGAACGCCGGGGCGATCGTGCTGGGAGTGGCCGCCGGAATCGTCCTCGGCGACACTTTGGCCCGCCCGCTCACGCGGAGCCTGGCCAGTAACGAACGCCGCCGAGCCCGGCGCCGCTAACCGGGGAAGGCTTCCCTAGATCTGGCCGATCGGGAGCTTTTTCTCGGCCTGGAAGTCGTCCTCCACGCGTCCCGTGGCCCAGTAGCCCGAAAGCGATACCTGCGCCCGTTCAAGGCCGCGCTCACGGAAGAAGACTTCACGAAGGGACTTCATGTTGCCCCGCTCACCGTGGGCGAAGACCTGCACCCTGCCCTCCGGCCACTCGGCATCGCGCACAGCGCTGACCAGGAGCCCGCTGCCGCCGGCAGGCGTGCCGTTGCGCGGCAGCCACTGGATCTGCAGGCCGGCCGGGGCGGTGATGGGCTGCATCTCTGCGTCGCTGTCCACTTCCAGGAACGCGAGTCCGCGCGCCTCAGGCGGAAGCGACTCAATCGCGGCGGCGATGGCCGGAAGGGCCGCCTCATCACCGGCGAAAAGGTGCCAGTCGGCGGCCGGGTCCGGGTTGTAGCCGCCCCCCGGCCCGGTGAGTACCAGGCTGTCGCCGGGCCGGGCATTGGCCGCCCAGGGGCCGGCCAGGCCTTCGTCACCGTGAATCACGAAGTCGATGGCCAGTTCACGGGCTGCCACGTCCACCCAGCGGACAGTGTAGGTCCGCGTGTGCGGCCATTGTTCGCGGGGCATCGACTCACGGATGGCCCACAGGTCAAGGGGGATCGGGTACTCAACGCCAGGCTGCGGGAAGGCGATCTTCACGTAACGGTCTACGTAATCGTTGTTCACATAGCTGGAAAAGCCTTCGCCGCCGGCCACGATCCGCACCATGTGCGGCGAGAGTTCCTCGCGCCGGAGGACCGTAAGGTTCGTCTGGGGGCGCGATTTTCGGCTGGCTGACGTGGCGGCAGGGAGGGAAGTCATGGAAGTAAGCCTAGGCTAAGAGACCGGCGGGAGCTCCCAGTTGACGGGCTCCGATCCCTGCGTACGGAGCAGCTCGTTGGCCTTGCTGAACGGGCGGGACCCAAAGAATCCGCGCGGGGCCGACAACGGGCTGGGATGGGCGCTGGCAAGCACCGGAGCGTCCCCCAGCAAGGGGCGGACGCCCTCGGCATCCTTGCCCCACAGCACAGCCACGAGGGGCGCCCGGCTGCCATCAGCAGCGCGGCGCCCGGCGACGGCGGCGATTGCCGCCGTCGTAATCGGTTCCCAGCCTTTACCCCGGTGGGACCCGGCCGCTCCGGCACGGACTGTCAGGACACGGTTCAGGAGGAGGACGCCCTGATCCGCCCAGCGCGTGAGGTCCCCGTGGACGCGGGCGGGAAGGCCGAGGTCGGATTCCATTTCCTTATAGATGTTCGCAAGACTCCGCGGAATGGGCCGGGTGTGCCCCTCCACTGCGAAGGACAAGCCGATGGGGTGGCCGGGGGTCGGGTACGGATCCTGGCCCACAATGAGGACCTTGACGCCGGCCAGCGGCTGTTGGAAGGCGCGCAGCACGTTCGACGGCGACGGCAGCACCTGGTGCCCGTCGGCCACTTCAGTAGCGAGGTACTCCAGGACGCTGCGCAACCCGGCCTCGACCGGCGCCAGCGCTGCCGCCCAGTCCGCGGCCATCAGGCGGTCCAGCGGCAAGTGCGCCATCTCGGCAAATCCCAAAGCCTCCACGGCAGGCTCCAGCTCAAACAAAGCTTCAGAATCAAACACGAGTCCATTCTCGCAGTGCTGGCCGAAGCAGAGGCGGCGGGCGACACTCACCTAGGATCCCGGCGGCAGATTTTCTGTAGGCCCCTGTTGCGTGAGGAACGAGCGCAGGAGCCGGGAAAATCCGTCGCCGGGAGCCAGCACCAGTCAAAGGCCCCGCCTCCGCGCCGCCACGTCACACTGCGTAAATGACAGGCGTGTTATTCGCCCGTACCATGGAAAGAGACTTTGACCGGATCAAGTGAAGGAGTTTGCCGTGGCCGAACCCGTGCACGACGACGTCTCACTTGCGGCCGCCGGCAGCCCAAGCGCGGCGGCGAACGGCTTCGTGCCCGCTCCGCAGCAGGGCTCACGGCTGAGCGAGCGGGACCAGCAGATGCTGGCCCTCGAGCGGCAGTGGTGGAAGTACGCAGGGGCCAAGGAGCAGGCCATTCGTGAGCTGTTCGACCTCTCGGCCACGCACTACTACCAGATCCTCAACACGCTGATTGATACCGAAGACGCCCTGGCCCACGACCCCATGCTCGTGAAGAGATTGCGTAGACTACGTACGTCACGCCAACGGGCACGCACGGCCCGCCGTTTGGGCTCTGACGTATAACAGTCGGGGCTGGGCAATCAGCAAAACCACCAAGGACATCGTTTTACCATGACCAAATACGCTCGGGATGAATTCGACAGGGTCCCGGAGGCCTCTTCACGACAGGGTGTCCACCGCGTCGCCTCCGATGCTCCCCGGCGCCGTCTGGGACCCATCCTGGCCGTCGGCGTTGTGGCGCTCGCCATCGGCCTGGTTGCCTTCCTGTTCCTGCCCAAGCTGGGATTCGTTCCTACCGGCACCCCGCTGCTGGCGGCAGGGTCCGCCCTGGAGAGCCCCTCGGCTTCCCCTTCCACCGAAGCGTCGCAAACCACCGCATCCCCGAGCGCCGAGCCCAGCGCGGAGCCAAGTGCGACCCCCTCTGCCAGTGAGTCGCTCGCGAACAGCGGCACTTCCTCCGCAGTGCCCTCCGCCGACGCACAGGCTGTTGACAAGACCCAGGCCGTGGCCGTCTACAACGGGACCACCACAGCCGGTCTGGCCGGCCGCGTCAGCGCCACCGTGGCCGGGGACGGGTGGGCTTTGGGACCGGTCGGGAACTGGGGCGGAATGCCGCAGCAGTCGTCGGTGATCTACTACAGCGGGGCTGAGCAAAAAGCGAACGCCGAGGCGCTCGGCGAGCTTCTGAACATCACCACACTGGTGGACTCCGCCGAGTTCCAGATGCCGGTGGTCGTGGTCCTCGGGCCCGGTTTCCAGTAAGGAATTTCGGTTACGCCTGAATAACTATTAGGGGCTCGCAGGACGGGGTCCTGCCCCCAGCAAACGGCTATGGCTAAAGTGATTCCGGACGCCGCGTTTGGATGCGGACCGTACCGATGGCGCACAGTGACGTGGGCCGAACAGAAGCAACCGAAAGTGGGCACCATGGCATTGGGAACCGTCAAATGGTTCAACGCCGAAAAAGGCTACGGCTTCATCACCGTTGACGACTCCGGAGACGATGTCTTCGTCCACTGGTCGGCCATCGAGGGTGAGGGCTACCGCGCCCTGGATGAAGGGCAGCGGGTGCAGTTCGAAGTCGGCGAAGGCGAGAAGGGTCCCCAGGCAGAGAACGTCCGGCCGGCCTGATGCTGCCCGCGGCAGTGCATGGCCCAGGCATTCCTGCCCGCTCCGGTCGGGCGCGGCCACGGTTGGTTTCGGCGGCGGTCCTTGCCGCAGCAACGGCGCTCGCCCTGGCCGGCTGCTCCGGCCAGAGCGGCAACGTACGGGTTGATACGGTCGACGCCAATGGCGACGGCACACTGCGCATAGGCCTGATCCTGGACAACACCGGAAAACAGTCCTTCCTGAACTCCTCCCAGCTGGCCGCCGCAAAACTTGCGGTCCAGGAGATTAACGCCGCAGGGGGCCACAAGGGGCGGCCGGTGGAACTGCTTCCCGAAAAAATCAGCGAGGACACCACCTCGCAGGCCAAGGAACTCGTGGCGGCCAAGGCGGACGTGGTCATCGGGCCCACTGACTCGAGCCGCGCCCCGGGGGCAATCGATGTCCTGTCGCGGGCCAAAGTGGCCATTATCTCGCCGGCGAACGCCGCGCACGGGCTCACGCGGTACAGGAGCGGCGGATACTACTTCCGCACTTCGGCAGCCGACGTGGCCCAGGCGCCGGTGCTGGTCAAACTGGCCAAGGACAGCGGCGCCCGGACAATAGCGGTCCTTCACGAGGACGGCCTTTACGGCAAGGACGTCTCCGTGGCCGTCGCCGCCGCAGCGAAGGCAGCAGGCATCGGCACGGTGGCGGAGGCGGGATTCACGGCCGGCCAGGCACAGCAGGCGGCCGCAGCCGCCAAGGCTGCCGGCCCGGACGCCGTCATCCTCGTGGCCCGCGCCGGCGCCCAGGGCGCAATAGCGGAACTCAACAACGCGGGTCTCGCGGGCAACAAACTGATCCTCAGTGACGGCGCCATCAACCAGTACGGCTCCGCCCTGGGGTCAGAGGCTCTTGATGGTGCCCGCGGAATTCTGCCGGGAGTCTTCCCCTCGGCGCACTTCCAGGGGGAACTGGTGGCGGTTGATCCCGGCCTCAAGGACATGACGTTCGCCGCGGAAACCTACGACGCCGTCAACCTGGCCGCCATCGCGGCTGCCGCGGCGCAGGACGACGCCGGCTCCTCCATCGCTGCCAAGCTGATTGCGGTCTCCGGGCAGCAGGGCGCGGGCACGGTTGAACCGTGCAGGAGCTACAAAGAATGTGCCGACGCCCTGAAGGCCGGTAAGCCCGCGGATTACGACGGCGAATCCGGGCGGATCGGCTTCGATGCCACCGGGGACGTGACCAGCGCCAACTACATGGTGTTCACCTACGCCGCAGATAACAGGGCCCGGATGAGCGGAAGCGAAACCGCCGCCCGTGCCGGCAGCTGATCGCTCCTAGCGTAGCGGGGGCTGCAGCAGGGCCTTTCTGCGCAATACCTGCTTGCACTCTCCCCGGGGGAGTGCTAATTATTGACTTAGCACTCCCACGGACTGACTGCTAATTCGACGCCCGGTTCCGGCCGGCCGCGGACAGCGGGAAGGACAAGGAGCGAAAGAAATACCTTGCTGGGGTGAGATCCCATCCGCGCGGCATACAGAGGCCGCCGGTGAAGGGTCGTCCGTCGCGGGCACCGCAGTGAAGGTTCATTCTTAACGACTGTCCCGAAAGGACTACTGCCGTTATGGCCAAGATCATTGCATTTGATGAAGAGGCACGCCGCGGTCTTGAGCGGGGCCTGAACATCCTCGCCGACGCCGTCAAGGTCACCCTCGGCCCGCGTGGACGCAACGTCGTCCTCGAAAAGAAGTGGGGCGCCCCCACGATCACCAACGATGGTGTTTCCATCGCCAAGGAGATCGAGCTGGACGATCCTTACGAAAAGATCGGCGCCGAGCTGGTCAAGGAAGTTGCCAAGAAGACGGATGACGTCGCTGGCGACGGCACCACCACGGCCACCGTGCTCGCACAGGCCCTGGTCAAGGAAGGCCTGCGCAACGTCGCGGCCGGCGCTGACCCGCTGTCCCTGAAGCGCGGCATCGAGAAGGCTGTTGAAGCCGTCACCACCGAGCTGCTCGCTTCCGCCAAGGAAATCGAAACCAAGGAAGAGATCGCCGCCACGGCGTCCATCTCTGCAGGTGACGACGAAATCGGCGCGCTGATCGCTGAAGCACTGGACAAGGTCGGCAAGGAAGGTGTTATCACCGTCGAGGAGTCCAACACCTTCGGCCTCGAGCTTGAGCTCACCGAAGGCATGCGCTTCGACAAGGGCTACATCTCCGCTTACTTCGTCACCGACGCTGAGCGCCAGGAAACGGTCCTCGAGGATCCGTACATCCTGATCGTCAACTCCAAGATCTCCAACGTCAAGGAACTGGTTGCTGTCCTCGAAAAGGTCATGCAGTCGTCCAAGCCGCTGCTGATCATTGCCGAAGACATCGAGGGCGAGGCCCTGGCCACCCTGATCGTCAACAAGATCCGTGGCACCTTCAAGTCCGTTGCCGTCAAGGCTCCGGGCTTCGGCGACCGCCGCAAGGCGCAGCTCGCGGACATCGCCATCCTCACCGGTGGCCAGGTCATCTCCGAGGAAGTCGGCCTCAAGCTTGAGACCGCCGGCCTCGAACTCCTGGGCAAGGCACGCAAGGTTGTTGTCACCAAGGACGAGACCACCATCGTCGAAGGTGCCGGCGACGCCGACCAGATCGCCGGCCGCGTTTCCCAGATCCGCGCCGAGATCGAGAACTCCGATTCGGACTACGACCGCGAGAAGCTGCAGGAACGCCTGGCCAAGCTGGCCGGCGGCGTTGCAGTCATCAAGGCCGGTGCCGCTACCGAAGTTGAGCTCAAGGAACGCAAGCACCGCATTGAGGACGCTGTCCGCAACGCGAAGGCTGCCGTTGAAGAAGGCATCGTTGCCGGTGGTGGCGTTGCCCTCATCCAGGCCGGCGCCAAGGCATTCGCCAACCTGCAGCTCGAAGGCGACGAAGCAACGGGCGCCAACATCGTCCGCGTTGCCATCGACGCACCGTTGAAGCAGATCGCCTTCAACGCCGGCCTGGAGCCGGGCGTTGTTGTCGACAAGGTCCGCGGCCTGCCCGCCGGTCACGGTCTGAACGCCGCAACCGGACAGTACGTTGACCTGCTGGCTGCCGGCATCAACGACCCCGTCAAGGTAACGCGCTCTGCCCTGCAGAACGCTGCTTCCATCGCGGGCCTCTTCCTCACCACCGAGGCCGTTGTGGCCGACAAGCCGGAGAAGAACGCTCCGGCCATGGGTGGCGGCGACGAGATGGGCGGCATGGGCGGTTTCTAACCTGCCCAACCGCGCCTAGCGCACCTGAGTGCGGCCCCCTCATGTCGAGGGGGCCGCACTTTTGCGTTCGGAGGAATACTGGCGAAGGCCCCGCCCGCCGCGGCCGTGAATCGCCGGAAACCACAATGTCGGGCGGGTCTGGCAGGATAGTGCGGTGACGATTACTGCAGCAGCCGACGGTTCGGCTTTAGGAAACCCCGGTCCGGCCGGATGGGCCTGGTACGTGAACGATGACTGCTGGCGGGCCGGCGGCTGGCCGCACGGCACGAATAACCAGGGCGAGCTGATGGCCGTGCTGGATCTTTTCCGTTGCACCGCGCACCTCCCCGAGGAGGAGCTGCATATTCTTTGCGACAGCCAGTACGTCATCAACTCGGTCACCAAGTGGATGCCCGGCTGGAAGCGCAAGGGCTGGCGGAAGGCTGACGGCAAGCCGGTCCTGAACGTGGAGATCCTGCGGGAAATCGACCAGGCACTGAACGGACGCAAGTACCGCTTTGAATGGGTCCGCGGCCACGCCGGGCACGATCTCAACGAGGCCGCCGACGACCGCGCGCGGGCTGCGGCAACCTCCTATCAGCAGGGCATCGCAGTGCGGTCGGGGCCGGGGTTTGTCCGCGCCGGGCTTGTCCACGAAGGAGGCGCCTCCAAACAGGCCGCTCCCGAGGTGCCGCAGCGCCAGGAGTCCCTCACCCTGGCCGGAAGCCGCAATCAGCCGGACCTTTTCACCGAACCTGACCTATTCAGTGAGCTGGAGACGGATCCGTTCGCGCAGCCCGGGCCGGAAGCAGCTCCCGAAGCCGTCGTCGAGGCACTGGAGCGGGAACTGCTCAGCCCCGACACGCGTGCCGACATCGGGCGGACCGGGGTGCTGCTGCATCCGGACTTTACGGAAATCGGCAGCTCAGGCCGGTTCTGGACACGGGATGCCATGATGATGGCTCTCGAGGAGAGCCCTGGCGCTGCTGCTGAACTGGAGATCATCGGCGCTGACCGGGTAGGACCCCAAGCGGTCCTTCTGACCTACCGAAGCAAGGACCGGGCGGGATCGTCGCTCCGCAGTTCGCTCTGGGTCCTGGACGGCACCCAGTGGCGCCTGCGCTTCCACCAGGGAACCCCGGAGGCCTAACCCGGATCAGCTGAACGGCTGCTCAAGCTGAACGGCTACTTCAGCTGAAGCGTTGCGTATTGCCCTGCTCCGCCTGGGCGTACGTGGCGGCCGCTGAAGTCAGGGCCATGTTGATCGAGGCGAGCGAGGCCTCCACCTTGCCCTGCGTGATGGTCCACTCGGTGATCAGCGCCTGGAAGTTGGTGGCAGCCGATCCGCGCCAGGTGCCCTGCAGCTCATCCAGCCCCCGCTTCATGGCCTGGACGTCCGCGCTGATGCGGTCAACCGTGGCCTTCACGTTGGCTGATTTGAGCTGGAGCAGTTCGGTATCTACAGAAATGATGCTCATGGTCATTGCCCTTCGACGCTGTTCGCAAGCTTGGTCAAGCTTGCGGACGGCCCTGGGTGTTAGGACCGCTACGTCGAGCCTAGGAAGCGGGCGGAAAGCCGCGCCACATCCGCAGCCTATATGTGGACAACTTCGCCGGCTTCGCCGCCGTCGTTCTTAATGCCTGGATAGTCTGCGGCCTCGTCCCGGAACGGAAGACTGACCACCATGGTGGCGCCCCCGCCGTCTGTGGGGATCATGCGGACAGACCCCGAGTGCGAGCCCACGATGGCAGCAACGATGGCCAGGCCGAGGCCGCTGCCGCCCGTTTCCCGGGTCCGCGAGGTGTCCGCCCGGTAGAAGCGCTCAAAAATCCGGGACGCCTCGTCCTCCGGGATCCCGGCGCCGTGGTCGCGCACCTCGATGACGGAAAACCGTTGGCCCGCCTCGCCGGTGCGTACTCCTACGGCGAGCTCGATGGGCGTCCCGGGCGGGGTGTAGCGCAGGGCGTTTCCCATCAGGTTGCCCACCACTTGGCGCAGCTTTGCCTCGTCGCCCAGCATCGGCGCGGGGGACGGCGGTCCGCCGTCGAGGCCTGTCAGTGAAATCGTCCGGTCCCGGTCGCTGGCCTGGGTGTCCACGACGGCGTCGTTGGCGAGAAGTAGCAGATCCACAGGCTTCTGCTGCAGGGGGCGCTGCTCGTCCAGCCGGGCGAGCAGCAGAAGGTCCTCCACCATGGAGCCCATCCGCTTAGCCTCGCTCTCAATCCGACCCATGGCCGTGGCCACGTCCTCCTCCTTGGTGAGGGCGCCCTGGCGGTAGAGCTCGGAGAACCCCCGGATCGTCACCAGCGGGGTGCGGAGTTCGTGGGAAGCGTCAGCGGCAAAGCGGCGCATCCGCTCTTCCGAAGCCAGCCTGGCCGCGAAGGCGGATTCAATATGGCTGAGCATCGCGTTCAGGGAGCCTCCCAGCCGCCCCACTTCCGTGGCCGGGTTCTCCACATCGACGCGGCGGGAAAGATCACCGGCCGCGATGGCCGCCGCGGTCCTTTCCACACGGGCCAGGGGACGGAAGGACCTGGACACTGTCCAGGTGGCAATGAAGAAGGCCAATACCAGGGTCAGGAAGCCTACTCCGATGACCACAAGTGACGCGTGTTCCACGACCGAGTCCACCGGGGCCAGCGGCAGGCCGATGATGACGACGGCGTTGCGCTGGTTGCCGTCAACTACAGGCAGTGCCACGACGCGCCAGTTCCGCCCGTCAGTGCCGCGCACTTGGAACGGGGCGAGGTCGAGCCTGTTGGCTTCGGCCGGGGAGAGGCTTTCGATGTCCGGGTGCGAGTCTTTGTTGCCGCCGAACGGGAACGGTTCCTGGTCCTGCCGCAGGAGCATGAGGGAGTAGTCGGTGGGGATGTTCGGGTTCTGTTGCAGCAGCTGGTTGAAGGACTGCTGCTGCTTTACCGAATTGACGGCGACTTTGAGCTTGTCGTCCACCTGGCCCTGCAGGTAGCTGTGCAGGAGTGTCAGTGTTCCGGAACCGGTCACGGCGAGTGCCACCAGCATGAGCGCCATCATGATGGCCACCAGCTGGGAACGCAGCGAAGCCGACTTCCAACGGTGCAGCAAGGTCAGCGCTTTTCGGCTGTCCGAAGTACGTAGCCCACTCCGCGCTTGGTCTGGATGAGCGCCGGGGCGTCGGGGTCGATGTCCACTTTGCGCCGCAGGTAGGAGATATAGGACTCCACGATGGACGCGTCTCCGTTGAAGTCGTATTCCCAGACGTGGTCCAGGATCTGGGACTTGGACAGGACCCGGTTAGGATTCAGCATCAGGTAGCGCAGGAGCTTGAACTCCGTGGGGGAGAGCTCAATGACCGTGCCGCCGCGGCGCACCTCGTGGGCGTCGTCGTCGAGCTCGAGGTCGTCCACCCGGATGACGGCGTCGTCGTCAAGCAGCGGCTGGGTGCGCCGGAGCACGGCGCGGATCCGGGCCACTACCTCGTCCAGGCTAAAGGGCTTGGTGACGTAGTCGTCGCCGCCGACGGTGAGCCCGGTGACCTTGTCCTCGGTGTCGTCCTTGGCCGTGAGGAACAGGACGGGGAAGTGCTTGCCTGAGGCGCGCAGCCTGCGGGTCACTGTGAAGCCGTCCATGTCCGGGAGCATGACGTCGAGCACCGCGAGGTCGGGGGCGTGGAGCTCGGCGGCGGCGAGGGCGTCGCGTCCGTTGCCGGCCGAGACGACCTCGAAGCCTGCGAACCTCAAGGAGGTGGAGAGCAGCTCGCGGATGTTTGGTTCATCATCGACGACGAGCAACTTGGCTTCGGGACCGTTCTTTTTCATACCTCTCATGATGCTCCCAGAATCTGGGAGTTTTCTGAATGAATGTTGAGTGTCCCATGTGTGGCACCCGGCACTAGGCTGCCAGCGGCGGTGCAACGTACCGCGCCGGCCAGGCCGATGCCGGGCTGTCGCCGACGAGGCATTCGTCAGGCGGGGCCACGCTGGCGCCCGCGGACTACGGGGAACCCTTTTTGCGGGTAATTCGTTCGGGCCGCGGAGGGTTTCCCCTGCTACCGGCCAGTACTAGAGTGGGCCCACTGAGTCCATGAGGATTCGGGACCAATCGTTCATGCGGCACCCAATGAAGGGGAACTACCACCATGACGGAAATACATGCGCCCGAGAGTACCCGTACGGCTGACCGCAGTATCCGCGACTGGGCTGACCTGGCTGAGGAAATGTGGTCCTACTTGACCGGCAAGGGCGCCGCGATCAACTACAACTTCATCGACATGACGGTCGAGGTTCCGCGCGACATCGGCCCGGACGCCCCGCGTGCCACCTGGAAGCTCAACGGCAGCCTCCGGGTGACCACCAGCGACAACGACGCCTCGGGGTCAGACGAGAACCGGAGCTGATCCGGACGTGAACGGATTCCGCCTCGACATGGATCTGGACTTCTCCTATACCGATGAGTCCGGAACCATAACGCGGGGAACAGCAGAGGCCGGCGGCAGCCAAGTGCGAATTGCCGTGGACAGCCTTGAGTCGTTCAGTTCCGGCGGCATGCCGTCGCTCGATGACATCCGGCCACTGGCCAAGACCCTCGCGGACCGGGGGCTTTCAGTGGTGGTTGACGGCCCGGACGGTCACATCGTGAGCCTCGGAGCCGTCGCAAGCCCGGCGTCGCAGCGGCTCATTACCCGCTCACCCCACATCAAGTTGGGGAAGCTCGGCGCGCTGGCGCCACTCATGAAACGCGGGCGGCGCCCGCCGAGATTCTCGCTGCTGCCCCCGCAGACTCCGCTGCCGCTGATGCCGACAGTCAGGCGGAGCATCGTCCGCCGTGCCACCACCACCCACCACAGCCGGGGGAGCGGCCGGCCCAGGCTCATCTTCGTCCAGGACTCGGCCACATGGAACGGACAGGTGCCGCGCGAATACACCCTGAGCAGGGAAATAGTCAGGATCGGCAGTGACGGGTCCTCGGACGTCCAGCTGGACGGACTGGACGGCCTCCATGCGGAAATAGTCCACAACGCTGACGACGAGTACGTACTCGTGCCGCACGGGAAGGTGACAGGCAGTGTCGCATCCACGGGTGAGTCCGTGCTTCGAACGGGCGCCCGCATCCAGATGGGACAGTGGTGCCTGGCCTATTTCCGGGAGGAGTTCGCGGACCACGGACGTCCGTTCGGCGGCCGCAGCGGCGGCGAACTCGCCTATCAGGCACCGCAGCTTGACCCGCGGACAGGAACCACGGAACGGGACGGATCGTGGGGGATCAGCTGACTACCGGCGGCGGCGGACGTTTGGCCTGGGATTCAGCGGGAACGGGATCCTGCGGGGAGCCGGCCGCCGAATCAGGTGGCCGAAGGATTCCGTCCCACGTCCTTGGCGTCCATGATCCGGTAGGCATAGCCCTGCTCTGCCAGGAACCGCTGGCGCTTCGCCGCGAAGTCCTGGTCGAGCGTGTCCCGCGCCACCAGTGAGTAGAACCGCGCTGCGCGGCCGTCCTGCTTGGGGCGCAGCAGCCGGCCCAGTCGCTGGGCTTCCTCCTGCCGGGAACCGAACGAGCCGGACACCTGGATGGCTACCGAAGCTTCCGGAAGGTCAATGGAGAAGTTCGCAACCTTGGAAACCACCAAGGTCTGCACTTCGCCCGCCCGGAAGGCTTCGAACAGCTTCTGGCGCTCCTTTACGGACGTGTCGCCCTTGATCACGGGGGCCTGGAGCCGTTCACCCAGCTCGTCCAGCTGGTCGATGTACTGGCCGATGACCAGCAGTTGCTCACCCCGGTGCTGTTCCACCAGTTGCTCCACCACCATGGTCTTCGTTTCGGACGTGGCACAAAGCCGGTACTTGTCGGCGTCCTCGGCCATGGCGTACGCAACACGTTCGTCATGGGGAAGATCCACCCTGACTTCCACGCAGTCCGCCGGGGCGATGTAGCCCTGGGCCTCGATGTCCTTCCACGGCGCGTCGTAGCGTTTCGGGCCGATCAGGCTGAAGACTTCGCCTTCGCGGCCGTCCTCGCGTACCAGGGTTGCGGTCAATCCGAGCCTGCGCCGGGCCTGCAGGTCCGCCGTCATCCGGAAGATGGGTGCCGGCAACAGGTGGACCTCGTCGTAGATGATCAGGCCCCAGTCGTGGCCGTCCACCAGTTCCAGGTGGGGGTAGAGCCCGCCACGCTTCGTGGTCAGGACCTGGTAGGTCGCTATGGTGACCGGGCGGACTTCCTTGACCGAGCCGGAGTACTCACCGATCTCGTCCGCCGTCAGCGAGGTCCGCTTGACGAGCTCGTCCTTCCACTGCCGGGCGGACACGGTGTTGGTCACCAGGATCAGCGTTGTGGTGGAGCTTGTGGCCATGGCCGCCGCACCCACAAGCGTTTTGCCGGCGCCGCAGGGGAGCACGACGACGCCGCTGCCGCCGGCCCAGAAGTTCTCCGTGGCCAGTTTCTGGTAGGGCCGGAGCTTCCAGCCGGACTCGTTGAGCATAATGGGGTGCGGCGTGCCGTCCACGTAGCCGGCCAGGTCTTCGGCGGGCCAGCCGATCTTGAGGAGCAGCTGCTTCAGCTGCCCGCGCTGCGAGGAATGGACCACCACGGTCTCGCCGTCGATGCGCGGGCCCAGCAGGGGCTGGATCTTCTTGGCACGGCAGACTTCCTCGAGCACGGGGTAATCGCTGGTCCGCATCACCAGCCCGTGCTGCGGGTCCTTTTCCAGCCGCAGCCGGCCATAGCGGGACATCGTTTCTTCGATATCGATCAGCAGGGAATGCGGCACCGGGAAGCGCGAGTACTTCAATAGGGTGTCCAGGACGCGTTCGGCGTCCAGCCCGGCAGCGCGGGCGTTCCACAGCCCTAACGGAGTCAGGCGGTAGCTGTGCACGTGTTCCGGTGCGCGCTCCAGCTCGGCGAAGGCGGCGATGGCGTGCCTGGCTTCCGTGGCCTGCTCATGGTCCACTTCGAGCAGGATGGTTTTGTCGCTCTGGACGATCAGGGGCCCGTCGTTCACGGTGCCCAAGCCCTGATGCCGCTGGTTCGTGGGGTGCTGGTCACTGCTGGGATCCCTCTTCCGCCTCAATGTCGATGATCCGGTGGATCGAGAGCACGCGTTCGGTTTCGCGTGCGGGGTCGAAGACCCTCACCCGTCCGCCGTTCACAGACACCGGAACAACCGTTTCCCTGCTGGAATTCCCTTGGCTGTCCACCACGTTCATCACCACTGCCTGCCGGAGCCGGATGGCCTTCTGCAGGGTTTCGAGCCCGAGCTGCGTTGCTTCCTCGCCCGTTGCCCCTGGCGCCGTGCGGCGGCTTCCGTTGCCGTTCGGTCCATGAGCGGCTCCGTGGCTGCGGAGAATCGCCAACTGGGCGTCGACGTCGGCCTCCGCCGGTGCCGTCCGCGGCGCACTGTACACGGGACGCCCGCTGCCCGGAACGGCAGTGGTCCGGCGCAGCCGGATCAGCGCCGACTCAGCCTCCTCGACGGCCGGTGACAAACCCAGCGCACGCAGTACCTGGGCGGTTTCCTTCGGGCCCGCGCGGGAGATCAGGACTGTGGGCGCAATGCGGACCAGCCCCAGCCCTGCCGCGCTGGATTCCTTGACGAGTTCGAGCAGGGCGTCTTCGTCGTCGCTTTGGATGAAGCTGGACGCCACGCCCACGCGCAGCCTGCCGTGCCTGGCCGCGGTGTCCTCCACGAGGTATTCGAGTGGCTGCGGTACCGCGGTGGCCGAGTGGTCGCGCAGGAAACGCAACAGGCTGCCGGCGTCGTGGCCGGCGTCGAGGGCGCGGCGGACGGACGCCACGGAGAACCGGTAGATCGTAGCGGGACCCTGGCCCTCGGCGTCGGCCATCACCAGGAGCTTTTCGCTCAACTCGGGCGCCAGGTACCCAGGCGCCACGGCAGTGAGGTCAGCCTGCAGCAAAACGTGGTTGAGGGCGGCCGGCAGATGCTCTCCCAGGATATCCAGCGCTTCATCAGGACGTTCCGCGGCGATCGCGGAGCCCAACTGGCTAAGCGCGCCCGAACCGATGAGGCCGAGCATCTCCGCTTCCGCCAGGACGCCGCGGATCAGCGAACTAAAGCGCCGGGCCATCCGGGGCTGGGTCCATTCTGCCCGTTGCAGCACCGCGGCCGCGTCCAGCACCGGCGCCTTGCCGTCGGCCTCGGCGGCCTCGTCCGTAAGTTCGTTGAGGATCTCCAGGATCCTCTTCCGGATGACAGGCGCGTCCGGCCGCTGGGCCTCAGCCGACAGGGCGTTGATGGTGGTGCCGGCAGCCGCACGGTGCGGGGCAGAGCCGGCGCCCGGACCGGTGACTGGCTGGCCCACTAGCGACGGGGCGCGTTCGCTGGCCAGCCAGGCATTCACGAGCCAGAGCCACTGTTCCTGGCGCGGCAGCGTAAGCCACTCAAGCTGTTCCGGCTGGACCCAGGCGGAGCTGTCAACGTCCAGCCGGAGAAGTCCGGCCAGGGCACAGAGCTCAACCAGCAGGCCGGCGGGGTGGAGGTCGATCCGGAGTGCGTCCGCCAGGCGCTTCATCTCGCGTACGCCGACGCCCCCGCTCCGCAACGTGACGAGGGGCTGCTCGCGCACGTTGTACAGGAGCTCTCCTGCCAGACGGAGGGTTTCGGCAATGGCGCCCAAAGCTGCATTTCGCCGGAGCGCCGCCGTGGTCTGTCCTAGCCTGGGTACCGGGGGAGTCAGCGTGAAGTCCTCGATCACGGCCCCGCCGCGGAGGGCAATCCCGACGCTGTGCGGCAGCTCCACGTGGGCGGCGTCCAGCGGTACCAGCAGGCCCCTCGCCAGGAGCCAGTCAACCGGCCCGACGTCGGGGCCTTCGTTAACGACGGAGGCCCGCCGCTGGGCCTGGGGCACGGCGCCCATGGCCCAGTTCCCGAAACGGGCCAGGAGCGCCGTAGTGCGGTCCGGGGCCGTGGCGAGGAGCCGTTCCAGGGCATCGGGCGTGGCTGTCCAATGCTGCAGTGACAGGGCGGCTTCCATGGGCGTTGTGGCGGGATGGATTGAGGCGCCGCTGTGGTGTAGTTCGCCCACCAGTTGCACCACGCGCTGGGCGAAGGCCGGCTGCAGCCGGACAAGTTCCGTGTAGCTCCTGCCCAGTCCTGCCGGATATATCCCTACGACGTCACGGAGGCTTCCGACCGGAAGGTAGAAGCGCTGGCGGGCACCTGCCGGCAGCGCGGCACCGTGCGGGGGCTCGGCGCGGTGCACGAGGGCCAGTTCTTCAAGGGAGTGCAGGATCCGTTCGATGGCGGACAGCGAGGCGCCGCGGATGAGTTTCTTGAGTCCCGCGGCCGAGGCGCTGTGGGCGGTGTCCGTGTTGGTGCAGAGGTGGAGAGTCTCCAGAACCTGCATCTGCGGCCGGTTCAGCCGCTCCAGTGCCCGCTGCACGCTGACCCTGGCGCTGGCCCGCGCCGCGAGGGCCGCAAAGTCCGGAACGTTGGGTGAGACCAGGTCCGGCCGCGCGGAGAACAGGGCCCGCAACGAGTCGTCGCTGCGTGCCTCCAGTTCCTTGCTGAGCGCGCGAATAAAGGACATCAGTCCAACGTTACCGCCCGCCGGACTTTCCTGCCCGGCGGCGGGCGGCGACGCCGTCGATCACCAGGAATATCATCAGGAGGAACGCCAGCGGCAGGCCGTAGAGGGCCAGGGATGTTACCCACACCGGAGCGGCACTGCCGCCAAAGGCGATGGCCATTACGGCGCCCACGGCAGCCAGCGAAAGGACAGCAATAACCGCCGCAACTATCATCAGTGGCCGCCGGTAGCGGGAGGGTGTCATGGAAGTAACGCTAACAGCCCGGCTGTGCCCGTGCCGCAAAGCGGGAATCCGGGTCCCGGCAGGATAACCTTGAAGATACAGACCAACATGGTCCGGGCAGCCATACCCTGAACCCGCATATCAATGCGGATGCGGTGGCCGCCGGCCGTGTCACAGGAAGTCCAGAACGAAGAAGGTTGATTACGTGCCTACCGGCAAGGTCAAGTGGTATGACAAGGAAAAAGGCTTCGGATTCCTCGCAGGTGAGGACGGCCAGGAAGTATTCCTGCCCAAATCCGCCCTGCCCGAGGGCGTAACGGACCTCAAGGCCGGCACGCGCGTGGAGTTCGGTGTGGCTGACGGCCGCAAGGGAGCCCAGGCCCTCGGGCTGCGCGTGCTGGACAAGACCCCGTCCATCGCGAAGGCTAAGCGTCCCAGCGCCAAGGACCTGGCACCCCTCGTCCAGGACCTGGTAAGCGTTCTGGACAACCTGTCCGGAACGCTGTCCGCCGGAAAGTACCCGGAAGGCAACAAGGCCAAGGCGATTGCAGCTGCCCTCCGTAAGGTCGCCGACGAGCTGGACGCCTAGGCATCCGCATGACTTCCCAACCTGACCAGGGCACCCCCAAACCGGCGTCAAAGCCCCGCGCCGGCGTCCCCGTGTGGCGCGTCGGCAAACCGGATGCGGTGCTTGCTGCAGCCGTGGACTTTGCCCGAGCTGCAGTGGAGGGCATCGCCCCGGCCGAGCAGATCGGACAGCACCTCGGTGCCAAGAGCGAAGGGGACCGCGTTGTCACGCATCTCTTCGAGTCCCGGCTGGCCGGGTACCAGGGATGGCAGTGGTACGCGGTGCTCACCCGCAATTCCCGTTCCAAGGTCATCACGGTGAACGAACTTGGCCTGCTGCCTTCGGAGGATTCCATCCTCGCACCGGAGTGGGTGCCCTGGGCTGAACGGGTGCGCCCGGAGGACGCCCAGGAAAATGAACAGGACGCGGAGGCGCCCGTTGTGGACGCCGACGCCCAGGACACTGCCCTGGCCGGTTTCGACGACGGCGCCGCCGTTTCGGACGACGGCGACGCTTCCGACGACGATGAAGACTCCGACGACGACAGTGACGCACCGGAGAAACCATCCGGCTCCGCCCGCGAGGTCAACTAGCCTGCCCTTCCCCCGCGCTGCCCCCGGAAAGGTGAGGCTCCGTGAGGGGCTGCGCCACTTCGCGTGCTGTGCGGGGGAGCCAGCCGCTCCAGCAAGGCTGACGCGCTCCAGCAAGGCTGGCAGCGGAGCACTTAACGAAGAAGGCGCCGTCCGGGACCAAAACCCGGACGACGCCGTCGGACGCTAAAGCGTCAGCAGCAGCTGATTCCCTACTTCCGCAGTTCTCCCACGACGTAGTCGATGCTGGACAGGAGAGCCGAGACATCGTCCGGGTCGATCGCCACGAACGTGGCGATGCGCAGCTGGTTGCGGCCCAGCTTGCGGTACGGTTCGGTGTCCACAATGCCGTTGGCGCGAAGGACCTTGGCGATTGCCGCCGCATCAATCGAGTCGTCGAAGTCGATGGTGGCGATCACGTTGGAACGGTCTTCGGCCCTGGCAACGAACGGCGTGGCGTACTCGGAGGCCTCTGCCCAGTCATAGATGCGTCCGGCCGAATCGGCGGTGCGTGCAGCGGCAAAATCAAGGCCGCCGCTGGCGTTCAGCCACTGCACCTGCGCGTCCAGGGTTACCAGTGTGGCCAGCGCAGGGGTGTTATACGTCTGGTTGAGCCGTGAGTTGTCGATGGCGGTCTTCAGGTCAAGGAAATCGGGGATCCACCGGCCGCTCGCCTTGATCCGGGCGGCGCGCTCCAGCGCGGCCGGAGAGAAGAGCCCCAGCCACAGGCCGCCGTCGGACGCGAAGTTCTTCTGCGGGGCGAAGTAGTACACATCGGCTTCCGAAACGTCGACGTCCAGGCCGCCGGCAGCCGAGGTGGCGTCCACCAGGACAAGCGAGCCTTCATCCGCGCCGGCAACCCGCTTGACCGGAGCTGCCACGCCCGTGGACGTTTCGTTCTGCGGCCAGGCGTAGACGTCCACGCCCGCTTCCGCGGTGGCTTCAGGCCGTGTGCCGGGCTCGGCTTTGATGATGGAGGAGGCATCCAGGAACGGAGCCTTGTTGGTAGCGGAGGCGAATTTGGAGCCGAATTCGCCGAACGAGAGGTGCTGGGCCTTGCTGTCCACAAGTCCGAACGCCGCGATGTCCCAGAATGCCGTTGACCCGCCCACGCCGAGGATGACTTCGTATCCTTCGGGGGCGCGGAAAAATTCACTGAGGCCGCTGCGGACAGACCCGACCAGGTTCTTCACCGGGGCCTGGCGGTGCGACGTGCCCAGAAGCGTGGCAGAGGCGGCGGACAGCGCCTCGATCTGCTCGGGGCGGACCTTTGATGGCCCGGCGCCGAACCGTCCGTCCTTGGGCAGGAGGTTGGCGGGGATAGTGATGCTGGTGTCGCTCACAATGGCTCCAATTTATCGGCGTGGACGTGTTTCCGGTGTGGACGGTGGCCCGGCAGTGCACGGGTTCCTGCAGGGGGAATCCCCTATATTCTGCCTGACGTGCCTGCAGGGGAGGGAACGGCATCCGTCATAGTCCAGTCACTGAGACATCCCGGCCGCAGGTCAGCGCAGTGCGCGGAAGATTATCCGGAGTAATTCAAAATAGGCTAAACTGGTTGCTGTCGTACAGCGGGCCGCGTAGCCGGTCTGGCTGATCCCGTGGGGCTTTTCCCAGCGGCCGGTCGGTGGATGCAGGTCCACCCCGCCGAGGCCAACGTGGAGGCCTTTGCGCGGTACGGTGGGACTGACGCAAGGACTGTGCTCGAGGAGCTGAGCTGGATGACCGATCTGATCGACACCACGGAGATGTATCTTCGGACAATCTTGGAGCTTGAGGAAGAGAACATCGTGGCTCTCCGCGCCCGGATTGCCGAACGGCTGCGCCACTCCGGGCCCACCGTTTCGCAGACCATCGGGCGCATGGAGCGTGACGGACTGGTGGTTGTTTCGGGGGACCGGCACCTTGAGCTCACCGAAACCGGCCGGAAACGCGCCACCGAAGTCATGCGCAAACACCGCCTCGCGGAACGGCTGCTGGCCGATGTCATCGGACTCGACTGGGCGTACGTCCACGACGAAGCGTGCCGCTGGGAACACGTCATGAGCGAGCGGGTGGAGCGTCGCATCTTCGAACTCCTGAACCACCCCACGGTTTCCCCCTATGGCAATCCCATTCCAGGCCTGGCGGCGCTCGGTGGGCAGCCCACTCCCGCGTTCACCGACGGTGTGGTGAACCTCCTTGAGGCCATGACCGGGTACGGAGCCGACTCGCGCATTACGGTGAGCAGGCTGGCCGAGCCCATCCAGGTTGAGCCGGAGTTGCTGGTGCAGCTGGATGAAGGCGGAATCCGGCCGGGGGCGTCCCTCGCCCTGGAGCGTGTGGGGGAGTACATCTCCGTGCGTGTGCCCGAGATCGAAGGCGCCCTGGAGTTGCCGCCCGAGGTTGCGGCCCACGTGTTTGTTACGGTCAGCTAACCGCGCCCTTGTAGGACCACCTACAACGTACTGAGACCCAGATAACGGAATTATTACCGCGCTGATTAATCGCCTATAGTTGAGCACTAGCGCCGATACAAAAGCGTTACCTGATCCGAAGCCGAGCTCTGCCAGCGGATCAGTGTGCGAACCACCTCCTGGCAGAGGCGGAGGAACCACAACCGGCCGTTGAAAAACGGCCTTGGGGTGAAGTCCGTCAGCAGCAAGCCACTTCCGACGAAGGATTCCCTAGGGAGACCTGTGTCGGATGCCTTGCAGTGGCGGACCGGGTCTTTGCACTCTCTGACCCGAATCCGACAGCTAACTTCGCAGGCTCTCCAGAGAGGATATTTCTTGACCACGCAGACCGTCAGGGGCCGCCGCAGGGCGACCGGTCCCGCTTCGGAGTACCCTGTGGCCGAAGCCGTAATGACGGTCAGGCCGCGCGATGCACACCGTGATGCACGCCGGCGCCGCAGCCTGTTCAGCCAGGTAACGGACTTCGCCTCGGCGAGCGGCGTGGGTCAGAAGGCCGGCATTGCCCTTGCCGCCACCGGACTTGTCCTCACCGTGACCGTCCCGTCGACCGGTCCCATGATGTCCACTGCGGACACCGGGAATGCCGGTGTCGCCGCTTCAGTTGCAGCGCAGCCGGAGATTTCCGCTGCCGCCGGCGCCAAAATTGACTTCAACCGCACTTATGTCGCCACCAAGGGCGATCCCGACGGCAAGCTCAAGCAGCTCCTGAGCGCGCAGTCCGCGGGCACCATCACCCGCGCTGCTTCCGCCGGGAGCCTTGGGGCGCCGCTCGAACACCTGGTTTCCGCTTCGCCCTTCGGTTTCCGGGTCAGCCCGATAACCGGCGGTGCCGGTGAGTTCCACCGGGGCCAGGACTACGCGGCACAGTGCGGCACCAGCGTCCTGGCTGCCGCCAGCGGAACGGTCACGTTCTCCGGCTGGCACCCCTACGGCGGCGGAAACCGGGTGGTGATTGACCACGGCAACGGCCTCGAAACCACGTATAACCACCTTTCGTCTTCAAGCGTCCAGGTCGGCCAGAAGGTCAGCCGCGGCGACGTTGTGGCCCTCAGCGGGACCACCGGCGCTTCCACCGGCTGCCACCTCCATTTCGAAGTGATGGTCAACGGCGAAGTCGTTGACCCCACCGGCTGGCTCTGACCCAAGCGATGGGTCACTCTCGCATTCCTGTGACATGCCGTGACCTGAATGTGACATTCGTTCGGAATTCCTGTACCGTTTAGAGCACGCCAACTTTTCCGAAGTTGGCGCTCTTGAGTGGATTGCCTAACTCTGCCACCGCTCAAGGTCCGTTCGCATGACATCGTCTGGCAGAGGCGGGGGAACCAATTTTGGTCTTCGCAAGAAGACCTTGGGGTTAAGTCGCAAAAGCTTCCCAGGAAGCCGAGCGGCCGGGTGACTCCCATCCGAATCCGACAGCTCACC
Organism: Arthrobacter sp. Leaf337; assembly: GCF_001423745.1. Taxonomy (GTDB): domain Bacteria; phylum Actinomycetota; class Actinomycetes; order Actinomycetales; family Micrococcaceae; genus Arthrobacter. Next base: position 160,880 of record NZ_LMPC01000002.1, read on the forward strand.
TCGTAGGCATTGGGAGAGGCTACCTTCGTGTCTACACGCAACACTTCTGCGCGCCACCGTGCGCAAACGGTTCGTACGAACCCGTTGAACTCCGTGTCCAGGGCTGTTACTGCCAACGCCGGGACCGTAGGTCGCCAGGCGGCTGTGATCGCAGCTGCGTCCGGACTGATCCTCAGCGTTGGAATGCCGGCAAATGCCGCCGATACCAACCTGGGTGTTTCCGCTTCGACGGAGTCCGGCTCTCAGTCAGCCCAGCTGGCCGTAACCGCTGAACCGACAGCGACTGTTTCCTTCGAGCGTCCGTCAGTCACCACGACGGCAGCGCCCAAGATTGAAACCGTCCGGGCACAGTCCACCGGTACCGACGCCAGCGAGACCTCCACTGGTGCTGACGGGGAAGCCAAGGCCGGCAAGCTTGCCGACGCCGCCTCCTCTGCAGCAGCATCGGGCCTCGCCGCCATCGCGTACACCGGTATTGGCAGCGCCTACGTCTGGGGCGGCACCACTCCCAGCGGCTGGGACTGCTCAGGCTTCACCCAGTGGGTCTACGCCCAGGCTGGCATCAGCATCCCCCGCACCAATGCATGGACCGCCATGACACCCACCGCCACCCCGGCGCCGGGCGACCTGGTCATGCAAAACGGCGGTGCGCACGTTGGCATCTACGTCGGCAACGGCATGATGATCAGCGCGTTGAACCCGTCGCAGGGCACGATCCTGCACGCTGTGTCCGCCACGGGCACTTCTGCGTTCTACACGCTTCGCTAGAACACGCGGCGCTTCGCTACATCCCGGGTTTCCCGTCGCTGAAGCGCGCGTTCTTCGCTAAATAAACCTGTTCGGGCCGTTCCGGCTTACCCCCAAGATGCCGGAGCGTCCAAAAACCGCGGCCTGCCACGCAGTCTGAGGAAAACGAAAGAGAGAAATAATGACTACTCGTGCGATCGCACGGCACCGCGCCGAGGTTACCAAAACCAACTCGCTTGCTGTCATTGCCAAGGCTGTCGGCGACAACGCCGGCGGCATGGGCCGTCAGGCTGCGGTTATCGCTGCAGCTTCCGGCCTGGTCCTGACCAGCGGTATCGCAGCCAACGCTGCCGACACCAATGTTCAGCGCGAAGCAACCTCTGCTTCCACCCTGGAAGTGCAGTCTTCTGCTCCGGCCAACATCTCGGCCGCTTCCAGCATCGCCATCTCCTTCGAGAAGCCGGCGGTCTCCACCTCCCCGGCTCCGGTCGTCGAGGCTCCCAAGCCTGTCGTCGAGGTGCAGGAAGCTGCTCCCGAGGCCGCTCCGGTTGCCGCTGCCGCGACCGTGTCGGCCCCGGCCGTCCCTGCAGCTGCAGCCCCCGCCGCCGCCAGCGGAAACGGCGCAGCGATTGCTGCCGCCGCCTACGCCCAGCTGGGTGTCGCGCAGGACTGCACTGCCCTCGCCACCAACGCGCTTGCAGCAGTCGGCGTCAACTACCACGGCTGGCCGGCAGGTTACCTGTCCCTGGGCCGCACCGTGAGCGCCGCTGAGGCACAGCCGGGCGACCTCGCGTACTACGAGAACGGCGGCATGGGCATGGCCCACATCGCTGTCTACGTCGGCAACGGCCAGGCCGTTCACGGCGGCTGGAACGGCGGAACCACCTCGCTGTTCAGCGTCAACGTTGGTTCCGGTCCGGTCTTCATCCGCGTCGGCGGCTAATACCCCGGTTCACGCGTAACAGAAGGACCCCTGCCCTCGGGCAGGGGTCCTTCTGCGTTTCCGGCAGGTGAATTTTTGCCGACACGGAGTCTATGGTAAAGAGCCGATTCGGCGATAGGGCACTTGAGTGTTTACTCTTGTGTTGTCGATCCATAGCCCGGACAAGCAGAGGGCAGCCGGCCCTCGAGCCCCTGACGGGTGCGGCCGTGAAGAGGTATGTGCATGCGCACACTCGTTCTTAATGCTGGATATGAACCGCTGGCGGTTGTGACCTTCCGCCGGGCGCTGGTTCTTGTGCTGACCGGAAAAGCTAGCGTGGTGGCCGAAGGCGACGATCCTGTCGTCGGGCCGCAGGAGATCCTGGGCCGTCCGTCCGTGATACTCCTAAACCGCTACATCCGGCCCCGGTACAACACCATCACGGCTGTGAGCCGCCGGGGCGTGCTGCGCCGTGACGGCCACCGCTGCGCCTATTGCGGTAAGGCAGCACACACCATTGACCACGTCCACCCGAAATCGAGGGGCGGTGCCGATTCCTGGGAGAACCTGGTGGCCGCCTGCCTTCGATGCAACAACGTGAAGGGCGACCACACGCCTGCCGAGATGGGCTGGAAACTCAGGTTCGTGCCCGCGCCTCCGCACGGCACGATCTGGCAGATCAAGGAACTGGAAAAGCCCACTCCCGCGTGGGACCCTTTCCTCCTGCCCGAATCAGCCGCTTAAGGCTTCACGGTTACTAAGGCTTCACGGTTACTAAGGCTCCACGGTTCCATGGTGCCGGCCCGCATCGCTAGGCTGGCACTGTGGAGTTTGATGCCTTGATCCTGGCCGGCGGGCGGTCATCCCGCCTGGGCGGCGTGCCCAAGTCCCAGTTGGTGTTCGACGGCGCCACCCTCCTTTCGCGGTCGCTAGCGGCAGCCACGGGGGCGGGAGCGGTGGTGGTGGTGGGACCTGATCCCGGCGGACTGCCCGCCGGTGTCCTGTCGTGCCGGGAGGAGCCCGCGTTTGCCGGCCCGGCGGCAGCCATAGGCGCTGGCATGGCCGCCTTGGAGCGCGCACGCGGTCCGTTGCGCGCAGCGATGACCCTGGTCCTGGCTTGCGACATGCCCAAAGCCGACCAGGCCGTTGCCGCGCTTCAGCTCGCCTTGGCCGAAGACGCTAGCGGCGCGGCCGGCTCCGAGGGAGTCATGTCCGCCTCGCCTGATGGCCGCAAACAGCCGCTTGCGGGCTTTTATGGCACAGCTGCGCTACAACGCGCCGTGAGCGAACTGGGGCAGAGCGGAAGCCTTACGGGGGCATCAGTCTTCGCCCTCCTTGCTAGGCTTGACGTGCGGACAGTTACCGTCCCCTCCGGTGCCACCGATGACGTGGATACCTGGGACGATGCCACCGCGCTAGGGGTGTCCCGCCAGGGGTCATAAGCCACCGTGGGTGGGACCGGGCGGTGGCACCGCAACTGAATTTGAGTTTGGAGGCAACGGTGAAAAGCCAGGACGAAACGCTGGAGGACTGGTGCCGGGCGCTGCTGCAAGCCTTCGAGCTGGAGGACGTCGAGGTGGACGTCGATGAAGTATTGGCTCTGGCCGGGGTCGCGGCCCACTCTGTGGTGCGGCCGGCGGCGCCGCTGACCACGTTCATCGCCGGCTTCGCAGCGGGTATGGCGTCGGGTTCGGGGCAGGCTCCGGACTCGGTTTCCATGCAGGCTGCCATGGGGGTGGCGCGGGCGCTGGCAATGGACTATGCAGCAGCGGATTCCGCCGCGGCCGCGCAGCAGCCGGATTCCGGACCGGCCGTCAGCAGCGGGAACCCCGGCGCATGACGGCTGCGCCGCCGGGCGGCGGTGACGCCGCCAGCGACGTGCCTGAACGCGGGGAACCCTCCGATGGTCCCGGCGCTGCCGATGCCGCAGGCACTGACGATGCCGGCTCCGCTGATGTGAGCACTCCCGGGACGGTTGCTGCCGAGTCGGGCACTGCCGAAACGGGTACCGTCGACGCAGGCCACACCCATTTGGCGCACACCTGGCAGGAAGCCCGGCAGGCGTCATTCGACTGCGCAACACCCATCCCGCCGGGGCCGGTGCCGCTCAGGACTGCGCTCGGCCGGACGCTCGCGGCTGACGTCACCGCGCTCCAGGACATGCCGCACTACGCTTCATCCGCCATGGACGGCTGGGCGGTCAACGGAAGCGGCCCGTGGATACTGGCAGAGCCCGGCCACCGGCTGGCACCCCACCAAGCCAGTCCCATCGTCACCGGCGGCCTGATTCCCCCTGGCGCCAAGGCTGTGCTCCGCAGCGAAAGCGGCACCATGTCCACTGATGAGGAGGGGCTCCCCGTGCTGGTCCTTGGCGGCGCGGCACGGCCCGGTGAACCGAGGAACGGCCAGCACATCCGGAAGGCCGGCGAGGAAGCAGTAGCCGGAGACATCCTCATCGCAAGCGGAACTCTTCTCAATCCGGCCCACCTGGCCCTCGCGGCGCTTGCCGGCCACGACTCCCTCCACGTGCAGGGAAAACCTGTGGTGAGGATTCTGCTCACGGGCTCCGAAGTGGTCACCTCAGGCCTGCCGGCGCCGGGTAAGGTGCGCGACACTTTCGGGCCGCAGCTTGGCGCCGTCGTCGAGATGCTGGGCGGCATCAGCGGCGGGCAAGACAAAATCGGCGACGGCTACGACGAATGGCTCACCGCCCTGGAAGACGACGCCGCGGAGGAGGCGCCTGCCGACGTCGTCATCACCACCGGCGGCACCGGCCGGTCCGGAACAGACCACCTCCGCCGTGCAGTCGCGGAACTCGGCGGCCGCCTGTTGATCGACGGCATCGCCATGCGGCCGGGGCACCCGGCCGTCCTCGCCGAACTGCCGGACGGCCGCTTCATCCTTGGACTGCCCGGCAATCCCCTTGCCGCGATGATGGCGCTCTGCACGGTGGGGGCTCCGCTGCTGGCCGCGCTGGGCCACGGGCAGCTGCCACCGGTCAGCGAGGTTCCCTGCGGAACGATGATCGACGCTGAACCGGGAAGGACCCGGCTGATGCCTTTCAGGCTCCTCTACGGCATGGCATCACCCGCGCAGCACGCGGGATCCGGGATGATGCGCGGCCTTGCGGCAGCCGACGGCGTCCTGGTCGTGCCGCCGCACGGTATCCAGCTGGGGGAGCCCGTGCCCGCCTTCGCCTTGCCGTGGGGTGCCCCGATCCACGCGGCGGAGCCGGCCGCAGCGAAGGCCAAGGCGGCTCCCCGCAAGACCCAGCGAAAGCCGGCCGCATCAGACGGTCCGGTGGACTGGAGTGCTTTGCTCGGCTAAAACGGTCCCGGCTGGTGAAGGCCGTCCGGGCTTGCAATGATGATCATATCCGCACTAAAGAGGAGCGCATCGTGGCCCGCATGACGCAACGCCGCAAAATTCACAAGTTCGTCCTGGACGGTTCGCCGCAGTCCCTCGCATTTCCTGTGCGGCACCGGGAAGACGTACTGGCCGTGGAGGAACCGCTGGAAGTACGGCTGGGATCCCTCCCGTTTACCGTCACCATGCGGACACCCGGCGACGATTTTGACCTCGTGGCCGGGTTCCTGGTGTCCGAGGGCATCATCTGGGACCCCGATCAGCTCATCTCGCTGCGGTTTTGCGCGGGTGAGGACGAGGACGGCGTTCAGACCTTCAATGTTGTTGAAGCGCAGCTCCGGCCGGACGTTATCCTGCCTGAGAGGGGCCGCAATATCTTCACTTCCAGTTCATGCGGCATCTGCGGCACCGATTCCATCGACGCCGTCCGCAAGTCCTCGCATTTCAGCCCTGCCGGGGATCCGCTGACCGTCCCGGTCGAGACGCTGGCCGGGCTCCCGGACGAGCTTCGTAAAGCGCAGGCCGTTTTCGACGCCACCGGAGGGGTCCACGCGGCCGGCCTCTTCCGGATCACTGACGACGGCGGCACTGAGCTGCTGTGCCTGCGCGAGGATGTGGGACGCCACAACGCCGTGGACAAGGTGGTGGGCTGGGCGTTGCGCGAACGGCTGCTGCCGCTGGCGGGCACAGTCCTGCAGGTGTCCGGCCGAGCCTCCTTCGAACTGGTTCAGAAGGCGGCGCTCGCGGGGATTCCGGTGCTTGCTGCCGTCAGCGCGCCGTCCAGCCTGGCCGTTGAACTTGCTCACGCCAGCGGCATGACGCTGGCTGGCTTCAGCAGGGGCGCCACGCTCAACGTTTACGCCGGGCAGCACCGGATCAAGTCACCCGCTCCGGTCCCCGGATAAGGCAAAATGCTTGGCTTATCGGGCCCGGCACAGTAGATTTTATCCATCGATTGGACGCGCCGATCCGCTCCTTCGGCAGTGTTCAAGGGCTTGCGCATAAGCTGAAGCCAACGCCAAGGCGAATACCGCGAACCAGCCGTCAGCTTCCAGACCACAGGTATAAAGAGGACCACATTGCACGACGACCGCCGCATCACGGAAGTCCGTCTTGACCGCTTCATGCGTGAACGGGTGGACCCCGCCGTGTACACCCGCAGCGTCCCGCTGAGCCTGACCGGCTGGGACGTTCCGGACGAGCCTGTTTCCGTCATGGAAGCCCTCCGCCACGACTTCGCCCCGCTGGACCACGGAACTGCCTGGGGGAGGCCCTGGAGCACCAAGTGGCTGAGGCTGCAGGGCGAAGTGCCCGATTCCTGGGGTACTGCTCCGGATACCGCGGTGGAGATCGTGGTGGACCTCGGCTTCACCCGCGAACTGCCGGGATTCCAGTGCGAGGGAATTGCGTGGCGGCCGGACGGCACCATCATCAAGGCCATCTCGCCGCGGAACCAGTACATCCCCCTGAAGCTCCTCGGAAGCGGGATGGCAGTGGACTTCTACGTGGAAGCAGCCGCCAACCCCGACGTCGCGCAGGGATGGACGTTCGCGGCGATGCCCTACGGCGACAAGGAAACAGCGGGAAGCGAACCCAAGTACCGGCTGGGCACCATCGCCATCGCCGAACTCAACCAGACCGTCTGGGAACTTCAGCAGGATGTCTGGACGCTCAGCGGGCTCATGCACGAGCTGCCGATGGAACTGCCGCGCCGCCACGAGATCCTGCGTGCCCTTGAGCGGATGCTGGACGTCATGGACCCGGACGACGTCAGCGGCACCGCGTCAGCGGGCCGTGCTGCCTTGGCTGAGGTGCTCTCGCGCCCGGCGTACGCCTCGGCCCATCAGCTGGTGGCCACGGGCCATGCGCACATCGACTCGGCCTGGCTGTGGCCCGTCCGTGAAACCATCCGCAAATGTGCACGCACTTTTTCCAACGTCGTGGCACTGATGGACGAGTCTCCTGACTTCGTGTTCTCCTGTTCGTCCGCGCAGCAGCTCGCCTGGATGAAGGAGTTCTACCCGGAGCTGTTCGGCCGCATCCGCGAGAAGGTCAAAGCCGGCCAATTCGTTCCGGTCGGCGGCATGTGGGTGGAATCGGACACGAACATGCCCGGCGGAGAGGCCATGGCCCGGCAGTTCATCGAAGGCAAGCAGTTCTTCCTGGATGAGTTTGGGGTGGAGTGCCGGGAAGCCTGGCTGCCTGATTCCTTCGGCTACTCCGCCGCGCTGCCGCAGATCGTCAAGGCCGCCGGCAGCAAGTGGTTCCTGACCCAGAAGATCTCCTGGAACCAGGTCAACAGGATGCCGCACCACACGTTCAACTGGGAAGGCATCGACGGCACACGGCTGTTCACGCACTTCCCGCCGGTGGACACCTACAACTCCGAGCTGAGCGGGCGGGAACTGGCGCATGCGGAACGGAACTACCGGGACCACGGCCGCGGCACTGTTTCCCTGGTCCCGTTCGGCTACGGCGACGGCGGCGGAGGCCCCACCCGGGAGATGATCGCCGCGGCCCACCGCACGGCCGACCTCGAAGGGTCCCCGAAAGTGCGGATCGGAACCGCCGCGAAATTCTTCAGCCAGGCGCAGGCCGAATATTCGTCCCTGCCCGTGTGGGTGGGGGAGATGTACCTGGAGTTGCACCGCGGAACGTATACCAGCCAGGCCAAGACGAAACGGGGCAACCGGCGAAGCGAGCACTTGCTCCGGGAGGCCGAACTATGGTGCGCCACGGCATCGGTCCGCACTGCCGGCAGCTTCACCTATCCGGCGGCGGAGCTGAAGCGCCTTTGGCGGCTGGTCCTGCTGCAACAGTTCCACGACATCCTGCCGGGCAGTTCGATTGCCTGGGTCCACCAGGACGCGGAGCGGAACTACGCGGCCATCTCGGATTCCCTGGAGTCCATCATTGCCGGCGCTGCCCGTGCCGTGCTCGGCGAGGGCAGCCGCGAGTTCCTGCTTAACTCCGCCCCGCACGAACGCAGCGGCGTGCCTGCACTGGCTGCTTCCGAGCCGGTCCGCAGTGACCACCCGGTGACGGTCACCGAATCCGGCGGGGGATACATCCTGGATAACGGCGTGATCCGGGCCGTACTGGACTCCAACGGACTCCTGACGTCGTTGATCGACCACGCCAGCGGCCGCGAAGCGATTGCCCCCGGGCAGTTCGGGAACCACCTGGAACTCCACCGCGACACACCCAACGAATGGGACGCGTGGGACATTGACGAGTTCTACCGCCGCAACGTCACCTCACTGACCGACGCGCGTTCGGTGACGCTGGAGCGGGGCGGCTGGGACGCCGTCGTGGTCGTGGAACGGCTGGCCGGATCGTCGGCGATCACCCAGCGGATTTCGCTGGAGGCCGGTTCCGGCTCACTGGGCATCCTGACCTCCGTTGACTGGCAGGAGCGCGAAAAGCTGCTCAAGATCGGCTTCCCCTTGGACGTCCGCGCGGACCGATCAGCGTCGGAGACGCAGTTCGGGCATGTCTTCCGGGCAACCCACACCAACACGTCCTGGGAAGCGGCCAAGTTCGAAATCTGCGCGCACCGGTGGATCCACGTGGCCGAGCCGGGCTACGGCGTAGCGGTCTCCAACGCCTCCAGTTACGGGCACGACGTCACGCGCAGCGTAAGGGACGACGGCGGCACCACCACGACCGTTCGCACCTCCCTGCTGCGCGCACCCAAGTATCCGGACCCCGGCGCCGACCGCGGGCGGCACGAGCTCCTGGTGACCATCAGGCCCGGGGCGGCCATCGCCGACGCCGTGGAAGAGGGCTACCGGACCAACCTCGCCCCTCGCATCATGAAGGGCGCCAACGCCGTCAGCCCGCTGTTTACGGTGTTCAACCAGGGAATCGTAGTGGAGGCGGTGAAGCTGGCGGAGGACGGCTCCGGCGACGTCATTGTGCGTCTTTATGAGTCGCTGGGCGAGCGGTCCGAGGGGTTGGTGACAGCCAACTTTGAGACGAGGGAAGTGCAGGCAGTGGATCTGCTGGAGCGTCCGGTTAAGGACCCGGCCGTTGCCGCGGGCAGGGACTCCGCAAAGCTGGCGCTGCGGCCGTTCCAGCTGGTCACCCTGCGTTTTGCCCGCTAAGGCACGAGCCCGCTGGGGTACTGGGCCGCTGCCATCCAGCCGTTAAACAGGCTGAGTGGGGGCGGTCCCCAACGGCCCGCCACCACTCATCCCCCCAATAGCGCTCAGTGGCCGACCGGCGCCGAACGGATTATCCCCATTCACGACCCCGGCCCGCACCCACTTTCACACTTTCATGATTCTCTCACGTTCTAATGATTTTGTGAAAGCACTAAGTCTACTTTGCAGTAGATGACCTTCGGGGGTTCGATTGGGTTGCCCGGACCCGTGCGGCCCAGAACGCGGCAAGGCCGAGGACAAAGCACAGCGCGGCCCCGTAATTGATGATGAATCTGAGGGATTGCAGCTGCGCCGGAATGAACGGGAACAGCAGGCTCACGGCCAGGCAGACGCCGCCGACCGCCAGCAGAAGCGCCCCTGCCCGGACCAGCACCGGCAGCCGGCTGGCAACGGCCTTCGCCATAGCGGGGAGCAGGACCAGGGAGACATAGGCAGGATAGGCGCGCCCGGCGGCGCCGTAATATTCGACGAGCTGGGCGTTCCTCTCGCTGCGCTGGGACACGGCGACAAGCCCCGCCGACGATCCGTTCGAATCCATCATGATGAAGAAGACGACCATGACGGCAGCAATGACGCCAAACACCAGCAGACCGGGCAGTCCCAGGAGCCAGCGCCGCGCCTCATGGGCGCCAAAGCCCCTGATGAAACGCAGCCCGATGAAAAAGATGACGGCGAAGATGACGAACCGGAGAATGAGGTTGGCAACGTTGGTGCCGCCGAGCAGCCGGTCGATGGCGATGTACGGGCCATCAATGCTCAGGAGGATCGCCAGGGTGGCCAGTACGAAAATATAGAAGAGCGACCTGTTCTCACCCCTGACGGCACTTGGAATTCGGGCAACCGCGGCGGCACAACAAATTGCCAGCGTGGACCATTGCAGGATCTCGATCATCCGAGGTTCTCCCAGATCGTCTTGGTTTGTTCGTGGTCTTGTTCCTGGCGCTTGAGGGTCTTCCCCAGCGACTGCAGCCGGTCACCTGCCAGGGCGGCGAGCTCGCCATCAGACAAAGCGTCCAGGGCAGCCTGCCGCGCGCCGCGCGGCCACCCGGCCTCCGCCTCGGTAATCATGCCGCTGGCTACCAGACCGCCGGTCAGGCCGGTGCCGGCAGCCTTGGCCGTGGCGATGGCCAGTTCGGGCGTCAGCCGGTTGGCGGTCAGCTGCGCGGAGTAGTTTTGCGGGGCGATTCCCGTGGCCGCCGACACCCGGTGCCGCAGCTCGCCGTCGTCGATGGCGTCCACCCAGTTCTTCACCGATGTCGCATGCGGAACGGGAGTCAGCGGCGGAGCCGGCTGTGGCTGGTCCGCGTCGCCCGCACGCGACGACTCGGCGGAGCGGGCAATGACTGCCTTCAGCAAATCCATGGTGGCGATTTGGCTGACCAGCTCCGCAGCGGTGGGAAGCATCGGGCTTCCACCGAGCTCACCGTAGTTTTCAAAGGCGGCCAGTGCCGCCACGGGGTTGATGTTGAAGGCCCGGCTGATGCTGACAACCGTGCTTTCCGCCACCTTTCCGCGGACCAGCTGCTGCGCCAACGTGGTCCGCTTGACCCCCGAAATCCTGCAGATATCGGCAGTGCTCGCCTGGGGTGCAATTCCGTGAAGCCAGCGTTGGAACGCCTTGGCGGGGAGTGGCATGGATGGCTTCCTGCGGGGTGGGGCGGGCTGGATACGTCGGTCGATTTTACGGCGGGGGGTATATGAACTATGCTAGATGGTCGAACCCGTTGGTCCGTACACCCCCCAAGTCCGGACCAGCGGGTTCCTCCATGCCCGGCGGGATTTCAGGCCGTTTTGGGCCGCAGTGAGAGGATGGACTAATGACTGCAACCCTAGTTGCCAAAGACCTTTCGGGCGGTCACGACCACCGCACACTCTTCTCAAAACTTTCCCTCACAGTGGCGCCCGGCGACGTCGTGGGCGTCGTTGGAGCGAACGGTGCCGGCAAATCCACCCTGCTGCGGCTGCTGGCCGGTGTGGACCAGCCCCTCGCGGGCTCGGTGAGCCTGGCCCCGGCCGATGCCTTCGTGGGCTGGCTGCCGCAGGAGCACGAGCGCGTGGACGGGGAAACCGTGGCGGACTACGTTGCACGCCGAACCGGCTGCGCCCAGGCAACGGCGGACATGGAATCCACCGCCGAGGCCCTGGGGTCCGGCGCCCCCGGCGCCGATGACGCCTACTCCCTGGCATTCGACCGCTGGATGGCCTCCGGCGCGGCCGACCTTGACGAACGGATTGCGCCGGTCCTGGCCGACCTTGGCCTGGACGTGGGGTCGGAAGCCCTGATGACCGGACTTTCCGGCGGACAGGCCGCACGGGTGGCGCTGGCCGCCCTGCTGCTGAGCCGCTTCGACGTGGTCCTGCTCGATGAGCCCACTAACGACCTGGACCTCAATGGGCTGGCCAAGCTGGAAGCATTCGTGCAGGGCCTCCGCGGCGGTGTGGTCCTGGTGTCCCACGACCGTGAATTCCTGGCACGGTGTGTCACCACCATCGTCGAACTGGACCTGGCCCAGAACTCCGTGGCGGTCTACGACGGCGGCTACGAGGCGTTCCTGGAGGAACGCGCCGTCGCGCGGCGCCATGCCCGCGAGCGCTACGAAGAGTTCGCTTCCACGAAAGCGGATCTCGTCTCCCGCGCCAGGACCCAGCGCGAGTGGAGCTCCCAAGGTGTGCGCAACGCCATGAAGAAAAGCCCCGACAATGACAAGATCCGCCGTGCGGCCTCCACCGAATCGTCGGAGAAGCAGGCCCAGAAGGTGCGCCAGATGGAGTCCCGTATTGCCCGGCTCGATGAGGTGGAGGAACCCCGCAAGGAGTGGCAGCTGCAGTTCAGCATTGGCCAGGCGCCGCGGTCCAGCGCGGTAGTGGCCACCTTGAGGGACGCCGTCGTACACCAGGGCGACTTCACCCTGGGACCGGTGAACCTGCAGCTCAACGCCGGCGAACGCATCGGCATCACGGGCCCCAACGGGGCCGGCAAGTCGACGCTTCTCCGGCTCCTGCTTGGAATCCGGGAGCCCGATTCCGGCAATGCCGCCATGGGCGCCTCGGTGGCCATTGGCGAAATCGACCAGGCCCGAGGCCTGCTGGCCGGCCACCTCAACCTGGGTAACGCCGTCGAAGCTGTCCTGACGGACCTGACCCCGGCCGAAGTCCGCACCCTGCTCGCCAAATTCGGCCTCAAAGCGGACCACACCTCGCGCCCGGTCGACTCGCTTTCCCCGGGCGAGCGGACTCGCGCGGCGCTGGCGCTCCTGCAGGCGCGCGGCGTGAACCTGCTGGTCCTGGACGAGCCCACCAACCACCTCGACCTGCCCGCGATCGAACAGCTCGAAGAAGCGTTGGAAAGTTACGACGGCGCCCTGCTCCTGGTGACCCATGACCGGCGGCTGCTGGAAAACGTGCGCCTGGACGTCCGCTGGAACGTCGAGGACGGAGTGGTGACCGAACAGCTTGCCGGCACGGGATCGCCGCACCGCGACGCAGGCCGCGCCAATGAACGTGCCACGAAAGGCCAGTCACGATGAGCATGGACCGGGTAGCGTGGAGCTCCCTTTACAACATCACGCGCGCCTCGAGCGGATCGAAGCCGTTCTCGAAGGCAACGCTGAAACGGGTGTTCGGTTTCGCCCGTCCGCACAAGGGCAAGCTGATCGCCTTCGTGTTACTGTCCATCGCCATGGCAGTCCTTGCCGTGGCCACACCCGTCCTTGCCGGGCAGGTGGTGGATGCCATCATCGCCGGCGCGGGTGCCGACGTCGTGATCCGGCTGGCCGTACTCATCGCCCTGGTGGCGGTTGCCGAGGCCGGCCTGGGGCTGGTCACCCGCTGGCTGTCCTCCACCATCGGTGAGGGCGTGATCGTGGACCTGCGCACCAAGGTGTTCGACCACGTGCAGAAAATGCCGATCGCCTTCTTCACCCGCACCAGGACCGGCGCCCTGGTCAGCCGCCTCAACAACGACGTGATCGGCGCGCAGTCCGCGTTCGCCGGAACCCTGTCCGGCGTCGTGAGCAACGTGGTGGCCCTCGCCCTGACCCTTGTGGTGATGCTGGGCAAGTCCTGGCTCGTGACCGTGCTCGCCATGATCCTGCTGCCGATCTTCCTCATCCCCGCCCGCCGGATGGGCTCCAAGCTGGCCGACCTGCGCCGGGAAGCCGCGGAGCACAACGCCTCCATGGGCACCCAGATGACGGAACGCTTCTCCGCCCCCGGCGCCACCCTGGTGAAGCTCTTCGGCCGCCCGGATGAGGAATCCCGGGAATTCGCCGCCCGCGCGGGACGCGTCCGGGATATCGGCGTGCGGACGGCGATGCTGCAGTTCACGTTCGTGACCGCCCTGACGCTCGTCTCGGCGCTGGCACTTGCCCTGGTCTACGGGCTGGGCGCCTTCCTGGCGCTGCAGGGGCAGCTGGCCGCGGGCGACGTCGTGGTGCTGGCACTGCTTCTCACCCGCCTTTATGCGCCGCTCACCGCCCTCTCCAACGCCCGGGTCGAGATCATGAGCGCCCTGGTCAGTTTTGAACGGGTCTTCGAGATCCTGGACCTCAAGCCGCTCATCCAGCAGAAACCCGATGCGGTGTCATCGCCCGCCGGGCCGCTGTCCGTGGAGTTCGACGACGTCCGCTTCTCCTACCCGTCCGCGGACAAGGTCTCGCTCGCCTCGCTGGAGGACGTGTCCACGCTCGACACCCGCGGCGGCGAAGAGGTGCTGCATGGCATCAGCTTCCGGGTGGAACCCGGCCAGACGGTCGCCCTCGTGGGCTCCTCGGGCGCCGGAAAGTCCACCATCGCCCAGCTGCTCTCGCGCCTGTACGACGTCGATTCCGGCGCCGTCCGCTTCGGCGGAACCACGCCGGGGACCGGGGTGGACGTCCGCGATCTCACCTTCGATTCGATGCGGCACACGCTCGGCATGGTGACGCAGGACGGGCACCTGTTCCACGAGAGCATCGCGTCCAACCTGCGCCTGGCCCGGCCGGAGGCCAGCGACGAGCTCATGTGGGACGTGCTGCGCCAGGCCCGGCTCGAAGACATGATCCGGTCGCTCCCGGACGGCCTGGACACGGTGGTGGGGGAGCGCGGCTACCGGCTCTCCGGTGGCGAACGCCAGCGCCTCACCATAGCCCGCCTGCTCATTGCCCAGCCGCGCGTCGTGATCCTGGACGAGGCCACCGCGGCCCTGGATTCCACCAACGAAGCCGCGGTCCAGGAGGCCCTGGGCGCCGCGCTCGAGGGCCGCACCGCCGTCGTCATCGCGCACCGGTTGTCCACCATCCGCGCGGCCGACATGATCCTGGTGGTGGAGGACGGCACCATCGTGGAGCGCGGTACCCACAGTGAACTGCTCGCGGCGGAAGGCCGGTACGCGGAGCTGTACCGCACGCAGTTTGCCGAAGCGAGCGCCGTGGTGGAAGAGGCTGTGCCGGAGTTCTAGCGCTGGAAACTACCTGCGGCCGGCGGCGAGGGCAGGCAGGATGTGGTCCGTCAACAGGGGTGCAAGGTCGGCCGGCAGCTCGCCGGCCAGGTCCAGCCAGCGGATTTCGGCTATCTCCGCGGACGGGTGGGCCTGCCAGGTTCCGGGGGCGGTGAAAACCGTGGCCTCGATGTCCGTGGCGGCCTCGTTGGCGGCATCGGCCAGCCACACTCCCATGAGCTGGAGATCTTCCGGCGCCACCACGATGCCCACTTCTTCCAGCAGTTCACGGGAGGCGGCCTGGGCTGCCGTTTCGCCGGGTTCGGGCTTGCCGCCCGGGTGCATGAACTTGTCCGTGCCGCGCTTGCGCACGGTCAGCAGGCGGCCGGCGCGGTCATAGACGCAAACGGCGGACACAACAATGCGGTCTTTCACGGCAACGACCCTAGCCCATCCGTGCCCGGCCTGAGCCGCCGCAGGACCGATTCCAGGAGCAGGTCCTTCCGCGGCCCCTGGACATCCCAGGAATAGCTGAATTCGTCGGGTCCGCGGAGGGCGTACGTCACTCGGTAGGTGTCCGGATCACACCAATGGTTGTCCTGGCTGGCAGCTTCCCGGAAGCTCATGCGGTGGAACGGCCGTCCGTCGGGGAACGTCATGTCCATCGCGTCGGGGGAATCCGCAGGCTGCAGGATGTAGTTCCGGCTTGCCGGACCCGTGAACGCACCGCCGTCCGGAGTAGGCCAGCGCACGGTGCCTTCTTCGTGGAAGTCAAGGCCGCCGTCGTCGTCCGTGGGGGAAAACCGGGCGATGCCGGTGAAGGTACCGCGGGTGCCGGAACTGCGGTCCCACAGGGTGCGCTCCACGGACCAGCTGCCCAGCAGGTACGCACGCAGGTGGAAGTTCAAGTGCCCTCGATTGGAATCGAACCAACGACACCGGCTTTAGGAGAGCCGTGCTCTATCCACTGAGCTACGAGGGCGGGCGTCCGAAGCGGTTGGCACAGGCCGTCCTGTTCGGGCACGGATACAAGCATACAAGGTGCGGGCCCGTACTACGCTCTTGGCATGACTGCAGCAACACCAGCAACGTCCTACCAGGCCGGGTTCCTCCCGGACATCGCCTCCGCCCGGGAGTATTTCGGGGCGTGGGCCAAGTTGAGCGTGCTGCAGTACTTCGTGGCGGAGTCGGCCGTGATCGCGGCGTGGGCCGGGCCGGAACCCTACGACCGGCGGATCGGCTACATCAGTGACCTTGGGGCCACGCATTGCGGGATCTACGAAGACCGGGACGTCTGCTCGCCCCTGCACGCGCTGATGAACGCCTCGTTCGTGGTGCAGGGGCTGGGCATGCTGGCAGGGGCACTGCTCCTCAGCTCCGCGCTCCTGTGCGTTGCAGCCCGTCCCGGTGTCCGGCTCGCTTTCGGCCCGGGCCACCGCGTTCCCTGGCTCACCGCCCTCGCTGCCAAGGTCCTGACCTTCACCGCCGGAACCGGGACAATCATCGTGGGCCTGGTGCCCGAGGACGCCGGCTGGTTTGCCGTGCATCTGACCGGTGCCCTGATGTATTTCATCGGGGGCGCGCTGGCACTGCTGCTGTTGGGGGTGCTGTGGCTGAGGCAGTCACCCCTGGGCTGGTTCATCCTCGCCTGCGGGGCTGTTTCCTTCGGCGCGCTGGTGATCGGCGGCGCCACCGGGATGGCCGTGCCCGAGCCGGGCACGCTGGAGCGCTTCATGGGCTACCCGGTGACGATCGGCCTGGCCACGGCGGGGCTGGTGATCGCCCAGCGCGTGCGGCAGGAACACAGGGCGCGGAAAGCTGCGCGGGCCGCGGCCCAGGGACCTACTTCCGCGGCTTCCGGCCGATAAACACCGCGGCGCCGCCGGCCAGCAGGCTCAGCACGAGCAGTACCCAGCCGGAAACGGTGAGCACGGACGCGAGCGCTACCTGACCGGCGTCGAGCGTTGACGTGGACATCATCGAATCAATGGCAGCGTTCCCCCACAACCGGACGGCCGCGAACAGCAGGGGGAGCGCCCAGAGCGCCCAGCGAAGGGGTTTGCGCGCCACGTTGGTCCCGATCAGCAGCAGCCAGGTGAACGCGAAGATCAGCGGAAACAGCGTGCCCGCCGTCTTGTGGAGGTAGTTGAGCTGGCCGCGGGCGTCCTCGTTCATGGCCGCACTCAGCTGGTCCACGAAGCCCTGGTCAAAGCCGCCGATCAGGGAATCGGGCATGGGCAGGCCGCCGGAGAGCTGGGTGAGCTGGTTCAGGGTCAGCAAGTGCAGGTACCAGAACAGGAAGAGGCTGGCCACCACGCCCGCGATGAGGATCAGGCTGCTGTTGCTCTGCGCCTTCTCCGGGGTCCGCCGGGTGGTCGGGTTGATCACCGGCGGCAGATGATGCTGGGGAACGGACGCCTTGGCGCCGTGTTTCTTGATCCGCTGTGCTGGTGTCTTGGCCATGCGTTCATTATCGCCGGTTCTGTTCGCGTTGCTGTTCCTTGCCTGTCCAGTTCCTGTTCCTTGCGGGTGGCCCCGGATAGGCTGGGACGCGTGACGGAACTAGGAAGACACAAACTTGGCAGGCACAGCGCGGCTGAACTGAACGCGGGCCTGGATGACTACCAGCTGGCCGAAGCCCTGGTCAGGGAAGCCGGGATGCTGGCCCTCATGATGCGCCAGGGCGGCCTGGAAGGGCAGCAAAAAACGTCGGTTTCCGATGTTGTCACCGCCGCCGACCACGCCGCCGAAGCCTACGTCCTCGAACAGCTGCGCCGCTGCCGGCCGGACGACGGCATCCTGGGGGAGGAAGGTGCCTCCGTCAAGGGGAGCAGCGGA
This sequence comes from Arthrobacter sp. Leaf337, assembly GCF_001423745.1. Lineage (GTDB taxonomy): Bacteria > Actinomycetota > Actinomycetes > Actinomycetales > Micrococcaceae > Arthrobacter. Next base: position 178,335 of record NZ_LMPC01000002.1, read on the forward strand.
CGGACCTGGGTGATCGACCCCGTGGACGGCACCTATAACTTCCTGCACGGCTCCACGTACTGGTGCTCCGCGCTCGCCCTCAAGGATCCCGCCGGCACGGTGCTTGGTGCCATTTTCCAGCCCGAAGAGGACAAGCTGTGGCTGGGCGGAACCACCCGGCCCGCGACCCTGAACGGTGAACGGCTCACGTCCTTCCAGGAAGACGGCGGGGCCAGGACCCAGAGGCCGCTGGCCGAGCAAGGTGCCGCAACCTACATCCACCCGTCCTGGCTCGCGGACCCGCTGTGCGCCATGCCCTGGCACGCCGCGGCCACTGCCGCAGCGGCGCTGCGGATGTTCGGCTCGGGGTCGTGCGACCTGGGCCGGGTGGCCGACGGCGAACTGGACTGCTGGTTCCAGCACAGCTGCCCCGAATGGGACTGGCTCCCCGGCCAGGCAATCGTGATCGCCGCCGGCGGCGCCGCCGAGACAGTCCGTGTGAACGGGCTGGAATGGTTCATGGCAGGCGGAACGACGGCGGTCCGGCAGCTCCGTTCCGCCCTCGAGGCCGGCTCGGTGGAGTGAGCACGCCGGCTGGCCCGGAAGATAGTGTCGGCCCCACCGCCTAGACTTATAGCACCATGGATATGTTGTTTGACCCCTACGCTGACGGACCGTTCAAGGCTGCCCCGCGAGCGGCAGCGCTCACCAAGTCGCGCCCCGGGGGCGGGGAAGAGCCGGCACTCTATGGGAACGGCGGGCAGGAATCCGACCGGGAACGGGCGCACCCGCGCCTGCCCGGGGCGGATGAACTCCTGCAGGGCCTCAACCCCCAGCAGGAGGAAGCGGTCAAGCATTCCGGCAGCGCACTGCTCATCGTGGCCGGAGCCGGATCGGGCAAGACCCGGGTTCTCAGCAACCGGATCGCGTACCTCATCGCCACCCGGCAGGCGCATCACGGTGAGATCCTGGCCATCACCTTCACCAACAAGGCGGCCGCGGAAATGCGGGAGCGCATCCAGGCGCTGGTCGGCGGCAAGGCCAAGATCATGTGGATCTCCACGTTCCACTCGTCCTGCGTGCGCATCCTACGGCAGGAGGCCGCGAACGTCGGGCTGAAGTCCAACTTCTCCATCTATGACTCCGCGGACTCCCTCCGCCTCGTTACGCAGGTGTCCAAGAGCCTGGACCTTGATCCGAAGAAGTTCGCGCCCAAGGCCATCCAGCACAAGATCTCGGCGCTCAAGAACGAACTCATCGACGCCGATTCCTACACCTTGTCGGCCAACCACAACGATCCCTTCGAATCAGCCGTGGCCGACGTCTTCAAGGGCTACACCCAGCGGTTGCGCCAGGCCAACGCCATGGACTTTGACGACCTCATCGCCGAGACCGTCTACATGTTCCGCGCCTTCCCGGCGCTCGCCGAGTCCTACCGTCGGCGCTTCCGGCACGTCCTGGTGGACGAATACCAGGACACCAACCACGCCCAGTACGCACTGGTCCGCGAAATTGTGGGCGAGGGACCCGGGGCGTCCGAGCTGACCGTGGTGGGCGACTCGGACCAGTCCATCTACGCCTTCCGCGGCGCCGATATCCGCAACATTGTGGAGTTCGAAAAGGACTACCCGAACGCCCGCACCATCAAGTTGGAACAGAACTACCGCTCCACCCAGAACATCCTGTCCGCCGCCAACTCGGTGATTTCCCGCAACCCCAACCGGCCGGAGAAGCGGCTCTGGACCGCCGAGGGCGAAGGCCACAAAATCATCGGCTACGTGGGCGAGAACGAACACGACGAAGCCCAATTCATCGCCAAGGAAATCGACCGGCTGCAGGACGAGGACAACCTCCGTCCCGGCGACGTCGCCATCTTCTACCGCACCAACGCCCAGTCGCGCTCGATTGAAGACGTGCTGGTGCGCGTCGGGCTGCCGTACAAGGTGGTGGGCGGCACGCGCTTCTACGAGCGCAAGGAAATCAAGGACGCCCTCGCGTACCTGCGCGTCCTGGTCAACCCCGACGACGACGTCAACCTCCGGCGGGTGCTCAACGAGCCCAAACGCGGCATCGGCGACCGTGCCGAGGGTGCGGTGGCGGCCCTTGCCGAACGCGAACGCACGTCGTTCATGGCCGCCGCCCGCCGCGCCGACCACGCGCCCGGGATGGCAACGCGCTCGGTCAACGCCGTGCTTGGCTTCGTGAAACTGCTGGACGACCTCGCCGAGGTGGCCACCGGCTCCGGCGCGGCGGCAGCCCTGGAAGCCGTCCTGGAGCAGACCGGCTACCTTGCCGGCCTGCGGTCCAGCACGGATCCCCAGGACGAGTCCCGCGTGGAGAACCTCGCCGAACTCGTCGCCGTCGTGCGCGAATACGAACAGGAAAACCCCGAAGGATCCCTGGGCGCCTTCCTGGAGCAGGTCTCGCTCGTTGCGGACGCGGACCAGATCCCGGACGCCCCCGGCGCGGATATTGATGCCGCCGTCGCGGAAGCCAAACGGCTGGGCGTCGTCACGCTCATGACCCTCCACACGGCGAAGGGACTTGAGTTCCCGGTGGTGTTCCTCACCGGCATGGAGCACGGCCTCTTCCCGCACCAGCGGTCCGCCACGGATCCCAAGGAACTCGCGGAAGAGCGCCGGCTTGCCTACGTGGGCCTGACCCGTGCGCGGAAGCGACTGTACGTCACCCGCTCGGAGGTCCGCAGCATGTGGGGCCAGAGCCAGTACAACCCGGCCAGCCAGTTCATCGAGGAGATCCCGGCAGAACTGGTGGAATGGCGGCGCGAAGGCACCAGCCGCCAGGTCGGCGGCTGGGGGAGCGGCGCAGCCATCGGGTCCAGCCGGTACAGCGGCTCGTTCTGGGGCGCCGGCACAGCCCGAGGCAACGCTGCGAGCCCTTCCGCCGGCTTCAACGCCGACGTGCCCGCGGCCGTCGCGAAGAACCGCGTACAGCCGCAAAAGGAAGTGGTGGCCGTTAGCGTGGGGGACAAGGTCAACCACACAAGTTTCGGCAACGGCACGGTCCTGGCCGTTGAAGGCGCCGGCGACAAGACGGTCGCGAAGGTGAAGTTCAGCGTTGGCGAGAAGCGGCTATTGCTAAGGTACGCGCCGCTGACCAAACTGGACGCATAGCGCCGCAGTCTCGCGGCGCGGAGCCGCTCAGGCTCAGAGCGAGTCCGGGGGGACCATGAAGATCCTGTTCGCCAGCCAGGCCATTGACGGCCATTTCAATCCGATGACCGGCGTTGCCGTGCGGCTCAGGGAGCGCGGCCACGATGTCGGCTGGTACACGGGTCCTGTTTTTGAGGACAAACTTCGGAAGCTCGAGGTTCAGCACTTCCCGTTCCGCCGCGCCGTTGAGCACCGGGGCGACAACCTGAACGAGCTGTATCCGGAACGCGCCCGGCTCAAAGGTCCCAGGGCCATCGGATTCGACGGCGAAAAGATCTTTGCCAGCAACATCAGCAACTTCTTCGAGGACATCCGGGAGCTCCACGGCGACTTCCCATTCGATGTGGCCGTGGTGGACAGCTCCATGTTCATCCAGCGGCTGGTTTCAAGGTTGATGAGCACACCGGTGGTGACGTTTGTAGCGATTCCCAACATGGAAAGCGACCCGCTGGTGCCGCCGCTCTTCTTCGGTTTCAAACCGTCCCGCAACCTGGCCGAGAAAACCGCCCAGGCCGCCGCGGGGCTGCTGTCAGACAAGGTCATCCTCCGGCCGGCTAGCCAGAGCTACCGGCGGCAGCACGCGGCGTACGGCCAGGAGGTCCCCCGCCGGGGACGGCTGACCGACGAACCGTACCGCTGCGCGGCTGCCGTCATTCAGACAGGCCTGGAATCGCTGGACTTCCCGCGCCGGAACGTGAATCCGAAGGTCCACTACGTCGGCGCGCTTCTTCCCTACCGGGCACCGGAGGCTGTCGGTCCAGGGACGGACGGCGCCCGCTCAGCGGAGGCGGTGCCTGGTGAAGACCACGAATGGCCGCGGTCCTACCCGGCCACCATCGTGGTGACGCAGGGAACCGTGGACAACATAGACCAGAACAAGCTGATCGTCCCTGCGCTCGAAGCCGTGAAGGACATGGACGCGCTGGTGATCGTTGCCACCGGCGGACGCGGCACCGACGAATTGAAGGCCCGGTACCCGCAGCCCAACATCATCGTGCGCGACTATGTGGACTTCGCCAAAGTCTTCGAGTTCACCGATGTGTTCATCAGCAACGGCGGTTTTGGCGGCGTGCAGCTGAGCCTGTCCAAGGGCGTCCCGCTGGTGGTGTCCGGCATCAACGAGGGCAAGAGCGACGTCAATGCCCGGGTGGAGTACGCCGGCGTGGGCATCAGCCTGCGGACTGAGGCACCCAGGCCCGGCGACATAGCCCGGGCGGTGGCTGACGTCCTGGGTGATCCCGCCTGGAAGAGGCGGGCTGCCCAGATGCGGGAGCAGTTTGACCAGGCGGACCCCGCCGAGGCGGCTGCCGCCGTCGTCGAAGGTGCAGGGGCCGTCACCGGCTCCTAGCCGGTGACGGCATAATGGAGCCCATGCGACGGACTGTACCGGGGATCCTGGCCGCCCTCATCCTGCTGGCCTGCACTTCGTGCACCATCACCCGGGAGGACCCGGACTACGTCCCGCCGCCGCCGCTTCCCGCGCTGGAACAGCTCAAGCAGGCCCCGGTGGCGGACGCCGCCCCGTTCTCCGCGGGCGAAGGTGTGCTGAGTTTCGTCACTGCCGATCACAGCGCCGTCTGCTCGCTGACTTCGCAACGCGGCGAGCACATCAACCTGCCGTACGAGCAGAACGCCTATAGCGACGGCGCCAACAACAAGCTGGCAATCGTCCCTGTGGCCCACTGCGAACTCGCCGCATACCCCAAACCCGAGGCCGCCGACGTGACGGACGACTGTGCCGGCACCGGCCTGGGCTACCTCGGCGGCGCCGCGCTGCTCACTCCGGACAAGGCGACCTACGGGGAATGCCGCTCCGGCGTGACCCGGATGGAGGCGGAGTTCGGGCCCAAGGGCACCAAAGCCGGCCCCATCTCCCAGCTGCCCGTCCTGGCGGACGGACAGAACCTTGAGCGGAACGGCCTGCGCTGCTCGGCCTATAACGACGGCGTGGCCTGCGGAAACGTGTCTGCGGGCGTTGCTTTCTTCATTTCGCGGGACCATTACGAACTAGTTTCCGGAGAGGGCGCGGACCCCACCGTAACGCCGTCAGGGGCGCCAAAATCCCCGTAATCTAGGGGTTTTTCTACGCTCCATAGAATAGTGTCCTTACTCACATAACGGGTACTCTGGAACGGGCCGGTCCGAAGAAAGGACTAGAGTTCCGAGAGGAGCATTGCGCCGTGTGGCTCGTTTCCTAACCTGTCGCAGGGTGCGTTTATTCCGCAGCCCGGTAACCACGATTACGTGGGGTCCGGCTGTACAGAAACTACTTCGACGTAGAAGGACACTAAACCGTGGACCTGTTTGAATATCAGGCGCGCGATATGTTCGAGGCGCACGGTGTACCCGTGCTTGCTGGCATCGTGGCGCACACCCCTGAAGAAGCAAAGGCAGCTGCCGAGAAGATCGGCGGCGTAACTGTCGTCAAGGCACAGGTTAAGGTCGGTGGCCGCGGCAAGGCCGGCGGCGTTAAGGTCGCAAAGACCGCCGATGAGGCGCTGGAGCACTCCACCAACATCCTGGGCATGGACATCAAGGGCCACACGGTCAACAAGGTCATGATTGCCCAGGGCGCGGACATCGCCGAGGAATACTACTTCTCCGTCCTTCTGGACCGGGCCAACCGCAACTACCTGGCCATGTGCTCGGTTGAAGGCGGCATGGAAATCGAACAGCTCGCCGTCGAACGCCCCGACGCCCTGGCCAAGGTCGCCATCGATCCCGCAGTGGGCATCGACCAGGCCAAGGCCGACGAAATCGTTGCCGCTGCCGGCTTCGCTGAGGAACTGCGCGGCAAAGTCGCCGACGTCATCCTGAAGCTCTGGGACGTTTTCAAGAAGGAAGACGCCACCCTGGTGGAGGTCAACCCGCTGGTCAAGACCGGCGCCGGCGACATCGTTGCCCTTGACGGCAAGGTGACCCTGGACGAGAACGCCGATTTCCGGCACGCCAAGCACGCACTCCTGGAAGACAAGGACGCTGCTGACCCGCTCGAGGCCAAGGCCAAGGCGCAGGACCTGAACTACGTCAAGCTGGACGGCGAAGTCGGCATCATCGGCAACGGCGCCGGCCTGGTCATGTCCACCCTGGACGTCGTTGCCTACGCCGGTGAAAACCACGGCAACGTCAAGCCGGCCAACTTCCTGGACATCGGCGGCGGAGCCTCCGCCGAGGTCATGGCAGCCGGCCTGGACGTCATCCTGGGCGACGAGCAGGTCAAGTCCGTGTTCGTGAACGTCTTCGGCGGAATCACCGCCTGTGACGCAGTGGCCAAGGGCATCGTCGGAGCACTGGCCGAGCTGGGCCACTCCGCGAACAAGCCGCTGGTCGTCCGCCTCGACGGAAACAACGTCGAGGAAGGCCGCCGCATCCTGGCCGAGGCCAACCACCCGCTGGTTACCCTGGCCGCCACCATGGACGAGGGCGCCGACAAGGCCGCCGAGCTCGCCAACGCAGCTAAGTAAAGGGACGCACCATGTCTATCTATCTGAACAAGGACTCCAAGGTCATCGTCCAGGGCATCACCGGCGGCGAAGGCACCAAGCACACCGCCCTGATGCTCAAGGCCGGCACCAACGTTGTTGGCGGCGTCAACGCCCGCAAGGCCGGCACCACGGTCCTGCACGGCGATAACGAAATCACCGTTTTCGGCACCGTCAAGGAAGCCATGGCCGAGACCGGCGCCGACGTCTCCATCGTCTTCGTCCCCCCGGCATTCACCAAGGACGCCGTCGTTGAAGCCATCGAGGCCGGCATCGGCCTGGTCGTTGTCATCACCGAAGGCGTGCCGGTCCAGGACTCCGCCGAGTTCTGGGCACTGGCTCAGTCCACGGTTGACGCCAACGGCAAGCAGGTCACCCGCATCATCGGACCGAACTGCCCCGGCATCATCACCCCGGGCGAGGCCCTCGTGGGCATCACCCCGGCAAACATCACGGGCAAGGGCCCCATCGGCCTGGTCTCCAAGTCCGGTACCTTGACCTACCAGATGATGTACGAACTGCGCGACCTGGGCTTCTCCACCGCCATCGGCATCGGCGGCGACCCCGTCATCGGCACCACGCACATCGATGCACTGGAAGCCTTCGAAGCCGACCCCGAGACCAAGGCGATCGTCATGATCGGCGAGATCGGCGGCGACGCCGAAGAGCGTGCCGCTGACTACATCAAGGCTCACGTCACCAAGCCGGTTGTAGGCTACGTGGCAGGCTTCACCGCTCCGGAAGGTAAGACCATGGGCCACGCAGGCGCCATCGTCTCCGGTTCCGCGGGCACCGCACAGGCCAAGAAGGAAGCCCTCGAGGCTGCCGGCGTCAAGGTCGGCAAGACGCCGTCCGAGACCGCCAAGCTCCTGCGCGAGGTCTTCGCGACCCTCTAGGTCACGCCCCTCCACGCAGAAACGTTTTAGAGTACGACGGCGTCCGGCCGCCTTCCCCAGGAAGGCAACCGGACGCCGTCGTGCTTTAACCGGCAGTTCCCGGCGCCCACATCCGCGGCAGCGCGAACGGACAGTTGGGCCCCCCGGACGGACGGCCCCAAGTGTCCGTTCGCGCTATTTGCCGAGCAGCTCGTCCAGTTGGTCGTAGCCGGCGGCGATGCCGGACTCCATGCCGTCGGTGAGGAACTTCTCCCGGGCCTCGACGCTGGGGTATACGGACCGGCCGGTGAGCCTGGAGCGTCCCCCCGGCAGGTCCTGGAACGTGGCGAATTCCAGCGTGACGGTGTCCGGGTAGCCCTCGTACTCGAAGGTCTGCAGCACGAAGGCGTTCTCGCGGACCGTGTGGAAGACGCCCCGGAAGGCGTGCTGGCGGCCGTCCCGGCCCTCCTGCACGAAGCGGTACGTTCCGCCCGTGCGGCAGTCAAAGACGTCGATCCTCGTGCTCAGTTCCCGCGGTCCGATCCATTGCCGGAAGGCCTCCGCATCGGAGTGGGCGCGGAAGACGGCTGCCGCCGGGTAATCAAACTCCCGCTCGGAGTCCACAAAGGGCACATTCTCCGGGGCCACGAGCTTCAGTGCGTTGCTCATGCCGTCACCTTTCCGGCCTCCGACTGGCCCGTGGCGGAGGTGCCCGTGACCAAGGTGCCCGCGGCGGCGCCGCTGAGGAGCTCGTCGAGCCGCTCGTAGCCCTCCGTCATGCCGCCCTCCATGCCGGACTGCGCCATCCCGTCGCGGGCCTCCTGGCTGGGGTAGACGGAGTGGCCTGTCAGACGGCACCGGCCGCCGCCCAGGTCCTCGAAGGTGAGGTACTCGATGCTGACCACGTCCGGGTAACCGTCGAACTCGAATGTCTGGACGGCGAACTCGTTCTCGCGGACAGTGTGGAAGATGCCGTTGAAGCCGTAGCTTTGACCGTCGGGGGCGGTGTGCGTATAGCGGTAGCTTCCGCCGGTCCGGAAATCGTAGTGGTCGATGTCCATCCGGAGGCCGCGGGGGCCAAGCCACTGCGCGATCAGCTCGGGCTCCTTGTGGGCACGGAAGACGTCAGCCACCGGGAAATCGAACTCCCGCTCGTACTCGATGAAGGGCTGCCCCTCCGGAACAGTGAGTTTCAGGGAATTGCTCATCACGAATCCTTTGCCTGGGTGCCGCGTGAGGCGGCATTTGCTTGAAGCACGGCATCAAGGCTGCGGAACTGCCCCTCGCGGACCAGCCGGTACTGGTCGATCCATGCGGTGAGCGCCTCCAGCCGTGCGGGGTTCAGGTGGACGGGCCTGCGCTGGGCGTCACGCGTGCGCGTGACCAGCTGTGCCTGCTCGAGGACCTGGATGTGCTTCGAGACCGCCTGCTTGGTGATCGCGAAGGGTTCCGCCAGTTCGTTTACGGTGGCCGGGCCCCGGCTGAGCCGGGAGATGATGCGGCGGCGGACCGGGTCGGCGAGGGCCAGGAAGGCTGCATCGAGCAGTTCGTCGTCGCCGGTGTCCATGGCCTGCCAATCACCCCGCCCCGTTGCCTGGTGTCAAAACAGTGAATATGTAATCAATCAATTGCTTTATCAACCTCTTAGTTGTTTAAGGCTACGCCCGAAGCGGGAACGCTGGCAAGGGGCCATTTCCGGCGGGTCTTGTTCTTCGCCGATGTACTTTGTTAGTATGTCAGGACAAACTACTGAAGGAGCTAACGTGCCGCTGGTACGAATTGATGTGAACCAGGGGCGCAGCCCCGAGGATCTGCGCCGCCTCAGTCGGGGGATCCATGATGCGATCCTGGCCGAGTACGGGATTCCGGAGCGCGACTATTTCCACGTCCTCACCGAACACTCCCGCGGGCAGATCTTCGCCCAGGATGCCGGACTCGGCTTTGAGCGCACGCCGGATGTGGTGATGATCCAGATCTTTACCCAGGGCGGCCGGAGCCAGGAGGCGAAACAGTCGCTCTTTGCAGCCATCGCCGGAAGGTTGGCGGAGCTGGGAGTGGCCGGTGAGGATGTGTTCATCGGGTACGTGGAGAACACTGCCGGCGACTGGTCGTTCGGCTTCGGGCGGGCCCAGTATGTCACCGGCGAGCTGGCCGTTCCGCGGAAATAATCCCCGCCCTGAGCCTGCGATGTGCGGCCCGGGGGCTGCCGTTTCGGTGCGCTATGCCAAGTTGTAAATATGTCAGTACAAACCTTTGACAGGACAATAATTCTAGGGCAAAGTAGTGGTTGTGGCCCCGCTCACGGGGGTCCGCCAGGAACCGGAGCTCTATCTGTTCAGAGGTACAGAGTTCAAACCAGAAAGGTCCGCGATTACCGTGACCCACGAACTGCTCACGATCGGGCGCATCAGCGTTGATATCTACCCGAACGACATCGGGGTTGATCTGGAGGACGTCACGTCCTTCGGCAAGTACCTCGGTGGATCGCCTTCCAACGTGGCTGTCGCAGCCGCCCGGCACGGCCGCCGGACCGGAGTGATCACCCGCACCGGCGACGACGCCTTCGGTAAGTACCTGCACCGTGAACTGCGCAAGTTCAACGTGGACGACACTTTCGTTACACCGGTGAAGGAATGGCCCACCGCAGTGACGTTCTGCGCAATCAAACCGCCGGAAGACTTCCCGCTCTACTTCTACGGGCGCTTCCCCACGGCACCGGACCTGCAGATCAAGGCCGAAGAGCTGGATCTGGACGCCATCCGGGACGCACGGATCTTCTGGTCCACCGTGACCGGACTGTGCCAGGAGCCCAGCCGTGAAGCGCACATCAAGGCCCACGAGGCCCGCCCGCAGGCCGGCCTCAAGGAAGGCCAGTACACCATCCTCGACCTGGACTACCGCCCCATGTTTTGGGCGTCGGAAGAGGAAGCCCGGGCACAGGTCGCCAGGATCCTGCCGCATGTCACGGTGGCGATCGGCAACGACAAGGAGTGCGCCGTGGCCGTGGGTGAGGGAACCCCGGACGAGCAGGCAGACCGCCTCCTGGCCGCCGGCGTCGAAATCGCCGTCGTCAAGCTCGGCCCCGAAGGCGTGATGGCCAAGACCCGCACCGAGCGTGTGGTGTCCGCCCCCGTTCCGGTGGAGACCGTCAACGGCCTTGGTGCCGGTGACTCGTTCGGCGGAGCGTTCTGCCACGGGCTGCTGTCCGGCTGGAGCCTTGCCGAGGTCCTCGACTACGCGAACGCCGCCGGCGCGATCGTCGCCTCCCGCCTGTCCTGCGCCGACGCCATGCCGACGCCGGGCGAGGTCACCTTGCTGCTGGCCGAGCGCGGCCGCCTGGTTCCCGGTCAGTTCGCCACTGAAGGAGCAGCACTGTGACTCTCACACCCATCGCCTCGAACAATGCCCTGGACGACGATCCCCGCCGCTACGCGCACTTGAGCACCATCCGCTTGGAGGACCCGGACGCTGTTGCCCGCGCCGCCAAGGCCCGGCGCCGGCACCCCGGCCTGAAATACGGCCGGCAGAACTTCATCGTCGCGGCCGACCACCCGGCCCGCGGCGCCCTCGCCGTCGGCAATGATCCGGTGGCCATGGCGGACCGCCGCCAGCTGCTGGACCGGTTGCAGATCGCGCTGGCCAACCCGGATGTGGACGGCGTGCTCGCTTCCCCGGACATCATGGACGACCTGCTGCTGCTCGGTGCGCTCGACGGCAAACTGATTTTCGGTTCGATGAACCGCGGCGGACTGTCCGGCCTGGTCAACGAGTTCGATGACCGCTTCACCGGCCACACCGCCGCTGCACTGGAGGCCCTGGGGGCCGACGGCGGCAAGATGCTCACCCGCATCTGCCTCGGCGACCCCGACACGGTGGCCCTGCTGGAGGCGACGGCCAAGGCCATCGACTCCCTCGCCGAACGCAAGCTGATCGCCATGGTTGAGCCCTTCCTGTCCGTCCGCGAAAACGGCAAGGTCCGCAACGACCTCTCCACCAACGCCGTCATCAAATCCATCGCCATCGCCGAAGGCCTCGGCTCCACCAGCGCGTACACCTGGATGAAACTCCCCGTGGTGGCCGAGATGGAGCGCGTGATGGCCGCCACCACCATGCCCACCGTGCTGCTGGGCGGCGACCCGGAGGGCACCCAGGACGAAGTCTTCGCCACGTGGGAAGCCGCCCTGGCCCTCCCCGGCGTGCAGGGCCTCACCGTCGGCCGGACCCTCCTGTACCCGCAGGACGGTGATGTTGCCGGCGCCGTGGCCACTGCAGCCTCCCTCCTTCACCACACCGCATCAGCCCACACCGCAGAAGTATCGGAGTAATTCCCATGGGGATCAGAACTGGCAACGCAGCCGGAACCCGTCGAATGACCGTGGCCCAGGCCGTGGTGGAGTACCTTTCCAAGCAGTACACCGTTGATTCTGTCGGCGGGCTGGACTACCGGGAACGCCTGATCCCCGGAACGTTCGGCATCTTTGGCCACGGCAACGTTGCCGGCGTCGGGCAGGCCCTCAAGCAGTACCAGGCCGCCGACCCGACGATCATGCCGTACTACCAGGGCCGCAACGAGCAGGCGCAGTCCCACCAGGCCGTGGGCTACGCCCGCCACACCCGCCGCCGCCAGACGTTCGCCATCAGCACGTCCATCGGCCCCGGCTCCTCCAACCTGCTGACCGGCGCGGCACTGGCCACCACCAACCGCCTGCCGGTGCTGCTGCTGCCCAGCGACACCTTCGCCACCCGCGCCGCGGACCCGGTGCTGCAGCAGCTCGAGCAGCCCTACGCCTACGACATCACGGTCAACGACGCCTTCCGGCCGCTGTCCAAGTTCTTCGACCGCGTCAACCGGCCCGAACAGCTGTTCTCCGCGTTCCACCACGGCCTCCGCGTCCTGACGGATCCGGCCGAAACCGGCGCCGTCACCATCTCGCTGCCGCAGGACGTCCAAGCCGAAGCCTTTGACGTGCCCGAGGAATTCCTGGCCGAACGGGAGTGGCGCATCCGCCGCCCCGACGCCGACGACGAGGACATCCGCCGCGCCGCCGAAGCGATCCGGGCCGCAAAGCGCCCGCTGATCATCGCCGGCGGTGGCGTCCTCTACGCCTTCGCCAACGACGAACTCGCGAAGTTCGCGGAACTCACCGGGATTCCGGTTGGGAACACCCAGGCCGGCGTCGGCGTCCTGCCATGGGACCACCGGTTCTCCCTCGGAGCCATCGGCTCCACCGGCACGACGGCGGCAAACGCCATCGCTGCGGAGGCAGACCTGATCATCGGGATCGGCACCCGCTACGAGGACTTCACCACCGCGTCCCGGACCGCGTTCCAGAACCCGGACGTGAAGTTCATCAACATCAACGTGGCTGCCATCGATGCCTACAAGCACGGCACCACGCTGCCGATCGTGGCCGACGCCCGCAAGGCCCTGATCAAGCTGAACCAGGCGCTGGGCGGCTACCGCGTCGGCGCCGACCTGGAACAGCAGGTCGCTGCCGAGAAGAAGCGCTGGGACGCCACCGTTGACGAAGCGTTCGACACCCGGTTCACGCCGCTGCCGGCCCAGAACGAAATCATCGGGGCCACCAGCCGGGCCATGGACGCCCAGGACGTCGTCATTTGCGCCGCCGGTTCCCTGCCCGGTGACCTGCACAAGATGTGGCGCGTCCGGGACGCCTTCGGCTACCACGTCGAATACGCCTACTCCTGCATGGGCTACGAAATTCCCGGCGGGCTCGGCGTCAAGCGCGCAGCGCTGGCCGAAGCCGCCGCGGGCGGTGCCCAGCGCGACGTCGTCGTCATGGTGGGGGACGGCTCCTACCTGATGATGCACACCGAACTGGTCACCGCCGTCGCCGAGCGCATCAAGCTGATCGTGGTCCTGATCCAGAACCACGGCTACGCCTCCATCGGATCGCTCTCCGAGATGCTCGGATCACAGAGGTTCGGCACCCAGTACCGGGCGCTGAACGAGGAACAGCACAGCTTCGACGAAGGCGAAACCCTCCCGGTGGACCTCGCCCTGAACGCCGAAAGCCTCGGCGTGAAGGTGATCCGGATCGAACCGGGGGAGAAGGTCATCGCCGAACTCGAGCAGGCCATCCGCGATGCGAAGGCGGCACCGGAGCGCGGCGGACCCATCCTGATCCACGTCGAATCCGACCCCCTGCTGGATGCCCCGAGTTCCGAGTCGTGGTGGGACGTTCCAGTCTCCCAGGTCTCCGACCTCGACTCCACGCAACAGGCCTTCAAGACCTACACCGACCACAAGAACCGCCAGCGCAAGCTGCTCGGCTGAATCTCCAGGCACACAGCCCTCTTTCCCCACAGACCAAGGAAGTCCCACACCATGTCAACGACGACCGTCACCACCACCATCAACCACTTCATCAACGGGGCCGAAACCGCCGGCGAAGGCACCCGCACCCAGCCTGTCTACAACCCTGCCACGGGTGCTGTGTCAGCAGAGCTGCGGCTGGCCAACCGGGCGGACCTGGATGCCACCGTGGCCGCGGCCCGCGCCGCCGCTGACAGCTGGGGCGACATCTCCCTGGCCAAGCGCACCGCGGTGCTGTTCAAGTTCCGCGAACTCGTCGCCGCCCACGTGGACGATCTTGCCGAGCTGATCACCGCCGAGCACGGCAAGGTCCTCTCCGACGCCAAGGGCGAGATCGGCCGCGGCCTGGAAGTCATCGAGTTCGCCTGCGGCATCCCGCAGCTGCTCAAGGGCGATTACTCGGACCAGGTCTCCACCGGCATCGACGTGTTCTCCTTCCGCGAACCGCTCGGCGTCGTCGCCGGTATCACCCCGTTCAACTTCCCGGTCATGGTGCCGCTGTGGATGGCTCCGATGGCCATCGCCACGGGCAACGCCTTCATCCTCAAGCCCTCCGAGCGCGACCCCTCCGCCTCCATGCTGCTGGCCAAGCTGTGGAAGCAGGCCGGCCTGCCCGACGGCGTCTTCCAGGTACTGCACGGCGACAAGGAAACCGTTGAGGGCCTGCTGACCCACCCCGACGTGGACGGCATCTCCTTCGTTGGCTCCACCCCGATCGCCCAGTACGTCCACGAGACCGCCACCAAGCACGGGAAGCGCGTCCAGGCGCTGGGCGGCGCGAAGAACCACGCCATCGTGATGCCCGACGCCGACCTCGACAACGCCGCCGACCACCTCGCCGCAGCCGCTTTCGGTTCCGCCGGCGAACGCTGCATGGCCATCTCCGTTGCCGTGGCCGTCGGCGACGCCGCCGAACTGCTGGTGAAGAAGGTCGAAGAGCGCGCCCTCGCCGTCAAGGTCAACAACGGTACCGCGCCCGGCGCCGAAATGGGCCCGGTCATCACGCCCGCCTCCAAGGAACGCATCGTCAAGATCGTCACTGAAGCGGAAGCCGCCGGCGCCGCCATGGTGGTGGACGGCCGCGACCTGGTGGTCCCCGGCCACGAGGAAGGCTTCTGGGTCGGTCCCACTGTCCTGGACCACGTCAAGACCGAAATGACCGCCTACACCGAGGAAATCTTCGGACCGGTCCTCGTCGTGGTCCGCGTCGAAGACCTGGACGCCGGCATCGCGCTGATCAACTCCAACCCCTACGGCAACGGCACCGCCATCTTCACCTCCTCCGGCGCGAACGCCCGCAAGTTCCAGCGCTCCGTGACCGTGGGCATGATCGGCATCAACGTGCCGCTCCCCGTCCCGGTGGCCTACCACTCCTTCGGCGGCTGGAAGGCCTCACTCTTCGGCGACAAGCACATCTACGGCCCGGAAGGCGTGTCCTTCTACACCCGTGGCAAAGTAGTTACCTCACGCTGGCCCGAGCCCACCCACGCCTCGGGTGCCTCCTACAACTTCCCGTCCAACTAGCGACCCGACTACCCACCATCGACTGCTCCGCAACCGCCGTTTTGAGCGTCCAAAACGGCACCTGTGGAGCAACGGATGAGAAGGAATGGCAATGACTGAGAACAAACTGATCATCGGCACCGCACCGGACTCCTGGGGCGTCTGGTTCCCGGATGACCCCAAGCAGACCCCCTGGGAGCGCTTCCTCGACGAAGTGGCCGAGTCCGGCTACAAATGGATCGAGCTCGGCCCCTACGGCTACCTGCCGACCGACCCCGCCCGGCTTGCCGAGGAGCTCAAGCAGCGCGATCTGAAGGTCACGGCCGGAACGGTCTTCACCGCATTCCATCGCGGCCTGGACCAGTGGGAGACCGCCTGGGAACCTGCCCGCAAGGTCGCCGAGCTCACGGCTGCCATGGGCGGCGAACACATCGTGGTCATCCCGGCCATGTGGCGCGATGACGTCACCGGTGAAGCAGTGGAAAGCGGCCAGCTCACCGAGAAGGCCTGGAGCGACCTGTTCGCCGGGCACAACCGGCTGGGCAAGACCCTGCTGGAGGACTTCGGCCTGAAGCAGCAGTTCCACTCGCACGCCGATTCCCACGTCGGAGCCCAGGAAGACATTGAAACCCTCCTGGCCGCAACGGACTCGAAGTACCTGAACCTGTGCCTGGACACCGGCCACGCCGAATACTGCGGGGCCTCCAGCCTGGAGCTCATCAAGAACTACCCGGACCGCATCGGCTACCTGCACCTGAAGCAGATCAACCCTGACATCCTCAAGAAGGTCAACGAGGAAAACATGACCTGGGCCGCGGCCAACCTCGCCGGCGTCATGACCGAGCCGCCGAACGGGCTGCCGGACCTGCGCGCCGTCATCGAAGCAGTGGAGGCACTGAACCGCCCCATCTTCGGCATCGTGGAGCAGGACATGTACCCGGTTGCGTTCGACGTCCCCATGCCGATCGCCAAGCGCACCCGCAACTACCTGCTGTCCTGCGGCTCCCGCACGGCCGTCAACTAACAGCCGCCCAGGCACCCGAAACGTAAGGAAGAGAACAATGACTGAAACCCTTCGCGTCGCCGTCATCGGCGCCGGCCGCATGGGCGCGGACCACATCCAGCGCCTCAGCAAGCGCATCCACGGCGCTGAAGTTGCCGCCGTCGTCGACGTCGACCTCGCCCGTGCACAGGCCGCTATCCAAGGCATCCCGGGCGCAGTGGCCCTGGCCGATGCCGACGAAGCCCTCAACAACGGGGACGTCAACGCCGTCCTGATCGCCACGCCGGGCTTCCTGCACGAGGACATCCTGCTGAAGGCCCTCGCCAGGGACATCCCGATCCTCTGCGAGAAGCCCCTCACCCCGGACGCCGAATCCTCCTGGAAGATTGTCGAGGCAGAGCAGAAGCTTGGCCACAAGCGCATCCAGGTGGGCTTCATGCGCCGCTTTGACGCCGAGTACGCAGCCCTGGGCCAGGTCATCCGCGACCACGAACTGGGCGAACTGCTGATGCTGCACCACCAGCACCGCAACCCCACCACTCCGGCGGGCTTCACCAACGAGATGCTGATCAACGACTCGGTGGTGCACGAGTTCGATGCCATCCGGTTCTTTACCGGCGAGGAAATCACCAGCGTGCAGGTCCGCCTGGGCAAGGCCACGAAGAACGCCCCGGCCGGCCAGCACGATCCCCAGCACGTCCTGGTGGAAACCGAGTCCGGTGTCCTGGCCGACGTCGAAATCTACGTCAACGCCAAGTTCGGCTACGAAGTGGCCACGCAGGCCTCCTTCGAAGACGGCATCGTCAGCATCGGCGGCGATAAGGGACCCTACACCCGCAGCGCCGGCCGCTGGGGCGGCAACGTGACCCCCGGATTCGAAGAGCGCTTCGGCGCGGCATACGACGTCGAAATCCAGTCCTGGGTGGACGCGGCCCTCCGCGGCGAAATCGGCGGCCCCACCGCCTGGGACGGCTACGCCACCGCAGCCTGCTGCGAGGCCGGCGTCGAGGCACAGAAGAACGGCGAAAAGGTCGCCGTCAAGCTGAACGCCAAGCCTTCCCTTTACAGCTAGGAGGAAAGGGAAGGGGGCCGAGGCTCCCTTCCCTTTTCGTCCCGTCCCTCGCACAACATGACTCATCCACAATGGAGTGTTCCACGTGAAAATCGCACTTGATCCAACGCCGTTCCACCATTCGCACAGCCTGCTCGAATTCCCCCGGGTGGTGGCGGACCTCGGCTACAAGTACATGCAGATGACCCCGCACGCCGACTTCATCCCCTTCTACAACCACCCGAAGGCCGACGACGAACTGGTGGGCAAGCTCAGCAAGGCCTGCAAGGATGTGGGAGTCGAGATCGCCTCGGTCCTGCCGGTGCTCCGTTGGTCCGGTCCGGACGAGGACGCCCGTGAAGCCGCGGTCCGTTACTGGAAGCGCGTCATCCAGATCACCGTAGACCTCGGGGTCAGCACCATCAACACGGAATTCAGCGGACGCCCGGAGAAGGCCGAAGAATCAGAGCGCGCCTTCTACCGCTCCATGGAAGAGCTGCTGCCCATCATCGAACGCGAAGGCCTTGACCTCCTGATTGATCCGCACCCGGACGACTTCGTGGAGGAAGGCCTGGCCGCCATCCGCGTCATCCGCGGCCTGAACTCCAAGAACGTGGGCCTGGTCTACGTGGCGTCGCACAGCTTCCACATGAAGAACGCGCCCCTGGACATCATGCGCGCCGCGGGGGACAAACTCCGCCTGGTCCACGTGGCAGACACCATGAACCACCACGCCTCCCACGGCCTGCGCTACATCACCAACCCGCCCGGCAACGCGGTCCGCGTGCACCAGCACCTGAAAATCGGCGACGGCGACGTGAACTGGGAAGAATTCTTCGGCGGGCTGCAGGAGATCGGCTTCCTGGACCGCGAAGACACCGTGATGGTGTCCAGCGTCTTCGCCGAAGACGAGAATGCCGCAGAAGTTTCCCGCTACCAGCTGGACACGATGAACAACTACATCGCGAAAGCCCGGTAGCGGCCGCCCTATGAAGCAAACGGAAAATACACTTCCCAGTACTACGACCCGGTCGCCGGCAGGCCAGGCAGGTTCTGCCGCAGCAGCTCCCAATCCCAAGGGATTCATGCGGCGGGTGGCCCTGTTTTCGACATTCGGCGGCCTGCTCTTCGGTTACGACACCGGCGTCATCAACGGTGCACTGCCGTTCATGCAGCGGGACCTCGGGCTGACGCCGCTGACCGAGGGGCTCGTCACCTCGACCCTGCTGTTCGGTGCGGCGTTCGGCGCCATCACGGCCGGCCGGCTGTCCGACCGGTTCGGCCGCCGCAAGACCATCATGGCGCTGGCGATCATCTTCGCGCTCTCCACCATCGCCTGTTCCCTGGCGCCCACCACCGAGCTGCTGGTGGCAGCCCGCACGGTCCTCGGCCTGGCGGTGGGCGGGGCCTCGGTGATCGTACCCGTGTACCTGGCGGAAATGTCGCCCGCTGCCCAGCGGGGCCGGATCGTCACACAGAACGAACTCATGATCGTCACGGGCCAGTTCCTGGCGTTCACCTTCAATGCCGTCCTGGGCAACGCCTTCCCGGAAGCCTCCCATGTGTGGCGCTGGATGCTGGTCATCGCAACACTGCCCGCCGTCGTCCTCTGGTTCGGCATGCTGCTCCTCCCGGAGAGCCCCCGCTGGCTGGCGTCCGCCGGCCGCTTCGGCGAGGTCCTTGACGTGCTGCGCAAGACCCGCGCCTCCGCCGACGTCTCCACGGAGTTTGATGAGGTGCGGCAGGCGGCCCGCGAGGACTACCAATCCAAGCTCGGAACGTTCAGGGACCTCACCGTGCCATGGATCCGCAGGATCTTCGTGGTGGGCCTGGGCATGGCGGTCATCAACCAGATCAGCGGCGTCAACGCCATCATGTACTACGGCACGTCGATCCTCTCCAGCTCCGGCTTCGGGGACCAGGGTGCGCTCCTTGCCAACGTGGTCAACGGCGTCACGTCCGTGGTCGCCGTCGTCATCGGCATGTCCCTGATGACAAAGGTGCGCCGGAAGTCCATGCTGATCGTCGGCCTGGCGGGCACGGCATCCTCGCTGCTGGCCATCGGCCTGATTTCAATGCTGATCCCGGAAAGCACCCTGCGCGGCTACCTGGTGCTGCTGTTTATGGTGACATTCCTGGCGTCCATGCAGTCCTGCATCGGCACGGTGACGTGGCTGACGATGTCCGAAATCTTCCCGCTGCATGTCCGCGGCATCGGCATGGGCATCTGCGTGTTCGTGCTGTGGATGATCAACTTCCTGATCGGGTTCTTCTTCCCGCAGATGGTGGCGTCGATCGGCGTTTCGACGACTTTCTTCATCTTTGTTGCCATCCAGCTGGCGGCCATCGTCTGGGTGAAACGGGTGGTGCCGGAAACCAAGGACAAGAGCCTCGAGGACCTGGAGCACTACTTCAAGAACACCGCTGCCGAGAAAACGGCGGTCAGGGACGTGGCCGGAGTGAAGTGAGGCCACACAGCAAGAAAGCCCCGCGGGAGCGCTTCGGCGCGGCGCGGGGCTTTTGCGTTGTATGCCTACGCGTGCGCGTGGAGCCTGGGCAGGGCGTCCACCAGCGGGGCTAGCTCCGGGATCTCCTGGGCCTCGGCGAGGGCCCGTTCCAGTGTGGCGTCGTGGGCGGGGCGGGCCTCGTCCAGCAGCTTGATGCCGCTCTCGGTCAGTTCGGTGTAGATGCCGCGGCGGTCGTCCGCGCACAGGATGCGCGTGAGCAGGCCGCGGTCCTCGAGCCGGTTGACCAGCCGCGTGGTGGCGCTGGCGCTGAGGGCGGTGGCGCGAGCCAGCTGCTGCATGCGCATGTGCCAGCCGTCCTGCCGGCTCAGGGCGTCAAGCACCGTGTATTCGACGACGGACAGCTGGGCTTCGGCCTGCAGTGAGCGTTCCAGTTCCGACTCGATCAGTCCGTGCAGGGCCGCGAGGGTCCGCCACCCCTGCGCGCGGACTTCAACGGCGTCGTCCTTGATGCCCATGGTGTACTTCCCTTCGAATCGCGTACCCCGCGGATGTGTGAAGCGGGGCACAACAAATAATAGTTGCTTGCGCGCTGTATCTGCTTGTGCAACAATAAATAACGCGTCTGCAACTACTAGCCTACGCGCCCTACCCCATTCCGTACAGTTTTGAAGGAGCTTCGCCATGCCTATTGGCCTGTTAGCCCTCGCCCTCGGCGGGTTCGGGATCGGACTCACCGAGTTCGTGATCATGGGCCTGCTGCCCGAGGTTGCTGCCGACTTCGGCGTCAGCGAGGCCACGGCAGGCTGGCTGATCTCCGGCTACGCCCTCGCCGTCGTCGTTGGCGCACTGCTGCTCACGGCGGCAGTGACACGCTTCGAGCGCAAGCCCGTGCTAGCCGTCCTGCTGGTGCTGTTCATTGCCGGCAACCTGATCTCGGCCATCGCCCCCGGCTACTCCATGATGATGGTGGGCCGGATTGTTGCCGCGCTGGCCCACGGTGCGTTCTTCGGCATCGGGGCCGTGGTGGCCGCGGACATGGTGGCCCCCACCAAAAAAGCCGGTGCCATCGCCTTTATGTTCACCGGACTCACGGCCGCCAACGTCCTGGGCGTGCCGTTCGGCACCATGCTGGGGCAGGCGGCCGGCTGGCGCTCTACGTTCTGGGCCATCACGGGCATCGGCGTCCTTGCCCTGATCGGCATCCTGACCCTGGTGCCCAGGACCGGCCACGGCGACGCTGCCCAGGCCTCCTCCGGCGGGCTCCGTAGTGAGCTGCGCGCCTTCCGCTCCGGCCAGGTCTGGCTGTCCATCCTCGTGACGATCCTTGGCTACGGCGGCATGTTCGGCGCCTTCACCTACATCGCCTTCACCCTCACCGAAGTCTCCGGATTCGCAGCCTCCACTGTGCCCGGGCTCCTCATTCTCTTCGGCGTCGGACTTTTCATCGGCAACACCGTGGGCGGCAAGGCCGCGGACCGCAATGTGGACCGCACCCTGCTCGTGGTCCTGGCAGTGCTGGTTGTGGTCCTCGTGGCCTTCGCCCTGACCGCCGGGAATCAGCCCCTCACCATTGCCTCCATCGTGCTGATGGGCGGCTTCGGCTTCGCCACTGTCCCCGGACTGCAGATGCGCGTCATGAAGTACGCCAGCAGCGCTCCCACCCTGGCGTCCGGTGCCAACATCGGCGCCTTCAATGTCGGGAACGCCCTCGGTGCCTGGCTCGGCGGCGTGACGATCACCGCGGGGCTCGGCTACACCTCGCCGATCTGGGCCGGTGCAGCGATCACCGTCCTCGGGCTCGGCGTGATGGCTTTCGCCGCCGCCAAGGCCGGCAGGCGCACCGACAGCAGTACGACGGCGGCAGTCTCCGCTCCCGCTGTTGGCGACTCACCCGCCGTCGTGGACGCACCCGCGGGTGCCCGCTGACATGACTACCATGGCGATCGAGGCCCTGGAGCGGGACGGCAGGACCGGTCCGCATCCAGCCAGCTTCAACGGCTAAAGGAGCGCGTCCCGGGCCCGATCAAGGGCTCGCATCGCAGCGCCGGGGATGGCGGCACCGGCCGTCATCGCCGGCGTTTTTTGGTGCCCAAACCACTGATTCACGTAAAAACATCCTAATGTCAGGACAAACTATTGACATTAGTGAGCTGAATCACCATGATCTAGGTAGACAGTGCTCCGGCGGCTGCAGAGTGGCAGCCCGGAACCTGAGATCAAAGGAGATTAACGTGGCAAAATTTTCTTGGCGCAAGGCGGCTCTCGTTGCGGCGGTGGTGCCGATGATGGCGCTGAGCGCATGCTCAAGCAGCGGCGGAAAGCCTGCCGAAAGCGGTGGCGGCGCAGGCGGCGGCCAGGTGGCCACGACTGAGCGGATCAAGATCGCCCTCATCACCCACGCCGCAGCCGGAGACACCTTCTGGGACATCGTCCGCAAGGGCGCGGAGGAAGCCGCAGCGAAAGACAACGTGGAACTGCTGTACACCTCCGATCCGGAAGGCGGCCGCCAGGCCCAGCTGATCGAACAGGCCGTGGATCAGAAGGTGGACGGCATCGCGGTCACCCTGGCCAAGCCGGACGCCCTGAAGGATGCCCTGAAGAAGGCGACTGACGCCGGCATCCCCGTAGTCAGCCTCAACGCCGGTGAAGATGCCTCGAAGCAGCTCGGAGCCTTCACCCACTTCGGCTCAAACGAAAAGCTCGCCGGACAGGCAGTCGGAGAGAAGCTGGCTTCCCTGAACTTCAAGCACCCCATCTGCATCATCCAGGAGCAAGGCCACGTTGGCCTCGAAGCGCGCTGCGCCGGCGTGAAGGCGAAAGTAGCCGGCACCGAAATCCTGTATGTCAACGGCCGCGACATGACCGAAGTTTCATCCACCATCACGGCCAAGCTGCAGGCCACCAAGGACGCCGACGCGATCATCGGCCTCGGCGCCCCCATCACCCTGACGGCACTGAAGTCCATCACCGACGCCGGCAGCTCCGCTAAGGCGGCGTCGTTCGACATGAACGCCGACCTGGCGCAGAAGATCGTCGACGGCACCATCCTGTTCACGGTGGACCAGCAGCCATGGCTGCAGGGGTACGGCTCCATTGATGCGCTGTGGCAGTTCAATCGCGGTGGCTTCGAAGTGGGTGGCGGAATGCCTGTCCTGACCGGCCCCACAGTCGTGGACAAGGAATCCGCCGCCGACGTCCTCAAATTCGCCCAGCAGGGCGTCCGCTAACCAGCAGGCATCCCTGGCTGCGGGAGGGCCGGGTACCGGTCCTCCCGCAGCCAGATCAACAAGGAGTTTCCATGACACAGACGTTAGCCAAGCCGGCCCCGCTGGCACCGGATGAGCGGATCGGCCGCCGCAGCCCGTTCCAGAAGCTGCTCGGGCGCCCCGAAGTCGGCGCCCTGGTAGGCGCAATAGTCCTGTTCGTATTCTTCTCAGTGGTTTCGTCCACCTTCATCCAGCCGAGCTCGTTCGCGACTGTGCTGTACGGATCCTCCACCATCGGCATCATGGCCGTGGGCGTCTCACTGCTCATGATCGGCGGTGAGTTCGACCTCTCCACCGGTGTTGCAGTCATCAGCTCCGCCCTGACCGCCTCCATGTTCGCATGGTACTTCTCGCTCAACGTCTGGGTCGGTGTTGCCCTGGCCCTGGTGGTTTCACTCGGGATCGGTTTCATCAACGGCTGGATACTGGTGAAGACCAAGCTGCCCAGCTTCATCGTCACGCTGGCGACGTTCCTGATGCTGACCGGTCTGAACCTGGCACTCACCCGCATGATCTCCAACGGTGTATCGTCCCCGTCGATCGCCCAGATGGATGGTTTTGCCTCGGCCCGGGCCGTCTTCGCCTCGTCGGTGAACATTGCCGGTGTCGAAGTGAAAATCACCGTGTTCTTCTGGATTGTCCTGGTGGCCGTGGCGTCCTGGGTGCTGTTGCGGACCAAGGTGGGCAACTGGATCTTCGCCTCCGGTGGCGACGCCAACGCCGCCCGCGCCGTGGGTGTGCCGGTCACCAAGACCAAGATCGGCCTGTTCATGGCTGTGGGCTTCTGCGGCTGGGTGCTGGGCATGCACAACCTGTTCGCCTTCGACTCCGTGCAGTCCGGTGAAGGCGTGGGCAACGAGTTCCTCTACATCATCGCCGCGGTGATCGGCGGCTGCCTGTTGACCGGCGGCTACGGCTCGGCGGTGGGCGGCGCGATCGGCGCGTTCATCTTCGGCATGGCTAACAAGGGCATCGTGTACGCGCAGTGGAACCCGGACTGGTTCAAGTTCTTCCTGGGCCTGATGCTGCTGCTGGCCACCATCGTCAACCTGATCGTCAAGCGCCGCGCGGAACTGAAGTAAAGGGGCCTCCGAGACCATGAATGCCAAAGAGATCGACCAGCAAACCCTGCTGCAGAACGAAACGGACCCGCTGACCCATACCCCGGTGCACTTGCTTGCACTGGACAAGGTCGGCAAGAACTACGGCAACATCGTCGCGCTGAGCGACGTGACCATGGCCGTGGACAACGGCCGCGTCACCTGCGTCCTGGGCGACAACGGCGCCGGGAAGTCCACGCTCATCAAGATCATCGCCGGCCTGCACCAGCACGATCACGGCGTCCTGAAGGTGATGGGGGAGGAACGGAAGTTTACCTCGCCCCGTGACGCGCTCGACGTCGGCATCGCCACCGTGTACCAGGACCTCGCCGTCGTGCCGCTGATGCCGATCTGGCGGAACTTCTTCCTCGGCTCCGAACTGACCAGCGGTTTTGGGCCGTTCAAGAGCCTGGACGTGCAGAAGATGAAGGACATCACCAAGCACGAACTCGCCGAGATGGGCATCGACCTCCGCGACGTGGAGCAGCCCATCGGCCAGCTCTCCGGCGGTGAACGCCAGTGTGTCGCGATCGCCCGTGCCGTGTACTTCGGTGCGAAGGTCCTGATCCTGGACGAACCGACCGCGGCCCTGGGCGTCAAGCAGTCCGGCGTGGTGCTCCGCTACATCCTGCAGGCCCGCGACCGCGGTCTGGGCGTCATCTTCATCACCCACAACCCGCACCACGCCTTCCCCGTCGGCGACCGGTTCCTGCTCCTCAAGCGCGGCAAGTCGATCGGCTATTACGACAAGAAGGACATCACGCTCGACGAGCTCACCGCCCAGATGGCCGGCGGCGCGGAACTGGCCGAACTCGCCCACGAACTCGAACAGCTCGGTGGCCACGGCGACGTGGTCAAGGAAGTCAAGAGCGAAGTGGCCGACGTGGCACAGACCACCGGGAAGGCCTACAGCTGACCAGCTGACCCAACGCCACGAGCAGGGCCCGCCCACCCGGGCCGGCCCTGCTCAGCCATGCAATGGCACCCGGAACCTGCCGGGCATAAGCATCTTCGAACCAAAAGAAAGGACAAGCCCCTTGGCCTACATCACTCAAAACTCCGCCGGAATCCCGGCGCCTGTGCGGATCGGACTCATCGGCTCAGGTTGGATGGGGGCATTCCACGCAGAGAGCATCGCCCGCCGCGTTCCGGGCGCAGTCCTGGCGGCAATCGCAGACCCCAATGTTGAATCCGCGGAAGCGCTGGCCCGCTCCCTGGGCACCGCCAAGGTCACTCCTAACGCCGAGGACATCCTGGCTGACCCCGAGATTGACGCAGTGATCATCGCCAGCCCTGCGCGGTTCCATTCCTCCCTCATCGCGCAGGCGGCCGCCGCCGGAAAGCACGTGTTTTGCGAGAAGCCCGCCGGCCAGGGGCTTGATGAGCTGGACGCCGCCCTCGCCGCGGTGGAAGCATCGGGGGTGCACTTCCAGGTCGGGTTCAACCGCCGCTATGCAGAGGATTTCCTGGCTGCCAAGAAGGACCTGGCCGCCGGCGTTGCAGGAACACCGCAGCTCCTGCGGTCGCTGACCCGGGATCCCGGAAAGGGAAGCATCCCGAACGCAGCGAGGGTCCCGGCGTGGACCATCTTCCTGGAAACCCTTATCCATGATTTCGACACCCTCAACTGGTTCAACGAGGGCGCCGAGCCCGTGGAGGTCTACGCAGTTGCCGATGCCCTTGTAGAGCCCGGGCTGCGGGACCAGGGCTTCCTGGACACGGCCGTTGTGACCATCCGCTATGGCAACGGCGCCATCGCAGTGGCCGAGGCAAACTTCAGCGCGCTGTACGGGTACGACATCCGCGGCGAGGTCTTCGGTTCTAAGGGGATGGTGCAGGCCGGCCGTGCCACGGAAACGGCGGCCCGCCGCTTCACGGCAGACGGGATGTCCGCCGACACGCCGCGGCTCAATGTTGAACTGTTCCGGCAGGCCTACACGGACGAACTTGCCGACTTCGCTGCCGCGGTGCGTGCCAAGCGTGACGGCCTGCCGCCGTCGTCGTCCGCCGTCACCCTCACGCCCGGTGCCGGTGCCGCTGACGCGAGGCGGGCGCTGGCGATGGCGCTGGCCTGCATAGAGTCAGTCAAGCAGGGCGCCCCCGCGCCCGTGCCGGCTCTGGCAGCATCAGCCGTCGAATATGCAGGGGAGAAATCATGAAGGACGTCATTCTCGGCCTGGTCGGAGTGGGGCGGATCGGCGTTATGCACGCCAACAACATCGCAGCCCTGAACGGAGTCCTCAATCCGGACGGCATCAACGTCCGGCTCCGGCTCACCGACGTGGCCGAAGACCACGCGCGGACCGTTGCGGCCGGGCTCGGCGCCGAGTTCCTTCCCTCAGTGGAAGCGCTCCTGTCCTCCGGCCTGGACGGCCTGGTCATCGCCACGGGTACGGCAACCCACCCGGAGCTGATCAAGGCAGGCGTGGATGCCGGGATTCCGGTCTTCTGCGAGAAGCCGGTGGCATTGAACGTGGCGGATGCCGTGCCGGTGCTCGACTACATCCGCGACAACAACGGCGTGGTCCAGATCGGCCACCAGCGCCGCTTCGACGCCGGCTACCTGGAAGCGCGCCGCGCTTACCAGGCCGGCGAACTGGGCTGGATCCATTCGCTGCGCGCCGTCACGTGCGACATGGCGCCTCCGCCCGTGGAGTTCCTGGCCAGCTCCGGCGGCCTCTTCCGGGACTGCTCCGTCCACGACTTCGACATCCTCCGCTGGCTGACCGGCCGCGAAATCGTCGAGGTATATGCCAGGGGCTCCAACAACGGCGACCCCGCCATCGGGGAGGTGGGGGACGTGGACACCGCCCTCGCGCTGGTGACGTTCGACGACGGCACGGTGGGGACCGTCTCTGCCACCCGGTACAACGGGGCGGGCCACGACGTCCGCCTCGAAATCCAGGGTTCGCGCCGTTCGCTGATGGTGGGGCTGGACGACAAGACAGCGATGGCATCGGCCGAACCCGGCGTCGGTTTCCCCGCGGGCGAGCCGCACAAGACCTTCGCCGAACGCTTCGACCAGGCCTACCGCTCCGAGATGGAAGCCTTTGTGGAGCTGATCCTGGGCCGCAGGGAGAACCCGTGCACCCCGGAAGACGCCGTCGCGGCTTCCCGTGTGGCCGACGCCGCCCAGGAGTCTCTGGCAACGGGCGTCCCGGTCCGCGTGGCCCAGAAAGTGGCCAGCTGAGCCGGCCTGCCACCGCGGCGGAAAGACCTAGCCAAACAACTGATGCCCCCCACCGCGTGCGGTGAGGGGCATCAGTTGTCTTGCCGGAACCTAGGCGCCGAAGGGAAGCCGGGGGTCCACGTCCTGGCCTTCCCAGGTCTGGCGGATCCAGCCGTGGTGGGGGTCATCGCTGATGAGCCATTCGCGGACGGGGCCGGGGCCGGCCATCACGTTCAGGTAGTACAGGTCGTACCCCGGGGCAGCCATCGCGGGACCGTGCCAGCCGTAGGGGACCAGGACGACGTCGCCCGTGCGGACCTCCGCCGAGACGTCGATGGGCCGCTCGTCGGAGGCGTACACGCGCTGGTAGCCGATGGCGTCGCCCTGCTCGCCGGAGCCAGCGGCCGGGCCGTCCGGCGCCACGCGGGTCTCGAAGTAGTAGATTTCCTCGAGGTTGGTTTCGCCGTCCTTTTCCTCGTCGTGCTTGTGCGGGGGATAGGAGGACCAGTTCCCGGCCGGAGTGAGGACTTCGCAGACGATGAAGCGGTCCGCTTCGAGCGCGGCCGGGGTGCCGAAGTTGTGGACCTGCCGGGAGCAGTTGCCGGCACCCCGCAGTTCCACCGGGGTCTCGGCTGCCGTGACGAGGCGGGTGGGGTAGGAGGTCTTGGCCGGGGCCGTCGCTACGGCAACCCTGCCGCCGGCCTCCGAACTGATGCTGACAGCCTTGTCCGTGCCGGTGTACAGGACGTCGCTGGGGCCGTGGAAGACGCTGGCCCTGCCAGCCAGCCGATAGTCCTGGCCGTCGATGGTGGCGGTGAAGGATCCGCTGAGCGGAACCACGATGCGCTCCTCGCCTGCGGCGGGGAGTTCGACGGCGGCACCCGCAGCGAGCGTCGCCACCTTGAGCCCGGTGTGCGCCCAGCCGTCCACTTCCAGGGCGGAGTCGGAGGTTCCAAGGGAGACGTCCCACTTACCGTCGGCAGCGGAACCCAGCGGATATACCCAGTTGGCCATAGATTCTGTTCTTTCGTTTAAGTGCTTGCTGCCGCAGCGGTTAGCGCTGGCGCCTAACGCTGGACAAGGGTCATTTCAAAGCTGTAGGAGTCACCGCGGTAGACGTGGTGGCCGGTTTCCACCATGCGTCCCGTGTCGTCGACTGCGGTGCGTTCCATGGTCACCAAAGCCAAACCCGGCTCGGTGTCCAGCAGCGGCGCCTGGTAGTCGTTCGCCACCATGGCGCCGATGCGCTGTGAGGCCAGGCGGAAGTTGACGCCGCCGTTGCGGAGAATTGCGTACAGACCCTGGCCGGCGAGCTGGGCTTCGTCGATCATGGTGATGTCGTCGCGGACCCAGTTTTCCATCAGGGCCAGCGGTTTGCCGCCCACTTTGCGCAACCGGGTGAAGTGGTAGACCTTCGCGCCGGCCGGTAGCTGGAGGGCTTCGCGAGTGGCGGCGTCGGCCTCGATGTGGGAGAAGCTGAGCACCTCGGTGGTGGGCTTGCTCCCGTTATTGGTGAGGTCGTCGTAAAGGCTCGAGAGTTCCAGTGGCCGCCGGACCTGGCTGGAAACGACCTGTGTTCCCACCCCGCGCTTGCGCACCAGGAGCCCGGAACGCACCAGCTCGTCCATGGCCTTGCGCATGGTGGGCCGGGACAGGTTGAGCTGGGCGGCAAGGTCGATCTCGTTGTCCAGCCGGCTGCCCGGCGGCAGGAGTCCGGTGTGGATGGCGGACTCGATGCCCTGGACCACCTGATGGTAGAGGGGCACCGGCGAAGAGCGGTCGATGCTGAGATTAAGTTGATTCGCCACTGAGCGCTCCCTTGTGCTCCGCGGCCTCCGAGGGTGCCCGGGTGCCGCGTATGTCAGCCTATGTTCTCTTGATAGGACATACTGCCGTTTTGACGATAATAGCAGGCCTCCACGAATGCCCGGAAGGGGGCAACGCGTTCCTGGGCCGGGAGTTCCAGGACTTCCGGGTGCCACTGAACGGATGCCACCCAGCGGGCAGGATCCTCCAACGCTTCCACGGTGCCGTCGCCGGCGACCGCTGTCACGATCAGTCCGTCGGCCACCCGCGCCACGGCCTGGTGGTGGCCGGAAGCGATCCTGACCGTCAGGCCTTGCGCCGTGCCCCGCGATGCGTAGAGGCGTCCCACTTTGGACCCGGGAATAATGTCAACGTCGTGCCAGGCCCACGCTCCCGCGGCCCCGCCTTCACCGCCGCCAATCGCCGCACCACCCGCCGCCGGTTCGTGGTGCGTCACGGGGCCGTCCGCCATGTCCTGCACCAGGGTGCCGCCGTAGAGGACGTTGAGGAGCTGGTGTCCGCGGCAGATCCCGAGCAGCGGCAGGCCCGCTTCGATGGTTCCCCGCGCCACCGCCACATCCAGTGCGTCCTGCTCGACGTTGACGTCATAGCACTCGGCGCCCGGCTCTTCCCCGTAAAGCCGGGGGTCCAGGTCTCCGCCGCCGGGGAGTACGACGCCGTCCAGCCCCTTGAGCGTTTCGGCCAGCCCGCCGCCGTCGGAACCGCCGTCGGAATCCGGGGTGAGGAGCACCGGCTCCCCGCCTCCGTCGCGGACCAGGTCCACGATGTAATCGAACAGCTCATTGGCCTCCCCGACCCGCGGGTCGGCGTCCCGGGAGCTGCTGAGGCGGACCGGGATTCCGATCCGGGGGCGTCCAGGCGGGGGCGGGGGAGGAGTGCGCATGACTCATTCTGCAACAGCCTGAAACGGTTAGGCTTGCCGGATGAACAACAGATACCTTGTGTCCCGCCAGCGCTTCATTGCGGCCGGTCCCGAGGCCATTTTCGAAGTGCTGGCAACGCCCGCCCTGCACAGCGTGATCGACGGGTCGGACACGGTCAAGGCGGCGCAGCCTCGTGGTCCGGAGCGGCTGTCCGCCGGCGCCAGGTTCGGCATGGAGATGAACGTGATGGTGGACTACAAGATCCTCAACACCGTCTGTGAGTTCGAGGAAGGCAAACGCATTGCCTGGCGGCATTTCTTCGGGCATGTGTGGCGCTATGTGCTCGAACCCTCCGTCGATGCCGCGGGCACTCGGGGCACGCTGGTCACCGAGCAGTGGGACGCGCGGAGCGTCCGCGGGAAGTCGTTCCTCCGGCTGGCCGGCTACCTGCGCCGCCACCCCGCCAACCTGGAGGCCACCTTGGCGAAGCTGGACCAGTATGTCGCCGGTTCCGGCCACGATGCTGATCAGGACCGCATCCAACAGTAATGTTGAAGGAACCCGCGCTGCGGGGCAAGACCGAAGGCAGGAGCCAGGATGGGCCGCAGGACACTCGTTGACGACCTCGTCGACGGCCTGCTCGATGACATCCTCGACGGCAAGCTGAAGCCGCACGATGCCATCCCCCCGGAAGCCGACATCGCGAAGGCGTACGACGTCAGCAGGCTGACCGTCCGCGAAGCCCTCAAGGCCCTGCGGGCGCAGAACATCCTCTACGTCAAGGCCGGCCGCGGAACATTCGTCAATCCCTCGGACAACTGGACCGGGCTCGATGCGATCTTCAAGGCCGCCTCGCACGGAAACGGCGCGGACCAGGTCTCCGTCGGGCTGATCGAGATGCGGCGCATGGTGGAAACCGGCGCGGCCTCCCTGGCCGCCAAGCGGCATACCCCCGAGCATGCAGAGCAGATGCGCGGGTGCATCGCGGACATGAAGCGCTTCCATGAGGCCGGGGACCTGGACCGCTTTGTCGAAGCTGACATCGCGTTCCATGACGTGGTGCTGAAGGCCTCGGGGAATCCCTTTGTCCGGGCGCTGTTTGCGCAGCTGGGACAGCTGCTCTACATGACCAGGCGGGAAACGTCCGCTGTGCCCGAGATCCAGCTCCACGCCATCGAGTACCACCAGAAGGTCATGGACAGCATCCTCAGCGGCGACGCCGAACTGTCCCGGCGAACCATGGATGACCACATGGAGCAGACATACCGCGACTACGAACGCTACGTCCACCACTCCCAGCCCTGACGCTGCAGCTCCCGGCGGGCTTGACGTAACCCAGATCACGCTTCTATGATCTTTTTCATGTTCTTCCGTCAGATGTCAGACATCAGACTTAGTTAGTCACCGGACGGATTCCCCCCATTTCCATCGGACCGCGGCGCCCTTGTTCAGGTGCCGCCTCCGTCAAACAGAAGGTCGATGATGACTTCACTCTCCATGCAGTCCGCAGGGCTCGGCGAGCTCGGTGAGCGGACGCTCCGCAAGGTTCGCCGCCGCGTTATGCCGCTGATCGTCCTGCTCTACTTCGTTGCCTACCTTGACCGCAACAACGTGGGCTTCGCCAAACTCACCATGAGCGAGGACATCGGCCTCAGCGCTGCTGCCTACGGGCTTGGTGCCGGCATCTTCTTCCTCGGCTATGCCTTGCTGGAGGTTCCGAGCAACGCCGGCATGTACCGCTTCGGTGCACGCAAGTGGCTCGCCCGGATCCTCATCACCTGGGGCATCTTCGCCACGGCCATGTGCCTGGTCAACGGTGAAAGCACTTACTACATCATCCGGTTCCTGCTGGGTGCGGCAGAGGCCGGGTTCTTCCCCGCCATCCTGTTCTACCTGACCCTGTGGTTCCCGGCCGCGCAGCGCGTCACGGTCTTGGGCATCTTCATCCTGGCCCAGCCCGTGTCCAACGCGCTCGGCGCTCCGGTGTCCGGACTGCTGCTGCAGATGGACGGAATTCTTGGCCTGCACGGCTGGCAGTGGCTCTACATCATCGAAGGCATCCCCGCGATCCTGCTGGGCCTGCTGACACCGATCCTCATGACCGACCGCCCGCGCGACGCCAAGTGGCTCAATACTGACGAGCGCGAATGGCTCGCCACCACCATGGATGCCGAACTGGCCGCAAAATCCAAGGGCGGAAACCACAACTTCCTGGCCGGCCTGAAGGACAAGCGCACACTGGTGTACTCGGCCCTGTACTTCGGCCTGGTCTGTGGCATCTACGGCCTTGGCCTCTGGATGCCCACCATTGTTGCCGCCCTCGGCAAGTTCTCCACCGCCGAAGTGGGATTCATTGTCTTCATTCCCTACGCCATCGCCGCGGTCTTTGTGTATTTCTGGAGCAAGCGGGCGGACCGGACCGGCAAGCGCGCCTGGCACACCGCCGTCAGCATGGTTCTGGCCGGCATGGGCCTGCTGGCAGCCGGGTACCTGCTCCCGGTCAACCCCATCCTTGCCCTGATCGCACTGACCGCCTCGGCCATGGGGATCTACGGTGCCATCGCCCCGTTCCTGTCCATGCCGTCCGCGGCACTCACCGGCGCAGCGGCTGCATCCGGGCTGGCCCTGGTCAACTCGCTCGGCAACCTGGGCGGTTTCGTAGCCCCCTACGCGGTCGGCATGCTCAAGGACGCCACGGGCAACAACCAGAGCGGCCTGCTGTTCCTGTCCTTCTGCCTGTGCGTCACCGCGGTGGCCACCTACCTTTACGCCCGGAAGAGGCCTGAAGGTGATGCTGCCCTGGATCCCGCAGTGGCTGCTGCCGCTGCCGTGAATGCAGCAAAAGCCCGCTCCTGACCGACCGACCATCGACCTGACACCCGACGAAAGACACATCATGACAATCACCCCTTTTCCCGCCGAACGCACCGTCGTACTGACCGGGGCAGCCTCCGCCCGCGGCATCGGCCGGGCGGCCGCGGACCGGATGGCCAGCGAAGGCTGGTCCATCGCGATCCTGGACATCAACGCGGAAGACGCCAAGGCTGCGGCCGCCGAAATCGGCTCCAACCGTGCGGTCAAGGCCATCGGCGTGGGCGCTGATGTTTCCGACGCCGCCTCAGTGGACCGTGCCATCAGCGAAATCGAAGATTCCCTGCCGCCGATCGTCGCCCTCGCGAACCTTGCGGGCATCAGCTCGCCGACGACGTTCATGCAGACCACCGTGGAGGAGTGGGACAAGGTTTTCGCCATCAACATGCGCGGAACCTTCATCGTCTCCCAGCGCGTGCTCAAGGGCATGATCGAGCGCAAGCTCGGGCGCATCGTGAGCATCTCCTCAATCTCCGCCCAGCGCGGCGGCGGTACGTACTCCAAGGTTGCGTACAGTGCGTCGAAGGCCGGAATCATCGGCTTCACCCGTGCGCTTGCCCGTGAAGTGGGAGAGTTCGGCGTCACCGTCAACGCGATTGCACCGGGTCCCATCGACACTGACATCATGGGTGGCACCCTGTCCGAGGAACGTAAGGCCCAGATGTCCGAGGGCATCATGATGGGGCGGGTGGGCAGCCGTGAGGAAGTCGCGGCTCTGATCTCCTTCCTTCTCGGCCAGGATTCCGGCTACATCACCGCTGCCACGTACGACATCAACGGCGGCCTCCAGGTCTCCTGATCCGCCGCTGAAAATGCCCCGGCAGGAGTGCCCCCGGTGAATTTCACCGGGGGCACTCCTGTGTGTTTGTTGCGGACTAGGCTGACAGCATGAACGCCGCCCGCAGTCTCAGTCCCAGCCCCAGAACGCTTGAGGTTGAAAGCCTGGACAGCTTCGACCGGCTGGTTAAGGCGGGGGTCCGCAGCATGCAGGGCTGGCACGCCCAGTCCCTGGACCTTCGCGGCCGCTCCGCGCCGCTGCAAGCCATGGAGGCACAGGGTGCCATCTTCCTCGGCTGCACGTTCGACGACGGTGTGGAGGATACGCTTCGCGGCCGGGGTGCGCTCATCTTCCCCAAGCTGGTCAGCGTGCCCTTCAATCCTTACCGCGGGCAGCTCTACTCACCGCAGGAGCTCTACTCCGGGCCGGCCGGCGGGCGGTACGAATCAACACTGGACGCCCGGATCTACCAGTGGAGCATCCGGCCCGGCCAGCGCCACCGGCTGGATGCCACGCTCGCCGCAGCCCTGCATGACCACTCGATCGGTGACGCCCTGGATGAGCTGACTCGCTCGGAGTTAAGCCGCGGCCGCCCGATGGTGGGCGTGATGGGCGGCCACACCGCGATGCGAGGAACACCGGCATTCGAGGAGGCCGCCCTCGCCGGGAGGCTCCTTGCCGGAAGCGGCCGCGTGGTGGCCACCGGCGGCGGGCCGGGCGCCATGGAGGCAGCCAACATGGGTGCCTACCTCAGCGAACTGCCGGATGCGGACTTCCACGCAGCGCTGGCGCAGCTCGAAGCCGTACCGGGGTTCCGGCCCTCGGTGTCCGCATGGGCGCGGACGGCGGCCGCCGTCGTCGAACGCTATCCGGACGGGACGCCGTCGCTCGGGGTTCCCACCTGGTTCTACGGTCACGAGCCGCCCAACTATTTCGCCACCCACATCGCCAAGTATTTCGCCAACGCCATCCGGGAGGCGATCCTGCTGGAGCTGTGCGACGGCGGTGTGATCTTCCTGCCGGGGTCCGCCGGCACCCTGCAGGAAATCTTCCAGGACGCCTGCGAAAACTACTACGGTGCCTCGGAAACCATCACGCCCATGGTCCTCGTGGGAATCGAGCACTGGCAGCGCCGGTATCCCGCCTGGCCGCTGCTGCAAAGCCTGGCCGCGGGCAAGGCGATGGCGGACAGGATCTTCCTGGTGGAGACGGTGGAGGAAGCGCTCGACGTCGTGTCGGGCTAGCGGCGGCCGGCTAGCGGATCCGGGCCTACAGGTCCTTGCGGCAGGTGGTCTTGCCCAGCTGGTACAGGCCGTTGAGGTCGCCCGCGGCAAGGCCGTCCGGGGTGCCGATCTCCGGGTACATCAGCTGCCGGGGGTCATCGACGTGTTCGAGCCCCATGACGTGGGACAGCTCGTGCAGGATCACGGCGGTGGCGTAGGCGGAGCCTTGCGGCCGCTCGAGTTCCCCGGCGATCTGCGGGGCGTCGAGGTCCAGGCTGCCGGTGACGAAGGTCTTCGCGCCGCCGTCGAAACTGTAGTGGGTGCTGCCGCCGATGCCGATCACCTTGCCCTTTAGCTTGGGGGAGGCCTCCGGAGTGGTCCATGCGATGAGGAGCGGCGCCCATCGCTCCCCGTACGTCTCTGGCTGGTAGGGGTCCCGGTCCTCGGAGGGGCTTTCGGTGGAGGGCCCGTCGTTGATGAACCTGATCCCTGTGGCACGGGAAATCGTGCCGACGGCGTCTTCCACCAGGGTTTCCGCGCCAGCCGGCGCCAGCCCGGCATTGACGACGTAGTGCAGCGGGCGGCACGGCGAGTAGCCCACGGGCGTGCCGTCGTCGTTCGTGGCCAGGAATTCAAAGGAATCACTTGGCGAGGCAGGCTCTTCCGCGGCGAGAAGCGGCGAGTCCGCTTCTTCCAAACCGGGGGGAGGCGCGTCCGAGCTGACTCCCTCGGCGGCGGTTCCGGGCTGCTGGGCGGCAGCCTGTCCGTTGGGGACGGTGCTGTTCCGGGGCTGGAAGAGCCCCACGAAGCGGGGGTCGCCGTAGAACAACCCGGCTGCCGTGAAGGCGGCGGCGGCGATCACGGCGGTGAGTGCCGCTGTCCGGAGGATGCGGGCCAAGGTTCCCGGCCCGCCGGCATGCCGTGGCCGGCGTTGTTCCGGCCGCGGACCCTCCACTAGGCGACCACCGCGCCAAAGGCCATCCCGAGGAGGTAGGTGACGGCGGCCGCACCAATGCCGATGGCGAGTTGCCGGAAGCCGCGGCTGGTCGGCGACGTCCCGGACAGGAGGCCGACGACGCCGCCCGTCACCAGGAGCGCGATGCCCACCATGACGGCGGAAACCACCAGCGCCACGACGCCGGTCATGCCGAGAAGGAAGGGGATGATGGGAATGATGGCGCCGGAGGCGAAGAAGCAGAAGCTTGACGCAGCTGCACTCCATGCGGTGCCCACTGCTTCGTGCTGGTCGTGGGCTTCAGGGCGTTCGGGCTGGAGTGACAGGCTGGGATCGCAGTCGCAGCTCAGCAGGCCCATGCGTTCCGCGACGCGGTGTTCGGCGGCTTCCCGGGACATCCCACGGGCCAGGTACACCAGCAGCAGCTCGTTGTGCTCGATGTCCAGCCGCGGAGCCGCGGAGAGGGTGATCTGGGTGGGCCGCGTTGCGGCCAGCAGTTCCCGCTGGGAACGGACGGAGATGAATTCGCCCGCACCCATGGACAGGGCGCCGGCAAGGAGGCCCGCCACGCCGCTCAGGAGTACCACCTGGCTGCCGACGCCGGACGCGGCCATGCCCATCACCAGGGAAAGGTTGCTGACCAGGCCGTCGTTGGCTCCGAACACGGCGGCCCGGAAGGATCCGGCCAGCCGGTTCCGGCCGCGGGTGGCGAGACCGCGGACGACTTCCTCGTGGATCTGTTCGTCCGCCACCATGGCGGGCGTCGCGGTAGGGTCCGAGGCGTAAGGGGAGCGGCCCTCGGCGCGTTGGGCCAGCGCCAGGACGAACACCGAACCGAAGTGGCGGGCCAGGAATCCCAGCAGCTGGCTGCGCAGGGACGCCTGCCGCGGCTTCCCGGCGTGGTCGCCGAGGAGCCGGAGCCAGTGGGCTTCATGGCGACCCTCGGCCTCGGCGAGGGCAAGGAGGATGTCCCGTTCCTCGCCGCGGCGGTTCTGGGCGAGGTCACGGTAGACGCGGGCCTCGGCGCGTTCATCGGCGAGGTACTGGCGCCACCGTTTGACGTCGGCCGGGCTGGGGGCGGTCCCTGCGGGTGCGGCGACGGTGGTTTCTGCGGGTCCGGCGCCGGTGGTTTCTGCGGGTCCGGCGCCTGCGCTGCCGGCTGTGGTTTCGGGGACGCTTGCTGCCGGCTTGTCGGCGCGAGGGGCATGACTGCGGTCAGATTTAGCGTGCTGAGACACGAACACTCCTGGGCTTGATAGGGCATGAATCGGCCCCATTGCAGCTCCAGCCTACCGCGGATTTCCGCGGATTTTCGGCCGGTGTTCCTCACCGGTAAGTTTAGGCGGGCCTCAAATCGGGCTGAGGCCGGTGCCTTCGGCTGCGGGCATTGGAGGCGTGGAACAGACCGGCAACGGACCGCCTATTGACCGCGACGAATGCCGGTGTTGTGATGATTGCCAGGGCAGGTGCTTCCGTAGCCCGGCACCTGGCCGCACAACCAGACACGGAGGTTTGCACCATGGACACCACCGGATCACACCCCACCCAGCCGGAACGGGACACCCTCGAATCCGATCCCGCCTACGACTTTGCCGAGGACGCTCCCGTCGACGACGCCGGGGAGAGCGAGGAAGAGGAGCTGTTCGAGGAGGCCGACCGGCTTGTTCCCCTGGGCGCGGAGGATTTCCTCGGCGACGAGAAGCCCGTGGTGCCGTTGGCGGAGGAAGAATTCCGTGAGCCCGGGGAAGCCGAATAGGTCGTTTCCGCCCTCAACGCACGACGGCGGTGCCTCCCCGCGCTGGGAGGCACCGCCGTCGTGCGTTCTTCCGCAGTACTAGCTGACCGGAACCGGAACCTGTTCTTCTTCAGGGACGGTGCCGGCAACGCGGTCCTGCCAGTTCTTCATGACCTTGGGGTCGGTCGGCCTGGTAGCCAGGGACACCACGAGGTACACCAGGGCCGAGGCAATCAGGCCGTAATAGATCGGCTCGTTGGCGTAGATGCCGTCAAGTGGCGCCGCGGCGTTGATCTCAAGGTAGATCATGGTGCCGAGCGTGATGACCGAACCGACGGCCATCGAAGCTGCCGCGGCAACGCCCGTGCCCCGCTTCCAGACCAGGCCGCCGAGGATTGCCACCAGGAGGCCGCCCACCAGGATGTCGTAGGCGATGGTCAGGGCCGCCACGACGTCCTTGGTGACGATGGCGATGAGGATGGCCACGATGCCCAGGCCCAGGACCCACATGCGGTTGGCCTTGACGTCGTGCTCGGGGTTGTCGGTGTCGTCGGTGTTGATGTCCTTGCCGAACCAACTGGCCACGAAGGGCAGGACATCGGCGCGGGCCACTGTTGCTGCTGCGATAAGCGCACCTGAGGCGGTGGACATCATGGCCGCGACGGCCGCTGCGAGCACCAGGCCGCCGATGCCGATGGGGAGCAGGTTCTGGGCCACTTCTGCGTAGACAACGTCTTTGCCCGCAGCGGCCACGTCGATTTCCGGGAGCGCCACGCGTGCGCCCAGGCCGATCAGGGCGCCGGCTGCGCCGTACAGGATGCAGTAAACGCCGGCTGTTGCGCCGCCCCAGCGTGCAACCGTGGGGGTCTTGGCGGTGAAAACGCGCTGCCAGATGTCCTGGCCGATCAGCAGACCCAGGGTGTAGACCACGAAGTAGGTGATGATGGTCTGGATCCCGATGCCGTCGATCTGGAAGAAGCTGTCCTCCACGCGACTGCGGATCCCGTCCAGGCCGCCAGCGGCGTTGAGCGTGAACGGCAGCATCAGGAAGAAGATTCCCACCGTCTTGATCACGAACTGGACCTGGTCGGCGAGCGTGATGGACCACATGCCGCCGATGGTGGAGTACACCAGGACGATCGCGCCGCCGATGGCGATGGCCAGGGCACGGTCCCACCCGAACAGCACCACAAAAATGGTGGCGTAGGCGCCGGTTGAGGTGGCGCACAACATGAGCGTGTAGGCCAGCATGACGATGCCGGACGTCTGGGTGGCCCGGCTGCCATACCGGAGCGTCAGCATCTGGGACACCGTATAGATCTTCAGCTTCTGGATGGTGCCTGCAAAGAGCAGGCTCAGCAGCAGTACGCCGGCGCCGATGGCCACCACGAGCCACATGCCGGAGATGCCGAACTTGTAGCCGAGGCCTACGCCGCCCACCGTTGAGGCTCCGCCGAGCACGACGGCCGCCATGGTCCCGGTGTAAAGGAAGGGGCCCAGCCTGCGGCCGGCCACCAGGAAGTCGCTGTTGTTCTTTGTGCGGGATTTGCCCCACCAGCCGAAGGCCAGCATGGCGATCAGGTACACCACCACAATGGCGATGTTGACGAAGTTTGCGTCCATTTAATGGGCTCCTTGGAGCGGGTCGGCAGCAGGGCGGGAATTCGCGGCAAGAACGTGGGCCACGCCGGAATTCCGCTGCTATAGAGCGGGGATGCAGGGGGAGATCCCTGCTGGTGACAGGCTGACTGTCCCAGTGTTTGCCTACGAATTGCCTAATAGACAACACTTGTTGCCCCAAAGGTTATGCTGTGATCCGCGTAACAGTCAAGGCGGATTGACACCATGGTCCGTTCGGGCGTCACAAGGTAGGTATCCCGCTAGTATGGCTCCAGCAATGGGGCCGTGCGGCCGGCTGCGAAAGGTTCGTAAATGAAGGCTCTACCAGTTGAACCGAGCAACATACCGGTTGCCATCGGTTCGCGCATCCGCGCTGCCCGCCAGTCTCAGCGGCTCACCATTGAACAGGTCGCGGACGCGACGGGTCTCACCAAGGGATTCCTCAGCAGGGTGGAACGCGACCTGACGTCACCGTCGGTGGCTTCCCTGGTGACCCTGTGCCAGGTCCTGTCGATCTCCATCGGAGACCTGTTTGCCGCACCCGAAACCCACCTCACGAAGAAAGACGAGGGACCCCGGATTTCGCTGGGCGGCGAAGGCATCATCGAGCGCCTGCTGACCGCCCGCTCGGAACGCCGCGTCCAGATCATCCAGGCCGTGATCGAACCGCGCGGCCGCGGCGAATCCGAACTCTACGCCGTGGACTGCGACGTCGACGTCCTCCATGTGATCAAGGGCCGCATCCGGCTGATCCTGACCAACGAGGAATACGAACTCAGCACTGGCGACACCGTGACGTTCCCCGGCCGGGAACCGCACACGTGGATCAATCCCACGGACGACGCCGTCGAGGTGCTCTGGGTGCTGGTCCCCGCCGCCAGCCGCTGACGCAGAGTGCCGCCGGCGGGGCCGGGGCCGGCCTCAGCCCGGGCCTGCCGGGTCTCAACCCACGTGGACCCAGGGCCGGCGCGTGACGTCCGGCTCCGCCTCGCGCAGCACTTCCCGCGTGACGGGGGCGATCTCACCCTCGCCGAAGAGCAGGAACCGCGTCAGGTTGGTAAGCGGATTGCCCTCGGTCCAGCGGAAGTAGATGTGCGGCATCAGGCCGGTGACATCGCGGAGGTGCAGCAGGACGGCTGCCAGTGTGTTGGGCACGTTGTTGCTGTGGACTTCAAGGATGCGGAAGCCGTGCCGGATCTTCCCCGTGACCAGGAGCTCCTGTTCGAAGTCCGAGCTGTCGTCGACCAGGATTTCGATGAAGATGGCATCGCTGTCCACGGGCAGGTGGTTCGCGAGTTCGGCGTGCTCCAGCTTGGCCCGGTATCGGGCGGCGCTGAGGCGTTTGGGCTCATGCGCGATCAGCCGGATGGGCCCCTCTTCGCTGGCGGCCATGAATTCCAGGGCGCGTTCGTCCAGCCGGATGTGGGTGGCGCGCAGCTCGAAGGACCGCCGGACGCGCGACGCGAAGCTGACCATCACAATGCCCAGGATGAACATGGCCGCGATCTTCAGGCCGTCGGGGCGTTCCACCACGTTCGCCACTGTGGTGTAAAGGAAGACGACGGCGATCGCGCCGAAAGCGACCGTGCGGCCGCGTTGCTGCTTGCGCCGGGCGGACAACGTGACGGCGATGGACGCGGACGTCATCAGCACCAGCACGCCGGTGGCGTAGGCACCGCCCTGGGCCTCGACGTCGGCCTCGAACACCACCGTGATGAGAAAGGCGACGGCGGTGAACACCAGTACCAGCGGCCGCACCGCCCGGGTCCATGCCGGCGCCATGCCAAAGCGCGGAAGGTAGCGCGGCACCAGGTTGAGCAGGCCAGCCATCGCGGAGGCCCCGGCGAACCAGAGGATGGCGATGGTGCTGAGGTCGTATACAGTCCCGAATCCGTCGCCCAGGTATTGGTGCGCCAGGAATGCCAGAGCCCGGCCGTTGGCCTTGCCTCCCGGCTGGAACTCGCCTGCCGGGATGAGGAACGTGGTGATGAAGCTGGACGCGATGAGGAACGCGCTCATGATCAGGGCGGCCGTGGTCAGGAGCTTGTGCGCGCCGCGGATCCGGCCGGTCGGCTTCGCCTCGGTGTCGTCGGGGCTGCCCTGGATCTGCGGCATGACGGCCACGCCCGTTTCGAAGCCGGAAAGTCCCAGTGCCAGTTTGGGGAACACCAGCAGGGCGATGCCGATCATCACGAGCGGGTTGCCGTGCTGCTGGTTGAGGGCGGCCCACCAGTCCGTCACCACGTGGGCTTCGCTGTACACATGCGCGAGGCCCACCAGCACCACCACCGCGTTGAGCAGCAGGAACACTGCCACCAGGACAACGGCCACGTTGATGGCTTCCTTGAAGCCGCGGAGGAACACGATGCCCAGGCCCGCAATCAACGCCAGCGTAATGGCCACTTCCTGGCCGTGCAGGAAGGCCGGGGCAAACGGGTTTTCGATGGCGTGCGCACTGGCATCCGCGGCAGAGAGCGTCATGGTGATCATGAAGTCAGTTGCCGCGAAACCCAGAAGCGCCAGGACAAACAGCTTGCCGCCCCAGCGCGGCAGGAGCCGTTCGAGCATGGCGATGGAGCCCTCACCGCGAGGACTCTCCGAAGCCACCCTGCGGTACACCGGTAGGGCGCCGAGGAGCGTAACTGCCACCAGGACCACGGTGGCCAGCGGCGAGACCATGCCTGCGGCGAGCGCGGCAATGGCCGGCTGGTATCCCAGCGTGGAAAAATAGTCGACGCCCGTCAGGCACATGACCTTCCACCAGGGCTGGGGCGTATGGTTCGCCTGCGGCTGGCCGTGCGGCCCCTGGCGTTTCCCGGATCCCTCGGGCATGCCCTCCAGCAGCCAGCTCCTGAGCTTGTGGGGCTTGCGGTTGTACCTGTCCGAAGGGTCGGCGGGCGGCCTGGTCAGCGTGGTCACGGTATCCTTTCGCGCAGCGTTCCTTCGGCCGTGGGGGCCTGGTGTGCTGCTCCTGTTGGGAGCGTAGGCCCGGGGAAGCGTGCGGGATGGCTCCTTTAACGAAACCTTTACGGCTCGTGTGACCGCCGTCACCGTCTGGTGAGATGTACGTCACATTTTGGAAACCTGCCGGAAACCCGGAATTCATCCCCGGCGCCGCTGTTTAACACGCCGGAAAAACATCTCGGCCCTGGCGGAAACACCGCCGTTGTAGCGTCGGATAACGAGCGGCTGTGGAGCCCCAATAAGCTGTCGATGCTCAGTGGCTGTCTCGTTGTTTTGAATGGTCTCGTTTTGAATGGTCTCGCCGTAGTTGGCGCCCAGGAGCGCCACTTCCAGAGGAAGGCTCCCAAAATGAACATCTCTCTACTCAACGTGGGCATGGCAGTGGACCCCACAGCGCTGGACCCCGGCGCCACGGCATGGATGCTGGCGGCGTCCGCCCTGGTCCTGCTGATGACTCCCGGCCTGGCGTTCTTCTACGGGGGCCTCGTGCGGATGAAATCCGTCCTGAATATCATGATGATGAGCTTTGGCGCCATGGGTGTTGTTGCCGTGGTCTGGGCGCTGTGGGGCTACGGGCTGGCCTTCGGCCCCGACACGATGGCCGGACTCGTCGGGGATCCGTTTGCCAACCCCGGGCTGAGCGGACTGACCAGCAGCATCGGCGGCAAAGCGCCGGGCCTCCCGGACATGGTGTTCATCGGGTTCCAGGCCACATTCGCCATCATCACCGTCGCGCTGATCAGCGGCGCCGTGGCCGAGCGTGTCAGGTTCGGACCCTGGCTGCTGTTTGCTGCCTTGTGGGTGACCCTCGTCTACGCCCCGATCGCGCACTGGGTCTGGGGCGGCGGCCTCTTCGGCGCCACCGGCATCGTGGGCAGCAAGATCTCGGCGCTCGACTTCGCCGGCGGAACCGTCGTGCACATGAACGCCGGCATCGCCGGGCTGATGCTCGCCGTCGTGCTCGGAAAACGCCTTGGATTCATGAAAGATCCCAACATCCGTCCGCACAACCTGCCGTTCGTGATGCTCGGCGCCGGTCTCCTGTGGTTTGGCTGGTTTGGCTTCAACGCGGGCTCTGAACTCGCTGCCGATGCCACCGCGGGCCTGGCCTGGACCAACACCCTGCTGGCCACAAGTGCGGCGCTCCTGGGCTGGCTGCTCGTCGAGCGGCTCCGGGACGGCCATGCCACCTCCCTTGGTGCCGCCTCGGGAGCCGTGGCGGGCCTGGTTGCCGTGACTCCGGCTTGCGGCTTCGTCGACCCTGTCGGTGCCATCCTGATCGGGGCGGTGGCCGGAGTGCTCTGTGCGCTCGCGGTGGGCCTCAAGTTCCGGATCGGCCTCGACGACTCCCTTGACGTGGTGGCCGTCCACTTTGTTGGCGGGCTGTGGGGGACGCTCTCGCTGGGATTCTTCGCGGTGCCGTCGGCCAAGACCGAGGGCGGGCTCTTCTACGGCGGGGGCCTGGCACAGTTCTGGCCCCAGTTCCTCACTGCGGTGATTGTCACGGCCTGGAGCGCCATCATGACCACACTGATCGGATACGCCATCCATAAGACGATGGGCATGCGCGTGACCGAAGCCAGCGAGCGGTCCGGCATCGACGTCACCGAGCACGCCGAAACCGCCTACGAGCTGCTGATGGTGGGGGGAACCTTCCACCCCGGCGAACACCACGCCAAGGCCGCACCTGGCGGCGTGGACCCCGCAACGGAGATTCCGGCCGAAGTCCCGGGGGCTGTCCCGGTGGCCAGCCAGGCCGAGCGGGGCCGGGTGCGGACGTGAAACTCATTACGGCCATCGTCAGGCCGGAAAAGGTCGAGACGGTCCGTGCTGCCCTGGAAGGGTTCGGCGTCAGTGGCCTGACCGTCAGCCAGGCCAGCGGCTACGGGCAGCAGCGCGGCCATGTGGAGGTCTACCGCGGAACCGAATACAACTCGGACCTGCTGCCAAAGGTCCGGGTGGAAGTCCTGGTGACCGAGGACGCCATGGACGGTGTCATGGCGGCGATCGAGGCGGGCGCCAGTACCGGCCGGTTCGGCGACGGCAAGATCTGGACAGTCTCCGTTTCCGACGCCGTCCGGGTGCGGACGGGGGAGCGGGGCGCGTCCGCCATCGACTGATGCGCTGCTTGGATTGGTAAACACTTGATGCACAATAGGAAACTAGCGTGTATGATGGGTGTCACACTACCGATCCATCCTCGAAGGAGAGGCGTTCCTTTGGAAGAGCTGCGCATCGAGGCCAACGGCAACCTTGGCCCCATCGATTCATCCCGCATCCCCCGCTATGCAGGGGCCGCAACCTACGCCCGCCTGCCGCGGCTGGACCAGGTGGCCAAGGCGGACATCACGGTGGTGGGAGTGCCCTTCGATTCCGGCGTCTCCTACCGCCCGGGTGCCCGCTTCGGCGCCAACCATGTCCGCGAGGCCAGCCGCCTGCTGCGCCCCTACAACCCCGCTTGGGACGTCAGCCCCTTCGAGAACGTCCAGGTGGCGGACGCCGGCGACATGGCCGTCAACCCGTTCAACATCAACGAGGCGATCGAAACCATCCAGCAGAACGCCCTCGACCTGACGGCCGGCGGCAGCAAGCTTGTGACCCTTGGCGGGGACCACACC
Organism: Arthrobacter sp. Leaf337; assembly: GCF_001423745.1. Lineage (GTDB taxonomy): Bacteria > Actinomycetota > Actinomycetes > Actinomycetales > Micrococcaceae > Arthrobacter. Next base: position 223,195 of record NZ_LMPC01000002.1, read on the forward strand.
ATTGCGCTGCCGCTGCTGCGGGCCGCTGCCGAGCGCGCCGGCGAGCCTGTGGCGATGCTGCACTTCGATGCCCACTTGGACACCTGGGACACCTACTTTGGCGCAGAATACACCCACGGCACGCCGTTCCGCCGCGCGGTCGAGGAAGGCATCCTGGACACCGAGGCGATCAGCCACATCGGAACCCGCGGCCCGCTGTACGGCAAGAAGGACCTCGACGATGACCACCGCTTCGGCTTCGGCATCGTGACGTCCGCGGATGTTTACTATCAGGGCGTCCTGGAGACGGTGGCCAAGGTCCGGGACCGGATCGGCAACCGTCCGCTGTACATCTCCGTTGACATCGACGTCCTGGACCCCGCGCACGCACCGGGCACGGGCACACCGGAGGCCGGCGGCATCACCAGCCGGGAACTGCTGGAGATCATCCGCGGCTTCCGCGGCATGAACCTCGTGGGTGCGGACATTGTTGAAGTGGCTCCGGCCTACGACCACGCAGAAATCACCGGGGTGGCTGCCAGCCATGTCGCCTACGAACTGGTCACCCTCATGGCGGATTCCGCCGTCGAAGGCGACAGGTTCGGCGCGGCCAACGGCTATGCCGCCCAGACCCTCGGGCAGGAGAAGAGGCACCAGGCCGGTTTTGCGGCCGCCGCTGCCCAGCCCGCAGGAATCATCCGTCCGGCCGTCGAGGAGTTCTCCAAGTGATCGATTTCGATCCGGGTGCGGCCGCTGCTCCGGCAGGAGCAAATGCAGGAACCGGCGTCCGCAACGGCGGGGATCTCGTCGTCGAAACCCTCGAAGCGCTGGGCGCGAAGACGGTCTTCGGCATCCCGGGCCAGCACGCGCTGGGCCTCTTTGATGCGATGGGCCGGGGAAACCTGCACTTCGTCTCCTCCCGGGTGGAAAACAATTCCGCGTTCGCGGCCGACGGCTACTCCCGCGCCACGGGTGAGGTGGGCGTGCTGTTCCTGTCCACCGGGCCCGGTGCCTTGACGTCCCTGGCCGGGCTACAGGAAGCCTACGCCACGGGTGTGCCCATGGTGGTGGTGGCCAGCCAGATTCCGCTGGACGGCCTGGGCGCGCGCCGCAAGGGCATGCTGCACCAGCTCGATGACCAGAAGGCCTCGGCCGCCAATGTCACCAAGAGCCAGCGGCTGATCCAACACGCCTCCGGCATCCCCTCAGCCATCCAGGACGCCTGGACCGAGGCGATTTCCTCCCCGCAGGGCCCTGTCTGGCTGGAGATCCCGCAGAACGTCCTGCTGGATCCCATCATGGTCCCGCCGGTTGAAGATGCCCTCGCCGAAGCGGCGGACAACCCGCCGCGTGTGGAGCTGGTTCGTGAGGCAGTGAAATGGCTGTCGACGGCGGAACGTCCGGCGATCATCGCCGGCGGCGGCACGCGCCGCGGCCGGGCCGAGAAGCCGCTGCTGTCCATCGCGGAAAAGCTGCGCGCACCGGTGATCTGCACCCCCGGCGGCAACGGCGCCTTCCCGTGGAACCACGAGCTGTCGCTTCAGTCCTGGATCGAGGACCGCTACATGACGGACCTGCTCGAGGACGCGGACGTGCTGATCGTCATCGGCTCCTCCCTCGGCGAAGTCACGTCCAACTACTTCACCTTCGAGCCGCGCGGCCGGATCATCCAGATCGACGCCGAACCGCGGGTCCTGGAGTCCAACCGGCCCGGCTTGGGCATCCGTGCCGACGCCGGACAGGCCCTGGCTGCGCTGGATGCCGCGCTCACCGAGCCGCACGGGGAACGGGCCGACTGGCATGGCACCTCACCGGAGGCGCTGGTCAAGGAATCCCTGGCCAAGGTTAAGGCGAGGCTGGAGTCCCAGGACCTCGGCAAGGAACTGAAATTCATGGCGGACATTCGCGAGGCCGTCCCCGCGGACATGCAGACCTTCTGGGACATGACCATCTCCGCGTACTGGGCCTGGAGCTGCTGGGACGCCCGCGAGGGGCAGTTCCACTCCGCCCAGGGCGCCGGCGGGCTGGGCTTCGGCTTCCCTTCGGCCATCGGCGGGGCCGTGGGGCTGGAAACCACGGGAAAGCCCGGACGTGTCCTGGCCGTCTCCGGTGACGGTTCGGCCATGTACTCCATTTCCGAACTGGCCACGGCCAAGCAGCACAACGTCCCGGTCACCTGGCTCATCGTGGACGACGGCGGTTACGGCATCCTGCGCGAATACATGGTGGGCGCCTTCGGCAAGGCCACCGCAACGGAACTGGCCCGGCCCGACTTCGTCAAACTCGCGGAAGCGTTCGGTGTCCCGGGCGTCCGGGTGGCGCCGGAGAACGTGGGGGACGCACTGAAAGCGGGCTTCGCCGCGGACGGCCCCAACGTCGTCGTCGTCGAAACCCTGCTCAAGATGTTCGGCCCCACTCACATGGGCGTCTAACAGCCGCCCTCAACAACTGAACACCCGCCCGCTACGACAAAGCGCGAGCGGACACTTGAGGCCCCCTTTCCATCAGGATCGGGGGCCTCAACTGTCCGCTCGCGCTAGTGGTTTAAGGCGCCCATCACGCCGGGCCGCCCCCCGCTGCCCGCTGGTTAGTTTCCCAAAGCAACCATTTTCCTATATAGTTGCCTAGGGCAAGCAAAGGGGTTATTCGCATGGCAGTCGCACCAGAAACCGCAGCCGATCTCGTCTACCAGATCTTCGACCTCCAGCGGGCTGTCCGCTGCGTTGCGATCTCAAGCACGCGCGGGCGGGACACCGGGGTGGCGCTCCAGGGCGTCCTGCGGTTCGTGGGGGAGGGGGAGTCCCGGGCCACGAAGCTTGCCGCGAGACTCGGCGTCAGCGCTCCCGTCCTGAGCAGGCACATCGCCGATCTGGAAGAGCAGGGCCTGGTGGTCCGCCGTCCGGATCCGGAGGACGGCCGTGCCCAACTGGTGGCGCTCTCAGAGGCGGGGGAGGGCAAGCTGCACGAGATAGAACAGCAACGCACAGCAACCCTTCAGGGCTATCTGCAGGACTGGAGCCAGTCCGACGCCGAGGAGACCGCGAAAATCCTGAAAAAACTTGCTGAATCCCTCAAGGACTCAGCCCGGGCAACGACGGCCGGATCCACCGAAACCATTCCCACCGTTTAAGGAGCTGCACATGGCCAGCCACACTACAGCCACCGGTCCGTCCCGGGCCCAGTCAACGACACCACCGCAGCCATCCGCACCTGCGCCCCAGGCGGCGATGAGCCACCGCCAGATCATGGAGGCCCTCACCGGGCTGCTGGCCGCATTCTTCACCGCCATCATCAGCAGCACCATCGTAGCCAACGCGCTGCCCACCATCATGTCCGAGCTCAAGGGCACCCAGACGGACTTCGCCTGGGTCATCACGGCGGCACTGCTGGCCAACGCGGCCACCACACCGATCTGGGGAAAGCTCGCCGACCTCTTCGACAAGAAACTGCTCGTCCAGCTGAGCATTGTGATCTTCGTGGCCGGTTCCGTCATGGCGGGCCTGTCGGAAACGATCCCGCTCCTGCTGACCGCCCGAGTCATCCAGGGTGTCGCCATGGGCGGCCTGACTGCCCTGGCGCAGGCCATTATCGGCTCCATCATCCCGCCCCGTGACCGCGGTAAGTACTCCGGTTACATGGGCGGAGTGATGGCAGTGGGTACCGCCGGCGGCCCGCTGCTCGGCGGATTCATCGTGGACAGCCCGCTCGGCTGGCGCTGGACCTTCTTCGTCTGCGTTCCTTTGGCCGTCATCGCCCTGATCTTGCTGCAGATCACGCTGAAGCTTCCCCACGTCAAACGCCACGCCAAGATCGACTGGCTTGGTTCCATCCTGCTCACTTCCGGCGTCAGCCTCCTCCTGATCTGGGTGTCCTTCGCCGGCAACCCGGACTACTACGACTGGTGGTCCTGGCAGACAGCGGCCATGGTGGGCGGCGGCGTGCTGCTCCTGGCCCTCCTCGTCGTCGTGGAATCCAGGGTGGAACAGCCCATCATCCCGCTCAAGATCATCAGCGAACGCACCACGGCCCTGGCCATCCTGGCCTCCGTCGCAGTGGGCGTCGGCATGTTCGGATCCTCCGCCTTCCTGGGCCAGTACTTCCAGGTGGCCCGCGGGGCCACACCCACCGAAGCCGGCCTGCTGACACTGCCCATGATCGCCGGCAACCTTATCGGTTCGGTCCTGTCGGGCCAGCTGATCAGCCGGACCGGCAAATGGAAGCGCTACCTGGTTGCGGGTTCCATCCTGTTGATCGGCGGCCTGGGACTGGCCGGCACTATCGACCACACCACCGAACTCTGGCTGACCGGCCTCTACACCGCTGTCCTGGGCCTCGGCCTCGGCCTGCTGATGCAGAACCTCGTGCTGGCAGTGCAGAACACCGTCCGCGCCACGGACATCGGGACCGCCAGTGCCTCCGTCGCGTTCTTCCGCTCGGTGGGCGGCGCGATCGGCGTGTCCGTGCTGGGCGCCGTCCTGGCCAACCGGGTCAAGGAACTGGCTGCCGAAGGCCTCGCAGCAGCCGGGATTCCGGTTACAGGCGGATCAGCCGGTGCCAGCATGGATCTTCAGGACATGCCCGCCCCGATCCGGGACATCATGCGGGCAGCCTACGGTGACGCGACGGCCGAGATCTTCCTGATCTCCGCGGCCATCGGCATCATTGCCCTCGTAGCCATCCTGTTCATCAAGGAACAGCCGCTGCGCCGCACCGTGGATATCGTGCCAGCAACCGCGGCCGGCGCCACGGGGAACAATGCCCCCGCGGCCACCGCCGAGCCGGTCACAGCAGGCGGGTCCGGCATCGTGGATCTGGACCGGGAGTTCATCGAGGTCCTGAGCAGGCAGCGCGCGCACGAATCACGGTTCCCCGAAGCCGCGCGCATGGACCGGGACGTTACCGGCGACGAGCACGGTACCCGCGGCGGCGACATCCCCGCTGCGGGCAGGGAAGGCTCCCGGGCCCGTTCCCGGACCATGGTGGCGGACCGGCGGCCCGAAGCTGCCGACGTCGTGCCGCTCCTCCTGCAGACCCAGCAGCTGCTGGCGGAGCAGCAGCTCCAGCTGGCAGAGGCATTGCGGGCCGTTCGCGAACAGTCGGCGGAGCAGCGTGAGATCGCGGCCGAACAGTCACGCATCAGCGAGCAACTCACCACCCTGCGGCGCCAGCTTGCCAAGGAACGGAAGCTGCAACGGGCGGCGGCGGACTACATCGCAACGCACGGGCGGCACCGGACCGAGTAACAGGACCCAATAACGTACGACGGCGACGGCGGCTGAGTGCCGCCGTCGCCGTTGCGATGTAGTCCTCAGGGCTCCGGGACCGGGGAGGCGACCACCACTACGTTCTTTCCCCAGGGGTCTTCGGTGTAGCAGCTGATGAGGACGAGGCGGTTGGGGAAGCCGGTCCAGATGGGGCTGTCCTTCAGGCTCGACTTCACGTAGGTATCCACCGAATCCACCCGGTACCGCATGGTTCCCGTTGCTGTGGTGACTTCCAGGATGTCCCCCGGGGTGCTCGAAGCGCTGAGCCGGTTGAACGGAGCGTCGCGGCCCTCCCAGCTGTGTCCGAGGATGTAGGTGCTGTTGGTGGACCCGGCGCCGGGCATGCCGAAGTTTGTCACCCAGTATCCGTCCACGGTGATCGGCGGCACGATCGCCTGGGATTCCAGTTCCTCCGGCGCCGGCGTGAGCGGATGGATGGTGACGTCCAGCCCGGCAGCGGGATACACGATCCGCGTGGGCGCAGCGGCCGGTGGATAGTTGGGAACGCTCGGCGTGGGCTGCTGTGCTGCGGGCGCAACCGCCGGGGATTTCTTGCCCGCGACGGCCGCCGAGCCCTTGCCGCTCCAAGCGAACGTATCCGGCGGGACGGCATCACGCGGGGTGGCGGACCGTGAATACGGGGCAGCTTCCAGGTGGAGTCCGGTCCCGCTCCCGCTGGAAGAGTTCCCGGCGCTTACGATGCCCGGCAGGAACGTCAGGGCGAAGAAGGCCAGAACGCCGGCGAGCAGCAGCAGCCGGTCGCCACGGTTGAGTGAAAGGCGCTTCAGGAAAGGCAGCTTGCGGGCCAGGCGGCTGAGCCGCCAGCCTTCGAAGGAACGGCGCTCGCCGGCCTCCGGGGTAGGGGTCCGGCTCTCGCCCGACTCCTGGGCAGCGGTCCGGCTACCCAGGGGCGGGCTGTCTGAGGGCTTGTGGCCGGGGAAGGACATCTGGACTCCTCCAGGGAGAGTGGCGTGGACGGGCATCGCACCGTGATGGCGGATGCCCGTCCGCACCGCAGGATCGGACCTACTTGGATCCGGGCACGTCCTGCAGGCGTCCCCGCTGCCGCAGGGCAATCAGCCCCGTTGCTCCAAGGAGTGCAGCCAGGCCGCCGAACCAGGCCGGCATTCCGGCGTCGGGCTGGCTTCCGGCCGCGGTCTGGGCGTTGAAACCGCGGTTGACCACGGGTACTACTGCTGCTGCCGCCCCGACCGGTGCCGCTGCAGCTCCCGTGGGAGTCTGTGCCGGCGGAGTTACAGCAGGTGGTGTCACTCCCGGCGGTGTCACGACCGGCGGGACGACAACGGGCGGGACAACCACCGGCGGAGTCTCTGGCTTTTCTTCCTCTTCCTCTTCCTCTGCGACGCAACCACCGGCCGGGACCGGGTAGATGTCGGCGCGGCCGTTGTGTCCGTCCTTGTGGCCGTTCCACCAGGCCTTTTCCGGAATCGTGATGACGACGTACGGGTTCTTTTCGGATCCCGTGGCGTGGCAAATGGTGACCTTGTCCGGGCCATGGCCCGAGTCGTCGTCATCATCATCCTTGCCTCCGCCCGGGCAACCGTACGCCGGTGCAGGAATCAGGTCGCCTTCATGCGAAGCATGGCCACCATTTCCGTTGAGCGCGTTTTCGCTGACAGTGATGTGAACGTACGGGTTCGTTTCGGAGCCCGTTGCGTGGCAAATGCTGACTTTTTTGTCGTTGTCATCGCCCTTGTCGCCGGCATTTGCCGGAGCCGTGACGCCTATTAACGCAATGCCTGCAATTCCGGCAGTTGCGAGGATTCTCTTCATGGGATTCTCCATCTGGATCATTTTGGACTGACCAGACTGCGGGAGCGGGAGGCCCATGGAGGAGCCGACCGTTGTTCGTAGATGCCCAGTCCACCTGCGACTCTCCTGCAGAGTTGTCAACTATCTGACCACTTCACGCTAAGCCTCAGGCACTGCGTAGTCGCGAGTGGCCGGTACTTGACTGGGCACTCGTTTTTCACAGCGATTCCCCTTTGAACCGAGGGGTGACACCCGTTTCTCCCGTAACAAGAGGCACGTGCGCACGCTGCAGTGGCACTGCCCGCGCCGGCAAGACGGCCCGCCACAACGGCCCTTCGGCCGATACGCCATTCGGATGATATTTCCCCGGCGTTGTTTCGCCGAGGCAACGAATTTCGTAGAGTGGGAAGGCTGAGAGTGTCAGCCCCCGCTGCTATTACTTTCCTCCATACACTTCGCGCACTTTCCAAAGGACTCCCGGGCATGCTTGTCACCCTCATACGGCGCTACTCCAAGCCGTATTTGCCGTATATCGCGGCAGTCATTCTTTTCCAGCTGGCATCCACCATCGCGGCCCTCTACCTACCAAGCCTGAACGCACAGATCATCGACGAGGGAGTCTCCCGCGGCGATACCGACTACATCTGGAGGACGGGCGGGCTGATGCTCGGCGTTGCACTGGTCCAGGTGGCTACCGCCATCACCGGCGTCTACTTCGGTTCCAAGGCGGCCATGGCATTCGGCCGGGACCTCCGGCGCGGCGTCTTCCGCAAGGTGACCAGCTTTTCAGCCAAGGACGTCAATGTTTTCGGCGCGCCCACCCTGATCACGCGCGGCACGAACGATGTCCAGCAGGTGCAAATGCTCGTGCTGATGGGGCTGAACTTCATGGTGGCCACGCCCATCATGTGCATCGGCGGCATTGTCATGGCCTTGCGCGAGGACCTGAGCCTGTCCTGGCTGGTCTGGGTGTCCGTCCCTGTCCTGATTGCCGTCGTGGGCTACCTCGTGGTCCGCCTCATGCCGCTCTTCCGTTCCATGCAGACGAAAATCGACCGCATCAACGGCATTCTCCGCGAGCAGATCATCGGCATCCGCGTGGTCCGCGCCTTCGTCCGGGAACCGCACGAGACGGAGCGATTTGGCGGGGCCAACCGCGAACTCACCGATGTCTCGCTGAAAATTGGCTCCTTGTTCGTTCTGATGTTCCCGGCCATCGGGATGATCCTCCATGTCTCCACCGCAGCCGTGTTGTGGTTCGGCGGCCAACGGGTGGATGCCGGGGAGATGCAGGTCGGTTCCCTGACGGCCTTTCTGCAGTACCTCCTGCAGATCCTGATGGCGGTCATGATGGGCACGTTCATGGCCATGATGATTCCGCGGGCCTCGGTCTGTGCGGACCGCATCGGTGAGGTGCTCGACGTCGAACCCTCCATCCATGAACCGGAGGCGCCGGTGGCGCCCACCCACAGGACCGGTCGCGTGGAGTACCGCAATGTCTCGTTCGCATACCCCGGGGCCGAAGAACCCGTCCTGAGCAACATCAGCTTCACCGCCGAGCCCGGCCAGACCGTGGCCATTGTCGGTTCAACCGGCGCCGGCAAGACCAGCCTGCTGTCCCTGTTGCCGCGGCTTTACGATGTCGCGTCCGGCGAGGTGCTGCTCGACGGCGTCCCCATCACCAACCTTGAGCGTTCCGAAATCACCGGCCGGGTGGCCATGGTGCCGCAGCGGCCGTACCTCTTTTCCGGGACCATCGAGCACAACCTGCGGTTCGGCAAGACGGAGGCCACGGATCAGGAGCTGTGGGACGCGCTCACAGTGGCCCAGGCTGCTGACTTCGTCCGGGACAAGAAAAACGGGCTGGGGTCCCGGATCGCCCAGGGCGGCACCAACGTCTCGGGCGGCCAGCGCCAGCGCCTGTGCATCGCCGGGGCGTTGGTGACCCAGCCCAAGGTGTACTTGTTCGACGACTCCTTCTCGGCGCTCGACGTCGCCACGGACGCCCGGCTGCGCCGTGCGCTCAAGGCAAAGACGGCGGACGCCACCGTCATCATTGTGGGCCAGCGCGTGTCCACCATTGCCGATGCCGACCAGATCCTGGTGCTGGACAACGGCCGGATCGTGGACCGGGGAACGCACGATGAACTGCTGCTGAGTTCCACCACCTACCAGGAAATCGTCGAGTCCCAGCTGACTGCGGAGGAAGTGGCATGAGCACCAACGAAAAACTGGCGGCAGGCCAGGACACGGTTCCCGCGGAGGACGACGACTTCTACGAAGAGGAATACAAGCCCACGGAGGCCGACGGAGACATGTTCGGCGGGACGCCGGCGAAGAAGGCAGAGCACTTCTGGCCGTCCGCCAAGCGCCTGATGGGGTTGCTTAAGCCTGAGGCCGCCGGCATCGCCGTGGTCCTCGCAATGGTGACAGTCGCCGTCGTCCTGAACGTCGTTGCCCCCAAGATCCTGGGGCAGGCCATGGATGTCATCTTCGGGGGAGTAGTGGGCAAGCAGCTGCCCGCCGGAGTCAGCAAGGACCAGTTCGTCGACGGGCTGCGCGCCCAGGGCGACAACAACTTCGCGGACATGATCGCCAAGATGGAACTCGTTCCGGGTGTGGGAATCGACTTCCAGAAGCTGTCGTTCCTGATCAGCGTGGTGCTGGTGATGTACTTCGTGGCGAACATCTTCACCTGGCTGCAGGGCTATGTCTTGAACGTGCTCGTGATGCGGGTGGTGCGCCAACTGCGTGACGACACCGAGAAAAAGCTCAACCGGCTGCCGTTGAACTACTTCGACACCCGCCAGCGGGGCGACACCCTGTCCCGCGTCACCAACGACGTCGACAACATCCAGCAGGCGCTGCAGCAGGCCTTCGCGCAACTACTCAGTTCCGCGCTGACGGTGCTCGGCATCGTCATCATGATGTTCGTGGTGTCGTGGCAGCTGGCCCTCATCGCACTGGTTGCCCTCCCGCTGTCCGGCGTGGCCGCGGGCATCATCGGCTCGCGCAGCCAGAAGCTGTTCGCAGCGCAATGGAAAAACACCGGCCAGCTCAACGGCCAGATCGAGGAATCGTTCTCCGGTCACGACCTCGTGCGGGTCTTCGGCCGCGACGCGGACATCCTGGCAAGCTTCGATGAACGGAACGAAGCCCTCTACAAGGCCAGCTTCGGAGCCCAGTTCGTCTCAGGCATGATCATGCCGGTCATGCAGTTCGTCTCCTACCTCAGCTACGTGGGCATCGCGGTGGTCGGCGGATTGCGGGTGGCTTCCGGCGGCATGAGCCTGGGCGACGCCACCGCTTTCATCCAGTACTCCCGGGAGTTCACACAGCCGCTGGGCCAGATGGCAGGCATGGCCAACATGCTGCAGTCCGGCGTTGCCTCGGCAGAGCGCGTCTTCGAATTCCTGGATTCCGAGGAACAGGATGCCGAGACCGCCACCGAGCACCTGCCCGCCAAGACCGACGGCCACGTCGAGTTCAGGCACGTGACGTTCAGCTACTCCGCGGACAAGCCTTTGATCGAGGACCTTTCGTTCACCGCCGAGCCGGGTCATACCGTTGCAATCGTCGGGCCCACCGGCGCTGGCAAGACCACCCTGGTCAACCTGGTGATGCGGTTCTACGAGCTCAGTTCGGGAAGCATCACGTTGGACGGCGTGGATATCACCCACCTGAGCCGCTCCGAGCTGCGGGCCAAAGTGGGCATGGTGCTGCAGGACGCGTGGCTGTTCGGCGGCAGCATCTACGACAACATCAAATACGGAAACCTCAACGCCACCGAGGACCAAGTCATGGAGGCGGCCCGTGCAACGTTCGTTGACCGGTTCGTCCGGGCACTGCCGGACGGCTACGACACGGTCATTGATGAGGAAGGCAACAACGTCAGCGCAGGTGAGAAGCAGCTCATCACCATCGCACGGGCTTTTGTGGCCAACCCGTCCCTGCTCATCCTGGACGAGGCAACCAGTTCGGTGGACACGCGCACGGAAGTCCTGGTCCAGAAAGCCATGGCGGCCCTGCGGACGGACCGCACCAGCTTTGTGATTGCGCACCGGCTGTCCACCATCCGCGACGCCGACACCATCCTGGTCATGGAAGCCGGGCGGATCGTGGAACAGGGCAACCACCACGACCTGCTGGAGCTCAAGGGCGCCTACCACCGGCTTTACATGTCCCAGTTCGCCGGCGAGGATGCGGACGCCGCCTTGGCGGATTCCACGGACAACACGACGGCGGCCCGGAGTTGAGCGCCGCAGCCCGGCGCATCGAGGTCCAGGTGCCGATGCGCTGGGGAGACATGGATGCTTATGGTCACGTCAACAATGTGCAGATCGTGCGGATCCTGGAGGAAGCCCGAATCGCGGCCTTCGGACCGCCCCGCGGCGCCGGCCTGCCCGGCGTCGAGCCGCAGGTGTCCCTGTTCAACGACGTGGCAGAGGGCACCATGGCTTTGGTGGTGGAGCACAAGATCCGGTACGTCAGGACGCTCGACTACCGGAACGTTCCGGCTGTGGTCCAGCTGTGGATCGGCGCTGTCAAAGGTGCCAGCTTCGACATCCACTACCTGCTGCAGGACCCGGTGACTAGGGAGGACTGCGTCAAGGCCACCACGCATCTGGCCTTCGTGGATGAGGCTACCGGCCGGGTGCTGCGGCTGACTCCGGAACAGAAGGAGCGGCTGGCTCCGTTCACGGCCTGAGCCCAAAGCCCCTACCTTGGAGCGGGGCGGCGTCCCTATGATCGTCACACGGGGGCGCCAGAAAAACGCACCAACGGAACCAATCCACCAACGGAACAAGTCCACAAACGAGGGAGCATCGGCCATGGCCACTAAGAAAAAGAAGAAGTCCTGGAAGGAAATGCCGCCGCTGGCACGGTTCGGGACCCTGGTGGCAGCCGCCGTGCAGCTCTCCCTCCTGATCGCGGCCCAGCGGGACATTTCCCGGCGGCCCGCGGAGCAGATCCGCGGCAGCAAGGCGTTGTGGCGTGCTGTCACGCTGATCAACTTCGTCGGTCCGGGAAGCTACTTCGCGTTCGGTCGCAAGAACCTGCCCGCCAGCGCCAAGCGCTGACTCCCCGCATCAGCCTCCAACACATCGCAGCGCCCCCGCGGCATCAGGCCGTCCCGCGTCGCAACGCGGCTTAAGTCACTGAGTCGTTGCTCAGCCACGACTCGAGGTAGATGCGGTTCGTGGTGCTGTCCGGGAGGAGGATCCAGGCCCAGATGTAGAACGTGACGGCAGGGCCCGGTATCAGGGACAGCACCAGGAAGACGATCCTGGCTGCGTTGGGGTCCACTCCCAGCTTGGCTGCGATTCCGCCGCAGACGCCGCCGATCCACCTGTCCGGGCCGCGGCTAAGCCCGGTTGCCCGGATCGCAGCGAATGTTTTTTGGGTCAGGTCGTTAAAAGTCATGGCACGCTCCTCGTTGTGCGGCCAGACTATGGCCGTCCCTGCCGCACTTCCTAGGGCCGAAAGCCACGGATGCCGGCGGGCAATTGAAGCGGCATAGGAACCGGCAATTAAAGGCGGGGCCATGTAAACATACATAATGACCAAAGCCCTACCGGGCAGTAACTTATGGCGCCCCGTGGTGCTGCCGTTCAGGTTAAGCCTGTAAATTTGAAGGCATGACCCCAACCGCGAAGCCTGCCATGACCCGCGCCCCCGGAATCTCCAAGGAGATCGAGGACGCGGCGTGGTTTGTCCTCGGGGCAGGCCTGCAGAGAAAGCCGTCAGCGCTGGACGGACGGACCCAGACGTGGACCACCGCAGCTGCCGCCGAACTGCTGGAACGGCTGGAGCGGGGCGTCGCGGATTCCAAGGCGCCCATGATGACCAATCTGCGGCAAAACCTCTCGGATGCCTCCCGCGCAGCCAAGCAGCTGGCGGTCGAGTTGCTGTTCCTCCAGTCGCTGCCGCTGGCGCACGAGGTCAAGTCGCTGAAGGTCAAACGTGCCCGCGTGGCCGAGGCGGCCTCCTGGCTGGAGCCGCCTCTGGAACTTCCGGAGGAACTCTACGAGGGCATGACGGACCACGGCGTCATCCGCGACCGCACCGCCGAATTTAACTGGACCATCTGGGACCACCTGAAGTGGCTGTGCCGGTTTGTGCAGCATGTTGACCAGCAGTCCACGAATGCCGTGACCAAGGCGTTGAAGGACCCCCTCGCGTTCCATCAGCTCGCGTCGGGAACCCCGGATGACCAGCCGGCCATCCGCCGGAGCATCGAGTACCTGGCCTGGCCAAGCTACTTCGAGCCGGTGGTGGCGGACGTGGAGCGGCAGGAAATCCGGGACGCGTTCGCTTCCCTGGTGGGCGGCGCCAAGGGCGATAGCGAAGCCGAAATTACCGCTGACATCCACCGTATCCGCCTCTACCTCGACAAGCAGGCAGGCCAGCGCATCGACTGGTACGCCCGCCAGCTGGTGAGCCAGTGGCGCAAGGTGGGGGACCCGGGCCGCCGTGCCTGGCTCCTGCGCACGCACCATGACGTGAAGGACCTCCTGGCGGCGTGGCACGGGGAGGAGAAAGTGACGCTCGACGTCGAGCATCTGCGCCTCCTGGATGCCGGGGTCACCGCGGGCGTCGTGCAGCACGCCGTGGATGAGGACTACAAGCACCTGGGCTACGTGGAGCGCGAGGACAACAAGACCGCCGTATTTGCCTTCCTCACCGTTATGAAACCGGGGGACCTGGTCCTGTACCAGCACGCCGGCGCCGTCCGACTGGGCGGGGTGCTGGGCGAGCCCGAGCATAACGAGGACAACCGCCGGATGCGCCGCAAGGTCCGCTGGTTCGACGACGCGCACAGCACGGCGGACCTTCCGCGCCACGTCCAGCGCCAGCTGGCCACGCCCGGAGTCATCGTCGATGTCACCCGGGTAGTGCAGGCGCTGCAGGCGCTGCTGCCCGCCGAAGCGGAAGCGGAGGCCGACGACGCCGCCGAGCCGGCCGCCGTCGTCGAGCCCGTTCCGGAAGGGTTCCGCCCGCTGACGGAACAATTCGCCGCGTCCTTGCACATGGACCTGGAGCCGCTGCAGGAAATCGCCGAACTCCTGGAGGAGAACCGGCAGTTGGTGCTCTACGGCCCGCCCGGAACAGGCAAGACGTACCTTGCCAAGCACCTCGCGGCCGAACTTGCCGGGGACAGCACCGACGAGCGCGTCAAACTGGTGCAGTTCCACCCGTCGTACGCCTATGAGGACTTCTTTGAAGGCTTCCGGCCGGACAAGACGGACGAGGGGCAGGTGTCCTTCAAGCTGGTGGCCGGCCCACTGCGCCGCCTTGCGGAAGAGGCTGCCAAGCCTGGCAACGAGAACAAGCCCTACTTCCTGATCATCGATGAAATGAACCGTGCCAACCTAGCCAAGGTGTTCGGCGAGCTGTACTTCCTGCTTGAATACCGCGATGACCGGATATACCTGCAGTACAGCCCCAACGAGCCGTTCACGCTGCCGGACAACCTGTACATCATCGGGACCATGAACACCGCGGACCGGTCCATCGCCATGATGGACGCGGCCATCCGCCGGCGCTTCTCCTTCATCGAGCTGCATCCCAAGACCGAACCGGTGAAGGGGTCCTTGCTCCGCTTCCTGCAGGCCCGGAACCTGGACACCACCCCGGCACTCCTCCTCGACGCCCTCAACGACGCGATTGACGAGTGGGACCGCGACCTCATGATCGGGCCGTCGTACTTCATGAAGAAGGCCGCCCAGACTCCCTCCGGCCTGCGCCGGATCTGGAAATACGAGCTCATGCCGCTCCTTGAAGAGCACTACCATGGCCAGCTGAACCGGGCACAGCTGCAGGAGCGCTTCGGACTGGAGCAGCTGCTGGGCCGCCTTGCGTCCCGCTAACGAATTGCTGCCGGCTAAGGGCTTGGGGCCCGCCGTCGCCATGCCGCCACCGCCGGCGAGGCCGCCTTCCAGTGCCGGCAAGGCCGTCCGCCACATTGTCCTGGACGAGCTGTCCGGCGGTGTGGTGGACAAGCTTGACGCCGCCAGTGCAGCGTTCCTGAACGCCAGCGGCCTGGCCAAGGCGTCCCCCATGGGCATGGGCCTGTTCAGGATCGAGCCGGTAGGCATGGTGGGCTCCGTGCGGACGCCCACGGTGCAGCTGGAAGTGCGGCCCAAGGACCGGCTGGGCATCAGCCGGCTGCTGTTCCTCCTCAGCTATGCCGGGAACCAGGGCTTCCGCGACGACCCCGTGGCCGCCGTCGAGGATTCGGACCTGTGGAGCGCGCTGGCCGAATCGCTGGCACAGCTGGCGGACAGGGCCTTGAGCCGCGGCGTCCTGCAGGGCTACCTCACCGTGGACGAATCGCTGCGGACGGTGAAAGGCAGGATCCGGATCTCGGACCAGATCTCGCGACGCCCCGGAATGCTGGTGCCGCTAGAAGTCTCCTATGACGAATTCACCGAAGACATCGCCGAGAACCGCATCCTGCGGGCCGCCCTGGAGCGCATGGCCCAGGTTCCGCGCGTGCGGCCTGACGTCCAGAGCCGCCTGCGGCAGCTGAAAGGAAAGCTCGACGCTGTCACGCGGCTTCAGTCCGGAGCGCCGCTGCCGCCGTGGCAGGCCACGAGAATGAACGCCCGGTACCATGCGGTGCTCCGCCTCTCCGAAGTGATCCTGCGCAACGCCTCAGCCGAAGCCGGCGACGGAAAGCAACAGACGGCGTCGTTCGTCGTGGACATGGGCCAGGTGTTCGAAGACTTTGTGGGCACTGCCCTCCGCGAAGCCATGGCCGCATATCCAGGCGAGATGCGGCTGCAGTACAACGCACTGCTGAACGAGGCAGTGCGCGACTCCGACCGGCTCACGGTGAATCCGGACGCAGTCCACCTCCTGGGCGGCCGCCCCGTGGTGGTCTACGACACGAAATACCGGGCGGCTACGGACCAGGGCGCGTCATTGTCCGCGGACCACTTCCAGATGCTGGCCTACTGCACGGCCCTACGCGTCCCCACTGCCTGGCTTGTGTACGCAGGCTCGGGGGAAATGAAACTCCGCCGCATCCTTCACACGGACATCGACGTGGTGGAGTACCCGCTTGATCTGTCCCTGCCGCCGTCGGACATCCTGGCAGCTGTTGCTGACCTGGCACAGCAGTCCTGGGGCGAAGTGGTGCGGCAGGCAGGACTTAATCAATGATTGCGGGCGCGGAGCGGCCCGGCATTGACATGAGGTGCATGAGCAAGGCCCTCTCAGGGTTGCCTCGGTTTTTGTTGAGGCAACGGCGCAGCTGATTGCGGATTTCCGACCCTTCCGGATCGTTGTCCATCAGGATTGCATTAATGATTTCCCACGACTGGTGGCGAATCGGCTCAAGATTCACGCGCCCGCGGACGGGCCCCCCAACGGCATGGATCCCGGACCGCGCCGGCCACGGATTCCCCTGATGGGACTCTGCGGCTGACAGCAATTTCTTCGGCATCTCTTACCCTCCTGTGGCACAAGCGCTCTGGCTCAAACGCTGGGAATTCGACCGACCGGAATGTAGAGAATTTTACCTCAGACAGACAAGTCTGTCTCCCCTTTGCGCTAGACTATTTGTAATGAACCCCACGCCAGACCCCGCAGTGATTCAGCCTGCACCGGTACAGCCTGCCCCGGTGGGCGAGGTTGCGATTGGTGCTGCCGACGCGAGGCAACGGATCGTTGATACGGCGTACCAGCTGTTCGCGCGCCGGGGTATCCGCGATGTGGGCGTCAACGAGCTGATCAGCAGCGCCGGCGTGGCCAAGGCAACCTTCTACCGGCACTTTGCCTCCAAGGATGAGCTGGTGCTTGCCTTCCTGGAACAGCGCGACCGCGTCTGGACCGTGGACATGATCGTCGCGGACGCGCGCCGCCGCGGCAGCACGCCCGCCGAGCAGCTGCTTGCAATCTTCGACGTCTTCGGCGACTGGTTCCGGCGCGACGATTTCGAGGCGTGCTCCTTCATCAACATCCTGCTGGAAATGGGCGCGAACCATCCGCTGGGGCGGGCAAGCATTGACTACCTCGCCAGGATCCGCGGCCACGTCCAGCAGCTCGCCGAGGAGGCGGGACTCCGCGACACCGAGGATTTCTCCCGCTCGTGGCACATCCTCATGAAGGGGTCCATCATCTCCGCCACGGAAGGCGATACCGGCGCCGCCAAGCGTGCGCAGGCGATGGCCCGGACGTTGATTGAGCAGTACCGGCCACAAGGCTGACCGTGGGCGGCAGGCTGACCGTGGGCGTGCCTCTGCCCGCGTGCCGGACGCTAAACCGGCACCCTAACTGTGAACGTGGTTCCTTCTCCCAGTGCGCTGCGAAGCTGGATGGTCCCGCCGTGCGCTTCAACAATCGCTTTGCTGATGGGCAGGCCCAGCCCCACTCCCGGGATGGAAGTGTTCCGCACGTTGCTGGTCCGGAAGAATTTCGTAAACACCTCCGCCTGATCCTTGTCGCTCATGCCCATGCCCGTATCGCTTACCTCGCACACCAGTTCCGGTCCCTCTGAGTCCAGCGACACCACAACGTCGCCGCCGTTTGGCGAGTACTTGATTGCGTTGGACACGAGGTTATCCAGTACCTGCGACATGCGCCCTGAATCCACGTGTGCCTCGAGTCGTTCAGGAGCGTCGGCATGGAGCCGCACCTTCGCTGCGGCGGCGCGGGGGAGCGCAGCACTAATGCTCGCCCGTACGAGTTCCGCCACGTTTACCGCCTGCGGGCTGACGATGAGCTGCCCGCTCCGGCTGGCTAGCAGGTCCGACACCAGCCCGAGCAGCCGCTCGGAGTTCCGCCGGATGATCATGAGCGCGTCACGGTGCGGAGCGCCCATGCCGTCATGATCGTCCAGCAGCAGTTCCACGTAGCCCAGGATCGAGGTTAGCGGAGTGCGGAATTCGTGGGAAACATTGGCCACGAAGTCGTCCTTGGCGGCCAGGGCGTTGACCAGGTCGGTGACGTCGCTGAACACAATCACCGATCCGGCGAAGGCGCCGTCCGGGTCCCGCATGGCGCGGGCGCTGGTGGTGATGGCACGCTGGTCACTGCCGCTGCCAAGCCACACCAGATTGTCCGTGAAACTTTCGCCCATCACCGCGCGGCGGACCGGCCGCTGTTCGACCGGGACGGTGGTGGTCCGGTCCGCTTGGAACACCAGGAGCTGGGATTCGTTGGGGTCGCTGTTTCCCGCCGGCGTAGCGAGCCGGTGGTTTTCCCGTTGTTTGCGGTTCATCAGGATGTCGTGCCCGTCGGCATCGACGGCCAGGACGCCCATGTGCACCGTTTCCAGCACAGAATTAAGCAGTTCCTCCTGCCGTTTGCTCTCCTTGAGAGTGACCCGCAGCTGGGCGTCCTTCTCTTCCAGGTCCCGTTGCTGCCGGACCATGCTGAGCGTCAAAACGCTCACCGATACGCCGATCCCCAACATCATCACCGGCAGCAGCAGCGTCCGCGCCAGGTCCTGCCCGGTGACGTCGCCGCGAAGGAACAACGGCACCCAGATAATGCCCAGGGGGCCGAGGAAAGAAACCAGGAGGGAAGTCCTGGGGTACAGCCCTGAGGCACACAGCCAGATGACGGGAAAGACGGCCAGCAAGCTGATACCCGTCAGGCTCTCCTGCCCGCCCTCCCTGCCTAGTGCGATCGAGATGAAGTCAAGGATGGGAATGATCAGGAAGCTGGTGAACGGCAACCTCTCCCAGGGCGTGAAGTAGCACAGTGCCAGGATCAGGACCTGCGTGGCCAGGAAGGCGAGGAACAGGGGATTACCCAGCGTGACCGGAAAAAACAACAACATCAGGACGGCCGTAAGCGCCGCCGTGATGGACAGCGGCATCTGGCTCAACGTGACCCGTCCCCGCAGAGAGTACTCGTGAAACGGCCGGCGGAAGAAGAGAATCCGGCCCGACTTGATGTCCCAGGTGACGTTGCCGCTCATGGCCGGCTGAATTTCGACGTGCGGTTTACTGGACGCATACCCCCACGATATCCGGCGAGCGCTATACTTCTGACGGTATCGAGCGGACTGAGGGGGCTGCGATGAGTGAATCACGTGTGGGTCTGGTAATCGAGGATGATCACGACATCCGTGAACTGGTGCGGGTTGTGCTTGTCCAGGCCGGGTTCGATGTCCAAGTGGCCAGTAGCGGGGCTGCGGGCGTGGTTGCTGCCAAGGAACTTAATCCGGCAGTCATCACCTTGGACCTGGGCCTCCCTGATATCGACGGCTTTGAAGTCGCGCGCCAGATCAGGGAGTTTTCCGACGCGTATATTGTGATGCTGACCGCCCGCGCCGAGGAATTGGACACCCTCATCGGGCTGGAATCGGGGGCGGACGACTACCTGACGAAGCCCTTCCGTCCCCGCGAACTGCGCGCGCGAGTCGCCGCCATGATGCGCCGTCCGCGTTCGACGTCGGACTCCTCCTCCGGGGGCAAGGCACCTGCCGTCGCCGCCGGCAACGGCCGGACGCTGACGCACAACGGGCTCGAGTTCAGTTACGAAGCACGGACCGTGAGCGTAGACGGACGCGAATTGCACCTGACACGCACCGAGTTCGACCTGCTGCACGCCCTTCTCGAGGCGGGCCGCATGGTGCGCACCAAATCCGAACTGGTGAAGCGGCTGCGCGACGAACCGTACGACGTCGGGGGCTACATCTCCGAGGCGGACGAGCGGTCCGTGGAAGTGCACATGGGCAACCTCCGCAAGAAGCTGGGCGATAGCCCGCAGAACCCCCGCTGGCTGCAGACTGTGCGCGGTGTGGGTTACCGGCTGGCTCCTGCCGAACGCTGAAACCCGGAGCTGAACCCGGGGACCTGGCTTGGTGGCGCCGCGGAGGGCTATTGGGCTGGGGCTAGGCCGCTGCGGCCGCCGAGAGGCCGGCCACGGTCTGGTCGGTGCACGCGTCCATGCTTTCCAGGAGCGCGAGCTGAATCCGTGGCGGCTGCGCTGGCACGGCTTCCGGATGGGATTCCAAATGCTTCAGGATGGTTTCGAGCTCATCCGCGAGCCTGCTCAGGTACGCCGCCCCCACCATCATGCTGGAGGTCTTCACGCTCAGCACCGCATCCATGGCTGCGTCGACGTCCATGGCCTCCACAGCGTGGCGGAGCCGGTCGAGCCGTCGGGGTAATTGCTGGATGTAGCTATTCACGAACACGGTGCAGTACTCGGCGTCGGGCTCAAGCTCACAGCGGAGTGTTTGCAGAACGGAGGGGTCCACGTACGGCTGGCCGGCGCCATCCTGTCCATCCATTGGACACCCCTTCCCTTGGGCCTGCACAACCGGGATAACGGGTGCGGACACATCCTTGCCTCTTTTACAGTAGGGCTCCCACGGGCGTGGAATGCGCTTTCCGGAAAAATTTGCGCCAATCTTGATCGGGGGAGGCCGGTTGAGCTTTAGGATCGGGACAAGTGTCTGCCGGCACTGAACTGACCTGTGGCTTCTCGGGCCACCAGCCGATTGCGGGGACCGCTGTGTTCAGGATCGTGAAAATGCTTGTTTCGGGGCTGGTGATGGGACTGGGCCTCAGCCTGGCGGCCATCCAGCCCGTCCAGGCAGCACCGGCTGCGGCCCAGGTGTACCTGAACCCGAATACCGGGCCCGTCGGCTCGGCGGTGACAGTCAGCGGAACCGGGTTCAAGGCGTCCACCACGGGAACCGTGATCGTTGGCTCCACCACGTTTTCGTTCAAGACTGCGGCATCCGGTACCTTCAGCGCCTCAATCACCATCCCCGCGGCGGTTGCCGGACCGTTGACCATCACGGCGAAAACCTCCTCCATTAAGTCCTCTTCTGTGTTTACCGTGACTTCTTCCGCCCCCGCGATCCCTCCGATCAGCACGGCGGCGCTCCGCTTTGGGGCGGCCACGCCGGGCGGCCCGCTGGCTGGTGCCGAGCTGGATGAAGTGGCGCGGATTTCGGGGGAGAGTCCGTCCACCGTGCTGTTCTACGAGGACTTCCAGCAACCCCCGCCCCTCGCGGAGATGAATGCAGTGCGGGCACGCGGAGCCGTCCCCTTGATCACGTGGGAACCCTGGGCGTGGGGCGGCGGCCTGACGCAGCCCGCGTACGCCCTGGACAGGATCGCCGCGGGCGACTTTGATGCCTACATAACGCAGTGGGGGCAGGCGCTGGCGTCCTGGGGCCAGCCGGTCCAGCTCCGGTTCGCCCACGAGATGAACGGCAACTGGTACCCGTGGGCGGAGGGTGTGAACGGCAACCAGCCCGGCGACTACGTACAGGCGTGGCGGCATGTGCACGACGTCGTTGCAGCAACCGGCGCCAGCAACGTGGCCTGGGTTTGGAGCCCGAACGTTCCGTATTTTGGTTCCACTGATCTTGCCGGGCTGTTCCCGGGCGCCGCCTACGTGAACGTTGTTGCACTCGACGGATATAACTGGGGAACCTCGGCGTCGTGGAGTAGTTGGATGTCGCCGCAGGATCTATTTGCGCCCGGCATAGCGCAATTGCGGACACTTGCGCCCGGGCTCCCGATCCTGATCGCCGAGACCGCGTCTGCCGAGGCCGGCGGTTCCAAAGCGCAGTGGAATACGGATCTGGTGAGCTACCTCGCAGCCCAGCCGGACGTGGTGGGCTTCGTCTGGTTCCATCTGCAGAAGGAAACGGACTGGCGCATCAACAGCAGTGACACGTCGGCGGCAGCGTTCAACGCTGCATTGGCGGCCCGCCGCGCGTCGTAGTCCGGTTGCTGGGGCGGAGTACGGCCCGCGTCAGGCGAGGAACTGCTCCAGCTGTTCTTCCAAGGCAGAGGCGTCCTTGAGCTCGCACTCCCAAACAGTGAGTACTTTCCAGCCGGAAGCTTCCAAGAGCCGGCGCTGTTCGGCGTCGCGGTTCCTGGTGCGGGTTCGTTTCGCCTCCCAGAACTCCGCGTTTGCCTTGGGAGCGTGCTGCCCGGCCTTGCAGTCGTGGAAATGCCAGAAGCAGCCGTTGACAAAGATGACCTTGTGCCGTCCCGCGAACACCAGATCAGGATTGCCCGGGAGTTTGCCGCCGCGGGCGCTGCCGTGCAACCGGTATCGGTAGCCCTTGGCATGCAGCAGGCTCCGCACGAGCAGCTCCGGCTTGGTGTTCTTGCCCCGGATCCTGGACATGTTCCAGCTGCGCCGTTCGGGAGTCAGCTGGTCAGCCATGAATTAAGTCTAGGCGGCCGCAGTCCCTAGATTTCGCGCTCCGGATGTTCCCCGAACTGGAAGTGCCGTCCGCTGACGGAAACTGGTTCGATCTCGACGTAGAAGTCCTTCAGCGTGGGCACCCAGGGCTTCAAGCCGAGCGATTCCGCCACCGCGATGTCGGCTGACTGGTCGAGGACCCGCGCTGTTCCGCGAAGCACCACGGACCAGGCCTCATCTGACATGATGCCGTCTGTCTCAAAGAGGACTTTAGCGTTGATGGTCAGCTCTGCAAGCTTGTTTCCCGGAGCTGTCCGGAGATACAGTTTGCGGTTGCCCACGGCGTAGTTGACCGGGAAGATATCCGGTTCGCCGCTCACAGTCACGACCAGCCGGCCGTGTTTGGTGCCCTCCAGGAGCTTCCACGACTGGTCATCGTCAAGGTTCAGAATGGGTTTGCCGTCTTCGTGTGTGAACATCATGAGCCTTATTGTTCAGCCGGCGGCGGGCAAAGGCCAGTGTCTTAAGCACGCATTCTCGTTTCGGTGACACCGTGCCGGGAGCATTCGGCGCTCCAGCCGAGCGGTGTCACCTGGACCTTCATGCGGCGCCGGCAGGCGCCGCAGTACCGCGGCGGCTCCAGCGTGAGTTGCTCGCCGCAGCGGAGGTGAACTCCCGACGGCGGACCGTCACCGCCGTCGGACGGCTCGCCGCAGTGGCCGCAAAACTTAGCGGTGGCTGCGTCTGTCGGGTTGCCGGCGGTTGAGCGGCCGGTGGATGAAACCCTGTTCATAGTGTCTTCTGGAGTTCTTTGATGGGCATGTTCAGCTCGACGAGGAGGTTGAGGTCGGCGGTGGCGGGGCGGCCGAGGGTGGTGAGGTAGTTGCCGACGATGACGGCGTTGATACCGCCCATGAGGCCTTCGCGGGTGCCGAGGTCGCCGAGNATAGTCAGGGCGCAAGAGCTGTGCCGCCGAAGGGAGGTTGAGGTCGGCGGTGGCGGGGCGGCCGAGGGTGGTGAGGTAGTTGCCGACGATGACGGCGTTGATACCGCCCATGAGGCCTTCGCGGGTGCCGAGGTCGCCGAGGGTGAGTTCCCGGCCGCCGGCGTAGCGCAGGACGGTGCGGGGCATGGCGAGGCGGAACGCGGCAATGGCGCGCAGGGCGTCCTTGCCGTCCATGATGCCCTGGTTTTCGAGCGGGGTGCCGGGGCGGGGGTTGAGGAAGTTSAGGGGGACTTCGTGGGGTTCGAGGGCGGCGAGCTGGGCGGCGAGTTCGGCGCGCTGTTCCAGGGTTTCGCCCATGCCGATCAGGGCACCGCAGCACAGTTCCATGCCGGCGGCCTTGACCATGTTGNAGGGGGACTTCGTGGGGTTCGAGGGCGGCGAGCTGGGCGGCGAGTTCGGCGCGCTGTTCCAGGGTTTCGCCCATGCCGATCAGGGCACCGCAGCACAGTTCCATGCCGGCGGCCTTGACCATGTTGCAGGTCTCCAGGCGTTCTTCGTAACTGTGGGTGGTGACKACTTCGGGGAAGTAGCTGCGGGCTGTTTCGAGGTTGTGGTTGTAGCGGTGCACGCCCCACTCRGCGAGCTGGTCCACCTGGCGCTGGGTGAGCATGCCCAGGGAACAGGCGATGTTGATGTCCACGGCTTCGTTGATGCKGTCGATCGCGAACTTGATCTGGTTCATGAGCTTGATGTCGGGGCCGCGGACGGCGGCGACGATGCAGAACTCGGTGGCTCCGGTGGCGGCGGTTTCCTTGGCGGCCTTGACGAGCTCCGGGATGTCGAGCCAGACGCCTCTTACCGGGCTGTCAAAGAGGCCGGACTGGCTGCAGAAGTGGCAGTCCTCGGGGCAGCCGCCGGTCTTGATCGAGATGATGCCCTCGACCTCGAC
>NZ_LMPC01000003.1 GCF_001423745.1 Arthrobacter sp. Leaf337
CCTTGTGGTTCGGACTCTAGACAAGCCCCACTCCACTCGGAGGTCTTCTTTTTGTCACCTAACCACGCCGCATGTTCCTAACGTCCGTGGTCAATACATCTAGCGTTTTACGTACGCCGGCCCGCCTGGCGGCAATTCCGACCTGAGGAGTGCCTTTTGGCCGTTCTGCACCCCGTTGATTCACCCGCGGCCGACGGCGGCTTCTACCGTTACCGGGGGCGGCGGAAGGCTGACAGGGCTGCTGTCCAAGTGGAACGGCTCCGCCAGCTCCTCCGCGAGGACCGGCAGCGGATTTCGTTCAACGCCAGCAGCATGCGGGCCCTCACGGCCCGGCTGAACCAGCACGTCGCCCAGGCGCTGTGTGACGGGTTGAAGGTCACCGGCATCGCCAAGGCGGCAGGGCTGACCCGCTGGACGGTGCGAACCATCGGCCTGTCTTTTGATGACCTGGCGCCGTCAGGGTTGCCGGCCGCCCAGCAGCTGGCGGCGATTGGCGCGTTGAAGTCCGAGCTGGCCACGCTCGAGGCCTCGAAGGCGGACCTGGAGGGGCGCCGGCTGAAGCTCCTGGCCGCGGCCCGCCGGCTGGGCGTCATGGACGACTACGAGCTCGCAGCGCTCAGCGGGCTCCAGTGCGAAGCGATCCGGAAGATGACCTGGGGACTCCAGCGGGTGCGGGCCACCTGAACCACTGGTATGACTCCCGGGAGCCATGCGCCCAACACGGCCAGCGCACTAATCCAGGTTGTTCTCCGCCGTTTCCGGCCCGCACCGTTTTAATACTGTCAGCTCCCACCTCGTCATCGCCAACGAAATGCCCTGAGGCGGCTTTAAAGGCTCCGGCGACGGCGGGACCTCCCGCCGTCGTCCGTTTGCGTTAACCGTTGTCACGCAGGCAGGTAGTGGGTAGTCTACGGCCAACCGGACTTTCGGCCGCATCAGGCGGCGCCCGGAACGGCGCTGCCGTCAGGGGCTTCGCCCCGTACCTAGAAGACGCCCCATCACCGCACTGGCTGACAATGCGGAACGCAGGACGCCACGCCTCCATTCAAGGGAGAAACCTGATGTTAGGCACCAGAAGCTGCCTCGCCGCCGCTCTTGCCGCCGCCCTCGTGGCGATAGCCACCCCCGCGCACGCAGCCCCCGCCACGCTCGTAAGCGCGGGGCCGGGAGTCCTCGTCGCCGACGGCGCGGCGGTGGATGTTCCCGTCACTTTCGTGTGCGACACCGACCCTGCCCTGGTCATGGCAATACCCGTGGTCCAGATCACCCAAAGAGTCAGCGACGGTCGCATCGCCGGCGGCGGCGGGAACGATCAGCTCAGCTGCACCAAGCAGACCCAGACAGTCACCATACGGGTAGTTCCAACCATGATGGCGTTCAATGAGGGTGCCGCCGCAGCTTCGGTCTACCTGCAAACCTGCAGCGCCCAATTCCAGTGCTCCGCGGTCATCATCCACACCCAAATAACACTCGCCAATCCAGCCGACGCCGAGTAAGGACTGAGTAGTTCAGTCCAGAGCCGGGCCCTGCCCGCCAAGGAACCGCAGCAGCAACGGGACGGTGGCGTGCATCGTCCGCAGGTCCCCGTCGCTGGCGGCCTGCTCGCCAAGGTAGTCGCCGTGGCCGCCCGGGACGATCAGCAAGCGAGCGCCCGGGATCACGCCAGCCATCCGCGCTGCGTAGTCGGCGGCGACAATGTCCCGGTCGCCGCTTACCACCAGCGTGGCTGCCGTGATGGTGCCCAGTTCTTCGTCCGACCATCCGGGGAAGTCCAGGATGCGCCGGCGGTCCAGCTCGAAGAGACGCTCCAAGTGGCCGGGTGCAGGGTTGAGGAGGCGGTCGGCGTCCTTGTACGTGTCAGGCATGTCGTCCAGCGTGGCTTTCGCCATGCCGTCCCAAAACTCGGCCGGCACGGCATCGCGGCCCACGAAGGTAGAGGCAACGATCAGGCGCCGGACAGCGGCGGGACGCCGTAGTGCCAGGGCGACGGCGGTGTGCCCGCCGGCGCTGAATCCCAGCACGTCAGCGGTTTCAACAGTGAGCTGTTCCAGAACCGCGAGGATGTCGCCGGCGGAGTTCTCGGCAGTGAGCGGGCGGGCGGTGGGCTGCGTGCGGCCGTGGCCCTCCTCCTCGACGGCAATCACCTGGCGGTGTTCGGCCAGCAGCGGGATGAGTTCGCCGAAGTTGGTGCCGATAGTGGAGCCGCCGCCCGGGATGAGGAGCAGCGGCGGCTGGCCCGGCACCGCCTCCCCGTGGACCTCGTAGTACATGCGAAGACCGTCGTTGTCCGCGTAGCCGTAGGTGAAAGTCACACGGCATCCTAACGCCGGAGGCTTCCGTGGAAAAGGGGGTCAGACCCGGTCCAAAACCATCACACTAGTTAGATAGAAGTATCCAGTTCCTGCTGTGCCCCATCAAGGATTCCCGCACGAGTTAGGGAAGGAGCTAGAAATGCCCGACGACAACACGGACATGGTCAGCGTCCGGTACATGGTTGACGACGTCGAGGCGGCGGTCGACTTCTACACAAAGCACCTCGGATTCACCCTCAGGATGAGCGCCGCACCGGCGTTCGCCGACGTCGCCCGCGGCCAGCTAAGGCTACTGCTGAGCGGGCCGACCAGCTCGGCGGGCCGGCCTATGCCGGACGGCGCCGTGCCGGCACCTGGCGGATGGAACCGAATCCACCTGATCGTGGGCGACATCGCCGCCGAAGTGGACCGGCTTCGCGCCGCGGGCCTCACGTTCCGAAACGACATCGTCAAAGGCCCGGGCGGACAGCAAATCCTGCTGGAAGATCCTGCCGGCAACGTGGTGGAGTTGTTCCAACCCGCCGACGAATAGGGCCCAACAGTTTCCCGAACTGGACACCCTGCCGTGAGACCGGCCCGGTCAGCCCTCAGGTAGGTGACCGGAAGGTCACCCCGGGTGTCTTGCACGTACAGGATCAGCCAACATTGCGGCTTCATCCTCTGCCAGCCTGATCATGCGCAGTTCGTCCGTCACCGCACGGGCGGGCCAGTAATCCTTCGCCAGTTCCCGTGCCCGTGTCCGGTCCGCTGCCGGGAACAGCTTGACGAGCAGCCCGGCCGCCTCAAGCAGGGCGATGAGTGCTGTGGTCCTGGCATCGGACGGCCCGCCCTTGAGCGCCGCCTGGACCTTCGTCAGGAGTGAGGCCTCCGGCGCATGGTCCTTCTCCGGATACCGCGTGGACTTAAAAAGCCCAAGGTGTTTCTCGCCCACATGTTCCACGATGCCTCGTGACGTCAGGCCCTCGTAGACCCGCTGCACTTCGGCACGGCCCTCCAGCATGGAGACCCAGCGTTTGGGAGTGTGGGGCCGTGATTTGTGACGGATGAGCTCCCACTGGTGCTGGAAGCCCGTTTGCGGGGCCTGATCGGTTGCCCTGACGTGCTTGCCCTGCAACCCGATAGCACCGAGCTGGTCCAACTCCGCCAGTATGGCCCCGGCCAAGGCGGTCCGGAGTACGTAGGCCGGCACTTCGGCTTCGCCGTCCTGGTCGTTCGTGGCCAGAAGGAGGAAAGCCTGAGGGATGGTCAGCTCCTCGGCCTTGGGTTCCTCGACCGCCGGTTCTTCGGTATTCGGCTCTTCAGCATCCATACGATCATGGTGGCGCAGTTGGGCAGCCACCACAACGGTTTTCGCAAGGCCCGGACGACGGCCGAACGTCCCGCATTCCAGTTGGTGAATGCCACTCGCCAGTGGCACAACTGGCACTCGATGTTTCCCGCCACAATTCCACGATCACAAATTACCGCATCAAAAGAGCAATGCGATCTCCTATTTTTCCTCGTGACGAATTGATTCAGCTCAAGCCAGATTTACTTAGCCGCCAGCGGTGAGTCGAAAAGCTGTTCAGCCAGCCGAATCAAATGGCGCGGAACGTCCGATTCCTGAACATACCTTCCAGGCCAAGGAATACGGCCGCACCATGAACACAGTCCTCGATATCGACGCCTGCTTCCCGGATGAGCACTTCAGCCCTGACATTCGGGGGCATGCGGTTTCCCTCGTCGTTCAGGTAAACGTGCCAGTCTGCGCCCGTGATGGATCCGACGTTTCCCGCAAGCACTTTCTGCAGTGCGGACATGTCCGTGTTCACCGCTTCGATGCGCACCGGCTGGGTGAGGCGGGCCGGGACCACCAAGGCGTTGTAGGTAGTGTTCATGGACTGGTCCCTTGTGTCTGAAACGGGGCTCAGGGCCCCGGCAGCGGCGAGCAGTGCGGACGGCCGACGGGACTAGGGGTTCCGCATTCGACCGCCCGAAGGGTGTTAGCGCTGGTTCTTTCGCGGCTTTATGAACTGGATTTCACTAGTTTCATTTTTCGCTTTTTTATCAGCGCGCTTTTCGAGAATAGATTTTCCCGCCTTTTTGGCGCCAGCGCTTCTGGGCGATTTTCCTGACATTGGAATCACACCTTTCATGGGTTAGTGCTTACCCAGTACCATACACACTTATATTTTTTATGCCATCTTCCAAAAAAGAAGCTTTTTTACTGCGCTTTCACAGTGCTGCTCTTGCCGTGATGAATTGCCGGATCCACTGGATGGTTTCGGGGCGGTCCAGGTGAAGGCCGTGGCCGGCGCCGGGCACCCTGACCAGCGTGGAGCGGCGGATGTGCCCGTGCATCCGGACGGCGTTCTCCAGGGGCGTCAACGGATCTTCGGCGCCGTGGAGGATGAGGGTTGGTGACTGGACGGACGCCAGCCGGCTCCAGGCATCGTGTTCCCGGCTGGCGCGGAAGTGGCGGGACTTCGCCCAGGCGGACGCCCGCGAATTGAAGAAGACGCGTACGGCGTCGGGGTGGGCGGCCGCCCATACGGGGTCGAAGAACAACGGCGCCAGCCGGTCGGCATCGCCGCTGACCAGCGCCTCCATGGCATCCCGGGACGGCTCCGCCCCGGCCAGCTTCCCGCCGCTCGTCGCGGCCAGTACCAGTGCGCGGACACGTTGCGGATGATCAATGGCGAGCCACTGGGCGATCCTGCCACCCATCGAATGGCCGTACACATGGGCGCTCTCGGCACCGGCAGCAGTCAGGACGGCGGCCGCATCGGCTGCCAGGGACCTCGTCGTGTACCGGTCGGCCGCGCCGTCGCTGCTCCTGCCGATTCCCCGGTGGTCAAAGCGGATGACGCGGAAATGTTCGGCCAGCGCCTCCGCGGTTGGCCCCCAGCCGTCCATGGCCGTCGCCTGCCCGGCGATCAGCAGCAGCGGCTCCCCGCGGCCCTGCTCGGTCCACGCCAGGGCGGCGCCATCCGGGGCCAAGGCAATGTTCACCGTGACACTGTATCTTTCCGGACGGGCAGGGCGCTGTGGCGATTTTCATAGTTGCTCAGGCCGCCGGTAAATTTGGGGCGATGATTCACATTGACCAGGATGACCCTGCACGAGGGGATGTCAGCCGACTCCTGAACGAGCACCTGGCGGACATGTTCGCCACCTCGCCGGCCGAAAGTGTGCACGCGCTGGACCCTTCCGCACTGTCCGCCCCGTCGATCACGTTCTGGACGGCCCGCGAGGACGGCGAGCTCCTGGGGTGCGGCGCGCTCAAAGTCCTCGATTCCCCGCATGGCGCAGCGACGCACGCCTCGAAGAAGCACGGCGAAATCAAGTCCATGCGCACCACAGCAGGCGCGCGGGGGCGAGGGGTCGCCACCCTGATGCTCAGGCACATCCTTGACGCCGCCCGGACCAGGGACTTCGAGCGCATCTATCTTGAGACAGGAACCGAGGACTATTTCGCGCCCGCACGGCGCTTGTATGTCCGCAACGGCTTCACCGAGTGTCCTCCCTTTGGCGGCTACACCCTGGATCCCAACAGCGTTTTCATGGAACTCCGCCTTTAAACAAGGTCCGCCCGCACCTGAGTCCGGAATCCTGCCCGAAACCGGCGGCTACAGCTGTGCAGCAGATCCGGCGGACACCTGCGACCGGCGCTCGAGGGTGCGGTGGATGCCCGTGTGGTCGAGAGCGCCGTCACCCTGGGCCACCATCTCGCCGAACATCCCCGTCACCGTACTGATCAGGGGTAGTTCGAGGCCTTCCGAAGATGCCGCGTCCCGAATGAAGCCGAGGTCCTTGAGCTGGTTCCGGGCACTGCCGCCACCCTCGAAATCGTTGCTGATCCACCGGTAGCCCTTCTGCCGGAGCACAGCGGAATCGGCCAGCCCGCCCTGCAGCAGCTCGAGCATCACTGACAGGTCAAGGCCTCCCTTGCCGGCGAGGAGCATCGCCTCGGAGACTGCGGTCACGGTGGCGGCGACGACGATTTGGTTGCAGGCCTTGGCGAGCGCCCCTGATCCGCTGGGTCCCATGTACCGGACGGTGGTGCCCATGGCCGCGAAGACGGACTCCACGGATCGGGCCGCTTCCCGGTCGCCGCCCACCATGATGCTGAGGGTTCCGTCCTCCGCGCCGACGGTGCCGCCACTGACCGGCGCATCAAGGACCGTGACCCCGTGGTCACGAAGCAAACGTTCCGCAAAGGCCGCGACGGCGATCGGCGAAACGGTGCCATGAACTACGAGGACGGGCCGGTCAATGCCCTTGGCCGCCCAGCCTGCCAGCAATCCGTCCGGTCCCGGCAGCAGCGATTCGACCTGCTCCAGGTCGGGCAAGACGGTGAGAACGACGTCGGCCGCGGCGTCCGCGGGCGACGTTGCGCCGCGCGCACCCAGCCCAACCAGGGGTTCCGCTTTCGCGGACGTCCGGTTCCAGACGGTGAGGTCGCCGTCGAGCTCGAGAAGCCGGCGGGCCATGGGACCGCCCATGGGGCCGAGGCCCAACAGAGCGAGCGAGGTGCGCGGGGTTTCCGCCATTTTAGGATCCTTAGAGTTGGGGTCGGCGGCCGGCGGCGCGGCTGTGCGCGTGGGCCTCGGGAAGGCAGCTGAACGTATGAATGGAACCAAAGTGGAACCGGTACACTTTTTGTACCATGCGGGTCGATCGGTGTAAATCGCCGTCGGGGAAAACTAAGTGCGCACCCTCGGCCGCCCCACACTGGACCGTTCGATGAGTTCGGCGTCGACGCGGACCACAGTCGGCTTCCCGGAACTCTTCCCACTCGCCCGGGAGAGGGCCAGCTGCACGGAGTGCCTGGCCAGCAGGTCGATGGGCTGCCGGACAATCGTCAGCGGCGGGGTCATCAGCTCGGTCCACGGCGAATCCTCGAACACGATGACCGAGAGCTCGTCGGGAATCGAGACCCCGGCATGCGCCAGGCGCCGGAGTACTGCCGTCACCTGGGCGGTATTGGCCACCACCAGCGCGGTGGGCGGATCGTCCAGGTTGAGCAACGCCGTCATGGCATCCCCGCCGGCGGCACCCCGGAAGGCCGCGGAACGGACGAGCAGGTCATCCTGTTCCAACCCGGCGGCTTCGAGGGCTTCGCGATAGCCCGCGATCCGGTCCCGGCCGGTGGTTGATGTCGCCGGGCCCGAGATGATTGCAATGCGGCGGTGCCCGTGGGCAGCCAGCAGGGCCGTGGCGGACCGTGCCGACTCGATGTTGTTGATGGTCACGACGTCCACCTCCGGCAGCGCCGGGATGGAGCGGTCAACGAAGACCACGTCGGTTCCCATGTCCTGGAGCTTCTTCCAGATTTCCAGATTGTTCCCCGTGGGAGTGGCGATGATCCCGCTCACCCGTCGCTCAATGAGTGTGGAGAGACGCTCCGATTCCAGCTGGTCGTCCTCCTGTGTGGTCATAAGCAGCACCTGGATCCCGCGGGAGTGAGCCTCCTGGACAACCTGGTCCGCCAGCCGGGCAAAGAAGGGATTGGAGACGTCGGCAAGGAGCAGTCCCAGCGTGGTGGGGGGCCCGTGCTTCAGTTCCCTGGCAGCTGTGCGGGGGTGGTAGCCAAGGGTTTCCATCACCTCGTTGACGCGGCCCCTGGTCGTCTCCGCCACGGGGCCGGAGCCCGGATTGAGGACGCGGGAGACGACGGCGACGGACACCCCCGCAGCCGCGGCAACATCGCGGATGGTCGGCTGCTTCTGCACGTGTACTCCTCCATCGGCTACTGCGGCTCCCCGGTACCTCCGGCAGGAACTTTTTCAGACTAGGGTATTGACCTCGTCGAGCAGGTATGAAATAAAAGTGGAACCGGTTCCATTATGTTTACTTCGGAGCCGATTGTCTACCGCAGCACCGCCCGGGATTGAGGCAGCACACCCCAGCCACCCGCCTGAGCGTCACTTCACCGCAACGCTGCGGCGGACCCGATGCTTTCCGCCGGCCATCCACACGGGATGGAGCCGCACCCATTGAAAGGTAGTTATGAACCTGCACAAACTTCTGACCGAACGCGAGGCCAACGGCGCCCCGATCCGCGTTGGGCTGATCGGCGCCGGACGTTTCGGCACCATGTACCTGGCACAGGCCCGCAACATCCCCGGCATCCACGTGGTGGCCATCGCCGACATCAACGCCGAACGCGCCAAGGGCGCCCTGAAGCTGGTGGACTGGCCCGAGGAAGCCTTCGTTGAAGACATCGAGACGGCCATCGCCACGAGGGCCACCACTGTGGTGACCGATGCGTCTGTCCTGTTCGACGCGGACCTGGACGTCATCGTTGAGGCCACCGGCAACCCGATTGTCGGCATCAACCACGCACTCCGCGCCATCGAAACGGGCAAGCACATCATCATGGTCACGGTCGAGGCGGACGCTCTGGCGGGTCCGGCCCTGGCCAAGCGGGCCAAGGAGGCCGGCGTCGTCTATTCACTGGCTTACGGCGACCAGCCCGCACTGATCTGGGAGCTCGTGGACTGGGCCCGGACGTCCGGCTTCGACGTCGTCTGCGCCGGCAAGGGCGCCAAGTACCTCTCGCACTACCACCAGATGAACCCGGACAACGTCTGGGAAAACTGGGAATTCTCGAAGGAACTGACGGACTCGGGCCAGCTCAACCCCTACATGCACACCTCCTTCCGTGACGGCACCAAAGCCGCCATCGAAATGGCTGCCGTAGCCAATGCCGCGGGCCTGCGCCCGTCCGATGAAGGGCTGACGTTCACCCCCGGCGACGTCGAACAGATCGCCACGATCTGCCGTCCCGCGGCCGACGGCGGCGTCCTCAGCAACGCCGGCAGCGTCGACGTGATGTCCAGCGTGACGCGTGAAGGCGACTGGATCCCCCACAACACCCAGGAAGGCGTCTTCGTCGTGGTGAAGGCCACCAACAAGTACGTCTCCGGCTGCTTCCAGGAATACCCCTGGCACCCGGACCCCACCGGCCAGTACGCCGCCCTCTACCGCCCCTACCACTACGTCGGCCTGGAGCTCAACGTCTCCATCGCCAACGCAGTGCTTCGCGGTGTGGCCACCGGCGCTCCGGAAGGCTTCCACGCCGACGTCGTCGCCTGTGCCAAGAAGGACCTGCACGCCGGGGAAATCCTCGACGGCGAGGGCGGCTTCACGGTCTGGGGCAAGCTGATTTCGGCCGAAAAGTCGGTCCGGGACCGCGCCCTTCCGGTCGCCATGGCCCACCACGTCAAGCTCGTCAACGACGTTCCCGAGGGCGGCATCGTCGGCTGGGATGACGTCGAGATCGATACCTCCCTGGAAGAGGCGCTGAAGCTGCGGCGCGAGACGGAGGCCCTCGCACTCGAAGTGGTGCCGGCGACATGATCGACCGCCGCACTTTCCTGGGAGCCGCCGCGGCGAGCATGCTGCTCGCCGGCTGCGGGGCCACCCCGGGAATCGACCCCAACCGTGCCGCATCGGCCGGTGGCACCTTGAAGTTCGGCAGCTGGCAGTGGCTCGAGCCGGGCCGCGGCGAGGCCATGTGGAAGGCCATCCAGGCCTACCAGAAGGTGAATCCGTCCGCGGTCCTGGCCCAGAGCACCACGCCGTTCCTTTCCTTCGCCGACAAGCTCAACACCGAGCTCGGCGGCAAGGGCGGGCCCGACGTCTTCGTCGTGCAGGACGTCAACTTCTATCCGCTGGCCGACGCCGGCATCCTGGCCCCGCTGACCTCGGTCATCTCCTCGCACAAGGGCACGCCGTTCAACCACACCAATGAATCCGGTCTGGTCAACGGCGTGCAGTACGGGATCACATGGGAACGGCTGAACTGGAACTTCTTCTGGAACCGCAAGATCCTGGACAAGGCCGGCGTGACGCCGCCGACGAACGTCGCTGAACTGATTTCGGCAGCGGGCCAGATCCGTTCGGCAACAGGCTTGGACGGCTTCGGTGTCCGGCACCAGATGACGGAATTCGACTCCTGGTTCATGGACTTCGACGTGTGGACCTACGGGCACGGCGGATCCTGGTCGGACGGCTCACGGCCCACCATCGACTCCGCGGAGAACATCGCCGGCGTTGAGGCGTTCGGCGAGATCTACCGCTCGGGTGCCATGCCCATCGGAGACGACGCGTCAACGATGCGCACCAAGTTCCGCGAAGGCCGCCTCGGCATGATGATCGATGTCTCCTCCACGGTGGCCGGCATCCTGCGGTCCTCCAAGGCCCTGACGTCGGCCGACATCGGCTTTGCCGACCGGATTCCGCTGCCCAAGCCCTCGGCCCACCAGGAGATCGTTCTGGCAGTCAACGGGTACGGCAAAAACAAAAACCTCGCCGTCGACTTCGTCGGCTGGGTCGGTTCCGATGAAGGACAGGCGGCGCTCCGGGCGGCAATGGGCCCGTCAACACTGGCCACCGATGTGCCGCTGGCTCCCGACTACGCCGCGGCCAACCCGTGGGCCAAGGCATTCATCGACCTCGCCTCCGAGTCTCGCAGCCCCCTCATCCGGGGCTATGAGGCACAGACCAAGGCCATCATGCGCGAAGTGATGACGCAGGTGGAACGCTACCTCGTGGACGGCGGCGACGCTGCAAAGGCACTCGCCACCGCACAGACACAAGTAACTCAGCTGCTTGGCTGAGAAGACCTAGGCAAAGGATCCGGGCAATGTCGCTCCGAACTTCGATCTCCCCGCCCGCCGTGGCGCAGCCTCCCATCCAGGATGCCCCTTCCCGGCATCACATGTGGCAGAGGATCTCCCCGTACATCTACATCGGCCCCGCCGTCGTGTACCTGATCATCTTCATGATCATCCCGGTGGTGCAGGGCATCCAGCTCAGCTTCACCAAAACTCCGCTCGTCAGGCCCGACGGCGGAACCGGCGTCGGGCTGGAGAACTACTCCCGGCTGCTCAGCAGCCCGCAGTTCTACAATTCGCTGGGCGCCACCATCCTGTACACGGCCGCGACCGTGATCTTCGCCGTCGCCATCGGCGCCGGATCGGCACTGCTCCTGAACCAGGCTTTCAAGGGCCGCACGATTGTCCGGGCCATCATCACGTTCCCCTGGGCCGTCCCCACGGTGGCCACCGCCCTGATCTTCAGCTGGATCTTCAACCGGTCCGACGGCGTTCTGAACGAAGTGGTCGGAGTGCTCGGCGTCGGCCAGCAGGGCTGGCTGGTCGATCCGAAATTCGGGATGGCCGCCGTCGTCCTGACTTCGGTCTGGAAGGTCATGCCCCTGGTCATGCTCGTGGTTCTTGCCTCGCTGCAGTCCATCCCCAGCGAACTCTACGAGGCCACCCGCATGGACGGCGCCGGGGCACTGGAGACGTTCAAGGCCGTCACCTGGCCGCACATCGCCCCCACCGTCAGGGTGGTCACGCTACTCATGACGATCTGGTCCATCCGCCGTTTCGAGATCATCTATCTCCTGACCGGCGGCGGCCCGGTGGACACCACCAACACCCTCGTCGTCAACGTCTACCGCCAGGCCTTCAGCAACCAGGAACTGGGCCGCGCGGCAGCCATCGGCGCCCTCGGCCTGGTGCTGTCCCTGCTGGTCACGGTTGTCTACTTCATGATGGAACGGCGCAACGCCGCCAAGGAGGCCTAGAACAATGACCACCAAAGAAGCACCACCACTCCCCGAGGCTGCGCCGCACAAGCGCCGGCTGAAGGCGCCGGGCAACCGCAATTTCAGCAAGCCCGCCCGGTACGCCATGCTGGCCGCGCTGGTCCTCTTCTCGGGCTTCCCGCTCTACTGGATGCTGAATACGGCGCTCAGCCAGGACTCGGAACTGTACGGCCAGGCCCAGGGCTGGTGGCCGCACTGGGAACGGCTCGCTGACTTCGGGGACCTCATCGGCAGCGTCCCCATCTTCAAGTGGCTCACCAACTCCGTGGTCATCGCGGGCGGGACCACACTGCTGTCCCTCATCTTCGCGGTGCTGGCCGGCTACGCACTGTCCCGGTTCAAGTTCTACGGCAAGGGCGCTGCGGGGTTCCTGCTGTTCGCCACCCAGATGCTGCCCGAGGCACTGCTCGTGGTCCCCATCTACGCACTCTTCGCGTCGCTGGGCCTCCTCAACGGCATGGGCGGCCTGATCCTCGCCAACGTGGCATTCACGATGCCCGTCAGCGTCTGGATCATCAAGGGAGCCATTGACGCGATTCCCTATGAAATCGAGGAAGCCGCGGCAGTCGACGGGTGCCCTCGGGTCACCATCCTGTCGCTGGTTCTCACCCCGCTGATTCTTCCCAGCATCGCCGCTGCCGCCGTCATCAACTTCTTCGACGGGTGGAACGAATTCCTCCTGGCCAAGACGTTCATCGCCGAACGGGACCTGTGGCCGGCGTCCGTGGGCCTCGCTTCGTTCATCGGACAGTACCTGACCTCGCTGAACTCCGTCATGGCCGCAGCCCTGCTGTTCACCCTCCCGGCATTGATCTTCTTCCTCCTTGTCCAGCGTCGTATCGTCTCGGGCCTCACGGCCGGCTCAGTCAAAGGTTGATCATGGCAAAGCTCTCACTACGCAACATCAGCAAGCGCTTCGGGGACACCCAGGTCATCCACGACTTCAGCGCCGACGTCGACAACGGGGAGTTCCTCGTCCTGCTCGGCGCGTCGGGGTCCGGAAAATCGACGCTGCTCCGCATCATTGCCGGGCTCACCGACGCCAGCGCGGGCGACGTCATCTTCGACAACCTCCGCGTAAACCGGCAAAGCCCGCGCGAACGCGATATCGCCTTCGTGTTCCAGTCCTACGCGCTCTATCCGCACCTCACGGTCCGCGAAAACATAGCCTTCCCGCTGGCCCTGGACAGGTTCAAGGGCTGGCACCACATCCCGGGCGTCAGCACCGTCGCGCGCCGCGTCTTCGGCTCGTCCAAGGACATCGCCAAGCAGGTGGCCAGTGTCTCGTCGATGCTGGAACTGGACGAGTACGCGAACCGCAAGCCCGGAGGCCTCTCCGGCGGCCAGCGCCAGCGCGTGGCCCTGGCACGGGCACTGATCCGCAACCCGTCGATGTTCCTGCTGGACGAACCGCTCTCCAACCTCGACGCCAAGCTCCGCGCGGAACTCCGCGGCGAAATCGTCCGGCTGCACCGGCTGACCGGGAAGACCTTCGTCTACGTCACGCACGACCAGGTGGAGGCCATGACCATGGCCACCCAGATCGTCATCCTCCACAACGGCATCGTGCAGCAGCACGCCACCCCGCAGGAGATCTACGCACGCCCCGCCAACACATACGTTGCCCGGTTCATCGGCAGCCCGCCCATGAACCTCATGACGGCGGCCGTGACCGGCGGGCAGCCGGCACTCGGCGGGCTGCGGCTCCCTGCGCCCGAAGCACTCCGGCTCGGGACCGGCACTGTGACCTTGGGCCTGCGCCCGGAACACCTGACGGTCTCCGCCGACCTCGACGGTCCGGGCCTGGCGGGAACGGTCCGGCGAATCGAGGAC
Organism: Arthrobacter sp. Leaf337; assembly: GCF_001423745.1. GTDB lineage: Bacteria > Actinomycetota > Actinomycetes > Actinomycetales > Micrococcaceae > Arthrobacter. The sequence goes on from NZ_LMPC01000003.1 coordinate 13,747, forward strand.
CTGGGTGCGGACACCCTGATCGGCGTACAGCCGGACCCGGCGCTGGGGCTGAACATGTGGGAGCTCAACCAGGACGACCTCCTCTGGATCCGCCAGACGGGCCAGACCCGCCTGATGGCCGGAGATCCCTGCACGGTAATGCCCGAGGCCAGAATGGCCAGCTACTTCGACAGCGATACCGGACAGAACCTGGCATCGGCCGGCAAGGATTCCGACGCCGGAATGCTGCCGGCGCGTGGCTAACCGGCGGCACCTCCCAGCCAGCCCTAGGCTGGCAGTTCAGACCATGCTTGTTCTCATTTCACACACAAGGAAAAGTCACCGATGACCATCATTGTCACCGCAGAATTCACTCCCGTTGAGGGCGCCTACGACCAGGTGGTCGCCGCCCTCGCCCCCGCCATTGCCGAGGTGCACGAAGAACCCGGCTGCCTGCTCTACGCCATCCACGAATCCCCCACCGGCCAGATCATGATGATCGAAAAATGGGAAACCGTGGAACTGCTCGACGCCCACGGCGCCGGCGACGCCGTCAAGCGGCTCAATGCTTCACTCGAGGGGCTCCTGGCGAAGCCTGTGGACGTCACTCGGCTGGTGCCGATCCCCGCCGGAACTGCACAGCAGGGCGCGCTCTAAGTAGTACCGGACAGCTGGCAGCGGACGACGGCGGGACCTCCCGCCGTCGTCCGCTGGCGTTGTGCGCAGCCTTGTAACACGGGCGAAACGGCACGGATCGGCAGCGGAAACGTCCGGATCGTAGGCTAGCTCCAACGTCCTGTTATGGGAAACATTTTTGGCTCGGATCTGGGACGACCATTGAGCGGAAATGGGGGATGATCCGTGAAATCACGTTCCGGAAACGTCCAACAGTCGGCCGAATCACGCTCCCAGGATGCCGATCCTCCTGATGACTACACGTTCGTCGGCCCCTATGACACCCAGTGCGACCGGCTTCAGTGCTTCTGCCACCAGCCGGAATAGCCGGACCCTGTTCCGGGACGTTCGACCCTACGGCTGCATCGCCCGTTTCTTGCGGTCTCACGCAAGGACCGCGCGGCAGGCCGCCGCGAGTGCGTCCTGGTGCTCGTCCAGCCAGGCGAGCCGGTGGTCTTCCAAACGTATTTTGGCGTGGTCGTTCTCGGACAGGGTTTCGCCGCCCAGGACACGGCTGCGCCGGCCCAGGCCACGCTTCAGCCGCTTGGCCTCCAGCAGCAGCGGCAGCGCCTCGACCTCGGCCGCCGTGGGCCGCGCATCCCTGCCGTAGGCCGCGAGCAGTTCGGTGACCCGGCTCAGGTCGAGGGCCACCTTGTGGTCGGCCTCCCCGAGACGGGTGTACACCTTGCCGACGTCGTGAACGGCCACCGCGAGATCGAGGACCCGCACGTCCGGGTGTGCGCTGTCGAAGTCCAGGACCCCCACCACCTGGTCGCCGGCGAACACCAGGCTGCCGCGCCTGGCCCCGCCGTGCACCACCACCCGGGGAAGCTCCGGCAGCAGGCCGGTCAGTTTGTTGAGTACGTGCACGGTCCGGGCACGCAGTGCCGGCTCCACATCCTGTTCACCGGCCCGGCTCCGCAGCTCGCTGAGGACAGCCGGTTCGGCAGCCACCGCTGGCAGGTCGGCGACGACGGCGTGGTACCGGGCGAGCGTCCGGCCCAGCGCCCGCACGTGCTCGGGTGAGTCGTCGTCGAAGGGCGTCCCCTCGACGCCGCGGGTGGCGATCCACAACCGGCCGAAGAGCTCGATGTAGTCGGCGCCGGTGCGGGCGGGAACCACCTCCGGGGCAGGGAACCCCCTGTCCCGGAGCAGCCGCATCAGGCGCAACTGGCCGGTGAGCTCATCACGCGTCTTGGCCCGGTAGGAGCGGCGCAGGTAGTGGACACCGTCCGCAGCGGCGACGCGCAGGTGCTCGTTCTTGCCCCCCGGAAGAGGGCTGACCGAGATCCACCCACCCAGGGGCCACAATCCCTCGAGCTCGGCCACAGGCAGCGCCTGCCCGGCACGGTCCAGCACGCTGCCCTCCGTCGGCGTCATGCTCCCGCCCGTCCCTCTGCCACCCGTTCGAACTCATTCACGTAGAGGCGGTACTGAGTGTCGTCGCGGTCGCGCCAGTCCGCATCCCCGGTCTTGATCTCGCGGTTGAGGCTGTGGAAGATGTAGCGCGCCCAGTGGAAGCGCAGGTTGACCAGCCGGTCGCCGTGCGTGGCCTCCCGGTAGGCAGCGAGGAACGCAGCGCATGGCTCGTCGGCCCTGCTGATGTCACCGGTGGCCGAGTACACGCCCTGGCGCATCCTGTGCAGGAACTCCGCCACGTCCCGTGCGGGGTCGGCAGGCGCGCTGCGGTCCAGGTCGATGACCGTCACGACGTCCTCAGTCAGGAAGACGTGGATCGGCCGGAACTGTCCGTGGCTCTGGGCCTGGATGCCGTCCACGGTGTCCCGGGCCAGGCCGTCCACCTGTTCGAGCATGCCCAGGGCCGCGTCGACATAACCGGGGCTGGCGACCGCCACTTTGGCCAGGCGCTTGGCCAAGCTCGTCAGTTCTCCTGTCACCAGAAGGGAATGCGGGGTCCCGATCCGGAGGTCCAGGCTGTGCAGGCGGGCCAACCACGACGCTGCACGGGCGGCGGCCGCTGCGAGGTCGGCGCTGTCCGCGGCGAACAGCGTGGACATCGGCTCACCCGGCGCTCCCCTGCACAGCAGGATCTTCTCATCTCCGTACCAGGCCAGTGGTTCGACGGACTGGTAAGCGGAACCGTGCCCCAGCCCGGCGGTACGCAGGGCCTGCAACTTCGCGTGCACGGCGGGACCGTCTTCGAAGGGGAAGAGCTTGGCGAACACGGGGGCGCCGTCGTCGAGTTCTATCTGCACCGTGGCAGCCCCGGTGCCGTCCAGCTGGATCACGTTCGTTGCCCACGACCCGCCGCCGGCCGCGGAGCCCAGGTGCGGGCGGACATACCGGTCCAGGAATTCCGGGGTGCGGACCCGTTCGGCACGCAGGACCTGCTGCTCCTTCACCTGATGGCTTTGGGCATGGATCTGGGTCCGGGTCTGGGTGGGGTTCATGCTTCCTCCGTAATGGTGAAAGGGTTGTCCATGAGCAGGCGGATGCAGGATGCCTCGCGGTCCATGATTCGCGCGAACTTGACGGCGTCCTGGGGTTGCCGGGGAATCAACGCCTGCTTGGTCAGCAGGTTCTCGCACTTCTTGACCACCACCATCAGCCGCTGGGCCTGGAAGATGTCCGGCATGGCCGACAGGTCCGCCTCTGCGAGCGGGGCATGGCTGCGGTAGTGGTGGAGGAAGGTCCGGCATCGGTCCGGGTCCAGGCCGAACCCGGCGCGGCGGATCGGGCCGTCGAAGCAGAACGACCTCAGGGCATACGCCAGATCCAGGCCCAGCAGCTCCTGCGCGGACCGGTCGAAGTCCAGCACCGCGCTGAGCCGGCCCTCGTCCATGAGAACGGCGGACTGGCCATAGGAACCGTGGATCACCATGGATGTCAGGTCCTTCTGGCGTCCCCCGAGCCCCACGTTCAGCTGCTCCATCCGGTCAGCCAGATAGCGGGCGTCCTCACGTAGTGCCGTACCGGCGTCGGCGTCCAGCAGCGACGCCATGACGTCGACGGCGGCGTATAGCTTCTCCTGCCCCACCTGCCCGAGGGTGGCCAGGCCGGAGGAACGCTCCCTGTATCCCGGCATCGACAGCTCCGACACGATGGCGTGATAGCGCCCGAGTCCCCGGGCCACTTCCGCCAGCTGGGCGGCGTCGCCGGGATCGTACGCGCGGCCGTGCATCAGCCGCGTGACCATGTGCAGGACGCCGTCCACCTGCACCGAGACGGCGCCGTCTCGTGTCCGCTCCACGGGCGGAGCCGGGTAGCCGCGTCCGCGCAGGTGGTCGATGAGGGCGCATTCGAACTCCGCCCCCGCCACGGTCTTCAGGTTGTGCGAGCGGCGGAGCACCACCTCGCCCGCATCCGTGCGGACGAACCAGCTCATGTTCGAGCTGCCGTGGTCGGTGCGGCGCCACGCGCGCCACCGGCCGAGGCCGTAAGCGTCCTCCAGGACCGGGATTAGCGCCGACTCGTCGACCGCAGTCACGGGCAGCCGGCCGCCCTGGCGGGGCACTGAACTGCGCAGCACCAGCAGCCGGTCCGCCGGGTCGGCAGCCGGGGCTGCGGCGTCGGCCATGGCGGCCAGGACGCCGTCGGTGGATCCGGTGGTGATGAACGCGAGGTCGCTCGCTGGTACCCGGACACTGGGCTCGGTCATGGGAGGGCTCCCTTCAAATCGGTGGCGGGTTGGTTGCCGTCTACGTCGAAAGACGAGGCGGCGTGGCGCCCGTAATCGGCGGCGTCGCCGTAAAGGGCGGCCCGGGGGCCGGTGCTCCCCTGGCGGGTGATCCCCTGTAGGAGGCACATCTCCGTGTAGAGGCCGCCCGCAGCGATGAGCCGGCTGTGGGTGCCGCGTTCCACCACGCGCCCCTCCTCGATGACCACAATCTCGTCCGCCGCCATGGCCGCTGCCATCCGGTGCGTGATGATCACGGTGGTCCGGCCGGAGCTGACGTGCCGGAGTGCGCGGAGCACGGCGTGCTCGGAATGCGCGTCCAGGCCCGTCGTCGGCTCGTCGAGTACCAGGACCGGGCAGCCCTGCAGGACCGCGCGCGCCAGTGCCAGCCGCTGTCGCTGCCCGCCGGACAGCGTCGCCCCGCGCTCGGCCAGCACCGTGTTGTAGCCGTCCGGCAGTGCCTGCACGAAGTCGTGTGCCTGGGCCGTGCGGGCGGCGTGCTCCACCTCCTCCGCGGAAGCGTCGGGACGGGCATATGCGATGTTCTCCCGCACGGAGGCACGGAACAGCAGGGCCTCCTGCGTGACCAGTCCGATCTGGGTGTGGAGGCTCTCGCCGGTCAGGTCTCGCAGGTCCTCGTCGTCCAGCAGGACGCGGCCGCTCGTGGGATCCTGCAGCCGGCACAGCAACGCGGCAATCGTCGACTTCCCCGCGCCGGTGGGCCCGACGATCGCGAGGGTGGTGCCCACCGGAACGCTCAGGTCGACGTCCCGCAGGACGGGGCAGTCGGTGCTGTAGGAGAATCCGACGGCGTCAAGGCTCAGTCGCCGCCGTGGCGGGCCGGCCGTGCGGGCATCGGGCTTGTCCTGCACTTCCGGGCGGCGGCCAAGGGTGTCGGCAATGCGTGCCGCGCGGACACCGGCCCGGGTCAGCTGCGCCGGCAGCTTGGACAGCGCCCGGGTGGGGCCGAAGAAGTCGCGAAGGTACGCCGTGAAGATCACCAGGTCGCCCGGTGTGAGGGCACCCGAGAGCACGCGCTGGGCACCCAGCCAGACCAGGCCCGTCGTGGCAATGGCCACCACCGCGTCCACCGCGGCACCGAAAGCGGCACTGGTGCGCGCGGAGCGGAGCACGGCCGCGACCGAGGCGTCGGAACGGCTCCGGAAGCGGCGGGACTCGTGTTCCTCCCGGCCGGTTGCCTTCACCAGCTTGACCGCCACCAGTGATTCCTGCGCCATCGCCGCCAGGTCCCCCTCGATCTCCCGCGAGTTCTCCTCCACGGCCCGGATGCGGGCGCGGAAGCTGGAAACGGTGAGCAGGAGCATGGGCAGCACCAGCAGCAGCGCCAGGCTGAGTTGCCAGTCGAGAATCAGCATCACTCCGGCCATGCCGGCGAGTGTGAGCACGTTCGTGGCGGCGTCCACGAACGTGACGGTAAGCAACGAGCGCACCTTGTCAACGTCGCCGGTGAGGCGTGTGGTGAGTTCACCGGTGGGGGTCCGCTCGTGGTAGCTCAGGGGCAGCCGCTGCAGATGGTCGTAGAGCTTCGTGCGGATAGCGGCGGAGACGCGCTCACCGACGGCGGTCAGTGTGTAGCTGCGTGCGGCGCTGATCAGTGAGTCCAGGAGAGTGATGACGGCGAGCGCGCCGACGATGAGGACGAGGACGCGCTGCACGTCCTGTCCCCCCGGGCCGCCGGCCGGCAGCAGCACTTCGTCGAAGAGGTACTTCAGAGGCCACGGCTTGAGCAGGGCGACGCCGGCGCTGGCTGCGGCCAGCAACCCTGCCAGTACGCAACCCGGCCACTGGGGCCGCAGGAAAGGACCAAAGGTCCGCAGGATCACGCCGGCGCGCATCACCGGCACGGAGGCGCCGCGCTGGCGCCGCCGGCGCTCGGCGCGGTCGGGATATGTGGCCCCGGTACCGGATACCCTCACCGGTATCCTCCCGCTGCCGCGGCCTCCACGGCCGCTTCCCAGGCGTCGAGCCAGTCCGGCACGAACGAGGTGTCCGCCACCGGGCGGACCACCAGGCGGTAGAAGAGCACTTCGGCGAAGGTGCGGGCCACGTAGGCCGGGGTGGAACGGACGGCACCGGCGTCGCCGCTGCAGTCCGAGTAGGCGTCCAGGAACGCCCCCACCCAGGGCAGGGCGGCTGCCAGGTCCCCGTGCCGGGCGGCACCCATGGTCAGGGTCTGCCCGATGAAGTGTCCGAGGTCCCGGGCGGCGGGGGCCCAGGCGGCCCGGTCAAAGTCGATGACCACGAAGCGGTCCGCGTCCAGGTGGATGTTCTTGGGCTGGAAGTCCCCGTGGGTCACCACCCGGGAGCCGACGGAGCCGGCCAAGCCCTCCAGGGTCCCGGCCGTGAGTTCGTCCAGGCGGGCAGCCGACTGCGGCAGCAGCCCGGCCAGCGCCGTACCGTACTCCGCGAGCTTGAGCCGCTCGAAGTCCTCCGCCAGGTCTGGCACCTGCACGCCCCGGATGCCATGCAGGCGCGCGAGCCAGCGCCCGGCCCGCCCGGCCTCGGGCGAGGCTGGCCCCGGGTCGCCGTCCAGAAACGAGTGCAGGGTAGTGGCAGGCGCCTCCTCCTGCGCGAGGAGCTGACGGGCGGGGTCGAAGCCGTACGGCGCGGGAACCCCGAGCTCGGCGCCGTCGAAACCGGCATGGTGCAGGCTGCTCAGCAACCGCCACGCCTGCTCTCCGCCACCCGCGCGGTAGCTCTTGCCGATCACCGCCAGCGGAGACGAAGGGCCGGTCCCGGAGTCGACGGTGACTGTCCATCGGACCACCGGCCGGCTCCGGGACGCATGAACCACCGACCGCGTGAGCACCTGCACCCGGCCCGGCGGCAGGCCATCCAGCGGTGGCGGCGAGACGAGCAGCGACTCGGCTACGGCGAGCCGTTCAGCCCGGCGGGCATCGGAGGCCGTGGCCGCATCGGAGGTCGTGGCCGCGACGGAGGCCGCACGGGTGATCACCTCAGGCCTCCCGCTGTTTTGTGGGCGGCCAGGTGGTGGAGCCGTTCCCGCCCCGCCTCCATCGCCAGCTGCGCCGTGTCGTCGTCGACCTCTCCCACTCCGATGAGGAGGTGGAAGGACCGCGTCTCGGCGCGCACGCGGACGAGTACGCCGTGTCCGGGTTCCGGCCCGGAGGGATCCCGCCAGGCGGTGTCCTCGTCGCCGGCCAGGGCGACCCAGACGTCCGCGCCGCGGTTGCGGGCGCCCCGCCAGCTGCGTCCTCCGCAACGCTGCAGCTCTGCCACCCCGTGGCGGAGCAGCCGGTAGTAGTCCGGCGACAGGCAGGTCTCCACCGTGATACCGGGCGCTGCCGCGGGGAGATCGTAGGCAACCAGCAGTGACGGGCTCACGTCATCGAGGAGGATCCGCTTGCGGAGCCCGTGCAGCGGACTGTCCTCCTGCACGTTGGTCAGTTCAACCTGGACCGCTCCGTCGCCGGCATGGATGGTTACCTCATGGCGGTCGTGGACACCCCCGACGTCGGCGAGCGCACCGGGGTGGTTGGCCGGGACGTCCATGTAGCTGTTCAGCTCCTGTTGCTTGTTCCAGTCGTCGGTAGGGTTCCCGATCACCAGCATGCCGCCGTCCGGGCCGCGGCATGCCAGGTAGACCAGGCGGCCGCCGCACTCCGGGGACAGCACTGCGAACAGGTGCTCGCTCCTGAGGACCAGTTCCTCCGCGCCGTCCTCGTCAAGGTCCACCAGTTCCGCCCCGAGCGCGCGGGCGGGGTTGCCGAACCACCGGGCTGCGGCAGCCAGCACGCCGGCGGCGCGTCCGTGGCTTGCCACGGCCTTGGCCCAGGCGGCCGGCTGCCGCTCCGGGTGGTCCGTGTCGTGCCATGCCGTCTCGTACCCCGAGGCCAGCAGGTGTTTCCAAGCCAGCGCGGTCAGCCGCGGTTCGGCACCCGCGCTCTCAGCGCCGGCCACGGCGCGGCGGGCACGGGCGAGGTGCTGCTGATAGGGGGCCCAGGCCGTGTCCTGGTCCCAGCCCCGGTAGTCCTCTCCCGCGTGCCAGTCCTGGGCCAGCTCCACGAAGGTGCCACGCTCCACGACGCGGACGCCGGGGGTCCGCCGGCGCTGGCGGAGCCATGACGGCAGGTCCACGGGTATCAGGTGGGGCTGGGTGGCCAGCCAGCGCAGGAATTCCTCATAACGCCCCAGGGCGCTGGGGTGCCACGGGCCCACGCCGGCGCTCTTCTCCATGTCGTCCGCGTACACCAGGATGGTGTCGTCGCCCGGAGCCGTGGGGAGTTCGGCCGTGCGGGACAGGCTGCGCCAGTGGCTCCGGTCGTCCGGGGGAAGCCAGTACCGCAGCCGGGTGGACATCGGCACCACCTGAAGGCCGTTGCCGCCGTCGATGCAGTAGGGGCGCAGCGCGTCCGCCGGCGGAGGGCTGTCCTGATCGGCGCCGTCGAAGTCGGCCCTGTCGCTGCTCCCGTGGGATCCGTCGGTGGGATACAGCAGCCGGTCGTCGAGCAGCACGTACCGGTACCCTCCGTTGGGCAGGGTGGGATCGGTCAGCAGTCCGGCCAGGCGGCTGGTGTCCCATACCCGTTCGGGGATCCAGCAGATCTCAAGGTCCTCCGGGGCACACTTCAAGTGCTGCCGGTAGAGCCAGAACAGCTCCTTGAGCTGCCGCCGGTTGTACTCCGGGTCGAAGGCGGTGAGGATGTTTTCGGAGTACGTTCCGCCCACCAGCGAGAGCAGTCCGAGGTCGCGCAGCCGGCGGACCTCAGCCAGGAACCAGGGGTGGTGCCAGGCGGCCGCTTCCACCATGGTTCCGGACAGGTGGAGCGTGACCGGGGTGCGGTATTTCTCGTGCAGCCGCAGCAGCGCCGCGTAGCCGTTCACCAGTGAAGTCAGGCCTTCCCGGTCCTGGTAGCCGTCCGTGACCAGGAACTGGTTGGCGTGGTGGACGATCGCCAGGGGAAGCGGAGCCGGGCGCGGCCGCTGCCGCTGCCGGGGCATCGGGATGCCGGGCGATGCGGTGCCCCGAACGGAGGGGCCCGGAACGACGGCGGAGTTCCGGATGTCGACGGCGTTCCGGACGACGGCGGCGCCGCGCCGCGAGCGCACGGCCTCGTCGTACAGGGCGACGTATTCACGTGCGGGTGCCTGCCAGGAGAAATCCGCCCCCATCGCCCGCGTCTGCAGCCGGCGCCACTCAGGCTTGCGACGATAGACCGCTATGGCGTTGTCGACGGCGGACAGCATCGACGCGACGCGGCGCTGGACGAAGGTGAAGCCCAGCCCTGTGGCAGGGTCCTCGGTGTAATCCTTCACCGTGTCCGCCAGGCCACCGGTCCGGCGGACCACCGGGATAGTGCCGTAACGCAGGGCGATCAGCGGTGTCAGCCCGCAGGGCTCAAAGACGGACGGCGCCAGGAAGAGGTCCGAGCCCGCATAGACCTGACGGGCCAGGGATTCCTGCGAGGTCGGGTGGAACGCCATGTTGCCGGAGAGCCGGCGCGCCGCGGCCTGGAGCTCCCGTTGATATCGGGGCGCCCCCTCGCCCATCACCACCACCTGGGCTCCGCGGGCCACGAACTGGTCCAGGGCCGAGGACAGCAGGCCCACCCCCTTCTGCGACACCAGCCGGGCCACCATGCCGAAGAGCGGCCGGTCCGGCGCGAACTCCAATTGGCTGATGCGCTGTAGGACTTCCTTGTTCGCACGCTTGCCGAGGACGAACGAACCGTTGTAGCGGGTGTCGATCCACGGATCACGTTCCGGGCTGAACTCCTCGTAGTCGACGCCGTTGAGGATGCCCCGTGCGGTGTCCCCGCGGGTGCGCAGCAGCTGGTCCATGCCGGCGCCCTGCGCCGGGGTCAGGATCTCCTGCATGTAGCGGGGGCTGACGGTGTTGACCTGGTCTGCGAAGGTGACGCCCCGCTCGAGCAGGCTTCCTGCCGGCGGTAGTCCGATCAGTTGGTCGGTGGCGGCCCCCACCGGCCCCTGGTAGGCGATGTTGTGGATCGTAAAGACGACGCCGGTGCGGTCCAGCGCGAGCCGGTGGGGTCCTAGCCGGGCTTCCTGGGCCACTAGCCCGCAGTGCCAGTCGTTGCAGTGGATGATGTCGGGGCGCCAGGCGTCCTGCGCCGCGAGCGTCGCTATTGCCTTGGAGAACAGCACGAACGGCATGACGTCGTCGTCCTGGTAGCTGTAGGGGACCTCGCGGTCGAACCACCCCGGAAGGCCGACGGTGAAGACCTCCACGCCCCGGAGCGGCGGCAGCCGCCGGACCACCACACGCTCGGCCACCGGACCTAAGGGGACGTCGAACGTCAGCACAGGGGTCCCGCCGATCCCCCGATAGGCCGGGATCACCAGGCGTACGTCGAAGCCCAGTTCCGCCAGCCTCTTCGGCAGCGCAATACTGACGTCAGCCAGCCCGCCCACCTTGACGAACGGGTAAGCCTCGGCACTGGCGAAAAGGATCCGCTGCGGCCGTTGCGCCGGGATGCTGGAGAGGTCCTCGGCCGGTTCGGCCTGGAATGCCGGTTCGCCGTGGAATACGGGTTCGGCGTGGAGCGGAGAACCGCCGATCCTCCCCAGGGTGGACACCGTCGGGGCAGGGTTCAATGGCGCCCGGCGGACCTGCCAGGGACGGTCCGCGGACGGGCTTTGTCCTTCCATGCCCACCCCCTGTGTTCCCACTTAGGCTTTTCCGGCGCCAGCCGCTTCGTTTCTTCAGCTTGGCCGAGAACCATGAGGCACACATGAAGGGATCATGAAGGAATTTTCATGAAGGCGCTGTCTGTCCAGTTCGGGCGGGATTGCGGGCTAGCAGCCCACTGGACACTCAAGCACACCGGACGACGGCGGGACCTCCCGCCGTCGTCCGTTCCGGTCTGGCGCTGCTCGCTTACAGTGCCGACCGGCCCGCGACGGACGCGCCGGTGGCTCGTTGACGTTGGCGATCCTTCAAGGCCCTAACAAGGACCGGCGCTAGCAATACAAAAGGAGTAAATCAGGACTAGGGGCAGCTAGATTCTGCTAATTCATCAAATTGTCATGGTGCTGCGCTACCGTTGCACCACCATCATTTCTTAGGGGGACAACTGGAGTTCGCAGAAAAGCTTTCAGCATTGGCAGCAAAGGTGCGCCAGCAGCGGGGTGTGATCCAAACGGAAGAAGCAACAAAGAATGCCTTTGTGATGCCCTTCATTTCCACAATTCTTGGCTACGACGTCTTCAATCCCATGGAAGTCGTTCCAGAGTTCATCGCAGATGTCGGACTCAAGAAGGGCGAGAAGATCGACTACGCGATCGTCAAAGACGGCGACGTGCAGATCCTGATCGAGTGCAAGAAATCCACGGAGCCGGTCAAGATCGAGCACGCATCGCAGCTGTTCCGGTACTTTGCCGTCACCAACGCCAGGATCGCAATCCTCACCAACGGCGAGGTGTACCAATTCTTCACTGACCTCGATGCGCCGAACCGCATGGACGCCAAGCCGTTCCTTGTGCTCGATTTGAACGATATCGACGAGTCGCTCATTCCGGAACTGCAGAAACTGTCCAAAGACATCTTTGACCTCGATTCGATCATCAGCGCCGCTGGCGAACTGAAATACATCGGCGAACTCAAAAGGACACTCGCAGCACAGTTCAAGGAACCGGAAGACGAATGGGTCAAGTTCCTCACCGGTCGCGTATATCCGGGCCCTTATACGCAGAAAGTGCGCGAGCAGTTCACCGCCTTGGTAGCTAAAGCGTCCAAGCAGTTCCTGAACGACCAGGTAAATGAGCGTCTTAAGAAAGCCCTCGGCGCCCCGGGCTTCCCCCAGAATGACGACCCTGCTGCCGCCGCCAGTGTCACCAGCGCACCTGTGGCCGAAGCCGACCTGGCCGAGGCGGACGGGCTGGAAACGACGCTCGAGGAAATCGAGGGGTACCAGATTGTCCGGGCCATCGTCTGCAGCGAAGTGAAGCCAGCTCGCGTAGTGCAGAGGGACGCCAAGTCCTATTTTGCGGTGCTTCTGGACGACAACAACCGCAAACCGATCGCGCGCTTGCACTTCAACCGCACCCAGAAGTACATCGGAATTTTCGACGACAACAAGGAAGAGACCCGGGTGCCCATCGGCTCGCTGGAAGAGATCTATGAGCACACCGAGGCCCTGCGTGCGAGCGTCAAGAGCTACCTGTGAGCGCGGCTGCTTCTGACCTCGATCGGCTTCTTGTCGCCATCGCGGCCATGCCGACGCCTGTCCACGCCATTTGGAGCCATGCGAGCACAACGCGGCTGAAGGGCATGCTAAAAATACCCTGAACCCCAGAGCAGGAAGCGGCGGCCGACGGCGGGACTTCCCGCCGTCGACCGTTTCAGTTTGGTGCCGCTCCCCCACAGCGTCGATCACGCGGAATGGTTCGACTAAGTCGATGCAGCAGCCGGCACCGGTTAGGCCGGGATGTTGCGCATGGGTATGATCCCGGAGCATGAGCGCTACGCCGAGCACCGCTGGAACTGTCCGGGCTGTCTTCCTTGACGTGGACGGCACCTACGCGGACTACGGCGTCGTCCCCGAGGGCCATATGCGCGCGGTCCAGGCCGCGCGGAAGGCAGGACACCGGATCTTCCTGTGTACGGGCCGCCCGGTCTCAATGTTGCCCAAAAGCATCCTGGCCGCGGGTTTCGACGGCCTCGTGGCCAGTGCCGGCGCCTACGCCGAGGTGGCCGGGACGGTGCTGATGGACCGGCGCTTCCCGGCGGACCTTGCGGCCAGGACGGTCCGGGCGCTCGACGCGCACGACGCCGTATACATCCTGGAAGCGCAGGAGGCACTGCACGTACCACCCGCTGCACTCGAGCGGTTGCAGGTAATTCTTGACGCCCATTTCGAGCAGGCACCCGGAGGCCCGGTGGGTTCGTCCGATATCCTCCGCGCGGTGCGCTCCACCTCCAATGGTGCCGACGTGCCGTTTTCCAAGGTCTCCGTGTTTGACTCCCCCGTTGCCATGGAGCGACTGGTCGAGGAAATCGGCGGGGCCATTGCAGTGGTCGCGAATTCGGTGGCCGACGAGGGCCGGCACGCTGGGGAACTGTTCCAGCGCGGGATCAGCAAGGCTGATGGCGTCGCGGCCGTCATAGCCCATCTGGGCATCGCGCGCGAAGACACGATAGCGGCGGGCGACGGCGCCAACGACCTGGAGATGATCGCCTTCGCGGGAGTCGGCATCGCCATCGAAGGGTCGCTCCCCGAGCTTGTGGCGCTCGCCGACCTAACGGCCGCTCCTCCCCGGCAGGAAGGGCTCGTTGCCGCCTTCGCGGAGCTCGGCCTCATCTGACCCGGCGCGTATCCGGCTCAACGGCACGAAGAAGCTATGGGGCAAGCGTCACAGGGTTGCAGCCTCTTCCTCTGCCAACCTAATCAGACGAAGTTCGTCCTCCACCGCGCGGGACGGCCAATAGCTCCTCGCCAGCTCACTCGCCCGGCTTCGGTTCGCCTCCGGGAAGAGCTTGCCGAACAGCCCGGCCGCCTGAAGCAGGGCGATCAGCGCTGTGGACCTGGCATCGGGCGCCTGGGCACCAGGCTTCGCGGGAGCCCGCGTCGCGGCATCAGGCGTCTTGGCGTCAGCCGCCTCCGCAGCAATCGTCCCCGCATCAACCGCCTCGGCCTCGGCCTCGGTCACTCGGGATGCAGACGCCTCGGGATCGGACAACGCACTGCTGAGTGTCGCCTGGATCTTTTTCAGGAGCGCCTCCTCCGAAGCATGATCCTTCTCCGGGTACCGCATGGCCCGGAAGCGGCCCAGGTGCTTTTCTCCGACATGTTCCACGATGCCCTGTGCCGCCATCCCCTCATAGACACGCCGCACTTCGGCTCGGCCCTCCAGTATGGCGACCCACGCCTTGGGAGTGTGGGGCCGGGACTTGCCGCGGATGAGTTCCAGTTCGTGCAGGAAGTCGGTCTTGGGAGCGGCGTCGGTAGCCCTGATGTGCTTCCCCTGCAGTTCGATCGCCCCGAGCAGGGCCAGCTCGGCCAGTATTGCCCCTGCCGTAGTGGTTCTGAGGGCGAACACCGGCACTTCAGGTTTGCCGTCTTTGTCGTTTGTGGCCAGAAGCAGGAAGGCCTGGGGAAGGCTCAGTTCCACCGCTTTAGGTGTTTCAGCATCCATAGGATCATGGTGGCCCTGTTGGGCATCCACCACAATGAGGAATTGCTACCGCTTCATTCGACGCCGTGGTACGTTCACGGTGATCAGGATGTCCCATGCGGCCCCTATCCAGCCCGGCTCCTGGCGCAACCCCGGAAAGCGGAGGCAACGATGCCAACTCTAATGGTCTTCCACGAGGTCGACGATGTTGAGCACTGGCTCAGCTCACCAAAGAGAGAAGAAGTATTCGGGCCGCTGGGCATCACCGTTCGAACGTTCATCGACCCGGCCAAGAGCCAGCGTGTAGGCCTGATCGTCCAGGTCCCCGACATGGAAGCATTCCAGCGAATCATGGAGTCCGAAACGGCCGCCGAAGCAATGAAATTCGACGGCGTCCGTCCGGAAACAATCCTGATTCTCGTCGAGCCTTAGGCGGACCGCCCCTGATCAGGATGTCGCCTCCACCGGGCAGCGGGCACTGGCCAACGGGCAGCGGGCAACCGGGAAGGACAGTGACGAGTCGATCCTAGGCCGCGATGAATAGTGCCCAGTCAGGAAAGGGATCCACCGGTAATGGCGGGCCGGTCTCTCCGGGACCGGGGGCGCCGGCAGTTTCGTCGGGCCAATCTGGCGGTTCCCACTGCGGTTCCCACTCGGTGTCGTCGCCCGCGAGGCCGAGGTCGTCCGCGCCGGTAGGCAGCTCCGGCCAGTGTGGTGGTTCCCAGTCCTGGTATTCGCTGGGATAGGAGCGTCCCGCCGGGGAGATCCAGCCGGGTGGCTGGTCCCGGGTGGCGTTAACCGGCGTCCATGCTGTGCCGTGTTTGAGTCGGTGGTGCTTCCGGCAGGGCTGGCCCAGGTTGGTGACCCCGGTGCCGCCACCCTCGGACCAGGCCAGCAGGTGGTCCGCTTCATTGTCCAGGGAATGGTTGCTGCATCCGGGAAACGGGCAGCGGCCATCCCGGAGCCGCAACCATTGGCGCATCGCCTTCGGCACCGGGTAGCTGGTGCGTCCGATCTCCAGCGGCGCCCCGCTGCGCGGATCGGTCAGCACCCGCAGGAACGATCCGGCGCCGTCCCCGACCAGCCGGCGGGCCACGGACGGCGGAATAGGACCGTACCCGTCCAGCATGGCCGGCTCCTCCCCGGTGCCCAGGAGCGAGAGCACCGGAACGGTCACCAACACCTGCGCCCTCGGTGACGGGGTTCCTTCCGCCACCCCCGCGATCAGCCAGTCAGCGGCGACGTCCGCCCGGAGCTGGGTCAGGGTCCGGGATTCGGCGGGCCCCTGGAGCGCGCGGGCCGCTGCCGTGGCACGGGACCAGGCAGCCGTTGCCACCTCCGCCGTCACGTAGGCCGAAAGCCAGGCCATGCCGTCCCGGTCCGGGACAAATTCCAGCCGGCGGTCCGTCACGCCCTTGCGGTGGCGCCCTTCGATGCTGACCGGATGATGCCGTTCACGCCAGCTGCGCGCTTTGGCCCGGAACCTGCCCGGCACGAGCTCCCCCGCCGGGCAGCCACGGGCAGCAAAGGGAGCTTCGGGGTCCAGGAAATGAGCCTCCAGGGCAGCAGCCGCGGCCGGGTCCAGACCGGACGCTTCATCACACATCGCCCGGGCGTGCTGCCACGACACGGTCCCTGACCGGAGCGCAGCGAGCGTCAGCGGCAACCCTGCCGTCAGGGCGGCCGACTCCGCCCAGGAGCGCCGCCGCCGATCGTTCACTCACCGTCAGCACACACGCCACCTCCGCCGTCACCGCCATGTCCCGGGCGGTGCGCCCCTGCGGAGACAGGGCCGGTGCCGCCACCGCAGCGGCCGCGTGCGCGTACCCGGCGGCGAAGTGCACTTTCAGCGCAGCGATCCTGGCGTCCAACCCGGCCACCACGGCCAGGCCGTCCAGGCACGCGTCCGCTTCGTCCCGAAGAAGGTCAGCACCAGCCGGGGCCCCATTCCCGGCCGCACGACCGGCACATCCGGCCAACGCGGCAAGGGACGCCGCCATGGCCTCCAACGTCTCCACAACCGCTTTGCCGTCCATACCCACAGCATCTCAACAGGCACCGACAATTAACGCCGCTTCAAAGCTGCAGGCCGAAAGTCAGCCTGCCAGGACCTGCCTGACCCCGAACTCTCCCACGGCGAACATCCGCGGATTGTCGTCGGAGTTGCTCACCATCGCGGTGGACAGGACGAGAGCCCAGCCCCGGGCCCTCATCCAGGTGTCCCCGTCCACAGCGGGGCCAAAGGCGTCCGTGAAGCGGCGGCGGGCGCCGGCGTCGAACATCAGCCACCCCACCGCAAGATCAACGGCCGGGTCCCCTGCTCCGACGTCGCCGAAATCGATGACGCCGGCCAGCGAGCCGTCGTCCGCCAGAAGGATATTGCCCGGGTGAAGGTCCCCGTGGAGCATCATCGCCGGACCAGCCCAGGCTTTTGCGGCACAGGCCTGCGCCCACACCGCACCCAGCGCGGCTGCCTGCGAGTAGCGTTCGCGGTCCCCGAGCCGTTCCAGCACCGCAGCGTCACGGTCCGCCAGCGGCACGCCGCGGAATGGATTCACCGGGACGCCGTTTTCGGCCGGCACATGGAGGGAAAGGAGGAAATCGGCCAGGCCTTCAGCGGCCGGCCCGCGGTCTGCCGGGCGGACGTCGGCCGCGGCGGCTCCGGGAACCCACCGCACGATGCTCCACGGCCAGGGAAAGTCCGACGTCGGCCGGCCGGTATGGACAGGCACAGGAACCGCAACCGGGGAGCGGCGGGCTATGTCCGGAAGGTACTGCTGCTCATGGAGTATCAGCGGTACAGCCTCCGCCCTGCGGGGCAGCCGGACCGCCAAGTCGTCACCGAGCCGGAATGTCGCGTTGTCCCAGCCGTTCGCAACCCGCGCTAGGGGACGATCACCGAGGCCGGGCCGCTGGTCCCGGACAAGGCACTGGACGACGGTGTCGCTCACTTCCAGCGTGGCTGGTGGCATTCCCGCCATTCAGAGATCCGCCTCCCTTGATCCCGCGACGCAACCGGATCTTTCCCTTGTCCGAATATAGTTCAGTACCCCGGAGCACGCGGTGCTCGCTGGCTGATGGTCCGGTGTTCTCAGGCCGGTGTTCTCAGGCCGGGGGCCGTGGCTGAAAGTGGAGTGTTTCCAGATAGTCGTCGTACTCGTCGTCCCGGACATCATCGTTCGGGAAGCCACCGGGAAGGGAACCCTGACTCAGTCCGGCCAGAAGGACGTGCTCAAGCCCCGGCTCGGTGTTCATGGCCCAGGCCTGGACGATTCCAGTGGCCACGCCCGGTATTTTTGCGTTGGCCATTTCATCGATTCCGGCCGCGCTGGCTGCGACCAGGAAGAACGCCGCGACGGCGGCCAGCCCGGGAACTGCTTTCCTTCTCCATGCGCTCATACTCTGATCGTGGTCCCCCCGCATGGGAAGGAGGCACCGTTTGCCTATGGGCGGGCTGTGAAAAGGCCGCCCGGGCCAACGACGGCGGGCGGTGCCGCCGTCGTCGTTTGACGGGAGGGCCTGCAGTTGTTCACAGTTGGTCAGTGCCCTTGAACGTTGAACAAAGCGCCCCGGGCACTCCCGCTCCCGGCCCACGGCCGCCGCGGCGGCAGATTGCGGCCCTCTGCGGTTTTCTGGCGGTCTCGTGGACGGTGTCGTTGCTGGGATCCCTGCCGATCAGGTTGAACGGCGCCTGGTACGCGGCTGCGAACAAGGCACCATGGAGCCCGCCGGGGTGGATGTTCGGCTCGGCCTGGCTGGTGCTGTACGCGGCCATGGCCGTGGCGGCGTGGCTGGTGTGGCGGCAGCAGCGGTTCCCGCGCCGGGAGGCGTTCAAGGTCTACGGCGGCCTGCTGGTGCTGAATTTGTCGTGGCCGCTGACGTTCTTCGGCCTGTATCCGATCATTGGCGGCCCCGCGCTGTGGCTGGCGTTGCTGGTGATCGCAGCCCACGCGGTGGTTGCGACGTTCGCCGTGCTGCGGTTCGGGCCGATCAGCACGACGGCGGGGGTATTGATGCTGCCGTACGTTTCGTGGCTGGTGTTCTCGGCCAGCCTGAACCTCTACGCCGCCCTGAACAACTAGGGCTGGGGCGCCGGGGTCAGCTCCGGACCGATTCTTTGGTCAGTGGATGCGACGCGTATCCGGCTCAATCGCCCACGCAAGGCGGTGGAGCAGGCTGGCCATCCGGCCTCGCATGGCGGACCAACGCGACAGCTGTGGTCTGGTTGCCCGGTGCACTCGCGGAGCATTCGGGAGCGCGCTCGTGGCGGTGTCGTCTGTCCCGGCAAGAAAAAGTGCCATGAAGCCTGAACTGTCCATAGAGGTATCCCCGAATTATTTGAAGGTGTTGCCTGCGGGCGAGGACCAGTGACTCCGAGGCGGGCTGATTCTTGAGGCGAGGGAACCGGCACACGCGGTCCAAGCCTTACTTTGATTATCAGACACCCTCGGCGGAATCCGCCAACCAGTTGACCAATTGTTACCGCGCGCCAAACGGCAGCGGACGACGGCGGGACCTCCCGCCGTCGTCCGCTTAAGTGTTCGTCCGTCCGCCTAAGTCTTCGTCCGCTTACGTAAAGCTGGCTGCCCGGGGTGCTTCAACGATGGCCAGTTGCCCGGTCGAGTCAGGGACGCCGGGAAACTGCACGTGCGGGGCCTCGGCAGCGGCCGCCGGTGAATCCTGCATGGACCGCATGCGAAGAAGCGCCACCGCGGAAATGAGGAACCAAGCGATATTCGTGACCACGGACGGCCATGCTTCGTGGAAGGCGCCGTTGATGATGAAGGCGCAGGAACCGAGGAGATTCGCAGTCTGGAAGCCCTTGCCGGCCTTCAGCCAGCCCATGGACACCGCCAGGTACGCACTGAGGATGGCAACAGCGCCTGCCCAGCCGGCAATTTCCCAGAGCAGTTCCATGATGTCCTTTCGGGGGTGGTGCCCGGCTGCCATCCGCTGGGCGGAAGGTGCAAATAGCGGGCTGAAGTTACGTGTTTCGGGGCCGTTGCCGATCGGATCAGGCATCCCTGGATTTGGCTTTCAACAGCAATTATGAGGACGGCGTGACTGTAGATCAATTGCATTCCTCTGAAGATGTGGTTTAGAACTACTTAACATGGATATCGATCCGCGCCGGCTGCGAGTCCTCCTTGCGGTTGCCCGCACGGGCGGAGTGCTCGCCGCGGCTGACGAACTGGGGATTACGCCCTCGGCCGTGTCCCAGCAGCTCAACAAGCTGGAGGACGAGACGGGGCATGCGCTGGTGGTGCGCACACTCAAAGGCTCGGTTTTGACACCCGCGGGCCTGGCCGTTGCGGAAGCCGGTGAGGAGATCGAGCGTGCACTCAGCGTTGCCCGCGCCCGGATGGAGGGCGGGGCCAAGGTCGCGGGGGTGGTGCGGGTGGGCGGATTCACCAGCTTTGTCCGCACGGTGGTCATCCCGCGCCTGCCCGAGTGGCGCATCCGGTACCCGCAATTGCAGATCCGGATGATTGAAGACGACTTCCCTGCCTTGCTGCGGCTGCTCCGGCAGCGCGCGCTCGACGCCGTTGTGGTGGAGCTCGATTCGACGACGCCCGGCCAAGGCTCACTGCCCGCCGGAATGATCGAGGAGCCCCTACTGGACGAGCCGTGGAAACTGGTGGTTCCCGCGGGTGCCCTGCTCACCACCGAGAACATCGACCTTGGCCACCTGCCGCTTCCGTGGCTCGGCGTCGATTCCTCAGCCGCCAACGCTTCAGTGCTCGGCCGGCTCCGTCAGTCAACGGGCGCCCAAATGGAAACGGTGCATCAGTACCAGGACACGCTGACCGCACTGGCCCTCGTCGCGGCGGGCGAGGGTGTCGCCATCGTACCCACCCTGGCGTTGAGCGGCGTCAGCCATGACGGGGTGGATGTCCTGGACGTCCCGGGACTGGGCACGCGTCGCATCGTCCTGCGGCGGTACGACCGACGGCGGTCAGCCAGCATGCCGGTTGACACAGTCGCGCGCCTTCTGCGGGAATCGGCCGCGGCGTTCGACACGAGGTCCACATCCTGACCGCCTGCAGCAAGGTCATACGGACCCGGAAAGTGCACTCGTACGGGTTAGGCAATAGTCTGGCCAGATGGGGACCAATGCCGTGAACTCCGGCGAACAGATGGACAGGCAGTCGCGCATTCTCGAGGCGGCGCTGGATCTGCTGTCCCGCCATGGGATTTCGGGTGTGAGCATGCGGGCCGTGGCCCGCGAAGCCGGTGTAGCGCTCGGCCTGGTGAACTACTACTACGACGACAAGACGAGCCTGATACGGGCAGCCCTGCGCCGGGTCGACGAGCACGACCTTCTGCTGGTGGCGCCCGACCCGTCGTCAGGTCCGGAGGAACAGCTGCGCAAGGCCCTGCGCCGAGTGGCGGCCGCCGATCTGCTGACCACCCGCTACCTGTCCCTGCGCCTGCACCTTTGGGCCCTTGCCCAGGCGGACGAGGGCTATGCACAGATCAACGCCGAGGCCTTCGACCGCTATCTCGACGGCCTCGCTGCATTGGTCTCCAACGCCCAACCCGATCTTTCCTGGGAGACATGCAGGGAGCGGGCGGCTGACATTGTCGTCATCCAAAACGGCATGTGGCTGACGGCGCTTCTCGGCGTAGATGAGGCCTCCATCCAGAGAAGCATCGCCCGCACGGAGCAAATCGCCTTCGCGCCGCTTCAGGACCACACCATCAAGGACCACGAGCTGTACGAGTCCTGAACCGCCGGCAGCCGGGCAGGTTAGCTCCATACGTAGCATTGAACAACTGTTCAAAAAAGTATTGAACAGTCGTTCAATGTCCGCTACTGTCCTTCGTATGACTTACGCCACACCCCTTCGGGACGTCACCCAAACCGCAACAACCGAGACAGCATCCACCCTGTTCATCAACGGTGCATGGGAGCCGGCCGCCTCCGGCGCTGTGCGCGAAATCCGCAACCCCGCCGACGGCGAGTTGGTGGCCACAGTGTCGGAGGCCGGCCGGGAGGACGCCGAGCGCGCCATCTCCGCAGCCCGTGCCGCCTTCGACTCCGGAATCTGGTCGAATGTCCCGGCACCCGAACGCGGCACCTTCCTGCTCAAGGTCGCAGCCGGCCTGCGCGAACGCCGGGAAAAGTTCGCCCGCGCCGAGTCGCTGGACACCGGCAAGCGCATGGTCGAAAGCCGGATCGACATGGACGACATTGCCGCCTGCTTCGAGTACTTCGGCAGGCTCGCCGGGCAGCAGGCGGGCCGCATGGTCGACGCTGGTAACGCCGAGGTGGTCAGCAAAATCGTCTACGAACCCGTGGGCGTCTGCGGCCTGATCACCCCGTGGAACTACCCCCTGCTCCAGGCGGCGTGGAAGATCGCACCCGCACTGGCCGCCGGCTGCACCTTCGTCCTCAAGCCCTCCGAGCTGACCCCGTCCACCGCCATCCTGGCCATGCAGCTGCTGCAGGACCTCGGCCTCCCGGACGGCGTCGCCAACCTGGTGACCGGAGCCGGCGCGGAGGCGGGCGCGCCGCTCTCGGAACACCCCGCCGTCGACCTCGTCTCCTTCACGGGCGGACTGGAAACCGGCAAGCGCATCGCGGCGGCCGCCGCCGGCACCGTCAAGAAGGTGGCCCTGGAGCTTGGCGGCAAGAATCCCAACGTGGTGTTCGCGGACGCGGACTTCGACGCCGCCGTCGACAATGCCCTCAACGGCGCGTTCGTCCACTCCGGGCAGGTCTGCTCCGCCGGGGCACGGCTGGTGGTGGAGGAATCGATCGCCGAACGCTTCGTGGACGAGCTGGTCCGCCGCGCTAGGGACATCCGTCTGGGCGGTCCCTTTGATGATGACGCCGAAACCGGGCCGCTGATTTCCGCGGCCCACCGCGACAAAGTCCACGCCTATGTCCAGCGCGGCATCCAGGAGGGTGCGCGGCTGCGGACCGGCGGCGCGGCACCGCAAGGGGAAAAGTACGACGGCGGGTTCTACTACCAGCCCACCGTCCTGGACCGCGTGGAAAGAGGCATGTCCGTTGTCACCGACGAGGCGTTCGGCCCGGTGGTGACGGTGGAAACATTCCGTACCGAGGACGAAGCGGTGGCGATCGCCAACGACACCATCTACGGCCTGGCCGGGGCGGTCTGGACCCAGGATGCCGGCAAGGCGCAGCGCGTGGCATCCCGGCTGCGGCACGGCACCATCTGGATCAACGACTACCACCCCTACCTCCCCCAGGCCGAGTGGGGCGGCTTCGGCCAGTCCGGCGTCGGCCGCGAGCTGGGCCCCACGGGCCTGGCCGAATACCAGGAAGCCAAGCACATCTACCAGAACACCAGCCCGCAGGTAACCGGCTGGTTTGCTGACCACAGCAAGGAGAACTAGATGCATTACGACAACATCGACGACGTCCCCGAGCGCGGGTTCGACTACGTCGTCATCGGCGGCGGATCCGCGGGTGCCGCCGTCGCGGCCCGGCTGAGCGAGGACCCGGACGTGACCGTCGCACTGGTGGAAGCCGGCCCGGACGACCGCAACATCCCCGAAATCCTGCAGCTGGACCGCTGGATGGAGCTGCTCGAATCCGGCTACGACTGGGACTACCCGGTGGAACCGCAGGAAAACGGCAACTCCTTCATGCGCCACGCCCGTGCCAAGGTGATGGGCGGCTGCTCGAGCCACAACTCCTGCATCGCCTTCTGGGCACCCCGCGAGGACCTGGACGAGTGGGAGTCCAAGTACGGCGCCACCGGCTGGAACGCCAGCGCCGCCTGGCCCCTCTACCAGCGGCTGGAAACCAATGAGGACGCCGGGCCGGACGCACCCCACCACGGGGACTCAGGACCCGTGCACCTGATGAACGTGCCCCCGGTGGATCCCGCCGGCGTCGCGCTCCTGGACGCCTGCGAACAGACGGGCATTCCCCGTACCAAGTTCAACACCGGCACCACCGTGATCAACGGCGCCAACTTCTTCCAGATCAACCGCCGCGCGGACGGCACCCGGGCCTCCAGCTCGGTCTCCTACATCCACCCGATCATCGAGCGCGACAACTTCACCCTGCTCACCGGCCTCCGCGCCCGCCAGCTGGTGTTCGACGCGGACAAGCGCTGCACCGGCGTGGACGTGGTGGACTCGGCGTTCGGCCGGACCCACCGGCTCTCCGCGCACCGCGAGGTCATCCTGTCCACCGGTGCCATCGACTCCCCCAAGCTGCTGATGCTCTCCGGCATCGGCCCGGCAGCCCACCTGGCCCAGCACGGCATCGAGGTGCTGGTGGACTCCCCCGGCGTGGGCGAGAACCTGCAGGACCACCCCGAAGGCGTGGTCCAGTTCGAGGCCAAGCAGCCCATGGTGCAGACCTCCACCCAGTGGTGGGAGATCGGCATCTTTACCCCCACCGAGGACGGCCTGGACCGCCCGGACCTGATGATGCACTACGGTTCCGTCCCGTTCGACATGAACACCCTGCGGCACGGCTACCCCACCACGGAGAACGGCTTCAGCCTCACCCCGAACGTCACCCACGCCCGCTCCCGCGGCACCGTCAGGCTGCGCAGCCGCGATTTCCGCGACAAGCCCATGGTGGATCCGCGCTATTTCACGGATCCCGAAGGCCACGACATGCGGGTCATGGTGGCCGGCATCCGCAAGGCCCGCGAAATCGCCGCCCAGCCCGCCATGGCCGAATGGACCGGCCGCGAGCTCTCGCCCGGCATCGAGGCGCAGACGGACGAGGAGCTGCAGGACTACATCCGCAAGACCCACAACACCGTGTACCACCCGGTGGGCACGGTCCGGATGGGCCCGGCCGACGACGGGATGTCACCGCTGGACCCCGAGCTGCGGGTCAAGGGCGTCACCGGCCTGCGCGTTGCGGATGCCTCCGTGATGCCTGAACACGTCACCGTCAACCCCAACATCACCGTCATGATGATCGGCGAGCGCTGCGCCGACCTCATCCAGACCGGCCACACCGGTGGCACTGTAAAGAGAGAGGTGGAGCTCAGCCCGTCCTTCGCCTGAGAGGCAAGTTCCGGAGGCTATTGATTTCACCCGTGTCCAATTGCGGCCGCGGGGTGCATCGTCGTACTTTTCTGACATAGGAGTTCACATTTTGGAACCCAGCAAGAGTATTGATTCAAGCGGCATGGACGAATTTGGCTATACCCAGACCCTGGACCGGAGCATCGGCAAGTTTGCCAGCTTCGCCGCAGGTGTCAGCTACATCTCCATCCTCACCGGTGTTTTTCAACTGTTCTACTTCGGTTTTTCCATGGCCGGCCCGGCATACGCCTGGTCCTGGCCCATCGTGTTCGTCGGCCAACTGATGGTGGCGCTGTGCTTTGCCGAGCTGGCCGGCCGCTACCCCGTGGCCGGATCGGTCTACAACTGGGCCAAGCGGCTCTCATCGGGGACCTCGTCCTGGCTGGCGGGCTGGCTGCTCCTGCTCTCCTCGATCGTGGCGCTGGGCTCCGTGGCACTGGCCCTGCAGCTCACCCTGCCCCAGCTCTGGTCCGGTTTCCAGTTCGTCGGTGACGGCACCGGGCCCTACGACTTCGCCATGAACGGCGTGGTGCTGGCCACCATCATGATCACCATCTCCACCCTCATCAACGCCTTCGGTGTGAAGCTGATGACCAGGATCAACAGCATCGGAGTCTTCGTGGAGCTGACCGCGGCCGTGCTGCTGATCCTCGCGCTGGGCTGGCACGTGGTGCGGGGGCCCGAGGTCTTCTTCGACACCGCCGGCTTCGGGGAAGGGCACGACCTCGGCTTCTTCGGCGTCTTCCTCATCGGCGCCATGGCTTCGGGCTACGTCATGTACGGCTTCGATACCGCCAGTTCGCTCGGGGAGGAAACGAAGGACCCCAAGCGCACGGCCCCCAAGGCCATCCTGCGCGCCGTCACGGCCTCGTTCCTGCTGGGCGGCCTGATCCTGCTGTTTGGCATCCTGGCCGCACCGGACCTGGCCGATCCCAAGGTGGGAGCTGCCGACGGCGGGCTGCAGTACATTGTGCTCTCCGTCCTGGGCGGACCTTTCGGCAAGGCCTTCCTGGCATGCATCGTGGTGGCCGTGGTGGTCTGCACCCTGGCTGTCCACGCCGCCGCCATCCGCATGATGTTCGCTATGGCACGGGACAACAACCTGCCGTTCAGCCGGCAGCTCAGCAAGGTGGATCCGGTCCGCAGGACCCCCAAGATCGCGGCGATCGTGATCGGCGTCATTGCCGTCATTCCGCTGCTGGTCAACGTGATGCAGCCGGCCATCTTCACCATCACGTCCAGCATCAGCATCGTCCTGATCTATCTGTCCTACCTGCTGGTCACTGTTCCGTTGCTGCGCCACCGGCTGCTGAAGAAGTGGCCACTGCGGGATCAGCAGTCCGAAGCCGGGTTCAGCCTTGGCAAATGGGGTCTGCCGGTGAACATCCTCGCGGTCTTCTGGGGCGGTGCCATGACACTGAATCTGGTCTGGCCCCGGCCGGAGATCTACAACTCGGTGCCGCCGTTCGAGTGGTACCTGCAGTGGGGCGGCGTGATCTTCGTGGGCGCCGTGATAATTGGCGGCGCCCTGCTCTACCGCCTGAAGATCCGCCACCAGACCGGAGTGCTGGCCGAACACGCCGCGGCAGTCGCAGCACATCCGTCGTCGGGCGCTGCGCAGTACGAATCAGCGCAGTACGAATCAGCGCAGCACGAAGCCCCGGAGGATGCGCTGGCAGTCAAGATGGCCGCGTCGGAAGCTTAGTAACGCCCCCGGAAGGGTCGACGACGGCACTCACCTGAGCGCCGTCGTCGGCCCTTTTGCTTTGGTGACTCCCGCGCAGGTGAGTGACTTAACGTCACACAACGCGACGGCCTCCGGATCCGGACAAGCACGTCCTACCCTTGACAGGTGACTTTGACTAAGATCCGCACCGCCGCCGCGAGCTCCCTCGCCGCCGCCGGTCTCCTGTTTGCCCTTGCCGCCTGTTCCGCGCCGGCCGCCACCCAGCCCACCACCTCTGCCCCTGCCTCCACGGCAGCGGCTTCATCCAGCGCCGCCGCCGGGCCCTGCACCGGCGTGAAGGTCATCGTCGATTCCGGCTCCCTGAAGCAGGCTGCCGCTGACACGTCCGTTTGCGTCCCCGTGGACGCGCCGACTGCCGCCTCCAAGGTGCTGGACGAGGCAAAGGTGAAAACCGAGGGCACCACGCAGTACCCCAAGGAACTGGTGTGCCGGGTGAACGGCGTGCCCGCCGCAGACCTCGACATCACCCACAAGGGCGGCACCTACCGGGAAGACTGCAGCAAGATGCCCGCAGCCTTCGCCTACTGGGCCCTCTGGGTCAAGCCGGCGACCGGCGACTGGGCCTACGCGCAGGAAGGCCTCGCCACCCTGCAGGTAAGCCCGGGACAGAGCCTGGAACTGCTCTTCACGGTCGACGGCGAACCGGCCGCCCCCAAGGCATGACCTTTCGACCCGCGCCGTTACGAGCTGGGGCGGCTCTCGCCGTCGTCTTCATCGCGGCGCGGGTCATCTACCGCATCCTTTTCAACGGGGCGGGCATCGGCGGACCAGTGCTGCTTGACCTGCCGGCGGTGCCGCTGCCTGCCCCGTACGCCCACGTGGTCCTCCTCGGTCCGGTCACGGCGCAAGGGCTGTGGGCGGCGGTCCTGTCCGCCCTGCCGGTTGCCGGGATGTTCCTCGCTTTCGGCCTGCTCAACGCGTGGGTGGACGTGGCCCGCGGCTTCGTGCGCCTGGCCCGCCGCGGCCCCATGCAGGGCCTGGCCCGAACCCTTGTGGTGGCGTGGGCGGCGCTCCCGGCGCTTTCCGACGCCGTCGCCTCCGTACGCCTGGCGTTCCGGTTGCGGGGCGAACGCTTCGGACCCCGCGCCCTGGTGCCCGTGCTCGAGCGCACCCTTGAGCACGCCGGCCGGGTTGCCGCCGCCTTGGAGCTGCGCGGCTTCGGGAGCCGGGCAGCACACCGGCCCATCGGGGGTACCGTCGCACCGGTCGTCGTCCGGGACGCACAATTCCGCATCGGTGACGCACAGGTGCGCGTCCCCGGGTTCGCGCCCGCCAGCGGGTCCATCACGGTGATTACGGGGCCCACGGGCTCCGGCAAGTCCACCATCCTGCGGGGCATTGCGGGCCTCCTCTCACACATTGACGGCGGCACGGTCGACGGCACCGTGTGCGTCGGCGGAATTGACCGTGCCACCGCGCCGCCGCGCGATACCGCCCGCCTCACCGGCGTCGTCCTGCAGAATCCCCGCGCCGCATTCGCCACCACCCGGGTCCGGGACGAAATCGGCCTCGCCCTGGAGCTGCGCGGCATGGCAACCGGGACCGCCAAGGCCCGGGTGCTCGAGGTCGCGGAGCATATCGGGGTGTCGGCGCTGCTGGACCGCAATGTCAGCACCCTCTCGGCGGGTGAGGCAACGCTCGTAGCCATCGCGGCCGCGGTGGTGGAGCACCCGCCCCTTCTCCTGGTCGACGAACCCCTGGCTGACCTTGACACCACAGCACGCGGGCACGTCATCGCCGTGCTCAACGGCCTCGCCCGCGAAGAAGGTGTCTGCGTCATCGTGGCGGAGCACCGGGCGGAGCAGTTCGTCCCGGTCGCCGGCTCGTGGTGGACCATCGACGACGGCGCCCTCGTGCCGGGTGCCGCGCCAGCCGCACCTTCGCACCCTGTCGATACGCGTCCGACGCCGGCTGAGCCAGCTGACCTCGCGCCGGTGCTGACGGCGACGAATCTTGCGGTGCACCGCAAGGGCAAGACGCTCGTGCGTGAGGCATCCCTGGCCCTGCACCGCGGTGAAGTGGTGGCCCTGGTGGGGCCCAACGGGGCCGGGAAGTCGTCCCTGCTGGTGGCGCTCGCCCTCCGTGAGGGAACGGTCGACGGCGGCATGGTGGACGGCGGCACGGTCGACGGCGGCCGCGTCGCCCTAGTCCCGGACGCCTCGGACGACCTCTTCACCAGGGACACGGTGGCAGGAGAGCTCCGCGCGGCAGATCGGCGTCGGGCGCGCGCTGCGCGCCAGGCCCGCACCGGGCGGCACCAGGACCGGCGCGTTGACCAGCCTGCCCCCATGCCTGCGGCGGCGCACCTGGCCCGTTTGCGCGGAGACGTAGGGATGCCCATCGGACATGAGCATCCCCGGGACCTCTCCGCAGGAGAGCGCAGAATCCTTGCCATCGCGCTGCAGACCATGGACGAGCCATCAGTACTTCTCATCGATGAGCCCACCCGGGGACTCGACCCTGCGGCCCGCACGGCAGTCTCGGCCGCGCTGCGGGCAGCAGCGGACTCCGGTACGGCGGTCCTGATCGCCACGCACGACCACGACTTTGCCCACGGCCTTGGCGCCCGGATCCTGCCGATGCGTGACGGCGTCGCGCCCTCTTCCGTGCCGGAAGCCGCGGCGGCCGCTGCACCTGAACCGCCCCTGCCGTTTTCCCGGCCAGCGGGGGCCGGACCGAGGCCACGGGTCATCGAACAAACAGACTCCCAGGGCGCGGCAAGGCAGCGCCGCATCCGGCTGCCGCGGGGTGTCGAGCTGGCAGTTCTCGCAGCTGCGAACGTTCTGGCCTTGGCAGCATTCTGCTGGCCGCTGCTCGCCGCGGCCTTCCCGGAGGATGCCGCCGCGGCCCTCCCCTACGCGGCGCTGGCCATTGCGCCGCTCGCCGCCGTCGCCGTCGTCGTGTCCCTGGACGGCTCGGTCCGCTCCGCACATACGGTGGCGTTGCTCGGCGTCCTGGCCGCCGTCGGTTCGGCGGTGCGGGTGGCGAGCACCGGCGTCGGCGGCGTTGAGGCTGTCTTTATCCTGCTGATCCTGGCCGGCCGGGCCTTCGGCGCGCGTTTCGGCATGCTTCTCGGCGCCGCCACCATCGCCCTCTCAAGCGCCTTGTGGGGTGGCATCGGGCCCTGGACACCGTTCCAGATCTTCGCCTGCGCGTGGGTGGGCGCCGGGGCAGGCCTGCTCCCCCGTCGTGTGCGGGGGAAGGCCGAACTGTGGATGCTGGGCGGCTACGGCATCCTGGCGTCCTACCTGTTCGGCCTGCTGACTAACCTGTGGTTCTGGCCCTTCGCGGTGGGTGCCGGCACCGGCATCTCCTACGTGCCCGGCGCGCCGCTGGGCACCAACCTCAGCAGCTTCCTGCTCTACTCGCTGGTGACGTCGACGGCGGGCTGGGACACCCTGCGGGCCGTCACCACGATCATCGGGATCGCCGTGGTGGGGCGGGCCATTCTCGCGGCGCTCCGGCGGGTGAAGCCGGTATACAGCGACGGCGGGCAGGCCACCAGGACCCTACCCGCCGTCGTATCTGATCTGGAGGAGATCAGGCGTTAGTTTTCCGCTTGAACCAGCCCCACACGGCCGTGGCCACGAACAGGATCAGGCCGATGAATGCCAGCCACAGCAGGCCCTTCACCACGAAGCCGAGGATCGACAGGACAAGCCAGATAATAAGCAGTGTGATGATAATTCCCATAGGGGAAGCTTAGGCGTTATCCCTGCTGAAACAGGCACCGACTCCACCTCACACCTTGAAGTACTTCGCCTCCGGGTGGTGGAACACGAAGGCGTCGGTGGACTGTTCGGGGTGCAGCATCAGCTCATCGCTCAGGATTACGCCCATCCGCTCGGGACGCAGCAGCTCCGTGACCTTGCGGCGGTCCTCCATGTCAGGGCACGCGGGGTACCCGAGCGAGAACCGTGCACCGCGGTAATCGAGCTTGAAGTACCCTGCCTTGTCCTTGGGCTCCTCGGCCGCGAATCCCAGCTCGGAGCGGATGCGGGCGTGCCAGAACTCCGCCAGCGCTTCCGTGAGCTGCATGACCAGGCCGTTGAGCTCGTAGTAGTCGCGGTAGTGGTTCCCCTTGAACAGCTCGGAAGTCACCTCATCGATCTTCGAGCCGGCGGTGACCAGCTGCACCGGCAGGACGTCCACCTGCCCTGATTCGCGCGAGCGGACGAAGTCGGACAGACACAGGTGCCGGTCCCGGCGCTGGCGCGGGAAATCGAAACGCAGCCGCTCGGTGCCGATCGGACCGCCGGAGCCGCCATCGGGGGCGAGCAGTCCCGCGTTGCCGAGGACGCCGTCGTGATCCTCCCCGTGGTGCAGCACCACCACCTGTTCCCCCTCGGAGACCACCGGGAAATAGCCGTAGGCGACGGATGCGTCCAGCATTCCCTCGGCGAGGATGCGGTCCAGCCAGTACCGCAGGCGCGGCCGGCCCTCGCGTTCCACCAGTTCCTCGTAGGAGGCGCCGTCGTCGCCGCGGCCGGGCTTGAGCCCCCACTGCCCCATGAAGGTGGCGCGCTCATCGAGCAACGCCGCGTAGTCGTGGAGTGCCACGCCGCGCACAATGCGCGTGCCCCAGAACGGCGGCGCAGGCACGGTGTTGTCGGCGGCGACGTCGGAACGGCCGGGCATGGCTTCCGGTTCGGTCACCGTGAACTTCGGGCCTCCCTTATGGATCCGCTTCTTCAGCGGCGGAAGGCCGACGGCGTCGGGGTCGGCGCCGCGGGCCACCTGCACCAGCGGTTCCATAAGTGCCAGGCCCTCAAAGGCGTCCTTGGCGTACCTGACGGTTCCTTCAAACTGCTCCGCCAGGTCCTGTTCCACGTAGGCACGGGTCAGGGCTGCGCCGCCGAGGATGATGGGCCACTTCTTCGCGAGCCCCCGGGACTGCAGTTCCGCGAGGTTCTCCTTCATCACCACGGTGGACTTCACCAGGAGCCCGGACATGCCAATCACGTCGGCGTCGTGCTCCTCGGCCGCGGCGATGATGTCGGCGATCGGCTGCTTGATGCCGATGTTGATCACTTTGTAGCCGTTGTTGGTGAGGATGATGTCCACCAGGTTCTTGCCGATGTCGTGCACATCGCCGCGCACGGTGGCGATCACCATGGTGCCCTTGCCCGAGGAATCCGACTTCTCCATGTGCGGTTCGAGCAGTGCCACCGCGTTCTTCATGACCTCGGCGGACTGCAGCACGAACGGCAGCTGCATCTCGCCGGCGCCGAAGCGCTCACCCACCACCTTCATGCCCTCGAGCAGCTGGTCGTTGATGATGGCCAGCGGGGTCATTCCCTCGGCGCGCGCCAGGTCGAGGTCCTCTTCGAGGCCCTTGCCTTCGCCGTCGATGATGCGCCGCTGCAGGCGTTCGCCGGTGGGCAGGGCGGCGAGTTCCGCGGCGCGCTGGTCCTTGAGCGCTGCGGTGTCGACGCCGGCAAACATGTCAAGCATGCTGTTCAGGGGGTCGTACGTGATGTTGCCGTCAGCGTCGTATTCGCGGCGGTCCCAGACGAGGTCCAGGGCCACCTTGCGCTGCTCCTCCGGCAATGAGGCGAGCGGCACGATTTTGGCGGCGTCGATGATGCCGCTGGAGAGGCCCGCCTGCACGGCCTCGTGCAGGAACACCGAGTTCAGGACGATGCGCGCTGCCGGGTTCAGTCCGAAGGAGACGTTCGAGACGCCCAGGGTGGTGTGGATGCCGGGGTATTTCGCGGTGATCTGGCGGATGGCCTCGATGGTTTCGATGCCGTCCCGGCGGGTCTCTTCCTGGCCGGTGGCGATGGGGAAGGTCAGGGCGTCGACGATGATGTCTTCGACGCGCATGCCCCACTCGCCCACCAGGGAGTCAATGAGGCGGGAGGCGATGGCCACCTTTCCCTCGGTGGTGCGTGCCTGGCCGTGCTCGTCGATGGTCAGGGCGATCACGGCGGTACCGTGTTCCTTCACGAGCGGCATGATGCGCGCGAAGCGGCTGTCCGGGCCGTCGCCGTCCTCGTAGTTGACGGAGTTGATTACCGGGCGCC
Source organism: Arthrobacter sp. Leaf337 (assembly GCF_001423745.1). Classification (GTDB taxonomy): domain Bacteria; phylum Actinomycetota; class Actinomycetes; order Actinomycetales; family Micrococcaceae; genus Arthrobacter. Next base: position 45,956 of record NZ_LMPC01000003.1, read on the forward strand.
CGCCGATGTGTTCGAGACCGGCCTGCAGCACGGGCGGTTCGGTGGAGTCGATGACGAGCGGGAGGGTTGAGGCCGACGCGAAACGCGAGACGATCTCCTTGATGTCGGCCACGCCGTCGCGCCCCACGTAGTCGATGCAGACGTCGAGCAGGTGCGCGCCGACACGGACCTGCTCGCGGGCGATATCGACGCAGTCATCCCAACGCTCTTCCAGCATCGCCTGGCGGAATGCCTTTGAACCGTTCGCATTGGTGCGCTCACCAATCGCGAGGTAGGAGGACTCCTGGTCGAACGGCACATGGTGGTAGAGGGAGGCGATGCCCGCTTCCCGTTCGGTGGGAACGCGGGCGCCGTCGGCGCCCCTCCCGCCGCCGGCGACGGCGTCGGTAGTGCGGAAGGGCGCAAGCCGTTCGACGACGGCGGCCATGTGCTCCGGCGTCGTACCGCAACATCCGCCTACGAGGCCCAGGCCGAATTCCCGCACGAACTGCTCGTGCGCGGTGGCGAGTTCGCTGGGTGACAGCGGATAGTGTGCGCCGTTGGGGCCAAGGACGGGCAGGCCGGCGTTGGGCATGCAGGCGATGGCCACGGAGGACTGCTTGGAGAGGTGGCGCAGGTGCTCGCTCATCTCATCCGGGCCGGTGGCGCAGTTCAGGCCGATGGCGTCGACGCCGAGCGGCTCGAGCGCGGTGAGGGCGGCGCCGATTTCGGAGCCCATCAGCATGGTTCCGGTGGTCTCGACGGTCACCTCAACGAAGATGGGGAGCCGGATGCCGCGGGCGACGATGGCCTGCTTGCAGCCGTTGACGGCGGCCTTGGTCTGCAGGAGGTCCTGGCTGGTCTCGATGAGGAAGGCGTCCGCCCCGCCGTCGATGAGGCCCTCGGCCTGCAGGGCGAAGGTCTGCTTGAGGTAGTCGTAGCTGGTGTGGCCGAGGCTGGGGAGCTTGGTGCCCGGCCCCATCGAGCCGAGGACCCAGCGCATCCGTCCGTCTGTTTTCTCTGCCGCTTCGGCGCGCTCGCGGGCAATCTGCGCACCCTTGCGGGCGAGCTCTTCAATGCGGTCGTCGATGCCGTAGTCGGAGAGGTTGGACCAGTTGGCGCCGAAGGTGTTGGTTTCCACGGCGTCGATGCCGGTGGCGAAGTAGGCGTCGTGGATGTCCGCGAGGACATCGGGTCGCGTGTCATTGAGGATCTCGTTGCAGCCTTCGAGCCCCAGGAAGTCCTTTTCAAGGGACAGTTCCCGGCCCTGCAGCATGGTGCCCATCGCCCCATCGGCGATGACGACCCGGTGGTTCACCGCATCCAGCAGCGCCTGAGCGCGGACGGGACGGGGGACGGACTCAATATCAAGCGCAAAACGAGGCATCTAAACAGGTTACGTCTGGGGGCCGGAACGTTGCGCTGTGTGTCCGTGTACTACGGCGGGGTGGTTGCGGTCAGCCCGCGCCTTGGCCCTCGCGGGCCGTCTCCTCCAGGATCCTGGCTGTGGGCGCTGCTGTCATCAGCTGCCCAATCACCTCGGGCTTATCCCACACCTCGCTGCGGAGCCGTTCCAGAAAGCCGTTCGCAGCTTCCTTGGTGTCGAAGTCAAGGAGCACGGCCACGTTGTTCGGCTCTTCTGTATCCCGGAACAGGCGGACAGACCTGGCGCCGGAGGCAGCGCGGCCTGCAGGATCGCTGTCGAATACTTTCTTGAATGCCTCGTAGTCCCGGACCGGATAGCTGATCTGCAGGGTGAACATCGTTGGTTCCTTTCCTCGGGCTGTGTCAGCTCAAAGATAGGCCTCCGAACGTCATCCCGGTAGGGCCGCGGGGTGGCCTTGAACCGGCGCTGCGTTCCCTTCCTCGCCTATGTTCCCGGCCCCTACAGCGCCGACCAGCCGCCGTCGGACGCGAGGATGGCGCCGTTGACGTTGGTGCCGTCGTCGCTGAGCAGGAAGGTGATGGAGGCGGCGAGCTGCGCCGCGGTGGCGGGCGCGGGGATAGTCACCTGCATCAGCGGGCCGAGTCGCTCGGCAGCCAGTTGGGAACCCCAGTCGGCCACGATATTGGTGATCGTGGCGCCCGGAGCCACGGCGTTGAAGCGCAGGCCCTTGGGCCCGTACATCACGGCCGAGTTCTTGGTCAGGCCGACGACGGCGTGCTTGGACGCCGTGTAGGCGGCGCCGGCGGCGGATCCACGCAGGCCTGCCTCGGAGGCGACGTTGACAACAGAGCCGACTCCGGCGTCGAGCATCAGCGGCACTACGGCGCGCGTGAGGCGCATCAGGGCGGTGACGTTGATCCGCAAAACCCGGTCCCAGGTTTCATCGTCCACGTCGTGAATCGGCGCGAACTTGTCCATGATGCCGGCAACGTTCGCCAGGGCGTCGACCCTGCCGCCGGCAGCGGTGACGACGGCGGCTACGGTCTCCTCGGTGGAGATGTCGCCGGCCACGGGGACCAGATCCAGTCCGGCGTTCTTTTCCACGAGCGCGTCCAGGCGCTCCTTGCTGATATCCGCAGCGATGACGCGGCCCCCTTCCTTGGCGACGCGCAGGGCCGTGGCCTGGCCGATGCCCGACCCCGCGCCCGTGACAATGACGGTCTTGCCGGCAAACCGGCCGTTGGTGGTGACTTCCTGCCATGAAGCTTCGTTGCCCATGATGTCCTTCCAGACGTTGCTGAGGGTGATGTGATCCACCTTATGACACTCTGTGTCATTATGTAAGGGTGAATACTGGTGGGATGCCTTCGGATGCTGTGAAGACCGCCGTTCCGCGCCCCACCGGGCGCCCGGTGACGATTGATCCCGACGCCGTGGCCGCCATTGCGCTGCGGCTGTTCGCCGAGCGCGGCTACGAGCAGACCTCCATGGAGGACATCGCGCGCGAGGCCGGGATCGGGCGCAAGAGCCTGTACCGCTACTTCTCGAACAAAGCCGAACTCGTCTGGGGCGGCATGGAGCCGGTGGTCGAGGCCTCCGGGCGGGTTCTGGATTCAGCCCGCGTTCAAGGCGCTTCCGACGGCGATGTCCTGGCGGGGCTGCGCGAGGCGGCTGTCGCGGGGATTACTGTGCTGCCTGACCTGGCGGTGACGCGCGGCCGACTGCGGCTGATCGCCGAGCATCCGGAACTGGCAAGCCGGAGCTACGGGTCGCTGGCGCCGCAGCGCGAGCGGGCCCGGGCCTACCTGGTTTCGACCGGTGTTGGCGAGGATGTTGCCGGGTATATGTGCGCCGCGTATCTTGGTGCGACGTTCGAAGCCTGGATGCAGTGGGCCGCGGGGACGGATCCGGATCCGGCGCCGTACCTGGTGGCGGCTGTTGGGGTGCTGCGGGTGCCGGAGGCTTAGATCGCGAGCTCTAGATCCCACAAAGGACTGCACCACCAGGGGTCATCGGGACGTGCGGTGCCTCGATGGAGCCGCCCTCTTTAGTGTGGACGTAATGATGTCTCGGAGTCGCGTATGCCCCGCCCATAAAAAACTGTCCCGCTTAGGAAGCTAAACCGCTGCCGTTTGGCCCTTGACCGCGCACATCACCGGCTACGCGGGTCATCAACCGACGAGCGGGACCTGACATCCAGCGGGATGGACTTGCCGCGCTCGGCTTACGCGAGGACCGGATCTACGTGAGTCACGGACTGATCGGCGGGAACAGGGATCGGCCCGGACTGCCCGATGCCTTCGTCGCCGTCGGCGCCAGCGACACCTTCGTCGTCAACAAACTCGACCGGTTCGGGAGCAACTGCTTCTCGCCGGCGGACACGTTTCCGCCCTCGTCCTCCAGCACCGTGTCGTAGCCCTCCGGCAGCGAGTGCACGAACCGGTCCACATACGCGCCCGCGCCGCCTCCAGAATCTCGGCTTCCGAAGCCGAGGGCCGTCCATACGCAATATTGTCCCGAATGCTCCCGCCGAACAGCCAGGTATCCTGCAGCACCATCCCCATCCGCGAGCGCAGCTCACGCCGGGGCACCGAGGTGATGTCCACGCCGTCGAGCGTTTTCCGCCCGGCGTCAATTTCGTAGAACCGCATCATCAGGTTCACCAGCGTGGTCTTCCCCGCACCGGTAGGCCGACAATCGCCACAGTCTGCCCCGGCTCCGCCACAGGCGTCAAAAGGAGATCAGCGGCTTGTCCGGCGAGTAGGGAAGGACACGTCCTCGAACACCAGCCGCCCCCACCCGCCGGCAGGAACAGAACCGGCAGCCTCCGGCGACTCCTCCGGCTCATCCAGCAAAGAGAACACCCGCTCGGCCGACGCCACCCCGGACTGCAGCAGATTGGCCATCGACCCCAACTGCGGCCAGCGGCATGGTGCACTGCCGCGAATACTGGATGAACGCCTGCACATCGCCCAGCTGCATCGCCCCGGACGCCACCTGCAGCCTGCCCACCACGGCGATCCCCACGTACACCAGGTTCCCGATGAACGTCATGGCCGGCATGATCAGCCCGGAAATGTGCCGCGGGTGACGATGGCCTGAGGGTTGCCAGACCTGGGTGAGAAACGACCGTTACTGACCTGCGGGAGGAGCGAAGCCGGGTGCTGTTCGCACCCGGCTTCCCTCTTTCTGGCCTAGTTACTGGGTGGCACCCCTAGGTTCGTCCTCGACGTCCTTAGGTGCCGTGAGATCCATCCCGAGCAGCGGCACTACTTTGGACTTGGTGAAGTAGCGGTGACCCAGCCATAGAACGATGAATACTGGCAACCCGATGTAGGAGGAAAGCACCTCCACGGACCGTCCGGCAAGCACAGCCTCGTAGTTCTGTCCCGCAATGACCAGTATGAGCAGGGCGAAGGCCAGCAGCGGGCCAATGGGGAACAGGGATGCTTTGTACGGCAGGTCGCTGACTTTGTTTCCCTGGGCCAGGAAGCCGCGCCTGAAACGGTAGTGGGAGACCGCGATTCCCGCCCAGACGATGAAGCCGCATAGGCCGGACATGTTCAGCAGCCAGGAGTAGGCTGCACCCTGCCCGACGATCGCGGAGAGGAACCCGAAAAGTCCCACGGCCGCCGTCGCGAGCAACGCCGCGATCGGCACACCACGCGCATTGGTTCGGCCGAAGATCTTCGGGGCCATACCGTCATGGGCCATGGCGTAAAGCATCCGAGTGGAGGCATATAGTCCGGAGTTGCCCGCGGACAGGATGGCGGTCAGGATCACGGCGTTCATCAAGGCCGCCGCGAAGGCGATGCCTGCGCGAGAGAAGACCAGGGTAAAGGGCGATGATGCAATATCGGACTCACCGGAGGCCAGCAGGCTCGGATCGGTGAACGGGATGAGGCAGCCGATGATAAAGATGGCGCCAATGTAGAAAAGCATGATGCGCCAGAAGACAGTGCGGATAGCCTTCGGCACCTCGCGGCGCGGGTCCTTCGCCTCGCCGGCGGCAACTCCTACGAGCTCGGTGCCCTGGAAGGAGAACCCGGCAACCATGAAGACCGAGATGATCGAGACCCAACCCCCGTGGAACACGTCATCGCGGTTTTCCCAGTTGCTAAGTCCCGGAGAGTTATCCCCGAGGATGCCGAAAATCATCAGCACGCCGGCGATCAGGAAGAGCACCACTGCGCTCACCTTGATCAGTGAAAGCCAGAATTCCGACTCACCAAAGGCCTTGGCCGAGAGGGCATTGAGCCCGGTCAGCACCAGCAGGAAGATGCCGGCCCACACCCATCCTGGGACCCCCGGGAACCAGAAGTCCATGATGATTCCGGCCGCGACCAGCTCTGCGGCCACCGTGATGGCCCAGTTGAACCAATAGTTCCAGCCGATCGCGAACCCAAAGGACGGGGAGACGAAACGGGTGGCAAAGGACTGGAACGAACCGGCAACCGGTATTTTGGCCGACATCTCGCCCAATGACTGCATCAATAGGAATACCATCAGCCCGACCAGCGCGTAGCCGGCCAACGCACCGCCGGGACCCGCCTGGGAAATGGTGCTGCCCGAGGCCACAAACAGCCCGGTACCGATCGCACCGCCGATGGCGATCATCTGCAGGTGGCGGTGGTTTAGCCCGCGCTTGAGTTCGTTGGTGGATTCGCCGGAAGCGTGATTTGCCGCTATCGCAAGGGAAGACCCCGCTGTTCCATCGGGCTTGATTTCTGTGAGGGTTCCGCTCGGTGGGGTCATGCAGCACCACCCCTGGATATCGTTGCGGGCCGGGTCGGGTTCCCTGTGCCAATAGCGGCTCGACCGGTGCAGGCTTCTGCGACTGCGGTGTCGAGCAGATAGCCCATCGCATCATTGCGCGGTGCTGCCTGCGTGCTGGTGTACCCCGAGCTAAGAAACAGTCCTGAACCGGAGCAAAGACCGGTTTCAGGGGTGTCGGTAGCAATAGCCCGATCACTTATTTGCGTGTGGGAGCCAAGTCCCATGGTGCCTCCGAAAAGGTAGCTGCGGTGAGTTTGGGCCTTCCGAAGCCCTCGGGCCGGGAAGGATGGTGATCAAGCTAACACAGGCAAAGGAGGCGACATTTGGCGGGGCGAATGTTGCACGACCGACGGGTCAAGTCCTTACGCATAGGCGGTGGCAATCCAATCTGAGCGTAAGAGTTGCTGACCTGATGCCGTCCGGTGGCTAAGCAGCCCTGATGATCTGATATGACGCGTCGATAGTCGGCGAGTAGACCACGCCACCGATGGCGCACGTGGCAGGAGCCGAACCTCTCGACCCGTCCCGATACCGCCGCTCATTCGCCGTGATGCGCCGTTTCCGGGATGTCTTAAGAACACCGACCCACAGGTCAGACGCAGGCATTGCAATGAAGAGCGGTCCCCGAGCACAAGAATTTCTTATGCATGTTGGAATAACCCTTCACAGATGCTTACGCACTGCTAGCTTCTTCAGGAATCCCCTCAACGGAAGGAACGAGCATGTCTGTAATCGCAAACCCTGAAGTGACAACCATCCGGGCAGAAGACCTCAAGGCGCTCCCCGCATGGCTGGCTCTGAAAACAGCCGTCGTCGGGCTGCAGCGGGTTCAAGTGCAGGACGGTTCCGTTCCGGAACCCGCTGACCATGACCAGGCCCGCCGGAATGTCGGCATCATTACGGACTCAATCAACGATCTGCGCCACCACCTCCCCCACGACACGGACTACCTTGAACTGCTCGTGCAGGACCTCCAGCGGTGGGCGGCGGAGGGCTTCGTGGTACCGGATTTCCTCGACTCATTGGTAGCCTTCCACCCTGAGCAGTGGCGCGTCGACGGGCTGCCGCACCTGGTTCTGTTTCCCATGTACACGCAGAACGGCAGCACGAACCGATACTTCGAGGCCGTCCTCATCGAGGTCATTTGGCCTTCATTCGTGGCTGACTTGGAGGCAACAAACTACTCCAACAAGCTGTTCGTCCCCATCAGCTTCATCGATTTCACGCCCGGCTATGACACGAACGCCGCAGTTCTCTTCCCCGAGAGCGTAGCGGTCCGGAGCACCCCTTCCTTCACGTGGGGAGGTATCTTCGCGGACCGCGAAGCTGCCCGGTTCCGTCGCGTCCTCAAAACTGCCGCCGACATCACTTCCCTGGACCTGCCGGCTGACGCCGCGGAATTCATCGACGACCAGCACCTCACGGAGAAGACCTTCGTGATGTGGGATCTGATCCATGACCGGACCCACATGCGCGGTGACCTGCCCTTTGACCCGTTCATGATCAAGCAGCGGATGCCGTATTTCCTGTACTCCCTGGAGGAGCTCCGCTGCGATCTGACCGCCTTCCGCGAGTCCGTCCTCATCGAGCGGGACGAGACGGCTTCCGAGGACGCCCGCAAGCACGCCAAGCTGGTCCAGTACGCCGTGATCTTCGACCGCATTTTCCGCTTCGCGATTACAGGGAACAGGGTCCGTAACTACGACGCCGTGGGCGGCCAATTGCTGTTCGCCTGGATGCACCAGCACCGGGTCCTGCACTGGACCGATGGAAAGTTGAGCATCGACTGGACAGACGTCGCCGGCGTGGTCGTCGAACTGGGTCTCCGCATCGAGGAACTCTACTGGCGTTCAATCGACAGGCCGAAGACCGCACACTGGCTGGCTGCCTACGATCTCGTCTCGGAAACCCTCACCCCCCACCCGGCCTCCGTGTGGGCCAAGGGACCGGAGGCCCTTCGGCTTGACGGCCCGCCCCGGGACCTGACGGACCAGATCCTTGATGACGAATTCCCCCTGTCGATGTTCTACGAAGCACTGGAGAAGAAGATGCGCCCCGTTATTGACTCAACTGCGGGAATCACCGGGAAGAGCCCTGTCAAGACTGAGGGCGAGGCCGGCGCATGAGCCAGGACCTCTCGGGGCGTACGGTCGTCGTCGCCGGTTCGACAAGCGCCGCAGGCGTCGCGGTAGTCCATGCCCTCTCGCAAGCAGGGGCACGCGTGGCCGCCGTGGACATCCTTGAGGACCGGGTGCAGGAGCTCGCGGCCGCTTACGACAACGTCACGGGCTATGTCTGCAACCTCGCGGACCTACAAGCCGTTGAGAACTTGGCGACGTCTGTCCGGAACGATCTGGGTCCCGTGGACGGCCTTATCCATCTTGTGGGAGGGTGGCGGGGCGGTACCGGAATTACAGACCAGACGGATGCCGACTGGGACTTCCTGCACACCAGCGTCCTCACCACATTGAGGAACACCAGCCGCGCTTTTTACGACGATTTGGCTGCCTCCCCTGCGGGTCGCCTGGCCGTCGTTTCCGCACAGTCAGCCTCCTCGCCGACAGCGGGCGGCGCCGCCTATGCCGCCGTCAAGTCAGCCGCCGAGGCATGGACCCTGGCCGTGGCCGACGGATTCCGGCACCTGCAGGGAGGAAATGGAAGCCCCCACTCCGCTCAGCACTCAGCCGCCCTGGTCTTCGTCGTCAAGGCTCTGGTCGATGACCGGATGCGCGCAGCCCAGCCGGAACGGAAATTTCCGGGCTACACCGATGTCAGTGTCCTTGCGGACGCTGTACAGCGGATCTTCGATCTGGAAGCAGAACAGATCAACGGGCAGCGCTTGCCCCTCACGGCCGGCCAACTCGCAGGTGCACCGGCATGAGCGTCAGCGTTGATACATAGCAGGCGTCCCACAGGTACTGGCGGGGCGCCTGCACGACCCGGCATACCGGGGCTTCGCCTCGGATAGCTACGCCGGGGCTCACGCCGAAATCGTCGAAGCAGTTCAGGCAGCCAACGAAGGCCACGTCACCGCATACGGCGAAGATGTCTACACAGCAGCGCTTCAAGTTGTCATCAAGTCCCACTTCGGGGCAGCTGCCAGCGCCTATCCGGTCTTCAATGGAACAGGGGCCAACGTCCTTGCCCTGCAAGCCCTGCTCCCGCGTTGGGGCGCTGTCATCTGCGCGGCAACAGCGCATATCAATACCGACGAAAAACGGCGCCCCGTGGATGTGCTCGTGGGACACCACCGAGACCGACGTCCACTCTCGTTGCCGCAGTGCAGGCTGCCGTCGGCTCTCCCGCCAACGAAACGCCTAAGTAAGAGACGTAACTGCGGACTGCAAGCACAAATCCAACTCCCGCTACCGCCTACCGGCTGATCCTGTGGAGCGTGCGGTGGACCTCGGACGCGCTGGGTCGCCGGGCAGGGTCCGTGTCTGTCATGGCGAGCAGGAGCCGGGACCAGCGCCGCTGGACGGTAGCGGGAAGCCGGGGTGAGCGCAGGGTACGGGCAACCATCGATTCCAAGGCCGGCCCGGGAAATGCCTTGATGCCGGTGAGGCTTTCGAAGATGACCAGGCCAAGGGCATAGATGTCGCTGGCGCTGGTGGCGTGCTGTCCGTGGACTGCCTCGGGGCTCAGGTAGTGCGGGGTGCCTGATACATCCGTGTTCGGGCGGTGCCAGGAGCTGGTGGCGATTCCGAAGTCGATGAGTTTGGCCTCGGCCTTGGAGGCCCTGTCATCAGCCCGGTTCACCATGATGTTGGCGGGTTTGACGTCGTTGTGCACGATGCCTTTGCGGTGGATGTGCGACAGGGCCGACGCAACTCCGCCCATCCACGCCGCCACGTCCGCGGCATCCACCGGCCCCTCGTGGATCGCCCGTCGGAGATCGGTCCCTGCGGCGAGTTCGGCGGCGATGTAGTTCCGGCCCGAGCCTGTGCCGCCGTCGGCAGGCATGCGGCCATACCTTTTGATCCGCATGATGTTGTTGTGGTGCAGGCGTGCGTGGAGCTCAATCTCCCGGTTGAACGGCGAGTCGGGATTGGCTGCCTCTGCCCGGAAGATCTTGAGGGCTGCAGATCCGCCGCTAAGCAGGTCCGTCGCCTGGTAAACGTCAGCTTCCGCGCCGCGCCCCAGCAGTGCTCCAACCTGATACCGCCGCTCCACGGTGCGGCGCCCGCCCCCGGCAGCGCCCAGCCGGCCGGCAACCGCCGGCCGGATCAGGGTTGCCGTCACTGGAGAAGTTCGAGAAGCTCAGCATGCGTGAGGCCGCCTTCGAAGGCAATGGCCGCGGAATCGGCCCCGGCAGCCATGGCCCTTTTCACTGCGGAGACGAATGCGGCCTCCGCGACATCCATTTCCCACTGCAAGCTCTCAAGCCGTGCCCCCGCTGCGTGAACCGCGGCCAAGGGGTCGACTTCCGACTCGGCGTCCTGCCGGAAGCTGTCCTGCCGGAAGCCGCAGGCGCAGACCCATTCCCCCAGATCCGTGTGGGTTTGCGCCCAGGGCAGTGAGGGAACCGGCGACGGCGTCATTCTCATGCCACAGTGCAACGGTGCACCGTCCGCGGCCTCGTGGCTTACCGGCGTCTCCGGGCCGGCCGGGAGCTGATCGCTGAGGTCCCCGGTGAAGCTGACGGACCGTCCAGGAAAGGAATGGGATTTGAGGGGAAAGCTGGAGGTTGTCCGTTCGGCCACAGCAGTCATGCGATCCATCCCTAAATAGCTAGCTAAGTACCTAGCTAGACTACCTAGTTTTATTTGGATGTCCAGCAGGGGGTTGGTCCGACTCACTGTCGAGCGTGTCGACCGCGTCCCGCATCGCCAGAAGGAAGTAGGTGACGGCAGCTGCCTGTTCGGGCGTGAGTGATTCCGCGACTTCGATCATGCGCTGGTGCATCTTGCCGAGGGTCTGGCGGACTTCCGCGTCCGCGCCCGGGGTGGGGCGGAGAAGGATGGCCCGGCGGTCCGAGGGGTGCGTTTCGCGGGTGACATATCCCCCGGTCACCATTCGATCAACCAGGGATGTCATGGATGCCGAGGTCATGCCCAGGCGGGCTGCAAGTTCTTTGGGCTGTATGCCGACGCCGGCCTTGTCAGCCTCCAGCAGGTAGCGCAGGGCGAGAAGGTCGGACTCCCCCATTTCCATGGATGAACGCGTCCGGCGCCTCATGGCGGTTTCGGAGGCCCGGTACTCACGAAGGGCGTTCAGGACTGCGACCGCAGCAGCCCTGTGGTCCTGCTCGGAGGGATACCAATAGCCATCGCCTGCACCATATGCATTCATCAGGATTTCCTTCGACCGCCTAGTTACACGCCGGACTAACCAATAGATGGTAGCCCAACCGGCCCATGCTGGCGGTATCTTGCCGGTCGGCCATGCGGACCGTGACGGCGAGGGAACCCCCTAAACCTCCGCCACCGGAGCCGCGAACTGGGCCTCGTAGAGCCGCGCATAGGCCCCGCCCGCGGCCAACAAGGAAGCGTGCGTGCCCTGCTCCACGATCTGCCCTGCCTCCATCACCAGGATGAGGTCAGCGTCGCGGATCGTTGACAGGCGGTGGGCGATCACAAACGAAGTCCGGTCGGACCGCAGCGCACTCATCGCCTTCTGCACCAGCACCTCCGTCCGGGTGTCCACGGAAGAAGTCGCCTCGTCCAGGATCAGCACCGACGGCCGGGCCAGGAACGCGCGGGCAATCGTCAGCAGCTGCTTCTCGCCCGCGGACACGTTTCCGCCCTCGTCCTCCAGCACCGTGTCGTAACCCTCCGGCAGCGAGTGCACGAACCGGTCCACGTACGTCGCCTTCGCCGCCTCCAGAATCTCGGCTTCCGAAGCCGAGGGCCGCCCGTAGGCAATGTTGTCCCGGATCGTCCCGCCGAACAGCCACGTATCCTGCAGCACCATGCCCATACGCGAGCGCAGCTCGCGCCGGGAGACAGAGGTGATGTCCACGCCGTCGAGCGTTATCCGCCCCGCATCAATCTCGTAGAACCGCATCATCAGGTTCACCAGCGTCGTCTTGCCGGCCCCCGTGGGGCCGACGATCGCCACTGTCTGCCCCGGCTCCGCCACCAGCGAAAGGTTAGAGATCAGCGGCTTGTCCGGCGAATAGGAGAACGAGACGTTCTCGAACACCAGCCGCCCCCGCCCGCCGGCAGGAACAGAACCGGCAGCCTCCGGCGACTCCTCCGGCTCATCCAGCAACGAGAACACCCGCTCGGCCGACGCCACCCCGGACTGCAGCAGGTTAGCCATGGACCCCAACTGCGCCAGCGGCTGCGTGAACTGCCGCGAGTACTGGATGAATGCCTGCACATCGCCCAGCTGCATCGCCCCGGACGCAACCTGCAGGCCGCCCACCACGGCGATCCCCACGTACACCAGGTTCCCGATGAACGTCATGGCCGGCATGATCAGGCCGGAAATGAACTGCGCGCCGAAGCTCGCCTCATACAGCTCCGCGTTCTTCTGCCGGAACCGTTCCCCCACCTCCTGCTGCCGACCGAACACCTTCACCAGCGCATGCCCGGTGTAGGTCTCCTCGATCTGGCCGTTGAGCTCGCCGGTGTGCTTCCACTGCGCCACGAACAGCTTCTGCGAGCGCTTGGCGATCACCGCCGTCGTCACCAGTGTCAGCGGAATGGTCACCAGCGCAATGATCGCCAGCGTCGGCGAGAGCAGGAACATCATCAGCAGCACGCCCGCCACGGTCAGCAGCGACATCACCGCCTGGCTGATGGTCTGCTGCAGGCTCTGGGAAATGTTGTCGACGTCGTTCGTCACCCGGCTGAGCAGCTCGCCGCGCTGGATCGAATCGAAATACCGCAGCGGCAGCCGGTTGATCTTCGCCTCGATCCGCTCGCGCAGCCGGAAGACGGTCCGCTGCACCACGCCGTTGAGCACGTACGCCTGCACCCACATAAACGCGGACGCCAGCACGTACAGCACCAGCGCCCACAGCAGCACACTCGCCAGCGCCGTGAAGTCGATCCCCGTCCCCGGCGTCAGCGCCATGGCACTGAGCATGTCCGCCTTCTGGTTCTCCCCCGCGGCCCGCAGCTGCGCGATCAGCTGCGCTTTGGTCATCCCCGCCGGGAGCTGCTTGGACACGACGCCCGCGAAGATGATGTTGGTGCCCTCGCCCAGCAGCCGCGGCCCGATCACGGACAACGTCACCCCGGCAACGCTCAGCGCGATCACCAGCACCAGCCACAGCCGCTCCGGCCGCAGCGTGCCCAGCAGCCGCCTGGCCGACGGCCAGAAGTTCATCGCCTTTTCCGCCGGGATGTTCATCCCCGCGAACGGTCCCCCGCGTCCCGGGCCCATGGGCGGACGCGGCGGGCGTCCGACGGCGGTGCTCCCGGTTTCCGGGGCCGGTCCCGGCCGGGTGGGTGTGCTTCGCCCGCTCATACCGCCTCCTCCGCTGCCAGCTGCGAGGACACGATCTCGCGGTACGTTTCCGACGTCTCCAGCAGGTCATCGTGCGTTCCGTGCCCCACGATCCTGCCGTCGTCGAGCACCAGGATCTGGTCCGCGTCGGCAATGCTGGACACCCGCTGGGCGATGATCACCAGGGTGGCGCCGGAGGTGTTGTGCTTGAGCGCCTGCCTCAGCCGGGCGTCAGTGGCGGTGTCCAGCGAGGAGAACGAGTCGTCGAAGATGTAGAGCTCGGGCTGTTTCACCAGCGCCCGGGCGATCGCGATCCGCTGCCGCTGCCCGCCGGACACGTTGGTGCCGCCCTGCGAGATGGGCGCATCCAGCCCGCCCTCCATCTCCCGGACAAAGTCCTGCGCCTGCGCGGTGGTGAGTGCCCGCCACATCTCATCCTCGGTGGCATCTGGCTTGCCGTAGAGCAGGTTGCTGCGCACCGTGCCGGAGAACAGGTACGGCCGCTGCGGCACCAGGCCGATGTGCCCCCACAGCTGGTCCGGGTGCAGCTCGCGGACGTCCACGCCGTCGAACTTCACCGAGCCGCTGGTGGCATCGAAAAGCCGCGGCAGCAGGTTCACCAGCGTGGTCTTGCCGGACCCGGTGCTGCCGATGATCGCCGTCGTCTGCCCCGAACGGGCAGTGAAACTAATCCCGGACAGAACCGGCTGCTCGGCACCCGGGTAGGCAAATCCGACGTCGTGCATCTCCATCTCGCCGCTGCCCGCACCGCCCCGGCCGGCGGCAGCGGTGACCGGATGCTCCGGCGGCCGCACGCTCGACTCCGTGGTCAGCACCTCGCCGATCCGGTCCGCAGAAACCGCCGCGCGCGGGATCATCACCGCCATGAACGTGGCCATCATGACGGACATCAGGATCTGCAGCAGGTAGCTGAGGAAGGCAATCAGCGTGCCCACCTGCATGGAACCGTCCTCGATCCGGAATGAGCCGAACCAGATCACCGCCACGCTGGAGACGTTCAGCACCAGCATCACAACAGGGAAGGCGAGCGCCATCAGCCGGCCGGCCCGCAGTGCGGTGTCCGTGACGTCCTCGTTGGCGCGGGCAAACCGGGCGGTCTCGATGTCCTCCCGCACGAACGCCCGCACCACCCGGATGCCGGTGAGCTGCTCGCGGAGCACCCGGTTCACGGTGTCGATCCGCACCTGCATCTTCCGGAACAGCGGCACCATGCGGGTGATGATGAGCGCGACGGCGACCAGCAGCACCGGGACGCTGACGGCGATCAGCCAGGACAGCTGCGCATCCTGCCGGACCGCCATGATCACCCCGCCGATGCTGAGCATGGGCGCGGCCACCATCATCGTGGCGGACATCAGCACCAGCTGCTGGACCTGCTGGACGTCGTTCGTGGAGCGGGTGATCAGGCTCGGCGCCCCGAACCTGGTGACCTCCTGCTCGGAGAACTCCCCCACCCGGGTGAAGATGGCCCCGCGCAGGTCCCGGCCCAGCGCCATGGCCGCCTTCGCCCCGAAATACACGGCCACCACCGCGCAGGCGATCTGCAGCAAGGTGATGAACAGCATGAGGCTGCCCACCCGGAGGATATACCCGGTATCCCCCTTGGCCACGCCTTCATCGATGATGTCCGCGTTCAGCGTGGGCAGGTACAGGGACGCTATGGACTGCGCCAGCTGGAAAATCACGACGGCGATCAGCAGCCGCCGCTGCGGCCGCAGGTACTCAACGAGCAGTTTCCAGAGCATCCGGACTCCACTTCACGCCGCGCGCGCTCCGGGGCCCGCGCAATCAGATTCGAAGGCCAGTTTACGACCGGAACCTGCGAGCGGACCGGGTTCCTCTCAGGGCGAAGGCGCGGCGGTCTGGGGCGCCGACCGGCAAGGCCCTGGCGTGGCGATGCCAGGCGGCCGGCAGTTTTGACAAGACGGTTGCCGGACAGATGGTTAGGCTGAAGTTTCGGCGCACCTTTGTGCCCTGGAAATACACGGTGAAGTGGGGGAACGTCCATGGGGGAACAGCGTTTCATTCTTGGCACACCGGCCACGGTTCCGTCAGCGGTGAGAGCGGCGACGGCGTTCTGGATCGCCAGCACGTTCACTTCCTGGGCGGTGCCCGGGATCATCACTTTGGTTCGGATCGGCACACACCAGGCCGAATGGGGCTGGCTCGAACTGTTGGGGGTGGCGTTCGGGGCTCCCTTCGCCGCGCTCCAGGTCTGGGCGGCATTGCGGCTGCTCGGGGGCGCCCATTGGGCGAGGGTCGTCCTGACGCTCGTCGCGGTTTTTTACGTCTCGAGCGCCGTAAACAACAACTGGTCCGTGCTTCCCGTCGTGAGCCTCATCCCGGCCCTGGCCGGAAGCGTGCTGATGTGGCAGCCCGCAACCAATGCGTTCTTCCAACCACGGAAGGGATTGCCGGCTTCCGATCAACAGGCCGGCAGATAGGGCACGAGCTCACCGGCAACAACGCCCTCCGGCCGGAGGGCCAGGGCTGAACAAGGCCACTTTCCGGAATTGGCTATGGTCCCGCGGCACGGCGGCCACCTACGGTTGGTTGCTATGACCAGCATGACCACCGCAGTGAACGAATATCCCTTCTCCCAGGTTGACGTCTTTGCCCCGGGGCCCAAGGCAGGCAACCCGGTCGCCGTCGTACATCAAGCCCACGGCCTGTCCGCGGAACAGATGCAGAGCTTCGCTAACTGGACCAACCTCTCGGAGACCACGTTCCTCCTGGAGCCGTCGCACCCCGAGGCGGACTACAGGCTGCGTATTTTCACGCCCGCCGCCGAACTGCCGTTCGCCGGGCACCCCACGCTGGGCTCGGCGCACGCGTGGCTGGAAAACGGCGGGCAGCCCCGCCGTGACGGCGAGCTGGTGCAGGAATGCGAGGCGGGGCTCGTGAAAATCCGCCGCTCGGGCACTGACCTCGCCTTTGCGGCGCCGCCGCTGGTCCGCTCCGGTCCGGTTGAACCGGCGGTGCTGGAACAGGCCTTCGCCAGCCTTGGCATCGATGCCAGCGAAGTCCTGGGCAGCAACTGGGTGGACAACGGCCCGGGCTGGCTGGGGATCCGGCTGCAATCAGCGGAAGCAGTGCTCCGGCTGGAGCCCGATTTCGCCCTGATGGACCAGCTCTGTGTCGGCGTCATCGGCAGCTACCCGGAGGGTGGACCTGCGGACTTTGAGGTCCGGGCGTTCGTTCCCGGCTTGAGCGTTCCCGAGGACCCCGTAACCGGCAGCCTCAACGCCGGACTGGCGCAATGGCTCCTGGGCGAGGGCGTGGTGGACGGCGGCTACACCGTCCAGCAAGGCACTGCGCTGGGACGCGGCGGCCTGCTGACTGTCACGGTGGACGATGACGGCATCTGGATCGGCGGGGTCAGCCGCTCCGTGGTGAGCGGCCGGGTGTCGCTGTAGGCGCCGCCGCGTTTCCGCGGGGCCCGCGGGGCCGCTGTGGACCTGTGCCGGCGGGGCGGCTATTCGTCTCCGGGCAGGTCCGTCTGCTCATCAGGCCCCTGCCTGCTGTGGGTGTCGTGGTCTCCGGCGGCGTCGGCGTCCTGGCCCGATTCAGGCTCAGATTCCTGACCGGCCTCCGGACGGCGGTCTGCAAGGTCGGGGTCATCGGAATACGGCGCAAACAGGCGGGGGACGGTCTCGATCAGTTCGTTGGCGGCCATCGCCAGCAGGTCCCGCTGGATCGTCGGCAGGGAGAGCAACCCCTGCAGATACGCTTCAACTTCGTATTCGCCCACGCCGCCGCCGATGCTGAAATAGTTCAGCCAGAGTTCCCCGGGCGTGACGTCAGACGCTTTCAGGGCAGCCCGTAGCTTCCGTCGTTGCTCGGGTTCGTTCAGGTCGAAGCCCATAGTGGCGCCTCTAGTTCCTGCCGGCCTGTAACGCGGCAATGATTTCCGCGCCGGCCTCGGCGAGGGTGGTCCTGCGCTGCCTGGCATGGTGCATCAGGTCCTCCAAAGCACGCTCGTACCCGGCCCCGTGCCGCTGCATGAGGATCCCGCAGGCCCGGTTCACCACGTCCCTGCTCTCCAGGGCCGCATGCAGCTCCTCGCTGATCTGCTGCGGCAAATCGTTGGCTTGCACGTGGGAAAGCAGGGTCGCGGCCGGGGCGGCGAACAGCTCCAGCAGCCGTGTCGTGGCCGTGGTGTAGGCGGACGGAAGCGCAGCGTAAACCTTGATGGCGCCGATGCATTCCTTGTTCGCGACGAGGGCTGCACTCACCACCGATCGGACGGGAAGCCCCCTCACTGCCTCACTCCAGCGTGGCCAGCGACTGTCCGTGCGGATATCGTCCACGAGTATGGTTTCCTCCGCGGCCCACGCCGTCAGGCACGGCCCTTCCCCGAGCCCGTACTGCAGTGCATCCGCCTCATCAACCACCCTGTCGGTTGATCCGTGACTGGTCCGGCGGCCCTGCGGGTCCAGAACGGACACCCCCGCACCGATGGTGCCAGGTACGGAGTCCTTGATGGCCCTCGCCAGGAGTTCGACGGCGGTGCTGACTTTTTCCTCGGTCAGAAGCAGCCGGCGGATCCTGCCGATCGCGCCGGAGAGCTCATCCAGTGGAAGTTTCTTTGCCATGGATTGTCCTCCGGCCAGTCACCGGACAATCGGAGGGGGAGACCGTCCGGAGAAATCGTGTGCGCGTAGCGCCTCCTACCCCAGACAATACGCCTGCCCGGCGCCGCGGAACATGCCCCGGCCCGCGGCGCACAGGAACAGCGGCCTGGCCGATGCGCGGGTATGACGTGGGCTATTCGCGGGTGATGGGGAGTTTCTTGCCCTTTGGCTCGGACAACTCCTGTTCCGGAACGGGTGTGCGTACTTCGAGGACGCCGTCCTTGTAAGTCGCCTTGATGTCTTCCTCTTTTACGTCCGGCGGCAGAGGGAGGGAGCGGAAGAATGAGCCGTAGCGGAACTCCGACCGGTAGCTGCCCTTTTCCTTCTCCTCCGTCTCTTCCCGGCGTTCGGCGCGGATCTGCAGGGAACCGTTAACAACAGAGACGTCGATGTCTTTGTCCGGATCCAGCCCCGGCGCTTCGGCCCGGACGACGAGGGTGTTGCCGTCGAGGTACTCCTCGACGCGGATCGGCATCGGCTGGTTGCCTTGCTGGAAGACCCTGTCCATGGCGTCCATCATTTCGGACGGGGACCGGCGAAGCAGATCGAACGGGCTGCTGCGGAATGTATCCAGCCAGCGGTTGGTATGGAATGGTGACCACCTGAACAGATCAGACATGACGACGGTACCTCCCGTGCGTTGCGGTGTAATGCCCGAAGCGGGCTGACACTTCAAGTACACGCCTGCGCCCATGGGCCGGGCAGGGGCAAAAGACCTGCCTTGTGCTGTGGCCGCTTGTGCGGCGGCCTCTTGTGCGGTGGCGACGCCTTGCGGGGATGGATCTACTGCGGGGTCAGCCGGTAGCCCACTCCCCGCACGGTCTGCACCCACCGCGGCGAACGTGGACTGTCACCCAGCCGCTTGCGCAGGTTGCCCATGTGCACTTCCAGCACGCGTTCGTCCCGGGCCGTCACGGCAGACCCGGGAACGGGGGCTTCGTGCCGCAAATGCCGGGCCAGGTCCGCCTTGGTCAGCACCGCCCCCTTGTTTTGAAGCAGTGCGCGGAGCAGTTCGAACTGGGTGCGGGTGAGATCAATGGCTTGTCCGTCCGCCGATACTGCACGGGTGCTGTCCATCAGGGCAAGGCCGCGGTGTTCAAAATCCCACCCGGTTCCGGCCGCGGGTTCCTCGGCCGCGGCAACGTCGCGGGGAGCGGCGGCAGCGGGAGCGGTCAGTTCCGCGCCTACAGGCTTGGCGACGAAGTGTCCTGCCGCGCATTGCGCAGCTTCCACCAGCGCGTGACGCCTGGGCCGGCGCAGCAAGGCAGCGATCCTTGCCCGGAGCTCGCGCGGACGGAACGGCTTGGCCAGATAATCGTCAGCACCGGCTTCGAGGCCCAGCAACGCATCGGCTTCGTTCGCCAGGGCGCCGACCAGGATCACGTAGGCATGGCTGAAGGTACGGATCCGGCGGGAGGCTTCGATGCCGTCAAAGTCGGGAAGCCCGAGCTCCACGGTGACCAGGACCGGATCATGCCGCCGCACGGCAGCCACTCCCTCGGCACCGGACGCCGCGGCCACCACTTCGAACCCGGACTGGACCAGCAGCTCCTCCAGCGATGCCCTGCTACGACCGTCGCCGTCAATAACCACAGCTATGCCGCGCGTAACCATCAAACCCCCAAGAAATTCTCGTGCGTATTCAGCTTTAGTAACTATCACCAATTCCTCAACAACGAATTGCGGAAAAATTGTGCATTTATTGAGTAATGTAAAAATAAATATCGCGGGCCCTCTATTGCCAACCAATCCGCACTGAATGATGATCATCTTGTGCTCACTGGGGGCGCGGCGCTGCGGTGTTCGGCGCAAATGTAGGGGGCGTTAAATGGTTTCCTTGAGGTCTCGCGTCGCAAAAGCGGTTTGGCTAAACAGGCCGGTGGCAATGCTGGCAGCTGCCAGCCTGGTCATGTTGTCCGCAACAACGTCGGCGCAGGCCGCCGACACCACCCCCATGGACCCGAACCCCGGGCCCGTCGGCAGCTTTGCCTGGAAGGGGTTCAACTGGGAAAAACGGTTCTGGGCCGGTGCGCCGCAGTACAACAAGGCCTTCGACGCGGCGAACGTCAGCAATCCCGACGCCGGCGGATACGTCACGCTGTCCCTCACCAACCCGACAGGCAGCGCTCCTGTCGGGGCTGAGTTCCAGTCCACCCGGCAGGGATTCGGCTACGGCACGTACAGCACCACGGTGGCGAAAGATGTAAGCACCCTCCAGAAGGAAGTGGTGTGGGGATGCCTGTTTACCTATGATCCCCTGGCGACTCCCGGCTACAACGAGATCGATCTGTGCGAGGCATCCGCCTGGGGCGGAGGCGCAAGCTACGGGGAATCCTGGCCCGTGACCCAGGCCCACGGCTACTGGTTCGATGCCACCAAGCCGCCGGGGCAGGGCAACAACACGGTCGTCTTCAACACGACGAATGACCTGGTCCTCACCCACAAAATGGTCTGGGAACCCGGAAAGCTCACGTTCGAAACCTTCGCCGGCGAGGGGTCCGGGGGCACCCTGCTCAAACGCACGGTCCTGCAGGGAACAACCGTCCCCGTGCCGGCCAAAGAAGCCATCCACTTCAACCTTTGGGTCACAGGCGGGGGTGGCGGGGACCCCGACCATGTGAAACCGGAGTCCGTGGTGATCCGAGACTTTTCGTTCACGCCGGCTGCCAGCACAACTCCAACCGCCGGCTCACCCATCAAACTCACCGCGGCCAACAGCAAGGTCAAAGGCGTCAATTCCACCACGCTGAAGTGGACCGGGGCCACCGGGTCCAGCGTCACACTCTGGATGAACGGCACCCCGAAGACCGTCCCCAACACGGGAAGCTACGTGAACAAGTTCAAGGGCGGTACAACCACAAGCTACAAGGTTTGCGATGCTGCTGCCTGTTCCGAGGCCGTCAGCGTGGTCACCTGAGCCGGACACGAACGGGTGGCCCGGATTCGTCGCGAATCCGGGCCGCCCGCCCATAAGGCTGAAGTTACTTGGCCCGAACCGGCACGATGCGCTTGACGGCCAGACCGAGCGCCACGAGCGCGAAGGCTGCCAGGGCGAACCAGAAGAGGTCACCGGCCCCGGTTGCCGCGAGGGTTCCGGCCCCGACACCGGCCGCTGCGGGAGCTGCTGGATTGCTGTACATAGTGTTACCAAGCTTTCTTTTTGTTGAGTGCTGCATCCACGTAGGCCTTCGCGTGGACCACCTGAAGGAACAGGTCGATCAGAAGTTCGTACATCGTTGCGGCGGCCAGCATGTACTTCCAGCCACGCAGCCGCACGGTCACTACCCGTTCGATCACGAAGACACCGGTCACGGCCATCCAGAAGGGCTGAATGTGCAGCCCTTCTCCCGTGCCCAGTGCAAAAGCCACCGTTCCGAAGTAGGCCAACGACACCAAAATGCCTGTTACAGAGAGGGCCTGCCTGCCCCAGTACGGCCGGGTGACCCTGGTCCAGCCGTACTGGACACAGTTCTCCACCGCTCCCCGCTTCCACCTCAGCCGCTGGGCCCAGAGTTCGCGCCAGGTGGGCATGATTTCCGTGACCAGCGTGCAGTCAGCCGGCGATTTGATGCGGTAGTTCAGGGTCAGCAGGGCGAAGGACAACTCGTTGTCCTCGGTCAGAACGGAGGTGTCGTAAACGCCTCCCCTGCCATTGCCGGGAGGCAGGGTGCCATCCCGCCGGGCCTCGATAACGTCAACCAGGGTGCGGACACGGAACAGCGCGGCCGTCCCCGTAACCACCAGGCATTTGCCGTGCAGCCGCTTCACATCCCGCGCGTACCGTGCGTACTCGTTCCGCTGCAGGTGGCCCACGAAGCCGCCGCCCTTCGCACCGCGGAAGACGCCTCCCACGGCTCCCAGCCGCCTGTCGGCGCCCAGATGGGCGGTTGCCCGCTCGAGGAAGTCACGGCTCAGCTGCGAATCCGCGTCCTGGACGAGGATCATGTCTTCCGGACGCGCGCCGGGAAGCAGCCCCTCCAGCGCGAAATTCAAGGCACCCGCCTTCTTGTCCGTGTTTCCGACAGTGCGGATGACCTCCGCGCCAAGCGCCAGGGCAATATCCTCAGTGGCATCAGTGCAGTTGTCAGCAACAACCAGCACCCTGTCCGGCGGGAGAGTCTGCGATTTAAGGGATTCAAGCGTGTCAGAAATACCTGCGGCTTCATTATGCGCAGGGATAAGGACTGTTATCACAGAAGTCCGGCACCCGCGGTTCCAGGCTCAGAATTCGAATAGTCACACACTGGCTTGTTGCTCCAACCCGAATTAGTCAATTTGTTTGTTGACTAGAGTTTTTCAACTGGAACGCAAGCAGCAGGAAAATATTCGACAAGGAATCCGCAATCTTCCGTCAGGAAAATTATTTCTCAACGGAACCTCAATTCCAGCAGTTACGCGACCCGTTAAAACCGGAAGTCGGGGTGCTGTCCTGGGACAGCACCCCGGGACAGCACCCCGACTCCGTTAGTCAGCCATGTTCACGGCTGGAGACACACTTGCATGGTTACAGGAGGCTGCTGCCGCCCTCGTTCACAACCGAACCCTCAGACACCGCCGAAGCCTCAGCATCCAAGCTGGCGTCGGCATCCAGGTTCAGACCCGCATTCAGGTCCGAAACAACACTGCCCTCAGTGGAGCCCTCGCTCCAGGAGCTGCCGCCCTCGTTCACCACCGAACCCTCAGACACCGCCGAAGCCGCAGCATCCAGGCTGGCGTCGGCATCCAGGTTCAGACCCGCATTCAGGTCCGAAACAACACTGCCCTCAGTGGAACCCTCGGTCCAGGAGCTGCCGCCCTCGTTCACAACCGAACCCTCAGACACCGCGTAAGCCGCGGCATCCAGGCTGGCGTCGGCATCCAGGTTCAGATCAGCGTTCAGATCCGAAACAACACTGCCCGCAGTCGAGCCCTCACTCCAGGTGCCGTGGCCGTCGTTCACCACCGAGCCTTCAGACACGGCGGAAGCCGCAGCGTCCAGGTTGGCATTGGCGTCCAGGTTCACACCCAGGCCAACGGCAAGGTCGGTGACGGCGCTGGTGTCCGTCGAGCTGCCGGCGCCGTGCCCCCAGGTGGAGGACCCGCCGTCGTTCACTACCGAGTCGTTCACAACCGACCCCTCAGACACGGCGGAAGCCGCAGCGTCCAGGTTGGCGCCAAGGTTCAGGCTGATGTGGCTTCCCGAGCCGAGGCCCAGGTCCGACGTCGTGGTGGTGGAATCGGAGGCGGAGGCTGCGCCGGCGCCGAGGATGAGCACTCCGCCGGCGAACACGGCGCTGCACAGGGTGGTGCGTACGAAAGATTTCATGACAATTAGTTCCTTACTAGTGAGTTGAGCCAGGCAGGGTTGGTGCGTGGCTAGGCGCCGTCCGCGCAGAAAGGCGCGGTGCCGGCGTCGCTAGTCGGGGGAAAAGCCGTGCTCCAGGCTGACCGAACCGGGCAGCTCGTCGGAGGGGTTGCTGACATCCTTGAGCGAGATCTGCGTCAAGGAAAACTGGAAGGCCGGAACGTCGGCTGCCACGCCGGATCCGCCGTCGCCGCCCGTCCGAAGCAGCGAACCGGAGCCCGCCGGCGCCGTAGCCGGCGAGTCGGGAGCGGGTGTTGCGGGACGTTGAGGAGCGGGTGTTCCCGCTGTTACGACGACGGGGCTGTCGCCGTCGGACATTGCCGCCGGCCCGAATCCCCGGTCCAGCGTGACTGTCCGAACGGTCCGGGCCATGCCCGCAGAAGGTGCAGCGGCAAGCGACTCTGCGGCGTCGGCCGGTGCAGCTTCCTGCGGGACGGACTCTGCCGTGGACGGAAGGGCGGGAACGTCGACAAGCGCGGGGACGGCGTCGGCGACGTTGCCGGCAACGGAACCCACCGGA
The DNA here is from genome assembly GCF_001423745.1 of Arthrobacter sp. Leaf337. GTDB lineage: Bacteria > Actinomycetota > Actinomycetes > Actinomycetales > Micrococcaceae > Arthrobacter. The sequence continues at coordinate 70,015 of NZ_LMPC01000003.1, forward strand.
GCCAGCACGGGCGCCGTGACATCAGCGACCAGGCCGGTGACCGGCGCCGTGATTCCGGCGACCGTTTCGGTGACAGGTGCGACGGCGCCGGAAGCGAGCTCCGTTACCGGCGCCACAACCGGTTCGGCGATGGCCTGAACCTGCGTCGCCAGCGGCGCAGCCACAGTGGCCACGGGTCCAGTCAGCGCGGCCAGGGGACCTTCATCAGCCGTGGCAGTGTCAGAGGTGCCGGTGTCAGAGGCAATGGTGTCCGTGACGGGCGGCAACAGGCTGGAAGCTTGAGCCGAGACGGCTCCGAAGATAAGCCAGGCAGCCGCGAGCAGTGTTGCCAGGACGAGGGACCGCACGGCGGAGGGAAGCCATGAGGCATTTTCGCGCATTGCTTCACCTCCCGATCGTGGCCGTACGTCATCGATTACCGCAGGACTTACAAACCATTCGACGCCGCAAGGGCGGCGGATGGGTGGAGCTCGAAAATGGCCGGCCGGCGCCTCCGTCAGACCGGACTCTTGAAGCCTGCGGCCAGCTGGCGTGGTCTAGCCGCGCGGCGGTCCGGGCAGCACTCTCTCCGGAGGCATATGCGGAAAGGAGCGGATGCCGAGCACAGCGGCCTAAGCGGGCGAACGGGACGTACCGGGCCGGCGACCGTCAGGGCTGCCGGCCCGTTGGTCGCAGAAGCTTAGGGCCGGTCCGTGCGGCCTACCGAAATGTATCTTTTCGGCACGCCTAAATTAACGCTATCCTCGTCCTAACAGGACCCCGAAGGCGAGGAACAACGATGACCACCACAACTGCCCCGGCCCGCCCGGCCACGAACCGGCGCTGGTCGCGGCTGCTGCTGATGGGGCCGGCCTTTGTGGCCGCCATTGCGTATGTTGATCCGGGTAACGTCGCGGCAAATCTCACCGCCGGGGCGAACTACGGCTACCTGCTGGTCTGGGTGCTGGTGGCAGCGAATGCCATGGCGGTCCTGGTGCAGTACCAGTCGGCCAAGTTGGGTCTGGCGACAGGGCTCAGCCTCCCGGAAATTCTCGGCAAGCGCCTGGGCACCCGCCGGCGCCGGCTGTACTGGGTCCAGGCGGAGGTTGTCGCCGGGGCCACGGACATGGCAGAAGTCATCGGCGGGGCCGTGGCCCTGAACCTGCTCTTCGGGCTTCCCCTGCTGGCCGGCGGTCTCATCATCGGACTCGCGTCCATGCTACTGCTGGCACTGCAGTCCGCCCGCGGCCAGAAATCCTTCGAATACGCGATCCTGATTTTGCTCGGTGTCATCGCCGTCGGATTCGTCTCCGGGCTATTCGTCAATCCCCCGGACGCTGGAGGTGCCCTGTCAGGTCTTGTGCCCCGTTTTGAGGGGACAGACACGGTCCTGCTCGCGGCTAGCATGCTCGGCGCGACGGTGATGCCGCACGCGATCTACCTGCACTCGGCTCTGGCCCGGGACAGGCACGGCTTCTCCGAGGACCCTGCGGTACGAACCCGGCTGATCCGTGCCACGCGTTTCGACGTGGCCGGGGCCCTGATGCTGGCCGGTGTCGTGAACATCGCGATGCTCCTGCTGGCCGCGTCCAGCCTGCGGGGCATCGAGGGAACAGACACCATTGCCGGCGCCCACGCCGCCGTGACGTCAGCACTCGGCCCCGTTATCGGCGTGGTGTTCGCGATCGGGCTGCTGGCCTCAGGTCTGGCATCCACCTCGGTGGGCTGCTACGCGGGGGCGACGATCATGGGCGGCCTGCTCAAGATCCGGGTGCCACTGCTGACCCGGCGGGTGATTACGCTGATACCGGCTCTTATCATTCTCGGCGCGGGAATTGAGCCGACCCTGGCTCTGGTGCTGAGTCAGGTTCTGCTCAGCTTCGGGATACCGTTCGCCCTGATTCCGCTGATCCGGTTGACCGGAAAACGGGACGTCATGGGCATCCACACCGACTCCCTGGCGCTGAAACTCGCCGGGTGGACCAGTGCGACGCTGATCGTCGGCCTGAACTGTGTCCTGATCGTCCTGACGATCACCGGGCAGTCCTAACCAGGCACCATACCCGCCTGTCCGGTTTCTGTCAGCGCTGCACGTGGCAGGGCACGACCCACAGGGCGTCCGCTGCGTGCACACCCAGGGAGATTAGTGCGGCATGCTTTCCTGGTCGCGGTGGGCAGCGGGTTCGATCTGGAAGGTCAGGGAGCGGGGAATGATCACGCGCCGATCAGCAGGGACACGACGGCCATGGGTCAGTCCTCCCGGCGGGTGTTCAGCGTCAGGGCCTGCGGCCGGTTCTCTGATTCACACCCGGCACAGCAGCCCGGCTGGGATGCAGCATCGTCGCGACCGTCCCGGGCTTCTACCGAATGCGCTTGTACCTCAGGTGGATTTTCTGCCGATGCAGGCGGCGGTGCGCAACAGTCGTCCGTGTCGGTGCCGTGGGCAGCGGCGGCGTTCGGGACGGTGCAGCAGACATCGCCGCGCCAGGCGCTGATGCCTTCCCGGATGGCGATACCCGCGATCACCAGTGCGGCGCCGGCGTCCGCCCACCACCAGCCCAGCGTGCTGTTCAGGACCAGGCCGACGAGCAGCACCGCGGACAGATATGTACAAAGCAATGTCTGCTTAGAGTCAGCGACCGCCGTCTTGGATCCAAGTTCCCGGCCCGCGCGGCGCTGGGCCCAGGAAAGGACCGGCATCACGGCCAGGCTCAGGGCCGCAATCACGATACCGGGCGTGGAGTGCTGGGCCTCTCCCCCTCCGGTGAGGGATCTGACCGCGTCGAGGGTGACGAATGCCGCGAGGGCGAAGAAGGACACAGCGATGATCCGCAGCGTCAGATGCTCGCGCCGTTCCGGGTCCTTGGCTGAAAACTGCCAGGACAACGCCAGCGCGGACGCGACCTCGATCACCGAATCCAGTCCGAAGCCGATCAGGGCTGAGGAGTCCGCTACGCCGCCGGCCCAGAGGGCCACCACCGCCTCGACGAGGTTGTAGGTAATTGTCGCTGCCGCGAATAGTCGGATCCTGAGGCTGAGTACCGCACGGCGTTCCGGGGTTGGAGTGTGTAGCAGAGTCGTCATGCGAAGCATTCCCCGTCCGGAGCGCAGCAATCGGGATCCACCGCGAGGACGACACCGATCAGGTCCCTGATCGCGTGACCCAGCCGGGCGTCAGCGAGTTCGTACCGACTGCGACGACCGTCCGGGACAGCGACCACGAGGCCGCAGCCGCGCAGACAGGTCAGATGGTTGGACATGCTTTGCCGGGACACCCCCAGGGAGTCGGCCAGATCCGAAGGATAGGACGGGGCGCCTGAGAGGGCCAGGAGGACCCGGGCGCGGGTAGGGTCCGAGACCGCGTAGCCGAACCGGGCCAGCACGGGAGCCTGGGCGAGCGTTTCCATACGACCAAAGTACATCCAGGGATGTATTCACACAAACGTGTATTAGGAACGGGACACTTCTTTCCTCAGCCCATTTTCAAGGGAGGGGTTGCGGCCCTATGGGCTAACAACCATGTTCCGAGATCAGGTTCCGGCTGAGTGCGCGAACCTCATCCAGTTCGGCCGAGAGGCCTGCCAGCACAATGGTTGCATCGGCAGTCTGCGAAGCTGAGTGATCGTCCGCGAGCCCGTCGGCACGCAGGTTGATCAGTGACTCAACCATCCGGAACGCGAGCTCACCGAGGGGCGCGCTGCCGGCACCGCCGGGTGCCGGGACCAGTTCCACGACCCTCTGGCCCAGGTCCCGGTACAGCTGCCGCAGCTCGCGCCTGTCCGCCATGAACGGCTCGAAACGCTCGGCGCGTGCTTCCGGCAGGTGGTACAGGACGCCGAGGTTCCATCGCGCACTGCACAGCAAACCACCGTCATAGAGCGCCACCGAATGGAGAGCCGCGGCCGCCGCCACTGCGCCGGCCGGCCGCGGAGCCGCGCAGACAGCCCTCGCGAAGTCCAAGCCACCGGCCACGGTCCCTTTCAGCAACTCGCCGAGGATGTCATCCTTCGTGCCGAAGTGATGGTAGAGCGACGACTGGCGCATGCCCACCGCATCGGCGATCGCCCGCGTGGACGTGTTCGCGAAGCCTTGGCTCGTGAAGAGTTCGGCGGCCGCATCGAGGATTTCGTCCCGGGCGGTGGCCCCCGGGCGCACTGGCTGCTGCTTGCGGGGTCGTCCCGGTCCGGCTGAAGTCACCCCACATTCTTACACCGCCTGCGAGTGCTGAATGCGCCGCCCCAGCAGGTCCGGGTGCTGGTGAGTTTTTGTTCACAGAACTGAAACACCTCGAAATCCAGCTTTTACACGGGTGAAACGGAACCGGGACACGGCACTGGAAAACTATCAAGTGACCGGTATTTCGGGAGGGGCCATCCAGCGGCTACCCAGATGTGGTCACCAGCCCCCGTTCCAGACACGGAGAAACCGATGACTTCCACCATTTCGACGGCGTCCGCCCACGCAGACGATGCAGACCTGACCTCGCTCGGCTATCAGCCGTCACTGCACCGCAAACTTGGCCGCTACGCCTCCTTTGCCGCAGGATTCTCGTTCGTTTCCATCCTGACTACTATCTTCCAGCTCTTTGCGTTCGGATATTCCTTTGCCGGACCGGCGTTCTTCTGGACCTGGCCGGTGGTACTTATCGGCCAACTGCTCGTTGCCCTGAATTTCGCTGAACTCGCCGCCCGCTACCCCCTCTCCGGCGCTGTTTACCAGTGGGCCCGCCGCATGGGCGGCGAAGTGGTGGGCTGGTTCGCCGGCTGGTTCATGGCCATCGCCCAGGTCGTCACTGCGGCCGCCGCCGCCATCGCGCTCCAAGTGGTCCTCCCGCAGCTGTGGGACGGCTTCCAGGTGGTGGGCGGTGACCCCGCGCTGGCCACCGTCACCGGCGCCGCCAACGCGGTAGTCCTCGGCGCTGCACTCCTGGTGGTCACGACAGTGATCAACTGCCTGGGCGTCAAGCTCATGTCCCACGTCAACTCCATCGGCGTGACGTGCGAAATCGTTGGTGTGGCCGCCGTCATCCTCGCCCTGATTTCCGCCGCCCAGCGCGGACCCGACGTAGTGGCGGACGTCAGCGTGGTGGCCGGCTCGGACCTCGGTGCCGTAGGCGCGTTCCTCGTCTCCGGCCTCATGGCCGCCTACGTCATGGTCGGTTTCAACTCCGCCGGGGAGCTCTCGGAAGAGACGAAGAACCCGCGGAAGACAGCACCCCGCACCATCCTTTCGGCCCTGATCATCTCCGGTATCGGCGGCGGCCTCATGATCATTACCGCACTCATGGCCGCACCCAGCCTCGACGACGGGCGCCTCGCTACCGAGGGCCTGCCCTACGTACTGACCGCCGTCCTGGGAACCTTCTGGGGCAAGGTCCTTTTGGTGGACGTCGCCGTCGCGATCTTCGTCTGCACATTGGCCATCCAGACGGCGGGATCCCGCCTGGTGTTCTCGATGGCCCGCGACGGCAAACTCCCCGCCTCGGCGCTGCTCTCCTCCGTCCACCCGGAACGCGGCACCCCGATGTGGCCGTCCATCGCCATCGGCGGACTCGCCGTCGGAGTCCTTGCCATCAACATCGGCAACGCCGCCCTCTTCACCACGCTCTGCAGCGTCTGCATCGTCATGGTGTACCTCGCATACCTCCTGGTCACTGTTCCACAACTGCTCAGCCGGCTGCGCGGAGACTGGGACCGGGTGGGCCAGACCATGCCGGCCGGGCTGTTCTCGCTGGGACGCTGGGGGCTTCCCGTCAACATCCTGGCCGTCCTCTACGGCGCCGTGATGGTGGTAAACCTCGCCTGGCCGCGCCCCGAGGTCTACGACCCCAGCGGCGAAAACGGACTCCTGCTGTTCTCCGCACCGCTCATGGTGGGGGCCGTGCTGCTCCTGGGGATCTGGGTGCGCAGCCGCAAGACCTCCGACGTGCCCGCAGCGTAGGCACCCGCGACTGATGACCATCACCACAGCCAACACCGCCAAGGAATGACTGACATGACACAGACCCTCGAATCCGCACAGCCCGCCACCCGGACCGACACCGCCGGAACCGCCACCACAGCGGGTGCGCGCGACCATGCCCGCGCCCAGCACGGACGGACCGCGGCCACCATGATCCATGTGCCCGCGAGCGCAGCACCCGAACGCCTGACCGCCGGACTGCCGGCGGGAGCCGCCGCCTCGCTCACCTGGGCAGAATCGCTCGCGTTCGGGCGCTACACCCACCTGGAACTGGCCCGCGGGACCAGGATCCGGCTCACCGACACCGACGGCGACGCCTGCGTCCATGCCGTGCTGTTCCGGGCCGGTGCGAGCTACGAGCGGATCAACGTCGCGGACACCGTAAAGGTCCCGTGGCAGGCCTACCTTGGTCCGGGGCATCCGCTGCTCTCCGACGCCGGCCGGCTGATGGCCACCCTCGTAACCGACTCCTCCGGCCGGCACGACGCCCTGACCGGAACCACCAGCCTTGCAGGCAACCAGGCAAAATACGGTGCAGGCTCCGCGCACAGCGCCTCACCCGCAGGCCGTGAACTGCTCACCCTCGGCGCCCTCAAGCACGGCATCAGCCAGCGGGAAGTGCCGCCGTCGATTTCCTTCTTCAAGGGCACCGCCGTGGACGCGGACGGCACCCTCCGGTTCACCGGCAGCGCCGGTGCCGGCGCCGCCGTCGAACTTCTCCTCCACATGGACGCGGTGCTGGTGCTGGCCAATACGGCCCACCCGCTGGACCCGCGACCGGACTTTGCCGGAAGCACCGTGGACATCGTCGCGTGGCGGGCGCCCGAGGACCTTGCAGCCCTTGCCGCCGGAAACCTGGGATTCACGCCCGGCCCCGAACACCTGCTTGCCCTCCAGAACACCGAACACGACTTCACCGCAAGGACTTCCGCATGAACACCAGCACACTGACCGTCCAGCCGCAGGCAACCCAGCCGGACCCCGCTACTGCCGCCCTGGTCCCGGGGCTCGTCGTCCTGGACGAATATGTCGAAGCCCGCGGTCCGTGGTCCGCCGTGGTGGAAGCCGGGGACGTCCTCACCATCGTGGACCTTGAGGGCAACCAGGCCGTGGACTGCCTCCTCTACGCAGACGGAGATACCGCCGCCCGGTACTCCGCCGCCGCAACCATCGCCGCGCAGGGCTCCATCTTCCTCACTACCGGATCCGTGCTCAGGGCTGACAGCGGCGAACCGCTCATGACCGTCGTGGCCGATGAAGTGGGTGTCCACGACACCATCGGCGGCGCCTGCTCGCAGGAATCCAACACGCTGCGCTACGGCCAGCACACCCACGAACAGCACGCCTGCGTGGAAAACTTCCTCATCGAAGGCTCTAAATGGGGCCTCGGCAAGCCGGACCTGGTCTCCAACATCAACTGGTTCATGAATGTACCCGTGGACCCGGACGGTGCCCTCGGCATCGTGGACGGGCTCTCCGCCCCCGGCAAACGCGTGGCACTCCGCGCCGAGGCCGACACCCTGGTCCTGGTCTCCAACTGCCCCCAGATCAACAACCCCTGCAACGGCTTCAACCCCACGCCCGTGCGCATGATCGTCACCCGCCCGGAGGTCTCCCGATGAACCGCTTCGACACCCTGCTCGTCGCCAACCGCGGCGAAATCGCCTGCCGCATCATCGAGTCCGCCCGGAAGATCGGGCTGCGCACCGTGGCCGTCTTCTCCGAGGCGGACCGCGGCGCCAAGCACGTGCGCCTCGCCGACGAAGCCGTCCTGCTGGGACCGGCCCCTGCCAAGGAGTCCTACCTCCGGGTCGACGCCATCCTGGCCGCCGCGGCAGCTACCGGCGCCGGGGCCATCCACCCCGGCTACGGATTCCTTTCCGAGGACGCAGGATTCGCTGAAGCCGTGGAGGCCGCCGGGCTGGTCTTCGTGGGCCCCACTCCGGACCAGCTGCGGATCTTCGGCACCAAGCACACGGCCCGGGACGCCGCCCAGCGCGCCGGAGTGCCCATGATCGCCGGCTCCGGACTGCTTGAGGACCTCGACGCAGCCATCGCCGCCTCCGCCACGATCGGCTTCCCGCTGATGCTCAAGGCAACCGGCGGAGGCGGCGGCATCGGCATGGCCGTCTGCCGCAACGAGGCCGAACTGACGGATAGCTACGCAAGGGTGGCCAGGCTCGCCAGCTCAAGCTTCGGCACCGCCGGCATCTTTGCCGAGCGCTACATAGAACACGCCCGCCACGTGGAGGTGCAGATCTTCGGCGACGGCGAAGGCCGCGTGGTCAGCCTCGGGGACCGGGACTGCTCATTGCAGCGCCGGCACCAGAAGGTCCTCGAAGAAGCGCCGGCTCCGGACCTTCCGGCCCGATTGCGCGAGGAACTGCACCGCAGCTCCCGTGCGCTCTGCGCCTCTGTGGGGTACCGCTCCGCCGGTACCGTGGAGTTCGTCTACGACCCCGTCCGGCAGGAAGCGTCCTTCCTCGAAGTGAACGCCCGCCTGCAGGTGGAGCACCCGGTCACGGAAGCCGTGACCGGCGTCGACCTGGTGGAATGGATGCTCAACCTGGCGCAGCAGCAGCCCGTGCTGGACGGCCTCCCGGACAGCCTTCCGGTGACCGGGCACGCCGTGGAAGCACGGATCTACGCCGAAGACCCGGCCCGCAACTTCCAGCCCAGCGCCGGAACCGTCACCAACGCCCAGTACCCGGGCTCCGACGTCGTGCGTGTTGACGCCTGGGTGGAAACCGGCAGCGAGGTGTCCACCAACTACGACCCGCTCCTGGGCAAGCTCATCTCCTTCGGCGCCAGCCGGGACGAAGCCCTCGACTCCCTGGCGGACGCCTTGGCGCAAACCCGCATGGACGGCATCGAAACCAACCTCGGCATGCTGCGCTCCGTCACGGGCCTGGACGTGGTCCGTGCCGCCGCGCACTCCACCAGCACGCTGGACAGCGTGGGCGACCCCGAACCCCGCATTACCGTGGAGCGCCCCGGCCTGCAGACGACCGTGCAGGATTGGCCCGGACGGACCGGTCTCTGGCAGGTGGGCGTGCCGCCGAGCGGCCCCATGGATGATCTCTCCTTCCGGCTGGGCAACGTGGCGCTGGGCAATCCGGAAGGTGCGCCCGGCCTCGAATTCACCATGGCCGGACCGGCGCTGCGCGTCACCCACGCCACCACCGTCTGCGTCACCGGCGCCGAGGTGGCCGTGACCGTCAACGGCGAAGCCGTCCCTGCCTGGGAACCGGTCACAGTTCCCGCCGGCGGCGTGCTCGACGTCGGATCGGCCGAGGGTGCCGGGCTGCGCGGCTACATCCTTGTCGAGGGCGGCCTCGACATTCCCCAGTACCTCGGCAGCGCCTCCACCTTCACCCTGGGCCAGTTCGGCGGCCACGGCGGCCGCGTGCTCCGCGCCGGCGACGTGCTCCGCACCGTAGGCGGAACGGCACCTGACACGGTGCCCGCCCCGGTCCCGGCCGAAAGCCGCCCCGCCTTGACCAGGCAGTGGGAGCTCATGGTGGTGGAAGGACCGCACGGGGCCCCGGAGTTCTTCCAGCGCGAGGACATCAACGAACTTTTCGCAGCCCCCTACGAGGTGCACTTCAACTCGGCCAGGACCGGCGTCCGGCTGATCGGCCCCAAGCCGCGCTGGGCACGGAACGACGGCGGCGAGGCCGGCCTGCACCCCTCCAACATCCACGACACCGCCTACTCGGTGGGCGCCCTGGACTTCACCGGGGACACACCCATCCTGCTCGGCCCCGACGGTCCCAGCCTGGGCGGCTTCGTCTGCCCGGTCACCGTGGTGACCGGCGACCGCTGGAAGCTCGGCCAGCTCCGGCCCGGCGACACGGTCCGCTTCGTTCCGGTGAAGACCGTCCAGGCGCCGTCCGCGAAAGAACTCGGACCGGCCCGGCAGCAGCTGATCCTCCCCGGCTCAAAGGGCGACGGCTCCAAGGGCGACGGCGACGACGGCGTGCTGGGCCGCGTGCCGGAAGGCGACGGCCGTCCGGCCGTGACGTACCGCCGCTCCGGCGACGACAACCTCCTGGTGGAATACGGCGACATGGTGCTTGACCTCGGCCTCCGCGCCCGGGTCCACGCCCTGCACCAGGAGCTCGAGAAGCTGCGGATTCCCGGCATTGTGGACCTGACACCCGGCATCCGCTCGCTCCAGGTCAAAGCGGACCCGTCGGTCCTCCCCGCCTCGCGCCTGCTGGGCATCGTGCGGGAGATCGAAACTGCGCTCCCTGCCAGCTCGGAGCTTGTAGTGCCGAGCCGCACCGTCAGGCTTCCGCTGTCCTGGGACGATCCTGCCACGCGTGAGGCAATCGAGCGGTATATGGCGGGCGTCCGGGACGACGCTCCGTGGTGCCCGTGGAACATCGAGTTCATCCGCCGGATCAACGGGCTGGACTCCGTGAACGACGTCTTCGACACCGTTTTCAACGCGGACTACCTCGTGCTTGGGCTGGGCGACGTCTACCTCGGTGCTCCCGTGGCAACGCCGCTGGACCCGCGGCACCGCCTGGTCACGACGAAATACAACCCCGCCAGGACCTGGACCCCGGAAAACGCCGTGGGCATCGGCGGCGCGTACATGTGCATCTACGGCATGGAGGGTCCGGGCGGCTACCAGTTCGTCGGCCGCACCACGCAGGTCTGGTCCCGGCACGCCACCGCCGCCCCGTTCGAGCCGGGCTCGCCGTGGCTGCTGAGGTTCTTCGACCGGATCTCCTGGTACCCCGTCAGCCCGGAGGAACTCCTGGACCTGCGGGCGGACATGGCGGCCGGACGTGGCCGGGGCGTGGACATCGAGGACGGAACCTTCTCCCTGGCCGAACACGAGGACTTCCTCGATGAGAACAGCGATTCGATCGCCGCTTTCCGGGCACGGCAGGAGAAAGCCTTCGCCATCGAACGCCAGGTCTGGGAAGACGCCGGCGAGTTCGACCGCGCGGAAAAGGCCGTCGCCATCGCGCCGCCTTCAGAGGAAGTGGTGGTTCCCGACGGCGGAACCCTGGTGAGCTCGCCCTTCGCGGCGAGCGTCTGGAAGGTGGACGTGGCACCCGGGGACAAGGTGGTGGCAGGCCAGCCGCTGGTCTCCATCGAAGCCATGAAAATGGAAACCGTACTCACCGCACCCAGCGACGGGATCGTGCTCCGGGTGCTGCCCACCGCAGGATCCCAGGTGGTGGCAGGCGAACCGCTGGTGATCCTCGAAGCGGCGGAACTGAACGAAAAAGGGCTCGTCCTCGAAGGGAGCGCGGCATGAGCGGCATCAGCGGATCAGCCACGGCCCGGGTGACGGCGGCACTCGCCGCCATCAACGCCGTCGACCGGCCCGAAATCTGGATCCAGGTCCGGGGCCGTGAGGACCTGCTGGCCGAGGCCGCCCGCATCGACGCCGACGCGGCGTCCGGCAGTGAACTCCCCTTGGCCGGGCTCCTGCTGGCGGTCAAGAATAACGTAGACGTAGCCGGGGTCACCACGACGGCGGCGTGCCCCGGTTTCGGCTACAAGCCCGCCGAAGACGCCGTGGCAGTCGCGCGGCTGCGAGCCGCCGGCGCCCTGGTGCTGGGCTCGACCAACCTGGACCAGTTTGCCACCGGGCTCGTGGGAACCCGCAGCCCGTACGGCGCAGTCCGCGATGCGCGGCGGCCGGACCGGATCTCGGGCGGGTCCAGTTCAGGGTCCGCCGTGGCTGTGGCCCTGGGGCTGGCGGACATTGCCATCGGAACGGACACAGCCGGCTCGGGCCGGGTTCCGGCGGGGCTGCAGGGACTCGTGGGCATCAAGCCGACCCTCAATGTGGTGCCCACGGCGGGGATGGTGCCCGCGTGCCGTTCGTGGGACACCGCCACCATCCTGGCCCGCGACCTCGACACCGCGGAACTGGCCATGGGGATCATGGCAGGGGAATCGCGGACCTGGCCTGCGGACGTACGCCTGGCGGCGCCGTCGCGGCCGCGGGTGGCCTATCCGGCGTCGCTCCCGGCACTGCCGGATGACTGGGCTGCGGAGTTCGGCTCCCAGCTCGAACGGCTGCGTTCCACCGGTGTGGACGCCGAGCCGATCGAACTGGACGTCTTCCTGCAGGCGGCCCGGCTACTGTACGACGGCGCCCTCGTGGCCGAGCGCCACGCCGCCGTCGGATCGTTCATCGACGCCGCGGTGGCCGGCGACGAGTCAGGAAACGGCACGGCCATCGGGCTGGACCCGACGGTCACCGGCATCATCACCGCGGCAGGCCGCGTTCCCGCCCATCAGTATGTCCGCGACATTGCGGCGCTGAACGAGCTGAGACGCGAAGCCATGGACCGGCTTGAGGGATTTGATGCCTTGATCGTGCCCACCACTCCCTTCCACCCCACGCTGGCCGAGGTCGCGGCGGACCCAGTGGGGATCAACTCGCGAATGGGCACCTACACCAACTTCTGCAACCTCTTCGATATGTGCGCAGTCGCGGTTCCGGCCGGCATCGTCGAGGAGTCCGACTGCGGTGGAGTCGCACAGTTCGGCCTCACCGTTGTGGGCAGGACGTTCGACGACGGCGTGGTGGCGGACATCGCCCGCAGGATTGAGGCGACACCCGGCCTCCCGGCCCTGTTTGCCGCCGGGGCAGCACCGAGCCGTGCCCCAGGCGAACGGCTGCCCTGGCCCGTGGCCGCCGGCGCGGTGGCCGTGCCGCTCGTGGTGGTGGGCGCCCACCGCAAGGGCCAGCCGCTGGCGAACGAACTGGAACGGCGGGGCGCGTTCTGGGACGGTCCCGTCACCCTGGCACCCCGCTACCGGATGGTGGCGCTGGACACTCAGCCGCCCAAACCCGGCGTCGTTCGCTCCGATGACGGCGCCGAACTGGCGGCGGAGCGCTGGCTGCTGTCCGAGGCTGCGCTGGGGTCCTTCCTCGCGGAGCTCCCCGAACCCATGCTGCTGGGGTCAGTGCTGCTCAATGACGGTTCAACGGCCGTGGGTTTCGCCTGCGATGCCGTGGCGGCGTCCCACGGCAGGGACATCACGCACTTCGGGGACTGGCTCGTGGCTCAAGATGCGGCCGAACATTCCACGGACAAGACCGGTCAGGGCATCTGGAGGCAGACCGGCAAGGCCTTACTGACGGGTCTGCAGCGCGGTCGGGGGTAGGCCAGGGTGAGGAACCGGCCCCGACACCCATGGACTGCTCAGCCGCCCAGCACCACGTTGACCGGCGGCTCCCCTGCCAGCATCAGGTCGATCTGGCGCTGCAGGAGCCGGCCCATCCTCGGACGCATCGCGGAACTTGCTCCGCCCACGTGCGGGGTGATGATCACGCCGGGCGTGCGCCACAGCGGATGGTCCTGCGGCAGCGGCTCGGGATCGGTGACGTCCAGCGCGGCGCGGATCCGGCCGGATGCCGTGTGGCGGACCAGTGCCTCCGTGTCCGCTACGGGGCCCCGGGCAACGTTGACCAGCAACGCGCCGTCGGGCATTGCCGCAAGGAAATCGTCGTCGATGAGATGGCGGGTCGCGTCGCTGAGCGGGACACCGACCACCACAATGTCGTGCTCAGGCAGTAGCTCCGGCAGCTCGGCGATTCCGTGGATGACGCCGCTCTCATCCGTCCGCTGCCGGCTGGCAACCCTGGTGACGCTTGTTTCGAACGGGATGAGCCGCTGCTCGATCGCTTTTCCCACGCCGCCGTAGCCCACAATGAGGACGCGGCGGTCGGCCAGGCTGGCGGTGGGCCGGGCGTCCCAGACACCGTCCCGCTGGCTCTTCATGAGCCGGGGAAACTCCCGCTGGCTTGCCAGGATCATCGCCAGCGTCAGTTCTGCAGTAGAGGTCTCGTGCACGCCTGCTGCGTTGGCGAATACCCGGCCCGCCGGAAGCGAGTCCGCCACGCCGTCGTACCCGATCGACTGGCTCTGCACCAGGGTGGTCTCTACGGCCTCAAGAATCCTGAGGACCCCCGTGCCGCCCATGTACGGCGGGACCACGATGTCGATCTGCGGCTGCGGCGGCTCGCTCGTGAAGTCCCACTCCAGGACAGTGACGTCCGGGTGCGGCGTCAGGTATTGGCGAAGTACGTCATCGGGCAGGCTGACAGTGATCTTCCGGGTCATGGTTCTCCAACTGCTCCGTCGGCTCGGGCAGGCTGATGCGGTGCGGTGCGGCCTGCCGGAAAGGGGGTCTTTGCTGCCAGCCTAGTGGAGGCGGGCCGTATGGGCAGTCGCCGATGCTGGAAACGGTGCGCGGGTAGGCCACCATTTGCCAGATCGATGTCTCTGATACGTATGAGGCCGTTGATACGAGTGGAGACGGGTGCTAACTCAGGTAGCGGCCACTCATGAGCCGTTCGGGGTCCTCTGCCTAGACTGGGGCCACCGCACCGGCCCGGGCGGGGCCGGCTACTTGCCCAGTCAGGCCCCGTCCTGACCAGTGCCAAGCGGTCGAAGATAGCTTCGCTGTATCTGTCGGTCACCAACCGCCGGCCAGCTGTCCCTGGCAGCCGCGCCGGTGCAGGGGTCAGGCGGATGCGACCCAGTAGGGAGTGCCCGTGCCGGTGCCAGCCACAGACAAGCGCGTCGAGGCACCCCATGACGCCCACGCTCACCCGTTCCCCGGAAGCCGGAGCCGGCCTGCTGTGGGGCTACTCATCGGGCTGGCGTTCTTCGCGGTCCTGTTGGCGCTCCGGATCCTGGCACCGGCGGCGGAGGGAAGCTCCTGGCTAGGGGATGCTGCCCGTGATTTTGTCTCGCTGTCCATCAGCGTGGTGATTGAATCCCTCCCCTTCGTTTTCCTCGGCATCGTGCTCTCCATCGGAGTGCAGATCTGGTTGCCGGAGGGGTTCCTGATCCGCCGTCTTCCTGCAAGTCCGGCGCTTAGGCGGCCCATCCTCTCGCTGCTGGGCATGCTGCTTCCCGTGTGCGAATGCGGAAACGTTCCCCTGGCCCGCGGGCTGATCGTCCGGGGGCTGACCGTGTCCGAATCCATGACGTTTCTGTTTGCTGCGCCGATCTTGAATCCCATCACGATCATCACCACCCAGCAGGCATTCGGCTGGGACAACGGCATCCTCATTTCCAGGATTGCCGGCGGCTTCCTCATCGCCAACCTGATCGGATGGATCTATAGCCGCCATCCCCGCCCCGAGGCCCTGTTGACGCCGCGGTTTCAGGAGGAGTGTTCCCTGGAGGACCACGCAGCACAGGCCGCGGGGCGAGTAGGACGCAGCGTGCAGCTGTTCGTCCGGGAGACCGGTGCCATGATGCCGGCCCTGTTTATCGGAGCCGGCATCGCGGGGCTGATCCAGGTCGGTGTGCCGCGGGGCGTCTTGGTGTCCTTGGGGACCAGCCCGGTCTGGTCGGTCGCGACGTTGATGGTCCTCGCCTTCGTCGTGGCGGTGTGCTCCAACGTGGACGCGTTCTTCATCCTGTCCTTCGGTGCAACGTTCATGCCGGGCTCCATCGTGGCCTTCCTCGTCTTCGGACCGATGATCGACGTGAAGATGCTGGCTCTCCTTCGCACCACTTTCACGGCGAAAACACTCGTGCAGCTCACCGTGGTGGTGGCTTTGTGCTCCGCCGCACTGGGATTGGCGGTCAACTATGTTCTATAGGCGGCTCCTTGACCGCTGGATCGGCGTAGTCCTGAGCACCATCGGCATCGTCGCCACGCTCTGGCTGGGCTTCACGGGGCAGCTCGCGCTTTACATCCACCCGCGCTACTTCGTGTTCACCATCGTCATGGCCGTGATCGCGGGGGTTCTGGCGCTGTCCGCATTCGCTCTGGTTCCCGCCGGTCCGCGCGCAGACGGGCACGGACACGCAGACGGGCACGGACACGCCGACGCCGGCAGCCGGCACTGGAGGGGGCTGGGCGCTGCAGGAAGCACACTCATCGCCGCCGCGGCCGTCGTGGGACTCCTGGTCCTGCCGCCATCCACGCTCAGCACCGCGACGGTCACCCAGCGCGACCTCAACGGTTCGGCATCCACGCTTTCGAGGAGCGATGCGGTCGACCTCATGGGCGCCGACTACACAACGTTCACTATGAAGGACTGGATCTCGCTGCTGCGGCAAGGGGTCGGGGAGGAATTCCTGACCGGCAAGACGGCGACCGTCACCGGATTCGTGACACCGGACAAGAGCGACCCGGAGAACGTGTTCTTCGCGGCCCGCTTTGTCGTGACATGCTGCGCCGTGGACGCCCAGCCGATCGGCCTCCCCGTTTACTCCCCGGGATGGCAGGACCGGTTCGAAACCGACAGCTGGGTAACCGTCTCCGGCGGCTTCCGAACCAACCCCAGCCAAATCAGCAAAGAAGCATTGGTGATGGTCCCAGACTCCATCGCCCCTGTCCCGGAACCGGATTCGCCGTATGTCTACTAAGCGCTCCACGGCCCAACGAAGAAGCTCCCGACCGGCCAAACGCATCCCGGCCCCTACCAGACGCCGGCGCGGTCTCTCCTTTCCCGTGCGACTCCGCGGCACGATTGCTCTCCTGCTGGCGCTCTGCGTGGGCCTCACGGCTGCGAATTTCGTCTCGGAACCCCGCCCGAACGCGGTGTCCGCGCTTGATGAGGCCGCGGGCACCGCTGCCTTCGAGCTCTACACGCTGGAACGCGACGTCAACTACGACAACGCCGGACAGAAGAAGCCTGACATCATACGGGGGACCAACACCGCAGATTCAGGCGACGGCACCGTCATCCTCACTGCCCCCCGAATCCAGGAATATGCCGCGCTGCCCACCGCCCTCGCCGCCGTAACGATCAATGAGAACAACACCAGCTCACTGGAAATCGTCCCTCTCTCCGGCGGTCCGGAAGCCTTGGTGCCCCTTCCGGAACCCGGAACGGTGGAGCTCCTGCATGCGGCTTCCAAGAATCTCATCGGCTTCGCCTTCTCCAGCGCCCCGCCGTCACGGCGCTACTGGAAGACACTGTTCGTCTACGATGCTGAAGACCCCTCGACGCCGCCACGGGAAATCCGCGGCCTAGACGGAAAGCCCGTGACTGTCCACAACTGGGACTTCGTCCCGAACACCTTCTCACTCGTTGTGCAGGACGAATCCGGAACTATGTTCCTCGCCGATGCCCTCGCTTCCGCAAAACCCGCGCCACTGGGCCTGCACGCCGAGTTCCGCGGCTTCATTCCCGGAACCAAGGAAATCCACGTCGTCGACGCGTCGTCCGACCCCACGAACAAGCAAGCGAAAAACTTGATCATCGATCTCACTAGCGGGTCAACGCGCCAGCTCGACCTCAAGGCAGTCATCCGAAACGACAGGTCATGGCCAGGTGCCACTCTTCTCCTCAACGGAAGCGGCCGGTACGCCCAGAGCACCAGCGAAAACACCGCAGGCAAGGTGACATCCGTCCTCACTGTGACGGACCTGACCGGCTCAGAAACGCTCTTCCGGCCGGATCCTGCCTGGGCACGCATCGATGGCTACTGCCTCTCCCCGGACGGAAAGTTCCTAGCAGTCGAAGCAACAGCCCCCGAAGGGGCTGCCGACCACTACCCCGTCCTGCCCGCCCATTCACGCATGCAGACCGAGATTGTCGCACTGGACAGCGGCAGACACACCCGCAGCCTCCCGGGTTTCCTCCCTAGCTGGTGCAGGTAAATGTCGCACCACGGAAGAGGTGCCGGGCGAAGATGATCCCCGGAACCGGGCTTAGCCTTGTCGGGCCTTCATCCGGGGGTTCTTCTTGTTGATGACAAAGGTACGGCCGCGACGGCGGACTATCTGCGCACCAGGAATTTTCTTCAGTGCGCGCAGCGAGTTTCTGACCTTCATGATGTGCTCCTCAATCGTGTTTCCGTTGGTTGGTCCAGTCCAAAAGGATCAGGAAACGAGTTGGCGGGAGCCATCTCGGCATCCGTCAGCTCGCAGGCTTTGAGTAGTGCGCCAATCTCGGCGGCGTTGACGCCATCGCCCGTGATAGCCAGGATTGTTCCCCGATCGCCAAAATCGGGATGCCCCTCCAGCACGTCATCGGGACCGTGCACCGAGGGCACGCCCGGCAGGGGATTCCGTCCGATATGCCAAGGACCGGTATTTTCCAGCCAGACGCGTGGCCCTATGCCTTGGACGGCGATCCTGCAACCCGGCGCAGATGCCACCCAGAGACGGCCCCGCAACCAGCAGCAGCCCTCAGCAAGGGCTGCCAGCGCATGGCGGAAGCGTTCCGGGTGCAGGGGCCGCTCCAGCTTCTGAACCACCGTGGTGAACGGCGAGGACGTCGCGGCTGGAACCCGCACCGAGCCGGGCATGGTTCGTGCCGTTGCGTCCGCCAGGTTATGCGTCCCGAGCCGGATTTCGCCACTGCTTTCGGGGACCGCGGCGTGTGGGGCCAGCTCCTTGATGAGCTGGATACCGCGGGCCCGCGCTCCGGGGTCCACCGGAACCAGGTCCGGATCAGCTAGCAGGACCGTGTCGTTGAATGACAGCTCCCCCATCAGGAACTCCCCCGGGGTTCTGTCGTCATCGGCAACGGGGGTGAATCCCGATTCGAACAACGTGTGGTGGTCCCAAATCTGGTCCTCCAAGGCATCGGGGCCACAGGCAAGGACCACCGAATCGATCGTCACAGAATCCCCGAGACTCCTGCGCAGTGCATGCACAGCCGTTGCGGAGGCCACCGCCGGCGGCAGGCCCAGAATAAGGCGCGAACCGGAGTTCAGCAGGCGCGCCAGTGCTGGCACGACGTCCAGACGCACCGTACAGCTAAGGCAGCCGTGCTCCAGCCTGGACTCCGCCCGCTCGAGACGCCGGCCCTCTTGAAAGACCCGCCGGATAACCAGCCCGTCTTCCAGCAGGTCGTGAAAAACGACAAGGGCACCGGGTGGTCCCCCAGCAGCAAGGGCGGCGCACGCTTTTTGCCGGCTGAATACATCCAGAGAACTCACAACTGTTACATGCATGCCTATCAGCGTATATAAGAATGATTCTCATTAGCAAAACATTCACACTCAATGCCACGGACTTGGAGCAGGAAGGGATGGTGACGGGCGATGGTGCCACTTGCCCATAGGAGCATCTCCTCAGAGCGTTGCCGCGGCACTTTGCGTCGGTGTACCTTGGCCGGATGCTGAGCATTGGCTCGATCGTGATCCGCGTTGACGACCTCCAGGCCCAGATGGCCTTCTGGCAGGCCGCCCTCGGCTTCGAGCCGCGGCATGAACCCGAGGGCGACTTCGTCATCCTGCAGCCACCGGGCGGCAAGGGCACCTGCATCTCGCTGGACCGTGTCCCGTCGTCGGTCCATCTGCCGCCCCGCATCCACCTCGACCTCTACACGGAGGACCAGAGCGGCGAAGTGCAGCGGCTACTCAGGCTCGGCGCCACCCGCGTCGAGTGGAGCAAACGGCCCGCGGACGCGGACTACGTGATCATGGCAGATCCCGAAGGCAACCGCTTCTGCGTCATCGACACGGCCGGCCGCCGTCAGACGGACTAGTCACACGCAGCAGGAGCCCCGATTTAGCGTCCGGCTTTGAGGCTTCCTGCTGTAATTGCGGCGAGGTCGTATCGGACGAGCGCCCGGACCGCGTAGCCCTGTTGCACCGCCTGAGCCACGGCCAAGCGGCCCATGCTGCCGGTGGCACCCAGGATGAGCACGGTGGAGGGACGCTGGTTCATTTACTCTCCTTGACCGACGGCTTTGGCGTTTCGCGCTGGGTGGCGGCCCAGCTGGCGAGGACTTTCAGTGCGTCCTCGGAGGGTGTCGCGGGATCGGCTGTGTAGACGTTGATGCGCAATCCCGGGTCTGCGGGCAGTTCCAGCGCTTCGAAGCTCAGGTCAAGATCCCCGACGATCGGGTGGTGGAGCCGCTTCCGGCCGGCGCGGTGGTACTTCACGTCGTGCCGGGCCCACCGGGTGCGGAACTCCTCGCTGCGGGTCGAGAGTTCACCGATCAGGTCCGTGAGGTCCTTGTCGTACGGGTTTTTCCCGGCGGTAGACCGCAGGACCGCGACGATGTCATCGGCAGCGCGTTCCCAATCAGCGAAAAACTCCCTGGCCTTCGGGTTCAGGAAGGTGAACCGTGCGCTGTTCGGCGGGATGGTTTGTTCGGCCATCAAGTCCAGATACAGCGCGCGGCCCAGCTCGTTGGCAGCGAGGACATCCCCGCGGTCGTTGCGGACCCAGGCCGGCGCCGTCGTGATCGCATCGATGACGCGCTGCACGCTCGGCCGCACCGTTTGCGGGCTGCGCTTACGCCGCACCCGCGGGGAAGCGGTGGCGGCGCGGGCCAGGTCAAAAAGGTGGGCTGTTTCGGCGTCGTCGAGCTTGAGAGCGCGGGCGAGCGCTTCAAGGACACTGTCTGAGGCGCCGGAGAGGTTTCCCCGCTCCAGGCGGATGTAGTAATCGATGCTCATCCCGGCGAGCATCGCGACTTCCTCGCGGCGCAGCCCGGCAACACGCCGGTTGCCGCCGTAGACCGGCAGACCGGCCTCCTCGGGCGTGATCCTTGCACGGCGGGAGGTCAGGAACTTCCGCACGTCGTCGCTGTGTGTCATGGCAACCACGCTACGCGGCGGCCCGGGAACGAGGGAGGGACTGGCATTACCCGGAAGGACAGTGACTCCCGGCCCGTAAGGAACCAAGGTTGCATTGAAAGCATGAAACCTGAACCCGCAACCGCTCCCCACCCGGCAGCGATCCTGGCGATCATCCTCGTCAGCTACTTCATGATCCTGCTGGACAACTCGGTGATCTTCACTGCCCTGCCGAGCCTGCAGGCTGACCTGCAGCTGAGCACCGGCGAGCTCTCCTGGGTTCAGGATGCGTACACTCTGGTCTTCGGCGGCCTGCTGCTCCTCGGTTCCCGGGCCGGAGACCTGCTCGGTCGCCGGCGGGTTTTCGTGTTCGGCCTGGTGGTGTTCTCGATCGCGTCCCTGCCGATCGGGCTGGCGCCGGCGGGCTGGTGGGCGATCGCAGGCCGCGCCGTTCAGGGCATAGGGGCTGCGATCGTCGCGCCCGCCTCACTGTCCCTGCTCACGGCGAGTTTCCCGGAGGGCCGTGAGCGCACCCGGGCCGTCGCTTTGTACGGCGCCACCGCAGGGATTGGTGCCAGCCTGGGGCTGGTCATCGGCGGGGCGCTGGCCCACTGGATCTCCTGGCGGGCCGGGTTCTTCGTCAACGTACCCATTGGCGCCGCGATGATCCTTCTCGCTCCCCGGTTCATCCCGGAAACAGGCCGGGCCAGCGGCCGCTTCGACGTATTCGGCGCGCTCAGCGCCACACTCGGTGTCGGCGCTCTCGTGTTCGGCATCATCAACACGGTGGATGCGGGATGGACTTCGCCGGTCACGGTCACAGCCGTCGCTGCCGGCGTCGTACTCCTGCTCTTGTTCGTACTGATCGAGCGCAGGGCGGCCCAGCCGATCATGCCGCTACGCCTGTTCAGGAGCCGCCGCCGCACCGGCGCCTACGTCGCCCGCTTCCTGTACCTGGGCGCGATGATCGGGTTCTTCTTCTTCACCACCCAGTTCCTGCAGGAAGTCCTCGGCTTCGACCCGCTGCAGGCCGGCCTCGGGTTCCTCCCGATGACGGCGGTCAACTTCGCCGTCGCCATGAGCATCCCGCGGCTGCTAGGGCGGCTGCCGGGTTCCATTCCACTCGCGGCAGGCATCCTGGTCACTCTTGCCGGAATGTTCTGGCTCAGCCGGGTCGGAGTCGACTCCGCATACCTGACCGCGGTGGCCCTGCCGATGATCCTCATCGGCGCCGGTCAAGGCCTGGCCTTCGCGCCACTTACCTCGTTCGGCATCATCGGCGCCCCCGCGGCAGACGCCGGCGCGGCATCGGGCCTGGTGAACACCTTCCACCAGGTGGGCACCTGCCTCGGGCTTGGCATCGCTGTCGCAGCCGCAGCGACCGTCCCGGCCACGGGTTCTGCTGTAGCCCACCTGGCCGCCGGGGTCAGCACGGCCCTCACTGCAGGCAGTGTCCTCCTGTTCCTTGCCCTGGCCGTGACCGCGGCCCTCATCCTGCCCGCCGATCTTGCCGCCCGCCGGACCAGGAAACTGTCCGGGCCCGCCACTGCGCCCCAGCTCCAACAAGTCCGTTGACCAGCAAAGCCATCCACAGCAAGGAGGTAACGGCCCGCCCTCCCACAATCCCGAACGCCTGAATACCGTGAAAGCAACCTAAGACAGAGAGCAGGAACCACCATGGAATACCGTCCCCTTGGCCGCACCGGCGTGCAGGTCAGTCCCTTGTGCCTGGGTGCGATGATGTTCGGCCCCTGGGGCAACAAGGACACCGCCGACTCCATCCGCATCATCCACCACGCCCTCGACGCGGGCATCAACTTCATCGACACCGCCGACGTCTACTCCGGCGGGGCATCCGAAGAAATCGTCGGGCAGGCACTCGAAGGCCGGCGCGATGACGTCTTCCTAGCCACCAAGTTCTTCATGCCCATGAGCGAAGACCCCAACCAGCGCGGCGGCTCCCGCCGCTGGATCATCCGCGAAGTCGAAAACTCCCTCCGCCGCCTGAACACCGACTACATCGACCTCTACCAGGTCCACCGGCCCAGCCCCGACACGGACGTTGAGGAAACCCTCGGCGCCCTCACCGACCTCGTCCGCCAAGGAAAAATCCGCTACATCGGCTCCTCCTCGTACTCCGGATCCCAGATCGTCGAAGCCCAGTGGGCGTCCCGGGAACGCAACCTCGAGCGGTTCGTCACCGAGCAGCCGCCCTACTCGATCCTGGTCCGCGGCATCGAGGAAGACATCCTCCCCACTGTGCAGCGCCACGGCATGGGCACCCTCACCTACAGCCCGCTCAGCGGGGGGTGGCTCTCCGGGCGCTGGCGCAAAGACTCAGCGTCCGCCCCCACCTCGTCCGCACGTCCGAGCGCCCGGTTCGACATGACCAGCCCGGCCAACCAGCGAAAACTCGACATCGTCGAAGAACTGGCCCGGCTCGCCGAACAAACCGGGCTGACGCTCATCGAGTTGGCCATCGCGTTCGTGATCAACCACCCAGGCGTCACGGCAGCGATCGTCGGACCGCGCACCATGGAACAGCTCGAGTCCTACCTGCCCGCCGCGGACATCACACTGAGCACCGACGCACTGGACCGCATCGACCAGCTCGTGGCGCCCGGAGTGACCGTCAACCCCGACGACAACAGTTACGGTGCGAACGATCTGACGCCAGTGGCACGACGACGGTGACCGGCTCGACTGCACCTGCTACAACCGTTGACTTGTACCGACGTTGACTGTTAGACATGATGGGAAAGCGTTTTCTTATCCCCATCAAACCTCGCCCCCATCTTCCGAGGGGCGGGGTCGGCGGCATGTTTGAAACGATACAAATGCAGGTCGAAGGAGACAGACAACGATGACCGACGCCACACTCAACTGGCTCGACGGCGAGGCCCCCGCGGAGCTTCCCGGCGGCACCACCTGGGGCATGCCGTTCACCCGGGGGTCTCTCGCCGGCGTCGACGGGATCACCGTTTCGGACGCGGACGGGCGGCCTGTCCGCTCGCAGGCCTGGCCCCTCGCCACCTGGCCGGACGGATCGCTGAAATGGGCCGGCATCGCGCTGCCGGCAACCCATTGGCCCTCAGCGCATTACCGGGTGACGTCCGACGGCGGCGCCCCGCCGGCGCCCGAACCGTCACCGCTGATTACGGTGACGGAGTCGGAAGATAGCCTCACAGTCTCCACGGGCACTCTGGCCATGGTCATCAACCGCCGCGGTGACACCCTGTTCAACTCCCTGTCCCGCGGCGGCGCCGTCGTGGCAGAAGACGCCCGGCTGGTCAGCCTCCTCCAGGACAGCGTCCCGGACGGCCCCGGCAGCGTGAGCCGGCAGTCGTTCACCGGCGAGGTGACCGCCGTCGTGCTTGAACAACATGGCCCGGTCCGCGCAGTGGTGCGGCTGGAGGGCACCCACCGGCCGGACCACGCGGACGCGGACGGGAAGCGGCGAAGCTGGCTGCCGTTCGTGGTCCGGTTCTACTTCCACGCCGGTGCCCGCAGCGTGCGCATGGTCCACTCGTTCATCTGGGACGGCGACGCGGACCGTGACTTCCTGGCCGGCCTGGGCGTCCGTTTCACGGTGCCGCTGGAGGGCCAGCTGCACGACCGGCATGTGCGCATCGCAGGGGCCGACGGCGGTTTCCTCACCGAAGCGGTGCGCGGGCTGACCGGCCTGCGCCGCGACCCCGGCGAGGAGGTCCGGCGCGCCCAGATCGACGGACGGCCGACTCCGCCCCTGGAGGAGTGGAGCGAGCTGGTGTCCGGGCGGCTGCACCTGATCCCGGCATGGAACGACTACACGCTCACCCAGCTCAGCGCTGACGGCTTCGAATTACGCAAACGGACCGGCGAGGGCCACGGCTGGGTAGGAATCTCCGGCGGTACGCGGGCCTCCGGTTTCTGCTCTCTCAGCGATCCGCGCGGCGGCATCGGCATCGGCATCCGTGACTTCTGGCAGTCCCACCCGGGCCAGCTGGACATCCGCGGCGCCGCCACGGCCCGGGCCTCGGTGACGGCCTGGCTCTACTCCCCCGAGGCGCAGCCCATGGACCTGCGGTTCTACCACGACGGCCTGGGGCAGGACACTTTCGAGGACCAGCTCGAGGGCCTGGAAATCACCTACGAGGACTACGAGCCCGGCTTCGGCAATCCGCACGGCATCGCCCGCACCCACGAACTGACGCTCTTTGCCTACGATTCCACGCCGGACACCGCGTCCCTCGCCGCCGATGCCGCCGCCGCGTCGGCCCCTGCGATGCTGCAGGCCACGCCCTGGCACCTGCACTCGGCCGGTGTGTTCGGCGACTGGGCGCCCGTGGACCGCGGCACCCCGGAGCGGGCGGCACTCGAGGACAAGCTGGATTTCCTGGTCGACTTCTACCAGGGCCAGGTGGAACAGCGCCGCTGGTACGGGTTCTGGAACTACGGCGACGTGATGCATACCTACGACTTCGACCGGCACGCGTGGCGGTACGACGTGGGCGGCTACGCCTGGGACAACTCGGAGCTCTCCCCCGACCTGTGGCTCTGGTATACGTACCTTCGCACAGGCCGCAGTGACGTGTTCCGCCTTGCCGAGGCCATGACGCGGCACACCGGCGAGGTGGATGTCTACCATCTGGGCGAGTGGCGCGGCCTGGGTTCCCGGCACAACGTCCAGCACTGGGGCTGCAGCGCGAAGCAGCTGCGGATCAGCACCCCGGCCTACCGGCGCTTCTACTACTACCTGACGGCGGACGAACGCACCGGCGACCTGTTGTCAGAACTGGTGGACAGCGACCGGAACTTCCTGGGCCTGGACCCCACCCGGAAAGTCCGCACGGACAGCGCCACCTACCGTCCGGACCGCAGCGCCCTTGCCGTGGGACTGGGGACGGACTGGGGATCGCTGGCCGCCACCTGGCTCACCGACTGGGAACGCACCGGCAACCCGCGGTCGCGGGACAGGCTGCTGGGCACCATGGCGGATATCGGCGCGCTGAAATACGGCTTCCTCACCGGCGAGGCGCTGTACAACCTGGACACCGGACGGTTCGACGCCGGCCGCGACATGATCCTGGTTTCTCACCTTTCCGCGGTTTTCGGGCTGGTGGAAATCTGCAGCGAGCTCATCAATCTGGTGCCGGACGCCGCCTTTGAGCGGGCGTGGCTGCAGTACTGCCGGCTCTTCCTGGCATCACCTGAAGAACAGGTTGCCGAGGTGGGCCAGCCGCTGGACGGAATCCACCTGACGCAGGCCCACAGCCGGCTCAGCGCCTACGCAGCGGCGCGGCTGGGGGACGCTGAACTGGCCGCCCGGGCCTGGACCAGCTTCGCGGAAGGCGGGGAACACCTCAACCACGCGGAAGCATTCACGCTGCAGAAGATCGAACCTCCCTATGTCCTCACCACCGTGGACGAAGCCCCCACGGTGTCCACCAACGACACCGCCCAGTTCGGCCTGGCGGTGATCCAGAACCTGGCACTGATCGGGGACCAGCTTCCGGCGCTCCAGCGGGTCCGCTGAGCGGC
This sequence comes from Arthrobacter sp. Leaf337, assembly GCF_001423745.1. GTDB lineage: Bacteria > Actinomycetota > Actinomycetes > Actinomycetales > Micrococcaceae > Arthrobacter. The sequence continues at coordinate 95,964 of NZ_LMPC01000003.1, forward strand.
CGTCTCAGCCGCCGTCGGCCGGGTCAACGGCCGGCGTGCCTGTGCCGGATCCGGCGTCGGACCCGGCCACCACCACGATGGCCCCGACGAGCAGCGCCGCGTTCGCCCAAAATATCCCCAGCACCCCCAGCGGTGCGGCCGCGGCACCCATGGCGATGGGCAGCGAGATCTGGGCGAACCGGTTCACCGTCAGCCGGAGGCCCAGGACTGCACCATGGTGGGAAGCATGGGTCAGCGAGGTAACCCATGCCATGGTCAGTGGCTGGGGTATGCCCAGCCCCAAGCCAAGGCCCACCATCACGGCAATGGCACCGTAGACTCCGGTCAGCGGCAGGGCGAGCAGCGCAACAGCCGCTGCGGCAATCGAGACGATCAGCAGTACCTTCCGCCCGAACCTGGCTATGAGACGCATAAGGCCCAGCCTGCTCAGCACGGAGACGGCGGCCCGGAGGGCCAGCAGGAGTCCGACGGCGGTGGCGCTGATTTCTTGTTCGGTGGCCCAGACCGGGACGAACGCATACATCAGGTCCACCGTCACAAGTACCGCACCGCTGACAGCAAGGGACCGCCACATCCCGGGTGTCTTGAGGACGCCGCCGATCTTTGCCGGCGCGTTGATCACGTCCAGGCGTTTCCTCCGGAGCGAGCTGTCAGTGCGCCGCAGGAAGAAGAAGGCCGGGGTGGCCAGCACACTGAAGCCCATGCATACGAGAAGGCCCAGGTTGGTGTCCGGCGCCGCCCCGCCGGCAGCTCCCTGCGAAGCAACGAACGTCACGGCGGGCGGGCCGATCAGCTGGCCGATCGAGGCAGCCGCGGTCAGTGTCCCGAACGCGCTGTCTGTGGAGCCTTTGACGCTGACATGGGCAACGAACGTCTGCTGGCCCACCATGACCAAAAGATGTCCCAGCCCGATGAAGGCACTGGCCACGAGAAGAAACGGCAGCCCGGGCACGGCGAACAGCATTCCCGTTCCCGATGCCGCCGAGATCAGGCCGATAAACGCCATGCCGGTTCCGCCGCGGCGGTCCGCGATCCGGCCCGCCGGCAGCGCTGCGAGCAGGGCAGGGAGCGCGAACGTGGAGGCAAGCAACCCCAGGAACACCGGATCGGCGCCGAAGGCTAGTGCGCGGTAACCGATCATCAGGCGGATGCCCACCCACGCCGCCTGCGCCAGGATGGCCTGGCCACTGAGCGCCCGCCGCCAGGCCAGTGCGCTCACGCGCGGAGGGGAATTTCGTCCGTCCCGCCGAACAGCCTGGTCAAGTCATCGATGCTGTCGCGCACTGCTTGGTAGCGGATCGGGTCGAGGTGGAAAATAGCCAACTGCAGGGCGTAGGCCAATGCCACCGGAATCAGTTGGGTGCGGTATTCGGTGTCGTCACCGCGCCGGGCGGCGATGAGGTGGTCCGGGCTGGGGCGGAACCTGTAGCCGGGGACGTCGGAGATCACGATGGACTTCCCGCCCCTGCGGGCAGCTTCGGCGGTCAGGGTGGCAAGCTGCCGAGGTGCCTCCCGGAGCGCCAGGGAAATGAGCGTGCTGTGTTCGTCAAAGCTGACGAACCGTTCCGCGAGGTCCTTGGGGGTGGGGGCGAGCATCACCGTGGTCAGCCCGAGGCGCCTGAGGCGCCGTGACAGCAGATCGAGGGTTGACCTCTCGTCGTTGTTGGAGAACAGGTACACGGTCCGCGATTCGTGAAGAATCCGCGCCGCCGCCTCCATGTCCTCCTGCGGGACGAAATGCGGCAGGCGTTTCAGGGCACGGATTTCATCGGAAATAAAGGCCGAGAGGTCGTAGCCCGATTCCCCGCGCATGATGGTCCCGCTGGTCTCCGTTGCTTCCTCATCCCGGCGCAGGTCACTCCGCAGCTCCGGATAGCCGCGGTAGCCAAGTTTCTTTGCCAGCCGAACCACCGTTGACTCATGCGTCTTTGCCCGGTCCGCGACCTCCGCAGCAGTGATGCCGGACATCTGGTCCCCCATCAGCACGTTCATAACGCGTTCCTCGGAAGCGCTGAGCTGGACCGCGCTGCTGGCCACTACTGCTTTGAAACTCAAGATGACTCTCCTTTGAGAACCCTGCGGGCAAACCTGTGATGCTTGACACTCTCTCACGAACATGCAATCCTGTGCAAGATTGCAAGTGAGGCTCCTGCCGAAACTTGCGACCCATATATTCTCCCTTTGCCGCAGAGAGGCGGACAACAAAGATGCAAACCCTCAACGCACCCGTTGCGCTTGAATGGACAGTCGCCTCGGCGGCCCTTGCCGGGGGTCTCGCCGTCGCCGGTGTGGGCGCCGGGTATGGACTGACCAACACCTCCGGCGTGGGTGCCGGTTTCTTCCCCACCGTGGCCGGAACGCTGATGGCTCTGGCAGGCGTCCTCTGGATCCTCCAGCTCCTCGCCGCACGCCGCACCGCTGAGCCGGTGCCGGTTGCCGGCGACGTCCGAGAATCAGTGCCGCCGCACCACGAATCGGAGTCGGCGCTGGTGTCCCTGCTCGATGACGACAACAGCGACGAACCCGACGTGGCCGACTTCCCGGACCACCAGGGCTGGGCCAGGGTGGGCATCATCGTCGGGTCCATCCTGCTCGCAGCGCTGCTCCTTCCGTTCCTCGGCTACACCGTGGTCATGACGCTGCAGCTGGGGACCATCCTCTACTTCGTCAGCAAACGGAAGCTGTGGATCTCGGTGGCCGTGGCCATCGGAGCCGCCCTCGCGTCCCGCCTGGTCTTCGAGGTGTGGCTCGGCACAGCCCTTCCCACCGCCAGCATCGAATTCCTCGCCGGATTGGGGCTGTAACCCATGGGTTTTGATCAGCTCCTGGGCGGCCTCGCCACAGTCTTCACCCCGGAACACCTGCTCTTCGCGTTGCTCGGCTGCGTGCTGGGCATGCTGGTGGGCGTCCTGCCGGGCTTCGGCCCCGCCGCGGCAGTGTCGCTGCTCATCCCGGTCACTTTCGGGCTGGACGCCACCTCCGCCATCATCATGCTCGCCGCCATCCTGTACGGCGCTGCGTACGGCGGAACCACGACGGCGGTGCTGCTGCGGATTCCCGGCGAAGCCTCCTCGATCGCCACCACCCTGGACGGGTACCAGATGGCCAAGAAAGGCCGCGGCGGTCCGGCCCTGGTCATCGCCGCCCTGGCCTCGTTTGTCGGTGGCCTGATCGGCGTCATCGGATTCGTGGTGGTGGCACCCTTCAGCCGGCTGGCGCTGGAGTTCGGCGCCCCGGAACTGTTCCTGGTTTCCCTGCTTGGCTTCGCCCTCATCACCAGCTTCGCCGGCTCCAACCCGGCGAAAGCCCTGCTGAGTGCCGCCGCCGGACTGGCCATCGCCACCGTGGGCGTCGATTCCGGCGTCGGTATTGCCCGCTTTACCTTCGACATGCCGGAACTGTTCGACGGCGTCGGCCTGGTCGCCGTCGTGATGGGCGTCTTTGGCCTGAGCGAAGTACTCGGACAGGCACAGAAGGGGCCGCTCGGCGTGCCGAGCCCCCTCAAAGTCGCCCGGCTCCTGCCCACGCGGACCGACCTGCAACGCTCGGCACTGCCGTCCCTTCGCGGCTCCGTCATCGGCTTCTTTATGGGCCTGCTCCCGGGATCCCCCGGGGCCGCCACCTCCCTGGCCTCCTACGCAGCGGAGAAGAAGCTGTCCAGGCGGCGTTCCGAATTCGGCAAGGGCGCCGTGGAAGGTATCGCCGGTCCGGAGGCAGCCAACAACGCCCTGGCCGTCTCCTCGATGATCCCGCTGTTCACGCTCGGCATCCCCACCTCGGCCACCGTGGCCATCATGGCCGGCGCGTTCACCATGAATGGTTTAATCCCTGGACCGCTGCTGTTCCGCGACAACCCGGACGTGGCCTGGGCCATCATCGCCAGTCTGATCGTGGGCAACCTGATCCTGCTCATCCTCAACGTCCCCCTCGCCCGGGTGTGGATCGCCGTGCTCAAGGTGCCGTTCCACTACCTGATGGCCGCCATCCTCGCGTTCATGTTCCTGGGCACGTACTCCATCAACGGCAGCCCGTTCGACATCCTGATCATGCTGGGAGCCGGCGTCCTTGGCTACGTCTTCCAACTGGTGAAGGTCCCGCTCACGCCGCTGGTCCTGGGACTGATCCTCGGACCCATGCTAGAAGAGAACTTCCAGCGCTCCCTGGCCCTGTCCCTCGGCGACTACGGCGTGTTCATGGAGGGCCCCATCAGCCTCACCCTCATCGGCGTCATTGTCGTCGCCATCCTGTTCGGCGCAGTCCGCCCCCTCATTGCTTCCATGCTGAAGAAGAAGTCCCACATCCCCGTCGCACCAAAGGAGCTTGCGAAATGAAGAAACTCACTGCCCTGACCACCACGGCCCTCGCCGCCGCCGTCGCCCTCGCCCTGACCGGCTGCGGAGGCCAGGCAAACAGCAGCACCGCCAGCAAGGCCGCCGACTTTCCCAAAGCCGGCTCCACGATTGAGTGGATCGTGCCCTCGGCGGCAGGCGCCGGCAACGACATCCTCGCCCGCATCGTCGCGCCCGTCATGCAGGAAGACCTGGGCGCGAACATCAAGGTGGTCAACAAGGAAGGCGGCAGCCAGGTGGTGGGCCTGAACTACGTCGCCAACGCCAAGGCGGACGGACTCACTTTCGGCAACACCAATATCCCGTCCATCCTGGGACGCTACCTGGACCCAAGCAAGAAGGCAGCCTTCGACCGCAGCAGCTTCACACCCATCGGGTCCTTCGCCACCAACTCCGTGGTGATCGGCGTCAACAAGGACAGCAAGTACAAGAGCATCAAGGAGCTCTTCGACGCAGTCAAGGCAGAACCCGGAAAGATCACCGTGGGCACCGACTCCCGCGCCGGCGACGACCACATCAACCTTCGCCTCCTGGAAAACCAGCTGGGCTTGGACTTCAACATCGTGCATTACAACAGCGGCGCGGACAAGGTCGCCGCCATTGTCTCCGGCGAGACCGACTTCGCCCTCGGCGGAGTCTCCAGCTTCTTCGGCCAGTACAAGGCCGGAGACATCAAACTGCTGACCGTCGTCGAGAACGACCCCAGCCCGTTTGCGCCCGAAGTCCCCACCATGAAGAGCGCCGGCTATGACGTCGAGCCGATGGCCAGCAACTTCGCCCTCTCCGTCCCCGCCAAGACGCCCAAGGAAGTCGTGGCACGGCTCGAAGCTGCCCTGAAGAAGGCCACCGAAACCCCTGCCGTGCAGGAAAAGCTCAAGGGCGCAGCCACCGCGCCGGCGTGGAAGTCCAGCAGCGACGTAGCCAAGCTCTGGGAAGAACGCGAGAACACCATCAAGCCCGTCATCGACGAACTCCTCCAGCAGAAGTAACTGTGGACACCAACAGAAAGACCGGCGACGGCATGAACGCAACACCCGATTTCACGGCCCCTGGCCAGCTCCCGACCGACGAACTGGTGCGCCTGCTCGGCGCTGTTCCGGCCGCCAACATCGGCGACGCCCAGGAACGGATCGGCGTGGCCTCCGGGCTCTCCCCCGTCTGGACCGGCGCCAAACTCGCCGGTCCCGCGTATACGGTGTGGACCCGTCCAGGCGACAACCTGTTCATCCACAAGGCCCTCGACGGCGCCCAGGCGGGGGACGTCATTGTGATCAACGGCGGCGGCGACGTCTCCCGTGCACTCATCGGGGACCTGATCGGCATTCGGGCCAAGAGCATGGGTATCGCCGGCTTCGTCATTGACGGCGCCGTCCGCGACGCCGATGCCCTCGCCGAGTGCGGGCTGCCGGTGTTCGCCCGCTCCGTGACCCCCGCCGGGCCGTACAAGTTCGGCCCCGGCCGGCTGCAGATCCCGGTGGCGATCGCCGGCGTCGTGGTTTCCCCCGGCGACATCGTGGTGGCGGACGCGGACGGCGTGGTGGTGGTCAGGCGGGAAGACGCCGACCACGTCCTCGTCGAGGCCCAGCGGATCGAAGCCAGGGAAACGGAGAAACGGATTTCCTACGAGGCAGCCATGGTGACCGGATAGCTCCGGGAACTATAGACAGGCACGACGGCGGACGGTCCCTCAGGCGGACCGTCCGCCGTCGTGCTTTCTTCAACGCCACGTTCGGGCTGGTTGATCTCGGCCCAGACCGCATCGAGGGAGAGGCCCAGGACATCGGCGATCGCCGCGATGGTGGGGAAGGCAGGAGTGGCTATGCGGCCCGTCTCGATCTTCCGGAGTGTCTCCGGCGAGACACGGGCATCGAGCGCGACATCGAGCATCGAGCGCTCTCCCCTGGAGAGGCGCAGCAGGGCGCCGAGACGCTGTCCGCGCTCGACTTCGACGGGTGTGAGGGGCAACCTGACCATGGCTCCAATTCTAATACCGGGATAATATGGCCGGTATAGTTATTGGTTTCCAGAGAAAGGCGCCGCATGATCGAGATCCTGAACCCCACCGAACTGCACCGGGCGAAGGAGGCCGGCGCCCTGGTCGCCCACATCCTCCGGACGCTCAAAAGCCGCAGCACGGTGGGCACAAACCTCCTGGACATCGACCGGTGGGCCAAGGCCATGATCGCCGAAGCCGGAGCGCAGTCCTGCTACGTCGACTACGAGCCGTCCTTCGGGCGCGGGCCGTTCGGCCACTACATCTGCACGGCCGTCAACGACGCCGTGCTTCACGGACTGCCGCACCGCTACACGCTTGCCGACGGCGACCTGCTGACGCTCGACCTCGCCGTCTCCAAAGACGGAGTCGCCGCAGATTCCGCCATCAGCTTCATCGTGGGCGACTCAAAACCTGCGGAGAGTGTCGCGATGATCAGCGCGACCGAACGCGCATTGAGCGCAGGGATAGCCGCCGCCCGCCCCGGAGCCCGCATCGGCGACATCTCCCATGCCATCGGCACCGTCCTCAGCGAGGCAGGCTACCCGATCAACACCGAGTTCGGGGGCCATGGCATCGGATCAACGATGCACCAGGACCCGCACGTCCCGAACACCGGACGCCCCGGCCGCGGATTCCAGCTGCGCCCCGGGCTGCTGCTGGCGCTGGAGCCGTGGGTCATGGCGGACACCGCCAAGCTCGTCACAGATGCCGACGGGTGGACGCTCCGGAGTGCGACAGGCTGCCGGACAGCACACAGCGAGCACACCATCGCCATCACCGAGGACGGCGCCGAAATCCTTACCTTGCCGAAGCAGACGCAACCTTAAGGTCCGCCGTCGTGCCTTCAGCGTTTACCGCTACTTCCGGGAGCTCCCCGCTGAAGGCGCGCAGCATGGCATCACGGTCGAACTGGCCCTCCCATTTGGCCACCACGAACGTGGCCACGCAGTTGCCCAGCAGGTTCACGGAGACACGCATGGAGTCCATCAGGCGGTCGGCGCCCAGGAGCAGGGCAACTCCGGCCACCGGGAAGATGCCCAGCGCGGCTGCGGTTGCCGAGAGCGCCAGGAAGGCCGAACCGGGGACGCCCGCCATGCCCTTGGAGGTCAGCATCAGGATGCCCAGGGCGGCGAGTTGCTGGCCAAGGTCGAGGTTGTGCCCGAAGGCCTGGGCCAGGAACAGCAGGGAAATGGAAAGGTACAGCGCGGCGCCGTCAAGGTTGAAGGAGTATCCGGTGGGAACCACCAGTCCGGTGGTGGCCCGCGAGCAGCCGGCGTTGGTCAGCTTGGTCATGATGCGCGGCAGCACGGACTCAGTGGACGCCGTGCCCAGAGCCAGCAGGAATTCTTCGCGGCTGTACTTGATGAACTGCCACAGCGGGACCCGCGGATACACCCAGGCCACCACGAACAGCAGCCCGATGAAGATGATGGCCGCCCCGTAGCAGGCCGCAATCAGCAGCGCGTAGGTGCTCAGCGAGCCGAGCCCGTACTGGCCGATGATGAACGCCATGGCACCGAACGCGCCCACCGGGGCAACCCGCATCACCCAGCCCATGATCTTGAAGAACAGCTCCAGTACCGTCTCCAGAAGCGTCACCACAGGCAGGCAGCGTTCCCGCCCCACCACCACGATGGCCCCTCCGAAGAACACCGAGAAGCAGAGCACCTGCAGCAGGCTGTTGGAGGCGAACGCGCCCACCACGCTGGTGGGAATGATGCCGAGCAGGAACGCACCGGCGTCCTTAGGCGGGGCCGTGCCGGTCTTGGCGTTGAGGGCATCCTGGGACAGGGTGTTGGGATCGATGTTCAGGCCGGCACCGGGCTGGACGATGTTGCCCACCACCAGCCCGAACACCAGGGCGAATAGCGTAGCCCCGGTAAAGTACACCAGCGCCTTCACGCCCACCCGGCCCACGGCCTTCACGTCACCCACGGCGGAGATGCCCGTGACGATCACCAGGAAGATCAGCGGGGCGATGATCATCTTGATCAACTGGATGAAACCGTCGCCCAGCGGCCGCAGGGCTGAGCCGAGATCAGGCCAGAAGTGGCCGATCCCTATACCCAGGCATACGGCTACGAGGATCTGAAAGAAGAGTGACTTGTAGAGCGGCTTCTTCGGGGGCGTGCTGCTTGTGTCGGACGGTAGGGGCGAGGCGAGTTTCATCAGTGCTGCCAATCAACGGGGAAAAGGCGCTGGACGCCTTCAGGTCACGGGCAACGCTAGGGACCTCGTGTTTCCGGAATGCTAAATCCATACTGCGGAATTGTTTAACCGCAAGATGGAAACTCCCGCGGTTAGTGGTTCCATGTCCAGGCGTGCGAGATATCCGGATACCGGACATCTGGAATAAACCCGACTTTTCCCCGTCAATTCGCGGAAAAAAGGTGCGCAAGGGCTCTGGCGCCGCGGCAAAAGCAGGCGGACGATTGTACTACCGGGCCACGAATTTACGTGGGAAGAGCCCGGAGTCAAGCCCCCGCGGAGGCCGGGTGTGCTGTTTGAAAATGGGATGGCAGGCTGAGGCCGCAACCAGTTTTCTTGATCGTGGCCGGACGGCGCTGTCCGAAAATGATTCGCATCCTTCTAGGAGCAAAAGAAATGTCCATCACTCCAACAACGAAAGCCCGCACCCGGGCAATCGCCTTGGTCCCGATCGTCTCACTCGGACTACTCGGGGGTTCCGTGGCAGTGGCTGCCCCGGCACAGGCGGAAACCAGCCGGAACGGCTGTACCGTCAACCCTTTGGATCCACGTGACCTTCGCGGCAACCGGGTCGACTTCAGGATCAAAGTGGAATGCAGGGCCGACCGGACCGTCCAGATCCGCCAGCTTCGCTACGAAGACGAGCGCGGCCCGCGGCGCAGCGACGACTTCCTCGGCAGCTCTCATTTCACCGAGAAGTTCAATTGGCGCGACACCAGGACGATTCACAGCGTGGACCGCGTACCCAACCTTGACCGGAGGGGCAGCGAAGAGGTCTACCACATCGTTTCCTTCCGCGTGAAGAACAACAACGGACACTGGTCCGACTGGACCCGGTGGGAGAAGAGTGGCGTCGTGGAGGTTCAACGCGGTCGGTGAACTGATCCGTTTCGCTATTCGGATTAACGAGCCAGGGGCGAAGCAGCCCCTGGCTCTTCCGTCCGGCGGCTTTTCCGTCCAACGGCAGAAATGTTTTAGGGGATTGACGTTTGCCGGGAGCGCTGGCAGGGTGGGTCGAACTTAACCAGCCCGCCGCCGTCGTCCGCTTTCGCCCACGGATCCGGCGTGAATCTAAGTACATCTGAGTACTCCGGCACTGGCCGCCCTCCCTAAACAAGTAATCACCACTCGTGTATTTTTTGCCGACAAGTGGTTATATACGGGGGTCCGTAACATGCTCGCTGTCTCGGCGGATCGGCCACCACCGCTCCCTCGGACCCCTCCAAGAATCACCCAGGAGACCCCCAGGTATTCTTGGACGTCGAATTCCCCGGAATGTCGCCAGGAGCGTACACATGCGATTCCACGAGCCGGCGCAAGCCCGGATGCCACGCCTCCGAAGGTGAGCCGTGATCCGCATACTGGTTGCCGAAGACGAAGAGCGCATCGCCAGGTTCATCGAAAAGGGCCTGCGCGCGGCCGGCTACGCCCCCACCGTGGTTTCGGACGGGGTCACCGCCATCGACTATGCCTCCAGCGGAGAGTACGACCTGCTGCTTCTCGACGTCGGGCTTCCCCGCCTGGACGGTTTCACCGTGCTCAGTGTGCTGCGGCGGGACCACCTGAGCATTCCGGTCATCTTCCTGACCGCGCGGGACTCGGCCGCGGACACGGTGGCAGGATTGGAGGGCGGCGCGGATGACTACATGGCCAAGCCGTTCGGGTTCGATGAGCTCCTGGCCCGCATCAGGTTGCGCCTGCGCCCGTCCGACACCACCGACGCACTGGCGGGCAACACCATGCGCTACGGATCCCTGGAGTTGAACCTCCACACCCACACGCTCCGGGTGGGCGACAAGACAGTGGAACTTTCGGCCCGCGAGTTCGCCATCGTGGAAATGTTCCTGCACCACCCCGGCCAGATCCTGAGCCGCCAACAGCTCCTCAGCCAGGTGTGGGGTTATGACTTCGACGGCACTTCCAACGTGGTGGATGTGTACGTGCGCCAGCTCCGCCAGAAGATCGGGGCCGAACGAATTGTGACCGCCCGCGGTGCTGGATACCGGCTGGCAACGTCATGAAGGATCCAGCGCCATGAGCGATCCAACGGCCCGGAAACCGGGCGAAAGCGCCACAGTGAACGACCCCGGCACTTCCAGCTGGAAGGCCAAGATCTCCTCCGTGAGGTTCCGCGTTGTGGCCGCCATGCTGGCCATGATGGCCGCCGGGCTGTGCGTTGCCGGCTTCATTACCTTTGCCGTCCAGTTCCAGGAGGCGGACGCCCGGGTGGACCAGGCGCTCCTGGACAAGGCCGAGGCTGTCATCAAGCTCGCAAGGACGAGTGACGCTGCAGCCACAAAGACATTCACGAAGCAGCTACGCGATGCCGCGGACGACATTGAGCCCCGCAGCAACGAAGTCATGGGAACCATCCGGGACGGGAAGGTTACGTGGACACTCGAAGGCGCATCGGACGAAAGGCTGCTGGCCAAGGATATGTACCCGGCGGCCGCCGCGCTCGCGAATGCCTCCGGTACCGCCTTCGGCGACCTGAACTTTGAAGGACGACGGCTCCGGACTGTGGTCCTGCCCGTTCCGGCAGCCAACGAACCCACCCTGACCTACTTCCTGGTGGGCAAGGAGACCGCCGACCAGCGCGAGCACACCGTCTCCTCCGTGCACACGTACACCCTGGTTGCGGCCGGCACGCTCCTGGGCGCTGCAGCACTGGGAAGCCTGGTGGCCGGCCGCCTCCTGAACCCGCTCCGCCGCCTCCGCGAAGCCACCCAGGTGGTCAGCCACGAGGACCTCACCCAGCGCGTTGAAGTGCGAGACGGATCCGACGACGTGACCCTGCTCGCCAAGACGTTCAACACCATGCTCGAACGGCTGGATGAAGGCGCGAGGCAACAGCAGCAGTTCCTGGACGACGCCGGACACGAGTTGCGCACACCACTGACGATTCTGCGCGGGCACCTGGAACTGGTCTCCATCGATGACCCGGAAGACGTCGCCACCACCAGGGATGTGCTGCTCGAAGAGGTGGACCGCATGCAGCGGCTGGTGGACGACCTTCTCATGCTCGCCAATGCCAGCCACCCGGACTTTGTCCGGAAAGAGCCCGTCAGGGTGCCGGAATTCCTGCACCACGTGATGGAGAAGGTCCACGTGCTGGCGGACCGCACGTGGGTCATTGACGAAACCGCGGACTGCACCATTGAGGCGGACCCCCAGCGGCTGACGCAGGCGTTGGCGCAGCTGGCCGCGAATGCCGTCAGGTACACCGACAGCACGTCCACCATCGCCCTGGGCAGCAGGATCGACCACACCGCGCAATCCGAGGAGAACTACGCCCCGGAATCCGGCACCCTGCTGATCTGGGTGCGGGACACCGGCACCGGCATAGCCGCCGAGGACCAGCAGCGGATCTTCGAACGTTTCGGCCGTGCGGCCCACGGCCGCGGAGACCACGGATCCGGGCTCGGGCTGGCCATCGTATCCGCCATCGCCCAGGCCCACGGCGGAGCGGTAACGGTGCACTCCGACGTCGGCCTTGGATCCTCCTTCATCATCCGGATTCCGCTGCAGACTCAGGACGTCCCGGTCTCCGCCGTGTCGGGTGCCGCCAGGATTTCGGCATCAGGCCATCGCGAAGTAGCAGCCAGAGTTCCTACAATTTAAGTGGCGGGAATTGCGGCAACCAGCCGCATCGGCCGCACCACAAGGAGGACCGCAATGAGTTTGGGTGACAGGATCCACAACGCCGCGGAGCGACTACACGGCAAGGGAAAGAAAGCCGCCGGGGAAGCCAGCGGCGACCGCCGCATGAGGGCCGAAGGCAAAGGCCGCGCCATCAGGGCCGACCTCAAGCAGGCCGGCGAAAAGTTCAGGCATGCCTTCAAGCGGCACTAGTATCCGGCTGGATCAAGGGCTGGCTCCGTAAGGAGCCAGCCCTTCCATGTGTCCGCCGCCGGCTGACCGATGGCGGCGGCTTGCGACGCTACGGGGTCACGGTGGACGTAGGCGACGGCGAGGAAGTGGCGCCGTCCCCTGACCCCGTTTCCTTCGGCGTCGACGATTCCGAAGGGGTCACGGTGACCGTGGCCGTGCCCGTGGACGAGGCGGTGCCGGTGGAGGTCGGGCTGGCACTCGCCGTTCCGCCTTCAGCCTTTTGCAGGACCCGGTTGATTACCTCTTCCAGCTCCTTCTGATCACTGCTCCCAAGGTCCGCGCCGCCCTTCGTGGCAACAACCAGGAGCCTGCCCTCGGCGGCGGAGACCTGCATCAGCATGTCCGCGGTGCCGGTTCCGCGCGTGCTGACGGTGGCGAAGGTTTCCTCGGCGTCCGTCTCGGCCTGCAGTTCCTTGCTGGAGACTTCGTATTTCTGGCCCAGCACGTCAAGGGAGAACTTGTCGCACTGATCCATCTTGCCGCTGAGCTCCTGGAGCAGTCCGACCGCGTCGGGCCCTTCGCTGCCGGACTGGGCTGAGACAGTACGCGGCTCTTTGCTCTCTGAAATGGCGACTGCCACCTCCCCCTTGTCCACCGTGTCCAGCAGGCCGGCGGTGGCGATGGATTTGCAGCCCTCGGGGTCGGTCTTCGCCGCGCTCATGAGCAGGCTTGCAATGCGCCCGCCCTGGTCCACCTGGTCCTTGGAATAGAGCTTGAGCTCGTTGCCTTCGGCGTCCTTCATGCCGGAGATCAATACGCGGAGCTCGTCCTCGGTATACACCTTGTCCTGGGCCGCCTCGGTGGTGGCGGTCGTCGCCGTGGGGCTCGCGGTGCCGCCCCCACCACCCGTGCACGCCGCCAATGCGAGGACCGCTGCTGCCAATCCGAGAACCGGTACTTTGCCCACCTGAACCACTCCTTCAAGATACGAAGCATGCTTACGATCTACAGCTTAAGGCTTTCGGGTCGGGGACGGTAGCCGGATTCCACGAAAAGTGCCAGCATCGTCACCCCTTGACTCCACACGCCTCCCTTCCCTACACTTTTCATAAAGCAGAATCTAATTTCCACCAAGTGAAAATATCTCGCAGAATCGCCTAGCGGAATCGCGAAGCGGCGAGAAGCTTAGGAAGCTAGATCAAAGCCCCCTCCTCGGAAGGACCTACGATGACGTACACAGTGAACTGCTCCATCCTGCTGACAGAGCTGCCCCTGCTCGAGCGGCCCGCCGCCGCGAAGGCCGCCGGCTTTGACGCCGTCGAGTTCTGGTGGCCTTTTGAAACTTCCGTCCCCACCGACGCCGAGGCCACGGCCTTCGAGCGCGCCATCACCGACGCCGGCGTGCAGCTCACCGGCCTGAACTTCAACGCCGGCAACATGCCCGGCGGCGACCGCGGACTGGTCTCCTGGAAGGGACGCTGCTCCGAGTTCAAGGACAACATCGACGTCGTCGCCGGCATCGGCGAGCGCCTCGGCTGCAAAGCCTTCAACGCCCTGTACGGCAACCGGCAGGACGAATTCACCCCGGAGGAGCAGGACGAACTGGGCGCCAGGAACCTGGCCGCCGCAGCCGAAGGAGTGGCCCGCGTCGGCGGCACCGTCCTGCTGGAACCGGTCAGCGGCGCCCCCAGGTACCCGCTCCTCAAAGCCCAGGACGCACTTGACGTCATTGCCCGGGTCAAGGAGGAATCCGGCGCAGAGAACATCAAGCTCCTCGCCGACTTCTACCACCTGGCCGTCAACGGAGACGACGTCGCCGCCGTCATCGAAAAGCATGCGAAGGACTTCGGCCACATCCAGATCGCCGACAACCCCGGCCGCGGGGCTCCCGGAACCGGAGAGCTTCCCCTCGGCGAATGGATCGCCCGCAGCCGCGAACTCGGCTACGAAGGCTACATCGGCCTCGAATACAAGGAACCGCAGGAAACCGCCTTCAGCTGGGCCATCCGCCAGCGCGTCAGCCAGTAGCAGTTTCGACGAGCTCAACCACCCGCACCACCACAGACTTCAGAAAGAGAACCACAATGAGCAACGTTTCAGTCATCGGACTCGGAATCATGGGCCTGCCCATGGCCATCAACCTCGTCAAGGCCGGCCACACCGTCACCGGTTTCAACCGCAGCCAGGACAAGATCGACAAGCTGGTCTCCGAAGGCGGCAAGGGCGCCACGAGCATCGCGGACGCCGTCAAGGACGCCGACGTCGTGATCACCATGGTCCCGGACTCCCCCGACGTTGAGGGCGTAGTCAGCGGACCCGAGGGCGTCTTCGCCAACGCCAAGAAGGGCACCTTGTGGATTGACGCCAGCAGCATCCGCCCGGACGTCGCCAAGCGCCTGGCCGAGGACGCAGTCGCAGCAGGCATCCGCCCGCTCGACGCCCCGGTCTCCGGCGGCGAACAGGGTGCCATCGACGCCGCTCTCTCCATCATGGTCGGTGGCGAGAAGGCCGACTTCGAGGCAGCCCAGGACGTCCTCAACGCCGTCGGCAAGACCATCGTCCACGTCGGCCCCGCAGGCTCCGGCCAGACCGTCAAGGCAGCCAACCAGCTGATCGTCGCCGTCAACATCGAGGTCCTGGCCGAAGCCATCGCCTTCCTTGAGGCCTACGGCGTGGACACCGACGCAGCCCTCAAGGTCCTCGGCGGCGGCCTCGCCGGCTCCAAAGTCCTGGACCAGAAGGGCCAGAAGATGCTGGACCGCAACTTCGACCCCGGCTTCCGCCTGGCCCTGCACCACAAGGACCTCGGCATCGTCACCTCCGCCGCCCGCGAAGCCAACGTCGCCGTCCCTCTCGGCGCCGTCGTCGCACAACTCGTTGCCGCCACCGTCAACCAGGGCGACGGCGCACTGGACCACTCGGGCCTCTTCAAGCAGGTCCTCCAGCTCAGCGGCCGGAAGTAAGGCACCTCCGGCAGTAGCCGGACAACAAGCAAAACCGGGCAACCGCCGTCGTCCATCAACGACGGCGGCTCCCCCACCACACCCGAAAACAGCCCGAGAGGGCCCCAAAGTTTCCCTAGGAGTACACCATGACCAAGATGCGCACCGTAGACGCTGCCGTCGCGATCCTGGAAAAGGAGGGCGCCACCGAGGCGTTCGGCCTGCCAGGCGCGGCAATCAACCCCTTCTATTCGGCCATGCGGGCCCACGGCGGGATCCGCCACACGCTGGCCCGCCATGTTGAAGGCGCCAGCCACATGGCGGACGGCTTCAGCCGCGCCAAGGACGGCAACATCGGCATCTGCATCGGCACCTCCGGCCCGGCCGGCACCGACATGATCACCGGCCTGTACGCGGCGTGGGCCGATTCCATCCCCATGCTCTGCATCACCGGCCAGGCCCCCGTGGCCAAGCTGCACAAGGAAGATTTCCAGGCCGTGGACATCGAGTCCATCGCCAAGCCCGTCACCAAGATGGCCATGACCATCCTGGAACCCGGCCAGGTTCCCGGCGCCTTCCAGAAGGCCTTCCAGCTGATGCGCTCCGGCCGCCCCGGCCCCGTCCTGCTGGACCTGCCCATCGACGTGCAGATGGCCGAGATCGAATTCGACATCGACACCTACGAGCCCCTGCCCGTTGAGAAGCCCAAGGCCAGCCGCAAGCAGCTGGACAAGGCCCTGGACATGCTGACCGCGGGTGAGCGCCCCCTGATCGTGGCCGGTGGCGGCATCATCAACGCCGGCGCCTCCGAGCAGCTGGTTGAACTGGCCGAACTGCTGGGCGTTCCCGTCATTCCGACCCTGATGGGCTGGGGCGCCATCGCTGACGACCACCCGCTGATGGCCGGCATGGTGGGCCTGCAGACCTCGCACCGCTACGGCAACGAGAACTACCTGCGCAGCGACTTCGTGATCGGCATCGGCAACCGCTGGGCCAACCGCCACACCGGCGGGCTGGACACCTACACGGCCGGCCGCACCTTCGTGCACATCGACATCGAGCCCACGCAGATCGGCCGCGTGTTCTCCCCGGACTTCGGCATCGCGTCCGACGCCGGTGCGGCGCTGGCCGGGCTGATTGAGCTGGCCCGCGAGCGCCGGGCCGCCGGATCCCTGCCCGACTACTCCGGCTGGGCCGCCGAGTGTGCCGAACGCAAAGCCAGCCTGCACCGCAAGACACACTTCGACAACATCCCCATCAAGCCGCAGCGCGTGTACGAGGAGATGAACAAGTCCTTCGGCAAGGACACCACGTACGTTTCCACCATCGGACTGTCCCAGATCGCCGGCGCCCAGATGCTGCACGTGTTCGGCCCGCGCAAGTGGATCAACGCCGGCCAGGCAGGGCCCCTGGGATGGACCGCTCCGGCCGCCCTGGGCGTTGTCCGCGGCAAGCCGGACGAGACCGTTGTTGCCCTGTCCGGTGACTACGATTTCCAGTTCATGATCGAGGAGCTGGCCGTGGGTGCGCAGTTCAACCTGCCGTACATCCACGTGGTGGTCAACAACTCCTACCTGGGCCTGATCCGCCAGTCCCAGCGCGGCTTCAACATGGAACAGAACGTGTCCCTGGCCTTCGAAAACATCAACTCACCGGAAACAAACGGCTACGGCGTGGACCACATCAAGGTGGCCGAGGGCCTGGGCTGCAAGGCCATCCGCGTGGAGGACCCCAGCGACCTGGGTTCCGCGTTCGACAAGGCCAAGGCGCTCATGGGCGAGTTCAAGGTTCCCGTGGTGGTCGAAGTGATCCTGGAGAAGATCACCAACATCTCCATGGGCGTGGAAATCAACGCGGTCAACGAGTTCGAGGAACTGGCCGAGACCAGCGCCGACGCCCCCACCGCCATCCTGGCGATGCAGGCCTAACCATGCGGATCGTGATCGCCCCGGACAAGTTCAAGGGCTCGCTGTCCGCCCCGGACGTGGCCCGGCACCTGGCTGCCGGGCTGCAGTCCGCCACGGGCCACAACCTTGAGGTACTCCGGATTCCGGTGGCCGACGGCGGCGAGGGCACCCTCGATGCCGCCGTCGGCTCCGGCTTCTCCCGCCGGAGCGCCACGGTCAGCGGCCCTACCGGGCAGCCGCTCCGGGCGGACTTTGCCGTCCGCGGCCGCGAAGCGGTCATCGAAATGGCAGCGGCTTCCGGCCTCGCCGTCCTCCCCGGCGGCACCTTGGATGCCAAGGGCGCCACCAGCCTGGGCACCGGTGAACTGATCCGGGCGGCGCTCGACGCCGGATGCCGGCAGATCATTCTCGGCGTCGGCGGAAGCGCCAACACCGACGGCGGCGCGGGCGTCCTGCAGGGACTGGGCGCGCAACTCCTCGACGCCGACGGCAACGAACTGCCGCCGGGCGGCGCGGCCCTCGCCAGGCTGGACCGGATCGACTTCTCGGACTTCGATTCCCGCCTGGACGAGACGCGCTTTGTCCTGGCCAGCGACGTGGACAACCCCCTGCTCGGGGCGGAGGGCGCTCCCGCGATCTTCGGCCCGCAGAAGGGCGCCACGGCGGACGACGTCGGAACCCTGGACGCGGCGTTGCAGCATTTCGTGGACGTCCTCGCCGCCGAGATCGGGACCCGCGCACTGAAGGCCGCGGAGGCACCGGGTGCCGGAGCGGCAGGCGGCGTGGGCTACGCCGCCATCGCGGTCCTGGCCGCAACGCGCAGGCCTGGCATCGACGTCGTGCTTGAATTCACCGGGCTGGCCGACCGGCTGGCTGGCGCCGACCTGGTGATCACCGGCGAAGGCAGCCTGGACGAACAGAGCCTGCTCGGCAAGACGCCCATGGGCGTGGCGCGTGCTGCTGAACGGGCCGGCGTTCCGGCGGTGGCCGTCTGCGGCCGGACCACCCTGACACCGGAGCAACAAAAGGATTCCGGATTCCGGCAGGTCTACCCGCTGACCGCGTTGGAGGCCAAGGTAGAAATATGTATAGCCGAAGCAGGACCCCTGCTTGAACAATTGGGAAAGCACATCGGCGCGGAATTGGCGGACCTGACCCAGGCCCCCGCCCCGGCCGGTTCCACCGCGCCGGTGAACAGCGCCCGCACTAAGGAGCCCCTCAATGTCTGAAGAACGCTTTGACCTCGTTATCCGGGGCCAGCGCATCCTCACCACGGCCGGCATCGCGCCCCGTGAAGTGGGCGTGCGCGGCGGCAAGATCGTGGCCATCGAACCGCTCGGCAACGGCCTGGCCGGCAGCGAAGTGGTCCAGCTCGCCGACGACGAAACCCTGATTCCCGGCCTGGTGGACACCCACGTCCATGTCAACGAGCCCGGCCGCACCGAGTGGGAGGGCTTCGCGTCCGCCACCCGCGCCGCAGCGGCCGGCGGTGTCACCACCATCATCGACATGCCGCTGAATTCCATTCCGCCCACCACCACCGTGGAAGGCCTCAAGCTCAAGCGTGAAGTGGCCGAGGACCAGGCGTTCGTGGACGTCGGCTTCTGGGGCGGCGCGGTTCCCGGCAACAAGGCGGACCTGCGCCCGCTGCATGACGAGGGCGTGTTCGGCTTCAAGTGCTTCCTGCTGCACTCCGGCGTGGACGAGTTCCCGCACCTGGAAGCGGACGAGATGGAAGAGGACATGGCCGAGCTCAAGTCCTTCGACTCGCTCATGATCGTCCACGCCGAGGACTCGCACGCCATTGACCGCGCACCCCATCCGGGCGGCGACCACTACTCCACCTTCCTGGCCTCCCGCCCCCGAGGCGCCGAAAACAAGGCCATCGCCGAGGTGATCGAACGTGCCCGGTGGACCGGCGCCCGCGCCCACATCCTGCACCTCTCCTCCTCGGACGCGCTCCCGATGATCGCCTCCGCAAAGCGCGACGGCGTCCACCTCACTGTGGAGACCTGCCCGCACTACCTCACGCTCATGGCCGAGGAGATCCCCGACGGCGCGACTGCCTACAAGTGCTGCCCGCCGATCCGCGAGGCCTCCAACCGCGAGCTGCTCTGGAGGGGCCTGCAGGACGGCACCATCGACTGCATCGTGTCCGACCACTCCCCGTCGACGCTGGATCTGAAGGACCTGGAGAACGGCGACTTCGCCGTGGCCTGGGGCGGTGTCTCCTCGTTGCAGCTGGGCCTCTCGCTCATCTGGACCGAAGCCCGGCACCGCGGCATCCCGCTGGAGCAGGTTGTGTCCTGGATGGCCGAGAAGCCGGCCGCCCTGGCACGCCTGTCCAACAAGGGCCAGCTGGCACTCGGGTTCGATGCCGATTTCTCGGTCTTCGCCCCGGACGAGGCCTTCGTGGTGGATGTTTCCAAGCTCAAGCACAAGAACCCCATCACGCCGTACGACGGCAAGGCGCTCTCCGGTGTGGTCCGGAAGACATTCCTGCGCGGCCATGAGATCGACGGCCAGACCCCCGGCGGCAAGCTCATCCGCCGCGGCGGCGTCTGAGGAACCACGCCGTGGCTGTCCAGGTACATTCCCCGCGCGGCATATGTGCGTCCGCTACGGCGACCACTGCTCCGGCAACGCCTGGTCCGGCGAAGGCCGTGGCAGCGGCGCGGGGTCCGCAGCTCAAGGCCCATGGCCTGGCCGTCTGGGTGACGCCGGACGGCGGGCAGGACATTGACGATGCCATGATGGTTCGCGCCGCGGAACTGTTGCTGGCGCGTGCCCTGAAAATTGCTCCGGAGGCGGAAGTCCATGTCTGGCCCGCCGCCGGAGCTGCAACTTCCGCTGCCGAGGCTGCCCTGCCGGGGGGACCGCACGGGGCAGCCGGCAGCGGAACCCGGGTGCCGTCGTCTGCCCTTCCGGAGGACTCCCCGGAAGTGGACGACGACGGCGCCACTCCCCTGCCTCCGTCGGCCGGTCCCGCGAGCCTGGTGTCAGTGGATCTTGCCGCCGGCGAGGTTCTGCTGGACGGCAAGCTGGTGGCGCTGACCGGCGTCGAATTCAAGCTGCTGCGCTACCTCGTGGAAAACTGTTCGCGGGCCATCAGCCGTGAAGAGCTGCGGCTTTTCCTGGAATCATTCGATTCCCCAGCGGCGGCCTCCCGTTCCATCGATGTGTATGTGGGCCGGGTGCGGCGGAAGCTGCGCCGCGGCCGGCATGCGATCGCCACGGTGCGCGGCGGCGGCTACCAGTTCGTCCCGGGCCCGCACACAAAAGTTCGCGGCCCCGCGGAATACTGCATCTGAAACGGTGGTTGTGCCAGTAGAAACCAGCGCAGCCAGCCCGTTCAGTACGCAGGCTTTGTCAGTAATCAGACTCCCGAAGGATCATCATGACCCCCACTCTGACCACCAAGCTCCAGCCCGGAACCCAGGCACCGGACTTCACCCTGCCGGACGCTGAGGGCAAGCCGACGTCGCTGGCCGACTACCGCGGCAAGAACGTCATTGTGTACTTCTACCCGGAAGCGGCCACCCCGGGCTGCACCACCGAGGCGTGCGATTTCCGCGACAGCCTCGAGTCCCTGCAGGGTTCCGGCTACGAGGTGCTCGGAGTTTCCCCCGACGCCCCCGAGAAGCTGGCACACTTCACCGGCGACTTCGCGCTGACCTTCCCGCTCCTGGCCGACGAGGACCACGCTGTTGCACTGGCCTACGGCGCCTGGGGCGAAAAGCTGCGCGACGGCGAGGTGACTGAAGGAATCGTCCGCTCCACCGTGGTGCTCGACCCCGAAGGCAAAGTGAAGCTGGCCCAGTACCAGGTCAAGGCCCAGGGCCACGTCGCGGCGCTGAAGGAAGCCCTGGGCGTCTAGCCTCCCGCCCACTACCAGGACGCTCTCTCACTTCCTGCGCCTTTTGCCCGAACGCTCTCTCACCCGGTGAACTGGTCCACGGTGAGAGAGCGTTCGGCTTTAAGCGGCAGGAAGTGACGGAGGGTTTGCTGGTCCGGGCGGCGGGGGCCTGTGGACGGGTCATACCCGCGACATGGGGCGGGCACAGTAACGTCACAGCTGTCCCGGGGAATGTTGACCGGACCATCCCCCGAGCTTTCAGAAGAACCCTCCAGCGACGGCCTCACCGGGGAGGAACTGGCGGAGCAGAGTGAAACGCTCCGCCCGTTCATCGAGGAACGCACCGAAGCCCTCAAGGACCAGGTCTGACGCGTTCCGCCGAGGCCCGCCCTTCCCAACGCTCTCTCACTTGTTGCGCCAAAAGCCGGAACCCTCTCTCACTGTCTTGAAGAAAGTGAGAGAGGGTTCCGGCTTTTTCGGTAGATAGTGAGAGAGGGTCCGGTGGTTCGGTTGGCCAGGGTTAGTGGTGGAGCCGGTCGGAAGCCAGCGCTGGCTGGCGGACCTGCGCCGGAGTGAAGCGGGCGCCGGCGTCGGGGAAGCCGGGAACCTCGATCCGCGCGTGGCTGTGGACTTCAGAAACCGTGTCCCGCGTGTGCTCGGCGATCTTTGCCATCGTGGTGACCCACATGCCGTCCATGGCCTTGACCCGGCTGATCAGCTGCTCGAGTGCCACGGCCTTGGAGGGCCGGCCCGAGATGAACGGGTGGTTGGTCAGCACGAAACAGCTCCCGGCAGCGTGGTGCGCCTCGGCTTCCAGCGTCCACATCTCGAGCACCTTGGCGGGGCTTTCGATGACGCCGCTGCCGGTCACTCCGGGATAGAACGCGTACTGCTCCCAGTCGTCCAATGCCCAGTCGACCGGGATCTCGACCAGGTCCCTGGAGTCACCCTCGGCGACGCTGAATCGGTACGGTGCATCGCCGTCGAGCAGGCTTGAATCGTAGAGGAAGCCGCGGTCTGCAAGGAGGGCCGGCGAGTGCCAGTTGAGCTCCCACCAGGGGGCGCGGTAGCCCACGGGCCGGACGCCCGCCACCTTGGCCAGTGCTTCCAGTCCACGGTCGATGTACCGCGCCTCGGTGGCGGCGTCGATTCCCTGCATGGGTTCGTGCAGGTAGCCGTGGTGGGCGATCTCGTGGCCCGCGTCCACGATCCGCCGCACCACGTCGGGGTAGCTCTCGGCCGTGAAGCCGGGGATGAAGAAGGTGGCCTGGATATCCTGGCGCTGCAGGATCTGCAGCAGCCGCGGCACAGCAACCTTGGGTCCGTATGACTGGTGGGTCATGAGCGACATCCGGCGCGTGCTGGTGGGATCGTGGGCGATGGTGCAGGACTCCGCGTCCACATCGAACGTGAAGGACGCGGCCGCCCGGTAGCCTTCGGGCCAGGTGATGGGATGGGCGGAGTCGGGGAAAGCGGGGAATTCCATGGTCCGGTTCCTTTCTACAGTGAGACTGCGGTCGTGGTTGCCGGGCGGACTGACGTTTCGGTTGCAGTGTCTTCCGGGACGGTTACCTGCTGAGCTGCGGCACTGGCCAGAAACTTGCGGTGAACCCGGGGACCAAGTACTGCGTAGCTTGCAGCACTGCTGAGTCCGCCGGCCAGCCAGGACAGGTCCCAGCCGCCCAGGGCCACGGCGATGGGGCCCTGCATTGCGGGGACAAGCCCGTACATGAACAGCCAGGTGGCGAAGATGCCGACCAGGAGGGATACGACGCCGGCCCAGTTGACTCCGGGGAGCCGCTTGGTACCCACGCGGTCGAACAGCCGCGAGGCGTCACTGGGCCAGCGCTTCTCGACCCAGAAGTAGTGCACCAGCATGACGCCGCCCCAGGCGGCCACCCATGCCACGAGTCCGATCAGCCAGGCATCCAGCACTGCGGCGAAGTCTTCCTGGAAGATGAAGAACACGACGGCGGCCAGCGAGAACACGCCGACGAATAGGTTGAGCTTGCGGCGGCTGATGGTGATGTCGAGCGCCTGCGTGGCGACCGAGAAGGTGTAGATGTTCAGGATGTTGGTGGCGATGGGCCCGTGCAGGACCATCAGGAGCACGGGAAGTGCGAGGACGCCGAAGTTCTGGACAATCAGCTTTCCGGGATCGATCTCGCCGCTGTTGGTGGCGAGGCTGGCGCCCAGGATTCCGAGCCAGACGACGGGGATGAACTGGCCCAGGACTGAGGCCAGGTAGACCTTGCGCTTGGGCACTTCGGTGCTGACGAAGCGTGAGTAGTCGGCGGCGTAGGTGAACCAGGTGATTCCCCAGCCGATGCCGATTGCCGTCATGACAGCGCTCATCGCGGCGATCCGCTCCGAGCCTTCAAGGATGTTGCCGGCAGGTCCGGCGTAGGACCAGTTGATCTTCATGCCGAACCAGGCGACGGCGGACATGACCGCAAGGATGATGATAGTGGGCGGCACTGTCCACTTCTCAAATGCTGCGATGGCCTTGTAGCCGAACCAGGCGATGGCAACCTGTGCAGCCATGATGGTGGTGGCGACGCCGATCTTCCACGCGTAGTTCTGGGCAGTCGGGTCAACCCAGCCGAGGGTTCCGAACAGCGCCATGACCAGGTCCAGGATGATCCATGTGTTCACCGCACACCAGCCAATGACCAGCAGCGCCTGGATGGCGGCGGGCAGGTAATTTCCGCGCCTGCCGAATGCCGCACGGGCCAGCACCATGCCTGTTGCCCCGGTCTTCTGGCCGAGCAGGACGAAGCAGCCGAAGAGGAGCATCCCGATCAGGTTCCCCAGGACCAGAACGGTGACGGTGTCGGCAAAACCAAGCCCGAGGTGGATGCCCAGGGCGCCGAGCACCCAGTTGATGGGTGCGAGGTTTGCGCCGGCCCAGATCCAGAACTGGCCGGATACCTTCCGGGTCCGCTGGGATTCGGGAATGGGCTGAAGCCAGGCTTCGACGTCTTCGCCGGCTACGGGCGTTTGGCCGGCCGGGACTGCAGTGGAGTTGTGTTGCATGGGGGGCCTCCGTAGGGGGAAAGGGGTATATCCAGATTATGTGTTGCAGGCCACACCCAACAAGATACGATGTGTACATCAAAACGACCCTTTGCATTACGGAGCGTCATGCCGATCAAGCTCAGCGATGTCATGAACCACGCCACCTTCACTGCCGCGGATCCGGTGCTCCGCGCCTGCGCGGCCGCAGCGGCCGATACGCAGCTGCGATGGGTCCACTCCAGTGAGGTTCTGGACATTGCACCGTTACTTAGCGGCGGCGAACTGCTCCTCACCGGCGGCGACGCCCTGGTCACAGCCTCGGACGCGCGCCGCGTGGAGTACATCCGCCAGTTGGCTGAGCGCGGCGTCGGTGCGCTGGCGGTGGAAACGGGCCAGCGGCTCGCGTCGCTTCCCTCCTCCATGGTCCGGGCGGCGGAGGAAGCCGGACTGCCGCTAATCGAATTCCGTAAAGTGGTGCCGTTCGTGGGCATCATGCAGGCCATCAATTCGATGCTGGTCAGCGAATCCGTGGCCCACCTGCGCCGTGCGGACGAGGCCAGCCATGAGATGGCTGTTGAGCTGGCCCACGGGAGCAGCCTGGACCAGATCCTTGCCGTCCTGGCCGGAATCATTGACGCGACACTGGAGCTCTCGTCCGTGTCCGGTGTGACGCTGGGCAATGCCGGCCCCAACGGCGCCGGCACCCGGCCGGAGGGCACCGGCTCTCCGACCGACGGCGCCGGCAGTGA
Source organism: Arthrobacter sp. Leaf337 (assembly GCF_001423745.1). Taxonomy (GTDB): domain Bacteria; phylum Actinomycetota; class Actinomycetes; order Actinomycetales; family Micrococcaceae; genus Arthrobacter. Next base: position 120,820 of record NZ_LMPC01000003.1, read on the forward strand.
CGAGGAGCCCGGACACACGGCCGGCACGGGCACTGACGGCACCGTCATCAACATCGATGTGCCGGTCCGCGGTGTGCCGTCAGCGAGGCTGATCATCACCGTCCCGGCCGACGGCGACATCAACCTCGCGCGCGTTGCCGGCGGCCGCTGCGTGGACATCCTCTCGCTGGCCCTGCTGCAGCGGATGCCGCCCGGGTTGAAGGAAGTGGCAGGGACTGCACTGCTGCGCGCCGTCAGTTCCGGCAGCCAGCCGTGGCGGCTCCAACAGCTCTCGCCGGCCGCCGGCATTCCGCCCTCGGCGACGATGGTCGCCGTCGTCGTCCGGACATCCACGTCGCAGCAATTGCGGGTGGCCATGGACAAGATCCTCAAGAAGTCGGCCCAGCAGAGTGCCAGCTACGTGGACAATGCGGAGGTCCTGGCGCTTGCCGCCCTTCCGTTCGACGGGGCCGCGTCGGCGCGGGCCGAACTCGTTGCCGCGCTGGAGGAGCTCCCGGTTGAGGCCGGAACCATGACGGCGGTGGGGCCGCTGGCAGCCGGGATCGAGAACGCGCCGTGGTCGCTGTCGGAGGCGAAAGTCGCACTGGATCTTGCGGTAAACAGTTCACTCCGCGCTGCGGCGCGGCCGACGTCGGACACCGGCGGCGTGGTGCTCGACGTCGAAAATCTCGCCGTGGAACGTCTGGCGGCACAACACCTGGACCAACGTGCGCGGCAGGATTTTGTCCGCCAGCAGCTGGGGCCCGTGCTGGATCACGATACCCGGCGGAATTCGCAGCTGCTGGAAACGCTGGCTACGTGGCTCGACTCCGGCTGCAACACGGCGCAGGCCGCACGGGAGCTGCACGTGGAGCGGCAGTCGATGCACCACCGGCTGCAGCGGATCTTTGAGCTGTGCGGCGGGGATCCGCGCGGAACCGGCCGGCTCGCCGCGCTCCACCTGGCCACCCGGCTGGCCGCGCCGTAGCCCGGCCCGGACGGGACCGCCCAAAGCGCCCTATCCCCCGGGACGCTCTCTCACTTAACGCAGGAAAAGCCGGGACGCTCTCTCACTTCCCCCAAGGAAGTGATAGAGCGTCCCGGCAAAACCGACAGGAAGGGAGAGAGCGTCCCGGCTCCCGGCAAAACGGGCAGGACCTAGCGGAGCACCACGGTCCGGTTGCCCTGCAGGATCACCCGGCCCTCGCAGTGCCAGCGGACTGCGTTGGACAAAGCCTTGCACTCCGTGTCGCGGCCGGCGGCCACCAGGTCTTCCGGGCCGTAGGTGTGGTCCACCTCAACCACCTGCTGGGCGATGATGGGCCCCTCGTCCAGTTCGCCGTTGACGTAGTGCGCGGTGGCGCCCACGGTCTTCACGCCGCGGGCGTAGGCCTGGTGGTATGGCTTGGCGCCCTTGAAGCTGGGCAGGAACGAGTGGTGGATGTTGATCGCCTTGCCGTCCAGCTTGCGGGTGAGGCCGTCGCTGAGCACCTGCATGTAGCGGGCCAGCACCACCAGCTCCACGTCGTACTCGTCCACCAGTTCCAGCAGCCGCGCTTCGGCTTCGGGCTTGGTGGCGGCGGTGACGGGCACGTGGAAGAACGGGATGCCGTGCCATTCCACCAGCGCCTGGTGGTCGGTGTGGTTGGAAACCACGGCCACCACGTCCACCGGGAGTTCGCCGATCCGGGCACGGAACAGCAGGTCGTTGAGGCAGTGCCCGAACTTGGACACCATGATCAGCACCTTGCGCTTGGAGCCGTGCGGCTCCAGCCGCCAGCTCATCCCGAAGCGTTCGGCCACCGGACCAAAAGCGGTCCGCAGCGTGTCCGCGGTCGAGGCATCGCCGTCGGACGCAAAGTGCACCCGCATGAAGAAGTGCCCCTCGGACCGTTCGCCGAACTGCTGGTTGTCGATGATGTCGCAGCCGTGTTCCAGCAGGAAGCCGGACACGGCATGGACGATGCCCGGCGACTCGCTGCAGTCCAGGGTCAGGACGTGCTCCACGGTGGTGGCCGGGGCGGCGGCTGACGGCAGGGAAGTTTCAGTCTCAATGGCAGTCATGGCTCAGCACTCAATCACGTTGACGGCGAGGCCTCCGCGGGAGGTCTCCTTGTACTTGGTTTTCATGTCGGCTCCTGTTTCGCGCATCGTTTTGATGGCTTTGTCGAGGGATACCTTGTGGCTGCCGTCGCCGTGCAGGGCAAGGCGGGCGGCGTTGATGGCTTTCACACTGGCAATGGCGTTGCGTTCGATGCAGGGAATCTGCACCAGGCCGCCCACGGGGTCGCAGGTCAGCCCGAGGTTGTGTTCGATGCCCACTTCGGCGGCGTTTTCCACCTGTTCGGGCGTGCCGCCAAGCACCTCGCACAGCCCGGCCGCCGCCATGGAGCAGGCGGAGCCCACTTCGCCCTGGCATCCCACTTCCGCACCGGAAATGGAGGCGTTGATCTTGAACAGGATCCCGACGGCGGCCGCGGCCAGCAGGAAGCGGACCACCCCGTCGTCGTCGGCTCCGGGAACAAACTTGGTGTAGTAGTGCAGCACCGCCGGCACAATCCCGGCGGCGCCGTTGGTGGGGGCAGTGACGATGCGCCCGCCGGCGGCGTTTTCCTCGTTCACGGCCAGCGCGAAGAGGTTCACCCATTCCATCGCCCGGAGCGGATCGGTCACGCCGGTGTCCGCCGTCAGGGTTTTGAACAACGACGGCGCCCGGCGCCTGACGTTCAGCCCGCCGGGAAGGATTCCTTCCGCGGCGCAGCCGTTGTCCACGCATTCGCGCATGACGGCCCAGAGCTTCAGCAGCTCTGCGCGGAGCTCGGCTTCGCTGCGCCACACCAGTTCGTTGGCGAGCATGACGTCGGAGATGGACATCCCTTCCCGGCGGCAGATCTCGAGGAGTTCGTCGGCCGTGGTGAAGGGGTACGGCAGCGGGGTGTCGTCCGCCACCACTTTGTCGCCGGCGTCGGCGTCCCCGTCAACAACGAAGCCGCCGCCGATCGAATAGAAGCTCCGTTCGCTGAGGACGGCGCCCTTGTGGTCCAGCGCGCGGAAGGTCATGCCGTTGGGGTGGGCCGGCAGGGACTTGCGGCGGTGCAGCACCACGTCCTCGTCCCAGTTGAAGTCCACCCGGTGGTCCCCGCCGATCCGGAGTTCGGCGTCGAGCGCGGCGGCAGCCACCTGGTCGTCCGCGGTGGAGGTGTCCACCGTTTCGGGGTCCAGGCCCTGGAGCCCGAGCACCACGGCTTTATCGGAGCCGTGGCCCCGGCCGGTGGCGCCGAGCGATCCGAACAGTTCCGCCTGGACCCGCGTGGTGGCGCTCAGGTGGCCGTCACCTTTGAGCCCTTCGGCGAACAGTTTCGCCGCCCGCATCGGGCCGACCGTGTGTGACGACGACGGCCCGATGCCAACGGAGAAGAGGTCCAGGGCGCTCAGCGCCATCAGGGCACCTCGGGGGAGGCGTATTCCCTCATGGCGTCCAGGAGCCAGCGGCCCAGGAAGTCCGCGAACGAAGCCCGCGGGAAGAGCCGGAAGCTCTCCTCGCCGGACTTCAGCAGGACCACCGGGATGTTGCCCACCTCGGTGTTCAGGGCTGTCCCCGGCTTGATGCTGCGGGGGTGCAGGTCAACGGCGCAGCCCTTCTCCAGGACGGCGCGGGCACGCGGGCCGGAGAGTTCGAACGTGGTGCGGTTGGCGGAGAGGTCCACCACCTGGCCCGGGGCGTCGCCCAGGGCCGCCGTGAGGGAACCGATCAGGTCTCCGCCCAGGGAGTCGTGGGCTTCTTCCGGTGCCACCACCAGGAACTCGGCCGGTCCGAGCCACAGGACGCTGACGCCGTCCGAGCCGGCCACTTCACCGCACCGTGCCGGCAGGCCGCCGGCAACTGACGCGATCCGTGAGCCCTGCTCGGAGCGGGGGTCCACGCGGATCCCGGCCATGGTCTGGAACGGGCCTTCCTTCAGGACAACCGTTCCCTCTACGGAACCGGCTTCCAGTGCGGAGGCCAGGTGGGAGGCCGGGCTGCGGCGGATGTCCCGGAGTCCATTGATGCCTTCGAGTGCTGCGGTGTTAGCCATCTTTGCGGGTCCCTTCGGGGTCAAAAAGTACGGTTTCGGCGATGACGACATCAACCAGCTGGTCTCCGGCTGCGGCCACGAGGGTCTCGCCGATGCGGTTGCGGCCGTTCTTGATCAGGGCCAGGCCAAACGACCGGCCCAGGGCGGCGCTGTGGTAGCTCGAGGTCACGAAGCCCTGCATGGGGACGGGTCCGTAGGCAGGGTTGACGGTGATGCCCTTTTCCACGAGCTGGGTGCCTTCCGGCAGCCGCAGCGTGCCGTCCACGGGAAGGACGCTGACCAGGTGCTTGCGGTCCTCGCGGCTGGCGTCGGTCCGCGAGTAGGAGCGCTTGCCGATGAACTCCTTGGCCTTGGAGACCACCCATTCCATTCCCGCATCCTGCGGAGTGACGGTGCCGTCGGTGTCCTGGCCGACGATCGGGTAGCCCTTTTCGGCGCGGAGCACGTGCATGGTTTCGGTGCCGTAGGGGGTGATGTTGAATTCGGCCCCGGCGGCTGCCACGGCTTCCCAGGTGTTGAGCCCGTACCAGGACGGCACGTTGATTTCGTAGGCCAGCTCGCCGGAGAACGAGATCCGGCAGATCCGGGCCTGAACACCGGAGGCCAGGGTGGTTTCGCGGAACGTCATGAACGGGAAGGCTTCCGCTTCCAGGCCGCCCTCAGCGGCCAGTTCGGGCGCCAGCTTCGCGATCACTGCGCGGGACTTGGGCCCGACGACGGCAATGGTGCTCCACTGTTCGGTCACCGAGGTGCAGTGCACGTCCAGCTCAGGCCATTCGGTCTGCAGCCATTCCTCCAGCCAGTCCAGCACCTTCGCGGCGCCGCCGGTGGTGGTGGTCATGAAGAACCGGTCCTCGTCGAGGCGCAGGGTCACGCCGTCGTCGAAAATCATGCCGTCCGGGCCGCACATGACGCCGTAGCGGGCGGAACCCGGGGCGAGCTTCTTGAACGCGTTGGTGTAGATCCGGTTGAGGAACTCACCGGCGTCCTTGCCGCGGATTTCGATCTTGCCCAGCGTGGTGGCGTCCATGAAGCCCACGGATTCGCGGACTGCAGCGCACTCGCGCAGCACGGCGGTGTCCATGTCCTCCCCGGCCTGCGGGTAGTACCAGGGGCGCTTCCACTGCCCCACGTCCTCGAACAGTGCGCCCTTGGCAACGTGCCACGGCTGGATCGAGGTGACGCGGGCGGGGTCGAACAGCTCGCCGCGCTGGCGTCCGGCGAGTGCCGCAAACGCCACCGGGGTGAACGGTGCCCGGTAGGTGGTGGTGCCGATGTCGCCGATGCCGCGGGACGCTTCGCCTGCCGTGCGGAGTGCGGCTGCGATGACGCCGATCGCGTTGACGCCGGAGGTCTTGCCCTGGTCGTTGGCGGTGCTGATGGAGGTGTAGCGCTTGATGTGCTCCACGGACCGCATGCCGGCACCGGTGGACCGCAGCACGTCAGCCACGGACTGGTCGCGCTGGAAGTCCACGAAGTGGTGGTGCCAGTCATCCGGTGTGCCTTCCTGGCCCGGAACCAGCCACAGCTGGCGGGTGGGGGCGGATGCCTTCGGCTCACCGATGACGGCGGGCTTGGTTTCGGATGCGAAGCCCGCGGCGATGGCTGCCGAGGCTCCGGCGGAGATGCCTTCGGCGAGGCAGTCCTCCAGTTCGAAGCTGCCGCGGCCCGAGCCGATGGTCTGCTGGTTCGGGACAACGGTGCTCGGCACGAAAGCGGCGAGCTCATCGTCCCAGCGCAGCTTGCCCTGCCGCTGGGAGTGCAGGTGCACCAGCGGGCTCCAGCCGCCGGAGACGGCCAGCAGGTCGCAGGCGATCTCTTCGACGCCGGAGGTGAGTTCGCCGTCGTCGTTGATGCTGCGGACGGTCACGCTGCTCAGCCGTCCGTCGGATGCACCGTCGCCGGACCCGGCAGCGGTGTTGGCTACGGCGCTGCCGATCAGCACGCGGGTACCGGATTCGACGGCGGCGGCAGCCACCTCGGTGAGCCGGGGGCGGGCGTCCACGACGGCGGCGACCTTGACGCCGGCGGCGCGGAGGTCCGCGGCCACGGCGTAGGCGCTGTCGTTGGTGGTGCTGATGACAACGCGCTGCCCGGCGGCAACGGCGTAGCGGTTGAGGTAGGTGCGGACGGCCGAGGCGAGGATGATGCCCGGGCGGTCGTTGTTCTCGAACACCAGCGGGCGTTCGTGGGCGCCGGGAGCCAGCACCACCTGGTTGGCACGGATGTGCCAAATACGCTGCCGGGAGACGCCGGGGGCGGCCGGGCTGGAGAGGTGGTCGGTGCGGTTCTGGACCGCGACGACGTAGTTGGCATCGTAGGCGCCGAAGGCGGTGGTGCGGTTCAGGACGGTGCATTCGGCTGCGGAGACGAGTTCGGCTTCCACATCCGCCACCCATTCCAGGGCCGGCTTGCCTTCGATGGCCTCGGCCAGCTCGGAGGCGGTGGAGCCGGACAGCAGCGTGCCGCCCAGTTCGGGCTGGTCATCCAGCAGCATGACGCGGGCGCCGGTGCGGACTGCTTCGCGGGCCGCGGCCAGGCCGGCGGGGCCGCCGCCGATCACCAGGACGTCCGTGTGCACGAACTTCTTGTCGTACTCGGCGCGGTCGTCTTCGGGGTCCAGTCGGCCCAGGCCGTTGAGCAGGTCCGCCTTCAGGCCGTCCACCAGGGTGACGGTGGTGGCGGGGAGCATCGACTCGGCCACGTGGCCCGGGAAGCGTGCTTCGACGCGAACCAGAGCGTTGGATTCCTCCACGCCGGCGGACATGATGCCGCGGGCGCGGCCCTCGTAGAGCGAGTTGCCCGCGGCGATCCGGCCGTTGGCGAGCAGGGCCGAGGCGAGCGTGTCGCCGGGGTGGCCCGTGAATTCCTCGCCGTCCACGGTGAAACGCCAGGAAATGCTGCGGTCGATGCGTCCGCCGGCGGCGAGGCGGGCGTTCTGGGAAGTCACTTGGTTGCTCCTTCCGGGGCGGTGGTGCTGGAGGCGGTGCTGGTTGGCGAGATGCTGGTTGCGGTGGTGCTGGGCGCAGCGGTGCCGGTGGTGGTGCTGTCAGGGGCGGTGCTGGCAGTTCCTGCGTCCGGGGCCGCCACGGCGGCCGCACCGGCCGCTGCCGGACGGGGGGTGCCCATCGGGTAGACGGCCTGGATGTCGTAGGTGACCGTGTCGCGGAGCATGTTGAACCACTGGCGGCAGCCGGTGCTGTGGAGCCAGCGTTCGGCGAAGGTGCCCTTGGTGTTGTCGCGGTAGAACAGGTACTCGGCCCACTCGCGGTCGGTCAGGTCGTTCGGGTTCTCCGGGTAGGCCACGTGGGCCTGGCCGCCGTAGTGGAACTCGGTCTCGTCGCGCGAGCCGCAGTTGGGGCATGAGATAAGCAGCATGTGCGTCTTCTTTCTATGAGTGCAGGGTCGCTGACGGCGGCTAGTGGGCCACGGCGGCTGCGCCGTGTTCGTCGATCAGGGCTCCGGTTTCAAAGCGTTCCAGCGCAAACGGCTTGTTCAGCTTGTGCGGGGTGCCCGTGGCGATGGTGTGGGCGAACGTGAGGCCGGCAGCGGGCGTGGCCTTGAAGCCGCCGGTGCCCCAGCCGCAGTTCACGAACATGTTCTCCACCGGGGTGGTGCCCACGATCGGCGAGGCATCCAGGGTGGTGTCCACAATGCCGCCCCAGGTCCGGAGCACGTGTGCCCGGGCAAAGATGGGGAAGAGCTCGACGGCGGCTGCCATCTGGTTCTCGATCACGTGGAAGGACCCGCGCTGGCCGTAGCCGTTGTAGGAGTCCACGCCGGCGCCCATCACCAGTTCGCCCTTGTGGGCCTGGGAGACGTAGACGTGCACGTGGTTGGACATCACCACGGTGGGGTGGACCGGTTCGTGCAGTTCGGACACCAGGGCCTGCAGCGGGTGGGACTGGATGGGGAGCCGGAAGCCGGCCATTTCCGCGAGGACCGAGCTGTGGCCGGCGGCTGCGAGGCCCACCTTTTCGGTGTTGATGGTGCCGCGGTTGGTCTTGACGCCTACCACGCGGTTGCCGTCCTTGACGAAGCCGGTGACTTCGCAGTTCTGGATGATGTCCACGCCCAGTTCGTCGCACTTGCGGGCGAAGGCCCAGGCCACGTGGTCGTGCTTGGCGATGCCTGCACGCGGCTGGTACGTGGCGCCCATGACGGGGTAGCGGATGTTGTCGCTGATGTTCAGGATGGGGCAGAGTTCCTTGACCTGGTCCGGCTCCAGCCATTCAGCGTCCACGCCGTTGAGTTTGTTCGCGCCGACGCGGCGGATGCTCTCGCGGACGTCGCCCAGGGTGTGGGCGAGGTTCATGACGCCGCGCTGGCTGAACAGGAAGTCGTATTCAAGTTCCTCGGGCAGGATTTCCCACAGCTTCAGGGCGTGCTCGTAGATGGCCGCGCTCTCGTCCCAGAGGTAGTTGGAACGGATGATCGTGGTGTTCCGGGCCATGTTGCCGCCAGCCAGCCAGCCCTTTTCCAGGACGGCGATGTTGGTCATGCCGTGGTTCTTGGCGAGGAAGTAGGCCGTGGCCAGGCCGTGCCCGCCGCCGCCCACAATCACGGCGTCGTAGGAGGACTTGGGCTCCGGGTTGCGCCAGAGGAAATCCGGGTGCTCCGGAAGCTGTTGGGTGCTCACTGGGCTGCTCCAATCAGGGCTGCTTCGAAGGCGGCAGTGTCGGTGCCGCTATTGAGGTGGGGGTAGAGGGGGAACTGTTCGGCAAGGGCGGTCACCCGGGCGCGGAGTTCGACGGCGGTGCTGTCGCTCAGGGACGTTGTCCCGGTGGTGCCGTTGCCGGCAGCGGCGATGAGCGCCGTCGCGATGATGTCCGCTACTTCGGCGAATTCGTCGGCGCCGAAGCCGCGGGTGGCCAGGGCCGGTGTTCCGATCCGGAGGCCGGAGGAAACCATCGGCGGGCGGGGATCGAACGGTACGGCATTGCGGTTGACGGTGATGCCGATCCGGTGCAGGGCGTCTTCGGCCTGCTGGCCGTCCAGTTCGGAGTTGCGGAGGTCCACCAGGACCAGGTGCACGTCGGTGCCGCCGTTGACCACGGAGATGCCTGCCGCGGCGACGTCGTCGCGGAGGAGCCGTTCGGCCAGAAGCTTGGATCCCTGCAGGACGCGTTCCTGGCGTTCCTTGAATTCCGGAGTGCCGGCTAGCTTGAAGGCCACTGCCTTTGCTGCTATGACGTGCTCCAGCGGGCCGCCCTGCTGGCCCGGGAACACGGCGCTGTTGATCTTGCGGGCGTATTCCTCCTTGGCCAGGATGACGCCGCCGCGGGGACCGCCGAGGGTCTTGTGGGTGGTGGTGGTGACGACGTCGGCGTACGGCACCGGATTGGGGTGCAGCCCTGCTGCCACCAGGCCGGCGAAGTGCGCCATGTCCACCATCAAGTAGGCGCCCACGAGGTCGGCGATGCGGCGGAACTCGGCGAAATCGAGCTGACGGGAGTAAGCGGACCAGCCGGCGACGATCAGCCGCGGGCGGTGCTGAAGGGCCAGCGCTTCGACTTCGGCCATATCGATGCGGAGGTCGGATTCACGGACGTGGTACGGGACCACGTTGTAGAGCTTGCCGGAGAAGTTGATGCGCATGCCGTGGGTGAGGTGGCCGCCGTGGGCCAGGTCAAGGCCCATGATGGTGTCGCCCGGGTTCAGCAGCGCGAACATGGCGGCGGCGTTGGCCTGCGCGCCGGAGTGCGGCTGGACGTTCGCGAACTCGGCGCCGAAGAGGGCCTTCACGCGGTCGATGGCCAGCTGCTCGACGACGTCAACGTGCTCGCAGCCCCCGTAGTAGCGCTTGCCCGGGTAGCCCTCGGCGTACTTGTTGGTCAGGACCGAACCCTGTGCCTCCATGACTGCGGAGGGGGCGAAATTCTCCGAGGCGATCATTTCCAGGGTGGACTGCTGGCGGCCCAGCTCATTGGCAATGGCCTGCTGGACCTCGGGATCGACTACCGAAAGTCGCTCGTTCAACTGCTCAACCACGGATGCTCCTTTGAAATACCACTATTGCTATGACTGATATATCAGTGTGAGGTCAATGGTATGATTGGGATCACAAGAGAGTCAATAGCGGGGAGCAAAGTGGCACTGAGCTTCCGGTTGGAACCCGATCGCTCAGTAGTGAAGCTGAGCGGTGAAGAACTGAGTAGCGATGAACGGAGCGGCACCTTGAATGCACTTCCTGCCCTGCCACCCGCCGAGGACGAAGTCCTGTCCCAGGCGGAGGCCGCCTACCGTCAGCTGCGCGACAAGCTGATCATGCTGGAGATCCGGCCGGGCGAACCCATCAATGACGGACAGCTGGCGGCCGAGCTCGGGTTTGGCCGCACCCCCGTGCGCGAGGCGATCAAGCGGCTGGAGGTGGACCACCTGGTGGTGTCCTATCCGCGCCGGGGAACCTTCGCCACCAACGTGGACTTCACCGAACTGGCCGACGTCTCGGAGGTCCGGGAGCTGCTGGAGCCACTGGCGGCACGCAGCGCGGCCACCCGGGCAAACGCCGCCATGCGCCGCGAGCTGCTGCACGTCGCCGACACCATTGCCGGGCTGGATCCCAATCCCAGCGAGTCCCGCGACCTCATGCGCTACGACCTGACCGTGCACCGGCTGATCTACAAGGCGGCAGCCAACCCGCACTTGGAAGACACCCTGATCCGCTACGACAACCTGGCCACCCGCATCTGGTGCCTGGTCCTGGACAAGGTGCCCTCGGTGAGCGGCCACGTCACCGAACACGTCGAGCTGCTCAAGGCGGTGGCCGCCGGCGACGCCGACAAAGCGGGCGAGCTGGCCCTGCACCACGTCACGAGCTTCGAAGAGACCATCCGCAAGGTGCTCTAACCAGCCCACCCACGATTAAGAACGAAACGCTCTCTCACTTCCTGCAATTAAGAACGAAACGCTCTCTCACTTCCTGCGATTAAAAACGAAACGCTCTCTCACAAGTGAAGTGGTCCCCGATAGTTGGACTGGCTAAATGGGATTCTAGGCCGCACGGGTCTGGGCACGGTATTGCACCGGACTCAGACCCTTGAGCTTTGTAGA
>NZ_LMPC01000004.1 GCF_001423745.1 Arthrobacter sp. Leaf337
GCCGGGCGCACCGCCATGGTGCACCTGAAGGACTACCGGATCGGCCAGCTGCCAACGAACACAACTCAAAACCCCCGGGAAAACGGAAGAAAAAAGCTGCAAAATTTGAACCAGCTGTAAAAACCAGACCACACCACGGGGTGGCGGATCCAGTCAATTCAACCAATCCATATAAATAAATTGGTATCAACAAACTTGGCACACTATTGAGTTCTCAAACAACAGACACATTCGAATACTTTTCAAACAAATATTTGAATTCTGATGAATTCTTTGTTATCATTTCTTCGCTGCGATGTTTCTAGCTTATTTCATTCATTTCCACTTTGCAAATCCGGCTATTCTTCCGAAGTTCACTTGGTGGAGTGAATCCGCCCAGCAAAATATGAAGCAATTTTTCATTTCTGCGACTTGCGCATGAACAATTGCTTTTTATTTGTAGGGGGTCTGTCACCACTCAGCGGCGGCGACTCAGAAAACAATACACGCTCCTTCCCGGCCTCGCAAATCGGCCGGAAAGGAGCGTGCACATGACGTCTTGGTAACTGTCAGCCCTAGGAAGCAGCCACTTCCACAGTTGCCAGGTTCTTCTTCCCGCGGCGCAGGAGCAGGTAGCGCCCGTACAGAAGTTCACTGCCCGCAATGACTGCCTCAGGATCGGTCACCTTGGTGTTGTTGACATAGGCGCCGCCTTCACCCACGGTCCGGCGGGCGGCCGATTTACTGTCCGAGAGCCCGGAGGCCACGAGCAGATCCACAATGCCAAGGCCGTCAGCGGCAACACGGGCCGAGGGCAGTTCGGCGGTGGCAGCCGTCAGGGTCCGTTCGTCCAGCGCCAAAAGGTCCCCGCCGCCGAAAAGCGCCGCGGAAGCAGCGATGACCTTTTCCGTTGCCTCAACCCCATGGACCAGGGAGGTCACTTCAAACGCAAGCCGGCGCTGGCCTTCACGGGCAAAGGGACGCTCGGCAATGGAAACTTCCAGGGCTTCGATCTCGGCTCGCGTCAGGAAGGTGAATACCTTCAGCCGCGCGGCAACGTCGGCGTCGGCAGTGTTCAGCCAGAACTGGTAGAACGCGTACGGGCTGCACATCTCCGGATCGAGCCAGATGGCGTTGCCTTCGCTCTTGCCGAACTTGGTGCCGTCCGAATTGGTGATGAGCGGCGTGCCAAGCGCGTGCACGTGCTTGCCCTCAACCTTGCGGATGAGTTCGGTGCCGCTGGTGAGGTTGCCCCACTGGTCAGAGCCGCCGGTCTCCAGCACGCAACCGTAGTCACGGAAGAGCTGGAGGTAATCCATGCCCTGCAGGATCTGGTAGCTGAATTCGGTGTAGCTGATGCCTTCATCCGAGCTCAGGCGGGAGGCAACGGCATCCTTGCGGAGCATGGTGCCGACCCGGAAGTGCTTTCCGATCTCGCGCAGGAAGTCGATGGCGCTCAGGGGCGCGGTCCAGTCCAGGTTGTTAACCATCCTGGCCGCGTTTTCGCCTTCAAAGCTGAGGAAGCGGCGGACCTGTGCCTGGAGGTACCCGACCCATTCGGAAACGGTGTCCTTGGTGTTCAGGGTGCGTTCCGCCGTCGGGCGCGGGTCACCGATCAGGCCTGTCGATCCGCCGACCAGGCCCAGCGGCCTGTGGCCGGCGAGCTGGATGCGGCGCATGAGGAGCAACTGCACGAGGTTGCCCAGGTGCAGGCTTGGCGCGGTGGGATCGAATCCGCAGTAATAGGTGATCGGGTCCCCGGCGAGCAGCTTTTCCAGTTCCACTTCATCAGTGGACACGTGGACCAGGCCGCGCCAGTTGAGCTCTTGCCAGATATTGGCAAAGGTCGGATCGTTCTGCTGGGACTCGAGATCATTTAGTTGGGACACGTGATCTAAGTTAGCAGGATTGCCCGGTCCGCAGCGCTGCGCGGGAGCCAAATGAGCGTTGCATGACAGTGCCGCGGGACCGGCGGGAGGCCGGAACGATCCGGTCCTCCCGCCAGCCGTGTTCCAGGCAGTACCCAAAGGCACCAGCCAGGATCAGCGTTCGATGCCTGCCGGTACCGGAGCGGCGGAGATGAGCCGCAGCCGCTGGGTGGGCCGGGTCATGGCAACGTAGAGGTCCCCCACCCGTCCGTGCTCATGGTTGAGCATCATGGACGGCTCGAGCACCACCACACCGTCGAACTCCAGGCCCTTGGCCTCGCGCGGGCTGATGACGACGATGTCCTGCTCGTAGCTGCCGGCGCCGGTACCGACGCGGCGGCCGTAGGCAGCCCGCAGCGCGGAGGTGGCTTGCGGGAGGAGCTCGCCGTCGGCAATCACCGCAAGCAGGCCGCCGTCGAGCGCGTCCAGCTCATCCGGCAGGACCTCAACGAGCCGGCTGACCACTGACCCGTCATCCACGCGGTCAATGATCGGCGACCAGCGTCCCTCCCGGACCGCTTTGGGAGCCGAAATCACCAGTCCGGCGGCAGTGGCCATCCGGGCTGCAGCCTCCGCGATCTGCGACGGCGTGCGGTAGTTGACGGTGAGTTCCTCAAGCTGCCAGCGGTCGCCGAACATCGGCTCCAGCGCGCTTTGCCAGGACTTGGCCCCGGCCACGGAACTGGTCTGGGCGATGTCGCCGACAATCGTGAACGACTTCAGCGGGCAGCGCCGGACGAGCAGGCGCCACTGCATCGGCGACAGTTCCTGGGCCTCGTCTACAACAATGTGCCCGAATGCCCACGTGCGGTCAGTGGTAGCCCGTTCGGCCGCGGTGAGCCGCGCTTCGCGCTCCTGGTTCTGGTCCACGAGTTCCTCGGCCGTCATCAGGACGTCCACCCCGGCGGTTTCCATGTTCACCAGCGTTTGCTTGGCGTTGGCGATGTCCCGGGCGCGGTCGTGCTCCTGCTGGGCCAGGCCCCGGCCCGCTGCGGGATCAAGCTCGCCCAGAAGTTCAGCGGCCTCGTCCAGCAGCGGAACATCGGCCTCGGTCCAGGGACTGTCGGCCGGGCGGGCCAGCAGCGCGCGCTCAGCGTCGGTCAGCTGGGGCGTGCAGGCTTCAAGGATGGCCGGCTTGCTGAACAGCTCGGAGATGAGCTTCTCCGGCGTCATCGGCATCCAGCAAAGGTTCAGCGCGATCCGGACGTCGCGGGCAGTGCGGACGTCCTCGGCGAGGTACGAGCGGTCGGCGTTATTGCCGATGCTGCCGGCCTCGACGAGCTCGGTCATCTGTTCGGTCAGCTCGCGGAGCAGGATCTTCACGAACGTCAGGCGCGCCTCGTTGTGCGGCTTGTGGGTGGCGCGGGCCTTCTCCCGTGCCCGGCGCACCTGGCGCGGGGTCAGGACCAGCTTGCGGCCGTCCACCTCAAGGATCCGGTTCTCGGCCGGGATGCGCTGCCTGTTGGACACGGCGTTGGCCACGACCTCGGCCATGTCCAGCCGTCCCTTGACGGCCGCGACATCCGCTTCCTGCTCCGGTACGGCATTGATGCCCGGCATGAGCCGCCCGACGCTCGCCATGACCACACCCGTCTCGCCGAGTGACGGCAGGACGCGCTCAATGTACTTCATGAACGACGACGACGGGCCCACGAGGAGCACACCGGCAGTCTTGAGCCGGTCGCGGTGCGTGTACAGGAGGTACGCGGCACGGTGCAGGGCGACGGCGGTCTTGCCTGTTCCGGGTCCGCCCTGGACGACGACGGCGCCGGAGATGGAGGAGCGGATGATCCGGTCCTGTTCCGACTGGATGGTGCCCACGATGTCGGACATGCGTCCGGTGCGCTTGGAGTTCAGGGCGGCCAGGAGTGCGCCCTCCCCCTGCAGGGATTCGTCGTCGGCCAGCATGTCGGCGTCCAGGACGTCGTCTTCAATGGCCTTGACCTCGCGGCCCTGAAGAATCAGGTGGCGGCGGCGGCGCACGCCCTGGCGGTCGAAGGCAGTGGCCTGGTAGAAATGCCCGGCTTCGGGCGCGCGCCAGTCAACCATGAGCCGCTGGAGGTCATCAGTCGTCAGGCCGATACGGCCGATGTACTGCGCCTCCCCTGAGTCCAGGTCAAGGCGGCCAAAAACCAGCCGGTCGTCCACGGCGTCCAACTGCGCCAGGCGGTCCTCATAAAGGGCCGCGAACGCGTCCCGTTCGGAAACGTTCTGCATTGTTCCCACGGCTCCGGCACGGCGGACCTGGGCTAGCTGAGTGCGCTTTTCCTCGCGCAACTCATCAAGGCGGGCATACAGTCCCGCAACATAGTCCCGTTCATGGGCCAAATCAGCGTCGAGCATCGAGACTTTCCCCTATCGCAAAAGACAGACCGTCCATTCTACAACCATTTTGTTGAACGCGCCTGAAACATTTCAGTTCCCCGGTTTTCCGCTTCCCGCTTCGGTCACCGGGTCCACGCCAACGCCGGTTGGACGGCCGTCGCGGGCCCACGCTAGAGCCGGATGAGCGAGCGGACGCGGTGGCCGCTCAGGGCGGAACGGCCGCGAAGCTCGCCGAGTTCCATGACCACGCCCACCCCGGCAACATGCACTCCGCAGCGCTCAAAAAGCCGCGTGGCGGCGCCGAGCGTGCCGCCGGTGGCAAGGACGTCGTCGAGAATCAGCACCCGGCTTCCGGCCGGGAGGTCAGTGGTGTGCAGTTCCAGCGTTGCGCTGCCGTACTCCAGCGCGTAGTCCTCCGAGATCACCTTGCGGGGGAGCTTTCCGGCCTTGCGCACGGTAATCACACCGGTGTTGGTGGCGTAGGCGGCAGCGGCGGCAAGAAGGAAGCCACGTGCTTCCACTCCGGCGACGGCGTCGAACTGGCCCTTAAAGGGCTCCACGAGTGCGTCCACGACGGCGTGGAGGGCAGCACCGTTGGCGAAGACCGGGGTCAGGTCCTTGAAGATGATTCCGGGTTTGGGATAGTCCGGCACCGTCGCGCAGAGGCTGTTGATCAGCTGGTCCACGGGAACGTTTCGTCTGGCTTGGCCCGGCTCGCTTAGATTCACGCATCCACCCTATGCCTGTGGACGCCATTCTTCACGATCCGCGCGCGGCCACAGGGCGGTCCGGGCGGCCCTTCGCAGCCTTGTAGCGCGAGACCGTGGGATCCCCGGTCAGCCAGAACCGCCATGGATACGCATGGCTGCCGCCCGCACCCGAAACCCCCACGCGCGGCCCGGTGCTGATCTCACGTGCCCGTGCCACGGGCAGCTCCAGCCTGAACGGCTCACCGAGGGCGTCCCGCCCGCTGTCCGCCGTCGTCAGCCCCAGTGCCGTGGCGAGCCGGGCGGGCCCGCTGGCCAGGTCTTTGGAGGATTTCGACGTCGTGCGCCTGGCCCGGGCAAGGTCCTCGCCGCCCACTATTTCCCCGCCCCGCAGCAGCAGGGCCGACGCCGTTCCGGGCGGTCCGCAAACAATGTTGGCGCAATAGTGCATGCCGTAGGTGAAGTAGACATAAAGGTGCCCGGCGGGGCCGAACATGGGTGTGTTGCGTCCGGTCTGTCCGCGGAAGGTGTGGGAACCGGGGTCCGGGTGCGGGGAGTCACGGGGGCCCAGATAAGCCTCCACCTCGGTGATCCGTACGGAAACGGCACCCTCCGGGCTGTCATGCGTCAGGACGGCGCCAAGCACCAGGGGCGCCACGTGCCGGGCGTCACCGGACAGCACTTGCCGCACGAAGTGTTCGTGTCCGGGGCGCGGCGGGCTGCTGCTCATGCACTGACTTTAACAAAGCGTCGCCGCGTCAGGGTCCCCACGGCCGTGTCCGATTTCCGCTAGCCCCCGCTGCGGGGACCTGACAGGATGGAGCCATGGACTTCTGGCAGCGCTACCGGGCAATCGATGCCCGCGACACCCGTTTCGACGGGCAGTTCTACACCGCTGTCCGGACAACCGGCATCTATTGCCGCCCCTCGTGCCCGGCCAGGACGCCGAAGGCGGAAAACGTCACGTTCTACGAAACCTCCGCTGCGGCCCACGACGCGGGGTACCGGGCCTGCAAGCGGTGCCTGCCGGAGGCCGTTCCGGGCACGCCGGCATGGAACATCCGTTCCGACATTGCGGGGCGGGCCATGCGGCTCATCAACGACGGCGTGATCAACCGCGACGGCGTGGAAGGGCTCGCTTCGCGGCTCGGCTACTCGTCGCGGCAGCTCAACCGGATCCTTACCCACGAACTGGGCGCCGGTCCCCTATCGCTGGCGCGGGCCGGCAGGGCCCAGACCGCCCGGACGCTTCTGGTGTCCACGCAGATGAAGCTGGCCGACGTGGCGTTCGCAGCGGGGTTCAGCAGCGTCCGCCAGTTCAATGAAACCATCGGCGAGGTCTTCGCCATGACGCCGACGGCGCTCCGGGGCACGGCAGTCCGGGGCAGCGCAGTTCGGGGGACCGCCAGTCACCACCGGGCGCCGGCCGCGACCACGGCGCTGACGCTGAACCTGCCCTACCGTCAACCGTTCGATCCGGGCGTCTTCGATTTCCTCGCGGTCCGGGCCATTCCCGGGATCGAGGCCGGCACCGCATCGTCTTACGCCAGGACCCTGCGGCTCCCGCACGCTGACGCCCGCTTTGGCATAACGTACGACGCCGGCGCCCCGGGGCGGCCCTTGGTCCTCACCATCGGTGCGGTGGATCTCCGGGACCTGCCGTCACTGCTGAGCCGGGTCCGTCGGCTCCTGGATCTCGACGCCGACCCGGTGGCCATCGACGGCGCACTGGCAGCAGATCCGCGGCTGGCACCGGCTGTCAAAGCCTTCCCGGGCATGCGGATGCCCGGGGCTGTGGATCCGCAGGAATTGCTGATCCGGGCCATGATCGGCCAGCAGATCACCGTCGCGGCCGCCCGGACCGCACTCACCCAACTGTCCGCCTGCGGGAGCGAGAGCCTGGTGCCGGCGGATGGGCTGCACCGGCTCTTCCCCACAGCGGCCGAGATCGCCGACCAGGGTTTTGGCCTGTTGCGTGGACCCCGGCGGCGGATCGACTCCGTTCGGGCCGCCGCCGGTGCCATGGCCGCAGGGGACCTCGACTTCGGCTATGGAGACGACCTCGCCGGGCTGCAATCGAAGCTCCTCCCCTTGCCAGGCATGGGTCCGTGGACCGTGGGATACGTCGCCATGCGCGTGATCGGAGCGCCCGACGTGTTCCTGGCCAATGACGCGGCCGTCCGCAACGGTATCCTCGCCCTCAGAGCCGGCGACCCGGCGGGCGCCGGCTCCCGGGAGTCCGCCGGCTGCCTGGAAGACGGCCGGCTGCCCGGCAAGCTCACGCCGGACTTCACCGAAGTGAGCCCCTGGCGTTCATATGCCACCATGCACCTCTGGCGGGCGGCCGCCATAAGCCCGAAGCCCAGGCAGACGCGGCAGACGCAGCAGACGCAGCAGGCGCCGGTGCTGTCCGCCGTACCGCAGATTTAACCCTAATGAGTTAACCCCGCCGATTTCTCAGCCCCGTAGTTTTAACCCAGGAAAGTGAAGAAATGAAAGCCGAACTTCTGACCATGTCCACTCCGGACGGTCCGTTCACGATCATTGCCCGCGATGGTGCCGTCCTGGCGTCCGGCTGGACTGCCGAGACTGCGGAGCTGACCGGGCAGATCCATCCCGAACTGCTGCCGGATGAATTCGTCCCTGTCCTGGACCTGGGCGAAATCTCCGACGCCGTTACGGCTTTCTACGCCGGCGATCCGGCACCGGCCATGCGGGTGCCCGTACTGCAGAAATCGGGGCCTTTCCGCAGCCATGCCTGGGATGTCCTCCGCACGGTGAGCCCGGGACGGCCGGTCACCTACACCGAATACGCGGAGCTGTCCGGAAACCCGCGGGCCGTCCGGGCGGCGGCGAGTGCCTGCGCGTTCAACGCGGCGGCCCTGTTCGTGCCATGCCACCGCGTGGTGCGTACAGACGGAACCCTGGGCGGATTCAGGTGGGGACTCGCCGTCAAGCAAAGCCTGCTGGGACGCGAAAAGAGCTGACGGGAACCCCGGGGCGGCGACCGGCCGGATTACCTGCCGGGCGCCTTGCTTGCCGGCCCGTTCAATTGCTGATCGGACCTACTTGGTGCTCGGAACTCCCGAGGGCCAGGGCAGCAACTCCGGAAGATCCACGCCGTCGGCCGCAGCAGACGCCCGCAGGCTGCCGAGGGAAGGTTCGCGCCCCGCGAGCCAGGCCGCGATGTCCGTCAGCATTCCGTTGATGACTGTGGACCGGTTTCCGGTGCCGACGGTCACGGGCGGAAGGCCGAGTGGCTGCAGCACGAACCGCTGCCCGTCCGGCACCCGGGCTGCCAGGAAATCGAACAGGTGCTCGCAGAAGGGCCGGCTCCAGGTTTCCGGGCCGAGGCCGGTCTTGAGGTCCGAGGCATGGATCACGAGTTCCCGCCAGAGCGCGAACCCGCCGTCCTGCACCACACCCCCGCGGTAGGAAATCGGAACCTGCCAGCCACCTGCGTCCAGGGAATCGAAGGCCCGCATGGCGCGCTCCAGCGCAGAGTCCAGATCGGCCCGGTGTTCCGCCAGGGTGTGGCCGGCTGCCATTTCGATGGCCTTGGTGCGGCCCTCTTGGCCGCCGTCGTATAGTTCCACGGTTTCGCCGCGCGCGGCGAATTCCAGTTGACGGGCCATCGCGTTCGAAATACCGGCCAGGTGGGCGAGCACGTGGCCCCGCGTCCAGCCCGGCAGCAGTGAGGATGCCGGGACGTCTTCTTCGGCGAGTTTGCCGGCCTGGGAGGCAACGACGTCGGCGGCTTTGTGGAGTTCGGCGAGCAGCGCTTCCGTTGTGATTGCGGTCATACCCGCCATCGTAGCGGACAGTTAATCGTCCTTAACGCAGGCCGGTACCCTGACCGGGGCTGTCCGGGGCTGGACCGAGCGGACCGGCTCCGTAGCGGTGGCGGACGTGGCGGCGGTCGTGCCGGGCCTGCCAGAACTCAATCTCGAGCGGCTGCACGGCGTAGAGCTGCCAGTCCGGATTGCTGCTGCCGTCCGCCGCAGGCCTGGCGGCCCAGTCTGCCGCCGACGCCTCGGCGGACAGCTCAACGACGCCGCCGGCCACGCGGACCTGCCGGCCCTGCAGCGGCCAGTAGAAATTCAGTGCAGCCTTCGGTGTCGCCGCGAGTTCCTGGCCTTTGCGCGAGGTGCGGGACGTCGCGATGTGCCAGCCGTCGTCGTCAATGTCTTTCAGGATCAGCATCCGGGACGACGGCTGGGCATTGGCTCCCACGGTGGCCAGGCTGCACGCATGCGGCTGGAGTTCCCCGGCCGCAAGCGCCTCCGCAAGCCAGTGCCGGAACAGCTCGGCCGGGTCCTCCGGTGCAGCCTCGGGGTCAAAATCCGGCAGGTCGTCGGGGAAGTCGGGCAGGGCGCGGAGGTACCGGCGGAAGGATTCGCTCATGCAGCCACCCTAAACGCAGAACGCTCTCTCAGTTATTGCATGAATATTGGCAACGCTCTCTCACTTTCTCAAGGAAAGTGAGAGAGCGTCGGCCAAATAGTTGCAACAAGTGAGAGAGCGTGCGGCTGTTACCCGGCGTATTCCCGCACGCCGGCGAGCTCGCCCTCGAGGGCTAGCAGCTGGCGTTCGACGGCGGCCGGCGCCGTTCCGCCCTGGGAGTTGCGGCTGTTGAGCGAGCCTTCGGTGGACAGGACAGTACGGACCTCCGGCGTCAGGTGCTCCGAGATGGCGGCGTATTCCTCGTCCGTCAGGTCCCACAGCTCAACATCCCGGCTTTCGGCCTGCTTCACCGCCGCTCCGGAGAGCTCGTGCGCTTCGCGGAACGGAACACCCTGGCGGACCAGCCATTCGGCAATGTCCGTGGCCAGCGCAAAGCCCTGGGGTGCCAGGGACTCCATCCGCTCCGTGTTGAACTTCAGCGTCGCGATCATGCCGGAAACTGCCGGGAGCAGCAGCTCCAGGGTGTCGGCGGCGTCGAAGACCGGCTCCTTGTCCTCCTGCAGGTCGCGGTTGTACGCGAGCGGCAGGCCCTTCAGGGTGGCCAGCAGCCCGGTCAGGTTGCCGATCAGCCGGCCGGCCTTGCCGCGGGCGAGCTCGGCAACGTCCGGGTTCTTTTTCTGCGGCATGATCGAGGAGCCGGTGGAGTAGGAGTCGTGCAGGGTGACGAAGGAGAACTCCTTCGTTGCCCACAGGATCACTTCCTCCGACACGCGGGAGAGGTCAACCCCGATCATCGCGGTAACCCAGGCGAACTCGGCGAAGACGTCGCGCGAGGCGGTGCCGTCGATCGAGTTGTGCGTGGCTGAGAAGAAGCCCAGGTCCGCTGCCACGGCTTCCGGGTCCAGGCCCAGCGAGGAGCCCGCGAGGGCTCCCGAACCGTACGGCGAAACCCCTGCGCGCTTGTCCCAGTCCTGCAGCCGCTGCACGTCACGCAGCAGCGCCCAGGCGTGCGCCAGCAGGTGGTGGCTGAGCAGTACCGGCTGGGCGTGCTGGAGGTGCGTGCGGCCGGGCATGGCCACGCCGCGGTGCTCCTTGGCCTGGCCGATCAGCGCATCAATCGTGGCGAGCACGCCGCGGGCGACGATCCGCGCGTGGTCACGCAGGAACATCCGGCCGAGGGTTGCCACCTGGTCGTTGCGGGACCGGCCTGCGCGGAGCTTGCCGCCCAGCTGGGTGCCGGCACGCTCGATGAGTCCGCGTTCCAGCGAACCGTGCACGTCCTCATCGGACTCCGCCGGCAGGTAGGCTCCGGAGGCGACGTCGTCGTCCAGCCGGGTCAGGGCGTCGAGCATGCCCGCGAGTTCGGCGTCGTCCAGCAGGCCGGCCTTGTGCAGCACGCGGGCGTGCGCCTTGGACCCGGCGATGTCGTAGCGGGCCAGCCGCCAGTCGAAGTGCGTGGACTTGCTCAGCGCCGCGAGGGCGTCGGCGGGGCCGCCGGCGAACCGGCCGCCCCACAGCGCACCCGTGTTGGTGGCTTCGGACTTTTGCTCAGCCACAGGGGCTACTTTCCTGCGACGCGGATGTCGCGGCCGGAGGCAACCTTGGCGGACATGCCCCACAGTTCGATGAAGCCGCGTGCCATCGACTGGTCGAAGGTGTCGCCGGTGTCGTAGGTGGCGAGGTCGAAGTCGTAGAGCGAGGTCTCGGAGCGGCGTCCGTTGACGATCGCCTGGCCGCCGTGCAGGGTCATGCGGATGTCACCGGAGACGTACTTCTGGGTGTCTTCGATGAAGGCGTCGAGGGAGCGCTTCAGCGGGGAGAACCACTGGCCGTCGTAGACCAGTTCTGCCCAGCGCTGGCCCACCGTGGCCTTGAAGCGGGCCTGCTCGCGCTCCACCGTGATGTCCTCGAGGTGCTTGTGCGCGGTGATCAGCGCCATGGCTCCGGGGGCCTCATAGATCTCGCGGGACTTGATGCCGACAAGGCGGTCCTCGACGACGTCGATCCGGCCCACGCCCTGGGCGCCTGCGCGGCGGTTGAGTTCCTTGATGGCCTGCAGCGGGGTGACCTTGACGCCGTCGATCGCTACCGGAACGCCGGCTTCGAAGGAGATGGTGACTTCATCCGGTGCCGGCGGGAACTCCGGGGTGGCGGTGTAGTCGTAGATGTCCTTGGTGGGGGCGTTCCAGATGTCTTCGAGGTAGCCGGTTTCGACGGCGCGGCCCCAGACGTTCTGGTCGATCGAGTACGGGTTCTTCTTGGTGGTCTCGATCGGCAATCCCTTTTCCTCGGCGAAGGCGATGGCCTTGTCGCGGGTCAGGGCGAGGTCGCGGACCGGGGCGATGCACTTCAGGTCCGGGCCGAGGGTCTGGATGCCCACCTCGAAGCGGACCTGGTCGTTGCCCTTGCCCGTGCAGCCGTGGGCCACCGTGGTGGCGCCGAATTCGCGGGCGGCCTTGACCAGGTGCTTGACGATCACCGGGCGGGAGATCGCGGAAACCAGCGGGTAGTGGCCCTGGTAGAGCGCGTTGGCCTTCAGCGTGGGCATGCAGTACTCGTTGGCGAACTCGTCGCTGGCGTCGGCCACGTAAGCCTCGACGGCGCCGCAGCCCAGGGCACGCTGGCGGATGGTCTCCAGCGACTCGCCGCCCTGTCCGACGTCGACGGCGACGGCGATCACCTCGGCACCGGTCGCTTCACCGATCCAGCCGATCGCTACGGAAGTATCCAGGCCACCGGAGTAGGCCAGCACAATACGCTCAGTCACTTCAAATGCTCCTTAGTTGTTTGGTTCTTGGTTGTCTTCAAGCTTATGGCCGGCTTCTTCGGCAAACTGCAGGAAGCGGGCGGCCACTTCGGCGCCGCCCAGCGGGTCCCGGGTGACCAGCAGCACGGTGTCGTCGCCGGCAATGGTCCCCAGGATGGACGGCATCACCGAGTGGTCGATCGCCAGGGCCAGGAAGTTCGCTGCCCCCGGCGGGGTCCTCAGCACCACGATATTGGCCGAGGCCTCCGCCGTCACCAGCAGTTCGCCGCACAGGCGGGCGAGCCTGGCATCCAGGATCTCCTGGGTGACGCCGGCCTTGGCCGCACGCTCCCCGCCCTCCCCCGGAACGGCGTACACCAGCACGCCGTCCTTGCCGCGGACCCGGACTGCGCCGAGTTCCACAAGGTCGCGGGACAGCGTGGCCTGGGTGACCTGGACGCCGTCGTCCGCCAGCAGCGCGGCAAGCTCTGCCTGCGAACGGACGGACTCACCGGTCAGGATCGCGGTGATCCGCGCCAGCCTGGCCGTTTTGGTGGCCGGGCTCGCGCCCGGTACCGACGGGTTGGTGGACACTAGAACGTGCTCTCCCCGGTTCCTTCAACGGGCGACAGACCCTCGACGAAGGCCAGCCCCGACCGGTGCATGAGCCAGGCCATTAGCGCCTTCTGGGCGTGCAGGCGGTTTTCCGCCTCATCCCAGACGATCGACTGCGGACCGTCGATGACCCCCGCGGAGATCTCATAGCCCCGGTATGCCGGCAGGCAGTGAAGCACGACGGCGTCCGGCGCCGCGAGCTGCATCGCCGCTTCATCCACGGAATAGTCGCGGAACAGCTGGAGCCGGGCTTCCTTCTCGGCCTCCTGGCCCATGGACACCCAGGTGTCGGTGGCAACGACGTCGGCACCCTTGAGAGCTTCCGCGGCGTCCGTGGTGATCAGCACCGAACCGCCCGTTTCCGCAGCCCGCTCCTCCGCGGCAGCGACGATGTCTGCGGCCGGCAGGTAGCCGTCCGGGCCTGCAATGCGCACGTGCATCCCTGCGGTCACGCCGGCCAGCAGGTAGGAGTTGGCCATATTGTTGGCGGAGTCGCCGAGGTAGCTCATGGTGAGGCCCTTGAGCTCGCCCTTGTGTTCCTTGACGGCCAGGAGGTCGGCGAGGAGCTGGCAGGGGTGGTAGTCGTCGCACAGGGCGTTGATGACGGGGACTTTGGAGTTCTCGGCCATGGCCACCAGCCCGGAGTGCGCACCGGTGCGCCACACGATGGTGGAGACCATGCGCTCGAGGACCTTGGCGGTGTCCTCCACTGATTCCTTGTGGCCGATCTGCGCCTCACCCGGGTTGATGATGAGGGCGTTTCCGCCCATGTCGGCCACGCCGGTGGCGAAGGACACCCGGGTACGGGTGGACGTCTTATCGAAGATGACGGCGACAGTCTTGCGTCCGCTGCCTTCGGCGGCAAAGGGCTGGACGCTGTAGGGCGCAGCCTTCATGCGGACCGCGAGATCCAGGACCTCGGCCTGTTCGGCCGGGGTGAGGTCGGTGTCCTTGAGGAAGTGACGGGTGGTTGCGGAGCTGGTCACTGGGCATCCTTTGCGGTCTGGAGGAGCGTGGGCAGGGCCTGGATGAAGCTGTCGGCCTGATCGGCAGTCAGGATCAGCGGCGGGGCAAGGCGGATGGTGCGCGGACCCGGGCTGTTGACGATGAACCCGGCGTCCAGTCCGGCGGTCACCACAGCGGCGGCGATGTCCGCGTCCAGGTCAAAGCCGATCAGGAGGCCTTCGCCTCGCACTTCCGTGACGCCGTCGACGTCGGCGAGCTTCGAGCGGAGGCGTTCACCCACGGTGCGGACGTTGTCCAGGACCCGCTGGCTTTCAATCGCGTGCAAGGTGGCCAGTGCGGCCGCCGTTGCCACCGGGTTCCCGCCGAAGGTGGTGCCGTGCTGGCCGGCCGTGAGGAGCGAGGACGTTTCAGGGCCGAAGGTGACCAGCGCCCCGATCGGGAAGCCGCCGCCCAGTCCCTTGGCCAGGGTCACGGCGTCCGGGACGATCCCGGCGTCTTCGCTGGCCAGCCATTTTCCCGTGCGCCCGATGCCGGTCTGCACCTCGTCGAGGATCAGGAGCGCGCCGGCCTTAGTCGTGGCCTCGCGTGCTGCCTGCAGGTAGCCGGCGGGCAGTGGCCGGACGCCTGCTTCGCCCTGGATCGGTTCGAGGAAGACAGCCGCCGTGGTTTCGTCGATTTCCCCGAGCAGGGCATCAATATCCCCGAACGGGATGTGGACAACACCGCCCGGAAGCGGTTCGAACGGCGCGCGGTAGGCAGCCTTGGCGGTCAATGCCAAAGCACCCATGGTCCGGCCGTGGAAGGCACCTTCGAGCGCGATGATCTTGGTCCGCCGCGCGACGGCGCTGCCGGGGCCGGCCGGCGCCTCCGCACCGGAGTTGCGGCGGGCCAGTTTGAAGGCGGCCTCCACCGCCTCCGTGCCGGAGTTGGCGAAGAACACTTTGGACCCCGCCGGCGCCTTGGCCAGTTCGAGCAGCTTCTCGGCCAGGGCGATCTGCGTGGGGCTGGTGAAGAAGTTGGAGACGTGGCCCAGGGTGGCCAACTGGCTGGAGATCACCGACGTCACGAACGGGTGGGCGTGGCCCATCGCATTCACCGCGATGCCGCCCAGCAGGTCCAGGTACTCCTTGCCGTCGGCGTCCCAGACCAGGCAGCCGGCGCCGCGGACCAGGACACGCTGCGGCGTACCGAAAACGCCCATGAGGGACGAGGAATACCGGTTCAGCCACTCGGCACCGGTCGGGTGGCCCTTGGTTTCTACGAGCTCGACTACGGGGGACTTTTCAACCTGGCTCATGCGTTCGTTTCCTCGTCCGGGACCACCTGCGTGCCGATGCCCGCGGTGGTGAATGTTTCCAGCAGCATGGAGTGCGGCAGCCGGCCGTCAACGATGTGGGCGCGTTCCACGCCGTCGTCAACCGCCTTCAGGCAGGCGGCCATCTTGGGGATCATGCCGGATTCAAGCCTCGGCAGCATCTCGCGCAGCTCCGACGCCGTCAGGGACGAAATGAGGGACGACTTGTCCGGCCAATTCGCATAGAGGCCCTCGACGTCGGTCAGGATGACCAGCTTGGAGGCGCCCAGGGCAGACGCGACGGCGGCCGCCGCGGTGTCCGCGTTGACGTTGAGCACCTGTCCGGTGGTGGAACCGTCGTCGGCGATCTCCGGTGCCACGGTAGAGATCACGGGGATCCGGCCGGCAGCGAGAATGTCCACGATGCCCTCCGGGTTGACGCCCACGACTTCCCCGACCAGGCCCAGGTCCACCTCCTCGCCGTCCACGACGGTTCCGGTGCGGACGGCGCGCAGCAGGCCGCCGTCTTCACCGGACATGCCCACGGCGTACGGGCCGTGGGAGTTGATCAGGCCCACAAGTTCGCGGCCCACCTGGCCGGTCAGGACCATACGGACCACGTCCATGGCCTCGGGGGTGGTGACGCGCAGCCCGCCCTTGAACTCGGACTCGATGCCGAGCCGGCTGAGCATGGAGTTGATCTGCGGGCCGCCCCCGTGCACCACCACGGGGTGGATGCCCACGTGGTGCAGGAACACGACATCCTCGGCGAACGCCCGGCGGAGTTCCTCGTTGACCATGGCGTTGCCGCCGTACTTGATCACCATGGTGGTGCCGGCAAAGCGCTGGATCCAGGGCAGGGCCTCGATCAACGTGCCGGCTTTGTCCTGGGCATCACTCATGGACGTCGTCTCGCGTGTCTGGGTGTTCATGCTGCTGCTGTCTCCCCGGAAGGTCGGTGCTTCGCCTAGCTGGAGTAGGCGCTGTTTTCGTGGACGTAGTCGTGCGTGAGGTCGTTGGTCCAGATCGTGGCTTCGGCGTCGCCGGCCTGCAGGTCGATCTCAACGAGGACCTCCCGCGGCTCCAGGTCCACCAGGCTGCGGTCCTCGCCGATGCTGCCGTTCCTGCAGATCTGGACGCCGTTCATGGACACGTTCAGCTGGTCCGGCTCGAACGCGGCGTCGGTGGTGCCCACGGCGGACAGCACGCGGCCCCAGTTCGGGTCCTTGCCGAAGATGGCCGTCTTGAAGAGGTTGGAGCGGGCCACGGCCCGGCTCACGATCTCGGCGTCCTTCTCGCTGGCCGCGTTGAACGTGCGGATCGCGATGTCATGGCTGGCGCCCTCGGCGTCGCCGATCAGCTTGCGGGCCAGTTCGGCGCAGACCTGGGTCAGCCCTGCACCGAAGTCCTTGGCCGAGGGCACGGCAGCCGAGGCGCCCGAGGCAAGCAGCACCACGGTGTCGTTGGTGGACATGCAGCCGTCCGAGTCCGCCCGGTCAAAGGTGACCCGGGTGGCGTCGCGGAGCACGACGTCGAGCATTTCCGGCTGCACTTCCGCGTCGGTGGTGAGGACCACCAGCATGGTGGCCAGCCCGGGAGCCAGCATGCCGGCGCCTTTGGCCATGCCCCCGATGGTGTACTCGTTGCCTTCTGCGTCCTTGCCGGTGAAGACGGCTTCCTTGGACACGGAATCGGTGGTCATGATGGCCGTGGCCGCGGCCGGGCCGCCGTCAGCGCTGAGGGCGGCGTTGGCTGCGCTGATGCCCGGGATGATTTTGTCCATGGGCAGCTGCTCGCCGATCAGGCCGGTGGAGCAGACGAAGATGTCCGTGGCCGAGACGCCCAGGGCTTCAGCTGTCTTTTCGGCCGTGGTGTGGGTGTTCTGGAAGCCCTGCGGGCCGGTGCACGCGTTGGCGCCGCCGGAGTTGAGGATGACGGCGTCGACGCGGCCGTCCTTCACCACCTCGCGGGACCAGTGCACCGGTGCTGCGGCCACGCGGTTGGACGTGAACACCGCCGCTGCGGCTTTGGACGGGCCGTCGTTGACTACCAGGGCCAGGTCTGGATTCCCGGACGCCTTCAGGCCGGCTTTGACGCCGGCGGCGCGGAATCCCTTGGGGGCGGTAACGGTCACGGGGCAACTCCCTGCAGGTTGAGGCCGGCGGTTTCCGCCAGGCCAAGCGCGATATTCATGGACTGCACGGCGCCGCCGGCCGTCCCCTTGGTCAGGTTGTCGATGGCGCAGGCGACAATGACGCGGCCGGTGTGCGCGTCATACGCAAGCTGCATCACGGCGTGGTTGGAGCCCTGCACGGACTTGGTGGCGGGCCACTGGCCCTCGGGGAGCAGGTGCACGAACGGCTCGTCGTCGTACGCCTCTTCCCAGGCAGTGCGCAGCTCTGCCGCCGTGACGCCGGGCTTCACCCGGGCCGTTGCCGTGGTGAGGATGCCGCGGCTCATCGGCGCGAGGGTGGGCGTGAAGGAGACCGTCACGGCCTCCCCCGCGGCGTTGCCCAAGCCCTGTTCAATCTCGGGGGTGTGCCGGTGGCCGCCGCCCACCCCGTAGGGGCTCATCGAGCCCATGACCTCGGAGCCGATGAGATTCACTTTGGCGGCTTTCCCGGCGCCAGAGGTGCCTGAAGCAGAGACGATCACGACGTCGTCGGGCTGGAGAAGACCCGCGGCGAAGCCGGGCGTAAGGGCCAGCAGGGACGACGTCGGGTAGCAGCCCGGTACGGCGATCCGTTTGGCTCCCTTGAGCTTTTCCCGCTGGCCGGGCAGCTCGGGTAGTCCGTAGGGCCAGGTGCCGGCGTGCGCGGAGCCGTAGAACTTTTCCCAGGCTGCGGGATCTTCCAGGCGGTGGTCGGCACCGGCGTCGATCACCACCGTGCCGTCGGGCAACTGGGCCGCGATCTCAGCAGATGCCCCATGCGGGAGCGCCAGGAACACCACGTCGTGCCCTGAGAGGTTCTCCACCGTGGTGTCTTCAAGGATGCGGCTGGCCAGACCATGGAGATGCGGCTGCAATTCGCCTAGTCTGGAACCGGCGTTGCTGTGTGCTGTGATGGCGCCGATGGTGACGTCGGGGTGCCCGGCCAGAAGGCGAAGCACCTCACCGCCGGCGTAACCGCTGGCACCGGAAACGGCAACAGAAATAGTCATGGAAATGACTATACAGCAAGAGTATGCATAGAACCCGATATTTATGCATGCGCTCGCACCTGCGCTCATTCTTGGGCTGTTCACGCGCTCGTTCACGCTCGCGTTACGAACGTGAGCGTATGCTTGAAGAAGGGTGATCCTGACCGCGCGGTCCGAATGTCGGCTGCAGCGTTGCCCGTAACAGTTACGAGGCCCCGAGTCCATGACCCCCACCACTACTTCGGAGCGCCCGCAGACGCGTGTCCGGCAGCCCAACCAGGTTGTCCTGAGCTATTCCGAGCTCCTCAAGACCGTCAAGGCCGCTGGCCTGCTCGAGCGTCGCGTCGGCTTCTACATCACGGTGTTCTCCGTCCTGGTGCTCCTGATGACGGCCGCCTGGTTCGGCTTCGCACTCATCGGTGACAGCTGGTTCCAGCTCCTCATCGCCGCCGCCATCGGCATCCTCTGCACCCAACTGAGCTTCCTGGCCCACGAGGCCGGACACCGCCAGATCTTCGCCTCCCGCCGCGCCAACGACTGGGCTGCCAGGCTGCTGGCCACGTCCGTCGCCGGCATGAGCTACTCCTGGTGGGAGCAGAAGCACGGCGCCCACCACAACCACCCGAACGTCATTTCCAAGGATCCCGACATCGCGCCCGGGCCCATCGCCTTCCACACCGAAGCGGTTGCCGACCGTAAGGGACGGTTCGCTTTTCTTACCCGGAAGCAGGGCTGGTTCTTCTTCCCGCTGCTGTTCCTGGTGGGCCTCGGCCTGCAGATCGATTCGGTCAAGTTCGTCTTCCGCCGCGCGAAGGTCACGCACCGCTGGGTTGAACTCCCGATCCTCCTGGCGAGACTGAGCCTGCTGCCGGTCCTCACGTTCACGTTCCTGCCCTGGGGCATGGCTTTGGCCTTCATCGGCGTCCAGCTCGCCGTCTTCGGTTTCTACATGGGCGCTTCCTTCGCCCCGAACCACAAGGGTATGCCGGTCCTGCCGGCGGACAGCCGCGTGGACTTCTTCAGCCGCCAGGTCCTGACCTCCAGGAACATCTCCGGCGGCCGCTTCATGGACATCCTGATGGGCGGACTCAACCGCCAGGCCGAACACCACCTTTTCCCGGACATGGCCCGCCCGCAGCTGGACAAGGCCGCCGTGATCGTCCGCGAGTTCTGCGCCAAGCACCAGGTCCCCTACACGGAGACCACCCTGCTGCAGTCCTACGGCATCATCGTCCGCTACCTCAACGACGTGGGCCTCTCCGCCGGGCGGCACTTCGAGTGCCCCATGGCCACGGTCACCCGCCGCTACTAGGGGCGCCTCCCCCGGGCAAGCCCCTGATCCACGTTTGACCCGAAGTGACGGCCGGTTACCGGCCGTCACTTCGTCGTTGGCGGCCGTGTCCCTAGGATGGTTCCTGTATCCGGGCCTGGAAATCCCAGCCCAGGGAAGGAGACACATGATGCACGCAATTGTGGCCCGCCAGGCGGGCGGGCCCGACGTCCTGGAACTGGCCGAGGTGGAGCGTCCGGTACCGGGTCCCCGCCAGCTGCTGGTCAAGGTGTCCGCCACCGGCGTGAACTTCATTGACACCTACAAGCGCAGCGGCACGTACAAAGTGGCCTATCCGTTTACCCCGGGTTCCGAGGCAGCCGGCACCGTGGAGGAAATCGGCGACGGCGTCACCGTGTTCTCCCCCGGCGACCGCGTGGCCACCGCCGAAGGCGCCAACTGCTACGCCGGCTACATCCTGGTGGACGAGGACAAGGCGCTGCCGGTCCCCCGCGGCGTGGACGATTTCACCGCTGCCGCCCTTCCGCTCCAGGGGATTACCGCGCACTACCTGGTCAATTCCTCGTTCCGGGTGGAACCCGGCCACACCATCCTGCTCCATGCCGGAGCCGGCGGCGTGGGCCTGCTGGCCATTCAACTGCTCAAGGCGAAGGGTGCCCGCGTCATCACCACCGTCTCCACCGACGACAAGGCGAAGCTCACCCGGGAAGCCGGTGCCGATCATGTCATCCCCTACGACGGCTTCTCCGCCAAAGTCCGGGAGCTGACCGACGGCACCGGAGCGGATGCGGTGTACGACGGCGTCGGAAAGGACACGTTCGACGGCTCCCTCTCCGCGCTGCGCGTCCGCGGCACCCTGGTTCTTTTCGGTGCCGCCTCTGGCCCCGTTCCGCCGTTCGATCCGCAGCGGCTTAACGCCGGCGGCTCCCTGTACCTGACCCGGCCCACCATCAACCACTTCCTCCGCAACGCCCAGGAACGCCGCTGGCGCTCCGACGAGATCTTCGCGGCGGCCGCAGACGGGAGCCTCAAGGTCCGGATCGGCGGCCGCTATGACCTGGCCCACGCTGCCCGGGCACACGACGACCTGGAACAGCGCCGGACCACCGGCAAGATCATCCTCGTCCCTTGATCCGGCCAGTCTCCTGACCCGGTAAACAGGACGTGAACCTCCGGCGAACTGCGACACCTTCTGTTCATCTTGTGCGGCAAGAATCACCCTGTGACTGACCTACCGCAAGTTCCCGGAACAGCGCCGGCGCCAGAGACCGGCCCCCTGGAAGGACGCGCAGCACGTCCCGACGTCCGGAACGTGTATCTGCCGCAGCTGCCGGGCGGCGCCGCGGCGCCGCCCGAGCGGACGCTGATCGACATCCTCGAGGCCACCGCCCGCACGTATCCGGAGGCCTCGGCCCTGGACGACGGCCGCCGGCGCCTGAGTTACGTCCAGCTGATGGCGGAAGTCAGGGCCACTGCGCGTGAGCTCCATCTCGCGGGCCTCGGCGCCGGTGACAAGATCGGCGTCCGGATTCCCTCCGGCACCAACCGGCTCTACGTGTCGATCCTGGCCATCCTGCTGATCGGGGCGGCGTACGTTCCCGTGGATGCCGACGACCCCGATGAGCGCGCCAAGCTGGTGTTCAGCGAGGCCCGGGTCGCCGCCATCCTCCGGGCGGACGGCGAGATCGTCGCGGACACCAAGCGTCCCCGGCCGTTCCCGGATCCGCGGAAGCCGCAGGCCGACGACGACTCATGGGTGATCTTCACGTCCGGCTCCACAGGTACGCCCAAGGGTGTCGCGGTTCAGCACAGGTCTTCGGCTGCGTTCGTGGACGCTGAGGCCCGGATCTTCCTGCAGGACGAACCCATCGGCTTCCACGACCGGGTCCTGGCCGGACTATCCGTGGCGTTCGACGCTTCCTGCGAAGAGATGTGGCTGGCCTGGCGCTACGGAGCCTGCCTCGTCCCCGCCCCCCGGTCGCTGGTCCGGACCGGAATGGACCTCGGCCCGTGGCTGATCAGCCACGGCATCACCGTGGTGTCCACGGTGCCCACCCTCGCCGCACTGTGGCCGGCCGAAGCTCTGGAGAACGTGCGGTTGCTGATTTTCGGCGGCGAGGCCTGCCCTCCTGAACTCGCTGAGCGGCTCGCCGTCGACGGCCGGGAAGTGTGGAACACCTACGGACCAACCGAAGCCACCGTGGTGGCCTGCGCGGCGCCGCTGGGCACGGGGCCCGTCCGGATCGGCCTGCCGCTGGACGGCTGGGACCTTGCCGTGGTTGATACCGGCGGCGTTCCGGTGGCAGAGGGCGAAGTGGGCGAGCTCATCATCGGCGGCGTGGGGCTGGCCCGGTACCTCGACGCCGCCAAGGACGCGGAAAAGTACGCGCCGATGCCGTCCCTCGGCTGGGCCCGGGCGTACCGGTCCGGAGACCTCGTACGCTACGAAGCGGCCGGCCTGGTGTTCATGGGGCGCGCGGATGAACAGGTGAAACTCGGCGGCCGGCGCATCGAACTCGGCGAGATCGACGCCGCGCTGCAGGCACTGCCTGACGTTGCCGGCGCAGCGGCGGCGGTCCGCACGACGGCGGCCGGGAACCAGATCCTCGTCGGTTACCTTGCGCCTGCCGGCACCGCGGAAATCGACCTCGCCGCCGCCCGTGAACGGCTTGGGACCAGCCTTCCGGCGGCGCTCATCCCCCTCCTGACCGTGGTTGAGTCCCTGCCCACCAAGACAAGCGGAAAAGTTGACCGCCACTCCCTTCCCTGGCCGTTGGCAGGAGCCGGGGCGGCCGACGCGGACAACGCCCCGCTGAACCTGCCGGACGACGCCCGCTGGATCGTGGAGCAGTGGGGCAGCGTGCTGGGAACCCCGGCGTCGAGCCTGGATGCGGACTTCTTTGCCCACGGCGGAGGATCCCTGGCCGCTGCACAGCTCGTGTCCGCCCTCCGCGTCCGCTACCCCACCGTCACGGTGGCCGACATTTACGCAACACCCCGGGTGGGCGCGCTCATCGATGCCGCCCGGCAGTCCTTGCCCGAGGGGGCTGCCGGGCCGGCGCCGGAACGGAACGTCCGCCCCACGGCACTGAAATCGCAGGTCTTCCAGACGCTGTTGGGTGTCCCGTTGCACATCCTGGTGGGCATGCGCTGGCTGACTTACGTGATGGTGGCCAACAACCTCCTGGCGGCCTTTGCCGGCTTCACGGCGGCCCCGGTTGTTTCCTGGTGGTGGGTGGCAGCGTCGTGGCTGGTGTTCGTGAGCCCGGCCGGGCGGATGGCCCTCTCGGTCCTGGCCGCCAGGACCCTGCTCCGGCGCGTGGTTCCGGGGACCTACCCCAGGTCCGGCAAGGTACACCTGCGGCTGTGGCTGGCGGAGCAGATCCAGGACCTGTCCGGCGCCATCAGCCTGGCAAGTGCCCCCTGGGTGCCCTACTATGCGAAGGCCCTCGGAGCGAAGATCGGCAATGATGTCCAGCTGCACTCGCTGCCGCCGGTCACCGGCATGCTGTCGCTGGGGCGCGGCAGCAACATCGAGCCGGAAGTGGACCTCTCCGGCTGGTGGATCGACGGTGATACAGTCCACATCGGCCAGGTGCACGTTGGAGCGGGCGCGACTGTGGGCGCCCGCAGCACGCTCATGCCCGGAGCCAGTATCGGCGCCGGGGCGCAGGTCGAGCCGGGATCGGCGGTCCTCGGAAAGGTCAAGGCCGGGCAACTGGTGTCCGGATCCCCCGCCGAACGGATCGGCAAGGCCAAACAGGCATGGCCGGACACGCCCCCGTCGCATGCGCTGATCGGACGGCTATGGTTCGCGGCGTTCGCTGCAGCCTCAGCCGTGCTGGCCACCATCCCCTACCTGTCCGCTGCCGCCGGGGCATTCGTGGTGTTCCTGTTCATCCGCGGCAGCGAATCGCTGGTGGCCGCCCTCCCCCTGGTCCTTGCCTCGCTGCCACTGGCGGCGCTCATCTGGTTCGCCACCAACCTCCTGCTGATCCTTGCCACCACCCGCCTGCTGGGCGTCGGACTCAAGGAAGGCTACTACAGGGTGCGAAGCCGGATCGGCTGGCAGGTCTGGGCTACTGAACGCGTCCTGGACCTTGCCCGGGATGTCCTGTTTCCCATCTACGCCAGCCTTTTCACCCCGGTCTGGCTCCGCCTGCTGGGAGCCAAGGTGGGCAAGAACGTGGAGGCCTCCACCGTCCTCCTGCTCCCCAAAATGACAACCGTCGGCGAAGGCGCCTTCCTCGCGGACGACACCATGGTGGCCTCCTACGAACTGGGCGGCGGCTGGATGAGGATTGCCCCCGCCAAGATCGGAAAACGCTCCTTCCTGGGCAACTCCGGGATGACGGGTGCGGGACGAAGCGTGCCCAAGAACTCGCTGGTGGCCGTCCTGTCCGCCACTCCTGCCAAAGCCAAATCAGGCACCTCCTGGCTGGGCAGCCCCCCGGTCCGGCTGCGCCGCACGGCCATCGCCACCGACAACACCCTGACTTTCCAGCCGCCGCTGCGGCTGAAGCTGGCACGCGCCCTATGGGAGCTCTGCCGGTTCGTTCCCGTCGTGCTCACCGTCGGCCTGGCCGCCGGTGTCATGCTCGCGTTCGACGGGCTCGCTTCGGCGTGGGGCTACGGTATCGCGGCGCTTCTGGGCGGCATCGTGGTCCTCATCGCAGGTGCCACAGCCGCTGCCAGCGCGGTGGCCGCCAAGTGGCTGCTGGTCGGCAGGATCAAGCCCGGCGAGCATGCCTTGTGGAGTTCCTTCATTTGGCGGAACGAAGTGGTGGACACCTTCATCGAAATGGTGAGCGCACCGTGGTTCGCCCGCTCGGCCTCGGGTACTCCGGCCCTCGTGTGGTGGCTGCGCGGACTCGGCGCGAAGATCGGCCGCGGCACGTGGTGCGAAAGCTACTGGCTGCCGGAAGCGGACCTTGTCACGCTGGGCGAAAGTTCAACGGTCAACCGCGGGTGCGTCGTCCAGACCCACCTTTTCCACGACCGGATCATGAGCATTGACACTGTTACGCTCGAAGACGGAGCCACCATGGGACCACATGGCGTCATCCTCCCGCGGGCACGCATCGCGAAGGGCGGCACGGTGGGCCCGGCATCCTTGGTCATGCGCGGGGAAACAGTTCCGGCAGCGACGTATTGGATGGGCAATCCGGTCAGCCCCTGGGCGGGCCCGGCAGTGCCGGCACGGCGGCTCAAGTAGCTCCAGCACGGCCAACCCGGCTCCGACCATCCGCAATACGAAGGCCAGTTCATGAGTTTTGCAGCACCAGCCGGCCACGGCGGCACACGCCGGCCGGACGAGCCCTCCGGCTCCCCTGATCCCTACATCCCCGGGCACGGCACGAACGCCTACCGGGTCACGCGGTACGAGCTGGACCTGGACTACAAGCTGGCCAGCAACCGGCTGAACGGCCGCGCCGTCCTGCACGCGGAGGCGGACCGGGCGGCGTCGGCCGTTGTCCTGGACCTCGCGGGGCTGCGCGCCGTCAAGGTGTCGCTGAACGGCAAACGCGTGCGCAGGTTCAGCCAGCGGGCCGAGCAGCTGGTGATCGTTCCCGACGCGGCCCTGCTCCCGGGCGACCGCTTCACCCTCGACATCCGGTATGAAGGAAATCCTTCTCCACGGCGGGGACTCTGGGGTGAAGTGGGCTGGGAGGAACTCACCGACGGAGTGCTGGTGGCGGGCCAGCCCAACGGCGCCGCCTCCTGGTTTCCCTGCAACGACCATCCGCAGCACAAGGCCAGCTACAGGGTCGCCGTCACCACGGACGCCAATTACCGGGCAGTCTGCAACGGCCTGCTGATTTCCCGAAAATCAGGCTCCAGCCGTGAAACCTGGACCTACGAGCAGGCCGAACCGATGGCCACATACCTCGCCACTGTGCAGATCGGCCGGTATGACCTCCTGACCCTGGATACGACGTCGGTTCCGGGCAGCGTCCCCCAGCATGTGGCAGTGCCCGCCGCCCTGGCCGACGCCGCCCGCCGGGGACTGGCACGCCAGCCGGAGATGATGCGCACCTTCGTCAACAGCTTCGGCCCCTACCCCTTCCAGGAGTACACGGTGGTGGTGGCAGAGGACGAGCTCGAAATTCCGCTCGAAGCCCAGACACTGTCCATCGTGGGCCCCAACCATCTCACCCCGGACTGGAACGCGCAGCGGCTGATCGCCCACGAACTGTCGCACCAGTGGTTCGGCAATTCCCTGACCGTCGCGTCCTGGCGGGACATCTGGCTGCACGAAGGGTTCGCATGCTACGCGGAGTGGATCTGGTCCGAGGCGGCCGGAGTCATGAGCGTTGCGGACCGCGCCGCGGCCGCCTGGCGGAAGCTCGACGCCGGGAGCCAGGACCTCACGGTCGGTGACCCCGGACCCGAGCTGATGTTCGATGACCGGGTGTACAAGCGCGGCGCCCTCGCACTGCACGCGCTCCGGATCCGGTGCGGCGACCTCGCCTTCTTTGCGCTGCTGCACGACTGGGCAGCAAGCAACCGCCACGGATCCGTCTCCACCGCCGGGTTCATCCAGACCGCGGACCGTGTGGCCGGAATCGATTCAGAAGCCCTGCTCCACCCCTGGCTGTTCGAAGAGCCGCTGCCTGCCCTGCCTGTGCGGTAGGGCCGCCACTTCATCCGAGGGCGACGGCGGCCGCCAGCCCGTCCGGCAGCCCCGACTCGGCGGAGGCCAGGTCCCGGACACCTGCCCGGTCGAGCACGTCAAGAGTCTCCGGCGGCCGTCCCAGGCCCTCCCCGGTCATCTTCAGGAAAGCCTCCTTGCGCGCCCACAGCCGGGCCCGCTCACGCAGCAGGGCGCTCCCCTGCAGCGGGGCCAGGGCCCGGTACTCCGCCGGGGTCAGCGCCACAGCATCGAAGCCGTCAAAGTCCAACCGCCGCGGATCCTCGGCGTCAACGCCCAGCCGCTGCCCCGGCCCGGGTTCCGCCACGGCCGCCAGCAGGGTCCAGCCGGCCGCCCGGGACAGGCTCAGCAGCAGGGGCGCCGGCGCTCCGTCCAGTTCGTAGCCGGGCCTCCCGTGGGTGACACGGGGACCGCTGCCGCACCGCGGGCAACTGTAACGGACGGTCAGATCCTGGGCACGCACGCCCAGCAGTTCCGCGGCGAACCGTCGCTGGGCCACCCGGGCCGCGAGGAAGTCCTGCCGTGGCACGGGCATCATGGCGCGGGCACGCTCCAGCTCGGGCGGGTCCAGGAACCGCAGGGCATCGCGTTCCAGCTCGGCTGCCGGCGGTGCTGTGTGCTGCCCGGGGACGCGAAAGGGCGGGCAGGCACGCACAACGAGGTGTGATGCCATGGCCCGCCCTTCCGGTCTTAGCCTTGAACGCTGAGCGGTTCTAGCGCTGAACGGCCCCGAAGCGCTCGGCTGCCACGGCAACAGCGCTTTCCCGGGCGGCTGATGCTTCGTCCGCCGTGAGCGTCCGGTCCGCGGCACGGAAGCGGAGGCCGAAGGCCAGCGACTTCTTGCCGTCCTCGATGCCCTTTCCTGCGTACACGTCAAAGAGTGCCACGTCTTCCAGCAGCTCGCCGGCACCCTCGCGGAGGGCGGCCAGGACGTCGTCAGCCGGGATCTCTTTCGGAACCACCAGGGCAACGTCCTGGGTGGCCACCGGGAAGCCGGAAATGTGCTTCGCGACGATGACGTCGGCTGCCGCTTCGAACAATGCGTCGGCGTTGAACTCGAGCGCCACCGAACGTGCCGGCATGTCGTGCGCGGCCAGCAGCTTGGGGTGCAGTTCGCCGGCGTAGCCCACAACGTCACCGGAGCGCAGCGAGAGTTGGGCTGTGCGTCCCGGGTGGTAGGCCTGGTGGTGACCCTGGCTGACCACGATTTCGACGCCGAGGACATCTCCGGCGAGGCGCGCAATGTCCACGGCGTCGGCCCAGTCCCAGGCACGCGGCGTGTGGGCGGCGGCAGCGGGCGAGTCGTGGCCCGTCAGGACCGCTGCGATATGCAGCGGCTGGTCCGGGACGCCGTCGTACAGGGCATCCAGCACCTCATCGGAGGGCTTGACGCCGAGCGGCGGGATGGACGGCGTGCCCACCGTGTCACCCGGCAGGAACACCAATCCGGCTTCGAAGACCGCCAGGTCGCGGAAGCCGCGCGAGTGGTTCCGCTTTGCCACCTCGATCAGGCCGGGGAGCACGGACGTCCGCAGGTAGCCCTGTTCCTCGCTGATCGGGTTGGCCAGCTTCACGGCCTTGCGTTCAGCGCCCTGCTCTGCCACGCCGAAGGTGTCGTTGGCAGCCTTGGACACGAACGGGTAGGCCAGGACCTCGGTGAGCCCGGCATCGGCCAGTGCCTGGACCAGCCGGCGGCGCTGCTGCTGGACGCGGGTCAGCCCGCGTCCGGGAGGTGCCACGGGGAGAGTCGCCGGAATCTGGTCGTAACCCACCAGCCGGGCGATCTCCTCGGAGAGGTCTTCCTTGGTTTCCAGGTCGTTCCGCCAGCTCGGGGCCGTGACCGTCCAGCCGGCGTCGTTCTTCACCACGGCAGCGCCGAGGTCCTCGAGCGAGGTGACGATCTGCTCTTCGGTGAAATCGATGCCGATCCGCGCTGCCGCGAAAGCCGCCGGCAGTTCAATGGTGACGGCGTCAGGCGCCGTGCCGACATCGGTGCCGGCGTCGTCGGCAGTGCCGCCGGCCAGCTCCACCAGGAGGTCAACCACGCGCTGCGCGGCGATGCCGGCAACCTGCCAGTCGACGCCGCGTTCGAAACGCTTGGACGCTTCGGAGGGCAGCTTGTGCCGGCGGCGGGAACGGCCAATGGACACCTCGTCAAAGTGCGCCGCCTCAACCAGGACGTTCGACGTCGAATCGCTGACCTCGGTGGCAGCGCCGCCCATAACGCCGGCGATGCCGATCGCTCCGGAACTGTCGGTGATGAGGAGGTCCTCGACGTCGAGCTTGCGCTCCTTGTCGTCCAGGGTAGTGATCTTCTCCCCCGCCACGGCGCGCCGGACCACGATGTCGCCGGACAGCTTGTCCAGGTCATAGCAGTGCGTGGGCTGGCCGAGTTCCAGCATGACGTAGTTGGAGATGTCCACCGGCAGCGAGATGGAGCGGATGCCCGCCAGCCTCAGGCGCGAGACCATCCACGGGGGCGTCGGCCTGGTGGCATCGACGCCGCGGACGGTGCGGGCCACGAAGCGGTCGCAGCCCGGCTTGCCATAGATGGGAGCGTCGTCGTTGAGCTTGACGCCGTAGCCGCCGGCCAGTTCAGCCGGTGCCTGCACCTTTGACGCCGGGTCCGTGAAGGAGGTGCCGGTGGCGTGGGCGTATTCGCGGGCGACGCCGCGGATGGAGAACGCGTAGCCGCGGTCCGGGGTCACGTTGATCTCGGCGGCCTGGTCGTAGAGGCCCAGGAGTTCCATGGCGTCGGTCCCGATTTCCGGGTCCAGGCCGATGCGGGACAGCACCAGGATGCCGTCGTGGTCCTCGCCGATGCCCAGCTCGCGGACGGAGGCGATCATGCCGGCGGACAGGTGGCCGTACGTCTTCCGCGCTGAGATGTGGAAGTCTCCGGGCAGCACGGCGCCGGGAAGGGTGACGACGACCTTGTCACCTTCCACGAAGTTGTGGGCGCCGCAGATGATGCCCTGGACACCGGAGGGGTCGATGCCCTGGCCGGTGAGGGTCTGCTCCTGGCCTTCGGGGACCACGCGGACCTGGCACCAGTTAATGGTTTTGCCGTTGGTCTGCGGTTCCTTGACCAGGCTCAGGACCTGGCCCACCACCACGGGACCGCGGAGCGCGTCCGTGGGGCGGTGGACCGCTTCTTCTTCAAAACCGACCTTGACCAGTTCTGCCATGACGTCTTCGGCCGTTGCTCCGGCCGGTACCTGCGCGAACTCACGCAGCCAGGAAAGTGGGATACGCACTGTTAGATCTCCATCCCGAAGTGCTCGCTGAAACGTACATCGCCTTCGATCATGTCGCGCATGTCGCCCACCTCGTTGCGGAACATGAGGGTCCGCTCGATGCCCATGCCGAAGGCAAAACCTGAATAGACGTCCGGATCGATGCCGGCGGCCCGGAGGACGTTGGGGTTGACCATGCCGCAGCCGCCCCACTCGATCCAGCGCGGACCGCCTTTGGCGCCCGGGTGCCAGATGTCCAGTTCCGCGGACGGCTCGGTGAACGGGAAGTAGTTGGGGCGGAGGCGGATCTGGGCCTCGTCGCCGAACATCTGCCGGGCAAAGTGCTCCAGCGTGCCGCGGAGGTCCGCCATGCTCAGCTTCTTGTCGATGGCCAGGCCCTCGAACTGGTGGAACACGGGCGTGTGTGTGGCGTCGAGTTCATCGGTGCGGAACACCTTGCCCGGGCACAGCACGTAGATGGGCACTTCGCGCTCCAGCATGGAGCGGACCTGCACCGGCGAGGTGTGCGTGCGCATCAGCAGGTGGGCCTCGGGGGGCTCCACAAAGAAGGTGTCCTGCATTTCGCGGGCAGGGTGGTCCGGCTTGAAGTTCAAGGCATCAAAGTTGAACCACTCGGATTCGACCTCGGGGCCTTCGGCAATCTCCCAGCCCATGCCCACGAAGATGTCCGCCACACGGTCCTGCAGCGTGGAGAGCGGGTGGCGCGCACCGGCTCGGCGGCGGCGCGGAGCGGCCGTGACGTCGACGGTCTCTTCGACGAGGATCCGTGCGTCGTTTTCAGCTTCGAGCTCGGCTGTACGGTCCGCGAGCGCCTTGTTGACGCGTCCGCGGGAGGCGCCCATGAGCTTTCCGGCGGCGGCCTTCTGGTCCTTTGCCAGGCCGCCGATTTCGCGGTTGGCAAGGCTCAGCGGTGCCTTCTCGCCCGTGTGCGCCAGCCTCACGGCCTTGAGCTCGTCAAGGGTGGAGGCAGCGGCAATGGCGGCAACGGCGTGGTCTACGGCGGCAGTAATGGCGGCTTCATCCAGAGGGTTCGGGATGGCGGCGCCCGGCAAAGTTTCAGTCATCTACTGTTCTTAGCTACGAGTCGGGTCTCGCCAGCGAGCTGTCCAGCTGCATTCGGGTCCACCGGCAGCGTGTCCGTCACTGGCTTGTCGTTCCGCACGGCCCTTCAGGGGCCGCGTGAAGTGACAAAGGGCAGGGCTCGCCGGTATTCGTCCGGCGGGCACTCTCCCCCAGTCTAGTTGAAGGCGCAACGCTGAACGCGCCAGAGCACGGACGTGACGCCCCCGCAGGCGGGTGGTAGGAGGGACGGGGATTACCGCCTCCCGCTACCATGGCCTCATGACCTCCGGACAGCGGCTTCGGCAGATCGCCAACGTGCTGAATGCAACGACTCTCCTGGGCCTGTTGCTGGCCAGGTGCGCCGGGACGGCTGTGCGCCCCGGTCCGGGCGGCCTGCTGATCGCCACGGGCTACCAGTGGCGGCTCCCCTTCGCCCAGGCGTTCACGGTGGGCAACGTGGTGCTGTTCCGGGCGGAGGCGCCGGAGGCGCTGTCCAACAAGCTTCTGCTGGGCCACGAGGAGCGGCACAGCAGCCAGTACGCCTGGTGCCTGGGCCTGCCGTTCCTGCCGCTGTATTTCATCGCGGCCGGGTGGTCGCAGCTGCGGACGGGCAACCCGGGGTCCGCCAACGTCTTTGAACGCCTCGCCGGGCTGGAGGCCGGCGGTTACATGGACCGGCACGTCCGCGAAGCGGGCAATGCACCGGACACCAAAACGGACGGCCGCCGGGCGGTTCACCGTCCGTTGGGCAACCGCTCGCTGGGCAACCGTCCGTTAGGCAAAGGCAGACCAGGCAAACGCCGCAAGGGCAACACCGCTCCCGATGGAATTGAGGCTTGAGATGACCGACATCGCCAGGACCGTCACAGTAACCGGCTCCGGAACTGCCGAAGCTGTGCCGGACCTACTGACCGTCTCCATCGGCGTGGAGTGCCGCCAGGAGGACGTGGGCGCTGCGTATGCGGCAGCAGGCAGGGCCTCGGCCGCGATTTCGGCGGTCCTGCGTGAGCACGGCGTCCCGGACGCGGACATCAGCACCTCGGGCCTCAACGTCCGGGCGGACGTGGTGTGGAAAGAGGGCCAGGGCCAGACGGTGACGGGGTACGTTGCATCAAGCGTCCTGGCGGTGCGGCTCCGCGATGTTCCCGGTTCCTCGGACGTCATCTCAGCGGCCGTGGCCGCGGGCGGCAACGATGTCCGGCTGAACGGATTGGAGCTCGGGTTCGCAGATCCGGCCGCAGTCACGGCGCGGGCACGCGAAGCCGCCTGGCAGGATGCCCTCGCCACAGCCACACAGTTTGCGTCGCTGGCCGGCACCGCACTCGGACCGGTTGTTTCCGTCACCCAGCAGCCTGCGGCGTCGGCTCCGATTCCGGTGGCGAAGATGCAGCGCGCCATGGCCACAGACTCCGTGGGGATCGAGGCCGGGCAGTCGAGCGTGTCGGCGACAGTGGGCGTCGTCTGGGAACTTCGCGACCGCAGCTAGCGCCGCGGCCGGCGAGCGCCGCGGCAGGTTAGCGGACTGTGCCGGGTTAGTGGACTGTGCCGGTTAGTGGACTGTGCCTGCGGACAGCTTGAGGTCCGCCGTCGTGGCCAGGGCGGTACGGACGACGACGGCGAGCGCCTCCGCCATCACGGCTGCGGGCAGCGACGGAGTACCGCTGCCCTTGGGCACCTGCCCGGTCTCATACGGGACATGAACGAAGCCGCCCCGCGTTGCGGAGGCGCCGGTTCCGGCGTTCAGCGAGTGCATCAGGGCGTAAAAAATATGGTTGCAGACGTAGGTGCCGGCGCTTTGGGAAACCTCGGCCGGGATCCCGGCGGTTCGAAGTGCCCCCAGCGCAGCCTTCACGGGCAGTGAGCTGAAATAGGCTGCCGGGCCGCCGGGGACCACTTCCTCGTCCACGGGGCGGTTTCCGGCATTGTCCGGGATACGGGCGTCGTCGCAGTTGATGGCGACGCGCTCCAGGGAGATCCGCGGACGTCCGCCGGCCTGGCCGACGCAGACCACAAGATCAGGGCTATGGCGCCGCAGGGCATCCTCCAGCACCGTGACGGATTGCCCGAACACGCACGGCAGTTCCAGGGCAGCGACGGCGTGGCCCTCCGCCTTCAGGATTTCCGAAGCTGCCGCTGCGGCGGTCCAGGACGGGTTGGTGGTTTCGCCGCCGAACGGTTCGAACCCGGTCAGGAGAATCATGGGCCCCAGCGTAGCAAGACCCCCACACGGGTGGCCCGGGCCTTGACTTATATTCGAACATACCTTCGAATAGTAACCATGAGATGGGACGCACAAGCACTCCGGCCGGCGCCTGCGGGCAACAACGCAGACAACAGCGCAAGCAACGCGACAGCAGCCGCCCCAGCCGTTGAAGCGTTGCTGCCGCTGGCCGGGCTCGTGCGTTCCGTCTCAACCCCCGAATTTGCCGGGGTCACTTTCCATGAGGTCACCGCCAAATCGGTGCTCAACAAAGTGGCGGCCGGTTCCCGCATGCCCTTTGAATGGACCGTGAATCCCTATCGCGGCTGCAGCCATGCCTGCGTCTATTGTTTTGCCCGCAAGAGCCACACCTATCTGGACTTTGATGCCGGCCTGGATTTTGACAGCCAAGTGGTGGTCAAGATCAACGCTGCCGACGTCCTGCGGAAGGAACTTGCCAAGCCTTCCTGGGGTCATCACCACGTGGCCTTGGGCACCAACACGGATCCATACCAGCGCGCCGAGGGCCGCTATCAGCTGATGCCCGGCATCATCCGCGCGCTTGCCGATTCAGGAACGCCGCTGTCCATCCTCACCAAGGGGACCCTGCTGGCCAGGGACATCCCGCTGCTGAAGCACGCCGCCGCACAGGTGCCGGTCGGGATCGGGATTTCGCTGGCCATGACGGACGAGCAGCTGTCCGAGGCAGTCGAGCCCGGCACGCCGGGACCCAGGGCGCGGCTCAAGCTGGTCTCGAGGTTGCGCGAAGCCGGCTTGCCGTGCGGCGTCATGGCGATGCCCATCCTGCCGTGGCTTTCCGACAGCGACGACGCCCTGGACTCACTTTTTGGTTCACTCGCCGCGGCAGGCGCTACGGGTGTCACGGCCGGCGCCCTTTACCTAAAGCCGGGTACGCGTGAGTGGTTCATGCAATGGATCGCGGCCCGACACCCCGAACTGGCGGGCCGTTACCGCAGGCTGTACGGCACAGGGTCCTACGCATCCAAGGAGTACCGCGAATGGCTCGCAGGACGGATCCGCTACTTCAAGGCCCGGCACGGCTTT
Source organism: Arthrobacter sp. Leaf337 (assembly GCF_001423745.1). Classification (GTDB taxonomy): domain Bacteria; phylum Actinomycetota; class Actinomycetes; order Actinomycetales; family Micrococcaceae; genus Arthrobacter. The sequence continues at coordinate 33,633 of NZ_LMPC01000004.1, forward strand.
TCCGGTTCGCACGGCTTCAGCCACCGCGACCTGGCCCAGGACGCCAGGGACGAAGAAGCACAGTATCCCGCCGGCAGCATGCCCGAAGCCCGTACCGGCCCGGGCGCGAATTCCGTTGTGGGATCCGCGCAGCCCACGCTGTTCTGACCGTGCGTTCCAACCCTGCGGGTTTAAACGCTTCCGGCTCCGGTGCTGCCATGGGCAGGGCCGGAGCCGGAGTGCGTTCCTGAGTGTCCAGGACGGGTTGCGTGGCCGGAATGGCTGACGGTTAGCTGGCCGGGATGACCAGGCCCTTGAACTTCGTGTTGATGAAGTCCTTCATCTCCTGCGAGGTCAGGATCTTGAAGAGCTTCTGCACGCGCGGGTCGTCCTTCATTTCAGCCTTGACCGCCAGGACGTTGTAGTACGCACTGTCCTTGCCCTCCACGAGTAACTGCTTGTCGGCGCTCAGCCCGGCGGGCAGGGCGAAGGCCAGCGTAACGATCGCGGCGTCCTTGTCATTGAGAGCCTGCGGAAGGCTGGCGTTCTCGATCTCGGTGAACTCCAGGTTTTTCGGGTTCGCCTTGACGTCCTTGAGCGTGATCGGGTTTTCGGTGACTTCAATGAGCCCCTTCGACGCCAGCAGTTTGAGGGCGCGGGACTCGTTGGTGGGGTCGTTGGGGATGGCCACCGAAGCGCCGTCGGGAAGGGCATCCAGGCTGGCGATGTCGTTGGAGTAAAGGGCCATCGGGGGCAGATAGACCTTGCCGACACTCACGAGGTTCTTGCCGGAAGCCTTGTTGTAGGTTTCCAGGAAGGTCGAATTCTGGAACAGGTTGGCGTCAATGTCGCCGTCGCTTACAGCGGGGTTCGGCGTGTTGTAGTCGCTGAACTCCTTGTACTCCACCGTGAGGCCTTCCTTGGGGGCGAGTTCACGCTGGACGTGCTTGAGCATGTCGCCGGCCGGCACCGCAAGGGCACCCACCTTGATGGTTTCGGCGGATCCGGCGGAGCTGCCGGCGCCGCAGGCAGACAAAGCGAGTATGGCGGCTACTCCGGTTGCGGCGGCTTTCAGGACGTGTGATCGGAACATTGGAACTCTTTCGCGGAATGGATCATGTGAGGGAAATGAAGCAGGAGGGAGCACCGTCGCGGTTCTTACCGCCGGGTGAAGAGCCGCTATCGGTGCGACAGGCGGCGTGCGGCGAAGTTGCCGAGCGACTGGAAGACCTGCACCAGCAGGATCAGCAGGATCACTACACCGAACATGTACTCGGGGCTGTAACGCTGATAGCCGTAGCGGAAGGCAACGTCGCCCAGTCCGCCGCCGCCAACGGCGCCCACCATGGCGGAGTATCCGATCAGTCCGACGACAGTGGTGGACAGCCCGAGCGCCAGGGCAGGAACGGCCTCGGCCACCATCACCCTGGTCAGGATGGTCCACCGGGTGGCACCCAACGATTCGGCGGCTTCGATCAGCCCCCGGGGAACTTCGCGGATGCCGATCTCCACGAGGCGAGCGAAGAAGGGGATGCCGGCGATGGTCAGCGGCACGATGGCGGCTGTTGCGCCGATGAAGGAGCCCACCAGCAGTCGGGTGAAGGGAATCAGCAGGATCATCAGGATGATGAACGGGATGGACCGGCCAATGTTCACTGCCACGTCCAGCAGGCGGTTGATGACCGTGCCGAGGATCCTGCTGCCGAACGGCTTGGCGAGGAGCCCGCCGGGCTCGGTGGTCACGAGGAGGACACCGGCGGCCAGGCCGAACACCACCGTGAACAGCAGGCTGAAGCCCACCGTGTAGAACGTCTCGCCTGTGCCCTTGAGTATCGTCTCGAACAGGTCCCGCCAGAAGTACGGGTCGTCGCGGTCGATCATTTAATGACCTCCACAAAGAGTCCCTGGGTGCGAAGGTCGGCCACTGCAGCGGCAACCGCCGATGCTTCGCCCGGCAGTTCCAGCCGGGTGCGGCCGGTCTGCCGGCCATGGATGGTTTCCACGGCCGCGCCGAGGATCCCGACGTCGATGCCGTGCCGGCGGGCGAGCCGCGCAATGACCGGACTGTCGGAGGTGGCTCCGGTGAAGGTGATTTCGATGATGGTGTTGTCCGTTTCCGGTATGTCGCCGAGCGGGAAGAGCGCGTGACCCAGCAAGGACTTCTCGGTGGTCAGCAACTGCTCCACAGGCCCCTGTTCCAGGACCCTGCCCTCGCTCATGACGGCGGCCGCGTCGCAGATGCGCTTGACCACGTCCATTTCGTGCGTGATGAGCAGGACCGTGAGGCCCATGTCCTTGCTGAGCTGCCGGATGAGGTCCAGGATCTGGGTGGTGGTTTCGGGGTCCAGCGCGGAAGTTGCCTCGTCGCTGAGCAGAACGGATGGCTTGGATGCCAACGCGCGGGCAATCCCGACCCGCTGCTTTTGGCCGCCGGACAGCTGTGCCGGATACGCGGCCGCTTTGCCGTGGAGTCCCACCCGCTCGAGTATTTCCAAAGCCTGTGACCGCCGCGCGGCGCGCCCCGCTCCGGTAATTTCGAGGGACAGCTCCACGTTGGCCTGCACGGTCCGGCTGCTGAGCAGGTTGAAATGCTGGAAGATCATGCCGATGTTGTGCCGCGCGCTGCGCAGCCCGGCACCGGTCAGGGAGGTGACGTCGCGGCCGTCCACCACGACAGATCCGGAATCCGGGCGCTCCAGCGAATTGATGGTGCGGATCAGGGTGCTCTTGCCGGCACCGCTTTGGCCGACGACGCCGAAGATCTCACCGCGCCCGACTGTCAGCGAAACGTCGTCGAGCGCACGGACCGCCGTCTCACCGGAGCCGTAGCTCTTCGACACCCGTTCTACGGAAATCATGGGGCTCCCTGTGATGGCTCAAATCCTCGCGGAACGATTGTCCGCAAAAGCGGGTGCGGACAACGTCCCCACCCAACCTAAGAATTCTGCCAAGAAGCCATAGAACGCGCCCAATCCGAATTTATTCCGCCGAAACGGGTTTCAGCACTCGGATAATTTCACGAATCCAGCGGAAGCCGCTCTGAACCGGCAACCGCGGCCAGCAGGGCCCGGACAATCGGGAAATCCGCCGGGATCCAAGGGAGGGTGAGAGCTTCGTCACTTTCCGCCAGGCTGATCCAGCGCAGTTCGTCGTGGTCTTCAAGCGGGCGGGGTTCGCCGTCCGCGATCTCGGCAAACCAGACGCGCATTGCGGCTTTGGAGTTGAGCGGCCAGCCCGCAGCGGATTCCGCCAGCAACTCAGCGCCCAGCCGGACGCCAATGCCCAGTTCTTCCCGGAGCTCGCGGTGCAGGGCGTCTTCGGCAGCTTCGAGCGGCTCCACCTTGCCGCCCGGGAACTCCCACATCCCGGCGAACTGGGGAGGCGCCGTCCGGCGCGCCACCAGGAGCCGGGCCGGGGCGCTCAGGGAATCCACAACAGCTCCGCCAACAACATTGATCAGTCCAGTCACCGCAACAGTCTATGGGGGACAATGGTGGTGGCCGGTTCCGCCGGCGTCGTCCCCGAACGGCAGTCACCCAAATACGGCGACCCGGAATACGGCCCCCTCCCCCATCGTTGCAGTAATCAGATTTAATGCTTCGCGCTGATTAAATCCCCCATGAACCAGAACCTTTCGAAAAGCAGGCCAATGACCTCCACGCCCACCCTCAGCCCCGCCAAGCCGAAGGCCGTAACCCGCCACCTCGCCTTGGCCATCGTGTCCCTCGCGATGGGTGGTTTCGGCATCGGCGTCACTGAATTCACCATGATGGGGCTGCTCAAGGAGGTGGAACAGGGCCTGAACATCGGCACTCCCGAAGCCGGCCACCTCATCTCGGCCTACGCGCTCGGCGTCGTGATCGGAGCGCCGCTCCTGGCAGCCGTCGGTGCCAAGCTTCCCCGCAAACACCTCGCCCTGGGCCTCATGCTGTTCTTCAGCCTCGCCAATCTCACCTCGTTCATTGCTCCGGACTACGGCACCATGCTCGTGTCCCGGTTCGCGGCCGGACTGCCTCACGGAGCGTTCTTCGGTGTGGCGGCCGTCATTGCCGCTTCACTGGTTGCGCCGACGAAGCGGGGATGGGCGATTTCCATGGTGATGGCCGGATTGACCATCTCAAACGTCGTCGGGGTTCCATTCGCCACCTGGCTCGGCCAGGCGTTCGGCTGGCGCCTGCTGTTTGTGCTCGTCGGTGTGATCGGGCTGGCTACCCTTGCCATGCTCTGGAAGTTCGTCCCGTTCCAGGAAGCGCACCCGGACGCCAGCATCCGGCGGGAACTTGGCGCCCTGAAGCGGCTCCAGGTGTGGCTCGCCATCCTCATCGGCATTGTGGGTTTCGGCGGGTTCTTCGCCACGTACACCTACATCGCGCACACCATGACGTCCGTGGCGGGAATCCCGGCGTCGTTCCTCCCCCTGGTGGTGGCCCTCTACGGACTGGGCATGGTCGCCGGCAACATCGTGGGCGGCCGCATCGCGGACAAGTCAGTGATGGGCACCATCTATTGGGTCCTGCCCGGAATCGCCGTCGCCCTGGTGGTGTATGCCGTGGCCGTCCACTGGCCGTGGTCCGCTTTTGTGATGGTGTTTGTGGTGGGCGGTGCCGGCTCACTGCTGGTGCCCGCCCTGCAGACCCGGCTGCTCGATGCCTCCCCCGACGCCCCGTCCCTGGCATCCTCGCTGAACCACGCAGCCCTGAACGTTGCCAACGCGCTCGGCGCCTTCCTCGGCGGCCTGGTCATCGCCTGGGGATGGGGCTATGTCGCACCGGCACTCGTCGGCGCCGTGCTGGCCGTTCTGGGACTTGGCGTTGCCGTAATCAGCGGCCTGCTGGAACGCAAAAGGCCGCTGGTCTCCTAGCCTGCCCCAGGCAGGTTTCGGTCCAGCGGCCCCGTGCGGGTGTGCAAACCCCGCAGAGCAGATCAGACGTGAGCTCGCTCCACGTCGGGTTCGAGGTAGATGACCCGCGCAATGGGCACGGCTTCGCGGATCCGGCTCTCGGCGTCGTCGATCACCGTGGCGATCTCCGCGCCGGTGGCGGCGGCGCCGACGCTGATCTTGGCCGCCACCAACAGTTCTTCCGGACCCAGGTGCAGGGTCTTCAGGTGGATGATCCTGGTTCCGTCGGCCTCCAGCGCGGTACTGATCCTGGCGACGTCCGCCTTGGTGGCCGATTCCCCGAGCAGCAGCGACTTGGTTTCCAGGGCAAGAACGATCGCGATGGCAACCAGCAGGAAACCGATCATCGCGGTTCCCAGGGCGTCCCAGATGCCGTCGCCGGTAACCAGCGTCAGGCCCACACCGAACAGCGCGAACACCAGGCCCAGCAGCGCACCCAGGTCCTCCAACAGGATGACGGGGAGCTCCGGCTGCTTGGCGTTGCGGACGAAGTGCACCCAGCTCTGCTTGCCGCGGATGTGGTTTGACTCAATGATTGCCGTCCGGAACGAGAACGACTCGGCGATGATCGCCCCGATCAGCACGGCCAGCGGAACCCACCAGAAGTCGCCCTCGATGGCATGCGGGTGCTGAATCTTCCCCCACGCCTCGTACAGTGCAAACAGGCCGCCCACACTGAACAGCACAATCGAGACGATGAACGCATAGATGTAGCGCTCGCGTCCGTAGCCAAAGGGGTGCTCGGGGCTTGCGGCACGCTTGGCGCGCTTGCCGCCCACCAGCAGGAGGATCTGGTTGCCGGAGTCGGCGACGGAGTGGATGGCTTCGGCCAGCATGGACGACGACAGCGTCAGGATGAAAGCGACGAACTTCAGTACAGCGATGGTCAGGTTTGCAGCCAGAGCCGCGACGATCGCCTTGGTACCGCCATTTGCAGCCAAGTGAGCTTCACCTCTTCAGGAATTGCCGGAAAATTGCAGGTGCGATCACCGCGCAATGCTGATGCCCGCAAGGAATACGCTACCTTCCCGCCGCTCCCGGACACACCACGGGTCACAGCGGATGACACCAGAAACATTGAAACTAAGCCTGCTGACAAGGAAACACACCTGTGTTAGCTTGAACATAATCGGGACCCGTAGTGAGTTCCGACGATTATGTAGGAGGAGACATGGGCTTTCTTGGCTGGATCATTCTCGGACTCATTGTAGGAGCAATCGTCAAGGCAATCATGCCTGGTAAGGTCGGCGGCGGCTGGGTCACCAGCCTCGTGCTTGGTGTTGTCGGCGCCATCGTCGGCGGCTGGATCGGCGACCTGTTGTTCGGCGGCGGCAAAATGGAATTCTGGAACCTCGGTTCCTGGCTTCTCGCCATCGTCGGCGGCCTCGTAGTAGCCGGCATCTACGGATTCATCACCGGCCGCAGCAAGACCACATAATTTCACCCACCACCGCTGAGGGCACGCAGGTGCCTGGCAGTGAAGATTACGACGGCGGGGCCCACCGGAAGGCGGGCCCCGCTTTTTCGTTCAGGCCCGCTTCTGCGAACGCGCACTTGCGTAAAGGCACACGGTGGCCGCGGTGCCGACGTTGAGGCTTTCCGCGGCCCCGTAGACCGGGACGGCCACACGGTGGTCCGCCAGCGCGAGTTCAGCCTCGGACAGTCCCTGGGCTTCGTTGCCGAACAACCAGGCGGTGGGACGCTCGAGCTCGTACGCGGAGGCCGTGCCGGAGGCGCCCAGCCGTCGGGCCGCGTTTTCGTCCTGGAGCTGGTCAAGGTCCAGCTGGCCGTATCCGTCGGCGGCCAGGATGCCGATGCCGCGTTCGCGGCAGGCCGTGGCCAGGTCGGCGAGGTCCGTTCCCAGCACCACGGGGAGGTGGAACAGCGAGCCCGCGGTGGAGCGGACAGCCTTGGGGTTGTAAATGTCCACGCTGGAGGCTGTCAGGACTACGGCGTCGGCTCCGGCGGCATCGGCTGCCCGCAGTACTGTGCCCGCATTTCCGGGGTCCCGCACCTGGCACAGTACGGCGATCAGCCGGGGACCGGCGTCGAGCACTGCGTTAAGGTCCACATCCACAAAGGCGCAGACAGCGATGATGCCCTGGGGATTGACGGTATCCGCCATCGCAGCAAGTACCTCGTCGGTAGCGAGCCGGGCGTTGACGCCCTCGGCAAGTTCATCAAACTCGGGATAGCGGTCCAGGCAGCTCTCGCTCGCGAACACTTCCTGGACCACACCAGGCTCCCCCGCGGCAGTCCTCTTCTGGTGGAGCACCAGGGCCTCCCGGACAGCCTGCGGGCCCTCGGCCAGGAATTGCCCGCGCTTTAAACGGGCCGGGCGCCCTGCAAGCTTTGCCACATCCCGCACCCGATCAGCTCGGGGGTTGGAGAGTGGAAAGTCTTGCGGGCGCCCGGTTTCGTTCATATAAGAACTTTAGTGGCTATTGCCACCGGTCCTTGAACGGAGGAATGCTACTTGGCAGCCTTTTCGGCGGCCGGCTTCTTTGCAGCCTTCGCCTTGGGAGCCTTTGCCTTCGGGGCGGCATCGTCCGAGACGGCCGGCGCGGAAGTGTCAGCAGGCAGCGAGTCCTTGGCGATCTGTACCAGCGCAGCAAAGGCGTTGGCGTCAGAAACAGCAAGTTCGGCCAGCATACGGCGGTCAACCTCGACCTCAGCGGCCTTCAGGCCCTGGATCAGACGGTTGTAGGTCAGGCCGTTGGCGCGGGATGCAGCGTTGATACGCTGGATCCACAGGCGGCGGAAGTCGCCCTTCTTCTTTTTGCGGTCGCCGTAGCTGTACACAAACGAGTGCAGCAGCTGCTCTTTGGCCTTGCGGTACAGGCGTGAACGCTGTCCACGGTAGCCCTTTGCGCGCTCAAGGATAACCCGGCGCTTCTTGTGGGCGTTGACCGCCCTCTTCACACGTGCCACGTGCGTACTCCTTCGAAAATCTGATCCCAAGCATCTACTGCCGGAACAACCGGCTGGCCTGAGAAGCCTTTTTGGTAGTTGACCGCTGCCAGGTGGCAACAGTCAGAGAACTTGGAACTTAGATGCCGAGCATCTTCCGGATGACCTTGGCGTCGCCCTTGAAGACGATCTTGTCGCCGGCGAGGCGACGGGTCAGCCTGGAGGACTTGTGCTCGAGGTAGTGGCGGCGGTTGGCCTGCTGGCGGCGCAGCTTGCCGCTGCCGGTCAGCTTGAAGCGCTTCTTAGCACCACTGTGGGTCTTCATCTTCGGCATGGGAACCGATCTCCTTACGTATCCGCAGACAAGTCTGCAGTCTTTCGTGCAGCCACCCCTGCGGGCGGCGTGCTGGTTGCTTGCTGTGCTCAGGCGATGCTTCGCACAGCTTTGAACTAGTTAGTCTTCTTGCTTCCCGGCTTGGGAGCAGCAGGCCGTGCTGCAGGCTTGGGTGCCGCAGGCCGTGCTACCGGCTTAGGCGGCGGCGCGGGAACTCCGGCCGGCTTCGGCGCCACAGGGGCAGCCTCTGCGGGCTTCGGTGCAACCGGTGCCTTGGCAACAGCGGGCCTGCTTACCGCAGGACGCGGTGCTGCCGCTGCCTTGGGGGCTTCGCGCTTCGGTGCTTCCTGCTTCGGGGCTTCCTTGACGGGCGCTGCCTGCTTCGGAGCTTCCTGCTTCGGGGCTTCCTGCTTCGGAGCTTCCTCAGCCGGAACTTCCTGCTTCGGCTCTTCCTTGACCGGCGCTTCGGCCTCCGGGGCCGCAACCGTTTCTGCAGGTGCCTCGGCGCTGGTTGAAGCCGCAGCCTCAGTGCTCGCCTCGGGTGCTGCTTCTTCAGTCGTCACGGCAAAACCCTCCGGAAGCAGGTCCGCAAGGGACTGCGTCATGGCGGGCTGGTCGCGGCTGACGTCCACCCGGCCGGTGGCCTTGGCTTCGTTCTGGGCCTTGGCCTCTGCGCGCTGCGTCGCACGGCGAGCTTCGGCCTTGGCCTCAGCCTTGTTCTTCAGCGGACCAACAACCATGACCATGTTGCGGCCGTCGATGCGGGGGCTGGACTCGACAACGCCAACTTCGGCGACATCGTCGGCGAAGCGCTGGAGCAGGCGGATGCCCATTTCCGGACGCTGCTGCTCGCGGCCGCGGAACTGGATCATGGCCTTGACCTTGTCCCCGGCGCCGAGGAAGCGGAGGGCGTGGCCGCGCTTGGTCTCGTAGTCGTGGGTGTCGATCTTCAGCCGGAAACGGATTTCCTTCAGAACCGTGTTGGTCTGGTTCTTCCGGGCCTCGCGTGCCTTGACGGCGGCTTCGTACTTGTACTTGCCGAAGTCCATCAGCTTGCACACCGGAGGCTTGGCCTGCGGTGCAACTTCAACGAGATCAAGGTCGGACTCGGCAGCCAAACGCAGGGCGTCCTCAATACGGACGATTCCTACCTGTTCACCTGCAGGGCCGACCAGCCGCACCTCGGGGACGCGGATACGCTCATTGATTCTTGGCTCGCTAATGTTAGAACTCCTGTGGTTGAGATGAGTACTCCACCGGCAAATAGAGAAGGCCCCCAATTGCCGGAGCAATCGAAGGCCTCGAAGATCGGATGTACACCGCCTCCGGGGAGGCTGTACGCGTTCCACGCAACTGACGCTGCTGTGGACCGCCCGACCAGGTACCCGGCAACCTTGCTTCCGCGGGAAATTGCTTCCGGGAAAACGGCTGACGCGGGTGGGAGAGAACTCCGCTTGCAAACTGAAAGTCAATCCTACCGAAGGAACCCCAAAAACTGCACATTGGCAGTTACGAGTTTCACATAGCAAAATAACGACATTCAGTCGGTCTGTGACAAGCTTACCAGTATGAGCACTTCAGACAGTAATTCACACGTTTTCGAGCCCGCCTCCGGTCAGCGGGACGGCCAGGAACAGGTCTCGCAGCAGATCCGGGACATCTCCGAGGTTCCCGCCATCGAGGTCATCACCACCGCCGCTGTGCACCTGATGAGCGCGTCGGCCGTCAAGCTCGGCCTTGCCGCCGAGGACAATGCCGAGGAGCTCAAGGACCTGGACGAGGCCCGCAAGCTGATCACCGCGCTGGCCGGACTCGTGACTGCTGCCGCGCCGGAAATTGGTTCCCAGCACGCCGGTCCGTTGCGCGACGGACTGCGCTCCCTGCAGCTGGCCTTCCGCGAAGAGTCGATCATTCCTGACGCCCCCGGGAAGGGCCCGGGGGAAAAGTACACCGGCCCGGTCAACTAGGCGCTAATTTAGGCTTTTCACCGGCATATCGACGGCGGCGTGCGGACCAATCGGGTCTGCCCGCCGCCGTCGTCGTTTGAGTCCCGTCGTAAGAGAACCGTCGTAAGAGAACCGCGTTGTCGTATCTGACCGGTGGCCTCAATCCTGTCGCCGGATCAGACGGGCTCCCGCCCCGCGCTAGGCGACCAGGCCGCGCCGGCGGCGATGGCGCAGCAGCACCAGGCCGAACAGGCACAGGACAACGCCCGCCGCACCCACCGAGACAAAACCGGCGGACGGCCCGATTCCGTCAATGAAAACACCGGCCAGCGGAGCGCCGAGGGCCACCCCGGCAGTCAGCGCAGATCCGTACCAGCCCATGGCCTCTCCGCGGCGGCGCTCCTCCACGAGCTCGGCCACTTTTTCCGAGGCAGAGGAAAGGACCGGCGCGCACAGCAGCCCGGGCAGCAGCGAAAGCAGGCACAGTGTCAGCGTGTCCCGGGCGAAGCCCATCGGGATGGTGAGGGCGGCCATGCCAAGCAACAGGATAATCGGGGAAACCGGCCGGTGCATGGCGCCGTACATGAGCCCGCCGACCACGGAAGCCGCGCACCAGAAGACAAAGACCAGGCCGATCTCCGCCTGGTGCCCGCCGGTTTCCAAAGCGGCAACAATTCCCACGTCAGTGCCGCTGAGGACCATTCCGGCCCCGGCGGCCACAGCGAAGACCGCTGCCACCGCGGCGGTGAACCAGGCAAAGTTGTGTGCCACCCTGTGACGCAGCCCCAAGCGGCGGAGCTCACTGGCCGCCACCGGAGCAAGTTCGGCAGCAGCCTCCTGCAGGTGTGCCGGAGCCGCCGCGACGACCGCCACTTCCGCGCCTTCCTGCTGGTCCGTTTCGTACTCGTCATCCGGCACTGCGCTGCGCGTGGGCGGGTTGAACCACATCAGGAACAGGCCGGCCACGGACGTGCACACACCCACAACCGTCAGTCCGGCAACCGAGTAACCGGCGGTGGCCACAATGGCGCCGGCTGCAGGGCCGAGCATGAAGACCAGCTCCGTGGCGATCGCATCCAGCGCGAAGGCCGTCCGCCGCTGCTCGCCGCTTGCCAGCACGCCCAGCGACTGGCGCACCACGCTGAAGATTGGCAGCGTGAGGAGTCCCCCGACGAACACCAGCGCCAGCAGCCACTCATAGGAGACGTGCGGCACCACGGACCAGATGACGGTCTCGGAAACGACGGAAGGAATCAGCGCCTTGCGAAGACCGACGGTATCCACCCGGCGACCGCGCCAGGGGGCCCCGACGGCGATGCCAATGGTCATTACCGCTGCCGCTGCACCGGCGGCGGCATACCCCTCGCCCAGCGTGAGGACGATGTGCAGGGTCAGCAGTACCCCGGCCGCCGAATGCGGTATGCGGGCTATCATTCCGACGGTCAGCAGTAGCCTGATGGGCCTGACTGCAAGGAGCTCCTTGTAAAGAGCGAAATTCACGGGCTATGTCCTTCATCCTGCCGACGACAGGACGGGATGTGTCCCGTCTACCGTCAGCTACTCGGCTGCGCGCAGCAACTTTACCTCTATCGAGTCAACCCGCTCGGCGAAGACCGCATTCCGGGACCACTCGGCATTGAGTCCGGACACAACTGCCTGGACACCGGCAGCATCCAGGCCGTCGGTCAGGTACAGCACGACACGGAGCTCCGGCCCCGGACCGCCGCCGGGGACAACGGCACCGCCGGCTGTTGACGACGCGACGCCGCCGCCCGGCTCGAGTTCCACGCGCCTTACCGGCGGATAGCCTGCCGTTGCTTCCGCCATTGCGCGTGCAAGCTCCGGGTCTGCGTAGGACGGCCGCCACTCCTGCTGCTGGGCGAGAGCCCAGACGGCCGGCCGACGGACAACGAACGTGTACTCGGAACCGGGATCCAGCACCAGGAGTTCGGCGCCTTCGGCCACCGCGGACAGTGCGGCCCTCGCGGCATACACAGCCACGGGCCGGGCCTGCGGGTGCCACGCTTCCAACGCCGTTGCCGACGTGAAGACGGGAAGGGCGGTCCGTCCGTCCGGTGCTTTCAGCGTTACGAGCGCCATGTCCGCCTGCTTATCCCCGTGAAGCGGGTCGGCGTGCGTCCCGTGGTCGCTTTCTTCGGCCAGCCGGGCAACGATCGGAACAAACACCCGGGCAGTGGCCAGGGATGCCACCACGGCAGCCTCGTCGCCGGCAGCGGAGCGCAGGGCGTCAACCGCGGCGAGGTAACCGGCATCGGCCGTGCCGTCGTCGTCCTCGAAGTTGTGGATCTTCGCATCCTCGCCGGCGAGGCTGCGGCCGGCCCAGGGCTGGCCGGCGGAATCCGTGGCCCCGCCTGAGCCGGCAAGCGCAGCGGCGATGTGGCCGGGCAGCTGCCGGGGTGCCGGGGGTCGCTGTTCCGCTGGAGGTCGCTGATCCATGGTGGTTGCCGGGCTAGCGGCGGCCTGCTACGTCAAGCGCTTCCGGCAGCGTGAAGGCACCGGCGTACAGGGCCTTGCCCACGATGGCACCTTCAACGCCCAGCGGCACGAGGGAGCGCAGCACCTTGAGGTCCTCCAGGCTGGAGATACCGCCGGAGGCCACCACCGGCTTGCCGGTCTTCTCCACCATCTGGCGGAGCAGCTCAACGTTGGGGCCCTGCAGGGTGCCGTCCTTGGTGACGTCCGTGACCACGTAGCGGGCGCAGCCGGCTTCTTCGAGCCGTGCCAGCACGTCCCACAGGTCGCCGCCTTCCTTCGTCCAGCCGCGGCCCGCCAAAGTTGTTCCGCGGACGTCGAGCCCGACAGCGATCTTGTCGCCAAAGCGGTCGATGGCGCGTGCAGTCCACTCCGGGTTCTCAAGGGCCGCCGTGCCCAGGTTCACCCGGGCGACGCCCAGGTCCAGGGCCTTCTCGAGTGATTCGTCGTCGCGCAGGCCGCCGGACAGTTCAACGTTGATGTCCAGCCGGCCCACCACTTCGCGGAGCAGTTCGGCGTTGGAGCCGCGGCCAAAGGCTGCGTCCAGGTCCACCAGGTGTACCCACTCGGCACCCTGCTGCTGCCAGTTGAGCGCAGCTTCCAGCGGCGTGCCGTAACTCGTCTCGCTGCCGGCCTCGCCCTGGACCAGGCGGACCGCCTGGCCGTTCACGACGTCGACGGCGGGGAGCAGTTCCAGGACGGGCAGCGGCGTTTCGGTGGTCATCTTCAGGTCCTCAGGTTGTAGTGAAGCTGTGGTGGGCAGGCAGGGTGCGGGCGCGGCTAGTTGGCCGGCAGGGTAAGAAGGTACGCGGCCAGCAGCGACATTCCGGCCAGAACGTAGAAAACGACCTGGGTCCAGAGCGGCTTGTGTTGCTGCCTGAAGGACAGCGCCCCGCCAACCAGCAGGCCGGCGACGCCCGTCAGGACTATCGACCACATCTAGGCGGCCGGTCCGGTACTGGCGGGAGTGGCTGCTGTTGCTGCCGCTTTGCCGGGGCGCAGGCTGTTGACCCAGTTGCGGAGGAGCCGGGCTCCGGCGTCGCCGGACTTTTCCGGGTGGAACTGGGTGGCGCACAGCGGCCCGTTCTCCACGGCGGCGATGAACGGTGCGCCGTGCTCGGACCAGGTGACCAGCGGGGCAGCCATGCGGGGCTGGATGACGTCGAAGTCCCAGTGCTGCACACCGTAGGAGTGGACGAAGTAGAAGCGCTCGTTTTCAACGCCCTCGAAGAGCCGGGATCCTTCCGGAACCTTCACGGTATTCCAGCCCATGTGGGGTACAACCTCGGCAGGAAGCAGTTCCACCTTGCCGGGCCACTCCCCCATGCCTTCGGCTTCGGTGCCGTGCTCGACGCCGGCCTCGAAAAGTACCTGGAGTCCCACGCAGATGCCGAGGACGGGACGGCCGCCGGCAACACGCCGGCCGATCATCCGGATGGCGTCCACTGCCTTGAGCTCGCGCATGACCGTTTCGAAGGCGCCGACGCCGGGAACCAGCAGTCCGTCGGCATTCAGGACGTCCTCGGGCTTGGCGCTGAGGATGACTTCGGCGCCCGCACGCTCAAGCGCACGGACGGCTGAGCGGACATTGCCGGAGCCGTAGTCCAGGACTGTGACGGTGGGTTTGCCCTCGGGTGACGCAGGCTTCGCGCTTCCGGCAGGATCCAGGATTGCCCCGTCCCGGAGGATCGGGCCGGTCACAGCGCACCCTTGGTGGAGGGGATGCCCTCTACGCGGGGGTCCGGCTCCACGGCTGCGCGCAGAGCACGCGCGAAGGCTTTGAACTGGGCTTCCACAATGTGGTGAGGGTCCCGGCCGGCGATGACGTTCATGTGCAGGCAGATGCCGGCGTGCAAGGTGATCGCCTCGAAGACGTGACGGGTCAGCGAACCGGTGAAGTGGCCGCCGATCAGGTGGTATTCCTGCCCGGCGGGCTCTCCTCCGTGCACCAGGTAGGGACGCCCGGAGACGTCAACGACGGCGTGGGCAAGGGCCTCGTCCAGGGGAACCGTGGCTTCGCCGAAACGGCGGATCCCGGCCTTGTTGCCCAGGGCGGTACGAAGCACCTCGCCAAAGGTGATGGCGACGTCCTCCACCGTATGGTGGACGTCGATGTGGATGTCACCGGTCGCCTTGACGGTCATGTCGATGAGCGAGTGCTTGCACAATGCGGTCAGCATGTGGTCGTAGAACGGAACCGAGGTGCTGATGTCCGAGATGCCCGTGCCATCAAGGTTGATCTCGACGAGCACGGACGATTCGCTCGTGGAACGCTCCATGCGTGCGGTCCGGGCCTCGGCAGCAATGGATCCGGTGGTGCTCATGTGTTGTGTCCTTTGGATGTAAGGAGAAATACCGTCGGGGTGGAAGTCTGGGAACTGGTTCCCTGGGGAACCGGGGTCTGACTCCAGTTTAGGCCGGGACGCTGGGCTGCCCGGTCAGGATCAGTTCCAGGGCTTCCAGGAAGGCTGTGGTTTCCGTCTCAGTGCCTGCCGTGACGCGCAGGTGGCCGGGGATTCCGACATCGCGGATCAGGACGCCGGCGTCGAGCAATCCCTGCCATACTCCGCGGGGGTCCTCGAGGCCGCCAAAGAAGACGTAGTTCGAGTCGGATGCGGCGGGCTTGAGTCCCATCCGGGTTAGCTCCGTGACGATCCGGTCGCGCTGCCGCTTGATGTCTTCGACGTCGGCCATGAGGGCCTCGCGGTGTGTCAGGGCGGCCAGGCCGGTCGCCTGAGTGATGGCGGACAGGTGGTACGGCAGCCGAACGAGCCGCAGTGCGTCCGTAACCTCGGGGGCGGCCGCCATGTAGCCGAGCCTTGCACCGGCCAAGGCAAAGGCCTTGCTCATGGTCCGGGACACGATCAGGCGCTCACGGCCCGGCAGGAGAGTGAGGGCGCTGGGCGTGCCGTCGTGCGCAAACTCGTGGTACGCCTCATCGACGATCACGACGGTCTGGCTGGCCTCGCCCGCGGCATAGACGGCTTCGACCACATCCAGTCCCAGGCCCGTGCCGGTGGGGTTGTTCGGTGAACACAGGAAAACGATGTTGGGCTGGAGTTCCCGGACCTGACGGGCCGCCGACTCCGCACTGAGGCCATAGTCGTCCGCACGCTGGCCAACGATGTAACCCGTATCGGTGCCGCTGGCCAGCAAGGGGTACATGGAATACGTGGGCGGGAACCCGAGGGCGGTACGCCCCGGCCCGCCAAACGCCTGCAGTATCTGCTGCAGCACTTCATTGGACCCGTTGGCGGCCCAGATATTCTCAGCGGCCAGGCCGTGGCCAAGGTACTCCGCCAGCCGCTCACGCAGTTCGGTGAACTCCCGGTCCGGGTAGCGGTTCAGTCCCGCCGCGGCAGCGGTCACAGCCTCGGAGATGGCGGCGAGGACGTCGGCCGGAACGCCATGGGTGTTTTCGTTGACGTTGAGCAGGATGGGAACATCCAGCTGCGGCGCACCGTACGGGCTCAGGCCCCGAAGGTTGGTCCGGAGGGGAAGTCGGTTCAGTCGCTCTAGCTGGTCAGTCACTTCAACAGTTTAAGTGAGGGTGGCCGGGCCGCCGAAACTGTGACGCCGCCGGCCGGCCGGGAGCAGGTTTTGGCGCCCTAGTTTGAGGGGACAAAGATCTGCTGGCCCGGCATGACCCTGCCGCCGTCGAGGTTGTTGAGCTGGACGATGTCGGCCACGACATCCCGGGGGTCGCGTTCGGGGGCCACGGATCCTGCGATCTCCCAGAGGGACTGCCCCGGCTGGACCGTCACCGACACGGTGGGGGTCAAGGACAGCTCGGACGCGGAATCCGCCGCCTTCGCCGGCGAGTTCAGGAACCCGGCGAGCGAGATCAGCAGCACGGACAGCAGGATCAGCGGAATCCCGACGAGGACGATGCGCCCGCGGCGGGTCAGTCGGAGGGGCGGCTGCGAGGACCTGGCCTTCGCCGTCCTAGCGGCCGGACGTTCCTCCCAGTTGAAGCCTTGCATGGGAGATTCCGCGCCGTGGTGCCCCAAACCCTGCTTGGCCGAACCATCATGACGCGAACCGTGAAAAGCGCTTGTAACTGACATGAACTGAGCCCTCCTGGACCTGACTGTGCTGCCCGCTGTGTTCCTGAAGCTGACGTCCGCCCGTTCCGGTTTTCGAACATAGAACCGAAAGAACTTCACTACTAGAACACATATTCGAACTTTACTGGTTCTGTTCTAGCACTTATTAACGAACATTGTCGAGACTCACTAGAACAAATGTTTGAAAAACCTGTGGGGCTGGCCTACGTTTGAGCTACAGAACAACCACTTCTGCAGTTGATCAGCAGGGTCTGACATTTTCAGACCGGAAGTTCCCGGCACCTGCAGCGACGGAGGCCGGGGAGAACGGAAAGGCGTTGGCGAACATGGCAGCACAAGCCACCGGCGGCAGGGCTACGCAGCGGAGCCAGCAGTCATCACCGAAGCCGAAGGGCCTCACAGTACGTCAGAAGAAAATTCTGGAAACGATCCAGCGCTCCGTCAACGACAACGGCTACCCGCCGTCCATGCGTGAAATCGGCGACACCGTGGGACTGGCCAGCCTGTCCAGCGTCACCCACCAGCTCTCGCAGCTTGAGAAGCTGGGCTACCTCCGCCGCGATCCCAAGCGGCCGCGTGCCATGGAGGTCCTGATGCCGCTGACCCTGGACGAGGGGACAGCCAAAATCACCGGCGTGGAAAAGCCTGCCAAGCTGCGCACAGTAGGCGGATTGGCTGTTTCCGAACTTGCCACGGCAACGGATACGGCCATGGTCCCCCTTGTCGGGCGGATCGCTGCCGGCGGGCCGATCCTGGCTGACCAGGTCGTCGAGGACCTCATGCCGCTGCCACGGCAGCTGGTGGGCCACGGTGAGCTTTTCATGCTGAAGGTGTCCGGCGATTCCATGATCGACGCAGCGATCTGCGACGGTGACTGGGTTGTGGTGCGCCAGCAGAGCGACGCCGCCAACGGCGACATCGTTGCCGCCCTCCTCGATGATGAAGCAACGGTCAAAACGTTCCGCCAGCGGGACGGCCACACCTGGTTGCTGCCGCAGAACACGCAGTACGAGCCCATCCTGGGCGACCACGCAACCATCATGGGCAAGGTCGTCTCAGTCCTTCGCTCGCTTTAGCAGCCCGCCGTAGCCGCCGCCGGTCACCCGGCGCCGGCTCGAACCCCATCAGGCGGCTCGAGCCCGTCAGGGGCCCCGCCCCGTCAGGCAGAAGCGGCCTCCGCCGGAGCCTTGGCCAGCCGGCTCAGCGCAGCCACAGCGATCGCAGGATCTGTGGTGGGCCAGAACGGTGGCAGGGCAGCACGGAGGAAGCCTCCGTATCGTTCCGTGGACAGCCGGGAGTCGAGGACGGCCACAACACCCTTGTCGCCCGTGGAGCGGATCAGCCGGCCGGCACCCTGGGCAAGCCGGATCGCGGCGTGCGTGGCCGAAACCGACATAAAGCCGTTGCCGCCCGCCTGGGCCACGGCCCGGGACCGTGCCGTCATCAGCGGATCATCCGGCCGCGGGAACGGAATCCGGTCGATGACCACCAGCCGGCATGACCCGCCGGGAACGTCAACGCCCTGCCAGAGGGACATGGTGCCGAAAAGGCAGGTATCCGGTTCGTCGGCAAACTGCCGCACCAGCGCGGTCATGGTCGATTCGCCCTGGCATAGGATGCTGACATCCAGGCGCGGGCGCATGGCTTCTGCCGCTTCCTCGGCGGCCCGCCGCGACGAAAAGAGGCACAGTGCCCCGCCGCCCGAGGCCCTGATCAGCTTCTCGAGCTCGTCGAGTGCTTCAGGCGACGTCCCGCGGCCGGGCTTCGGCAGATGGCTGGCGACGTAGAGGATTCCCTGCTTGGGATAGTCAAACGGGGATCCGACGTCCACTCCGGTCCAGCTGGGTGCGCCTTGTCCCACGAGCCCGAGCCCGCCGGCGGCCGGTTCGAAGGCCGATCCTATGGCGAGGGTGGCAGAGGTCAGGATCACCGTATGGCCGGCAAAGAGACCGTCTCGGAGCTTTCCAGCCACACTCAGCGGTGCAATGTTGATCAGGGCAGGCGCGGCATCGTCCGGCTGCGAGTAGCCCTGCTGCGGGTCGAAGGTGCTGTTCCGCGAAAACCAGACCACTTCGCGGTTTTCCTGTGCGGCAATCAGCCGTTCGCAGAGCTCAAGGATGACCATCAGGCGTGACCGCGCGAGCTGGCGTCCGCCGTCGGCCGTGTTGGCACTGTCCCCCTTGGAGTCGGAAAGGGCCGCGCGGCAGGCTTCCCGCAACTGGTCCACACAGTCGAGTTGTTCATCGTTGAGGCCGTTGGGCAGCAGGCCGCTGGGGACTCCGGCGATGGCCAGCTCAAGGTTGGCGGCCGCGTTGTTGAGCGCATCAACAGTGATCCCGGTGTTTTTGCGGGCGCCCGAGGCGGCGGCATGGACCATGGCCACGGATAACTGGCCGGAGACGGCTCCCGTCACGCGGTCCTGGAGCTCGTGCGCCTCGTCAACCACCACGACGTCGTACTCCGGCAGCACGGCCAGGCCCTCGAAGGCGCTGACAGCCAGCATTGCATGGTTGGTGACCACAACGTCGGCCTCGGCTGCGTCATGCCGGGCAAGTTCACTGAAGCACTCGGCAGCCATGGGACATTTCTGCGCTCCCAGGCATTCCATCGACGTGACGGACACCTGCCGCCAGGCGCGGTCCGTCACACCGGGCATCAGTTCGTCCCGGTCCCCCGTGGCGGTCTTCTCCGCCCATTCGCGGAGCCTGACCACTTCCTTGCCCAGCTGCGACGCCGGACCGCCCAGGGAGGCGGCGAAGTGCGGGACGCTGGTGTCCTCCCCCAGGGAGAAGAGCTGGCCCTCTGACGGCTCCTCGGAGGGGAACCCGCCGTCGAGCTTGTGCCGGCAGACGTAGTTGGCCCGGCCCTTGACGAGGGCCACCTTGACGGGACGCTCCAAGGCGGGAGTGATGGTTTCCAGCAGCCGCGGAAGATCCCTGCCCACGATCTGGGTCTGCAGGGCCAAGGTAGCTGTGGACACCAGGGTGGGTTTCTCGCTGACCTGTGAATGGGCGATCAGCGGAATCAGGTACGCGAGCGACTTTCCGGTGCCGGTTCCGGCCTGGACCAGCAGGTGGTCGCCGCTGTCTATGGCGCGTGCCACCTGCCGGGCCATCTCGTGCTGGCCATCGCGGCTCTGTCCGCCCATGCCGGACACCGCCCGGTCGAGCAGTTCAATGACGAACTGCTCGCCGGCGGAGCCGCTGGTTTCTCCGGCCCCGGGATCAGACATTGCTGATGAAGGATTCCAGTTCAGCGGCGAGCCCTTCGCGCACCATGACCAGGGCGCGTGTGCCCTGCTCTTCATGGTCCAGGCGAAGGATTTCGGCGTCCGTTTCGTGGAGCTTGCTGATCAAGTCACCGCGGTTGTACGGGATCAGCAGTTCCATCTTGACGCTGGGCCGCGGAATGGATTCGCTGATCGCCTTCAGGAGCTCGGCGATGCCCTGCCCGGTGCGCGCGGACACCACCACGTGGCGGGGTTCCCGCTGCTTTAGGCGTTCCACCACGAACGGATCCGCGGCGTCGGCCTTGTTCAGCACGATGATCTCGGGCACCTTGCGGGCGTCCACTTCGCTGAACACTGCCCGGACCGCGGCGATCTGGCCTTCCGGATCGGGATGCGAGACGTCCACCACGTGCAGGATGAGGTCCGAATCGGCCACTTCCTCCAGGGTGGAACGGAAGGCTTCCACCAGTTGGGTCGGCAGGGACCGGACGAAGCCCACGGTATCGGCCAGGGTGTAGCCCAGGCCGTCTGCCGTTTCCGCCTTGCGGACGGTGGGATCCAGGGTGGCGAACAGGGCGTTCTCCACCAGGACGCCGGCGTCGGTCAGCCGGTTCAGGAGCGAGGACTTTCCGGCGTTTGTGTACCCTGCGATGGCTACGGACGGCACGGAATTACGACGGCGGTTGGCCCGCTTGGTCTCCCGTGCCGGCTTCATCGCGGCGATTTCACGCCGCAGCTTGGCCATCCTGGTGCGGATCCGGCGACGGTCCAGTTCGATCTTGGTTTCGCCGGGACCACGGGAACCCATGCCGGCACCTGCGCCGCCCACCTGGCCGCCGGCCTGGCGGGACATGGATTCGCCCCAGCCGCGCAGGCGCGGGAGCAGGTATTCAAGCTGCGCCAGCTCCACCTGGGCCTTGCCTTCACGGCTCTTGGCGTGCTGGGCGAAGATGTCCAGGATCAGGGCCGTGCGGTCGATGACCTTGACCTTCACGATGTCCTCGAGTCCGCGCCGCTGTGAAGGTGCCAGCTCGGCATCCACCACCACGGTGTCCGCACCGGTGGACATGACGATGTCCTTGAGCTCCTGGGCCTTGCCGGAGCCGAGGAACGTGCCGGGGTCGGGCTTGGCACGGCGCTGGACAATGCCGTCCAGAACTTCCGAGCCCGCAGTTTCCGCCAGGGCGGCAAGTTCGCGGAGGGAATTCTCGGCGTCCGCAAGCGTGCCTTCTGTCCACAGGCCGGCGAGGACAACACGTTCGAGGCGCAACTGCCGGTATTCAACTTCGGTGACGTCTTCGAGTTCGGTGGACAGGCCGGCCGTACGGCGCAGGGCCCGGCGTTCCTCAAGGTCCTGCTGGTCACCGTCGAAGATGCTGTGTTCGCTGTCCTGGCGGGATATCGCCTGTGCCGATCCCAAAACTCCGCGCGAATTTTCCGATGCGGGGTGGGCGGCACGTGCCGGGACATCCTTGGACAGAATCCGGTCGATGACGGCCTGGATTTCCTCAGGACTCATGTCCTGGGAGGCTGCATCTGATCCGGTGTTGGGCTGGTTGGTCATGTTCTCCTTTGAAGATTCGACACCTTCAGAATAATGCTGATTGTTTGTCTGCGGGGCGGTATTCGCGCTGGGCTGACGACTATTGGTCATTCGGGCTCCTGGAGTGCCGGCGGCTGCGGCGCAGCGGGCGGCGGTACGGACGGTATGTGGGGCGACGATGCGCGGGGCTGGCGACGTTGCGGAGGGTGCGCTTGTTCAGAAGAGCGCATGGTCAGACGATCAGCATTGCTGGACTCCAAGTAGTACGGGCGGGACGTTCTGCCGGGCAATCACGGCTTGACGGCGCACTGAGCGGAAGGTGAATACCTGCGTCGCTGCGGGACGGGCTGTGCCCGTGCCGGCTACTCAAAGATCAAGAACATGGATTAAACATTAGCAGACGGGTTTCCGTGCCCCGTTCCCCTCCTCGTTTCCCATCGGCGCGCCGGGCAACTAATCTGGCGAGTTATGGAGTCTGCACACTATTTCAGCGCCCAGCCTGCCGGGCCCTTCACCCGCAAACCGCTAACCGTGGAACTTGCCGGTGAAACGCGCAGGCTGCAGACGTCCAGCGGCATCTTCAGCCCCGACGGCATTGACAAGGGAACTGCCGTCCTGCTGGCCGATGTGCCGGCCCCGTCACCCCAGGGCAACCTGCTGGACATCGGCTGCGGCTGGGGTCCGATCGCACTGACCATGGCCCTGCGGGCACCCCACGCGCAGGTCTACGCCGTGGACGTCAACGAGCGCTGCGTCGCCCTGACCAACGAGAACGCCGGCCTGCTGGGACTGAACAACGTGACCGCCAGCCTGCCCGACGCCGTTGATCCCGGCCTCCGGTTCGACACGATCTGGTCCAATCCCCCGATCCGGATCGGCAAAGACGAGCTTCACTCACTGCTGCTGCTGTGGCTGCCCCGGCTGGCCGCAGGCGGATCCGCCTGGCTGGTGGTCCAGAAGAACCTTGGTTCCGACTCGCTTCAGCGCTGGCTGGCCGCTGAACTGGACAGCAGCTTCACCGTCACCCGGGAAAGCACCTCGAAGTCCTTCAGGATCCTTCGGGTCAGGAAAGCGTCCCGCTAGCCACGATCACGGCGGGACCGCTCAGTTCCACATGTTCGTGGCCTTCCGGCCCCGCAAAGAATTTAACGCCGACGACGCCGCCGGGCACGTTCACATTCCAGGCGTCCGGAGCGCCCTGCCCGGCCCAGTGCCGGATGGCGACAGCTGCTGCGCAGGCGCCGGTGCCGCAGGACTGGGTCTCCCCCACGCCGCGCTCGTGGACGCGCATGGTGACTGTGCCGACGCCGTCGTGGACCAGCGGCTCGGAAGGGACGACAAACTCGACGTTGGTGCCGTTCGCCGGCTTCGGATCAACGTGCGGTGCCTTGAAGAGCTGTGTTGCCTCAAGTTCGCTGAGTTCGGCCAGGGCCACCACAGTATGCGGGTTCCCCATGCTGACGGACAGCGCCGGGCGCGGTACTTCCAGGCCGTCCGCGGTCACCAGCGAGTCCATGGCACGTGCCGTGGCTTCGCCCGGGAAGATGAATTCCCACGGCCCCATGTCCACGGCGTAGCCGTTATCGGTCCGCACCACTGTCTTGACGCCACCGCGCGTGCCGATGGTCAGGGCATCGCCGGTGCCGAGCCGGACAAGGCCTTCGGCGATGAGGAAGTGGACAAACACGCGGACGCCGTTGCCGCACATTTCCGACAGGGATCCGTCACCATTGCGGTAGTCCATGAACCATTCGGCATCCGGGTGGACTGCCTGCAGCTCGCGCCCCTCCGGGAGGAATCGCGAAGGCACGGCCCGGATCAGGCCGTCACCGCCGATGCCGCGGTGGCGGTCGCAGAGTTCCGCGACCTGTTCGGGCGCAATCGGCCAGGTACCCTCGGGGTCGGCAACGAGCACGAAATCGTTGCCGGTGCCATGGCCCTTGGAGAAGGCCAGGCCGCTCAGCCCCTGGAGAGTGCGGTCAGGGGCGGGTGCAAGGGTTTCGTCCATGGATCAAGGTTACCGGTTCAGGGTGGGCGTCTTGAGCGACATGGCCACGGCCTTGGCCACGAGGTCCGGGTCTTGCCAGTCAAGCCAGTTGATGCGCGGATCCGCCCTGAACCACGTGAGTTGCCGCCGGGCGAATTTCCGCGTGGCCGTGATGGTGTCTTCCGTGGCCTGGCCGGCATCCCATTCGCCGTCGAGGACTTTCAGGAACTGGGCATAGCCCAGGGCACGGGACGCCGTCTTGCCGTTTCGGAGCCCTGCAGCGTCCAGCCGCTGCACCTCGGCCTGGAGTCCGCCTGCAACCATGACGTGGACGCGCTGGGCCAGCCTGTCCTTCAGGAGCTCACGGTCCACTTCGAGTCCGATCTGCACCGCCGGCTGGAAGTACTCCCGAACGGGCATAAAGGAGCTGAAAGGACGCCCTGTCAGCTCGAAGACCTCCAAGGCCCGGACCACCCTGCGGGCGTCGCCCAGACGGCCGGCTGACACCGGGTCGACCGCTTCCAGCCGGGTGCGCAGCGTGGCCAGACCGGTGTCCGCCAGCTCTGCTTCCAGGCGGCCGCGGATAGCCGGATCCGTGCCGGGAAATTCGAGCACGTCGAGTGCGGCCCGCACGTAGAGGCCCGAACCGCCCACCAGGATGGCCCGCTTGCCGCGGCCGTGGATCTCTGCGATGGCGGCCCGCGCTTCGCGCTGGAAGTCCGAAACGCTGGCTTCTTCGGTGACGTCGAGGGTGTCCAGGAGATGGTGCGGAACTCCCTTGCGCTCCACGGCCGTGATCTTGGCAGTGCCGATGTCCATGCCGCGGTAGAACTGCATGGCGTCCGCGTTGATGACCTCGCCGTCGAGGGCCAGTGCCAGCGCAACGGCGAGGTCAGATTTGCCGGACCCGGTGGGGCCAACCACCGCGATTACGGTAGGACGGGGGTCACCGGTATTGCGGTCCGCCGCCGAGGGTAGGTCAGCGTCGGCGATCGCTGCTGGGCGGGCGTCCGCTTCGTGGCGCTCGTCGGCTGGAGGATTGGCCATTGCCTAGCCGCGGCGGACGGGGACCGCCGGCATGCCGAGGGACACGCCGCTCTTGGCGCCGTTCGCGCCGGAACCGCTGCCGGGAACCGGCACGCCGCAGGAGTCGGCCTGGGACCTGTCCCAGGCGTCGCCCGCGCGCGAACGGCGCAGGGTGTAGTCCGCCGCCGACGCCGGATCCGCGACCAGGTGGAAGGCCGCGGCTTCGGTTATGGTGACCGTCACGAGGTCGCCGGGGCGCGGTTTCTCAGCACCTTCCGGGACCGAGAAGTGCACGAGGCGCTGGTCCTGCGACCGGCCCGACAAGCGATGGGTTTCCTCCGCCTTGCGGCCGGACTGCGCCGTGACCATGACCTCGACCCGGCGGCCCAGCTGGCGGGCGTTCTCCTCGGCCGCTATCCGGTCCTGCAACGCTGTCAGGCGCTCAAAGCGCTCCTGCACCACTGCCTTCGGGAGCTGGTCCGGCAAGTCCGCCGCGGGAGTGCCGGGGCGTTTGGAGTACTGGAAGGTGAACGCCGTGGCGAACCGTGATTTCTCGACGACGTCAAGCGTGGCCTGGAAGTCTTCTTCGGTTTCGCCGGGGAAGCCCACGATGATGTCGGTGGAAATGGCCGCGTGCGGAATCCGCTCCCGCACCTTTTCCAGGATGCCGAGGAACTTAGTGGAGCGGTACGAGCGCTTCATGTCCTTGAGGACTTTGTCGGAGCCGGACTGCAGCGGCATGTGCAGCTGCGGCATCACGTTGGCCGTTTCAGCCATGGCGTCAATGACGTCGTCCGTGAAGGCTGCCGGGTGCGGGCTGGTGAACCGGACCCGTTCGAGGCCTTCGATTTCACCGCAGGCACGGAGCAGTTTGGAGAATGCCTGACGGTCACCGAATTCCACCCCGTAGGAGTTCACGTTCTGGCCCAGGAGCGTCACTTCGATGGCTCCGTCATCCACCAGCGCCTGAATCTCGGCGAGGATGTCGCCCGGGCGGCGGTCCTTCTCCTTGCCGCGCAGGGCAGGAACGATGCAGAAGGTGCACGTGTTGTTGCAGCCCACCGAAATCGACACCCAGCCCGAGTACACGGAGTCCCGCTTGGTGGGGAGGGTGGAGGGGAAAACGTCGAGTGATTCCAGGATCTCGAGCTGCGCTTCATTGTTGTGCCGGGCGCGGTCCAACAGCGCGGGCAGTGCGCCAACGTTGTGGGTACCGAAGACCGCGTCTACCCAGGGGGCCTTCTTCAGGATGGTTTCGCGGTCCTTCTGGGCCAGGCAGCCGCCCACCGCGATCTGCATGCCGGGGTTGGCCGCCTTGACCGGCGCGAGCATCCCCAGGTTGCCATAAAGCTTGTTGTCGGCGTTTTCACGGACGGCGCAGGTGTTGAACACCACCACATCCGCATGCTCACCCGACGCGGGCACGTAGCCGGCGCCTTCGAGCATTCCGGCCATGCGCTCGGAGTCGTGCACGTTCATTTGGCAGCCGAAAGTGCGCACTTGATAGGTGCGCGGCTGGGCAGCCGCGGGTGCTGCCTCGATGCTGGCGGAAGTGCTGGTGCCGGACGCTGGGGAGGGAATGGTCAAACTCACCTGTTAAGGGTACCGGTTCATAGGAATTCCGTTTCCGCACGCTCACCGGCTGCGGCGTCGAGGACCTCCCCCACGATCCGGAAGGCCTGCGACGGCTGGTATCCCTTCCGGGCCAGCATCGACGCGAGCCGGCGCGTGACTTTGTCCCGCTCGGCGCGGTCCGTGAGGTCTGCAGTGCCTTTGAGCTTGCGTTGGACGAGCTCACGGGCGGCAGATTCCTCCGCTTCGTCGCTGAGCTGCTCCAGGGCCCGGGCCGCAATGTCGGCCTCTATACCCTTGTCCGCAAGCTCGCGTCGCAACGCGCCCTTGGCGAGCTTCCGGGTCTGGGACCTGCTCCGGACCCACATGTCCGCAAACTCGGCGTCATCCACGAGCCGGACTTCCTCGAACCTGTCCAGCACGGCCTCGGCCACGTCCTCCGGAACATTGCGCTCGGCCAGCTTGCGGGCCAGCTGCAACCTGCTTTTCGGCGAGGTGGTCAGCTGCCGCAGCACGATGGCCCGCGCCACGGAGGCCGGATCAGGCTCAGCATCGTGGTCCTCTTCCAGCTCCGGCGCGAACCCGTGCTCGGCGGCCAAAGCCCCGTCCGGTCCCGCGTCGCCGAATCCGGCCGGGCCAGGTTTCCGGGATCGGAATCCTGGCCCGCTCCGCCGGGTTCCCCTAGAAACCGTCAACGGCCTTGAGCTTCGGAGACGCTTCCTTTTCAGCCTCGGCGGGTTTGACGCCGACGCCCAGCTTCTCCTTGATGAGGCGCTCCAGCTCCGCCGCAAGCTCCGGGTTGTCGCGGAGGAAGCGTCGCGAGTTCTCCATGCCCTGGCCCAGCTGGTCACCGTCGTAGGTGAACCAGGAACCGGACTTCTTGATCAGGCCGTGCTCCACGCCCATGTCGATGATGCCGCCCTCGCGGGAGATCCCCTGGCCGTAGATGATGTCGAATTCGGCGATTTTGAAGGGCGGGGCCATCTTGTTCTTGACGATTTTCGCCTTGGTGCGGTTGCCCACCGAATCAGCGCCTTCCTTCAGCGTCTGGATGCGGCGGACGTCGATGCGGATTGACGCGTAGAACTTCAGCGCCTTACCACCGGTGGTGGTTTCCGGCGAGCCGAAGAAGACGCCGATCTTCTCACGCAGCTGGTTAATGAAGATGGCGGTGGTCTTGGTCTGGCTCAAACGTCCGGTGATCTTACGGAGCGCCTGGCTCATCAGGCGGGCCTGCAGGCCGACGTGGCTGTCGCCCATGTCGCCTTCAATTTCCGCGCGGGGCACAAGGGCGGCCACGGAGTCAATGACGATCACGTCGAGGGACCCCGAGCCAATCAGCATGTCCATGATTTCCAGGGCCTGCTCGCCGGTGTCCGGTTGGGATACCAGCAGCGCGTCGGTATCGACACCCAGCTTGGCGGCGTATTCCGGGTCCAGGGCGTGCTCGGCGTCGATGAACGCAGCGATACCGCCCAGGCGCTGGGCATTCGCGACGGCATGCAGGGCCACGGTGGTCTTACCCGACGATTCCGGGCCGTAGATTTCCACAACGCGGCCGCGCGGCAGGCCGCCAATTCCCAGGGCAACGTCCAAGGCAATGGAGCCGGTGGGGATTACTTCAATGGGCGCACGCACTTCGTCGCCCAGCCGCATGACGGAGCCTTTGCCGAACTGCTTGTCGATCTGGGCAAGCGCTGCATCGAGCGCCTTCTGACGATCCGGGGCTGCCGCCATGGTTCACACCTCTAGTTTTCTCGCTGTGGAGTGGCCTGAGCGGCCCTTTATCTGTCATCACCGACGCTAACGGCACCCACCGACATTCCTGCCGGATGACATTGCGTATGTGGAAAACGCTCTGCAAAAAGCATAGCCCGACCCGAACAGATATTCGAACAATTGCGCGGCGTGTCAGGGCGGAGCCATCCAGCCTCAGGCAGCGCCGCGGATCAGTTCCGGGACGGCTTGATGTCCCGGCCGAGCCGCCGATCAGCAGGGACGTCCTGCACGTCGCAGATCGCGAGCCAGACCTGCCGAGGCGGGACTCCCGCCGCCAGCGCCTGGTCCGCCGTCCGGCTGCCGACACCTGCCAGCACCAGTGAGCTGCTGAGGACCCGGGAGTACCCCGCGCCGAACTCATCGTCCATTAGCCGCCAAAAGTCGCTGATTCGCACCGATAAAGTCTCTCACGCCTGCGGCCAATAGAATGGTTGCCATGAGCAACCCAGCTGTGGAACCCGATGCTTCCGGGGCCACCGAAAACAGCGTCGACGCGGCCCTGCGGACCGTGGAGCACCAGATCAGCCTGTTCTGGCGCCGCGGACGCTCCATCTCCCAGCAACTTTCCCGGCAGGTCCACCCGGACATGGAGCCGGCAGCCTATGGCCTCCTCACCGTCATCCGCAGGGAAGGCCCCATTAGGCTCACTGAACTCGCTTCATGTATCGGAGTGGGCAAGCCCTCCGTTAGCCGGCAGATCGCATTCCTCGAGAGCATCGGCCTCGTGTCCAAGGAAGCGGACCCGCTCGACGGCCGTGCCCAGACCATCCGGCTGACGCCCAAGGGCGAGGAGAAGATGCACCAGGTCCAGGATGCCCGGCGCGAAGTTTTCCGTGAGCGGCTGGGGGAATGGCCCGTGGAGGACCTGCAGACCCTCGCCGCCTACATGGCAAAGCTCAACGCGACGTATGAGCGGGACGGCTTCCCGAAGGACGAGGCGAAGTAGACAACGAAGGGCCTCCGGCTTAGCCGGAGGCCCTTCGTGTCAAGCGCAGAGACTAGGTTCTGACGTGTGCCGGTCAGCGGGCGCCCGAGAGCAGTCCCTTGGCCAGTTCGTCAGAGAGGTCGGTATTGAGTTCGCGGTCAAGATCGCGGCCGTAGCGCTGCGAGAATTCCTGCGGGACGGTGTCCGGAACGGCAACGCCTTCAGCAACGGCAACGCGGTCGCTGACTTCGCGGAGCATGCTGGACAACGGGACGTCCAGGGCCGAGCAGATCGAAGACAGCAACTCCGAAGAGGCTTCCTTCTGGCCGCGCTCCACTTCACTGAGGTAACCCAGGGATACCCGGGCACTGTGTGACACTTCGCGGAGGGTTCGGCCCTGACGCTGGCGAACGTCGCGCAGAACATCACCGATTTCGTGACGAAGTACTACCATCTTGCGCTCCTTCTGTTCGCTCTTTGCCTGATCGGCGAGGCCCACATCCTTCCAGCGGACAACGCCGTTTACGGATACGGGCTGCTTTACCATCTGTATCGCCTTGCTCCCTCGTACGTCAGGTCCGCCCTCATCAGGCGAACCATAATTATTTACTCATCCTAGGCGCCTCCCATATTCGGAAGCGACACAATGTAACAACTATTAGGAATCTAATTTTGTTCCCGGCAACTTTACGCCGGGTAAGCCTCGGAAGATAGGGCTTCAAGCAGCCGCTCCAAAGCAGCCGCGCACGCCTGGCCGCGGATATCGGCGCGGTTGCCTTCAAACACGTAGCCGAACGACGTTGCGCCGTCCGCCGTGGCGACGCCGACGAACACTGTCCCCACGTCCTTGCCGCCGTGCGGTTCCGGTCCGGCGACACCCGTGGTGGACACTCCGATGTCCGCTCCGCAGACCCGTCGGGCCCCTGCCGCCATCGCCTTCGCGACGTCACCGTCGACTGATCCGACGGCGTCGAGCAGTTCGGCGGGTACGCCAAGGACGTCCGACTTGACTGAGTTCTGATAGGAAACCACGCCGCCCTGGAGCATGCCCGAGGCACCGGGGGTATCGGCGAGGACCGCCGCCACCATGCCCGCAGTCAGGGATTCGGCGGTAGCCACGGTCAGTCCGCGGCCAATGGCACCGTTGACTGCTTGTTCGGCGATGCGGTGCAGGTTACTCATGGCAGCTCTCCTTTTACGCGCTGGCTGGCTGCGCGCCGGCCGTTCGCGCGCAGCTTGAGCGCTTCGACAACATACTGGCCACCTGTCCAGACGGTGATGGCCACGGCCGCCAGCATCACCAGGAAAGCCACCACTCCCAGCCACGGGGCCAGTGAGGCGAGCGGGACCACGTACAGCAGGATCGCGACGGTCTGCACCACAGTCTTCAGCTTGCCTCCCCGCGACGCCGGGATGACGCCGTACCGGATGACGAAGAACCGCAGTGCCGTGATCCCCCATTCGCGGGCGAGGATCAGGATGGTGATCCACCACGGCAGCTCGTTCAGCAGCGAGAGCATCACCAGGGCGGAGCCGGTGAGCAGTTTGTCCGCGATCGGATCGGCGATCTTACCGAAATCGGTGATCAGGCCCCTGCTGCGGGCGATGTCGCCGTCGAGCTTGTCCGTGTAAATGGCAACCGCGAACGTCAGGGCCGCGGCCCAGCGCCAGAGGCCGTTCTGGCTGTCGAGCCCGGGCGCGTCCGCGATGAGGAACCACACGAAGAACGGCACCAGGACAATCCGAAGCATCGTCAGGATGTTCGGAAGGTTCCAGATCCCGGAGGCGGAGCCTGAGCTGTTGGCTTCAGTGCTAGTCACCCTCCTAGGCTACCGTCCGGTGAGCGACCAGGCGTCCTCGGAGCCGTCTTCGTCGTCACCGGAGTTGCTGTCGGCGCCGTCGTAGTACTCAACTTTCTGGGTGCGGTTGTCCAGATCAGCCGCCACGAGGTCCTCGGCGTAGCCTCCCTGGGCGATGTTGGCGTTGGCGTTGTCGCTCAGCGCGGCCGTCTGCGAATCGGCGGCGACCGGCCCGTCCTGGCCCTTCATGGCGGCGAGGACGGCGGCGAGGTCGTCCGGTTTGACCAGGACGTCGCGGGCCTTGGAGCCTTCCGAGGGGCCAACCACTCCCCTGGATTCGAGCAGGTCCATCAGGCGGCCGGCCTTGGCGAACCCGACGCGCAGCTTGCGCTGCAGCATGGAGGTGGAGCCGAACTGGGTGGTGACAACAAGTTCGGTGGCCTGCAGCAGCACCTCGAGGTCGTCTCCGATGTCGTCGTCGATCTGCTTTTTCTGCGCCTCGGGAGCGACGTCGTCGCGGTAGACAGCCTTGAGCTGGCCCTTGACGTGCTCCACGACCTTGTGGATTTCCGATTCCGTGACCCAGGCACCCTGCACACGCATGGCCTTGGAGGCGCCCATCGGCAGGAAGAGCGCGTCACCCTGGCCGATGAGTTTTTCCGCGCCGGGCTGGTCCAGCACCACGCGGGAGTCGGTGACGGAGGAGGTGGCGAACGCCATCCGGGACGGCACGTTGGCCTTAATCAGGCCGGTGACGACGTCCACGGAGGGCCGCTGGGTGGCCAGGACCAGGTGGATGCCTGCGGCACGGGCCAGCTGGGTGATGCGGACGATGGAATCTTCGACGTCGCGCGGGGCCACCATCATGAGGTCGGCAAGCTCGTCCACGATCACCAGCAGGTACGGGTAGGGACGGATGACGCGCTTGGAGTCGACCGGCGGGTGCACCTTCCCGGCACGGACGGCCTTGTTGAAGTCGTCGATGTGCTTGAAGCCGTAATTGGCGAGGTCGTCGTAGCGGGCATCCATCTCGCGGACAACCCACTGCAGCGCCTCCGCTGCCTTCTTCGGGTTGGTGATGATTGGCGTGATCAGGTGCGGCACGCCTTCGTACGCCGTGAGTTCCACGCGCTTGGGGTCCACCATGACCATTCGGACCTCGTCCGGGGTGGCACGCATCAGGATGGACGTGATCATGGAGTTCACGAACGACGACTTACCGGCACCGGTGGCACCGGCAACGAGCAGGTGGGGCATCTTGGCGAGGTTCGCCACGACGTAGCCGCCCTCGACGTCCTTGCCCACGCCCATCACCATGGGGTGGTCGGTCCGGCGGGCATTCTGGCTGCGCAGTACATCGCCAAGGGAGACCGTCTCGCGGTCCGTGTTGGGAATTTCGATGCCGATGGCGGACTTGCCTGGGATGGGGCTAAGGATGCGGACGTCGCTGGAGGCGACGGCGTAGGAGATGTTCTTGGACAGCGCGGTGACGCGCTCCACCTTGGTGCCCGGGGAAAGCTCAATTTCGTAACGCGTGACGGTTGGGCCTCGGCTGAAGCCCGTGACCTGTGCGTCCACATTGAACTGGTTGAGCGTTTCGGTCAGCGACGCCACGATGGCATCGTTGGCCTCGGTGCGCTCCTTGGGGATGGAGCCCGGAGTCAGCACGTCCGACGACGGCAGGGTGTAGGTGACGTCGCCGGCCAGCGAGAGCTGCTCCGTACGCTGCGGGATCGGCGTTGGCAGGGGCGCGGGGGCGACAGGGCGGGAGGGGACCTGCGCGGCGGCGGCAACGGCCGCGGCGCCGGCCGGTGCGGCGGGATTGAGGGACCCGGCGGCGACCATGCCCGGGGTGACGAGCGGGATGGCTTCGGTGGCGTGCTCGCCGTTTGCATCCTTGGTGCCCAGCCCCTGCGCGGCCTTGATCTTTTCGACGGCGATTTCAGCCTGCGTGGGCCGGCGCACGCCGGGTGCCGGGCGGGGACCCTTGCCGCCTGCCTTGGTGCCGCTGGCGGTGTCGGCCGCTTCGTCGTCGTCAATGACGGCATGTTCGAAGGCCTCGTCGCCCACATACCCTTCGAGGCGCGGGTCAGTCTCGGGGTCCTTGCCAAACAGCCGGCTGCGCCGCTTCTTCTTCGGCGCTGCCTGGCCCGCGTTTTCGTAGAGGTAGCTGCGGTCGTGGTCCTCGCCGGGTTCCTGCAGGTCGATGCCCATCAAATGCTCATAGGCCCCCTTGATCCGGCGGGGAATCGCGCCGAACGGGGTGGCGGTCACAATCAGGAGGGACGTGAAGGCGAGCAGGCTGTAGACGGCCACCGGCACGGCCGTGTGCAGGGCTGCCAGCGGCGAGGCGGCCAGGAAACCGAGCATGCCGCCGGCCTGGCGCAGGCCGTCGAAGCCGTCCGTGACGGTGGGCTGGCCGCCAATGACGTGGGCCAGGCCGCAGCCGGCGAAGGTCATGATGAGGAAGCCGATGCCGATCCTGTTGTTGCCGCGCCCGTCCGAAGGCTGGCGGAACAACCGGAAGGCGCAGACGAAAAGCATGAGCGGCAGAAGCAGGGACATCCAGCCGAACGTGCCGTTGACGATCGCAAACACAGTGTCCGGGAACCATCCCTTGAAGCCCCACCAGGCGAAGGTCGCAACGAACACGCCCAGGGCAAGGTTAAAGAGGGCCGCTCCGTCCCTGCGGTCCTCGGGGGCGAGGTCGCTGACGTCGTGGCCAATCCGCCGGACGCCGCCGCCGACGACGTGCCCGATGCCGAGCCAGGCACCTGCGGCAACGCGCACGAGCCACGGCTGACGGGGTTCGACGGCTGCCATCTGGCGGGTGCGTGCCGTGCCCGACGATCCTCCGGTCCGGCTGGTTTTGGACGCAGCGGAGCCGGAGCCCCTGCCCGCTGAGCTGCCTGATTTGCCGCTTGAGTTGCCTCTAGGCGCGGAGGAGGTACGTGTCGCCATACTCGCCACGGTACCCGAAGCCGGGCCAAAAACCGCGGATTTCCGGGGCGTTCCAGGATGCATGTTGCGGAGGGGAGGACGGCAGCAAGGCGTCTCCGGGCTGGACTTAACCGGCTTAAACGACGAGGCCCTCCCCTGCAGGCGGCGGCCCGAAGGCTCGCTTTCCTGCGGGGAGGGCCCCGTCGAACAATCCCGGGCCCTTACGCCTCAAGCACCACCGGAATGATCATGGGCTTGCGGCGAAGCTTGCGGTTGACCCAGGTGCCGACGACGCGGCGGACAACCTGCTGGAGCTGGTGCGTGGTGTGGTCCGTGTGGTTGAGCACGGCCTCTTCCAGCGCAGCATTGATCTTGGGAATGATTTCGTCAAAGACGGAATCATCCTCAGCAACGCCGCGGGCGTGGATTTCCGGTCCCGAGACCACCTTGCCGGTGGCGCGGTGGATCACGGTGATGATGGAGATGAAGCCTTCATCGCCGAGGGTCTGACGGTCCTTCAGGTCAGCTTCGGTGACTTCGCCAACGCTGGAGCCGTCAACGTAGACGAAGCCCACTTCGACCTGGCCTACGACGTCGGCCTGGTGGTCCCGGAGGTCGATGACGGTGCCGTTGTCCGCCAGCAGGATGCTTTCGTCCGGCACGCCGGACTCGAGGGCGATCTTACCGTTGGCAATCAGGTGCCGCGTCTCGCCGTGCACCGGCATGGCGTTCAGCGGTTCGAGGATGTTGTAGCAGTACAGCAGTTCCCCGGCAGCGGCATGGCCGGAGACGTGGACCTTGGCGTTGCCCTTGTGGATGACATCGGCGCCCAGCTTGAGCAGGCCGTTGATGATCCGGAAGACGGCGTTCTCGTTGCCCGGGATCAGGCTTGAGGCGAGGATCACGGTGTCGCCTTGGCCGACGACGACGCGGTGGTCACCGTTGGCCATGCGGGACAGGGCCGCCATCGGCTCGCCCTGGGACCCGGTGGACATCAGCACCACGCGGTTGTCCGGCAGGTTGTCGATGTTCTTGATGTCGACCAGGATGCCCGGCGGCACGTCGAGGTAGCCAAGCTTCTCGGCGATGGCCATGTTGCGGACCATCGAGCGGCCGACGAAGGCAACCTTGCGGTTGTGGTTGGCTGCGGCGTCGAGGACCTGCTGGACCCGGTGCACGTGCGAGGAGAAGGAGGCGACGATCAGGCGCTTGGAAGCCTGGCCGAACAGGCGGTCCAGGGTGGGGCCGATTTCCTTCTCGGCGGTGGTGAAGCCCGGCACGTCGGCATTTGTGGAGTCCGACATGAAGAGGTCCACGCCTTCTTCGCCCAGCTTGGCGAAGTGGCGGAGGTCGGTGATGCGGCCATCCAGCGGCAGCTGGTCCATCTTGAAGTCGCCGGTGTGCAGCACGGTGCCGCCGGAGGTACGGAGAAACACGGCAAGGGCGTCAGGGATCGAGTGGTTGACGGCCACGAATTCGCATTCGAAGGGGCCGAACTTCTGCACCTGTCCCTCGGTGACGATCTGGGTGACCGGCTTGATCCGGTGTTCCTGCAGCTTCGCTTCGATGAGAGCCAGCGTCAGCTGGGAGCCAATCAGCGGAATGTCGGCGCGCAGGCGCAGCAGGTAGGGAACGGCGCCAATGTGGTCCTCGTGACCGTGGGTCAGGACGACGGCCACGATGTCATTGAGGCGGTTCTCTATGTAGGAGAAATCGGGCAGGATCAGGTCGACGCCGGGCTGGGTTTCCTCCGGGAAGAGGACGCCGCAGTCGACGATCAGCAGCTTGCCGTCGATTTCGAAGACGGTCATGTTGCGGCCGATCTCCCCCAGGCCGCCGAGCGGAACGATCCGCAGGGTGTCCTTGGGCAGTTTCGGCGGCGTAACAAGGCCGGGAAGGGCGGTTTGGGTCATAGTGCTCTACTTTCCGGGCGAAAGCAGGAATCGTCTTTGCCGATCAGGAAAAGACCATGCCTGCTTCCGCCAAATCCTCGCGGATGATTGCGATCTCGGCTTCGTCCGGCTCCACGAGGGGCAAACGGACAACCGAGTTGGGCAGGACTCCCTGCCATTTAAGAATCTGCTTGGCCGCTACGGCCCCCTGCACGCGGGTCATCGTGGCCCGGATAACAGGTTCAAGTTCAAAATTGATCTTGCGGGCGGTGCCGAGGTCGTTCGCGTTAACGGCGTCGATCAGCTCGCGGAACCGGCGGGTGGCAACGTGGGTGGTGACTCCCACGAGCCCGACGGCGCCCAGCGCCATCCACTGCAGGGTCAGTCCGTCGTCCCCGGAGTAGAAGAGGAGGTCAGTGTTCGCCATGACGCGGGTGGCTGCGGCGAAATCGGCCTTGGCATCTTTGACCGCAACGATGTTCGGGTGCTCGGCGAGGCGGATCATCGTCTCCGGAGCAATCTGGATTGAGGAACGGCCGGGGATGTCGTAGAGCATCACGGGAACGTCGGTGGCGGAGGCGATCGTCTCAAAGTGGGCGCGCACACCGGCCTGGCTGGGCTTGTTGTAGTACGGGGTGACGATCAACAGACCGTCGACGCCGACCTCGGCCGCCTGCTTGGAAAGGTGAACGGAGTGTGCGGTGTCGTTGGTTCCGGTGCCGGCGATGATCGCGGCGCGGCCGCCGACAGCATCCTTGACCGCACGGAACATGCCCACGTTCTCCTCGTCGGTGAGGGTGGAAGTTTCGCCCGTGGTTCCCGTGACGACCAGTCCGTCGCAGCCGTCGTCGACAAGCTTCACAGCCAGTTCCGCCGCCTGCTGGTAGTCCACTTTGCCGTCCTCGGTGAACGGCGTGACCATAGCGGTCAGGAGGGTGCCAAATGCAGGGTTATTCGCGGAAGTCTCAGCCATAGGAAAAACGTTACCCTGTCCCCGCCTTGTTAGGACAATGGGGGCGGCGTGACGAGCGTCAAATTCGGCCCTCGGGGCATCACTCTTGAGGGCTGCGGGCGGGTCCCTGCCGGGGAGCGCCGCAGTAGCGGCCCACGGCGTCTTCCCGGAGCGACTCTGCCCATGCAGCCAGCCGCTGGGCGGCCCGGACGTAGTGGAAGAGCTCCGTAGGCGTGAGGGCATCAACGTCGCACTCGGAGAGCCTGCGGGCCAATTCGGCGCCGGGCGGCTGGGCCGACAGGGCGACACCCTCACTGCCCCACTGAACATCCTCGGCGGGTTCTCCGGCCACAAGCTGGCGAAACAGATAATCCACCACCCCCGGGCTCATCGCCTTGAGTGGGCCCGCAGCAGATTCGTGATGAGTCCGGCGTTGCGGTGCCTTGGGTTCTGGTGCCCGGCGTTCCGGCGCCCTGCCTTCCGGCGCATTGCCTTCCGGTGCCCGATAGTCCGGCAACCGGCGTTCTGGTGCATTGTTCATGGAACGATGCTATTCGAACATATATTCGAATACAAGGGGGCTGTCAGCCGGATATGAGACGATCGGCTCATGACCTCCCGTGGCACTGCTTCACCCTCGCGGACCGCCAAAGGCACCACCCAGACAACGAGACTCACCGGAATCGACGCGGCCCGGGGGCTGGCTTTGCTCGGCATGATGGCCACGCACCTGCTTCCCACGTTCGAAGCCGATGCGCAGCTGACACCCACGTGGATCGGCCTGACTTTCTCGGGGCGGGCCGCTGCCTTGTTTGCCGTCCTGGCCGGGATTGGCCTCGCCCTGTCCACCGGAAAACAGCGTCCGCCGCAGGGCCAGGAGCTGAGCGGCGCACGCCGCGGCATAGCGTTGCGCGCCCTGGTGATCGCCGTCGTCGGACTCTTCCTGGGCGGGCTGGACGTGAACGTCGCCGTGATCCTGGTCCACTACGCCGTACTGTTCCTGTGCGTGCTCCCCTTCATCGGCCTCAGCATCAAGCCGCTCTGCGCATTCGCTGCCGGCTGGGTGCTGGGTTCGCCCGTGCTGGCCTACCTGCTGCGGCCGTGGCTGCTGGCCCCTTCCCCGCCGCTCCGGCTGGGCCACAACCCCAACTGGGACGATCTCACCACTCCCGGGCGCCTGCTGGGGGACATCTTCCTGACCGGCTACTACCCCGTCCTGCAATGGCTGAGCTACCTGCTGATCGGGCTGGTGATCGGCCGGCTGGCACTGACCAGGATGGCCGTCCAGGTGATGCTGCTGGCCGGCGGCACCGTGGTGGCTGTACTGGCCAAATGGCTGGGCGTGCTGACGATGGATGCGTGGGGCGGCAAGGAGGCGCTGCAGGCCCGGCTAGCGGATCCCCGCTACCCGCTGGACAGCCTCCTGCAGGTGAACCTTGCCGGGGTGGAGCAATCGGGCTCCTGGTGGTGGCTGGCAAGCAGCGCACCGCACTCGGGCACAACGCTGGACCTGCTCCACACGTCAGCCGTAGCCGCCGCCGTGGTGGGCGCCTGCCTGCTGCTGGGCAGGCTGGGCGAATGGCTCGCACTGGACCTGCTGCTCCCCCTGCGCGGTGCAGGGGCCATGACCCTCAGCCTGTACACGGCGCATGTGTGCCTGGTGGCTGCCATGTACCTGCAGCCACTGCCGGCGGGATGGACCGCAGAAGGTGTATATGCCGCGCAGGCGCTGACCGCCGTCCTCATCGGAGGGTCGCTGGCGGCACTGAACTGGAGGGGCCCGCTG
Organism: Arthrobacter sp. Leaf337; assembly: GCF_001423745.1. Lineage (GTDB taxonomy): Bacteria > Actinomycetota > Actinomycetes > Actinomycetales > Micrococcaceae > Arthrobacter. The sequence continues at coordinate 71,692 of NZ_LMPC01000004.1, forward strand.
GAGTGGGTAGCCCACGCCGCCAGCGAGGTGGGCCGGTACCAGCGGGCGGGAATCCGCTAGGCGGGCTTGTTGCCCCCGCGGAACAGCTTCAGTGCATCACGCATGGACGCCCGGGCGCGTTTGCGGTCTCCGGCGGCGTCATACGCACAGCTCAGCCGGAACCAGGAGCGCCAGTCGTCCGGCGCTTCCTCGGCTTCGGTGCGGTACTTCTCAAACTCCGCGTCTGCCGATTCCCGCACGATCCTTCCGGCGGGCGTGCGCTGCAGGTTGTCGACCGGCAGCCCCCCTTCGGCCTCGAGGACCTTGGCCATCTGTTCTGTCCGGGCGCCGAACAGGAGCTCACGGACCAGCGCCCAGGCTCCGATGACCGGCAGGACCAGGTAGGCGGCGCCAATGGCTTTGGCCACGGGGTTGGGGTCGGTGAGGAGCAGCACGGACCGCTGGAAGGACACCACCAAATAGAAGACCAGCAGGAGCGTCACCGCGCCGACCCAGATCTTGGTGCGGTTCTTCTTCAGTCCGGTGAGGACGTTGCCCATTGCCGTCAGACCCCGAGGTCCAGGTAGCCGTCCAGGCCCACGGTCAGTCCGGGGTGGCCGGCGATGTTCCGCACGCCCAGCAGCACGCCAGGCATGAACGAAGCCCGGTCGAAGGAGTCGTGGCGCAGGGTCAGCTGCTCCCCCGGTCCGCCGAGGAGGACTTCCTGGTGGGCCACCAGGCCGCGGAGGCGCACGCTGTGGACGCGGATGCCGTCCACCTCGCAGCCGCGGGCACCGGCCAGTTCGGTGGTGGTGGCGTCCGGGCTGGCGCCGATGCCGGCGGCAGCGCGTTCGGCTGCGATCAGCTGTGCTGTGCGGACCGCAGTGCCGGAAGGTGCATCAACCTTGTCCGGGTGGTGCAGCTCAATGACTTCCACCGATTCGAAGTATTTGGCAGCCTTGGCGGCAAAGGCCGACGCCAGCACGGAACCGAGCGCGAAGTTCGGGGCAATGAGGACGCCCACCCCGGCGTTCCGGCCCAGCAGTTCCTCAAGTTCGCCGAGCCTGCCGGCGTCCCAGCCGGTGGTGCCGACGACGGCGTGCATGCCGTGTTCGACAGCGAAGCGGACGTTCGCTTCGGTGCTTTCCGGGACCGTCAGGTCCACCACGATCCGGGCACCGGCGTTGACCAGTTGCTCCAGGGAATCACCGCGTCCGAGGGCCGCTACGAGCTTCATGTCGGGGGCCGCTTCCACGGCTTTCACGGCCTCGGCGCCCATGCGCCCGTTCGCGCCCAGGACGGCGACGGCAAGTTGTTCGGTCATGGACTTAACCCTACCGTCGGGCCCGCCGCCCGGATGAACCGGGACGGGAGGTTACTAGGCCCCGGACCCGACCCATTCGACGGTCCCGTCGCTGAAGAACTGTTCCTTCCAGATGGGCACCTCCGCCTTGATCCGGTCAACGAGCTCCGAGCACACGTCGAACGCCTGGCCGCGGTGCGAGGCGGACACGGCGCACACCAATGCGGGGTCGCCGATTTCCAGCATGCCCACCCGGTGCGCGGCCCAGATCCGCACTGTTTCACCGCCGTCGCCCGCATGTTCGGCCACGAGCCGGGCGACGACGTCGGCCATCACCTGGTGGGCCGTGGGATGCGCACTGTAGCTGAGCCGCTCAACGGGCTTGCCGCCGTCGTGGTTCCTGACTACGCCGCTGAAGCTGACCACGGCGCCCGCCGTGTCCGATTCCACGGCGGCGATAGCCTGCGCCACGGAGATGGGCTCCGCGCTCAGCACGGCATTCACGATTTCGAATCCGGTTTCAGTGCTCATGGCTGCCTTCCAGTTGGTCGCAAAGGTGGGTGATGACCGGATCAAGCACGCCCAGGCCGTCCATGACGCCCTTGGGTGATCCGGGGAGATTGACAATGAACGTCCGACCGGCCGCGCCCGCGTGTCCACGGCTCAGCATCGCCATGGGCGTCTTGGCCAGGCCGGCCTGCCGGATACCCTCCATGATCCCCGGAATCTCGCGGTCCAGCAGGGGGACAGTCATCTCCGGGGTGAGGTCATCGGGACTGAGTCCGGTTCCGCCGCTAGTGATGATCACGGCAGGATGCTGGGTCAGCAGGGCGCGGAGCGCGGCGCCCACGGGCTCGCCGTCAGGCACCACCATGGCCGGGAACGTTTCGAAGCCGTGCTCCGTCAGCCAATCGGTGATCACCGGACCGGTTTCGTCCCGGTAGATGCCCGCAGCGGCCCGGTTGGAGGCAATCACGACGCCGGCCTTCCGGCCGGTAGCCTCTCCGTGGCGGTGCGGTTCGGGCTGCTGTCCAAAGCTGCTCATGCTGTCCAGTCCCCGCTCTTGCCGCCACTTTTGGCGAGCACCCTGATATCGGTCAAGACGGCGTGCTTGTCCACTGCCTTGATCATGTCGTACACGCTCAGTGCCGCCACCGATGCTGCGGTGAGGGCTTCCATTTCGACACCGGTGACGCCACGGGTCTTGACAGTGGCCAGCACCAGAACGGCATCGCGGCCCAGTTCGAAGTCAATGGTGACCTTGGAGATGGGCAGCGGGTGGCACAGCGGGATGAGCTCGGGAGTCTTCTTCGCGGCCATGATTCCGGCCACGCGGGCCACCGCCAAAGCGTCGCCCTTCGGCAGGTCGCCCGCACCCAGGAGGGCGAGCACCTCCGCGGTGGTGCGGACCGTGGCGGTGGCTGTGGCCTCCCGCGTGGTCTCGGCTTTGCCGGAAACATCAACCATCTGCGCTGTTCCGTCCCGGCGCAGATGTGTCAGCCCGGCAGCATTGTCTTCAGTATTCACAGCGTCCATACTTCCACTTCTGCGCCCTCGGCGAGCGCAGAAGTCCCCACCGGGACATGGATCAGGGCGTTGGAGCTGGCGAGGGCATGGACCAGGTGCGAGCCTGCGCCGCCTTCCAGCCGGACCGTGCCGTCCGGAAGGAGGGTCCCGCGCCGGACCTGGTGCTTGCCCGCGGGTGATTCCACCGGCTCCGCCAGACGGGCCCGAACGGCAGGCCGCGGTGCCGGTGCCCCGAACAATGAGCTGAGGACCGGGCGGAGGAACATCTCGAAGGAGACCAGGCAGCTGACCGGGTTACCCGGGAAACCGATGAACGGAACGCCGTCGAACCGGCCGATTCCCTGCGGGCCGCCGGGCTGCATCGCCACATGCAGGAATTGCACGTCCTGTTCCGCGGTGGCCTGCCGGACCACTTCGTAGGCGCCCTTGCTGACGCCGCCCGTGGTGACGATCAGGTCCACCTGCGGGGCTTGCTCCCGCAGCATGGCGGTGAGTTCCTCCGGACTGTCCGTTGAGATCGCCGCCCGCAGGACATCCAGCCCGGCCTGGCCCATGGCCGCTTCCAGGAGCGTGCCGTTGGCGTCGTAGATCTTGCCGGGTGCCAGTGGGCTGCCGGGTTCCACCACTTCGTCGCCCGTGGTGGCGAGGAGCACTTTCAGCTTCCGGTGCACGCTGACCCGGGTGATGCCCAGTGCGGCCAGAAGCCCCAGCTGGCCCGGGCCGAGGAAGGTTCCGCCGGCGAGCGCCAGCTCCCCTGAGCGGATGTCACTGCCTGCGTTCCGGACGTAGGTGCCAGGCTCTGTTGCCGGCAGCCGGACTGTGGCTGCCGTTCCGGGGTCCGGGAAGGAATCGGGAACAGCCATTTCAATGGGCACGACGGCGTCGGCTCCCAGGGGAATCATGGCGCCGGTCATGATGGGAGCGGCCGTGCCCGGCTCAAGCGCGGCCGCGGTGGCACCGGCCGGGATGGGCGCCACCACCGTAAGGGTCACCCCGCCGTCGGCAACGTCCCTGCTGCGGACGGCAAAGCCGTCCATCTGGGAGTTGGCGAACGGCGGCAGGTCCACTGGAGCAGGGATATCCGCAGCCAGCCCGCGCCCCAGCGCCGCCAGGAGCGGCAGCTCTTCGGTTCGGCCGGGTCCGGGGAGGTCGGCCAGCAAATCCCGCACGGCGTCGCGGTGGGCCTCCACAGTGCGGGCCTGATGCCTGTCGTCGGTGCTGTGCATGCGTTCCTTACCTTGGTCCGGGCATCCTGGGCGCCCGCTACGGCGTCACGTCAACTCTAATGGTGTGGAATCCGGTAGCGCCGTCGGGAGCCACCCGGGCACGGTTTTCGATCTGCGGAGCACCCTTCAGGTCCGTGGCCCGGACCTGGACCTCGTACTGCCCGGGCGTCAGGGGCACCGACAACTGCCACTGGTACCACGTGTCCCGGGATATGCCCGGCGCAAGCTCCGCCCTCTGCCAGGGGCCGCGGTTGACGCGAAGTTCCACCTTGCCGATCCCGGTGTGCTGGGCCCATGCGACGCCGCCGAAGGCCACCGTTCCGGCACGAACCGGGCGGCCGGAGCGCGGAACGTCGATGCGCGAGGACGTCTTGATGGGACCGCGTTCGCTCCAGCCGCGGGGCGTCCAATAGCCGACGTCGTCCGCGAACCGGGTCACCTTGAGTTCAGTGAGCCACTTGGTGGCGGAAACATAGCCGTACAGGCCCGGCACGACAAGCCGCACCGGGAAGCCGTGCTCGAGCGGCAGCGGCTCGCCGTTCATTCCGACGGCGATCAGGGCATCGCGGTCATCGGTGAGGACCTCCAGCGGCGTGCCGGCCGTCCACCCGTCCTTACTGCGGGACAGCACCATGTCCGCCCCGGTCTGCGGCCCTGCCATGGCCAGCAGTTCGCGGACCGGCCAGCCCAGCCACAGCGCATTGCCGATCAGGTCCCCGCCCACTTCGTTGGACACGCAGGCGATGGTCACATGGCGTTCGGTCATGGGCTTGGACAGCAGCGCGGCGAAGTCCAGCTCAATCTCCCGCTCCACCATGCCCGTGACCTTGAGGACCCAGGAGTCCGGATCCACCGCCGGAACCGTGAGGGCGGTGTCGATCCGGTAGAAGTCCCGGTTGGGAGTCACGAGCGGACTGATGCCGTCAAGGTTTAGTACAGCGCCCGCCGGAACCGGCGGAGCGGGAGACGCGGCTGCCGGCAGGGCGAGCTTGTTGCGGACTTCGCTGACTCCGGCAGCGGCTCCGCGGAGTGCTGCGGCAAGCCCTCCGCCCACTGTCGCTACGACGGCCCCTCCGCCAAGTGCTTGCATAAACCGGCGCCGGCCAGCTTCCGAGGGTGGAGCCGCGCCGGCGGCGGCCGCTGGCACGGCGGCCGGAGCCTCTTTCCATTCGCGCAGGCGCGACATCAGCCAGCGCAGCACCACGATTGCGGCTCCGGCGGCAAGCAGGGGCAGCGCGATGGCGTTGCCGGTTGCCTGGGCTCGGCCCAGTACAGCCACGAGGCCCACCACTCCAAAGGTGGCGATGACCGCAAACCCGGCGAAGCGGCGGCGCCATTCCAGGAGGCCAGCCAGTGCGGCCAGCGCGGCAATGGCAAGCCCCATGCCGACGAGCAGCGCCAACTTGTCCGCGGTGCCGAACGCTGAGACGGCCCAGTCTTTGACGGCTGGCGGAACGGCGTCGATCACGGCGCCGCCAACGGCCGTCATGGGCGACAGCGCCGGGCTGACGAGGGCCGCGACGAGTTCGCCGACGACCACTCCCGCGGCCACGGCCACAACACCCGCGGCAGCCGCCCACCTGGCCGCGACTGTTGCCGGCAAGCCCGCCGGGACCTGGCCCGTGGCCGACTGGGACTTGTTCACTACTCCAGCATAGGTTCGGGGCACGGATGCGGGGCGTCTTTGCCGGCTTCTGTGGCGATCCGTTGGAACTCCGTGGGATCCACGGGTGTCACAGGCGTGATGGTTGGCCCCAAGGTGGCGTAGCCTGAATTTATGAGTGTTCAGCTTGGTATGCCGCAACCCCGGGAGGGGGCAGGTTCCGATCCGGTAGTGCCGTCGCGGCCGGCGGGCACGCCTGCGGGCCTAATGGACCGCTACGGACGCCGCGCCACGGACATGAGGCTGTCCCTGACGGACAAATGCAACCTGCGCTGCACCTACTGCATGCCGGCCGAAGGCCTGGAATGGCTGGCCAAGCAGGCTGTGATGTCCGCCGAGGAAATCGTGCGGATCGTGCGGATCGGCGTCGACCTGCTGGGCGTGCGCGAACTGCGCCTCACCGGCGGCGAACCCCTGGTCCGGGCGGACCTGCTCGACATCATTTCCGCCCTGCGCCAGGCCCACCCGCAGCTCCCGATCTCCATGACCACGAACGCCGTCGGCCTCGACAAGAAGGCAGCAGGACTGAAGGCCGCCGGGCTTTCCCGGATCAACGTCTCCTTGGACTCCCTGCACGAGGAAACGTTCACCAAACTGACCCGCAGGCCTTTCCTGGATAAGGTCCTCGCCGGCGTGGATGCCGCGTGGGCGGCCGGACTCGGTCCCGTGAAACTCAACGCCGTCCTGATGCGGGGAATCAACGACGCCGAATCCCCGTCCCTGCTGGCCTGGGCCCTGGACCGCGGGTACGAACTCCGCTTCATTGAACAAATGCCGCTCGACGCCGACCACGGGTGGACCCGCCGGGACATGGTCACCGCGGCCGAAATCCGCGAACTCCTGTCCGTCGACTACGTGCTCAGCGCCGATCCGCGCGACCGCGACGGCGCCCCCGCCGAACGCTTCGAGGTACGACGCCGGACGCCGGGATCCGCCGACGCCACCGGCCCCGTGCTGGGCACGGTCGGAATCATCGCCTCCGTGACCGAGCCGTTCTGTTCGGACTGCAAGCGCACCCGGATCACGGCCGAGGGCAAGATCATGAGCTGCCTGTTCTCACGCGAAGAATTCGATCTGCTGGGGCTGCTGCGCGAAGGCGCCACTGACCAGCAGCTCGCCGAACGCTGGCAGGACGCCATGTGGATGAAGCCAAAGGCGCACGGCATGGACCACGTCGGACTGGATGCCCCGGACTTTGTCCAGCCGGACCGCAGCATGAGCGCCATCGGAGGCTGAAGCATTGAACGTACGTTACTTCGCTGCCGCGCGCGCCGCGGCAGGGGTGGAAGAGGAACGCTTTGAGCTTCCGGCAGGCTCCACCATGGAATCGCTGTTAAGCGCCGTGCTCGACGTCGACCGGCCGGCTCCGCCCGCCGGCACGCCTCCCCTCGGCAGGCTTCTCTCGCGAAGCAGTTTCCTGCTCAACGAAGTGGCTGTCCGCGACCGGTCCGTGGTCCTGGGACCGGACGACGTGGTGGACGTGCTGCCTCCGTTTGCCGGCGGCTAGGGTTTCAGCGGGCCATCACGACGGCCGCGTTCGGTGCCGAGGGCCAAGGCCAGCAAGGAGTTCCTGCTCCTTACCCCGCATGCCGCAAAAATCAGTTTGAACTGGTCCTGCACCGTATACGGGCTGATGCCCAGGGCTGCCGCCAACGCCGCGGTGTCCAGTCCGCCCGCGGCGAGCTCAAGCAGGCTGCGCTGCCGCGGCGTCAGGCCGAAGCACCGGGCGAATACGTCGAGCCTTTCCCCTGCCGGGCACTCCTGGATGGTCACCGCCAGCCTCACTGCCGGGTCCTCCCCGGCGTCCATGCGGAATGACCTGAGGACGGCCCATCGGCCCAGGCCGATCGGGACCCTGGCGGATGCCGGGTGGGAATCCGCTCCGGCCTCGATGGCCAGGAGTTGTGCGGCCACGTTGTAGACCTCGGCCGGTATGGCCTCATAAGGGCTTGGCCCGGGCTGCAGCAGGCCAAGCCAGTCGCCGGCCGAGGGACTGCGGCTTGTTATGTTCAGCTCGGTGTCCAGCGTCAGCACCGCTTGTTGGGGCAGCCCGGACGTCGGCAGCGGGTCACGGCGTGGCTGCGCATCCCGCCTCATCTGCGCCGCCCTGCTTCGCCGCAGGCCCGCCGCAATGACAGGGGCGGCTGCTGCCAGGTGCGTCCTATCGCGTTCGGTGAATGGTCCGTCGTCCGTCGTCCGCCACAGATCGAGCCAGCCCCAGCAGCCGTGGCCGTCGGCGAACACTGCGGACAGGACGTCCGCTACGCCATACCGACGGAGGACACCGTTCCACAGCGGACTTCGCGCCGGGTCTCCCCCGGTGGCCGTTCGCAGGGTCACCGCAATCCGGCCGCTGGCAAGCAGCGACGTCCAGCGGCCTGGCACCGTCACGTACTTCAGCCTGATCAGTGCGGGCAGTTCCTGCGGGCAAGGAATGCGGGCCATCGGTGAAATGCCGGTGCAGGATGCTGGGTCGGTCAGGGGCCACGCAAACCACCTGAACGGAACGACGCGGCCCAGCTCGACCAAAAGCGCTGCCCGCAATTCGTGGTCCTCCAAGGACTCACGGCAGATTTCTCCGATCCTGTCCAGGCTCCGGCTCACCGCCCAATTCGTGGTCATGGAATCAGTATGGCCCGGGGACCCGCCCAGATTTCTGGGATACCGCGCTCCGACCGGCCGGGCATAGCGTGAAGTATCCGCAACAACGGAACAGCCAGCCGGAAGGAGAGTCTGTGATGTTCACCCTGCAGATAGAGCACGGGATCAAGGATTTTGACCTGTGGAAGACGGCCTTCGACCGGGATCCGGTGAACCGCGCGGCTTCGGGCGTAACCGCACACCGGATCAGCCGGCCGGTGGACGATCCGCGCTACGTGGTGGTTGAGCTTGATCTGGGGAGCCGGGAGCAGGCCGAGGCCTTGCTGGCCAGCCTTCAGCAAAATGTGTGGAACTCCCCCGTGGCGGCCCCTGCCCTCCAAGGCGCTCCGAAGGCCCGGATCCTGGAGTCCGCCCCCTGATGCGCCGCGACGGACAGGTTGCTGACGGCTGCGTCGCGGAGGTGCCCTGCGGGGCAGCACGGGCCAGTCGAAGCTCAAGGACGGGCGGCGGAGTCCTCGGCCACGCGGCGGCAGACGGAGGTCATGAAAGGCGTGAAGGCCGCGGAGTCCGCAAGACGGACTTCGGAAGTGTGCGTCAGCACGCCGTCGTCCACCCGGAAGGTGTGCCGGGACGTGTCCCGGCCGTTGCGGCGCTCCACGGTGAGTACTCCGTTGTGCAGGGTGCACCGCGTCGGGGCTTCCCGCGGCAGTCCCACACTGTCCACGTGATACCAGACCGTGTCCGGATGGTCAGCGTCCATGGTGAACATGCCATGCCGCTCGAAACGGATCCCGTCATTTTCCGAATGGCGGTAGCTTTGCAGCACCGCGTACCCGCCGGCAGCCGTGGCGAAGGTCAGTTCAGCAGCTGCTGTCCTCGCAGGCCGGCGCGGCGTCGCCTCGATGCGTGTGGTCCCTGTCCAATGCCCGAGGAAAGCGTGCAGCTCTTGCCGCGCAGTCCCCGGGTGCAGACGGTCCATAGCTCCTCCAGTGTGGCCCCGGCTTCATCATCACGCTCCGCGGGTGGAGTTGTCCAGCTTCAGGGGTACGAGCTAGAGGCCGAAGGTTTCGCCTTCCTCGAACGGACCCACTACGGTTACCGTCCGAGGCGCTGCAGCCAGTTCCCGCGCCAGCTCGCGCACCTGTTCCAAGGTGACGCCCTTGATCTGCCGAAGCGTTTCCTCGATGTCCTGGTATTCACCGGACACCAGCTCGGCCCGGCCCAGCCTGGACATCCGTGATCCGGTGTCCTCGAGCGCCAGGACGATCCCGCCGCAGAGCTGGCCCACGGCCTTCTTGAGTTCGTCGTCAGAAATGCCGTGCTCTGCCAGCTTGTCCAGCTCGGCACCCAGCAGCTCAATGACCTGGCGGACCTTCGACGGCGTGCATCCCGCATACATGCCGAAGTAACCGGCGTCGGCGTATGACGATGCAAAGGAGTAGGTGGAATACACCAGGCCGCGCTTTTCGCGAACCTCCTGGAAGAGCCGGGAGGACATGCCGCCGCCCAGCACGGCATTAAGCACGCTCATGACATAGCGGCGGCCGTCCGTGGCAACGATCGTGGGGCAACCCATAATGATGTTCGCTTGCTCAACGGGCCGCTTCACCACATGGAGTCCGGCAGTGCCGGTAATTTCGGCCCGCTCAGTGGAGCGCCTTTCCACGGGAGCGGCACCGGGCTCCAGCGCCCAGCCCGCCTGCTGGAGCGCGTCCACCACAAGTCCGCAGACGACGTCGTGGTCCAGTCCGCCGGCGGCGGTGATGACCAGCTCGTCCGGACGGTAGTAGCGGCGGTAGTGGTCCCAGACGGAATCGCGGGCAACGGCCCGGATGGCCTCGGGGGTCCCGCCAATCGGGCGGCCGAGCGGGTGGGTTCCCAACACCGCTGCGACGAAATGTTCGTGGGCGACGTCTGTGGGGTCGTCGCTGTCCATTGCGATTTCCTCCAGGATGACGTCCCGCTCCTGCTCCATCTCCTGCGGATCCAGGACAGCACCGGTGATCATGTCCGCGATGACGTCGATGGCCATCGGGAGGTCGGTGTCCAGGACCCGGGCGAAGTAGCACGTGCTTTCCTTCGCTGTGGCGGCATTGGACTCCCCGCCGACCTCGTCGAAGGCCGAAGCGATTTCCAGGGCGGAGCGCCGCCGGGTGCCCTTGAACAGCAAGTGCTCCAGGAAATGCGTGGATCCGTGCTGGCCGTGGGCTTCGTCCCGCGAACCCACGCCCACCCAGAAACCGATGGTCGCAGAACGCTGGCCAGGCATTGCCTCCGTCAGTACACGCACACCGCCGGGGAGCACGGACCGCCGGACAACGGACCCGCCGTCGGCTCCGTGGATCAAGGTGTCTCCGGGATGGTTCTGCACTAGCGGCAGGGGTACGACAGTCATCAAGGCCTTTCAGGAAAACGGTGCCAAATCTGCCTGCCATCGTACCAGCGGAGCACTCCCCCGGAACCTCACGGAGGGGCGCTGTGCGGACGGCCACGGTTTAGCGACGGCGGGGCGGCTTAGCGACGGCGGGGCCGGTGGATGATCCACCGGCCCCGTCGTGCTTGGACTACGAAGTGCGCTGCAGACTACTCTGCGGCTGCCTCGACGGTCTCAGCGCTTTCAGCGCCTTCTTCCTCGGCGATAACCGGGGACAGGGACAGCTTTCCGCGGTCGTCGATCTTGGTGATTTCAACCTGGATCTTCTGGCCCACGGAGACGACGTCCTCGACGTTGTCCACGCGCTTGCCGCCGGCGATCTTGCGCAGCTCGGAGATGTGCAGCAGGCCGTCCTTGCCCGGGGTGAGGGAAATGAAGGCACCGAAGGTGGTGGTCTTGACGACCGTACCCAGGTAGCGCTCTCCGATTTCCGGAACCTGCGGGTTGGCGATGGCGTTGATCGCGGAGCGTGCGGCGTCGGCGGACGGGCCGTTGGTGGCGCCGATGTAAACGGTGCCGTCGTCCTCGATGGAGATGTCCGCGCCGGTGTCTTCCTGGATCTGGTTGATCATCTTGCCCTTGGGCCCAATGACCTCGCCGATCTTGTCCACGGGGATCTTGACCGCGATGACGCGTGGAGCGAACTCGGAGAGCTCGTCCGGGGTGTCGATCGCGGAGTTGATGACCTCGAGGATGTGCAGGCGGGCTTCGCGTGCCTGCTTCAGGGCGGCAGCGAGGACGGAGGCCGGGATGCCGTCGAGCTTCGTGTCCAGCTGGATGGCCGTGACGAATTCGGACGTACCGGCAACCTTGAAGTCCATGTCGCCGAAAGCATCTTCGGCGCCGAGGATGTCCGTGAGGGCCGCGTAGCGGGTCTGGCCGTCAACCTGGTCGGAGACCAGGCCCATGGCGATGCCGGCAACGGCAGCCTTCAGCGGCACACCGGCGTTGAGCATCGACAGCGTGGAGGCGCAGACGGAACCCATCGACGTCGAACCGTTGGAGCTGAGGGCCTCAGACACCTGGCGGATGGCGTAGGGGAATTCCTCGCGGGACGGCAGCACGGGCACGAGCGCGCGCTCGGCCAGGGCGCCGTGACCGATTTCGCGGCGCTTGGGCGAGCCCACGCGGCCGGTCTCACCGGTGGAGTACGGCGGGAAGTTGTAGTTGTGCATGTAGCGCTTGCGCGTTACCGGCGACAGCGAGTCGATCTGCTGTTCCATCTTCAGCATGTTCAGCGTGGTGACACCCATGATCTGGGTCTCGCCGCGCTCGAAGATAGCCGAACCGTGGACGCGGGGCAGAACCTCGACCTCTGCGGTGAGCTGGCGGATGTCCGTCAGGCCGCGGCCGTCGATGCGGATCTGGTCCTTCAGGATGCGCTGGCGCACAACGTGCTTGGTCACCGAGCGGAACGCTGCGGACAGCTCCTTCTCGCGTCCCTCGAACTGGCCGGCGAGCGAAGAAGTGACTTCGTCCTTGAGCTCGTCCGAAGCGGTGTCGCGCTCCTGCTTGTCAGCGATCTGGAAGACAGCAGCAAGCTTCTCGGCAGCGGCAGCCTCAACAGCGGCGTAGACGTCGTCCTCGTAGTCGAGGAAGACCGGGAATTCGACGGTCGGCTTGGCAGCGCGGGCAGCCAGGTCGGCCTGGGCGTCGCAAAGTGCCTTGATGAACGGCTTGGCAGCCTCGAGGCCCTCGGAAACAACCTCTTCGGTGGGAGCGGTGGCGCCCTGTTCCTTGATGAGGTTCCAGGAGTTGTCCGTGGCTTCGGCTTCGACCATCATGATGGCGACGTCGTCACCTGCAACGCGGCCGGCAACGACCATGTTGAACACGGAGTTCTCGAGCTGCGAGTGCTTCGGGAATGCAACCCACTGCGAACCCTGCTCGTCAGCCACGAGGGCAACGCGCACGCCGCCGATGGGGCCGGAGAACGGCAGGCCGGAGAGCTGGGTGGACATGGACGAGGCGTTGATGGCCACGACGTCGTAGAGCTCGTCCGGGTTGATCGCCAGGACGGTGACGACGATCTGGACCTCGTTGCGCAAGCCCTTGATGAAGGCAGGACGCAGCGGACGGTCCATGAGGCGGCAAGCCAGGATGGCTTCGGTGGACGGGCGGCCTTCGCGGCGGAAGAACGAACCCGGGATGCGGCCGGCGGCGTACATACGCTCTTCGACGTCAACGGTCAGCGGGAAGAAGTCGAAGCCTTCACGCGGGTGCTTGCCGGCGGTGGTTGCGGACAGCAGAGCGGTGTCCTCGTCGATGTACACCATGGCTGCGCCGGCTGCCTGCTTGGCAAGACGGCCGGTTTCGAAGCGGATTACACGCTTGCCAAAGCGGCCATTGTCAATGACGGCTTCTGAGAACTGGATTTCGGGACCCTCCAAGAGAGTCACCTCCGTTTCTTGGTTAACGGAAGTCCAGCCGCATCAACCCAGCCCAGCATCTGTCTACTGGCCTGCACTGCACCCGGTCATCGATCGAGACCCACGGGCCGGGCTTCACTCGTCGAAGCCGTTCCCGGGAATCACTACCGAGGACCGCGAATGCGTGATGCGGTTGATCCTCCTGTTTAGTTTTGGTACTGCAGGAGGCGGCCCTTCCGGGTGGGATGGGCCGCCCCTTAGAGCTGACTAGCGGCGCAGGCCGAGGCGCTCGATGAGCGCACGGTAGCGTGCAATGTCAGTGTTCTTGAGGTAGGTGAGCATACGCTTGCGACGACCAACCATGGCCAGCAGACCGCGCTGGGTGTGGAAGTCGTGCTTGTGCTCCTTCATGTGCTCAGTGAGATCCTTGATCCGCTGAGTCAGGACTGCAACCTGGACCTCCGGTGAACCGGTGTCGCCTTCGGACGTTGCGAAATCCTTGATGATGGACTGCTTTACAGCGGCGTCAAGTGCCACAATAACTCCTAGAGATGTGCCGTGAGGCCCGAATCAGTAACTCACTGCCGGGTGTGCCTGCGCCGGAGATCCCCGCAAATTCGGGGATTCCTTCACATAACAAGAACCAGCCACCACGGACTGCAGCCGGATCCAACGTTTAGTTTACCGGCCCGGCCGCAATCTTGTCGAAACCTACCCCGCAACCACCTACGGGCGCGCAAGCAGATCACGGATCGCGGCGACGCCGCGGTAGACCTCCGTGAATGACGTACTGAGCGGCGACAGCCCGATGCGGATGCCTTGCGGTGCCCGGAAGTCCGGGATGACGTCCTGGTCCCAGAGCTCTGCGGTCATTTCACGGAAATCCGGGTGGTCCACAGTGATGTGGCTCCCCCGCCGCTCTGCGTCCCGCGGTGTTGCCAGCTGCACACCGGCAGGCGCCAGCCACGCATCATGGAGTTCGAGGGCATACGCCGTCAGTTTCAGGGATTTTTCCCGCAAAGCGGACATGCCGGCTTCTTCGATCAGGTCCAGCGTGCCGCGCATCGCGATCATGCCGAAAATTGCCGGCGTTCCGCTGAGGAAGCCGCGGACCCCCGGGGCCGGTTCGTAGCCGGCGGCCATTTCGAAGGCGTCCTTGCGGCCCATCCATCCCCAGATTGGCTGGCTCAACGCTGGGAGGTGGCGGGAGTTGATGTACGCGAAGGCCGGGGAGCCCGGCCCGCCGTTGAGGTACTTGTAGGTGCAGCCGGCGGCGAAGTCGACGTCAGCGGCGTCGAGGTCGATCTCCACTGACCCGGCGGAATGGCACAGGTCCCACACCACCAGCGCACCGGCGTCGTGCACTGCAGCGGTGATTGCCGGCAGGTCGGCGAGGTAGCCCGAGCGGTAGGCGATCTGGCTCAGGACAACGACGGCGGTGGACGGCCCCGCGGCCTCCCGCACCTGTTCAACGCTCACGCCGGCGGCCGGATCGGCTTCGATCCACCGCAGCGTCAGTCCTTCTTCGCGGGCGATGCCTTCCAGGAGGTAGCGGTCCGTAGGGAAGTTGTCCGTGTCCAGCACGATTTCGGTCCTGGCGGGGTCCTTGACGGCGGCGAGGGCTGCGCGGACCAGCTTGTAGAGGACAACGGTGGTGGAGTCGGCGATGATGGTCTGCCCGGGAGCCGCTCCGAGCACTGCCCGGCCCAGCTGGTCTCCGATGGCTTCCGGCAGGGCGAGCCATTCCTCGTCCCAGCCGCGGATCAGCCGGCCGCCCCAGTTCTCCTGGATGAAGGCGCTGATGTCGGTGACGGTCCGCTTGAGCGGGCGGCCCAGTGAGTTTCCGTCCAGGTAGGACAGGTCAGTGTCGGTTCCGACGAAGTGGTCGCGGTAGCCGGCCAGCGGGTCGGCGGCGTCAAGTTCGACGGCGCGCTGCAGCAGGGCGTCTTGAGTCCCGTGAACCGTGCTCATTGGCCGATCTCCGTCCGGACGGCGAAAAGTTCGGGGAAGAAGGTCAGTTCCAGGGCCTTCTGCAGGAATGCAGCGCCACTGGATCCGCCGGTGCCCGCCTTCATGCCGATGGTCCGTTGCACCGTCCGCAGATGCCGGAACCGCCACAGCTGGAAGTTGTCTTCCAGGTCCACGAGTTCCTCGCAGGCCTCATAGGCGCCCCAGTTGTCCGCCGCGTTTTCGTAGATGTGCTTGAACACCGGAACCAGTTCGGGGCAGAACTCGTGGGCTTTGGTGACGTCGCGTTCCAGCAGGGAGGCAGGAATAGCGAAGCCCTGCCGGTTGAGGTACGCCAGGAATTCGTCATAGATGCTGGGCGCTTCAAGGACGCGGCGCAGTTGCTCGTGGGCCTCGGGATCGGATTCGAACACGGGAAGCATCTTGCGGTTCTTGTTGCCCAGCACGAACTCCACCGCACGGTACTGGCTGGACTGGAACCCGGAGGAGTTGCCCAGGAAACCCCGGAACTGCGAATACTCGGTGGGTGTCAGCGTGGCCAGCACGGACCATTGCTCAGTCAGGGTCTTCTGGATGTGCTTGACGCGAGCAATCGCCTTCAAGGCGGAGCCGAGGTCGTCGCTGCGGAGCCAGGCCGCGGCGCTGCGCAGCTCGTGAAGGACCAGCTTCAGCCACAGTTCGGTGGTCTGGTGCTGGATGATGAAGAGCAGTTCGTCGTGGTGTTCCGGATCGCTGACCGGTTGCTGCGCACTCAGCAGCGTAGGGAGCTGCAGGTACGACGCGTAGCTCATCCGCGAACTGAAATCCCGGACGATGTCCTTTTCCAGTTTCCTCGTGTTCTTCTCAACGGACACAGCGGTGCCTTCCTTGCCAGTGACTGGGAGTCAGCGCCGGAACAGGATGTCGTGGGCCTGGACGACGTCCAGGCGCATCTGTTCGACGAGCGCCTCCGGCCCACGGTACGCCACCATGCCCCGCAACCGCGCCGCGAACTCCACCACTACTGTCTGGCCGTACAGATCGAAGTTCTCAACGGGCTCTTCCGGGCGGTCGATGACGTGTGCCTCAACCTGCCGGCTGACGCCGTCAAACGTGGGGTTGGAACCCACCGAGATGGCCGCCGGCCACCTCGTGCCGGCCTGGTCCACGAGCCAGCCGGCGTAAATGCCGTCGGCCGGGATGTAGCCGCTGGCTTCGGAGGCCAGATTGGCAGTGGGGAAACCCAGTGCACGGCCGCGGGCAGCACCGTGGACCACCTCGCCGCGCATCCGGTGCGGGCGGCCCAGCACGGCAGCCGCCGTGGTGACGTCGCCGTCCCGCAAGGCCTCACGCACCCAGGTGGACGAGCAACGGCGGTCCTGGCCGCCGTCGTCGTGGATGGGAAATCCTTCGGAGCCGAACTCACTGATGACCTGCACGGTAAAGCCGAACTTCTCCCCCAGCTCCTGCATGGTGGACAGGTCACCGGAGTTGCCGCGGCCAAAGCGGGCGTCATGGCCGATCACCACGTGGCTGGCCTTGAGGCTGTCGACAAGGACCCCGGCGACGAATTCTTCGGGCGTCAGGCTGGCGAGCTCCAGCGAGTACTTCATCACCAGGACGGCATCCAGACCCAGCTCGCCGAGGGCAACGAGCTTGTCCTCAAGGCCCATGATGAGCTCCGGTGCGGACTCGGGCCGGTGCACCTGTGCCGGGTGCGGGTCAAATGTCACCGCCACAGCGCGCGCGCCGTTGAGGCGGGCCGTGCGGATCAGCTGGGAAAGTACCTGCTGGTGCCCGCGGTGTACGCCGTCGAAATTGCCAAACGTGACAACGGTAGGGCCGAAGTCCGCGGGGACCTCGGACGGATCGTTCCAGATGTGGACCATCAACCTCGCCTTTTACTGCCTGCCATTGACTCGTCCGAAAACCGCGCCGGGCCCGGAACTCTCCTAGATTACCCGCAATTGCCTGTGCTAACCGACGCCGTGGCCGGCCCCGGCTCCCGCTGCCCCGTCCTTTCCTTCCCCGGCCTCCCGCCCCGGACTAGGATGCAAGGGCAGCATCCGGCGACGCAGCTGCGCGCCGCAGCCAACGATGCCCGCGCTGCCCGCCGGGCCGAAGGAGAGTCCTATGACTGACATCCGCGAGATTTTGGAACAGATTCCTGTTGACCAGATTGCCGGCTTGCTTGGCACGGACAGGGCGTCCGCCCAGGCCGCTGTCGAGGCCGCGGTGCCCACCCTCCTTGCAGGCATGCAGAGCAACGCACAGGCGCCGGATGGTGCAGCCTCCCTGGAGTCGGCACTCGCCCAGCACCAGGACGGGCTCATTGACGGCGGTGTGGACGTCTCGCAGGTGGACACGTCCGACGGCGAGAAGATTGTCAGCCATGTTTTCGGCGGCCAGCAGGACCAAGTGGCCAGCCAGCTCGCAGGGACGGCCAACCTGGGCGGCGTTGGCGGAGACCTCGTCCGGAAGCTCCTGCCCATTCTTGCGCCGATCGTGATGTCCTACCTCGCCAACAAGATCCTCGGCGGCCGGAACGCGCCAGCAGGCGGCGGGGTGGCCGGCGGCGACTCTTCGAGCAGCGCCGGCGGTCCCGGGGGCATCGATCTCGGCGGCATCCTGGGCGGCATTCTTGGCGGCGGTTCGCAGGGCGGCGCCGGGGGCCAGGGCGGCCTCGGCGACATCCTTGGCGGCATTTTCGGTGGGGGCACGCAAGGCGGGCAGCAGTCCCGTAATGATGTAGTACCGGAGACCGTCAAGGATTCGGCGCCGCAGCGCCCCACCGGTCCGCTGGGTCAGCCGATGCAGCAGGGCGGCGCTCCCGTTCCGGGCGAGTTGATCGACGTCGACCTCCCCGGTGAGCGCACCGAAGACCGGGCCGAGGAGCGCGTCGAGGACCGAAAGAACGACGACGGCGGCCTCGGCGGGCTGTTGGGCGGGCTCTTCGGGAAGAAATAGCGTGGCTGTCTGATGCTCCCGCACCTTCCTGGTACGGGAGCATCAACGCGTCTGGTTCACATTTAGGGCCGGCCGGATTCTCCGGTGGCATCCACCGGGCCTGTGGCGGTTGCGATGTGCATCAGCCAGTGGTCCAGTTCCTTGGGCTTGCGAAACACCAGCACCGGTGGCATGTCCGGATCGGCCTGCCATTCCCTGAAGACCCGCTTTTTCCTGGCAAACGAGTTGAAGTGCCAGTAGAAGATCGAGTCCCTGGCAAAAAGCCTCGCCAGCGTTTCCACGTTTCCGTTACAAACGGGCTGTCTGGTGATGACTCGGCGGACCGAGCGGCGGGTCAGCCTGGCAAGCGACAGCCACCGGGGGTAATCCAGCGCAACAACTAGTTCCGCCCGGGGTACAACAATGTCGCGCCAGACGCCATAGGCGCTGTCCAGGACCCAGAAATCGCGGGCCGCCACGTCCGCTGCGATCTCGCGTTGTTGTTCGACGCTGCGCTGCTGCCAGCCGGGAAGCCAGCCGATGTCGTCGTCGGCGGAAAACTCCGGGAGCCCGGAAGCAGCAGCATACGCGTGGGCGGCCGAAGACTTGCCGCTGCCCGTGACGCCGTAGAACAGGACCCGGGCTGGATTTGGCGGAATGGATTTCACGGGTGGCTCCCCCCTGTTTCGCTCGGCACGCTGGCGTCCCTTGAAGCCTGGCGCACCGCGATTTGACACAATAGCACCCTGCGTTCAAGGCCGGCGCTCGCCAGACGGCACGGATTTCAGCTCGGTGCCGCCGAGGACGCTGCCCGTTTCGCGGTTCCCGGGACGTCTCGGTTCAACTGCTGCCGTCTCACTCGAGTCGGAAGTAGGTGTTTCGTCGCGGGACCTGTCGTGGGTCGATGTGGGGTGGCGGGATGAACCAGGGCACCCCGGTTCGGACCTGGATCTGCCACTGTTCCTTGTGGATCAGGTGGTGGTGATGGCTGCAGAGCAGGGCGCCGTTGTCGGTGCCGGTGGTTCCGCCGTGGGACCAGTAGGTGATGTGGTGGGCTTCGCACCACGGGGCGGGGATGGTGCAGCCGGGGAACGCGCAGCCCTGGTCGCGGGCGGTGAGGGCTTTGCGGATGTGCGGCGGGAACACCCGGGTGGTGCGGCCGATGTCCAGGATCCGTCCCTGGCTGCCGAGGAGGACGGGGATGATGTCCGCGTCGCAGGCGATCTTGCGGACGGTGGCGGCGGTGACGGGGCCGGTGAACGTGAACGAGCCCGTGCCAGGGATGCCCGCGGTGCCGGTCCTCTCGATGGTGCCTGAGGCCGAGGTGGCGTGCTCGAGGTTCTCCAGCCGGTCGAGGAGGTCGCGGTAGTCGATGGTCACCATGACCTGCGGCCGGAGCCCGCCCGCAGCCGGGAGCGCACCGGTGGTCAGGGCTGTTTTGCAGGCGCCGACGAGGCCGTCCAGGAGCTGCTGCGGGCGGGTCCGCTGATCCAGTTCCGGTTCCAAGTCCTGCTCTGCGCCGCTGTCGGCGCCGGCGCCTGTGCGGATGCGGGGGTTGGCGGCCGTATTCATCGCCGTAAGCAGCTGTTCCGTTAGCTCCGTGGTGGCCAGGATTTCCATCCGCTGGAGTCCGTGGCGGGGCTGGCGGAGGAACACGCCCTGGCGGTGCCGGAGTTCGGTTTCGGTGGGTTCGGTGCCGTCCTGGTCGATCGCGTCCGTCCACTGCCGGGCGACCCGGGCGACGAAGTCGGTGTCCTGCTCTGCCGCGGCGCGGGTCAGGGCGTGTTCCATCCTGGCGGTGGTGTTTTCGGTGGAGTGGTGGCGGACCCGGTCCAACGCCAGGGTGATGATGGTCGCGGACCTAGTGCCCACGGACCCGGACGCCACGGCCTCGGCGAGCTCGGGCCGTTCGGGTTCCTGGGGGTGGCCGGTGATCCCGGGCCTCGGCAGGACCGCCTCGGCCAGTGCCAGCCGGCGGCGGGCTTCGCCGGCACCGATCCGCAACCTCGCGCGGAGGAACTCTGTGGTGTTCCGGCACCCGTCATCGGCCGGATCCGGTTCCCGGGTCGCAGGAGCTGCAGTTCCCGCGGGCGCCTCGGCAGCCGGACCGCTTGCAGCCGGGTCACTCCCTGCATCCGCCGGGCTGGTGGCCCAGCCGATGGGCCCGTGCACGGCTGTCGCTTCGCCCCACCCGGTGGTCCAGCCAACCGCGGCACCCGAGCCGGCCCTCGCAGAACCCGCAGCAGCCGAGGCCTGGCGCCGGGTCCGGTCCACAGCCCCGGCGGCGACCACCTGCAGGTATTCCATGGTCCGGGCGATKTCCTCAACGTTCGCCGCGAAGTCGGCAGCCTCCCGGAAGCCCATCAGACCGGCGTCCTCGACCGCCGTCGAACTGGCACGTTTGAGCAGCGCAAGGCTCCGGGGAAGATCACCGGCCCCGCCGCCGTCGGACGCCAACGCCTGAGAAGTCTGCAGNAAGCCCATCAGACCGGCGTCCTCGACCGCCGTCGAACTGGCACGTTTGAGCAGCGCAAGGCTCCGGGGAAGATCACCGGCCCCGCCGCCGTCGGACGCCAACGCCTGAGAAGTCTGCAGACCGGCGGGGACACTGCGCAGGCCCGGAACGGAGGCAAATCGAACAGCAGAAGCGGCGGCGGGCAATGCCGCCCACCGCAACGCCCCTCCTGCAGCGAGTTCCCCCAAGACCTCCATGGGACAACTCTGCCAGCGACCTACGACAATTTAGGGCCGCCGAGTCAGGACGACTGTGACCCTGCTGAATTTACTGACGGGCGGCGCCGGTACAGCCACGCAAGTCCAAGAATGGGAAGCAGCAGCGGGATAAACGCGTAGCCGCGGCCGAAAAGCGACCAGACCGTTTCGTGCGGGAAGTTGACGGAGTCGAAGATGCTCAGCGCCCCGACCACCACCACGCCCACGAGTTCCACGAGAACGGCGGCCACTGACACTTTGAACCACGTCCTGCCGGGCCTCGCCAGGGAGACCGTGGCGACGGCGTAAACGAGTGCCGCGAACGCCGAGAGCAGGTATGCGAGCGGCGCCTCGGAGAACTTGGTGAGAATCTGATAGCCGGCCCGGGCCGTGGCAGAGATGGCGAAAACTGCGTAGACCGCGATCAGCAGCCGCCCGGGCCCGGTGTTCCGGGTGTCCTTGGACAGGGCCTTCGGCGCCGCGTCGGTCTTGTTGACGGGGGTTTGCGGAGTCACGTCTTGTGCTTCTTCCACTCAGTACCAGATCTGGTTCATGCGGGCGGCCATGACAAGGGCGGTGACGCCCACGGCAGCCAGGACAAAGTTGCTCCACCGGGTTCGTTCCAGGATGGACCAGTACACGGCGCCAACGGGCAGGATCAGGGCCGTGATCAGGTAGCCCCAGAATTCCCATGATTCCCCGGCTATCTGTTCTCCCGACGAAACGCGGACGATGGAGCCCACGAGGTAAACCAGCAGTGCCAGTTCGACGGCGGCCACGGACAGGATGGTGGCGTCGTTCGGGGCTTTATTCATGATCCCCGCCACGGCGCAGATGATGGTGGAGAGCAGTCCGACGGCCAGAATGATGTAAAAGTACGCGTCCATGCTATTTGCCCGGCTGTTCGTTGCTGGGGGCAAAAACGAGCACAGGCTTGGCATAGCCACCGGCGTCGGCCAGCAGGGCAACGAGCGAGCCGTCGGGCGCGAACGCTGCGGCCGGATTGTCTGCGGTGGCAGCCTCCGGGGTTCCGGCTGCCGCGCCTGCGGCTATGCGCCGGCCGAAGGAGATTTCAGTGGCTTCATCCTCGCTGAGCTCCCGGTTCGGCATGAGCGCCCGCGCCGCCTGGGACATCTCCAGAACTTCCAGTTCCTCCGCCAGCTGCTCGAGCGTCCGGGCCTGGTCCAGCGTGTAGGGGCCAACCTGGGTCCGCCGAAGCGCCGTCAGGTGGCCTCCTGTTCCCAGCGCCTCGCCAAGGTCGCGTGCCAGGGCCCGGATATATGTTCCGGACGAGCACTCCACAGTGACGTCCACGTCAAGGACTTCGCCGTCGCGCTCGGGGCGGAGCGAATGGACATCGAAACGGTGGATGGTTACGGGCCGTGCAGCAAGCTTCACGTCTTCGCCGGACCGGACGCGGGCGTACGCGCGTTCGCCGTTGACTTTGATGGCGCTCACGCTGCTGGGGACCTGCTGGATCTCGCCGGTGAGTGCTGCGACGCCGGCCCGGATGGCTTCTTCGGTGACCGCAGCGGCAGATTGGCTGCTGACCACCTCGCCTTCGGCGTCGTCCGTCACTGTGGATTCGCCGAGACGGATGGTGGCTGTGTACGTCTTGGACGTGCCCACGATGTACGTCAGAAGCCGTGTGGCCTTGTTGATCCCAAGAACCAGCACACCCGTGGCCATCGGATCCAGCGTTCCGGCATGCCCCACTTTCCGGGTACCGGCCAGCCGCCGCATCCGTCCAACCACATCGTGGCTGGTCCATCCTTGCGGCTTGTCCACTATTACCAGTCCAGAAAGCACGCCTCCCAGTATATCCGCGCCCACGGCGCTCCCATTTCGCACGACGGCGGGCGGCCGGGTCCCGCGGCCAGCACGACGGCGGGCGGCCGGGTCCCGCGGCGGCCCGACGGCGGGCGGTTAGGATGGCAGACATGCCCGAGCTTGCCGCCCATGTCCGCGACTTTCCCGTCAACCAGATCCGCGAGATCACCGAAGCAGCCTGGGCCACCCCCGGAGCCATCGTGCTGAGCATCGGCGAACCAGGCTTCGCCGTCCCCCGCCATGTCCTTGAGGCCGGAATGGCATGCCTGGACCGCGACGAGACCAATTACACGCCGAATGCCGGAATCCCTGCCCTCCGCGAGGCCTTCGCAGCGAGGTTCCGTGAACACAACGGCGTCGAGGTCGGGTCCGAACGGGTCTACGTGGTGGACGGCGCCCAGCAGGGCCTCCACTTCGCCATGAGCCTGCTGCTCTCCCCCGGCGACGAAATCCTGATCCCCAATCCGGGCTACCCCACCTTCGCCATGACCAGCCGGCTGCTGCACGCAGTGCCCGTGCGATACCCGCTGTACCCCGAGCACGACTTCCAGCCCCGGATCGAGGACATCGAAGCCCTCATCACGCCGCAGACCAAAGTGCTGATCCTGAACTCGCCGTCCAATCCGCTGGGCGCGGTGCTGGGCGGCGACCTCACCCGCGGCCTCGTCGAACTGGCCCGGCGCCACGACCTGTGGATCATCTCCGACGAATGCTACGAGGCATTCACCTACGACGTCCCCCACGTCAGCCCCGCCAGGTTCGACAGCGACGTCCCCGGGGAGGCCAGGGTCTTCACTTCGTTGACGCTTTCCAAGACCTATGGACTGACAGGGCTGCGGATCGGCGCGCTGATTTGCCCGCCGGGGCTGGAGCGGAAGATGAACAATGTGATGGAGTCGATCGTTTCGTGCGTCGCCTCACCGTCCCAGTACGCCGCGCTCGCCGCACTTGAGGGGCCGCAGGACTGCGTCAGCCATGCCCATGCCCACTACCGGGCCAACCGGGACGCAGCTTCGGCAGTGCTGGCGTCCAAGGGCATTCCCTTCCTTTCGGCGCAGGGGGCGTTCTACCTTTGGGCCGATGTTTCCCACGTCAGCGGCGGCGATGTGCGAACCTGGGTCCGTAAGTTCCTCGCTGATGCCGGGGTTTCTTTCGCGCCCGGCACGGCCTTCGGTTCCATCGGCGAAGGCTGGATCCGCATTGCACTCTGCGGCGTCCAGGCTGAACTAGTGGAAGGCCTTGGCCGTTTGCCGTACCGCGGCTGACGCCACACGTCCCGGGACTGACGCCGCACGTTCTGGGGGCGCCCCGCACGGCGGGGGAACAACTCCCAGGTGGGGCAAAGAGTCCCTAGTGCGAAAGCCGCCCGCGCCTTAACCTGACCAGAGGGGCGGCACCGGAGAGGAACATCATGTGGTGGCAAGACCTGCTGTGGGGCTTCTGGAACGGTTTTACGGCGTGGATCGTGCTCATCGCGCACGTTTTCGGCGCGTGGGCTGAGTTCCCCTTCTACAACAACGCGAGGGCCGGCAATTGGTACGACTTCGGCTTCCTGCTGGGCATGGGATCGCCGCTTCTCGGCGGGCTGGGGGCGCGCGGCGGCCGCCGGTCGCGGACATAGTGCCGCGAACCAACCCGGTGCGGCGAACATGGCGGTGCGGCGAACATAGCGCAGTGCACCTCCCGGCTGAGCCTCTAGTACTCGATCTCCTCCTCGGGCGGCGCCTGCTCGGGCGACCATGACATCCTGACGATGAAATGGGCCTCGGCAACATTCCTCGCGATGATGGCCCCTGCCGTGCCGGCCAATTTCACGCCGAACTGAAGTTCCAGATGTTTCGGCGCCAGGTCCCCCAGGACGTCCGCGGCGGCTCTTGCTGCCGGCCGGATGGCCGCGAGGGCATCTTCTAGCCTGCGCCCGGTGTCCTGGATCCCCTGGTCGTCCCGCGAGGGGTGTTCCACCCCGAAGCTGCTCTCCTCTGCTTCGACCAGGACCATGCCGGATCCGACTTCGTAGCGCAGTATCTCTGTCATGGCTTCCTCCGTATGCCGAATTCTTGTGCCGGGAATGTGCTGCAGATTGCTGAAAACGACTGGGGCCGAGGCCGGAGTGGTGCTCAGCTCAGAGTGGAGGACAGCGCGTGCTCCAGCCAGGTCCGCAAGGCCGGCGCCGGCGCGGCTCCCGCCTGCCGGGCAATCACCATTCCGCTGACAATCACCATCAACGTGGGGATGGCCTGGACTGCAAACCTCGCAGAGAGCCCGGGGGCCTTGTCCACGTCGACTTTGACCAGTTTGATCCGACCTGCCTTCTCCGTTGCCAGCTGGTCCAGGACCGGGCTGACCAACTTGCAGGGGCCGCACCACTCGGCCCAGAAGTCGATCAGGGCAGGCACGGTGGACTGCTCGGCGATGTG
This sequence comes from Arthrobacter sp. Leaf337, assembly GCF_001423745.1. Taxonomy (GTDB): domain Bacteria; phylum Actinomycetota; class Actinomycetes; order Actinomycetales; family Micrococcaceae; genus Arthrobacter. The sequence goes on from NZ_LMPC01000004.1 coordinate 96,646, forward strand.
CTTGAAGTCAGCATCTCCGGCGTCGACAATCCACGGCAGGTCGTGGCGGCAGTTGCCGCAGCGCGGACGGCCGGGAGCAGCTGCCGGGATCCTGTTCGTCTTCCCGCAGCCGGGGCACCTGATAAGTCGCGGTTCCACTGCTCCGCGCTGCCTTCCAGCCGCACCTGAGGTCATGGCTTAATCGGACGCCTGCCAACCATTGCCGGATAGAGTCGAAGGTCCCGCCGGTCCGGCAGGCCGGAACCCCGAGGCGGAGGTCAGTATTCCGTGCGGTCCGGGTTGTCCCGCCACGCGTCAAAGGGGACGTTCGACGTCGGGATATCGGTTTGGCTGACCGGCATAAGCTCCGGGCGGGTGCCGTCAAAATATTCGTAGAACAGGGCGTCGTCGAACCCGGCAGCCGCGGCGCCGTGCCTGTCCGCGGCAAAATACACACGACCGATCCGCGCCCACAACGCGGCCGCCAGGCACAACGGACAGGGTTCGCAGCTTGCGTAGAGCACAGCTCCGCTGAGGTCGAAGTTGGCGGATTCTGCCGCAGCGGTGCGGATGGCCACAACTTCGGCATGTGCGGTGGGGTCGTTATCCCGCGTTACCCTGTTGACGCCAAAATGGCGTTTTCCGTCCTCGGTGACCACCAGCGCACCGAACGGTCCGCCGCCGTCGGCCACATTCTGAACGGCGAGGTTAATGGCCTGCCCCAGGAAGTCCTGGATAGCGGCGGCTGAAGGTTGGGCATCCATGCTCCGATCATAGCCAGCCGGCCCGTAGTTCCGGTGAGCCGGGCCCGGCAGTTTGCGTGACCATCGACGATGCCGACGACCGGGAATTACAATATGGGCAGTGGGGGCAGCCGTTTCTTACGGTAGCCAATCCGTGGTCTCAAGGCTCTTGACATTCATCAAAGGGCATTGGAGAGAACCATGAGAAATCAACGTCGGGTGCTTGCGTCCGCGGCAGCTATCGCCGTGCTCCTGGCCCCCGCAGCTACGGCCAGTGCCGCGCCAGCGGAGCAAACACCCGTAGTCCTTGCGAGCGGACTCGTGGGTCCCCTGCACGTCAACGCTGACCAGGACGGCTCGGTGATCGTTAGCGAGGAATTCGCCGGCCGCCTGACGAGGGTTCAGGCCGACGGCAGCAAGTCCACCGTCTACTCGGCTCCTGATTGGGACGTGGCGGGCACCGCGGAGCGCCGGTCCACACTGTATCTCCTGGAAAGCCAGGGCGCCGGCCCGATGGACGACAGGCGATTGGCAGGCCACATCAGGGCCATCAGCGACGACGGTACGCAGTGGACACTCGGGGACTTCGCTTCCCTGGAGTCGGAAGAAAACGCCGACGGCGACACCCGCTACGGCTTCCGCAACCTGCCGGATGAGTGCGCCGCCCAGCTGCCCGCAGGCATGCCGCCTGCCTCGTACACAGGCGACGTGGATTCCCATCCATACTCGATTGCCCTGTCCGGCCGCACGGCCTACGTGGCAGATGCGGGAGCCAACAGCGTGGTTTCCGTGGACCTCCGTTCAGGTGACACCGAAACCGTCGCCCTCCTCCCGCCCCAGCCATACCGGATCACTGCCGACGTTGCGGCGACACTGCAGCTGCCGGACTGCGTTGTGGGACGGACCTATGCATTTGAACCAGTGCCCACGGACGTGGCGGTAGGTTCCGACGGTTGGCTCTACGTCACCACGCTCCCCGGCGGACCGGAAGATCCGCGGCTGGGCGCACGCGGGTCCGTCTATAAGGTCAACCCGGACAACGGCAGGGTCAGGCTGTTCGCTGACGAAGTGCTCTCCCCCACCGGACTGGCACTTGACGACGACGGCGACATCTACGTCGCGTCGCTGTTCGGCGACGGCGTGCTCAGGATCAACGGCGACGAAGGACAGCGGACAGTCCTGACAGGCAAGCTCACCGCCGACGTCACCATCGGGGATTCCACGCTGTACGCGACCACTGATGCCCTCCCCGCGCCGAACCAGGCACCCGACGGCAAACTGGTTTCCCTTGACCTTGACAGGCACGCCCGCCACTGACGCCACTCCTTGGGCAAAAAAATGGCCGGACCCTTGCGGGTCCGGCCACACTCATGCCTGCGACGTGCTACTTGTTGCCGTCTTCGTTGATTTCTTCGTCGTCGATGAGGTCTTCGTCCTCTTCGTCGAAGTCGTCCTCGTCGATTTCGACATCCTCAGGAATGTCGCTCTTGTAGGGATCGGCGTCGCCGGCGTGCTTGGCGCTGGCAGCCAGGGCGGCAACCTCGGCGTCCCGCTTCTTGGCGGCGCGGAGCAGCTCTTCGAGGTTGGAGGCGTTGACCGGAATCTGGTCAGCCACGAATTCGAGGGTGGGAGTCAGCCGGACCGTGATGTTGCGGCCCACTTCCTGCCGGAGAACGCCCTTGGCCTTCTCCAGGCCCTTGGCAGCATCAGCCTGCACCACCTGGTCCCCGAACACGGTGTAGTAGATCGTGGCGTGTTGCAGGTCATTGGTCACGCGGGCGTCGGTAACAGTAATACCTTCAAGCCGCGGATCCTTGACCTTCCGGCCCAAAGCCTCTGCAACAACAACCTTAATCCGCTGCGCCAACTTGGCAGCGCGTGCCGGATCAGCCATTTCCACTCCTAAATATTTGGATGTACGACGGCGCGTTAGCGGCTTGCGTACAAAAGGTTCGGTTAATTGCCACGCACCTAAGGCGAGTCTACGACGGACCCGCGTTGGATTTTTTCCGGCGGCCCGGGAGTGGCATCGGGCCTGTCGGAGCCGGGCGGTTTGCGATCGAAGATCGAATACCGTCCGGCGAAGGGGCGGGGCCGCCGGAAAGAATCCAACGACCCCGCACCTGTAACGCTAGGACACCCTAAACGCGCGGCTTCTCGCGCATCTCGAAGGTCTCGATGATGTCGCCCTCGGTGATGTCGTTGAACGAGCCAAGACCGATACCACACTCGAAGTCCGTGCGGACCTCGGTTGCGTCGTCCTTGAAGCGCTTGAGCGTCTCAACGGTGAGGTTGTCGCCGATGATCTTGCCGTCGCGGCTGATGCGGGCCTTCGTGTTGCGTCGGATAACACCCGAGCGAACGATGGAACCGGCAATGTTGCCGAACTTGGAGGAACGGAACACCTCGCGGACCTCGGCGGTGCCAAGCTGGACCTCTTCGTACTCCGGCTTGAGCATGCCCTTGAGGGCCAGCTCGATGTCATCGATTGCTGCGTAGATGACGGAGTAGAAGCGCATGTCCACGCCTTCGCGGTCTGCCAGTTCGGCAACACGCTCGGCGGGCTTGACGTTGAAGCCGATGATGACGGCGCTGTCGACCGTTGCCAGGTTGACGTCGTTCTGCGTGATCGCACCGACACCGCGGTGGATAACGCGGAGCTGGACACCTTCGCCGACGTCGATCTTGAGCAGCGCGTCTTCGAGGGCTTCCACGGCACCGGACACGTCACCCTTGAGGATGAGGTTGAGGGTGTCGATCTTGCCTTCGGCGACGGCCTGGTCGAAGTCTTCCAGGCTGATGCGCTTGCGGCGCTTGGCCAGGGCTGCGTTGCGGTCGGCTGCTTCACGCTTCTCAGCGATCTGGCGGGCGGTGCGCTCGTCAGCGGTCACGAAGAAGGTGTCGCCTGCACGCGGGACGTTGGACAGACCCAGCACCTGCACGGGGCGGGACGGGCCGGCCTCGGTCAGGACGCTGCCGTCGTCGTCGAACATCGCACGGACGCGGCCGTGGGCCGTGCCTGCCACGATAGTGTCACCGACGTGCAGCGTACCGGACTGGACCAGAACGGTGGCAACCGCACCGCGGCCCTTGTCCAGGTTGGCTTCGATCGCAATACCGCGGGCGTCCTTGTTCGGGTTGGCGCGCATGTCCAGGGCTGCGTCTGCGGTGAGCAGGACGGCCTCGAGCAGCTCGTCGATGTTGAGGTTCTGGCGGGCAGAGACCTCGACGAACATGGTGTCGCCACCGTATTCCTCGGGAACCAGTCCGTACTCGGTCAGCTGGCCGCGGACCTTGTCCGGGTTGGCGCCTTCCTTGTCGATCTTGTTCACGGCCACGACGATCGGCACGTTGGCTGCCTGCGCGTGGTTGAGGGCTTCAACGGTCTGCGGCATAACGCCGTCGTCCGCTGCGACCACCAGGATGGCGATGTCGGTGACCTTCGCACCACGGGCACGCATGGCGGTGAACGCCTCGTGGCCCGGAGTATCGATGAAGGTGATCTTGCGGTCGAGACCTTCGTGCGCCGTGGTGATCTGGTAAGCACCGATGTGCTGCGTGATGCCGCCGTGTTCACCCGCGACAACGTCGGAGTTACGGATGGCATCCAGCAGTCGGGTCTTACCGTGGTCAACGTGACCCATGACGGTGACAACAGGAGGACGTGCCTCGAGTTCCTCGTCGCCTTCGGCTTCCAGCTCGGCGTCGAAGTCGATGTCGAAACCGGAGAGCAGCTCGCGCTCCTCGTCCTCCGGGGACACGACCTGGAGCTTGTAGCCAAGCTCCTCGCCGAGCAGGGCGAAGGTCTCTTCATCCAGGGACTGCGTGGCCGTGGCCATTTCGCCGAGGTGGAAGAGCACGGTCACCAGTGCAGCGGGGTTCGCCTCGATCTTGTCGGCAAAGTCCGTGATGGACGAGCCGCGACGGAGCCGGACAACGGTGTTGCCGTCGCCGCGGGGCACGCTTACGCCACCCAGCGACGGAGCACTCATCTGCTCGAGTTCCTGACGCTTGGCACGCTTCGACTTGCGCTGCTTGCCACGGCCTGCGCCGCCCTTACCGAAGGCACCCTGGGTGCCACCGCGACCGCGGCCGCCCTTGCCAAAGCCACCGCCGGCCGGAGCACCGCCACCGGCACCGGGAGCGCCACCGGTACCCGGTGCGCCGCCCGGGCGTCCGGGACCGCGTCCACCGCCGCCGGGACGGCCTGCACCAGCGGGTGCGGGACGTTCGGTGCGGTTAGGCATCATGCCCGGAGTAGGACGGTTTCCGCCACCTGCACCGGGACGTGCACCGGGAGCACCTGCCGGACGCGGAGCGCCGGGACGTGCACCCTGGGTGCCGCCGGGACGCGGAGCACCCGGACGGGGTCCTCCTGCGCCGGCTGCCGGACGCGGGCCGCCGGGGCGTTCGCCCTCGGTGCGGCTTCCGCCCGGACGGGGCATGCCCTGGGAAGGAGCGAAGGGGTTGTTGCCCGGACGCGGCGGACGTTCGTTGTCGCCGCCGCGGCCCCGGGGCATGCCCTGGGACGTGGCGAAGGGGTTGTTGCCGGGGCGGGGGCCGCCCGGACGGGGTGCCGAACTGCCCTGTCCGCCGGAGCGGGACGGGGCTGCAGGAGCTTCAGCCTTGGGGGCCGGGCGTGCGCCGGGCTTTGCACCGGTGGACGGTGCCGCCGGGGCTGCCGGCGCAGCTGCTGCTGCAGCCGGGGCCGCGGGGGCAGGGGCTGCTGCCGGAGCGGGCGCAGACGGGGCCGGGGCTGCTGCCGGAGCTTCAGCCTTGGGTTCCGGAGCCTTGGGAGCTGCCGGGCCCGGCGCGGGGGCCGGACGGGAAGCCGAGGGGCTGGCGGGCGCCTTGGGCGCTGCAGCGGGAGCTTCGGACTTCGAAGCGCCGGCGGCGGGGTAGGCGTTGCGGAGTTTCCTCACAACGGGGGCCTCAATGGTGGAAGAGGCGGAGCGAACGAATTCGCCCAGTTCCTGCAGTTTGGTTACTGCATCTTTGGAAGTAATACCGAGCTCTTTAGCGAGCTCATGTACGCGGACCTTGGCCACATTTCTCCTGTCTCGGTCCGCACCGAGCCAGGCACGAACCGTCTACTTCTTACTGCGGACCTCCGCCGCGAGTGCAGCTGAAAGGTCCATTGCAGAGCGCAACAAAGTTGTCATCGTTGCGCACTCATCGCTGGGAACTCATCGGGTTTCCATCAGTTTTCTGACCCGCTTTCAGGTTGGACGGTTGTTGCTGCGGCCACCGGAGTGTCCACGGCTTGCGTGCCTGCCGTTATCCGGCGTTCGACGGCGGCAGTTCCGGTGGTGCCCGGGAGGGCACGTCCGAACGCACGCCGCTTGATAGCCAGCGCCAGGCACGTTTCGCTGGAGTGCAGCCAAGCACCCCGGCCAGCCATCCGGCGTCGTTCGTCCACCACAACAGCGGTGGAACCGCTGCCTTCGGCGACGAGCCGGAGTAACTCAGACCGCGGACCCTTCTTCCGGCATCCGATGCAGGTACGCTGCGGTTGATCCTCAAGGTGTTGCGTGTGCGCCACGGTGAGTATCTTCCTGCCCTTACAAATCTGCCGCCCCGAACCCGCCCGCTTGGGGCTGCGCTCCAAAGAAACGCAGATTCTGCGGGCACGCTCAAGGCGCACGGATACCGGCCATGAGGCACGGTCAATGTCTATTCTAGCCCCTCAGGTGCCCCGGCCCCGAAACGACGGGTCGAAACGGGACGGGACAGGCCGAGGGGCCGTCCGCCACGGCGGTTTAGTTTTCGCGCTGAACCGCGGCGTCGGAGACGATGTCGATCCGCCAGCCGGTGAGCTTGGCGGCCAGGCGGGCGTTCTGGCCCTCCTTGCCGATGGCAAGCGACAGCTGGTAGTCCGGCACCACAACACGGGCGGAGCGCGTCGCTTCATCCGTGATGGTGACGGAATTCACCCTCGACGGAGACAATGCGCTGGCAATGAAACTGGCCGGATCCTCGCTGAAGTCAACGATGTCGATCTTTTCGTCGTTGAGCTCGGTCATGACGGCCCGGACACGCGAACCCATTTCACCGATGCAGGCACCCTTGGCATTGATGCCGGGGATGTTGGCCTTGACGGCGATCTTGGTGCGGTGACCGGCTTCGCGGGCGAGTGCCACGATCTCCACGGAACGGTCGGCGATCTCCGGAACTTCCAGTTCGAAGAGTTTCCGGACCAGTCCGGGGTGCGAACGGGACAACGTGATGGACGGACCCTTGGTGCCGCGGTGCACGTCGATCACGAAGGCGCGAAGCCTGTTGCCGTGGATGTACTTCTCGCCGGGCACCTGCTCGGGCGGGGGCAGGAGCGCCTCCACGGTTCCGAGGTTCACCTGGATCATGTGCGGGTTGTTGCCCTGCTGGATGGTGCCGGCAACAAGCTCGCCTTCGCGGCCCTTGAACTCGCCCAGGACGTTGTCGTCCTCAACGTCGCGCAACCGCTGCAGGATGATCTGGCGTGCCGTGCTGGCAGCGATGCGGCCAAACCCGGCCGGAGTGTCCTCGAACTCCCCGATGGGGGCGCCGTCGTCGTCGATTTCGGTGGCCCAGATGGTCACGTGGCCGCTCTTGCGGTCCAGCTCTGCGCGGGCCTTCTCGAAGGCTCCCGGAGACTTGTGGTACGCCACCAGCAGTGCCTGCTCGATGGTGGGAATCAGGAGGTCCAGCGGGATTTCACGCTCACGCTCCAGAAGTCTCAGTGCGCTCATGTCAATATCCATCAGGCCTCCTCAGAAGGTCCATTGTGTTCATCTTCCAGACCGACCTCATCGAGGTGGCTGAACTCTATCTCGACTTTTCCATTGCGGATCCTGTCGAAAGGAATCTTCTCCGGCTCGCCCTGCTTGGGCTTCATGCCCTTCTTGGCAGCGATCTCCGGAATCAGCGTCACGCCGTCGTCATCAACGGCCTGGATCCTGCCGGTCAGGTTCTCGCCCTGAATGACATTCACCTTGACCATGCGGCCCCGGGCACGGTGCCAGTGGCGCGGTTCGGTCAGGGGCCGTCCCACGCCGGGCGAGGAAACCTCGAGGTCGTAGGGGCGGCTGTCGTAGCTGGGGTCGCTGTCCAGGATGCCGGAGAGTTCCTTGGAAATCTCCGCAATAACGTCAAGGCTAACTCCGCCGGTCTCTTCCTGCGGCAGGTCCACCACTACGTGGACCACACGGTTTGCACCGGCAACCTGAATGGATACGTCCTCCAGGTAAAGCCGGTTTGCCTGGACCGAGGGTTCCAGCAGCGCCCGGACGCGCTCGGCTTCCGGGTTGTGCACGGATCCGGCCTCAGCCTTGCCCGTCCCGGTCCGGTCTGATGAAGTCGTGGCTTCTGCATTACTCACGATGCCGGCCGCCTCCCGCTAGATGATGTTGTGTGTACTAGCGTAGCCATTTTATGGGCGCCGTGGTGCACTCGCTTGCTGCCGGGCATGACAACATGGTCTGTTGTGAAAGACGACACCAAGGAAAAACCACGGCCGGCCCGCTATTTCCGGTACGGCATCCTGGCGTCGTTGGCGGTCCTGGTCATCAGCCTGGGGCTGGCGCTGACTCCCGGCCCTCCGCAGGAGGTGCCGGAACCCGCGTTTTCCGAACGGGCACGGGCCGCTGCGCTTGCCGAAACGATGCAGCTGCGCCTGGCCGGCAGAAAAATGGCTGACTCCTTTTCCGGTGCCGAGCGCCAGGCCCTGCTGCGCACTGTGACTTTGCTGACAACCCAGGCGAGGGCGCTGACCGGGCCCGATCCGAAGCCGTCCGCGTCGGCCACGGGTGCCGCCTCCGCATCCGGATCAGCAACCGCTTCCGCGACGGCGCAGGCCGAGGGAACGGACTCCCCCGCCGCCCTCGTCGCCGCGCTGTCCGCGAGCGGCAGCCGGCGCCTCGAGGATGCGGCAGCATCCGACGGCGGGATGGCGCGGCTGCTTGCCGCCGTCGGTACCGCCCAGGTTCTTCAGGCATCCTCACTTGCACCTGCGTTGGGGGAAGCCGCCCCCGCGGCGCCCGGGTCTCCGGCCACGCCGCCCCCAGCCTCGCCGACAGCCGCGTCATCGGCAACAGCATCGGCGGCAGCAGACGGTTCCTGTCCGCCGGCCACCACCGAGTCCGGACCGGCTGAAGGATCGGCCACCCCGGCAACAGCCCTGGCGATGACCGTCAAGACGGAGGCCGAAACGGTCTACGGCTACCAGGTAGCGCTTGCCCGCCTCGACGGAGCGGCGGCCGGCTCGGCGTCACAGCTGCTGGCACGGCATGAGTCGGTCCTTGCCGAAGCCGAAGCCCTCAGCCGCGCCCTGTGCGTGGACATTCCGCCGCGGGAGGCCGGGTACACCCTCGGCCCGTCGTTCCTCGCTTCCCCGGCCGCCGGCCTGGGCAGTCTTGAAGCAGGAACCCTCCCGGTATACGGGGACCTGGTCGCGTTGAGCGGCGGGAGCACCCGGCAATGGGCCATTTCGGGCCTTCTGGCAGCTGCCAACCGCGCCGTGCTGTGGGGCTCCGACCCCGGTCCCCTGCCGGGCATCGTGGTGGATACTGCGCAGCTTCCGGAGCTCCCGCAGGACAGCCCGTCGCAGGAATCGACCGCGCCGGGGGCTTCGCCGGCGCCGTCGGACGCCGGATAGACCCTGCCTCGCCCTTGGCGTGGCTTACCTTTCTTAGCCTTGTATTACTGGCAGGCGGCGGTAGCCGATGGTTTGCTATTCCCATGGACATCGCGGGAGCAGCAACACAGCATGAAAACGAACCGCACCACAACGACATCGCCCATCGGCTGAACTGGCTGCGCGCCGGAGTTCTGGGTGCCAACGACGGCATCGTGTCCGTCGCGGCAATCGTGGTGGGCGTGGCAGGCGTCACCACGGATTCCGGCCCTATCCTGATCGCCGGTGCGGCCGGCGTCGTGGGTGGTGCCATTTCGATGGCGCTGGGCGAGTACGTGTCCGTCAGCAGCCAGAAGGACAGCCAGCAGGCGCTCATCGAGAAGGAAAGACGCGAACTGGCTGAGCAGCCCGAGGAGGAGCTCGAGGAGCTCGCCGCCATCTACCAGGGCAAGGGCCTCAGCGCCGCCACGGCCCGCACGGTGGCTGAGGAACTCACCGCCCACGACGCCCTTGGCGCGCATCTTTCCGCCGAACTCCACATCGATGAGACCGACATCGTCAGCCCGTGGCACGCGGCCTTCGCGTCAGCCATAGCGTTCCTGATCGGAGCGATCCTGCCCATGCTGGCAATCCTGCTGCCCCCGGAGGAGATCCGGGTTCCCCTGACCTTCGTGGCAGTGCTGGTGGCCCTGGCACTGACCGGAGCCCTCGGAGCATGGATCGGCGGAGGCTCGAAGTCGAAGGCTGCGTTCAGGGTGGTGCTCGGCGGTGCCCTGGCACTCATCGCGACCTTCGGGATCGGCAACCTGCTGGGTGCCAGCGGCGTGGTCGCCTGACCTTCCGCGTCCTGCCGGCGGGCCGGCAGTTACGCTGGATCCGATGAAAGCACCCGCAGATGTCCCCATCCCGCCTGACCTGAGCCGCCGGTACGGCAGGACAAGCGGCGGACGTGCCTGGCTGGGTTCCCTCCAGAGGCTGATTCGCGGACGCCTGGAGCGGTGGGACCTTGAGGTGGATCTGGCGCCCGGTGAGCTGCCATGGAACGGCCATGGAGCCGTGGTTGTCCCGGTAACCCGCAAGGGCGTTCCTGCAGTCCTCAAGGTTGCCTACCCGCACGACGAAGCCCGGGTGGAGCGTTTCGCCCTCCGGCTCTGGGACGGCCACGGTGCGGTGCGGCTCCTGGAGTCCGACGCCGGGACGTGTTCCATGCTGCTGGAAAGGCTCGACGCTTGCCGCTCCCTCCAGGACGTTCCGCTCGATACGGCCGTAGGCGTCTGGGGCGGGCTGACACGGCAGTTGAGCCTGAGGCCGGACCATCGCCCGGAGTGGCACGAATTCGACCACGTGGCAGCCCGCGCCGAGCAGTGGAGTGATGATCTTCCGGCGGACTGGGAGCAGCTCGGCAGGCCATTTCCGCGCTGGCTGCTGGAGGCTGCCCTGGAAGTTTGCCAAACGCGCGGAGCGGTGGGCCGCCGTGCCGGGACCGACGTCCTGGTCAACACGGACTTCCATTACCTGAACATCCTGGCCCGGCCGCAGGGCGGTTTTGCGGCAATCGACCCGCAGCCAATGATCGGCGAAGCCGAGTTCTCGGTGGCCCCGCTCCTGTGGAACCGCATCCGGGACCTCTCCCGGTCTGATCCCCGGCGGGGACTGCTGGAGAGATGCAGGGACTTCAGCAACGCGGCGGGGCTGGATGCCGAAGCGGCCCGGCAGTGGAGCCTCGCCCGCGAAGTTGAAAACGCCCTATCCTATGCCTCGCGCCCCCACCATGGCGGCGACCTGGCCCGTTCCCTCTGGGTGGCCAGCACGCTGGCCGGACGCACCCTCGACGGATTGCCCGCTGCGCATGACCTCCCGGCACCGGGTGAAGCAGGGCCTGAGTGAAGCTGGCTGGAAAGCAAGCGGCCGGGCCTAGCCGCGAACTGCTGCCAGGGCTTTCCGCACCGCTTCGACGGCCGCCTCGACGTCGGCGTCGTCCGTTGTCCAGTTGCTCACCGAAAGACGCAGGACCTCCCGCCCCCGCCAGTGGGAACCGGACATCCACACCAGCCCGTCACCGATGATCCGGGCCGTCACGGCCCGCGTGGTCGCGTCATCGCCGAAGGCCAGCGAGACCTGGGTGTAGACGACGTCGTTGAGTACTTCCACGCCGTCCAGCACCGACAGTTGCTCCGCCAACTGCGCAGCGCGGCTCGCCAGATTGCGTACCTGCGCCGCAACGCCGTCCCGGCCGAGGGACTTCAGCGCTGCCCACACGGGAACGCCGCGGGCACGGCGGGAGAGTTCCGGGACGGTCTGGAAGGGGTCTGCTGCCGCGCCGGCATCCCGGATGATGTAACTGGGGCTGACGCTCATGGCGGCCTCGAGCGCCTCCGTGTCCCGCACAGCCACGATGCCGCAGTCGTAGGGCACGTTGAGTGTCTTGTGCGCATCGGTTGCCCACGAGTCAGCAAGGTGGAGTCCGGCGGTCAGGGCGGCAAGTTCCGGCACCGCAGCCGCCCAGAGTCCGAAAGCCCCGTCAACGTGCACCCAGGCGCCATGTGCTTTCGCGACGGTGATCGCTTGGAGGAACGGATCGAACGCGCCGGAATGCACGTTCCCGGCCTGCAGGCACACAACCGGCGGCGCAGCGGCTGATCCCCCGGTTTCGTCCGATGCCTTGGCCAGGGCACGGTCCAGGGCGCAGTCCAGCTCTGCCGGATCCATGCGGCCCTGCGGGTCCGATGGCACCACGATGGGGCGGCCCAGGCCCAGGTACCGCAAGGCGAGATCGATCGAGTCGTGGCGTTCCTGGCCGACTATGCAACGGAGTGCCGGTGCGCCGGCAAGACCACCGGTGTTCACGTCCCAGCCGGTCCTCTCCAGGACGCGCCAGCGGGCGGCGGACAGGCCGGCGAAGTTGGCCATGGTCGCGCCGGTGACGAAACCGACGTCGGCCGTTTCCGGCAAGCCCAGCAGCTCCAGGAACCACCGCCCGGCTGCTGCCTCGAGGGCCGCCGTGGCGGGCGTGGCAGCCCGTAGGAAGGAGTTCTGGTCCCAGGCACTGACCAGCCAGTCCGCCGCCAGGGCGGCGGGCACGGTGCCGCCGATAACCCAGCCGAAAAAACGGCCCGACGGCATGGCCATCAGGCCCGGTTCCGCCTCGGCCGCGAGATAGTCGATCACTTCGCCCGCCGGCATGCCGGCCTGGGGCATCGGACCGCCGAAGACGGCCTCCAGCTCCCCTGCCGTGGCCCGGGGCCCTACACGGCGGGTCTGCTGGCTTGCCAGCCATTCACGGGCGTGCCCGGCTGCTGCGTCCAAGGCGTCCCGGAAGGGCTCGTCCCCTGTTGACATAGGAGCATGGTACGCCCGCACCCTCCCGGCCGGGAGGGTCTTTCGCAATCCCTTCGGCCCGCCTGCTAGGCGAAGGTGTCCTGCCAGATGTCGTAGCCGAGTTTGAGGATGAGGGCGCCGACGACGGCGAGGAAAACGTTACGGATGAAGGTGCTGCCCTGCTTCACCGCGGTCCGCGCCCCGAGGTAGCCGCCGGCCATGTTGGCGAGCCCCAGCACCAGCCCCACGCCCCAGAGCAGTGAGCCGTGCGGCAGGAAGAAGATCAGGGCGCCGGCATTGGTGGCCATGTTCACGATCTTTGCCTTGGCACTGGCTTCGAGGAACGCATAACCCATCGCGGACACCAGGGCGATGATCAGGAACGAACCCGTCCCTGGTCCGATCAGCCCGTCGTAGAACCCGATGGCCGCTCCGATGAGGCAGGCCACCACATAGTGGGTCCGGCCGTCGTGGCGGAGCGAAGTCAGGTCGCCGATGTTGGGCTTGAACGCCGTAAAAAGAGCGACGGCGACCAGCGCCGCCACGATGATGGGTTTGAAGACGCTCGCAGGCAGGGTGGCAGCCAGGACCGCGCCGCCGAAGCTCCCGGCCAGCGCAATGACGGCCATGGGTATGGCGGTCCGCAGGTCCGGCCTGACCCGCCGGTAGTACGTCACGGCACTGGTGGTGGTCCCGAAAATGGAACCCATCTTGTTGGTGGCAAGAGCCTGGACCGGGCTGATGCCCGGCACCAGCAGCAGCGCCGGGAGCTGGATCAGTCCCCCGCCGCCCACCACTGCGTCAATCCACCCTGCGGCGAAGCCCGCCACGATGATGAGGATCAGCGTGGCGGGCTCCAGCGACTCGAATCCCGAGATCACTCCTTCAGCCGAGCGGGTTACTTGCTGCGGACGGCGTTGACCACATAGTCAACAGCCTTCTCCACGGCCACGTTCTCCGCCTCGCCGCTGCGGCGGTCCTTGATTTCCACGACGCCGTCCGCCAGCCCGCGGCCAACGGCCAGGATCGTGGGCACGCCAACGAGCTCCGCATCGCCGAACTTGACGCCCGGGGACACCTTGGGGCGGTCGTCGTAGATGACCTCGAGGCCTGCGGCTTCGAGCTCGAGTGAGAGCTTCTCGGCCGCCGCGAAGATTTCCTCGCCCCGGCCCACAGCCACGACGTGGACATCGGCGGGAGCCACTGCGCGGGGCCAGACCAGGCCCTTGGCATCGTGGTTGGACTCGGCCAGGGCCGCGACAGCACGGGTAACGCCGACGCCGTAGGACCCCATGGTGACCACTACCTGCTTGCCGTTCTGGTCCAGGACCTTCAGTTCAAGGGCCTCGGCGTACTTGCGGCCGAGCTGGAAGATGTGGCCCATCTCAATGCCGCGGGCGGTCTCCAGGGGACCGGATCCGTCCGGGGCCTCGTCACCGGCGCGCACTTCGGTGCACTCGATCACACCGTCCCAGCCGAAGTCCCGGCCGGCCACGAGGCCGAAGACATGCTTTCCGGCCATGTTGGCTCCGGTGACCCAGGCGGTGCCGCTGACAACGCGGGGATCCACCAGGTACAGGAGCTTGGCGGCACCTTCGAGTCCGAGGAGCGGCGCGCTCAGTGACATGCCGGGGCCCAGGTAGCCGCGGACGATCAGAGGGTTGCGGGCAAGGTCTTCCTCGCCGGCGGCCTCCACGGTGATCTCGCCGGCGACCGGCAGGTAGGCGCCGATGTTGGCCTCAACCCGCTTCAGGTCCACGCCGCGGTCACCGGGCACGCCGATGACGACGATCTGCCGCTCGCCGGTGGGCAGGGTGATGGCGAGGACGACGTTCTTCAGCGTGTCAGCGGCCGTCCAGGCGCCGCCGTCGTTCTCCCCGCGGGGAACCAGCTCGTTGGCTGCGTCCACGAGCGTGTCGATGGTGGGAGTGTTCGGGGTGTCCCGGATCTCGGCGGCAGGCGCGTTGGTGAAGTCGATGTCCGCGGGCACCACGGTGGTCACGGCCTCCACGTTGGCCGCATAGCCGCCGGCGGACCGCACGAACGTGTCTTCGCCGATCTCGGTCGGGTGCAGGAACTCCTCGCTCCGGGAGCCGCCCATGGCACCTGCCGTGGCAGCCACCGGAACCACCTCGAGGCCGAGGCGCTCGAAGATTTTCAGGTAGGCGGCGCGGTGCGCGTTGTAGCTCGCGTCCAGGCCGGCGTCGTCGACGTCGAACGAGTAGGAGTCCTTCATGATGAACTCGCGGCCGCGCAGCAGGCCCGCACGCGGCCGGGCCTCATCGCGGTACTTGTTCTGGATCTGGTAGATGCTCAGCGGAAGATCCTTGTACGAGGAGTACAGGTCCTTGACCAGCAGGGTGAACATTTCCTCGTGCGTGGGCGCCAGGAGGTAGTCCCCGCCCTTGCGGTCCTTGAGCCGGAAGATGCCCTCGCCGTACTCGGTCCACCGGTTGGTGGCCTCGTAGGGCTCCTTGGGCAGGAGAGCCGGGAAATGGACTTCCTGGGCGCCGATCGCGGTCATTTCCTCGCGGATGATCTTCTCCACTTTCCGCAGCACGCTCAGGCCAAGCGGCAGCCAGGTGTAGATGCCCGGCGCTGCCCTGCGGATATACCCGGCACGGACCAGGAGCCGGTGGCTCGCCACCTCGGCATCGGCGGGATCTTCACGCAGGGTGCGCAGGAAAAGCTTGGATAGTCGAAGGACCACGGGTAGGAATCCGTTTCTTGGGAGGTGCCTGTTCAGATGACGGGCTGGGCAAATTCGTCTGGGTACTAATCTACCGTGGCGCGGCGGGTGCCGGGTTCCCGGCCGCCCGGGACGGAGAAGAGCCACGCCAGAACTGAAAGGAAGCCCCTGGCCGTTTCCGGCTGGTCATCCTGTTTTGGCGTGGCTCTTACGGCCCGTCGGACCCAGAAGTCCGGAGGAAGCGCTAGGCGTGCCTGCTGGGAAGGTCAACGTCCAGTGCCATCTGCTGATTTCCCCCTGAGACCGCACGCACCCCATCGGCGCGGCTAGGAAGAACCTATGTGATTCACGGCACCATTACAAGAGTCGTCACGCAGTTTTCGGCAGTTGACTCTGTGTTACCGCATGCTCCCTGGAGGCCGCCCGGCTAGTCGATAAGGGCGGCAGCCTGGTCCAGCATGGCTTCCGCAGCGGCAAGGTCGGACGACGTCACGCCGGAGCCTGTCGCCTGCGCCGAGATCAGTACTCCGCCTTTGACCGCGAAGGCCATCACGGTGCTCTGCGTGCCACCTGTAGGCAGGGTGACGTCCGTTTGCATGGCAATCGCACCTTCGGTGCCGGCGCCGCTGTCAAGCCGGATGGTCTCGGCTGTCATGGACATTCCCTTGATGTTCATGCTGATGCTGCTGCAGTCTGCGATCTCGCTACTGCGCCTGGCAAGCGTCTGGTCCAGTTGTTCCTTCTCCACGCCTGACACCAGGGAGAGCGTCTGGGTGAGTTCTGCCGTTGAAGAGGTGGAGGCACCCACCGCCATGGTGGTGTTGCTGTCCGGCTTGATTGCGGTTCCGGTGGCGATGGAATTGCACTCGGCCGGCTCCACCTGCACCTCGGTCATGAGGGACATCATCTGTTCCAGCGCCTGCGAGACCTTCTCCGCAGGCAGCACGGAGAGTGCCACACTGTCTGAGTCCTTCACGGCTCCGGCGATCTCCGCAAGTTCGTCGGACGTCAGCATGGTGAAGGCAGCTTCCGTCGGCGTGGGGCTGGGGGTGTCAGATGCGGCGGACGCTGCCGGGGAAGCCCCTGCGTCGGCAGGGGCGGCTGGACCGCCGCAGGCGGACAGGCCAAGCACCAGGAGGGCAGAGGCCCCGAAAAAGCGCACAACGGACGTATTCATTTATCCCCCAATAAGTTCGAACGCCGGCCGGTTGCGGCCAGCTAGAACAGAACTGTAGCGAACGTGCCCACCTGGTGGAAGCCCACCCGCTCGTAGGTGGCCCTCGCCCGGGCGTTGTAGTCGTTGACATACAGGCTGGTGACGGGCGCGAGCTTCTGCGCCAGCATGACAACGGCGGCCATGTAGCCGGCACTGAGTCCGAGGCCGCGGAAGGAGGGGTTCATCCAGACGCCCTGGACCTGGGTCACCTCGGGGGTGACGGCGCCGAGTTCGGCCTTGAACATGACCTGGCCGTCCTCATCGAGGTGAACAAGGGAATGGCCCTGCCTGATGAGGCCTTCCACGCGCCTGCTGTAGAACTCGCGGCCGCCCAGGAACGGAGAATATCCCACTTCTTCTTCGAACATGGCGGCGCAGGCGGGCAGGATCCTGTCGAAGTCGGCGAGCTGGCCGACACCCAGTTCCGTGTTCGCGGGCACGGCGGGCGGCCCGGCGATGGTCATCAGCGGCTGGTCCGCACGGACCTCGTGGGCCGGCTGCCCCAGCTGCTCCAGTTGTTCGTGCATGGCCAGAACCGTATCGGCGGGGCCGAAGATGGAGGCGAACCGGCGGCCGGAGCGTTGCGCATGCTCGGCCACTAGCCCGGCAAGTTCCGGGTCCAGCTGCACGGGAACGAGGTTTGCCCCGGCCCAGCACGCGCCCACCAGGGTGTCGCCGTCGAACACTCCAAAGATGCTGGCCCCGCCCGTGGTGGGCGCGGCCGTTCCCGTTGCCGCCAGGTGGGACAGGATGAAGACGTTGGCTACAGCGTCCGTCCTGGCCAGCTCCCGCAGCATGGCAGTGTCCGGACCGGACAGGACCCGGATTGAGATGCCGGATCCTGCGGTCTCCCTACGAGACGCTAACCACGGGGCTACCCTTGACAGCATCTTCGCCATCGGCCTCCCCCATCTCTTCAGCGATTCGCATGGCCTCTTCGATCAGTGTCTCAACAATTTCGCTCTCGGGGACAGTCTTGATGACCTCGCCCTTCACAAAAATCTGTCCCTTGCCGTTGCCCGAGGCCACGCCCAGGTCAGCTTCGCGTGCCTCGCCCGGTCCGTTGACGACGCAGCCCATCACGGCAACACGCAGCGGGATCTCCATCCCTTCCAGGCCGGCCGTGACCTGCTCGGCCAGCGTGTACACATCCACCTGGGCCCGGCCGCAGGACGGGCAGGAGACAATTTCGAGCTTGCGGGGACGCAGGTTCAGCGACTGCAGGATCTGGTTGCCCACCTTGATTTCCTCGACCGGAGGAGCCGAAAGGGAAACGCGGATGGTGTCGCCGATTCCCCGGGACAGGAGGGCACCGAAGGCCGTGGCGGACTTGATGGTGCCCTGGAAGGCCGGGCCGGCCTCGGTGACGCCCAGGTGCAGGGGCCAGTCGCCCTGCTCGGCCAGCATCTCGTACGCGGCAACCATGATCACGGGGTCGTTGTGTTTGACGGAGATCTTGAAGTCGTGGAAGCCGTGCTCCTCAAACAGCGAGGCTTCCCAGACAGCTGACTCCACCAAAGCCTCGGGGGTTGCCTTGCCGTACTTCTTGAGGATTCCGGGCTCCAGCGATCCGGCATTGACGCCGATCCGGATGGACGTGCCGTGGTCCTTGGCGGCGCGGGCGATTTCCTTGACCTGGTCATCGAACTTGCGGATGTTCCCTGGGTTGACGCGCACCGCGGCACAGCCCGCTTCAATGGCAGCGAAGACGTACTTGGGCTGGAAGTGGATGTCCGCGATGACGGGGATCTGGGACTTCCGCGCGATGATCGGAAGCGCCTCGGCGTCGTCCGCGGACGGGCAGGCGACGCGCACGATGTCGCAGCCCGAGGCCGTCAGCTCAGCAATCTGCTGCAGCGTGGCGTTGATGTCCGTGGTGGGCGTGGTGGTCATCGACTGCACGCTGATGGGCGAATCCGAGCCGACGCCCACCGAGCCCACCTTGATCTGGCGGGTTTTCCTGCGCGGTGCGAGGACGGGGGGCGGTGCTGACGGCATTCCCAGGCTGACCGAGGTCACGTGGACTCCTATTTAGGTCGAGGTATCGATGGTGGGTGGTTCCGGCGGGCTAGGCAGCGTGCTCGGCCAGGAGGCCGGTCACCGGGTTCCATTCGGTGGTGCGCGTGCCCGCGATGACCTGGGCCACAGCGAAAGGATCCTGCTTGAGGATCCCGTTCAGCGCGTTTTCGTCGGCGGCCTTGAAGATCAGCAGGGCACCGGCTCCATCGCCGTAAGGCCCGCTGGCCAGGAGTGCGCCTTCACCGGCAAGGGCGGCGGTCCATTCCCGGTGTGCCGGACGGGCGGCGTTCCGTGCTTCGGTGGACTCGGCGGCGTATACGTACTCAACAGCAAAAACAGTCATACGGATACCCTATCGCCCTGCCCGCCGGAGTACGTATCCGGTTTAGCTCAGGAAGAGGATCTTGGCGAGGGCGGCGACTCCGGCGGCCCACAGCATGGATGACAACGTTCCGATGATGAACCTCTCGGCGGCAACAGGGGTCTCCTTCAGTTCCGCGAAGCGCCCCAGGCCCTTGATGGCCACCACGTAGGCGATCGCCACGGGCTGCCCCGTCAGGATGGCCAGGCACACAGCCAGCCGTTCCAGGACGCCGATGATGGCTCCGCCGCGCAGGATCCGCGTGGTTGGTGCCGGCGGAGCGGCCGCCCCTGCGGGCACCTTTCCGGCCCCGCCTTCGGCTACGTCGGCGGCAACGGTGATCTCGCCGTCGACGCCTGCCCGGTCCACTGGTTCACGGTCCGCCGATGCACGGTCCGCGGCTGCCCGGTCCACCGTGACATCGGCGGCGGGGTCATTGGCAGCTTCGTCGGCGGCACGGTCCCGGGCGGCGCGGTCTGCGGCCGCCTTGGCCGCGTCGGCCTTGTCGTCGATGGTCCGGGCTAACCGGAACACCAGCGCGGTGACAGGCCACCCGGCGAACCCAGCCGTCAGCAGGGCGAGGGTAATCCAGAGAGCGTTCACCTGTTTCCTTCCAGCACTGCGTCATGGGCCACCGCCAGGAGCATCTCTGCGGCGGGCCTCGCCGCCCATTCTTCCTGCCAGCCGGACCTCAGGACGGCGCGGCTCACCGACTGCTCCGTGATTCCGAGTTTCGCTGCCGCGAGCTTCTGGCTGCCGTGCCTGGCTGACGCGTCCTGCTGCAGTCCGCGGAGGGTGTCCACCACTTTCCACTGGGCCTCCGTGCGGTCCTGCACCAGCCGGCCAATCAGGCGGAGGACCGCTTCGGCGTTCGCGCAGGCTCTGATGCCGGTTCCGGCCTCCGGTGGCGCCGCACCGCCGCGGCGCAGTCCTCCGGGAACCACGGACAACGGCACATGGGCGGCGGCGGACTTGGCTCTTTCCACTGCCAGCCGCGCAGCGACGAACGCCGCACCGGATCCTTCCCGCGGACTGGCCGGCAACGGGAGGTCAACAGCACCCACTCCGATTCCCACGTACCACTGGCCGCTACGCAGGCAATGAAGGGCGATGTCCACCACTTCAGCAGGCTTTTCCACCACACCCTGGACTTCGTCGCCGACGGAGCGTTCGAACCGGCCGGCGGTGGACTTCCGGTGTAGCTCGGCCAGCAGGCCGGGCACTCGGTCCCTGTCCCCGGTGCTCCCGCGCTGGTCGATGGTGAGTACGTACATACCGCAAACATAATCGACTGATTTCCAAACATCAATCATTTTCGGCTGATTTATAAATATCAGTCAAAAAGAGGTGATTACCGAATCCAAGTCTGAATGAGCTGATTAGCCAAACAGGTTGACGGGCTTGACGATGTCCGCGTAGATCAGGAGGACACTCATACCCATCAGCAGCGCAGCCACTACGTACGTCACGGGCAGGAGCTTGGCGATATCGAACGCTCCGGGGTCCGGCCGGCCGAACAGCTTGGCCAGCCGCCGTCGGGCTCCCTCATACAGGGCGCCGGCAACGTGGCCGCCGTCCAGCGGCAGCAGCGGGACCAGGTTGAAGACCGCGAGCGCGAAGTTCAGTCCGGCCAGCAATCCCACCAGGGCGGCCAGCCTGGACTGCAACGGCACCTGCTCCATGGCGGCAACTTCACCGGCCACGCGGCCAACACCAACAACGCTGATGGGCCCGTTGGGATCGCGGGGTTCTTCGCTGAAGGCCGCCTTGGCGACGCCCACCACCCGTGCGGGGAGATTCAGGACGACGCCGGCCACCTGCTGGATGTTTTCCCCCGCCATGGGCAGCACGGACGACGCCGGCTGGGCCACCAGGGCGGTCTGGGCACCGATCCCCAGGAAACCGACTTCCTGGTACTGCAGGGTCCCGTTCGAATCAGTGGCCTGCCGCCCGTCCGCGCCGACGACCGGCCGCGCCGAGAGCACCGGGGTCACGGTAGCGGTGACGGGCGAACCGTCGCGTACCACCGTGATGCTGACTTCCCGTCCCGCGGAGGCGCGGATCCACCCGGTGAGTTCCTCCCAGCTGGTCACCGCCTTGCCGTCGAACGAGGTAATGGTGTCGTTGGGCTTGAGCTGCGCCGCAGCTGCGGGAGTGAGCTTGCAGTCGGCGGAATCCGGATCCACGGTTTCCCCGGCCTTGACCTGGCATTTGGAGACGTCCGCGATGGTGGTGGTGGGGGTGCTGATCCCAAAGCCCATCAACAGCACGGCCGTCAGCGCCACGCCGATCAGCAGGTTCATGGCAGGGCCGCCGAGCATCACGATGACCTTCTTCCACACCGGCAGCCGGTAGAAAACCCGCTTCTCATCGCCGGGCCCCACTTCCTCGTGGGCCATGGAACGCGCTTCGGTGGCAAGGGTCTGGAACATGCCGGTGCTGGAGGGACGCACCGTGCCGTCGTCCCTGTTCGGCGGATACATGCCGATCATGGACACGTAGCCGCCCAGCGGGATCGCCTTGATGCCGTACTCGGTCTCCCCCTTGCGCTTGGACCACAGGGTGGGGCCGAAGCCGATCATGTACTTGGTGACCCGCACCTTGAACAGCTTGGCCGGAACGAGGTGGCCCACCTCGTGCAGCGCGATGGAGACTGCGATGCCGATCGCCACAAAGACGACACCGAGGATAAAGAGAATGACGGGACTCATGCTGAGATCTGCTGCTTCCTAGAGACTGCTCACTGCTAAACGTTCGTGGGTGCGCGCTCGTGCCCACGCTTCAGCATCCAGTACGGACTCAACTGTCAGCCCGGAGGATCCTGGGTGTTCGCTGAGCACCGCTTCGATGGTATCCACAATGTCGGTAAACCGGATCCGGCCGGAGTGGAACGCCATCACGGCCTCTTCGTTGGCGGCGTTGAACACGGCAGGGTAGGTGCTCCCCTGTTTGGCGGCGTCCTTGGCCAGGCCAACAGCGGGGAACGCCTCTGTGTCCAGCGGTTCGAACGTCCAGCTGGTTGCCTGGGTCCAGTCGCACGGCGCGGCCGCCTTCGGGACCCGGTCCGGCCAGCCCAGTCCAAGGGCGATGGGCAGGCGCATGTCCGGCGGCGAGGCCTGGGCGATGATGGAGCCGTCCACGAACTGCACCATGGAATGGACCACGGACTGCGGGTGCACCACCACGTCGATGCGGTCCAGCGGGATATCGAACAGCAGGTGCGCCTCGATCACTTCAAGGCCCTTGTTCACCAGGCTGGCGGAGTTGGTGGTGACCATCAGGCCCATGTCCCAGGTGGGGTGCGCGAGGGCATCCTGCGGCGAGACGCTGTGGAGTTCCTCGCGGGTCCTGCCGCGGAAGGGTCCGCCGGAGGCGGTCAGGATGAGCCGGTCCACCTCGTCGGCTGTCCCGGACCGCAGGCACTGCGCGATCGCCGAATGCTCGGAATCGACCGGGACGATCTGGCCTTCCCGTGCGGCAGCCTTCACGAGGGCGCCACCGACGATCAGCGACTCCTTGTTGGCGAGCGCCAGCGTGGCACCGGATTTCAGGGCCGCCAGGGTTGGCGCCAGGCCGATCGAGCCTGTGATGCCGTTGAGCACCACGTCCGCCTCGATCTCCGCAATCCTGGTGGAGGCGTCCGGGCCGGTGATGATCTCCGGCCGGTAGCCGGTAACGCCGGCCGCGCGGGCGGCGTCGTCAATCAGTTCCTGCAAGGCGGCCGCATCGCCGCTGGCCGTACCCACGGCCCTGGCCTTCGTGTGGACGGCCTGGCGGGCAAGGAGGTCCAGGTTCCCGCCGCCGGCGCTTAGTGCCACAACCTCGAAAAGGTGCGGGGCGCCGTCGACGACGTCAATCGCCTGGGTGCCGATGGAACCGGTGGATCCGAGGAGAACGATTCTGCGTGGCTGCATCCGTTAAGTATCCCGCACGTATGGGTCCCGCCCGCCGGCGGGACCTGCCGGTGGCATGCGCCGGCGGGCAGGTACCCGGGGACATTGACGCCGTGCGCCGCAGGCGTAACGTGAACATCGTGGAGTGGGCCGCATGGTTCGACGCGCCGGAGTATGAGTTTGCCCGGCAGGTGCTGCAGCGCGGCGTCGCGGCGATCTTCTTTGTGGCGTTCCTCTCCTGCCGCAACCAGTTCCCGGCACTGCTCGGTGAACGCGGCCTGCTCCCGGTCCCCGACTACCTGGACAGCTTCCGGCGCCGGCGCCGGCCCAGCCTGTTCCTGTGGCGCTACTCGGACCGCTTGCTTCGCCTTGTCTGCTGGTGCGGCATGGCCGTTTCGGCCACGCTCATTCTGGGGCTTCCGCAGCTGGGACCGCCCTGGCTGCCGATGATCGCCTTCCTGGCACTGTGGCTGCTGTACATGTCGATCGTCAACGTGGGCCAGACTTTTTACGGTTTCGGATGGGAGATGCTGCTCCTGGAGGCCGGCTTCACGGTGGCCTTCCTTGGCTCGGACCAGACGCCGCCGCCCCGGACCATCCTGATCCTGCTGGTGTGGCTGCTGTTCCGGCTCGAGTTCGGCGCCGGCATGATCAAGATCCGCGGAGGCAGCGAGTGGCGCGACCTGACCGCCCTGTATTACCACCACGAGACCCAGCCGATGCCGGGTCCGTTGAGCCGGCAGGCGCACCTCCTCCCCAAGCCTGTGCACCGGATGGAAGTCCTGGGCAACCACTTCGCGCAATTGGTGGTTCCGTTCTTCCTGTTCGCCCCGAAACCGCTGGCCGGCATCGCCGCGGGCATCGTCATCTTCACCCAGCTGTGGCTCGTGGCGAGCGGAAACTTCGCCTGGTTGAACTGGATGGCAATCCTGCTGGCCTTCGCCGCAGTGAGCGATCCGGTTGCCCACGCGGTGCTCCCCGTCATCCCGCTGGACTGGCACACCTACGGTGCCGCCGACGGCGGTGCGCGGACCCCTGTGTGGTGGCTCGCCGTTGTGCTCGCCGTAACGGTGCTCCTGCTGGTACTCAGCTACTGGCCGGCCCGGAACCTCCTCCAGCACCGGCAGCTGATGAACGCCAGCTTCAACCGCTGGCAGCTGGTCAACACCTACGGGGCATTCGGCACGGTGACCAAACTGCGGATCGAGATTGTGGTGGAAGGCACGCTAGACGACCAGCCCGACGACGACGCGGACTGGCGCGAGTACGGTTTCCGCGGGAAGCCCGGCGACGTCCGCCGGCTGCCGCGCCAGTGGGCTCCGTACCACCTCCGGCTGGACTGGCTCATGTGGTTCCTGCCCCTGCGCACCGTCCATGAGGAGTGGTTCTACGCCTTCCTGGCGAAGCTGCTCGAAGCCGACGGAGCTGTCCTGCGGCTGCTGCGCAAGGACCCGTTCGACGGCGCCCGCCCCCGTTGGGTGCGCGTCCACAGCTACCTGTACCGCTTCGCGAGCCGGGCGGAACACCGCGAGACGGGCCAGCGGTGGATCAGGACCCTGCTCTACGAGGCCATTCCGCCACTGTCCCTCCCGCCGGGGTCACGGTGACTTGAGTCCGTAACGGCGCTCGGGACGGCCCGCGCCGTATTTGAGGCGGACCTCGACCCGAGCCTCGTCGTGGAGGTATTCGAGATACCGGCGGGCGCTGACCCGGGATGTGCCCAGCAGGTCCGCGACTTCGGCAGCCGAAAAGTCCGCCCCGGCGGACTCCAGCACCGCGACCACACGGCTGAGGGTTTCCGGGCTGCAGCCCTTGGGGAGGCGCGGTTCCGTCCGTTCGGCGCGTTCCGCGCTTTCCAGCCCGAAGACCCGGTTGACGTCCGATTGCTCGGCCACGTCCTTGGACAGGTCCAGTCCCTGGTAAGCGCTGCGGTAGTGCTCCAGCCGTTCCTGCAGGTCCGCCTGCGAAAACGGTTTGATCAGGTAGTGGACAATGCCGCCGCGCAGGGCGCGGCGGACGGTCTCCACCTCGCGGGCCGCGCTGATCACCAGCACGTCCAGTTCAGGCGCCGCTTCCCGCAGCCTGGCCATGAGGTCCAGGCCGTTGATGTCGGGCAGGTGGATATCCAGGAGGACAAGGTCGGGCTGCAGCCGGGCGGTCTCCGCCATGGCCTGGGCTCCGGTGTGCGCAACTCCGACGACGGCGAATCCCGGCGTGCGCTGGATGAACCCGGCGTGGACTTTGGCCACCATAAAGTCGTCGTCGACGATCAGGACGTTGATCATGGCCGGGTCACCTTTCCCTTAGCCGGCATCCCTTTTAAAGGCGTCCGCGTCAGCGGCGCCCGCTTCAGCCTCGCGGTGAAGACGGCCCCGCCGTCGTTGGCGACCGTAAGTTCGCCGCCGCTCCGCCGGCAGACTACGCGCGAGAGCGCCAGGCCAAAGCCCCGGCCGCCGGCAGGGCCGGGCTTCTTGGTGCTGAACCCCTGCCGGAAGATCTCATCGGCCGCTGCCCCGTCAATGCCGGGGCCGGTGTCCCGGACTGTCACCACCACTTCCTCGGGAGTGTCCTCAACGCGGACCCGGACGGACCCCTCGGTGACTCCTGTGACGGCGTCGAGCGCGTTGTCCACGAGGTTCCCCACCACGGTGGTCAGGTCCCGGGAGAGCTCATCGCCCACCGGCGCCAGCACCGAACCGGGATCCAGCTGCAATGGCACACCACGCTCAGCAGCGAGGCTGGATTTGGCGATCAGCAGGGCGGCGAGCGCCGGGTCCTGGATGCGGCTGGTCACGTCGTCGTTGAGGCGTGTCCGGTCCACAGTGACGCCGTTGACGAACTGCACCACGGAATCGTACTCGCCGATCTGGATCAGGCCCGAGATAACGTGCAGCTGGTTGGCGAACTCATGGGCCTGCGCCCGGAGCGTGTCCGTCGCAGTACGCGTTGCCCCGAGCTCGCGTTCCAGGGATGACAGCTCCGTCCGGTCGCGCAAGGTGGCGACCGAACCCATCACGCGGCCCTTGGACCGGATGGGCACCCGGTTGAGCACCACCAGGCGTTCACCCACCAGCACCATCTGGTCCTGCCCGGGCTGCTCACCCGTCAGCACGTCCTTGAGCGCAGGTTCAACGGGCAGGCCGGCAAGGTCCTTGCCCACGCAGTCCGCCGGCAGGCCCAGCAGCGCCCGGGCGCTGTCGTTGGCCACGGTGATCCGTCCGTGGAGGTCCAGCGCCACCACTCCCTCCTTCAGTCCGTGCAGCATCGCCTCGCGGTTCTCCACCAGGCCGGAGATTTCGCTGGGCTCCATGCCAAGGGTCTGCCGCTTGACCCTGCGGGCCAGCAACAGGGAGCCGGCAACCCCCAGGACGCTGGCCACTCCCAGGTAGGTCAGCAGGTTTGGCACCGCATCCCCCAGCCGCTCCCACGTGGACGGGTAGTTCCGGCTGATGGACGCGATGCCGATCATTTTCCCGGAATCGTCAAGGACCGGCACGTGGGCCGAAAGGACCGGGGTGGCTGTTCCGCCCACCACGCCCGTCCAGGCACGGCCTTCCATCACCCTGCTCGGGCCAAGTTCCAGCGGGCGGCCGAGAAGTCCGGGGTCCGACGACGCCACGACGGTGCGGTCCGTCCGGGCGAGCGCCACCTGCGCGGACCCGGAGACCGTGCGGACGGATTCGGCGACGGCGGACAGCGCCGCACTGCCGCGCGGTTCGGCCGAGGGAAGCAAAGCCCTGACGGCGGGATTGCTGCCCAGCGCTTCAGCGGCGGACAGTGCGCGGCGCCCCTCGATCCTTTCAAACGCGGCCGCGGACTGGGCGAGGGAGATGGCGACGACGGCGACGAGGACGGCCAGGACAATCAGCAGCTGGAGGCCCAGATATTGCCCGGCGAGGGACATTCCTCTTCGTCGAGTCACTGTGGTTCTTTCCTCTGGTGGGTGGGGTACCGGAACTATACCCCAACGCACCCTGCCGGGCGGACGCCGGGCCCGCGCCTCCGTGAGACCGGCCGGAGCTCCGGTTGAGTGCCGGAAACGTGAACGAAATGAACTTAACTTTCTCTGCTTACACAAGAGTGATGCCGCTCACTTCCGCACCTAGCATCAGATGCACAGTCAGTTTTGCTGACCAGCTTGGCCAAGAACTTTACTGAGAAGAGGAACACCATGCGCCAGATCCGCGCATTGCGCATTGCCGCCGTCGCCGCCGGCATCGCCCTGATGGCCACCGGTTGCGGTGCCACCGGCAAGAGTTCGACGAGCGGCAGCTCCAGCGCTGCCGCCGGCCCCGTCACCGGGCTGCAGATCCTCGTCCCCAACACGCCTGGCGGCGGCTACGACACCACCGCCCGTGCTGCCGCGAAGGTTCTCGACGACGAGAAGATCGCCACCAACACCGAAGTCTTCAACCTCGCCGGCGCCGGCGGAACCGTGGGCCTGGCCCGCGTGGTCAACGAAAAGGGCAACGGCGACCTCACCATGCTGATGGGCCTGGGTGTGGTGGGCGCCAGCTACACCAACAAGTCCGCATCCAAGCTGACGGACACCACTCCGCTGGCCAAGCTCATTGAAGAGCCCGGCGCCATCATGGTCAGCAAGGACTCGCCGTACAAGACCATCGACGACCTCGTGAAGGCATGGAAGGCCGATCCCGGCTCCATCGCCGTCGGCGGCGGCTCCTCCCCCGGCGGCCCCGACCACCTGCTGCCGATGCAGCTCGCGGGAGCAGTGGGAATCGACGCGACCAAGGTCAACTTTGTTTCCTACGACGGCGGCGGAGACCTTCTCCCGGCCATCCTCGGCAACAAGCTCGGCTTTGCGGCCTCCGGCGCCGGTGAGTACCTCAAGCAGATTGAATCGGGCGAAGTCCGCGTGCTGGCCACCAGCGGCGCGGAGCGGCTGGACGGCGTTGATGCCCCCACCCTGAAGGAATCCAACATCGACCTGGTGTTCACCAACTGGCGCGGCATCGTTGCCCCTCCGGGAATCAGCGACGCCGACAAAGCAACCCTCATCGCAGCCCTCGAGAAGATGCACGGCACCGAGGCCTGGAAGGAGACGCTGAAGACGCACAGCTGGACCGACGCCTTTGTCACCGGTGACGAATTCAAGACCTTCCTGACGGAGCAGGACAAGCGGGTGGCGGACGTCCTCACGAAGCTTGGCCTGGCGTGAGCTCTTCACCAACGGTGGCCTCACGGCTCAAAGGCCGCTCCGAGCTGGGGGTTGCCCTCCTGCTCGGGGCGGCCGGGGTCATGGTCTTCCTCGACGCCAACGGCCTGGCGACGCCCTATTCCAAGTCGGACCCTGTGGGTCCCAAGACGGTCCCCTTCATCGTGGCCGGCCTGCTCATCGTCTGCGCCGTGCTCCTTGCAGTGAATGTGCTGCGCGGCGGCAAGGGCGAGGCGGAAGGCGGCGAGGACGTTGACCTGGCGCACCCCGCGGACTGGAAGACGATACTCCCCCTGGTGGGCGCCTTCGTCGCGAACATCCTGCTGATCGACTGGGCCGGCTGGGTTATCTCCGGAACCGTGCTGTTCTGGGGCAGCGTGTGGGCCCTCGGCGGACGGCACTACGTCCGTGACGGCCTCATCTCCCTGGCCATGTCCATCCTGACCTTCTACGGCTTTTTCCTGGGCCTCGGCATCGCACTGCCTGCAGGCCTGCTGGAAGGGATTCTCTAATGGACGTCTTCTCCTCCCTCATGGATGGTTTCGCCACCGCGCTGACCCCCATGAATTTCCTCTACGCCGTCATCGGCGTGGTCCTCGGCACTGCCGTCGGCGTCCTCCCGGGCCTTGGCCCGGCGATGACCGTGGCCCTGCTGCTCCCGGTCACGTACGCCTTGGAGCCCACCAGCGCCTTCATCATGTTCGCCGGCATCTACTACGGCGGCATGTACGGCGGTTCCACCACCTCCATCCTGCTCAACACTCCCGGTGAGTCTTCGTCGGTGGTCACCGCCATCGAAGGCAACAAGATGGCAAAGGCCGGCAGGGCAGCCCAGGCTTTGGCCACCGCCGCCATCGGTTCCTTTGTTGCCGGCACCATCGGTACAACGCTGCTCGCCGTCTGCGCGCCGATCGTGGTCCAGTTCGCCGTCAGCCTGGGCTCACCCAGCTACTTCGCGATCATGGTGCTCGCCCTGCTGGCCGTCACGGCCGTGCTGGGTTCCTCCCGGTTGCGCGGATTCGCGGCCCTGGGCCTGGGCCTGGCGATCGGCCTGGTGGGCATGGATTCGGTCACCGGCCAGCAACGCCTCACCTTCGGGATGCCGCTTTTGGCAGACGGCCTGGACATCGTGGTGGTGGCCGTGGCCATCTTCGCCGTCGGTGAAGCCCTGTGGGTGGCCGCGCACCTGCGCCGCACTCCCCTGCACGTCATTCCGGTGGGACGCCCGTGGATGGGCAAGCAGGACTGGAAGCGGTCCTGGAAGCCCTGGCTCCGCGGCACAGCATTCGGCTTCCCGTTCGGGGCACTCCCCGCGGGCGGCGCCGAGATCCCCACGTTCCTCTCCTACGTCACGGAGAAGAGGCTCTCCAAGCACCCCGAGGAGTTCGGCCACGGCGCCATCGAAGGTGTTGCCGGGCCGGAAGCAGCCAACAACGCCGCGGCTGCGGGCACACTGACCCCCATGCTGGCGCTGGGCCTGCCCACCAACGCGACTGCCGCCGTCATGCTGGCAGCGTTCACGTCCTACGGCATCCAGCCCGGTCCGCAGCTGTTCGCGAGCCAGGGACCGCTGGTCTGGGCACTGATTGCCAGCCTCTTCATCGGCAACCTGCTGCTTCTGATCATCAACCTTCCGCTGGCGCCGCTGTGGGCGAAGCTCCTGCAGCTCCCGCGGCCGTACCTCTACGCCGGGATCCTGTTCTTCGCCACGCTGGGCGCCTACTCGGTGAACCTGCAGGCGTTCGACCTCGTCATCCTGCTGGTGCTTGGTGCGCTGGGCTTCATGATGAGGCGCTTCGGACTCCCCGTGCTGCCGCTGATCCTGGGCGTGATCCTGGGCCCGCGCCTCGAAGGGCAGCTCCGCAAGACCCTCCAGCTCAGCGCCGGCAATCCGGCCGGGCTGTGGAGCGAGCCGATCGCCGTCGGGATCTACGTCATCGTGGCGGTCATCCTCCTCTGGCCGCTGCTGATGCGGCTCTGGCGCAAGGCCCGCCCGGGGCGCAGCTCGCTGCTTCCCGCCAATTCCGGCGCAGCCGACTACAGCGACTGAACAGCCGCCGGGCATTTTGCCGACCCCCTACCCGCAATCAGCAGAAACCATTCAGCAGAAACAAGGAGCAACCATGACGATCGTGGTGGGATACGTCCCGACACCTGAGGGCGAAGCGGCGCTCGCCCAGGCCATCGCCGAGGCGCGGAAGAGCAACAGCAGGCTGCTGGTCATCAACTCCTCCAAGGGTGATGCGCTGGTGGATAACCGGTACGCACAGGAACCTGAGATCCAGAGCATCGAGGACCGGCTCGCGACGCAGGGCATTGACCACGTGATCAAGCAGCCGGTCCGTGGCCATGATGCGGCCGCGGAGGTACTGGACGCCGCGGAGGAGCACAATGCCGAGCTGATTGTGATCGGGCTGCGCCGCCGCACCCCGGTGGGCAAGCTGATCCTGGGCAGCACGTCCCAACGGATACTGCTCGAGGCGGACTGCCCGGTGCTGGCGGTGAAGGCCGGTTAGCACTGCTGCCTGATCGGGAAGCCACACCGGGAAAAGCCACAGGCCGGGAGTCCAGCGACTCCCGGCCTGTGGCTTTCGCTTCGCAGGGCGTTCCTACCGGCCGGCCCGCCGCAGGGTTGATTCCGCGTGCTTCAGGATGGGGCCGTCGATCATCTTTCCGTTGAACTGGAATACGCCGGTGCCGGCAGCCGCGGCAGCGTTCAGGAGCTCTTTGGCCGCGGCAACGTCCGACTCCGCGGGTGCGTACGCTCCCCGGACGACGGCCACCTGGCTGGGGTGGATGCAGGCCTTGGAACCGAATCCCGAGGCGACGGCGTCGCGGGACTCGGCTGCCAGCCCGTCAAGGTCCGGAATGTTGACGTACACCGCATCGATGGCCTCCTTGCCGAAGGCCCCCGCCGCGAGCAGCACGGCGGACCTGGCGTGCAGCGCCACTGCCCGGTACCCGCCGTCGTCGTTCCTGCTGGAGGTCCCGCCCAGCGATGCGAGCAGGTCCTCGGCACCCCACATCAGGCCCACCACGTTGGGTTCAGCGGCGATGGCGGCGGCGTTGAGGATTCCGGCGGCCGTCTCGCACAGCGCAATCACGCTGTAGCCCTCCAGCGCCTTGAGCTGGCCGGCGTTTTCGGCCTTGGCGAGCATCACATGCCGGTACGGGGTGTGCTTGAGGCAGTGCAGGTCCTTCTCGAACTCCTCCGTCCCGGCCGGGTTGATCCGGATGATCGTCCGGCTGGGATCCAGCTCCGGAACGTCGCCGGTGGCACCGAGCTGGGCGAGGATGGCGCCGCGGGCGCGCTGCTTGTCGGCAGGGGCGACGGCGTCTTCCAGGTCCACGATCACGGCGTCGGAACGCTCTGCGGCCTTTTGGTAGCGCTCGGGACGGTCGGCAGGGCAGAAGAGCAGGGCGGGCCCCATCAGGAAAGTCATGCTTAGATTGTCCTCTTTTCGGCGGCTTCATGCGCCTCGCGCGTCCACATCAGGCAGCTGCGCGAGGCCAGCGCCACCACCACGCCGTCCTGGTTCCGGCCGGTGTGCTGCATGGTCACGATTCCCTGCCCCGGACGCGACGAGGACAGGCGCTTACCGGTAATGACCGTCTCCGTGTACAGGGTGTCGCCGTGGTACAGCGGATGAGGGAACGACACATCAGTCAGTCCCAGCTGCGCAATGATGGTTCCCTGGGTCAGTTGCGGGACGGACTGCCCCACCACGGTGGCAAGGGTAAACATCGAGTTCATCAGCCGCTGCCCGAACGGCTGCCCGGCGCTCCAGGCGGCGTCAAGGTGCAGGGCCTGGGTGTTCATGGTCATCGTGGTGAAGATGACGTTGTCCGTCTCGGTCACCGTCCGGCCCGGGCGGTGGGCGTAGACCACTCCTTCCTCCAGCTCCTCGAAGTAGAGGCCCCGCTGTTCGACGACGCGTGGGCCGGCGGTGGTTGAGCCCGTCGAAACCTCGTCAGCACTGGTCATACGGTCAGTTCCTGGTCCTCTTCGAAGAGTTCCGCCCCCGTGGCCGCGGCGACTTCCTCGGCTGTCACGTTGGGGGCCAGTTCGCGCAGCACAAGGCGGGAGGAGCCGCCTTCGGTGACGACGTCGATCACGGCGAGGTCGGTGATGATCCGGTCCACGCACCCCTTGCCGGTCAGCGGCAGGGTGCACTGCTGGACGATCTTGGGCTTGCCGCTGCGGTCCACATGCTCCATCATCACGATCACCCGCTTGGCCCCGAACACCAGGTCCATGGCGCCGCCCATGCCCTTGACCATCTTGCCTGGAATCATCCAGTTGGCCAGGTCGCCGTTCTGCGCCACTTCCATGGCACCGAGCACGGCAACATCCACGTGGCCGCCGCGGATCATGCCGAATGAGGTTGCGGAGTCGAAGAAGGCGGCCCCCTTGTTCACGGTGACGGTTTCCTTGCCGGCGTTGATCAGGTCCGGGTCCACTTGGTCCTCCGCGGGGTACGGCCCCACGCCCAGGATGCCGTTTTCCGAATGCAGGACCACTTCAATGCCCGCCGGAATGTAGTTGGGGATCAGCGTGGGCATCCCGATGCCGAGATTGACGTACTGCCCGTTGTGGAGTTCGCGGGCCACCCGGGCGGCGAGCTCGTTGCGGGTCCAGCCTTTCGTTTCGGGGCTGGTGCCCTCGGGATGTCCGACGGCGGGCGGCCGGTATTCGTGGCGGACGGCTTCGGGGCGGGGCGGGGCGCCCGGCGTGTTGATCGATTCCACGGCTATGCTCCTGCCTGCTCTGCTGCCTGTTTTGGTGTGCCGGGGGCGCCGGGGGCGCCGGGTGTGCCGGGGGCACTGGCGGACACTGCGACGGTCCGCTTTTCGATCCGCTTCTCGCCCTGCGGTGCAAGGACAACCCGCTGGACGAAGATGCCGGGAACGTGGACGTGCTCCGGATCCAGGTCACCCGGCTCCACCAGTTCCTCAACTTCGGCGATGGTGATCCGCCCGGCCATGGCGCACAGCGGGTTGAAGTTCATGGCCGTGGCGTGGAACACGAGGTTTCCGTGCCGGTCGCCCTTCCAGGCGTGGACGAGTCCGAAATCCGGGGTGAGCGACTCCTCCAGCACATAGTCGGCGCCGTTGAAGGTGCGGACTTCCTTGGGCGCGGAGGCGATCGCAATGCTCCCGTCGGCGTCGTACTTCTGCGGCAGGCCGCCGTCGGACACCTGGGTTCCGACGCCGGCCGGCGTGTAGAACGCCGGGATGCCGGCGCCGCCGGCACGCAGTTTCTCCGCGAGCGTTCCCTGCGGGGTCAGCACCACCTCGAGTTCGCCGGAGAGGTACTGGCGGGCGAACTCCTTGTTTTCCCCGACATAGGAGCTGACGGTGCGGCGGATCCTGCCGTCCTTCAGCAGGATGCCCAGCCCCCAGTCGTCGACGCCGCAGTTGTTACTGACGGTTTCCAGGTCCGTGGTCCCGTGCCGGTGGAGGGCATCGATCAGGGCAACCGGGATGCCGCACAGTCCAAAACCGCCGACGGCGAGCGAGGCGCCGTCGGGGATATCGGCAACCGCGGCCTCGGCACTGGCAACAACCTTGTCAATCATCGTCGATCCTTCCTGGTCTGCTCCCTGTTTTGCTCCCTGCGCTGCTCCCTGGCGGGAAGCTAGAGGCCGAGTTCGCGGGCGATCAGCATCAGCTGGACCTCCGTGGTGCCCTCGCCGACCTCAAGGATCTTGGAGTCGCGGTAGTGGCGCGCCACGGTGAATTCGTTGATGAAGCCATAGCCGCCGAACACCTGGGTGGCGTCCCGCGCGTTGTCCATGGCTGCCTCGCCTGCGACCATCTTAGCGATGGCCGCCTGCGTCTTGAACGGCTTCCCGGCCAGCATCCTCGCCGCGGCGTCGTAGTAGGCCAGGCGTGCCGTGTGGGCCCGTGCTTCCATGCGGGCGATCTTGAAGGCGATGGCCTGGTACTTACCGATGTTCTGCCCGAACGCGCTGCGTTCCTTCGCGTATTTCACCGACAGGTCCACGCAGCCCTGGGCAGCTCCCGTGGCCAGGGCGGCGATGGCGATGCGGCCCTCGTCCAGGATGGACAGGAAGTTGGCGTAGCCGCGGCCCTGCTCGCCGAGGAGGTTCGCCTCGGGCACATGGACGTCCTTGAGCGTAAGCGGGTGGGTATCGGAGGCATTCCAGCCCACCTTGTTGTACGCCTTCTCCGCTTTGAAGCCGGGCGTGCTGGTGGGCACCAGGATGGTGGAGATTTCCTTCTTGATGCTGCCGTCCGCGCGCTCCTGCTTTGCGGTGACAGCTGTCACGGTGACCAGCTTGGTGATGTCCGTGCCGGAGTTGGTGATGAACTCCTTGTTGCCGTTGATGATCCACTCACCGCCTTCGAGCCGGGCCGTGGTCTTGGTTCCGCCCGCGTCGGACCCGGCTTCGGGTTCCGTCAGGCCGAAGCCGGCGAGCGCCTGGCCCGACGCCAGTGACGGCAGCCATTCCTCCTTCTGGGCATCAGTGCCGAAACGGTACACGGGCATGGCGCCCAGTGAAACTCCCGCTTCCAGCGTGATGGCCACGGACTGGTCCACCCGCCCCAACTGCTCCAGGGCCAGTGCGAGGGCAAAGTAGTCACCGCCCATGCCGCCGAACTCTTCCGGGAAGGGGAGGCCGAAGAGCCCCATGTCCGCCATCTGCTTCACGACTTCGTAGGGGAAGCTGTGTTCCTCGTCGTGTTTGGCGGAAACCGGCGCCACCACTTCATCGGCGAATTCGCGGACGGTGTTGCTGAGGTCCTGGTATTCCTCGCTGAGCTCAAAATCAGCCATGTTGGGACTTCCTTGTCTGAACTGTGGATCGGGTCTGTTTGATGTATTTGGTGTTGAAGCGGGGGTGCTATTCCGCGGCGCCCATGGCGATGACGGATTCCTCCACCGCGTCTTCGGCTGCGTTCTCCGCCGTAGGCAGTTCGGCCGCGGTGGCGGGGTGGACCGTGGCAAGGACCTGGTCTGCCTTGACCAGGTCTCCGGACCTGACGCTGATGTGGACTGTGCCGTCGAGCGGCGCCACGAGCTGGTGCTCCATCTTCATCGCCTCCACCGAGACCAGGACCTGGCCGGCCTGCACGGTGTCGCCGTTGCTGACGGAGACCGATACCACTGTGCCCGGCATCGGCGAGCGCACCGCCGGGTCGGCCGCGCCCTCCTCGCGTTCGATCGCGGCCAGCACCCGGACCAGCCGGGCCTCGCGGGTGAGCACCTCGAGCCGGCAGGACCAGCCCTCGTTGCCGAGGAAGAGTTCCGAGAGGACGCGGGGATCAGGCTCGAGCCAGCTCTGGGCGGGAGGACCGGTGTGAACGGGGGCAAGTTCATACCTGCCGACTTCGCCGTCGAGGGTGAGCACCGGGAGTTGGCGGCCAGAGTATTGCAGGAGGGCCGTGAGCTGCGGCCCTCCGTTCACGCGCACAGTGGCCGGTTCCCCCGCCGCCGGCCGGGTCACCTCCACGGTGGCGACGCCGCCGTCGGAGGTTCCCAGGCTGATCCGTCGCGGAGCCGCGGCACCGATTCGCCAGCCGTCGCGGCGCCGCCACGGACCAGCCACGGGTTCGCTCCGGAGCTGTTCGTCCGCCTGGTCCAGGGCGTACAAGGCGGCGACAACAAGTTCGGCGTCGCCCACGCGCCGGAAGCTGAAGTCCGGCATCTTACGCTCGATCAGCCCGGTGTCGAGGCGCCCGGCCCGGACGTCGGCGTCGTTGATGAGCAGGCGCAGGTATTCGACGTTGGTGTCGATGCCGAGCGCGGTGTACCCGGCGAGCGCCCCGTCCAGGGTGTCCAGGGCGGCAGTTCGGTCTTTGCCCCAGGCGATCACCTTGGAAATCATGGGGTCGTAGCTGGAGGAGATCTCCAAGCCCTGAACCAGAGCCGAATCGACGCGCACGCGGCCGCCTGCGGTCTCGACTTCGTTGCGGGCGGGGGCGCCGGGACGCTGCCTTGGGCCCGGAACTTCGTCGAGCTGGAGCACTGTCCCGGTTGACGGCAGGAAGTTCCGCTCGGGGATTTCGGCGTAGACGCGTGCCTCCACGGAGTGCCCGTTAAGCACGACGTCGGCCTGGGCCACCGTGAGTTCCTCGCCGGCGGCGATGCGGACCTGCCATTCGACAAGGTCCACGCCGGTGACCATCTCGGTGACCGGGTGCTCGACCTGCAGGCGGGTGTTCATCTCCATAAAGAAGAACTCGTCCGGGGCGTTGTCCGAAACCAGGAATTCCACAGTGCCGGCGCCGCTGTACTTCACGCTGCGCGCGGCGTTGCAGGCAGCCTCGCCGATCCGGGCCCGGATAGCCGCCCCGTCGGGGAGGGACTCCAGCAGCGGGGACGGGGCTTCCTCGATGACCTTCTGGTGGCGGCGCTGCAGGGAGCACTCGCGCTCCCCGAGGTGGATGACGTTCCCATGGTTGTCGGCGAGGACCTGCACCTCGATGTGCCGGGGCGTCAGCACCAGTCGCTCAAGGAACAAGGTGTCGTCGCCGAAGGCGCTCGCCGCCACCCGGCGGGCGGTGGCCAGGGTGGCTTCCAGGTCCTCGGCGCGTTCGACGATGTGCATGCCCTTGCCGCCGCCCCCGGCGGAGGGCTTGATCAGCAGCGGAAAACCGACGCCGGCCGCGGCCTCGATCAACTGCGCGTCCGTCATGCCGGGTTCGGCAATGCCCGGAACCACGGGCACGCTGTAGCCGGCGACGTGGTTCTTCGACCGGATCTTGTCGCCCATGACGTTGAGGGATTCAACGCCGGGGCCGATGAAGGTAATGCCCGCCTTTTCCAAGGCACGGGCAAAGTCGACGTTCTCGCTGAGGAAGCCGTAGCCCGGGTGCACGGCTTCGGCGCCCGTCTCGCGGCACGCCTGGATGATCGCGTCAATCTTCAGGTAGCTCTCGGCTGCCGCGGCAGGGCCGATCCGCACGGCGACGTCGGCTTCGCGCACGTGGCGGGCACCGGCGTCGGCGTCGCTGTAGACGGCCACCGAACGGATGCCGAGCGCGCGCAGGGTGCGGATCACGCGGCAGGCGATCTCGCCGCGGTTGGCGACGAGCACGGTGCCGAAGAGCGGCTTCGCGGCGGGCGCCGGCTGCTGGGGAGTTGCTGGAGTAGTCATGGCTGTCACATCCGGAAAAGGCCGAAGGAGGTCTCCGGCAGCGGGGTGCGGGAGACGACGTCAAGCGCCAGTCCCAGGACGGTGC
This sequence comes from Arthrobacter sp. Leaf337, assembly GCF_001423745.1. Classification (GTDB taxonomy): domain Bacteria; phylum Actinomycetota; class Actinomycetes; order Actinomycetales; family Micrococcaceae; genus Arthrobacter. Next base: position 133,861 of record NZ_LMPC01000004.1, read on the forward strand.
GGGTGTCCGCGGGGTCGATGACGCCGTCATCCCAGAGGCGCGCGGTGGAGTAGTAGGGGCTGCCCTGGTCCTCGTACTGCTGCTTGATCGGGGCCTTGAAGGCTTCCTCGTCCTCGGCTGACCATTCCTCGCCGCGGGCCTCGTACTGGTCCCGTTTGACGGTGGCGAGCACGCTGGAGGCCTGGTTGCCGCCCATCACCGAGATGCGGCTTGCCGGCCACATCCAGAGGAACCGCGGCGAGTAGGCCCGCCCGCACATGGAGTAGTTGCCGGCGCCAAAGGAGCCGCCGATCACCACGGTCAGTTTCGGCACCCTGGCGGTGGCGACGGCGGTGACCATCTTGGCGCCGTTCTTGGCAATGCCGCCCTGCTCGTAGTCCTTGCCGACCATAAAGCCCGAGAGGTTCTGCAGGAAGATCAGCGGGATGCCGCGCTGGTCGCAGAGCTCGATGAAGTGGGCTCCCTTGAGCGAGGACTCGCTGAACAGCACGCCGTTGTTGGCCACGATACCCACCGGGTGTCCGTGCAATTTGGCGAAACCGGTGACCAGGGTGGTGCCGTAGTTCTTCTTGAATTCGTGGAAGCGGCTGCCGTCCACGAGCCGGGCAATGACCTCCCGGACGTCGTACCGGGCGTTGACGTCCGTGGGAACGGCACCGTACAGCTCCTCCGGGTCTGCCGCGGGCTCGACGGCGGTGTCCACGTCCCAGGAGGGGGCGGCCGGCAGGGGCAGGGTGGAGACGATGTCGCGGACGATCTGGAGGGCGTGCTCGTCGTTCTCGGCCAGATGGTCGGTGACGCCGGAGATCTTTGAGTGGACGTCGCCGCCGCCGAGTTCCTCGGCGGTGACGATTTCGCCGATGGCGGCCTTCACGAGCGGCGGGCCGCCCAGGAAGATGGTGCCCTGGTTGCGGACGATTACGGTTTCGTCGCTCATGGCCGGGACGTAGGCGCCGCCGGCCGTGCAGGAGCCCATCACGGCGGCGATCTGCGGGATTTTGGCCGCGGACATCTTCGCCTGGTTGAAGAAGATCCGGCCGAAGTGCTCCTTGTCGGGGAAGACCTCATCCTGCTTGGGCAGGAACGCTCCGCCCGAGTCCACGAGGTAGATGCAGGGCAGCCGGTTCTCCAGCGCGATTTCCTGCGCCCGGAGGTGCTTCTTCACGGTCATCGGATAGTAGGTGCCGCCTTTGACCGTGGCGTCGTTGGAGATGACCAGCACCTGCCGGCCGTGCACGAGTCCGATCCCCGCAATGACACCGGCCCCCGGCGAGTCGTCGTTGTACATGCCGTTCGCCGCGAGAGGCGCGATCTCAAGGAAGGGGCTGCCGTCGTCGAGCAGCTGGTCGATGCGTTCGCGGGGCAGCAGCTTGCCGCGGGCCACATGGCGTTCCCGGGACTTCTCCGGACCGCCGAGCGCTGCTGTGGCGAGGCGTTCCTTCAGCTCGCGGGCCAGCCCCAGCTGGGCCTCGCGGTTCGCGGCGTAGGCGGCGCTGCCGGTGTCCACCAGGCTGGCGATTGTCTCCATTGACTGCTTCCGTTCCCGGACGCCCTGGCGAGGCCGTCCTGAGCGATTCGGTTAGTACCGCATAACTGAGATTTAGGTTAGTCTCTATTAACTGTGATGTCCAACACCCGCCGGCATTGCTAGGATTTGCAGTTCCAAGGAGGAAATGTGCCGATCATCGAGCGCGGTCCCGGCAGCCCGGCGGGCGAGCGGGTCCAGGCGACCCAACGCAGCCAGACAACCCAGCGCAGCCAGGCCAAGGAAAGCCGGCGGCAGGCGCTGCTGTCCTCCGCCGCCACCCTTTTTGCCGTAGACGGCTTCAACCGCGTTTCGCTGGAGGACCTGGGCGCCGCGGCAGGCGTCAGCGGTCCCGCCGTCTACCGCCATTTCGCGGGCAAGCAGGCGGTCCTGGGGGCACTGCTGCTCAGCGTGAGCCAGGAACTGCTGGACGGCGGCCGCCGGGTGGTTGCAGACGCCGGTGATCCTGCCGCGGCCCTGGCCCGCCTGGTTCAATTCCACGTGGACTTCGCCCTGAGCAATCCCGACGTCATCCGGGTCCAGGACCGCGACTTCAGCAATCTCTCCGACGACGACCAGGCTGAGGTCCGCACCCTGCAGCGCAACTACGTGGAGCTGTGGGTTGAGGTGCTGCAGGCATTGCACACGGGCACAGATACCGCCGAACTCCGGATGCGCGCGCACGCGGCTTTCGGCCTCATCAACTCGACGCCGCATTCGGTCCGCAGCCACGGCCGGCGGGTCGCGGTCAAGTCGGCCCGCCCCCTGCTCGAAAGCATGGCCCTCGCCGCCCTGCTGGTGGCGGCGACGCCTCAGCCGCTCAGCTAAGACTGCCTGAAAATCAAAGCTGCCGGCCGCCGCTTCCTTTCGGAAGACGCGGCCGGCAGTTTTTTGTGGATTGGCTAAACCATTGCCAGGACCATGCCCGGGTCCGCGAGGATCGCCCCGATGTCCGCCAGGAAGCGTGACCCCTGTTCGCCGTCGACCAGCCTGTGGTCGAAGGACAGGCTCAGGGTCATGACCTGGCGAAGCGCCACTTCATCCTTGTACTCCCAGGGCATCTTCCGCACGGCGCCCATGGCGAGGATGGCCGCTTCGCCCGGGTTGAGGATCGGCGTGCCGGCATCGATGCCGAAAACTCCGATGTTCGTGATGGAGATGGTGCCGCCGGAGAGCTCGGCCGGGCTGGTCTTGCCCGCGCGGGCGGTCTCGGTCAGAGCCGTAAGCGCCGTGGACAGCTCGGTCAGGGACAGCCGGTCGGCGTCCTTGATGTTCGGTACGGTCAGTCCCCGGGGAGTGGCCGCGGCGATGCCAAGGTTCACGTAGTTGAACTGCACGATCTCCTGGCTCGCTTCGTCCCACCGCGAATTCAGCGACGGCTGGCGGCGGAGGGCGATCAGCAATGCCTTGGCCACAAGCGTCAGCGGCGTCAGCTTGAAGCCCTCAAAAGCCCGGCTTGCCTTGAGCCGTGCCAGCAATTCCATGGTGGGCGTGACGTCAACAGTCAGGAATTCCGTGGCATGCGGTGCCGTGAACGCACTCGACACCATCGCCGCGGCCGTCAGCTTGCGGACCCCCTTGATCGGCGTCCGCGTTTCGCGCTCCCCCGCGGTCCGGGTTCCCTCACCCGCTCCGGCCAGAGCCCGCGCAGCCGCAGGGAGGTCTCCCCCGCCAACGAAGTTCCGCACGTCGTCGCGTGTGATCAACCCGCCCGCGCCGGTGCCGGTCACTGCCATGAGCTCAACGCCAAGATCCTTCGCCAGCTTCCGAACCGGCGGCGTGGACCGCGGACGTTCGGCCGTGGCCCGGGTTTCTACCGGCTCGACCACCGGCGCAGCCGTGGCCCGGGTTTCTACCGGCTCGACCACCGGCGCAGCCGGGGCCGTGGTTTCGACCGGTTCAGCCACCGGCGCAGCGAACGCACGTGCACGCCGTGCCGGACGGCCGGAACTTTCGACGACGGCGCCGTACCCCACGAGGTTGGGTTCCCGCTTGCCGGTTCCGGCCGGAGCCGGGCCGCCGGTGGACGGCCCGCCGTCGTCACCTTCAACCTCGAAGGAAACGATCGGCTTGCCTACTTCCACCACGGTTCCCGGCTGCTCGTGGAGGGCGGTGATCACACCGGCGAACGGCGACGGCAGTTCGACGACGGCCTTGGCCGTTTCCACTTCAGCAATGACCTGGTTCAACGCCACGGTATCGCCCACAGCCACTTTCCAGCTGAGGATTTCCGATTCCGTCAGCCCCTCGCCGAGGTCCGGGAGCCTGAATTCCTTGATCATGGCGGCGCTCATCCTTCCAGCCCGCTGAGGGAGTTGGGACGGCCCAGGGCACGGTCCACACCGTCAAGGATTCTGTCCAGACCCGGAAGATGATGCATTTCAAGTTTCGAATACGGGTACGGGACGTCGAAGCCGGTGACCCGGACCGGGGCGGCTTCGAGGTGGTAGAAGCAGCGTTCGGTGATGCTCGCGGCCACTTCGGCACCGAGCCCGCCGGACTGCCCGGCCTCGTGCGTAATCACGAGCCGTCCCGTCTTGCGCACCGAGGCCTCCAGCGTGGCGAAGTCCACCGGCGCCAGCGAGCGCAGGTCGATGACCTCAATCGAAACGCCTTCGTCCGCTGCGGCCAGGGCGGCGTCCTTCGCAGTCTTGACCAGCGGACCGTAGGCGACGAGCGTGACGTCCTTGCCTTCGGCGACTACCCGGGCCTTCTCCATTGACAGCGCAGTGGCGGGATCGATCGACTCATCGACTTCGCCCTTGTCGTGATAGCGGCGCTTCGGCTCGAAGAACAGCACGGGATCGTCGCAGGCAATGGCCTGCTGGATCATGGTGTGTGCGTCCTGCGGGTTGGAAACGCTGACCACGCGGAGGCCGGACGTGTGGGTGAAGTACGCCTCGGGCGACTCGGAGTGGTGTTCCGGGGATCCGATGCCGCCGCCAAAGGGAACGCGCACGGTGATGGGCATCTTGACGTCGCCCTGCGTGCGGTAGTGGATCTTGGCCACTTGGGACACGATCTGGTCGAACGCCGGATAGATGAACCCGTCGAACTGGATCTCCACCACTGGCCGGTAGCCGCGGTAGGCAAGGCCGACGGCGGTGCCCATGATGGCAGATTCGGCGAGCGGGGTGTCCACCACGCGGTGCTTGCCGAAGTCCTTCTGCAAACCGTCGGTCACGCGGAAGACGCCGCCGAGGGTGCCGATGTCCTCGCCCATCAGGATGACTTTGGGGTCGTTTTCGAGGGACTTTCGGAGGCCGGAGTTAATTGCCCGGGCAAAGGTCATCTGGGTCATCAGCGAGCACCTTCTTCAGAGTTGGCACCCGCGGGATCGCCGAAGGAAGCCAGGTAACGGGAGTAGTGGTCCTCCTGGCGGTCCAGCCAGGAGTTGGGGGTGCTGTAGACGTGCTTGAAGATGTCCAGCGGCTGCGGATCCGGCATGTTGATGCAACCGGCCCGCAGCTCCCGGGCAACGGCGTCGGCCTTGGCAGCCACCTGGGCCTCGAGCTGCTCCGTGAGGAGTCCCTTACGTTCCAGCAGGCCCTTGACCCGGGCAATCGGGTCCTTGGCCGCCCAGTCTTCCAGTTCGTTGGCATCCCGGTACCGCGTGGGATCGTCGGCAGTCGTGTGCGGACCCATCCGGTATGTGACCGCTTCGATGAACGTCGGGCCGCCGCCGTGGCGGGCCCGTTCGATTGCCTCGCGGGTGGCCGCCATCACCGCAAGCACGTCGTTGCCATCAACCTGGACGCTCGGAATCCCGAACCCTGCCGCACGGTCGGCGATCCTGATGTGGGACTGCAGGCGGACCGGCTCGGAGATGGCCCAGTGGTTGTTCTGGCAAAAGAAGATCACCGGGGACTGGAAGCTGGCGGCGAAGACCATGGCCTCGTTGACGTCCCCCTCGCTGGTGGCGCCGTCGCCGAAGTACGTGACGGCCACGGAGTCTGCGCCGTCATTTTGGATGCCCATGGCGTAGCCCGTGGCATGAAGGGTCTGGGCTCCGATGATGATCTGCGGAGTGGCCATGTTGACGGTGTACGGATCCCAGCCCGACGACGCATTGCCCCGCCACACCTTGAGGATGTCGGCCAGGTCCACGCCGCGGCAGTAAGCAACACCGTTCTCGCGGTAACTGGAAAACACGAAGTCATCGTCGCGGAGCGCCCTCGCGGAACCAACCTGGGAGGCCTCCTGCCCCAGGAGCGGCGGCCACAGGCCGAGCTCCCCCTGGCGCTGGAGGGCGGTGGCTTCGGTATCGATCCGCCGGATGACCACCATGTCCTCATAAAGGGAACCTAGCTGCTCATCAGTGACCTCCCGGACCCAGGCGTCGTACTGCGGATGACTGACGCGTTCACCCCCCGGAGTGATGAGTTGGACCAGGCTCTCGCCCGTCCCGCTGTGATGTCCTGCACTGTTGTCCGGGCCACCGGCGGCGTTGCCGCCCTGACCCAACTCGTCTGTAAACACAGTTGCACGCAACCTTCATACGTCGTGTCACCGGCGCTCAGGGAACTCGTGATCCCCGTGCACGCCAGCCGCCCGGGCGCCGTTGCCCCGGATAATTGTGACGATACTCACAATGCTCATTGGGTACAACCACCATGGATAAAACTGAGCAGAATGCACTGCCCCGGTGGCATCTGTCGTGCTAATCTTGCGCATTATGCAAGCTTTGGATGGCACCGACACCCGGCTCCTTTCCGCCCTCGCCAAGGACCCGAAGCGGACGGTGGTGGCCTTGGCGCAGAAGCTTGGGCTCTCGCGCAACACCGTGCAGGCCCGGCTGGCCCAGCTGGAGAAGAAGCACGTCTTCCTGTCCTTCGAACGGCGCATCAATCCTGCGGCGCTGGGATACCCGCTGATGGCGTTCATCTCCGTCCATGTACAGCAGCAGAAGCTGGGCCAGTTGGCGGTGGACCTCGCCGGCATCCCGGAAATCCTGGAAGGCTACGGGCTGACAGGTTCCGCCGACCTTCTGCTGCGGGTGGTGGCACTGGACGCCGAGGACCTCTTCCGGATCAACGGCAAGATCCTGGCCTGTGAAGGAGTGGACCGGACGGACACCGCCCTCGCCATGGGAGAGCTGATCCCCTTCCGGGTCCAGCCGCTGCTCGAGCGGGGCCACGCCGAAGGGTGAGGTGAGGCGCCCCGGGGCCGGTGACGCGCCCGGGCTAAGGGCGCGGGGTTATAGGCTGGGTGCAGTTGAATGAATCGCGGCCGTGACCGGTCCGTGCAATCAGGCAGTGGCCAGGCCGGCTGCCGGAAAGGCTTGATCTTGAGCAATCCTCAGGAACCGTACCAGCCTGCCGAACCGGGCCCCGGCGTGGGCCGTCGGCGGCAGCAGCCACCTCCCGTCCCGCCGCGCGCCGAACCCCAACAAGGCACCCCTCAGCCAGGCGGCCCTCAACCGGAAGTCCCCGGGCAGCCGCCCCTTCCGCCGTATGAACCCTCCGGCCAGCAGCCATCCGCTCCTCATTACGGGACTCCGCACTACGGAACCCCCGACTACGGGCAGCCGCAGCACGGACAGCCACAGTACGGACCGCCGCCGCCCACGGATCCCCTTGCCGGGCAGCCGCAATACGGAACCCCGCAGGGCGGCCATCCGCAGTACGAAGGCTCCCCGTACGGCGCTCCTGCCGTCCCCGGGCCTTACGGCGCTCCCGGCCAGCAGCCGCCGGCCAGGAACCGCAGGAAACTGTGGATCATCCTGGGCGGAGTCGTGCTCCTCGCCGTCGTGGGTGTGGCGCTGCTGCTTAACCTCGTGGGTGGCGCCACCGCGAAAGCCAAAGGGCTGGCGGACGATTTTACAAAGCTCGTCATCGCCGGGGACACCGACGCCGCCTACGACGACTTCCTCGACCCCGCCCTTCAGGACAAGCTCTCGAAGGAAGAATTCGCCGCCGGCGTCCAAAGCCTCAAGCTGGACGGTACCTGCAAACCGAGCTACAACGACCTCAAGGTCAGCACGGAAAACGGCAATAACGCTGCCGACGTCGCAGGGGTCATCAGCTGCGACGGCAAGGAAGTGGACCTGGCCTACCGCTTCGACGGCAACAAGGACATGAAGATGATCAACATCAAGCTCCGGCCCAAGGCCTGATCCCAAGGTTCAAACACAAAACAGGAGCTCCCGCAGTTTTCGCGGGAGCTCCTGTTTTTCGTGTCAACCGGCAGGGACTAGTGGTCCACGGCCTTCTCGGCGCCTACGCCGGTCAGGGAACGTACTTCCATTTCGGCCTGCTTGGTGGTGTCTTCCAGCTTCTTGTCCAGCACCGAACCGAGCCAGCCCAGGAAGAACGCGAGCGGGATGGAGACGATGCCGGGGTTGCTCAGCGGGAAGATCGCGAAGTTGGCACCCGGGATCATGGACGTCTTGGCACCCGAGACCACCGGCGACAGGGCAATCAGGATGATCGCCGAGCCCAGCCCGCCGTACATGCTCCAGATTGCGCCCTGGGTGGTGAACTTACGCCAGAACAGCGAGTACACGATGGTGGGCAGGTTGGCCGATGCGGCTACCGCGAAGGCGAGCGCGACAAGGAACGCCACGTTCTGGCCGTTGGCGAAGATGCCGCCCGCAATAGCCAGAAGCCCGATGACCACCACGGTGCGCCGCGCCACCTTGACCTCGGTGTCGGCGTCGGCCTTCCCCTTGGCGATAACGCTGGCGTAGATGTCGTGGGCGAACGATGCCGCCGCGGTGATGGTAAGTCCGGCGACGACGGCCAGGATGGTGGCGAAGGCCACCGCGGAGATGAAGCCGAGCAGCAGCGGCCCGCCGAGGTGGAACGCCAGCAGCGGTGCGGCCGAGTTGACGCCGCCCGGGGCACTCTTGATGGTGTCCGCGCCGACCAGTGCCGCGGCGCCGTACCCCAGGACCAGGGTGAACAGGTAGAACAGGCCGATCAGCCAGATGGACCAGACCACGGACTTGCGGGCTTCCTTGGCGGTGGGAACCGTGTAGAAGCGCATCAGCACGTGGGGCAGGGCCGCGGTGCCGAGCACGAGCGCCAGGCCCAGGGACATGAAGTCAAGCTTGGAGGTCTCGGTCTTGCCATACTGCAGGCCCGGGTTGAGCATGTTCGGGTTGCCTGAGGTTTCCACCGCCCCGCCCAGCAGGTCGGAGAGGTTGAAGCCGTAGATGGCGAGGACCCAGAAGGTCATCACGGCGGCGCCGGCAATCAGCAGCATGGCCTTGATGATCTGCACCCAGGTGGTGCCCTTCATGCCGCCGATCAGTACGTACATGATCATCAGGGCGCCGACGACGATGATCACCAGGGCCTGTCCGCCCCAGTCGCTGATGCCGAGGAGCAAGGAGATCAGGCTGCCGGCTCCGGCCATCTGCGCCAGCAGGTAGAAGAAGCAGACCGCAAGGGTGGAGATGGCTGCCGCGATGCGCACCGGGCGCTGCTTGAGCCGGAAGGAGAGCACATCGGCCATGGTGAACTTGCCGGTGTTGCGGAGCAGTTCGGCGACGAGGAGCAGGGCGACCAGCCAGGCGACCAGGAAGCCGATGGAGTACATGAAGCCGTCGTAGCCGTTGATGGCGATGGCGCCGGTGATCCCCAGAAACGAGGCCGCCGAGAGGTAGTCGCCGGCGATGGCGGTGCCGTTCTGCGGACCAGTGAAGGAGCGTCCGGCGGCGTAGTAGTCTGCCGCCGTCTTGTTATTGCGGCTGGCCTTGATCACGATGACCATGGTTATGGCCACGAACAGGCCGAAGATGCCCATGTTCAGCAGGGTGGTGTCCTTGAGATCCGCAACGTTTACTGCGGGAACCATAAGCGTCATTTCGTTACCCCGCTGATTTTGTTGCCTTCCTTGTCGAACTCGTGGCCTTCGATTTCGTGGCGGATTTCGGCCGCAATGGGATCGAGCCGCCGGTTGGAGTAGCTCACGTACCAGCCGGTGATGGCGAACGTGGAAACGAACTGCAGCAGGCCCAGGATCAGCCCGATGTTGATGTTGCCCCAGACTTTCGTGGACATGAAGCCGACCGCGTAGTCGGCCAGGAGGACGTATGCGAAATACCAGAGCAGGAACGCAACGGCCATCGGAAAGACAAAGCTGCGGTGACGCTTGCGCAGTTCCTGGAACTGCTTGGTCGACTGGACTTGCTTGAAGTCCACGGACGCCGCTGCGTCCGGAGTTGGGGCATCGTTACCCATCATTCCTCCTCATTGAGACTTGCCGTCCACACCTGCTGCCCCTGCCTCCCACAGACAGTCCCAGCCAATGTGACTGCAATCACTGTGCCCCGTGATGGTGCTTACATTCCAGAGAAGCCCGCAGGGCCGTCGCTCAGCGGTCCTGATGCTGCGCTCAACGGTGCCTCAAGCAGGGTCCGAAGGGCTCCGGGCAGCGGCCCGGCGAGTGCCGCGATACGCTGGGCCCATGCCGGACTCCCCGTTGTTCACCGCCGCCGCGATCGCCGTGATCGCCATGGCGATCGCCGTCGTCGTCGGCGTGGGCCTCAAAGTCCTGCGGTCCTTCCGTGAGCTCGGCACGGACGCGGAACGGGCCACCTACAAGACCCTGCACGCGGCTTCCCGGGCCGGCCAGCACCTGCGTACCGGGCTGAACCCTGCAGGCGCGGCGAAAGCGAGCCGGCAGCTTCGCACCATCCTGGGCTGCGATGCCCTGGCCATCACCGACACCTCGGGGGTGCTCGCCTGGGACGGCGCCGCCGAGGGGCTGAAACCATCCCTGATGGGACTTGCCGCCAAGGTGCTCGACGGCGGCCACACGGCAGTGATCCCGGCAGGTGAGCTGCTGATGCTCGCCGGCGACACCGCCTCCGGCCCGATCACGCCCGACATCGAACGTGCAGTGGTCATTGCCCCGATCAAGGCCGGCGCGCGCGTGGTGGGCGTTGTGGCGGCCTTTGCGCCGTCCGCGGGGGCCGGCCTGGTCAGGGCCACGGGCGAAGTGGCCGACTGGGTGGCGGCCCAGGTCGAACTCGCCGAACTCGACGCCTCACGCACCCTCCTGATGGAGGCCGAGGTCCGCGCCCTCCGCGCCCAGATCAGCCCGCACTTTATCTACAACTCCCTCAACGCCATCGCGTCGTTCATCAACACCGACCCCGTCCGGGCCAGGGAACTGGTGGTGGAATTTGCCGACTTCACCCGCTACTCCTTTCGCCGCCACGGGGACTTCACCACCCTTGCCGAAGAGCTCCGCTGCATCGACCGTTACCTGCTGCTGGAACGCGCGCGGTTCGGCGACCGCGTCCAGGTGAGCCTGCGGATCGCACCCGAGGTGCTGAGCACGGTGATCCCGTTCCTGAGCCTGCAGCCCCTCGTCGAAAACGCCGTCCGGCACGGCCTGGAGGCCAAGGAAGGTCCGGGCCACATCACCATTGCAGCGAACGATTCCGGTGCCTTCGCGGAGGTAACCATCGAGGACGACGGCGTGGGGATGGATCCCGAACAGCTGCGGTCGATGCTGGCCGGGCACAGCGACGGGGACCATGTGGGGCTGCGGAACGTGGACGCCCGGCTCCGGCAGGTCTACGGCGAGGACAACGGCCTGGTCATCGAGACGGCGCCCGGCGAGGGAACACTGATCACCATGCGCGTTCCCAAGTCACAGCCAAGCCACGACGCGTGAGCGGGCTGGTGTCCGCGGACCATGGTCCTGACGCGGGCATGGGCGTCTCGGGGCTAACCTAGAACCATGATTAACGTCCTCGTCGCCGACGACGAGCTGCCTGCCGTAGAGGAACTGGCATTCCTGCTGGGCCGGGACGACCGGATCGGAGCCATCCACCGGGCATCGTCCGGGGCCGAGGCACTCCGGGTCCTGGACGCCGAGACGGTGGACGCGGTGTTTTTGGACATCCACATGCCCGCCTTGTCCGGCTTGGACATTGCCCGCGCTATTTCCCGGAGCAGCAATCCCCCGGCCGTCGTCTTCGTGACGGCGGATGAGGAGTGCGCGCTTGAAGCCTTCGAACTCGCTGCCGTCGACTACTTGCTGAAGCCCGTGCGGGCCGAGCGCCTGGCAAGGTCCGTGGGCCGCATCAGCGAACTGATGAAAGACGGCGGAGCACCGCCGGAGATGATCACGGTGGACCTCGGCGGCACCACGCGGATGATCCGGCGCGACGACGTCACGTACGTCCAGGCCCAGGGCGACTACGCCCGGCTGCACACGGCGGAAGCCAGCTATCTCATCCGCGTCCCGCTGGCCGATCTGGAGCAGCAGTGGGCAGAGGCCGGCTTCCTCCGCACGCACCGGTCCTACCTCATTGCGCTCAATCACGTAAGCCACATGAAGCTTGCCGCAGCGCGGCCTACAGTCACGGTGGCAGGAGCCGAACTGCCGATCAGCCGCCGCCACCTGCCGTCGGTCCGGGAGAAACTGGAAACCACCCGGATCCGGCCGCAGGCATGACCCGCGTCAAGGTAACGGCGCCCAGGTCCGAGGCCAAGCCGGTGATGGATTCGCGTGTGGCCGCCGAAGAATCCGATGTGGGCCAGGTGTTCGTCCGGTCCCTGATCCGCTCCCAGCTGCGCCTGTCCCTCGTGGTGGCCGCCGGCTTCCTACTGATCCTGCTGGCGTTTCCCCTCATGCTGGGACTAGTTCCCGGGCTTGCCGAAGCGAAGATCGCGGGCCTGCCCTTCGGCTGGCTCCTTCTCGGAGCCGGGATATATCCGGTGATCGGGCTGAGCGCGTGGCTTTTCATCCGGACGGCAACCCGCAACGAGGCCCGATACCGGGACCTGGCGGAGGACAGGTGACGCGGCAGTGAACCCGGTGGTCGGCATCGCGGCGTTCGTTGCCGTTTCCGTGGCCACCGCCGTCGTCGGGTTCTACGGATTGCGGATTTCACGCACCACGGGCGACTTCTACGTGGCATCGCGGACGGTCCGGCCATGGTGGAATGCTTCGGCGATCGGCGGCGAATACCTCTCTGCCGCGAGTTTCCTGGGCGTGGCCGGCCTGGTCCTCCTCTCCGGCACGGACGCACTCTGGTTTCCCATCGGCTACACCGCGGGTTACCTGATGCTGCTGCTCTTTGTTGCCGCTCCCCTCCGCCGCTCCGGGGCCTACACGATTCCGGATTTCACCGAAGTGCGGCTGGATTCACGGGCAGTCCGCCGGGTCACCAGCTTGGTGGTCGTGGTGGTGGGCTGGCTCTACATCGTGCCGCAACTACACGGCGCAGCCCTGACGATCCGCATCACCACCGGGCTTCCGTCCTGGGTGGGATCCGTAGCGGTAGTCATAGTGGTGTGCCTGACGGTGGTGGCCGGCGGGATGCGCTCCATCACTTTTGTGCAGGCGTTCCAGTACTGGCTGAAGCTCACGGCCCTGGCGGTGCCCATTGTGTTCATCGCCCTCGTGCTGGCGGGCAACGGGACACCGGCCCTGGCCGAAGCCAACACGAACCCCACCGGGCTGGCGCCCACCGGGCCCTACCAGAACATCTCGCTGCTGGTGGCGCTGCTCTTTGGCACGCTGGGGCTGCCGCACGTCCTGGTGCGGTTCTATACCAACCCTGACGGACAGTCGGCCCGCCGCACCACCCTGATCGTGCTGGGGCTGCTCTCCGTGTTCTATCTCTTTCCCACCGCCTACGGACTGCTCGGGCGAATGTTCGCCCCGGGCCTGGCCCAGGGCGGCCGGTCCGATGCGCTGGTCCTGCTCCTGCCCGGGCGGCTGATCGGCGGCCCGGCCGGGGACATGCTCTCAGCACTCGTGGTGGCGGGAGCGTTCGCGGCCTTCCTGTCCACCACCTCAGGGCTGGTGGTCTCGCTCGCAGGCGTCATCAGCCAGGACGTCCTGGGCGGGAGCGTCCGCGGCTTCCGCCTGGCCGCGCTGATTTCGGCGACTGTTCCGCTGGGCTTCGCGTTTATGACCGATTCACTGGCACTGGCGGGCAGCGTGGGCCTCGTGTTCGCGTTCACGGCCTCAACCATCTGCCCCGCCCTGCTGCTGGGGATCTGGTGGCGCGGCCTCACGGACGCCGGAGCCATCGCCGGGATGGTGACTGGGGGCGTCCTGTGCGGCGGCGCCCTGGTTGCAGGCGCCCTGTCCGGTCCGGCCGCCTCCGGCGCCGCGATGCCGCAGTGGCTGGCACAACCGGCAGCCTGGACGGTCCCGGCGGCGTTCGCCGTGATGGTCCTGGTCTCCCGTGCCACCAAGGGGCGCGTGCCGAGGACGCTCACGAAGGTGATGACCAGGCTGCACACGCCGGAACGCCCGCTGGCCACTGAACGGCAGGGAGCCTCCGACCGCTAGAACCGAAAGGACTACAGGACCGCCAGCAGCGCTACGGCCGCTACGGACCGCCGGTCACAAACCGGCCGCAAAACGGTCAGTCGATGGCTGCCATAAGCTCGACCACGCGGTCCAGGAAGGCGTCCACCTGGGTTTCTTCGTAACCGTCCTTGCCCTTGGCCTGACGGAAGACCGCGCGGCGGACATTATCGACGCTGAGCGGCTGGTCCGACTCGAGGTAGCCGATGAGGTCGTGGCACAGGTTGTCCACGTCCACGGTGTTGTAACTCCGGCCCCGGCTGCCTGCGGGCCGGCGGAACCGCTCACCGTCGCGACGGTGCAGCCTTCCCCGCAGCAGACCGGACAGCTTGCCGATTTCACGGAGCCAGGCTTCCTCGCCGCGGGCCGCGATAAGCTCATCCCGCTCCCGCCGTGCGAAGGCGTCCTCCAGGCGGTCCAGGGCCGCGTCGACGCCGGCCGCGGCGTAGCCGCCCTTGACAGGATCGAAGCAGACGGCGCGGACGTCGGCGCTCTTGACATCCCGTCCTGCTGCTCCCGCATTCTCGAACGAAACCCGCGCCCGCTGGAGGAACTCGTCCACTTGCTTGGCGTTGTAGCCGTATTCATTCCGCTGCACGCGGTCAAATGACGCAGGTATCTGCCGTTGAATGTCCACTGTCACTTTGCTTCCTTCAGTGCTGTTCAGCTGTTTTGCTCCGCACCAGTCTAAGGTGCGGATCTGTTGCCGGGCAGGAGGCCTCAGGCTCCCGAAACAGCTGTGAACAGGATAAACGCTGCCGGCGAGGCGAAGACGATTGAGTCCAGGCGGTCCATCACACCGCCGTGGCCGGGCAGGATGCTGCTCATGTCCTTGATACCGAGTTCCCGTTTGACCATGGATTCGGAGAGGTCGCCGATGGTGGCCGCGGCCACCATGCCCACGGCCAGCACCACACCGACCCACCAGGGCTTGTCCAGCAGGAAAATGCAGGCCAGGACACCCACGGCAATGGCGCCGGCGATGGATCCGGCGAACCCTTCCCACGACTTCTTGGGGCTGATCTTGGGCGCCATGGGGTGCTTCCCGAAGGACGCCCCGACAAGATAGCCGAAGGTGTCGTTGGAAACGACCAGCAGGAGCATGGTGGCGATCTGCCACGCGCCGGCCGGAATCACGCCGCCCGGCCACAGGCCCACCGGTGTCACGCTTCCCACCCCGTGCAGCGGCAGGATCGCGAAGCTGATGAAGAACGGCACCCAGGCCAGCGTAAAGACGCCGGCAAAGATGCTGCGGGCTGATCCGGCGGCACTCTCAATGGTCCGCCACAACAGCACCGCCACACTGCTGGCCAGCAGCGCAAACAGCAGGCTCTCCAGTCCGCCGAAGTAGGCAGCCAGCGGCATACCCACCGTGCCCACCATCACCGGAACGATGGGCAGGCGGGTTCCGCTTACTTCAAGGGCACGGAAGATCTCCCAGACGCCGAACACCGCGAAGGTGGTGGTGACCAGCACAAATCCGAGCGGCAGGAACAGGAGACCCCCCAATACGGCGAAAAGCATTGCAAGACCCACCACGGTGGCGGCCGGAAGATTCCTGCCGGCCTTGGGCGTTGGGTTGGAGCGCTGCTTCCCCCGGGCCCGGACCCTGGGTCCGGGCGCCTGCTGTGCCTGATCCATCAGACCTCGAGCAGCTCGGCTTCCTTGCGCTTGAGCAGGTCGTCGATGCCGTCAACGTGCGATTTGGTCATGGCGTCGAGTTCCTTCTCGCCGCGCGCGCCCTCGTCCTCGCCTGCTTCGCCGTCCTTGACCAGCTTGTCCAGGGTTTCCTTCGCCTTGCGGCGGATGTTCCGGATGGACACCTTGGCGTCCTCGCCCTTTGCTTTGACGATCTTGACGTATTCCTTGCGGCGTTCCTTGGTCAGCTCCGGAATGGTGATCCGGATGACGTTGCCGTCGTTGGACGGGTTTGCGCCCACCTCGGAGTCGCTGAGGGCCCGCTCGATGTCGCGCAGGGCCGTCTTGTCGAAGGGGGTGATCAGGATGGTCCGCGCGTCGGGAACGGCGAACGATGCCAGCTGCTGCAGCGGGGTGGGTGAACCGTAGTAGTCCACCAGCACCCGGTTGTAGAGTCCTGGCGTAGCGCGGCCGGTCCGGATCGAGGCGAAGTCTTCCTTGGCTACCTCGACTGCCTTGTCCATCTTGTCCCCGGCTTCGAGCAAGGTCTCTTCGATCACGGTCTCTCCTCAGAAATTGGTGCATTCCGGCTGGCCGGAATGCACGGTTCGTTCCGTCTTTGCGGCCCGCCCTGCGGGCCGGCCTTCCTCAAATCATCCTAGCTGTTACTAGGGGGTGACTACGGTGCCCAGCTGCTCTCCGCGGATCGCCCGGGTCACGTTGCCTTCGCCTTCCATGCCGAACACCACCATGGTGAGGTTGTTGTCCTTGCACATGGTCATGGCGGTCTGGTCCATCACGCGGATGTCACGGCGCAGTGCGTCATCGTAGCTTAGGCGGTCCAGTTTCTCGGCGCCCGGATCCTTCTTGGGGTCGGCGGTGTAGACGCCGTCCACTCCGCTTTTTGCCATCAGGACGACGTCGGCATGCACTTCCAGCGCACGCTGGGCAGCCACGGTGTCGGTGGAAAAGTACGGCAGTCCGGCACCTGCGCCGAAAATCACGACGCGGCCCTTTTCCATGTGGCGGATGGCGCGGCGCGGGATATATGCCTCAGCCACCTGGCCCATGGTGATGGCGCTCTGCACGCGGGTCTCGACGCCGGCCTGTTCCAGGAAGTCCTGGAGGGCCAGGCAGTTCATCACGGTACCCAGCATGCCCATATAGTCGGCGCGGGACCGGTCCATGCCGCTCTGGGACAGTTCGGCGCCGCGGAAAAAGTTACCGCCGCCCACAACGATGGCAACCTCGACGTCGGGTACTGCTGCGGCGATCTGCTTGGCGACCCCGCGGACGGTGTCCGGGTCCACGCCCAGCTTTCCGCCGCCGAAGACCTCGCCGGAGAGTTTCAGGAGGACGCGACGCCGGCTCTTCTCTGACTGGACAGAATTGTTGACGGTTTCCATGGTGCCTTCCCGTAAATGAGCTCTGAGCTAGGTTATCGTGCCGGATGGCCAAAGGTGTCATTCCCCCCGGCCATAGGTGCAGCCCTTAAGGCAGCGGTTGCATGCAAAAGGGGCGGCCACCGAAGTGACCACCCCTTTGCGTGTCTAACTAGGAACCGACGCGGAAACGCGTGAACGCGGTGCCCTTGACGCCGGCCTCTTCGAGGACCTGCGCGACAGACTTCTTGGCATCCTTGGCGAATGCCTGGTCGAGGAGGACCTCGCCCTTGTAGAAGCCCGTGACACGGCCTTCCACAATCTTGGTCATTGCAGCCTCGGGCTTGCCTTCAGCCTTGGCCGTCTCCTCGGCGATGCGACGCTCGGACTCGACGAGCTCGGCCGGAACATCCTCGCGGGAGAGGTAGTTCGGGGACATCGCGGCGACGTGCACGGCGACGTCGTGGGCTGCGGTGGCAGCGGCTTCGCCTTCACCGTCGACAGCGAACAGGACGCCGACCTGGGCCGGGAGGTCCTTGGAGGTCTTGTGCAGGTAAGCGTCGACCGTTGCGCCCTCGATACGGGAGATGCGACGGACAACAACCTTTTCGCCGAGAACGGCGCCTTCTTCGACGACGACCTCGGACAGCGGCTTGCCGTCAACCTCGGTTGCCAGCAGGGTCTCGAGGTCGGCAGCGCCGGACTCGACTGCAACGGCCAGGACCTTGTCGGCGAGCTGGATGAACTTGTCAGCCTTCGCAACGAAGTCGGTCTCGCAGTTGACTTCGATCATCACGCCGACGCCGCCGTCGACCTTGGCAGCAACCAGGCCTTCTGCGGTGGAGCGGCCTTCACGCTTGGTAGCGCCCTTCAGGCCCTTGATGCGGATGATCTCGATGGCCTTTTCGGCGTCACCGTTGGCTTCGTCAAGAGCCTTCTTGACATCCATCATGCCGGCGCCAGTGCGCTCACGCAGAGCCTTGATATCAGCGGCAGTGTAGTTCGCCATGTGAACCCCTCTGTCTAGAAATTTTGTGTGGTGTACGGACTGACAGGACGGCAGCTCACCGAGTGAGCGGCCATCCTGTCAGCAGTTCCGGCGCTGCTGGCAGCACCGGGAATCCGGATTTATTTGTCTTACTTGTCCGCGTCTGCGGCGGGAGCCTCGGCAGCGGCCGGGGCTTCCTCGGCAGCCGGAGCAGCAGCTTCTGCGGCCGCCGGAGCAGCAGCTTCTGCGGCGGCCGGAGCGGCAGCCTCTTCAGCCTTGCTGCCTTCGAGGAGCTCGCGCTCCCACTCGGCCAGCGGCTCTTCCGGTGCTTCCGTGGTGCCGGTTGCACGCTGGTTGCGGGCGATCAGGCCCTCAGCAACGGCGTCGGCAACAACGCGGGTCAGCAGGTTGACGGAGCGGATGGCGTCGTCGTTGCCCGGGATCGGGAAGTCGACTTCGTCCGGATCGCAGTTGGTGTCCAGGATGGCAACAACCGGGATGTTCAGCTTCTTGGCCTCGTCAACGGCGAGGTGTTCCTTCTTGGTGTCCACGATCCAGAGCACGGACGGTGCCTTGGTCAGGTTGCGGATACCGCCAAGGTTGGTTTCCAGCTTGGTGAGTTCACGGCGAAGGAGCAGCAGTTCCTTCTTGGTGTAAGCGGAACCGGCGACGTCGTCGAAGTCGATCTCTTCGAGTTCCTTCAT
The DNA here is from genome assembly GCF_001423745.1 of Arthrobacter sp. Leaf337. GTDB lineage: Bacteria > Actinomycetota > Actinomycetes > Actinomycetales > Micrococcaceae > Arthrobacter. The sequence goes on from NZ_LMPC01000004.1 coordinate 152,383, forward strand.
GCGCTGGATGCGCTTGGATACCGTCTGGAAGTTGGTCAGCATACCGCCAAGCCAACGCTGGTTGACGTACGGCTGGCCAACGCGGGTAGCCTGCTCGGCGATGGATTCCTGAGCCTGCTTCTTGGTGCCGACGAAGAGAACGGTGCCGCCGTGTGCAACGGTGGCCTTCACGAACTCGTAGGCACGGTCGATGTAGGACAGTGACTGCTGCAGGTCAATGATGTAGATGCCGTTGCGCTCCGTGAAGATGAATCGCTTCATCTTCGGGTTCCAACGACGGGTCTGGTGTCCAAAGTGGACGCCGCTGTCAAGCAGCTGGCGCATAGTTACGACGGGCATGCCGACGCTCCTTCCGGCAGGTCATTCATGAGAGAGCCCATGGCTCTCTTACCCTGCCAATAGTTGACGGTTGAATAGCTTCGCCCAGGCGGGCGCTGCTCCTGGCATCCACTGCGCTTCCCATCCGTTCCATATGGCACGGACCGCAGGAGGCACAGTCCTTCGCACGGGAAGTTTTCGGCTTCTTGTGAGGAGGGCTGGATACGCGTAGTCAGCCGCTGCTCCCCCACACCTCTGAATGAGACGTGCTGACTAGAACTGCCGGAAGGACCAAGCGACCAATAGGTGGCTTGAACCGCCGGCCGGGCATCGTTGAGGGCACAGCAAACTGCTCCGTCAAGTGTACTACAGCGGCCCCACTGAATCAGACCATTTCCGGGGGCGCCGCGTTGTCCACATAGCGACGGAAACCCCTTCCTGCCGCAGTGTCGGGATAACAGGCTGGAGTCATGAAATTCCGAGCCATCCCGGCCGCCGTCCTGCTCGCCGTTTCCGCCATCGCGCCCTCCGCCGGCGCGGCGGGCACACCTGGCGCAGCCGCCTCATCTGCCGCAGCCGCCGCCCCCGGCAGCTGGGACTGGCCCCTGGCGCCCAGGCCGGCGGTCCTCCGCGCGTTCGACCCCCCGGACAAGCCGTGGATGAGCGGGCACCGCGGGGTGGACCTGCAGGCAGCGGCCGACGGCGGCCCGGTCACCGCTCCGGAGTCCGGAACCGTCAGCTTCGTGGGCATCGTAGTGGACAGGCCCGTGATCACCATCGATCACGGCAACGGCCTGCGCAGCAGTTTCGAGCCCGTCGAAAGCAGCCTGGCGACCGGCGCCGCGGTGTCGAAAGGGGACGTCGTCGGGACGGTGGTGCAGGGACACTGTGCGTCGCTGCCGTGCATTCACTGGGGCGTGCGGCGGGGTGAGGAGTACATCAATCCACTCTCCCTGGTGACAGACCTGCGGCCCTCCATCCTGCTTCCCGTTGGTGGACGGGGCTCAGGATGAAGGGCCGCTACGGACCAGCGGCGGGCGGCCGCGCGATCGGCCACCAGCGCCGGCTACACGATTGCGGAAATCCCCGTGATGGCACGCCCCGTCACCAGCGTGTTGATCTCATGCGTGCCCTCGTAGGAGTAGATCGCTTCGGCGTCGGAGAAGATCTTGGCCATCTCGAAGTCCGTGACAATGCCGTTGCCGCCGAGGAGGCTGCGGCCGATGGCCACGCTTTCGCGCATCCGCGCCGTGGTGAAGGCTTTGGCCAAGGCCGACTGCTCATCCCTCGCCTCGCCGGCGTCTTCAAGCTGGGAGAGGCGGACCATCATGCCCATGGAACTGACGGCGTTGCCAAGGATCTGCACGAGCTGGTTCTGGACCAGTTGGAAGGATGCGATCGGTCGGCCGAACTGGCTGCGTTCAACGGCGTATCGCCGGGCGACGTCGAAGGCCGCGAGCTGCTGGCCGACCGCCTGCCAGGCCACGGCGAGGCGGGTCACCTTCAGCACCTTGTTGGTGTCGCGGAAGCTGTTGGCGTTGGCAAGCTTGAAGAAGTCCGGCACGACGACGTTTTCGAGCGTGATGTCGGCGTTCTGGACGGTGCGCAGCGAGATCTTGTTTTCAATCTTGGTGGCGCTGTAGCCCTCGGTCTTGGTGTCGACGAGGAAGCCCTTGACCTGGTTGTCCGCGAGGTCGCGGGCGTAGATGACCACCCAGTCAGAGAACGTGGCATTGCCGATCCAGCGCTTGGCGCCGTTGAGGATCCAGCTGTCGCCCTCGCGGCGCGCGGTGGTGCGCGTGCCGCCGGCAACATCGGAACCGCCCAGCGGTTCGGTCAGGCCGAAGGCTCCGATCTTCTTCAGCGAGTAGATGTCCGGCAGCCAGGCTTCCTGCTGTTCCTGCGAAGCGAGGGTCTCGATGGAGCCGGTGAAGAGACCGTCGTGCACACCCAGGAAGGTGGCGATGGAGGTGTCCGCGCGCGTGGCCTCTGCGTGAAGGATACCCGCGAAGAGGTTGGAGTAGCCCTGGCGCCGGACGGGGCTGACGAGGTCGATCTCGGCCAGCTTGGGGATCAGGTCCATCGGGAACTCGGCCCGGTTCCAGCAGTCAACGGCGATCGGCTTGACCTCGCGGGCCAGGAACTCCCGGACTTCGGCCAGCCGGTCCTGCTCCTTGCCGCCGAGCAACTGCTCGAACGCGAAGAAGTCGCCGTCGGCGTACGGCAGGTTGTTGATGTCGATTGCAGCTTTGGACATGTTGTTCCTTCACGGGTGATCAGCAGCGACCACAGGCACGGACGTCGCGCCGGCGATTAAGTTACTCACGAGTAACATACCGCAGGCCGAGGTGCCGGGCAAGCGCTGCCGGGTCAGGACGCCAAACAAAAAGAGCCGTGGACGATGTCTGAACATCGTCCACGGCTCCGCGGTACTGGTGCTGTCGGCACAGAGTCCCTGCTCCGGCAGTGCCGGCGGCTGGACCTTTTCGTAGGGCTACTCGGACTTGAACCGAGGACCTTAGGATTATGAGTCCCGCGCTCTAACCAGCTGAGCTATAGCCCCGTGCGCCCCGCGGACTGGCGGCTCCGCAGGGAGCCTCCGCAGTTCCGGGGCAAAAAACACTCTAGCAATAGTAGCGGCCTGATTTGCGCACCTGCACTCCGGCGACCGGCGGCGCACCGGGGATGACTCATCCGGGGACTACACCACTTTGTCGTCGTAGGTGGCGCCGCGGTAGAGGTCCTCAAACGTCTGAAGGGTTCCCTGGATGCTGTGCGGCTCCACCATGCAGCGGCTGGCCTTGCCCATTGCCGCAAGATCCTCGGCAGGGAGCTCCAGCACCCTGGTGATCTTGGCGGCGAGGTCGTCGCTGTCGTTTGGCGTGAACAGGTAGCCGTTCTCACCGTCTCGCACCAGGTGCGGCAGCGCCATGGCGTCCGCCAACAGCACCGGTGTTGATGCGGACATGGCCTCCAGCGTGACCAGGGACTGGAGCTCGGCTGTTCCCGGCATGCAGAACAGGTCTGCCTTGATGTAGGCCTCGCGCAGTTCGGCGTCGCTGGCCAGGCCCAGGAACTTCACCCGCGATTCCAGTCCGAGCCGTGCCACCTGGGCTTCCAGGGCGGCGCGGACCTCGCCTCCGCCGACGATCTCCAGGTGGACGTTCAACTCAGCCGGAGTCTTCGCCACGGCATCGATCAGGACGTTGACGTGCTTCTCCTCCGCAAGGCGGCCCGCGAACAGCACGGTGGGGTGCGGGTGGCGCTCCATCACCTCGCCCTCCCGGAGTTCATAAGCGGCCGAGTCTATGCCGTTGGAGAGCGGCAGGACCTTGCGCAGGAAGGCGTGCTGGTGCATGGCCTTGGCGGCCAGCGGCGTCGGCGTGGTGACGACGTCGGCCCGGCCCATGACCTTGCCCATGTCCTTCCAGGAGATGCGTCCCACGATGTCTTTGAACCACTGCGGAAACGGCAGGAAGGGGTTCAGGTTCTCCGGCATGAAGTGGTTGGTGGCCACGATCCGAACTCCGCGCCGCTCGGCTTCGTAGAGCACGTGCTCGCCGATCATGTAGTGGCTCTGGATGTGCACGACGTCCGGCTTGACGCGGTCAAACAGGAGGCTGATCTCCTTCTTGATCTCCCAGGGAAAGGTGATGCGGAAGTACTCGTGCGTCGGCACTGAGTGCGAGCGGATCCGGTGCACGGTACCCTCCGCGCGGAACTCGGTGAAGCTCTTGCCCTTGTCCGGCCGGCACGCGAGCACGTGGACGTCGTGTCCCCGTGCCGTCATGCCCTTGGCCAGGCGGTATCCGAATTGTGCGGCTCCGTTGACGTGGGGCGGGTAGGTGTCCGCAGCAATCAGGATGGTGAGTGGTTGCTGGCTGTCGGGCATGGTCACGTGGAGAGCTCCTGGTGGTCACGGTGCGGTCAGCGGTGGCTGTGGCGGCCGGCTGGCCCTCGGCGCAGTAGCGCCGGGACTTCTGGTGAAGTCTGGGTATTACCCGCCCTATGACACCCGCCCTGCGGCCTTGCGCGCGTCCTTCTTGCGCTTGGTCACTTCGGGATGGTGCCGCGAGAGGGCGATTACCCCCACGATAGCAAGCGAAGCGGCCGCCCCCATGGCAATCGCCAGCACGACGTGGACATCGGGGCGGAGTTCTCCGAGGATGGCAATGCCGATGGCGATCCCGACAATGGGGTCGATGACGGTCAGCCCGGCGATGACAAGATCCGGCGGCCCGCCGGAGTACGCCGACTGGACAAACCATGAACCCAGCCCGCCCGCTGCGGCGATCGCCACCACCGAATACCACTGCACGTTGAGCAGGGCCAGCCCGTTCGGGTCGAGCAGGTGCTTGCCGATGATGCGGGTCAGCACCGCCACGAAACCGAATAGCACTCCGGCCCCGAGGATGTAGATGAAGGCGCTCATCCGGTGCTTGAACACCAGCGCCAGCGTGCCGAAGAGGCCCACCGCAAGGGTGAGCAGAAGCACAATGGTGAGTTCGTCGTCGAAACTTACATGATGGTTTTCCTGGGTCACGTTCACCGCCAGCAGGACGAAGATGGCCGAGCCGGTGACGCACGCCGAGATGGCCACCACGGTGGCCCGGTTGATGCTCAGACCCTGGTCTTTGGCATTGACGATAGTGGTGATCACCAGGGCGATGGCCCCGATTGGCTGCACCACCGTCAGCGGCGCCGACACGAGGGCGACGGCGTTCATCGCCATGCCTGCGCACAGCAGCAACAGACCGAACACCCACCGCGGATTGCGGATCAGCCGCAGGAGGCCGTGCGAGCTGAGCGCAAGGCCGCCGGTGTCCGCCTTGACGGCGCTGCCCTGGCGCTGCGCGCCGATGGCCAGGCAAAACGCGCCCAGCACCGCCAGGAAGACGGCGAGCCACACCATCAGCCGCGTCCGCCGTCGTTCGAGAGCTTGAGCCGGCCCTTACAGATGATGGCCCGGAAATAGTTGTAACCGGCCACCCAGTGGCCGAGCAGTCCCAGGCCGAGGAAGATCCATGCCGCCACGAAGTAGACCTCCGTCAGCGGGATGGGAAGCCTGGCAAGCACCAGCAACGGGGTGCCCACGAGGAGGAGCGCTGTGCGGATCTTTCCGATCCGGCTGACCGGGAGGTCGGGGTGGCTGTGGAAGTAGTACAGCGACACGGCCATCAGGATGGCGTCCGGAACCACCAGGGCAGTCAGGTACCACCATTCAACGACGCCGGCGATCACCAGGGTGACGGCCACGGCAATGAGCGCCATACGGTCGGCGATCGGATCCATGATCCGGCCCAGCCTGGACGTCTGGTTGAAGCGGCGGGCGATGTACCCGTCCACCCAGTCCGTGCTGCCCATGACCACCAGCACGATCGTGGCGAGGGCATACTCCTTTTGCCCCAGGACCAGCCAGATGAAGAGGGGCACACCCATGAAGCGGACGACCGTCAGGATGTTGGGGATGGTGAAGACGGCGTCACTGTCTACGTGCCGCTGGCCCGGACGCGCACCTGCGTTAATGAACTTCATCCCCCACCTCCTTCCCTTCCGCTACGGCTACCTGGGTAGTGCCGGTAAGTCCTAGCCCTTGAGGAGCTTGCGGAGGAGGACGACGAGGACGGCGGCCGACGCGACCAGGGCGGCCAGCGGCTTCCATCGGGTTCCAACCGGGCTCTCGCCGGCGCGGTTCAGGAGGCTGGAGGCAGAGCGGCTGAGGGATTCAGCCTGGTGGCCCGCGCGTTCCTTGCCGGCCTTCAGCTGAGCTTCGGCGGCACCCAGCAGGAGCTGGGCCTGCGTCTTGACGTCAAGCTCCTCGCCGAGCTCGTCGCGGACGCCCGTGAGGTGCCGGCGGCGCTTGTCCAGGCGGCTCTTCAGTTCAGCTTCCGTGGGGGCGGGACCAAGGTCCGGCTTTGCCGCTTCCTTGGCTTCTTTCTCCGCCTTCTCCTTGGCTGCCTTCGCTTCCTTGGCGGCCTTGGCAGCCTTGGCCTCTTCGGAGCTCGGATCAAGTACGGCCGGGTTGAACTCCGAGCCTTCCTTGACGATGCCGAGATCGTGTTTGAGTCCGCGGATCGTGTCCTCGGGCACCAGCGGCATGGCCTTCTTGAATTTACGCATGCCGATCAGGCCGCCGATGAGGGCGATGACCAGGAACACGGCGCACACCAGGAGGGCTGCCAGCCAGGCGGGCATGATGGTGGCGAGCCCCATGATGGCGGCAACGATGAGACCGGTGACGAGGAAGGCGAGGAACACCAGCGCGACGGCGAAGAACGCTGCAGCCACCCCGACCTGGATGCCCTTGCGCTTGATCTCGATCTTCGCGAGGGCGATTTCGTCGTTGAGCTGGCGTGGTGCCAGCTTGGCAACTAGCCTCAGAGTTTTGGGCAGCGCCGCAATACTCAGTCCGCCTGTTGCCCGGCCGCTGTGTCGTCCGCTCATCGATCCCGCCTAACTGGTTCCATCTTTGATTCGGATTCCGGTGGATTCCGGGGGCCTGCGCGGCTTCACACACTCCCCGTTGTCAAAACTATCATTCAGCTTCGGCACCTCCTTCGGGTAATAACCCGTGGCGCGCCCTCCAACGCTGTAAAAGTATGATCCAAGGGCCATAGGATTGGTCCCTGTGAGCATTCCTGCCAATCCGGGCGACTCCCTGAGCCGCAAGCGGAAACTTCTGTACATCCTCCTCCTCGGCGCCCTTACGGCACTGGGCCCTTTCACGATCGACCTCTACCTGCCTGCATTTCCGGCACTGGAGGCGAGCCTTGGGGTGTCCGAGGCGGAAGTCCAGCTCACGCTGACCGGTACAACCATCGGCTTCGCCCTGGGACAGCTGGTGGTGGGGCCGCTGAGCGACAAGTTCGGCCGGAGGCTCCCGCTCATCCTTGCCACCGCGCTGCACATCACCGCCTCGCTCGGCGCGGCGCTGTCCACGGACCTTGCCACGCTGGGCCTCTTCCGAGTGCTGATGGGCATCGGCGCAGCCGGCGGCGGCGTGGTGGCCATGGCCATGGTGCGGGACCTCTTCACCGGGTACGCCATGGTGCGGATGTTTTCCCGGATGGCGCTGGTCAACGGCCTGGCTCCGATCCTGGCGCCCGTGATTGGCTCCCAGCTGCTGCTGATCATGCCCTGGCCGGGCATCTTCTACTTCCTGGCCGGCTACGGCACGCTGGTGATCATTGCCGCCATCCTCCTGGTGCGCGAAACGCTCCCCCGCGAACTCCGGGGCAGGTCGGGCCTGACGGCGGGCCAGCGCTATAAGCTGCTCTTTTCGGACCGGATCTTCGTGGGCCTGCTGCTGCTGGGCGGCATGAACTTCGCCGGCCTCTTCGCCTACCTGTCCGCGTCGCCGTTCCTGTTCCAGGATGTGTACGGGTTCACGCCGCAACAGTACGGCCTGCTCTTCGGCATCAATTCGCTGGGCATCGTGGCCGGGGTGCAGACCAGCTCCCGGGTGATCCGGCGCGTCCCGCCGCAATGGATCCTGGCCTGTTCCACCGCCTGGATGTTCGTCATGGCCGTGCTGATCGTTATTTTCGACCAGCTCGGCTTCGGGCTCTGGGGCGTGATGGTGCCGCTCTGGTTCTACATCCTCGGCACCGGCTTCACGTTCCCCTGCGTCCAGGTCCTGGCACTCTCCAAGCACGGGGCCCAGGCCGGAACCGCGGCGTCCCTGCTGGGAGCGGCAACCTTCATGATGGCCGGCATCGTGTCCCCCGTGGTGGGCTGGTTCGGCGACATCTCGGCGACAGTCATGGGCGGAGTCCAGGCCTCGAGCATCCTGCTGGCAGCAGCTGCCCTGTGGCTGGTGGTGCGCCCGCGCACCGTGCCTTCGATCCACTGAGCTCGCTCCATCCACTGGGCACCACTCGTCCAACAGGGCCCCGAACCCATCCCGATAGGCTGGACCCATGGCCAAGAGACCGCACCGTAACCGCAGGGGATTGTTCCTCGGCGCGGTGATTGGCGGCGTCGCCGGTTACTTCGCCGGGCGGGCGATGGGGAACCCGGCAATGGGCATCATCCTGGGGGCGATCGCTGGCTCCGCGCTGCTCTTCCGGGTCAACCCCGGCCCCTGGAACCGGCCCTGACGAACGCCCCAACAGGCAATCGCTTCCAGAGGCAGGGCACGGGCTTAGTGGCCCTGTTCCGGCAAATGCCCACGCGATAAAGTTGTTCTGTGCCCGATTGGCAGAAGCATCATCCGCCCCTTCCGGCCACGTGGCAGCGCTGCGACGACGCCGGCATCCTGCCCCTGTGGTGGGAAAGGCTGTGCTCGCAGACAAGCCCGCAGTCGGCAGCGCTGTACGCCGCCGGGCTCTTCACTGAGGACCGGCGCCGCCCCATCGCCCAGTGGTTCAACCCGGCGTTCAACGCCGCGCTCCTGGTGGCCCCTGAGACGTCCCCAGAATGGCCTGTGCAGCGGTTTGGCATCTTCTACGCCCCGCCGAACAGCGGATTCACCAGGGTGCATTCAGCGCCGCACGAATGGCACCCGCGCGAGCCGCGGAAGTCACCCACCGAGGACGAGGCGTTCCGGGCCGCCATCGCAGAAGCGGAGCGCTTCCTGCAGGTGGAGATGGACTTCGTCTGACTTTCCGGCTGACCTACTGGCACAAAAAGGCCCCGTACCCGGCTGTTCGCCGGCCACGGGGCCTGTCCGCTCCTCCTGCTGGACTTGAACCAGCAACCCTTCGATTAACAGTCGAATGCTCTGCCAATTGAGCTAAGGAGGAATGAAGCAGGTATGACATTAGCAAAGGTTTTGCCCCAATGTGAAATCGGCTCCCACGGCGCCGCCAAATACCCCTCCAGGGTATAAAAAAGTCCCCGCCCCGGTTACCCGGAACGGGGACTGCGCGCTCCTCCTGCTGGACTTGAACCAGCAACCCTTCGATTAACAGTCGAATGCTCTGCCAATTGAGCTAAGGAGGAATGAAGCGGGTACTAGCCTAGCAAGCCCCCGTCAGGAAGTGAAATCGGGAAACGGAGTCGAGCGTCAGCTAGGCATCGGAACGCAGCGAACGGCGCTCCATTTCCAGCATCATCAGTTCCCGGTTCAGCCGCTGGAACTCCTCCGGATGGGCCGAGGCATCCAGCCTCTGCAGCTGCCCCATCTTGTCCGCCTTGACCCGCGTGATCTGCAGTTCGAACAGCCGGGCCAGGATGTCACGGCAGTACCTGAGCACGCCTTCGGCGTTGCTCGCCGGCAGCGGCACCACCGCAAGCTCGGAGACCAGCGGACGGAGTGGCTCCGGCACCTCGTTCATCACCTGCTCCACCCAACGCACCGGATCGCCGGTCAGCCCCGGCCCGGAGGCGCGCATGGCGTCGTGGACGGCCTGGTAGGCGGGCGTCTTGAACCCCGCCGCACTGAACCGGTCCCAGGTCCCGCCAGCAAGCATGGAGGGCTCCTGAAGCGCCACTTCCAGCGCTTGCCGCTCCATGGATGCCACGGGGTCCCGGGGGTCCGGCCTGTTGAAGGACGGCACCACGCCCGACGCCGGCAGCTCGGCAATGCCCGGCGCCGTGCCTTGCGCGGGGCGTCCGTGCTGCCCGCCGGACGGCCCGGTTCCGGCACGCTGCGGTCCCCCGCTGTTGCCGGCTGGCGCTTCGCCCTGAGCGGCACGCTTGGCGGCAACGGCCACTGCGCGGCTGACTTCTTCCACGGGCATGCCGAGCCAGCCTGACAGCTCGCGGGCGTAGCCGGGGCGGATGCCCGCGTCCCGGATCTGGGCCACCACCGGGGCGGACTCCCGGAGAGCGGCAATGCGGCCTTCCACCGTGTCCAGGTTGTGCCGCTTCAGCGTGGCCCTGATGGCGAATTCGAACAGCGGACGGCGGCTGCTGATCAGGTCACGCACCGCTGAGTCACCCCGGGCCTGCCGCAGGTCGCACGGGTCCGCGCCGGTGGGTTCCACCGCGACGTAGGTCTGCGCGACGAATCTCTGGTCCTCCTCGAAGGCGCGGAGGGCAGCCTTCTGGCCGGCGGCGTCGCCGTCGAACGTGAAGATGACCTCTCCCCCGGTGCCGTCGTCGGACAGCAACCGCCGGGCGATCTTGATGTGGTCGGCGCCGAACGCGGTGCCGCAGGTGGCCACCGCCGTCGTAATTCCGGACAGGTGGCAGGCCATGACGTCGGTGTAGCCCTCCACCACCACCAGCTGCCGATCCTTGGCGATGTTCCGCTTGGCGAGGTCGATGCCGTAGAGCACCTGGGATTTCTTGTAGAGCGTGGTTTCCGGTGTGTTGAGGTACTTCGGGCCCTGGTCGTCCTCGTAGAGCTTCCGGGCGCCGAAGCCGATGGTGTCACCGGCGATGTCGCGGATGGGCCAGATCAGGCGGCCGCGGAAGCGGTCGTAGATCCCCCGGTTGCCTTCCGAGAACATGCCCGTGAGTTTCAGCTCGGCATCGGTATAGCCGCGGCCGCGGAGGTGCTTGAGCAGCGCGTCCCAGCCTTGCGGGGCGTAGCCCACGCCGAACTGTTCGGAGGCGGCGCGGTCGAAGCCACGGCCGTGGAGGAAGTTGCGGCCTTCTGCGGCCCCGGGGGTCAGCAGCTGGGCGCGGAAGAACTCGTCAGCCACTTTGTGGGCGTCCAGGAGGCGCTGTCGCTTGCCCACTTCCTCGCGGTTGGGGCCCGTGCCGCCATCTTCGTAGCGCAGTTCGAAGCCGATCCGGGCGGCCAGCTTTTCCACGGCCTCATGGAACGAGGTGTGGTCCAGTTTCTGGACGAAGGCGATGACGTCGCCGTCTTCTCCGCAGCCGAAGCAGTGGTACCTGCCCACCTGGGGGCGGACAGTGAACGACGGCGAGCGTTCGTCGTGGAAGGGGCACAGGCCCTTGAACGATCCCAGCCCGGCGCCCTTGAGCGTCACGTAGCCGTCGACGACTTCCTTGATGTCCGTGCGCTGGCGTACTTCGTCAATATCTTCGCGTTTAATCAGCCCGGCCACAGAGCCATCCTAGTCCTTACCAAAGCGACGGCAGGCTGCCCACCAACCGCTCGTACATGGCCAGCGCGGAACCGTCGGTGAGCGAGGCGACCTGGTCGATGACGACGCGAAGGCGGGCGCCGTCGTCGGGCGCGTCCCTCCAGTCAGCAGCGAACATCGGCTCCAGGTGGCGGTCTCCGGTGGCGTTCAGCGCCGTCACCAGGGCATGCAGGACCTCGCGCTGGCGTTCGTAAATGGGCTGGCGGTGCTCGGTGGTCATCACGAAGGTGGTGGCCAGGCCCTTCATGACTGCGATTTCCATCACGGTTTCGTCCGGCACCATCAGCTCGGCGTTGTACCGGGTGAGGTCCTCGGGCCCGTAGACGGCCCGCGTGGTCTCCAGGGCGCTCTGGCAGAACCTGCCGATCAGCTGGCTGGTCATGTTCTTCAGCGCGGCCATCGCCTTGCGGCTGCCGTCGGCTTCGCGCACCCACACGTCGGTGGCCTCGAGCCGGGCCAGGGCGGCGTCGATGGCAGCGGGATCGTTGTGCGGCAGGTACCACTGCTTGGCGTATCCCACCACGCGGGCGCGGTGGTCCGGGTTGTCCATCCAGCGAAGCTGGAAGTGGCCCGCGACGATGGCGTCCTCCACGTCGTGGACCGAGTAGGAAATGTCGTCGGCGAGGTCCATCACCTGCGCCTCGAGGCATGACCGGCGCTCCGGCGCGCCCTGGCGGATCCAGTCGAAGATGGGAAGGTCGTCCTCGTAGGCGCCGAACTTGCTGGTCCGCTGGCCGTGGATCACCGGGGCGTTCAGCGCCGACCACGGGTACTTCGCGGCGGCGTCCAGGCTGGCGCGTGTCAGGTTCAGACCGGCCGGGGTTCCGTCCGCGGCCAGGACTTTGGGCTCCAGCCGGGTCAGCAGCCGGAGGGTCTGGGCGTTGCCCTCAAAGCCGCCGATGCCGTGCGCCATCTCGTTCAGGGCGGATTCACCGTTGTGCCCGAAGGGCGGGTGGCCGAGGTCGTGGCTGAGGCAGGCGGTGTCCACGACGTCCGGGTCGCAGCCCAGTGTCCGGCCCAGTTCGCGGCCCACCTGGGCTACTTCCAGGCTGTGCGTCAACCGGGTCCGGACGAAGTCGTCAGTGTCCGGGGCAACCACCTGTGTCTTGGCGCCGAGCCGGCGCAGCGCGGACGAGTGCAGGACCCGTGCCCGGTCCCGTTCGAAGTCGGAGCGGTAGGTGGTTTTGGGCGGTTCCTCCACCCAGCGGGCGGAGTCGTGGGCCTCGTAGCCTGGCAGCACGGGCGCGGTGGTCCGGGTTTCAGCCACCTGAGACGTCCAGTTCCGCAGCAGCGATGTCGCGCGTCTGGTCGGCATCCATCTGCCGGCTGACCAGCCAGTCCTTCGGCAGCGCGGGCTTCTTCGGGGAACCGGCACGTCCGCGCGGCCCCTCCGCATCGACGCCGGGGTACGGAGAGTCCTGGTCCAGCTCGGCCAGCGTTTCGCGCAGGACCTGCAGGCTGGTCACTAGGGCCAGCCGCGTCCGCAGTTCGCCGCCCACGACATAACCCTTGAAGTACCAGGCCATGTGCTTGCGGATCTCGCGGAGTGCCTTGCCTTCATCGTTGCCGAAGGTTTCGACCATAAGCTCCGCATGGCGGTACACACCTTCGGCCACTTGCCGCAGGTTGGGCTTGTGGCGTTTGTCGCTGCCTTCGAACGCGGCTTGCAGGTCGCCGAACAGCCACGGGCGTCCCTGGCAGCCGCGGCCCACCACCACGCCGTCCACGCCGGTCTCGCGGACCATGCGGACCGCGTCCTCAGCGGACCAGATATCACCGTTGCCCAGCACCGGAATGTCCGGCAGCGCTTCGCGCAGCCGGGCGATGGCGGACCAGTCGGCCTGGCCGGAGTAGAACTGGGACGCGGTGCGGCCGTGGAGCGCGACGGCGGCGACGCCGGAATCGCGTGCAATCCGGCCGGCGTCAAGGTACGTCAGGTGATCCTCGTCGATGCCCTTGCGCATCTTGATGGTCAGCGGGACGCCGCCCTTGGAGGCCTCCTTCACCGCGGTCTGCACGATGGAGGTAAAGAGGTCGATCTTCCATGGCAGGGCTGAGCCGCCGCCGCGCCGGGTCACCTTGGGCACGGGGCAGCCGAAGTTGAGGTCGATGTGGTCCGCACGGTCCTCCTCGACGAGCATCCGGACAGCCTGGCCGACCGTTACGGGGTCCACGCCGTAGAGCTGGACGGACCGCACTTTTTCGTCGGGGTCATGGGAGATGATCCGCAGGGATTCAGGGGTGCGCTCCACGAGGGCACGCGAAGTAACCATCTCCGCCACATACATGCCGCCGCCGTACTCACGGCACAAGCGACGAAACGCGGAGTTGGTGATGCCCGCCATGGGAGCCAGGATCACAGGGGTGTCCACCGTGATGGGGCCCAGCTTCAGGGGCGGGAGTTCCAGCTTGGGGGCGGGAGGCGTTGCTACAACAGTCACCCGTTCATTGTCTCAAAGCCGGGCAAATCGGCCTCCAGCCGGTTAAGTCGGCGAGCCGGCGGCCGGAAAAGGGGTTCAACCGCGGGCCTGTCCCCTGCTACTCCCCTTCCGCGGCCCGCCGTGCACGCCGGCTGCCGGGCACGGGTTCCCGCGCGGGTTCACGGGAGGCAGGGGTGCCGGCTGCGCGCGTCCGGCCGCCGCGGGAGAACTCCGCTGCCGCCGCGAGCGCGCCGGTGTCCCCGACGTCGTCGGGCGTTACGGATGCACGGCGGGAAGGGATGCTGCCGGAAACGGTGGTGCCGGAGCCGTTGCCGCCCGTTTCCGGGACGGCGGCCTGCCTGATCCCGGTGGCCTTGACCACGAGCACCGCGATCAGCGTGGTGACGGGGATGGCCAGCACCAGCCCTACGGAACCGACGAGCGTCCGGATGACTTCCTCGGACAGTTCCGCGCTGGTCAGCGCCTCGCCGAGCGGACGGTCGTACAGCATCACGATGATCAGGATGGGCAGCGCGGCGCCAGCGTAGGCGAACGCAATGGTGTAGACAGTGGACGCGATGTGGTCGCGGCCGATCCGCATGGCTGCGGAGAAGAGCTGGCGGGCGCTTGTCTCCGGCGCGAGTTCATACAGTTCCCAGACCGCGGAAGACTGGGTGATGGTGACGTCGTTCAGCACGCCAAGTCCGGAAATGATCAGACCGCACAGGATGATGCCGGAAATGGAGATGTTGTCCGAGATGTTCGCGAGCGTGGCGGCGTCATGGCTGCCCACGCCCGCCAGGTTTGCCGCGTCCGTGGCCCAGGCAGCCAGGAGCGCCGTGATGCCCAGGCCGAACATGGTGCCCAGCAACGCCGTGGAGGTGCGGGCCGAGAAGCCGTGGGCGAAGTAGAGAACGCCGATCATGATCACAGTGGAACCCACCAGGGCCAGCAGCAGGGGTGGCTTCCCTTCCACCAGCCCGGGCAGCATGAACGTCACCAGCACCCCGTAGGCTCCCACGAGGCCGATCAGCGCCCGCAGACCGCGCCAGCGCGCCACGGCGATCACCACCACCGCGTAGAGGACGGCCAGCAGGATGATCGGCAGGGTGCGAACGAAGTCCACGAAGATATAGGCGGGCGCGCCGCCCTGGCCGGCGGATGCGCCCTGCGCGTTGGACAGGTTCAGGTACCGGATGTCGTCACCCACCTTGACGCCGTGGGACTTCACCACGTCCGGGTTGATCACCACCTTGACCGGGTTGCCGCCCTTGTCCGGCTCGGTAAAGGCGAAGGTGCACTCGCTCCCCTGCTGGGCGGCATCCTGGCCCGTGCCTGGCTGCGCGGTGGCGTTTTGGCCGGCGCTTCCTTGGATGCAGCTTTCCACCACCACCCGCTGGATCTTGCCGGTGTCGAACGTCACGCCCGGGGCTGCCGCGTACGGGCTGGCCAGCTTCAGGTCCTCCTTGTTCCCGGACGGCCACATCATGACCATGGCCGCCAGGGTCAGGAGCGTCAGCGGAATCAAGACCGCCGCGAGAAGCCAGTTGGCCCGTTTACGGGCAGCCAGAGCCCCGGGTGTTGGCTCCGAATGATCTGTGTGACCGTGGGAGTGTCCGGCACCCATCAGCAGTAAAACCTCATGCCTGCACTTTACTGGGGCTGGATGTTCTGGTTGACACGGAACAGGTTCCCGGGATCGTACTTGCCCTTAATTTCCTGCAAGCGGCCGTAATTGGGTCCGTAGTTTTCCGCGACCCGGGACGTGTCATCGCCGTCCATGAAATTGATGTAGCCCGCAGTCTCAGAGTAGGGCTGAAGCGCCGCCGCGAAGTCCCGCACCCAGGCGATGTTCGCCGCGCTTTCCGCGGGATCCGCCCAGTGGCACGCAATTACCGGGGAGAACCTGGCATTCCGGTTGGGGAAGGCCGTGTCCGCAATTCCCACATCGTGTACGGCGCCGTCGATCGGGTAGATGTGCACTGCGGTCTGTATGCTGGGCACCCGCTTCCCGTACTCCAAGTGGGCGTTGATGGCGCCGTCGTTGAGTTCCGTCAGGAAGGCCGCCTTCCAGTAGGCGAGCAGCCCCTTGGGATACATCCCGTCGAAGGCCGAATTCAGGGCCGGGTAGGGCATCGGCCCCACCATGGACCCCGCCACCGGCGCGGCGTCGAGGAACGGCTGCCAGCGGGCCGGTCCTTCGGCCGGATCCCCGGTCCACATACCCACGACAATGCAGACGGGCTTGCCATGCCACTCCTCGGGAAGGAACGGAACCGGCGGCCCCTGGTGGAACGCGAGGAAGGCACCGAACTCCCGCGGGGCTGCAGCCACGTTCTCGCGGTAGAACTTCGCGACGGTTTCGGCGTGCTCCAGCGGGTAGATGATGATGCCGGCGTGGACCATATCCACGGGATGCAGGCGGAATTCGAGCGACGTCACGACGCCGAAGTTCCCGCCGCCGCCGCGCAGCGCCCAGAAAAGATCTTCGTTCTCGGTTTCGCTGGCGGTGAGGAACTTTCCGTCCGCGGTGACGACGTCGGCAGAGAGGAGGTTGTCGCAGCTGAGGCCGTATTTCCGGTCAAGGTAGCCAATGCCTCCGCCGAGGGTCAGCCCCGAAACACCGGTCGAACCGACGATGCCGCCGGTGGTCGCCAGCCCGAAGGCATGCGTGGCGTGGTTGAAGTCGGCCCACGTTGCGCCGGCCTCGGTCCTGGCCGTTTTGCCGGCCGGATCAACCCGGACCCCCCGGGTGGCGGAAAAGTCGACGACCACTGCATCGTCCGCCGTGCCAAACCCGGGCCCGCTGTGGCCGCCGCCCCGGATGGCGACGGGCATGCCGTTGTCCCTGGCATGGTTGACGGCAGCGATGACGTCCGCCACCTGGGACACCCGCACGACGGCAGCGGGCCGCTTGTCAATCATTCCGTTGTGGACGGCGCGGGCAGCGTCGTAGTCCGCATCATCCGCTGTGATCACTTGCCCGCGAACCTGTTCCCGCAGGGCATCGAACGATGTTGCGTTCATTTCCAGTACCGCCGATCCTCTTCGACCTCGGATCCGGCCGCCCACTTCGCCTCCCATCGGGCTAACGACCGGAGCTTACGCGTCCGGCCTACTCCTCTGAGCGGGCGCCGTCAAGGGATTTTAGGAGCACGCACAATCTTCTGGCCCGGCGGCTCCGAATGCCCATTGTGATCCGGGAAGGGCCGGTTGGACGTATTGCCGGGACCCTTGGGTTTATAAATGTAGGACGAGGAGTCTGGAGGCCCGCATGGGTAATCGCAGGAATGACGCAGGCAGCAACAAGCCCGTACTAACTGTGCGCGAGGCGGCGGGCGTTACCCGCGGCGTGGCCCTGGTCCTGCACGGCGGCCGCTCGCACAGCTACGAGCCCGTAGAGGCCCGCCACCTGAGCCCCGCCCGCATGGTGCCCTTCGCCAAGCACCTGCACCGCGCCGGCGGCAGCCACGGACTTGCCGTCTGGACGTTGCGGAACAGCGTACGCGGCTGGAACGGCCCGGACATGTCACCGCTGCAGGATGCTCGATGGGCGCTGGCCCGGATCCACGCCCGGCACCCGGGAGTGCCCGTCTACCTCCTGGGGCACTCGATGGGCGGACTCACTGCCATGTGCGCGGCCGACGATCCCCAGGTGGACGCCGTGGTGGCCCTGGCCCCCTGGCTGAGCGCCGAGACACCGGCCGAAAATGTGGCTGGCCGCAGGGTGCTGATTGTCCACGGTTCCAGGGACCGCTGGACAAGCCCGGCCCAATCGCTGAAATTTGCGCAACGGGCAGCGGATCTGGCCGACGAGATGCGCTATGTCTCGTTGGCCGGGGCAGGTCACTTCATGTTCCGCAAGGTCCGGCTGTGGCACACGCTGGCCGCCGGCTTTGTCCTCAAGGCCTTTGCGGAAAGCACCGGTGTGGAACTGGACGGCGATTCGGCATGGTTGGATGCCTTGCTTCCGGCCGGCGCCGCCCCCGGTATTCCGGTGGTGCTGTGACCATGGCCGACTTTCCCGTGAACGAATTCCTGGCCAGCCTGCCTTGGACGGCGCTGGCCGTGGCGGGTGTCCTCGCGGTCACCTTCGCCGTGGCCGTGGTGCAGAAACGGCACTCCGTCATGGACGTGGCATGGGGACCCGGCTTCGTTGCCGTCGCCGTCGCCTCATGGCTGCTGTCCTCCGGCACGGGCGACGACGGCAGGCGCCTCCTGCTGTTGCTGCTGACAGGCGTCTGGGGCCTCCGCCTCGGAACCCACATCGGCTGGCGCGCCCGTGGCGGCCATGAAGATCCCCGCTACGAGGCAATGCTCAGCGACGCCCCGGGCTCCCGCGATGTGTACGCACTGCGCCGTGTCTACCTGCCCCAGGGCCTTGTGATGTTCTTCGTGTCCCTGACGGTTCAGGTAGGGATGTTCGCCACCGGTGCAGTGGGCTGGGTCGCCCTCCTGGGAGTGCTGCTGTGGGTCATCGGCTTCGTGTTCGAAACGGTGGGCGACTGGCAACTCGCACAGTTCAAGAAGAACCCGTCCAACAAGGGAACAGTGCTGAAGACGGGGCTGTGGCGTTACACCCGGCACCCCAACTACTTCGGGGACGCCGCCGTCTGGACCGGCCTGTTCCTGATTGCCGCAGACTCCTGGCCCGGAATCCTGACCATACTGTCTCCGGCCCTGATGGTCTGGGCGCTCGCGGGCAAGACCGGGAAGCCGCTCACGGAGAAGGCGATGTCCGCCCGGCCGGGCTACAAGGAATACGTCGAGTCGACGTCGGGCTTTATCCCCTGGCCCCCGCGGCGGCCGGCGGGCGGGCGCTGAAATGGCCTGGCGGCCGCAGCCCAATGACCGCTTCTACCGTTTCATCGTGGGCACCGGGCTGGCGCTGCGCAGGTTCTTCCGGATCCGCGTCATCGTCACGGGGCGCGAACACCTGCCACCACCGGGGCCGCTCAAGGGTGCGTCCCGTCTGGTGGTGCCGGGTGCGGGAGCCGTCGTCGCCATCACCCATTTCGGTTACCTCGATTTTGCCTTCGCCGAGATGCTCCTGTGGAGCCACAACCGGGCCGAGCTGCGCTACCTGGTGACCCAGGGCGCGGCCGACCATTGGCTCGCCGGTCCGGCCATCAGCGGTGCCGGACATGTCGTGGTTCCATACGGTTCGGGCAGCGGCGCGTATGACGCCGCCGTCGAGAAACTACGCGCGGGCGAGTACATCGCCGTCCTTCCCGAGGCGGGCGTCAGCCGCAGCTTCACGGTCCGCGACTGCAAGACCGGTGCCGTCAGGATGGCGGCAGAAGCCGGCGTGCCGATCATTCCCGTTTCGGTGTGGGGAGCGCACCGGCTGATGACCCGCCACCGCGGGTTCTCACCACTTCGCGCCTGGCGCGCGCCTGTGCGGATCCACGTGGGCGAGCCCCTGCTGCCCGCGGTTTTGCCCGATCCCGCCCGTGACGCCCAGCCTGCCACTGAAAGGTTGCGGAGCATCCTGCAGGCCGGAATCGACGCCGCCATCGCGGACTTCCCCCGCGCACCCCGGCCCGGCGACTGGTGGATGCCCGCGCACCTGGGCGGCGGTGCTCCCACGGACGCGGAACGCCGGCGGCTGGATGAGGCGGAGGGTCCCCGGCGCGCGGGCGGACGGCGCGCTTAGGCAGGCAGAGCCGGGCCTTGGCTAGGCTCCATGGGTACGCAAGCACATTTGCACGCACTCAATGGAGAGGGATCCTTCCTGTGGCAGACACCGTCCTGACAAGAAGCGAGATCGACGAACGCGGCCTGGCCCGCCTGGCCCAGAGGCTGGCGGCGTGGACGGAAAAGTGGTTTCCGGACGCGTATATCTTCGCCCTGGCCGGCGTGGTCCTCATTGCCGTAGCTGCCCTCGCGATCGGCGCCTCACCGCAATCCATCGCCGATTCCTTCGGCAACGGATTCTGGGACCTCACAGCATTCACGCTGCAGATGTCCATGGTTGTCCTCACCGGCTACGTGGTGGCCACCTCTCCCCCGGTGGCCAAGCTCATCGACCGGCTCGCGCTGGTTCCGTCGACCGCCCGGACCGCCGTGAGCTTCGTGGCGATGCTGTCGATGTCCGTGTCCTTCCTCAACTGGGGCCTCAGCCTGATCTTTGGCGGCCTCCTGGCGCGTGCCATTGCACGGCGCAAGGACCTGTCCGTGGACTACCGGGCGCTCGGTGCGGCCGCCTTCATGGGCCTCGGCGCCGTATGGGCGCTGGGGCTGTCGTCCTCGGCCGCCCAGTTGCAGGCCACCGCAGCCTCCCTGCCGCCGGCGCTCCTCAAGATCACCGGGGTCCTGGATTTCGGCACCACCATCTTCACGTGGCAATCACTGCTCACCCTGGCCATCCTCATGGCGCTGACCACGGTGATCGCCCATTTCTCGGCGCCGCGGGGTGCCGCGGTGCGCACGGCCGCGGATCTCGGTGTGGATCTCGACGACGACCCCAGCGAACCCGAGCCACGGTCGCGGCCCGGCGAATGGCTGGAGTACAGCGTGATCCTGCCGGTCCTCGCGGGGATCCTGACGTTGGGCTGGCTGGTCTCGCAGTTCCTCACGAAGCCATTCCTGACGGTGGTCAGCAGCCTCAACGGCTACCTGCTCGTATTCCTCATCCTGGGCCTGGTGCTGCACCGGACGCCGCGGAACTTCCTGCAGGCAGTGACCAAAGCAGTCCCGGCGACCGCAGGAATCCTGGTGCAGTTTCCGCTCTACGCTGCCATGGCCGCCATCCTCACTAAGGCCACCGGCCACGGGGGCATGTCACTGTCGGCACATTTGGCCGAATTCTTCTCGGACATCGGCGGCGGCGGTGCTTTCGCCGTCGTGATTGCCCTCTACACGGCCGTGCTGGGCCTGTTTGTGCCCTCCGGCGGCGGGAAATGGCTCGTGGAGGCGCCGTACGTGATGCAGGCGGCGACGGATGTGAACATGAACCTGGGCTGGACCGTCCAGATCTACAACATAGCGGAGGCGCTGCCCAACCTGATCAACCCGTTCTTCATGCTGCCGCTGCTCGCCGTGCTCAAACTCCGGGCCCGTGACCTGGTGGGCTTCACCTTCCTGCAGTTCGTGTTCCACCTGCCCGTGGTTCTCCTGCTGGTGTGGCTGCTGGGAATGACGTTCGACTTCGTTCCCCCGGTGATCCCCAAGTAGCCGGCGGCCTTAAACCACATTGACCCGCAGCGGGCGCCGTCGAAACGGCTGCCGCTGCGGGTCAATTGCGTTAGTGCCTAGGCGGGGTCGGAAACCACCAGGGTTTCGCTGCCCCGGAGGCTGGCCGTGCCGCTCTGCAGCAAAGGCTCGACGACGGCGCGCAGGGCAGTCATCGAATCGTCCAGTTCCAGCACCACGGGGTGCTGGAACGCGATGAGCGCCAGAAGATCGCGGACCGCCGAGCGGGCTTCCTCCTCGGACAGCTTGGGATCGTGGCCGACGAACACATCCGTTGGCTGGCCCGACGCGGACCCCTCGCCGCCCGCCGGGTTCTCGCCGCCGGGGGCAAGTTCCGCGTAGCTGATGGCGAATGCCTCGAGCCGGCCCTTCCTGCTGGCCGGGACACCCTGGCCGAAGGCGCTGGCCTTCGGCGCCCGGAGCACGATCGCGCCGTGCGCCCCGCTGAGTTCGTCGAGGAACAGCCGCTGCACGGTGCCGATGCTGAGCTCGCCCGGGCTATCCCAGGTGTGCACGGCCGTGTAGTACCGGCCCACCACGTCGCTGAGTTCCACCGAACCGGTGGCAAGGTCCTCGATCTGTTCGGAGGCCGCGGCCTCCGAACCGTCGCCGAAGACCGGCAGCTTGAGCGCCCCCGGTGCCACCACGACGAGGCGTGAGCGCTGGACCGGAACCAGGCCGGCAGCTTCGGCGAACGCGGCGCCGGGCGTGCCCGGCTCCACCTTGGTCCGCAGCCTGGACACGCCCGACGGCGCCTGGCCGGCTTCGTGCCGGAGCATGGTCAGCAGGGTGGAGCCAACGCCGGCGCGGCGGTGGTCCTTTGCCACCTCGATGTACATCCAGAGGCGTTCGGGGTGCAGCGATGCTTCGTGGACCACTGCCGCCGCGACCGGGATGGCCACGCCGTCCACGACGTCCTCGGCCACAATGCAGCGGCGCCACGGCGTGTTGCCCGAGGGTGCGAGCGTGCCGCGGAACTGCCGAGCCTGTTCGGTCTCCGGGCCGCCCCAGAGTTCGAGCAGTGCAAGGTCGTCGCCCTCGCGCCATTCGTGGTATTCGATGGCCATGCTCAGGCGCCGATCAGCCGCGCGGCCAGGTAGCCCTCCACCTTGTCCAGGGAGACGCGTTCCTGGCTCATGGTGTCGCGTTCGCGGATGGTCACGGCCTGGTCCTCGAGGGTGTCGAAGTCCACGGTGATGCAGAACGGGGTGCCGATTTCGTCCTGGCGGCGGTATCGGCGGCCGATGGCGCCGGCATCGTCGAAGTCGATGTTCCAGTTCTTGCGCAGCTGGGTGCCCAGGGCCTTGGCCTTCGGGGACAGGTCCTCGTTGCGGCTCAGCGGCAGCACGGCGGCCTTGACGGGGGCCAGGCGCGGGTCCAGCTTGAGCACGGTGCGCACGTCCACGCCGCCCTTGGCGTTGGGGGCCTCATCCTCGGTGTACGCGTCAATGAGGAACGCCATGAAGGACCGGGTCAGGCCGGCGGCGGGTTCGATCACATACGGGGTGTAGCGCTCGTTGGTGGCCTGGTTGAAGTAGCTCAGGTCGTGGCCGGACGCCTTGGAGTGCGTGGAGAGGTCGAAGTCCGTGCGGTTGGCGATGCCTTCCAGCTCGCCCCACTCGGAGCCCTGGAAGCCGAAGCGGTATTCGATGTCCGTGGTGCCCTTGGAGTAGTGGCTCAGCTTCTCCAGCGGGTGCTCGAAGAAACGCAGGTTCTCGGCTTTGAGGCCCAGTCCGGTGTACCAGTCCATGCGTTCCTTCATCCAGTACTGGTGCCACTGCTCGTCCGTGCCCGGCTCGACGAAGAATTCCATCTCCATCTGCTCGAACTCACGGGTGCGGAAGATGAAGTTTCCGGGCGTGATCTCGTTGCGGAAGGACTTGCCGATCTGGCCGATGCCGAACGGCGGCTTCTTCCGGGAGGTTGTGAGCACGTTGTTGAAGTTCACGAAGATGCCCTGCGCGGTTTCCGGGCGCAGGTAGTGCATGCCTTCCTCGCTGGCCACCGGACCGAGGAAGGTCTTGAGCAGGCCGGAGAATTCCTGGGGCTCGGTCCATTCACCACGGGTGCCGCAGTTGGCGCAGGCAATGTCCTCCAGGCCGTTTTCGGCCGGACGGCCCTTCTTTTCCTCGTACTCTTCTTCGAGGTGGTCGGCACGGTACCGCTTGTGGCAGGAAAGGCACTCCACCAGGGGATCGGAGAAGACCTCCACGTGGCCGGAGGCTTCCCAGACCTGGCGGGGCAGGATCACGGAGGAGTCCAGGCCCACCACGTCCTCGCGGCCGCGGACTACCGACTGCCACCACTGGCGCTTGATGTTTTCCTTCAGCTCGGCGCCGAGGGGCCCGTAGTCCCAGGCAGAACGGGAGCCACCATAGATTTCACCGGCCTGGAAAACGAAGCCCCTCCTCTTGGAGAGGGAGATGACCTGGTCGAGAACGGATTTTGCTGCCATGGGGAACTCCAATTTCTACAGGGCCGCTGGGTGCGGTCCGCGCGGTTTCTAGGCCCCTGTACCCTGCTGGTTGCCGGGCGGGGCGGTACGAAGGAAAGATGTGCAGGAAGCTGCGTGTCCTAGCCTACCGGCCCGGCTGCCGCTTGAGGGCGCCGCGCGGCCAGGGAAGGGTGGCCAGGACTATCGCACCGAGCGTCAGGACGGTGCCGAGGATCGTGGGCAGGGCCACCACCGTGCCGGGCGCGGGAAAGGCGAGGTCCAGGCCCAATGACCCCAGCAGCTGGCCCGCAATCATGCCCAGCCCGGTGACCAGGACCCCCAGGCTCCGGACCAGTAGTGCGCCCAGTCCGATGAACGCGCAGCCCATGGGACCGCCGAGGTAGTACCACCATTCGGCCGGCAGCCCGTTGCCGGGCCCGGCGACCGCCAGCTTGATCAGCCAGGCCAGCCACAGCACCGTGGCGCCGGAGATGAAATTCACCAGGGTGGCCGCGATTGGGGTGCCGTAGTGCACCGTGGCCGTCCCGTTCATGGCCTGCTGGAAGCTCATCAGGAAACCGGCAATAACGGGCAGGAGCACCGGGAGGAGCAGCTGCGCCGGGTCGGTGCCGCCCCCGGAACCGGCCCCGGAACCCCCGGCGCCGCCGAACCGCGGGGACACTGCCCACGCGACGGCGGCGATGGTCAGCACAGTGCCGATGACACGGATGGCGGTGACGGACTTCTTGCCGGCGGGGCCGATGCCGAGCCGGTCCACGAGCAGCCCGCTGAGCGTTTGCCCGGTGACGGTGGCAACCGTAAACAGGGCCACGCCCAGCAGGCCAACGGTGAAGGACTGCGCAAACACAAAGAACGCGCCGATGCCGCCTGCCATCACGTAGATCGGGGGAAACCGGCGTTCCCGGAGCGCGGGCAGGATCTGGGCGAGCCCGCGGCGTCCCCGCGGCAGGACCAGCGACACCAGGACCATCACGATCAGTCCCGTGGTGAAACTCACCACGGCGGCGGCAATGCCGTCGTCCAGCCGGGCGCCCAGTGCGCCGTTGATCCGGCCCTGGACGGGGATGGCGAGTCCGGCGGCTACGGCAATCGGCAGTCCTGCAATGAGGGGCAGACGGGGTGCATGGGTCACTGGATTCACCTTACGTCAGGCATCATTGCTTGTATGAGCAACCCGGAAATCGAAGAGATCCCCATCCGCGACGAGATGATCCGCCTGGGCCAGCTCCTGAAGCTGGCCAGCCTCGTGGAGGACGGAGTTGAGGCCACGGAGCTGATCAAGAACGGCCTGGTCAAGGTCAACGGCGACATCGACGACCGCCGCGGCCGGCAGCTGCACCATGGCGACACGGTCACCGTGAACGGCCGGACCGTGCGGATTCTGACTCCCGCCGGTTCCTAGCCGTTGCAGCGCTAACTACTTTTTCAGCACCTCGTGGGTGAGGAATTCGGAAACGTGGCCGATCTCCTGCTGGTTGATCCCGTGCCACATCCCTGTGTAGAGGACCTTCGTCAGCTTCACGTGCTTCCGCACCCAGCCCATGGTGAATTCGATCTTGTCCTGGGTAATGACGGGGTCCTGCTGGTCGCGGCCCCAGAACAACGGAACGCTGCCGTCCAGTTCGTCGTCCCGGAAAGTCGGGTCCCCTCCGGCGTTCACCGCAAAGCCGGAAAGCCCGACGACGGCGGCGAAGTCCGCCGGGCGCTGCCTCAGCAGCGTGGTGGCCATCGCCATTCCCATGGAGAACCCGAGCAACGTGACGGACGGGTGGTCACCTTTGACGCCGTCGAGCCAGTCCAGCACAAAGGCGGCGGCATCCTTAACCGCGTCGAGTGAATAGTCGGCGGAGTCCGTCAGCGGGAACCATGTGAACCCCGGGCCCATGGCGATGGGGGCGCGGACGGACGCCACCGCGAAATCGCCGGGCAGCAGATCGACAAGGCTGAGCAGGTCCTGTTCGTTGGCACCGTAGCCGTGCAGCAGGACCAGGAGTGGCTTACCCGAGCGCTCTTCGTCAGGAGTGGACCACAGGACAACAGGGGCAGTGGAAACGTCGGCTTCAGTCATGGGTTCCATTCTTGCAGTTACCTCCGGGTAACAACCTACGGTGGCGTAGCTTGTTACCTACGAGGCAGGATGGAAACGTGAGCGAAACTGAAGCCATTCCGAACCCGCAGGACACCGTTGATAGCCACCCCTGGGGACGCTACATTGCCATGGGCGATTCCTTTACCGAGGGCATCGGCGACCCCGAACCGGGAAGTCCCGGCGGGCACCGTGGCTGGGCGGACCGGGTGGCCGAGGAACTGAGCCGCGGGCACAGCGATTTTGCCTATGCCAACCTTGCGGTGCGGGGACGGCTCCTGGAACAGATCGTTGACCAGCAGCTGGCACCGTGCCTGGCCCTCAAGCCTGACCTGGTGACCCTCTCGGCCGGAGGCAACGACCTCATCCGGCCCGGCGGCGACCCTGATGCGCTGGCTGAAAAGCTGGACTCGGTGGTGCACATCCTCAGCCTGGGCGGCGCCACCGTGGTGTTGTTCAACGGCCCGGACACCGGTTCATCCGTCCTGGGCAGGGTCCGCAGCAAGATCGCCATCTACAACGAAAACCTTCGCACCGTGGCCGCGCGGCACGATGCCGTCATCGCCGACATGTGGTCCCTCCGCCAGCTCAGCGATCCGCAGATGTGGGACCAGGACCGCCTGCACTTCTCGCCTTTGGGCCACCACACCATAGCCGCGATGGTGCTCGATTCACTGAACATCCAGCACACCCTGGAGCCGCTCTCCCCCAAGCCCCTGCCCCAGCGCAGCTGGCGGCAGGCGCGGTCCGGCGACCTGGTGTGGGCACGCGAATACTTCGTGCCGTGGGTTGTCCGCCGGCTTCGCCACCAGTCATCCGGGGACGGCATCACGGCCAAGCGCCCCACGCCAGGTCCCGTATTCGGGCCCGGAATGCCGCTGGGCTCGGGCGAGGCCGCGGGACTAGGGGCAGCGGGACTCGAGTCCGACCGGAAGTAGGCGAACGTGGACGCTGACGACGTCGTCAGGCTGCGGCTCAGCCAACAGCAGCTCCGCCATCCGCGCGCGGTCTCTGCCGAAGCTGCACTGAAGAACCTCCTCGCCGTCCAGTCACAGGAGTTCCCGTATGCCCGCTGGTCGCTGGCGCAGCGCACTGCAGGAGCCTCCGCTGCCGATGTCGAAGAGGCAGTGGCCGACGGCCGGATCCTCCGGACCCATATCCTCCGGCCCACCTGGCATTTTGTGCACCGGGACGACCTTCGCTGGCTTCTGATGCTCTCGGCTCCCCGGCTGCACCAGGGCAACGGGGGCATGTACCGCCAGACCGGCATCGACGCCGAAGCAGCGTCCCGAAGCGCCCGGATCCTGGCCGATGCCGTTGCCGGCGGCGCCCACAAAACCCGGGAGCAGCTCGCCCTGGAATTGCAGCGCCACGGATTCGCAGCCAAAGGCCTGGAGCTTGCCTACCTGATCATGCATGCTGAGATCAGTGGCGTCCTGACCAGCGGCATACCCGTGCGCAGCACTGGCGGCGCGCTCAAGCAGACGTACGCGCTCTTCGATGAACGCGTGCCGGCGTCAGCGGACGGTCACGAACACCGCTCCGAGGCGCTGGCCGAACTCGTCCGCCGCTATTTCCTCAGCCGCGGACCGGCCACGGTCAAGGACTGTGCCGACTGGTCCGGGCTCACAGTGACTGATGTCCGGCTGGGGCTGGGACTCGTGCTGGAGGCTGAACCCGACGTACTCACGGCTGCGACGCTGGACGGACTGGACTTCTATTTCAGTTCCGCCGGGCGCGGGCCTGCTGCCGCGCCCGGGCCTGCTGCCGAGGCCGAAGGCGGGCCTAGGGTCGACCTGATCCAGTGCTACGACGAATACGTCATGGGCTATTCACGGTCACGGTATTTCCTGGGCGGCACCGCCCCCGCCCTTCCTGAGCGGGACACTCCGATGCATGTTGTGCTGAGCGACGGCCGCATGATCGGTTCGTGGCGCCATGACCTGGCCGGCGGACGCTGTGAGCTGGATATCCGCACCCGCTCTGATCCCGGCCCGGCCGGCCACCGTGCGATCGACAAAGCAGTTACTGAGTACGGAAGGTTCCTGGGGACGCCCGCGGTGCGGAAATGATGCAACGGGAACGATCGTATGGAAATGATCGGCCGGAAGTGATCGGCCAGGGCAGTCTGCCGGCCGGGGGTTAAACTGAAGGGACACTTCTGAGAGGCCCTCCACTGTGAGCAACGTGTTCTTCTGGATCATCATCCTGTCGTTCCTGATTCCCTTCGCCATGCGTATGTACCGGAAGTCCGTCCGGGGCAGGAACCAGAACCAGGATTTCAACGGACAGTACCCGGGTCAGTTTCCCGGGCAGTTCCCGAACCAGTTTCCTGGCCAGCAGCCAGGCCGGCCCAACAACCAGCCGCGTGACGGCTACACCCAGCAGGACTACTTCGGCGGCGGTTTCCGGCAGCTCGGCGGCGGCCAGCAGCCCCCGCTCGACCAGCCCTACCAGAACCCCGGCTACCCGGCTCCGGGTTTCCAAAACCCCGGCCATCCTGCCCCCGGCGGCCCCGGACAGGTACCGTACGAGGACAGCCCCGAGTATCCGGCCAACCAGTCACGCCAGCAGCCGCAGCAGCCGTCCGCCCCGGTTACTCCCCCGCCGCCGTCGGCCCCTCAGGGTTTCCGCGCGCGGAAACTGGCGGAACTTGACCAGCAATACAGCAACGGCGAAATCGCCATGGAGGAATACATGACCCGGCGTGACGAGATCATGAAGGGTTAGGCGCCCCCTCCCAATGCTGACGTTTTCCTTCGGGCCGCCGGCTTACTTCGGGCCGCCGGTTCCCTTCCGCAGTCTGTCCTCAGGCAGCCAGCGGGCCGACTAGCCGGGAGCGTTTGAGAATCTTCGCGCGGTGAAGAAGCTCGCGTCTATGGCGACGGTTCATAGGCGGCGGCGGCGCGGGCAGTGATGTCCCGGGCAGTGGAGGCGCCATGGATTGGTAGCCATGCCCGGTCGGAGTGGGGATTTCCAGCGTGTGCCGAGGTCCTGGCCGCGGTTCTGCGTGCCAGCCAGGGGACTCCTTGGTGTGGTTGCAGGATTCGCAGAGCCCGCTGCCGTTGCTAACGCTCGTAGGCCCTCCGTGCTGCCATGCAACGATGTGGTCGTGGTGGCGGATCGGCGCATCGCAGTACGGCGTGCGGCAGGTGTCATCGCGTGCCTGGATGAAGCGGCGAAGACCGGCAGGGAAGAGCCTGGCCCGGGAATCCATGGCTATCAGGTCTCCGGTGCACGGGGCCGTGTAGAGCCGGCTGGATTTCAATTCCCACGATCCCGCCCGGCGTCCCCGTGATGCGTTCTACCAAGTCATCCGCCATGATTTGTCCGCGGGAACGGCTGTCTCCGGCCGAGCTCGGCGCGTCCGACTGCCGGGTGAGCGCTGCGTGGACTGCCACACCGGCTGTGACCGGGAGTAGCGCGGTCAGGTAAGTCATGGCGTCCGGTGCCGGGCGAAGGCTCACGTGCCGGTCTGCCACGGTCTGGCGGGCACGATTCACCACTGAGTGGGGGTCCAGCCGATACGCCGCCGTCCGGGCCGCCGCGACGATGGTCCGGTCGCCGGCGCCGGCCAGGGTCCCGATATCTGCAGCGAGTTCTTCATCGACGGCACACCGGTCTGCCGCGGATAAACAGGCGGTCTCTTTCACCAGCAGCGTGGCGCGCCACTCATTGAGCTGCCCGGTGCGCAGGGCTGCAAGGGTGTGGGGCATCTCCGTCACCAGTGCTTTGGCCAGTCCAAGCAGCTTTGGTCGATCAGGGCGGCGCTGTCGCTACAGGGTCGGATCGAAGCCAGGAGACCGATAAGGTCCCTGACCGTGATCCCGCGCCCTGCGTCGTCCGAAGCCTCTCCCGGCCGGCTATTGCCTTCCATGGCTGAAGTCTGGCAGTGACCACCGACAAAAAGCGGGCCAGCGGCCGCCCCAACGACTGACCTCCTAGTCCACCTGCGGGAAGCCGAGGTCGATCACCGACGTGGACGGATCCGGCCAGCGTGTGGTCACCACTTTTCCGCGGGTGTAGAAGCGGATGCTGTCCGGGCCGTACATGTGGGTGTCGCCGAACAGCGAGTTCTTCCAGCCGCCAAACGAGAACGTCCCCACCGGTACCGGGATGGGCACGTTGACGCCCACCATACCGGCCTCGACGTCGAACTCGAACTGGCGCGCCGCGCCGCCGTCGCGCGTGAAGATGGCGACTCCGTTGCCGAACTCGTTGTCGTTCACCAGCTTGACGGCGTCGCTGTAGCTGTCCGCGCGTACCACCGACAGCACGGGGCCGAAGATCTCGTCGTCGTACACCTTCATGCCCGGCTTGACGTGGTCCACGAGACTGACCCCGATGAAGAAACCGTCCGAGTCAAAGACCTGCTCGCGCCCGTCCACCACAACCGTGGCGCCCTCCTCGGCTGCCCCGGCCACGTACGACGCGACCCTGTCCCGGTGTTCCTTCGTGATGAGCGGACCCATCTGCGAGGCCGGGTCCGTGCCGGGACCGATGTTGAGGTCCGCCATGCGCGTGGAAATGGCTTTCACCAAGTCGTCGGCAATGCTGCCCACCGCCACCAGCACGGACACCGCCATGCACCGTTCACCCGCCGAGCCGTAGGCAGCTGACACGGCGGCGTCAGCGGCCATGTCCAAGTCTGCGTCCGGCAGGACCACCATGTGGTTCTTGGCGCCGCCCAGTGCTTGGACGCGCTTGCCGTGGTCGGCCGCACGCTTGTAGATGGACTGCGCGATCGGAGTGGATCCCACAAAGCTGACAGCCTTGACGCCGGGGTGTTCCAGCAGGACGTCCACGGCCTCCTTGTCGCCGTGGACCACGTTCAGGACGCCCGGGGGCAGGCCCGCCTCCGCGAAGACTTGGGCAATGAAAACGGCCGACGACGGGTCCTTCTCGCTGGGCTTGAGGAGCACGGTGTTGCCGCAGGCGAGCGCACTGCCGATCATCCACAACGGCACCATGGCCGGGAAGTTGAACGGGGTGATGCAGGCGACCACGCCGACCGGCTGGCGCACTGAGTGGACGTCCACGCCGCTGGACACCTGCTCCGAGCGTTCGCCCTTGAGCATGTGGGAGAGTCCGGTGGCGAATTCGATGTTTTCGAGGCCTCGGGAGATCTCGCCTTCAGCATCGGAAAGCACCTTGCCGTGCTCGCTGGTGAGGATGGCAGCCAGCTCGGACTTCCGCTGCGTGAGGAGTTCCCGGACCCGGAAGAAGATGTTGGTGCGCTTGGCCAGGCTCGTGGCCCGCCAGCCCGGCAGGGCGGCCTGGGCGGCAGCGATGGCCTCCTCCACGCGTGCGGCCGACGCGAGGGCCACCTCTTTGTCCTGTGCTCCGGTGGCGGGGTTGAAGACGGGGCCGAAGCGGTCGGCGTCGCTGATCAGGGCGCCGTTGATGAAGTGCGGAATGCGTTCCATGGGTAAGTCCTATTCGTGAAGCAGGCTGCGGTTAGTTGGAGGACTCGAGCGAGCCGTCGACGAGTTTGATGATCATGGAGCAGTCCTTGCCGGACTGCCCGGAGTCGATGAGGCGCTGGAAGAGCGTCTGCACGTGCTCGCCGATCTCCAGTGGAGTGCCGGTGTCGCGGGCAGCGCTGATGGCCAGGCCGATGTCCTTGTTCGCCAGTTCCGTGGTAAACGTCGGGGCGAAGTCGTTGTTGGAGGCAGCGGTGGGCACGACGCCGGCCACCGGGTACCAGGTCCGCAGCGCCCAGCTGTCGCCGGAGGACACCGAGGCGATGTCCCAGAAGACCTGCTTGTCCAAGCCCAGGCGGTCGGCGAGTACGGCACCTTCGGCGGTGGAGGCGAGGTTGATGAAGAGCATCAGGT
The DNA here is from genome assembly GCF_001423745.1 of Arthrobacter sp. Leaf337. Lineage (GTDB taxonomy): Bacteria > Actinomycetota > Actinomycetes > Actinomycetales > Micrococcaceae > Arthrobacter. The sequence goes on from NZ_LMPC01000004.1 coordinate 183,693, forward strand.
TGTTGCAGATCTTCGCTGCCTGCCCCGTGGTGGCGCCGCCGGTGGGAATGATGTTGGAGGCCATGGGGCGGATGTATTCGGTGGCCTCGGCCACGGCGCCCGCCTCGCCGCCGATCATGAAGGTGAGCGTCCCCGCCTTCGCGCCGCTCATGCCGCCCGAGACCGGGGCGTCCACGAACCGGAAGCCGGCGGCAGCGGCGGCGTCGTGCAATGCCTGGGCGGAGGCGATGTCGATGGTCGAGGAATCCACCAGCAGCGTCCGGGTGTCGGCGTGGGCCAGGACGCCGTCCTCGCCCAGGTACACGGCACGGGCGTGCTCGCCCTTCGGCAGCATGGTGAAGACGACGTCGGCACCGTCCACGGCCGCGGCAATGCTGGCCACGGGCTTCACGCCGGCTGCTTCGGCAGCCGCCACCGCCTCGGGATTGAGGTCGAATCCGCGGACGTCGTGACCGGCCTTAGCCAGGTTTGCTGACATCGACCCACCCATGTTTCCGAGACCGATCCAGGCGACAACTGCCATGGCGAAAGCTCCTTTGCTTCGTGTACCAGCCCTATTGCTGGAAGTTCCGTGTCCACCATCACACCCTGTTACAGTGCAATCAAGAGGAAAAAATACAGACGGTATGTGCATTGATGCACATACCTCCGAACAGCCGTTCCGGAGATTGAAAGCGTGGAAGTGAAGAAGTGGATTTGAACCGGCTGCCGAGTCCGGATGACCTGCTGATCCTGCTGACGGTGGCCAGGCTGGGCCGGTTCAACGCCGTGGCAGAAACCCTGGGCACAACGCACACCACCATTTCCCGCCGGATCATGGCGCTGGACAAGCAGCTCGGCGGACGGACGCTGGAGCGCAGCCCGCACGGCTGGGAACTGACCGAACTGGGCAGCCAGGCCGTTGCCGCCGCCGAGGCGATCGAGGCGACGCTCGGCTCTCTGACCGGCGCCCTCAGCAACGGCGAAGATTCGCTGTCCGGCCTGGTCCGGATCAGCACTTCCGACGGCTTCGGTGCAGAATTCGTCGCGCCGGCGCTGGTCCGCCTGCAGCAGGACAATCCGCTGTTGAATGTGGAGATGCTCAGCGCCACCCGCAAGGTCAGCCAAAACCGTTCCGGCGTGGACCTGGAAGTGGTGGTGGGCCGGATGGAGGTCACCAACATGCAGCCTGTCTTCCTCACGAACTACTTCCTGCGGCTCTACGCGAGTCCGGGCTACGTCCGGTCCCGCGGACTGCCGGCCGCCCTGGAAGACATCAAGGAACACGGCTTCGTTTCCTACGTCGAGTCGGCGCTGCAGGTGGCGGAGCTGGGGCACCGGTCGTCCCAGCTGCCAGCCCCAAAATCCAGCTTCCAGGCCACCAGCGTCTTCGCCCAGGTGGAGGCGGTCCGCTGCGGCGCGGGCATCGGCCTGCTGCCGAACTTCATGGTCGCGGACAACCCGGACTTCGTTCCGGTGCTTCCTGAGCTGTTCCAACGGCAGCTTCCCATCTGGGCGGTGGCCCGTCCGGAGTCGCTGCGCTCCGCGTCCGTCCGGGCCGTGGTGGCAGCGCTCAAAGCGGAGGTGTCAGGCCGCCAGGACATCCTGGCAGCCTGACATTTACCTACGCCTGGAACAGTCGGCGAACAACTGTCCCGGCCGCCAGCGCATCGAGGCCCTCGTTGATTTCCGCGAGCGGCCGCGTGTCCGTGTGCAGCAATTCCACCGGGAGCCGCCCGGCGCGCCAGTGGTCAAGATACAGCGGAATGTCGCGCTCCGGGACCGCGTCTCCCATGTACGAACCAAGAAGCCGCTTCCCCGCACCGGCGAACTGGAGCGCTCCCACAGTCAGTTCCGCTGAGGGCTTTGGCAGCCCGACAGAAACGACGGCGCCGCCGCGGGTGACGAGGTCCAGGCACGAGCCGATCACCCCCGCGGAGCCCACCGCTTCAACGGCGACGTCCACACCGTCGCCGGTCGCCTCAGCGACCAGGCGCGCGGCATCGGCCGGAGTTCCCACTGCCGTCGCGCCGCAGTCTGTTGCGAGCTGATGCTTGCCCTCGTTCGGGTCGATGGCAATGACGGCGGCGGCACCGGCCAGGGACGCCGCCATCACGGCGGAAAGCCCGACGGCGCCGAGGCCGAAGACGGCCACGGACTGTCCGGCGGTGACCGCCGCGGTGTTCAACACTGCGCCCATGCCGGTGAGCACGGCGCAGCCGAACATGGCCGCGACGGTGTCCGGGACGTCGTCGCCGATCACCACGACGGATTCCCGTGCCACCACGGCGTAGTCAGCAAAAGCCGATACCCCGAGGTGGTGGTTGATCCGCTCCCCCGCCGGCGTCCGCAGCAGAGCCTCTCCGTGCAGCAGGTCTCCCGAGCCGTTGACCTCGGCGGCGCGGTGGCACAGCGCCGGGCGGCCGGAGCGGCACGCGCGGCAGTCGCCGCAACTGGGGACGAAGACGAGCACCACGTGGTCCCCCGCCGAGACGTCCTCCACTCCCTCGCCGACCGTCACGACCCTCCCGACGGCCTCATGCCCCAGCGCCATGGGCAGCGGCCGTACCCGGGAGCCGTCCACCACCGACAGGTCCGAGTGGCACAGGCTGGAGTAGGTGATGGCCACCCCGAGTTCGCCGGCGCGGGGTTCGGGCCGCTCAAGTTCCTCCACCACAAGCGGGCGGGCTTGCGTGTAGCTGGTGCCGGCGGGGACAGCGGCGTAAAGGACTGCTGCTCGCATCGAAACTACTTCCTGGCGGATACTTTGGCAGCGGCCAGGAGGTCCGCCGTGCCCTGCGCGTCCGCGGCGTCAACGTCGTGCAGCGAAATCCCCCGGGTTTCCTTGAGGAAGTACACCGCCACCATCGTGACCAGGCACGCGCCCAGCAGGTAGAGCGCCACCGGGACGGAGGACTTGAAGTTGCTCAGCAGCGCCGTGGCGATGATCGGGGCCAGGGAGCCGGCAACGATCGAGGTGACCTGGTACCCGAGTGATACGCCGGAGTAGCGCATCCGGGTGGGGAACATCTCGGCCATGATCGCAGGCTGGCCGGCGTACATCAGTGCGTGGAACAGGAGGCCGATGGTGATGGCGGCGAGGATGACGAGGTCGTTCTTGGTGTCCATCATCGGGAAGGCGAAGAAGCCCCAGGTGCCGCCGAGGATGGCGCCGGCCATGTACACGGGCTTGCGGCCGAAGGCATCCGAAAGCTTGCCGACCATCGGTACGGCGCAGAAGTGGATGAAGTGCGCCACCAGCAGGAGCAGGAGGATCCTGGACGTGTCGGTCTGGACCACAACCTTCAGGTAGGTGATGGAGAACGTGACCACGAGGTAGTAAAGGATATTTTCAGCGAACCGCAGGCCCATGGCGGTGAAGACACCGCGCGGGTACCGGCGGAAGACTTCGGCCACGCCGTAGCCCTTGTTCTCAACAACAACTTCCTTGCGTGCCTCGAGGAAGATGGGGGCATCCTGGACCTTCGTCCGGATGTAGTAGCCCACGATCACGATCACCGCGGACAGCCAGAAGGCGACGCGCCAGCCCCAGCCGAGGAAGTCGGCAGAGGACAGCGTGGAGGACAGGGTGAAGAGCACGCCGGTGGCCAGGAGGTTGCCCATGGGCACGGCAGACTGCGGCCAGCTGGACCAGAATCCGCGAGACTTGCTGGGGCTGTGCTCAGCCACGAGCAGCACGGCGCCGCCCCATTCCCCGCCGACGGCGAAGCCCTGCACGAACCGCAGGAACACCAGCAGGGCGGGTGCCCAGTAGCCGATCTGCGCGAAGGTGGGGAGGCAGCCCATCGCGAACGTGGAGACGCCCACCAGGATGATGCTCAGCTGGAGCAGCTGCTTGCGGCCGAACTTGTCACCGAAGTGGCCAAAAACGATGCCGCCGATGGGACGGGCGACGAAGCCCACCGCGTAAGTCACGAAGGCGGCAATAATCCCGTCCAGCTCCGTGCCGGAATTGGGGAAGAACATCTTGCCGAAAACCAGTGTTGCCGCCGAGGCGTAGAGGAAGAACTCGTACCACTCAACAACAGTGCCGGCCATCGAGGCCGTCACCACCTTCTTCAGGCCGGAGGCCTTGACGTCAGTCTCATCTGCGCGCCTTGCGGCGGAGTCTTGCGTGCTCATTTGTGAACTCCTTCGGCGTCTCCGTCGACGCCATGTGGACCATTCCGTAGCGGCCGCGTGTGATGTGCACCACCAACGCGCCGGTCCCCTAGAGTATGGACTCACATTGCCGCAGGCTCAACGCCATTTTCTGCAGAACTGCTCTGCAAAAATGCACATTGAGCCGACGGGGCTATGCGAAGAAGTTCTGCCGCAACTGCGTGCTGAGCTGGCCGATCTCGGTCAGGAAGCCGTCATGGCCGATGGGCGCTTCGATGACGTGCACTGGCACATCCCCCGGCAGCGCAGCCGCGAGTTCATAAGACTGTGCCGGAAAATACAGCCGGTCCGTATTCACGGCGGCAATTAAGAACTCGGCCGTGGCCTGGGCCAACGCGTCCTTGAGCGGACCGCGCCCGCGGCCCACGTCGTGGCTCATGAGCGCTTCGGTGATGGCGATGTAGCTGTTGGCATCGAAGCGCCGGACCAGCTTGGTGCCCTGGTGGTCGAGGTAGCTCTCCACCTGGTAGCGGCCGCGGTCCCCCAGCGACACCGCTTCGAGCGGGCTCTCGCTGCTCTGGGCGTTGCGGCCGAACCGGGTCTCCAGCTCGTACGCGGAGCGGTAGGTGATGTGTGCGATCCTGCGTGCCAGGGCCAGGCCGGCTTCCGGCTCCGGGCCGCCGTAGTAATCGCCGTCGTTGAAGTTGACGTCCTGGCGGATGGCGAGGGTCTGGGCCTGGGCAAAAGCGATCTGCTCGGCGGTGCTGCTGGCTCCAATGGATATCACGGCACAGCGCCGGACGCGGTCCGGGTAGCTCACGGCCCATTCCAGTGCCCGGGCTCCGCCAAGGGAGCCGCCCAACACCGCGTACCAGCTCTCGATCCCCAGCGCATCCGCCAGCCGGGACTCGGCCGCCGTTGTGTCCCGCAGGGTCACCAGGGGGAAGCGCGAACCCCACGGCTTACCGTCCGGGGCCGGGGTGGAAGGACCGGTGGAACCGTAGCAGCCGCCGACGATGTTGATGGAGACCACGAAGTACTTGTCCGTATCAACGGGGGCTCCGGGTCCGGCCAGCTGTTCCCACCAGCCTTCCTCGTCGCTGGCACCCCTGGTGACGTGCGTGGTGCCGGTGAGGGCGTGCTGCACCAGCACGGCGTTGGAACGGTCCGCGTTCAGCGTGCCCCATGTTTCGTACGCAAGCGTTACGTCCGGCAGAAAGCCGCCGGCCTCCAACTCCAGCCCGCCAACGCTGAGGAACTTGACCGTACCGTCAGGGACGGCGGTGTCCACCGTGCTGGTATCCGTGTTGTTGCCTGTAGTTGCATCCACTGCGTGGGTATCTGTTTCGGGTACACCGCTGCGGGTGACGGCAATCGTCATCTGAGGACCTCTTCTTCGCGCTTGCCCGCCGCCAACTGGCCGGCAGGCCAGGTCTTCACCCGGGGCACCCCGCCGCGGAAGGAGGGTTGCCGGCCAGCAAGCCGGGGCTGTCGCTGGCACTCATGACCTTCAAAGAGTCTACGAAATGCGTCGCCGCAATGGCTAAGAATGTGACATCAATATGACTCCCGGCGTCGTGGACGCCGGGAGCCGTACTGGTCAGTCGCCCTTGGCGGCGCGGAAACCGGCGTCGAGGTCGGCGATGATGTCGTCGATGTGCTCCAGCCCCACCGAGAGGCGGACCAGGCCGGGGGTCACACCGGCCACGGCCTGCTGCTCTGCCGTCAACTGGCTGTGCGTGGTCGACGCCGGGTGGATGACCAGGGAGCGCACGTCACCGATGTTTGCCACGTGGGAGTGCAGCTCCAAGGCGTCCACGAACCGCTTGCCTGCCTCGGCCCCGCCGGCGATGTTGAAGGACACGATCGCGCCGGTGCCCTTGGGTCCATACTTGCGGCCGCGCTCGTACCAGGGGCTGGACGGCAGGCCCGCATAGGCGACGGATTCGACGTCGTCCCTGGACTCCAGCCACTCGGCGACGGTCACCGCGTTGGCAACGTGCCGCTCCACACGCAGGCTCAGGGTTTCCAGCCCCTGGGCGATGAGGAAGGCGTTGAACGGGGATACCGCCGAACCGAGATCGCGCAGCAGCTGGACGCGGGCCTTGAGGATGTAGGACAGGTTCGCCCCCAGTGCACCGTCCGCCCCGAGGTCGCGGGCGTAGACAAGGCCGTTGTAGGTGGGGTCCGGCGTATTGAAGCCCGGGAACTTCTCCGGGTCCTTTCCGAAGTCGAAGTTGCCGGAGTCCACGATCACGCCGGCGATGGCGCTGCCGTGCCCGCCGAGGTACTTCGTGGCCGAGTGCACCACAATGTCGGCACCCCATTCCAGCGGCCGGATGAGGTACGGAGTGGACAACGTGTTGTCCACGATCAGCGGGACGCCTGCCTCGTGGGCAACGCGGGACACGCCTTCGATGTCCAGGACATCCTGGCGCGGATTGGAGACCACCTCGGCGAAGAAGAGCTTGGTGTTCGGCCGGACGGCATCCTTCCACTGCTGGAGGTTGTCCGGATCCTCGACGAACGTCACGGAGATGCCGAACTTCTTCAGGGTGTGGGCCAGGAGGTTATACGTGCCGCCGTACAGGCTGGGGCTGGCCACCACGTGGTCGCCGGCTTCGGCCACGTTGAGGATGGCGAAGGTTTCGGCAGCCTGGCCCGAGCTGAGCAGGAGCGCTGCCAGGCCACCTTCCAGGCTGGCAACGCGCTGTTCCACCGTGTCCTGGGTGGGGTTGCCGATGCGGGTGTAGATGGGCGCCAGCTCGGCCAGCGCGAAGCGGTTGGCGGCGCTTTCGGCGCTCGGGAACACGAACGACGTCGTCTGGTAGATAGGCAGTGCCCTGGCGCCGGTGGCGCTGTCCGGCTCCTGGCCGGCGTGGATCTGGCGGGTTTCGAATGACCATGCGTTGGACATCGGAGAGCTCCTTCTGAGGAAGGGCACCTCTGCCCTGCAGGACATGCTGGACATTCCCTGGCAGGACTGGTGCCGCGCTTGCCGCCCGGCGGTTGCCGGAGGGCCAGGTCTTCACCCGGGGCACCCCACCGCGGAACGAGGGTTGCCGGCCAGCTAGCCGGGGCTTGATGCTGGCGCTCATGACCTGGCCCAAGTCTAGGAACGGCGGATTGCCTGTGAACAGCTTTGTGACGAAGGACGTCAGCGGCGTGATTTCACGGGCCTCAGGCCGGCCCGCCATGACATCCCATCTTGGTAAGGCCACCCTTAGCTGAGAGCTCCATCACAAAGTGCCAAGATGAGGGCATGCGCATGGATCACGTCTCTTACGCCTGTGAACAAGATGGCTTGGCTGCCACCACCGAACGTATTGCAACCGCCCTCGGCGTCGAAGCCGTGAAGGGCGGGGTACACCCCCGTTTTGGCACCCGCAACATGATTATCCCGCTGGCCGGGCACAAATACCTGGAGGTTGTGGAGGTCCTGGACCACCCGGCCTCCGACAAGGCTCCGTTCGGGCAGGCTGTCCGGGCACGCTCCGCAGCCGGCGGCGGCTGGATGGGCTGGTGCGTCGAAGTGGACGACCTGGCACCGTTCGAAGAACGCCTCGGCCGATCGGCTGTCAACGGCAACCGCAAGTTCCCCGACGGCCGCGAACTCGTCTGGAAGCAGATCGGCATCCTGGGCCTCATTGCAGACCCGCAGGTTCCGTACATGCTCAAGTGGGAAGGCGACCCGGAGCTTCACCCGTCCAACGCCTACCCAAGCAACGTTAAGATGTCCAGCCTCACCATCGCGGGCTCGGCCGAACGCGTCACGGAGTGGCTCGGTCAACCGGTCGAGAAGCCTTTGGAAGATGTGGCCGTCGAATGGATCGCCCCGAAGGGAACACCGGGGATCCTCTCCGTCACCTTCGAAACCGCTTCCGGGGCAGTAACCATCTGACCCGGTTCCACAACGTGGCCCCGCAAGGGACCACGCGGCAGCCTGCTGCCCCTTAACGGTGCCACACCATAAACTTCGGCCGCTATCAGCGGGTGCCAACGACGCCACCCACCGATAGCGGCCGAATCCTTTTAATCGAGCCCGAGCCAACCCAGCCCGATCTAACCCAGCCCGATCGCCTTGCCGAACAGGCTGAAGCCGACGAAAGCCACGATGTCCAGCAGCGCATGGGCGATCACCAGCGGCATGACGCGGCGGGTCTTCGTGTACACCCAGGCGAAAACAACACCCATGACGGCGTTGCCGATGAACGGGCCGAAGCCCTGGTAGAGGTGGTAGCTGCCGCGGAGCATGGAGCTTGCGAAGATGGCCAGCGGCATGCTCCACCCGAACTTCCCGAGCCGGTCCAGCAGGTAGCCCACCACGATGACTTCCTCGACGATCCCGTGCCGCACTGCGGAGAGGATCAGCACGGGAATGGTCCACCAGTAGGCGTCCAGCGCGCTGGGGATGATGGCGGTGGTGATGCCCAGCGCCCGTCCGGCCGCGTACAGCCCCAGGGAAGGGATGCCGATCAGCGCTGCCAGGCCCAGCCCCTGCAGCAGGTCCTTCCCCGGGCGGGCGAAGTTGAAGCCGAGTTTGCGGAACGCCGAAGCGCCGGACTCCCCCGCCCGCCGGTGTTCCGTGAGGAAATAGATCACCAGGACCACCGGCACGAGGGCGAACACAATGTCCAGCAACTGGTAGGTCAGGTCGAAGTATTCGCGGCTGCTCTGCGAGCGGTTGAGGGTGGAAGTGCCCTCCGCCAGGGGCGCACGCGTCAGCTTGTCGAGCAGCTGCACCACCGAATACACGGCGGACTGCCCCAGCGACAGACCCAGGACAATCCAGACTTCGATCCGCAGACGACGGCGGGAGGGAACCAGCATGTTCCTATCTTGCCTGCACTTGCTGGTTCTTTCCTGTCCGCTGCCTCACCGGAGCGGGGCGGCCCGGGGCCTATGCTAGGAATTTATGAGCGCGCCCGACAAAATCATCATGATCCGGCACGGCCAGTCCGCCGCCAATGCCGACACCTCCATCTACAACAGGGTCCCGGATTACCGGATACCGCTCACGGACCTCGGCGTGGCACAGGCACGGGCCGCCGGCGAGCAGATCCGCCGGGAGCTGGACGGGCAGCAGGTGTGTGTCTACGTGTCGCCATACCTCAGGGCATACCAGACCCTGGAAGCGCTCAACCTGGGCCCGCTCACTGAACGGGTCATCGAGGAGCCGCGACTCCGGGAGCAGGACTGGGCGAACTTCCAGATCGCCGGGGACATCGAGGACCAGAAGGAACTCCGCAACGCGTACGGCCATTTCTTCTACCGGTTCCGTGAGGGCGAATCCGGCTCGGATGTCTACGACCGGATCTCCTCCTTCATGGAAACCCTCCACCGGCACTGGGCCCGGCCGGACTACGCCCGCAACGCGCTCTTCGTGACGCACGGGCTCACCATGCGGCTCTTCTGCATGCGCTGGTTCCATTGGTCCGTGGAGTACTTCGAGTCACTCAACAACCCGGACAACGCCGAGGTGCGGACCCTGGTGCGCACCCGGATGGGCAAGTTCGAGCTGGACAAGCCCTTCAGCCAGTGGGAGGACCGCCGCGTCGACGAAACGGTGCTGGACGCACCGCCTATGGTCTTCTGATGCACCCTTAGCGGGCGCGGACGCCAGCCCGCCAGACTGCGTGGGTCAGCGGGATGCCCGGCCGGTAGGCCAGGTGGGTGGCAGACGGGGCGTTAAGCAGGTGCAGGTCCGCACGGTGGCCGACGGCGACCGACCCCACCGCCCGTTCGCCGTCGACGTCGTTCCCCACCTCCCGGTGCAGCGCCAGCGCGCCGCCGTACGTGGCGGCCCGGACGGCCTCGTGGACGCTCAGCCGCATCTGCAGCACGGCGGTGGTGACGCAGAACGCCATGGAGCTCGTGTAAGAGGTTCCGGGGTTGCAGTTGGAGGCAAGGGCCACCGGCACGCCGGCGTCGAGCAGTTCGCGGCCGGGAGCCAGCGGCTGGCGGGTGGAGAGGTCGCAGGCCGGCAGGCACGTGGCCACGGTCCCCCTGCCTTCGGCGGCGGGCCCGCTGCCCGCACCCTGCCACCCGGACCAGCTGCCCGCCAGGGCGTCCACGTCCGCGGCGGACAAGTAATTCACATGGTCCACGCTCGCCGCCCCGAACTCCACGGCCAGCTGCACCCCGGGTCCTTCGCCGAGCTGGTTGCCGTGGACGCGCAGCCCCAGGCCCGCATCCTTGCAGGCCTGCAGCACGCGGCGGGACTGTCCTTCGTTGAACGCCCCCTGCTCGCAGAACACGTCCGCCCAGCTGACGTAGGGGCGGACGGCCGCCAGCATGGGTCCGCACACCAGGTCGGTGTAGTCGTCGGCATCGGCGCCGGCGGGCACCAGGTGGGCGCCGAGGTAGGTCACTTCGTCGGCCACGGTGGAGGCGATGCGCGCGCTGCGGGCCTCGTTCTCCACGTCCAGGCCGTAGCCGGTCTTGGTTTCAAGGTAGGTTGTTCCCTGTGAGACCGCTTCCGCAACGCGTCCCAGGGCCAGCCGGGTGAGGTCGAAGTCGCCCGTCTCCCGGGTGGCGCCCGTGGTCACGGCAATGCCGCCGGCGCTGTAGCTCTCGCCGGCCATCCGCGCCTCGAACTCGGCAGTGCGGTCACCGGCGAAGATCAGGTGCGTGTGCGAATCCACCCAGCCCGGCAGCAGGGCGCGGCCGCCGGCGTCGACGGACTCGTCAGCGGCCGGGGCCGCCGACGACGGTCCGATCCAGGAGATGCGCTCCCCCTCGATCACCACGGCGGCATCCTTGAGGACACGGTGCTCCGCGTCCTGGGTCATCAGCTCGGCAATGTTGGTGATGAGGGTGCTCATAAGTCCATTCTTCAGTGCCGGATGGACCAGCGGGTCGCGGCCAGGGCCGCCGCTGTCCGGGATGCCGGACTGAGCCCACTTTCCTCGTCCCAGGCACGCTGCCCCACGGACGGGCCGGCCAGGATCAGCTCAGCAGCCAGTTCCGCAATGCCGGACGACGTCTGAAAACCATAACCGCCCTGCCCGGCGAGCCAGAAGAATCCGGTGGCTTCGGCGTCGAACCCCACAACCGGGACGCCGTCGGCGGCTTCCGTTCGCAGGCCGGTCCACGCGGACTTGACGTTCCTGATGCCCAGCGTGGTCACCGCGTTGAGCCGCGACACCAGCGCTTCGACGTCACCCGGGTAGGGCTTTGCGTCCTCGGGACCGCTCGGCACGGATTCAGACGGCGAAATCAGTACGTCGTCGCCTTCCTTCCGGAAGTAGAACGATTCGTCGGCCGCCGCCACCATGGGGCAGGACTCCGGGAGGGGACGCTCGACGTCGACAATCGCCGCCGTGCGGCGGTACGGCTGGAGGCCGAGCTTCTCCACGCCGCTGATCACGGCCAGTTCATCGGCCCAGGCACCGGCGGCATTGACGACTACGCCGGCTTCGAAGGCTTCCTGGCCGGCCCCGAGCTCCCACCCGGATCCCAGCCGCTGGGCGGAATGGACCTTGGCGCCGGTGATGATGTCCACACCGCCTGCCTCGGCCCGCTGCCGGTGGTCTTCCAGCAGCACGGGCGCGTTGCAGGCGAACGAACCGGTGTCCAGGCCGGCCGCAGTGAAGAATCCGGGATCCAGCACGGGGCACAGCGCCAGGGCCTCATCATGGGAGATCCGGTGCATATGGCCGCTGGCTTCTTCCCGGACAGAGTCCTCGTCGCCGATCAGCATGAAGCTGCGCGGCGACAGGACAGGCACCGGCAGCTCCGCGTCCCGCGCGGCGATCAGCCCGAGGGTGCGGAGGGTCAGCTCCTGCACCACTACGGGGCCATAGCTGGGGATCAGTTGCCGGGCTGAACGGGCCGACGTGTGATACGCCAGGGACTGTTCGGCCTCGACGAGCGCCACACTGCATTTACCGGCCAAGGCGGAGGCCAGGGACAGTCCGGCGATGCCGCCGCCCACAATCACCACATCGTAATTTGCTGACATGACTACATCCTTGCACCCGTCAGGACGTCACGTCAGTACCTTAGGCTCCCACCGCGTCGCGGCTGTCCACGAACGCCCTGACGCAGGCTTCCACATCCTCGGTGCTGTGCGCCGCGGAGAGCTGGACCCGGATCCGGGCTGCTCCCTTGGGCACCACGGGGTAGCTGAAGGCGGTGACGAACACTCCGTGCTGGAGCATCCGGTCCGCCACCTTCGCCGCCATCACGGCGTCCCCGAACATCACCGGCACAATCGCGTGTTCGCCGTCGAGGAGCTCAAAACCTTCTTCCGTCATGCGGGTCCGGAACAGCTCGGCGTTGGCGAAGAGCGTGGAGCGCAGCTCGGCGGAGTTCTCCACGAGGTCCAGTGCCTTCAGAGTCGCTGCGACGATGGCCGGCGCGAGGGAGTTGGAGAACAGGTAGGGGCGCGCCTTCTGGCGGAGCATGGCCACCACTTCGGCACGGCCGGAGACGTAACCGCCGGAGGCGCCGCCCAGCGCCTTGCCGAACGTGCCGGTGTAGATGTCCACCCGGTGGCCCACGCCGGCGTGCTCGGGGGTTCCCGCGCCTGTGGAACCCATGAAGCCCACGGCGTGTGAGTCGTCCACCATCACCAGGGCGTCGTACTTTTCTGCCAGGTTGCAGATGGCTTCGAGCGGGGCCAGGTAGCCGTCCATGGAGAACACGCCGTCCGTCACAATGATTTTGCGGCGGGCGGGCTTCTCCTGTGTGGTGGCCTCGACCAGTTTTGCTTCCAAGTCCGCCATGTCGCGGTTGGCGTAGCGGAACCGCTGGGCTTTGCAAAGCCGGATGCCGTCGATGATGGACGCGTGGTTCAGGGCGTCCGAGATGATGGCGTCCTCGGGCCCGAAGAGGGACTCGAACACACCGCCGTTGGCGTCGAAGCAGCTGGAGAAGAGGATGGTGTCCTCGGTGCCCAGGAACTTGGAGACGCGGGCCTCGAGAGCCAGGTGGAGGTCCTGGGTGCCGCAGATGAAGCGCACGCTGGCCATGCCGAAGCCGCGTTCGTCCATGGCGGCCTTGGCGGTGGCGATGACGTCCGGGTGGTCCGCCAGGCCCAGGTAGTTGTTGGCGCAGAAGTTGAGCACGTTGGCCCCGGCTTCGCCGATCTGGCCGGCCGTGATGTGGCTGGCCTGCGGCGAGTCGATGTGGCGTTCGGTCTTGAACAGGCCTGCGGTGCGGATCTCGTCCAGCTCGTTCTGCAGCTGGTCCTTGATGGCTGAATACATGGGGGGTTGCTCCTCAGCTGGGTGAATTCTTTGGTTGTGGCGCCGAATGGTGCGGGCTAGAAGACGGTCCAGTCGAGGACCACCTTGCCGCCCACGCCGGCGCGGGCAATCTCGAAGCCCTTCTCCCAGTCCGTGGCGGGCAGGGTGTCCGTGACCACCGCCGAGATGTTGGCGTGCAGCACCGGGTTGGAGGACAGCATGGCGCTCATGGCGTACCAGGTTTCGAACATTTCCCGGCCGTAGATGCCCTTCATGGTCAGCATATGCGTGACCACCTTGCCCCAGTCGATGTCGATGGACTGGCTCGGCAGGCCCAGCATGGCGATCCGGCCGCCGTGGTTCATGTTGTCGATCATCTCCGGCAGGGCGGTGGGGTGGCCGGACATTTCCATGCCGATGTCGAACCCTTCGCGCATGCCCAGTTCGCGCTGGGCATCCTTGACGCGCATCTTCGAGACGTCGATGGCGAGGTCCACGCCCAGCTGGCGGGCCAGCTCCAGGCGCGGAGCGGAAACGTCGGTGATGGCGATTTTCCGGGCTCCGGCATGGCGGGCGACGGCGATGGCCATGAGCCCGATGGGCCCTGCGCCCGTGATCAGCACGTCCTCGCCCACGAGCGGGAAGCTCAGGGCCGTGTGGACGGCGTTGCCGAAGGGATCGAAGATGGCGCCCAGTTCGGGGGTGACGGACGGATCCTGGTGGACCCAGACGTTGGTCTCCGGGATCACGACGTATTCGGCGAAGGCGCCGTCACGCTGGACACCGACGCTCACGGTATGGATGCACATCTGCCGGCGGCCGGCGCGGCAGTTCCGGCAGATGCCGCAGACAATGTGCCCTTCGCCGGAGACCCGGTTTCCCACCTTGACGTCGCGGACGTCCTCGCCGACTTCCACTACTTCGCCGTAGAACTCGTGGCCGGCGATCAGGGGTGCCTCGATCATGCCCTGGGCCCAGGCATCCCAGGACTGGATATGAAGGTCCGTGCCGCAGATCCCGGTTGTCATCACGCGGATCTTTACGTCGCCGGGGCCGGTTTCCGGCTCGGGGCGGTCCACCAGCTCAAATCCGGCGTGTGCGCCGGCTTTGTACAGAGCCTTCATTGGCTTCCTAACTCTCGGTGTTGCGTCTTGCGGTGCCCGCGGTGTGTCCGGGCTGGCTCCCTTCATTAGAACCACAAAGAAGCATTAGCACAACCGAATTCTTCTCAATCGACGATTTAGGATTCTCTAAGCAATAGACTCGGGGGATGGAAATCCATCAGCTGGAAATGCTTCGGGAACTCGGCGCCCTCGGCAGCGTCAAAGCGGTGGCCGAAACACTGCTGGTCACGCCCTCCGCGGTGTCCCAGCAACTGGCTGCACTCCAGCGCAGCGTGGACGTGCCGCTGACCCGCAAGGAGGGCCGGAACCTCGTCCTGACTGAGGCCGGCCAGGCACTCGCAGACGCCGGTGCCGCCGTCGTCAGCGCGATGGCCGATGCGCGGTTGGCGATCGGGGCGTACCACGGTTCCACGGTGGCGCCGGTGACGGTGAGCGGTTTCCACAGCGCCGGGCAGGCGCTCTTCGCTCCGCTGGCGCGGCTGCTCGACTCACCGGACAAACCAAGGGTGCTGCTCTCCGACGAGGACGTCGCCCAGCAGGACTTCCCTGCGCTGACCGCCCGCTACGACCTCGTCCTGGCGCACCGGATGGACCACAGCCCCCGGTGGCCGGAGGAACGGGTGGCCGTCATCCCGCTCGCGCACGAGCCGCTGGACGTGGCGCTGTCCGCCGGGCACCGGCTGGCGGGCAAGGAAACCTTGACGGCCCACGACGTCGTCGGCGAACCGTGGGTGACCAGCCACACCGGCTACTCCCCCGCGGACGTGCTGTCCGCCGTCGCCGCCGTGTCCAGCCGGGAACTGAACATCGTCCACCGGATCAACGACTACTCCACGGTGGCCGGGCTGGTGGCCACGGGCAGCGTGATCGGGCTGCTGCCGCGGCACACGGCGAAGCCGGTGCTGAACCCGGAGATCGTGCTGCGGCCGTTGCAGGGCATCAGCACCCGGCGCCGGATCGACATCCTCGCCCGGCCGGAAAACCTGAAACGAACCTCGGTGATGATGGTGTGCGAGGCCCTCGAGGACATCATGGCCGGGCTGGTCTCCCCTTAACCCAACCGGTCCCCTTAACCCCAACCGGTCCCCTTAACCCCAACTGGGTCGCAGTAGATGTCGTTATAAGCGCTCAAAACGACATTAACTGCGACCCAGTTGGGTTAAAACGGGTGGCTTAGCCTTCGACGCCGAGGCGCTCCAGGATCAGCTCCTTGACACGGCCGGCGTCGGCCTGGCCGCGTGTGGCCTTCATCACGGCACCGACGATCGCACCGATGGCCTGCAGCTTGCCGCCGCGGATCTTGTCCGCGACACCGGGCTGCGCGGCGAGGGCCGCGTCGATGGCTTCGAGCAGGGGGCCGTCGTCGGAGACCACGGCCAGGCCGCGCTTCTCCACGATCTCCGCCGGGGTGCCTTCGCCGGCGAGCACTCCGTCGAGTACTTCGGCGGCCATCTTGTTGTTGATCTTGCCGGCTTCCACCATCTTGTTCAGTTCCACGATGGTTTCGGGCTTGACGCCCAGCTGGCCGGGGTCCACGTCGGCGTTCTTGGCGCGGCCCACGATCTCGCCCATCCACCATTTGCGGGCCACGGTTGCCGTGGCACCGGCGGCGATGGTTTCCTCGATCTCGTCCATGACGCCGGCGTTGACCACGTCGCGGAATTCCAGGTCCGAATAGCCCCAGTCGGCCTGCAGGCGCTTGCGGCGCTCGGCCGGCGGTTCCGGCAGGGTGGCGCGCAGTTCCTCCACCCATTCACGGGAAGCCACAATCGGAACCAGGTCCGGCTCCGGGAAGTAGCGGTAGTCGTCGGCGTCGGACTTGGCCCGGCCCGACGTCGTCGAGCGGGTGTCCTCGTGCCAGTGGCGCGTTTCCTGGATGACCGGCTCGCCGGAGTCCAGGACGGCGGCGTGCCGCTGGATCTCGTAACGGACGGCGTGTTCGACGGCGCGCAGTGAGTTCACGTTCTTGGTTTCCGAGCGGATGCCGAAGCGTTCGCGGCCGTGCGGGCGCAGCGAGACGTTGGCGTCGCAGCGGACATTGCCGCGTTCCATCTTCGCGTCCGAGACGCCCAGGTTCTTGACGATCTCGCGGACCGCGGCGACGTAGGCCTTGGCCAGTTCCGGCGCGCGGCTGCCCGCGCCCTGGATTGGCTTGGTGACGATTTCCACGAGCGGAACGCCGGAACGGTTGTAGTCCACCAGGGAGTAGTCCGCGCCCTGGATGCGACCTGCGGAGCCGCCCATGTGGGTCAGCTTTCCGGCGTCCTCTTCCATGTGGGCGCGTTCGATTTCGACGCGGAACACGGTGCCGTCGGAGAGTTCGATGTCCAGGTAGCCGTCGTACGCGATGGGCTCGTCGTACTGGGAGGTCTGGAAATTCTTCGGGGTGTCCGGGTAGAAGTAGTTCTTCCGGGCGAAGCGGCAGGTCTCGGCGATCTTGCAGTTGAGCGCCAGGCCGATCTTGATGGAGGACTCGATCGCGGTCCTGTTCACCACGGGCAGCACGCCTGGCATGCCGAGGTCCACCTCGTTGACGTTCGTGTTGGGCTCGTCGCCGAAGACGTTCGGGGCGGAGGAGAACATCTTCGTCTTGGTGTTGAGCTCCACGTGGACCTCGAAGCCCAGGACGGGATCGTACTTCTCCATGGCCTCTTCGAAGCTCAGGGTTGCGTCAGTGCTCATTATTTTGCCTCCTGGGCGTCGACAAGGGTCTCGACAGGCTCGACCGCCGAGGCAGCCAGCTCCGGCGCACGGTCCAGCAACGGGCCGCCCCACTTCGCCTCGAGCAGCGATTCAAGCACCGCACCCACGCGGTACAGGCGCGCGTCCTGGCGGGCCGGGGCCAGGAGCTGGATGCCGACGGGGAGGCCGTCCTCATCGGCCAGGCCGCCCGGCAGGGACAGACCCGGGACGCCGGCCATGTTGGCCGGAATGGTGGCGACGTCGTTCAGGTACATGGCCAGGGGGTCGTTCAGTTTCTCGCCGAGCTTGAAGGCCGTGGTGGGGGCCGTCGGGGAAATCAGCACGTCGGCCTGGGCGAACGCAGCCTCGAAGTCGCGCTGGATCAGGGTGCGGACCTTCTGGGCCGAGCCGTAGTAGGCGTCGTAGTAGCCGGCGCTGAGCGCGTAGGTGCCCAGGATGATGCGGCGCTTCACTTCGTCGCCGAAGCCTGCGGCGCGGGTGGCGCCCATGACGCGTTCGATGGTGAGCGGCGCATCCTTGGGCAGCACGCGCAGCCCGTACCGGACGCCGTCGAACTTTGCCAGGTTGGAGGAAGCCTCCGAAGGCATGATCAGGTAGTAAGCGCCCAGCGCGTACTTGAAGTTGGGGCAGGACACCTCAACGATTTCCGCGCCGGCCTGCTTGAGCAGTTCGAGCGACTCGTTGAAGCGGTTCTCGACGCCGGCCTGGTAGCCCTCGCCGTGGAGTTCCTTGATGATGCCGATCTTCATGCCGTCCACGTTGCCCGTCCGTGCGGCGGCAACGAGGTCCTCCAGCGGATCCGGCAGGGACGTGGAGTCGTGCGGGTCGTGGCCGCCGATGACCTGGTGCAGGAGGGCCGAATCCAGCACGGTGCGGGAGACCGGGCCGATCTGGTCCAGCGAGGAGGCCATGGCGATGGCGCCGTAGCGGGACACGCTGCCGTAGGTGGGCTTGACGCCCACGGTGCCGGTGACGGCGCCGGGCTGGCGGATGGAGCCGCCGGTGTCCGTGCCGAGGGCCAGGGGCGCTTCGAAGGCGGCGACGGCGGCAGCGGAGCCGCCGCCCGAGCCGCCCGGGATCCGGTCCAGGTCCCACGGGTTGCGGGTGGGGCCGTAGGCGGAGTGTTCCGTCGAGGACCCCATGGCGAATTCGTCCAGGTTGGTCTTGCCCAGGATGGGCATCTTGGCGTCGCGGAGGCGCTTGACCACCGTGGCGTCGTACGGGCTGTGCCAGCCTTCGAGGATCTTGGAGCCCGCCGTGGTGGGCTGGCCGATGGTGACGATGAGGTCCTTGACGGCGATGGGCACGCCGGCGAGCTCGTGGAGTTCTTCAGCGGCTGCACCGCCAGCGGCGCGGATGGCATCCACCTCTGCGGCGACGGCGAGCGCCTCCTCGGTGTTGACGTGCAGGAAGGCGTGGACTCCCCGCGGGCCGCCGTCGACCGCTGCGATGCGGTCCAGGTAGGCCTGTGTGACTTCGACGGAGGTGACCTCGCCGGCCGCGAGCTTTTCAGCGAGCGCGGCGGCGGAGAGGCGGATCAGAACGTTGTTCTCAGTCATGTATCAGTCCTCATCCAGGATGGCCGGAACCTTGAAGCGGCCTTCGTATGCGTCAGGGGCGCCGCTCAGGGACTGCTCGGCTGTGAAGGTGTGGCCCACAACGTCCTCGCGGAACACGTTCGTCAGCGGAATCGGGTGGGACGTGGCCGGGACATCATCACCGGCGGCTTCACTTACGGACTTCACTGAATCGACGATGACGGCGAGTTCGCCGGCCATCCGGTCCAGCTCTTCTGCACTCATCTCGATGTGCGCGAGACGCGCGAGATGCGCGACGTCGTCGCGGTTGATCGCAGCCATGGATCTCCCCTGCAATGTAGTTTTGGTTTCCCCCATAGTCTACGTTGCAACAGTGTGCCCGCCTGACGACCCCCAGCGGGCGTCAGACGGGCAGCACCGACCTGCGGCACGGCTCCAAGCAGCATGGCTGCGGGCAGCCGGCAGCCGCAGGCAGCTTTACCCTAGCCGATGCCGATGGCTCCCGTCAGCATTCCGATACCGAGCATTACGAGGGAGACGACGGCACTGCGCCACAGCACCTTCTTGTGGTGGTCTCCCAGGTCCACTTTGGCCAGGGAAACCAGGAGCAGGATTGCCGGGACCAGCGGGCTCTGCATGTGGAACGGCTGGCCGGTGATGGAGGCACGCGCCATCTCGGCGGCGCTGATGCCGTAGTGCGCTGCCGTCTCGCTCAGCACGGGGAGTACGCCGAAGTAGAAGGCATCGTTGCTCATGAAGAAGGTCATGGGGATGCTCAGGACACCGGTGATGACGGCCATCAGCGGACCCATGTCGGACGGAATGATCTGCACCAGCCACGCGGACATGGCTTCAACCATGCCGGTGCCGGTCAGCACGCCGGTGAGGACTGCCGCGGCCATGACCATGCTGACGACGGCGACGATCGACGGCGCGTGGGCCACGATCTGCGCGGCCTGGTCCTTGACGTGGGGGAAGTTGACCAGCAGGGCGATGGCCGAGCCCACCATGAAGACGTACGGCAGGGGCACGAGGTCCGCGATGAGCATGCCCATCACGGCGATGGTCAGGCCCAGGTTGAACCACTGCAGCTTGGGGCGCAGGGTCTTGCGGTTGGGGTCAAGGGCGGTGTCGGCCATGGCGGTATCACTGTCGTCCACGAGCATCTCGGTGCGTTCCAGGACGGCGACGGAGGAACCTCCGACGGCGGGAGCCGGCGCAGTGCCGGAGCCCTTGCGTCCGCGGCCGGTTCCGGAACCGCCGGTGCCCGTACCGCCGTCGAACGTGCCGCCGTCGAACTTTTCTGCGGTGAACGGCTCTGCTGTGGACGGCGTTCCCCAGATTTCAGGCCGGGTGGCGCGGAGGCGGTTGCGCTCCTGCAGGCCCAGCACCCAGGCGAAGACCAGGACGACGGCGAGGCCGGCGATCAGGGACGGGATCATGGGGACGAAGACGTCGTTGACATCGATTTTCAGGGCGCTGGCGGCGCGGGCGGTGGGGCCGCCCCACGGCACGATGTTCATGGTGCCGTTGGCCAGGCCGGCCACGCAGGTGAGGACTACGGGGCTCATCTTCAGCCGGAGGTAGATAGGCAGCATGGCCGCGGTGGTGAGGATGAAGGTGGTGGAGCCGTCGCCGTCCAGGGACACTGCGGCGGCCAGGAGTGCGGTGCCGAGGACCACCTTCGCGGGGTCGTTGCCCAGCTTGCGGAGGATGAACCGCACCAGCGGGTCGAACAGCCCGACGTCGATCATCAGGCCGAAGTAGATGATGGCGAACATCAGCAGCGCGGCGGTGGACGTCATGGACTTCATCGAGTCCAGCACCATGTCCCCGATGCCCAGCCCCGCCCCGGCAAACAGCCCGAAGACGGTGGGGACGATGATCAGCGCCAGCACCGGCGTCAACTTCTTCGTCATGATCAGCACCATGAATACCGCGATCATGGCGAATCCAAGTATTACCAGCACGGCCGGCTCCTTTGTCAGTCAATGGCACCACTCCGGTGTGATGCGCACTACAGACGTTAGAGTGGCCCGCGTCACGGCAGTGCCTTTGGCTCAATTGATTGGCATACTGCTTATTGGGAGCATTTTGCTCATTTAGCTCAGCACCCCGCTCCGTCACAAAAACCCGTCAGGAGGGCAATGAAGCGTCCGGCACCGAGGCAGCCCCTGCGGTTTTCCACCCAGACCCTACTGCTCCAGCTCGGGGTGGTTCTGCTCGTTGTGCTGCTCAGCGGCGCCGTGCATGCATGGCTGACGTACGAGCGGCTGGGCCGTGAAGCCGAAAACCAGGCGCTCACCCTGGCCCGCACCGTCGCCTCGGATCCCGCGGTCCGCCGCGAGGTCCAGGCCATCAGCCGCGAGGCGGGCACTCCCCCGGCATCGGTGCTGCTGGCCGGCCCCCTGATGGCGGTCGCCGAAGGCGCCCGGACCCGCACCGGAGCCCTGTTTGTGGTGATTACGGATGAAACCGGCCTGCGGCTCGCGCACCCGGACGCCGAACGGCTCGGTGAAAAAGTCAGCACGGATCCCTCCGAAGCCCTCTCGGGCAAGGAGGTGACCACCCGGAACACCGGAACGCTGGGTCCCTCCGCGGGGGCCAAGGTGCCGGTTTTCGCCCCGGACTCGGACACCGTGGTGGGCGAGGTCAGCGTGGGGTATTCCACCGAGAACGTGGTCCAGAGCCTGGCCCGCGACATTACGCCCATCGCGCTGACGGCCGCCGGCTCGCTGCTGGCCGGAATCCTGGCCTCGTTCCTGCTGCGCCGCCGCCTGCAGCGGCTGACGCTGGGCTTGGAGCCGGAGGAGATCAGCACGCTGGTCCACGACCAGGTGGCGGTCCTCCAGGGCGTTGACGACGGCGTGATCGGCGTCTCCGCCGACGGCAGGATCAGCGTCTTCAACGCCGCCGCGCAGAGGCTCCTGGAGCAGCCGGACCTTGCCGGCACGCCGTGGAAGCAGGCTCCGGTGCCGGAGCAGCTGAAGGCCCTGACCCTGCCCGACGCGGCCGAGGCCGACGCCGTCGAAGTCATCGCCGGTGCCCGCGTCCTGGTGGCCAGTGCCCGCAAGGCGCTGCACCGGCAGGAAGACCTGGGCTGGGTGGTGATGCTCCGCGACCGTACCGAGCTCCAGCACCTGACGCGCCAGCTGGATGCCGTGGGGACCATGTCCACCGCGCTGCGGGCGCAGCGCCACGAATTCGCCAACCAGCTGCACACCATCGCCGGGTTCATGAGCATCGGGCAGCACCAGCAGGCCCGCGACTACCTGGCGCGCCTGGCCGCCACCGGCCCGCTGAAGTTCCCGGTGGACCAGGCCGAACTGCTCCAGGACCCGTACCTGCAGGCGTTCGTCGGCGCCAAGGGCGTCGAGGCGGACGAACGCGGCGTGACGCTGCGGATCGGCCCCGAAACCCTGGTGCGCGGCCAGGTCACCGAGCCGCAGGACGTCACCACAGTGTTGGGGAACCTGATTGACAACGCCGTGAACGCCGCCGTCGCCGGCTCCGCGGCGGAGCGCTGGGTGGAAGTGGAACTGCTGGACGAACCGGGGCCCGACGGCGGCACGCTGCACATCGTTGTCGCGGACTCCGGCGACGGCCTGGCCACCGGCCAGCCTGGCGAAACAGGGGCGGTTGCGGCGGACACAGTGTTCGCCGAGGGATATACGACGTCGGTGCGGCCGGCGCGTGCCGGCGGCGGGCAGGGGCTGGGGCTGGCCCTGGCCCGGCAGCTCGCGCGCCGGCGCGGCGGGGACGTCCGGGTCCTGGAGCCCGGCTCCCCCGGCGGCCCGGGCGCCGTATTTATGGCGACGCTGCCGCGGACCACCGCCGACTCGTCCGGGGCGGGTTCATCCGGGGCGGGTTCGCCCCGGGCGGGGACCGAAAACACAGTTGGAGAGGACAACCATGCCTGACGATCTCAGGGTGCTGATTGTGGATGACGATTTCCACGTCGCCAAGCTGCACGCGGCTTATGTGGATTCGGTGGCGGGTTTTATGGCACTCCCGCCCGCGGGTTCGGCGTCGCTGGCGCTGCAGGCCATCCACAGCCTGCGCCCCGACCTGGTGCTGCTGGATGTGTACCTGCCCGATGCGTCCGGCCTTGACCTGCTCGGGCAGCTGGACGTGGACACAATGATCCTGAGTGCGGCGTCGGACGCGGCGTCTTTGCGGGTGGCATTCCGCCGTGGCGCCCTGGGCTACCTGCTGAAGCCGTTCACGGCCGAGTCCCTGTCGCAGCAGCTCCGCTCCTATGCCCGGTACCGGCGGATCCTGTCCCAGCCGGGTGCGCTGGACCAGGACACGGTGGAACGCGCCAAACGCTCGCTGATCCCCGGCGACGTCACCCCGTCCGCCAAGCCGCGCTCCGCCACGGAGGCGGCAGTGCTCGAATCGCTGGAACCCGGGGAGCAGTACTCGGCAGCCGAAGTGGCAGGACGCGTCGGGGTATCCCGGGCCACCGCCCAGCGGTACCTGTCCTCACTGGCGGACGACGGCGCCGTCGACATCCAGCTGCGCTACGGAACCACAGGCCGCCCGGAACACCGCTACGGCCTTCCGGCGAAATAGTCCCCACAGCCAGCGCGAACGGACACTTGAGGCCCGGGCCTCAAGTGTCCGTTCGCGCTTTTGGGAATCTGCTAGCTGGCGCTCTTCTGGGCCACGAGTTCGATCTCGACGAGCATTTTGGGGTCGAGGAACGGCAGCACGTGGACCAGGGACAGCGTCGGGCGGATCTCGCCGAACACTTCACCGTGCGCGCGGCCGGCGTCTTCCCACTTGCTGATGTCCGTCAGGTAGAGCTTGGACTGCACGACGTCCTCGTAGGCGAACCCGGCTTCTGCCAGGACGGCACCAAGCTTTTCGAGGATGAACTTTGTCTGGGTGTAGAAGTCCTCGCCCACGATTCCGTTGTCCCCGCTCGCCGCAGTGGCGGAAATGTACAGGGTGTTGTCCACCTGCACGGCCCGGGAATAGCCGAGGGTCTGCTCCCACAAGGAGCCGGAGCCGAATGTCTTGCGCATGGGTGTGCCTTTCGATGGTGCCTGGATTCGGCACCACTTTAGGGCGGCTACACGTCGAGCCGGTAAACCAGCAGCTTTATGTCGGTGTCCGAGACGAACCAGTCGCGCTCGGGAACGCGCTGGAAGCCTGTCTTGCGGTACAGCCCGTGGGCGCTTTCCCAGGTCCGGCCGGTGGTCAGGGCCACGGCCTTGACTCCGTCCAGCGACTTCGCATGCGCAATGATCGCCTCGACCATGGCCTTGCCGGCGCCGCTGCGCTGCACCGACGGATCCACTACCAGCATGCGGAATTCGAGTTCGTCGGGCAGTGCGATGTCCGCAAACGGTTCACCGGCGACGGCGAGGGTCACCGAACCGACGATGTGCCCCGCCCGCTCGGCTACCCAGATGGTGGCCTGCCGTGCCCGTGTGGCGACATCCTGGATCTGCTGCATGTAAGGGTGGTCGGCACTCGCGAAGTAGCCCGCGGCGAGGTAGGCGTCCCGCGTAATGCGGGCCACGGCGTCGAAATCTGCCGGGATGGCGGGGCGAATGAGGATCTGCGAATGCACTTATCCATGGTAGTCGCCGGCACCACTCCGTGCGCCCGAAAAGGCCGTTTCCGTGACTCAACTATCACTATGCGCTGAACCGCTCCGGGCGTGCCGAGTCGCCTCCCGGGGTTGCGTTCTGTGTCCGGGTATTGCCCAGTGTTGCCCGGCATTGCCCCGTATTTCCGGGCGTTGCCCCAGTGGTCGGCGGCACTGGCCCGTCGCCGCGGGGCTGTGGTTGATTGGCACCACCGACGCCGGCAACCGACACCGCCCCGACAGACAGGACCACTCCCATGGCACGCACCCAGCGCACACTGCACCTCAATGCATTCCTCATGAGCACCGGCCACCACGAAGCCTCCTGGCGGCTGCCCGAAAGCAACCCCCGGGCCACCACGGACATCAGCCACTACCGCAACCTCGCCCGGATTGCCGAGCGCGGCACGTTCGATTCCATCTTCTTCGCCGACTCGCCCGTGATCTTCGGCCACGTGGGCCGCCGGCCGGCCGGCAAGCTCGAACCCACGGTGCTGCTGACCGCCATCGCCGCGGCCACCGAGAAGATCGGCCTCATTGCCACGGCGTCCACCACCTACAACGATCCGTTCAACCTCGCCAGGCGCTTTGCCTCCGTGGACTTCGTCAGTGGCGGGCGTGCCGGCTGGAACGTCGTCACCACTGCAGGGCCCGACGCCGCGCGGAACTTCGGGGTCGACGACCAGCCTGCGCACGCCAGCCGTTATGAGCGGGCAGCAGAGTTCCTGGACGTCACCGGCAAGCTGTGGGACAGCTGGGATGACGACGCCGTTGTGGCGGACAAGGAGGCCGGAGTGTGGGCCGATCCGGACAAGGTCCGGGCGATCGACCACGTGGGCAAGCATTTCAGCGTGCGCGGGCCGCTCAACGTTCCGAGGTCGCCGCAGGGATACCCGCTGATCGTCCAGGCGGGCTCTTCCGAAGACGGCAAGGGCCTGGCTGCCCTCTACGCTGAGGCCGTGTTCACCGCCCAACAGACCCTCGAGGACGCCCAGGACTTCTACGCCGACCTCAAGGCGCGCACCGCGGCGGCCGGACGCGACCCCGAGGGTATCAAGATCCTTCCGGGCATCGTGCCTGTGGTGGCCGGCACGGAAGCCGAGGCCAAAAAGCTGGAACGTGAGCTCGACGATCTGATCCGTCCGGAATATGCACGGATCGAACTGGCGAAGACCCTGGGCGTCAGCCCCGAAGACCTGCCGCTGGACCGGCAGCTGCCGGCGGACCTCCCCGATGAGGATTTCATCCAGGGAGCGAAAAGCCGTTACACGCTGATCGTGGAGCTTGCCCGCCGCGAACGGCTCACGGTGCGCCAGCTGATCGGACGCCTCGGCGGCGGCCGCGGGCACCGTACGTCCTCGGGAACACCCGAGCAGGTGGCCGATGCCATCCAGCTCTGGTTTGAAAACGGCGCAGCCGACGGCTTCAACATCATGCCCGCAGTGCTCCCCTCAGGGCTGGAGGCCTTCGTGGACCACGTGGTTCCGGTCCTGCGGCAGCGCGGCCTGTTCCGCACCGAGTACACGGCCGACACGCTGCGCGGGCACTACGGGCTGGAGCGGCCGCTCAACCGTTACTCCGGTGCCGCCGGGCTGGCGGCCGCGCGCGCCCAGGCCTAAGCCTAGAGAGGGAACTTGCCCGACAGCTCGAGGGTCCCGGCGCACGTCCACGCCGCCAGGCGTTCATCGTCCGACGGTCCGCCGTCGAGGGGACTCGTGAGACGCGGCCGGCGGACCCAGCATCCGGCTTCCTCGGCGATGAGCGCACCGGCTGAAAAGTCGTGCTCGTTGAGCCCGCGTTCGCCGAAGGCGTCGTGGGTTCCGTCGGCCACCAGGCACAGGTCCAGGGCAGCCGAGCCCAGCCGGCGCATGTCGGCGAAACCGTCCATGAACCCGCCGAGAGCTTCGGCCTGTTCGGCACGGATGCCGGGATCGTAGCTGAATCCGGTCGCCAGGATTTGCCCGGCACGGCCCGGAACGGGACCGGTGAGCTGGGTCCGCTGCCCCTGCTCCTCCAGCCAGGCGCCTCCGCCGCGCGAGGCGTAGTAGACCCGGCCCAGTGCCGGGGCATTGACGACGCCGGCCAGCCAGGTGCCGTCAGGATCCGCCACCGCCACTGAGGTGCCGTAGTAAACGATGTTTCGGATGAAGTTGGTTGTACCGTCCAGCGGGTCGATTGACCAGCGGTATCCGCTGGGATCGGCCCGGCTGAGGGTGCCGTGTTCCTCGCCGGTGACTGTGTCCTGCGGCCGGACGCGGTTGATCACCTGGCGCACGGCGTTCTCGGCGGCGACGTCGAAGGCCGTGACCCAGTCCCCGGAGGCTCCCTTGTTGCTGGCGTCCAGTGCTTCGGCGTTACGGGTGGCGAGCACGGCGGCCCCGGCTGCGGCAGCCGCCTTTGCCACCTCTAGCAGTTCGGCGGGCGTGACACTCATTCTGTCAGCGCCTCCTGATGGTCTTCGAGCTCGTCACCGTTGCCGGCGGCTTCTGCTGACCCTGCAGAGTCAGCAGGGTCCGCCGAGTCCTTGGGGCCGTTGGCCAGGAGCGCGCGGAAGCCGTCCTCATCCAGCACCGGCACGCCGAGCTGCTCGGCCTTGTCCAGTTTTGTGCCGGCGTTCTCGCCCGCCACGACGTAGCTGGTGTTCTTGGAGACGGATCCAGCGGCCTTGCCGCCCCGGATGAGGATGGCTTCCTTGGCCTCGTCCCGGCTGAAGCCTTCAAGGCTTCCGGTGACCACGATGGTAAGTCCTTCGAGGGTACGCGGAGTGGATTCGTCCTGCTCATCCGCCATCCGCACGCCGTCTTCGGACCAGCTGTCCACAATTTCACGGTGCCAGTCCTCGGCGAACCATTCCTTGAGCGCAGCGGCGATCACCGGGCCCACACCGTCGACGTGGGCGAGTTCCTCCTCCGAGGCCTGCCGGATGGCATCCATTGAGCCGAAGGCCGTGGCAAGCGCCCGTGAGGCCCGGGGCCCGACGTGCCGGATGGACAGCGCCACGAGGACGCGCCACAGCGGCTGGGTCTTGGCCTTCTCCAGTTCGCTGAAGAGTTTTTCCGTGGTGGCCGTGGGCTTGGACGGGGACTTGGCCGTGCCCTTGCTGTAGAAGTACGGGACGAGTTCGAATTCCCCGGTGGCCACGCCCTTGGACCGCTTCTCGCGGCGGATCCGAACATCGGCCAGGTCTTCGCGCGTGAGCCGGAAGAGGTTGGCTTCGCTGGTCAGCGGCGGCGTTTCGGGCTCGGCCGGCTGGGTGAGGGCAATCGCGGCTTCCCAGCCCAGCGCCTCGATGTCGAACGCGCCGCGGCTGGCAACGTGGAAGACGCGTTCGCGCAGCTGGGCCGGGCAGGACCGCGAGTTGGGGCAGCGGATGTCCACGTCCCCCTCTTTCCCGGGGGCAAGCGGTGTCCCGCAGGACGGGCACTCGGTCGGCATGACAAAATCCCGCACCGGCGGGTCCTGCTGGTCCCGGAGCGCAAGCACCGGTCCCACGATCTCCGGGATGACGTCCCCAGCCTTCCGGAGCACCACAATGTCGCCGATTTTCACGCCCTTGGCCTTGACGACGTCTTGGTTGTGCAGGGTGGCCATTCCCACGGTGGACCCGGCCACCTTGACCGGTTCCATGATGCCGAAGGGGGTCACCCGCCCGGTGCGGCCCACGTTGACAGCGATGTCCAGGAGCTTGGTGTGCACTTCCTCCGGCGGGTATTTGTAGGCGACGGCCCAGCGCGGCACCCTCGAGGTGTAGCCGAGGGCGCGCTGCGTGGCGAAGTCGTCCACCTTGACCACAATGCCGTCGATCTCATGGGTGAGGCTGTGCCGCTTGTCGCCGTAGCGTTTGATGAAGGCGAGCACTTCCTTGAGGCTGCCGAGAACCTCGAAGTAAGGGCTGGTGGGGAGGCCCCACTCGGCGAGCTGGCGGTAAGTGTCCGACTGGCTGACGGTGTCCAGCCCCTCGCGGGCGCCGATGCCGTGGACATACATGCGCAGCGGGCGCTTGGCGGTTTCTGCAGGGTCCTTCTGCCGGAGCGAGCCGGCGGCGGCGTTGCGCGGGTTGGCCAGCGGCGCCTTGCCCGCCTCGATCAGGGCCTCGTTGAATTCGGCAAAGGCTTTGGAGGGAATGAACACCTCGCCGCGAACCTCCATCTCGGCCGGGTAGTTCCCGCCGGTCAGCTGCTGCGGGATCTCCTTGATGGTCAGCACATTGTGCGTGATGTCCTCGCCGGTGTAGCCGTCCCCCCGCGTGGCTGCGCGGACCAGCTTGCCGTCGCGGTAAAGCAGGTTCACCGCAAGGCCGTCGATCTTGAGTTCGGTGAGCCACGCAGGTCCGGCCGTGCCGTTTCCGAGTTTGGCCACGGATGCTTCCGCCTTGGCAATCCACGCTTCGAGCTCCTCGAGGGAAAAGACGTCCTCCAGGCTGTACATCCGCTGCAGGTGTTCGACGGCGGTAAAGGCGGCAGATACTTCGCCGCCCACTTCCTGGGTGGGCGAATCGTTGGCCACCAGCTCCGGGTGCATGGCTTCCAGCGTTTCGAGGCGCCGGAAGAGTTCGTCGAAGTCAGCGTCCGAAATGATGGGCGCGTCCTCCTGGTAGTACGCGAAGCGGTGCTTGCGGACCTCTTCGACCAGGTTTTCGTATTCCTCGCGCACTGCGCCGGAAGGCACCTTTTCCTGGCCCGTACCTGCCCCGATAGTGTCCTGCGTTTGCGTGTCTGCTGCCGTGTTCCCTGTGCTCACAGACCTATCCTGCCTTAGATCTCTGACATTGTCTGGCTCCCGGCGCGCACAGGCCCCGGACGCATTGTTGCGTCCGGGGCCTGTCTTCCAGCGTTACAAGGGCAGGCCGTTCCTAGCGGGAAGCCTCTTCCTGCTGGGCGGCGTTCTTGGTTGCCTGCTTGCCGGCTTCCTCCAGCGCCTGGGCCACCTTGGCCAGGGCCGTCACGTGCGAACCGGACCATTCGCTGGCGCGGCAGCGTGGTCTCGCTGATGTGCGACGCCGGAGACCGGTACGCCGGCAGCTACTACAACGAGGAGTTCCTAGCGGGAAGCCTCTTCCTGCTGGGCGGCGTTCTTGGTTGCCTGCTTGCCGGCTTCCTCCAGCGCCTGGGCCACCTTGGCCAGGGCCGTCACGTGCGAACCGGACCATTCGCTGCGGAACTTCTCCGCATCCGGACCCTTCCAGTCCGTGCCGTTAAGAGCCTTCGTCAGCTGCGACTTGGTCTTCTCGATCTCGGACGAACCAGCCTGAAGCTTGGTTCCGAGCGCCTTGAGCTGAACAATGTCTGCACCCCAAATAGCCATTAGTTTTCTCCTTCAGTCAACGGACCCGATCCGATCGGCATCCCCAGCGGCCCCCGGCTCATCCGGAAGATCCATTACCTAGAAACTATCCCGCGGCCCGACACTCCGTCGATGGGCACCGCTCCCCATGCAGCCCTG
>NZ_LMPC01000005.1 GCF_001423745.1 Arthrobacter sp. Leaf337
ACTCCACCTTCGTGGCCAGTGAGAGCGTGGAGTTCGGTGCCGCTGGCCAGATCCCAGATCCGGGCAGTGCCGTCTGCCCCTGCGGTGACGACACGGGTACTGTCCGGAGTGACGGCCAGTGACAAAACGGAGTAGCCGTGGTCGGTCAATATCCCCATGAGTGCCGAGGCGCTGTGGTGGCTGGTCCATTCCGGGACGAGCTGCCCGGGGGTCACAGTGAGCAGGGCTTCGCGGGCATTAACGGCCAGAAGAAGGTCTCCGCTGCTGAGTGCCTGTAGCCCCAATTGCCGGCATACATATCCACGCTGCCCGACTGGGAAAGGTGGCCGAAGGTAGCGGGTCTCGCGCTCAATCAGCCGCAGGCATCCCCGGAGATCCTGGTTCAGGTCAATCGGCAGATCTGTGGAGACGATGGTCCGCAGGGTGCCGGTGACCCGGTCGATGCCCATGATCCCGATGGCCCGTTCAAGATAGACCGCGTCCCGGTATAGCCCCGACAGGGCGGACGGATCGGTTTCTGCCAGATGGGAGGGGTAAAAGGACAGTGCATACAAGCTGCCTTTGGCCCACCGCGAACAGTAGTCCAGCAGGGCGTTTCGGGCATTGCTCAAGGCAGTGGACATGATTCTGGTGCCCAGATATTCATTGAGCCGGGGGTGGGTTAGCGCGTAGCCTGCCGTATCGTTGCCGGTGATCATCCGCCGGATCCTAGGCAGGACCTCGCTGTCGAAGTGATCGGCCGCAAACGTGCCGGGATCCTCGAAGACGGTGGGAACAAGGGCCGCTAGGTCGGTACGGGCCAGGGGACCCAAAGCGGCAGCCAAGACTGCAAACAGATCCCTGACCGGCTGGTCTCCGGCAGCTGCCCTAAGCTCCTGCCACCACCGGTCCAAGTATGAGGTGAATCCGTCAGGCAGGCGCCTCAGATCGTCCATCCCGTACCTTGGGTTGTTGGCGTCTCGGGCTAGGAATCTGATATAGAGGGGGTCCGCACCGTGGATTTCTGGCCCGCCGTCCGGCAGGGAACTGACGGGGTTAGTGTAAGTGGCTTTGGCCTCGATGATTTCGAAGGCGCCGGGTCTGCGGATCAGGTTCGCGGCCAGTTCGCCGGTGGCGGTGAAGACAGCTGCGACGGCGTCCCGGTCGAAACCGTCCAGAGGAAGCTGTTGTGCGGTCTGGATGCCGTAGTCTTTGCGCCAGTCCTGGCCGGTGTCGCGGATGGTGACAATCAGATGGACTCCGGAGGGCAGCGGTCCCAAGAGGTAAGGGGCCAGCGGCCAGCCGACTACCTCATCGAGCCCGTCCAGCAGCAGAACCGGCCCGGACACGGGGGAGCCCGAGGTTCCGTCCAAGTGGTGGTGGAAGCGGGCCCGCAGCGCGGGCAGGTCAAGGCTCTGGGGCCCGGCGGCCCCGGTGGAATCGAGCTGCTCGATCATGTTTTGCAGGAAGAAGGATTCATTGAGCCAATCTGGACTGTAGCGGGGCGTGAAGAAGTGGTAGGCGAACCGGTCCGGGTCTTGGCGGACCAGACTCGCCAGCAGCGCGGTCTTGCCCAGGCCCGCCGGCGCGGTGATCGCCAGGATTCCGCCAGGCCCGGCCATAAATTCCCCCACGGTTTTTACGTGATCACTCCGGCCAGCGAACACGGCGTAGTCCGGATCCTGTAGCAGCGGCCGGAAACCGTCCCTTAACAGCGTTTCCCTGCGAGGAAGGCGGGGCAGCCGGTCGGGTTTGGCGACGCCCAGGGCGGCCCAGAAGGTCTCTCTGTCGAGTGCGGGCAGCGAGTTGATGGCCTCGATCGGGGTCATGGCCAGTGTTCCGGGGCCTTCGGCGGGGTTGTGGTGGCGCACCACCCCGAGGATCCGGTCATTTCTGTCGAACGCGGCGGCTCCGGACATGCCCGCCCAAGGGGTTCCCTCGACGTCCCCGCCCGGCAGGGGAGGCCGGTCCCGGATGGCCGGTCCGGCGGCCTTCAGCGACAGGTACCCGGCGGTGGTTCCGGTACCGGGATGAGCGGTAAACCCCTCCGCCGTGGGTATGAACCCGTTCACTTGGACGCTGCGGCGATACCCGTCCTGGTCCTTCTTGAAGGCCGGGAACCCGAGCGCGACGCATCCTTCGATGGTGGCGACCGTGTCCCGGTCCACCCGCGCATATCCCAGAGGCGGCAGCCTCTCGGCATCCGGGATGCTGATTTCCAGGACGGCCAGATCGATCTCCGGGTCGGTGGAGCGGACCAGGACCGTTGCGTCCGGCTCCGAAGAGCCCAGTATGACCGTATGTCCGGTGCCGGCTGCCACGTGGGCGGCGGTCAGGACCCGGTTGCCTCCGATCCGCAGCCCGGACCCGGCCCGGCGCACACCCTGGCCGTCCCGGTAGCGGATCAATACCGCGCGTCCGGTCTCCACCGCCCCTCTTCCCGTTGCCCTGAGACCTGTTATTCGGCGGCCCCGGCAGGCAGATCCGTGCTCCCGGGGTTGCCCGTGGGCGAGTCATCCTCGTCTGAGATGACCAGGTCAACGGCCTCCCCCCGGGCGCTGAACAGGACTGGCTGCAGGGTGACCTTCAGGGTCTGGGTCACCACTGATTCGCGGGAGGCCTCGCCGCCAGCCTCGATCAGCCACCACTTGATCCCGGCCTTCCCGCCATAGTTTTTGGTCAGGGCCGCCTCGACGGTCAGTTCTACGGGGCCCGGCCGGAACCGCACCCCCGCGACCGGCGCGCTGGCCATGGCCTGGGCCAGTTCTGCCCGCAGTGCCTCGATCGCGTCGACCAGCCTCACCCCTCCGGGCAAACCTTTTTCATCAGCTTCAGCAGGCATCTTCGTCCCTTCACCATCCGCAAGGGCTGATCGGCCCGCCTTCATGGTCTTCCGGACTTCCGCTCCGGTCAAGAGACCTAGCGAAAGTGTCTGTTGAGGGATTCTTTATCAAGCCCGGGAAGTCATGGGCCTCCGCTGTTCACCAGCAGCCCTTCCTACGCTCTCAATAAAGGAATCCCGGGATTTTTCGCACTCCCCCGCCCGTCTCAGCAATGGCAGTAGCCGCCGTCAACGGCTGCCAGGCAGGACGACGCGAGGTAACCGCCGACCACAAGGTCAAACGCGCCCACGAGCTGAAGGCCCAGGGACTCAAGCCTGCCGACATCGGAGAGATCATCGGGACCAGCCGCGCCACCGTCTACCGGTATCTGAGCATGGGTGGCACGTGACGACGCCATCCTCAGCGACCACTTCAGGAACCGATCCAACTTGGCGGCTCAGGACGGCTGTAGGAGAACCGGGCTAAGGGTGTCAGCGGGGGTTTCATGACCGAGGGGCGGCCAGGAACGAACTAAGCCGTTTGACGGCCAGCTCCGAGGCCCAGAAGGAGACTTCTTGGTTACCAATTTGGAGGGTTACGTCCATCCCCGGCTGGTCGCCGATGCTCCAACTTCCGTCCCACGCCAAAAGCTCGGGAGGGAGATCCTTCTCCATAAGGAGGGTTAGCTGGAGTGATTGTCTGCCGTGCTCGTCTGGTAGTCCCCCACCAACGGTGAGTCTCCAGCGGGCCCCATTCTCCAGCGCTGTCAGATGCTCAGCACATACCGGAGGCTCCATGTCGGAACCTCGAATCAAATAGGCCCCCGCCTGCGGGCGCGAACAACGAAGAACAGAGCACGATGCCATATTCTTTAGGCTATCCAACGGTCAGCCCCAGCGTCCTAGGACTGGAACAACTTGGCAAGTGTTGCCCTATCTTCGTTCGTCAACAAGATCTCCATCGGGTCCTGAGATCCGCGGTCAGTCTCAATCACGAAAACCTGGCCTGTTCCTTCGTTCCGCCGTCGCCTCAAGCTTTTGAACTTGGGGGGAAGGTCTACGCCCATTTGCACCGCATGGGTATCTGGATCGGTGATCCAGTGCGCACCGCCGTTGATTGCCGCCTTGTGTTCGGCGCAGATGAAGCGCTCAAAGGCTGAGTTTGAATCTGAAGTCAGTCTGTCGCTGCCGGTTTTCTGGCATCGCATTACATCGCAGGTAGTCATGAACTGAGGCTATCCAACCGTCACTGATCCAGCTTGAGGCTGGACAATGACACGCCCGTTAAGGGCGGAATCCCCGCCAGCGCCCGCTATTCGTTGCCCTAGGCTAGTAGCCGCCGCCACCGCGCGGCAGGAAGCCCGTACCTCGAACGGGTTGTGCGCACTGGGGCAAGTGGACCCACCTTTCCGTTCAGCTCAAAGCTGGGCGGTTTCCAACCATCGTTACAAGGGTCTCGTTTGAAGGCCGCGCTTCATCGCCGAGGAACCCTTCTCAAAGCCCCACCTGGTGGGGGAGGCCTAACCTGGCCGCACTTGTGGCGACAAGCTTGGCAGCCCCCTGACGAGGGCCTGTTGGGCCGCCGAGGTTTTGCGACGAGGGTGCCTTGGGCGAAGTCGTAGACAAATAATGCCATCCGGACCTGTTCCCCGAATTAAACCGCCGCAGACTGGCTGCCCCTAGGGGCAAGCCTATAGCGAGGCCCACAGCTCACAGTAGAACTCGCCAAAGCAGACCACCACGACTTCTTGCACGACGCACCAATGCTCTTCTGCAGTCTATCCACGTTTCGCAATTGTATTGACAAGACTTCAAACTTCCCTATTATTTGTTAATATCAAATTAATAAACTAAGGAGCCTTTGATGGTTAACAACCAGCCCGTGAACCTCTTCGAAGTCATGGAAGCACTCGACGCCTGCCGCGGCGTCACCGGGCCGCTGTCGACGAAACGCAGAGCACTCATTTGGCAGGCCATCGAAACAGCCGATGACACTGATTGGCTTGCAGCCAGGACAATCCTCATCACCACAGACAAGACCCTGTGGCAGGCAGTGGTGGCGGAAGGGTCAGCGCCCAACCACACGCCACCACCGTCACGGATCCTCAGCGCAATCCAGAAGACCGCGAAGGTCAGCCCCAGGCACACGAAGCCGCCGGCGAGCTGATTGCAATCCCCCACCAGCCGGCACCTACATCCGCTAACACCACTGAAGGATGGTCGATCTCCTTGCTACGACACATCACATTCGCCGCATTCCTTCCGGCGCTTGCTCTGGTTTTATCCGGCTGCGCACAGCTCGATATGGCGGGTCCTGTAGACGCTCCATCGACGGCGGAATCGGTAGAGGCCGAATCAGTCCTCCAACAGCTCTGGACCATGCCAGTCAAAGGCAAAGCGCCTGACACCGGATATTCCTCCGACACACGCACCCAGCTCCACGGGCCGACCTGGACGGACGCAACTGATGCGCCGATGGGGCACGACGGGTGCGATACGAGAAACGACATCCTTGGACAACGATGTCACCTTCAAACCGGGAACCGCCGGACCATCACCCCAGTGGACCGGTTTGCGGTGATCACCACACTCAGCGGGGCCAACGCACCCAAGGACGTCGGCCAGCCCCTGGACACCTTCGCGGCGAACGGTAATCACCACGGCCTTACAGAGTGGTCCGTGCCCGAGGTGGACGACTGCGAGTGCCGGATGCTGCAGCATCACGAGATCAAGGCCGGCATGGCTTTCCCGAAGGAATACATCATGCTCGGCAACAAGCGCGAGCAGGTCAAGATGGCGGGCAACGCCGTCACTCCCCCGACCTCCCGTGACCTTGTCGAGTGTATGGCCGAGTCGCTGGGGCTGGCAGCATGAATCCCCCCATTTCCGTACTGCGGCGGAAGGACCCGAATGGCACCACGGATTGCCGAGCTGGTCCCAACAACATCATCGCTCACCAACCCGTTTTGGAATTCACGATAGGCACCGCCAATGAAGACCCGCCAGATCAACTGAAAGGACCAAGACCATGGGCACCATCCCAGCACTAAAGAATCCGGGTGTCGTACCCCTCAAATCCTTGAAGAGAAACCTCGCCGGCTACATCCGCTCAGCAAAGGCCGGCCACGATGTACTCATCGGCTCCAGCCACCCGGAAGTCCGCCTGGTCCGCGCATCAGCCGAGTCGAGCTCAGCAACAGGGTCTGTCCAGGTGGCTCCGGATCTGCTGGCCACCCTAATCGCCGCGGCGGCCGAAGCGGCTGCTTCGAAGGTCGCCGAAGCACAATGCGCCGAAGCCGACATCGACCAAACCCTCAGGCAAGGTCTTGGTGATCCCACCGCCCAGCTTCTTCTCAGCGACGGAGGAACCGTCTGGGCAGGCCTCTATTTCCGTGCCTTCTGCACTACGCTCCACAAACTGGAGTACGCCACGGTCCTTCCTCGTATCAGCCTCTCCGCCCTCCTGGCGCACCTTTCCCTTCGCCTTGAAAACGACCACACCCTCCCAAGCGGGCGCTGGAAGCAGCTCCAGGACAACATCTTTGGCCGGCCACACCAGGAACAGGATGGCGGTGCCTAAAGCTCGACCACCCAGACCACTCGATTCTCGCGGGACCGCCCTGCTGCGAAAGGGCCAAACTACGCGCGCCCTGGCACTGGTCGTCAAAGCCAAGCTTGAAGCAGTGGCCTCACGGTCTACCAAGAATCAGAGCAGTCAGTTGCAAATGCACTTGAGACAGGGATCGTCCCCTCTGCTCCAGCTCGACTCCGGTTCAAAACGCTCCTGACGAGGCGATTTCGCAATACAAGGGCTCCGTCTCGCCGCTACGCATCCTCATCCTCGGCTTCGATCGGTAGGGGCGGGATTAAGCAGACCTGCCAGCGCCTGTATGGGTGCGCAGGGTTTACCTCTCCTATGGGAAGCCAGTTCAGCGTTCTGGTTAACGCCAAAGTGGCACCTCGAACAAGCGTGGAGACGGGCATGATTGCCGGTTGGGCCTTCACCTTGGCCACCTGTTGCGCCAGTCTCGGCTCCAGCGCTGGTTCCGGGATCTGTGCAGCCAGCCCGCTGTCGTTGTCCTGGACGAACCAACGATGAACGCCGTTGGGGTAGCTGATGACGAGAATCTCCGCGTTCTCCGCATTTCCGATAAGTCTCTTCGCTCTAATACGGTCAACTTCTTGGTTCCAGCGTCGGAAATAGCGCCCGGGTTCAGGAGGGAGGTATGTCTCGTCAGCCTTGACCGCAGCCCAGAAGGCATCCGCCTTTCCGCGGCGGCCGAGGCCCTTGGGACCGAGGAAGATCTGAGTGGTCGCCGGGTAACGTCGCATATTCGCTACAAGCCGGTCGCCAAGGTGCCGCTCAAGCTCGCTCAGTGCTTTGAAGGCTGTTTGTATTTCTTCGTCATCCGGGGTCTGTCCACCGTGTACGGCAGCGTTACGCAGATCGGCCAAGTTGATTCGCCAGTCCCGCACAGGCCCCGGCCTGTCAAGATTCCACTGGCCTCCGAGCCGACCTGAGAACTGGGATGTCACCTTTTTTGTGACGGTGTCCTTCGTGTCCAAGACTCTTGCTACGTCAGCACAGCTCAAGTCCTCTTCCCACATCATCAGGAGCATGACTTCAACCAGGAGCGCTTCTGCGGCTGCACCAGCCAAAATGATTGTGCTGAGGTTTTCACCTCGTCTATAAGCGAGATTCGCCTCACGCCGCATGTCGCTAAATGCCGCGAAGATGTTCGGTGAGTAGTCGTTGAAGGCTCTGCTCAGTGCTCTTTGCTGATCCTGGTTTAGATCAGGGCCGCGCAAATGATTTGCATCGTTCTCGCCCACATTTGCCATGAAGATTTGTACGGAGGGTTTGGCGAAGACTTCGCCTGAGGACAGCAGGAAGGGGAGTGCAGCCGGGAGTCCCTTTCTGGTCACGAGCCGCAGAGGCCGTTCGGTGACCAGATGGTGCGCTCTCTGGATGGAACGCAGCACCTTCAGAGCCTCGTCGAAGGTGTCCGTAATGCCATCCCGGCTCGCCGACACAGTCATCGGGCCAAAGACCTCCGCTACCGTGACAACCTTGGGGCGGCGAATGGGTGGCACACTGGCATCTGCCGTCCGCCCTAGGACATCCCCCAGGGCACTCATGACGGCCGTTCCGCGGGGGTCAGATACCTCTTGCTCTGACTGGTGAAACCGGACGCCGATACGGAATGCATATTCCACACCGCTACGATTCCCGAGTGCAATCGAGGGAGAATTTTCCCGTGGGTCGAGCACTTCTTCTATCGGCACCTCGAACAGGTGTGGGACGTCCAAAGGCTCAGGCAGCGGAATAAAGAATGCGACGATGGCAGTCTCGGACGTCCATTGCCGTCGTAGTGAGCGTGGCACGGAGTAGCGAGGCCATTTGAGGTTTTTGGGCGCCGGCGCACGGTACGGGAAGCCGGTCGTTTCAGTCATGAGCCCCATCCTCACACGCTAGCTGCAAGCAACAGGGCCCAGCGTGCAGTTGCGCTTTGAGCCTCGAGCCCTGCCGCACCGGCTGGCCAGAAATATCGGCCGTAACCCGCCCTTAGTGTCGTTCCAATAAGACGCGGGTATCGTAAACTGTTCCAAAGGCGTCCCGCCTGGCTCTTGGCTGTTGATCTGACAATCGTGGTCTTCCTAACGGGGCGCCTTTTCTCTGCCCCTGAATCTGGGAAGTCACAAAGCTGCGCCGATCCCTTCCTTTCCGTATGCTCCTTCGGGCCGCCCTTCCTGTTGCTCTCGCTTCCAGGCTTCGGTTTCGTACGGTGATGCCCTTCCCATCGAGACGTCTCGGGAATGCCCGTGCGCCCGTGAAATTCGAACTCCTGGACGGCGGCCTGCAGCATCCGGCGGTAGTCCGCGACAGCAATGAGCGTGGCCGGATAATCGGAGAGGGCCATAGTGCAATAGAGGTGAGCAAGGACGACGTTGCCCCAGACGTTCAGGTGGGCGTTCTCGTATTTCGGCTCGTAGCGGCGGAGTGGCACTAGATGATCTTGTGTGGCCATTCCTGGATGGCCACCACGTAGTCCGATGTCGACCGTAAGGCCACACACCTGGCAGATGTTTCCGTCCCTTCTCCACAACGTCAGCACCACCAGCCGTACGTTGGACGGCAATTTTTCGTGAGCCGCCGGCCAGTCCCACGAGCCACATTTCGTCGGTCATCAGATCATGAGGTACCAGGGATTCCGGGGGATCCTCCCAAGGGTTCTTTGGGTACCTTTTCTGGGGTGTCTTTCGTCGTGGCCAACCAGCTGAAGGGGGAAGGACGGCCAGGTACTGTTCCGTGAACTCAAAAGGACGATCGAGGTGGTCCAGATCGCCGGCGCTGACGTCGGCCATCCGGGCAGCGCCATGGACAGCGCAGCAGATCCTAGGTAAACGCCAAGGAACTCAAGGCCGCCATCCAGTAACCACCGCCTCCTCCGGCAACAATGTCCGCCAGCCCGGTTGGGCAGGCCGACATTAGCTTTCGGAAATATGGGTCACGGCCGGCGCTTGCTCTGCTCGGCGCCGGCCAAGCCAACCGCCCTCCGTCTTGCAACAGGTACTCAAGCTAGAGCGACTGCTATCCATCAAAGCCATCGTCATGCCGCAAACTGGGCCAACCCACCCGCCAGGGAAATAGCCGACTACCGGTCTGCAGGCGCTCCCCTCACGGTGGCGCCGGCAGACCGGGCTCACCCGCCGAACGAACCGAACCCGCCAAACCCATCAAAGCCGCCCCAGCCCACACCAGAATCAGCGCCGACGCTTGGTAAATCCCCACCCTGACCCGGTATGTCCCCACCGTCCAATGGGACGTCCACCCCGGAACCTTCCTCACCACCGGCCTGGCCATCCCCCGTGGCCTCGAGCCACAGAGAGTAAAGCCGCCCAAGACACTTTTCGGCAGGCCGCTTCTGCTCGCAACCCCGAACACCAGCGACGTGCTGAGCATGTACAACCTGATGTATTAATAGCGGAGCCAAGGAGGTCAAGGCCATGAGTCTCATGCACTTAGACACCGGCAAACGGCGCAGAACCACCGCCATCGTGCTGACCGCATTTCTCGTAGCTCTAATCGCGGCCGGAGTGATCATACAAAGAGTAAGCCAGAGCTCTGACGGGAGCGGGGATTCGACGGTCACCACTCCAGGTATCGAAGAGACCGGTGGCTGGACACCGGAGCGAATGAGAAGCGCAACGCCCCAACCAATGCCCTGCATCCCAACACAAGGGGTGGCCCCGGAGGGATACTGCCGGGGCCACCCCTTCACTCCACCTGAGTGCTGCCGGTGATGGGGGCCAGCGATGATTGTCTCGACTGCGACCGGCGGTGAGGGCAGGCCGTCGGCAGGTACGCCTCAATGATCCCGCCTTAACCCCAGCCCAAGTTACTTGTCACCTTGAGTCAGCTAAAGGAGTACCGGGCAATCTACGCGCGTCCGCAAACATCTCATCCCGCCAACAGCACCCGCCAAATCCCGCAGGTGGGTACCGTTCTAGCCGTCCTGGTGGGCCTCATTCAGGTTGACACAGTCACCATACCAACACTGTTGACACTCATTGGAAAAGCAACCTACGGTTGTTTACGTCTGATCAACAAATTCATCACACGCCCATAAAGGCTAATGATCAGGAGAGAGAACACAATGACCACGCCCGACACGCAAACCCTCCATGAGGAACTGGCCAGGGCCGGCACCGCTCACAAGACGGCCACTGAGCGTCTGGAGACGCTGCGATCCCGACGCGCCGTTCTTGTCGCCCAGGGCTTCAAGGCTGGCATCCAGGCGACCGAGCTGGCCGGCCATGCGGGGCTATCCCGCCAGAGGCTCTATCTTGTCCGCGACATAGGGAACAAGCAGCTCGAAGCCTCAGCTGCGCCACAGGAAATCACCAGCGAAGAACTGCTCAAATCCCTAACGTCCCTCGTTACCGAACTGCCCTCAGCAGAACGTGAGAAGGCGACGACACAGGCAGACCTTCAAAGGCTCGTCGCCCAAGTGGCCGCCGACGGGCAAACACCCGTGAGCGAACTTGCCCGGCTGGCCGGTGTCAGCCCGGAATGGACAAGGAAGATCCGGCTCCAAGCCGGAGTGAAACCGCGGCGCTACTCCCCTGCCGAATGACGACGTGAGGACATCGGCGGCCGTCCAGGCGCTCCGATACGTGAAGCCTCCCGCGCCAAGCTGTACTTCTTGATCTCAGTTGCGCTCCACAGCTTTTCCTCGACGACCGGTTCGGGAAAATTCTTATCCCGCGACATCGTCACCCGAGTGGCCGGAATGCTCCCCAAATTCAGTATCTGACGCACACCCTCGACGTTCACCAACCCCTTGATGCTCGAGGGGCCCAACCCGGCGCCATGAATCTTCTCGACCAACGACGTGATCTTCTCGACCAGCTCGGCGTCCGTGCATGACTCCAGGTCATCCACGCCGTAGTGCTTCGCAACTACAGCCGCAAGCTCGTCATTGCGTTTGTTCATCGATCAGCGCCTCCTACTTCTTCTGCGGGTTCCGCGTGCATCCATGTCTTTGCGCACCGGCTTAGGTCTTGCCGCGTTGAACACGGTCATGGTGACCGAGACAACGGGTGATTTCTTGACGTCGAGATTGGCATAGCGTTCCTGGCTCTGCGAGACAATCCAGGCGGTCATGTCCCCACCATGGAGATTCTTCACATCGTTGAGGATATCGGAGGCGTGGTAACCGGATTTCGACCCGATATCCATGACCCGGCCTCTGCCGTCAGTGCGGTAGACAACCTGCAGCTTCACACGCTTATCTTGGCGCGCCTGGGATTTCGAGATCGTGACCAGCCGCCGCCTCAGCTCCTCGATACCGGCATGACGGCCCTTCGCACGGGCCGTCTTGGGCATCTCTACGCTGTACTGCCGGCCCCCTTCAGGGAAATCAGTGACAGTGCTGTGAAACGCTCCACGCGCCGGCACATGCGTGAACGTTCCGCCCGTCTCCTCCGGCACGACAGTCTTCCCCGCGGCTCCCGCCTTGGCACGCACCGGAACAATATGCCCATCCTTCGCCCGGCGCCGAGACGGCATATGGGTAACTTCACCCGCGTTGTACAGTTCGGTCAGAGACTGAC
Organism: Arthrobacter sp. Leaf337; assembly: GCF_001423745.1. Lineage (GTDB taxonomy): Bacteria > Actinomycetota > Actinomycetes > Actinomycetales > Micrococcaceae > Arthrobacter. Next base: position 11,918 of record NZ_LMPC01000005.1, read on the forward strand.
GGTAGGACTCACCGCGGCTCTGTCCAGTAGCCACCTTCCGCAGCATCTTCTCCGAGCGCCCCATGCGTTCGCCGAACTCCTTCCAGGTGTACCCATAGGTCTCCTTGAGGTGGACGACGAGCTCCTGGGGAGTCATCTCATTGGGATCATTTGCCGGCATGGACTAATCCTCGGGGGTGGAAAACTCGGTTTCGAAGAATGCCGCGTCCGTGCCCGCCTTGACGGCTTTGACGCGCAGTTTGTTGCGTTCGTCCTTGGTCACCGGTGTCTTGACGTTCTCAAGCACTCCCTGGAGGCGGAGGCGGCCGACCTTGCTGTCGTCGCCGCCGCCGTAATCGGCTGGCTTTGCCCACTCCGGAATGTGCGTTGTGTAGATGGCGTCGCCGTTGATGCCCAGCAGGCTACCGGAGGGCACGGCCAGAGCCCCGGCGGTATCGGCGCCCAAGGAGCTGGGGCCCAGCAGGACCTTCGCCCGCCCTCGGGCCCATACCTGAACGGCGAGTTCTGGTCGGTAGTAGGGCCGGGTTTGGGATGATTCCGCCGTGGGAACTTTGTAGACGAAGGCCTTTCCCTCCCGCTTCATGGTCGAGAGATACTGGGCCGGAACGTCCTGGGGGCTCCAGGCGATGACCGTCGAGGCCCGGCCCCTGGATGCAAAGGCCCCAACAGTCTGGATCATGATGGCGCGGAGAGCTGCGCTCACTGCAGCCTTGATGACTGTGGGCATTTCCGGATCTGCGTCGACATCTTCACGGATCCGGATGATGCGGTTCGCGAACGTGTCCAGAGGACGGATTGCGACATCCTTTCCGTCCTTGTTAATCCGCTTCTTGGCGAACGCTACAGACTCGATGGGATCAATGGCCCAGCCTGCCTTCCGGGCGACATGAAGCTCCGAGGTGTCTGCCCAGGTTTCGGCGATGGCTCCGGGCCGGTTGGGGTAGTACCAGCCGTCCTCGACTTTCCTGTGCTGGACGCCCAGGAGCCCGACGTGGTTCCAGTTATCGGGGACTTTGAATCGGACGAGGACACGTGCCCGGGCGTAGGGGTCGTTGTTCAGCATGTCGAACGTGTCGGCCCGGTTCAGTCGAAGCCCGGGGCCGATCCCCAGCTCGCGGCACAACGAGGCGTACATGAACCTGCCGTCGACATATGCGAAGGTCTCCAGGCGCGGCGTTTTCGTCGGGTCGACGAGCGGAATGCAGTCCTCGTGTGTCGTGAAGTCGGGGCCGGCAACCAGGTGCTCGAGATGGTGCTGTCCTGAGGTGCGGTGGAGCTCCTCTGCTATGTCAGGAGTAACCGGTTCGGGATCAAGCCCAAAGGGCAGCGAGGCCGCCCAGAGATTCGTGCCGGAGTTTGCAGGCGTTTTTCCGAGGCGCTGCCCGTCGAACGCTTCGGCGATCATGAAGGCCGTTGCGTCCCACGCCTGGCGGGCCTGCTCAGGGCTCAGCGGCGTGTTGCCGAACCATTCGGCCGCTGTCTTCACTTCGATTCGCTGCGGCGCCGAAATTCTCTCGAAACGCCCTGTGACAGGCGTTCCCAGCCAGTGACCGACGGGCGGGGCTCCGTCTTTGTCGACCCAGCCTGCGTTCCATCCAGGGGTCTGGACCATGAGCCAGTGCCGCACATCGCGCTCATTCGCCGGGACGTTTCCGGTGAACATTATTCGCTCTGCCCCGACTGAAGCGGCCGTGTCCAGCATGTCTTGAAGGTTCGGGGTCTTGCGACGTGGGCCAATCTTTGGAGGGACCGCCTGGCCGTTGGAGAGCACTCCGCGGCCGGTGGTGTAGTCGGCCCACAGTGTGGGGATTGCCTTGAAGTTGTAGGGCCGTGGCCGGTACCGGTACTTTTCTGAGCTCACGCCCACTCCCGCCTATTTGTTGATCTGACTCTAACAAATACTAGTTGCGTGTCGTATGGGCGTCCAGTCCGTCCGCAGCTTTACACCGCACTACCCAGGTCTCGGCCGATTCGCGTTTTGTCCTCAGTTCCGCGTGGATCCTATGCCCTGGAAAATATCCGTGCGCCGCTATGGCTTGGGCGAGGAGGTTCACTTCGTTCGTGCGACCACTGAAGCTCTCCCGAGTCTGCTGCCGCGCCGCACCAATAATGCTGTCGAACGATAGGGGTCCGCCGCCGGGTGGCCTGTGGCCTATGGAGAGCAGAGCTGCGACATTCTCCGTGATCTGCTGCAGGTCTTTGGCTGACCCAGCATCGTGCCTGTCATCCAGATGATCTTGGACATTTCCTGCCATGGCGATGCAAATTCTCATCCATGCTTCGTCCTGACTGGTTGGCCGTGGTGACGGTAAGACCCATTGGACCATTCCAGATCCGTCAGGCTTTACGTGAGCATCGAGGACGGTCGCGCCGAAATGGTGGGCGACGAGTGCGTGTGCCGCTTCATGTCTGCAGCTGTCCTCGTATCCGAGGAACTCAATTGCCCAGCCGGCTTCGATTTCGCGTGCCTTTTTCAGGATCTCGGCTTCTTCGGCGTCGGCGCCGCATAAGGACTTAGCTGCCTGCCGGGCAGAGCTGCTGAGCCTGATTGATTTCACGTTGCCAACAGACACAAGACGGCCACCGCCGACAGCCGTTCCCGTCTCAGCGCTCGCTCCGATCAGGAAGGCTATGAACCGGGCAAAGATCAGGAGGAAAAGGACGCCCGTGGCGATGCAGCGGATGGCCTCCCATGCTTGTTCCGGCGTGCTCAATGCCAGGGCACGAACCACCGGTAAACCGACAGTGTCCGCCACAACGGTGAAGGTCAGAAACAGCAGCAACGCTTTGACTAAGGGCCACACGGACCTTTGCCGACGCGCCATCTATGCGGCCTTGTCTTGGGCCAGTGCTGCCATTCGGTCAGGGTCAAAGCCCTTCCAGTGCTCGCCGGTGGCGGTATTGATCGTGACCGGTGTACCTGTGTATCCCAGAGCCAACAGGCGTTCGTAGGCGTCGGGATCTTGGGTAACATCGAAAACTTTGTGGTCGAGCCCGAGACTCTTGGCCTTGCCCTTCACACCGATGCAGGGGCCGCAGGCTGGCTGTGTGTAGATCTCGATCATTTTGCCGCCTGTCCGTCCGGGAGGATTGTGCCGCTGGCTGTGCGAATGCGGGTCATGACGCACGCTCCAAAGACTTGAGGTGGTTGGTGAGGTATCCGAGTTGCTGGCCGATTCCGAGTCCCTTCATGGGAATTTGGAAGGGCCATTGGCAGGGCCTGAGGACTGTTTGGTACTGCTTCCCGGCGAGGGCCACAAGGGCTACGCCGGCGACGTCAGCAAGTTCGACAGCAAGTTGCGCCCTGACCTCATCGCCCCAGCGATGGACATTTGTTCCGAGCTTGACGTCGTACGGGGGAATGACTTGGTCAGGGTGCAGCAAGCCATGCTTGGCGCTGAGGATGTACCAGCGGTCGCAGTTCCACTCCGCGTAGGCAGCAGCTTTTCGGAAGAGCTGAGAGGTGTAGAGCTCCCGTGGTGACGCCGGCCTCTGGAGCTTGGACCACGAGCAGCCCACGAGCCCTACAAGGTGGCGGCCGCTCCTCGTGGCTGGAAAATGGGGTTGGTTCATGCCGTATCTCCTCGCGGCCAAGCCCTCATGGGCACCCGGTGTTGTCACTCTGGGTAGGTGGCCATCGTTCCCGTTTTGCCACCGACGCCGTGTCCACGCCTCCTATCTCGCGATGGTGGTGCCCCGTAACATCATTCAAAGAAATCCTGCGGAACCTCGCCCGCCCAGTGGATCCAGGCCGACCTCGACCTGCAGCCGTCGCCGGGCAGGTCCCGGCGGTGATCGTGGCACCACGCGAAGACGCCACTGAACGTCAGCAGAGGCCTTTGGGAAGTCGGGCGGCTTTCTGCTCCGCATAGGGGCGGATGGGCTGCGGAAGCCAGCCCTGTTGGCCCCGTTTGAGCACACTGTCTCCGTCGCGCATGTGCGGCCCAGCGTTTGTCCAGGTGTTCTGGCCTCTGGTCTCACAGAAGAGCGCCATCCTGGCTTCCTTCGGCAGGCAAGTCCTGTGCGTCCACCAAGCCCGCTTCTCCCCCTCCGGCCCGAACATCAAGCCGTCCCCGTGAGCAATAGCGTCATGAACGGCACGAAATGCATCATTCAAGGGCACGATGCGGCTCGTTCCCTGCCCATCCGGCACCGAGACAGTCCTGGCCATTGGGTGCCCTGTGGGCAGCGCACCCTCGGTCGAGTCCGAAACCTCCGTCCGGAAGTAGAACAGGTGTTTGTTGTCCCTCAGATCCTTGAGCATGCCCGCTGAGTCCGCATAGGGCTGCTCACTGCTCTCTGAGTGCCAGGGCTCGAAGGCGTAGCCGGCCTCGACGAAGTCCACGTACTGCGCCTGGATGTGCCTCTGCAGAGCCCTGTACGAGCGGCGCACAGCAGGATTCTTTGGATCGTGGAGAGCGGCGGCATAGGCCTTCGCCGCCGCTACGTCGTCCAACTCCGTCATGTGCGGCAATGCCGTACGCCCGGAGAGCCCGTTGCGCTCGCGGTATCGCTGCCGAAGGGCCTGGATATCGCGGATCGGGGCGTGCTGTGAGTGATCGACGTTCTTTTCGACGAACTCCGCCCTGACCGGTGTCCATTCCGGTTGTCCGTAGCGGCGTTGGATGGCGTAGAGGGCCAACTGGTCCGGATGCCCCGAGGTCTGGAGGATCTGAAGTGTGCCATTCACTACGCGTCCGCCGGGGATGCCGGCCATCCTGAGTGCGTCCAGGGCGTCTTCTGCGTCAATGGGTGTGCTGCTGCCGAACGTGTACATGCGATCTGGCCCGGCCTCGTCGACGAACGCCACCATGACCGAGTCCTGGTTGTAGCGGCCGGCGAGTTCGCCTGCCCAGGCCCTGATGCATTCCCCGTCTCCGCGGACTGTGTAGGCTCCGGCGGGTTCGGTTTCGCCTTCCCATAGACCGTCAGCGGGTTTGTCATCCAGCATTTCGATCTGGTGCGCACGGCCGACGTTTCTGATCGTGTCGTCGTACTCGCGCCACTCTTCGGAGGCGTAGTAGGACGGGCGTGAATCCAGGGCGAGCAGCTCTGCGCTCTCAGGCCTGAAAGGTGTTGCCCCTATGTAGGCCATCAGCTCGCCTGAGGCCGCCGCAGCGATGCTGTTGGGATCCTTGCACTGATAGCCGCCTCGAGGGTGGTTCTTCGGCCGGCACATCGTTAGGCATTCCCGTTGTCGGGTGCAGGCAGGAACGCGATCGCGTCCCCAGGCTGGAGGTCGCTGCGCTTCCCGATCTCGTCGAGCTCGGCGGATTGTGCGACTTTCCCGTCCTTGATGTCCTTGAGGAGCTGGACGAATTCGTCCTTGCTCATTTCCTTGGGGTCTTTGCCAAACTGGGCGGTGAACTGCCCGGCGTCGGCCGTATTGTCGTTTGTGGCCATGGTGTCCTCCTTTCGTGGCATCGCAGGTGTGTCTTTATGTGGGACCTGCACTGCCGTAGATGCCAGTGGGAGGCATCGTCAGCAGGTGTAGGTACGTTGGCGGGCGTTTTTACATGGATCCGGTTTCGTTGGTTTCTGGTGTGAGCATTGCCAGGGAGCCCCGCAGCGGGCGCAGCCCAAATTTCTCGTAGACAGGGACCAGTCGATGGTCCGCTGCTATGCAGGCGACCAGCGCCCCTCCTGGCACCTTCTCTTCCAGCACTCGGCTCAGGAGTCGCTGTCCGGATCCGGGTGTGGCCTCGAGTCTGCGCACCAGGAGGCTGTAGGTATAGACCAGCTGGTCCTTCGGCAAAGCGCCGACCGCTTCTTTGAGGATGCGTTCGGCCTGCCGGGTTTCCGGTCTCAGCATTCGTTTCAACGCCGGGGCCAACGACCCAAACAGGACCAACAGCCCCACACCTGTCGCGATCATCGACCCGGTGGCGATTGGAAGAACGACCGAAATCAGCACAATAGGTATGCCGAAGGGCACGAACCCAGCTAGGCCGGGCAGAATCTGCGACTTCCGCGGGTCCACGAGTCCGACCATGACGATGCGGTTCTGATGAAAGAGCTTGCCGCCGGTCAGTAGCCCGATTGCCGCCCCAAGTTGCAGCGAATACTCCAGGGCGGCCCGGAAGGGGCGGTCAACACCGTCAATCCGGGTGAATGCCAGGGCAGATGTCCACGCCAAGGCTGGCACGTCCGTCAGCCTCGCCTTAGTAGTGGTCACCGATCCCCCTAATTTATTTATTGTAGATTAACAAACTTGTCTCTGCGCTGCCAAGTGAAACGGCCACTGTACAAGCCCGTGAAGGATGACGCCGGCGCCTTCGTTCTGGGCGCCGGCAGCATCGCCGCGCTGCAGTGGGGTGCGCCGGATTATCCGGGTTTGGTTGCGATGCAGCTGGCCCTAGGCCGCCAGCACCGGCGCTTCCGCGCGGGTCGGGTCCTCGAGAGGGGCGAGGATGCTGAACCTGTAATCAGACTGGAGCGGGTCCACGTGGGCGGGCAAGTGGTGGGAGCGGGCACAATCGCGAAGCTGCTCCACCGCGTCCGGCTCGACACGGGCGCCGGTCATGTCGATCTCTAATGTCAGGTCCGCCATGAGAGTGTTGGCCCGTTTCATCACCGCATACAGGCCGCGGACGCTTTCCACCGTCACATGACCCTGGGCGGCAACTTGGGCCTGTGCGCGGTCAAGGTCAACGCGGACCAACACTTTTAGCTTATCTGTCACGATGATTCTCCCTATGCGGGCGGGGACGGGGACCGCGACGCTGCGGCCACCGCCCACCCTAAACATCAAACGTGACCCACGCAACAGGCCGCGTTGACTCATGGAAAAGGCAACAGGCATCTGGCGCCAACTTGGACGGGCCGCCACCCAACTTCGACCGGCCACCGTCTTCAGCGGCGGTCCCTGGCCGGCCGCACCCGCGGAATCTGCGCCTGCGGCCACGAAGGCGTCCTGCCAGGCCTCATCGATAACCAACCCGCGTGCCGTCGCTGCTCAGGAACCGTAAGTTTCTTCCCGGGTCGGTTTACAATCAAAACCCTCGTGGCCGGGTCCCAAGGCGGCGGTTCTTAGTACATCGGTAGACTGCTCCGAATGGAATCCTTCGGAAGGCGGGAAAGTATCATTTCGGCGTCTCGTTCTGCAGTGTGTTCCGTAAGGGTGCGCGCAAGTTTCCATATTTCCGCGGCTTCCTCAGATCGTGCCCTAATCTCTTCGCGTGCCCAATAGCTGGCCGCGAGGGCCGCCTGACCTGGAAAATTCAAATCTAGGGATTGCTTCGTGGCAAGCGAATAATAGGTTCGCCCCTGTTGCACGTCGCCGGCCCGGAAGGCTACGAGCCCCCGAGTGGCATTATGCACAGCCTCCTCGCGAGAATCCCTAGGTGGTGCTGACCTCGAAAGTAACTCGTCTACGTCAATCTTCTTGTCTTGATTTGCTAGGGCAAAGACGAGATTATTGGCCAGCATCGGATCCTTTGGATTGGCGACACGACCAATTCGAGCAGCACGCTCGGCGGCTGCGTAGTCTTCCGCCCCTACGGCTGCCACGTATGACAGGAACATAGCCGGTTCGACGGCAAAAGGCTGATCCATCTGCCAGCTCTGGCCTGCCTCGATCGCGTTGTTCCAGTCTTCACGGCCACGCGCCTCGATTGCCGCCGCTTCAAAGCTGCCTTGAGGCTGCAAAACGGCTTTCGGTGCCGTGAACCCTCCGCGCTGTGATTCGAATTCGATCTGCGCAGCGGCATTTTCGGTCGGTTCAATGGTTGCTTGCACAAGAATCTTGCGACCTCGTTTGTCGCGCCCCTCATTGAACTCAGCGTGAGCGACTGTGCACGCGAGCTCGCTAAGGGTCCAAGGACTGAAGCTACTAGAACTCAAGGCATGAAGTGCCTGCTTCATCGATCTAGGGGACCGGTCTGCAGCTTCGTCTGTCGCCAGTTCGGCAGCCAAAATCCAAGGATCTTCTGACGCGCGTACATGTCGAAGAACCTGGCCCGCCGTTTCCGGATCATCCATATGGAGGAAGAATCTAACAGCTGATCGGAGAACGAAACGGTTAGAGGGAGCTAGGGTCAACGCTGTCAGAAGGGACCTTTCTGCCTTTGCGACTTCTCCCAACAAGGTCTGCGCCAATGCTAAATCAACCCATTTGGTGGGGTTTCTTGGGAAGGAACGGAGTTCCCCGCGGAGCCTACGGATCGCAGAATTTGCTTCCGCAAGGTCAGTCCAGTCCTGGCTCGTATCTATCGGCTCACCCTGAAGCTTTCGCCGAACTGATTCCGCGGCTGCGCGAAGGATGCCGTTGGCGTCGTCGGTCCGGTCAATATAAGCGATTACTGGAATCAGTAAGTCCAGATTAGAAAGCGTTGCAGCTAACCCGAGGGCATCCGCCGCCGTGTGCAATCCCGGGGAGGCGCGAAATTTATCCAACGCCTCGATGGGGACGGTGAAAGTGTCCTGCGACGTTGAACGACCCGGGGAGCCTAATTCGCCCAGCCCTGCGGCGACCTTGAAGGGGCGCCACCTAGGAATTAGATTTCGGTCTTCAACTCCTCGGGCCGCAGTCATGAGGCCGCTTCCATATAGCGGGATTCTGCCCGGCGCGACAATAGGTCGAGCTCAGTTACGATGCGATTCATTGAGTATGGCTGGCCGGCCCTGTGGCTAGCGGCATGGCCTCTACGCGTTACGTCCGGGTCGGTCGTGGCCGACACGACATTGAGCAGGTCAGCCTTCAGCGGGTGGTCGTCCAGTGTGTGATCGAGGGTCGCCAGCCCTGCGGCGTGGGCAGCCTGAATGTACGGCAAAACTTCGGAATAGGTACCCTTCCAGTTACGCGGAGTGTGACTGGGATCCAGGTACATGTCCATCAACATATTCATCGTGACGCCACCCAGGACGAAGGTCAGAAGGTTGCCAAGCTGATAAATGTCGCAAGCTAGCCTTCGGGCGCCGAACGTAGCAGCGATCTCGCCGAATCTTTGTTCTGGTGGGGCGTACGTGGGATCACCGGCAATCACATACCCATCGTGCCTGGCAGAGCGCTGAGGGTCGGTCGCCCGACCGAGATCTCCAATTTTGGCTGAGTCTTTCGTGGTGACGGATGTGCTGAAAACGAGAAGATTACTGGGCTTAACATCTTGGTGGGCCACTCCAATGGAATGAAGCTGAGCGATGCCCGCCGCAGCATTGTGGACCATGCGAAGGCGCACCGCCAGGTCCAGGTCGGATGCCGCATCTAACACCGCGCGGATATCATCCTGAGCGCGCTCGAAAATTATGAAACTTACGGGATAAGGCTGGCCTGCGCTAAGCAGCGAGTCATGCCTGTAGGCCGATACCACCCTGGACAGTCGCTTCTGCGAGCACTTTTCAACTAGCGCACGTTCAAAGTTGTATGCCTCGGTGATTGCGTGCATTGCCGCTGTGGGGTCTGGGCTGAAAAAGATTGCCTGATAGTTGATGACCTTGACAAAGCCCTCTTTGCCGCTGGTATGGCTGGCTAAGTATCCCATGGAGAAATTTCCTCCCGTCGAAGCTGCGGATGAGTTGACGGATGAAGTGATAGTCCATCCCTCCCCCAGGTCGAGACCAATCAAACCCACTGCGCCCGGAATACTTACAGTCAAAGCTCCCCCTTCATAGGCGGAGAAGGCCAGCCTCCAACACACTTGTTTCGGCTGAGGCTTCTCGACAAATGTGAGTCTATATCCGATGGGAGCCTAAGAATCTAATCCCCCGCTCCCTTTACAGCGGGCCGCTCTTGAGACAACTCCCCCATCCGGCGTCGAGATGCCGCCGACCAAACCTGCGCGCCTTCCAGCGGTTCAGGCTGGCAGCCCTTACTGGGTAACTGCGTGTTCAGGGACGGCGGTGTTCGATGAGCCAGCCTGCCATCTGCTGCGCCCGCTTGGACGCCAGGAGTCCCCTTCTGTGGCCGAAATGATGGAGCCCTTCATCAGCATGTCCCACGATCGCGCGACAACGAGATCCGGACGAAGTGGCCGAACGGCATTAGCTGGCGATGGAGTGGCCGTGACGGCGTAGCTCTTGGATGAGGTCCTGAGTTTCTTCGTCCGGCTCGTAATCGTCGTCGAAGTCATCGAGGTATCCGTGGAGCTTGGCTATTAGTTCTTCTACTCCGGCGCTGTTGCCTGCGGCGTGCTCGGCCAGGAGCGCGTCTCGCCACATTTGCTCATTGGCGGGATCCACGATGCGGCCGACCGATCCGGCTAGGCGGGCGTTTGCGGTGGTTCCGGTCTTGAGTGATCGGCCGGCGAGTTCATGTGCTGCATCGCAGATGGCGGCGATCATTTCGCCCCGGGCGAGTTCAGCCCAGCCGTAGAGCTTGTCCTTGACTCCGCTGAATGGCTGGCCGCGGACCAGACGGAGCGCGGCAACCAGGCGGGGTGTGCTCGTGCGGCTCAGGTTCTCCCCGATGAGTTCCAGAAAGACGTGCCAGTCCGTTCTGATTTCGGGATGCAGTTTGTAGCCGTCGGCGTCTACGTGCGGGAAGTACATCTCGCCGTTGTGCCTTTGGCCGAGGTAGTTTCTCGTCAGGTTTGAGAGTTTGTTTCTGTTGGAGGATGCTGTTTGGCCGTTGGGGTCAGCGGTTGGCCAGAAGGCTTCGTGGTATTCCTCGGATGACGCGCCCGGGTTGAGGGCAAGGAACGCGGCCAGGGCGGTGCAGCGGGCAACGGCAGATGCTGAAACTGCCCCGGATCCTGGGGTCTTGGGCGCCTCGCCTTGTGGGTTTAGGACCGAAACGCTTCCGAGGATGGAGATGATTGGCGCCGCCTGGGTGTCCTCCTGCGTGTCGATCTGGCGGATAACCTCCTCCAGCTCTGCGGGGACAGGATCCTCCTGCTTAGCCACTTCGGTAGGGGTTTCCTCTGGCGAGTCAGGGACGATCGCGTACAGCGGGCGGTCTTGCGAAGATGCGACGGGGACGTCGTCGATGGAAATGTCTTCCGGGCTGGCGGTGCTTGCCCATTCCGGACCGGGGACCGGTTCCTGCGAGGCTGTCGCCATGAGCCGCATGATCTTCAAGTTCTCTTCCGCCGTGATGATCTGAGGAACCATGTCCAAGCCCAGCGGTTCCAGAGTTGCGGAGTCTTTGGATTCGATGCGGATTTCCCAGTCTCCGGCGACTCTTCCGGCGCTGACGGCAGCAATGCCGAGCCTAGGAATGGCCGTGACGAGCTTCTCCAGCTCGGCGCGCTGTTCCTCCGTTGGCTGCTGGCCCAGGACGACTATTTCAGGCATCCATCCTTCGGCATCTTTCCCGAGAGTCCGCGCCTCTTCTACACCGCTTACGTCCAGTCGGGTGAAGGCCTCGCCAGTGGCCTTGGCTTTCCCGCGCAGCAGGACCAGCAAGGCGTCCAGGTCATCGACGTGCCGGACTTTGCCCGTGGAAAGTGCGGCAGGAAGTTCGTCCGGGACCCCGACCATGGTGATCTGCAGTTGCTCGCCCCACTTGGACGTGGCCAGTTCGACGGCCAGGGCGATCAAGGCGTTGGAGACGAGCTCCTCTTCCCCTGCGATCCCGAGCGCCCCGACGTATTCGAGGTCAACGAGCAGGTTCGCGTTCTGCGCGTCCTGTCCGATGGTGACCAGCGCCGGATATGGCGCCGTCGGGACTCGCTCCAGCGAGCCAAGGTTTCTGGGCTCCACGGTCCACACGGTGTTGCTGTCATCGGCGGGAATAAACGGCGCTGGCAGCACGGCAGGGGCCGCGAGATAGAGTGCAATTTCGTCCGAAGCCACCCGAACACAGAACATCTGCGGTAAGGCTTTGGACTCGTTCTGACCCCACACTGCAAGGTACTTCAGCGCATGGTCCAGATCATCGATGGTCATCGGGTCTTCAACGGCCCGTAACTGCAGCTCGAGGTTTTCTTCCTCGCGGGACGGAACGGCAACGCGCTCTCCAGCTTTGCGCTGACGGCGCTGACTGATCCGCTTGAGCCCGAGGATGGAGAGAATGCCGGCGGCAAGAATCGAACCGATCCCGCCGATAGTTCGGGTGGTGAACTCCACATCAACGGACTCATCGGCGCCTTCGCCGGCCGCCGTTTCTGCGGACTCATCGGCGCCTTCGCCGGCCGCCGTTTCTGCGGACTCAGAGAGGGGTGAGGAGGAGACCGTCGCCCCCGGCACGGGTGAAGGCGCCACAGCGGATTCCCTGGCGGCGAGTTCAGGCGAGGCCGGCAGCTTCTGCTCAGGTGGCGCTGGGGCTTGGAGCGCAACCTGTGGACCAGATTCGGCTGGTGGAATCTCAGCCTCCTCCGCGTTCTCGGTATCCGCGGGCACCGAGGTGTTGTTCATTTTCGGGGCCGCGGCGGCTGCCGCCGTCTGTTCGACCTGCGAGGGCACCGTCAACACCCAGCCGGGCGCGATGAAGCTGGGATCTGTCAGCTGCCGTCCGTCCAGCTGCACGGTGGACGATGAAGCCTCGAAAATCGCCTCGTAAGCAGCCGGCTCCCCGTAGTACTGCTGCGCAATCGAAGACAGAGACTCCCCTGCCGCAACAACGTGCGTGACGGATTGCGCGGCCTGCACACTGGCCGATCCCGCCGGAAGCGTCAGCACCCACCCGGGCTCAACCCAGTGACTGTCCGAGAGCGCGCCGCCATCAGCTTGGATGACCCCGTAGTTGAGCTCAGCGATCTCACCGAAACGGGAACCGTCACCAAGATACTGTTCCGCCAGCTTCCACAGTGACTCCCCCGCCGCAACAGTGTGCTTCGGTAATGCGCTCGCGGGTTCTGCCTTTTGTTCGGCTTCTGGCGTCGCGTGGGTCTCAATGACGCGAGGGGCGGAAAGTTGCGTTGGTGCCTTCAGTTCCGGGGTTGCCTGGGCGGTAGAGGCTCCGGCGAGGGATCCCGCTGTGAACATGAAGACAATGGTGCCGATGAGGGCTCCTGCCAGAGCCTGCTGGGCGCCTAGCCCTCTGATTCTGCGAGGGCGCATCCCGCTAACTGCCGGCGGGATCTCCAGGGCCACGGAGACCGTGAAGGTCAGCCAGGCTATCCATGCGACCAGTGGCAGAAAGGTGCCAAACAGGAAGCGTCCGCCGTAGTCGGGAGTCGTTAGAAGCCTCGATACTGTCTCGGCCGACGGTAGTGGGTTCCCGGCCACGAGGATCAGCGCGGTTGGGATGCCGATGACGAGCACCAGCAGGACTGCCAGCGAGGCCAGTCCCTTTACGTATTTCACAGTGAGCCCTTTCGCTGCTGGACATGGTTGTCACAACTACGGTGCGTAGGTGGTTTTTGCGGGCCTTTTGCAATTCGGATCATCAGGTCTCGGTTCGCCTGGGCAGGGTCGAGTCCAAAGTATGTCCCCATTTCCTCAACATCCATGGTTCTTCCTCCATGCGCCCTAGCGCCCCAGCATTTCGACGAATTCCGGAATGAGGGCTGCGACGGCACCGGCGACCAAGTAGGGGGCCAGTGGAATCCGCCTCCCTTTGCCCCGGATCCACACAGCTTGGGGCAGTGCCAGAACGAGGCCGAGGGTGCCGCCCCACAGCAAGGCCGTCCAACCGCTGTAGGCCATCGTGAGGCCGAGAATGGCTGCAAGTTTTACGTCACCAAGACCGAGGTCTCCAAAGACGGCAGCAGCAAGATAGAAGCCGCCGAGTGCAGCGCCACCCAGGGCAGCTTGTGCGGCCAAGGGCCAGTCACCGTTCAAGGCCGTGGAGCCGATGATGGTGGCTCCGACGGCAGCCACCATGGGTATTGTCACTGCGTCCGGGATACGGTGCGAGCGGCAATCGATCCAGCCTGTCCATGTACCAAACAACACCACAGTGGCCAGCAGTACGGTCTGCCCCGCGAGGGTTGGATCGCCCCCTGCCGCAGTCGTCATCAAGACGGCTGCCGCCACTGCCACAGTGGAGATGATGGCCACGGGAAAGGGGCTGAATCCGTCGCTGGCCCGCATCCGCGCCTTCTCCCGAGCGAGCCACGTGGGCCTAGCGGGCAGATCGCGGTGGCCTTTTCGGTGTCCAGCCAGGAAAGCGCTGTTCATGACCTCTCCTCGTGCCCATGCCTGATGATGTAGTCAGCCATCCCGGGAACGGTGAAGGCGAGATAACCACGGCGCGGCGTGTAGATCAGACCTGACTGGATAAGTGATTGCCGCGCTGCGGAGACAGCCGTCTGCGCCCGGCCCAGTCGTGTAGCGATGTCACTGACAGTTGAAGGGGCATCGTTGTCCTGGGCCATAGCCGCCATGAACTCCTGCTGGGCAGTGGTCGCTCTTTCCCAGCGTGACTTGTAGAGTCCGGCATCGACCTCATCGCGGGCCCTGGCGATTCCGATGTGGGCATCGTCTGCGTCGATTGTCCGGGAAGCGGCGACGTCCCAGATGTGCTTGCCGCACGCCTGAACGAAGTATGGGTACCCGCGAGACGTCTCCAGCACAAGATCCAACGCCTCTTCACTCCACGTCACCCGCTCCCGCAGCGACGGTGTCACGAGGGCGTCCTTGGTGTCCTCGTCACTGAGGAGCCCCAGGGTTCGGTAGAGGTACATGCGCTCGGCGTAAGTGGAGGCTTTGGCGAGGACAGAAGGCAAAGAGGGAAGGCCGGTGCCGAGGAACATCAGCGGTGTGGGACGCGGGTCCTGACCGAGTTGGTGCAAGGCGACGTTCAGCGCCTCCAGGTCCTCCTTGGGTGCTTCTTGCAGCTCATCCACGGCCAATAGGACCCCCGTTCCGGCGGCACGGGCGGCGAGCCCCAGGGATTCCAGCATTTCGGCGAGGTCTGTAGAGAGCTGACCGCTGTCAGCCTTCCCGGACGCTGCCTGGATGTCGAAACCAAAACCGTATGTGCCAGCTGGGTCGACTTTGAGCTGAAAGGAGCGGAAAACGGCGAAGGCATCACCGAAAGAGCGTTTGACCTTGTCCGAGACGGTGGCCGCCTTGCGTAGGGCGACATAAATTTCTTTGGCCAGCTGAACAGCCAGCGACTGGTTGCCTGATGCTTCAAGTTTGACGACGACCCAGCCTGCAGCAACGGCATTTCGAGCGCATTGGTTCAGCAGCACAGTCTTGCCAACACCCCTAAGCCCGGAAATGATCCACGGCCGCTCCCCCTCGCCATCGGTGGCCACCGCTTCCAGCATCCCCATGAAATCGGCCAGAACAGCAGAGCGACCAGCTAACTCAGGGGGTACACGGCCAGCGCCTGGCCGGAAAGGGTTAGGAGCGTTCAGGATCATAAATCCAACCCTATCCGCAATTATCGTGAAATCAAGATAATTGCAGATTATTTGGCATGAACCTCCGCCCAACACCGCTGCAGACTCAGCGACCACCGCTAATGGGCGACGTCCTTCACCGCGATTCGTTCGGACTCGCAGAATAGGCGCCAGGCATCAGCGGCCAGGTCCCCCACCCGCTCTAGCAGTTCCTGTGGCGATCGGGAAAGATCCAGTGGAAATATCGCAATTTCCTTGTCTGTGAAGCGAACACGCCTCGTTTCCACCTCGCCCGGCCCGGCGTACACCAGCCAGGCCCTCCTAACCCTCAGTGCCGTGCAGTAGGCCAGCATTTGATAGTGGTCCGCATTCGGATACTGCCCCCATGGCGTAGCCGCCTTGTACTTCGCGTCGAACACCATGGCCGGCACGGCGTCCACAGCGTGAACCAGGTCTACTTTCATCAGCACCCGGTTTCCGGGCCTGTCGGGTTCAAGCTCGTCCATGTAGGTCTCGTATTGAGCCGAGGACATGCCCGGAAACCCGGCCATCGCCTCTGTCAATGCCGTTGCCACGAAATCCTCGAACACGGTCGCCATGTTGACCATGAAGGAGGCAACGCGGATATCACCTTCGCCGGCTTCCGCGGAACAGTTCCGCAAGACGATTTCGGCAAACCGCAGCGCCGGGTGATACCGCCGATTGAGCCTGGTCGACTGCCAGACTGGAAGTGCGGCGCCCGGACGCAGCGCGCTGACTCCATCGAGCTTGGCTACTAGATGACGCAATCTGCCGCGCACGTCATCGCCCAGGCGCGGAACACCGAGCATGCGGCGCAGTGCGGCCAGCAGAATCCGGTTCTCCGCAATGTCCACGGTGTATTCGTCGAAAGCGGCTTCCAGAGGCATCAGCATGCCGGGCCGGCTCGCCAGTTGATCCGAGATTCGGATCCGGCCGCGCACGGTGTAGAGGGAGTCCTCCAAGGTGACATAGCCCTGTAACGGACCCAGACCAAGCGCACGTCTTACGTGCCGGCAGAGTGACTCTGCGAGGGCTGGCAGAAGTTCCATGTCTTCAACGCCGTCTACATCCCCCGGTCTGAATCCGGGGTCCCTCGCATAGCCGAGCAGGAACAGCAGCCGGCTGAGGCCGACCTTGTCTTTGGGACGCACTTCCACTTGCACATCCCCGGTCTGGATACACCCCACTTTGCCCGTCGGGGTGATCTGCCAATGGCCGTTTCCTGCCGGGGCCACGGCAAGCAGTCCCGAAGCGGCGAGCAGCGTGGCAACTTCGTCAGACATTTCCGTTGGTTCGCTGGGGCCATCGAGTTCCGAAAGCGTGATGTAGATGGACATCTGAAATTACGACGACTGAGAATGACTGGCTCCGCCGGCGGCTGCGGGGCCCTCGGCGACGCGTGCGACCCCGGATGCTGGCAGCTCCTCCTCATCGGTGCGCTCTTTCCTCAGCCGCGACTCAAGCGTTGCCAGCCCGTACGTCCGGTGGATCGACTCCCGGTCCATCTGGTCGTAGAAATACTCCTCCAGCAAGGGCAGTAACTCGTACTTCCAGATTTGCTGCAGCCCGTCCGGATGAGCAGCGTGCGGCTGCATGAGATAGGACGGCCCGATCATCAGATCTCTGTTCTTAGTCCCAATGGCCGCATTGAGCGCGTCCAGCAGCTCTGCACGGGTATGGTCACTGCCATCAGCGGTCAAATACCGGCGCAGTAGGCTCTTCGTCGGTTCTACGGAGGGGTGAAGCTCCACGAACCCGAAGCGCCGCCGGATGGCCGCATCGACCATGGCGATGGAACGGTCAGCTGAGTTCATAGTGCCGATAATGAACACATTCTTCGGCAGGAAGAATCCCTCGGCCGGGCTGTATTGCAGCTGCACGCTCTTGTTCCGGTATTCCAGCAGGAAGTACAACTCACCGAAGATCTTCGGCAGGTTGCCACGGTTCATCTCATCAATGACCAGGAAGAAAGGCTGGTCCCGGTTTCCTTCCGTCAAGGCATCCGTGACCAGCTGCTTCAGCGGTCCTGACCGGAGCGCGAAGGACACCTGGCCGTTCTCGCCTTCCGTCGGCCGGTAACCCTCGAAGAAATCTTCATAGGAGTAGGACGGGTGGAACTGCACGGTCCTCACTCGGCTTTGGTTTCCTGTGCCAGCCAAGTACTCGGCAAGTTTCTCCGCCAGATAGGTCTTACCGGTCCCAGGGGGCCCGTAGAGTACTATCTGGCCCTTTGCCTGCAGCAGAGAAACGATCTGCTCCAGGTCATCGGACGGCATCAGCAGCTCGTCGGCGAATTCTTGGCTGGGTTTTCGCAGAACAGGCTGCTCGGATGCTTTACGCGGCGACGGTGCCGCCGTTTCTTCTCCCCCGCCTGGTCCGACGACAACGTCGGCAACCAGTTGCTGTGCCTCCGTCAGGACTGCTGTGATATCCACGACCGTTCCCGGTTTCTCCATGACGGCATGAATAGTCGGGTCGATGTCTGACGCCGGGATGCCCTCGGATCCCCAAGCCACCGGGCGCCGGGCCCGAGAGGACTGGTCATCCGCATAGTAGGCATCGTCCGCAATGTATCCGGCAAAGATGTTGTTTTCAGCGGAGGTGATGATGACGTCCTCGGGCTTCATCTGCGTGAGGAACGCATAATACTCCGCTGCAATTTGCACGCGGGCGGAGTAGTCCATGTGCCCGTAGCCCGCTGCCACGGCTTCCCGGATCTCCGCCGCCGATGAACCCGGCAGAGGGGAGCCAAGATGTTTGGCTGCTACCGAAACAAAACCTTCATCGAGCCAATTCTGCAAGTGAGCGATCCCGTTCTGGTTCTGGCGGATCAGCCATGCACGTCGGCCAGCGTCGCTCTGGGCCCGCCACATGACAGCATATTGACTGTCGTACCAGCTGAACCATTCGCCGTCGGCCCCTGTGTGCATTTTTCGGATGGCGTGCAGATCCTTGTCGGTGGCTTCCTCATCGCTGCCGGTGGGCCCGCCGATCGTATCTGCAAAGGCATCCCGGATAAGGCGCTTATCCTTCATCTGCGCGATGGGTTCAAAGAAGCCCGGCCACGAGAAGTACTCAAAAATGAACCGAATGGACGGGACATCTTCGAGGACCGAGGCCGCGAAGATCCGAAATGCCCACGGATCCATGAGTGCGGTTGAACGCGCGGAGTCACTGGCCTTAGCCCAGGTTTCGATGAACCGGCACATCCACCTGATCTGTCGCCAGACGAGGATGTTGAATCCCTGGGCGCCGTTGAACACGCCTGGTTGTTCCAGACCTATGCGCATTTCGGTGGGGAGTTGAAAGTTCCCCGGTACCCAGGACAGGACGTTTGTGACCCGGCGCAGCTTTGTTTCTGTTTTCCAGTTGGAGAGCGGCAGGCAGTGCAGGTAGACGAGTTCGACGGCGAGGAGCCGGACAGGCGTTGATGCACCTTGGAGCTGAGCCTCCAGCAACTGCTCGAAACTCTTGTAGTCGGCTGCCTTTGCCACCACGATGCGGTCATGCAGGTCCCGAGCAGCTTCGGCAGTCCAGGTGAGCGACTGGCCATCAATGGCGCTGGGTTCGCCGTTGAGACCCGGATTCATGACAAACCATGCCGCGTCCTCCGTCGCTGCTGATTCACCGGATCCCCGTTCTGTGGGTTCATCAGTGACGGCGGTTTTTTCGCCACGCCATCCAAGAAATTCGTCCTTTTCAGCTTCCTGCCAGGAGTCATGAGGCCGGTACTTCAGTGTCGCCCAGATCAATCCCTGAGCGTCCAGACGATCCCCTAACTCCAGGCCGTGCTGGGGTGCCCGCACCAGAACCTCGTCAAGAGAGTCCAAAAAGGACTTGTATCGGTCGGCCTGAGGGGCGTTTCTTCTGACTTCAGGCCAGCCGACCAGTTGCCAAAATTTCTGTACTGTCTCGGTCAAATACGGCGTATATCTGGTCGGATCAGTCGCCATGAGCAGCAAGGCAGCCAAGGACGCGGTGTTCCCGGGCGTGTATTTCTGTTGATTCAGAGGGCGCAGCGCCAGCCTGAAGTTATCGAACTCAGCCACCGGGTCTTCGGCCCCCAACAGGTCCAGGATGGCGGACCTGACCTGCGAGGAATGATCACGGCAGTCATCGACGAAAGACATAACGAAAAAACTGTTCAGCAGATTAGTTGCATAGATATTCTTCTTCAGCGCTTCAGGCCATTCCGGCGAGTCAGCCTCGATGAGCTGCAGAGTGTCCGCAATCCGCGCCGAATCTGCAAGCTTGTACCTTCGCTCCTCGGTGTCGAGGTCAAAATTGTCAGCCACCCGTTTGGCAAAACGGAAGAATTCATCCCAGTTACTCATACGGAATGCTCCTTAGCAGGATGCCGGGGTCCTTTGCCCGGAGGAGGGTCCAGGATTGTCTGGTAGGCAGTCCCGGAGTCAATTGCCGCCTGCATCGCGTCGAAGACCTCCAGGATGAGGCGCTTTGTACGGTACTCGCCCAATTTGGCCTCATCTTTTCGTTTGACAATTGAGAATGTATCCAAAATGTGCGCTGCGTCGTGGCGGGAAACACCGTAGAGGTGGAAAAACGCGGCGTCGATTTCACTTCTGAGCTCCGCGCGGCGTGAGGCGTCCCAGACGAACGGTGTCCCCTCATCAGCAAAGGCTTCCATGTCCCAAGCTGTATAGATAAGCTCCCTTATTCGCGTTGAAAGCCAAGAGCCGAGGTGTCCGTTTCCCCACGCGGTAAGATCCTCAAACGTTGACGGATTCAGAACTGCGAATTGCTTCAAATAAAAATAGTTCATGGTCACGGATGGCAATTTTTGGCGCGCAACGTAATCCAGAACGAAGGAGTTCATCGTCGCCATCAGTAGTTCCCTCTGGCCGGTGGCAACGAAGTACAAGGGGAACTTGTTCCCCACGGCGGTGACCGGCATTGCAGTGGACATCAAGGTCCGCTCGTTCGTTGCGCTCGTGATGTCTGCGAACCCGCTCAACCATGCACCGGGCATTGCCGGCATTTCCGTTGACGCAACCCAATACATAGGAACTACGACTCTGTTTGGGTCAGTCTTCTCCGCATCTGTGAGGTAGCGGGGCTGACTTTGTCGCTGGACGGCTGTGGCGCTCCGAACAACATCAGCGGCTCGATGGTCGAAATATGTGAGCATTTTGGCCTCGTACAGCGGCAACATCTTCTCAGGCTTACCGCTGATTGTGCGTTCGAAGATATTGCCGTTGAGACTCCAGCCGTCGTGTTCCAGCTGCTCCCGTGTGTGGAACAGATGTGAGTCGTTGGACATGTGGAACATGGTCATGAACGACACGCCCCACGGGTTTCCGCTGACGGGGTCGTTTTCGTTGATGAGGACGGGGACGCGGCGATAAATACCGAGGGTGATTTCAGCATCGCGCCGTGTCCGGAATATCGGCAATGTGCCGGTATTGGGATTGATCAGCTTGATCTCTTCCGGCGTCAGGGAAAATTCGGAGATGCTGATGTCGGCCGGGTCGTGCAGGAAGAATGCGAACGACGGTGCATCTTCATGTACAAGCCGGCCGCCCATAGTTAGGAGGCAGAACTTTTGGCGCGAGTCCACCCCCTCAAAGGTCTTGCCGCCCCCGACCCCTCTGTTTTCGAAGTCGTAGAGGGCGGCAATGGAATTCGATTCCACCAGGTCTTTGAAGAAGAACTGCGTCGTAGCGTCTGTGGCAATGGCAGTTGGGACAATCACGCCTGACCGGCCCCTCGGTCCCGTTAAGTTGCGGAATAGCTCCGCGAATACGGAGTAAGTGTTCACGTCGCCACGGCCGTTGAATGGGTAGCGGCCCGACGTGCGCATCATGGCGCTCTGGCCTTCAGCCCGGCGCTTTTCCGCCAAGAATGCGGAGAAGAGAGTGGGGTCTTCCGTCGCGAGCAACTTGATTAGGCGCTGCCGGGCGGCAGCATTCGGTGCCCTGGCAATCTCCGGGTCACGCGCGGCAAAAAATTCCTGTTCCTGCAGTTTCACTCGTTCCCAGGGCGGGTTTCCGAGTATGCAGGAAAAACCACCGGGCCAGCCTTCCGGACCGACTTCAGACTCGGAGGGATCTCCGAACACTTCGGGGAATTCCAGGTGCCAGTGGAAGAAGCGGTAGTCCTGGGCCAGCTCGCGGATCTTGGTGATCGTGGGCGCATAGCCGGCGGCTTCGCCGGCATTGCCGAGCTGACGGACGACGGACGACGTCGGGGGCAACGGTGCATCCGAATTCAGGGGCCATACGAAGGCCGCACACCACGCGTCTGCGTGAAGCCGCTCACGGCGCATCTCCTCTGACTCGTCGAACTCCGCGAATTCACGGGCCCTGAGACGGGCCTCCTCCACCGTATCGACGGGAGAGAGCATCCGGTTGCGGGCGTCGATCAGTTTCTGGGCGCTGGCGTCCCCGCCGCCGAAGTTGAGAGCGTCCTGTCCCAGATCGCCAAGGAAGGTCTTCTTCTTTTTGGGTGTCTCCGCGTTATTTCTTTTGCGCACCTCAGCGGCGTACTTTTTGTCGTCGCCTTCGATGTCCTTGAAGGCATCACCTGGGACACCGCCTGCCAGCAGCGCCGGTGTCACGCCGAGAAGACTGTTGCCGATCTTGATGCGGGCATCAAGAAAGCCGAGGGGCTTACCGGGCTCCAGAGCCTCCAGCCAGAGAGAAACCTTGGCCAGCTCTGCTGCAAGATCGTTCATGTCCACGCCATAGATACATTGGCCAACCACATCGTGGAGGGCGTGCTGGATGTCCTGCGGTGTCGGTTCGTCCTCGCCCGTGCGCACCCCCGCCAGACGGCGGGCAATTCGCCGCGCGGCCGCGACCAGGAATCCTCCAGAGCCGCTGGCAGGGTCGCAGACGGTCAGGGCGAGCAGGCGGCGTTCGGCGTCGGCGTCGTCGTCGGCGTTTTTGACGGCGTCATCCAGCAGCGGATCCAAGGCTGTATCAAGCAGCGCCGAAACCAGTTTCGGCGGAGTGTAGTAAGAACCAGTTGTCTTGCGTTCGTTGCCGGCCAGCCGTTCCAGCGTAAATTCGCGTCTGGCGGTGTCGACCCGGGGAACGAGTTCGAGCAGTGACTCGTAGACGCTCCCCAGCTCCTCCGCGCCTAGGTGCCGGTAGTCGACAGGTTGGCTCCTCTCGTTGTTGGCCCGGACCCATCCGAGCGCGTGGATGGCTGTCAGGAAGTCCGTGTTTGCCAGTTGGGTTCCGAGCAGAAGATCGCCGTGTGGTTGGTCGTTCAGTATCCGCGCGCGGGGGTCGGGGTCGAAGAGTCCGCCGAGACCCGGGATTGCGATGGCTGCCATGCCCGGTCCGCCGAGCGCTTCCAGAACCAGCTTTTGTGTCTCCCAGAGGTCCGGGTGGGAGGTTCCGGCGATTTGGCGGGAGAGGCGGCGGACCCGCTGGGTGGAGAAGTATTTGGCGTACCGCTCGTGAGCCGCGGCGGTGGCTTTGGGGTCCAGGAGGGCCGAGCGGTCTTCGGCTACGAAGCAGAAAAGCAGCCGGTACACCGTGCGCAGCAGCGCTTTGTGGAATTCGCGGTCCGGGAGTTCCCCCGAGCGCAGGGCCTCAACGAGCCAGGCGTTGGCCGGGTGTTTCAGGTAGCCAGCGCCCAGCGCAACGATGGCTTCCTCGACACCGTCACGAAGCTTGTCCAGCGCCCGGGCTCCGGCGGTCACGGCCTCGCCGCGCCATGACTCCAGCCAGCAGTCAGCGGGCGAAACTTCCGGCCCGCCGCGCTTTTCCAGCCGCGACTGGTGGCAGACCTGCCAGAGAAGTTGGAACTCCGGATATAGCTCCGAGTTGAAGATGGTTTCCAGATCAAATTCCAGATACGCGGAGCCGGCCAGAGCCGTAGAGTCCCGGAGCAGCCGTAGCTTCAGGCCGTTGCTGAGGATGCCCCAGAGGTAGTCTTCGTTCTTGTTGAGGAATTCCTGGAACATGGACTGCGGCGCTCGGGCCGTGACTCCCGGATTCTTCTTGTCGAGGTCTACGCGTGGACCAAGCAGGTGGATGGGCA
The DNA here is from genome assembly GCF_001423745.1 of Arthrobacter sp. Leaf337. GTDB lineage: Bacteria > Actinomycetota > Actinomycetes > Actinomycetales > Micrococcaceae > Arthrobacter. Next base: position 35,122 of record NZ_LMPC01000005.1, read on the forward strand.
CGTAATTCCAGATGTGCGAAATCGGATACTCGGTGCCGTCGGTTGTAAGGGCGCCCGCAGTTGTTGGCACTTGGCCATAGCCAAGCTCCCTGAGCAGCACCAGCAGCCACTTTTCTCTGGCCGCTCCTGTCCCTGCACCCCTGTTGCCTTGAGCGTCGTCAGAGTCTCTCCATGAATCCCAGGCGGCCCGGAGGTAACTCCAGCTTCTGGAGGCTGCGTCCCTTGCGGTCTCGCTGCCGGCCAAGTGGTAGGACACCGGCGCTAGGCTGCTGGAATCTGCGACTTCGTTGGCCTGGATGCGGCCCAGAAGAGCAGGTGGAACCACTCCGCCGACGACCCGGATGGCTTGGAATACAGCACTCACTTCAGTCCCCCACCGATGTTTGCCGGTCGATAAACGTACACGCCGAGAATGTCCACGGGCAGATTAGGCTCGACGGTCAAACCCCGGACGCCCAGCTGGCCTGCCCTATCACCACGAGCGGCCAATCGGACCTCCACATGGGCACGCCGGACTTCATCGGCGACTTCCCTTGCTTTTGCGTCCAGCAGCGGGGACAGGCCGCCCAAAGCGTTCAGGACATTGGACAGCATGTTCCTGGCGGTCTCCACCGGTGTATTGCCCACCGGTTTGGCTTCCAAGAGGGCCTCCACCGCCTCTTCATCCAGCCAGGTGGGGTTGGACGGCGGTCCTGTGAAAGCGATAACCCGAGCTTCTTCTGCCATGTCCGTGCGGTCCCCCAGACGTGCCGGCAAGACCAACTTCGTCCGGAACCGCACCAACAATGCTGTGGTGAGTGAATCGACGTCGTTCGTCGCGATAAGTCCGGCACGGCGAGCTGGTCGTTCAGAATCGGGAAGTCCGGAATCCAGTGCCGAGTTCAGGACGTAATTGGCGGCCCCGGAGACTGACCGGTCCGACCGTAGCAAGACGGCCGAGTGCCGTGGCGCCGGGTAATCTACGACGAATTTCTTCACCGCAGCGCCCCCGGATATGGCCTGCCTCAATGCCGCCGGGATAGAAATCAGCCGGGCTTCAAATCCGTCCTGTTCGCCGTAGACTTGGGCGCCGGACTCCTCGAGCGCCGTTCGGACGAAGGACGCGACGTCCTGCGGGTCTCCCAGGCTGCGTCGGGCGGCCGCGACGGCCTTCTCCACGTCGTCGGGATGGATGGCTGCCTGAGCAAAGCGGCCACGGCTTTCCTTCTCATGCTCTGCGCTGCTGCGCCACTCTTCTTCCAGAGCGGTGGCAGCGGTTTCGAGTCCGAGGTCAAGCTCAAGCTGGTCCGCGTCGTGACCACGCATCAACAAGCCTTCCAGGAGCGCGGCAAGAACCTGGTCACTCTGCGGCGGCACGGGCACACTGATGCCCAGGTCACGTCGGATACGGTCGTGCTTGCGCAGCAGAACGTCAAGGACAATGCCGTCGATGCCGTTGTCCTCACCGTAGATGAGCAGGGCACGGACGACCTCGGCTGGCTGGCCGAAACGGTCCACGCGGCCCTCGCGCTGTTCGTGGCGTGTGGGGTTCCAGGCCAAGTCATAGTGGACCACGGCCTGAAATTTGTCCTGGAGGTTCACGCCTTCGGAGAGGCAGTCCGTCGCGATCAGGATCTTGTGCGTTCCCTCGGCGCGGTCCGCCAGTGAAGCGATCCGCGCGGCACGTTCCTCGGAGGGAAGTTCGCCCGTGACGACTTCCACTTCGAATTTCTTAAACTTTTCCCGCAGATAATCCTTGACGTAATGAGCTGTCGGAATGAATCGGCAGAAGACAATGGGATCGAAGCCGTCGTCGATGAGTTTCTTCAGTTTTTTGGCGAGCAGTTGAAGTTTCGCGTCGTTTTCCGGTGACGCTGCCAGTGTTTCCGCGGTTTTGCGGAAGCCGTTGATCAGTGATTTTTCCTTCTGCCGAACATCCAGCTCGCCGTGGAGGGCCCCGGGCGCCTGGTCGATGCCTTCGGTTCCGTCATCCTCTACCTGGTCCAGGACCTCGGCGGCGCCGCGCGCGTCAGCGGCCTGGTCGGTTTCTGATTGGTCGGAAACGGAGCGGGTGCTCAGCGTTGCCGCCGCGGCTGCCGGAGATGATGCCATGGAGCGGAGCAGTGAGAGCGCGGACCACCAGCGGATGCGCTGTTCCAATTTGGTTCCGGACTTGTCCTGGACGCGACCACGGACGTATGCGAGAACGCTGTCGAAGAACGCCCGGTGCTCCGGCGCCAGCTTGTACGGTTCCTCACTGATTTGGCGGTCCTTGGGGAATTTGGTGTCGGAGTTCAGGTAGCGGCGAATGTCTGCGCGGCGGCGCTGGACCATGTAGTCGGCGAGAAGCCGTCGTCCGACCACGGTGGAGAGGTCCGCATGAATTAGCCGTTTGTCCAGTAGCCCGATCAGGTTGCGGAAGGCGCCGTCATTGCCGCTGTGCGGCGTCGCTGTCACCAAAATGAGGTGCCGCGCGGCGTCCCCGGCCAGTTCACGGACAAGACGGTAGCGCTGGGTGCGTCCGGACCCGCCCCTGCCGGCGTCGTCCGCGGCGACCCCGTGGGCCTCGTCCACGATGACCAGGTCAGGGGCCGAGCGCAGAAATTCGTGGCGGCGGGATTCTGATTTGATGAAGTCCGTGGACACGATAGTGAACTTGTGCCGTTCGAAGACTGACTGCCCGTATTCCAGACCCCGTTCAAGGCGCCGGATGGTGCCAGGGAGCACGAGCTCGGCTTCGATGCCAAACTTTTCCTGAAGCTCGGACCTCCACTGTTCGGCGAGGCTCGGCGGGCAGAGGACGGCAAGGCGCTCCGCGGAGCCCTGCGCCAACAGCTCTGCGGCGACCAATCCCGCCTCGATGGTCTTGCCGATGCCGACGTCGTCCGCGATGAGCAGGCGCACTGTTTCCTGGCGCAGAGCCAGCAGTAGGGGAACAAGCTGGTACGGGCGGGGCGAGACGCCGAGGCTGGCCAGGCAGCGGAACGGGCCGCCGCTGGAGCGGAAACCGATTCGCAGCGCATCACGCAGCAGTCGGGCGCTCCGGTCATCGCCAAGGTCGTCGGCAGAGGGCCAGCCGAAGGAAGCCGGCTCGACCTGTTCAATCCCTGGTAGAACGCCCGCGATCTCCTCATTCCGCCCGCCAAGGGGCCTCAGAACCAGCAGCTCCTTGTCGCTATCGGGTAGGACCACCCATTCGCGTCCCCTGGCCCGGACGAGCGAGCCGACTGCGTACCGAAGTTGTTCTGTCTCAGTGCTCAAGCGTCCACTCCAAAAACATCTGCATGCGCTGCCACCGCGGCAGCCAAGTCTTCATCCAACCCAATGCTGATCACATTCCATCCAGTGAAGACGAGATGGGTGCCGTCCCGCGGCTCCCCTGTCCCTTCCTGCACAATCACGGCCGTCGGCACCGACACATTGGGACCTTCGTAAACGAGATCCACAACCAGGTTGTGTACAACCTGCGCGATCCTGGCGGGCATTTTCAGGCCTCGCGCTTCCAGTAACCGCAGTAGGCTGCTCGCCCGGTGGCCAAGGTCTGCGACGCCATCGGGAAGTTGCTGTGGTCCGCCCGAGGATGCAGTTGCCTGGGCGACAGCATTGGTCGTTGCCCCGGCCATGGCCATCAACTCGTTTCGAATCAGCCGCCGATCAATTGATTCATGAACCCTCTGATTACCGTATGACAGCAGGCATCGGTAACAGCCGCGGACGCAGGCGTCTTCCGTGTCTTCACCCGTCTCCGGATCCACGTGAATGATTTCCAGTGCCTTGGTTGCAACCTTTGCCATGGCGCCTGGTTCGGACTGCAGCCGACGCAGCACCCCGGCGCCACCTTCTGCGGCCTCGACCAGCAGCAACCTGCCCCGGAACTCTTTGTCGTTCAGCCGTTCGCTGGCCAGTTCAGAGTCCTCGAGCTGGAATACTGCCTCGACGCCGCGTTCGATGGCGACTTGAAGTGTAGTTGCCGTTTCTTCCGTCATCGGTTCGGTCCAGCGCAGGACAGCAATGTTCCGGCGGTCTTCCACATAAGGAGTGACCATCTTGCGGATTTTTGACGTCTCGACGGTGACGTCGTCCTCATCGTCGTCCTGAGCGGGCTCCTCGTTCGCCTTCCGCTCGGAGAGCCACTCACCGGTAACCATGTCCAGCCAGTATCCGCGCTCATTTTTGTTCTTGCGGTTGCTGCGTCCGAGGTTGGTAACCCGGACCGTTGCGCCGTCCCCGTAGATGACCGTGGCCAGGCGCTCGTCTCCAAGGTCAATCGTGGCGTCTGCCCGACCGGTCTTATTCCCGTGAGACATGAACCTGAACGTCGTGACCAGCTGGAAGCCCTGTCGGTTCCGTTCCTCCTCATCAGCGCTGATCCGCTCCCGGCGCCGGGTAATGACGGACTGAAGCTGCATAAGGTTGTCCCAAGTTCCACCGAGCGGCTGCCCGCAGGACTCGCAGACGTCGATACCGGCCTTCCTGTCATGGAAGTAGCCGCACGCCTCGCAGATGCGGGCCTCCGACAGCACGACATCGCTGCTTCCTTCAGCCGATTCACCGCGCGGGAGACTGACCCGCTTCACCTGGTAACGGGCGCCCTCATGATAAATCAAGGAGCCCGGGCCGAATTCGCTGATGGCCAGAAAGCGCGCGCGTTGGAGCCAGCTGCTGTCCTTCCCCTGCGTGCCCGGAATGAACGCGGCCAGCGGGAGACGCGGAAATGAGTAGCCTGGCAGGAACCCTTCGGATGCCAGGTAACGGTAAGTGTAGAAATCAGTCTGACCGGCAGCATCACTATCATTCAACAAAATCTCGACACGCTGCTGAGACTCAACATAACGTCGCTTCGCGTCGTCGCGCTTCTTCCTGGTCGCCGACGCATCACTGATCGCCGCGTTGGCTGCTTCCCTCTCAGCGACGGCATTCCGATATAACTCCCGCCACCGGTTACAGGCTGCGTCGAAACTCTGCGGCGCTTGGTCGATTACCTTTTCAGACCAGTCAGGAGTCCACCATGACGTCGGTTCCAGCTCGGTAGCAAGGCCATCAAGCAGGACCCGGGCCGACTTCTTGGCGCGCGCGGCCGCCTGCTTGTCTCCGAAAATGGAGTTGAAGCTGTCCTTCAATGGATATCCTGGCGCCCCCAGCTGAACCAGACCGGACATGGATTGGCCAAGCCCGCCGCTTGTGGCACTCAGCGCCTCCGCCATCCAGAGTGCGTGGACGTGGGAGCGAATCAGGTCCTCGTTAGCGAAATCCAGACGGGGCGGCTGGACTTGCCCCGCGACCATCAAGTCCGACTTCGCGAAGTAGTACGTGTCGTGGCTGTTGCCGGTGGCACAGTACGTCAACACCAACGCCGGCTGACCTGACCTGCCGGCGCGGCCGCTGCGCTGGGCATAGTTAGCAGGCGTCGGCGGGACATTGCGCATCGCAACAGCGTTCAGCGAGGCGATGTCAACGCCAAGTTCCATCGTCGGGGAGCAGAACAAGAGCGGGAGGTCACCTGTACGGAATTCCGCCTCTCGGCGTTCCCGGTCCTCGGGGCGGACCTGAGCGGTGTGTTCAGCGGCGCGAAGCCCACCCAACTGGGAGCTGGATTCTTTATACAGGTCACGGAAGAACCTGATCACACGAGGCTTCTTGTTTGCATCGAATTGCCGACGGACCGGATCCGGAGCACCTTCCAAGCCCGCACCGGCGTATAACCGCATGGATGACAATTTGAGACGGTAGCCCTTGACTGATCTCTGGGAGACCTCGGTGATCAGCCCATGCTGGACGAGCATCTCGAACAGCGACGCAATGACCTCGTTGGTTTCCTCGATTTTGAGCTTGTGACCAAGACGCTCCTTCTTGCCTAGCCACCGCCCGAACATCCCCCGTCCCGTCACCGTCAGCACATTGCGGGTGAATCCGGCCTTCTTGGATTCGGTCACTGCTAAGCCGGGCGTGGGATCCGGCTCCTTATCCGAGAGTGCCCAGATGCCCTTGAGGAATTCGCGGCTTCTGTACCTCAGCTTGTCGAACTCGTCGACGTCCAAGTCGGCAGCGTCAATGGCCAGTAGGCGTCTGAATTCGTCCAGAAGGACGGTGATGATTTCCTCACGTTGCCCAGGTGCGGACTGCTTCAAGAGATAGTGGGCGTTGTCCCACAGGTCCTGCCGCTGAGCCAGGAGTTTGGCATTGGGGTAGGTGACCCGCATAAGACCCGTTTGTTCCAGGTTTGGCAACGTAATACGCCAGCCTCGTTGGAGGTCCCTGACGGCCCGGTAGGTGACTACATGGTTGAGGGCCCGCTGAGCGGGTTTTGGATCTAGAGCCGCCGGTGCTTGGGCATAGTCGGCGGGTGCCAGTTTGAGGCTGTCAAGAAGAGCTTTACCCAGATCCTCGGGATCCACCCCTTCCTCACCGGCTGAAACGAGGGCGTGGTAGAGAGCAGAACGAAGCTGAGCGACCTGCACAAAGTCATTGAGGTGGCCGGCCTGAAGGGAGGCGTCCTGACGGTTGTCTACAAAAGTCAACAGCTTTCGGGCTTCCGGATTCAGGTCACTGGCAATCGGGCTTTTGAGGAGTTCGACCAGCTTCGAGGCAATGACCGTCATGGCGCTGCTTCGGCCTTCGCGGTCCAGGGTTACGAGCTTTGAGAACTCGTTGCTCGAGTTTGCTTCATAGGTGACGTTGCAGTGCAGGCAGAAACCAAATGAACCGGGGATCCATGCGGCCAGGTGACCATCCGTGGCATTGGTCGGAGATTCCTTCTCAGCGACTCCATCGGGCCGGATCCGATACCGTTGGGGAATTCGGTTGCGCTTGGATTCAATGATGGGGTGGCCAGTCTCTGAATCTGTCCGCCACGACGCCGGCAGCCGGTCCTCCGCGATCGGGTCGGCCGGCCATTCTGGTGTCCGGGACGTAAAGAGATAACCATCCTTGCCCTCGTCCTCTCCACCCGATTCTGCGAGCCTTAATTCGTGTCTGGCCACAAAGCGGAACTGTCCGTTGTCGGTGGTGAGCCGGGCCATCAAATACTCCTGGCCACATTCGCGGCAGAACGCCAACGGGTACAGTCGGCGCTCGGTCTCCCCTGGCAGGACAATCTGAAAGTCGGTTTCAACCGGTCGGGTTTCAGACGGTTCCACAGTTGTGTAGACAGAGCCGCCCTTGGACAGGAATTGGTGCAGACGGAAAGCAAACAGCGGGCGCCCTGTTTGCTCGTGCTTGGCTCGGGAACCTGCCAACAGCGTCGCACGGATGGCGGTTTCCGCAGCCTGCCTGCTCGTCGTCGTAGCTTCCGCCAGATCTTCGGCAGCCCGGGAAACCGTCGTCGGCCTCGTCCGGATTAGGCGCCTGGATTCCGGTTCCTGTGCCAGCCCGAACTTATCCTCGATCCATGAGGCTAATGGGTCGTTCTGCATTGGCACATAGCCACCGTCAAGAGTGGGGCTGCTGAACTCTGCTGTGCCACGTTCCGCGACGGCATCGGCAAGAGCCGCTGGGCTAGGTTGCCGCACCGTTGTTGCCCTGACCAGAGATTCTGTGATGACGTGCTGTGGCTCAACAGTCGTGCCAAAGATCCGGGTAGCGACCTCGGCGACATCCTGTTGTTGCTCCGCCACCGTTCCACCGGATGACATCGTCGCGGACGTCCCGATGCACTGGAGGGTCGATTCAGCGTTGCAGGCCTCGCGCACGCGACGGACCAGCATCGCAACGTCCGCGCCTTGCCTGCCTCGATAGGTGTGCAGCTCGTCAAGAACCAGAAAGCTGAGACCCTGAGCGGCTTTGATCAGACGGGCCCGTTCATCGGGCCTGGTCAGAACGAGCTCCAACATGACGTAGTTGGTGAGCAGGATGTCCGGTGGGTCCGCCAGGATGGCTTCGCGCTCTTCACGACTCTCCTGCCCCGTGTACCGCTTGAAGGTAACCGGAGGTTTGTCGTCGTATCCGAAACTGAGAAACTTGCGCAGTTCCTCCCGTTGGCTGTTCGCCAAAGCATTCATGGGGTAAACAACGATGGCCTTGATACCCCGGCCGGAACCGAGCTCAAGGACCTTGTTAACGATGGGCACGATATAGGCGAGAGACTTGCCCGAACCTGTTCCGGTAGTCAGTACATAGGAAGCATTCCGTGCTGCTGTGCGGACTGCGTCGGACTGATGTTTGTGGAGACTTAACGGTCGGGCACCCGTGTCCTCCAACGACTTCTTCACTCGAAAGATCCGTTCACATTCGGGGTGAAGGAGTCCCTCCAGGACCAACTCATCAATCCGTCCGCCGGTTTCAAACGAGGGGTTGAGTGACAACCAGGGATCTGGCCACTGACGTCCTTCGTTGCTTTCGCGCGTGACGGCATCCCGGATGCGATCATCTCGAATATCCACGAAACTTTCGCTGAAGGACTTATAACCCTCAATGAGGGTGTCACGAATACCGAATGCGTCCATCTTTGATCCCCCGGGGTTACAAGTACCTATCTCCTCCCGTAACCATATCGGGCCCATATGGCCCCGATCAGTAGGGTATGCCGCCTCACAGGCTCGACGGGGCATCTGATCGTGCTCAAACAGGACTCAAAGCGCCTACGAGCATCTGACTGGTGTACCCCGCTTTGCTGGGGATGGCCTCAGCTCACGCTCCACCGGGCCGCCGTCCGGCGCTGATTCTCCTCTGAGTAGGGACCTGCAAAGGCTGCCAGCTCGCCCGCAACGATTCTGATCCGCGTGAATGTACGCCTTGCCTCGTCCTGGGAGGCAGCGCGGACAGGCCCGGTCAGCAGTACTCCTCCGCGCCAAGGCGAAGATGGAACTGCGGAACAGCCAGGGCAAGGGGGGAGTCGCAAACCCCACGACCACGCTGAGGAGAACTCCAGCGCCGAGGATCCCGGTCCCCGTCGCCCGCAACGATGGTTCCCCTTGAAAACACCAAGAACAGGCCCCCGTGGCCAGGGCAGCAAGGACGATCAGCAGGAGCGTGTAATCATTCGATTCTCCGTTCCAGGAATGAGAAGGAAGGCCCTGCGGGCGCCAGGGCCACATAACTCAGCGGTCCACGTTGACTGACTGCAGCTCCCCTATTCGTGCCTGCATCTGCCCCTGGGTCGTTGTGCCGATCGCGCCGCCGGCACCGCCTGTCGCCGTCCAGGCGACTTCCCAGTTCGACGTTGCCGTGATCGTGTAGGGCTGCGCCCCGTTGGACGGCGACATGGTCGCGTACCGATACCCGCACGTCGGGCTATCCGTGTTCCCGTTGCCCTCGAGATACACCGTGCCGGGATTCGAACAAACCACGGTCTGACCATCCCCCATGGAGTAAGCCACGTTCACCACCCGGGCGGTGGCGGTCACGGTCACTCCCCCAAGGGTCGCGGTCTTTACGTACGGGCCCCAGGCGAGAGTGTCGCCCTGGTTCTTCACCCACAGCCAAACCGGCAGTCCCACGGCACCCTTCCCGGATTCCTCAGTCGTCGAGCCGATCTCAACGCCCTTCAACTGGAACGTCTTAATCAAGGCAGCAGCGGCCTGCCCCGGGGTCAATACATTCAAACCAGGCGGCGGCGTAGCCGACCACCGCGGAGCCGACACCGTGGTTATGCAAGGTTCAGCCGCCGAAGCTGCCCGGCAAGGAGGAGGCGCACACTCGTACCAAGCACCATCCTCAGCGGCTTTGCCAGCAGGCGGCGCCGGCTGAGGATCAGCCAACCTCATGTAGCACCCACGATCAGGCTGATACGCACCCAACGCCGGATCCGAACAAGGAATCTTGTTCTCCTCCGTCTTATCCTCACCCTGCCGGTAGCAATCAGACGGGCCAGGGGTAAACCCGGTGACGGGATCAGCCGGGACAGCACTCCCACTACCGGGATTGCCAGCCGTGGGCGGGGGCTCCACAGAGCAAGCACCGCCCAAGTCACAATCTGCCATGCCTGCAGTAGAGGGACTGGCTAAAACCAACGATGTGGCCATTCCCAGGATCAGCGCCAAGGCAACGCTTACGGCTCTCTTCAGCATGCAATCACGGCTCCTGGTCTGATGATGGAGCTGACCATCCACTTACCTGCTGAGGCGTCGTAAGTGACCTCGATGTTTCGGATATGCCGAGGGGCGCTTCCCTTGTCGCCTGGGGTTCCATCGGCGTTAACCGGCTTACTCCCAGTGACGTCGTTACAGACAGTCAGACCCACGAATCCGTTCTTGATCACCGACTGCCCAGGGGGAGTCGCATCAGACGCATACGATTCAGTGACCGTGACTGAACGGCTTCCTCCAATGCTGATTCCCTGCTTTTGGACCTCCCCTGCCGATTCATGAATGTAGGTTCTGGCCTGGCCAATAGATACGGCGTCGATGCGCTCCGGCTGCTTCCCGCCATCGTTCATGATCTGGTCCGTAACCGCCCAATAGCTCTTGGTGGCAGCTGTAGCGGCAGCGATGGCCTCAGCCGAGTCCTTGGGGGGACCGATGGTCTCCGCGGCGCTCGCCGTTGGCGACGGCACTCCTTTAGATGAGGTGGTGGCCGGTGCCGGTGTGGGCTCAGGTGTTGGTTGTGTGCAGCCGGAGAGCAGAACTCCGACGACCGTAAGGGCAGCCGCGACGATAGCGGGGGCGTTCATGCTCTTCGTGTTCATAGGTTGTGTTCCTCTCATGGTCCGCTCAACAACTGCGCCGAACCGGTTCCTTTTCCTGTCAGCGTACCGACGAACATTGACAGGAACTTCGTCTTGTAGTCCTTGTGGGCGGTCACTGTGACTGTTCTCCCATTGACCTCGACATTGCCGGTGATGCCGGAAGCTGCAAGGTACTTGTTGGCCGCGTTGAGGGCCTGGCCAGCGGAGATGTTTGCCGCACCGCTGCTCGGAAGCTTGGCGCTCACTCCCCCGTTGGCGCCTGCGCGGGCGGCGCCTTGGGCGATCGTCGTTGCCTGGTCGGATGCCTGGATCTGTCCTGCGCCGTCAACAACGAGCCCGACGACAAGGATCAAGACCGGCACAAGCAGTACGAAGGCAACTGCGGCGTCTCCGCGTTCCTTGGCGAGGAGGAGCTTGGCTTTGAGGCGGTTGATCATGGCCGGCATTATTTCTGCCTGTAGGCGTCGACGGGTGAGGAGGCGGTGCTGGTCAGAGTCTTGGATCCCGGGATTCCGGGGATGCCTATGTCGCTGAGGTCGGCCTGGCAGGTTACCGTGGCGCGTACCGTTCCGATCTGTCCCAGGGGCACTCGAAGTCCGGAGGTATCGATGTCCACGTTGAGGCTGGAGCAGTCAACTCCCTGCTGGCCCATGACCCTTCGTGCAGCCTCTGAGGCGTTGGCGATGGACCCGGCTTCTGTACGGGCGAGGGAGGCATCGCGGGCCGCGGCCGCGGCCGAGCTCTCGACGACGTTACCGGCTATCGAGATCCTTCCGGCGAAGATCAGGAAACCGATGACGAGCACGAGGGCGGGTGCGATGAGGACGAAGGACACGGAGGAGCTGCCGTTCTCTCTCCTGCCGGTCAACTTACGGATCCTGTTCATCTGTTCACCCACCTTTCCGTTGGCCCTGACACGGTCTGTGTGACTTCCGGGCCGCCCCATCCGGGCACGAGGGTTGGTGCCTTCCCTGTGACTGTGACACTGACCTGGTTCACGGCGCGGCTGACCGTCACTGAGGCACCGCCGAGCGTGCTGCCCTGGTTCGAGATGACCTGGTAACCAGCGGCTTGCCCGCTTCCGGGGGTGCCGTTGTCGACTCGGGCACTGTTGTAGGCGGCCGAGGCGGCAGCGTGTGCCACATTCTGCGCCTGGTACCACATGGACCCTTGGATGATGCCGAAAAAGATCATGAGCAGCACGGGAAAGACGAGAATGAAATCCACGGAGGCATTGCCCTGCTCTCTCCCTCCGGGCCGCTGGTTTCGTGCATTCATCACAAGGTGAACCTGTTCTACTAGAGCTTCCCTACCTGCGTATTTACGTAGGCGGTCACGGCCCCCACGACGATGGCGGCGATGGCGATGATTCCGATGAGGATCAGCACCCATTCGGCGGATCCGCCACCGGCCTCTGACCGAAGGCGCAGCTTGGATGTGGCGCTGTTGCCCAGCCCCAGAATGAAGGCCTGGGCGATGAGGTAGATCTTGGTCACTGTGTGCTCCTTGATGTGTTGTTGTGTTGTCGGTTGAAGGCCCCTGATGATCCGGAACCCAGCGTTACATGATGTTGAGGATCAGAGGTGTCATAAGGACTCCGGCGAAAATGTAGGCCAGGAAAGTGATCAGGATGGTGATCCGCTCGGAGGCCTTGTTTGCCCGGGTGTGTTCGTCGTTGAGGAGTTTGACCCGCAGGCCTTGGCCGGAGGACCGAAGTGCCTCATAGACGGACGCTCCTTCGTAACCGGAGAGCCTGACAATTTTGGCTGCTTCCCCGAGTTCGGGAACTGCTATTTCCGCAGATAGGCCCAACAGTGCATCCCACGGCTGGGTGTGGTCGTAACGGGCTCGTGTGAGTTCCTGGTTGATGCGCACGAATGGCCACGAACGGCCAATGGCGGCCGCGTTTTCCAGGGCGATGGCCGGAGGCGATCCGCGGCGCCGTTCGGCGGCTACGAGTTCGAGGTAAACGGCCACGCTCCGAACGAATTCTTTTCGGGCTGCTGCTGACTTGTCTTTGAGGAAGAGGTCCGGGAGGAACCAGCCCACGGCCGCTGCAAGGACACCGAACGCGGCTGGGATTGCGAATGGTAGGATGCCGAGCATCTGGAAGTACAGGCCCATGAGGAGCATCGATGCGAATCCGCCGGCTGCGTACGTTGCCTTTGTGAAGATGAACTTGTGCGTAGTCATGCCGACGAGGGCGAGGTCTCGTTCCGGGATGCTGAATCCTGGGATTGCCGGCATCCGTTGAATCACCCAGGAGGCAACCCGCGTTTCGAGTGATCGGTGTCCCCCGTCGTTGACTGTGGTTGTGGTTCCCAGACGGTCCAGCGCTGCGCCGAGTTTCGGCCGTGAGGGCAGTGCCTGGGCGGCCAGCAAGGCAAAAGCAAGGCCGATCACTGCGCCGCCGATGAAGATCGTCATCAGGATCTCCTCCCTGTGTTTGTGAGCATCCGAGGTATGGCGGGTGGCGCGACGATCCTTTTCATGGCCAGGAGGAGCAGGGCGATAATGCCAAGCCAACCAGCGAAAATGAGCTGCCCGATTGGGGACTTGTAGGGCTCGGAGAAAGAGGACATCAAGGGGACGGCCAGCAGGAGGCCGATGGTCAAGCCGGTGACTACCCGTGCATTCCACCGGGGTTTGGCGCGATCGGACGTAACCTGCCGGCGGACTTTCACCTCTTCAAACACGGTTTGGGCGAGGTCGTTGAGCGCGTTTACGAGACCCTGTCCTCGTTCCTTCGTGGCCAGCATCAGGTTCATGACCACCAGGTCCCCGGTGGGGTCGTTCAGGTCGTCGGCGAAGGCCTGCAGCGCGTCCATAGTGGGCCAGCGCGCTTCCAGGCGCGCGACGAGCCTTGACACTTCCGGGTAGATCTCCGGTTGCGCATTCGACAAGGACGATGTCAGGGCACGTTCCAGCGGTGTGCCGGTGACGATCAGACCAGACAGGCTCCTGGTCCAGGTCTCGATGGCTGAGAGCTTGTCTGTCTGCGACTTTTCTCCCTGGTCCGAGAAGATGGCCCGCAGGCCCAGCATCGCCAAGGGGATGGCAGCAATGAAGATCATCCACCCGGTCGCGGACCAGAATAGGAGGCCGGCAAGAATTCCGGCGACCAATAGGATCTGCGTGCGGAAGGAAAATCCTGCGCGCATGGCCTGTAGCCGGACCTGGAAGCGGTTGGGAGCCTTTGCCGCGGCGTTTTCCGGTGATGGAACCAAGGTTAGGAAAGCGGCGAATATCCCACCCAGGGCGAGGACAACACCGAGTGATGTCAGGATGGCCGGTGTCATTGAACCCCTCCCTGGAAGCGGCTTTCATCAAGGCCGGCACGGATCAGGTCCTGGCGGAGTCGCTCTCGGGAAGGCATCCGGACGAACCGCGCCTGCTGCTGGCCCTGTTCAAAACGGAAGACATCCTGGGTCGACACGCCTCGTTCACCTTCGGCCGGCATGACTTCACTAATGTGCGTCACCCGCCGGACGGTCTTGCCTGTAGGGTCTTCGACCTTGGCCATCTGGATGACAAAGTCAATGTGCCGGCCCAGCTGCTCCATCATGTACGACTTCCCGTAACGTTCGATGCCAAGGCCGGCCAGACGGTCGATGCAGTCATCTGGCCCGTCCGCGTGGGTGGTGCTCATGGTTCCGGCGCCAGTCTGCATCGCATGGATCATGGACACGATCTCCGGGCCGCGGACCTCACCGACCATGATTCGCCGTGAATTCAGACGTAGGGCTTTTTCCATGCACTTTTCTAGCGTGTACTCCCCCGGGGAGTGACCGTAGGCATCCCGTTCTCCGGTGCCCGGGCGGTATTGCAGCGCGAAGGGCGGGACGACTCGTCCGTGCAGCTTCTTCAGGTGCAGCTCGCGTTCTTTCTCAATGGTGACGATCTGCTCCATCGGCCCGATTTTCCCCGCCATGGCACGCATAAGAGTTGTCTTCCCGTCGCCGCCCTCGCCACAGATGACGAATGTCTTCTTGGCTTTGACGCCGGTCTCGAGGAAGTGCGCCTGGTCCGCGGTCAGAGTGCCGAATTCAACGAGCTGCTCGAGCGTGATGTTGATGTACCTGTGGATGCGCAGAACAGCTGAAGGCCTCTCCGTGATCGGCTTGGCCACGGCTGCGAGGCGAACGTATCCGAGAAGATCCATGTCCAGATCCGGGTGGGCCGAGGAAAAGGATCGGGCTTCCTCACCGTTGCGGTTGGCGAAGAACTGGAGATCCTCCATGAGCTGTTCATCTGACGACGCGACCGGCGGTTTTTGCACCATTGTCCCGTCGCTGTATTCGGCGAAAACCAGGTCATGGCCATGGATGTGGATATTTTCCACACCGTCATCGTCAATCAGTTCCTGATAACGGCCCAGGCGGAACATCTGGTCGAAGGTGGCTTTGCTGATCTGCTGGCGGTAGACGTCGGACCAGACGTTCCGCTGCCCGTCAGAGCGCATCTGCTCTGCAACGTGCTCGTTGACGACGTCGATGATGTGCTGGCGGCCCATCTCCTCACGAGCGGCGTCGGACAGCCCGTGCCGACCCTCGAGCGATTGGACTTGCCGGTCTACTGCTTTCCGTCGCAGGTCTGCCACCGCAAGCCAGAAGTCTTCGTCGCTGATCGACGGTGTGCTGATGTCGCGGACCTCGTCCTCGAAAGCCGCCACACGGCGGTTGATTTCGTCGACGGGGATCTCGCTTGCCGGTGCCTGTGGTGACTTGCGGGCCAGATGGGCACGGGCGGCCGTCGGTACTGCAAAGGATCCTCGGGACGCGACTGCTTCGTCCGTGTCGTCTGAGCGGAAGAACGGGAGTGCTGCCGGGTCGAAGCTGTGACCCTGGGTGTCGTCGTGGCTGTTCATGGGCGCGATTCCTCCTGGATGTGAACGGGGCGCTTCCCCAGTCGCTGTGCCCTTTCACGGATCTGTGCATCAGCTGCGGCCGCGAGGGCAGTCAGCCCTGACAGGATCTCTGAGCGCTTGAACGTTCGCGGCCGCGGCTCACCTTGCGAAAAGACCGCTGCGTTGCTTGGGTCCCAGCCGATCCTGCCAACGGCAGGAGTATTCAGGTTCTTCTCGATATCCCCGGCGCCGTAGTTGCCGGCGACGCTCTTCATCAGCACGAGTCCGAGGTAATCCTCATGTCCAACGCGGGAGAGTACTTCACGGATCGATGCAAGCGGGGCAACGAGGGCGGCGAGGTCCGGCAATACGGGACGGGCCAGAACCAGTGCGGCGTCCGCCATCTGAAGCAGCGGTGTTCGACCGTCCCCTGGCGTGTAGCGACCGCCGTCGATGATGACGTCGACGCCGCTATCGGCTTGGGCGGACAGCACGACGGCCAGATCGGACCACAAACCGGTCATGTTCTGCGCTGCCACGGTATTGGAGATCGCGGACAACAGGTACTTACCGGAGGCGGGGTCTGCTTTCTGCAGATCAGCGGCTAACGGCACCAGTTGGTCCCAGAGCGCTTCGTTGGTCAGTCCGTGGCGTTGGGTCTGTACGGCGAGCTGCAGCAGGCCACGGCTGTTGTCGAGCTGGCCCTGCATGTATCCGGGGATGATGCTGCTCGGTTTGGAGGAGTCGGCTTCCACGACGATCACGGGGCGAGGCCAGACCTCGGCGAGACCGACGGCTGTTGTGGTGACTCCCGGGGATCCGGCAACGCTGCAGAGAAAAATCGTTGCCATGCTACTTCTCCGTCAGAGGATCAAGGATCAGGCCTGCATTACCGGCCGCGGACCAGGCCACGACGTCCTGCGCGTCTGCTGTTGCGACGATTACGTCGACGATGGTTAGTCCCTTCACGTCGTCGAACTTCGTCGAGTCGACCACGCCGGCTACGGGTGTTGTCTTCTGATCGAGCTGGCCGCCCTGGGTGGGAGTTCGCAGGATCCTCACCTTGTCTCCGGCCTGCAGCGGACGTGAGGGGATCTGTGCGCTGGTCAGTCCGACTCCTACAACAGAGGTGCCCTGGGTGATTCCGAGGTTCGACCCGATGTTGTGTGTGGTGATAAGCGAGCCTTTTGGTAGGTCGACGATGGCTTTCTGGCCGATGACGGTCGAGGATTGCTCGGCAGGCACAGCGCCGTTGCCGGCGCCTGCGGCGATGTTGATGGTAGTGAGGGCTCCTGGTGTGATCTCCTGTCCACGTTGAAGGCCGTCCTTGACGATGAGCACCGTCTGTTGGCCGTTGCCGGACATACCGAAGTAGGTGATCAGCCCGCCCACCAAGGCGAGGGCGATACAGAGGGCCACGAGGGCAGGCTTTCTACGGGCTAGCCGGGATGGGGCTTTGAATCCCCTGGGCTCAGCAGGTTCATTTGCGCCACCGCTGGACTTGCGGGTTGCTCGTGTACTGATGGTGCTCACGGGAGCGCCTCCCTTGTTTGGCGTGCTCATGTCTAGTCAATGGGGTAATCTGAACACACGCTAACTCATCAAGTCAAATAGTGAGTTGGCAGTGTGGGCGTTTGGATACGGCATGATGGAGGGCGTGGTTAAAGTGGTCAATGCGGGACTCGGTGAGCCCATAGAAGCTGCCATCGCTGTCTTCGGAACAACGACGCGGGTGGGGATTCTCCGGTATCTGCTCAAGGATGGGCCCGCACAGACCGGGACCATAGCCACCGACCTCGCCTTGACTCGCTCAACCGTTGCCGCAGCCGTAGTGGCCCTGGAGCAACTTGGTGCCATCATTGGGGATTCGCCTGTAGAGCAGCGCCATGGGAAGCGTGTCATGTATAGGGCTGACAGAGTTCGCATTGAGGAACTGCTCAACGCGTTGCGTGGCGCATTGGATTTCACCTAGGACCACCTCCCCCAATTAGCGGGGCAGGTCCGGATAAGCGCAATCAACCCAAGAAGAGTTCCCGACGCAGCCCCACCCCTAAGGCATTGCGTCCTATCAATATTGACACTCGAATGGACGAACTGATGTCGGACGATGTGTAGATGATCGGCACCACATCCGAGGCCAACTCCGGAGAATGAATTCCTGGTCCGGCACGGTAAGCGCCACCCTCCGCTTGATTGGTCCATCCTTGTCCCCGCCCCCGCCCCCCCCCTTTTGCACCCGACACGAATTCGTGTCGTTATTGAGTGAAGGTGGCGCGGCGCTGCATTTTGCAACTGCCTAAGGTAAGGCGTGAACTCAGGCCATATTTCCTACGTGAAGCCAAGTTGTAAGACGTACATTCCTTCCGACGTGATGCCATACTTGATTTCTTGCTGGTATTCATATTGATTCCAGTGTTGTAGGGCACGCGTGTTCGCATATTTGGTGCAACGTGGGATTGCGAATTGAATAAGCAATGGTGACTCCCATGTGACATCACGCTTTCCTTGCAACAGGAAGCCACGCCAGACGCCCTATATGAACATCAATGTGACGGGCCATGGGCGTGCCTGCGCGGATCATTGCAATATGGCTCGTAGAATCGCCTACACGATTGTCAGCAGTGCTTCGTGCACAACCAGCAGTAGGAGTTCCCATGTCCAACACACTTTCAAAGGCTGTTAAGGCCGGGTCCAGGGGTTCGGCCAGCTACCTCGACCGGGTGCTCGTTCTGGCCAGCGCCAAGGGCGGCGTCGGTAAGACGTCCATTGCCGCAAACGTCGCAGGCAAGGCCGCCGGAGACCTCCGTGTCCTCGTCATCGACCTGGATCCCAGGGGCAGCCTCCACCGCGATCTTGGATACCCGAAACAGGACGGCACGGCCCTTTTCAACGCACTCGTCCAGCTCACGCCGCTGCCCATCCTCGCCAATGTCCGCCCTAATCTCGATGTCGTCCCTGGCGGCGCTGCGATGCAGGACATTTCAGGCATGCTGCTCGTCCGACAGATGTCCAATCCAGAGTCAGGCGAGTTTGCTGATCTCCTTTATGCCGGCCTGGCACCGATCGCTGAGGACTATGACCTCATCATCATCGACACTTCCCCCGGTGAGGCGACCATCGTCCAGGGCGCCTTTACGGTGGCTTCTGCGGTTGTCATCCCTTCCAAGTCCGATGGGGGCTCGACTGATGCAGTGGAGGGCGTGGCTGATCGCTTCAAAGCGGTACGGGAGAGGAATCCACGTCTGGCTGTGGCCGGAGCGGTTCTTTTCGATGTCGGATCCACCAGCAGGAAGATCGAGCGCAATCTGCGGAACGAGCTATCCGATCTCCTTGAGACCGCGGCTCCGGTGTTCACGACCCGGATCAGGCATTCCGAGGGCGCTGCCCGCGATGCCCGGGAACACGGACGTTTGATCCATGAGCTCGATGGAGAAGTGGAGCAGGCGAACAAACTGAGGTTTGCCGATTTCAAACGGGGGATCCAGCACCAGCCTAAGTTCCACACTTCCAATGCCTCCGGACTGGCTGCGGATTACGAGAACTTGACGCAGGAAATCCTCATCCGGATCAGCGAACTCGAAGCAGAGGGAGAGTAACCGACATGCCTGAAACCCGCAAAGGCTTCGGGGACGTCTTTAGCCCCACCAAGCCACCAGCATCAGACAAATCACAGCTCCTGAAACCGCGTGTCAGGCGCGAGACTGGACCGGCACTTCGTGTGGCAGAGGATCCAGCGCCGTCGCCGTCACTCGAGGTAGCGGCAGTTGTTGCAGTTGAGCCGGCTGCCATCTCGGAGAGTGTTTCGGGGCGCATTGACAGCAAGGGCGTCTACCTTCCGCCCGGGCTGCTGAAGCTAGTCAAAAGCCGAATCCACGCTCACAAGATGGATGACGAAGACAAGACCTACACGGACCTACTGATCGATGCCTTCGAATCGATCGATTTTGACGACGTCACGAAGCATTTCCGGCCCGAGCTCAACATCAGCTCATCCGGTATCCACCGGAGAGTAAGGCGGAAGCGGGGAACCGCTGGCATACAGATCCAGCTGCGGTTGGACAAGGGTCAGGAACGTTGGATCGATGCTAAAGCGAAGGAGACTGGCGCTCCGTCTCGAAGCGCGTTCGTCAGCTACGTCTTTGAGCTGTTCCTCGGTCCCTCCTAAACCCACGAAAAAAGGGGGGGAAGGAGCACACCATCGTGTGTCCTTCCCCTTTTTTGCATTAGATGGCCCGCAGTTTCCTGTCCGGGATGTGAGCGGGGGAGGGCATCAGTCGCAGCCCGGAACCAAGCACAAGGGTTTTGGCCTGTGGGTAGAGGACCAGGACTTCCCTGAAGTTTTTCTCGAAAGCTGCTTTGAATTGCCTCCGGACTTTGTAGTCAGCGCCGAACTGGCCAGCCAGCTGGGCCCAGGAGACGGTTGTGGGGCGTTCCAGGTACTTGAGGCGATAGACCAGCCATGCGTAGAGGTCAAGGCGCATGGGGGAGCCGGAGAGGGCTCTGAGTGCCTCTGGTCGGAGGGGGACCGGGGCTTCAAGCACTGACCGGTAGAAATCCTCCGACAAGGTGATGGTGGAGCCAAGGATGTCATCGGGGGCCTTGGTGGTGTCCTTGGAGAACCACAGCTCGTATCTGCTGGCCACATTGAAGTTCACGCCGGCGAGTCCCCAACGATCGCCGCGATCGCGCAGGTCTTCGATGTTCATGTTGGCCACTGCCAGTCGGTGAAGCTGGTCAAGAACCCGTGAAGATGAGGCGCCTGAGGAGTTCATTCCCAATCCACGGAGGAACGTAGCCAGGGATCGGCCGAGGTGGAGATGCCGGCTTTGGGTTCTCACGGCCTCCGTGGTCATCCAGGTCATGAGGTATCGCGGGATCACTCCGAACGGATAGACCGGTCGTCGAGATCCGTCGCGGGCTGTCGCCATTCCCGGAGTGATGCTGAGTGTGATCGAGTTGTTTCGGCGGATCCATTCGGGAACGTTGCCTGGGTCCCGGTACGGCAATGACAACTGAGCCCACAGCCGTGCGGAGTAGTTCAGTGAGGCAGCGCCGTCGGGGGAGAGTTCAAGTGCGGATCCGACATTGAGCAGCTGTAATTGCCTGCTGCTGATCAGCCGAGCGGGATCTTCCGCGGCGGTTGTCATGGGGTCCTTTCTGATGCGGTCATTCCTCGTAGGCAGGTGGGCTGCGGTCGCTTATTGCCATGCGGCGTGTGCCTGAGTGGAAGCCGTGGATGGAGGAAGTTATCCACGTGCATCTTGTGACGGGGCTCTCGGGGCATTTTCTGGGCTTCCCGAAAGTGTCGTTTTTAGGTGTTTCCCCAGGTCAGGCCACGTGCATCTTGTGGCGGTTTGTTGTTCTGCAATGAACAAAAGCCAGAGTTATCCGCGTGCATCTTGTGACGGTGTGGCGCGTGCATCTTGTGACGGGCATGAGCCGCCTTGCCGCGCCAGCACAGGGAAGTAGAGGGGTCCCCATATAGAGTTAAAAAACATGTAGCTCTCCATGTAGTGGTCTGGCAAAGGCTGTGGATTTGGGGAAACTCGCAGAATCGAGCCTTTCAAGGCCCAATTCCCTCCCTGCGCATCGCTTCAGGGCCCCAGTGGTTCCTAGTGCTCAAAGCCGACCAGGACCCTCCCGTGTGATCCTTGCTTGATGCAGTCACAGGCATCCGCGTTCGAGGTTGTTTGCAGCCAGGGCGGCGCGGAGTTTGGCCTTGATGAGGCCGGCATAGGTCGTCAGGCTGTAGCGTCCGAGGCCGAGCTCTTCGGCGAGTGCATATTTCTCCTCGCGGGTGGAGACTGTGAACCTTCCGAGCAGCTTGGCTTCTTCCGCCGTGAGCGTTCCGGTTTCGGTGGCCCAGATGATGACCTTGAGGAGTTCTTCAAGGGGAGTGGCGGAGTGGATGACGTGTTCGTCGGTTTCCTTCTCCGCTGTGATGATCCGGTCCAGGGCAGAGTCTTCGCGGGCTTCGGGGAGATTGGCCGGGGCGGGGTGGGTGGTGGTGATGATCTGCAGGGCGTTCAGCGCCAGCGTGCCGACAACTTTCTGTGTCTGGTGCATCGGGAATGTCCTGATGGCCTCCCACATGGCGCCTACGGCTACGCACATGGCGTCCGGGGCGGGCAGCACGAGAAGGCCGCGGCAATTGCGGCTGAGGTTTACGGCTTTGGCCAGCATGGCCTGGAGCAGTACGCGTTCGGCCGCTTTGTTGCCTGAGTGGACTTCGGAGAGCATCCCCCAGTAGATCCGGTCACGGTCCTGGCTACCGGCTTCAAGCAGGGTCGACAGAGCTTCAGCGCCGGTCAAGTGTCCGAAGCTTCCGTAGTTGCTGCGGAAGGGTGCGATGACGGTGTCCCATTCGTGGTTCATTTGTCCGATGAGGCCAATGGTCCGCCGGGCTCGTGTTGTCGTTTCGCTGGTGTGCATGACGTCTCCTGAAGAGGGATGGGGGTGGATACCCACCACGCTCCTCAGCGGCTCTGGACAAGTTTCTGGATCAGTTCTGAGCAAACGGTGACCCACGGGGCGTAAGCACCGCGTCTGGGCTTCTGGATATTGCAGCGTTTCCGCAGGTCAGGGGCTCCTTTGTGGGGTCTGGAACGGAGGCCATAAAAGAATCCGGGAAAAGTTCTGGCAAAGCAGTTGATCCAGCCACCTACATGCAGTGACCGCCCCTACCGCTTAGGGGAAACCATCTGACTTCCACCCAGGAGGAGCTTCAATGGGCGCTGAAATGCAGGGTTCACACCCGCTGCCAGAGGCCGTTTCCGATGAGCATCTCGCCGGGTTCATTGGTGATGCCGCTGCCGCCATCAGTGCCGAAGACAAGATGATCCAAGGAATCGCGGACCTTCTTGAACATCCCTTTGATGCCTCACGGCAGAGTCAGCTGGCGGACCTTCTGACGTCACCGGCATTGGCAGCTGCCAATCAGGCCGCCGCCCGGATCTCGGCCCCAGACCCAGGAGGCAGTCGATGAAGACTCCTTGGACGAAGGACGAAGAGAATGTCGAACCCGTGGATTCCGTTGAGGCGGCAAGTGTTGCCGGCACGATGACCAAGGTTCATTCACTTAGTTCAAAGGCTCTTGTCACTGGTTTCTACGTGATTATTGCGCTGACCGTGATGGTTTCGTTTACGGCCCTTGCCCTGGCGGTAATGAAGGAAGTTCCATCTGAGGCAGCAACGACGTCTGGATTCGAAAGTCGGGTGGACGATGGTGCCGGTGCCTACGCAGAAGCATTCGTGGCGTCCTGGTTGTCGGCATCAAGCAACGATCACGCTGCCCTGGATACTTACCTGGACTCCTCGGGTACCGGTTCTCTTCCCAAGACGGGCTGGCTCTACCGCGATATCGCCGTGTCCGGGACAGAAAGACCCGAAGGATCCACGTTGGCAGCAGTCACTGTTGCGGCCAATGTCAAAGAGACCAAGACGATTGATGGCAAGCCCGTTGAAACGTGGCCGCGCCGCTACTTCCGCGCCGTGATCAACACCGACGATGGACTCAGCCCCGTAGGGCTACCCGCGCCAGTCTCTGCGCCCGCCCCCGCAGGCTCAAATGTCACTCTTCGCTACCCCGAATCCATATCGACAAATTCGGAGGTTGCCACGACTGCTACCTCGTTCCTCTCGGCCTATGCCACCGGCGCCGGGGGCCTCGACAGGTACACCACCCCAGGAAACACAATTACGCCCATCTCTCCAGTCCCATTCACCACGGCAACAATCCGCTCCCTGAACGCAGACAAGGTACCTTCCTCCGCTCCGAAGGATGGTGAAACTCTCAACATCCTCGCAGCGGTGGGATTCGAAACTGACCAGGACCAAGGCAGCTCCTCCACCTATGCCATGGCACTGACCGCCCGAGCCGGGCGGTGGGAAGTCAGCTCCCTCAGCCCCGTACCCCAAGTTGAAAAATCCACATCACCAACCGCAATACCTACAGAAAGGCCCGCACCATGACGCTCGACATTCAGCTTTCCCTTGACCTTCTGGGGACCGCCTCAGATCTCCATTCGGCCACGTACATGCACGCACCAACGGGGGTTATCGACACCGCAAATCAGAAAATCACGGACCTGACGAACCTGCTCAAACTGGCTGCCGGCGGAGTCTCGGTCGCTGCTGTGTTCGTTATTGCGATCCTCAAAAAATTCAAGGTGACAGGCATCATCCTGGGCATCGTGGCCGGCGGACTCTTCGCCTGGGGCGTCTTCAGCGGCATCGGCTGGTGGGAAGGACAGATGAAAGGCGAGCTGTCCGCATCAGGACCGGACCAAGGCATCGACCTTCCCCTCGACACCGTTTCGCCTGGCTACCTGACAGTGGAGTAAAGCCGTGTCCTCCACCGACATCACCGAAGTAGGGCGGTTCTATACCCGTGCCCGCAAGGTCAAAAAGATGCTTGGCAAACTCCATGACGGATCCAAGATCCCCGGCGGCCCCTACACGCTGACACAGGGTGCTGCCGGGGTTTTTGCGGGATTTCTGGCGCTCAACACCAACGGGCTCTGGACGACACGAATGTCCATTGCGGACATCGTCCTTGGCGTCCTTGCGATGTGGGGAGTGGCCTGGGCTGTGGGTCGGCTTCCCTCGACAAATCGCAACCCGGCACTTGTCCTGGTCGACGCCTCCGGAGCCGTCTTCAAGCCGGCCATGGGCCGCTACCGGGGCGCGCCGCTGGAGATCCGGAAACCCGGCCCACGTCCCGCCAGCTGCTCGCGTACGGCGTGGACAACCGTCCGAAACGTTGCAAAACCTGATCCGATCCCACCTACCTCAGTAGAGCCCGCAGCCACGACTGCCATCGAGACACCCAAACCGGACAGCCTGCAGCTGTCCGGATCCGCCGTTCAACGACTGCTGGCACAGGTGAACACCAAGTAGGAGGAACTGCATGCACCGCATCCCATTCACGTCCCTGGCCGACAACCTGATGTGGACCAATCACGGCGTGATCTGGGCAATGTGGCGCCTCAGCCCCCTTGCCTACGGGTACGGCAAAGACGAGTCAAAAATGCTCGTAAAAGCCGTACACCAAGCCATGTTCCAATCCCTCACCGGCGAATCGCTGCTTTTAGGACTCAGCGCCAACCTCGATCCCGCTGTCGTCATCGAACAAATGATGGACGGCGTGCCAATGGACCGCTGCCCCGAATACCTCACCGAAGTTGAACTAAACCTTCTCGAGCTCGAACACAGCCCCATGGGCACCCGCGCATTCTGGCTGGCAGCCCCCATCGCGGATCTGGGCCTCAAACAAACGATCGCGACGAGACTGCACGCCGCAGACGCTACGCTCCGCAACCAGCTGGCGCTTCCACGACGGGTGCCCGGGCACAAGGAAATCGTGCACGCCCTCGCCGCGGCGCAGCAGATCGCGAACGCCATTCCCCGTGAATTCCATGCGCAGCCGGCAACACCTGAGGAACTTAACTGGATCAATGACCATATGCAGCGTCGCGGCTTAAGCCTCGACGTCGCCGTTCCGGAGCCTAAATCAGCAGAGAAATCCACCCACATAGTGTCTGGATCGCTGCTCTCCGAACCGTGGATCGATGAAGGCGGGCAATCAGACCAGACCAGCGCCGCAACCCGGTTGATGCCTTTCAAGCGCCGGTACGTAAAAGTCGGTCACGTCGAAAGCGAGACCGACTCCTACCAGGTGCTTCTCGCGATGACAGGCACACCCCAGGGCGGATTCATGTTCCCCGGCGTTGAGTTCATCAAGACCATCGACGACCTTCCCGTTGACGCCGACTTTGGAATCCGCATGACGATCCAGAAGGCAGAGAGAGCCAAGCAGCGCAACGCCCGGGCTGAGTCCACTCTCAACGACCAGTACGACCAGCAAAGCGGGCAGAGCAACCCAATTACCGGCAGCACCAATGATCTGGACGATATCGCCCGGATCCTCGGTGAATACCAAGCCTCACTCAACCAATCCGAAAGCGAAGTCGAAGTCCAAGCAACAACGATCATCGCCGTCGGCGCGGACAACCCTGGCGATGCCAAGGCAAAGGCCAAATTCATCACAGATTTCTACAAGCGGAAAGAATTCAAATTCGAAGCCCCGCTGGGCGGCCAGGAAGAACTGTGGTGGGCGATGCTCCCGGGGATCCCCGCTTCAAGACTGGTCAACGAACTCGCCCAGATCACCACCGGACGCGAATTCGCCATGGGTGTGCCCGTCGTCTCAAACGCAGTGGGGGAAGCCAACGGCTTCCTGCTCGGCTACAACATTTCCTCCGGCCGCCGGTCTCCGGTACTGATGAACATAGGCGGCAACATGGAGCGGGATATCTCCGGTTCATTTGGTGCCACGGGGGAGAACGGCTCCGGCAAGTCGACGTTCCTCAAGACAGTGGCAGGGCACACCTTCGACCGTGATGGCCTCCTGGTTGTCATCGACCGCTCCGACAATCAGGAGTGGGCCACCTTCGCCCGGTCCCTGAATCAGGACCGGACATCCGTCGTCGACCTCATGGAGCCCAAGTACTCCCTGGATCCGCTGCGCATGTTCGGCCCAAGGATCGGATCGAGGATGGTCAAATCCCTCTTTGCGGTGCTGTTTGGCATCGAGACCATGAGCGATGACGGATCTATCGTCGGGTCGATCCTTGATCCCCAATATACGGTCCAGCATGGGCTGTCCTCGCTCCCGAAACTCATGGCTCACATGCAGGGCAGCACGGGCATCCCCGCCGGAAATAAAGACGTCTGCCAGCGGATGGCCAGGCGGCTCAACAACATCTCCAGCATCGACCTGGGCGAGGTTCTGTTCAACGAAGATCTGCCCGTCCTCTCCATGGATTCACAAGCCGTCGTGTTCTGCACGCACGGTTTGGACATGCCCTCGAAGGACGAGCTCTTCAACGAGTCCCTGAAGAAAGAGCTGAGCCTGGAGAAAATATTCGGCCGCGCCATGTATGCGCTTCTGGCCGGCATAGGAAAGACCATCTGCTTCGCCGATGATTCACGCGAGGCCCTGATGATCGTCGACGAATGCCACCACATGACCGGATCCCCGGAAGGGGAACGAGAACTAGTGGATTTCATCCGCTATGGCCGTAAGCACAAGGCCGCGCTCGGATTGGGCAGCCACGACGCAACACACGACTTCGGATCAGAGGTGCTTCGCGGGCTGATACCGCAACGTTTCGTATTCAGGAACCGTGATGAACAGCTGGCCAGAAACAACCTCAAATGGTTTGCCTCGATGGACACCGACGAATGGGTCGAAACGGTGACCAAACACCTCTCACCCCAAGGGGCCGCAGGCGTGCCACGCGAACGCCGCGGTGAATGCCTCATGCGCGACGCCCAGAACCGGATCGCCACCATCAAGGTACAGGTGCCCCGAGAATCTCATCGGGCCAAGGCTGTCTTGACGACACCGCCGAAGGTCAGCCGTCGTGAGGAGCTCGTTTCATGACCCGGTCGCCGTTCCAGGCACTGCTTCGCCGCCCAGCCGTGTTCCGGGTAAGTCTCTTCGCCCTGATCGGCGCAGAGATCCGGTTCTGGCTCTATCAGCATCCTGCGCTTCGCCGCACCGCCAGTGTGTTCTTCCTTTGGTTTGTCCTCCTTTATGCAGGCGCTACAGCAGCCTTCGCCGCCGACGGCACAGGACAAACATCGGGTTTGTTTATACCCACCACGGGAATCCACGACACCCACGGCATCGGGATCGAGAAGTACATGTCCCTTCCTCTGGACCGCGGCGACGTTTGGACGCCGCAAAAGATGTGGGTGACCTCCATGCTGGACATCCTCTGGGTGGGCCACATCTTCTATGTGGCGGTGCTCTTTGCCCTCGTGAAGTTCCTGTTGGCCTTTGAATGGGTGGACTTCATCGCCACGCCACTCAATGGCATCGCCGTCTCCTTCCAAGCCGTCGTGACCCAGTTCCACTGGATTCCATTCGCACTCATGGTGACAGCGTTCGCCGCAGGCATTTACATGCTTCGCGGCAAATTCTCATCAGGACTGATCGAATGCGTGATGGCCGTCTTCATCGCCATCGCCGCCACCGGCGTCCTGGCCAACCCCGTCGCCACGATCACGGGCCCGGAAGGATTCCTTAACAGTGCCAAGACTTGGGGCGGGGAGATCGCCGTCGCCATCACCACAGACCCCGGCACGAGGCCGGACGCCGCGATGTCCGCTGATAAAGTGCTGGCCGAGAACGTCATTGCCCAGCTGGTGGATACCTATGTGCGCATCCCAGCCCAGACCGTGACTTTCGGTCATGTCCTGACCGGTGATTGCGACAAGGTGTTCGACAAGAACTTCGGTGAACGCAACCCAGTCAATGTTGCAGAAACCAATGTTCGCGACAGGGTCGGTGCATGCGACAAGGATGCCAAGGAATACGTCCAGTCCCCAGTGATCACCAAAGTTGGGGTGATGGCCCATATCCAACTCGGCAGCTTCTTCATGACCGTACTGATCTACGGGCTGTCTTTCTACATAATCAGCTCAGTCTTCTCGTCGCTGTGGAACGGTCTCAAGGCTATGTTCATGTCGCTGGTGGCGGTACTGCCAGCCACCTCGCGGACAGGCCTCTGGCGGGCCATTATCGGCATGTATTCAGCCTGTGTCATGGTCATCGGCGCGTTGGTCCTCTTGGCCGGCTACCTGAAAGTCCTAGTCTCCATCACCGCCGTCACGAGCCGTTTCGGCATCGTCCTCCAGATGTCATTCGTCAACATCTCCGTCCTGATATTCCTCGTCGCCCTCTGGAGAATGCACCGAAAAGCCAAAGAGTCAGGTGAGACCCTTGCCCAGCGACTGGGCAAGCTCGGCATAGGCAACGCGGCCGACCAGCCCAAGAGCCAACCGATTCGCAAGCTCGCCGAGCGGGCAGAGCCCTGGGTCCGTGATGCCTGGCGCGATGCCCGCCTGACCAAAGCCTTTAAGACACGTTCCCAGCCGCAGCGTGGATTCCCGTCCCCGGTCTCCATGCCAAATCAGTCTGCTTTCACAGACCTTGGTGAACGTTTCACGACCAAGAGCCCTGCTCTGGCCCTCGGTTCGCGCGTCCTGCCTGCACTGACATCCGGTAGAGGCCCCGGCCCGGATGTCGACCCGGGCAGCCCTGCACCAGGACCCGGGGGAGGGGACAACAGCCCTGAGTCCGGCGGATCCACCGCGGCCAAAGTAGCGTCAGGCCTCAACCTCGTCGGCACTGCAGCCCAGTTCATTCCGCATCCTTCAGGCAAGGCGGTCGCGACTGCCGCCAAGATCGGATCTGCCGCGGCGCAGGCCAAGGCGGCTTCAGCTCCAGCACCCCATCCACAACCCACGGCACCCCAGCGCATCACCGTGGATTCCCGAGGCCGAGGCTCTGTAGCGCGGCCGCTGGAAGGCACCATCATCGACGCGCCGCCGCCAGCACCGCCGGCAGCCCGAAGCATCCGTAATGCTGAGCTGACCGAAAAGCTCGCCACGCTTCGCTCAGCGGCGGTCATTAGAAAGTGAGGAGGCGAGCCCTCGCCGTAGGAGCGGCTGCGGCAGCATTCTTCCTTGTCTTCGTCCTTCTTAGCGGGGGGATGTTCTTCATGTCCGGCTCCGGTGCCGTCCTCGCTCGAGGGGGAGCTGGATCCGACTCCAAACTGTGCGTGTCTCCTGCCGTCTCAGGTGGATATGCGAATCCCTTGGTCGGCCAACTCACATCCGGCTTTGGCCCACGCCCCAACCCCTTCGGCACAGGAGTAATACCAGACGGGTTCACGGACGAATCAGAGCTCACGTTCCACGCAGGGCAGGACATCGCAGGTGTTCCGGAACGGACACCCTTCTTCGCCGCCAGCGGCGGGACTGTACGCAAGGTAAATTACGGCGGCACGGCTGGTGGTAACGGCATCATCGTCGACGCCGGTAACAACACCGAATTCTGGTACTGGCACGCGGCCGATGGCACGTCCAAAGTCAAAGCCGGGCAGACCATCAAAGCCGGTGATGAGCTCGCTGGCGTCGGTTCTACCGGCGCCTCAACCGCTCCGCACCTCCACTTCGAAATCCACGTCCAGGGCCAGCCTGTCGATCCACTCGCCTACATGAAAGAACGCGGCATCACAGTTGGCGTGGGTGGCACCTCCAACGCTCTAGGGGCATCCCGCAACGAATCCTCCGCGGCGGCCAACCAGGGAGCCCTCGCAGTCAAAGGCCCCAACGGAACAGCCATCACTTTCAGCACTGAACAGATGAGCCTGGTCGCGACAATCGTCAGCGAAGGGAAGCGAGCAGGCGTACCCACCAACGGGCTGCTCATCGCCCTCATGGTTGCCCTCCAAGAATCCGGCATCAACACCTACGCCAACGCCACGGTTCCCGACTCACTCAAATACCCGCACATCAAGGTCGGCAGTGACCACGACTCGGTCAACGCCTTCCAACAGCGGCCCGCAGCCGGCTGGGGCAGCGTCAAAGAACTGATGGACCCAATCTATGCCGCCCAGGCTTTCTACGGTGGCAAGGAAGGCCCGAACCAGGGTTCACCGCGCGGGCTCCTGGATATCCCAGGTTGGGAACAGATGAACCTCGGCGAAGCGGGCCAAAACGTCCAAGTCTCAGCATTTCCCGACGCCTATGAAAAATGGCAAAACACCGCCCAGCAACTTCTGGACTCAGCGGGCGGCGCCATCCCAGCCCAGTGCACCCCGGGTGCCGATCAGCCCATTACCGCCACCGACAACGCCGAGACCCGCAGCAAAATCATTGAGGCAGCCAAGCAAGGTGTCGGCGGATCCTATATCTGGGGTGGAACAACCTTCCACGCCTGGGATTGCTCCGGCTACGTCCAATGGATCTATAACCAAGCCGGCATCAAACTCCCCAGAGTCAGCCAGTGGACTGTCGGGATCAAAACAACCACCCCCCAGCCAGGCGACCTGGTCGTCCAACGCAGCGGCCCCGAGCATTGGGAGCACGTTGGCATCTACGCCGGCAACGGCCAAATGTACAGCGCACTTAACCCCAAGGACCGCACGCTCCTCCACACCACAACTTGGGAAAGCGACACCGAATACTTCAAGCTCCTCAAGTAAGGCACCCCATGACCAGACAGCACCTCATCACAGCATGCATCCTCATCGCCGCCATAGCTCTCGCGATGTTGGGAATATGGCTGATCCAGACTCCGCAACAGGGCACGAGTGAGTCTGCTGACCATCTGGATCGACCATCTTCCGTGCTACGTTCAGCGACTCCCTCGGCCGCGCCAAAATCCCCGGAATCACAAGGGGATGATGATGATGATCCAGACACTTTGGCAGCCCCTGATGGCGGGCTGAGCGCTACACAGGCCCGGGAGCTGGAAAGCGCAGCCAAGGCCTTTGTGACTTCCTACCACCGTCGGTCTTTTGACGACCCGGAAGCGACAACATGGCTGGCCGACGCCACCGAATACTGCACGCCAGAGATGGCTCACGAACTGAAGACGAAATTCTCCAGCGACGGGGGACTCCAGTGGAGCCGGTTCGTCGAGGGACGATCCACGACAGCGGCAAGCATCCGGCGCACGACACCTTCGCATACCAAGCACGTTGCAAAGGGACAGGCCACGTTGATCGTTGACTACACCGTTTCGACCCGAAGCGAAGATCCGATGGTAGCCGCGTCGGACACCACCTTTGTCAGAACCGTAGACCTCGTCAGAACCGACGACCAGTGGAAAGTGTCGGCCATAGCCAACCTCTCAGGCGAGCCCACGGCTTAGCGGCATCGAATCCTGCCGCCCTAGAAGCGGTGCCCCTGCGAGATTCGGAGCACCCGGCTCGGCCCATTGGAAAGCGGCCCACAATCGTGTGCGTCCGCAACTGGTTCGATCCGCCGGAAATGGTAAGGCCAGCCACATGATTACCGAAGCTGAGGCGGGAAGCCATAAAGCCATAAACCCTGAAGGAAGCCAGGCACCACGTAGGGCCGTAATCCCTGAAGGAAACCAGGCAGTGAGAGCTGAAGGAAGGAAAGATGTTCGTCCTATTGGAAGACCAGATGGGGGGATCAACAGTCTGGATCACTTCTCTAGATTCGGGGTCTCGAGTTTTATCCTCGCCCATACGACTCCGTCCTACAGTCGAGGATAAAACTTGGGACCAAATGGAATCGGCGGATTTCGAAACAACGAAATACCGCTTGAGTTGCAATCCGGCACCACGCATCACCTACCCCTTGTACACGTGCAACCGCGAATACAAGGGGACCCATGGGATCAGTGGAACTGCTAGACCATCGGCGAAGTACGCCCAGCATCAAACATCTGGCACCAGGCGCCGGCAGCCAGTGGACGCTAACGCGGAGTGAACTCACGCGGGCCCTGGAGCTGGGGCCAAGCCTTGTGGATCGTCTGGAGGACGCCGGCTATATCGCAAGGGGACATACCGCCCTTGCTCAAATCCGGTGGATGCTTACGGCTCCCAAGGTCAGCTGCCAGGGTCGGCTTCCTCTGGCCCAGACACCTGCCCGTGCGCTGCCCGATGCCCAGCAGCTCGATGACAACCGCTGGGCATCTCAATACTTTGGCCCGTGGCCCAATCGTGGTCTTCCCTATGACGAACTCAGCACCGGCCGGATCCTCGCCGTTGGAACAGGAACGTTCATCACTGGAGCTTTGCGGATCCATGAACTGACCCCCTGCCCGGAGTCAACGCTCTTTCTCAATGCAGCTGCCATTGCAAGGCTGCGTCCGCCTCAGGCCTCCGAGATCGAACCGACCATCACTATCGATCCAGACGAACCCGAACACGTCCGAGCTTGGCTCAAGGAGCTGATCGGCAGCAGATACACGCCCAGGCGCGGCGGATCCCTCGCCCTCATCTAGCCGGCAACCAGCGACAGGACAAATCCTCATGACCAATGCCCCCACCAAATCCCAGACCCAGCACCCCTGCAGCTTCGTCTCGGGAACACAGGCTCGCCCGGCCCTCTGGAACCCTGCCAGGGAAGGGAACCTCAAGATCAGGTCATCAACCGGACAGGCGGCCTTCGCCGATGACGTCAACTACCCGGTCCGACTCCAGGCTGTTTCCCCGACCGTAGCTTTCCGGGACAAGCGATGACGTCAACGTTCATGCGCACTCAAAGCACCGAACCACCGGGGACACAGCTGTCCAGGCCTTCGAACCCGTGGAGCATGGTCATTCTCGCCTGCGCCGTTCTTGGCGTCATCGGCTCCTGCCTGCTTTGGATTCAGGAGAGCACTCTCCCCGCCATCTTTGCCGGCACTGCCAGCGGGCTCGGGACGGCCGCAGCAGCCATCGCCTCGGCAAGACACGCCCGTCGGCAGCTCATCATAGATAACGCCGTCGAAGCACTCGCGCCGCTCCTCGGCGTCAGGAATGTAGCCCGGAGCCTGGTCACGGCCGCCAGATGGAGGGGAGGATTCACCGGATACCCTCAAATGGTCTCCATCCGCTACGGACGGACCATCAACGACCATGATGGCGTCTGGCGTGCGAAAGTCGTCGACACCGCGGCCCGAAACTTTGACGGCACATACAAGGTCGATGTCCACGACCGCCGCCGCAAGCACCTGAAGCTCCGACTCGACGTAGAGGAGATGAAGAAGGAGTCCGCAAAAACCGCTGAAGGCCTCAGGGCCCAGAACGTGATCCAGGATCTGCTGGGCAAAGACACCAAGGTGGACACCACCGAAGACGCAGACGGCATCAAGTCCATCGAGGTCACCGGCATACCCAGCGCAAAGCTTTCCATCGGCTCCCGGCGTTCCGGGGTCGAACGGGTCATCGCTGCCAGTATGCCCGGCCGCCTCAAAGCCAACTGGGATCTCGAACATGACCGAGTCGAGTTCCAACGCCGGAAACCGCTGCCCACCATGATCAGGCCACCACAGGAACACTCGCCGATCGCACTCGATCACGAAGTCTACAAAGACTTCAAAGTCCCCCTTGCTATGGCAGAAGAAGAAGAACTCCTTGAATGGTGGGTTGCAGTCCAGGCCCACCTCATGGTCGTTGGCGGCACCGGATCCGGAAAGACCGTACTCCTCCACGGAGCCACCCAACGCGTCACCCAAGCCGGCTGGCGCACCTGGGTTATCGACGGCAAACGCATCGAGTTCATTGGCTTCCGCGGCTGGCCAAATGTGGAGATCGTCGCCGCGAGAATCGAACACCAAGTACGGGCTGTCCTCGCAGCCCACGAGCTCATGGAGGAGCGATACAGCCGCGTCGAAGTTGGCGAGGCCAGCCTTGCCGACTTCGAGCCGCTGCTGCTCGTCATCGACGAACTCACCACCTTCCTCAAACGAGCCGAACGTTGGTGGAAAAAGGTCAAGCCAAAGGGCGCTCCGGTCAAACCACCGGTGCTCGAACTTATCGCTGATATCGCCCGTCTGGGACGCTCCGCCAAAATCCACATGATCGTCGGGCTCCAGCGTCCGGACGTCGAATTCGTCGGAGGTGAAATGCGCGACAACTTCGGAGCCCGTGTCTCTATGGGCCGGCTCTCACCCCAGGGCGCGATGATGATGTGGGACTCCGCCGCCATCGGCGTTTCAATCCCGCGGACGGCCAGAGGCCGGGCCATCTGCCTTAACGGCCAATCCCGGCCTGTCGAAGCGCAGACTTTTTTCGCCCCCAACCCGGATCCCAACTCACCAGGCTATGACCAGGATTTCGTCAACTCAGTTCGGCCCAAGGCCACGCTGTACTTCAGGAAGATGATCGAGGTTCTAGAAGCCAAAGAAGACATCGATGGGGAAACCATCCCATTGACCTTCGATGACTACGCCGCCGCCGAAATCATTGAATACGACGCCGAGTACGAAAAGCTCCATGCCCGCATCCCTGACAACGATCGTAAGAACCCGGGCCTGAGCACCAAGGCGCTCCCGCCATCAGAGGCGCCCGCCGAGACGGAAGACTCTACGGAATCTGATCCCGAGGATCCCTTCCAGGGATATCAGCCAGAATCCTATGCCGGCCCTGAAGATCTGACTGCAGGTGATCTGATCCTGGTCGACGAGAATCTCGGCCAATGGGGAGTCGTGGAGTCCGTTGAACCCGATTTCAGGGACGACGCCGCGCTCACCGTTGACTACAGGGACTTCGAGTCCGGCGAGCCGGAAACAATCACCCTCAGTTCCGGTTCATCCCTGACGACACGACGTCCATCCACCATCGACTAAGAAGCAGAGTATGAGCAACAACGGAGGCGGCGACGAGCTGACACCGGACCAAATGGCACTGGCGGCGATCGCTTTCCTTGCAGTGTCTATGGGCCTTATCCCGTTCGGAACCATGTTTGATCCGGTCAAGGCATGGTTAATGGAAAGCCACGTGCTGGTCCCGGCTGCCCAGGCAATGGTCGAACTCCCTGGAACGGGGGCAGGCTTCGATCTACCCCGCCTAGCCATAGCCACAGCCGCGGCCGTCGGCATACTGGCCTGCGTGGTCTTCATCGTCCGCCGAAAAGGCGCTGAGTAGGCGATCAACAAGGGGGACGTACCACGGGCTTCGGGAACCATCAGTGGTTTCCGAGGCCCTTCCCTTTTATCGCCGGCAGCTGGTCATGGCAATTCCCGCCCGGTGCATACCTACACCTTGTGATGACCCGCGGACCATGGGCGAGGTGGAGGGAGAAAGTCGATGTGCCGAGCGAAGGCGGCCGGAGACCGTCGTTGCCCGGGCTGCACCGGGGCGGCGGCAAGGAATGCGCACAATGCAAGGCGACGGGAAAACCGGGCCGCAAAGAAGCAGATCATTGCCTGGGCACGTGATCAACCGGCCCAACAGGAATTCGTAGGCTTCCTCAACGGACTCCCTCCGGGAAAGGTGCAGGAGTGGGCGAGGCAGCAAGGAGCGCCGGCTGATGTACTCCGGCCAGCTGATCGTCAGCCGTTCAATGGCGAATCGGTCCGCCTGCAGCTGACACCAGAGGATCAATCCTGGGCCAGCCCTGAACTGATGCGAAGGATTGAAGCCATGCAGGATCTGCAAGGAGGCCATCCTCCTGAATGCGGATCTCACCAGAACAACGCGGTTGGACGGGCACAGCGACGGATCCGCCTACTACGCCATGGACGGGCCCGTAAATGAGACAGGGATCGCCTGCTTCACGAACGGCAATATCGGATTTCACAAGACCTTCGCCGGCCTGGACAATGAATGCGCTGGGACTCGTCAATCTGCTATTTGGAATTCCCGCGAGGCGACACGCCCCCCACTTAATAGGTTAAAAGGGAGACCGCTGCGGGTAGATTCGGGTCATGGAGCAGAAACGAATGAAACGAGAGCGGGGCACCGGCATCGGAAACAAGCCTTTCCTCGTTTACATAGACGGCGCTGCCAAGCATAAGACAGACCGAATGGCCGACGCAGCCCAAGTCACTCTTTCCAGGATGATCGAAGCAATCATCGATCACATGCCTGAAACCATTGCTCCCGGCACGTTCGGAGATCCTGCCAAATATAGAACCAAGGACCACTCAGGGGATGCAATCCTCACAGGATTGATTTCCCCGTCCCGTAAAGCCAAGCTCAAGCGCTTGGGCAAACTGAACGGTGGATCCACATCCATGGCGCAGGTCATGAACGAGTTCATCTCTCAGACCCGAATTGACCCTTATGGGCTACCGGACTGGTGGATTGATCCCGCATCTCCGATCTATCAGGAGGCTCTGCCCATCACCGGAACTTAAAGAGTGAGGGCGCCGGATCCGCCAAGATCCTACGCCCTCTAAGTATTTGGTTAGCTGTACCGCCAAGCGGCTAGCCCACCTTGTGAACTGAATCGGCGCCAACCGTTCAGATCCAAATCTTCAACACCACCCAGGTGCATTTTCAAGAACAAACCCACTAGGGGGCTTCGTCATGCCCTCACGAACTACCGTAAGGAGATGTTTTGAGTATAAGCGGACTTCGGCCGCTTAAAGAAGCACCCACGCGGGAGACATGCGATTCGGGCGTGTCGCCGGAAGATTATGCGTGGGCGCTTCTGGCCCCGGCCCTCGCTGGCCGAAACCGCGTCCGCGTCTCCCGCGATCGTGGAAAAAACTATCCCGCCCGCGCGGAACGGGACCTGCCTACCCGTCGCCCCAGTGCCCCAGCAGCTGTAATGGTCTATTCACTCACAGGCATGGCGTCAACCATTTTTCTCGACCTCGACACCGGCGCAGGCGGCGTAGACACGGTCAGCCGTGAAGCGGAGGGCCTCCGCTCATGGCTCAGTCAGCACGGCGCACAGTGGGTTGAGGACATCTCGCCAAGTGGCGGACGACACTTGTACGTCCCGCTGGTCGAGGAGATCCCCTTCCATGAAGCCCGCGACTTTGTGGAAGCTTTGGCCCTCCGATTCCCTTCTTTGGATCCCTCCCCACACAGGTCAGTAGCCTCGGGCTGCTGCAGGGTTCCCGGGAGCACTCATCGCTCCGGTGGAGTCCAACAACTCACCCACGTCATCGGCGAAGCCTTCCAGGCCGTGTCGGAAAGGAATCCCCGTTCCATCTGGGCGGCCCTTTGGAAAGATATCGCGGATCTGCGTGCCATCCGGCGGGACGAGGTTGCCGGTGCTGAGAGTTCGCCGATGGATCCAGAACAGACCGCGGGTCTTTCCGCACGCGTGTTGCGCATCGCCAGGGACGGAATCTATGACCCGTCCCGTTACCGCACCCCCTCTGAAGCGCGAATGGCGGTCGTCGCCGGCGCCACGCGCGCCGGACTCACGGTCGCTGACATCCAGCAGAAGATGCTCAGTGGGGCGTGGCCGGCACTTGCTGGACTGTATGCGAAGTACACACCCCAGAGCAGAGCTACTACCCTCGCAAAAGAGTGGAGCAGGGCACGTCAGTTAGTAGGCGAGGAACCTCTCAAACCCGGCAGTCAGATGACGTTGAGGAGCGTCCATAGATCAGACACAAGCAGAATAAAGTCACAGGGGGGAGCCACCGAAAACAGTGCCTTCCTGAAGGCCTGGTCAGAAGTACGCGCTCAAATGGAGTTGCGCTTCCAAGGTCTCAGGGAAGGTCTGGGGTTGCGGATGATGCTGAGGGCCCTCGAGGAGGCCTCAGCAAAGACAGGGGCCCGTGAATTGAGTTTTGGTGTGCGAGCCCTGGCGCTGGCCACTGGCACTCATCAGTCGACGGCCGCAGCGCAGCTTCAGACGTTGGCGGCCATGGATGGTGCCCTAATCCGAAAAACGGCCGCAGCCCGGGGTCGGGAAGCGGACACGTATCAGCTGATCCTCCCTGAGCAACAACCCGTGAGATCACGGCCACGCCATAGAGTTCACGCGGTTCGCCCTGCGTTTCGCGAACTAGGGCTTCCTGCGGCTTTTGTATACGAGTCGTTGGAACAGGCACGAGAGGCCCTCCGTGTACCCGAAATCATCGGCGCTACAGGGATTGGCAGGTCAACGGTTCATGAAGCTCTTGAGACTTTGGCGTCCTGGGGTCTGGCAAGGTGGACCGTCGAAGGCTGGGTTCTTGGCACCGCGAGTCTTAAGACATGCGCAGAACTTTTGGGGGTTATCGAAACTGTCATGCAGCAGCAGGGCCTCTACACCCGGCAGCGGAGGATCTGGCATGCCTGGCTGGAGAACAGGCAGCCTCCCGGAAGAATCGTTCTTCCTGACGAGACCTACCCCTATTGGCTGTTCGAACCGCCCGCAGACACCGGCCCGCCGTGCGATCTGGACATCGCCTGGGCATGGCCCGTACCTAGATAAGGCGGTAAGTCATGCCATAACCAGAGTGGGAAGCCGAACCATACGAGGGACAGACCCGATACTGGCCGCATCAGCGGACGCCGGTGGTATTCGGCGGTTAGGGCTCCCAAGCTTCCCGATCAGCGGCCCATCGAGCCTTCCTCGACGCCAGGAAGCGGGCCCGGAGCGTGATCATGCTTGCTCAGACGTCTGCGCCGCCGTCCGGCGGTTACTTGGGCGGCGCCGGGATATGTTCGCGGATCAGGGCGGCCAGCCTGGCCGGGGATGATAGGCCATTCAGGGGCTTGATCCGGCCGCGGCCGGACAGATCAACAAGCTGATGCAAGACCCTCGCGGCGTCTAGTCGCTGCCCCTTGGCGGCCAGACGTTCGTCGCTGTACCCCCAGTTCGTCAGCGAATCCTTATGCAGTTGGACGATCTCCAACAGAGAGGAGATGTCGGCGAGGTCCTTGTCGGCCGTGCGTGACTTCCATGCCAGGGACTTGAGGATCAAGGCTGCTTCAACGTCCGGCACCGGGACAGTGAAGACCAGATCTTCCTTGTCGCCGCGAAGCAGGACCTTCACGTCGACCAGAAGAGGCGTGGCGTTCAAGGCGAACCCGAGACCGGGAATTGCGTCGAAGCCGCGGCCGTTTACCTCTGTCGGCCTTCTCATTGGTCTGCCTATACCGTGATGGGGGATCAGCAGGTCCACTTCGATGAGAGCTCCGTCCTCGTTCGTACGGATGTAATGGTTGCCATTGGTCGTCTCGTACCCGCGCTCCAGAAGCTGGTTGTGGAGGTTCTGGCCTGCCGCAACTGCTTCTCTGATGCCCGCGTCCGCGTCGGCGGTGCTCCGCTCCGTTGCCCCCGGGGTTGGGTACGCGTGGATGAGCATCTGGACCATGTGACCGCCGACGATCCGGTAGTCCGTGACGGGGATCCCCTCGGACGCGGCGGCGACGTCGGCCAGTGCGCGGTAACCCAGGTCGGCGGCATTGGACATGGAGATGACGTTGATGGCCGTCATCGGGCGGACCCTGCGACGATGGCTTCACGGAGGTGCTCGGCGGCCTCGTCGCTGTCAACGGCGTCACCGGCCAGGACGTCGCGGAGGGTCACGATCGGGTCGGCCAATGGGAGGCTGCCGTGGGAGTGCACCAGCAATGCCGTCGCCCAC
Organism: Arthrobacter sp. Leaf337; assembly: GCF_001423745.1. Lineage (GTDB taxonomy): Bacteria > Actinomycetota > Actinomycetes > Actinomycetales > Micrococcaceae > Arthrobacter. Next base: position 74,425 of record NZ_LMPC01000005.1, read on the forward strand.
AGCGTGGGGTCCTCCGGCACAGTGGTGATAAGAGTGGCCTCTTCTTTGCTGGCCGGACTGAACCCGGCGTCGGTGAAGTCCACGGCTTCGCGCAGGTAAAGATGGACACTGTCCGGCAGCCGCCAGGGGGCGTAGATGTCGGCGGCCGCGTCGCCGGAGACCAACGGCGATGCTCCTATTTCCTTGGCGAACTCTGCTGCCGTCTCCGCCTGTTCGGCCGGGGACTTCAGGCTATACCAGTATGAGGAGACACCGCGGGGGCCCGGGTAGTGCTCTGTCAGCCAAGAAACAATGGCGGAAACATCGTGGGCCTTCCAGCCTGACTGGTCGCGGTCGACGAATGAGGTGAGCACCTTCAGATGCTTGTTCACGGCCGGCTGGCTGATCCCGACGACGGTCGCCAGCTCCTGCTGGGTCCATGGGCCGTCTGCGAGGGCGAACGCACGGAGCAGAGCCCAGCGGCCCCAGGGTGTGCGTCCGTGGGTTTTCTCAGCAGGGGGAGCGGGTTTCGGGCGCGGTTCCAAACGCTGAACACCGCCGATCGTGACTGAGGCCGGCGCGACGGTGATGAGGTCCACTTTGTCCAGGGCCGCCGCGTCGGAGAGCGCCGGCGTAGGTCTCGACGTGACGATGAGCGTCCGGACTTTGCGTTCGAGGATAGCCTCGAGTTTGCTTGGCGTCGGGGGAGTGTCGGTAATCTGTACCTTTACCTCCACGATGCTGCTGTCGGGCAGAGTCAAGGAGAGTGCGTCAAGGTTGCCACCGGAGATTCGGACATCTGCCGCGCGCAACAGCAGCATGGCCTGTGACAGGATCATCTCCTGTTCCATCGTCGGGATCTTTCTTTAGACCTAACCGGGTTATGTGTCAAATAACCTTAGCCGCAAAATGCCAACTTTAGTTATAACCGTTCAAGAAAGCTCTAATGTAGAGCATATGGGGCAACGGTAATACGGTCCGACACAGCGACGTTCTTGTTCTTCCAAAGACCGGTAGCCGCTGCTGGCGATTGCCGAATAGTGGGCGAATACGTCGGCGGGGGCCAACTGGCCAGCAATCCCAATACGGGCTTCGGTTACTACGCTCAGGATCTGATCAGGGAACTACGCGGGCAAAAAGATGGATCGGCCTTGTACTACAGTCGCGTTGATGGGGTGTGTCCGCGGGCTTTGTGATGACAGTATCGTGCATGCTGCTGATTTTCTGCCGCCAGATTGAATGACCACCTTGACCTCGCATCCGTCTGGCATCTTTACGCGGTTGTTCACGATCCGTTCGTGCTTGCCGCCGTTGAAGAACGTCGCATGACGGTTTTAGCGTTGTGTGTACGAAAGGTGGTCTACTCCGTGCATCCGAAACGGCCAATGGATCACCTTCTGCATGCTGCGCGGATCACACGGGTCGGGTGGTTCATGGTTCCGATCGCCGTTACCATTCGACACATTCTGTTCATCGCCGTTCCGCCGGACCGGGCGGACCGCGTTGGCCCACAGTGGTGGCGGCAGATCCTGATGTTCCGTGCAGTCGTTCTACAGTCCGACGCAGACGAAACCAGCCCAGTGCTCCGGTCCTGAGAAAGGGCGCCCGCCTGCCCAGAGGCGTCGTGCTAGAGCACTTTGCCCCTCGGGTGTGGTCATGAGTGAGGGTGCCAGTGCGATTAGCTCGTCATTCGTGGCGTCACGCAGCTGGCACTGGGCACGGCGCAGCGCGACGGCCGGCTCCACACCATGATCGCGCCAGGCGGAGTAGAAGAAACGCATGAGCAGCGCCGTGCTTTGGGCCGGCACAGCCCACAGAGAGCCCAGTGCTGCTGTGGCTCCAGCCTGCAGGAGGCTGGATGGAAGGCTGACTGCCTCGTCGGGCAGGTCGGTGCCGCTCATCGCTGTCTCGCACGCGGCGAGCACAACCATCCGTGATCGGACGTCTGCTTCCAGGACGTCCCTTATTGTCAGCGCACCGTCGGCCAGGTGCAGGGCGCTGTCCAGTGGCCGGTCGGGCTGGGCTAGGCCGTGGCAGTCCAGATGCACCACTCCGGGTGCGGACAATGCATGGAGGGTGTCGGCGGTCGTGGCCAGTTCGGGAGCGGCCAGGACCGGGAGCAGGTCCGCGAGTGCCGAGATGTGCTCCGCGACGTCCCCGCCCAGATCAGGGCCGACGAGCAGCCGCACGCTCCGGGGAAGGTCGTCGGGTGGCGGTATGGAGAGGGCACGGGCGCTTGGTGTGTAGCGCAGGCAGAACCGGTCGCAGAGGTAGCGTCTGCCCAGGGCTGTTGCCTCGTCCGGTGCCCAGGCTGCGTGTAAGGGGAGCAGGCCGAGCTGTCCCACAGGCACGATGGTAAGAGAGGTATCCTGGTCGGCCGTCAGTTCTGCTGCCAGCGGCTCGAGGATCTCCCATTCCCAGCGGCAGACCGCATCCAGGGTGGCAAGCCAGGCTCGGCGATCTTCCGCCCGCCGGCTATGGGTGGTCAGGAGTGCTGTGACGTGTTCACGGACTGCGTCCTTGGTCAACCGGGGCAGGTCGATTACCTGTATGCCGTCCTTGGATGATTGCAGGGCTGCGCCGCCCCAGGGCGAGGCGAGTAAATACGTCAGGGACGTGATGTCCGCGCTCGGGGCCGTCTCCGGTTGCCTCAGGAAGTCTTCGAAGCCTGGAACCTGCCGTACCTGGACGAGCAGGTCGTTCAGGTGGGCGTAGGCGTCCGTGACGCCGGTCGGGCGGCTGGACTGTGGCCGTGATGCCCTGATGGCTGTGCCTTCCGGGCGTGAACCGGCCAGAGTGACCTGTGTGGCATTTCCTTGCTCTGCCCGCCGCGCAGTGACGATGGCGGCTTCCAACTGTCGGCGCAGGTCATCACGGCCGGCAGCCGTGAGCCTGGGCAGTTGCAGTCGGGTGAGTTCAACTGACTCGGCGAGCAGGACGGCGATTCCCCGCTCGATTACCGTGATGGCGAGCTGCGGTTGGCCCAGTCTGGCTTTGACAAATCCGGCCCGGGCCGCGAGACCTTGCGCCGGGCGAAGCCAGGACTCCTTCTCCCCGCGGAGCAGCTGGGCGCTCAGCAGCATGTCGACCGCGTCGGTGGCCCGGTCGTAGGCCCTGTCTGCCTCCGCCCAGTCCCCGGTCCCGGCAGCCCACTCACCGGCGTTAACGGCGGCCTGCAGCACCGCTTCGGGGCCTATCTGGGCCACCAGCGGGGAGGTCAGCACGCTTCGGTAGGCCGCGGCCGCCCGAGCGCCCGCCTCCAGGTTCTGGGTGCGCTGCGATTTGTCGGACAGTGCGTTGCCAAGGTTGATCTGCGCACGTGCGTGCTCCAGCGTGCCGGGGGCCGAGCTCTGTACCGCGAGGGAGGCCCATTCGGCAGCCTCGTCGATGAGCGTGTCCTCGTCGGTCTCGACGCCGAGCTGGGCGAGGACGGCTGCCAGGTTGTTCATCACGCCTGCCCGCTCAGGTGTGTCCGGAGTGAGCAAGTCCAGGGCTTGGACGTATAAAGTCCGAGCGCTCCTCAGGTCCTCGGCGTTGACGGCAGCGTCATGCCGGGAACGCAGGGAGTTCGCCAAGCTTGTCAGGAGTGCCGGCCGGTCGATAGCGTCCGTCACGGGAGCGGACAACGCCTGCTCGTGCAGCCGGATCGCCTCGTTCAGATCGTCGGCTCTCCCGTATCGGATGTGCCGGGTGCGCAGGGCGACGGCAAGGTTGTGGCACCTCCCGGCCCATCCGGAGTCATTCCGTGCCGTGGCGGCCACAGCGTCCTGGCCGGCCTCGACTGCGCGGTCGAGATCGCGGAGCGCTCCTGTGCGCTCGTAACGGTCCAGAAGCATGCCGCTGAGGTTCCCGAGAAGTCCGGGCCGGTTTTCGGGCGCGGTGTTTGGCTCCCCGAGGAGTCTGTCCATGAGGTTGATAGCCCGGGTCAGTTCGTCATGGTTCTCCTTCCCGAGCGCCTGCTGCCACAATGCCTGGGCCAGGTTGGCGAGAAGCCGGACCCGGTCGGGGTGCGATCTGGCCGCGTCGGCCGCGGCTTCCGACAATTCCACCGCAGCGTCCATGTCGGCGCTGTCCCCCTTAGCCTCGAAGCGCCGTTGCAACGCCGCAGCCGCGTGGTCGGCATATGCCGGCCAGTCCCTAAATTGGGGGTCGGCGAGCTCCGTCAGATGCCGCAGATGCAGCACGGCCCGGTCCAGGTCGGATGCGTCTTTGCTCCACGTGTAGCGATCCAGCAGGGCACGGCCAAGCTGATGAAGATCCGCATAGCCGTCCTCATCGGCTGCCTCAGATGCTCCGGCTGGCGGCTCTAGAAGATCGACAGCTTCGTCAAGATGGACGGGCTCATTCACCGCGGCAGCCAACTGCCGGAGAGCCTGGGCCAGGTGCGGCCGGATTGCAGGTCCGTAGTGGGCTGCATTTGGGTGGCTGAGCGCACGGCGAAATGCCTCGATTGCTGCGGCGATGTCATCGCCGTCGCCGTAGAGTTCGAACCGTGTCTGCAATGCCAAGCCAAGGTTATGGTGATATGCCGGCCCGTGTTCATCATTGGTTGGAAGCACATCGGCCGCTGCCCCAAAGATCCGTACGGCAGCGTCGGCGTCCTCGCGTTCCTCGTGAGACCAGAAACGTTCCAGGTGCGCGGAACCTGCCCGAAGCAGTAACCCGGCGCGCTCCTGCTTCGCAACCTGCGGGAACAGAGGGTGCGCAAGGACGTCGTCCCAGGCAGCAGCGGCAAGGTCACCCCCGGCGCTTTGTGCGACGGCTACAGCTTCGGCGAGCGATCTCAGTCTCTTAGGTCCCATTATGTGGTTCCTGCCGTTTGGGCGACGCGTCGGTGAAGCGAGGCTCGGGTCCTCCGAGACCACGCCACAGGTAGGTCGTCAGGAGGCGCCCTTGTTCCCGCTCATGATCCGGGTCACGGGGAAGCGGCCAACGAAGCGCCTCGTACAACTGCCGGCGGTACAGGTCAAACAACGCTTCGACCTGATCGGCGTAGACCTGCGCACGGCTGGGCACCCAGATGAACAGGGCGGAGGCGCTCACCGCGAGCCCGATCGGCAATGACCACCACGTCAACGGCGTAAATACGAGGAAGAGAAGGCCCCAGCAGACCGCGCCCACCGAGCTGTCTAAGGCAGCCCTGGCCGCGCCTACCTCTTTGCGCGATGTTTCCGGCATGACCTGCCACAGATGCGGCCACACGGTGACAGCATCCAGCCCGTATTTGTCCTCAGGCCGGCGTTCCGCTGCGCGCAGCGTGTTGCCCACACTGGTGGGCAGATACGGCGGACGGGCCGGCCGTCGGCGCATCTCTTCGTCGAGACGGGCGTGCTCTTTGACCTCGTCCTCCGACACCCTGCCCTCGTGGCTCTTCCGTTCCAGCTCCGAGAAGCGGGTCACCGAGTTCTTCATCCGCTCCTCAACCTTGCTGGCAAAGAGACGGGCCAACGGACGCATCACCCGGGGCCAGTAGCCCTCAATCAGACGCAGTGCTGGTGCCGTGGCACGCGCGACGACCACCCCGCTGGCTCCAATTCCGAGGAGTCCCAGGAAGAGCATCATGAGTTGCCCGAACACCGACAGTGACTCCATCCAGCGTGTCAGTTCTGAGAGCGCCATGACCCAGTCGTCGGCGCCAGCAAGCCATGCCAGTGCGCCGCCAAACCAGAAAACGAGGGCAGGTACGGAGACCGTGAGCCACCGGTCAGCGAGCTTGCCGCCCATCGCTTCCCAGAACTTAGTCAGCATTACCTCCAGCCTCAGCCAGGCACGAGGACCACCGCGTGGTCCACACACTGGGGAATCTGCACGCCGACGAAGGGCCGAAACCAGACCCAGTTGCCGTCCACAGGGCACACATAACGCTGGGCGTCGGGAGGAACGCCTCGGCCCGCCAGTGCCTGATACGCCAACTCCGTGACAGGCTGTAGCTCCGGGGGTAGATGTTCGTCATTCTGGAGCACCTGTGCAACCCAGGCATGGACAGCCGGTGACCGGGTCAGCACTGAGTAGAGCTCATCCTCGACGTCCTGTCCTTCGATCGCGCGATCAAGCAAGATGCGCAGCTGCCCGTCGTAGACACTCGCCTTGTCGCCGACTAGCTCGGGCAGGTAGGACCGGACTATTCGGGCCACATCAACGACTTTCTCGTCCATCCCCGGCCTCCTCGTGGGCAACAATACGCCCGCTACAGCCTGCATGGGAACACCCACGGTCATGCTCAACGAGGCCGCTGCCAGGGATAAAAGTTGGTCCGTCACCCCTGACACGGCCATCCGGGACTCATGGTGCGTCTGACTGATCCATGAAGCACTATCTGGAGCAGCTGGGGCACGGTCTCAGGGCGCGCCGGATCACCGGGCATTCAGGCCGCGGGGTTCGGGTGACCACCCAGCTGCCCTGACGTCGAAGTCGAAGGACAAGTTTGCTGTGTGGGATGAGTACTTCCGGGATTTCGCCGTTGAGTTTCTTCGATGTAGCCGGCATCTTGGACCCGGGCGTTGTGCGCGGTCGGTACGAGCCTTGACGCGGACTGACCTCCGGAGTGCCATTGCGCCCTCGCAGCTTCACCGCGATTTTGGCCCTCGTCTCCTCGGGGTGGCGCCTCGGGAATGTACTTGCTGGGCACATAGTTCACCCCCTGACCGAACAGGAGGCATCAAGAGCCAGTCGAGGGTCTGAAACTCGGCTTGACGCGGCAAAGGAACTCCTAGGTACCTGTTTGCAACGCGTCCCCGATACGACCTCGCGTCTGCCGGGTGCCTACCCCCCCCATGGTTTCTCCAGCCTGGACGGCTTTCGCGGAAGGTCCTCTGCGCTGGTGTGTCTTCTCCACTCGAACTCCGGCCTCGGCGCGGAGCAACCTCCGGGAACATCGAACCACGGGATTTAGAAGTGGCGCACAACTACTCCCTGGAGATTGGCATTGCTAACCAGCAACCACCTTGGACACAGCCATCGATAGGGAAACAACTGCACCGATCAACCAAGCGCTCAGCACTAGGGCGTATACGACGAACAACCCGAAATCATGCTCGATGGGCCACAGGCTCCTACTTCTGCGCATGTAGGGGCCCCGTTCGACCCCGAAGAGCGCTTCGAGGGACCGGGCCCGGCTGATGAGATCGTCGTAGAGCTGGGAGTTGCGCACGTCGTAAATTCGAATGCCGAGAGTGACGCCGAAGCCGAAGATTGAGGCTAGGAAGACGAGGAGAGGGGATGCGTCCCGCACTGGTTGCGTCAGGAGAATGGTGAGAGCCAGACCACTGACCGTAGGGACGATTGTCAGGAGTCTGAAACGGACATCTGTTAATAGTCGGATCTGGCTGCCGAGCTCTGAATAGACGGCCGCGGGCATGTCTCCAAGGGCCGGGCCTAAAGCCGCCGCGGCTTCTGTCGTAAACACATTCTTCCCACTGGGCTGGGCTAGGCGCTCATCACCGAGCCTGAGACGTAGGATGCTGGACTGCCAGCCCGGCGAATCCGTTGGCGGATAAATTTCCTGTTTTATGAATGGCTCGACCACGCGTGAATGACCTTTGGCAAGCAGGAACCATTTGGGGCTGTAGGCAGGAGCACACCCCTCCTTGCCTGCATCTTGGTGAGACTGCTTCCACGAACCATGTACAGGATTCTGATGTGGCAGGATTTTCACATCGACATGACCTTTAAGCTTCGGGAGGTCAAACGCTGTGGGTTGGGTCGTGCCATCGGCGACTATTTGGACACACCACGACTGAAGCAGAGGATGGTCTTCGGCCCCCAATAATGCTATTTCCCCCTTGTCGGGAACACCGATCATGCGTCGCAAATGGTAAATGAAGGGGAAAATGAGGCGGATTATCTGAAACGGTGCCATGGGATCAGCCTGCTCCTCGCGCCGCGGGAAAAGCAATCGAAGACTCGTTGCTCGAATTATCCTGACCAGTACCGATTAGCATGGACGGGACAACCTTCTGTCAGTAATAGTCGAAAACGGAGCCGTTTGCGGGGTTGAAATTTCAACGGCAAAGCTCTGATCAGTGAGGCGTGCTCGTAGCGTGAGGAGACGACTGGAAGGTTCCCTACGGCCTGTTCCAACGGGGCGCCTCCGATCTCATCGACGATGAAAAGCCCGTAACGCCGCAGCCGAACCCGTCCCTGCGGCAGTCTCCCGCTCTGGACTGGGAACCCTGGATAGTGACCCCCCAAAGGAGAGCCGGGCGCCCCTGTCATATGGCCGTCGCGAAAACCCTTTGCCACAATTGGGCGGCTTGAAGCCCCAGCAGGCCGCATCGCCCAGCGTTTTACGGGTATCTATACTTCGACACCTCGGCCTCGAGCCGCAGGTACCGCTCCTCGAGCTCCTCAAGCTTCGATTGCCGTGGCTTGGCCGCCGGCGGGGCCGCGGGCCGCACGGACTGCTTGACCAGCCGCGCGAGTTCGGGAAGGTCAGAGAAGGCGGGGATCTGCTGTTTCTCGCCGAACATGGCCAGGGCGCGCCTTTCCCAGCCGCCGCTCGACGGCGGGAACCGGATGAGGTGGTGCAGCACCTCATCCCACGACAGCAGGCGTCCCGCGACCGGCGCACCCACCTGCTGCAGCATGATCGTGAACACCGACGAGGAGGCAACGCTGGCGAGCACCCGCGCATCGTTGAAGAACGGCACGGACGTCAGGGTGTCCTTCGACATCAGCGAGTGGGAACCGACGATCTCGCTGAAGGCGCCGTTGTCGGACTCCTGGCCATGCACCGAGTCCGGGCGCTTGTTCAGCGCCTCGGTCGCTGCGTCGCCCGCGTCGAGGAGCTCCTGCAGCTGGACGGCGAACTGCATCAGAAAACCACCGCACCCGGGTGCGTCCGTCGGGAGTTGCTCGGCCTTGCGGTCGATCTCGAATGCGGCGACCATCGCCTTTTTGCCGCGTTCGTTCAGGTGGCCGCGCGCGGCAAGGTACCGAACGAACTGCTCGTAGTTGTTCTCCGTGCGGCCGTCCTTCGCCTTGTGGGGCTCCAGGGCTGCTGCGTGGCGCTTGGTCTGGAGTTCGACCTCCGTCTCCTTCACAGTGCGGGGAGGGCGGGCCGATCCCGGAGTGAGCGGCCAGTTCTCTGGCGCCACGTTGGCGGCCAGCCGCTGCCGCTCGTTCTCGCTCAGCAGTGTGAGGATCAGCGGCACCCACTCCCGGAGTTCGCGCTCGACACCGGCCACCACCAACGGCCGCCCCAGCTTGCCGAGCCCTTCGAGAATCTCAAGCCCGCGCTGCTCGAGCACGCTCGTCACCCACGCCGGCAACTCGCCGGGCTCACCGGCGGCCTTGTGCTCGAGATTCTCAAGGGCGTGCAGCAGGGTGTGGGAGGTGTCCTGCGACGACGGGAACGCCGGGTAGGCGTGCCGAAGACTCGGGATGGACATCCTGGTGCTGCTCAACCGGCCAGCGCTCTGCGTCTTAGTGCCTGAGTCGTACGCCGGAAAGCGGAGGCGACGATAGAGACGGCGCTTCAGCCTGAGCCGCTCGGTCGCATCGGCAGCGACGAACTCCGGACGGCGCTTGGCAACACCTGAGACAAACCGCTTCAGGAATTCCTCGTCGCTCTCTTCCGCAAGCTGCTCGGGCCGGAAGCTGCGCAGCTCGAGCAACTCGACGACATTGGAATGGAAGAACCAGTCCTCGACGCCGTGCAGTAGCTTGCCCATCCGCACCAGCAGCCGCTGTCGCCCTGCCTGGTCGTCACGCTTGAGCGCCCGCCAGTCCCGCTCGACCGTGGCCAGCGCCTCTGCCAGGTAGGCCACGTAGTACACGTCGACCGCGTTCATCACACCTATGTCGCCGTCGCGCAGGTTCGCTTGGCGACGGCCGGGGCCGTACATGTTGGGGTGGGACGGCCGCTTGCTCGCGTCCCAGATGTACGGCGGCTGGTCGGTGTGCTCGTGGGGATAGTACTGCGTGAAGAACTCGTTGAACACCTCCTCCACCCGCGACTCGGGGATCGGGTTGACCTTCCCCCAGTTGCCGTCGGTGCGCTTCTGCACGTCCTGGGCGAAGAGAAAGTGGGTGGTGCCCTCGATAAAGAGGCGAAAGAAATCGCCGAGGTAACCGTAGTGCTTCACGTCCCGCCGTGCCTGCGCGCCCGGCGTCTTGTCCAGCGAGGTGCGCTCGATCGGGGTCCCGAGGAGAGTATCGATCCAGGTGTCTGCACCGGCCAGGTCGGCGTACGTGTCCGAGGGCAGAGCCGCCAGGATCCCGCCCAAAGCGGCCAGCCCAAAAGCAGCTCCCTCGGCGACGTCCTCCGCGGTGCCCGACAACAGCTCCTTGACGACCTGCGAGCCCGCGAGCGCGGCGCCGGCCACGAGCGCCGAGATTCCCCGGAGCAGTTGTGTTTTGTCTCTGGTGGTCGGGATGACGAAATCGCGCCAGATCCGTTGTTTGGCAAAGATGTATGTGACAGGGTCGCGGAACTGGGAGACATCTGTGAGGTAGTTGCCCAGCTCGAGGTAGGTCATGTCGTCCGCTGTGAGCCCGGCGCCGTTGAGTAGTTGTGGCGGGACGGCGTCCTTGGTGAACAGGAAGATGTCGCGGTGCCGTGAGATGTCACCCATCGCTGGTCTGGGCTCCGATCGTGGTCCGTGTGGTTCCTGTCATGCCCCGCCGGCCTCTACCCACTCGCCGGCTGCGTTTTGATCCCACCGGGGTAGTGCGTCGTCGGTTCGGAGTTTGACGAGGTTGGTCGGTACGCGGACCGTCCAGGGGGCGCCCTGTGGCACTTCGTCACCTGGCCGGGTGAGGCGCTCGGCGATCTCGTCGGCGATCGGCAGGTAGAGCGGGTTGGAGATGGTTGGCAGCGGACCGCCGTTCCAGATCTCGCCGAATGTGAGGAAGTGGTCGATAGCGCCCTCGAACCCGCGCCGGGCGGGTACCGTTGCTCGACAGAACCCGGCCTGCAGGAAGTCGGTGAAGGCGGGGTCGGGGTCGTCATAGCCGAGCCGTTCGTCCCACTGGTCCTTGCTGCCCCAGAAGTAAGGGTAGGTGACCCAGGACATGTGCTCCCATTCGAAGGCCTGCTCGAAGAAGCGGACGTAGGCGCCCTCGGCGGCCGCCTCGGCGACGTCGATCTGCGGCAGTCCGTTGACCGGTGAATCCACCACCGCATCGAACAGGTCGAAGTGTTGGTCGGTGAGGATGCTGAGGCAGTTTTTCTGGAGCTCGCGGCGGATGATTACCTGGTTTTTCGCGGGGTTGCGGCCGCGGATGGCGACCCCGGCCTGCAGCTTTAGTTGCGCGAGTTTCTCTTCGTAGTCCGATACTTGGGCTCTGTGGGCTGTGCGGAGTTTGGCATATGTCTCCAGCCGCCACTTCTCGAGGGCTCGGTCGGTGCGCTGACATTTCACCTCGATGGCGACGGCGACCTGCGAGACGTGGAAACTGTCGATCGCGAGTGGGATCGAGTCGCGCTCGTCGTCGAGGGTGGTTGTCCAGAGCCATTGGCCGTTACCCATCCGTTGGGTGCGCCGCCCGAGTACGACGTCGACACTCATGTCGGACTCCCATGTGTTAGAGACCCGGCCGACGCTGCCGAACACCGCGCGGTAGCCGTCGTCGATGGTGATCTGGCCGGAGTGGTTGTAGTTAGTCTTGCTGTCGCCGCCGCCGCCTTTGAAGTCGGCTGACTTCGTGCGGTAGAGCTCTGGCGGCGGGGCGACGTCGGTCGCTCCGCACACTTTGACCCAGTACGCGTAGTTGCTCTCGGTGATCTGGCTGGGCGTCAGGTTGAAGTCCGGGGGTTTGGTGAGGGTCAGCGCACTGTTGTGGCTCTGGTCGAGTGCGGCGATGAGAAACGCTCCGGGTTCCGGGACCATGAAATCGAACATCACCCGCAGGCCGTAGTTGAACATCTGGGCCTGATAAACCTTGTTCACCCATTGGTAGACGCCGGAGATATGGCCGGTGCCGCCCGTGTTGTTCAGTTCGTGGACGTTTTTTTCGATCGTCTCGGTCAGAGTGCGCACTGTAGTGCGCTGAAGCATCCGCTCGGCGATCTTACGCGAACTCCGCTCGGTGACGTCTTGCGAGAAGGTGCTGGCCGCCTTCGTTGCCTCCTCTTTGGACCGCGAGAACGACCCCTCCGCGCTCGCCGCGAACTCGACGGTCGGGCCGTAGCTTCCGGAGATGTTCAGACCGGCTTTGAGGGCGACGTCCTCTTTGATGGTGTCGTTGGTCTCGCGGGTCATCTCGAAGCGGTCGGTGGTCTCTAGTTCGTGTTCCTCGCTCGTGCTGTTTTCGGTCTCGGTGAGCGTGATGATCTCGCTCTCCTCGCGGCGGGTGTGCTCACGCGACTTGAGCTCGCCTTTGAGCACGTTCTCGATGTGTGCGACGTCGACTGCCTCGTACCCTGTGAGCTGCTGCTTGACCAGGAGGAGGTCGGCGATGCCGGCCGGTGCGACGACGCCTTTGGTTTGTGGCACGCTGCCGGTCATCGGTAGCGGCGGGAAGCCTAGTAGGCCGCCGGTGCCTAACGCGCCCCAACCGGCAGTGATCGGCGTGGAGACCGCGATCAAGGCGTCGCCAACGCGCATGAACGAGCGTTTTTCGGGATGCCCGGCGACCGCCTCGAGCTCGCCGACCGTGGTCGCGAGATCGCCTTGGAGCTGGTGCGTGATTTTGTCGAGCGGTGTGGTGGTGAGGTCGATGCCGCGGTCCTTGAGCACGGACTGGGTTGTCCTCGAGAGGAGGGCATCCGCCGTCGGTTTGAGTACGAACCCGATCTCGGAGAGGCCGACCGGCTTAAAGCTGGCCCGCGCGGGCAGGACGACGTCTGGTGCCTGAACGAGGGTCTGGGCCAGCTCGGCGAAGGGTGTGTCGAACCGCAGGAATTCGGCCCCCGCGGCTGTTTCTGGGTCGGAGCCCTCCCGCAGAACTCGTTCGGGTCCGGGCTCGGTGTTTAGGTGCTGCTCGCGGAGGAGCCGGGTGTATGTGGCGGCACTGCTGACTGCGTTCGTTAGCCTCGTGACGTCTGGAGAGGTGGTGGCGTCGCTCGCGACGACCTCGGAGGTGCGGAAGTGGGTGGAGGCCAAGGACGCCAGCTCGGTCACGGCACCACGGAGTGTCTCATGCTCGGTGAGCAGCTCGCTGATCCGCTGCTGCCGCTGCTCAATAAGCTTTTGGCGCTGTTTCTGTAGCTCCTTCTGGGCATCTCGAGTGGATAGTCGGGAGTTCAGCTCTAGCTCGACGGGCAGGCGGAGTGATCGGCGCCGGCGTCGCTCCGCCGAACCTGGCTTGTGCCCGGCCACCGCGTCGACGATCAGCTCGGCGGTCCGCAGCTGGCGGGCCAGTCCCTCGATCGGGCTGCCGTGTAACTGCTGGAGCGCCTTGATTGCGATCAAGGTGTCGCGGAGTCGGCGCACGGTTTCTCGGTAGGGCCCTGTGTTCACGACGTCGGCTGCGGGACTACCGAAGACATCCTGGACTACCGTTCGAATCTTTTGCCACGAAACGGTTCCCTTCGCCTCAAGGGCGTCGAGGCGCTCTGCTAGCTCGTTGAGCTGTGGGCCGAGCGGGGCTTCGTCGACGCTGTGGACGAAACCCTCGGAGGCGGCGAACTGGGCAGACGCGGCTTCGATGGCCTGCCTGCCTTCGCCGGACGCGACCGCGGCACGCAGCGCATCCTGGTAATCGGACTCCTGGTCTAGTGGTATTGATGGCTGCTCCGGGTCCTGACTCACGGCCGGCCGCACGAGCATCAAACGAAACAGGTTCTCCACTTGCTTACCTATCTTTGAGGACTTGTCCTGGTCGGGGCGACCGAGTCTCGTTAGGGAGGAGGACGCCATGGACGCTGAAGGACGGAAAAGGCTGATTTTTAGACAAGAGGCATCTTGACTAGGATGTCTTGGCGTGCGTTACTGCCGCGTTATTTTGAACTCCGGGTTCCGCGGACTGCCCCGGAAGTAGCCTGCCAGGCCTCAGCCTCAGCGTTTTAGATCGGGTGCCCTGGATGAAGTACTGATCGCTATCGTCACATTGACCAACGGCGGTGAGCGGCCCGTCGATATCAGCGGGCGATTTAACTTTGTCGAGGGTGACCTGGACGTTGTCGTAACCGGCCCCAACGGATCTAGGACCCCCGCGGGCTGCCCGTGGCCCGCGGACAGCGAACCGCGGAAGGTGGAACTCGGACCGGGACAGGCCGCTCATGGGAGGCGTCCTGCTGCTCAGCGCCGGGGGCGTGGAACCCCTGTTCCCGACCGCCGGCCGATACGGCCTGCTCACCGAGTATTCGCCAGCGCCCGGCCAGATGCTCCGCAGCGAGTCGTAACCGTGGTACGCACGGAGCCCAGGGATGAAACCGGCAGGAAGCGCCAGGGCGCTGGAGAATCCTCAGGTGACGCAGAGCCTGGCATCAGCGTCATGCCTCGGCGATAACGGGTTGACAGAGTGCGGTGATGGTACCCGTCCCACTTGGGTTCAAAAGTCGATGTCCCCGGTAGTGCGTTGCCCTGTGGCATCTTCGCAACGGCCCGGGCCAGCGTGACTTTCGCGGGGGGACAAGGCCCGGCGGCAATCCACCCCACGAGCCCGGTTTAGAGGCCGTCATCGAGACTTTCCAGCGCGTGGACTTCCGCGGCGTCCAGCAGCCGCGCTGTACTGGAACCCGTCGCGCGGGCGATGTCATCGAGGGCGATGAACCGGCCGGGATAGTAGTTCGATGTCGGCGACTTTGAGGGCCCAACCAGACAAGGGGCTTCGGACGTGGATACTGGCAGCGTCAATCTGCGAACGAGAACTCCAGGTCAGTTCCGCCGTAAACGGACCGTGCGCCCATCTTGTCCAGCTTGGTAAATCTGAGCTTGGGGTCGCCCACACCCGGCGCCACGTAGTGCATCACGGACTTCGGGTCATATTCACTAATCGCGAGGGTATGTTCAGTGGACTCAGGGTTGAATAGATCTGGAGCCTCGGGTCGTATGTGCTCGTGGCGGAAACCGAGGACATGGCCGAGTTCATGTCGCATCACTCCGACGGGGTCGAAGCTTCCCGGGGCGGTGTTGAAATAGCCGTCGAAAACCCAAACCAATCGCTCGTTAGCCAGATCATCCGGGAAAAAGGCCATCGCGATCGTGCTTCCCCCGCCTGCCTGACGAAGGACGGGAAAGTCGACGTCCCCAAAGGTGAGATTGGCGTCGTGATCCTTGCTCTGGACGTGCTTGAACTCGACCCCGCAGATGCCTTCCCAGTCTGATGAAGCAGCGGCCATTCCTTCCACGACGGCAGCATGTTCCTCATCCGTTCCAAAAGATGGTCGCCAGACGCAGTAACTGAGCTGTTTTCCGCGGCGCCACCGTAGTATCTTGCCGTCTCGTTCGATTCCGAGTAGACCCTGCCGTTCGGCATCGGGATCTTCCTGGAGCGCCTTGGCGATCTCAATCCTCCGAGCGGCATAGGAAATCACACGATTACTCTTGAGACCAATGTCGCCCTCGACCACGAAACGCTCGGTATCGATGCCGAGTTGTGGGCACTGCAGGATTAATCTAGGGGACTCCGTCTCAATCTTGCTCGCTAGTTCGTCGGTAGTGATCACATCGGTTCCTCTCTGTGGCTATGCGTACTGCGCAGGGCTCTAGGGATGTAAATGCAAGCGCTCTGCGATTCCTCGACCCGCATCTTGATCACTCGACTGCAACCGCGCCTCCCGCCCAGTCGGCGTTGAATCAGGCGCCATGGCCAGCGTTGCCGATCTGATCGGGTGCGAAGATCGCACAGTATCCGTTCGTCGATCGATGATGAAAGAAGCCAACAGCTCGTCCAGATTCAGCTTCTTGAAGGTCATTGGCTCCTCCAGCGCAGCGTGCATCGCCGCCGCAACCCAGAGACGAACACTGAAGTTCACTTCAGCCTGGACGTTGCGGCGGATGGCGGTCGCCACTCTGATTGCGTCAGTTTCCATCCGGGGGCTCCAGGACAGCACCTCCGTGAGCTTACGGTGGCCGATCGGTGTCCAGGCATGTTCCAACAGGCCAGACGTAAGGCATACGATGTCGCCTTTGAACGCGCTGGAGTCCCCGACGATCCTTGGATAAGTGCTGGACCAAGCACCCGGTGGATCCAGTCCCATCAAACGAAGCACTTCACCACAAAGTGCCATGCGTAGCATCGGGGTTGGGTAGCGTCCCGGGCTGGGGAGTTTAATCTGAGCTTGCCCGATCTCACTCGGTGCACCAGCGATTTCTGCGGCTAGGCCGCTGACGAAAGCTGTGCCGGTCGCGAGGACACCAATGATGTCGGCAAAGATCTCATCACTCCAAGCCCTCCAGACGATCTTCCGTTCTTCGGCGTCGGTTCCTTTGAGGTCCAAACCGGAGATGACCTCGATAGCCTCTGCAGCAAACTTCAGATCCTCGGCGATCACATGACCAGCTTCATGGCCGATGAGAACCACTTCGGACAACCTGTTCACTACGGACCACGGCACGCCGATCACCGGCACTGGCAACCGGCGCACTTCCTCGGCCACCTGCTCGAGGTCCTTCGAATCCAGCCCGGGCGGGTGCAGCGCCTTCGTGCGGGCTTGAGCAAAAGGTGCGCGATCGGCGGTGAGGAAGACAAGGGGAGGTTCTTTGAGTTGCAACTCATTAACGGTGCCCGCATCTCTTGCGGCTACAAGGAATGGCTCATAACATGACCACGCAAGATCATCGGCCACCCCCAAGAAATTGACATACGCCGCCGTGTCCCTTTGGGCGAGCTTGTCGCGGAAGAAGTCCCACAACAGGTGGACCGTACCCATCGCACGCCGGAGCTCGGGCAGGTCCGCCACAGTCCCTTCAAAGGGTGCGACCGAGTTGCCGTCCAGGGGTGTTCCTTCCAGTGCCGACGATAGGGCAGAAGAGATCTGAAGTTTGAGGCGGCTTACCTGACTCTGGTGCAGTGGGAGGTCACCGTTCTTCGATGCCCGCTTCTCCCATAGCTCAAGGTCAGCTTCAAGCCCGGCCCGCTGTGCGCGCAAGCCTTCGATGGCGCTGTCATAGAGCAACACGTTCAGGGGCTTCCAAGCTGAAATTGGCGCCTGGATGCGCCCGAGCTGAGCGACACGAAGTCGCGTAATGGGTGCCGCACCCCGGGGAGCCGGGCTTGATGTCTTTGAAGCCTCCCAACCAAATCACCTAGAGATAGGCCATCACGTAAGCCGTCGACTAGCAGCCGGAGATGATCGACTCGGTCGCTGGCGCCGCAGAAGACTCCGCACAGTACAGACAGGTCCACTGAGTTGCGAACCACGTGCCAGCAAAATGCGTTGGCAAGCATCAGCTGCTCAGCCGCTGAGGAGTCTGATTCCTGCAACATCAGGTCTAGAATCAGCAACGTCGGCCGCCGTTGTTTGATCGCGCTGGTCAGGCTTTCGGGAGTGAGGTGATCTTCGCCCGCCAGCTGGAGCGCGGGTGCTCGGCGACGTTCTATCGGTTCGACCACGAGGTGCACGATGCGGACTTCCTGCCGGACCCCCGCTATCTCTCCGTCCAGGAGACCGCGGGCGTCGCCGTGCAAATACTTTGCGGAGCTTCCGTAGAAATCCTCCAGCAGATCCGTGAGGAGTCCTCGATCCTTACGCTCATTCAGGACGGCCGCGTAGATCTCCGGGGAGAATACTGGGCTTTCCGACGAATGAAGGGTGGCCCGCCCGTCCGTCCGTATGACGGGGCCGCTTTTGGTCATCGAGCTCCACAGACGGGCGAGCTCCCAAGGCCAGCGCGCAGCCGCTTCGTCGCTTATGTCAAGCGTGAGTGTCGAATCGGTCATCGGCTCCACGAAGGTGAGGCCATGGCCGAGAGCTTCGAAGACCGCCTCTGGCTCGGCAGCGAGCGAGAATGGCCCATCCTTGAGGACGTCAGCGGGTATCTCGATCTGCTCCCCGGCTCCAGCCAGGTTAGCGTCATCCACAGTCCTTTCAACCATGATGGCGGTACCGCCCCTAACGCTCGAAATCTGTACCATGCGGGTTTCGTGCTCTTCTTTGAGGGAGCCTGCGCTTTTGGTTTCGCGAGAATGCTGGGCAAAGGAACGCCATCCCGTTTTTTCCTCATCCAAGCGATGTCTGGCGTCATCCAACGACAGCTCAAGTGTGGCTGGGTCGTTGGTTTCGTACTTGGTGAGGGCGTCGAGCACCTCACTCGCCCGATCGGCGTTGCCGAGGATGCGTTCGAGCTCGGCGTACGCGAGTACTAGCGAGGCCGGTGCATTGAACTGGCTGATCCGGACATCCGTAAGAGTCCGCAGTCTCCTAGCAAGTGATGGCGGAACGAGTGCGTTTGTCGCAGGGACTTCGACGAGCCACTGAAGTGACTGGAGACGGGCGGCCGGGCCATCGACCCGAGCAAGCGCATCGGCTAGGTCTTCGAGCAGATCGTTGGTGGGGCCGAGCACAGCCAGGCGTGCGCACTCTAACTCCACCTGCACGGATGGCTCGATCCACTCGACCTTAGCCGCCGACGCGTAGGCCACGCGAACCTGATCGGCGCTATACGGTCCTTTGATCTTACTGGCGACAACAGCGTTGAGCGCTTCAGCTCGACTGTTCGCAACGAGGTCCTGTCTCTGAAGGGTGCGGTTGAGGTTCGAGAGGGACAGTTCCCAGTCACCGCTAATCGACATGAGCCGCGAGAGCAGTAGGTTGGCCTCAAACGCGACGACATAGTCGGACCCTGATGCAGCCTGGCTGAGCGCGGACCGCGCTAGTTCGTTCTCGCGCCGCAACGCGTGTGCTTTCCCCCTAAGAAGCATCGCGGATGGGCTTGGGCCGGAGCTCCCCTCAACGGGCACGACTTGGAGTTCGCGCAGCGCGCTGACAGTATCCAGTTTGAGCAGCGCAGCGGCCGCTCTCGCCTCGGCCGGGTACGAGCGGTTGCCCAACACCTCATCAGCCTGGCCTAGGCCCAAGAGCGCCTGTGCGATTAGATCAGCGGAATCGGCGCTTCGGGCGACGTCAAGGGCGGACGTCCACCGCTCGGCTCCTAGTAGAGCGCGGGCGAGGGGTCTGGCGGATAACTTGGCAAATGGGGTTCCCAAGGCCGTGCGGTGAAGGAGGTGGGCGGTTTCGAGCGCGCTACGCGGAGGGGTGAGCCCTTGCGCCCACTCGACGATCAGCTCAAGGCTCGCTAGGTTTTCCTCATTGGCTGGTGCAGGGTACCGAAGTGCGGAATGGACCTGCTGCCACGCCTTGTCGACGGACTCAAGTGCCAAATCCATCACCGCGTCGAGGAAGGTGGTTCGCCGAAGCTGCGTGGTACGGACACTCTGGTTGATTCCGTGCCGGTGCCACGACAATCCACCTTCGTCGACCGCTTGCCCTGTCGTACTTGCCTGGTGCACGAGCGCTTCACCTCGCTCAAGGTGGGCGAGGCCAACAACATCTGGTGATGGCAATAGTCGGTTACTTTCGCGAAGCCGAGCAGAAACGGCTAGGAGCTCATCGGCGATCTCGGCGCGATCGATGCGACTAATGCCGCCGCTATTCAACAGGGAATACCAGATCCCGTCGGCTACGGTTGCATCGTCGTATACTTCGTAAGCGTGGAAGACGACGCAACGCATTGCTGCGGACCGTGACTGTCCGTTCGCTTCGGATGCTACGCCCTGCCAGTACCGCAATGCACGGCGATGGATATCGTTGAAAACTGGATTCCCCTCCGACCGCAGAAGGTTGCGGAGCGGATCGCGAACTTCTGGGTGAAACTGCACGGCGTCATGGGCGTCCTCCAGCGTCGAGACCCACGAAGAACTGGCAGCGTACGTCAGCAGCTCGTCCCAGGTGAAGTCCGCAGCTTTCTGTCGACGCACCTCATCGACCGTTGGAGGCTGCCACCGAACGACGCCCGGAGCGGGCTTCGGCGTCTTGTCGGTGGTGACGTCGTCGTAGCCGGCACCTCGCACGACAAGCTCCTCGAGGGCAGGCCAGATGATCTGGTCAACCGTCTCTTTGGTGAGGATCTTCATTAGTGCCCCCCAGCGCAGCAGCCACTGGACGAGTCCGTTGGAGATGCGGTCGACTACACGCGTTACGAGGTAGGCCAACTCCACCGACTGGAACGTATCGATCTCGGAGGCTGTGGTGCTGGGGTTCTGCTCAACGTACTCGGCGAAGAGGGCAAGCTTCATCGGGTTTCCGCTGCTTCTCGAGACGATGGCATCCACAATATTGAGACTCATGGGCGATCTCGTTAGGAAACGGCGAGCTTCGTCGTCGGAGAACCGTGGGACTTCGACCGAAATGGCCTGCTGCCCAATCCGTAACACAGTGTCCTTAAGGGCTTTGCTTAAGACATCCGGCCCCAGCAAGCGGTGATGAAACTCCGCCGAGCGCGGCTGCTGCGATCCGTCTAGACGGATTCGGCTATTCTCAAGATCAAATCGTCCGCTGACGATGACTCGAAATCCGGGGACCCCGCGGTCACTTTTGCTTCCACTGCCGTGCCGAACGTCGGCGAGCGCGGCAAGGACTGGGTCGATCTCAGCTCCGTCTGCGTGCTGCACATTCTCGACCGTGTCGACGGCGATGACCACGATGCCATCGCCGAGCGCCTCCGTGAGCTGGGTGCGAAACTTCCGTGGCACTTCGTCTGCGGCCTGCGCCACGACCTCCTCGTCGGTGGACGTGTCATCGCTTTTCGCTGTCGACCCGATTCGCGGAAGCGCTTGAGTATGTATGGCCGCGCGGAGATGACTGTAGGAATCGAGTATTAATGAAAATGGCGAGTGCGGCAGCTGTTGGTCAAGCTGGTGAGCGATAGTTAATAGGAGGCGCCAGGGTTGGGTGGTACTTATCCCGAGGCGGTCGATGTGGTCGAAGTCGATCCACGCCACCGGAATGTCGAGAGATGGGCAGGTCCGGCCAAGAAGGTTCTTTAGGAACATCGACTTGCCGCGACCACCTGGTGCGTGGAGCTGGAGCATCCATTGGTCGCTCTCTCCGAGGAGGAGTTCTTTCACGTCGTGCTCGAAGTCACGCTCGAAGTAACCCTCGCTGGCCTCGCGATCTCGGAGGGCACGTGCGTACCGCCGCAGTCGAGGTGACAGCCTGTCGCGAAGCTGCTGTGCCTCGGCATGCTCGCGCACCGGCCATTCGTCGAGCATTCGGAGTAAGTCGTGGGCGTCACCTACAGCGATGGATGGTGAATTGATAGCCCGTTCAAATTCGCTCTCGAGACGTCGCAGGCCCTCTGACCTAGTCCGGTCGACCGCTAGCAACGCGTAGATCGCTTCGAGCTCATCGCTTGACGTGCTGATCCGTTCCCAGGTCTTCTCCGCATCTAGCCTCCAGTCGCGGATGAGCTCGCGTCGGAGCGGCTCCGGTATTGTCCAAATTCCTTCTTGGCGTCCGCCGGTGCCGCCCTGAACCAATGGATGCTCCATGAGTTGCTGGGCCCTTTCGGCTGTGCCGGTGGCCAATTTGGCTAGGTCGCGCGTGATGTATCTCAAGACTGCGCCGGACCGGAGTAGTTGCCGCTCGTCGTCGGGCAGCACACTGACCACGATGGCTTCCAGTGAACTCGGGTGGGAGGCGGGGTGTTCGGTAGTCATTTCTTGCACCTCTACTGGAAGCTAGGGACGATTCCGCGAATGAGATTCAGCGTGTACCCATTTTTCTTGCCCGTGCGAAGCAGTTCCATCATGGTGCGAAAGCTCTCATGATTCCCTTCGGGTACTTGACTTATCCAGTGGGTCGTAAAGTGCGTTATTGCGCGATCCCATTCATCGGCAGGGAAGGGGCCGATTTCGATGGGCTGCCAGCCGAAGGGCCTAGCCCGAGCCTGCCAAGCATCGCTCCAGTCCTTGCTCGTGGCAAGAAGTATGCGAACGTCGCCGCCGATGGGTGCGACGGTCCCCCCTAGGGCTGGCATGAGATATGGTACAAACAGCTCGGGAAGCAATGTATCGCGAACTATGTTGTCCTGCCAGTCACTCAGCCCGTCGAGGACGAGCAACAGGCTGTTTCCTTGGCCCACGCACCTCGCTAGTTCGTCTCGGAAGTTCTTGATTACCGGACCGCTCATCCCCTCTTCCAAGGCGATTTCCTTCAGTCGATTGGACGGCAGTCCTTCGGCGTCGATTTCAGTGGCGATCTTTGTTAGGACATCATGCCAGCTATTACCTGTCGTCTTGCCGCTGAGGTCTACCCTGATGACGCTCTCACCGTGGCGGGCACAAATCTCCGCCAATGTATTGAGCAACTCGGTCTTTCCTGCTTGCTCCTGACCGCTGACAAGGGCGAGGCGCGTGTCTGTGCTGTCCAATAGCTGCCAAACACGCCAACGCTCGTCCCAGCGAACAACGAAGTCATCAATGAGCCAGCGGCGAACGGCGTGGCTGTTGGATTTCGTCATCGTGATCGCCGTCTCAATATTGCCGCGGACCGTAAGCCGCGGCAACGGCCAATTGGACCGCAGCGCAGGAGCGTTTGGCTGCGCCCCCTGACCTATTGCGAGATTTCTGACTTCATGCCGAGCGGTTGCGACCGCTGCGTCGACAGTTGTGCCAGCAAATAGCTCGGCATAGAAACGCTTGCTGAAGGCAAGGGATGAATCGCCCCTTATCTCACCCATCATGGCAATGACCGCTATGCAGCCGGCATCAAGGAAGGCCTCAACCAACGATGTAGAGGCCGTCGGCGCGTCCCCGGTCAGACAAGCGTTGAGCACGACAAGCCTCGGGGGCATCTGCCTGAATACGCCCCGGATCCGGTCGGCCCCCCAGGCTTCGTTCTGACGAGTGAGAGTGCCGTAAACATAGATTTCCGGCTCGACGTTCGCGGCCGGCCGTACGCCGTGGCCAATGAAGTGGAGAACATGCGGACGGAATTTCAGGAGAGCTTCCTCGATGTCAGCGGGGGTGGGGCGTATCAGAGCTCGTAGGAGAACCTCGTCGTTCTTGGTCTGGGCTGCCGCTTCAATCGCGACCAATTCCTCTTCAGCCTGGATCTTTTTGTCGGCGGGGTCGTTGCCCATAACGACGAGTACGCGCAAGGGATGATCCATCGCGGGCGGGTCGCCTGAATACTCTTTCGCGGATCGACCAGGCTGACCGATACACATCCGCGTGTCAGTAGACAAAACCCAGACGGAGTGACGCAGTAGCTCCCACGGGTACGCGGCAAGGGCATGCGAGCGAAGATCTAGATAGAGTCGTGAGTTGGTGGGATGCGGTTTCAGTTTGCACCCTATTTCGCCTGGGGTGATCCGTTCCCAAAGACTTGTGCCCACGAACTCGTTTCGTGGTTTGTTCAGCAGACCAGCTGCCGTGAGGCATGAGGCAAGGTCGATGGGGACGCCATCCTCGAGGAACGGCTTAGTAGTGTCGAAGCCGCTGTCGTGGGTTGCGATAGGATCGGCCCTGCCAAGCTCGCGCAGTGTTATCGGCGGATCATCCCCGGCCGCGTCATCGTGTGCCCGAAGCGTCAGAATGTAATCGGTCACTTACCGCTCCCCCGATCTCCCAAAGACAGCATCGAGAATTGATCTGGCACAATGCAGAAACCTCGGCAGAGGGCCATAGAACTCTGACTGGCATTTCTCCAGTGTTCGGATTCCGTCGGGGCTCGGTGTACACAATCGTTACTGCGTGGAGTTCATCTTCCTCCGCTAGAGGGTGACTGCACAACCCTTGGAGTCCCCATGGGGAGTGTCTGAATAACGGTGGATTCGGGGTTGGCCTGAGACTCCGGGCGTTGCCTGGCGGAGGACTGATCATGAGCGGAACTATGGATCCCATGGCGACTGATGTGGATCAGCAAGAGTTAGCGCAGCAGCTCCTGGCCCAGGCCAGGGAACAGGGCATCGACCTCGTCGGTCCGGACGGGCTGTTGAACCGGCTGACGAAAAACGTTCTGGAGACCGCGTTGGAAGGGGAAATGGACGAACACCTCGGATACGAAAAGCACGACGTGTCCGGGCGCGGGAACTCCCGCAACGGCACCCGCACGAAAACCGTGCTGACCGAGATCGGTCCCGTGGAGCTCGATGTGCCGCGGGACACCGGCTCAACATTCGATCCGCAGATCGTGCGCAAGCGGCAGCGCCGGCTGACCGGTGTTGAAGAGATCGTGTTGTCACTGAGTGCAAAAGGGTTCACAACCGGGGAGATCGCGGCCCACTTCGCGGAGGTGTTCGGCGCCAGAGTCTCCAAAGACACCATTTCGCGCATCACGGAGAAGGTCATCGGGGAGATGACCGAATGGCAGACCCGGCCCCTGGACCGGGTCTACCCGGTGATGTTCATCGACGCGATCTATGTCAAGGTCCGTGACGGGCAGGTCACCAACCGGCCGGTCTACGTCGCTATCGGCGTCAGCGTCAGCGTCAACGGCGAACGCTGTGGGCCGGGGACGGCGGTGAAGGGGCGAAGTTCTGGCTTTCAGTGCTGACAGAAATCAAGAACCGCGGCGTGGAGGGCGTCTGCATCACCGTCTGCGACGGGCTCAAGGGACTCCCCGAGGCCATCAACACGGTCTGGGCGCTGGCGGTGGTCCAGACCTGCATCGTGCACCTGATCCGCAACACCTTCCGCTACGCGGCCAGGCAGTACTGGGACGAAATGTCCCGTGATTTGCGCCTGGTCTACACGGCACCGTCCGAGCAAATTAAAGGCTGTTGACGTGCCATCTGTGGGGGGTGGCTGTGACAGATTTGGATGGCCCCGGTAGGACGGATATATCTGGCCCCACTTCATGACTCGCCGGGCACCTTGTGACGGTTATTTGTGGCCCCACCTTCAACGTTGGATTCATCAGTGGATGGATGCGGCGGAAGGCTGGTCTGAATGGAGTCGAGAGTGGAGTTGTTCGCGCGGATCCGAAGGGACGCCCGGGTTGAGGGCCTGTCGGTTCGTGCGTTGGCCGCCCGGTACGGAGTCCACAGAAGAACTGTGAGGCAGGCACTGGATTCAGCTGCCCCTCCGGAGCGCAAACAGAGACAAGGGGTGTCCTGGAGGCTGGAGCCGTTCAAGGGCGCGATCGACGCGATGCTGATCGAGGATACAACGGCTCCGCGGAAGCAGCGTCATACCGCACGAAGGATTTTGGCCCGGCTCATCGAAGAGCACGGTGCGCAGGAGCTCTCGTATTCCACGGTGCGTGATTACGTAAGGGTCCGTCGGGCCCAGATTGATGTGGAGGCCGGACGCCGCGTTGAGGTGTTTGTTCCTCAGGAACACGCGCCGGGCGCCGAAGCCGAGGTGGACTTCGGCGAGGTCTATGTCGTGCTGAACGGGGTGAAGACGAAGTGCCACATGTTCATCTTCCGGCTGTCGCATTCGGGCAGAGCCATTCACCGGATTTACCCGACTCAGGCCCAGGAAGCCTTTCTCGAGGGCCACATCGAGGCCTTCAACGTTCTTGGCGGCATCCCGACTAAACACATCCGATACGACAATCTCACCAGCGCGGTCACCGCTGTGGTGTTCGGGCAAGGCCGGCAGCGCCATGAGAACGACCGGTGGGTGTTGTTCCGTTCGTTCTACGGCTTCGATCCCTTTTATTGCCAGCCTGGCATCGCAGGCGCCCATGCAAAGGGCGGAGTTGAAGGCGAGGTGGGCTGGTTCCGGCGCAACAGACTCTCGCCCATGCCAGTCGTTGGTTCCCTGGATGAGCTCAATGACCGCATCCGGGGATGGGAAGCCCAGGACGATCACCGGCGGATCAATGACAGGATCCGCACCATCGGTCAGGACTTCGAGATTGAACGGCCGTTCTTGGCCTCGTTGCCGGCGGGGGAATTTGATCCAGGTCTGGTGCTAACACCCCGAGTTGATAGGTCTTCGATGGTCACGGTCCGGATGGTGAAGTACTCCGTCCCGGCCCGGCTCATCGGCCGGAGGGTCCGGGTCTCGTTGCGGGCGTCCGAGCTCGTGGTCTTCGACGGCCGCACCGTGGCCGCCAGGCATCAGCGGGTCGCTGCCCGGTCCGGGCAATCGGTCCAGTTGGATCACTATCTCGAAGTACTCAAGACCAAACCCGGCGCCCTTCCCGGCTCCACTGCTTTGGCCAGGGCGCGGGAGTCTGGTGCGTTCACCAGCGCGCATGAGGCCTTCTGGGCTGCCTCTCGCCGGGTCAACGGTGACGCCGAGGGGACCCGTGAACTCATCGACGTCCTGCTGCTGCACCGCTCGATGGACGCAGGAGACATCCATGCAGGCATCACTGCGGCGCTGGGGGTGGGTGCTGTCAGTGCCGACGTCGTCGCGGTCGAAGCCCGCAGACACGCCGCGGCATCTTCATGGGGTGGGGCCAGTTCCGACTGTCATCCCGGTGCTCACGGCGAATTGAAAGTGCAACGGGTTGTCAGTCTCACCCAGCGCCGGCTGATGGACCCCGCCGCCGTCATTGCCGGGCTCCCGCCTGACGCCCGGCCCCTGCCCTCGGTCAGTGCCTATGACGAGCTGCTGGCCAAACGTTCCGAACACCCTGCAGGAACCGCGTCGAAGGAGAACATCTCATGAGCCCCACCGCACCGACGACCACCATCACCCCGACTCTGCGCCGGCGCCGCGGCCTGACCGAACAGGCAGCGGTTGCCGCCGTGGACCAGGCCTGCCGCCGGCTGCGCTTGCCCACCATCCGTGGGGTTCTGGACGAAGCCCTCACCGTCGCCGGGAAGGAACAACTCTCCTACCAGGGATTTCTGGCCGAGCTGTTGCTGGCGGAGTGCGACGACCGGGACCGGCGCTCGTCCATCCGCCGTGTGAAAGCTGCGAACTTTCCCCGGGATAAGTGGCTCGGGGACTTTGATTTCGATGCAAA
The DNA here is from genome assembly GCF_001423745.1 of Arthrobacter sp. Leaf337. Classification (GTDB taxonomy): domain Bacteria; phylum Actinomycetota; class Actinomycetes; order Actinomycetales; family Micrococcaceae; genus Arthrobacter. The sequence continues at coordinate 101,162 of NZ_LMPC01000005.1, forward strand.
CCCGAACATCAATTCCGCCACCATGCACACTTTGGCCACCGGGGAATGGATCCGCAAAGGACAACCCCTCTGCCTGATTGGGGACTCCGGAACCGGCAAATCCCACCTGCTCATCGGACTCGGTACTGCCGCCGCGGAGAAGGGTTATCGGGTTAAGTACACCCTCGCTACCCGGCTCGTAAACGAACTCGTCGAAGCCGCCGATGAAAAGGTCCTGGCCAAGACCATCGCCCGCTACGGCCGCGTGGACCTGCTTTGCATCGACGAGCTTGGCTACATGGAACTGGACCGCCGGGGCGCCGAACTCCTGTTCCAGGTCCTGACCGAACGAGAGGAGAAGAATTCCATCGCAATCGCATCGAACGAGTCATTCTCCGGCTGGACCAAAACTTTCAGCGACCCACGCCTGTGCGCCGCGATCGTGGACCGGCTGACCTTCAATGGCACGATCATCGAAACCGGCACGGACTCCTACCGGCTCGCCCACACCATCGCCCAACAGAGCGCGAGCTAATCGGTCGATCATGGTTACGACCGTCCTGGGGAAAGTATGGGCACTCGACACTGCGGCAGATGTTCAGCGTTCAGCAATAACTGACAGACTGGACCAATGACCGATCACGAAGTGTTGAGTGCTGCACTAAAGCGCGCAGATGCCCTGGCGCGACGTGACGGAGAAACGCTAAGTCGGCTTTTGCACCCCAAGTTTTGCTGGACATCCCATAAAGGAGACCAGTTCAATCGGGAGACGTACCTTCGGTCCAACATAGAAGGCCAGAACACGTGGCACGCCCAAACCCTTGAGCAGGCGGATATCACGGTGATCGGGGACATGGCAGTTCTTACGTGCCTCGTCACCGACGACGTAACAACGATGGGCAGCCAAAACCAATAGTGCATGTCGGGGTTGGTGCACTGGGTCTCACTGGACAACTGTAGCGGCCCCGCCTACGTGCTCTGGAGCTTGGCCGACCGGCTGCTCGTGCGCCGAACCGCCATGGACACAGCCGGAAACCAACGAACCCCCGAAAACGCTCACTGACGGCCTACGACCACTGAACCGAATAGGACTTAATTATCCAGAGGAGATGCAGATTGATGCAGCCGAGCAGTGGGCGGTAGCCGAGGAAAGGGCGGTATTGATATCTTTGCGGCGTGGGTGGCGGTGGCGCGCTCGACGGCGTTGCGAACCTGCTCGGTCGGGCAAGGAAAGCCGTTGAGGTCATCCCTTAGGGACGCCTCGAATGGGACCGCCTGCTGGAGTAGGCCACGGACCCTCTGGATGCTCGACAGGGCACCTTGGAGCATGGAGAAGTCGCTCGACTCGTCAACCAGAGAGAGGTTCGCCAGATTGAATTGGTAAACGCAGATGAGAGCGTAAAGGTAATTATCGACTAGCCGAAATTCCAAGGTGGCCTCGGGATGCGTTATCCACTGCCGCTGGTAGTCGAGGAGTTCCTCCTCGGCGGGAGCCCAACTTCGGAACGCCGTGGCGCAGATGTGGAAGGGCAACAGACCGTTCGGCTCGACCTGACGCGAGTCCAGGAGGCTAAGCGAACTATCGTTCGTGATCCGGTATCTATCAAGTTCCGAAGGGATTGCCGGATTAGCTATTTCAGGGGGCGCGTCCGCGACGGCACTTCGCAAGCGTGAGTTGAAGTCTGTGCCCCAAGGGATCACTATTGTTCGCCAAGATCGGTCCTGGAAAAGAAAGCTCGACGCGGTCATGACGTTAGCTTACGGGTTCGGCTCAATTCCGGTAGTTCGTGGTCCGGAGAATGGAAGCGGCGTTGTTGACGCGAGGAGATCTAGGACTGATTTTAGTAACGCTTTGCCCACTTGCTGCGGACTGCGCCGCCCAGAGAAGGCACGCCTCCGGTACACCCTTCGACCGATTCATGCGTCGAATCGATCACCAATAGCGCTGCATTTGATACACCTTGGAAATACCGATCCGCGCCCGATATCGGTCTGGTTCTTACGCCCTCGCCGCCTGATCAGGCCCCGGCCTGCGCTTCCAAGTCAATGAGCTGCCGACGAGGTCCGGCTCCACCGATAAGCCGGCGCACCTCGTCCCTGGTGGCGCGGGCTTGGGCCACTGCCCTACCGCATGCCTATGACGCAAGTATGGGTTCATGAAGAAGAGGGCTGGCTGCTTGTCGCCGGACATGCAGGTCCGCTTCTCTAACCAACACGTGTCGGGGATCCGCTACCTGCATCTCCTATGGCTCAGTGACTCCGCTGGTTCGTCCAGGAACAGAGCTTGAGGACTTTTGGTGGGGCCAGACATAACCGTCCTGCCGGGGCCAAAAAGGATTGACATAGTCAGGGGGGCATATCACGGTTATTACTCACGTTTGCTGAGACTCCACTAACAAAAGACTATCTCTGGAGCAGTCATGGAAGAGTTCCTGGATATGCCGGCCGACAGCGAAGGAGTATCTCCTCGGCCCGGTGCGATAGATGGGACCGTTGATCAAAGTTATGCGTCCCCGATGCTTGAGGCCCTTGACGGTGAGACAGGCGCTTTCACGGCAGACACGGACGGGGACAGGGTCATTGATACGGTGTCGATTGACCTCACCGGCAGCGGACAGACGAACTACACCGAGCACGTCGATCCGAACGGCACGACCACCTCTTACTTCGACGGTAACGGCGACGGGCAGGCGGATATCGTCACCTCGGGTACCGGCGGAAACTACGACGAGATCCCGATGCCGGATAATCCCCTTCTGAAAACATTCGATTTCAACCAGCCGGCATCTGAGAACGGAACGGAAACAGGCGCCGGTAACATCGAACAGTCGGCCACGGACTCCGCGCCGGCCGACGGCGTCAAGTTTTCCGGTACCGAGATCGTCGCCGGCAGCGCCGTGGAGACCAAAACGGCCGAAGAACTTACCATTGCCGCCGACGGCACAGGCTACCCCTCTACATCGGACTTCATCGAGGGCACCAACGGTTTCACGCCTCTGTAAATCCGAATGGTGAGCTGCATAACCCCCGACCCCAGTCCTGTTGTTCCTAGCCTCCCGGAATCACCCTACGCCCGCCTCCTCGCAGGGGCGGTCGGCCTGGGCCTTCACCTGAGCAGTTGCCATAGATCGATGGCTGCCCTGGCGGCAGCAATCAGCAGGGCAGCGGCGGAGATCCAGACGCCGGCGATCTGCCAGCTGCTGGCGCGTGGCCGCGGTTGTTCGTCCATGATTCTCCTGCCCTCCTCTCCGTGGGGGAGACCATCGTAGGGGTACAGGTCGGACAACGGGGCGACGGGCTGGAAGCCCAGGATTTGGCCGTGCACACGATCTACACAGAGGCCGTGCCGCAGCAGTTGCTCGTTGTGGATGCGCGGGGGACGGCCGTCCACAGAAAAGTCACGGCGTGCCGTCAGCGCCCGGGCGCGGCGCCGAACCTAGGACAAGCCCGCCGAACTAAGTCCGCCAGTCGGCCCTGGTGCTGCGGTCGGGGGCGGCCTGCCCGGATGGTTCCTGGGGAAAGTGCCTGCGGGGGAATTGGGCGACGAGATTTGCCCTAGCGATAGCGGGACCAAACGTTCCGCCCCCCTGTTAGGGTCGGGCCATGGAGCGAAGGCAGGTGCTTATTCTCATGGATGTCGATGGAGTGCTCAATCCCGTGAGGAAGTGGGACAGCATCGAGCAAGAGCACATAGTGTTACTACCCAATGACCGTCGGGTCTTGCTCGCGGAGGCGTCGACATTGGGAACAATCGTATGGGGGACGAGCTGCAGCTTATCCGTGACTGAGCAACTCGAACAGCAGACGGGAATCGCAGGGACTACTCTGAGGATGCCGCTTGGATCCGGTGATCCGGCCGCAGAGACTCCTAAGCTGCGGCAGCTGTCCCGGTGGGTCACACGATTCATCGCAGAATCTCCCGACGACGTCGTAATGGTCGTGTGGATTGACGACGTCCACGGACGAGATGCGCACGAGCTGGCGGCTTCATCTCGCTTCCCGCTCTTGCTGGTCACCACGCAGCCTCAGCATGGCCTGACAACCGCCGACCTAGACAAAGCACGGCGGTGGATCGGGAGACCGGGGCAAGCCGAGCATCCACCGTCCCCAAAATAGGCCGGCCCAGACCACTCAGGCTCGTCTGTTCCTGGTCCCACTCCTATCGTGCGTCGAGGGAGGTGGTGCGTCGGTTGGGCTAAACAAGATTGGTTGTGGTGGTAGGTTCACGTCAGAAACCCAGGGGGAAACGGTGGAGGATTCAGAGATATTCGAAGCGCTTGAACGCCAGGCGTCGGCGGGCGACGCAGAGGCATCTGTGCGGTTGGCGGCGGTGAAGGCCGTTGCTGGTGACTGGGACTTCGCTGTCCGATGTCTTGAGGCAGCGGACGCGGACGCGGCGTTCCACCTGCAGTCGGTGCTGCGCGAGAACGAGGAACGTAGGGTGCGGGCCGAATCGAGGAGGCCACCTGCCCGGCTCGATAAGAGGGATGCCGAGGATCGGCACCGCGAACGGGCTGCGGCGAAGGCTGCTGGTGCCGAGGACTGGGAACTGGACCTGGTTTTCGGCGCCGGAGATGCCGACGATTGGGAACGCGAGCGGGTTTCGGCGCTGGCTGGTGACGCCGGTGCGGCACTATCGGTGAGCCGCCGCTTGAAGGGCCAAGGTGACCTTAATGGTGTTGAGGAAGTGTTGAGGTCCGCGCTCCGGAATGGCGGACGGGACCAGTGGCCCCACCGGGCCGAGGCCATGATCGGTTTGGCGGCGCTGCTGCAGGATAAAGGCGAGCTGGAATCGGGCGTGTGGTTCCGTAAGGCCGCGTCCGAGGGATCGGATGAGGCTGCGGAGCTGGCGGCGCAGTGGTGTTTGACGAACGGCTTGGTCGAAGAAGGCGAATTCCGTTTCGAGGTTCTTGTTAGGCGGGGGCGGGCGGAGATGCGCTCCGCTGTGTCATATCTGGATTCGGAATGGAAAACCTACCGTTACCAATGGACTGAGACCCATTCGGCCATGGGGGCGTGGTGCAGGGCGATGAGGCGGGAGATGCTCCACACCGCCGCAACAGGGAACACGAATGAGGCCGGTCTCCTGCTTTCCGCTGTGAGCGAGTCAAGGGACTGGTCGCCTCAACCGGGGGACATCGTCGTCAATGCCCTCCAGGAGCTGGTCCTCCCACCGCTGCGCGACGAACTGGTCCGTTCCTTTTGGCGACCGGCCGTTTGGGGGGAAGGGCCGCCGCAGGCGCCCCCCCGGACACCGAGGGAAGCCGGGTTCGCTGTTCTCGACTGGCTGACGAGGACGCTGCTCCCGGCCGTGTTGGCCGCGGCCGGCCGGCCGGACTCTGCGGATCTCGTGGCTGCACTGTCACCCATCGAGGATCGGATTTCGGCCGAGGGCGCACTATCAATTCTGAGAGAGATCCGTGCTGACCCGTGGGAAAACATAGATGTGCCTGAGCGGGCAGGTGACTGGCCGAAGCGTATGTTTCGTTGGGCACGAGCGGACAGTACTGTCTCTCGGTCGTTGCTTTCCGACCTCGCGTTCCAACCGGAGGACGGCCCGCACTCCGACCATGTTTTCCGGCTTATGTCAGGGCGGTTGCTCTGGGTCCGCATGGCGCATTCCACCGGCCTTGACGCAGAGGCCTGGGTACGACTGTGGGATGAGAGCAGCCGGGTCTACTTCACCGCGATGCGCTGGGCTGCAGGGCGGGTTGCCGGTGTCGTCTATGACCGTGATCCTGACTCGATGATTGATCCACAACTAGCGATCGAAGCCGCAATGAGCGAGATGAAGTCGACACTGCAGGCCAGCCTCCGATCACGATTCCTGCTGGAATCGCCCGGTCCTGAGTAGAGGGGAATTCTCTGACCGCGACTCGTGATGCATCGCTGGATATGCTGCGGGAGCAATGCTGACTGCGCCGCAGGGCGGCGGCACGGACGCGTCTTCCGGGCGCCGCGGCCCGGGACGCGTGGTGGGAACGGATTCGCGGGTCCTGTTCAATGCGTTGGCGACGTGTTCACGTCACGCCAGACATTCGCCTCCGACGTCGCCACCGAACAGCCAGCCGTCCTCGATGCCATCCGCAGCCAAACTCACGCACTAACCAAATGAGCCCAGTCAGGACGTACGGCCTCGTGGCGCTGAGATTCACAGTTGTTCTGACATGTTTGGTGGATTCGGGCTTGTAGTCGAAATCCTGAAATACACTCTTCCTAAATACAGTAGTTCCTTGAGCATGGGGGCATGTGATGGCAAACGATCAATATTTCGTAGTACTTAATGACCGGGAGCATGGCAACGAGGGAAAGTACTACGACCGGAAGTGGCCGACTCTCAGGGCTGACGGGAGCCTATGGACTTCACCTGAAGACGGTGATGTTCTCGGTCCATTCCCAGTACGGGCCAATATCCAGTACACGACGGCATTTCCGGGCAATATGGAGTCCTTTGAGGCCATTGGACGGGCCCTGCGTAATCGCGAGACCGTGTATAGGCTTTTTCATTTTCAGATGTTCGTGACGGAGTCCCGTGTTGCCCTGGTTCAGAACAAACCACCGGCAGCGGGACACCAAATTGTGGGCCACCTTCGATTCCCCTGGATCACGTCGGTAGGTTTCAGGCCGAAGCAGAGCCTGCTCAATGAATGCACGTTGGAGCTGAAATTCCAGGAATCGATGGACGACGGGGACGGGGGTGTCTGGTTCCACGACGTTGAGCTGACGTTCGAGAAGACGTTTGATTCAGGTTCCTTGGCTCAGACGATTGTCCGGCGCATGGCTGCCCACCATCTCCGTCTTGAACTGCCAGACGTGGTTACCACTGACGTCCGGGAGCTGCTGGCCGTCGAACGGCTTCCAAACCCTGCGAAGGGGGAGCTATCGGAATACTTTAGTCCGGTGTTTGTCTACTTCCCCTACGGGGCTGAGTACATCGGGGACGACGTCGAAAAGGCGGCTTGGTTCGGACCGAAACTCACCGAATCTGGAATGTAGGTACTTGTGCCTGACAGTCCCACGATTCAGGTTCAAGAAGATTCGCTAGTGCATGATCGGTCGGTAGAGACGCCTGTGCTGCTGTCTGACATATTGAACATCGCCACCAGCAACGCGCATCCACGACTCCATGTATTCCTGTTGCTCTCAGATTGGTGGGCACAACGAAAGCGAATGAAAACACTTCGCTCGACTTCAACTAGCCCAGGAGAGTGGCTTGTTGACCAAGACCGAATTTTTGTGGCCTGGATGCTGTGGCACCCCCTCATTGTTCGAAGCTTCTCCTCCTCACTGACGACTCTCGTGGCCCTGTCCATTGGGGTGGGCATAATTCCTGCACTATTCGGCGGTCTAACAGTTGCCAGTCTCCGGGCAAGCGCGCGAAACAAGGCCGCCAGGTCCTTCTTCCAAGCACCGGTCACCATCGGAATACCCAGCGCAGTGTTGAGCATCGTTCTTGGCTACTCAAGCGTTTGGGCCCTAGCGCTCGCGGTTCTGGCGGGCCTCACGGCTAAGGGCCTGGGGACGGTCCTTCTGCTTATGAACTTCTCCTCAATGAGGGGGTCAATGACCTTCCTGGGCATCTCCCGAGTGGCCGGCCTCCTAGCAAAGCGTCACCTGACTGACTTTCTCATAGGCGTTGACAAAGCAATCGGCGATGATCCAAGTTCTGCAAGCCTTTTTCTGGACCGTGTACGCATTCTACCGACGGATTGTGCGGGCATCATTGCCATCTGTCGTGCACTTGTCGCCGCCCGCACGGGGCACTCCACTGAGGCACTGCAGCTCTTAGAAGTGGCCCTGAGCCAACAGACGCGTAGGCGGCGTATCCACGGATGGATCCGTCTTCAAGGGGCTGAAGTGCTGGTTGCGCTTGGCCGCCCCGAAGAAGCCCTGCGACTTCTCGACGCGGTTGAGTCAAAACTTTCCCGGAGGGCGGATGCGGTCTGGCTGCGGCGCGCTGAGACACTTCGGATCCGCCTATCCATGGCTCTAGAGATCGATAACGCCCATCTGCAAAAGATGATTGCTGAATATCGGTGGAGGGCGATTAGGACATCAGATCTTTCCCGTCTTCACGAGACTGAAGTATGGCTTCTCCGCCTCAGAGTAGGCATGGGCGAGTTGTCTGACGCAGGCGATACGGCCAGAGCCTTGGCGATGTGGATGGAAGGTCATCGAGACGTCATGCGTGAAGACGAGCACGCAGAACGCCAGATCTTCCTAGCAAACATCCTCCTCGACGCTAATGAGACTGGTACAGGTCCACAACTGCTCAGTGCCCAATACGTCAAGGAAGTGGACCCGCGATCCGACATTGAACGGGCTACAGATCTGCTTACGTCAGCCGTCCAGTCGCTCGTTGGGGGCACATACGTCATTCCCAGGTGCTTGGCCGAGTTGTCTATGGCGCGGGCTCTGCACCTTGCCGGAGACTCAAAGCATGCTCAGGCCTACATCCTGTCTTCACTGCGAGCTATGCAAAGTATCCGCTACCAGTTACCCACGTCCGCTTGGCGCGGGAGCTGGGAACTCATTCAAAGCAGGGCCTTCGCACTGGCTTTCGACCTGGCGTGGCTGGAAGTTTCCCCCGACAGCCGATGCTTTCTGCTTGTCGAACTGATAGAAGCTGCAAAGGCCCAGGCTGTACCCCGGGTCCGAGATGCCGCCGGCACAGCCACGGCTGACATATTTGACGTCCTGCTCGGGACCTTGGCTGCAGCACCAAAGGACGCACAGAAGGCCGACTTACTGGATGCCGCCCCCTCCATCACTGTCGCGCATTCATCATGGGTGTCAGATGCCTCAACTGAGCCCCTTCCACTCCGAAGGGCGATCAACTTCCGGTCATCGTCCTCGGAAATCTACTGGGGAGGCATTGAATGCGGCGACTGGTTCCAGTGGTTCATCCTTGAAAGTGACGGCATGTTCCACTACGACCGTTTCCCCACCCAAGACATTGCCCGCCCAGTCGATCGTCTGTTGAAGTCGATCCCCAACAGAGCCTCAACGGAGGGGGCAGAGAAATTTGCTCTACGTAAGGCAGCTAGTCCTCTCTTCGAGAAGAGTGCAGTCACAGAAGCGACGCCCGAGTATGAGACGGATGAGTATCTGCTTCTTGGGGAAGCAGCAAAGACCCTGATCCCGGACGAACTTCGGGAAAAACTTCTTGCCCGCACACGCGAGAACCCTCTCCGCGTAATTGTCGGCTTGGGCGGAAGGCTCTCCAGCCTGCCAATCGCTGCCTTCCCGCTAGACACGAAATCGTCCGTGCGATTTGTGGAGCGGGCACTCATTTCCTATGTGCCGTCCTTCGCTGCGGTGGCCAGCACATGGCGCGATGCACCGATGTCGCTTTCCTCCCTATATCCGTTGTCACTGGCGGTCGTCACGCCCAACGAGACAAGGGACACTCCACCCAAAGACCGGCTGACATATGCTGCACGATTTCCGCCGTATGCCCGCAAGCGCCGACGCGGCTACGTAAACCAGGAAGTTCTAAAGGAACTTCTTCAGTCGATCACAGGTCCGGCCACCGCCTACTTCGCTGGACACGTTCATCAGGGAGAGCTGTTCGAGCCCGCGAGCTCTGGGCTAATGCTGGCCAACGGTGAACGTCTAACAATGCGTGAGCTGCTCCGACGGGATGAAGACGGCACGGCACAATTTCCCATGCCCTCAAGGGTAGTTCTAGCAGGTTGTTCCAGCCTCGGTGTCAGGGTTACAGCAACCGACACGAAGGGCGTGGATCGCCAATTCGAGTGGTTTGGCCTTGCCATCGGAGTACTTCTCGCTGGCGCCCACGATGTAATCTGCACCCTTTTCGAATTGCCTGACATCGAGGAAACATCAGACTTTGACCACGAGGTCACGACGCGAATGACGATCGCGGCAGAACCAGCAGAGGCATTACGCGATGCCCAGCTCAGGGCGTTGGACGATCAAAGAAGAGGTGCAATGATCACGCCGGCTGTTTGGCAGAGCTATGTCCACATCTGTAGGTAGATCTCCCGGCATGCCTTTGCCCCTACTGGGACTTGCTTGGGAAAGACCCTAAGGCCGCCCACAATCGGTCTTCGGCCATCAGTTCGCGGTCGTAGTCGGGATTTCTCGTCTCTCTGCGCTGGATCAAAATAGTCAGCCACGTATTTAGCGCAAAGTAACAGGGAACAACAGCAACCAAACCTAGCCACGGATACAGGCCGCCTAGAAAGAGAACCACCAAGCTGATTAAACGGAATATCCAGGTAACACTCCAGTGAGTCGAAGTGGTGTCCCAAACAGCGAGAATCAGGCCAAAAATCACCCACCATGGATGGCCGCTGCGAATAATTTCAACTACCCCGAGAACAAGTACGATGCCGATGAAGAATTGAAAACACTGGCTGAGGACGTACCAACGGGTGACATCCAAACCGAGCGGCGTGAAGAGTTCGAGTTTAGGTGTAAATCCACCGCCAAGGATGCCCAAGCGGCGTTGTTTGGCTATCCGTTTTGTGTCTACGGTCTTACCGCCGACGTTTATAGCCAGGGGAGGGAAGCCACGCTGTAGACCAGCGTGACCCAGCTGTGTCATGGGCAAGGTATCGAGGGAACACTGCCATGCGTTCAGCCGACGTGAACTGGCGATCAGCGCTGACTGTGTAACGTTCGATGAATCCATCCAATGATTCAGTTCCTTGCTCCCACCATGACCCTTGTCCTCCAGCATTGCCCGGAAAACATGCACAGTGTCGATGGCCGGTTCACCTGACTTGGACGCGAGGGTTTTGGCCAGACGCAGAACGCGACTGGCGCCGTGGTCTGGTTTCAGGTATCGCTCCTGCTCCCCTAATTGAAGCTCCGACGCCTCGTGACGGTTTACGTCTCCTTTGAAACTGAAAAAGGACAGGTCCATTCCACAAGCGTGGACCGTGGGAAGAAAACGTGATTGTTCTTCGTCCGCCGCGTTTAGCATCGACTCAAATATGTGCTGAGTCCCAAACACTAGCCTCTTATCCGCGTACGCGTAGAGGGCTGCCCGTTCGAGGACTGCGTTCAGGGCAAAAGACCTCCGCTGAAGACCAAGGTCGTCACAAAGGTGCGCCAGACCGGGACGAGGACTCTTAGCAAGTTGGATATCAGCTGACCTCACCGGATCCACCTTCCTTCGAGGCAACTACGGCTACTCATCGACAGATCTGATCATGACAGGCGTGGCGTCCAGTATAGGAGCAACGATCCTCACTGAGTCAGTTTCGTCCAAAGCGCATTCATGACGTGTGATCTCACCTGTACTCCATCTGGTTTCCCAGCGGAGTACAGCGGAATTAACGCGCGGTCCAGGACTGATGACCACCAGCCAGAGCCCGTCGGGCAACAACATCATCGTAAATGAAGTACGTGTGGCTGGATCTTTGGCCTTGAAGATGCGACGTACCTCGCCCCTGCTTCTGACCGCGATGGAATCCGAAGCCTCCAGCCTGAACCAAGCGAGGTCGAGGTCGTCGATTCGGGCTTCCTCGAGAATAAGGAGACGTCCGGCGTGGGCTAGTTCCGTGAGAGTGGCCGGCAGTGCTCCCTTGACAAGGTTGAGCGTGAGACGGTCCTGGATGTGATTCCGGGCCGAAACACGTTTGGTGCGATCGATGTGGCGTTGTTCGGGACTCGGCTCCGGGTAGCCGGGAATGTCACGGTGACGGATGTCGACATAATCGGTTGGCCTAATTGCTCGTGCGGGGAGACTGTGGCCGGCGAGGATGTCTCCGGAGGCTGGTTTGAGCGGGACGTGGGCGATCAACGATCCGGTGTGCGGCTCTGTGACGATGGCATGGTAGTGGGCCGTTGGATCAGTTGCTGTTGTTCTTTGGGTGGGAACGGTGACAGTAATGGCGTGCGGGTTGCGGGCGTGCGTAACAACGCGGATCGTGTCTTCTGCGGTGGACGCTTCACCGTGCCCGGTGAGACGCCAGTCTGGGGACCCGATCAGCAGTAAACCCGGGACCTGTATGGCTGATGTCGCCGAGGTGTTGTAGAGGATAGCGTCCCGGTCCATTTCGGACAGGGGCAAAGGCAGAGTGTATGGGTCTTCCCCTCCTGGCGTTCCAGTTGGAAGGATTTCATCAAGGGCGTCGAGCGCTGCACGCACCGGGCTGAGTGCAATTTCGTCGATGAGGCCGGCGTCCAACAGTCGCTGAAGAGCACGAGCAGCCGGAAGCGCTTCAGCTGCGTTGAGGCGCGCAGTCTCGGCCCCATCGAAGGCACGATTAAGGTGGCCAGCGGCCACGATGTCGAGGGCGTTCAGAGACTTGTCCAGCGGCAGAGGATTCCAGTAAAGGGTCCATTGCTGATAGGCGGCAGCTAGGAGACCGTTCCAGGCGGAGCCGGGTGTGAACGTAAGAGGTGGACTCGCTTGCCCTTCTTGGTTATCGCCATCGGCTAGTATCCTGGCTCGTCGGATGAGCTCCCTGCCGGTTGGGGCGCCGAAGATTTCGTAGAGGCTGCCGGCGGCAGCATAGGTGTCGTGGACCGAGACGGACACAGGCGCACTGGGGCGTGTGATGTCGATTTCGACGGTGATGTTGTCACCGGCGCTGATGCTGACGGTGGGCGCGGCCCCAGGCTCAAAGCATTGCACACGGAAGGCGTCAAGATTGGATTCGAGACTCAGTACCTGCGTCTGGTCGGTGGTCATTCATCGGCCTCCTCTTCGATGCTAAGCCGGACGGCAACTTCCAACAGGATGGCCATCACATTCGTTTCGTAGGGGTCAATGACTTGTTCGATGTCCTCTTCGAGGGCATTGAACTCTTCCACCCGTTCATTGATCCATTCAGGTATCTCTTGCTTGGGATCAGGCCTCGTGGCTGGGTAGTTTTTCGCGTAACCGAGGATGTTTAGCAATGAGGCCGCTGCCGATCGTGTTTCAGCAGCGCTCATGCCTGGATGAGCGCTCGCTGATGACCCACTGCTTTTACTCAGCATGCTGGTTGCGTATGTGCTGGTTGCGAGGACGAACCAGTTGTTCGGTGTTTGGAGTTTTCCAGACCTTTGACGGGGTGTAGGAACTGCCTTGACGCCTGTGCCGTTTCGTTCACCTTCGAGGCCCCGTACCCCTCGGTGAGCGTTCTCTCTCTCGTTCTTGAATTTCTTGAAGAATGTGGTTGCTTGCAGATGACCGAATTTCCATAGCCACGCGTTGGTTTCTTCGACAGATCCATGCGTGAATTGACTCCGGTTCTTTCCCTCTCGGACAGTCTGGGGAAACTCTGTTTCGGCCCGAACAAGGTTGTCGCGTAGCTCAGAGAGCCTTTGGGCGGGGAGGACGTAACTGGCCCGCGCTCTGAGGTCCTCCAGATCCCCGCCAGTCATGTTGTAGTCAAACGTGGCGACGCGCTCCAAGACGCGGCAACCGACTGTGTTCCATTTCTGCGAAGGTTCCCACCATTGTATTTCCCCGGCAAGAGAACGCTCGAGGGAGAAAGATCCCTCCAACAGCCTGGCCGCGCCGGGAACATCTTCGTCGCTGACCCCATAGCGATGAAGAACTGCATCCAGCAAACCCTTGGGCCACACCGGCTCTTGAGGGCTTTCTGTGCGAGCGGTGAAGACTGTTGCGGCCAGGAGCCGCAACATATCCATGACCGACGGCCGCACATCCACCCTTCCCATCCAACGCACAGGGCTTTTCTGTATTGCTTTGACCAGAGCCGACTGGAGAGTGTCCATCAACGGCCCGTACCTGCTAGACCGGAAATGCTGGGCAGCGTCGGATGCGCTCGCGTATGTCCAAGCTTGCTGCATGGCCGCGTATGGAGCCTCTCCTGTGTACAGATAGAAGGCGGTGAGCATGGCGGCATGTCCATCAGTTTCCGTCAGACCGAACGGATGGTGGATTCGCCGGGCAACGTCATCAGAGAGTTGGTCGAGTTGTTCGAGGGTGAGGTAGTCCATCATCGCGCATTGCTCGGCTAAGTCCTTGGCCCGTTGCAGGTTCGGGAGCGCCTCGGGTTCCATGGAGTCATCCCAACGCAACAAATCATCCAGAGGACTATGGGCCTCATCATTGAGGCCATTTGTGTGGAGGCCACTTTCTGCGGGGGCGGCGGCGGCAGATACTGTGGTGAACCGTGAGCTAGCGATGCTGAATTCGGTGGCTCTGGACGCAACGATGCGGGCAAGAATGTCTGGCGCCAGAGCAGCTGGTCCTCCACGATCCGAGGCTACGGCGACTCTATCGACCACGTGTTTGATCGCTCCCTCGATCGTATAAGCGTTTCCGGCACCTACCTTGGTGTAGTTGATCTGGGTTGCGTTGAAGGACGTTAGTTCCGTGTGCAAACGGCGTTTTCCTTCGGCATCTCGATGGGTTGCCATTTTGAGGATGGATTCGCGTATTCCTGCCCGGATCCGTTCTGTGCGCAATTTTCCCAACGTCGAACCGAATGCGATATTGCAAGGACGTGATTTCTTGCCGTTCTGGTCCGTAGTTCCCAAGACGGCAGCGTTGCTGATCTCCGGAGGCAATTCGGTTCTAATATCGAGAATCTTCCCTCGCACGGGCAGGATTTCTGCCAGTGCTTCTGCCATGAGCTGTGAGGCCTCAGGGAAGGAAAGATCGAGCTGGCCAGTGTTGATGTCAAGTTTTGCTTTGTGTTGATTCAGATAGTTTTCGGCGATCTTAAGGAATGTGCTGGTGTCGACGTGCGTCACGAATGAATTTGGGCGATGATCCGCCGTTCCCTGAGGTCCGGGCGCATTGAGTCCTGATTCGTCTGGTATCTCGGTGAGCTGCTCATCCGTTGACGCCATGCCCGCCCCCCTTTTTTTCTGCGCTGCTTGCTTGCTGCGATTGTATTTGAAGGTTGAGATAGTGCTGTCTATCGTCGTTGTTTACGTCGTTTTCGGCGTGGTCGGGGGCCGAGAGCGATCCGGGTTACGAGGGCGCCTACAGCTATCCAGACGAGTGTTTGGGTGGGGTGGGCCAAGATGAGGCCGGGAAGTTCAAGGGCGGATTCGAGGGCCGCGACGATGAGTGCTTCGATGACGCCGTCAAGGGATCCGGTCTGGGCCCAATACACGACGACGTACCAAAGAATTGGGGCGATGAGGGTGATGAGCGCACCGATCCGAACGGCAGTTTTGAGTTGTGTCCATTCCATGAACCGTTTTTCATCAGCGGTGCGTTGGATGAGCCGGCAGTCTCGGGCGTGGACGGTGCTTTCGGTCAGGCCGTAACTGGTGTCGAACGCTACGGTGAGCTGGTTGCCGGTGCGTTTGCGGACGAGCCCGCGCGTGCCTTGCCGGACGCTGGGGGAGTTGGTGTATTCCTCGGTGAGGGTGCAGCTGATGTTGCGTCGGGCGGCGACGAGGTCGCCGGTTTGTGGGGGTTGGTTGAAGGGGTTCATGGGAGGCGGATCCTGATTTTGGAGCGGGGTTCGTGGGCCCCGTTTTTTTGGGCGTTTTCGGCGTTGATGTGGTCGGTGGCTTCGTCGCGTGCGCGGTCTTTGTCTGCTTGGTCGGCGTCGGCGAGGTCACCTACTTGCCGGTCGTGGTGTTCTTGTTGGACTTGTTGCTGGGTGGGTGGGTCCTGGTTGGGCAGGCGGGGTTCGATGGCCCAGAGTGCGCCGCTGACGATGCCGACGGTTCCGGCGGCCACGATCAGGGTTTTGGGGACTCTCATGCTGCTCCTTCGATACTGGTTTCGAGGTGGGGCCTGTTTTGTTTAGGTCGATGCCGCGGTCATTCAGTGTTTGTTGTGGTGTGTCGGTGTGCCCAGAGGATGGTCAGGGCGCCGGTCCCTGTGTAGAGGGCTGCGTAGAGAAGGGCTCTGAGGTGGTAGGTGGTCTGGAGCTTTTCAAGGGCCTGGGCGTGTTCGGTGGCGGTGGTGAATATTGCTGTGTCGGGGCCGGTGATGTCCGGGATGAGGTACCAGCAGGTGCTCAGGGCGGCCCCGAGGAGAGCCCAGGAGAGGGCCATGGCCAGGGCTGCGGGGCGCCGGTCGTTCCAGATCCGGCCTGCTGCGTAGGCGGTCGCGGTGCTGTGAATGGTGGCGCTGACGGCCAGGGTGAGGGCCAGAACGGTATTTGCTGCGATGGCCGTGATGGGTGCGTAGGCGAGGATTCCCTGGCCGAGAACCGCGAGGGCCACGCACAGTCCTTGCAGGACGGGCCAGCCGGGGTTCCGGGGCTGTCGGCGGGGTGCGGGCCGTTGCGGGGAAGCGGGTTGCGGGCGGGCGGGCGTGGTGGTCATGGCGGGTTCCCTCTTCTGTGTGTGGCTAATTGGGTTCACTGCGGATGTTCTGGTTGTTGAAGGGTTTCCCCTCACCCCTGTCCGGTCCCCCAGGGGTGAGGGGGGTCGGTGTTCCGACCCCCCTGTGGGGTTAGAGGTGGATGGTGTTTTGGGTGGCTTTGACGTAGACGCGCTTGGNCTGTTGATGACGACGTCCTCGACCGGGCGGTTGGCTGGCAGCGGCCGGGTGTGTCCGGTCCCCCAGGGGTGAGGGGGGTCGGTGTTCCGACCCCCCTGTGGGGTTAGAGGTGGATGGTGTTTTGGGTGGCTTTGACGTAGACGCGCTTGGAGAAGTACGAGGGGGTGAGGGGCCGCCACCAGGCGGTTTTGCACCAGGCGACTCCGGTGAAGGTGATGTAGCGGGTGCCGGTTTTGATTTTGATGCTGGCGCTGTTCCCGGTTTTTTTCGGGACGGAGGTGAGGGCGTCGGCTGATCCGAACTGGATGGCTTTCACGGTTCCGCCGGCCGGGCAGACCCCGGTCCCGATCTGAACGTTCACGGTGTGCCCGGTCGCGGCGTGGGAGGGGGCGGCGGCGCCGGTGAGGAGCAGTGCTGTCAGGGCCGCGGCCGCGGCGGTGCTCCGGATGGCACGGAGAGGGGTGTTGGTCCGGGGTGTGGTGGTGTTCATGGTGGTGCTCCTCTGTCTGGGTGTTTTTGTTGTGGGGGTGTTGCCGTGGTGCCGGTGCCCCGCCGGCTGCGGGGTGTGTTCGTCTGTGTCAGGGTTTCCCCCTCCACCGCTTTGCCCTTTCGGGCGGTGTGTTCACTCTGGTTAGGGTTTCCCCCGTCCCCGTTGTGGCGTGTGTTCATATCTGTGGGTGAGGGTTTCGCCCTTGTGTGGTGCCGGGCCGGGCCTAAACGGGTTGGTTGTTGGTGGTGGTGTCGAAGAGGGTTGTCGCGGCGGTGATGGTGAGGGTGATGCCGTTGGTGATCGCGTGGGGGGTGGCGTGGGGGAGCAGGATGCCGTGGCGGATGACGATGCTCTCGCCGTATTGGGCCAGGCCGATCGCGGGGGTGTCCTGCAGGGACCGGCCGGCGGCTTCCCAGACCCTCGCGGCGGTGCTATCTGAGACGGTGATCAGGAGCTGGAGCCAGTGCTTGTTGGTGCCGTTGTCCAGGATCATGGCGATCTCGCCGTGTTCTGGTGTGGTGATGGTGGCTTGTGCTGCGTGGGTGGTTCCGGGCAGGGGTGTCCAGGATCGGATGGCGGGGTCGTGGTTGAGGACGGTGATGACGTCGTTCCAGTCGGACATCGGGGTTTTCCTTTCAGGAGGACAGGTTTGGTGATGGGTTCCGTGCGGGGCAGGCGGGCTGTGAGGGAACCGGCGAGGCGGGCAGATGCCTTGCCGGTTCCCGGGTGTGCTTGCCGGTTCCCGGGTGTGCTTGCCGGGGTTCCGGGTGCTGCGCTCGCCGGCAGGGGCGGGGCGGCACCCGGAACCCGCACCGGGGTTGGGGGTTATTTCCAGTGGGCTCCGTGGGCGGGGCATTGCTGTCCGGTGTTGTTGCATTTGGAGCAGGTGAGTTTCCCGAGGAGCCCGTGGGCTTTTCCGCCGTTGCAGGCGGTGCAGTCCTGGGTTGCTTTGGAGCATTTTTTGCATTGGGCCATGGTCGTTCTCTCCTTCAAGAGGTGGTGGTGCGGTTGGCGTTTGGTGTGTGCCCTGCCGGGTGCAGGGCGTGTCGTAGGTGTCAGGGTTTCCCCGCGCCGGCCGGGTAGCGTCCTGAGGATGCTTTGACCCCGGTGCGCTCGCGGGCAGCGGGTTTGGCCTTCCCGTCGGGAGGCCAGCTGCGGGGTTGTGGGTGGTGTCGGTTTGTAAGGCGGTATCTCATGCCATAACCCCTGTTGGAATCCGTGCCATAACCTGTCGGGTTGGCCCGGGCGCAGCCGGGGTTGGTGGGTTTGCTTGGGGCTGTGGGTGTGTGGCGCCCGCGGGCGGCGGGCCTGCGTGTTGTGAGGGTTTCCAGCAGGGCCGCGGGTGGGGTGGTCAGGCGGGTGGGGGTGGGGCGCCCCGCCCGTCATGGTTGGGGCGCCCCGGGGCGTGTGGGTTAGGCGTAGACGGGGGTGAAGTATTGGGATCCCCACCACATCCGCATCCACCATCCGAGTGGTCCGACGCTGAACATGTGTTCCTCCTTTCGGTCTCTGATTCCGGTGTTGGCGTGTGTGCCCTGCCGGTTGCAGGGTGTGTCACCCGTGTCAGGGTTTCCCCCTTTTCTTCTTCCCTTCCCGTTTCGCTTTCCGGGGCCTTAGTTGTTGCTGTGGTTTAGCTGCCGCGGTCTGGCCCGCCCGTCTGGTGCGGGTTGCTTGGGTGCCTGGCCGGCCGGTGTGTCTGTTCCGTGCTGGCCTGGTCGGGGCCGTGGGCTTGTGCTGTGGGGTGGGTGTGGAGGTAGGTGAAGGGGTTCGCGTTGATTTCTGTGAGGACGTTTTTGGCGTGGTGTCGGTAGATGGTTCCGGCTGTTGTGAGGCGGGTGTTGGCCCAGGCGTGGGCGGCGTTGTGTCCTGCGGCATCGGTGAGGTGTGGTTGGGCGTGGGCGAGCGCGGTTGCGGTTTGGCAGCGGGCGCGCTCGCGGGGTTCCAGGCTGCGGGCGATGTCGTTGCCGGTGCGGGTATTGAGGTCGTTGTTGGAGGTTTCGATAAGTTCGAGCAGTAGGTTCAGGGGGAGGTCGTTGGCGGCGGGGAGCCGGGTGATGAGTGCTGCCCAGGCGGTGTTGGTCATGACTGCGCCCCCTGGGCGCTGAAGGTGATGACTACCGTGCGGTTGTGTTCCGCGGCGATGGGATCGAGGGTGCCGTCGGGTAGGGTGTCGGGGATGTGCCCGGGGTAGTTGTTATCCGGTACCCCGGCCGCGGACATTCGTGCGGGGTCTGCGCCGGCGGCAACGGCTTTGGCGCAGACGGCTTGGGCGCGGGCGCGGGCGAGCGCGCCGCGGGCCTCCGCGGTGCCGGCGGAGGCGGTTGTGCCGGTCACGGTGATGGCTGTGCCGGGGTTATCTGTCAGCCATTTTGCGAGGTGGGCCCCGGTGGTGGCGGCTGCGCCGGGGTCGCGGAAAGTGGTGCTGTCCGGGAGGAACCCGAGGGAGCTGGCGTTGTTGAAGGTGCGGGTGCCTTCTGCCTTCTTGGTGCCTTCAGCTTTGGGGAAGTCGATGGTGGGTTCGTCGGCGGTCGGGACGGGCCTGATGCTGTGTGGCCCGGCGGGGCGGGGGGTGGTGCCGGCGCTCGCGGGTCCGGGGTGGAAGGCGGCTGTGGCGCCGGCTTCGGTGAGGATGCTGGTGTAGATGCCCTGGTAGTTTTGCCGCTGCGGCCCGGTCAGGGCCGGCTGGGTGCCGTGGTGCTCCCCGAGCCCGTACCAGTGCACGGTGCGCCCTGCCAGGGAGGGGAGGGCTTTGAAGGCTTTGAGTTTCGCGGTGACTTCCGCGGGGACGGCGGTGACCAGGGACGGGACGGTCAGGTCCAGAGGGGCCTGGTCGGAGAGCCCGGGGGTGAGGACGGCGATGGTCGCGTCCGGGGTGTCGGTGGTGAGTCTGCCGGCGAGTTCCAGGGCTGCGAGGGTATTGTCGCCGTCGGCGTTGGCTTCGATGCCGGAGACGGCGCGGCTGACGGTGATTTTGGCGTTGTTGATGTCGTTGTCTTTGCTGGCGGCTCCGATCGGGTAGACGCGGGGAGCCTGGATGACGGAGGGTGCCCCGTCTTCGCGGATGATGCTGATGGGTTTGCCGGCTTCGATGGTTTTGCGGACCATGCAGGCGACTTCTGCGGGCAGGGCCGGGGCGGCGTTAGAGTGCGCGGCGACGATGATGGTCAGGGCTGTGGGCTGGTCGCATTCGGCCTGGGCGCCGATGGCGGGCCCGTCGCAGCCGGTGAGGGCGAGGGAGGCCAGGGCGGTGGTGGCCAGGATGGCGGCGGTGGTGGTGCGCATGGTGTGTTCCTTTGTTCGTGGGGCTCTTCCGCTGGATGCGGCTGGTACTCCTGTGAGGGTTTCCCCCTCCGGAAGGGGTCCGGCCCGGGGTTTTCCCGGGCCGGACCCCCGCTGGTTTAGGCGGCTTTTTCGTCGAGTTCGTCCGGTGCTTCTGCACCGTCGGCCTCGTCTGCGCCGCTGCTCTGGGCTGCGTGGTCACCCTCACGGGGGGTTTCGGTGTGGCGGGTTTTCCGGTGGGGCCCGGAGCCAGCGGAGACGAGGGTGGTTTCGGGTGCCGGGCCGGGGTCAGCTGTCGCGGGCTCCGGGGCGGGCTCAGGAGTGGTCGTGGGGCGGGGGACCGGGAGCCCGGGCACGGGGATTGCGGGGGTGTGGCGTTCGGCGGTGATGCCTTTGTTCCATTTCGGTGTGGCGCCGGGTTCGCCCAGGAGTGCATCCTTCCCGGCTCGGTAGTCGGCGTCCGCGATTCCCAGCTGGTTTTTAAGGATGTCTGCTTGCTGTCGGTGCCGGTAGGCGATGGTGTCTTCGTCGGCCCAGAGCCCTTGTTCGGTGCGTACTTGGTCCAGATAGCGCTCTTCGATGGCTACGCCGGTGGCTTCGGCTTCGGCGTCGATGAGCCGGTGCTGGAATGGCCCGGTCGCGTCGTCTATCCCGGCCGCGTGGGCCCGGACACGGCGGACGACCTCGATGATGTAATCCGCCATCGTGGGCACCGCGGTCCGGCCCGGGTGGGGAATCGAGCGCCAGTAGCGGCTGTTGCGTGGGTCAGTGGGCTCCCCGCCGAAGTGTTCGTATCCGGGCGCGGGCGGTTCGTCTGATGGACGCTTGCCGAGCAGGCCGTTCAGGGTCTCGAAGAGGCTCATTCTGGGGCTCCTTTTTCTTCTGGTCGGGGTGTTTTGGTGGTGGTACCTGTGTCAGGGTTTCCCCCGTCTGCTGCGCCTCGCCGCCGGCAGTGCCTGACCCCACACAGGGGTAGGGTCAGGCACTGCCGAACGCAGGTCAGGGGGTCTCTGGTTCGGGGTCCACGACGCTGAGCCAGGTCGGACGGCCCTGCCAGTGCTGCGAACCACGCTCCGGCGCAACGCCTGTGTGGGATCCGGCGGACCGGGGGGCGTCCTGGTCAAGGTCAAGGTGTTCGGTCAGCTCAGCGATGACGGGGGCGTCCGGGTGCCGGCGGGTAATGGCCCTGGCGTAAATGTTGATCCTGCGGCTGGTGTGCCGGCGGCATTCCGCGACCCGATCCTCGAGGACGGACTGGGCGAGGGTGAGGCGCTCGCCGATTACGGCCAGGCGTTCGAGGGCGGCGGCATGCGCCCCGGCGGCGGCGCGGGCCGCAACAACGGCGGCTTGGGCCGCCGCGGAGGCGGCGGCGTCAGAGGCCTGCTTTTCACGCCGCCGGCGGGCGGCCAGTGCGGCCGGGTCGGCGTGCTGCTCGCCCGGACCGCGGGGGACGGCCGGGGCCGGAGGGGTGGCGGCGCTTTCCCGGGCAGCCTCTGCGGCGCTGTCCGCATCCTCCTGGGCAGTGCCCACAGCCTCCTTGAGATGGGAGAGGCGGGCCTGGAGCGTGGCTTTCTCGGTCCGCAGCGGATCCACGATGCGGTTGTGCGTGATGGTCTCCAAGTCCTTGGATGCCCGGTACTCGTTGCGGCAGGCAACCGCCCACGGCGTGAGCAGGACGGTCTCGATCACCTCATCGGTTCGCGGTTTCGCCTGGGCGGTGGACAGGTGCCGGCGGTCAGCCCGCCCGGCCCAGTAGTCCACCAGGCGCTCGCGGAGGGTGTATTCGGTGGGTGTGGCGGTTTCGCGCAGGTAGAGCTCGATGTCGGTGGGGCCGGTGTTGGGTGTGGTGTTCATGGCGGGGCCTTTCTGGTGGTTAGTGGTTGGAGTGGGTGGGTTGGGTTCCGGTCCAGCAGCGGCCGTGGGCCGGGCAACTGTAGCCGTGGGTGCATTGGGTGCAGGCGGGGGTGCCGTGCGTGGGCCACACTCCCGGGCATCCTTCGCCCAGGGGGCAGGGCGCTGTGGCGGTGCCGCAGTGCAGGCAATCCGGGCCGGTCATTTGTCTTCCTCGGGGGCGGGGGAGGCTGCTGTCTCAGGCCCGGTGTTTTCAGTGCCGGCGCCGTCGTCGGTGTCGGTGTTTTCTGGGTGGCGTGTGTCATTGGGGCGGTATGGGCGGTCCTCGTGCTGGATCTGGGTCATGAGGGTCGCGGTGGGGTCTGCGATGATTTCTGCCTGGGCCACGACGGAGGCTTCTTTGGCGGCGTTCCGGATCGCGAGGTTCCCGTCGTGGGCGTTCTGGCGTTCCTGTTCCAGAGCGATGCTGATGTGGTGTGCCCGGCGGGCGAGGAGGTTCCCATGCTGGACGGCCTGGGTGTCTGCTTCTGTCCAGAGCTTCAGGAGCCGGGTGCGTTCGTTGAGGCCTTGGAGCATGCGTCGCAGGTCGGGATCTCCGAGGTCTTTGGCCTTGTGGATGAGCAGGATCCCGGTGGCCAGGAAGATGACGAGCATGAGCACTCCCATCCCGACGTCGGCGAGGACGGCGTTGCGCATGATCCTCTCGATCTCCCCGGAGGTGGCGCCGTCGGGGATGTCCGGGACTTTGATTTGCGAGTGCACCATCCGCATGACGGCCAGCCCGATACCGATCAGGGCCCAGACGCCGGCGAGGATCCAGCCCCAGTGTTTGTGCTCGGCGTGGTGTATGACATGGCCGGCGAAGAACGCGCAGGCGCTGGCGACGGTGACCGCGCCGACGGCGGCGAGGTAGGCCAGGAAGGTGATTCCTACCAGCAGTTTCAGCACGTCGGCGGCGAAGATCGCGTCGGTGGCGGCTCCGAGGGCGGTGATGGCCACCGCGATGGTGGCGGCACGGTTCCAGTCTTTTTGTGTCCAGCTGGCGAGGGCTCGGCGGCTGCGGTTCCCGGCCAGCAGCGGCCGGGCAACGGGTGCCTGAGGTTGTTCCGGGCGGGGAGCGAGTGCGGTGGTGGTCATGGCGGTGTCCTTTTCGTGGGTGGTGGTCAGAGACCGGTAGAGGTGGGTGTCGGGGTGGTGGTGACGGCGGGGCTGGCGGGGGCTGCCGGTTGGCCGGTACCGGCCGTGGTGGAGGGTGCGGACGTGGTTGTAGGTACAGGTGAGGTGGTGGTTGCAGGGGGTGCCGGCTGCTGGTCGTTGCCGGCGGTCCCGGCTGTGGTGGCGAGGATCAGGACGAGGGCGAGCAGCGTCAGGAGCAGCAGGGCACCGCTGGTGACGAGGAGAATGGCGGTCCGGCGTTGTGCCGGTGTCTTTCGGCGCAGACGGGGCGGTAGCGGGCTGGGCAGCTGGTACGAGAGGGTCTCGGGGGTGTTCATGGTTGGTCTCCTTCGTGTGGTTTTCTTCTGTGCCCTTGTTAGGGTTTCCCCCCCGTCACGCGGCATGGGCAACGGGTGCGCGCCGTGCCTGGCGGGCCAAGGCGTCTGCTGCCTCGTTCAGGGAGTGTCCGTTGTGCGACCGGACCCAGCTGATCTCGACGGCACGCTCAGCGCACAGGGTGTGGATCTGGGCGGCGACGCGGCGCATGCGCGCCTGGGTGGGGATGGCTGTGCCGGTGGCGAAGGCGATGGCTGCCTTGCTATCGGAGAGCACCACGAGCTCGTGCCGGCCGGGGTGCTGGGCGATCGCGGCATGGATGGCCTTCAACTCGGCCCAGGTGATGTCAGCGGTTCCGGGCAGCCGGTCCTGCCAGACGGTCCCGTCGCTGGCGACCGCGGAGATCCCTGCCCCGGCCTTTCCCGGAACGATCGAGGCGTCGGTGGCGATCACGAGCCGGCGCTCGCCGGCGGGCTGGTGGAGGGACAGCAGTGCAGCGGCGGCGCTGGTGTTGACGGTGACGCTGTTCGCCCGGACCGCTGTCCGGGAGGCCACGGCGGACAGGTGGGTGTCGGCGGTGGCGGTGAGCTGGAGGCTGGGGAAGGAGTCTTGGAGGGCGGTGACTTCCCTGCGGAGTTCGGGGTCGTCGATGAAGAGGCGGGTCGTGCGGGCGCCGGTGGGGTTGTTCAGGAGGAAGGTGAGCGCGTCGATGCGGGCGGTTGCCGCGGCGTGGCCGGTGATGCCTTCGGTGCTGTATCCGCGGAACAGTTCGAGGTGTTCGGTGCCGTCAGGGCCGGTGTAGGCCAGTGCTGCGGTTGCTGTGTGTGTGGTTCCTCCGCCGCGGATCACGGCGGTGCAGACACCGGTGCCGTCCCATGGGCGGGGGATTGCAGGAAGAACCGGGCGCGGGTTCAGGGCCCGGAGGGCATTGGCTGCCCAGATGGTGAGTGCAGCGAAGGTGCGGAGAGGGGTGGGTCGGGTGGTCTGCATGGTGGTTCCTTCCTGTGTGGGCCCCCTTCTTTGTGGCGCCCTCGTACTGCTTGCAGGGTTTCCCCCCGCTCCTACCGGGGAGGCAGGGGCACGAGTTAGGCATTGGGGGTCGGAGCTCCGACCCCTTGCCGGGGCTGGTCAGTCATTGATTCAGGGCTTTTTGCGGATCCGGTGGAGGAAGCTTTTGATGAGTGGTGTGAGCTCTTTGAGCGCCCTGGTGATGTGGGGGATGAGGCGGAAGATGGCCTCGGTGATCTCCAGGGCGGTGGGGTCTTCGGGGTTCATTCGGGGGCCTTTCTGTTGATGTCGGAGGGGAGAGTAGCTTTGGTGGTCGGCTGTTCGTTCTTGGCTGGCTACTCCTCCTATGCGTTGCGGCGGTCCACGGGCGTTTCCTAAGGGCTGCGGAGAAGGATTTAGCGACTTGAATCCTGTTTGGCAGTGCGGCGGTGCTGTTTTTCTCCTTCTGGGTTTCCTCTATGCGTTCCGCGGTGTGACGGGCCGTTCTCGGGTCAGAGTGGCCCGGGGCGTGGTGGCTGTGTGGGAAGGCTCGTCAGTGGGCAGTACGGTCAAGGTGGGCAGTTGGTCGACCAACTGCGGTGGCCTTGCTGGACCCAGACAGTGGGTTACCTTTCGCCCGCCCCGAGCTGCGCTGCGGCTTGGGTGTTTGGTTTTGTCTTGTCCCTTGGGGTTGTGCGGGGTGACTGATGGATGTCCATCGGTTCCTGCTCGGTGCTGGGCTGGGTCCAGAATCAACGGCTGTTCCCGGCCTCCGCTGTGTCGGTCGACCGACACCGGTTCCTGGTCGGCTGCTGGCTGGCTTGCGGTGGTTCGTGTGGGTTTTTCTTGGGCTGGTTTCACTCTGTTAGCGGGTGAGGGTCGGCAACTGTAAAGTTGCGGGCCCCCTGTTCCGGCCCCTATTTGGTGCGGGTTTCCTGGCTCTCTGTTGGCTGTTGGGCGGCCGGCCCTCGGCTCGGCCCCTCAGCTCGTTCTCGCCCAACCCGGCCTAGTGCTGTGGACGGAGCAGCTGCCTGCTCACCGGGGGCCCGCCTGTCGCCTCGTGAGCATGGCCCGCACCGGAAGAACCCGTTTCCGGCCTCAAGCCCCACGCCCGCCGGCCACCTCACACGCCAATAGCCCCAAGGGACAAGACAAAAGCCCCCCACACGGGAGGGCCACGGAGCCGCCGGCAGCTCGCCCGGCCGCCCACTGTCCTGGGCTGTGGGGTGGGCCGGGGCGCCGTTGGTGGGTGAATGCAGGCCTGCCCGTTTGGTAGAGGGCTGCTTTGTTCGTTGTGGGTGCTGTTTCATAGCGGGGCTGGCCGCTTACAGCCGGCCCCGGAGCGGAAAGGGATGCGTGGGCGGGGTGGGCAGGTTCTCCGTCCAGACAGGTGGAGAAGGGAAGCGGAGCCCGAGGACGGGGTGAAGCCCGGCTTTGCCTTTGGGTGGGGCCCGGGGGAGGGGAGAGACGCGCCCAGGGGGTGCTGGACCGGCGCGCCAGCGTCTATCCGGTCCTGCACCACCACCCACTACCCAACCCGGCCATCCACCAAAGGGGAGACCCCAACCGAACCCGATCACCCACCACCACGCACCGCCCGGAACGCCCCACCACCGACCCCTGCCACCCACAGCCGGCCGCCAGGCCGGCAGG
>NZ_LMPC01000006.1 GCF_001423745.1 Arthrobacter sp. Leaf337
CCATATAAATAAATTGGTATCAACAAACTTGGCACACTATTGAGTTCTCAAACAACAGACACACCCGGCACCACCACAACCAACTTCTGGTCGCGGATCGCTCCGGAGCAACTTTCCAAACTTACCCGATCCCGGACCACTATGCAAACCGGCGTTTCCRCCAACCACAAGCACCACAGGAAGGATCCCCACCCGGTTTCCGCACGCCACAAAAGCGCCGTTTTCCAGGCCGTTCAACAAGGGGGTCGGTCGCTATCTTTCCGCATCAGCGGCGGCGACTCGAATTACTTTACACGCCNCGCACGCCACAAAAGCGCCGTTTTCCAGGCCGTTCAACAAGGGGGTCGGTCGCTATCTTTCCGCATCAGCGGCGGCGACTCGAATTACTTTACACGCCCGAAGCACCCCACACAAATCCACCCCCAAACAGGGCGGGGCGGGCGTAAAACCCCGGAACGGCGGCGAATTTCGCCCAACTAGCCGCCCCAAAAACCCAAGCGGCCGGCGTCGGACTTTTATGGAGTGGGTCACACCGGGCCACGCGTCTACCCCTAGCCGCCGACGTGGTGGATGGTGAACGCCGAGAGGAAACCCACGGACGCCACCAGGCCGGTGAGGTTGTGGTGCTCTTCGAAGGCCTCGGGGATCATGGTGTCGGCCAGCATGGCCAGGATGCCGCCGGCTGCCACCGCGGTAATGAATGCGACGGCCTCGGCGGGAGCGTTCTCCAGCGCTGTGTAGCCCAGCAGGGACGCCAGGCCGCAGAGCACGGCAATGCCGCCCCAGACGCCGAAGACATACCCGGCGCTTCGGCCCGCCTTCTTCATGCCTGCGGTGCTGGACAGGCCTTCCGGCACGTTCGAGATGAAGACGGCGGCCAGCATCGCGGGGCTGACGGTTCCGGCAGTGATGAGTCCCAGCCCGAGGACCACCGACTCCGGAATGCCGTCCAGGAGGGCGCCGACGGCGATGGCCGTGCCGCTGCCGGGGCTGTCCTTCTCGGAGGGCTGCTGGCCTTTGGACCGTTTGCGGTGCTTGGCACCTGAGCGCGCCAGCAGGGCGTTGGCGCTGACGTACACCACGGCACCGGCAAGGAATCCGGCCGCCGTGGGCCACAGCCCGCCGCCGTCCACTGCCTCGTCCACCAGCTCGAACGCGAGAGCGGAGATGAGGACGCCCGCGCCGAAGGCCATGATGGAGGACACCAGCTTCGGAGGGATGGTCCACTTCCACGACAGCCAGGAACCCAGCACCAGCGCGCCTCCCGCCAGCGTTCCCCAGAACATGGCCTGCGCCCACATCGGCATGCGTACCACCTTCCGCGGCCACGGAGCCCGGGCTGCAAAAACAGATAGTGCCGGACGCTGAGCCGTCCGGACACCTCCAGTATTGTTGCAGACTCCGGTGGCAAACGAGTTCAGCGGCGCTGTGCCCACCGAAAAATTACGCACGACGCCGGGCGGCCGGCTCGCGGCGCCGGCATGACGGACGCTCTCAAGACGCCGGCCAAGCCTCCAGCCGGCCCGCTCCGAACCCCAGCAGCACCCCCTTGAAACCTGCCCGGCCCGGCGTATGGTTTTTGCATGGGACCGATGCTGGACACCCTTGTTATCGGAGCCGGGCAGGCGGGCCTGGCCACCAGCTACTGGCTGGGCCGGACCGGCGTCGAACATCTATTACTGGAACGGCGTGCCGCCCTGGGCGGCGCCTGGCAGGACCGCTGGGATGCCTTCTGCCTGAACACCCCGAACTTTTCGCTCGCGCTGCCCGGCGGTTCCTATGACGGACCAGCACCGGAGGCCTTTATGCCGCGCGCGGACGTCGTGGAATACATGCGGCAATATGCGGCGACCATCGGCGCGCCGGTGCGGACCGGCACGGACGTCACGCGCATTGCACCGGCGGAGCACGGCGGCTTCAGCGTGGAGACCACCGAGGGAGCCTGGCGGGCGCGCAACGTGGTGCTGGCCACCGGCGGCTACCAGAAACCGAAAATCCCCGCGCTCTCTGCGCGGTTCCCGGGCCACATCGTGCAGCTGCACACCGACAGCTACCGCAATCCGGAGCAGTTGCCGGATGGCGCCGTCCTGATCGTGGGGACCGGACAGTCGGGCGGGCAGATCGCCGAGGAACTGCTCGCCGTCGGCCGGGAAATCCACCTGGCGGTGTCCACCTGCCCGGAAGCGCCCCGCCGGTACCGCGGCCAGGACCTCCTCTTCTGGATGATGCACCTTGCCGAGCACGGGCCCGATTACGGACTGAACGGCCTCACCGTGGGGCAGCTGCCCTCCCCCGCCGCACGATTCATGTGCAACCCGCTGGTTTCCGGCGCCGATGGCGGCCACGACATCCACCTGCGCGACCTCGGCCGCCAGGGCGTCCGGCTGCACGGGCACCTGGAAGCAGCCGACGACGGCGAACTCGCCTTCAGCGACGACCTCCCGGAGCGCCTGGGCGTTGTTGAGCGCACGTTCTACCAGCGCATGCGGCCGATGTTCGATGCCTACATCGCCGCTGCAGGGATCACGGCACCGGAAGCGGACCCGCCGCACAGGGACGACTGGCTGCCGTCCGAACCTGCGCGGCTGAACCTGGATGCCGCGAACATCATGTCGGTCATCTGGGCCACCGGCTACCGGCTGGACTTCGGCATCCTGGACATTCCGGTGCTGGACGAGTGGAACTACCCGCGGCATCAGCGAGGGGTCACCGAGCACCCGGGCCTCTACGCCGTGGGGCTGCCCTGGCTGACCGGACACGGTTCGTCGATCGTGGCCGGCGTGGGCCGCGACGCCAAGTACATTGCGGAACACATCGCCGCCCGCTGACGCGGCCCCAGACGGGGTTATCGCAGAAGCGGGTTATCCGGAGCAGAGCCCGTCGAAGTCCACCGGCGCGGCCAGCCCGGCCGAGCTGAACCACTCCGTGGCCCACGCCTGGACCGACGGCAGGGCGAGCTGCTCGGCCACGAGTTCCGGCGGCCCGTCGAACACCGATTGCCCCGCTTCCAGATGCTCCCCGGTGCCGCTTCCGGCAAGCAGCCCGAACAGGGCCGGCTGGTCCACGAAAGGAAACGTCCCGCCGTCGCCATCGGTCAGGACGCCCCAGCGCGAGGTGAACAGCGAAAAGTCCTCCGGACGGCCGCCTTGGTCAAGCGCGAGCGGACAGGTGTCGCCGTCGAGCTGTATCCGCCGGTAGTTGGGCTCCGTTTCGTCCAGGGCCAGCAGCTGGAGTTCGTCCAGCCACGAAACCCACACGGTGGTGCACTCCCCCGGCCGGGGGTAGGGAGCGGCGGCGATGTAGCCGGCCTTGCTCACGTGGGCGGAGTGGCCCACCGCGATGTTGCTGAGCTGCCCGCGGACCAGGGGCAGGACCGGGCTGACCGGCTGGTGGTAGGCGGCGAACTTCCGGCGCATCACGTCGGCGCTGGCATTCGAGCCGATGGAGACCACAAGGAAGCGGGAGTCCAGCGGTGCCGCGTTGGCCTCCGCGAGGGCTTCATCCAGGCCAGTGAGGTCAAGGGGCATGAAGCCGTCGCGGTCCATGACGCCCGAGGCTTCGGGCGGATCCCACGGGTACAGCAGCGGGTCGAGCCGGCCGGCGCCGGCGGCGTCCGTCAGCCCGGTGCCCGGTCCTCCGTTCGGTTCCATGCGCTGCCTCCTCGCGATCCGGGAACGTGCTGCCGGAGTCAGTCGCCCATGCCGGGGTGGACGGGCACAAACTCGATCTTGTTTCCCGAGCTGGTTTTCTTCTTCGGCGACCGCGAATATCCCCGCGCGTCCAGGTGGTTCCGGGCGCGGAATTCGGCCAGGGCGTCATCGTAGGCCTTGTTGAGCCTGCCGCCGGAGAGTTCCTCCGTGGTGCCGTCGGCAAAGGTGACGGCGATCCGGACTTTTTCCGGGAAGTGCCGGTTCATCCTGATGAAGCCGTCGGCGTCCTGCTGGAGATTGATCAAAGTGTGGTCCGCTTTCGTGGGTGGTGTGACTTCCAGTGTCCCGCACTTTTGGGCGGGGCGGGGCCCTACCAGAGCAAATAGGGCCCGACGGCGGCAGCGGCCGGCCAGGTTAAAGAACCCAAGACCCGGTTGGGGGAACCGGGCCTTGGGCGTTGCGGGGAGCCGGCGCAGCAGCTCCCCCGGGACCGGCGTCAGTTCGACATTGAAGTGACGCCGCTGGTGTACCAGCCGGTGTACGGCGACCACACGCCGTTGCTGCCTTCCTGGAAGCTGACCTTCTGGTAGATCTCCTCGTTGCCGATCTCGCCGTCCACCAGCGTGCGGACGTTGTGGATGGTCACGGTTCCGCTGTACTGGTTCAGGTGGCGGCTGAACGTGGAGGTGCCCAGGTGGTCGTCGCCGTTGGGCCAGTCGTCTTCCTCCCAGCGCTGCTGGGTGATGTTGACGTAGCGGTCCGTGCTGCAGCGGACCTGGATCTGGTAGTCCACCAGCTTCACGCCGGCGGAGTTGTGGCCGGCGAACACGGGCCGGAGCGGCGTAACCGAGCAGGCATAGTTCGTGCCGGCTGCCTGGGCCGGGGCAGCCAGGGCGAACGGTGCCGCCACCGCCCCGAGTCCGATGGCGGTCAGCAGGGCCACCTTGCGGCGGGCGGTGTGGGACTTCATGGTGGTTGGTGCGTCGGACATGAAGGTGCTCCTGAGGGGAATGATGCGAGTGGATGAGGCGTGCTGCCCGTTGATTCGGGGCTTGGATTGAGGCGTCGGTTCCGCCGGTATTTCCCGCGCGTTCCGATGTATCCATAGTGAATCCGGGCACCCCTCCCGCACTTCCGTGCTAGCACGGTTTCTACTCGCCGGTACGGAAAAGCCCGCCTGCCTGAGATTCGGACCCTTCCCAACCCAAGGAAGTTTGTTCTAACATAAGGACAAACTGCGTCATGCGCTAATAAACACCCTCACGGGGACGAAGGAGATCTTGTGAAACTTGGACTCGTTGGATTCGGCTTCGGCGGGCGGTACTTCCACGCCCCGTTCATCACGGCCGCTGACGGGGTGGAACTGGCGGGCATCGTGACCCGCTCCCCCGCCCGCCGCGCGCAGGCCGCGGAGGAGTACCCGGACGTGCCACTCTACGATTCCCTCACCGAACTGCTGTCCGCCGGCGTGGACGCCGTAGTCATCACCACGCCCCCGGAGACGCGCCGCGAGCTGGTGCTCGAGGCGGTTGCGGCCGGTGTGCACGTCGTGGCGGACAAGCCCTTCGCCCCGAACGCCGAGGTGGGGCGCGAACTGGTGAAGGCAGCCGCGGACGCCGGCGTGATCCTCAATGTGTTCCACAACCGCCGCTGGGACACGGACATCCGGACCCTTCGCTCCGTGTTGGACTCCGGCTCAGTGGGCAAGGTGGCACGCTTCGAGTCCCGCTTCGACCTCGACCAGCCGGACACCCTCGAAGCCGGCCCCGCGGGCGGACTGCTGCGCGACCTCGGCAGCCACCTGGTGGACCAGGCGCTGTGGCTCTTCGGCCCGGCCGCCAGCGTCTACGCCACGCTCGACTGGGTGGACCTGGACGCCGGACGCACCGACTCGGGTTTCTTCGTGACCATCGCGCACCGGAGCGGCGTGAAGTCCCACGTTTCCGCCACCAAGAGCAACCGGCTGGTCGCGCGGGAACTGCGGCTGCTCGGCTCCGAGGGAAGCTACGTGTCCCAGCAGTCCGATGTCCAGGCCCTCGCGGCAATAGCCGGCAAACGCCCGGCGGACGATCCCGCCGCGTGGGGTTACGAAGAGGAGAGCCGCTGGGGAACGCTTACGACGGCGGCGGGCCAGGTCCGCGTGCCGTCCGAGCAGGGCGCGTATCACCACTACTACGAGCAGTTCGCGCTGGCCGTTGCCGGTAAGGGACCCGAGCCTGTCCCGGGTACCGAGGCTGTCCACACGCTCGAGGTCCTGGACGCCGCCCGGCTCAGCGACGCAGAGGGGCGTTCGGTGGACATCGCGGACTGACCGCCCCCCTTCGGAACCACACCGTCACCGTTTCGGCTGCAGCTCCTGGCTCCAGAGGACAGTGCCGTTGGCGTTGCGGAGGCTGACGGTGAAGACGTCGTCCTCGTTAAGGTCCACGTGGCCGAAGAACTGGTTTTCGCCCGTGCGAGGTGACTGGTTGGCGTAGGCGCCGGTCTTATAGAACACTCTCTCGGGGCCGAAGGTGCCGTCCAGTTCGCCGGGGCCGAAGCTGCCGGCGTTGATGGGGCCGGCCACGAATTCCCAGAAGGGGTCGAAGTCGGTGAAGCCTGCTCGCTCGGGCGAGTAGTAGTGGGCGGCGCAGTAGTGGACGTCCGCCGTCAGCCACACCACGTTTTTAACCCGGTTGCGCTTCAACGCGGAGAGCACTCCCGCGATCTCGAGCTCCTTGCCCAAGGGGGCGCCGGCGTCGCGGTTGGCCAGGGACTCCTGGTTCACCGGGCCGTCGGGGACGATCAGTCCCAGCGGAAGGTCGGCGGAGATGACCTTCCAGGTTGCCTTGGACTTGCTGACCTCGCTGATGAGCCAGTCGGCCTGCTCCTGGCCCAGGATGTGGGTGAGGTGCGTTTCCTTGCCGTCGGTGTTGGGGTCCTTGAAGGTGCGCATGTCCAGGCAGAAGACGTCCAGCTGCGGGCCGCGGGAGATCTTGCGGTAGATGCGCGCCGGTTCGAATCCCGTGCTGCCGTCGCCGATCCGGGTGCTGAGCCCGGAGATTGGCTGGTATTCCTGCCAGGCCTGGCGGCCGCGCGCGGCGAGGACGTCAATGCGGCGTTCGGTGTAGCGGGCGTCGGTGATGATCTCCCCGGGGTACCAGTTGTTGTGGGTTTCGTGGTCGTCCCACTGGGCGATCACCGGCACCTCCGCGTACATCGCACGGACGTTGCGGTCCATCAGGTTGTAGCGGTGCCGGCCGCGGAACTCGTTGAGGGTCTCGGCCACCTTGGACACTTCCTCGGTGACGAGGTTTCGCCAGATCTGCCCGTCGGGCTCGGTCACCTGCGAGGCGATGGGGCCGTCTGCGTAGATGGTGTCGCCGGAGTGGATGAAGAAGTCCGGTTCGGTGGCGTGCATGGCCGCGTAGCCGCGCATGCCGCCGATCTCCTCGTTGATGCCCCAGCCCTGGCCCGCGGTGTCGCCGGTCCAGACGAAGCTCTGCCTGCGGGGTGCACGGCCGCTGCTGAGCAGACCGTTTCCGGGCGCGGTACTAAAGGAGCCCTGCGCGGTTTCGCCGGCGTTGCCGTCGGCGTCCTCGAAGTGCAGGCTCAGCGCGAACCGGGTGCCCGACGGCAGATGCTCGGCATTGATCCGCGAGGTGAAATCGGTGGCCTCGCTGGCGGCGCTCCCCCGCAGCACGCGCTGGAAGGCACGGCCACCACGGAGCGGCACACCGTCCTCGTCCACGGCGAGCAGGTTGGCCACCAGCCAGCCGGGGCCCGACGCCCGGGACCACAGCACGCCGGAATCGGCGGTCACATCGCCGGTGGCGATTCCGGACGGGAGGGTCAGGCGGTTGCGGACCAGCGCGACGCCGGCATGGGCGGCGGTGGTTGAGCTTGTCGAAACCACGGGCACGACGGCGGCAGCTCCTGCGGCGGCAAGGGCACCTTTGAGGACATTTCGGCGGGTGAAAGCAGTCATGCTGCTTATCGTTGCCGGGGCGGGTGAATTGGTGGTGGCGGGGGTGTGAACCGCCCGTGGAGCTTGCCGAAACCGCAGCCGGTGCCATACTCAAGACGTGACGGCGACATATTCGTTTCGTGGCGAGCTGTGGCACTATCCGGAGGAAGCCGGGTGGCATTTCATCACACTGCCACAGGACCTGGCGGACGAAATCAGTGACGAGGCCGCTCCCTTCCGCAAGGGATTCGGCTCAGTGAAGGTCACAGCATCCATCGCGGGCAACAGCTGGTCCACGTCGATCTTCCCGGAGAGCAAGAGCCGCTCGTACGTCCTCCCGGTCAAGAAGGCCATCCGGACGGCGGCCGGCATCCTCGCCGGAGACGACGTGGACGTGGAGCTGGTCTTGGTGCTCGAGGGCTGATCTTACTGCCAGGCGGCGGCAGTCGGTCACTCGCCAAAAGGCCCTATCCCGCGCCTTTCTGCAGGACTACCATGCAGGTGCACAGCCACGGTCGGACTACCCGCCGCATCAGTGCTGAAGCAACTGCGTGGAAGGACATGTCATGGAATGCATCACCTGGTTCGCGCCGATTCTGCCCGGGAAACTGGACGAGTGGAAGTCGCTCATCGAGGAGATTGAAGGCCCCCGCAAGGAGGAACACCGGCGTTCCCGCGAGCGGATGGGCCTGACCCGGGAAGTTGTCAGCCTCATGCAGACCCCGCAGGGGGACTTTGCCTGCCTGTTCCACGAAGCCGAGGATCTGGCCAAGTCCTTCCAGACCGCCGCAAACTCGGACGATCCGCACGATCAATGGTTCGGGGAGAAGATCCAGGCAATCCACGGCATCACTGCTGAGATGCTGCAGGGCCCCCTCCCTGCGTCGCTTGCTTACGATTACAAGGGCTGACGCCGCGAAGGTCGGAAGCAGCGAACGCGGGAAGCAGCGCACGACGGCGGGATGCCGGCAGCGATTGCCAGCCTCCCGCCGTCGTACTTTTCTGGGTGGTTAAAGCTGCCGGACCCGGCTAGATCCGCGGCGATGCGTATGGCGCACTGGGAAGGTTGCCCGCCGTCCACGGCGCAGTGGAACGGATGTCGGGCAGGTGACCCCGGCCGTCGGTCAGGACGGCGCGGACGGTAACGCTAAGAACCCAGAGTCCAAGAAGCAGGATGCCGAGCAGTTCCATGGTGTTGCACCTCGAGTGAGTGTGTGCGGATAGGGTGATTTCAGTGTGTCCGGCAGGCGTGTGAGCAAACGTGTGAGCCCCGCAGACGCCGGAGAGCCCGCGGCGTACCATGAGCCGTATGGCCGAGAATTGGATTCGGCTCCTCGGTCCGCCCGCGATCGAGACCCCCGGCGCAACTCCCATGCAGCCCAGAGGCCGCAAGGCCTGGGCAGTGCTGGCCTATCTCGCGTTGCAGGCGGACGGCACCGGCCGCTCCCGCACGGCATCGCTGCTGTTCCCTGATGCCGAGGATCCCCTCGGCGCCCTGCGCTGGAACCTGTCCGAGCTGCGCCGGGCGCTCGACGGCGTGACGGTTGCGGGCGATCCCCTGCGCCTGACCCTTCAGCCGCCGTGGCGCTGCGACGCATTGGAAGTGGTCGATTCGGCCGGAGTTCCGGGCATTGATCCGCGACGCTTCGGCGGCCAGCTGCTGGAAGGGCTGTCCTTCGCCGATTCCCCGGTCTTTGATTCCTGGCTGGCGGACCAGCGCTACCGTCTGGACAACGTCGTCCAGTCCCTGCTGTACGAGGCAGCGCTGGCGGCCCTGGCTACGGGCGCTCCCGGCCAGGCGGCGGAGCTGGCAACGCTGGCCCTGCACCGCGATCCCTTCCACGCGGACTGCAACGCCGTCCTCGTCAAGGCGCTCGTGGCCCTCGGCGAGCACCGCCGTGCCCGCGAGCACGTCACCAAATGCGGCAACCTCTACCGCGAGGAGCTTGGGCTGCCGCTGCCCGCGGAAATCCGGCGGGCGCTGTCCGATGCGGCTCCGGAGGCGGACCCCGGGATGCCGGCCACCGCAGCGACGGTGCGGTCCTATCTCGACGCCGGCGGCGCGTCACTCTGGGCGGGGGCCGTGGACCGGGGCCTCGATCAGCTGAGGCTCGCGGTGGTGCTCGCCCAGCGCACGGGCGACGCCCATTTGGTCGCCGAGTCCCTCGTGACCCTGTCCGGGGCCCTGATCCACCAGGCGGGCGGGCGCGGCGCGGAGGTGGCGGATTTCCTGCACCGCGCCCTGCAGGCGGAAGGGCCCGACGGCGCCTCCCGGACTGCCGCTGCGGCGTACCGCGAGCTGGGCTACTTGTCCGTGCAGCGCGGTGTCCCGGACCGTGCGGCCGGGTGGCTGGACCGGGCGCTGCGGGCGGCTGAGGGATTCCCGGACGAACAGGCGAGGGTCCTGGCGATCCAGGGGATGCTGGCCTCGGATACAGCGAGGTACGAGGATGCCGTGACGGCGCTGACCGAATCCGGACGGCTGGCCAGGGCGGTCGCGAACCGCCGGCAGCAGGCGTTCAGCGAGGCGCTGCTTGGCAGGGTGCACCTGCTCCGCGGTGACTTGGACAAGGCGGCTGCTTCCCTGGACCGGGCACTGATTTGGATTGCGGAGGAGCACTGGACGGCATTCGAGCCGTTCGTCGACGGAGTACGCGGTGAGACCTACCTGGCTGCCGGAAAGCTGGAGGAAGCCGCAGCCATGATCGACCGGTCCTGGGTGATGGCGGACCTGGCCGGCGACCACTGCTATATGGCCCTCGCTGCTGGCGCAGAGGCCCGGCTGTTCCTGACGCACGGCGATCTCGCCGCAGCCGAGCACTGGATAGACCGGGGGCTTGAGCCCAAGCCGTGGTACATCTGGTACACGGCCCGGCTGCTGGATACGGCAGCGGAGGTTGCCATAGCAATGGGCTCGCCGCGGGCGTCGAAGTTCGTGGAGAAGCTCGCCGAGCTGGCCGGCCGCAGCGGAATGCGGGAGTTTGCGGTGCGGGCGCAGTCCCACCGGGCGGTGCTGGGTGATGAGGCCGCGGCGCAGGCTGTGCCGTGGCTGGCGAAGGAAATCGGGAATCCTGCGCTCGATGCGTTCCTCATGCAAAGGCACGGCGGTTGAGCCTGCCCTGTGCTTGCAGGAGGCACCCAAGATACCGGTGGCGCACCGGGTCGCGGGCGTGGTAGCTTTCGGGAGATCGTGATCTTTCGGCAGGAGGTGAGTCCCATGAACGCAGTATCCATAGTGGGCGCTCCCCCGCAGTCCACGATCGCGCGACTGAGGTAGTCGCCGCCGGGAGCGCCCAACAGGCAATTCGCGAAAGGGCGACTCCCATGAACACAACACCTTCTTCCCCTCTGAACTCCGCTGCAACGAGCGCCGGCGAGCGGGCGTTGGTCCTCGGTGGCGGCGGATCGACAGGCAACGCCTGGCTGATCGGCGTCATCGCCGGCCTCTACGATGCCGGGCTGGATGTGACCGAGGCCGATCTGATCATCGGCACCTCGGCCGGGTCGACGGCTGCAGCCCAGATAACCGGCGCGAGCCCCATTCAACTGCTTGCCAGCATCCTTTCCGCCGAACCCCGGCAACGGACTGCCCCGGCAGGATCCGACGGCGGACGCGTCCGCACCGGGTCAGCGGCAAACCATATGCAGAGAACAAGCCGCATCATCGCCGCCGCCGAGGATGCGGCCGACATGCGCCGCAGAATGGGTGCGGCGGCGCTCGAGTTGGATGCGGCGTCGGACGGTTCAGGGCAAACGCGGTGGCGCGACACCGTCGCCACCCGGCTGCCCAGCCAGCGCTGGCCCGAGCGAACGGTGCTCATCACGGCGGTCGATGCCAATACCGGTGAACCGGTGGTGTTCGACCGCCACAGCGGAGTCGACCTGGTGGACGCCGTCGCCGCCAGCTGTGCCAGTGGCTTCGCCTACAGGATCGGGCACAACGGATACATCGACGGCGGCTACCGGTCCAACGCCGACAATGCCGATCTGGCAGCCGGATACGCACGGGTGCTGGTCCTGTCACCCTTCGGCGGCAGATCACGGACGCCGGTGGACTGGGGCATGCATCTCGCAACACAGGTCGACGAACTACGCGCACGCGGAAGCCGAGTCGAAACGATCTTCCCGGATACCGACTCCGGGCACCTGTTCGGTGCCAATGCGATGGATCTGTCCCTGCGTCCGGCCGCCGCTCGGGCCGGTTACGAGCAGGGCAGCGCCCTTGCCGGGCACCTCACCGAATTCTGGCGCTGACGCTGTAGCAGTCAGCCGGCCCACAAGAACAACTTAAACAAAAGCAGGGCCTGCCAAATGAATGGCAGGCCCTGCTTTATGAAACCTAAACGGTCCCGGGTATCTAAGAAATTAGATAGCCTGGATGTTTACAGCCTGGGGACCCTTGGGGCCCTGCTCGGTTTCGAAGGAGACCTTCTGGTTCTCTTCGAGGGAGCGGAAGCCGGAGGAGTTGATCGCAGAGTAGTGTGCGAAAACGTCCTGTGAGGAGTCATCGGGGGAAATGAAGCCGAAGCCCTTTTCAGCGTTAAACCATTTGACGGTACCAGTAGCCATTATTTATGTCCTTCGTGAAGGTGGAGGAACTGTCCCGACTTTCGGGTCCTCCGGTGTGGGGTGTTCAAAACCGCTACTTCAGAAGAACGAGGACTTTCGACCCCGCGTACTGCCTGAACTACCAAATACAAACACAACAACGGTCTCTACTGTACACGGGTTTTCAGAGCGGCTTTACCACCGGCATCAGCGGGATGTCCTGGACGGTGATCGACCGCGGCCCGTCGAACCCCTGCATGAACACCGTCACGAAGCTGAGGGACACCGTGCCGCCCGTGTCAGGCAGCTGGCTCTCGAAGTTGATGGTCCCCTTGCGCTGTCCCCCGGGCGGTATTTCGGGCTGCCAGCTGCTGCGGAAGGCATCGGCGTCGAACGTCGTCCCGTCCGGGCCGGTGAGAATGGCGTTATGGAAGAGGGGCAGCGACATGGAGCTACTGGTCCCGTTACGCACGTGGATTTCCACCCGGGTGAAGTGGGCAGTGCTCTGGACGCCGAGCACGGTCACAGTGACGCCCTGCGCTTCCGTCACCACCTGGCGTGCCAGCCGCTGGGTGCCTTCCTCGTTCCCTGAGAAGTATCCGACGGCGTAGCTCGCTCCTGCTGCCAGCAGCCATCCGCCGCCACCAAGCAGGAGCAAGGTCACCAGCACCGTGGCGATAACTGGACGGGAACGCGTACGCGGCGCGGCCTCCGGGTGCCCCGGCTTCAACGGGCGTGCAGGTCTTGCCGGCTGTCCGAGGCTCGACGGGCGATACTGCGGCTTCGCCCGCTTGGGCGCCGGCTGTGGCTTGTCTTTGAGGTAATCGAGCGCCTCGCCGCCTAGGGCGACAGCAAGGCCCATGGCCGGGGTGACGAACCACGTCCACGTCGGTGTCAGCTCGGTCAGGAACGCGGTCAGGCTATTGCCGATCAGTCCCACCACATTGATCGCCGCCGCGAAGAGCAGCGCCGCGCCGAGGCCTTTCTTCCGGGCAGCGGCCGGGGCGGGCCGACGCCCCTCCCGGCTGCCCGCCGCTTCGGGAGGTGAGCCGCCGCCGTCGTACGTCCCTTCAACAAAGCGGAGCAGCATCTGACCGATCCCGACCTCATCGCCGTCGGCGAGCTCTGTGGGCGAGGTGATCTCATGGCCGTTGACCCAGGTGCCGTTGCGCGACTGCTGGTCGGTAAGGATTGTCCGGCCGTCCAGGGAAGTCAGTTCAGCGTGGCGGCGGCTGACTCCGGACGCCGGCAGGCGCAGCCGTGAGCCTTCGCCGCTGCCGATGGTGGTTGTGCCGTGCGGAATGCGGATCCGACGTCCCGCCGCCTCGCCGTTGACGACCACAAACTCGTCCCGCAACCCCGATGCATCCACGACTTCCCCGACCAGCCAGGAGGGCGCCGGCCCCCGAAAGGTGAAAAACCGCCCCCGGCGCTAGCGGACGGCATAAAGCAAGTCTCCTCGCGGCGCGTGGGGCTGACAAGAATGAAAAGCCGATCACGACGGCGGGTGGCGACGGCGGTTCGCGACGGCGGGTGGCGGGGACTTTCGGCACTTCCCCGGCCGCGGGACCACGCGGAGGCTGTGAGTATGGCGGCTGCTACCACGAGGCAGGTGAGCGGGATGGTAAATCGCACGAAGTTGCTGATTCTGGGAGGAGCACTGGGCGCCAAGGTTGCGGCCTATCTGGTGTGGCGTCCGGCCATGCTGCGCTGGGGGACGCAGGGTGAGGAAGCCGTTGAGCCCTTGCCCGGTGACGGTCATGTACCCCGTCCGGCGTTCCAAAGCACGCGGGCCATCACCATCGACGTGCCGCCGGAGCGCGTGTGGCCGTGGCTAGTGCAAATGGGGATCTACCGCGCCGGCTTGTACACCCACGACCGCGTGGAGCGGGCGATGTTCCACGCCCGGTACGTCGAAGGAAAGCACTCGGCGACGCGGATTCACCCGGAGCTGCAGGATCTCAAGGTCGGCGACCTGGTGCCGTACGGCGGTGGCGTCTACGCGACCGTGGCGGAGATCGAGCCCAACCGGCACCTCGTAGCGGGAGAAGCGTTCGTACTGCGTCCTCTCCCGGGAAACCGCACCCGCTTGATTGTTCGGTGCCGAGGGATGGGTTACATCAGTGCTGCGGCTCAGGGTGCCGCGGCCGATGCCCCGGCGCTGACCAAGGCCATCGCGTTCGCCCTTCATCGTGTGCCCGGCGCAATGCTGCTGGCCCGCGGCATGGACTTCTTCATCGGCGACCCGCTGCACCACTACATGGAAGTCGGCATGCTGCGCGGCATCAAGCAACGCGCTGAAGGGACGTACGACGGCGGCCATGCCGCCGTCGTGGAGCCCTAAGGGCAGCTTCCAGCAACTAAGGGCACAGTGACGGCCTTGCAGGCGTTCACCCGACCGTTCGCCCAGAAGGTTTCAGTTCCAGCCTTTCTTTCGGCGGTTGATTGGACCTTGGCGCGGACGGATGCGTTAGTAGGGCCGGCCTGAGAGCTCCAGACAAGTGCGGCAGTCGCAGCCACAATCGGCGAGGCCATTGAGGTGCCGCTGGCGATGTCATAGCCCATGGACCGGCCGTTCTGCGTACCCAGGACGAAGGGGTGGAACGGGAAGGTCGAGTAGACATTGACACCCGGCGCCGCGATATCCACCCACTTGGCACCGTAGCTTGAGAAAGATGCCTTGTCGTCCCTGTTATCCGTTGCAGCGACTGCAATAACGTTGGGGTAGGCGCCCGGGTAGATCTGGGCCGGAGTACCGGCGTTGCCGGCCGCGGCCACCAGCACCACACCCCGATTCCAGGCGTTGTTGACGGCCGTCTCGAGCGTGCGTGAAGAGACGCGCTGTCCAAGGCTCATGTTGATCACCTTGGCACCATTGGCCACCGCCCAGTCGATGCCCTTGGCAATGGCTGAGCTGGAACCGGACCCGTTGTCGTTGAGAACTTTGGCGTCCAGGATGGTGCACCCCGGGCACACGCCTGCGACGCCCATATTGTTCTTGTAGGCGGCAGCAACGATGCCGGCGACGTGGGTGCCGTGGCCGTATTTGTCGTAGTCCTCAGGGTTATCGATTTTCGTGTCGCTGAAATTGGTCCGCGCAACGACCTTCTGCGAAATGTCCTCGTGGTCGATTGCCACGCCTGAGTCGACAATTGCAACCCTGGTGCCGCCGCCGGTCGTGACGCTCCATGCTTCGACGGCGTCCACATCGGCGTCTTTGTCACCCGCGGCCACAGTCATCGTGCTGAGCGTGTTGGTAAATGATTGGCCGTCGTTTTGCAGGGCATATTGGCGGGGGAAATAGGGGTCATCGGTCGCGGCAGTAACGAGCTCGTCCGGCTCGGCGTACTCAACTGCCGGGTTCCGGCTTAGGGCTTCGACAAGGTTCAATTCCTTGCCAGCCGGCACTTTGATGAGCTGAGCGCCGGTGCTGCCGATACCGGCGCCCTCCTTG
Source organism: Arthrobacter sp. Leaf337 (assembly GCF_001423745.1). Classification (GTDB taxonomy): domain Bacteria; phylum Actinomycetota; class Actinomycetes; order Actinomycetales; family Micrococcaceae; genus Arthrobacter. Next base: position 15,599 of record NZ_LMPC01000006.1, read on the forward strand.
AGCCCATGCTGGCGAAGAACGCCGGCTGCCGCGCCATTGTCGCGGAATTTAACCATGATTTGTCCCGCGATATGTGACGGCTCCGAAGCCGCGTTGCCCGGGACCGATGCGGCAATTCCGCTGAGGCCCATGATTACTGCTGCGACACCGGCTACCAGGATCTTTTTCATTCAGTTATCTTGCGGCAGAATTCGCCCACTGGATAGTGCCTTTTGGCAATTCACAATGGTCGGTTTCCGGCCGTTTCATCACCGCGCAAGTGCGCGTGCACGTCGGCCCACAGGTGCACTATTTGAGGCTGAGCACCTCGTCGATCGGGCGGCCGTTGACGAACACTCGGGCGCTCGTCGCCCCGGCCGCGGCCATGGCGGTGTACTCCAGCTGTGCCTTGGCACGCGGGATGTCGCACACGCCGCCCAGCATGAACTGCCCGGTGAGGTAGATGGTGATCGTGCTGCCCTCCAGCTCGCCGCCGACGTAGCTGAGGTTCGACTGGTACAGGACGTTCACGAGCCCTGACAGTCCGACGTCGCGGTTCTTGTTCGCGAGCAGGGTCCCGATGCTGGGGCCCACCTGGTCCGTGAAGCGAACCGGGGCCGTGGTCGTGGCGACGAGGCTGTCGCCGCAGCCGATCCTTGGCCCGGAAATGCCATTATCGTCGATGGCCACGTAATAGATGGTCAGCGGGGCCTCCTGCTCGGGGAGGCCGGTGGGTGTTGGTTCCTGCGCGGCCGGCGGGCTCGCGGGGGTGGACGACGGCGGGGCAGCCGCTGTAGGAGTCGTGGTGACCGACGGGCTGGCCGTGGACGGGCTCGCTGTCGTGGGCGACGCGGACGGACTCGCTGTCGTGGTCGACGTCGCGGTCGGGGCGGCGGAGCTGCTTGTGGGCGCCGGGGTCGGCGGGCCGAAACATGCCGAGAGCGAGAACAGGGTGCAGAGCCCGAGAACGCTGAATGCCGTAAGCCTGGGCCTGGTCATGATGCCCCCTTTTGTGCGGGCCCAGCATTTTCGGAGCCCAGTTTCAACCTACGCCGGAACCGCCCTCCAAAACAGGGACTTTAGTCCGACGTCAAGGCACGCTCACCCGGCCGGACGGGTTAAGCACCCCCGGCGAAACTAGGCGGCCTGGCCATTGTTCGGTATGACGGCGGGCGATACGATGCTGCCGGGGAGAGGTCCTGGTTTCGCTTGATTGCCGTTAGGGGCCACCCAATGACTGACTTCTTCACTATGCAGCCCGGCGAGACCGCAGCTCCGCTACCACCTGGGCCCGTTCTTTGCACCGGGACGGCGGCCATGCGGCGCATCCACCGCTTTTTCCTTTGGGCCTATGACGAGGCACCGGGCCTTGTACGTTCCGCAGCGGCCGGTGACACCTCCCGCGCCGCCTACGTGGGCGAAGTACTCGGCAACTTCGACAAGGTGCTGCATATCCACCACGAGGGCGAGGACCTGCTGATGTATCCGCGACTGACGGAGCGAGCACCGGCGTGCGCGTTGCACGTTGCGCAGATGCTCGAGCAGCACCGGCAGGTCACACAACGGCTTGAGGGAATCGAGCCAATCCGCCTCCGATGGATGGAGACGGCTGACACAGAGGCCGGTGAGGAACTCGCCACGCGCTACGAGGACCTGTCCGCAGTCCTCAAAATGCACCTGCGCCGCGAGGTCACTGAGGTAATGCCCGCTGTGGACAGGGTGATGGACGAGAAGGAAATGAACGGAGTTGGCCAGCACGGGATCGAGCAGTTCGACAAGAAGTTCATGGTCGCCTACCTCGGCATGGTGCTTGCCACGAACCCTCCCGCAGACCGGAAGGAGCTGTTCAAGGAGATCCCTCCGCCGGTCCGTCTTGCTTACCGTCTCGTGGGGCGCAGGATGTATCGGCGGCAGTACTCCACGCTCTTCCCGGGGCGCACGATTCCCGCCACACTCTAAAAGACGATGATTTTCCTAGTCCCCTTAATCGGGATCCTGTTTTGGATTGCAGCACTCGTCGTGGTCTCGGTCCTGCTAGGTGTTATCTGGAGCGTGCTCGGTCTCCTCGTCGGCCTTGAGGAGGTTATGCACCGGCTCACCGGGCGGAAGACAGCTGCCAACTCCAAGCGGAGCGTGCCCCGCGGGCAGTCCACGCGGAACTCGGCCCGGGGGCCTTCCGGGCCGAGCCCGCCGCCGAAAACCGCTGCCAGCTCCAGGCGCAACACTCCTCCCGCCCCCGAGCAGGCCGCGGCCGGGACCACCACCAAATCTGACATCTGGCCCAGGTGGACCCCGTCGCGCAGGCGGGACGTGGACCGGGAACTGGCCCTCTGGCAGGAGCGGTTCGACGCCCTGAACTCCCCCAAGTAGTCATGACGACGGCGGGCGGCCGGCTTTGCTGCCGGCCGCCGTCGTTAGTACGTGGTTCAGCCGACTGCTAGATGCAGGCGGGCTGATAGGCCGGGTCTGCAGGACCCGAAGGCTTGCCAAGTGCATGGGCCACAATCTGGTGAACCACCGGGTCGTTCGGCGTCTGGTCGTGCTCGAAGAGATCGGCCGGGCACTTGTCCTGGACGGTGATGTTCGTGACCTGTTGTGCCGCGCCGCTCAGGAACTGGCTGTTGTAAGGAATGACCACTTCGTCGTGGACCGTTGAGATGACGGTGTACGACGGTCCTGCCACGGTGTCGCCGATAGAGTTGAGCTTCTGCATGAATGCCGAGCCCGCCTGCTGGTCGGCGCAGGCGGCACAGCCCAGGCCGGTGTAGTCCGGATCCTGTACAAAGCCCGGCGGCGGGACGATGACGCCCTCGGTGCCGTGGTTGGAGGGTGCGATGCCAATGAGCTTATTGACGTTCTTGGCACCGCCGAGGAAGCCCATGTAGTAGCGGGGCATCATTCCGCCCTGGCTGTGGCCCACAAGATCCACCTTCTTGGCGCCGGTGGCAGCACGCACCGCGTCCACGAACGGGGCAAGTTCCTGCGCGGAGTCGGCAACCGGGGCGGTGGCGTATACGCCGTTCGTCTCGCCGTAGTTGAGGGCGAAGACGCAGTACCCGGCGCTCTTGAGGTACGGCGACAAGGTGGACCAGTTCTTCGCCATGCTCTCAAACGTTCCAGGCACCAGGATGACCGGATACGGATGCTCAGCGGTTGGTTTGCAGGACCAGTCGTTGGCTCCCGGCGGGGCAACGTCCAGGGTGCCCGCTTGGGCTGGAGTAACCGTGAGGGACCCGGCAAGGACGGCGGCTGCGGCGATGGACAGAGCTTTGGATAGCAGTGACATAGAAACCTCTTTGTTTACGTGTCAGCGGGGGCGGCCGGCGGTGATGGTCGTTAGGGGCCATCACGCATCGGCCGGGTTTCCATGCTAGGCAGCACTGCCGTTCCACCTGGGCCGGGCTGCACGAACGTGCGCCAAAAAAGCATCACAAGGCGGAGCACTCTCCCCCGCCGCAAACAGCCCAAATTGGAATGTTGTTACTGGTCAGTAGCTGTTTCGCCTGCACTTAGCCCTTGAGAGAGCTCTCATGGGACTGTGCACAAACGTGCATCTCCAGCAAAATCCGTTCACAGATGGCAGGCCGTTATCCGCCCGCCATCTACCGGTCCGGCCGCAGCGCGAAGAACCGCAGAGCCTTGTCGGCAATCAGCTCAGGTCGGTGGTCTGCGAGGAAGTGGCCCTCGCCGGGAAGGATCTCCGTGGTCACGTTGCCCCCGTGCCCGGGCCGGTGGCCCATCTCCTGAAGAGTCGCGGACGGCTCCCTGGCACCGATGAGGGCGAGGGTCGGCACCGTGAAGTCGCGCTTGGCGTACGCCCCGAAAATGATGGCCATGAACGCCGGGAGGATCGTGCCGCGGTAGAGGGCTGAGCCTGCCCGCGCCCTCTCGGGCTGGGCCATCCCAACCCCGTAGAGCTCCATGTCCTCCTCCGCCACTCCGCCTGCAGGCTCGAAGGCCGTGAAGAGGTGCCGCGTGAACTTATCGTTCCGCTGGAGACGCGGACCGATTATTGGAGCAGCGAGCGCGAAGGCGTGCCAAAGCTTGGGGAAGAGCCCCAGCAGCCTGGCGTTCGGCCTGATGTGCATGTCAGGGGTACCCGTGACAACGAGCGCCTCAACCAGATCGGGCCGTTCCATGGCCAGGAGCTGGGCAACAACGGAACCCCAGTCATGGGTGAGAAATCGCGCCCGCGGGATATCCAGCTCCCCCATGAGCAGGACGATGTCTTCGATGAGGGTCCGGGCGTTATAGCCGTCCGCAGGTGCATCGGTCCAGCCGAAGCCGCGCTGGTCTACGGCAATCACCCGGTAGTGCTCGGCCAGGCGGGGAATGACGCCGCGCCACTCCCACCAGTGCTGCGGGAATCCATGGAGCAGGAAAACCGGCTCCCCGTTCCCGGCCTCCGCGATATGCATGTTTAACCCGCGCACGTCGATCCACCGGTGGGTCACACCGTCGAGCTGCGGCATGGCCGCGACTGTGCCTGGCATGAAACCCAAGGTATTACCCATGGGCCGGCCCTGTCACCACTTTATGGTGGAAGAGCAAACGGCTACGGAACGCCGGCCGCCTGTTCCGCTGCTGCCAGAGTCTGCGAAAACCTGTCCACAGCCAGCTTGTAGTCCGCCGGGTTGCCTGTGGTTCTTTCTTGACCAGCGGTGTGCCTAGCCCGGATCATTGCCGAGGTTGTCGGGAGGGAGGCATCAGTCATGGCGGGAAAATCGAACTGCAATTGAGGGTCCATCTCGTATTGGCGCCATCGGCGCTCAAGCAGATCGTGACGGTCGGCAGTACGCCCGTACTCCCTGACATCCGCGAGGGAACGGTGAGCCAACAACCCCGAGTCAGCGCCCGCGGCTTGGGACACCGTCCTGACCGCCTCGGACTGGCGGCCAAGGGCTTCTTCCGTCCCCAGCGCCAACGGGGTAACGCCCTTTTGGATGAACTGGGCGTTGTACTGGTAGGCCCGGATCTCCGCCGGCGTCATGTAGTCCAGGTCGCCGGGAGATTTCCTGGCCAGCTCCTTGGAACCATAGCGGCTCGCTACGCTGCTGCGAGGGACCGGGAAGAAGAACTTTCCCACGAAAAAGCCGATAGCGATGGCAATCCAAAACGCCCAGTTGGAAAAATCCAACGCTGATGCCGCTACTGCCGCACCCACGGTGCAAGCGGCGTGGCCACCCGAAAAGAGGACCTTGGTGCGGCCGAGCCGGTACACCCGGCGGGGACGGTCCAGTTGTTTCTCGTGGAATGCCTTGAGCGTGGCAGTCCATTCGCTGGCGTTGCTCACCAGTCACTCTCCTCAGTCATGGTGACGACATCACTGTCGACGCTGACACCGGAGACGTGCTGCTGCTCGGCCGTGCCGCGGGCAAACTCCGACACCGGTGTAGGACTTGACCGGTACGGCCCCCCTGCCCAAAGATACCTCTGCGGAACCGCAACCCGGACGCGGTAGTGGTAATGACAACGAGTAACTCCGGACCAAAGCCACCTCGACAATCCTTGTCACGCAGTTAACCGCCCATTCATATCTCCCTCAGAACCTGTCCAACCAGCCTCCCTACGGTCGAATGCATGGATAACATCTCACGCAGATCCCTTCTTTCCGCCAGCCTTGGGGCCGGCCTCGTGGCCGCCCTGCCGGGTGCAGCGTTCGCTACGTCAACCGCGGACGACGCCGGTCTCCGCACCGATCCGTTCATGCTCGGCATCGCTTCCGGCGAGCCGTGGCCGGACGGCTTCGTGATCTGGACCCGTCTGGCCGTTGACCCCGTAGCGGAGGACGGTCTGGGCGGCATGCCCTCCCGCAACGTCGCGGTGGCGTGGGAAGTGGCTGAAGACGCAAGCATGCGCACTGTAGTAGCCCGCGGCGTCGAGCACGCCCGGATTGAAACCGCCCACTCGGTGCACGTCGAACTCAAGGGCCTGCGGCCCGGGCGGGAATACTTCTACCGGTTCCGCGCCGGCAAGCACATCAGCCCGGTGGGACGCACCCTCACCAGCCCGGCGCTGCACGAGACGCCGGCGGCGCTGGCCATGGCGTTCGCCAGCTGCGCGCAGTTCGAGCACGGCTACTTCACCGCGTACTCCCGGCTGGCGCAGGACCACCCGGACCTGGTGCTGCATTTGGGCGATTACCTGTATGAGTACAAGAAGGGCAGCTACGTGATCGGCGGCGGCAACCCGCGCGACCATGAGGGCCCCGAGACCACCAGCCTGGCCGGCTACCGGCAGCGGCACGCGCAGTACAAGGCCGACGCCGACCTGCAGTCCGCGCACGCGATCGCACCCTGGCTGGTGGTCTGGGATGACCACGAGGTGGACAACAACTGGGCGGACGATGTCCCTGAGAACACCGACGCCGGGCAGCTGAACGACACCACCGAGCACTTCCGGCAGCGCCGTGCCGCCGCGTTCCAGGCGTACTACGAGAACATGCCCCTGCGGGCCTCCTCGGTGCCGGCGGGTGCCGACATGAAGATCTACCGGACCTTGCAGTGGGGCCAGCTGGCCAACTTCCACATGATGGACACCCGGCAGTACCGGGACGACCAGCTTGCCGGCGACGGCTGGAAGAAGAACGTCACAGAACGCCTCGCCGAGGACCGCACCATCACCGGCGCGGAGCAGGAGAAGTGGCTGCTGGACGGGTTCAGGAACTCCACCCAGCGCTGGGACATCCTGGGTCAGCAGGTCTTCTTCGCCGAAAAGGACCGGAACGCCGCGCCCGAGATCGACGACGTCTCCATGGACGGGTGGGACGGCTACGCCGCCTCCCGCCGCCGCATTACCCAGGGCTGGGTGGACGCGAACGTCCGCAACGCCGTCGTCCTCACCGGCGACGTGCACCGCAACTGGGCCAACGACGTCAAGGTGGACTATAAGGACCCCTCCTCCCCCGTGGTCGGCTCCGAACTGGTCTGCACCTCCATCACCTCCACTGGCAACGGAACCGGATCAACGGTGGACCCGGTAATGCCCTGGAACCCGCACCTGAAGTTCTACAACGACAACCGTGGCTACGTGAACACTCGCATCACCAAGGACGCGTTGACCGCGGACTTCCGCACCCTGGACTACGTCACGACGCCGGGCGCCCCCGTTTCCACGAAGGCGTCGTTCGCGATCCAGGACGGCGTGCCGGGGCTGCAGGCACGGTAGCCGAAGAACCCCTGCACCAAGGAGGCGGACGACGGCGGGCGCGTGCCCGCCGTCGTCCGCCCACTTTCCCGACGGGTTGTTGTCCCCATGGCAAGGCGCGGCGCAGGTGTGACAGCATTCCCTGTGGGCCGGTCAGCCGAAGCCCGTCATCAGAACTGGGGGAAAATGAACGGCCGAATGCAACCGCAGCTGATGTCCGGCGTCCGGGCGGCACTTATGATCCTCGGGACAACCCTCATGGCTGGCTGCACGGCACCGCAGCAGCCCAACGTGGTAACAAGCAGTTCCGCGCCGGTCACCGAGGCCCCCGCACCAGTGGCGGAAAGCTTCGCCAAGTACGATGCCCTGCGTGCAGAGCTGATTGCGGCGCTGGAAGCGAAGATGCCGGACATCAGCTGGACCGTGGACAAGCCGGCCACCTTGGCCAGGCTGAAGGACGGCAGATGCATGCTCTACCCGCAAACCATGAAGAGCAGCGCCGACGTGGTGGAGCCGTCCAACCAGTTCGCTGACATTTTCGCCGCTGGTGACCCCGTTCTGACGCAGCACGGATTCCCTGCCTTCGATGGAACGGACGCAGTTCCCGGGGGCTGGGTGGTTGCCCGCAGCACGGACGCCGCCGGTGCCACCCTGACGATCGAATCAAAGAGCCCGGCCTACCTGCGCATCAGCGTCCCGGTAGATTCCCCTACGTGCAGCGCGGACGAGATCCCACCAAACTGACGGCGACAGACAAACAACCACTACGGCTTGACGTTATCTAAAAGGGGGACGGGCGGATGCCTGGATTTTATGGCGCCGACATTGAACAGTTGCGGGCACTCGCAAAAACGATGTCGCAGCATTCCGACAAAGTGAACTCGTTGTCCACGGAACTGGGCCAGCTGCTTTCCCGGGCACCGTGGGAAGGGCGTGACGCCGCCGCGTTCCGGGCCGCCTGGCACTCGGAACACTGGCCAACGCTCAAACGCGTTTCCGGCGAACTCCAAAACCAGGCACAGGAACTGGCCCGCAATGCGGACCAGCAGGATCGGGCCAGCACGGGAGCAACTGAGTCTGAAAGTTCAGGAAATCCGGACTCGAACCCTCCCGGGGATCCAGGGCCGTTGGACCCGGAACGCCCCGACGTCGACGTGCCCGGCGACGTCCGCGAGGACCCGGATGCCGGCGATCCCCGCGATATCCGGCAGGGACAAATCGGTGACTGCTGGCTCCTGGCAGGCATAGGCTCGGTTGCCCAGACCCTGGAACGGGAAGGCAAACTTGATGAATTCCTCGCCGAACACATGCGCCCCGTGGGTGATCCGCCCGAGCACTGGGTGGTAACCCTTTACGAAGACGGCAAGCCTGTCGAAGTCACGGTCGAAGCCAAGTCCACCGACGGCGGCGTCCGGGGTGCAGATGGCGAGCCCAACTGGCTGTCAATCTACGAACGCGCCGCGGCGGAGCACCGGGGCGGTTCCTATGAAGACATCGACGGCGGATTCAGCCACGAAGCGATGGAGCTGATGACTGGTAGGTCTGCGGACAAGGACGGCGAACTGGACCTGGCTGAGATCGAGGACAAGCTCGCCGGCGGCCAGGCTGTGTCCGTGGGCACCGAAGACACCAGGGACGACGATTTTGACTGGGTCTGGGAGTCCGACGAAGTCAACCGCACCGACGTCGTTCCCAATCACGCGTACGTTGTGGTTGAGGTGAAAACCAACGATGACGGCGAGAAGGTAGTGGTTCTGGCCAACCCGTGGGGACCGTCCGGCGGCTTCATGAGTGGCGACGACGACCGCAAGGCGGGGACCCTGGAACTGACCGAGGACGAGTACAAGGAAAACTTCGATTCCGTGTACTCCGTGGATACGAAGTGAGGATGGCCGTGGAACAGCTCGTAACAGTCAAACAGGGCATGCAGCCCACGTTCGGCGGTGTCCAGGTGGGAATCGTCAAGATCGGCGTGGCTGACGGCGCCCCGGCAATCCAGGTCTGGATACGGACCGCGGAGCAGGAGCGCAAGCAGGCCTTCCGCGAGGGCCACTCGGTGGCCCTGCCCGGCGCAGGAACCTTGCGGTTCGATTCCATTCAGCCTGCCGACGGCAACACTCCGGCGTCGGCTGTCCTGGCCTACGACGCCGGCAGGGGTTAGAGGGAGGCGCCGCCGCAGATCACGTAGTTCTGCCCGGTGATGGACTTGCCGTGCGGCCCCAGCAGGAACGCGGCCAGGGCGGCCACGTCGTCCGGGTCCACCAGGGCACCGAGCGCCGGCATCCGCACCGGGGTGGCTGCCCGGCCGGGGTCGTTCAGCATCGGGGTGTCGGTCGGGCCCGGCGAGAGCACGTTGACTGTGATCCCCCGCGGCGCGAGTTCCTGCGCCCATGTCCGTCCCAGCCCCATCAAGGCAGCCTTCGTCGCAGCGTAATGGCTCTTGCCCGGCATCCCCGTCGAGGTGCGGCTGCCTAGCAGCAGCACCCTGCCGCCGTCGGGCATGGACGGTACCAAAGCGTTGGCCAGCGCACTGGCCGCCGCCACGTGGACGGCGAACATGCCCGCCAGCGCAGACGGGTCAAGAGAACCCAAGGGAGCGGTCCGCTGGAATCCGGCGGCGTGCACCAGGGCATCAGCCGGCCGCAGCGGCGCCACGGCGTCCGCCAGGGACTCGGGCTCCGACAGGTCGGCCTGCAGCCATTCGAACTTCCCGTCCAGGGAGGTGGAGCTCCTGCTCAGCCCGGTCACGGCCCACCCGTCGGCGAGCAGCCGGCGGGTAATGGCCAACCCGATGCCCGAGCTGCAGCCGGTAACAACAGCGTGCTTGGTCATTCGTCCCCGCCCGGGGTGGTGGTGCCCTCGTACGCCCACTGCGGGTCCACCCGGACGAACTTGATGGCCTGCCGGAAGTACGTGTACGCGATGTTCAAGGAACCGTCCGGCCCCTGGTGGATGGACGGGTACGAGTATTCGCGGTTGAGCCCGTCGCGGGAATTGTTGGACAGGCAGTACCCGTCCCCCACATCCAGGTTCCGCCGGACCGGCCATGACCGGCCCGAGTCCTCGGAGATCGCGAGGGTCATCGGCGAGCGCGGTGTGCCCCAGAAGGCGCGCTTGACGCCGTCGTCCTCGGAGAAAGCTGCAGCGTCCGGCTCAGCCAGCTGGCCCTGTTCCTCGGCCAGGCCGTCGTCGTCGATCTCGTCGTAGAGGGAAAGCCTTCGCTCGGTGTTCTCCTCCGCCCGGCTGTGGTTGTACACCAGGGCGAGGCGCCCGTCCGCGAGCGCGGTGAACTGGATGGAGGAGTTGTTGTTGGGCAGTTCGGTGGGGAGCGGCTCGCTCCAGGTGGAACCGTCGTCGGTGGAGCGGGATTCGTAGATCGAGTCGGCCCAGCGGCTGCGGAACAGGGCCAGCAGCGAGCCGTCGGCCACCGGCTGGATGTTCATGTGCACGCAGCCCAGGCTCCCCGGCAGGACGTGCTCGCTCCAGGTGGAGCCGGCGTCGTCGGAGATCATCACGGCGCTGTCGTCGCTGTTGCCCACCCATTTCTCCCCCGGCGTGGTGATGCAGCGGAAGATCGGCACGATCAGGCGGCCGGAGGGCAGCACCACCGGGAGCTGGCGGACGAACACGCCGCCGGTTTCGTTCGCGGGGAACAGCGTCTCCACCTCACCCCAGGTGCGGCCGCCGTCCGCGGACGTACGACGGCGGACCTCGGCGGTGTCCTGGTTGCCCGCCTTCTGCGCGGTGTACAGCAGCCAGAGCAGGCCATTCGGCGCGTTGAACAGGATGGGGTTCTGCTCGGAGCGGGTGGAATCGTCGGAGAGCTGCTGCGGTTCGGACCACTGGCTGCTGCCGGGCTCCAGCGTGGAGAACCAGATGGAGATGTCCGGCACGCCTTCCTGGGTGCCGCCGAACCAGACGCAGCCCAGCCGGCCGTCCGGCAGGGTGAGCAGGTTGGCGGCGTGGCTCTGCACGGTGGGCGCCGGGAGGTAGGCGAAGTCTGCGCCGTCGGCCCGCTTTACGGCCCCGTCCGGAGTGATGGTGCTGTAGTCGTCCGTGGTGGTGTTCTGCATCGGGTCAGCTCTCCTTGGTTCCGGCATCGGAGGTGGCGTCGGAGCGGGCGGCGTCGAGGTGGGCCTTGGCGATCTGTTCCAGGTGCGTCAGGTCCGAGGCGATGGTGGTGAAGGTGTAGCCCTGGCGCAGCCGTTGGGCCGCCACCTCCCCCGCCGGGGTGTGGATGCCGGCGGCGATGCCCGCGGACGCGGCGGCCTCGGCGATGGTCTCCAGTGCGGCGTTGAATTCGGTTTCGATGGCCGGGTCCCCCGGGAAGGCCCCGCCCACCGCGATGGCCAGGTCCGACGGCCCCACGTAGATGCCATCCAGGCCGGGGGTGGCGCAGATTTCCTTGACGTTGGCCAGGCCGTCCGGCGTCTCGATCATGGCGAACACCAGGGTGGCGGCGTTGGAGTCCGCCGGCTTCGGCCCGATGCGCAGTGCCGAGCGCATGGGCCCGTAGGAGCGGCCGCCCATGGGCGGGTACTTGGCGGCGGCCACCGCGGCGGCGGCGTCCGCGGCCGTGTTGACCAGCGGCACGATGACGCCCACGGCGCCGGCGTCCAGCGCCTTGCCGATGGCCGTCAGGTTGTTGTCCTCCACCCGGACCATGCCGACGGCGGTGTGCCCGGCGTCGATGGCCATCAGTCCGTTCAGCACGCCCGAGTAGCCGAGCAGTCCGTGCTGGGCGTCCAGGGCCACGTAGTCATAGCCCAGCCGGCCGATGCGTTCGGTGGCCACCGGCGCGTCCAGCACGGCCCAGTAGCCCACTGCCTGTTCCCGGGCGCGGATCTTGCGGGCGAATTCGAGGGCCAGTTCGGATGTCATCAGAGTCCTTCAGTTTCGGTGATCGGTTCAGGAAGCAAGTAAGTGTCAGCGGTTGTAGGCGGGCATGGGGCCGCGGAGTTCGGTGCCCACGGCGTCGCAGGCTTCCACGACGTCGGCGGGAAGCGGCCCGTTGGCGACGGCGGCGATGTTGGCCTGGAGCTGTTCCACCTTGGAGCCGCCCAGCAGCATCGAGCCCACGCCGTCGCGGTAGGCCAGCCAGCGCAGCGACAACTCGGCCAGCGTGATCCCCGCACCGTCAGCGATGCCGGAGAGCTCCTCGATGGCGACGAAGAGCTGCCGGTCCCAGTAGCGCTGGGTGTACATGGCGGCCAGCTTGGAGTCGCCGTAGCGGCCCTCGGTGGGCTTGGCGTCGAAGCTGTGCTTGCCGGTGAGCAGGCCGCCGCCCAGCGGGTTGTAGACCATGGTGTGCACGTTGTGGGAGGCGGCGAATTCGAGGTACTCCTCTTCCACCCGGCGGGCCACCAGGTTGTACAGCTGCTGCGCGACGACAGGGCGCGGGGCTCCCACTTCACGCGCCGTGTGGATCACATCGGCAATCTGCCAGGCGGCGAAGTTGGAGACGCCCAGGGCCCCTATCTTCCCTTCGGCAAACAGCTCGGCCACCGTGGCCAGGGTGTCGTGCAGGGGTGTGACGCGGTCCGGCTGGTGCAGGTAGAACAGGTCGATGCTGTCCACGCCGAGCCGGCGGAGGCTGCCTTCCACGCTGTTACGCAGCCCGGCCGGGGACAACGGCGAGTGCTGGCCGTGGTCCGGGTGCGGCATACCGGCCTTGGAGGCGAGAATGACGTCGCCGCGCCGCCCCTTGAGGAGGCGGGAGAGCATTTCCTCGGTGGTTCCCCCGACGTAAGCGTTGGCGGTATCGATCGTGGTGATGCCGGCGTCGAGCGCTTCCTCCACCATCCGCCCCGCGGTGGACTCATCGACGGTGTCGCCGAACGTCATGGTCCCCAGGACAAGCCGGGAGATGGGAAGTTTCAGGCCGTCCACCTGGGCGCCTTCGGGCTGCTTGCTCATGCGTTGATTCCTTGCGGTTGCGTTTGTCAGAAAGTACGGAAGGGGTCAGGCCTGGGCTCAGTTCGATTGCCCGCTGAGGGCCAGGGAGCGGACCAGGTGCCGCGGCTTGAGGCCCGTCATGGTGGAGGGGTCCAGCGCGGCGCGGCGGAGTTTCCGGGTGTAGTCCTCCTTGGGGGCGGTCAGGACGGACGCGGTGGAGCCGTGTTCAACCAGCTTGCCGCGCTGCATCACCATGACCGTATCGCTGATTTCCTGCACCACGCCAAGGTTGTGCGAGATGAAAACGTACGTGATTCCGGTTTCGTCCTGGATGGACTTGAGCAGCCGCAGCACCTGGGCCTGCACGGAGACGTCCAGCGCGCTGGTGGCTTCGTCGCAGACCAGCAGTTCGGGCTTGGACGCGAGCGCCCGGGCGATCCCGATCCGCTGGCGCTGGCCGCCGGAGAACTCGGAGGGGTGCTTGTCCAGGGACTTGACGGGCAGGCCCACCTGGTCGATGAGGGTGGCGGCAGCCTTGTGCCGCTCGGCCTTGGACCGGACGCCCTGCAGCTTCAGCGGCTCGGCCACGATTTCCTGGGCCGTCATGTGCGGGTCCAGGGACCCGTACGGGTCCTGGAACACCATCTGGAACTTGGAACGCAGCGGCCGCAGCTTGGCCTCGCTCATGGCGGCGATGTCCGTTCCGTCCAGCTCGATGCGCCCGCTGGTGGGGGTGACCAGCCGCATCAGCGCCTTGGCGATGGTGGATTTTCCGCAGCCGGATTCACCCACGACGGCGATCGTCTTGCCTTTGTCCACGGAGAAGGACACGTCGTCGACGGCCCGGAAGGTGCCGCCGGGCACGTGGTAGTCCACCACGAGGTTTTCGACGGCGAGGAACGGCTTCGTCATGGCTTTGCTCCAGTTGTGGTCAGGGGTGTGGCTGCGGGGGTTTCGTCCCACGGGCCCAGGACGGGCACGGCGGCCAGCAGGGCACGGGTGTACTCGGTGGCGGGGTGGTCCACGATCTGCTGGACGTCGCCGGACTCCACAAAGGAGCCGTCCTTCATCACGTGGATGCGGTCCGAGATGAGCCGGGCCACGCCGAGGTCGTGCGTGATCATCAGGATGCCGATGCCGCGCTGTTCCTGCAGTTCCAGGAGCAGGTCCAGGATGCCGCCCTGCACGGTGACGTCCAGGGCCGACGTCGGCTCGTCCGCCACCAGCAGCTGCGGCTCGCTGGCCAGGGCGATGGCGATGAGCACGCGCTGTAGCATGCCGCCGGAGAGCTGGTGCGGGTACTTCTTCAGCTGCTTCTCCGGGGTGGGGATGTGCACCTGCTCCAGCAGCCGGACGGCCCGGGCCTGCAAGGCGCCCTTGTCCTTGGCGGACGCGGCGCCGGCGATCCGGATGGCCTCGAAGAGCTGGCTGCCGATCGAGTGGACCGGGCTGAGCGCCGTCATGGGGTCCTGCGGGATCAGCGCCAGGGTCTTGCCGCGCACCTTGTCGATCGCCTTGGGGTCGGCGGTGACGTCGACGCCGTCGATCAGCACGGTGCCGGACAGCACCGCCAGGTCCTCGGGCAGCAGGCGGAGGATGCCCATCGCCGTCGTCGATTTACCGGAACCGGACTCACCGATGATGGTGACCGTCTCGCCCCGGTGGATGCTGAAGCTGACGGAGTCGACGGCGCGGATGATGCCGGCGTCGGTGATCAGTTCCACCTGGAAGTCGCGGACCTCCAGGAGCGGCTGCTCGGTGAAAGTAGGTTGTGCGGTCATGTCAGGCACCCTTCTTCTTGCGGCGGGGACGGTCGCGGAGGCCGTCGCCCAGCAGGTTCACGCCCACCACCATGAGCACGATCACCAGGCCGGGCAGGGTGACCATCCACCAGGAGGTGGTGATGTAGTCCTGGCCGTCGGAGATGATGCGGCCCCAGGTGGCGAAGGGGCGCTGCGGTCCGGCGCCCAGGAAGCTGAGCGCGGATTCGAGCAGCACGGCCTGGGCCAGCAGGAGGAGAACCACCAGGGTGGCCTGCTTGATGACGTTGGGGATGATGTGCTGGATCAGGATCTGGATCCGGTGCAGGCCCAGGATCCGGGCGGCGGAAACGTACGGCTTTTCGCGTTCCACCAGCACCATGGAGCGTGTGAGGCGGGCAACTTCGGGCCATTGGGCGATGGCGATCACGAAGGTGATCACCGGGATGGAGGGGCCGAACAGGGCCACCACCAGCAGCAGCATCATGAGCAGCGGCAGGGACATCTGGGCTTCGAGGAGGCGGGAGACGATGGTGTCTACCCAGCCGCCGAAGTAGCCGGCGGCCGCGCCGAGGATGATGCCGATGGCGCCGGAGACCAGCACGGCCAGCACGCCGATGGTCAGCGAGACCTGGCCGCCGTGCAGCACCCGGGAAAGCAGGTCGCGGCCCAGCTGGTCGGTGCCGAACAGGTGCCCGTCCGTGAACGGCGGCAGGCGCCGGGCGGAGAGGTCCTGGAAGTTGGCGTCCGGCAGCGGCAGCACCTGGGCCAGGATGATCGGGATGATCACCAGCAGGGTGCAGACGGTGCCCACGATGAGCTTCCATTTGGCGGCATTACGACGGCGGGTGGCGCCTGCCTTGGCGATGTCCGCCTTGGTGACGGCGCTGGGGCTGGGCTGCCGGGCCGGCTGCCCGGCCGGGATTCCGGCGGTTGCGGTGTCGCTGAGGCTCATGCTGTTGCCGCCTTTCCAAGACGAACGCGGGGATCAAGAAGCGGGTAGGCGAGGTCGATGAGCAGCTGGACGCCCACGGCCAGCAGCGCGGTCAGGAGGACCGTTGCCTGGATGAGGGGGTAGTCGCGGGTTTCCAGTGCCCGGACGATCAGGGAGCCGACGCCGGGCCAGGCGAACACCACTTCCACCACCACCACGCCGTTGAGCATGGCGGCGAAGCGGGTGCCCAGGGCGGTGAAGACGGGGATGGCGGAGTTGCCCATGGCGTAGCGCCACGTCAGCACGGAGTTCTTGACGCCGCGGGAACGGGCCACCGTGAGGTACGGGGCGGCAAAGTTGGCGGTCATTTCCCGCCGGACCATCCGGGAGATCAAGGCGATCTGCAGGATGGCGATGGTGACGGTGGGGAGCACCAGCCCGCCCCAGGTGGCGAAGCCGGAGGCCGGGAAGATCGGAATCAGCACGGCGAAGCCGGTGAGGAGCATGATGCCAGTCCAGAAGTCCGGCATGGACTGCCCGGCGATGGTCAGCACGTTCACGCCGAGTTCCTTGCCGGTGTCCGGCCGGCGGGACATCCACACGCCCAGCGGAATGGCCACCACGGCGGTGAGCAGGATGGAGGCGGTGGCCAGGGTCAGCGTGTAGGGCATCCGCTCGGCCACCACCTGCAGGGCGGGGGCCTGGAAGGAGTAGGACTGGCCCAGGTTGCCGGTGAACAGCTGCTGCAGGAAGATCCAGTACTGCTCCAGCACCGGCTTGTTCAGGCCGAACTGTTCCCGGACGGCGTCGAGCTGTTCGGTGGTGGCCAGCGGTCCGGCGTAGGAGACGGCGGGATCGCCCGGGGCCATGCGGATGAGGACAAAGACGGTGGACACCGTAAGGAACACGGTCAGCAGGCCCTGTCCCAGGCGCTTCAGGATGTAGTTCGTCATGGCTTAGGCCTCCAGCCGTGCATCAACGAGCGGGTAGGAGTTGGTGGGTGCCAGGTTGATCCCGGACACCCGGTCCCGGTGGGCCAGGACGGATTTGGGCACGAACGCCCAGGCGCAGGGCCAGGTGTCCCAGATGGCCTGCTGTGCCACGGCCATCAGTTCCTGCCGGCGGGCCGGGTCCACCTCGGAGGAGGCGGCCTGGATCTTGGCCTGCACCTCGGGGATCACGTAGCCCTGGTAGGTGTCGCGGGTCTTTTCCTTTTCCGGGGTGCCGGCGTACATGCCCTGCATCATGGTGATGGCCAGGCCGGTGGGGCTGCTGAAGCCGTTGCCCAGCAGGTCCCAGTCGCCCTGCTTGCCCTGGCGCCAGGCCAGGATGTTGCCGCCGGGTTCGAACTGCTGGAGTTCGGTTTTCACGCCGATGGCGCCGAACATCTCCACCAGGGCCTCCATCACGGAGGTGTCGGAGGCGAACTCGCCGGTTTCCCAGATGATCTTCAGGGTGAGGTCCTTGACGCCGAGTTCCGCGAGCCGGGCCTTGGCCTTCGCCGGATCGTAGGTGTAGGTGCCCGTCTTGTGGTAGCCGGTGAGGCTGGACGGGGTGACGCCTTCGGCCGCGCTGACGGAGTCCACCAGCACGTCCTTCACCAGCGCCTCGCCGTCGATGGCCCAGCTGAGGGCCTCGCGGACGCGGACGTCGGCCAGCGGGTGGCCGGCGGGCTTGCGGAAGTTGTAGAAGATCTGGTTCAGCCGGAGGCTGGAGGCCTCTTTAAGTTCGACGCCGGGAAGTCCGGCGAGTTGCTCGCGCGAGTCGGGGGTGATGGAGTCGATGATGTCCACCTCGCCGCTGCGCAGCGCGATGACGCGGCTGGATTCCTCCGGGAGGAAGCGGACTTCCACGTTGTCCACCTGCGGTGCCGGGCCCCAGTAGTTCTGGTTGCGGGCCAGGCTGTAGGTGCCGGCGCCGCGGTTGAACTTGGTGACCACGTACGGTCCGGTGCCCAGGCCTTCCTGCAGTTCCTCCGGCTTGTTCTGCGCGGCGGGGGTTATCAGGATCATGCTCATCAGTGAGTCCAGGATGGGGACGGGCTTCTTGGACACCATCTTGAAGGTGCGCTCATCCACCGGCACCACGGCGGGGAATTCGGGGAAGAAGCCGGCCACGAAGGAGCCCTGCACCTGCTGGTACATCTTCAGGGCGGTGGCCACGTCCTCGATCTTGACGGGGCTGCCGTCCGAGTAGCGGATGCCTTCGCGGAGCCGGACGGTCCACTCGGTGGGGCCGGTCATCTCGAAGCGGTCCGCGAGGACCAGGACGGGCTTGGTTTCGGGGCCGATGGCGGTGAGGCCCTGGCGGACGGAGCGCTGCACGGTGACGGCGGCGTCGAACTGGTTGAGCTTGTTGTCCAGGCTGACCAGGGACCGGTTGAGGGCCAGGGTCAGGGTGCTGGGTCCCGGCAGGCCGGTGGGGCCGGCGCAGCCGGCGAGGCTGCCTGTGCCCAGCAGAAACCCTGCCGCGGCGCCGAACTGCAGCAGCCTGCGGCGGGAAATCTCACTTCCTTGAGGAAGAACGGTCATCGTTGACCTCTCGGTTTGAACGGGGACGGCCTGCCGGTTTGGCTGCGCCGAATGTTGTCTCCATCACTTTGCCACTCCTGCGCAATTTGCGCAACCCTGCTAGCGCGATTCGCGCAATCGTGTCAGAATGAATGCATCCCCGCACCTGGCGGGGGTCCAGCCGACTACTGCGTGAGAGGAGCAATGTGGCTTCCGTATATGTGCAGGCCGACGATTTCTCCGGCGCCGCCGAGGTTGGCTACTGCTTTGTGCAGCATGGGCTGTCCGCGCAGGTCCTGCTCGGAACAGGCACCAATCAGGCAACGTACGACGGCGATGCCTCCTCCGCGGGGCACGTCACCGACGTTGTGGTCACCGATACCCACTCGCGCGGACTTGCTGAAGCCGCCGCCGAAGTGTTGATGGCGGAGGCTTTCTCTGGTCCTTCCGCCTCGGGCGCACATGTGTTCTTCAAGAAGATCGACTCGCTGTGGCGCGGGAACGTCCGGGCCGAAGTTGCCGCGCTGACTGGGCTTGGCTACCACGCCGTTATTGCCGGAGCGCTCCCCCAGCTGCAGCGCTCGGTCCGGAACGGGCAGCCGTTCGTTACCGGGACTCCCCTGGCGCAGACCGATCTCTGGCACGCGGAACTGTCAGCGCCGCCGGCTGATATTCCTTCCCTTCTCCGCCCGGCGGACCCGGACTCGGCGCGGACCTTGGACCTGGCCGCCGTGCGGTCAGGGTCGGTCAGCGAGAAGCTCGCCGGCCTGCTGGAATCCGGCCAGCCCGCGCTGGTCGTGGCTGATGGCGAAACCGTGCAGGACCTGGAACACGTGGTGGATGCACTGCTGGAGCTCGGCTTCACCGCAGGCGGACGGCGTGTGGTGCTCGTGGGTACCGGCGGGACGGCTGACGTTCTCGCGCAGCGGCTGGCTACCCAACTTGCGCGAAATGCGCAATCCGGGGCGCGGGCTGACGCAGCCACCGCGGAACCGCAGGGAAGCACCAGGCCGGTGCTCGCCGTCGTCGGCTCCGCTTCCGGAACGGCGCAGGCGCAACTGGCGCAGCTGGAAGCGCAGGGTTTCACCGTGGTCCGGCTGCACCCGCTGTACGCCGGTGCCACCGGCGCGTACCAACCGGAACTGGCCGAAGTCCGTCACGCCCTGGCAGCAGGCAGCAACGTGGCCGTCACCCTGGCGGCAGGAAAAGTGGACCCGGCGAAAGCCGCCGGCATCGTCCAGGCGCTTTCCGCCTTCGCAGCCGACGCGGCCAAGGGGACAAACGCTGACCTGATCCTCACGGGAGGCGAGACGGCCCGGGAAGTCCTGGACGCCGTCGGCCTCCACCGGCTGGTGCCGCTCGCGGCCGTGCAGCACGGGGCGGTGCTCAGCCGCGCCGAGGACGGAACGCTGGTGGGCACCAAGCCCGGCAGCTTCGGCGATGACCTGGCCCTCCTACAGCTTTACGAGAAAATCCGGGAGCGCCGCGGCCCATCCGCGCATGCTCCCGCCAACACCCTTCCCAGCAAGACTTCCGAACGATCTGGAGCAGACATGACAACCGCAACGAGCAAGACCGAGCAGAACGCCCTTCCCATCGTGGCCGTCACCATGGGCGACGGCGCCGGGGTGGGGCCGGAGGTGGTGGTGGCCGCCGTGCTGGATCCGCAGAGCAACGCCGAGTGCCGGCCCGTGGTGATCGGCGACGCGTTGCGCCTGCGCCAGGCCGCGGACATCCTGGGCATCGAGGCGGACATCCAGGTGATCGAGAACGTGGAGGACGCGGTGTTCACGCCGGGCCGGGTGAACGTGATCGACCTGGCGCTGCTGCCGGAGGACCTGGCGTGGGGGCAGCTCTCCCCCGTGGCCGGCCATGCCGCGTACGAGTACATCCGGGTGGCCAGCGAGCTGGCCATGGCCGGGCGGGTGCAGGCCATCTGCACGGCGCCGCTGAACAAGGAGGCGCTGCACGCCGCAGGGCACATCTTCCCCGGGCACACCGAGCTGCTGGCGCAGCTGACGGGCACGGAGGAAGTGTCCATGATGCTCTCCACCCCCAAGATCCGGGTGATCCACGTGACCACGCACATCGGGCTGATGGACGCGATCCGCAAGATCAACCCGGACCTGGTGGAGCGCACCATCCGCCGCGGGCATGAGGCGCTGGTCCGTGCGGGCATTCCGAACCCGAAGATCGGCGTCTGCGCCATCAACCCGCACGCCGGCGAGAACGGGCTGTTCGGCCAGGGCGAGGAAGCGGAGAAGATCGAACCGGGCGTGAAGGCTGCGCAGGCTGCCGGGATCGACGTCACGGGCCCGCTGCCCGCGGATACGCTGTTCTTCCTGGCCGGCCGGGGCGATTACGACCTGGTGGTGGCCATGTACCACGATCAGGGGCACGGGCCGGTGAAGGTGCTGGGCATTGAGGCCGGGGTGAACATCACGGTGGGCCTGCCGGTGATCCGGACGTCCGTGGACCACGGCACCGCCTTTGACATTGCCGGCAAGGCCATCGCGGATCCGCGCAGCATGGTGGAGGCGCTGCACCAGGCGGCGGAGATGGCCACGCGGCCCAGCGTGGCCGTGTAGCAGCACTGGTTTAGTGGGGGCCGGAACTAGCATGGTAACCACGCCCACGCGAAGGAGACCGGGAATGCTGAGCGCAAATGCCAGGCGCGAGGAGATCTACCACCTTGCCGTCACCACCGGCCTGGCGTCCGTGGAGGAACTGTCCGCACGGTTCGAGGTGACGGCCTCCACCATCCGCCGGGACCTGGCACTGCTGAACGGGCAAGGCCGGCTGGCCCGCACCTACGGCGGGGCGATGGCGCTGGGTGCGCATCCGGAGGCGTCGCTGCGGCAGCGCACGGGTGAGGCGTTTGAGCAGAAGCACGCGATCGCCCGCTGGGCGGCGTCGGTGATCCGGCCCGGGGAGAACATCCTGCTCGACGCCGGCTCCACCGTGGGTGCCCTGGCGCACGAGCTGCGCGGCTTCGAGAAGCTGTCCGTGACCACGCCGGGCATCAACACCATGCAGGAGCTGGCGGATTCGGAGGGCATCGAGGTGGACTGCCTGGGCGGCCGGCTGCGGAGCCTTTCGCAAAGTTTTGTGGGACCGCTGGCCGAGGNGCGGGCGCGGTGCAGCCAGCCATGCAGGAGCTGGCGGATTCGGAGGGCATCGAGGTGGACTGCCTGGGCGGCCGGCTGCGGAGCCTTTCGCAAAGTTTTGTGGGACCGCTGGCCGAGGCGGCGCTGGAGCGGATGAGCTTCGACCGGGTGTTCCTGGGCGCCGATGCCGTCACCGCCGAGGACGGCATCTGCGAGGCCGACCACGCCCAGACCCGGCTCAAGGAGCTCATGGCCCGGCGCGGCCGTGAGGTGTACGTCTTGGCAGATTCGTCCAAGCTTGGGCTTCGGCCGTTCCACGCGTGGGCGCGGCTGGCGCTGCCCTGGACGCTGGTGACGGACGACGGCGCCGATCCGACCGAGTTGAACAAGTTCCGGGAGGCCGGGGTTGAGGTTGAGGTGGCTGCTGTGCGCGGCGGACCGGTGGTTGAGCCTTAGCTCGCGGCGGGCAGTTCGTCGGGGATCCGAGGTTTGGTATTTCCGATGAAGGTGAACCTGGCGTTGTCGCCTTCGCCGTCCACATCCACCACTACGACGTCGCCCTCGTGTATTTCGCCGAAGAGGATCTTTTCGGAGAGCTGGTTTTCGATTTCGCGCTGGATGGTGCGGCGCAGCGGGCGGGCTCCCATGGCGGGGTCGTAGCCGCGGGTGGCCAGGAGCACCTTGGCGGCGGCGGTGAGCTCGATGCCCATGTTCTTGTCTGCCAGGCGCTTCTCCAGTCGGCCGATCATCAGGTTCACGATCTGGATGATCTCGTTCTGGGTCAGCTGGGGGAAGACCACAACGTCGTCTACGCGGTTGAGGAACTCGGGGCGGAAGTGCTGCTTGAGCTCTTCGGTGACGCGGGCGCGCATCCGGTTGTAGCCGGTTTGCGTGTCCGTGCCTGACTGGAAGCCGGTGGCAACGCTCTTGGAAATGTCCCGCGTTCCAAGGTTGGTGGTCATGATGATCACGGTGTTCTTGAAGTCCACCACCCGGCCATGGCTATCGGTCAGGCGGCCGTCTTCCAGAATCTGCAGGAGTGAGTTGAAGAGGTCCGCGTGGGCCTTTTCCACTTCGTCGAACAGGACCACGGAGAACGGACGGCGGCGGACTTTTTCGGTCAGCTGTCCGCCCTCGTCGTAGCCGACGTAGCCCGGAGGGGCACCGAAGAGGCGCGACACGGTGTGTTTCTCGGAGTATTCGGACATGTCCAGGGTGATCAATGAGTCTTCTTCGCCGAACAGGAACTCGGCGAGGGCCTTGGCGAGCTCGGTCTTGCCCACGCCGGTGGGGCCCGCGAAGATGAACGAACCGCCGGGACGCTTCGGGTCCTTCAGGCCGGCACGGGTGCGGCGGATAGCCCGCGAAACCGACCCAATGGCCTCATTTTGGCCCACGACGCGCTGGTGCAGCTCGTCTTCCATCTTCAGCAAACGGCTGGATTCTTCCTCGGTCAGCTTGAACACCGGGATGCCGGTGGAATTCGCCAGCACCTCGGCGATCAGTTCCTCATTGACTTCGGAGATGTCGTCCATGCCGCCCGCCTTCCACCGGCGTTCCTTCTCTCTACGCTGCGCTACGAGCTTCTGCTCCTTGTCGCGCAGGGAAGCGGCGCCCTCGTAGTCCTGGGCGTCAATCGCGGACTCCTTCGCCGTCCTGACGTCGGCGATCGTCTCAGCCATGGCCTTCAGCTCCGGCGGGGCTGTCATCCGGCGGATGCGCAGGCGTGCGCCGGCTTCATCAATGAGGTCGATCGCCTTATCCGGCAGGAAGCGGTCCGAGATGTAACGCTCCGAGAGGTTCGCCGCGGCGACCAGCGCGCCGTCGGTGATGGTCACGCGGTGGTGCGCCTCGTAGCGGTCACGCAGGCCCTTGAGAATCTCGATGGCGTGCGCCACGGAGGGTTCCTTGACCTGGATCGGCTGGAAGCGGCGCTCCAGCGCGGCATCCTTCTCGATGTGCCTGCGGTAGTCGTCAAGGGTGGTGGCACCGATGGTCTGGAGCTCGCCTCGCGCCAGTAACGGCTTCAGGATCGAGGCCGCATCGATCGCACCCTCGGCGGCACCCGCACCCACCAGCGTATGGATCTCGTCAATGAACAAAAGAATGTCCCCGCGGGTGCGGATCTCCTTGAGGACCTTCTTCAGCCGCTCTTCGAAGTCACCGCGGTACTTTGAGCCGGCCACCACGGAGCCCAGATCCAGGGTATAGATCTGCTTGTCCCTGAGAGTCTCAGGGACATCGCCACGGACGATCGCCTGGGCGAGTCCTTCGACGACGGCGGTCTTGCCGACACCGGGTTCGCCGATGAGGACGGGGTTGTTCTTGGTGCGCCGGGAAAGGACGCTTGTTCTCGCGGGCGGCCTGGGTCAGGTTGCGGCCGAACTGGTCCAGGACCACGGAGCCGGCAGGGGTGCCTTCCGGCCGGCCGGCGCCCTCGCCCGCACCGGTGGTTTCTTTGCCCTGGTAGCTGGAGAGCAGCTGGATGACCTGCTGGCGGACCCGGGTGAGGTCGGCCCCGAGTTTGACGAGGACCTGGGCGGCAACGCCCTCACCCTCATGGACGAGGCCGAGCAGGATGTGCTCCGTGCCGATGTAGTTGTGGCCCAGTTGCAGGGCTTCACGGAGTGCGAGCTCCAGCACCTTCTTGGCACGCGGCGTGAAGGGGATGTGGCCGGCCGGGGACGGCTGGCCCGGGCCGAGAATCTCCTGCACCTGCTCGCGGACGCCTTCGAGCGATATGCCCAGGGACTCCAGAGCTTTGGCGGCAACGCCTTCACCCTCATGGATCAGGCCCAAGAGGATGTGTTCGGTACCGATGTAATTGTGGTTCAGCGTGCGTGCCTCTTCTTGGGCAAGGACCACGGCGCGTCGGGCCCGGTCCGTAAATCGCTCAAACATTTTCGCCACACTCCTGGCTACCGCTTACTCTGATGCTACGTTGCCGGAGGCCCTTATGGGGTGTTCGCCGGAGGCAGGATACAGCGAGCCAGGCTCCGTGACCTTCCAGGCAAGAGGCAAGTCTGTCGCCGGCTATCCGGCACTTCACGGCGAGCGATTTTCTGCCGCAATAGCAGCCCCTGCAGGACGCAGCGATGGGACGTCCTGGGCCAGCAGGTGTTCGTCGCCGAGCGCGACGGGCGACGTGCACCGGAACTGGGCCAATGATCTCAAGGTGGTCTACAAGGACCCGGCTTCACCGGTGGTCGGTTCCGACGGCGTAACGGGCAAGTGCTTCCTTGTAGACCGCGGCAATTTCATGGTCGCCCCTGTCGGTGTATTTGGCGATGATGTTCGCGAGGTCGCGTTTGATGACCAAATACGCGTCATACGGTTCACGAGGACGGCGAACGTAATCGTTCATGATGTCCCGCCCACTTGCGCCTCTTCGCGCTCCAGCAGATAGCGAAGAAATGCCGCCTGGTTGTCGATTTCCCGCTGTTTGCGCGGGGAAACCCAACCCAGCAATTCTTTTTCGTTAACCATGATGCTCACTCCTTCCGGTTATGAATTGATGGTCATCCCGTCCAGGCAAGATCCGCGAAAGTTTCAGGCAAGATAGGCGAAGGTCTTGTCGGCGGCAGCCTTGGCCCGGCCGAACACGACATTGAGCGGGCACCTTTCCTCAGTGGAGGCGCCTGTACATCGATCCGTAGGGCTTGTCCAACAAACAAGTCACACGTGTCGTACGCTGGAATTCCCGAAGATCACTAAGCGAGGAATAACGTGCACGAGGACGCCGCCAGGTTCCTGTCCCAGCCGGTGGAGGCCCAGCCCGGCTCGCCGCTCCGGGTTGCCGTGTACTCCCGGATCGCCGAGGCCATCCGCAACAGCCTGCTGACGCCCGGCTCGATGCTCCCCACTGAAACGGAACTAGGCGCGGACATGAAAGTCAGCCGCACCGTGGTCCGCGAAGCGCTGATGCTACTCGAAGAGGACGGCCTCATCCGGGCCCGCCGCGGCGTCGGCCGGTTCGTCGCCGACACCCTCCCCCGCATCGGCATCGAGCGGATCCGCCCCTTCGAGGAAGTCCTCGGCGGCCCCGGGCAGCACATCGAAATCAAACGCATCCAGCGGCAGCGGCAGCCCGCCTCCGAATTCGTCGCCCCCGGCGTGGGCGTCGAGCCCGGAGCCGACTGCTGGTTCTGGGAGTCGGTCCTGATCCGCGACGGTGAAGCCATCGCGCACCTTCAGGAAAACATCTCCGCCGGGCCGGTCAGCCTCGGCAGCAGTTCCGCTGCCGCCGCGCCGTTGGAAATCGACGACGACGGCGGCAGCTCCCTGCTTGCCGGCCTGAACAACCGCTTCGGCCGGGTCCTCGGGCCCGGCGAATGCCAGATCAGTCTGAGCCAGGTGGGCCCAAGCCGGGCCAAGCTGCTGGACCTGCGTGCACCTGATCCGGTCCTCGTGCTGACGCAGTACGTCAGGCACGCGAACCGGCCCTTCTATCTGGCCAAGTGCCTCATCGCGGCACGCGCCGGACACCTTTCCGTGATGCAGTCACTCCAGTCCTGACGCGAGCTAGCCCAAACAACTGCGGGCCGCCCTGAAGCTCTTGATCGACGGAGACCCCCGGATTCCTCAGCGGCCATCAGGCAAGCTTGATCTAAGCTCTTCTGCACGGGAAGCGAGCGCCTGACGCTGGTCCCGGGTGAGTCTTCTAACCTGCAGGTCGAGGACTGCCCGGCTGCCCAACTCTCCCACACCCAATAGCTGACCCACCCGACGCCTTGCCTCGTCCGCGTCCTCTGAATCCTCAATTATCTGGAAGACCTCGTCACGCCGATCCATGGCCTGTACCAGGGCGTCAAGGATCATCAATTCCTGCCTTGTCTGCCGCTCATCTTCATCCATGCGGCGATTCTTGCACGGCGGAAGTCATTAGGGCATGGCGTCCAGTTGAGGATCTTCCACCAGACGGCTCAGTTGACGCGAGGACGGAGGTTCCCGCGCCATGCTGGTCTATATGCTGGAGACTGACGGAAGGCTGGCGTCATGCGGAAACTGATCTACGGCATGAACGTGACCCTGGACGGCTACATCGCCGCGCCCGGCGACGACATTGGCTGGGGCGTGCCGAGCGAGGAATTGTTCCAGTGGTGGCTCGATCAGGAGCTGGCGATCGGCCTGTTGCTGTATGGGCGCAAGCTGTGGGAGACCATGAGTTCCCACTGGCCGACCGGCGACCAGCAGCCCAACGCCACCCCGGCGGAGATCGAATTCGCGCGGAACTGGCGGGACACGCCGAAGGTGGTGTTCTCCTCGACGATTGACAAGGTCGACTGGAACACCCGCGTGGTCACCGGCGACGCGGTCGAGGAAATCACCCGACTCAAGGCCGACGACGGCGGCCCGATGAGGGTTGGTGGCGCAACGCTCGCCGGGGCGGCCATGCGGGCCGGGCTGATCGATGAGTACACGGTCGTGACCCATCCGGTCCTGGTGGGCGGCGGCATGCCGTTCTTCACCGCGCTGGACGGCTGGGTGAACCTGAACCTGATGGAGACGCGGCCGTTTCCCGGCGGCGTGATCATGACCAGGTACGAGACGAGGCGCTGAGCGCGCCTGGTGCTGGCCTTCCCCTCACGACGTAGCGGCCGGTAGCCGGTACGCCACCTCGGGCGTATGGTTCGTCTATGGATCGGATACGGGCCATCCTTCTTCCCGGCAGTGTGCTCCCCGCCCAGCCTGCGTACGAAGCTCTGATTGACGCCCTGGGCCGGGATGTAGAGGCTGTCGCCAAAGACTTGGAGCTCTACGCAGACGATGAGCCGCCGCCTGGCTGGAGCCTGGACACCGAGATCGACGGCGTGCTCCGCGAAGCTGACGCCCGGGGATGGGAGAGGTTCCATCTTGTGGGCTATTCGGGCGGCGGCGCGGCGGCGCTGGCGTTCGCTGCCAAGCATCCCGGACGTCTGCTGAGCCTGGCGCTGCTGGAGCCTGCTTGGGCCGGGAACTGGGACTGGAGCCCCGCGCACGCGGAGCTCTGGAAGAAGTACGAGCAGCTGGAAGCCCTTCCCCCGGAGCAGTTCATGCCCGCCTTCATCAGGCTGGGAGTTAAGCCCGACGTCGTGCTTCCACCACCGCCTCCGGGTCCCCCGCCGCCGTGGATGGCAAAGCGGCCCGCGGGAATCAGGGCGTTCCTGCAGAACTTCAAGAGCTATGACCTGGACAGGGCACGTTTGGCCGCGTTTCCCCAGCCGGTGTTCTTCGCCCTCGGCGGCTTGAGCAACCCGGACGACTACGGCGAGATCGCCGGCCGGGTGGCAAGGGTCTTCTTCCCGGACTTCCACCTGGAGGTGTTCTCCAAGCGCCACCACTTCGACCCGCCACACCGGATCGAGCCGGAGCGACTGGCCGAGTTGCTCCGGAAGCACTGGGAGCGGGCGGAAGGCAGGAGTGAGGCATCAACGGGCTCCTGACTTTGCGGGCACGCGCCGGGCCCCTCTCCGTAATGCGGTCCATCCAGTTTTGACCGGCTCGGCCAACACGACCGCTTAGGCGACCGCCGCACCCACGGCGACCGCCGCCGTCGTACTTTCAGGGAAGGACTGCAGCACCTCCACCAGGTGCGGCGCGAAGTCACCGTCGAGCTCCAGCACCACCCGGCAGCGGGCGCCGGGCTGCTCCGGGTAGTCCATGTACAGGCCGCGGAGATCGCAGATGGTTTGGCCGCGGCCGGGGCCATCGGTGGTGTCGACGTCGACCGTCACCACCGGGGCCACCGCCGCACTGACGCCGCCCACCGCGAGGGCCGCGGCGAGGGGGTCGTGCATCGCCGAGCAGGCCCGGCCGAACTGGCTCTCGTAGAAGCGGAAGTAATAGCCCAGCATGTCGCCGAGTGCCTGCGGGACCGGATGGCGCGCGGCGAGCAGTTCCTGCCGGTGGCTTTCCTCGAGCACGTTGGACATGGTGACGTCCAGCGGCACCAGGGTCACGTCCCAATCCGCGGCGAGCACCTCCGCCGCAGCTTCGGGGTCGTTGGCGATGTTGGCCTCGGCCACGGCGGTGATGTTCCCCGGCGCGAACGCGGCGCCGCCCATGATGGTGATGTCCTGCACCAGGCGCGGCAGCTCGGGGTCCAGGCGCAGCGCTTCAGCGATGTTGGTGAGCGGTCCGACGGCCAGGATCCGCAGCTGTCCCGGGTGTTCGTGGGCGAGCCGGACCAGCATCTCGGCGGCGGTTCCGGGCACCAGTTCGGCGTCGGCCGCTTCCAGCGAGACTTCGCCGATTCCGTTGGTGCCGTGGACGTGCGGGGCGCCGCCGTGGAAGGAACCAACGAGCGGGTCGTGGGCGCCGAGCGCGACGGGGATGTGGGCGTGCCCGGCGAGCTGGAGCAGGTCCAGGGTGTTCCGGGCGCCGACGGCGGCACTGACGTTGCCGCTCACGGTCCCGATTCCCCGCACGTCCGCCTGCGGCGAGGCGAGCAGGTAGGCCAGGGCGAGGGCGTCGTCAATCCCGGTGTCGCAGTCGAGGTAGAACGGGTGGCTGGTGGGCGTGGTCATGCTGAGTTTCTCGTTTCGTTGGTGCTGGACGTGCTGATGGACGGGTGTGGGGTTAGAGCTTTTCGCCCTTGGGTGCCGCGACGAAGAGGCTGACCAGGAAGGCGGCCGCGGTGATGGCGACCGAGATCCAGAGGGCTGTGGTGTAGCCGGCGGAGGTGGCCTGGGCGGCGAAGGGTGCCACGAGCACGACGCCGAGGCTCGCGCCGATGCCGAAGGAGGCGCCGTTGATGCCGGGCAGGGCCGCAGGTGCTTCCTTGGGTGAGAGCAGGACGGAGAGTCCGTTGATGGCGGTGAGGAAGAGGCCGTTGTAGAAGATGCCGAGGGCGGCGACGGCGATCAGCACCGCCACCTGGTTGTCGGAGAACGTGGCCGCGGCGATGGCGCAGGCCAGGCTGAGCCCGGTTCCGGCCCGGAGGGTTTTGATCCAGCCGCGGCGGTCGGCGAGCCAGCCGGCGAGGGGTGCGGCGAAGACGCCGATCAGCGCGGCGGGGGTCAGGAACAGCAGCGCGGAGAGGGAGGCGCTGAGTCCGAAGCCGTGGTGGGTGTCCTGGCTGAGCAGCACCACGGTGAAGTTGATGATGGCGAAGATGCCGGCGAGGGTCAGGACCGTGGTGGCGATGACCGGCCAGACCTGGCGGGAGCGCAGGTGGTGGACGGCGATGAGCGGGTTGGTCCGTTTCTTCTCGATCATCCAGAAGGCGGCGAAGGATGCGACGGTGCCGGCCAGCAGGGCCAGGGTGCTCGGCGCGGTCCAGCCGGCGGCCGAGCCGCCGGAGACGAAGTAGGTGATGAATACCAGGAACACGGACAGGGATCCAGCGCCCCACCAGTCCATGGCACCGCGCACTCCCTGCGGCCGCCCCTTCGGGACGGTTTTGAGGATGCAGCCGGCGGCGATGGCCGTCAGGACGAGCACGACGACGAAGATGGACCGGAAGCCGAGGGTTTCGGCCATGAGGCCGCCAAAGTAGCCGTCAACGCCACCCACTCCCCCGTTGATGGCGGCGATGATGCCCACGGAGGTGCCGAAGACGCGGGCCTGCAGGTTTTCGCTGAGCACGATGTAGGCGAGCGCGAAGACGGCGCTGGAGACGCCCTGGAGGAACCTGCCGGCGATAAGAATCGGCAGCGTGGGGGCGGCGATGCAGAGGATGGTGCCCACGCCCATGATCCCTAGGACCAGGAGCAGGGCCGTGCGGCGGCCGATGAAGTCGCTCCAGCGTCCGATGACGGGCCCCGCGATGGCGCCGGCCAGGAAGAACATGGACTGAACGGGGGCTGCGCTGTCGGCACTCAGGCCAAAGGAGGCCGCGATCTGCGGCAGCGCCGGCGTGACCATGCTGGCGTTGAGCTGGAAGGACAGCACGCCGAGCAGCAGCGTGGAGATCAGCAGTGCCGCGCGGCGCCCGCCGATTTTTGTGTCATCTGCGACGGCGGCCGGCGGCGACGCCGCGACTGAGGTTGGGGTGTTCACATCAAACTCCTTTGTTCTGCAGGGTCGGTTCCTGCCCTTGGGATGTGAGTTGTTATACAACCATGTATGACGCACAAGTACAACCGTGCCGTACACTATTTCCTAATCCAGCCGCTTTGGCTTCACCGATAGGACTTTCCATGAGCACTCGACTTCCTGCCGTCACCGTCGTCGGCAGCATCAACCTCGACATCATCGCGACCGCGGATCGGATTCCCTCCCCGGGTGAGACCGTCGGCGGCGGCGTCCTCCAGCAGCAGCCAGGTGGCAAGGGAGCCAACCAGGCTGTGGCCGCTGCCCGTTTGGGCGCCAGCTCGAGGATGATCGGGGCGGTGGGCGATGACGCCTCCGGCCGCCTGATGCTGGAGTCACTTTCCGAAGCCGGCGTGGACACTGCTGATGTGGCAGTGCTCGACGGCGGCGCGACGGGTACCGCGCTGATCGTGGTGGACCGCGACGGCGAAAACCAGATCGTGGTCTGCCCGGGGGCGAACGCCGGATTCTCTTTGGAGGGCGTGGAGTTCTCTGCCGAGGAGACGGTGCTGTGCCAGCTCGAGGTCGGCCTACCCGTGGTGCTGGAGGCCGCCCGTCGGTCCGCCGGCTTCTTCGTCCTGAACGCCGCCCCGGCCATGGACCTGCCGGCAGAGTTGCTGGAGCGCTGCGACCTGGTGATCGTCAACGAGACCGAGTACGAGCTGATTCCGGCACTGGCAGAGGCGAAGCTCGTCGCGGTGACGTACGGGAAGGACGGGTCGGCGATGTTCGAGCGCGGGCGCCGGGTGGCTGAGGCTCCTGCCTCTGTAGTGACGGTGGCGAACACCATCGGGGCGGGCGACGCATTTTGCTCTGCCCTGGTGCTGGCGCTCCGGGCGAGGATCGACTACTCCACGGCGCTGGCCGTGGCTAACGCCGTGGGAGCGGATGCGGTGGGTGATCCCTCGTCGCAGCCGGCGCTGGCCCCGCTGGCCGAATACGTTGCCCGCGTAGCAGGAGCCGGGGTTGCTGCGCGGTGAATCTGGTTTTCAGGCCGGCAACGCCCGCCGATTATTCAGAGGTCCGGAGAATCACCCGCGAGGCGTATCTCCATGCCGGACATTTCACTGCCGACCACCCGTACATGAGCGTGCTGGACAACGTGGAACACCGTGCGGACCACGCTGAGTTGTGGGTCGGCGAAGCCTCCGGCGCGATGGTCGCGGCCGTGACCCTTACCTTCGCGGGGCAGCCGTACAGCGAGATCGCAGTGGAAAATGAGCTCGAATTCCGGATGCTCGCGGTCGATCCGACCGTTCAGGGCAACGGCGTTGGGCGTGCCGTTGTCCGCCAGGTGATCGAGCACGCCCAATCGCTGCCCGCTGTCCGGGCAATCAGCATCACGAGCGCGACGTTTATGGAACGGGCACATGTTCTCTACGAATCCCTGGGCTTCGAAAGGGTGCCGGAGCGGGACTGGCACGTGCCCGGCAAAGATGTGTTGCTCTGGGTGTTCCGGCTGGAGCTGTAAAGCCGACTCTCTCGGGTTGAGCCATCGTTACGGTCTTCTGAAATGTCGAACTACCACTTGGCCGTCACCACCGGCCTGGCCTCCGTGGAGGAACTGTCCGCACGGTTCGAGGTGACGGCCTCCACCATCCGCCGCGACCTGGCGCTGCTGAACGGGCAGGGCCGGCTGGCCCGCACCTACGGCGGCGCGATGGCATTGGGCGCGCACCCGGAGGCGTCGCTGCGGCAGCGCACGGGTGAGGCGTTTGAGCAGAAGCACGCGATCGCCCGCTGGGCGGCGTCCGTGATCCGGCCCGGGGAGAACATCCTGCTCGACGCCGGCTCCACCGTGGGTGCCCTGGCGCACGAGCTGCGCGGCTTCGAGAAGCTGTCCGTGACGACGCCTGGCATCAACACCATGCAGGAGCTGGCGGATTCGGAGGGCATCGAGGTGGACTGCCTGGGCGGCCGGCTGCGGAGCCTTTCGCAAAGTTTTGTGGGACCGACCATGCAGGAGCTGGCGGATTCGGAGGGCATCGAGGTGGACTGCCTGGGCGGCCGGCTGCGGAGCCTTTCGCAAAGTTTTGTGGGACCGCTGGCCGAGGCGGCGCTGGAGCGGATGAGCTTTGACCGCGTGTTCCTGGGCGCCGACGCCGTCACCGCCGAGGACGGCATCTGCGAGGCCGACCACGCCCAGACCCGACTCAAGGAACTCATGGCGCGGCGGGGGCGGTCCGTCTATGTTCTCGCTGACTCGCCCAAACTCGGCCTACGGCCTTTTCATGCGTGGGCGCGGCTGGCGTTGCCGTGGACCCTGGTGACGGACGACGGAGCCGACCCCGGGCAGGTGCGGAAGTTTCGGGATGCTGGGGTTGCGGTTGAGGTGACTGCGGTTGGGGTGAGCATTCCGGTCAGCTCGGGTCTACCCTGACTAACTAAGCGCTTCGAGGCCGTGCTGCGCCCAATAAGTAAGCTCATCACTTCTCTGACCAAGAGCGGGTAGGGCCCTTTCATCACTGTCACTCGCGCAGGCCTCCAGAATCACTACACAAATAATGCGCGGATGGTCATAAACGGCTTCCCCTCCAAGACATTCGACTTCCAGAAACGCTATTTCGCGCTGACTTCGGTGCGCTTTAGCGATGCGTCGATCAAACGTAGGGATTCAACAGCTGCGCCGTCCGCAGCAAACGGCAGAACAAACTATGCACGATGTTCGCCTTCAGCTAGCGTTCACCCACGCCTCCGTGGCGGTAGAGGCGCTACTTATTTCCGAAGATAGATAGATAGCACTCCGTGCACGCCACGGCAAGGTATGGATCAAGAATAATTGGTCGCGCCCTTGACTCATTTTGTAAGACGATTCTCACGTCTGTGATGCAAGATTCGATGTTACGCTCAGCGAGCAATTCGCATCTACACCAGAATTTGGGGGCAAAAATGAACACATTCTTTCGCCGCAATGAAGCGCGAAAGCCGGTCAATAGCGGCGTTGACAAGGGCTTCCGGACCTCGCCGCGCTCATGGATTACTCAGAAGCGAGCAGGTTGTGCCGCTGCAGCTGTCGTCCTAGTCGTGTCAGCCACGGCATGCGGAGGACAATCGGCCGCCTCATCCACAACGCCCCTTGCCAGCGAGTCCGCATCTCCGAGTGCCACTCCGACACTCAAACCAACTGCGCCGGCATCCTCCGGCTGCGTCACGGAAAACGCGACTGAAAAGTACGCGCCAAAGGTCTTCATCTGCACAAAGAGTGACGCCGGGAAGTTGCTTTGGATGGAGCAATCAGAATCAAAACGCGTAACTGACGCGCGGGCGGCAGCGGAGGCAGCGGCGAAGGTGGCTGCCGACAAGGCAGCTCAAGAAGCTGCGGCTAAGGCGGCCCAGGAGCAGGCCGCTGCGGAAACGGCCCGTCAACAGGCTGCGGCCGCGGAGACGGCGCGTCAGCAGCAGGCTGCCGCCGCGGCAGCTGCGGCGGCAGCCGCGAAAGCCCAGGTGCCCGTGCAGCCTGCCGCCCCGGCGGCTCCGTCCGGATGCGATCCAAACTATGCAGGGGGATGCGTGCCCGTTGCATCAGACGTAGATTGCGCGGGCGGGAGCGGCAACGGTCCCGCGTACGTTCGCGGACCTGTCACCGTCGTCGGATCCGACATCTATGGTCTCGACAATGATCGGGACGGCGTGGGTTGCGAGTAGTGACCTGCTAGTCCATCGGAAGCAGGTCCGTCGCCTATGGCTTCCCAATGCCGTAGGCGACGGGCCTGAATAACATCCGTCTGGGAAGTTTGAGCCTTACCCAACCGCGTTTGGGGGCTCTGTTATGCGGCCCGCAACGATGCCCGGGTGCAGTGGTGAGTCTCAAGGGGAAGACATGCTGGAACTGAAACGCATCTACTGGAGCCGCCAGGTTCTGCGATTGGCTTATGCGGCTGTGATTTTGTGGTTAGGCGCCTCCGTAGTCCTGGCGCTCATGCCTAAGACCAACCGAGCGGCCGGCCCGGTGGCCTCGTCGGCCGCCGAGGTACTCCGCGGAATGTTCGACGACGTCCTGGCAGCGCTCATGGCACCGGGCCTTTTTGTTATTGTCCTGACAATTACAGCGGCCATCATCGGCGCTCGCGACGTCCGACGCCGCGATCCGGTCCGTCGCTTCACGCGCCAACAGCGCCGCGATGGCATGGCGCGTGCTGACGGCCAATGTGAGATGGAAGTGGGGTTCCGCCGGCGTTGTTCCCGGCCCGCCGAGCACGGCGACCATTTCTACCCCTGGTCCAAAGGCGGCTCCACGAGCCTGCAGAATTTCGTCGCCGCCTGCGCGAGGTGCAACCGCGCGAAGAGCGCCAGGATCCCCTCGCCTGGCCAGCAGGAAAGGATGGAACGACGACGGCGGGAGTACGTCACGCAAGAACGTTCCGTCAGCGTCGGTGAACGGCAGCCGCTCCCCTAGCCGGCCGTCCATGCCAAACAAGCCCCTCTTGTCCGCGTTCAGGGATAGGGCCCGACAACTGTTGAATTCTGAGGCAAATTCAAAAGCTCGGCATCATCTCTAACAGTGCCGGGCCTTCTCGTTTTCCCGCCTGACGCGCTGGTCGCCGTTAGGAACCATCCCCCCGAGGAATGAATTTGCGCAGGTATTCGCGGAGTTCTTTATCATGCACGTAGACGTACGTCCCATTCATGCCCCTCGTCATTAAGACGGCGTAGATATTGGTGATGTATCTGAGCAGGTCATTGTCGGTGTACACCAACCCCAGCTTGGGATTGTTCTCCTTACCTTTCTTGTCGTGGTAGCCAACTCGATTAACAACGATAGACTGAGTCCCCGGATCAAAGCGAAGATCAGGCCCGATAATGACGCCTGCATAGTTTAGATCGTATCCCTGGACTGTATGAATAGAGCCAACCTCCTCTACCGAATTAGTGGAATTAATCCAATCAGTTTGAGTCTTGTTCCAGCGAAGACGATATCCGTCGATTTCGATGTCAAAAGCATTGGGATCGGTTTTCGTCCTCCATGGCCAAGCAAAGCCTGCGACAAGTCGCGCTAGCTGCACTTCTGATTCTCGCCTACGTATGGCGTCGTGCATATCCCTGACATTATCAAAGAATCTAAAATCGTAATTATCAACGGGCGCTTGAACCGGAGGCTTTGATGACAAAATTCCACGAATATACTTTATGTAATCCGTTCCGCCCTGGACGCGCATCTGCGAATGCAAACGATAATACTTTTTCTCAGCTTGCGAAGTTAATATGAGGGAATGAACCAACTCCCTCGGCAGGTCCGCGGGCCTAACGCTCTGTTCGGCATCCACCAGCAAGATCTGGTGCTTGCTGCTCTCACGAACCCAGTCCAGCTGAGTGATTGAAAGGTCATCTATGCCAAATAAGGCTTCGGTGATCTCGCGATATTTCTTGTTCTGAGGACCGGAGGGCTGGTTTGCGCGTTGGCTAAGCCTGTGCGCCTCGTCCACTATCAGCAGATCGTAGGGGTCTTCAGAGGGTGAAAGGTCAAACGGGCTCAGGACCATGTCGGGCTGGAGAGAAGGCGTCTTATTGAAAACCTTTTTGATGGTTGAACGTAACGACTGCTGCGGGACGACTAGGCCAATTTTAAGATCGGCAATGAGATCACGATTTCCTTCTACAAAGTAGTCCGCAAAAATTGAATCACTATCAAAGTTTTCACCTTCTTGAGAAAGCTGAATGTCTCTCAGCAGTTTCATTAGGTATACTGCAATGATTGTTTTCCCGGTGCCAGGGTCGCCCTGAATGACGCTTGTACTTGGTTCTCTACGCTCAACATCGTCGAGAAGACCGTCCAAAATGTCTCCAACAGCGCCCGCCTGATCGTGATTAAGAGCCTTAAATGGTGAAAACTTAAAGAGATCACTGTTTTCAATTTCTGGAATTGAGCGTTCAAACATTCCTTCTGCGCGCAGTTCGTCAAATATTTGGTTGAAAGAGCTTGTGTACTTATCTCGGTCGTAGTAGTCCGAGTCGCTGATCCCCGCATTTCCATTCAGCACCTGATAGCGGCCCTCGCCAGCGAAGAGCCTAATCAGGAATGACTCCAAGTCCAGGCAGGCGGATTTGTGAAAAGTATCATCTATGACAAGGTGCATTCTGTGCAAGCCGCTCTTTTCAGGCGATTTCAAATGCTGCCTCATGCGAGAAGATACGCTTCTCGACTCACCTACATACACGTCTCTTGAGTCATTTAGCGTGTATACGACCGGCCAGTTAGTGAAGCGATCGCCACTGCGACCCAATAGCTCAATGTCTTGAGGCGAAAAACTCCGTCGTTCAATCCTAAAGCTCGTCATACTTCGAACTCCGCCCACGGGCCTTTTCAACCGGGTATTTCGTCCGAGTCTCTTTGAGTTTCTCGGTCACGATCGTGTCAGGGTCGAGGCCTAGACGATCGGCCAAGAGGTAAGCATAAGTTAAGACGTCGGCAAGTTCCGACTGCACCCGCAGTGGATCCGCATCCTCACTCCACTGGAAGCATTCCAAGAGTTCGGCCGCCTCAATTGAGATGGATTTTGCTAAGTTGGAGCTGCTGTGGAACTGACCCCACTCCCGCTCCGAAACGAACTCGCGAAGCAACTGCACCACAGTTTTGTCAGACATTATTTCACCGTAACATGCAGCCAAATGGAACATGTGCGAACAACCATTTTTGTTCAATCGCTGATAGCAATCCCTAGGGAAAAGTGGCGATCCTCGGTGATTTCCAGCACGGGGAGTCGGTGCCGTACCGTCACAACGAGTAGCTTCCAAAGCGCGAAGTGCCATTCCCCGGCTTCGAGCTCTGTGGAATTTGAGAACTTCTGAAGTCCTTTGTGGCCGCTTAGAAGACGAAATGAAATTGGCCTGGC
This sequence comes from Arthrobacter sp. Leaf337, assembly GCF_001423745.1. Lineage (GTDB taxonomy): Bacteria > Actinomycetota > Actinomycetes > Actinomycetales > Micrococcaceae > Arthrobacter. Next base: position 52,772 of record NZ_LMPC01000006.1, read on the forward strand.
TTCAGTACAGGACTACTGCGCCACCGCAGCAGCCGTCGCGTACACGTCAGCTGGCATCGGCCGGTGCAGCTTCCAGGTAATCGCAATCGGCTTCTCCCCCGTGTGCTGCACGTAATCCACCTGTCCAAGGCACGTGTAGGGAACAGTCAAGCCGGTCTCGTCGTCCGCCGAATCCCTAGTGAAGATCAGAATGTTCGAACCATGCGAACCCCGGTCTAGATACCGCCTCCCTGTCGGACTGCCCGGTGACGTCGCATTCTGTGATTCCCAATGGAACAGTTCCGGGCTGATGGCGTAGTCCTTGTACATCGTGGTCGCCGAGTGCTTCTTGTCATCCTTGTTGAGGGTGACGAAGAAGGCGTCGGTGGATGTTGACTGGCACCAGGCCACGCCCTCGCGATGCTGCACGTTCTTGCCCAGCTCCAAGGATCCATACTGAAGAGCGGCCAGAACTTCTTCTCGCCGATAAGTCGCGTGCGACAGCAGAGGAACGTGCTGCAGCCCCGTTCCGAGCCCCTTGGCAGCGTGCTTGGATGCTACGACTCCAAGCTTCACGATCTGGCGGATCTCGCTGCACACAAACTGATATCCGCGCAGATAGTCCAGGCCGGCGTCGTACGTCTGAAAACCGCCGCCGTCGTCCCACAGCGTGAAGAACAGCATCCGGGCGAAAGTCTGCTCGCGCATTCCGAGCTCCGCGTAGCGGGGCGCACCGGGGCCGACCAGCATCGAGTAGGCCTCGGCGCGTTCCAGGTCGTCCACATGGATGAGAGCAGCCATGCGGCCCAGGAGCTTCTTCTCGTCGGCATCCGAGAGCTCCTCGATCCTCCCGCTAAGAGCCGCCTCCAGCGGCGAGAACCCTTCAATCAACCCCGCCTGTCGAAGGTAGCCGGTCCAGGAATCCCTGGTCGAACGATAGATCGACTTCACGTCGTTCCCGGACTGCTCCAGATAGGCCTCCAGCTCCGTCTCGGCGTACGAAGCGATGTCCCGGACCAGCTCCCGCCGGTTTAGCAACTGTGCTCTGATGTTCTTCAGCACCACCTTTTGCGCCACCCGGTCCAGCACGATCTGCGAGCCCGAGGGCAGATACGGGAACTCATCCTCGACCGCTTTCTCCAACTCCTTGCGCCCGTAGCCGGTGAGTGCCCGGTACCGCAGATCGAAGCGGAATTCTCGGCGCTGCTGGCCGATGAAGTCCATGACCGTCAGCACTGCCTTGCCCTCGGCACGGCGCAGGCCGCGCCCCAGCTGCTGGAGGAAGATCGTGGCGCTCTGCGTGGGTCGGAGCAGCAGGATGGTGTCCACCTGCGGCAGGTCCAGGCCTTCGTTGAAGAGGTCGACAGCGAAGATGCAGTTGATCTCCCGAGTGCGGAGCCGATCCAGCGCCGCAGCGCGGTCGGCGTCGTCGGTGCTCCCGTCGACGGCAACCGAGGCGATGCCGGCGCGGTTGAAGACGTCGGCCATGTAGTGGGCGTGCTGGACCGAGACGCAGAAGCCGAGGGCGCGCATCTGTTCGGTGCTGGTGACCTTGTCGCGCAGTTCGCGGATCACCTTGGCGGCGCGGGCGTCGTTGCCGGTGTAGAGGTTGTTCAGCTGCGCGGTGTCATAATTGCCGCGCTTCCATTCCAGCTGGCTCAGGTCGACGTCGTCCGAGACGCCGAAGTAGTGGAACGGCACCAGGAGGTCGGCGTCCAGGGCGTCCCAGAGGCGCAGTTCGCTGGCGGTGCGACCGTCGAAGAACTGCTTGGCGACGTCGACGCCGTCGCCGCGTTCCGGCGTCGCGGTCAGTCCGAGGAGCTGCTGCGGCTGCAGGTGGTCCAGCAGCCGGCGGTAGGTGGGCGCCATGGCGTGGTGGAATTCATCGATGACCACGACGTCGAAGAAGTCCGCCTCCAGCTGTTCGATGCCCAGTGAGGACAACGACTGGACAGAAGCGAAGATGTGCTTCCAACGCTGAGGTTTGTGCTCTCCGACGTAGAGTTCGCCGAAGGCGCCGTCCTGCATGACGTCACGGTAGGTGCGCATCGCCTGTTTCAGGATTTCCTGCCGGTGGGCGACGAAGAGCAGCTTCAGATCGCGGCCGGCAGCCTCGCACAGGCGCTTGTAGTCCAGGGCAGAAATGACGGTCTTGCCGGTGCCGGTGGCCGCGACCACGAGGTTGTGGTCGAAGCCCTTGAGACGCTCGGCTTCCAAATCTTCGAGCATCTCCTCCTGGTGGAGGAACGGCTGGACTTCGAGCCCGGTGGCCGCGCCCGGGACTGCCGTGCGCCGGCCGCCGTTGCGCTCTAATGCTGCGTCCAGCTTTTCGCCGTCGCGGTCCGGGTCGTAGCTTTGGAAGGCTCGCTGCTCCCAGTAGCTGTCAAAGGTGACCTCGAACTTCTGCAGCAGCGTAGGTGTGCCGACCGAGCTGAGCCGTACGTTCCACTCGAGGCCGTCCAGCAGGGCCGCCTGGCTGAGGTTGGAACTGCCGACGTAGGCGGTGTCAAAGCCGGAATTACGGCGGAACAACCAGGCCTTGGCGTGCAGGCGCGTTGCCTGGGTTTCGTAGTTGATCTTCACTTCGGCGCCATAGCGGTTGACGAGCTCGTCGATGGCGCGGCGTTCAGTGGCGCCCATGTACGTGGTAGTAAGGACTCTCAGCCGGGCTCCCCGCTCCTTGAGTTCTTCAAGGGCCGGCTGGAGAAGGCGGAGTCCGGTCCAGCGGACGAAAGCACAGAGCAAGTCGACCGTGTTGGCAGATTCAATCTCGGCCCGAAGCTCGGCTGCGAGGTTTGGATCGTCCTTGCTGTTGGTGAGTAGCGCGGAATCACTAAGTTTGGTTGTGGGGCGGCGCAGTTGTCGGCGCTTTAGGGTATCCGGACGGTGGAGTGACTGGAGTTGGGTGGGGCCGGGTGCGATTCGGTCGCTATGATTCAGCTCTTGTAAAAGACGGTTTGCTAGAGCGACCCTGTCTGCTGGCTTGGCTGTGGCGAGGGCCCTGCGAACGGCGTCGGCGACGTAGCGAGAGAGGATGTCTGGGGTGTCTTCATCTTCTATGTCCTGGAAGATCGGCCGCGCTTCCAAGTCGGTGGTCAGTAGATTGCCAAGTACATCGGTGTTGAGAAGTTCATACAATCCTTCGGGCAGCCGATCCGCTGCTCCTCCCCCAATGAATTTAGTCACTGCGTCAGGGTATGGGGCAGAACCGACATCCGCCAGTCTTGGCCCAGAATGTCCGGGCATGTCTATATGGTCGTCGACGGTGGGCGCTCTGAGCTGCTGAGCGCGGTCACCGCGAGGGGCGCACAGGTTCGCCACCTTCCTCCAAGGGCCGACGTTAGTGCGACCTACCACCGTCGCGGACCACCCTTATCCCGAACGAGTGTCTAGACCGAGAGGACGTCGCGCTAGTTGAACCGGCGACCTGTCGTCTCCTGCGAAATCCGTCCCCCAAAGCACCACCGCCACGACCGGGCACTAGTCCGCGGGGCCATCCAGAAGCTCGTTCGCATCGGAAACGGCAACCGAACACGGCACGAGGTAATAGGATTTCAGCAAAGAAGGGCGTACTCGACCTCGAATAGATGCACGCGTGATAGACCACTTGACGTTTCAGTGGCGTAGCTCGCCGAACCCGGAAACAAGATGGAAGTAGGCGTGTCGGCGCATTCCGCTAAGTAATATAGAGCAAACCCTAAGACCTGGGTCTTTGGTCCCACAGGGCTGAGGTAGATATTGCGCGTGGGACTACCGGAGCGAATCCTCGTAATCTGTTGACTGAGAATCTCAGCGGTGGTGTAAGGATCATCCGCTGGGGCGTATAGTGCCGTCTTGTGGCTGCCATAGTTGTGTATTGATTCTCTCGCCTCGGCAACTCTGAGCTGACTCTCTTGATACATATGTGGCTGAAGACCTGGCAACCCAAACAAGACAAAATGTTCAGCCGAACGCTGGTATTCCGCCACTGCTCTAATTAGACGAGAGTCGTATCCAGCCCCAATAATGAGTGCATCAGTTGCATCAAGATTAGGCTCATGAATTCCCTCGAAGCCAGGGATCGATTCAACGGGATAAAGCGCACCGGTTGAGAAGGTCGTGCGGAATCCTGCCGAATAGGTAAATGGATCCGAATAGATGTAGGTAACGGTTTCGAACCCAAGTTCACGGAATAGAAATGCCATCGTAAGAACGAACGGACGGAGAAGTCCCGTGATATCCACTCCAACCGTGATGGTTCGGTCTTCTTCAGACAAACCAATGTCCCGTATGATTCGACGCAAGGCATCCAGCGGTATTTCGTCTTTAGCCACTCGAAAGACCGCACAGTCGTCACCTTCTAAGGGGTTCAGATCACCGTACTCAGGATGAATGATCCAGATCTTCCTGGCCGCACGGACGTCAGTAAAAACCCTGTTTACGCGTTCTGATTCATTGTATGCAGACAGAAATACATCAAAATTCACCGCGCTACTAATCTCATTCGGCAAAAGCACGCGACGCCGTAGCATCGAATAGTCAGTCGAGGTCAAAAAGCGCCTCCATTGTGTGCGAGTAAGCGCCAAAGGGGGCAATTAATGATGCGAGTCGCTTTTCAACTATTGTTGAATAGTTTTCTTCAGTTGAGCCGACTGCAAAGAATGCATCAATTTCGTCTGACTTGAAAGCGATAGTGCCCTTTCTTCGCGTGGGAAGTCCATAAAGCGGCGCGATCATTGGGTGAAGCTGGTATTTCTTATGCCGCGAGCCAGAGTCTCTCGCTATACGCCCACCCGGTACTTCCAAAAGGAGCCCGTGGGTCGTGGCTGCCTCCAGACAGTCGCGAGCCGAACGGGATACGTTATGAAGGTCTGTAGAGAAAGCAACAGCTCCTGGCTCAGCAGGTTTGTCCGAGTACCTATACCTGTTCATGAATGTCCCAAGCCTTCGTATTGCGATCTCACACTGGTCCCCCATCGGACCCACGGGCAGGGAGTCGACGCTGTACCAGTTTGCTGCGTCAAGTACCGCTTTGGTTTGAACGTCGATGGAGATGGCTTGACCTGCCTGGAAGGGTCGCCCCCCAGAAAAACTGTCCCGCCGGTACACGTGCTTCAAGACAACTAGAAAACTTCGAGGAAGGTACGTCGACATCTCGATGAACTGTTCAAATCCGTAATAGGGGAGCGCCTCCGAGGCTTCGGCGTGGACCTGAGCAATCATGTCGGACCGCCAACGCTTGAGATACTCCTCAGACTCCTTTGAGGATCTCCCAGACAGAAGATCCCGCCTTAGCCTTATCGCACCCGCGAGCGTCGTCGAGTCCAACTTCCGAGCCCGGCTCCAATCTTGGTAGAACCGCAAGATTGACAGCTTCTCAACCAAAGGTGAATTGGCGCAGGAGATTTCCGCGGAGAATTCATGCGCCAACTCACTATTGCCTGTGGCCTTCGTGACGCTATTCACTAGCCGCGCCAGATGAGGACGTTCTTCTGGGGAGTACTTCTTCAATATCGAAAGCAGGGGACGATGCGCTAGCGCTTCAGCATCCCACTTCTCGAACGCCTTTTGAAGCCTTGCTTCATCCCAATTTTGGTTCTCCAAATTGAGGCGACCCTTCACGAGTGAAACGCAAAAATTAGAGTATGCCGCGTTACGAGCCCGGTAGGCCTCCTCCAATTCAATCCACTCGTACTCGCTGCCCCTTTTATTTTCCTCGTCGGCGCTCAACGTTAACTGTGTGCGAACACCCCAGGCGCGCGATCCGACAAGGAACGTTACGGGGAGTTGCTTCTCACGGATGAGCGTGTTTACGTACATCTGTTGATCAATATTGAGGTTCTCATATTCGTCTATCAAGAACGTAATGACCACATTCTCCAGGCCGGTCAGTGACTGAGATACCGCCCGGGCCACTCCGAAAATCATTTCGCCAGGATTTGAGGTAATTTCAACCTGAATTTCCCCCTTGACTGCAGCATTGTTAACCTGCACGTCGACGGATCTCCTCAACTTGGCAACCAAGGCAAGCATGCCTGGAATATCAGTAACAGGCACCGAATTGGATAAAGTTGATCCTTCAATTACCTGAGATACCGCTCCGGAGAAGATTTGCTCGGCATGCTTGTCCCAACACGCATCTCGAGATTGAATATCGGCAAGAACGTGCAGCAACTGCTCCGTCACCCATAGATCCATGTAGTAACTGAAGACGCCTTGCCACACTTCCTTGCTGAGGCCTCGCCCGCTGAATCGACTCCCGCTGAGTCCGGAGCATCGGAAATAGACGCCCACATAACCGTCGGCCATGATCTGCTGGAGGACCGACGAGCCACGTTCGCGCTGAAGTGAGTAGGAAAGATGACGCATCAAATGTGTACGGCCACCACCCTTTCCTCCAACGAGAAACTGGGTCATAGGACTCTTTGGGTTGGCAACGCTTCCGGTCGGCCAAGGAACGAACGTCTCAGCGATCTGCGCGTCGGTAAAGTCGACAGCCTTCGTTACTTCAAAGGGGTTTGATTCCATGTTTATACCTTCTGATAGCGCGGAAAGAGCGCCTGCCAGTGCGGTCCAAGCTCATCCATCCAAAAAATTGGCAAGGTGTTGTTCGGTATATTGTGGTGAAAGCCGAGTAACATCTGGCCGTTCCTGTATCCCAGCCCATGCCCCGTTAGGACTTTCTCACCATAATGTCTAGCGAATGTCTCCAAATCATCAAGGGAAATATCATTCGCTAGATTCGCCAGTAAGCGCGAGGTTCCAGAGAAAGCGGACTCGGACTCATCTAAGATATGGACTGCATTCACCTCGTCAAAAAGACCATTTCGCGCAACATCCAATCCTCCTTGTTTCGCGAAAAGAACATAATAATGAATTGAAAGGTCGCGGCCCTCATGGTTCGCCGCTTCACGATATTTCGATAGTATTTTTTCGGAGTACTCAAGCGCCTGTTTGCCAGAACCTAGAACGTCGTCAATGAATATCAGTCGATCAAGGTCAGGAATATCAATTGCGGGAACATCTTGTCTTGGTGCTGCCCGCAGAACTTCATGCTGATGCACAAACAAGTTTTTCGGAAGCCTGTTTTCTTGACGAAAATAGTAAAGCAGATGGGCGCCGCTTTCAGAGGGGTTGCCCATTCCAAGAAACCGAGTGCGAGCCCGGGCCAATTGAAAGGCTGCGTTTACGTCATTGGCATCTGTTGTTCCGCCCCTGTCGGTGCGAATTGACTGAATTAGTGGATACCGGAAAAGATCACGGTATAGTGAGCGAAGCATCACTCGCAGCTCGCGATCCCCAAAATAAGTAAAGTGTGCAAGAAGGACTATTGCAAAAATTCGCTCACGTTGGACAGAAAAAACATCTCCGCTGAAATTCGCTAACCAGGCTTCAATGTCGGGGCGATGGATACGGTTTTCCCAAACACCTTCACTCAAAATCATGATTCGGTCTAGAAGGTCGTCCTCAAAGCTATTGTGGCCGGTCATACTTCATCGTCCCCCGTGCAAATGTTCTCAATGCCCAACGTCCCTCAAAAAAGCTTCATGCCCGGCTACTGACGCGAGACCGCGCTCATGAAGCAATGCGTGAACATGTTCGCAGTCTTATGGCAGCATCACGCTCTCGAACGTTCGCCGACTATGGAACATCGTTGACCCAGGGAATGTCCGCTCGGTTTGTTCGGATGCGAAGTCCCAATCGACTCATCGTATCTCCCCATGACCCGGGTTTTCCCAATCGCGCCGAGCGTGTCATCGCATAAGTTGTATCCGATGCCCATGGCCCCCGTAGAGGTTGCTCGATGGGGAAAAACGCCGGTGCTGCCAGCACCACGGTCCTGACGGCTCCGATCCAGAGCACGGGAAGGCGCCCAATCCGGTGGCCGAAAGACCCGGTCAGCTGGATGCACAACGCCATGGCCACAAGGACTGGAGTGGTCAGCAGCGTCCCCTCGATCGCGTCATACCCTTTTGGTGCTCACTTTGTAAGTGAGCGGATAGGACGTGGAGGGCTACGCCACGGTGTTGACGGCCGCAACAAAGCGGACGACGGCGGCGCGGACCGTGGGCAGGTGGCCCGCCTACTCGCCGGGCCAAGCGGCCGCTGATCCTCGCCGACCGCGGTGCGCACCTCGCCGGTGCCAGCCCGGAGCTCCGCAAACTCGCCGACCGGCTGGGCGCGCTAACCGCCGGAACAAGTGTCGCTTGTATTCCGGCGACGGCGTCGGTATAAAACGGGACCGGATATCAGATACGGTCAACAGGTGAACTTCGATAACACCGCAATCCCGCTTTCGGCGATCCGGCCCAACGGCGACAATGCAATGGTCGGTACTGGCTTCATTGTTCAGATTGGCGGGGAGACCTACTTGACCACGGTTGCGCACCTGGCAACGGGCGCCACTGACCAATTCGATGATTGGCCCAATTGGTCAAGTGAAATAAACATCCAAGACGGGGAAAAGAATATTTTGGCACAAGTCCCGCTTTTCGATGGTGACCGTGGCGAGGGTCGAGTTCCACTTTTCAAGTATGGCCGCACTACGAGTGAACCCCGGCAGCTTCTTGACCTAATCCTGGTTCCCTTGTCGGCTGATTATCTGCACGCGGCCAGCTCCAAGGTGTTCCTGCTCCCACCCCCTATTCCAGCCGCTGCCCAGGTAGGAGATAAGGCCGTCATCGTTGGCTGTCGCAACTGGCCCCGAATTACCACTGAAAGCTATAGCCTCGCAGGTTCTTCGTCTGATCAGGTGGTGATTCATATCGATCCCCCTTCTCGAGTGGGAGAGTCCGGTGGTCCTCTACTCACCCCGGCTGGCGGTTTGCTAGGCATCAACTATGGCGACGGCAACGCCTATGCACCAGGGATGGGCCTTGTCTTGAATGCTGCCTGTATCGATTGGCTCCATACGGCCAAGAACGGCTACATCGAAGGAATTAATTACGGGAATCATCAACCATCCTGCGTAACCCCCTGAGGGGAATCTCAGTACATTCTGGAAAGATTGAGACCGTTGGCGTTTCAGGCAACCATGGCGGGGGCGCGTTAAGTGACGAAGGTTCAAACTGCGGCGAGTAGATATTCGGTGCCTCGCCCCTTCGGGACGCGATGGTCAATTTGTCGCCGCCGGAGTCCTTCAAGTTTATTTCAATTCAAAGGGTGGAACCCCAAGATCTGCCATCCTCGCGCCAATGTCATTGAGCGGTTCCTCAAAATAATGAGTAAGCCCTGAGATTACTCCGAAAGCCCCCGCAGCGACCCAAAGCAGCGATGGGAGAAGGACATCATTTCGCGTCTCAGTGGGGCGGGGCTCATGATACAGACTCATGCCAAAGGCATCAGCATTCACAGCGAGATATGGGGCGGCGCTCGACATAGTCGGATGACTGACTTGGGTTTCGCGCAGCCAATACTGGTAGATCCCGGCAAACTCGCCAGGATTAGTTTCGACAACGTTAGCTAGGGCCTTATAGGTGTCTAGATATTTATATTCATCGCTTGCCTCGGCCATCAATTCCTGGATATCTCGAATTTGGGCCGGAGCTAGCGCCCATCCTCTTTCCGCTGCCTCCATCGTTTTCTCAAGGCTCCATTTCTGCATCCGAAGAAGCGCTTCCACAAAAACGTGCGGCTCAAGAGCGGCACCCCAGCTAAGCCTAATCGCGTGCTCTATAACAGATCGGACGAGAGGGCTCGACTCAACTCCGTAGTTGGCCCCTTCGAGCAGGAGCACAGCGCTAGAGGATCTTATTATTCTCATGAGTTATCCCCACGCAACGGCTACTGATCGCGCCTCCGCCTGGTCTTTTCGGGTCCAGTCGCCGACTGGCCGCTGAGGCGGGGATGGTGTATTTTCCACCAGTTCCATCAAGTCCTCAGTCACACTCGCCCAGCTGTCCTGCGCTTTATGGCCAGTCATAGCCCTATTGTCTCGCAACGCTGTGGACTTAGCCCTGACAACTGCCCCAAATCAGGAAGGGGTCCTGCCGTTTACCTCGGGCGGCGAAGGCGCGTACAAAGCGAGGGGACGTCCGGCCAAAACCGGACGCGCCCTCCATTCACGCCCTCACGAAGGGTTCAACGTCTCCGATTCAGTCGACCATCACCGGCTGCTTGGCACCGTCCGAAGACTCAACAACCGGCGAAACCTTCCCCGACCGGTGGTGGAGCCAGTTCGCCACCGCCAAAAGCGCCACGAGTGCGAACGTGCTCAGGAGCTGCGGACGGGAATCCTCGCCGATGAAGCCCACCGTGAAGATCGCGGCGAGGATGACCAGACCAAACACCGTGAGCCACGGGAAGCCGGGCATCCGCAGGGGAAGTTCCGTTCCCTCGCGGTCGGCGCGGAGGCGCAGCGCGAGCTGAGCCAGCAGCGCGGACGTCCACACCAGCAGGCAGGTCGAGCCCACGATATTGAGCAGGACGGGAAGGACCTTTTCTGGGAAAGCCAGCTCCAGCACAACTGTGACTACACCGAAGGCGACGCTGGCCAGGACTGCGACAACCGGAACCCGGGCCTTGGACACGGAGGCAAGCAGGCGCGGCGCTTCACCGCGCTCAGCAAGGGAGTACGCCATCCGGGAAGCACCGTAGAGGTTGGCGTTGAGTGCGGAGAGCAGCGCTGCGACGGCCACAAGGGTGATGGCGGTGGCCGCACCGGGCATGCCGGCCGCATCCAGCACCGCTGCGAACGGGCTCTTCAGCCCCGCCGAACCCACGGGAACCACTGCCGCGATCACGAAGATCGCACCGATGTAGAACACCAGGATGCGCCACAGCACCGTCCGGACTGCCTTCTTCACGCTGCGGGCCGGCTCTGCGGTTTCAGCTGCAGCCACGGACACGATCTCGGTGCCGCCGAACGCGAATGCCACCACGAACAGGGCCGTGGCAATGCCGGCAAAACCGCTGGGTGCGAACCCGGCACCCGTGAAGTTGGACAGGCCCGGCGACTGGACGCCCGGCAGCCAGCCGAAGAGCAGGGCCGCGCCCACCAGGAGGAACCCGACAATGGCCGCCACCTTGAGCAGCGCAAACCAGAACTCGAACTCGCCGAAGTTCTTCACACTGGTGAGGTTCACGGCGGTGAGCACCACGATGAAAACGAAGGCCATCAGCCACACCGGCAGGGCCGGGAAGATGGTGGCCAGCAGGCCTGCCGCACCGAGCGCCTCGGCCGCGATGACCACCACCAGCTGCAGCCACCACAGCCAGCCCACGGTGGCACCGGCCACCGGCCCATAGGCCTTGGCGGTGTAGACGGAGAAGGCGCCGCTGTCCGGGTTGGCGGCGGCCATCTCGCCGAGGGCCCACATCACCAGGATGATGAGCGTGCCTGCCACGAGGTAGGAGATCAGCACGGCCGGGCCGGCAGCCTGGATGCCCGCGCCGGAGCCGATGAACAGGCCGGCGCCGATGGCGCTTCCCAGGCCCATCATGGTGAGCTGGCGGGGTTTAAGGGCCGCGCCGAGGGCGCGGGCAGACGTCTTTGTCTGTTGTTCCATGGGAATTCCTCTGGTTGTAGGTGGAACGGGTTGGTAAAGGGTCAGTCGGTTGTCAGGCTGTGTGGGCTTCGAGGAGCCGGAGCACGCGGTCGTTGGAGGCGCGATCGGCAACGGTGATCCGCACGCCGTCGCCCTGATACGCCCGGACCAGGATGCCGGCGGCGTCGAACGCGTCCACCAGCCTCGCCCGGAGGTGGTCATCGGCCCGGATCCACAGGAAATTGCCCTGGCTCGGCTGCAGTTTCCAGTCCTGGGCTTCGAGCTGCGCGGCCATTCGGGCGCGCTCCTGCCTGACGGCGGCGACCCGGGCTTCCATCTCCTCCCCCGCGTCCAGCGACGCGATGGCCGCCTTCTGGGCCAGCGCGCTCACGGAGAAGGGAAGGGCGGTGCGGCGCAGTCCCTCGGCGATGGCCGGCGCAGCCACGGCGTAGCCGACGCGCAGGCCGGCGAGTCCGTAGGCCTTGGAGAAGGTGCGCAGGACGCAGACGTTCGGGTACTGGCGGTAGAGCGCCAGGGAATCGGGGCCGCTGCCCGCCTCGGCGTACTCCACGTAGGCCTCGTCGATCACCACGAGGATGTCGGAACGGACGGATTGCAGGAACGCCACGATGCGCTCGTGGCTGATCGGCACGCCGGTGGGGTTGTTGGGGGTGCAGAGCAGGATCACCTTGGTGCGGTCGGTAACGGCCGCGGCCATGGCGTCGAGGTCGTGGCCTTCAGCGTCGTCCAGCGGGATGCAGACCGGCCGGGCGCCTGCCAGCTCAACCAGGATGGGGTACGCCTCGAAGGAACGCCACGCGAAGATCACTTCATCGCCGGCGTCGCACAGTCCGGTGATGATCTGCTGGAGCACGCCCACACTGCCGGGTCCCACCGCGACCTCCCCGGCGGTGACGCCCAGGTGCCGGGCGAGCCGTTCGCGGAGTTCGACGGCGGCACTGTCCGGGTAGCGGTTCATGGTGCCGGCCGCTTCGGCCACCGCAGCCGCGGCAGCAGGCAGCGGACTGTAGTGGCTTTCGTTGCTTGCAAGGGCTGCGATGTCCACGCCGGCGCCGCGCCGTCCCGGGACATAGGGCGGAAGTCCGGCCACAGCGCCACGAAGGGTGGGAAGCGCGGTGTCCGGGGCAGTCAGGAGTTGATCACGGGTCATGAGGACCGATCATGGTTGTGACCCGGCACACAATGCAAGATACCCTCAACCCATTGGGACTTCTGCTCAACTTCTAGTGACTGCGGTGAAAATATGACCACCCCGACCCCTCGCACCCTGGATTCCCTCGACGGCAGGATCATCCTGGCCCTCGACAAGGATCCGGAAGCCAGCGCCTTGGCACTCTCCCGCACGCTCGGCGTCGCACGGAACACGGTCCACGCCCGGCTGGCGCGGCTCGAGCGCAGCGGCGCCCTCCGCTCCTTCAGCCGCAGGCTGGATCCCGCCGCGCTGGGCTATGACCTGATGGCCTTCCTCTCGCTGTCCATCAGCCAGACCCGGACAGGAGCAGTTGAGGACGGCCTGGCCGCGATCCCGGAAGTCATCGAGGTGCACGCCACCACCGGGGACGCGGACCTCATGGCTAAGGTGGTGGCCCGCAGTACGGCCGACCTCTACCGGATCACCAACGAGATCCTGGAGATCGAGGGCATACAGCGGACCAGCACCGCCATTTCCGTGCTGGAACTCATGCCCCCTCGGTACGACGGCCTCCTGGCCCGGCTCTCCGAGCAGGAATCCCGCCCTTCCAACTAGCTGCGGGTGATGCACGCCACAGGTGGGCAAATTTTCACTTGTACCGGCGTTCTCCTGCCAAATGTCCCAACCAAGTTCGACTCTCTTGCCTATCCGTGACTTAGCCCACAAGATTCCTGCATGACTACTCTTACCGTCTCCGGCCGCGTGGCGCAGGTTCTCAGCAGCTACCTCACCGATCTCTTCGGTGTCATGGGCAACGGAAACGTCTACTTCCTCGACGCCGCGGAGAAGCTGGGCCTCCGCTTCTCCCCCGTCCGGCACGAGGGCGCCGCCATCGCCGCGGCCGACGCCTACTACCGTGCGTCGGGACGCCTCGCCGCGGGCACCACCACCTACGGCCCCGGCTACACCAACGCGCTCACCGCCCTGGCCGAGGCAGTCCAGGCGCAGATCCCGGTGGTGCTGGTCACCGGGGATGCTCCGAGCACCGGCGCCCGGCCCCAGGACGTGGACCAGGCGGCCATCGCCGCAGGCCTCGGCGCGGCCACATTCACCGTCACCCGCGACGCCGCGGGCTCCATCACCCGGCAGGCAGTGGAGTACGCACTCACCACGCGAACCGCCGTCGTGATTGCCATTCCCTACGACCTCGCGGCACTCGAGGCGGCAGATGAAGAGCTTCCGGCGCCGTTGGCACCCCAGGTAACGGACGACGGCGGCGCCGGCCTTGGTCAGGTGGCCCGCCTGCTCGCCGGGGCCAAGCGGCCGCTCATCCTCGCCGGCCGCGGTGCGCACCTCGCCGGTGCCGGCCCGGAGCTCCGCGAGCTTGCCGACCGGCTGGGCGCGCTGACCGCCGGAACCGCCCTGGCGCTCAACCTGCTCCAGGGCGACGGGTACCTCGGCGTCGCGGGCGGCTTCGGCACAGACACCGCGGCCGGGCTCATGGGCGAAGCGGATGTGGTCCTCGTGGCCGGGGCCAGCCTGAGCCCCTTCACCCTGCGGTTCGGGCACCTGCTCGGCCCGGACAGCACTGTCATCCAGATCGACTCCGCCCTGCAGCCCACGCACCCGCGGGTGGACCTGTTCGTCAGCGCCGACGCCAAGTCCGCCGCCGGACGCATCCTCCAACTGCTGGACGGTGAGGCTTCAGCAGAAGCGTGGCGGGCGGAAGCCCGCAAGCGTCTGACCGAAGGACCGGCCCACCACCCCGGCTCCGACAAGACCGCGGACGGCCGGCTGGACCCTCGTTCCCTTGCCATCGCGTTGGATAACGTGCTGCCGGAGCGCCGCACGGTGGTCCAGGACGGCGGGCACTTCCTCGGCTGGGCCCCCATGTACTGGAACATCCCGCGACCGCAGGACCTGGTCATGGTGGGCACGGCCTTCCAGACCATCGGGCTGGGCCTTGCCAGCGCCGTCGGGGCAGCCCGTGCGGTGGAGGACGGCCGCACCCTGGTGCTGGCCTCCGGCGACGGCGGTTTCCTGATGGGCCTGTCCGACCTCGAGTCACTGATTGGCGCGGCGAGCAGCGCCGTCGTCGTCATCTTCAACGATGCCGCCTACGGAGCGGAGATCCACCAGTACGGTTCCAAGGGCCTCACCGAAAAGCCGATGCTGATCCCCGAAGTGGACTTCAGCGGCGTCGCCCGCGCTTTGGGGGCTCAGTCCGCGATCATCCGTTCACTGGCGGACCTTTCAGCCGTTCAGGACTGGATTGTCGCCGGCGCCAAGGGAACCTTCGTGGCCGACTGCCGGATCACGTCGAGCGTGCGTGCCCCGTGGATGAGCGAGTGGATGAATGCCAAGCAGGCCGCGAAGGCGGCGGTGGCGGGCTAGCGGCGGACAAGCCGCCACAGCGACGTGACCTCGGCCGCCGTCGAACGCAAAATAGGGGAAGCCCCACCAGCAATGCTGAAGGGGCTTCGACTGTTTTGATTCCGTTATGACGAACATCATCTCCCGAACTAGCGGGAATCCTGATTCTTCCTGCCTCGTCATCGGCAGACCACGTGGATCAGATCCACAGTGTGTTCCAGGGTTCCCTGTTGTTCGTTCCCGCCCTTCTTTCGAAGAACGTATTAACAGTGTTACGCCTAGTTCTCCGGAGGCGCAAGAGCCAATCTTCCCGGGGATTCCGGCGTTCCAAACGTTGCCCGCCGGCCATCCCGGAGCAGCAACGTCCGGGAGATTCACGCCTTGCGGTGAACCACCAGGACAGGACACTGAGCGTGGGTGACAACCTGGGTGGAGACCGAGCCCAGGTGCAAACCCGGAAAGCCCCCATGACCCCGGGATCCGACGACAATAAGATCCGCGTCCTTGGCAGCGTCCAGAATTGCCGAAGCCGGTGATGGCGTGTCGACGAGTTCTCCAGCCGCGGCCACGCCTCCGTCTGCGGCGGTCTTCAGTGCCTCACCCTGGCGTGCCCGTGCGACTTGCTCCGGGGACTCTTCGGCCGCAATCTCACCTGCCGCCGTTTCAAGGACGGCGGGATACCACGCCATCGGGGGCTTATTCCAGGCTGTGACCAGGCGGAGCTGGCCATTGCGTTGCCGGGCCTCATCCATGGCCCAGCCCAGTGCAGCCCGCGAATATTCGGAACCGTCAACACCGACAACAATCAAGAATGAACCGGTACTGGTCATCTGCCTTTCCTTTCACTGCCGCGCCGAACCGTGCCGCGCCGAGTCTTATCCTGTGAGCGTGCGGGGTTCGGTTCCAGCTGTCATGGTTCCATCGGACGCTCATGCCGGCGTCGGGGGTAGAGTCCAAGGTCCCCGGCGTCGCGGGCCGAGCGACCACGGCTCAGCGCCTCGGAGGTATCTCCCGCCGGCGCCATAGGAAACCCACAGGTCCGCGCCCTAACATGGCCCTCATGAAAGCTGCCCGGGACGCCCGCTCTGCCGCCGTCGTCATCAACGCCGGATCACGCAGGGGAGCTGCACACGAACTTGCCGTGGACACGATGCGGAAAGCAGGCGTGCCCATCTCCGCCGTGCATCACGTGCTGTCCGGCGGCGAGCTGGCCGGGACGCTTGACCGGGTGCTCACGGACGGGCACGACCTGGTGGTTGTCGGCGGCGGCGACGGGACCGTGTCCTACGCCGCCGGCCGGGTTGCCGGCACCAACGTTGTGCTCGGCGTTCTTCCGCTGGGCACCGCCAACGACTTCGCCCGCACGCTGGAGATACCGAACAACCTGGCCGAGGCGTGCGCCACCGTCGCCGAAGGAAAAGTGGTGGACATCGACCTCGGCCGGGCCAACGGCGAGCCGTTCCTCAACGTCGCGTCCGTGGGCCTGTCCGTGGCTGTGACAGAGGCTCTGAGCCCCCGCCTGAAGCGGTACATCGGGCCGCTGGCGTACAGCCTCGCCACGCTTCGGGCCTATGCCCGGCACAAGCCGTTCCGGGCCCGCCTCGAATTCCCCGAAGGTGACCACGAGCCGATGGAACTGGACAACCTGCTTCAGGTGGCGGTCGGTAACGGCCGACACTACGGCGGCGGCAACACGGTCTCCCCCACCGCAGGGATCGATGACCACCTCCTGGACATCTACGCCATCCTGGCGGGTCCGCTCCGGGAGCATGTGAGCATCGCGCGGCTACTCAAGGACGGCAGCTTCATCGAACACGACAAGGTGTACCACCTGACAAGCCGGCACGTCCGGCTGGTCACCGACCCGCCACTGCCGGTGAACCTTGACGGCGAGATCGCCACCACCACGCCCGCCGACTTCACCGTCCAGCGCAACGCCGTCCATGTGGTGGTGCCACAGAGCAGCACCAGCGCGCTGTTCGACGGACCGGGCGCCGCGGGCGGGCCGCCGTCGTAATTCCCGACGGCGGAACGTTGTGTCTATCGGGGAACAAGCCGCCACAGGGACGTGACCTCGGCCGCGCGCGCCTCGAACAGTGGATCGTCCCGGTCCGACGCCTTCGGATGCGTTGGCTTAGTGTCCAGCCGCTCCGTCACCTTCAGCCCGGCCGCCTCGATGGCGGCCAGCAGATCCCCACGCGACCGCAGGCCAAGGTGCTCGGCCAGGTCGGAGAGGACCAGCCAGCCCTCCCCGCCCGGCTCAAGATGGTCGGAGAGTTCGTTCAGGAAGCGGAACAGCATCCGGCTCCCGGGGTCGTAGACTGCGCTGTCCAGGCTGGAATGCGGCGTGGCCGGAATCCAGGGCGGGTTGCACACGATCAGCGGCGCCCGTCCGGGCGGGAACATGTCGGTCAGGACGGCCTCAGCACGGTCCTGGACACCGAGGTTCCGGAAATTCTCAACGGCACAGGCGATGGCACGCGGTTCATTGTCGGTCGCCACCACGCGGCGGACGCCCCGGCGCGCGAGGACGGCAGCGAGCACCCCGGTGCCTGTTCCGACGTCGAACGCCAACGTGTCAGACGGAAGCGCAGCGGAGGCCACGAGATCCACATACTCACTCCGGGTGGGGAAGAACGTGCCGTAGTGCGGGTGGATGCGGCCCTGCAGGGCATCGACGTGGACGCCATTCCGCCGCCACTCGTGGGCGCCAATGGCCCCGACAAGCTCATGCAGGGACACAACGGAATTTTCGCCGATATCACCGTACGCTTCGGCGGCGGCCTCCCGGATGTCCGGTGCGCGGCGCAGCGGCACCACCGGGCCCGGATCAAGCGGAATCAGCAGCAGGCCGAGAATGCGTGCACGGTGCGAGCGGGACTGGCGGTGCCGATAGAACTTTTCGGCCGGAGTTGCTGCGATCCTCTTTCCGGCGCCGACCCGGCGGTCCATGGCGTTGAGGATCTGCCGTGCGTTGTGGAAGTCCCCGTGCCAGAGCATCGCGATCCCCTGTGACGCCATCCGGTTCGCCTCATCGGCCGTGAGGGAGTCGGAGACCACTTCGACGCGCGTCGGCGCCGGCCTGCCGTTCGCGGAACGCCAGCGCGCGGTCATGCTCTCACCGGCCTCGGCCCAGGTCACGACGGCGGGATCGTCCACCGCGGCCGTGCGCGCGGGTTCGAGGACCGACGTCGGGATTCCCGCGGAAGCTGGTGTGCCAGTGATGATAAGAGGTCCGTTCCAAGCGTCAGGGGAGCCGATCGGCGACTGACGATTGCGGCGGTGATTCCACGACGTCCAAGGCCACGGCCCAAGATTCCGGCCGTCATCCGGCCACGAACTGAGCTTGGTCGATGGCCACTTGGGCCCTTCAACCTACATTGTCAGGATACAGGTGTGCCGTGGCCGCTACCCTCCGCTGCAGAGATCTGCCGCTTGACCTGCTCAAGCTCATCTTCGAGCAGGTCAACTTTGGTACGGTATTTTTCGAATTCCGCCGCCCGGCGCCTGGCCATGGCGAAACTGATGACCGCGGCGAGAACGGCAAGCGGGAACGAGAGCAGCAGGGCCCAGCCGGACACGGCAAGGAAGTCCAGGGCTACGGGAAGCGCCTGCTTGAATGCCAGGAAATCGTTCACCCCACCGACCATTCCCTGCAGGGCGGAGTCCAGGGGGCCAAAGTACTGCCCCACGATAGGCGTCTCGGAAAACGACGGAGCGCTCAACGGCGGTTCTCCCCCCGCCGACCAGCGCGAATCACGGAAGGTGTTCAGGACGTAGATCCCGGCACCCGCATTGAGGGCCGCGAAGAGCAGGACGGCACCAAGCGCAGTCCAATGGAGTCTGCGCCAACGCCAGAGGCCGGCCACAAGTGCGAAGACGGCGGCCGCAATCCAAGAAAAGGTGCGAAGTTCGTCGCGGCTCAGGCCGACCAGCAGATCCAAGGTATTCCCCACCCTTTGCAGTTGATGCTTGTTGTGGTCCCAAGCAATGCCTGTTCAGGTCCCAAGGGAGCCTATACCAGCCACCCCGGGGCATGCGACGGTACTCACGGGCGCAGGGCAAGGCCGTTCGGCCCTATCAACCTGCGGTAACCGGGCCAAAGCTTTAAATAGAAAGGCGCTGGGGCGGACGCCTGCGGGCCCCTGCACCGAGCCTTGCCAGACCGCGGGCACTGAGGACATCCGGACATGTCAATCGACAAGCACCGGCTCCCGGTGCGCGGGTGGGCCGCGACGCAGGAAAGCCAGCGCCGTGACGTCACTCGCAAGGCCCTTCTCGCCGCAGGGGCGCTGTCTTCGCTGCTCTACGTGGTTGCCACAGACGTCGTGGCCGCGTCTACGTGGGACGGATACCGCCGCACCGAACAAATGGTGAGCGAACTCTTCGCCGTCGGCTCCCCCGGCCGGGACGTCCTGGTGCCCTTCACGTGGCTTTACACGGTGCTGTTTACCGTGTTCGGGGTGGGCGTTTGGAACTCCGTACGCGGCAACCGCGCCCTGCGCATCGGCGGCGGCCTGCTCATCGCGTACGGGCTGTGGAACATCATGGGCGCCCTCTACCCGCTGACGCTGGGGGACGATGCTTCCATTCCCATGCATATCCTCGCCACCAACGTCCAGCTCGCCCTTATGGTTACGGCAATGTGCTTCGTGGCTGCGGGGTTCCACGGCCGGATGCGTGTGTATTCGATCGCCTCTCTCGCGGCTTCCGCGGTGATGGGCGTAGTGGCGTTCATGGCGGCCCCGGGACCGAACCTCGTGCTGGGCATCGGCGAGCGGATCAGCATTGGAGCGTTCCTGCTCTGGGTGGCTGTCCTGGCGGTCGCCCTATGGAAACGTACGACGGCGATGGACAGTAAGGGGGCACCGTCATGACATACGTCAAGGACCTGGCCGACGTGGGCCGGAGTGACATCCCCGAAGCGGGCGGAAAGGCCGTGGGCCTCGGCGGCATCATCCACGCCGGGCTTCCGGTTCCGCCAGGGTTTGTGCTCACCACGGGCGCGTACTCGGAATTCGTCGCCGCCAACAACCTGGGGCAGGCCATCCAGGAACTGGCCGCCCTGCCGCCCCAGACCTCGCCGCAGGACTACGAACATGCCTCGGCGCTGATCCGTACCCTCTTCAGTAAAGGCGCCATGCCCTCCGGCATCGAAGCCGAACTCACCGCCGCCTGCGCACGCCTGGGCGGCGCGGATACCGCCGTGTCGGTCCGCTCCTCCGCCACCGCCGAGGACCTCGCATCGGCCAGCTTCGCCGGCCAGCAGGAAACCTACCTGAACGTCAGCGGTGTGGACGCCGTCACCACCGCCGTCATCAACTGCTGGGCCTCCCTCTGGACGGCGCGCGCCATGGCCTACCGCGCCCGCGAAGGCGTGCTGCCCGGCGGGGTGCGCCTCGCCGTCGTGATCCAGCAGATGGTGGAGGCCGAGGCAGCCGGGGTGATGTTCACCGCCAACCCCTCGAACGGCCGCCGCGACCAGACGGTGATCAGCGCCGCGTGGGGCCTGGGCGAGGCCGTGGTCAGCGGCCAAGTCACCACCGATGACCTGACAGTGGACCCCACAACGGGGAGAGTCCTGTCCCGCCAGACAGCCGACAAGGAAGTGATGACTGTAGCCACGGAGAACGGAACGGCCGAGGAAAAGGTGCCGGAAGCCCGCCGTCGTGCGCCCGCCCTGGACGACGCCGCGGCAGCCGAGCTGGCGGGGTACGGCCGGCGGATCGCGGACCACTTCGGGGCGCCGCAGGACATCGAATGGGCCCGGGCCCGCGGCACCTTTTTCCTGCTCCAGTCCCGGCCCATCACGGCACTCCCCGAACCAGCGGCGGACGTCCCCGCGGAATGGCCCGTGCCCTATCCCAAGGGGCTCTACTTCCGGGCGAGCATCGTGGAGCAGATGCCGGACCCGCTGTCCCCGCTCTTCGCCGACCTCATCGACGGCTCGGTGTCACGCTCGCTATCGGGCCTGATGAACACTGCGCTGGGACCGAATTCCCTCCGCGAGGGCGACGTCCGCTTCCCCACCGTCAACGGCTACGCCTATTACTACTACCGCACCTGGCCCATGCTGCGGATGACGGGCAGGACGGTCCCGGCGCTGGGCGCACTGTTCCGCGGCAAGGCGCACATGGGCATCGCGGGCTGGCGCGACTATTCGCACCCGCGCTACGAGCGCATCATCAAGGACTGGTCAGTGAAACCGCCAACAGAGCTCGACGGCGGCCAGCTGCTGGCGGGGGCGCAGGCCCTCCTAGACGCCGGTACCGTCTACTACACCGCCGTGCAGTCCATCATCCCGCTCGCCGACATGAGCGAACTCTCCTTCCGGGCCTTCTACAAGGGCGTCCGGCGCGACGGCGATCCCCCGGCCCAGGCCTTCCTCCTCGGCTTCGACAGCGAACCCATCCGGGCGGAAAAGTCGCTCTACGACCTGGCCGGATGGGCGCGCAGCGACCCGTCGCTGGTGTCCGCTCTGTTGGAATGTACGACTGCAGAACTCGCCGAGTGCCTGCGCACCGGTTCGGCGCCGGCAGGGGTGGACGACGTGCTGTGGCAGGAATGGCGCTTCACCTTCCGGGAGCATCTGGCCCTGTACGGCCACGCGGTCTACAACCTGGACTTCGCCACCCCCGTCCCGGCCGACGATCCGTCCGCGCAGCTGGAGACGGTGCGGTTCTACCTGCGCGGGCAGGGCACCGACCCGCATGAGCGGCAGCGGCAGCTCACGGAACGGCGTGGGGAGCTGATGAGCGAGATGGCCGCCCGCCTGGGGCCACGCCGCCGGGCCCTGTTCTTCCGCCTGCTGAAGTGGGCACAGGAAACGGCGCCGGTCCGCGAGGACGCGCTGGCCGACGTGGGGCTGGCCTGGCCGCTGCTGCGGCGGATGCTGCTGGAACTCGGACGGCGGCTGGTGTCCTCGGGCGTGATCGCCGCGCCTGACGACGTGTTCTGGCTGCGGTTCCAGGAGTTGCAGAGCGCGGTGGAGTTCGGGCTGGCAGAGACGGACGCCGGCGTTTCCCTGGCCGGCGCGTCCCGTCCCGTGCGGGCCGCCGCCGTCGAGAAGCGCAGGATGCTGTGGCGAGGGCAGGCAAAGGCCGTGGCCCCGCAGATGCTGCCGCAGAAACCGTGGATGGAGAAGGCCTTCGGCTCCATGATGCCGGCCGGCCCGCAGCACCAGCCCGGCGACGTAATCAAGGGCGCGGGCGCGAGCTCCGGCCGCGTGACAGCCACCGCGCGCGTCCTGCGGGGCCCCGAGGATTTCGGCCGGATGCAGCCCGGCGAGGTGCTGGTGGCCCGCATGACCACTCCGGCGTGGCCGCTTTTCGCGATGGCGTCCGCGGTGGTGACGGACGTGGGCGGCCCGCTGAGCCACAGCTCCATCGTGGCCCGCGAGTACGGCATCCCGGCGGTCCTGGGCACCGGGGTTGCAACCCAGCGGCTGGCGGGCGGCCAACAGGCCACCGTTGATGGCGACGCCGGCACCGTCACCATCGTGGCCGCTGCGGCTGATGCCTGACGCACGACGGCGGCACCCAACCCGGGTGCCGCCGTCGTGCGTTCTGCCTGCGTAGCCGTCCGCCGGCTAGCGCGGGGCTCCCGCCGTCGTATCCGAGCCCTTGCCCGCGCGGACATCGGCATCACCGTGGGCCGCATGTCCGCTGTCGCCGCGCCCGCCGCCGCGCGTCTTTGCCAGGCTGGCCACCGTAGCCACCAGGATGGTCGCCGCGATGAAGAGCAGTGAGAACCAGATGGGGATCTCCGGTACCCACAGGAGCGGCTGGCCGCCGTTGATGAAGGAGAGCTCGTTGACGTGCAGGGCGTGGAAGACCAGCTTCACGCCGATGAACGCCAGGATGACGGCCAGGCCCTGGGCGAGGTACACCAGGCGTTCCAGCAGCCCGCCGATGAGGAAGAACAGCTGCCGCAGGCCCATGAGGGCGAAGGCGTTGGCGGTGAAGACGATGTAGGCCTCGCTGGTCAGGCCGTAGATCGCGGGAATCGAATCGACGGCGAAGATCAGGTCCACGAAGCCGATGGCGATGATGGTGAGCAACATCGGGGTCACGAAGCGCTTGCCGTCCTGCTCCACGGTAAGCCGGTCCCGGTGGTAGTCCGGGGTGACAGGCAGGACGCGGCGCACCAGCTTCATGAACCGGCCGTCAGCCGGGTTGGAGTCGTGGCCACCGAAGGCCTGCCGGTACGCGAGGAAGAGCAGCAGCGCGCCGAAGACGTAGAACACCCAGGAGAAGTTTTCGATCAGTGCGGCCCCGACGGCGATGAACCCGCCGCGAAGGATGAGGGCGATGATGATGCCCACCATCAGCACCTTCTGCTGGTACTTCTTGGGAACGGCGAACCCTGTCATCACGATGAGGAAGACGAACAGGTTGTCCACGGACAGCGCTTTTTCGGTGAGGTAGCCGGCGAAGTACTCGCCGCCGAAGGTCCAGCCGGAGACCATTCCGATCCCGACGCCGAACACCAGCGCGAGTCCGATGTAGAAGGCCGACCAGCGCGCCGACTCGCCGATGGACGGTTCGTGCGGTTTGCGGACGTGGGCGAAGAACTCGTAAACGAAGAACAGGATCGTCACGGCAATGGTGATAATCCAGACGAGGGGTGTGACCTGCATGGCGGGTACTCCAAAGGGTAGGCGTTGACATGTACGCCAAGGTCTCCTCCGCCCGGTGGAACCGGAGCCGGTGGCCCGGGATGCATCGCTGCATCCGTATTGACGGGCCACTCACAGACGGGAGTACTCCCCTTGATGGGTTAAATCGTAACTGATCAACGGGCGACGACGGCGGCCGGTTCCGGATGCCGCCGTCGCCCGTTGACCCTGCGGGGAAGAACCCTACTTGAGCTTCGGCACCAGCACCGGCGTGTCCCGCTTGTACGCCTCATAGTCCGCCTGGCCGCCCCACGTTTTGTCCGCCTTCTTCTCCAGCGGCGGCACGCCGCTGCCCTTGGTGAGCAGCAGGATGACGAACACCGGGGAGACCAGGGCCGCCCACTGCCAGCCCTGCAGCACGGGCAGCGCGATGATGGCCACTCCGAGCCACAGGGTGATCTCGCCGAAGTAGTTGGGGTGGCGGGACTTCGACCACAGGCCGGTGCTGATGAAGCGGCCCTTGTTGGCGGGGTTGTTCTTGAAGCGGGTCTTCTGGAGGTCCGCCACGGTTTCGATGGTGATACCCGCGGCCCACACCAGCAGGCCAAGCCAGAAGAACCAGTCCAGGCCCACCTTCCGGTCCGATGTGATGGCCACCCACACGAGCGCCGCGGTGAGCACCACCCACAGGCCCTGGATGGTCCACGTGTTCAGGAAGCGGGCGAAGTCCGGCTTGAGCTCATCAAAGCGGTCGTCCTTGCCGTGCCTGCTGATCCGCATGAACAGGAAGCTGCCCAGCCGCGCGGCCCACAGCACCACCATGGCCGCCAGCAGCATGCCGCGGGCATCGACGCCCGGCGACGCGAGCACCAGGAACACCGTGATGGAGATGTACGTCAGGGCGCCGGTGAGGTCGTAGAACTTCTCCGTCTGCGCCTTGTAGGACGGAATGAACACCAACCACTGGATCACAAACGCGGCGGCAACACCCAGCGCAAACACCGGCAGTCCCCCCACCGTGGACCCGCCCTGACTTCCGGCGAGCCCGATAAGCACCGCCACCGCCACTGCGGCAGCGGTGCTGATGATCGCCTTGCGGCTCTTCTCGTTCACAGACAGATTCCTTTCCCGTGGTCCGCTAAGCGTTCGGAGCGGGCACGGGGTTGTATGGGTGGAATCCGCCGGCACTCCCCCACAGTGCCCGGCAACCTACGCCGGCGAGTGCACAGCCACCGATGCCCGTTCAACGGCGGGGCACATGATCTTCACCGCGGCGTCGGTGGAGGCCTCGTCAAGGCCCAGCAGCATGCGGACTCCCGCCGCTCCGAGTTCGTAATGGGGCAGGGACACTGTGGACAGCGGAGGCCGAAGATGGGCGGCGATAACTTCCTGGTTGTCAAAACCCACAACAGCCATGTCATCCGGAATGGAGAGCCCGTTTTCCCGCAGGCCGTCGTACAGTCCCATGGCCATCCGGTCGTTGTAGCAGTACACAGCGGCGACGTTGCGCTTGAGCAACTCTTCGGTGGCGCCGTATCCGCCTTCCTGGTCCGGATAGGCTTCCAGCACCAACTCCGGGTCGAACGGAATGCCGGCAGCCTGCAGCGCATCCTTGTAACCCTGGAGCCGTCCGTCCCTGGCGGGCGCGGGGGTGGTGGCGTTGATGAAGGCGATGCGCCGGTGGCCGCCACGGAGCAGGATTTCCGTCGCGGACCGTCCGCCTTGCTCTTCGTCGGGCACAACAGCACGGGCAGCGCCGGGCTCCGGCGAGAAGCAGTTGACCAGGACGAAGTCCGCCTCGCGCAGTGTTTCCGGCACGGCAGTGGGACGGTGGAACCATGTCGAGTACAGGATGCCGCGCACCTTGTACTCCAGCATCATGGCGATCGCATCCGTTTCCAGATCGCGGTTACCCTCGGTGTTGGCGATCAGCAGCGCATAGCCGTGTTTCCAGGCTTCGTCCTGCGCCCCATGGATGATCTGACCCGCGAACGGCGTCGTCGCCACACCATCGGCCACGAGCCCGATGAACCGTGAGGTGCCGCTGACCAGCGTCTTCGCCATGGCGTTGGGGCGGTACCCGAGCTGCCGGATCGCATCCTTGACGCGCTGGCGCGTCTGCTCTGCAATGCGGGCGTTCTTCTTCTTGTTGATCACAAGAGACACCGTGGCAGTGGACACACCGGCTGCTTCAGCAACTTCGCGGAGAGTCACCGGCTGGGCACGGCTTTTACTCACAGGAACGTCGGGGGTGGCCGCGTTGCCTGAGTCTTTCTCCTGCGAAATCATCTGTCCTCCATCAGGAGTATATCCATCTGCCATGGCCGTCATCCCTTCGTCGCACCGCTTTCCAAGCCTTGGATCATGGCCTTGTTGAGTACAAGGAAGACCAGGAGCAGGGGTGTGATGGTGACGCACACAGCAGCGAAGGTGGCAGTCCAATCCACCTTGCCCATGGCACCGATGTAGTTCTGCAGGCCCAAGGGGATTGTCTTCAGATCCTCGGAGAGGACGAACGTGTTGGCGAAGATGAAGTCATTCCAGATGAAGATGCTATTGACCAGCACCACGGTGACCACTGTATTCAGCGACAGCGGCAGCGTAATCAGTCCGAAGATCCGGTACGGGCCGGCGCCGTCAAGGGAGGCGGCTTCGTAGGTTTCGCGCGGGATGTACTCGAAGAACGAGGAGAACAGGTAGATGGACATGGGCAGCGCGAAGCCGGCCAGGGGGATGATCATCGACTGGTAGGTGTCCAGCAGGTTCACCGTTGAGTAGTCGATGAACAGCGGAACCAGGGCGATCTGGACGGGAACGATGATTCCGATCAGGAACAGCCCGCGGACAAACTTGCTCAGGCGGAAACCAAGGACCTGGATGGCGTAGGCGGCCATCATGCCAAACAGGACGATCAGGACGTTGGCACCCATGGTGACGATGAAGCTGTTCAGGATGTTCCTGCCAAGATCGCCCGTTTCGAACGCCCGCGCGTAGTTCTCCCACGTCAGCGAGCTCGGCAGTGCGAACGGGTCACCGGTGGCGAAGTCGTGCTCGGTGCGCAGGCTGGTCAGGAACAGCCAGGCGAGAGGGTAGACCTGAACGATCACGATCAGCATGATCAGCACCCGCGACAGGGTCCGGTACAGGCTGGGCTTCCGGCGCCGCCTGGTGATGGCGGGCTTTGGGGGAACGACGGCGGTGGGTGGAGTAGCCGGGGCCGTTTGGGTGATCATGAGTCTGCCTTCCGCTTGAGCATGAACAGGATGAGGCCGACGGCGACCAGGCACTCGATCACGATGAACACGGAGATGGTGCTGGCGTACCCGAAGTCGGTACTGGTGAACGCTGTTTTGTACATATACGTGGTGAGCAGTTCAGAGGACTGGCCCGGGCCGCCGTTGGTCATGAGGTAGGGGATGTCGAAGCCGCGCAGGCCGTAGGTGGTGGCCATGATGGTCGTCGTGATCCACACCGGCCGGATGTACGGGAACCGGATCTTCGTGAAGAGCGTCCACTTTGAGGCGCCGTCCAACACCGCAGCTTCCTCCAGTTCCTTGGGAACGGCGATCAGTGCGGCGTAGATGATGAGCATGTACAGCCCGGTGAACCGCCAGCCCTCGGGAGCGGAGACCGCAGCGAGCACCGTGTTGACGTCGGACAGCCACGCGCGTTCGAAGCTGCCGAGCCCGATCCAATGCAGCAGCTGGTTGAGCAGTCCAACGGGGTCGATGGAGTAGATGCGCACGAAGAGGAACGCGATCGCCACCGTGGAGATCACGGCGGGCAGCAGGTACAGGGTCTTGATGAGCTCCCGTCCCCGGCGCAGGGACGTGAGCAGGCTGGCTACGGCCAGGGCGCCGCCGAGCTGCAGGACCAGGCAGATGGCCAGGTACAGGAGCGCGTTGAAGAACGAGCGCCAGAAGATGTCGTCGGCGGTAAGCATCCGGACGTAGTTATCCAGCCCGACGAACTCCATGTCGCTGATGCCGTTCCAGGAGAAGAAGCTGAGGAACAACGACTGAAGAATCGGGAAGAGTACCGCTGCGCAGTAGAGCAGCAAGGGTGGAAGCAGGAAAACCAGGACTGAGGTCCTTGACCTGTTGGGAAGCATGGCTGGGCCTTTCGGGCGGGGGACCTTCCGGTCCCCCGCCGCTGCGGTTTACTTGAAGAACTTGGGGGCGTTCTGCTTGATGGTGCTGTCCATGGTGCTGGTGAATTGCTCAGGCGTGATGTTGCCCTGCACCAGGAGCACGAGTTCCTGCTGGAGCCTGCCGTTGGTGGTGGGGTCCAGTTGGGTGTCCCACGGCATGGCCTGCTTTGCCCCGAGGGTGTCCGCCGTTTCCAGCGCCTTCTTGTACAGCGGGGTGGCGTTGGCCGGGACCGTCGTCTGCACGTTGGTGGTGGGTGAGAGTGCACCGGTGGCCGCGTACTCGGCCGGGTACTTCGCCAGGGCAAACTTCAGGAAGTCGCTCACCAGCGGATCGTAGGTCTTGGAGTTGACCGCCATTCCGATGCCGGACGGGGAGACGAACTCGTTGGCCGACGTCACTGAACCGTCTGTGGTTGGCAGGGTGAAGAAGTCGATGTCGTCCCGGACTGCGGAGTTCAGTTTGTCGGTAGCCAGGCTTGGCAGCTCCCACGTGCCGATGTTGTACATCGCCGCCTGGCCGGACGTGAACTGGTTCTGCGCGTCGGAGTACCCCTGGGCGGAGAAGCCATCCTGGAAGCACTTGGCCTTGCCGAGCCCGGCCATCCATTCAACGGTTTTCTGCCCGGCGGGATCGGCGAACGTCGCCTCGCCCTTCTTCAGCTTCTGGACGAACTCCGGACCGGCTTCCCGGAACGGCTGATAGGCCACGTAGCGTTCCAGCGGCCACTGGTCCTGGCCGTCAATGGCGATCGGCGTGATCCCCGCGTTGCGCAGCGCCGTGCACATTGCCGGGAGGTCGTCGAGGGACTTCGGCGCCGTGACGCCGGCCTTTTCCAGCAGTGCCTTGTTGTACCAGAAATATTCCAGCTCGAACTGGAACGGGATCATGTACAAGGACCCGTCGTCAAAGCGCTGGTAGTCCAGGGCCCCGGGCCGGTAGTCATCGTAGATGTCCAGTGATTTCAGGAGCTTCTCGGCGTCGACCATTTTGCCCTGCTTTGCCAGCTGCTGGGCGAAGGGCGTGGCGTCCGTGTCGAAGAGCTCCGGGAGTTTGTTGGCCGCAGCCAGGGTCTCCAGCTTCTGAATGTAGGAGGGGCGGTCCGGGGTGGTAATGAGGTTCAGTGCGAAGCCCGGGTGGTCCTTGGCATAGTCGTCAGCGAGCTTCTTCATGATGTTGATGACTGCCCCGTCGGCGGGACGTGACAGCAGCCACGAAATTTCACGGGGTTTGATCTCCCCGGTGGGGCTGACGTTGGCCGGGTCGCTGGAGGCTCCTACGCCGGCGCAGGCTGACAAAGCCAGGGCTGCGGCGGCTGCGACGGCGGCAGCACGGAGTAGTTTTTTCATTGCGGCAATCTCCCTTGATTGGAACAGAGGTTGGGGTGGGGATGGTCAGTTGTCGGTGCGCTGGCGTATTTCAAGCTCGGTGACGGTGATGGATCCTTCGCCGGCGAAAAGCCCGATCCGTCCCGTAGGCAGGTCGTAGATCCGGGTGCTCAGCGCCACCTGCCGGTCGACGACGGCGACGCACAGGTCGCCGTCGACGATGACCTCCAGGGTGTGCTGGCCGGGGCTGAGATCACAGGGGCGCTCCAGTTCAATATCGAACGGAACGTCTCCGGACACGTGCCATTGGGCGTCTCCGGTGATGGCCCGGGGCCAGCGGTCGAAGACGAGCCGGCCACGTTTCGGTTCCAGGCGCAGAACGTACGAGTGGTCCCCGTCCTGGCTGGAGCGCAACAGCAGCCCGCATTCGGTGGTGTCGGGTGCGATGTCCAGCACAGCCTTGGCATAGAACTGGCTGGGCAGTTCTTCCTCGGATACGACGGCGGTGTACCCGTCCGGCACGTCCAGCCGTGTGGGCAGCGCGCTCGTCAGTGAAACGGCGACGTCGTCCCAGAAGCTGTCCACGAGTTCGTCAGCGAAGCCGAACGCGAGTGTCCCGTCCGGGTTTTGGCGGGCTTCCAGGACGGACATGGTGCCGGCCCACTGCCAGGGTCCGTCGTCGGCATTGCCTTCCTTGCTGGCGATCCAGCCGAAGAAGAAGCGTCGGCCGTCGCGTTCGGCAGTCTTTGAGGCGTAGAAAGCCCGGCCGTCGATGCTGTCCAGGTCCGGGACGGTCCACGGCCCTTCGGGGCTCTTGGCCATGCGGTACCGCGTGGTAAACGATTCGGAGAACTCGGAGTAGACCATGTACCACCAGCCGCCCCAGGAGAAGACGTCCGGGCATTCATGCGTGATGTACCGGCGCGGATCCCAGAACGGTTCCGAGTACTCCCAGGTCATCAGGTCGGTGGAGAGGCACTGGGCGATGACGCCGCGGCGCCGTTCCGGTCCGGTGGAGTGCCGGGCCGCCAGCAGCATCCTCCACCGGCCGCGGCTTTCATCCCGGAACACGAAGGGATCACGCCAGTCCCCGGACTCGAAGCCATCGGGAGCGCCGAAGGTGAGTTCGGGATGCTTGGTCCAGGTCTGCATTCCGTCGGTGCTCGTGGCGTGCATGACCAGCTGGAGGGGTGCACCGTCCGCTCCCAGGTTGCGCGGGTTTTGCCCGGTGTAGAACAGGTGGTGGATGCCGGTTTCGTCGACGACGACGCTGCCCGTGTAGGCATTGAAGTCCAGGTCGTCCTCGGCGCCGTGCTGCAGGGCAACGCCGTGGTCCTCGAACTGCGTGAGGTCCTTGGTGGTGACGAGGTTCCATGACGTGCCGGGTTTCGGGTCCGAGCGTACTTCGTGGAGGTAGAAGAGCCAGAACTCTCCGTCCTTCTCGAAGGGGATGAGGTCACCAACCCATCCATCGGTGGGCTGGAAGAAGACTGAGCGTTTCATCTGCGCTGATGTCCATTCTGCTAAAGCGTTTGATCACCATGAACTTAGCGGCATTACTCGTGATGATCAAGCGTTTTAGCAATGTTTATTTTTTCGTCCAGCGGCAACCCGCTTCGCTCCGGGCCAGCCCCGAACTCATTTTGATTAAACGCTTGACCACCATCTGCGAATCGCACTATCGTCTGCGTAGCCGGTAAGAGTCCGCGCCCCTCAACGTTGAGAGGAACCACCTGATGACGCACCACATTTCACGACGCTCTGCCCTGCACGGCGCAGGCATCGGAGCCCTTACGCTTTTCGCCGGCAGCGCCGTCCCCGCTGCAGCGCACGCCCGGTCATCCCTGCGGGCCGTCTTTCATATGACTCCCCCGTCCGGCTGGCTGTGCGACCCGCAGCGCCCCGTCTATGCCAACGGCGCCCACCAGCTCTACTACCTGCACTCCGGGCAGAATAACGGCCCGGGCGGATGGGACCATGCGACCACCAGCGATGGCGTGTCGTTCACCCACCAGGGCGTGGTGATGCCCTTGCAACCCGATTTCCCGGTGTGGTCCGGATCCGCCGTCGTCGACGCCGCCAACACCGCCGGCTTCGGCGCGGGAACGGTGATCGCACTCGCAACGCAGCCCACCGGCGGTATCCGCAAGTACCAGGAGCAGTACCTCTACTGGTCCACCGACGGCGGCTACACCTTCACGGCCCTCCCCGACCCGGTGATCTTCAACCCCGACGGCCGCACGGCCACCACACCCGCAGAGATCGAAAACGCAGAGTGGTTCCGCGACCCCAAAATCCACTGGGATGCGGTACGCACCGAATGGTTGTGCGTGATCGGCCGGGCGCGCTACGCGGCGTTCTACACCTCGCCGAACCTGCGGGACTGGCAGTGGAAATCCAACTTCGACTACCCGAACCATGCCCTCGGCGGGATCGAGTGCCCCGATTTGTTCGAGATGACCGCCGGCGACGGTACACGGCATTGGGTGCTCGGCGCGAGCATGGATGCCTACAGTGTGGGCCTGCCGATGACTTATGCGTATTGGACGGGCACCTGGAACGGCACGGCGTTCATAGCCGGCAACCTCACACCGCAGTGGCTCGACTGGGGCTGGGACTGGTACGCCGCCGTGACGTGGCCGTCGGTCCAGGCGCCGGAAACAAAGCGCCTCGCAATCGCCTGGATGAACAACTGGAAGTACGCGGCCCGCGACGTGCCCACCGATGCGTCCGACGGGTACAACGGGCAGAACTCGATCGTGCGGGAACTGCGGCTGGAGCGCCAATCCGGCGGCTGGTACAGCTTGCTCAGCACCCCAGTCGAAGCGCTTTCAGGCTACGTCACCGCGACCACCACACTCCCAAACCGGACGGTCAACGGCAGCTCCGTGCTGCCGTGGAGCGGGCGCGCCTACGAGCTCGAACTCGACATCTCCTGGGACGCGGCTGCGAACGTCGGGGTCTCGGTGGGCCGCTCCCCAGACGGCCTGCGCCACACGAACGTTGGCAAGTACGGCGGCGAGCTGTACGTCGACCGCGCACCCTCGGACCAGAGCGGCTACGCACTCGCGCCTTACACCCGTGCCGCCGCGCCTATCGACGCCAACGCGCGATCGGTGCACCTGCGCATCTTCGTCGACACACAGAGCGTCGAAGTGTTCGTGAACGGCGGTCACACGGTGCTCTCACAGCAAGTTCATTTCGCCGACGGCGACACCGGCATCTCGTTCTACGCCGACGGCGGCCCGGCCAGCTTCACCGGCATTACGATCCGCGAGTTCGGCAGCCCCATTTAGCTGCTTAGCTCGGGCCCGTGGCAAAGCAGCTCACCGCCGTCGTAATTCCCGACGGCGGTGCGCTGCCGGGGTGACTATCCGTGGGTGATCGCGGCACCCATCAGGCCGAAAAGCGCCCCGGCCGCCAGGGCAACGAGGGCACGTTTCCGGGTGGGATACAGCCAGCGCACGGCGAACACGGCCACCGCCAGGATGACGCCGTTGACGACGCTGAGGATGACCGCGATCCATTCGGACCCGGTGGCCACCCCGAAGCCTCCGCCGCTGCAAGCGTTGCCGGCACTTTGATGGTTGCACGCTAACTGCTCTTCAGGAAGCACTCGCCCCTAAGATGAGGCCATGGACATCGAGGACACGCTCTGGACGGTTTTGGGCGCCGGGCTGGTTCTGCTGATGCTCGTCGACGTCTTTCGCACGCTCCTTTACCCGCATGGTTCCGGTCCTCTGGGCCGGGCGATCATGCGCGGATTCTGGCTTGTCTCGAGAAAACTGCGGGGCCGGGGCTCCTTCATCGCAGCACCCTTGGCGATGGCTGCAGTCATTGGCACCTGGGCGGCCTTGGCGGCCATCGGGTGGGCCCTGCTTTACCTGCCCCATCTAACCGACGGGTTTGTTTACGGAGCCGGGGTTCCGCTCCGGGCCGACTTTGCCGAAGCCCTCTACATCTCCCTGGTCACGCTTTCCACCGTGGGGTTCGGCGACATCGTGGCAGCGCATCCGGTGCTAAGGCTGGTTGTTGCCCTCCAAGCCGTCACCGGTTTCGGCTTGCTGACAGCAACGGTCACCTGGATCCTGCAGACGTTCCCGGCCCTGAACCGCCGCCGGGCACTTGCCCACCAGCTGACCCTGTTCCGGGAGGCCGCAGGTCCGGCAGGTGTGCTGGCACTGGATCCCGGTCACGCAGCCGGGCTGCTGGAGTCAATTGCCGGAAACGTGGCTTCGGTGAGCATAGACCTGCTCGCGTTCCATGAAACCTACTACTTCCGTGAAATCGAGCAGCGCGGCTCCTTACCCGCCACGGTGGCCTACGCCCAGGAGCTGGCATCCCAGGCCCAGAGCAGCGAGAGCCCTGAACTCCAGTTCGCCGGACGGATGCTCCACGCGGCCCTGGATGGACTCGCCGACGTCCTTCGCGGCAAATTCGGCCATGCAGGAACCACGTCCTCCGATGTGTTCGACAGCTACGAGCTGCACCACCGGCACGTGCGGCGTGGGGAGCCGGACACGAAGTAGCGGCACGGTGCCGAGTGTCGTCAACGGCGACCCTCAGCGCGGTTTCGACAGGCCAGCCACCGAACGGCGTCGAAAACACTGAAAAGCCACGGATACCTCCGGAAGAAGGTATCCGCGGCTTTCACAGCGCCTGAACCTATTTCTCGCAGGCAACGCCGTCGCGATCGCGGTCAAGGCTGGTGCTGTAGCCAGGCTGCCCGGCATACAACGGCGCTGCTCCTGCTGCTTTGACTGCGGTGCAGTTGGCGTAGTAGGCGGTGCCCGGCACCGGGGCGACCGGCGCAGGTGCGGGCGCAGCGGGAGCAACCGGCGCAGGTGCCGGTGCCTGCGGGACGACCGGCTGCGCCGCCGCTTGTTCGGCGGCCGCCTTCGCTGCAGCAGCATCCGCTGCAGCCTTGTCCGACGCCGCCTTATCCGCTGCAGCCTTGTCCGACGCAACCTTGTCCGCAGCAGCTTTTTCCGCCGCAGCCTTCTCAGCGGCCGCCTTGTCCGCGGCGGCCTTTTCCGCCGCCTCCTTTTCGAGGTTCTTGACGCCGAGGTGAACGGTGGAGTCCTTCGCCACCTTCGTGCCCTCCGTTGGGTCTTGGGACGTCACCTGCCAGTTCTTCTTGGACATGATCATTTTGCCGTCCACGGTGTCCTCCGCCTTGACCTTGAGCCCTAGGTCTTCCAGTTGATCCGTGGCTTTATCCAGGGTCAGGCCCATCACGCCTGGAACCGTGACAGCGTCTGAGACGTCTGCAACGGCGGTTGCGGACGATGCCGCCTGCTTGCCACCGCATCCGGTCAGCATGAGCCCGGTCAGCACAACAAGTGCCAGTGTCTTCTTCATTTTTCCCCCTTGGAAAGTTTGAAACTGTGGAGTGATGGAGCTGGTCTAGCTTTCGCAGGCAATGCCGTCGGAATCGCGGTCCAGCGCAGGGCGGTAGCCCGCTGACCCGGCATAAAGCGGCGCGGCACCTGCGGCTTTCACCGCAGCGCAGTTGGCGTAGTACGCGGCAGCCGGAGCCGGCGCAACAGGAACCGGGACTACTGGCGCGGGAGCAACAGGAGCCGGTGCCGGGACAACGACAGCCGGAGCGGGCGCTGCCGGGGCCGGCACCGCCACAAACGGGGCGGGCGCAACGGCGGCAGGCGCAGGTGCCGGAGCTGCGGCCACTGGCGCCTTCTCGTTTGTCGGCGCGAGCTGGCCCGAGCAGTCGGCTAGGATCCTCGCCATGGCATCATGCTCCGCCTGGGTAACCCACAGGCTGTAGGTTGCCTTCACGGAGATCTGGCGGGCAACGTATTCGCAGCGGAAGGCCTTGTTCGGCGGCAGCCAGGTGGCGGCGTCGCCGTCGCCCTTTTTCATGTTCGTGGGACCGTCCGTCGCCTGCAGATTCAGCGGATCATTGGCGAACGCTGTCCGCTGTTCCGTGGTCAGCTGCTGGGCGCCCTTCTGCCAGGCGTCACTCAGGGCCACAACATGGTCGATCTGCACGGCGCTGCTGGTGGCACTCCCCCGCAGGAACTTGATGCTCGTGCCCGTGTACGGGTCCGCCAGCGTCCCGGACTGCACCTTGCAGGGCACGCTGTTGGTGTACGTGATGCCCGTAAGGTCGCGCTTGAGGATGTCATTCCGGGTGTCGCAGCCGTTGCGGTCAACGTCCGCCCAGGCCTGCCCGAACAGTGCGCGGTCATAGCCCGTCTTCGGCGCCCTGCCCTTGATGGGAAGGGCGGCCAGCAGGTCGATCGCCTTGGTGGCGAAGGCAGGCTGCGTCTTCGGAGCCGTGACGCTGGCGCCCTGCGCCAACAGGTATGGGCTGTCAGGGTCCAGCGGAGCGCCCGTCTCCTGGGCGGTGGGAGCGGACGACGGCGTCACCGTGGCTTTCGCTGTCGGGCTCCCAGTTGCTGTGGCTGACGAGGCATTGCTCTCAGATGAGGCGGCCTCCAGCTCCCCTGTGGAAGTCCGCGGCACCGCGACGGCACCGGCGATAAACAGTGCAAACGAGAGGGCAAGCGCAACGGCACCCGCCTTCCGCTTGGCCGGGAGCCGCGCCCAGGACCGGCGGCCGGTCGCCAGGACGTAGAGGCCGGTAAGCCCGGCAGAGATGGCTAGGAAGATCAGCGCTCCCCCAAGCCCGCTGCTGAACGACCCGATGAGCATGAACAGGGCCGTGAGCCCGCTGACTACGAAAGTGGAAACGCGCGGCTTGCGCGGCGGCCTCGGGCCGGGGCCCGCGCTGGTAGGTGCCGGACCGAAAAGGGTCTCGTAATTCGACAATATTGCCCCCATAAATAAAGGCCCGGCAATAGCCGGGCCTTTTTTCTTAAGCCGAAATGCTTACTCCTGAGGATCGTATTTCCCCGTTGTCCGGCACACCGGGAATCTGCGGAGATCTTCGCCCAACCTTGATGGAGCCTTGAGCTAATCCCAAGGATGTTTGTAACATTCGGGTTTTCGGTGATCCAGAGTGTAGCTACGGCAGCCCCAGCCAGCGGGGCCCTCGCCGCGTTATGCTGGCACCCTCGGCTGAAGACGCCCGGCCGCCGGATCGCACCCCACGGAGCTGCCATCATGACCGAGGCCCCTGCCCCCGCAATCCCCACTGACACTTTCCCGGGCACTGATACCACCCCGGATCCCGACGCCGGCCTCCGCCGGCTCGCGGCAGACACCTTCGGACTCCCGCGCCTCCGCGCCGGCCAGCTGGCCGGAATGCGCGCCCTCACTGCCGGCCGGGACGTCCTCGCCGTGATGCCCACCGGCTACGGCAAGTCCGCCATCTACCAGGTGGCCGCCCTCCAACTGCACCGAAACAGCCCAGGGCGCGGTCCCGCCGTCGTGGTTTCCCCGCTCATCGCCCTGCAGGAGGACCAGCTGGACGGCCTGCTGGAAACGCTCGGCGGGAAGGCCGCCGTCGCCATCAACTCCGGCCACAGCGATGCCCAAATCAACGATGCCTGGAAAGCCGCAGAGAACGGCGACGCCGACTTCGTCTTCCTCGCCCCCGAACAGCTCGCCAAGACCGAAACCGTCGAGCGGCTCGCGGCCCTGGACGTCCCGCTGTTCGTGGTGGACGAGGCACACTGCGTTTCCTCCTGGGGCCACGACTTCCGCCCCGACTACCTGCGCCTCGGCGAGGTCCGCGAGCAGCTGGGCAACCCGCCCGTGGTCGGCCTCACCGCCACCGCCTCTCCCCCGGTGCGCGACGAAATCCAGCAGCGCCTGCGCATGAAAGACCCCTTGGTCCTGGTGCACGGCTTCGACCGGCCCAACATCCGGCTGGAGGTCATCCGCCACCACAAAGACAAGGACAAGCGCCGAGCCGTGATCACGCAGGTGGCCGAACTCAAGGGCCCCGGACTCCTGTATGCCGCCACCCGCAAGGACACCGAGGCCTACGCCGCCAAACTCACCGCCCTGGGCCTGCGCGCCGAGGCGTACCACGCCGGCCGGAAACAGAGCGAGCGGGACCGCGTGCACGAGCAGTTCCTCGACGACGGGCTCGACGTCGTTGTAGCCACCACCGCCTTCGGCATGGGCATCGACAAACCCAATGTCCGCTTCGTCATCCACGCCGACATTCCCGATTCGCTGGACAGCTACTACCAGGAGATCGGCCGCTCCGGGCGAGACGGGCAAGAGGCCGCCGCCGTCCTCCACTACCGCTCCGAGGACCTGGGCCTGCGCACATTCTTCGGCACCCACACCCCGGACGAGGAATCGCTCATGACCGTCCTCGAAGCACTCCGCGCCGCCGGCGGGCCGGTCAAGCAGAAGGCCCTCGCGGAGCAGACCGGATTCTCCCCGAGGAGGCTCACCGGAGTGCTGAACCAGCTGCAGGAAACCCGCGCCGTCCGCACCGGCAAGCGCGGCGTCCGGCTGGACGCGGGCGCCAAGCTGCCCGCGGTGGTGGAACGCGCCGTCGAACATGCGGAAGCACGCCAGCGGGTGGACCGCTCCCGCATCGAGATGATGCGCGCCTACGCCGAGACCGACGCCTGCCGGCGCCAGTTCCTGCTGGGCTACTTCGGCGAGGACCTCCCTGAGCCGTGCGGCAACTGCGATACCTGCAGCGACGGCTCCGCCTACGCAGAGGATTACGACGACGCCGCCGCGGCCGCCGCGGGCGGTGACCCTTTTCCGCTCCAGGCCTCAGCTGTGCATAAGGAATGGGGGCCGGGCCTGGTGATGCGGCATGAGGAGGACACGATCACGGTACTGTTCGAGCAGGAGGGCTACAAAACGCTGTCCCGCCAGGCCGTGACGGACGGGAAGCTGCTGACGCTGGCGACGTGACGGGGCCGGTCAGATATAGGCGCTGTTCGGTAGGGTCGGATCATGGACAGCGTCACCTTGGTCAATTTCCTGTTGGTCCTCTTTTTTGTGCTGCTGGGCGGCGTCTTTGCCGGTACCGAGATGGCGCTAGTGTCCCTGCGCGAGAGCCAGGTGCGCCAGATCGAAAAGTCGGGGAAAGGCGGGGCCCGGACCGCCGAACTGGCCCGGAACCCCAACCGGTTCCTGTCCACTGTCCAGATCGGCGTGACCCTGTCCGGCTTCTTCTCCGCCGCCTACGGGGCGTCCACCATTGCGCCCGATGTCGAGCCCATCCTGGAAGGCGCGGGCTTCGGCGCCGCTGCCCAACCGGCGGCCTTCATCGGCATGACGCTGCTGGTGGCCTACCTTTCCCTGGTGCTGGGCGAACTGGTGCCCAAGCGGCTGGCCATGCAGAGCGCCGTCGGCTTCACGAAGGTCCTCGCCCCGCCGCTGATCGTCCTCTCACAGATCATGCGCCCGGTCATCTGGCTGCTGTCCGCGTCCACCGATGCACTGGTGCGGCTGTTCGGCGGTGATCCCCACGCCAAACAGGAAAGCGTCAGCTCCGAGGAACTCTGGGACATGGTGGCGGAGAGCGACATGCTGGAAGAACACAGCCGCAACATCCTGAGCGACGTCTTCGGCGCCGGGGACCGCACGCTGCAGGAGGTCATGCGCCCCCGCACCGAGGTGACCTTCATCGACGGCACCATGACTATTGCGGACGCACGCAGCATGGTGCGGGACGGCCCGTTTTCACGTTTTCCCGTCATCGGCCGGACTCCGGACGACGTCCTCGGCTTCGTCCACATCCGTGACCTGATGCCCCGCGACGTCGATTTTGACCGGGGCCTGGTGAAGGACATCGTCCGCGAGATCCTCCCGCTTCCCGGGACGAACAGGGTGCTGCCCACCCTGTCCCGGATGCGCCGGCTTGGCCATCACATAGCGCTGGTAGTGGACGAGTACGGCGGCACGGACGGCATCGTCACCCTGGAGGACCTGGTGGAGGAACTGGTGGGCGAAATCTACGACGAGTACGACACCGGCGCCGACCACGAGGACCGCGTCACCCTGGCCGACGGTTCCCTCGACGTCGACGGCGGCCTGATTCTCCAGGAATTCGCGACGGCGTCCGGCATCGCCCTCCCGGAAGGACACTACGAGACGGTGGCCGGGTTCGTGATCGACCGACTGGGCCGGCTGCCGCGGGTTGGGGACCGGGTGGAGGTGCCGGGCCACGTGCTGACGGTCCTGGCGATGGACCGGCTCCGCATCGCGAGGATCAGGGTGACGCCGGCGGACGGGAAGACAGTTGGGCTGTCCTCGGACTAGTGACCGCCTGCCGTGTGGACGCCGTCAGCGGCTCCGGACAGGCGGACCGCAGTCAGCTTGTATTCGGGGCACCCCGTGACCTCATCCTCCACCGGGGAGGTGAGACCGTTGACCGCGGCACCAGGGAAGTGGAAGCCAGCGAAGACCTGGCCCGGTTCCACCTCGTCCGTGATCCTGGCCTGCAGGATGGCCGTCCCGTGCCGGCTGCCCAACCGGACCAAGTCGCCGTCGTGCAGTCCCAGTGCAGCAGCGTCCCCGCGTTCGACGTCGACCGTCTCCCGGGCGAGCAGGCGCAGGTTGTCGGTGCGGCGGGTCATACTGCCGGAATTGTAGTGCTCTGCCCGCCGCCCGGTGATCAGCAAAAACGGGAAGTCCGCGTCGCATTGCTCGCCCGGAGGTAGGTAGGGCCTGGCCGCCAGGTGCGCCAGGCCGTCCGGCGTGGCGAAGCGGTCCTGGTAAAGGCGTGGCGTCCCGGGGGAATCGACGGATCCGCACGGCCAGTGCAGCGGCCCCTCCCGGTCCAGGCGCGGGTGCGAGATACCACCAAAAAGCGGCGCCAGCGCTGCGCATTCCGCCATAGCCTCCGCCGGTGTGGCGCACCCAAGGTCTGCCCCCATCCGGGCCGCGACGGCGTGCAGCACCGCGAAGTCGGTGCGGACACCGGCAGGGGGCGCCACCGCCTCCCGGACCCGCTGGAAGCGCCGGTCGAAATTGACGAACGTGCCGTCCTTTTCCAGCCACGCTGCCACCGGGAAGACGACGTCCGCGGCGGCGGCCGTCGCGGAGAGGAACAAATCGTTGCAGATCACCAGCGGGCAGGCCGCCAGTGCCGCCCGCACCGACGTGCTGTCCGGGTCGGTGGTGAGCACATCCTCGCCGATGACCCACAGCGCCTTCAATGTCCCGCCGCGGGCGGCCGCAAACATCTGCGGGATGCGGAGCCCGGGCAGCGGCGGCACATCGGCCCGCCAGGCCTCGGTGCACCGGGCACGCGCTGCAGGGTCCAGGACCTTCTGGTACCCGGGCAGCAGGTCGGGCAGCGCCCCCATGTCCGAGGCGCCCTGGACGTTGTTCTGCCCGCGCAGCGGGTTCACCCCTCCGCCGGTGCCCGGCCCGACGGCGCCGCGCAGGAGTGCCAGGTTGGACAAGGTCCGGACACCGTCCGTGCCGTGCCGGTGTTCGGTCACGCCGAGGCCATAGAAAATGGCCGGCGCCAGTGCCTGCCCGTACACGACGGCGGCCCGCACCAGATCGTCTGCCGGGACACCGGAGATCCCGGCTACGCGCTCCGGCGGGTAGTCCCCGAGCAGCCCCAGCAGCTCCCCGTAGCCGCTGGTGTGCGCGTCAAGGAAGGCCTCGTCCACCAGCCCCTCCCGGGCCAGGACGTGCGCCAGGCCGTTGAACACAGCCACGTTGGTTCCCGGCCGGGGCCTAAGGTGGACGTCCGCGTGCCGGGCCAGCGAGGTTAGCCGGGGATCAACCACCACCAGGCGGGCGCCGTCCATGACCCGCTGGAAGATGCGGGAGCCCACCACCGGGTGGGCGGCCGTCGGGTTCGCGCCGACCAGGAGGATCGCGTCACACCGGTCCAGGTCGTCGAACGGGTTCGTCCCGCCGCCCAGGCCGAACGTGGCGGCCAGACCGGCCGCGGAGGGGGCATGGCAGAGCCGGGAGCAGTTGTCCACATTGTTGGTCCCCATGACGGCCCGGGCGAACTTCTGGGCCAGGTAGTTCTCCTCATTGGTGGCCCGGGCCGAGGAGATCACGGCGAATCCGTCCGGGTCCGCGTCCCGGATCCCGGTAAGCCTTGCGGCCACATACCCGGCGGCCTCGTCCCAGGTGGCCCGGGCGAGCGTCCCGTTCCGGCGGATCAGCGGGGTTGTCAGGCGTTCGGCGGAACCGAGGAACCCGTGGGCAAACCGTCCCTTGACACAGGCGTGTCCACGGTTCACCGAGCCCTCACCGGCGGGCCGGATGGTCATGATCTCGTTGTCGCGGG
Source organism: Arthrobacter sp. Leaf337 (assembly GCF_001423745.1). Lineage (GTDB taxonomy): Bacteria > Actinomycetota > Actinomycetes > Actinomycetales > Micrococcaceae > Arthrobacter. Next base: position 93,998 of record NZ_LMPC01000006.1, read on the forward strand.
TGGAGACCTCGAGGCTGCAGCCGACGCCGCAGTAGCCGCACGTGGTTAGGGTCTGCCGTTCGATCGGCAGCAGATTCAGCAGCCCGGGTTCAGACAGTGCCCCGGTGGGGCAGGTGTCCACGCACGCCCCGCATGAGACGCAATCGGATTCCACCCAGGGACCGCCCGTCCCGGGCGCCACCACCGTCCCGGCTCCGCGGCCCACCAGCGTGAGGGCGAACGTGCCCTGGATTTCCGCGCAGGCGCGCACGCACCGCCCGCAGGCAATACAAAGATCTCGGTCGAGCTTGACGTACGGATGGGAGTGGTCAACGCCGCGCTCCGGCGGCAGGACGGAACCAGCGGTGGCAGCCACCCCGTACTCTGCGCATTGCCTGGCCAGTTCGCTGCGGTCGGCCGGAACATCCAGCGCCCGGGCCGGCAGCCCCGCGACGATGGCCTGCAGGGCATCACGCCGGATCTCCCGGGACGTCTCAACGCCGATGCGCAGCCCGTCCTCGGCCGGGGTGCTGCAGGCGGCGGCGGGGCCCCGGCCGGAAATGTCCACCAGGCACGTCCGGCAGGAGGCCACGGTGCTGAGCCGGTCGTCATGGCACAACGTTGGAAGGGCCAGGCCGGCCGCCCGCACGGCCTCGAGCAGTGTGGCTCCGGCCGGGACCTCGACCTCGCGGCCGTCAACCAGGAGCTTCATGGCGTCCACCCCGCCAGCCCGTACACACGGGCGAGGCTCTGCACCGCCGCCGGCACCCGCCGGCCGAAGGCGCACAGGCTGCCCGCCGCCATGGTGCGCAGCACCTCGCCGCGCTCACGACTGACGGCAGGGCCATCCGGCCGCTCCGCCAGGCCACGGCCGCGCCACGACCCTACCCGGCAGGGCGAGCACTGTCCGCAACTCTCTTCCGCGGCGAAGTCCCACAGGTTCTGCAGCACCTGCCCGCCCGTGAGCCTGTCATCGAAGGCGACGATCCCTGCGTGGCCGAGGGCGGCCCCGTGCTTGGACAGCGCATCATCACTGAGCGGGATGTCGAGGTCTTCGGGGCCGAGGAAGCCGCCCAGGGGCCCGCCGATTTGAAGGGCCCGCAGTGTCGCCCCGTCGCGAAGCCCGCCCCCGAGGTCATCGACGATCCGCCGGACCGGCGTGCCGATCTCCACCTCGTAGGCGCCGGGCCGACGGAACCTCTCCGACAGGCACGCGAGCACGGTGCCGGCCTCGTCCGCGGTGCCCAAGGCGGCGTACGCTGCTCCCCCATGCTGCACGATCCACGGAACAGCACTCAGCGTTTCCACGTTGTTGACCACAGTAGGCCGGCCGTGGAGTCCCCGGCCGGTGGGGAACGGCGGCCTGGAACGCACGACGCCGCGCAGTCCCGCGAGCCCGTTCAGCAGGGCCGTTTCCTCACCGGAGACGTAAGAGCCTGCACCTTCAACCACGTGCAGGCCCAGGCTGAAACCACTGCCCGCCGCGTCCGGGCCGAGATGCCCGGCAGTGCGCGCCTGGGCCACGGCTTCCCGCAGCCGGGCGGCCGCGCGAGGATACTCCGAGCGGACAAACACGATGCCGGTGGCCGCACCGACGGCGAAGCAGGCCAGGGCCAGGCCCTCAAGCACGCGGTGCGGGTCCTCCTCCATGAGCAGCCGGTCGGCATAGGACCCGGGGTCCCCCTCGTCACCGTTGGCCACCACCACCCGGGGGGCAGGGTGCTCAAGCGCGGCCCGCCATTTCGCGGCGGCACGGAAACCTGCCCCGCCCCGCCCTCGCAGTTGCGCGGCCTCGACTTCGGCCAGAACGTCCTCGGGGTTTGCCGAGGCAGCGACGCCGGGCCATACCGACCACGGCTGCGAGCCTCCGAGTAGCCCGGCGGTCACCACAGGGACTCCGGTGTCGCAGGCCACCGGGATGGGCGGAGACGTCCGCGGGGCGGATCCACCCAGTTGTGCTGCCAGGCCGGGCCCGGCCAGCGCGTCGACGCCGTCCAGTGCTGCGGGACCGGAGAAGCAGTAGCCCAGGCAGCGCACTGCCTGGAGCGAGACGGAGCCGTCCTCGCTCCGGCTCCCGGCGTGCACTCCGAGTGCCGCCTCTACCTCCGCGACGTGCGTTCCAGCGGTGGCGGCGAAGCAGGCTGCCGCTGCGCAGACCCGGACGTGGCGGGCTCCGCGGGTCGCGGTGAAGTCGGCGAAGAAGGTTGCCGGACCTTCGACCGCTGCCGCGGGCAGGCCCAGCGTGCGGGCAATGTCAGCGGGGGCGGCACGCGAGGAACGCAGCGCGTCCGGAACGTCGCCGATCGGCCGGTCGAAGCGTCTGGCATACCGGAGGAACGGATCGTCATTGCTCCGGTCCCGCCGGCCCTGAGGTTCGGCGCTGGGTTCCTGCATGCGTCCAACCCTCGCCTGAGCGGCCCGTGCGGGGAAGAGTCGAAAGTCCCCGCATGGCCAAATAATCCCCTCAGCTCAACCGCCCGGCGTCGTTCCCGTGTGGCCCGCGTGCGACGCCCGCGCAGCCTCGTAGCTGCTGTCAAAAGGCAAAGTGTCCATGTCCAGCAGCGGGTTCTCGTCCTGGGTGGCCACCAGCTCGCGGGCTGCCTCGTCCGAGTCCACGCTGGGCATCGACCCGGGCAGGTGCCGGCGGGCGGATTCCGGCAGGAAGTAGATGGTGACCACGGCGATCGCCGAGGTGGCCATCAGGTAGTAGGCGGGCATCATGTCATTGCCGGTCGCCTGGATGAGGGAGGCAATGATGAACGGGGTGGTGCCGCCGAAGATGGCGACAGCGAAGTTGTAGGCGATGCCCATGGCCCCGTAACGGTGGGCCGTCGGGAACAGTGCCGGCAAGGCAGACGCGAGGTTGGCCACGTAGAACGTGACGGGGAAGGCCACCAGGGCCAGGCCCGCGAAGGTGGCCGGGACGGTTCCCACCGCGATCAGGCTGAACGCGGGGATGGCCAGGACCACGGTGCTGACCGCGCCGATCCACAGCACGGGGCGGCGTCCGATCCTGTCCGAAAGATGGCCGGTGAGCGGGATGCACAGCGACATGACCACCAGGACAGGGATGGTGAGCAGCGTTCCGTGGATCTCGTCGTACCCCTTGTTGCTGGTCAGGTACGTCGGCATGTAGGAGGTGAGTGCGTAGCCCACCGTATTGGCGGCCGCCACGAGGATCATGGCCAGCACGATCCTGCGCCAGTAGGCCCTGAAAATTCCTGCCGGGCCCATGGCGCCGAGCACCTCCCCCGTCTCAGGGTGCCGGGCTGATTCCTGTTCCGCTTCCAGGGTTGCCTGGAAGACGGGTGATTCCTCGATCTTCATCCGGAAGTAGATCGCCACAATGCCGAGCGGCCCGGCAATCAGGAAGGGAATGCGCCAGCCCCAATCCTCCATCTGGTCCTGGCCCAGGGTCAGCTGCAGGACCGAGACCAGCGCCGCTCCCAGGGCAAAGCCCAGGTAGCTGCCCATGTCCAGGAAACTGGCGAAGAAACCGCGGCGCTTGTCCGGGGAATGCTCACACACGAACGTGGTGGCTCCGGAGTACTCGCCGCCGGTGGAGAAGCCCTGCACCAGTTTGGTGACCACCAGCAGGACGGCGGCCCAGATTCCCAGCACCGCGTAGCCCGGGAGGAGGCCGACGGCGAACGTCGCGGCCGCCATCAGCATCAGGGTCATGGCCAGCACCTTCTGGCGGCCAATCTTGTCACCCAGCCAGCCAAAGAAGACGCCGCCCAGGGGCCGGGCAATAAACGTGGCACCGAAGGTACCCAGCAGGAAAAGGTTCTGCACGGCCTTGTCCGCTTCGGGCAGGAACACCGGGCCCATGGTGGTGATCAGATAACCGAACACCCCGACGTCGTACCACTCCATGGTGTTGCCGACGATGGTGCCGCCCAGCGCCTTCCTCAGGGTGGGATGGTGAACGACATTGACGTCCGTGACGCGGAGGCGGCGCTTCTTCGGGCGTTGAACGGTCATAGCTGCGGCCCTTCCACCAAACGGCCAAACCCAGGTGCCCGGCAAGCGTGCCGAACTGTCGAGAGGAGCCACTGCGGCTCACGTGCGGTGCTCCGACCATTTTCCCACCGCTGCCCGCCCTCCTCAATGACCCGCGCACGTTATCTAGATGATGCTCGGCTACGCAGAGGATTACGACGACGCCGCATGAGGAGGACACGATCACGGTGCTGTTCGAGCAGGAAGGCTACAAAACGCTGTCAGAGGACCTTGGACAGGAACGCCTTGGTCCTTTCATGCTGTGGATCGCTGAGGACCTGCCGGGGCGGCCCGGCCTCCACCACCACGCCTTCATCCATGAAGACCAGGGTGTCCGCCACTTCCCGGGCGAACCCCATCTCGTGGGTCACCACGATCATGGTCATGCCGCTCTTGGCCAGTTCCTTCATGACGTCCAGCACCTCGCCCACCAGTTCCGGGTCCAGGGCACTGGTGGGCTCATCGAAGAGCATCAGCTTCGGGTCCATGGCCAGTGCGCGGGCGATGGCCACGCGCTGCTGTTGCCCGCCGGACAGGTGCGCCGGATAGGCATCGCCCTTGTCCGCCAGTCCCACGCGCTCCAGCAGTTCCTTGGCCCGCGCGGTGGCTTTAGCCTTGGAAATGCCTTTGACCCGCATGGGGGCCAGAATGATGTTCTCCACCGCGGTCAGGTGCGGAAACAGGTTGAACCGCTGGAACACCATCCCGATTTCCTGGCGCTGGAAGGCTGCTTCCTTGAGCTTCAGTTCGTAGAGCTTGTCCCCCTTCTGGCGGTAGCCAACCAGCTGGCCGTCCACCGAGAGCCGGCCGCCGTCAACCCGTTCCAGATGGTTGATGCAGCGCAGGAACGTCGACTTGCCCGAACCGCTGGGTCCCACCATGCAGAGAACCTCCCCCGGATTGACCTTGAGGTTGATTCCGCGCAGCACCCTGTTGGTGCCGAAATTCTTGGAGACCTTCTCCGCGAGCACCATCGGCGCGTCCGTCATCCTTTTCCTCCAAAGTCATTGCCGAGCGGCCCGCCGGGAACGCCGGGGCCGCCGGGAAGCGCGGCAGGTGCCGGTTCCGGCGTCGTGCCTTCCTTGCCCGTCCTGGCGCGTCCGGTTCCCCGCGAGAACCGCTTTTCAATGAAGTGCTGGCCCACCATCAGCACTGAGGTGAAGAGCAGATACCAGAGCGACGCCACAATCAGCAGCGGCACAGGCGTGAACGTCACGGCGGAGATACCGCGGGACACCCCGTAGAGGTCAACGCTCAACGGGATCGCCGCCACCAGCGAGGTGGTCTTGAGCATCGAGATCACCTCGTTGCCGGTGGGCGGAATGATGATCTTCATGGCCTGCGGAACCACCACATACCGCATGGTCTGCCCCCAGGACATGGCCAGCGCCGTCGACGCCTCCGCCTGCCCCTCGTCCACTGACAGCAGCCCGGCCCGCACAATCTCGGACATGTAGGCGGCCTCGTTGAGGGCCAAACCGATCACCGCGGTGATGAAGAGGTTGGTGAACACCTCATTCGGGATGGTGACCCACGGGTCCATGAACGGGATGCCCAGCGTGAATACCGGATAGATGAGCGCCACGATGCCCCAGAACACCAGCTGCACGTACACCGGGGTTCCGCGGAAAATCCAGATGTACAGCCAGGCGATGCTCTTCAGCACAGGGTTGGGCGAAAGCCGCATGATGGCCAGCAGCAGCCCGATCACGATCGCGCCGATCATCGCGTAGATGGTCAGCCACAGCGTGACCCACGCAGCCTGGCTGATCCGGCGGTCGAAGATGTACTTGCCCACGTCCGCCCAGCCGTAGTCCGGGCGCTGGGCGGCATCCAGCACAAAGACTGCCAGCCCGATGATGAGGAGCACCGCCACCACATTCCGCCAGGGGTGGCGCAGCGGGATGGCCACGATCGCTTCCGGCGGCGCGCCGTCGTCGTCCCCTGCCCTGCCGGCCCGCGGCTTCCTGACGGGATCCGGCTTCCTGCCGGGGTCCCCATTCCTGGCGGGGTCCGCCTCAATCATCCGGCCGGATTCCGGCTCGCTCATGCTGTATCACCCCTTGGCTGCCACGTTGAGGTCCGCCGTTTTGATTCCGCCGGCTTCCACTCCCCACTTGGACAGGATCTTGGTGTAGGTGCCGTCGTCGATCAGCGTCTGCAGCGCCTTCTGGAGGGCCGGCGTAAATTCGCTGCCCTTGGCCACGGGGATGCCGTACGGCGCCACTTCGAACGCGTCGCCGGCGGTCTGCAGCTTGTCCTTGGTCTTGGAGATCGCGTAGAGGGTAACGGGCGAATCGGCGCTCATGGCATCCACCTGTCCCACCACCAGGGCGTTGGTAGCCTGGTCCTGCGCGTCGTACTTGAAGATGGTGATGGCCGGCTTGCCGGCGTCGGTGCAGGCCTTCGACTTGGCGGGCACCTCGTGGGTGTCCTCATACGTGGTTGCCTGGACGGCCACCTTGAGCCCGCAGGCGTTGTTGGGGTCCACGGTCTTGCCCTTCGGGGCGGCCCACTGGATGCCGGCGGAGTAGTAGTTCACGAAATCCACCTGCTTTTCGCGTTCCAGCGTGTCCGTGAAGGAGGACATGCCCATGTCATCCTTCCCCGCGCGCACGGCGGGAAGGATGTTGTCGAAGGTGCCGATGTCGAAGTTGACCTTCAGGCCCATTACCTGGCCCAGGGCGTTGGTGAGGTCCACGGACCACCCTGCCGGCGCTCCGTTATCGTCCTTGAACTCGTTGGGCGGGTAGTTGTTGGCCATGCCGACGTTGAGCACGCCGGCGTTCTTGATCTTCTCCGGCAGCATCGCGGCAACGGAATCATTCTTTTTCACGTCGACGGCGTCAGCGGTGCCGGATGCGCCGCCGGTGGCGGGTGGTGCGCTGTTGTCGACGCAGCCGGAGAGTGTGAGCGCCGTGGCTATGGTGAGGACGGGAAGGAGGTATCGGGTGCGCATGGTTTCCTTAGCTATTCGGGAGATTCTCGGGGTGCCCGCGGGTCTGCGGGAGAAGTGCACTGTGTACTTGTTCAGAACTCGTTAGTGCTTATTGCCTGACGCCGTTGATTCAAGGATTTCGCCGGAATGACGGATGTCCCGGAGAATCTCCCCGCCTCGAGCTTTCACCTCGGAAATGCTGGAAACGCCTACTAACGTCATGGTACGCCGGAGTTCGTCCGAGAAAATCTCGATGATGCGCCCGACGCCCGGCGAGCCCGCCGCCACCAATCCGTACAGGTAGGCCCTGCCGATCGAGCAGGCATCGGCACCCAGCGCCAGCGCCTTGAGGACGTCGCTCCCCCGCCGGATGCCTGAGTCCACATAGATCTCAATCGAATCGCCCACCCGCTGCCGGGATTCCTGCAGCACATCCATGGGACTGAGCATGTGGTCCAGCTGCCGGCCGCCGTGGTTGCTCAGCTGGACGGCATCCAGGCCGATCAGGGCGGCCTTGTCGACGTCTGCCGGGTTGACGCAGCCCTTGAGCACGATCTTGCCGTGCCACGCCTGGCGCAAGGCCTCCAGTTCCTTCCATCCGCTGGTGGCATCGGAGTGGCCAAGGATGTGCTGCCACATGGACGGGGTGACCACGGAGGTGGCCGCGGCACTGCGCGGATCCAGGTTGGGAAAACTGATGCCGTCCGACGTCAGGAAGTTGATCCACCAGGAAGGCCGCCGGGCGATGTCCGCGATGGTTGACAGCGTCAGCGCCGGAGGCGCGGTGAAGCCGTTGTGGAGGTCCCGTTCCCTGGCGCCTAACGCCCGGGTATCGACGCCGACAATCAGGGTGGTGAATCCGGCGGCTTCGCAGCGCGCCAGCTTGTCCTTCAGGGCCTGCGCGTCGGAGGTGAGCCCGAAGTTGAACCAGCGGTCGAGGGCCGGGTGGTTCTCCGCAATTGCTTCCATGGACACGGTGCTTAGCCCGGCCAGCCCGTAGGGGATGCGCGCCCGGTCGGCCGCGGCGGCGACGGCCAGCTCGCCCTCGGGATGGAACAGGCGCGTTGCGCCGGTGGGCGTCAGGGTCAGGGGCAGGGCACTGTTTTTCCCGAGCAACGTGGTGCTGGTATCGGGTCCGGAGACCGGGCCCCAACTGGGCATGAGGGCCCAGGAATCGAAGACGGCGCGGTTCCGGCGGAGCGTCACTTCGTCTTCAGAACCGCCGTCGAGATAATCGAAAATCCCGGCGGGCAGGACTCTCCGTGCCGATTTCCGGTATTCCTCCACATTAAAAGCGTTGGCCAGCACACGGCGTCGTCGGGATAATACGGGGGCTTTGATCTGGACGAGCTGCCTGGCTTCGCTGATTTTCAATGACGGCCTTTCCAGTGCGTGCGTGCGTTATGGTTCAGCGTAGGAAGCGGAACTCCGTGCCACTATGGAGATAGCGACAAATTGAGGAGCTCCGCGTTAGCAGCAACTACCAAACAGTGCGTCGGGCGGCACCGTGAAGGTGTTTCCCGCGGCCGCGAGTCATGCTTTGCCTACGCTCGCAGATGTGGCGCGCTCGGCCGGATCGGAAATTGTCAGCCTCGTCGAAATGCCGGCGGATGACCAGCAGGTTGTCGCGGGCTCGGTCTTGTACGACTCGACGGCCACGCCCGCCACGTTCCCCGGCGCCGTTGCCCTGGCCATCGGCCTGTCGCTGTCCGGCAAACGCCTGCGGGTGAAGGTCCGGGAACTGAAGGACGCCGGCTACGTGGCAATCGTCTACAAATCCAACGGCAACCCGGACGCCGCCCTCCGGGCAGCCGCCCGGGAAACGGGGCTGGCCCTCTTCCGTGCCTCCGACTCGGTTCCGTGGAACCAGCTGGCCGAGATCATGGACGCCGCCGTCGTCCCGCACCGGCAGTCAGGCCGCACCCTGGTGGACATCCGTCCCGGGGACCTGTTCGATCTGGCCAACACGGTGGCGGCCCAGGCCGGCGGTGCCATTGCGATCGCCGATCCGGACAAGACGATCCTGGCCTATTCCACCCTCCCGGACCAGCCCATCGACGAGACCCGGCGTAGCTCCATCCTGCGCCTGCACGTTCCCCATTCCGTGCAAACCGACAAGGACTACCGGCGTGTGCATGCCGCGAGCGATGCGCTGGATGTGGCGACGGCGGACCCCCGGCTCCGGCGTACAGCCATCGCCATCCGGGCCGGCGGCGCCGTGCTGGGATCGCTCTGGCTGCTGGAACGCGCCGACCACCACAACGAGGACGCGGACCGGATCCTGCGTGAAGCCGCCAATGTTGCCGCGCTCCATATCCTGCACAAGCGCACCACGTACGTCTCGAACCTCACCCGCCAGATGGATCTGGTTCAGCCGCTGCTGTTCGAACCCGAGCGCGCCGAGCTGGCCGCCATCCGGCTGGGAATATCGGCAGCTTCCATCCGGGTGGCCGCCCTCAGCGTCTGGCCGGCGGACGCCATAGCGGCCGAAACGTTGCAGTCACGTCTCCGGCTCTTCGACACCATCCGGACCGCGTGCGCCATCCGGGTGCCCTCCGCAGTCTGCGGGCTCTCAGACGGCATCGTGTACATCGTGCTGCCGCAGAGCACCGAATCGTCCCTGCAGTTTCAACGCGGCGCGATCCTCAAAATCGTCCAGAACGCACGGCGGCTTCTCTCACGCCCGGTGCTGGCCGCACTGGGGGCAGCGGCTACGATCGACCGGCTTGCTGAGTCCAGGGTCAACGCGGAACTGGTCCTGTCCGAGCTGGTTCGCAACGTCGTCGAGGGTCGAATATCTGCCGACTCCGATGACGTGGTGGCCGACGACGAATCCCTGGGTTCGCGCCTGCAACTGCGGCAGATCGCCTCGTCTTTGACGGCGTCCGGCCAGCTGCCCGGGACCCACGCCCTCAGGATCGCCGAGTACGACGAACGCCATAAGAAGTCCTTCGAAGAGACCATCCACGCCTACCTGAGCTGCGGTGGCAACGCGATCGAAGCCGCCAAGTCTCTGGACGTGCACGTCAACACGGTCCGCTACCGCCTATCCCGGGTGGAGACCCTCTTCGGCATCGACCTGGATGATCCCGAAACGCGCCTGCTCGTATGGCTGCAGTTGTGGGCGAGGCACAACCAGTAGAGCCGCTTCTTCCGTCAGCTTCTTTCGTCAGTGTCCGCAGGATGCCAGAGTTGAACCATGAAAGTGGAAACCGGCGGGCTGGTCCTGAACCTGGAGTGCAGGCTCCCTGCTCCTCCGGAAGACATCTTCCGGATGCTGACCGAATCATCCGAGCTGGTGCGGTGGTGGGGACCGCACGGCTTCACCATCCCGTCAGCCGAACTGAACCTCGCGGAAGGCGGCCGCTATTGGTTCCGCATGGCACCACCGGACGGTGAGCCGTTCCACCTCTCAGGCGAGTTCCTGGAGATCGATCCTCCCTGGCGCCTCGTGTACACCTTCCGCTGGGAGGAACCGACGCCGGATGACCGGGACACCGTCGTCGACCTCTCGCTCCAAACGGCCGACGACGGCACGCGCCTGGCGCTCTCGCAGGGACCGTTCCTCACGGAGGAACGGCTGGAACTGCACCGCGGCGGCTGGACTGAATCGTTCGAGAAACTGCAGGCGCTGGTAGGTGGCCGGGGTTAGTCCCGGACCATGTGCGGTTCGGTGGATCAGGGGTCAAGGCTTCTGGGACGCCGCCGCATGAGGTTCAAGATCGGCGAGAGTGAGCGGATGCGCGGGGGCGTCCGGGAAGGGGTGCGTGGCGGTCACCGTCAGGGACTGATCGACGTGCACCAGTTCGCCGGATGTCATGGGACGCCAGGCCGGGCTATGGTCCATCGGTTCGGTAGCTAAAAGTACATGCGGATTGTAGGCAAGTTCCGTGCTGCGGGAGTGGATCCGGTTGCTCCGCGCGTCCAGAGGGGCCGCCGGAGCCGGAGCAGCGGCCGGGTCCCGTTCCAGAATGTATAACTCGTGGGCTGCCGGGTACCTGAGCGCCCACAGGTCCGTGGCCGTGGTGACGATGATGTTCAAGCTAAAGACGGGCAACTCCGCAGCGACCCACTTGATCGCGGCGGTGATACCTTCCCCAATGGCACCTCCGGCGCGGCGGGTCTCGGCAGTGATGAGCGCGAAGAGTCGTTCGCTGTCGGTCTGGCCGAACACGAGGTCCGCAGCGCCAAGCTCGATCAAACGCTGATCGAGCCGTTCGAGATCACCGAAGGCCCCGTTATGGGCAAACAGCCGCCCGTCCTGCTCGAACGGGTGGGTGTTGACCAGAGTATGTGCGCCAGTGCTGGCATACCGCACGTGGGCCAGGAAAGTCGTGCTCTTCAGGTCCCGTGCCTCACGGGCGAAAGCGTGATCCTCCCACGCGGCAAGCGGCTGTTTCGCTACGCGGGGCCCACCATCGGCGTCGAAAGTCCCTATGCCGGCGCCGTCGGGCTCCCGCCGGCTCTGGTCCGCCAGGCTGTCCGGGGCGTCCAGCAGCCAGAACGTGGCTCGGACCGGTCGGGAACCGGCGTGCAGCGCGAATAGTCGGCACATGGCAGGCGGTGAAAGCAATCAGTCAGTGTTTCAATCCCTTCGCGTAGGCGGCCTGCCCCACGTGCTGGAGGCAGTCGGCAATCGTGCTGACCAGCCGCACCCCGAGGGTGACGGGCGGGTCCCAGCGGGTGTCAACGATGCGGTCCAGATCCTCGTCGCCGAGGGTCTGCAGGAAGTCCGCGGTCTGCCGGTGGACGGCGTCGTAGTATTCGAGCAGCAGCTCCGGCGGGGCCTTCACCGAATCCACCTGCACGCTGGAATGGCCGTAGCCGGTGTCGCGCTCGCGAAGCGGGAGGTTGAAGCGGTCCACGAACCCCTGCGAAATCCACACCTGTTCCAGACCCGCCGCCGCGGCGACCTGCGCATCCTCCACCCGGCCAAGGTGCCAGATCAGCCACACAATCGGGTTCCCGGTTCCCGAGGGCCGGCGGACCAGAACGTCATCGTCCACCCATTCAAGAGTGTCCTCCACAGCCTCGCGGATCCGGCCGAAGGCGTCCAGCAGCAGTTCGTTGGATTTCATTTTTGACCCTTCACGGAGTGTCGGTGAGGCCCATGCTCGCACGGAAGCTGCGCTGCCGGATAGGGCCGGGGTGCAGCTTCGTTGTCTGATTCGGGATGGCAGGGTCCGGGCCCCGGCGCGGACCGGATGCGCGGGATAATAGAGTTATGACGGACCAGGATCAGGCACGGGACCCGTGGGAGGAGTTCGACAGGCTCCCACCAGCCGGCCCCGACCGCATCGAGGGATTACCCGGAGGTCAGCCGCTGGGCTTTGGCTTCCGCACGGGCGTGCGCAGCGCCAAGGTGGCCATCGGGTTCGCCGTGTACGCACTGATCCTCGGGACAGTGCTGGTCCTCACCGGCGCCATTGTTTTCATCAGCGAGGGGCAATGGCTGCTGCTCGGACTGATGGTGCTGATCGAGGCCGTCTTCGTGGGTGCCTTCACCCAACTGGTGCGCCAGGCCCGCAACCGGCGATCGGCCCAGTAGCCGGGCCCTTGCGATAGTCGTTGCCCGAGCCGTTGCCCCGCACCGGCGGCCTTGCAATACTTCACCCATGCCTCCCCTCCCCGCCATGTCCGCCGAAGACGTCCTCCACCAGCCCGTCCGCGTCCAGTTCGAGGCCTTCCTCAATGAGCACCGCAGCATGCTCACCTCCTGTCTGGACGGGCTCACCGAGGAGCAGGCGCGCCGCTCCCTGGTGCCGTCGCGGACCACGCTGCTGGGCCTGGTGAAGCACGCCACCTTCGTGGAAAAGGTCTGGTTCGACGAAGCCATCACCTGCCGGTCCCGCGCCGAGATCGGCATCCCGGCCACCCCGGATGAGTCGTTCATCCTCGACGACCAGGACACCATAGCCTCCATCCGGCAGGCCCACCTCGGGGCCTGCGAGGCATCCCGTCTCGCCACCTCGGCATTGGAGCTCGACGACGTGCTCCGCGGCAACCGCCGCGGACCGCTGCCGCTGCGCTGGGTGTATCTGCACATGCTGCGCGAGCTTGCCCAGCACTGCGGGCACGCCGACATCCTGCGCGAGCAGATCCTGGCCGACCAGGTGCTGAGCCAACAGGTCACGTCCGGCTGAGGCCACGAAACACCGTCATGGACTGCACCAAGGACCCGCGCGTGGACCACTACATCGACGCACTCCCGCCCTGGCAGCAAGCCATCTGCCGGCAGGTCCGCGACCTGGTCCACGCCACCGATCCCGACGTCGCCGAAACCATCAAACGCACCGTGCAGCCCTACTTCGTCCTGGACGGGAACATCTGCGCCCTCCTTGCTGCGAAGGACCACGTCAACGTTTTCATGTACGACGGCGGCATCGTCCCGGATCCGCACGGCATCATCACTGCCGGGCACACCAACAAAACGGCCCGCACCGTCGCGTTCCGCGAGGGCGAGGCCGTAAACGAGGAAGCACTCGGCGAGATGTTCAGGGCCATCATCGCCAACAACCGGGCCGGCGGTTGGCGGAAGCTCAAGGGCGCCGAATAGCCGGTGCGGCGGCGAACGTTCACCACCAGCTCTGAGGTGCCCCCTGCCCCACGTGCTTGCCGCGCGCACCTCGCCGGAGCATAATGGTTAGCAGAGCTAATTAGCAATGCTAAGTATATTCAGGAGGCGCACCACGCGGTGACAGCAACGGACAAGGAACCCACGGGCAGCGAGGCAAGGGACAGCATCAAGCCGGACATTCTGGCCATCGACCTTCGGACAGCGGTGATGCGCACTTCCCGCAGGCTCCGCGTCGAGGCAACCGGCGACGTCATTACGCCGGGCCAGTACACGGTCCTGGCCCAACTGAACGGCTACGGCCCGCAGACCCTACGCGAACTGGCTGAACGCGAGCACGTGCAGGCGCCGTCCATGACCCGGATCGTCAACGCACTCACGGAACAAGGCTTTGTCACGCGGACCGCGCATCCGCGCGACGGCCGCCAGGTCCAGGTGGGAATTACCCCGGCCGGCGCGGCCATCCTGGCCGAGGCCCGTGAGCAGCGGACCGCCTGGCTGGCCCGGCGTGTGGCGGGCCTGAACGACGAAGACCGCCGGATCCTGAGCCGCGCCGCCCACATCATGCAGCAGCTGAGCGCCAAATGAGCGCCATGTTCCAGGCACTGGAGAACCCCAACTACCGTCTGTGGGCGGGAGGCGCACTTGTCTCCAACATCGGCACGTGGATGCAGCGCATCGCGCAGGACTGGCTGGTACTGACCGTCCTCACCAACCATTCCGGCACCGCCGTCGGCATCACCACTGGCCTGCAGTTCCTGCCGATGCTGCTGCTTGGCCCCTACGGCGGCGTGCTCGCAGACCGGCACCGCAAACGCCTGATACTGCTGTGGACCCAGCTGGCGATGGGTCTGTGCGGGCTGGCCATCGGACTCCTGGTGGTCACCGGCACCGCCCAGTTGTGGCACGCCTACCTGGCTGCATTATGCCTGGGACTGGCCAGCGCCATTGACGCACCCGCCCGCCAGTCGTTCGTCTCGGAGCTGGTGGGGCAGGACAGCGTGGCCAATGCGGTGGCGCTGAACTCCGCGTCCTTCAACACGGCCCGGCTCACCGGTCCAGCCATCGCCGGCGTCCTAATTGCCTGGGTCGGAACCGGCCCGGTGTTCCTCATCAACGCAGCCAGTTTCGCCGCCGTCATCATCTCGCTGTTCCGGATCCGCACCTCGGAACTGGCCCCGACCACACTGGCAGTCCGCGGCAAGCACCAGGTTGCCGAGGGCCTGCGCTACGTGCGGAGCCGGCCGGACCTGGTGCTCATCCTGGTCATGGTGGGGGTACTTGGGGCCTTCGGCATGAACTTCCCGATCACCAACGCGCTGATGTCCACCGCGGTATTCGGGGCGGGTCCCGGGGAGTTCGGGCTGCTGGGCTCCATCATGGCCGTCGGGACCCTGGCCGGCGCCCTGCTCGCGGCCCGCCGCTCCGGCCCCCGGCTGCGCTTTATGCTCGGCGGCGCCCTGGGACTCGGGTTTTTCACGCTGATCGGCAGCGTGTCGCCGTCGTTCTGGCTCTACGCCGCAGTGCTGATACCGGTGGGCCTGGCGTCCATCACCTTCCTGAACAGCTGCAACACCAGCATCCAGCTCTCCGTGGAACCGCAGTTCCGTGGACGCGTACTGGCCCTCTACCTGGCCGTCCTGCAGGGCGGCACCGCCGTCGGCGCTCCTCTTATGGGGTGGATCGGCACCGAGTTCGGTGCCCGATGGTCAGTCGCCGCCGGCGGTGCGGTGGTGCTGCTGACAGGCCTGCTCTCCATCATCGCGGTCAGCCGGCGAAGTCAGCTGACGTTCCGGGCACAGCTTCGGACCGCGTTTCCCGGAAGGCGCGCCAGCACCTGAGGGTCTCGGACGCGTAGTCCGGGCTGGGCGGGCACCGGGTTTCGACTGCCTCAACCACCCCCGTTTACGAAACGTACAACAATCCTCCAGGCCTCCGTTTAGTGTTGGTGCAGCAGATCACGAAACCGATTACGTAAACCGTTTGCGTAACAGCGTTTTCGGTCAGCATTTCGAAGCCAGCAACACCCGCGAGGAGAATCAACAGTGGTAACCATCAGGGACGTCGCCAAGCACGCCGGCGTATCTCCCGCCACCGTCTCGCGGGTGGTCAACGGACTCGTGGGCTACTCCACCGAGACCCGCGAGCGCGTGGAGGACGCGGTCCGGAGCCTCAGCTACGAAACGGACTACCTGGCCCGCGGCCTCAAAACCCGGCAGACCTCCGTGATCGGGCTGCTGGCCCCGATGGTCTCGGACGCCCTCGCCTCACAGGTGATGCTTGGTGTGGAACAGGAAGCCCAGGAACGCGGCTACGCCGTGATGCTCGGCCGCACCGGGGCCAAGTCGGCGTTCATTGCCGGCTACCTGCGGACGCTCCGCACCTACCGGGCGGCCGGCGTCATCCTCATCTCCGCCGTCATCACCCCCGAAACGCGGCAGCTGCTGGGGCCGAACATCCCCATCATCTCTGTGGCCATCAGCGACAAGTCCGGCTCACCCAGCGTGGCCATCGACGACGAACAGGCAGCCTACGACGCAACCCGTCACCTGCTGAAGCTCGGCCACCGCCGCATCGGTCTGCTCACCGGCGATCCCGCCTCGATCTACGTCGCCCAGCCCCGCCAGCGCGGCTACCTCCGTGCCATGGCCGAAGCAAAGCGCACCCCCGTCACGGCCGCCGGCAGCTTCTTCTACGAAAGCGGCGCCCCCGGCCTGGACGAACTCCTCGCCCAGGAACCGGACCTTACGGCCATCTTCGCCATGAGCGACGAGATGGGCGCCGCCGTGGTGAACGAACTCCAGAAGCGCGGCCGCCGGGTGCCGGAAGACGTCTCCGTGCTGGGCTTCGACAACACCTCCACCGCCCTGCACGTCCATCCACCCTTGAGCACCATGGCCCAGCCGCTTGAGGACATGGGCCGGATGGCGGTGAAGAAACTGCTTCGTTCCCGCGACCTGGGGCCGAAGATCATGCCGCACCAGCTGATCGAACGCGGCTCCACCGCGCCACCCCTACAGCTGGCGCCTCCGATCAGCTAGCACCCCGCACTACGCATCACACCCACCCCCTCCCACCGGCGACGTCCGGCACCCACCGTGCCGCCGCCGTCGCACTCCCCCGCGCCCAAAATCCAAGCGCCCTGAAACAGGGCCCCAACCAAGTACCCCAAACCAAACCACAAGGAGCAACACATGAGGCAGCGCAGCCGGACCTGGCAGACTCTTCTCACCACCACCGCACTCGTGACGGCCGCCGCCGTCTCGCTCACGGCCTGCGGCGGAACCGCGCAGGAACCGAAGGCGAGCGCCAACGCCGCCGCGGCGTTCGAAGGCAAGGGCCCCATCAACTACGTCTCCAACCGCGACGCCTCGGGCGCGGCGAACAAGAGCATCGAGGAATGGAACGCCGCCCACCCGGACGAAAAGGTCACGTTCATCGAACTGCCGGACTCCGCGGACCAGCAGCGCCAGCAGCTCATCCAGAACGCCCAGATCAAGTCGGACACGTTCAGCGTGCTCAACCTGGACGTGGTGTGGACCTCCGAGTTCGCCGCCAACAAGTGGATCATGCCGCTGCCCGAAGACGCCGTCCCCGCGGACCAGATGATTCCCGCCACCGTCAACGCCGCCACGTACCGGGACACCCTCTTCGGCGCCCCGTACTACACCGACGGCGCCCTGTTCTACTTCCGCTCCGACCTGCTCAGGGCCGCCGGCATCGCCGCCCCGCCCAAGACCTGGGACGAGATGAAGGCCGCCTGCGCCAAGATCCTGGCCCTCCCCGAAACCGCCGGAATGTCCTGCTACACCGGCCAGTTCGACAAGAACGAGGCACTCACCGTCAACTTCTCCGAGGCCGTGGCTTCCGCCGGCGGCTCCGTTGTGGACGCCGAGGGCAAGCCCACCGTGAACACCGCCGAAGCCAAGAAAGGACTGAACCTCCTGGTGGACGGCTTCAAGGACGGCATGTTCCCGTCCGACGCCATCACCTACCTCGAAGAGCAGGGACGCCGCGCGTTCCAGGACGGCAAAGTGGTCTTCCTGCGGAACTGGCCGTTCCTCTACGCCTCCCTGAGCGCCACCGACGGCTCCAGCAAGGTGGCCGGCAAGTTCGGCATCACCTCCATCCCGGGCACCGACGGCCCCGGCGTCTCCACCCTGGGCGGCCGCAACCTGGCCGTCTCCCCGTTCACCGCCAACAAGGCCACCGCCCTGGAATTCATCAAGTTCTTCACGAGCGAGGAGCAGGCCCAGAAGCGCCTGTCCCTCAGCTCCCGCGCCCCGGCCTACGCCTCCCTGTACGAGGACCCGGCCGTGGTGGCCAAGCGCCCGTTCTTCCCCACCCTGCTGGAATCCCTGAACAACGCCCAGCCCCGCCCGAAGGTTGTGCAGTACGGCGCCACCACCAAGGCGATCCAGGAAGAGGCCTACGCCGCCATCACCGGCGAAAAGGACACGGACACCGCCCTGGCAGCCATGCAGGCCAAGCTCGAAGAAATTTCCGCCAAATGACGGTCACCACCGCTCCCGCTCCGCGGAACCAGACTCCCGGCAAGCCCGGCACGCCCGGAAAGAAGCCCGGTAAGTCCCGCACGCCCGGGGAGGGCCGCATGGCCGCCATGCTGCTCTCCCCCACCCTCCTGGTGCTGGCCCTGGTGATCGTGTACCCGCTCATCTCGGCCATCCACCAGTCCCTCTTCCGTGCCGAGTCCGGCCTGGACGCGGACGGGTTCGTCACCGAGGGCGAGGCCTTCGTGGGCCTGGCCAACTACGCGGACCTGTTCGTGGGCGAATCCGGCCGGCGCTTCCTCAACGCCTTCGGCAATACCACGTTCTTCACCGTCAGCACCGTCCTGCTGGAAACCGTCCTGGGCCTGTGTCTGGCCCTGGCCATGAACCGGGCGTTCCGCGGCCGGTCCTTCCTCCGCGCCAGCATCCTGGTGCCATGGGCCGTGCCCACCGCTGTGTCAGGCCTGCTGTGGCGCTGGATCTTCCAGTCGGACGGCATCGCCAACACCATGCTGGGCAGCGAAATCCTCTGGACCGCCGAAGGCACCGCCTCCAAGCTGGCCGTGATCATCGCCGAGGTGTGGAAGACCGCACCGTTCATCGGCCTCCTGGTCCTGGCCGGCATGCAGATCATCCCCGAGGAGGTGTACGAGGCCGCGAAGATCGACGGCGCGGGCTGGTGGCGCCAGCTCGGCTCCATCACACTCCCCCTGGTGAAGCCGACGCTCCTGGTGGCCGTGCTGTTCCGCATGCTCGATGCCCTGCGGATGTTCGACCTCCCGTTCGTCCTCATCGGCCCCGGCAAGGAATCCGTGGAAACCCTCTCCATGCTCGCCTGGGACGAATCCAACCAGCTGCGCTACGGCTCCGCCTCCGCGTTCGCCGTCGTGCTCTTCCTGTACGTGGCCGTCGTCGCGATCGTTTTCGTGAAAGTGCTGGGCACGGACGTCACCGGCGCAAACCGGCTGCGCCCGGTAAAGAACCGCCAGAAGCGCAAGGCAACCCGTTCACAGAAGGCCGAGGCCACCCGATGACCATCTCCGAACTCCGCAGCCTCGCCACCGATTCCGGCACGCGCGGCGGCAAGCGCACCGCCGACAGGCAAAACGCAGGCGCTCCCCTGCCCACGAAGAAGAAACGCACCTGGCGCTCCTACTCCGTATACGCCGGACTGGTGCTGATCTTCGCCTACTGCCTGGCGCCGTTCTACTGGATGATCGTCTCCAGCCTCCGCCGCACCGCGGACATCTTCGACAACACCCTCCTGCCCGCGCCGTTCTCCCTCGAAAACTACGTGAAGGTGTTCGACGGCTCCACCATGTTCGGCCAGGCCCTGCTCAACAGCCTGATCGTGGCCGGCACCACCACGGTGTTCGCCCTGGTGCTGGGTGTGTTCGCCGCCTACGCCATCTCCCGGCTGAACTTCCGGTTCAAGTCGGTGATCCTCGGCGTTATTATTGCGACGTCGATGTTCCCCGGCATCTCGGTGGTGGTCCCGCTGCTGAGGTTCTTCACGGACCTCGGCTGGATCAACACCTACCAGGCCATGATCATCCCGAACCTGTCCTTCGCCATCCCGCTCGCCGTCTGGAACCTGACCACCTTCATGAAACAGCTGCCGTTCGACCTCGAGGAAGCGGCCATGATCGACGGCTGCACCAAGTGGCAGGCGTTCCGGAAAGTGCTGCTCCCGCTGGCCGCGCCCGGCGTGTTCACCACCGCCATCCTGACGTTCATCCACAGCTGGAACGAGTTCATCATCGCCCTCTCGATGATCAACGATCCCAAAATCCAGACCGCCACCGTGGCCATCTCCAAGTTCACCGGCGCCACCGAATTCCAGGCACCGTTCGGCGAGCAGATGGCCGCCGGCGTGATCGTCACCGTGCCGCTGGTGATCATGGTGCTGATCTTCCAGCGCCGGATCGTGGAAGGCCTCACCGCCGGAGCCGGCAAATGACGCACGACGGCGGCACCCCCTCCGCGGGCACAGTCACCGGCGACTGGTGGCAGTCCGCCGTCATCTACCAGGTGTACCCGCGCTCGTTCGCGGACGGGAACGGCGACGGCGTGGGCGACCTCGCCGGGCTCATCGCCCGCCTGCCGTACATCGCCTCCCTCGGCGTGGACGGCATCTGGATGACACCCTTCCAGCCCTCCCCGCAGGTGGACCAAGGCTACGACGTCAGCGACTACTGCGGCGTTGACCCGCTCTTCGGCACCATGGAACAGTTCGATGCGCTGCTGGAGCTCGCCCACGAACTGGGCCTGCGGGTACTGCTCGACGTCGTCCCCAACCACTGTTCCTCGGCCCACCCGCTGTTCCAGCAGGCCCTCGCTGCCGGGCCGGGCTCGCCGGAGCGGGACATGTTCCATTTCGTCGAAGGCCGCAGTTCCGGTCCGGACTCGCCCAGCGACCTGCCGCCCAACAACTGGCAGAGCGTGTTCGGCGGGCGGGCCTGGAGCCGCGCGAACCCGGGCTCCGACACGGACACTCAGTGGTATCTGCACCTCTTCTCCCCCGGCCAGCCCGACTGGAACTGGCGGAACCCCGCCGTTGGCGACTACTTCGAAGGCGTGCTCCGCTTCTGGTTCGACAAGGGCGTGGACGGCCTCCGGATCGACGTCGCACATGGCCTCTTCAAAGCCGACGGCCTGCCCGATGCACCGTCCGCCACCGCGGTTGTGGACGGGCTCCGGGCCAACCCCCTGGTCTCGGACCAGGAGGACGTCCACGAGGTGTACCGGCGCTGGCGCACCCTGGCCGAAAAGTACCAGCCGCACCGGCTGCTGGTGGGCGAAGTCAACCTGGAACCGGCCCGCGCCGCCCGCTACACCCGCGCCGACGAGATGCACCAGGCGTTCGCGTTCGCGTTCGTGAAGCTGGGCTGGGATCCCGCGGCGTGGGCTGAGGTGGGGGCCGAGCTGGAGGCGGCCCGGCTGCTGCACGGAGCCGCGCCGAGCTGGGCGTTGGAGAACCACGACATTGTCCGCTCCGTGACGCGGTTCGGTGGCGGGACCGAGGACAGCGGCGAACAGGGCACCCGCCGCGCCCGGGCCGCTTTGCTGGCCCTGCTTGGCCTGCCCGGCGCAGCCTACCTTTACCAGGGCCAGGAACTCGGGCTGCCCGAAGTGGACGTCCCGGCGGAAGCCCGGGTGGACCCGATGTGGGCGCGCGGCGGCATCACCCGCGACGGCGCCCGCGTGCCGCTCCCGTGGACCGAGTCTGCCGCGGCGAACCACGGGTTCTCGGTGGGCTCCGGCGCGCCGGGTCAGCCCCACAAGCCGTGGCTGCCGCAGCCCGGGGGCTGGGGGCGGTACGCCGTTGAAATCCAGCAGCTGGACCCCGGTTCCACGCTCGCGCTGGTGACTGCCGCCGTCGGACTCCGCCGTCAGTTGTGGGAGCAGGGCGTGTTCACCGCGGACGACGGCGGCAGCTGGCGTGTGGAGGACGGGAACCTGCTGATCTGCGAGCGCAGCCAGCGGTTCCTGGTGGCAGTGGCGATGGGAACCGAAGCGGTGCGGCTGCCGGCCGGGGCTGTCCTGGCCAGCGCCGAGCCGCTGGATACCAACGGCTGGCTGCAGCCGGACAACGCCGCGTGGGTGCTGCGGGACTGAGGTGCTGAGGGCTGCGCGGACCCTAGACATGTGACCAATTAGTCACCTATTCTGGACTTGTGGACGCCGTATTCAAGGCCTTGGCCGACTCCACCCGTCGCGACCTTCTGGATGAGCTCTTCGCGAATGACGGGCAGACCCTCCACGCCCTCGAGGCGCACTTCGACATGACGCGCTACGGAGTCATGAAGCACCTCAGGATCCTGGAGGAAGCCGGCCTGGTGGTGACCCGTCGTCGGGGGCGGGAGAAACTCCATTTCCTGAATCCGGTGCCCATCCGGCTGGTCCACGACCGCTGGGTGAGCAAGTACGCCGAACCATGGGCCGCTGGCCTCAGCGACCTCAAAACCAGATTGGAAAGTCCCATGGAAAAGATCTTCGAAATCTATATCAAGACCACCCCGGAGCGGCTTTGGGAGGCCATCACGGACGGGGAGATCCGCAGCAAATACCAGTTCGGGTCCGTCATCACCTCCGACTGGACACCGGGCGGCCGGTTCGAGATGGGCAATCCCAAAGCCGGGGAGCTCCTGGGTGAGGGCGAGAACCTGGAGGTTGACCCGCCGCGCCGGCTCGTCCAGAGCATGCGGGCCCTGTGGGGCGAGGACGTCAAGGCCGAAGGCACCTCGCGGGTCACCTGGGAGATCGAGCCGGTGGGCGATTCCTGCCGATTGACCGTCACGCACGACCAGCTGCGCGAAGGCGCCAACGACCAGCTCTACGGCGGCTGGCCGATGATCCTCTCGGGCCTGAAGACCTGGCTGGAAACCGGCGAGCTACTCACTACGCCCGGCTCACTGATGTACACCTAAGGTGACCGGGCTCAGGTGACCGGCGGCACCCAACCGGGTGCCGCCGTCGTACTTTTCCGCTAGTTCCCTTGCCGGGCTACTGCCCCGGCGCACGGTAGGACGGTGTCTTCTTGGCCGCCTCGTCGATGTCTTCCGGCGTCATGAGCGGCTTCAGGCGGACGTTCACGGAGCCTGTCGAATTGATCATCAGCGAAAGGGCTGCGGCGTCGGCCTGGCTGGGGGCGTCAAAAACCCCGAGGACATCAGTGTCCCCGAAGGCGTAGTAAAAGCTCTCGAGCGATCCCCCCACGGAGTCGAGCGCCTGGACCAGCGCCTCACGCCGCTTGGTGCCACCTTCGCGCATGAGCCCCTTGATTCCCTCGCCCACGTAGTTCGCTTCGAACAGATATTTGGTCATGGTCTTTCCTGTCTTGGAGCGGGTCCCCGGAGTGGGGCCGTGCGCACAGCGTAGGCTCACTTCCCGGCACTGACAACGGGTTCCGGAAAGATGCTGCGGAACGGGAGAGCGGGCTTGAACCACACCTCGCGGCGGGTCCGGCGGCAGACCTCGCGGCGATCGCTGCCGAGCTCGGCTACACCGATCATGCCCATCTGACGAACGACTTCCAAAGGACCCTGGGATTCACGCCCAGCACCTACCGGCGGTCAGTCCGCCAAGACCAGGCAGGGCGCCAGGCCGGGAATCAGGATAGCCCCGGCACGCCGTCGCGTTAGCATTGGTCCCACCACGTCTGACCACGCCTGACCAGGAGAGCGCATGACGCACATCGTTGACTTCGAGAACGTTTCTACTGCCGGCTTGGAATCGTCGCCGGTCGCCGACGCCGCCGCCGGATTGCGCGCCAATGAGGCCCGCTATTTCCGGAACAAGTACAACCACGTCTTCACCGTGAGCCCTGCCGGCGAGGTTCCGGAGGTGGTGGACCGGGTGAGCCGGATCCTCCGGGACGAGCGCGACATCGTCATCGGATCACGCCCCCTGGAAGCAACCGACTTCGAAGTCGACGGTTTGCGGATGTCCTACGTTTTCTACGAGTCGGGGCTGTCGATCAACGTCATGTACAGCATCGAGGACGGCGGGAAGCGAGCCGTGGGGTTCAAACTTGCCGACGGCATGGACATTCCGGAGGAACTGGCGTCACGCTTCAAGTTCGCCCGCCAGAAATCAAAGCTGGCAGGCGTCATCCGCGGCTCCTACTTCGTGATCAAGGGCGAGTACTGACAGGAGGTTGCTCTCATGGCACACATACAACGTTTCGACCATGTCGGCATCACCGTCGCCGACCTCGATGCGGTGACGGCCTTCTTCGTCGGGCTGGGTCTCGAGGTCGAGGGCCGGACGTTCGTGGAGGGCGAGTTCCTGGACACTGTCTGCGGCATCCCGGACTCCCGCACCGAGATCGTCATGCTGCGCCCGCCCGGCGGTGGTGCCGGGCTGGAGCTCGCGAGCTTCGTCCGGCCCGCCCACGAGCCCGGGTCGCCCGCCGCGATGGCCAACGAGCTGGGGCTGCGCAACGTGTCCTTCGAGGTCGACGACCTCCAGTCGGCGGTGGATGGGCTGGCCGCGGACGGCTACCGGCTGGTCGGCGGCATCGGCCAGTACGAGAACAGCTGGCGGATGGCGTACGTACGCGGCCCGGAGGGGATCATCGTTTCCCTCGCCGAGCGGATCGGCTGAAGGTGGTTCTGACAGACCCTGCCTGGCGGTATATAAATCAGGTAATTTGAGTGGAGGACACCGGCAACTGGCGCCGCAGTCCTTCCCCACTCCCTGAAAAGGACTCTTCACCCGTGCCTCCCGCGACCTCCGTTTCTGCACGCGACCGCATGCCCTTCGGCGCGCTGCTGGTGCTGTCGATGATCGGCTTCACCGCCATCACCACCGAGCTGCTGCCCTCCGGCCTGCTCCCCCAGATCAGCGCCGGCCTCAACGTGTCCGAGCCCGTGGCTGGCTACCTCACCGCCGGATACGCCGCCATCATCGTGGCCACGGTGATCCCGGCCGCGATGCTGCTCGCCCGCATCCCCCGCCACACCCTGCTGATAGGGCTCGTCCTGACCTTTGCCATCAGCAACGCCCTCGTTGGCCTGGTGTCCGACTTCGGCGCCGCCCTCGCTGCGAGGCTGGTGGGCGGCATTGCCCACGGCCTGCTCTGGACCGCGATGGCCCCCTTCGTGGCGCGCATCGTTCCGGCCCACAAGGTGGGCAAGGCCATGGCCATCGTCTTCAGCGGCAACAGCCTGGGCCTGGCCATCGGAGCCCCGCTGGGAACCGCTTTGGGCGGGCTGATCGGCTGGCGGGCGTCCTTCCTCCTGCTCGCGGGCGCCGGCGTCGTCCTCGCGGGCCTGGCCATGTGGCTGCTGCCTGCTGTCCGCCGGATCCCGGATGCCCCTCGGCCGTCGCTGCGCAAGGCAATAGGCCAGCCCGGCGTGAAATCGGTGGCAATCGCCTGGCCGCTGATGCTCATGGCCCACTTCGCGCTGTTCACGTTCATCGCGCCGTTCCTCCGCGAGGCCGGCCTGCCTGACTACACAATCACCCTCTCCCTCACCGTCCTGGGATTCTCCGGGCTGGTGGGCATCTGGATCGCCGGCATCACCGTGGACATGCGGCCTCGCCGTTCACTGCTGATTACGACGGCGATAATCGCCGCCGCGTACCTCCTCCTCCCGCTGGGCGGCAGGACCGTCCCCGGCGCCCTCGTGCTCATGGCGGTGTGGGGTGCGGCCTTCGGAGCGATCGGCATCTACAACCAGTCGGCCATCCTTCGCGCCGGCAGGGAGTACCGGGAAGCTGCCAACGGCCTGACCGTGCTGACAATCCAGTTGGGTATCACCATCGGCGCGCTGTACGGCGCGGCTGCCCTCACGACGGCGGGCCCGCTGATGGTGCCGGTCGCTGCTGCGGTGCCTGTCGCCGTCGCGCTGGCGCTTGTGGTGACCGGGCGCAAGCACGCCTACCCGCCGGGGCCGAAGGAAGCGGGGTTCGTTGCGGCTGAAAAGTCGGCGGCGGGCGCACCGGTCCCGGACGCGGCCGACGCCGCTGTTTCAGCGGACGCGCGTGCCGATGCGCCGGCCGAGGCGGGCGTGACCGCGCGCCCATAGACTCGCGGGCAACGGTGCGGCACCGCCACGGGACGGTGCCGCACGTGATGCTTCCCGCCGTCGGCTAGGAGCGGCGGCGGGAAACTCTTTCGACCCGAAAACTATGTCACCCGGCGCTCGCGCCCGTTGTCTGGGACGGGACGGCCCCGATCTGCTGCATGAGGCTCAGCGTGTCGGAGGAGCCCCAGTGCTCGGCCACCTTCCCGTCCTGGATGCGGATGATGTCCGCGCTGCTGAATTGCACGCTCTTGCCGCTTGGCGGAACACCAAGGAACTCGCCCGTGTGCGTGCCGGACAGCACCACGTGACCAGCCTCAAGATCGCCCTCGGCCAATGTCGGATCAAGTTTGACGGTGAGGTCGGGGAACGCCGTGCGGATGGCGTTGGTGTAGAACTTCACGCCGTCCTTTCCCGGCGGCTGCCCTGGCATGGGGTCCTCGTGGTCCTGGATGTCGTCCAGCACATATTCATCGATCAGGGCGAGATTTCCGCCTGCCAACACTTCTTCGTAAAACCGCCTGAGGAGTCCAGTTCCTTCAGACATTGTCGGCTCCTTTGTTCGGTGAGACCTTTGGATATTTCCCCCGGTCCATGGCCGCCGGCGCTCAGCGACGGCGGCGCGTTACATGCCCATCCCGACCATCGCCGCGGGGGTGAGGGCAACGCCGAGCGCAATCACGGCGAGTGCCACCGCAACGGAGCGGTTGGCCAGCTGTTTCCAGGGCAGCATCTTCTCCGCGGCGATGAAGGCACCGATCAGTGCCATCCAGCCGATGCTCATCACCCCGAGGGCGAACAGGGCAACCATCAGCGCCCAGCAGCACGCGACGCACCAGGCCCCGTGCTCCACTCCCATCACCAGCGCGCCCCGGTAGCCGGGCCGCATGCGGTGCAGGATGAAATCCATGGGCGTCCGGCATTTCATCAGGCTGACATTCTTGGCGGGGGTCAGCTGATAGACCGCCGCGACCAGGATCACCCCGGCTGCCAGGTAACGTCCACCCTGGTCCGAGCCGAAGAGCCCGGGAGCCAGCGACGCCACCGACATATACAGCGAGTAGGCCACCAGCCCGAAGGCGGTCCATGCCAGCAGGTAGCCAGCCACGAACACCGCTGTTGCCCCGGCAGGCGCGTACCGTCCCGTTTCTCTCCGGTGCCGCTGGATCCGGTCATAGGCCACCACCATGGGCGCCACTGACGGGAACATCATGGCCGCCAGCATCACCACCCATGTGGCGACGAAAAACCCCAGCGGCCCCGGGTCCGTCCAGCGGCCCATGTCCATCCCGCTCAGCTGGGTTGAGGTGAGGATCCAGCTCGCTGCTGCGAGGACCAGAAGGATGGCGACGAGCCCGGCTTCCCGTGGGTCGATCCGGGAGGCCGCCTTGGCGTATGCCGGAGAGTGGGCGTGCGCCACCGGCTGCACGCCCACTCTCCTAAACAGCTTCCGGTGGTACATCGGGCGGGCCTTAGCCGCGGCCCTTGGGAGCGCCCTCAGCCATTTCGCTGGCGAAGGTGAAGTCGGACGTCTCGCCATACACGCCGTCGAACTCCATGCCGAAGCGTTCCGGGTGCCCCGGTCCCTTGCCGATCCGGAACTCCGGGGCAAAGCCGAACATCGCGTTCTTCACGGTGGTCACGCCGCCGTCGGGGCCGGGCAACGGCTCGAAGGTGACAACCACGCGGCCCGCCACCGAGGCGGACGGCGTATCCCCGTCGGAGAACGAGACACTGGCGCGTTCCAGTCCCAGCCAGTCGCCGTACAGCGCTGCAAAGTCACCGAACGGGCCGCCGGCCTGACCACGGAGGATGCTCTCGAGGGCGTCCACCTGGGCGTCCGAAGCACCCTCGTCGACGACAGCCCCCACTTTCCAACCGCCTGCGGAAAGGTTGGTTGGGAACCAGTTGAAGAACGCGAAGTCGACGCCGGACAGGTCCGTTTCATCCATCGTCCCGGTCGCGATATGGAACACGTTGAAGCCGCGGCACTCGCCGTCCGGGCCGGTGGGCACGCCGTCCACGGGGCACGGGCAGATCAACGAGCAAGTGCAATTGCCAACGTATGTTCCCGAAATTTCCCAAGTCACAGGACCCTCCTCGCTGGCGCTGTCGCCAAGCAGAAGCGGCCCAGAGTCAGCGCCGAAAATATTGGAATACGGGGCGGAAGGGCCCCGTTAAGGCAGACAATATTCCCGCGCAATCTGGGTGTCAATATGGCGTGAAAACAATGAATTTGGGGCGCGGATAAGAAGTTTGGCGGGCGTGCGTGGGGGCCCTTTCAGCCAGGTTTTGGCGCTCATTCTGGGACGCGCCCACAGCTCATTTACGTTCCCGCCACAGCAGCGTCACGCCGAAAGCCACCGCGCCCAGCACCAGCATGGTCAGAACCATGAGGCCCCAGTTGGCCTGGTTCACGCCGCTGCCATAGAAGATGCCGATCATCACCGTGGCCGTGATGGCGCCCAGGTACCGGCAGGTCTGGAAGATCCCGGCGGCCACCCCGCGCTCGTGCGGCTGGGTGGAGACGTACATGCCCTGGCTGGACGCGATGCTCACCACGCTCCACGGAATGCCCATCAGGGCCGTTAGCAGCAGCACCAGCGGGATGGCGAAGGAGGCGGTCAGCAGCCACATGGCTCCAGCGGCGGCCACCAGGAACAGGACCCCGGCGATCAGCACCCGCCTTACACGGAAGCGATCGATCGCACGCACCGCGAACGGCGTCGCGATCACGGACATCGCTGCCAGCGGCAGCATGAGGAGACCCACGACGCCGGGATCGTAGCCGGCCGCTTCCTGCAGCAGCTGCGGCAGGCCGAAGAACGCAAAGTAGTAGATTCCGTTGAACACGGCGAAGCCCAGGTAGACCAGGAGCAGCGGCCGGTTCCTGCCGAGCAGCCGCAGGTCCAGGAAGGGCGGGCTGAACTTCAGTTCACGCCAGACGAAGAGTGCAGCCAGCACCGTGCCGCCGGCCAACAGCCACCAGCGTGCGTCCGGCAGCACGTTCAGCAGTGCCATCATGACCAGCGTCAGGGAGCCGATGAAGCCGAGGATGCCCGGAATGTCCGAGTCTCTGAGGAGTTCGGCGGCACTGCCGCGTTCCCGGTCCTCGTCTATCGGGGCATACTTCCGGACGATGAGCAGCGCGGCCAGCGACAACGGCACATTGATCATGAACAGGGCCTGCCAGCCGACCAGGCTCACCAGCAGGCCGCCCACCACCGGTCCCACCGCCGCCGCGGACGTGTTGGCCATCTGGATCCGGCCGAGCGGCCTCGTGGACTTTACGTTGGCGGTCCGGGCCAGGGCACCGACGATGACAACGGCACTCGGATACGCCGTCGCCGTGCCCAACGCCATGACGGCCCGGGCGACGCACAGGAGGGCGAAGTTCGGAGCGAAAGGCGCCAGCGCGCAGGTGACCGCCACCAGCACCATCCCGAAATTGAACAGCCGCCGCGGCCCGAAGCGGTCCGCCAGCCGGCCCATCAGCGGCTGGCCCGCCGCGGAGGTGAGGTAGAAGGCGGTGATCACCCAGGTGACCGTGGCGACGTCGAGCCCGAAGTCCGTGCGCAGCACCACCAGGGCGACGGCGATCATGGACGAGTTCAGCGGGTTCAGGGACGTGCCCAGGCTGAGGCCGGCGACGGCGAGGGCTGTCCGGGGTTTGTTGCTCACGGAAACAGTCTGTCCCAGATCGGAGTCGGGTAGAACTACGTTACGCGGCCGGTGTTCACCCTCAGGCCAACTTCCGGCCGGGCTCTTGGCGGCCCGGCGGCGTTGACCTGTTGTCCGCTGGACCCGTTGCTATACCGGAGAGCGAACACTAGTGTTCGGGCCATGGCTGCGTCCGGGGGAACCGTTCATCATCGACTGCGCACCACTTTGTTGTCGGTGGCGTGCGTCGCCATCGTCGTCTTTACCTCAGGATGTGGCTCGCCTCCACGCGCTGGTGGTGCGGTCGTCAGCCAAACCTTCACGACGCCGTCGGCCGCCCCTTCCTCTTGCTCGCCTGCCGCACCGGCGTCCGCCGCAGGACTGTCGCCGAGCATGACACTGGCGCCGGTTCCAACGGTGCCTCCGGCCCCTTCCGGTCCAGTTACCGACGACTGCTTGACCCCGGGCGCGAAAGGAGCCGTCGCCAACCGACAGTTGGTGTGCCAGTACTTCACTTCCGGTTCGTTGATCCCGGCTGGCGTACCCGCTGGTGAGGGACTGAGTTCAGGCGACTACGCCATCAGGTTCAGCTCCGTGGGCGGCAGTCAGTTGATGACCGTGCGGATCCCCTGCGCTTCCTTTGCGGTGAGGGTCAGCATCATCGACCAAACAATCACGCCGGATCCGGGGACGATGGAAAGTTTCGCGGACACGTGCGAGTTCCCGTGGGACCAGGAACAGCAGCGGATGGCACAGCATCTCCAGGCGCCGCTTCAGTTCGAACGAAAGGACACCGGGATCGCGCTACACAACGCCGAATGGGGAGTCACGCTCTTCGGCACTCCCTACGAGACGCGCTAGTCCCGCTTTCCGGCTTCCCCCTGCGGGGCTCTTTGGCGGAGTAGTCGGTTAAATGTCAGACCCTTCCACCAGACTTTGAGTATGGAAAGCACCGCAGTATCTGACGCATTGGACGCTGTCGCGGCGTCCGTCGCTGCACTGTCTCGCCACATCAAAAGTGCGCGCCCTGCCGGAGGTGCACCGTCGGATCTCTTGCGTCAGCTTGCCGATGACTGCCTGGACGGGCTCACCGAAGCGAGCCGGCTGGAAGCCAAGACCGCAGCCCTCAAGGTCGAACTGGCTGCAGCGCTAGTCGAGGCTACAAAGGCCATGGAATCCCCGTCTGCCTCGCCGCAGCAGCGGTGCGCCACGGACATGGCCCTGGTAGCCGAGGTGGCCTGCGTCCTGACCATCAGCGAGAGAACCGCAGGAGCCTTCCTGCACGAGGCGCGGCAGCTCACCACAGCCCTGCCACTAACACTCGCCTCCCTCCAGGCCGGGACCATCTCCTGGCAGCACGCCCGGATCCTCGTGGACGAAACCACCGGCTTGGACCGGGCGGCCACGGCTGGACTGGAAGCGCATTTCCTGGACCCTGATGCTGAAAACGCTGCCCGGGGATGCCCTGCCGGGGAGCTCGTGCCCTCCCGTTTCCGCGCCAAGGCACGCACCTGGCGGGAGCGCCATCACTCTGTAAGCATCGAAAAACGACACCAGGCCAGTGCCCAGGACCGGCGCCTCGAATTCACACCGGACCGCGACGGCATGGCCTGGCTCTCCGCCTACCTGCCGGCCGATGCCGCCGCTTCCATCTGGAACCGCGCCACCGCCGCGGCCAGAGCCTTCCAAGGCCCCGGCGAATCGCGGAACCTCTCCCAGCTCCGGGCAGACACTGCTGCAAACTGGCTCATCGCCGGCGTAGCGGATGGTGTTCCGTCGCCGAAGGCGCAAGTCCTCGTGACGGTGCCCGTGTTAACGCTCATGGGCGCCACCGAAGAGCCAGCCATGCTGGACGGCTATGGACCGATCCCGCCCAGCATGGCCAGACGGCTCGTCGCGGATGGTGCATCCTCGTTCCACCGTGTCCTGACCGACCCGGCCAGCGGCACCCCGCTGGAGATCGGACGGTCCAGCCACCGCGTCCCGAACGTTTTGCGCCAATGGCTGCGCCTCCGCGACGGCAGGTGCCCGTTTCCCGGCTGCAACAACCAGTCCCTCGACAACGAGGCGGATCATGCTCTCGCTTGGCACGAGGGCGGCACCACTGGCGTCTCCAACCTCAGCCAGCCCTGCCGCAAACATCACCGGCTCAAACACACCACCGGCTGGCAGCCAATGGACGCCAGCCGCGACGCGCCGCCCGGCTGGATGGCCCCGTCAGGGCGCCGGTACACCAGCGAAGAACAAGACTGGGAGCCTCCCTGGCAACCCCACGACATCCCGTGGCCACGCGATCTGCCTGAACCGGTACAACCCGGTGAATTCCCCCCTGACATTGGTGCATACCTGCCCGACCCCGCGTTGGTTGACCCGCTGCCCGACTGGGAAATGTGGCTCGCCGCGTAGTTGGGCGCTGCCCTGTTGGGCGCTGCCCTGTTGGGCGCTGCCCTGTTGGGCGCTGCCCTGTTGGGCGCCGCGCTGTTGGGCGCTGCCCTGTTGAGCGCCGCGCTGTTGGGCGCTGCCCTGTTGGGCGCCGCGCTGTTGAGCGCTGCGCTGTTGAGCGCTGCCGCCGTTACTTCGCGCCCTTCGCCACCGTGAACAGGAACGTCGAGTCCTCTTCGGCCTCCAGGCTGTGCAGTCCGTCGGGCACGATCAGCAGGTCACCGGGCTTACCCTCCCACGACTCTTCGCCCGCGCGGAGTCGGAGGCTGCCCTGCAGGACAAAGACCGTGGCGTCGCCCGGGTTCTGGTGCTCGCTCAATTGTGTGCCGGCCTTGAGGGCCATGACGGTCTGGCGGAGCACCTTCTCATGTCCGCCATAGACGGTGTCCGCAGCACGCCCGTTGCTCGCTGCAAGGGCCGCGGCGAGCTGCTGCCGGGCCAGGGCCTCGATCGATATCTTCTGCATGAGGCCACGGTACCCACAAGGACTCCCGGGCGGTATAGGCCGGTGGTCCCTCATCCGGAACAGCCGGTTAATCGCGAGCGGACACGTGCGGCCCCGTTCACCGGGGCCGCAACTGTCCGCTCGCCCCGTCCCACCACTCAAGCACGCGCGTGCCGAAGAAGGTCAGCCACTTGGACGGCTCGCCGGGCGCAACATCGACCTCGAACCACACCCGGCCCGGGTGGCGGCGCTCCTGCAGCCACCTGCCGTCAGATCGCCGGGCGGCCCGTACCAGTTCGATAGCATCGGCCAGCCGCGGATCGGGGGCGGCGCCGTCGTGCAGGGCCGCTGTCCTGAAGTAGTCCGCGGCGTTGAGCGCGCTGTAGAACGACCGGAACGGGTACGTGAACCGCGCCACCCACGGCCCCACGATCTCGCCCGTGGACAGCGTGCGGAGCAGCCTGCGCTGCAGCAGGTACTCCTCACCGGCCCGGCGGGCGGCCCGCAGCCGGCTGGTTCCGCCGGTCGCGGCCTCGTAGTCCAGCAGGCCCTTCAGGGCGTTGAGGGTGGAATGGAAGGAGGACCGGGTGGAGCCCTCCACCCACTCGCAGTTCCAGCCGCCGTCGGCCATGCGGTGGTCCAGGAACCATTGGGCGATTCCGGAGACATCTGCCCCGAGCCACACCCCGTTGGCGAGCGTGTAGGCGTTGATGCAGCAGTCCACCTCGCCGCCCCAGTACGGCAGGTTGTCGTACTCCCAGCGGCTGTTCACGGCGAGCAATTCGGCGGTGCCGGCGAGGGCGGCTGCATCGAGGCCCCAGTC
This sequence comes from Arthrobacter sp. Leaf337, assembly GCF_001423745.1. Classification (GTDB taxonomy): domain Bacteria; phylum Actinomycetota; class Actinomycetes; order Actinomycetales; family Micrococcaceae; genus Arthrobacter. Next base: position 126,904 of record NZ_LMPC01000006.1, read on the forward strand.
ACGGAGGGTGTTGAGCGTCCACGTGGTTGCGGTCCACGGCTGGCCGGCACCCTCGGCCGCCTCGAGGCCGTGGGTTGCCTCGAGGCCGTGGGTTGCCTCGGGGCCGTGGAAGTCGAAGTCGCGGGGGAAGAACGCTCCGCCCGCCCACTGGCCGTCGGGGTCCTGCAGCGCGAGGAGCCGCGCGGCCAAACCCTCCGTCGCGAGTCTGTCGCGGGTCGCTTCCCAGATGTCACGGGGAGCGCCAGCGAGATCGCGCTCGACCTGCCAGCGGAGAGCCGGGTCTGAGTCCAGCAGCCAATTGAGCAGGGAAGGGTCCACAGCCATGCCCGGCAGGCTACCACGGGCGCCGGGCCGCCGGGCCGCCGGGCCGGCGGGCTGGCCTTTCGGTCCCAGCGCCCGAAGAGCAAACGCCAAGCCATCTTGCTGAAGCTATCGAATATCGATAGTATCCAACTGTTATTCGACAGCCAAGGAGATCTGATGGGAAAGCTGACTGTCCTCGCGTTGCGGATTGTCCTCGCGATGGGACTGGCCGGTTCGGTATTTGTGCAGGCGGTGATGGTGCCACTGCTGGCCCGGGACCTGAACGAGGACATGGGGCCGGACATCGCCCGCGTCAGGATTCCGGTTCTCGTGATCGTTCTCCTGGGCATCCTCACCGTCCAGGTCACCATGGTCTGCGTCTGGCGACTCCTCACGATGGTGCGGCGGGGAACTGTGTTCTCCCACGCCGCCTTCCGCTACGTGGATGTGGTGACAGGCGCCATCGCCGCCGCGTCCCTGCTGGCCTTCGGGCTCGGCGCCGTCCTCGCCCCGGGCGAATCGGTCGCCCCCGGCGTTGTCCTCCTGGTCGGAGGCGCCGGCGTGCTGATCGCGGGAGTGGCGCTCGTCGTCGTCGTACTGCGCATTCTGCTGGCGCAGGCGGTGGCCCGCGACGCCGAAGCCAAGCACCTGCAGGACGAACTGGACGAGGTGATCTGATGCCCATCGTCGTCGACATCGACGTGATGCTTGCCAAGCGGAAGATGCCCGTGGGTGCACTCGCGGACCGTGTCGGGATCACGCCCGCCAACTTGGCGGTGCTCAAGAACGGCCGGGCCAAAGCGGTGCGCTTCACCACCCTCGAAGCCTTGTGCGAGGTCCTGGAGTGCCAACCCGGCGACCTGCTGCGCTGGGAACCCGGGGAGTCGGCGGAATCCGAGGAGTCCGCGGAACCCGACGGTCCGGCGGGCTAGCCTATGGCTTGCCCCGCCGGACCATCCGGATCTCGGGGAGCTCCTCCCACTCGGGTGGCAGCAGTTTGCGTGACCCGTCAGGCCGGAAGCCGTGTTTGAGGTAGAAGGCCTGCGCCCGGGGATTGTCCTCGAGCACCCAGAGGTACGCCGGTGAATCTCCGATGGCGGCCTGGAGCAGGGCCGAACCAAGGCCACTGCCGTGCGTCCGCCTGAGCGTGTAGATGGTATACAGCTCCAACGCTGCAGGCCCGTCCTCATCATGACCGGGACCCGCATCGGCCAGACCCACCACTTCATTGCTGTCGTCCAGGGCAATGAGACGAGGGTCAGTGGTTGCCAGGAATTGTCGCCGCTGTTCGACGCGCTCGGGAATGCTGGCCCGCCGGGCGCGAAAGAATTCGGGTGACAACTGGTGAACGTAGCACTCCTCGTGGACCAGGGTGTGCATGCGCACTACGGCGTCGGCATCCTCAGGCGTGGCCTGGCGGATTTGAAATTCCATGGTCCCAGCCTAATCAGCGGCCGGCCGCCCTACCCATCCGATCTTACGAAGCCAGCCGGTCAAAATGGGCAGCACCACGGAGCTGTGCATTGCGCTGAGGTGATCCAGGCCAGCGAGGACTTGTACGTCCCAACCTGCAGCGATGAGGGCCGCCTGGTGTTGGGCCAGAGGTTCACCGATCCGCACTCGGACTCCGCCCCATTGGGCGCTGTAGTCAATCTGGTCTTCGGCACCGGCAAAGGCAAGCCTCGGCAATTCAGGCGGGACGTCGGCGGCGAAGTCATCGAACCCTTGGAGTGCTTCATACAGCGTGACGAACTGGCGCGTTTGCGACTCGGTCGTCTGGACGGAAACGTGGTCCCAGTCTCCCGGTTCGGCGTCGGCAACCGGAACTGCGGACTGGTTAGGAGCCGGGTTGGACGACGCCTGGGACATGGCGTGTGCGGCGCGGGTGACCGCCAACATGCTCTGGTATGGTCCGTCCACCGGCGGAAACCCACCCATGGCCAGGGCCTGGAGACGGTCCGTGCGGAGGGCGAGTTGGAGCCCGCTCAACGCAAGCCAGGAGTAGCCGTAGTAACCGAAGGCGTGGGCTCCCGCAGCGTCCGCAATTGCCAGCAGATCGGCGGCGAGGTGGTCGGGGGTCAGCGTGTCTGCCGCAGGATGGGCCATCCGGTGGCCTTCGTAGTCGGCCGCGATCACGCGGTTCGTCCCGGAAAGCCCGCGGACCAGGGCCAGCCCCACGTCAGGATCCCCGCCCCATCTGCGCATGGTCTCGGCCTCGACAGTCCCATACGGTTCCAGCCGGACTGGCAGGAGCAGCGCCGGCCCCTCCCCCTGCACCGTGAGAGCTATTCTTGAGCCGTCGTGGAGGACAGCTTCACCGCTTTCTGCCATTTTGATCCACACCTTCCAGGCGATACCGAGGCGCTATCCCGCGCGCTTCCTGCGGTCCTTTCTCAAGCCCAACAGGTAACTGATGAACAGGAAGACGCCGATTCCCCCGAAAATGGCGGTCAGGACAACGCCTGCCCCCCGAAAAAATACGCCGTCGCTTTCATACCCGAGGACGGTCGCGTTGCCCGGATCGGACTCCCTGTAGACCACGGTGACGTCCTCGCCCACCACAGGGTGCTGGTCATGGTCCACCGTGACCCAGGTGTAGTGAACGAATCCGTCGCCGGACTGAAACTCGACTTTGATCTTCCGCTGGGAAGCCTTCGATTCATCGTTGAAGACGGTGACTACTCCAGGGACCTGCTCGCCGGTCCGGACGAGCTCGTCGTCGGCCTTAATGAGGAGCGTTCCGACGACGATCAGCACCGGCCCGAGGCAGAGAACCAGCGCTGTGATCGCGAGGTTCGCCCACCTCCCCGGCGACCGTCTGGCTTTGCGGTTCACTGTTACGTTCGGCGAGGTCACGGTCCCATTCTGCCCCAGCACCGATCAACCGGTGACCGCCGGAATTAGCGATCCTCGGAGCCATGAGTCAACCTCCCGCTGGGAACGCAGCCTGACGACGACGACATGCGGGTATTCGGTCACAAACTGCGGCATCAACCCGGAGTACTTTCGCCGGGTCCGAATAGCCCAGCGGACGATGTGGTCACTATCCGTGAAGAAAGTCAGCAGCGGCCGCGCAACATCGTACTGCCACTCAGTGGTCCACGAATCAGCGCCCACCAACCTGTTCACATCGGCAAGAAATTCTCCCCGCGGCGTCCAGTCCGGCCCATGGAAGATCGCGTCAATCTCCGTGTGCTTACCGCCCGTGATGGCTGCGATCCGCGCAGCCAGGGTGGTCTTGCCTGCGCCCGCTACGCCCCAGCCCGCGCGGCCAGCGCCCCGCTGAGGTAATCGAGGTGGGCCGGCGTGGTGGCGGTAGTGCTCGCGGCGTACTCGGGGTGTTTGGTGAGGAACTTCTTGATGTAAGGGCACACCGGCACGATGCGCAGCCCTGCGGCCACGGTTTCGTCCAGGGCCGCGGTGGCGAGCCTGCCCGCCAACCCCTGGCCGCCGTATTCCTCGTTGATTACCGTGTGGTAGAAAATCCGCTGGGGCGAGTCGCCGGCGTCGTACGCTTTGTACGCCGCCTTGCCGATCACGGTGCCTGCCACCAGCACTTCAAAGCGCTCACGGTCCGGGTTATGGCGGATGGTCACATCACTCATCGGGAATCTCCTTGATAGCAGCTCTCGCTACAGCCTAACCTCGAGGCATCTGCCGTTATTTCCGACCACACATCTGAACGCACTCGTGACCTAGGAGCGACAATGACCGCCAACGACAACGAAAACCAGATCCTGGACCAATGGAGCCACCGGCTGGCGCAGGCACTGCAGCTCCTGGACCTCGATTTTGACCGCGAGCTCATCCTTGACCTGGCCGGAGAGTCCGCGCGGTCCGTCACCCACGCCGCGGCGCCAATCACCGCGCTGATGGTGGGCTACGCGGCGGGACGGGCCGCCGGCACCAGCACAGCCACCGGCAGCGCGGGTTCCAAGGAGGCCTCCGCGGCGGCGGTCGCGCAAGCCGCCGACGTCGCCTTCCGGCTGTGTCAGGACGGAGCCGACGGCGGCCCGTCCAGCAAAGGCTGGGCAGACACCGCTCAGTAGCAGACACCCAGTAAAGACTCGCCCGGTAGGGTTGACTCAACCCCAACCGACCGGAAGGCACGCAGCATGCAGGTCCCGCTTTACGTATGGATTGTCACCGTCATCGGCATCGTGGGCCTGCTGGCCTTCGACTTCTTTTTCCACGTCCGCAAGGCGCACTCACCGAAGCTGAGGGAGTCGGCCACGTGGTCCGCGATCTACGTGGGAATCGCCCTGGTCTTCGGCATCGGCGTCCTGGTGTTCGGCGGCCCCACCATGGGCACGGAGTACTTCGCCGGCTACGTCACCGAAAAGGCCCTGTCCGTCGACAACCTCTTCGTGTTCCTGATCATCATGGCCAGCTTCAAGGTTCCGCGCGCTGACCAGCAAAAAGTGCTCCTGTTCGGCATCGTCTTCTCCCTGATTGCCCGCACCGGCTTCATCTTCCTCGGCGCCGCCCTGATCAACAGCTTCGCCTGGGTGTTCTACATCTTCGGCCTCATCCTGCTGATCACCGCCGGCAACTTGCTCCGGCCGAACTCGCACGACGACGACTCCGAGGGTCTGGTGGTCCGGCTCGCCAGGAAGTTCCTCCCGGCGTCACAGCACTACGACGGCGACAAACTCTTCACCGTGGAGAACGGCAAACGCGTCCTGACCCCCATGCTCCTGGTCATGGTGGCGATCGGCGGAACCGACATCCTGTTTGCGCTGGACTCCATCCCAGCCATCTTCGGCCTGACCCAGAACGTGTTCGTCGTGTTCACCGCCACAGCCTTCTCCCTCATGGGCCTGCGGCAGTTGTTCTTCCTTATCGACGAACTACTGGACCGCCTCATCTACCTCTCCTATGGCCTGGCCGCGATTCTCGGCTTCATCGGAGTGAAGCTCATCCTCCATGCGCTGCACGAAAACAACCTGCCGTTCATCAACGGAGGCGAACACGTGACCGTCATCGAGATCAGCACCGGCCTCTCGCTGACCGTGATCATCGGCGTCCTGGTGGTCACCGTGCTGGCCTCGATCTACAGCCCCAAGGGCAAGGCCAAGAACATGGTCTCCGGCGCCAAGCGGCACGCCACCGAGTACGTGGACCTGAACTACGAGACGGGCATTGCCGAACGCGAGGAAATCTTCAACAAGATGCTGCGCGAGGAGGCGGAACTCAGGAAGCTCCCGGAGAAGTACAAGCGGCTCATCCGCGACGAGACCGAGTTCATGGACCTCCTCAAGCAGGCCCACGCCGAGCACGACGCCGCCCTGCAGCGGGAGAACCTCGCGTAGGAGTGACCTTGTTCCGGCTCAGTACACCACGTCGAAGTTGCTGAACTCGCCCGTCGCGGGCGATACCGATTCCTCCACGTGGTCCACGCGCCCCGGCGCGTCGCTGGACCTCAGCCAGCGCCGGAACTCCAGAACCATCGCCTGCGGGCCTTCGACGACGACAGCGACAGTACCGTCGACGTCGTTCTTCACCGTTCCGGTCAGCGAGAGTTCCTCAGCCTTCCGCACGGTCCAGTACCGGAAGCCGACCGCCTGGACGACCCCCTCGACGCGGGCCTGCAGGCGGACGTCCGGCCCCAAGTCCTTATCTGCTGCGTGAGCCATGGTTCCAATGTAGCCTCGCGGCGGGGGGTTCTGCTCCCCACCCGGCCGGTCCACGGGCATTGTGCTCGCGGCGTGCTTGGCCTTGCCGTGCTTGGACCGCGACCACACCAGGACGGCGCCGATGGCAGCGACGAGCACCGGGATGGTCACGCCCAGCGGTTGCGCCCAGTCCTTCACGAGTGAACTCAGCACGTAGCCCAGCTCAATCTCCACCTGGATGTCCTCCCGGAACGTCTCCAGGCTCAGGTCCGGCCCGTCCTCGGCGGTGGCAAACAGCTGCAGGGTCATGGTCTTCCGCCCCGGATCCTTGGGCGTGATCCACCAGCGCCACTCCGCAACGCCTTGTTCCGGGACCAGCATCTCTCCGCTCGGATTTCCGGCCCTCTCAACGGTTATGCCCGGTCCGGACAGGTCAGCGCGCATCTCTTCGCACACAATGGGCGCACGGGTCTGCACCGGGTTGGGTCCGGGGATGTTCTTCTCATGGCCCGCGCCGGGGTCGCCCAGGGTCACGTGCAGGACGAACTCCCTGGTCTCCCCCTGCCGCATGGGCGACGGCGGCCTGAAGGTCAGCTCGCCCTGGACGCAGGTCTCCAGGATTTCCTTGGCCCGCCTGGCCCGTTCGAAGGCAGTGGAGGTGGCACGCGGGGTTGAAGTGGGGCGCAGCGTCGGGAACGGGCCAGGTCCGGCGCCGGGCTTACTTTCGGCAGGGCCGCCGTCACTGGGGAGGGGACGTGTAGCAGTGGGCGTCGCGGTGCTTGCAGTGGGCGTCGGTTCCTCATTCGGCAGCGGCGTGCAGGCGGCCAGGCCCATCACGACAAACAGCGCCACACATATCGCCGCGCACAGGGCTGCCAGGGCGGATGCCATTACCTTCGCACCGCTCACGAGCCGCTGCTTCCCCAATGCGTACATCAGAACCCCGACTACTGATCGGACCGTGTCCTGATTCGAGTCTGCGCGGGCCCACGGGGCCAGTCAAGGAGCCCGTACAGGCCGCCGCACGCTACTTCGAGGGCCGCAGCGAGGTGATCATCCGCCGGATATTCCGGTACTCGCCCGTCTCCACGTACAGCTTCGCCTTCTCCCAATACGGGAGCGACGGATCGCCGGGCGTGGTGTTGTTCGCCGGGTCGTAGCCCGCCCCGAACACGGCCCCGCTGGGCGGCCACCGGAACAGCAGGAAGATGGGACATGCCAGCGTCCCGATCTCCTCCGGAACCATCGTGATGCCGTAGGCCGCGATGGTCTCGGCGGTCCGGGCGGGCGCCAGTGCGTCTCCGCGGATCTCGAACATAAAGCGGGGTGCGTTCCCGTCCGCCACGCCCTTCTCGGCCAGGGCGGTCATGGGTTCGGAATCCAGCACGGCAAACGGGTACTGCTGGACGCACTCCGAACCGGTCACGATCCTGGTCTCCAGGACAGCCATCGGCTTCCCTCCCGCGTTCAAGACGTCCACGTGTTCGCCGCCGAGCGGTGATTTTCCGACCGGATCCACAATGGTCCAGTCGCCCGGGTAGTCGAACGTCAAGCCACCGTCCGACGTCGTGAACGTCTTCCAGCCGGACGCCGTCGGGGACGGCAACCGGCTCGGGGACGTGACCGACGGCGCCGGTTCAGCCGCCGGGGCGCCCGCCGTCGCGCTTGGCGGCACGGCAGTCCCGCTGGCCGATCCGGTGGCGGTATCGCGCACAGACCCGTTCGCCGTCGCGCTCGACGTCCCGCTGGCTGAGGCTCCTGACGCGGTGGCTGTCGCGGATCCGGCGTCGGACGGAGCAGGTGGCGGGCCGCAGGCTGCCACAAGCACTGCGAGGCAGGCGCCCGCAGCGGCTGCTGTGCCGGAACGTGCTGCTCCGGGACGTGCCGGTCCGGACGATCGAAAGCCGGGCTTCAGTGATCGGCGCATGCAATCCTCCTCATGAAGCTGAGGAACTCATTGTGGCCCCGCCCTGACGCGACTCGCGCGGGACGGGGCAAGTTGCCGCCAAAACGTTGCGCACCGCAGGTTGCCCCGCAGTGCGCAACGGTCGCGTTTCTGCCCTGTCCGCCTAGGCCGGCCGCAGGGAGGTGATCATCTTCTTGATGTTCTTGTACTCCTGGGTGCCCATGTACACCTCGGGGGTGTCCACATGCATCTCGTTCCCGGGGGTGGTGTCGAAGGGGTCGTATGCACCCCCGAACATCGCTCCGCTGGGCGGCCAGGTGAAGAAGTGGAAGATGGGGCACGCTTCGGTCCCGGTGGGTTCGGGCGCCGTGGTGATGCCGTAGGCGAACACCGTCATCAGCTTCGGATCCGTGGCGGTGGTGTCCGTTCTCGTCTCGAAGGTGTACCGGGGCACGCTGCCGCTCTGTTCCAGTGCCGGAAGGGGCACGGATTCGTACACACCGAACGGCTGCTTTACGGTGCATTCGGAGCCGGTGACCATGTTCGTCCGGAGGGAGGCAAGGTTCTTGCCGTTGGCGTTGGTGATTTTCACGAACACTCCCCCGGGGGCTGCTTCGCCGGCTGCCTCCGTGAGCTTCCAGTCTTCCGGATAATCAAAGGTCAGGCCGTCCGCCGTCGTATAGGACTTCCAACCTGCTTCCGGGGTGGCGGAAGGCGACGTGGAAGCCGTGGCGCTCGTGGCTGGCGTGGACGAGGGGGAAGCGGTGGACGTGGCGGTGGCTGCCGGGGAACTCGTCGACGGTGACGAGGCCGGCGGTCCGCAGGCAACCAGCAGAAAAGCGAGGCATAGGGCCCCCGAGACGGCGATGGCCGAGGGTGCTGAGCGGTGCATCTGTTCTCCTGAATCTCATGAGACCGCGAATAATTCCTCAATTCTGGACTGCGGCGCGCCTCCGCCCTAGCAATAAATCCAATCGATGTCTAAATGTTATCGCCACGCCCACGGCACTCCGGATTTCAGCCCTTCCCCGAAGCTTGATAGAGCTTAACCAATGCAAGAATTCCTCACCCCGGCAATGCCCTTCCTGGCCATGACGCTCGCAGTGGCGGCTGGACTGGTCCTCTCCTGGCTGATCCGCAAGACCGTCCTCCGGCTCAACCGCCGCCGTCCGGAGCTGCAGTCCACTTCCCGTGTGGCGCGGCTCCCGCTGCGCCTCGCCCTCTGCCTGATCGGCGTCCGGATCGCGCTGGCGCTGACAACGCACGACGGCGGGTGGAGGTCCGCCGTCGACCACCTCCTGCTGATTGCCCTCATGGGGTCCCTTGCCTGGCTCGCCGTGGCCGTGCTGCTGATCGTTGAGGCCCTGGTCCTCGGCCGCTACAGCGTGGACGTGGCCGACAACCGCCGAGCCCGACGCCTGCGGACCCAGATGATCCTGGCCCGACGGATCGCCGTTGCGCTCATCGTGGTGCTGGCGGTGGGCAGCGTCATGCTGACCTTCCCCGCGATCCAGGCGCTCGGCGCGGGGCTGCTGGCCTCTGCCGGCGTGATCTCCATCGTGGCCGGCCTCGCCGCGCAGACCTCGCTGGTGAACGTGTTCGCCGGCATGCAGCTCGCTTTCACCGACGCGATCCGGGTGGACGATGTTGTAGTGGTCCAGAAGGAGTGGGGACGGATCGAGGAGATCACCCTGACCTACGTCGTGGTCCACATCTGGGACGACCGCAGGCTCATCCTGCCCTCCACCTACTTCACCACCACGCCGTTCGAGAACTGGACCCGCCGCCAGTCCGAGGTGATGGGCACCGTGGAGTTCGACCTTGACTGGCGCGCACCCATCGAGGACATGCGGGCCGAACTGCGGACCGTGCTCGACGGAACGGCACTGTGGGACGAGCGCGTGGGAATCCTGCAGATCACCGATGCCACCAGCGGCTACGTCCGGGTGCGGATCCTGGTGAGCGCCGCGGACAGCGCCGCCCTTTTCGACCTGCGCTGCCTCATCCGCGAAGCCATGGTCACCTTCCTGCAGCAAGGCCACCCGGAGTCGCTGCCGCACGTGCGCTGGGAACCTGTGCAGCCTGCGCCCGCCCGGGAGATGTCCCGGCAGCCCGCAGTCGAGGCCCGCGAGGCCCGCGAGGCCCGCGAGGCCCGCGAGCCAGCACAGCCAGTGCATGGGCGTCAGCCATCAGATCCGCAGGACTCCCAGCTTTTCACCGGGTCCCTCGAAGCGATCGAGCGGTCCCGCGCGTTCACCGGCCCCGGCGAGGAGGTCTTCGAGGACCGCGACAAGACCCTCTCGGCACGGAACTAGCGGGCCCTTTCCTGCCCGGCCGATCTGAACAATAATCAAACCGAGCCCCATCATCAGACCAGCCGCAAGCAACTGAGGAGACCAGGCCATGACCACCCACGCAGACCCCGCAACGGAACCCCCTGTCAGCGAGGCGGCGGACAACGACGACGAGGTGACCACGGACCCCGGCTGGTTCCACAAAGCGGTGGTCTACCAGATCTATCCGCGCAGCTTTGCGGACTCCGACGGCGACGGCATCGGCGACCTGCCAGGCATCATCAGCAAGCTGGACTACCTGCAAAAGTTGGGGGTCGACGTCGTCTGGCTCTCCCCCATCTACACCTCCCCGCAGGACGACAACGGCTACGACATCAGCGACTACCGCGACGTTGACCCCCTCTTCGGCACCCTGGCCGACCTGAAGGAACTCACCGACGGGCTGCATTCGCGGGGAATGAAGCTGGTGATGGACCTGGTGGTCAACCACACCTCGGACGAGCACCCGTGGTTCGTGGAATCACGTGCCTCCAAGGACAGCCCCAAGCGCGACTGGTACTGGTGGCGGCCGCCGCGTCCGGAGCCGGCAGGCGGCGCAGGCGCGGAACCGAACAACTGGGGTTCGGCGTTTTCCGGCCCGGCCTGGGAATTCGACCAGGCCACCGGCGAGTACTATCTCCACTTGTTCTCCCGGAAGCAGCCGGACCTGAACTGGGAAAACCCCGAGGTCCGCGCCGCCGTCTACGACATGATGAACTGGTGGCTGGACCGTGGTGTGGACGGATTCCGGATGGACGTCATCAACTTCATCTCCAAGGACACCGCGTTGCCGGACGGGCCCAAGGCGGACGGCATGCTGTTCGGCGACGGCAGCCCGCACTTCATGTCCGGACCGCGGATCCACGAATTCCTGCACGAAATGCACCTGGAGGTCTTCGCCGGCCGCGACAAGCCGCTGCTGACCGTGGGCGAAATGCCCGGCGTCACCGTGGAAGACGCCGTCCTGTTCACAGACCCCGCCCGGCGCGAGGTGGACATGGTGTTCCAGTTCGAGCACGTGGCGCTGGACCAGGAGGACGGCAACAAGTGGCGGCCCAAGAAGCTGCGGCTGACGGACCTGAAGAAGTCCCTGGGCCGCTGGCAGGAAGCCCTGGCCGGGCGCGGCTGGAACAGCCTCTACTGGGGCAACCACGACCAGGCCCGCGCAGTGTCCCGCTTCGGCGACGACGGGCAGTACCGCGAACTCTCCGCCAAGATGCTGGCCGGCATCCTGCACCTGCACCGCGGTACGCCGTACGTGTACCAGGGCGAGGAACTGGGCATGACCAACATGAGCTTCGGCGCCATCAGCGACTACCGCGACATCGAAGTACTCAACCACCACCGCGAAGCCACCACCCATCTGGGCCATACCGATGCCGACGTCCTGGCCGCTCTGGCACCACTGAACCGGGACAACGCCCGCACCCCGGTGCAGTGGGACGCCACCCGGCACGGCGGGTTCACCACCGGCGCGCCGTGGATCGCGGTCAACCCAAACACCAGCCACATCAACGCCGCGGAGCAGGAGGACAACCCGGGCTCCGTCTTCAGCTTCTACCGCCAGGTCATCGCCCTGCGGCACGCCGAGCCTGTGGTGGCGGAAGGCGATTTCACCATGCTGCTGCCGAATGACGAGCACGTGTACGCCTTCCGGCGGTCACTGCCGGCTCCGTCCACGGGGCCCGGTTCTACCACGGGGCCCGGCGTCCAGTTGCTGGTGCTGGGCAACTTCTCCGGGGAGGACCGGACCGTGGAGCTCGACGGCGGCGGCTGGGGCGATACCGAAGCCGGCGCGGATGAGCCCGAGCTGGGCCACTACCCGGCCGAGCTGATCCTCGGAAACTACCCAACCGACGACGCCGGGACACACGGAGCCGGGACGCACGCTGCGATTACGCTGCGCCCCTGGGAACTGAAGGTCTTCCGCCGGCAACACAACAACTGAACCGTCATCCTCAAGGCCGTTAACCAGCGAAGCAAGGAGAGCATCATGACCATTCCACCGCTGCCGGAGCCGGATCCGTTCCCGCCGGAGCCTGGACCCACCGGCCCGCCGGATCCGGACAATCCGTTCCCGCCCAGCAGGCCGGACCCCACGGAGCCCCGCCCGCCGCACCCCGGACCGGAACCGACCCCGGCGCCCGGTCCGCTGCCGATCCCGGACCCGGGTCCCATGCCGCCGGTGCCGCCGTCGCCGAATCCCGACCCCACGCGGTTCTAGGACTTCACTCCCCGACCCCAGGCTCAATCACCGGGGACGGCTCAATCACCGATGCTGTGCAGGAACCGGCGGACTTCGGTATTGAACGCCGCCGGCGTTTCAGCGGCGACCATATGCCCGACGTCGGGAATCACCGTGAGCTGTGAACCTGGGATCTGGCGGTGCATCTCGTGCGCCACCGCCAGCGGCGATCGCACGTCTTTTTCGCCGTAAAGCAGCAGAGTCGGCACTTTGATGCCGGGAAGCACGTCGCGGTAGTCTGCGTGGCCGCTTGCGCTCAGCATTGCCCGCATTCCGGCGGGATGGAAGTCGGCCATGATGGCGCCGGCTTCTTCGACGACGGCGGGATCCGCCCGCGCGGTGAACAGGGTGGGCATCCACACAGGGATGAATTGCTCGGGCGGCTGGTCCAGCTCGGCCAGGATCTGGGCGTACCTGCGCTCGACTTCCTCCGGCGGCAGCGAGCCGGCCCAGCCGGCATAGGCCGAAACCAGCAGCAGGGACGCTGCCATGTTGGGGTGGCCGCGGTACAGTTCCAAGGCAACCCCGGATCCCCAGGACAGCCCAAGGACATGCGGTTTCCGCGGCGCTACCTCGCGGAGGAAGCCGGCAAGCACATCTCCCAGTTCCTTGCCGGAGAAGTCCGCCGGAGGATCGTCGGACCGGCCGCAGCCCGGGGCATCCCAGGCAATGACGGTGAACTCGTCGGAGAGCCCCTCCAGCTGCTGCCGCCAGCTGCGGCTGTCCTCGTAGGCGCCGTGAAGAAGCACCAGCGGAGGGCCTTGGCCCGCGCGCTGGTAGCCGATCCGCAGTCCTGAAATGTCAACGGTGTCCATGCCGCACCGCTCCTTTGTGGAGCTGACCCTGATGGGTTGATTCTAGGCCGATCAGGGTCAGCTGCCTACAGGACAAGTGCAGCGGTTGGGCCTCAGATCAGGGTGATGTCCCTGGTCCGGTGATCGTAGTTGAAGGTGATCCGGCCACCGGGGTGGTGGAGTTCGTGGTTTGCACCGTCAAACGCACCGAACGCGCCGTAGTTCTCGTCCCAGGAACGGTTGAGCGCGATCTTGAACGTGTAGTGCCCGGCGGGAAGGTCGGTGGTGAGCTTCCACAGCTGGTCCACGGCATCCAGCGTCATCTGCGATTCGTCGTACTGCGGCGCCCAGTTTGCCGGTGCACCCAGGAGCACATTGAAGTCGCCCGCGATGGCAACTGCCTCCGGCTGGTCGATCGATTCAACACTGGGAGCCTCTGCCGGCGTTTCCTCGCTGGCCTTGGCCGGCTTGGCAGCAGCCTTGCGCGTGCGCACGGCCTTCGCCACCGGCGCCACTGCATCTTCAATCAGCTCGGCAGCCTTTTCAACCACCTTGGCAGCCTTGGACGGCGCCTTTTTCTTCGGGGCGGCCTTGGGAGCTTTCGCGGCAGCCTTCGGGGCTGCAGCCTTGGCGGGGAGCTCCGTGGGAACCGGTACGTCAGCCGGCACCGGGGTGCCTTCGGCAAGGGCCGTGGCAAAGGTGTCCGGATCCGGGAACGCAACGGTGGCGCGGAGGCCGTCGTCGGTGATGGTCCAGCCGCTGCGTCCCTTGACGAGCCAGCCTGCCTTCACGAGCTTGCTGGTGGCGGTGGTCAGCGCCTTGTGTCCCCGGGGGATGCCTCCGCTGAGCAGCTCACTTTCCTTCTCGTTCAGCGGTACCCGGACCGTGGCCTGGGCCAGGACTGCGCCCGCGCCGAGGGTCTCGCCTGACAGGACGCTTTCCGCGAGGATGTCGAGCACTGATTTGAGTCGAACAGTGGTGGTGTCTGCAATAGCCGTGGGCATATTTGTCCTTTCGAGCAGGTGATCACTCAGCATTTTGCCAGTGAACTGTAACTAGAGGCGACTATGGGCGTTAACAACGTGTGTCGTGACCGACTATGACGCCGAATGCGGCACAAGTGATCTTAGGGTCTCAGCTGATCGGCGGAAACATTAGGACTTTGGGCCTGTTGACAAGGCGCCCGGGCTCGTTTTCGTCAAACCGCCACCCGAGCGAAGCCTGCGTGGAGGTTGCGGATAATGACGGTGCCGCCCAGCAATTGCGTCTTCGCTTCGAGCTGTTTGACCAGCTCTTCGTTGACCGCACCGAAGATTTCGATGGTCCGGAGCCGGACGAGGGGCGCAATCGGAGGGAACCGCGGTCCGGCCACCTCCAGGTGGAACTCCAGCGACGCCAGGTCCTGGTGGACCTGGAGGACGTTCATGCGGGTGCCGTCGTCCGAAAAGTAGACGTCATAGGCGATGATCCGTGGCTCATTGGCTTCGACAAAGCTGGCAAGGTCCTCCATGGCGACCTTGAGCTCGCCAAGCTTCCCTGGCTGAACGTCGGACGTATCGAGGTAGACAAGGAAATCACTCATGCTGCCCTCCCGGGGCATTCGGGGTTCTGTCAGGATGCGCCGTCGTCCTGGACGGCGTATTTGATCACGGATTCTGCATAGTCCTGCGGGTGTGTCAGGTGCGGGATGTGGCCGGCACCGGTGCAGGTGAGGCGCTGGGCGTGCGGCAACGCATCGTGGATGCGGTCCATGACCGCGGCAAACATCAGCGGGCTCTGCTCGCCCTGTGTCAGGAGGACCGGGCCGGTGTAGTTCTGTAACTGGCCGAGATCGAGGGTAAGGGAGTCCGGGTCGCCGAGCTCGTCCCGGAAGGTGGGAGCATTCCGGACAAACGTCTCCTGCTGGTTCGCCGGAAGGCGGTCCCAGCTTCCGGGACCCAGCGCAATCGAATCAACAAAAAGCTCGGCACCCTGCGCGTAGTTCCCCGCGTTGAGCGCTGCCACAACTTCGCCCACGCGGGTGGTGAAGCCTCGGAGGACCTCCGCATGGGCGGGGTCTTCAGCCAACAGTCCCAGTCCCGGCGGTTCATGCACAACGATCGCTGCGACCACTTCCGGATGGGCCGCGGCCAGGCGCAGCGCAACCAGTCCGCCGAACGAATTGCCCACGACCACGGCAGGGTCAAGGCCCAGCTGGCGGATGAGCCCGAAGAGATCCTCGACATCCTCGTGAACCGATCCCTGGCGGCCCGGCGCGGAGCTGCTGCTGTGTCCCCTCCTCTCATAGCTGACTACCCGGAAATGTCCGACCAGCAGTGGCACCATCTGATCCCATTCGTGGTGGTCCACCCAGGACCCGTGCACCAGTACGAGGCCCGGGCCCCGACCTGCCTCCTCATAGAACAGGTCGACTTCGCCCACGGTGATGATGGCCATGACTGCCTCCGTTCAGGCCAGGCTCGGCTCCAGGCGCACGATCACGGCTTTGGAGACGGGCGTGTGGCTGCCCTCCGCCACGCTCTCCAACGGCACAAGGACGTTTGCTTCCGGGTAATAGGCCGCGGCGCATCCGCGTGCCGTTGGGTAGGACACCACCCGGAACTTCCTGATCACCCGCTCAGTACCGTCGTCGTACACCCCGTGGATGTCCACGTATTGCCCGTCAGCCAGTCCTAGTTCGGAGATATCTTCCGCGCTGACGAACACAACGTCCCGGCCCTTCTTCACTCCGCGGTACCGGTCATTGTGCCCGTAGATGGTGGTGTTGAACTGGTCGTGGGATCGCACGGTCTGCAGGATCAGCGTCCCGGCCGGCCGCTCCACGTGCTCCAACTGGTTGACCGTCAGCATCGCCTTCCCCGTGGGGGTGCGGAACGTCCGGGAATCCCGCGGCCCGTTGGGCAGCACAAACCCGCCCCATTCCCGGATTCGCCGGTTGTAGTCCTCGCAGCCGGCCACCACGTGCGAGATGTGGTCCCGGACGAGGTCGTAGTTCCGTTCGAAACCGGCCCAGTCCGCGTTGATCCTGCTGTCCACGGTTGCCCGGGCAAGCCGGGTAACTATCGCCACCTCGGACAGCAGCCCGGGCGCCACCGGCTTCACCTTTCCCTCGGAGGCGTGCACGGCGGAAACCGTGTCCTCCACCGACACGAACTGCGGCCCGGTTTCCTGCAGGTCGATTTCAGTCCGTCCCAGGGTGGGCAGGATCAGGGCTTCCTCGCCTGTGACCGCGTGCGAACGGTTGAGTTTGGTGGAGATCTGCACCGTCATTTCCGTGTTCGCGACGGCGGCCTCGGCCGCGTGCGTGTCCGAGATGGCCGCCACGAAGTTTCCGCCCATCGCGACGAAAACCTTGATCCCGCCGTCGCGCATTTTACGGATGGTTTCCACCGCATCAGCGCCGGGTTCCCGGGGCGGCTCGAAACTGAATTCCTTGGCGAGCGCATCCAGGAAAGCCGGCGGCATCTGCTCCCAGATGCCCATGGTGCGGTCCCCCTGGACGTTGCTGTGGCCGCGGATCGGTGACGCTCCGGCACCGGGTTTCCCGATGTTTCCGCGGAGCAGCAGCAGGTTGATGATCTCCTTTATGGTGGGCACGGCCTTCTTGTGCTGCGTGATGCCCATGGCCCAGGTGATGATCACCTTCCCGGCCCGCAAATACCGCTCGGCGAGTTCGTCGATTTCCATGCTGCTCAGGCCGGTAGCGCGAAGCACGGTTGTTTCCTGCAGGGACGCAAGGTGCGCCTGGAGTTCGTCCAGGCCCTCGCAGTGCTCCCTGAGGAACTCGTGGTCCAGCACCTTCCCGGGGCGCTTGGACTCGGCGTCGAGCACCCGCTTGGACAGGGCCTGCATCAGCGCCATATCCCCGCCGAGCCGGATCTGCAGGTACTGGTCCGCCAGTTCCGTTCCGCGCCCCAGAATGCCGTTGACCTTCTGCGGATTCTTGTACCGCATAAGCCCGGCTTCCGGGAGCGGGTTGATGGCCACGATCTCGCAGCCGGCTTCCTTGGCCTCTTCCAGGGCGGTCAGCATTCGGGGATGGTTGCTGCCCGGGTTCTGTCCCATGATGATGATCAGGTCCGCCTTGGCGAAGTCGTCGTAGGAGATGGTGGCCTTGCCGACGCCGATGGTCTGGCCCATGGCCCAGCCGGAGGATTCGTGGCACATGTTGGAGCAGTCCGGCAGGTTGTTGGTCCCGTACGCCCGCACGAACAGCTGGTAAAGGAACGCGGCCTCGTTCGACGTCCGGCCGCTGGTGTAGAACGCGGCCTCGTCCGGGCTGTCCAGGCCCTGGAGCTTGCTGCCGATGATGGAAAAAGCCTCGTCCCAGCTGACCGGCCGGTAGTGGTCGTCCCCGGCCGGTTTGTACACCGGCTCGGTGAGCCGGCCTTGCATTCCCAGCCAGTACTCGGACCGCTCCCGCAGTTCAGTGACCGGGTTCGCCGCCCAGAACTCGGACGGCACCACCACCGGCGTCGCCTCCCAGGTGACCGCCTTGGCGCCCTGCTCACAGAACTCGAAGGTCTTGCGGTGTCCGGGATCCGGCCAGGCGCAGCTCATGCAGTCGAAGCCGTCTTTCTGGTTCAGCCCCAGCAGCGTCTTGCCGGCACGGCCCACGCCCATGTGTTTCAGGGCCGGCTGCATCGAATGGTAGACACCCGGGATACCCGCGGCCCAGTCCTTGGGCTTCCCGACTTCCAGATTGTTTTCGTCGGCTTCTTCCACGTGCGGATTCTTGCGCGGCATGCTGCGCCCTCCCTGACTCGGAACCTGCTGATCAGTGCTGCTGTGAACTGATGTCCCAACTGGAGAAGTGTCCTCCAACGGACCCGGACCTTTCCTCAGGATTAGCAGGTATGGCAGGGCCCCGCAAGCATTCAGCCCGCGTTCGTCCTGCAGCCCCAGTGCTGGTACCAAAATGCGGATGGGCGGACAATGGAACCCACCCGCTCTGAGTGTCCGGAGCCGTCATGCCGCGCTTCCGCAACTGGTCTCAGCGCCAGGGATCAGGAGTAGCCGAGCTCCGCGAGCAGTTCGGTCTTGCGCTCGTCGTCCGCGAACGAGGACCGGATGGAGTTGGAAGCCAGCCGGACCCGGTCAAACTCGGAGAGCCCCAGTACCGTCTGCAACTGCACGAAGTTGTCGTCCACATAGCCGCCGAAGTACGCGGGGTCGTCCGAGTTCACGCTGACGTTCAGGCCCGCGGCAAGCATGGCCGGCAGCGGATGCTCGGCCAGGGTGTCCACGGCGCGGAGCCTCACGTTGGACAACGGGCACACCGTCAGCGGCACCCGCTCCGCGACGAGGTGTTCCACCAGTTCGGGGTCCTCCATGCAGCGGATGCCGTGGTCGATCCGCTCCACGTCCAGCAGTTCCAGCGCGTCGATAATGTACGACGGCGGGCCCTCCTCGCCGGCGTGCGCTATGCGGTGCAGCCCGGCTTCCTTCGCCCGCGCAAACAGCCGTTCGAATTTGGCCGGAGGGTTGCCCACCTCCGCCGAGTCGAGGCCGATGCCGGCGATGGGCGCGTTCATAGCCAGCAACTGTTCCAGGACGTCCAGGGCCGATTCCTCGGAAAGGTCGCGCAGGAACGCTGCGATGAGCAGGGTGGATACCCCGAACTCCGCCAGGGAGTTCGCCAGCACAGAGGCAACCCCGTTCACGCAGGTTTCCAGCGGGACCCCGCGGGACACGTGGGCCTGCGGGTCCACCATGATTTCAGCGTGCCGCACTCCCGCGGCCGCCGCACGCTCCAGGTAGGCACGGGTCATGTCCGCGAAGTCCTGCTCCGTCTGCAGCACCGCCATGTTGGCGTAGTACAGGTCCAGGAAGGACTGCAGGTCCGTGAACTCGTAGCAGGCACGCAGCTCGTCGAGGTCCGCATACGGCAGCTCGATGCCGTTCCGCTCAGCGAGGGCGAAAATCAGCTCAGGCTCCAGGGTCCCCTCTATGTGGAGGTGCAGCTCCGCCACCGGCAACAGCTTGACGGGCTGTTCGACGACCACCGCAGCTTCTTCAGCATCGGGCACGGGAGCCGCAGCCTCGTCAGCTTCGGAAATGGGAGCATCACTGAGTGCTGGCACGCCGCCGGGTTCGGGCGCGCCGTCGTAAGTTTCCATCCGGTAAGGATATGCCCGGAGCGCCCTGACACCGATAGAGTCGAATCAATGCAAAATAACAAGCAGGCTTCCAATGTGCCCTTCCTGATTCCGGACCATCCCACCGATGGATTCGTCCGGGTGCGCGGAGCCCGGGAAAACAACCTGCGCAACGTGGACGTGGACGTTCCGCGCGATGCCATCGTGGCGTTCACCGGCGTCTCCGGTTCCGGCAAGTCATCCCTCGCCTTCGGCACTATTTATGCCGAGGCCCAGCGCCGCTACTTCGAGTCCGTTGCCCCGTACGCGCGGCGCCTCATCCAGCAGGGGCACAACCCCAAGGTGGAGATGATCACAGGGCTGCCTCCCGCCGTCGCGCTTCAACAGCGGCGCGGCACACCGAGCAGCCGTTCCACCGTGGGCACGGTGACCACTCTCTCCAACTCGCTGCGCATGCTGTTCTCCCGGGCCGGAACCTACCCGGACGGCGTGGCCCAGCTGGATTCGGACGCCTTCTCGCCCAACACCGCTGCCGGCGCCTGCCCCGTCTGCCACGGCTTGGGCATTGCCCACACGGTCAGCGAATCATCCCTGGTCCCGGACACCTCGCTGAGCATCGCCGACGGCGCCATCGCGGCCTGGCCCGGCGCGTGGCAGGGCAAGAACCTCCGCGACATCCTCAGCCACCTGGGCTACGACGTCAACACGCCGTGGCGGAAACTGCCCAAGAAGCACCGCGACTGGATCCTCTTTACCGAGGAGCAGCCGGTGGTGGAAGTGACGCCGAAGCGGGACCGCGTGGCCAAACCGTACAAAGGCCGCTTCTGGAGCGCCAAGAGCTACGTGCTCCACACCCTGGCCGACTCCAAGAGCGACACCATGCGCCAGCGCGTCCTCCGGTTCATGGAAACGGGTCCGTGCGAGCGCTGCAGCGGAAGCGGCCTCACGCCTGAGGCCCTCGCCGTGACCTTCGCGGGCCACACCATCGCCGGGCTCAACGCCGTGCCCATGAGCGAACTGGCAGAGCTGATCCGGCCCACCAGCCAGCTCACGGACGCCGGGACAGCGAGCCGGGCCGCAGCATCGGGCGAGACGAACGAGGTGGCAGTGGCCATCACCCGCGACCTCCTGCTGCGGATCACCGTGCTGCTGGAACTGGGCCTTGGCTACCTCGCACTGGGCCGGGCGACTCCCACACTCTCCCCCGGTGAAATGCAGCGCCTGCGGATCGCCACCCAGCTCCGCTCCGGACTTTTCGGCGTGGTCTACGTGCTGGACGAACCGTCCGCCGGGCTCCACCCCGCCGATGCCGAACCCCTGCAGTCCGTGCTCGAAGCGCTCAAATCCTCGGGGAATTCGGTGTTCGTGGTGGAACACAACATGGACGTGGTCCGCCGCGCCGACTGGCTGGTGGACGTTGGCCCTCGTGCCGGTGAAGGCGGCGGCGAAATCCTGTACAGCGGGCCCGTGGCCGGACTCGCGGATGTGGATGCATCCGTCACGCGGCCGTTCCTGTTCCCGGACGGTTCTGAAAAAGCGAAGAACGACGGCGAAGAGAACGACGGCGGCGCTCGCCGGGATGGTTCGGTCAGGGAGGCGGACGGCTGGCTGGGGCTGAAGGGCATCACCCGGCACAACCTCCGGGATCTCGACGCAGAGTTCCCGCTGGGCATCCTGACCGCGGTGACCGGTGTCTCCGGCTCCGGCAAGTCGACCCTGGTCAGCCAGGTTCTCGCCGAAGTGGTCGGTGCCCGGCTGAAGCCCGACAGTGATGCCGCCGCGGACGCCACGGACGGCTCGGATGCTGAAGCGCACCCCGGATCCGGAGAGCCGCTGGTTGTTTCCGAAGCCGTGGGCCCGGTCTCCGGGCTGGAACGGATTGACCGGCTGGTCCGGGTGGACCAGAAACCGATCGGCCGAACCCCGCGGTCCAACCTGGCCACCTACACCGGGCTCTTCGACGCGGTGCGGAAGGAGTTCGCCGCCACAGAGCAGGCCAGAGCACGGGGTTTCGGCGCCGGGCGGTTCTCCTTCAACGTAGCCGGCGGCCGCTGCGAGACCTGCCTGGGCGAAGGCTTCGTGGCGGTGGAGCTCCTGTTCCTTCCGGGCAGCTATGGTCCCTGCCCCGAATGCGCGGGTTCGCGCTACAACCCGGAAACTCTTGAGGTGAGCTACAACGGCAAGAACGTGGCCGAGGTGCTGGCCATGACGGTGGATGCCGCGGCGGAATTCCTGGCCGCCGTTCCCGCCGCTGCCCGCAGCCTGCAGACCCTGCGCGATGTCGGCCTGGGCTACCTGCGGCTGGGCCAGCCCGCCACGGAACTCTCCGGCGGCGAGGCGCAGCGGATCAAGCTGGCCACGGAACTGCAGCGCGCCCGCCGCGGCCACACCCTCTACCTGCTGGACGAGCCCACCACCGGACTCCACCCGGCGGACGTCCAGTTGCTGATGGCCCAGCTGCACGGCCTGGTGGACGCCGGAAATACGGTCATTGTGGTGGAGCACGAGATGGACGTGGTGGCTGCCGCGGACTGGGTAATCGACCTCGGCCCGGCCGGTGGCGATGCGGGCGGTGAGATCGTGGCGTCCGGGACGCCGGCCGCCGTCGCGCGTTCCAAGCAGAGCCGGACGGCGCCGTACCTGGCGACGGCGCTGCAGCACTGACCGGTGCCGGTGTTCTCGCCCCGCCTGCAACTTCCGCACCCGGTATCTATTTCGATTTGATAACGGGGCGGCACTGTCCTAGCGTGGAACGTAATCCCGCCGAGCGGGACAACGAATGCCCGGTGCTGCCACCACCAGTTACTGCCCGGCCGGCAGACACCGTACGTGACCTCTAGTTCGTCAGGGGCGGGCAGTGGCGCGACAACGTCCGGGGACGGACCGAGCGCAGGTGGCCCTCAGGAGCATCCACTTTCATGAACTCTTCCACTCGCACGAACACGTCCATGGGCAAATCCAAGCTGGGGACCGCCGCGCGCCGCGGAGTCACGCTGGCCGCCGTTTCCGCGGCAGGACTCGCACTGTCCGCCACAGCTGCCAACGCGGCCGTGCCCACCGCCACCAGCGGCAGCACCTGGGACGCTCTCGCCCAGTGTGAGAGTGGCGGCAACTGGAGCACCAATACGGGCAACGGTTTCAGCGGCGGCCTGCAGTTCACGGACAGCACATGGGCGGCCTACGGCGGCACCGGATCAGCGGCAAACGCCACCCGCGAGCAGCAGATCGCCGTCGCCGAGAATGTCCAGGCCAGCCAGGGCTGGGGCGCCTGGCCCGCCTGCGCCGCCAAGCTGGGCCTGAGCGGCGGCGGCGGAGCACCCGCCCCGAGCGTTCCGGTGACTCCGGCGGCGCCCGCAGAAGTTCAGGTGCAGTCAGCTGCTCCGGTGCAGGCTGTTCCTGCGCAGGCGCCGGTTGAGGCCGCACCCCGCCACGCAGCCGAGGTTCCGGTGAGCGGCGAAACCTACACGGTTGCTGCCGGGGACACGCTGAGCACCATCGCGGAGAAGCTCAACATCACCGGCGGCTGGCAGACCCTTGCCGACGCCAACACGGACACCATCGTGGATCCCGATCTGGTGTTTGAAGGACAGGTCCTGCAGCTGCCCGCCTAACGTTCAGGCAACAAAGCGTTAACCACGACGCCGGAGCATCCCGTTGGCGGGGAGCTCCGGCGTCGTCATTTCTTAAGTTAATTGGTTCCCGCTGCTGTCTAGGCGGCCTGCGTATAAGCCGCCTGGGGCAGTTCGCGGACGATTCGTACTTTCCAGGCGGAGTCGTCACTGGTGTCCAGGACGGCCACGGTGCCGATATGCAGGTGCAGGGCAACCCGCTTGGCGGCCAGGAGTTCCAGGTATAGGTGCTCGTTCATGCGTGCCGGCGAATCGATCACGAACTTCACGGCGTCGCGCACCTTGCGGTAGTTGTCGCTGCGTTCCCGGTGCAGGTGCAGTTCAAGCGAGTGCCGCTGGCGGACCTTCGGTTCATGGCTGTTCAGCCATGAAACGGCTGCGTGCACGGCCACCACAACGGCCAAGGAGACGGCGTAGATCCACCAGCCGGTGGACAGCAGGAACAGCGGCAGGTTGGCGATGGCCACGATGGCGATGAAGAGGCGGAGGGCAACGATGCGCCGGAGTTTGAGGGCCACAGAGCCGATCGCGGCGCGGAAGCCGTGCTGCTCTTTGCGGGCCGCTTCCGGGTCGATGGTGAATTCATCAAGCACCAGGATGCCATTGGCTTCCGGGCTCAGCATTTGTCCGAACTTCGGCGTGAACGGAACTGCTTGAGTAAGTGTCATGTCGTATCTTCCGGAGGGTGGCTGAGGGGTGGTTTGATTGCGGTCATCTTAGTCAAATTGTGACCGTGTTGTCTCCGTCGTCTCACCATACGGTCCAGTAGACTACGCCGCACTTCTCTCCAGCCGCTGACAGCCTACCCGACCAACGGCCGGCTCAACGGCCGGCGCGGGGGCGGTGCGCCGCCGTCGTCGGCATTTGGTCTGGGACCCCGGCACCTCCACACTTGAAGGATGCAGACTTTCCTTCCCTATCCAGATTTCCAGCAGAGCGCCGCGGTCCTGGACCGCGTCCGGCTCGGCAAGCAGCGTGTCGAGGCGCTGCAAACACTGCGTGCGCTGGTGATCCCGGAGTACGGCTGGCAGTCGCACCCGGCCATCCGCATGTGGATGGGCTACGTCCCCGCCCTGACCATGTACGGCCTGGCAATGGTTGATGAGTGGATCGCCCGCGGCGGCGAAGACACCACCCGCGCCAAGATCGCCGAATTCGCACCGCAGGCCGACCACGCGGCCTACGCGGCCAAGATCCCCATGCCGCCGTGGCTCGGCGAGCCCGACCTGCACCTCAGCCACCGCTCCCGGCTTCTGCAGAAGGAGCCCCGTTTCTACAGCGAACTGTTCCCCGGAACGCCCGCGGACCTGGAGTATGTCTGGCCCGAACCCCGGCACGAGTTCCTCCCGGAAGATCCGGTCGGCGACCGGCTCTGGATCCTGCGGGCCAACGTGGGAGACACCGACCCTGAAAAGCTGGATGTCGTGAGCCTCCCCGAAGTTGGCCGCGCCGCGAAAGCTACCGCCCAGGCCGACGAATACGAGTTCGTCTATGCAGACACCGACTCGCGCCGCCCAGCCAAGAACCCGAAGAAGCGGCCCCCCAAGCAGCTCGTGAAGAAGCCCACGAAGAAGCGCCAGCAGCAGGAGGAGGCCTTCCGCACGCTCCCCGGCAACACGGCACTCGCGGTTCCGTTCAATGGGGGCGCCACCTTTGCGCTGGGCAAGGTGCAGGGGCGTCCCATTACGGTGGACGGCCGCTTCGCCCGCAACTTCCAGGTGACCGAGGTCGTGGAACGCTCATCGTTCGACTACCCCGCCCTGCTGCAGGACCCGCGGCTGTTCTTCCCGGTTCCGGCGCCGTAGCTCAGGTTCCGGCGCCGCTCCGGCGAGCTGCGGGCGGCGCCGCTGCCGAGCCTGGACCACCGCTCTGGCAGACTGACCCCTATGACTGTTCTTCTGGCCGGCTGCGGCGATCTTGGTACCGAGGCCGGGCTGCGTTTCGCGGCCGCCGGCCACCGCGTGGTGGGCTGGCGACGCTCGCCGGACAAGCTTCCGGCGGCCATCGAGGGTGCCAGGGCGGACCTGACCGTCCCGCCGCTGCCGCCCATCCCGGCGGACACCACCGCCGTCGTCGTCGCCGTCGCTGCCTCCTCCCCCACCGAAGAGGCTTACCGGGCCGCCTACGTGGACGGGCTGTCGAACGTCCTGGATGCGCTGGCCCGCGACCGGAATCACGACGGCGCGGCGTCACCTTCGCTGCTTCGGCGCGTGTTGTTCGTCTCCTCCACCGCCGTTTACGGCGACGCCGGCGGCGGCTGGGTGGATGAAAGCACGACGCCGGCACCCGGCGGATTCTCCGGCCGCATCATCCGCGAGGCGGAGGATCTGCTGCACCAGCGGCTGCTCGGCACAGGAATCTCTCCCGTGGTTCTGCGGCTGGGCGGCATTTACGGGCCGGGGCGGACCCGGCTGATCGACCAAGTCCGGTCCGGCGCCGCCACGGCACCGGCGGAACCCCGCTACACCAACCGCATCCACCGGGACGACGCTGCCGCGGCCATCGTGCATTTATGCACCATGGCCGCCGAGCCCGCTCCCGTGTACCTCGGCGTGGACAACGATCCCGCGGAGCTCGGCGAGGTACAGCGTTACCTGGCCGACGAGCTGGGACTGCCGCTGCCGGCGTCGGACGTTCCGGGTGGTTCCGGTGGCGCTGGTGGCGGTTCCGGCGGCGGCGAGCCGTCCCGGGGCGGGAACAAGCGGTGCAGCAATGCGCTGCTCCGCAGCACCGGGTTTGAGTTTGCCTACCCCACCTTCCGTGAGGGGTACCGCTCCATTCTCGCCGGCGAAGGCGTCAGGCATCCGTGATGCAGCTGCACTTGCCTGCGGCTGAGGCCTTGTTTGTTTCCGAATCCTTGTTCGTGACCGAAGCATCGTAGGGGAAACTGTGGATTTCCAGCACATCATCGAATCGGTCGGCAGGTTCATGGACTTTGCCGGCGTCGCCGTTATGGTGATCGGCGCCGTCGTCTCCATCCCCATGGCCCTGCGCGGGTTCCAGCCGAAACGTCTGCCCGAAGGTTCCGAACCGCTTTCCGTCTACCGCTCCTACCGGCAACTGCTGGGTCGTTCCATCCTCCTGGGGCTCGAACTCCTGGTGGCGGCGGACATCATCCGGACGGTGGCCGTAACGCCCACCTTCGAGAGCGTGGGCGTGCTGGCGATCATCGTGCTCATCCGGACCTTCCTGAGCTTCTCCCTTGAGCTCGAAATCACCGGCCGCTGGCCTTGGCAGAAACAGCCTGCGGGCGCTGCAGCCACCGCCGGCTCCTCGAGCTCGTCCACTGACGGCTGAAACCCTTGTCCGCCGAGGAATTCCCCGACCCCTGGCCGGATCCGCCCGAGCTGCCCTCCCCGGTCATCATGGACCAGCGGTGGACGGATGCCGTGTTCCTGCACTGGCGCATCCCCGCCGTGGCGGCTGCAGCGTTCATGCCGCCCGGAGTCGTGCCGGACGAATTCGACGGCTCAGCGTGGGTGGGCTTGATCGGCTTCCGCATGCAGCAGGCGGGCATCGGCCGCGGGCCCGCGGTGCCGTTCTTCGGGGACTTCAACGAGATCAACGTCCGGCTGTATTCACGGGAGCCGGACGGGACCCGAGGCGTGGTCTTCCTGAGCTTGGACGCGGACCGGCTGGCTGTGGTGCTGGCCGCACGCGCCGCCGGGATTCCCTATGTGTGGTCGCACGCGCACTTCCGTCGGGGCGGTCCAGGAGACCCGTCGACTGGCTATTCTGTGCGCCGGTTTCAGCATGGGGCGACGAGCGACTTTGCGGTGGTTCCGGTGCTGGACGACATCGCCGCGGATCCGCTCTCCATCCACCTGACGGCGAGATTCGGCTTGCACTCCCGCTTCCGCGGCCGCACGCTCTACATCCCGAACACCCACACGGCATGGCCCCTGTACCGCGCCGAACTGACGGTCCTTGAAGACGGGTTGATCAGCGCCGCCGGACTAGAGGTGTCGGGTCCACCCGAGTCCGTGTTGTACTCCCCCGGCGTCCGGACGCAGTTCGGCAGGCCACGGGTGCTGGGGGCTTAAAGGGGACGGGCGGGCGCGGCGGGGGCGGGGCTGGAGATTGGGGCCGCACGTGTCCGTTCGCGCTTCCCTGCGGGGCGAGTGCTCAGGAAACCTCCGCGGCCTCGCGGACGGCTGAAGTGCCCGGATCGGGAGCACGCCTTCGTGCCACGCGCCGGGCGATGGCGGCACACACCACCAGCTGCATGGCGTGGTACATGATCACCGGGAGGATCACCACGCCGGCCAGCGGGCCGTGGAACAGGATCGCCGACAGGGGCAGGCCGGTCGCGAGGCTCTTCTCCGATCCGCAGAACATGATGGCGGTGGAGTCAGCCCGCGCAAACCCCATTTTTCGGCTTGCCAGGGACGTCACCGTCAAGGCCACAGCCAGCATTAGGGCGCAGATCCCGGCGGTCACGGCCAGCTGCGCGGGCGGCAGCTTTTGCCACAGCCCGTTGGCGACGGCGGCACCGAAGGCCGCATAGACCACCAGGAGGATGGCTCCGCGGTCCACGATCTTCAAGGGCAGGGCGTGCCTGGCAGCCCAGCCGCCCAGCCGCCGGTTGAGCAGCTGTCCGAGCACAAACGGAAGCACTATCTGGAGCACAATCTTCACAGCCGAGGCGAGATTCATCCCGCTGTAGGACCCCAACGCCAGCGCCACGAGCAGCGGCGTCACCACGATCCCCAGCAGGTTGGAGATGGAGGCCGCACAAACAGCCGCAGCCGTATTGCCTCTCCCGATACCCGTGAAGGTGATGGCCGTTTGCACCGCAGTGGGGAGCATGGTCAGGAACAGGAGCCCGGCCACCAGCTCATGAGTCAGGTACCAGGAGGATGCCGCCGCCACCCCGAGTCCCATCAGCGGAAAGAACACAAAAGAGGCGGCAGCAATGACCAGATGGAGCCGCCATGCCTTGAACCCCTGTACTGCTGCCGAGGTGGACAGGCGCAGCCCGCTGATGAAGAACTGCACCGCCACCGCTATGCCGCCGGCTGCGGCCAGGACAGACCCCAGCTCCCCCTGCGGCGGGAATACCGCCGCCGCCACCAGCGTCAGCAGCAGAAGCACCACAAACGGATCCAGCCAGCCGAAGCGCCTGCTGACCGAGGCCGCTCCAATTCCCAAAATTCCCATGAATGAGCATCCTCCGCATCGACGATCCGCTTAAGAATACTGTAGACATTTTTACAAAACGTCCGCCGGTGTTAACGATGTGTAAACTCCTGCCGGAGCGAGTCGATTGACAATCTGTAGACAGTAGTCTGGAAGCATGATCGTCCAGGAAAGCCTTGTTTCACTCGCAGCACAGGAGATTCGCAAGCTGATTGTCAGCGGCGAGCTGGCGCCGGGCGACAAACTCAATGAACCCCCGCTCGCCGAACGGCTCGGCATCTCACGCCCTCCCCTGCGCGAAGCACTGCGCATGCTGGAAAGTGAAGGCCTGCTCGAACAGACACCGCGCCGGGGCTATCGCGTGGTGGAAATGACGGAGTCGGACATCAACGAGATCTACTCACTCCGGCGGGCACTGGAAATGTTTGCCCTGGACCTCCTGCTCGCCAGGAAAGACCCGTCCGCCTACCCGGCCTTGGATCCGATCATGACCACCATGAGGGCCGCCGCCAAGCGCGGCGACCAAGCCACCGTGGTGCAGGCCAACGTTGACTTCCACACGGCACTCGTGGAAGCTGCCGGCCACCGCCGGCTGACAGATGCCTACCGTTCCCTCATGCTTCAGATGCAGCTGTGCATGGCAGCCAACGTAATCAGCGAGGCCCGCACCAAGGGCGACCTCAGCAAGGGCTGCGACCGGCATGCGGCTTTGCTCGCATGCCTGCGGTCCGGAGATGCTGAGCGTATTCGCCGCGAGTTCGAAGAGCACGGCGAACGCGACTACCTCGAACGCGGGGGAAGCTCCGCGGAATCGGCCGCAGGCCAGGAATCCGGGGCGCACCCTGCAGGCATCGCGGGATGACGGCGTCAGTGCTGCAACAACTCAACACGGGCATGCTGGACGCAACAGCCATTGCCGAAGCCGTCCAGAACGGATCGCTGACCGCTTTCGACGTCGTGGCCGCCGCCCGAACCCGCGCCCAGTCCCCGGCCGGGCGGGCTATGAACGCTTTCATCACCGAAGACTGGGACCGGGCCGCCCGCGCTGCTGCCGCCGTCGACCGCCGCCGCGCCGCCGGTGAGGCACTGGGACCGCTGGCCGGCGTGCCGTTCAGCGTCAAGGACGTGATCGCCGTCGCCGGCCTCCCCATCACGGGCGCCAGTAAGGCGTTTGCGGACACAGTGGCGACGACGACGGCGCCGGCAGTCCAGCGCCTGCTGGACGCTGACGCGATCCTGATCGGCAAGACCAACTGCCCCGAGTTCGCCTTCGGCGTTACGTGCGACAGCCCCCTCCTGGGCAGGACCGGCAACCCCCGGTTTCCGGCGAACACGCCAGGCGGCTCCAGCGGAGGCGAGGCCGCGTCGCTGGCCGCAGGCATCTCTGCGCTGGGAGTCGGCACCGATTTCGGCGGCTCCGTCCGCTGGCCCGCCCAGTGCGTGGGGGTCGCCGCGCTTCGTCCGGGCATTGGTTCTGTTCCCGGGGACGGCCAGGTTCCGGGCGTTGGCGGCAGTTTCGGAGCGAACGGAACCGTGCCGGCCGCGAGCCCGGGGATGCAGGGTACGTTCCAGACCATCGGCCCCATGGCCAGGTCCGTGCGCGACCTGCGGTCGGCGTATCTCATCATGTCCGGGGCCGAGGCCCGTGGCGTGGCCGACCGGCAGGAATCGACCGGAGGCCTCATGCCATCCGCGGGCTCCCGGCGCCCGTTCCGGATCACCTGGAGCGACGGCGCCGCGCTCGGCCCCGTCCGCGCGGAGGTCACGGCACTGATAGAGCGGCTGGCCGCTGCGTTGGCGGGCGACGGCCACACGGTCCGGCACCAGCCGGACCTGTTCGCGGACTGCCTGCCACCCTACAACCGGCTTCGGGCCGTGGATCCCATGGTGGACCATGCCGCGGCCGTCAAGGGACGCGAAGACGGCGTAACAGCCGCCAACCTCCAGACCATCCAGGCGTCGTTCGCTGCCACTGCCGCCGACGTGGAGATTGCCTGGCAGGCTGCCAATTCCGCGCGCTCCGCCGCCTTGACCCAGCTTGCGGCGGTGGACATCGCCCTGCTCCCGGTGGCGGGAGGCCCCGCGGGCGACCCCGACGGCCGCCTGGACATCGACGGCCAGACAGCCGAGGGCTGGGAAATCATGGGGCATTGCCGGGCCGTCACGCTGACCGGATGCCCTGCGGTGTCCTTGCCGGTCGGGTTGTCCAACGAGGGCCTGCCGCTGTCCGTGCAAATTGTGGCCGGGCCGGGCGGCGAACTGACTGCGTTGGACTTCGCCGTCGTGCTGGAGAGCCTGGATATCTGAGGTTCCCATGCCCGATTCGGGGCACGCCTGCGGGGCACGTCTGCGTTGCCGACAGGCTGCCAACGGGGCTGCCGCAGCGGGCTCCAGGTTCCCTAATTTGTAAAATTGTCTACAGAATTCATAATTAACATCTCGGAAACGAAGCAGGCCATTCCCGGACACACGGAACCCATAGCGTCTTAGCTGTCAGGCAATCATCACTGGCACCTGGATCACTGAAAGTGGGAAGCAACGCATGTTTTCACGCACTAGCAAAGCCGCCGTCGTCGCCACTCTGGCCGCTCTGGCCCTCGCTGCGAGCGGCTGCTCAGCCAGTAGCACCGCCTCCGCAGGCACGGCCGCGAAGGAAAAGTTCACCATCGCCACGAGCGGCACGTTCCGCCCCATTACTTTCTCCGAGGGCGGCAAGCTCACCGGCTTCGATATTGAAGTGGGCACCATGATCGCGGACAAACTCGGCATGGAAGCAGAATTCGTTGAGGGTCAGCTGTCCGGACTTCTCCCGGGGCTGAACAGCGGGAAGTTCGACGCCGTGATGTCAGGCCTCACCATGACTGAACCGCGCAAGCAGTCCATCACCTTCTCCGCTCCCTACCTCGCCGACGGCGCAGTGGCAGTGGTGTCCAAGAACAACAGCTCAGTCCAGGACGTCAGCAAACTGGACGGCTTCAAAGTGGGCGCAATCGGCGGCTCCGGCACTGAATCAGACGTCAAAGGCATCGGCGGGTTCACCGAGCTCAAGGCCTACCCCGGCGCCCCTGAAGGCTTCGCCGACGTCGCCGCCGGACGCATCGACGTCTTTGCCACCGGCCGGATCGCCGCGGAGAACTTCATGAAGAACTCCCCGCTCGCAGCGGACCTGAAAATCCTGGGCGAGGTGTACGGAACCAAGCCCGCCGGCGTCGGACTTCCCAAGAGCGACACCGAGATGAAGCCCAAGGTGGACAAGATCATCGCCGAACTGAAGGCGGACGGCACCCTGGAGAAACTGAACCAGAAGTGGTTCGGCTTCACCGTGGCAATCCCGGAGTAACTGCCGCCATGAATATCCCTGAGCCCGGCTCTGTAGCAGCCGAATATTTCCCCATCTTCCTGAACGGCGCCCTGACAACACTGGGGATCGTCGCCGCGGCCATCGTCTGCGCCACCGTTTTGGGATACGTGATCGCCACGCTGCGGCTCTCGCGGATCCGCGCCCTGCGCATCTTCGCAGCGGCGTACGTCTGGTTCTTCCGGGGCCTTCCGCTGATGCTTTCGCTGTTCTTCTTCTATTACACGAAGCCGTTCGGACTGACACTGGACGCGTTCTCGGCGGGCCTGATCGCCATGAGCCTGAACTCGGCGTCGTTCTTCTCGGAAATCATCAGGGCCGGGCTCAAGTCCGTCAACACCGGACACCTGGAAGCAGCCGACTCCGTCGGCATGAACCCGCTGCAGAAGTTCCTCCGCGTCACCGGCCCCGAGGGCATCCGCCTGATGACCCCGCCGTACATCAACAACTGCATCATCATGCTCAAGGAGTCGGCCCAGATTTCGGTGATCACGGTCCCCGACCTGATGCTTCAGGGGCAGAAGGCCTATAACTCCACGTACAACGTCATGGAGACGCTGGGCGTCGTGGCTGCGATGTACCTGGCCATGACCAGCCTCCTGATGGCCCTCCAGATCATCATCGAAAAGAAGACCGGCCGAAAAATGGGCACCACGAAATCACTCCGCGAGACCGTAGGGAGCATGGCATGATCAGCATCACCGGATTGACCAAGAGCTACGGTTCCCGCGAAGTACTCAAAGACGTGGACCTGCGCATCCTGCCGGGCGAGGTGGTGGCCATCATCGGCCCCAGCGGCGCCGGCAAGAGCACGCTCCTGCGCTGCATCAACATGCTGGAAGTCCCTGATTCCGGGCGCATCCACGTGGACGGCCGGCAGGTGTTCTACACGCCGAATTCGCGCGGAAAGCTGGGTGTGCTGGACCAGTTCCGGCTGACCTGGCTGCGGCGGGAAATCTCCATGGTGTTCCAGCAGTTCAACCTGTGGCCGCACCGGACCGTCCTGGACAACCTCCTTGAGGGTCCCGTCATCTCCAAACGCGAGAAGCGCGCCGTCGCCGAACCCCGTGCACTGGAGAAACTGCGCTCGGTGGGCCTCGAGGAAAAGGCGGACGCCTACCCGGCAGACCTTTCCGGAGGGCAGCAGCAGCGTGTGGCCATCTGCCGGGCGCTGATGATGGAGCCCAAGGCAATCCTGTTTGACGAGCCCACGTCCGCTTTGGACCCTGAGCTGGTCAACGAGGTCCTGGACATCATGGCCAAGCTGGCGAAAACCGGCATGACCATGGTGATCGTGACCCACGAGATGAAGTTCGCCCGCGAGGTGGCGGACCGGGTGATCTTCATGGAACATGGCGGCATCGTGGCGGAAGGGCCGCCGGACGAGGTGTTCCAGCACCCGCGGCTCCGCGTCTACGCATCCCACCTAAGCCACTGATGGCACGCCATCCGCTCACCCTGGTTGCGGCTTCCCTCGGCGCGCGTCCGTTTCTGGAGTCCGAGGCGCTGCCGGGAGTCCGCATTCCAGGCCAGCTCATAGGCATCGGCGAGAACTACTGGCCTGATGGGCCCCGGCCGGCCGCGGGTCGCATTCCCCTGGTGTTTGGCAAGTTCCCCGGTAGCCTGGCCGGGGACGGCCAGCCGATCGTCCTGGACCCCGTGATTGCCGGAACGGTGGTCTGCGAAGGTGAGCTCGCCGTCGTCGTCGGCCGCCTGCTAAAGGACGCCCACAGCCCGGAAGAGGCGCTCAAGGCAATCGCCGGTGTGACGGTGGCAAACGACGTTTCGGCGCGGGACCTTCAGGCGGCCGACATCCAGTCCACCCGGGGCAAGAGCCTGGACACGTTTTGTCCGCTGGGACCTGAGCTCGTGACCCTCGATGAACTGCCGGAGCTGCAGTCGCTGAGCATCGTCACGCGGATCAACGGCGCTGTCGTTCAGGACTCGACCACGGCCAGCATGGTGTTTTCGGTGGCTGAACTAATGATGTTCTGTTCCCGGTTCATGACCCTGTATCCGGGCGACGTGATCCTCACGGGAACACCCTTCGCACCTGACGAATCCGTCCTGGAGCTCCAGCCGGGCGACACGGTTTCGGTCGAGGTCGGTGGCGTCGGTCTCCTGACCAATCCCGTGGCCGCAAGGGTGCCTTCGGACCGGATGGCGCGGGTGTGAATTCTTCGCCGGGGCTGATCCTGAGCGCCTACGCGGCCGCGCCCGCCATCGATTCGTGGCACCCGTCGGACGAGGCGGCCTACCTGTCCGCGGTCGGCGCACTCCCCTACGTGGCCGGGCTGGAGATTCCGTTCTATGGATCCGTTGGAGGCAGTGCCTCCGGTAGCGGAGGGCTGCCTGGTGGCGCATTGCATAAGTACGACGGCGGCTGGTTACTTCGCGCTGTACGGCACCTGCCGCAACACTTGGCTTTTACTGTCACCACCATCCCGGACACCATGGACCGATTGGGTCGGGAGCCGGCTTTTGGGCTCGCCTCCAAGGACACCGGTGGACGGCAGGCGGCGTTAGCTGCGGTGTTTCGGACGGCTGAGGCTGTTCGCAGCCTCAATGATGCCGTTGGACGGCAGGCCGTGCGCGCGGTTCACCTGTTCAGTGCACCCCGGCCTTCCGCTGGTGTGTCCGCTGCCAGCGCGTCAGCCGGCGCGCTAAGAGCGTCGTTGGCTGAGCTGGCCGGCTACGCCTGGGACGGCGCCCGGCCCGTGCTGGAACACTGCGACGCCGCGCTCGGCAACAAACCGTGGATCAAGGGATTCCTGCCTTTGGAAGCGGAAATCGAGGCGATCACGGCAGCCGATGCCGGCGTCGGCCTTGCGGTGAACTGGGCGCGCTCCGTGATTGAACAGCAGGATGTCAGCGCGCCCAGCCGGCACCTGAAACTGGCCACCGACGCTGGGGTATTGGCCGGCGTCGTGCTTTCCGGATGCTCGCCGGTTGATACGGCGTTCGGCCGCGCCTGGGACGACACGCACCTCCCTCCCGCCCCGCTGGAGCCCCGTTCCCTGTTGACTGCGGACCGGATCCGGGAGTTTACGGTTACCGCCGGTGCCGGGATGAGCAACGGTCTGGGCCCCAGCCGTCCGTACCGCGGCCTGAAGGTTTCGGCACCCCGCAGCGCGAACGTGGAACAGCGCATTGCCGTCGTTTCGGGATCCATCGCTGCGGTGTGCGAGGCCGGGTTCTGAGACGAAGGCTCTTTCAAGGCGGTAGCGGCTTCGGCCCACTTGGAGACGCTATTTTGTCGTAGGTCGCTGGGAGAGTTGTCCCATGGAGGTCTTGGGGGAACTCGCAGCAGGAGGGCGTTGCGGTGGGCGGCACTGCCCGCCGCCGCTTCTGCTGTTCGGGTTGCCTCCGTTCCGGGCCTGCGCAGTGTCCCCGCCAGTCTGCAGTCTTCTCAGGCGTTGGCGTCCGACGGCGGCGGGTCCGGTGATCTTCCCCGGATCCTTGCGCTGCTCGGGGCTTTGAGTTCGACAGCGGTCGAGGACGCCGGGGTGATGGGCTTCCGGGAGGCTGCCGATTTCGCGGCGAACGTTGAGGACATCGCCCGGACCCTGGAATACCTGCAGGTGGTCGCCGCCGGGGCYGTGGASCGRACCCGCCGCCAGGCCTCGGCTGCTGCGCGGGCCGGCTCGGGTTCCGCGGTTGGCTGGACCACCGGATGGGGTAACGAGACTGCCGTGCACGGGCCCATCGGCTGGGCCACCAGCCCGGCGGATGAGGACCACGTTGCCGAGACGGCGGTGTGTAACGAAGCTCCGGACCCCACAGAACCGGACCCGGCCGATGACGGGTGCCGGAACACCACAGAGTTTCTCCGCGCGAGGCTGCGGATCGGTACCGGCGAAGCCCGCCGCCGGCTGGCACTGGCGGAGGCGGTCCTGCCCAGGACCGGGATAACCGGGCACCCCCAACCGGCGGAACGGCCCGAACTCGCGGCCGCCGTGGCATCCGGGACCGTGGGCTCCCGGTCCGCGACCATCATCACCCTGGCGTTAGACCGGGTCCGCCACCACGCCGCCGAAGACACCACCGCCAGGATGGAACACGCCCTGACCCACACCGCGACGGAGCAGGACACCGACTTCGTTTCGTGGCCCGGGTCGCCCGGCAGTGGACGGAGGCGATCGACCAGGACGGGTCCGAACCCACCGAGGAGGAGCTCCGGCACCGCCAGGGAGCGTTAATCCGGAAGCCCCGGCGGGGACTGCACCACGTGGAATTCTTCGCCACTGCGGACCAGTACGAACCCCTCCTGACCGTGATGAACACGGCAACCAACCCCCGCACCCAACCAGGCGAGCCGGACCTGGACCAGCGCACCCGTCCCCAGCAGCTCCTGGACGGCCTTGTCGGCGCCTGCAAAGCAGCCCTGACCACCGGTGCGCTCCCTGCCGCGGGCGGGCTCCGCCCGCAGGTTATGGTCACCATCGACTACGGCGACCTCCTCGACCAGCTGGAGAACCTCGAGGACGCCACCGCCCAAGGACCACGCTCCCGATCAGGCGTAGACACCGGGACGAGCGCGGGCGCAGCTAACGGCATCCCGGGCACGGGCACAGGCTCGTTCACGTTCACCGGCCCCGTCACCGCCGCCACCGTCCGCAAGATCGCCTGCGATGCGGACATCATCCCCGTCCTGCTCGGCAGCCAGGGCAGGATCCTCGACATCGGCCGCACCACCAGGGTCTTCCCGCCCCACATCCGCAAAGCCCTCACCGCCCACGACCAGGGCTGCGCCTTCCCGGGCTGCACCATCCCCGCACCCTGGTGCGAAGCCCACCACATCTCTTACTGGTCACACGGCGGAACCACCAGCACAGACAACGGCACCCTGCTCTGCAGCCATCACCACCACCTGATCCACAAGGAACAGTGGCAGATCCACGTCAAAACCGGGCCTGCTCTGCAGCCATCACCACCACCTGATCCACAAGGAACAGTGGCAGATCCACGTCAAAACCGGGATCCCCTGGTTCATCCCGCCACCCCACATCGACCCACGACAGGTCCCCCGACGAAACACCTACTTCACAACCTTGCTTTCAGCCTGACGCTGAGCGACCAGGACCAATCACGCACGGGCGCATATCTCGGCGGTGGCAGACCAAAGCGCGCCCCCGGAGCCGTTCCGGGGCGGGCCGGGCGGCAAGTGACCGTTCGCGCTTGGTGAAGTGACGTGGTTGCCCTTCAAGAATCAAAGGGCGGAGACACCCCGTGCGGAACGGCTACCGCCCCGCCGCGTAGCCTTGCGCGCCGCGGGGGTTCGCTGCGGCCTGCAGGACTCCCGTCAGTGGATCGCGCACAACGGCGGACAGCCTTCCCAGCGTCCAGCCGCCTGCCCGCGTGATCCGGTGACCGCGACGTTCCAGGCCCGCAATGACGTCCTCACCCAGCCGGTCCTCCACGACTGCGCCGCCCGGCTCCCAGGTGCGGGGCCAGAACGACCCCGGCATCGAAGTCGTATGGAACGTCGGCGCATCGATGGCCTGTTGCGGGGAGTAGCCGCCCACGATGGTCCGCAGCAGGTACGGCAGCTGCCACTGGTCCTGCTGGTCGCCGCCCGGAGAGCCCAGTGCGGTGACAGCCGTGCCGTTCCGAAGCACGAGGGTCGGCGTCAGGGTGGTGCGGGGGCGCTTCCCCGGAGTGAGCGTTGACGGCGTTCCGGGTTCGAGCCAGGTCATCTGCAGCCGCGTTCCCAGGCAGAAGCCCAGCTCGGGAATCGCCGGGGATGACTGCAGCCAGCCGCCTGACGGAGTCGCCGAAATCATGTTTCCCCAGCGGTCCACCACGTCGAGATGGCAGGTGTCGCCGCGCGTCTCGCCGGTTGCCAGCACGGTCGGTTCCCCCACGCCGGCGCCGTTCCCGCGTAAGCCCGGCCCGTCGTCGTCGTTCACAAGCGCCGGCGGCACGTACTCCCTCCGGAGCGGCGGAGTAAACGGTTCTCGCCCGGGAACCCGGCCGGGCCGGAACTCATGCGACGCCTGCTCCGTGATCAACGCACGGCGCTCCGCGGCGTACCCGGGGGACAGCAGATGGTCGAGCGGAACGTCAGTGTCGCCGTAGTAGGCCTCCCGGTCGGCGAGCGCCAGCTTCTGGGCCTCGAGGATCGTGTGCGCGCCGAGTTCGGTGGACGGGTCGAGGTAGTCGTCGGCGAATCCTTCCAGGATCGCAAGGGTTTGCAGCAGCGCCGGACCCTGGCCCCACGGGCCTGTTTTGGCGACCGTGTGCCCCCGGAACTGAAGAGTCGCAGCGGGCTCGTAGCCTGCCTCGAAGGCTGCCAGGTCATTCAGTGACAGCACGCCCCGATGGTCGGTGCCGGATGAATGCCGGTGCGGCGTCTGCACGGACTGCACCATCGCCGCTGCGACAAAACCCTCGTGCCATTCGCGGCGGGCGGCGTCGATGCGCGCTTCCCGAGTGGACTCTGAGACCCCGGCCTCCGCCAGACGCACAAGGGTCCGCGCGTGGGCCGGATTCCGGACCAGCTCCCCCTCCGCAGGGATGCGGCCATCCGGCATCCACAGTTCGGCCGACGTGGGCCAGTGCTCCCGGAACAGTTCGGAAACCGCCGCGATTGTCGCACCCACCCGTCCCAGCACCGGATGGCCGTCGCGGGCGTACCCGATCGCGAACTCCAGCACCGCCGGCAGTTCCCACGTTCCGTAGTCGCGCAGCAAAAGGAGCCATGCGTCGACGGCGGCAGGTACCGCTGCGGCCAAGGCGCCCGAACCGGGCACTAGTTCCAAGCCCTCCGAACGATAGTGCTCCGCCGTTGCTCCCGCGGGAGCCGGCCCTTGCCCCATCAGGACCACCGGCTTGCCCGGTTCCGCAGCGGTGACAAACACCGCGGTCATGTCCCCGCCCGGACCGTTCAGGTGCGGCTCAACGACGTGGAGCACAAACGCCCCTGCGGTGGCGGCGTCGAACGCGTTCCCGCCCCGTTCCAGCACCGACTGGGCAGCCGCCGTCGCAAGCCAATGCGTCGAGGCGGACATCCCGAAGGTTCCCCGCAGGGTGGGGCGCGTGATGAAAGGCTCAGGCCGGGTAAAGGTCATGGGGACCACTGTAGCCACGGCCGCCAGCCGCAGGAGGGACTCACCGCGACGGTCGATGGCGGCTACTTGCCCAAGCCGGCCTTCCGCAGCGCCTCGGCCATGGCCGTGTTGACCGGAGCGGGCTTGGGCGGCGGCGTCCGTTTGGCGTCGGCGCTGTCTCTCCGCGGCTGACGGTCGCTACTCCGTGGCGGTTTGGCGTCGCTCCCCTGACGGGGTGCCCCGCTCCCCTGCCGTGGTGCACTGGCCTGCCGACCGGAAGCAGCCGGCCTGCCCGCCGCGGCAGTCGGCCGGCCACCGGCAGGTGCCGGTTCGTCGTCGAGCCTCAACGTGAGCGAGATGCGCTTCCGCTCCGGGTCGGCCTCAAGAACCTTCACCCGCACCACCTGGCCGGACTTCACCACCTCGCGTGGATCAGACACGAAGCGGTTGGCCAGTGCGGACACATGCACCAGTCCGTCCTGGTGCACTCCGACATCCACGAACGCCCCGAACGCGGCCACGTTGGTGACGGTTCCCTCCAGGATCATCCCGGGACGGAGGTCGGAGATCTTCTCGATCCCTTCCGAGAACTTGGCGGCTGCAAAGGCCGGCCGCGGGTCCCGTCCGGGCTTCTCCAGTTCGGAAAAGATGTCCTGGACCGTGGGCAGTCCGAAGGCGCCCTCCACGAAATCCTGCGCGTTGAGCGAAGCCAGGCTGCCGGCACCGGACCCGCTAAGAGCTGCCTTCCCGGCAGCT
The DNA here is from genome assembly GCF_001423745.1 of Arthrobacter sp. Leaf337. GTDB lineage: Bacteria > Actinomycetota > Actinomycetes > Actinomycetales > Micrococcaceae > Arthrobacter. Next base: position 166,129 of record NZ_LMPC01000006.1, read on the forward strand.
GACTTTCCGCCGCCTGCGGCCGCCAGGATCTTCCGCGCCACGGGGTAGGCTTCCGGGTGCACGCTCGAAGCGTCCAGCGGCTCCGCTCCCCCGGTGATCCGGAGGAACCCGGCGCACTGCTCGAACGCCTTGGCCCCCAGCCGCGGCACCTTCTTCAGATCACTGCGCTTGGCGAACGGTCCGTGCTCGTTCCGGTACGCCACGATGTTCTCGCTCAGCAGCGGCCCGACGCCGGCGACGCGGCTCAGCAGCGCAGGCGACGCCGTGTTGACGGCCACTCCCACCGCGTTGACGCAGTCCTCCACCACGGCATCCAGGCTGCGGTCCAGCTTCGCCGCCGTGACATCGTGCTGGTACTGCCCGACGCCGATCGACTTCGGCTCGATTTTCACCAGCTCGGCCAGCGGATCCTGCAGGCGCCGGGCGATGGAGACCGCCCCGCGCAGGGAGACATCCATGCCGGGCAGCTCGGCCGCAGCAAGCGCCGACGCCGAATACACCGAGGCCCCGGCTTCGGACACCACCAGCTTTTCCGGTGCCGCTGCTCCCGACGCGGACAGCTTCTTGATCAGTTCGAGGGCGAGCTTGTCGGTCTCGCGGGACGCCGTCCCGTTGCCGATCGCCACCAGTTCGACGGCGTGCTGGCGCGCCAGCCGGACCAGCGTGGCCAGGGCTTCGTCCCACTTGCGCGCCGGGGCGTGCGGGTAGACCGTGTCGGTGGCCACCACTTTGCCGGTCCCGTCCACCACGGCCACCTTCACGCCGGTGCGCAGTCCCGGGTCCAGTCCCAGGGTTGCCCGGTTGCCTGCCGGGGCCGCCAGCAGCACGTCGCGGAGGTTTGCGGCGAAAACCCGCACGGCTTCGTCCTCGGCTGCGGCGAACATCCTCCCCCTCAGGTCGGCCGTGAGCCGGGCCAGCACCCGCGAGCGCCACGCCACCTGCGCGGTCTGCAGCAGCCATTCATCGGCTGGCCGGCCGCGGTCCGCGACCCCGAGGAACCTGGCCACGGCGGACTCGTAGCGGCCGCGGGCGGCGGCCAGGGCGGCGTCGTCGAACGGTTCCGCCTCGGCGAGATCCAGCTCCAGCACCCCGTCCTTTTCCCCGCGGAGCAGCGCCAGGACACGGTGCGACGGCATCCCGGACGGCGCCTGCGAAAACTCGAAGTAGTCCTTGAACTTCTGTCCCTCGGCCTCCTGGCCCTTCTTCACCCGCGACACCATGCGGCCCTGGGTCCAGAGTCGTTCGCGGAGGGTCGCGGCGAGATCGGGGTCCTGGGCCACCCGCTCGACGAGGATGGACCGGGCACCCGCCAGCGCTGTCGCGGCGTCCTCGATGGAATGTTCAGCGTTCAAATACTTGGCGGCCTCGCGCTCCGGGTCCAGTTCCGGGCGCTTGAGAAGGGCATCCGCGAGCGGCTCGAGACCCGCCTCACGGGCGATCTGGGCCTTGGTCCGCCGCTTGGTTTTGAAGGGAAGGTAGATGTCTTCCAACCGGGATTTGGTATCGGCGCCGACGACGGCGGCTTGCAGTTCCGGCGTCAGCTTGCCTTGCGCGGCGATCGCCTCCAGGACGGTCCGACGGCGGTCCTCCAGTTCGCGAAGGTACCGGAGCCGCTCCTCGAGGTCGCGGAGCTGGGTGTCGTCCAGCGTCCCGGTGGCTTCCTTGCGGTACCGGGCGATGAAGGGAACGGTCGAGCCGCCGTCGAACAGTTCCACCGCGGCCTTCACCTGCCACGCCTTGACCCCCAGCTCGCCGGCGATCTGGGCCGCGATGTGCTCGGCAGTTGAGCCGGCAGACATGGTGGTGACCGGGCTGGCCGGTGTTGTGGCCGGTGTACCGGCAGGGAAAGCGGAGGGGCGCTGCGGGATGTGGTTCACCCAGATCATTTTGCCTTACCGGACCGACACTGTGACGCTGTGCCATCTCTGCACCTCCCCGCGGCAGCCAAAACTGGGGCTATCCACAAGGGAAAAGAAGTGATGTAGTGGCAGTTGGGGGGAGCCCGACGATCTACGGAGGCGGTCCACGATGCAGGAGTTGCTCATCATCCTTCAGGGCGGCTTTGAGGAGGACAACGTCACGGTTTTCGTCAACGGCAAGCAGGCCAGGCGCGACACCGAACTTTCCACGAATCCGTTGCTTGGAATCGCCGAAGAAGTCGCGATCGAGGTTCCGGCGCGCGGGGCAACTATCGGCGTCGATGTCACCAGCCGGGGCTTGTCCGGGGGCGTCAAGCTCAGCGGCAGGCCCAAGAGCCTCCTCGTGTCCATCGAAAACGGCAAACTCCTGCTGCGGGAAGGGACCGGCCGCGAAGCGTTCCTGTAGCGGGCGGGCTTGGTTAGCGGGCGGGCTTGGTTACCGGTCGGGCCGGCCGGTCAGGAGCTCTGCCGGTCTGCGCGCCCGCAGCGATGATGTTCCGGCGATGCAGCGCCACCGCCAGCAGGATCAGCGGAACATGGATCGCCGGGAGGTTCCTCGCGAACCACTTGGGCAGGTAAATGTCAGTCACCGACCCCGTCTCGTCTCCGAGGTTTTTGGCCACAGCGGTCAGCGGGCAGTGGAAGCCGTTGGCGGCAAAAACGAGCGTTTCACCGGCAACGACGCACGCGGCCACCCCGGCACGCCTGTCCGTGCGACCGCGGATTCCCGCGTACAAGAGGTAGACCATGCAGGCTTCGATCAGGAACCAGGCCAGCGTGTGGAATGACTTCACTGCCGTCAAGGCCATGCGGTTTCGGTCCATGTCTCCGCCTCGTGCCGGTATTCCGTCTCGCCCTATTTCCCTGGAACGCGGGCAGAGTCCGCGGGCGCGTCCTCGGCGATGTCCTCGGCCCACAGTTCCGGGTAGTCGCGCTGGAAAGCGAGCATCATGTCCACGCAGCGCTGGTCGTCCAGCACCAGCACTTCAACACCCCGCGAGCGCAGGAGCTCGAATTCGCCAGGAAATGTCCTGGCCTCCCCCACCACCACCCGCGGAATCTTGAACTGGATGATCGTCCCGGTGCACATCGCGCATGGAGCCAGGGTGGTGTAGAGCGTGGTGTCGCGGTAACTCTTCTGGCGCCCGGCAGCACGGAGCGCAGCCATCTCGCCGTGGGCGATGGGATCGCCGTGCTGTACGCGCTCGTTGTGGCCGCTGGCGAACACTTCATTGCCCCTCGCCAGCGCGGCACCGATGGGGATGCCACCTTCACTGAGACTCTGCTCGGCGGCCCGGACAGCTGCTTGGAAGGCTGCCTCATCGTAGGTGGCGGGGGCTGAGGCGGCTGCCTCGGTGGCGGTGTGGTCACCCGGTTTATTGCTCATGCGGCCCTCCCTTGTGGCCGGCAAGTCCCGCCGACTCCTCGATATCCTGGACCACTTCATTCTTCCTGAGGAACCAGGGTTTGAAAGGCGGGTCAAAGCGTGCGAACCGGGGCGCTCCGACTGGCCTGAGGCCGGCTTGAGCCAGGGCTTCCTGCAGGACTCTGTTCCGCTTCTCGAACGCCGCTTCGGTCCCCCTGCCGGAGAATCCCAGGACGGCGGCCATCGAACCGCGCACGGCCCGGATTTCCACTTGCGGATTATTCGGAACGGGAGCTGTTGCCGCCGTGATGCTGGCGGGAAGAACGAACGCAACAACGAATTCGCTGTCGCCGAGGGCACCGCTCTGGACCACCGGCGCGGTCATTGCCAGTTTCCGGGATGGCGCGGGACTTTGCAGGACCGGGGCGGTCATGGACACGGACCTGCGTGCGGTGTTGTTACCGCTGATGTAGCCGAAAAGAAGCCGAAAAGCGGCGTTGCCCGCACTGTCGAAGGTCGCGTTCACCTTCACTTCGGCGACGGAGTGCGCCGGGTAACGGCGCACTTCAAAATCCGGAAACCGTTGGACGACTTCAAAAGGCTGCTGTTCAGTCATGTTCCTCAGACCTTACGCCGACCGTGCCTGCCCGGGCCAGAGGCTGGCGGGCAGCGGCAGAGCCGAACGGGGGGTGCCCAAGCCAAATTGTCAGGACCCTTTGGTAGCTTGGCAATAAGACATCAGCGGCAACTCACAACAACCGGCACCGCAACATCTACAGCAACGAGGCGCAGTGTTTCTTCTTGAACCGGAAGTACCGGATCTGGCACAGGACCTGGTCTTCTCCGCGAGCGATCTGGTGATCGCGGCCACGTGCGAGTACCAGCTGCTCCGCAAACTCGATGAAAAACTGGGCAGGTCCGCCAGGGCCGAATTCGAGCCCGACGAGATGCTGGCCCGCACGGCGAAGCTTGGTGACGTCCACGAGCACAAGGTCCTTGACAAGTTCCTGGCTGAGTTCGGCCCGTGGGATCCCGCCACCGGCCGAGGCGTGTACGACGTCGCCGCCGCCACAGCAATGGACCGCGCCACCCTGCAGGCCAAACATGCCGAATCGATCGATGCGCTGCGGGCCGGGGCGGACGTCGTGTTCCAGGCGGCCTTCTTCGACGGCCGGTTCCACGGCCGCTCCGACTTTCTGGTCAAACAGGGCGACGGCAGCTACGCCGTGTACGACACCAAACTGGCCCGCCATGCCAAAGTGACGGCGTTGCTCCAGCTGGCCGCGTACGGCGACCAGCTGCTGCATGCCGGAATCGCACCGGACCCGGCGGTCACCCTCATCCTTGGTGCCACCATTGAAACTGTGGGAGGCGGCTTCGACTATGTCCGGAGCAGCCACAAGCTCGCTGACATCCTGCCGGTGTTCCGCGAGCGGCGGGACAGGTTCCTTGCGCTGACCACCGGCCACCGTAACCAGCCCGACGCCGTCAGCTGGGGAACGTCCGGCGTCGTCGCCTGCGGCCGCTGCGACTACTGCCAGGAACAGGTCAAAGCTACGGACGACCTCCTCCTGGTCGCGCGGATGAACTCGGCGCAGCGGAAGAAACTCCACGCGCAAGGGATCTTCACGGTCAAGCAGCTGGCCGATGCCACGCTGCCCGGCGCCAGCCCCTCCCTGCTGCGGATGCAGGACCAGGCCAGGATGCAAAGCAACGCCGGCACGGCAGAAGGTTCCGTCAATTACATCAAGGACGGCGAACAGCACAGCATCAGCTACCGGGTGATCCCGGAGAACACGCTGGCGGAACTGCCGCCGCCGAGCCCCGGCGACATCTTTTTCGACTTCGAAGGGGATCCGCTGTGGCAGGACAGCGCCACCGGCGTCTGGGGGCTCGAGTACCTCTTCGGAGTTATCGAAGCTCCGCCGGAACCGGATCGCCGGACTATGTTCAAGCCCTTCTGGGCCCACAACCGCGCCGCCGAGAAGCAGGCCTTCCTCGACTTCCTGGACTATGTGGAAGACAGGCGGCGCCACTACCCTGACATGCACGTCTACCACTACGCCGCCTACGAGAAGACCGCGCTCCGCAAACTGTCGGTGATGCACGTCGCCGGTGAGGACGTCGTGGACAACTGGCTGCGGGACGGACTCCTGGTGGACCTGTACCAGACGGTGCGGAACAGCATCCGTATCTCCGAGAACTCCTACAGCATCAAGAAACTGGAGCCGCTGTACATGGGCAGCAACCTCCGCTCCGGGGACGTGAAGGACGCCGGCGCCTCCGTGGTGGCCTACGCCGATTACTGCGAAGCGCGCGACGCCGGATTGTCCGAGGACGCCGCGGCCATCCTCGCCGGCATCTCCGACTACAACCAATACGATTGCCTCTCCACGCTGGAGCTTCGCGACTGGTTGCTGCGGCGCGCCGCCGAGCGAGGAATCCGGCCGGCACCCGGAAGTGCCGGTCCTGCCGGAAATCTAGGGCGGGGGGCAGCTGAGTCCGACGACGATGCCGCGGTCCGGCGTTCTGAACTCGCCATTCGGGCGTTCCTGGCCCGGGCGGCAGAGTTCCGCGCCGCAGGCGGTGAGCTCGGCGGCCCCGATTCCGATATCCAGGCTGTCGCCATGGTGGATGCGGCCGTGAGCTACCACCGCCGCGAGCGCAAGGCGTTTTGGTGGGCACATTTTGACCGCTGCGAAAACGGCCCCGACACCCACCAACAGGACCGTAACGTCTTCCTCGTGGAAGAAGCCCGCATCCTCGATGACTGGCACAAGGTGGGCACCAGGCTCCCGGAACGCAGGGTGCAGCTGACCGGAACGGTGAGCGCCGGCTCGGATCTCCGCGAGGGCAGCAAGTGGTTCCGGATGTACGACCGTCCGTTGCCGGCCGGCCTTGAGGGCACGGGCAACGACGGGTCGGGGCGCAACGGGTGGTTCGGGACGGAAGTTCTTGAGCTCGGCCACGAAGACGGGCGGGACACAGTGGTGATCCGGGACAAGCTGCACCGGAAGATCGAACCGCACAACAACCTGCCCATCGCCCTGACCGAAGACCAGCCCATCGCCACCAAGAGCTTGGAGGAAGCGCTGGCCCTGCTGGCGGACCAGGTCGCTGCCGGCCTTCCGGACGGCTCGGCAGACGCCCCGGGAGCAGCCGTACCGGGAAAGGCCGGGGCGCCGGGCAGGCCTGTTTTCCGGAAACACCCGGCGTTGGACCTGGTGCGCCGGATTCCGCCGCGGCTGGTGACAGGCAGTCCGCTCCCCGCACCGGCCGGCGGGCCGGACCGATTCATTGACGCCATCACGGCTGCGGTGGAGGCGCTCGACCATTCGTACCTCGCGGTACAGGGGCCGCCGGGCACCGGCAAGACGCACGTCGGCTCGCACGTCATCGCGCGGCTTGTGGCCCGAGGCTGGAAAGTGGGTGTGGTGGCCCAGTCGCACGCTGTGGTGGAGAACCTGCTCTGCACTGCCGTGGCAAAGGCCGGAGTGGACCCGCGCCGTGTAGCCAAGGACGTGAAACACGACGGTACTTTGCCGTGGCACCACCGGGACGCCGCGGACGTTGAACGGCTGCTCAGTTCCCCGGGCGGAGCGCTGGTGGGAGGCACTGCCTGGACCATGACCGGCTCCACGGTTCCCGCCGGGTCACTCGATCTGCTGGTGATCGATGAGGCCGGGCAGTTCTCCTTGGCGAACACCCTGGCTGTTGCCCAGGCGAGCCCTCGGCTGCTGCTGCTAGGAGATCCGCAGCAGCTCCCCCAGGTCAGCCAGGGCACCCACCCGGAGCCAGTCAACGAATCCGCGCTCGGCTGGATCTCCGCGGGTCGCGCCACGCTTCCGCCCGAGCTCGGGTACTTCCTCGCGGACTCTTGGAGGATGGCGTCACCCCTGTGCGAAGCCATTTCGGAGCTCGCCTACGAGGGCAGGCTGCGCTCAGCAAACGCGGCGGATCTGCGGATCCTGGCGGGCGTTCCTGCCGGAATCGAAACCGTGTTGGTCCCACACAGCGGCAACATCACGTCCTCCCCGGAGGAAGCCGCTGAAGTGGTGCGCCAGGTCGGGAGGCACCTGGGTCTGATGTGGCACGATGAAGCCGGCGGCCGTCCGCTGGGGCCGGAAAACATCCTGGTGGTGGCGGCTTACAACGCCCAGGTGAACCTGATCAGGGACGCCCTCGACTCGGCCGGCCACGCGGCGGTCCGCGTGGGCACCGTGGATAAATTCCAGGGCCAGGAGGCTGCCGTGGTGATCGTGTCCATGGCCTGCTCTGCGGTGGCGGAGGCTCCGCGCGGCATGGAATTCCTGCTCTCCCGGAACCGGATCAACGTGGCGGTTTCCCGCGGCAAATGGCGTGCCGTGGTGGTGCGGGCACCGGAACTGACCAACTACCTGCCCACCCATCCGGAAGGGCTCGAACAGCTGGGCGGTTTTATTGGACTGTGCCAGCGGTCGGCCCCCAGCTAGGGCCGGCGGTCCGCCACAAACCAGGGGGCAAGCAGTAGCGCCTCATCCAGCACCCTGCCGAAGTTCGCGGCGTCGTGTGCGAAGCGGCCCAGGAAAAGTCCGGAAACGCCGCCGAGCCGCGGAAGCAGGCCGGGTTTCGCTGAACCGCCGTAAATGACCGGAACTCCCTGGAGCCCGTGCCGGGCGAGCAGGCCGCGGAGGTGAATCACGACGTCGGACACGTAGCCGGCGTCCGCAGGCTCGGCGGCGCCGATGGCCCAGACCGGCTCGTAGGCAATAACGAGGCGCGTGGCCAGCGCCCAGTCGCCCCCGACGGCAGCGTCGATCTGACGGAACACAAAATCTGCTGCATCCCGGGCGGCGGCGGAGTCTTCGCCAACGCACAGCAGCGGCGTCAGCCCGGCGTCGTCCGCTGCCCGGACCTTGAGCGCCACCACGGCGTCGGTTTCGCCGAAGTGGGCGCGGCGCTCGGCGTGGCCGATCTCCACCAGTTGGACGCCCAGCTCGGCGAGCATGGACGGCGCCACTTCACCGGTCCACGGGCCGTCCGCCCAGCCGCAGTTCTGCGCACCGAGGAACAGCGCCGAACCCTCCACCAGAGCGGCGGCCGCGGGAAGCACCGGGAAGGACGGGATCACAAACGGGACAACCCGCCCGGCCGCGAGGGCCGGACGGGAGTCCACTTCGTGCCGCAGGCGCTCCAGCCAGCCCAGGCTGTCCCGGTATCCCAGGTACATCTTGGTGCTGACCCCGACATACGTCACGGCACTGTTATTACTGTTCAAGCTGTTGCTACTTCTCAAGCAGTTCGTCTGCCTTGTTCTGGAACCTCTTGGTCGCGAACATCATCGCGGCCGCCAGGAACGGCAGTACACCCAGGGCGTAAACACCCATCGTTCCGGTGTCGGACGCCGTGACCTGGTTGACCGTGGTCCGCAGGATCGGGGCCACGAAACCGCCCAGGTTGCCCAGCGAGTTGATCAGGCCGATGCCCGCGGCCGCAGCCGTGCCGGTGAGGAACGCCGTCGGGTAGGACCAGGCGATGGGTCCGATCGACAGGAAGCTGCACACCGCCAGGGTGATGAAGATGATGCCCAGTGCCGGGATGTGGTTGGCGCCGGCCCACGCCGAGCCGAAGATGCAGAGCCCGGTGGAGATAAACAGCCCGGTGCCCCATACCCGGCGGCGGACGATGGTGTTGGCCGCCTTGCCGATGAAGTAGCAGGCGAAGATGCCGAAGAACCACGGGATGGCCGCCATCAGGCCGACGGCGAAGCCCACCTTCTGGCCCGTGAGCTGTGCCACCTGCTGCGGCAGGTAGAACGTCACGCCGTAGACCGCCACCTGGAGGCAGAAGTAGATGACGGTGAAATACCAGACCTTGCGGTTCTTCATGGCCGCGAGTACGCCGCGGGGACCGGTTTCTTCCTTGACGGTGTCTTCCAGTGCCATGACATCCAGCAGCGCCTTCTTTTCGCCGGGGTTCAGGAACTTTGCGTCCTGCGGGCTGTTGATCAGGAAGAAATACGCGGCGATGCCGGCCAGGACTGCGAGCATGCCTTCGACGAAGAACATGACCTGCCAGCCGGCCACGCCGGGAACCTGGTCGCCGATGTTGATCAGCCAGCCGGACAGCGGGGCGCCCATCATCTGGGAGAACGGCTGGGCCAGGTAGAAGATGGCGAACATCTTCACGCGCACCTTGTTCGGGAACCAGGCCGCCAGGAACATGATGACGCCCGGGAACAGGCCGGCCTCAGTCACGCCGAGCAGGAAGCGCAGGATGATAAAGGACGTCTCGCCCTGAACGAAGGCGAAGCACGCGGACACAATGCCCCAGGTGATGGCGATGCGGGCCAGCCACACTTTGGCGCCGAACTTGGTCAGGAGCAGGTTGCTGGGGATTTCGAACAGTGCGTAGCCGATGAAGAAAATGCCGGCGCCAAGGGCGTAGGCCCCGGCAGTGACTCCGCGGTCCACGCCTAGCGCCGCTTCGGCGAAGCCCACGTTGGTGCGGTCCAGGAAGGCCACGACGTAGAGGATGACGAGCATGGGCATGAGCCGGAACGAAGCTTTGGAAATCGCCGATTTGAGGACCGGCGAATCCAGGAGCTCCTTCGTGGACGTTGCTGTTAGGGACATCAAAACTCCTCTTTGAGTAAATCAGTTGCGAACGAAGGGGGTACTTCGGGTCCTAGCGGGAGAACGCGATGATCATGATCCCGGCGAGGCAGGCAAGGATGCCCACGGCGAGGTAAATCTGGCGACCGCGGCTCCAGGACCTGAGCCCTGTCGCCGGCCGTGATGATGCCGGCCGTGCTTTTGCGGACAGTCTTGCGGGGGTGCTGTGCTGTGCCATGGCTGGCCTTCCCTAGTGCATGTAGAGTCCGCCATCCACATTCAGCGTCTGGCCGGAGATGTAGCCGGCGTCCTCGCTGATGAGGAAGGCGATGGCTGCTGCGATGTCGCGGGTGGACCCGACCCGGTTGACTACGAGGTCCTTGGTGAGTTCGTCCTTGCGTTCCTGGCTCAGCGTGCCGCCCATGATGTCGGTGTCGATCGGGCCCGGGGAGATGGCGTTGACGGTGATGTCGTACTCCCCCAGTTCCCGGGCAGTGGAGCGGGTCAGCCCGATCACGCCGGCCTTCGCCACCGAGTAGGGCGTCTTGGAGAACGTGCCGCCGCCGCGCTGGGCCGACACGGAGGAGATGTTCACGATGCGCCCGATCCGGTTCTCCACCATGGATTCGGCCACGCGGCGGGTGGCATAGTGGACGCCGTTGAGGTTGATGTTCAGGACACGGTCCCATTCGGCCGCGTCAAGCTCCAGGTACGGAACGGGTGAACTGACGCCGGCCACGTTGGCGAGGGCCACGACCTGCGGCAGCTCCGCTTCGATCTCGTCGATGGCCCGACGGACGGACGCTTCATCGCCGACGTTGGCGCCGACGCCGTGGGCCTGCACGCCGTACTGGGCGGCGAGTTCCTTGGCGGTGGCCTTGCAGAGTGCGTCGTCGAGGTCGATGATGCCGATGTTCCAGCCCTGCGCGGCCAGGTAGTTGACGGTCGCCCGGCCGATGCCGCGCTCGGAGACGGCTCCGGTGACGATTGCCGTGCGTTCTGCGGGGAAGATGCTCATGTGGGTGGCTCCTGTGTTAGTTGATCGGCGCGGGGCCGAGGTCTTCGATCAGCTGCTGCATGGCCACGTAGGCCTTGTTGCGGTAGGCGATCAGCTCGGGGGTCCGCTCGGCCGGTACGTTGAGGAAGCCCGCGCCGGTCTTGGTGCCCAGCTTTCCCGCTTCCACCAGGTCCGTGAGGATCTTCGGGGTGGCGAACCGCTCCGGGAAGTCGGTTTGGAGGGACTTGTAGCAGAAGTTGTAGACGTCCAGCCCGGCCATGTCCGCAATCGCGAAGGGACCGAAGAACGGGAGCCGGAAGCCGAAGGTGGTGCGGACCAAGGTGTCCACGTCGTCCGCCGTCGCGATGCCCTGCTCCACCAGCTGCGCCGCTTCGTGGAAGAGCGCGTACTGCAGGCGGTTGAGAACGAAGCCGGTGACATCCTTGACGACGGCGGTCTGCTTGCCGGCAGCGTGCACCAGGTCGCGGACTGCGCCGACCGTCGTTGCCGACGTACCGGCGTGAGGAATGATCTCCACGCCGGGGATGAACGGTGACGGGTTGGAGAAGTGCACGCCGAGGAACCGTTCCGGGTTGGTAACCGGTTCGGAGAGTTCCGCGATGGAGATGGTGGAGGTGTTCGAGCCGATGATGGCGTCCGGCTTGGCCGCGGCGCTGATGCGGGCCAGCGTCTGGTGCTTGATGGCGATGACTTCGGGGACGGCTTCCTCGATGAAGTCCGCGTCGGCCACGGCTTCCTCGATATCCTTGGCAGCCCAGAGGTTCTGCTTCAGGATTTCGGTGGAACCGGCGGGGAACAGGCCGTCGGCCACGAACTGGTCGGATTCGGCGAGGAGACGGTCGTAGTTGCTCTGCGCCACTTCGGCGGACACATCCGCGAGAGCCACGCGGGCTCCGCCAAGCGCCAGGACCTGCGCGATCCCGCCGCCCATGTAGCCGGAGCCGACGACGGCGATCCTACGGGCGCTGTTTAAGGCTGCCGCGTTGGGGGTGCTGACTGTTTCGGTCATGATCAGACTGCCTTCGTGTAGTCGGGCTCGTAGGAGCAGATAGCGTCCACCTTGGCGGCGGAGGATGAGGTCTCGTCGAAACGGTAGTCGAGCCATTCGCCCACCAGCTTCTTGGCCAATTCGAGGCCGATCACCCGCTGGCCCATGGTGAGGACCTGGGCGTTGTTGCTCAGCACGGAGCGCTCCACGGAATAGCCGTCGTGGGCCGTGACCGCGCGGATCCCGGGAACCTTGTTGGCCGCGATGGCCACTCCCAGCCCGGTGCCGCAGATCAGCAGCGCACGGTCCGCTTCGCCGTCGGCCACTTTGCGGGCGGCGTCGACGGCGACATGCGGGTACGCGGTGGAGTCGTTCGCGCCCACGCCGATGTCCAGCACGGACGCGACGCGGCTGTCCGCTTCGAGCAGCGCCTTCAGCGCTTCCTTGTATTCGACGCCGGCTTCATCGTTGCCGACGACGATCCGCCAGCCTGGGGAAGTACTGGTGCTCATGCTTTTGCTCCATTTCCGGCCGCGGAGGCCGCCAGTTGGGAATCCATTAGTGGGGAATTAGTGAGTTCAGATTCGACGTAGCGGGAGATCCGGGCCGCAATCAGCCCGAACGAAACTGCACCGGGATCGGGATGCCCCACGCTCTTTTCGGCGAGGGGCCGTGCGCGGCCCTTGAGCGGCCGGAGCGAAGCGGTGGCGTCAGCGGCCTGCTGGGCAGCGGCCGCTGCGGCGGCGAGCGCCCCGCGTACCGGAGTTCCGCCGTCGAACGCGTTCAGGAAGGTGTCTTTGAAGGGAAGCAGCGCATCCACCATGGTTTTGTCCCCCGGCTCGGCCTTGCCGAGGGCGGTGATTGCGTCCACGAAGGCGGTGACGGCGGCCGCCGCGTCCTCGCCGCGGTAAGCGTCCCTGTTACCGAGGGCGAGCCCGGCGGCGATCACGGCGGATCCCCACAACGCACCGGAGGTTCCGCCGGCGCGTTCGCTCCAGGCTTCCCCTGCCGCTGTGAGAACGCGTTCCACTGATGCCCCGGCCGCCGAAATTTCCCGGGCGGCGGCGGTTGCGGCGTCCACGCCGCGGCGCATGCCGATGCCGTGATCACCGTCGCCGGCGATGGCGTCCAGGTCCCCCAGTTCCTCTTCATGCTCGACGACGACGCCCTGCACCTGGGCGAGCACGGCGGCTGCCAGCCGGCCCAGGTCAGCTGCTGCCGGCGTCGTGTTTTCCACTTCGCCAGCTACGGCGTCTTCCGGTCCGGCCAGTTCGCGGCGGGCCCGCGGGGCGAGGTTGCCCTTGCGGAAGGCCGGGGTGTCGGCCGGGGCTGCCCAGAACTGCTCCAATTCGTCGTCCAGCCAAAGCAATGTCAGGGACAGCCCGGACATGTCCAGGCTGGTGACCAGCTCGCCGCATTCCGGTTCCACCACGGTCAGGCCCGCGGCGGTGAGGAGCTTTTCGATCTTGCCGAAGAGCAGGAACAGTTCGTCGTATTTGACCGTGCCCAGGCCGTTGACGATGGCCACCACGCGGTTCCCGGCGTCGTCGGGCTTGTCCGCCAGGAGCCTGGAGACGAGCAGTTCGGCGAGTTCGGAGGCGGTGGGCATCGGGTGTTCCGAGATGCCCGGTTCGCCGTGAATGCCCAGGCCGAGCGACATCTGGCCGGCGGGCACGTGGAACAGCGGCGCATCCGCGCCCGGGAGCGTACAGCCGTCAAACGCCACGCCCAGGGAACGGGTGCGGTAGTTGGTGCGGATGGCCAGACGTTCGACGGCGTCGAGGTCCAGTCCCGCTTCGGCCGCGGCGCCGGCGATCTTGAAGACCGTGAGGTCTCCGGCGATGCCGCGGCGCTTCTCGATCTGGTCCAGCGGGGCGCTGGCGATGTCGTCCGTGACGAGGACGGTCCGGGTTTCGATGCCTTCGGCGTTGAGGCGCAGCTGGGCTTGCCCGAAGTGGAGCACGTCGCCGGCGTAGTTGCCGTAGCTCAGAAGGACGCCGCCGCCGGCGTTGGATGCCTTGGCCACCCGGTAGACCTGGCCGGCCGCCGGGGACGCGAACATGTTGCCGCAGGCGGAGCCGGTGGCGAGGCCCGGCCCCACCAGGCCGGCAAAGGCCGGGTAGTGGCCGGAGCCGCCGCCCACCACCAGGGCCACCTGGCCGGCAGGCACCTCGGTGGAGCGGACCACGCCGCCGTCAACGCGGGCAACATAGCCGCGGTTGGCTGCCACAAAGCCGTCCAGTGCCTCATCCGCGAAATCAGCGGGGTTGTCGAAGATCTGGGTCATGGTTTCCTCATCGAATCCGTGTTGGGAAATGCAGTGTCGGGCTGAGGCCCTGTTTAGACGGCGGCCAGTGCGGCGGCCGGCTGCTGCCGCCCCTGCGCCACCTGGCTCCGGCCCAGCGCGTAGCCGTCCGTCTTGGGGAGGACGTGGCGGCGAAGGTAGTCCTGGTTGCTGGCCGTCACGCTGAGGCCGTCTCCGCCGTAGTGCTCGGTGCAGAGGATGCCCTGGAACCCGACGGATAGTGCGAGCTTGAAAGCTTCGCGGTAGTTGATGAGGCCGCTTTCCATAGGCGCCGGCATGGCGACGTACATGTCGCGGGCCGTGTCCTCGTCCCGGATGTAGTTCTTCATGTGCCAGTAGTTGGAGTACGGCAGGGTCTTGGCCACCATCTCGCGCCAGTCCTCGATGGGCCGGTGGAGCCGGATCAGGTTGCCGAGGTCCGGGTTGAGGCCGACGTTGGACAGGCCGATGTCCTGGACCAGCTGGACCGAGGAATCCGCGGTTCCCAGGTAGGTGTCCTCATACATTTCGAGCGAGAGCAGGACCCCGACTTCGGCTGCGTGCCGGCCAAGTTCGCGGAGACGAGCGACGGCGTTTCCCCAGGCTTCCTTGTTTCCGGCCGGGTCCTTGTAGCCTTCGACGGTCCAGAACCAGAGCTGTTTCTGCTGCTCGGCCGTGATGGCCTGGTGGAGCCCGAACGAGACAACTTCGCAGCCCAGCTCGGCGGCGGCGTCGATGGTGCGGTGGCTGTAGGCAAGGTTGGCTTCCCAGTTGCCTTCTTCGATGACGCTGCGCCGGATGGCGGAGATGACCGGCACGCCGATGCCCACGGCGTCTGCCGTCTGCTTGAACTCGGCCAGGCGTTCCTTGCTGAGATCGCCGGGGCGCACCCAGCTGTCCGTGAGGTCCGCGTGGGCGAAGCCGGCTTCCTTTACCTCGGTGAGGACCTCGGCCCAGGCCGATGCGTCGGCGTCGTTGATGTGGGTTCCCTGGGCATCGGTGCCCGGGAACTGAAGCAGGGCCGCAGTAATGGGCCAGTTCTCGGCTGTGTAGGCCATGGTGTTCACTCCTTTGTGCGAATCCTGTTTCCTATAGGATTTACTATCGACACAAAGTTGTCAAGGTCACACTTCAGGTGGTGTCAGCCCAACTAGCTAGCAGTAGACGTCGCGAAAGAGCGCGATCACGACGTTAACTGCCAGTCAGTTGGGAAAGAGAGCGCTAAGGGTGGGGCTCAGGCTTCCGGGGCGTCGGCGATGGCGCGGCCGCGGACTTTGCTGACGTGATCGGCCATGGCTGCCGCGGCCGTCTCGGGGTCTCCCGTGGCCATCGCATCAAGGACGGCCTGGTGTTCGGCGATGGCGTTTTCCGCATCCGTGATGCCCACGCCCCCGAAGAGCCGGAACCGCTGCACCTGGCCACCCAGCGCGGCATAGGCAGCCACCATGAACTGGTTTCCGGTCTGTTCGGCGATGAGGCGGTGGAACCGCTCGTCGGCTTCGAGGTAGTCACGGAATTCAGCGAATGACGGGCCCCGCGGTGCGGTCTTCAGGTCAGTCACCGCTTGTTCCAGCTGGGCGAGCCGTTCCGGGGTCAGGCGTGCGCAGGCGAGGCGTGCATTCACCGGCTCGATGGCCAGCCGCGCTTCCATCAACTCGGCGAAGTCCTCGCGTGTGAAAACCGGGGCCACGCGGTAGCCCTTGAGCGCCACCCGGCGGACCATGCCGGTGTGTTCCAGCCGGGCCAGGGCTTCGCGGACCGGGGTGGGCGAAACGTCGAGGTCGCGCGCCGTGCCGTCAATGCTGACGGTGGCGCCCGGTTCCAACCGGCCGTCCATCAGTGACTCCAGCAGTTCCTCGTACACGTGGTCCGCCAGCACCTGGCGGCTCACGGGCTTGCCTTTTCGACTGCCGGGACTGGTGCTTTGGGACGGACGCTGCATGTTCAGATCCTATAGGGCAGCCTCCGGCGCGGCCTGCATGGCCGGTCACAAAGCGGCGGACAGCACAACAGGCGGGCGCAATGGGGTTGCGCCCGCCTGTTGTACCAAGGCCTGAAGACCCGAAGAGGCTAGTTCTGCGACTCCTCGTAGAACGGGTAGTCCGTGTAGCCTTCGGCGCCGTCGGCATAGAACGTGGACTGGTCCGGTTCGTTGACCGGGAGGCCCTCACGCCAGCGGCGGACGAGGTCCGGGTTGGCAATGGCCGGGCGTCCCACCACTACAGCATCGGCATGGCCGTCGGCAACGAGCGCGATGGCCTCTTCGCGGGTGGTGATGACGCCGAACCCGGTGTTGACCAGGAAGGGTCCGTTGAACCGGGAACGCAGGTACTGGACCAGGTCGCCGGCGGGCTCCTTGTGCAGGATGCTCAGGTAGGCCAGGTTCAGCGGCGAGATGGCGTCCACCAGCTGGGAGTACGTCGCGCGGGCGTCCGCGGCGTCCGTTTCGAGGGCGCCCTGCACGTTGTGTTCGGGCGAGATCCGGATGCCGACGCGGTCGGCACCAATGGCCGCAACGACAGCCTGCACAACCTCGATGACGAAGCGCGCCCGGTTCTCGGGCGAGCCGCCATAGATGTCGTCGCGCTGGTTCGACGACGGGGCAAGGAATTCGTGCAGCAGGTAACCGTTGGCGGAGTGCAGCTCAACGCCGTCGAACCCTGCCTCGATCGCGTTCAGCGATCCCTGGACGATTTCCTGGAGGATGCCGGGCAGTTCGGCTGTGGTCAGGGCGTGCGGCACGGGGTGTGCCTGCTTGCCCTTGTACGTGCGGGTCTCCGCCTCGACGGCGATGGCGCTCGGCGCGACCACCTGGTGGCCGCCGTTGATGTCCTCGTGCGAAACGCGCCCGCCGTGCATGATCTGCGCGAAGATCCGGCCGCCTTCGGCATGAACAGCGTCCGTGACTTTCTTCCAGCCGGCAATCTGCTCCGGCGTGACAATGCCGGGCTGCCCCGGGTAGGAGCGTCCTGCGGGGCTGGGGTATGTGCCTTCGCTGACGATCAGGCCAAGCGAGGCGCGCTGGCGGTAGTGCTCGGCAACGACAGGGGCGGGTACCCCCGCTTCGCCGGAGCGGAGACGGGTCAGCGGGGCCATCACCAGGCGGTTGGGCAGTTCGAGCTCGCCGAGAGTCAACGGGGAAAACAGCATGCGCAGTTCCTTTCAAAGCGGATTGGGTCCACTGAGCCCAACTGCGAGGCGCCTGCAACTATTCCGGATGAGACTCGGATCACTACGGATGCACGATGATCTTCACCGCCGTGTCGTTGTGGTGGATCAAGGTGTCGAAGCCCTTGTCCACGAGATCGTCCAAGGCAATGCGTCCCGTGATGAAGGGTTTGAGGTCGACTTTCCCTTCCTGGACGAGTTTGATGGCGGCCGCGTGATCGCCGCGGTAGGCAATCGTTCCGCGCAGGTCGATTTCCTTGAGGACGATCTTCTGCATGTCCACGGTGGCCGGGCGCCCCCAGATGGACACGTTGACCACCACCCCGGCGGGCTTGACGACGTCGAGCATGGTGTCCAGCACCGCGTTCACACCGGCGCATTCGAACGCTGCGTCCGCACCTGCTCCCCCGGTAAGTTCCAGCACCCGCGCCTTGACGTCGACTGCGCTGGGGTCGAGCACATGATCCGCGACGCCGGATGATGTGGCTTTCTCTTTGCGCGCGGCAGACAGTTCGGTCACTACGGTGGTGACGCCCAGCCCTTTCAGGACGGCGGCCGTGAGCAGGCCGATGGGACCCGCACCGCCGACGACGGCGACGTCCCCGGCTTTGACGTCGCTTCGGCCCACTGCGTGATAGGCAACGGCGAGGGGTTCGATGAGTGCGGCTTCGTCGAGCGGAATGTCGCCGACCGGGTGGACCCAGCGCGAATCAACCACGATCTTTTCGCTGAGTCCCCCGCCGCCGCCGGCAAGCCCGATGAAGCCCAGCTTGGTGCACAGGTTGTAGTTGCCTGCCCGGCACGGTCCGCACTCGTCACAGACGAAGTAGGGCTCCACCACCACGCTGTCGCCCACGGACAGGCCGGTAACGCCTTCGCCCAGTTCCTCGACAGTGCCGGAGAACTCGTGACCCAGGGTGACCGGGGCCTCCTCGTGTGAGAGCCCGTGCGGGTGTCCGGGCGGCGGGGTGAAGATGGGGCCTTCCAGGAATTCATGGAGGTCCGTGCCGCAGATCCCGCACCAGGCGACGGCGATCTTCACGGCGCCGGGCCGCAACTCCGGCTCCGGAACGTCTTCGATCCGGAGATCCTCGCGGGCGTGGAAACGTGCTGCTTTCATGGTGTTTTCCTTCGTTTACGTGGCCGTGGATGCAGCCGGTCAGGCGCATCCACGGCATGTCGTTGGAGTGTCACAGCAGGAGGTCGTCACCCCCAGTGTGGTCCCGAGGGAAGGCGGTTGTCACGGCCCCTTGGGTCAGTTTGGTCAGCGCGTGTGGTGGGTGGGCTGGAGCTCGTAGACGGGCGTGGGCAGTCCCTCCATCCGCGCCTTGAGCTGCAGGGCCAGGTAGTTGGAATAGTGGCGGCTCTGGTGCAGGTTGCCGCCGTGAATCCAGAGATTCTCAACGTTGGTGGGCTTCCACATGTTGCGCAGCTCCCCCTCCCACGGCCCCGGATCCTTGGGCGTGTCCGAGCCGAAGCCCCAGCACTTGCCGACGGCGTCCGCCACCTCGGGTGAGACCAAGTCGGCAAGCCAGCCGTTCATGGACCCGTAGCCGGTGGCATAGATGATGACGTCGGCTTCGAGCTCCGCTCCGCTGTCCATGACCACGGCGTTCCCGGTGATCTTGGTGACCTGTCCGTTGGCGAGCTTGACCCGGCCGTCAATGATCAGCTGGGAGGCGCCGACGTCGATGTAGTAGCCCGAGCCGCGCCTCAGGTACTTGAGGAACAGTCCCGAACCGTCCACCCCGAAGTCCAGGTCGAAGCCGGCGGCCTCAAGCTGCGAGTAGAACCCGGCGTCGCGCCTGGCCATTTCCTCGTAAACAGGGATTTGGGCTTCAGGCAGGATCCGGTAAGGCAAGGACGCGAACAGGAGATCGGCTTTCTCCGTGGTGACGCCGTTGGCGAGCGCCTTCTCCGAGTACAAGTCGCCAAGGGCCAGGTCCATGAGTGACTCGCTGCGGGCAATGTGAGTGGAAGACCGCTGGACCATGGTGACCTCCGCGCCGTGTTCCCACAGGTCGGCGCAGATGTCGTGCGCCGAGTTGTTGGACCCGATCACCACCGCCTTCTTGCCCGTCCAGTCCCCGCCGCCCGGGTGCTTGGACGAGTGGTACTGCTGCCCCAGGAAGGACTCGGCGCCGTCGAACGCTGGAACATTCGGATAGCCGGAGACGCCCAGGGCGAAGACGAGCTGCTTGGGCCTCAAGGTGACCGGTTCGCCGTCGCGCATTACCTGCACGATCCACTCCTGGGACGCTTCATCGAAGCGGGCGTTGGTGCATTCGGTCTTGGACCAGTAGTTGAGCTCCATTATCCGGGTGTAGTGCTCAAGCCAATCGCCGATTTTGTCCTTGGCCGCGAAAACGGGCCAGTCGTCCGGGAACTTCATGTACGGCAGGTGGTCGTACCAGACGGGATCGTGCAGATGGAGTGACTTGTAGCGGTTCCGCCAGGAGTCGCCGGGGTTCTCGTTTTTCTCGATGATGATCGTGGGCACACCCAGCCGGCGCAGCCGTGCACCGAGTCCGATGCCGCCCTGGCCGCCGCCAATGATCACGGTGTAAGGCTGGTCTTCGTATCCCAGGCGGGCTTCCTCCTCTTCCCTGAGTTCCAGCCACGATTTACGGCCCTTGCTGATCTGGTGCGCCACACCCTTCTCACGGTTGGGGCCCTTTTTCTCCTCAAATCCCTTCAGTTCTTTCATGGTGGTGAGCAGCGTCCAGCATTTGCCGTCGCGGAGCCGCAGGTGGGCGTGGCCCCGCGCCTGGGCGGTTTCGAAATCCACCCAGGCCTCGGTGTTCGCCGCGTCCCCGGTGGCATCCTCGGCGAGCGCCCAGTTGCTTGGCTGCACGTCCTTCAGAGTGGCATCCAGCATGCGCTTGATCTCAGCCTTGCCCTCGAGCGTCTTGAGGTTCCAGGTGAAGGACACGAAGTCCCGCCAGTAGGGTTCGTTTTCAAACAGCTGCAGTGCGGCATCGGTGTCCCTGCTGCGCAGCGCCTCATCGAACTGCGCCAGCCAGGCCTCCACGATGCCGTTTGGTGTCTCAGGCATGATTCCTCTTTTCGTTGCTTTCAGTGGGCCGCTCCCGGTCCGTCTTGCGACGACCGTCCCGTGACCCGCATCACAAGTAAAGGCCCCAGAGGGTTACAATCGAGTGACACGGCCCCCTCCCCGATTACATCGAGTGGTCCGAGCACGATTCGATGACGAGTTGGGAGATTGCGGATGCGGACGGGCACCGGCGCGATCACCCATCTTCGCGACCTGCGGTTTACCGCTCCGGCGGAGTACGCGCGTACGCTGCGGAAAGCCCACGAAGCTACTATTTCGGGCAACCCCGATCCTTCAATTTCGCCAGCCCTCATCAAGTCCTGGCAGCGTTCGCTGGCGCTTGGTATCGACCCCGATCAACACCGGCCCCTCCACCGGCATGATGTGTCCGAGGCACGCTCACTCAGTGCCGACCACCGCTTGGCCACCGTGATGCCGGCGTTGTCCCAGCTGCTGGCTGACGAGTCCTCGGCGGGCCGCCACCTGCTGATCGTCACGGACCAACAAGGTGAGGTGCTGTGGCGGGTGGGCAGCCGGCAGGCACTCAGGCTGGCTGACTCGTTGGAGTTTGTGGAGGGCGCCGACTGGTCCGAATCCGGCGTCGGGACCAACGCCATCAGCGAGGCGCTCGTGACGGGTGCGCCGGCGCAGCTGTTCTCTGCCGAACACCTGGTGCGCACGCATCACGACTGGGCATGCACTGCGGCACCCATCCGCGATCCGTACACGGGTGAAGTGGTGGGAGTGCTTGATGTCTCCGGCCCCTTCGAATCGGTCACACCGGACAGCCTGCGCATGGTGCGCTGCGGGGTGCGGCTGGCGGAGGAGTTGCTGAGGTCTGCCGGCGCTCCGGCGGCCAGGCAGCAAACGGGTGGCGCGGTTCGGTCGGCGCTGACGCTGACGCTGTTGGGTGACAAGCCGAGTGCCGAGCTCGACGGCGGTGCCCGTCTTCCGCTGACGCTGCGCCGCGCCGAGATCCTGGCTTTGCTGGCCTCCCGGACTCAGGGGTGGAGTGCCGATGAGCTGGCGTATCGGCTGCATGGCGAGGACGGCGCGGCCACGGCCGTCAGGACCGAGATGCATCGGATCCGCGGCATCCTCGGCAACGTGGTGGAACCGAACCCGTACCGCTTCTCGTCGGCCGTCCGGGTGGTCACGGACGCATCCGTGGTCGCCGATCACTTGCGGGACGGTCGGGTGGCGCAGGCGCTGGCCGCTTACCCTGCGAAGCTGCTCAACCGTTCGGTGAACCTGTCGATTGAGTTGATGCGGGACGAGCTGAATGAAGCCGTGGGCGCGTCGGTCCGCTCCAGTGGCGACGCTCAACTCATCATGCAGTGGTGCGCCAGCGACATGGGTGCTTCAGATACCGAAGGCGCCGCAGCCATGGCCCGCCTGATCGGGCCGGGCGATCCGCGCTTTCAATTGGTCCGGGCGCGGATGGAGCGGGTGGACCGGGAACTGCAGTCCTAGCCTGGGGTGGGGCTGGTCTGGCTAGGGAGCTGTTCGACTAGGGGGCTGGCGGGGCAACTCCAGGGCAGCCTTGGCCTTGCGGGTTCCTGATGCAGTCGTCAGCGTAGTTACGGGTGATGGAACGCCACACACTGATGGTTTGCGGTGGCGAACTGAACTGGCCTTGACCAGGGATCGGCAGCGGCGGGCCGTTATTGACGGAGTAAGTTCCGTGGAAGTGCGTCGTGAGCACCACCTGGAAGTCGCCGGTCTGCGTGTAGACGTGGCTGGTGCGGGTGTTTTCACCCCACCGGTCCTGCGGGAGTGGCCCGCCTGCCGACTGCTGAGGCCCAAATATTGTCCCATCGCCGTAGTTCCAGGTGTATTGGACCGGGGTCGCCACCACATGGACCTTCTGGGCCAGGATGGTGATGTCGAACGTCTGCTCCGCCGAGTCCGTGAAGAAATTTGTCTCGGCTCCGCGAAGGGTGTGTGGGCTCGGCTGGGCCGTGACCGTTCCTGCGGCCACTGGCAGCTTCTGGAACTCGCTCTGAATCAGGGCCGCGATGCGGGGAAGCAGGTCTTCGGGTCGCGGATCGAAAAGACAGGTGGGACCGGAATGGAAGGTCCATGTTGGATCCGCCAAGCCCTTGGGCGCTTTCAACCACACCACTGGTATTCCATCTTTGCCGTCGGGGCCGTTCTTGCATTCCAACTGTCGCGCTAAACAAGGTGTATCGAAATCTGCACCGCCCAGGTGGCACTGGAGTTCGTACTTGTATTGGTTGGGGTCGGTTGCGGTTCCGCTCGTAGATGGAACGAATGTCCCGGTTTCTGGGTCGATCACCCAGATTGTCTTTGATCCTCCGACGTCAACGCCTCCAGGGGCGAAGCCCGCTAATGGCCCCTCATCAGATCCCTCGGATGCCGCTAGCGGCGTGTATATGGCGGCATGGGCCATTGCCGCTAACAACACGGAAACAATAAGTCTCTTCGTCCACGCTCCCCCTTTCATGGATTCGGCTAACCGTTGAGACGTTGCACGTCGGCAAGCTGCCAGCCCTTAGGAGACCTGTTAGCCATAAAAATCTGAGCGACATCCGAAGCAGGGATCACACTGTCCGACTGAGAGCCATCTGATTTGTATGCCCGAATTTCCGATTGCTGGACTTGAACTATCACCTGATAGTTTCCATCCGAAGCCACTTTGAAGGTCGTTTCAATTGCCGGCGTTGTGATCTTGCCGCCCTCAAGCCATCGGCCACCTGAGTTCCAGTTAGCTATCACCTTCTTTGCCTCGTCGCAGTTGGCGCAGCCCGTGCCAGAAATTTCATCCATTGGAGACGTGTCGCCGGTTTCGTAGGCATAGCTAAGTGTCGAGTACCAATACTGGGCGAATGCCTCGAGCCCCTCCTTCGTCTCCGCCTTCGCGGCCTCAGGCAGCACCGGAACGGGAACATTCTGGGCTTTTCCCTTGGCGTCGGCCGGTTTGTACGCGGCGGACGGTGTCGGCGTCGGGCTTGGCGTGGACGTGGCAGAGGCCGAGGCAGACGCAGACTCCGAAGGTCCGCCATTCCCCGGCGTATTGCTGCCTCCGTTGCACGCGGTAAGTACCAGGACAGAAGCGACGAAAACTGCAGCTGCGGAATAGCGCAACCGTGCGAAAGGCAAAGTACGAGATGTCATGGGCAGCTATTCCCCCGATAGTTTCAAGACGTCCGAGCCGCCCGCAATAAATCCGGACGATGGTTAAAGGGTAACTGAGGTCACACTTTGATGCCCAAAGTTATCCACAGCCTCCGGTGTATCAACCACGGCTTCAGGTAGGAAGTCAGGTAGAAAGTCGCACCGTCCGGTCAACGCCAAAAACTGCTGCCCAAGTTCAGCGCCTACTCTTTGTTGAATTCCCACAAAAAAGCCAACAAAAAGCCAAACTAGCGTCAGAGGCGACCAGCCGCCCAGCGAGAAGGACCCATCAATGACGATTCAGGCAGCCGTTCCTACCAGCGACGCAACAGGCGACACCATCCTGGAAATAGCCCGCGAGCAGGTCCTCGAAGACGGCATCGGCCTGACCCAGCCCCAGCTCGAGGAAGTCCTCCGCCTCCCGGACGTAGCGCTTCCCGCCGCCCTTCAACTGGCCCACGAGGTGCGCCTGAAGCACTGCGGCGAGGATGTCGAGGTCGAGGGCATCATCTCGATCAAGACCGGCGGCTGCCCCGAGGACTGCCACTTCTGCAGCCAGTCCGGCCTCTTTGACAGCCCGGTAAGAGG
>NZ_LMPC01000007.1 GCF_001423745.1 Arthrobacter sp. Leaf337
TCTACAAAGCTCAAGGGTCTGAGTCCGGTGCAATACCGTGCCCAGACCCGTGCGGCCTAGAATCCCATTTAGCCAGTCCAACTATCGGGGACCACTTCATTCTTCAGGAAAGTGAGAGAGCGTTTGTAGTTAAGCGGCAGGAAGTGAGAGAGCGTCCGGGGTGGGTTAGAGGAGGCGGCGTTCAGCCGCCCACTTGGTCAGTTCGTGGCGGCTGGACAACTGCAGTTTCCGCAGCACGGCGGAGACGTGGGTCTCCACTGTCTTGATGGAGATGAAGAGCTCCTTGGCCACTTCCTTGTAGCTGTAGCCCCGCGCGATGAGCCGCATGACCTCCAGTTCGCGGGCGGAGAGGCGGTCGAGTTCGTCGTCTGCGATATCCGCCGGGGCCGTGCCGAACGCGTCGAGCACGAACCCCGCCAGCCGTGGCGAAAAGACGGCGTCCCCGCCGGCGACACGGAGGACGGCGTCGGTGATTTCCGTGCCGGAGATGCTTTTGGTCACATAGCCCCGGGCTCCGGCCCGGATGACCGAAACGACATCTTCCGCGGCGTCCGAGACACTCAGGGCCAGGAACCGGGTGCTGCCGAGCAGTGCGGCCGATCCGGCAATCACTTCGCGCCCGCCGCCGCCCAGCCCACCCGGCAGGTGGACATCCAGCAACACCACTTCGGGCCTGGCCTGCGCGATCACGGCGATGGCCTGCTCGACTGTTCCGGCCTCCCCCACCACGGTGACCCGGGTGTCCAGGTCCGCTTTGAGCCCGGACCGAAAAATGGCGTGGTCGTCCACGATGACCACGCGGATAGCTGGAACACCTCCTGCATGCGCGCCTGCTGTGTCGATGTTGCTCACGACTTTCCCTCTCCGTTGTCCGCGGCGTCGGAAGGAAGCCTGAGCCGCACTTCCGTGCCGTCCGCGCTGCTGCTGATGACGGCGGTCCCGCCGTGGCGGTTCATCCGTCCGACAATCGATTCCCTGACCCCCATGCGGTCGGCCGGAACCGACTGCGGGTCAAAACCGGGTCCGCGGTCCTTCACATAAACTTCCGCGCCGCCGTCGGCCACCTCGAGATAGACCGATACGGTGCCGCCGCCGTGGCGGGACGCGTTCACCATGGCCTCCCGGCTGGCCTGCACGAGGGCTTCGTGCCGGGCGGTCATGGCGGTGTCTCCCACACTGACCACGTCCACGGCATGACCCAGGGAGTCCTCAACTTCCGCCGCAGCTGCCTTGATACGCTCGGAGAGCTGCCCTGCATCCTTGTCGGGGTCGCGGTAGAGCCAGCCCCGCAGCTCCCGCTCCTGGGCGCGTGCCAGACGAACGACGTCGTTCTCGTTGCCTGCCCGGCGCTGGATCAGCGCGAGCGTCTGCAGCACGGAATCGTGCAGGTGGGCGGCAATCTCCGCACGCTCCGTGGCCCGGACGCGGCCGGAGCGCTCCGCTTCCAGGTCCCGCCAGAATTTCAGTCCCCACGGGAGCAGCACCAGGGCCACGCCGCCAAGTACGGCCACAGAAGCAAGGAGCGCCAGCCAGGTCTGCTCCCAGGAGCCGGAGCCGGACACCATCACCAGCACACCGGCCACCACCAGGGCGAGACCGGCGGCGAGCCTGGCCCAGCCGCCGGCCTGGTCCGCCTTGGTCTTGTCGAGGAGGCCGGCCCGGCGGGTTTCATCCAGCTGCATCCAGGCGATCGCCGCCCCGCCAAGGATCGCTGCGGCCGGGATCAGCGTCCCCAGCGGAACGTCGACGCCCAGCATGCGTGCGGTCAAGATTCCGCCTGCCAGCAGGAGCCCGGCACCCAGCAATATTTCCTTGCCGTACGGCATGCTCCGGACGCGGAACCACGGGGCGCCCGCACCCGGTCCGCCGGAGGTCCCGCCGTCGGGGCCGCTGTCGGTACCGCCGGAAACCGAGGCACCCGGGCCACCCGTGGTGGCGCCGGTGGCCGCTGAAATGAAACCGCCCGCAACGCCGGGCGGCACGCCCGGAAACGGAGCGTCGGTGTAGGCGGCTGCGCCAGGGAAGGTGGCCGCGGCGGGTACTGTCCCGGACATGAAGTCCGGCGGCACCGGCAGCGGCCCCGGGGCGCTGACGGCCGGGGCAATGGGCGAGGCCGGACGGCGTGCGTTCCGCTTGGCGTTCTCGTCCGCAGTAGGAACCATGATCCAGAGCCACGCGTAGAAGGCCAGCCCTGCTCCGCCTGCGAGCGCGGCCACCACCATGCCGATCCGGACCATCCGCACCGGCCAGCCCAGGTGGGCGGCCAGGCCCGCGCAGACTCCTGCGATCACGCGGTCGCTGCTGCGGACCAGCGGGGGGCGGGTCATGGCGGTTGTCATGTGTCAATCCAAACATGGATCAGGGTTCCGCACGCCCGATTCCGCAAGGAACCGGGGGTCACTCAGGGGCGGCTCAGGGTGTTCCCCAATAGAGCGCGGCGGCCGCGGACGGCAGGATCGAAGTATGAACTCGCACAATGCATACCCCGATGAAGATCCGCTGCCGTCCGGCCGTCCCGAGTCCGGGTCCGGTTCCGGTTCCGGCTCCACCGCCTCAACGGAAGGCACTTCCGACGACGGCGCCGGCTCAGTCCCTGCCTCAGCCGGGCACGCATCCGGCACAGGCTCCGGCTCTGATTCCGGCTCAACGCCCGGCACAGGCTCCGGCTCTGATTCCGGCTCCATGCCCGGAGCTGAATTCCCCGGCGGCCCACCGCCGCTCTATCCGAACGCACAGCTCCCCGGCGCTGAATTCCCCGGCGGCCCGACCCCCGGCACACACTCGGCGGATACCCGGTACGCCTACCCGCAGTCCCAGCCCCAGAACTTCTTCAACTGGGTCCGGAGCCACGGCATTCAGCGCGGACAGGACCGCTGGATCGGCGGCGTCGCCAGCGGCATCGCGCACCGGCTGGGCGTCGACCCGCTGATCGTGCGCGGCGTCTTCATCGTCCTGTCGATTTTCGCCGGCATCGGCGTGCTGCTTTACGGCATCGCTTGGGCACTGCTGCCGGAGCCCGACGGCCGCATCCATGTGCAGGAAGCCGGCGCCGGACGCTGGACCACCGGCATGACCGGAGCCCTCATCACCACGGTGATCGGTTTTCCCAGCCTGGGAAGCGGCTTCTGGGGCTGGGAGCGGAACGGGTTCGGCGGCTTCTTCTGGACGGTCTTCTGGATAGCAGGCGCCGTCTACCTCATCTACTACCTCTCGCAGCGCGACAAAGCCTCGAACGGAGCACCCCCCATGAACACCAGCACAGATGCGGGCTCCGCTGCCGGCGGAACCTTCGCAGCGACGTCGCCGGCTGGAACCTCGTCCCCGGCCTCCGGCGCCTCCTATGAGCCCGGCTCCTACACCGGCGCGCCATACTCCGGCGGCTCCTACTCCGGCGCTCCGTACACCAGCGGCCCGTACGACGGCGGCGCTCCCGGCTCGGGCGGCTACGGCCCCACCCCGCCTTACGGCGGAGGCTACGGCGGACCGTCCACGCCCGCTCCCAAGGCTCCCAACGTTGGCCCCGGCGCCCCCGCCGTCGCGGTGACGGCAGGCATGGCCCTGCTGGTGGGCGGCGGAATCAAGGCACTTGAAGCCCTCAACGTCATAAATCTGGGTGACGCCACGAACGCAGTGGTGTGGGCCAGCGGCGCCGCCGTCCTGGGCCTTGGCATCCTGATCGCCGGCCTCAGGGGCAGGACCTCCGGAATCCTCGGGTTCTTTGCGGTGGTGGCGCTCATCATCGGCGGCATCTTCAATGTGGTGCCCAACGGCGACCGTTTCCGCTTCCAGGACGCCAACTGGAACCCGGCCAGCATCGAACAGGCACGGGAAGGGTTCAACATCACGGGAGGCAGCGGAACCGCTGACCTGACGCGGCTGAACCTCACGCCGCCGCTGGGCACCGACGTCGTGATTCCCATGGACGTCACGGCCAGCAACCTGACCGTCGTCATTCCGGACACGGTTCCCGTGGAGATCCGGGCGGACATGACCCTGGGCAACCTCAACGAGGGTTCACAGAACCACGGCGGCATGACGTCGCAGCAAAGCAACTACAACACCGACAAGCCCGGGGCCGCGCTCATCCTCAAGATCGACGGCACCATGAGCAACATCACCATCCAGGAAGGAAACTGACATGAGCAGTTACGAACCTGCCCCGGACACAGCCTCCCCTGCGGAAGCGTCACGAGGCACCGGAGCGCGGCACGGCGGACCATCGCCGGCACGGGTGGGCACCATGGTCTGGGGCCTCATCGTCCTCGCGCTGGCTGCCTTGATCATCATCGGCCAGCTCGGGATCGTGGCCCTGAACGGAACCTACGTACTCATCGGCCTGATGATCGGTGCCGGCGCCGCCCTGGTGGTGGGCGGGCTCCTCTCAGCCCGCGGACGTGACAAAGAAACCACAACAGGGAAGTCTTGAAGCATGGATAAGTTCTTCAGCATCGTCAGGGGCTTCGGCCTGAAGCGCGGACCGCAGCGGTGGCTGGGCGGAGTGTGCGGAGGGATCGCCGCGAAGCTCAACGTGGACGTTGCCTTCGTCCGGATCGCGTTCCTGCTCCTCAGCCTCCTGCCCGGTCCGGCGTTCGTGTTCTACCTCGCAGCGTGGCTCATCCTCCCGGACCAGCGAAACGCCATCATCCTCCAGTCCTTCCTGGACAAGCGATCGATCAACTGATCTGACCCAGCGGTCAAAGGACCCCCGTTCCCTCCGGATCGGGGGTCCTTTTGTTCGCCATGCAGCAAGGGCCTTTGTAACCAGTTTGTGTCGTAACCCACACTCACCACTAGAATCTAGGTGAGCTCAGCGTGGCGCTCTGCCTGTACACCCTCTCACCAGGATTTGAGCCGAGACATGAAAATTGGAATTCTCACCAGCGGTGGCGACTGCCCCGGACTGAACGCCGTGATCCGTGGCGCCGTCCTCAAGGGAATCGCCATCCACGGCCACGAATTCGTGGGATTCCTCGACGGCTGGCGCGGCGTCGTCGAAGGCGACATCATCCCCATCCCCCGCACCATGGTCCGCGGCATCGCCAAGCAGGGCGGCACCATCCTCGGCACGTCACGGACCAACCCGTTCGAAAACGGCGGCGGACCCGAGGTCATCAAGGGCCACATGGACCGGCTCGGCATCGACGCCATCATCGCCATCGGCGGCGAAGGGACACTGGCCGCAGCCAAGCGGCTGACCGATGCCGGCCTGAAGATCGTGGGTGTTCCCAAGACCGTGGACAACGACCTCGACGCCACGGACTACACGTTCGGCTTCGACACCGCCGTCCAGATTGCCACCGAGGCCATCGACCGCCTCCGCACCACGGGTGAATCGCACCACCGCTGCATGATCGCCGAGGTCATGGGCCGCCACGTGGGCTGGATCGCCCTGCACGCCGGCATGGCCTCTGGCGCCCACGCGATCCTCATTCCGGAGCAGAAAGCCTCCATGGACCAGATCACCGAGTGGGTGCAGGAGGCCCACGCCCGCGGCCGCGCGCCGCTGGTGGTGGTGGCCGAAGGCTTCGTCCCGGAAGGCCAGGAAGCTCCGCACTCCGAGCGCGGACTGGATACCTTCGGCCGCCCCCGCCTGGGCGGCATCGCCGAGATGCTGGCACCCGAGCTCGAAGCCCGGACCGGCATCGAAACCCGCGCCACCGTCCTGGGCCACATCCAGCGCGGCGGCGTCCCCTCCGCGTTCGACCGGGTCCTGGCCACGCGCCTGGGCATGGCCGCCATCGACTCCGTGGTGGACCACCGCTGGGGCACCATGGTGTCGCTGAACGGCACAGACATTGTCCATGTCGGCTTCGACGCAGCCCTGGGCAACCTCAAGCGCGTCCCGCAGGACCGATACGACGAAGCCGCCGTCCTCTTCGGATAGGCCGGGTTTAGGCCGGCTTCGCAAAGGCAGAGCAGGCGCGCCACGTTGGGGCCCCTCCGGCACGGGGCCCCAACTGTCCGTCCGCGCTTCCCTTCGCTGGGTAGGGTTGAGGCATGAATCTCGACCCCGGCTCCGCAGACATCATCCAGCTGGCCTGGGCCCGCCACTTGGGCCTTGACGACGGAGCCTTTGCCGCGGTGCGGAAGCTCGACGCCGATGCGGTCGTTTCCGGGGCCGTCCAGCTTGCCGCGGACACACGGATCACCCGGGCGGACGAGTCACGGAAATCAGTGGATTTTGTGCGTTTGTTCGGCGCCTCGGCCCTCGTGGGACCCCAGTGGGCGCTCGACGCCGCGGCGGGCATTCCCGATGAGGAACTCGCCCAGCACGTGACGCTCCTGACCATCACCCGGCAGCACGGCGGCCACGGCAAGGGCGCGGCCGCCCTCTTTTTCGCCGATGACCTCCCCCTGCGCCAGCCGGCCGAAGAGCTGACCGTCTCGCACGGGAATCCCGAGGCCATTGAGCTGGAAGGCCTCTGCCCGCCCGACGACGTCAACGAGGTGGGGCTATCCGATCTCGAACACCGGTTTACCATCCTGCGTGATGACAACGGCCGCAAGGTTCCTGTGGCCTGCGGCGCCTACTCCGAGTGGGAAGGGATCCTGGCCCAAATGGGCGTTCTCGTGGACCCTGACTGGCGGCGCCGTGGACTGGGTTCGCTGGCGGCGTCCATCGCTGCCCACGAGGCACTCGCGGCGGGACTCACCCTGCAGTGGCGTTCGGACGTCAGCAACAAGGGCGCCCTGGCGATCGCCCGCAGCCTCGGATTCTCGACCGGCGGCATCCACACCAGCGTCCTGCTGGGCTGACCAGGGTCAGCGCGACGTGGTGTCCGCGGCTCCGGCCCCGTTCGCGGCTCCAGCCCCTGCTCCGGCGTCGCTGGAGGCAGGCACGCTGACGGCGCCCCAGCCCTGAACCGGCTTGGGCTTGGCGAAAAACAGCGCGACGGCTGCGCCCAGCAGGATCACGGCCGCCGGCAGCATGATGGACTGGCCCATCGCCGTCGAGAACCCCTCGTGCAGCGCCTCCGGCAGTGAGCCGCCGAAGGCCATGGGGCTGGCCGCGCCGGAAGCGCCCTGCGCCGCCGGAAGCTCCGCCGCGAGCCTCGACTGGATGAGGACGGCAATGGCGGCGCTACCCAGGACCGCGCCGATCTGGCGCGTGGTGTTGTAGACGCCCGAGCCGGCGCCGGCCTGGCGCGGCGGCAGGTTGCGGGTGGCCGTGGAACTCAGCGGCGCCCAGATGCCAGCGTTCGCGAACCCCAGCACGGCACTGGGCAGGAGGAACAGCCAGATCGGCGTATCCGGGTGCATCAGGGCAGAGTTCCAGAACAGCGCCACCGACATCAGGACCAGTCCGGCCGCGGTGATGTACTTCGGGTTGACCCGGTCAATGATCTTGCCCACAACCGGCGCAAGGCCGCCCGAAATGAGCGCCATCGGGACCATCATCAGGGCAGACTGCGTGGGCGTCAGTCCGCGGACGATCTGGTAGTAAAAGATTAGCGGCAGGGTGAACGAGGTGACGGCGAAGCCCACCGTGGTGATCCCAATGTTCGCGAGGGAAAAGTTGCGGTCCTTGAACAGCGAGAGCGGAAGGAGCGGCTCGCCTTTGTTGAACCGCTGCCACAACACGAACCCTGCCAGGACGACAATTCCGGCGATGATCAGGCTCCACACCGTGATGGGGCCGGTGATCGTTCCCCAGTTGTACGTCTCGCCTTCCTGGATGCCGAAGACGAGCAGGAAGAGCCCGACGGCGCTGAGCAGCACGCCGGGGATGTCGAACCTATGCGGGTGCGTGGTCAGCGAAGGGACGAAGCGCAGCGCCAGGATGAAGCCGGCGATACCGACGGGCACATTGATGAAGAAGATCCATTCCCAGCCGAGCCCGTCCACCAGGACACCACCGAGGATCGGGCCCACCAGGGTGGCCACACCGGCGGTGGCACCCCAGATGCCCATGGCCGCGCCACGCCTGTCCGGCGGGAAGATCCGGGTGATCACCGCCATGGTCTGGGGCGTCATGATGGCGGCGCCGAAGCCCTGGAGCACGCGGGCCAGGATGAGGGTCTGGACATCTCCGGACAGCCCGCACCAGAGGGACGCGAGGGTGAACACCACCAGGCCGGTGAGGTACAGCTTTTTCGGTCCGAACCGGTCACCCAGCCGGCCGGTGATCAGCAGGGGAACAGCGTAGGCCAGCAGGTAGGCACTGGTCACCCAGATGACGGAATTGATGTCCGCGTTGAGGCCTTCCATGATCCGCGGGTTGGCCACCGAGACGATGGTGGTGTCGATCAGGATCATAAAGAAGCCGATCACCAGGGACCATAGGGCCGGCCACGGCCTAGCTACGTTTTCCATGTAAATCCTTCAGGTGTGGTTGTGGTGTGTTCCGCTACCACGGGAGTTCCCCGGAGCGGAGCTGGTCCTGCAGGCTGCGTATCCAGCCCATTTCGGACCTCAGCATGGTCTGTTGGTACTGCAGGTCGATCCAGTACTTGCGTGCGACGTCCTTTTTCAGGACGGCCGCCTCGCCGTTCTGCAGGAACTCCAGCTGGTCCTGCAGCAGCGCCAGCCGGCGGTCCAGAAGCTCCAGTACGACGGCGGCAGGCAGGTTGTAGGCCTCGGCGACGGCCAGCGGGAACGACGGGTATTCGTTGACAGGTTCGGCGAGCATGTCCTGCAGGCGCTCCGTCAGGGCCTCCCGGCCTGCGGGCGTGATCCGGTACGTGGTCCGTTCCGGCCGGTTGCCCTCGCGGTCCGTTCCGGCTGTTTCCACGAGCCCGCGCTCCTCCAGCCGGCCGACGGCGTGATAGAGCGTTCCGGGGCGCACCTTGACCAGCCGGTCTTCGTGCCTGGCCATCAGGAGCTGGTACATCTCGTACGGATGCATCGGCTCTTCGACCAGCAGCGAGAGTGCAGAGATTCCGAGCGGCGTCAGCGGGGCGGATCGGGGCATGGTTCCGTTCCCTCCCCTGTCGTCGACGGCGCGTGTTGTCCACGGCAAAGCGAATATTCCGCTCCAACTATTCCACATGGAATATCCGGGCGCAAGAAAGCCCGCGGGTGCAAGGACCCGCGGGCTTTCAGTTGCTGCGTCGCCTTAGTGCGGCTCAGCCCAGCAGGGCCTGGATATCGGACCGGGCAAACATCTCGGCTGCTGCACGCGCTGAAGGAGTCCCTGCGTCCGGATCAGCGCCCGCC
The DNA here is from genome assembly GCF_001423745.1 of Arthrobacter sp. Leaf337. GTDB lineage: Bacteria > Actinomycetota > Actinomycetes > Actinomycetales > Micrococcaceae > Arthrobacter. The sequence goes on from NZ_LMPC01000007.1 coordinate 9,157, forward strand.
CCAAGGAGCGCCTCGGCCACGTCCGCGTAGCCCTTGAAGGCAGCGCCGGCGAGCGGCGTCTGGCCGCGGTCATTGACGGCATTGGCATCCGCCCCGTGCTGCAGGAGCAGCTGCACCGCCGGGGCGTGCCCGTGGTACGCCGCAAGCATCAGCAGGGAGTCGCCGGCCGAATTGGTCAAGTTGGCCGGGGCCCCGGCGTCGAGATAGCTGCCCAGCAGTGCCGCGTCGCCCTGCCGTGCCGCGTCAAAAAGCGCGTGGGCAAGGGCCAGGGTTTCGTCGTCGGGCCCGGCGGCGCCGTTGTTTCCCGGGTTGTCAGACATCGGTGTGTCAGTCATCGGTGTGTTCCTTTCAGGAATCCGGTCTGGCGGCCCACCACCTGGCCGGCGTCGGGAGCCACGATGACTTCCTGCGCAGCCGTGTAGGGTTCGTCGCCGTCTACGACCGTCAGTATTTCATCCGGAGAGACGGAACGCTTTATGACTGCAAGTGCGATCGGACCCATTTCGTAGTGCTGCACCACGGAGGTCACCGTTCCCACCTTCCGCTCACCCAGGCGCACTTCGCTGCCCACCGCGGGGAGGGTGTGCTGCGAGCCGTCCAGTTGGAGGAAGACGAGGCGCCGCGGCGGGTGGCCGAGGTTGTGCACGCGGGCGACCGTCTCCTGGCCCTTGTAGCACCCTTTCGCCAGGTGCACCGCGGTGCGCAGGAGGTCCAGCTCATGCGGGATGGTCTTGTCGTCGGTTTCCGCGCCAAGACGGGGGCGCCAGGCGGCGATGCGCAGCGCTTCCGAGGCCCAGACGCCGGCCAGCGGCCGGTCACCCACGGTGGCCTCGAGATCCGCGGCGGGTACCAGGTATTCGAACCATGGCCGTTCCATGCCCGGATGGGATTCTTCTCCGACAACCGAATAGGCGTAGCCGCCCGCGCCCACGTGCGGCCAGGGGTCCGCCCACACCAACAGATCCGGCCATTCCTCAACACGCCGGGTGGTTCCAATGACCGCCCAGTCGTCGGAAACATCGGCAATCTCGACCCGCAGCATGAACTTCATCCGGTTCAGCCAATCGGCCAGCGGCGCCGCTTCGGCGGCCTCCACAATGAGCCAGGTGGTCCCGCCGTCGTCAATCACCCGCGCGTCGAACTCAATACGCCCCTGGACGCTGAGCAGCAGCAGTTCGCTTGACTCCCCCGGCGCAAGGTTGGTGACCTGCTGGGAAGACAGGGTGTTGAGCCAGCTCAGGCGGTCCGGACCGGAGACGGTGACCACGCCACGGTGGGAAAGGTCGACGACGGCGGTGCCGGCAGCCAGCGCACGCTGCTCCCGCAGCGGCTCACCGTAGTGGGATGCGACGCCGGTGTCCGCTCCGCCGGCTTCAACGGCGCCAGGGCGCGACAACAGGGGGCTCTTGGTAGTCATATGTAGTAGAAGTCCTTAGGGGCTAGCGGTATTCCGGATTCTCGAAGTCGAAACGTGTCCCGGCCTTCCATTCTTCCGGCAGGTTGCCGTAGGGCGGGATCCCGCCGGCGTCCTTAAGCGTCCTCGCCAGGTGCAGCAGGTTCCACGTCATGAACGTGGTGTTGCGGTTGGTGAAGTCGCTCTGGGGACCACCCGACCCCTCATCCAGGTAACTGGGACCGGGCCCCACGGGGCCGATCCAGCCGGCGTCGGCCTGCGGCGGGATGGTGAACCCGATGTGCTGCAGGCTGTAGAGGACGTTCATGGCACAGTGCTTGATGCCGTCCTCGTTGCCGGTGATGAGGCAGCCTCCGACCTTGGGGTAGAAGGCCCATTGGCCTCTTTCGTTCAGTTGTCCGGAGTGCGCGTACAGGCGTTCGATCAGCTTTTTCGTCTGGGACGAGTTGTCACCCAGCCAGATGGGGCCGGCAACCACCACGATGTCCGCTTCCCTGACCGCCGGGTACAGCTCCGGCCATTCGTCGGTTGCCCAGCCGTGCTCGCGCATGTCCGGATACACCCCGCTGGCAATGTCGTGGTCGACGGTCCGGATCACTCGGGTGGCAACGCCCTGCTTCTCCATGATGAGGCGGCTGACCTCGATCAGGCCGCCCGTGTTGCTGGTCTCCGGAGATTTCTTGAGGGTGCCGTTGAAGAAGACGGCTTTCAGATCGCCGTAGTTTGTTTTGTTGCGCTGATCGGGCTTAGCCGGGTCCGGCTGCTGGCTGTTCACGGTCTTGCTCCCTGCACTCGTTGCGGACAACAAAAATCAGTGAGACCTGCCGGCCGGGCGGCCAGGGGCCGGCCAGTCTTAAGACGCCTTGCTGAGGATGGCCGAAGCGTGGGCTTCCAGTCCGCCGCCCGCTGTGGAGCTCTTCCCGCTGGCTACGTCCCAGCGCCAGAGGAGCTTCCCTTCCACGAGGCCGAAAATCCTCGTGGCGGCCGTGTACTCCTTAGAGTGGCTTCCGCGCATCACCATGTCGGTGCTGAGGTGTATCTGGGGGCCCTTGATCTGGCCGTAGTACAGCTCGGAGATTCCGCCGGGGTGCGAAATGGAAACGGAAATGTCGAATCCGCCGTCGCTGTTGCGCAGCGCCTCGACTTCGTCGGCGCTCTTGAGCACGGGAACAATGTCGGCCGGGATCAGCCCCGGTCCGCCGTCTTCCTCGCGCTGCTTCCGCTCCAGCGCCCAGAACCCGGTCTCCACCGTCAGCGGCCGGAGCCTGGTGCCTTCATCGTCGGTCAGCCAGCTCTCGGCGCGGTACTGGAGGTACGGCAGTCCGTTGTGCGTAAACGATACGCGCTGGAAGAAGTGCTCGGAATCCTCCTCGCCGGCCCCCAGGCGTCCACTGCCTTCCCACTCACCAATGAGCCAGGACAACGGGACGAGCTCGGGCGTGAGGTCTGTAGGAATTTCAATCGGCACAGTAATTACCTCCGCAGACAACTAGCTCTGAACTGGTATTACTTCTGGCCCTTGAAGAGGCGGTAGACCACGAAACCAGCGAACCATGCCATGGAAAGGCTGGCAATACCGAGCAGGACAAGGAAGAAGATCTCAAATGCAAGTACGGACATGATGCCATCCTAACGCGTTAGTAGATGAGTAGTTTGTCTATGAAGTAGGCCAGCGAACCCACCGCCGCGACGGGCGCGAGGCCCATGCCAAGGGCGGCTGGAAAGTTAATCCGGTCCCCGCGGAGTATAACCAGTCTGCGCAGGCTGACGAGAACCGCACCCACCGCAACGCCCGCCACGGCGGCCGGTATTACGGCAATGTTGGAGAAGACCAGGCCTGCCAGCGGAGCCGAGAGACCTGCCAGCACAATGCCCAGCGGCGCCACGATCCGGTCCGGCCAGCGGATGAGGCCGGCAAGGAGAGCAAAGGCGGCACTGACGCCGGCCACCAGCAACATTTCCTTGACGCCGTTGAACCTTGACGCCGCAATCCAGCCCGCGCCAAGACAGGACAGGAGCACGCCGGCGCTCGAACCCAGCGTCGACTCCAGCCGCTGCGCCTGCCCCGTGCCCCGCAGGAGCTGCATGAGGAAAACGGCCATCACGCCGGCGGCGATAAAGGCCGGCGTCCAGTCGAGGAATCCCGGAGCCGGGACATAGGTGGCAGCTACGGCCGAACCGACTCCGGGGAGCCCGATGATTGCCGCGAGGGTCTTCTTGGCGGGAATGTCCAGGAAGTGGGGCCAGCCGATGCCGACAGCCAGGGCAACGAGGATTGCCACACCGAGCAGCACTTCAGGTGAGGCGTAGGCACCGCCGATGAAGACAGCAAGCCCGGCCAGCCCTATGGTTCCGATGGTCCACGGCTTCACTATTTACCCGCGCTCACTCTCTGCTGACGTCGTCGCTGCCTCCAATCCTGCCTTATGTGACCTGCTTATGTCGCAAAACGCTGACTGAAACCAGCCGGATCAGTGTCTGTTTAGGGGCGATTGGGTATACTCAAAGCTCAGCTACGCTTCCTTCGGAGGATGCGGGCCCGGCGGGAATTTCCGGCTGGCCAGTACCGACGCGGGCAGCCAGTACCGGCCGGTGAAAGCCCGGTTCAGACGCCCAATGATGCGCGGACAGCCCCTTGGAGGAACAATGTCGCACATCCTGCTACTGACGAACAGCACCGGGTCATCGGTGGACATTCTGCCTGCCTTGGAACTCCTGAACCACCGTGTTCATATCCTTCCGGCCGAGCCCACCGCCCTGCTGGAAACCGACCCCTGCGATGTTGTCCTGCTGGACGCACGCAAGGACCTGGTCGGAGCTCGCTCCCTTACCCAGTTGCTCAAGGCCACCGGCCTCAGCGCACCCCTGATGCTGATCCTCACCGAAGGCGGCATGGCGGCCGTCTCCTCGGCCTGGGCCGTGGATGACATCATTCTGGACTCCGCGGGCCCGGCCGAAGTCGAAGCCCGGATCCGCCTCTCGGTGGCCCGCGCCGTGCCCGAGCAGGAAGACACCCCCACCGAAATCCGGGCCGCCGGCGTCGTCATCGACGAAGCAAGCTACACGGCCAGGGTCAACGGTGCACCCTTGAACCTGACCTTCAAGGAGTTCGAACTCCTGAAGTACCTGGCGCAGCACCCCGGCCGGGTGTTCACGCGCCAGCAGCTGCTCACCGAAGTTTGGGGCTATGACTACTACGGCGGCACCCGCACCGTGGACGTCCACGTCAGGCGGCTGCGCGCCAAGCTGGGCGCCGACCACGAGAACCTGATCAGCACCGTCCGCAACGTGGGTTACCGCCTGACCCTGGTGCGGCAGCCCGAAGAGGAACTGACAGAGGCCTAGCCAACACAAAGAAGCCCCGGACCACTGGTCCGGGGCTTCTTTGTTTGGCTTCTCAGCCTTCAGTGGAGGACATACGGGTCGAACGTATCGAGGCCACCCCAGTGGTGGATCCCCCTCAAATCCCGCTTCAGGAAGCCGGATCAGGTAATGACTATACGTGCCTGATCCTGCCTCATCAAATCGGCGCCAATGCCTCCGCCTTCCGGGCGGGCCGTATAGCCTGTACACCATGAGTCCTGCGCATCCCGAGAACTGGCCCGTGCTCGTCGTCAAAGGCGGAGTGGACAACGATCTGCTCAGGGATTTTGCCGCCCTCGCCGCAGCAGCCGAAGAGTCGGACGGGAACCCTCCCCTGTCCGAACAGACCTTCGTGACGCTGCGCTCCGGTGAGTCCGGCAGCCACTCGCTCCTGAGCCTGGCGCTCTATGCACCGGATGAGGACTCGGATCCTGCCACTGCCCAGGACCTGGCGGGATTCGCCGTGGTGGTGGAGGAACCGGACGGCACCGGCGTGCTGGAGGTGGCAGTCCACCCCAGCTACCGGAACCAGGGGGTTGCGGACCGGCTGGTGGCCACCCTGAAGGCATCGCGCGGCTTTGACGGCCTCACGGCTTGGTCCCACGGGAACCATGAAGCCGCCGCAGACCTTGCGGCCAAATACGGTTACGCCCCCATCCGCGAACTGTGGAAGATGCGGCTCACCACCGCTGCCGCGGAACTGCCCGACGCCGCACTCCCGGACAACGTGACCCTGCGGGCCTTCGTTCCCGGCCAGGACGAAGAGGCCTGGCTGGCAGCCAACAAGGCCGCCTTTGCGCACCACCCGGAGCAGGGCAACATGACGCGGCAGGACCTGGAGGCCAGGATGGCCGAGGACTGGTTCGATCCCGCGGGTTTCCTCCTGGCCGTCGACCCGTCGGACCGGATCCTCGGCTTCCACTGGACCAAGGTGCACCCTCGCCACGGCGCCCATCCGGCGATCGGTGAAGTCTATGTAGTGGGGGTGGCCCCCGAAGCCCAGGGCATGGGACTGGGCAAGGCCCTCACTCTGGCCGGCATCAAATACCTGCACGAGAAGGGCCTCCACGCGGTCATGCTGTACACCGATGCGGACAATGCACCTGCTGTTTCGCTGTACCGCCGGCTCGGCTTCACCCGCTGGGATGCCGACGTGATGTATGGACCCAAAAACGCCGGTTAATCCGATTGGCTGACGCATGCATCACGGTCCAGGAAATCTACGTATCCCCCGAATCGAATGCTTGTAAGGTTGAAGGTAAACCGCGCCAGCTAAAAGGAGTGACCATGCAACCGGAACCTGCCGGAATCGCCACGTCTGAGGCCAAGGTGCTGCCGGTGCGCGCCCGCTTCGGATCCTCGGAGGTGCCGGCTTCCCGCGCCACGCAGGACCGGATCGACATTCCCGAGTTCGCGCCCAACCCCGAGCCCGCGGGCGACATCAGCCCCGACCGGTTCCTGGACCGGGAACTCAGCTGGCTGGCCTTCAACGCCCGGGTGCTCGAACTTGCCGAGGATCCCGATCTCCACCTGCTGGAACGGGTCAGCTTCCTCTCCATCTTCGCCTCCAACCTGGACGAGTTCTTCATGGTCCGTGTGGCCGGACTGAAGCGCCGGATCGCCACCGGCCTGGCCGTCCCGTCGCCGGCGGGCCTGAGCCCCATGCAGGTGCTGGACCAGATCGGTGACGCCGCCCACCGCCTCGCGCAGCGCCATGCACGGGTCTATGCGGAACAGATCCGGCCGGCACTGGCTTATGAGCACATCCACCTCATGCACTGGGATGAGCTCGACGACCAGGCCAAGGACCAGCTCAGCGCGATGTTCGCGGAGAAGGTCTTCCCGATCCTGACCCCGCTGGCCGTGGACCCGGCCCACCCCTTCCCCTACATCTCGGGGCTGTCCCTGAACCTGGCCGTGGTGGTCCGCAATCCGGTCAGCGACAAGGAGCTCTTCGCCCGCGTCAAGGTTCCGGACCAGCTGCCGCGCCTCATTTCCATCGACGGCCCGCGCGCCGGTTCGGTGCCCGGTCGGGTGGCCCGGTTCATCGCCCTCGAAGAAGTCATCGCCGTCCACCTCGACCAGCTGTTCGCCGGCATGGAGGTCCTGGAACACCACACCTTCCGCGTCACCCGCAACGAGGACGTTGAGGTCGAAGAGGACGACGCCGAGAACCTGCTGCAGGCGCTCGAAAAGGAACTGCTGCGGCGCCGGTTCGGTCCGCCCGTGCGCCTCGAAGTCACCAACGACATCAACCCGAACATCCGGGCCCTCCTGATCCGCGAACTGGGCGTGGAGGAGTCCGAGGTCTACTCCGTGCCCGCACCGTTGGACCTGCGGGGCCTGTCCGTCATCGCCGGGATCGACCGCGCAGACCTGCACTACCCGAAGCACGTGCCCCACACCTCGCGGTACCTGAACGAATCCGAAACATCCAAAGCGGCAAACGTGTTCGCCGCCATGCGCCGCCGGGACATCCTCCTGCACCACCCGTACGATTCCTTCTCCACGTCCGTCCAGGCCTTCCTGGAACAGGCCGCGGCGGACCCGAAGGTACAGGCCATCAAGCAGACCCTGTACCGCACGTCAGGTGACTCCCCCATCGTCGATGCCCTCATCGACGCGGCAGAGGCAGGCAAGCAGGTCCTGGCCCTGGTGGAAATCAAGGCCAGGTTCGATGAACAGGCCAACATCTCCTGGGCGCGGAAACTGGAACAGGCCGGCGTGCACGTGGTGTACGGCATTGTGGGCCTGAAGACCCACTGCAAGCTTTCCCTCGTGGTTCGCCAGGAAGTGGACGGCCTGCGGCGCTACTGCCACATCGGCACCGGCAACTACCATCCGCGCACTGCCCGTTACTACGAGGACCTCGGTCTGCTGACGGCCAACGAGCAGGTGGGCGAGGACCTCTCCAAGCTCTTCAACCAGCTCTCCGGCTACGCTCCGAAGTCCACGTTCAAGCGGCTCCTGGTGGCGCCCCGTTCTGTGCGTTCCGGCCTCATCGACCGCATCGAGAAGGAAATCCGCAACGCCAAGGCAGGCATTTCAGCCAGGGTGCAGATCAAGGTCAACTCCATGGTGGACGAGGCCATCATCGATTCGCTCTACCGTGCATCGCAGGCGGGCGTGAACGTTGACGTGATCGTCCGCGGCATCTGTTCGCTGCGCCCCGGCATCCCCGGGCTCAGCGAAAACATCACGGTGCGCTCGGTGCTGGGACGGTTCCTGGAGCACTCCCGGGTCTTCGCCTTTGCCAACGGCGGCGAACCTGTGGTGTACATCGGGTCGGCAGACATGATGCACCGTAACCTTGACCGGCGTGTGGAGGCACTCGTCCAGCTGACCAGCGGCGACGACACGTCCTATGTGCTGGACATGCTCCGCCGCTACATGGACCCGGGAACGTCCAGCTGGCATCTGGATAGTGAGGGCGAATGGACCAGGCACCACCTCGGCGAGGACGGCAAGCTCCTGGAAGACGTGCAGTCCTGGCTCCTCGCTTCACGTTCCCGCCAGCGCCAGACGATAAGGCGGTAGGACCCTGGCCTCGAAGAGTGACGCCAAAAGCGAAGTCAGCAATGACACGGCCAACGACACGCTTACTCCGGACCAGACGGACCATCCCGGGGAACCGATTGCCGTCACCGCGGCGGGCGCGCTTCCATGGCGCGTCAACAAAGACGTGCTCGAGGTCCTGCTGATTCACCGGCCCCGCTATGACGATTGGTCGTGGCCGAAAGGCAAGATCGACCCCGGTGAGACCATACCGGAGTGCGCGGTCCGCGAGATCGAAGAGGAGATCGGGATTACGGCCACTCTGGGCATACCCCTTCCTCCCATCCACTACCACGTGTCCGCCGGCCTGAAGGTAGTCCATTACTGGGCCGTGGACGTGGACGGTGCCACCCTTCGTCCGGATGGCAAGGAAGTGGACAGCGTGATGTGGTGTTCACCGGAAAAGGCTGCGACCCTGCTGAGCAATCCCGGTGACATTGCGCCGCTCGAGCACCTGGTGGCGGCCCACGCCCGCAAGGAACTGGACACGTGGCCGCTGCTTGTGGTCCGCCATGCCAAGGCCAAACCCCGTTCGTCCTGGACCAAGGCGGAAGGGGACCGTCCGCTCGCGGCCACCGGACTGCGGCAGGCACAGGCTGTCCGGCGGCTGCTCCACGTGTGGAAGCCCCTTCGGGTGCACTCGAGCCCGTGGCAGCGCTGCGTCGCCACCATTGCCCCCTACGCCAAGTCCGCGGATGCCAAAGTGAAACTGCACGACGCCTTGACGGAACACCGCCATGCCAGGAGCCCGAAGAAGACCGCGGCCGTGGTAGAAGCACTCTTCGACAAGCAGCGCGCCATCGCCCTGTGCACCCACCGGCCCGCACTGCCCACCGTCATGTCGCAGTTGGGTGAGCACATGAACGGCCGGCTGCGCGCGATGCTGCCGACCGCCGACCCCTACCTGGCGCCCGGCGAGATCATCGTGTGCCATGTGGCCCGCGGCAACAGCAACAAGATTGTGGCAGTGGAACAGTTCAGGCCCTTCGACGACTGACTCGACGACGGACAGGACGGACGGCGCTGCGGCCGCCGGTCACCCCGGCCAGGACCAGTCTTGACCCGGACATTTTTGTATCAAATACTTAGTACATTGATGCAAATCTGGGGGGATTATGCCGGTCCAATTCGAACTGCCGCCGATGCTGCTGCTGGGACCGCTGGTCGCCGCCGTCGTTCTTTACATCATCCTCAGGTGGGTGGTGTGGGAGCCCCGAATGGGCGCCTCCCCTGAGACTGTCTCCCAGCACGCGCTCTGGGTGGGCGTCATTGGCTGGATGACGAGTTCGCTGCAGGGCGCCATGAACATCGGCATCATTCCGGCGAACTCCGTCACCAGTCCGCTTATCAGCCCGCCCCTGACTGCCCCGGAGACGATCCTCCCCGCCCTTGCCTGGCCGGTCCTGGGCACCCTCGGGGTCCATGCGCTGGGCCAGCTCAGCTACCCGCGCCCCAGGGGTCCCCGCCGGAAGGCAAGCCTCCAGGTCCGGCACCTGCGGGACTTCCTTCCGCTGCCGCTCGCCTGGACCACCCTGGCCATCTTCACGGCTGCGGCCGCCTACATCGCCTGGGCTGCCACGCTGCCGGCGTTCGATGCGATGCCCTACGGGACTGTGGCTGAGGACCCGCAGGGCTACCGGACAGTGGGCGGCGACGGCCGTATCCCGGGCATCACACTGGCGGCCTGGCTAGGCGGAGCCCTGGCCGTGCTGGCCGCAGGAACGTGGCTCGTGCTGCTGCTGATCGCCCGCCGCCGGCAGCTTGAGCAGCTGACAGAGCACGACAATTCACTGCTGCGGACCATCGCCATGAACAGGCTCCTGCGGACCGTCGCCACGGTGGCGTCCGGGCTCGCCGTCATCGCCGGAAACTACGTTGCCCGGCCGAACCCTGCCGCCGGCAGCACGTCCTGGACGAATTTCGCAGGCCTGGCGGGCGTCGCCGTGTTGCTGGCCATGCTGGTGTGGGCGCCACCGAAACTGGTGGGAACTGAAGCGGCCGCCGCGGCCTTGCGGAACGCGAAGCACGAGCATTTCCGGTCCGCTCCGCACCCGGCAAGCAAGCTGGTTGTCTCCATCGGCGCCGCCCTGGGCGTTGCCGCCGCGTTGCCCCTGCTCGTAGGGGTTTTCCTGGTCCCGGCCATCGTCGCTGCCGGCCCGTGGGGTCCCGCGGCCTTCGTGGCAGTGGTGGCGGGGCTGGTGCTGGTGGTTCTTGCCACCGGAGAGCTGTTGCTTGAGCGGAATTACGCGAGCCCGGCTGAACCGCGGACCTGGCCGCGGCAGCCGGTGGGTCCGGTGCTGCTCACTACGCTCATCCTCGCGGTGCTCGCCTTCGTGGCATCGCTGGTGGTCGCGGCGGCCGGGAGCTCCCTCCTCGGCAGGGACACCGGTTGGTCCGTGCCGGCATTATTCGGCCTTGCGGGGGTCCTTCTCACGGTCCCGGCATTCCTCGTGACCCGCCGGCGGCACGGCATCCCGGATGCTCCCGCCGGACTCGACGCCGCCTTGAGGGCCATCACCGTGAACCGGATCGTGCGCACGGTGTCGGCCATGTTCATGGCGCAGGCGGCCATGGCGCTGCTGGTGAACAGCCACGCGTGGGCGGCTGTTTTCGGAGTTGCCCCGATGCCGTCCGTTCCGTGGTTTCCAGCCACGCTCGCGGGCACCGTCCTTGCATTCGCGGCGATCGCCACGGCCCTCGTGCCGGTCAGGCCCCGGAGCGGGTCCGGTTCCGGTCCGGTTCCCCGGCCGCGGAAGGACCGCGTCACATGACGGCCGGCATTGCTGTTGATCTCCGTTCGGCGGTGCCGCCGTATGAGCAGATCCGCCTGCAGGTCACCTCCTTGATTGCCGTGGGCTCCCTGGCCGCCGGCACACGTTTGCCCACCGTCCGCAGCCTGGCGGCGGACCTCGGCATCGCGGCGGGAACGGTGGCGCGGGCCTACAAGGAACTCGAGCAGGCCGGCCTGATCGAAACGCGGCGGCGGAACGGCACCGTCGTCGTCGGGATGCCGGACGCCGGTCTTCCCCCGGACGGTGCCGTTACCGCGGACCTGATTGCCGCCGTCGACCGCTACATCGCTGAAGGCCGCACCGCGGGCCTCGATGACGGCGCGCTCGAAGGCATTCTTCGTGTGAGACTCGGCCTCAGTAGACTGGAACAGTGAGCATCCCAACGCCCTATGAAGACCTCCTGCGTGACGTCCTTGCCAACGGCACGCACAAATCTGACCGCACCGGCACCGGCACCCTCAGCGTGTTCGGCCGGCAGATGCGCTTTGACCTGAGCCAAAGCTTCCCGCTGGTCACCACCAAGCGCGTGCATTTCAAGTCCGTGGCCGTGGAACTGCTGTGGTTCCTCCGTGGTGAAACCAACGTGAAGTGGATGCAGGACCAGGGCGTCACCATCTGGAACGAATGGGCAGATGCCGACGGCGAACTGGGCCCCGTCTACGGTGTCCAGTGGCGCAGCTGGCCGACCCCCGACGGCGGCCACATCGACCAGATCGCCGAGCTGGTGGAGAACCTCAAGTCCAACCCGGACTCGCGCCGGCACATTGTTTCCGCCTGGAATGTGGCCGAACTCCAGGACATGGCGCTACCGCCGTGCCACGCCTTCTTCCAGTTCTACGTTGCGGACGGCAAGCTGTCCTGCCAGCTGTACCAGCGCTCCGCGGACACGTTCCTGGGCGTCCCGTTCAACATCGCCTCCTATGCGCTGCTGACCTGCATGCTGGCCCAGCAGGTGGGGCTGGAACCGGGTGAGTTCGTCTGGACCGGCGGCGACGTTCACATCTACGACAACCACATGGACCAGGTGCTCAAGCAGCTGAAGCGGGAACCGTACGAATATCCGCAGCTGAAGATCCTCCGCAAGCCGGACTCTATTTTCGACTACACGCTGGACGACTTCGAAGTGGTCGGATACCAGCACCACCCTACGATTAAGGCGCCGATTGCAGTATGAGCACCGACAACGCCATGGATCCCCTGGCCTTCACTGAAAAAATCGCCGACGCCGCCACCGGAGTGGGGCTCGTCTGGGCCCAGACCACGGCCGGCGTCATCGGCAAGGACGGCGACATGCCGTGGCACCTGCCCGAGGACATGAAGCACTTTACCCGGCTCACCAACGGGCACCCGGTGATCATGGGCCGCAAGACCTGGCTCTCATTCCCGGACAAGTACCGTCCGCTGCCCGGGCGCACGAACATTGTGGTGACGCGGCAGGAAGGCTGGGGTGACACGCCTGAGGCACAAGGCGCCCTCGCGGTGAAGTCGCTGGACGACGCGCTGCTGGAATCCCAGTTCGCCCCCGGCCACGAAACCGTGTGGGTCCTCGGCGGCGGGGAAATCTTTGCGCAGACCCTGGACATCGCCGATGTCGCGGTAGTGACGTTCATCGATTCCGAGACCGACGGCGACACCTATGCGCCGGAGCTCGGTTACGAATGGAAGCTGACCGCGAGTGAGCCCGCCACCGGCTGGCTCACGTCCGCTACCGGTACCCGGTACCGGTTCACCATGTGGCGTCGGACCGAGGCCTAGGAAGATGCTGAAGAAACCGGAAACACTCTTTGTCCTGGGCTACATGCTGCTTCCGCTGCTGGCCCTTCTCTCCGCGATCGTGGGGCTCACCATGATCCTGGGCGGCAACAAGATCGCCGGGGCCATTGTGCTGGTGGTGGTCACGCAGGCGTTCGCTTTCGGCGCCTTCTACGCCCTGCGCCTCCGCAAGGCCGCTGTGCTGGAACAGCACGACGCCGAGTAGCGGCCCTGGCGGCGGGTTGCCTTCAGCATGGGGAGAGCAGCCCATCGCGGGCGCTGCCGTTTAGCTACTAGAGTCATGCGAGCAGCTTGACGATTATCCGCTGCTCAGAACCTTTGGGGGGGTGCCTTGTGGCAGGAAACTTGTGGGGCGCGGACGTTGCCCAGCTGCGGACTCTGGCGCAGCAGTTCGGCAAAACATCCGACAGCCTGCTTCAGCAGTCAACACAGCTGAGCAACCAGATCAACAACAACCCCGCGTGGAAGGGTCAGGACGCGGTCACGTTCCGCGCCGACTGGAACAGCAGCCACCGTGCCCTCATTCAGAGAACAGCGTTGGCCCTCAAGCAGGAGTCGAAGAAGCTGCTGACCCAGGCCGAGCAGCAGGAGAAGGCCAGCTCTGGCGGCGGCGACTCCGCTGGTACTTCGGGCCCCACCGGCGGAAGCACTCCATGGGGCCCGGATTGGCTGGCGGACTCCAACTCGCCGTTCAGGGAGGGCTGGGACAACTACAACGGCGTGCTGGGCCTTAAGACTGTCCCGTTCGGGATCCGCGATATGACGCAGTTCGCGGGCCGCTACGGCGACGAAGTCGCTGAAGCCTGGCGCGCCGGAGACCGCGCTGGCGCCCTGGCCACGATAAAAACCAAAGAACTGTGGGAGACTGCCGCACGGCAGGACACACTGCGTGGTTTCTTCTCCGGCACCCCTGACCTCCTTAGCGGAAAGTTCGGAGACCTCGCGCAGACGGCCCGCGGGGCGGATGCTGCAGAACTTTCAAAACTCGGAAAGTTCGGGCTTAACTCCGCCGGTCATCTGCTGGGTGTCGCGGGGGTAGGTCTCGACGGACTCGACACGGCAAATGCCATCCGCGAGGGCGAAACCGGCGATGCGCTTCGATCCGGCGTGAAGACCGCACTCGGTATAGCTTCATTCGCGCCTCCGCCCGTTGGTGTGACCTGCATGGTAATCAGCGGAGCCTGGGCTGCTGTGGAGTTGATTCCGGGAGCCAGCGACGCCATCGACGCCACATTCGACGGGATCGGCAACTGGGCCGAAGACACGACCAAGAACATCGGCGATGGCGTCAAAGACTTTTTCGGCTGGTGAACGGCCGCGATGAGAGGGAATGCAACTATGACCGAAGTACAGGCAGTTGAGGACATGTCACTGGGATTCGGCATTGCAGACATGGCCTACCTTCTGCAACTCCAGAACACCCAGGCATCGATCACCAGCGCGGCAATGCTTCGCCTCAGTGATGAAGCCAAAGAGGCAGGACTCGCACGTGCCGGCCTGTCATCCCTCATTGCGCGCGGACTCGCCAAGGTGGCGCCTGACTCTGCCGTGAGCTTCGATCCGCGCATCGATGTTGTTGCCTACACCGTCGCGAATGCCGTGCGGTGGACTCAACTGGATCTCCTGCAGTCAGCCGAAGTGGGAGATACTGTCCTTCAGATCGAGTCCGACAAAACAAGGCTCCTGCTTCAACCGAGGACCATGTTGACATGGTTCGCCGTGCCTCAGGATCCCGTTGTGTCACCGGAAGCGGCTGGATCGTATGTGATCGCCCAGCACCTCCTGGAACACCCGGACGGCGGTGTGCGCATCCGTACCACCGGGCCTGCAGGGTCGGCAGAACTTCTCGTGCGCCGGGACGAGGACCACTGGGTTTACGCCCCGTTGGACGGTGACGTAGTCGGCACGCAGGCAATTGCCGCCGATGAGGCTGGCTTGACCGGCGCCCTCCGCGAACTGCGGGCCACCACCGGAAATGCTGCCCATGGAGAATAAAACAGCCACCAGGCGAAGAATCGATCGCGCGTACTACTTTGCCCAAGACACAGAACGCAGAATATTCGCTTACACACGTGCGGAATGGGGCCTTGGTGGTGCCCAGCCTTTCGGCAACTACACAGCACGCAACGTCGTCACTATGGGCCTGGTGGTTGCTGGCCTGACCATCCCAGCACTCGCAGCTCCCCTGTTCCTGATCATGGGGATCATCGGGCTGAACATTGGCGCAATACTGCTTTCCCTGGTGTGCACGCTATTGTTCACGGGCGGTTGGTTACTCAGCGTCCAGTCCCTGCGAGGAGAGCTCCTTGCGCGCAGGCTTCGTCGTGAACGGGGGCTGCCTAAGCCCTATGTGATTGTCACCGATGATCAGGCCAGGCAGTGGTTCACGGCCTATCCGGGCAATGTCTCCGTCACGAGGGACAATTTCCCGGAGAGTACATACCCCTTTCCGGGCGAAGAACACGAAGGCTGAATACACGGCACCCTTGGCTAGGAATTCTCTGTGAAACCTGATCGACCTGTTTTCCGGCGACCTGCCGGCACCCCATAGGACCAAACCGATTCAATGTGCGCCAGTACGAGGAGCAGCATGGTCCCGGAGGTGTTCCGGAAGGCTACGCGATGGCTGCCATAACACCGTTGCAGAGCCCGCGACTGATCATCGCGGTTGGCGTCTTTCTTGTGTTTATGTCGGGAACCATGACGTATGGGGGCGCCTCCCCAGGCAGAACGGGAAACAATCGAATTGCCCACCAGGCGCAACTCTGCGAGGGACTGAGTCCGCCTGACCGCTTCGGGGAGGGCCTGCGTGGTTCCGCATTGCCGTCCGCCGGACCGTGACGTAACCGACTGCGCCGTGCCGGTTCCGAAGTCTAAACTGGTCGAATGACTACAGCAGCTACCCCCTCCGTCGGCCTGGTCGGATGGCGCGGCATGGTCGGCTCCGTCCTGATGCAGCGCATGCAGGACGAAGGCGACTTCGCCAACATCAACCCGGTGTTCTTCTCCACCTCCAACGCCGGAGGTGCCGCCCCGACTCTCGCCGGCTCTGCCGCGGGCGCGGCCGGCAAGCTCGAGGACGCGTTCGACGTCGACACGCTGGCTAAGCTGCCGATTATCGTCACCGCCCAAGGCGGCGACTACACCAAGCAGGTCCACGGCGAGCTGCGCAGCCGCGGCTGGGACGGCCTCTGGATCGACGCCGCCTCCACCCTTCGCATGAACGACGACTCGATCATCGTGCTGGACCCCATCAACCGCGACGTCATCGACAAGGGCCTCGCCAACGGCACCAAGGACTTCATCGGCGGCAACTGCACCGTGTCCTGCATGCTGATGGGGCTCGGCGGCCTGTTCAAGAACGGCCTCGTCGAGTGGGGCACCTCCATGACCTACCAGGCTGCCTCCGGCGGCGGCGCCCGCCACATGCGCGAACTGCTCAGCCAGTTCGGCACGCTCAACGCCGAGGTCAGCTCGGAACTGGATGACCCGGCGTCGGCCATCCTGGAAATCGACCGCAAGGTCCTGGCGCACCAGCGCACCGACATCGACGCGACACAGTTCGGCGTCCCGCTGGCCGGCTCCCTGATCCCCTGGATCGACGCGGACCTGGGCAACGGCCAGTCCAAGGAAGAGTGGAAGGCGGGCGTCGAGACCAACAAGATCCTCGGTACCGCCGGCGAGAACCACATCATGATGGACGGCCTGTGCATCCGGATCGGCGCCATGCGTTCGCACTCCCAGGCCCTCACCCTCAAACTCCGCGAAGACCTCTCCGTGGCCGAGATCGAGAAGCTCCTGGCCGAGGACAACGAGTGGGCCAAGGTCATTCCGAACACCAAGGAAGACTCTATGGCGGGCCTCACCCCCGTGGCCGCTTCCGGCACCCTGGACATTCCCGTGGGCCGCATCCGCAAGCTCGAAATGGGCCCGGAATACATCAGCGCCTTCACCGTGGGCGACCAGCTCCTGTGGGGCGCCGCCGAGCCGCTGCGCCGCATGCTCAACATCGCCACCGGTACGCTCTAGCCGAGGAACTTCACGTACCTTGCGGCCTGCAGCTCAAATGACTTTTGGGCCGCGGGCCGCAGTCCGTTAACCGTGTCGAACGGTTCAGGCACGACGGCGGCCGTCCGGCCGGATCCTTTCCGCGCCCACGTACCGATCACTTCCCCGCCGGCCACAATGGTCTTCTTGAACATCCCGTTGCCGCCGGGGACCACCTTTTGGGCGTGTTCGGGCGGCAGGACCAGTGACCGGTCCGTGTAGCCCAGCAGGAACTCGTCGAACCCGGGCAGCGCCAGCACGGAGCGCTGGCCTGGAACGCCGTCGTCGAGCAGCGCCGCGGTGGCGGGCGCCATCCAGTAGCTGGCTCCCTCGAACTCCAGCTCGACGAGCTGGTCCTTCACGGCCGCCAGCGCGCTGCGGACCTCCGTCACCGGGGTGCTGGACCACCAGGCGAAGTCGCGCTCCGTGGCCGGGCCGTGGCTGAGCATGTACCGCAACGCCAGCTCAGCGATACCCTCGGCGCGGTCCAGTTCCCGGGATTTCGCAATCCACTCGTCGAACGCCTTGATGAGCTGTTGGTTCCCCGCGAGCGGTCCCTGGACGAGCCAGGCCCGCTGGCACAGGACCCCCAGCAGGTGGATGCCGCGCTGGCCAACCGTGGACTGTCCCGCTGCTTCAAAAGCCGCGAAGAGCTCCTGGCGGGTGGCCGCTCCGCCGCCCGAGACGAGTTCCAGCGCCGCCTCCCGGGCAACGTCCACGTCGCGGGCAGCAATCTCCAGCTCGCGGTGTCGCCCGCCCATTCCGCGCAGCAGGCGGTCGGCCGTGATGTCCAGGATCCACCGCAGGTCCTCGGGGGCCAGCAGGTGGAGTGTCCCGCGCATGGGCCACGAGCGGACAACCAGCCCTTCGTCCAGCGCAGACCGTACAGCGTCAACGCCGGCGTTGGGGACCCTCAGCCCCACGGCCCACAGGGCCGCCTGCAGGTCCTGGGCCTGCATGGCCGTCATCCACCGCACGGCCTCCGGCGGCGAGTCGAACCCCGGCGGCAGCAGTCCCTGCGCGGCCAGGCGCAGCCGTCCGATGACGTGCCGGGTGACCCTTGTCCTGACCTTGGTCCGTTCGCCAACTCCCATAGCCCCATCGTAGGTCGCGTGCGGGGCGATGCGGGTCTGGGGTCACTGGCAGTACACCGCAGGCTCCCAGCCGTTTTACAGCCGGGGTCCCTACGCTGGGTGGATGACCATCGGAGAGCTCTGGCCGCACCTGCGGCCCCTGTGCCGGGCCCTTGCCCTGCTGGGCTGGGTCACCAGTGCCGCCGGAATGGGCGCAGGGCTCTCCATCGCCGTTGCCGGCGGAACAAGCCTCTCCCCCACCGTGCAGGCCCTGCAGTTCTTTTCGGCCGTGAGCATGGGAGTTGCCGTCCTTAGCTTTATCGCGGCCGCCCTGCTCCAGCCCCGGCACCGCGGCTGGCGCGCCGTTGACCACGAGGGCGGCGGTGGCGCCCCTGAGCCGGGCAGCGAGATGCCGCCGACTGTCAGGAGTTTCCTGCTGGCTGCCTTCGCCCTGCTGGCGGGCGCTGTGGTGTTCGCCTGCGCCGGGCTGGTCCTCCGCAACGGCCCCAGTGCGCAGTCCGTGGCGTTTTGCCAGGTGTTCCTGCTGGGTGCAGCGGCATCGGGGTTCACGTTCATGCTGTTCAGCAAGGTAGTTCCGCGCCATAGCGGGAACTGAGCGGGTGGTCCCTAAAGGTCGATCCCGATCAGCAGCGGTTCCGGGTGCAGTTCGATGCCAAAACGTTCGACGACGCCGGCCCTCACCTCACGTGCCACGGCCACCATGTCGGCCGCGCTCGCACCACCCCGGTTGGTGATGGCCAGGGTGTGCTTGGTGGACAGCGAGGCCCGCCCGCCGGAGACGCTCCCGGCTTCCAGCCCGTATCCCTTCCCGAACCCGGCATGGTCAATCAGCCACGCGGCTGACAGCTTCACCAGCCCGTCAGCTCCGGCCGGATACCGGGGAGCGTCCGCGGGGAGCGAATCGGCCGCTTCCGCGGGGACGATCGGATTGGTGAAGAACGATCCCGTGGAAAAGGTGTCGCGGTCCGCCGTATCCAGGACCATGCCCTTGGACGCCCTGAGCCGCAGGACCTCCCGGCGCACGTCATTGGAGTACGCCCTCTTTCCAGGCTCAACGCCAAGGGACCTCGCAAGCTCCGCATACCTGATGGGGGCGCTCATCCGTCCCAGCGGCAGCTGGAACTCGACCGTGAGCACCACGTAGCGCGGGGAACCCTGGACCGTGGTCTGCTTCAGGACCGAATCCCGGTACCCGAACTTCAGCTCCGAATTCGTGAACGTACGGACGGCGTTCCGTTCCCGGTCCCAGGTCCGGACGGCGGCAATGGTCTGGGATACGTCCGAGCCGTAGGCGCCCACGTTCTGCACGGGTGTGGCACCGGTGGACCCGGGGATGCCGGAAAGTGCTTCGATTCCGGACCATGCGTGGCGCACGGCATGCTCCACGAGGGCGTCCCAGTTATGTCCGGCCTGGACCACGACGGCGACGCCGCCGCAGGAATCCTCGGCGGTGACGGTGAAGCCCCCAGAGGCGATCCGGAGCACCGTGCCGGGGTACCCGTCGTCGGAAATGAGCAGGTTGGACCCGCCCGCGATGATCAGCAACTGCCCACCGGCGGCGTCTGCGGTGCGGACGGCGTCGATAATTTCCGGCTCCGTGCGCGCTTCGATGTAGTTGCCGGCGGGACCGCCGACGGCGGCAGTGGTCAGGTCGGAAAGCAAAGTCTGGGTCACCTGTCCAGCCTATCGGTCATTCGGAAGGGACCGGGATTCAGGAAAGTTTCTTGGCCACCGGCGAAAGCAGGAAACTGACCACAAGCATCACCATCACGGCAAGCAGGGAGTGGAGGATGCCCACGTGTTCGGCCAGCAGCCCCAGGAGGGGAGGCCCGCACAGGAACGCGCCGTAGCCGATGGTGGACACTACGGAGACGCGGGCAGCGGCTTTGACCGGATCATCGGCGGCCGCGGACATGCCGACGGGGAAACCGAGGGAAGCTCCGAGGCCCCAGACAGCCAGCGCCACGAAGGCCAGCCACGGCACGGGGGCGAACACGAACAGCCCCAGTCCGGCGACTGCCAGTGCTGCGCACCAGCGCATCACGGGAACCCTGCCAAAACGGTCCAGGACCAGGGTGCCGGCAAAACGGCCGATGGTCATGAAGGTGACGAACAGCCCGTAGCCTGCTGCTCCGGCAGCGTCCGTCTGCCCGTGGCCGTCCGCCAGGGCCAGCGCCACCCAGTCGCCGGCCGCCCCTTCGGCAAGTGCGAGCCCGAGGACCAGCACGCCCAGCAGCAGCGTGCGCTTGTCGCGCCAGGCCTGGGCGATCAGGCGTTTGTTGTCCAGCGGCTGCTCCGGGACGGCGTCCGTCTGCCGGACGATCGGAATGGGCCCGGTGGACGGGTCCTCGAACGTGTCTGTCCCGGAGGCCTTGAACGGGCGTTCGCCTTGGACCGGAGTGATGTCCGCGCGGAACCAGGAAGCGGCGGTTGCCACCGAGCCGGCAACCAGGAGGCCGCCGGCGGCCAGGTGCCAGAACACGGGAATGCCAGCGCCCGCGGCCCAGGCGCCGAGCCCGGCCCCGGCCACCGTTCCGAGGCTGAAGGACCCGTGCAGCCGGGGCATGATGTGCCGGCGGACGGCGCGTTCCACCGCGGCGCCTTCGACATTGGACGCTGTATTCCAGCTGGCGGTGCCCAGCCCGATGACCGCCAGGCCCGCGGCAACCGCCACCGGGCTGGCGAGCACGGACGTGCCGAATCCGGCCAGCAGCAGCCCGACGCCCACCATGATGCTGCCGATCCGGATGGTCCGCTTGGAGCCCAGCCGAAGGACGATGAGCCCCGAAGCCGAGACGGAGAGAAAAGAGCCGGCGGTCATGCAGAGCAGGAGCAGTCCGACGGTCCCCGGTGTCAGGTCCAGTCCGTCCCTGATGGCCGGGAGCCGGGACACCCAGGTGGAAAACGCGATTCCGCTGGCCCCGTAGGCCACCACCACGGCGTTCCGCCAGTGGGTGATCTCGGCAGACGGGACGAAGACGTCCTTGCTCACGGCAGCATCCTCGTCAGGCACACCGTGTCACGCAAGCCTGACGACAGCCTGGGCCTTCACAAGGACCTTCTGTCCGGCGTAGACCACGGTGAGGTCCACGCGGACGGTGCCCGCATCGGCGTCAAGCGCGCCAATGGCGCCACTGACCTCGATGACGGCCCCCGGTTCGTCTGTGCCGGTGGTGTCCGAGACCAGGACCGGCTTGGTGAAGCGGGTCTGGTAATCAACGACGGCGGCGGGGTCGCCCGCCCAGTCGGTCACCAGCTGGACTGCGGCCCCCATGGTGAACATGCCGTGGGCAATAACGCCGGGCAGCCCCACACCGGTAGCGAAGGCTTCGTTCCAGTGGATCGGGTTGAAGTCGCCGGATGCGCCGGCATACTTCACCAGGTCCTGGCGGGTGACGGTGATGCTGCGGCCGCCGATCTCCTGGCCGACGGCGAGATCCGAGAGAACGGGGGCGATGGATGTTGTGCTCATGGTTACTGTCCCTCTCCGCGGACCAGGATGGACGAGGTGGTGGTGGAGACGGCCTCCCGGGAAACGCCCGAGCCTACTGTGCCGTCGCCGGTGAGAACGAAGATTTCTGAACGAGTGGTGATCATCGCACCGCCGCCCATGGCGCGGACACCGTCCACGTGCAGCTCTGCAACGAGCCTGTCGCCGGCAACAATCGGGCGGTGGTGGACAAAGCGCTGGTCTGCGTGGACCACTCGGGAGAAGTCAATGCCGGACTCCGGATCCTCGATCAGCTGGGCGTCCGCGCGCTGGGCAATGATGATGGCGAAGGTGGGCGGCGCCACGAGGTCGCTGTGGCCAAGGGCTTTGGCTGCTTCCAGGTCGAAGTGCGCGGGATGGGTGGCCTTGACCGCCCTGGCGAACTCGCGGATCTTCTCGCGGCCGACGTCGTACACCTCTGCGGCAGGGTAGCTACGGCCCTGCAGATCCGGATTGATAGTCATGGCCTCAAGCCTATCGCTCCCCCGCCGCAGGACGGCGGCCGGTTACGAGGAGAGGGCAGGCTGCCGCCCGCCCCAGGTCGCGGTATGATGAATTCATCATTTCATCAATTCGCGCGAAGGCCTCCCCACCGGCTGCCGCAAAACCAGTCGACAGCGGGTCCCCATGATTTCCCCGGCACAGGCACCTTTGTATGAAATCAAGGCCAACCTCTTCAAGGCCCTGGCCCATCCGGCGCGCATCAGGATCCTTGAGCTGCTTTCAGCCGCCCCGGACACCGCAGCCCCGGTCAGCTTCCTCCTGGCCGAAACGGGGCTGGAGGCCTCACACCTTTCCCAGCATCTGGCAACGCTGCGCCGGCACAGGGTGGTGACCTCGGTCCGCTCCGCGAATGCAGTGACTTACCGCCTGGCCCACCCCAAGATCGCAGAACTCCTGGCCATTGCCCGCACGTTCCTGCTGGACACCCTCGCGGACACCAATGAGCAGCTCCGCCTGGCGCAGGAGCTGCCTGGCGGGCATCTGGCCGGCCCTGGCGCTCAACTGTCCGGTCCGTCCTCGTGAGTGGGCTGCGCACACTGCGGGCGTTCCTGCCGTCCCGCCGCGACTACGACGGGCTGCGGTCCTCGTGGAAGTCGGACCTCACCGCCGGCATCACGGTCGGGATTGTGGCACTCCCCCTCGCGCTGGCCTTCGGCGTCAGCTCGGGCGTGGGTGCAGAAGCCGGGCTGATCACGGCAGTGGTGGCCGGACTGGTGGCCGCCGTCATGGGCGGGTCCAATGTCCAGGTGTCCGGCCCCACTGGCGCCATGGTGGTGGTCCTCGCCCCCGTGGTAGCCAGCCACGGTGCCGGCAGCATTCCGATTGTGTCGCTGCTGGCGGGGCTGATGGTTTGCGCGCTGGGCATCAGCGGACTGGGCCGCGCCGTCGCCTTCATCCCCTGGCCGGTGGTGGAAGGCTTCACTCTCGGCATTGCCGCCATCATCTTCCTCCAGCAGGTGCCCCTGGCCACCGGAACAGCGGGCATCCCGGGCCACAACACCCTCGTTGCGGCAGTCGAAGCCGCCTCGGGGGCGGCGTTCCCCACCGTCATCCAGACCCTCGCCGTGGTGGCGGGTGTGGGCGCCGTGATGTTCCTGCTCCCTAAGCTGAACAAAGCCCTGCCCGCGAGCCTGATCGCGGTTCTGCTGGCCACCGTGGCCGCGGAAATGCTTGGGCTGGACATCCCCCGAATCGGCGAGCTGCCGCATTCCCTGTCCGCGCCGTCCATGCCTTCCCTGGACGCGTCGACGCTGGGCGGGCTGCTGATGCCCGCGGTCTCCATCGCGGCGCTCGCCGCCATCGAGTCCCTGCTCTCCGCGCGGGTGGCGGCCGGAATGGTTGGGCCTGACGGGAGGCCCTCGGGGGTTTACCGCCCCGACCGTGAGCTCACGGGACAGGGACTGGCGTCCGTCGCGGCGGGGTTCTTTGGTGGAATGCCGGCCACGGGTGCCATCGCCCGGACCGCAGTCAACGTCCGGTCCGGCGCGAAGACCCGGCTCGCCGCGATTGTTCACGCGCTCGTTCTGCTGGCCATTATCTACCTGGCGGCCGGTCTGGTGGGGAAGATCCCGCTCGCGGTACTCGCCGGCATCCTGATGGTCACCGCCACGAGGATGGTCTCGACGCATACGGTGACAGCGATCATGCGTTCCACCCGGGCGGACGCCTTCGTGTTTGTCCTGACGGCCCTGATCACTGTTGCGTTCGACCTGATCGTGGCCATCGAGATCGGGCTCATCGCTGCGGCCGTCTTTACGCTGCGGAAATTCGCCTCGCTCAGCAGGGTGAAGCGCGAGGAGGTTCCGGGACCGCATGTGGAGGGCGACAAGCACATCGCAATCTTCAGGCTGGACGGCGCCATGTTTTTCGGGGCGGCGGAACGGATCCTGCAGGAAATAAGCGAGGTCAAGGACATCCAGGTGGCCATCATCCGTCTGTCGCAGGTTCGGATGCTGGATGCCACGGGAGCGCACGCGCTGGTGGAGGTCATCTCAGCCCTGGAACTGCGCGGGATCACCGTTCTGCTGAAGGGCGTCCAGCCGGAGCACCTGGAACTGGTGACGAACGTGGGCGTGATCCGGTCCCTCCGGCACCACAAGCACCTGTTCACTTCGCTGCCGGCCGCCGTGGAGCACGCCCGGAGCCATGTCCTGCGGAACGCGGCCGCTACCGCTACCGCTTGAGGTTCTTCCGGATCTGCTGGCCGCGCACCACGATCCCCACAACGTGCAGGACCAGGCCGACGCCGATCACCGGCAAGGAGGCCACGGCGAGGCCCTGGTTGCCGGACGTGTTGCCCACCAGGTTGAGGACAATGCCAACGGCGATCAGGCCCATGGCACTGAAGACGAGCACTTTGTAGGCGGTGGACGCGGTGGCCCAGAATTCAGTCAGCACCGTCCCATTCTAGGTGCCGGGCCTACGTGCCAGCTTCAGAACAAAGACTCCTGCACCGCCGGCACCTCCGAGGAATGGTGGTCGCCGAGCTCCACGGTCCGCGCCTTCAACCGGCCGAGGTTCACCACGAACTCCAGGTCGGCGCCATCCAAGGCCGCCACCGCGATGCTGCCGCTCACTGCGGCAATGCGGAATCCATGTGCTCCGGCGTCCAGGTCATGCGGGTAGGCGTGCCGTGGCGCCGGCGTGCACGCGGCGTCGGCCAGTCCCGGCCGGGCCCACCGCTCGTCCACAGTTTCGAAACCTTCGACGCCGGCACGCAGCAGCAGTGCGCGGGCCTCGCCGGCCAGCCGCCGGTTCAGTGCATCCAGTTCGACGGCGCGTGCCGGGGCCACCAGCGCAGCGGCCTTGGCCGCCGAACGGACCTGCTGCGGCAGGCCGGCGTCGCGGGTCAGCATGTCTTCAAGAATCCGGACCACCCTGCCGTCGTCCGCGCGGGCCACATACCGGGCCACTACCGCCCCCTGCTCGGCTAGCCGGTTCCACTTCCGCAGGTTCGAGGCAGTGCCCACCTTGCTGGCGCCGTTGGCGAACGTTGCCACATACAACCAGTGCTGCTGCATTAGGTAGGCGCGAAGCCCCTGGGGTACACCGCCGCCGCGGTGGAAGTCGTGGATGAGCCGGAAATCGTCCACCACGAAGCAGCGCTCGCACTGACTGCCTTTGACGGCCGGCGCCTTGGCCGGGCAGAGAACGTGGTCCCGGCGGGCCGGGCCGTGCACCTTATGGTGCCCAAGGCAGGACTTGCCACCGGCGGCGACGCGGAATCCCAGCCGGCTGCCGGCGTCGAGCTCCAGCTCCCGGAAACCGCCGGAAGGATCCTGCAGCCGCAGGACCGGGCGTCTGTGAAAAACCCGGCGGGGCACCATCCCAAAAGACCCCGTGCACCAGATAGCAGGTATCGGTCACGGGGTCTCCTTTGGCTGGCTGGCTGCCGGGGGCGCTAGAGCGCCGGCTGCACCCCAAAGGCTACCGCGAGCTTCATGATCTTCTCGGCGCGGCCCAGGCGGGGCAGGTCGGAACCGTCGCGGATGACGCGGCCGTTGGCCTCGAAGTCGGCCATGAAGTCCGTGGCCCAGGCGACATCCGACGGCGTCGGGCTGATGACTTCGTTGATGACGTGGGTCTGGTCAATGGCCAGGCAGAGCTTGCCGGTCATGCCCATCATCACCGTGATGCCCGTCTGCTCGCGCAGGATCGGGTGGTTGGTACCGACGGTGGGGCCGTCGATGGGGCCCGGGAGGTTGCCCACCCGGCTGGCAACAACCAGTTTGGCCCGCGGGTAGGCCATGGCCTCGGGGGTGGCCGCCATGCCGGTGTCGCGGCGGAAATCGCCGGAACCGAAGGCCAGCCGGAAGGCGCCCTGGGCCTTGGCGATGTTGTTGGCTTCCTCGATGCCGACGGCGGACTCCACCAGCGGAATCACGGGGGTTTTGCCGTCCATGCGGTGGAAGCTCTCGGTGACCTGGTCCGCGGACTCGGTCTTGGCCAGCATGATGCCGAGCAGGCCCGGGGTGCCGCGCAGCCCGGCGAGGTCCGCAGCCCAGAACGGGCTGGTGGCGTCGTTGATGCGCACCCAGGCCCGGCCGCCGGCGGTGAGCCAGTTGATGACGTGCTCGCGGGCGGTGTCCTTCTGCGAGGGGTCCACCGCGTCTTCGATGTCCAGGATGATCGAGTCCGCGCGCGACATGGCCGACACGTCAAAAAGCTCGGGCTTCATTGCGTTCACCAAAAGCCACGAACGGGCAATTTCGGCGGGGATGTTTCGTTCGGGCCGTGCGGTGTCGACGGCAGCGGAGGTAGAGGTGGTCATACTCCTACCGTATCCGCCCGGCATGCCCTAACGCGAAGTAACAGCTGTCCGCCCTGGAACAATACCGCGAACAATACGACCAAAATCCGGCACGTCCGGCGCGTCAAAGTCCTTCACGGGCCGTTACGGGGCGAAACCGGGCGTCTTGTGACCCGGCGTTGCGTCCTGTTTCCGCTCGTTTCCGCGGGTTTCCCGGCGTGACAGCAACGCTTTTTTTGGCCGGAAAGGTGCGCTTACATCGTTCCAGCGGCAGGCAAACAAGCACCGCTGATTCACTCCAAACCTCCCCCAATGCTGACAAAGGATCCCCGAATGAAACGACACCTGACCATCATGAGTGCCGCGGCCGCCGTCGTCATCGCGATGACGGTGTCGGGCTGCGGGGGCAGCGCAGAAGCCGGTGCCGGCGGCGCCGCCGCCGGTGCCACCGAGGTGAAGGAGCTCCGCTACCAGGGCTGGGCCAACACGGTGACGCTCCCCGAGCTGGCCCAGGACCTCGGCTACTTCGGCGACGTCAAGCTCAACTGGGTGGGCAACACCATCAGCGGCCCGCAGGATATCCAGTCGGCAGCCACCGGGCAGACGGATTTCGGCGGTGCTTTCGCCGGGGCCGTGGTCAAGCTCGTGGAAGCGGGCGCCCCGGTGAAAGCGGTCATCAACTATTACGGCGAAGACGAGAAGACGTTCAACGGCTTTTACGTCAAGGAAGACAGCCCCATCCGCACCGCCCGGGACTTCATCGGCAAGAAGATCGCGGTGAACACGCTGGGCGCACACGCGGACGCCGTCATCAACACGTACCTGCAGAAGAACGGCCTGAGCGCCGAGGAAATCAAGCAGGTCCAGCTGGTGGTGGTCCCGCCGAACGACACCGAGGAAGCCATCCGCCGCGGCCAGGTGGACGCCGGGTCCCTGGGCAGCATCCTGCAGGACAAGGCAATCGCCAACGGCGGCCTGCGCTCGGTGTTCAGCGACGCCGAGCTCTTCGGCACCTTCGCCGGCGGCCCGTACGTGCTGCGCACCGACTTCATCGCCAAGAACCCGAACACCACACGGACGTTCACCACCGGCGTGGCGAAGGCCATCGAGTGGGAGCGGACCACACCGCGCGAGGAAGTCATCGCCCGCTTCACCAAAATCCTGCAGGAGCGCGGACGCAACGAGAACCCGGCTGCCCTGCAGTACTGGAAGAGCGTGGGCGTGCCCGCGAAGGGCGAGATCAAGGACGAGGACTTCACCCGCTGGGGCAAATGGCTCAAGGACACCGGAATCGTCAAGGGCGAGCTCGACCCGAAAAAGATCTACACCAACGAGTTCAACGGACTGGTGAACCCATGAGCCACCGCACTCCTCATGCAGCCGAGCGGGACAGCGAAAGGACAGTCATGACGCCGAAAATCAGCCTGCGCAACGTCACCAAGGAATTCGCGGTGCGCCAGGGCAAAACGACGAAGAAACAGGCCGGCCCGTCGGTGCTGACCGCCCTGGATGACCTCAGCCTGGACGTCGCCGCCGGAGAGTTCCTCACCCTCGTGGGGCCCAGCGGCTCCGGCAAGACCACCCTGCTGGACCTGCTCGCCGGCCTCTCCCGGCCCACGTCGGGCAGCGTGCTGGTGGACGGCAAGGAAGTGACAGGACCGGGCCCGGACCGCGCCGTCGTCTTCCAGCAGTACGCACTGTTCCCGTGGCGGACTGCCTCCGCCAACGTCTCCATCGGCCTGGAAAACTCCGGCCTGTCCCGGAAGGAACGGGCCGCGAAGGCCAGCGAATTCCTGGACCTCGTGGGGCTGGCGGGGTTCGAGGACCGCTTTCCGCACGAACTGTCCGGCGGCATGAAGCAGCGCGTGGCCATCGCCAGGAGCCTCGCCTATGAGCCGGACATCCTGCTGATGGACGAGCCGTTTGCCGCCCTCGACGCGCAGACCCGCGAGCAGCTCCAGGACGAGCTGCTGCGGATCTGGAAGGCAACGGGCAAGACCATCGTCTTCATCACGCACGGAATCGACGAGGCCGTCTACCTCGGCCAGCGCGTGGCAGTCCTCAGCGCACGCCCGGGCCGGCTGAAGGAGTTTGTGGACATCAATATCCCGGACCGCGACGGCGGGGACGACGTCCGCTCGCACCCGGCCTTCGTGGAACACCGGCATCAGGTCTGGTCCCTCCTGCACGACGAGGTCAAGCTCGCCCAGGACTCCGGACACCGCAAGATCCTCCCCGATGGATCGGCCCCCGATGAACAACCCCAGGAAAGGAGCGCTGCCTGATGAGCGCTGTGTTGACCCGACCGCCTGAGGCGGCTGCCGCCGTCGAACGTTCATTGCAGGCGGGACCCGGTCCGGAAAGCGGACCACGCCCGACGCCGGCCGGCCGGCTCGCTGCCCTGGCCGGGATCGCCGGACGGGCCGGCTGGAAATCGCTCGCCGTGCTGCTGTTCCTCGCGCTGTGGGAGCTGGGCCCGACGTACCTTGCCAGCCCCTCCACCCGGGTGTTCCTGCCCCCGCTGCACGAGGTGCTTGCTGCCGGCGCGACGCTGCTGGAGAACGGGCAGCTGCAGAGCCACCTGCAGGCGAGCCTCACCCGCTCGGTGTCCGGCTTCAGCGTCGCGGTGGTGTCCGCCGTCGTGCTGGGGCTGCTGATCGCCTGGTATGGCTGGCTCAGCTCGTTCCTGAACCCGCTGCTGGAACTGTTCCGCAACACGGCCACGCTGGCACTGCTCCCCGTGTTCACGCTGCTGCTGGGCATCGGCGAGGAATCGAAGATCACCATCGTGGCCTACGCGGCGTTCTTCCCGGTGCTGCTGAACACCATCGCCGGCGTCCGGACCGTGGATCCGCTGCTCATCCGGGCGGCGAAGTCACTGGGGCTGAACAGCTTCCGGCTCTTCCAGAAGGTCATCCTGCCCTCCGCAGTCCCGACGATCTTCACGGGCATCCGGATGGCCGGCACATCCTCCATCCTGGTGCTGATCGCCGCCGAAATGGTGGGGGCCAAGGCCGGGCTGGGCTACCTGATCGTCAATGCCCAGATGAGCTTCCTGATCCCGGACATGTACGCCGGGATCCTCACCGTCTCCGTTCTGGGCCTGACGGTGAACGTCCTCCTCGTCGCCCTTGAGCGGCATTTCTCCCGCTGGCGCACCGCCGTCGGGTCCGGGAACTGACGCTTCTAACCGCATCATCCACACGCACCATTAACCAGTAAGGAAAAAGCAATGACTACCATCACCGAAACCAAGCTCGAATTCGCCAAGCTGGGCTCCCGCATCGGAGCTGAAATCCGCGGCCTGGACCTGAGCGGGGACCTGTCCGCGGATACCGTGGCCCGGATCCGCGCGGCTCTGAACGAGCACAAGGCCCTGGTGTTCCGCGAGGCGAATATCCGCACGGACGAGGAGCAGGTGAAGTTTGCCAGCCACTTTGGGCCTTTGACCAAGGCGCACCCCACCGTGGCCTCCGTGGAGGGGGAAGAGAACGTCCTGCCGGTGGACAGCGAGAACGGCTCTGCCAACAACTGGCACACGGACGTCACCTTTGTGGTGAACCCGCCGCAGGCATCAACGCTGCGCAGCATCGACCTGCCGGCGTACGGCGGGGAAACGCTGATCGCGTCCTCGGCCGGGGCGTACGCCGACCTGCCGGAGGAGCTGCGGAACTTCGCGGACACCCTGTGGGCCATCCACACCAACGACTACGACTACTCGGTGCCCAAGAACCTGGAGCACCAGAACGCCGAGGAACGCCGCAAGGAGTTCACCCGGCTGCAGTTCGAGACCGCCCACCCGGTGGTCCGGGTCCACCCGCTGACCGGCGAGCGCGGATTGTTCATTGGGGGCTTCGCGCAGCGGCTGCGGATCGTGGGGCTGTCCAACACCGAGTCGAAGGACATCATCCGGCTGCTGCAGGCCTACGTCACGCGTCCGGAGAACGTGGTGCGGGTGAACTGGGAGCCGAACCAGCTGGTGCTGTTCGACAACCGCATCACCCAGCACTACGCCCCGGACAACTACGACGGCCAGCCCCGCAAGCTCAACCGCGTCACCATCGCCGGCGACATTCCGGTGGGCGTGGACGGCAAGCAGAGCCAGGCTCTGAAGGGCGACTCGTCCACGTACTCGGTGGTGGCGCCGCTGTAGGTGCTCCAAGCCCAACTAGGTCGCAGTTAATGTCGTTTTGGGGGCTCATAACGACATCTACTGCGACCTAGTTGGGTTAAGCGGCGGGTTAGGGGATGTTGCTCCCCCGGGCCGTGACCCACAGCCGGTACCACTCGGCGCGGGTCATGGCCGCGGCAATCCGGGCCGCTCCGGCGCAGGCACGGATGCGGTCCGGGTTGGCCGACCCGATCACGGGCGCGATCCCGGCCGGATGCCGCATGAGCCACCCGAGGAGGATCGCCTCCCTGGTGGTTCCTTTGGCCTTCGCCATCTCCGCGACGAGCGCCGCCGTGGCCGCCTCCGCCGGTGTCGGGCTTTCCGGCGGAGCTCCGCTGTAGTGGCCCTGGGCCAGCGCTCCGTAGGCCTGCAGGGTGATCCCCTGCCGGCTGCAGAACTCCACAGTGCCGTGCGGGAAGCTGTAATCCAGCCCCTCCGCGTGGTTCACCAGCACGGCGCTTTCCAGCCACGCCCGCCTCAGCAGGCTCATTTCCAGCTGGTTGGCCACCACCGCCGTTTCCAGATGATCCTGCAGCGCCTCGATCTGCGGGGCGGACATGTTGGACACTCCCACCTCCCGCACTTTGCCTTCCCCCATCAACTGCCCGACGGCGGACGCCACCTCGGCGGGGTCAGCCAGCGGGTCGGGGCGGTGCAGCAGGAGGACATCCACGTAGTCGGTCTTCAGCCGCTTCAGGCTGCCGTTGACCCGCTCGAGGATTCCCTCGCGGCTCAGGTCGTAGTGTGTTTCGAGTCCCTGCTCGTTGAGCCGGATCCCGCACTTGGTCTGGAGCCGGATCCGTTCCCGCAGCCCCGGTGTGATCGCCAGGACCTCGCCGAAGACTGCTTCGGCCTTGCCGCCGCGGTAAATGTCGGCGTGGTCGAACAGCGTGATGCCTGCGTCGAGGGCAGCGTCGATCGCGGCGGCCGCCTCGTCCACATGCTCAGGGGCGTAGGGCTCGGCGGACCAGCTGCCGCCAAGGCCCATGCAGCCGTAAATCAGTTCCTGGTTACGGTTCAGTTCCTGGCCGGACAGGCTTGCAGTTTGTTCAGTCATGTCGTCACTCTTTCACTTGTTCCTGCGAAGGCCCAGCAGCAAAAAGCCCCGGTGGCGGCACCCTGTCCGGGCACCGCCACCGGGACGGGATTCATGGTGTGGCCAACGAGGCTGCCTGGCCCGGCCTTAGCGCAGCCAGACCGTGGTGTTGCCGGGCAGCAGCTTCCCGTCCAGCGGTGCGCTGCTGAGCAGCACTTCGCCGGCCGGGAGCTCCACCGGCTCAGCACCGAAGTTGGTCACTGACTGCCAGCCGCCGTGGCGGGTGAACTGCAGCACCTTGGGGTTGCCGGTCTCCACCCACTCCAGTTCCTCGGCCGTCTGCAGTTCGCGGCGCAGCTTCAGGGCCTTGCGGTATAGCTCCAGCGTGGAGCCCTCCACGCCGTCCTGGGCGTCCACGGCGTACCGGCCGAACCAGGCCGGCTGGGGCAGATGGGCCCGGCCCGCACCGAAACCGAAGGACGTGCCCTCCGTAGCCCAGGGCAGCGGAACGCGGCAGCCGTCACGACCGATTTCCACACCCTTGTTGCGGAAGAAGGACGGGTCCTGGCGCTCCGAGTCGGGGATGTCGGCGACTTCCTGCAGGCCGAGCTCCTCGCCCTGGTACAGGTAGGCCGAGCCCGGGAGGGCCAGCATCAGCAGGCTGGCCGCACGGGCGCGGCGCAGGCCCAGCTCAACGTCCAGTTCCTCGGCCGGTGCCCCGGCCAGCAGCCAGCCCTTGCCGTCCTGGCCCTTGGCGTGCACTCCGCCGCCCATCGGCAGGCCATAGCGGGTGGCGTGCCGGACGACGTCGTGGTTGGAGAAGACCCAAGTGGAGGAGGCGCCGGTGGCCGTGGCCTCGGCGAGGTTCCGGGTGATGATTTCGTGGAACTCATCGGCGTCGAAATCGGCCTGCAGCAGGTCGAAGTTGAAAGCCTGGCCCAAACCCTGGGGGCTGGCGTAGCGGGCGCGGCGGGTAGCGTGCACCCAGGCTTCGGCGACGGCGGTGCGCGGCGGGTTGTACTCGTTGAACACCTCGCGCCATTCGGCGTAGATCTCGTGGACCTCGTCGCGGTCCCAGAACGGGTGCGATCCGTCGGCGAAACCGTCAGTGCCGGTGTTTGCCTCGCTCAGTTCGACCTTGGAGAGCAGCGGCTCCGTGAGGTCCTTGGTGAGGGCGTGCGCCACGTCCACGCGGAAGCCGTCCACGCCGCGGTCGGACCAGAAGCGCAGTGTCTTCAGGAAGTCGTCGCGGATCTCGCGGTTGGACCAGTTCAGGTCCGGCTGTTCCTTGGCGAAGATGTGCATGTACCACTGGCCGGGGGTGCCGTCCGGTTCGGTGATGCGCTCCCAGGCGGGACCGCCGAAGACGGAGTCCCAGTCCGACGGCGGCAGCTCGCCGTTCTTGCCAAGGCCGTCACGGAAGATGTAGCGCTCGCGGGCAGCTGAGCCCCGCGGGGAGGCCAGGGCTTCCTTGAACCATTCGTGCCGGTCCGAGGAGTGGTTGGGGACGATGTCCGCGATGAGCTTGATGCCGGCTTCGTGCAGCGCGGCGGACATTTCGGCGAAGTCCTCCAAGGTGCCCAGCTTGGGGTCCACGTTGCGGTAATCGTCGACGTCGTAGCCGCCGTCGGCGAGCGCCGACGGGTAGAACGGGCTGAGCCAGACGGCGTCGATCCCCAGTTCCTTCAGGTACGGCACTTTGGCTGTGATGCCCTTGATGTCGCCCAGGCCGTCACCGTTCGAATCCGAGAAGCTGCGCGGATAGATCTGGTATACGGAGGCCTGGCGCCACCAGTTGGGATCGGCTGCGAGGTTTGAATCGGACAGGGTTGCCAGAGTGGCGGTGGTGGACAAAGGAGATTCCTTTTCTGGTGTTGGTTGTTCTTTGGTAAAGGGAAAAATGGATGGGTACCCGGATGCTGCGCCCTGCTTGCTTGCGCCCTGCTTCAGTGCGCTGTCC
Source organism: Arthrobacter sp. Leaf337 (assembly GCF_001423745.1). Lineage (GTDB taxonomy): Bacteria > Actinomycetota > Actinomycetes > Actinomycetales > Micrococcaceae > Arthrobacter. The sequence continues at coordinate 42,605 of NZ_LMPC01000007.1, forward strand.
TACTTCACTGCGCCCCGCATGACTCCGGAGAGTACCCAACGTTGGGCCAGGATGTAAACCACCAGGGTGGGCGCCATGGCCATCAGGTAAGACGCGAAGGCGAGGCTGTAGTTGGTGTTGAATTCGCCCTGGAACAGCATCTGCACTACCGGCAGTGTCTGCAGCGCCGGATCCGCAATCAACATCTGCGGCAGCAGGAAATCGTTCCAGGAGCCGAGGAAGGCGAAGATCCCGACTGTGGCGTTCATGGGGGCCAGCAGCGGGAAGATGATCTTGCGGAACACCTGCCACGTGGTGGCGCCGTCCATGCGGGCCGACTCCTCGAGTTCCACCGGGATGGAGCGCACGAAGGCGATGTAGAGCAGGGTGTTGAACGAGATGCCGCCGAGGACGTGCAGGAACACGACGCCGGCGGGGTTGTCCAGGCCGAGGAGTGCCGTCTGCTTGATCAGGGGCAGGATGATCACCGGGAACGGGATGAACATTGCCGAGAGCAGGTAGACGAAGGAGCCCCGGAAGAACCGGTGGTTCCAGTTCCGCGCAATAGCGTAGGCCACCAGGGAGCTGCTGGCCAGCGAGCCAAGGACGCTCAACACGGTCACGAACGCCGTGGACATAAAGGCCCGCGGGAAGTTGGTGGCCACGTAGGCGGCGGCGAAGTTGTCCCAGTTCATCGGGTTCGGCCAGGCGAGGCCCGTGCCGGTGCCGATCTGGTCCGGGGACTTGAGCGCCATGGCAACGGTGAAGTAGAGCGGCAGCAGGACGGTCAACGAAGCGGCCAGCATCAGCGCGGTGAGCCACCAGTTGATCCTGAAGCCCTCGCGGTTGGACCGGCGGTTGCTGCGGGCGGGGGCGTCCGGTGTCAGATGTTTGGAAGCGGCAAGTGTGGATGCGGTCATTAGAGTGAAACCCCCCGGCGCTGGATGAGGCGCAGCTGGATGACGGAGATCAGCAAGGTGATCAGGAAGTAGATGACGGCGTTCGCCATCTGGTAGGAGTAGTCGCCGCCGGTGAAGCCGGAGAAGATGCGCATGGCCACGGACTGCGTTGCCATGCCGGGGCCGCCGCCGGTGAGGCCCACGATGATCTCATAGGTTCCGAGGAACCCTTTGAAGCCAAGGATCACATTGATCACGAGGTATCCCAGGATCAGCGGGAGCGTCAGGCTGAGGAACTGCCGGAAGCTGCCGGCACCGTCGAGGTCCGCGGCTTCGTAGACCTCGGAAGGCACGCTTTGGAGCCCTGCCAGGTAGATGATGGTGGCGCCGGGCGCCGCCTGCCACACCGTGACGAGGACGATGGCGAGCCAGGCGAGGTTCTCGTTGGCGAGGATGCTCGTGGCCAGCGGGGTCACGCCGAACCGTTCAGCCAGCACCGGAAGCGTGTTGGAGAACAGGTAGTTGAACACGAAGGAGACGATCAGGGCGGAAAGCACCATGGGGATGAAGAACACGGTGCGGATGCCGGTGCGCCATTTGATCTTCGCGTTGAGGCCCAGGGCGATGGCGAGGGCCACGACGTTCACCACCACGGTGGTGGTCAGGGCGAACACAAACGTGAAGATGTACGACTGCAGGACGGCGGGGTCCTTGAAGATGTTCACGTAGTTCATCAGCCCGATGAACTTCCAGTCGCCGTAGCCGGCGTAGTTGGTGAGGCTGAAGAAGACGCCCACGAGTGCCGGCAGGGTGATGAAGAAGGCAAACAGTGCCAGGACGGGCACCACCATCCAGTAATACGTGGGATCGATCCGGCTCTTAGACCGGACGGTGCCGGCGGCGGACGTGGGGTTGTTGGGTCCTGCGGGAGGGGCTGTCTGGGCCACCCGGGATGTTGTAGTCATTGAGGCTCCTGGAATCGGGTGGGGGTCAGACCGCGGTACGCTCGGCGACGCGGCGCCATTCGTCGTCGAGGGCGGCGAGGAACTGCTCGCCGTTCTTGCTGTACACAAAGGACTGGATGTAGTTGTTCACGGGCACCGACGGCGGGAAGTAGGTGACAGCGCCCTGGAAGTAGCGCGCCTCCTGCACCGCTGCATTCAGTCCGCTGATCTGTGGATTGCTGACGGCAGGAGCGTCCGTGAGCGGTGAGAACGCCGCGTTCTTCTCGTTGTACGTGTTCACCACGGACGGTTCCAGCAGGTAGTTGACGAACCGCTGCGCCGCGGCCATGTTGGGCGTGTTCCGGGTGATGGAGAGCGCCATGTCCACGTTCACTCGGGCCTTGGTGTCCTCCGGGTTGTTGGTCACCGGCAGCGGGAAGCTTCCCAGCCTGATGTTCTTGTTGGCCGCCACAAGCTGTGAAAGCGCCCACGGCCCCTGCAGGTACATGGCCGCCTGCCCCTTGGCGAACGCGGCGTTGCCGTCCGCGTAGTTCTTGCTGGCCGCACCGTTCTGCGAGAACGAGGCGAGCTGGAGCATCTTGGGGAGGGCGGGGCCGAAGCTGTTGGCAAACGACTCGGGGGCATCCTTCGTGATCTTGGCACCCTTGGCGTTGAGCTTCGTGAAGAATTCCCCGACATCCAGCGCACCGCCGGCCGCGTAGTCGAACATGCCCTGGGCGAGGGTCCACGGATCCTTGTACGTCCCATAGATCGGCGCGATGCCGGCGGCTTTGAACTTCTCGCAGGCCGCAACGAAGCCGTCCCAGGTGGTGGGGACTGACACGCCCTGCGCCTCGAAGATGTCGCGGTTGTAGATGACGCCGGCCGCCGCAAGCGAGAACGGCAGGGCACTGGTCTCGGTCCCGTTGTACTGGCCCCAGGAGTTGACGAGCTCCTGCATCTTCGGGTCGATGGTCTTAGCCACGGGCATGTCAGAGAGGTCGGCGAAGATGCCCTTTTTGACGAAGTCGGCAGTGGCCTGGGCGAAGCCGCGGGTCACCACATCCGGCGGATCGTTGCGGACGAGGCCCGGAACGAAGTTTCCCTCGTTGAAGTCCTGGACCACGCGGATGTCCGGGTTCAGTGCCTCGAAGTCTTTGATGACCTCGTTGAAGTGGTCCACCACCTCGGGTTTGTTCTGCATGAACCGGAGCGTGGTGACTCCGTTCTGTGCAGCGGGCGGGGCGCCGCAGCCGGAGAGGGGAACCATCAAGGCGGCCCCGGCGAGGCCGGCGGTCCGGAGCAGGGAACGCCTGCTGAGCAGTGATGCGGGTAGGGCCGCGTTCACAGGGCGGGGGCTGACGTGCGGTGGTGAGTGGGCTGTGCCTGCGGTGCGGGCTGGCAGTGCTTCAGGATGCGGTTCACAGTTGCTCCTTTGCAAAAGGCTGAGTGAAGGGCTGGGAGTAGAGCCTGCAGTCGGCGGCCGTCCGGTCCACGATGCTCTAAGTTTATATGGAATCTAAATTTAGTTCCTCAAGTATTATGTGGTGCAAAGCACAGAGAGGTCAACACCATGTCGGAAATGACGGCGGCAACGCCCCAGCTGCTGCGCCGTGTGAGCGCCGGGGCAGTGCTTGAGTTCATGCGCGCTTCCCAGGCGGTGACGGTCACGGAGGTCATGGAAGCCACGGGACTCACGCGGGCCACCGCCATTGCCGTCTGTGAGGACCTCATGCAGCGCGGCTGGATCAGAGAGCTGGAAAACCAGCGGGCCTTCGGCGGCTACCAGAAGGGAAGGCCGGCGCGCCGGTTCGAGCTCAACGAGCGCGCAGGGTGCGTCCTGGGCATGGACGTGGGCATTTCCAAAGCCACGGTGGTGGTGTCCGATCTCCGCGGCAGGGCCCTGGGCCGGTCCAGCCAGCCGTTCGCAGGTGCCGAGATCTCGGCGGAAGAACGGGTCGCCGTCGTCGACCGGACCGCCTTGATGGCCCTCCACAGCGTCGGTGCCTCCCCCGACTCCGTGCTCGCCGTTGGTGCCGGAATCGCCGCACCCGTGGACCGCAACGGGGATGTGCTGGTGACCCAGCACTTCTGGGGACTGTTCGACGTCGGCCTGAAGGCTGCGCTCAAGGACCTGCACGGCTGGACAGTCCTCCTGGAAAACGACGCCAACCTCGCCGCCCTGGGTGAGCGCTGGCGCGGTGCGGCGGCCGGCGTGGACGACGTCGTCGTGATTCTCGCCAGTGAACGCCTCGGTTCGGGAGTGATCGACGGCGGGCGGCTGCTGCACGGCCGTGCCGGCGGTGCCGGCGAGCTTGCGTTCCTTGACATGGTGGAGGGTGTCGGCGACACCTTCGGCATCGCTGCCCTGGCCCGCGTCTGGGCTGCCGAAGCCCTTGCAGGGAAGGCCAGGACCCTGCTCCGGGAGCACGCAGGCGACGGCGTCGAGGCGGAGCATGTTTTTGCCGCGGCCGCCGCGGGGGATGGCGTTGCCCTGGCAATCCTCGACCGGCTGGCGGACAGGATGGCCAGGGTTATCGGGGCCGTGGCCACTATCATCAACCCCGAGCTGGTGGTGATTGGCGGCGCCGTGGCAAATTCGGCAGGCGTGCTGCTGGGACCTATCGCTGAACGCCTGCCCGGGTACACCGCCACTCCCCCGGCTGTGGCGGCGTCCCCGCTGGGCGACTCAATCGTTACCGTGGGTGCCGTCCGCTGCGCCCTGGACTTCGTGGAGAAGAACACGCTTGACCTGGAGCTCGCGGCGCCCGCCTAGGCATCGTCGCCCCAAGCAGGCCCGTCCCAGGCTGCCAGTCCAGAAAGCGCGAACGGACAGTTGAGGCCCCGGATTCCGGGGCCTCAACTGTCCGTTCGCGCTGATCCTACTCCGGCATGATCATGGTGCGCAGGTCCAGCTGGCGCAGCACACGGTCCGCGACTTCCGGATCCATGTCCGGTTCGTTCCGGGCGGCCACCACTTCCTGGCGGGCGGCATCAAGCGCAACAGTCTGCACGGCGATGGCCAGTTCCCGCCCGCGCTGGCGTTTCTCGTCCAGGGTTTCGTGCCGGAGGCTTCCATCCAGCAGTTCGGCGTGCAGCCTCGTCATCTTTTCCTTGACGAGCGCCACTTTCTCCGGCGGGAGCTCCTTGACGAGGTCGTTGTCCTTCAGGGCTGCGATGGCGGCCTGCTGGGCGCGTTTGGCCAGGACCCGGGCCGCGTCCCGTTCTTCCGAACCGTCTCCGCTGGCCTTCAGGACTTTCATCAGCCAGGGCAGCGTCAGGCCGGGCAGCACCAGTGTGGCCAGCAGTACCGCGCAGGCGATGACCAGCAGCTGGTCCCGGGCAGGGAACGGCGTGCCGTCGGCCAGCGTCAGGGGCAGGGCAAGGGCCAGCGCCAGGGTGGCGAGGCCCCGCATGCCGCACCAGGTCAGGATGAGGACCTCCTTGGCGGACGTGGGCTGCAGGAGGTTCTCCCGCTTCCGCGCCGAGGCCGCCAGCAGGGCCAGCCACAGGAAACGGACCGCAAACACGATGACGCACACCACCACCGCGGTGCCGATCATGCCGTAGATCTCCGTGCCCTCGTCATGGATGACCTGGCGGATCTCCAGCCCCACCAGCCCGAAGGCCAGCCCGGTTACCAGCAGCTCCACCACGTCCCAGAAGGCCGTGCGGGTGACCCGTTCGGCGGCGTCCTGCGGCCGCGAGTGCCGCTTCATCTCCAGGGCGGTAACCACGACGGCGATCACGCCTGAGGCGTGCACCTCTTCCGCCAGGATGTAGGCGGCAAAAGGCACCACCAGGGTGACCGCGCTGCGCGCCACCATGGAGGTCACCAGCCGCGTGATCAGCGCCGTGACCCAGCCCATGGCGATGCCGACCAGCACCGCAACCGCAGCCCCCACCACGAACTTGAGGACGACGTCGGGCCCTATCCTGCTGCCCGAAACGGTGGCGGCCACGGCAGCCTGGAAAATGACGATGGCGGCGGCGTCGTTGAAGAGGCCCTCGCTTTGCAGGACCGTGATGAGCCGCCGTGGCATGTGCACGCGGCCGGCGACGGATTCGACGGCCACCGGGTCCGGCGGAGCCACCATGGCGCCCAGGGCGATCGCGGCGGGAATTCCGATGCCCGGGATCATCAGCCAGGCAGCCCCTGCCACGGCAGCGGTGGACACGACCACCAGGGCCACCGCGAGCATGATCAGCGTGCGCCAGCGGACCCGGAACACGGCCCAGGAGCTGCGCTGGGCCGTCGCGAACAGCAGCGGGGGCAGGAAGATGGGCAGGATCAGCTCCGGCGAGATGTCCATTTCAGGAAAGCCGGGGATGAAGGTCAGCGATGCCGCCAGGATCAGCATGAGCACGGGATAGGGCAGCCGGAGCTTATCCCCCAGACCCACCGCCACCACCGTGGCAAGCAGCAGTCCGATAATCAGTGCCAACTGGTCCATAGGCTCACTTTCCCCGAAGTGGAGGCGCCGCAGTGCTCTGCAGGCGCCTCCTCCCACGATATCGGGTGCGGGCCGGTGGGTACTCCGTGTTCAGGCGGCGGGGCCTACTGCGCCGGCTGCAGCGCCGCTGCGACGGGCAGGGTGCCGTCCCGGAACTCGATGGTGCGTCCGGCGGTTTCCGGCAAGCCCAGGACGGCAGCGGTAACGAGTGCCACATTTGCCCGTGATGTGGCGGTGCCGGCGGAGGTGTCCGCCGGATCGACGTCGATGAGGCCGTTGCCGGGGCCGTCCGTCAGGGTTCCGGGGCCAAGGATGGTCCAGGCCAGGTCCGTGCTGCGCAGGTGCTGGTCCGCGGCGGCCTTCGCCTCGGCGTAAGCGTGGAAGCTGTTGTCCGCCGGGACTCCGTGGTCCGGTCCGGCGCCGAAGTAGGACACCATGACGTAACGCCCGACGCCGGCTTCCGCCGCCGCCTCCATCGAACGGATGGCCGCGTCCCGGTCCACCGCATAGGTGCGGTCGGGGCTGCCGCCGCCGGCGCCGGCGGACCACACCACGGCGTCCTGGCCGCTGAGGGCGGCGGCGAGTTCCGCCGTCGTCGAGTGTTCAACATCCAGGACCGAGGGCGAGGCGCCCGTTGCCGCGACGTCCTCCGTATGGTCCGGGTTGCGGAAGAAGGACGTGACGTCCTCTCCCTCCGTGGCGAGAATCCTGGCCAGTTCCAAAGCCACTTTGCCGTGGCCGCCGATGATTGCGATGCGCGTCATTGACCCAGCTTACGAGTACCTGAGGCTGAGGAGCATGGTCTTCAGCTGCGCATATCGTTCGCTCCCCATCCATTCCCGCGCCGCATCTGGCGTGGCGAAGGCGGGCTGTTTTTCGAAGTCGAACACGACATAGGCCGACATGACGCCGCTGGGCAGGCGGATCTGGTTGGTGCCGGAGCTGTCCTGGGCGGGCAGGAATTCCTGCGCCAGCCTGACGTCCATGAAGTAGTAGGCGGGGGTGCTGTCCGCGGGCTCCGCGGGGTCCGGCATCCCGGGATAGGTAACGGGGAGGATCTGGTCAGCGGCGAAACCGAACTCGGCAGGGTTCCCAGACGTGTCCGTGATGCCTGGTACGGGCGCATGGTCAAGAACAGTGCGCTTGACGCTGCCTGCCGCCCCGTCGCCGTACATCCCGCTGAGGACCCGGGCCACCTCCGCGCCGGCGTCGTCAGTCACCACCGCGACGACGGCCCCGGCCTTCGCCTCCTCAGTCAGGTACGGTCCCTGTTCCGTCCGGACACTCCACTCCCGCGGATGCGAGAACGACAGGTGCCCGTCAGGGAAGACAAAGGTTCCGAGGGCTGCGGGCCGGGCCGGCGCCGTTGACGGTGTTGCCGGGGGCGTCGCCGGCGGCGTCGCTGCTGTCGGCGTCGCCGTCGGGTTTTCCGATGCGGTGACGGTCGTGGCCGGTCCTGGCGCGGACGTCACCGGACCGAGGTTGGTGGCCGCCAGCACACCGGCGGTGACCGCGGCAGCTGCCAAGGTGATCACGCCGGCCAGGCGTGCGCGCCGCAGCCTGCGTTCCTCGAGCGAGGTTGCTCCCGCCGGGAGTCGGTCGCTGAACGCGGCCGGTGCGGACAGCATCCGACGGAGCGCCGCTTCACCGTCGGGAGTGGACGGATCGTTGCGCACGGGATCGGTCGCGGAAATCCTGTTCTTGATCGGATCCATTTCAGGCACCCATCCTCTGTGTGATCGATTCTGCGCCCGCAGGCATGTTTTTCCGGAACGCCGCCCGCGCCCGGTGCAGGCGGACCTTGGCGGCGGACTCGCTGCACTGCAGCACACCGGCGATCTCCGCCGTGCCCAAGCCGTCCCAGTAGGCCAGCTGGAGAATGTCCCGGTCTTTCTCCCGCAGACCGGCCAGGGCATCATGCACGGCCAGGTTCTCGGATCCGTCTCCGAAACTCAGGACCGCCGTGGCACGCAGCCTCTCCTGCAGCGCCCGCTGGCGGTCACGGCTCCGGTACGCATTACCGATCAGGTTCCGGGCAATCGACAACAGCCAGGCGATCTCGGGGCCCTGCTCGTCAGTTTCTTTCTGCCACACCACACGAAAGACATCGGCAGCGATTTCCTCCGCCACCTCCGGGGATTCCACCCTCCGGCGCACGAACCTGAAAACGGCTGGATAGCTGTCTTTGTGTAACGCGATAAACGCCAGTTCACGCTCGGAAAGCACGATATCCCCCTGGTGAGTAGTCCTGAGCCGCCCTCTATCCGTATTGTTTCCGGACCGCCGCCACCCGTTACGCAAGTCCCAGGAAATTTTCGGCCTTCCCCGGGCCGGCGTCGTCCAGGATCACCGCTGCGAGGGAACGTGGCCGGTGCCGGGCGCAGGCCGCTGCGTGACGACGAACTGCTGTGCCAGGGTCCAGAGGTTGGAAACGGTCCAGTAGATCAGGACACCGATGGGGAAGACGATTCCACCGGCCCCGAAGACGACGGGAAGGATGTAAAGGATCATCTTCTGCTGCATCAGGACCGGACCTGACGGCACTTCCTCGGACGGGGTCCTGGCCATGATCAGCTTCTGCGTGAAGAACTGTGCCGCCGTCATGGCCAGGATCATCACGATCGAGAGGGTCCAAACAGCCACCACATTGCCGCCAGCAGGCGTGCCGTGAAGCAGGGTGGCGGACAGCGGGGCACCGAAGATGCTGGACTGATCGAACTGGACAACTTGTTCGTGGCTCATGGCGCCAATGCCGGCACCCCTATCGCGGGCCGCCGTGATGCCGGAGAGCACCTGGAAGAGGGCCAGGAAGAAGGGCGTCTGGATCAGCAGGGGCAGGCACGCCGAGAACGGGTTGGTTCCGTGCTTCTTGTAGAGCTCCATCTGCTCCCGCGCCATGGCCTGGCGGGACAGCTGGTCCGTCTTGCCCTTGTACTTGTCCTGCAGCTTCTTCAGGTCCGGCTGCAGGAGGCGCATGCGGCGCTGGGCGTTGACCTGTTTCAGGAACACGGGGATCAGCGCGGCGCGGATGACCAGTACCAGCCCGATGATGGCGAGCGTCCAGGTCCAGCCGCTGGCGGCGGGCATGCCGAGGGTTCCCAGCCCTTCGTGGAAGCCCACGATGATGACGGAAACCAGCCACTTGAACGGAAGCATGATTGCTTCAATGAAGTCCACTGAGATCCCCGTCCGCCAGTTGCTGCAAAGCTACTGCGAATCGTGGCGCTTGTCACGGTGCAGGACTGCGGCACGTCCGCCCGCTGGACCGGAAGGGAGAACAGGAAAGCCCCCGGAATCTCAAGGATTCCGGGGGCTTGTCCTGTAGCGGTGGGGAGGCTCGATCTCCCGACCTCACGATTATGAGTCGTGCGCTCTAACCAACTGAGCTACACCGCCACGAATGAGAAAAACCTGCATCAAGCCGGTCAAAAACCGCCTTGACACAGGCCCTCATTCAGAGCCCCCCACCGGAATCGATCCGGTGACCTCGTTCTTACCAAGAACGCGCTCTACCACTGAGCTAGGGGGGCAACGAGTAAATACTCTACCGGAAGATTCCGCTCCCAACAAATCGGCGGCGACACAGCTCTGCGGCGCGGATAAATCAGCGGAAAACCGCGGAAATCCGGGCCAAAAACTGCCGCAGCGGCCTTGGCAGGGGCTCCTGGTGGCCAGCCCGCCGCTCCGATGTGATGAAGCGAACACTGGCGGAAACGGGCGGCCGGTTAAAGAAAAACGGGCCGGCTCGAAAGCCGGCCCGTTTTCAGCGCCTGGTGCTGCTAGGGCTTACCACTTGCCCTTGCGGTTGAAGTCGCGGTGTCCGCCTTCGTTGCCGTGGCGGGGCTTGCGTGCGCCGTCGCCGTGGCCGCCAAAGCGGGAGTCGCTGGCCTGGCCGCGGTTGGCACCGCTGTCGGCGCCAACGCTGCGCTCCGAGCGGTCGCTGTAAGAACGGCCGCCGCGGTCAGCGGAGGACCGCTCGCCGTCGGTCTTGCGGAATTCCTTCTTGAACCCGCCGCTGCCCTTGAAGTTGCCGCCGCGGTCGCCGCCGCCGGAGTAGCCGCCGCGGTCGCCGCCACGGTTGCCCTGGTAACCGCCACGCTCGCCGCCGCCGGACGGCTTGCGGCCGTTGTCCAGCTCGAGGTGGATCAGCTCGCCGCCGATCCGTGTGCGGGACAGGGCACGCAGCTGCTCGGGGCTCAGGTCTGCCGGGAGCTCCACGAGGGAGTGGTCCGAGCGGATGTCGATGCCGCCGATCTGGGCGGAGGAGATGCCGCCTTCGTTGGCAATGGCGCCAACGATGGAACCCGGCATAACGCGCTGACGGCGTCCGACGGCGATCCGGTAGGTGGCGTTGCCCTCGGTCAGGGTGCGGGTCGGGCCGCGTGAGCCGAAGCCGTCCTTGGAGCGCTCACGCTTCTGGAACTCGGGAGCCGCGGGCAGTTCCTTGACCAGGAGCGGCTGGCCGCCCTGGGCCATGACGGCCAGTGCAGCCGCGATCTCCGAGGCAGGCACGTTGTGCTCTTCCTCGTAGGAGGAGATGAGGTCGCGGAAAGCTGCAACGTCCTCGGACTCCAGGGTCTCGGTGATGCGCTCGGCGAACTTGCCCAGGCGCAGCGTGTTCACGGTCTCGGCCGTGGGAAGGTGCATCTGCTCCACCGGCTGGCGGGTTGCCTTCTCGATGGAACGCAGCAGGTACTTCTCCCGCGGCGTCATGAACAGGATGGCGTCGCCGGACCGGCCTGCACGGCCGGTGCGGCCGATGCGGTGGACGTAGGACTCGGTGTCGTGGGGGATGTCGTAGTTGACCACGTGGCTGATGCGCTCCACGTCAAGGCCGCGGGCCGCGACGTCGGTGGCTACCAGGATGTCGATGCGGCCTTCCTTCAGCGCGTCGACAGTGCGTTCGCGCTGCTGCTGCGGAATGTCGCCGTTGATGGCGGCAGCCTGGAAGCCCCGGGCCTTCAGCTTGTCGGCCAGGTCCTCGGTGGCCATCTTGGTGCGAACGAAGGCGATGACGCCGTCGAACTCTTCAACCTCGAGGATGCGGGTCAGGGCGTCGAGCTTGTGCGGGCCCATGACCTGCAGGTAGCGCTGGCGGGTGTTCGCTCCGGTGGTGGTCTTGGACTTCACCGAGATCTCGGCCGGGTTGTTCAGGTACTGCTTGGACATCCGGCGGATCTGGCTCGGCATGGTGGCCGAGAACAGTGCGACCTGACGGTCCGAAGGCGTCTGCTGGAAGATCTGCTCCACGTCTTCGGCGAAGCCCATGCGGAGCATTTCGTCGGCCTCGTCCAGCACCAGGTACTGGAGTTCGGACAGGTCCAGGGAACCCTTGGAGATGTGGTCGATCACACGGCCGGGCGTACCGACGACAACCTGGGCACCGCGGCGCAGGCCGGCGAGCTGGGGGCCGTAGGCGGAGCCGCCGTAGACGGGGAGGACGGTGAAGTCGTCGATGTGCTTGGCGTAGGAGGTGAAAGCCTCGGCGACCTGGAGCGCGAGCTCGCGGGTCGGAGCGAGGACCAGGGCCTGCGTCTTGCGGGACGGACCGTTGAGGTCGTGGAGCTCGGCCAGGCGGGACAGTGCCGGTACTGCGAATGCTGCAGTCTTACCGGTTCCGGTCTGGGCCAGGCCCACGACGTCGCGGCCTTCGAGCAGCAGCGGGATGGTTGCTGCCTGGATGGGGGACGGCTTCTCGTAGCCGACGTCCTGCAGGGCGGCGAGGACTCGGCCATCGATGCCGAGGTCGGCGAAGCGGACACCTTCAGCTTCGGTGTCATCGTCGCCGCTGGCCGGATCAGCCTTGGGGGCTTCGGCCTTCGGGGCTTCGGCGGCGGGGCGTTCTTCAGCGGCAGGCGCTTCAGCCTTCGGGGCTTCGGCGGTGGCGTCGTTGTGATTTTCGGGCATAGGGAAGTTTTCCTCATCCATAGGGGGCCAGGCGGCACAACCCGAGGTGAGCGGAGCCGCAGTGCATGTGCCGTTTGGATGCCGGGCAAACATTGACCGGCCGGTCACGTAGAAGTCCGGCGCTTTCGCAATCCCGTGGCAGGACTTCCCGCTGCATCTCTTGGCTGCTATCCCAGCAGTCTGTACAGCGTTTTCTTTAGCCGGCTCTCCCTATGAAAATGCCCGCATCGCTTGTGCGGGCCCCAACACTTGCCAGTCCTGCCTCAAAAATTGGGCAGGAATAAGGGATTTCCGGAGTGGGGGATATTTCAAGTGTAAGGCATGGTTCCGCGTTGCACTAACCCGCCAGCCGCCCAAGGGCGGTGACGTTGCGCACACAGGCTGCGCGGGGCCCGGCGGAGCTAGACGCCAAGGCGCCGCTGAAGCTTCTCGAATTCCTCGTGGTATTCCGGCTGCAGGCGGATCTCCCCGTCGGCATCTGCATCACGCAGCGCTTCCACATCCTCGATGGTGGGCTCGCTGAACCACTTGCCGATGGTCACGCCGTGCTTGGGAACGAACAGCCGGTGGATGTGGTCCCCGGCCCGGATGGTCCCCGGCTTAATGACCCGGAGGTAAGTGCCCACCCGGCCCGCCTCGGTAAAACGCTTCACCCACTGGGGTTCGTCCATGCGGCGCTGGAACGTGGCGCAGGGAACGCGGGGAGATGTAACTTCGACTTCGACGTCGAGGCCGATCTGCCACCGTTCGCCGATCACCGCGGTGGTGGTCCCGATGCCGGCAACGCGCAGGTTCTCGCCGAACACCCCCGGCAGGAGGTCTCGTTGCAGCTCCCCCACCCAGTAGTCGGCGTCATCCTGTGAATAGGCATACAGCGCCTGGTCCACGCCGCCGTGGTGGATGCGGCTCGCCTGGATGTCCCCGTGGAGTCCGAGCTTGTGCACCTTGACCGGGCCATAGACGGCACGTTTGTCGATGGCCGTGACGCCCACGCTCCCCTCATCACTCAGGAGCTGGTGTACCCGGCAGACGGCAAGCACAGATGCGGTGTCCATGGCTACAGTCTAGGTTCTTCCGTCCGGATTGCCGCGGACGCTTCCCGCCACCCTCCGGCGCTTTGGCGTCAGGGATCGAAGCGGTACCCCATCCCGGCCTCCGTGTGCAGGTGGCGCGGCCTCGCCGGGTCCTGCTCCAGTTTGCGCCGCAGCTGTGCCAGGTAGACGCGAAGGTACTGGGTTTCCTTCGCGTACGCCTGTCCCCACACCTGGGTGAGCAGCTGCTGCTGGCTGACCAGCTTGCCGGCATTGCGGACCAAGAGCTCGAGGATATTCCACTCCGTGGGCGTGAGCCGGACTTCCTGCCCGTCCCGGACCACTTTCCGGGCGGCGAGGTCCACCACGAAGTCCGCCGTCTCCACCGTGGGCGCTTCGCGCTGCGCCGGCGAGCGCCGGGAAGCGGCCCGCAGCCGCGCCAGGAGCTCGTCGAGGCCGAACGGCTTGGTCACGTAATCGTCCGCCCCGGCGTCGAGCGCTTCCACTTTGTCCTCCGAGGCGTGGCGGGCGGACAGCACAATGACGGGCACGGAGCTCCACCCCCGGATCCCCCGGATGACGTCCACACCGTCCATATCCGGCAGCCCGAGGTCCAGGACCACGATGTCCACCGGGTGCTGGGCGGCCAGTTTCAGTCCGTCCGCGCCGAGGCCCGCGGTGATGGCCTGGTAGCCGTGGGCGCGGAGGTTGATCTGCATGGCCCGGGCCAGCTGGGCTTCGTCTTCGATGATCAGTACCAGGGTCACGGCATCGGACCTTCCCACAGCGGCAGGGTGACCACCATGGTCAGCCCGCCGCCCGGCGTCGGCTCCGCTGCCAGGGTTCCTCCCATGGCTTCGCTGAAGCCGTTGGCAACAGCAAGGCCCAGTCCGATCCCCACGGTGCGGCCACTGCCGGTGCGCTGGTAATCGTTGAGCCGCTGGAACGGCTGGAACATGTCCATGACTGCCGCCGGGGCCACCCCTGAGCCGTGGTCCACCACGCGGAACTCGCTGGCCGGCCTGCCGCCCAGCGCGATCCCCTCCCCCGCACGGGCTGTCAGCACCACATCGGCCTCCGGCGCGTATTTGAGCGCGTTCTCCACCAGGTTCGCCACCACGCGCTCCAACATCCCGGCGTCGGCCTCCACACGAGGGAGGTTGGGCGGCAGTTCCACCCGGATCCGTGCCGCGGGCAGCCCCCTCAGCGCATCCGGCAGGACGTCCGCCCAGCCCAGTCCGCGCAGGAGCGGGTTGACCGAATCAGCCGTAATCCTGGACATGTCCAGCAGGTTGCCGATCAGGTGGTCCAGACGGTCGGCCGAGTCCTCGATGGTGGCGAGCAGCTCGCGTTCGTCTTCCGGGGAAAACTTCACATCCTCTTGGCGGAGGCTGCTGACCGCCAGCTTGATTCCGGCCAGCGGGGTGCGGAGGTCGTGGCTGACGGCCCGAAGGATGGACGTGCGCATCTTGTTGCCCTCGGACAGCCGCTGGTTGTCCTCCATGCTCGCCACGAGCTGCCGCCGTTCCAGGATGGCCACCAGAAACGCCCCGAAGGCGGCCAGCATCCGCTGGTGCTGGCCGGTAAAGGGGTGACCGGCCGGCGGCCCGCCGTTGATCAGCAGCGTGTAACGGGAATCGACGACGACGGCGTGGTGGGCGGCCGCGCGGGTCACCGGCGGGGTGGTCCCGGCGCTGGCAAGCACTGTCCCGCCGGCGTTGCTGTCCGTCCCTCGTCCAGGACCGCGGCCGACGGCGGATTCCGCTCCGCGGGCGCCGCCCGGGGTACGGGAGCCACCCGGGGTGCTTCCCGCCACGAGGGTGACGGCATCCACTCCCAACCGGCTGCGGACCTTCTCGAGGAACGTCTCCAGGCTGCCGTCGGAACTGAGGATCCGCAGCGAGAGCTCGCTCAGTGCCGTGGCTTCGGCCCCGGAACGCGCGGCTTCCTGCGCCCGGCGGCTCGCCAGTCCCACGGCAAGGGCCACACTGCAGGCCACCGCCAGGAACACCAGGAGGGTGAACAGGGTGGAGGGATCGGCAATGGACAGCGAACCCACCGGATCGGCGGAGAAGTAATTGAGGAGCGTTGTGCCCAGGACCGCCGCCACGACGGCGGGCCAGAATCCCCCGATCGCAGCCACCGCCACGGCGGCCGCAAGGTGGAGCAGCATGATGATGGCGAAGTTCCGATATCCCGCGAGCGTCACCAGGACTTCCACGGCAGGCGGCAGCACCGCCGCAAGCACCATGCCGACGAGGAAACGGCTCCGCCCGATTCCCTGGAGCGCTGAGCGCGCCCTCCCGGAACCTGCCGTCCCCGAACGTACTGTCCGCGCACGTGCTGTCCGCGCACCTGGCGTCCCGGACCCGCCAGGGCCGGATCGGGCGGCGCCACCGCGGGCGGATTCAACTGCTGCCATGGCTCCATCTTGGCATGGGCAGCTCTCCCCCGTTTTCCGTTAACAGCGCCTCGGTCCAGGCACTAGGCTGACTTCAGGATTTACACAGCTGTGTCTTGCCGGGACGGCCTTCCCGCACGTGTTTCTACGCCCGTGGCCGGTCACAGATTCAGCATGGACAACCGAGGGGGACCCATGGAACCGCAGGACCCGAACCAGGATCCTTCAAAGGATCCAAAGAAGGATCCGAAGAACACCCGTTCCGGTCAACAGGGCGGCACGCCGGAAGGGACCCCCGGTCCGGAAGGCTCCACGCCAGGCTGGATGACCGCGCCCGGGGATTTCACGCCGCGGCCGCACGATCCCGCCATCGGGCAACTACCGCCCTGGCAGGTGCCAAAACCAGAGCTTCGGCCGGAACTGCTCAACGATTCCGCGGCGGGCGGCCGGACTGCCGAAGCCGGGACGCCGGACGCCGGGAAAAAGGCCGGGCGGCGGCAAAAGGGCGCGGCTGCAGGGCAGGGTCCCGTGTCAGGACCGGGTATGCCCGGAGCGCCGGGCACCGGTCCGGGCCCTGTGATCGACCCCTTCGAACACGAACGCGAGCGGGAAGCAGCGGCACGTAAGAAGCGCTCGCAACGCCGTACCGTCGTCGTCGGCCTCGGCGTCACTGCCCTGCTGGCAGGCACCATCACCGCCATTGTGGCCAGCAACGAGGCGGAGGCCGACTACGCGCAGGTCTGCTTCAACGACGAAACCGGCGAGCGCGTGGATGACGCCCAGTGCGACAACAGCAGCAGCGCCGGCCGGAGCTCCGCCATCTACGCCTGGTACTTCTACTCCCGGGGCTCCAGCGTCCCGGCCGTCGGGCAGAACCGCTCGCAGTACCCCAGCTTCACGAAGACCGCTCCGCAGGGGGCGAAAACGTCCAAGGGCTACAGCACCAAGGGCGGCACGGTCAGCAGGGGCGGCTTCGGCAGCAGCTCCAAGGGCGGAAGTACGGGAGGCTAGGCATGAAGAGACTGAGTGCAACCCCCAGGCCCGACTGGAAACAGAAGATCGAGGAACAGGGGCTCGTCTTTTCCACCACCACCATGCCGGACGGCAAGAAGATCGAGTACTGGAACGAATCGGCCTACTACGAATTCACCATGGACGAGGTGGAAACCCTCGAAAAGACGGCCGAGGATATGCACCTGATGTGCCTTGAGGCGGCCAAGTACCTTGCCACCGGAGCCATGGGCAACATCGGGATCGGACCGCAGGCGCTGGAGCTGGCCGCTGAATCCCTGCAGGCCGGGGACATGGACATCTACGGCCGGTTCGATTTCGTCTACGACGGTCACGGCGGCCCGGCCAAGATGCTGGAGTACAACGCGGACACCCCCACCGGGCTGATCGAGGCTTCGGTGGCGCAGTGGTTCTGGCTGCAGGACGTGTTCCCGGAGAAGGACCAGTGGAACGGCATCCATGAAGCCCTGATCCGGCAGTGGAAGAAGCTGCAGTACCGCACCGGCATGAGCACCCTGCACATCGCCCATTCCGAAGCGGAGCAGTCCGGCGAGGACTGGATGACGGCGGCCTACATGCGCGACGTCGCGGGCCAGGGCGGCTGGACCACCATCGGCATCAACATGTCCGACATCGGCTGGGACCCCAACCTGAACCGCTTTGTGGACCTGGACAACTTCATGATCAGCACCATCTTCAAGCTGTATCCGTGGGAGCTGATGATGAAGGAGCCCTTCGGCCAGCGGCTGCTCCAGCGTGCCCACAATCCGCGCTGGGTGGAGCCGGCGTGGAAGATGCTGCTGTCCAACAAGGCGCTCCTGGCAGCGCTGTGGCACCTGTACCCGGAGCACCCGAACCTCCTCCCGGCGTATCTGAACGAGCCCGGACCGCTGAAGGAATGGGTGGCGAAGCCCCTGCACGGCCGCGAGGGGGACAACATCAAGATCCACGCGGCCGGCATCAACTTGGAGCAGCCGGGCGGCTACGGGCGCGAAGGCTGGTGCTACCAGCAGTTCCACTCGCTGCCCGATTTCGACGGCAACCACCCCGTCCTGGGGCTGTGGGTGGTGGATGGCGAGTCCGTGGGCTGCGGCATCCGCGAATCCGACGGCCCCATCACCGATTACTTCTGCCGGTTCGTCCCCAACACGATCGACGCCCCGGCCCCTCTTTCAGTCCAGGCCGCCTCGGCCTCCTCCAGCAAAGCAGGTATCGCACTATGAGCACAGGGAACTCGACGGCGGGAGTTCCGTCCAAGGGGCTGCGTGCCGGCATCTTGGACCTGGGCGACTCCGTCATGCTGGGCCTGGCTTCCACCGCTCCTGTCTATTCGCTGGCGGCCACGCTGGGCCTGATCGTCGCAGTGAACGGCAATTACACGCCGCTGATCCTGCTCCTGGGCTTTGTGCCGGTGCTCTTCATCGCCTACGCCTTCCGGGAACTGAACAGCGCCATGCCGGACTGCGGCACCACGTTCATCTGGGCCCGCCGGACGTTCGGCCCGTGGGCTGGCTGGCTGGGCGGCTGGGGCGTTGCCTTGGCCGGCATCGTGGTGCTCGCCAACCTGGCCCAGGTGGCCGGGCAGTACCTGTGGCTGCTGATCGGCGACGGTTCGCTGGCGGAAAACGACCTGCTGGTGACGGCCACGGGCGTAGTGTTCATCATTTTCATGACACTGGTGAACTACCGCGGCATCCGGCTTGGCGAGCACGTCCAGCGGGTCTTGACGTACGTGCAGTATGTCTCGCTGGGCATATTTGCCCTGGCCATCGTGTTCCGGATCGCGGGCGGGGCGCCGGAGGGCCAGGCGTTCGACATCGAGTGGTTCAACCCAGCAGGCGCCTTCGCCGACCCCGGCGCAGTGGTGCACGGCGCCCTCCTGGCACTCTTCATCTACTGGGGCTGGGACACCTGCCTGGCCGTGAACGAAGAAACCGAGAATCCGGCGACGACGCCCGGCCGCGGCGCCGTCATCTCGGCCTTCGTCCTCATGGCGATCTACGTCTCGGTGGCGCTGCTGGTGATGATGTATGCCACGGTGGGCACGGACGGCATCGGCCTGGGCAACGCCGAGAACCAGGACGACGTCTTCCTCGCAATGAAGGACGTAGTGCTGGGCCCCTGGGGCTGGCTGATCGTGGTGGCGGTACTGGCGTCGGTGCTGTCCTCGACCCAGACCACCATCCTGCCCACCGCCCGCGGCACGCTGTCCATGGGCGTCCACGGCGCCCTGCCGGCCAAGTTCGGCGAGGTCCACCCGCGCAACCAGACGCCGGGGTTCTCCACGCAGGTGATGGGGGCTGCCGCCGTCGTGTATTACGTGGCCATGAGCTTCCTCAGCCAGAACCTCCTCTCCGACTCGATCAGCGCCATCAGCCTGTTCATCGCGTTCTACTACGCACTGACCGGCTTCGCGTGCTTCTGGTTCTTCCGCGGGACGCTGCGCGATTCCGCCCGCAACCTGTGGTTCCGGGGCCTCCTGCCGCTGCTTGGCGCCCTGATGCTGACCGCCGCGTTCTTCATCTCCGCCGTCCAGATGTGGGATCCTTCGTACGGCGACACGGAGATCTTCGGCGTGGGCGGTGCCTTCGTCAGCGGCGTGGTGCTGCTGGCCTTGGGCGTCGTGCTGGCCGTGGTGTGCCGCTTCGCCCCTGCCACCCGGGACTACTTCCTGGCGAAGCGGCCGGCGCCCAGCAGACTCTAGCCGCAGCGGGATGAAGCCTCGCGAAAGGCGGAAGCCGTAGGATGCTCCAATGAGCAACGCCGCTGACCTGCCCTCTGTTTCGGACACCTCCGATGTCCTCGCCCTGGACGCCCTGCTGACCGCTGAAGAACTGGCGGTCCGTGAGCGGATCCGCGATTTCACGGAGCAACGGATCAAGCCGGACATTGCCCGCTGGTACGACGACGCCGTCTTTCCGCTCGACCTTGCCCCCGAACTGGGCGAGCTGGGCGTGCTCGGCATGCATCTGCAGGGTTACCGCTGCCCGGGCCGCTCCGCCGTCGAGTACGGTCTGGCCGCCATGGAGCTGGAGGCCGGGGACTCCGGGATCCGCACCTTCGTCTCGGTCCAGGGATCCCTTGCCATGACGGCCATCCACCGCTGGGGGTCAGAGGACCAGAAGCAGGAATGGCTCCCCCGGATGGCAGCCGGCGAGGTGATCGGCTGCTTCGCCCTGACCGAACCTTCGGCGGGCTCGGATCCTTCCTCAATGACCACCGTCGCACGCCGCGACGGTTCCGGGGACGACGCCGGCTGGGTGCTCGACGGCGCCAAGCGCTGGATCGGGCTCGCGTCCGTTGCCGGCGTGATGGTGGTCTGGGCCATGACCGACGACGGCGTCCGCGGCTTCCTGGTCCCGGCCGGAACACCCGGGGTCACCGCGACGCCGATCGGCCGGAAGCTTTCGATGCGCGCCTCGATCCAGTGCGATGTGATGTTCGACGGCGTGCGGCTGGGACCCGAGGCCCTGCTGCCGGGTGCCCGCGGCCTCAGCGGCCCCTTCACCTGCCTTAACGAAGCGCGGTACGGGATTGCCTGGGGTGCGATGGGGGCTGCCCGCGATTCCTACGAAGCCGCGCTCAAGTACTCGCAGGACCGGCTCCAGTTCGGCAGGCCGCTGGCCGGCTACCAGCTCACCCAGGAGAAGCTGGTGAACATGCTCGTGGAGATCCAGAAAGGCACCCTGCTGGCACTCCACCTGGGCCGGCTGAAGGACGCCGGCACGCTGAAGCCGGAACAGATCTCCCTCGGCAAGCTAAACAATGTCCGCGAGGCGTTGGCCATTGCCCGGGAGGCCCGCTCCATCCTGGGAGGCAACGGGATCACGCTGGACTACTCGCCGCTGCGGCACGCCGCCAACCTCGAGTCGGTGCGGACCTACGAGGGTACGGACGAGGTCCACACGCTGATCCTGGGCCAGCACATCACCGGCATCGGCGCCTTCCGCTAGGTCTCTCCCAACTGGCTCGCAGTTAACGTCGCGAAAAGCGCGTTTGACGACGTTAACTGCGAGCCAGTTGGGCTGACGCGGGGAACCTAGGCCGAGAAGCCGCCGTCGGACTTGATCAGCTGCCCGGACACCCAGCGGCCCTGGGGCGAGAGCAGGAACGCCACCGTTCCCGCCACATCCGCAGGGGTTCCGAGCCGCCCGCCGGGCTGGCGCCGCGTGAGGTCCTCGCGTACCTGTTGGTCCATCCAGCCGGTGTCCACCGGGCCGGGATTCAGCACGTTTGCCGTGATGCCCAGCGGGCCCAGCTCCCGTGCCGCGGCAATGACGGTCCGGTCCAGCGCGCCCTTGGATGCGCCGTACGGCAGGTTGAACGCTGTGTGGTCACTGGTCAGCGCCACGATCGCGCCCCCGTCGTGCGCCGCCTGCCGGGCGAAGGCGGCGATCAGCTGCCAGCTGGCCCGGGTGTTCACGGCGAAGTGCCGTTCCCAGCTTGCCAGGGTGGTGTCCAGGATGCCTGAGTCCACGGACTCGGCGTGGCTGAGCACCAGCCCCTGCAATGTACCGGCTTGCTCTGCCACTGACTCCATGAGCCGGTCCACGGCCTGTGGATCCTCCAGGTCCGCCGGGAGCGCAAGGACGCGGGCGCCGGTTGCTTCCAGCTCCGCTGCGAGGCGTTCGACGTCGTCCGGCTGGACTCCCCAGGGCATCCGGGAGTCGTAGTCGTGCCAGTACGTCAGCACCAGGTCCCAGCCGTCGGCGGCCAGGTGCCTGGCGATGCCGGCACCGATTCCGGCCAGGCGGCCGACGCCTGTGACCATTGCCGTCCGGTTCATGCAGGCACGTCAGCCAGCGAGCCACGCCGGAGCACCACGAGCCAGCAGGCCAGGATGGCCACCGCGCAGAAGACGCCGGCGCTGGAGGCCATCAGCCAGGGCTCGGGCACCTGGAAGTCCAGGTTCTCCGCGCCCAGGGCCTCGCCGATGCTTTTGGGCGAGAAGAAGAACACGATAATGGATGCCCCGAGCACGCCGCCCATGACCCAGCGGGTTGCCCGATGGCGGTACGGTGTCTCGCGGAGGGTCCATGCGAAGGCCGGAAGCACGGCTGCCATCCAGACCCAGTGGTGGGACCAGGAGACAGGGCTGATGAGGAGCATGGTGAGGGCCGTCGCGGAAATGGCCACCACGCGGGCGCCCTGCTCGCTGGCAACCTTGATAACCATGGCGCCCATGCCCGTCACCAGAATGCTCAGCAGCAGCCAGGGGACGGTGACGCCGGCTTCGGGAACACCGAAATGCAGCAGCGCGCCCTTGATGGAGAGGTTGTCCACATAGCCCGCCCCGCCGATCCTGGACGTGTCCGGGAGGATTTCCAGCCAGAACGTGATCGATTCCGCCGGGCGGACCAGCCAGCCCAGCAGCACGGTGAACGCGAACCCGCCGGCCATGTTGAAAAGTCCGCGCCAGTCCTTGCGCACCAGGAAGTACAGCCCGAAGACCAGGGGTGTCAGCTTGATGCCGGCGGCCATGCCCACGAGGAAGCCGCGGCCCGGAAGACCCTGGTTCCAGCGCTGGTTCCCGGCCAGGAGGTCCGCGGCCATGAGCCCCATGAGCAGGATGTTGATCTGGCCGAACGCCAGTGTCTCGCGCCAGGGGCCCAGGTTGATGACGGCGAGCAGCAGGATGACGGCGCCCCACCGGTTGCGGGTTGCCTTGAACCCGGCGCCCCCGAAGGTGCTGCGCCAGTCCTGCTTGGCGCTCCAGTACCGCACACCGCGCACGGCGACCCACACTGCCACGGCCACGCCGGCGGCGTTGAAGAGCATCAGGGCGGATTCCTCCGGCAGCCTGGCCAGCAGGCCGAACAGCAGCGCGGCGAACGGCGGGTACGTGAACGGCAGTTCCGGGCCTCCGGCCCAGCCCACAGTCCTGCTGTACAGGTTCGACGGCGCCTGGCCGGCTTCGTTGAGGATCTTGCCGCCGTGCCAGTAAACGCTGAAGTCCAGGCCCTGCTCACCCCAGGCATCAAGCCTTGAGGACATAAAGACGGCTGTAGCCAGGATGGCCAGCAACGTCACCAGCTCGCCGGAGATGCCCAGCGCCAGCCGGCCGCGGTACCTGGCCCCGGCAGTTCTGGGTGCGGCAGTCATCGGTGCGGCGGTCCTCAGCGCGGTGGTTCCCTTGCCGGCGTCGTTTTCGGCGTCGAGCAGTGCCATCCCGTGTCCCCAAACGTTTGTTCCTGCAGAGCGGCGCCACTGTAGGCGCGTTAGCGCGTATCGCGATGTTGTGCCGGCTGACTCGCGCCGGATCAGGCGCGTCCTCCCCACATCCTACTGATGCAGCGGGCCCGTCCCCTGTTACGCAACCCCGGCGTGGCACGGGCACTCGGCCCTCAGCTGTCAGCGCCCAGTACTCAGCGTCCGGCGGTTGGCACTCAGCGCTCAGCGGTCCTGGCCTCAACCAGGACCGGTTCCCGCGCAGCGGCGTCCTTGCGGATGGTGGCGCTGATGACGGCGGCAATGGTGCACATGGCAGCTGCGCCGAACCAGGCGTAGGTGTACTGGCCGGTCGCGTCGCGGATGGCGCCGGCGGCCAGAGCGGCGGCGGCAGCGCCGAGCTGATGGGCGGCGAACACCCACCCGAACACCACACTGCCGTCGGCGCCGAAGACCTGGCGGCAGATGGCGGCGGTGGGCGGAACGGTGGCCACCCAGTCCAGTCCGTAGATCACCACGAACACGATCATGCTGGGCTGGACCGTGGCGCTCAGCAGCAGCGGCAGCACCAGCAGCCCGATGCCGCGGAACTGGTAGTACACCGCCAGCAGGATCCGCGGGTTGAAGCGGTCCGTCAGCCAGCCGGAGGCGATGGTGCCCACAATGTCGAAGATGCCGACGACGGCGAGCAGGCCCGCCGCCGTGGTTTCCGCCATGCCGTGGTCGTGCGCGGAGGGGATGAAGTGGGTGCCGATGAGCCCGTTAGTGGTGGCACCGCAGATCGCGAAGCCGGCCACCAGTGCCCAGAACGTCCGGACCTTGCTGGCGCGTTTGAGCACCTGGAGTGCCCGGATTGCCGCATTCCCGGCGGGTGCTGCAGCATCCCCGGGCACGGTTTTACCGGGCGCGGGTTCAGGCGCCTGTTCCGGGACGGCGTCGGCGCCGTAGGGCAGCACGCCGGCGTCGGCGGGTGAGTTCTTGAGGAATTTGAGCACCAGCGGCACCACCGCGAGGGCGCCGGCTGCGATGAGCAGGGATGCCTGCCGCCAGCCGGGGTCCTGGGCAAGCATGGCGATGAAGGGCAGGAAGACCAGCTGCCCCGCGGCGCTGCCGGCCGTCAGGATGCCGATCACCAGGCCGCGGCTCGTGCTGAACCAGGTGTTGGCGATGGTGGCGGCGAAGACCAGTGCCATGGACCCCGTGCCCAGTCCGATCAGCAGCCCCCAGGTCAGCAGGATCTGCCACGACTGGTTCACCAGCACGGTCAACGCACTGCCGGCGCCGATCAGCACGAGGGCCACCGAGGTCACCGCCCGGATGCCGAACCGTTCCATGAGCGCCGCGGCGAACGGCGCGGTGAGGCCGAACAGCACCAGGTTGATGCTGACGGCAGCGGACAGAACCGTGGTGGACCAGCCGAACTCGTTCTGCAGCGGCACCATCAGGACGCCGGGGGCGGCCCGGAAGCCGGCAGCGCCCACCAGTGCCAGGAACGCAACGGCGGCCACAATCCACGCGGGGTGCAGCTTTCTGCGCGTCCGTTTGGTGGGCGCGGGCTGCAGGGCGGTCTCGGGGGCGTTCATGCTGCGGGTCCGTTCTGTGAAAATGCGTCGCGGGAGGGAGCCGGGGCGGTGGCCAGCCGGACCGGCTCCGGTGTGCGGGTGAGGCTGTGCCAGCTGGTGTTTTCGGCAGTGAGCCGCTCACCGCAGGCGGTGCAGCTGTCCGCGGAGGTCGTGCGCTGACCGCACGTTGTGTGGATGACAAACATGTGCGCCTGTTCGGACGGCGCCGGGAGGTGCTTTTCGGCCCAGATCACGACGGCGTTGAGCACCGGCAGTGCGTCCTCACCCTTCTCGGTGAGCACGTATTCCTGCCTGGTGCGGCCGCCGTCGTCGTACGGTTTCCGCTCCAGCAGCCCGGCGTCCACCAGACCCGCAAGGCGTTTGGTGAGCACGGAATCGGCCACCATCAGCCGATTCTTCATCGCATCGAAGCGGCCGTTGCCGAAGAAGACCTCGCGGAGCACCAGCATGCTCCAGGGGTCGCCAAGGATGTCCAGGCCGCGCGCCATGGCGCAGCTGCGTTGGGACCAGTCGGAACGGAGTGCCATGCAGGCAACCGTAGCTGACTTTCTTCAAGAAAGCTAGCATTTCCTGAGGCCCACCGGGCTCCGGGGTTACGGGCGGAGCGCGGCCCTCGAGGGGTGGTACGCGAGGGCCCAGTAGGCGAGCATGGCGATGCCGCACACCACGCCCAGGCTGGACACGGTGAGCTGCCACTGCGTCTGCGGGTCCTTGCCCCATTCGGCTGCTCCGGCCCAGACGGCCAGGTTCTTTGGCGTCATGTAGAAGGCGATGGTGGAGAAGACCACGATGACCCAGCCGGCCGTACGCATCCTGCCGTTTCGTGACGGCACGCGGTGCATCGCGAAGACCATGCTGGGCAATGCAACAGCAACCCAGACCCAGTGGTGCGACCAGGAAACCGGGCTGATCAACAGCATCAGGACGGCGGTGGCGGACACTGCGATGAAGTTCTCGTCAGCGTCCACCGCCCATTTGATGACCAGGGCGGCGAGAACCACCAGCGCCAGCGAGAGGCCCAGCCACGCCAGGTTGGTCAGTGACGAGTCCGGCATGCCGACGTGCAGGAGCAGCCCCTTGACGGACAGGTTGTCCACGTAGCCGGGACCGCCGATCCGTCCGGTGTCCGGCAGGATCTTGGTCCAGAAGGTCAGCGAGGCATTCGGCAGCACCGCCCAGGACAGCGCAATGGAACCGAAGAAGCCGGCGGCCATCCAGCCCAGCGCCTTGAAATCGCGGCGGACCAGGAAGTACAGGCCGAACGCGAGCGGGGTGAGCTTCACTCCGGCGGCCAGACCGATCAGCAGGCCTGCGGGCCAGCGGATTTCGCCCGCACGCGACTTCCCGTACAACGCGAAATCAGCCAGGATCACGCCCATCAGGATGATGTTGATCTGGCCGAAGACAAACGTGTCCCGCCATGGCCCCAGGAGCAGGATCGCCCCGGTTCCCAACAAGGCGGTGGTCCTGAAGCGGTAGTCGGCGAAGGCCGCGCGCCACGTCGTCATGCCGAAGTAGTGCCGGGCCAGCCAGCCGGCCACCACCGCGGCGCCGGCCAGGGCGGCACCGATGAAGAGCAGGCTGCTCGCGCCGAAGTCCATGGTGGCCAGGGCGGCAAAGAGCAGGGCAGCGAACGGCGGGTACGTAAACGGCAGGCCGTCCCGCGGCGCGTAGAGCTCGTTGACGCCGCCTTCACCCGTTGCCAGCACGCGGCCGCCGCCGTAGTAGTAGACCTCGAAGTCGTTCATGAACGGCTTGTAGTCCGTGTACAGGAACCACACTGCAAAGGCCAGGATCAGGGCACCCGCCGCCGTCGCGAGCCAGCCGCGGGTGGTGGGCGATACGGCCCGAAGCGAGATGGTCACCGGCGGCTAGCTGCCCGTCCCGATGAAGGTGAAGGCGTGCTCAAGGTCCGCGATGAGGTCCTCGACGTCCTCGATGCCGCAGGAGAGCCGGATCAGGTTGACCGGAACAGCCAGCTCGGTTCCCTTGACGGAGGCATGCGTCATTTCGGAGGGGTAGTTCATGAGCGATTCGATGCCGCCGAGGGATTCGGCCAGGGTGAAGACCGAGGTGTTCTCCGCGACCGTGCGGGCCGCGGCTTCGCCGCCCTTGAA
Source organism: Arthrobacter sp. Leaf337 (assembly GCF_001423745.1). Lineage (GTDB taxonomy): Bacteria > Actinomycetota > Actinomycetes > Actinomycetales > Micrococcaceae > Arthrobacter. The sequence continues at coordinate 69,099 of NZ_LMPC01000007.1, forward strand.
CTGCACGGAGATCATGCCGCCGAACTTCTTCATCTGCTTCTTCGCGAGCTCGTGGCCCGGGTGCGAGGGCAGGCCCGGGTAGAGCACGGCCTCCACTTCGGGGCGCTCCAGCAGCCACTCGGCCACCGCCTGGGCGTTGTCGCTGTGCCGGTCCATCCGGACACCGAGGGTCTTGAGCCCGCGGGTGGTGAGGAAGGCGTCCATGGGGCCGGAAACCGCGCCAACGGCGAACTGGACGAAGCCGATCTTCTCGGCAAGCCCGGCGTCGTTGACCACGATCGCACCGCCGACGACGTCGGAGTGGCCGCCGATGTATTTGGTGGTGGAGTGCACCACGATGTCGGCACCGAGCGCCAGCGGGGTCTGCAGGTAGGGAGAAGCGAAGGTGTTGTCCACCACCAGGAGGGCCCCGGCGTCGTGCGCCAGCTTGGCCAGGGCAGCGATGTCGGTGATCTTCATCATCGGGTTGGACGGAGTCTCCACCCACACGAGGCGGGTCTTGCCGCCGTCTGTTCCGCCCGCGGCAACGGCCGTGGCGACGGCGTCGAGGTCCGCCATGTCCACGGGCGTGTTGCCGATTCCCCATTCACCCAGCACACGGCTGATCAGGCGGTAGGTTCCGCCGTAGGCGTCGTTGCCCAGCACGATGTGGTCCCCGGGGCGGGTGAGGGCACGGATGAGGGAGTCCTCCGCGGCCAGGCCGGAGCTGAAGGAGTACGCGTGCGAGCCGCCTTCGAGCGCGGCCAACTGCTCCTGCAGCGCGTCGCGGGTGGGGTTTCCGCCGCGGCCGTATTCATAGCCGTCACGGAGCCCGCCGATTCCGTCCTGGGCATACGTGGAACTGAAGTGCAGCGGGGGCACGACAGCGCCGGTCCGCGGCTCGAAGGCCTGGCCGGCGTGGACGGCGCGGGTGTTGAAACCTTGGTTTTCAGAAACAGACATTGAAGGTCCTTTCATACGGTGATCGAGCCCGCATCCGGAGCCCGAACTTGTCGATCCGGGTTTCGACAGGCTCAAGCACCGGAAGTTAGTTACTGAGGTAGGCGAGCAGGTCGTGGCGGGTCAGGATGCCCACGGGGGCGCCGACGAAGGTGACCATCACGGTGTCGACGTCGGAGAGCAGTTCGCGGGCGGCGGAGATGGTCTCCAGGGACCCGATCACGGGCAGTCGCTCCCCCATGTGTTCGGAGATCTTGTCGGTCAGCTTCGCCTCGCCGCGGAACAGCTTGGAGGTGAGGCTCCGCTCGTCCACGGCGCCCAGCACTTCGCCCATGACCACCGGCGGCTCCTGGGACAGGACCGGGATGTGGGAGACGCCGAACTCATTCATGATGTTGATGACATCGCGGACGGTTTCGTTAGGGTGGATGTGCACCAGCGCCGGAAGTTCACCGGTCTTCGACTTGAGCACCTCGCCGACAGAGGCCTCTTCGCCGCCGGACAGGAAACCGTAGGAGCGCATCCACTGGTCGTTGAAGATCTTGGCCAGGTAGCCGCGGCCCGAGTCGGGCAGGATCACCACCACCACGGCGTCCTCGGGCAGGTCCTTGGCCACCTGGAGTGCGGCCACCACGGCCATGCCCGAGGAGCCACCCACCAGTAGGCCCTCTTCGCGGGCCAGCCTGCGGGTCATCTCGAAGGACTCGGCGTCGCTGACGGCAATCACGTCGTCCGGGACGGCCTTGTCGTAGTTCGCCGGCCACATGTCCTCGCCGACGCCCTCCACGAAGTAGGGGCGGCCGGTGCCGCCGGAGTAAACCGAGCCTTCGGGGTCGGCGCCGATGATCCGGACGCGTCCGCCGTCGGCCTCGGGACGGTTGGCGGACACCTCCTTGAGGTAGCGGCCCGTTCCGGTGATGGTGCCGCCGGTCCCGGCGCCGATCACGCAGTGCGTGACCCGGCCGTCGGTGTCGCGCCAGATTTCGGGCCCGGTGGTCTCGTAGTGGCTGCCGGGCGCGGCGGGGTTGGAGAACTGGTCCGGCTTGTAGGCGCCGGGGATTTCGGTGACGAGTCGGTCCGACACGCTGTAATAGCTTTGCGGGCTGTCCGGGGCGACGGCGGTCGGCGTCACAACCACTTCGGCACCGTAGGCCTGCAGGACGGCGCGCTTGTCCTCGCCCACCTTGTCCGGCACGACGAAGACGCACCGGTAGCCCTTCTGCTGTGCCACGAGGGCCAGGCCAACACCGGTGTTTCCGGACGTGGGTTCAACAATGGTTCCGCCGGGGAGCAGTTTGCCGTCCCGTTCCGCCTCTTCGATCATCTTCGCCGCGATCCGGTCCTTGATGGACCCGCCCGGGTTCAGGTATTCCACCTTGGCCAGGACGGTGGCTTGGATGCCGTCGGTGACGTGGTTGAGCTTGACGAGAGGCGTGTTGCCGATGAGGTCCAGGACGGACTGGGCGTACTTCATAGGTACAAAGTTACCGTCTCGGGACCGCTGCACCCGCTTTGGCAGCGAGGGTGGGACGATCGGGCCGTGCATCACCTGCAGCTGGCCGGACTGGGCGCGGGCGCCGCCGACGCAGCCAACAACCTCCCCGCCTACCTGGTCCTGGAACCGGTGGCGGGATCGCCCGTGAGGCTGGCGGCCCTGCTCATCGGCGTAAACCTTGGTCCGCTGGTCAGTCCGTGGGCGTCCCTGGCCACGTTGCTCTGGCACGAACGGCTCCGTGCGCTGAACGTCCGGATCAAATGGGGCGGATTCGCGCTCGCAGGCCTGGCAGCCGTGGCGCTGACCGTTCCCTTGGCTGTCGTGGCGCTGTGGGTGGTCTCAGGGATGCACTGAGGGGGATGCAGTGAGGGGGATGCGCTGAGGCGCTACGCTCCGATGTCGTTCGCTGCGGCGTCGGAGCTGGCGGCAGGGTTGGAGCCGGGTTCGGCGTTCTGCCACAGGCCGACGATGTTGCCTTCGCTGTCTTTGAAATACGCGTTCCATCCCATGCCTGGAACCTCCATTTTGGCCCGGTGGACCGCACCGCCCAGGGCGGCAATTTTCTCTAAGGCCGCGTCAATGTCCTCGACGTCAACAGTGACAACCGGGGCGGTCAAGTCCCCGCGCCTGAACAGACCGCCGTTGATGGATCCGGGAACAGTGGGCATGCCCGTTTCGTCCATCGGCGTGGTCATCGCCAGGCTGTATTCCATTTCGGGCATGACCTGAAATTCCCACCCGAAAGCGGATGTGTAGAAGTCCCGTGCGCGGTTTTCGTCGTCCGCGGGGATCTCGAAGTGCACCACTCCTCCGGCCACTGTTCTCACCTGGCATTCCACAGTCCGGCCCTACAGGGCCCGGCGCGGGCGGTCCGCGCCACAACTGGAGTCTAGGCCCGGGCATGCCAGACGGGCAGGGCCGTTTGGCCTTGCCCGTTTCCGGCACTGCTGTTTCCGGCACTGCTGTTTCCGGCACTGTCAGCCCAGCGTGGGACGATTGTTAAATGACCATCGCAGACGTCCCCGCCGGCCTGGCCGCCGCGGCGGACGCCTCGCTGCGGTGGCATCCCGGCGGCCCGTTCAGCCTGCTGCAGTCCCTCGGAACCTTGATGCGCGGCAACGGTGATCCCGCTTTTGCGTCGGGGCCGGACGGGCTCTGGATGGCGTTCACGACGCCGGGCGGCCCGGTGACGCTGCGTCTCGCCGTTTCCGGGGACCCCCGCGAACCGGCAGTCGACATTCAGTCGTGGGGACCGGGTTCGGAGGAGGCCGTGGCCGCCGCCCCGCGGCTGCTGGGCAGCGGGGACGACTGGTCCGCTTTTGACCACCCGGAGTTCCACGCCACGCTCCCCCGGATGGTGGTGGAGGCCCGACGCCGGAACCTGGCGCTGCGACTCCCTGCCACCGGCCGGATGATTGACTCGCTGGTGCCCACCATTCTTGAGCAGAAGGTCACGGTCATCGAAGCGCGCCGGGGTTACCGCTACCTGGTGTACCGCTTCGGCACCGCGGCACCCGGCGCGGGCACGGCCGCACCGGCGGGGCTGCGGCTTCAGCCCACCCCGGAGCAGTGGCTGCGCGTCCCGTCGTGGGAGTGGCACAAGGCCGGCGTGGGACCGCAGCGTTCGGCAACGGTCATGCGGGCGCTGCGTTCCGCCGTCGCCCTTGAACGTCTGGCGAAGGTGCCGGCCGCGGAAGCAGCGGCCAAGATGCAGACCATTCCCGGCATCGGCAGCTGGACCACGGCGGAGGTGGTGCAGAGAACCCATGGCTGCCCGGACTCCATCGCGGTGGGCGACTACCACCTCGCGGCCTACGTGGGGGCCGCGCTGACCGGGCGGAGGACTGACGACGCCGGCATGCTGCGGCTGTTGGCCCCGTGGCAGGGACACCGGCAGCGGGTGGTGCGGATGATCGGCCTCAGCGGCTTCCGGAAACCCACGTTCGGCCCCCGCATGACCATCCAGGACCACCGCCGGCACTAGCTATAGTGCGCAGGCTGAGTGCGAACGGACACTTGCGGCCCCATTGATCACAGCCCCAGCCGTGCCACGGCCTCGTGCCTCATCTCCACCTTGCGGATCTTCCCGGAAACGGTCATCGGGAAGCTGTCCCGGACCTCCACGTAGCGCGGGATCTTGTAGTGGGCCAGCCTCCCCCGGCAGAACTCGGCGACGGCGGGCGCGTCCAGCGGCTCCGCGCCGGGCTTGAGGATGACGCAGGCCATGAGTTCCTCGCCGTACTTGGCATCGGGGACGCCGATCACCTGCACATCCTGGATCGATGGGTGGGTGTAGAGGAATTCCTCGATCTCGCGCGGGTAGATGTTTTCGCCGCCGCGGATCACCATGTCCTTGATCCTGCCCTCGATCACCACGTACCCGGCCGCGTCCATGCGGGCCAGGTCGCCGGTGTGCATCCAGCCGTCCGCGTCGATGGCCTCGGCGGTCTTGTCCGGCTGGTTCCAGTACCCCTTCATCACGGCGTAGCCGCGGGTGCACAGCTCGCCGATCTCGCCTCGCTCCAGCACGCTGCCCGTCACCGGGTCCACCACCTGGCTCTCAAGCTGCGGCATGGTCCGGCCGACGGTCTCCGTGCGCTGCTGCATGGTGTCCCCCACACGGGTCATGGTGGACACCGGGGACGTTTCCGTCATGCCGTAGCAGATGGCCACATCCTTCATGTTCATCTCCGTGATGACCCGGTTCATCACCTCAATCGGACAGAGTGACCCGGCCATGACGCCGGTGCGGAGCGTGGACAGGTCGTACGAGGCGAAGTCCGGCAGCGCCAGCTCGGCGATGAACATGGTGGGCACGCCGTACAGGGACGTCCCGCCGAAGTCCTGGACCGCTTCCAGCGCGGCCGCCGGAGTGAAGGAGCGTCCCGGAATGATGGTGGCTGCGCCGTGGCTCAGGGCATTCAGGTTCCCGATCACCATCCCGAAGCAGTGGTAGAAGGGCACCGGAACCACCACCCGGTCATGCTCCGTATAGCCCAGCAGCTCACCGATGGAATAGCCGTTGTTCAGGATGTTGCGGTGCGTCAGGGTGGCGCCTTTGGGGAACCCGGTGGTGCCCGACGTGTACTGCAGGTTGATGGGGTCGTCCGGGTCCAGCCCCGCCAGGCGGGCCTTCAGGACGGAATGCCCGACGTCGTCGGCCCGCTTGAGCAGCTCGGCATACGTCATTTCCGCATCGGTTTCAGGATCGCCGGCCTGCAGCTGGGGCTGGCCGCCGTCGGGCAGGAAGACGAGTTCCTTCAGTTCCGGGCATTCGGCGAGGGCCTGCCGGGCCATTCCGGTATAGTCGCTGGCCCGGTCCGACGGCGCTGCCACGAGCATCCTCATGCCGCTCTGCCTGACCACGAACTCCAGTTCATGGCTGCGGTACGCCGGGTTCACGTTCACCAGGATCGCCCCGATCTTGGCCGTGGCGTACTGCAGGATGGTCCACTCCGCGCAGTTGGGGCTCCAGATGCCGATCCGCTCCCCCGCTGTGACACCCCGGGCGAGCAGTGCGCGGGCCAGCCTGTCGACGTCGTCGTTCAGTTTGGTGTAACTCCAGCGGCGGGCATCGGCGCCGGGGACGGGAGCCGCCTCAATCAGGGCGTCGTGGAACGGAAAACCGGCCACGATCCGCTCGAAGTTCTGGCCGATGGTCTCGTCAAGCAGCGGGACGTCAGTGTCCCCGGCTGTATAAGCGCGCATGTTGGCACGCTACCAACAGACCACCAGTAAAAGAAGCGTAGGAGAAGCATAAAGCTAGGAAGCCCTACAAAATATTTCGGGACGGCAGGCGATGGCCCGGTAGGGTAAAACGCATGAGTGCACCGATTGACCTGAAGGCAACGTTCATCCCCAACGACGGCGAATTCTTCCGCGTGAAGCTCGCCCTCGAAATCGCGATCGACGAAGTGGTGAATGAGCCCGGCTGCCTCCGTTACGAACTGACGGAGGCCACCGAGGAAAAGCTCGTGCTGACTGAGCAGTGGGCCTCGGAGGAGGACCTGGAGAAGCATTCCAAGGGCACCGCCGTCCAGGACCTCAACGAGTCGCTGAGCGCCCTGCTGGCCGAACCTGTCCAGCTCGAACGGCTATAGCCCGCCGCCGATCAGAACCACTTTCCGAGCAAAACAACGCGGGGCCCCTTCGCCGGCATGAACCTGGATTCATCGGCTGAAGCGGCCCCGCGTTGGAGTTTAAGGCTCTGTGCAGCGGATTTGTGCAGCGGGGCCTTTAGGCCTCGGGAATCTGGGCGCCGTCCTGCTTGCCGGCAGCCGCGGCCGCCTCAGCCTGCGACCGTGCCACGTGGGCGTGGACTTCTTCCATGTCCAGTGCCTTGACGGCGTCAACCACCTGTTCCAGCTGCTGGGCGTTCAGCGCGCCGGGCTGCGAGAACACCAGCACCTTTTCGCGGAAGGCCATCAGCGTGGGGATGGACGTGATCCCTGCCTCGGCGGCCAGCTGCTGTTCGGCTTCGGTGTCCACCTTGGTGAAGACGACGTCCGGGTGCTTCTCGGAAACTGCGGAATACGTGGGTCCAAACTGCTTGCAGGGACCACACCATTCGGCCCAGAAATCAACGAGGACGATGTCGTTGTTCTCGACGGTTGATGCGAACTGTTCACCTGTAATGTCTACGGTAGCCATGGGTCAACGGTACGCGAGGCGTCCGGCGATGTCCCGATCGTTTCGCTCATGGCACACCTCTTGCCGCGTGACGGTTGCTGCACAGTGCCTGGTCTCAGTGCCAGAAGTGGGGCGCCTCGCGGCGGGAACCGGGCAGCGCGTTGGTTTCGCGCCACTCGTGAATCCACTCCGGCAGTTCGAGCCCGGCCGGCGGCTCGCCGAACTCCCGGAGAATCTCCTCCTGGCTCACCGGCCTCCCCTTGCTGACCAGCCGCGTGGCAATGTATGCGCGGGCGTAGATCTCCCCGTCCGCCACCATGCGCTGCTCGAAGTAGATGGCCTTGGCATCCAGCCCGATGATGCGGGTTTCGATGGTGTATTGCTGCCAAAGCTGCAGGGACTTTCGGAAGGCGATGGTCTCCCCGGCGGCCACGGGCGACCAACCCCGCCGTCGCATCTTCTGCCAGGTCCCGCTCCGCGCCATGAGGTCAAAACGGCCCAGATCCATCAGCGAGAAGTACATCCCGTTGTTGACGTGCATGGCGATGTCGATGTCCGTGGGCAGTACCCGTAGTTGCAGCGACGAGCTGCCCCAGATACTCAGGGGCGGCCTGCGGGAGGAAGTGAAGAGGAGCAGGAGCGTTCGCAAAAGGAGGTGCATGCCACCATGTTACCCGCGAGTAACATCAGGGCCAAGAGCACCCGCGCTTAGGATTTCACCATGACGCAGCAACGCTACAGGGACATCGCAGAGTGGCCCCTGATGGGAACAGCACTCGTTTTCCTGACAGCCTATGCCTGGCAGGTGATCGGACACATCGAAGGGCGGCAGGCCGACTTCCTTGAAGGCGTCATGTGGATCACTTGGGCTGTCTTCGTTGCCGACTATGCCGCCAACCTGTGGCTCGCGGACAACAGGAAGCGCTGGTTCATCCTCACCCTGCACGAACTGCTGATCGTTGCCCTGCCGTTTTTCCGGCCGCTCCGGCTGCTCCGGCTGGTCACCCTGCTCTCCGTTCTGCACCGGACGGTGGGCGAGACCCTTCGTGGCCGGGTGGTCACGTACGTGGGCGGATCCGCTGTACTGCTGGTGTTCGTGGGCGCGCTGGCCGTCCTCGACGTCGAACAAAACGCCCCTGACGCCAAGATCCTCACGTTCGGGGACGCCGCCTGGTGGGCCATCACCACCATCACCACAGTCGGCTACGGAGACCTCTTTCCTGTCACCCCGATTGGCCGGATGGTCGCCGCGGCCCTGATGATGAGCGGCATCGCAGTGCTGGGTGTGGTCACGGCCTCCATTGCATCTTGGCTGGTGCAGAGGGTCGAGGAAAACACGGAAGCGGCTGTGGAATCGGCCGAACTTCCGGTCCGCGCGGACGTCCGGGAACTGCTCGTGGAAGTGGCTGCCCTGCGCCAGGAATTGGCGGAACTGCGCCGCGAACGCCAGAACGAGACATAATTCCCCGGCAGGCCATGTGAATTCCAGAAAGGCAGTCATCGGACACCTGGAACCGATGACTGCCTTTTTCATGCAATTAATCAACTCGGGTGAATTAGATAAACGCTCAAGATTCCCTCAATATTCTGGATTAGCCCCGGGCGAACTAATTAACCAGCCCGGCCCGCACGCACGTAGGCGCGGCACCTGCGGGCTCTGGATAGCGGGGCAGTAAAGGGATACTCACCCCGGAGCGAGTAGCCAACCGCGCCTTTGCGAGTGTTCCCGCCGTCGAATAACGAAGCCGTTAGGTATCCAGCGCACAGGCGCGGGTGCCGCGCACGAATAGTCGGGTAATTCCCACTCGTGCAGTGATTACACCCCATTCATAGACTCAATATTCCTAGGGAAAGCAGCATTCCGGAATTACACATGGCCACTAAGTGGGCATGGGTCTAATCATTCGGCTTCCGAAATTACTCATCATTTCGGTAGGTCACTTCATGCGCCTCCATGCACCGGCCGCACTTCACCGCGGCCTGCTCCCGGCGCACCGCCACCCTGGGGCCCGCTGTCCTGTTGACCCCAAGGTATTGACTCTCGGGGGGAACCGATGGATCAAAACGAGCTTTACTCCGGGGGCAGAGCACCTGCCCCAGCCACTACAAAAAGTAGCGCCACAACCGCCAGGCTGAGGACACTGTTGGCCGCGGGAGCCATTGTCACCGCAGTTGCGGTGACGGCCGTCGGCTACTCCGCCGCAGCGCAGACGTCCCGCGTCAGCGACGCCCAGGCAGTAACAGCACCCGCGCCAGAAGCAGACAAATCCGCAGACAGGCCGGCGACAGCAGGTGCGGGGACGCCGGAGGCGGCCGTCGCTGCCGTCCCGGAAGCCGTTGCGCCGCCAGCCCCGGCCGCCGAACCGGCACCTGCCCCGGAACCGGCTCCTGCCCCGGCTCCGGCTCCTGCCCCGGCTCCGGCTCCTGCTCCGGCTCCGGCTCCGGAAGAGTCCAACCTGTACACCGTGGTGGCCGGCGACACCGTGGGGGCGATCGCAGCCCGCTTCGGCGTCGATATGAACGCCATGCTGGCGGCCAACGGCCTGGGCGTGTACTCGCCGATCGTGCCCGGACAGGTGCTGAAGCTGACGGGACCCGCCATCGCCGCGCCGGCTCCCGCGGCAGCTCCGGCACCGACACCGGCACCGGCGGAGGCACCAGCGCCAGCCCCCGCTCCGGCACCGGCACCGGCTCCTGCCGTCCGCACGATCTATGTGGCGGGTGCCGGCGGCCAGTCCATGGTGGACGCCTGCATCGGCCCCATCCATTTCACACCGACCGATGCCTACGCCCTTTTCATCACGGAGCACGACTTCTGCGGCGGGTGGGCACGGTTCTCGGGGATCGGAGTGGGCGAGACTGTCAGCATTCCGGGCTACGGGACCTACACGGTAGTCGGACGCGGACAGGTGCCGAATCCGGGCACCACCAACAATGTCTCGGCGATCTTCGGCGGCTTCCCGCGGGTCATCCTGCAGACCTGCATCCCGGGAACCAATCAGATGCTGGTGATTGGCCTCAACTAAGGGTCCTAGGCTTGTCCGCGGTTCCGAACCTTCAAGGCCAGGAGCCGCGGACAAGACTCTGCCGGAAGGCGATCCTGACCCTAAGATCCTGACCCTTAAACAGAAAAGTCTCCGGAACCTGGTGGTTCCGGAGACTTTTCCTTGGGTGGCAGATGAGGGATTCGAACCCCCGTAGGCGTTGCCAGCTGATTTACAGTCAGCCCCCTTTGGCCGCTCGGGTAATCTGCCGAACTTCAAAAGAAGATCACTCGCGGCTTCTATGTTCAGAACGGCTGTTTCCAGTCCGTTTCGCTTCCAGTAACCGCGGGCAAGACAACTTTACAGAACTTCTGCCGAAGAATCGAATCGAGCCCCGAAGGACCCCGAATACCCCGGAATTCCGCCAAAAAATCAGGCTTCACCAAGAATGCGTCCGGCCAGTTTCGCTTCGAACTTCGCCGCTTGCTCCTCGGTGATCTGGTTCAGCTGCACCGCCCGCATCAGATCCGAGTGGACACCGTCCAGCCGGGAAGAAGCATCTGCAACGGGGCTCAGGATGATCGAGGCGGCCACCGCGGCGGCTGCGACGGAGGTGGCTGCGGTGGCGAGGGTGGTGGCGGCCGCAGCAGTCGAGCGAGTGACGTAGCGGACGGCTTTCTGGTGCATGTGCGTTCCTTCCGGGGCAATTCTTCCAACCCCTCCAACTCTGGGGGCCAAGACTTCGTTCCCGCCATGTGTCCGCTATGAGGAAACTGTGAACCGGGCGGAGCGGACCCGGGCCTTCACTTGGACGCCATCCGTACTAGGCTGGAATGCAGACAGCACCGCCCCTGAAGGGGCATCCAGGCGATCAGCAGGAGGACAGTTATGGCAGGCGAATCCACATTCGACGTCGTCAGCAAGGTAGACAAGCAGGAAGTTGCCAACGCGCTGAACCAGGCACAGAAGGAACTGGCCCAGCGCTACGACTTCAAGGGCGTTGGCGCGGAAGTCGATTTCAGCGGTGAAAAGATCCTGATGAAGGCGAACTCGGAGGAGCGCGTCCTCGCCGTCCTGGACGTTCTGCAGTCCAAGCTCATCCGCCGCGGGATCTCCCTGAAGTCGCTGGACACCGGCGAACCCTATGCATCCGGCAAGGAGTACCGGCTGGAGGCCTCCATCAAGGAGGGCATCGCCCAGGACCTCGCCAAGAAGATCAACAAGCTGATCCGCGACGAGGCCCCGAAGTCCGTCAAGTCCCAGATCCAGGGCGACGAGCTCCGCGTCACTTCCAAGTCGCGCGACGATCTCCAGGCCACCATGGCCCTCCTGAAGGACTTTGACGAGGCCGACCTGCAGTTCGTCAACTTCCGCAGCTAGCGTTCCCGCCGCCGTTTTCGACGCGCAAAAATCCTGACGCTACGCAAGAAGGCCGGCGACCCCCGTATTCGGGAGTCGCCGGCATTTTTGCGTAGCGAGGGGCTTTTTGCGTGTCGCCGGTCAGTTTGCGTGTCGCCGGCCTTTTTGCGCGTCGAGGGCGTTCTTGCGTGTCGCCGGAGGAAAAGTACGACGGCGGCAGCTCAGCCGAGCGGTCCGCGCGCCATCAGTTCGAGTCGGGCGATGCGGTCCTGCATCGCCGGATGCGTTGCGAACATCCGAGCCACGCCGCCGCCACGGAACGGGTTGGCGATCATCAGGTGCGAGGTGTTCACCAGCTTCTGGTCCGGCGGGAGCGGCACCATCTGTACGCCCTGATGAATCTTGCGGAGGGCTGAGGCGAGCGCCAGCGGATCGCCGGTCAGCGCGGAACCGTCCTCGTCGGCGTCGTACTCCCTGGTCCGGGATATAGCCGACTGGATCACCATCGCCGCGAGTGGGGCAAGCAGTGCCATGGCGAGCATGGCGAGCGGGTTTGAATTGCGCCGGTCACCGCCGCCGAAGAACAGCAGCATCTGCCCCACCGAGGTGATCACCCCGGCCACGGCCGCAGCCACGGACGAGGTGAGAATGTCGCGGTTGTAGACATGCATGAGTTCGTGGCCCAGCACCCCGCGAAGCTCCCGGGTGCTCAGAAGGCGCAGGATCCCTTCGGTGCAGCAGACCGCGGCGTTCTGCGGGTTCCGTCCGGTGGCAAAGGCATTCGGCGCCGGCGTGGGCGAGACGAAGATCCGCGGCATGGGCTGGTTGGCCTTAGCGGAGAGCTCACGGACAATCTGGTAAAGCTGGGGAGCCTGCTCCTCGGTGACGGGGTAGGCCTGCATGGACCGGAGGGCGATCTTGTCGCTGTTCCAGTAACCGTATGCCGTGGTGCCTACGCCCACCAGCGCCATGATCCAGATGGGGGTGGTGCTCCGCATGCTGCTGCCGATCACGGCGCCCAGCCCCAGCAGCACCGCCCAGAGAACCCCGAACAGCCCCGCGGTCTTCAGTCCGTTGTGGTGATTATGCACTGTGCCTCCTTGCCGAAGATACTGCCCTCACGAAAGTACTGCCCTCACGGAGTTAGTGCCGGGGCGGCGCCGCTACGGAACAGGATTCCGCGCGTCGTACTTCAGGAAACCCGACTGCCAGCGTGCCACCGCCCACGCCACGGCGATGCACAACAGGCCGCCCAGCAGCAAAACCCAACCTTCACTCAAAAGTTTAGTGCCGCCGCCGGCCAGCATGTCGCCGATCCTCGGACCGCCTGCCACCACCACCACAAACACGCCCTGGAGCCGCCCGCGCAGGTGGTCCGGCGTCGCCGCTTGGAGGATGGTGGTGCGGAAGACGGCGCTCACGGAATCCGAAATGCCGGCCAGGGCGCAGCAGAGCGCGGCGGGCAGCAGCCACCACGTCACGCCGTCCTCCCCGGAGCGCCCGGCCAGGACCACCACCAGCCCGAAACCGGCAATGGACGCACCCCAGCCCATAACGGACCACACCACCGCGCTTCCCTGCCGCCGGATGCCGCCCAGCGGCCCGGAAAACAGCCCGGCCAGGAACGCACCCACGGCCGTGGAAGCGAGGAGCACGCCCACGGTGGCCTCGCCGCCGCCGATCATCACCGCGCCGATGGCCGGCATCAGGGCCCTCGGCTGCGCGAAGATCATGGCCACGAGGTCGATCACGAACGTCATCCGCAGGTTCGGGCGGGTGCCCAGGAATCGGAAACCCTCGACGACGGAACGCAGCCCGGCGCGGTGCGCCTCCTTGCCCGGCGGCATCGGCGGAAGCTTCAGCAGGGCCCAGAAGGCAAACACAAAGCTCACCACGTCCAGTGTGTAGGTCCAGCCGAAGCCGACCCACGCCACCAGCACACCGGCCAGGAGCGGACCGGCCGTCATGGCCAGGCCGAAGCTGATCATGCTCAAGGCGTTGGCCGCCGGCAGCAGTTCCTTGCGGACCAGCATCGGGATGATGGCGCTGCGGGCCGGCTGGTTGATGGCCTGCGCTCCGCTCTGCACGGCCACCAGCACGTACAGCAGCCACACGTTCCCCACCTCCAGCCAGGCCTGTGCCGCCAACGCGGCCGTGGTCAGCCACAGCACGCTCGTTGCCAGGAGGGCCACCCTGCGGCGGTCGTGGGCATCGGCGATGGAGCCGCCCAGCAGTCCTCCCAGCACCAGGGGAACCAGCGCGAAAATACTCAGGAGCCCCACGTAGAGGCTGTCCTGGGTCAGCCGGTACACCTCCAGGCTCACCGCAACCAGGGTCAGCTGGCTGCCGAGGTTGGAGACGGCGGATCCGAGCCAGAGCCTGCGGAAGTCGGGGCTTTCGCGCAGCGGGGTGAGGTCAGCCAGAAGTTTTGCCACTGGGCAACTCTAGCCGCGCACGCCGGTGGAACCGGGGCACCCTGCGGTGGACTGCCGTGCGGGGTCCGGGCCGCGGTGGGGGCTGCCGAGCCGCGGCCGGGCAGCCGGCCCCGAAGGTTCACCTTGGCCTTGATAGTCTCGGGGATAACCCCGGGCGGGGAATCACAACGGTGGAGGGAGTGCGCATGCAGTTGTCCAGACGGCTGCTTTTCGGCTCGTCGGTCTGGGAGGTCACCCGGCCGCGCACTCCGCTGACCTCCGGCCACCTGATGATCCGCCTCAGCGATCCGGCAACGGCCCTGGACCACCGTTCGGCCGCCGACTGGCTGCGTTGCCACAACGCTGCCCGCAGAGCACTGGCCGACGTCCTGGGGGCTGATACCTGCACCCTGCTCTTCGCGCACCGCTGGCATGCGCTCGGTGCCTCCATCGGCGAACCGGCTGCGGAATCTTCCACCCCCACGTTCCACCTTTTCGGTCGCTGGGACGGCGAACCGGTCACCCCGGCGGAACAGCTCTCCCTGCCGGCGCAGCGCAGGAAGCCTGCGTCGGACCGGGACCTGGACAAGTACGACGCCGGCCTGCGCACCGCGTTGCTGAACGCGGCAGGCCCGGCGGTACGCCCGGAAGCTGGCCCGGAATCCGGTGCGCCGCTGCCCGCCATCCGCGCCTGGCCGCCGTCGACCCCGGCAGGGTCCCACCACACGGTCCTGTCCCCCGAGCGGCCCCTCGGGTCCGTGGAGGATGTGGCCCCGGGGGAACTAATGGCCCTGGCCGCGGCTTTGGAGGCCCTGGCGCTCCGTCAGGCCGTCACCGGCCTGAGCTGCATCGTGCCGGACACTGCCGTCACAGGCCGCCTGGAACTGCACGCGCTGGGCCGCTCCGCCGGTGAAGCCGTCAACCCATTTGAAATGTTGCTGCATTCTCCGGAGATTAGCCCCGCCTTATTGTGATTTAGTCATAATAAGTGCTTGAATGGGGCTATGACAGTTCACGAGGCCGGCCAGGATGCATGGGCAGCTGCCCTGCGCGCCCACGGCCGCCGGGTGACCAAACAGCGGCTGGCGGTCCTCACCGCCGTCGAACACCACCCTCACTCGCCGGCTGAAAGCATCCTTGCCGCCGCGCGTGAGGAGCTGCCCGAGATGACCGCACAATCCGTATATGTGGTCCTTGGAGACCTCACGGACCTGCATATGCTGCGCCGGTTCGAACCACCCCATTCCCCTGCGCTGTACGAGACGCGGGTGGGCGACAACCACCACCACGCCATCTGCATCAGTTGCGGGCGGGTGGAGGACGTGGACTGCGCCGTGGGCCATGCGCCCTGCCTCACGCCGCACTGGGACGAAAACTCCGAGCCGATGACCATCCAGATCGCTGACGTTATGTACCAGGGCATCTGCCAGGACTGCCAGCGCACCCAAAAGCTACCCGCCGAACGAAACTAAGCAAGAAAACCAACCAAAGGAGAAAGATGACCTTGAACATCTCTGCGCCCGCTGTGTCCACCACACAGTCCGGTGCTCCCGTCACTTCCGATGCACACTCGAAGGCTGTCGGCGCTGACGGCGCCATCATCCTGACCGACCACTACCTGATCGAGAAGCTCGCACAGTTCAACCGCGAGCGCGTCCCGGAGCGTGTAGTGCACGCCAAGGGCGGCGGAGCGTTCGGTAAGTTCACCACGTCGGAGGACGTCTCCAAGTACACCAAGGCCGCGTTCCTGCAGCCGGGCGTCGAGACCGAAATGCTGATCCGTTTCTCCTCGGTCGCCGGCGAGAACGGCTCCCCCGACACCTGGCGCGATCCCCGCGGCTTCGCCGTCAAGTTCTACACCTCCGAGGGCAACTACGACCTCGTGGGCAACAACACCCCGGTATTCTTCATCCGCGACGGCATCAAGTTCCCGGACTTCATCCACTCGCAGAAGCGCCTCCCGGGCACCCACCTGCGCGATGCCGACATGCAGTGGGACTTCTGGACCCTGTCCCCGGAGTCCGCACACCAGGTCACGTGGCTCATGGGCGACCGCGGCCTGCCGGCTTCCTGGCGCGAAATGCAGGGCTACGGCTCGCACACCTACCAGTGGATCAACGCCGAGGGTGAGCGCTTCTGGGTCAAGTACCACTTCAAGTCCAACCAGGGCGTCAAGACCATCACC
Source organism: Arthrobacter sp. Leaf337 (assembly GCF_001423745.1). Taxonomy (GTDB): domain Bacteria; phylum Actinomycetota; class Actinomycetes; order Actinomycetales; family Micrococcaceae; genus Arthrobacter. Next base: position 85,104 of record NZ_LMPC01000007.1, read on the forward strand.
GGCGACCGCGCCGAAGAGCTGGCCGGTTCGGATGCGGACTTCTACATCCGCGACCTCCAGGAGAACATTGCCGCCGGCAACTTCCCCTCCTGGGACCTGCACGTCCAGGTCATGCCTTACGAGGACGCCAAGACCTACCGCTTCAACCCGTTCGACCTCACCAAGGTGTGGCCGCACTCGGATTACCCGCTGATCAAGGTGGGCACCATGGAGCTGAACCGGAACCCGGAGAACTACTTCGCGCAGATCGAGCAGGCCACCTTCGCGCCGTCGAACTTCGTGCCGGGTATCGCCGCTTCGCCGGACAAGATGCTGCAGGCCCGCATCTTCTCCTACGCTGACGCGCACCGCTACCGCGTGGGCACCAACCACGCCCAGATCCCGGTGAACCAGCCTAAGAACCAGGTCAACAACTACAGCCAAGACGGCGCCGGGCGTTACCACTTCAATGCCCCCTCCGTTCCGGTTTACGCCCCGAACTCGGTTGGCGGCCCCGCTGCCGTTGAGCCCGCAGTTGCAGGCGGCGGCTGGGAGAACGACGGCGAGCTGACGCTCTCCGCACACTCCCTGCACGCCGAGGACGGCGACTTCGGCCAGGCCGGCACGCTGTACCGCGAAGTGTTCGACGACGGCGCCAAGGCCCGTCTGCTGGACACCATCACCGGTGCGGTGGGCGGCGTCAAGACGCCCGAGATCAAGGAACGCGCCATCCAGTACTGGACCAACGTTGACGCCGACCTCGGCGCCAAGCTGCGCGCCAACCTGGGCGCCGGCCAGACCGAATCCGACGCCGAGGCAGCCAACAAGCTGTAGCCTCGTTGTTCTGCGGCGCCCCCGGCGCCGCTGACTGCGATTCACAAGGACACCCCGCTGCGGAGCATCCGCGGCGGGGTGTTCTGCGTTTGCCGTTTGCGGCTCTTCCCCGCCGTTTGGCTCTTACCCACTGTTTTCCCGCATGCCGTTTTCCACATACGGGCCCCCGGCCACTGGCCCGGCCGGCGACGCCGCCCTAGGCTCCCTACATGAACACATTCGCCGGTATCCCCGCCGCTGCCTTCGGCTTTTATGCCGAACTTGAGCAGAACAACAACCGGGAGTGGTGGCTGGAGCACAAGCCCGGCTACGAAACGCTCGTCCGGGAACCGCTGACTGCCCTGCTGGCCGAACTGGAGCCGAGGTTCGGGCCCGCGAAGATCTTCCGCCCCAACCGGGATGTCCGGTTCTCGCCGGACAAGTCCCCGTACAAGACGGCCCAGGGGGCCCTCGCGTCCTTCCAGGAAGGCGTGGGCTACTACGTGCAGATCAGCGCCGACGGCCTCCTGGTGGGCGGCGGCTGCCATTCGAGCTCACCGGCCCAGCTTGCCCGCTTCCGGAATTCGGTGGACGCGACCGGAACGGGCGAATCCTTGGAGCAGATCGTCCGTAGGGTCGCCGAGGCCGGCTTTACTGTCGAAGGGGAACGGCTCAAGACCGTGCCGCGGGGCTTCCCGCGTGAACATCCCCGGGCGGAGCTCCTCAAATACAAGTCGCTCTCCGCCGGCCGGGTGCTGGGTGAACCGGACTGGCTGTCCACGCCTGCAGCCGCTGAGGAAATTGGCCGGCTCTGGGACGAACTGCGGCCCCTCGTTGAATGGATGGGCCGCCACGCAGCACCCTAGGCCCGCGCTTAAAGCTCAGAAGTGCTGGCCGTCGGTGGCCAGGCGGTGCTCAAGGTTCGAGAAGAAGACGGCCACCATCAGTTCGAAGGCCTTTGTTGCTTCCTCGGGCTGGTTCATCACCACAAAGTCGAACTGCAGGCCGTAGAAGGTGGACGTGAAGAGTCGGGCGTCAGTGTCCGCGTACTCGGGGCGGATGCCCTGCACCACCAGCCAGTCGCGCGCTTTGTCGTGAAGCATGCGGAAGTGGTCCTGCGCTGTTCCGCGGGGCGAGGCCGCCACGACGTCCTGCGCGGTGGCCTCAAATTCCAGCCTGGCCAGGTGGCGGTTCCGCTGGGCCATGGTCCACTGCCAGGATTCCATCAGGAAAGACCGCCAGGCGTCCCTGTCAATGTCGCGCACGTCCGTGGTGCGCATGCTGTCCAGCCGGGATTCGATGGAGCGGATGATCTCGTTGACCAGCTGTTCCCGGTTGCCGAAGTGGTAGACCAGAACGTAGGAGCTGATGCCCAGGCCCTCTGCGAGGCTCCGGAACGTGAGCTCGGCCAGGGTCTTGTCCATCAGGTAGTCCTGGATGGCGGACAGCAGCTCCGCCTTGCGCTCGGGTTTAACAGCTCTGGCCATGACTCCATCTTATGGAGTCATGGCCAGAGCGAATTCCGCGGGAGTCCGCAGGACGGGCGTGAGATCAGTTACGCGTGAGCGCGTCCTCGTCCTCCGGCGTTGCCTTCGGGGCGGCGTTCGGGGCGGCCTTCGGAGCGCCGTTGACGGCAGCCTTGGCTTCCGCGAACTTCTCATTCAGCCGGGAGTGCCGCTGGCCGTAGGAGAAGTAGATCGCCACGCCGATGACCAGCCAGATGGCGAAGAAGATCCACGTCTCGACTGCCAGGTTGGTCATCAGGTAGAGGCACAGGAGTGCGGACACTACCGGGAGGACCTTGCCGAACGGCACGCGGAAAGCCGGCTTCAGGTCCGGGCGCTTCTTCCGCAGGACCAGGATGCCCAGGCTCACCATCACAAAGGCGGACAGCGTGCCGATGTTGATCATTTCCTCGAGCAGGTCCACGTTGGTCAGGCCTGCCACGACGGCCACAGCCGCGCCGCAGATGATCTGGAGGCGGACCGGCGTCGCACGGATGGTGCTGGTCTTGGACAGCGAACGCGGCAGCAGGCCGTCGCGGCTCATGGCCAGGACCACGCGGGACAGGCCCATCAGCAGCACCATGATCACCGTGGTGAGGCCCACGAGGGAGCCGAACGCGATGACCTTGGCGGCGTCGGTGTTGCCCACGGCTTCGAAGGCGGTGGTCAGTGTGGGGTTCTTGGCCTCGGCCAGCTGCGTGTAGGACACCATGCCGGTCAGGGCGAGCGACACCAGGATGTAGAGGACAGTGACGATCGCCAGGCCGCCGAAGATGCCGCGCGGCAGGGTCTTCTGCGGGTTCTTGACCTCTTCGGCCGAGGTTGCCACGACGTCGAATCCGATGAAGGCGAAGAAGACGAGCGCCGCGCCGGCGAAGATGCCCAGGGTGCCGTACTGTGCCGGAACTGCTCCGGTCAGGAACCCGAAGAAGGACTGCTTGAGCACGTCGGCGGTGCCCGAGGCGGCCGTGGGTTCGGAGGCCGGAACGAACGGCGAGTAGTTCTCGACCTTCACGTAGGTGAAGCCGACCACGATGACGAACAGCACGACGGCGATCTTGATCAGGGTGAAGATGTTGCCAACGCGGGCGGACAGCTTTGTCCCCAGCACCAGCAGGACGGTGAAGACTGCCACGATCAGGAAGGCACCCCAGTAGAGGTCGATGCCGCCGAGCGAGATGGCGGGCGGAATGTCCACGCCCATGAGCGCGAAGACCTTGCTGAGGTAGATGCCCCAGTACTTGGCGATCACGGCCGCGGCGGTGAAGAGTTCCAGGATGAGGTTCCAGCCGATGAGCCAGGCCAGCAGCTCGCCCATGGTGGCGTACGTGAAGACGTAGGCGGAACCGGCCACCGGGATGGCCGTGGCAAACTCGGCGTAGCACATGATGGCCAGCGCACAGGTGACCGCGGCAATGGCGAAGGAAACCGTCACGGCGGGGCCGGCGAAGTTCGCGGCGGCCTTGGCTCCGACGGAGAAGATCCCGGCACCAACTGCGACGGCGACGCCCATGATCATGAGGTCCCACGTGCTCAGGGAACGCTTCAGCTTGCGTCCGGGTTCATCGGCGTCGGCGATCGACTGCTCGATGGATTTCGTCCGGAAAAGGTTCATAGGAAAGTCCACAATCTCGATAGCTTGCTGGAAACAGACTTATCAAGAGTAGTGTCCATCCAGTGGACGGTCACATTTATCCCAGATAGTGAGACGCCAAAGAGCGCGAACGAACAGTTGGGGCCCCTCGGGAGAGGGGCCCCAACTGTTCGTTCGCGCTCCGTTTGGGCGCTGTTTGGGAGGGCAGCTCAGGACGGCCAGTCCATCAGCTTTGACCGGATCAGGAACCGCTTCCCTTCCGGCGCCTCAACCGAGAACCCGCTCCCCCGGCCCTGCACCACGTCCACGGTCAGGTGGGTGTGGCTCCAGTAGTTGAACTGCTCCTTGGACATCCAGAACTCAAGGGGCTGCGGCTCCACGCCGTCGGCGATGTCGAACAGCCCCAGGAGGACGTCCGCGCCGGCGGTGATGAACTCCCCGGCCGGATAACACATGGGCGAGGATCCGTCACAGCAACCGCCGGACTGGTGGAACATCAGAGGCCCGTGTTGGATCCAGAGTTTCCTGAGCAGCTCCACCGCTTCGGCGGTGAGCGCCACCCGGGAGATGTCCTCCCCGGGTAGCGTCACTGCGGCATGAAGCCTCGCCTCCGACATCAGTACTTGATGACGACGCGGCCGTCGATCTTGGCGTGCTTCATCTCGTCAAGAACGGCGTTGACTTCGGAAAGCTCCCGGGTGGACACGGTGGGGTGGATCTTGCCCTCTGCGTAGAACTCGAGTGCTTCCTCGAGGTCCTGCCGGGTACCCACGATGGAGCCCCGGACCGTCAGGCCCTTGAGCACGATCTCAAAGATCGGCGCAGGGAAGTCGCCCGGCGGCAGCCCGTTGAACACGATGGTTCCGCCACGGCGCGCCATCCCGATCGCCTGCCCGAATGCTGACGGGTGCACAGCAGTGACCAGGACTCCATGGCAACCTCCGGTTTCACGTTGGATGACTTCGGCGGGATCGTCGTGCAGCGCGTTCACGGTGAGTTCCGCGCCGTGCTTCTTGGCCAGGGCCAGTTTGTCGTCCGCAATGTCCACGGCGGCGACCCGCAAACCCATCGCCACGGCGTACTGGACGGCGATGTGCCCGAGCCCGCCGATGCCGGAAATGGTGACCCACTGACCCGGCCTGGCCTCGGTCATTTTCAGCCCCTTATAGACGGTGACGCCAGCGCAGAGCACCGGTGCCACCTCCACGGGGTCCGAACCCGCGGGAATCCTGGCGGCAAAGCGGCTGTCCACCAGCATGTACTGCCCGAACGAGCCGTCAACGCTGTAACCGGCGTTCTTCTGCGCTTCACACAACGTCTCCCAGCCGGTGCGGCAGTACTGGCAGTCACCGCAGGCGGACCAGAGCCAGGCGTTGCCCACGAGGTCTCCGACAGCCAAATCAGTGACGCCTTCACCCAAGGCAACAACTTCGCCTACGCCTTCGTGGCCGGGGATGAACGGCGGTGAGGGCTTGACCGGCCAGTCGCCCTCGGCTGCGTGAAGGTCCGTGTGGCAGACACCCGTGGTGATGACCTTGACCAGCGCCTCACCGCGCCCCGGGGTGGGAATGGGGAGGGTCTGGATCTGAAGATCCTTGCCGAATTCAGTTACTACGGCTGCTTGCATTGTCGTCGTCATTGGCGAAATCCTTGCGTCGTTAAAGCATTGCTTTTGAGGGGGCGGTAAAGGGTCGTGCTGCCTTCCTGAGGGGTGGCCAGGTGGTGCGGGCGGGGACGGATGCGTACAATCCGTCCCCGCCCGGGCTCAGAGCGGCCTAGAAGAAGCCGAGCTTGTTTTCGTTGTAGCTGACCAGGAGGTTCTTGGTCTGCTGGTAGTGGTCCAGCATCATGGAGTGGTTTTCACGTCCGATGCCGGAGGACTTGTATCCGCCGAACGCGGCGCCGGCCGGGTAGGCGTGGTAGTTGTTGACCCAGACACGGCCCGCCTGGATTTCGCGGCCGGCTCGGTACGCAACGTTGCCGTTGCGGGACCAGACACCGGCGCCCAGGCCGTAGAGCGTGTCGTTGGCAATGTCCATGGCGTCGCTGTAGTCGCTGAAGCGGGTCACGGAGACCACCGGGCCGAAGATCTCCTCCTGGAAAATCCGCATCTTGTTGTTGCCTTCGAAGACGGTCGGCTGGACGTAATAGCCGCCGGCCAGATCGCCTTCCAGCTGGGCGCGGGCGCCACCGGTGAGCACCTTGGCACCTTCCTGCTTGCCGATGTCGATGTAGGAGAGGATCTTTTCCAGCTGGTCGTTGGAGGCCTGTGCGCCCACCTGGGTTTCGGTGTCCAGCGGATTGCCTTGAATCATCTTCTCCACACGGGCCACGGCGTCGGCCATGAAGGAGTCGTAGATGTCTTCTTGGACCAGGGCGCGGGAGGGGCAGGTGCAGACTTCGCCCTGGTTGAAGGCGAACAGCGCGAAGCCTTCCTGTGCCTTGTCATAGAACGCGTCGTCGGACTCGGCAACGTCGTTGAAGAAGATGTTCGGGCTCTTGCCGCCGAGCTCCAGGGTGACCGGGATCAGGTTCTGGCTGGCGTACTGGCTGATCAGCCGGCCAGTGGACGTCTCGCCGGTGAAGGCGATCTTGCGGATCCGGGGGCTGGAGGCGAGGGGCTTGCCGGCCTCGACGCCGAAGCCGTTGACCACGTTGAGCACGCCGGCAGGCAGCAGATCGCCGATGAGTTCCATCAGGACCAGGATCGAGGAGGGCGTCTGCTCTGCGGGCTTAAGGACCACGGCGTTGCCGGCGGCCAGTGCCGGGGCGAGCTTCCAGACGGCCATGAGGATGGGGAAGTTCCACGGGATGATCTGGCCTACGACGCCGAGGGGCTCGTGGTAGTGGTAGGCGGTGGTGTCGTCGTCGAGCTGTGACAGACGGCCTTCCTGGGCCCGGACTGCGGAGGCGAAGTAGCGGAAGTGGTCGGCGGCCAGCGGAATGTCCGCGTTGAGGGTTTCGCGGATCGGCTTGCCGTTGTCCCAGGACTCGGCGACGGCGAGCATCTCGAGGTTCTCGTCGATGCGGTCCGCGATCTTGTTCAGGATGGCTGCGCGCTCGGCGACGGAGGTCTTGCCCCAGGAGGGCGCGATCTTGTGTGCGGCGTCCAGTGCCAGTTCGATGTCCTCGGCCGTGCCGCGGGCCACCTCGCAGAATGCCTTGCCGGTGACCGGGGTGATGTTCTCGAAGTACTGACCCTTGACGGGGGCAACCCACTCGCCGCCGATCCAGTTCTCATAGCGGTCCTTGAACGTGACCTTCGAACCTTCGGTACCGGGCTGTGCGTAGACAGTCATTGCTAGCTCCTTTGCTGTGCAAGATGATTAGCGGCCAGTACTGCGGCCGCCGTTGCATTCAGCGTAGGAGCGGGGAGGTTGCAGTCAGGTTGCAACCCAAGTGACGCGGCTCACGTTGGGAGGTCAGGCGCTGAGTTCAGTTTCCAGCCGTTCAAGATCGGCGACGAGGGCGGCCCGCTTGGGCGAGCGCGGCGGCAGGAGCTTCAGCGCGGCGATGCGGACGCCGACGTCGTCCTTTGCTTCCGGCAGTTCCGCGTACTTCAGCAGCGCATCAGCGCTGCCGTCGGTGAGCACCGCTTCGCGCAGCAGCGAGGATACGCGGTCCCTGAGTTCGACGATGCCCGGCGCTTCCGAGCGGGGCAGCACGGCGCCGCGGTAGATCTCCAGGGCGATGCGGTGCGCCCCGCGCTGCAGGCAGTTGAGGACCTGGCCGGAATCCGGCATCAGGTCCATCGGCAGCCGATAGGGTCGGGACCCGGGGACGGCCTCCGGGCTGAGCTGCTGCAGGACCTTGCGCAGGCGCACCATCTCGGGGCGGAGCGTCATGGAGGTGCCCTCGCCCGGGTACAACAGGGTGCAGAGTTCCTCCGCGCTGAGACCGTCCGGATGGACGCTGAGAAGTGCCAGGATTTCGCTGTGCCGGGCCGAGAGCGCCACGGTGCGGCCCTCAATGCTGAGCAGTGCCTGGTCCCGGCCCAGGATCTGGAGGCTGTTGCGGTAGAGGCTGCCGGTACCCGCGGCGGACGCAGTGCGCCCCGCGGCAGCCGCGGACCGCCGTCGGGCAGGTGCGGCCTGGCGGGCGGCCGCCAGCTGGAGGCGCTCCACACGCAACTGGGCCTGGGCTGCCGCAACGGTGGCTTCGACCAGTGAGAGCGTATGCGGTGCCACGGCGGATTCGGTGCCGGTGATGTCCACGACCCCCAGCAGCGCGCCGGAGTCCGGGTCGTGGAACGGCACGGCCGTACAGCTCCACGGGTGGACGGAGCGCTTGTAGTGCTCGGCGCCGGAAATCTGGATGCTGCGGCCCAGCGCCAGGGCTGTGCCCGGGGCGCTGGTGCCCACGCTGGCCTCGGACCAGTCGGCGCCGGCCACGAACATCATGCCCTCGGCCCGGCGCTGCGTCACGGCGTCGCCCTCCACCCAGAGGAGCCGGCCCACCTCATCACCCACGGCTACCAGCAGGCCGCTGTCGTGGCTGGGCAGGACCAGGAGCCTATGGATGACGGGCATGATGGTGGCCAGGGGATGCTGCCGGCGGTATTCCTCGAGCTCTTCCTGGTCCATGGCCAGCGGCGCTTCGGGGTTGTCCGGATTCGCGCGGAACTGGACTGATCGCTGCCAGGATTCCTCCACGAGGCTTCGCAGTCCGGGCACGCGAACGTTATTGGCCTGACCGGAGTTGCCGGCACTCAGCGGACCGGGTCCGGCCAGCAGTTCGTGACCAGCGAGAGCATGCCGCTGCAGCAGTGCCGCAGCGTCAACGCTGTCCGCGCTGCCAGGTACGGCCGGCTGCATTGTTTTCCTCATTGGACTCCCCTGCCGGCACAACAGTGTGCCAGGCGTGACGGCATGCCGAAGTGGCTTGGTCCGGCCAGTCTAGTTCCCGCCCGGCGCCGCCGCCACCGGTCCGTTGGTCCACCGAAGCGGGTCAGTCCTCAGCGCTGCGGGAGATGCGGATCATTTCCTCGCGCGGCACAACCTTCACCCGTTCACGCACGACGCCGGTATCCGCCTGCGCCTCCGTCCATGCCTTCCCGAGGGCTGCTTCGTGCGCGTCGAGCCTGTTCCAGCCTTCCCAGGTGGTGTATTCCACGCCGCGCTCCTCAAGCAGGGCGATGATGGCGTGCGGGTCCGGGTTCTGCGCCGGCGGCAGGGTCAGCCGGTCCTCGAGCAGGCAGCCGATCGTCTCCAGGGCATCGCCCTTGGTGTGCCCGATGAGGCCGACGGGACCGCGCTTGATCCAGCCGGTGGCGTAGATCCCCGGGACGGGGTTGCCGGCAGCGTCCAGGACGCGGCCGCCCTCGTTGGGGATCACGCCTGCTTTGGCGTCGTATTCCAGTTCGTCCAGCGGCGATCCGTGGTAGCCGATGGCCCGGTAGACAGCCTGGACGGGGTAGTCGATGTACTCTCCGGTGCCTTTGACGTTGCCTGTGCCGTCCAGCTGCATCCGCTCAAACTTGATCCCCGCAACCTTGCCGTTGCCCGCGGCGTTACCCGCGGCGTCGTAGATCTCGACCGGGCTGTGCAGGAAGTGCAGGTGGAGCCGGCGGGAGGAGGGCACTTCGGCTTCGGCGTGCTCTTCAACCAGCCAGTTGGTCATGGTGTTCACCATGGTCTTGGTCTGGTTGTTGGTGCGGATGGCTTCCTCGGAGGCTTCGTCGAACTCAAAGTCCTCGGGGTACAGCACGATGTCAACGTCCTTGGCGTGGCTCAGTTCGCGCAGCTCCAGCGGGGTGAACTTCACCTGGGCCGGGCCGCGGCGGCCGAAGACGTGGACGTCCGTGACCGGGGAGTTCTTCAGCGTCCGGTAGACGTTGTCCGGGATTTCCGTGGACAGCAGCTCATCGGCGTGCTTCACCAGCATGCGGGCCACGTCCAGGGCGACGTTGCCGTTGCCGATGACCGCGATTTCCTTGGCGTCCAGCGGCCAGTCACGGGACACGTCGGGGTGGCCGTCGTACCAGGAGACGAAGTCGGCGCCCCCGTAGGAGCCCTCGAGCTCGACGCCGGGAATGTTCAGGTCCGCGTCCTTGATGGCGCCAGTGGAGAAAATCACGGCGTCGTAAAAAGCGCGGAAATCATGGAGTTTCAGGTCGCGGCCATACGTCACGTTGCCGAGGAAGCGGATGTCGCCCCGGTCCAGCACCTTGTGGAGCGCGTTGACGATGCCCTTGATGCGCGGGTGGTCCGGAGCCACGCCGTAGCGGATCAGGCCGTACGGTGCAGGGTAGGCCTCGAAGAGGTCGATGCTGACTTCAAAGTCGCCGTCCTTGACCTCATTGGACTTGGTCAGGATGTCCGCAGCGTAGACGCCTGCCGGTCCGGCGCCGACGATCGCGACGCGGAGCGGACGTTTGGGGGTGGTTTCGGCCGAATTGGACACCGGGAGCCCTTCCAGAACTGAGAGACTGCGCCAGGTCACTTAGCGCACAATTCCCCCATTCTAAGTGGTCAGCCCGCTTTCCCCGGGGAGTTATTGAGGGATACGACGTCGCCCTCCTGGTACAGCAGGGCGCGCAGTTCGGATTCGGCCGAGCCCGTCCGGCGCGGGTCGATGGTCTCCCCCGCGGAAAAATGATCCAGCAGGCGCGGATCCACATAGCTTTTGCGGGCGATCGACGGCGTGTTCCCCAGCACCGCCGCGGCGTCCTGCATCGCCAGGCTGATGGCCCGCTTCTTCGCCGCCACCGTCGCCTGCGGCCCGGACCGGGCGAGACTGACCGCCGCCGCCACCGTGCCTCGAAGGGTACGGAAATCCTTGGCGGTGAAGTCCGCGCCGGTGCGTTCCTTCACGTATTCATTGATGTCAGCACTGCCCACCGGATGCCAGCTGCGCCCGTTCTTGTACGCCAGGAGCCTGGCGTTACCACCGCGGCGCTTGAGCGAACGGACCAGGGCGGCGAGGTCGGCGTCGTCGATCTCCGAGTCCCAGGTCTTGCCGCTCTTGGCGGGGAAGCTGAGCTGGAGGGCCTCCTGCTTCACTTTCACGTGCGCGCACAGCAGGGTGGCCAGGCCGTGGCTGCCGTTCTCGTTGGTGTACCGCTCGGATCCGACCCGCAGCGATCCGCTGTCCAGCATCCTGAAGGCACCCGCCAGGACCCGTTCGCGGGAGAATCCCTCGCTGCGGAGGTCCATGGTGACCAGCCTGCGTGCCCCGGGGAGGGATTCGGCGAGCTGAAGGGCCCGGTCGAACTTGAGCCGGTCCTTCTTTTCACGCCAGGCCGGGTGGTAGATGTACTGGCGGCGGCCCACCGCGTCCAGTCCGGTGGCCTGGATGTGGCCGTTGTCGTAGGGCGCAATCCACACATCGGTCCACGCCGGCGGGATGCCGATGCTCTCCAGCCGCTCCCGGACAGGCCCTGGGGGCAGCGTGGAACCGTCCAGGTCGCGGTAGGTGAAGCCGGTGCCTGCGGCCAGCCGCCGGTAGCCCCTGCCCGAGGCGTTGCTGTGGCGGAGCCTCACCGGAGCGCCCGCTCAGAATGCGCGTTCATATTGGTAAGCCTACTGAGTACCGCAAGCCCCTGGGGTGCCGTTCCCGCAGTACCGGCATTGTGTTGGCGGAATACCGCCGGCGGAGGTGGTGTTATTGATCGTGTGCCTACACCCGACGGAACCGCCACCCCTATTGCCATGACCGCACCGGGCAGCCCTGTTTCCGCTGCCGCGTCCCACAGTGCTTCCGGCGGACAGTCGGCACGCCCCGGCGTCGCGCTTAAGGCCGTGGACAAGGACACGACGGCGGGTGTCCTCTTCGGGATCGGCGCGTACGGACTCTGGGGGCTGCTGCCCCTCTACTTCTTCGTGCTGCAGCCCGCAGGTGCGGTGGAAATCGTGGCCAACCGGGTGGTGTGGTCGCTGGTGTTCTGCACGATGCTGGTGACGGTCACCCGTTCCTGGGGCGTCCTGGCGGCAGCGTTCCGGAACCGGACCGTCCTAGGCACGTTGTCCATCGCCGCGGCCCTCATCGCCGTCAACTGGCTGACCTACACGTACGGTGTGACCACCGGCCAGGCCGTGGAGGCGTCCCTGGGCTACTTCATCAACCCCCTCGTCTCCGTCCTGCTGGGCGTGTTCGTACTCAAGGAAAAGCTGCGTCCGCTCCAGTGGGCCGCCGTCGGGATCGGGTTCATCGCCGTGGTGGTCCTGACGATTTCGTACGGGAAACTCCCGTGGATCGCGCTGACGCTGGCGGTGAGCTTCGGGCTCTATGGCTTCGTAAAGAAGCGGATCGGTCCCAAGGCGGACGCCATCACCAGCCTGACGATGGAGACGGTGGTGCTCACTCCCCTGGCGGCCGCCACGATGATCTTCCTCGCCGTCAGCGGCACCAACACGCTCGGAACCCAGGGCTCCGCGCACTTCTGGCTCCTGGTTTCCTCGGGCGTGATCACGGCCGTGCCGCTGCTGTTCTTCGGAGCCTCTGCCCGCCGCCTGCCCATGACCACCATCGGGCTGCTGCAGTACTTCGCGCCCGTGCTCCAGTTCATCGTTGCCCTGGTGGTGTTCAAGGAGGCCATGACCCTGGACCGCTGGATCGGCTTCGGCGTGGTGTGGCTGGCTCTGCTGGTGCTGACCGTGGACATGCTGGCCGCGACGCGCCGGAACTCCGTGGCCCGGAAGCGTGCGCTGCGGGAAGCGCGAACGGGCAGATAAGGCCCTGTATTCCGCTTTTTGGGGGCATTATCTGCCCGTTCGCGCTCTGCCCGTTCGCGCTCTAGTGGGTCAGGGCGCCATGGCGGTGTCCATCCGCTCGTACTCGCGCGGGATGACCACCATGGGCACCGGCAGCGCGCGGAGCACCTTGTTGGCCGTGCTTCCAATGAACAGCTTGTTCTTCTCGGCCAGGCGCGAGGAACCCACAATCAGAATCTCGCCGTCGTCCCATTCGAGGTCGTCGATGCATTCCTCGATGGTGCGGCCGTGGGCAACTTCCACCGTGACTTTGTGCCCGTCAGGAAGACGGCGCGACGCTTCGGTGAGCACGGTGTTCGCGTGGATGTGCGCCGCGTTGACCACTTCGCCCGGGTCCCCTTCGGCGTCGAGTTCCACCAGGGAGACCATCCGCAGCGGCACGCTCCGGCGTCCCGCCGCCCCGATGGCGACGTCGATCGCGGCTTCCGCGCCGGCGCGCTGGCCGACGGCGAGGGTCAGCCGGGTGATCGCCTCGGTCCGGCGGTAGCCGCGCGGGGCCAGCGCGACGGGCACGGGCGATGCATGCAGGAGGCCGCTGGCCACGCTGCCCACGGTGTGGCGCTTGAACAGGCCGTTGCTCGCCGCCCCAACCACAATAAGTGCGGCGTCATTGTCAACGGCGGCCTCGATCAGTCCCGCGGCGAACGAGTCCGCGTGGCGCGCATGGAACTCCACAGGGACGTCGTCGGGGACGAGGCTGAGCCCTTCGCGCTGCGCGTCCTGCACTGCCTTCTCGTTGGCGAGGACATGGCCGCTCGCCACGTCCTGGGCAACATGCAGCCCTTTGTCCACCACAAAGACCAGATCCAGCTGCGCGCCCTGCGCCCGGGCCAATGCGGTGGCCAGGGCAACGGCATCCGCGCCGCGCTCGTTTGGTGTGTAGCCGACTACGTATCGCATGGGTGAAACCCCTCTTTGGGTCTGGGGCAGAATCCAGCCTCGCTCGGGGTTCCCGGGCGACGTCGGCCGGTCTGCGTTCCTGCAGTGGTACTGCTGACTCTAGCCCACACGGGCACCAATCAGGTGGGACATTCTCCAGCGGAAAACACGGAGAGCCGCGGACGGTCTGTCCGCGGCTCTCCGGTTGTAATGAGGGTGGTTAGGCGTGCGCCTTGATGGCGGCGGCCAGCACCTCGAGGCCGTCCAGCAGCAGCTCGTCGCCGATGACCAGCGGCGGCAGCAGCCGGATGACGTTGCCGTACGTGCCGCAGGTGAGGATGATGACGCCTTCCTTCAGGCAGGCGGCTGCAACGGCCTTGGTCAGCTCCGGATTCGGTTCCTTGGAGCCGGCCTGCACGAGCTCGATGGCCAGCATGGCGCCGCGTCCGCGGATGTCGCCGATCACGGATTTCTCCGAAGCGGCAAGCTCGGCCTGCAGTTCGCGGAGGCGGCCGGTGGCCAGTTCCTCGATGTGCTTGGCGCGGCCGTTGAGGTCGTATTCCTCCATGGAGCCGATGGACGCGAGGGCAGCGGCGCAGGCAACCGGGTTGCCGCCGTAGGTGCCGCCGAGGCCGCCCGGGTGGACGGCGTCGAGCAGGTCTGCCCGGCCGGTGATCGCGGAGAGCGGCATGCCGCCGGCGATGCCCTTGGCCATGGTGATGATGTCCGGGACTACACCTTCGTGGTTGACGGCGAACCATTCACCCGTGCGGCAGAAGCCGGACTGGACCTCGTCGGCAATGAAGACGATGCCCTTTTCCTTGGCCCAGGCGGCCAGTGCCGGCAGGAAGCCGTCGGCCGGGACGATGAAGCCGCCCTCGCCCTGGATCGGTTCGATGATGATCGCGGCCACGGACTCGCCGCCGATCTGCTTCTCGATCATGGTGATGGCGCGCTTGGCGGCCTCTGCACCGGTGATTGAGGGGTTTTCCTCGCGGAACGGGTAGCTCATGGGCATGCGGTAGACCTCGGGCGCGAACGGGCCGAAGTTGGTCTTGTACGGCATGGCCTTGGCGGTCAAGGCCATGGTCAGGTTGGTGCGGCCGTGGTAGGCGTGGTCAAAGGCGACGACGGCGTCACGGCCGGTGGCCAGGCGGGCCACCTTGACGGCGTTTTCCACGGCTTCGGCACCGGAGTTGAACAGTACCGTGCGCTTTTCGTGGTCGCCGGGGGTGAGCCGGTTAAGCTGCTCGGCGACGGCCACGTAGCCTTCGTACGGGGTGACCATGAAGCAGGTGTGGGTGAAGTGCTCGACGGCTTCCTTCACGGCGCCGACGACGGCGGGATCGGACGCGCCGACGCTGGTCACGGCGATGCCGGAGCCAAGGTCGACGAAGGAGTTGCCGTCGACGTCGTGGATGATCCCGCCATCGGCATCCGCGACGTAGACGGGGACGCTGGAGGCGACGCCGGCTGCCACGACAGCCTTGCGGCGTTCGGTCAGCGCGATGGACTTGGGGCCCGGGAAGTCGGCCTGGACGCGGCGTTTCTGCTCGAGACGGAAGGTGATGTCATGGGCGGTTGCAGTCATGGGAATGCCTTTCTGGAAAATCGTGGAGTGAGTGAAGCGTCGGAGTTATGCGTTTTCTTTATGCATCCAGTGCACTCATCACGTGCTTGATGCGCGTGTAGTCCTCGACGCCGTACATGGAAAGGTCCTTGCCGTAGCCGGACTGCTTGAAGCCGCCGTGCGGCATTTCGGCGGTCAGCAGGATGTGGGTGTTGATCCACACCGCGCCGAAATCCAGGTCGCGGCTGACGCGCATGGCGGTGCCGTGGTCGGTGGTCCAGACGCTGGACGCCAGGGCGTAGTCGACGTCGTTCGCCAGCTCCACGGCCTCGGCCTCGGAGCTGAACGTCTGGACGGTGATGACCGGTCCGAAGGTTTCCTTCTGGACGATGTCGTCGGTCTGCTTGGCGCCGGTGATGATGGTGGGTTCGAAGAAGAAGCCCTTGTCCCCTGCCCGGTGGCCGCCGGTGACAATCTTGCAGTTCGCGGGCAGGTGCTCCACAACCGACGTCACGGCGTTGAAGTGGTTCACGTTGTTGAGCGGGCCGAAGTAGTTGTCTTCGTCGTTCTGCGAGCCGGTGTGAAGGGTCTTGGTGTGTTCCACCATGGCTGCCACGACGTCGTCGTGAACGGAGTCTTCCACCAGGACGCGGGTGATGGCGGTGCAGTCCTGGCCGGCGTTGAAGAAGGCGAACTCGGCGATGGCCGCGGCGCTCTTCTTGATGTCGGCGTCCTTGAAGACGATGGCCGGGGCCTTGCCGCCGAGCTCCAGGTGCGCGCGCTTGAGTCCCTTGGCAGCACCGGAGGCCACGGCGATGCCGGCCCGGACGGAGCCGGTGATGGAGACAAGGCCGGGGACCTTGTGCTCCACCATCATGGCGCCGGTTTCACCGGTGCCAAGCACCACGTTGAGGACGCCGGCCGGGAAGATCTCCCCGGCAAGGCGGGCGAGGACCAGGGTGGACTCGGGGGTGGTGTCCGAGGGCTTGAGCACCACGGTATTCCCGGCGGCGAGCGCGGGGCCGATCTTCCAGATGGCCATCAGGAACGGGTAGTTCCAGGGGGCCACCTGGGCCACGACGCCGATGGGTTCACGGCGCACGTAGGAGGTGTGGCCTTCGAAGTACTCGCCGGCTGACTTGCCTTCGAGGATGCGGGCGGCGCCGGCGAAGAAGCGCAGCTGGTCGGCGCCGGCGGCGACTTCCTCCGACGCGATCAGCGAACGCACCTGGCCGGTGTTGCGGTGCTGGGCTTCGACGAGTTCATCGCTGTTGGCCTCGACGGCGTCGGCAAGCTTGAGGAGCATCAGCTGCCGCTGGGCCGGGGTGACGTGCTTCCAGGTCTTGAAGGCATCCTTGGCAGCCGTCATGGCGGCGTCGACGTCGGCCTGCACGGAGATGGGCGATTTCGCCACCACCTCACCGTTGGTGGGATTCACGATGTCCAGCAGACCGGTGCCGGCGGGCGTGACGAATTCGCCGTTGATGAAGTTCTGCAAGGTTTGGACCACGGTGTTCAACCTCTTTCATGCTGGTTTCTGTAACCGGTTCTGCGACCGGCCCAGTGTTGCGACTGCTCATGAGCCTATGCCAGGGCCGGTACGCAGGGAATAGCCACCTGCACACCATCCCCGGAATCCTTTAGTGCGGTTGCCCAGCGCGCAGCTATCCTGAATCCATGGCAATTTCCCTCGCCGCCCTGCTGGGCGTCCAGTCGCTCAAGCTCGTCAAATCCGGCCTCGCCGAGACGACGTGGCACCAGGACATCCACTGGGTCGCCGTCACCGAGCAGGAGGACCCGCAGCGCTTCCTCAATGGCGGCGAGCTGGTGCTCACCACCGGGATGCGGCTGAAGTCCGCCCCGGACCAGCGCCGCTTTGTGCGGCAGGTGCAGCGGGCGGGTGCGGTGGGGATCGGTTTCGGGATCGGGCTGACGCACGACGCCGTTCCGCCGGCGCTGATTGCAGAGGCCAACCGCTGGGGCCTTCCCGTGGTGGAGGTCCCCTACGAGACACCGTTCATTGCGATCACCAAGCTGGTGGCGGATGCCCAGTCGGCGGACCACTACGCGAAACTGGAACGGCTCATCGCGGGACACCAAATCCTGGCCCGCGCCCTGCTGACCGGCGGCGGCCTCTCCGAGCTGCTCAAGAACCTCGGCTCCATGCTGCGCACGGATATTGTCCTGACCCAGTTCACTGCGCAGCTGTACAACAGCGTTCCCGGCAACCCCGCCCCCACGGCCGACACGTGGGCGTCCTACCCCATCCCCACCGGCCGGCGCGACGCGTGCACCCTCTGGGTCCGGCAGCCGTTCGAGGACTCCGGCATCGTCGGTTATGCCCAGAACCTCATCAGCGTCGAGTTGAACAACATGGTCAAGCAGCGGCAGGCCCAGCGGGCGCTGTCCGGCCAGGTCCTGGAGGACGTGATCCACGGGACCCTGGAATCCAGCGAGGCGGCCCGGCGGCTTGCCGGCATCGGCATCAACAGCACCCGCAAGAGCGTGGTCCTCCTCGCCGAGTCCGCGGCGCATCCCAAGCAGCTGGTGAGCTCCTCGATGCCGCGGCCGCTGGAGCACGGCGTGACCGCCGTCGTCGGGAAGGACCTGATCGTCGTTGTCCAGGACGACGGCAGCGGGGCCGCCGCCCTGGCGAAGAGCCTCAGCGACCATCTGGCCGAGGCCGGCATCCACGCCACGATCGGCATCGGCGGCGCCTACACCAAACCCAACGGGGTGCGCTGGAGCTACTTCGAGGCGCGCGACGCGGCCAGCCACGGCCTACCCGTCAACGAGCCCGAGCGCCTCAGCCTCACGTCGCTGCTCCTGGCCAGCGAGGACGTGCCGCTGGCGGACATGGCGAACGAGTCCCTCAACCCGCTGCGGAACTTCGACGCCCTGCACGGGGCCGAGCTGATGGCCACGCTGGAAAGCTACCTGAACAACAACGGCTCGGTGGCCGCCGTCGCTGAAGCACTGACGCTGCACCGCAACACCGTGCGGTACAGGCTGGCACAGATCACCGAGCTGACCGGCTACGATCCCGCGCAGACCCAGGACCGCGTGCAGCTGTGGCTGGCCCTGGCGGTCCAGCGGCTGAACCAGCGCCAGCAGCGGTAGGCGGCGGCGTCGTTTAGCCTTCCGGAGATGTTTGCCACATCTTTACAAACATCAAACGTCTAACGTCTAATGTTTAAGTATGGCAACCACGACGACGGCGGCACCGCCCGGAACTGACACCCCGACTGCCGAGCGGGCAACGGCAGCCCGGCCCCGCGCCGTCGTCGTCTTCGGAATCGTTGCCTTTGTGCTGATCGGACTCAACCTCCGCGCCGGCATCACCGGGGCCTCGGCCCTCCTCCATGACCTCCAGGAGGTCCTGGGCTACGGTGCGTTCATTGCCGCCGTCATCCCCTCGGTTCCCACCCTGTGCTTTGCGGTGGCCGGGGCGGCCACGTCCTGGCTGACGCGCCGGATGGGGGTGGAAAAAGCCATCCTGCTGGCCCTGGGAATGCTGGCCGCCGGCCTTCTGGTGCGCGGTATCCCGTCCACGGGCATGCTGCTGGCCGGAACGGTGGTGGGGATGTCCGGGCTCGCTGTCTGCAACGTGGCCATGCCGTCCTTCATCCGCGAGCACTACGCGGACCGCACCTCCCTCATGACGGCCCTCTACACGGTCACCATGACCACGGGCGCCACCGTCACGGCCGTGATGGTGGTCCCGGTGGCCCAGCTCCTGGGTTCGGCGTCGGCGGGACTTGGCTCCATCGGACTGCTCTCCGTGGCCGCTTTCCTTGGCTTTCTCCCGGTGGCACTCCACGCACACCGGAACGCCGCCCCCGGCCGGGGCACCAGCATTTCCCCGTGGCCGCTGATTCGTACCCGCAAGGGCGCCCTGCTCACCGCCATCTTCACCCTCCAGGCGCTGCTCGCCTATGCGGTGCTGAGCTGGTTCCCGTACATGCTCACCACCACCGGGCTGACCGCGACGGACAGCGGCCTGATGTACGGCCTGATGCAGCTGGTCTCCGTTCCGGCGGGCATGGTGCTCCTGGCCATCGGCTCCCGTCCGCGGATGCTCCGCCCGGCGTTCTACCTGGCAAGCGTCACCATGCTCCTGGGCATTACTGCCCTGATGCTGCTGCCTGCCGCGCTGGCCGCTGTTCCGGCCGCGCTGCTGGGGTTCGGCCTGGGCATCTTCCCGCTGGTCATGGTGATGATCAGCAGGAGCGGCCGGTCGACGGCGGAAACCACCGCCATGTCCACGCTGGCGCAGTCGGTGGGGTATCTGCTGGCCACAGTGGGCCCGTTCGGCATGGGCCTGCTGCACAGCGCTACCGGCGGCTGGACCGTACCGTTGGTTCTGCTGCTGGCCATCGCCCTTACCCAGATCGTGGTGGGGCACCTCCTGACGGCAAGGACCAAGCCATGACTCTTACCGCTTCGCACCGGCCTGTTTTGGCCGATGAGGTTACGGACAAGCTCCGCGAGATGATCCATTCCGGCGAATGGCAGCTGCAGCAGAAGATCCCCGCGGAGCCCGAGCTGATGGCCCGGCTGGGTGTGTCCCGGGGCACCCTGCGAGAGGCCATCAAGGCGCTGGCCCACAGCGGGATGCTGGAGGTCCGCCGCGGTGACGGCACCTACGTCCGGGCCACCAGCGAGATCTCCGGCGCGGCTCAGCGCATGTACAAGGACCACACCCAGGAGCACATCCTCGAGGTCCGGGTGGGCCTGGACACCCAGGCGGCCCGGCTGGCCGCCCGCAACGCACAACCTGAACACATTGCCGCCATGAAAGCGCTGCTGGCGGAGCGCCGTGACGCCTGGAACGCCGAGGACTACCCCGTTTGGGCCCGCGCCGACTGGGATTTCCATGTGCTGGTGGCGCAGGCTTCAGGGAATCCGCTGCTGCATGAGCTGTACGTCAGCTTTGGCGGCGTGTTCCATGCCGACCTGCTTCGGCAGCAGCGCCGCAGCGGCTTCAACGGTCTCCCCGACGAAGGGCACGGCGAGCTGGTGGATGCCATCGAGGCACACAATGAAGCAGCTGCCGTGGACAGCGTCAACCGGAACCTGAACTCCTGCGCGGAGTGGCTCGGCGTGTAGCCGGGGCCATAACTCAGTAGGCTTAGCTATTTGGGGAGTTCTCATCCCGGCCTCGGCCGGTCCGGGCGTCCCGTTTCTGCACGCTGACGAATTGGAGTACCCCTTGGCCAGATCAGTCGACATCACGGTGGACGGCAAGCGCCCGGACCCCTGGGCAGACGGCCTGGGCAGGGTGGGAGTCCGCTCGGCCCAGATCCTGCTGGTCCTCACCGTTGTGGTGGTGTCCGTCTTCGCGCTGCTGCAGATCCGGTTCCTGGTCATTCCGGTGCTGATCGCCCTGATCCTGGCGGCCGCCATCATGCCGTTCGTCAATCTCCTGAAGCGCCGGGGCCTGCCCGCCTCCGCGGCCACTGCAGTGGCCTTCGTGGCCTTGCTCGCCGTGCTGGCCGGCGTCACCACCGTCATTGTCGCCTCCATCCGCAGCCAATGGGGAGACCTCGCAAGCCAGGCATCCTCGGGCCTGGACGAACTGCAGTCGTTCCTGCTCAACGGCCCCATCCCGGTGGACGGGGAGCAGATTGAACAGGCCCGGGCGGCCATCGTGGAATTCGCCGCCAGCAGCCAGGTCCGCTCCGGAGCCATCACCGGGCTGTCCGTCATCACCGAGTTCCTCGCCGGGGCCAGCCTCATGGTGGTGATCCTTTTCTTCTTCCTCAAGGACGGGGCCGCGATCTGGAACTTCTTCCTGCGGCCTTACACCGGCGCCCGCGAGGCCAAGCTGCGCCGATCGGGCGCACGCACCATTCAGGTTCTGGGCGACTACGTGCGCGGGACAGCCATTGTTGCCCTGGTGGACACGGTGGCCATCGGCACGGCACTGCTGGTCCTGGGGGTCCCGCTGGCCATCCCGCTGGCAATCATCGTCTTCATCGGCGCTTTCGTCCCGATCGTGGGAGCCACCGTGGCAGGCATCCTCGCGGCGCTGGTGGCACTCGTAGCCAACGGACCCGTAGTGGCGCTGATTGTGGTGATCGTGGTGATCGCCGTCAACCAGCTTGAAGGCAATCTGCTTCAACCCGTGGTGATGGGCAAGTCCCTGCAGCTGCACGCCCTGGTCATCCTGCTGGCTTTGACGGCGGGGACCATCCTCGCCGGCATCATCGGAGCCGTGCTGTCCGTCCCGCTGGCCGCCGTGATCTGGGCGATCGCCCAGGTGTGGACCACCGACGCCGCAGAACCGGAACCGGCGGGGTCGGCAGAGGCCGGGGAATCCGCGGACCCGGCTGACGCGAGCCCGGACCTCGCTGCCGCGGACGCCAGCCGGTCCTAGCAGCACCATGGACAGATAATAAGCACCCTTATCAATATCTTGGTAGGGTGAGGCATGCGTAAAATCAGCACCATGAACGGAACCGGAACTCTCTTTGGCTGGGCCTTCGGCGACTCTGCACGGTCCGGCGACCAGTCGTACCTCGACGAACTGCGCCGGGAAGCTCTCGCCAACGCCAGCCAGGACGCCAAGTCGCGGGGCTTCGGCGTCGAGGAGGGCACCGAAAGCTACACGGTCATCAACCCGGCCGAAACCCTCGCGGACGTCCACACCGCACCGGACCAGCTCATCGTCCGCTGCACCGTAAAACTCACCGGCCCGGGCGCCGAAAACATCCACGCCGAAGGCCCCATGAACGGCTAGCAATGTCGGATGAAGACACGGCCCTCGGAGAAGCCGCCAACGCGGCCGAGGCGGTGTCCAATACCAGGGTGCTGGACATCGTCGCACGTTCCGGGTTCGCCGTAATGGCCCTGCTCCACATTGTGATCGGTGCTATCGCCATCGCTTTGGCGTTCGGCCAGCCGGGGCAGGCCGAACCGACGGGAGCCATCGAACAGCTCGCAGCGAATCCGTGGGGGCCCGGCGTGATGTGGGCCGGGCTGATCGGCTGCGCGGGCCTGTCTTTGTGGCAACTGAGCGAAGCCACCCTCCGCGCCCGCCACCTGCCTGCGGGCCAGCGGCTCGGCAAGCTCATCTCCTCCGGGTTCCTGGCGGTGGCCTACGGCAGTGTGGGGCTCAGTTTTGCAGGGTTCGCGGTCGGCCTGCGCGGCGACTCGGGCGATTCCACCAGGGACTTCAGCACCGCCCTGGTCCAGGGACCTCTGGGTGTGTCGGCACTCATCGCGCTGGGCCTGACGGTCATCGGCGTCGGAATCTATTTCATCGTCAAGGGCGTCCGGAAACAGTTCAAGGAGGAACTGCATCACTTCGAAGGCACCCGGCGCGGACGCATGGTCAGCGCACTCGGCGTGGCCGGCCACGTGGCCAAAGGCATCGCCCTGATCCTTGCAGGCCTACTGTTCGTGGTGGCAGCCGCCACCAACCGGCCGGGCGAATCCACCGGGCTGGACGGCAGCCTCAAGGCGCTGCGGGACCATCCGGCGGGGCCGTTCCTCCTGATGGCCATTGCCGCGGGACTCATCAGCTACGGATTGTTCGCCCTTGTCCGGGCGAGATTTGGCCGGATGTAGCCGGATATAAAAAGAGCGAACAGGCAGCTAATGACGTCAACCGTGCGGTTTGCGGTCATTAGCTGCCTGTTCGCGCTGGAGAAAGGTTCGGGCTAGACCTGCGCGGCCACTCCGTCGCGTGAGATGGAAACCATGTCCTCGCGGGGCACAACCTTGACCCGCTCGCGGGCAACCTCGACGCCGTGCGATCCGGTCTCGGTGGCCTTCTCGCCGAGGGCGCGCTCGTGTGCGTCCAGAGCCAGCCAGCCTTCCCAGCTGGTGTACTGCACGCCGCGGCTCTCCAGCAGTTCGACGACGGCTTCCGGAGCCGGCGCGGCTGCCAGCGGCAGGTTCGCCCGGTCTTCCAGTAGGTACGTGACGGTCTCGAGGGCGTCGCCCTTGGTGTGACCGATGAGGCCGACGGGGCCGCGCTTGATCCAGCCGGTGGCGTAGATGCCCGGCACGTGGGTGCCGGCAGCGTCCAGCACGCGGCCGCCGTCGTTCGGGACAACACCCTTCTTGTGGTCGAACTCGACCTCCGGCAGGGCGGAACCGAAGTAGCCGATGGCGCGGTATACGGCCTGGACCGGGTAGTCCACGAACTCGCCGGTGCCGCGGGCGTTGCCCGTGCCGTCCAGCTCGGTGCGCTCAAACTTGATGCCGGCAACGCGGCCGGGGGTCTCGGCGTCGTCGTATACCTCAACCGGGCTGTGCAGGAAGTGCAGGTGCAGGCGGCGGGAGGCCGTGAGCTCGGAGAGCTCTTCCGGCTGCTCGGCGATCCAGTTGGTGAGGGTGCCAACCATGGTCTTGGTCTGGTTGTTGCTCTGGACCTGGCGGTCTGATTCCTCGTCGAACTCGAAGTCCTCCGGGTACAGGATGATGTCTACGTCCTTGGAGTGGGCCAGTTCGCGCAGTTCCAGCGGGGTGAACTTCACCTGGGCGGGGCCGCGGCGGCCGAAGACGTGTACGTCAGTGACCGGGGAGGACTTGAGGCCGGCGTAGACGTTGTCCGGGATTTCGGAGACCAGGAGGTCGTCGGCGTGCTTGGAGAGCATGCGGGCCACGTCCAGGGCCACGTTGCCGTTGCCGATCACGGCGATTTCCTTGGCGTCCAGCGGCCATTCGCGGGACACGTCGGGGTGGCCGTCGTACCAGGAGACGAAGTCGGCGCCGCCGTAGGAGCCGTCGAGTTCGATGCCGGGGATGTTCAGGTCCGCGTCCTTGATGGCGCCGGTGGCGAAGATGACGGCGTCGTAGTGGGTGCGGAGGTCCTCGATGGAGAGGTCCGTGCCGTAGTCAACGTTGCCGAAGAAGCGGATGTCGCCGCGGTCCAGGACCTTGTGCAGGGCGTTGACGATGCCCTTGATGCGCGGGTGGTCGGGCGCCACGCCGTAGCGGATCAGGCCATAGGGCGCCGGGTAGCGGTCAAAGAGGTCGATGCTCACGGTCAGCTCGCCGCTCTTGACGGCTTCGCTCTTGGTGAGGATGTCGGCGGCGTACACGCCGGCAGGGCCGGAACCCACGACGGCGACCCGGAGCGGGCGGGCGGCAGAACCTACGGTGGTGCTATTTGACACGGCTGTGTTCCTTTTTCTGTCACGGCCCAACTGACTCGCACTTAACGTCGTGAAAACGGCTTTTGGGAGCGTTAACTGCGAGCTAGTTGGGAAGGGGCTTCGGGCTACTTGGTCAGTACGCGGGGGCGGTTCGGGGTGGTGGTGCTGTAGTCGGCGGTCTTGAAGTGCGACGGCGCGAACGGGCTGACGCGGACAACGTCACCGATCACGATCACCGCGGGATTTGCGACGCCGGCGGCCTCGGCCTGGTCAGCGATGGAACCGACAGTGCCGATGGTCACGCGCTGGTTGGGCAAATAGCCATTCTCAACGATGCCAACTGGAGTGTCCTGAGGCAAACCGGCAGCCATCAGGGCGGCGGCGGATTCGCGGAGCTGGCCCACTCCCATGAGCAGCACGATGGTGTGGTCGGACCGGGCCGGGACCTCGGAAAGCTCCTCGTGGCCGGTGACCACGCTGAAGCCCTTGGCCAAGCCGCGGTGCGTCACGGGAATGCCGGCCGCCGCGGGGACGGAGATCGCCGAGGTCACGCCGGAGACCACCTCAACCTCGACGCCGTGCTGGCGGCAGAATTCCGCTTCCTCGCCGCCGCGGCCCAAAACGTAGGGGTCGCCGCCCTTGAGCCGGACCACGCGGTGGCCCTTGAGCGCCTCTTCCACGAGGATCCGGTTGATCCCCGCCTGCGGCACGGGATGGTGGCCGGGGGTCTTGCCCACCTCTATGACGCGGACATCGGAGGCGAGTTCGTTCAGGAGCTCGCGGGGGCCCAGGCGGTCCGCCACCACGACGTCGGCCTGGCCAAGGAGCCGGCGACCGCGGACGGTGATGAGCCCGGTGTCGCCGGGACCGCCGCCCACAAGGGCCACGCTTCCCCGGTGGGCGCGCTGCCGGCGGAGCGGGAGGTCACCGGTTTCCAGCGCGGTGGCAACGGCGTCGCGGAGGGCCATGGCGCGGCGTGGGTCTCCCCCGGCGTTCACGGCGATCTGCACGTCGTCAACGACGGCGACGGCGGGGGTCCAGGCAGCGGAGGCTTCGTGGTCGGAGGCGTTGACGCACCAGACTCGCTGCGCCTCGGCGTCGGCCGAAACCTGGGCGTCCACTGCGGAATCGCCGGTAGCTGTCTGGACGAACCAGACGCCGTCGACGTCGGACGTGCGGTAGGGGCGCTGCTCCCAGGTGAGGAGGCCGGCGTCGGCCAGTTCCTCAAGTCCTGCGGAGGCAACGGGGGCAACCACGGTCACCCGGGCACCGGCGTCGAGCAGGCCCTTCGCGCGGCGGGTGGCCACCGGGCCGCCGCCCACCACCAGTACCGGGCGGCCCAGCAGGCGCAGTGCCGTGGGGTAGATGTCCTGAATTGCCATGGATCAACGGTAGGGCCGCGTCACATACCGGAACAACGGCGCGGAAACACCAGTTCACGTAAGGTAACGCTGCGTCACATTGCCGGCACGCTCATTCGGCGGGCGGCGCCTTCTCAGGCGGCGGGCGGCGGTCCCTGCGTCCGTGCCTGGTTCAGCAGGGCGTTGGCCGTCCACCGCATCGAGGCAACGGCAGCGTCCCTGCTCAGGCCGCCCACATCGGTCAGCCACACCAGCGACTCGATCCCGATGGCACTGCGGATCGCCAGAACCAGCCGATGGATCTCCGCTTCGGACAGCTCCGGCTGCAACGGGGCGAGCGCCTCGGCGATCCACGCGATGGCGCGGCCCTGGCGCAGCGGCAGGCCCCGCTCCTGGCCGTCCGCGGGTTCCAGCGAGAGCCGCAGCATGGTCCGCTGCTGCGCCTCGGTTTCGATGATCATTCCGGTGAACTCACGCACTACGGCATCCAGCCGCTCGGCCACATCCTCCGGGGGATTGTCCGGCAGCATCGATGTCCGTGCAGTCTCCGGATGGGCCGCGGCCAGCAGCTCCCGCTGGCCCGGGAAGTAGCGGTAGGCAGTACTGCGGGCGACACCGGCCACCAGCGCGGCCTCATCCACCGTGGGCGTTGCACCGGACGCGACGAGCTGGCGCGCGGCAGCAACCAGGCCTTCAAGGGTGCGGCGCTTCTGACCGGTGCGCCCGACGTCGGCATAAGGTCTTGACATGTCCTTCATGGTACCTGAGTCTTGTTATGGGACATCAGTCCCATAAGTCTTCCCACCAGCATAGAGGCGACCACCATGGAGACGAAGAAAGTTGCATCCGCCGTAGTACTGCAACCCGGCGAGGGAGCCCGCCGCTGGTTCTTCGGCGGCGGGGTACAGACCTGGAAAGCCACGGAAGAAGACACAGCCGGCGCGTTCCTGCTCTTCGAGGATGAAATGGCCCTCAACAAGGTCACTCCGCTCCACACGCATCCCGACTCGGACGAGACGATGTACATCCTGGCCGGCGAGATCCTGATGAACATGGACGGCACCGAGCACCGGGTCGCCGCGGGCGGGGTAACCATCGCGCCGAGGGGTGTTCCGCATGCGTTCAAAGTCACCCAGGAGGGGACCCGCGTGCTCTGCCTGCACACGCCTGGCGGCGCCCAGGCCTTCTACTTTGGCGCCAGCGAGCCGATTGGCGCTGACGAAGACGGTGCGCAGGTAGTGGACTTTGACTGGATCCGCGAATCCGGGCGTGTGAACGGCGGCATTGAGATCATCGGGCCGCCGCCGTTTCCCGGAACGTAGGTTTTCCGGACGGGTGACCTAGCGCGGCGGCGGAACGAGGCCGGCGAGGTAGAGCCCGCGCACCGCGATCAGCCGTTCCAGGTACCGGCGCAGCACCAGCTTCTCCACGATCCGGCCCAGCGGGCCGAAGGGCGCCGTGAATTCCACGCGGTCCGTCATGATGCATCCGGTGTCCGTCGCTTCGAACTCGTGGACGTGGCGGAAGGCCGTGAACGGGCCTCGGACCTGCTCGTCCACAAACCTTGTCGGGAACTCCAGCGAGGTGATGCGGCTGGTCATGCGTATCGGCAGGCCGAAGTGCCGCGCGCGCCACGTGACCTCCTGCCCGGCGCCGATCAGGCCCGACGTCACCCCCGCCACGGCCCGCTCCCCCGCGTCCGCCTGTGATTCGAGGTGCGCGTCGATGCTGCGCGCGAGGTCAAACAACTGTTCCCGGGGCAGGGCGGATTCGGTGCGGCACACGAAGCTGACGGTCATGGCGCCAGTCTGCCAGACTCCCCCGCCCGGCGAAGCGCCGTCGCCGCCGTCGTGGGGCCGGGGCACCTCATTCAGACAAAACAGCAGAGCCCGACGGCGGGACTCGCCGTCGGGCTCTGCTCTTTGGTTCTGTTCGGGCTGCCTCAGGCGCCGGCCCTAGCGGGTGCTGCCGGCGAGGAGGCCGCGGCGCCGCAGGAGGCGCTTTTCAATCGGCGCAAAGACCAGCAGTTCGATCAGGATGCCCACGGCCAGGATCAGCAGGATGGCTGACATCACGATGGTCATGTCGGAGAGGTCGCGGCCCTGGTCCAGCATGGAGCCGAGGCCGAAGCCGATAGTGCCGCCAACGGCGATGATTTCGGCGGCCATGAGGGAGCGCCAGGAGAACGCCCAGCCCTGCTTCAGTCCGCTCAGGTAGCCCGGCAACGCGGCCGGAAGGACGATCTGGAGGGCCATTTGCAGCCGGCTGGCACCCAGCACCGTGCCCACGCTGCGGTACTGCGGCGGGATCTGGTCCACGCCGGAAATCAGCCCGTTGATGATGGACGGGATGGCACCCATGAACACCACGAAGTACACCGTGGCGTCGGTCAGGCCGAACCAGATGATGGCCGCGGGCACCCACGCCACGGAGGGCAGCACCTGCAGGCCGGAGATGAGCGGGCCGAATGCGCGGCGCAGCGGGGCCACCTGGGCCAGCAGAAGTCCGATCGGCGTCGCTATGACCACGCTGATCAGGAAGCCGACGATTCCGCGCTGCAGGGATGTCCAGACGGCTTCCTGCAGTGAACCATCGGCCCACAGGGTGCCGAACTGGCCAAGCACGTCGAGCGGTCCGGGCACCAGGTCGCGCCGTTTGAAGCCAAGGGATACGTAGAACTGCCACGCCAGGACCAGCACCACGAGCGCCGCCACCGGGAGCAGGATGCGGCTCCAGTCGATGCGCGCGGCACGGGCTGCGTCCGACTGCAGTGAATCCAGTCCGGATTCGAGCTCGCGCAGGTCTTCGTTGCCGGTGGAGGACCGGGTCAGGGCCGCGTGCACCTTGCGGGTTTCCGGCTCATCGGTGATTGAGCTTGCCTGGCCGGTGATTGACCTTGTCGAAATCGGGGTCTCGGCAAGCTCGACCAACGGAGTTTGCTTATTTGGCATGGCGGCGGATCTCCTCTCGCAGCCGGGCGGTGATGACCCCGGTCAGCTGTCCGGCAAGACCGGCGTCGGTTCGGTGTTCCTCGGTGACGTTCCATTCCTGGACCACGCGGCCGGGGCGTGAGGACAGCAACAGCACGCGCTGGCCCAGCCGGACAGCTTCGCGGACGTTGTGCGTCACAAAAACAATGGTGCGGCCGGTCTCCTTCCAGATCCGTTCCAGCTCGTCGTGGAGGAGGTCGCGGGTGATGGCGTCCAGCGCGGCGAACGGCTCGTCCATGAGCAGCAGCTGCCGGTCCTGGGCCAGGGACCGGGCCAGCGAGACGCGCTGGCGCATGCCGCCGGAGAGCTCGTGCGGGCGCTTGTCCCCGGCTCCGCCAAGGTGGACCAGGTCCAGGAGTTCGTTGGCCTTCGTGCGCCGTTCGGACTTGCCCACGCCGCGCAGCTTGAGGGCGAGCTCGATGTTCTCCCTAGCAGTCAGCCACGGGAAGAGGGCGGCGTCCTGGAACATGAAGGCAGCGCCGTCGCTGGGGACTTCAAGGGCGCCCGACGTCGGGAGTTCCAGTCCCGCCATGATGTTCAGCAGGGTTGACTTGCCGCAGCCGGACGCACCCAGGAGCGCGACAAACTCGCCTTGGGCGATGCTGGCGTTGACGTCGTCCAGCACCGGGGCGCCGTCGCCGAAGCGTTTACCCAGGTTTTCCAGTACGACTGGCATGGTCCTGTCCTTACGTTGATGGGGCTGGAGGTGATGCTTTGAGCTTGGTGCTTTTGGTTGGGGCGTGCCGCTTAGTCGTTGCCGAGGCCGGGTTAGTCCTTGCCGAGGCCGGCGGCGCTGACCTTGCTGCCGCCGCTTTCAGCGGTGACGCTGTTGAGGGCGGTGAGGTCGAAGATGCCGCTGATGTCGGCCTGCTTGGTGGTGCCGGCGTCCACGCCGTCCTGCAGCAGCTTCTTGTAGGCTCCGGCCAGCGGATCCACGGTGAACACGATGTTCTTCAGCGACCGCTCGATGACGTCCGCCGGGAGCTCGGCGCCCCCGCCTTCCTTCAGCGCGGTGTTCAACACGCTCGCCTTTTCCGCGGCGGGTGTGTCATTGAGCCAGGCCACGGATTCGGCGTGGCCCTTCAGGAGTGCCTTGACGGTGTCCGGGTGGTCGGCGGCGAACTTCTTATTCACGATCAGGATGGTGGTGGGGAACTCGCCCGGCTTGCCCG
>NZ_LMPC01000008.1 GCF_001423745.1 Arthrobacter sp. Leaf337
CCTCGAAGCCGCCTGCCGCACCCTCACGGCACGCTGCGTCCGGGGCATCACCGCCAACACCGAACACCTCCGCCTCACCGTCGAACAATCCATCGGCCTGGTCACAGCCCTGAACCCCCACCTCGGCTACACCACCGCAACCGCCATCGCCCAGGAAGCCCTCGCCACCGGCAAGGGCGTCGCCGAACTCGTCCTCGAACACCAACTGCTCACCGCCGAGCAACTGGAAGAGCTCCTCAGCCCGCAACGCCTGGCCAACCTCAGCAAGTAGTCCCCCACCTAAGGACCCTTCATGACACAGCCCCAGCAGGACACTGCCCAAAAGCAGCCGGCCCAAAAGCAGGCCATCACCGACCACACCATCCCGGCACACGCCCACGCCTCAGAAGCCACCCTCCACCGCGAGGATGAGGGCTACCACAAGGGACTCAAGCCCCGGCAGGTCCAGATGATCGCCATCGGCGGCGCGATCGGTACCGGTCTCTTCATGGGCGCCGGCGGCCGGCTTGCCACCGCCGGACCGGCCCTCATCATCAGCTACGCAGTGTGCGGATTCTTCGCCTTCATGATCCTGCGCGCCCTCGGCGAGCTCGTGATGCACCGTCCCTCGTCGGGATCGTTCGTTTCCTATGCCCGTGAATTCTTCGGCGAGAAGGCGGCGTTCGTCACCGGCTGGCTGTACTGGCTGAACTGGGCGATGACCGCAATCGTGGACATTACCGCCGTCGCGCTTTACATGAACTTTTTCAAGAAGTACTGGGCACCCATTGCGGACGTTCCGCAGTGGGTGTGGGCGCTGACGGCCCTGATCCTGGTGCTCGGCCTGAACCTGATCTCCGTCAAGGTCTTCGGCGAGCTGGAGTTCTGGTTCGCGCTCATCAAGGTGGTGGCGCTGGTGACCTTCCTGGTGGTGGGCATCTACTTCGTCATCTTCGGCACGCCCGTGGACGGCCAGCAGGTTGGCTTCAGCCTGATCGCGGACAACGGCGGCATGTTCCCCAACGGGCTGCTGCCTGCCATTGTGGTGATGCAGGGCGTGGTGTTCGCCTACGCTTCGATCGAACTGATCGGAACCGCGGCCGGTGAAACCGAGAACCCGGAAAAGATCATGCCCAAGGCAATCAACACGGTGATCTTCCGGATTGCGGTGTTCTACGTCGGCTCCCTGGTGCTCCTCTCCCTGCTCCTGCCGTACACCGCATACAAAGCCGGCGAAAGCCCGTTCGTCACGTTCTTTGGTTCCATCGGCGTCGAAGGCGTGGACGCCATCATGAACCTGGTGGTCCTCACTGCGGCGCTGTCCTCGCTCAACGCCGGCCTGTACTCCACCGGTCGCATCATGCGCTCCATGTCCGTCACCGGCTCCGCTCCGAAGTTCGCGTCCCGCATGAACAAGGCCGGCGTCCCTTACGGCGGTATTGCACTGACTGCGGCGGTGGCCGTCCTCGGTGTGGTGCTCAACGCCATCGTTCCCGCCGAAGCTTTCGAGATTGTCCTGAACGTGGCATCCCTGGGCATCATCAGCACCTGGGCCGTGATTGTGCTGTGCCAGATGCAGCTGGCCCGGCTGGCCAAGCGCGGCGAACTCCTCCGCCCGGCGTTCCGGATGCCCGGCGCCCCCGTGACCGGCTGGATCACGCTGGCGTTCCTGCTGGCAGTGTTGGTCCTGATGGCCTTCGACTCGCCAGTGGGAACCTGGACCATCGCCTCGCTGGTGATCGTGATTCCGGCGCTGATGCTGGGCTGGCGTCTCTGCCGGGACCGTGTCCTCGAGCTCGCCGCAGTCCGCGACGGCTTCACCGGCCCGTACCCGCTGGTCGCCAACCGCCCGGGCCCGGGGGCGAAGAACAAGAGCTAAACACATTCCGCTAGCCACGCGTTCCACCGGCGAAGCGTTTCAATAGCGCATGAAGCCATTGCGTGCAGTTCCACCACTAGCGCGGGTCCTGGCACTCCGGGACCGGGGAAGAGGTAGCTCATGTCAGGATCCAAACTTGCGGTGGTGGGAGCGGGAAGCGTCGGCACCTCACTGGCGTACGCCGCCCTGATCCGGGGTTCGGCCAGCAATATCGCCCTATTCGATGTCAATGCCCTCAAAGCGGAGGCGGAGGTCCTGGACCTCGCCCACGGCACCCAGTTCGCCGCGGCGGCCGCCACCGTCACCGGCGGCGGAGACATCGCCGTGACTGAAGGCGCCGACGTCGTGGTGATCACGGCCGGCGCCAAACAGGCGCCGGGCCAGACGCGCCTGGACCTGGCCGGAACGAACGTCCGCATCCTCGAACAGCTCATGCCGCAACTGCTCCAGCATGCCCCGGACGCGGTCTATGTCCTGGTCACTAACCCCTGCGACGTTCTCACCGTGGCGGCGCAACAGATCTCGGGGCTGCCGCCGGAACGTGTCTTCTCCTCCGGCACCGTGCTGGATACGTCGCGGCTGCGCTGGCTGCTGGCCCGCCGTGCCGGCGTCTCCGTGGCCAGTGTCCACGCCAGCATGGTGGGCGAGCACGGCGACACGGAGTTCCCGGTGTGGTCCGGCGCCACGATCGGCCCGGTCCCCATCCGGGACTGGGAAGTGGACGGCGAACGGGTCTTCACCGCGGATTACCTCACCGAGACGGCCCGCGAAGTGACGCAGGCGGCCTACAAGGTCATCGCCGGCAAGGGTGCCACCAACTACGCGATCGGCCTCTCCGGCGCGCGCATCGTGGAAGCCCTGCTCCGGGACGAGAACGCCGTGCTGCCCGTGTCCACCGTCCTGGACGGCCCCTACGGAATCTCCGGCGTGGCGTTGTCCCTTCCCAGTATCGTGGGGCGCGGCGGCGTGCACCGCGTGCTTCACACGCCCATGGACGACGGCGAACTGGCGGCTCTGCAGCATTCGGCAGACACGCTGCGGAACACAATGGGTACGCTGGGAATCTAAGGGCCGCACCCTTCGTTGAACGGTGCGGACACTACAGCCGCACTGCCACGCGGTACCAAGGGAAGGGAGAATGCTGTGCCTCAATTTGCCGGTTCCCTGTCCCTCCCTGTGAGTCGTCGGCTTCGGGCCGCCCTGTTTCTTGGCGTCCTCGCAATCCTGGCCGGATTCATCGGCATGCACGTCATAGCGTCCGCGCACACGCAGCACGGCCCGGGTGCCCTGGCAGCCTCTCCCGCCGGCGCCCACGCAACCCACGCCGCGGCACCGAGTGCAGCGGCGCATGTGGCGCCCGATGCCATGGCGGACGGCACAGTTCACGCCGCAGCCTTGGATCCGGCGTCCGCCCGGCCCATGGGCAGCAGCGCACCGGAGCCGCCGCCGTCATGCGTCTCCACCGGCGAAACCGGTGACATGGCTGCCCCGCACGCAAGCTGCATTCCCGCACCGGCCACCACGGTCCTGTCCGCGCCGCCCCCCGGCACCACATCTTTCACCGGTCCGGAACCGTCCGTGGACACCGGCCGGGTGCTGCACGCGTACACACACATGCCCGGCAGTCCAACGCCCGGCGAACTCTCGATTAGCCGGACGTAAAGCGGGAACTGCACCGTGACGCTTCCGGTGCTTCCACCTGCCCGCTGGATGCCTGTTCCCCGCGTTGAACCCCCGCGCACCGAAGCCAGGCAGCCGCCCCTCCCGGCACCCATGCCGGATTCCCGAAGGACACCACTTACATGAAGAAGCCAATCACTCTTTCAGCCGCTGCCCTGGCCGCGGTCATCACACTCGCCGGTTGCGGCTCGAATGCCACCACCGGCTCCTCAACGATGCCCGCGGACCACGGGGCCATGAGCTCCAG
Organism: Arthrobacter sp. Leaf337; assembly: GCF_001423745.1. GTDB lineage: Bacteria > Actinomycetota > Actinomycetes > Actinomycetales > Micrococcaceae > Arthrobacter. The sequence goes on from NZ_LMPC01000008.1 coordinate 3,786, forward strand.
TTCCGCGCCAGCCGGCAGCCCTGACTCCATGGGCCACAACTCCGCGGACACGCTATTCACCCAGTCCATGATTCCGCACCACGCACAGGCCGTGGAAATGAGCGCCATGATGCTCGGCAAGCAGGGCGTCAACCCGGCCGTCACGGAGCTGGCCACCAAAATAAAGGCCGCACAGGGCCCGGAAATCGACCAGATGAACGGCTGGCTCAAGGGCTGGAACGAACCCACCGCCATGGCCGGGCACGGCGAAGCAGGCCACAGTATGTCCGGCATGATGAGCGACGACGACCTCAAGGCACTCGACGCCGCACAGGGCAAGGAAGCTGACAAGCTGTTCCTCACCCAGATGATTGCGCACCACGAGGGCGCCGTGCAGATGGCAAAGGCCGAAATAGCCGACGGGCAGAACAGCGACGCCGTGAAGCTCGCCCAAGGAATCGTTACCGCCCAGGAGTCCGAAATCAAGGAAATGAAGGAGCTGCTGGCCACCGCGGCTCAGTAGCGGCGGAGTCGGCGACGGGCCGCAAGTGTCTGTGAGCGCTGTAGGAGCGGCGGATAGGTGCGGTAGCCGGGTTGCGGCGGCGTAATGCAACGCCGCCGCAACCCTGCGGAGCGCCGGTTCGCATATGCTCAGCTGAGAAGTTCACGCTGGCTCAACGACGAACCACCACAGGAGAAACGCTCATGACCACCTGGCGGATCAGGGATTTCCATTCGGCCGACCTTGACGGCATCCTGCACCTCTGGGAATCGCTCAAGGCCACCAACGTGGAGCCCGTCTACGCGCTCTCCGAAGTCCTGGCCTCCTGCGAAAAAGACCACGCCGTGGTGGCGGTGCAGGGCGATATGGTGGTGGGCGCCGCCGTCGGTCGCGCCGCGCACGACCAGGGCTGGATCGTTTTCCTGGCCACCCTCCCCGAATACCGCGGACGCGGGATCGGCACCTCGCTGCTGGCCGCCGTCGAAAACCGGATGGCCCCGCACGGGCTGAACAAGCTGTCCGCGCTGATGCCGGAGTCCGAAACCCGGGTGGAGGCCTTCCTCAGCCGGGGCTTCGTGCTCAAGAAAAACCTGCGCTACTTCGAACGGACCATCCCGGTCCAGCGCCAGGAGCTCGAACCCCTGGGCCTCCTTGGCGGCCGCATCCTGGCCCGCGACCTCTGGGAGAACGTGGCCGGCATGCGCAACGAAAAGGAACTGCTGGAACGCCGTCTGGTGCTCCCCCTTGCCGAGGCGGACCTGGCGGACGAATTCGGCGTGGTGCCGCCCCGCGCCGTCGTCCTCTTCGGCCCTCCCGGCACCGGCAAGACAACGTTCGCGAAGGCCATCGCGTCCCGGCTCGAATGGCCCTTCGTGGAAGTATTCCCCTCCCGGCTCGCGGCCGACCCCAAGGGCCTGGCCGGAGCCCTCCGGGAAACCTTCCTGGAGATCGCCGAGCTGGAACATGCCGTTGTATTCATAGACGAGGTGGAGGAGATTGCGTCCCAGCGCTCTGGCGAGCCGCCGTCGCCGCTCCAAGGCGTCACCAACGAGCTCCTGAAAATCATCCCGGCCTTCCGCGAGCAGCCCGGCCGCCTGCTGGTCTGCGCCACCAACTTCATCCGCGCCCTGGACACTGCCTTCCTGCGCCACGGCCGGTTCGACTACGTGATCCCCATCGGCCTGCCCGACCGCCAGGCCCGGGAGGCCATGTGGCAGCGGTTCATTCCGGCTGCCGTGGTGGACGACGTGGACGTGGAGCTGCTGGTGGACCGGACCGAGGGCTTCTCCCCCGCGGACATTGAGTACGCCGCCCGGAGCGCATCCCAGCGTGCCCTGGAAAAGGCAGTGTACGACGACGGCGGGCTGGCGTCCGGGGGCACCGTGTCAGTCCGCGACGCGGTCCGAAAGGGTCCCGCCACGCAGGACTATCTCGACGCGATTGCGGACACCCGGACCACGGTGAGCAAGGAGGTCCACCAGGACTTCCTTGAGGACATCGACTCGCTGGGCCGGGTGTAACAGCCGGGTTGATTCTGTTCCTCACGGTTGTCAGCGGCATCGCCTGGACGGCGGTGTACGTCGAGGCAATCCGGATCGGATTCCGGGACCGGAGCTATGCGATCCCGGCGGCAGCCCTGGCATTGAACTTCGCGTGGGAAGCCATTTATGCCTCGCGTTCCGTGGCAACCGCGCTGTCCGTCCAAGGCGTGTTCAACATCGTGTGGGCGCTGGCGGACGTTGCCATCCTGTACACGTTCTTCAGGTTCGGCCGGGCCGAGCTCCCAGCGTGGGTGACGCGGAAACTCTTCCTGGCCTGGGCCCTGCTCCTGGGGGTCACCGCCCTTGCCGTGCAGCTGCTGTTTGTCGCGGAGTTCGGCTGGGACGCGGCTCCGCGCTACTCGGCGTTCCTGCAGAACCTGCTGATGTCCGGGTTGTTCATCGCCATGTTCGTCGCCCGCGGCGGCGCCAGGGGCCAGTCCCTGCTCATCGCCGTCGCCAAATGGATCGGAACACTGGCGCCCACTATCGTGTTCGGCTGGTACACCCATTCGCCCCTGATTCTGGGCGTCGGCGCCCTCTGCAGCGTCTTCGACCTCGTGTACATCGGCTTGATGCTGCGGACGCGGACCGGGCGGTCTGGAGCAGCTGCCGTTCCCGCCGGTACTCTTTGAGCCATGTCCAACAATCCCCTCCGGCACGCCATGGCCCGCATGGGCGGCCGCGACCCGCATGAGCAGCACCGGGCAGCCACCCCGCTGGAGCTGTTTTTCGACCTCACCTTTGTCATTGCGTTCGGAGTGGCCGGAAGCCAGTTCGCCCACGAGATTGCCGAGGCCCACTTCGGTGCAGGGCTGCTGGGGTTCTCCTTCACGATGTTTGCCGTGATCTGGGCGTGGATCAACTTCACCTGGTTCGCCAGCGCGTACGACACCGACGACTGGGTCTTCCGGGTGGTCACCATGATCCAGCTGCTTGGCGTGCTGATTCTGACCATGGGCATCGAACCCCTCTTCCACTCGCTGGTGGAAGGCACCCATGTGGACAACGCCGTGATCGTGGGCGGCTACGTGATCATGCGCCTGGCCCTGGTGTTCCAGTGGCTGCGTGCGGCGCGGCAGGACCCGGCCCGCCGCCAGACCTGCCTGCGCTACGCAACCTACCTTGGGGTGGTGCAGCTCGGCTGGATCGCGGTGCTGGTCATCCAGGCGGACCTGCTCACCACCATTCTGATGACCGTGCCCCTGTACGTGCTGGAAATGGCGACGCCGTACGTGGCCGAGCGCTCCATGCGGACGCCGTGGCACGCGCACCACATTGCCGAGCGCTACGGCCTGCTGGCCATCATTGCCCTCGGCGAATGCCTGATCGGTGCGATCGAAACGCTCCGCGCCATCGTGTCCAATCACGGCTGGAGCGTGGACGCGGCTCTGGTGGGCTTCGGCGGAACGGCGCTGGCGTTCGGTATGTGGTGGATCTACTTCATCCTGCCCGCCGGCCGGGCCCTGCACCTCCAGCGGCACCGCTCCTTCTTCTTCGGCTACGGGCATATCCCCATCTTCGCGGCCATCGCGGCAACAGGCGCAGGCCTGCACGTGGCGGCCTATTACATCGACCACGAGGCACACATCAGCGCCGCCTTGGCCGTGGCCAGCATCGCCGTGCCCGTGGCCATTTTCAAGGCCTCGCTTACGGCGATGTTCAGCGTGATGATCTGCGTGGACCGCACTGTCATTGCCGTGGCCGCGGGCGTCCTCGCGGCGCTGGCCGGCAGCGTGGGGCTCGCCGCCGCCGGGGTCTCGGTGCCCGTCTGCCTGCTGGTGATCGTGCTGGCGCTGGGCGTTTCGATTGTCATTGACGAGAAGCGCGGCACCCACAGGATGAACGCAGCGCTGGAGCAGATGGAACGGGCGGTCTCGACAGGCCCGACCCCCAAGGGGTGACCTTCGACCCTTCAACTGCACCGCCGCGGCTGCCAGAGTGACACTGGGGCGGGAAGCCCCCGCCCGTGAAGGTGGCTAGCATGAACCCTGTCGTCACGACCACACATGGCCAGCTGCGCGGCAGCGTCGAGGACGGCGTGCACCGTTTCCTGGGCATTCCGTACGCCGCGCCCGCGTCCGGAGCGAACCGGCTCCGTCCGCCGCGGCCCGTCCAGCCCTGGACAGAAGTCCGCGACGCCACCCACTACGGCGCAGCTCCCTTCCAGCTGGCTCCCCCGGAAAGTGCAGGCACGGAATGGGACGCTGAGCTGGCCGGCGAGGACTGCCTGAACCTCAACGTCTGGACACCGGACCCGGGCAGCGCCGGCCTGCCGGTGATGGTCTGGATCCAGGGCGGCGCGTTCGAAATCGGCTCGACGGCGGCCTACGACGGCCGGAACTTCGCCCGGGACGGCGCCGTATGTGTGGTGATCAACTGGCGGGTGGGCGCGGACGGTTTCCTGGACCTTGGTGACGGGCAGGCCAACGTCGGTCTCCTCGACCAGGTCGCTGCCCTGGAGTGGGTCCGCGGGAACATCGCAGCTTTCGGCGGTGATCCCGGCAACGTCACTGTCTTTGGCCAGTCAGCGGGTGCCATGAGCATCGGCGTCCTTCTCTCGATGCCGCGCGCCGAGGGCCTGTTCCGGCGGGCCATCCTGCAGAGCGGCGCAGCCCACCATGCGATCCCCACCGAGACCGCCCAAAGAATCGGCGGGTTCCTTGCCGAGAAGCTGGGGGTTCCGCCAACCCGGGAGGCAATGGCAGCGGTACCCGCTCAGCGATTCCTCGCGGCACAGGCGGAGTTGAAGGCGGATCTCTTTGCCGGCCCGGACCCCGCGCGCTGGGGACAAGAGGTGGTCTCCGGCTCGATGCTCTGGCAACCGACAATCGACGGCGACGTCATCCCCCGCAGCCCCATCGAACGGATCGCTGCCGGCGCCGGGTCCACGGTGGACGTCGTGGTCGGCACCAATACCGAGGACTGGAAGCTGTTCCTCGCCATCACCGGTGTCATCGCGAAGGTCACGGAGCAGGACCTGGTGGAATCGAGGAGCGTGGACGGCTTCCCGCCCATTGCGGCATACGGGCTTCCCGCCGAGACGGCATACCGCGAGTACCGCTCCCACTATCCGGACAGTGCTCCCGGCGACGTGCTCGCCGCTGTGGAAACGGACTGGTGGGTGCGGATTCCGGCACTCAGCCTGGCCGATGCCCACGTGACGTCGGCGACTTCAGCGCGTACTTTCATGTACGAGTTCGCCTGGCCAGCGCCCGGCCTCGGCGCAGTCCATGCCGTGGAAGTGCCGTTCGTCTTCGACAGCCTGGACACGCACTCGAGGTTGTTCGGACCGTTGCTCGGGGCAGAACCGCCGCAGGAACTGGCTGATGCCATGCACGCCGCCTGGGTTTCGTTCGCCGCCACCGGCGATCCCGGCTGGCCGGGCTACGACCTCGAGCGCAGGACCACCATGCTCTTCAATACCGATTCCCGTGTGGTGTACGACCCCCGGGCCTGGGAGCGCGAACTGTGGGAGGGCATCCGCTAGGACTCGTAGGAGAGGTTCTCGTAGTCGGTATCGTCCGCCTCGTCCAGGCGGTCGTCCAGTTCCTCGAGCAGCCAGGGGTTCACCCGCGCCAGGATCTTGCGGACTTCTTCGACGGGGACGGCGTCGTAGAGCACCGGCCTGGCTTCGTCGTAGCGGGTCACCGGCGGCTTGTCCGGCCACTTTTCAGCCAGGGCCTTGACGCGCTCCGGCAGTGAGTTGTGCGCGTTGTCCGCGATCTTGACCAGCGTGGCGTCGTGATCCTCGGCAATGAACCGGATGCCGGCCTGGTAATCGTCCGGGTTGTCGTGCAGCCGCTTGGTGACACGCTCGATGATGCCCACCGCGCGCTCGGAGACGCCCATATCCAGCAGTGCCTGCCGGGTGATCGGGGTGTCCTCAGCAATATCGTGCAAGTAGCCGGCAATCCGGATGTCGTCGTCGAAATCCGCCAGGGCATCCCCGACGGCGAGGACATGTTCGCGGTACGGCCGCTTGAGCTTGTCCTTCTGACGGTTGTGCGCCACTTCGGCGAGGACCTTCGCCGTCTCAACAGTGAATCGTGGCTGGGGGACGCTTGCGTCCGTGGTTCCTGTGTCTGGCATGGTTCCAGCCTACGCGCCTAGGCGCCTGTGGCTTTGCCCGTGCCCGTGCCCGGAACACCTGGCCACACCCACGGCTCCCGCGGCAGCGCCGACGGATCAAAGGATTGCAGGACCCGCGGCAGCGGTCCCGGCGGGAGCCCGAGCGATTCGAGAAGGATGCCCCGAACCCGGCTGGCGTCCAGTCCGGCGTCGGCCAGGTCGGCCAGCGTTACGGCTCCGTCGCGCTTGGCCAGCCGGGCGCCGTCGGCATTCACTACCAGCGGTACGTGAGCATATTCCGGAACGGGAATATTCAACAGCGAAGCCAGGTATGCCTGCCGAGGCGTGGACGGCAGCAGGTCGTCCCCACGGACCACCTGGTCAATACCCTGCGCGGCATCGTCCACCACCACCGCCAGGTTGTAGGCAGTCACCCCGTCATTGCGGCGGAGCACAAAGTCGTCCACCACGCCCGTGTAGGTTCCGTGCAGCCGGTCCTCCACCGTCCAGTCGGTGACAGCCGAACGCAGCCGGATGGCCGCGGGCCGGATGGTCCTTTTGAACTCCCGTTCGGCCGGGTCAAGGTTCCGGCACGTCCCCGGGTAGGCGCCCTGCGGGGCGTGCGGCGCGGACGGCGCCTCCTGGATTTCACGCCGGGTGCAGAAACATTCATACGTCAGCCCTGCGCCAGCCAGTCCACGGATCGCCTCCGCATACAGCGGCTCGCGTTCGGTCTGGCGCACGACGCCGCCGTCCCAGGTCACGCCAATGGCCGCCAGATCACGGAGCTGCTCCGCCTCAGCACCCGCTCGGGCACGGTCCAGGTCCTCCACGCGCATCAGGAACCGCCGGCCGGTGGAGCGGGCAAACAGCCACGCGAGTATCGCCGTCCTGAGGTTTCCAACATGGAGTTCGCCGGAAGGGCTCGGGGCAAAGCGGCCGGCTGAAGTCATGCCACCAGCCTAGGCGTTTTGACCATGGAGGTTAGTGGCGCCCCGAACAACACACGTGCAAACAACACAAGAGCCCCTCAGCTACCGATGACTTCGGGGATCCGACGTCGGGAGCTCAGGGGCTCTTGCCGTGTTTGCGGAAAGACGATGCGTGAACAAGTGTCAATCAGCGGCGGCCTCCTTGCGGGAAACCTGTTCCAGGGACCGGGTGGTGTACCGGGGGTCCTGTAGCCTGCGGGATCCGGCGGTAGCCTGCGTCCCTTTGTTGCCATCATATCAGCAGAAGACCTACAGTAGGCGCAACGAGCATGCGCTTCACTGATCAGACTGATCAGTCGTCAGCGCGCGACCAGGCAGGAAGTGATCAGATTGCAGGAACTGGATCCGACGGACCGGCGGATTCTTGCCGCACTGGACGACGACCCCCGCGTGCCCATCATGGTGCTGGCGCAAAAGCTGGGCCTGGCGCGCGGAACTGTGCAGTCGCGCCTGGAGCGGATGACGGCGTCGGGCGCCCTCCGCCCCAACAGCAGCCGCGTGCTGCCCTCGGCACTGGGCCGCGGCGTGGCCGCAGCAGTGAGCGCTGAACTGGACCAGAGCCACCTGAACGAAGCCATTGCCGCACTGCGCAAGATCCCCGAAGTCCTGGAATGCCATGCCCCGGCCGGCGACACCGACCTCCTCATTCGCGTTGTGGCCAAGAGCCCGGACGACCTCTACCGCGTGTCCGAGGAGATCCGCCTCTGCCCCGGCATCGTCCGCACATCCACCAGCATGTTCCTGCGCGAAGTCATCCCGTACCGAACCACCGGACTGCTGGACGCCTGACCCCGCGCTGCGGAGTACCCGCTCTAGGGGACTTCTCCCCATCGCCGCCTCCAGCACGAGGCATTAGGCTGGCCGTGGACTTCAACAGGGGGAAATGTGGCGGGGAACTTCTACGGTGCGGACGTTGCACAGCTACGTCAGCTCGCGAAAGACTTGGCGAAAGGTGCCAGCCGGCTGGACCAGCTGGGCCAACAGTTGGGCAGCTCCATCGCCTCCAGCCCGTGGAAGGGCAACGACGGCGACCGCTTCCGCAGTGATTGGAAGGGAGCGCATACGAAGGCGCTCCGGGAAGCTGCCGCGGGGATCCAGAACGCTTCCAAAGCCCTGCAGCGGAACGCCGACCAGCAGGAGCATGCCAGCACCGGTTCAGCGGGCGGCGGCAACGGCGGGTCCGGCGGCGGCAACCCGCCGGCGGACCGCGCCGCGCAGGAACTGACGGACAAGCTCAACGGTATGACGCCGGCGGAACGCCAGGACTACCTGAAAAGCGATGAGTTCAAGCAGTGGGCGCTGGCCAACCCGGACGCCGCAAAGTCCGCCCTGGACGCTGCCGCCGACGCGGGACTGATCGAGAAGACTTCGCCGGAATATTCGGCGTTCCTCACCGACTACTGGAACCAGCAGGCCATGCGGGACATGGGAATCGATCCCGCTGACTGGGATACGTCCAAGGGCACGGAGTACAACTGGGAGACCATCAAGAAGGTCTACGACTTCTACGGACAGGCCTACCTGTCCAACCCGGACCTGCAGTGGGCCGGGATGGCCAACATGATCGGCCCGTCGTTCGCCGGCGGATTCAAGGACATGGCCGTGATGCGGGACCTCGCACAGCAGATCGCCGACAACCCGGCGTCGGACATTCCGCTGCCGATGCTGGACCAGATCGAACAACTGGCCGGCATGACCGACCAGGAGATCAAGTTCTACGAGACCAGCATGCTGGACATGAACAAGGAGATCTTCCTGGACCAGGCCCGGCAGCACCAGGCCTACATGGACGGTGGCCTGGACGAGATCAACCGCCTCCGCGACTCCGGTGCGATCGACCACCCGACGGCACGCGCCTGGGCCCAGGTCGATTCCGGCGACCCTGCGCAGGTGCAGGCAGGCAACACCACGCTCCTGTACCGGGAGCAGAACGAAATCATTGCAGACGACTACGACACCATGCGCAGCCACCCGGGCGGGGAGGCCGTGACCTACATGGTGACGCTGGCCGGTGAACCGTCCATCCCCGGTGCCAGGAGTTACCCCGAAGTGTTCCCGTACAAGTTCAGCGTGGAAAGTCCGGGGCCGGAAAACGTGCCCTTCACCAACTGGGACAACCCCACGCAGTTCCGCACGGACTTCACCACCGGCTTCCCCGATGGGAACATCGCCAATGCCGATCAGCGCTGGGAGCTCATCAAGCAGGACACCCTGCCGGCCTACCAAAACCTGCTGGCCACTGACCCGGCGGGGGCTCGGCAGATCATCGGCTCGGATTTCAACGACCGGGTGGACCAGTACCGTCCCACCAACAATATTCCGGGCATCATGGACCGCTTTGTCTCCGGCTTCGACGCCGAGGTGCACCAGTGATTCCCGCGCTTCCGTCTGTCCGCCCGCGCCTTAGGCGGCAGGCCGCCGTCGTCCGCCGCGTCCTGCCCGTGTTGGGCCTGGCCGGAAGCCTTGCCCTCACCGGCTGCCAGATCAGCAGCCCCAACGCCACCGAACCGACGTCCGCCGCATCATCTTCTGCAGGGAGCACCGTGAGCACCTCCGAATTTTCCACCCTCGACGCCGCCGGAGTGGATCAGATCCGCGCCACCAAAACCGCGCGGCTGGACATGAGTTCGGGTTCGTTGAAAAAGGCTGACGTGCGGGTTACCGAGGACAGCTACGGTCCGGAAATCAACACCCGCGGCTCGGGCAAGATCGCGCTGACGATTGTGGCACCCAATGGCGAGATCGCGGGCGAAACGGATCGGATCCGGTTCAACACCACGGACCAGAGCCCCGACTTCAGTGAAGTGACCTACTTCCTCACCGCCGATTCGGCGGCTGAGTACTTCGGCCTGATCCGCGACGGCGTACAGCGCTACGGAATCGACGGCGGCTCCGCTGAGCGGTGGATTTCCTCGACGGAGAAGGATCCTGAAGGGAAGAGCGATTTTTCCATCACTCCGGGGACGTCCACCGGGCTGGAGGTCAACTACGACCTCCGGTACGACGGCGCCAAGGACACCCAGGTGATCATCGTCCACGTCAGCCCGGCAGCCTGACTGGCCGGCTGCCGCTAAACGGGCAGGACCCCGCCTAAACCGGCGGACCGGCGTTGGACTTCAGGTTCTTCATCACCAGGGTTGATGTGAGTCGTTCGACGCCGGGCAGCGACGTGAGCTCGGAGTCGTAGAAGCGCTGGTAGGCGGGCAGGTCCTCGGCGATGACCTTCAGGAGGTAGTCCGGCGAGCCGAACAGCCGCTGCGCCTCCACGATGTTGGGATTGTCCGCCACGCGGTTCTCGAAGATCTCCATGGTGGGCCGGTCCACCTGCCGCAGCGTCACAAAAACGATGGCCTCGAACCCGAGTCCGACGGCGGCAGGGTCGATGTCCGCGCGGTAGCCGCGGATCACCCCTGATGACTCCAGGTCCCGCAGCCGCCGGTGGCACGGCGCGACCGTCAATCCCACCTTTGCCGCAAGGGCGGTGGCAGTCATCCGGCCATCCGTTTTCAGGTGGCGCAAGATATTTCTGTCAATGTGGTCAATCACGCAATTATCTTACCCACCAGCGGCATTTCCTGAGTAAATCAGGGAACACTTGTTGCGGCTTTTTGCCTAGAGTTTCTCCTATCAGCACACCGTAGGAGGCCGCCCGTGAATTCCCAGTTATTCCTCGCTTTCCTGGTGGTTGCCGGCGCCCTGGCCTGCACCCCCGGAGTGGACTGGGCCTACTCCATTGCGGCGGGCCTGAAACAGCGCAGTTTTGTCCCCGCCGTGGCCGGACTGTGCAGCGGCTACGTCCTGCACACGGTGCTCATGGTGGCGGGGCTTGCCGCCTTGCTGGCCGGTGCGCCCGGCGTCCTTGGCTGGCTGACCGTGGCAGGGGCGGCCTACCTGCTGTGGCTGGGCTTCGGCACCATCCGGTCGTGGCGCGGCGCCAGTTTCGGCCCCGGAGCGGCCGCCGTGGGCGACTCCAAACAAACGGAATCCAACCAGTTCCGCACCTTCCTGCAGGGCGTCGGCACCAGCGGGATCAACCCCAAGGGGCTGCTGTTCTTCGTGGCGCTGGTTCCCCAGTTTGTCAGCCCGGAAGCGTCTTTGCCGGTACCGGTGCAGTCCGGGCTGCTGGGCCTGACCTTCGTCCTGCTGGCCGGTGTGGTGTACACGTGTGTTGCCCTGCTCTCCAGGAAGCTGCTGCACTCACGGCCCGGGGCTGCCCGGCGGGTGACCCTTGCCAGCGGGATCATCATGGTGGCGCTGGGCACCGTGCTGCTGTCCGAGCAGCTCATTCCGGTGGTGGCCGGGATCGCCTGGCAGTAGCAATAGCACCGGCCGGCGCCCTCAGACCTTGCGTTCCATGAACCACTCGGTGAAGGCGGAAGCGCGTCCGTCCGGGCCGAGCCGGACCACCCACAGGTTCTCGTAGCTGGGACGGTCACCCAGGTAGTTTGTGCGGCCTTGAACGAAATGCAGGTCACCGTCCGAGCCGAGCGGCGACCATTCGAAGGTCCACTCCTCCGGCTCGTCAGCCTCGGTCAGCCAGTGTTCCACGATCTGTTCATGCCCGCGCCACGCGTTCGGATCGTAGGGCCGGGTGGCGTAGACGGCGTCCTCGGTGAAGAGGGCGCGGATATCGTCCGGCTTGTTGGTGGTCCACGCCGTGATGTACTTTTCCATCCACTGCCTGATTGCATCGCTCATTGGTCCGTTGTACCGCGGCCTGCCATTGCCCACAAGGGCCTCCGGCGCCGGGCCTGCCGGACCCGGACGAGGAGCTCTATTCCCGGTCCAACTGCTTCCATTCCTGTTCCCAGAGCCTGCGCTCCTCGACGTCCTTGCGGATGACTTCGAAGGTCTCGAGTTCGGCCGGCCGGCCCCGCAGCCAGTCCCGCGGATTGAGTGACTTGCGGCCGTTGTCCAGCAGCAGGAGGGCGCGGTCGGTCATGGCGTCGTTCCGCAGCGCCAGATGGGTCTTGCGGCGCCGCAGGACTTCCTTGAGGGCCGCCTGGGCAGCGGCGCTGGCCCCAAGCCGCCGGAGTGAACGGGCGCGCACCAGGAGCAGCGCGGCAGAGAGGTCATCGGAGTTGAGGAGCCCTTCCGTCCACACCGCCACCTCCTTGTCGCGTCCCAGCGCATGGGCCAGCGAGCAGCGCGCCAGGGCCGCAGGCAGCGACGGCGGAAGCGACGCCACGGTTTGCAGCGCCGTCTCAAGGTGGCCCGTTTCCCGAAGCGAGTGCGACAGCGCCAGGAACACGGCCTCTTCACTGAAGAGCACCGGAACCTCGATGCGTTCGGCGACTTCAACCCGGGTGACCACGCGGGTCAGGTAGCCCGACGCGAACTGGTTGGCGTCGTCGTCGTTCCTGGTAGTGAGGCCCCGCTGCAGGAGCTCGGAGGCGCGCAGGTAGCCGCCCTGTTTGTAGGCGAGGAGCCCGGCCATGACGTAGCAAAGCCCGGCCCAGCCGGGATAGGCCCGGCCGGCGGTGATCAGCCGGTTGGGATCGGCGTTGTGGAAGACCGCCTCGTATACGGTCTTGGCGGCCTTCCCGGGGAGCCGCTTCATGCGGGGGACGGGGCCATCCACGCTGAGCAGCGCAGCGTTGCGGCCGCCCAGGGCGCTGTGCAGGATCCCGCCCACCCCGTCTGCGATGTCACGCACCGGCGTGCGGACCAGCGCGTCGCCGAACGGGGTGAGGTCGCGCTGGTCGCGATAGATCGGTCCTGAGGTCTGTCCGGCGCTCATTCTTCCATGCTAGTGGTGCACGCTTGGCGGCTGCTGGGAGGGCCTCCCCACAGCTAGCTGGCTGCGGCCACCCAGACACCGATCACCCAGGTGCTCGCGGCCAAGCAGGCCAGGCCGAACTCCACCAGCATGCCCAGACCGGTAGCTTTCAGGGCGGCCCAGCTGGTTGTCATGGCGGTGCGGAAATCGCGGGTGCGGTGGGATTCGCTGAGCAGCAAACCGGCGGCGAACCCTACAAAGAGGCCCACTACCGGGATGAGGAACATGCCCACCACCCCAAAGACGAGACCCGCCACCACGCTGCGGCTGGGGATGCGGTGTTCCCTGAGTTTGCGTCCCGTCAGCACGGCGCTGGCCGCCATTCCCGCCAGCACGAACACCAGTCCGATTCCGAAAACCACCCAGCCGGCCGTTCCGGCGCCTCCCCAGATGGCCCAGGCCAGCAGGCTCAGTCCGATGAGGATGCTGCCCGGCAGCACGGGGATAACGGTGCCGGCCACACCCACCACGATGGCAAGGCCGCAGAGGACAGTCACAAGGATCTCGGGGTTCATGCCCCAAGTCTAGGGTTGCCCGGCGAGGGTTCCCGGCATGGGTTGCCTCCGGGGGCTGCCCGGGCTAAGCGCTTTCACATACGACGACGACGGCGCCTCCCCAGCACGGGAGGCACCGCCGTCGAACTTCCTGGCGGAGAGTGCTCCGCGGTTACTCGGCTTCGACCGCTGCGGCGACAGCGGCGGAAACGGCCGGGGCGACGCGCGGATCCAGCGGGCTGGGCACGATGTAGTCGGCGGACAGCTCAGGCTCGGCCAACGCAGCGATGGCGCGTGCCGCGGCGAGCTTCATGGCGGGAGTGATCCGACGGGCACCGGCATCCAGCGCGCCCCGGAAGATTCCCGGGAAGGCCAGCACATTGTTGATCTGGTTGGGGAAGTCGCTACGCCCGGTGGCCACCACGGCGGCGTAGCGGGAGGCGACCTCGGGCAGGACTTCGGGGTCCGGGTTGGACAGCGCGAACACGATGGAGCTGTGGTTCATGAGCTTCAGGTGCTCCTCGGCGAGCTGCGAGGAGGAGACGCCGATGAACACGTCGGCGCCGAGCAGGGCCTCGCCCGGGCCGCCGGTGATGCCGCGCGGGTTGCTGCGCTGCGCCATCTGGGCCTTCTTGCTGGCGGGGTCGGCGGCGATGTCCGCACGGTCCTTGTTGATGACGCCGCGCGAATCCAGCAGGACGACGTCCCGGATACCGGCGGTCAGCAGGATTTCGGCGACGGCGATGCCTGCGGCACCCGCACCGGAAACCACGACGCGGAGTCCTTCAAGTTCGCGGTCGGTCACCTTGGCGGCGCCGGTCAGCGCGGCGAGGACCACGACGGCGGTGCCGTGCTGGTCGTCGTGCATCACCGGACAGTCCAGGGCTTCGATGAGCTTTTCCTCGAGCTCGAAGCAGCGCGGGGCGGAGATGTCCTCAAGGTTCACGGCACCGAAGGAGGGGCGCAGGCGGACCAGGGTTTCCACGATTTCGTCCACGTCGGTGGTGTTGAGGACCAGCGGGATGGAGTCCAGGTCGCCGAAGGACTTGAACAGCGCGGACTTGCCTTCCATAACAGGCAGGGACGCGCTGGCGCCGATGTTGCCGAGGCCCAGTACAGCGGTGCCGTCGCTGACCACAACCACCAGGCGCTGGGCCCAGGTGAGGGTCTTGGCAAGCTCCGGGTCGGCGTGGATGGCGCGGCTGACCTGGGCAACGCCCGGCGTGTAGGCAATGGAAAGATCGCGCTTGCTGGCCAGCGGGACCGTGCTGGAGATTGACAGCTTGCCGCCCTGGTGGGCCTCGAAGATCTCCTGGTCGGTCAGTACGGTCGACTGCTCGGCGGAGGCGGAACCGGCGGAAATGCCGTCAGCGGGAGTGATGGTTTCAGTGGACACTTCGTTGTCTCCTGGGGCTAGCCGTGGGCGCACGGCACAAATGAGGCTCAAGCACATAGGAGGCTCAAGGTGGGCTGGCTGGAACTTCTGCGGCCCAAGGGATGGCGGGACCGCGGTGAGGCTCCTGCAAGGTACGGGCTGCTAACCACTCCGGTCCTGCAATGGTAAACAGACGCGCGGCGGCCGAATGGACACTGGGCCGACCAGTGACTGTGATAAAACGTTTATTCACTGGCTTACGTGATCCACGTCACAGAAATATGCCGCCAGAAGCCTCGTATTGGTCTAGACCAGTTACGCGTCGCTACTGGAGAACGAGCGCCCCGCGGGCCCCCTCGTGAACTAGCACCGGGTAAGCAGCGAGCAGGCTTTCTTCAGGTCTTCCTCGGCCTCGAACAGCGATAGCCGGCGGCAGCGGACCGCCTGCACCAGGCCGGAGACCGTCAGCAACAGCACACGGGACTTGGCGGCGTCGCCGCTTGCCACCGTCACCGCCTGCTCGGCAAGGGCGTCGATCTCCCGAAGGAGAACCGTGGTGTCCTTGTCCTTCACGTAGACGCCCTTGCTCAGGCACTGCTCCACCGCCGGCTGCATCAGCCGCATGTGAAAAATCTCCATCACCACCCCCGCCAGGGAATGCAGGCGGCTTCCGTCCGACTCCGGCCAGCTTCCCACCTGCAGTTCGCCCAACTGCTTCCGGTAGAGCCCCAACATCAGGTGAGTGGGGGACGGAAAATACCGGTAAAGGGTACCCAGCGGAACGTTCGCCTTGTCCGCGACCTCGGCCAGGCTTACGGAATCCAGCCCTTTCCGGGCAAATCCGGCGGCGGCATCCAGGATCCGGGCATAGCGGATCTGCTGTCTGGGCAGGGTCGGCGGCGCAGCCATGGGGGGAAGATCTGAATTGAGTTCAAGCATCAGCAGCGTTCCGGGAGTGGGTTTCGTACAGCGGTCAGGCGATCCCCATCAGAGCACTGCCGCAGCAATTCGAGTCCACTATACGGCACCGTTCTTGGCGCTTATTAGTCAAAACGGTGTGCTTCGCTGCGGCGCCGCGGAGCGGTTGACTTCAGGCCACACCCTTGATCTTCACCACGAACACCGCTCCCAGCAGGCCGATCACTGCGGCCGCGGAAAACAGCGTGACGTAGCCGCCAAAGTACTGGATGGACAGGAAGGCGATCGCCGGCGCGAACACCTGCGGCAGGGAGCTGGCAACGTTGATGACCCCCATGTCCTTGCCCCGGTCCGCCGCTTGCGGGAGCACCTGTGTCAGCAGCGCGAAGTCCACCGCCAGGTACGCCCCGAAGCCGATGCCCAGAACTGCGGCCCCGGCCAGGGCACCCGGCCAGACCGGGAAAAAGGCCATGATCAGTGCCGCCATGGCGATGGTGACCGAAGACCCGATAACGAACGGTTTGCGTTTGCCCACCCGGTCGCTCCATGGCCCTGCCAGCACCGCCGTGATCATCACCATTGCCGCGTAGATTCCGGTGAGGATCAGCACTCCGAGCGCCGGTTCCTCGTACCCGATGATGTCCCGGAGGAAGAAGAGAAGGTACACGATGGTCAGCTGGTTTCCGACGTTCATCAGGAAGCGGGTCACCCAGGCCCAGGCGAAATCAGGGTGCCGGGCAGGGCTGATCCAGAAGCCCCTGGCGAAGGATTTCCACTGGAACGGCGGGCGGTCGGAAAGCGGCAATACGGGATCATTCCGGTGAAACAGGTAGGGCAGGATGGACAGCAGGAGCGCTGCGGCGCAAAGCCAGTACCCCACCATGTAGTTTCCTGAGACGACGGCACCGAAAACGGCGCCGAGGAGTATGCCCACTGTCTGGCCCATCGCTGCCAGGCCGCCGACGGTGGCCCGCTGCGGCACCGGCACGCGGTCCGGGACCGCCGCCGTAATAGCTGCGTAGGCTGCGTTGGCACCGAGCTGGACCAGGCACCAGAAAAGGACCATCAGTGCCACGGCCGTCGCGCCGGACATGGCCAGCAGCGCAGCAGTGCCCAGGATCGCGCCCGCCAGAACCCACGGGGCGCGCCTGCCGAAGCCGGAGACCGTGCGGTCGGACAGGGCCCCGAAGAGCGGGTTCGCGACCAACGAAACTGCCGCGCCAGCGCTGGTCACGAGGGACAGGATGGCTTCCTTGCTGGGCGCGTCGATGCTGATCGCCTGCTGGCCGATGAACACGTTGATGGGGCCAAAGAAGGCGGCGTTGATCCCGACCTTGACCAGCACAAGTCCCGTCACCCACCGCGCGGTGACCCTGCGCTCCGGTTCGGCGAGCGCCGCCGTAGTACGTCCCCCCGGGGAGGCGGCAGCGGCGGAAGGATCCGGGACGTGCCCCGGCAGATCGGAAAGGCTCATTGCGGCTCCCCAAGGAACTGATGATAGATGTCGAATCAGACTATCGTGGGCATCACAGCCCGCACGCGGGTTGTCCACAGCCAGTTCCAAGGAGGACCAATGACCGCTTCCCCCGCAGACACCCCCGAAAGCCGCGACACGGTAGGCAAGGCAGGCATCATCGCCAGCCGCAGCATCAACACCGCCGACCTCTACGACGAACGGGGCGAGGAACTCGATTCCATCGCGCTGCAGTTCCAGTCGCTGGGCGGGCTCTCCCACTTCAGCGGACCGGTCCGCACCATCCGGTGCCTTGAGGACAACGCCCTCGTGAAGTCCACCCTGGGAACCCCGGGCGAGGGTGCCGTGCTGGTGGTGGACGGTGCCGGATCCCTGCGAACGGCCCTGATGGGGGACATGATCGCGGCGAGCGCGGTCGCCAACGGCTGGGCCGGCGTCGTCATCAACGGGGCAGTCCGCGATCGTGAGGTCCTGGCCGACCTGCCGCTCGGCGTCAAGGCGCTGGGCAGCAATCCGCGCAAGAGCGCGAAGGAAGGCGCCGGCGAAACGGATGTGGAACTGGAGATCGACGGCGTCGCGGTGCGCCCGGGCGCCATGATCTGGTGCGATCCGGACGGAATCCTGGTGGAGCGCTGAAAAGTAAATTCCTCATTTCGGCGGGGCAGGGGAACAAATCTCAAAGTAAGATAGTTACTGAAAGCAACTATCAAGCTTGATTCCCTTTTCTTTGTAATGGAGCAGTCATGTCCAAAACCGCCGCCGGGCCCGTAGCCGGGGACGTCCTGACGAAACGTCAGACCATCACAGTGATGGTGGGTCTTATGCTCGGCATGTTCCTTTCCTCGCTGGACCAGACCATCGTGTCCACGTCGATCTACACGATCGCCAACGACCTCGACGGGCTCTCCCTGCAGGCCTGGGCCACCACCGCGTACCTCATCACCTCCACGGTGAGCACCCCGCTGTACGGCAAGCTCAGCGACATCTTCGGACGGCGGCCGCTCTACCTGGCCGCGATCGTGATCTTCCTGGCCGGCTCCCTGTACGCCGGGTCGGTGCATTCCATGACCGAGCTGGCCATCGCCCGCGGCATCCAGGGCATGGGTGCCGGCGGCCTGCTGGCCCTCGCGCTGACCATCATCGGCGACATTGTGGCCCTGAAGGACCGGGCCAAGTTCCAGGGCTACTTCATGTCCGTCTTCGGCATCTCCTCCGTCCTCGGCCCGGTGGTGGGCGGCGCCTTCGCCGGGTCCGCCAACATCCTGGGCTTCGACGGCTGGCGCTGGGTGTTCTTCATCAACCTGCCCATCGGCCTCGCCGCGCTGGCCGTAGTGTTCCTCTACCTGCATCTGCCGGCCAAGCACGTCAAGCAGAAGATCGACTACTGGGGTGCGGCCGCCATCACGCTGGCCATCGTTCCGCTGCTCCTGGTGGCCGAACAGGGCCGCAGCTGGGGCTGGACCTCGGCGGCTTCCCTCCTCTGCATCGGGCTGGGCGTCGTGGGCATCGTCGCGTTCCTGCTGGCCGAGAAGCGCGCCGGCGACTACGCCCTGATTCCGCTCCGC
This sequence comes from Arthrobacter sp. Leaf337, assembly GCF_001423745.1. Classification (GTDB taxonomy): domain Bacteria; phylum Actinomycetota; class Actinomycetes; order Actinomycetales; family Micrococcaceae; genus Arthrobacter. The sequence continues at coordinate 22,473 of NZ_LMPC01000008.1, forward strand.
CTGTTCCGGAACCTGACGTTCGGCCTGTCCTCGCTGCTGAACTTCATCATCGGCATCGGCATGTTCGGCGCCATCGCCATGCTCCCGATGTACCTCCAGCTGGTCAAGGGCCTCACCCCCACCGAGGCCGGCCTGATGATGATCACCTTCACCGTGGGCATCCTCACCGGCTCCATCACCGCCGGGCGGACCATCTCGGCGTCGGGCACCTACCGGATCTTCCCCGTCATGGGCACGGCCGTGCTGACCGCAGCGGCCGTCGTTATGGGCTTCTCGCTGGGCGTCGACACCGGGCTCTGGGTTCCGGGCGTCATCGCCGTATTCTTCGGACTGGGCCTGGGCTTCTGCATGCAGCCGCTCACGCTGGCCATGCAGGTTTCCGTCCCGCCGAAGGACATGGGCGTGGGCACCTCCTCCGCCGCGTTCTTCCGGTCGATGGGCGGCGCCGTGGGCACCGCTGTCTTCATCTCCATGCTGTTCAGCATGGCTGCGGACCGCATCGCCACGGGCATGAAGGACGCCATGCAGAACGCCGACTACCTGAAAGTCCTGAAGGATCCCGCTGTGGCCGCCGACCCCGCCAACTCCAAGCTCTACGAGTTCTTCCAGAACGGCGCCACCAACGATTCCCTCAACGACACCAGCTGGCTGCACACCGCCAACCCCGTGCTCACCCGGCCCATCACCGAGGGCTTCGCGCAGTCGATCGACGCCGTGATGCTCACCGCCGCAGTACTCACCGGCATAGCCTTCCTGATCAGCTTCGCGCTGCCGAACAAAAAGCTGACGGACCCGAAGGCTGCTTCGAAGGAAGCGGTGGCCGCACACTAACCGCCTCGCGTCCGTTGAATACGTCACGGCAGGCAGTCTTTTGGACTGCCTGCCGTTTCCTTTCCCCGGAAATCCGGGACAACACGGTGCCTTGCCCGGCAAAAGCCTGCGCTGCCTGACGCGCCGGAGTCAGGCCGGGACACGACGGCGGAAGCACCCGCCGTCGTCGTCCCTCCTTCCCTAAGTGGAACCTCACAGCGTGAAGTGGCACACTGTTTAGCGCGTGTGCGCCGGCCAACAGGGCCGGTTCCGTGGTCAACGATGTCCGCACAGCCAAAACCCAACGCGTCAAAAGCCCAAGGGAGATCCATGTCCACATCCAGCACTGAAGGCCGCCCTGGCGTTCCCCGCAAGGTGATCGGCCTCGCAATCGCGGGAGCAGTGGGAGGGTTCCTCTTCGGCTTCGATTCCTCCGTTGTCAACGGCGCCGTAGATGCCATCAAGGGCGAATTCGCCCTGAGCGAGGCCGTCACCGGCTTCGCCGTGGCCGTCGCCCTCCTGGGCTGCGCCGCCGGCGCCTACCTTGCGGGCAAGGTGGCCGACAAGTACGGCCGCATTCCCGCCATGAAGCTCGGCGCCATCCTGTTCCTGGTGAGCGCCGCCGGCACCGGCTTCGCGTTCGGCGTCTGGGACCTGATCTTCTGGCGACTGGTGGGCGGGCTCGGCATCGGCCTGGCCTCGGTCATTGCCCCGGCGTACATCTCCGAGATCTCGCCCCGGCACGTCCGCGGCAGGCTCGCGTCGCTCCAGCAGCTAGCCATCACCACCGGTATTTTTGCCGCCTTGCTCTCCGACGCCGTGTTCGCCAATTCGGCCGGCGGTGCGGATGAGCCGCTCTGGCTCGGCATCGACGCGTGGCGGTGGATGTTCCTCGCCGGCGCCGTGCCAGCAGTCGTGTACGGCTGGATCGCGTACACCCTGCCGGAATCCCCGCGCTTCCTGGTCTTTAAGGGCAAGGAGGACGAGGCACGCAAGGTGTTCCAGACCATCGCCCCGTCCGAGGACACCGACCGCCACATCCGCGAAATCCAGTCCGCCATCGAGGAAGACAAGCTCGCAGGCCAGAAGGGCTCGCTCCGCGGCAAGGTGTTCGGACTGCAGGCCGTGGTGTGGATCGGCATCACCCTGTCCGTGCTGCAGCAGTTCGTCGGCATCAACGTGATCTTCTACTACTCCACCACGCTGTGGAAGGCCGTGGGCTTCCAGGAGAAGGACTCGCTCACCATCTCCGTGGCCACGTCCGTCACCAACATACTGGTCACGCTGGTGGCCATCGCGCTGGTGGACCGGATCGGCCGGCGCCCCATCCTGCTGGCGGGCTCCGTGGGCATGGCGGTTTCGCTGGGTGCCATGGCCCTGGCCTTCGCCTCAGCCACAGGCTCGGGCGAAGAGATTTCACTGCCCGGCGCCTGGGGACCCGTTGCTCTGGTGGCCGCGAACGTCTTTGTGATCAGCTTCGGCGCCTCCTGGGGCCCGCTGGTGTGGGTTCTGCTGGGCGAGATCTTCCCGTCCCGGATCCGCGCCCGCGCCCTTGGCCTCGCCGCGGCAGCACAGTGGATCGCCAACTTCGCCATCACCTTGAGCTTCCCCGTAATGGCGGCAGGTTCGCTGCCGCTCACGTACGCCATGTACGCCCTGTTCGCGGCGGCGTCGTTCTTCTTCGTCATGTTCAAGGTGCCGGAGACCAACGGCATGTCCCTGGAGCAGGCGGAGACGCTGTTCGTGCCGAAAGGGACCGTCAAGGTCTAGGCTCCGACCTCCGTAGGAAAGCGCCGGTACCGCGCTCGGCACACCGCGCGAGCGGACAGATATGGCCCACGTTCATGGAGAACGTGGGCCTTATCTGTATCTTCGCCAGGGACTAGAGCGTGAGTTTCATGCCTTCATGGCTGGCCGCGAACCCCAGGCGTTCGTAAAAGCGGTGGGCGTCCTTGCGCGACTTGTCGGTGGTGAGCTGCATCAGGGCGCAACCCCGGCGGCGTGACTCCTCCGCGGCCCAGAGGACCATGGCGGCCCCGATCCCGAGGCCACGCAGTCGCGCTGACACCCGGACGGCTTCGAGCTGGCTGCGCCAGGCACCGCGGCGGGAGAGGCCGGGGAGAAAGCTCAGCTGGAACGTGGCGACGACCGCCCCGGCCGGCGCCCCCGGCTCCACGAGCTCGCCAACGACCAGAAGGTGGGCAGGATCGCCGTCGATCGCCTCGAAGGCACGCTCGTACGGAGCCATCTCCGAAATGTCCTCGCGGGTTGCGGCCAACTGGTCGTCCGCCAGGAGCTCGAGTATTTGGGGCAGGTCTGCCTGTGTGGCGTGGCGGAGGCGGAAGGTCCCGCCGTCGACGTCGAGGGTGAGCAGGGCGGGCGGGTCATGTTGCTCTGAAGTCACCCGCCCAGCCTGCCACAGCCAATGCTCTCTCACCTTTCGCGCGGAAACCACAGACGCTCTCTCACCTGGCGTTCAGAGGTGAGAGAGCGTCTGCGAAAACCGGACCGGATCTGAGAGAGGGTCGCCGAAAAACCGATGGAAAGTGAGAGAGGGTCGGCGCTGGGAGGTGATGCTGGCCCTAAACCTTGGCTTCCGCCTTGACCTCTTCCACCAGGGCCTCCACAGCCGCGAAGAGCGGGTGATCGGCGGTCAGACCGGTCACCTTTTCCGTGGCTTCCGCAGCCGTGGACGATGCGACGATCTGCGCCAGCTCGGCAGCTTCGGCGTCTGCGGGGTCGTTGAAGCGCAGCGCAGCCGCAATGGCCCCCAGCAGCGCCTCGGGCACAATTCCGCGTTCGGCCAGCTCCGCCGCCGGGCCGATGAAACGCTCGTGCCGGCTGAGCTTGCGCAGCGGCGCCCGCCCCACCCGATTCACGGTATCCGGCAGGTGCGGGTTGGTGAACCGGCCAAGGATCTTCTCGACGTAGGCTTCCTGCTCCTCGCGGTTGAAGCCGTGCTTGTGGATCAGCAGCTCTTTGGTTTCGTCCAGGACGGCGCGCACGTCGGCGGCGACGTCCTGGTCCGCCATCGCCTCGGAGATCTTGCCGAGCCCTGCCTCGAACCCGAAGTAGGCAGCTGATGCGTGGCCGGTATTCACCGTGAACAGCTTCCGCTCAATGTACGGCTCCAGGTTGTCCACAAACGTGGCACCCGGAATGACCGGCACATTCTCCCCGAAGGGCGTGCGGTCGATGACCCACTCATAGAACGTCTCCACCGTGACATCCAGGCCCTTGCCCGGCTCCTGGTTGGGGACGATCCGGTCAACGGCCGTGTTGGCAAACACGGCCGCGGCCTCGAGCGGTCCGGCGGCGGAGTCCCACTGCGCCGCGACTTCGTCCCGCAGGATGTCGGTGGCGTTGATGGCGTTCTCGCACGCCATCACCTGCAGCGGAGCCAGCCCTGCTGCCCTGGCGGCGATGCCCTTGGCAATCACCGGCGCCACGAACTTCAGGATGTGCGGTCCCACAGCGGTGGTGACCACATCCGCCGTCGCGATTTCCGCCACGACGTCCGCCTCCTGGGTTCCCGAGTTGAGCGCCCGGAAGTTGTCCACGGTACGGACCGTGGGGTTGTCCCCCACTTCGTGGACGTCATAGCTGTCCGCGGCGGCGAGCTGCGAGATCAGCTCCTCCGCGACGTCGGCGAACACGAGCTCGTAGCCTGCCTGGTGCAGCAGCAGGCCCACAAAGCCCCGGCCGATGTTCCCGGCCCCAAAATGAACAGCCTTCACTATGCGTTGACCTTTCCGAACAGTTCCAGCACTTCGTCCACCGTGGTGGCCGCCTCAAGCTGTGCCACCTGGGCTTTGTTGGTGAATACCTTCGCGATGGAAGACAGGATCTGCAGGTGCTCGTTGTTGATGCCGGCAACGCCCACCACGAACTTGACCTCCTTGCCGTTCCAGCCGATGCCGTTCGGGTAACGGATCACCGAAACCGCGGACTTCATGATGTGGTCCTTGGCGGCGTTGGTGCCGTGCGGAATGGCCAGGAAGCTGCCCATGTAGGTGGACACGGATTCCTCACGTTCGTGCATGGCGTCGATGTAGCCGCTGTCCACGGCGCCGCGGTCCAGCAGCAGCCGGCCCGCTTCGTCGATGGCGGCGTCACGGGTGGTGGCCGTGCCGTTGAGGATCACGCTGTCGGCCACCAGGATGTCCGACGGCGGTGCGGCTTCAGCAGCTGCCGGGGCGGCGGCCGCGGCAACTGGCGCCGCAGCTGCGTCAGCCGTTCCTTCGGTGTTGCTGCTCTTGACCAGCTCCACGATCTCGTCGTATCGGGGGCTGTTCATGAAGTTGTCCACGGATACGTGCACGGCGCTGGCTGTAGCCGGCTTGGCCCGTTCGGTCAGGTCCTGGTGGGTGATGACCACGTCGTAGGTGTCGCTCAGGTTGGCAATCGCGGAGTTGGTGACCTTGACGTCGGGGAAGCCGGCCGCCTTGATCTTGTTCCGCAGCACCGAAGCGCCCATGGCACTCGAGCCCATGCCGGCGTCGCAGGCAAACACGATGTTCTTGATGGGTCCTGCCATCACGGTGGTGGTTGCCCCCGCACCGGTCAGGGTCGAGGAGATGGAGCTCTTCTTGCCCTTCATGGCTTCCATCCGGGAGGTGGCGGCGCCCAGGCTGTCCTCCTCGGTTTCACCGACGGGAGTCTTGCTGGCCTTCAGGATCACCGAGGCGATGAGGAAGGACACTGTGGCGGCGAGCAGCACGGACAGTGCAACCCCGAAGTAGCTGTCGCTGGCGGTCGCGGCGAAGACGGCGAGGATGCTGCCCGGGGCTGCCGGGGAGCGCAGGCCGGCGCCGGTGAGCACCAGCGTGAAGATGCCGGTCATGCCGCCGCCGATTGCGGCGAGGATGATGATGGGCTTCATCAGCACGAATGGGAAGTAGATTTCGTGGATGCCGCCGACGAACTGGATCAGGGCGGCGCCGGGGGCTGACGCCTTGGCCAGGCCCTTGCCGAAGATCATGTAGGCAAGCAGGATGCCCACGCCGGGGCCGGGGTTGGCTTCGAGCAGGAACAGGATGGACTTGCCGTTTTGCAGGGCCTGCTCCGTGCCGAGGGGCGTCAGGATGCCATGGTTGACGGCGTTGTTCAGGAACAGCACCTTGGCCGGCTCGATGAAGATGCTGGTGAACGGCAGCAGCCCGTTGGTGACGAGCCATTCGACGACGGCGCTGGCGCCGTTACTGAAGGCCTTCACCACCGGACCGATCACAAGCATGCCGAAGATGGCCAGCGCCGCTGCCACGATGCCTGCGGTGAAGTTGTCGATCAACATCTCAAAGCCCGGCTTGACCCGGCCTTCCCAGACCTTGTCCAGCTTCTTCATGATCCATGCGGTCAGCGGGCCCATGATCATGGCGCCGATGAACATGGGGATGTCCGTACCGACGATCACACCCATGGTCGCGGCAGCGCCAACAACGCCGCCGCGGACGCCGTGGACCATGCGGCCGCCGGTGTAGCCGATGAGAAGCGGAAGCAGGTAGGTGATCATCGGGCCAACAAGCTTGGCCAGTTCCTCATTGGGAGTGAAGCCTGCCGGAATGAAGAAGGCCGTGACGATGCCCCAGGCGATGAAGGCGCCGATGTTGGGCATGATCATTCCGGACAGGAACGTCCCGAATTTCTGGACGCCAACCCGCAGGCTGGTGCGGGGTTTTGCAACTGTCTCTGTTGCCATGTGATTTCCTAACCGTGATTCCTGCTGCACCGCAGGATGGTCCGATATTTTCGACGACTTAGCTGGTGGAACTGGTGGAGATCCGGTGGAGCCATTCGAGAAAGAGCTTGAGTTCCGAGCTGGAGAGCTGATCCGAGTGCGACGCCTGAAGAGCGGCGTTCAGGGCGATTGCTGCCACCACGACCGACGACTTCCCGGAGTCTTCCGGAGTGCCGCTGGCCTGCTCCGCGGACACCGCGAAAATCATGGCGTCGCGGGTCATGGTGGATAGTTCAAGGTTGCGTTCCGCGGCAGGCTCCGCAATCAGCATGAGCGTCACACCCACGTTGGCCGCCAGAATGCTTCTGGCTGCCTCACGTGGCTGAACGTTCAGCTGCCCTGCCACTGCAGCTTTGTTCAGCATTTCCTCCATGAGGGCCTCGGCATCGGCAACGATGGCCGGACGGCTCTCAGGACGAATATTGCCAAACATGACCAAATACAGTTCCGGCTGGTTCAGCCCGAACTGGACGTGGTTGTCCCACATCCGCCGGATGTCTTCCAGCGGATGTCCGGACGGCGCGAAGTCGCGTTCTCCGGCCACGTACTCTTCGAAACCCGCCGCGACGACGGCGTCGAACAGCCCTTCCTTGTCACCGAAGTGGTGATACAGAGTGGGAGCTGAGACCCCTGCCAGCTGGGTGATCTGGCGGGTTGAAACGGCCCCGCCCGCCGAATTTGCCAGCAGCTCGGCGGCTGCACGCAGCAGCCGAACTTTGGGCGGAAGCTGGCCATCGAAACTCATAACCGCTACCCTAGCACCTATAGCAACGCTATATGAAGTGCATCACATACAATTTTTTCAGGCACCGCAAACGCCGTCCGACGTAGCCGTTGCGACGGGCCGGGCATCCGCCCGGCAAACGAACGGCGGGGCCTGCTTACCGGCAGAGAATGAGGACCTTCAGTGCAGAACTTCCCAGGAGTAGGCGTCAGCCCCGGCCGCATCATCGGCACCATCCGCCAAATGCCCAAGCCCATCAGCGAACCGCCCGCGGGAGAGCAATTGCCCGCGGGAGTCACGGCCGAGGACGCCACCGCCGCCCTCAAGACGGCGTCCCAGGCTGTGCACGACGAACTGAAGGCACGCGCCGCCCACGCCACGGGTGACGGCAAGGCAGTCCTGGAAGCCACGGCACTGATGGCCAAGGACACCATGCTGATCAAGGGCGCGGCCAAACTGGTTGCCCGCGGCGTCTCGAGTGAGCGCGCCATCTGGGAGTCCGGCTCCTCCGTTTCTGAAATGCTTCACAACCTGGGCGGCTACATGGCCGAGCGCGCCACCGACGTCCTGGACGTGCGGGCCCGGATCGTCGCCGAGCTGCGCGGCGTGCCAGCCCCCGGAATCCCCGCCTCCAACACGCCGTTCGTCCTGGTGGCCGAAGACCTGGCGCCGGCCGACACCGCCACCCTGGACCCGAACAAGGTGCTGGCACTCGTCACGGCGGGCGGCGGACCCCAGTCGCATACAGCCATCATCGCCCGCTCGCTTGGCCTGCCGGCCGTTGTGGCGGCAGTCGGTGTGGACCAGCTCCCGGACGGCATGGAAGTCTACGTGGACGGCGCGGCCGGCACCATCACGGCCGAGCCCGACGAATCCCTGCGTGCCGCGGCCGAAGCATGGGCGGCCACCGCGTCCCTGCTCGCCGAATTCAGCGGCACGGGCGCGACGGCGGACGGGCACCTGGTGCCCCTCCTCGCCAACGTCGGCGGCGGCAAGGATGCCGAAGCGGCCGCGAAACTGGGCGCGCAGGGCGTAGGACTCTTCCGCACCGAATTCTGCTTCCTGGAACGGGACACCGAGCCCTCCGTGGAAGAGCAGGCCGCGGCCTATAAGAGCGTCTTCGATGCGTTCCCGGGCAAGAAGGTTGTCCTGCGGACGCTCGATGCCGGCGCCGACAAGCCGCTGCCGTTCCTGACCGACTCCACCGAGCCCAACCCCGCCCTGGGCGTCCGCGGCTACCGCACGGACTTCACCACGCCCGGCGTCCTGGACCGCCAGCTGGAAGCCATCGCCCTGGCCGAGAAGCAGTCCGAAGCTGACGTGTGGGTCATGGCCCCGATGATCTCCACGGCGGAAGAGGCCGCGCGCTTTGCCTCCATGTGCGCCGACGCCGGGATCAAGACACCCGGCGTGATGGTGGAGGTCCCCTCTGCCGCACTGACCGCCGAAGCCATCCTGCGCGAGGTGGGCTTCGCCAGCCTCGGCACGAACGACCTCACGCAGTACGCCATGGCCGCCGACCGGCAGCTCGGCCCGCTGGCCGCACTGAACACTCCCTGGCAGCCCGCCGTGCTGCGCCTCGTCGGGCTTACCGTGGAAGGCTCGCGCGCCGAAGGCCACAACAAACCCGTGGGCGTCTGCGGCGAAGCGGCAGCGGATCCCGCCCTCGCCGTCGTGCTGACCGGACTGGGCGTTTCCACGCTGTCCATGACCGCACGCTCCCTGGCTGCCGTGGCCGCCGTGCTCAAGACCGTCACGCTGGCCGAAGCGCAGGACCTGGCCAAACTGGCGCTGTCCGCACCGAGCGCCACCGAAGCCCGGGCCTGGGTGCGCGAAAAGCTGCCCGTCCTCAACGAACTCGGCCTCTAACGGCCGCCGCCCACCCATAACCCCTTCAGGAGAAGCAATGCCAGAACGTACCGCAACCATCGCCAGCCGCTCCGGCCTGCACGCCCGCCCGGCCGCGCTCTTCGCCGAGGCGGCCGGCAATGCCGGCGTCGACGTCACCATTTCCATGCAGGGCGAGCCGGCGGACGAAGCCCTCGACGCCGCCAGCATCCTTTCGCTCATGACGCTGGGGGCGGCAAAGGGGGACGTCGTGGTGCTGCGGGCCGACGGCGACGGCGCGGACCAGGCGCTGGATTCTTTGGTCGCGCTCCTGGAGACGGACCTCGACGCCGAATAGCGCCGCCGGTTCCCGGATCACCTGACAGGGCCGGGTCGCGCGGGGGGCGCTAGGATTTCCGCATGGCACTGATTGCTCCCCGCGTGACCGCCGGGCTCCCCGGCGATGAAGCCCTGAAGCTGAAGCACGCCCTCAACGACAGCCACGACATCACGGTGTTTGTGGACGGCACGGTCCACCGGCTGCCGCCCCAGGCGCGGGACGCCGTCGTGGATCTCCTGAGCCGCTTCAGCCGCGGCGAAGCCGTCACGGTCAGCAGCGTTGAGGAAATGCTGACCACATCCCAGGCCGCTGAACTCGCCGGGATTTCGCACACGTACCTTCGCAATATGACGGACCGCGGGGAAATTCCCGTCGAGTACCGCGGCACGCACCGGCGGATCAGGCTTGCGGCCGTCATGGAATGGCTGGAAACGCAGAAGAAGGCCAAGGCGGCCGGCCCCGACGAGCGGGTTTGATGTAGCGCCGGACGCAATTTGTGAAGCAGTGATAAGGATCAAGCAACGATCCCCGTTCTTCGCCAAAACGCCGCAAAGGCCGGGGTTACCCTTTATTCGTGGGTAAGTTCAGAGGGTGGCATATTGTGGCGGGGTTCGCCGCCATGCTGCTGACTGCCGCCCTCGGAAGGGTCATGGGACTGAATGAAACGGCCGCTTTTACGGCGAGCTGCGTGGCCTTCGTCGCGGTCTCCAAGGGCCTGGAAAGCCACCTTGCCCGCCGCCGCCGCGAAGCTGCCGAGCGCGACGGCGGGTCGTAACGGCCGGGCGTAGCGGCCAAACCCCGCGCCGCATTCCAGCCCACGTCTGAACGGTGGATGGCCATTGACACCGGGCTGGCCCCCTCACCAGAATTGTTAGCGATAACACAACCGCCGATGGACGTTGGTCCGCGAAAGGGATGCGATGCGCACTGAGGCCAGCGAACTGCCCGGACTGGACAGCCACACGGTCGGCTCCACCATGACCCGCGGCGCCGCGCCGGAACTGAACTGGGCCGGCAATTACCGCTACACGGCGGCTGCCATCCACCGCCCCCGCTCTCTCGAGGAAGTCCAGGACGTGGTGGCTGGCGCAGCGAAGGTCCGCGCACTCGGCTCCCGGCACTCCTTCAACGACATCGCCGACTCCCCCGGATCCCTGATTTCCCTGGAAGACCTGGACCCGGCCATCCGCATCGACGCCGCCACGCGCACCGTCACGGTATCCGGCGGGACCCGCTACGGCACGCTCGCGGAAAAGCTGGAGACAAACGGCTTTGCACTGCCCAACCTCGCCTCCCTTCCGCACATCTCCGTGGCCGGCGCCATCGCAACCGCTACCCACGGTTCCGGGGATGCCAACGGAAACCTGGCAACCTCCGTCGCAGCGCTGGAAATCGTGGCAGCGGACGGAACCGTCCACCAACTCAGCCGGGGCGACTCGCCCGACTTTGACGGCGCCGTCGTGGGCCTCGGCGCACTGGGCGTGGTCACTAAGGTGACCCTGGACATCGAACCCACGTTCATGGTCCGGCAGGACGTCTTTGAAGCGCTTCCGTGGGAGATGGTGCTGGAGAATTTCGATGCCGCCACCTCCAGCGCCTACAGCGTCAGCCTGTTTACGGACTGGAGCGGGGACGCCCTCGCGCAGGCCTGGCTGAAGAGCCGCGTGTCGGGTGCTGAAGCGGCCGGAGTCGGCCTGCCGGCGCACCGCGGCGACACGTTCTTCGGCGGCACGCGCGCCACGGTTGCAAGGCACCCGCTGCCCGGGGTCTCGGCCGAAAACTGCACCGAACAGCTCGGAGTCCCCGGGCCATGGTCGGAGCGCCTGGCGCACTTCCGGATGGCGTTCACGCCCAGCAGCGGCGAGGAACTCCAGAGCGAGTTCTTTGTCCGCCGCGAGGACGCCGTGGCCGCCATTGCGGAACTGCGCGCCCTCTCGGACCGGATCACACCGCTGCTGCTCGTATCCGAAATCCGCACCGTGGCAGCCGACAGGCTCTGGCTCAGCACGGCTTACGGCCAGGATTCAGTGGGGTTCCACTTCACCTGGAAGCAGCGGCAGGCCGAAGTGGAGGAGGTGCTCCCGGTGATGGAGGAGGCACTTGCGCCATTCAACGCCCGCCCGCACTGGGGCAAGCTGTTCCATGCGGGCGCTGGTTCGCTCGCAGGGCTCTACCCGCGCTTTGCCGACTTCAAGGACCTTGCCGAACGGATGGACCCGGAGCACAAATTCCGCAACGGCTTCCTGGCGCGGAAGGTCTTCGGCGGGTAGGGCGTGGGAGCTGGATCCGTAATCGGCTAAATCCGCGGCCGCCCGGACCAGCGGCGTGCCTTAAGCGCCGCGTGGAGTTCCAGCCGGACCATGCCCTTGAGCGGATCCACGCCGAGTACCTGCCGGATGCGGCCCAGCCGGTTGTAGATGCTGCTCCGGTGCAGGTGCAGCTTGGTGGCGACGTCCTGCACGGACCCGTCGTTGTCGTACAAAAGTTCCAGGACGGGGAGCAGCTCGCCGTTGCGGTCGTGGTCTTCGAGGATGCGCGAGTAGACGGAGCCGGCGTCGGCCCATGCCCCGGCGCCGCCCCCGGCCGAAGCCAGCAGCTGGTAGACGCCCGTGGCCCGGCAGTCCACCAGCTCGCCCAGCTGGGGGTCCACGGCGGCGGCCTGGGCAGCCTGCCTGGATTGGGCGTACGCGTCCGCCAGTTCGCGCGGCTTGGCGAAGCCTTCGCTCGTGCCGAGGATGATCCGGCGCACCGGCCGGCCGGACCGTTTGGCGAGTTCAAGCTGGTAGTGCACCAGCACCTGCGCGTGGGCCGCACGCCCGGTGGATTCCCGGAACAGGACCACCGCGTGTGTTTCCGTGCCTGCGCTAAACAGCGCCGCGTCCACGCCAATGGTGGCCTGCAGCGCCGCGGAGCGGTGGATCAGGGTTGAGGCGATGGGATCGGATCCCTCCGCCCAGCCGTCGGCGTCGAGCACGGTGACCAGCTGCCACGGACCGCGCCCCTGCACTTCCTTCCACCCGCCCACGGCGGCCACCGCGTTGGCTTCGCCCCGGCATGCGCTCAGGAACTCCTGCTCCCTGCGGCGCCTGAATTCCGATTCGGCGGTGTTCGACTCCAGGAGAAGTCCGGACAGCAGCTCCAGTTCGTCCCGGACGCCGGGCAGCTGGGTGAGGATCGCCGTCGCGCTTTGGTCTTCGATGTCCTGCTGCACCCACAGGTAACCCACGCGGAAGCCGCGCACCAGCAGCGGGACGCAGACGCGTCCGAGCATGCCCAGCTCCTCGTTGGCGGGGACGACGACGGGACGCACCGCTGTCGCGATCCCGTGCGAAAGCTGCCACGCCTTCACGTCCGCCGGCACGCGCTTGCTGAGCAGGAAGTTCACGCGGACGCGGTCCGCGTGCGACTGGTTGGAGCTGTAGGCGAGCAGGACGCCGTCGAGATCCTCCAGCGAAAGTCCACGGCCGAGCTTCTCGGCCACCTGCTCAACGAGCTGTTCCACATCCTGCTGGTGCATGGTGCCACCTTACTGCCCGGCGCCGCCGGAACGTGAACGGACACCAGGCGACACCTGACGCTTCACCGCTCGACAGATGTCTAGGTAGTGAGTGGGAAAACCCCTGAAATAAGCGGAAGTTGCCTTATCCGAACGACGGCGTCGTGTCGGCTACCTCACATGCGGATTTATTCTGGAAGTACCAGATTCCCCGCACGTCCGGCCCACAAAGCCCACCAACAATGGAGCCCAAGAAATGATCATCGGCGTCCCCAAAGAGATTAAAAACAACGAATTCCGCGTGGCCATCACCGCTGCCGGAGTCCACGAATTCCGCACCCACGGCCACACCGTGCTGGTGGAACGCGGCGCAGGCCTGGGCTCCGGAATCACTGACGAGGAATACGCCATCGCCGGCGCCGAAATCGTCATCGAGGCAGATGACGTGTGGGCCCGCGCTGACATGGTCATGAAGGTCAAGGAGCCCATTGCTGCGGAATACCACCGCTTCCGCAAGGGCCTGATCCTCTTCACCTACCTCCACCTGGCCGCCGAGCCGGAACTCACCGCCGAGCTCATCAACTCCGGCGTCACCGCGATCGCCTACGAAACCGTCCAGGAAGGCCGCACCCTGCCCCTCCTGGCCCCGATGTCAGAAGTTGCCGGCCGCCTGTCCGTCCAGGTGGGCGCCACCTCGCTGATGGCACCCGCCGGCGGCAAGGGCGTACTGCTGGGCGGCGTCCCGGGCGTCCGCCCGGCCAAGGTCGTTGTGCTCGGTGCGGGCGTGGCCGGCACCAACGCCGCCGCCATGGCCCTGGGCCTCGGCGCCGACGTCACCATCCTGGACATCAACATCAACCGCCTCCGCGAACTCGACGCCCAGTACCAGGGCCGGCTGAAGACGGTCGCGTCCAACAAGTACGAAATCGAAAAGTCCGTCGTCGACGCGGACCTCGTGATCGGCTCCGTGCTGATCCCGGGGGCCAAGGCACCCAAGCTGGTCACCAACGAACTCGTGTCCCGGATGAAGCCCGGCTCCGTCCTCGTGGACATCGCCGTGGACCAGGGTGGCTGCTTCGAAGACACCCACCCCACAACGCACCAGGAACCCACGTACAAGGTCCACAACACCATCTTCTACTGCGTGGCCAACATGCCCGGGGCCGTCCCCAACACGTCCACGTACGCACTCACGAACGTGACCCTGCGCTACGGCGTGGCCCTCGCCAACCTCGGCGTAAAGGCCGCGTTCGAGAAGGACCCCGCACTGGCCGCCGGCCTCAACATTGCCGCCGGCCACGTGGCGCACCACTCGGTCTCCGAAGCGCACAACCTGCCGCTCGTAGCCGACTGGCACGAACTGGTCTCCGCATAGTCCTTAGTTCGTCCCGCTGCGCTGGACGACACACATCCTCGGCGTGCTCGCTCCTTCGTCGCTTAGACGCACGCTGCCGGATGTCTGTCGTTCAGCGCAGTTTTGGTTAAGCTCTATGCGTCGCCAGTTCGCGTGCCTTTTCTATTAATTTCAGGACCTCGATGGGGCCTGCAGGGTCTACTGGCAACGGCAGGGGCGAGCCGGTGCCGCCGTCGTGGATCTTGTCCGCGAGGAGCCGGTAAAACTCCGGGTAGGCGCCGCGTTCAGTGGGCAGGCGGTCCAGGTGGCCGTCGCGGCCCAGGAGCCCCGCCCAGTCCTTGTCCTCGACTCCGTATTCGGGGTCGAGCGGGCTGCCGCCAGCCACGATGTAGGGCTCCTGCGGGTCGATGCCGTGCTTGGTGAAGCCGCCCTCGGAGCCCAAGAGCCGGTAGCGGGGTCCCTGCTGGGCGCAGAGCATGTTCATCCAGAGGTGGCTGACTACGCCTGAATCATGCTGCAGTGCCACGAACACGTCATCGTCGGTCTTTTCGCCCGGCCGCCGGGCGCGGAGTTCCGCGTGCGCCACCGTCGCCGGGCCGAACAGCTGCAGTGATTGGTCGATGAGGTGGGTTCCGAGGTCGAAGAGCACCCCGCCCCCGTCGTCCGCCGTGGCTTCCGCTTTCCAGGCCTTCGAGACCTCCGGGGACCAGCGTTCGAACCGCGACTCGAACCGGGTCACGCTGCCCAGCACGCCGCCTTCCAGCAAGCCCTTCACCGTCAGGTAGTCGCCGTCCCACCGGCGGTTCTGGAACACGGTCAGCACCCGCCCCAGCCGGGCGGCAAGCTCCAGGAGTTCCTGCCCCTCGGCGCTGCGCACCGCAAAGGGCTTGTCAACGACGACGTCGAGTCCCGCCTCCAGCGCGGCCTTCGCCAGCGGGTAGTGGGTGGCCGGCGGCGTCCCGAGGACCATCAGGTCAAGGCCATCGGCCAGCGCCAGGATGTCGGCAGGGGTGTTTACGAGCCGCGCGGCAGGGTAGGCGGCGGACGCCTCAGCCTGCCGGCCGGCGTCGGACGTTGAAATAACGTCCAGCGAATATGACGGATTGGCGGTGATCAGCGGCGCGTGGAACACGCGGCCGGACAGGCCGAAGCCGGCGACCGCCGTCCGGATCGCGGGCTTGCTCGGGCCGGTGCCGGGGGTTGCTCCTGTGGTCATGGTTCCAACGCTACCCCCGCACGCCCGGAGGGGACGGCGAAGGCCGGCACCCTGCGTGAAGAGTTCGTGTGAACAGATCACGGGGATGCCGGCCCCCGGCGTCAGTACTGTCAGGCTGCTGTTACTTCTTTTCCCAGCCGAGGGTGGTCCAGTCCGGAACCTGGGACAGGCTCTTGAACAGGGACGGGCCGTAGTTGGCCAGGCCGGTGCGGACGAAGGAGATCTGCGGCCCGTTCATCACGACGCCCATGGAGAAGTACTTGGCCATGTGCTTCTTTTCAACTTCCATGGCTGCCTTGTTGCGCTCGGCGTTGTCCTCAATGCTGCTGAGTGCCTTGATCTCGGCATCCAGCTCGGCGTCGCCCAGTTCGTTCTCGTTGGTTTTGGAGTCGTAGAACTGCTTGACGGCGTCCGTTGCGTCGGCACCCACGGTGTAGCCGGAGACGCTCAGGAAGAAGTCGCGGCTGCCCAGGACCTTGCCGAAGTCGGCAGAGGCGCGCTGGTCGATTCCCACGTCCATGCCGCCGGCCTGGAGCTGCTTCTGCAGGGTCTGCACGAACGCCAGGGTGGTGGGGTCGTCACCGAAGTTGCTGATCTTGAAGGCGGCCGGAACGCCGTCCTTCTCCATGATGCCCGCGGCATTGGGCTTGTAGCCGGCATCGGTCAGCACCTTCTTGGCTGCCTCTGCACCGGATTCCGTGGCCGGGTAGTTGTCCTGGTAGTACTTGGAGAACGGCAGCAGCATCATGGAACCGGAGCTGGTTTCTTCCCAGTTCAGCCCGTTGAAGCGGACCTTGCGCAGGGCTTCGCGGTCTACGGCGGTGAAGATTGCCTTACGGATGGCGACGTCCGTGAGCGGAGCCTTCTGCGCGTTGAGATTCAGGCCGCCGGCGAACAGCCGCTGGCCGCGGCGGATCTCGGAATCCTTGGTGCCGTCCAGCTGCTTGTACGGGGTGATGGTGTTCGCGGAAACGCCGTCAATCTCGCCGTTCTTGAAGGCGGCGATCGCGGCGCTGCTCTCCAGCTGGCGGAACACCACCTTGTCGAGGACGGGCTTGGTGCCCCACCATTTGTCGTTCTGCGCCAGGGTCACAGTCTTGGCGGCGCTGTCATACTTGTCCAGCTTGAAGGGTCCTGCCATCCACTCCGGGTGCATGTCGCCGGTGAAACCGGTGTTGAAGATCTCGGGAGTGTTCACGGCCGGGTGGATCAGGCCGGTGAAGAGGGCATCCAGCGGATAGACGGGCTGGGTGGTGGTGACCACCACTTCCTTGTCACTGGAACCGGCCTTGACGGAGTCAACGAACTCGTAGGCGCCGGAGCTGACGATGTCGATGTCCTTGTTTTCGCCCTTGAGCATGTTCCAGGTGTTCTGGAAGGCCTTGACGTCGATCGGCGTGCCGTCGTTGTACGAGGCTTTCTCGTTCACCTTGATGGTGATGGTCTGCTTGCCGTCCTTGACTTCGCTCTTGACGTCCTCGCAGAAGTCCTTGTTCGGAGTCGCTGTGCCGTCGAAGTCGAAGTTCCAGCAGCCCCAGGTGCCGGCCTGGTCGATGGGGCGGTGCAGTGCGGTGTTGTCCGCGCTGTTGCCGTTGTTGGAGAAGCCGTTGAAGTCCGGACCGATGTTGCCCAGCGGAAGCGTCACGGTGCCGCCGGGTTCCAGGTCCTTGGCATCCTTGGCGTTTATGCTGATCAGCTTGGTGAGGTCACTGCCGGCGTCCTGGCCCTTGCCTGCGTCGGGACCCTTGGGAGTCCCGCCTCCGCCACAGCCGGTGAGCGCGAGCGCTGCCGCCACAGCGGCCACCCCGCCAATCTTGGTCAGATTCTTCATTGTTTTCCCTTCATTTTTTGGTGCGAGAGTTGGTGCTTTGGGGATCGGGCAAGTTAGGGGCTGTCGTGGACAACGAGCATGTCCGCGTCGAGTTCACCGTCCGGGAAGAAGCAGGCGAACTGTTGGTCGGCGTCCTGGGCAAACGCCCGGGCCCCGGCCGGGGACGCCTGCGGGGACGCGGTCTGCGGAGAAGCGACCGGTTCCAGCGGCGGCTCAAGGGTGAGGCATTTTTCCTGCTTCGCCGCGGGGAGCGCGGCAAACACCGGGCAGCGGGTGGCGAAGTTGCAGCCCTTTGGCGCATCAAGCGGCGACGGGAGGTCTCCTTGCAGGATGATGCGTTCGCGGGTTCGTTCCAGCTGCGGGTCAGGCACCGGGATCGCGGACAGGAGTGCCCGGGTGTAGGGGTGGCGCGGGTTGTCGAACACGTTGTCCACGTCGCCAATTTCCACGATCTTGCCCAGGTACATCACTGCCACCCGGTTGGAGATGTGCCGCACCACGGAAAGGTCATGGGCCACCATGAGGTAGCTCAGGCCGAGTTCAGCGCGGAGCTTGTCCAGGAGGTTGATCACGCCGGCCTGAACGGAGACGTCCAGGGCGGACACGGGTTCGTCGAGGACCACCAGCTTGGGGTTCACGGCAAGCGCGCGGGCGATACCGATGCGCTGCCGCTGGCCGCCGGAGAACTGGTTGGGGAACCGGTTGACGTGGTCCGGCTGGAGGCCCACCAGTTCCATCAGTTCCATGATCCGCTTCCGGATGGCGGGCTTGTCCATGCCGGCGTTTTCGAGCGGCTCGGACAGGACCTCAAAGACGGTGAAGCGCGGGTCCAGTGCCCCGGTGGGATCCTGGAACACCATCTGGAGTTCCTTGCGCATGGCGGTTTTCGTCCTGGCGTCGGAGGCCGCCTTGTTGCTCAGCCCGCCGATGGTCACCTCGCCGTCCTGGTCCTTGTGGAACTCCATGATTTCCAGCAGCGTGGTGGTTTTGCCGCAGCCGGATTCACCCACGATGGAGAAGCATTCGCCCTCGCGGATGTCGAAGCTCAGCCCGTCCACGGCCTTCACGGTGCCGATCCGGCGCTTGATGAGCGAGCCCTTCAGGAGCGGGAAGTGCTTCCTGACGTCCCTCAGTTCCAGGACTTTCCTGCGCTCAAGCCGCGGGACGGCATCGAAACGGGAGACCGGTACGGCCGGGGCGTGGAAGATCTCGTGGACATCCACTTCGGCGCCCAGTGAGTCGGTCTTGATGCAGGCCGCCTTGTGGGCGCCGCTGCCGGCAATGCCGTTTCCCGCTCCCCGCGGGCCGCTGACCGGCCACAGCTCCGGTTCCCCCTGCAGGCAGGAGTCGCTCACGAGCGGGCAGCGCGGGGCGAAGGAGCATCCGGTGGGCTCGTGGATCAGGTTCGGCGGGATGCCCTCGATGGGCACCAGGGAGGCCTTTTCCGCAATGTCCACGCGGGGCACCGCGCCCAGCAGTCCCATGGTGTACGGCATCCGCGGGCTGTAGTAGATGTCGTCCACGCTGCCGGTCTCCACCGGCTTTCCCGCGTACATCACCATGATGTCGTCCGCCATGCCGGCCACCACGCCAAGATCGTGCGTAATCATCACGACGGCGGCGCCGGTCTCCTCCTGCGCTGTGTGCAGCACCTCAAGGACCTGCGCCTGGATGGTGACGTCCAGCGCCGTCGTCGGCTCATCCGCGATGAGCACGCGCGGGTTGTTGGCGATCGCGATCGCGATCATGACGCGCTGGCGCATGCCGCCGGAAAACTCGTGCGGGAACGCCTTCAGGCGGTCCTTCGGGCTGGGGATGCCCACCATGCCGAGAAGTTCGACGGCGCGGGCTTCCTTGGCCTGTTTGCTCATCTTCGGGTGGTGGACCGTTAGTGCCTCGATGATCTGGTGGCCCACCGTGTACACCGGGGTCAGGGAGGAGAGCGGGTCCTGGAAGACCATGGCGATGTCGTTGCCACGGAACCGGCACATGGCCTTGTCGCTGAGTCCCAGCAGTTCCTTGCCGTTCAACCTCACTGACCCGCTGATTTCGGCGGTGGTGGGCAGCAGGCCCATGATGGCCAGGGAGGTCACGGATTTGCCCGAACCGGACTCGCCCACGATGCCGAGCGTCTTGCCCGGCAGGAGGTCGAAGTCGACGCCGCGGACGGCGTGGACCACGCCGTTCTCCGAGTTGAACCGGACGTTCAGGTCCCGGACGGAGAGGACGGCGCCCGCCGGGGCATCACCTGCGGCATGCAGCCCGGCGACGTGCAGGCGCTCCGCCACGGAATCGGCGGGGCGCTCTGTGCTGGCGGTGGTTTCGCGGCTCATTTGTTCCTCTTCCGTGCAGTCTTCTTGGCGCTGCCAACGGAGCTGGAGCTGGGGTCGAAGGCATCGCGCAGGCCGTCATTCATCATGGCCAGCGAACCGGTCAGCAGGAACATCACCACGAGCGGAACCCAGAACATCCAAGGGAACGTCTGGACCTGGGAGGTTGCCTGGTTGATGAGGACGCCGAGGCTGACATCAGGGACCTTGATGCCGATGCCGATGAAGGAGAACGCGACTTCGGCCAGGATGGCGCCGGTGACGCCGCGGGTGACGTCCAGGACCAGCAGCGATCCGATGTTGGGGACCAGGTGCCGCCAGACGATCCGGCGGGCCGGGATGCCCATGTACTGGGCGGCCTTGACGAAGTCCCGCTGCATGAGCGACATCGAAAGGGAGCGGATCAGGCGGGCGGTGCCCATCCAGCTGAAGACCAGGAGCACGATGATCAGCAGAAGCCAGCTGGGCAAGTTTTCCCGGAGCCCGTTGCCGCCGCCGCTGGTGGCGACCGCCACGACCAGCAGTGCCGGCATCATGATGAGGGCCTCGAGGACGAAGAGCATGACCTTGTCCACTTTGCCGCCGAAGTAGGCCATGGTGCAGCCGTAGACGGCGGCGATCAGCACCGAGACCAGGCCGACCACCAGGCCGATGAGGATGGAGATCCGGGTGCCTTCAACCATCAGGGCGTAGAGGTCGATGCCGGCCTGGGACGTACCCAGGAGGTGTTCACCGGACGGCGGCATGCCGATGTTGAAGGGGTCGATGGTTTCTTTGTCCCAGGGGGAGAGGAAACCGCCCACGAAGGAGAAGACCGTGAGGGCGAGGAAGATGACCAGGCCGGCCACGGCTGTCTTGTTCCGCAGGAAGCGCCGCAGGATGATCGCGGACTTGGCGATCACGACGTCGTCGTTCTCTATCCTTGCTTCCTCGGCAACGGCGGCGGGGTCGATCGCGTTCAGGTTGGTCATGGCTACTGCACCCGCACTCTCGGGTCGACAAGGGTAGTGGCGAAGTCCGCGAGGATCGCGCCGATGGCGAAAATCACGGAACCGTACGCGAGGGTGGCTGTGGCCGCGTTGACGTCCTGCAGGGCGATGGCGTCGATGCTCCACGAACCGACACCCGGCCAGGCGAAGATCTTCTCGGCAAAAAAGCCGCCGGCGAAGATGGCCGGGATGGTGAAGGCGATGCTTTGCGCGACCGGGATGAACGAGACGCGCAGGGCATGGCGGGCGATGGCCTGGTTTCGGGTGAGCCCCTTGGCCCGGGCTGTGCGGACGAAATCCGCGTTGACGTTGTCCAGCAGGTACTGGCGCTGGGCGATCTGGTACGTGCCCCAGCCCACCAGGGTGATGGCCAGCGTGGGCACCGTGTAGTGGGCCACCATGTCGACGAACTGGACCCAGGCGCTGCCTTCCAGCCCGGGTGTGGAAATGCCGGTGACGAAGAAAATCCGTTCGCCGATGGTTTCGTTGACGTTAATGGCGCCGAGCTGCACGAGGAAGTAGGCGATCGGCGCAGGCACGATGTACACGAGGTAGCTGTAGGACGTGATCACACGGTCCTGGAACTTGTACTGCCGGGCGGCGGTGTACACACCCAGCGCAACCCCGATGACGAGGGTCAGGACGATGGAGGCCAGGAACAGCCGGGTGGAAATCCACACGCGGTCGCCGAACTCGGCGTTGATGAAGGCGCCGTTGGGGCTTCGCCCCCAGTCCCAGCGCGTGACGACTGCCGTGAGCCAGTCAACGTAGCGTTCCCAGGGGCTGAGCGTCGGGTCAAGGCCCTTGAGCCGGAAGGAGTTTGTCACCTGCTCCGGCGTCGGCCGTGGAATGCGTTCCTGTTCCAGCAGCGCGGGCTGAAGCGTACTGACGGCAAGGAAGTACCCCGCCGTCGTAGTCAGGAAGATCATGAGCAGGTAGGTGGCTGCCCTTTTGGCGAGGTAACGGAACATGTCTGCCTAGCTCCGGATCGCCGGTGCCAGTTCCGCGCTGCGCAGTGACGGCGGCGCCTCGGAGGAGCCGTCCCGGGCCGGTGTCATATCAGCATTCACAGCAGGTGATCCTTCCGTCAGCTCCCGGACCGGCAGGGGTTCCGCCGCCGATCCGGGATCATGGCCAGCGGGTGTCTGGCCGTCCGCGGGCCCTTGGGCCCTTGTCCTTGTGGACTATGTTGCGGGTCACATTCCAGAGGAAACTACCACATATGGGGAACCCTCCACGGTGCCTAAAAGCGGAAACGCGGGCGTCCTGTACCAGATCGTTATGAATAAATCACGAGGATGGATTTGACTGGCCGGACGGTGTGCCATGGACTAGCCTTCGTCCGGCCGGGATGCGCTGTCCTGGCGGGGGGCGCCTCCGGGACAGCTGACCACGCGCGTGACGAGCTCGCGCCATGATTCCGCGAGCCGCTCCGGAGCCACATGGTGGACCCGCACCGCGTACAGCAGCCGCTCGGGGTCCAGGGTTGAGCTCAGCGACATCGCCATCAGCCAGGGATCGGCGGTGACTCCGGCGGCCCGCAGGAGCATTTCGATGTGCCGGTGCCATAGAACGGCGGCCGGTACGTCGTAGCGGTTGTAGGCGGAGGCGTCCGCGGCCCGGGCCAGCTCGCCAAACTCCAGCACGTAGGCAATGCGTTCCGCTCCGAACGCTACAAGCCGGTCCAGCGGCGGCGCCCCCGGGCCCAGGGGCGGGGGCCCGAACATGAACCGGCCCTGGAATGCGGCCTCCGAGTCGCTGAGCAGCGTCATCATGAGCCCCGCCCGGGAACCGAACCGCCGGAAGACTGTGCCTTTGCCGACGCCGGCGCGTTCGGCCAGCCTGTCCATGGTGAGCCCGTCCGCGCCGCACTCCTCAATGAGTTCCCGGGCAGCCTTGAGCAGCAGCTCCCGGTTGCGGGCGGCGTCGCTGCGTTCCGCTTCCCCGCCGAGCGGCGATCCGGAGCGGATTGGGATGAGGCTCACAAGAAATATTCTAGCCCCGGGAATAATATCCGGACCGCAGTCCGTTTAGCATGGATGAAGGCACCAACAGCCTCCGCAAACCAACCAGCCGGCGGATCCCTCCCGCGGCCAGACACAAGGAGTTCAAATGTCCAAGAGCACCGTACTTACACTGGTCGGCAGCCTGCGCGCCGAATCCACCAACCAGAAGCTCGCCGAGGCCATCCAGCTGAACGCACCCGAGCAGGTTGAGGTTGTTATCCACGAAAGCCTGGGCAACATCCCGTTCTACAACGAGGACATCGACGTCGAAGGCCAGGTTCCGGCTGCCGCCGCTGCGCTCCGCGCCGCCGCCAATGACGCCGACGCCCTCCTGCTGGTCACCCCGGAGCACAACGGAACCGTGCCGGCCTCGCTCAAGAACGCCATCGACTGGCTGTCCCGCCCGTTCGGCGCCGGCGCCCTTGCCGGCAAGCCCACCGCCGTCGTGGGCACCGCCTTTGGCCAGTTCGGCGGCGTCTGGGCACAGGACGAAGCCCGCAAGGCTGTCGGCATCGCCGGCGCTCGTGTCATTGAAGACGCCAAGCTGGCCGTTCCCGGCTCCATGGTCCGCTTCGCCGAAGTCCACCCCAAGGACGACGCCGAGGTCGTGGAGCAGATCAAGGGCGTTTTCGATGCCCTGGCCAAGGCCGAAACTGCCGCCGAAGCAGCCTGATTCACCACCCCTGAAGCCCCCGGCCACCGCCGGGGGCTTTTGCGTCACCATTCCGTGATGGAGCTGACGCAAAACCGTCACTTGGCACCTGTTCCGCACACCGGCGCCCCGCCGTAACGTGGAGACGGGGGACGTGCGAGAGCTGGAAGTGCGGTGCCTTCATGATGGTCACGCCTGGGGTCCGGGCAGCTGCGGCAGCCGCCGCGTTGATGCTTCCGCTGTGGCTCGGATCCTGCTCGCTGCCCCTGTCGGCATCCCCGGCCGGTACGGCCGCCCAGCCGGGCAGCGTGCCGGAACCGCAACCACTTCCGCCGCCATTTCCCGGGGCCACAACCGGGGCTCCGCTCCCGGCCTCCGCCGGCGCCGGACCGGAAATTGCCGCCTCCAGCCCGACGGCCAAACCCAGAACGGGCGGCAGCATCACATCGCAGGCCGGCGGCGACGGCGCCGCGATGATTGACGACTCCACCGCCGTCACCGGGCCCGCGGTCACAGCTCCGGGCACTCCCGCATCGGGCAGCTCCGGATCCGGGAACCCGGCAGCGGCGGTGAAACCTGCCGACGACGACAAGGCGGCGCGCGGCCGACTGTCCGGCGGAACGCCCGTGTACTTCGTGGCACTCGATGACGGCGGCAGCTCCGGCGTGCGGTTCGGCTGCAACGACAGCCTCGTGCCCGTCATCCACGACACCGCCGCGGACGAGGAACCGCTCCAGGCAGCCCTCGATTTCCTGCTCGGCAGCGATCCCCCGGAGGGGCTGTACAACTCGCTGGACGACTCCGCGCTGAAGTACGTTTCCGCATACTTTGACGGCACCACGGTGGTAGTGAACCTGACCGGGACCATCCGGCCGGGCGGCACCTGCGACGTTCCCCGGCTGGAAGCCCAGCTCACGCACACGGCCGTCTCCGCCGTCGGCGCGGCGCGGGCGGAGATCTATGTGGACGGGCGGCGGCTGGCGGACGTTCTTAGCCTCCGGTGAGCCGGCTCCAGGTGAGCCGAGGGCGGCACCCGGCGCTTAGCCCCGCCGGAACAGCTCATCCATGGCCTCGTGGCTGCGGGCGCCGGCCAGTTCGGACCAGTTGCCGTCCCCGAGCACGTCTTCGGCCACCCGGGATACGGTGGCATAAGCAGCCTTCGCCGTGTTTCCGCCGATGCTGATCCGGCGGACACCAGCATCGTGCAGTTCGCCCAC
Organism: Arthrobacter sp. Leaf337; assembly: GCF_001423745.1. GTDB lineage: Bacteria > Actinomycetota > Actinomycetes > Actinomycetales > Micrococcaceae > Arthrobacter. The sequence continues at coordinate 47,002 of NZ_LMPC01000008.1, forward strand.
GGAAGGCGCGCCCAGGCCGGCTAGCGCGTTCAGTGGCGCGGCGATCCGCCGCGACAGGTCGTGGAGCAGGTGCAGGTCCTGCACCCCGGGCACGAAGATTCCATTGGCCCCCGCGGCCAGGTATGCGTCTGCACGCTGAAGCGTTTCCGTGAAGGCGGTCTCCGGGAAACGGCCGGACAGGTACGTGTCGATGCGGGCGTTGATGAACAGATCAACGCCCGCATCCTCCGCTGTGCGGCGGACGACGGCGATGCGTCGCGCCTGCTCGTCAACGTCAGTTAGCGGATCATCGCCGGAGTCTTCGAAGTTCACACCGACCGCTCCGGCTGCCAGGACACTGCGGATTGTTTCCCGCAGTTCACCCTCGTCGAATGCACCGCGTGCCTTCGCATATCCCGTCTCTATGTCCGCCGTGACCGGCAGCGCCGTAGATGCCGCAATCCGGCCAAGGGCCGCCATGGCGAGTTCCCGCGGCAGGTGGTTGCCGTCCGGAAAGCCGAGGCTCCAGGACAGGGCTGAACTGGAGGTGGCCAGCGCGGTCGCTCCTGCTTCTTCCACGAGGCGGGCGGACGCCACATCCCAGACATTCACCAGGACCAGCGGCGCCGGGTCCTCGTGCAGTGCGTGGAAGGCGGCAGCCAGGGGACCGAAGCGACTCTGCGTTGTCATGGCTCTATTCCATGCCCTGCGCCGTTCCAGGTAAAGCAATTCAGTCCCGCACCAAGGGAAGATTCAGATTTTTAGCAACAAACGTTGCCTCATTGACAACAACTGGCTGTATCCTGTCAGTGTGACCCACGAAACACTTGATGCCGCCGCAGACATCCTGCCGGCCGAGGCAATTGACGCAATCGAACGCGCGGCAACGTCCGCCCACCGCCACGATGAACTTTTCTCGGAGCGCGCAGCAAACATCAAGCAGTCCGCCGTCCGCGACGTCTTCGACATCTCCCTGCGCCCGGGCCTGGTGTCGCTGGCCGGCGGCAGCCCCTACCTGCAGTCGCTGCCGCTGGAGCGGCTGGGGCAGACAGCGGCGAAGATCATTGCCGAGCAGGGCATGACGGCCCTCCAGTACGGCAGCGGCCAGGGGACCGAAGAATTACGCACCCAGATTTGCGAGGTGATGGCAGCAGAAGGGATCCTCGACGCCGATCCCCGGAATGTGGTGGTCACTGCCGGCTCCCAGTCCGCACAGGACGTGGCCACCAAGGTCTTCTGCAACCCCGGCGACGTGGTGCTGGTGGAGGACCCGACGTATGTGGGCGCGCTGAACACGTTCGAGGCCTACCAGGTGGAAGTGGCGCCCGTTCCCATGGACGAGCACGGCCTGGTTCCGGATCTGCTGGAAGCCCGGATCGCCGCCCTCCAGACGGCCGGGAAGAATATAAAGTTCCTGTACACCATCCCGAATTTCAACAACCCGTCCGGCATCACCCTGGCTGAGGAGCGCCGGCAGGAAATCGTCGATATATGCCGGAAAGCGAATATTCTGGTTCTGGAGGACAATCCCTACGGCCTGCTCCGCTTCGAGGGCAAGCCGCTCGCTCCGTTGCGGGCCGCCAATCCGGACGACGTTATCTACATGGGCTCGTTCTCCAAGATCTTCGCCCCGGGGCTGCGGGTCGGCTGGGCCCTGGTGCCGGCACACCTCCAGCGCCGCTACTACCTGGCATCCGAAGCCGTGACGCTCTGCCCGTCCACCCTGAACCAGATGCTGGTCTCGGCCTACCTGCGGGATTACGACTGGAAAGGTCAGATCGAAACCTACCGCGGTCTCTACGCGGAGCGCTGCCAGGCCATGCTCGCCGCCCTTGAGGAGTACATGCCCGAGGGATTGACCTGGACCCGGCCCGAGGGCGGCTTTTTCGTCTGGGTCACGCTGCCCGAGGGCGTGGATACCTACCCGCTGCTGCGCAAGGCCATCGACGCCGGCGTGGTGTTCATCCCCGGGGCAGCGTTCACGCATTCGGACGAACCCTCGAACAAGCTGCGCCTCGCTTTCAGTGCCGTGCCTCCCGAAGCCATCGCCGAAGGCGTGCGGCGGCTCGCGCCGGTCCTGCGGGACGCCATTGCGGCGCTGTAGCCTGAATCATTACTGCATGCTGCCCGCCACTTTTCATTAAACTGACCGATCTCTTAGGAGCAGGACTATGACCGGAATTATTGTTGTCGGCGTTGACGGCAGTGAGACTGCCATGCGGGCCGCGGAAACGGCCCAAGGGCTCGCCGCATCCCTGGACGCGACGCTTCACGTGGTAACCGCGTTCGACAGTGACCGCACCGAGGTCTACGGCAGCGGCAGTGACCGGTTCATTGTCTCCGATGCCGGCGAGGCAGAGAAGGTGGCCAAGGACGTTGCGGCACAGCTGAGCACGGAAGGCCTCAAGGTCACCTATTCCTCGGCCCGGGGCAAGCCGGCGGAAGCCATCATCAGGGAAGCCGAACGATTCGACGCCCGCTTGATCGTGGTGGGGAACCGCCGGATGCGCGGGCTCGGCCGCGTCCTGGGAAGCGTCGCCAACAGTGTGGCGCACAACGCGCCCTGCGACGTCTACATCGCCAAGACCGACGTCGCCGACTAGGACGTCCGGCCGGGGATTCCCTGCTAGGGCGTCTTAAGCAGCCTGCGCAGGATCTTCCCGGACGCGGACTTGGGTACCGCCTCGATGAACTCCACCCGGCGGATTTTTTTGAAGGGAGCCACTTTGCCGGCGACGAAGTCCATGACGCCGGCCTCGTCGAGTGTCCCCGCCTGCCCGCCCGGCTGGCGCACAACGAAAGCCATCGGGACTTCCTGGCCGTCGGCGTCGGGCGTCCCGATCACAGCGGCATCCGCGATGCCGGGGTGCGTCAGCAGCAGTGCTTCAAGTTCCGCCGGGGCGATCTGGTAGCCCTTGTATTTGATGAGTTCCTTGAGCCGGTCCACGATGGTCACCACGCCGTCGGCGCGGACGGTGGCGATGTCGCCCGTGTGAAGGAAACCGTCCGCGTCCAGGGTGTCCGCCGTTTCCTCCGGGCGGTTGAGATAGCCCAGCATGACGTTCGGTCCCCGGCACAGCAGATGGCCCGGGGCGCTGGTGCCCTCCGCCGGGACGCCGATGTCCTCACCGGAGCCTGGGTCCACCAGCCGGCATTCCATGTTGGGCACCGTGAACCCCACCGAGCTCACCGGAACGTCGGTGGCGCCCACCGGGATCAGGTGCGACACCGGGCTCATCTCGGTCATCCCGTAGCCCTGCAGCACGCGGCACTGGAGCCGTTCGGCGAGAGCCGCGCCGAGTTCACCGTCCAGCGGCGCGGCGCCCGAGAGCGTCGTGTGGACGGAGCCGAGATCGTATTCGGCAACAAGCGGGTGCTTGGACAGTGCCACGGCCACCGGCGGGGCGATGAACAGGTACGTGCATCTGTGGTCCTGGATGATCCGCAGGAACTCGGCCAGTTCGAACCGGGGCATGGTGACCAGGCAGGCCCGTTCCCGCAGGGCAAGGTTCAGCAGGACGGTCAGGCCGTAGATATGAAAAAACGGCAGCAAGGCAAGGAGCCTGTCCTGGTCCTTCACGTTCAGCAGCCCGCGGGACTGCTCCACGTTGGCCACGAGGTTCCGGTGGCTGAGCTTAACGCCTTTGGGCCGCCCGGTGGTCCCGGACGAATACGGCAGTACCGCCGCATGGGTTGCCGGGTCGAAGGACACGGCCGGAACCGGCGCTCCCGCAGTGAGCAGGTCCTTCAGCGACGGGTGACCTGCGGCGCCGTCGAGCACCACCAGCCGGTCCGCCGGGATTCCGGCGCGTTCGGCGGCTTCCTCGGCCCCCGGGAGCAGCGCTGACACCGTGAACAGCCAGCTGGGGCCGGCATCCTCAAGCTGAAGCGCCAGTTCGTCGGCGGTATAGAGCGAGTTGACGGTGGTGACGGTGGCGCCGGCGCGGAGCAGGCCATGGAAAACGGCCGCGAAGGCCGGGATGTTGGGGCAGAGGATGGCCGCGACCCCGCGCGGGCCCAATCCGCGCGCGGACACGGCCCCCGCCACCGCATCGATCTGCTCCAGCAGCTGGCGGTAGGTGGTTTCCGCGCCGCTCGCGCCGTCCACGACGGCGGTCCGGTCCAGGTCCGCTTCCGTGATGCCGCCGAAGAGGTACTCGTAAAGGCTTTGGTCCGGGATGGCCACATCCGGGAAGGGGCTCGAAAACACGCAACATCTCCTTTGATTTGCTCCAGCAGCCGGCGGCCGGTGACGGCGGCAGCTGGTGCAGCTCTAGTGCGGCGTGTCAAGCACGGAACGTCCCACGCTTGACCGACGTCACTCCCCCTGGTGGGCAGCCTCACCCGTTTTCCGGCGGAATCACGCGGTTTGCGGCGATAAAATTAGAAGGTGCTCGATGGTGCGGACATCCGAGTACCACCGACTTCAGGGGAACATTATGCTGACTCTTCAGCGCCGCCAGCTCGTAGGCCACGACATCCTTCTTGCCCGCCACGGAAATCACATCAGCATGATGCGTGTGGACCGCGCCAATGACAGGGTGATTGCCTTCCTCGACGACGGCTCCACCGACTCCGCACCCAACCTCATCACACCCGGCCTGAACCTGCCGGAGACCATCCGCAGCGTCATTCGCGATGACTGGAAGTTCTTCGCCGTCGTCACCGCGTGCGTCACCGGCTTTTCCGGTCTGATGATCACGGCGGCCGTCGCCTTGAGCGGAATGACTTCCGATCCGGCCCTGGCCCAGATGCTCTCGAACTACCCCGCCTACTAGGCCGCCCCTTTCGGCTGGTACAACAGACGCAGGCTGACTCAACAAACGCAAAAGGAACCCCGTCGCTGACAGCGGCGGGGTTCCCTTGGTTTCTGCTCCGGACTGGTACTGATCCAGCAGTACTAATCCAGCAGGAGGGCCGGCTCCTCAAGGATCGCCGCGACGTCGGCCATGAAGCGCGCCGAGAGATCGCCGTCCACCACGCGGTGGTCGAAGGACCCGCCAAGGGTGGTGATCCAGCGCGGAATGACTTCGCCGTCAAGGACCCAGGGCTTCTGCTTGATGGTGCCGAAGGCCACGATGGCCACTTCGCCGGGGTTGATGATCGGAGTGCCGGTGTCGATGCCCAGCGCGCCGATGTTGGTGACGGTCAGCGTGCCGCCCTGCATCTGGGCAGGCTGGGTTTTTCCCGCCCGGGCAGTGGTGGCCAGGTCGTTGAGCGCCAGAGCCAGTTCCTTGAGCGAGAGGTCCTGGGCATTCTTGATGTTCGGCACCATCAGGCCGCGCGGGGTTGCCGCTGCGATTCCCAGGTTCATGAAGTGCTTGACGTGGATCTCGGCGGCATCGCTGCCGTCGGCGCTGTCCACCCATGTGGCGTTGACGCTGGGGTTGCGGGCGGCTGCCCAGATCACTGCCTTGGCGAGGATCAGCAGCGGGGAGACCTTGATGCCTTCGAAGTCGCGAGAGACCTTGAGCCGCTTGACGAACTCCATGGTTCGGCTGGCGTCGACGTCCACGAAGATGCTGACGTGCGGTGCGGCGAACGCCGACTCCACCATCGCCTTGGCCGTGGCCTTGCGGACACCCTTGACGGGAATCCGCTCGATGCGCTGGTCCTGCGGCCGGCCGGACTTGCCCCAGAAGGTGTCCGCCTTGTCCACTTCGGCATCGCGCTGGGCCTGGTAGCTGACCAGGTCTTCGCGGGTGACTTCGCCTCGTGCACCCGTGGCCACGACGTCTGCGAGGTCGATCCCGAGGTCCCGGGCTATTTTGCGCACCGGAGGCTTGGCCAGGACCTTGTTCACCAGGCCGCTGATGGTGCCGCCGAGGGTCGGGCGCCCCGAGCCTTCCTCGGGGACCGCTCCGGCGTCTGTGACCGTGGGCGCGCCGGCGTTGATCCAGATGCCCTGGGTCTCGACTGGCTCGACTACTGGAACAGGCTCGACCACCGGGGACGGCGCCGCGGCTGATGGCGCAGGGCCCGCCGCGGCCGCAGATGCCTTGCGCGGGCGGCGCTTGACGGCGTCGGCCTTGGGACCCGAGCCAACCAGCGGGCCGACGGCCTTGTCGGAGACACCCGCGGCCTCCGCACCCGAAGCAGGGGCGGCCGGCGCCTGTGCCGGTGTTTGCACCTGTGCAGCTGCGGCGGGAACCGGCGCATCCGCGGGTGTCGGGTCGCCGGACACGGCGTCACTGACGCTGATGATCGGAGTCCCGACGTCGACCGTTACTCCCACGGGCACGAGCAGTTCGGTGACCGTGCCCGCAAACGGCGACGGTAGTTCCACGAGGGACTTGGCCGTCTCGATCTCACACAGAATGTCGTTGATCGCGACGCTGTCGCCGGGCTTGACGTTCCACGAAACGATCTCGGCCTCGGTGAGCCCTTCGCCCACGTCGGGGAGGTTGAACTTGTTTACAGTCATGGGGTCCTCGGTTTGGAAGGCATCGTCAGTAGGAGGCTGTCAGCAGGAAGTCGTCAGTACGCGAGGGCGCGGTCCAGCGCCTCGAGGATGCGGTCGATGTCCGGCAGGTAGTCCTCTTCCACCTTCGCCACGGGGTAGGGCATGTGGAAGCCGCCTACACGGATCACCGGGGCTTCGAGGGACAAAAAGGCCCGCTCGCTGACCCGGGCCGCGATTTCGCCACCGATGCCGCCGAACGTCGGTGCCTCGTGGGCCACGACAAGCCGGCCGGTCTTCTTCACGGATTCCGTGACGGTGTCGAAGTCGATCGGCGAGATGGACCGCAAGTCGATCACCTCCACGCTGTGGCCGTCCTCGGCAGCGGCTGTGGCCGCGGCGAGGGCCACCGGAACCAGCGGACCGTAGGCCGCCACGGTGGCGTCGGTGCCTTCGCGCAGGACGTGGGCCTTGAACGGGTCCGCCGAGGCGCCGGGTGATTCGGTGTCGACGTCGCCCTTGAGCCAGTAGCGGCGCTTCGGTTCGAAAACGATCACCGGGTCCTGGCAGTCGACGGCCTGCTGGATCATCCAGTAGGCATCGTGGGGGTTGGAAGGGGTGATGATGCGGAGGCCGGCCGTGTGGGCGAACAGCGCCTCAGGGGACTCTGAGTGGTGTTCGATCGAGCCGATGCCGCCGCCGTACGGAATGCGGATGACGACCGGCACGGTGAGGTTTCCGTTGCTGCGCGCGTGCATCTTGGCCAGCTGGGTGGTGATCTGGTTGAAGCCCGGAAAAACGAAGCCGTCGAACTGGATCTCGCAGACCGGCAGGTATCCGCTGAGGGCAAGTCCGATCGCGGTGCCGATGATGCCGGACTCGGCCAGCGGGGTGTCCACGACGCGGTCGGCGCCGAATTCACCGATAAGCCCGTCGGTGACCCGGTAGACGCCGCCGAGCGGACCGATGTCCTCGCCCATGAGCAGGGTGCGGGGGTTGTTGTTCAGCGTCGCGCGCAGGCCTTCGTTGATGGCCTTGGCGATGGTCATGGTGGTCATCGGTTGGCTGCCCCGTCTGTATCTGCCTCAACTGTCTCTGATTCGTCGGCGAATCCTGCACTGTATTCCTCGAACCAGGCCAGTTCTTCGGCCACCAGCGGGTGCGCTTCGGCGTAGGTGTTGGCGAACGCCGTCCGGATGTCCGGGGTTTCGAGGTCGTGGGTCGTCTTGCGGACGTAGGCGGCGAGCTCATCGCCGTCTGCCTTAACCTTGGCGAAGAAGTCATCGTCCGCGAGGTTCTCGGCGCGGAGGTACTTCTCGAGCCGTTCGAGGGGGTCTTTCGCCCGCCACTGCGCCTCTTCGTCGGAGCCGCGGTACTTTGTGGGGTCGTCGGCCGTCGTGTGGGCGCCGACCCGGTAGGTGAACGCCTCGATGAGCACGGGGCTCTTCCCTTCGCGGGCGCGCTCCAATGCCCACTCTGTGACGGCATGGACTGCGATGACGTCGTTGCCGTCCACCCGGATCCCCGGGAAACCGTAGCCCTTGGCACGGTCGGCGAGCGGGACGCGGGTCTGAACGGTGCTGGGCACCGAGATGGCCCAATGGTTGTTCTGGCAGAAAAAGACCACGGGCGCGTTGTACGACGATGCGAACACCATGGATTCGTGCACGTCGCCTTCGGAGCTGGCGCCGTCGCCGAAGTAGACCATGACCGCTGCCTTGGGCTCCTGCGGCTGTCCCGGAGTGGCGTTGGCGGCCGCGAGTTTCTGGTCACGCTGGATCCCCATGGCGTAGCCGACGGCATGCGGAGTCTGCGCTGCGAGGACCAGGGTGTACAGGTGGAAGTTGGTGTCCTTGGGGTTCCAGCCCCCGTTGGACACGCCGCGGAACTGGCGCAGCAGCTCGGCGAGGTCGACGTTGCGCGTCAGGGCGACTCCGTGCTCGCGGTAAGTGGGGAAAATGTAGTCCTGCGGCTGGCTGGCCCGGCCCGAACCGATCTGGGCTGCTTCCTGACCCGTGAGGGGTACCCAAAGGGCAAGCTGGCCCTGCCGCTGGAGCGCAGTTGCCTCCTGGTCAAAGCGCCGGATGGCTGCCATGTCGGCGTAGAAACCCCGCAGCTTATCAGCGTCCAGACGGTCGGCGTAGGCAGAGAAGACCGGATCTTCGCCCAAGGTGCCGTCCGGACCCAGGAGCTGGACCATTTGAGTGGGAGGTTCGCCCAGCACGGCCTCGGCTTCCGCCTCGAGCTGGTCATCTACCCCGGTTCCGTCGAACTCGGTAGCGGGCAGGTGTGTGGCGCCCATACCGTCTCCTTGCTTGCCGCTCACAAGAGCGTCGCAATCTCGCTGGGATATATGCCGGATCGGGAATACATTCCTGATCCGGCATATATTTTGGCTTACTGTCCCTTACTTTATCCGCAGTAGGCGGACGCCGGGCGTTATGTTAAGCGCTAGGAACGCCGTGGCGGCTTTGTATAGTTCGCACAGAGCTTGAGGAAACGGCTGTTCGCTTCCTCCTCGCCGATGCTCACCCGGACACCCTCGTTGCCGAATGCCCGCACGGACAGGGCGTTTTCACCCGCCAGCGCGGCGAACTCCGCGCTGTTTTCGCCCAGGTTGAGCCAGACGAAGTTGCCTTGGGCGTCCGGCACGAACCAGCCAAGCTCGCGCAGCCCGGCCGTCACGCGGTCACGCTCGTCCACAAGGCTTTGTACCCTTTCTACAACCTGGCTGAAGTTCTGCAGCGAGGTGACAGCCGCCCGCTCGGCGATCTGCGATACCGAGAACGGCGTGGCGGCCACCCGGAGGTGCTGCGTGAGGTCCGGGTGGGAGACGCTGTACCCCACGCGGAGGCCGGCCAGCCCGTGCGCCTTCGAGAAGGTCCGGAGGACCACCACATTCGGGTGCTTGCGGTACATCTCGATGCCGTCCACGGCGTGCTCGGCGCGCACGAACTCCTGGTATGCCTCGTCAATAACGATGACGACGTCCGAGGGGACGGAGCGAATGAACCGCTCGGTTTCCTCGGATTCGAGGATGGGACCGGTGGGATTGTTGGGGGTGCACAGCAGGATGACTTTGGTTCGCGCGGTAACGGCGGCTGCCATGGCATCGAGGTCGTGGCGGCCGTCGGGCGTCAGGGGGATCCTCACGCTTTCGGCCCCGGCAAGCCCGACACAGATGGGGTATGCCTCAAAAGACCGCCAGGCGTAGATGACTTCATCGGCCTTGCCGTCGTCGTTCTGCCCGGCGAAGGTCACCAGCAGCTGGTTCAGCGCGCCCAGGCTGCCCGCCCCCGTGACGATGTCTTCGGCGGGAACCTGCAGGAATTCCGAGAGCGCCCCCCGGAGTTTCGTACTGAGGGGGTCGGGGTAGCGGTTGAAATCGGTCTGGTCCGCAATGGCCTGCAACACTGCAGGGATGGGCGGAAGCGGGTTCTCGTTGGAGGACAGCTTGTAGCTGGCTAGACCCTCGACGGCGGCGGGAGGCTTGCCGGCGGCATAACGGGGAAGCCTGTCCACGACCGGACGGGGCCTGATTCCCCCGGCGGGGTTCTCTGGTGAAGTCATGCCAACTAGCCTACTTCTCCGGTCCTGCCGCTTTCCTCCGCCGTGTGAAAGCATGGGCCCATGTTTTCTTTCATCGTGCGGGTTCTCATCAATGGCCTTGCCCTCTGGATTGCCAGCTGGATCCTGCCCGGTCTGGACATCTCCACCACCGCAACGACCGAAGCCGTTGCCCAAGGCGGCGTCACGCAGGGAACCGACCCTCTGGGCATCATTCTCGCCTACCTGTTCATCGGCCTGATCTTCGGCCTGGTCAATGCGTTGGTGCGGCCGATCGTCAGCCTGCTGTCGCTGCCGATCACCATCCTCACGCTGGGGCTGTTCACTATCGTCATCAACGCCGCCATGCTGTACCTGACCTCCTGGCTCAGCAGTTACACCCCCGTCCACTTCACCATCGACTCCTTCTTCTGGACGGCGGTTCTGGCGGCCATCATCATCACGCTGGTCTCCCTCGTGGCTGGCAGGATCACGGGCGTCCGCCGCTAAACGGGCTGGTGCAGCTAGCGTGCAACCCACCTGGCAGCACCCAATGGCGGCCGATCCGGCTGGCGGGCAGACGTAACCCGGGGCTCCCGGTTTACGGCGAAACGCGTGGCTGTCCCTGCGCCGCCGACGCCGAGGACTCCGGCCAGGACCGCAGTGTTTGCGACCAAAGAGGGGTCTTCACTGGCGGACACCGCCCTGGCCCCTGCCTCGTAGTTTTCAAGGCTATGGCCGGGCCCGAGCCCGGGGTCTTTGCCTTCCGGGGTGATCACCCGGTCCGTCAACGTGACGGTGACCCTGTCCCGGGTGTCCGGATTCGGAATTCCGTCGCTGCCGGGGACCCAGTCCTGGCGGTGTTCCACATGCAGGGACGTGATTCCGGTTTCGGGGGTAATTCCGCCCACCGGTGATCCGGCCGTGAGGACATACTTCAGGTTGAATTCGGCGAGGAACGCCTTGTCGCTGCTGAGGTTCATGGCATGCACCCCGCCTTGGCTGTAGCCGACAGCGACCACTTGGTCGCCCTTGGAGGCCCCGGCCTGGTGCAACGCCGAGGTGACGGCGGCATTGAGCTGCTCCGAGCCGTATCCCAGCGCCTCCACAATTCCTGCCTCATCCAGCGGGTTCACTCCCCCGGGCGGATCAGTGCGTTGTGTGCCGGGGACGATGACAATGAATGCCTTGTGCCCGCCGTTCCCGACCTGGACCACTTCGATTGTCCCGTGCCCGTCAGCGTCCAGCTCACGGAGCCGGGCAAGCAGCCCGGCTGGGGAGGTATCGACGTCGACGTCGCGCGTCAGTTCCTCTACCGCAGTGACCGGCCGGGGCTTCAGCCACGGAAAGTAGTTCTCCGTCAACCTGCGAACGAAGGCACCCGAGGCTGAAATGTGCCTGCCGGCGGCCAGCTCTGCGGCCAGGGCCCTGGCGAGGTCCTCTTTCGGTGCAATGGTTGCCAGCAGCATGATGGATGCCGGCAGCGCGAGGGCCTCGGCCGCGTCCCGGCTTGGGTAGTTGGTCTTTGTCAGATCCACGAACAACAAGGGCAGGAAGCTCCAGCCGTCCTCCGGCGGGCGGATCCCGGCGGCGGCCAGCGACTCCGCCCTTTCGTAGTCGCGGTGGCTTGCGCGGACCTGATCGCTGAGGTGCTGGAGTCCTTCCCTGACGGCGCGCACCGATTGACCGCCTTCACCCACCGCGATGAGTGCCGCCGTGCCGCTGGGCCGTGGATCGTACTGGTAGGGACACAGCTCTTCCCAGATCCGGCGGACGCCGATTTCGACGGCGGCGAGTTCTTCAGCCATGCCTTCCAGTTCGGACGCACCGGCCATGAGCTCCTCCAGCTGGAAGCGGATTCCGCCCACACCGCCGCGGATCCGCATGCTCCCGTCGGTGGCCGGTTCCAGCGGCCCCAGCGGTCCGCCGCTTCCGGAGGGTGTGGCCGCCGCCATCAGTACCCGCCCCCGGGAGTCCGCTGGGACGAGACAGGGACCTGCTGTGAGTGGCGAAGCACGGCTTCGTAAGCCGCCATCAGCCGCTCCCGTGCCCGGTCCAGCGCGGCTGCCTGCAGCGAGATGGCCGTGCGGTACGCCTGTCCGGCCGGGGACTGCCACTCAGCCAGCTGCACGTGGCGGAACCTGAGCATCGACGTATCGAGGCTGTGGGCGAAGTTGGCGACCCGCCATGCCAGCTGCTGCACTTCGAAGCTCCGCGATCCGCACATGTTGGCATCCGCTGCGGTGATGCTGCCGCTCATTCCAGCTCCCCTGACTTTGTTGTTCCGCATGGTCGGTGATGACGACGCTACGGAGCGGCCCAAGGGCCTGGTACCGCCGACGTCGACTATGTGGAAAACGGGGGACACCCCGGAACCCCGGGCCTGGGGAGGACAAGTCATACGGACTCCGCGCTTAAGGGGCGGCGCGACTTCGTGAAACAATCAGCACATGCCTGAAACTGCCGCCACAGCTGACACCCGTACGCCTTCCGGACGCCTGGCCCTCGCCGCGTCGCCGGACAAGATTGCCCTCGGCCCGCTGGACGGCCGGTACCAGTCCGCCGTAGCGCCCCTGGTGGATTACCTGTCCGAGGCGGCCCTGAACCGCGACCGCGTGGCCGTGGAAGTTGAATGGCTCATCCACCTGACCGGCAACAACGTGCTGCCGGGCGCCGGGCCGCTGACGGCTGAACAGCAGGACCAGCTCCGCGCGATCGTCACCGAATTCGATTCGGCTTCGGTCACCGAGCTGGCCGAAATCGAGGCCGTGACGGTGCACGACGTCAAGGCTGTGGAGTACTACATCGGCCGCAGGCTCCCGGCCATCGGCATTGAGCGTCTGACCGCCATGGTGCACTTCGGGTGCACGTCCGAAGACATCAACAACCTCTCCTACGCCTTGGGTGTCAAGGGGGCTGTGGAGGACGTGTGGCTGCCCGCCGCCAGGACCCTTGTGGCCCAGATCAGCAAGATGGCTGACGACAACCGCAGCGTGCCCATGCTCTCCCGCACGCATGGCCAGCCGGCCACGCCCACCACACTGGGCAAGGAACTCGCCGTCATTGCGCACCGCCTGACCCGCCAGCTGGACCGCATCGCCAAGACCGAATACCTGGGCAAGATCAACGGCGCCACCGGCACCTACGCCGCGCACGTGGCCTCCGTGCCGGGCGCCGACTGGCAGCAGGTCGCGAAGTCGTTCGTCGAGGGCCTGGGCCTGACCTGGAACCCGCTGACCACCCAGATCGAAAGCCACGACTGGCAGGCGGAGCTGTACGCCGACGTCGCGCGTTTCAACCGGATCCTGCACAACGTGTGCACAGACATCTGGAGCTACATCTCCATCGGCTACTTCGCTCAGATTCCGGTGGCGGGCGCCACGGGTTCCTCCACCATGCCGCACAAGGTCAACCCGATCCGTTTCGAGAACGCCGAGGCCAACCTGGAGATCTCCTCAGGCCTGCTTGATGTTCTCGGCTCCACCCTGGTGACCTCGCGCTGGCAGCGCGACCTCACCGATTCCTCAAGCCAGCGCAACATCGGCGTGGCATTCGGGCACTCCCTGCTGGCCATCTCCAACGTGGTCAAGGGCCTGGAGCGCCTGGATGTGGCCGAGGACGTCCTGGCCGCCGACCTCGACACCAACTGGGAAGTGCTGGGTGAGGCGATCCAGATGGTGATGCGCGCCGAAGCGATTGCCGGCGTCGAAGGGATGGAAAACCCCTACGAACGGCTCAAGGACCTCACCCGCGGACAGCGCGTGGACGCCGCCCGGATGCAGGAATTCGTACAGGGGCTGGGCCTGTCCCCCGACGCCGAAGCGCGGCTGCTTGCCCTGACGCCCGGAAAGTACACCGGCATCGCCACCGAACTGGTGGACCACCTCAAATGAGGCTTCTGCTGATCCGGCACGGCCAGACCCCCGGGAACGTGCTGGGCCAGTTGGATACCGCACACCCGGGGCCGGGCCTCACGGAACTGGGCGAGCGCCAGGCCGAGGCCCTGTCGCGTGCCCTGGTGAATGAGCCGATCCAGGCCCTCTATGCCTCCACGCTGATCCGTACACAGATCACGGCTGCTCCCCTGGCGCGGCTGCAGGGCCTCGAGGCCGAGGTGATCGAGGGCATCCACGAGATCGAGGCCGGAGCGCTGGAAAAGCAGACGGACCACGAATCGCACAAGCGGTACCTGGGAACCATATTTTCCTGGGCCGACGGCGACCTGGACCGCCGGATGCCCGCCGGTCCCAGCGGCCGGGACTTCTTCGACCGCTATGACGCCGCAATCGCACAAGTCGCCGACCGGGCAAATGGCCTCGGGGATTCCGCGTCTGTGGCCGTGGTCAGTCACGGTGCAGCCATCCGGGTGTGGGCCGGCCTGCGGGCCGGCAACATCGAACCGGACTTTGCTGTCAGGCACGTCCTGGATAACACCGGCATTGTGGCGCTGGAGGGGGACCCCGACAGCGGCTGGGAGCTCATCCACTGGGACGACAGTCCGGTGGGCGGCCTGGCTCTGGCCGACCCCACAGCAGAGGACCCCGCCGGCGGACCTGCCTGACCACCACACTGCCCGCAGGCACTGGACTGCTCCCCCGAACGCGTTCATGATGAAAGCAGGCGTGGGGACAGGATGGTCGGCCGCGGTGTGCGGTTGCTCCCGCGCAGTGGAGGCGCAGTGGCATGTCACGCAAGGCGGTACACCCCGAGCACGCCCCCGCCGGCGGTCTGTTCGGCGTCGACGAACAGTTCCTCGCGGCCTATTATGAGCACGTAGCGCCGGAGGATCTCCAAGGTTACAGTTCCGAAAACCTGGAACAGCGGGCCCGGCGCCATGCGAAGCTGGCGGACACCCGTCCTGCCGGGACGGCGGCCGTCGACATCCTGAACGAAAGCGACGCGAGTGTCCTGCTCGTGGTTGCCGACGCAATACCCCACCTGCTCCATTCGCTCACCGCGGAGCTGACCCGCCAGGATGAATCCATCCGCTTGCTGGTGCACCCCAATTTCCTGGTGCGGCGGGATCCGCAGACGGCCCGGTTGGTCGAAGTACGTCACGGGCCGCCGCCGACCGGAGCGACGGGCAGCGTCGCCGGCGCCGCGTCCACCGGCACCGCGGCAGCGCACACCGCACGGGACCGGCAGGGGTGGTCGGCCGAGACTTGGGTGGCGGCAGAGATAGGCCGCCTGGCCGGGCCGCGGGCAATCGCGGAGCTCATCGGCAACGTGCGGCGTGTTCTGGCTGACGTTCAATTGGTCGCCGATGACACGCCAGCGATCCACACCAGGCTGGCGCGGGCCGTCAGTTCCCTGGACCGATTGCCTGCCGGCATGGTGCCGACACCTGAGCAGCTCGGGGAACTCCTGACCTGGCTGGACCGTGGCAACTTCATGTTTTTGGGATACAGCGAGTATGAATACCCGACGGCGGGCGGCCCGGATAGCGTCAGGCTGCGGCCCGCCACGGGGCTGGGCCTGCTCAGGGACGGGCGGCCGGAAGCCCTCCAGCCGGTCACCGGCCTCCCACATTCGCAGGTTCTGACAATCGCCACCTCCGACCTGAGATCATCCGTCCCCCGCCCGGCCTACCTGGACGAAATCCTCCTTCGGACCTTCGACACTGCAGGGACTGCAACAGGCGAGGTGCGGTTTGTGGGCCTGTTCGCCCCGGGCGCCACGGGCCGCTCCGTGCGGCGCATCCCGATGATCCGGGACAAGGTCCTTGCTGTCCAGGAACGGTTCGGCTTCACCGAAGCTTCCCATCCGGGCAGGCAGCTGCTGGCGGTCCTTGAGTCGTTCCCGCTGGATGAGCTGTTCCACCTGGACGTGGACGAACTGGCCAGGCTCTCCCGCGAGATCCTGCTCCTGCAGGCGCATCACCAGACACGCGTGTTCCTGCGCCCCGACACCTACGGCCGCTTTGTGTCGGCCCTGGTGTTCCTCCCCCGGCACAGGTACAGCACCGCCGTCCGGCTCCGCATCGAACAGGAACTCAAGCACACTTTCGGGTCCTCATCGCTCGAATTCGAAGTCCGGTTGAGCGAATCCCCCATGGCGCGCGTGTTCTTCCGGATACTCCTGCCTGCCAGCGGCATGTCCGACGTCGATCCGGGCTTAGTGGAGCGGAGCGTTGTCAACGCAACGCGGACCTGGGCCGAAGGCCTGGATGAAACGCTCCGTGACAGGTTGCCGTCCGCCGAAGCCAGCCGGCTGTCGGCGCTGTGGTCTGCCGCGTTCCCGGCCAGCTACCGGGCGGATTTCGAGGTCGAGGATGCCGTGGAGGACATCCGGCGGTTTGAGCAGTTCGATCTCGACGGCGCAGGCGGACGACCGCTGGACGACCCCCAGCTGGCCGTTTACGTCCGGACCGGCGCTTCCCCGACGCTGGCCGAAGACGCACGGATCCGGCTTTACCTGACCACTGCCCACAGCCTGACGCGCATCCTGCCGTTCTTCCACAACCTCGGTTTGGAGGTGCTGAACCAGCGGCCCTTCGACGTGATGCGCGGGAACGGCCGGCCGTTGTTCCTCTATGACCTTGGCGTCCGGTACCCCGCCGGCGTGGATCCGGCCGGGACCAGCGGGCTGCTGGCTGACGCTTTTGGAGCGGCGATGCGCGGGGACTCGGAATCGGACCGGTTTGACGGCCTCGTACTCCGCGAAGGCATCGAATGGCGTCAGGCGGCCATCCTGCGCAGCTATGCCAAGTACCTCCAGCAATTGGGCACCACCAACTCATACGGCTTCATGGCCGATACCCTCCTGGCCAACGTCCGGGCAACCCACGGGCTGCTGGCTCTGTTCCAGGCAAAGTTCGATCCGGACCTGGACGTGCCTGGCCGGTTCCGTGATACCGACGCAGTCCGGAAAGACCTGCTGGCGGCGATCGAGGACATTCCCGTCCTGGACGCCGACCGGTTGCTGCGCACGTTCATGAACCTGGTGGAATCCACGCTGCGGACCAACTACTTCCAGGGGAGACCCCATCTGAGCTTCAAGCTGAACCCTGCCGCCATCGCGAACGCACCGTTTCCCCGCCCCAAGTATGAAATCTGGGTATATTCGCCCCGGGTGGAAGGCGTCCACCTGCGCTTCGGGCCACTGGCCCGCGGCGGGCTGCGGTGGTCGGACCGAAGCGAGGACTTCCGCACCGAGGTCCTGGGCCTGGTCAAGGCGCAGAACGTGAAGAACTCGGTGATCGTGCCCACCGGCGCCAAGGGCGGTTTCTACCCCAAGCAGCTGCCGGACCCGTCCGCGGACCGCGAAGCCTGGCTGACCGAGGGCCTGGAATGCTACCGGATCTTCGTCCGCGGGCTGCTGGATCTCACCGACAATCTAGTCGCGACGGCGCACGGCGAAACAGTGGTGCCGCCGGCGCGGGTGGTGCGTCACGACGTCGACGATTACTACCTTGTGGTGGCGGCTGACAAGGGAACAGCGTCATTTTCCGACGCTGCGAACGCAGTGGCCGGGGAATACGGTTTCTGGCTGGGCGATGCCTTCGCCTCCGGCGGGTCCGTGGGATACGACCACAAGCAGATGGGCATCACGGCCCGCGGGGCCTGGGAATCGGTGAAACACCACTTCCGCAAGCTGGGCGTGGACTGCCAGGAGGAGGACTTCACAGTCGTCGGCATCGGCGATATGAGCGGCGACGTCTTTGGCAACGGGATGCTCCTCTCCCGCCACATCCGCCTGGTGGCCGCCTTCGACCACCGGCACATCTTCCTCGACCCGGACCCCGATGCGGAGGCCTCGCTCGAGGAACGTCGGCGACTCTTTGCCCTTCCACGTTCTTCCTGGGCGGACTACGATCCGGCGCTCATCAGCGAAGGCGGCGGGGTACATTCCCGCCGGGTCAAGGCCATCAGCATCACGGAACAGGTCCGGAGCTCACTCGGCCTGGCCCAGGGGACCCACTCGCTGCCACCCCATGCACTCCTGCAGGCCATCCTCCGGGCACCGGTGGACCTGCTCTACAACGGCGGCATCGGAACCTATGTCAAGGCCTCCTCCGAGGGCAACACGGAGGTAGGCGACAAGGCCAACGACCCCATCAGGATCAACGGCAATGAGGTGAGGGCGAAAGTCATCGCCGAGGGCGGGAACCTGGGAATCACGCAGCTCGGGCGGATTGAGGCCGCACTTTCCGGCGTCCTGCTGAACACCGACGCGATCGACAACTCGGCCGGAGTGGACTGCTCGGACCACGAAGTGAACATCAAGATCTTCGTGGACCGGATGATCGCCGCGGGAAAGATGGCAGTACCGGAACGCGCAGCCTTCCTGCATTCCCTCACCGACGAAGTGGCCCGCCTTGTGCTCGCCAACAACACCGACCAGAACGTCCTGCTCTTCAACGACAGGCACCTGGTGCGCGAGTGGAGCCCGGGCTTCGAACGGACAATGGACTGGCTCGAGAACGCCACGGACCTGGACCGCCGCCTGGAGGGCTTGCCAAGCAACGAGCAACTCGAGGAGCGGCTGCGGTCAGGAAAGACCCTGACCTCGCCGGAACTGGCGGTGCTGGCCGCCTACGCCAAGATCGAGCTGGCGGCGGAGCTCAATGCCAGCGACCTCGCCGAGGACCCGTGGTTCCGGCGCGTCCTGAGAAGCTATTTTCCGCGCCAGCTGTCCGAGCGGTTCGAGGCGGAGCTGGAAACGCACCCGCTGCACCGCCAGATCGTGTGCACCGTTGTGGCCAACGACATGGTCAACCTCGGCGGAATCACGTTCGCGTTCCGCGCCATCGAAGAAACCACAGCCCAGGCCGCAGCCGTGGCCAGGGCCTTCGTCGTGGCACGGGAGGCCTACGACCTGCCGTGGATCGTCAACCGGCTGGCCGCGCTCCCTGCCGGGTATCCCAGTGAACACGCCGCCGAAGCGACCCTGCACATGCGCAGGATCCTGGATCGTGCGACCCGGTGGTACGTCACGCACGACCACCGGGATCAGCCCGTTGCCGAAGCGCTGGGACGGATCCTGCCTACCCTGGAAGTGCTGCGCACCCGAACCGTGGACTACCTCCGCGGCTCCGATCTGGACAGGGTGCAGGAACGGCTCGCCCACTGGGACGCTGTGGGGATGCCCCGGGAGCTTGGCCTGCGCGCCTCGGACCTGCTGGAGAGCTTCGGGCTGCTGGACATTTCCCTGGTTTCCGAACAGGTGCACGAACCGGTCGACACCATCGCCGACGTCTACTACGCGGTGTTCCAGCGGATCGGCGCCGCTAACCTGCTGCTCAGGATCACCGACCTGCCGCGGCAGAGCAAATGGGAGGCACTGGCACGCGCAGCCCTGCGCGATGACGTGTATTCGGCCGTGGCGGACATGACTGTTTCGGTGATGGAGACAACGCAGGTTCCCGACGCCGGCGGTTCTGACGCCGTCGAGCGCATCGTGGCGTGGGAACGCGGGCACCAGGAGCAGCTGGGACGGATCAAGGACACGTTCGCCGAGGTAACCAGGCCGGGCAACGTGGATATCGCTTCCATTTCCGTGGCGCTCAAGCTGCTGAGGACGCTGGTGCGCCGCTAGGACACGGCAGCCGTCCGTGAATCCACAGTTCTCCGGACGCTTACCCGCAGGAAACACCGCGGAAACCGCCCCCTCTTAGGCTTATTTTGCATAACCCTTCGGCGAATCGAGGCAGCGATGCAGACCAACCCCCGTCTCAACATCCGGCAGGTCACTTGGGCCAACCCCGTGGGCGCCGACCTGCGTGCGGCACAGCAGGCAGAACTGGACGCCCGCTTCGGCACGAAGGACCACGAACCCGGCCCTCCGCCGTCGGAAGTGGACACCGCCGTATTCCTGGTGGCCTACGAAAAAAGCTCAGGGCAGCCGGTGGGCTGCGGCGGCCTGAGGATGCTGGACTCCACTACGGCGGAGATCAAACGGCTGTACGTCCTGCCCTACACGCGCGGTTCGGGTGTCGCGAGCTCCATCCTCGCCGCACTGGAAGCGCACGCCTACGGCATGGGCGTCACATCGATCACCGCCGAGGCGGGCTCGGCCCAGCCGGACGGCAGGAACTTCTACCAGAGCTGCGGCTTCGACGAAGTGCCCAACTTCGGGCCCTACATCGGGGTTGAGCACTCCTACTGCTACGCCAAGACCATCGATTCGCACAGCGCCGCCCACACTGCCATGGCCTGACGGCGGAAGGAGCCGGCCACCGCCGTCCCCTGGCGGACCGTCACACTGCGGCTGGCGGCCCGCCGTCGGCTAATCTCGCATTATGGAATCGGCAGACATTACTTTCCGCACGCGCAAATGGGTGCGTCCTGAAGACCTCAATGCCAACGGCACGCTGTTCGGCGGGAGCCTGCTGAAGTGGATCGATGAGGAAGCGGCCATCTACGCCATCCTGCAGCTCGGCAACGGCCGGGCCGTCACCAAATACATTTCTGAAATCAACTTCGTCAGCTCAGCGGTCCAGGGGGACCTCATTGAGATGGGGCTGACTGCCACCCGGTTCGGCCGGACGTCCCTGACCATGCGCGCCGAGGTGCGGAACATGATCACCCGGCAGAGCATCCTCACCATCGAGGAAATCGTGTTCGTAAACCTCAACCAGCAAGGCAAGCCTGAACCGCACGGCTATACCGAGATCACCTACGACCGCGACCGCATCCCCACGCACCACCTGACGGAGACCCTGGAGCAGGACTGACCCCGCCCCCATCCTGAGACGCCGGAAGTTCACCGCACGTTAAAGCCACGGGCGCACGCCGTTGGGGCGCTTGGACCAGACTCGAACGCCGGGGCCGGGTAGTTTATCGAATCGATAGCTATAAACGGCCTTAATCGGCATGAGCCGCTATAGGCTTGCCGGACAATGCTCCGGTTCCAGTTCAGAAATGGGTCTCAATCGTGCACAAACTTAAAACAATGGCTGCCGCCGCCGTCGCCGTCACCCTCCTGGCCGGCTGCGGTGCCGGCGCCGCAGCGCCCGAAGCAACGGGAAGTTCATCCGCCGCCGGGGCATCAGGCGAGACCCTGGTGGTGTACACCAACTCCAACGGAGAGGGCCGCGGAGACTGGCTGACAAAAAAGGCGGCGGACGCCGGCTTCAAGATTGAGATTGTGGGCGCAGGCGGCGCCGATGCCACCAATAAGTTGATCGCCGAGAAGAACAACCCCATTGCCGACGTGGCCTTCGGCCTCAACAACATGTATTTCGCCCAGGTGAAATCAGCCGGCGCCATCGAGGCCTATGAGCCTGCCTGGGCGGGCGAAGTCGACGCCTCGCTCGCCGACAGCGACGACGACAAGGCCTACTGGCCGCTGGTGAAGCAGGCCATCCTGCTCGGTTACAACTCGGACAAGATCACCCCGGAGCAGGCACCGAAGGACTGGACTGACCTGTGGTCCAAGGACGAATTCAAGACTCGCTATGAGCGGGTCACGGGTCTGGGTACGGCCACGGCGCAACTGGTGTTCGCCGGCATTCTTTCGCGCTACAAGGACGATTCCGGCGATTTGGGCATCTCGGATGAGGGCTGGAAGCAGGTGGAGCAGTATTTCAAGAACGGCAGCCCCGCCGTCGCGAAAACCGACCTCTTCGCCCGCATCGCGTCAGGGGATGTGGACATGGGGCAGATGCCCTCCTCGATCGTGGCGGAACGGGAGAAGTCCTTCAAGGTCAACGTCGAAACCGTGGTGCCGTCCGTCGGCGTCCCCCTCGCGGTGGAGCAGGTCGCCCTGGTGAAGGGCACTGACAAGAAGGAGCAGGCACAGAAGTTCATCGACTGGTTCGGCAGCGCCGACGTACAGGGTGAGTGGGCGCAGCAGTTCAATTCAATGCCGGTGAACAAGAGTGCCGCCGCCAAGGCCAAGCCGGAGGTGGTCGAGTTCTTCGACGGGCTGAAGCAGCAGGACATCGACTGGAACTTCGTCCAGGAAAACATGGGGGCCTGGGTGGAGAAGATTGAGCTCGAATACATGACGTAGCCCCTGCCCAGCCCCGCTTCTGCAGTCCCACCAGACAGGTTCCCCATGATCCGCTTGGACAACATCGAAGTTTCCTTCGGCGATTTCATTGCCATCCCGCACCTGGACCTCCACGTCCAACCCGGTGAATTCTTCACGCTGTTGGGCCCGTCGGGCTGCGGCAAAACGACGGCGCTTCGGACGTTGGCCGGATTCATAGAACCCTCCTCGGGAACCGTCCACGTGGACGGGAAAAACGTCACGCGCCTCCCCAGCGACAAGCGCCAGGTGGGGATGGTGTTCCAGAACTACGCCTTGTTCCCCAGCATGAGCGTCCGGGACAACATCGCCTTCGGCCTGCGCGTCCGGAAAGAGAAGTCCGCCGAGAGCGACCGCCTGGTGCGCGATATTGCGCGCCGGGTGGAGCTCAGCGACGAACAGCTGGACAAGAACGTGGCAGAGCTTTCCGGCGGCCAGCAGCAGCGGGTGGCAGTTGCCCGAGCGCTGGTGCTGCGCCCCAAGATCCTGCTGCTCGACGAGCCGCTGTCCAATCTGGATGCCAAGCTCCGGCACCAGCTCCGGCAGCAGCTCAAGGACCTGCAGTCCGAGTTCGGAATCACCACTGTCTACGTGACCCACGACCAGGACGAGGCCCTGGCCATGAGCGACCGCGTCGCCGTCTTCAACAAGGGCGTCGTGGAGCAGGTGGGCACTCCCCAGGACATCTACGACAGGGCAGCCACGGAATTCGTGTGCAACTTCATTGGCGACAGTTCCCCCCTGACCGCGGAGTTCGTAGCTGAAATGAACCGGCTCGCGGGTGCAGGTCTCAGTGTGACAGCCAACTCCTACCTGCGGGTGGAAAAGGCGTCACTGACCCGCCCCGCAGACGGCGGCACAGCCGTCGGGCTCACCGGAACCGTGGTGTCCCGGACCTATCACGGCCTCCACAGCCGCTATGTAGTCCGGAGCCATGGCGCCGACATCCGGCTGCTGGTCAAGGAGGACGGCGGCGTGCATCCCGAGGCGGGTTCGGAGACGACCGTCTATGTCCAGCCGGGTCATGTGCTGCAGTACCACCCAGACACCGGTGCCGCACTGCAGGATGCCGCACCGGCCGGGCAGGATCAGCCCGGCCGGGATCAGGCGGCGGCCCTCCGATGAGCAGCACCCCCGCCAGGACCATGCTCCGTTCACCGTTCATCATCATCGTGGGAACGGTCCTGACGTGGTTCATCGCAGCCTTCCTCGTCTGGCCCAACGCGAACGTGCTGATCGAAACCTTCTTCCCCGGCGGGACCTTTTCGGGCCGGGCGGCGGAGAAACTCCTATCGTCCCAGCGGGCCATGAAATCCTTGGGCAACAGCTTCCTGCTGGCCGTGGCACTTTCCATCACCGTGAACGTTGTGGGCATCTTCATCGTCCTCGTGACCCATTACTTCAGGATCCGCGGTTCCCGGATCCTGTTCCTGGGCTACGCCACGACCTTCATCTACGGCGGCATCGTGCTGGCGGCGGGCTACAAGTTCATTTATGGCGACAAGGGAATCGTCACCGCCTTCCTGCTGAACATCTTTCCCGGCATGGAGCCCGACTGGTTTTCGGGATTCTTCGCCGTGCTGGCGGTCATGACCTTCGCCACGACCACCAACCACATGCTCTTCGTCGCCAACGCCCTCAAAGGCGTCGATTACCAGACCATCGAAGCGGCCAGGAACCTTGGCGCTTCCACCTGGACCATCCTTCGGCGCATTGTGCTGCCCATGCTGAAGCCCACGCTCTTTGCCGTCACCATCTTGTCTTTCCTCACCGGCCTGGGAGCACTCAGCGCGCCGCAGGTCCTCGGCGGACGCGACTTCCAGACGATCACGCCTATGATCCTTACTTTCACGAATAGCCCCACATCACGGGATCTGGCGGCCCTGCTAGCCGTCATCCTGGGCGTAGCGACCATGCTGATGCTCGCTGTGATGTCCCGCCTGGAGAAGGGCGGGACCTACTTTTCGGTGTCCAAGGTTTCCTCCGCTCTGCAGAAGCAGAGGATCACCAATCCTGCAGCCAACATTGCCGTGCACGCAGCCGCTTACCTGCTGTTCGCGGTCTACACCCTCCCGGTAGTGCTGATTGTGCTGTTTTCCTTCGCGGACGGCGCCGCCATCCAAACCGGCCAGCTCTCGCCGGGCAGCCTTACGATCGACAACTACGTGCGCGTACTGACACAGCCCGCGGGCTTGCGGCCTTTCATTGTCAGCGTTATCTACAGCGCCCTGGCGGCGGCCATCGCTGTGGGCGGCCTGCTCTTTGTGGCGCGGATCCTTCAGAAACACAAAAACTGGGTGACTGGCCTCTTCGAGTACCTGCTGCACATCCCCTGGATCCTGCCGTCGGCTTTGCTCGCACTGGGATTGATCATCAGCTACGACCACCCGAACCCTCTGGTCGGCGGCGCCGTACTTACCGGAACCACAGTCATCCTCCTGATCGCGTTTGTCACGGTCAAGATTCCCTTCACGCTCAGGATGCTCAAGGCCTCGTTTGCGTCAATTAATTCTTCTCTGGAAGAGGCGGCAACGATCATGGGGGCGAAGACGATCTATGTGTTCCGCCGCATCCTGCTGCCTCTGGTCCTGCCCGCTGCGGCGGCCATTGCTGCCCTCAACTTCAACAGCATGCTGGACGACTACGACACCGCCATCTTCCTGGCCCACCCGCTGGTCCAGCCCCTGGGCCTCGTGATCAAAGCCAACACGGACGGCGCAGAAGGCGTCGACGGCGTTTCCAACACCTTTGTTTACACAGTGCTGCTGATGGTCATCACCGGGCTGACCATGTACCTGGTGTACGGGCGGTCCGGCAGCCGGCCTGGCGGACGCCACGGCTCCAAGCGCGGCAAGCGCGGCACACCAGATGCTGATGCTGGCACTGCGGTGCCCGTCGGTTCACCGGCGACGGAGGCAGCGGGCGCCAAGGTGTCGACGGCGAGCGGCGGGCTTACCGGCTGAGCCGCCCGGCCACGCTGAGAATCCTGTCCCTGAGCGGCTGGGCGGATTCGGCGAGGACGAGCCGGGTCATTGCCGACGACGCCACCCGCAAGGCCTGGCTGCGCAACACGCGCCGTTTGTTGTACGTCTTGAGCGCCTCCGGAAGCGGCCGGGAGTTGAGCAGTTCCGCGAGTGTGACGGAGTCAATCAGGGCCTCGCAGGCCCCACGCCCGAGATTGGGCGTCATGCCGTGGGCGGCATCTCCCACCAACACGGAGCCGCCCCGCACGTAGCTGCGCAGGGCCGGCACGGTCCAGATCCGCTGGGCGAGGGTCCCCTCCGGTGTTGCCCCCGCCAGGACACTGACGATTCCGGCCGCTTTTCCGGAAAACCGACGGCGGGTGTGGTCCAGCGCCGCTTCGACGTCGATGCCGCCCGGCCCCAGGTCTGACCGGTAGGAGGCGTACCAATACGTCCGCTGCCGGGAGGCCGGCGCGATGCCGAACAATTCGCCGCGGCCCCAGTATTCGCCGCCACTGTCGGCGGGCACAGGTTCGTGGATGACGCCGCGCAGCGCGAGGTAGGGGCTGAGCCGCTCCCGGGACCGCGGACCCCAGCGTGCCCTGCGGACCACGCTATGCACGCCGTCGGCCCCGACCAGCACGCCGCCGTCGGGGAGCGAGGCCACCGCCCCAAACACGCGGGTTACCGAATCCGGCACGGCGGCGTCCAGGTGCCGAAGCAGGTCCGCCCGTGAAACGCCGATGACACCGGCTACCTCGGCTCGAAGCCAGGCTGTCCCGGCAGCATCCCGCAGGGCCATGCCTTCGAAGGCGGAGCCTGCCGCCCGGATTTCCGGCAGGATCCCGACGGAGTCGAGGGCGTGCTGGGCCTGGGGCCACATAGCCAGGGACGTTTCCACTGCCGGCACGGCGTTCCGCTGCTCGTGAACGGTTACGTCGAAGCGATCCGGGTCAAGCGTCGCCGCTAGTGCCAGCCCGGCAATGCCCCCGCCGACGATGGTGATGGCGTACATGCACCGAGTCTACGGCGGACCCGTCAGGCGGACCCGTCAGGCGGACCCGTCAGGCGGACCCGTCAGGCGGACCCGTCAGGCGGCCCCGTCAGGCGGACCCGTCAGGCGGCCCCGTCAGGCAGACGGCCAGCCGGTGTAGGCCTCGGCCAGGTACGCCCTGCCATGGCGGGATGAGACCACCGAGTTGAGTTCGCCGAGCTGGCGTGCGCGGGAAAAGTCATCGGCATCCACCGGCGTGTGGAGCATGGAGGTCATCCAGTAGGAGAACTGCTGGGCCTTCCAGACGCGCTCCAGGGCGCGGTCGCTGTAGGCGTCCAGCAGTGCCGTGGAACCGCCCTTGTAGTAGCTTTCCAGGCCTTCGAAGAGGACCTTGACGTCGTGGATGGCAAGGTTGAGCCCCTTGGCCCCGGTGGGGGGCACGGTGTGGGCGGCGTCGCCGGCCAGGAAGAGCTTGCCGTGGCGCATGGGGGCGTGGACGAAGCTGCGGAACTTGAGCACCATCTTGTCGATGACCGGGCCTTCCTTGAGCTCGAATCCGTTGCCGTTGACCCGGCTGCGGAAGGCGTCCCAGATGCGGTCCTCGCTCCAATTGTTGACGTCCTCGTTGGGATCGCACTGGAAGTACATCCGCTGGACGGTCTCGGTCCGCTGGCTGATCAGGGCGAAGCCGTTGTCCGAGTTGGCGTAGATGAGCTCATCGGAGCTGCGGGGAGCCTCGGCCAGGATGCCGAACCAGGCGAAGGGGTATTCGTGGAAGTACCACTTGCGGTCCGCCTCGGGGATCTGGAAGCGGCAGTGGCTGCGCGAACCGTCCGCGCCGGTAATGAAATCAGCCTGCAGCTCGTATTCCACGCCGTCAGCGTCCGTGAACCAGACCTTCGGCGATCCCTCGATGTCGTGGATGGTGGTGTCGGTGACGCTGTAGCGGACGTCCCCGCCGTCGGCCTCGCGGCGTGCGGCCAGGTCCATGAACACGTCGGTCTGCGGGTACAGCCACACCGACTCCCCCACCAGGTCCTTGAAGTCGATCCGGTGGCTTTCGCCGTTGAAGCGCAGCTCAATCCCGTCGTGCCGGTCGCCGTCCCGCAGCACCCGGTCCGAGACGCCGCTGTCCACCAGCATGTTCACGGTGCCATGCTCCAGGATGCCTGCGCGGACCGTCTCCTGGATTTCCTGCCGGCTGCGGATTTCGATGACGGTGGATTCGATGCCGGACTTGGCGAGCAGATGGGAGAGCATCAGTCCTGCCGGGCCGGCGCCCAGGATGGCCACTTGGGTGGTGATGACTTTTCGGGCTGCCATGGTGTTTCCTCGCTTCGTTGCGGGGCCCGGCGGGGGTTCCGGGACCTGTTGGATCGTCTGGCTACAGTGTGCTCCCGGCCCAGTGATCCGCGTTACAAGGATTCCGTTGAATGGAATCCTGCGGGGCCCATCTAGTCCCGCCCCTCCGGAAGGCTTTGCGATTCAGCGAGGCGCCGCCCTATTCCGCGGGCGGCGGTCTGCAGCGCCGGCACCAGCGCCTGTAGGCGCACCTCGCGCAACGGAACCACGACGCCGATCGCGGCCACCGTCCGCTTCTTGCGGTTCATGACCGGGACGGCAATTCCCCAGGTGTCCGGATCCACCACGCCGGCCAGCTGGGCGTACCCCTGGTGTGCGGCCTCCCCCAGCTGGATGCGGAGCTCTTCCACCGTCAGCCTGCCGGCCGGATCCGTGAAGCCCGCCAGGTATTCCGCCTGGACCGCGCGGGGCTGGTTGGCCATCAGCACCAGTCCGGCGGAGGACACATGCACCGGCATCCGGCCGGCCACCTGTGCCCGGTTGGCCACCGAGCCTCGCCGCGACAGACGCTCCACAAAGAGGGCCTCCCAGCCGTCCAGCACGGCGAGGTTCACGTTCTGGTTGAGCACCTGCTGGATGTCCTCCATGAACGGCATGGCAGCCCGGCGCAGTTCCAGTGTGGGCGAATTGCGGTTCACCAGTTCCCACAGCCGCAGCCCGAGCTGTACCGAGCCGCCGGACCCTACATCCAGGAGCCCGTGTCCCGCCAGCTGCCGCACCAGCCTGTGAGCCGTGGTGAGCGGAAGCCCGGCCCGGGCCGCGAGTTCGGAAAGCGGCAGGACGTTGACACCGTCCGGAAAGGCGGCGATGACGCGGACCACGCGGTCCACCACTGAGTCCCCGGAGCCCGAGTTGGCCACATTTCCCCTTCCATTGAATGGTTTGAAGTGTCCCACACAACAGGGGCCAGTGGTACAAATCTCAGGAGAGGGAACCTTCGGTCCCGGCCGGTGCCACGGAGAAACCAACCGGCAAGAAATCAACTCTGAGGTAGCAATGTCAACGACGTCGTTGGAAAACAAATCACGCTGGCCCGTCTGGCT
The DNA here is from genome assembly GCF_001423745.1 of Arthrobacter sp. Leaf337. Classification (GTDB taxonomy): domain Bacteria; phylum Actinomycetota; class Actinomycetes; order Actinomycetales; family Micrococcaceae; genus Arthrobacter. Next base: position 75,262 of record NZ_LMPC01000008.1, read on the forward strand.
GTGCTGGCTGGCCATGGTCCTGGACGGCTTTGACCTGGTGGTGCTCGGCACCGTCATCCCCACCCTCATCAAGACCCACGACCTCGGCTTCGACGCCGTCGGCGCCACGTTCGCCGCAACGATCTCACTGGTGGGCGTAGGGCTGGGAGCGCTGTTCATTGCGCCGCTCTCGGACCGCTTCGGCCGGCGGAACCTGCTGGTTGCCTGCGTGACGTGGTTCTCCATCTTCACGATTGCCGTGGTCTTTGCCCCCAACGTTGCCGTCTTCAGCATCTTCAGGCTGCTGGCGGGGCTGGGGCTGGGTGCCTGCCTCCCGGCCGCCCTGGCATACATGAACGACTACGCCCCCGCAGGCTCGGCCGGTAAGTCCACCACGCGGACCATGACCGGCTACCACGCCGGAGCCGTGGCCACGGCCTTCCTGGCGCTGATGGTCATCCCGGACTGGCGCATCATGTTCGTGGTTGGCGGTGTCGCCGGCTTCGCGCTGGTGCCGTTCCTGTGGTTCAAGCTGCCGGAAACGCTGCCCGCGGTTGTTTCCCTGCCGGCGCTCTCTCCGGCGTCCGGCACCCATCCCGCCAAGGCCGCTGAGCCCGCCGTCGAAGAACGCGCCAGCTTCCGGGACCTCGGCCGGAAACCGTACCCCCTCGTTGCGGCAGGCATCGCCGTCGCCTCCTTCATGGGCCTGCTGCTCGTGTACGGGCTGAACACCTGGCTGCCGCAGCTCATGTCCTCCGCCGGTTACACGCTCAGCGCAGGACTCTCCCTGCTGCTTGTCCTGAACGTGGGCGCGGTGGTTGGCCTGGTGGTGGCCGGCATCCTGGCCGACAAGCATGGAACCAAGAAGATCGTGCTTCTCTGGTTCTTCCTCTCCGCCGTCTTCCTCGCAGCGCTCAGCGTGAAGATCCAGAATGAACTGCTCCTGAACGCGGCCGTGTTCGTGACCGGCGTCTTCGTCTTCAGCTCACAGGTGCTGGTGTACGCCTGGGTCAGCCAGCTGTTCCCGGCCCGGCTGCGCGGCACCGCACTGGGCTTCGCCGCAGGGGTCGGACGCCTCGGAGCCATCCTCGGCCCGGCCGTGACGGGCACCCTGGTGGCCGCCGGAATCGCCTATCCCTGGGGCTTCTACGTCTTCGCCGGCGCGGCCGTCCTTGCCGTGGCGGCGCTCGTCCTGGTGCCGCAGGCGGTCACCGCAGCGGCAGGCAAGCGGACCGCCGTCGGGCCTTCCTAACGCCCGGGCGCTCCAAGCGGCCGGGCCTCATAACGCGGCAATGCGCCGCGCCTTGTCCCCCGCCCACATCCGCCGCCAAACGGCGGGGGCACCCACAACGGCGATGCCGACGGCGGCGCCGATGACCGTCTCGACGATCCTGTCCCGCAGCAGCACTTCGGGGGCAGTGGGCGCCGCCAGCAGCGTGGCAGTGAGAGCCAGTGGCGTCACGAATATTTGCGCCAGGACGTACTGGCGGGCGATGAACATCTCTGCGCCGAACTGGCACGCGGCGATCATCAGGACCATCTGCCAGGGCGCGGGATTCAGCAACAGCACACCGGCAAGCACGATCAGCCCCAGCACGGTGCCGATGATTCTCTGGATGCCCCTGGCCACGCGGTGTCGGGTGGTCCGGCCCACCAACGGAACGACTGCAGCCACCATGGCCCAGTAGTTGTGGCCGAAGCCAAGCCACTGCCCCACAATGGTGGCCAGTGTGCCGGCGAGCCCCGCAGCCACGACGTAGCCCATCGCTTCAAGCCAGGCGGCGCGCTTCTCCTCCTGCGTTAGCCGGGCCGGCGCGGGCATGGCCCAGGGCGTTCGGCGGCTCCGCACCAGACGGGAGGAAATGCCGATCAGCAGGCAGAACACGGTGGTAAGAATCGCGACGAGCATGCACTGCCAGAGCGGCGGCTGGTTCGGAATCGAAGCGATGGCCGCGAAGGCGAAGATATGGAACAACGAACCCGCCGGCCGGTGGCGCCACAAGGCAATCACCAGCGAACACGCCCCGGCAACCACCGTGGTGGCTGCCACCTGCGTCCAGGTGCTCGCGGCGTCCGACAGCCCCAGGGCCTGGCCAGCGCGGGCGGACAACGTGGCCATCAGGATGACGAGCAGCATGAGCGAACCGGCGCGCATCTGGATGAAAAGCCGCTTCCGGTGCAGCTCCCCGCGACCGTAGATTCCGGTGAAGGCACCGAAGGAGGCGAAGATCGCCAGGTCGCTCCGGCCGATCAGGACCACGATGATCAACGGAACAAAGACACCCACGGCGCAACGGATCGCGACCTGATGGTCCTTATTGCCGGGGGCAATCGTGAACATCTCGGCCAAAAGCTTCAAGGGGGGTCACGCCTTTCCGTACGGTGCCAGTCTGATGGCGGCAGCGTTGGCGTCCATTTCAAATCCTACGCCCGGCCACCCGGCGGCACCCTCAAAAGTGGCTCGGCTCGGGCTTCCAGCTCCCCTCGCGGGAGGGACCGGAAGGGGCGGACTGGTATTGTCTATCGGTTAAACCACCGACAGAAACGCAAACCGGAGGACCCCCATGCTCAAAGGATTCAAGGATTTCATCCTTCGCGGGAACGTGATCGAACTGTCCATTGCCGTCGTCGTCGGCACGGCGTTCACGGCGCTGGTGACCGCGTTCACCACACACATCGTCAACCCGATCATCGCAGCGGCCGGCGGGGTCCAGACCGAAGGCCTGGGCTTCGCTATCTGGCCTGGCAACAGCAAGACATTCGTCAATATCGGCGGCGTCATCACCGCCTTCGTGACCTTCCTCATCACTGCCGCGGTGGTCTATTTCATCTTCGTGGCACCCATGAACAAGATCAACTCACTGGTGAAGAGCCGCCTGGCGACGGCGGAACCTGAGGAGGAACCCATTCCGGCGGACACCGCACTGCTGGCCGAGATCCGGGACCTGCTGACCCAGCTCGCGGGCACCGACAGGGAACTCACCACCGCCGGATCGTCAGCGAAAGAGTCCGAAAGCTCCCGCTGACGATCCGGCGGTCAGGCGCTGGCCGCGTCTGTGCGCCGGAAGCCGCCGGTCCACTTGCCGCGCCGAACGGTGACGGGTATTCCGGCCGCCGCGAGCCGGACAGAGCGAAGCACCCTGGACTGCTCGCCGGGGGTCAACTGGTGATACACCGGCAGGACCACCAGCCGGTCCGCCAACCGCTCGGTGACCGACAGGTCCGCCAGACCGGTGTCCCGGTCCCAGTACGCCGGCTGCCGATGGACCGCCGTAAGCCCGACGCCGGCAGAAATACCGTCGCGCGACAGCCGCTCCAGAAGCTCATCCCGGGGCAAGGCGAATGACGGCAGCACTTCCATCCAGAAGGATTGGAAATTGCTGCTGCCGTAGTCCGGGTCCTTGATGAACCGCAGCCCTGCGATCCGTGAGAGCGCGAGCTGGTAGCTGGCGACAATTTCCCTGCGATGGGCAACGGCTTCGTGCAGCCGCCCCAGCTGGACCAGGCCGATGGCGGCCTGCAGATCGGTCATGCGGTGATCCAATCCCGCATCATTCCCGGTGTTGTTACGAAGTTGCCGGGCCGCGGCCGCCCACGCCTCTTTCCGGGTGGTGAGCATGCCGCCTTCGCCGGTGGTCAGGACCTCGCACGAATCGAAGGACCACACGGTCAGTTCGGCGCCGGCGCCCACCGGCTGTCCTTGGTAGGTGGAGCCCACGCCGCAGGAGGCATCCTCGATGACTGTGACACCGAGCGGATCACATAGGTCGCGGATGGGTTCCAAGTCAACAGGCATGCCGCCCAGGTCCGCCACGATCACCGCCCGGGTTGCCGGTGTCAGGGCCTCCTCGATGGTCCCGCGCGATACATTGCCGGTTCCGGCCTCGACATCGGCAAAGACCGTCCGGGCGCCCAGGCGGCTCACGGCGTCGGCGTTCGCAATTGGACAGAACGAGGGCAGAACGACGTCGTCCTGCTGTTGAACCCCGGCCACCCTGAGCGCCAGGTGGAGGGCCGCGGTACCGCTGGACACTGCGACGGCGTGCGACGCCTGCTGCGCCGAACCGAACGCCTCTTCAAACTGCCCTACGCGTGGCCCTTGAACCGTCCGGCCCGAAGAAAGCACTTGCACGACGGCGTCCGCTTCCTCCTGCCCGAGCCACGGCCTCATTACACCGATGTGGCTAACCGCACGGTCTTCGCTGATGGTCACCGGGACCTCCCCCTCGTCAAAAAGGAAATGGTATGCCCTTCCATTCAACGCGCCACTCGACGGTGCGGTCACGAGAGTCACGTACGCGCCTTTTTCCCGCGGAGCGCGGCCGTTGCAGCGCGTAATACCCGCTTGGGCACCGCGGTGCTGCCCGGCGAGCAGGGCAGTACTTGTATTCCTTGCCGCCGGATACCCCTGGGTTACTTGTGCGGGGCCGTACCCCAGCTGCTACGGATGCGGTCCCAGGGCCCCTGCGGCGACCCCGCGGGTACACGACTGCTGTCATCCCGTTCCCAGGCACTCGAACCGGGTCCTCCCGCCCCCTGCCTTCCGGCCACCGCGAATCCCAAATAGACCGCAGCGTGGACGGCGGATAGCGGGCCTCGGACAGAGCGCAGCACCTCCGCGAGAGTCTGCCGGGCTGTGCTGTGCTGGCCGGCGTCGCCGTTCTGTTCGGCATTGCCCCGGTAGACGCGGTGCAGGACTGCCACTTGGTCCCTGGGTGTCCTTGGCGGACGAATGACCACGGGGTCGACATCGAGGACAGCCTTTTCCGACGGCTCGAAAAGCCGATCGACGAAGAGGTCGTCCGCTGTCAGGTCCGGGAATTCCCTGAATCGCGTTCGTCCCTGCTCCGACAGGCCGTAGACCCCTCCGGCCCAGAGCCGGTTCCGTGCAGAGGGCAGCCGCAGCCGCGTGCGGTAATAGGAGTGGATCAGCGGATGAGCGTCCTGCAGGTCGAATTGCACAGCCGGGCGCGCGGCCAAGGGTCCGCCTGGGCCCAGCGCAGTCAGCACATCCCGCACTGCCTGCCGACTAATCTGCACATCGGCGTCCAGATAGAGCCTGGGGAACTTGGTGGCGGCTGTATCGCCGGCGTTGAGGGCAGCGGACTTGGAGGGTCGTCCGATTTCCAGTACCGTCACACCTTCGAAGCCGCGGGCTATAGCGGCGGTTTCGTCCGAGCAACCGTTGCACACTACGATCACCTCGAGCTGCCCTGCGGCTGCGAGTGGAGCAAGCGGGGCGAGCGTTCGGGCCATCACGCTTGCTTCGTTGTGGGCAGGAATAACCACCGAGCCAGCAGGAAAGTATGCGGGGTCGGGGTCCTTGGTGGCGCCCGGCAGGTCGGTCCAACTGCCTTCATCCAGAACAGCCCGCAGCACTCCCCTGCGGTCCGGCTTCCAGGAGCGCAGCGCTTCGGAGAGCACCACCGCACCGTGGAAGACCGCCGAATACGCGGCCGAATGGTATTTGCGGATGTACCGCACACGGTTGACGGCCAGCAGGGCATTCAGCCTTGGTGACGTGCCCGAGCCGGCACCTGCATGGGTCATGAGAGCTGCCGGTTCGTACCAGATGGTTTCACCCATGGTTCGCAGCCCACGGAAGAAGTCCACTTCCTCGGAATAGAGGAAGTATGACTCGTCCCATGCCAATGAGTCTGCCAGGCTGCGGCGGACCATCAGCGCAGCCCCTGTGGCCCAGTGCACGGTGTGGGGATGGGCGTAGCTTTCCGGGTTGTAGTCGGTGCCGGCCAGCCAGCCCGGCCGGTTCTGGAACCGCCTTCCCGCCAATGCGTCGCCCACCGCGTTGGCGATGCCCGGCTCACGGTACAGGGACAGGCTCGTTGCACCTCTTTCGTCCTGGAGACGCGGCACAACTGCCCCGGCACGGGACGAACGGAGGCGGTGCATCATGGTTTTGAGGCTTCCGCGTCCCACGGTGACGTCCGGATTGAGAACCACCACTGTGGCGCTTTCCCCGACCTTCCGCATCGCGGCATTGATGCCGCCGGAATATCCCAGATTGCCTCCGGTGGCGAAGGCAATGACGTCCGGGTGGGCGCTACGCACGAGCGCCAGGGTACCGTCGCTGGAGGAATTGTCCGCCACCAGCACGCGCAGCGTGAGATCCGTTGTCTCCTCCCGCAGGCTCTCCAGCAGCGGACCGACGCCATTGGCGCTGTTGTAAGTAACAACTACGACGGCGGCATCCACAGCGCCGTCGGCTCCGGTGAAGCGGCCGGGACTCCGCGGCGCGGGAGCGGCCGACGGTGCGGACTCCGCCCGCGGATGAGGCACGGTGCACGACGCAGTCCGCAGCTTGATGTACGCCGGAGGGCCGTCGATCAGGTAGCGGCTGGCGAGCCGTTTGGGTTCCAGCGCCAGACGGTAGCCCCATTCCAGCCCATGGTCGCTGGCCCATTGGGGCGCACGATGCACCCTCCCCGCAAGGAAATCCACCGCTGCACCGAAGGCGAGCAGGACGGCGGCGCCGGTAAGGGCGGCATAATGGTCGATCCAGAGTTCCTGCCGTGGCTTGCCAAGTCCCACGTAAAGGATCTGGGTGCCGGCTGCGGCAATGTCAGCCGCGATCCCCTCCGAGTCGCACGCGGAGGCCAGTTCTACCCGGTCGGGGGACCACATTCCCGCAACGTGGAGGCGCGGATGCTCCTCAGCGATTTTTTGCGCCAAAAGCTCCTGGTTCGCCCGTGAACCGCCGAGGAACCCCACCCGGAGCCCTAATTGCTCAGCCCGTTCCAGCAGCGGCGACGCGAGGTCGCTTCCAGCCAGCCGTGGCCAGCGATGCCCGGTGAGCCGCTGGGATTGTGCCACGAGCGGGGCGCCGTCGAGCAGATAAAGCCAGTCGACTGTACTGGCCGGATCCGCGTGCAGCGTGCCTTCCCACCGTCCGCCGGCACCGAAATGATGAAGGTGGTCGAGGTTGACGGAGGCGACACCGAGGGGCGGCAGACCTCGCTGTCCGGCCCGGGCAAGGATGAGTTCCAAGGCCGGCTCAGGATCCATCAGATCCACCGGAGTGCCGCCCAGGATGACTTTGTCGGCGTCCAGGTTGTCCACGTCGCCTCCTTAATGCTTGTCGGCGGGCACGAGCTGCCCATTGGTTTCGAAGTAGCGGCGGCCGGTGACGGGGCAGAGCCAACTGCCGCCGTCGTCCTGCTTGAGCGGATGGCCCGCCTCACCCACCCAGCCAATTTGCCGCGCCGGCACGCCGGCAACCACGGCGTAGGCCGGGACGTCGCGGGTCACGACGGCCCCGGCAGCCACGGTGGCCCACTCGCCAATGGTGAGGGGCGCTATGCAGACCGCACGCGCACCGACGGAGGCACCCTTGCCGACAGTCACACCCACGGCGACCCAGTCCTCGGATCCCTTGAGTGTTCCCTCGGGTGTGATGGCCCGCGGGTGGAGATCGTTGGTGAGAACAGCCGCGGGGCCGATGAAGACGCCGTCGGACAGTCGCGCCGGTTCGTAGACCAGTGCGTAGTTCTGGACTTTGCAGTTGTCGCCCAGCTGGACCGCCGGTCCCACGTAGGCTCCCCGGCCGATGTTGCAATTGCTGCCCAGGACAGCGTCTTCCCGGATCTGTGCCAAATGCCAGATCCGGGAGCCTTCTCCAATGCTGGCGGACTCTCCCACGTCAGCCGTGGCGGCGATGGTGATCATGTCGTTCCTCCCGGGGACAGTGGTGCCGGAGACCGGCGTTGTTAGTGGTGCCCTGTGTCGGCGGCGCACCCACAAGGCCGCGAGCGCACCGAGCAGGGCGCCCAGCGTGTTGCTGGCGATGTCGCGGAGGGTGGCCTGGCGCTGGTCGAGGGCGAGGAACTGGACAGCCTCAATGGCTCCGGATCCCAGCAGCCCCGCCACCGTAGCAATCCACCAGCGGCGTGCCGGCAGCAGGCTCGCAACCAGCAGCCCGAGCGGCACGAACAGCAGGACATTGGCGGCCACCTCCACGTGCCCTGACCTGATTCCCGCAGTCAGCGGCTGGTCCTGCAGGACCCGCAGGAAGCTGCGCAGGAGGCCGGAGACGGGGCGTTCCACAGGGGTGGGCCAAAAGCCGATGCACGCCAGGGCGGCCAGGTAGAGCACGAGCAGCAAGAGAGCGGTTCTGCGCCGGACGGTCATGGCAGGCTCCGCGCGGGTCCGGTGCCGGCCATCCAGACAATGGGGCCGCCGGTGCTCATGCGGCACCTCCGGCGGAGAATGCCTGCACGGGCCGAGCCGTTGCTACGGGGCGGGCGTTGAAATCATCAGCGGTATCGCGGCCGGTCAGGCGCGCCTGCAGCCGGCGGCGCTTGTAGCGGAGGAAGTGGCCGGCAGCCTCGAGTTCGCGGAAGTACGCCCGTCGGCTGGAGGACGCCGGATCCAGGGCTGCTGCGTAGATGTCGAGCTGGACCTCTGCAGCATGTTCCAACGAGTACCGGTGCTCCACAACGCTCCTGCCGAATGCCCCGAGCTCGGCGCGGAGCCGCTCGGCCGGCAGGATCTCGGACAGTATTTGGCGGAGGGCGGAAGCGCCGCCGGCTTGCCCGCTGCCCACGCCGTACCATCCCTGCCACAGGAAGGTCCCGAGTGAGGAAGGCGTCAGGAGTTCCCAGAAGCCTGCTTCGCCCTGGACCACCAGCGGTTTGCCGAAGGCCAGCGCCCGCAGCGCCGAACCGCCCATGCCAAGGCAGACGTCGGCCACATCGTAGGCCGCACGGGGGTCGGCAAGTTCGCCGGCCAGGACAACCGTCTGCCGGCCGGTCCGGATGTTCACCTGTTCCGCCCGCCCGGAAACTTCCGCGCGCGCCGGGCCGTCACCGGCGATGAGAAGGCAAACCCGCATTCCGGCGGGGAGGGACGCCACCGCGTCCATGGCGCTGAGGATGCCCTCCAGCTTGAGCTCCCGGGCAAGGCGGGACACGACGGCCACAACAAACCCGCTGTCCGCGATACCCCACCTCCTCCTGAGCTCCGCCTGGGCAAGGTCAAGGCCGGGACGGTTCGCGTCCACGTCGACAGGGGGCTCCAGCACGGTAACGGCCGAGCGGCCGACGCCGGCTTCGACTTCAGCGATTTGGTAGGTTCCGACCGTCAGCGGAAGATGCTTGGGGATGAAGGGCGCGACTGCCATGGACATGACGGTGGAAACCGCAGCCACTTGTGGCCGCCGCCGCGCTGCCCAGTAGCATTCCAACGAGGGCGGCCACTCATAGCCGTGCAGAATATCGATTCGCCGATGCTGAGCTAGGCTCGCCAGCGCCCGGGCGGCGGCCATCGAAGGCCGCCTGCCCGTGGTCGGTGCAGCCACAAATTCCAGCCCCAGCACCCGGACTTTTTCCACGAGCGGACCGGGCCGTCCGAAAACGATGGTCTCGTGGCCCATCCTGTGAACAGCTCCGGCAAGTTCGATGGCGTTGATCTGGCTTCCGCCGATGCCGAGGTCGTGGGGGTAGACCAGGATTTTCACGGGACCAGCTCCGCGACATCCGGGCGCGCTTCGCGGCGACCCACTTTCCTCAGCAGTTTTACGTCGTCCCGGCGCCAGTACAGCAACACAACGGCCGTGGAGGCTGCAATGCCCGCGCCCACAGGGAGTTCCAGCCAAGGCACTGGCAACCAGCCGGACAGGCCAAGCGATGTTGCACCGACAGCCATGGACGCCAGCGCAGGTACCCATACCACTGAATAGAGCGCGCGCACCGAAACGCCGGTCCGGGAGAGCTGCCACAGGCAAAGGGGCAACAGGACGCAACTCGAGACGAGTGCCTGCGCAAAGGCCAGGCCGGGGAGCCCATTCAGTGCCGCACCGGCTGCAAGTGCGGGCACCAGCACCAGGAGGCTGCCGGCCTGAACGACAAATACTGTGCCGGACTTACCCTGGACAACCATGAAGTCATAGGCCAGGTCCGAGAAGATCCTGCTGACGGCGGCCACCACCAGCCACGAAAGTGCTGCAGCCGCAGGCAGCCACTCCTTGCCGTAGACCAGATCGACGAGCGATACCGCACTTCCAGCTAGAAACATCACCAGCGGCAACGTGGCTGCCGCGAGGACAGCCACTACCGAGACGAGCGCCGAATTCATGGCTGCCTTGTCCTGCTGAAGTGTTGAAAACGCGGCAGGTGCCACCCTGCGAAGGGGCTGGGCCAGGATACTGACAGGCCAGTTGGAAAGGTTGAACGCAAGGACGTAGAAGGCGAGTGCGGCGGGCCCCAGCATGCTTCCGGCCGTCAGCTGGTCGGCGTAGCCAATCGCGAAGAAGATGATGCTGGTGCCGGCCAGCGGCAGGCCGAACCGAAGCAGCGGTCCAAGCTGGTTGCGGTCCAGTCCGAAACGATAGGGCAAGGGCGAAGCCGCGAGGAATATGCCACCGGAAATGAGGCTTCCGGCTACCCTGCCCACCGCCAGTGCCATGGCGCCCATCCCCGCGAGCGCCAGTACGACAGACAGGATAGCCCCCGTCCACACGTTGACCTGGTCGATTCCCAGCCTGGTCTTTTCCTTGAAGTCGCGCTGGAGCAGGGCTGCCGGAGAAGCCACCACCCCGTTGATGAAGACGCTGAGGATGAGGACCCGGACTACGTCGGTTGCTCCCGGGTCCCCCATGGCCGCCGTAAACGCAGGCGCCGCAAGGACGGCCCCCGCGCAGAAGATGCCGCTCCCCACCACGGAGATGGTGTTGACCGTGGGTACTATTTTCGCGGGGTCGCCTGGCCACCGGACGATCGCCAGCGAAACACCAAGTTCATTGAAGCTGAGGACTGCCATCAGTGCCACCAGTGCCACGGCAAAGGTGCCGAAGGAATCCGGACCCAACACCCTCGCCAGGACGATTCCAATGCCGAGCGTGCCCACCCTGGACACCAGGGTGTTCAGCAGGCTCCACGCGAAGGCGTTCGAGGCCCCGGCTCCGCTGCGTGAGTGTGTCATGGCCGTTCCATGGCTGCGAGCAATTGGCCGACGACATACTCCTGCTGCCGGGCGGTGATATGCGGGTAAATCGGCAGGGAGAGCATGGTTGCCGCGGCTTCTTCAGCTACGGGGAATGTCCCACGGCAGAATCCCAGATGTCGATAAGCACGGCTGAGGTGCATCGGAACCGGGTAGTGGATGCCGGCGCCGATCCCCGCCCCGTTCAGCGCGGCGAGCACGCGGTCCCGGTCCAGGATCCGGATGACGTAGAGGTGCCAGACATCGATGTTGCCGTCAGCCGTGCGCGGCAGCACAATGCCGGGCACATCCCTGAGCATCTCCGTATATCGGGCGGCGGCCTCCCGCCGTCGTTCGTTCCAGGCCGCAAGGCGCCGCAGTTTGGAGTTGAGCACCACCGCCTGGATAGTGTCCAGGCGGGAATTCATGCCTATCGCGTCATGCTCGTACTTGACGGAGCTGCCGTGGGCGCCCAGTAGGCGGACACGGTCAGCGATAGCGTCATCATTGGTCAGGACTGCCCCGGCGTCACCCGCCGCCCCGAGGTTCTTGCCCGGATAGAAACTCGTACCTGCAACGGTTCCGAGCGTGCCAGCGAAGCGACCGTGGCGTGATGCCCCTTGGGCCTGTGCGGCGTCTTCAACGATAACGGCGCCGCATCCGAAGGCAGCGGCCTTTAGCTGTTCGACGAATGCCGTTTGCCCGAACAGGTGCACGGCCACGATTGCCTGAGTCGCCTCAGTCACTGCCTCCCTGACCCCGGCCGGATCGATGAGCAGGTAGTCCGGGTCCACGTCCACAGGTACCGGGACCGCTCCTATCCGACTTACGGCCTCGGCTGTGGCAATGAACGTGTTGGCCGGCAGGATGACTTCCCCTCCGGGCCTGACTCCGGCTGCACGGAGCCCAAGCTCCAAAGCATCGGTGCCGTTGGCCACGCCGACGCAATGGCGGGCACCCAGGAATCCGGCGTAGGCCTGCTCGAACTCTGCAACCTCCGGACCTCCGATAAAAGAAGTGCGCGCGAAGACCTGCCTGATGCCACTCTCCACTTCCTCGGCTATTTCGTTCTGCTGTGCGCCGAGGTCAACGAGGGGAACAGCCAGGGGGAAAGTTGGTGAAAGAGTCATTGTCCGCCTCCTGAAGCAGCAGTCGTTTGCATGGTTCGCGCGACAGCCCGTGCCGGAACGCCGACCCAGGTTTCTCCGGCCGGAACGTCGGCCAGGACAACGGCCCCCATGCCCACGGTGGCACCGGCACCGACGATGGTCCGCTCCCGCACGCAGGAGTTCATGCCGAGATACGCGGCCCGTCCCACCCGGACCCCTCCGCCGAGCGAAACGCCGGCCGCAAAGGTGGCAAAATCCTCCACCGCATCGTCATGGGTGAGGGTAACCCCGGGCATCACAACCACGTGGTTTCCGATGGTGACGTCGGCCGTCAGGGTGACATGGCCCAGCAAGATGCTGCCGCGGCCGATGCGGCACCCCTCCGGCAGCCGCACCGAGGCGTCAACCACCGTGGCGTACCGCCAGTCGGGAAATCCAAGCTCTGCAAGCCTTTCCACTATCCCGGCCCGACCGCTGCCTGCTCCGACACAGACCACCACCTTCGCGTCCGGATACTTGAGCGCGTCGCTGACCGGTCCCAGGATGTGCGAGCCGTCCACTGTGGTGCCCGCCCTGCCTGGGTCGTCGTCGAGGATGCCCACCACATCGAACTGGCCGCTGTCGCGCACGGTGGCGAGGACTTCACGGGCGAGTCCGCTGGCTGCGATGAGAATAAGGTCAGCCACGGGTTCCCTCCCCGCTTGCCAGCCGGATGGACCGCAGCACCCGGGCCTGCTCGCCCGGCGTCAGCTGGTGGTACACCGGCAGGATCAGGGTGTTGTCCGTCAGCCGTTCTGTGACCGACAAGTCGGTCCCTCCCGTGTCCCGGCCCGCGTAGGCAGGCTGCCGGTGCGCGGCCATGATGCCGCGGCGGGCGGAGATGCCGTCGCGTGCCATGCGCTCCAGGAGTTCCTCGCGGTGGATGGGGAATGAAGGCAAAACCTCCACCCAGAAGGACTGGAAATTGCTCGTGCCGTAGGCCGGGTCGCGGACCAGCCGCAAGCCTTCAATGCCGGCCAAGGCCGCCTGGTAGCCGGCCACGATTTCGCGGCGCCGGGCCACAGCCTCGGCCAGCCGGGCCAGCTGGACCAGTCCTACTGCGGCCTGCATGTCAGTCATCCGGAAGTTGAATCCGGCTTCCAGATACTCCTCCGCAGGGGCCAGGAGGGCGGCGTGGCGGTCGTTGGCCGAGACGCTCATGGCGTGTTCCCGCAGCCTGCGGGCACGGCCGGCCCATTCCGGGTTCCGAGTGGTCAGCATGCCACCCTCGCCTGTGGTCAGGATCTTGCGCGGGTGGAAGGACCACGCCGCTAAATCCGCGCCGGCTCCGACGGGCCGGCCTTGGTACGTGGAGCCCGCACCGCAGGCTGAATCCTCCACCACCGTGATCCCCAAGGGGTCGCACAGCGCCCGGATGGGTTCCAGGTCCACCGGCATTCCACCCTGGTCCACCACGATCACAGCCTTTGTGGCCGGGGTCAGTGCGGCGGCGACGGTCTGCGCCGAGACGTTGCCGGTTTCCTGTTCAACATCACAGAACACCGTCCTCGCTCCCACGTAGCCGGCGGCGTTGGCGGTGGCGATGAAGGAGAAGGACGGCACCACGACGTCGTCGCCCGGCCCGAGGCCGGCCACCTTCAGCGCCAGGTGCAGGGCGGTGGTGCAGTTGGAAACCGCGACGGCGTACATTGCCTCCTGGGCGGCGGCAAAGGATTCCTCGAACTGCGCTACCCGGGGACCCTGGGCCACCCAGCCGGAGGCAATCACCTCCGCGACAGCCTCCGCTTCTTCGATGCCGAGCCAAGGCTTCATAACGTTGATCCGGCTCAGGGCCTGATCCTGGCTGACGGTCACCGCACGCCTCCCACCCGGGTGGCGGCAATCTCGCCGCGCAACGGACGCCACCAGTCCACGAGTTCCCGGAGCCCCTCCTCCAGCCCGGTTTCAGCCGCAAAGCCGAAGTCCAACCGGGCAGCAGAGGTATCAGCAAGGCGGCGGACAACACCGTTGATGGCGCGGTCCGGGCCATGTTCCACCTGCAGATCGGAGTCCATTGCCCGCAACAGCGCCTCTGCGAGTTCCAGAAGGCTGGTCTCTTGCCCGCTGGCCACGTTGTAGACACCCTCGCGAACTCCGCTACCGGCGGCCAGGATGTTAGCGCGGGCGACGTCCCTGGTGTAGATGAAATCCATGGTCTGGCGTCCGTCCCCGAATATCAGCGGCGGCTGCCCGTCCGCGATGCGCTCCATCCAGCGGACCAGCACCTCCGTGTAGAGGCCATGCACGTCCATCCGGGGTCCGTAGACGTTGAAGTAACGCAGCAAGACGTAGTCCAGGCCTGTCATGGCCCGGAAGCTGCGGGCCATACCCTCGTTGAAGGACTTCGCGGCGCCGTAGAACGTGTCGTTGTTGTGGTGGTGGTGGCGCTCGGTGGTGGGGAATTCCTCCGCCATCCCGTAGACCGATGCGCTGGATGCTGCCACCAGCTTGCCCACGCCGTGCTCGGCCGCCGCTTCGAACACGTTGAATGTGCCGTCCACCAGCACTTCGAGGGCGAGCCGCGGCTCCTCCGCGCACTGCGTGATCCTGATGGCCGCCTGATGGAAAACGATGTCTTTGCCGCGGGTGAGGTCGTGGACCAGGTCCCGGTCGCGCAGGTCCCCTTCGACGAGTTCGATCCTGCCCGTAGCAACCGCCTCATCGAGGTTGGCGCGACGGCCGCGGACCAGATTGTCCAGGACGGTTATCCGCTCAACTCCTGCGGTGATCAGGTGGTCGACAATAGTGGATCCGATGGTGCCGGCCCCGCCGGTGACCAGGACCCGCGCGCCCTGCAGCATGCTCATCGCCGTCCCTCCAGCTGGGTTTCGTTGCCCGTGACAGGGACCGACTGTCCGTCGCCACTGAGGCTGCGGCTTACCGCTTCCAGTACCGACAGCACCCGCAGGCCGGACGCCCCGCTGGTCCGCGCCGGCCGGTGATGCCAGATGCTGCTGGCAAATTCCGCCACCATCTGGCCGAGCGCCTCATGTTCCGGCAGCGCGGGGGACCAGGTGTCGCCCAACCGGTAGGAAATGGCGAAGGCCTTCTTCTCGGCGGGCGAACGGTACTTCCGGTCCAGGCTGACGCCGCGGTCGTACACGCTCAGCCGTTGCTGCGGATTGAGGTCATCCCAGACGAGCGTCCGCTGGGAACCGCCCACCACCATCTGGCGGATCTTGGTGGGGCTGAGCCAGTTCACGTGCACGTGCGCCATGGCATCATTCGGCAGCGCAAACGTCAGGTGCCCCACGCAGTCCCGCCCGGTGCCAAGCGGGTCCGCGCCGTGTGCCGCCACTTCAGCCGGTCGGAGGCCGCCAGGCAGGATGAAGTCGATGATGGACAGATCGTGCGGAGCAAGGTCCCAGAAAACGTCCACATCCGGCTGCACCAGCCCCAGGTTGATCCGCACCGAGTCGATGAACAGGATCTCGCCCAGGGATCCCTCGGCAATCAGTTCCCGAATCTTCAGGACCGCGGGCGTGTAGCAATAGGTATGGTCGGCCATCAGTACCAGCCCGCGGCTCTCCGCTTCTTCGACCATCTCCACGCCTTTTGCCCTGCTGTCAGCCAGTGGCTTTTCCACGAGCACGTGCTTTCCGGCACGCAACGCCGTCAGGGCGATGCCGTGGTGGGTGTGCGCCGGCGTGGCAATCGCCACCGCATCGACGTCGACCGTATCCAGCAGCTCGTCGATGGACTCGCAGACCGGAACCCCGCCGTTCGCTGCCGAGAGCTTGGTGGCGCGGTCGCGGTCCATATCCACGATCGCGGCAAGTTTCCAGTCGGGGCTTGCATTGAAGTTCCGGGCGAGATTCGGCCCCCAGTAGCCGGCACCGATAACGGCTGCCCGCAGCGGTGCGGCGGATGCCATAAGGTCAAGGTCCCGGCGGTAGGACTCCTGTGACGATTCCATATCTGTCCCCTCCACTTAATACGCGCCCGCAGGCATGCACATTGCTTTGAAGGTCCGCCACATGATGATGACGTCCCCCATGATCGACCAGTTTTCGACGTAGTAGAGATCGAGGCGCACGGCCTCATCCCAGGGCAGGTCCGAGCGGCCGTTGACCTGCCAGAGACCGGTGATTCCGGGCTTGATGAGCAGCCGCCGGTGGGTATGCCGTTCGTAGGCCTCCACTTCGCGCTGCAGCGGCGGACGGGGTCCCACCAGGCTCATTTCGCCGGTGAGGACATTCCAGAACTGCGGCAGTTCGTCCAGCGAGTAGCGGCGCATCCACCGCCCGCAGCTGGTCACCCGCGGGTCGTTCTGCATTTTGAACAACACGCCGGCCCCTTCGTTGCGTGCCATCAGGTTCGCGAGCGATGCCTCAGCGCCGGTCACCATGGAACGGAACTTGATCATCCGGAACGGCTGGCCGGCCTTGCCCACCCGCTCCTGTTTGAAGAACACCGGTCCGGGACCGCTGCGCTTGACGATGACCGCCAGGACCAGGAACAGCGGCGACAGCAGAACCAGGGCCATCGAGGCGCCCGCGATGTCCAGCAGCCGCTTAAGCACATGCTTGCCGCCGCTGTACTGCGGGACGTCCACGTGCATCAGCGGCAGCCCCTCCACCGGCCGCCAGTGAATCCGCGGCCCGGCAACGTTGGTCAGCGTGGATGCCAGTACGAGTTCGGCGGAGTGCTCCTCCAGCCGCCAGCCAAGCTCACGGATGTACTGGTTGCCTCCCGGCACCGGGCCCGCCACGATTACGGCCTCGGCTCCGCACTTTCCTACTGTCCGGACAACGTCATCGGTGGAGGACAAAACGGGAACACGGTGCCCGTCGACGTCGAGCATCATCCCCCGGCGGGCTCCCGGGAGGGACACCCCCAGGATTTCGTAGGCCGCACCGGTCTTCTTGGCGATCCGCCCGAGTACGTAGCGGACATCCTCGGGCTGGCCAATGACTATTGCCTTTACCAGGAACTGGCCGTCGGCCTGTTTCCGGTTGTACCAGCGGCGGGTGAACCACCGATTCCCCACGAGAGCCAGGACACCAACGGGAAACGACGCGACGTAGAAGGCCCAGGCCGGTTCCAGCCTGAACACCACCAGGAACACGGCCAGC
This sequence comes from Arthrobacter sp. Leaf337, assembly GCF_001423745.1. Taxonomy (GTDB): domain Bacteria; phylum Actinomycetota; class Actinomycetes; order Actinomycetales; family Micrococcaceae; genus Arthrobacter. Next base: position 92,399 of record NZ_LMPC01000008.1, read on the forward strand.
ACGCCAAAGACGCGGGTGGTGGCAACGGCAACGCGCTTGTATTCGCTGGAACCGACGCCAAGGACTTTCGGGTCCCGCGTGCGGTAGAAATGGAGGGCCCCGGTCCATAACACCACGAGGCCTGCGGCCAGGACGGCGCCCACCGCATTGTCCCGGCTTTCCGCAAAGGAATGACCGCCGTCGAACCGGATCACGTACCCGATAAGCACCGAAAGAACCACTACCAGGGAGTCGGTCATCCGGAGGAAGCGGGCCAGGAAGCGGGCCCATTCGCGGCCGGAGAGCTTGCGTTCCGGCGGTTGCCCTTCCGGGCTTCCGGGGGAACGCCCGACGACGGAGGAACCGGCGGGGGCAGCGTAGCCGGCGGGTCCGCGCGGCGGACTGGCGATGGTCCCGGAGCTTCCCCCTGGCCCGAGGAATTTCATGACGAACGGGGTGGTCTTGCCCAGTTGACTCATTGCGGCCCCCACACACTCATGAAGGACGAGTGCGATATGCGAGCAGACGATGCCGTCATTGCCTATCCCCCCGACCATTGGTAGGCGGCACCGGATGATGCCTTCCCCAATACAAGCCGTGGGCCTGTGCCCCCGTCACGAGGGCCACCTACCCGGCTTTCTATGCATAGCTCCGGTGCTTTATGCGGGTAGTACCCGGACGGGTCTCGGACGCTTAGGTGGGCTGGCGGAAATTACCTGCAGGCCTTAAAGCACGAAACACCCGCGTCTACTTGCAGGCCCTCCTGGGGCAGGCTCCGGCCGGACCCTCACGGCGCCCTCCGCCGGCCGAAGCAAGTACTCGAAAATCCCCGCCATTTCAAGGATGTTGGCGTTCGTGACCCGGTTGCAACGCCTCTGAAACAGGGCCCGGACATGATGTGAGTATGAAGCGCAAGGCACAGTCCCCCGAATCGGCCGACTTGAGCTGCGAAGTTTGCGGCCAGATGCCGGAACCCACAAAAACCCGGCTGACACTTGCGAATATCGCCGTCATGCTGCCCATTGAGCTCCTTGTGCATGCCGCCGTGGTGGAGACGCACCTTCCCTATGTGGCCAAAGTCCTGGTCCTCACCCTGACCGCCACGGTGCTGGTGATCTGGGTTGCTGAGCCCTCCGCGGCCAGGATGCTGAGGAGTTGGCTGCACGCTCCTGCCCTGCGGCACCGCAAGCGGCTGAACACTGCACCGGCCCTGTGGCGCGCACGCACAGTGCTGCGCGACCAGCCAGGGTCGCTTCAAAAAATCACGGAAGCCCTGGCACGGCTGGACACCAACATCCTCAGCATCCACCTCCATCCGGTGCCGGGCGGCGTCATGGACGAGTTCGTCCTGTCCGCCCCGGGGCATCTCGGCGAGCGGGAGATGCTTGAGGCACTGCGCGACGGCGGCGGGAGGCACTCCCACGTCTGGCCCACGACGGCCCTGGCCATGGCGGACGGCCAGACCAAGGCGCTGAGTCTTGCCGCGCGGATTGCGGGCAACCCGGATGAGCTTCCGCTGGCCGTCGCCGAGCTGCTTTCGGCGAGGATCGTACCCGTGGCCGCGGAGGGCCGCGAGGAAGCCCCGGCCGCTACCGGCGCCGGGACAGTGCTGAAGATCCCGACGGCCTGGCACGGCCCCATCACCTTTTACCGCCCCGGCGAGCCCTTTACGCCCGCTGAATCGGCACGGGCGCACCGGCTGGCTGAGCTGGCCGAGATCCTCGCGCACAGCGACAGCCGGTAGCTGCCGGCAGTCACAATCGGTAAATAGGCTGCCCGGCGGGCCGCGGGCGAAAAGCCCTTGACAGTGGCGGGGCTCACTTCTATCTTTAATTTTGGGATCCCAAAACGGGATCCCAAAAGTGACATCTTCCCGGAGCCTGGCGCCACGAAAGGCGTATGCAGATCCAGCCGGGACAGTACGGCCGCCGCCCGATCCGGCCCCGGCCAGCCACCGCACCAGAGTCTTTCCCCTGCCCGCAATCTTCCCCGTGAAGGAGAAGCTGTGTCTCTTCCCAGTACCGAAACCGATCCAACAGCAGTTCAGTCCCCCGAAGGCCAGACCGGCAAGGACGGAGTGCAACGGCGCACCAACGTCCGCTGGAAGCTTTTCCTGCTGCTCCTCGTCCTCGTCGCCGTCAACTACATCGACCGGGGCTCCATCTCGGTGGCGCTCCCCATCATCCAGAAGGAATTCAACCTCGCACCTGAGCTGGTGGGCCTCCTCCTCTCCGCCTTTTTCTGGACCTACGCCCTCATGCAGATCCCCGTCGGCCTGCTGATCGACAAGTTCGGCCCCCGCAAAGTCATGACCGCCTCCTGCGTCGGCTGGGGCGCCGCAACGGCCGCCTCAGGCATGGCCGGCGGCTTCCTGAGCATGTTCATCGCCCGGCTTGGCATCGGTGTAACGGAAGCCGGGGTCATGCCTGCCGGCGGCAAGCTCAATGCCATCTGGATGCACAAGTCGGAACGCGGCCGCGGTGCCACCATCCTCGACGCCGGCGCTCCCCTGGGCGCCGGGTTGGGCGGCATCCTTATCGCCGGCCTCATCGCCGCCACCGGGAGCTGGCGCAGTTCCTTCGTCATCGCCGGTGCCGCCACGGTGCTCATGGGCCTTGCCGTCTGGTGGTACGTCCGGGACAACCCGCGCCAGCACCGCGGAGTCAACGCTGCCGAGGCCGAATACATCGAAGCCTCCCACGCGGCCGAGGACGCCGAGGCCGAGCTGGACGGCAGCAAGGGCAAGCGCGCCCTGCTCCCCTACCTGAAATTCCGCTCCTTCTGGGCCATGTGCTTCGGCTGGCTGGGCTTCAACGGCGTGTTCTACGGACTGCTTACCTGGGGCCCGCTCTACCTGGCCCAGGCCAAGGGCTTTGACCTGAAAACCATCGGCTGGTCCACGTTCGTGATCTTCGGCGCCGGTTTCGTCGGCGAGATCCTGGGCGGCACCATCGCCGACAAGTGGCGGGCAGCCGGAGCCTCGGCCAACCGCGTCATGCGCACGCTGCTGGGAACCTCAAGCGTCGTGGTGGTGGGCGGCCTCATCGGGGTGACCGTCGTGGCGGACCCGACCACCGCCGTCGTACTTCTTTCCGTGGTGATGTTCTTCCTCCGCTGGGTGGGCCTCTTCTGGAGCATCCCGTCCATCCTGGGCGGCCGGACCAACGCCGGCGTCCTGGGCGGCGCGATGAACTTCAGCGGCAACATCTCGGGCTTTGTCACCCCTATCGCCGTCGGCCTGATCGTCGGCGCCACCGGCTCCTACACGTGGGCGCTGCTGTACTTCGTGGGATCCGCCATCATCATGGGCGTGTCCGTCCTCATGCTGGACTACAACAAGCGCCTGCCCGTCTAGGCGGTCGGCCCTCAGCCGGCGGCCCTAAGCTAGGCACCGCAGCACCTCCTCCCGGCGCCGGGAGCGCACCACCCGTCAAGAACCCCGAACGGAGCACCATGATTACCGCAGATGAAACCCAGGACAAGGAACGCCCCCTCCGCGAGACTGTCCGGGACACGCTCCGCACGCGGATTTTCGAAGGGCACTACGCTCCCGGCACCAGGCTGGTGGAACGCGACCTTGCAGCCGAGTTCAACGTCTCGCGGCTGCCGGTCCGGGAGGCGCTGCGGATGCTGCGCCAGGAAGGCCTCCTCAGCGACCGGGGAGCCCGCGGCGCCGAGGTCAGCTCACTCAGCCCCAAGGACGTCGAGGATCTCTTCGATGTCCGCCAATCACTGGAGGTGCTGGCCTGCCGCCTCGCCGCCGTCCGCGCAACGCCGGAGGATCTGGCCTACCTTGACGGGTTGCTGGACGAGGCCGAACGCTGCCTCACCAAAGGCGCCGTCATGGAGGCACATCGGGCCAACAGCGAATTCCACGACGCCATTACCCGGATCGCGGACAACGGCTTCCTCAGGTCCGCTCTTGAACCTCTGCAGGGCCGCATGCACTGGCTGTTCCGCCACGTCAGCGACCTGCCCGAACTGATCCAGGAACATCGGGACCTGTACGGCGCCATCGCCAGTGGCGATCCGGACCGTGCCGCCGCCCAGTCGGCGTCGCACATCGGCAAATACCGCGAACAGTTCCCCGACGACTTCCAGAAAACAGAACCCGCCCTTCACCGGAAGAAAAAATGAAGCTCCTAGTCATCAACCCCAACATCAGCGACGACGTCACGGCGCTGATCGAATCGGAAGCCCTGCGCTCCGCCTCGCCGGGCACCGAACTGGTGGTCCGCACCGCCGGGCACGGCGTCGAATACATCGAAACCCGCTTCGAGTCCCTGATCGCCGCCGGCGCCCTGGCCGAGGTCATCGCCGAATATACCCCGGAGACTTCCGGCGGCGGCGCGGCCTCCCCCGCTGCACCCGCCGACGCGGCGCCCATCGACGGCGTCGTCGTGGCGGCCTTCGGCGATCCGGGCATGCCTGCCCTGAAGGAACTCACGGACGTCCCCGTCATCGGCATCACCGAGGCCGCGCTGTGCGCTGCCGCCCTGCAGGGCCACCGCTTCTCCATCATCGCCATCTCCGACCGGATCCGGCCCTGGTACCTGGACTGCGTGGAGCGCTTCGGCCTCGGCGGCCGGCTGGCCTCCATCCGCTCCATCAATGAGACCCTCACCGGCATCGGTTCCGTGCAGCAGGACTTCAAGGAAACGCTGCTGGCGCTCAGCCTGCAGGCGGTCACCGAGGACGGGGCCGACGTCGTGATCCTCGCCGGCGCGCCCCTCGCCGGGCTGGCCCGCGAACTCCGCGGCCAGATCCCCGTTCCGGTGGTGGATGGCATCTCCGCCGGCATCCGCATGGCAGAGGCCGTCGTCGGACTTCAGTCCGGACCGCACCGCGCCGGCGCCTTCGCGCCGCCACCGGTGAAAGCCCGCAAGGGCCTCTCCGAAAACCTCGACGCCGCCCTGGCCGCCGCCCAGTCTGCACTCACCGCTTCAACAAGCGCCGCTTCAAAGAACTAGGAGGACAATGATGTCCCGCATTCCAGACCTCGTCATCGCCCACGGCACCGTAGTGAACAGCTTCGGCCGCCGGAACGCCCACGTGGTGGTCCGCGACGGCCGCATCGACCAGCTCATCGACGCTGCCGAACCGGTCCCCGCCGCTGACCGCATCGTTGACGCCACCGGCCGGCTGGTGGTTCCCGGCGGCGTGGACGGCCACTGCCACGTGGCCCAGGTGACCGGACGTTTCCGCACCCTGGACGACTACCGCACCACCTCCACGGCAGCGCTCTGGGGCGGCACCACCACCATTATCGACTTCGGCATTCCCCGCGACGCGCAGGAAACCCCGCTGGCCGCTGTGCTCCACAAGAAGGAACTGGCGCAGGAGTCCCGCTGCGACGTCGCCCTGCACGGCGCCGTTGTCAGCTGGGACGAGACCGTGCCGTGGCAGCTGGAGCAGCTGGCCGCCGAAGGTGTGCGCTCGGTGAAGATGTACACCACCAACCGCGGCACCACCATGGCGGACGGGGACACCATCCTGAAGGTCATGCGTGAGATGGTGCGGCTGGACGGCCTCACTTACATCCACGCCGAACACGACCCCATCATCAGCGACTGCACGCAGCAGCATGCCGACGACGGCAGGATCGGCATCGAGCACCTGCACCGGACCCGCCCCGAGCTTGCCGAGGAAATCTCGGTCAAGGAAACCCTTGCCATGGCCGAGTACACCAAAGCCCCCGTGTACTTCGTGCACCAGTCAACCCCGGGCGCCGTCGACCTGGTCACCGAGGCACGTGCCCGCGGCCAGGAAGCCTATTCCGAGACGTGCCCGCACTACCTCACCCTCGATGACACGGCGTACGGCTCCGCTTTTCCCGAGTGGTACGCCTGCTGCCCGCCCATGCGCAGCCCCGAAACCGTCGCCGCGCTCAAGGAACGGCTGGCCGACGGCGCCATCCACACCGTCTCCTCGGACCACTCCTGCTACGACCTGTCCCAGAAGCGTGAACGGACGGACGACGTCCGCGCCATGCCGCACGGCCTTCCGGGAGTGGAAACGCGGATGCCCGTCACCTTCACAGCCGTGGCTTCAACCGGTGGCTCGGTGGAGGCCTTCGTGGAGGTCTTCTCCGCAGGCCCCGCCCGCGTGAACGCGGTCCCCCGCAAGGGGACCATTGCCGAGGGCTTCGACGCCGACCTGGTGATCTTCGACCCCGCCGAGGAACGGACGGTCGACGGCGGTGCGCTGCACATGGGCACTGATTTCTCGCCGTTCGACGGCCGCACGTTCACCGGCTGGCCCGCCGTCGTCGTCTCCGCCGGGCGCGTGGTGGTGGACGATGCCGGCTTCCACGATCCCGGCGCGGTGGGACGTTTCGTGGCCCGCAACGGCTTCCGGCAGCACCTCTCGTCCGGCACGGGTTCGGCCGCCGCCACTCCCGCAACCCTCTTCGCAGCAAAGTAGGAGCAACCATGCCTTCCGCAGCACGCAAGACCCGCATCGGCATGATCGTGCCGTCCTCCAACACCTGCCTGGAGCCGCAGAGCTACCGGATCCTGGGCGACCGGGACGACGTCACCATCCACTTCACCCGGATCCCCGTCACCCGGATCGCCCTGGATGACTCCTCGGACAAGCAGTTTGATCCCGCTGTCATGCGCGCCGCCGCCGAGCTGCTGGCAACGGCGGATGTGGATGTCATCGCCTGGAACGGCACGTCCGGCTCGTGGCTCGGCGCGGACCACGACCGGGAGCTGGTCGCCGAAATCACGGACGCGACGGGCATCCCCGCCACCACCTCCACGCTCGCCTACCTGGCGGCTTTCGAGTCCTTCGGCACGGAACGGATAGGCCTTTTCACGCCGTACACGGAGGACGTGAACCGCGCCATCATGGCCTCCTACGAGACGGACGGTATCAAAACCATCGGCCACCGGGCCCTGGGGCTGAGCGACAACGAGTCGTTCGCCAGGGTGACGGACGAGGAAATGCGGCCGGGGACGCTGGAGCTGGCCGCAGCCCGCCCGGACGCCCTGATCTACCTCTGCACCAACCTGTACGGCGCCAACATCGCGGCGGAAGTGGAATCAGAAACCGGCGTTCCGGTGCTGGACTCCGTGGCGGTGACTTTGTGGCACTGCCTCAAACTTGCCGGGTCCCCCTTGCTCGCACCGAGGTGGGGCAGGCTGCTCGCGGACTGATCCAGCAGCCCAGGCAAGAACGACGGCGGCCCGCCCGCTGGGAGCGGGCCGCCGTCGAACCTCTCATGTCTGATGGCCAGGCTGGGCTGTGCAGCTAGGCGTCGGCCGGCGCGCTCATCCGGACGGTCAGCGCACCGGGAAGCATGGTCATGTTGACGTACTTGGTGTCGCCCTCGTGGTCGCCGTCGAGCTGGTAGTCGTCCGGGTGCTCGAAGGTGATCTCAACGGTTTTTCCCTGGAAGTACTCCACCGACGTGTCCTTGCCCCGGCCCTTGCCGATCATGCCGGCCACCACGGAGAACCAGCCGAGCTTGCCCCGCGGCGCCAGGACCACCACATCCAGCAGGCCGTCATCCACCTTCGCGTCCGGGAAGATTTCCAGACCGCCCTGGACCTTGCCGCAGTTCCCCACCATGACGCTGCGGACCCGGCGGTGTGCCACCGACTTTCCGTCGATGACGATGTTTGCCTTCACGGGTTTTCCTGGAAGGTTCCGGATGCCGGCGTCCACGTAGGCCAGCCAGCCCACTTTGTCCTTCAGGTCCTCGTTGGTGTCCGCCATGATGGTGGCGTCGTAGCCCATGCCGGCCATCACCAGGAAGAGCTGCTCCTTTTCCGGGTCGCTCCGGACGGCCTGGACGACGTCGATCTTGCGGTCCTCGCCCGTGAGGGCACCCGCCATCGCCCCTTCGATGTCGGTGACATCCATCCCGAGGTTGCGGGCCAGCAGGTTGCCGGTGCCCAACGGCAGCAGCCCCATCGGGGTGTCCGTGCCGGAAAGGACCTCAGCCACGCACCGTACGGTGCCGTCGCCGCCGGCAGCTATAACGACGTCGGCGCCCCGCTCAAGCGCTTCCTTCGCCTGCCCGACGCCCGGGTCCTCCTTGGTGGTTTCGATCCACAGGGGTTCATCCCATCCGGCGTCAGCGCAGTGTTTAGCCATCAGGCCGCGGACATCAAAGTCCACCGGCTTGGCGGGATTGATGATGATTGCGGCGCGTTTGTTTTCCTGGGTCATGGCATCCTTCACAGGCAAATGGTCGGGGGTTCTCCCAAAGTGAAGCGTAACTGAAATCCGGGACTTGCTACCCTGCCGCAACGCGGACCCGGCACCTAGGCTCAGCAGCATGAACACGTCTGGGCCGGGGCCGGAAACAAAAGATCTCACCGTTCATGAATGCTGGCAGCACCTGCGTTCCGCGTCCGTGGGAAGGCTGGCGGTCATCAGCGATGCGAAGCCGGAGATCTTTCCGGTCAACTACCTGCCGGACGAGGGCACGGTGCTTTTCCGGACAGGTCACGGAACCAAGCTGGACGCCATCCTCTCCGGGGAGCCGGTGGTTCTTGAAGCGGACGGGCTGAACATCTACGGGACCATTGCGTGGAGCGTGGTGGTCAAGGGAGTGGCCGAGGCCGTGCAGCCCGGTGAGGACGCCCCCGCCGAGACGCCGTCGCCGTGGCAGGAGGGTGCCAAGGACATCCTCGTCCGCATCACGCCCAGTGAACTGAGCGGGCGCCGGTTTGTCATCGGCCCGCCCACCAAATGGTGGCCGCCCGTGGAACCGGTCACCCTGCCCGGGCACCAGCAGTAAGCCGCCCTCCGAGAGTCGGCCGGGCACCGCGCTAGTGCTTGGCTGAAAGGTCCGCGGATATCAGCCTTGCCGTCTCCACAGTTTCCTTCCGCACCATCTCCAGGTAGGCCTTGGGGTCCGGTTTGGTGGCCACAGACTGGGCCTGCAGCGACACGTTGATGGCGGCCACCACTTTTGTGGGGCCGTGGTAGACCGGCGCCGCGATGGACATCAGGCCAAGTTCGAGTTCCTGGTCCAGCAGGCACCAGCCCTGCGCGCGGACCGTGTCCAATGCTGCCACGAGGTCTTTTTTGGTGCCGATGGCGCGGGGCGTGAGGGGCTTGATCTCAGCCTCTGCGAGGTACTTCTCCAGTGCAGCCGGCGGAAGCGCGGCGAGCAGCACCCGGCCCATGGACGTGGCGTAGGCCGGGAAGCGGGTCCCCACCGTGATGCCGATGTTCATAATCCGGCGCGTGGTGACGCGGGCGATGTAGGCGATGTCCTTCCCGTCCAGCACAGCGGCCGACGTCGACTCTCCCAGCCGCAGCGACAGCTCCTCGAGGTGCGGCTGGGCGAGCTGCGGCAGCGACAGGCCGGACAGGTATGCGTAGCCGAGCTGCAGCACTTGCGCCGTGAGGGCGAAGGTCTTCCCGTCCGTGCGGACGTAGCCCAGCTCCACGAGCGTGTGTAGGAAGCGGCGCGCGGTGGCGCGGGTCAGGTCGGTCCGGGCAGCCACCTCGGTCAGGGTCATCACCGGGTGGTCGGTATCGAAGGCGCGGATCACGGCCAGCCCGCGGGCCAGGGACTGCACGTATTGGTCACTGGCCTGGGGCGCAGACGAACGCCCGGGGGCGGTGTCTGCTGCTGCGTCGGTCATGGTTACCAATCCTATTAGCCTCAGCCGTCTCCCCTGAGCGCGAACGGACACTTCCGGCCCCGCCGGGAGCGCGAACGGACACTTCCGGCCCTCCCGCAGGGCTGGGCGGGGAGCTTAAGTGTCCGTTCGCGCTGTTGGGTTGGTGGGTTAGCGTTCGACGGCGGGGGCTGCTGTGAGGGGGACCGGCACCAGGGCCTGGAGCTCCTCGAGCGTGCAGCCGAACGTCTCCCGCACCTGGACACCGTCGGGACCCGTGAGGAACACCGCCTTATCCGTGTACACCCGGGTCACGCAGCCCACGCCGGTGAGCGGGTACGTGCAGGCTTCGACGATCTTCGACGCACCGTCGCGCGTCAGGAGCGTCATCATCACAAAGACGTCCTTGGCACCGGTGGCCAGGTCCATGGCGCCGCCCACGGCAGGGATGGCGTCAGGTGCGCCGGTGTGCCAGTTGGCGAGGTCTCCGGTGGCTGAGACCTGGAACGCGCCGAGGACGCAGATGTCCAGGTGGCCGCCGCGCATGATTGCGAACGAGTCGGCGTGGTGGAAGTAGGAAGCCCCCGGGAGTTCGGTGACGGGGATCTTGCCGGCATTGATGAGGTCCTCATCAATCTCATCGCCCTTGGCTTCCGGGCCCATGCCCAGCATGCCGTTCTCGGTGTGCAGGGTGATGTCCTGCTCCGGCTCGAGGTAGTTGGAGACCAGGGTGGGCTGGCCGATGCCAAGGTTCACGAACGAGCCGGGCCTGATGTCCTTCGCCACCAGGCGGGCCAGGTCGTCGCGGCCCAGGGGCGTCTCGGACGTCTGGATGGAGCCGGTCTCACTGCTTGTCTGTGCGCTCATGTCAGGCCGCCTTCACTGAGTTATTAACACGGACAATGCTGTTGACGTAGATCCCGGGGGTCACGACGTTCTCCGGGTCGAGTCCGCCGGTTGGCACAATCTCCGAGACCTGGACAATGGTGTGCTTCGCCGCAGCGGCCATGATCGGGCCGAAGTTCCGGGCGGTCTTGCGGTAGACGAGGTTGCCCTTGCCGTCGGCCTTGAGCGCCTTGATCAGGGCGACATCGGCGTGGATGGGGGTCTCGAAGACCTGGCCGCGGCCGTCCAGGATGCGGGTTTCCTTGCCCTCGGCCAGCATGGTTCCGTAGCCCGTGGGGGTGAAGAAGCCGCCGATTCCGGCGCCGGCTGCCCGGATGCGCTCAGCAAGGTTGCCCTGCGGGACAAGTTCCAGTTCGATCTCGCCGGCCTTGTACTTGGCGTCGAAGTGCCAGGAGTCGGACTGCCGCGGGAAGGAGCAGATCATCTTCTTCACGCGGCCTTCCTTGATGAGCAGGGCCAGGCCCTGGTCGCCCTGGCCGGCGTTGTTGTTCACCACGGTAAGCTCCCGGGCGCCGCCGTCCAGCAGCGCGTCGATCAGTTCGAACGGCTGGCCGGCGTTGCCGAAGCCGCCGATCATCACGGTGGAACCGTCCTTGATGCCGGCGACGGCCTCGCCTACGGTGTCAATGAAATTCAGCATCGCTTACGCCTTTCCAGTGTTGGTTCCGGCAACGGTCATGTTTTCGAGGACGACGGCGAGGCCCTGGCCGACGCCGATGCAGATCGCCGCGACGCCCCAGCGTTCACCGGAGGCCTGCAGGGACCGGGCCAGCGTGCCCAGGATCCG
>NZ_LMPC01000009.1 GCF_001423745.1 Arthrobacter sp. Leaf337
AGAAGGGCTGGGAAATCCCGGCCGAACTCGCGCACATCGAGTCCTCCGGCAGCACCCGCCAGGAAGCCAGCTCCCTCATCGCGGCACACCACTAGGACCTTTCGTAACATTTATGCCTGAGGGCCGGCACCGGAGCATTCCGGCGTCCGGCCCTCAGGCATAAATCACGTAGAATTAAGGCACTATGGCGAATTCCCCTGATTCCAGCAAACCGACTCCGGCAGCCTCCGACGCTCCGAAGCGTGGCCTCTTCTCTCGCAAGCCGAAGGAAGCCAAGGTCAAGAAGCCCAGCAGGCTGAAGCAGATCAACGAAGTCTTCCAGATGACGCGCCGCCATGACCCCATGGTGGTCTGGATGATGCTGCTTGCTTTCCTGGGCGTCGTAGCCGTCAGCTTCCTGGTGGGCTACCTCCTGGAAAACTGGATCACGGGCCTGATTATCGGCATCCCCCTCGGTCTGCTGGCCGCGACCCTCATCCTCTCGCGGCGCGCTGAGCGGGCCGCGTTCGCCCAGATTGAGAACCAGCCCGGCGCCTCGGGCGCCGCACTGGGTACCCTGAAGCGCGGCTGGATCACCGAGGACCAGCCGGTCGCGGTCAACCCGCGCACCCAGGACGCAGTCTTCCGCGCCATCGGCCGTCCCGGCGTCGTCCTCGTCAGTGAAGGCCCCACCCACCGGGTCCGGCCGCTCGTCGACGCCGAGCGCAAGCGGCTGGCGCGCATCCTGCCCAACGTCACAGTCCACGTGATCGAGAGCGGCCGCGGCGAAGGCCAGGTTCCCCTCAGCCAGATCGCCAAGAAGATGAACAAACTGGACAAGGAACTGACCAAGCTTGAGGTGAGTGCGGTGTCGAAGCGAATTTCCTCGCTCGGAAACCGCCTCCCGATCCCCAAGGGAATCGATCCTTACAAGGCACGGCCGGACCGCAAAGCAGCCCGCGGCCGCTAGCAGCCTTGGCAACGCCCCGGAACCGGTCATCAGCCGGCACCGGGGCGTTTGTTTTGAGCCGTCAGCCCGGATGACGGCTTCGTCCGCCCGGCAGCACCCCCAGCGAAACCGCACTACCCAGAGAAACCGGAGTACCCGTGAAACTGCCCTCGAAATCCACCGTGATCCGGCTCTTCCGGGTCCTCGCCGTGGCCGAAGCCTTCAGCTGGGCGGCCCTCCTGACCGGAATGTACTTCAAATGGATTGCCCGGACCTCCGAGCTTGGCGTGGAGATTGCAGGACCAATTCACGGGGCACTGTTCATCGCCTACGGAGTGGCGGCGCTTGCCCTGTGGCGCCTGCAGCGGTGGCCCTTCCTGGTGGCGTTCCTCGCGGGCTTCTCAGCGGTGTTGCCGCTTGCCACAGTCCTGTTCGAACGGTGGGCGGGCAAGCGCGGCTACCTGACGCCGGCGGGCAGCGGGCAGCGTGAGCAGCGGGATCACGTAACCGCCGGGGTCTAGGCGGGACCGGCTACATGCGCACGAGGACGGTGTTCATCGCCTTGTCGTGCGGGCCGCGGTGATCCGGATCAAAGATGACCGCCGGAATCACGAGGCACAGCAAAATGGTGCGGACCAGCGCGGCCAGCGGCCCGGCCGGAGCCCCACCCAGGCGGACTACGTGGATGCCAAGGAGCCGGTGGCCGATGCTGTAGCCGAGTGTGCCGATCAGGAGGATCTGCTCTGCGGCGAACACGGCAAGTGTGCCCCACGGATCCCCGCCGAACGCGTAGTTGCTGATCAGCAGCGCCAGTCCCCAGTCGATGCAAATGGCAAGGATCCTGCGTCCGGCCCGGGCGATCGAGCCGGAGCCTGCCTCTGGCAGGCCGAGGCGCTCCCCCGGGTACTTGGAAATGCCGGACGTATCCGGCCCGCTGAGCCAGGAACCTATGTCTTTGCGATCAACCACGGACCAAGCCTATCCGCTGCACGGCCCCCGCAGTTAAGTTCACAGTATGGATGCGGATGGACCACAGTGTGGACACCGTATAGCGTTTACATATCAGGCGGTTCTGTAACCTGCCGGAAACATAGCGGACACGGACGGGAAATCCCGTGTCCCTAGGGTGGTAACAGTTGCTAGCGAGCTGGGAGCGGGGACACTTTTGTGTTTTCGCGCCGTCGGATTGCGCTGGACCATATGGCTTTCCAGCCAGTTATTACTTATGCGTAAGGAGCATAGATGTTCAAGACTGCGGACGAAGTCCTCAAGTTCATCAAGGACGAAGATATTAAATTCGTCGATATCCGCTTCACCGACCTTCCTGGCGTGCAGCAGCACTTCAACGTGCCGGCCAAGAGCGTTGATGCAGACTTCTTCATCAACGGCCAGCTCTTCGACGGTTCGTCCATCCGCGGTTTCCAGGGCATCGCTGAGTCCGACATGCAGCTCATCCCGGATGTCACCACGGCATTCCTGGACACGTTCCGCATGGAGAAGACGCTGGCACTGAACTTCTCCATCGTTAACCCCCGCACCGGTGACCCTTACCACCGCGACCCCCGCGGCGTGGCCGAGAAGGCTGAGGCCTACCTCGCTTCCACCGGCATCGCCGACACCGCGTTCTTCGCCCCCGAGGCCGAGTTCTTCGTGTTCGACAACGTCCAGTACCAGTCCTCCCCGCAGGGCAGCTTCTACAAGATCGACTCTGAAGAAGCCCACTGGAACACCGGCCGCGAAGAAGAAGGCGGAAACCTGGGCTACAAGACCCCCGTCAAGGGCGGTTACTTCCCGGTCTCCCCCACGGACAAGCAGGCCGACCTGCGCGACGCCATGTGTGTTGCCCTGGACGAAGCCGGCCTTGAGGTCGAGCGCAGCCACCACGAAGTGGGCTCCGCCGGCCAGGCTGAAATCAACTACAAGTTCACCACGCTGACGCACGCGGCTGATGACCTGCAGAAGTTCAAGTACGTCATCAAGAACACCGCTGACGCCTGGGGCAAGTCGGTCACCTTCATGCCGAAGCCGGTCTTCGGCGACAACGGCTCGGGCATGCACTGCCACCAGTCGCTGTGGAACGGCGGCGAGCCGCTGTTCTACGACGAAAAGGGCTACGCAGGCCTCTCCGACATGGCCCGCTGGTACATCGGTGGCCTGCTGAAGCACTCCTCCGCCGTTCTCGCGTTCACCAACCCGACGGTCAACTCGTACCGCCGCCTGGTCAAGGGCTTCGAAGCTCCGGTCAACATGGTCTACTCGCAGGGCAACCGCTCCGCCGGTATCCGTATCCCGATCACGGGCTCCAACCCGAAGGCCAAGCGCATCGAGTTCCGCGCTCCGGACCCCTCCTCCAACCCGTACCTGGCGTTCGCTGCCCAGCTGATGGCCGGCATTGACGGTATCCGCAACCGCATCGAACCCCCGGCTCCCATCGACAAGGACCTCTACGAGCTCCCCGCCGAGGAAGCCAAGGACATCCCCAAGGCTCCGGGCACGCTCGAGGAAGCCCTGGACGCACTGGCTGAGGACAACGAGTTCCTCCAGGCCGGCGGCGTGTTCACCCAGGACCTGATCGACACCTGGATCGAGTACAAGTACGAGAACGAGATCCGCCCGCTGTCCCTGCGCCCGAACCCGTACGAGTTCGAGCTGTACTACGGCGTCTAGTCAGACCCCGGGCCTAACCATGGTTTAGTCCGCAGAAAGTCCGCATGTGCTGCTCCGGCAGCACATGCGGACTTTTTTGTCGTGGGGACCAGCTGGACTAGAAGGAGCGGTACATCGTCCGCTGCGGGCCGGCATCCCCGCCCAGGTACTGCCCAAGGTCCTCGAAACCCGCCCTGCGGTAGGCGGCAATTCCTGCGGGGTTGCGTTCGTTGACGGAAAGTACGACGCCGGCCTCTCCGCCGCCCAGCTTTGCCGTCAGTTTCGCGGCTTCCCTGACCGCTGCGGCGGCCGCAAGGGTGCCGAGTCCCCTGCCTTGCCGGTTCCTGTCGATGAGGAAGCCGCGCAACAGCCAGACGGCGTGGTCGTCCTCCCAGCCCGCCAGCGACGCCGCACCGCGCTGCAACGTGAACACGCCGACGGCTTCTCCGCCGGAGTCCACCACATAGGGAAAACGCGAGTCCTCCTCCAGCGCAACGAGCATCATGCGTAGCGGATCACCGGCGAAGTCCCGCTGGCCTTCCCCCAGTTCCATTTCCGCGACTTCGCCCAGCTTGATGGCCCTGGCGTCGTCGTCGAGGTTCTTCAGGGCGATAAGCCAGACGGATTCAGACATGGATCGAGCCTACCCAGAACCTGCGACGCCGGCCGCCATCTTTTGGGGTGACGGCCGGCGTCGCGGATGTCGACGGTGCGGCGGCTGTTTGCAGGACAGGGGTGAAGCTATGGCGTCTGAGCGTCAGCAGGCGGCCCGGCAGGATCCATCCAGAAGACCTCCCAGAGATGGCCGTCCGGATCCTGGAAGCTGTGGTTGTACATAAACCCGTAGTCCTGGGCTTCCTGCGAAGGCGCGCCTCCAGCGGTCATGGCTTTCCGGATCGTGTCGTCAACGGCTTCACGGCTGTCAACGGAGAATGCCACGATCGCTTCAGCGGTGCCGCCGGTATCCGCGATGCCCTTGGAAATGAACGTCTTGAAGTAGCCTTCCACCAGCAGCATGACATAGGCACCGTCATTGATGATCACGCAGGTGGCATTTTCGTCGGTGAAATCCGGGTTGAAGGAAAAGCCGAGCGCGGTGAAGAACTCGACCGACCTGTTCAGGTCCTTGACAGGGAGATTCAGAAAGAGTTGCGTGGCCATTGGCTCAAACTAGCATCCAGCCCGCAACGTGTCAGCCCCCGCGGCGGGTTGCCACACCACACCCCAAACCGGCCCGGCTACTGCCCGTAGAATACCCGTTCGAAAACACCGCGGGCGCGCCTGCTGATCCTCAGGTAGTCCTCTTCCAGCGCGGCAGCGTTGCCTGGCGGGTAGCCGCACCAGCGGGCCACGGCTTCCAGGTCCCTGCGGGAAGACGGCAGGAGGTCGGAGGCGCGGCCGGTCCAGATCACGTTGGCCGACCTGATACGGCTAGCCAGGCGCCAGGCTTTGAGGAGGAGTTCCGCCTCGTCCGCTTCCAGGAACCCCAGGGAGGCAGCGGCATCCAGCGCCGGCACGGTGGACGTGGTCCGCAGCTCCGGATGCTTGCCCGCGTGCTGCAACTGCAGCAGCTGAACGAGCCATTCAACGTCGCTGAGGCCGCCGCGTCCCAGTTTGAGGTGCCGCGCCGGATCCGCGCCGCGGGGCAGCCGCTCCGCTTCCACCCTTGCTTTGACGCGGCGGATTTCGCGCACGTCCTTGTCCGACAGTTCTTCCGGATAGCGGATGGTGTCGATCAGCTCCACGAAGTCCGCTGCCAGGTCATCATCCCCTGCGATGGGCAGGGCCCGCAGCAGCGCCTGGGCTTCCCAGACGAGCGACCACCGGCGGTAGTACTCGGCGTAGGAATCCAGGGAGCGGACCATGGCTCCGCTCTTGCCTTCGGGCCGCAGGTCGGCGTCCACCATCAGCACGCGTTCGGCCAGGATGGCGGGCTTGAGCGGCTGCGTCAAAAGGTTCGAAATGTGACCCACGATCTGCGCGGCCTGGTTCTGGGCTTCCTCCTCGGGAACGCCCGGCAGACCGCGGTGCACGTACATGACATCCGCGTCGGAGCCATAACCGATTTCGCGGCCGCCCTGCCTGCCCATGGCCACCACCAGGACACGTGTCTTCAGCGGACCCGAGGCACCCACGATGCCTTCCGCAACCCGGAGGGCGCCCAGCACTGCTGCGCGGTCCGTGTCCGCAAGGGCAGCCCCCACCTGGTCCTGGTCCAGCAGCCCGGCGCTGTCCGCAATGGCAACCCGCAGGATCTCCCGGCGCCGGATCAGCCGGATGAGCCGCATGGCGCTTTCCGGGTCCTCATGCCGCGACATCTTCGAGGTGATTTCCAGCCACTGGGCTTCGAATCCCAGCGGGGCCAGCTCCTTGTCCGTCCCGAGCCAGGCCACCGATTCCGGGGAAACCTCCAGGAGGTCTGCGATCAGGCGCGAGTTGGAGAGGACATGGCAGAGCCGCTCGGCCGCCGCCGTCGAATCCCGCAACATTCCCAGATACCAGTGCGTTGTTCCCAGCGCCTCGCTGACGCGGCGGAAGCCCAGCAGCCCGGCGTCGGGATCCACGCCGTCGGCCAGCCACCCGAGCAGGATGGGCAGGAGCTGGCGCTGCAGCGCCGCACGCCGGCTCACCCCGGCGGTGAGCGCCTCGATATGCCTCATGGCGCCCCGGGGATCCTGGTAACCAAGGGCGGCAAGGCGGCCTTGTGCGGCCTCCGGCGTCAGCCGCGCTTCTTCGCTGCTCAGCTTGGCGGCGGTGTTCAGCAGAGGCCGGTAGAAAATGCGTTCGTGCAGTTCGCGGACCGCGCGTTTGGTTTTCTGCCAGGCAGCCAGGAGGGCATCCGGGTGCGGGCGTTCCCGGGCAAAGGGGCCGAGCACGCCCTTCGCCAGTGCACGCAGGGCGTCTTCCCTCACCGGCATGAGATGGGTGCGGCGCAGCTGGAAGAGCTGGATCCGGTGTTCCAGGAGCCGGAGGTACCGGTAGGCATGGTCGAATTCGGCGGCGTCCGTCCGCCCGATGTAGCCGCCGGCCGAGAGCGCGGCGATGGCTGAGGTGGTGTCCCGGTGCCGGAGGGATTCGTCGGCTTTGCCGTGCACCAGCTGCAGCAACTGGACCGTGAATTCGACGTCCCTCAGGCCGCCGCGGCCCAGTTTGATCTGGCGCTGTTCCTCATCTGCGGGAATGTTGTCCGTGACGCGCCGGCGCATGGCCTGCACGGATTCCACAAATCCTTCGCGGTTCGCCGAACCCCAGATCAGCGGAAGGACCGCGGCCTCGTACCGGGCGCCCAGCTCCGCGTCCCCCGCAATGGTCCGCGCCTTCAGGAGGGCCTGGAATTCCCAGCTTTCCGCCCACCGGGCGTAATAGCTCTGATGCGACGCCAGCGTCCGCACCAGCGGTCCCGATTTTCCCTCCGGCCGCAGGTTGGCGTCCACCTCCCAGAGGCCGGGTTCCCGGCCGATGGACATGATGGCCCGCGAGATCCCGGTGGCAAGGGCCGTCCCGATCGTGTTGGCGCGGGCATCATCCAGCTCGCCGGCGTCGATCACGTAAATGACGTCGACGTCGGAAATGTAGTTGAGTTCGCGGGCACCGCACTTGCCCATGCCGATGACGGCGAGTCCTACTTCGGCGACTTCCGATGCCGAGAACTGCTCACCTGCCTCGGCACGGGATACTGCCAGGGCCGCCTCGATGGCAGCGCCGGCAAGATCCGCCAGTTCCGCGCCGGCCGCGGGCATGAAGTCCAGCGGATCGGCGGCACACAGGTCCTTCACCGCCAGATCAACCACGCCCCTGCGGTAAGCAGTTCGCAGGGCCACGTAGGCCTCCGGGCCGGAGAGCCCGGCCACCGGCCTGCGCGCCTTCGGGTCGGCGTGGACGGATCGCAGGAGACGCGCCCTCAGTTCCCCGGCATCCGCCGCCGCAGGCTCCGGGCTTGCCACCACGTCAAAGGCGTCAAGGTGCTCCGGGTGGCGGATCAGGAATTCACCCAGCGCCTCGGAGGCACCCAGGACCCGGTACAGGGGCTCGCTGGTGTCGATGTCGGCAGCAGCGAGCTTCCGAAGATCGGGATGCTTTTCGATCAGGCGCACCAGCGACTGCAGGGCGGTGTCGGGGTTGGCGGCCAGATGGAAGCCAGCGAACAGTGCCTCTTGGTCGATCCCTTCCAGTTCCCGGGCAGCAAGGAACCGCTCCCCCTTTTCCAGGTCACTGAAACCAGCGGAGATCAGGCGACGGGCGAGGCTCACCGCAGCCCCCTACAGAATGCCGAGGTTGCGCTGCAGCTCGTAGGGCGTCACCTGGAGACGGTAGTCCTGCCATTCTGCGCGCTTGTTGCGCAGGAAGTACTCGAAGACCTGTTCGCCAAGGATCTGCGGCATAAGCTCGGAATCCTCCATGGCCCGGATCGCATCGTGCAGGCTCGCGGGGAGCGGATCGTGGCCCATGGCGCGGCGTTCGGCCGAGCTCAGCGACCAGATGTCGTCTTCTGCGGCTGCCGGAATCTCGTAGCCCTCTTCGATGCCTTTGAGGCCGGCAC
Source organism: Arthrobacter sp. Leaf337 (assembly GCF_001423745.1). GTDB lineage: Bacteria > Actinomycetota > Actinomycetes > Actinomycetales > Micrococcaceae > Arthrobacter. Next base: position 8,115 of record NZ_LMPC01000009.1, read on the forward strand.
CGAGCAGGACGGCGTATGCCAGGTAGGGGTTGGCCGCGGAGTCGATGCCGCGGTACTCGATGCGGGCGGACTGCCCCTTGCCGGGCTTGTACAGCGGAACGCGCACCAGCGCGGAACGGTTGTTGTGGCCCCAGCTCAGGTAACTGGGTGCTTCGCCGCCGCCCCAAAGGCGCTTGTAGGAGTTCACGAACTGGTTGGTCACGGCGGTGAACTCGGGGGCGTGCTTAAGGATGCCCGCGATGAACTGTTTGGCCGTCTTGGACAGCTGGAATTCCGCGCCGGCTTCGTAGAACGCGTTGGTGTCGCCTTCGAAGAGGGAGAAGTGGGTGTGCATGCCCGAGCCCGGGTGCGCCGTGAACGGCTTGGGCATAAAGGTGGCGTAGGTGCCCTGCTGCAGGGCGACTTCCTTGATGACGGTGCGGAAGGTCATGATGTTGTCCGCTGTCTGCAGGGCGTCAGCGTAACGAAGGTCGATCTCGTTCTGGCCGGGACCGGCCTCGTGGTGGCTGAACTCGACCGAGATGCCCACGGACTCCAGCATCGTGACCGCGGTGCGCCGGAAGTCCTGCGCGACGCCGCCGGGAACGTGGTCGAAGTAGCCGCCCTCGTCCACGGGGACGGGTGAACCGTCCGGGCCGGGCTCCTGCGACTTCAGCAGGTAGAACTCGATCTCGGGATGCGTATAGCAGGTGAAGCCCATGTCCGCGGCCTTGGCGAGGGTGCGCTTCAGGACGTTGCGCGGGTCCGCTGCGGAGGGCTCGCCGTCGGGGGTCAGGATGTCGCAGTACATGCGCGAGGTCTGTTCAGTCTCACCGCGCCACGGCAGGATCTGGAACGTCGAGGGGTCCGGCTGTGCCAGCATGTCCGACTCGAACACGCGGGCCAGGCCCTCGATCGCGGAGCCGTCGAAGCCGAGGCCCTCCTCGAAGGCACCTTCAACTTCAGCGGGGGCAAGCGCAACAGACTTGAGTGAACCCACGACGTCCGTGAACCACAGACGCACAAACCGTACGTCGCGCTCTTCGATTGTCCGCAGGACAAACTCTTGCTGGCGGTCCATGATGGCCTCTTCTCCGGGTCAACGTATTGATGCCCCGGGTCCGTATTCGCTAGAGCCGGCGGCAGCTCACGATTCACTTTACTAAGCATTCGCGCGGAATGTTGGAGCCGGAGGTCCGCGTAACACAGCGTTAACACGTACACCGGCCCTCTGGGCCCGGCAGAGCCGCCGCGACCGGCCCCGGGCGATGTCTTTGTGACGAGATTCACCGGCTCCGGCCGGACGCCCGGTAGCTAGGACGCGCAGTATCGCATTACGCTCTAGCCATGGCCACAAGCAACAGTTCCGATTCCAGCATGTCCGCCGAAGTACCTGCTCCCTACGGCAACGGTCCCGCCGGGCCGGCCGCAACGCCGTCGGACGCCGCCAGGAAGCCCGCGGCCCGAATCCGGACCCACCACCTGCAGCAGGCCAAGGAAAAAGGTGAGCATTTTGCGATGCTCACGGCCTACGAACAGTACACTGCCGAGATTTTCGACGAAGCAGGCATTGAGGTGCTCCTCGTCGGCGATTCCGCGTCCAACAACGTCTTCGGCAACGAAACCAGCCTGCCGGTCACCGTCGATGAGCTCCTTCCGCTGTGCCGTGCCGTGGCCCGGTCCGCGAAGCGGGCCTTGGTGGTCGCTGACCTTCCGTTCGGAAGCTACGAGGTTTCAGCCGAGCAGGCCGTGGCCACTGGCGTCCGCTTCCTGAAGGAGGGCCTTGCCCATGCCGTGAAGATTGAAGGCGGCAAGTACTACGCGGACACCGTCCGCGCCATGGTCCAGGCCGGCATTCCGGTCATGGCGCACATCGGCTTCACTCCCCAGAGCGAGCACTCGCTGGGCGGCTACCGGGTGCAAGGCCGCGGCGATGACGCACAGCGGCTTATCGACGACGCGGTGGCACTCGCCGACGCCGGCGCCTTCAGCGTCCTGATGGAAATGGTTCCCGCCGTCACCGCTGCGGCCGTCGATGCTGCCATTTCTGTTCCTACCGTCGGCATCGGCGCCGGAAACACGACGACCGGCCAGGTCCTGGTCTGGCAGGACATGGCCGGACTTCGAGGCGGGAAGATGGCCAAGTTCGTCAAGCAGTATGCTGACCTGCGCACCTCGCTGAGCAACGCGGCCAAGGCATATGGCGAGGACGTGCGGACGGGCCAGTTCCCCGGCCCCGAGCATTCGTTCTAACGAAGCTCCGGGCCGGGGCTCCCCTATTCGGCTGCGATAGGGCCGTCACCGACTTTGATGGCGGACACTTCAAACTCCAGGGTGATCTTGTCCGACACGAGTACGCCGCCGGAGTCCAGGGCCGTGTTCCATTTGAGCCCGAAATCCTGGCGGTCGATGCGACGGGAACCTTCGAAGCCGGCCCGGAGGTTGCCCATCGGGTCCCGCTCGACGCCGATGAAGTCGATCGGAATCGAAATCTCCTTGGTGACGCCCCGGATGGTCACGTCTCCGCTGACAATGAAGTGGCCCTCGTCAACCTGATCCACCCGGTTGCTCAGGAAAGTGATCTCGGGGAACCGGGGAGCGTCAAAGAAGTCATTCGTCCGCAGGTGCTGATCACGGTCGGCATTGCGGGTGTCAATACTCGCTACCTTGAGAGTCAGTCCAACCTTTGAGCGGTCAATGTTCTGCGAGTCGACTGTGATCGAGCCTTCGAGATCGTTGAAAGCTCCGCGGACCTTGGTGACCATTGCGTGGCGGGTGGAGAAGCCGATTCGCGTATGCGTCGGGTCGAACCGCCACTCTCCTGTGTATTCTGGCTTGATTGCGGCCATGACTCTCCTAAATGCGGTACCGGCCGGTCCGGTACTCGAACGTGTACTAACTCTCGCAGACGATACAGGTCAGTCCTCGTCGCCCTTTTCCCATGATTCGTTTCGCGCTTTGACCTTTTCGAGCGCATGCTCTGCTTCTTCGCGCGTCTTGTAGGGCCCGATCAGCTGCGTCCAATCGGACATCGCGTCTTCCTCCACCTCGTGGGTTTTGACGTTGTACCAGTACTCGGTCATCGCTGCTCCTCGCATCACGCAGGCTCCACGCCCGCTGAAAGTGATCCACGTAACGTAGGGCTACATCGTGTTCCGATCCGGCTTTCCGTTACATGGGGTTCTACGCCTGCTTATATGATCAATCTATGCCTTCTCTTGCCTCGACTGCACCCACCGGCACACTGGTCCCCGGAACCATCAGCCCGCAGCTGCCGGTCCCGGCGTCAATCCCCCGCCCCGAGTATGTGGGCAAACCGGGTCCGGAGAAGTTCACCGGCTCCGAGGTGAAGTCTGCCGAGACCATCGAGAAGATCAGGATCGCCAGCCGGATCGCGGCCCAGGCAATCGTCGAGGTGGGCAAGCACATCGAACCTGGCGTAACGACCGACCAGCTGGACAGGATCGGCCATGAGTTCCTGGTCGACCATCACGCCTATCCGTCGACACTGGGCTACCGGGGTTTCCCCAAGTCGTTGTGCTCGTCACTGAACGAAGTGATCTGCCACGGAATACCGGACAGCACGGTGGTCCAGGACGGCGACATCTTGAACATCGACATCACGGCCTTCATCGGAGGGGTCCACGGCGACACCAATTTCACGTTCCTCGTTGGCGACGTCGACGAAGAGTCGCGGCTCCTGGTGGAACGCACCAAGGAATCCCTCAACCGTGCCATCAAGGCCGTGGCCCCCGGACGCGAAATCAACGTCATCGGCCGCGCCATCCAGTCCTACGCCAAGCGCTTCGGCTACGGCGTTGTCCGGGATTTCACCGGTCACGGTGTCGGCGAAGCGTTCCACACCGGCCTGATCATTCCGCACTACGATGCCGCCCCCGCCTACAACACGGTCATGGAGGCGGGCATGGTGTTCACCATTGAACCGATGCTGACGCTCGGTACCGTGGAGTGGGACATGTGGGCCGACGATTGGACCGTCGTGACGCGCGACCACAAGCGCACCGCCCAGTTCGAGCACACCCTGCTCGTCACCGAATCAGGCGCAGAAATCCTCACCCTGCCCTGATTGCCCCGCCCGGCCCCGCCGGCACATTTGCCCAGTTACCCCTTTCCCGCCCACAGCCACGAACGGAATCACATTGGCCAAGAAGGACGACAAGTCAACCAAGAACGCCCCGCTGATCGGTATTGATATCGGCGGCACCGGAATCAAGGGCGGCATTGTCGACCTCAAGAAGGGCAAACTCGTAGGCGACCGCTTCCGTGTTCCCACGCCGCAGCCGGCGACGCCCGAGTCGGTCGCCGAAACGGTGGCCGCTGTGGTCGCCGAGCTCGACGCGCGGCCGGATGCGCCGGCCCCCGATTCTCCGATCGGCGTAACCTTCCCCGGCATCATCCAGCACGGCGTGGTCCATTCCGCAGCCAACGTCGACAAGTCCTGGCTCAACACGGATATTGACGCCCTGCTGACCAAACGCCTGGGCCGCCCCGTGGAGGTCATTAACGACGCCGACGCCGCCGGCCTTGCAGAAGCCCGCTACGGCGCCGGCGAGGGCGTCTCCGGTACGGTCCTCGTGATCACGCTGGGAACCGGCATTGGCTCGGCCTTCATCTTCAACGGCAAGCTGGTTCCGAACGCCGAACTCGGGCACCTTGAAATCGACGGCTACGACGCCGAGAGCAAGGCCTCCGCCGTGGCCCGGGAACGCGACGGCCTCAGCTGGACCGAGTACAGCGTGCTACTCCAGCGCTATTTCTCGCACGTTGAGTTCCTGTTCTCCCCGGAACTGTTCATCGTCGGCGGCGGCATCTCCAAGCGAGCCGACGAGTATTTGCCGCACATGAAACTGCGCACGAAGATCGTCCCGGCCGAACTTAAGAACGACGCCGGCATTGTGGGCGCCGCGATCGAGGTCGCGCTGACGCACAAACTGGCCAAGTAGCCGGAGCCGCCGGCGCCGCAATCGTGGCGCCGGCTTTGGCCCGGCCCGGGTACAGCACGTGGTGCCGGTGGTGGCTTCGGCTTCCCCTCCGCTGCCACCACCGGAGTCTAGAGGGGGCTCTTCTCGGAGTTCTTGCCCTTAGCGGCCTTTGCCTCGACTTCCGCTTCATGGCGAAGGATGGCAATGGCGGTCTCAAAGTCCTCGAGGGACTCGAACGCCTGGTACACGCTCGCGAACCGGAGGTAGGCGACTTCGTCCAGCTTCTGCAGCGGGCTGAGGATGGCAAGGCCCACTTCATGGGCGTCGATTTCCGCAGCGCCGGACGCGCGGATCGTTTCCTCGACTTCCTGCGCCAGCATGGCAAGGTCGTCTTCGGTCACGGGCCTGCCCTGGCATGCTTTTCGCACACCGTTGATCACCTTGCTGCGGCTGAAAGGTTCGCCGACGCCGGAGCGTTTGATCACCGTGAGGCTGGTGGTTTCCACCGTGGTGAAGCGGCGGCCGCATTCAGGACACTGACGGCGGCGGCGGATCGCGGAACCGTCGTCGGCCATCCGGCTGTCCACCACGCGGGAATCAGGGTTGCGGCAAAACGGGCAATACACGTTGCTTCCTTCCCTGGCCGGAAAACATTTGGCCGGAATATTCTTCCAAAATCAGTTTACGACTACATGTAGCCGAATCACAAGCCTGTAATTACTACATGTAGTGGTTAGGCATCGCCGGTAAACCGTGCCGTCACGGCCTCGCCGTGGGCGGGCAGGTCCTCTGCCCCGGCGAGGCTGACGATGTGCCCGCTGACCCTTTCGAGGGCCGGCTTGCTGTAGTTGACCACTTGGATGGCGCGAAGGAACGTGGTGACATTGAGGCCGGAAGAGAAGGCTGCCGTGCCGCTGGTGGGCAGCACGTGGTTGGACCCTGCGCAGTAATCCCCGAGGCTGACGGGGCTGTAGTCCCCCACGAAGATGGCGCCCGCGTTGCGGATGCGTGCAGCGACAGCCGAGGCGTCCGCCGTCATGATCTCCAGGTGCTCCGCGGCGTAAGCATCGCAGGCAGCGATTCCCTGGTCGAGGTCGTCCACCAGCACCACGCCGGACTGCGGGCCGGACAGGGCTTCCCGCACCCGCTCTGAGTGTTTGGTCAGGGCAGCCTGCACGTCAAGCTCGACCCGGACGGCCGCCGCGAGCTCCTCGGAATCGGTGATGAGGACGGACGCGGCCTTCGGATCGTGTTCTGCCTGGCTGATGAGGTCGGCCGCGACCAGGGACGGGCGGGCGCTGCCGTCGGCAAGGATGGCGATTTCCGTGGTGCCGGCCTCGGAATCGATGCCCACAACGCCCTTGACCAGCCGTTTGGCCGTCGCCACAAAAATGTTGCCTGGCCCGGTCACCACATCCACCGGATCCAGGGCTGCCGCCGGGTCTTCCGCGGGAACTCCGTAAGCAAAGGCCGCAATGGCCTGGGCCCCGCCAATGGCGTACACCTCGTCGATGCCCAGCAGCGCCGCAGCGGCCAGGATGGTGGGGTGCGGGAGTCCGCCGAAGTCTTTCTGCGGAGGCGAGGCCAGGGCAATGGATGCCACCCCTGCCGCCAGTGCGGGGACGACGTTCATGATGACCGACGACGGATATACGGCCAGTCCGCCGGGGACATAAAGCCCCACGCGGCCAACCGGCACCCAGTTCTGGCTCACGACGGCGCCCTCGCCGAGTTCGACGTCGACGTTTGCCGGCCGCTGACTGTCAGCGAACTTCCGCGCGCGGCTGATGGATTCTTCCAGGGCTGCCCGCACCGCGGGGTCCAGTGTCTCCAGCGCTTCCTGCAGCGCAGCGGCCGGCACCCTCGGGTGAGCCTGCTCGACGCCGTCGAACGCCTGCGCGTAGTCGCTCAGGGCGGCGAAGCCCCGGGAACGGACCGCCGTGATGATGTCCGTGACCTTCTGCTCGGCGTCCGCCATGGTCTGGTGCCGGGCCCGCGGAACAGCCGCCCGGAGTTCGGCCAGGGAGAGCCGCTGGCCGCGCAGGTCAATGGTGCGGTAGCTGACGGCCGGCGTGGTGATCTGGGCGGGGCTGTCGGGAGAAATAGTCACCCGTCCATTTTACGTGGTTTGCCCAAGAGGCTGAGCAGGTTTGCCACAAAGACGGAAATGGCCACCGCTGCCGGCCAGATGGCCAGGACGGCGAGGGCACGGAGCGAGAAGGCGATGCTGGCGTTCGGGGCGGTATCTTCAGCCGGTCCCCACCACTGCCCCGCCAGCACCCCTGCCTGCCAGGCGACGACGGCGCCAAGCGCACCGCCGATCACGGCGAACAGCACCGTCCGTGGCGCGGGTGCTCCGGTTCGTTTTCCGTCGAGGAGGAACCCGGTGACGCAGCCTGCCAACAGAAACAGGCCGGCCAGCACAAGGTCCCGGGGAAGCCAGCCTTCGGCATTCGTTCCGGTGGCCAACGAGGGGTCGCCGGACAACAGGTTCAGTCCCCCGGGCGCCAGCAGCCACCACGCAAGTCCGACGGGGATCCCGGCGGCGGCTATGGCTGCGGGCACTCGCCACGAACCCCCGTCACCGCGGTAAAGTTCACCATAGGCGGGAGGGAGTCCGGCATCCCCGTGATGGCTCGGATTTTGCGGAGCCGGCCCGGTGCCTGATGGCTGTTTCATGAAACAAACATTAACAAACGTTCACCGCCGTTCAACAAATGACGCGGCAGGTAACCAAGTCACGGACGGCATCGGGGGCCCCATACGCTGGCAAGCAGGACAAACCAGGATTAGTTTCAGCAGGGAGTTAGATCACAGTGACCTCAGATAACGCAGCCTTCGAAGGCACGTTCAAGGAGATGTTCCGCCGGCATGCGGCCGGCGTGGCAATTATCACGGTGAACTACAACGGCATCCCGTACGGATTCACGGCCACCTCCGTGGCCTCGCTGTCCGCCCAGCCGCCGCGTTTTACCTTCAACATGGCCCGCAGCTCCAGTTCATGGCCGGCCATCGCCAACACCACGCACATTGGTGTCCACATGCTTGGGCTGGAGAACCAGGAACTCGCGGACCGCTTCGCACGGACCAAAAACCGGTTTGAGGGCGACCATTGGGAACTTGGACCGCACGATGTACCAGTCCTCAAGGACGTCGCCGGATGGCTGATCGGCAAGATCCAGATGCGCCTCTCCTTTGAGAACAACGCGGTGGTCGTGGTGGAAGTCGTGGAAGGACAGGTGGGCGAGGACGGCTCTCCGCTGCTTTACCACTCCGGCGCCTACAGCCAGCCCGTCCCGCTCGACTACGAAATCTAGCGCCCTACCAGGGCAGCGGCACGGACGATCCGAGTTCGAAGAACCGCGGACTGCTGCCACCGGGTTCGGAAAGCTCCCGCAGCAGCTCACTGGCCGCCGTCGCGGGCTCCTTCGAGGCACCGCTTCGTCCCATCCCGGTCGCCAGTGCTCCCGGATGCACGGACCAAACGTCCAGTTCCGCGCCGAATTCCTCATGCAGGCTAAGCGTCAGCATGTTGAGCGCCGCTTTGCCGAGCCGGTAGCCGTAACTCGTCCCGAAGCCGGCGAATTCACCGTTCGCCTGCAGAGCGGCCGAACCCAGCCAGGACGATACGTTGACCACAAGGGGCCGGCGGCTGCCTGCACTCGGGCGAAGCAGCCCGGCCAGCGACGCCTGGGTCACCCTGACTGCGCCCGCGACGTTATTGTCGAGGAGCTGCGCGAGGGAATCGGGGTCAACTGCCGCCAGCGTCTTCTGGCTGCTGCCCATCGCGGCATTATTGACCACGACGTCGATGCTGGCTTCCGCAAGAGCCTGCGACACTTCCTCAGGGCAGGAATGCCCTGCCCGCGCCGGAAATCACTGCGACGCCCGGGGCCGGGTTCACCGGATTTCCGGGCAACTAGCTGTCCAGGCAGGTGGGTCCGAGCAGCACCTTCAGGTCGCCGAACAGTGATGGGCTCGGGTTGACCCTCAGGTGCACGGGAAGCGCCATCACTTCCACCCTGGTGTCTCCCTGCAGGTGCAGCCTGACCTCCGAGTTGCCCCGGTGGGTCCTCAGCACGTCCCCAAGCTCGGTCACCACGGCCTCGGTGGCCTTGTGCGTCTGCATGGTGATCACCAGGGGCCCGTTCAGGCCTTCGCTGAGGTCCGGGACGGACAGCTCCATGCAGTTCAATGCGACGGCGCCGTCGTCACGGCGCTGCAGCCTGCCCTTGACCACCACGATCAGGTCTTCAGCCAGAACGGACGCAATGGGACCGTAGACCTGGCCGAAGAACATGACCTCCATGGAACCGCCCAGGTCCTCGATTTCCGCGCGGGCATAGGCGTTTCCGCTGGCTTTCGCGATCCGCCGGCTCAGCGAGGTGATCATGCCCGCAATAGTGATGATGGCGCCGTCGTGCGGGCCGTCCTCTGCGATGACCGAGGTGATGGACTGGTCGGCGTGCTGGCTCAGCAGCCCTTCGAGGCCCTGCAGCGGGTGGTCCGAGACGTAGAGGCCCAGCATGTCGCGTTCGAAGGAGAGCTTGTCTTTTTTCTCCCACTCGGGAAGGTCCGGGATTTCGATGCTCAGGGACGCTTCGGATTCGGCCTCGTCGAAACCCGCGAAGAGGTCGAACTGCCCGATCGCTTCGTTGCGCTTGAGGGTGATGACGGAGTCGATGGCTTCTTCATGGATCATGGCAAGCGCGCGCCGATGGTGGTTCAGGGAGTCGAACGCGCCAGCCTTGATCAGCGATTCAATGGTGCGTTTGTTGCACACCACCGCAGGGACCTTCATGAGGTAGTCCTTGAAGGACGTGTACGCGCCTTCCTTTTCCCGCGCCGCCACCATGGCTTCGACGGCGTTCACGCCGACGTTGCGGATGGCGCCCATCCCGAAGCGGATGTCGTTGCCCACAGGGGTGAAGTTGAGGGCTGACTCGTTGACATCGGGCGGCAGCACCGTGATGCCCATGCGCCGGCATTCATTCAGGTAGATCGCCGATTTGTCCTTGTCATCGCCCACCGAGGTCAGCAGGGCAGCCATGTATTCCGGCGCGTAGTGCGCCTTGAGGTACGCGGTCCAATAGGAGATTACGCCGTAGGCGGCCGAGTGCGCCTTGTTGAAGGCGTAGTCGGAGAACGGAAGCAGGATGTCCCAGAGGGTCTTGACGGCGGCCATGGAATATCCGTTGTCCTGCATGCCCTGCGAGAAGCCGGCGAACTGTTTGTCCAGTTCGGACTTCTTCTTCTTGCCCATGGCACGGCGCAGGATGTCGGCCTGGCCCAGCGTGTAGCCGGCGAGCTTCTGCGCCACGGCCATGACCTGCTCCTGGTAAACGATCAGCCCGTAGGTGCCGCCCAGGATTTCGGAGAGCGGTTCTTCCAGCTCCGGATGGATCGGAATGACTTCCTGGATCTTGTTCTTGCGCAGCGCGTAGTCGGTGTGGGCGTTGGCACCCATGGGGCCGGGCCGGTACAGGGCCAGCACCGCGGAGATGTCTTCGAAGTTGTCAGGCTTCATGAGCTTGAGCAGCGAACGCATGGGGCCGCCGTCAAGCTGGAACACGCCCAGGGTGTCACCCCGGGCCAGCAGCTCGTAGGAAGCGGTGTCGTCGAGTTCCAGGGTTTCGAGGTCAAGATCGATGCCGCGGTTCATCTTGATGTTTTCCAGGGCGTCCGAAATGATCGTCAGGTTCCGCAGGCCGAGGAAGTCCATCTTGATGAGGCCGAGGCCTTCGGACGTCGGGTAGTCGAACTGCGTGATGACCTGGCCGTCCTGGAAGCGGCGCATGATCGGAATCACGTCGATAATGGGGTCCGAGGACATGATGACACCGGCGGCGTGCACGCCCCACTGCCGTTTCAGGCCTTCGATACCCAGTGCAGTTTCGAAGACTTTGGCGGCCTCCGGGTCGGTGCTGATCAGCTGGCGGAAGTCACCGGCTTCGCCGTATCGCTTTGCTTCCTTGTTCTGAATGTCGGCCAGCGGAATGTCCTTGGCCATCACCGCCGGCGGCAGCGCCTTGGTCAGCGTCTCACCCATGCTGAAGGGGTAGCCCAGGACACGCGAGGAATCCTTCAGGGCCTGCTTGGTCTTGATGGTGCCGTACGTGACGATCATGGCAACGCGTTCGTCGCCGTATTTGCGCGTGACGTAGTCGATGACTTCGGAGCGGCGCCGGTCATCGAAGTCGACGTCGAAGTCAGGCATGGAAACGCGGTCCGGGTTGAGGAAGCGTTCGAAGATCAGGCCGTGGTGCAGCGGATCCAGGTCGGTGATGCGCATGGCGTAGGCCACCATGGAACCTGCACCGGAGCCACGCCCGGGACCCACGCGGATGCCGTTGTTCTTGGCCCAGTTGATGAAGTCGGCCACCACGAGGAAGTAGCCCGGGAATCCCATGGAGGTGATGACTTCGAGCTCATAGTCGGCCTGCTGGCGGACCTTGTCCGGGATGCCCTTCGGATAGCGGTACTGGAGTCCCTTGTCGACTTCCTTGACCAGCCAGGACGTCTCGTCCTCCCCCTCGGGGCAAGGGAAGCGTGGCATGTAGTTGGCGCCGGTGTTGAACGAGACTTCACAGCGCTCGGCGATCAGCAGCGTGTTGTCACACGCGTCGGGGTGGTCGCGGAAGAGTTCGCGCATTTCCTGCGGTGACTTCAGGTAGTAGCCGCTGCCGGAGAAGGCAAACCGGGAGCCGCCGTTGTCGTAGGTCGGTTCCAGGAGGGTGGACCCGGACTGGATGGCCAGCAGGGCCTCGTGCGCCTTCGCATCGTGCTCGTGCGTGTAGTGCAGGTCATTGGTGGCCACCAGCGGCAGGTTCAGGTCCTTGGCCAGGCGCAGAAGGTCGCCTGTGACGCGCCGCTCGATATCCAGGCCGTGGTCCATGAGTTCGCAGAAGTAGTTCTCCGCGCCGAAGATGTCGCGGAACTCTGCAGCAGCCTCCAGCGCTTCGCGATACTGGCCGAGCCGCAGCCGGGTCTGGACCTCACCGGACGGGCAGCCGGTGGTGGCGATGAGCCCTTCCGAGTAGGTGTTGAGCAGCTCGCGGTCCAGCCGGGGCCATTTGCCGAAGACCGAGTCCAGCGAGGCGATCGACGAGGCACGGAACAGGTTCCGCATGCCCACGTTGTTGTAGCTCAGCAGGGTCATGTGGGTGTACGAGCCACCGCCGGAGACGTCGTCCTTGCGCTGGCTTTCCTCGCCCCAGCGGACGCGGCTCTTGTCACCGCGGGCGGTCCCGGGGGTCACATACGCTTCGACGCCGATGATGGGCCTGATGCCCTTGTCCGTGGCCCTCTTCCAGAAATCGAACGCGCCGAAGAGGTAGCCATGGTCGGTGGTGGCCAGCGCGGGCATGCCCAGCCGCTCGGTTTCATCGAAGAGCTCACCGAGCCGGGCGGCGCCGTCCAGCATCGAGTACTCGGTGTGGTTGTGGAGATGGACAAACGAGTCGTTGCTGGAAGTCACCGGACCATTCTAGTGCCGGGCAGGGACAATTCCGGCTCAGGCGTCCCCGGAGGCTAGAACTTCGAGTGCATACGCGAGATCCTGCGGGTACTCACTGGTGACCGTCACGCGCTCTCCGGTCCTGGGACTGTCGAACCCGAGCTGCCGGGCGTGAAGCCACTGCCGGGTCAGTCCCAGGGTTGCGGCAAGCCGCGGATCCGCTCCGTAGGTCAGGTCACCGGCGCAGGGGTGGCGCAGGGCCGAAAAGTGGACCCGGATCTGGTGGGTGCGGCCGGTTTCCAGGTGCACTTCCACGAGTGAAGCCTTGCCGAAGGCCTCCAGGACCTCGTAGTGGGTCACGGATTCCCGGCCGTCCTCTATGACGGCAAAGCGCCAGTCATGGCCCGGGTGGCGGCCGATGGGTGCATCGATCGTGCCCGCCAGGGGATCCGGCAGACCCTGGACCACTGCGTGGTAGACCTTGTCCACGGTGCGCTCCTTGAAGGCGCGTTTGAGCGCCGTATAGGCGCGTTCGGACTTGGCCACCACCATGACCCCCGACGTGCCGACGTCGAGGCGGTGCACGATGCCCGCCCGCTCGGGTGCTCCCGACGTCGAAATCCGGTAACCGAGCCCGGCCAGTCCCCCCACCACAGTGGGTCCCACCCAGCCCGGGGACGGGTGGGCGGCCACACCCACCGGCTTGTCGATGACGACGAAGTCCTCATCGTCCAGCAATACCTTCAGGCCTTCCACAACTTCCTCCACGACTTCCAGGGGGTCCCGGCGTTCCGGGACAACGACTTCCAGCACGGTGCCGGAGGCCAGCTTCAGGGACTTGCCCACGGCCTTGCCTGCGGAGCTGACGTTGCCCTCGGCGATCAGGGTGGCTGCCTGGGACCGGGATATGCCCATCAGCTTGGCGAGGCCCGCATCGACGCGGGTGCCGGCCAGCTCTTCGGGAACGGTGAGTTTCTCAGGCATCGGTGCGCCCCGCCGGCTTCTGGATCCGTGAACCGTCAAGTGAAATACCGCGGAGCGTCAGCAGGCAGATGATTACGACGGCGGAGACAACAGCGGAATCGGCGATATTGAAGATCGCAAAATTGGGCAACTGGATGAAGTCCACCACGTGGCCCATGGCGAAGGACGGTTCACGGAACAGCCGGTCCGTGAGGTTCCCCAGGGCACCGCCCAGAAGCAGGCCAAGCGCCAGGGACCACCAGGCGGAACCTAGTTTCCGCAGCTGGAAAAGAATGGCGATGGAGACGCCGGCCATGATGATGGTGAAAACCCAGGTGACATTCTCGCCGATGGAAAACGCGGCCCCGGAGTTCCTGATGTAATACCAGTGCAGCAGCGGGGGCAGCACCGGGATGCGCTCCCCCTCCGCCATGGTGGAGGTGACCCACAGCTTGGTGAGCTGGTCGAAGACGTAGGCGAAAACAGCGAAGCCGGCGAAGAGCGTCAGCAGGACCGCCTTTCGCGGCCGGGCTTGCGTCGTTGCTGGCTGCGCTGCGGCAGGTGCTGTTTCGTCAGTCATAAAGCTTTCATTCAGGAGCCAGTCCCGGGACTGGAGGGAAGATGCTGGTGCCCGCTGCCGGCAGCGCCGGTAGCGGTTAATGGCAAAAGCCGGCGGCCGAGGAGTCCTCAGCCACCGGCTTTCAGAATACTTGCTAAACAGCGGGGCTGCCGTCGCCAACCTCGGGCGCAGCCACGGAACCGCGGGCATCCAGGTCGCGGAGCTGACCTTCGATGTAAGCCTTCAGGCGTGAACGGTAGTCGCGTTCGAAGCCGCGCAGCTGTTCCACCTTGCGCTCCAGGACAGACCGCTGCTGTTCAAGGGCGCCGAGGATCTTGCGGGACTTCTCCTGCGCGTCGTTGACCAGGCTGCTGGCTTCGATCTGCGCTTCGGCGATGATCTTGTCCTTCTGCTGCTGGCCATCTGCGACGTGCTTGTCGTGCATCTGCTGCGCCATGGCCAGGAGGCCGGCGGCGGACTCCGCGGTCGGGTTGACCGCGGAAGGGGCAGCCGGAGCTGCAACCGGTGCAAGAGCCGCTGCCGGCTCGGGAGCCTTCTTCTTGGCTTCGGCGGCGGCCTTGGCCTCGGCTTCCGCCTTGGCCCGGGATTCGTCCTTTTCAGCCTTGACCGGCGCGGGGACCTTCTCCACCACCGGCGCCGCTACTGCGGAGCTGGCGGGCGTGCCTGAGCCGCTCTCGGCAAGCTTCTTGCGAAGCTCGTCGTTCTCTTGGTTCAGGCGGCGCAGTTCGACGACGATTTCGTCCAGGAAGTCGTCAACTTCGTCCTGGTCGTAGCCTTCGCGGAACTTGGTCGGCTGAAAGCGCTTGTTGACAACGTCTTCTGGCGTCAAAGCCATCTGGTCACCTCGTTGGTCTAGTTAGTCAGTAGGCCTTCCGGCCGTCAAAACTACGGTACCTAAATATGGTCTGGTTCCTCTAATTCAACACTGAGGTGTCAAACCGGAGTTTCTACACGATGCCGTGGATGGCGGTTTCCCGTCCCGCTACTGCGCCGCAAGCTGTAATGAAAATTACGCGAGATTCCGTACGATTGCCATAGCCACGCTGATGGCTATGAAGAACAGCAAAAATCCGAGATCCAGCGAAATCCCGCCCAGGCGCAAGGGCGGAATGAGGCGCCTCAGCACCTTCAGGGGCGGATCTGTGACGGAGTAGACAGTGTGGGCCGCCACCAGCGCTGCACCCCGGGGCCGCCACTCACGGGCAAACATCTGCACCCAGTCGTAGACCAGCCGGATGATCAATGCCACAAATACGAATAATAAAGCGATATAGATAAGTCCGAAAACAATTCCCATGAGTTAACTCATATCTCCATGTTCATTCCGGATCCCGCAGTCTCCTGTTGCCATTCTTATCTATTTCAGCACGGATGCCAGACAGATGTCCTGCCTGGCATCCGTTCGAGTCCGGAGCTAGCTCTGGTTGAAGAAGCTGGCCTGGGTCTCGCTGACCTTCTTGTCATCGCCGATGACCTCGATGTACGACGGCGAGAGCAGGAACACTTTGTTCGTGACCCGTTCGATGCTGCCGCGGAGGCCGAACACCAGGCCGGCGGAGAAATCGACCAGGCGCTTGGCATCGGCTTCACCCATGTCCGTGACGTTCATGATGACAGGGATGCCGTCACGGAAGCTTTCGCCGATCAGCTTGGCGTCATTGTAGGACCGCGGGTGGATCGTGGTGATCTGGCGGAGTCCGGTGGTCTCTTCGCGGCTCGAGGCCGCGCGCTTGATAGGTGTCACAGGTGCGCGATATTCCTCTTCGGCGGCGTGTGGAGTCGGCGTTTCCCGGGTGACCTCGCGGACGGGCGCCGGCGCCCGACGTTCCTCGCGGTCATGCTCCATTGAATCGTCCTCGTCTTTGTGCGGTGTGTGGTGCTCAGACTCGTAGTGTTCATCGCCATCGGCGAGCCCAAGATAGATCATTGTCTTGCGCAGAGCGCCAGCCATGGTCGACTCCTAATCGTGTCCGTAAGCGGGCCGCTGAGTTGACTTGACAGTATTGGAATCCCCGCCATTCTCTTCCAATACTTTGACGCTACCTCAACGCAGGACGCGAACCCAATATATCCGAGCCTATTCTCAGGTGTGTCGCACCCGCCCTGACGGCCGATTCAAGATCCTGGCTCATGCCCGCGGAGATCCCCGAAGCCGAGGGGTGGTCGCTGAGCAGCTGCGCCGAAATTTCGGCCAGTTTGGCGAACGACGCCTCCGGATCCGAACCCAGCGGAGCCACCGCCATCAGGCCGGCCAGCACAATGCCCGGCGATCCGGCCAACTGGTCAGCCAGGGCCGGCACCTCCAAGCGGCTCGCCCCGCCCCGGTGGCTGCCGGCGTCCTCGTCCAGGCTGACCTGGATGAAGCACTCGAGCGGACCCCGGCCGGTCCGCTCCTGCTCCGCAGCCACGGACCGGGCAAGGGCGGCCGCCAGCTGCGGCCGGTCCACGGAATGGATGGCATGGGCATACCGCACAACGGACTTTGCCTTATTGCTCTGCAGCTGCCCCACAAAATGCCAGCGGAGTCCGAGGTCACTGAGCGCGGAGGCCTTTTCCGACGCTTCCTGGTCCCTGTTCTCTCCGACGTCGGTGACACCCAAGGCAGCCAGCCTGCGAACATCGTCAGCAGGGTGGAATTTAGTCACCACGATAAGCTCCGGCGGGTTGTCCTGCCGGCCGGCGGCTTCCGTGGCGGCGGCAATCCTCCGCCGGACCGCGGCCAGGCGGTCCTGAATTTGGAGCAGGCGGGGGTCGTCCGCAGCTGTTACGGCACGGGGTTCACTCACTGGTCCACACCAACCCGGCGAACCGGCCCGTGGCCGGGTTCCCGCGGTAGGAGAACAGATTTTCGTTTTCGAGGGTGCAGGGTCCGGAATACTCCACGGCGACCCCGCGGGCCTCCAGCTGGCTGCGCGCCCCGGCCGGAAGGTCCAGGCCGGGGGTGCCCCAGGATGTTGTGGTCCATGTGGCAGGGACCGCCGCGGCGACATCGGTCCGCATGCCTTCCGGCACTTCGTAGCAGGATCCGCAGATTGACGGGCCGATCCAGGCCCGGATGTCTTCGGCCCCCTCGGCGCGCATGCGATCCACGGTTGCCGGGAGGACCCCGTTGGCCACTCCCGGGCGCCCCGCATGGGCAACAGCCAGGACCGGCTGTCCCCCCGATGTTGTCCCGGCAAGGACTACCGGGACGCAGTCCGCCACCATCACCGCCAGCGGACGCCCGGAGGACACCATTGCATCTGCGGTCGGGGCGGCAGGGCAGGCCGCCTCATCGCCGTCGCCGATGAAGGCCACGGCGTTGCCGTGAACCTGGTTCATGTACTGAAAGCCGCCGGCCGCCAGGCCGGCTTCGGCCTCAAGGAGTTCACGCCGGCGAAGGACTTCGGCCGGATCGTCCCCCACGTGGAGGGCGA
Organism: Arthrobacter sp. Leaf337; assembly: GCF_001423745.1. GTDB lineage: Bacteria > Actinomycetota > Actinomycetes > Actinomycetales > Micrococcaceae > Arthrobacter. The sequence continues at coordinate 25,452 of NZ_LMPC01000009.1, forward strand.
GGTTTCCGGCCCCGGCGTCAGTGAATGCCACCCAGACGCCGGGCCGGACTTCGGTTCGCCACCAAAACAATCAAAACACCGCTAACTGACGAGCTGATAAAACGTCCTGCCAATGCCTACGTCGGGAAGTGCCTACTTCAGGAAGTCAGGGACATCCAGGTCGTCGGAGCGGCTGCCGGACAGGTCCGGCTCCACTACCGAGGGAAGGTCGACGTCGAAGCCGGAGTCGGCGGGGACGGCAGAGGGACGCTGCTGACCCCAGTTGCTGAGACCCGACGCTCCGATGCCGGCGTGCACGGGCTGAACGTGCTGCGACGGCGCCTGCGCGGGGGCAGGAGCGGAGGCCGGCGCAGCCGGGCGCTGCGGGGCGGCCTGCGGCTGCGACTGGTCCATGGACGGCGAGGTGGCTTTGACGTCGTCGAAGCCCGCCGCGATGACCGTGACGCGGGCCTCGTCACCGAGGGCGTCGTCGATGACGGCACCGAAGATGATGTTGGCTTCGGGGTGGGCCACTTCCTGGACCAGGCGGGCGGCCTCGTTGATTTCGAACAGGCCGAGGTCCGAGCCGCCCTGGATGGACAGCAGGACGCCGTGGGCGCCGTCGATCGAAGCTTCCAGGAGGGGCGACGCGATGGCGAGTTCCGCGGCCTTGACCGCGCGGTCCTCGCCGCGTGCCGAACCGATGCCCATCAGCGCGGAACCCGCGCCCTGCATTACGGACTTGACGTCTGCGAAGTCGAGGTTGATCAGGCCCGGAGTGGTGATCAGGTCGGTGATGCCCTGGACACCGGACAACAGGACCTGATCGGCGGAGCGGAAGGCATCCAGGACCGAGACATTGCGGTCGCTGATGGACAGGAGCCGGTCGTTGGGGATCACGATCAGGGTGTCGACTTCGTCGCGGAGGGCGTCGATGCCCGCCTCGGCGGAACCTGCGCGACGGCGGCCTTCGAAGGTGAACGGGCGGGTGACCACGCCGATGGTGAGCGCACCGAGCGAACGGGCAATGCGGGCCACGACAGGAGCGCCGCCGGTACCGGTGCCGCCACCTTCACCGGCGGTCACGAAGACCATGTCCGCGCCGCGGATGACCTCTTCGATCTCGTCGGCGTGATCCTCGGCCGCCTGCTTGCCGACCTCCGGGTTTGCACCGGCTCCGAGACCACGCGTCAGCTCGCGGCCGACGTCAAGTTTGACGTCGGCATCGCTCATGAGCAGAGCCTGGGCATCGGTGTTGATTGCGATGAATTCGACACCGCGGAGACCGACTTCGATCATGCGGTTGACTGCGTTCACGCCACCGCCGCCGATGCCGACGACCTTGATGACGGCCAAGTAATTCTGCGGAGCTGCCACGTTACGTGTCCCTTGTTCGTGTCCTATTGCGAAAACTGATGGAGTCGTGCTTGAAAGTTCAAACCTTAACCTTCGACTTGAAGGTTATAGTTATGTCAAGTAACTCATGCTGTGACGCTATTTCCTATGCCTGAGACATTCAATGACCTGATCCGCGTGTCGTTGGAATACCCGCTAAATAGAGCGGAAATCGCCGCGGATGACGGTCGCCGGCCTGCCGGCCCCAGAGCGCATGTGAATGCCTGTCCCGCTGCTTGCACCGGGAGATCGTCCACTATCGTGTCACGGGATGCCGCGGCACGCTGACATCGTAGACCTGGACAGGATTCTTGGGGTTGGCCGGCGCCTTGAGCAAGGCTTCGAGCACCTTGGCCTTAAGCTCCTTCTCCCCCGCGTTGCCCCAGACAATGGTCTGTCCGTCAACAAGTTTGAGTTCGACGGCGTCAACGGATTTCGCCGACGCATCGGACAGCCGGGCGAGGACGTCGGCAGGCAGCGCGGCCAGCACCGCGGTGATGGCCTTGAAAAGATCCTTGCCGATCACCCCTGCCCCGCCGTCGATCACCGGCAACAGGATGCTGCCCGGCTCCTGGGTGGTGCCGAGCTGCACGCCGTCAACATCAACGAGCTGGAACACCTCCCCCTGCTTCACCAGGGCGACCGGGGTGCGTTCCTGGATGTGTACCACCAGTACCGACGGCGGCCGCGCTTCGGTGGTCACGTCCTTGACCTGCACGAGGGGTTGCAGGAGCTGCTTCACCTCGTCGTCGTGGACCTGCGGCAGCGGCTTGCCGTGCAGCGGCTTGAGCGCGTCCTGGACCTGCTGCGGCGTGAGCATCTTGGTTCCGTCCACGGACACGGTCTGCACGGCGAACACCGGCGAGTAGACGGCGGCTGCCAGCAGGCCGGCCACCAGGGCAGCTACGATGCACACAGCCAGGATGATGTTCCGCCGGATCCGCTTGCCTTTGGGTTCCGGGAAGGACAGCACATTGTCCGTGGCGCGTTGGGGAGCAGATGCGACGTCGGCAGCGGGCGCGGGCCTGGACGCGGAAATCACGTCTGAGCGGCCGCTTGCCGGTTCGGCCTTTCCCCTGCCGGCGGGTGCCCCCGTCTTGTACGTGGGCCGGCGCGTACTAGGCACCCGGTGCCTCCGCCACTAGTGCCTCAACGATCAGCGGGCCGTAGGCGGTAACGTCGCCGGCGCCGGCCGTGAGCACAATATCCCCGGGCGCCGCGTTGGCGACGACGGCGCGGACTGCATCGTCGGCAGCGACCAGCCGGCCGCCCCCGGAGAGGCGGTCACCGATCAGCTGGCTGCTGACCCCGGGAATCGGATCCTCGCGGGCCGGGTAGATGTCCAGCACCAGAGCGGTGTCGGCAGCATTGAGCGCTTCGGCAAACTCGGCAGCAAACTCGCGTGTGCGGGAAAACAGGTGCGGCTGGAAAAGGACATGCACCTTGTGGTTCCCTGCGACGGATCGTGCCGCAGCAAGCGCCGCCCGGACTTCCGTGGGGTGGTGGGCGTAGTCATCGTAGACCCGGACGCCCCGCCCTTCGCCTTTGAATTCGAAGCGCCGTGATGCTCCGGAGAAATGGGCCAGGGCGCCGGAGGCCGGCCCGGGGGCGACACCCAGTTCCAGTGCCACGGCGAATGCCGCGGCAGCATTGAGCGCGTTGTGGCGGCCGGGAACCTGGAGCTCCAGCGCAAACTTTCCCGCGGGGGTGGAAACCCACACGTCGCCCGGTCCGCCGTCGTGCAGCCTCAGCTGCGAATCTTCGGCAGTGCCGTAGGTGACCACCCTGGTGTTGCCCCGTGCCGTTGTCCGCTCCGCCAGCGCGCGGGCGCCGGGATCATCGGCACAGGCCACCAGGACGCCGTCGGCCGGGAGCAGTTCGGTGAAACGGTCAAACGACTCGTAGACGGCCTCGGCGGTGCCGTAGTAGTCGAGGTGGTCGGGTTCGACGTTGGTGACAACGGCAATGTGCGGACGGTAGTTGAGGAACGATCCGTCGGATTCGTCGGCCTCGGCAACGAAGATGTCCGACGTGCCGCTGGCCGCGTTGACCCCCAGCGCCGGGACGTTGGCGCCTATTGCAAACGTGGGGTCCAGGCCGGCGCCCTGCAGCAGCACTGTGATCATCGACGTCGTGGTTGACTTCCCGTGGGTTCCGGCTACCGTGACCACACGGTCACCGGCCATGGTCGCCGCCAGCGCCTCGGACCGGTGAAGCACGGGCAGCCCGGCGTCACGCGCGGCCAGGAGTTCCGGATTGTCCGGGCGGATGGCGGAGCCCGCCACCACGGACTGGGCAGCACCAAGGTTGCCCGCGGCATAGCCCACATGGATGCCTGCGCCTGCAGCGGCGAGGTCCGCCATGACGGGCAGGTCCTTGGCGTCGGAACCGGTCACGGGGACGCCCCGGGCCACCATGATCCGGGCCACGGCGGACATGCCCACGCCGCCCACGCCGATGAAGTGCACGCGGCCCAGGGATTCAAGGCTCTGCGTGCCCGTAGCTGCTGTGGGCGTGGTCATTTGCTTACCGCTTCCAGGACAAGACCAGCCATGCGCTGATCTGCGTTTCGGATACCGAGTGCTTCGGCGCTGGCTGCCATCTTCGCCAGGCGGGCGGGATCTGACAGCAGCGGGATGATTTCACTGCTGACCCATGCGGGCGTGAACGATTCGTCATCAATGACCAGCGCCCCTCCTGCCGCTACCGGCCCGGCGGCGTTGAGGGCCTGCTCGCCGTTGCCGATCGGGAGCGGGACGAACACGGCCGGAACACCCACGGCCGCGGTTTCGCAGACGGTGGCGGCCCCTGCGCGCCCCACCAGCAGGTCGGCGGCCGCGTAGATGTTCTCCATGCCGTCGACATACTCCACTTGCCGGTAGCCGTCAGCGGCGAGGGGCTTTCCTTCGCCGTCAAGGACCACCTTGCCCTTTCCGGTGATGTGGAGGGTCTGGATGCCGGCCTTGGCCAGTGCTTCCACGGACGCTGCGATCGTCCGGTTGATGCTCTGCGCACCGGATGAGCCGCCGGTGACAATGAGCGCGGGTTTGTCCTGGTCCAGCCCCAGCAGTTCACGTGCCGCCTGCCGGGCGCCGGCACGGTCGAGCCCGGATACTTCCTTGCGCATCGGCATGCCGACGTGGCGCGCCCCGCGGAGTTTCGTGCCGGCGAAGGCTACGCCGACATGATGGCTGAACCGGGCGCCCACTTTGTTGGCCAGGCCGGCCCGCGTGTTGGCTTCATGGATGACGACGGGGATCCGGCGGCGCCGGGCGGCGAGGTAGAGCGGTGTACAGACGTAGCCGCCAACACCGACCAGAACGTCCGCCTGGGCGTCGTCGAGGATTCTTCCGGCCTGTTTGACCGCGCCCGCCAGCCGTCCGGGGAGCCGCAGCAGGTCGAGCGATGGCCTGCGGGGAAAGGGCACGCGGTCGATGGTGGCCAGCTCAAGGCCGGCTGCCGGGACCAGCCTGGTCTCCATCCCGCTGGGCGTTCCCACGGCCAGGAGTTGCACGTCCGGACGCACGTCACGCAACGCGGCCGCTATGGCCAGCAGCGGACTGATGTGTCCCGCTGTTCCGCCGCCGGCAAGGACTACTGACAAAGACTCGGCATTCATTAAGTGCTATTTACGCTTTCGTGAGGTGTGTGGTCGCCCGCCCTTGGTGCGGAACTTGAGGAGCCGCTTGGGCTGGACGCTGGGCGCCATCTGTTCCCGGGCCAACGACAACACTACGCCGACGGCGCACAGTGACATCAGCAGCGCCGAACCGCCATAGGAAATGAACGGCAGCGGCACTCCGATGACAGGGACGAGCCCGGTGACCACGGACATGTTGACGGTGGCCTGGCCCAGGAGCCACACCATGATGGTCCCGGCCAGCACACGGTGGAAGAGGTCCTCCTGCGCCACCACGACGCGGTAGATCGCGGCACCGAGGATGGCAAAGAGGATGAGTACGACGACGGTGCCTACCAGGCCGAGTTCCTCGCCGATGATCGCGAAGATGAAGTCGTTATGGGCTTCCGGGATCCAGCTGTACTTCTGCCGGCTTTGCCCCAGGCCGACCCCGAGCCAGCCCCCGGAGGCCAGTCCGTACAGGCCGTTGGTTGACTGGTAGTTGGCGTCGATGCCTTCGCCACAGGAGTTTCCGGTCCACCACGAGGTAATCCGGCACATCCGGTTTGAGCTTGTCACAGCCATGAACCCGGCACCCGCCACGGCAATCAAAGCTGCTATGCCGAACATGTAGAGCGGGACCCCGGCGAAGAACAGGGCGGCGGCCATGATCATCATGATGATCATGCCGGTGCCGAGGTCATTTCCGGCCAGGACGAGGCCGATGATGCCGGCGGCAATGGGAAGGACCGGGACCACCACATGCTGCCAGCGGTGGAGCAGTTTGGCTTTGACGGCCAGCACCGTGGCCATCCAGAGTGCGAGGGCCAGTTTGGCCGCTTCTGACGGCTGGAAGGTAATGCCGCCGAATTCAATCCAGTTCTGGTTGCCGTTGGTGCTGGTACCGATGAGCAAGACCAGGACGAGGAGCACATAGGCGCCGGCGATCCCAGGCCAGGCGAGGCGCTTAAGCCAGACGACATTAACCCGCGAGAGCACAAACATCAGGAACACCCCGATGGCGGCGAACATGCCCTGTTTGAGTGCTGCCGTGTACGGCGACTCCCCCGCGGCAATGGCCTCGACGCTGGACGCGGACAGAACCATCATGATGCCGATGGCCGTAAGCGCGAGGGTGGAACCCAGGATGAGGTAGTAGGTGGAACCGTTGCGTGACTTTCCGGTTCCTTCCAGCTTCGCCCAGAAGCTTCGGTACCAGCCGCGGAGCCTGGCCAGCGGAGGCACATGGCCTGCCCGTGCAGTCCCGCGGGCCGGAGCCTGGGGTGACGGCGGCCGGGTCCCGGCGGCCTTGCCTGTCCGCGGGGCCGGGGGAAGCCGGGTGGCACCCCGCTGCTTGGCAGCCGGGGCACGGGTGGGCGTGCTGACCATTGTTACTCCTCGCCGGTCTGAGCCTGCCCTTCCACGAGCCCGCGGACAGCTTCGATGAAGGCATCGCCACGGTGAGCGTAGGAAGAGAACTGATCCATGGAAGCAGCCGCCGGGGCCATCAGCACAGTGTCCCCCGGAGAGGCCAGCTGCGCTGCCGCGGCTACGGCCTGGGCCATTACAGTTTCCCCGTAGATCGGCGAGGGCACCGTGCCGGCGTCGTCCGTTTCGGCAGACTGCACATTTTCAGTGTCGCCCTTGCTGCGCCCGATCACGGGGACATCCGGTGCGTGTCGCTTGAGGGCGTCCGAGAGCGGGGCAGTGTCAGCTCCGATCAGGACGACGGCCTTCAGGCGGCCCGCCTGTTCCTTGACCAGCTCGTCGTAGCTCACACCCTTGGAGAGGCCGCCGGCAATCCAGATGACGTTGCTGAACGCGGACAGGGACGCCGCCGCTGCGTGCGGGTTGGTTGCTTTCGAGTCGTTGATCCACAGCACGTCGTTGTGGCGGGCAACGAGCTGGATCCGGTGCTCTCCCGGAATGTAGTTCTTCAGTCCCTGCCGCACGGCCTGTGGTTCCACACCGTACGCCCGGACCAGCGCTGCCGCTGCCAGGGCGTTGGCCACCATGTGGCGCGGTGCCACCGGACCGAGGTCCGCCATGGCGGCAAGCTCGGCGGCGCTGTCCTTGCGCTCGGCGATGAAAGCGCGGTCCACCAGGAGGCCCTCGACCACGCCGAGCATGCTGATGGCCGGCGTCAGCGTGGTGAATCCGACGGCGCGGCAGCCTTCCACGACGTCCGCGCCCTCCACCATCCGTTCGGTTTCGATCTGTTCGGCGTTGTAGATGCAGGCCTTTTGGGTCTGCTCGTAGACCTTGGCCTTGTCGGCCAGGTACGAAGCGTAGGATCCGTGCCAGTCCACGTGGTCCTCGGCGACGTTGAGGCAGACACTTGCCACCGGAGAGACGGAGTGGCTCCAGTGCAGCTGGAAACTCGACAATTCGACCGCAAGGACGTCGTACTCCACCGGATCCCGCAGGGCGTCCAGGATGGGCGTGCCGACGTTCCCGACGGCGATGGCCTTGAGCCCGGCGGCCTGCAGCATGGATTCGGTCAGGCCCACGGTTGTGGTCTTCCCGTTCGTTCCGGTGATGGTCAGCCAGTCCGCGGTCTTGCGGCCCTTCCGCTCACGCACCCGCCAGGCGAGTTCCACATCGCCCCAGACCGGGATGTGGGTCCGGGCAGCCAACGCGAGGAGGGCCTGGTCCGGCCGCCATCCCGGTGAGGTCACGATCAGGTCCGGCTTCTGGCCGTCGATCTTCGGCATGGTGTGCACGGCATCCTCGCCGAGGAGGACATCCACGGCGCCGACGATTTTCAGGGTGTCCGCCTGGGCGCGGGCCTTCGGGCTCGTGGCCGCGTCCACTACCACCACGCGGGCACCGAGTTCGATCAGGGTGTCGGCGGCAGCGAATCCGGATACGCCGATGCCCGTCACGACCACCCGGAGGCCGGACCAGTCGGAGTCCCAGCTCACGAGGTTCTCGAGCCGGGGGGACGTTGCCAGCGGCGAAGGTATAGGACTGCTCACAGCAGGACCACCCATTCTGCGTAGAAGATACCAAGGCCTGCGGCGACGAAGAGGCCGCCGAGGATCCAGAACCGAACCACCACGGTGACTTCCGCCCAGCCCTTGAGTTCAAAGTGGTGCTGGAGCGGGGCCATTTTGAAGAAGCGCTTGCCCTTGGTGATCTTGAAGTAGCCCACCTGGATGATCACCGAAAGGGTGATCAGGACGAAGAGTCCGCCGATGAAGGCGAGCAGCAGTTCGGTCCGGGACAGGATGGCGAAACCGGCAACGGCGCCGCCAATGGCCAGCGAGCCGGTGTCGCCCATGAAGATCTTCGCCGGAGACGTGTTCCACCACAGGAAGCCAACCAGGGCAGCGCTGAGGATTGCTGCAAGGAGTGCCAGGTCCAGCGGGTCCCGGACCGAATAGCAGCCGCCGCCGGCCTGCCGCGGCGAGCCGCAGGCCTGGTTGCTCTGCCAGATTCCCATCAGCGTGTACGCGCCGAACACCATGACCGATGCCCCGGCAGCCAGTCCGTCCAGACCGTCCGTGAGGTTCACGCCATTGGTGGCCGCCGTGACGATCAGGTTGGACCACAGAACAAACAGGATGGCGCCCAGGACGGTGCCGCCGAAGGCAAGGTTCAGCCAGGGGATGTCCCGCACCAGGGAGATCTGCGTGGATGCCGGAGTTACGCCGTCCGCATTGGGAAAATTCAAGGCCAGGACCGCGAAAATGATGCCGACGGCGCCCTGCAGCACCAGTTTGGCTTTTGCGTCCAGGCCAAGGCTGCGCTGCTTGGAAATCTTGATGAAGTCGTCCAGGAAGCCTACGAGACCCATTCCCACCATCAGGAACAGCAGCAGGAGCGCAGAGGCCGACGGTCCGGCTGACCGCGGATTCAGCATCCACATGATGAGGTGGGTCAGCGCGTAGCTCAGCAGGACCGCGAAGACCACGACGGTACCGCCCATGGTGGGCGTGCCGCGTTTCGTGTGATGGGAGGTAGGTCCGTCGTCGCGGATGAACTGGCCGTAGCTCTTCCGTACCAGCAGACGGATGAACAGCGGGGTTCCCACCAATGCAAACAGCAGGGCCAGGCCAGCGCCGATCAGCAGTGCAATCACAGCGACTCGCTCCCTTCATTGGCGGTTGCTCGGACTTGTGGGGGTAATGCTATCCGATCCCCCAAATGCCTCAGTCCCACGCTGTTGGAAGACTTGAAGAGGACCAGATCGCCGGGTTCCAGTTCCCGTTGGAGCAGATCGTAGGCTTCGTCGACGGACTCAGCGAAGACGCATTCGTCCCCCCATGAGCCTTCGTTCACGGCGGAGACATAGAGCGAACGCGCCTCGCGGCCAACTACCACCAGGCGGGAAATGTTGAGCCGCACCACCTGCGTGCCCACTGCCATGTGCTCCCGAATGGACTCGTCGCCCAGTTCCAGCATGGCGCCCAGGACGGCCCAGGTGCGGCGTCCGCGGCCCAGGTCCGCCAGCGTCCGCAGCGCGGCCCGCATCGATTCAGGGTTGGCGTTGTAGGCATCGTTGATGATGGTTACGCCGTCAGGCCGCTCGGTGCGTTCCATCCGCCAGCGGCTGGCGGCGGTCTGTGCGCTGAGGGATGCCGTGATCCGTTCCGCCGGGATGCCGGCGGCATAGGCCGCGCCGGCTGCCGCCAGGAGGTTGGTCACATGGTGCGCCCCGATCAGCCGGCTGCGGACCTGGTGCCCCGCGGCGTCGCCGGGGAAGAGAAGCTCGAACTCGGGATTGCCTGCCGCATTCGTCTCGACGTGGACGGCGCGCAGTCCGGCGGCCGGGACGTCATCTGCGGCCTGCGCGGAGAACCCCAGGACGTTCGCTTTGGTCCTGCTTGTCATGGCTGCGACGCGGCCGTCATCGAGGTTGAGCACGGCCGTCCCGCTGTCAGGGAGGGCTTCTACGAGTTCGCCCTTGGCAACGGCGATGTTGTCCACGCCGCCGAACTCCCCTGCATGGGCGGTACCGATGCCCAGGACCACCCCGATCTCGGGCTGGACCATGTCTGCGAGGTAGCGGATGTGTCCCACCCCGGTGGCGCCCATTTCGATCACGAGGTAACGGGTTCCGAAGCCGGCTTTGAATACCGTCAGCGGAACTCCCACTTCGCCGTTGTAGGAGCCTTGGGGCGAGACAGTATTGCCTTCCGCGGAAAGGATTCCGGCAAGGAGGTCCTTGGTGGTGGTTTTCCCGGCCGAACCGGTGATGCCGATAACCGTGAACTCCGAACCCTCGGCCTCGCGTCGGGCCCGGATCCGGCGCACGGATTCGGCGGCCAGAGCGCCCATGGCGAGGACCGCGTCTTCCACCACAATGGAGGGGTGGGGACTGCCGGAGTGATCGGCAGCGTCCCGTTCCACCAGGGCAAGGACAGCGCCGCGCGCGAAGGCCGCGCCGATGAAGTCGTGGCCGTCAGCAGTCTCCCCGGGCTTCGCCACGTAGAGGGACCCCTCCGTGGCTTCCCGGGAGTCCGTGACCACTGTCGTGGGCGTGATGGTCGGATCGGCGGCAAGGCGGCCGTCTGTAATTTCGGCAATTTCCGCCGCAGTAAATGCAATCATCTCGGTCTAGGACTCTATCCGCTCGTCATTCAGAACGGTGAATCCGCGGGCTGTCAAGGCCTCGCGGAGCTCCACCCTGTCGTCGAGCGCCAGATTGACGCCTTTGACTTCCTGCCACACTTCATGGCCGCGGCCGGCCACCAGGATCGTGTCCTTCGCCTGCGCCATCTCCACAGCCTGCCTGATTGCCGCGTCGCGCGGAAACGACTCCAGGATGGTGCAGCCAAGGCGGTCGGTTTCCTTGGCCTCGTGCGCGCCCGCCAGGACGTCCGCGCGGATGGCCGCGGCGTCCTCGTCATGGGGGTCGTCGTCGGTAATGATCACCACATCCGCCAGCCGGGCGGCGATGGCACCCATGGCCGGCCGTTTGCCTTGGTCGCGCTGCCCTGTGGCTCCGAAGACCACAATCACCTTCGAGCCGGGTTCGGGTGAGCGCACTGCTTCCAGGGCCCGCTGCAGGGCGTCCGGGTTGTGGGCAAAGTCGACGACGGCGGCCGGGGCGGTGCAGACGAGCTGCATGCGCCCGGGGACGGCCACGGTGAACGGATCGGCCGAGTCGAGGGCTGACTGCAGCGTCTCAGGGTCGACTCCGCTAGCCAGTACCATGACGGTTGCGAGGGCGGCGTTGGAAACATTGAAGCTGCCCGGAAGCCCCGTGTGAACGTGGAGTTCCGTGCCGTCACGGTGCCGTAGCCGGAACTGCGTTCCCAGGCCCCGGGGCGCGGTGGCCGTGACAGCCCAGTCAGCACCGGATGCTGCGGGATCGATGCCCTGGGCTGTTGCCAGGGTGGTGACCGGAATACCGGCACCGGCAGCAAGGCGGCGGCCCCAATCGTCGTCCACGGTGACTACCGCCTGCTTGGCGCGGGGGCGCGTAAAGAGCTCCGCTTTGGTCTGGAAATATTCGTCCATGGTGCCGTGCAGGTCCAGATGGTCCTGGGTCAGGTTGGTGAACCCGGCGACGTCGAACTGCACACCGTCCACGCGGTGGAACGACACGGCGTGCGAGGAAACCTCCATGGAGGCGGCGTCCAGGCCACGCTCCCGCATCAGGGCCAGCAGTGCGTGGATGTCGGTGGACTCCGGTGTCGTCAGCAGGCTGGGAATGGGCTCACCGCCGGCCAGGATCTCGATGGTGCCGATCAGCCCGGTCTTGCGGCCCAGGGCCTGCAGCAGGGCGTTGATGAAATAGGTCGTGGTGGTCTTGCCGTTGGTGCCGGTGACGCCGAACAGTGCGGGCACAGCGCCGCCTACAGGCCGGCTCTGGTAGATCAGTGCCGCCAGCCCGCCCACCGCGCTGCGAGGCTTGTCAACCACGAGGACCGGCACGGGAGTGTCAGCGGACAGCGCAAGGAGCCTGGCGCCGTCGTCGTCCGTGACAACCGCAACAGCGCCCGCCGTGACGGCCTGCGATACGAAGTCCGCCCCGTGCCGGGCGGCGCCGGGGAGGGCAACGTAGAGGTCACCCGGCTGCACGGACCTGGAGTTCAGGGAGATCCCGGTGACCGGAATGGCGCTGGATGCCCCGGGAACGACGACGCCGACGGACTCGCCGATGATACCCAGCGGAACCGCGGCAACGGCGGACGGCCGGAACCCGGAACCGGGAACCGCGCCTCTCGTTGCGTCGGTACTGTCTGGGGCATGGTGCTCTGACAAGTGGATCTCCGTTGGCGCTAGTGGATCACACCGGGCGTAGGGGAAGATCCCCTGATGCGTACGATGTTGTGGACGTGCTACTTGACGTATTGGGGCAGCCTGGCAGGCTCGCCTGTTGAGGGCGGAACGTTGTACGTCCGCAGCACCTGGCTCATCACCGAGCGGAACACCGGACCGTTGGTGATTCCGTAGATGCTGCCTTTGGGGCGCTGCAGGACAACTTCAACAATAAACCGCGGATCGTCCATCGGCGCCATCCCCACCATGGAAGCGGTGTAGCCGCAGTATCCCGACTTGCCGTCGTCACACGGCGACTGGGATGTCCCGGTTTTAGCGCCGACGCGGTAGCCGTCGATTGCTGCTTCCTTGATCTGCCCCTCGGTCACGGCGCTCTCCAGGATGTCCCGGACCTGCTGTGCGGTTTCCTTGGACACGATCTGCCGGCTCTCCTTCGCCGGGACCTTTTCCTCAGTTCCGTCCGGGCTGATGTAGCTGTCGATCAGGCGGGGCTGGAGCATTACGCCGTTGTTGGCTATCGACTGGTAGGCCCGCACGGTCTGAAGCGTGGACTGCGAAACGCCCTGCCCGAACAGGACGGTGTACTCCTGCCGGCCGTCCCACTGGTCAGCAGGAGTGAGGATGCCGGTCGCTTCGGCAGGAATCCCGATGTCGGGGGCTTCGCCGATGCCGAACTTCTGCAGCCAGTCGTGGCGCTGTTCCTTGGTAAGCCGCTGGCCCGCCATCACCGTTCCGGTATTCATCGACCAGCCCAGGATCCCGGCCAAGGTCCGTTCCTCGGTCCCGTGATCGAACGAGTCGGTGAAGACCTGACCGTCCACCACATAGGACGACGGGATGGTGAACTTGTCCAGCGGGCTCGACTTGCCCTCCTCGATGACGGCGGCGGCCGTAATCATCTTCTCTACGGAGCCCGGTTCGTAGGCGGCCGTCACCGACCGTACACCGCGGTCCGTGGCGGCCACCTTGCCGGGGTCGTTGGGATCCGGTGCGTTGGTGTCTGCCATGGCGATGATATTGCCGGTCTTGATGTCCTGGACGATGATGACGCCCCACTCGGCGCTCAGCTTGTCCGACTGGTTCTGGATTGCCTGCTGGGCAAAATACTGGAGGTCGGAATTGAGCGTGAGCCGGATGTCCTTGCCGTCGACGGCGGGCGTCAGTTCATCCACGCCGACAGGGATGCGCAGGCCATCGGCGCCGATTTCGAAAAGCCGCTTGCCGGGAGTCCCCTTGAGGACTTCGTCCTGGGTCTGCTCCAGCCCCGCCTGGCCGGTTGTTCCGTCCTGCAGGAATCCTACGATCCCGCCGGCAACAGAGCCGTTCGGGTAAACGCGCTTGCTAGTGCCGACGGTGACTATTCCCGGGATCTGGAGCTGGGAGATCCGGTCCTCCATATCGGGCTTGAGATCCTTCGCCACGATGTAATAGGGCTTCTCCCCCGTCAGGGCCTCTTTGACGTCCGCTGGGTCCTGCCCCAGCACGGCGGCCAGCTCCTCGATGCCCTTGTCCCTGGAAACGGTAACGAGCTCTTCCTTGTCGCCGACTGTGTCCAGGCGCTTGAAGGACTCCGTCTTCGTGTTGACGCGCTGGTCCACCACCACGTTGTAGCGGATGACGCTGTTGGCGAGGACGGTTCCGTTCGCGTCCAGGATGCTGCCGCGTTCGGCGGGGAGCTCGATCGGGGTGAGGCGGTTGTTCAAGGCGGCCTCAGCCATTCCGCCGATGTCCAGTCCCTGGACCATGAACAGTTTGCCGCCGACCACCAACAGCAACGCAAGCATCATGCCCAAGCCGAGGCGGAGCCTCCTGGTGGCGTTCGGCACTTTTGCGATTGTTTTCTTGCCGGTGCTCTGCGCCACGGTGAGTCCTTGCTGCTTGCTTACTGGTGTTCAGTCCTGTCAGTTACTGCCCGGCGTCTTCTGCTTTGGTGCCGGAACGGATCCTCCGTGGAGATCAGCCGCGGGCTTCGCGGCGGCGGGCGGCTTCGCGGCAGCCTGGGCAGCGGCTGCGGCTGCGGCCGGTGCCGCAGCCGGAGCTGCGGCGTCCGCCGGCTTGCGGACGGCCAGCGGCTCCTTGGTGGTGGCTGGCGGAACCACCGTCAGCTGCCCGGCGACTGCCGGCGCTGCAAGGATGGAACCGGGCTTGTCACCCTTAACTGCTGGTTTAGGGGTGCCGCTGACGGTAAGAGTGGAAAGGTCGATCTGCCCCTTGCCTGTGGAAGCCACCATTCCCAGTTCCGTGGCCTTGGCAGCCAGGTTCTGGGGAGCATCGAAATTCTGGACCTGCTGTGTCAGGTCCTGGTTCTGCTTCGTCAGCGTGGTTTGGTCGCTCCTGAGTTGCACCAGCTGGTACTGCGCTGTGGAAACGGAGATGTTCAGCACCAGGACCGCCATGAGCGCGACAGCCAGCAGTGCGAAGCACAGCACCACAAAAGGGGCCCTGCGCTTGCGCGGGGTCGAGCGGACCACGGACAGCGGGGTCCGCAGCTTCCGCTCGGATCCGCCGGAGAGCTTAAGTCCCGTGAGGGCTCGGGCCGCCGTGCCGGACACGACTGGGAAGTTCTTGGCAGCGGCGGTGCTCATGCGGCCCTCCTGGCTCTGATTCGTTCAACTGCGCGCAACCGCGCGGACGCTGCGCGTGGGTTCTCGGCGATTTCATCGGCGGTGGGCACTTCGGTGCCCTTAGTCAGGGTTTTGAGTTCGGGCTTGTGTTCTTCCAGTTCCACCGGGAAGCCCAGCGGCGCGGAGGACTTGGATCCGGTCTGGAAGACTTTCTTGACGATTTTGTCCTCCAGCGAGTGGTAGGACATGACTACAACGCGGCCCCCCATCGCGAGGGCGTCCACAGCGGCAGGCACCGCACGTTCCAGGACGTCGAGTTCCTCATTGACTTCGATCCGCAGTGCCTGGAAGGTCCGTTTGGCCGGGTGGCCGCCGGTCTTCGCTGCCCCTGCCGGAACCACCGCACGGATGGTGTCAACCAGTTCCCCTGTGGTGGCGAACGGCTTGGCTGCACGCGCGGCCACGATGCGGTTGGCGATCCGGCCGGCGAACTTTTCCTCACCCCATTTGCGGATGATCCGGACCAGGTCCTCTTCGCTGTAGTTGTTCACGACGTCCGCGGCCGTCTGGCCCCGGCTCGTGTCCATGCGCATATCCAGGGGCGCGTCAAAAGAATAGGCAAAACCGCGATCGCGCTCATCCAGCTGGAGGGAGGATACGCCCAGGTCCATCAGGACGCCGTGGACTTCCTCGATGCCAAGGTCCCGGAGGACGTCCGGGATTTCGTCGTAGACGGCATGGACCAGATCGGTGCGGTTTTCGAAGGGCTTAAGACGCTCCCCGGCCAGGGCCAGGGCTTCTTCGTCGCGGTCGATTCCGATGAGGTGAAGGTCCGGAAACCGCTGGAGCAGGGCTTCGGAGTGACCGCCCATTCCCAGGGTTGCGTCGATGACCACCGGCGTCTCGCCCCGGTGGCGGGCCGCCTCGATGCCAGGGGCCAACAAATTGATGCACCGGTCCTTGAGGACCGGTACATGGCGTTCGGACGTGGGTTTTGGCTGGTTGGGATCGCTCATACCTTCGTCCTTTCGTGCCGCTGTTTGCCTTGTGGGCCTGGCTGGTCCTCGGTGCGCTTCTTAAGCCAGATCCCCATCCGCGCCTAACCCAACGTCCGCCTGGCTCCGGGGAAGTGAGCCAGGACAACGTTCGGATGGGCGGCTGGAGATCTCGTTCAAGAAACGCTGCCGTCGTCGTTTCCGGGCCTCAGAAGATTCCCGGGATGGCGTCGTCGGTTTCAGAGAAGGAGGTTTCCTTCTCTGCCAGGTACTCGTTCCAGGCCTGGGCATCCCAGATCTCCGCTCGGGAACCGGCGCCGATAACGGCGAGCTCCCTGCCAAGACCTGCATATGCCCGGAGTGCGGGAGGAATAGTCACGCGCCCCTGCTTGTCAGGTACCTCGTCCGAGGCTCCAGAGAGGAAAACCCGGATGTAGTCACGAGTCTGCTTGGAGGAGATGGGCGCCTCCCGCATTTGCTCGTGAATCCGTTCGAATTCCCGCTCACTGAAGACGTAGATGCAGCGCTCCTGGCCCCTTGTGAGAACCAGTCCGCTGGCAAGTTCCTCACGGAACTTCGCTGGGAGGATGATCCGCCCCTTTTCGTCCAAACGCGGCGAGTGAGTGCCAAGAAACATGGCCACCCGCCTGTCTGTCGTCAGGAGCTGCACGTCCCCTGTGCTGCCACTACCCTCTTACCTGCTCCACTTTACTCCACATCGCTCCACAGTCAACGCGACACGGAAGATTCGTCCCGGGTTTGGACAAATCCAATCCCGCAAATCCGGGGTTTCGGGCGGGTGGTGGAAAGTGGAGGGATAACGGCGGCTAAAGGGCCGCGAGGGACCGCACGACGGCGGAAGGTGCGGACGGGACGGCATCGCGCCCACGATTGCAGGCCGTTAAATGCAAAAGACCCACCGGGGCGGGTCTTTCTGCAGGTCTGCCAGGGGCAGGTGGTGCGAAGTGGAGCGTTAGCTTACGCTGTCGCGGTCGAGGTCGCGGTCGAGCTACTACTGCTCGCCCCGGCGTCGTTCGTCCCAGCGTTCTTCAAGGCCGCTCATGAACGAACTGCGCCCCTTGCCGGCTTTCTTGCCACCGGTCGATTTCGCTTTGCCGGCGGCGGAACTGCGCATCGTTGCGAAATAGACTCCGGCTCCCATCACGATAAATCCGAGGACACCAACAAAAATGCTCTGAAGTGATACGCCCACCAGCAGGAGGAGGACGCCGGCCAGTGTGGCCAGCACGCCGATCACGATGTGGCGCGTGGACCAGTTACGGCCCGGATCCGATCCCATTGAATTGGCAAACTTCGGATCGTCCTCGTGCAGCTGCTTCTCCAGCTGCTCGAGCAACTTCTGTTCGTGCTCCGAGAGCGGCATCACGACCTCCTTAAGTCGGCCAACGTCGGGACCTGCTCTGGCCCCCGTGTTGTCAATCCACTAACGTCCGGCGTGCGCAGGAGGTTCCCGGCCACCGTACAACGAAAGGCCGGGTTCCACGCATTCGGACGGCGGACCGATTCAGCAGGCTGTTCAGGGCTTACTTCTTAGGTATGTCCAGACGTTCGAAATCTATGTATATCTAAGGATAGTTTGTTGCGCCCTGTTCTGAAAGACACTCCCAGCGCGGCGGGACGGGTCACCCTCCGGGCGTGTGCGGGTCCATCAGGCGGGCCGGAAGCACGGATTTCGAGCCGAACTTAGCCGCCACCTTGTCCAGGGCCTGTTCCGCAGCCCGCCAGTTGTCGTCGCGGCGGTCAAAGCTCAGCTGCAGCGAAGTCTGGGCAGCATCTTCAAGCTGCTCAGCCCTGACACCGACGAGGCGTACCGTCATGGCCCGCGGACCGAGCGATTCGAGGAGCTGAACGGCCACGGCGTAGATCAGCTGTGCACTGTCTACCGGAGCGTGCACCGTCCGGCTGCGCGTGATGGTGGAGAAATCGGTGTAGCGGAGCTTGAGGGAGATGGTCCTCGCCACCATCCCCGTGCTTCGGAGCCGCTCGGCGGTCCGGTGCGACAGGCGCAGCAATTCACGGTGCAGGAGAGCGTCGTCGGCTGTATCCACGGCGAACGTTTCCTCGGCGCCGATGCTCTTCTCGAGTCGGACCGGAGTTACGGGACGGGGATCAATCCCCCACGACAGCCGGTAGACGTGCTCCCCTGACACCCCAAGCAGCTTCTTTAGTGCTGACGGCGGCGTTGCGGCGACATCGGCCACGGTCCGGATTCCCATGCGGGCCAGCACCTCGCCCGTCTTCGCCCCGACGCCCCACAGTGCGTTGACCGGAAGGCTGTGCAGGTAGGCAACCGTTTCATCCGGCCCGATCAGCAGGAGCCCGTCCGGCTTACAGCGGGTAGAGGCTATCTTGGCCACAAATTTGCTGGCCGCAATGCCGACGGACGCCGTGATGCCGAGTTCCTCGTGCACGCGCCGACGGATGATCCCGCCGATCTCGCGCGGACTACCCAGCCTCCGGATTGCTCCGCCGACGTCAAGGAAGGCCTCGTCGACGCTCAGCGGCTCCACCAACTCCGTGATCGAGCCGAAGATGGCCATGAGCTGGGCGGACACCTCGTAGTAGAGCTTGTGCCGTGGCTCGATAATGACTGCCGAGGGGCACATGCGCGCCGCCATTGCCATGGGCATCGCGGACTTGACCCCGAATTTCCGGGCCTCATAGGACGCTGACAGCACCACCGAACGCTCCGCCGGGTAACCCACTATCACGGGTTTGCCGCGAAGTTCCGGCCGGGTCCGGAGCTCAACGGAGACGAAAAAAGCGTCCATGTCCACATGCATGATGCTGCTTCGCCGGAGCTCCCGGAGGGTCGCTTCGAGCTGCTGTTTATCCTGTTCCGACCCCACGTCTTCAATCCTATGCCGTGGTACTGACTAAACTGGAGGCTGCATCCGGCGTCAACACCAGGAGGAATGTCCCTGTGAAGGTAATTGGAAAGCTCAAGCCTGCGGGCTGCGCCGTGATTGTGGCCGGCGTGGTGCTGGCCCTGGCGGCGTGCACCCCGGCCAATCCCGGCGCTACGGCCACCGGGACTGCCAGCGCTTCAGCTTCCGTCACCGGACAGGCATCCACCACGGCCCCCGCGAGTCCCACAGCCTCGCCCGGAACCACCGCCGCCGTCGGCGCGCTGGTGGCCGGCTTCCCCGAGAAACTGCTGCCCGTGATGCCGGGGGCAAAGGTCGTGTCCAGCAGCTTCGACAAGACGACCACTCCGGCAACAGCGGCTTTGGTGGGAAACATCACCTCGCCGGCTGCCGCCGTCGTGGCTTTCTACACCAAAGAGCTGGAGGCCCAGGGCTTCAAAGCAGTGCCCGGCGAGAACGTGGGCGCGGTCGCGTCCAAGGATTTCCTCCGCGGTGACAACGAAACCGTGAACATCGCCGTGGTGGAAACCGGCGGGATCTCCACGTTCACCATCGGCGCCAACGTCGCAGCCGAGTCCGCGAAGTGACGGTCGCGGAGCAGCTGCGCCTGGAGCAGACGGCCTACGTAGCCGCTGTCGCCGGCAAGCTCAATGATTTTCTGGCGACCCGCCAGTCCGTGATGTCCGCCATTTCCCAGGACATCGACCCCCTGATGGGGTCCATTTCCAATCTGGTCACCGGCGGCAAGCGGCTGCGTGCGCTGATGTGCTACTGGGGGTGGCGCGGAGCAGGCGGGGATGCGGCTGCCACCGAGGTGGTCACTGCCGGATCGGCACTGGAGCTCTTCCAGGCGGCGGCGCTGATTCACGATGACATCATCGACCGCTCGGATACTCGGCGCGGAGGACCCAGCGTCCACCGCCGCTTCAGCCAGCTGCATGAAGACCAGGGCTGGGCCCTGGACAGCGAGCGCTTCGGCCATGCCGCAGCCATCCTGACCGGCGACCTCTGCCTCTCGTTCAGCGAGGAAACGTTCACGGACATCGGCCAGGCGGCAGCATCGGGGAGCCAGGCCCGGCTGATCTTCAACCTGATGAGGGCCGAAGTGATGGCCGGGCAGTACCTGGACATCCTGGAAGAAGTCGCAGGTCCCATGCGCGACCGGGCCGGCGCGGTCAGCCGGGCCCAGTCAATAATCCGGTTCAAGTCGGCGAAGTATTCCACGGAGCACCCGCTCGCGCTCGGCGGCGCTCTGGCCGGCGCTTCCGATGAACTGCTCCGCGGCTACTCAGCGTTCGCGCTGCCGCTGGGCGAAGCCTTCCAGCTCCGGGACGACGTGCTGGGAGTGTTCGGCGATCCCGTGACCACAGGGAAGCCGGCGGGCGATGACCTCAGGGAGGGGAAGAGGACGGTCCTGGTTGCCTTCGCCCTCGACCAGGCGTCGCCGGAGGAATCACGCTTCCTCGACGCAAAGCTCGGAAGCCCGGACCTGTCCGACGATGATGTGGAGGAGATACGCCGCATCATCGTGGACTGCGGTGCGCTCCAGGCCACCGAAGTCCTGATTGAGGAATTCGGCCGCGCCGCCTTTAGTGAACTGGACATGCTTCCACTGGAAGACCTGCCAAAGACGGCCCTGCGGAAACTCGCCGAGGCAACCGTCAGCCGCGCCTCCTGACTTGGGGGCGCGGCCACCGCGCTTGGAATAACCGCGCGGTGCTACCGGGCAGTGCTACCGGGTGAGGACTACCAGGCGAGGGACTGTGCCCTGCGGCGGATCTCGGTCTTCCGGCCTTCACGCAATGCGTCAATAGGGCGGCCCCGCAGTGATTCATCCGGCGTGAAAAGCCACGTGATGAGTTCCTCGTCGGAATACCCTGCATCCGACAGGACCACGATGGTCCCCTTAAGGCTCTCGACCGGATGGCCGTCCTGCATAAAGCCGGCGGGCACCGACCTGATGCGACGTTCACCGACCCTCAGCGCCACCAGTGCTTTTTCGTCCAGCAAACCGTGGACCTTAGTAATGGAAACGTTCATCATTTCTGCAACGTCGGGCAGGGGCAGCCATTCGCCTACAAGGCTTTCTACAGTACTCACGGATCAAGATTGCCACGCGGTGCACTGTTGCGCCTAGTCAGCCCAATGAGGCGGGCCGATGGCGTAAATCGACACTCCGAAAAAAGGCATATAAGAGATGCCATACATTTCTTGTGCTAATCAGCAATTCGTGAGAGATTCACATAGATCACATTTGCATCAACGCTAACTTTAGTAACACTAGTACCATTCGTAACAACGGCCTGACCGACAGCATTCGCCGCTGAGAAGAGGATCATTCCCATGACGACGCCCCGATCGCCAAAGCAGCACCCCAGGCCGAGCCTGCCTATGATTGCGGCGACCACGGCCGCTCTCCCGGCCGTCGTCCTGTCCTCGCTCGCCATCGCCCAGCCGGCGGCGGCGGAATCTCGTCCGCGGGCTGTTCCTGCCACCCTGGCGGCCGCCATGCAGGCCCAGGAAGCCGCGCTCAAGTCGGGTGTCATTCCCGCGGCATCGGTCTCCACGTCCATTCCCGCCTCCCTTCGGCCCGCCCAGCCTTCCGCTCCGGCCGAGTACACCATTGCGCGTGGTGACACCATCAGCGGCATTGCCGGCCGCTTCGGCCTCGATACCAATGCCATCCTGAAGCTGAACAACCTGCAGCCCAACACCATCATTTACCCGGGACAGAAGATCAAACTGACCGGGTCCGCGCCGGCCCCTTCCGCCCCCGCAGCGAAGCCCGAGGCTCCTGCGCCCGCCACTTCCGGCGGCAGTGTCTACACCGTAAAGTCCGGTGACACCCTGGGAGCCATCGCCGCACGCCACGGCGTGAAGCTGTCCGAGGTGTTGAGCTGGAACGGCCTCAACATGAATTCCATCATTTACCCGGGCCAGAAGATCAAGATCGGCGGCGGCCAGTCCTCCGCCCCGGCTCCGGCTCCCGCGGCCACGCCGGCCCCTGCTCCGGCTCCCGCCCCCAGCTCCGGCTCTTACACGGTGAAGTCCGGGGACACGTTGTCCGCCATCGCCGCAAAGCACGGCGTCAAGCTCTCAGACATCCTGTCGGCGAACAAGCTGACCATGTCCAGCGTTATCTACCCGGGCAACAAGCTGGTCATCCCCGGCGCCTCCATCCAGCCGGCTGCGAGCGTCACTCCCCTGGTGCCGAGCTCATTCCTCGGTTTTACCTACCCCGACGCCGTGGTCTCGTCCGCCAACCAGAACAAGGCCCTGCTCAACGCCTCTCCCGTTCCCACCCGGGAACAGATGAAGTCGATCGTCGCTGATACGGCACGTCGGATGGGGGTGGATCCCTCCCTTGCCCTCGCCTTCGCCTACCAGGAGTCCGGCTTCAACCAGCGCGCGGTCTCGCCGGCCAACGCCATCGGCACGATGCAGGTCATCCCGACGTCGGGCGAATGGGCCTCCGACCTTGTGGGCCGCAAGCTGAACCTGCTCGATCCCTATGACAACGCAACGGCAGGCGTAGCCATAATCCGCCAGCTGATCCGCACGAGCAAGGACCTGGACCACGCCATCGCCGGCTACTACCAGGGCCAGTACTCCGTCAGCAAGAACGGCATGTTCGACGACACCAAGGCCTACGTTGCAGCGATCAAGGCGCACCAGAAGAACTTCAGCTAG
Source organism: Arthrobacter sp. Leaf337 (assembly GCF_001423745.1). Lineage (GTDB taxonomy): Bacteria > Actinomycetota > Actinomycetes > Actinomycetales > Micrococcaceae > Arthrobacter. The sequence goes on from NZ_LMPC01000009.1 coordinate 47,815, forward strand.
AACCATAACGGCACCGCAAAGGCAAGTGCCGCGAGGGTAACGATACGGGTCCGGATTGCATGTCGATTCGGGCCCGTTTCCGTGTAGCACTTAGGATCGTAGGGTGCAGGAAAAAGTGTCGGACTCCCTCGTTGGAACCCTGGTGGATAACCGTTACCGGGTTCAGTCCAGGGTGGCGCGCGGCGGAATGTCCACCGTCTACCTGGCCACGGACCAGCGTCTGGAACGCGACGTCGCACTCAAGGTCCTCCATCCGCACCTCGTCAATGACGGAAACTTCCTGGACAGGCTGGGCCGGGAGGCAAAAGCCGCGGCCAAGCTGTCCCACGCCCATGTGGTGGGCGTCCTGGACCAGGGCAGCGACGGCCACACGGCCTACCTGGTCATGGAGTACATCAAGGGCCACACTCTCCGGGACGTCATCAAGGAGAAGGGTGCATTGTCTCCGCGGCTAGCCCTGGCGTTGATCGACCCCGTAGTGGAAGGCCTGGGAGCGGCGCACGCCGCAGGGCTGATCCACCGGGACATCAAGCCCGAAAACGTCCTGATCGCCGACGACGGCCGAATCAAGGTAGGCGACTTCGGACTGGCCCGGGCCGTCACCACGTCAACGAGCACCGGCGCGCTGATCGGCACTGTGGCCTACCTGTCCCCGGAGCTCGTGCTCGGCAGGCAGGCGGACGCCCGCAGCGACATCTACTCGGTGGGCATCATGCTGTACGAAATGATCACCGGCAAGCAGCCGTTCGACGGCGAAGTCCCCATCCAGGTGGCCTATCAGCACGTGAACTCCTCCGTCCAGGCCCCCTCGGCTGCCGTGCCGGGGCTGGCTGCCGAAGTGGACGAGCTGGTGCAGTGGTGCACGGCACGCGACCCTGAACAGCGTCCGGTGGACGGCAATGCGCTGCTGTCGGAGCTCAGGCACATCCGGACCAACCTGACCGACGCGGAACTGGATCTTCAGCCGCCGGCGGCGATCGCCGCCGTCGCCCATTCTCCGGCCGGGCTGCGCCCGCCCGCCTACCCGCCCTCCGGTCGACCCGCCGCGGTCCGGCCCCCGGAGCGCCAGGACCATACGGAGGTCCTGTCCGCCGGGCAGCATCCAACGGAAATCATCACCCGCCAAAGCAATCCCACCACGGTACTGTCGGCTTCGGCCGGGCGCACGGGCCAGTTCGGCGCCCTGGCGGCCCCGCCGGACGCGGAATCCGACTTCGGGGAGGCAGGCGGGGACGGACCGGACGACACCGCTCCCCTGAGTAAGCGGGCGCAGCGCAAGCAGGACCGCGATGCCGCCAAGGCACAGTCGAAGGCAGCGTCAACTCCGGTCCGGTCCCTTCGCGAAGGTAACCCGCGGCGTCGCGGCGTCCTCTGGATCATCATCCTGGTCATCGCTGCATTGCTCGCAACGGGCGCCGGCTGGTTCTTCGGCATGGGACCCGGCTCCCCCGGAACCATTCCGCGGGTATCGAACAAGACCGTGGCCGAGGCCCAGCAGCTGCTTGGCACTGCTGGATTCCAGTCCACCACGAAGGATGTCTTCGACGACGATATTCGGGCCGGGCTCGTCGTCGGCACCGAACCTGAGGCAGGGCGGGAAATCCGCAAGTTCCAGTTGGTGTCGCTTTTCGTGTCCAAGGGCCCGCAACTCTTTCCGCTGCCCGGAATGAGCGGCAAGTCATTGCATGAAGCTAAGACCCAACTCAACGGGGCCGAGATGGCCTTGGGCACTGTCACGGAGACCTACAGCGAAACCGAGCCGGCCGGAACCGTCCTCGCCCAGGATCCGGCGGCGGGAACCCCCGCCCGACGCGGCACGCCCGTCAGCCTCACTGTCTCGAAGGGGCCGGAGCCCATTCCCGTTCCGGACGTGCGCGGGCAGGAACAGGGCGCAGCGGTCAAGGCGCTCGAAGCCGCGGGGCTCAAGGCCGCAATCTCCCCCGGAACAGTCAACGACAAGAAGGTCCCCAAGGGCGCCGTCGTGGCCCAGGACCCGTCCTCCGGCACCCTGACCCGTGGCGACACGGTCACCCTTACGGTGTCCAAGGGACCCAAACTCGTGGATGTGCCGAGCTACATCGGCAAGCAAGCCAATGATGCCCGCAAGGCGCTGGAAAAGCTCGGCTTCGAGGTCCGGGTAAACAACATCCTGGGCGGCTTCTTTGGAACGGTACGCGACCAGGATCCGGTGGACACGCAGGTGCCCGAAGGTTCTCTCGTCACCCTCACCGTCGTCTGACCGGAACCCTAAGCAAAAAAGCTCCGCCCGGCTGGTTCCAGCCGGGCGGAGCTTTGTGGTCCATCAGTGCGTCGGATCAGCGCGTCGAACCGGGGTCAGGGGCGCTTGGAAAGGGCTCCTGCGACGAGGAAGGCCATCTCCAGGGACTGCATGTGGTTCAGGCGCGGGTCGCAGACCGATTCATAGCGGTCCAGGAAAGCTTCCTGGTCGATCGGGTCGGCACCGCCGAGGCACTCCGCGACGTCGTCACCGGTCATCTCAACGTGCAGGCCGCCCGGAATGGTGCCCAGCGAGTGGTGGACTTCGAAGAAGCCGCGCACTTCGTCGATGACGTCGTCGAAGTTCCTCGTCTTGTAGCCGTTGGGCGACGTGACCGTGTTCCCGTGCATGGGATCGGTGACCCAGAGGACCTGCGCGCCGGACGCCGTGACCTTCTCAACCATGGCGGGCAGCTTCTCGCGGATGTTGCCAGCGCCCATCCGGGTGATGAAGGTCAGCCTGCCGGGTTCGCGGTCCGGATCCAGCTTGTCGATGAGCCGCAGGGCGTCGTCGCCGGAGGTCTTAGGCCCCAGCTTGACGCCGATCGGGTTCCGGACCCGGGACAGGAAATCGACGTGGGCGTGGTCCAGTTCGCGGGTGCGTTCGCCGATCCAGAGGAAATGGGCGGACGTGTCGTACGGAAGTCCGGTGCGGGAATCGATGCGGGTCAGTGCGCGCTCGTAGTCGAGCAGCAGCGCCTCGTGGCTCGCGAAGAATTCGACCCGTTTCAGGGCCTCGAAGTCCGCGCCGCAGGAAGCCATGAACTTGATGGCCCGGTCAATGTCGCGTGCCAGCGACTCGTAGCGGGCGTGGGCCGGGTTCTCTGTGAAGCCCTTGTTCCAGTGGTGGACCAGGCGCAGGTCAGCGAAGCCGCCCTGCGTGAATGCCCGGATGAGGTTCAGCGTGGAAGCCGACGTGTGGTAGGCCTTCAGCATCCGGCCGGCATCGTGGCCCCGGGATTCCGGCGTGAAATCGTAGCCGTTGACAATGTCGCCCCGGTACGCCGGGAGGGTGACGCCGTCGCGCGTTTCATCGTTGGAGGATCGCGGCTTGGCGAACTGTCCGGCCATCCGGCCCATTTTGATGACGGGCATGGCCGCGCCATAGGTGAGGACGACCGCCATCTGCAGGATGGTTTTGACCCTTGCGCTGATCTTGTCCGCCGTGGCGGCCTCGAATGTTTCGGCGCAGTCCCCGCCCTGGAGCAGGAACGCCTTGCCCTGCGCGGCAGCGGCCAGCCGTTCGCGGAGGATGTCCACTTCGCCCGCGAAGACGAGCGGCGGAAGGACGGAAAGTTCCTTCACGGATGCGTCAAAGACCTCTTTGTTTTGCCAGCTGGGCTGCTGGGAAACCGGCAGGTCCCGCCAGTGGTCCAGTCCCGGATAGTTGGCGGCGCCGCTCTGGGCGGTACTGGTCAGCAGGGAGGCAGGTTTTGCAGATAGCTCAGTCACACTACAAGACTAGTTCCCGGATCGGGGTTTCCGCACCGCAACCGTCATTCGACCCGATCCGCCGTCACAGAACCGGCGTCACGCTTTGTCGGGTTCCGCGGGACCGGTGCCGCCGCCGGAGCCGTTTGAGCCGTTCGTGCCGTCAGGGCCGTCAGGGCCGTCCGCAGGTTTTCCCGCCAGCCGCAGTTTGACCACTGCCGCGTATTCGTCCACATACTCCTGCCCGGACAGGCGCATGAGTTCGTACATGATTTCGTCGGTCACGGAACGCTGGATCAGGCGGTCCTCCTCCATGCCGTAGTAGCGGCTGAAGTCCAGTGGTTCGCCGAAGATCATGCCGATGCGCCTGATGTTCGGCATCCGCTTACCGATCGGCTGGACCTTGTCCGTGCCGATCATGGCGACGGGAATTACGGGAACCCTGGCCTGCAGGGCAAGTTTTGCCACACCGACTTTGCCGCGGTACAGCCGTGAATCCGGGCTGCGGGTTCCCTCGGGATAAATGCCCAGCAGAGAACCGTGCGAGAGGACGTCCATTCCGGCGTTGAGCGAAGCTGCCGACGCCGCTCCCCCCGAACGGTCCATGGGCAGCTGGTTGGTCAACCGGAAGAAGAGTGCAGTCAGCCTGCCCTTGAGGCCTGTACCGGTGAAGTATTCCGACTTCGCCAGGAACACCACGGGACGCGGAACCATCAGCGGCATAAAGATGGAGTCGGAAAACGACAGATGGTTGGAAGCCAGGATGGCTGCGCCTTCGGCCGGGACGTTGTCCAGCCCCTTGACCCAGGGCCGGAACAGGAGCTTCAGCACCGGTCCCAGGACGAACGTCTTCATGAACCAATAAAACACGTGGTGTACCTCTCCGGAAGGCGTCTCGCCGCCCCTTCGTCGGGCCCGGCCAGGACTTCAATGCAACCCTACTCTAGTGAGATTTGTAGTGAATGGTGACACGATGGGCACATGAGAGAAAGCAGCAAACCGACTGTGCCTGCCGCTTTCAGCTACCCCGGCCACGGAAGCAATGCCCGGATCGGCGTCGCCATTTGCCACGGCTTCACGGGAAGTCCCCTCAGCGTCATGCCGTGGGCCCTGCACCTGGCCGAGCAGGGGTTCGCCGTCTCCGTCCCGCTCCTGCCCGGCCACGGGACTGACTGGCGCGAGCTGGCCCGCTCGGGCTGGCGGGACTGGGCCGGCGCCTTCGAAGCCGCCTACCTTGAGCTCGCCGGCCGGACTGACACCTGCTACGTCGCCGGACTGTCCATGGGCGGCGCCGTCGCCCTGCGCACGGCGTCCCGTCATCGCGTTGCCGGCGTGGCCGTGGTCAATCCCGGGCTCAGCTTCTACGACCGAAGAGTCCGGATCATCGGCATCCTGAAGTACTTCCAACGGACCACACTGCCGATTGTGGAGGCCAACCCCACCGCGGCCACCACCGAGGACGGCGACTATTCGCAGACGCCCCTGGCCGCCGTCCACCAGCTGAAAAAGCTGTTTGCCGCCGCCCGCCGCGGACTGCCCCGGGTGACGGCGCCGGTCCTGGTTTTCAAATCGGACACCGACGACGTTGTGCCGCCATCGTCCCTTGAGCTGATCAGGCGGCGTCTGGGATCGGCCACGCTTCTCGTGGTGCCTTTGCCCCATAGCGGCCACGTGGCCACCCTGGACAACGATGCCCCCGTGATCTTCCAGAATTCGTCCGCTTTCTTCCATGAGCACGCGCAGCACCACGTACCCTCGGAGACATCATGAGCATCGCCGCCGACCACAGCCCCCTGAGCTCCCCCTTTACCGGAGACGGCCCGTCGATCGGCGTTGCCGTATCCCACGGCTTCACCGGAAGCCCGCACGGTGTGCGGGCCTGGGCCCAGTCCCTGGCCGACGCCGGCTTTGCCGTACGGATGCCGCTTCTGCCGGGGCACGGGACCAGCTGGCAGGAACTTGCCAGGACCCGCTGGCAGCAGTGGTATTCCGCCTACGACTCCGCCTACCTGGAGCTTGAGGCCGAATGCGACCACGTGTTCACGGCGGGCCTGTCCATGGGAGGGGCACTCGCTCTGAGGGTGGCGGCGCAGCGTCCGGTGGCGGGTGCCATCGTGGTCAATCCCGGCCTGGTCATTGACGATCCCCGGGCGCCGCTGGCCGGCGTCCTGAAGCTGGTCATGAAAAGCACGCCCGCCATCGCGAACGACATCCTCAAGCCTGACACGGACGAGGGCGCCTACCCGCGGACACCGGTGGCGGCTGCCCACGAACTGAACAAGCTGTTCAAGGACACGCGGCGGCTGCTGCCCCGCATCACTGCACCGGTTCGGGTGTTCCGTTCCACGGTGGACCACGTAGTGTCGGATTCGAGCATCGTGGCGCTGCGCCGCGGCCTCACCCATGCCACGCTTCAGCTGAGCGCCCTGGGCAACAGCTACCACGTGGCCACACTGGACAACGATGCCGAAGAGATTTTCAGCGGGACCGCGGACTTCATCCGCGCCGTGGTTCCGGGAAACGTGGACTCGTCCCCCGCTAGCCGTGAAGGACATGGCCGATGACCCGATCCGACTCCAATTCCTCTGACCAGAGCGCGAACCAGGACGACGCCGTATGGCTCGACCTGGTGGCCCGGCTCGAGGGCAGCGACACTGCGGCTGCTGACAGCACCGTTGATGCCGGGGATGGCAACCAACCAGCCAAGCGGCCCTTCCGCGACTTCGATCCGCTGGGGCTGTCCGGCGCCGCGCCGACGGAACCCTCGGCGTCCGAACGCCGGGCCGCCGTCAGCCAACCGCATCTGGGGGCGGACCACGCAGGTACAGCTGACACGGAGGCAACCGGCGGGCCGCGGGATTACGACGCCGACGACGACGAACCGTTCGTACCGGAGGAACCGCCGAGCCTGGCCGGCACGGATCCCCTGACCATGCTCGCCTGGCTGGGTGCCGTGGGCGGTCCCGTCGCCCTGGTGCTGGCCGCCATGTTCTGGCGGTCCGCGCCGCTGATGGCCCTTTTGGGAATCGTCGCCGCATTCGTCGTCTCAGTGATCTACCTGATCATGCAGCTGCCGCAGGAAAAGGATGAGCACGACGACGGCGCCCGGGTTTAGTGCCTCGGGCTTAGCCTGCCGATTTCCCGGTTAGCCGTGCATCCTGCTGCTGACCCGTGACAGGTCCGCGGCGCCGATCAGCCCGGCGTTGGGGCCCAGCGCCGCCAGTGCGATTTCCGCTGCCGGGCGGAACCCGCGCCCGGTCAGGTTCCGGGCAAAGGCCTTGCGTGCCGGCGCCACCAGCAGCTCGCCGGCATCGCAGAGGCCTCCGCCGATCACGAACTTCCCGGGGTCCAGCGCGGCAGCCAGGTTGGCGAGCCCTAGTCCCAGCCACTCCCCGACGTCCTCCAGGAGTTCCCTGGACGTAGGGTCGCCCGCCTTGGCCAGCTCCGTCACGATGACTCCGGTGATCCGGTCAACCTCTCCGTCCACGGCCTTGAGGAGTTCCTGCGCTACGGGTGAATTGGCGGCAGCCAGCTCGCGGGCCTCGCGGCCCAGGGCGTTTCCGGAGGCATACTGCTCCCAGCAGCCGCGGTTTCCGCACTCGCACCGGTGGCCGCCGGGCATGATGATCTGGTGGCCGAATTCGCCGGCAACGCCGAAGCGTCCGCGTTCCACCCGGCCGTCTATCACCATGGCGCCGCCGATCCCGGTGCCGAGGGTGATGCAGACGAGCCTGTTTTGTCCCTGCCCGGCACCAAAGCGCCATTCGGCCCAGGCCGCGGCATCGGCGTCGTTGGTCAGCAGGACCGGCCGGCGCAGCAGGCGCTGGAGGTTGTCCCGCAGCGGTTCGTTGCGCCAGGCCAGGTGGGGGCTGAACAGCACTGTCCCGCCGTCGAGGTCCATCCAGCCGGCGGCGCCGATTCCCACCGACCAAATGCGGTGGCCGCGGCTTAGCTCTTCGACCAGTTCCACGATCACCTGTTCCACTGCCCGGGGGTCGTTCCCGGGCGTCGAGCGCCTGGCTTGGCTGAGTATCCTGCCGTCGGCATCAACTACGCCGGCGGCAACCTTGGTGCCGCCGATGTCCACGCCGATCGCCAGCCCCTTGCGCCCCAGCCGGAGATGCTCACGAAATCCCTGGCTTGCGGCCAGCGCGTCCTGCCCTGAGGGCTTCCTGCGCCGCCAGGAGGCCGTCCGTCGATAGGGTCTGGGCGGGTCGCCAGGCGTTGGTGTGTGCATGGTTCCCCATTCTATTGCCCGGGCGGTGTTTTACCGCGTGGCCGGCAACTGAGTAAAACAGTTCAGGACATGCCTCCCGGCGGGCAGATTGGCGGGTTTCAAGCCCTTGACCGTAAAGTTACTCGCCAGTAGGTGAAACAGGACACACCTCCGCAACGGGCGTACTAGTGTTAGCAGTACCCCCTGCGGGTCTATGGATAACAAAGGAGCTATCGTGCGCGAATTCAGTGTTCCGCCCTTGGTGAATGTACCCCCCGAAACCAACATTACCGATCTGGTGCTGCGGCAGGCCGCCAAGGCCTCGAACCCGTCCCTGTATTCGCGGCTCGATGCCGCCGGGCAGTGGCAGGACATCGCTGCCACTGATTTCGTCGCCGACGTCCGTGTCCTCGCCAAGGGCCTCATGGCCAGCGGCGTGGCGGCCGGCGACCGCGTGGGCATCATGTCCCGCACCCGGTACGAGTGGGCGCTGGTGGACTTCGCCATCTGGTTCGCGGGCGGCATCTCGGTTCCCATCTACGAAACGTCTTCCCCCAGCCAGGTTGCCTGGAACCTGGGCGACTCGGGTGCCGTCGCCGCGTTTGGCGAGTCCTCGCACCACGAGGACATCATCCGGCAGGCAGCCACCTCGGAAGGACTCTCGTCGCTGGCCCACGTGTGGCAGCTTGAGGGCGCCGGGCTGGACGAACTTCGCGCCGCAGGAACTGCCGTCAGCGACGAGGACCTGGAAGCCCGCCGGAGCCTGGCGTCGCTCGCCGACGTCGCAACGATCATCTACACCTCCGGCACCACCGGCAGGCCCAAGGGCTGCGAACTGACACACGGCAACTTCGTGGAATTGTCCGAAAACGCACTGGCCACGTCGCTGTCCGGCATCGTCCACGAGCAGGCACGGACCATTATGTTCCTCCCCCTGGCCCATGTGTTCGCCCGGTTCATTTCCGTCCTCGCCGTGGCCGCCGGCGTCACCGTCGCGCACACCCCGGACATCAAGCACCTCCTGCCGGACCTGCAGAGCTACAAGCCCACGTTCATCCTGGCCGTGCCGCGGGTGTTCGAAAAGGTCTACAACTCCGCACTGACGAAGGCCGAGGACGGCGGCAAAGGCGCCATCTTCCACAAGGCATCCGACACCGCAATCGCCTACTCGAGGGCACGGCAGGCCGGTTCCATCGGCCTGGGCCTCAAGCTCCGCCACGCACTCTTCGACAAACTCGTCTACAGCAAACTGCGCGCGGCCATGGGCGGCCAGGTTGCCCACGCCGTCTCCGGCGGCGGCCCCCTGGGCGAACGCCTGGGTCACTTCTTCCAGGGCATCGGCATGCAGATCCTCGAAGGCTACGGCCTGACCGAGACCACCGCACCCATCACGGTCAACACCCCGTCGCTGATCAGGATCGGCACCGTGGGCGCTCCACTGCCGGGGAACGCGGTGAAGATCGCCGACGACGGCGAGATCCTCGCCAAGGGTGTTTGCGTGATGCGCGGCTACTACAAGCGCGACGACCTCGCGGCCGACACGTTCGTGGACGGCTGGTTCCGCACCGGCGACATCGGACAAATGGATGCCGACGGCTTCCTGACCATCACGGGCCGCAAGAAGGAAATCATCGTGACGGCCAGCGGAAAGAACGTAGTCCCTGCCCTGCTGGAGGACCAGATCAGGGCCGACGCCCTCGTTTCCCAGGTGCTCGTAGTGGGCGACAACATGCCGTTCATCGGCGCCCTGGTGACGCTCGACGAGGAAGCCCTGCCGGGATGGCTGCATCGGCACGGGCTGCCGGCCTCCACCACCCTCGCCGAAGCCGCGGAACATCCCGTGGTCAAGGCGGCCGTCCAGGACCTCATCACCCGCGCCAACCAGTCGGTGTCCCAGGCGGAAGCCATCAAGTCGTTCCGGATTGTGCCGTCCGACTTCACCGAGGCATCCGGCCACCTGACGCCTTCGATGAAGGTCAAGCGGGCCCAGGTGATGAAGGACTTCGAATCGGTCATCGGGGAAATGTACGCTGCCCCGCGCCCGGCCCGCGCCGAGCCGTCCGGACAGCATTAGCCCGAGACACAAAAAACGAGACACAAAAAAGGGGCCTCCCGGCGGGAGGCCCCTTTTTTGTGTGCGTGGGTTACTCGACGACGAGCAGCAGGTCTCCGCCCTGGACCTGTTCCACGGCGCCGACTGCGAGGCGTCCAACGGTGCCCGCCACCGGCGTCGTGATGGAGGCCTCCATCTTCATGGCCTCGATGGTGGCAACGGTGTCGCCGGCATTCACGGCGTCGCCCACCTTGACCGTGAGCGTCACGGCTCCGGCGAACGGTGCGGCGACGTGGCCCGGCTGGCTGGCATCCGCTTTTTCAGCTGCCTTGACGTTGCTGACCACGGAACGGTCGCGGACCACCACGGGCCTGGACTGGCCGTTGAGCGTGCACATGACGGTGCGCATGCCCTTCTCGTCCGGCTCCGACACGGCTTCGAGGGAGGCGATCAGGCGGACGCCCTTCTCGAGTTCGATCTCGTGCTCCGCTCCGCGCTGGAGCCCGAAGAGGTAGTCGCGGGTGTCCAGGACGGACAGGTTGCCGTACGTCTCCACGCTCTTCAGGTAGTCCTTGGTGGGGCCCTCGAAGAGCAGACGGTTGAGGGTCTGCTGGCGGGTCTTGGAATCACTCTTCAGGGCGGCGCTGTCCTCGGCGCTGAGCTCGGCATCGCGCACCTTGATGCTGCGGCCCTGGAGGGCCTTGGTGCGGAACGGCTCCGGCCAGCCTCCGGGAGGATCGCCAAGTTCGCCGGACAGGAACCCGATGACGGAATCGGGGATGTCGTAGCTCTGCGGGTTTTCGTTGAAGTCCGCGGGATCGGCATTGAGGCCGACGAGGTGCAGGGCCAGGTCGCCCACCACCTTCGAGGACGGAGTGACCTTCACAAGGCGGCCCAGGATGCGGTCGGCCGCGGTGTACATGTCCTCGATGGCTTCGAAGCGTTCGCCGAGGCCCAGGGCCATGGCCTGCTGCCGCAGGTTGGAGAGCTGTCCGCCCGGAATCTCGTGCTGGTAGACACGGCCGGTGGGACCCGGTAGGCCCGACTCGAACGGAGCGTACACGCGCCGCACTGCCTCCCAGTAGGGTTCCAGCGAGCTCACCTTAGCCAGACCCAGTCCTGTGTCGCGCGGGGTATGGGCCAGTGCGGCAACCAGGGCGGAGGCCGAAGGCTGGCTGGTGGTGCCGGCAAGGGAAGCCGAAGCGACGTCCACTGCGTCCACTCCGGCGTCCACTGCCGCCAGGAGCGTAGCCAGCTGGCCGCCTGCGGTGTCGTGGGTGTGCAGGTGGACCGGAAGGTCAAAGCGTTCACGCAAGGCGGCCACGAGCTTCGCAGCAGCCGCGGGACGCAAGAGCCCTGCCATGTCCTTGATGGCCAGGATGTGGGCGCCGGCGTCGACGATCTTCTGCGCCAGCTCCAGGTAGTAATCCAGCGTGTAGAGCTTTTCGTCGGGATCGAGCATGTCGCCGGTGTAGCAGAGGGCAACTTCAGCGACGGCGGTGCCGGTGGCCCGGACAGCACGGATGGCCGGAGCCATCTGGTTGACGTCGTTGAGGGCATCGAAGATGCGGAAGATGTCGATGCCGGTTGCTGCGGCCTCGTTGACGAATGCCTCGGTGACTTCCTCGGGGTAGGGCGTGTAGCCGACGGTGTTGCGGCCGCGGAGCAGCATCTGCAGGCAGATGTTGGGCAATGCCTTGCGCAGCGCGGCAAGCCGGTCCCAGGGATCCTCGCCGAGGAACCGCAGGGCGACGTCGTACGTGGCACCGCCCCAGGCCTCCACGGAAAGCAATTCAGGAAGCAGCGCGGACACGGCGGGGCCGGCCGCCACGAGGTCGCGGGTGCGGACCCGGGTGGCCAACAGCGACTGGTGGGCGTCCCGGAAAGTGGTATCGGTGACGGCGACGGCCTGCTGCTCGCGCAGGGCCTTGGCGAAACCCTCGGGCCCCAGCTCGAGGAGCCGCTGGCGCGAACCTTCGGGAGCGGGTGTGTCCCCGACTGCGGGCAGCTTGGCCGCCGGGTCGGAGTGGACCTTGAGTTCGCCGTTGGGCTTGTTAACGGTGACCTCTGCCAGCCAGGTCAGCAGCTTGGTGCCGCGGTCCGCCGAGACACGTGCCTTGAGCAGCTCCGGGCGCTGGTCGATGAAGTTGGTGGCAACATCGCCGGCTATGAAGTCCGCATCGTCCAGGACGGCCTGGAGGAAGGAAATGTTGGTGGATACGCCGCGGATGCGGAATTCCGCCAAGGCGCGCCGGGCACGGGCGACGGCGGCGGGGTAGTCGCGGCCGCGGCAGGTCAGCTTGACCAGCATGGAGTCGAAGTGCGGGCTGATTTCAGCACCCGAGTAGACGGTGCCGCCGTCGAGCCGTACGCCGGCGCCGCCGGCGGAACGGTAACCGGTGATTTTTCCGACGTCGGGCCTGAATCCGTTGGCCGGATCCTCGGTGGTGATGCGGCACTGCAGTGCGGCGCCCTTTAGCTGGACGGTTTCCTGCGACAGGCCAAGGTCGGCGAGCGTCTCGCCCGAAGCGATGCGCAGCTGCGCCTGGACCAGGTCCACATCGGTGACTTCCTCGGTGACCGTGTGCTCCACCTGGATGCGCGGGTTCATCTCGATGAACACGTGCTGGCCTGCGCGTTCGCCGACGGTGTCCACAAGGAATTCCACCGTGCCGGCGTTGACGTAGTTGAGCGCCTTGGCGAACTTCACGGCGTCCCGGTAGAGCGCCTGGCGGATGCCCTCATCCAGGTTGGGGGCCGGCGCGATTTCGATGACCTTCTGGTGGCGGCGCTGGATGGAGCAATCGCGTTCGAAGAGGTGCATGACGTTACCCTCGGCGTCGGCCAGGATCTGCACCTCGATGTGGCGGGGGCGCAGAACGGCCTGCTCGAGGAACATGGTGGGGTCACCGAACGCGGCGTCAGCCTCGCGCATGGCAGCCTGCAGCGCTTCCGGGAGAGCCTCACGGGTGTCGACGCGGCGCATGCCGCGTCCTCCGCCGCCGGCCACGGCCTTGGCGAAAATGGGGAAGCCGATGACGTCTGCGGCGGCGATCAGCTCATCCAGGTCCTTGGAGGGCTGGCTCGACTTGAGGACGGGAACACCGGCGGCGCGTGCGGCTTCAAGGGCAGCCACCTTGTTTCCTGCCAGTTCAAGGACCTCGGCCGGAGGGCCGACAAAGGTGATGCCGGCCTCTTTAGCCGCCCGGGCCAGGCGCGGGTTCTCCGAAAGGAAGCCGTAGCCGGGGTAAATGGCGTCGGCGCCGGCCTCCTTGGCCACGCGAACCACTTCATCCACATCGAGATAGGCCCGGACGGGGTGGCCCTCTTCGCCGATCAGGTACGCTTCATCAGCCTTCTGGCGGTGGATGGAGTTACGGTCCTCATTGGGGAACACAGCTACAGTCTTGGCACCCAGCTCGTAGCCGGCACGGAAGGCGCGGATCGCGATTTCGCCGCGGTTAGCCACCAGAATCTTGGAAAACATACTTCTCCTGCATCATCGCGGGTGTATCGGTAAGTGGTCACAGTGTGTAAGACGGGCGCGGGGAAACACAAATCATTGTGTCGACCATCACAGAATTATCCGTCATGCAGGCCGGTTTAGGCAGGCCAAACCGGCAACGGTCCCCCCCACGCACGTGGGATCCGCCGCACACCCGCCCGATGAAACGGGATTCAACACCTCGGCAACATATGATGAGTCGGGGGCGCTTACGCGCGCCCTCCGCTCCGGGGAGCCGGAGCCGGCACTACCCCAACACGGCAACCGGCGTTAGGTATTGGTTTTTCAAGTGCAAGTAGTCAGCATCAGCAGCCTCAAAGGCGGGGTCGGCAAAACTTCCGTGACCACCGGATTGGCATCTGCGGCCCTGGCCGCCGGCATCCCCACCCTTGTGGTGGACCTTGATCCGCATGCGGATGCCAGCACGGCACTGGGCGTCCAGCCGGATGACCAGCTGGACATCGGCAGGATGCTCAAGAGTCCCCGCCGCGCCCGCCTTTCGGAGAACGTGGTCACCAGCAGCTGGGTGGCCCGGGAAAACTATAACGGAGCCCGGCCCGCCGTCCTGGACGTCGCAGTGGGCTCCGCATATACGGGCATTTACGACCGCCCGGACCTGGGCCGCCGCGACCTGCGCAGGCTCTCGGCAGTCCTGGCAGGCACGGACAAGTACCAGCTGATCCTGGTTGACTGCCCGCCGTCGCTGAACGGACTGACCCGGATGGCGTGGTCCGCCAGCGACAAAGTGGCTCTCGTCGCCGAACCGGGCCTCTTCTCGGTGGCCGGCACGGAGCGCACCATGCGCGCCATCCAGCTGTTCCGCCAGGAGTTCGCCCCGAACCTCTCCCCCGCAGGCATCATTGCGAACCGCGTCCGCTCGGGTTCGTCCGAGCACGCCTTCCGGCTGGCCGAGATGCAGTCGATGTTCGGTGAACTGCTGTTGACCCCGCACATTCCGGAGCAGGCAAACTGGCAGCAGATCCAGGGTGCGGCGCATTCCGTGCACCACTGGCCGGGCGATTCCGCGAAAAATGCGGCCAGCCTCTTCAACACGCTTCTCGACAACCTCCTGGCCTCCAACGGCGCGGATTCGGCTGCAGCTCTCCGGGAACGCAGCCTTCGGTAGCGGCTCACCCCGGAACGCCCGCGAAGCCGGCACGCGGGCTGACTGAACACCTAAAGAACTAAACAAAGAATGGCCGCCTTCCCGAAGGAAGGCGGCCATTCTATTTGGCTCTAATCGTCAGGTACGGCCTCAGCCGGTCTTGCGGGCTGCCCGGCGCTTGCTGAGCTCGTCATCCGGAAAGGACTGCTCGACGACGTGCTCGCTGGGAAGCGCCGCGAGGCTGCCTTCCACTTCACGCCACACCCGGCCGACGGCGATCCCGAAGACGCCCTGGCCGCCCTGCACCAGATCAATGACCTCATCGGCAGACGTGCACTCGTAAACGCTCGCCCCGTCGCTCATGAGGGTGATCTGGGCGAGGTCCTCAACGCCGCGTTCCCGCAGATGCTCCACGGCGGAGCGGATCTGCTGCAGTGATACTCCGGTGTCCAGCAGCCGCTTGACCACTTTCAGCACCAGGATGTCGCGGAAGCCATAGAGCCGCTGCGAGCCGGAACCGGCGGCTCCCCGCACGGCAGGCTCAACGAGGCCCGTGCGGGCCCAGTAGTCGAGCTGGCGGTAGGTGATGCCCGCGGCCTTGCAGGCGGTGGGTCCGCGGTAGCCCGCGTCTTCGTCCAGGACGGGGAGGTCCTCCGTGAAGAGGAGGCCCTGAGCACCGCTCGCAGGCAGCGCTACGCCAGCCGTTGACGCCTGCTTTAGCTCGCCCGCTTCGCCTTTCGGACTCACGTGGATCCTCCTCGTCATATGCTCCCCTAGGGAAGTCGCAGCAACAGCGAACACAGATCTGAAATTCATCCGTGTAATTCAGCCGGGGCTGCACATTCCAGTGTGACTTGCGCGGCTGTTGTATGCAATGGGAACTTGATACTTCGACGTTAGGCCCGACGCGCCCCAAGGTCAAAGAGGCTGGCCCCATTTCGGGGGCGTGTCGAAAGTTTCATCCTCAACTTTAACCTTAACGTGATCTCAGCCGTCGAAGTCTTCCGGCTCCACGTCGTCCAGGAACTCCCGGAAGCGCCGCAGTTCGCGCTCCTCATCCACGGTGGGACCCGGCTCCGTGTCTTCACCTTCATCGTGCTCGGTGATCCGGACCCCGGCCTCGTCCATCACCGAATCGGCGCACCAGATGCGGCACTTGGCACGCAGCGCCAGGGCAAGGGCGTCCGAAGCCCTGGAGCTGACGGTGGTGCCGTTTTCAAACTGCAGCTGTCCGTAGAAGATGTTGTCTTCGACGGCGACGATGTTCACGCTGACGATGGAGTGGCCCAGCGATTCGACGACGTCGATCAGGAGGTCGTGCGTCATGGGCCGCGGCGGCACCACACCCTGCTGGGCCAAGGCAATGGCGCTGGCTTCCGGGGTGCCAATCCAGATGGGCACGTGCCGTTCGCCGTGGATTTCGCGCAGCAGCACCAGCGGCTGGTTGGACGGCAGTTCGATCCTCACACCCACGATCTCGACTTCAATCATCAGATATCCATTCGCGATATACGGTCCTGCACCAGGGCGCGGTGCAGCGTCAGGCAGAGATCACTGATTTCCCGGGCTGCTTCGGCAGCACGGGCGTGGGATGCAGCGTCCTTGCGGGAGGTCAGCGGCGCGACGGCACGCTCCACCAGTCCGAACTCCCGCTCCGCGGCGGCCTGGAAGGGCCGCAAGTGGCGCGGTTCGAGGCCGTGGCTTTCCAGCTGGACGCATGCGCGGGCCACCTGCAGGGCGTGTTCATCGAACTTGCCATGGACGTGGCCGATGAGGCCGAATTCGAGGAGGGAGCGCAGGAGCGATACGCTGGCGCCGGACTCGGCCCGGAGTTGATCCTCGCTCAGCCGTCGAACCTTGTTTTGGAGCTCGCTGGCGAGCTCGTCCGAGACGATACGCGGGGACACTGTGACGCCGGGCGGAAGGTTCTCCGGGCGTTCGCCGCGGTCGATTGCGTCGAGGTAGTCCTTGATGACCTTCAGCGGAAGGTACTGGTCGCGCTGGAGTGCCAGCACGAATCGGAGCCGCTCAACATCCGTGTCCGCATACTGCCGGTAGCCGGCGGGTGTGCGTTGCGGGTTGATCAGGCCTTTTTCTTCAAGGAACCTGATTTTGGACGCAGTCATTCCGGGAAAGTCGTCGCTCAGCTGCGCGAGTACTTCCCCGATGTTCAGGACCTGGGGTCCGCGCCGTTCCGGTTGTGCCAGTGCCACAGGCAACTACCCCGGGATCAGACGTTGCCTGCTGCGCGGGCAGGGCTGAGGTAGAAAGTGAGACGGAACTTGCCGATCTGGACTTCATTACCCGATTTGAGTTCCACACTGTCCACGCGGTCGTGGTTGACGTAGGTTCCATTGAGGCTGCCCGTATCAACGACTTCGAAGCTTCGCGCTGTCCGGCGGAATTCGACGTGGCGGCGGGATACTGTGACGTCGTCCAGGAAGATGTCCGCGTCCGGGTGCCTCCCGGCGGTGGTGACGTCGGAGTCCAGCAGGAATCGTGCGCCGGCGTTGGGGCCGCTGTGCGCCACCAGGAGCGCCGAACCGAACGGAAGGGCTTCAACGGCCACCCGCTCCTCCGGAGCGAGCTTGCGCGCGATGGTCGGCTCGTCACGGATTGGCGTGAGGTGGATCGAGGTGGTCTCCGAAGCCTTCACTCCGCCCGTGCCGTAATCATCACTGCTGTGGCTATTTTCGTGACCAACCATGGAGTCCTCCTCTTCCGTTGCAGATGTCCCCCTGCAAACAACGCGTGCCCTCCGGAAAAGCCTGGCAGATCCGGTACTACGGCGTGTCGTCCGGCTGTCAATCCCTCAACAGCCGGACCTCCAAGCCGGTTATCTTTAGCCTACCTGTTGTTCGTACTCCGATGCACTGAGCAGGGACTCCACAGCGTCGGCCTCTGCGAGCTTGACCTCTATCAGCCAGCCCTCGCCGTACGGATCGCTGTTAATGAGCGCCGAATCGGTGTCCAGCGCTTCGTTCCTGGCGACGACTTCACCGCTCACCGGAGCGTAAATGTCGCTGACGCTCTTGGTTGACTCAACCTCGCCCACGACGTCGTTTGCCGTCACCTTGGTGCCGACTTCGGGCATCTGCGCGTACACAACGTCGCCCAGGGCGTCCTGGGCAAAATCAGTGATGCCCACCCGCACCACGCCGTCGGCGTTGGGGGCGGTCACCCACTCGTGTTCGGCAGTGTAGGACAGGTCTTCGGGAATATTGCTCATCAGGGGCCTTTCATCGGGTCAACCAGGAATGTTGGTCAATCAGCAATGTCAACGGAGGTCTGCAGAACAAGCCGCCGCTGAAAGTATATGCATACCAACATCCACCACAGGGAGTACCGGGTCGGACCCTTGTGGCACAGTAGTGACATGCCAGAACTTCCCGAAGTGGCCGGGCTGAGCGCTTTCCTGGGCGCCCGGCTTCGTGGAGCCGTGCTGACAAAAATCCAGGTGGTGTCCTTCGCAGTCCTCAAGACGGCAGACCCGCCGTATACGGCGGTGGAGGGCCGCACCGTCTCCGGCGTCGAGCGCCGGGGAAAGTTCATTATCCTGGCCACGGACGGGATCTTCCTTGCGTTCCACCTGGCCAAGGCCGGTTGGCTGCGGTACACGGAATCGCCGTCGAACGCCGTGCTGGCGCGGGGCAAGGGATATATCGCCGCGAGGCTGGAGTTCGTCCGGCCGGATGCCGGCGGCGGCGAAACCCATCTCGGAATTGACCTGACCGAGGCAGGCACAAAGAAGAGCCTCGCCCTCTATGTGGTCAGGGATCCGGAAGAGATTCCCGGCATCGCCACCCTGGGCCCTGATCCGCTGGACGCCTCGTTCAGCCTCGACGTCTTCGCCGAAATTCTTGCCTCGAGTACCCAGCAGATTAAGGGACTGTTACGGAATCAAGGGGTAATCGCCGGGATCGGCAACGCCTACAGCGACGAAATCCTGCACGCAGCCCGGATCTCCCCCTTCGCCATCGCGAAGTCCCTGGACCCGGAGGCCGTCCGCGTTCTCTACGACTCCATCCACAGTGTTCTGGTCGCAGCAGTCACAGAGGCCGTAGGCAAGCAGCCGAACGAACTGAAGGACGCAAAGCGGAGCACCATGCGCGTCCACGGCCGGACCGGCCAGGAGTGCCCCGTCTGCGGGGACACCGTCCGGGAAGTGTCATTTGCCGACCGGGCGCTGCAGTACTGCGCTACCTGTCAGACGGGCGGCAAGATCCTGGCGGACCGGCGCACGTCACGCTTCCTGAAATAGCGGCCGACAAAAACCTGAGACAAATACCGTGGGAGCCGGCACAAAGAAAAACCGCCCCGTTCCCGGGATACTTCCCGGATACGGAGCGGTTATTCTTGCTGGTCGGGCTGACAGGATTTGAACCTGCGACCCCTTGACCCCCAGTCAAGTGCGCTACCAAGCTGCGCTACAGCCCGTTAGTTCCGCCGTTCTCCGCCTCGGTTGTCCTCCTGGGTTACCCCGGGATTTTTACCTCAGCAGTCCGGCCGAACCACCTCCAAAAGCTTACACGATTCCGGAGGGTGCAAGTGACACTTTGCGGGTGTCACAAGCGAGGTGTGTCGTAATTAACGCTTCTTGCCGCGCTTTTCACGGACACGCATGTTGACCTCAATGGGTGTTCCCTCGAAACCGAAGGTTTCGCGGAGGCGCCTGGTGATGAACCGGCGGTATCCGGGGTCCAGGAACCCGGTGGTGAACAGCACAAATTTCGGCGGACGGCTGGAGGCCTGGGTGCCGAAGAGGATGCGGGGTTGCTTGCCGCCGCGGACCGGGTGCGGGTGCGCGGCCACCAGTTCGCCCAGGAACGCGTTCAGGCGTCCGGTGGGGATGCGCTTGTCCCAGCTTTCCAGTGCCGTGTCCAGCGCCGGAACCAGCCGGTCCTTGTGCCAGCCGGTCAGCGCGGAAATGTTGACGCGCGGCGCCCAGGCCACGTGCGCCAGGTCCTGCTCGATTTCGCGCTCCAGGTAGGTGCGGCGTTCGTCGTCCAATAGGTCCCATTTGTTGAACGCGAGAACCAGCGCGCGGCCGGATTCGATGGCCAGCTGCAGGATGCGGACATCCTGTTCGCTGAGCACTTCGTCCACGGCAAGGAGCACGACGGCGACCTCCGCCTTTTCGAGGGCGCTCTGCGTGCGCAGCGACGCGTAGAAGTCTGCGCCCTGTGCCATGTGCTGGCGTCGGCGGATGCCCGCGGTATCGACGAAGCGCCAGGTGCGGCCGCCGAGTTCGATGAACTCATCGACCGGGTCGCGGGTGGTGCCGGCGGTGTTGTCCACCACAACGCGCTCGGAACCGGCCAGCTTGTTCAGCAGCGAGGACTTGCCCACGTTCGGACGCCCGATCAGGGCGATGCGGCGCGGGCCGCCGGAGCGCTCCAGGCCTTCGATGGTGGAGAACTCGGGCAGAGTCTCCATGACGTGGTCAAGGAGGTCGGCCACACCGCGGCCGTGCAGCGCCGAGACCGGGTACGGCTCGCCGAAGCCGAGGCCCCAGAGCGTTGCCGAGTCGGCTTCCTGGGCGAAGTCATCCACCTTGTTGGCCACCATGATGACCGGCTTCTTGGACTTCCGGAGCATCTTCACGACTGCTTCGTCCGTGGCGGTGGCGCCGACCGCGGAGTCGACGACGAACAGCACGGCGTCAGCGAGTTCCACTGCCATCTCGGCCTGTTCGGCGACGCGTGCGTGGATGCCGCGGGCATCGTGCTCCCAGCCGCCGGTGTCGACCACTGTGAAGTTCCGGCCGTTCCAGGTGGCCGAGTACATCACACGGTCACGCGTTACGCCGGGGGTGTCTTCCACCACGGCTTCGCGGCGGCCGAGGATGCGGTTCACCAGGGTGGACTTGCCCACGTTGGGCCGGCCGATGATCGCGAGGACCGGATCGAGCTTGACCGGACCGTCGAAGTCCTGGTCGTCGTAGTGGCCGCTCAGGAGGGCGGCGTCTTCCTCGTCCAGTTCGTAGTCGTCCAGGCCCGCCCGGAGGGAGGCGGCCCGAAGCTCTGCCTCGTCATCGTCCAGGGCAGCAAGATGCTCCGCCACCTGGTCCGTGCCGGTGGGCGTGTATTCGTCTTCGCCGGCGCCAAATTTGCCGGAGGCTTGAGTCGTATCGCTCATTGCACTTTCCTTAGTGGTGATCTGCCGGCGTCCCGGCTACTTCTTCATGACGTTCTTGCGGGGAATCCGCGCCGGGCAAAGGCTGCCCGCTGAGTTGTACCGTTTGCTGGACATGCCGTGCCAGGGCAGCGCGGATCTCATTTCCCGCCCTGTCCATTGAAGCACGCCCTGTCTCGCCGGGCCTGCGCCCGATATCCACGGCCTCGCCGAAGCTGACGTGCAGCCGCCGGCCGGGCCTCGGAACGGCGTCGAGATGTTCGCCGGCGATCCTGGTGCCCAGGATCGCAACGGGGACTACCGTCGCGCTGGAGTTCAGCGCAAGCCAGGCGACCCCGTTGTTAATGGTGGAGGCCTCGCCGCTCCCCCGTGTTCCTTCGGGGAGGATACCGACGCACCGGCCGGCGTCGAGCGCTCTTTTGCCCAGCTGCAGGGCGGCGCGATCGCCGGAGCGGTCAACCGGCAGCTGGCCGGAGGCCGTGAGCACCCGTCCCAGGAAGCCCTTGAACATTTCCTTCTTGACCAGGATGTGCATGGGGCGCGGTGACGCGCCGAACATCACCGGTCCGTCAAGGAAACTGATGTGGTTCGCTGCGAAGATCACGGGACCTCCGGTTGGAACGTTCTGCCGGCCGTGGATTGTGGTCCGGTAGACGACGTGGTCCAGGAACCAGCCGACGGGCCGGCTCCAGGCCATGGTCCACGCACCCGGAAGTTCGCGACAGGCCGCCGGAAGGGGCCGGGAAATGCGGCCGCCGGCGTCAGTCACGGTTCAACACCTTGTTGACGATGCCCAGGGCCGCGTCAACGGTGCCGTCGAAGTCCAGATCCGAAGAATCCAGGGTGACCACACCGTCCGCAGCCGTGGTGAAGTTGACCACGGTCGAGTCCTTGGCGTCGCGCTGCGTGACCTGGGCGGCCAGCTGCTCTGCGCTCTGCGTTCCGCCCAGCTGGACGCCCCGGCGTCGGAGCCTGGCTTCCTCGCTGGCGGTCAGCAGCATGCGGACTTCCGCGCCGGGAGCGACGACGGTGGTGATGTCGCGTCCTTCCACCACTATGCGCCGGTGGTGGACCTCGATCAGCTCACGCTGCCGGCGCACCAGTTCCTTCCGCGCACCGAGGGTGGTGGCGATGGCACTGACGGCCGAGGAGATGGCCGGTTCCCGGATCGCCTCGGTGACGTCCGTTCCACCGACCCGGACGTATTCCTCGTTCGGTGTGGTGCTGACGTCCAGCGGAAGGTCCTCGGAGGCCTGCTCGATGGCCGCTGCGTCGGTCAGGTCGATGCCCTGGTCCAGGCAGTACCAGGTCAGCGCACGGTACATGGCTCCTGTGTCCAGGTAGGCAAGGCGGAGGCGCCGTGCCACTTCCCTGCTGACGCTGGATTTTCCGGACCCGGACGGACCGTCGATGGCAACGACCAGCGGCCTGCCCTGGCGAAGCATGGGCACGGTATCGATGAGTTCCTGTGTCATTACTGCAGTACCCGCCATCCACGGTCGTTGAGTGCTTCGATGAGCAGATCATGTTTGTTGGGCAAAACCGACAGTTCCACCATGCCCACATTCTGCCCGGAGGAATGATCCAGCCGCAGGTCTTCAAGGTTGACCCCGATTTCGCCGATCTCCGTCAGGAGGCGGGCAATCTGTCCCGGCTTGTCGTCCACCAGGACGGTCAGCCAGGAATAGGCCTGCGGGGGTCCGCCGTGCTTGCCCGGAATGCGGGACTGCCCGGCGTTGCCCTCGCTGATCAGCTGCGCCAGGTCCAGGCGGGCGCCTGGGGCTGCCGGGTCTTCGAGGGTCCCGATCAGCCGGTTCAGGTCGTCACGCACGCCGTGCAGGATGTCGACCATCGGGCCCGCATTGGCGCCCAGGATCTGCACCCACAGCGTGGGATCGCTGGCTGCGATCCGGGTGACGTCGCGCAGGCCGTTGCCGGCCAGGGACAGCGCGTGCATGGGCGTACCCTGCAGCCGGCTGGCCACCAGCGAGGACATGACCTGGGGAAGATGCGACACGAGCGCCACGGCCTGGTCATGTTCCTCGACGCCGAACTGTGTGACCACGGCGCCCAGGTCAGTCGCCAGGGCGCGGGCGGCCTGCAGCGCACCGGGCGACGTTTCCCCGGAGGGGCAGACCACCCACGGCATGGAGGTAAAAAGCTCGCCGCGGGCCGCTACGGGTCCTGACTTTTCCCGCCCGGCCATGGGATGTGTTCCCACGTAACGGGCGAGGTCCACGCCGCGTCCCCGAAGGTCGGCCAGGATTCCGGCCTTGACGCTGGCGATGTCCACCACCGTCGCGGCAGGGTAGTCGGCCAGTGAGCTTTCCACCACGTCCGCAGTTACGTCCGGGGGCACGGCCACCACAACGAGTTCCGGCTGCTCGTCGCCAAGGCGCGACAACGGAAGGCCTGCACCGATGTCGACGGCGACAGCCTGGTTGGTGGGCGACGGGTCGGACAGGAACACGGACACGCCGCGCCCCCGCAGTCCGAGGCCGATGCTGGTTCCCAGCAGTCCGGTTCCGATAACCACTACCGGGCCGTTCAGGTGCCCGCGGCCGTGGGTATGAAAGGCAGACATAAGCTACAGCCCTACGGATGCCAGCAGGTGGCCGACTTCCTGCTTGCCGAGGTTGCGGATGCTCCCCTGGCGCTGGTCTCCCAGGCCGATGGGGCCCACCTTGACACGGACGAGCCGGAGTACCGGGAACCCGACAGCATCGAAGAGGCGGCGCACGATGCGGTTCTTGCCGGAGTGCAGCACAACCTCGATCAGCACGTGGCCCGGTGTGGAGTCCACCAGCTTGAACGAGTCCACCGATGCGAAGCCGTCCTCCAGTTCAACACCGGCCTTGAGCTGCGCGCCGATTCCCTGCGGGAACGGGCCGCGGACCTGGACCAGGTACGTCTTGGGCACCTCGTAGGACGGGTGCGTCAGACGGTTGGCGAGTTCGCCGTCGTTCGTCAGCAGCAGCAGCCCCTCGGTGGCGACGTCGAGGCGTCCCACGTGGAAGAGGCGTTCGCCGTGCGTGTTGCGGACGAAGTCGCTGATGCACGGACGGCCGTCGGGATCCTCCATGGTGGACACAACGCCCTTGGGCTTGTTGAACACCATGTAGACCATGTTCTCATCCAGCTGGATGCGCAGTCCGTCAACGTGGATCACTGCAGTTTTCGGGTCGACGCGGACGCCGAGCTCGGTGACAACCTTGCCGTCCACTTCAACGCGGCCTTCGGAGATCATTTCCTCGCAGACACGCCGTGAAGCGACGCCGGCTGAGGCCATGACCTTCTGCAGGCGGATGCCGTCGGCGTCGTGCATCTCGGACTGCGGAACATCGCCGCGGGGTCCGCGCTTGCGCGAAGGCTTGCGGACGGCGCCAAGGTTCTGGCCGAACCGTTCGCCGCCGAAAGCGCGCGTACCGAAGGTTTTGGCTGATGCGGATCGCGGCTTGGGCTTGAGGGCGCCGGGCGTGCCGGGCTCCTTGCCGGCGCCGGGCTTGCGGGAACCGGGCTTCCGGGCGGCAGGTTTGCCCTGCTTCCAGTCACCGGCCGCCGGGCGGTCTGCCGGCGCGCCGGCCGGACCCTGCAGGTCCGGATCGATGAAGGCCTCTTCGCGAGGCTTGGGGCGCTTGAAGGGGCGGTCGCCGCCTCCCTTGTAGCCGGCGGCGCCGCCTGCGCGGCTGGCACCGCCCTGTACCGGATTGCGTCCGGATTTGTTTTGTCCGGCACTGTTGCGTGCCGAACTGTTACGTGGTGAACCCTGGCGTCCCGCCTGTGTCATGACCCGTCCTTCGTTATGGTGGCCGGCGATGGTTGTCTCCCGACAACACTAGCCAGCCGGGCGGATTAAGTCCGCCCTGGTGGATACTCGTGCGCAGGCGTAAATGTGCCTACATTCTTCCGGCGTCGTAGAACTCTTCGATGCCTTCAAGCCCCGGAAGATGGGGTGAAAGCTGCGGCAACTCAGCCACCGAGCCGATTCCCATGCGTTCCAGGAAATACGACGTCGTGCGGTAGAGGATGGCTCCGGATTCGGGATCGGTCCCCGAGTCTTCGATCAGTCCCCGCTGCATCAGCGTCCGCACGACAGAGTCAACATTAACTCCTCGAATTGCAGACACCCTGGCCCTTGATACGGGCTGGCGGTAAGCGATGACGGCGAGCGTTTCCAGCGCCGCCTGCGTCAGCCTGGCTGTCTGTCCTTCCAGCACGAACCCGCCTACGACGTCGGCGAAATCCGCACGGGAATAGATGCGCCAGCCTCCGGCGATATTCCGCAATTCAAAACCCCGGGGTCTGGATTTGTGGCCAACAGTGTTGATAGCAGTGGCAACGTCCGAGTCCGGGGCATTAACAGTATAGCCGTTATACTCACGCTGAAGTTCCGCGAGCAGCTGCTCGACGGCGTCCACCGTCAAGTTGAGTCCTGCGGCCAGCTCGACGGCGGTGGCCGGCTGGTCGATGACCATCAGCACTGCCTCGATGGCGGCGTGTGCGCCGCCGGGGAGTTCGGCGACATCCACTCCCGTGTCTGCCTCCCCCTGGGCGGCCGGATCCGGCGTCGTGTCGCTCAAGGCTCCTCCTCGTATTGCTCGCTGTATTCCTCGGTCAGATTTTCGCTGGTCCAGTCGTCGGGGCCCGCCGTCCAGTGCACCGTCAGGTCCCCCAGGGGAAGGATCTGGTCGAAAGCGACCACCTTGTCCCGGAACATTTCCAGGAGCGCCAGGAAGCGCGCAACCACAACAAGTGTTGATTCGGCGTCGGCAGTGAGGGCCCGGAACGACAACGGCCTTCCCGCCTGAAGCTTGAGTCCAAGGATTTCGGCCTGTTCCTTGACGCTGACGGCGCTGCCGTGCAGGTGCGCCAGGCCGACTTCGCTCGGCGGCGTTTCCTTAGGCACCAGCGCGGCCTCCGCCAGGGCGGCAAACTGCCCGGGCGTGTGCCGCCAGACGAGTTCGGGCAACAGTGCCGCGAACTGTGCTTCCAAGGCAACCTGCCGGGGGAAGCTGCGGGCTTCCAACTCCAGGGTGGTGTTGATCAGTCCGGCCACGTGTTTGAAGGCTTTGTATTGGAGCAGGCGGGCGAACAGCAGGTCCCGCGCTTCGAGCAGTGCGACATCCTCGTCGTCCTCGACCTCGCCGGCCGGCAGGAGCCGGGCGGCTTTGAGGTCCAGGAGCGTGGCGGCAATGACCAGGAATTCGCTGGCCTCGTCAAGCGCCCACTCCTCGCCCAGCTGTTGGAGGTTCCTGATGTATTTGATGAATTCATCAGTCACCGTGGCCAGGGCCACTTCGGTGATGTCCAGCTGATGTTTGCTGATTAGGCCGAGCAGCAGGTCAAAGGGCCCGGTGAAGTTGGCGAGCCGCACTTCGAAGCCGGCTTTTTTCGGTGCCTCCGCTTGCGGGGTGACTGCCAGTGCCACGGCCTTGGCTAGGGCGCGCCGCCGCGCGAAATCAGCTCCTTGGCCAGGCGGCGGTAAGCGTCGGCACCGATGTGGTTGGCGGCGTAGCTGGTGATGGGTTCCGCGGCCACCGTGGCGTCGGCAAACTTGATGGAGCGCTTGATAACGGTCTCGAAGACTTTGTCTCCGAACGCTTCCACAAGCCTGCTGATGACCTCGCGGCTGTGCAGCGTGCGGGCGTCGTACATAGTGGCCAGCACCCCGTCCACCTGCAGCCTGGGGTTCAGCCGGTCCTGGACCTTGTCGATGGTTTCCACCAGCAGGGCCACAGCCCGGAGTGCAAAGAACTCGCAGATCAGCGGAATGATGACACCGTGGGCCGCCGTGAGGGCGTTGACGGTCAGCAGGCCCAGCGAGGGCTGGCAGTCAATCAGGACGACATCGTATTCGTCCTCAACCTTCTTCAGGGCCCGGTCCAGCACCTGTTCGCGTGCAACTTCGTTGACGAGCTGCACTTCCGCGGCGGAGAGGTCGATGTTCGCCGGCAGCAGGTCGACATTCTCGACGCCGGTGTGCTGGATGGCGTCCCGGATGTCCACCTTGCGGTCCATCAGGACGTTGTAGACCGTCAGGTCCAGTTCATGCGGATTGGTTCCGAGGCCCGCGGACAGTGCGCCCTGGGGATCGAAATCGACCAGCAGGACACGGCGGCCGTATTCGGCGAGCGCGGCGGCCAGATTAATGGTGGAGGTCGTTTTGCCGACGCCGCCCTTCTGGTTCACCATCGCGATCACACGCGCGGGGCCGTGGGACGACAGCGGCGCAGGCTCGGGAAATTCGCGGTAGGGGCGCCCGGTAGGACCCATGACGGCGTCTTCCAGATCGAGTTCGGTGCCTTCCAGAGTTGCTGAACCCTGCTCGCTGCTCACGTATCTATCCACACTTTCGATGACGTTGATGTCCTGCCGCTGAAAGTTCAGCGCCTATGGTTCTTCCCACCAAGGTTACAGCGCCGCATCCGTGATTCAACGGAACTTGACACGCGCCCTTGCCTGAGCCTTTACCTTCTGGTAAAGGTCGAAGGTTGATGCCGGCGGCACACAAAACCGCCCGTGCAGGATGATCCTGCACGGGCGGTTCCTTTGTTGCTAGGGGTGTTGGTCCGGGCCGGTGCTTCAGGCTCGGGCGGGAACGGGAGCCGGAGCTTCCTGCTCGGTGTGGTGACCGGCAATCATGGTCTGCTCGTCGAAGGGCTCTTCGCCGGACAGGACACGCTCCACCTGGCCGCCGTCGATCTCCTTGACCCAGGTGCCGATCAGGACCGTGGCAACGGCGTTGCCCGTGAAGTTGGTCAGGGCGCGGGCCTCAGACATAAAGCGGTCGATGCCGACGATCATGCCGACGCCGCCGAGCAGTTCGGGCTTGTGGGCCTGCAGGCCTGCGGCCAGGGTGGCGAGGCCGGCGCCGGTGACGCCGGCAGCGCCCTTGGAAGCGATGATCATGAAGACCAGCAGGGAGACCTGGGCGCCAAGGTCCAGCGGGGTGCCCATGGCGTTGGCCACGAAGAGGGACGCCATGGTCAGGTAGATGGCCGTGCCGTCAAGGTTGAAGGAGTAGCCCGTGGGTACGGTGACGCCGACAACCGGCTTGGAGACACCCAGGTGCTCCATCTTGGCAATGAGGCGCGGCAGGGCTGCTTCGGAAGACGACGTGGAGAAGATCAACAGGTATTCGCGGGCAAGGTACTTCATGAGCCGGAAGATGTTGACGCCGGCCACAACCTGCAGCAGGCCGCCGAGGATGATCACGATGAACAGGGCGCAGGTGATGTAGAAGGCGAGCATCAGGGTGAACATGCTGACGATTGCCTGGAAGCCGGTGGCACCGACGACGGCGGCGATGGCGCCGAAGGCACCCACGGGCGCCAGCCACATGACCATGATGAGGATGCGGAATACCAGTGCCTGGCCGTGGCCGATGGCCTTGAGGATCGGGGCACCCTGGGGGCCCATCTTCTGCAGGGCGAAGCCCACAAGGATCGCTGCCAGCAGGGTGGGCAGCACCGGAATGTCTCCCGGGATGATTCCCAGCAGGAAGTCAACCGTGCTGTCGGTGGCGGCCTTCTTGGTGGGATCGTACGGCGTCAGCTTCAGGCCCTCACCGGGGTGGATGAGGTTGCCCACCACGAGGCCGATGGCCAGCGCGAAGGTGGACATCACGATGAAGTAGCCCAGCGCCAGGCCGCCGACCTTGCCGACGGTGGCAGCCTTCGCGATGGAGCCGATGCCCAGGACGATGGTGCAGAAGATCACCGGAGCGATCATCATCTTGATCAGCTTGATGAATCCGTCGCCCAGCGGCTTGAGTGATTTGCCGACCTCCGGGAACAGGAGCCCGATCACGGCGCCGAGGATCACGGCGGCGATAACGGCGATGTAGAGGTAGTGCGACTTGTCGAGTCCTTTGCGCTTTGCCTTGACAGGCGCGGCTGACTCTCCTCGTTGAGAAGCCATGATGTGTCTCCTTATGGATAATCTGGAAGACGTTGCGGCACAGTCTCTGGGCTCTACACGTCCGTCCGGTGTGATATCCATCATTGGGCATCGCGTGACCTGGCTCACCGTTGCGTTCATATTGGTCGTGGAAGGTTGGAATGAGGCACAAGTGGAGCATTGCGCGCCGGCTGTTCGTGGCGCATCTGCTGTTCATGCTCGCGCTGACAGCAACAGTCGGCACCGCCACCTTCATCGACGCCCGGGACCACGCATACGACGAAGCCGGACGGCGGATGTCCGGGATTGCCACGGCCATCGCGGACAATCCCCTGGTCCTGCAGGCAGCCGGGTCGGCCGACCCGTCCGCGGTGCTGCAGCCCTACGCCCTGGACGTCATGGACGATGCAGACGCGGATTTCATCACGATCATGGCCCCGGACCGGACCCGCTGGACGCACCCGCGCAGCGAGGAACTCGGCAAACCGTATATCGGATCCATAGATGCCGCCTTGAACGGGCAGGTGTTCACCGAAATCACGGCCGGGACGCTGGGGCCCTCGGTGCGGACGATTGCGCCCGTCAAGGACCAGTCGGGGAAGGTCAGGGCCCTCGTGGCCGCAGGCGTGACAGTGCGGACGGTGGATGTTGCCATCTCAGGGCGCCTGCCGGCCCTGCTGGCCATCGCCTTCGCCCTCCTGGTGGGCGGCTCAGTGGCGTCCTGGCTGCTGGGCCGGTACCTGCGCAATGTCACCCGGGGCTGGGGACCCGAGCAGCTCGCCCAACTGTTCGCCTACTACGAGTCCGTGCTGCACTCCGTCCGTGAAGGAGTCATCCTGATCGACCCCAAGGGGCGGGTGGTGATGTACAACGACCAGGCCGCGGAGCTCCTGGGGCTTGCCCCGCGGACTTCCGGGGGCGATCCTGCCGACGCCGTCCTGCTCAGCGATCTCCCCCTGGCACCCAGTTTGAAAGACCTGTTCGAATCCGGCCGGACAATTCAGGATGAAATCCATCTGGCCGGTCCCCGCGTGCTGGTGATCAACCAGGGTCCGGCGGTGGGACCGGCGTCATCGGCCGGCCGGCAGCGCCCGGCGGTCTTCGGGACCGTGGCAACCATCCGCGACCGCACGGAGATCGAGTCCCTGGGCAGCGAACTGGAAACCATGCGCACGCTTTCGGACGCCCTGCGGGCCCAGACCCATGAGCACGCCAACCGCCTGCACACCATCGTGTCGCTGATGGAACTGGGCCGGCCCGACGAGGCCCTGGATTTTGCCACCAAGGACCTGGAGCTCAGCCAGCAGCTTACCGATGAGATGGTGGGTGCCATGGAAGAGCCGGTGCTGAGCGCACTCCTCATGGGCAAGGCCGCCGAGGCGCACGAACGCGGTGTTGAACTGGGCCTGCAGGCGAACAGCTCGGCGGGGACGGCCGGGGTGGCCGTCCAGGACCTGGTGACCATTCTTGGCAACCTGCTGGACAACGCCATCGACGCGGCGGCCGATGCCCCGGCACCGAAGTGGGTCGAGCTGTCAGTGGAGTCGGGAGTCCGGGGCGTTGAGATTACAGTGGAGGACTCCGGCCGCGGAATCGACCCCGATGCCGTGGATGATGTGTTCCGGCACGGTTTCAGCACTAAGGCCCCCGGCAAGTACGGCCGGGGTCTGGGCCTGGCCCTGGTCCGGCAGGCCGTCCACCGGTTGGGCGGCACGATGGCCATTACGAATCCCCGCGGGGCGCATTTTCACATATTCCTCCCTGCAGCGGGCACCACCAAGGAGACATCATGAGCGACATCCGCGTCCTCGTCGTCGAGGACGAGCCGGTAGCCGCGGCAGCGCACGGCGCCTACGTAGGTCGACTCAACGGCTTTTCGTTGGCAGGCACGGCCCCGGACGGCCAGTCTGCGCTGCGCCTGCTGGCGGAATTCGCCGCGGCAGGCAACCCGATTGAACTCGTACTGCTGGACATGAACCTTCCGGATCTGCACGGCCTGGACATTGCCCGGCGGATGCGGGCCTCCGGACTGCTCCCGGACATCATCGCGATCACAGCCGTGCGTGAGCTCAACATCGTGCGCAGTGCCGTGTCCATCGGCGTTGTCCAGTACCTCATCAAGCCCTTCACCTACGCCACTTTCGCGGACAAGCTGGCCAGTTACCGGCAGTTTCGCGAGCAGCTCGCCGCCGGCTCGGGCGGGACCAGGTCCGCAGCATCACAGAGCGACGTGGACCAGGCATTTGCGAGCCTACGGGCGCCGAGCGAACTGCCGCTGCCCAAGGGCCTGTCGACGTCGACCCTGGACGCGGTGCAGGAGTTCATGAAGCAGCAGGCGGAGGCGGTCTCGGCCACGGAGGTCATGGATGCGCTCGGGATGTCGCGGGTGACTGCCCGGCGCTACCTCGAGTACCTTGCGGACGCCGGTACCGTCTCCCGGACAGCCCGCTACGGCGCACCGGGCAGGCCGGAGAACGAGTACCGCTGGAACCGGAGCTGACTGCTAGTTCCGGGGCGTCGCGGGGCGAAGCGTTCCGATCAGCTGGTCGATCACCCCGGCGTCCTCAATGGTGGACGGCACGACGTACTCCTCGCCGTCGGCAATCTGCCGCATGGTCTTGCGGAGGATCTTGCCGGAGCGGGTCTTGGGCAGCGCATCCACCACGGCCACGTGCTTGAAGTCCGCAACGGCCCCGATATCGCGGCGGACCAGCGCGATCAGGTCCTTGACCAGGACGTCCTCCGCCACCTCCACGCCCGATTTCAGCACCACGTAACCGCTGGGACGCTGGCCCTTCAGCGGGTCCGCCAGGCCGATCACGGCGCACTCTGCAACCGCGGGGTGCTGGCCGATGACCTGCTCCATGGCGCCGGTGGACAGCCGGTGGCCGGCAACGTTGATGATGTCGTCCGTGCGGCCCATCACGAACACGTAGCCGTCCCCGTCCCGGTAACCGGAGTCACCGGTTGCATAATAGCCATCGAACGCCTGGAGGTAGGAGGAGATGAAGCGGTCGTCGTCGCCCCAGAGCGTGGTCAGCGTGCCGGGCGGAAGCGGGAGCCCGAGCACGATGTTGCCTTCGGTCCCGGGTTCGACGTCCTCCCCCAGGCCGTCCACTATGTTGAGTTTGAAGCCCGGCATCGGGACGCTCGGCGATCCTGCCTTGATCGGGAGTTCTTCCAGTCCCCGCGGGTTCGCGCAAATGGCCCAGCCCGTCTCGGTCTGCCACCAGTGGTCCACCACCGGGACGTTCAGGGACTTCGAGGCCCAGTGGAAGGTATCGGTGTCGAGCCGCTCCCCGGCGGCGAAAAGCGTCCGCAGGCTGGAGATGTCGTAGTCCCGCAGCAGCTTCGCGTCAGGGTCCGCCTTCCGGATGGCGCGCAGGGCGGTGGGGGCGGTGAACAGGACATTGACCTTGTGGTCCCGGATCACGCGCCAAAACGCACCCGCGTCAGGAGTCCCCACGGGTTTGCCCTCGTAGAGGACGGTAGTGGCGCCGGCCAGCAGCGGCCCGTAGACAATGTACGAGTGCCCCACTACCCAGCCGACGTCCGAAGCGGTCCACATGACGTCCCCCGGGCTGATGTCATAGATGCTTTCCAGTGTCCAGCTGAGTGCCACCGCGTGGCCGCCGTTGTCCCGCACCACTCCCTTGGGTGTGCCGGTGGTTCCCGAGGTGTAGAGGATGTAGAGCGGGTCGGTGGCTTTGACGTCCACCGGAGCTGCCGGTTCGGCGGCGGCCATCTCCGTTTCCCAGTCCAGCCAGCCATGGTCCGAGGCTGAGGAGGCGAAGCCATCCCGTGCCGTGACGATCACCGGCAGCGTCGGAGTTCCGGCCAGGCGGAGGGCCTCCTCGACCGCAGGGAGGTATTCGATCCGGCGCGAGGGCTCAATGCCGCCGGATGCCGTGACCACCACTGCCGGAGCGGCGTCCCGGATGCGGGCTGCCAGTTCCTTGGGCGCAAAGCCGCCGAAGACCACCGAATGGACAGCGCCCAGCCGCGCGGTCGCCAGCATGGCGATGGCGGCTTCGGGGATCATCGGCATGTAGATCACAACCCTGTCCCCCTTGCCTACCCCGCGGCCCCGGAGGACGCCGGCAAAACGTGCCACAAGCTCCGTGAGTTCGGCATAGCTGAAACGCCGCTGGATCCCGAGCATCGCGGAATCGTATATGAGCGCATCCTGGCCGCCCCGTCCGGCCTCCACATGGCGATCGAGGGCGTTGTAGGACGTGTTGAGCACGCCGTCCGGAAACCAGCTGTAGAGCGGTGCCCGGCTGGAATCCAGGGCACGGCGCGGCGGCACCGACCAGGAAATCTTCCCGGCGGCATCCAGCCAGAAGTCTTCGGGGTTCTCCAGGCTCTGTGCGTAGCTGTCCTGATACCTCTTGGTAACCATGAAATGCATCCCGTCCACGACATTGTGATGCGAGCCATGCTAGTCCGGGCGGCGAAGCGCGCACAAGGGTCTATGTATACAAACTTGAAGTAGTTTCGGAGATCAAGGGCAATTGCTGGGCAAAAACGCTAGCTATGTATACACTGAAGAGCGTCAACCAACGAAGGAGGCAAGGATGCGCGCCAGCGATAGGGCCTATGCGGCACTGCGCGACGACATCATCGAATGGCGCCTCCTGCCAGGGACGGTATTGGCGGAGGTTGAGCAGTCAGAGCGGCTCGGCATCTCACGCACCCCCCTCCGGGAGGCCCTGAGCCGGCTCACCGCGGAGGGACTGACGACGACGGCGGGCAGCCGCGGCGTCGTCGTCACCGATATTTCGCTCGAGGACATCGACGAGCTGTTCGAACTGCGCGAAACCCTCGAAGGCAAGGCGGCTGCGCTGGCCGCCGAGCGCGGGGATCCCGCAACCTTCGAGCAGCTCCGGACTGAGCTGCTCCAGGCCCCGGAGCTGATCAACGGCGGCGGGCCAGGCCTCCACGCGTACTACGAGCTCGCGGGCCGGCTCGACGCGGCCATCGACGCCGCGATTTCCAACTCCTACCTTGCCCAGGCCATGCGCAGCCTGCGCGTGCATCTGGTCCGGGTCCGCCGTCTGGCCGCGGACGACGCCCAGCGGCTCACCGCTGCCGCCGCCGAGCACGCCGCCATTGCCGAGGCGATCGCCGCCGGCAACCCCCGGCTTGCCGAGGCTGCCACCACCGTGCATCTGCACCGAAGCCTGTCCCACGTCAAAGTCACGCATACACCTCACTAGAAGGAGCACCATGGTCAAGGAACACCACGTCCGCGTTTACAAGAGCGAGGAAAACCTGCCCCGCGAGGACCAGCTCGCCTACAAGATCGCCAAAGTTGCCACCGATCCCGTCGCCGTCACCGACGACGTCACCGACATGGTCATCAACCGCGTGATCGACAACGCTTCGGTGGCCATCGCCTCCTTGAACCGCGCCCCCATCGTTGCGGCCCGCGCCCAGGCCCTGAGCCACGGACCCACCACCGGCGGCAAGGGATCCAAGGTCTTCGGCATCGACGAGCGGGTGTCCCCCGAATGGGCCGCCTGGGCCAACGGCGTCGCGGTCCGTGAACTCGACTACCACGACACCTTCCTGGCCGCGGACTACTCCCACCCGGGCGACAACATCCCGCCGATCCTTGCCGTCGCCCAGCACGTCGGCTCCAGCGGACAGGACCTGATCCGCGGCATCGCCACCGGCTACGAGATCCAGGTGAACCTGGTCAAGGCCATCTGCCTGCATAAGCACAAGATCGACCACGTGGCCCACCTCGGCCCGTCCGCCGCCGCCGGCATCGGCACCCTGCTCGGCCTCGACGTCGAAACCATCTTCCAGTCCGTCGGCCAGGCACTGCACACCACCACCGCCACCCGCCAGTCGCGCAAGGGCGAGATTTCCACCTGGAAGGCGCACGCGCCTGCGTTCGCCGGGAAGATGGCCGTCGAGGCCGCGGACCGCTCCATGCGGGGCCAGACGTCGCCGGTCCCGATCTATGAGGGCGAAGACGGCGTCATCGCCTGGATGCTGGACGGCCCTGATGCCTCCTACATGGTGCCGTTGCCGACGCCCGGCGAGGCCAAGCGCGCCATCCTGGACACCTACACCAAGGAACACTCCGCCGAGTACCAGGCCCAGGCCTGGATCGACCTTGCCCGGAAACTGAACAAGGAGCACCCGGAAACCACCGACCCGGCCAACGTGAAGTCGGTGCTGATCAAGACCAGCCACCACACCCATTACGTGATCGGCTCGGGCGCCAACGACCCGCAGAAGTACAGCCCCACGGCCAGCCGTGAAACCCTGGACCACTCGATCCCGTACATTTTCACGGTCGCTTTGCAGGATGGCGCGTGGCACCACGTGGACTCCTACGCCCCGGAGCGGGCGGCGCGCCCGGACACCGTGGAGCTGTGGCACAAGGTCACCACGGTGGAGGACCCGGAATGGACCCGCCGCTACCACTCCCTCGACATCGCGGAGAAGGCCTTCGGCGGATCGGTGGAGATCACCCTGAACGACGGCACGGTCATCAACGACGAAATCGCTGTGGCCGACGCCCACCCGCTCGGTGCGCGGCCGTTCGCCCGGGAGCAGTACGTGAACAAGTTCCGGACCCTCGCTGCCGGTGTGGTCGCAGAAGAGGAGATCGAACGCTTCCTTGCCGCCGCGGCCCGGCTCCCGGAACTGGCCGCCGGTGAGCTGGACCAGCTCAACATCAAGGCAGCCGACGGCGTGATCGACCTCGCCGCCGCTCCGAAGGGACTCTTCTGATGCTGTACTCGAAGGTCACGCCGGAGCAGAAACGGATCCGGTTCCGCGAGCTCCTGGCGTCCGGGACCATCCAGCAGTTCCCGGGTGCATTCAACCCGCTCTCGGCGCGGCTGATCGAGGAGAAGGGCTTCGCCGGCGTCTACATTTCCGGCGCCGTGCTGGCGAACGACCTTGGCCTGCCGGACATCGGCCTGACCACGCTCACCGAAGTGGCAACGCGGGCCGGACAGATCGCCCGGATGACCGACCTGCCCAGCATCGTTGACGCGGACACCGGGTTCGGCGAACCCATGAACGTGGCCCGCAGCGTCCAGGAAATCGAAAACGCCGGCCTGGCCGGCCTGCACATTGAGGACCAGTTCAACCCCAAGAGGTGCGGCCACTTGGACGGGAAGAACGTGGTGGACCTGGACACCGCCACCAAACGCATCCGCGCTGCCGCCGACGCCCGCCGGGATCCCAACTTCCTGATCATGGCCCGGACGGACATCCGTGCCACCGACGGTCTGGAAGCGGCACAGGAGCGGGCCAAGGCCCTCGTCGAGGCCGGGGCGGACGCCATCTTCCCGGAAGCCATGAAGGACCTCAGCGAGTTCCAGGCCATCCGCGACGCCGTGGACGTGCCCATCCTCGCCAACATGACCGAGTTCGGCCAGAGCGAGCTGTTCACCGTGCAGCAGCTGCAGGACGTCGGGGTGAACATGGTCATCTACCCGGTCACCCTGCTCCGTAGTGCCATGGGGGCAGCTGAGCGTACTCTGGAATCGATCAAGTCCGACGGCACCCAGGAGGCACAGGTAGAGAGCATGCTGACCCGTGCGCGGCTGTATGACCTGGTGGACTACGAGGCCTACAACCGCTTTGACACCGGGGTCTTCAACTTCAGGATTCCCGGCACCAACTGACCCCCTATTCATCCGGACTTCCGGCTCCGGCCGGCACACAGCATAAGGAACGAAGGAGTTTCAGCATGGCTGAAAACGAGATAAAAAAGGGCCTCGCCGGCGTCGTGGTGGACTACACCGCGGTGTCCAAGGTCAACCCCGACACCAACTCGCTGCTGTACCGCGGCTACCCGGTCCAGGAACTCGCCGCCAAGTGCAGCTTCGAGGAAGTGGCCTACCTGCTCTGGAACGGTGAACTGCCCACGCCGGAGCAGCTGGCCGAGTTCACGGCCAAGGAAAAGGCCGGCCGCGCACTGGATCCGGTGGTCAAGCAGGTGATCGACGCGCTGCCCATCACGTCCCACCCGATGGACGTCTGCCGGACGGCAGCGTCCGTGATGGGAGCCCGGCATGAGCTCGCCGAGGATTCCTCGCGCGAAGCGAACATGCACAAGGCCATCGACCTGTTCGCCGCCATGCCGGCCGTGGTGGCTTACGATCAGCGCCGCCGCCATGGCCTGGAGCTGGTGGAGCCCCGTGACGACCTGGGATACGACGCCAACTTCCTCTGGATGACCTTCGGCGAAGAGCAGGTGCCGGAGGTCGTGGACGCGTTCAATGTGTCCATGATTCTGTACGCGGAGCACTCCTTCAACGCGTCCACCTTCACTGCCCGCGTGATCACGTCCACGCTGTCGGACCTTCATTCGGCCGTGACCGGGGCCATCGGTGCACTCAAGGGTGCACTCCATGGCGGCGCCAATGAAGCCGTCATGCACACCTTCGATGAGATCGGCATCCGTTCCGAGGAATCCCTGGAGGACGCCGCCGCCCGGGCCAAGGCCTGGATGGAGGATGCCCTGGCACAGAAGAAGAAGGTCATGGGTTTCGGCCACCGCGTCTACAAGCACGGCGACTCCCGTGTCCCCACCATGAAGGCCGCGCTGGACAAGATGATTGCCCACTACGGCAGGCCGGAGCTCCTGGGTCTCTATAACGGGCTGGAGAGCGCCATGGACGAGGCCAAGGGGATCAAGCCCAACCTTGACTACCCCACGGGCCCCACCTATCACCTCATGGGCTTCGACACCGCCACGTTCACTCCCCTGTTCGTTGCCAGCCGTATCACCGGCTGGACCGCGCACATCATGGAACAGCTGGAGTCGAACTCCCTGATCCGTCCGTTGAGCGAGTACAACGGCGTGGAAGAGCGGCACCTTTCGTAGGCCCTCAGGTCCTTATCCCCAGGTTTGGGAGCGCACGACGGCGGCCGGTCACCTTTCATAGGTGACCGGCCGCCGTCGTGGGTCCTGCTTACAAATTCCGCAGGACGCTCACTGACGACGCCACGGTTTCATTGTCGGCGTTGAGGGTGACCACTATGTCCACCGTCCCGCCTCCCAGCACCGGCGGCAGCCAGTGGTCCGCGTCCTGCCACATGCGGTCCACCGGCAGCGACAGCGCATCAAACCATTCGGGCTCGATCTCCGGACTTTCCGCCGGTTCGCCGTGCCACCGGCGGGTGGTAAACAAGGTGGTGTGCATGTTCCATTCCGGGCGGTGGGGGAAGACAAACTCCACGACGCCGGCAGGGCGCAGGTCCCGCTCGAGCACTACTACGCCGGACTCTTCCTGCACTTCCCGGCATGCCGCCTCGGCGTGGCTCTCCCCCGGTTCCACATGACCGCCCAGCCCCACGATCTTGCCAATGCCAAAGCCGGTCTTTTTGAGGCCGAGGAGGACATCCGTTCCCCCGTCGGGCCGGTCCCGGAGCAGGAAGCAGAGTGTTACGGGGGTCGACGTCATGGACCCAGACTAGCTGTGTTGACTTGAGAGTTCAGCCCAGCGCCCGCGGGTGGGCGGCGGCGTAGATCTCCCGCAAGGTATCGGCCGTGACCAGCGTGTAGACCTGCGTGGTGGTGACCGAGGCGTGGCCCAGGAGTTCCTGGACCACCCGGACGTCCGCGCCGCCTTCCAGGAGGTGTGTGGCAAAGGAATGGCGCAGGGTGTGCGGCGAGACGTCCTTGGTGATGTTGGCTTTGTCCGCCGCTGCCTTGAGGATGGTCCAGGCGCTCTGCCTGCTGATCCGGCCGCCGCGGGCGTTCAGGAAAAGCGCCGGCGTGCCCTTGCCTTTGGCTGCAAGCAAAGGCCGCCCCCGCACCAGGTACGCGTCAAGGGCGCGTGCACCGTACGACCCCAAAGGCACCAGACGTTCCTTGGACCCCTTGCCGAACAGCCGGACAATCGCCGGGCCGTCCAGCTCCGGTTGCAGCGAGATGTCGTCCACATCCAGGCCCACCGCCTCGCTGATGCGGGCGCCGGTGGAGTAGAGGAATTCCAGCAGGGCCCGGTCCCTCAGGCCTGTTGCCGTGTCCGTGCCGGCCGCTTCCAGGATCCTGGTGACCTCATCGACGCTGATCGCCCTGGGCAGGCGCTTACCCGGCATTGGCGGGTGGACGTCGCTGGCGGGATCCGCCGTCGTGATTCCCTCCAGGGCCCAGAACTTATGGAGCCCGCGGACCGCCACGACCGTCCGCGCCGCAGACCTGACACCGAGGGCCGTCCCGCCGTCGGAACCGTCGGACAATGCCTGCACGAAGCCGGTGACGTGCCGGCGGGTGACCTCGCCTGGGCGGTCCGGACCGCACGCCGCGAGGTAGTTGGCGTAACGGGACAGGTCGCGGCGGTAGGCGGACAGCGTGTTCGCTGCCAGCCCCCGCTCCACGCCCATGTGCTGGAGGT
Organism: Arthrobacter sp. Leaf337; assembly: GCF_001423745.1. Lineage (GTDB taxonomy): Bacteria > Actinomycetota > Actinomycetes > Actinomycetales > Micrococcaceae > Arthrobacter. The sequence goes on from NZ_LMPC01000009.1 coordinate 86,812, forward strand.
AGTCGCCCACTGCCCGGTCTATGGCGTTGCGCGGCCGAACAGCCGTTTCCGCGCCGGACGCCGATTGTGCCTGTTCAGCACCGGCACGTTCCGGCGCGGGAGTGACGGTGCTGCCCATCAACGCTGGCTGGGATGGGCGGGCCAGGGTGCGTTCCCCGGACGCAGATGCTCGAAGCCTTCTGCGCGGGCCGCCGCTGCGGCAAGAATTCCGACGACGGCGGACGGGTTGTGCAGCCGGCCCTCCAGGACTGCCGCCACTGCGTCCTCCAGCGGCGTCCAGTGCAGTTCGATCTCCGCTTCCTCATCGGTGCGGACATGGAGTTCATGATCGGGCACATCGCTCAGGTCCCGGGCAAGGTAGATGCGGATGGCCTCGCTGGAGGATCCGGGCGAGTTGAAAAAGTCTGCCAGCACATTCCATGTCCCGGCTACCAGGTCCGCTTCCTCGGCAAGCTCCCGAGCGGCGCCTACGACGAAGTCCTCACCCTCAATGTCCAGCAGGCCGGCCGGGATCTCCCACAGGTCCATGCCCACGGGATGCCGGTACTGCTTCATCAGCAGCACTTCACCGGCCTCGTTCATAGGCAGGACTGCCACCGCGCCCGGATGGTCGATGTAATCGCGGACCAGCTCGTCGCCGTTTTCGCTGAGCTGGAAGCTGTCGCTGACAACGTCCCAGATGCGGCCTTCATACACCTTCCGGGACGACAAAAGACGGCGCGGGCTCGGCGCATCCGAAACCTGCCGTGCAGCATTGGGGGTTTCAGGCATACCGGGCATCGCGCCGTCCTTTGATTTAGTTGGTGACTACTTGGCCGAGACCTTGCGGGCGGAGCCGCCGGCCTCAGCCGGTGCTTCCGCACCGGTTACTTCCGCGGTCTTCGTTTCCGCGCCGTTAGCGGAGGGAAGCAGGTCCCCGCCCTTCTGGTGATCCAGCGCAGCCTTGACCAGGCCCGCGAACAAAGGATGCGGCCGGGTGGGGCGGGAGCTCAGCTCCGGGTGCGCCTGCGTGGCCACGTAGTACGGGTGGACGTCGCGGGGAAGCTCCACGTACTCCACCAGCTTGCCGTCCGGAGACGTGCCGGAGAACACGAGCCCCTTCGACGCAATCTGGTCGCGGTACTTGTTGTTGACCTCGTAGCGGTGGCGGTGCCGTTCGCTGACCTTGGTGGTGCCGTAGGTCTCGGCGATTACGGAGCCTTCGTCCAGCCTGGCTTCGTAGAGGCCAAGGCGCATGGTGCCGCCAAGGTCGCCCTTGCCGTCGACGATGTCCAGCTGCTCTTCCATGGTGGCGATAACCGGGTACTTGGAGTCCGGCTCGAATTCGCTGGACGATGCGCCCTCGAGGCCCACCACGTTCCGGGCGTACTCGATGACCATGCACTGGAGACCCAGGCACAGGCCCAGGACCGGCAGCTTGGTTTCGCGGGCGTACTTCAGGGCGCCCAGTTTGCCTTCGAGGCCGCGGATGCCGAAGCCCCCGGGCACGCAGATGGCGTCCACGCCATCCAGGGAGTTGACGGCGCCTTCGTGCGTTTCGCATTCGTCCGAGGGGACCCAGCGGATCTTCACCTTGGTGTCGTTGGCGAAACCGCCGGCGCGCAGGGCCTCGGTGACGGAGAGGTAGGCGTCCGGCAGGTCGATGTACTTGCCCACCAGGGCGATTTCCACCTCGTGCTTGGGATTGTGGACCGCTTCGAGCAGCTTGTCCCAGCTGGTCCAGTCAACATCCTTGAATGGCAGGTCCAGTGCACGGACGATGTAGGAGTCCAGGCCCTGGGAGTGCAGGGTCTTGGGAATGTCGTAGATGCTCGGGGCGTCCGGGCAGCCGATCACGGCGTCGATGTCGACGTCGCACATGCGGCCGATCTTGTCGCGCATGGCCTGCGGGACTTCGCGGTCCGAACGGATCACGATCGCCTCGGGCTGAATGCCGATGGAGCGCAGCGCGGCAACGGAGTGCTGCGTCGGCTTGGTCTTCAGTTCCTGGGACGGTCCGATGTACGGGACCAGGGACACGTGCAGGAAGAAGACATTGCCGCGGCCGATGTCCTGGCGGACCTGGCGGGCGGACTCGAGGAAGGGCTGCGACTCGATGTCGCCTACTGTTCCGCCGATCTCCGTGATGATGACGTCCGGAGCGTTCTTGCCTTCGGCAGGAAGCCGCATCCGGCGCTTGATCTCATCGGTGATGTGCGGGATGACCTGGACGGTGTCGCCGAGGTACTCGCCGCGGCGTTCCTTGGCGATAACCGTGGAGTAGACCTGGCCGGTCGTGACGTTGGCGGACCCCTCAAGGTTTTCATCGAGGAAGCGCTCGTAGTGGCCGACGTCCAGGTCAGTCTCGGCGCCGTCGTCAGTCACGAAGACTTCGCCGTGCTGGAAGGGGTTCATCGTGCCCGGATCCACATTCAGGTAGGGATCGAGCTTCTGCATTGTTACAGACAAACCGCGTGCCCGCAGCAGGTGGCCGAGGCTCGAAGCCGTCAGTCCCTTGCCTAGCGAGGACGCCACACCGCCGGTGACGAAGATGTGTTTGGTCGTCTTGGACGAGCCCGGGAACCGGGAATTTACACGGGAATTTGATCGCTGCACCACGGAATTCGAGCCTATCATCAATTGAGCCTTCCACGGGTCGAAAATCGGATTCCCCAAATGCTTCAGTCTCCCCCGCTGTCCCCTCCTGATCAAGCCTGGTCAGGTGACGGCGGCTTCCGGGTGCCGGACCGGTCCGGCGGATGTGACCAGTCTCGCAGTATTCTCAGGCCCGCTGCGGCAGCAGCTTGGCGTCGTCCAGAAGCTCCTGGGCGTGGGCCTGGGCCGTCTCGGAATCCTCCTGGCCGGCAAGCATCCGGGCCAGCTCCTTGACCCTTTCGGGGCCATCGAGCAGCCGCACGTCGCTCGAGGTGAACCCGGTGGCGGTGCCGCCGTCGGCCCCTCTGACCGATGTTTTGGTGACGGTGATGTGCTGGTCCGCGAACGCGGCGACCTGGGGCAGGTGCGTGACCACCAGGACCTGCACATGCTGTGCCAGCATGGCCAGCCGGCGGCCGATCTCGACGGCGGCCCGCCCGCCCACGCCGGCATCCACTTCGTCGAACACAAAAGTGGGCACCGGATCCACGGCAGCCAGCACCACCTCAATGGCCAGCATCACGCGGGAAAGCTCGCCTCCGGAGGCGCCCTTGCCCAGCGGCCGCGCCGGCGCACCGGAGTGGGGCTGGAGCAGGAACGAGATCTCGTCCGCGCCGTACGGCATCAGCTGGGCGGCGGGCTCGATGGTGATCACCAGGGTCGCGTCGGCCATGGCCAGGGCCTTCAGTTCGGCGCTGACCCGTGCCGACAGGTCCTTGGCTGCCTTGCCGCGGATCTTGCTGATGGCCGCAGCCTCTTTTTTCAGCTCAGCCTCGGTCCGGGCGACCTCCGCGTCCAGCGCCTCGATCCGGGTGGAGTCGTCCTGCAGTTCGTCGAAGCGGACACGCGCGTTCTCCGCCCAGACCAGGACCTCGTCGATGCTGGGGGCATACTTGCGGACCAGCTTGGCCAGGGCGGCCCGCCGGTCCTCGATTTCCGCGAGCCGCTCCGGCCCCTCTGAATCCAGCCCGGCCTGGTAGCTCGCCAGTTCCGTGGCAATGTCGTTCAGCAGGAAACCGACCTCCGCCAGGCGCGCGGCTGCCGCTCCGAGTTCGGCGTCGTGCTCGGCCACGTGTTCCAGGGTCCGTTTCGCCGCGTCCACCAGGGTGGTGGCGTCGCCCTCGTCGCCGTAGTCCTCCGCGATGAGCGCCTGGTGCGCGGTATTAGCCGCAATCCTGAGTTCTTCCACGTTGGCCAGTTTCACGGCCTCAGCCTTGAGAGACTCGTCCTCCCCCGGCTGCGGATCCACGTCATCGATCTCTGCCAGGGCTATCTGCAGCGATTCCGCTTCGCGGAGCCTGTCCCGTGCGGCACCGCGCAGTGTGTCCAGCTCCGTCTGGCTGGCCTTCCAGTGGCTGTACAGCGACTGGTATGTCCCCAGCGGGCCCGCCAGGGCGTCGCCGGCAAATTTGTCCAGGGCACCGCGCTGGGCAACTGCCCCCTTTAGCCTGATCTGGTCCGACTGGCCATGGACCACCACCAGGCTTTCACCGATCTCCGCGAGGACCCCCACGGGGGCGGCGCGCCCGCCAAGGTACGCACGGCTGCGTCCGTCCGCCCCCAGGCGACGGGCAAGGATCAGTTCGGCGCCGCCGTCGAACTCTTCAACGTCGGCGCCGGCTTCCCGTGCGCGGTGCACGGCGGCATGGCCGGCGTCCAGCTTCAGGACGGCCTCCGCCGAGGCGCTCTTCGCGCCGCTGCGGACCGCGCCCGCATCCGAGCGGGCACCCAGGAGGAGCCCGACGGCGGTGACCACCATGGTCTTGCCGGCGCCGGTCTCGCCGGTCACCACGCTGAGGCCAGGGCCAAGCGGGAGGGTTGCGTCGGTGATGACGCCGAGGTCGCGGATTCTCAGTTCTTCAAGCATGATTCACTTCGCAGTCGTCGGATCAGTCTCGGACGTCCCGGTGTGCCGGGGACCCGCGGGCGGCGCCATGGGCCTGGGGGTACGGATGATGGGCACGGGCCCGGTGTGGATGGACTCGGACTGGGGCATGGGCCCGCGCCAGCCGTGAATGGGAAGCTGGAACTTCCGGACCAGCCTCGCCGAGAACGGTGTCTGGTGCGTCCGCGCGAGCCGCACCGGCGTGGCCGAGCGGGTTACTTCCACGCGTGCGCCCGGCGGCAGGTCCACGGAACGGCGGCCGTCACACCAGAGCACACCCTGGGCATCGGTCCGGTTCAGGACCTCCACAGCCAGCCTGGACCGGGGTGAGACCACCAGCGGCTTGGCGAAGAGCGCGTGGGCGCTGATGGGAACGATCACCAGGGCTTCCACTTCGGGCCACACCACCGGACCGCCGGCGGAGAAGGCATAGGCCGTTGAGCCGGTGGGCGTTGCCATCACCACACCGTCACAGCCGAACGAAGTCAGAGGACGCTCATCCACCTCCGTGACCACCTCAAGCATCCGTTCCCGGTTGCCCTTCTCGATCGCGGCCTCGTTCAGCGCCCACGTGTGCCAGATCTTCTGTCCGCGGACCCAGACCTGGACGTCGATGGTCATCCGCTCTTCCACCGTGTAGTCGCGGCTGGCGATCCATTCCACGGTCTGGGCAAGGTCGGCCCGCTCGCTCTCGGCGAGGAAGCCCACATGGCCCAGGTTGACGCCGAGCAGCGGCACGTCCACTTCCCGGACCAGCTCGGCGGCACGGAGGATGGTGCCGTCACCGCCCAGGACCATGACAAGCTCGACGTCGGCAAGCTGGATGTGGTCGTGGAGGATCTCGACGGGATCATCGAGCCGGCCGAAAAAACCTTCCATGTCTTCGAGTTCGGATTTTTGCATCACGGGAACAATGCCTGAGGCGTGCAGCTGGATGCACGCCTCCCAGGCAGCCTTCAGTGATTCCTCGCGGCCGGTGTGGGCAAGGACCAGTACACGCCTGCTCATCGGGTTCCGCTTTCTAGTGGTTCGGCCAGATTGTTCCGAGCAACGCAGCAAGGGCTGCGTCCCGCTCTTCGATCTTAGGCAAGTCTGAGGTGATCCTGCGCTTTATCCACAGGAAGTATTCGACGTTTCCGTCCTGGCCGGGCAGCGGGCTTGCTGCGAGGCCGCGCAGCTCGAGCCCGGCGTCCAGCGCTGCATTGGCGACTTTTTCCACCGCCATCCGGCGTTCACGTTCGGAATTCACTACGCCGGTGCGGCCCAGCCGGTCCTTGCCGATCTCGAACTGCGGCTTGACCATCAGGACCAGGTCACCGCCGGGATGCGTGCATGCCGCCAGCGGCACCAGGACCAGGGTCAGCGAGATGAACGACAGGTCAGCGACAGTCAGCGCCGCAGGGCCGCCGATCGCGTCAGGCGTCATGTAGCGCACGTTGAGGCCTTCGTGCACGGACACGCGGGGGTCGTTCCTGAGCTGGGCAACCAGCTGGCCGTGTCCGACGTCGACCGCCACCACGTGGTCCGCGCCGCGCCTCAGCAGGACCTCAGTGAAGCCGCCGGTGGAGGCTCCGGCGTCCAGGCAGCGCTTTCCTTCCGCTGTGACGTCCGGGAATGCGTCCAGGGCCCCGGCCAGTTTGTGGCCGGCACGGCTGACATACGTGTCCTGCCCGTCATCGGCAACGTCCAGGGGCGTGAGGTCGTCCACCTGGACGGAGGCTTTGGCGAGAACACTGCCGTCTGAGCTGACTTTGCCTTCGGCAATCAGGCGCGCGGCGTGGGTACGGGACCTCGCCAGCCCGCGGGCGACGAGCATTTGATCAAGCCTTGCCATCCTCAGGCGTCACCCTCAGCCGACGGGTCGTCGTCATTCAGCGCGTCCAGCAGTGCGTCGTGGAGTGCGGAGTAGGCCTCGGCATGCCCGGCAACAGGCAGGCCCTGAATGTCGGCCAGGCGGTCAAGGACCTCGTCGACCGCAGAGTCTCCGACCGGGCTCACGCCACTGCCGGCGTCCGGAATGTTGTTCAGCTCGGTCATGTTCCCAGTCTAGTGAGTCGTCTTAGTGCGTCAGCCATTCGATGGCCGGTGCCAGCGGAGCGTCTTCCTGCGGATTTGCCGTCCACCACGCCGAGCAGGCCGCACGCCACGAGTCCAGGTCACCGGGAAGCCCGCTGATGTGGACTGATTCTCCCCGCACCACGGCGGAGGCTGCACCGCAACGGAACGTGCCGCCGTCGTGCTCTTCCACAACGGGGTACGGGCGGTACAGATCGCTGAGGTCATTGATGAGGTAGTCCGGCCGCTCGGCCGTGCGGGCGGCGAGGATCGATTCCCGGGTATCGACGCCGGTGAGCACCGCCACCGTGGCGAAGCCGGCGTTGTTTCCGCCGAGGATGTCGGTGTCCAGCCGGTCGCCGACGACGAGCGGACGGTCGGAGGTGAGCCGCTTGGCGGCGGTGCGGAACAGGGGCGCCTCGGGCTTTCCGGCCACCAGGGGCCGCTGTCCGGTGGCCGCCGCAACGGCAGCCACCAGGGTTCCGTTGCCGGGAGCGATGCCCCGGGCCTGCGGGATGGACATGTCCGTGTTGGTGGCAACCCAGAGGGCGCCGCCGGCGATAACGTATGAGGCCTCAGCGAGGTCCTTCCAGCCGATCTCGGGATTGAATCCCTGGACCACGGCTACCGGATTGTCCTTTGCACTGTGGACCGGGGTCAGTCCCACGAGCTCCACCTCATGCGCCAGTGCCGGGCTCCCTGTCACCAGGACACGCGCGCCCGCCGGCAGGAGTCCGGCCAGCAGCTCGCCGGCCGCCTGCGAGGAACTGACCACCTGCTCGTCTGCGGCGGGAGCGCCAAGCTCGCGCAAGTGGGCTGCCACCTGCGCGGGCGTCCGGGATGCGTTGTTGGTGACGTAGCCAAGTCCGACGTCGATTCCTGCCAGTTGCCGCAGGGCCTCGACGGCGCCCGGGATGGCGTGGGGACCGGCGTAGACGACTCCGTCAAGGTCCGACAGGAGGGCGTCGAACCTGGAGATCAATGAAGCACCGCTCATGCGCAGTTATTCCCTTTCGCGGTCCGAGTTTGCGGTATCGGCATCCCCGGCATCGTAGGCGTCCTCGGAGGTGCCGTGCTCGGAGGTGCCGTCTTCGCTGGTACCGTCTTCGAGTTCGTCCGCCTCGACGGAGTCCTGGTCGGACTCGGCGTCGTCGGATTCGAAGTAATCGCCTTCGGCGTCATCGGAGCCTTCGTCCAAGGCAGCTGCGTCTGATGCGGCAGCGTCCGAGGCAGCAGCCTCGACGACGGCCGACTGGCTCTCGTCGCGGACGCCGGGCGCTGCGGCCGGAGCGCTGTCAGCCTGCTGCTGGGCAAGCAGGCGGCGCCGAGCTTCCTCTTCCCGGGCTTCTTCTTCCTCGTCCCAGCCGAGGTCGATGATGTCAGGTTCCTCATCCTCGCCAAGGCCGAGGGCGTTCTCGGCGACAACGGCCTGGCGCTGCCACTTTGCGGATTCCTCCGTGCGGCCCACTGCCGCGAGAGCATCAGCGTAAGCACGGAACAGTCGGGGGCTGTAGGAGAAGGCGCGGTTGATATCCAACTGGGCGATTTCCAGTTCGGCAACGGCCGCATCCAGCTGGCCGAGGTCGGTGCGGGCGCCGGCAGCCACGATGGCCAGTTCAACCTTGCCGGGCGCGTCGAGGTCGTTGGCTTCCTCCGAGCGCGCCACGTCAAGGGCGCGGTCCGGACGTCCCAGGCCGCGTTCGCAGTCGGCCATCACGGGCAGGTGCACGTTGGATCCACTGATCCGGCGGTAGGTGCGGAACTCACGCAGTGCTTCGCCGTAGTGGCCTGCAGCGTAGGCGGTCAGGCCAACTGCCTCGCGCACTGCGGACAGGCGTCCACCGCGGCGGCTGGCAGCCAGAGCATGCTGGAAGGCAAGTTCCGGTTCTTCGTCAATGAGGCGGCCCGCCATCACCAGGTGGCGTGCGACCCACTCAGCGCTCTTGGGTTCGAGGGTCTTGATCTCGTGCTTCGTGGCGCGGTCCAGCTCCTGGCCCGTGACATCTTCATCGATCTGGGGTGAACGCTCACGGTCCGGGCGGTTGGCGCTGCGCAGGTCGCGGGCGTTGGGTACGCGTGCGGGACGGTCCTCGGGGCGGTCGCGTCCGAAGTCGCGGGGGCCCGATTCGCCGCGGTCAAAGCTCCTGGGAGCACGTTCCTGGCGGTCGCCGAAAGGCTTGCGGTTGTCGCCGCCACCAAAGCTGCGGCGTTCGCCCTCACCCTCACGGCGCGGACGGTCACCAAACGGCTTACGGTCACGATCGCCACCACCAAAGCTGCGACGCTCCCCGCCGCCTTCACGGGACGGACGGTCACCAAACGGCTTACGATCACGGTCGCCACCGGCGCCGNCGGTCACGATCGCCACCACCAAAGCTGCGACGCTCCCCGCCGCCTTCACGGGACGGACGGTCACCAAACGGCTTACGATCACGGTCGCCACCGGCGCCGAAAGGCTTCCGGTCACGGTCGCCACCGGCGCCGAAAGGCTTCCGGTCACGATCGCCACCACCAAAGCTGCGACGCTCCCCGCCGCCTTCACGGGACGGACGGTCACCAAACGGCTTACGATCACGGTCGCCACCGGCGCCANCGGTCACGATCGCCACCACCAAAGCTGCGACGCTCCCCGCCGCCTTCACGGGACGGACGGTCACCAAACGGCTTACGATCACGGTCGCCACCGGCGCCAAACGGCTTCCGGTCACGATCGCCACCGGCGCCAAACGGCTTCCGGTCACGATCGCCACCGGCGCCAAACGGCTTCCGGTCACGATCGCCACCGGCGCCAAACGGCTTCCGGNCACGATCGCCACCGGCGCCAAACGGCTTCCGGTCACGATCGCCACCGGCGCCAAACGGCTTCCGGTCACGATCGCCACCGGCGCCAAACGGCTTCCGGTCACGATCGCCACCGGCGCCAAACGGCTTCCGGTCACGATCGCCACCGGCGCCAAACGGCTTACGATCGCGATCGCCACCGGCGCCAAACGGCTTCCGGTCACGGTCGCCAGCACCGGCGCCAAAGCTGCGACGCTCTCCCCCACTTTCGCGGGACGGACGCTCACCGCGCTCATCCCTGGCGCGGAATCCGCGGGGATCGCCGCCTGAGTTGTTCGATGGGCGGAAGGGGCCACCGCCGGAGGGCCGGCCGCCTCCAGAACTGCCGCGGTCTTTTCCGCTTCGATTTCCGCCGTTGTGCTCAGCCATGTTGGATTCCTCCTGTTATGAGCCGACCACTGGCGCAATCGCAGCCGCTCTTATCCGTGTTTCGTTATCCTACGCAACCCGAAATAAAGCGCTTCGTAGTCCGTACATCTCATGCAATTCTAGGCGAGTCACCGCTCACGAACTAACTGCCGCAGCCCCATGAGCCGCTCCCGTGGCAAGCCTCACAAGGACGTCGAACCCAACTCAGCGTTTGGGCACGGCCGGGCTTCCAGTCCGCTTCGTTCCGGGGCAATCCCTGAGCAGCGGACGTTCCTCCCCTACGGACGCTCTCTCACTTCCTGCGGGTTTTTCCCCGTCGCTCTCGCACTTGGGGGGAGGTTCGACGGCGGTGGCTGGCGTGGGTGCCTGGCCGGTTTTGCCG
>NZ_LMPC01000010.1 GCF_001423745.1 Arthrobacter sp. Leaf337
CCGCTGGCCGGCCTCCTCATCCAGCAGCACGGGCGACGCCGTGAATGCCGGCGACACCGTTGCCACCATCGAGGCCATGAAGATGGAGGCCTCCATCACGACGCAGGTGGAGTAAACGCTGTCGCCGTCACTCCGGACRGTACCCGTGTCGTCACCGCAGGGGCAGACGGCACTGCCCGGATCTGGGATCTGGCCAGCGGCACCGAACTCCACGCTCTCACTGGCCACGAAGGTGGAGTAAACGCTGTGGCCGTCACCCCGGACGGTACCCGTGTCGTCACCGCAGGGGCAGACGGCACTGCTCGGATCTGGGATCTGGCGGGCGGCACCGAACTGCACATTCTCGCTGGCAATGCAGGTGGGGAGTATGGCGGGATGTGGGACGTGGCTGTCACCCCCGAAGGTACCCGTGTTGTCACCACAGGACCGGACCAGAATGCGCGGATTTGGGATCTAGCCACAGGCACCGAACTACACACGCTCGCCGGCGAGCCCAGCGTGGTGGCTATCACCCCCGACGGCACCCGCGCCGTCACTAATGGGCCGGATCATACGGGGCAGATCTGGGATTTAGCCACAGGCACAGTGCTGCACATCCTTGAGGGCCATACCGGAAATGTAAGAGGAATAGCTATTACTCCTGACGGCGCCCGTGTCGTCACCGCCGGAATGGACAAGACCGCCCGGATCTGGGACCTTGATACCGGCGCGGAACTGCACACCCTCAGCGGCCACTCTCGGTGGTTGTTCGCTGTGACCATCACTCCCGACGGCACCCGCATCGTCACCACCAGTGACGACGGCACCGGTAGGATCTGGGACCTGAACACCGGAAAAGAAGTCTACATTCTCAAAGGACATACCAGTTCAGTGATGGTTGTGGCTATCACTCCCGATGGCACCCGGGCGATCACCGCAGGCCAGGATGGAACCGCCCGCATCTGGGATCTGCAGGCCGGCGGCGGCAACGATAGCCGCAAATTTATCGACCACGAGGACCCGGTGTACGCGGTGGCCATCACTCCCGACGGCACCCGCGCCATCAGCGCCGGGGGAGGCCGCGGTTACGACGGGACCGCCCGCATTTGGGACCTTGACACCGGCGCCGAATTACACGCTCTCACCGGCCACGAGGACACAGTGAGCGGGGTCGTCATCACGCCGCGTGGCTCCGCCCTCACCGTCGAAACGAATGGCACTGTCCGAGTCTGGGACTTAGACACCGGAAGAGAACTTTATGCCCTCGATCGTTACGCAGGCTGGGCGAATGCGGTGGCCATTACTCCCGACGGCACCTGTGCAGTCACCGCGGAACCATACGGCACGGCCCGGGTCTGGGATCTGAAAGGTAGGATTTGGGGTCTCAGGGCCGGAAGAGAACTGCGCACCCTGACGGGCCACACAGGCGAGGTGTATGCGGTGGCCATCACTCCCGACGGCACCCGTGTTGTCACCGCCGGCGAAGACCACACCGCCCGGGTCTGGGATCTGTCGACCGGGAGGCAACTGCACACCCTGACGGGCCACACAGGCGAGGTGTATGCGGTGGCCATCACTCCCGACGGCACCCGTGTTGTCACCGCCGGAATGGAAAAGACCGCCCGGGTCTGGGATCTGTCGACCGGGAGGCAACTGCACACCCTGACGGGCCACACAGGCGAGGTGAATGCGGTGGCCATCACTCCCGACGGCACCCGTGTTGTCACCGCCGGCGAAGACCACACCGCCCGGGTCTGGGATCTGTCCACCGGAAGACAACTCCACACACTCATCGGCCACACCTACAGGGTGGCCGCGGTGGCCATCACCCCCGATGGCACCCGCGCGATCACAACGGGGCAGGATGTAACCACACCCACACCCACATGGAACACCAAGTTTGACCGGCTCCGTGAGGGGCCTGATGTAACCGTTCGGATGTGGGATCTGGCTACCGGCGAGCAATTACAGATGGCGGCATTGGAATCACAACCCACTTGTCTTCAGACAGTGCAGAACAATGGGAAGACTACTGTAGTACTTGGAGAACAATCAGGTGCTGTCACCGTATTTTCAGCCTATTAACGTCAGAAAATGTTTGTGGAGACTGTGACATACCAGGAAAGATCCTCTGACCGGCGGTGGTGATGGTGGCGCAGGTAGCGTCGGATCGGCCGTTCCCGTCTAGATAAAGAATCGTTTGTTGAGGAAGCTCCCTACGCTCGTAGAATCATTTCAGGATCAAGTTCTAAGACGATTAGCCCTTCCGCCACCTAGGGAAATCAAACGGCCCTGATAGAAGCTCCCAGGGGCAGAGCAAATAGCGGCTGCCCGGTCCCGAGGTCCCATGGCCGAATCGTGCCTCCATTGCCGAAGACGATCACCGGTCGTCCCCCCACTTCAGTGACCCGCGACCGCATAATAAGCATCCTCGGTCCTTGGGTTCAGGAGCGGAAGCGGGGCAGGAGGGCGTCGTTGAGGATGTCTGCGGTAAGGTACAGCGGCGCGCTTGTGTCGACGTGGCGTAAGGAGTCGAGGATGGCGGCGCGGAGTTCGTTCCGGGTTCGGCTCGTCGGAGTTGTGACAGACGGTGTCGGGGCGCGCTTTGTGTTAAAGGCTGTTTCGATATGGTTGGTTCCTTTGTAGGTGGGCAGAGGTTCGATGGGGGCGGTAACTGGGTGGTTGGAGCCGAGGTGTCGCCCAGTGGGAGAGATCGGTTCTGCGTGTAGCAGTTTCCAGGCCTCGTGCGCCTGTTCGGCGACGGATTCCAAGTCTGTGCAGACGTTGTCTTGCCTGACCCCGAATCCCGTTGATGTGGCGCGGGCAACGGAGACTTGCCCGGATTTAGACGAGGAGTAAATCCAGCTGAGCTCCAGAGTTTGCGAGCCCGAAAGGATGAACAGCTGGCACGACGTCGGTTTTCCGGTCACATAGCTTCCTTTCCACGGGGCATCGTCTGGGTGCGTAATGTGTAGGCGCCTTTGGGGGTGCCTATTCAACTGGCTTGTACGGCTTTGGCGATGAGTTCATGGCGGCCGTATCGGTAGAGTCGACGTGCGATTGTTGGCCATGGCCGGCCGAGCCGTTCTGAGATCTCGTGCAGTGAGCGGCCGGTACGGATCAGGAAGTCGACGTCTTCGACGAGGGCCTCAGCGTTCCTAGGCTGGGGCAGCATCTCCAGGGGAGAGACCGTGGCATTGTCAATCGTGTCGTCATCCCAGTGGATTGGGCCCAGATAGCCCAACTTGGCCGCGCGGATGGACGTTCGGCTGGAGGGCCCCCGGCGATCTGAGAGGCGCACGTACGTGACCCCGATGGCAGCAGCCTGCGCCGCCTGCACCCATGGGCCCCGGCTGCGTCGAATATCTTCGGTATTGACGCCAGCGATCTCGCTGATGCACGCCAAGGGCCATCCAATTGCCTGCAGGGCCTCCAGACGCCTGAGTGTTCCGGTCTTGGGCACGAAGTTGCGCCCGCCGGCCGTCTGGAGAATGCGCTCCGGAGTCACATCGAGAATGAGCCTTTCACAGTGCCGGGAAACCTTTCCCTGGCGCCCGGAATGGATCTGCTGCACGACAGCGGACGAGACGCCCGCCGCGCGGCTGATCGACCGCAAGGACGCCTTCTGGGAGCGCACCAGCTCAGTGATGTGCGCACGGGCCCTCGTAGCTTCAGTTTCGCCACGGAGCCACTGGGAAGGGCTGCTGCTGGATGCCATTAGGTGTCCTTTCTGAGCATGTAACCCAACGCGTCGGCGAGCGCGAAGAGGAGCTCGCCTGTGGGCAGTTTCATCTCGGGATGACTGCGGCATTGCTCGATCAGGAAGTGCTCTTCCGGATGGCCGCAGGTGCAGTCAGCGGTGATCTTGGCATTGTCCAGGAGCGCGCTTTCGAGGGGGTCTCCGTTCGATGGTGCTGGGATCGATCGCCCATCGTTCCTGGTCTCTGACGAGGTAGATCACGATTGCGTCCTCGATCAGGTGTCCGGCTTCGGGGGCGGTGGGTGGATGGTTGGCACCGTGGTGGGTCTTCTTCCGTCCTTGCGCTCGCAGGCGCGGGGGTAGTCGGTCACGCGAAAGTGATTCGGTGGAGCTCCGTAAGAGCTCATGGGAGGGTTCCTTCGGGGAGCGCACGGCGCAGCTGGCTGTCGCCGGGCCGGAATAGGAGCCGGGCGGGGAGGCACTGCTCCACGGGTGGGTATGCATCGAAGTCAAGGCTTCGCAGCATGGAGACGTCGTGTTCCCCTGGCCGGACGAGGAGGAATGGATGATCTTCCTTGACCAGCAGGGAACCGTGCGGGAGGAACTCAAGGTCGGCCGGATTGGTGATCATTTCGGGATCGGTGCGCGGATCCCACACCGAGGCGTTGTTGACGCAGATGCTGAACTCGGGGTTGCCCGCGGTTTCTATGAGAACTACGGGGCTCCCGTCCTCCCTGACGACGGTGTCGACGAGGATCTCGTCGGTACCAGGAACGGTGTACCTGGTTGCAGCCACGAGGGGGTGGCTGCGTGCTTTGATGTACCAGATGCTGCTCATGATTACGCCTTTCCTTGGCGGATCCGTCCCCGGCGAGCGCGCGAGGCGCTCGCCGGGGGTGTAATCAGACTGTGAGGTAGCGGGTTCCGTCGGCCCGGAGGCCTAGGGTTTCCTGCGTGGTTACGCGGGGGAGTGCGGCCGCGATATGTGGGATGAGTACTTCCGGGATTTCGCCGTTGAGTTCCTCGATGTAGCCGGGGGTGATCTCTTTCCATTTGGTGGTGAAGTTGGAGGGCAAGGTGTTGGGCTCGGCGGTGACGATGATGAGGACGCTGTCGGCGTGGGCGAGTTTGGTGGCGTTGACTTCGATGTCGAAGCGTCCGGGGATGTACTGCACAGGGGTCTCCTTGGCTCTGCTTTGGTTAGGCTGCGTCGATAAAGCGCTGGATGGTGCTCTCGATGGCGTAGTACGCGGCGGCTGCGCTGGTGGCGTTGATGGCTTCCATAGCGGTGACGTCGTCCTGAGCGTGGCCGAGGAGGATCTTGAGTTCCTCGATGTCCAGAGTCTTGTTCAATTGCAACCTATCAGTTTGTTGATCTGACATAAACATATTAGGCAGGCTTGGGGCATGGTGTCAATACAGTTGCGATTAGTGAAATTCTCTGTGTCTCCATAGCTGTGTAGGCGGCAGCGGCAGTCTTTCTGCAATCGGACTTGCAGAGCCCTTCCCTGTCGGCCCGCTGGGCGCTGGAACATTTGTTCCGTGGAGTCGAAGCCCCGACGTCGTAGTCTGGCCCTATGACTACGCCTACGTCCCGAAGCATTGACCCTCGAATTAGCCTTGCCGTGTCCATGCACGCTCAGCCCGGCGTATACGCGCTGCTGGTCGGATCGGGGACGTCCACTGGCGTAGGGATGCCAACAGGGTGGGGCGTCATGAAGGATCTCGTCTCCAAGGCGGCGGCCGCCGAAGGAAGCGCGTTGAGCGAGCCGCCGACTGACGACGAGGTCGAGGCTTGGTGGGGTAAACACGGAGACGGGGAGACGCTCGGATATTCCAACCTTCTGGAGAACCTTGGACCGACGCCGGCCGGGCGCAGCGCCTTGTTGAATCAGTATTTTGAGCCCACCGAGGATGAACGGGCCGAAGGTCTCAAAGTCCCTGGTAAGGCACATCACGCGATTGCTGCACTGGTGCGGCGCGGGGACATTCGAGTCATCGTCACCACAAACTTCGACGGACTGATTGAGCAGGCGCTTGAAGCGGCCAGCGTGCCGCACCAGGTGATCGCGGGCGACAGCGATGTAGAGGCCAGAATGCCACTGGCCCACGCAGGGTGCACAGTTGTAAAAATTCATGGTGACTATCGCTCGCTCGTCCAGAAGAACACGGTCGAAGAGCTCAGTGATTACAGCCCAGCAATGCAGGAGCTTCTTCAAGAGGTCTTCGAAAACTATGGACTGGTCATCAACGGCTGGTCTGCGGATTGGGACCATGCTCTTGTTCGTGCAATCAAAGGCCGGCGATCACGCCGCTACCCCATGCACTGGTCGACCCTCCACCCTCTGGGGGCAGCCGCGGGGAACCTGGCTGAACAGCAGGGATCCGGAATTGTCAGGGGAGTGACAGCAGATCAATTCTTCCCTGATCTGTTGCACCGGCTCGAGGCCCTCGACTCACTCGCAGCGCCGCCCCTGACTGAGGAAATGGCCATCTCCCGGCTGAAGAAGCTGCTGCCGCACCGCGAATCATACGTCGAGATCAGGGATCTGCTGGAAGACGAGATCGACAAGATCGCCGAAGCAGTGCGGGTGAGGGGGCAGACCTTCCCTGACGGTGTAACAACGAACGCAGAGTTCGCTGCGGCGTATGAAGATTCCTGCTTGCAGTTGTGCCGCGTGAGCCGGATCCTGGTCCGGCTCGTCTCAACAGGCGTCATGCTCGACCGAGACCGCGTTCATACCGAACTCTGGGTGTGGGCACTCCAGCGCCTCTTAAAAGCACGAACCGAAGTCTCGGGGCTCCACCAGGAGGCCTGGATAGGGCTGGCCCACTATCCAGCCTTGTTGGTGTTGCGGGCAATAGCGCTGATGGCTGTCACCCACGGCAGAGAGGACGTCTTTATCCGGGCCGCATCGGAACCCACATGGAAGGGCCAGTTCTCCGATTCCCAAGTTCCTGCGTTTCTCGCCCTCCAGGATCACGTCGTTGTCAGTCATGATCTGGCCAAGGCAATGCCCCGCTGGAACAGTACAAGCTGGATCTTTCCAATCAGTGAACTGATAGCTGCCGACACGGCTTCATTGGTTGCCGACCTTATTGGGGATCCTGCCGAGTTCAAAGCGGCGAGCGCAAAGGCAGAATATCGGATGGCGCTGGCTCATCAATTCCTTTACGACGGGCGGAGCCGACCCTCACCGGGCCGCTACATCGGCGATTACAACTGGGCAGACAGGAAGCTCATCTGGGAGACGGACTTCCGGAACTCCCGCGATCGGCAGGCATGGGGCTGGGAGCCCGCCCAGGAGGGCGAGCGAGATCCCTTCGAGGAGAAGCTCGTGGTGCTGGCAGAGGCCTTGGCCGAGTACGACCGCTGGCGATAGCGGTTAGATCTTGTGGAGTGCCGGGGCTACGCGTGGCCAGTCTGAACGTGCAGCCGTTTTTGTTTCGACGTCATGTTCAGCCCAGGGCGCCGTCGATGATGGCGTCCCAGGATTCGGCGGCTACTTCCTTGGCCGTGCTGTCACTGAGAGGTGGGACTCGTACATGAATTCTCGGTGTCCTGCTATGTGTGTTGTCTTCTGAAGGCGATACTGGGGCTGGCCTAGTAGCCAGCCCCAGCTGATGGGGCCTAGGCCTTCAGGAGTTCGAAGGCTCGGGACTTGAGGTTTAGGACCGGGGTGCTGAGGGACCGCATGGCCCGGGCCGTTCCGGTGCTGCTGGTCCACTTGGTCCGCTGGGCGGGGGCGAAGTGGTCGATGTACTCTGTGACTGCTTGGTAGCCTGCCCACTGGGTTCCACGGATGGTTTCGTTGGTGCTGGCGTCAGCGAAGAGCCGTCCCAGTTCGTTGATCTGGTCAGTGTGGCGGCGGCGGGTGGAAGCCGGAGCGTCCGCGGCCGGTGCCGGGAACAGGCGGTCCATGATGCCCATGAACGCGGTATCGGTAAGCGTCTGCTGGATCATGCGTTCGGCCTCCACCTCGAAGGCTTCCTGGTACTTGAAGGTCAGCCCCAGAGCCTGTCGCGCCTGTGCGAGCGATGCGGAGGCCCCGCTGGTGTGGCGGACTGAGAAGGTCGATCGGGCCGACTTGAGGGCCGCTGCCTGCGTGTTGGCGCAGACGATGCGGACCGGGGTGACGAGGAAGCGGAAGGCGGAGCTGCCGTCGTGGCTGTTGAGGGCCGCGAGGTACAGGTCGACTGCGTCGATTCCACCGATGTTCATGTGCTGCGGCATCTTCATGGTGACGAAGACTTCCCGTCCACCCTTCAGGGAGCCGGCGGTTTCGAAGTGGGCTCCTGATTCGTCCACGAGTGCGTTGAGTAGATCCGTGTGCTCCTCGTTCTGGATCGGCTGGTACTTCTTGCCGACGACGCCGAGCACATCCGGGGTTCCGCTGACCGGGTTGGTGCGGACAGTGGCGAACTGGTCTGGGATGTTCAGGGTGGTGACGCCTTCCTCGGAGAGCATCGGTTCGGTGCGGAGGGCCACCTTGCGGACATTCCAGTTGGTGAGCAGCGCGAGCTCCAGCGCCTGCTGAGCGGTCATGGCGTCTTCGGTGACCGTACCGAGCCGGTGCCATACGTCCTGACGGGCGGAAACGAAAGCGGCCTTGCCGTTCTGGAAGGTTTCGATGTTGTGAGCCATGGCGTTTCCCCTTGCTTATTTGTTGATCTGACATAAACATATTAGGCAGAGATAAGCGCGGGTGTCAATACTGTTGTGATACATAAGTTGGAGAAAAGTAATGGCTGAACCCGGCCCGGGAGCAGCCCTCACTTTTGGGGGGCCTAGTTCAGCAGCCAGCCCCACCCCCTCAGAAGAGTCAGCCACGCAAACCACCGCACCAGACCTTGTAGCCGTACGGCTGAACTGGTCCGGTCCAGGGCCCATCGGGCAACGCGGGTGTTCGTGCAGTGCGAAGAGTGCAGGCAGGTCCAAGCACCCGCCGCGACGTTCTTCTGTTGCATGCGCGGAGGCAGCGTATGCCTCAAGGGCGGTCGAAAGTGGATCCGTACCTAGAGGCTGCATCTACCTTGATAGCGGAGATCTTTGTGGAGAAGTCGGTTTGGCTGAATCCGCCCTTGTGACGGTAATCGTAGGTACTCGAAAGCCTGAACGGGGCCACGACGAACGCGGGCGTGGGCGCGTCACTGGAATGCCCGGTTTTCCACGGGAAACGAGTGAAGTTGCGTCGCACCAGGTATGCGGAGTCGTCCCAACTGAGGCTGACATCTACCCACCGCCGGGAGATTCGATTAAATGCCTTTTGCGTTTCAGCTTCCGATTGGGCATTCAGGTCAGACAGAAGCACCTTGAGCTGGTTTTCGACTTCGGTGGCGAAGGACCCCCCTGCGGTGAGGGCGCGAGCCGCGACGAGTGTGCCGAGATAGTTGGAGCACAGGTCTTCGGGCGAGAAGGCGGAGTTGTGCATGCCCACCATCCATACCAAGTCGTACGAAGCGATCTCATGTCCTAGGGCGTCATCAAAAGCAATGCTTTGGGCAAGACGCAGCCATTCCTTCGCGGGTGCGGTGCTGGTCAGCGTTGCCGTACCTTCCGCGGTTTGGACTTTTGTGCCGGTTGCGCCGTTGGCTGCGTGAATCTGCTGGTAAGCGAAGGCGGTGATGTCTGCGAGGTCCCAGAGATGACCAAGGTCGACGAATCCTGCCTTGCCCGTGTACACGATCCCAGGATCGTCGGAGGCATGGCCGCCCCGTGTAGCCACTCCTTTAAGCGACTTCGTTCTGAGTAGGCAACAAGGCCTGAATAGTGACCTGGGTTGGGTTAGCGCTGGGGTCGGGGGCGCAGGAGGCACGAACGGGCGGGACGCCGGTATGGCGGCCAGTGCTGAGAGGATAGCCTGACGGGTGAAGCCGTCAGTGATTCCCGTCGGCTGCAGACCCGCACTGGCTTGGAACGCCTTGAGCGCTTTGTCCGTGTCCGCCCCGAAATCGGCGTTGACGCCCACCCGGAACGAGAGCCGGGTCAGTGCGGTCTGCAGCGCGACGACGGCGTCCCCCCGGCTTCCACGCTTCAGCGGCGGTCCGAAAACGAAAGCCAGGCTTCCGCGCAGCCGACCAAGCACGCCGGACGAATCCTCCGCGGCCTGAAGCTCGAACAGTTGTAGGGCAGGCGCGAAATGCACCTCGTATCCGCCTCCGTCTTCGGAGCCATAGTCCTGGGGCGCACCGCCCGCCTGGGGATCGCCTTCGCCCAGCCCGCCTCCGTCTTCGGAGCCATAGTCCTGGGGCCGTCTTCGGAGCCATAGTCCTGGGGCGCACCGCCCGCCTGGGGATCGTCTTCGCCCAGCCCGCCTCCATCTTCTGATTCCCCACCCTCTAGCGGCTTCGGGCAGGTTTCGCCGGTGGCGTAGGCTTTCTGATCCATCGGGATGCGCCCGCGTGCTTCCCGGTAGGCGCGGATCTGGGTGAGTGTGGCCCGGTCTTTGGCGCTGCCCTTTCCGAAGTACGTCCAGGCAGTCCAGCTGCCGCGAACATCGATGTGGATATAGCCGGCACCAATGCCGATGGCAAGGTCGGGTCCCCCTGCGTCGATGGCAAGCTGCGCTAGTTGCAGCCCCGTGAGCCCTGCAACCTTGATGTCGGCAGCCTGCCCCGAACAGTGTCGGCTAAGGGTGGGCTTGGCGCTGCGTCTTGCGTACACCGCTTTGTTGCGCGCCCATGAGCGGTAACCGGAGGTGATCTTCACCGATTTACCGGCACGATCGCGGATGGCCTGCAGCAAACGAACGAGTGCAGGGGAAATACGAGCCAGTACGGCGCTCTGGCCCCCGCTGGTGACGAGCTCTTTGACTGTGAAATTAGCTGAGAGCCTAATACCGTGGGTGGATGGTCCAGTACTGTACAGCGGCTCCTCCGAGCCGTTCGGATCCCAGTGCTCCTGGCCCTTTCCGGTGGGACCGGAAACGGCTTGCAGTACAGCGCCGGAGGGGAAGGCTTCGGCGACGAAGCTTTCCCCTTCAGAGAATGCTTCGTCGCCGTCCGCGCCTGCTAATTCCTCCGACTCCGTGACCTCCGCCTCCGATTCCTCGGTCATCACAGTCTCATCGGAGATGCCTGCCGCGGTTCCGTCCAAATCGAGCGAGGGCTGGTTCTCCCAAGCCGGACAGTCCCACGCCAACGCGTCCTGTTCCAGATCATCCCAGGGGGCGTTGCCACGTTCCTGGCCGCTGGACGCGCGCACAAAGTCTTGAGCCTGGGCGAAAGGGGACTCGAAGCCCCATTCATCGAGACCGGAAGTCGGAAACGGCCCCACATTGTTGGATGCCATCAGATTCTCCCTTCGGTGCCGATCGACTGTCAGCGTGTCAGCACGGGAAGTTGCGGCGCGACACGTACATCGAGGACGCGCTGCTTAAGGTCCCGGCCCGTAGCGGCCGACCATTCTGTAATGATCCGGCGAGCGCTGCCGGTCAATAGCGTGGCCCCGGCGGGCAGGGGCGCCGGCGCGGTTTCGGCGTAGAAGAGCCACGCAAACTGGGGCCCGGTCACGAAACCGGCCTCCAACGTACGTAGGAAGAGCGAGAGATCCGAGGCCATGGCAAAGAACGACGCCGAACGGGAATGCGGGGATATGCCTACGCGCTCGCCGATGATCCGCAGTCGGTCCGCGGCGCTGGTGGCTTGGGCGCGCAGATCGAGCACTAACGGCGTGTTTGTGCTCAGGGTGAGCTCTGCCCAGCCCAGAACGGTGGTGGCGGCTAGTTCCTCGCGGGCCAGCAACTGGTTCTGCCTTCGGGCCCGGAGTATGAACGTAAGCTGTTCGGCCAGCCTGTAGATCCGGTCGTTGTCGGCCACGTTCGCTCCGGAGGTGTTTCGGGTGTTTGTCATGGCCTGCCAGATCTCGAAGAGTAGCTCTTCGAAGAGCTTTACGAAGGTGCTGTTTGCGACGCTGGCTTTGTCATAGGTGAACGGTTTGTTGTCTTCGTCGCCGAAGGCCAGATCCATGCCCAGCACCCTCCAGTACAGATTGCGCCGAACTTGTTCGCTGGTCCGGCGTACCTCTGAGGTGGACAGCCAGGCCGGGAACATGTTGGATGCGTTGAGGAGGAGGCCTTCGGTGGCATCCAGCCAGCGCTGGGTGGAGACCGAGGGGATGCCCAAGGATTCCCCGGTGCGGAATTCCTTCACCACCTTGCGCAGGATCTGGTAAGCGCGGGTGTTCTCCAAGGCGAACGCATAGATGAGGTGGTCCCACGGGGGCGCCGGCACTACCCGCGGTGCCGAGTCGGAGAAGGCGCCCAGTTTCCAGAGGCTTTCGCGGATGCCCGTCGTTTTGACGGTGCCGGGACCGGTGGTGACAGGTGGTGCGGCGGTGCTCGGGCCCCAAGGTGCAGCGGCTTGCCAGATCTGTTCCATATGGAGCACTAGGTCCATGGGGTCAGCCAGAAGCACCTGGGCTGCGGCCTCTTCGGTCGTAATGGTTCCGGCTCCTAGGCCTACTAGTCTTTGCACAAGTTGCTGGATCATGCTGTTTCACCTAATTCAGTGACGTTTCCCGGTGTTTCTATACTGTCGGCGCACTTCGGTTCGCCGATAAATCCCAAGGGCGGTTCGCACCTGCCCAGCGAATCGATGCCGATCCAACTTGGACGGGCTAGCGCCATTTGGAGCGAGGCCAAGGCCAAGCCTGTACAGCGATCTAACTCTTGGCCGGGGACTGGCGGTACGAGGCGCCGCAAAGGAGCTATGAGCTCGGCGATTTCGGCCAAGCCTCCAGAGATGGAATTCAGGCCCATTGCCGTGCCGTACTGTGCCCGCAGATCGGCCAGCTGTGCCTTTAGTTCGTGAATTTCCCCTGCCAGGTCCGGACCAGGCTGTTGCTTATTATCCGAAGCCGAGCTGGGTTGGTTTTTGTTTGCAGTGGCCATTACTTCCTCCAGGATCCATCTTTGACGGCGTGCCAATCGGTCATCCAGTTTCTGGCTCGGTCAATCCAGAAGGCGGCAGCGGCCGGGTTCTCTGCCTCCCGCAGCCCGGCGAGCGCGACAATGCGGATTCCTTCTGTGCGCCTATAGTGCGGGGATCGCCACAACGCGGCGCCCGAGCTGCGTTCCAGTTCTGCCAGGGCAGACGGCGAGACTCGTTCGGGATCCAGAATTCGAGCCATCGGCTCCCCACGCAGAGCGGGGACCGGCGCGGTAAGGCATGCGTTCGCAATTCTGGGAATTAGGGCGGCGGAGGACGTGAGTAACGGTGCGACTGCCAGGTCGGCCCGGTGGGACGGATAGTTCGCCAGCATGGCCTCTTCCAGTCGGTCCCACGGCCCGTTTCCGAAGACGGCGCGGCACAGGGCGCAGCCCAGGAGCGTCCTTAGCCAGCCAATGGGGTGGGGATCACCGATCGGCCATCGGGTCAGCGTTCGAGTATCTCCGACCACGTCGTAGAGGGCAGCGACGGAGGCGAAGCCGGTGTGCAGGAAGGCGTAGACGTCGGCGGCGATCTCCGAGCTCCACGGCTGCCACATCCGCTGCAGTCGCGGGTCATCGGACAGGGCGTTCTGTATTGCGGTGCCCAGGGAGGGAGCCCAGCCTGTTAAGTGGCTGACTTGGTGCCCGGATTCATGGAACAACGAGGTGGGCCGATAGAGGTTGTGGCGGACTATTTTGATGGCTGCGACGGGGTTGAGCATCCCTGGCGTCCACAGTCTGATGCCCGCACGGAGGATGGAAGCGCCTGTGCCGTGGTCCAAATAGCAGAGTGCGGGCGGCACCGGAAGCCGAGCGGCGGCTAGGACTTCGTCCATGCTGGCGGTGGCCAGCATGTCCAAAGTCCTTAGTGCGGCCCTTAGCGGTCCGCTGGTGCGGGAATTGACTGCGTCTCCGAAGAAGTCCAGGGTCAGCTCCACCTGGGTGTAGCGCTGGCGGAACTGCTGGACGCTACGCTGAGCCTCTGAGAGCAGCTCAGGGTCGTGAGCGGCTCGGCCAGCCAGTCTTTGGCTGTGCTGTCCGAAGGTAATCAGTTCTCGCACGATAGTAGCCA
Source organism: Arthrobacter sp. Leaf337 (assembly GCF_001423745.1). Taxonomy (GTDB): domain Bacteria; phylum Actinomycetota; class Actinomycetes; order Actinomycetales; family Micrococcaceae; genus Arthrobacter. The sequence continues at coordinate 13,682 of NZ_LMPC01000010.1, forward strand.
GTTGGCTGCGGAGTGGCAGCCCGATGTGCTGCTCCAAGGATCGCCAAGCTGGTTCGGCGGCGAATTCCTCTGCGTCAAGGAATGTTGTGGCCGCGGCAAGCCAATGGGCGGTCTGGCGCTGCAGATCCTCGGCCACGAGCAATTCCCGAGGTGGTGTGAGAGTCTCCATCAGCGGATACGCCCCGCTGTCACGGTGACGACGGGGTTCGGGGTGCCCCTGAAGGCAGTCCCGCTAAATACCCCGCGTAGCGCATCCGGTCCCAGCCGTCCGGCCCGGGCGTCGCGTACCAGATTCAGCCCTGGTACGGCCGTAAGTTCGACGCGGACGGTGACTCCTTCGGCGGGATCGGAGGCTGCCCGTACAAATTCCCCGCTGCGCTGTCGCGCCCAGTCAGCGATGGCGGTGGCGCACCATGCGCGGATGCGACGTCGAAGGACTCGGAGGATGTTGGGTGCGAGGCTGCGGAGCAAACCGGCCGTGAATCCGCTCTCTTCTTCTTCGATTTCCTCGGTTTCCCCGCGTGGGGCCAGCGTGGTACCGGCAACGAGTGCCTTCAGCAAGGCTGGGACGCCATGCCCCTTCTTGATCGCAGCGGCGATCTGCTGGGATTCTGATTCCGAGAGGTAGAACTTCCCCATGACTCTTGCGTGGGCAAGGTTCACGCTGATGCGGCGGCGTGAGGGGGTAGGAGCGGCCATCCGTCCGGCCTCTGCTTCGAATCGTGCCATGCCCTCCAGGGGTTCGAGGAAGAAGAATCGCTGTCCGACTGCGATCCGGTGACGCGAGCCTAAATAGCCATCCGGGACGTCAGTACCCAAGCCGGGTTCTTGAAGTAGCAGCCCCGAGACCATGCTGGTCAGTGGGTGGATTTCGTCGACAGCCATATTGAACCCCAGCCATGGGGAGTGTCCTTCGTTGCGCGCGAGCCGGGAGAGCGACGTTCCGGGCATGGCCTCGAAGATGTGGATCCGGAACCGTTGCGGGAGCGCGGTGCCTGCCGCGCGCAGCAGTGTGCCCAGGGGAACGGCTCCGAAGGTCATGACGGCGTTGGCCAACTGCGGTGTCAGCTCAATCTGTGGGGATCTGGTGTAACGGCGATACGGATGCGCCGAGCTGATGAGCATCGGCAGGAAAGATCCCCCGAGCGTCGGCGCCTGTTGCAGGCCCGGCCGGATAAGGCCGGCAGGAAAGTTGGTGGCAACGGCGGAGTCAAAGGCCTCAGAGACGGCCAGTTGCATCAAGTCCTCGTCCTCAAGCATGTAATCTTCGGTCATCGCCAACTGTCGGACAGTATCTTCGATCGTGGCACCGAGCAGCGCAGGTCCCAGATCTGTCGGCGGCCTGCCGAAATTAGGTTGCTCAAGTGTCGCCAGCCGCAATCCGGTGTCCACAATGGCGGTGGAGAGTGGGCGGGATAGCTGAGGACCGACCCATCGGCCGATAATCCGGGCTACGTAGTGGGCAAGAAAGTTCACCACCCTCTTCCTGCCGGCAAGTTTGATGCCGACTCGAAGGGCACTCAATAGAACCGGGACGAACTGTTCGATCGCCGGCGTTAGGTCCTCGCCGTCCTCCGCCTGCGTTATGTGCTCGACAAGTTCCTGGCGTGCCGCTGCCAGAGCTTCCAATTCGGATCCGCCTAAGCCTTCCTCGGCGCCGGTTTCCTGCTCGGCGAACGAAGACGGTTCGCCCACCGAGGACTGAACCTCGAAAAGAGCACCGGCCAGGGCAGCGTCAAAGGACTCAGCCAATGACAGCAGATCCAGGCCCATCGCTGGCGCGTAAAGGTCGCCGTCCACGGCACCCTCCTCAGATTCGAGCTTGATGCGCTGCGCTAAAGACCTCGCCGGTCCCCGCAAAGGCACCGGCAGCTTGTCGATGGCGAAAGCGAGGACCCGCCTGAGCAGAGGACGTACCAACGCCCGAAGCTTCCGCAACGCTGCTGTAACGACCGCGCTCGCCAGCTTCCTGCCTACTTTCTTGGCTGCGCTGACCGCGGTGCTGACAGCACTCTTGGCCTTCTTGACTAAACTGCCTAGAAAATCTTCGCCGGCAGGGGACTGACCGCTCAGGACAGGATCGAAGCCGTCCAGTACCTCGGAGAGGCCTGAACCGCCAAGCGAGGAAATATCCAGGTCGGCGAGGCCCTCGCTTAGCGCGTCCACATACTGTTCGGCTGCAAGACCCACAGGAGACAAATGTGCTTCCGCCAGCCGCTGCTTTTCCGTGCCGTAGATGGCGCCCTCCGCTTGGAACCTGTCTTCCACCAGCTGTTCAGTTTCGGCAACCAGGTGCGCGACGGCGGCATCAAAGCCCTCATCACGCAACTCGTAGAATGCGGTGGACAAAGCGGTACTGAACTCAGACTCCCCAACCGCGTAATCCTCCTCCCTGAACGGTGATTCATTGTCCGTCCACGAGGTGAAGCCCTGTTCCATCGTCGTGGGCCTGACAGCCGGTGGAACGTCAGCAAAAGGATTTGCATCATCGGTTCCCACCGATACCGGGACGGAGGCAGATTCCTGGGCAATCGACATCAGATACTCCCTACACGAGCGGAAAATATGCCTGCCTTAAGTGCACGCCCCGACCCGTTATTTTCCGTATCGTCTCAACGTCCAGCAATATGCCCCACGCGTCGGCTGGTCGCGCACCGACCGTTCCTATGGGACTGCGGGATCGCCCGTATGAAGTCCGTGCTTCGTCTGTATTGTGTCCGGTCAACGACGTCTTGACAGGGGAATTTAGAGGTGGCCATATTGGGATGAATTCCACTAGCGTTCTGAAGGGGCGCCCGTGCCATGGGGATCTCCACAAATGGCCGACGGGTTTCGGTCATAGGCAGACTTGGATTGCATCCAATGATCCGATTGTCCTTGCCTGGACGACGGATTCTGGCCTATCTCGCTCTGCACCCGGATGCAGTGACACGTGGAAGGGCAGCGGGCCAACTGTGGCCGGACCAGCCCGAGCAGCACGCACGCGCCAATGTCCGCAGAGCACTGTGGCAGGTGCCGGAAGGGTGGATCGACTCCCTGGGGGAGGAACTGATGCTCCAAGCGGAAGTAGACCTCCCCGGAGTGCGACTCACGGCCGCAAAATCACTTGAAGGACATGAGCTAACCCTCGAGGAGATCGGAACGCTGTCCGAAGACGTCCTGCCGGGCTGGCACGAGGAGTGGGCAACCCGTGCTCAGGACGCCTTTAGGCTACTCCGGGTGCAAGCTCTAGAGGCTGCCTGTCGGTCGATGGCAGCCGCTGGGCACCATGACCTTGCCGCCCAAGCCGGACTCGCCGCACTCGCAGCCGAGCCCTTGCGGGAATCCGCCGCCGACGCCCTGATTTGCGCCCATTTACTGCAGGGCAACAGATACGAGGCTCTTCGCTGCTACCAGGAGTTTGCCCGGCACCTAAAAGATGAACTCGGCGTCCGCCCGGATCCCGCCCTTTCTGAGCGATTTGATGCCATAGCTAGTTCCAAAGCCGAGCAAAACGGGGGAGAAATCCCGATGTCCCAGACAGCCGAGATCGAGCACCTCCGTGGCGAGACAGTAAGGGATTCCAGGCTGCCGGGCCGATAGGGGGAGCCAATATTGGATCTTGCAATGCGCTTGTGTCCTCGGTGAGAATGACGGATTCGATCCCCACGTGGACCTGGTTAGAACTCGTGTCTTTTGTGCTCCGAAAGCGCGTATGTGCAGATGGATCTGATAGTGAGGCGTGTCCGGGGGTCCGTCCCTGCGGCGGAACACCGCCCGGGCCGCCAGGACCAATAGTGCTTCAACAGCTTTCTCCGGATCAAAGCATGCGGAGCGCTACGGGGACGTCCAGCTTGCCCACGGACTCCATGCTGAAGCCGGCGAAAGCGGCGTCGGCCTGGTCGACGCATGCCGTCATAGGCTGAACGATGCTCCGACCGAAACGGCAGGCCAAGACGGTCGCCTTGATCGAGATGAAGTCCGCAATTTGTGCAGCGTAGGCGATGGGTTTTCCGAGGATCTTGATGTCCGAGACGGTGAAGCCACTGCTCTCGGATACCTCGTAGACCGCCCGCACGGGGTGGGTTTTGTCTCCGCGCACATACTTCCAGTTGGCCTTGGGGTCGGATCCGTCCGGCGTTTGCCACCCGGCAACGGAGAGGTCGTTGAAGTACAGGCCTACCGGATTGGCCAGCGACAGGTCCGCTTTCATGCGAGCGACGGAATTCACCACACCGCCGATATGGGGATCGCTGTTGCGCTGGCGAGCGCCGTACTGGCCGCAGGCGATGAGTTCCTGCTCACCCGTAAGGAGGCGCCCGTTTTGTTCCCTGACAATAGTGGCTCCCGCGACCAGTTCGATCTCCGCGCCAAGGGTATTGGCTGCCTGGACGAGGTGCATTGCCCCGTTGACCGTGTCCGTGTTCCATCGGTTGCGGTGGATGTATTGGCCGGATCCATCGAACAGGTCCTCCTTCGTGACGCTGTCTTTGACGAATTCCCGGTACAGGGCGACGACGGTGTCCGGACTGGTCCGGGACAAAACCTCCCAGTACTCCGGGCCTTCACAGGTGAAGTCGACTCTGGTGATCTTTCCGTCGGCATTGCGTGTGACGCTCCATTCGCAGTATTCGTCCTGGACGTCCCTGGAGGCGTCCGCGCTCTCCCACCTTTGTCTGTCGGACGTGGCCCGGATCTTGACCTGGCGGGGGAAGGCGATCCAGCTGACGTCGTGGTCCACGGCGTCTGCGTCCGTATCGGCCTTGGTCAGGTTGTAGTACTGGGCCCGGGGGCTGTCGTTTGTGTGATCCGGGCGGCCCTGGATGGAACGGTCCGTGGTTTGGGAGATGTAGTCGTTCCACGCCTGACGCCCTGCGGCGTCCAGATCTGTCAGGTTTCCGGGAGGGTCGAAGCTGGCAAGGTGAGGCATATGAGTTTTCCTTTCAGTGTGTCACTTCAGGTCAGGGGTTCTGGGGCCAACGGTGCCGTCGGGTCGTGTGTCCAGCAGAGGGGCGTTGGCGGGAATATTGGTGACGGGGAGAGTCAGGGTGAACTCATTGATTTTCATGGCCTTGAATTCGCGGCGACGGGATTCGGACAGACGGATATAGTCATCAACGCCCGCTGGGGTGGCGATTCGACGGTTCACGGAGGTCATGTAGTGTTCGATTTTTTGGGCAAATTCCTTAGGCCATGCTTCGTCAGTCAGCATCCAGTAGGCGGCGAATTCGAACTCCGGCGACGTCTTGGTCAGGTGGCCGGCCGCGGTGACAATGGCGTCCGCAATCGTGGATGTCAGGACGTCCGGGGCGGTGGATCCTGTGGGACAGTACCTCATGAGTGCGGTTCTGCGGGCGCTGAAAAGGGGGTTGCAGAAGTCAACCATCAGCACGCATGCGGCAAACTTGGCACTGATAGTCCCGGAGGCGACCAGGTGGTCTATCACGTTCAAGTCCTCGAAAGCCGGAACGGGAACGGCGAAAGCGAAGAAGCTGTCCCCTTTCCGGGTGAATCCCTCGGCTTCGAGGGCAAATTCGTATTTCGAGACGCCGTGCAGATAGTCCCCTCCGTTCATAGCGGGAAGGGATATGTCCGCAGGGATGGCCAAGGTGTTCAACAGCGCCTCGCTGTTGAACCACAAGCCCAGCGGCGGCGAGAAGGCTGCGTCCGCGCTTAGCGTTTTGAACTCGACAGGGCTGGTGGCCAGATTGACGGTCGTGCTGGTGCACAGTTGACGTAACAGCCAGTCGGGGTGTTCTATCGTTTCGCTCGCGGTCGCCGATCTCAGTCGGGCGACGGTCCAGCGGTCGACGGCAGCCCGCACCGTCGTCTCCAGATCCTCGGCTCCGGTGAGCGGCGGCGACTGGTAATACGGGCTGGACCGGACAGGGCTGTCCGAGGCGAGCAGGATGGTCGAATTCTGCGACTGCCAGTGCATCCACGGCGCCGTCAGTTCCTTCATGACGACGCTGCCGTTGGCATGGCTGTCGAAGCAGGCCTGTCCGCGGGATTCCGGGGCCAGCGCGGTATAGGAATTACCGGACCACACCCAGGTCGCGTCGAGCCGCATGTAGTAGTTGAACACGCCGGCGGAATCATCCCATGACGCTATCTGCAGAAAGGCCGCTTCCGACGCGTCTGCGGCACTCGTGCTGATCATGAGATCAGCCTTCGAATCGCCTCCGCGAACAATCGCGAAGCGAAAATCACGTTCCAGCTGCGGCGCCTCATCCGGCGGGATCTGTCCCGTCTCGCCTACCAGATACGACTTCACGCCCGGAACGGCGCCGGCGTCATCCAAACCGGCCATGACGTCGCCGAGTGTTAGCGGGAAGAGGCCCTTGTTGAAGAACGTGGCAGCCATGGGATCATTCAGCCCGCTGCGCTGCTCAGGTTTCATCACCTCAGGCCCGGCGTCAACTCCCTGCACAAACCGGTAAAGGGTCGCAGGAGCAAGGATCTCCCGCGCCGCTGCCAGGTCGGCCGGTCCAGGCGGTTTCTCTGGCGGCGCCCAAGCCGTTGCCTTCCTCCGCTGGACGTATCCGTGTGCAGCGTTCATAGCCCGATTCCCCGCAATCGACTGATGCTTAAGGCTCAAATAAATCGCGCGCTCAGCCAACAGTGTAGGCTCCAACAGCCGATCCGGGAAGCATATTGACCGTGCACCGCAACGGGGCAGGGCCGTGAGCTGCGCCGCAAGCTCAATTCGGTGGAGTTATTGCCCGGATCGGGCGTGCCTCAAGACTTCCGAGGACAACGGGCTGCCGCAAAGTCGTTTGCAGATTCCACCGATACCGGAAGGGAAGCTTCAGTGACGACCAAATTCCTCTTTGCACCCGTGACCCGCGCGGCTACACCGTCAGTAGGAGCATCGGGGAAACCCCGGGGAAAGTTGACCCCTGGGCGGAAGCCTTGACCCTCCGCGGCAACCGTGAGAGCCTCTACTGCACCAGATCCTAGGAGGGCGCAGTGGCCGGAGACCAGGTCATGTTGGCGGAGGTTTGGCTGCTACCACCGCTTGGCATTGCGCGGCTCGGCCCGTCGCCGATTCCCTGCCCGAACTTCCAGTGGGGGCCCAATGATGTGGGCCCTCGGGGAACCGGCAAGACGACAATTCTCCCGGCAGAGACGCTGCACGTCGCACAAGACGGAACTATCACCGCAGGGGTGCCGGAGGCGGTCTCTTTTCGCGATGAAGTGGGTATCCGCCCCGTTTGCACATTCTTCGAGTTGCATGGCCGCTGGACCGAGGGTGGCCAGGAGGCGACCGGTCCGATCACCGTTTCGCTGCTTAACCAGGCGGGTATCTCGATCGGCGACGTCACGTGGACCGTCGATGTAGCCAACATGAAGGCATACCACATGACCCTCGTCGACGGTGACAAGATCGCAGCTCATCTGGAGCTCCGTGGTGACGAGACCACTCGCCGCCCGCTCATGGGTCATTCACCACCAGATGCCCCGCAACCGTTGGTCCATGATGATGTCCCACTGCCGCTCGGCAGCGTGCAGGTGACCAAGACAACTGCCGATTTCCCCGAGCTGCGACTCCTATTTACCCCCGCAGCCGGACATGTGTACGCTCCGACCGACCTTGACGAACGGAGCATGGAGTATCCGATCCCCGGGGAGCACCGGATACTCAACCCGGCAGCGCAGTGGGCAGGGTTCAGCCTGGTCGAGGACCCGAGAACGAACCCGGGCGGGCTTTTCGCCACCGACGACCAAGGCCGAAGCCTGGGTTTCATCGACGACGTCTGCGACGGGCTGGTGCGCTGTGCAGTGCCCGGGCTTCCGCCAGCGCGCGCGCGTGTGGCCGTCGGTCCTCCGAGGTATGCTCCGGATCGCCGACCCATTGTCTCGCTCGCCGACGGCTTCACGGATCGAGTGAAAAGGCTGGACGTCTCCGACCCTGCTTTTGTAGAGGACTTCGAGTCGACAACGCACGAGGTCCGGGACCTGATGGAACGGGTCTGGGAGACCATGGCTCTGGTGAATGTGGACTTTCAGAACGAACGTGCCCGGGCCGAGAACAGGGGCGTGGCTGCGTCCATGGGCCTACCCCCGGAAGCAGCGGCCGACAAAGCGTTCAAGCGCCCGGATGCGATCGCTGAACGCCCTCTTCCGCTCACGGAAATCGGTCGGCTGCAGCACCATCGCTTGCTATCCCTCGAAGTCTTCGAAGACATGCTCCGCGAGCGACCGGATCTCATCGATCGCGTGATCCGTCCCCCCGGTACGTCCGACAACTACTACGACCGCCGGATGCCCGCGCTCTTTCGGGGGTCCGACCGCCACCCCATGCACCTGACCCGACGCCAGTACGATCTGTTGCGCGCCTGGGCTGCCCGGTTGCGGCGTGACTCAGAGGAAGGAACCTTCACGTGAATCCGAGGACCGAGGAAGAAGGCATAAACGTGAATCTGAGGACCGAGCTGAGGCCGTTCAGTAGCTCCGCAGGAGAGCACGTGCTGGTTGTGGATGGCAGCCGCATCTACGACTTGGACGAGACCACCGCCGCGGCGCTCACCCGCGCACTTGACGGGCAGGGCGACGCAACCGAACTCAACCGGATCTTCGCTCTGGACTCGACGAAGCGGCGCATTGACGGCACGCCGTTGGCCCCGCCCCCCTTGCATGCGATCTCGCTGACCGTCGCCCAGAGCTGCAACATGGGATGCGGCTACTGCTATGCCGACGAGGGACGCTTCGGTGGGGCTCGTCGCATGATGTGCGAGGAAACGGCCCGAGCCACCGTTGACAGGCTGCTGGCTGAAGCAGCGCCGGGCGCTACGGTCGTCGTCGGTTTTATGGGTGGCGAGCCCCTGCTCAACCGCCGCGTGGTCCACGCCACCGCGCGGTATGCAGTGCAGGCCGCCGCGGCGTCCGGTCATGCCGTTCGGTTCACGATCACGACGAACGGCACAGTACTCAAGGAAGAGGACGTGAAGCTGTTCTCGGAGCTACCCTTCACGGTGGCAGTCAGTCTCGATGGCGACCGCGCGATGCATGATGCGACGCGGCCGTTGCTCGGCGGCGGCAGCTCCTACGACCGGCTGATTGCCGGCATGCGGTTGTTCGAGCGCCACGGCCGGCCCCAACACCTTGCCGCGCGCGTCACGGTCACTCCACCCCTGATCGACAAGCTGGGCGACGTGCTCGAGCACGGCATTGGCCTCGGCTTCGACGAGGTCGGGTTCGCCGCCGTGCTGAGCTCTCCCGACCCGCGGCTCGCCCTTGGGGGTGAGGACTTTCCCCGGCTGTTGAACGCAATGGTCAACTGTGGTGAAACCGCCCTGGCAGAGTTGAAGGCGGGACGTAGCTACCCGTTCGGCAACTTCGAGACCGCACTCGGAGAGCTGCATCGCGGAAGTCACAGGCCGTATCCCTGCGGCGCAGCAGCCGGATACCTCAGCGCAAGCTCCGACGGCGGCCTCTTCGCCTGCCATCGCTTCGTCGACGACCCGAAGTTCGCCATGGGCGACGTACGCACGGGCCCGGACCACGGTGCGCGGGCGTTGATGCTGGCGGAACGCCATGTCGACCGGATGGACCCGTGCCGGCAGTGCTGGGCCCGCTACCTCTGCGGTGGAGGTTGCCATCACGAGGTCGTCAGCCGTGGCCGGCCGGGCTGCGACTACATTCGAGGCTGGTTGCAGTTCTGCCTGCGCGCCTACGTCGAGCTGCTCGACAGCCGGCCGGAGTACTTCGTGAACGGCCGACCGGAGCAGCTCACACCCCTCAGCACTGCTACGACCTTCGACTAGGAGAATCATGGCCGACTCCGTACCGGACCCTTTCGCCAACAAGGTCTACCCGCGGAACCTGACGGCGCGCGCCGACCAGATCGTGCGCGGCAACTCCGCCTCGACACGGCCGGAGAGCGGGGTGGACAACTGCTATCCAGGCCTGGAAATCGACCAGCGGAACCTGGACCGACGTTTCTTCCCGGGGTTGCGCTTTGCCTTCCACCGCGGCGACGGGGCGCTGCTCGAGGCTTGCGAAGCCGGTTTCGGCGATCTCAGTGACAAGGACCTGCCGCTGTGGTTGTGGACGGTGGTTGGGTTCACCACGGCCGAGCAGCAGTCGCCTCCGGTGATCGGATGCAACGGCCTCGGAGGCCTCGATGTGTGGCGGCGCGTTCACGATCTGCTGCCCGGGCGGATCGCGGTCATTCTCGGCCCTGAGCCTGGGTTCTCCGCCGAAGCGTCCCGAGCTGCGTTCGATGACCTCGTGGCAACGTTCGATGATGGGCAGCCCCGTGTTCGACGAGGATCAGACGGTTTAGTCCTCTCCGTGGCTCTGGTCGGCGAGCGCGCCGCCTACCTTGACGAAGGTGGTGTCCTCGAGGAGGTGTTCGAACCCGGAGAGCTGACGAGCACGCTCTGTGCGCCCTGGCAGTACGACTTCAATGACTGCGGCTGCTTCTACTGGGCAGCAAGCAAACCTGACGTGGTGACAAGCGTCGATGGCAAGCATAAGTACCTCAACTTCCAACGAAGCGACCGCACCACCAGCCCGCCGGCCGACGTGCCCCCAGCTGACTTCGAGAGCTGGGCTCAGGTTCGACGGCAGCAGGAGCTCGGATACTCCGAGCTCATCGCAGGGGCGTGGAACGAGTTGCCGATTGTGCTTAACGACCGTGAGAGCGAGACCTTCGTCCCTCCGCCCGCGCCCAAAGTCGATGAGCTGTGGGACCGTGACCGCGTCGTGCGTGAGCTGACCTATCTGGCGACTGTTGAGCACGCTCTCTGTGTCGAGTACTTATATTCGCACTATTCGGTCAAGGCGCCGATGACGCTGGACTCGGCCGCCGACGCAGGGGAACGGGCCCGCTTCGCCGCCGCATACGAGGTGTTCAGGGTCGCGATCGACGAGATGCACCACATGCGGTGGGCCAATGAGGCACTCGCGCTGTTGCAGGCTCCCCCGTCAGTCGGCCGTGCGTCCAAGCTTGGGCGGCAGTTGGACCAGCCGTTCAAGCTGGAGCGGCTGACGCCTGCGCAGCTCGACTGGTACATCGATGTGGAGGCGCCCAGCCAGTCCATCAATGAAGGCCTCGACGGGATGTACGTGCAACTGCACGTAAGCATCGTGCGTCAGCCCGAGCTGTTCCCCGAACAGGAACGACTGGTGCCGCTGATCAAGCTGATCATCGACGAAGGCGAAGAGCACTACGAACGGTTCAAGGCGGTGAAGCGCCATCTGGCGCCGATGCAGGTTGACGAATACTTGCATCCGCTGGCTGCCGCCAGCCCCGGGACTTCCGAGGCGAGGCTGGCGCAGCTGAGCGACCAGAACTACGCGATCCTGATCGGGTTGCTGCAGGAGACGTTCGCGCTAGGTGACCTTGCCGCCGGACTGATGATCGAGCAGGCGCGCCGGGCTATGCACAACCTCCACGAGACCAACCATTTCCTGGCGGCGCGGGGCATCGCGCCACCGTTCACCTTGCCGCCGGACCGGCCACCGGTCGAACCGTGGACGGGTGGGCAACCGGACGCAGGGGCGCGGAAGGCGGCGTCGGATCGGCTCCTGCAGCTCAGCGAGGAGAGCTTCGCCTCGCTGGAGGAGGCGCTGCAGGGGACGGAGGCGCCTGACGAGATTGCCTTAGTCGAGCGGCAGCGGCCGGTGCTCGAAGAGCTGTTCGCCGCAACGCAGCGGATCATTCAGGAGGCCTAGGTGCCGGCTGCGGTCATCCTGGGTCGCGGCATCGCTGGGCTCACCTGTGCTGCGCTGCTCTTGGAGCGAGGCTGGGCGGTTGAGCTGTGTGGGGATCGGCCGGTGATGCCGCCCGCCGTGCTGCTCAACCCGATCACCTGCACGTTGCTGACTCAAGTGTGGGGCCAGTCCGACCTGCTCTCCGACGCCATACCCCTTCGGCGACGTCGGGTCGCGTGGGGGGACGCCGCGGCCGTCGACGTGCCGGACCCGGGGATGAGCGTCGGTGGTGCAGCCCTGCTGGACCGGCTCGAGCACGAGTTCACGGCTCGCGTTGCGGGCCGCCCCATGATCGCACTGGAACACAGTTGGGTGCTGGACGCCCGTGGTCGTCCCCGCGGCGAGCACGAAGGGAACCGTCCGGCGGGCCATCGCTGCATCATCGCAGCCGAGATCGATGCTGCCCCCGAGGCAGGGGGTGATACGGCAGTGATTGCGTCCGTCCGGGAGGGATGGGTGTTCGCCCTGCCGGCCTCCAATGGCCGGATGCTGGTACAGGCCATGGTCGCCGAAGCACCCGCCGACCCGGCAGCGACACTCACCCATATCCTCGCGGCGACGGCGCTTCCGCTGCGCCCGCTTCTCGCCGTACCCGGGCTGTTCCCCTCTGGGCCCGTGGTCTTCCCGGCTGCCCCAGGACTAGCACCACGGTTAGCGGAGCCGGGTCGGCTGCGGGTCGGCGACCGGGGCGTGGCAGTGGACCCGTTGTGCGGAGACGGGACCGGAAACGCTGTTCGTGCGGCTTTGCTGGCCTGTGCCTGCGCTGCGGCTGTCGAAGAGGGTGCACCGGAGGACGCGGTGCTTGCCCATTATGAGAACCGGCTGCACACGGCGTATGCAGCGCATCTGCGCACCTGCATCGCGCTGTACCAGCAGGCCTTCAACAGTGCCGCCTGGCGCGCAGAGCTGGGCGCCATGCGCGCGAGTCTCGCCCGCATACCGCAGAGGCGACCAGCTGCATACGGTCTGGCTGGCCGCTCCCTGGTACCACTTGTGGCCACCACCCCCGCCTGATTGCCAGGAAGGACAATGGGTTTTCCGGCTTCTAGGCATTGTGGAGCAGCCGGTCCCCGCGGGCCGGTGATCCACCGTGTGTCTGGTTGCGCCGTCAAGGACGACGTCCGTTGAGTGGGCGATTAGACTGGGCCGTCCAGTCGCCCAGCCGGGGGCGTCAACGAGGGCCCAGTGCGCAACTGGGTGCGGATGCTCCCGGACGGCCGGGCCGCTCTTGACGCCTGTCTTAGTCGCTTATGCGTCGATTAGCTCGAAACTCGTAAACGGGGGCCCGTAGACTTTCTGTGAGCCGGCCCGGTCAACGTCCGTGATCGCCAGATCGCGGGACCCAACGCCGCCGCAGAAGTAGTGCATAACCGACTTCGGATCATAGGCGCTCAAGTCGATAGTGTCCGTGGAATCTTCATCCGGGCAAACCCTCGGGGCGAGCGAACGAATATGCTCATGCCTGAAGCCCAGGGTGTGCCCCAACTCGTGCCGGAGGACTCCGACATGATCGAAGCCGGTGGTGAAGTATGAAGGGTCGATCAGCAGCCGCCGCCGGTTAACGATGTCGTTCGGAAAGAAGGCCGCAGCGATGAATGCTCCAGAGGCATCTACCAGGCGAACGGGGAACACCACCGGTGGCCGCAGCGAATCGCTACCGTCCAGGTCGTTCCGGTACTCGAACTTAATGCCGCATGTTTCTTCCCATGCTCTTGTCGCTGTCTGCATGTTCGCGGCTATCTCTTCATACTGTGCTTGGTCATTGAATGTTTTTCTGAGAACGCAGTATGTCAGGGTCGTGCCCGGGGACCAGCGGACTATTTTAGAACCTTGCAGAATCCCCACCAGTTCGCTGCTCACGCCTACAAAGGAATCGGATAGTGCAACCTCCGCAGTGCCTGCGGCGTTTTCCCCTAGCCGGACGGCTTCGCGGAGGGCCGCTTGTTGTTGAGTGTAGATAAACAGTTGGTCAACGTCGAGCAGGTAGTCGCCCTCCACGCGCCAAAACTCCTCGCCATCAATGGTGACTTTGGGCAGCCGGTCCTCCGGCGCGGTCCCTGACACTCCACTGCGTTGGGTCCGTGATAAGGATTTGTCGACTGAAAGGGTCCCTTTCCCGCCCGATGCGGCCGGCTCGTTACGCTGGATCTTGGCCATGGGTTCTTCTCCTTTATTCAGAGTTTGTTCCCGGATTTTCACGCGTTTATTTCCGGGAAGCTTGCCTAATCACTCAATAGGTCTGGCCTGAAACGCCTCGTCCATTCGACAATCACCTGATCGTCGTCCTTCAGCATGTCCCCGCCGACCACATAGAACGTTTCGTTATCAACGACAACAGGCGCGAGCCGCCCCCGCCACCGGATGAACTCCGGCAACGCGGAGACAAGCTCCCGGACTCCGGGATGCCGGTCCAGCAACTGGTTTTCCATACTCTGGTCGCCTTCATCCATTGAGTCCGTCCATTGCGTGTCAAGGAACCAAACCTCACGGCGACAAACACCATCAGTACCGTTGGCAGGTCGGTGAAAAACGGAATGATGGGAGTTCATCAAAGGGGCCGGGTAGAAACTGCTGACCCATATTGGCCTGGAAGTCTGCAACGGCCTCATGGCCAGAAAGGAGACTCCTTCAGATGACGTGTCTCAGCGCGTACAACCAGCAGCTGCACATCGGGGAAGAGGCCCCATGAACCCCGCCGCCAATCCCTGGTAACCCGGGACAGCTTCTCATATGGGTGATCGTTGGGCCGCATAGCTCGGAGGTGCTTCTCTGGCGTCGGCGTTCCTGGTGTCTAGGGAGGTTGCTTCGGCTGCCAGCCCGTCATGGCGGCCTCCTGTCCGTACCGAAGGTTGCAGATTCTGCCGTTTGTGACGATAAGGAGCCGCTCGAATTCATTAGCTGCGATAGGCGTGATCGTTGGGCCGCCGAGCCGTACGACCAAGTCAGGAACGGTATTGCTGTGCCCGACGATGAGCACCGTCGTGGATCCCGTCAGGCTGCGGATCGCTTCGACCACCTGTGCCGGGTCGTCCAGAACGGTCGGCTGCAGGCCGAGATCCTCGGCAAGCGGTTTTGCGGTCGCTTGTGTCCGCTGCAGCGAGGTCACGAAGATCGCCGTGATCCCGGAACCGCCGAGCACGTGTCTGAGTTCCTGGGCACGTGCGGTGCCGGTGGCGTTAAGCGGAGGATCGGTGCCGGCACCGGACGTCACGTCCGCGTGCCGGATCAGGACTACGGTTGGCCAGAGCCTCGGGGGCAGTCTCCTCGGTGCCCCAGCCCTTGCTGCCAGGTATTCCAGGACCGTGCGTGTCTTGGTTTCCTGGGCCGGGTCCAGATCGATGCCGTGTTCCCGGAACAGGTTTTCGAAGGCCTGCTGGGCGGCAGGAGCTTCCTCGGGTCCGACCCGGGTGGATAACTCAAGGAAACGCAGCCCGTCGCCAACCACCCACTGCTCTGCGAATATTTTCTGCCCGTTCCGGGCAAATTCCCATTTCGTGCCGTCAATGGGGCCCAGGGGGGTCAGCTGGGACAGATCTGCAGGTACCCGGGCACAGTCCTCCAGAAAGGTGCGCTGGGCCGACACCAGAGGAACCCCGCGGCCTTCTGCCACTACGGCGTCGAAGACGCCGTCCTCAATCTTGGCTTCCAGTGACGCGGCGACGACGTGGCGCTGACCGGCCCAGTCTCCCTCGACACGGAAGTCCCAGTCCTCATCCTTGCGGGCATTGATCCACCGGTGTGTGAGCTGGGAATCCTTGCAAGGCCGCAGCTTGGCAGTGACATCGTCCCGGCGGCCCTTGTTCCTGCGCAGCCGGAGAATAATCCCGTGATTGAGCAGGGGGAGTCCCGCGGGCCCGTCCGGACCGGCAAGATCTTCGCAGAAGTAGATCGTCCGGCGCTGCTTTTCGGCGTGCTCAAGTTCAAAGGCCTCCGCGGCCGCCGGGATGCCGTCGCCCCTGACAGTGACCTTGATCTCCACGGCGTCAAGGCGCCGCGCCCGCTCCTGGCCGTTCATGATCCGTCCCTGATCCTGGATCGGGCTGCCGGTGAGGGCCAGCCCTGGTCCACTGTTCCGCTGTTCGTGGACGCTGCCTGGGACGAAATTGTTCCCGTTCGCCCGGATGAAAGCGAGACGGCGCCGGTCACCATTGGATGTCGGAGAGATCGTCGAGCGGTTGCCGGTCCCCGATCGCTTCGGGGGCCACGAAAGTGTCCGCGGTTCGCAGTTCGTCGGCGAATCGCAGGCGTGTGCGTGCCTCGATTTCGGTGACGGAGACCTGGAACACTCGGAATTCGTCGAGTTCAAGCGCCTCGAGCTGATTCAGGTTCTGGGTCAGCAGGAACGCTCGGCTCTTCAGCTGCCCTTGTTCGATGAAGGCGAGGATTTTCCAGTACTCGCGTGGGAGCGGTGTTCCCCGGTACACACGGTCATCGTCCTGGAAGACCGGCCCGCCGAACACGCTGACCTTGAGATCGGTGACATCGACATCGGCGAACACCGCGTCCTCGATCCGTCCCCACACCCCGTTTTTGCTGCTTTGGTTAAAATCGTCCATCTGCGGGGTGATGTTGGTGAAGAAGAACGAGTCCTTGTTGGCGCGTTGGGCTTCGGGCATGCCCCCCCACAGCAGGTCGGCCCTGCGCGCGAGGTGCCCGCGGTCGATTCGGTTGCCGCTGTAAAGCTCATTTCCGCTCTGGAACTCGGCGGGGATCCGGGGGTCCTTGACGAAGGGGATGCCGTTCCGGTTGATTTTTTTCAGGGTGCCGCCGTCGATGTTCCATGCGACCCATCGGGCGAACCGCCTCGATTTGCTCAGCGCGAGCGAGAAATGCGTGTACGGGATGATCTCGGACCCCTCGAACTGGACAGCGTCCTCCTGCAGGGACTCGATGAGCGCCGGCGGTGCGATCCGGGCGCCGAGGAATCCGGGCGCGTACCCGCCGGGCGCCGCCTCGGTCGCCTCCCCGGGTGCGGGCGGCAGCAGGGTGATTTCCAGTTTTTCGAACACAGACTGGGGCAGGCACGCGAGGGCGTGCTCGTCCGTACTGCTGCCCGTTTCCCCGCCGAAGTGAAGGCCAGCGAGCACCTTGGAAGGCTTGCCGTTGGCAGCCTTGAACATCCACGCCGCACCCGAATCGCCGCCTTTGCTGATCTCGCCGTCCGCTGGCAAGTTATCCGGGTCGGGGCCGATCTCGAAGCAGCCGATGGCGTGCTGCCCGGCGGACCCGTAGCTGATCTTGGCGATGGTGTCGACACGGCGCACGACCCCGTGGGTCACGCCCGTGGTACGGCCGCTTTTGACCACCTTGTCGCCGAGTTCGGGCTCGCCCAGCTGTTCGGGCGCGACACCAAGGTCAAGGATCGCCGCTTCGAAGCGACGGTCCTCGATTGTGGAGACCGCGCAGTCGCCGGCCACGCCCAGGTGAGAGCGTTTCAGCCGGCCGAGCCGGTTGCCGTCGATGCGGTTGTCGTCATGTGGGCCGGGCTGGACGACGACGTCGCCGAGAATGCCGGCGGGGCCGTGCAGTACATGCCAGTTACTGAGTATCAGCGGTGTGCCGTCGTTCTTGTCATATACGATGCACCCGATAGTGCCAGCGCTGACCCTGACGTGCCCGACGCTGACGCCGGGCACGATCGGGTCGACCCGGAGCTTGGACTGCGGGGGGACGGCTTCGGCCACTACCCGGAACGCGGGCTCATAGCTGCGTTCGATCACATCAGTGGGCACCGCGACGCCATCCACCACGATCGTTTCTGGTATCGCCACCGTGTCCAGGGATTCCAGATCCTCCAGTCCCACCTTCTCGTCGACGGTGAATTGCAGCGAGATCTCTCGCGTCGCTTTGCCTTCGGTGACTTTGTAGCCGACACCGACCGAGGAAATGTTCGGATCGTCTAGATAGTCGGCGCCCTTCGTCCTGATGAACTGCCGTAAGGATGCCAGCAACTCCTCGTCACCTGCCGTTGATTCCCCCGATGAACGCTTTCTGGTGGTCATTGAAGTCCCCCTTTTGCTGTGTCGGTGAAATCCTTTAGGCTCCCTGGCGGGAGGTCTTGAGATGCCCCAGATCCGGGTAGTAATTTCCACCGATGGTCTCAACTCAAGAGTGTGCACCCGTCGTAAGACGCCAGTCAACAACCCGACAAGACCCAAGCATGCTGCCCGCGAACCTGCTTGAGTATCTCGGTGGAAGCCTGCATCGGCAGTTGGGAAAGTCAACTGCATCAAGAGTGGCTCGGACGACCTCACCGACCCGACCGACCGGTCCGGTTGGCGCGGCCCCCGACAGGCTAGGCGAAGAGGCGGGCCCCTCGGACCCGCCAGTGGTCGTCACCGGCTGCGAGCTGAGATCGGGCGCCAGCTGGCGAACGACAGGCAGATTCAGGCGGCGGGCACCGGATTGGAACGCAGATGCCGGTCTCCGCTGCCAACGAACCGCGACCGCTCAATGGTCAGCCCCAACCAGCAGCAACGGTGAGCAGGCGCGATGTGTAGCTCAGCAGCTGGCTGGTTTGGACCGCGCGGAAAGCCGACACCACGGAATACACCGTGACGCAGGCGTCACGCAGTGTTGACGAGGATGCCCTAGTGTCTTGAATGTGAGCACTGAGAGCAACCGGTCGGGGGTGATGCTCGTGCGGGCGTGGGTGCATGACGGGCAGGTGGTCGCCCGGTTACAGTCATCCCTGTCCGGCGAGGCCGATCATAGCGCCCAGATCACCGTTGGTTTCTCTCAGATCGAGGAGAGGATGCACGAGTGGCTGCGTGAGGTGGCCGATACGCCACAATAACGCTGGTGTAACGCGAGGGTGGGCACTCTGTGTGGTATGCCATCCCCTGAAGTGCGGTTGCGACTGCTTGAAGGTTTCGAACTGACCATTGACGGGCAGCCACTGGAACTGCCGCCGTCGGCCGAGCGGCTCGTTGCGTTCCTGGCACTACAGCTGCGGCCAGCCCTACGATCACACGTCGCAGGCTTGCTGTGGGGTGATCGTGATGACGGCCGTGCCGCCGGTTGCCTGCGATCCACGATCTGGCGGACCAATTCCGGCCACGCGGCGCCGGTGATCGATGCCAGCCGATCGCGAATCGTATTGCACGGGAACGTTTCAGTAGACGCACGCGACGCCGCAACTGCCGCGCGCGCCCAACTCGCAGGCGGTCCTCCAGTCGACCCCGCCATGCTTACAGGTGAACTACTGCCGGGGTGGTATGAAGACTGGGTTCTAGTAGAACGTGAGCGCCTGAGGCAGCTGTGCCTGGAGGGAATGGAGCAGATGGCCCAAACGCTGCTGGAAGATGGCCAAGCCCACCTGGCCGTCGAGGCGGCGCTGGCGGTCGTGGCGGCCGAGCCGTTGCGGGAGTCCGCCCACCGCGTACTGATCGATGCCCACTTCAGCATGGGCAACCGTGTCGCCGCGCTGCGGCAGTTCGACCAGTGCAGGGCGCTCCTCGCCGCAGAGCTCGGCCTCCAGCCAGGGGAGGCACTGGCGGCTTCCGCCGCGCGTGCCCACGGTTCGGCTGCGATAACACAGGCGGCGAGGAGACTGCTCACGGGAGTCGAGGCCGCGATCACACCGGCCTAGGGTGTCTCGCCTAAGCGCAGCCAGATGAGTGCGAGTTTCTCGTAGCGGGTGGCGATGCCACGCCACCCTTTGAAGAGGCTGAAGGATCGTACTTGTTCCACGCCGACTGGAACGGGCGAGTCGCCGTCCGGGGCCAAGAATCATCGCCAATGGCCGGACCTTGCCGTCGCAGGCGGGATGGATCTTGGTGCCCAGTCCGCCCATGGAGCGGCCGAATGCGTGGTCGGAGGGTTCAGCAAACAGTTCCTTGTAATTCGGGAGTTCCCCTGTGGTGCGGGGAAGGTTCGCCCCGTGTCGGTGGGCCCTGTTGATGGTCGAGTCCACCGAAACCGTCCAGTCGATCAGGCCGGCGGCCAGAAGCCTCCCGCGGATCCGGTTTCAACATCTCGTCGGGCGCGTAACGGCAGTGCCGCCGCTTCCAAACAGTCTGCCACGGTCCAAACTCCGGGGAATGTCCCGCCAGGCAATGCCGCATCGGTACCGGCAAATGATCCCTTCAACGACCTGGCGGTGACCCGGAACGGCTGCCCGTGTCGACCGTCCGAACTCGGGCAGCAACCGCTCGACCACTGATCATCACTCAAAGCAGAAGTTCGGCGACATCCTCAAGCATTCCCGACAGCAAACCCCCGATTTCAGGAGACGCGCGAAGATGGCTCCTGGGCGGGAAGGTGAGACGCCTGCCAGAGACCGGAGTGGACTCTCTGTTTCCGACACGCGCGTGACAGGTGTTGCTCCTGAAACCCAAAGATGCTGGAGATCACCCATATTGTTCTTCGGAAAACTGCCAGATGACGCAGATCATTGACAGCCCGGCCCTGGCTGCGGAAAGTCGTTGCTAACTGTTCCAGCTTTTCAGATCCGCGCTGGATTTTTGGGGGTGCCCATGGGCAATGATGGCTGTGGCTTTCAATTGAGTCTGCTTCAAACGTGGCAACTTTGCCGCGGCACCAAGGTCGTGCACGTTGCAGCTCGGCAACAGCGGCTCATTACTGCGTTGGCGATCAATGGTCCCCGCCCACGAGGTTATCTGGTTGGTTTGTTGTGGCCCGAGTGTCGCGAGTCTAGGGCACTCGAAAGCTTGCGAGTCAGCATCCACCTCGTCTCGCGGCAGGTCCCCGGCCTGCTCATCAACGGTGGGACGGTGCTGTCACTCAGCGAAATGGTCGATGTCGACCTGCACCGGGTCCGCGCGCAGATCCGGGAACTGCGCCGAACTGGACTTAATGGAAACGTGGCCTCATGTCTGCACCAGTTGCGGGACGCCGACTTGCTCCCGGGCTGGTATGACGACTGGGTGCTGTTTGAACAGAGCAGGTTGCGGCAGGCCCGGCTCCACGCACTTCAGATCATTGCTCGGGAGTCGCTGACGCGCTGTGACTATGAGTCTGCCTTGGAGGCCTCGGAGGCAGCATTGGAACTTGAACCGCTCTATGAAAGTGCAGTTGGACTTCTCATCCAGACTGAGCGGAAGCAGGGCAACAATGCGGCCGCACTTCGGGCTTTCGACAAGTATCAAGCGAAACTGAAGGAGGATATGGGACTGGTGCCTTCGGAGGCCATTCGGCGCCTTGTGGCGGACATCATCGTCGGAGCCACACTGCAAACTAAGGAGAGATAGCTAGACCTCGCTAGGAGGGGCAGACTGGGCAAAGAGCCACTGGCGCACAACGCTAAGGACCTCGTTCGGATTGGCACTGTAGGCGGTGCCCGGCTCATCGCCCGGGACTTGGCTATAAGTAACCCTGGCGCGAAAACTTGGCTCCTGGTTTGATTCGTGCCATGTGCGGATAACTAGCGTGCCCATGGACGGCATTGACGAGTCCGACTCGTCTTCATCGGAGATTCCTGACGGACGATCATCGTTGGTCATGGCATTTCACCTTTTACTCTCAATCATCGACGACCCACATCCTGATCGATCGCAATCTTGGCGCTCAGCGAGTCCGTCTAGGTTGTCAGCCGAGAGCTTGGTGAACGTTCTCCCTGGCAACTACCCGGGGAACGGGGACCCCGGATGCCTTGATCCTGCTGCACAAGAATCAGGAATCAACCTGTGTTTGCCAAAAGTTCGCTCAAGATCGCCGAAAGCAAAATGACCAGGACCGGCGCTAGGCCGCATTTTGCCGACGGAAAGGATATGCCGAAGTAGTCCGGCATGGTAGGCATCAATGCCGTCAGAAATCCTTCAGTCTCTTCAAACAGTGGCGTGGCATCGCCACCCGCTACGACAAACTCACACTGTCCGGCGTTGTCCTCCATGCCGTCGTTATCTGGCCACGCCAATAAGGGAGACACACCCTAGCTGAGTCTGGAACCACGTCTCCCGGGTCAATGGATGCTTCGAAGACGCGTTCGAGCAGTGTGCTAGGGGCTCCCGTATGGGGTTTTTAGTCGCTCAGCGGCTTGTAAGTTGATCGGGGAAAATTTGGATGTCGGGGTGCTGCGCAGTGCTCGCGCTCGACCCCGACTGGTAGCAGACCGGGCGCTCGTCCGCGCCACCGGAACCCTAGGCAGGCCGGGCGTTGGCGCGACGGGGGCGTGTGACGGGTCAGTGACGGAGCTTTGACGATTGGGTGACGGCACGAGCTTAGGGTCGAGCTATGTCCGGACTCGTCGACCGCCTCATGGTGCGCTACCTCGACCCCGTTGCGGTGCAGCACCTGCTGGTGCCGGTGGGGGACACGGCCCTCGCGCGTGCCCGGGCGCTGCTTACCAGCGTGTACGAGGCGGAGTCGCTGGGCTTTGAGGCAGTCGATCAGGTCACTGTGCAGGGTCTTTCACACCAGGTGCCGATCGCGGCTGGGCGGACCAGCCGGGGGACTTGGGAGCGGATCACGCCCTCGCCCGAACACACGCTGCTCACCCTCGACGCACCCGCCGCCGCGCCCAGCGACTGGATCGACCTCAGCCTGGAAGTCGCAGTCGCGGTGCGGGTCAGCGACCGCGGGCCGCTGCTGGAATCGGTGGCATCTCAGAAGGTGGCGACGCCGGCGGGAGCCGACCCCGCCCTCGGCTACCGACTGCATTATGCCGAGCCCGCGGTCTATGTGCCCACCGACCCGGCCGTGCGGCGCACCTACCCGCTGCGGGTGTGCGCCCTATTCCTAGACGGCTCCGATCTTCTGTCGGCCCTGCGCCGGGTGGCCGCCGCCCGCCGGGAGGTGGACGCGGCCCAGAACTTCCGGGACAGCTACGAGGGCGGTGCCGTTCGTTCGGCCGCTGCCTGGATCGCGGTCTTCGACGACGCCGCCTTCCAGGGCCCGGCGCCTGCGCCAACCCACGACGACGTCACGCGGCTGCTGGCCGCGGAGGGGATCGTCGCTGCCTTCGAGACCACTTGAGACGTCCATGACCGAAGAAGGAGCCTCCATGCCCGACACAGACAAGCCCGGCGGCAAGGCCGCCGGGGTCGAACCCGCAGCGCAACCCAGCCGCGCGACGCGGCGGAGCACGAAGACCGACGGGGCCGAACCGGAGGCACAACCGACCCCCGCCCCGAAGCGTCGGCGTCCGAGTCCCGCGACGGCCGGTACGACGGAGGCCAGGACGGCAGAGGGCGGCGAGCCGACGCGCACGTCGGCGGAGCTGGCCGAGCTGGAGCGGCTCCGGGCCCGGCTGGTCATGAAGTCCCGTGGGAGGCGATGACGGTGCCGGTCAAGTACATCGACGTCAACGCGCGCAGCGACATGTTCGTCGCTGCGACGCGGGCCTTCGGGACGATCGCGATCGTGGGGAGGGGCCGCACAGGCAGTCCGGTCTCCGAGCCGCGCGCCTTCACCGACCCAGCGGACGCCGTCAAGGAATATTCCCTGCCAGGCCGCACAGTGGACGACGGCGTGCTGAACTCCACCACGACGCTCACCTCGGCTAAAGCCGCCTTCGTCGCGGCCGATGTCGGGCGGACGGTCAGCGGCCGGGGCGTCGCGGATAAAACGGAAATCGTGAGTATCACCGACGGCACCACCGTGGTTCTGAGCAAGGCGGCCACGGCCACCGCGAACGAGGTGAGTATCACCCTGGGCCGCACACCCCCCTCGGACCTTGAGGCGGCGATCGCGATCGCGTTCCGACAGTCACCGCCACCGACGACGATCTGGGGCGTCCAAGTCGACGCCGCCACCCCGGGATGGGACGACGCCCTAACCGCGGTATCCACCCTAGACGCGCAGATCGTGCTACTGGCGAACACACCGCTGAACGACGCCAACAAGGACACGCTGCGCAAGCTCGCAGCGCACGTGAACACAGTCTCGAACACCGGGAGCGATGGGAAGGAGCGGATCGGCGTCGCCATGCTCGACACGAAGCTCTCAGCCGTCGCGGCTGCGGCTCTGAACACCGGGCCGCTCAGCGACGAGCGCATGGTCCTTATCGCGCACAAGTCCGACGAGGACGCCGCGGCGGCGCTGGCAGGCGTGGTGGCCGGCTACGAGCCGCACATATCGCTGCTGCTCAAACCGATCCGGCTGAACCAAACCACGGCCTTCACCGACACCGAAATTGACGCATTCGACCAGGGATTCGTCAACTGGGTGACCAGCCCGGTACTGCTGCCAGGGCGGGGCACGTACCTCGGCGAGGCGTACACCGCCAACCCGTCGCAGGGGAACAAGAAGTACGTGGATGTAGTACGTACGCTCGACGATACAAACTTCCGCATCAAGGCTGGGCTGATCCGTTCGATCGGCAACCTGCGGATCAGCCGGTCAGGTCTTCGCGCCGTCGAGACGATCGTCGAGTCCGTGCTCTCCCCGCTGGTCTCCCAGCACGTGATCGAGGACTACGGCATCACCATCCCGCTGCTTGTGCTGCTCGAGAAGGACCCGGCCTCGCTTTCGGCGGCCGAGCTCGCCCAGATCCAAGCCGCCCAGGCCAACCGCAACGTCGACATGACTGTGACCGTTGACTACGCGGGTGCGATCCACCGCCTCCACATCGACTTGGTCTTCACGTAGCCGCCCTTCGGCCGGTCCTCACCGTCCCGGCCCTCATCCCGCAGGAGCACCGATGCCCGACCCCCTGAAGTGGGACACCCGCCTGACGATTATGCGCGGGACCGAGCCGATCTCACCGGTCGACTCCTTTAACCCGACTTTCTCGACCCCGACCCAGCCGTTCCACTCCCTGGAGGCGGACAACGTCGGTTATGTCGTCCAGCCACAAACCTTTACCTTCACGATGGCTGTGAAGGCGGTGGGGCCGGCAGTCGCGCAGTTGACCGACATCGCCCGCCGCAGCGAGGCATTCGCCCTTTCGCTCTCACCTGAGCGTGGTAACGACTGGACCTACGCCAAGGTCGCCTTCAACGACTGCTACATCACCTCGATAGCCAACACCGTGGTCATCGACGGCGTGCCGACGACGACTTTCACCTGCATCTGCCTCGAGGTGCTCACCACCGCGGCAGGAGGCGGGAAGTGAGCGACGGACCGGGCGTGCGTGTCCTCAGCAGTGGCATCGCGGTCGTCCACGAGGGCGAGCAAATCGTGCCCGCCGAAGGGGCGAGCGCCCGTTTTGGCCCACCGCCCGCGTCCGACATCCACTACTCCTTCCCGGTGCACGTAGTGGTCGTCGGCGGCCTCGATGATCAGGCCAGCACCGCGATCCAAGAGGACCTCCTGGACAAGCTTTACCGAGCGCTGGGCTGACTCGTGGCCGAACTGACCTGCGAATTTCCCGTGACCGTCGAGATTTCGGGCGATCCGGCGACGATCGACCCGGAGGCCGTCGGGCGCGCGGTCGAGGAGGCCCTGGTGGTCCGCCTGCGTGAGGCGGAGGCCGAGCTGGCCACCCGGTCCACGTTGGTGCAGGTCATTGCTTCCCCGTCTGCACCTGTCTCGGCGCCACCCGGGACGCCGGGCCCGCCCGTCCCGCCTGCCGGCCCCGCCCTGGAGGCGCCCCCGTGGTCCGAGGCCGAGGATGACAGCCCCGGGCTCAGTGAGCTCTCGATGCTCTCGACAGCGCTGATCCGCGACGGGTACATCAAACAGGTCGCGGGCGTGATCGGACCGGGCTGGCGGGCGATGTCGCAGGCCGAGTTGACGGCGTTCCTCACCCGCACCTACGCCGAGCCCCAGATCCGCGTGATGTTCCTGGAAACCTACGTACGGCGCAACGCCGTCAAGGCCACATTCCGGACGGCGAGCGTGATCTCCGCACTCGTGCTGGGGGTGGTATGGGCGCAGGATAACATCGCGGAGGGCGAGTGGGACGTCGCAGCGGCGAAGGTGGGCGGCTCCACTCTCACGGCGTGGCTGTTCAACCGTTTGCTATACGCGCGGGATCCGGCCGCCCAAGCCTTAATGGCCCGGGCGCCGGGCGAGTTCGGGCGGTGGTTCCAGAGTGCGGCGAAGTCCAACCGCGCGGTCAACTTCCTGGCCCGTGACCTCAACAGGGCGCTGCTGATATGGTCGCTCAAGGACGTGCTGATGAGCGGCGGCGGCGAGGGCCCGTCCATCCCATTCGACATCATCTACGACGTTGACGTGGACGACGAGTCGACGTGGCGTGAGCCCGACCAGGTGCTGCTCGACCTCGGCTTCAACATCTGGTACCGCCAAGTGCCGACCGAGCGTTGGCCGCAGGCGGCAGCGGGGCACCTGTACCTCGGCAAGGTGGAGGGCAGTGCCACGACCGCGTTGTTGCGAGAATTGGACATTAATCCTTCACAGCTACCCGAACTTGCAGGGCGGCTTTATCAAGTGGTCGGCCCGTGGCACGAGGTCGACCTGTTGATCACCTCCGTCGCCGAACGCGAGGTCACCGAGACGGACAAGGTCTACGTGCTGACCACGGGGGAGCGCAGCGGTGCCCTTTTCGGCGGCCGCGGCCACTACCGGCAAGTCGAAGTGGTCCCTGCAAACAGGGCCGCGGTCGAACTGTTTGGGGGTGCGGCGTCCGAGCGCGTCCCCGAGTACCTGCTACGTCCCGTGCTCCGGACAGGAGGACAAACACAGTGAGCCCGCTCGTGCACGACGTCGGACCTGCGCGGATCACCGGGGACCTTCCCGGGGAAATGCGCGAGCGTCTCCAGGCCGCGATCGCCGCGGGGGTGGCCCGGGCGCTGGAGCGCGTCGGGATCGACGGTCCGGCCAAGGTGCCGCCGCCCACGTCCCGGCCCCCTGCGGTCGAGCGGTTCGACCCCGCGCGGGCGGACGAGGACGAGGGCGTCTACCTGCTGCCCAGCTACGATGACGAGGGCCGGCTCTCCGGGGCCGAGCTGCTGCGTCGGCTGGTGCCCGCGACCCCGCGCGGGATCGCGGTGTACACCGAAAGGTCCCCGGTCGAGGGCGGGCTGATCGCCCTGCTCGAGGCCGGGCACGCCACGCGCTACATTAACCTCCGCGCCCAGCGGTATGTCTCGGCCGGCACCCTCACCGAGGCGCTGATACTGGGGCGCACCCTGTTCCCCAACGCCTCCTTCGGCGTGGTCCAGGGCCCGGTCGGCACGAAGCACCAGCGTTACCTGGCGCTCGCCACGGACCCTGTTGTCTCCGACTCCGACCTCGGCGACCCGGCCGAACCCGCCGAACCCCTGGACCCCGACCTCCAAGGGAAGGTCAAAGGGGTCAGGGGCGAACAGATCCTGGGCACCCTCCCCGGCCAGGACGGTGGCGAGTACCTGATCCGGGCGCTGGTCACCAAGGACGGCGTGCAGCACTGGCGCAACGCCGCCATCGCCGCGCTGTGGTTCTCCCAGCTCTCGGCCGAAGCGGAACGCGGGATCACCGACATCGACCCCGAGGAGGCCCGGGTCGCCATCTTCGATGAGATAGACGCGCTGGTGGAAGTCGCCGAGACCGGGAACGACGAGGCCGCCGAGCGGGCAGCCGTGCTGCTCGCGTTGCTCGGGCGGGAGGCATTTGCCCTCGTCGACTGGGAGACCAAGATCCGCTACGTGCGGGTGCTGCTTCTGGCCGCCACGTGGGACGCCCAGGAGCACGCCGTTGTGGAGATTCTTGCCTCGCTGACCACCCCCACCGAGTTGGACGCTGTGGCCGGGCTGCTGCGGGAGGGGGGCTTCCTGGAGCGGATGCTCGGCGAGCTAACACACCGCCGGTATGAGTTGCTCACCTTGGTCGGGCGCCGCTTCGGACGCCGGTTGGGCGGCCTGACTTTCTCGGAATTGGTAGTGTTGCTCACGGATCTCGGTGTGATGCGGCCCTCGCTCGCCGCGTTGGTACGGATCGGCCCGGGCGGGGAGCTGCAGTTCACGCCTGATGCGCTGCTGGCCGAGGCCGAAGCGGCGGTCGAGGCGGTGGAGTCCTTCGTCGTCGGCCTGCTCGAGACCTTGGAGACCATCGTCACCGAGCCGCTCAATACCCTCAAGGGCCTGGCCGGTCTGGCCCAGCTCGCGGTGACCGTGACCCTCGCGCAGTACGGGTACCCGCCGGCGGTCCGCCAGGTCCGCGACCTCCTCGCCGCCATCGCAAGCTCCGTGCTGGACGGTGTGCGGGGCGCCGAGCGCCTGGGCGCGGGGGAGCAGGTGGTCCGCCAGTTGCGCTGGAGGATCGGGCTCGAGGTTGCGAGCATGGTCCTCGGCGCGGGGGAGGTCAAGGCGGTTGCGGGGGCGGTTGGTGCGGTCGGCGGGAAGCTGGCCGGGGTGCTGCAGATCCTCAGACTGCTGGGACGCGCGGTAGAGGGCGCCGCGGCCGAGCGGACCATCCTGCGGATGACCCGCCTCGCGGAGATCATGCGCGCCGAGCGGGCGGTATTCGGCTCGGCCGAAGAGATCACCCAGCTCATCGCCCACCTGCCCAAGGGCGACGTCCAGGACCTGGTCCGGCTGGTCGGCCGGGTCGACGTCCGCGAGGGGGAAACCCTCGCCGAGATCGGCGCCCGCAGCACCGAACTGCACGGCGCCGTCCAGGACGTCATGGCTCGCGCGGAGGTGCTCAAAGAGCTGGCACGGAAGGCCGGCGGACTGGGGGACGACGTCGCCCGCGGGTTCGCGAGCCTTGTCGGCCGCCAAGGCGTCGAGATCCCGGCCGCGGCCCGCATCGTCAAGGCCCTGCCGGAGGGCGAGGGCGCGCGCTTCCTGGCAATGCTGGAGCGGACGCCGATGCGCGGCACCAACGCGCTGGCCCGGACCGAGTTGCTGGAGTTCGTGGCCGCCAGCCCCACCCGTATGAACGCCCTCGGCGAATTCGGCACCGACCTGTTCCGCGCCGTCGTCCGCGACGCAGGGGGAGAGGTGGGGCAGATCGACCGGACCCTGGAGACGCTCCGGAGACTCCAGGCCCGGTTCGCCGCCGAACGCCGTCAGGCCGACTTCGAGCGCCTGGCCCAGCGGCTGCGGCGCGGCGAAGAAGGTGCCTGGCGGGTCGTCGACGACGCCCAGGAGGTAGCCTCCGGCGGCCTGCGCACCCAGATCGAGGCCGATCTGGCGGCTGTCCAACAGAGGATCACCGGGGTAAGCGCCGATCAGCAGGTGCTAACCGAACTCGGGTTCGGCCCGCGCGACCGGATCGTCGGTAAACCGGTCGAGAAGTTCGAGCTCGGCAATTTCGCGCACGACAACGCCGAACTGCTGATCCCGGAGTCCGAGCTGCCCCGCGGCCTGATCAAAGAGTACGAGATCCGACTCAAGGACGGTAGCATCCGCCGGCTCGACCGCCTGGACCCCGAGGGTGGCTGGGTTTATGAGATCAAGCCTGACACGCCTTACGGGCGCGGGGCCGGGCAGCGGCAGGCCCAGCTTTACGCGGACTGGCTCAATGTTGAGCGGCCGCTAGGTAACGGCCGAAAGTGGATGCCCAAAGTCGTTTACTACGACGCCAAGCGCCTCCGGCAGGCCTTCCGGACGGTCGGCGACCTGAGGCGGTGGATGACGCCGTGACGCACGAGGGAAAGGGGAGGTCCGGGGATGGTCGCAGGACGGAACGTGCCAGTGCTGGTCGGGGCGGTGCCGCTGTTCACCGTCACCAGTCTCACCCTCAACGAGGGCTACGAAGTGGCCCGGATCAGCGGCAGCCGGCTGGCCCAGCTGGTCAGCCCAACCAAGCGGACCATCCAGGTCGAGGCGATGCTGCTGGGCTCCTCGCGGCTGCTGATGAAGAAGGCACTGGAGTCGATGGCGCTGGTCTCGCGGGCTTCGGCAGCGGGGGTCGCGCCGGGGCTGAGCAAGACCGGGCTGCCGGTGGTCTCGGGTATGACGATCTCGTTGGAGATGCAGATCACCAGCCTGAAGTTCACGCAGTCCAACGCCAAGCGCGACGCGGTCGACGTGAGCATCACCCTCGAGCACGTACCTCGTTCCAGCGTGGTCGCGCTGATCGGGGAGGCGCTGGACCTGGCACTCGCGATCACCACGGCCGCCTTGCCCTCGGTGGGCGGCATCAAGCCGCTGGGCAAGCAGCTCGGGGAGCGGATGTGACCGGGCTGCAGTTCTTCCGGGTGCCGTTCACCCCGGACGATGGCTTACCCCAGGCGGTCTCCTGTCCGGTCGGCGCCGGGACCTACGACTTCGCTGTCTACGCCAGTCTCAACGTCCCCGCCGAGGACCCGCTGGACACGGTCTACGACCTGGCCTGGCCCGGACCAGTCGCCGGGCGGATCGGGATTCCGCGCGGTCACTTGGTGGTCCGAGTGAGCGCAGGGCCGCGGATCCTCCTGCTGCGCAAGCTGGTGCCGGAGCCCGCGCTGGTCCACCTGGCCGGCCCGCTCGCGCTGACCCTCCACGAGGCGCGGATCGCGCACGGCAACCTCAACGGCGCCGGCCGGTTCGGCAGCGTGATCCGGCTGGGGGTGGCCGAGCGATGGGCGTAGTGCTCTGGTACCAGGTCGAGTTCCCGGACCAGCAGGTCACCCTCTCCAGCGACGTCTACAGCGGCAAGCGGCTGGCCGACGCCACCGTCAAGGTGGTTTCGGGCGTCGACAAACTCACGACATTCGACGTCACCTTCGCCGACCTCCCCTCGGACGTGCTGAGCACGGTGTTGGCCGCGCACCAGAAGGCGGGTGAGGGGCTCGGCGTCCGGATCCGGATCACGCTCGGCTACCTCGACGAGCCCGGCAACCGTGACGTCTTGCTGGACGGCTACGTGGACGAGATCACCGCCGCCCGCGGCTTCCCGCCAGTGGGGGTGAAGGTCAGCGGCCACGATACGACC
The DNA here is from genome assembly GCF_001423745.1 of Arthrobacter sp. Leaf337. Classification (GTDB taxonomy): domain Bacteria; phylum Actinomycetota; class Actinomycetes; order Actinomycetales; family Micrococcaceae; genus Arthrobacter. The sequence goes on from NZ_LMPC01000010.1 coordinate 44,087, forward strand.
AGTGCCCGCCTGCTGATCGCGAAGAAGCTGATCGACGGCAACGGCGGAAAGGACGCGACGCGGGCGACGATCGCAGAGGCCGAGGAGACGTCGCTGGCCGATATGGTGAGGGCTGTCACCGGGTCCGCAGGGACGCATGTGGTCGGCACAGTCGGGCCCGAGGCCGAGGGCAAGCGGAAGGCCTTCGCCCGGGACGGCGGCCACGCCTTCGCCCTGCTCCAGAGCATGGCTGAGTACTTCGGCGCGGAGTTGCTGCTGCAGCCCGAGGGCGTCCAGTTCGGCACCGCGGTGCGGCTGCCCGCAGGCAGCCCGAAGCCCAATTTCACTTCCCTGCCGCGGGTCCTTGCCTACATCCTCACTGAGGACACGTTGGTCACCGCCGAGGGGAAATTGTCGGCCCGGCTGGCGCAGTTCACGCCGATGAGTTTTGGCGGCAAGGGCCGCCGGGTCGTGGACGACCGCCCGAATAAGGAGAACGTCGAGGCGTTCGACTTCACGGTCCTCGGGGAGCCCCAGCTACGCGCCGGGCAGCTCGTGGTCGCCGGGGTCGAGGGCTACAGCGACCCCGACAGGGCCTTCCGGATCCTGGACCTGACCCACTCCTTCTCCCCGAAGGACGGGTACGTGTGCACCGGCCGGGCCGCGTTCTTCGACCCCAACGGGAAGGCCCATGACAACCGAAACGGCAGCGAGAAAGGTCGCAAGGCTTCAGCCGCGGCGGTAGCCGACCGCATTAAGGGCATCGTGAAGGACGCCGGCAGCGCGACGCCGTCCGTCGAGGCCGGGCGGATCATGGCGTCGACCCCGACGGCCCGGACGGCCTCGCTCGTCTACCGCGCGGACCGCACCACGCAGGTAATCTCTCCGAGCGTCCAGCGGGACATACCGCAGGACGGCCCGAAACTCCCCGACAAGCCGATGGCGTCTCCCTTCGCGTGGCACAAGGTGGGGCTCTCGGTGCCGGTCTACGACGGCATGCGCGCGCTGCTCAACCAGGTTCGCGACTCCCGTGACGACAGCGTCGTCACGGGCTTCCTGTGGTCTCAGGATCCGATGGTGACGCCGCCGGAGTCGAAGGCGGGCGACTGGTGGCTGTGCCTGCCGACCGAACTCTCCGGCAGTCCGGCGCTGCCCAGCGGCGTGGGGGCCAACGATCTCACGGCTGCCGATGGTCGCCGGGTCATCGAGGCTGTGGGCCTCGCGATCAGGGTTGGTAAGAGTGCATGCACGACGGTAGGGGTGCGGCCATCGGAGGGGAAGGCAAACAGCTTCCTCATCACCCACAGCAGCGGCACGGAGGTGCAGATCGATGACCATGGCGCTGTCACCGTGGACGCCGGGTCTCAGCAACTGGTGCTCAAGGGCGGCGGCGTCACCGTCACCCTCGCCGACGGGAAGGTGTCGATCTCATGAGCATGGTCGTGGTCGCAGGCGCGGTCCTGGAGTGCTCGCACGGCGGGCGGATCACTGTGGGCTCGGGGGATGCGCGGCTGACCGTCGACGGCCGCGGCGCCGTGCCGGCGGGGGCGGAGGCGGGACTGAGCTTCGCGAGCGCCTCCCCCCCCTGCACGAACACGGCCCCCGGGCCCAAGCCGGCGCCCTGCACCACGGGCGCAGCTTTGCCGGGCGGGGCGGCCAAGAATCTCGCAGTCGGTGGTAGGCCGGTGCTGCTGGCCACGGCCAATGGCCTGACGACGAGCAAGGGCGGCCAGCCGGGCACATGGAAGGTCGCGGACGCCGGGCAGACCACACTGGAGGCGTCGTGAGCGTCCCGAGCCCCGAGGACCCGGGGCGCCCGAGCTTGGGGGTCGGCCTCCGCCTCGAGGACGGCGACCTCGTGCTGGACGCCGGGGCTCGCGACTTGGCGACCGTCAGGGGGGTCGACACCCTAGCCCAGGCGCTGGAGGGTGCCATCGAGACTCAGCTCGGCAGCGACCGGCTTAACGTGGGCTTCGGATTCGACCGGCTGGCCATCGGGGCCTTCGCGCACGGTGTCGACTCCCGCCGGGTCTACGTGAAGATGCAGTTGGTGCGCACGATGAGCGCCGACAGCAGGGTGCGGGACGTGCGCGACGTCGTCTTTGAGGATGAGGCCCGCTTCGCGGCGCTAGCCGGGGTGGACGCGGAGACCGCGGAACGGATCGCTGAGGCCGCCCGCCGCAGCCGGGAGCACACGGTCCACGTTGTGCTTGAGACGGTCGCGGGCGACGTGCTGGACCTGCCGCTGGGAGGTACTGGTGTCTGAGGGGCCCGCGTTCGGTGTGACCCCGGACGGCTTCGTGATCAAAGGGATCGATGAGATCCTGGCCGGGGCGCAATCCCGCGCGCGCACGATGTTCGGCGACGACGTCGACCTGAGCTCCGGCAGTGCACTGCGCAAGGTGCTGGACGCGAACGTGTGGGACGTCCATGACCTCTGGCGGGCGCTGGAGAGCCAGCATTACGCCTGTTTCGTCACCACCGCCCAGGGCGCTTCGCTTAACCTTCTCGGCACGAACCTCGGGCTGGAGCGGCGGCAGTTGTTCGCCCGGGGCACGGTGACTGTGACGCTCGGCGGCACGATCGCGGCCGGCCGCCGCTACGTGCTCCCGGAGGGGACCCCCATCGACATGGACGCAACCGTGGTCGCCCTGCGGACGGTGCGGCACGCGGTTCTCGACGCGGGGTCGGTCACGGCCGAGGTGGACGTCGAGGCGGTCGTCCGCGGGCCCGAAGGCGAGGTGCCGGTCGGCAGTAACCTGCGGGTCGTCCCCGCGTGGCTGGCCGCTAACCTGCGCCTGGACGGTGCCACGCTTACCGTCACGAACCCGGCCGCGGTGCGTGGCGGGGACCTGGTGGAGGCGGATGACGTCTATCGCTCCCGGCTGCTCGGCATCCCGCGGACGCTCTGGACTCGGGATGCAGTGCTCAGCGCCGTCCTGGATGTGGACGGTGTACGCGACGCCGATGTCTTCGACCCTCTCGGCGGCGTCGATGTCTCGCAGAGTTACTTCGGCGTCTTCGCCTTCGGCCAGCGCGCGTTCTCCCGACAGCGGCAGTCGGGATCGCCCTACTACTTCGACGTGGTGGTCGCGACACGCGCAGGCTATGACTGGGTGGCCGCCCCCGGCAGCGGCCTGCGTGGCGTACGCGAGGCGGTGCTCGAGGTCGTGCGCGACCAGCGGCCGGTCTCGGTGTTCCCCAACCTCGTGCACGCCAACTCGGTGGACGTCGGTGTGCGGGCGCGGCTGGTCGCCGAGGCCGGGCATGACCGGGACGCCGTGCGCGGGGCCTTCCTGGACCTCTTGGCTGCCCAAGTCGAGAACCTGCGGCTGGGCCGCGGGGTCCTGTTCTCAGACGTGCTGGTGCTGGCCCGAGAGGTCCCGGGCGTCGTCGACGTGCAGCGCCTGCACTTGCGTCGGGGCCCCGCGGCCCTCGGCGGGATCAATTTCGACGGCGGCCGCTTTGGCGAGGCTGCTGAGTTGGCGGGCGGGGAGAACATTGAGCTGGCGCCGGACGAGATCGCGCTGTTCGGGTACGACTCGCCGCTGAACGACATCGAGGTGGTGGGCCGGTGAACCTTGACGTCGCGTCGTTGAAGATCATGGCCGACGCCCTGACCCCGCGGTACGCGCGGGGGATGGAACGGCTGGCGCTGGAGTGGGGGACCACCGCCGGGGGCGTCACGACCGTGCACTCCTATGACTTCGCCGGGTATTCGGGCCGGCACGGCGGTCGAATCCCGGACCGCCCGGCCTACCTGCTGATCCCACACCTAGCGCAAGCGGCGGGCGCCACGGTTGAGGTCCGGTACGTGTCCCAAACGGGGGGGCTTGAACAGAGCCTGAGCCTCGAGGTCCCGCCCGGGTGGGCGGCTGGCCGGCCGCTGGCCGTCCCACTCCCTGGGGCTGCGGCCGCGACCACTCCAGCCCTGCGGGTGACCGGGGTGAGGCTGCCGACGGCGGCTGCGGAGTGGACCCTCATCGCCCTGCTGGGAAACCTGGCCAAGCTGCTGTGGGTGGTCGCCGCCGACCGAGAGGAACTGCGGGCACAGGCCTTGGACATCGCCGCGCAGACTGACGTCAAGACCGCCCGGGGCGCGGCTTTGGACCTGTTCGGCCAGGACCTCGGTGTACTCCGGTTCCCGCCCCGCCCCCACTCCTGGGATCTGGATACCATCGCGTTGTGGCACCTGGACGACCGCCCGCCCGCAGGGCAGCCCGAGGTGACGAATGTCGCCGAGGAGAGCGCCAGGTATGCGGCCGTGGGCCACCCTGGGCAGAACGGCTCGCCCGCGGGGGTCTCCGGGCGGTTAGGGCGGTTCGGCGGGGCTTTCGGATTCTCCGGCGGGAGCCGGATCACCGTGGCGCACCACGGGGCATTCGATCTCCCCGCAGGGGCGTCGTTCACTGCCGAGGCGCTGCTCGCCCCGACGGTGGGCGGTGCCGGTGGTGTCGCTCTCGGGAAGGGGACTGCGGTGAACGTGGGCGCCGGGTGGTCGTTGGCGGTCGGCAGCTTTCTGGGCGTAGACGGCAACTGCCGGTTCACAATCTCGGACGGCGTGCACACCGGTGCCGTGCACGGCGACAAGGACCTGCGCGACGGTCGGTTCCACCACGTGGCCGCGACCCTCGATGGATCGCTCACCCCACCGTTGTTGCGGCTGCTGCTGGACGGCGTCGAGGTCGACTACACGCCGGTCCCGCAACTCGGCGCGGTCGCAACCCCCGAACCTGTGGTCCTCGGCGACGGGCGGCGTGTTGACGGGGCCGTGACGACCACACTTCCCTACGACGGGCTGCTGGACGAGTTGCGGCTTTCCTCCGTCGCTCGTACCGACTTCACCCCTGTTCTGGGCGAGGGCGATACGGACTATCGGTCGCGGCTCGAGGTATTCCAGCGCTGGCGGCTGCCCACACCGGAGGGCGTGGCCCTTGCCCTGAACGAGCTGGTCGGACGGGTGGCGGGGGAGGATGATCCGTTCGTCGTCGAGGAGAGCCTCCCGTGGACCCCGGCAGGGTCGGCGAGCGTCCGCGTTCTGCCGCCTCCCCTGCCGGTGGGGCGCTCGATCACCGTCGCCGGCGACGGCGGGGTCGCCGAGGCACAGGTCGCGGGCGCGGACGATGTCGGCTCCGACCCTGCATGGCTAACTCGCTGCCCCGACGCCCCAGGCCTAGTCTTCGTCGCGGAGGCGGACCGGTGGATGCACTGGGCCGCGCGCGAGAGCCTGGAAGCGCTGCTGGCCGAACTGGTCGGTGTCGGGGGGACCCTCACGGCGGCGCGCCAAGGGACTGCTGGCGGTGCCGGTTCTGGGGCTGGTTCCGGTACTAGTGCTGGGTCAGGGGGTGATGGTCCGGAGGTAGGGGCCGATCCTGTAGCCGCGGCCGGGCGGCGGCTGCTCCTGCGGCATGACGGCATGGATGCCGGGAAGCTCGCGGTCGCGGCGCACGCGGCCGGGTTTGCCTGGGTGTGGCACCGGCCCGACGGCACGGTAGTTGCGAGCGTGCCGCAGGGGAATGTGCTGCGGGTCCTGCTGCCCGGGTTCGCCCCCGCGGTGCCTGGCGCCCCGGAGGTCGCCGAGGGCGGCACCCTGGCCCTGCGGGTAGACCCTTCGCCCGCCGCGATCGCCGGGGGAGAGGTCCGCTGGTCCGTGCTGCGGGCGGGGGCCGGGGCGGCGCGGCTGGAGGTGACGGGCCTCTCCCCCGACGTGGTGCTGCATGCCGATGCCGCGGGGGACGTCGTCGTCCAGATCGAGATCACGCGGCGGCACCTCACCGCCCACGGGGCCCGGCGGATCCGCATCGGGCTGAACGACACCTCCCTCGGCGCGGGGCAGACGATCGCGGCGGACGGGCGCCGCGGCATCGGACGGGCCATCGTGGGGCTGCCGGAGATCGACCTTCCCGAAACATCCCTGGTGACCAGGACAGATGACCTGACCGGCGCCGCCATCCAGTACACCAGCCTCGACGCCCGGCGTGTGCACCCCGAAGCCGGGCGGCGTCTGGATCGCCTGCTCGAGATCCTCGCCGCCGACGGCGGTAAGCTACAAGTCAAGCGGGCCTTCGAGGCCAGCACGGACCCCCTAGTCGCGCAGGGACGCGTCCTCGAGTTGACCCACACCGCCTTCGACGGCCCTGCACTGGCCGCGCGGGCCTTCACGGCAGGGTTCGCCCATCTAGACCTCACGGCCACACCGCCGGGCCCGCTCCGGGTGACCACCGGGGACGGGGAACCGCTCACCGTTCTGGCACCCGCCCGGATCGTCACCGGAGAACTCGGCGCACCCGGCGACCCGGCACCGGTAAAGGTCGAGCCCCGGGCTGATGCCCGCGCGGTCCAGATCTCGCCCGACGGCCGAAGGGCCTACGTCACCGACCGCGCGGACTCCCGCATCGCCGTCTACACCCTAGCCCCGTTGACCCCCGGAGGCCCGCCACGACCAGTCTTCGAGCGTTCGGTCGCCGTGTTGCCGGCCCCCGACGGGCTCGTCATCACCACCGACCGCCTGTTCGCCGTCCACCCGCTGCTGAACCGCATCTCGGTATTGACCACGGCCGACCTCACGCCCGTCGCTGATACCGGGACGGCGCCGCAGCCGGTGGCACTCGCACACGCGGGCACCAGGGTGTTCGTCGCCTCCGCCGGCGGCGGAACACCGACGATGCGCGCCTACGATGCAACCACAGGCGCCCCCGTCGCGGGCCAGTTGGTTCTGCCTGCCGTACCCAGGGCGCTAGCCGCCACTCCGGACGGCACCGGCGTGTACGTCGTTCTGGCCGACGACCGGTTCCTTCGGGTCGACGCGGCGACGCTTACGCTCGCTGGGCCGCCGGTGGCCACCGGCGCCGGCGCGGTCGACGCAGTCGTGACCGCCGGCAAACTCTACGTCGCCTGCGAGGCGGACGACGCCGCGGCCGCCACCGGAACGATCTGGGTGCACCGTGTCAGCGACCACAGCCAGGTCGCAGTGGTGTCCGGATTCGCACCCGGGATCCCTCCGCACCGCCTCGCGGCCGCGGACGACGGCACACGGGTGTTCGTCTCCACCGCAGGGGTCCCGGGGGGCCCGGACGAGGGCCGGGGCGAGGTCCGGGTGCTGGACGTCGCGACGTCATCCCTGCTGGACGCCGCCCTGCGTGTGGGGGGAGCGGCCGCGGCACTGGCAGCAACACCGTCCGCCGCGCCCTACCGACTTGGACTGGCCGTGCTCTCGCCCGGTACAGGTACGCTGCTGACCGCAGACCTCGGGCCGTTGGCGGCAACGCCTCCGCACGACCCCGAGCAGGCCGGCGTGGCCACTCTTGGCCGCGGGAACGGCGAGGAGGCCGCGTGGTCCGTGGTGTCGCTCGGGCCCGCCGCGGCCGAGCCCGAGACGGTGGCCGCACCCTCCTCCTCGGTCCGTGGGGTACGGCCCGGGAGGGTACTGGTCCGAGCACAATACCTGCCTGCCGACGGCGCCCGACCCTACCAGTTCGCGGTGCGGCTCAACCCCGCGCTGGAGGCCAAACCCGACGTGCGGCTGCGCAAGGACCAATACGACCTCGTGATGAACGCGCTGACCCGGTTCTGCCCGATCGGCGTCGAAGTGCGCACCGATTTGCTCCGCGCCCGCGTCGTCGAACTCGTTACCCCGGACGACCTGATGCCGGGCTATACATTCCCGGTTTTCCGCCGCCGCGGCCCCGCCCGCGCCCCTCGAGAAGGAGATCGCTAATGCCGCTCAACTACACGCCGCAGTTCGCGCCCAAGGACTGGATCGACCAACTCGACCGCGTCAGCGCGGGCGGGGAGAACGGTTTCAACGCCCGCTTCCAAGCGATCTCGGCCGAGTTCCTGACGCTCTCGAGAATGGTGAAGGTGATCGGAAACACCCTCGACAGCCTCAGCATCGGGCCGCCGGTGCAGCCGGTGACGCTCACGCTAACGCCCCTGGCGATCAGCTTCACGGCCTTCCCATGGGAGCAGGGCAACGGGGTGGTCAAGAGTCCCGTGAACGCTGACAAGGCGTCAGGGTTCATGCCGGTGGACCTGCCGGACGGGGCCCGGCTGGTGCGCTTCACGGCCTACGGCGAGGCCACCGGAGACAGCCTCGCCAACGCGCAACTGCAACGCCAACTGCTGGCCGGGACCCCGAACGGGGAACGCATCGCCAGCGTCGACGGCACCGCCGGCACCTTCACCAAACAGGACGACATCGCTCCCGGGGCGCTGGCCACTGTCGACGTCACGCAGTTCAAGTACCAGGTGCTCCTGCGATGGAACTGGCGCAACGACGTTGACCAGACCGCGCTCTTCTCCGGCTTCCAAATCGAGTACGTCCCTGCCTGATCCGCATCATCCACCCACCCGCCTGATCCCTGATCAGCTCCAACCGAAGGGAACCCCCAATGACCTGCAACGAAGGAACAGTGAAGTCCGGTCCGATCTACCTGCGCCGCCTGGTGGGCGAGAACGAGAAAAGGCCGATCGAGCCATGTACAGACTTCTGGAGGTGCCCGGACATCGAGATACAGGGCGGGATCGACGCCGGCACAGCCAAAGCGCCGTCCACGGCCGGGACGACAATCGACAACTACATACAGGTGACGGTGCGGAATGCGGGCACGAAGACCATCGAGAACGTCGAAGTTCAGGTGTGGGTATGCGACTACGGAGTCGGCATCGGTCCCAAGGGTGGCATCCCGTCGGCCGGAGGCCCGGCGGGCCTGGGACCGCGGCTACTGGGCGACATCGCTTCCGGGGCCTCAGCATCGGCGAAGCTGCGGTGGCGGGTGACCCACGACGACGCGATCCGTAACCCCGACGGGCACCACTGCATCATCGCCAACGCCTACGGGACAGCCCCGGATGACAACGGACTGGAGATCTCGGTGACGCCACCGTTCACGAAAGACGTCATCTTCATCTGCTGCGACTCCCACCACGGGTGGCGCAACATCAACGCGAAGGTCGCCTCCGGGATGCTAATAGCCCAGGGCGAGGGGGAGTTCGTGTTCCCCCTCCTAGTAGGGAACCCGACGGTGAACGACCTCGAGGGTATCCTCACAGTCACCCAGGTCCAGCAGGGCGGCTTCGGCCCCACCGAGCGGGAGCACCTCCTGTCGGGCGGCCACGTCGAGTGGACACACCCGGACCAGGACCCGAAGTGCACTCGTCTGGTCCTTGGCGGTGACGCCGACCTGCCCCCGGACCAGCAGGTCATCGTTTCCGGCACGGATAGGCCGATGCTCGACCTCGGCTTGGATGGCGATCTGGGCTCCGGGAGTGAGGTGAAGTTCGCGCTGCGCCCGGACGATGTCATGCCGATGCGGGTTCTGGGCCGATTCGACCCCAAGACACAGCCCGGCGAGGTGTTCATTTTCGACGTGGTCCAGCGTGACAGCAACGGCGAAGTCCTTTCCGGCGCACGCATGCTCGCGACCGTCGTCCGGTGACGCTTGGCCCCGACGACGCTCGACGGGCCCACACCGCCGGCCGCGGTCCGCATAGTCCGTCTGCAACGGCGCGCGGGCGGGCGCCGGAGATCTCGGTGGCCGCTACGCCCCAAGCGCCGGCCGAGGTACTGCTGATGTGAGACAAAGTTTGAAGGATTGTGCCTATGGACTCGACGCGGGGCTCCGGCATACCTGGCTGGAAAACGGGCAATTGGCTGATCCCCTGCTTTCTTAAGGCGTCATGATGATGAAGCCAGCGGGCGGAACGCTGACGCTGATTGCCAAACCATTCCGCCCCTCGACCGACGTCGGCGACCCGACGTGGGTCGGGTCCGTTGAATAGGTGCATTTGAATTTGGCACCAACCGTATGCAGGCGGGCGTCAATGGTCACCCATGCTGTCCTGGTCGCTGTCAGGTCGGTGTTGATGGCACACACCACTTCCCGGTTCGACATGATACGGCTCCAAGCCACAATGGATGTCATCCGGCCCTCGCCGATCCGGTTCGGGTACCAGAAGGAGGATCCGTCATCGGAGATGGACCGCAGATACTGCCGGCCGCGGCGCAGGGCGAGGTCGCTCTTTCGAATGGCTAGAATCTTTGCGAACTCGATGTATGTCGCCGCCCTCTCGTCGAAGAAGTGCCGGTCCCGGCTCCTGAACGAACCGAAGCCGGCCCCGAACATCGTTTCCCGGATATAACGATCCGGCCGGTCCTCCTTGTCAGGAGTGGGATTGAGGTCGGACGGAAACTTGCCGTCGAAACGTTGCTCGCTTCCGTAGTAGATGCACGGGATTCCCAAGGTGGTGGCATTCATGGCCAGAATGGCGAGCTCAAGTTCACGCCCATCTTGATCGGCTGCGAACCGCGCCTTCCATTCCTTGTCCAGCCTGACGAGGTCGTGGTCGTCGAAGGCAGTGACCACATGGCTGCGGAACCACGTGTGAGAAGGCTTATTGACCTCGGCAGAGTTTCGGAAGATTTCGAAGTAGTCGGCCGGGTTCCCCCAGCCCTTAACTGCGTCCACCATGTATTGCTGAACGTCCCGAAGCCCCAGTGCCGCATCAAGCCCAGTTTCATCGCGAGTCCTGATGGCTTCTCCCCGCGGGCCGGTGATTTCGCCGACCAGGAAGAAGGAATCTTTGCCGACAGTCTGAGCGAATTCATGGATGGCGGAGGTGAAGAAGCGCGTTGCCCCGAGGTCCATGTGCTTCACAGTGTCGACGCGGAACCCGTCCACGTCTGCGTAGGCGATCCAGTACTGGTAAGCCTCCGCGACAGTTCGGAGCGTTTCCGATGGCTGGTAGTCAGACAACGGGCCGGTTCCCTGGTGAATGTCCTTCAATCCGGCAAAGTCGCCTTCCGTTGTTTCCGGTCTGGCATCCCAGTTGGCAATGTTCCCTTTGCGGGTGAAGGCGTCCGCGGCTTGGAGCTCCTCCGGCCAGACGGCACTGTCCGTGTCGGCCCGATTGACCGGTGCAGGGAAGGGGAGCGTGGGGACGCCGTTGGGATCCCGCCAGCCGAGCACGGGATAGGCAGCGCCGCTCCAACCGGGGGTGTAAAAGTTGCCGTTCGTATCCACGGTGTTGTACTGGAAGACGTCGGCGGAGTGGTTCAGGATCACGTCGAGGATGACGTAGAGTCCGGCGTTGTGAGCTGAGGCCACCAGGTCCTTGAAGTCTTGGTCTGTTCCGAAGTGGGGGTCGACTTCGAGGAAGTTCTGCGTGCCATAGCCGTGGTAATCATCCATGCCCTTTCGTTGCCGGAGCACCGGGCTGATCCAGAGCGCCGTTACGCCCATCCTCTTGAGGTAGCCGATTTTGGAGGTGATCCCTTTGAGTGTCCCTCCGAGCCATGTGGCACCGGCGGACTGCCAGTCCTGGATGGCAGCCTGCGACCGGACTGCGTTGCCGGCGTCGGCCGGCGAGAACAGCTGGGTGGTGCCTTGAACGATCTGACCGGCTACATCGTGGTAGCCATCTTCCTGGCCGTCCGAGAACCGGTCGATCATGAGGAAGTAGATCACCTGATCCGACCAGTCGGCGGGCGACGGATGGTAGTTGTTCTGTTGCAGGAGTTGTGCCCACGGGATGTCTTTGATCGAAAGCATCGTTGCCCTCGCTATCTGAGTTGCGGGATTTTGCAGGGAGGAAGCAGGCTCGCCCTGCTTCCCGACGGACTGCCCATGCCACTTCGGAAGGGTCCTACTGGAATTACGGCCAGGCGCGCAAAGCACCGCGCGCTATCGCACATCCGAGCAACCTGTAGATTCCAAGCCAACACCGAACGCATGACCAGCCAAGTATGGCGAAGTCAGCGGAAAGGTGGAAGTGGGTGTTGGGAAGTATCCATGCAGGATTGATGGGGGAATTCCATGCCCACTCCGCTGAGCCGGCAAAATGGACAGGCCGCCCTCTCGTATTTCCTCATCAAGAGCCCCGTCCTCGCCATCATCTGGCACCGCTTACAGGACACGGACGCAGGGGTCCGTGACCTCGGCGCCGACCCACTTCAACCGCCACATCAAACCGAACAACAAAAACGCGCCCACATCCGCCAGTTCGAAGCCTTCGACCACACAGTCACCTCACCCCGGCGGCCTGACAACCCCACGTCTTCATACCGCAGTCCCAGCCCGTTGGACCACGACGGGCGCACCAGCGCGCCCCCGCCCCGGTCAGGTCACCTCCATTTCGGACTAGCTTTTCATGGCCGCTACCGTGTCCCTCAGGGGAAGGCGAAATAGGCGCGTTGCCGCCGCTTTGTGTTCGGCAAGACAGTCTTCCCGCCGCCCGAGGGCAGGGACGAGACTGGAGGGGTGTTCCGGATCCGGCCCTGACTACGGTGTGCCTGTGAGCGTGTGGATTAGCCGAATTTTCCTACTCCGCCCCTGCCAGGTCGGTGTTGGTGAGCCAGCCAATAACCGGATCTGTTTTCTTTCCGCTACTGGTTACAAACACGTCGTTACAGTCGGGTATTGAGCGCATCCTGTTCCGGGCGTCCTCGATGAGGGCGCTAGGCCCGACGAACCCCATGGCCTCTACCAATCGCTTGCGGTCTGGGTCAGCCAATAGGTGGTGCATTTGTTCTGTTAGCGCTGCTGGGTCCTTTGGTGGTGCAAAGGAAGCGGCGAACGCGGTAAGCATCGCCTTGTGCACTGTATACAGTACGGTGCCGGAGGCATCGAGGATGGGGATGCGAGCAATGCCTGCCGCCAGCATCCTTTTATAGAGATCGACGAGTTGTACGGTTAGTACGTCTGCCCCGGCTGCCAAATTGTGTGTGATCATGCGCGCCTTGGGCACCATTATCGCTGTGACCGGTGTGCTGGATTGAAGTCCGAGAAGCCGTGCAGTGTTTTCCGTTGCCGCGCTCATATTCTCCCGCGCGAAATAGAACGCCAGGACGGTTCCCACCCAGGTGCCCAGGAGCGGGAGAATGGAGGCGAAGACCAGACGTGCCATCTCCGGTCGGGTCTGATCAGTGGCCAACCATAACGCTGTGGCTGAGACCATCGCCATCCCGACCAGGCCCAAGGACACTATAACTATGGCCAGACGAGCTCGGGTCCTTGCCTCACTTTCTTTACTGCTTTGCATATCTGACACTCCTGTTTGAACTTGTCCACGTCCAATGCTCAGGTCATTCGTTTCAAGACCCGAACAGAGCGGAAGAAGCAAGTGAAATTTAAGTCTTGACGATGAGGACGAGTAGGGTGCCTGGCCTCAGCACAAACCTGGTCACCCGGGCGCCCCTGAAATCATGCAGGGCTGAAAGTCGCTCTCGGTGCCTTCGCCATCGCTGACCCGGAGCGCCTCGACGGCCATATGAACTGATACCGACACACCCAAAAGTAGTCCTACTTATACAGAAAACTTGATAATCTTCCTCCCTGCCCCCTCGGACGGCGCTACGCCGTCACGCTTCCGCGCAGCTCCAGCTGTGGGCCTCCGATCCAGCCGTTGTCGCCGAGCAGCGGCTCGTACACCTCATGAAATGGCCCCGGTGCAGCAGGGGCGCGGATCTCGAACACGAACGTCGCAACTTGGCCCGGCCCGATCACGGATTCGGCGGGCGCAGCCGGCCGGGCCGGGTCGAGCCAGCTCGCCGCGGCGAGGCGGCCAGGGTGGTCCCGGTCGCCGGACGTGCCGAGGCGCAGCGCGTCGTCCCCGACGCGGTACCAGGTGGCGGTGCCCACGTTGCGGATCTCCCAGCGCACGACGGCCCGCTCCCCAGGCGCGAGCCGGTGGAGGTCGACCGGGTCGGCCGTCAGTGCCGCGGCCGTGACCGCGAGCCGCACCGGCGCGTAGGCCAGAGGTCGGCCGGGGGCGTGCCACGGCTCGACGAGGTCGAACGCGAGCCCGCTCGACGCGGGGCCCCGCCCAGCGCGCTTGCGCCGTGCCTCCCACAAGTGCGCCGAGCCGTCGGTCCAGCGGGTGTAGTGCCAGGAACGGGTGACCTGCGCCCCTTCGCTCGGCACCTCCTCCTCGGGCACCCGCAGCGCGTCCGCTGATCGGAGCAGCAGGCCCCGCGGCAGCACTGGTTCGGGCCCCCCGCCGCCGACCCCGGGCCGCTGGATTGCAGAGACGCGCAGGACGGTCCGGCCCGGCGCGGTCTCCTCGGGGACGAGCGGGATCCAGTGTTCGGGCACCTCCGACACGAGCCGGTAAGTGAACGGCGCGATCTGCGCGGGAGCCCCGGAGTGCGCCGCGGCGTCTCCGTATCGGCGCCGGTGCTCCTGCCAGGCCTCGACGCGGTCGACCCGGACGCCCGCCGCGCCCTCGACGGTCTGCTCGATCGCCCAGGCGACGTTCGCGTCCTCGTCGCGAAGCAGTAGCACCTGCTCCAGCGGATCGCCTTCAAGGGTTGTGACGAGCGCGGACGGCAAAAGCAGGCGGTCCAACCGTCCGCCAGTGGCCTTGGCCCCCGAACCGACGGCGCTGAGCAGGTACATCGACCAGTCCGCGCGTGCCGCGGGCCCGATCAGCCACCGGTCACCGAACGTGTCGCCCACGACCAGTGAGCGCACCTGAGTGAGCGTCCCGACGGGCAGCTGCAGCGGGATGACGAACCAGTCGTTGCCGAAGACGGTGGCAAAGTCCAGCACGAGCATGCGGGCAAGGTCCGTGGGCGCCGCCTCGATGCCACCGAAGTCGATCCGCCGGTCCTCCAGCTTCCAGAACCGGGCCTCGGGCATGCCCGCATAGCTTGCCGGGGACGGCAGCACCGTCGCGACGATCGGTACGGGATCCCCTCTGGCGGTGAGGTCGCCGTCGGTGTCGTGGACGAAGGAGTGCCAGTCCAGCGCGCCGCCCGCGTACTCGGGCGCGCGCAGGACGACGCCGCCCGGTGCCGCCACCTCGATGTCGTACTCGAAACGCTCGGGCTGCCACGCCCCATGCGGGCTGGTGCGCACCAGGTCGTCCAGCCAGGTGAGGTAGCGCCGGATGGCGGCCCGGACCTCGGGCTGGTCGTCGAGGTCCACCGCGACCCTCGTCGGGAGCCCGCCGCGCACGTTCGTGCCCAGTTCCAGGCCGTCCGGGGCCCGCCCGGACATGAGCTGCAGGTAGCGGCGGCTCGCAGGGTCGGTCTCGCCGGTGGGCGGCGCGAGCGGGAAGGCCGTCACGAAGGCGTCGCGGTAGGCTGCCATGCCCTCGTCTGCCAGCAGCCGCAGGAAATGCAGCCCGGCCTCAGCGGCGGTGCGGCGATCCGGCTCGCCTGCGGGCATGCGCTCGACCGTCGTCTCCAGCGGAAAGCCAGCGTCCAGCGGCGTCGGCGCACCACCCGGGGTCCGGATGACCGTGAGCGGAGCGGACTCGGCTCGCAGCCGGGCCCAGGCGGGCGACGCCGCGTCCTCGCCTTGGAACTCGCCGAGCTGCCACTGACGGGCAAGCAGCCACAGCGGGTCGTGCACGCGGGCCTCCAGCCCCGGGCGCATGTCCCCGCTGCGTGCCCGCGGCTCCAGGCGGTTCCAGCTGGTGACGGACGGCATGGTCAGGGCGCTCCGCGGGTGAGGTCGGTCGAGATCGCGTCGCCCGGCTGCACGTTGGTGGCAAGGAACGCAGCGGGCACCAACTGCCCGACATCGGTCATGGCGTCTGGGTCCAGCGGGTGCAGGGCCTCCAGATCGACCGCACGCAGGCGGGCCAGTGCGAGCGCCTCGCTGAGCGTGTTCTCGACCAGCTCAGTGCTCCATCGGTCGCGGGCGTCCGGGCTGACCGCGAGCAGCACGCTCTGCGGCGCGCAGGCCCCCGGTGCGTCGTAGTGGAAGGTCACGCCGGTGGTCTCGGCTCGCGCCGGGATCACCTCAGTCCATTCGTCGACGACGAGCCCGGCGACCTCGGCACCCAGCCCGTCGGGGGCGTGCACGAGCAGGGAGAGACGGCTTCCGGGCGGGTCGCCGGCCAGCGGCAGCCCCAGCCAGCGTTCGCCGGCGGTGTAAGGCATTTGGGCAACGTCGAGGGTGAGTCCTGCACCTGTCGACAGCGCCTCCGCGGACGCCAACGCGGTGACCAACCGGTCCGCGCCGCGGCGTACCCGCGCGATCCGGTGTAGCCAGCCGGCTGCGGCCTGAGCGTCGCCCCCTTGGGTCGCCGTCGACGCGGCCAGCGCCGTGGTGAGCGACGGATCCTGCGGGACGGCGGCGAGCGCGACGAACGCGTCCCCGAACACCGCCTCCAGGCGTCGCCGCGGGTCGCTGTCGGGCAGCGCGGCGAGCCGCTCTTGGCGCCGGGCCAGCTCGGCGGCGACGACGGTGCGATGCGCGGCGGGCGGTGTCCCCGCAGGCAGGGCGCCCGGCACGCCGAGGTGCGCGGCGCGCAGGAGGCCCCGGTCGACGGTCGCGTCGTCGCCGCCGTCGGCGAGGTCGGCCGCGGCCCTCCCGAGCGCAGCCACCGCCGCGTCGGCCCGGGCGGTTAGGTCCGGGTCGGTGGGCGATGCGGCGACGTCGTCGTCAGGCAGCGTGAGGTCGCCGGCCTCGAGTGGGCGCGATGCCTCTAACAGGGCGCGCACCCCGCGCAGCATCTCCAGGAGCTCGGCAACGCTAACCACTGCGGGGCCCCACGCCGGGTCGCGGGTGAGGTCCAGACGCACCTGCGCCGCCGCGCCGACCTCGCTGAGCGCGCGCACGGCCCGCTCCAGCCGCAGCTCCAGCTCCCCGCGTGCGGCGTCCGGGTTCCGTTCCGGCAGCCCCACGAGGTCCAGCGGCGACAGCCCCAGCCCAGCGAGGTCTCGCTCCACCCGTAGGATCTCGCCCGCCGTGGCGCCGACGGCCTCGGCGCGCCAGCGCACCCGGTCCGGCGTGGGCAGCAGCCGCGCGAGCCAGGTGTTCAGTCGCGGCTCGGCCTGGGCCCTGGCCTGCACTAGCGGATCGACGGGCCATCCCGGGGGCGCGGCTGCGCCAGCGCTGAGCGCGACCAGCAGGCGGTGGACGACCGCGACGCCGGTGTGGGGCGTCCGCGCGACCTCCAGCTCTGGCGGGGGCGCCTCGCCTCGGTCGGCGGCGTCCAGCGTGGCGCCTGCCCGTAGCGGATTGCCCGCGACGACGTGGTGGACGCCCTCGGCGAGCAGCGCATCGGCGACGGCGTCGACAGCTTCGGACAGATCCGTGAGCACTTCGGTGACGGGAGCGCGGTCGATGTCGGCGACGCCGAGGGCCGCCAAGTCGAGCTCTCCGGCCGAGAAGGCGCGCTGCAGCGCGAGTCCGTCGAGCACGTCGAGGGTGCCCGAGGCCCCGGTGACCCCGTCGATCGACAGGCTGGTGACCCGGCGCGGGAAACGGTCACGCAGCGCGGGCAGGTAGGCCGATAGCCCGACCCGGGGATGCTCGTGCAGCCCGCGTTCGGCGCGGTAGCCCAGCAGCGCTCCCAAGGGCTGACCCTGGCGCACCCCGTCGAGCAGCCACGCCGCCAGCCGTACGCGGTGCGAGCGTAGATCGATCGCGAACGGGCTTGCGCCGTTCTCGGCGTAGGCGCGGTGGCCGCCGCGTAGCACCGCGGCCGTGGTGGCGTGGGCGAGTGACGGTGCGTGCACGTAGCCCGCGTTCCCGGGGTCGCGCCACAGCGGGCCCGGCTCGTCTGCGAGCGGGTCGGCCGCGGTCGCTGGTTCGTGCGGGTGCAGGTCCTCTAGCCAGGCGTACCCCCCGACATGGACGCCGGTGGCGCGCGGCGCGTCGACCGGTTGGCGCAGCCAGGCCAGCCGCTTGGTCGCGAACGAGGTGAGCCAGGCGTCGATCCGGTGCGAGGCGAGGTCGACGCTCTGCGCCAGCAGCCGTTCGAGGACACCGACGGGCAGGTCGGTGAGGCCGGTCAGCGCGGCCCGGAAGTCCGCAAGGTCGGCGGTCGCGGTGCTGCCGACGGTGCGCAGGATGTGGGCCTGCAGGGTCTCGGTGGGCCCGCCGGGCGTCCACACCCGCTCGTCTGCGAGCACGCGCCACGCCGTGTCGGTGACCGTGCCCGGTACGAGGTCCACCAGTTCGGGTTCGCGGAGGGGCGGGCCGAGGCCGAAGCGGGTCCGCACCCGCGCCGCGGCCTGTGCGTGCTCCAGCAGGAGGGCGTGGCGTAGCAGCCGGTAGAGCAGCGGGGTGCGCTCGGGTGGGCCGGTGTCGACCTGGTTGTGAGCCGTGGCGGCGGTGAGGTCGGCGGCGGCCAGCGCGCGCAGGTAGGTGGCCGCCGGGGTGCCGCCCGGCGCCTCGACCGCCGCCGCGTCGATCGGGAACGAGTCGGTGGCGAAGACGGCCCGGCCCAGGCGGGGCTCCCAGCCGCCGAGCCCGAGTCGCTCACCCAGCCGAGCCGCGGCCGCGGTGAGATCGGCCCGCCAGTCCGCGCCGAGCCCTAGCGGAGGGTCGGAGAACCGCCAGAGGTAGGCGATGTACTCCGCGCCCAGCAGACTGCGGGCGTAGTAGTGCTGCGCGTGCGCGCCCATCCCGAGGATGCGAACGGCCGTCTCGGGGCGTCGGTCGCGGGCGTGTGGGACCGCGGCAACGGATGGCTCCCAGATCCGCTCGCGCAGAAGCTGCAGGAACGCGACCGTGCCCGCTCCGAGCACGTCGACCCCGAGGTCGGTGCCCTCCCGCTCGGCGTAGGCGGCAGTGGCGAGCACCGGGAGAACGCCGTATGGCTGCGCCCCGACCCGCAGCGTGGGGAGCGGGCCCGCGGGGCGTACCCAGTCGAGCACGTGCCGTCGTACCCGTCTTCGGATCTGCTCGTCGGTTACGTCCGTGCCGAGCATCTGGGCGAAGTAGTAGCCCCAGGTCGGCTGCCACAGCGCCGTCTGCATCCAGCGCGCGGTCGGCTGCTCCCGGTCGGCAGCCCCGGCCGCGAGCGCGACGGCGCCGGCGCGGGGAACCCCCAGCGCCCTGGCGAAGATGGCGGCGTTGGCGTCTTCGGCAACGCGTGGGGCCTGCGCCAACCGAGGGCGGTACGCTGCGCGGTAAGCCGGGTCGTTGCGCGAGGGCGCGGCCGGGGCGCCCGGGGTGTTGTTGGTAGCAGTGCCTTGGGCCAGATACGCGAAGCCGTCGGTGTAGAGATGGGCGTCCAGCAGCGCGCTCAGCACGTCCTCGCCGGTGTCTCCCCGCACCCCGTAGACCAGCAGTTGGGCGTAGCCGCGGAACTCGGCGGCCGGGATATCCGGTGGGGCGGGCAGGCGCAGCGCCATGCCCTGCGCCAGTGCTGCGTCGAAGTCCACGAGCCACCGGGTCTCGGCGGATACCGGTGCGTCGGCGGCGGACAAGGCGCTCAGGTCGGCGGTGGGGGACGGGCCGACGGCGGGTGTGCTGACCGGGCCGCTGGCCGCCCTGGCGCGCAGGTCGCCCCGGCCGATCGGAATACCGACGGCGTACCAGCGGTCCGGGAGCGCCTGCGCGAGCGGCGCTCGGGTCCACGCCGCCGTGCGCGACGGGGGCGTTGGGAAGGCCGGGGCCGCGCCGGGCCGCGCGGCAGGGTTTGTCGGCCGCAGTACGCGGGCGATCCAGGCGCCACGCTCGGGCCCGTGGCGGTTGGCGAGCGCGTCCCAGGCGGCCTGCTCGGTCGGGTCGTCGGGCGCGGTCCAGACGGCCTTCCAGAACGCGCGGCCCGCCTGCGCTTCGGTCTCGGTGAGTTTCGGTTCGTGGGTGTCGATGTGGATTTGGTCGGGGTAGACGCGGATGCGCAGGTCGGTGCCGTCGAAGCGGGTCTCCAGCCGGACGGGCAGAAGTGCGATCGGGACGTCGGCGGCCAGGGCGAGGTCAGTCATCTGAGGGCCTCGGGAGTATGTCGGTGGCATGCACGGCCACGGCGACGGGGGGCTGCAGCGTGATGTGCGCGAGGTGGGCGCTGTTGCGTGCCCACGTCAACTGCGGCGGCCCGGCCGCTCGGCGGGGGCGGCTGACGTCGCCGAACGGCGGGTCGAGCGGGACGTGGCGGAGGGTGGCCAGCGTGTCGGCGTCGGTGGCCAGTCGTGCCCAGTCCAGGTCCGTCCACACGTCGGGGGCGGTGCCGTACGAGATGCCGTCGAGGGGCGGCTCGTCGAGCCCGAAGCGGGGGGCGGTGGGGTGCTCGGCCAGCACGAAGAACCATCCGGGATCGGTGTCGGAGCCGCGGGCGGTTGATGCGGTGAAGGGGAAGCCGAAGAAGACGAGATCGGGGTCCATGGCGTGCCGGAACTGGGGCAGGACGACCTCGTCGCCGAGCACGCGGATCCGAGCCGGGCCGGGGGACCACGCGGCGCGCCGGGCGGCCACCTGTGTGGACGGGTACCGGCGCAGCAGCTCGCCGCGCAGGAGCAGTAGCGTCATCTCCGGGCCGCCCACGGCCGTCGCGTGGCTGCCGAGGGCACTGTCGGGCAGCCACTCGCCGATCGGTGGGATGTCGGTCAGCGGGCCGCGGGCCGGGTCGCCGCCGCGTGCGTCCCAGAACTGCCGGAAGTAGGTGGCGCGCCGGTCGGCGGGGAACTCCCGCCAGAGCAGCTCGCGCCCGAGCTCGTGGTTGAGGCCCACTAGGTAGGCCTCGATGAACGCGGGGTTGGCGCGCAGGAGGGTCACAGTGTCCGGCGGGATGCCGTCGACGACGGGCAGCACCAGGTCAGGGGACAGCTCGGCCAGCGGCTCGGACATCGGCTGCGGGAACGTCGGTGCCACCGCGAGCGGGTTCAACCGGTCGTTCCCCGGCGGCAGCGCCGTGAGGTCGGGGCCGTCGATTCGGCTCGTGACCCGCGCGGTCACCGTACGCTCGGGGGCCAGTGCCGCGGTCACGTCCGCGGCGATGGCCGCAGTGGACACCGGCGACTCGTCGTCGGCGCGGGCGAGCTGTTGGGCGCGCTCCACCAGTTGCAGGTGTGGGGCGGCGGCGGCGCGGAAGTCGGCTGCGAACTGCCGCTTGCGCGCCAGCAGGCCGTTGTCGAGGTCTCCGACAGCGATGCCCGTGCCCATGCTGTCTGGGCCCCACCAGCCGGAGGGGTCGACCTCCTGCGGCTCGCCCCACCGACGCGCGGGCCCTGCAGGCTGCAGGTCGAACCCGACCCGGTAGAAGGCCCTGTTGTTTCCCGGCCCGCGCTCGACGTGGAAGAAGACCAGATCGGGGCTCTGGCTCCCGGAGAAGTCGGCGACGGCGATCGCCGCTTCCCGCACGTCGGCGCCGAGCGGCGGGCCGCCGATGTCGTGCGGCCCGGTCCACCCGCCCACCACCCGGCCGCGGGCGTTGAGCCGCCAGCCGATCATGTAACGGGGAAGCGGCCCGGCCGCGGTGGCCTCGACGATCATCACCACCAGCTCCGGGCGGAGGTCATTGTCGACGTCGGCGACCGCGACGCCTACGCCCAGCACAGGCGGTGCTCCAGCGGCCCGCCCCGGCCACGGCACCTCGACCGACTCCGTCCAGCCGCCTGTGACGTCGCCCGTCGTGTCGACGCGCCAGCCGATCCGGTAGTGCAGTCGAGGCCGGTCTGGCACGCCTGACACGTACGCTACGACCAGTTCAGGGCGGTCGTCGCCGTCCAAGTCGGCGAGCGTCACGTCGCAGCCCTGCACCGGGTAGGCGGCCCCCACCGCATGGCCCTTGCCGAGCAGCGTGGAGAGCGGCCCGGGTACCCGGTGGACCTGCGGGTCCCAGGTGAAGTTCCCGTCCGGCCCGGCGTTCCAGCCGATCCGCCACGAGCCGACGTTGCCCCGGTCGGCCGTGGCCTCCACCCAGAACAGCACCGCGTCCTGCCCGGCGGTGCCGTTCAGGTCGGCCAGCGCCAGCCCGGCGCCCTGGACGCCCGCGCCCATCCCGGGGACGCCGGGCGAGGTGAAGGTCCAGCCGCCACGGACCTCCCCGTCGAAGCCGAGGTCGTGACCTGTGCGCACGTAGGCGGTCGGGATTCCCGCCGGGTTGCCGACGTGCATCGCCAGCAGGTTGGACATGAAGCCGAGCGGCCCGCGCCAGGACGTGCGCTGCGGCGGGGCCGCGGCCGGGTGGCCCGCTCCTCCGGGCGCGGGCGGCCCAAGGTCGTCCCAGCGGGCGGGGTTGAGGCGCCGGATCATCAGCCGACCGTCTACCGCGACCCACGCCTCGCTGTTGCGGATGGCGCCCCCGCTGCGCAGGCCGCCGATCGGGTCTTGGGCTTCCCAATCGGTCGCTTGACCAGGCGTGAATCGCCAGAGGCGCCCTGTCGCTTCGTTGACCGCCCAAAGGGTCTGCCCGTCGGCGAACATGCCAGTGACCGGCTCGGGGACGGCCCGGTCGATCCAGAGCGGGATGCCGAAGGAACCCCCGATGTAGTTGAAGACCTTCCCGTCGGTGAGCCGCAGGTACGGAGATCCGAACGAGATCGCCGGCGGGACGCCCGTATCGACCGCCGCGACGCCCTGCCCGGTGGGGGCGCCCCGGTCCGCCCAAGTCCAGCCGGTGCCCGAGTCGGTGAGCCCCCACAGCCGCCCGGTCAGCCCGTGCAGGTACAGTACCCAACCCGGCGAGACTTGCCAGCCGGGTTGGTTCCAGGCGGCAGGACCGCCGGTCACCCCGCCGGGAGGCGCGCCGAGGTCCACCCATCCCCAGCCGCCGCCGCCCGCGCGCAGGTCCCAGAGGTGGCCGTCCGCGGCGCAGACGTAGACGCTGCGGAAGTCGCCGGGCTGACGCTGGCCCCCGGGTAGCGGCCGCGAGTCCCTGGCCACGCCGGTCGGTTGTCCGCTGATCGGAGACCCGCCCGGCGCGCCGTGGTCCTGCCATCCCCAGCGGTCACCGTCCCAGGCGAGGGAGCACAGCCTGCCGTCGGCCGTCCGGACGAACGCAGTCTGGTCCCCGACTGCCGTCGGCTGGCCGACCGCGACGCCGCCCGGTGGGGTGCCGTGGTCGTGCCAGGCGAGCGGGGCATCCACCCGGGACACGACCCGCCCGTCCTCGCTGACCAGGAACACCCGGTCGGGCATCACGGCGCCGGTGCTCGCCACCCGAGGCAGGTCCGGCACCGGCTGCTCAGCGGGCCCCACGGCGGGGCTCTCCCACCAGCGCCGGGCGAGCCGCGCGGACGTGAGATCGCGCACGCGGTCGCCGCCGGTGAGCGACTCCAGGGTTACCATCCCCGGCGCAGGCCGCAGGAGCGGGTTCACGGTGAGCAGGCGCTGCCCCAGCGCCTCGACCGGCGCGGCGAACGGCGCGGCGGCTAAGAGTCGACGGGCCAGCGGGCCGCGCGGGCGGGTGATCCGGCGGAACGCCGGCGACAGGGTCGCGGTCACCTCGCGGTTGCCGGACAGCGGGCGGGCCTCGGCGAGGGCGGCGTGCACCGGCGCGCTCACCTGCAGCAGGCGCGGTACGTCGAGCCCGGCGTCGCCGGTCAGCCTGCCCCGGTACACCCGTTCGGCGGCGGCGCGGGCGAGCTGTCCCTGCCGCAGCGCCTCGTTGGCCCGGCTGACAGCCGCCGCCTGCGCCCAGGCCGCGGCCATCAGGGCCTCCTGGTTCTGACGTACGACCTGCGCCCCGAACGCGGCCACCGCGCGGTGGCGCGGGTCCAGGTTCAGCTCGCGTAACCACCGCGGCTCGGCGCCCGGGGCCGGAATCCTGTCGCCGTAGCGGGGCGGTCCCAGCCTGCCGACCGTCCAGCCGTCGAGGAGCGGGGCGAGCGCGGCAGCGAACCCCGCGGCCGCGTCCGGGTCCCACGCCGACGGGGCCGTGCCCGCGCCGCGCAACGCACCCTCCAAGCCGAGCACCGCGGCCGGGTCGGCAGGGTCGAGCGCGGGCAGGCCGGAGCCGGGGTCGCTAACGTCCAGCGGCCGCAGGCCGAGGTCGTCGGGCACCGGACGCGGACGCAGCCGTCGCACGAGCGACTCGAAGTCACCGTCCGGTCCGGTGCCAAATTCCCAGTGGTGGTAGACGGGCAGGCGGACCTCGTCGTCGGCGTCCGCGGCCATCCACGCGGGCAGCAGGTCGGTCTCGTCAGCGGCGGCCGGGATGCCAAGCCCGCGCTTGCGGCCGGTCTCAAAGGCCGGCACCAAGCACGCGACATAGCGGGCACCCCCGCGCAGCCTGCGCGGGCAGACCAGGCGCGCGAGCGAGCGCTCCGATGACCCGCTGAGCAGCCCGGCCAGCATGGTCTCGTCGAGCGCGCCGTCGGTGGCGAGCTGGACATGCGCCCACGCCCACGAGTCGGCCAGGTCGGGCAGTTCGCGCAGTGCACAGCGCAGGACGGGCAGCGGGGCGTTCGGCTCGGGTCCGACGGTGGAGGCAGGCCGTTCCGCGACGACGAGCACCAGCCACGGCCGCAGGCGCTCCCCGCCGCGGGCGCGGACGGGGGTCAGCAGCCACGGCAGGTCCGGCCGGTCGAGCTCGACGAGCGGGAAGAACGTCGGCTCCGCGGCGGCGGTGTCGGGCGCTGGCTCGACGCGCACGACCTGCCGGGTGTCGAGCCCGGTGACGTCGCCGGGGCCGTAGAGCCGCGCCGGCAGCACCACCTCGGGCCGCTCGTTGATCCGCAAGCCGATGGTCAGCGCTCCGCGGCCGGGCAGCGCGCCGGTGAGCGGGTCTTCCTCGGCCGCGTCAAGCTGGACCCCGGCGCGGGCCCAGGACAGGAACGTCAGGCCGCTCATCCGGTCAGCACCAGCGTGAGCGGGTCGGTGGCGAACCGGGCGGTGCCCGCGGTGCGCACGAGCGCCAGCGCAGCGGGTCCGCCAGCGAGCGCCCGCGGCCACGGCAACGGTGGCAGCGGCCCGCCCGGTCCGGGCACGGCGGGCCGATCCGGGTCGTCGACCAGGAGGACCTCCGGCGACACGTCGGCCTCGAAGGGCTGGGCGGTGTCGTAACTGACGGCGCGCGAGCGCACCCGGCGCCCCGCCTCCCAACGCTCAAAGGAGGGCCGGGCGAGCTTCTGGTCGTCGGTGAGGTCCAGGAACTCGGCGGGGGCGAAGAACTCCTCGATCGGCTCGGTGTCCGGTTCAGCGTTGGCGACCCGCAGCCGGGTGATCGTCAGCTGTGCCGCCCCGATGACGCGGGAGGACCCGTAGCGCTCCAGCGTCCGCCCGAGCGGGGCGACCCGCTGGGTGACCGCGAGCATGCCCAGCGGGTGCAGCAGCAGCTGCCCCGCGACCGAAGGGATCTCGCAAAGGGTGAACAACGACTCCCCAGCGGGAGGCAGCTGCGCCGACCAGTTGCGCGGATCCGCGAGGGCGGCCTCGACCAGCGGCGCGACCTCGATCGGCGGCGGAGGTGGCGGCGGTTCACCGCGGCCGAGACGCACGTCGAACCCGATCTCCGCGGTAAGGAAGAGCAGCTGGAAGCAGGCTCTGCCGACTATGTGCCAAGGGGTTGGGCCGGTCAGCGACAGGCTGACGCTGACGCCGAGCAGCACCCGCGAGCCCATCTTGAGCGCCACCGCGCCAACGATGTCGATGGCGAGCAGGAACGGTTCGAACTGGAACAGCGCGTCGAAAGCGAGGACGCCTTCGATGCTGAAGCCGAGCGCAGCTGCATAGAGCTCAAGGCGCGCGCCGAACTGGACTGTGTTGGACGTGAGCGCGAGGTAGGACTCCAGGCGCAGCCGCGGGTTGTCGCCGGTGCAAAGGCTGATCGCCAACCGGTTGAGGGCTGGGAACCCCGGCGGCGGCTGGAAGCGCGGATGGAACCCACCCGCGCTCAGCGCGAACCCGGGCCGTTCGCCCCAGCTGGCCCGCATCGCCATGTCCCCGGTCAGCGTGAACGCCGCGATCCGCGAGTCGTAGAGCGTTGCGTCGACCGACGCCTCGCCGCGGCCGAAGTCGAGAACGCCGAGCACGTCCATGTTGATGACGACGACGGCGGCTTCGTCGCGCGGAAGCGCCATCCGCAGCCTGCCCAGCACCGCGAGGCGCACCGGCGCGGGCAGCTCTAGGATCAGGCCGAGGTCAAGGCTGAGCAGCTGCGGCGTGCCCCAGCCCAGGCGCGCCATCGGACCGATCAGGAAGCGCCCCTGCGCGGGCGGGAACACGGCGCTCAGGTTGGAGATCAGCTGGGGCGCGTTGGCCACCGGGTCGCGCGGGAACATGATCGAGTCAAGAGAGCGGGCCTTGATGCCCGCGCGCAAGACGTCGAGGGCGGCGGTACGGTTGACCCCGACGAGACCCCCGACGCCCGACAACGTGAACCCGTAGCCGAGCTGGATCGGGGTGAACTCGGCGGAGATGATCAGCAGCAGCGAGAAGCCGTCCGTGCCGTCAGGCATCCGGGTGGTGATGAGCCCGACAGCTTTAAGCGCGATGCCCTTGAACTCCAGTTGCAGGACGCCCGCGTACTGGCCTTTATCAGGGTCCAGGAACACATAGCCGCCGCCGGTCAGCGGGCCCGCGTCGATAACGAGACCCACGCCCTTTGGCGGCTGGAACCGGGTGCCGAGCGCGAACGTGCCGAGGTTGCCACCGTCCGGGGAAGGGCCGAGACGGAGGGCGAACCCCATCCGTTCGACGGTCCCGCGCACCGGCCCGAGCTTAACGGCGAACGTGGCCGCGGCCGTGGCGGTGCCGCCGTCGGCGCCCGCGGTGAGCGCGACATGCACCGCCTGGACGTCGAGGATCCCGCCGAGCGACAGCTGCACGGGCAACGTCACCTCGAAACCGCCGCTCCCGACCAGCCGCAGTCCGTGCTCGTCGGACCAGGCGAGCCCCAAGTCGAACGCGACCCGCAGGCCGTCGGGCGGCACGACCTGGCGCAGGAACCCGTCCGCCTCGCCGGGCGTGATCGTCAGCTGGCCGCCGACGACCTCCAGCCGCACACCGAGCTGCGGCACGCCCCCGTCGCCGATAGTGGCCTGCAGCTCCGCGCGGAACCCGGCGACAGTGATCGCGAACCAGTCAGGCTGGCTGACCAGCACGATCGGGTCGCCTTCCGACCGCCGCCACTCGGAAGTAACGACCAGCCTAGCGTTCCCTTCGACGTCGCCGACCAGCACGACTCGCAGCGGCGGGCGCAGCCCGACCCCGAGACCCTCGCCCGCGAAGGCCCCGCTAATCCCGATCCGCCACCCCGGCAGCGGCTCGACCTCGGGACCGGCATCGCCCTGGGCGTACGGCTGGAAGACGAGCCCGGTGTCGGTTGCCGCCCCAGCGGACTCCAAGGGGCCGAGCGCGAAGCCCAGCTCGACGGCGCCGGACTCGCCGGTCGCCGCGAAGAGTGGCAGGCGCAGCACGAGCGCGGGCGCGTCCTCGGTGCCCGCCGGGTAGGAACCGACCGGGGCAGCGAGCGACTGAAGCAGGTAGTGCAGGCGGCGCAGCGGCTCGCGGTGGTCGAACAGCGTGGTGCCCCAGCCGTAGACGTCGGCGAGCAGCGCCGCGGGATCCTGCGCGGCGGTCTTGAGCCGCTCCCACCGCAGCTGAGTTCGCACGTGCGTCCGGGCGAACTCCCCCTCGTCGACCGCGACCTGCGGGTCGGCGACGCCGAGCAGCGCCAGCGCGTTATAGACAGGCGCCGCGCGCCGGCGCAGGTAGGTGACCAGGGCCCACTCGACCAGCCGCCGGGCCAGCAACGCGAGGTCCACCTCGGCGAGCAGACCGGGGTAGGCGACGAGGTCGGCCTCCAGGATGGGTCCGAGCGCCAACAGGGTACTGAACGCCTCGGCTGCGGTACCGCTCAGGGCCACGAGCTGCGTGAGCGCCTCCGTCGAACCCGGCCCGGACGCGGCCGCCGCCTGGTCGTACGCGTCGGCGGCGGCGATGACCGTGGCGACTGTGGCGCCCATGGCGAGCAGGCTCGCAGGCGGCGCGGGGACGCTGACGCCGAGCGCGCCGAGCAGCGCGAGAGCGTGCTCTTCATCACGCACGTCATCTCCCAGCGCCGCGAGCAGATCCGTGATTTCGCGGAGGAGCCGAGCCAGGGTGCTGTCGGATTTTGTCATACGGCGGGCCAGATTCGGGCGGCGGGGTCGGTGGTGTCCTCGGCGGCGGCGCCGTAGGCCAGGCGGAGGTATCCGTCCAGAGCAGTGGCGAAGCGGACCATGTTCCCGCGCTGGCCGCGCAGCCGCGGCGGCCCGCCGGGCGGTTCGAGCGCGTCGGGCGCGGAGTTGTGGTGGTAGACGAGGAACTCGCTGATCGACGTGCCTGCCGCGATGACGGGGTCGGGCACTGCGTTGACCCAAGCGTTCCAGGTGCTCTCCAGCACGTTGAACGCCAGGTAAACCAGCGCCCAGTAGGCGACGTAGCGGCGCCGCTGCACGGTAGTGGCGTTCGCCCCGACCGGGGGCATGGGCGGCGCCGCCACCAGCTCCGGCACCTGCACGTAAGGGTTGCCGGCCACGGGCGGGGCGCTCTTGCGCGGCGTCGCTGCCTGCGAGAGCAGCCGGTGCACCCATTGGAACGTCGCCTGGTGGATCGCGAATCCCATCCAGAGCGCCGTGCGCGACGCGGTGGCGTGGCGCAGCGCCCCCGGTGGCCAGCCGCCGGGGCGCCGGGCGGTTAGGTAGCGTAGAGCGGTCTCCCAGTCGACCAGCGGGTCGACAGCAGGGTCAAGCAGCCCCTCGGCGGTCAGGCGGAGTAGGAAGTGGTCGCGGAAGTTGTCCCGGCTGCGCGTGACCAGCGCGGAATTGTCGAACTCCAGCGTCTGGAGTGGCTTGTTGAGCACCACCATATCCAGCCCGAAGGGGAAGATCAGCCACGTCATGACGCCGACGTGGTCGGCGCTGCGTGCGAGGCCCCTGACGCCGGGGTCGAACGGTGCGGCGACCTCGCGTACGGTGCCTCTTCGTTCCCCGCTCGCCGACGCGCGGAAACCCTCGCGTTCGAGCAGCGCGAGGAACAGCGCCGGGTCGAGGTCGGCGGCGAGCGTCTTGCCGT
This sequence comes from Arthrobacter sp. Leaf337, assembly GCF_001423745.1. Lineage (GTDB taxonomy): Bacteria > Actinomycetota > Actinomycetes > Actinomycetales > Micrococcaceae > Arthrobacter. The sequence continues at coordinate 72,745 of NZ_LMPC01000010.1, forward strand.
TGCGAACGACCTTCGCCGCCCGCAGCACGGCCTCGATCTCGAATTCGTCGAACCCGGTGACGCGCGGCACGCCGGGTGCGGACTCGCCGTCGTTCGTGCCCCACGGGATCGGTGAGGGCGGGTTCAGAGTGGTACCGGACTTGTACGGGGCGGACGGGCTCGGCGGCTCGCGGGTGTCGCCGGCTGCGGGTGTCAACGCGGGCCAGGTGCCCGCGCCGTCGCGCAGCCCCGTCGTCGTGCTCCACCAGGCGATAGTGGAGGCCGCCAGCGGGGTGGCGCCGATCAGCGCCGCGTTCAGACGACCCATCCGCGCGCGTAGCTCGACGGCGTCCCGGTACTGCGGGAAGTGCAGCGGGGCGGCGAGGGGATGGCCCCCCGCCGCATAGTCGGCGAAGTCGACTTGGGGATCCTGACGGACGGTCCGGCGGGCGCCTTTGACCACCTCCACCAGCCAGTCGTAGGTCGTGAACTCCTGGTGGGGCGGATCGGCGTCGACGGCCCGCAGCACGGCCAGCAGGCCCGCCGAGTCCCCGGCGAAGCCCGCGAGGTCGACCTGCTCGAGCGGGTCGGCGACATCCGGGGCCTGCACGTCCGGGTACTCGGCCGTAGTCAGGCCTGCGATGGCGGCGGCCTCAAGGTCGAAGGTGGTGAGGCTGCCCAGCGGCCGGGGCGGTGCGGGCACCGGCGGGGTGCGGGGCTCGTACACCCGTCCGGGCCTACCCAGCGGGCATCCCGCGAAGGCGAGCAACCACGTCTCAGAGCTGCGCGGCAGGTGTTCGAGCGTGCGGTGCGCCTGCACGAGTGCGGCAGGCCGCGCCGCGGGCTCGATCGGCAGGTCGACGCCCAGCTCGGGCCAGGACCGCCCACACAGCAGCGGCGCATAGTAGCCTGTCACGAAGTCCAGCAGGCTAGTCCTGGCTTCGGGGTCGCCGAGGACGTGGCCCGCCATGGCCTCGACGCGGGCCCGATTCGCGGCGGCCGCGCCCTCGAACGGAGTTCTGACCGCGGCCGGGATCTTAGGCGTGGGATCCGGGTCGCCGGGCCGCTCGTCCGGGGCGACGACGCGAAGCCACGCGAGCCAGGAGCGGAAGAGCCAGCTCATCTGGGCAAGCACAGCGGGGCGGAACGTGGCGCTCGCCAGCACGTCGGGGAGGCGCAGCAGATGCAGCCAGACGATGCGCGCGGTGCAATCGATCGCGTGGTCGATCGCGACGTGTTCGAAGGCCAGGGTGCGGGGGTCCTCCAGCGGGGAGACCACGGCGGGTACCGTGATCCCGCCGGGCGGAAGCCGCAGCACCCATGCTCCGGTGGCGCTGGGCTGGGCCACCTCGAGCCTGCCGGCGCGGAGCGCGAGATGGCGGTAGCGTTCGAAGCGCACCAGACCAACGGCGGGGGCGCGCAGCAGAGTGCGTTCCAGCTCGCCGTCTCGGGCGGTGGTCGACGATGCGAGCAGATGGGTCGCGGCGTCGTCCTCGGCGATGCCGTCCAGCGCGACCGGAAGCAGAGGGGGCCCCGGGGGCTGGTTGGGCCAGTAGACGATGAGCGCCTCGTCGGGCAAGAGCGGCTGGGGGATCGGAGCGGCCTTCTTGGAGTCGGCATCCCACCGGAAACGGCCCGCGGCGACCTGCGCCATCGACTTCCCCGGAGTGGCTGCCGCCTCGACCCACGGTCCCCCGCAGTCGGCCACGCGCACCTTCGCCAGGTCGCGGATGGCCGCGGGAAGGCTGGAAACGAGCCCTGACGAGCGCGGGACGACGAGTTGGTCACCGCCAAGCGGCAGAGTACGGACCCGAAAGTTCGCCGCCGCGGCGGCGAACCCGGGGTCGAACGGCCTGCGCGCGGGGCGGTCGAGGTAGAGGAACACCGCGTCGGCGGCCAACTCGGCAAGATAGGTAGCGAAGGCGGGAGCCGGCAAATCGACGGGAACACCGATGGGCAGCGAGAACCGGCGACCAAAGTCGATCGTGGCTCCAGGCATTGGTATTGGCATCGGATCCCTCCAAGGCAAGATGATTAACACTGTGTGTCTCGCTCGCCCGATATTGTGCTCTTTAGCAGCTGAGAGCTGGTTTCCAGAAAGGCCTCGCGATGCTCCTATTGACTATCAAGGCGTGGGGGCCGCTGGTGAAAGAGGCATGCCTTCAAGGTCTCGTGAGGTGCTGAGTTTCCGAGAATCGCCGCTGTAATACGAACACCATTTTTCCTCCATTGGACGAGCAGGCCACACTGAAAGCAGTACGCCTTGGAGCGTTACGGGAGCGTTACTGCCTCGCCGTCGGCTGTACCGGGTTTCGCGCCGCCCGGCGTGCTGCCCTCGCTTCTGGTCATAAGGAGCAAGCAAGTATGCGATCTGCCGGCTGACGGGCGTTCACAGATTGACTTGGGGCCGTGCGTTTGCGGAGGTGTGTGGACTGGTGGTTTTGTCTTGTCCTTTGGGGGTGACGGGGTGTGCGGTGGCTCTTCTAGGGGTTGCCGGTTTTTTGTCCGCTGTCAGCGGGCCCTGCCCTTGCCCGTACTTTGGTGGCGCCCGTGCCCCGGGCTGTCTTGCCGCCTGGCCGATGTGCCTAGCTGGTGCTTGCGCCGTTTTTGTTTTGTTCCTTTGGTTACCTCGGCTGATACCGGACTGGAGACACGCGCCGTGGGCAACTGCTCGAAGAGGTACTCGATGACGGGTTCGGGGATGGAAGCTGCGGACGAGCCTACGGAACACCCTGCATCCACGAACACGCCTGTATCCGATGCGCCGTGCTCCGCCCCGACCTGGCACAACGCCCCCGCCTTGAAGAACTCATCGAGCCCCTCGAAAGCAGAAAAGTCGAAGCGGAACAACGCGGATGGTTTGGCGAACTCGAAGGGATAGAAATCAGCTTGCACGCTGATCGCGACAAGCTCAGCCAGATGAGCAGGAGCAGGCCGGAGACGTAGCCTGATTTTGTGGCCAGTATTCGCAAACGCCCCCGTGTGGATGGTTCGACGTCGTTCATGGTGCGATGGCGGGACCCCCTGACGCGGCGCCAGGAGGGTTTGACTTTCAAGTCCGAGGGCGAGGCCCTCGGACTTATGAGGAGTCTCAATGCCCATGGACAGTCACTGCTCAGCGCACTTCGAGCCAACCGGCGGAGCGCCGCGGCCGGACCTACCGTCGGCCAGGTGGTCCAAGAACACATCGACCTGCTCGTCCGTCCTTCGCCCGGAACCAGGCGAACGTATCAACGGATGCTGGATCTGCATATCCAGGGCCCGATCGGTGGAATACCGGTGGCTGTGTTTGGTTACCGAGACGTCATGCTGTGGTTGCGGTCCTTGACCAGAAAAGGGGCAGCGCCGAAAACTGTCCACAATCTCCACGGGCTGCTGTCCGCAGCAATGAAGACTGCTGAGATGCTTGGATACATCTCAAGCAATCCCTGCCGGGGCATCCAGTTGCCGCCCATTGAGCATGCCGAGGACAGCATCATGTTCCTCACTCATGCAGAGTTCAACCATGTTTTGGATGTCATGGATGAGCATTACAAACCGTTCATCTGCTTCTTGGTGATGACAGGAACGCGGTTTGGTGAAGCGACCGCCCTGACAGTATCCGACCTCGACCTGATCTCCCGGCCCGCAACGGCGCGAATCAACAAGGCCTGGAGACGCGATGACCAATCCAAGTACTATCTCGGGCCAGCCAAGACAGGGGCAGGCAAACGTACTATCGGGCTCAACCCTGCTCTGGCGGATCGACTCGCCCCGCTTGCGGCCAGCCGGGCAGGACATGAGCTCCTGTTCACGACTCCCGACGGTAGCCGCATCGCCGAGAAGCCATTCTGGGAGCATTACTGGCGACCAGCCATCCAATCCGCTCAAGAGAACGGGCTGAGCAAGTCCCCACGCATTCACGATCTGAGGCACACTCACGCGTCGTGGCTAATCCAGGACGGGGCCATTTCCATGTTCACCATCTCCCGTCGACTCGGTCATGCCTCAACCCGGACAACCGAAGAGATTTATGGGCACCTCATGCCTCAGGCACTCCAGGACGGAGCGGACGCCACCGAACGCTCCGTCCACGACGTCCTCGTCAGTGCCAAATCGGGGCCTCAGGAGGAGAAAGATCATGGCGAGTAGACATGCAAGCCACTGCGGAGGGCGGCTGCGGCCGGCAGTTCGCCTGCCACATCAAAGGGCCTAGGACTATTGACGAAGTTAGTCCGGAGAAGATACACCCCGAGCGAGGTCGAGCAGATCATCCTCGACAGTCACAAGCGAGCCGAGGACGACGCGGCCGCGTAAAGAACCCTTGCCACGACCGGGCAGGAACCTTCCAGAAGTCGGGCGGTCCGCCGCCCACGGCGAACCACAGCAGCGCCTCACTGCGGCGGTCCGCCGTTCACGCGACCCCCACGAACGACAATGAGAGCCGCGCCGCCAGGGAACGATGAGGTTCCCGCGAGCCGCAGCAAGCAACGGCCCCATAGAATCCACCTAGGCTGTACCCAAAAACTTCCTTTGCAGAGCGAAACCCAGACCGGGCCGGCCCCGCCACCTTTTAACCCCATGAACGTCGACGGCAGTTCAACACCGCACGGATCCAGCTCCGGCCGGACACGTAGGAACCTGAGTGGCGTGGCGGAAAGAGTGGCCGGACCAGGCGACATTTCCGGCGGAAATGCAGTGGTCGCCGCAGTGTGTGGGGCTGTTCACTCCGAACGAGATGATGGAGTTCGTGGGATCCGGCATCCAGGATGCTCTGCCGTCGTGGCGGAATAACCCGAAGCTGCAGGAAACCATGATTGATCTGCGGGAACGGTCTCTGTTCACACTCAATTGACTTCCAGAGCGCGGACGCGTCGGACGGTTTTCGCGTCGGTGTCAGGCCTCGCCGCGGGCAGTACCACCCCCCAAGGCGGGCTTTGCTTCGAAGATGGCGAAGGCCCGGCTAATGGGGGATAGTCGGGCCTTCGCGTCTAAACGCTACAGGACTCTTATATCGCCATCGAGTGGAGGACGTCCCCATGCTGGGTCCATCACGAAACCCTGAACGGCCCATAAGAGGGATGCAACCGGGGCCGGTGGGTTGCGCCACCACCGGCCCCCTTGACGGATGCCTACTTCGGGTTGCTGTCCGTGAAGTCGATGTCCGCGGTCTGGTATTTGACGACGGTCATGACGTCGCCGGTCGTGCGGTAGACCACGAAGTCGGTCCTTTTTTGCCAGATCAGCATGTGATTGGCCACCACCAGATTGAGTGAGAGGCTCTTTGATTGCTCGGTCGTGGTGCCGTTCATGATGCTTCCGCTTAGCTGCATCTCGTCGGTGTAGTTGACCGAGGCCTTCGCGCTGGCGGGGCCGGCTTCGATGCCCACTTCGGCACCGACGGCCAGTGAGGTTGTGTGCTGAAAGCCGGTCGATGATTCTTGGGTAGATCCGATCATGAAGTCCTCTGTGTAGCTGCCCCCGGCCGGTGACGGGAAGCTCCGGGTGCAGAACCATTGGGGCTGCGCGGCTAGGTAGTAGAAGGGACTGGAGCCGGAGGCGGGATCGTCGATCAGGGTGCAGGGAAGAACGGCGACTTTGTCCAGGCCGGGAGCGGTCGTTGTGCCCTCCCCGTACCCGGGTTGGAAATCGGGGTCATCGGTCCTGGCACCCTCCACCGGGAGTAAGAGCTTGTCCAGCGCAAGACACCAGGAGGTGTTCTGGAAATCCCCTAGTTGGTTGCTCAGCATCGTCGTCGGGGCGAGAAGGATCTTCTGGTCCTGCATGTCGACACCGGCGAGGGAGGGGGTGCTGAGGCTGCCGTCGTGGCTTGTCCAGTGCGACCCGGCATCACTCCAGAAGGCCTCGGTCGGGGCATTCTGAAGGTATTCGGTGCTGACACACCAGTAGCTGTCGGTGCGCGGGTGTTGTCCGTTGAAGCCGACACAGATACCAAGGGCTTGGTAGCCCGCCGGCGCTGTCGGCCAGTAGAAGGAGATGTTGTTGTGGTTTCCTGAGTGCTTGTCATCGAGAAGCCAGGTGAAACCGGTCGGGTGGGCCAACGTTGGCAACGGTGCTTGGTGGTCCGGCATCGGCGCCAGCAGCAGGACGGGTGTTTTCTCGATCGGGATGTTGTTGACCGAGGCATAGTCACCTAGCGGGAGGAAGCCGCTGCCGTCGCCCTGGTAGTCGCCGTAGAAAGCGATCTCGTGCCCCCGCGCTGATGCCCAGCCGTTGACGAAATTTGTCGGGTCCGCGAACTTGATCAGGAACGGGGCGAACGGGGCGCCGTTTTTGGCGTAGTCGGCCTTCGTGATGGCTGCGGTGACGAGTGAACCGGGATCATGGCCTGCGCGGAGTTCGGGCATGACGACTTCGGTGGTCGATGTGTTCATTTCTTCCCCATGGTTTGAGTGGTTGTCGTCCGGTGTAGAGGCCGGACGGTGTCCTGAATTGTCAGGACATGAGACCAATGGCGTACACGCCATCCTGTGGCAGACCCGTCTCAGGGGCTGACATGGCATTCGTTAAGGGCGGAGGCCGAGCCTTCTGGGCCGTTGGTGTGAATTACGGGCAGCTGCAGCGGACCGCTATGAGCCGCGACGGTTGGGTATCACCTAAGAGAGGGGACAAATAAAGCCGGAGGTTGCGCAACCACCGGCCCTACGGTCTGAAATTCACTGCGACGCCCCAGCGCCGACCCCCATCGAACAACGAAGCTCCCCAGCCAGAATCGATTGATAAGACACAGCGTAGCGCCGCATTTGTCCAATGAATAGAGGTTCTGATGACGAATTTCAGCACAGTCGGGACCTCCGGCCCGCCGGACCGCGGGCCGGCCTGGGGGCACTCTCCTTGTGGGTAGAAGCCGCCAAGTGGGCGGACGATAGAGGCACCGGTCCCGCGCATTCGGCATCAATGGCGAAAGGCTCTGCCAGTACCTCCGGGCAGGTCATAAACCTGGGTTCGTGCCACGAGTTCTACTGCTGCGACCGAGTTGGGTCCGGCACTTTCGTCGTGGAAGGAGTGCTTCGCCCGGCGATCTCATCCTGAAGCGCAACCAGAATGTTGACTTCCTCCGCGGGTGACTGTCTGAACAACGGTGTGTGGGGTCCGGCGTCAGCGAGATGGCCTTTTTGGGCCGACCAGGAGGCCGCGTCGTGCGGTGGAGTGACACCCGGTGCCGCTGCTGCGGCTACTTGGGCAGCCGAGGGTGCAGAAATTCGTGCGACAGGCTCGTCGTAGGCAACGCTAGGGATGCCCTGGGAGGGTTTCGCAGGCGATCCTGTCATCGTCGGAGTCCAGCTTCGCCACGTCCCCGTAGTAGGGGTAGTAGGTATTGAACCAGTTCTGCGCATCGGACCAGCGGCTGAAGTTTCCGCAGTTCACGGCGTCTGCTGGTTGCTCTTTCCTCCGTCCCAGAGGGTGAACTGGCCGGCCATTGGAGGTCCCCAGGCTCGGACCCAGGCGAAGGCGAAAACGCTTCGCACATTCGTGGTGAAGTCTTGGCAAATGGAACCGCCGCCTTGGTGTTTGGCTGGCAGCGGCCGGGTGTGTCCGGTCCCCCAGGGGTGAGGGGGGTCGGTGTTCCGACCCCCCTGTGGGGTTAGAGGTGGATGGTGTTTTGGGTGGCTTTGACGTAGACGCGCTTGG
>NZ_LMPC01000011.1 GCF_001423745.1 Arthrobacter sp. Leaf337
GCCAGCTTGACGGCGGCCAGGCCGCGGACCAGGTACATGTTGGAGGAGAGCGGCTGGCCGGTGATGGGGAAGTTCTCCACGGCCCGGAGCGTGTGGACACCCCAGTACGCGGCGGCAGGGACATCACGGTCACCCAGGAGGTCGTGTTCGGAACGGAAGTCGGCGGGGGATGCGGTGTCGGTCATGGATATCCTCGGGACGTAGCTGGGGAGACGGGTTGGTGGGGGCGGCTAGGTTGCCGGGACGAAATCGGTGGCCGTCAGCTGCCCGACGGTGCGGCCGCCGCCCAGGACCACACCGGTGGCGATGCCCGCGAGCGTTGAGGTGTCGACGTCGAGCGCTTCCAGTGCGCGGACGGTGACCGGCATGCGGGCGCGGTCCCCGCCGTCGGAAATCTTGACTGCCACAGCGCGGCCGTCCGGCAGTCCCACGAGCTGCACGCCTTCGAAGCCGTCCTTCGCCACCGCTCCCGGGAGCAGGCGCATCAGTTCGGTGACATCGCGGCCCTCGCCGGCCACCATTTCGGGGCGCTGCATCATGGCGCGGCCGACGGCGGCTTCCGGACTTCCGGGGTCGGCCACCACAGCGGCGGCAAGGCGGCCGAACGCGCGGGCCATGCCGCGGAGGGTGAGGGCGAACAGCGGCGTGCCGCAGCCGTCGGTGCTGGTGCGCTCGGGCTCTTCGCCGGTGAGGTCCCGGACGGTGGCGGCCACGAGTAGCTGCAGGGGATGCTCAGGATCGAGGTAGCCGCGGACCGGCCAGCCGTTGATGACGCACGTTGCGGCCATGGCGGCGTGTTTGCCGGAGCAGTTCTGCGTGATCTGCGTTGCTATGCCGCCGGCGTGGAGCCATTCTTCGCGTTCGTCCGGGCCGTAGGGAAGGTCGGTGCTGTTTTCCAGGGCGTCGGCGGTCAGGCCGTGCATTTCGAGGATGCGGAGCGCTCCGTCGCGGTGGATTGCCGCTCCGGAATGGCTGGCGGCGGTGAGGGCAAGGAGATCCGCGGGGAGGTCAAGGCCGGCGGAGACCATGGCCGCGGCCTGCAGCGGCTTGAGCGATGACCGCGGGTAGAAAGGAGCCAGGGGGTCGCCCGCGGAGAACAGCGTGCGGAGGCCGCCGTCGTCGGATTCGTCCGGGGCGGTGGAGATCACTGAGCCGTAGTGGACGCTTTCCACGAGCCCGTCGCGGGTCTGCACGGCCAGCGGGGCGTGCCGCGGCAGGGCTGTTACGTCCGGGTTCGGAGCTTGGGCATGGACGGGCAAGGCAGGGGAAAGCATGGAGTCCTTGGGTTACGTGTGGGGCGTCGGTTGTTGGTTGCGAGTGGCTTGCGGCTATTGGCCGAGGATGGAGTCGAGGGCGGCGCCTACGGCCTGCAGGTGCTCCTGCATAGCGGCGCTGGCTTCGGCGGAATTGCCGGATTCGATGGCGGCCAGGATCCGCTGGTGCTCCTGGTCGGAGGCGTGCTGGCGGTCGGCCACCATATTGAGGGTTTCGGACTGGTGCGCCAGGGCGCCGCGGATGTCGGCGACCACGTTTTCGAAAACCTGGTTGTGGCTGGCGCGGGCAATGGCTGCGTGGAAGCCGGAGTCGAGGGCCACCCAGGCTTCGGGGTCGTCCTCCGCAACCATAGCGGCCACGATCTCCCGCAGCCCTTCCAGTTCCTCGGCGGTCCGGCGTTGGGCGGCCAGGCCGGCCGCCGGAACCTCGATGTGCGGGCGCGCCTCGGTGAGGTCCAGCGCGGAGTACTGGCCGAGCACCAGGTCTTTGGCAACCCGGCTGGCCACAACAAAGGTGCCGCGGCCGGTTTTGGTGGTAGTGAGGCCGAGGGCGTTGCAGGAACGCAACGCCTCGCGGACTACGGAGCGGCTCACCCCGTACTGCTGGGCGAGCGTGGCTTCGGAGCTGAGCTTGGCGCCGACCTCGAGTTTGCCGGACTCGATGTCCGTGCGGAGGACGTTGAAGACGGCCTCTGCCGCGCTGAGGCGGGCGAGAGGCTGTCCTGCTGTCCGGCTGTCTGACAGGTTCACGCTTTAAATATGGCACGGGTCACATGGGGTGTCAATACTGACTCCATGTCGGCTCCATGCCCTCGGTACGTTCGTTCCGATTTTCCCTTTACGTTGGCGCGTTGGCGCTCTTAGACTGGTAATCCAGCTAGAAACGGTACGTTCGTGCCTGTCGAGAGGGGTCCGGGATGGCCGAGGCGTTCACCGACAGGCTCGCAGCCGAGGTCCGGGCACGACGGACAACCCTGCGGCTGACCCAGCACGACCTTGCCCAGCTAGCAGGGGTGTCGGAGCGGTTTGTCCGTTTCGTTGAACAGGGAAAGCGCAGCGTGCAGCTGGATTCACTCCTGGCGCTGCTTGAGACGCTCGGGCTGGAGCTGCAGCTGAGCACCCGGACGCGGGCAGCGGCGCGCGCCATCGACGGGCAGCTGCCGGAGGCCCGGCCGTGAGGCACCGCGTGGCCGATGTCTACAAGGCCGGAGTGCTGGCAGCCCGGCTGGAACGGCACGACGGCGGCACCAGGTTCAGCTACCTGCCGGCCTACCTCGCGGCGGGAGGTCCCGCCGTCGCCAGTTCCCTGCCGCTGAGCACTGAACCGGTGCTGTCCGCGGCGGGGGCTGCGCCGCCGTACTTCACGGGGCTCCTGCCGGAGGGCAGGCGGCTGAATGCCCTTCGGCGCTCGGTGAAAACGAGCGTTGACGACGAACTGTCCCTCCTCATCGCGGCCGGCGCCAACCCTGTGGGCGATGTGCAGATTGTCGGCCACGGCGAGCCGCTGGACCCGGATGAGCACGCCGTCGAGCTGAACCCGAAGGCGCCGGTCGATTTCGACGCGCTGCTGGGCGATTCCGGCCTGATCGACCCCGTGGCCCTTGCCGGCGTGCAGGACAAGCTGTCGGCGGGGATGATCTCCATGCCCGTTGCCAGCGCGGGCCGGCGTTACATCCTCAAGCTCAATGCACCCGAGTTCCCGCATGTGGTGGAAAACGAGCTGGTGATGTTCCGTTACGCGGCCAAGCTGCGGATTCCGCTGAGCAGGGTGCGGCTGATACGGGACGTCGAGGCCCGGCCGGGGCTCCTGGTGGAGCGGTTTGACCGGATCCCGTTGGCCGGCGGTGCGCATGGCGCGGTGCAGCGGCTCGCCGTCGAGGATGGTGCGCAGGTGCTGGGGCTGTACCCGGCGGACAAGTACAACGTGGCGTACGGGCGGGTGTGCCACGCCCTGGCCGAATACTGCGCAGCGCCCCTGCCTGCGTTGCGGAATCTGGCCATCCAGGCTGCCTTTGCGTGGTTGAGCGGGAACGGCGACCTGCATGCGAAGAACGTGTCGATGGTGCAGCAGCCGTCGGGGGAGTGGTCCATTGCCCCGGTCTACGACATCCCCTCCACAGTGGTTTACGGGGACAAAACGCTCGCCCTCACGCTGGACGGCAAGCGGACAGGGATATCGCGGAAGCATTTTCTCGGCTGGGCCACCGGCCTGGGGCTGGCCGAGCGCGCCGCTGTCCAGGTGCTGGAGCTGGGGTTGAAGGCGTCGGGTCCGTTGGTGGCGGACCTGGAGCGCGGCGCTGCTTTTGCCGGAACGAACGACGACGGCGGCTCGCCGTTCTCTGCGATGGTCACCAGGTCATGGCTCAAGGAGCTCAAGCACCGGCGCAGGCTGCTCGAAGGGTAGGGGAGCGGCTAGAGGTGCTGGATCCCCGCGCGCTGCATCGCGTCCTTGTAGATCTCCACGCTCTTGCTCAGCAGCTCTTCCTGCTTGTTCGCCGAGACCGCGAAGGCCCGGCCCCCGAGGGCGCTGGCTTTGTAGATCTTGATGCCGGAGTTCTTCAGGGACTGGTGGTAGGTCTTTTCGAAGAGGGTGAGGAAGGTCTGGGCATCCGTGCCGTGGGCGATGATGGCCGAGACACGCTTGTTGATCTTCAGGAACTGGCGGAAGGGTCGCAGGCCGTCCGTCTTTTCCTGGACGTTGAGGGCGGAGGGCAAATCGGGGTCGCGCACCCACGGGTAGGCGTTCCACGGCATAACGTAGCGGGGGTCGAGTTCCACGATTTCGTAGATTGACGTGGCCCGCCGGGCTGCTTCGTCGTCGTTGAAATGCGACACGAAGCCCGATTCGGTGCCCTTGCCGGGGCTGACATGGAGACTGACGATCCTGCATTCGTCCTCGTCATGGACGGGGTCGATGTACGGGACTATTGAGCCCGGCTTCTTTTCCATCAGTTCGTCGCAAAGCTGGGTTACAGCAGCGATGTTCGGTTCCTGCAGCAGGGCCTTTTTTTCGTCCCAGTCAATCGTCACGATTTCTCCCTCAGCACACGGCGTCCAGAATCAGGCGTCTGGTTCCACTCTACGCTTTTGGCCGGGGTTGATGTTCTGCGGATTTCCAAAATCACAAGTTACGGCGCCTCATCCGGGCTCCGTGGCAAGAGGCTCCCGGCCTATTTTCAGGCGGACCGCGTGGGCGTACGCTTAAAGCGCCTGCAGGTAACCGTTCAGATAACGCGGGCCGTTCGGGACATGTGAATGTCCGGGCCGTCTCTTAGCGAGATCGCGAAGGTACCTGCAGGTCTTTGTTGTTTAAAGCAGGTCTTCGTGTTTGGTGCGCGCCTCAGCCGGTTGGCTCAACGCCGCGTCAGGCCGCAGCGGCAGCCTCTGCCCTGATCCTGGCGCGCTTGAGCGTCTTGGCCCGGTGCCGGAGTTCGCGCCGGCGGCGGGATGCTGCTGCTTCGGGCGGCTGGTGTCCGGGCAACGGCGGGGCTGTGGACTGGTAACTGTGCCCGGTGGGCGTTGTCAGCTGCAAAGTGTGCCGGGGTCCCGGACTGGGACGGCAGCGCCAGCCGGGGGCTTCCTTGATGTGGTTGCACGCTTCACAGAGTCCCGCCCCGTTGCTTTGAGCGGTGGTTCCGCCGCTGTGCCAGGGCAGGACGTGGTCCAGATGCCTGATCGGAGCGTCGCAATATGGCGTGCGGCAGGTGTGGTCGCGGACCTGGATAAAGCGGGCCAATCCGGGCGGGAAGAGTCTTGCCCTCGAGTCCATTGCCACGAGATCCCCGCTGCCCGGGGCAGTGTAGAGCCGCCGCAGCCAAACGTTCAGCGGCCGGTCATGGCCTTGGCTCTGGGCAGCGAACTCCCGGGCCCACCCGGCGGGGACCACGCCGTAGCCCGGAAGCCGGGCAGGCTCGCTGTCGCCCTGGAACAGAGTGCGGTCCGTCATGACCAGCTGGATCTGGACCCCGCTGATTCCCCCTGCCGTTCCCGTGACGCGTTCCACCAGCGCATCGGCCATGATCTGGCCGCGTGAACGGGGGTCGCCGTCGGATCGAAACGCGTCCGCCTGCCTGGAGAGCGCCGCGTGGACGGCCACACCCTCCGCGACCGGGAGGAACGCCGTTAGGTAGCACATGGTGTCGGGCGCGGGGCGGAGACTGACATGGCGCTCGGCGGCGGCGTGGCTGGCACGGTCCGCAACGGACCTCGGATCGTGCCGATACGCGGCGGACCGTGCCGCGGCAATCAGCGCGCGGTCGCCCGCTCCACTGAACTTCCCGACGTCGGACGCCAATTCCTCGTCAACGGCGCTGCGGTCAGCAGGGGAAAGGCAGGCCGTCTCACGGATCAGGAGTGTTGCACGCCATTCGTTGAGCCGGCCGGCCTCTAGCCCGGCGAGAGTGTGCGGCATCTCGGTGACGAGCGCCTTCGCCAGGCCCAGAAGCCGGCTGCCCTTGGCTGGCGATTCCCGCCGGGCGAGGGCGATCTGTGCAGCGACGCCGGTGCCGAGTTCGTCGGCGGGGACGCCCGCGCGGGCCTGCTCACTGCGCTGCTTTGCGTCGAAGGCGACCGCGATCCGTGCCTGCCGCGCGGCGGCAGCGGATTTCAAATCCTCAAGTTCACGGAGCTGGTCAATCATCCCTGCGCTGTCCGCGGCCGGCAGCGTGTCAGCCAGGATAGCGATCATCTCGGTGATCGCCACCGCGTCCGCTGCTCCCGGAGCCCGTTCCGGCTCCTGCCCGCCGTCCATACATCAAGTCTCTCCGCGACCACCGACATTTAAGTGGTCATGGGGAAGGGGCGTCGCCTCCCGTGCTGGACGGGAGGCGACGCCCCTGGTGCTCGCCCCCAGCGAGACAGCCCTAGTGCTGGCCGAGGCTCCCCGCCGCGGGAGGGAGGCCGCCGTCGCGGTTTTCTTCGTTCCGCCGCTCGGCGGCGCTTCTCGTGTCGCTGTCGGCGGTTTCGTCCGAATCGCCTTCGAAGTCCACCAGCCCGTTGGTCTGGTCGAACGGCTTGGCGATCCGCTCGTCACTCAACGCGGAGCCGGAATCGCCGGACACCGTGCCGCCCTCATCCAGCGGCTGCACGTATCCGGAAGCATCGGTGGCCGGAACGGCCGACACCGGGGTCTCGGAAACTGGAGCCGTGGTACGGGTGGGCTCAGTGTCCTTGTCGCGCATGCTCGCGGCCACGCCTGCTGCTGCTGCCGCTGCAACGCCCACTCCCGCCGCGACCTTTCCGGACACACCGGCTCTGCCGGAATCGCCGCGTGAAGCCTCGGCGGCCTCGACTCCGGGAGTGCCGGGAGAGGCGCCCTCATTGACGCTCCCGCGCCAGGCGCCGCTTGCATAGCCCTCGTCCTCGATGAAGTCCTTGAACCTCTTCAGATCCGCTTCCACCTGACGGTCGACGACATGAAGTTTGTCGCCGATGGTCTCTACGATGCCTTCCGGTTCGTATTCGAGCGAAAGCTGCACCGAAGTCTGGCCGCCACCCACGTCTTCGAAGGTTACTGTTCCCGCATTGGTTGCGCCTTCCGTCGCGGCCCAGGCAACCTTGCGGTCGGGGACCTGCTCCAGGATTTTCGCCTCCCACTTCCGGCGGATACCTGCGATTTCGGCCACCCATTCAAGACGATCGTCGCTGAGTTGGGCCACGCTCTTCACGCCACCCATGAAGTGCGGAAATTCCTCGAACTGGGTCCACTGGTTGTACGCCGTGCTTGTCGGGACGTTGACCAGAATGCGCTTCTCGACCTTCGTGCTCATTGGTGTCTCCTTTGACTAGAAAGGGTTGAAGAATGCCTGACGAGGGGCGATGATTTCGCCAACTAATCAGCATGCTTACTATAACTTTGTTGCTGGCATCCGGCTAGAGTTTCTTTGGCGGCCCCGCCGTTCCACGAGTTCACGAGCCAAGGACCCCCACTCATGCAGGTCAACAAGAGGGCGCTCCGGGAAGACGGTTTCGCCGGCTTCAGGACCTTCGCGGACGTCGACATCAACCGGATCCCGCAGGCGCCGGGGATCTTCGCCGTTATCCAGCCTGAAGGATTCCAGGTTCAGTTCCTTGCCAAGAGCACCGCCGGGGTGTTCAAGAAAAAGGACCCCTCGCTCTCCGCCGAAAAGCTCGCTGCCGAATGGGTGGACTGTGCGGAGGTCCTCTACGTCGGAAAGGCCGGGCCCGGAAGCAAGGGCAACCGCGGCCTGCGCCGGCAGATCCAGGAATTCCTGGACTTTGGCATTGGTAAGCCTCCCGGACACTGGGACGGACGGCTCATCTGGCAACTCGCAAACACCAAGTCCCTGCTCATAGCCTGGAAAGAGTTGCCCGCCGGTGGGCTGAACCAGGCGGAGGCCGCCTATCACGCCGCCTTCCGTGAGGAATTCGGCCGCCTGCCGTTTGCCAATCTGGTCCAGGCCCGGGTCAAGGGCTAGGGGCAGGACGGCACCAAAGCCAAAGGGTTAGTCGCGTCCCAGCCGCACTGTCCGTTTCCAATTGGTTCCGTACTTCTGCATGTGAACGCGCGTACGGTCTGCGCGGAAGAAATCGTGTGCGAACTCCACCGGAGTTCCCTGCACGTCCCAGGCCACCCTGCGGATTTCCAGCAGTGCCGATCCTGGCGGTATGTCCAACACACCCGCCTGCTCGGACGTGGCAGGCACGGCCTCCACCGTCTCGTCGGCCCGGTCCAGTTCCAGGCCGTACTCGGTGGTCAGCAGGTGGTAGAGCGAACCCGTCAGGGGATGCGTCAGCAGTCCCGGGAAGCGGGCGGCTGGCAGCACGGACAGGTCCAGTGACCACGAGGTCCCGTCCACCAGCCGCAGTCGCTGGATTCGCATCACTGCATCCCCGCCGTTCAGATGCAGGTTCCGCCGTTCGTCCGGTTGCGGCAGGCCCATCTCGGCACGCACCACCGTGGTGGAGATGGCGCGTCCCTGGTGCAGCACCATCTGGGGCACGCCCTCCACGGTGTTCAGGTGCCGCTGGATCCGGCCGTCGTTGAAGAACACCCCTCCCGAGCGGCCCAGCACCCGCCGGACCGTGCCCTCGGCCTCCATCCGGTCGATCGCCTGCCGGAGGACGGCCCGGCCAATGCCCAGCCGCTCAGCCAAAGCGCGTTCACTGCCCATCAGTTCGCCCGGGCGAAACATCTCCGCCCGCGCAAACCGCGCCAGTGCCGCGTGGGCGGCATCGGCGGCCGTCATTCTGTCCGGCTCTCCGCCTGTGCCCGTCACCATCGTCCCAAAATATACAAACTAGGCGCCGAGTGCGGAAAGCGACTCGTCGAGGGCCCCCACCAGCCAGTCGATGTCCATGGGCTGGAAAGCCAGCGGCGGACGCAACTTCAGGACATTCCCGTGCGGCCCTGCCACGGACGTCAGCACACCGCGGTCCCGGAGCTGTTCCAACACGGCCAGCGCGAGCTCCCGGTCCGGTTCGCGGGTGCTGCGGTCCTTGACCAGCTCGAAGCCGATGAACAGGCCGGCCCCCCGGACGTCACCCACCGACTCGTGGGTGTCCGCCAAACCGGCAAGTGCCGAAAGCAGGTGCGCTCCGACAACCCGGCTGTGCTCCTGCAGGCCCTCGGAGCGGATGGTGGACAGAACCGCCTGGGCGGCAGCCATCGACACGGGGTTGCCGCCGAAGGTGTTGAAATAGGGGATCGTGTCGCTGAAGGAGGCCAGGACGTCGGCCTTGGCCACGAGCCCGGAGACCGGAATCCCGTTCCCCATCGGCTTGCCGAGCGTGACGACGTCGGGCACTATGCCGTGCCGCTGGAATCCCCAGAACGACTCGCCGGTCCGACCGAAACCGGGCTGCACCTCGTCCGCGATGATGATGCCGCCCGCACGGTGGATGACCTCGGCTGCTTCGCGCAGGTAACCGGCCGGGCCCGGTAGGACGCCGTCGGAGGAGAAAATCGAGTCGGCGATAAACCCGGCAAACCGGATCCCGTTTGCTTCCATGTCCGCAATCGCCGCGCGAATCCGGTTGGCGAACCAGGTACCGAGTTCGGCGCCTTCCGGACCGGCCTCGGCACCCAACCGGTAAGCATCCGGCGCGGCAACAAGGCGGGCAGTGGGTGAGAGCGGCTGCCCGGTTCCCAGCGCCGGGGAGACTCCCGAGGTCAAGTCGGAGGTGCCGTGATAAGCCTCCGTCGTGGCGATAATGCCCTCGCCGCCGCTGTATGCCTTGGCTACGCGGATGGCGAGGTCGTTGGCCTCGGAGCCGGTGCACATGTACATGGCCTTGTCGAGCTCGGCCGGCATGGTGGAGAGCAGGTCGTCCGTGTAGTCCAGGATGCGTTCGTGCAAGTATCGGGTGTGCGTGTTCAATTGCTGCATCTGCGCGGTCACGGCTGCCGTGACGGCCGGGTGGCAGTGGCCCAGGCTGGCCACGTTGTTGTAGGCGTCGAGGTATTTCCGGCCGGCAGCGTCCCACAGGTACTGCCCTTCGCCGCGGACCAGATGCACCGGGTTGCGGTAGAAGAGCCGGTAGGAGGCGCCCAGCACGGTGTCCCTGCGCTCGGTCAGCACCCGCGTTTCGGGGTCAAGGCCGGCGGCGTCCTCCGTGCGGAAGCTGTTGGTGTCCATGATGGTGGAACGGATGGCCATGGGTGGTGTCCTCGCTGTTAAGTGCCAAAGCGTGCAATTTTCGTCCTCACGGGCCCAACCCTCGGATCGAATTTCTGTACTTCCAGTATGTTTGGGCGCCGCCGCCAAAAACCGCCGCCAGATTAAGGCGGCGTTACTAAAAGCGGCCGCAAATTGAACGGTTTGTTTCCGAGTCGCGGCTTTGTTTCGAGGCCGTAAATTCCTCCGGATCGGCGCGGTCTGGCCGGTTCCGCCGTGCCATACTCGCTACTGGAGCCCAACCCTCCTCGCCTCCGAGGAGCATCCATGAACACCATGACAGACACTTCCCCGCTCGCCATCTTCAACGGCCTGCGCCGCGGGGAACCGGCCCCTGACTGGATCGGCGACACCGTCACGGCCGCCTGGGGCCTTCCCCCGGACCGGACGGCGATCACCCTGATCGCCGTCTCGGAGAACGCCACGTTCCGGATAGAGGTGGACGGCGTTCCCGTGTCCGTCCTGCGCGTGCACCGTCCCGGCCATGTGGGGGATGCCCGCCAGATCGCCGGCGAGCTGACCTGGGTACGGCGCCTGGCGGAAGAAGCGGAAGTGCGAGTTCCCGACGTCGTGCCCACCGCCGGCGGTGCCCTCCTGCACACCTTCACGGACCCGGGCGGGTCCGAATGGCACTGCGTCGCGTTTGCCTTCGTAGCCGGGGACATCCTGGAGGACTTCGCCGACCCGCGGCCTTACTACGCGGAAATCGGCGCGACCACGGCGCGCCTGCACCAGCAGGTCAAGCGCTGGCCGCTGCCGGCCGACTTCACCCGCTTCTCCTGGCAACTGAGCGACATGCTCGGTGAAACGAGCAGGTGGGGGGACTGGCGGCGCGCAGACCTCACGCCCGAACAGGCGGCCGTGCTGGGCCGCGCCGAATTCGCCGCCGTCTCCGCGCTGGACGGCCTTCCCGTATCGGGTGAAAGCTGGGGACTGGTGCACGCGGACCTGCGGCCTTCCAACATCATGATCGACGGCGGCGCACTCACCGTGATCGACTTTGACGACTGCGGCTTCTCCTGGCTGCTCTACGACTTCGCCTCCGCGCTGTCCTTCATTGAACATGAACCTTACGCGCCGGACATCGCCAAGAGCTGGGTGGCCGGCTACCGCACGGTCCGCCCCCTCACCGAAACAGACCTCATCCATGCGGCGGCCCTGAGCATGATCCGCCGGCTGACCATGCTCGGCTGGACCACCACCCACCGCGCCGACGCACTGCCCGCCAAACTCTGGGAGGCCCAGATCCCCGGCGCCGTAGCCGTCGCCGAGCGCTACCTTGCCTCGCCCACCTGGCTGTTCGACTGAGCCTCCGGCTCAGTTCCCCGGCCCAGCGACCAAGCCCCGCCGGTCCTGTTCCCTGCGGACTCAAACTTCACTCCCACCTTTCCTGGAGACTCCCATGACTGAAACCCTTCCGGCCGCGGAACAGCGCGCCGTCGACAAAGCGTATTTTGAACAGCGAAGCCTGAGGCGGGGTGCCGCCGGCTGGCTTCTCCTGGCCGGCCTTGGCATCTCGTACGTGATTTCCGGTGATTTCTCGGGCTGGAACTTCGGCCTCGAAGCCGGGGGCTGGGGCGGCCTGCTGATCGCCTTCGTCCTGATGGGCGTCATGTACGCCTGCATGGTCTTCGGCCTGGCCGAAATGTCCTCCGCGCTCCCGGTGGCAGGCGCCGGCTACGGCTTCGCCCGCCGCGCCCTGGGCCGCCTGGGCGGTTTTGCCACCGGACTCGCGATCCTGATCGAATACTCGATAGCCCCGGCCGCGATCGCCGTCTTCATCGGCGGTTATGTGGAGAGCCTGGGGCTGTTCGGCATCACGGACGGCTGGCCGGTATACCTCGTCTGCTTCGCGCTGTTTATCGGCATCCACCTCATTGGCGTCGGCGAGGCGCTCAAGGCAATGTTCGCCATCACGGGCATCGCGGTGGTGGCCCTCATCGCGTTCGTCGTCGGCATGGTGCCGCACTTCGACGCCACGAAGCTGTTCGACATTCCCGTGAGCGACGCGGCCGGTGCCAGCGCCTTCCTGCCCAACGGTTTCGGCGGCATCATCGGGGCATTGGTATTTGCCATCTGGTTCTTCCTGGCCGTGGAGGGCGTGCCGCTGGCCGCCGAGGAAGCGGAAAACCCGCAGCGGGACATGCCGCGCGCCATCATCGTGGCCATGTCAGTATTGGCATTCACCGGCCTGTCCGTCCTGGTCCTGGCCCCGGGCGGCGCCGGCAGCGCGCTGATGAGCTCGTCCGCGAGCCCGCTGCCGGACGCGTTGCGTGCAGTCGGCAACGAAGGCCTGGCTGTATTTGTGAACTACGCCGGCCTCGCCGGGCTGGTGGCCAGCTTCTTCTCGATCGTCTATGCCTACTCCCGCCAGCTCTTCGCACTGTCCCGTGCCGGGTACCTGCCCACCTGGCTCAGCCGCACCAACTCGCGGAAAACGCCCACCTGGGCGCTGATCGTCCCCGGCATCGTCGGCTTCATCCTGGCCGCCGCAGTGGGAGACGGCGACAAGCTCATCAACATCGCCGTTTTCGGCGCAGCCGTGTCCTACGTGCTGCTCAACCTGTCACACATCGTGCTGCGCAAGCGTGAACCGGAACTGCACCGCCCCTACCGCACCCCCGGCGGGGTGGTGACCACCGGCGTCGGACTGGTTCTTGCGATCATCGCGGTGGTTGCCACGTTCTTCGTCGACATCCAAGCCGCGGCAATCACGGCCGGCATCTTCGTCGTCGGACTGCTCTACTTTGCCTTCCACAGCCGCCACCACCTGGTGGCGGGCGCGCCGGAGGAGGAGTTTGCCCGCATTCGCGAGTCAGAGGCAGAGCTGCGCTGATCTGCGCAGCTTGATAATCACGACGGCGGGCGGTGAGTAAGGGCCGTAAGTGTCCGTTCGCGCTCTTGGCGCACGACGGCGGGCGGTGAGTAAGGGCCGTAAGTGTCCGTTCGCGCTTGGTCAGGATCCGGACGCAACCATCCCGCCGTCGTCGCCCGTCCCGTCGTCATGTGTCAAGCCGCCGCCGAACGTAAACCGGCCGGCAACGAGCGTTGCCGCTACCGGCATCGAGGAGAACACTTCGTCCGGGACGCTGAGCGGGTCGTCGTCCAGCACCGCGATGTCTGCAGGGTCGCCCACCCTGATCCGGCTCCGGCCACGGGCAGACGCCGCCAGGGCTTCCTCCCGCGTGATTGCCTGTTCCGGGTGCCACGGTGCGCGTCCGTCCCGGCTGGACCGGGTGGTCGCGGCCGACATCGCAGCCCACGGATCCAGCGGCGCCACCGGGGCGTCCGAACCCAGCACCAGGGTGGCCCCGGCGGCCAGCAGCGACCGCAGCGGAAAGGCCCGGTCGGTGCGGTCGCCCCAGTTGGCGTCGGCGGCATCGCGATCATCGAGGGCATGCGCCGGCTGGACGCTCGCGGTCAGGCCCAGCCGGCCAAAACGCGCGAAGTCCTCCTGCCGCACAAACTGGGCATGTTCAATGCGTCCCCGGATTCCGGCAGCCTCGAAGGCGTTCAACGCCACTTGATTCGCGGCGTCACCGATCGCGTGGACCGCTGGAACGAAGCCGGCCTCCCTGGCCCGGACCAGCAGCGCAAGCAGTTCCGGTTCGCTGACGGTGAGCAAGCCCCGTCCGCCGTGCGGGTAGGGATCCACGCAGTAGGCCGTCCGCGTATTGAGGGAGCCGTCGATGAGAACCTTGAGCGGGCCCACGCGGAGCAGGCCGTTCCCGCCCGGAATGTCCTGCCCTGTCCGCATGGCCTCGAGCCGCGCGCGGTCCAGATGCTCGGGATAGACGCCCGCCTCCACCCGGAGGGACCCGAAGCCGCCATTGATACGCCGGAGCCACACATCGCGGTTCCAGGTCATCTCGAAGTCCACGATCCCCACCACGCCGCGGGCGGCGGCCTTCCGGGCAGCATCGCCCACCCACGCGTCAACCACCGCATCCGGCAGCCGGCCCAGCTCACGGGTCAGGGCAAACGCCGCGTCCTCCCGCAGCAGGCCGCCGGCGTCAACCTCCACGCCGTAGCGCCGTGCGGCGGCACTGTTCAGCCAGACGCAGTGGAGGTCGTGGCTGATCAGCGCTGAAGGCACTCCGTGAGTCACGGCATCGAGCATCGCCAGGCTGGGAACGTCCGCCCAGACGGCGTCGCGGAAGCCGACGCCCACGAGCGTGGGGCCGGTGCCGCCGTCGTTCTCATCCTTGCGGCGATTGCCGCCCGGGCGGTCTTCCAAACTTGAACGAACGACTTCGACGGCGTTCCGCGCCGACGCGGCGTGCGACAGGTCGATCCGGTTGGCTGCCATGGCCCACTGGGTCATGTGCACATGTTCGTCCCACAGGCCCGGGATGACGTTCCGGCCACCGCAGTCAACGACTCGGGTACCAGTCATGCTGGCACCAGCGGGGCTCGCGTCGTCCGGCCGCTGCTCTGCGGCCGTAATCCGGGTAACAACCCCTTGGGTGATGTGAATGTCCGTACTTTCGGTCTCTCCGGGTTGCCGGACGGAGGCTAGGACGAGTTCAGGTGCGGCGACAGGCATGCGGACAGGGTACTAGGAGTTCGCCTCCGCACGGCTCCTGATCCCGTGCAGCATCCGCCGGGACATGATGAAACTGACTACCTCCACCGCTTCGACCAGGCACCGGGCCCACCACTGCCGGTAGGCGTACCGCTCCCGCACAAGCAGTCGGGTGGTGCCGTCGGGCTGCGGCTGCAGGACAAATGCCCAGCTGAAATCGAACGGGCCGGTGGGTGAACCGGGCGGAACTCGCAGCACGAGCGCGTTGCCGGGGTCCACCAGCCCTACTTCCAGGTCCGCGGAAGCTGCCGGTGCGAGGTGAAAGCGGTCGCCTGCCTTAATGTCCTGCCACTCCGGGTGGATACGGTCGGCACTGTGGATGTCCAGGCCGGCGAGGTTTTCCAGGAAGTCGTAGCTGTAGAGTCCGCCGCGGCCCTGCCCCATCTGCGCGAGCCAGGGCCACACGTCATCCGCCGGAGCCTTGATGGTGATCGCCCGCGTGGACTGCAGATCGGCGCCGGACAGGAAATCGTCGCCCGGCAGCCCGCCGCCGGCTTCGGCGGCCGTGGCACCCCACCGCAAGTGGAAGCGCCGGAACAGGAAGCCCGATGCCACCAGCCAGGCGAACACTGCAGGCTTGGAAATATGTTTTATGTTCCGTGGCTTCGTCATCGGGCAATTCTCCAGTCGGCCGGTTCACCTGTCACGGGCCATAAGCCCTGCCCCGGTTCACTACGCCCCGTTTACTCCGGGCGGCTCAGGACGGCCCGCCCCCGCGCCGTCCTTATAAGGGACTTTCGTCCCTTACCGTTGCTGGGCGGAGCGTCCATCCTTGATGTGGAGCGTCTCACGTCTGCGTTACTCACGCACGCACCTTGGGGAGGGGAAATGCTTCGCCGATCAGCAACCGGTCTCGCTAAAAAATTGGGGAAGGGCTGGCGCAGTGCGCCTCCCGGACATAGCAGGAGACCCGGCTTCATGAATCAGTACGCACGAACTGTCCTGGGTACCCGACCCGCCGTCCACTCCCGTCATGGAGCCCCATCCACCACACATTACGAACATTCAGAGCACCGGCTGAAGATTGTGGTCCGCATTGAAGCGGACCTGGAGGCAGCCAGTCTTGAAGTCCGCGGCGTGGTGACAGGGGCCAGTCTTCGTGCGCTGTACGTGGTGGCGCGGCGAACTACGTCGCTGCTGCATGGCAAGGAGCTCACCATCGACCTTTCCCGTGCACGGGTTACCGACACGGTCCTCGAGCAACTCCATGAATGTGCACGCCTGTCCCGGCTGGCCACG
This sequence comes from Arthrobacter sp. Leaf337, assembly GCF_001423745.1. Classification (GTDB taxonomy): domain Bacteria; phylum Actinomycetota; class Actinomycetes; order Actinomycetales; family Micrococcaceae; genus Arthrobacter. The sequence continues at coordinate 15,735 of NZ_LMPC01000011.1, forward strand.
GGAGTGGACAGCTCGGTAGTGCCGTGCCGCGTGAAAATCGTAGATCCCGGCTTCATCCACAGAGTGAAGGAGTACGCATGAAAGCGCTCGTGTACGGAGGCCCCGGTGAAAAGTCGTGGACCGACGTCCCGGATCCCACGATCCAGGACCCCAGCGACGTCATCGTCAAGGTGGACACCACCACCATCTGTGGAACGGACCTGCACATTCTCAAAGGGGACGTGCCGGCGGTGCAGAAAGGCCGGATCCTGGGCCACGAAGGCGTGGGAACCATCACCGAGGTGGGTCCTTCGGTCACGAGCCTGAAGGCGGGGGACCGGGTCATCATCTCCTGCATCAAGTCCTGCGGCCACTGTGCCAACTGCAAGACCGGCCTCTACTCGCACTGCATGGGCGAGGAAGGGGCGTCCGGTATCGGCTGGGTCTTCGGACACCTGATCGACGGTACGCAGGCCGAGTACGTGCGCGTGCCGTACGCGGAGAACTCGCTGCATCTCCTCCCTGAAGGGGTCAGCGACGACCAAGCTGTGATGCTCTCCGACATCCTTCCCACCGGCTTTGAAATCGGCGTGCAGTACGGGCGGGTCAAGCCGGGGGACACCGTGGCTGTTGTGGGCGCGGGTCCGGTCGGGTTGGCAGCTATCGCCACTGCCGGGCTGTACGGCGCGGCAACCATCATCGCAATTGACCTTGACGCCAACCGGCTGGAAAAGTCCCGCGAGTTCGGCGCCACCAACGTCGTCCTCTCCGGCGACGCCGACTGGAAGGAACAGGTGTTGGCGTTCACGGACGGACAGGGCGTGGATGTGGCCATTGAAGCGGTGGGCATCCCGGCGACCTTCACCATGTGCACGGACATCGTCCGTCCCGGCGGCAACGTGGCCAACGTGGGCGTTCACGGCAAGTCCGTGGAACTGCATGTGGAGAACCTCTGGATCCAGAACATCAACATCAGCATGGGCCTGGTCAATGCCAACACCACGCCGATGCTCCTGAAGCTAGTGGCCCAGAAGAAGGTACCGGCGGAGAAATTCGCCACCCACCACTTCACGTTCGACCAGTTCATGGACGCCTACGACACTTTCGCCCGCGCCGCGGAAACCAAGGCACTCAAAGTGGTGATCACGGCGTGAAAGCCCTGGTGGTCTACGACTCCGCCTACGGAAACACCAGGCAGGTGGCCGAAGCCATCGTGGCCGCCCTCGGGCCCCTGCAGGCCCAGGCTGTTTCCGTGACGGATTTCCAGGCCACCGCGCTCGCTGAAGGCGACCTGTTCGTCGTCGGAAGTCCCATCAACGGCTGGCGGCCGACGCCGAAGATCACCGAGCTGCTGTCCGGCCTCGGCGACGGCCGGCTCGCGGGCGTCAAAGCGGCAGCCTTCGACACCCGTGTCCGGCTCTTTATCCACGGCGATGCGGCCAAGAAGATGACCGAATCGCTCAAAGCCGGTGGCGCGGAGATCATCTCCAAGCCAATGCCCTTTTACGTCAAAGGCAGCGAGGGCCCGCTCCGCAGCGGGGAACTCGACAAAGCGGCCGCATGGGCCGCGGACCTGCTCAAAAGAGTGGGTGGATAGCCGCCGGGGGGCCAAGCAAGAGGCAAGAAAGGACTGCGACCATGAAACCAGGCCGGATAGTCATGCTGGTGCTCGGCACCCTCGCCGCCCTGATGGGGCTTGGGCTGCTGACTGGTGCCGGCTTCGTCGGATGGGTCAACTTCCAGCAGCGCGACAACGGATATTTGACCACGCCCACCGAGCGCTACGATGTGGCCACCCGGGCCATCACCTCGCCCGGCCTGGACGTCCTGGTGGACGAGGAACTGCCGGACGTCCTGCCGGTGGACAGCGCCGGCCGCCTGCTGTTGCGGGGAACGGCGGCATCCGGCAAACAGATCTTTATCGGCATCGGACCCCAGGAAGACGTGGCCCGGTACCTCGACAACGTCCGGCATTCCGAGATCACCAAATTGGACTCCTACCCGTTCCGCGTCGAGTACCGTGAGGTTCCCGGCAACGCCGAACCCGCAGACCCCGGGGCGCAGCCATTCTGGTCCACCTCGGCCCAGGGAACCGGGACCCAGCAGATTGAGTGGGACCTCCGCAGCGGCCGCTGGTCAGTGGTGGTCATGAACGCCGACGGCGCCGCTCCTGTTTCCGTTGACCTGCAGGCCGGCGTTCGGTCCGATCTGTTGTGGCCGGTCTTCATCGGGCTGCTGATCGGCGGCATTGCGCTGCTGGCCGTGGGCGTGCCGCTCATTGTTGCCGGCGCCGCAGGACTCGGCAGGCACGGGCCCCCGCCGCATTACCCGGCCGCCGGTCACATGGAACCGGCGGGCGTGCCCGGAGGCCCGGAAGCCCGAGCGCCGGGGGCCGCAACGCCGTACTCAACAGGTCCATCCGCCGCAGCACCGTACCCCGCTGCGCCGTATCCCACGGCGGCAGCAGCGATCCCGCCCGCAGGAGGGCGCACCCCGCTGCCCACCGACCCGCAGCCCTCGGACACCTCCAGATACCCTGTGCGGCTGAACGGGTACCTAGACCCTGGGCTCTCCCGCGGAATGTGGCTGATCAAGTGGTTCCTGGCGATCCCGCACTACATCGTGCTGTTCTTCCTGTGGTTCGCATTCTTCGTGACCACCATCGTGGCCGGCTTCGCCATCCTGTTCACAGGCCGCTACCCGCGCTCGCTGTTCAACTTCAACGTGGGCGTCCTGCGGTGGAACTGGCGGGTGGCCTTCTACGCCTACGCAGCCATAGGAACGGACCGCTACCCGCCCTTCACGCTGGCGCGGACCGACTACCCGGCGGATTTCGACGTCGAGTACCCCGAGCATCTGTCCCGGGGCCTGGTGCTGATCAAATGGTGGCTGTTGGTCCTTCCGCAGCTCCTGATTGTCTCCGCATTCTCCGGCGCCGCAAGCACCTGGGGCAGCCGGCGCACGTGGGTGGACGGCCGATGGGTGGACGGCACCTGGGTTGATGGAACCTGGGTGGGATACCAGGGCGGCGGCGGGATCTCGCTGATCGGGCTGCTGGTGATCGTGGCCGGCTTTAGCCTGCTGTTCACGGGCCGCTTCGGCCGGAGGCTCTTTGACTTGCTGATCGGCCTGAACCGCTGGACGCACCGCGTTATTGCCTACGTGGCGTTGATGCGTGACGAATACCCGCCGTTCCGCCTCGACATGGGCCCGATGGATCCGGCCGAAGCTCCGCCAGCCGGCTACCTGCCGCCGCCGGTCCCCGCCTCGCAAACGGAGCCTCCGCCTACCGAGCCTCCGGGCGCACCCCGCCAACCCTAGGAGTGCGCCAACCCTAGGGGCCGGTGGCCACCACCAGGTTTCCGTCCGGGTCCTGCACCATGGTCCGAATCTGCTCCCGGGCAGCCATGCTGTCAAGGCGCGGGGAATCGCGGTGCCCTTGCCACCTGCGGCCCACAGGCAGATAGTGGGAGGAATCGTCCACTCCGGGCAGGAGGCCCGCAATGCCGCTGGAAAACGCTACCGGGCCAACCGGTCTCCTGCAGGGCCGGACCGCCCTTGTCTACGGCGCCGGCGGTCCCATCGGAGGCGCTGTCGCCCGGGCCTTCGCGGCGGAAGGTGCGGACGTCTTCCTGGCCGGCCGGACAGAATCCCGTCTCCTCAAAGTAGCCCGGGACATCCGTGAGGCGGGCGGCAGCGCGGACGCCGCCGTCGTCGACGCCCTGGACGAAAGCCAAGTGAACGCCTTCGTGGACCAGGCCGCAAAGAAGACCAGGCGCATCGACATTTCCTTCAACCTGATTTCCTACGGGGACGTCCAGCAGCCGCTGATGGAGATCTCCGCGGACGACTTCAGCCAGCCCATCACTGCAGCTACCCGGACGCACTTCCTCACCACCCGGGCCGCGGCACGGCACATGGTCAAGCAGCGTTCCGGCGTCGTGTTGATGTTCGGCGGCTCCGGCCCGCAGACCCTGCACGGGCTGGGCGGGTTCAAGATCGCGCTGGACGCCATGGAGGGGCAGCGCCGGCAGTGGGCGCTGGAACTCGGCAAGAACGGTATCCGCGTGGTCACGATGGTGACCGGCGGGATCGTGGAAACCATTCCCTGGCAAGCGGAGGGCCGTGAAGAGATCGTGGAGGAAATCACCCGGACCGCGCACCTGAACCGGACGGCGACCCTGGAGGACGTGGGCAATGTGGCGGTGTTTATCGCCTCGGACCGGGCGGGTGCCATCACCGATGCCACCGTGAATATTTCCTGCGGCGCGATCGTGGACTACTGAGGCTTTGCCCCGCCGGCCAGTTCGCGGTCCGCCATCATGGACGCCAGGAAGATTCCCACGAACGGCCAGCTGCCCATGCCGTTGCGCAGGACGTCAGCTGCCCGGGCGCAGCGACGGCTCCTACGCCACCAGGTTGTCCGCGGCGGTGTCCATGTGTTCGCGGATGGTCTTGCGGGCCAGGGAGGCATCCCCGGTTTCAATGGCTGCCACGATGTCGTGATGCCGGTCCACGCTCATGTTCGAAACGCCCTTTTCCAGCCCGGCGAACATGATGGACATCCTGATGGAGCCTTCGAGTGATTCCCAGGAGTGGAGCAGTGTCTCGTTGCCGGTGAGACGGCACAGAGTGCGGTGGAATTCCAGGTCCGATTCGATCCGCTCCTCGAGAGTGCCCTTGGTGGCTGCATCCATCGCGCCGATGGCCGCGCGCAGCGAGCCGATGACGTGCTGGCGGTCCGGAAGCTCACACAGGGTGCGGGCAGCCAGTGATTCCAGCGCGGCACGCACGGAGTAGATGTCCCGGATCTCCTTGGCATCGAGGTGCCGGACGGACAGCCGTCCCCGCGGGCCTGCTGACAGCAGCCCCTCCTGTTCCAGCTGCCGCAGCGCTTCCCGGAGCGTGCCGCGGCTGATCTGGAGCATGTCCGAGAGTTCGGTTTCCACCAGGTGACGTCCGGGTTCCAGCTCACCGCTGGTGATGGCGGTGCGCAGCGCGGAAAGGGCCTGCTCGCGGAGGCTCCGCTTTTGCAGTCCCAGCAGGGGTGCTGTTGCTCCGGCCATCTTGGTACGTCCTCAATGTCATTGGTCGACTGTTTACAGTCCGTGTGTTAACTGTTGATGTTACGGCAGAAGCGCGGAACCGTCTCGTGTCCGGTCCGCGCTTCCACCGTTCACGGGTTCTGCCGTTCGTGCGCCGGTTTGGGTAGCTAGCCCAGTTCGGCGAGGACCTTGGCCACGATCCGCTGGACGGACAGGCCGTAGCGTTCGTGGAGGGTCGGCAGGGCGCCCGCGTCGAGGAACTCGTCCGGCAACGCCACGGGAACCACCCGCTTGCCGAGTCCCGCGGTGACGACGGCGGACGCAACCGTTTCAAACAGGCCTCCGATCACGCTGTGGTTTTCCAGCGTCACAGCCAGGCGGTCCGTGTTGATTTCGGCGAGGACGGTCGCGGCGTCGAACGGCTTGATGGTGGGGGTGTGCACGACGGCGACGTCCACGTTGTGTTCGGCCAGTGCCTTGGCGGCCTGCAGCGCCCGCATGGTCATGAGCCCGCTGGAGATGAAGACGACGTCGTTCCCGCCGCGCAGGACCTTCGCCTTGCCGAGTTCGAAGGTGTAGCCGTATTCGTCCAGCACCGTAGGCACGTTGCCGCGCAGCAGCCGCAGGTAGGTGGGGCCCTCGCTGGCGGCGAGCTGGGGGACGGCCTGTTCGATGTCGATCGAGTCGCAGGGGTCCACGATGGTCAGGTTGGGCATGCCGCGGAAGATCGCCATGTCCTCGGTGGCCTGGTGGCTGGGACCGTACCCGGTGGTGAGGCCGGGCAGCCCGCCGACGATGTTCACGTTCAGGTTCGGTTCGGCGCTGTCCAGGCAGAGGAAGTCATAGGCCCGTCGTGCAGCAAAGACGGAGTAGGTGGACGCGAACGGCACCAGGCCGGTCTCGGCCAGGCCCGCGGCCGCACCGAAGAGCAGCTGCTCGGCCATGCCCATCTGGAAGAAGCGCTCCGGGAAGGCCTGCGCGAAGATGTGCATGTCCGTGTATTTGCCCAGGTCCGCGGTGAGGCCCACGATCCTGTCGTTCTCCTGCGCGGCCTTCAGCAGGGCATGCCCGAACGGTGCGGAGGCGGTTTTCTGGCCGGGATCGGCGAAGGACGCGATCATGGCCGAGGTCTTCAGCTTGGGGGCGGTGCCTTTTGTTGCTGTGGTGGTGCTCATGCTGAAGCGGTCCCTTCGTATCCTGCGGTGAGTTGTTCGCGGCACTGCTGCCATTCGTGTTCCTCGATGCGCATGAAGTGCGCCTTCTCGCGCTCTTCCAGCAGCGGCACTCCGCGGCCCACTTTCGTGTCGCAAAGGATCACGGAAGGACGTCCGACGGCGGCGGCCTGGGCGGCGGCGTTGTCGAAGGCTTTCAGGAGTTCTGCCATGTTGTTGCCGTCCACCCGCTGGGTGTACCAGCCGAAGGATTCCCACTTTTCGGTCACCGGTTCGGTGCGGAGCACGGTCTCCGTTTTGCCGTCAGCCTGCAGTGCGTTGATGTCCACCATGGCGGTGAGATTTCCCAGCTGGTGGTGGTGCGCGCCCATGGCGGCCTCCCAGGTGGAGCCCTCGTCCAGTTCGCCGTCGGAGAGGAAGTTGTACACCCTCGCCGTGGAGCCCTGGTACCTCAGTCCCAGTGCCATGCCGACGGCGATGGTGAGGCCGTGGCCCAGGGAACCGCCGGAGATTTCCATGCCCGGGGTGTAGGTGGACATTCCGGACATCGGCAGCCGGGAGTCGTCGGAGCCGTACGTCTCGAGTTCTTCCACCGGAACAATCCCGGCCTCGGCCAGGGCGGCGTAGTGGCCGATCGCGTAGTGCCCGGTGGAGAGCAGGAACCTGTCGCGGCCTTCCCATTCGGGGTCGGCGGCCCGGAAGCGGAGCTGGTCAGCGTAGACGGCGGCCAGCATGTCCGCGGCACCGAGGGCCTGGCCGACGTAGCCCTGACCCTGGACCTCGCCCATGTTCAGGGCGTGGTGACGGATCCGGTAGGCCGCGGCTGAAACATTGTGGACGCGTTCTGTGGTGGTGGCCATGGTTTCCTGAGTGGCGGTCATGCGGGCTTCCTGTGTGGCGGTCATCAGGCGTTCACTGCCTGGGGGGTGCTTTTGGTGGCCTCATCTGCCAGCTGCCGTTCGCGCTTGCCCCAGGTTTCCCGGGTCACGAGGGCGGCCCAGAGACCGATGGCGGCGTAGAAGCTGAAGAGAAGGGCGGGGCCCATCCAGCCAAGGGCAACGAAGAGCAGGGTGGTGACGAAAGGCGTGAATCCGGAGACCATGGCGGAGATCTGGTAGGCCAGTGAGGCTCCGGAGGAGCGCGTCTTGGCCTGGAACAGTTCGGGGAACCACGGACCCTGGGCGCCGGCCAGGGAGTTCTGGCAGACCGCGTAGGAAATGACGATGGTGGCGATGATGAAGATGAACATTCCGGTGTTGACCAGCAGGAACATGGGGATGCCGAAAAGGAGTGCGAAGGCAGTGGACCAGATGTACAGGGGCCGGCGGCCGATCCTGTCAGTGAGCCGTGCCCAGGCCATGGTGGCAAAGATGCCAATGGCGGAGGCGATGCAGAGGGCAACGAGCGTCTGGGTCTTATCCGCCAGGTGCTGGGTGTGCAGGTAGGAAATCATGTAGGTGATGGATACGGCGTAGCCGGCGGTTTCGGCGATGCGGAGGCCGATGCCGCGGACGATGCTGCGCCAGTCCGTCTTGATGACCTCGATGATCGGCGACTTGACGATGGAGCCGCTCTCCTTGACCTCGTCGAAGACGGGGGATTCCGGGACCTTGGAGCGGATGATCAGGCCGACGGCGACGAGCACGATGCTGGCAAGGAACGGAACGCGCCAGGCGAGTTCGCCGCCCAGGTTCACGCTGACCAGGAAGACGAGGTTGGCCAGGAGCAGGCCCACGGGGAAGCCGGCCTGCACGATGCCGGTGTACTTGCCCTTGGATTTCCAGGGTGCGTGTTCGTAGCTCATCAGGATGGCGCCGCCCCATTCAGCGCCGAAGGCGAGGCCCTGGACAATGCGGACGAAGACCAGCAGTGCGGGTGCCAGCAGGCCGACCTGCTCGTAGGTGGGCAGGAGGCCGATGAGGAACGTGGCCACGCCCATGAGGATCAGGGACGCCACCAGGACGGGCTTGCGGCCCACCTTGTCGCCGAGGTGGCCGCCGATGACGCCGCCGATGGGGCGGGCTGCGAAGCCGACGCCAAGAGTGGCGAAGGCTGCCAGCGTTCCCGTGACCGGGTCGCCGGTGGGGAAGAATGCCGTCCCGAAGTACAGCGCGGCGGCGGTGCCGAAGCCGATGAAGTCATACGTCTCGATGACGGCGCCGACGCCGGAGCCGATGGCGACGCGCTTCGCGTCCTTGGTGCCATGCACATGGCCGCGCATTTTCAGAGCTTCGTTGCTCATTGCTGAATCCCTTTCGAAGAGCGGGGAACGCTTCCGCACCGCCGCTGTCGACTGTTAACAAATGATATGCCAGTGTGACCCCGGTCATGCTTCAATGTCAACAGTCAATGTTGGAGGTTGACTGTTGACAGTGAAACGCCCTACAGTGATACACATCACCCCCGCTCATCCAGAGGATCAACGACGATGTTCAATTCCCGCCTCGGCTGCTCGTCCATCAGCTTCCGCCATCAGGACCTGCGCACCGCCCTGCGGACCATCGGCTCCCTGGGCTTCGACGAAATCGACCTTGGTGCGCTTCCCGGCGTGTGCGACCACGTCCCGTATGAACTGGACGGGGACGCCGTCGAGGCAGTTACCGCTGACGTTCTGGCCTCAGGGCTGCGGGTCCGCTCGGTCAACGGGGATATCGGGGACCTCAATGCAGTGCTCGACGCCCGCCAGCAGGCTGCGCGCGAACGGCACCTGGAAGCCCTGCTCACGCTCACGGCCAACACCGGTGCCAAGGCGCTAGTCCTTCCGTGCGGCGCCCTGGGCCACGACCCCGTCCGGAGCGTGGACGAAGATCTGGACACGATCGCCGCCTCGCTCATCCATGCCGGGCAGCGCGCCGCCGAATTCGGCGTCGAACTCTGGACCGAATCCCTGCACTTCCTGAGGTTCTGCTGGAACCTGGAGCGCGCGGAACTGCTGGCGCAGCGGCTGGCAGGTTCCGGCATTGGAATTGTCATGGACTTCAGCCACATCGTTGCGGCCGGCGAGGACCCGCTCGAATACCTTGACCGGCACGACGGCCGAATTGCCCACGTACACCTCCGCGATGCCGTGCCGGGAAACATCAACCTCAGCATCGGCAACGGCCAGGCGGACTTCGCCGCCGGGCTGCGCGCGCTCGCAGGCCGCGGCTATACCGGCCACTTTTCGCTCGAACTGGAAACCCGGGATGTCACGCACGACGAACGCCCCGCCGCCGCTGCCAAAGCGGCCAGCTTCATCACCGACCTCATCTAACGACCACCACCAAGCAACCCGCACCACCAAGAAACCAAGGAGCATCATGACTACCACCATCCAGCGCACCGCCGTCCTCACCGGGGCCACCTCTGACCGCGGCATCGGCATCACCACCGCACGCCGCTACGCCAGCCAGGGCTGGGGAGTGGTGATCCTGGACCTCGACGGCGAGAAGTCCGCCAAGGTCGCCGCCGACATCGGCAACGAATTCAACGTCCCGGCATACGGCCACGAGATCGACGTCGCCAATGAGGGCTCCGTCAACGCCGCCTACGCCGCCGTCAAGGCAGAAGTGAGCGCCGGCAATCTTCCCCCGGTGGGCGCCCTGGCCAACATCGCCGGCATCACCTCCCCTGTTCCGTTCCTGGAAACCACCCTGGAACTCTGGCACAAAGTCATGGACGTGAACGCCACCGGCACCTACCTCGTCACCAAGGCATTCCTGCCGGACATGATCGAGGCCGGCTGGGGCCGGATCGTCAACATGTCCTCCGTTTCCGCGCAGCGCGGCGGCGGCGTGTTCGGCAAGGTCCCCTACTCCGCCGCCAAAGCCGCCATCCTCGGCTTCACCAAGGCCCTGGCCCGTGAAATCGGCGCCACCGGCGTGACCGTCAACGCCATCACCCCGGGCGCAGTGGACACCAACATCCGCGTGGGCAGCACCGAGGAACAGGAAGCCGCCATCAACGCCGGCATCCCCCTGGGCCGGAACGCCACCACCGAGGAAATCGCCGCCGTCATCACCTTCCTGTCCTCCGAGGAATCGGCCTACCTGACCGGAACCACCATCGACATCAACGGCGGAAGCCACATCCACTAGCAGCCGTCCCGCCAAAGGTAGAGAGCCCGCCATGACCAGAATTTTCAACGATCCCTCCGACTTTGCAGAGGAAGCCCTCGCCGGGTTCTGCGACGTCCACGCCGACTTGGTCCGCCAGGTAACCGGCGGGGCTGTGCGCCGACGCCGCCCCGCCAAGCCCAAAGTGGCTGTCCTCGCGGGCGGCGGGTCGGGCCACTACCCGGCCTTCGCCGGTCTGATCGGCACCGGACTGGCCGACGGCGCCGTGGTGGGCAACATCTTCACCTCGCCTTCCGCGCAGCAAGCCTATGCCGTGGCCAAGGCCGCGGAGTCCGGCGCCGGAGTGGTGTTCACCTACGGCAATTACGCCGGGGATGTGCTGAATTTCGGCATGGCCAGGGAGCGGCTCGCTTCGGAGGGGATCCAGGTGGAAAACGTCCTGGTGACGGATGACGTTGCCAGCGCCCCGCCGTCGGAATCGGAGAAACGCCGCGGTATCGCGGGCGACTTCACCGTCTTCAAGATCATGGGTGCGGCGGCCGAAGCCGGCGCGGACCTGGCCGACGTCGTGCGCCTTGGCCGCAAAGCCAACAGCCTGACCCGCACCATCGGCAGCGCCTTCCACGGCTGCACCTTCCCGGGCGCCGAAACCCCGCTGTTCACCCTCAAGGACCGGCAGATGGGCCTGGGCCTGGGCATCCACGGCGAGCCCGGCCTGTTCGACACCGAGCTGCCGCCCGCCAAGGAGCTGGGCCAGGAATTCGTCTCCCGGTTGCTGGCCGAGACCCCGCACGGCGCTGGCGACCGCATCGCCGTCATCCTCAACGGCCTCGGTTCCACCAAGCATGAGGAACTCTTTGTCCTCTGGCTCACCATTGCCCCGCTGCTCCGCGCCGCGGGCTACACGCTGGTGATGCCGGAAGTGGGCGAGCTGGTCACCAGCCTGGACATGTCCGGCGTCTCCCTCACCATCACCTGGCTGGACGACGAACTTGAGCCGCTCTGGACCGCGCCGGCCGAAACACCGGCGTACCGCAGGGGTAACGCGGCCCTCCAGTCCGGTGATGCCTCGGCAGAGGAAGAGTCCGACGGCGCCGCCGCACCCGATGCTTTCGACGCAACCGAAGAGTCGCGCGGCTACGCGGCAAACTGCCTCGCAGCCCTCGCTGCCGCCCGGGACTCCCTGCACGGCGCCGAAGCGCGCCTCGGGGACATGGATGCCGTGGCCGGCGATGGAGACCACGGCCGCGGCATGGTCCGCGGCATCGACGCGGCCACGGCCGCGGCGGCGGATGCCGCTGCCCGCGGCGCCGGCGCGGGAGCCGTCCTGGCCGCCGCCGGGGATGCGTGGGCGGATAAAGCCGGCGGAACCTCCGGCGTGCTGTGGGGTGCCGGGCTGAGGTCCTTCGGCGAAGCACTCGGCAACCAGCTGTCTCCCGGACCTTCGGAATTAGCCGCAGCCGTCAGCGCGTTCGCGGCAAGGATCACCGGCCTCGGCAAGGCGGAAATCGGGGACAAGACCATGGTGGACGCCCTGCTGCCCTTCGCAGAGACGTTCAGCCGGCTGCTGGCTGACGGCAGCCACCACGGCGGGCAGCCTGCTGCAACGGCGTGGGCCGAAGCGGCCGCCGTGTCCACCGCGGCTGCGGAAGCCACCGCTTCGCTGCGTCCGCTCAAGGGCCGCGCCCGGCCGCTCGCCGAAAAGAGCATAGGCACCGCGGACCCCGGGGCCACGTCCCTGGCCATGATCTTCACCGTCATGGGCCCGCACCTTACCGGCCTTGCCGCGCCGGCTGCTGCCGAAACGACAGGACCGGCAGCCCGCCAGCCCGCAGGAACACCGTCATGACACATCCCGCAACTGCAGGGGAAGGACAGGCCGTGGGCATACGACTCATCCTGGGCGCCGACGAAGCCGGCGTGGACTACAAGGACAGGATCGCGGCGGACCTGCGCAACGATCCCCGGGTCAGCGAAATCATCGATATCGGCGTCAACCGCAGCGATGCCCCCGCGCAGTTCACCACGCCGTACCCGTACGTGGGGATCGCTGCGGGGGAGATGATCAAGGAAGGCCGCGCGGACCGGGCCATCCTGTTCTGCGGGACCGGAATCGGCGTGGCCATCGCCGCGAACAAGGTGGACGGCATCAGGGCAGCCACGGCCCACGACTCGTTCTCGGTGGAGCGCTCGGTGCTCTCCAACGACTGCCAGGTCCTCACCATGGGCCAGCGTGTGGTGGGCGTGGAACTCGCCCGCAGGCTGGCCCGGGAATGGCTCGGCTACACCTTCGACCCCTCGTCCGCCTCGGCATCCAAAGTGAAGGTGCTGACGGATTTCGAAGGCTGCTGACCCCGCTGTCCGGGGACTGGGCAGCTACTCGACGCTCACCTTGACGCGCTGCACCACGTTGTTCCCCATGCCCTGGTAGTTCCAGGCCTGCTCCAGCGGCTGAGTTAGCCCGGTCGCGTCGGTGGCCCGGCAGGCGAGCTCATGCTCGCCCCGGTCCGCCACCCACGGCAACGTCCATTCGCACCACGCAAACGGCCCGGCCGGATGCCCGAGATGCGCGGGCACCCACTTCCCGTCGATCCCCACCTCCACGCGGACCACGGAGCCTTGGCCGGACCAGGCCCTGCCCTGGAGCATCACCGGTCCCGGGGACAGGACCCTGCTGCGGGTGTAGAAGTCCGGGATGCCCGGCGGAATCATCAGCGAACGGACCCTGATCCGCGAAACCGGAGTGCCGGCGTCGTCCGCGTCCTGCTGGTAGCGGTAGGACACCGCCTGCTGGAATCCCTCGAAGGGGTGGGTCACCACCTGGATGGACTCCAGCCACTTCACGCTGGCCATGCCGTACCAGCCCGGGACCACCAGCCGCAGCGGGTAGCCGTGCTGCGGCGGCAGTTCGCGGCCGTTCATCTCGTACGCCAGCACGACGTCGGGGCGCATCGCTTCCTTGATCGGCAGGCTTCGCGCATACTTCTGCCGGATTCCGCCCTGGATGCCGGCGTCGGCGCCGGTGAAGACGACTTCGACGGCGTCGTCGTCAACTCCGGCCTGGGCCAGCAAGTACGCGAGCGGAACCCCGGTCCACTCGGCGGTGCCCACGCCCTCGAGCCGCCACGGCTGGCTCATCGGCCGCGGATGCAGGAGCGAGCGTCCGTTGCCGGCGCACTCCAGCGTGACCGGGATGCTGATGGCGGGGTCCCGGCGGAGGGCGCGCAGGCTGATCTCGACGGCGCGCTGCACGGCACCGCCGATCCGCAAGTGCCAGGCGTCCGCGTCGATGAACGGGATGTCGAAATGGGTCAGGACGTAGTGCAGGCCCGGCGGGGTGGTGTCTTCCCGCAGGGCCTCCAGCGGCATCGAATGGTTCCGGACCGCCAGCTGCAGTTCCTCTGCCGTGAGCGGGCCGTGCGTAGGTTCTCCTGCATGCGCCGTGGGCTTAACGGACTGACGGCGCCGGGAAATCTGCTTCGTCATGGCACTGTTCTTCTTCGGGTGGGGCCGTTTCTTCGGGTCGGGCGGATTCCGCGTGGCCGGCGGTGCCCGTGTTCACAGGTCTACGCCGCCGCCGCCGGTCCGTCAAGCAGGACTCCTAGAGGTGATGCGCCTCTTTGAGGAAGTCCGTGAGCCCCAGGGGTTCCCTGCCCGTGAGGCCACGAACGTCCGACGTCGGGCCGGCCAGTTCGCCGTTGGCGATGGCCGTGTACGTGCTCACCCAGGCGTCGACCTGCCAGGCCGGGGCGCCGTAGGATGCCCGGGAAGCATAGGCTTCCGCCACGGTTTCATTGAGGAAAGTGATGGTCCGTCCGGTGCCTGCAGTGAGGAGCTCCGCGGCCCGCTGCAGGGAAATGTCCTCGGGGCCGGTCAGGCTGTAGGTCCGGCCCACGTGTACCGCCGGATCACCCAGCACCGCAGCGGCGCACCGGGCGACGTCCCCGCGGGTGACGGCCGCCATCACTCCGCCATCCGCCGGGCCGCGGATGACACCGTCGTCGCCGGCGAGAAGGGGCAGGAAGTCGAGGTAGAAGTTGTCCCGCAGGAACGTGTAGTTCATCCCCGAGGCCTTGACCCGTTCCTCAGTGGCGTAGTGGTCCCGGCCCAGCGTGAACGTGCAGTCGGCGGAGGCCCCGAAAAAGGACGTGTAGACGATGTGCTCCACGCCGGCCCCGGCAGCAGCATCCACGAACGCGAAATGCGTCTGGAGCCTGTCCTCGGCCTCGGACGCGGACACCATAAAGAGGGTCTTCACTCCCGCAAGCGAGGACGTCGCCAGCTCCGGGTCCGCATACGTGGACACCACCGGAACCGCGCCCGGAAGGTCAGGCGCCCGGGCGGCGTCGCGCACCAGCAGCCGCTGCGGCAGCCCGGCGTCGGCGAGGATCCTGGCGACGAGTCCGCCGAGCTGGCCGGTGGAGCCGGTGACGGCCAGGGCGGGCAGGGCTTCGGTCGTTGGCCGGGCCGTCCCCCGGTCCGCGCTGCTTTCCCCGGCAGCCACGGCTAGGCCTCCCGGGACGCAGGCGACTTGGTCTGGGCGGGGTCGCGTTCGGCCAGGGAACCGATAACGTCATCGATCTTGTCCATGATGGCCTGGTCCAGCTTCACGCCTGCGGCCGCCACGTTGCCGGCAATCTGCTCCGGACGGGACGCACCCATGATGGCGGAGGCAACGTTCTTGTTCTGCAGCACCCACGCGATGCTCAGCTGGGCCATGGTGAGCCCGGCTTCAGCTGCGATCGGCTTGAGGTGCTGGACACCGGTGAGCACTTCGTCGGACATCCAGCGTTCGATCATCCTGGCGCCGCCCTTGGTGTCCGTGGCGCGGCTTCCCTCCGGGGCCGGCTTCCCCGGCCGGTACTTGCCGCTCAGCACACCCTGGGCGATGGGGGACCAGACAATCTGGGAGAGGCCAAGCTCTTCGGACGTCGGGACCACTTCGGCTTCGATGACCCGCCACAGCATGGAGTACTGCGGCTGGTTGGAGATCAGCTGGAATCCCAGGTCCTTTGACAGGGCGTGCCCGTCCCGGATCTGGTCCGCCGTCCATTCACTGACGCCGATGTACAGTGCCTTGCCCTGCCGGACAATGTCCGCAAACGCCTGCATGGTCTCTTCCAGCGGCGTCTCATAGTCGTAGCGGTGCGCCTGGTACAGGTCCACGTAGTCGGTCTGGAGGCGCGTCAGGGAACCGTTGATGGATTCCATGATGTGCTTTCGGGACAGTCCCACATCGTTGTGGCCCTTGGGCCCCGTGGGGCCGAACACTTTGGTGAAAATCTCCAGGGACTCGCGGCGCTCGTCCTTCAACGCTTCGCCCAGCACCTTCTCCGCCGCCGTGTTGGCGTAGACGTCAGCGGTGTCGAAGGTACTGATTCCCGCGTCCAGCGCCGCCCGCACGCACTGGGTGGCCACTTCGTTCTCCACCTGGGAGCCGTGCGTGAGCCAGTTGCCGAAGGTGATTTCGGAGATCTTGAAGCCGCTGTTGCCGAGGTATCTGAATTCCATGGTGTTTACCGTAGTCCACTTGGTTGCTCAGGGTAAGGGCTTTCCGCCACCGACCTGCGGTTTACCGCCGGCGCAGTTCCGCATATTCCAGGGAGGGGACAACGGCGCCGGCGTCGCGCTCCACGAAGTTGGTGCCGGGCGGCACCAGATCATCAATCGCGTCCAGCACGGCTTCGTCGAGTACCGTGTCAGCCGCTTTCAGGTACGCGCGCAGATGTTCCTCGCTCCGCGGGCCAATGATCACGCTGCTGACGGCAGGATGGTTCAGGGCGAATCCGACCGCGAGGTCCACCAGAGGCAGTTCCAGCTTGTCGGCCAGGCGGGCCAGGGAATCTGCGGCGAGCAGCTTGCGCTCGCTTGCGGGGCCGGAAATGTCGTACCGGCCGGGAAGGGAGTGGACCCGTGTGGGCGGTTTCCCGGCGTCCAGGACAAAACTCCCGGACAGCCAGCCGCCGGCCAGCGGACCGTAAGCCAGCACACCCAGGCCGTACTGCTGGGCGATCGGAAGGACATCGCGTTCGGTGCCGCGGACCAGCATCGAATAGGGGACCTGGTTGGCCACCGGCGGAATGAGGTGGTTGGTGGTGGCCAGCCACTGGGCCTCCACGAGCTGCGCCGGGGTGAACACGGAGGTTCCGTAGTAGAGGATCTTGCCCTGCCGGATGAGGTCGTTCAGCGCCGTGATGGTTTCCAGGACATCCGTGTTGTAGTCCGGACGGTGCGCCTGGTAGAGGTCGATCCGGTCCGTCTGGAGGCGGCGGAGGCTGCCCTCCACTGCCTGCATGATCCAGCGCCTTGAGTTGCCCGAGTGGGCGGGGTTGGCGCTCATCTGGCCGTGGAATTTGGTGGCGATGAAGACGTCGTCCCGGCGGCCCTTGAGGGCGCGGCCCACTACTTGCTCGCTCTGGCCCTGCGAATAGACGTCCGCGGTGTCCACCGCGGTGATGCCGGCATCCAGCGCGGAGTTGATGATGCGGATGCTTTCCTCGGCGCCGGTGGGCGCATAGCCCTGGGCGGTGCCGCCGGCGCCAACAGGGTCCGCCGGTGCGCCCTCGCCGAAGTTCATGGTGCCCAAGGTGAGCGGGCTGATCAGGGTCCCGCTGCGCCCGAACACCCGTAACTGGTTGAGGCTCATTCCCGGTTTCCTCACGTCTGACTCCCACGGCTGATTGCTGTGGATCGTCACGAGGCTACACAAAATCGGCCCGGCGGAGGGCTCCGGCGAAGCACTTCTTAGTCTTGCGTCGTCCGGAGTAACGCAGCGGGCGTCAATGACGAATTGTGAATCAGCCGGCGCGGCGGTGCTCAGCCGGCAGGGTGCCCTTCAAGGCGCCCGGATGGCCGGCCAGGGAAACCAGGGAACCGGTGTCCAGCATGGCCATCGACCCCGGTCCCGGGGGTTTCTCGAAGGAGCGCGGTATGGGCCGGACGGTGGCGTGCTGGTCCGTGGCGGATTCCACCAGCGGCGCTACCTCCCTGACCTCTTCCACCGGGGCGTCCGGGCTGGGGAGATCGCGCACGGTGACCTTCACCTCGGGCGCAGCTGCGGCCTTGGCCCGGGCTGCGGCGCGGGCGTCTGCCCGGGCCACCGCGGCTGCCCAGTCTTCGGCCAGGGCGGGAGTCTCGCGGCGGCTGGTGCTGCCTGTGCGCGGCTGCTTTTCCGATGAGCTGCGCAGCTTCGGTTGTGGGCGAGGCGCCGGGGAAGGACGAGGCGAGCCGGCGGGAGGAGACGACGCGGCGGGACGGGTCACCGTGGCGGGACGGGGCGCCGTGGCGGGACGCCGGCCGAACAAGGCCATGACTGTGACGGCGACCAGCCGGCCCAGCCCTGCAAGCAGCAGTGTGGCTACGAAAACCAGGAAGAGGCCGATGAACATGACGAACGCCACACCGAGCGTGCCAAAAAAGGTCAGGTTCAGGGCAATGGTGGTGGGATCTTCCATTTACCTCTCCTTACGGCCTGCAGCGCCTGTGTGCCGGCTGTAACCACCCGGCGATAAGCACCCCTTAACAATACGGACTTTTGCTGGGCAACACGCCCGCAGTGAGGTCCGCTCGGGGGTTGTGTCGAAGCTGTTATCGGATATGACAACGCAGTTTCCGGCAGGTCGCGGCATATAGTCGGAGACAGCCACCTGGCGCCCTCCAGCTATCCACGAAAAGGACCACCTGTGCCCCCTCCAGGAAACTGCCCGTGCCTGTCCGGTGAGCAGTACGCGGACTGCTGCGGCCGCTTCCACCGCGGCGACGCCGAGGCCCCGACGGCGGAGCAGCTGATGCGCTCCCGGTACAGCGCCTTTGTGGTCCAGGATGCCGCCTACTTGCTCCGCACCTGGCACCCGGATACCAGGCCGGCGGAACTCGAACTGGACCCGGACATGCAGTGGCGCCGGCTGGACATTGTTTCCACCCGCCGCGGCGGACCCCTGGATTCGGACGGGATCGTCGAGTTCAAGGCCTATTTCAGGCACGACGGCGAGCGGGGGATCCACCACGAAACCAGCCAGTTCCTGCGTGTTGACCGGCGCTGGTATTACCTCAACGAGGTTGGGCTTAACGAGGCCAGGAGCTAGCGCTCCGCGTCAGCTTCAACGGGAGTGAACCCGGCCCGGTCCACCTTGCGGTGGAACCGCATGCCGGCCAGGCCGCCCACTACGGCGCCAATCAGTGCCACCACAGCCACCACGACGGCGGCGATAATCCCGGTGGTGGTCAGCTGGCCTTCGTTCACGGGGATCCGCGGGAAGCTGTTCAGGTTGGCCAGGATGTTGAAGCGCTCGCCGGCGATCATGGCCAGCAACGCAACCAGCACTGCGAAGATCACGGCCCAGACCCAGACCATGAATCCCTGCTTGGCCCCGTTGAAGCGTGCCATCCGGCCGGCCACATAACCGCCGCAGTAGTAGGCCACGAACAGGATCACCAGCAGTACGATGATTCCTGCCAGTCCCACGGTCTGGTCAGTGGAGGCCTGGTTCACCGCTTCGTTGACGTCCGTGCTGGTAGCGAGCCCCACCGCTGTTCCGGCCGCTGCCACCAAAGCGGTCAGCAGGACGGCCGTTCCCGTCGCGGCCAGCCAGCCAAAGAAAGCCGAGCCAATCTTGATCCCGCCGAACTGCTCCTTCTCGCGGGCAATCACGGTCTCGCGGGTCGCAGCATTCGGGTCGGCAGCGAGAGGGTGCTCGCTCGCGGGCGGCACCGCATAGGCCCGGGTGTCGTCGTCGTAGTCCGTCCCGGCGTCAAAATTACGGCTGCCGCCGGGAGCGTCAGCGTAGCTGCGCCGGCCCTCAAGCCTGTCTTCCACCCGGCTGCTTTCCACCCGGCTGTTTTCTACGCGGCTGCCATCCGTGCGGTTGCCGGCGTCGATGCCGTCGGCGCCCTCGCCGCGGGCGGCGCGGCGGGACTGTCTGTCTTCGGGTCCTACTGTGCTGCTCATCAGGCGTTCTCGCTTCCATCGATTGAACCGTACCCATTGTTTGGGCCGGCCACCGCTATGCGGAGACGTGCATGGTGGTCCTACGTCCACCTAACCACGGCATGCCGGTGGTAGCAAGGGTGCTTAGCATCTCCGGCGGGTCGAAAATCGGCGGGAATCAGCGGTACTTGCGGTGCAGGTCCTCCTTCACGGATGCCCGCGGAGACGCATCGGCGATCCAGGGTCCGGTGCCTTCGGACTGGTCCAGGACCCCGGCCTCCAGCCAGGTGTAGTCACCGGCGAGCACCTTTTCCGTCAGGTCGCGGTCGGCGTCGTCCGTGTTCCGCCACAGCTGGTCGAAGTACTCATCCACGCGGACCCGCGCCTGCTCGCAGTACGCCTCGGCGAGTTCGTAGGCGGTGGCGGCCCGCTCGGGGTTGGTGTGGAGCATCCCTTCGGCGCGTGAGCAGCATGCGGCCATGGCGAACAGCTCGGCGCCGATGTCCACGATCCGGCCCAGGAACGCCTGCTTGTGCTCGAGTTTGGCTTGCCACCGGCCCATCCCGTAGAACGTCTGCCGGGCGAGCCGCCGCGAGGACCGCTCCACAAACCGCAGTTGCTTGGCGAGCCTGCCGAACTCGGTGTAGGACCGCGGATCCATGCCGGCGCCCGCCACCAGTTTGGGCAGCCACCTCGCGTAGAACCCGGAAGCGCCGACGGCGGCCCTGGCCTTGTCGGACAGGCTGGCATCCGCGGAGGCAAGGTCCCCGGCTGCCGCGAGGTGGGCATCCACGGCCTCGCGGGCAATCAGGAGCTTCATGATTTCCGAGGAACCCTCGAAGATGCGGTTGATCCGGAGGTCACGGAGCTGCTGTTCCGCCGGCACGGCGCGCTCGCCGCGGGCTTCGAGCGAATCCGCCGTCTCGAAGCCGCGGCCGCCGCGGATCTGCACCAGCTCGTCGGCTATCCGGCAGCTGATCTCCGTGGACCAGAGCTTGGCGAGGGCGGCCTCGATCCGGACGTCCTTCTGGCCGGCGTCGGCCATTTCGGCGGACAGTTCGAAGACTGCGTCCAGGGCGAAGGCACTCGCGGCGATGAAGGCGATTTTCTTGCCCACAGCTTCGTGCTTGCCCACCGGCCGGCCCCACTGGGTGCGTGCGTTGGACCACTCGCGGGCGATCTTCAGGCTCCACCGTCCGGACGCCACGCAGAGGGCCGGGATGGAAAGCCGGCCCGTATTGAGGGTGGTGAGGGCGATCTTCAGTCCCTGGCCTTCGCGGCCGAGCCGGTTTGCCGCGGGCACCCGGACCTGGTGGAAGCGGGTCACGCCGTTCTCGATGCCGCGCAGGCCCATGAAGGCGTTGCGGTTTTCCACCGTGATTCCGGGGGAGTCCATTTCCACCACGAAGGCGCTGATGCCGCCCTTGTGGACGGTTCCGTCGGAATCCGTGTGTTGCGGCACCAGCGCCATGACCACCACCAGTTCGGCGATCACGCCATTGGTGGTCCACAGTTTTACGCCGTCCAAGACGTAAGCGTCGCCGTCGTCCGTGGGAACGGCGGTGCTGCCCATCCGGGCGGGGTCGCTCCCGACGTCGGGCTCCGTGAGCAGGAACGCCGTGATGGCGCCCGCGGCGCAGCGGGGAAGGTATTCCTGTTTCTGATCCGCGGTGCCGAACACTTTCACGGGCTCGGGGACGCCGATGGACTGGTGGGCGGACAGCAGCGCCCCGAGGCTCGGATGCACCGAACCCAGCAGGGCCAGCGCCCGGCCGTAGTACACGAGGGACAGGCCCAAGCCGCCGTACTCGCGCGGGATCTTCATGCCGAACACGCCCAGCTCGGCCAGGCCGGCGAGGTACTGGTCCGGGATCCGGGCGTCCCGCTCGATCAGGCGGCCGGACATGGTCCGGCAGTAGGCGGTGAGGCGGGCCATGAATTCTTCGCCGCGTTCCACGTCCTCGGTCCTGGCTTCGGGCCAGGGGTGGATCAGTGAGAGGTCGAAGCTGCCCAGGTACAGGCCCTTGGCAAAGCTGGGCCGGTCCCAGGTTGTTTCCCGGGCGGCCTCCGTAATGGCCCGGGCATCGGCTTCGGTGGCCTCTGGCCCGATCTTGTCGGGGGCGACGGGAACGTCGGCGGCTGGACTGTCAGTGGCAGAGCTCACGGGGCATCTCCTCTAACCGGGTTGGCCGGCTCGAGCCCTGGGTCCGCCTCGGGTGGGGAACCCTTCAGCTGTCCCTCAATGCTACCCGCGGGTAGGTTCCCGTGCTAGGGGAAGGCTGCCCTTGAAAGTCGCCGGGAAGCTCCACCGTGGAGGCGTGGTGCACCAGTCGGTCCCAGAGGTGGTTGATGCCGTGCACCAGTCCCAGCAGGGTGCCGGCAATGATGAACCACGCGAAGCGGCCCAACCCCACGAGCACCATGGCCAGAAAGCCGGCAGTCATCATAAATGCCACAATCAGCAGGCCAAACACGAGCGTTCCGATGAACACGAAAGTGCCTGTCTCTACTGCGCTGAGATCGAACTGCATGTTTCCCCCTGCATCATTGCCTGGCTGGATCAAGTAGCACGAGCGTAGGGTGCGGACGGCGCCCCCAACCAGCCCCGGACGGCCGTGGCGCAGGTGTTGATACGGGATCGAAATGCTACCGGTCCGTAGGTCACGGTGCGGTCACTGTAACCCCACCAGTAACACACGTAACAGCACTGCCGGCTTCGCGGGAGGTGCCCCGGGGTCCGCGCGGATTCGGCGGGGGCCGGATACGGGGTGAAACGAGCGCCGGGCCGGCTCCCGGGCGCACTGCGTTAACCTTGTAGTTGGCAGTTTTCGGGTTTTCCGCTGCCCGACGAGTCCCGTGGCAGCTGAAGGAGGGTGTGTGTCCCGATCCGCACCGTCCTCCGCGGACGCGATCAATGCCCGGCTTCGGGACCTCGAACTCCTGACCAAAGGACCGGCATGGGCGCTCACCCGGTCCGCGCCGTGGGTCATCGCGGTCCTGCAGGCTTCCTTTACCCGGACCCGTCCCCAGCTTCCGCTGGAAGAGTTCCATGCCGACGTCGATGCCTTCCTCGAGCAGCTCCGCCGCCAGGACCCGGGGTTGGGCGGGGTGGCCAACGGGAAGTCCTTCGGCGATGAATGGACCCGCAAGAATTTCCTGACCCGCCGCAACCAGTCCGGGCAGATCGTCTACGAAGTCACGGAGCCCGCGGCCCGCGTCCTCGCCTTCCTCGACAGCCTCTCCAGCGAACGCTCCACCCTGAACGGTTCCCGGCTGGGGACTCTGCTGGGCGACGTCGAGAAGCTCGCCAATGAGACGAACCCGGACCAGACCGCCCGGCTGGAGTCCCTCGAGGACGAGATCGAGGAGCGGCGGCAGCTCATCGAGGACATCAGCTCCGGCGACTTCGACGGACTGCTGGACGACGACGAGGCCGTGGAGGCCGCCGGAAACATCCTGGACCTCGCAGCCAGCCTGCCGGCGGACTACAAGAAGATGCGTGACCGGATCGAGGAACTGGTGGGCGAGCTCCGCAACCAGATCATCGAGGAATCCCTCAGCAAGGGCGCCACCATGGCGCAGGTGCTGGAGGCGGACAAGCGGCTCCGGCAGAGTCCCGAAGGAAGGACGTTCCGGTCCTTCACGGCGTTCCTGGAGGACCCCCAGCAGCAGCTGCGGTTCCGCTCCGCGATAGGAGAGGTGCTCAGCCGCCAGTTCGCGGACGACCTCAGCCACGAGGACCGCGAAACGCTGAAGAACCTGGTGGCCGAACTCCGCACCCAGCACAGCCAGATCCAGCGGATCTA
This sequence comes from Arthrobacter sp. Leaf337, assembly GCF_001423745.1. Taxonomy (GTDB): domain Bacteria; phylum Actinomycetota; class Actinomycetes; order Actinomycetales; family Micrococcaceae; genus Arthrobacter. The sequence continues at coordinate 38,718 of NZ_LMPC01000011.1, forward strand.
CGGCAAGCTCAGCGAAAGCCTCAACACCTACGTCCAGAGTGACGATTTCCGCCAGTCCGTGCGGCTCCGCAAGGTGCTCCGCGAGGCCGAACAGGCTATCCGCTCGCTGCCGTATGAACGGGAACGCCCTGGGCTGGTGCCCGGGCCGGTGCTCTTCAATGCCGGCTTCGAGTCCTTGTCCATGGTCAAGCTCTTTGACCCCGACGAGTTCGCGGCCCCGCCCAAGCTGGCCGACCCCATTGCCTTCAGCGACTCGGACCGCGTGCGCTCGCCGCGCACCGGGAAGGCCAAACCGGCGGCCATCCGCGCCGCGCTCGCCGGGGCCGCCACGCTGCCGGAGGCGTGGGAGCAGCTTCCGCCGGAGGAACGCCACATCAACTCCATCCGCGCCCTGCTGTCCCACGCGCTGCACGACGGCGCCGGCTTCGACCGCGCCGGCTGGGACGCCATCGACTTCGAACAGATAGACGGCACCACCCGCAAGGCATTCCTGCCGGTGGTCACGCTCACAAAGGATTGACGATGACTGAAGAGATGACGACGACGGCAGCCCCGGTGGCCGGGCCCGTCGAGACGCCGGAAGCCCCCGCAGCGCCTGAACACACCTACGCAGATCCGTTTACGGTCACCCCGCGGGACACCTTCGTGGACGGCGCCGCACTGTTCCCGGGCGATACGGGCGTGCTGCCGATGAAGGTCCGCCAGGCTCTGGTGAAGCTGCTCAAGGGCCCGTACATTGACGGCGGCCGGGACGAGAAACTGTGGACAACGCTGCTGGACAACCAGCTGATCCTCCGCAGCCGCCTGTCGGAGCTTTTCCTGACGCTCCAGCTTGACCATGAACGGAAGGTGGCCGTGCTGCGCCCGGTGGATCCGGACGCCATCGGCGGCAGCACCCGTTCCAGCATCCTCCGCCAGCAGCGTGCGCTGAGCCGGGTGGAGACCATCGTGCTGCTGCGCCTGAGACTCCTGCTGGACCGCCACGTCACGGCGCAGACGGATCCGACCATCACAAAAGAGGAAATCGCCGAGCTGGTGGCCCACTACCAGCCGTCCGGCCAGCAGGACGCGCTGCGGGACTCCGACGTCGTCAACCGCGCCATCACCAAGCTCCTGGCCCGCCAGCTCCTCATCACCACCGGCCTCGAGGACGTCTACACCATCTCCAACGCCCTCCCGCTGGCCCTCCCCTTCGAAAACATCGGTGACATCCCGGCCCAGATCGAAGCGCTGGTAGCAGCCACGGCAGACCCGACAGGTACGGAAGCGCTGATAGAGCTCGACCGTGACAGTCCCGCCAGCCCGGATGATGACACTGAGGACGACGCTGAAGGGAGCACCAAGTGAGCATCGCAACCATGCTGCCGATGGGCGAGCTCACCAACCCGGGCCAGATGCGGCTCGCGCTGGTTCAGGTGGTCAACTGGGGCACGTTCCACGGCGCCCACACCATGCATGTGGACCGCAACGGCACGCTGCTGACGGGCAACTCCGGCGTCGGCAAGTCGACGCTGTTCGACGCCATGCTGCGGGTGTTCGATGCCCGGCCGCGTTCCAACGAGGCCGCGGCGCAGCGCTCCGGTGCCGTGGAGGACAAGAGGACCACGTTCACGTACATGCGCGGCAAGGTGGGCGACAAGGCCGTGGGCGAGGGCTCGGCCAGTGCCTTCCAGCGCCCCGGTGCCACGTGGTCCGCCGTCGCCCTGACGTTCGATAACGCAGCGGGCACGAAGGTGACGGTGTCGGCGCTGTTCGACCTGCCGAAGAACGGCACGGAGTCGAGCGTCGGGCGGTACTACCTGATCGACAACAAGCCACTGGACCTCGCCGCAATCGAGGGCATTGCGGAAAAGCGCTTCACCAAGGCCGCACTGGACGTGATCTTTCCGGACGCACAGGTCTTCGACGTGCACAAGGCGTTCGCCGAGCGCTTCCGCCGGCTGCTGGGCATCAACTCGGACCAGGCATTGCCGCTGCTCCGCGTGATCCAGGCCGGCAAAGGGCTGGGCGGCAGCGTCAACACGTTCTTCCGCGACCAGGTGCTCGATGCGCCGGCCACGCTGGCCGCGGCGGACGACGTCGTCGAGGAATTCAGCAACCTGATGTCAATCCGGCAGCGGCTGGAGGATGTGCGGCAGCAGCGTGACCAGCTTGCTCCGGTGCCCGGCCTGAACAAGGAATACGCGCAGTCCCTGCTGGACGCGAACCGCCTGCGGGAGCTGGCCGGCGAAGAGTTCGATGCCTACAAGCAGCAGCTGGCCGTCACGGTCCACGAGAAGACCCTGGTCCGGTACAAGGACCTCGCCCAGGCAAAGGCAAGGGAGCTGGCCGCGGAGCGTGCGGTCCGGGACGGCCTGGCCAAGGATCTGCGGCAGCTTGAAGCGGACTACAACAACCAGGGCGGCAACGCGATCTCGGCGATCGAGCAGTCGCTGGAAAACGCCCGGGTGGGGCTCAAGCTGCGCCAGCAGATCGAGGAAGCCGCGCGCCAGGCCCTGGCCGAGGCCGGACTGGACCTTGAGTGGACGGCGGAGGGCTGGGAGCAGGCCCACACCCACGCGGCCGCCCGTTCGGCTGAACTGCAGGGCGACTCGGAGGCGCTGAAGGAGCTGCGCTTTGAGGCGTTCGACGGCCACGCCACGAAGAAACGTGAACTTGCGGCGGCCCAGCAGGAGCTCGTCTCGCTGAAGACGCGCAAGTCCCTGCTGCCGCCGTCGAGCATTGAAAACCGGACCGCGATCGCCGCGGCGACCGGCGTGCCCGAAGAGCAGATGCCGTTCGGCGGCGAGCTGATCGACCTCGCAGAGGGGGAGGAACGGTGGCGGCCGGCCGCCGAGCGCGCGCTGCGGAACCTGGCCACCACGCTGCTGGTTCCCGGTGAACACTTCGGGGCCGTCACCCGCTACCTCAACGACAACTCCGTCCGCGGCGCACTCCGCGCCATTGACGTGTCCAAGCCGTTGGCGGGAGGTGCGCTGGCCGCGGAGGACGTGGCCGACGGCGAGCTGCTGACCAAGCTGGACATCCTCACCACGGGGCCGGCGGCCGACGCCGGGCAGTGGATCCGTGAGCGGATCGCCGTCGACTTCGCGTACCCGTGCGTCGAGGACCCGGATGAACTGGCCAGGCTGGACAAGGGCCTGAGCCTTGGCGGCGTGGTCAAGCGCAACCGCCACACCGTGGAGAAGGACGACCGCTTCACCAGCAGGCAGGACTACGTCCTCGGCTTCGACAATGCCTCGAAACTGGAACTCGTGGCGACGCAAGTGGAGGATCTGCAGCAGGAACTCGCGAAGGCAGCCGAGCTCGCGCGAAGCCGCGAAGAGTCGCACCAGGGCATGACCCGCCAGCTGGACGCGCTGCGCCGGATCGCCGAGGACCACCGGCCCTGGGAGCAGGTTTCCGCGGCAGTGGCGGAGGACGAACTCGGCAAGATCGAGCAGCGCCTCAAGGATGCCCTCGCCGCGCAGGCTGACCTGGAGCCGCTGCGGGCCAACATCGAGGTGGCCCGGCAGAAGCACCAGGCCAGCACGGAAGCCGCAGCTGTCCTCCAGAGCGAATACAAGGCGCTGGACCGGCAGCTCACCGCCGGGGATTCGCTGCTGGAAGCCGCGCGCACGCGCCTGGGCCAGGCACCGCCGTCGGAGTCCACCGTGACGGCACTGGAACCGTACTTCTCCGCGTTCGGCGACGTCGGCGAGATGCATGAGCTGGACAACCTGGCCAACGAGGTCCGGACCCGGCTCCTTGCCGAGCTGCACACCGCCGAGTCCCGCGGCCAGGCGACCTCGGAGCGGCTCACCCGCATTTTCGAGGGCTTTGTGCGTGAATGGGGCACGGCGATTTCCGCGGACCACGGCACGTCCATCGGCGCCGCCGGGGAGTTCGAGGCCCGCTACCACGCCATAGTCAGCGACGGCCTGCCCGCGCAGGAAGCCGAGTTCCGTCAGTTCTTCAACCAGCGCACGCACGAATCGTTCAGCACGCTGCTGCACCTGCTGGATGAGGAACGCCGCTCGATCACCAGCCGTATCCTGCCGCTAAACGGCATCCTGTCCGAGGTCAATTTCCATGAGGGCAGCTTCCTGGAACTCGACATCAAGCAGACGCTCCCGCCCACCGCGAAGCAGTTCAAGGACGCCATCCAGAATGCGCTGAAAATTCGGCACACGCGTCCCTCGCGCGCTGCGGGGGCGGCGGCTTCCGGAGCTGAAACGGACGACGACGCCGAGCTCACCAACCGCTACAAGTCGCTGGAAACGCTCGTGAAGCGTTTGGGTTCGCAGACCCCGGAGGACCGGCGCTGGCGGGCCGAGGTGCTGGATGTGCGCGGGCACCTGTTCATCCAGTGCAAGGAACACCGCGAAGTGGTTGACCCGGCCTCGGGCAAGAAGCGCGGCAAGCGGACCGACGTATTTATGCACGCGGACACGGGCTCCATGTCCGGCGGCGAGCGGCAGCGGTTCACGGCGTTCATCATGGCCGCGGCCCTCAGCTACCAGCTGGGCATCGCCGAGCAGGGCTTCACCACCTACGGCACTGTGATGATGGACGAGGCCTTCGTCCTGGCCTCGGAGGAATTCGCCGGGGCCGGCATCAAAGCGCTGCACGAATTCGGCTTCCAGCTCCTGCTGGCGGCGCCGGAAAACGTGATCGATCTGTCCCGGCACCTCGGCTCCGTGACGGAAATCCTGCGGGACAAGCGCACCAACCGCTCCGGCGTGCTCACGTCTCCGGTGATCGGGCCGCGGGCCGGTGCCGAGGGCCAGTGGAGGTCCGAGGCGAACCCGGTGGACATCGTCCTGCGCTAACCCCGCCCGGCCTGACCCGGCACCTCAACCCGGCCCGCCCGTCGGGGGGAAAGCGGCGGGTGGCGGTGCGGTCCGTTACGGGCAGGCGTCGATCTGGGCCTGGACGATCGCCCCGTAGTGGGCCACCAGCTCATCGAAGTCCCAGCCGTCGAACATGCCAAGCGTGCGCACTGCCTCACCGAAGCCGGTCATCAGCGCCACCACCGTGGAAGCGTAGCGGCGGTCCGGCGTCGTGTCTTTCATAATCCCGGCCATGGCTGCGAGGTACCGTTCGCGTGTTTCCAGCCGCGCAGCGTCGGGCGTGGGGGAGTCCTGGATGGTGAACGGGAGCATGGCCCACGGTTCCTTCAGCCCGCGCTCCCGGCGCATCAGGACCCGGAACACCAGCGTGGCGCCCAGCTCGGCGGCCGGGACATCGAGATCGGACAGCAGCGACTCGTCGGGCTTGGCGGCGGCAAACAGTTTTTCCTTGGAACCGTACAGCTTCATCACCAGCGCTGCCGAAACGCCGGCGTCGGAGGCGATGTCGCGGACGGTCACGCCCCGGTAGCCGCGTTCGCCGAACAGCCTCCCCGCAGAGTCCAGGATGGCGTCGCGGCTGGAAATCCCGGCGGTGCTCACGCGTCCACCAGCTGTCCGGCCGGAGCGTCGATCGTCAGGTCCGCCGTCACGGAGCGGTTGTCCACGGCCAGTTTCCGGGCCATGGCCTGGTGGGTCGCAGGGTGCAGCAAGGTCACGATGTAGCGGCCGGCCAGGGGCAGCGGCAGGGAATACCGGCCCTCGGAATCGGTCCGGGTTGTTGCCACATGTTCGCCGGAGGCCTGCAGGAGGGTCACCACCGCATCCGGAAGGACGGCACCTCCAACGGTCGCGGTTCCGGCCAGCTCCAGGCGGTCCTCGAGGTGGAAATTCTGCTGGAGCGTGCGGCCGTCAAAATCGAACACTTCAGCCATCGGAGCCCAGCCTGCGGCGTTGGCCACCATCAGGTACGTGCCCGCTCCGGGCAGCGCCACAGAGTAGATGCCGTCACTGTCGACCCGGCTCCAGTCCACCGGTTCACCGCTGGTCTGGAGGACGGTGACGACGGCGGGAGCGACGGGGCGGCGGTCAGCCGTCAGGACGCGTCCCTGCACCACGAGCTCGTTGGCGGCCTGTGCGGGAAGCGCTGCCGTGGCGGCGGCCGCGGCCCGGGGAATGAACACCGCGGCCACCATGGAGGCCGTGGACGCAAGGGCCGCCATCCAGAAGACGTCCTTGAATGCCTCGAACGACGGCAACCGGGCGGACCCCACGGTGAGGGTCACGGAGGTGAGGACGGCGGCAACGGCAGCACTCGACGTCGACGTTCCGATGGACCGCACCAGGCTGTTGAGGCCGTTGGCCGAGGCTGTCTCGGTGATGGGGACGGCGCCCATGATCAGGGTGGGCATCGCCGCGTAGGCGATCGCCGTGCCGATGCTGACCACCGTGGAGCCGATGATCACCGAGGCGATGGAGTCCCAGAAGAAGACGCGGCCCACGTAGCCCACCACCATGACCGCGGCGCCCGCGATCAGCGCGGACTTCCCGCCGAACCGGCGGATGATGCCGCCGGAAACGGGAGCGAAAACCACCATGGCCAGGCCGGAAGGAACCATGCAGAGGCCGGCCGTGATCACGCTCAGCTGGAAACCGTAGCCGGTGGAGGTGGGCAGCTGGAGCTGCTGGGTGGTCAGGAGCATGTTGGCGAACATGGCGAAACCCACCAGCAGGGATGCCAGGTTGGTCAGGAGGACGGGCCGCCTGCCGGAGGTGCGGAGGTCCACCATCGGCTGGCTGACCTTCAGCTCGTACGGGAGCCAGGCGGCCAGGAGAACAGCCGCGGCAAGGAACAGCAGCAGTACCGGCTCGGAACCCCAGCCCCACGACCCGCCCTTGGAGATGGCCAGCAGCAGTGCCGCCAGCGCCGCGGACAGAATCACCGCGCCAAGGTAATCGAACCGTCCCGGCGTGCGCACTTTCGATTCGGGGACCGCCAGGACGACGGCGGTGAGCAGCAGGCTGCCGGCTGCGGCGGAGACCCAGAAGATGGATTCCCAGCCCAGGCTTTCGTAGAGCAGCCCGGCGAGCGGGAGGCCCAGGGCGCTGCCGATGCCCAGCGTGGCGCTCATCAGGGCGACGGCGGACCCCATCTTTTCCTTGGGCAGTTCGTCGCGCATGATGCTGATGCCCACGGGGATCAAGGCCGAGGAGAACCCCTGCAGTGCCCGGCCGACGATGAGCCAGAGGAAGCTTCCGCCAACCGCGGCCACGATGGAGCCGGCAACCATGATGGCCAGGCAGATCACCATCATCTTCCGTTTCCCGTACATGTCCGCACTCCGGGAAACGATGGGGGTGGCCACCGCGCTGGACAGGAGTGTGGCGGTGACGAGCCAGGAGGCGTCGTCGGCGGTCACTCCGAGGATGCCCGGGAAGTCCGGAAGGAGCGGCACCACGAGGGTCTGCATCAGCGCCACCACGGTTCCGCTCAGCGCGAGGACGGCCGTGATGGCGCCGGGGGACAGGGATTTACTGCGTGTTTGGGGCATGAGGGGGCGGAACCTTCGGGGCGTGAGGCGGCCACAAGGGGGTGAACGCGCGTTTACTCTCTTACCAGTGAACCACCGTTCACCCCTCCGCATCAAGAAAATTCGGGGTGCGACGGCTCACATTGGCCGCGTCTTGCCCGCATGATCTCCTCGCCCGGGCAATCATTGAGACAATTACGTTACGCAAAGCTTCCTTAATTCATAGAAGGATAGGCTAGCCTTACTTAGGTTCGCATCATTGACCTAAGGAGTTCCGTGACTTCCTCCCTCTTCTCCGGCCTCGGCGCCGGCCGCAGCGGCCTGGCCGCCGGCCCGTCCCGCCGAGTGCTGCTCAAGACCGCTGGCAAGGCAACCGCCGTTCTGGCTGCGGCCGCGCTCTCGCTCACCGCCTGCTCCACCGGTCCGGCCGCATCCGGTACCGGTACTACAGCGGCCAGCCAGTCCGCCAGTTCGCAGTTCCCCGTCACCATCAAGCACGTCTTCGGTGAGACAACCATCGAGTCGCAGCCGCAGCGCGTCGTCACGGTTTCCTGGGTCAATGACGACGTCGCACTCGCCCTCGGCGTTGTGCCCGTGGGCGTCCCCAAGAACGAATGGGGCGGCAATGACAAGGGCTCCACGCCGTGGAAGGACGCCAAGCTCGAGGAACTGGGGGCGGGCTTCGGCACCGAGAAGGCTCCGGTCCAGTTCTCCGAGGCCGACGGCATCAACTTCACCGAGATCGCCAAGCTCAACCCGGACGTCATCCTGGGCGCCTACTCCGGCCTGACGGAAGAGGACTACAAGAAGCTCAGCGAAATCGCACCGGTCGTCGCCCACCCCGAGATCGCCTATGGCACCTCCTGGCAGGATTCCACCAGCATCATCGGCAAGGCCCTGGGCAAGGAGGCGGAGGCCACCAAGCTGGTCTCAGACACCGAAGCCACCATCAAGGACAAGGTCTCCAAGTACCCGCAGCTGGCCGACAAGAGCTTCATCTACGGCAACCTTGAGCCCGCCAAGAGCGACGGCGTCAATGTCTACACGGCCAACGACAACCGGCCGCGGTTCCTGTCGGAGATCGGCATGAAGCTGGCCCCGGTTGTGGAGGCGAACTCGAAGGGCTCCAAGGAGTTCTTCATCCCGTGGTCCGCTGAGAAGGCCAACGAGCTCGAATCGGACATCTTCGTGACCTGGGTTCCTGACTCCGCCACCACTGATTCCATCAAGGCCGACCCCCTGCTGGGCCAGATCCCGGCCATCAAGAGCGGCGCCCTGGTTGCCGACTCGGACAACACGCTCACGCTGTCCATCTCGGCGTCATCGCCCCTGAGCCTGCCGTGGTCGCTGGACACGTTCCTGCCGCAACTGGCCAGCGCAGCGGACAAAGTGAAGTAAGCACCCACCATGACACCAAGTACGACGACGGCGGGACAGCGCGATGACCTAAGCTCACCTTCCAGCCGCCCCGCCGCACGTAAGCAGGCCGCGTGGCTGCTGGCCGCCGTCGTCGTACTTGTTCTTGTCGCGGCAGTATCGCTGGCCGTCGGCGCCCGCGGCCTTCCCCTCGAAACCGTGTGGCAGGCATTCACGCAATTCGATCCCGGCAACGGCGACCACGCAGTAGTCCATGCAAGGATCCCGCGCACTGTCCTGGGCCTGCTCGCCGGAGGTGCGCTCGGCCTGGCCGGCGCCGCGATGCAGGGCGTGGCCCGCAATCCGCTGGCCGATCCCGGCATCATGGGGGTCAACGCCGGCGCCGCCTTGGCCGTGGTCACCGGCATCTACGTTTTCGGAATCTCCTCGCTGACCGGCTACATCTGGTTCGCGTTCATCGGCGCCGCGGCAGCTGCCGCCGTCGTCTACCTGGTCGCTTCACTGGGCCGGGACGGTGCGACGCCGGTGAAGCTCGCCCTCGCGGGTGCCGCCCTGAGCGCCGGCCTGTACTCGCTTATGAACGTCATCCTCGTTTCGAGCCAGGACACCCTGGACCGCTTCCGGTTCTGGCAGGTGGGCGGGATTGCCGGACGGGACTGGTCAGTCGTCCTGCCCGGCGTGCCGTTCCTCATCCTCGGCGCCGGCATTGTGCTTGCCACCGGCCGCATCCTCAACAGCCTGGCGCTGGGCGATGACATCGCGCGCGGGCTCGGCCAGCGGGTCGGCCTTGTCCGCGGCGTCACCGCCCTGGGCATTGTGCTGCTCTGCGGAGGCGCCACCGCCCTCGCCGGGCCCATCGGGTTCGTGGGACTCGTCATTCCGCATGCCGTCCGCTTCCTCACCGGGCCCGACTACCGCCGGATCCTGCCCTTTTCCCTCGTCCTGGCCCCGGCGCTCCTGCTGTCCGCGGACATCCTGGGCCGCGTGGTCCTCCTGCCCGGCGAAGTCCCGGCGGGCATCATGACGGCCCTCGTGGGCGCCCCCGTCTTTGTGTGGCTCGTCCGCCGCGGGAAGGGGGCGGGACTGTGAGCAAATCGGACCTCGCCCACGTGGGGCGCGAACTGGGAGACAACGCCCCCAGCGCCGAGCGCAGTGTTGGGCGCAGTGTTGGGCGCTGTGTTGGGCCCGGTGCTGAGCGCGAACGGGCAGATAATGCCCTCAAAACCGCGAAAACAGGGCGTTATCTGCCCGTTCGCGCTGGTACCTGGCACCGGACCGCCCTGACCCGGACCGCCCTGAGCCGAACCGCCGTGCTGGCGTTCGCCGTCGTGGTCTTCTTTGCCGTCAGCGTGCTGCTGGGCAGCTACACCGTCACGATCCCCGACTTCTTCAAGATCCTGCTCGCCCACTTCACCGGCGGCCAGAAGATCCCCGGCGCAAGCTTCATCGTGATGGAAAACAAGCTTCCCCGCGCGGTGATCGGCACCATGATCGGGGCCGCGTTCGGCCTGGCCGGCGCCCTCTTCCAGACCATGCTCCGCAATCCGCTGGCCAGCCCGGACGTCATCGGCATCAGCTACGGGGCCAGTGCCGCCGCGGTCACTGCAATCGTTGTTTTCGGCGCGTCCGGGGCCGTGGTGTCCGGCGCCGCCCTGGCCGGTGCGCTGGGTGTCGCCTCGCTCATCTACGCGATCTCCCGCGGCGGCTCGCTGGGGTCCGGGCCTTTGGGGTCCGGGGGCGGAAACCGCGGCAACGCGGCCGGCAGCCGGCTGATCCTGGCGGGTGTGGGCATCGCCGCCGCGCTCCACGCCGTGGTCAGCTTCATCATGACGCGCGCGGACATCCGCACCGCCGCCGACGCCCTGGTGTGGCTCAACGGCTCCCTTAATTCCGCCAGCTGGGACCGCGCCGGAGTCCTCGCCCTTGCGCTGCTGGTCCTCATCCCGGCCGCAGCCGCTCTTTCCGGACCTCTCCGCATCCTGGAACTCGGCGACGACGCCGCCGCCGGACTCGGCATCAGGGTCGGCTTCACCCGGCTGGCCGTGGTGGTTGTCGCCGTGGCCCTCGCCGCGGTGGCGACGGCGGCAGCTGGCCCCGTTGCGTTCGTCGCCTTCCTGGCCGGTCCCATCGCCCGACGCTTGACTGCCAAAGCCAGCCTCCCGGCGTCGGCCTTCGTCGGGGCACTGATCGTGCTGGCCGCGGACTACTTCGCCGCGAATATCGCACCTCTCCTGTTGGGCGGCACCGTGCTGCCGGTAGGCGTGGTGACCGGCGCCCTGGGCGCCCCGTTCCTGCTGTGGCTGCTGGTCACTTCCAATCGAAAGGATGCCTGAGATGGCTGTTCTGCGCGCCACGGACCTCACCCTCAAGTACGCCCAGCGCACGGTGGTTGAGGGGCTGCACGCTGAAATTCCCGAAGGCAAAGTGACCATGATCGTGGGCGCCAACGCCTGCGGCAAGTCCACCCTGCTTCGCGGACTCTCCCGGCTGTTGAAGCCCGCGGCCGGAACCGTGACCCTGGACGGCAAGGACATCCACAGCCGCTCCGCCCGGGACGTCGCCCGGACCCTGGGCCTCCTGCCCCAGCATCCCACCGCGCCGGACGGCATCACGGTCCGCGACCTGGTGGGACGCGGGCGGTACCCGCACCAGGGCTTCTTCCGGAGTTGGAGCGCAGGCGACTTGTCGCAGCACGATCTCGCGGTGCAGCGCGCGATGGAGGCCACCGAAACGCTGGAACTCGCCGGGCGCAACGTGGACGAACTGTCCGGCGGCCAGCGCCAGCGCGTCTGGATAGCGATGGCATTGGCCCAGGAGACCGACGTGCTGCTCCTGGACGAGCCCACCACCTACCTGGACCTCGCACACCAGGTGGAAGTGCTGGACCTGGTCACGGACCTGAACCGCACGCGCGGCACCACCGTGGCCATCGTTCTGCATGACCTGAACCTCGCGGCGCGGTACGCGGACCACGTGATTGCCATGAAGGGCGGCCGGATCGTGGCCGAGGGTGCCTCCACCCATGTGGTCACTGAGGACCTGGTCCGGGACGTCTTCGGCCTGGAATCGCGGGTGCTTCCCGATCCCGTTTCCGGCACTCCACTGATCATTCCGCTCGGCCGGCACCACACCACTGCAACTGAACTGGAGCTCGTTTCATGAAAACCCGCGACATTGCCACCACCGAACCCATGACCCTGGCGTTCGACGTGACGGTCACCGCCGTCCAGGAACTGAGCCCCAACTTCCGCCGCATCACTTTTGGCGGGTACTCCCTGCGCGACTTCGGTGTCCACGGCGGCACCCTGGATCTGCGCGTGAAGCTGATGATCCCGTCGCTTGCCGAGGATGGCGCCCAACTGCCGTTGCCTGTTTTCCAGATGGAGCAGGCCGGCTGGTACCGGGAATGGCTGGCCATGGATCCGGCGACGCGCGGCTCCATGCGCACTTACACCGTCAGGCAGGAACGGCTCGACGCAGTCTACCCCGAGATCGACGTGGATTTCGTGATGCACTTCGACGCCGCGGGCAACGGCGGCCCCGCAGCCAACTGGGCACTGGGCGCCAAACCCGGGGACGCGCTTACCATCATCGGCCCCAACAACCGTGCCGCGCACTGCGTCACGGCGGAGATCTACTCCGGCATCGAATGGCGTCCGGGACTGGCCCAGCGCGTGCTCCTCGCGGGCGACGAAACCGCTGTTCCCGCCATCAGCGCCATCCTCGAAAGCCTTCCGGCATATATGAGCGGGCACGCTTTCCTTGAGGTCCCCGAGGCCGGCGACTTCCTGGACCTGAAGTCGGACGCCGACGTCGAAATCACCTGGCTGGCACGCGGCGCCTCGATCGGACGCTCACGTCGGCACGGCGAACTCCTGCAGGAAGCCGTCCGCGCCGCCGTTCCCGAGCCGGGCTGGGTGGGCATCAAGGCCGCGTCCGGCGGGGCCGGCCCGGAACCGGAAGACGTGGACGTGGACCAGGACATCCTCTGGGAAACGCCCGCGAGGATGGAAACCGCGGCCATCGCTGCCACGAAGAACCCCGGAATGCCCGCGGGTGCCATGCCGTTCTACGCCTGGATTGCCGGCGAGGCGGGAGTCATCAAGGACATGCGCCGGTACCTGGTCCGCGACGTCGGGATAGACCGCAAGCAGGTGGCCTTCATGGGCTACTGGCGGCAGGGGAAAGCCGAGCTGTAGGGCCCCGAGTCCCGCGCCGACTGCAACGCTCTCTCACCTTTCGCTGCTATTTTCCAATCCATCTCGCACTTCCTGCGGGTTTTTTCTGATCCCTCTCGCAGATCCTGTCGTCGGCCGTTAACCCTGCCGTTTCTTTGTGTGGTTAGGGTGCGGGGATGGGTTCATTTCCTTTGCTTCCGGACAGGAACGGGCGACGGCGGTTTGTTGCCTTGGGGGATTCGTTCACCGAGGGCGTGGGGGATCGGAGCAAGCGGCTGCCCAACGGGGTGCGCGGCTGGGCCGACCGGGTTGCTGAGAAACTGGCCAAGGCCGAACCCGGGTGGGAGTACGCGAACCTCGCTATCCGCAGCAAGAGGCTTCGGCACATCATCGATGAGCAACTGGAGCCGGCGCTCGCCATGCAGCCGACCCTGGTGACCCTGTACGCCGGCGGCAATGACATCCTGGATTTCGGCACCGATGTGGATGCGCTCATGGCCGAGTACGAATCGCTCGTGGCCCGGCTGGCGGCCACGGGTGCCACCGTGGTGCTATTCACCGGTTTCGACGTCAAGGTGTCCGCTGTCCTGGAGCCCCTCAAGAAGCGCAACATCGCCTACAACCGCCGCGTCCGGGAAATCGCGGCCAGGTACAACGCAGTGCTGGTGGATTACTGGTGCTTCGATGCGTTCCATGACCGGCGGATGTGGGACTCGGACCGGCTGCACATGTCCAAAGCGGGGCACAAATACCTGGCCGGCCAGGTCCTGGACCATTTGGGCGTGCCGCACAAGATCAGCCCGCTGGAGTGGGAACCGCCGTCGAAACTGAGCCTGCGGGAGTGGGAACAGGCGCAGCGCCGCTGGGTGCATGACTGGGTGTTGCCACTTTTTGGCCGCAAGCTGCGCGGCGTCACCCTCGGGGACATGCTAAGCCCGCGCTGGCCGGAACCGGTCAAAGTTCCGCGGAAGGGTGGCCTCAAGAAACTCCTTGAGAAGGCGCCGGCAGCTGCGCCCGAGGGGAACTAGCTGTCCAGGAGGTTTTCGTAGCCCGGGGCAACCCTGCCGGCGTGGAATTCCTCGACGTCGAACTCCGCCACACCGTTCGTGTAAAAAGGGTCCTGGACCAGCGACGCGTCCAGGCTGGCCCGGTCCGCGTTGGACAGCAGCAGCGCGCCGGTGCGGGGGATCTTCCGGCCGGCGACAATAAAGATCCCCTGGTCGAAGGCATCCTGCAGCCACGCGACGTGCGCGTTGAGATGGAAATCGACGATCTCTTCGGGAACCTTATAGGTCAGGGAGACTACGTACATGCGGCCAGCCTACCGGTTACCCGCCGGCCCGGCGAGGAGCTCCCGGCCACGCCAGCCGGCCACCTACGGAAGCAGTTTCAGTGCGCTGTTCCAGTTGTACTCAGGGTGGGCGTTGCCAGCCTGCAGCCCTATGATCAGCAGCTGAAAGGCTTCCAGCTCCCGCGCGCGGCGCAACGGCCCCACATCGATGGCGCGCAAACCGGAATCATTGACGAAGCTGGCCACGGCAGCCTTCGCATCGGCGGAATCGCCGGCCAGAAGGACGTCCAGCGTCTGTCCGGCCACTTCCCCGGCAGCCAGTGTGGAGGCGAAGACCGTGTTGAAGCCCTTGACCACGGTTGCGCCGGGAACCAGAGCCTGGATCTCCTCGGCTGCGGAGCTCCCGGCAGGCACTGTCAGGGAGTCGAACGTTTCCGTGTCCACAGGGTTGCAGACATCCACGATCGTCTTGCCGTTGAGCGCCTCGCCGTAGTGGCCGGCAATGTCCTTGGACACCTCGAAGTGGGTTGCAAGGACAACAATGCTGCCCTCAATTTCCTGGCCGGTTGTTCCGGCGGAGGCATTCGTCTCGGACGCCAGGGTGGAGGCGGCGACTGCATCCCGGCTAAGGATCTGGATGCTGCGGCCGGCACTTGCGGCGCGGGCGGCGATCGCTGCCGCCATGTTGCCGGTACCGATGATCGTGATGTCAGTCATGCTGCTTCCTTAGATCGGAACGGCTGCTCGGACAGCGGGGCTTGAACTGTCAATGATTTTTTCTCCTAGGATGTATCCATGACCGAACCCCGCTGGCTCAACGCTGACGAACGCCGCGCCTGGCTGGCCCAGCTGAGCATCAACACCTTGCTTCCGGCAGCGCTGGACACCAAAATGCACGCCGCGGGCAAGCTTTCGCTTTTCGACTACAACGTACTCGCCATGCTCTCCGAAGCGGAAGGCCGCTTCCTTCCCATGAGCGAACTCGCCGCCCGGACCAGCGCCTCGCTGTCGCGGTTGTCGCATGTGGTCACCAAGCTGCAGAACCGCGGGTGGGTGGAACGCCGTCCGCATCCGCGCGACGCGCGTGTCACCACCGCCCATCTGACCGACGACGGCATGGCGACGATCGTTGAGCTGGCGCCCGGCCATGTGGAAGCCGTCCGCTCGCTGTTCCTTGACGCACTCTCCGAGCGGGACGTTGCCGACCTGGCCCGCATTGGCGAGAAGATCGTGGGCCGGCTGGATGCGGATCACTGGATCCTGCGCGAGTCCTGAACCGCGAGTCCTGAACCGCGAGTCCTGAACCGCGAGTCCTGAACCGCGAGTCCTGAACCGCGAGTCCTGACGAGCGACGCGACCCAACGCGGGCGGCGGCCGTAGTGTTGGGTCCATGGAATCGCCCATCCAGAGCTACCTGCAGCAGATCCACGCCGAGATCGCCCAGCTCAAGGATGGCAAGCCTTACAGCACCATCCCGGCAATGGCCAACGTGGATCCGGACCGTTTCGGCATTGCGCTGGCCACCGTCGACGGCCAGGTCTATGAGGTGGGGGACACACGCGCGGAATTCACCATCCAGTCCATCTCGAAACCGTTCACCTACGGGCTGGCCCTTGAAGACCTTGGCAACGACGCCGTGGATGCAAAGGTGGATGTCGAACCCTCCGGCGACTCCTTCAACGAGATCTCATTGGCAGAGGGGACGGGCCGCCCGGCGAACGCCATGATCAACGCGGGAGCACTCACCGCTACATCACTGATCAGGGGATCCGGCGGCCAGTCCAGCTTCAAACGGATTCTCAGCACATATTCAGCATTCGCGGGCCGTCAGCTATCCGTGGACCAGAAGGTCTTCGAGTCTGAGTTGAAACACGGGCACCGTAATACGGCGCTGGCCCACCTGCTGCGCTCCTTCAACATCATCGAGGACGACCCCACGCCTGTCCTGGAGGACTATTTCCGCCAGTGCTCGGTCCTGGTGAACAGCTTCGACCTCGCCATTATGGCCGCCACCCTCGCGAACGGCGGAAAGAATCCGCTCACCCACAGGCAGGTACTGGAGATCGGCCCGGTGGAAAGGGTGTTGTCGGTGATGATGACGTCCGGCATGTACGACGACGCCGGTGCCTGGATCAGCAGCGTGGGCATGCCCGGCAAGAGCGGTGTTGCCGGCGGAATTATCGCCGTCCTGCCGGGCCAGGTGGGGCTGGCGGTCTACTCTCCGCCGCTCGATGAACACGGCGGCAGCGTCCGGGGTTTGGCCACCGCCCAGAGACTTTCCCGGGACATGGAGCTGCACTTCGTCAGGGCTGCGCGCGCGGGGCGTTCGGCCATCCTTGCCGCATACGACGTCACCGAAACGCCATCGGGCATCCGGCGCAATGCTGAAGCGTCCGACGTCCTCCGTGCCCACGGACACCGGGCGCGCGTCATAGAACTCAATGGTGACCTTCTCTTCGCCGGGACCGAATCAATGGTGCGCGAGCTCAGCAGCCTGGACGACGACGTCGAGCTGGTGGTTCTGGACCTTCGCCGGACCGATCAGGTCAGCGACGTCGCCCTGCGCATGCTCGACGTGGCGCGGGCGGGGCTGGCCGGCGCGGGCCGCGAACTGGTGCTGATCGAAGCGGACGGTGCCGTAGCGGAGTCTCTTGGCGAACGGAACGGGCACCCGGACGAGGCCGTACCTTCGTTTTCCGCCCGCAGCGCCGCCGTCGAATTTTGCGAAACCCGGCTGCTGGCAAAGTACGGGAACAGGCTGCTGCTCAGGGACCACGTTCCGGTCACGGATTCGCCCGCGCTGGCGCCGCTCGACGAGGCGGACGCGCTGGCCCTGCAAGACCTCATGACGGCGAAGAAATACGACGACGGCGACGTCATCCGCCGCATCGGGCTGCGGTTTGGCGGGGTCTACTTCATTACCTCCGGCAAGGTCAGCAGTACGTCGTCCGGAGCCAACTCTGACCCGGTCAAGCTCAACACCCTCAGCGCCGGGATGACATTCGGCGAGCTGGCGCTGGGCAGCGGCAACCGGCAGGAAACGACGGTCAGGGCGGACGGTCCCGTGGAGGTGATGGTGCTCAGTGCCGAGGCGATCTCCGAACTTGAGTCCAGCGATCCGAGGCTTGCCATCGCCCTGTGGAAAGCCCTGACCCGGGATGCCTACACGCGGGTGGAACAATACCTGCGTGAGTCAGCCGTCCGGATCCGGGGATAGCCGCCGCTTTGTTGCTCGCGGCAACGGGTGGCAGACTATCGATATGGATTTTTCCGCCCGATATGTAGCCTTGGGAGATTCGTTCACGGAAGGCGTCGGCGATGATGATCCGGCCCGCCCCAACGGAGTGCGGGGCTGGGCGGACCGCGTGGCTGAGCAGCTCGGTGCCGCGGACCCGTCCTTCGGCTACGCCAACCTCGCCATCCGGGGCCGGAAGCTTCGGCAGATCATGGCAGAGCAGGTGGATGCCGCCGTCGAACTTAAACCCACGCTGGTGACCATTTATGCGGGGGCCAACGACATCCTCCGTCCCAGGATCGACATCGACGACCTTTTGGCCGAGTACGACGCCGGCATCCGCGAGTTGAGTGCGACAGGTGCCACCGTTGTGATGTTCACAGGCTTCGACGCCCGCGGCTCCAAGGTTTTCGGCACGATGCGCGGCCGCACCGCCATTTATAACGAGCTGGTGCGCGGTATTGCCGGAGACCACGGCGCCCTGCTGGTGGACTACTGGCGCTTCAGCGAATATTACGACTGGGGCATGTGGGCCAAGGACCGGATGCACATGTCCGCCGCCGGCCACGCGAACATGGCGAAGAGGGTGCTGACGGTCCTCGAACACGATCACTCCATCGATGTCCCGCCCATGACGCCCGTGCCTGAGCTGAGCCGGGCCGACGCCATCAGGGCGAATGCGCGCTGGGTGCGGGAGTTTGCCGGACCCTGGGTGGTCCGCCGGGTCACGGGCAAGTCCTCGGGCGACGGCCTCCAGCCGCGATACAGCCAGCTCACGCGCCTCTGACCTTCGCCGCGAGCCGTTCGCCGCGAGCCGTCGCTGGAACTTATCGCCTGAAGCCGGGCGTCGCGAGCAGTTCGCCGCCTGCCCGCACGGCCAGTACCTCGATATTCCACCCGTCCGTGGCGCGGTCCAGCATCGGCATCCCGCCGGCCACGATGGCCGTCGCCAGCACGTCGGCCGTCACGATGTCCGCCGCCGCAACCGAAACCTGGCGGAATGCCGGGGCTGCACGGACTCCGCTGGCTGCGCCGATCCCTGCTCCGGCAGCCCAGATATGGTCTCCCCGTTCCGCGGAACCGGAGGTCGCCAGTGCCAGCTTTGCCCCCGCTTTGCCTCCCAGCGGGTAACCGGCAATCAAGGTCCGGCGGTCCTCCGGATCCACGATGCCGGCCCGCCACGGCTCATTGGAGCCGGAACCCGGGCTCTCGGCTCCGGGCGATCCGCTGACCAGCACATCGCCGCCGGCGTTCAGGCACCAGTCGCGAAGGCCCAGGGCGAGCAAGGATGTGCCCGCCTCCTGGATCGCATATCCCTTGACGATCCCGGACAGGTCGAGCACGCCGTCGGGCCGTTCAGGCGTGAACGCACCTTCGGTCAGCAGCCCCCAGCCGACGGCGTCCGCGTAGAGCCGGCGCATGACTTCGGCGGCGTCCGGGAGTTTGATCTCGGCGCGCGCCAGCCTGCTGGCCTCGGAATCGGCGCGGTACAGGCTGAACGTTTCGTCCAGCCCGGCAAAAAGCCGTTCGACGACGGCGGTGGCCGCTACCAGCTCGTCCGCGCCTGAAGCCGCGGGCAGGGTCAGGCTGACCACCGTTCCCATGCAGCTGAAGGTCCTGGCCCGCAACGACGGCGCCTCCAGCGGCTGGGCTTCGGCTCCGGTTTGCGGATCAGAGATTCGCTGCATCGATGGCCGCCTGGAGGGAGTTCAGATAAGCGACGCTGGTCACGGTGGCGCCTCCGATGGTCTGGACGTCGGCCGACTGGGCGGCGAGGACTTCGGACCTGAGGAGGGGCGCTGCCCGGTTGCTGATCTGGACGGATTTGCGGTCGTCGTCGGTCAGCTGCAGGGCCTCCACATCGGTGATGGCGCCGGCCTTTACCGTGATCTGGACCTGGACTGCACCGAAGCGCGTCTGCACCACACTGCCGGTGTAGGTTCCCCCGGCCTTCGCGGCGGCTCCGGTAGTGGGCTCTGCAGCCGCACCCGAATCCGTTCCGGCGGTGCCGGTGCCGGCGCCGGAGGATCCCGTGCCGCTGGCGCCCGTATCCGTAGACCCCGAGCTGGAGCTGGAGGAACCGGTGGAACCGGTGGCGCCGGTAGCGCCCGTAGTGCCGGTGGTTCCGTTGATGCCTGCCGAGGTGCTGGCCGCGGCGCTCCGCGTGTCCTCCACGTGGATGCCTGATTGCCATCCCGCAAGCAGGATGCCCGCGGAGGCAAGTGCTGCCGATACTGCTGCGCGTATTCTCACCAGTCAAACCTTTCGTAGTGGAGTTGGTCTTCCCTGACGCCGGCGGCGCGGGCATCGGCAATCACGTTCCGTGCCCACGCGGCCGGCCCGCAGACGTAGACATCCGCGTCTGCGATTTCGGGGGCGTAGTCCGCCAGCCGATGACCGGCGTTGGTGGCGCTGTCCGGGAGCCAGCTTCCTGTGTGCCGGGCCGAACGGGCGCCGGTCAGGTGGAACACTGTGGCGCCACGGTTCCGTGCCAGGTCCAGAATCTCGTCGCCGAGGTACAGTTCCTGTTCGCTGCGGCCCCGAAGGATCACGGTGGCCTGCCCCGGGGCGAAGGGCGTCGATTCAAGGAGGGCGCGCAGCGGCGTGATGCCGATGCCTGCTCCGATCATCACCACACGGTCCCGGCTCCTTGCCGCGGTGCTGAAGATGCCGTAGGGCCCCTCCACCGCCACTTTCGTCCCGGGCTTCACGCCTGCCAACTGGGCCGATCCCCTGCCAAGGTTCCGGACCGTGATCCTCAACAAGCCGCGCCCGGAGGCGTCGAACTGCAAGGGCTCGGCCGAGAGGCTGAACGGATGCGGGTGCCACCACAAGCCCGGTGCCAGGAAACGCCAGATGAAGAACCTTCCGCCGGTTCCGGCCAGCTCGTTGAGCCGTAGCCCGTGCATTTCAATGCTGACCACGCCGGGTGCCACCTGCACCACCCGGCTGACGGTGAGCTGATGGCGGAACGTCGCAATGACCGGTTCCAGGACGCGGTAATGCAGGAGGGCCGCGCCGGTGGCGATGCACACCGCCAGCCAGTACCAGCGCTGCCACGTACCTTCGGCGAACAGCCCGCCTACGCTGAACTGATGGGGCAGCGAGGTTGCGACGGCGGCATAAGTCAGCAGGTGCACCGCGTACCAGAACTCGTAGGGAAAACGCCGGCGGACTGCAACCAGGGACGTCACCACCACTGCGATAAAGAGCGCCATGGAGATGAAGGCCAGCCACATATCCGGCACCAGCACCCACAAGGACACCGCTTCGCTGACGGGGTCCAGCCCTTCGGTCATTCCGTAGCCGATGGCAATCAGGATTCCGTGCGCCAGCAGGAGGTAGAGCGATGGTTTGCCGAGCTTCCGGTGGAACTCCAGGGCACGGTCGTGGCCGACGGTCTGGTCGATGAGCGGAATCCTTGCTGCGAGCAGCAGCATGAGTAGGACCAGGTCCATGCCGGCCAGTCCGGCCACGATACCCAAGGAGGTGAAAGCGCCGGCGAGTGTCGAAAATCCCGAGGTACCGCCGTCGGCCAGCCACAACGCCACGGCGGCGGCGATGGAGGCCCAGGCAGCCGTTGCCAGCAGGTCCGTGCGGAGCAGGCGACGGCGGTGCCTGGCCCTGAAAGAGCCCGGCCCCTTACGGTCCCGGGAACCGGCGGGCAAAGCCGGCAGGAGGTGTGTGTTCATGCTTCAACGGTGCGGCCGGTACCTTTCATTCTGCTGTGAAAAGACTGCGGCGCCGATGTGACTTGGAAACGGTGAGGCAGCCGGGCTTATACACCCGCGGAGGGCAACGGCGGCTACCCGATTCGCCTTTAATTAGTCAAGCTCGTAGACTTGGTAGGCGCTAGGTGGCGCGGAGCGTGTGCAATTGCTCCGGTTGGCGGGATCTGTCCTCAATATCGACAGTCCTCAAGGCCGGTAGTTAGGGGCTCAAGTTGCGTGCACTCCTGTATTCGCCCAGTATCCCGGTACTTCGCAGAGGATTCTTCTGCCCGGTACTCGTGGCCCATCATGTTCCCCGCAGTGCGGAAAACAGCCGGTTATGCCGGCTGCCGACGCCTGCGGAACGCGCGATGTGAGCTGGATGCGGACGCCGCCTGTCGCACGGTACGCGGAACTCTGCGGACCGTTTCATTTATTTTCATGAGGAGAGTCGTCATGGCAGCACACTGCCAGGTGACCGGAGCCGAGCCGGGCTTTGGACACAGCATTTCGCACTCGCACCGTCGCAACAAGCGCCGGTTCGACCCGAACATCCAGAAGAAGCGCTACTGGGTTCCGTCCCTGCGCCGTAATGTCACCCTGCAGGTCTCTGCACGTGGCATCAAGACCATCGACGTACGTGGCATCGACGTTGTCGTAGCCGCCATCCTGGCACGAGGAGTGAAGCTCTAGTGGCAAAGGACAAGGACGTACGTCCGATCATCAAGCTCAAGTCGACCGCTGGCACGGGTTACACCTACGTCACGCGCAAGAACCGTCGTAACGACCCGGACCGCATGGTTCTGAAGAAGTACGACCCCCGAATCCGTAAGCACGTCGAATTCCGAGAGGAGCGCTAAGCACTATGGCTAAGAAGTCAATGATCGCTAAGAACGAACAGCGTAAAGTCATCGTCGAGCGCTATGCTGCAAAGCGCCTCGAACTGAAGAAGGCTCTGGTTGACCCTGCGTCAACCGACGAAGCACGCGAAGCTGCACGCCTCGGCCTGCAGAAGCTGCCCCGCAACGCCTCACCGGTACGTCTGCGTAACCGCGACATCATCGATGGCCGTCCCCGCGGTACCTTCCAGAAGTTCGGTATCTCCCGTGTTCGCTTCCGCGACATGGCTCACCGCGGTGAGCTCCCGGGCATCACCAAGTCTTCCTGGTAATTCAGTACAGCTGTTAGCTCAGCACTGCTGATTCCAGTGGTCTAAGAAGGGCCGGCAACCTCACGGTTGCCGGCCCTTCTTGCGTTTAACCGGCGCCGCCAGCCGCTGGTGATGCAGCACACAGAACCCGAGTACGACGGCGGCGCCCTGGAATGTGCCGACAGCACCCGTTTTGCCCCGGATTTGCGGGGTTTTGGAGCCATACGGGGGAGGGTTTGCGGTGGGGCCAAAGTAGGTGTATTGTTTTCTAAGTCGCCGAGAGGGGGCCGGCGAGAAGCTGGTTACCGGAGGCGGCCAAATCCCCTTCTAAACAGCCTGAAAAACGGTTCGCCACTTGGCGTGCTGCATGACGGCGGGGTTGGTCTCGATGACCGGCAGATCGCAGAAATGCTGATTTGCTTTGATTCTTGAGATCGGGTAAGTTTGGAAAGTTGCTCCGGAGCGATCCGCGACCAGAAGTTGGTTGTGGTGGTGCCGGGTGTGTCTGTTGTTTGAGAACTCAATAGTGTGCCAAGTTTGTTGATACCAATTTATTTATATGG
>NZ_LMPC01000012.1 GCF_001423745.1 Arthrobacter sp. Leaf337
GGTGGTTTAAATGCGGGAGAGCCCCAACCGTGTGGTTGGGGCTCTCGACCTGAATGGTGTTCCGGCGGTGACCTACTCTCCCACACCCTCCCGGGTGCAGTACCATCGGCGCTGTGGGTCTTAGCTTCCGGGTTCGGAATGGGACCGGGCGTTTCCCCCACGCTATGACCGCCGTAACCCTTGCTCCGCGCCCTGGACGTGTGGTCCGGGGCGGGAAAACTGTGGTTACAACATGTGTTCTGCCGGTTAAGGCAGTTGTGGTGTTGTTATTTTATTGTTGATTCCTGAACGCAACGGGTTTGTTGGTTGGGAACCACATAGTGGACGCAAGCAGTCTTGTTATCTTCGTACCATTGTTTGGTGTGAACCCCTTTTGAATCGGGTTCACCAATGGTGTGTGGTGTAAGTTATCGGCCTATTAGTACCGGTCAGCTTCACGAGTCGTTAGTCCTCGCTTCCACATCCGGCCTATCAACCCAGTGGTCTGGCTGGGGGCCTCTCACACACAAGGTGTATGGAAATCTCATCTCGAAGCGAGCTTCCCGCTTAGATGCTTTCAGCGGTTATCCCATCCGAACGTAGCTAATCAGCGGTGCACTTGGCAGTACAACTGACACACCAGAGGTTCGTCCGTCCCGGTCCTCTCGTACTAAGGACAGCCCTTCTCAAATTTCCTGCGCGCGCAGCGGATAGGGACCGAACTGTCTCACGACGTTCTAAACCCAGCTCGCGTACCGCTTTAATGGGCGAACAGCCCAACCCTTGGGACCTACTCCAGCCCCAGGATGCGACGAGCCGACATCGAGGTGCCAAACCATGCCGTCGATATGGACTCTTGGGCAAGATCAGCCTGTTATCCCCGAGGTACCTTTTATCCGTTGAGCGACGGCCATTCCACAATGTACCGCCGGATCACTAGTCCCGACTTTCGTCCCTGCTCGAGATGTCTCTCTCACAGTCAAGCTCCCTTGTGCACTTACACTCGACACCTGATTGCCAACCAGGCTGAGGGAACCTTTGGGCGCCTCCGTTACTTTTTAGGAGGCAACCGCCCCAGTTAAACTACCCATCAGGCACTGTCCCTGACCCGGATTACGGGCCGAAGTTAGATGTCCAAAGTGACCAGAGTGGTATTTCAACGATGACTCCACCCGAACTGGCGTCCGGGCTTCAACGTCTCCCACCTATCCTACACAAGCCACTCCGAACACCAATACCAAACTATAGTAAAGGTCTCGGGGTCTTTCCGTCCTGCTGCGCGTAACGAGCATCTTTACTCGTACTGCAATTTCGCCGAGTTTATGGTTGAGACAGCGGGGAAGTCGTTACTCCATTCGTGCAGGTCGGAACTTACCCGACAAGGAATTTCGCTACCTTAGGATGGTTATAGTTACCACCGCCGTTTACTGGGGCTTAAATTCTCAGCTTCGCCTTGCGGCTAACCGGTCCTCTTAACCTTCCAGCACCGGGCAGGAGTCAGTCCGTATACATCGTCTTGCGACTTCGCACGGACCTGTGTTTTTAGTAAACAGTCGCTTCCCCCTGGTCTCTGCGGCCCCGATCCCCTCCCACCAGCATGTGGTGTTCAAGGTTGGGGCCCCCCTTCTCCCGAAGTTACGGGGGCATTTTGCCGAGTTCCTTAACCATAATTCTCTCGATCGCCTTAGTATTCTCTACCTGATCACCTGTGTCGGTTTGGGGTACGGGCGGCTAAAACCTCGCGTCGATGCTTTTCTAGGCAGCATAGGATCACCGAATCCCCCCATACGGGGGTCCCGTCAGGTCTCAGGCATCATGAACGGCGGATTTGCCTACCGTTCGCCCTACATCCTTGGACCGGGACAACCATCGCCCGGCTCGGCTACCTTCCTGCGTCACACCTGTTAATACGCTTACCTCCCAGGATCAGGTCCCGCGCTCCACCAAAACCCTCACACCACAAGGGTGATCGGGCAGGCTTCGGGCAGTTAGTATCCCCTGTTCAGCATGGGCGGTTTTTCGCCGGTACGGGAATATCAACCCGTTGTCCATCGACTACGCCTGTCGGCCTCGCCTTAGGTCCCGACTTACCCAGGGCAGATTAGCTTGACCCTGGAACCCTTGATCATTCGGCGGACGGGTTTCTCACCCGTCTTTCGCTACTCATGCCTGCATTCTCACTCGTGTAGGCTCCACCGCTGGTTTACACCGCGACTTCACTGCCCACACGACGCTCCCCTACCCATCCACACTCCTGAACCACAAAGGCTTGGATAAAATGTGAATGCCACAACTTCGGCGGTGTACTTGAGCCCCGCTACATTGTCGGCGCGGAATCACTTGACCAGTGAGCTATTACGCACTCTTTTAAGGATGGCTGCTTCTAAGCCAACCTCCTGGTTGTCTTCGCAACTCCACATCCTTTCCCACTTAGCACACGCTTAGGGGCCTTAGTTGGTGGTCTGGGCTGTTTCCCTCTCGACTATGAAGCTTATCCCCCACAGTCTCACTGCTGCGCTCTCACTTACCGGCATTCGGAGTTTGGCTGACGTCAGTAACCTTGTAGGGCCCATTAGCCATCCAGTAGCTCTACCTCCGGTAAGAAACACGCAACGCTGCACCTAAATGCATTTCGGGGAGAACCAGCTATCACGAAGTTTGATTGGCCTTTCACCCCTACCCACAGCTCATCCCCTCCATTTTCAACTGAAGTGGGTTCGGTCCTCCACGACGTCTTACCGTCGCTTCAACCTGGCCATGGGTAGATCACTTCGCTTCGGGTCTAGATCACGCCACTGCAACGCCCTATTCAGACTCGCTTTCGCTACGGCTGCCCCACACGGGTTAACCTCGCGACGTAACACTAACTCGCAGGCTCATTCTTCAAAAGGCACGCCGTCACCAGAATCAGACTGGCTCCGACGGATTGTAAGCACACGGTTTCAGGTACTGTTTCACTCCCCTCCCGGGGTACTTTTCACCTTTCCCTCACGGTACTGGTCCGCTATCGGTCATTAGGGAGTATTTAGGCTTATCAGGTGGTCCTGACAGATTCGCACGGGATTTCTCGGGCCCCGTGCTACTTGGGATACTTCCCAGGCGGTACACAACATTACGGTTACGGGGCTCACACCCTCTCTGGCCGGCCTTTCAAGACCGTTCACCTATGCCTGCACATCACACCTCGCTGGTCCGGCAGAACCAGCACGGGAAGTCCCGCAACCCCGACCATGCAACGCCCGCCGGCTATCACACATGGAACGGTTTAGCCTGATCCGCGTTCGCTCGCCACTACTGACGGAATCACTATTGTTTTCTCTTCCTGCGGGTACTGAGATGTTTCACTTCCCCGCGTTCCCTCCACGCACCCTATGTGTTCAGATGCGGGTCACCAGGCAGCTCGCGCCCCTGGCGGGGTTTCCCCATTCGGACACCCTGGGATCACAGTCCGGTTATCGACTCCCCCAGGCTTATCGCAGATTCCTACGTCCTTCTTCGGCTCCTAATGCCAAGGCATCCACCGTGTGCTCTTAAAAACTTGACCACAAAAGATCAAAAAAACTAATTTTCGAGAGAACCACAGAAACCACTGCACCATCCCGAAAGACAGCACAACAGATCCAGGTTCATATTCTTGGAAATTGCTTCTTATAAAAGATGCTCGCGTCCACTATGTAGTTCTCAAACAACAACCCCGTACCACACACCCCACACACACCCGCCCCCACAAAAGGGACAAAGCAACCATGCGATCGGTGCAGCCAGGAAACCAGAAACAAACAAGCACCGAACCACCGCAGCCAAAAAGCCGCAGCACCCGGTCCTGTTGCCTCAGGACCCAACAGTGTGCCAAACACTAAACCACCACTCCCATCCCCCGCACCGTTCCAGGACACACCCGCCGCAATTACTCACAGCGAGGGTCCGTACTAGGCGCAGGGAAAAAACCGGCGGCCGCTATTTGTTGATATTCCACCCGTGAGCACCCGCCGCAGAACTTRCGTCTGCGCAACGGGCATATACTCCTGACAACCCCGCCACACCCGCATACACGGGGCACGGTGGCTGTAGGTGCTCCTTAGAAAGGAGGTGATCCAGCCGCACCTTCCGGTACGGCTACCTTGTTACGACTTAGTCCCAATCGCCAGTCCCACCTTCGACAGCTCCCTCCCACAAGGGGTTAGGCCACCGGCTTCGGGTGTTACCAACTTTCGTGACTTGACGGGCGGTGTGTACAAGGCCCGGGAACGTATTCACCGCAGCGTTGCTGATCTGCGATTACTAGCGACTCCGACTTCATGGGGTCGAGTTGCAGACCCCAATCCGAACTGAGACCGGCTTTTTGGGATTAGCTCCACCTCACAGTATCGCAACCCTTTGTACCGGCCATTGTAGCATGCGTGAAGCCCAAGACATAAGGGGCATGATGATTTGACGTCGTCCCCACCTTCCTCCGAGTTGACCCCGGCAGTCTCCCATGAGTCCCCGCCATTACGCGCTGGCAACATGGAACGAGGGTTGCGCTCGTTGCGGGACTTAACCCAACATCTCACGACACGAGCTGACGACAACCATGCACCACCTGTGAACCGGCCCCAAAGGGGAAGGACTGTTTCCAGCCCGGTCCGGCCCATGTCAAGCCTTGGTAAGGTTCTTCGCGTTGCATCGAATTAATCCGCATGCTCCGCCGCTTGTGCGGGCCCCCGTCAATTCCTTTGAGTTTTAGCCTTGCGGCCGTACTCCCCAGGCGGGGCACTTAATGCGTTAGCTACGGCGCGGAAAACGTGGAATGTCCCCCACACCTAGTGCCCAACGTTTACGGCATGGACTACCAGGGTATCTAATCCTGTTCGCTCCCCATGCTTTCGCTCCTCAGCGTCAGTTAATGCCCAGAGACCTGCCTTCGCCATCGGTGTTCCTCCTGATATCTGCGCATTTCACCGCTACACCAGGAATTCCAGTCTCCCCTACATCACTCTAGTCTGCCCGTACCCACCGCAGATCCGGAGTTGAGCCCCGGACTTTCACGGCAGACGCGACAAACCGCCTACGAGCTCTTTACGCCCAATAATTCCGGATAACGCTTGCGCCCTACGTATTACCGCGGCTGCTGGCACGTAGTTAGCCGGCGCTTCTTCTGCAGGTACCGTCACTTTCGCTTCTTCCCTACTGAAAGAGGTTTACAACCCGAAGGCCGTCATCCCTCACGCGGCGTCGCTGCATCAGGCTTTCGCCCATTGTGCAATATTCCCCACTGCTGCCTCCCGTAGGAGTCTGGGCCGTGTCTCAGTCCCAGTGTGGCCGGTCACCCTCTCAGGCCGGCTACCCGTCGTCGCCTTGGTGAGCCATTACCTCACCAACAAGCTGATAGGCCGCGAGTCCATCCAAAACCACAAAAAGCTTTCCACCCCCCACCATGCGATGAGGAGTCATATCCGGTATTAGACCCAGTTTCCCAGGCTTATCCCAGAGTTAAGGGCAGGTTACTCACGTGTTACTCACCCGTTCGCCACTAATCACCCCAGCAAGCTGGAGGTCATCGTTCGACTTGCATGTGTTAAGCACGCCGCCAGCGTTCATCCTGAGCCAGGATCAAACTCTCCGTTGAAGTAAAACAAAAACGAACACAACTCAAAACCCCCGGGAAAACGGAAGAAAAAAGCTGCAAAATTTGAAACCAGCTGTAAAAACCAGACCACACCACGGGGTGGCGGATCCAGTCAATTCAACCAATCCATATAAATAAATTGGTATCAACAAACTTGGCACACTATTGAGTTCTCAAACAACAGACACACCCGGCACCACCACAACCAACTTCTGGTCGCGGATCGCTCCGGAGCAACTTTCCAAACTTACCCGCTTGCTTCACCCGAGTCAAATCGGCCATCCCGACTCACTTTGCCTGTGGCATTCCGTGTAGTCTTTGCTGGCCAACTCCGGGGAGCAGCGCGGAAATAAACTCTACCACCACTTTTGCGAGGATACAAAGCGGCCCGAATTGAGGGCCAAAAAAGCCCCGGATCCCAAGGATCCGGGGCTTTCGGTAGCACCTGCCGTCAGCGTTAGCCGGCTGGCTTGAAGAATGCAGCACCCAACGGAGGCAACGTGACGGTCAGCGTCGCCGGCTGGCCGTCCTGCCCCTCGGTCGTGGCAGCGAGCGCACCCTGGTTCAGCACGCCGGATCCGCCGTAGCTGGAGTCGTCGGTGTTGAGGACCTCCTGCCAGGCGCCGGCCACAGGAACCCCCAGGGTGTAGCCCTGGTGCGGGCCGCCGGAGAAGTTGATGGCGCACACCAGCGGGTTGCCATCCTTGTCCCACCGGATGAACGACAGGACGTTGCGGTCGGCGTCGCCGCCGTTGATCCACTGGAAGCCGCCCGGTTCGTTGTCCCGCTCATAAAGTGCGGGGGTCGACGCGTAGAGCTCGTTCAATTCCTTGGTGAGCAACTGGACGCCACGGTGTGCCGGGATGTCCGCCAGGTACCAGTCCAGGCCGTGCTGTTCGGACCATTCAGCCTCTTGGCCGAATTCAGTACCCATAAAGATCAGCTGCTTGCCGGGGTGGGCCCACTGGTACGCGAGGAATGCGCGGAGGTTGGCCAGCTGCTGCCAGCGGTCACCGGGCATCTTCCGGAGCATGGAGCCCTTGCCGTGCACAACCTCGTCGTGGCTGATGGGCAGGAGGAAGTTCTCTGTGAAGGCGTAGACCATTGAGAACGTCACGGTTCCGTGGTGCCACTTGCGGTTTACCGGGTCCTCGGAGGCGTACTTGAGCGAGTCATGCATCCAGCCCATGTTCCACTTCAGGCCGAAGCCCAGGCCGCCAACACTTGTCGGGGCTGTCACCCCGGGGAACGCCGTTGATTCCTCCGCGATCATCACGGCACCCGGGTGGGTCTTGTATACCGTGGCGTTGGCCTCCTGCAGGAACGAGATCGCTTCAAGGTTCTCGCGGCCGCCATACCTGTTGGGCTGCCACTGCCCTTCCTCACGGGAGTAGTCGAGGTACAACATCGACGCCACGGCGTCCACGCGCAGACCGTCAATGTGGAACTCGTCGAGCCAGTAAAGCGCGTTGGAGACCAGGAAGTTGCGGACTTCCGTCCGGCCGAAGTCGAAGATCAGCGTGCCCCAGTCCGGGTGCTCGCCGAGGTTCGGGTCGGCATGCTCGTACAGGGCCTCACCGTCGAACTGGGCAAGGGCCCAGGCGTCCTTGGGGAAGTGCGCCGGCACCCAGTCAAGCAGGACGCCAATGCCCGCCTGGTGCAGCGCGTCCACGAGGAACCTGAATTCGTCCGGGTGGCCGAACCTTGACGTGGGCGCGAAGTAGGACGTGACTTGGTAGCCCCACGAGCCGCCGAAGGGGTGTTCGGCCACGGGCATGAACTCCACGTGGGTGAAACCGAGCCACTTGACGTACTCCACCAGCTCCTTGGCCAGTTCGCGGTAGCCCAGTCCGAGGCGCCAGGAGCCAAGGTGGACCTCGTATACGCTCATGGGCGAATTGTGCGGATCCCGCGCAGCGCGGGCCGTCATCCACTCCTCGTCCTTGAAGGCGTATGCCGACTCAACCACGCGTGACGCGGTGAGCGGCGGGACTTCGGTTCCGAATGCCAGGGGATCGGCTTTCTCCACCCAGTGGCCCGCTTTGGTCTTGATTTCGAACTTGTAGCACGCCCCTGCTAAAACACCCGGGATAAAGAGTTCCCAGACCCCTGATGAGCCCAGCGAACGCATCGAGTTCTCCCGACCGTCCCAGGCGTTGAAGTCGCCCTTGATCCTGACGGCCTGTGCATTGGGTGCCCATACCGCGAACGAGACGCCGTCCACGTCGCCGAGGGCCGACTTGTAGTGCTGGACGTGCGCGCCCAGTACTTCCCACAGTTTCTCGTGGCGGCCTTCGCCGATCAGGTGCAGGTCTACCTCCCCGACTGTGGGCAGGTAGTGGTACGGATCGTCCGTGGCCTGCGGGGGCACTCCCTCGTAGGTGACTTCCAGACGGTAGTCGGGGACATGGCCCGGCTGAAGGGGTTCGAGCACGGCGGCCCACACGCCATTGGATTCATGCGTCATGGGCACCGAGCCGGCGGCGGTCACAACCGACACAGCCGATGCCAGGTGCTTGACGGTGCGGACGGTGACATGGCCGTGGTCGTCAAGGTGTGCGCCCAGGACGGAGTGCGGGGCGTGGTATTCGCCTGATGCCACCCTCGAAAGCGTCTCCGGGTCCACCTGAAGAGGCGCGGGCCGATCTGTACGTGCTGAGCCTGTCATTTTGTTACCTTCCGCTGCGGCTGCGGCTGAAGCGCCGGAGCCTGTACTGCTGAGGAGACGCCGTGAAGCATTTACCGGAATGTCCAGCCATCCGGGCCTGTTGCGCAACTCATAGACAACTTCATACAACGCCTTGTCCAGCCACAATGCCACAAACAAGGGCGAGCCGCGGTCAATGGTCCCGGGCGTAATTTCGCCGTACCCCGCCAGGAACGCTTCGGCGCAGTCGTCCACCCACGAAGCGGGGACATGGATGCCCTCCCGCTCGCGTTCGGCGGCGCCGGCGGCGTAGTCGAAGGACCGCAGCATGCCGACGACGTCCCGCAGCGGCACGTCCGGGAAGTTGCGTTCCGCGATGGGCCTTAGAGGTTCGCCTTCGAAGTCCAGGATGGCCCAGCGTTCCTGCTCCCCCGGACGGCCCGGCACCTGCAGGATCTGTCCCAGGTGAAGGTCGCCATGGATCCGCTGCAGCGCACCGGCGTTGCTGCCTTCAAGCTGATTGAGCAGGCCGGCCAGGGCGTCGTCATACTGCCCGACGGCGGGACCTGCTTCCGTCCAGGACTGCCGGACGCGCTGGGCTACTCCGGGGGCGATGTCCTCTCCCGGTGCGGATTCCGCGGCAAGGCCCAGCGCCTCGGCCAGGCGCCGGTGCACAGTCGCAGTCGCCACGCCCAAGGAATGGGCCTCGGCAGAGAAGTCCGTGCCGGAACTTGCGGCATCAACGGCCAGCCGCCAGGCGTCACGGCCGCCAGCCAGGAACTCATGCGCTACCGCGAGTTCACCCTGAACAGTCCGCGGCTTGTCTTCGGCACCGCCTTGCGGGGCTTGCCACTCCCCCGTGACCCAGCCGAGAGTGGCCGGAACCTCCGACGTCCTTGCCTGCGTGAGGGCAGCGCCGATTTCCACTTCCGGGTTCCGTCCCTCGGACAGCACGCGGAAGAATTTGACGATCGCTGCAGAGCCGCCGTCGTCCACTATCACCGAACTGTTTGACTGCTCACCGGAGAGGACCTTTACGGTCCCGGTGGCCGTCGGCAGCGGATAGTCGGAAGGCACCAGGTGGCCAACGGCGTTCCCTTCCGCCGAAGTACCTCCGCTTCGCATCAATTCCAGCCAGGCCGACACAAATACCGGGTCATGGACGCCATCGTAGATCCACCGGCGCCCCCGGGCGGCGTCGCCACCCTCGCCCACCAAGGCCGCTTCCTTGCCGGGCAGTGGCTCAACCCGGTAGCTGAGCGGGACCTGCACGACGTCGGTGCGGCTGCCGCCGTCGGCCGTGGGGTACGTGACCGCCGCGAGGAACACCTCAATGCCCACCTCGCCGCTGCCGTCGTCCAGGCGCACACCACCGGCAGGAGACAGCGTGAAGTCGCCTGTCTTGACCGGGAACCAGCGCTGGCGCGGGAGCCAGGCCCGGAGCAGTTCAGAGAGGGAGGGATTGAGTGTGGATTGGGTCATTTCAGCCTTCGATGGACAGGACCGGGAGGGCCTGGGTAAACGGCGACGCCGGGTTGGACGCGGCCGAACGAATCCGCAGCCAGAAGAAATCGTGGCTCCCCAGCGTCAGCGTGAGCCGGCCGTCGTCGCCGATGGCCGGGAACGGCTGGCCGCCGAAAACGTCACGGAGGCCGCGGCCGGCATACTGCGGAAGTCGCAATGTGGTGGCCACGGGGTGCTGCGACAGGTTGAAGGCGCAGAGTATCGACTCGGCGTCCTCTCCCGCCGAGTTGTCAGGGGACAGCTCCCGCAGGTAGGCAAGGACGACGTCGTGATCTGCTTCCACGTGCTTGAAGGCGCCCAGCCCGAATGCGGGGTGGTTCTTCCGGACGCTGAGGATCTGCCGGGTCCATCTCAGCAGTGACCCGGAATGCGCGGCCTCCGCTTCCACGTTGGCCATGCCGTAGTTGTACACGAGCGACTGGATGACCGGCAGGTAGAGCTTGCCCGGATCAGCGTGCGAGAAGCCCGCGTTGCGGTCCGGGTTCCACTGCATGGGTGTGCGG
Organism: Arthrobacter sp. Leaf337; assembly: GCF_001423745.1. Taxonomy (GTDB): domain Bacteria; phylum Actinomycetota; class Actinomycetes; order Actinomycetales; family Micrococcaceae; genus Arthrobacter. Next base: position 10,262 of record NZ_LMPC01000012.1, read on the forward strand.
ACGGCGTCGCGGTCTTCCAGCCAGATGTTGTCGCCCATGCCGATTTCATCCCCGTAGTACAGGAACGGGCTTCCTGGTAGCGAAAGCAGCAGGGCGTTGATCAGCTCAATCTCGGACCGGGAATTGTCCAGCAGCGGTGCCAGCCTGCGGCGGATGCCGATGTTGGCACGCATGCGGGGGTCCGGCGCATACCAGCCCAGCATGGCCGCGCGCTCGTCGGCGGTGACCATTTCCAGGGTGAGTTCATCGTGGTTCCGCAGGAAAGTGCCCCATTGGGCCCCTTCCGGAATGTCCGGCGTTTCCTTCATCGTCTCGATGATGGGTGCCGCCTTCTGGTCCCGCAGCGCATAGTAGAGCCGCGGCATGATGGGGAAGTGGAAGGCCATGTGGCATTCGGGTTCCTCTTCGGTCCCGAAGTACTCCACCACCTCGACCGGCGGCTGGTTGGCCTCGGCGATGATGACCCTGCCGGGGTAGTTCTCGTCCACCATTTTCCGCAATGCACGCAGGAAATCGTGGGTGGCGGGCAGGTTTTCGCAGTTGGTTCCCTCTTCCTCGAAGAGGTACGGGATGGCGTCCGCGCGGAAACCGTCAATGCCCTGGTCCAGCCAGAACCGGACGACGTCGAAAAGGGCGTCGATGACCTTGGGGTTCTCAAAGTTCAGGTCAGGCTGGTGGCTGAAGAACCGGTGCCAGAAGAACTGCCGCCGGATGGGATCGAAGGTCCAGTTGGATTCCTCCGTGTCCACGAAGATGATGCGGGCGTCCTGGTACTTCTCGTCCGTGTCGCTCCAGACATAGAAGTCGCCGAAGGGCCCGTCGGGGTCCTTGCGGGACTCCTGGAACCACGGGTGCTGGTCCGATGTGTGGTTCAGCGGCAGGTCGATGATGACACGGACGCCCCGGGCGTGGGCCTCGGCAACGAGGCGCTTGAAGTCGCTGATGGTGCCGAACTCGTCCAGGACCGAGTTGTAGTCCGAGATGTCATAGCCGCCGTCGCGGAGCGGAGACTGGAAGAACGGCGGCAGCCACAGGCAGTCGACGCCGAGCCACTGGAGGTAGTCCAGTTTCTCGATGAGCCCGTGGAAGTCGCCGGAACCGTCACCGTTTCCGTCAGCAAAGCCACGGACCAGGACTTCGTAGAACACTGCTTTGCGGTACCACAGGGGATCGTGTTGCAGGCCAGGGGCGTTGAGCTCGAACGTGCCCTTGGGGGTGAAATGCTGGCTCGGGTTCTGCGGACTGAAACTCACGTATGCTACCTCCGGATGTTCAGGATGTGTGCCGGCTCCACGTGGGCATCAAGCCGCACGTAGTTGTATTCGCCCCATTCCCAGCTCTCGCCGGTCAGCAAATCATCCACCCTGAAGCCACCGTTGTGCGTCAGGTCAGCCGGGTCGAGTTCGAGTGCAGCCAGATCCAGGGAAACGGTGCTCTCCCGGGTGCTGTGCGGATCCACGTTCACCACGATGATCAGGGTGTCCTTGGTGCCGTCGGGCAGCGTCTTGTGCTTCGAGTAGACAATCGTGGCGTCGTCGGTGCTGTGGTGCAGCGTCAGGTTCTGGAGATCGCCCAAGGCGGGGTGGGTATGGCGGATTTCATTGAGCCTGGTCAGGTACGGAGCGAGGGTCCGGCCGGATTCGGCAGCGGCGTCCCAGTCCCGTGCCTTGTATTCGAACTTTTCGTTGTCGATGTATTCCTCGGCGCCGGGCCGGGCCACATGCTCGTAAAGTTCGTAACCGGCATAGACGCCCCACAGCGGGCTGGCCGTCGCTGCGAGCGCGGCACGGATCTTGAACGCGGCGGGACCGCCGAACTGAAGGTATTCGGTAAGGATGTCCGGGGTGTTCACGAAGAAGTTCGGACGGAAATAGGCCGGGGACTTCTGGCTGACCTCGGCGAAGTACTCCTCCAGTTCCTTCTTGGTGTTCCGCCAGGTGAAGTACGTGTAGGACTGCTGGAAACCGGCACGTCCCAGGGCGTGCATCATGGCCGGTCGGGTGAAGGCCTCGGCGAGGAAAACGACGTCGGGGTGTTTCTTGTTGACCTTGGCGATCAGCCACTCCCAGAACCACACGGGCTTGGTGTGCGGGTTGTCCACCCGGAAGATCTTGACGCCGTGGCTGACCCAGAGCAGCACGATACGGAGGATTTCCTTGGACAGGCCTTCGGGATCGTTGTCGAAGTTCAGCGGGAAGATGTCCTGGTACTTCTTCGGCGGATTCTCCGCGTAGGCAATGCTGCCGTCCACGCGGGTCGTGAACCATTCCGGGTTCGATGTCACCCAGGGGTGGTCCGGAGCCGCCTGAAGCGCCAGGTCCAAGGCAACCTCGAGGCCGAGATCCCGGGCCCGCGCCACGAACGCGTCGAAGTCCTCGAACGTGCCGAGGTCCGGATGGATGGCGTCATGTCCGCCTTCCTTGGCGCCGATGGCCCAGGGTGATCCGGGATCGTGCGGTCCGGCAATGAGTGTGTTGTTGGGCCCCTTGCGGTGCTGGATGCCGATCGGGTGGATGGGCGGCATGTAGATGACGTCGAAGCCCATTTCCGCGACGGCGTCGAGCCGCTTGGCTGCCGTCTGGAAGGTGCCGGACTGCCATTCTCCGGTTTCGTGGTTGCGGACGGCTCCCTCCGAACGGGGGAAGAATTCATACCAGGCACCGCGGCCGGCCAGATCGCGTTCCACCAGGAGCGGGAAGCGCTCCGAAACCGTGACGAGTTCACGGATGGGCTGGCGGGCGACGACGTCCGTCACGTCTGCTCCGAACCCGGCGGCGAGCCGCTCCTCAGGGGAGAGCGAGGTGTCGGACAGTACGACGACGGCGGTCCGGAGCGTCCGCCTGTCGGCGGAGGGCCGGGCCGGGTCTTCGGCGGCCTGGGAAAGCAGTGCCGCGCCTTCGGCCAGCATCAGTTCGACGTCGATGCCTGCCTCGACCTTAACCTCGGCGTTGTGGTGCCAGGTCCCGTACCGGTCATGCCAGGCTTCAATGGCGAACGACCAGTTGCCCGTGCCGGTGGGCGTGATGATGCCTTCCCAGCGGTCCGTGCCCTTTCCGCGGTCACCGCGCGGCGGGGCCAGCCTGACGCGCTGGCGTTCCTTGCCTTTGGGATCGAACAGCACCGCGCTGACTCCGAGCTGGTCGTGTCCTTCGCGGAATACGGTCGCTCCGACTACGAGCCCCTCCCCCGGGAGCGCCTTCGCTGGAAACGTACCTCCGTCCACGACGGGCTGCACGGCAGTGATCGGGAACCGGCCAAAACGCAGGCCTTCCGTGATCAGGGCCTTAGGCTTTTTGCTGGATCCGGCACTGGTTCGCGTATTAGTCGTCACAAACTCGACGTTATCGAGAAATCCCCCATTTTGCTAAGGGAACTTCCGTTTTTCTCCGAGCAATCCGTCATTTACCTAAAAGAAACCAAAACCTGTTCCTGCGGCTCATCTTGTCCGTTAGTGTGACGCAGGTGAAGGCTATCCGCAGATTTACTGTCCGAACCGTACTTCCGGAATCTATCCGGCCGCTGGCCAGATTGGCCACTAACCTGCGGTGGTCGTGGCACCGCCCTACCAGGGAGCTTTTTGAGGGACTGAACCCCGCAATTTGGGATGAGAGCGCCCATGATCCCGTAAGTTTCCTCGGCTTGGTGAGCCGCGAGGAGCTGCAGCGGCTGGCCGCGGACCAGGACGTCGTCCGGCGCGTGCATGCTGCCGCTGAAGACCTCGACCGCTACTTGGATCAGCCCCGCTGGTACCAGAGCCTGGGTGACGATGCCCCGTCCTGTATCGCCTACTTCTCACCGGAATTCGGAATCACCGAAGTTTTGCCGCAGTATTCCGGCGGCCTGGGAATTCTGGCGGGCGACCACCTTAAGGCCGCATCTGACCTCGGCGTGCCGCTCATCGGCGTCGGCCTGCTTTACCAGGCCGGCTATTTCAAGCAGTCCCTGTCCAGGGACGCCTGGCAGCAGGAAACGTATCCGGTCCTCGACCCGGACGGCCTCCCGCTGACACTCCTCCGGGAGGACGCCCCCGACGGCAACGGCAAACCCATCCAGATCTCGCTGCCGCTCCCCCACGGCCGCCGGCTGCTGGCACACATCTGGCGTGCCGACGTCGGGCGTGTCCCGCTGCTGCTGCTCGATTCGAACGTGCCGGGCAACGACGACGCCGCCCGTGGCATCACCGACCGCCTGTACGGTGGCGGCGGTGACCACCGCCTCCAGCAGGAACTTCTGCTGGGCATGGGCGGAGTGAAGGCGCTGCGCGTCTACCAGCGCCTCACGGGCTGCGCGGCACCGGAGGTGTTCCACACCAACGAGGGCCACGCCGGATTCCTTGGCGTTGAGCGCATCCAGGAGCTCATGTCGTCGGACAGCCCGCTGACCTGGGAGGAAGCCCTCGCGGCGGGTCGTGCCTCCACCGTCTTCACCACGCACACGCCGGTCCCGGCAGGCATCGACCGGTTCGAGGTGTCCCAGATCCAGCACTTCTTCGAGGCCGGACTGGCTCCCGACGTTCCGGTGTCCCGGATCCTGGATTTGGGCCGCGAAAACTTTGCAGACGGCAATCCCGCGGTGTTCAACATGGCCGTAATGGGGTTGCGGCTGGCACAGCGCGCCAACGGGGTGGCGAAGCTCCACGGCGTGGTGTCCCGTGGGATGTTCTCGGCCCTCTGGCCGGGATTCGACCACTCGGAGGTTCCCATCACCTCCGTGACCAACGGAGTCCACGTCCCCACCTGGGTGGACAGCCGTGTTTCCAAGCTGGCCCGTGACCAGTTCGGCGCCGAAGCGGAAGCCACGGGCCGCTGGGACCTCGCCTACAACGTCAGTGACGAGGACGTCTGGGCCCTCCGCCGTGAAATGCGTGTCTCGCTCGTGGAGGACGTCCGCAAGCGGCTTCGCGCGGCGTGGAAGAAGCGCGGGGCGGCAGACGCCGAGCTCGGCTGGACCGATTCGGTGCTGGACCCGGACATCCTCACCATCGGCTTCGCCCGGCGTGTGCCCACGTACAAGCGGCTTACCCTGATGCTCCGGGAACCAGCCCGCCTCAAAGCCCTGCTGCTGCATCCGACGCACCCGATCCAGATCGTCATTGCCGGCAAGTCCCACCCGGCGGATGATGCAGGCAAGAAGATGATCCAGGACCTGGTCCGGTTCACCGACGATCCCGAGGTGCGCCACCGGATCGCGTTCCTGCCCAACTACGACATCGCCATGGCTCGCACGCTCTTTCCCGGCTGCGACGTCTGGCTGAACAATCCGCTGCGCCCGCTGGAAGCCTGCGGCACGTCCGGTATGAAGGCGGCCATCAACGGTTCGCTGAACCTTTCGGTGCTGGACGGCTGGTGGGACGAGATGTACGACGGCGAAAACGGCTGGGCCATCCCCACGGCCAACAACAACGCCTCGCCCGAGGAACGGGACGATATCGAAGCTGCGGCGTTGTATGAGCTGCTCGAAACGCAGGTGGCTCCGCGCTTTTACGGGCTCACCGTGTCCGACGGCGCCGGAGCGGCAGGACCTTCGGAGCCCGGACCGCAGAAGGTGCCCACACACTGGGTATCGATGATCAAGCACACCATGGCGCACCTGGGCCCGGCGGTCTCCGCTGAGCGGATGCTGCAGGACTACGTGAACATCCTCTACCGCCCCGCGGCGATCGCCGGGCGCCGGGCCGGCGCGGACAATTTCGCCCAGTCGAAGTCCCTGGCAGCCTGGACATCACAGATCCGCGCTGCGTGGCCCCAGATCCAGGTGGAGCACGTCGACTCGGTTGGCGTGTCCGAGGACCCCCAGATCGGTGACACCCTGCAGGTGAACGCCTACATCGCGCTTCACAACCTCGACCCGGACGACGTCGCCGTGGAGGTTGCGTTCGGCCGCGCCGAGGAAAGCGACGAACTGGCCGACGTCACGGTGGCGGACCTGGTGCCCAAGGAGGACCTCGGCAAGGGACGCTACCTCTTCAGCGGCTCACTGCTGATCGACCGGTCCGGGTCCTTCGGCTACACCGTGCGCGTGCTGCCCAAGCATCCGGCCCTCGCCTCGCGGGCGGAACTTGGACTCATCGTCAACGCCTGATCCGCCGTCGGCTGTAACGCTCCGTCACTCGGTTCACAGTGAGGGAGCGTTACGTCTTTAACCGCGAAACGTGAGGGAGCGACCCGGTTTTAAGCGACCGGAAGTGAGAGAGGGTCCGGTTATCCGGTTAGAGGCAGACGGTGATCACGGACAGGCTCTTGCCCGCATAGCTCTCTGCATCCTGCAGGATTTCGCAGATGATGCCGAACGACCGGTCCGAACGGAAGACGGCCGGCACCTGCCAGATGAACGTCAGCGGATCCTTGCCATCGTCCGTAACCGTGTCCGCGAAGTCGTGCAGCGAATCGTTGAGGGCATCAAGGTTAACTCCGTAGTGTTCGGGGAAATCCAGGATTTCCCCGAACGTCTGGAGCACTGCTTTCTTCGTATCGGCGGCGGGGATCACCAGGACCCGGCGGCCGGCGTCGGACGCCTGCTCGCGGAGCTCATCGATGGTCCAGGTGTCAGCGGAGTAAATCTTCATTCGTGCTCTATTTGCCTTCCAGAATTTGAAGAAACGATTCGTAGTGGTCAGGTGTGTAGTATTTCTCGCCGGTTTCACCCACGACAATCCGGCGGGCACCCCGGTCCGGTTCGCCGGGGGTCCTGACCGTGAATTCCTTGTAGTAGCCGCTCGGCTTCCGCGGCAGCAGGCGCTCAAAGTTGCTGAAAACCGCGCCGTCACGGGAATACGGGTAGGGCCCGCCGCGGGCAATCAGGTCCAGCGTCTCCCGTGCCTCCTGCGGCAGGCTGGACGCCGCCACGGCTTCCAGGCCGGAACCGTCGCCGGCGGGCGCGGACGCCGCCGTCGAACCCGTGGGCGCGGACGCCGCCGTCGTACCCGTGGGAACGCCCTGGCTGACCGGGCTCTCCTGCGTGCTGGACAGCATCATGCCCAGGCCGACCAGCAGCACCAGGACCGCAGCCAGCGTCAGGAGCCTCCCCATCCCCCTCATGACGTCCCCATCTGCAGAACCCTACGTGCGGTAGATGCTGATGGTGTTGGACTGCGCCACGTCGCGTTCGCCGGCGGCTACTCGGACTCCTTGACGGCGGTCGTGGAGTTCCGACGTGGTCAACCGGAGTTCGAACAGCCGCTTGCCCGTGCCGTCGTCGTTGCTGATGTCGGGCAGGGTGATCTTGATGTCATGGGCGCTGCCGTTGACCACCACGAGTCCGTCCACCTGGCCGTCGTCCGAACCGAGCAGCAGCTGGACCACACGGTGTTGCGGATCATTCCAGCGATCCATGGACATGGGCTTGCCGTGTTCGTCGAACCAGTGCAGGTAGGCCTGCTTGTCCCGCGAGGGATAGTGGTGCGGCTGGCCCGCCAGGAACTCCTTACGCAGACGGATGACCCGCTTGGTGCTCCGGAGCATGGCATGGGACTCCGGTGTGCTGGTCCAGTCCAGCCAGGTGATGGGGTTGTCCTGGCAGTAAGCGTTGTTGTTGCCCTGCTGCGTGCGGCCGATCTCGTCGCCCGCGGTGATCATGGGGATGCCCATGGACACCATCAGGGTGGCCATCAGGTTGCGGCTGGTCTGGGCCCGGAGCGCCAGGATTTCCTCATCTTCAGTCGGTCCCTCGAAGCCGTGGTTGTAGCTGCGGTTGTCGCCGTGGCCGTCCCGGTTCTGCTCGCCGTTGGCCTCATTGTGTTTACGGTCATAGGACACGAGGTCAGCCAAGGTAAAACCGTCGTGCGACGTGAAGAAGTTGAGGGAGGCCATGCGGGACCGTCCCGATTCCGCAAAAAGGCCGGCTGAGCCGGAAATGGAATCTGCGAGGCGCGCAACGGAACCGCCCTGGCCGCCTGCGTCGATCGCGGCCCGGTCCCCGACCCAGAAGGAGCGCAGCGCGTCACGGTAGTGGTCGTTCCAGTCCACCCAGCCGGGCGGGAAGCGTCCGGTCTGCCAGCCGCCGTAACCCACATCCCACGGCTCGGCAATCAGTTTGACGGAGGACAGCAGCGGATCAGCGGCAATGGCCACGAGGAAGGGGTGGTGCGGATCGAAGTCGTTCGCGGCATTGCGGCAGAGCGTGACCGCAAGGTCGAAGCGGAAACCATCGATGTGGAACTCCTCCACCCAGTACCTCAGCGAGTCGAGGACCAGCTGGACCACGCGGGGGTGGCCGAAGTTCAGGCTGTTGCCGCATCCGGTGGTGTCGATGTACCGGCCGTGGCCGTCGTTCCGGTAGTACTGCTTCTCCCCCAGCCCGCGGAAGCTGAGCGTCTGGCCGTCGGGACCGCCCTCGGCGGTGTGGTTGTACACAACGTCCAGGATGACTTCCAGCCCCGCTGCGTGCAGGAGTTTGACCATGCCCTTGAATTCATCCTGCACCGCCTGCGGACCTGCCGCCTGGGCGGCCTGGGTGGCGTAGGCCGGGTGAGGGGCAAAAAAGGCCGCCGTGTTGTAGCCCCAGTAATTGGTCATGCCCAGGTTCTGGAGATGGGGTTCGTCCAGATGGAAATGGACAGGCAACAGCTGGACCGAGGTGATCCCCAGGCCGGTAAGGTGCTCAATCATTGCCGGGTGCGCCATGCCGGCGTACGTGCCCCTGAGTTCCTCGGGGATGTCCGGGTGCAGCATGCTTTGGCCACGGACGTGGGCTTCATAAATGATGGTGTTCCGCCACGAGACATGCGGGTTCCGGTCCCCGCCCCAGTCGAATCCGCCGGACATGCGCACGTTACTGAGGAACCCGTCGCGCTGATCCACTGCCCGGCCGTACGGGTCCAGCAGCAGCGGCTGCTCGCCGTCGTCGTCGAAAGCCACGGTTGGCACTGACACCGGCAGGGCATCATCCTCGGACGAGGAGCGGAAGCCGTAGCGCGAACCCACCGGGAAGCCGTCCACTATGCCGTGGTGGACGTCGTTGGTGATGTTCGGCAGGGTCTTCAGTTGCCACGTTCCGCCGGGCGCGCAGTAGGCGATTTCCAGCGTGGCCACCCCGGGCGCGTAAACCGCGACGTTGGCGCAGGCACTCTGAGGATCGTCCGTTGCCGGAGAGCCCGTGCGCGGAACGCTGATACCCAGTGGAAACGGCCGGGAGGCGTCCACGGTTGAGGCTGTGTCTAGGAGTGGCATGACCATTGCTTAAATATTAGCTGTGCCACACAAATGTCCGATATTCTCCGCAATGTGTCGGGAAAAGGGCTGGCCTTGTTCAGCGTCCCATCCTGGGTTGCATACTGAAGTGAGACGCCACGTTGGAGGTAATTGTGCGAGTTGCACTTGCTCAGGTAGTTACAGGCCGCGACATTTCCGCGAATCTGGACATTTTGGAAAAATTCGCCCGCAAAGCGAAAGAAGGCGGCGCGGAATTGGTGGTCTTCCCCGAAGCCACCATGCGCGCATTCGGGAATTCGCTCGTGGACATTGCCGAGCCGCTGGACGGCCCCTGGGCTGCCCGGGTGCGCGGCGTTGCCGGCGAAATCGGCATCGTGATCGTGGCGGGCATGTTCACCCCGGGGCAGTCAGGTGGTGGCTCCGGCGACAGCCCGAGCAAAGTGCGCAACACCCTGCTTGCCACCGGTCCGGGCGTGGAGGCGAGCTACGACAAGATCCACCTCTTCGATGCCTTTGGATTCGCCGAATCAGACACTGTGGAGGCAGGTACTCGGGCGGTGACCTTTGAGCTCGGCGGCATTAGTTTCGGCCTTGCCACCTGCTACGACATCCGTTTTCCGGCGCTGTTCACAGCCAATGCAGACCGCGGCGCCGAGGCCAATATTGTGTGTGCTTCCTGGGGGTCCGGGCCCGGGAAAGTCGACCAGTGGCGCCTCCTGGCACGCGCCCGCGCCGTGGACACGACTACGTATGTGCTGGCCTGCGGCCAAGGCGATCCCGCCACCGAAGGCATCGAAACCAAGGGATCCGCGCCCACTGGAGTAGGGCACTCCGCCGTCGTTTCGCCGCTCGGTGAGGTCCTGGCAGAGCTCGACGGCGGGACCGGGCTGCTGTTCGCTGACCTGGACCCCGCCGTCGTCAAGGATGCCCGGACAAAGCTCCCGGTCCTGGCCAACCGCCACGCGTTCTAATAACCAGAAATGCTCCCTCACCGAAGGCGAGAGAGCATTTCTGGTTATGTTGCAGGAAGTGATGGAGCGTTGGGCGGCACTGCTGGCATCCGGAAGCGTGCGTCAAAGCGACGAAGGAGCAGCACGCGGAGGATGGCGGCCGTGCCGCCCACTCCGCACCGCGCCCTGCTACTTGACTGCGCGCTGCCTGGAGACTTCGTACAGGGAGATGCCGACTGCCATGGAGGCGTTGAGCGATTCCATGGCGGAGTCGATCGGGATGGAGACGATCTGGTCGCAGTTTTCGCGGACCAGGCGGCTCAGGCCCTTGCCTTCGGAGCCGACCACGATGCATACGGGTTCCTTGGCCAGGCTGAGGTCCGGCAGCGACACGTCGCCGTCGCCGTCCAGGCCGAGCACGTAGATGCCCATGTTCTTGAACGCCTTGAGCGTGTTGTTCAGGTTGGCGGCGCGTGCCACGGGAACCCGGACGGCTGCGCCGGCGCTGGTCTTCCAGGCTGAGGCAGTGACGCCGACCGAGCGGCGTTCCGGGACGATGACGCCGTGGCCGCTGAAAGCCGACACGGACCGGATGATCGCGCCGAGGTTGCGCGGGTCCGTGATGCCGTCCAGGGCGACGAAGAGCGGCGCGTTGGACACGTGGCCCTTCTTCCAGCTCTCGACGGTTTCCTCGGCGAGCTCGTACGCGTCCTGGTACTCGTACGGCGGAATCTGCAGCACGAGTCCCTGGTGGATGGCGTCGTCCGTCATGCGGTCCAGCTCCGGCTTGCCCGTTTCCATCAGCGGAATGCCGCGTTCGGCCGCAAGCTTGAGGGACTCCTTGACGCGGTCGTCCATTTCGATGCGGATGGCAACGTGGAGGGCCTTGGCGGGGATTCCGGCGCGCAGCGCTTCAACGACGGAGTTGCGTCCCGTGACGACTTCCTCCGTGGCACGGCCCTTCGGGCCCGAACGGGCACCGGCGCCGCGGGGTGCGCCCGGACGCTTGGCGGCGGACCGCTCGGCGAGCTGCTTGTTCTTGTGGGCCTTGTGGTACGGGCGGTCCTCCGCCTTGGGAGTGGGGCCCTTGCCCTCGAGGGCTTTGCGGCCGTGGCCACCCGTTCCGATAGTGGGGCCCTTCTTTGCTTTGACCGACCGGCGACCGTTGTTGGCCATGAGTTTCACCCTTGCTTTGTTGAGTAAGTCTGACCTCCAGTCTACTTACTCAGGCTAAATCGCCCGCCCAGCGCCCTGTTGTCACCCTGTCGGACATCCTGCCTGCCACAGCTCAGCCGCGCTTGAGGCTCCAGCTGGCGCCGTCCGGACCGTCCTCGACAACGACGCCCGCCGCCGTCAGGGTGTCCCGGATGGCGTCGGAAGCCGCCCAGTCCTTGGTGGCCCGCGCCTGTGCCCGGGCACCAAGCTGGGCTTCGACGAGGACGCCCAGGGCTGTGTCCGCCTGGTTGTCCCGGGCGGGGGCCGCTACGTCGTTGAGGCCCAGGACGCGGAGCATATCGGTGACGGAATCCAGGGCTGCCCTGGCGGCTGTGTTGTCGCCCGCAGTGAGGGCAGTGTTCCCGGCCCGCACGGTGTCGTGCAGGGCCGCCAGCGCCTGCGGAACGTTGAGGTCGTCGTCCATGGCCGCGGCGAAGGCATCAGGCACTTGGCCATGGGTGCCGAACAGGAGTTCGGCCGCGCCGGAAACAACACTGTCGGACAAAGTACGCACTGCACGGGCGATAAACCCGTCAATCCGCTCCACCGCGGCAGCCGCCTCCTGCAGCGACGTTGGCTGGTAGTCCAGGACAGAGCGGTACTGCGCCTGGCCGAGGTAGTACCGAACCACCCGCGGCGAAGCCAGCTCCAGCATTTCCGCGGGGCTGACCGTGTTGCCGATGGACTTGGACATCTTTTCGCCCTGGTAGGTCACCATGCCGTTGTGCATCCAGAAGTTGGCGAAGGCGTGGCCTGCCGCCTGGGACTGGGCCATCTCGTTCTCATGGTGCGGGAACCGGAGGTCCAGTCCGCCGCCGTGGATGTCGAACTCGGTGCCGAGGTATTTGGTGACCATGGCCGAGCACTCCAGGTGCCAGCCCGGACGTCCGGTGCCCCAGGGCGAAACCCAACTCGCCGTCGTCGGCTCGCCTTCCTTGTGTCCCTTCCACAGCGCAAAGTCCCTCGGGTCCTTCTTCCCCCGGGGGTCGGCGTCGGGAGCTCCCTGCATGTCATCGATCTTTTGGCGCGTGAGCGACCCGTAGCGGTTCCAGGAGCGGACGTCGAAATAGACGTCGCCGGAATCGTCGAGGGCAGGGTAGGCGTGGCCGCGGTCGATGAGTTGCTGGATCAGTGCATGCATCTCCGGAATGTGACCGGTGGCGCGGGGCTCGTAGGTAGGACGGGACACACCCAGGGTGTCGTAGGCCTTGAGGAACGCCTGCTCATAGCGGTAGGCCAGAGCCCACCACTCCTCTTCGCGGATATCATCCGGGCTTTCTTCGAAGTCCGGTTCAAACGAGAGAGCGGACTTGGCGAGGATCTTGTCGTCGATGTCGGTGACATTGCGGACAACCGTCACGCGGAAACCGCGGTACTCCAGCCAGCGGGTGAGCTGGTCAAAGGCGATGGCGGACCGGATGTGCCCCACGTGCGGCAGGCCCTGCACCGTCGCACCGCAGTAGTACAGGCTCACCTTGCCCGGGATCAGAGGGACGAAGTCGCGGACTTCGGCGGATGCTGTGTCGTAAAAGCGCAGGGTCACCGCTCCAGATTAGCCGATGGCCTTTGCGCCGGGGCCCATCCGGGCTATTTGCAGACTTCGCCGATCTTATTGTTCTGCTCGCTCAGCTGCGCGGTCTGTTCGGCGCTCTTGGTACCCAGTGAAGTGCTCGCGACCTTCTTCATGATGTCGGCCATTTTCTGGATGGGCCCGGCAACCTCGGGGGCTACCTTGTCCGCCACTTCCTGGTAATGCTTGGCGATCTGGTCAGCCTGCTGCTGCTGGTTTCCGGTTGGCACGAACGTGTCCCCGTTGAGGAATTTGCAGCTCTCCTCGACGCTCATCTTCGGAGTGCCGCATCCGCTCAGCAGCATCCCTGCAACGAGTACGACGGCGGCAAGCGGCTTGTTCACGAGGGGTCTCCTGGGGTGTTCGGCAAAGGAAGGGCTCCCTTAAGCCTAGGCGAAAGGCGCCCTTCGCCTCAGCCCGCCCGGTACACCAGTGCTGTGGCGAGGGCCGAGATGCCTTCGCCGCGGCCCGTGAAGCCGAGGCCGTCGCTGGTGGTGGCGCTGACGCTGACGGGCGCACCCGCCGCCGCCGTGAGGACCGCCTGGGACTCCTCCCGGCGGGGACCGAATTTGGGTCTGTTGCCTACGAACTGCACTGCGATGTTGCCGATCTCGAAGCCTTCCGTCCGGACAATGCGGGCGGCCTCGGCCAGGAGGGTCACTCCGGAGGCACCTGCGAATTCCGGCCGGTCCGTGCCGAAATGCGTGCCGAGATCCCCGATCCCGGCTGCCGAGAAGAGTGCATCAGCTGCCGCGTGGGCCACGGGATCGCCGTCGGAGTGGCCGGCCAGGCCCTGCTGGCCCTCCCACAGGAGACCGCCAAGCCACAACTCCCGAGGGTCGTCAGGGGAAGCGAAAGCGTGGACATCAATGCCGATTCCGGTCCTGGGAATGATGGGAGCCGCCATACTCAGCCCTCCACCCAGCGCGCGCCCAGGGGACCTTCCAGCAGGCCCTCCGCGATGATGAGGTCCAAGGGAGTGGTGATCTTGAGTGACTGGCTGGCTCCGCGGACAGCATGGACAGGAACACCCAGGCGTTCCACCAGCATGGCGTCATCGGTGATGGCGGCGGTCTGGGCTTCGTCGAATCCTGCCACCTCCCGGTGCGCCTTCAGGAGCGTGGCAAGGTCGAATCCCTGCGGCGTCTGCACGGCCCGGAGCTTCTCCCGCGGCGCCGTGCCCACCACCACCTCCGGCGCGATACGGGCGTCTTCGGCTTTCGTCGCTTCAACGGTCTTGACGGTGTCCACCACGGGTATCACCGGGATGACTGCCAGGGCGCCTGCCGCCAGGGAGTCCACCACACGGTGGAAGACGGACTCCGGGGTCAGGGCACGCGCGGCGTCGTGAACCAGCACCGCCTGGGTGCCGTCTTCCAATGCCTCCAATGCGGACCGCACGGAGTCGGCCCGCGTCGCGCCGCCGTCGACGACCGTCAGCAGCGGCCCGCCATCGACGAGTTCAGCCTTGAAGTCATCGCACATCCGCCGCAGTGCGCCGTCGCCGGCCGGCAACGCTATGCAGACCTGCTGGGCGACGCCGGACGCCACTATCCCGCGAAGGGCATGGATCAGGATGGGCTCTCCGCCGAGGGGAACCCTGGCCTTGGGCATGCCGTAACCAAGCCGCTGCCCTGATCCGGCCGCCACCAGCACGACGGCGACGACGGGGCTGACAGCGCGGTCCCCGGCATCCGGCCCGGACCCGGCCGAAAATTCTGTTGCACTCATGGGCACAACACTACGTGCCTGCGCGCACCCGACGCCCGGCAAAATCCCGGGATTCTCCTAAAAAAGGGCAAAAAGAAACCCCGGCGGCTGGTGAGCCACCGGGGTTCAATTCTTAGGAAGCCAGGACTTCGTCGAGAACGCTTGCAGCCTTCTCTTCATCCGTCTTTTCAGCCAGCGCCAGTTCTGAAATCAGAATCTGGCGGGCCTTGGCCAGCATACGCTTCTCACCTGCGGAAAGGCCGCGGTCGTGATCACGGCGCCACAGGTCACGAACGACCTCTGCCACCTTGATGACGTCCCCGGAAGCAAGCTTCTCCAGATTTGCCTTGTAACGACGCGACCAGTTGGTAGGCTCTTCAGTGAACTCGGCCCGCAGCACGTCAAAGACATGCTCCAAACCTTCTTTGCCCACTACGTCACGAACACCAACAAGGTCAACGTTCTCTGCTGGAACTTCAATGGTCAGATCACCCTGAGCCACCTTGAGCTTGAGATACATCTTCTCTTCGCCCTTGATGGTGCGCATCTTGATTTCTTCAATTTTTGCTGCACCGTGGTGAGGGTAAACTACTGTCTCGCCGACCTCAAAAACCATGTGGACTTTCCCCTTTCCCGCAGACCAGTTTATCACGATTCAGGCATACAACTGGCACGGATCGGGGCCGCGAACCGCGGAAATACAAGGAAAATGGGGCCAATCGACCCCCTCCAACCCCTTGACGGATGCGGATATTAGTGCATCAAGGAGTCTGTGCCAAGGGCGGGTCCGGCCGGGTTCCGGCACAGCCGGCCATGCAGTGAACGGCCGGGAGGAGACTGCTTTCCGGACGTGAATGTGTACTGCCCGAATCCTTGTTTGAGACCGCAAGAGGATAGGCTATGGCTGAATAATGTTTCAAGACTCTCAAGGAGTGCGTGACGTGCGTTTCACTGCGATGAACCGGGGCCAGCGCGGCAAGCTGGCAATGGCAACGGCAGCACTTGCCATCGGCCTGCTGTCCGTGACCGGCTGCGGCTACATCAACCCGCAGCAGACCTCTGAGCAGTACTCTGCGTCGGACGGAACCCGGGAAGACCTCGGTCCCCTCCAGCTCCGTAACTTCATGATCGTTTCCGCGGGCGAGGACAAGCAGGGCCGCGTGGTCGGCGCCGTTTACAACTCCTCCTCCAGCGACGTCAAGCTGACCATCAAGGGTGCGCGCGGCTCGCAGACGGAGGTGTCCGTGAAGCAGAATTCGTACGCGCTCCTCAACGAGTCCACGGATCCGGCTATCCTCAGCAGCACGGGCGCAAACCCCGGTTCCCTGTCCGAGGTCACTATCTCCGAGGACGGCACCAACCAGACTGCCAAGGTCAAGGTCCCCGTCCTGGACGCCACCCTCCCCGAGTACAAGGAGTACCTGCCGGAAGGCAGTGAGCCCACCGGCTCGGAGTCGGCCACGCCGACCCCCACGCCTTCGACCAGCGCGGGCCACTAACCGGCACAACAGACCACCACAGCAATAAGGAGGGCTCCCGCCGCGCGGGGGCCCTCCTTATTTGCATCTGCGGTTTTGTTGCCGGGGCTTGTTGTCCCGGTTTTGTTGGCGGGCGTGCGCCTACGGCTCGAACTTGTAGCCCAGGCCCCGGACGGTCACAAGGTACCGCGGGGCGGACGGGTCCGGCTCGATCTTGCTGCGGAGCCTCTTGACGTGGACGTCCAAGGTCTTGGTATCGCCCACGTAGTCCGATCCCCACACACGGTCGATGAGCTGGCCCCGTGTCAATACCCTGCCTGAATTGCGCAGCAGCATCTCCAACAGTTCGAATTCCTTCAGGGGCAGCGACACCTGTTCGCCGTCGACGCTCACCACGTGGCGTTCGACGTCCATCCTGACGGGGCCGGCCTGGACGGTGTTGGTGATGAGCTCCTCGGGCTCGCCCTGCCGGCGGAGGACCGCCCTGACGCGGGCAACGAGTTCCCTGGACGAATAGGGTTTGGTGACGTAATCGTCGGCGCCGAGTTCCAGCCCCACCACCTTGTCGATTTCAGCGTCCTTGGCCGTCAGCATAATGACAGGCACAGAGGAGCGCTGGCGCAGCTGCCGGCAGACCTCAGTGCCGGATTGGCCGGGCAGCTGGAGGTCCAGGAGCACTAGGTCGGCGCCGTTCCGGTCGAATTCCGTGATGGCGTCCAGGCCGTTGTCCACGACTTCCACCTCGAATCCTTCCTTGCCCAGAAGGTAGGACAGAGGGTCGCTGAACGACTCCTCATCCTCGACTATGAGAATCCTGCTCAAGCGCTGGCTCCTTGCTCATGGACGCCGGTGGCGTCGCTACTGTGTGGTGAGTTGCTGGGGGCGGCCGTTGACGGCGCAGCGGGTGCGTCGCCGTCGTCCTGCCCCTCCATCTCTGGAAGCCGAATGGTGAAGGTGGACCCCTGGCCGGGCTGCGACCACAGCGTCACTTCCCCGCCGTGGTTGGAGATGACGTGTTTCACGATGCTCAGGCCCAGGCCGGTGCCGCCGGTTTGCCGGGACCGGGCGGCGTCCACACGGTAGAAGCGTTCAAAAACCCGTTCCTGGTCCTCCGGACTCATGCCCTCCCCCTGGTCCGTGACGGAGATGGAGACCAGGCCCTCTTTGGAGCGCATGCCGATCCCCACGCGGGTGTTCTCCGGGGAGTAGCGGATGGCGTTGTCGATCAGGTTTCTCAGCGCCGTCACCAGCAGGTCCTGGTCGCCGTAGACCATGGCGTTCACGCGGCCGCCCACCACAATGGAGATGTTCTTGCTTTCGGCGGGCAGCTGCGAACGGTCAACGGCTTCGGTGACCACGGAGTTGATGTCCACCGGGTGCGCTTGCTGCGCGACGCTGGCGCCCTGCAGCCGGGACAGCTCAATGATGTCCTGCACGAGGGCCGCGAGCCGCTTCGATTCCTTCTGCATGCGCTGGGCAAAGCGGCGGACGGCCACTTCGTCGTCCGCCGACGATTCGAGCGCCTCTGCCAGCAGGGAAATGGCACCCACCGGCGTCTTGAGTTCGTGGGAAACGTTGGCCACGAAGTCGTTGCGGATTTCCTCGGTACGGGTGATTTCGGTCCGGTCGTCCGCCAGCAGCAGGATGTATTCCTCACCGAGCATGGCTGCCCGGACCTGGACGATGATGGTCCCCTGCCCCAGCGGCCCGCGGGGCAGTTCAAACTGCTTCTCGAGGATCACGCCGTCGCGCCGCACCTTCGCGGTCATGTCCAGCAGCTGTTTGTGGACCACGGTGTGTCCCCGGACCAGGCCGAAAGCGTAGGCCGCAGGGCTCGCCCTCACGACGCCGTCTATCGCGTCAACCACAACGAAAGCCCGTCCGACGACGGCGAGCACCTCCGCGGCGCCCGGTGGCAGTGCCGGTTCGTCGAACTCAACATCCACCAGCTTGCGCTGCTGTTCGCTGACCCGGAACGCGAGCACGCCAAAGATGCCGAATGACAGGCCGACGAGGCCTGCGATGACACCGATGAGCATAGGATCCACGGCTCCAGCTTATGCTCTGGCCCGGGCGCCGGAAGCGAATCTGATGCGATTCACCGCGGGGTTCAGCTAACGTTCACCTATAGGTGCGTAACAGTTCACCGGCCACTGACAGAGTTATTGGTTGGACTGCAGAGCGGTGACACGAAATCCGGCCGCCACCCGGTGGGGCCAGGTTTCCAAGGAAAGGACGCGTAGTGCGCAAGGTTTTTCAGGAGGAGCTCACACAGGTGGGCGAGCAGCTCGTCGAGATTTCAAAGCTCGTCAGCGAGGCTATCAACAAGGCCACGACGGCCTTCGAAGGGGCCGACGTCGACCTCGCCCAGGATGTCATCGCCGCTGATGCAAGGATCGACTTCCTGCAGAACAGCCTGGACGAGCGGGCCATCGACATCCTGGCCCTGCAGGGGCCCGTGGCCAGCGACCTTCGGATGATCGTGGGTTCGCTGCGGATGAGCGCCTCGCTGGAGCGCATGGGAGACCTCGCCCGGCACATCGCCCAGCTGGCGCGGCTCCGCTACCCGGCCAACGTAATTCCGCCGCAGCTCGCAGATACGTTCAAGAGCTTCGCCGAGCAGGACCAGCTGATCGCGGACAAGCTCACCGAGCTCTTGGAAACGCGCGACCTGGAAGTTGCCCGCGACATCCTCAAGGCGAATGCGACCGTCAACGACCTCCACCTGAGCGTCTTCAAGGCCATCGCCCGCAGCGACTGGAACGAGTCGCCGGCCACCACGGTGGACGTTGCCCTGGCCAGCCGCTACTTTGAACGCTTCGCGGACCACGGCGTTTCAGTAGCCCAGAAGGTCACCTACCTGGTCACCGGCGCGTGGCACCCGCACAGCACCGAAATCAGCTGACTTCCGGGAGCAGGAAGAACGACGGCGGGCTGGTCACCATTGGTGACCAGCCCCGTTGCCTTACTTTTTGCCCTGGTTGGCAACAGCCTTGATGGACTCGGCAGCAGCCTCGGGGTCGAGGTACGTGCCGCCCGGGTTCAGCGGCTTGAAGTCCTCGTCGAGATCGTAGACCAGCGGGATGCCGGTGGGGATGTTCAGGCCGGCGATGGCTTCGTCGCTGATGCCGTCAAGGTGCTTGACGAGCGCGCGCAGGGAGTTGCCGTGGGCGGTGACCAGCACGGTCTTGCCCGCCTTGAGGTCTTCCTTGATGTCCGATTCCCAGTAGGGCATCAGGCGGATCAGGACGTCCTTGAGGCACTCGGTGCGCGGAAGGGCGTCACCCAGGTCTGCGTAGCGGGGGTCGTGTGCCTGGGAGAACTCGCTGTTGTCGTCCAGGGCCGGCGGCGGGGTGTCGTACGAACGGCGCCACTCCATGAACTGCTCTTCACCGTATTCGGCCAGCGTCTGCGCCTTGTCCTTGCCCTGCAGGGCGCCGTAGTGGCGTTCGTTCAGGCGCCAGTCACGCTTGACCGGGATCCAGCCGCGGTCGGCCTTGTCCAGGGCGATGTTGGCCGTGTTGATGGCCCGCTTCAGGAGGGAGGTGTACAGGACGTCCGGGAGAACATTGTTCTCAACCAGGAGCTCGCCGCCGCGTGCCGCTTCCTCGCGGCCCTGGTCGTTGAGATCGACATCCACCCAGCCGGTGAACAGGTTCTTGGCGTTCCATTCGCTGTGGCCGTGGCGCAGCAGAATCAGCTTGTAAGTCATGGTTTTCATCCTAGCCGAGCAGGTGGCTGTGCCGCCGAGCGTTACATCACACTGCAGCTCCCTCTAACCCGACCGCCGGTGCTCGGCGACGGAGCTGCTCCGTTAAGCTTGTCCGGTGGTGCAAAAAGCTGAACGGGTGGGCGCGGCCGGCGCGGGCAGAAGCGGCCGGCCGGTGGGCAACGTGACCCGCGGCACCACCAACCCCAACCGGATGCGGCGGCTGGACCGGTGGCTCACCGGGACACAGGCGTGGCGGCTGCGCCGGGCAACCAACCCCCTCGTCATCGACCTCGGATACGGCGCCTCACCGGCCACCGCCGTCGAACTCTTCCACCGCCTGTCTGCAGTGCGCCCGGACGTCCGGGTGGCCGGGATAGAAATCGAACCCGAACGCGTCCGGGCAGCCAAGGCACTGGAACAGGCCGGGCTGAGTTTCCATGTGGGCGGCTTCGAGCTTCCGGTGCCCGGGCAGCCGGTGATCGTCCGCGCGTTCAACGTCCTGCGGCAGTACGAGGAAGCGGACGTGGAGGCCATCTGGGCCCTGGTCCGGGGCCGGCTCGGCCCCAACGGACTGTTCATCGACGGCACCTGCGACGAAATCGGACGGCGCGTCACGTGGGTGGCGCTCGACGCCGGCGGCCCGCTGAGCCTGAGCATCTCCATGCGCTTCGGCGGCTTTGCACTGCCCTCGGAAATCGCCGAACGGCTGCCTAAGGCCCTGATCCACCGGAACGTGCCCGGCGAGAGGATCCACGGCTTCCTGCAGGCACTGGACAAGGCCTGGCTGGATGCAGCGCCACTGGCCGCTTTCGGCAACAAACAACGGTGGACGGCCATGTGCCGGTCCATGCTCGACGACGGCTGGCCGGTCCAGGACGGACCGGCACGATGGCGGCTGGGCGAGTTGACGGTGGGCTGGGACGCTGTCGCGCCGGCCGCCTGAGTAGCGCGGCCGCTTTAGCTCGCGCCGCCCCGCAATAGGGTGTTTCCCGGTTACCAGGGGCCGTACGGGCCCATGTTGCGGCTGCCGCCGCGGCCGGCGTCCTTCACGGCGGGCCGGACGTCGGCCAGGTACACGGAGGCTGCGGTCACTGCCGCGAGACCGAACAGGCCGAACGTGCCGAAACCGCCGCCGCCACCGCCATTGGGTGACAGGGCGCCCATGGCCTGGGCGCCGCCATACAGTGACAGGGCGCCAATGAACACGGCGCCGCCGGTCAGTGCCAGCCAGAACGTCTTGGTCCGCTTGGAAACAGCTTCAAAGGCGTTCGCCTTGTGGCGAAGGCAATCAAACAATGCCCACGCTTCAAGACCAAACGCCACGAGCGCCATGAGGAAATAGACCCCGGTCTCGACGTAGTTAATCAACACTTTTCCGTCCACGTCCCCAGCCTAGCCGCCCAGAGCGTCCAGTGCCTGGTCCAAATCGGCCCAAAGGTCTTCGACATTTTCAATCCCCACGCTCAGGCGGACCAGATTGTCCGGCACGCTGACCGGCTCAGCCGCGTGGCGCCGTCGTCGTTCAATCAGGGACTCAACCCCGCCCAAAGACGTGGCGGGAAGCCACAGCTGCAGGGCGCGGACCAGCTTGTCGGCCGCATCGGCACCGCTGAGTCCGCCGGCCGGGGCGATCTGGATGCACAGCACCGATCCGAAGCTCTTCATCTGTGACTTGGCGCGTTCGTGGCCGGGATCGGTTTCCAGTCCGGGGAACCGGATGCTCTCGATCCGGGGGTGATTGCTCAGCCGGTCGGCAAGGACGGCCGCCGACGCCTGGGAGCGTTCGATGCGCAGGGCCAGCGTCCGCAGCCCGCGGAGTGCAAGCCAGGCCTCGAACGGTCCGGCAATGCCGCCGTGGATGATGCGGTGGTGAAGCAGCGCTGCACGGATCGTTGCGTCCGAGGTGACCAGGGCGCCAAGGACGACGTCGGAATGCCCGGCCAGGTATTTGGTGACCGAGTGCAGGACGACGTCGGACCCGAGGCTCAGCGGCTGCTGGACCAGGGGCGTGGAAAAGGTGTTGTCGGTGACAACGATCGCTCCCACTTCGTGGGCGGCAGCGGTGAGGGCGCGGATGTCCGCGATCCCGAGCATCGGGTTGGTGGGGCTTTCCAGCCAGAGCATGCTTGCGGGTTTGCCCTCCGCCGGAGCCAGTAGCGCCTTCACGGCGTCGGTGTCCGCGATGTCCACGGTGCGGAGTTCGAACAGCCCCTTCTCCGCGAGTTCGGTGGCCATCACCAGGGAACCTGCGTAGCTGTGCGAGGGCATGACCAGCACTCCCCCCGCCGGGATGAGGGACAGCGCTGAACTGACGGCGGCCAGGCCGGAGGCGTACAGCAGGCCGGGGAGGGACGCGCCCTCAAGCTGGCCCAGCGCTTCTTCAAACGGGTCCCAGGTGGGGTTGGAGTAGCGGCCGTAGCCACGGTCGCCGTCTGCGAGCGGACCGGTCCCGAAATAGGTGGAGGACAGGACGATGGGCTGGTTGACTGGCGCATCGCGTTTGCGGGGCGGGCGGCCGGCGGCCACAACCACCGTTTCAGCCGACAGCGCGGCGGCCTGCTCTTCGGAAAGACTCATGGTCAAAGACTACGTGGGAGGCCCGCAGCGCAGGAAAGCGGTTACGGTCCGGCACCTGCGGTGTCGGTGATTGTCGGTAGGCTGGTTAAGTGAGTACCCAGAACCCCGGACTGTTCATCGCCTTCGAAGGCGGCGACGGCGCAGGCAAGTCAACGCAGGCCGCGGCGCTGGCCGGGGCCCTTGATTCGCGCGGCTTCACGGTGCTGCGCACCCGGGAACCGGGCGGCACGCCCATTGGCGAAAAACTGCGGTCCCTGGTCCTGGACCACGGGCACGGCCATATCGATGCCCGCACCGAAGCCCTCATCTTTGCCGCGTCCCGCGCGGCCCATGCGGACCAGGTCATCCTGCCTGCACTGGAACGCGGCGACATCGTGCTGACGGACCGCTACATCGATTCCTCGGTGGCCTACCAGGGTGCCGGACGGGGGCTCGGAACCGTTGCCGTGCGTGACCTGAACGAGTGGGCAACATCGGGTCTGCAGCCGGACCTCACGGTGCTGCTCGACGTCGACCCCGCCGTCGGCCGCCTCCGCCGGACCGCGGGTGACGCTGCCGAAGACCGGATGGAATCCGAAGCAGACGAATTCCACGCGAAGATCCGTACCGCGTTCCTGGACCTCGCCGCGGCCCGTCCGGACCATTACCTGGTGCTTGCCGCCCACCTGCCCGTCGCCGAACTGGCGGGTCTCATCCTGGCGCGGGTGGACGCGCTGGTCCTGTCCAGGCAGGGTTCGAGTCATGTGTCCCGCCAGGGTGCCAGGGAAGGCGTGGCCCCGTGACCGTCTGGGACGATCTTCAGGGCCAGCCCGCCGTCGTCGCCCAGCTCCGCCAGGCCGCCCAGGGCGACGGCCTGACGCACGCCTGGCTGTTCACCGGCCCGCCCGGATCCGGCCGGTCCAACGCCGCGAAAGCCTTTGCCGCCGCCCTCAACTGCGACCAGGAGGACGTCTCCAGGCGCGGCTGCGGCGAATGCGCAGCCTGCCTGACCATCCTGGGCGAAACACACTCGGACGTGGCGTTCGTCCGCACCGAAAAAGTCACCATCACCATTGATGAAGCACGGGACCTGGTCTCGACCGCCGGAAACCGTCCCTCCTCCGGACGATGGCGGATCATCGTTGTGGAAGACGCCGACCGCATGGCGGAACGGACCACGAACGTGTTGCTCAAGGCCATCGAAGAGCCCACTCCCCGCACCGTGTGGATGCTGTGTGCACCGTCACCGGCGGACGTCCTGGTTACCATCCGGTCCCGCTGCCGCCCGGTGGCGCTGCGGCTTCCGCCGGCCGCCGACGTCGCAGCACTCCTGGTGAGGCGCGACGGCGTGGATCCGGCCCTCGCCGAACGCGCGGCCCGCGCGGCACAGAGCCACGTCGGCATTGCCCGCAGGCTTGCCCGGGACGCCGATGCCCGCGAACGGCGCATGGAAACAGTCCGCTTCCCGCTGGGGCTGCGGGGCATCACCGCAGCGGTCCTGATGGCCGAAAAGCTGGTGAAGATCGCCACCGAGGAAGCCAACAGTTCCAACGAAGTGCGCGACGCCGAGGAAAAGGCAGCCCTGCTGGCCACCCTTGGCGCGCCGGAAAGCGGCACGCTGCCGCCCGCCATGAGAAGCCAGCTCAAGCAGCTCGAGGACGACCAGAAGAGGCGCGCCAAACGCTCCATCACCGACTCCCTTGACCGGACGCTCACGGACCTTCTCTCGTTCTACCGGGACGTCCTCATCATCCAGATGGGGAACGCCGTAGAATTGGTAAACGTTGAACTCAGGAGCGAGCTGGCCGAGTTTGCCGGGCGGTCCAGCGCGGAGGCAACGCTCGCCCGGATGGATGCGATCAACAAGGCCCGCCAGCGAATCACCACCACCAACGTTGCACCCCTGCTGGCCATCGAATCCATGGCAGCAAGCCTGATCTAGTACCGCCCCGCCCAGTCCCGTCCCGCCGCCGTATGTTCGCCCGAGCCCACGCCAAGTCCTTCAAGGAGTCCTGCATGAAGCCTGCCCGACGTCTGCCCCTGCGGTTACGGTCCGGATCGACCGCGGCCAAGGCAGCTGCTGGCTCCCTGGCCGTATTGCTCGCGCTTACGGGCTGCACGGTGTTCGGCCAGCCCGACGGCGGATCGAGCGGCGGGAGCACTGCCAAGGCTGACCCTTCGATCGCCGAAGCGGCTCCCGAAGAGCTTCGGAACTTCTACTCGCAGGAAGTTTCCTGGACGTCCTGCGAGGACAAGCTCGAATGCGCCAAAATCAAGGTGCCCCTGGATTACAGCAAGCCCGACGGCGACAGCATCGAGATCGCCGCCCTCAAAATGAAGGCAACGGGCAAGAAGACCGGCAGCCTGCTGGTCAACCCCGGTGGCCCGGGCGGTTCCGGCTACGACTTCGTCAAGGACGCCGGCGCCACGAACATTTCCAGTGAAGTGCGCGCCAGCTACGACCTGGTGGGCTTCGACCCCCGCGGAGTGAAGCGGTCCTCCCCCGTCACCTGCCTCACGGACCAGGAACGCGACGAGTCCCGGGCAAAGAACTATGACCTCAGCTCGGACGCCGGACTGGCGGCCGCTGTCGCGGACAACAAGGCAACTGCAGCCAAGTGCGCCGAAAAGACCGGCCCCGTGCTGGGACACGTGGACACCGTCAGCGCCGCCAAGGACCTGGACATCCTGCGTGCCGTGGTCAACGACGCCAAACTGAACTACCTCGGCTACTCCTACGGCACCTTCCTGGGATCCACCTATGCCTCGCTGTTTCCGGACAACGTGGGCCACATGGTGCTCGACGGCGCCCTGGACCCGTCCCTCAGCAACGAGGAGCTCACCAGCGGCCAGGCCCGCGCCTTTGAGAAGGCCATCCGCGCGTACGTGGAGAAGTGCCTCGGTGACAACGGCTGCCCCCTGAGCGGAACCGTGGACAGCGGCGTCCAGCAGATCCGCGACGTCGTGCAGTCCGTGGACGCCAACCCGCGGCGAGCCCAGGACGGCAGGATGGTGACCGGCTCGGCCTTCGTCAGCGGCCTGATCCTGCCTTTGTACAACGACGACAACTGGCCGTTGCTGACCCAGGCCCTGGACGCCGCCCTCAAGGGCGACGCCTCCCCGATGCTGCGGCTGGCAGACTTCGGCGCCGACCGCGACCCGAGCGGCAAGTACACGTCCAACAGCGCGTTCGCCTTCAACGCCATCAACTGCCTGGACTACCCCATGGTCAGTGACCCGGCTGCCATGCGGGCCGAAGAGCAGAAGCTGCGGCAGGACTCCCCCACCCTGGGCTACTTCTTCGCCTACGGCGGCACGAACTGCCAGGACTGGCCCTACAAGAGCACCCGCACACCGGCACCCGTGGAGTACCCGGGCTCGGCCCCGATCGTGGTGGTAGGCACCACCGGCGATCCCGCGACCCCCGTGGAATGGGCCGGCGCCCTGCGCAAGCAGCTGGGCAACGCCTCCCTGGTCACGTGGAAGGGCGAGGGCCACACCGCCTACGGCCGCTCGAACAGCTGCGTCACCGATGCCGTGGACGGCTACCTCCTGACCGGAGAGCCGCCCGCGGACAACACGGAGTGCTAGGACGTCAGGCGGCCTGATCTAGCATGGCGAGCCCCTGCATAGGCGAGCCCCGGCGTAATGCCTGCACGAACCGGACTACGAGACCGGATCAGTTGGACCGGACTACTCGGACCGGGGCTCCAGCAGCACCGGCAGGTCCCGGATGGACTGTACGACGGCGGTGGCGCCGGCCGCGCGCAGCGCCGGTTCCCCGTGGGCTCCGGTGAGGACACCCGCCACTGTGCTCGCGCCTGCCCGCAGGCCCGACTGGATGTCGGCGCAGCTGTCCCCCACCACTGCGACCTTACGGACGTCATCCAGGTCCAGTGCGAGGACGGCCGTCAGGATCATGTCCGGATAGGGCCTGCCCCGCCCGGCATCCGCCGGACAGAGGCTCAGGTCCGCCAGCCCCATCCAGCCGAGGCTCTCCAGCACCATGTTTTGCGTGTGGCGGCCGAAGCCGGTGGCAAGGCAGACCATGATGCCGGCTTCGCGGAGCCACGCAATGGCGTCCTCCGCGCCCGGAACAGCCTGGATGACGCCTTCCGCTATCAGCTCGTCGCAGCTGCGTTCGAAAAAGGTGTTGGCTGCGGCGGCCCGGTGCCGGTCCTCGAACAGCTGGCTGAAGACGGCGAGTTTCGACATGCCCGCCGTGTCCTTGGCGTAGCGAAGCATGCGCTCGAACTGGGCCGATCCTTCCCCCACGCCCTGGTCCGCCAGGGTGCGGGTCATGGCGCGCTCCAGCAGGCCGCCGTCGAAAACTGTTGTTCCCACCATCGCGAGCACGGCCAGCCGTACCTCGTGGGCGGCGCCGGGAAGCGTGCCGCGGAGTGCGGGTGCGGCTTCCGGTGCGGATGCGTCTGCTGTGTCCGGAGTCATGGCCAAGCCCCTTCGCTGACATGCGGCCGCCGACGCGGCCGCGTTTGGTCGTTCCACAGTGCAAGCGCTCCGGGACCCCGCGCTGAACCCGCACCGACCGCAGGGTGAACATCCAGACAACGTCCGCCACTGCCATTCTGCGGACTTACGATCCGCTCATTTTGACCCGGGCAGGGGACTCTATTACAGTTGTCTCTTGCATGATCCGCCCGGTTCTTCCGGGTTTTGTCGTGCGGTGCTTCCTTAGCTCAGTCGGTAGAGCGTTTCACTCGTAATGAAAAGGTCATCAGTTCGATTCTGATAGGAAGCTCGGGATAGACCCCCTAGAAATCAAGGTTTCTGGGGGGTCTTTTCGCTGGTTTGAAGAGCTCCTGATCTGCTGATCTGGAGGACGCCCGGCCCGTCACCAGCAGGTCGCTCACCTGGCAGTCCAACGCGTCACAGATCGCCGTCAGCGTGGAAAACCGGATCGCCCGCGCCCGGTCGTTCTTGAGCACCGACAAATTCACCAGGCTCACCCCGACCTGCTTGCTCAGCTCCGTCAGGGTCATCCCCCGCGCCTCGAGGAGTTCATCGAGGCGGCAGTGAATATCCGAGCCCTCATCATCTGCCGGCATCAGACCAGCCCTTCGGTGTCCTGCTGGAGGCGGCGGCCGTACTGTAAGACCACGGCGACCAGCACCATGACCAGGCCAATTGTCAACGGGGCGACATTGATCTCAGCCGCGAAACCGTGTGACACACCCGGGGTGCGCCCGCTCGCCGCGATCATCTCCGCCACCCGGCCCAGCGCCCACCCGTCGAGGATCTGGCCGAACGTGCCGGCCAGCGCCAGGAGAGCGCCGCCGGCAGCCAGCAGGCCTGGTCAACGGCCGGTGGACGCTCCTTGGCGAACCGTACATACTCCATGAGTAGGATGAGCGACTGTAAGGGACAGACGGAATTTCTGCGGCACGTTACAGAGAGGAGCCCCAACATGGCTCAGTTCACCGGCAAGGTCGCCCTGGTCACCGGAGGCGGCTCAGGCATCGGCGAAGCGATCAGCAAGGAACTCGCCACGAAAGGCGCCCACGTTGTTGTCACCGATATCAACCTGGATGCGGCGCAGCGGGTTGTCCAGGAAATCGTGGATGCCGGCGGGACCGCCTCGGCGGTGCGGCAGGACACCGCCAAAAAGGAGGACGCCGAGATGGTTGTCCGCCACGCCGTGGACACCTACGGAGCTTTGCACTTCGCGGTCAACAACGCCGGCATCGGCGGCAAGCACGCCCCCGCAGGCGAGACGGACCTGGACGAATGGGACAAGGTCATCGGCATCAACCTCAACGGTGTGCTCTACGGGATGCGCTACCAGATCCCGCAAATGCTCGAAGCCGGCGGCGGCAACTGCGCCATCGTCAACATGGCCTCCATCCACGGCACGGTTGCGGCGCCGGGCAACGGCGCCTACACCGCTGCCAAGCACGGCGTGGTCGGAATCACGAAGAACGCCGCCGCCGAGTACGGCCCACACGGGCTGCGCATCAATTCGGTCGGCCCCGGCTACATCAAGACACCCCTTGTCGAGAGCAGCCTCAGCCCCGAAGTCCGGAAGGCCCTCGAAGGGAAGCATTCCCTGGGCCGGCTAGGCACGGCAGAGGAAGTTGCCCACCTTGTCAGCTTCCTCCTGTCCGAGGAAGCGTCGTTCATGACGGGCGGCTATTACTTGGTGGACGGCGGCTACACGGCCGTATGACAGCAGGCCGGTAACCGGGGTTTCCTGACGACGCTGTGGGAGGCGCCCCGGTCACCGCCGCTTGAAGGTAACGCCCCCGATGAGCCCTACGAGCGCGGCCGGCAGGGCGAACAAACCAAAGATCTGCGGCATCAACGACGGCGGCGTGGTGATCATCGTGGCCAGGCCCACCAGTGCAACCGGCGCCGCAACGCAGAGCGTCACCCACAGCGGATATTGCCGGATCTGGGACCAGACCGCCGCTGCAATGGAAGCAGCCGAGCCGGCGAGCATAAACAGCCGGCCCACACGCAGCCGCTCCACAAACTCAGGCACCGGCTCGTAGGCGAACAACATTGTCCGCTCCAAGGAAATGCCTGTCAGGATGATGGAAACGCCGACCAACCCTGCCCAAGGCAGGGCCCGCCCTCTCCACCACCGGCGGACAACGTAGCGCTCGTCTCCCGGTGAGTTCGTCACTCTGCGATCTTATCCGCTGGCTGCTGCAGGGCACCCGTACCGCGAAGGCCGGCGCTATTGAATTCCGGCACGCCGTCCGAAATTCTTGAGCTGTGGAACAGCGCCCGTCGGACAGGACAGCTCCCCAGCGCGGGGCACCTCCGGCCTCACCGTGGGGCATGGTGCTCAGGTTCGGGCTGGTCAGCCTGGCCGTTGATGCCGTGTCCGACGGCGCACGCCCGCTCGCCGGACCGCTCCTTGCCCAGTTGGGTGCCTCCGCTTTGGTGATCGGGCTGGTCACCGGCGGCGCCGAGGCAGCAGCCCAGGGGCTTCGGCTGGTCTTCGGGCCGTGGGCGGACCGCACCGGGAAATACTGGACGTTCACGCTGGCGGGCTATGCCCTCACTGCCCTGTGCATCCCGCTGCTTGCCGTGACGCCCGCTCTCGGTGTCGCAGGGCTCATGCTGGCCTCTGCCCTCATCATTGGCGATCGCGTGGGCAAGGCGGTCCGGAGCCCCGCGAAGACCGTCCTGCTGGCCGCCGTTGCCGAGCCAATCGGGCGTGGACGCGGTTTCGCGGTGCACAAGTCACTGGATCTTGCCGGCGCATTTGCCGGTCCGCTGATCGCCTCCGCTGTCATCGCGGCAACCGGTGCACTGTGGCTGGCGTTCGCGGTCCTGGCGATTCCCGCCACGTTTGCCATGGCACTCCTGTTCCGGATGCGGCGCCGCATCCCCGATCCACACGGACCACCTGTGCCGGGGGCACGGGACGTGCAGAAAGCCTCGGACGCCCGGGCACCTGCCGCACATCAGAGGGAGCGCCTTTCTGCGGTGTTCGTCCTCTTCGCCGTCTCCGCCTTCTTCTGGAGCGCCGGCCTGGTGGCCTTCGGAGTCATCGCGTTCCATCTGACGTCCACTGTTGGCGTTGCCGTCGCCGCCGTTCCGCTGGTTTACGCCGCCGGCATGGCAGCCGCCGCCCTGGGAGCTCTCGCCAGCGGCTACGCCTACGATCGCGCCGGCGGCGCCGTGCTTCTGGTCCTGCCGGCCCTGGTTACCTTGATCCCGGTGCTGGCGTTCTCCTCGGGCGCGGGACAGGTGCTGGCCGGAGTGTTCGTGTGGGGAGCCGCCACGGGCATCCAGGACTCCACGGTGAAGGCACTGGTGGCCGACCTGGTGGTTCCGGCGAGGCAGGGAACCGCTTACGGAATCTTCGCCGGTTTCGAAGGGGGCGGCGCACTCGCCGGCGGCGCCCTTTACGGCGCGCTCTACGGCTCCCGTCCTGCACTCATTGCCGCCGTGGCGGCCCTCCAGACGGTTTCGATGGTCCTGCTGCTGGCAACCGTGGTCCGGTCATTCCGCCGACGCGGCCCGGGGCCTGGACCCTTCCCGGGGACCGGCCCCGCCCCGGAGTCTACCCATGGTCCGGAGCTTGAATGACAATTTACGGAGCTCACCGAAAGCCAGGACTGCCGATGCCAGGAGCACGCATGCTCCCCAGTGGTAGGCGTCCATGGATGCCGTCCCGAAAGCCCGCTGCAGCAATGGCACCTCAACCACGGCGACCTGGAGAACCGCAGCCAGCGCCACAGCGCCCCACAGCCATTTGTTGACGAACAGGCGGTGGAACGCGCTGGACGTCTCGGAACGGGAGTTGAATGCGTTGAACAACTGGGCGAACACGAGGGTGGTGAACCCGGCGGTACGCGCCACGTCCAGGGAATCGGCACCTTCCACCAGCCCGCCCGGCAGGAAGATGTCAATGGCGAGCAGGGAGGCGAGCCCCATGACAAGGCCCACCGACAGGATGCCGGACCACATCCGCCGGCCGATGATCCGCTCGGTGGTCCTGCGTGGCTGGCGCGCCATGACGTCGTCGATCTCAGGGTCCACCCCCATGGCGAGCGCCGGGCCGGAATCCGTCACCAGGTTGATCCAGAGGATCTGGGTGGCGAGCAAGGGCAGTGCGACAGCCTCGCCCGGGGCACCGGCCAGGCCCAGCGCTCCGGCAAAAACGACCCCGAGGAAAACCGTGAAGACCTCACCCATATTGGAGGACAGGAGGTAGCGGAGGAATTTTTCGATGTTCTCGAAGATGATGCGGCCCTGGCGGACGGCCGCAACAATCGTGGCGAAGTTGTCATCAGCCAGAATCATCTTGGACGCCTCCTTAGTCACTTCCGTCCCGGCGACGCCCATGGCAATGCCGATATCCGCAGACTTCAGCGCCGGCGCGTCGTTGACTCCGTCCCCCGTCATGGCCACCACGTTGCCCTGCGCCTGGAGCGCATCAATGATCTGCAGTTTGTTCTGCGGTGCCACCCGCGCGTAGACCGAGGTGGCAGCCGTGACGGCGTGCAGCCCTGCCTCATCCATCGCATCGAGCTCCGCCCCCGTGACCGCCCGCTCCCCCGCCGCTGCTATCCCCAGGTCGCCGGCAATCCGGGCCGCGCTGAGCGGATGGTCGCCGGTAATCATCAGCACCCGTATGCCGGCGTGCTGGGCTGCCGCCACCGCAGCGGCGGCTTCCGCCCGGGGCGGGTCGATAATCCCCACCACTCCGAGGTATACCAGTGTGCTTTCATCAGCTTCGTCCAGCACCTCAAGTTCGTGCCTGTCCGCGTCCCCGTACCGGCGGTAGGCGACGCCGAGCGTCCGGAAGGCCTGCGCGGACAAAGCATCAACCGCTGCAAGCGCCTGGTCACGGCGCGCACTGTCCAGCGGGACGATGCTTTCACCCACCTGCAGCCCGGTGCAGCGTCCGAGCAGCACGTCGGGTGCGCCCTTGGTGACCAGGGACAGCGTGCCCAGTTCCTTGTGGTGCGCCACCGCTGACATCAGCTTCCGCTCCGAGGTGAACGGCACTTCACCGTGACGTTCATATTCGCCGACGCGCTCCGTGACCCCCTCAAGCTTGCGGGCTGCGACGAGGAAGGCCGCCTCGGTGGGATCCCCCTGGATCTCCCACTCGCCGTCGTGCTCTGTCAGCTGGGCGTTGTTCGCGAAGGTGCCGCCGGCCAGGACAAGACCGGCCTCCAGCAGCACGGCCGGATCGATATCCTCCCTGCCCTCCTGGCGGGCACGGCCCTCGGGCCGGTAGCCCACACCCGTTAGTTCCACCTCGCCCGAGGCGGTGACAATCCGGCCCACGGTCATCTCGTTACGGGTCAGCGTTCCGGTCTTGTCCGAGGCGATCACCGTTGCGGAGCCGAGCGTTTCCACCGAGTGCAACTGCTTCACGACGGCGTTGCGCCGGGCCATGCGCTGCACGCCCAACGCCAGCACAACAGACAGGATGGCGGGCAGCCCCTCCGGGACAGCCGCCACTGCGAGCGACACACCGAGCAGCAGCACAGTCACAAGATCGCTCAGTGAACTGACGCCGTTAACCGCCACCACGGTGACCATTACGACGACGGCGATGACGATCACCGTGGCGCCCAGCAGCCGGCTCACGCCCGCAATTTCCTTCTGCAGCGGCGTCGGCTCGGCGACCGTCCGCTCAAGCATCCCGGCGATGGCGCCGACTTCCGTGTCCATGGCCGTTCCGGTCACCACTGCCCGTCCCACGCCCTGGGTGACGGCCGTGCCCTTGAACACCATGTTCACCCGGTCGCCCAGCGGAACATTTCCGGACAGCGTTCCCGGGTTCTTGAAGACCGGCTCGCTCTCTCCGGTCAGGGAGGCTTCGCTGACACGGAGCGACGTGGCGGTGACCAGGCGGGCATCCGCGCCCACGGCATCGCCTTCGCCCAGGACAAGGATGTCACCGCGGACAAGCCCCGCTGAGGGCACCGTCCTTAGTTCGCCGTCGCGCAGGACGGTGGAGTTGGCCGCCGTCATGACCTGCAGGGCCGTCACGGCTGTCTCGGCTTTGTTTTCCTGGACGAAGCCCAGCACCGCATTGAACAGGACCACGGCGCTGATCACGACGGCATCGACCGGAACTCCGCGGGCACCCTCCGCTGCCCAGGCGACGACTGAGATGGCGATCGCAGCCAGCAACAGGTAAATCAGCGGATCCTGGAACTGGGATACGACCCGTCGCCACCAGGGTGCTGGCGGCGCGGACTCGAGTTCGTTGGGTCCGTCGCGCTCGAGCCGGCGGGCGGCTTCCGCCGAGGAGAGGCCGGTCGCGGGGTCAACACCGCAGGCGGCCACCGCTTCGGCAGCCTCGCAGAGGTACCAGGGGACAGCATCGAGGGATGCCGCCTGCCGAGGGGCATCCGTCATGGCGCTGTCACCCACATGCCCCAACCCTTGCCCACCGGGCTGGGTGGCGCAAGGGGCCTACGGCCCCCCGTCCGGCGTCGAATCAGCGGCCTGCCCACACTGACGCGGCCCCGGAGTGGCCGGTCATGATGCTCTGGTAGATCAGGGCTGCGCCCGCCAGGGCGCCCACCGTCAACGCGGCGATCCGCACCGCTCGGTTGTCCTGCAGCCGCCCGATGGTGCCCAGCCGCCGCGCAAAGGGTTCGTGGGTGACAGCCAGCATCGCCGACATGACCACAAAGAACGCCACGGCAAGGTACTTCAGCAGGTCGCCCTGTTCAACGTGCTCGTGGAGGATCTGCGACGCCGGGCGTGTTTTCTCCAACTGTTCACCGGCTTGGGCGGTGATAAGCGTCAACGGGACCAAGGCGAGGGAGAGCACGCCCAGGGGCCACACCAGATATTCCCGCGCGGCACGCCATACGCCGTAGACGATGGCCGCGATCCCCGCCAGCGGAGACAGCACGACGATGCCGTGGATCAGGAGAATGTGGGCAGGCAGCCCGGCAATTTCGATCATTCGATTTCCTCCACTACAGCATCGGGTCCCCGATGGATTGACACGTCGTCGCGCCGGCGCGTGAACTGGGCCCCTATGATGCTCGCATGGGAGAGCAACAATTGGCTGATATTGCCTCCGCGCTCTATCGGTTGCCGCTCGAAGGATTCGTGGCCGCCAGGACCGCGGCGGCGAAAGCTGCTGCCGCGGACGCCGGGCGGGATCTCGCTGATGCAGTCCGTGCCCTGCCCAAGCCCTCGGCGGCGGCCTGGGCGGTGAACATGCTGGCGGTCCACCGGCCGGACTCGCTCGGGGAGCTGGCGAAGCTTGGAGCCGCCATGCGCGGCGCCCAGGAAGACCTCGACGCCGGTGCCCTCCGCGCGCTCTCCCAGGAGCGCCGGCAGCTGCTCACCCGCGTGATGGGGACGGCACGCGAGGTGGCGGAACAGCAGGGGCGGAAGGTGAGTGCCGCCGTCGCAGCCGAGGTTGAAGCGACGTTGCGGGCCGCCACCGTGGACGAAAGCGCGGCGGCAGCCGTGCGGAGCGGCCGCCTGCTCCGGGTACTGTCAGCCGACGGCGTGGACCGCGTGGACCTTCGGGATGCCGTGGCGGTCCCCCGCGCCCCCGCGCAGCCGGTGCCGAGGCCGGATGGCGGCCCGCCGGCGGGGACGCGGCGGGCCTCCGCGACACCGACACGCGGCGTTCCGGAGCCCGCACCACCGGACAGCCCGTCTGCTGTAAGGTCCGCCGAAAAACCGCGATTGAAGGCGGTCGGGACGAAACGGCCGGCTCCCGCGCCGTCGGCGGTCGAGCGCGCCGAGGCCCGCCTGGCCGAAGCGGAAGAAGCCGCCCGGTCAGCGGCGGAGGAGGCGGAGCAACGCACCGCGGATTTCGACGAAGCCGAGGCAGCCCTGACCCGGCTGGGCGACGAGGCCCGGAGCCTTCGCGCACGCCTCAAGAAGGTCGACGAGGAGTTCGAGCTGGCGAGGCGGCGGCGGGAGTCCGCTGCTGCTCAGATGCAACTGGCCGGCCGCGCAGCGGAAAAGGGACAACGGGCGGAGGTGCTCGCGAGGGAGAGGGTGCTCCGGCTTCGCAACACGCCGGACTGAGTCGCCTTTACTGTCGGAGGCCGGCTGCACACTGGATTCATGGATAAGAACCTCAGCACCAGCCAGGCGACTACGCGGGGAAACCTCGCCGGCGACGCACCGGAGCCCCGGGAATTCCACGTCACCTATTTTGATACCGACTGCGGCCTGATCCGCAGGGAAACGTTCGACTCCCTGCCGGAGGCGGAGCGATTCGCCAACCGGAACATTTCCGACGAGCAGGGCTGGGCCGTTATCGACGCTGTGCCCGCGGAACAGGGACGGCTGGCGGCCTGAAGAAACGCCAGAGACCCCGCACTGTGCAAGTGCGGGGCCTCTGACCGACCTAGTCTTCGATGCTATTCCGTGGAATTCCGGTGGAGCTAAGCCGGAGGCGCTGAACCTTTCTAGGCGAAATCGGAGACAGCGGGGTCCGGTCCGATGCGGCCGGTGCCTTCGGCAGTCCGGTCCAGCCCGTTGATGGTTGCGATGTCGGCCTCATCCAGCGTCACGTCGAGGGCCGCGTAATTTTCGCGGATCCGGGACTCGGTGACGGACTTCGGAATCACCACGTTGCCGAGAGCCAGGTGCCAGGCAATGACCACCTGCGCAGGCGTGGCACTGTGCTTGGCCGCGATCTCCGCGATGGCAGGGTGCTCCAGGAGCTCGCCGCCCTGGCCCAACGGCGACCACGCCTGGGTGAGGATGCCCTTGGATGCATTGAATTCGCGCAGTTCGGCCTGGTTGAAGAACGGGTGCAGCTCCACCTGGTTGATGGCCGGAACAACACCGGTCTCATCGATGATCTGCTGCAGTCCCTCGGTGGTGAAGTTGGAGACACCGATGGACTTGACCCGGCCGCGCTTCTGCAGCTCGATCAGCGCCTTCCATGTGTCCACGTACTTGTCCTGCTGCGGCTGCTGCCAGTGGATCAGGTACAGGTCCAGGGTTTCGAGGCCCAGGCG
This sequence comes from Arthrobacter sp. Leaf337, assembly GCF_001423745.1. Lineage (GTDB taxonomy): Bacteria > Actinomycetota > Actinomycetes > Actinomycetales > Micrococcaceae > Arthrobacter. The sequence goes on from NZ_LMPC01000012.1 coordinate 46,047, forward strand.
CTCCATGGACGCCTCAAAGGCCGCAAGGGTGGACTCGTACCCTTGGTCCGCGTTCCACAGCTTGGTGGTGATGAAGATGTCCTCAGGCTTCAACCCGGAGCGCTCAATGGCGCGGCCCACGCCTGCTTCGTTCCCGTAGATCTTGGCGGTGTCGATGTGGCGGAACCCGGCCTCGAAGGCCTGGACCACTACCTTTTCCGCTACGTCGTCCTCAACCTGCCACACTCCGTAGCCGAGCTGAGGAATGGTGTTGCCGTCGTTGAAAGTCAGTTCAGGAGAAAAAGTCATTACTTCATACTGCCAACGGGAGCAGCGCCCGGCGAGCAGAAACGCCCGGCTAAGCTAGGCGCTTAACCGGGAATAGCTACGAATCCTGCGGCTGTTCGGCAAGGCGGCGTTCAGCGTCGGCGATCTGTTCAAAGACTGACTCGGCCCGTCGGCGGACCGAGGCAGCGCCTACCGGCACCGGCCCGACGGCGAGGCGCAGCATCGCTGCCGCCTCCGCGGTGGTCGCCAGGGAGTTGCCCGCCTTGGACAGTGATCGGTGGACGCCGGCCAATGCGCCCGGGATGTCCAGGCCGTCACTGGGTGAGCGCCGCTGGGCTTCGACGCAGACCTGCCGGACCCTGATGGCGAGGCCGGCGAGATCATTGGCGATCTCCACGAGCTCGGCATACAGCACGTCGTCCTCCACCCCTTCCAGGACTTGGTGGAACCGGTCAAGCCCGCGAAGGAAACGGTCGTGGGCGCGCCGCCACAGCCCTTTGCCGAGCTCGGCGTCGTCTTTGCGCCCCTGGCGGGCAGCTGCGAAGAATGCCACGCCGACCCTAGAGATACTGGCCGGGACCGTGGTCCGGATCTTCCGGTGTGCCGGCCCGCTCCCCTCCGGGATGCGGCAGCCGGGCACGCTGTGGCTCGCCGTCCTCACCGATCACCACCCCCGGAGCAATAACCGTTCCTGGCGGCAGCTGGCGCAGTTGCCTCTGCGCGGCGGCGTGTTCACGCGCGGCGTGCTGGGCGGCGATGGCGGTCTGGATGCCGTGGAACAGCCCTTCCAGCCAGCCGACGAGCTGGGCCTGGGCAATTCGCAGTTCCGCCTCCGAAGGAGTCGCTTGTTCCGGAAAGGGCAGGCTGATCCGTTCCAGCTCTTGGACGAGTTCAGGCGCCAACCCGTCCTCGAGTTCCTTGATGGAGCGTTCGTGGATTGCTGCCAGGCGCCCGCGCGCGGCTTCGTCCAGGGGTGCCGATTTCACTTCATCCAGCAGTTGCTTGATCATGGTGCCGATCCGCATCACCTTGGCGGGCTCATCCACCAGGTCCTGGAGGTTGCTCCCCCTCGGCCGGGGGCCGGTTTGAGGGCCAAACGCCGGGCGGGAAGATGCAGCGTCGTCCAGGGTGGTGCCCTCTACGGGGTCCTCAACAGCAGGCTGAGTGTCGTTCGGATCGCTCATGGCTTCATACTCTCACGAGCCGCGAGCGCAGGCGCGCGTCCGTGAAGCCAGTTGACCCGGCCGGAACCGGCGGTGCCCCGAAAAGGCCAGAGGCGCCGTCGGACCCTAAGATCCGACGGCGCCCCGGCGCAGGTGTTCCCATCAGCAGCGGCCGGTCAGCAGCAGCGGCCCTGCGGATTATTGTCCTGGCGGTCCGTGCGGTCCCGCCAGAACTCGCGCTCGGTCATGGGCGCTTCCGTATGCCCTGAGGCCTCGTGGTGCTCCAGGTACTTCGCATAGGCATCCGCTCCCATTACTCCGCCGAAATAACGGGCGAAGCCACGGAACCCTTCGAGTATCGCGTTCATGACCAGCCCCGCATCAGTGGTGTGCGGCCTTTTCGAGGCGCAGGTCGGCAGGGAGTTTGTTCCACTCGGCCACCAGTTCCCGCTCAGCAGCCGTGGGAATGAATCCCGCCGGCGCGTAGGCGCGGGACGGCACGGCCGGGTCCTCGTGGTCTACGTGGGCAACGCCCTGCTTCGCATCCCGGAACGCCTTCACTGTGGCCACCATCGCCGTGATGATCACGATGATGCTCAGCACTACGAAGATCACCGACAGCCACCCCTGGATCATGGTGTTGCGGACCACGGCCTCCATGGCCGCAACCGTCTTGGCCGTGCCGAATTCCGTCTTGCCGTCGGCCAGGGCCTTGGAGAACGCGGCGTTGTTGGCGAAGTAGCCCACTGCCGGAACCGGCGAGAAGATCTTCTGGAAGCTGGCAGTGATGGTGACGACGGCTGCGAAAGCAAGCGGAAGGGCCACAATCCAGAGGTACTTGAACGAGGCCCGCCGTGCCGCGATGGCCAGGCAGACGGACAGCGCAATGGCTGCCAGCAACTGGTTGGCGATTCCGAACAGCGGGAACAGCGTGTTGATGCCGCCCAGCGGGTCCGTGACGCCCATCAGCAGCACAGCGCCCCAGGCGCCGACCATCACAGCCGTGCAGAGCCAGGCTCCCGGCCGCCAGGAGTGCTCCTTGAACTTCGGGATGAAGTTGCCGATGGAATCCTGCAGCATGAAGCGTGCCACGCGGGTGCCGGCGTCCACGGCCGTGAGGATGAACAGTGCTTCGAACATGATGGCGAAGTGGTACCAGAACGCCATCATGGCCGTCCCGCCGATGAACTGCTGCATGATGTGGGCAAGGCCGACGGCCAGCGTCGGCGCACCGCCGGTGCGGGACACAATGCTTTGCTCACCGACGTTTCTGGCGGTCTCCGACAGGAGGTCCGGAGTGATGTTCACCCCGGACAGGCCCAGGCTGTTGACCCAGGTGGCCGCCGTTTCCACGGTGCCGCCGGTCAGGGCGGCCGGCGAGTTCATGGCGAAGTACAGGCCGCGGTCGATGGAGATGGCTGCCACGAGGGCCATGATGGCCACGAAGGATTCCATCAGCATGCCGCCGTAGCCGATCAGGCGGGCCTGGCGTTCCTTTTCGATCAGCTTCGGGGTGGTGCCGGAGGAGATCAGTGCGTGGAAGCCGGATAGGGCGCCGCAGGCGATGGTGACGAACAGGAACGGGAAGAGCGCCCCGGGGAACACCGGCCCGTTTTCCCTGCTGGCAAATTCGCTGAACGCGGGCACAGTGATTTCGGGACGGACCACGATGATGGCCAGCGCAAGCATAACGATCACGCCGATCTTCATGAACGTGGAGAGGTAGTCCCGGGGAGCCAGCAGGAGCCAGACCGGAAGGATGGCGGCGATGAAGCCGTAGACGATGAGGCCCCACGCGATGGTGACCTTGTCCAGGTGGAAGAACGCCGCGCCCCACTCGGTCCCGGCCACTGCGCCGCCGCCGATGATGGCGGCCATCAGCAGCACGAAGCCGATCAGCGACACCTCCATGACTTTGCCTGGGCGGATGAAGCGGAGGTAGACGCCCATGAAGAGGGCAATAGGGATGGTCATTCCCACGGAGAACACGCCCCAGGGGCTTTCCCCCAGCGCGTTCACGACGACGAGGGCCAGGATCGCGACGATGATCACCATGATGAGCAGGGTGGCGATCAGGGCGGCGGTGCCGCCGATCACACCGAGTTCCTCACGGGCCATCTGGCCCAGCGAGCGGCCGCCACGGCGCATGGAGAAGAACAGGACGAGGTAGTCCTGCACCGCTCCGGCCAGTACGACGCCGATGATGATCCAGATGGTGCCGGGCAGGTACCCCATCTGGGCCGCAATAACTGGGCCGACCAGGGGGCCTGCGCCGGCGATGGCGGCAAAGTGGTGGCCGAACAGGACGTTGCGGTCGGTGCGGACGTAGTCCTTGCCGTCCGCCTTGTACTCGGCAGGGGTGGCCCGGCGGTCGTTAGGCCTGGTGATGTACCGTTCGATCACCTTGGAGTAGAAGCGGTAGCCGATCAGGTACGTGCAGACGGAGGCGAACACGAACCAGATCGCGTTGACCGTCTCGCCTCGGACGATGGCCAGCATGAACCAGGAAACGCCGCCCAGCAGCGAGATCGCGGCCCAGATGGCGATCTTCGTCGGTGTCCATTTGCGTTCTTCGGCCTCCCGGACCGCCTCGTCCACCGATGTTGGTGGAAGCTTTGGATCATGCACCAAAGCGTCCTCCGATAATGCTGTCCGCGCCTTGCCATCCGGCATTTTGCCCATGTCTCCTCCTCGAGAACCCCAGCTGAAAAGTGATCTCCCCTTCGCACCATATCAACGCCCCGGACGCAGGGATACTGCTTTTGGGGTGGCGCTCTTGAGGCTCTCGCTGAACGGTCGGACGGGAGCGTTGAGCGGTTAGCAGACTAGGGTGTGGGCGTGTTCAACTGCGCCATCCGCGCCTCGCAAAGATCCAGCCACCGGACCTCTGCTTCGGTCTGGAAAATCAGTGAGTCCAGCACCAGCAGCCACGCGGTGTCCGCCCGGCGCAGGCTGGCGGAGGCCTCGCGACGGGTCTTGGTGTAGTCCTGGAGCGCCTTCACTGAAGCGGTGCGCTGGGCCTGGATGACGGCCGGGACGTCCACGCCGGGAATGGTCACGGCGAGGGCGAGCTTGATGGCGAGTTCGTTCCGGGGAGGATTGCTGCGGGCCACCGGGGCCTGGAACCAGCCCGTGACTTCGCCGCGGCCTGCGTCGGTGATGCTGTAGATGACGTGGCCTTCGCCGTCGCCGCCGTCGTTCGTGACCAGCCCGTCCCGTTCCAGCCGGTCCAAGGTGGTGTAGACCTGCCCGATGTTCAGCGGCCAGGCAGAGCCGGTGCGGTCCTCGAACTCGACCCTCAACTGGTACCCGTAACGGGGCTTGTCCTGAAGCAGGGCGAGGAGACTATGGCGAATGGACATACTGCCCCCTGATGTCGCAAAGACGACGGCATACACGCGCCCCCAAGACGCGTGCATACCGCGTATGGAACTACAGTAGCGTGATTTCGACGTCGAGGCAATACCGGGTATTCATTTGCGGGCCTGGCGTCCGGCTACATGACGAGCAGGACTTTCCCCACATGGTCGCCGGAGTCGAAGTATTCGTGCGCCGCCCGCACCTGTTCCAGCGGAAACGTCTTGGCTACCAGGGGCCGGATGCGGCCGTCCGACAGGAGCGGCCACACCGCATCCCGGACGGCGTTCATGATCACGCCCTTCTCCGCCACCGGGCGCGGGCGGAGCGCCGTGCCGATGATGGCGGCCCGCTTGCTGAGGAGCTTTCCAAGGTCCAGTTCCGCCTTGGTGCCGCCCTGGAGTCCGATCACGATCAGCCGGCCGTAATCCGCGAGGGCGTCAATATTCTGCCCGAGATACTTGGCGCCTACAACGTCCAGGATGACGTCGGCCCCGTGTCCGCCGTTTTGCGCACGGAGGGATTCGGGAAAGTCCTCCTCCGTGTAATTGATGGCGATGTCCGCATGGAGGAAGGCTTTGGCGGTGCCCACCTTCTCAGCCGTTCCGGCCGTGGTGGCCACCGTGGCACCAAAGGCCTTGGCCAGCTGGATGGCCATGGTGCCGATTCCGCCGGTGGCTCCGTGGATCAGCACGGTCTCACCCGGCTGGAGCTGCGCCGTCATGATCAGGTTCGAATAGACGGTGGCCGCCACTTCGGGGAGGGACGCGGCAGTGACCAGATCCACGCCGTCGGGAATCCTCAGCACCTGTTCGGCCGGGACCGCCACCTGCTGGGCGTAACCGCCGCCCGAGAGCAGTGCCACCACCTTGTCCCCCACCGAAAACGGTTTGGACACGCCGGAGCCGAAGCCCGCTATCCGGCCGGAAACTTCCAGGCCAAGGATGTCCGACGCACCGGGCGGCGGCGGGTAGAACCCCCTGCGCTGCTGGACATCTGCCCGGTTGAGTCCCGCGGCGACGACGTCGATCAGCACCTCGCCGGGGCCGGGAACCGGAGCTGGGACCTCGCGCACTTCGAGCACCTCAGGCCCGCCGGCCTCGCTAACGTAGACGGCCTTCATGGAAAACTCCCGATTCCTAGCTGCTTCCTGCCACAAAAAATAGTGTGCAGCGGCCGCGCGAGCCCGCAAACACTCCGGACGGTTTTTGTCGCAGCCAACTGCCTATGAAACACTACTCGGTAAGGAAGGTTGTCCGAGCGGCCGAAGGAGCTGGTCTTGAAAACCAGTGTGCGGTAACCCCGTACCAAGAGTTCGAATCTCTTACCTTCCGCGAAGAATGCCCCGGGCCCTGAACCATCAGGACCCGGGGCATTTTCCGTTAATCCCGGTTAAGGGCTTGTTTGTGCCGGGACCATTGAAAGTGTCGGTGCTCCGGAATAGTGTCTGGTTTGTCTTCACTGACCATCCCTCCGCCGCGGTCCGTTGCCGCGGCCACCGACAGGAGCCACAATGCCCAGCCCTGACATCACGCCCGGCGCACCCTGCTGGATCGACCTCATGACATCGGATGCCGCCAAAGCCAAGCAGTTCTATGGAGAACTGTTCGGGTGGGACTTCCAGACCGGCGATGAGGAAAAATACGGCGGCTACATCACGGCCTCGAAAAACGGGAAGTCCGTGGCAGGACTCATGCAAAAGGATGAAACGATGGCCGGCTTCCCTGACGCCTGGTCCACCTACCTGCGTTCGGACGACGCCGCCGCCACAGCCGAAGCGGTCACGGCGCACGGCGGACAGGTCTTCATGGGGCCGATGGACGTCCCGGAGCAGGGCCACATGGCCATGTTTGGCGACGCCACCGGCGCGGCCATCGGCATCTGGCAGCCCCGCGAAATGACCGGCTTCGAACTCGTGGCCGAGCCCGGTGCCGCGGCCTGGCACGAACTCCACACCAAGGACTACGCCACCGCCGTCAAGTTCTACCAGGACGTCTTCGGCTGGGACACGGACGTCATGAGCGACACCCCCGAATTCCGCTACACCACGCTGGGCAAGGGAGACTCGGCCAAGGCGGGAATCATGGACGCCTCGGCCTACCTGCCGGCGGAAGTCCCGTCCAACTGGCAGGTCTACTTCGCCGTGGAGGATGCCGACGCGTCCATTGAAAAGGCCGTCAGCCTTGGCGCGCGGGTGATCGACGGACCGGACGACACCCCGTTCGGCCGGCTGGCAACCCTGGCCGACCCCACCGGGGCAATGTTCAAGATCGTTGCGGACACCCGGCAGGACGCCGCCGATCCGGCCGACTCAGGAGACACCACCGGGGCCTAACGAGCCGCCGCGTTCCATTTAAGAAAATTGATCTAAGAAATACCGGCCAGCCGCTTCCATCGGAGCTACTGGCCGGTATTCTTTTGCCATGTCCGGCACATGGGGCGGGCCGGCACATGCACAAAACCACTGCCGCAGAACACTGTTGCCGGGACAGGGCCGATGCTGCCCTGTGGCCGGCGGTGACCGTTTCGCTGGGGGACGTCTCGCAGAATGCACGCTGAATCAATCACACGTTCATTCGACTCTGTTTTGCTGTGCCGGAAACTGCTTGACCAGGAGTAAAGTCCGGGCCCTTTTGTCCGCGCCACAAAGCCGGACACATTCCACCGAGCCCTTACCCGGGGCACCCTAATGAGAGTTAGAGCGGATGAAACGCACACCATGGAAAATTACGCTGGGCACGGCGTTGTCAGCGGGGCTTATCGCAGCCCCGCTGACAGCCGTCCCGGCGTTCGCAGTGGAGGTCTCACCGGCCGCTGCGGGCACGTCACCAGTGGTCATCAATGAGGCGTACCTCAGCGGAGGCAGCTCCGGAGCGGCCTACAAGAACAAATTCGTAGAGTTGTACAACGCGTCCGATGCGCCGGTTTCGCTGGATGGCTGGTCCCTTCAGTACCGCTCGGGCACGGGAACGGCCGCCCCCAATGGAGTGGCGGCCCTCAAGGGCAGCATCCCTGCGAAGGGTTACTACCTGGTCCAGGGTGGAGCCAACGGAGCGCCCAGCCCCGCCGGCGCCGACCTGCCCACTCCGGACCTGGTGGCCACCGGCTTGAACCCGTCCGGAACCACAGGCACCCTGGTCCTGGCCAGGCAGGCCACTGCCCTCACTCCGCTGGCCACCGGTTCGGTGATCGAGCCCGCCAACGTGGCTGACCTGCTGGGGTACGGCACGTCCAATACGTTCGAAACGCAGGCTGCCACCGCGCCCGCCAGCAACACCGATGTCAAGAGCCTGAACCGCACCAACGGAGCGGACTCCAACAGCAACGCGGCCGACTTCACCCTCAGCGCCACCATCACCCCGACGGCGGCCGGCGGCACCGTGGACCCCGGTCCCGTCGATCCCGGTCCCGTAGATCCGGCGCCTGCGCCCAGCGCAAAGACCATCGCTGAAATCCAGGGCACCGGTGCGGCCAGTCCGTTCGTCGGCGCCAGCGTTACGACGCGGGGCAAGGTGACCGCGGCGTTTCCCACCGGCGGCTTCTCCGGCTTCTACGTCCAGACCCCCGGGACCGGCGGCGATCTGACGCCGGCCAACCACACGGCGTCGGACGCTGTCTTCGTCTACTCCCCCGCAACGGTGGGCTCGGTCACCATCGGTGATTACGTCGAAATCACCGGCCCCGTCAGCGAGTTCTTTGGCATGACCCAGGTGAATGTTGCCGACGCGGCAGGGCTTAACAAGCTCGCCGAGGCGGCTCCGGAGGTGAAGTCCACCAGCTTCTCCCTCCCGGCGGATGAAGCCTTCCGTGAATCCCTGGAAGGCATGCTGCTGGCACCGCAGGGACCCGTGACTGTCACTGACAACTACTCCCTGAACCAGTACGGCGAAATCGGCCTGGCCGGCGGCACCACACCGCTAGAGCAGCCCACCGCAGTGGCCCCGTACGGTTCGGCCGAGTACACCGCAACCGTTGCCGCCAACGCAGCCCGCGGCATAAAGCTGGACGACGGCGCCACCACCAACTTCCTCAAGGACGCCGCCACCAAGGCGCAGGTGCTGCCGTACCTGACCACATCGGATCCCGTCCGCGTCGGATCACCCGTGACGTTCCAGACCGACGTGGTGCTCAGCTACGCCAACAACTCCTGGAAGTTCCAGCCGCTGACCCACCTGACGCCGGAAAACGCCGGCCTCATCCAGCCGGCCACCTTTGGCGCCACCCGCGCCGAGGCCCCCGCCGCCGTCGGAGGCAACCTCAAGATTGCGTCCTTCAACGTGCTGAACTACTTCCCCACCACTGGCGACACGCTGACCGGTTGCACGTTCTACACCGACCGTGACGGCAACCCCATCACTGTCCGCGGCGGGTGCGACGCCCGCGGTGCCGCAAATGCCGAGAACCTCAAACGCCAGCAGGACAAAATCGTGGCCGCCATCGGCAAGTCCGGCGCCGACGTGGTGTCCTTGATGGAAGTTGAGAACTCCGCGCAGTTCGGAAAGGACCGCGACGATGCCCTGGCAAAGCTCGTGGAGGCTCTGAACATTTCCACACCGGGGATCTGGGACTACGTCCGTACGCCCGCCAATGCTCCCCCGCTGGCTGACGAGGACATGATCCGGACTGCGTTCATCTACAAGAAGGCCGCCGCGGAACCGGTGGGCGAATCCATCATCCACAACGACACCGTGGCCTTCGCCAGCGCCCGCAAACCGCTGGCCCAGGTCTTCAAGCCAGTTGGCGCGTCCGAGGACAAGAAGTTCATCGCCATCGCCAACCACTTCAAGTCCAAGGGCTCTGCCGCCACTCCGGAGGACACCGACCAGGGCCAGGGCGCCTCGAACCTTGCCCGCACCGAGCAGGCCAAGTCACTCCTTGCCTTCTCGAACGACCTTCAGGCTTCGACGGGCACCGACAAGGTCTTCATGCTGGGCGACTTCAATTCCTACGCCAAGGAAGACCCCCTCAACGTCCTCACCGCTGCCGGCTACGTCAACCAGGACGAGAAGGCCAAGAACGCTGACGGCTCCGCCAAGCACTCCTACCTGTTCGGCGGCCTGGTGGGTTCGCTGGACCACGTCCTTGCCTCGCCGGGCGCAAACGCCGTGGTCACGGGCGCCGACATCTGGAACATCAACTCCGTGGAGTCCGTGGCGCTGGAGTACAGCCGGTATAACAACAATGTGACCAACTACTATGCGCCGGACCAGTTCAGGGCAAGCGACCACGATCCCGTGGTGGTGGGCCTTGATTTGCCGGCCGCACCAGTCCTGCCGCCGAGCGTTGACCTGAACTTCCTGGGCATCAACGATTTCCACGGCCGCATCGACTCCAACACGGTCCTGTTTGCCGCCACCATCGAAAAGCTCCGCGAAGCGGCCGCTCCGGGCGCCACGGCCTTCCTGTCCGCGGGAGACAACATCGGCGCCTCGCTGTTCGCTTCCGCCGTCGCCAAGGACCAGCCCACCATCGATGTGCTGAACGCCCTGGAGCTGCAGGCGTCCGCCGTGGGCAACCACGAGTTCGACGGCGGCTGGACGGACCTGCGGGACCGCGTCGTCGCGGGCGGAACGAACGCCAAATTCCCGTACCTCGGCGCCAACGTCTACAAGAAGGGCACCACGGAGCCGGCCCTGCCGGAATACACGGTGCTGGAGATGAACGGCGTGAAGGTGGCCGTGATCGGTACCGTCACCCAGGAAGTGCCGTCGCTGGTCACGCCCGCCGGAATCACCGAACTTGGGTTCGGCGATGCCGTGGAAGCGATCAACCGCGTGACGGCGAAAATCACCGCCGACAAGCTCGCCGACGTCATCATCGTGGAAAACCACGACGGCGCAGGGTCCGGTACCCCCGACGGTTCCACTTTGGAGCAGGAAATCGCAGCCGGCGGCCCCTTCGCCAAGCTCGTCAACGAAACCTCCCCCGAGGTGGACGCCATCTTTACCGGCCACACCCACAAGCAGTATGCCTGGGATGCTCCGGTCCTGGATGCCAACGGCCAGCCAACAAGCAGGACGCGTCCCATCGTCCAGACCGGCAGCTACGGCGAGTTCATCGGCCAGATCCAGCTGACGATCGACACCAGGACGATGCAGGTGACCGGCTACAAAGCGGGCAACGTCAAGCGCACAGTCCCCACCACGACCGAGACGGCCGCGGACCTCGTGACCAAGTACCCGCGCGTGGCAGCAGTCAAGGCGATCGTTGACAAGGCTGTGGCCGACGCCGCAGTCATCGGCAACCAGCCGGTCGGCAAAGTCACCGCTGATATCACCACGGCCTTCACGCCCGCCACGGCAACAAGCCCGGCATCCCGTGACGACCGCGCCAGCGAATCCACCCTGGGCAACCTTGTGGCGGATTCACTGGTGGACGCACTCAAGGCACCGGACCTCGGCGCCGCCGAAATCGGCGTCGTGAATCCCGGCGGCCTGCGCAACGAACTGTACTTCGCGCCGGACGGAACCATCACCTACGCGGAAGCGAACGCCGTGCTTCCGTTCGTGAACAACCTCTGGACCACGTCTCTGACCGGGGCACAGTTCAAAGCGCTCCTCGAACAGCAGTGGCAGACCAACCCGGACGGCACGGTCCCGAGCCGCGCCTACCAGCAGCTCGGATTGTCCAAGAACGTCAACTCCACGTACGACGCCGCGCGCGCCGCGGGTGAGCGCATCACGTCCATCCGGGTCAACGGTTCGCTCATCGATCCGGCCAAGTCCTACCGCGTCGGCACCTTCAGCTTCCTTGCAACCGGCGGCGACAACTTCCGGATTTTCAAGGAAGGAACCGGCACTGAGGATTCTGGCCTCGTGGACCGCGACGCCTGGATCAAGTACCTGCAGGAGCACAATCCGGCATCGCCGGACTTTGCCCGCCGCACTGTTGCCGTGGTGAACACCACGGCGGCCGAGGTCAAGGCCGGCGACTCCATCACGCTGGCAGTCTCCAAGCTGGATCTCACGTCGCTGGGCAGCCCGGTCAACACCTCGCTGGCGGCCTCCTTTACGGACGCCGCGGGCACGGTTACCCAGCTCGGCACCATCCCGGTGTCCGCCGGGGCTGCCGCAGTGGACGTGAAGGTTCCGGCCGGTGCGGCCGCAGGCGCCGGCACCCTGGTGCTGACCGCTGCTGAATCGGGCACCGTGGTCAAGGCCGCGGTCCAGGTTGCTGCCAGCGGCCCGGTGCCGCCGGTCTGCACAGCGCCCGTGCCGCCCGCCAAGTGGTACGACTTTGCGGGCTGGATCAAGTACGGCCTGGCCTGGATCCAGTACCAGAAGTGCCTGAAAGGCTAGTTTCCCGGCCTGACAGCCACTGAACTTGCCCCGCCCCGCGGCCCGGGAATCCATTCGGATCCCGGCCCCGGACGCGGGGCATTTTCATGTCCGGGAACCTGCGACCCTCTCTCACTTCCTGCCGCTCCTCCCGCAACGCTCTCTCACTTCCTGCCGCTCCTCCCGCAACGCTCTCTCACTTCCTCGAAGAAAGTGAGAGAGCGTCGCCGGAAAAGGCTCAGAAAGGGAGAGAGGGTCGGGTCGGGTTGGGGGTGCGGGTCAGCGGTCGAGGATGTGGCGGGCTATCTCGTCGGCGTCGCGGAGGGTCCGCTGGCCGCTGCGGTACACCGGCCCCTCCTGCGGCCGCGCCTCGGCGGCGATGGCCGTCCCCCACTGCGCCGCGGACAGCTGCAATCCCAGCACGTACAGTCCGTCCGAGACGGATCCGTTGGCGCCCAGAGGCCGGTAGGGGTGCGGGCTGACATCCAGCCCGGAGGTCTCCACCGGTGCGCCCTCCACGGTCATCATCAGCCGGGGGCGGACCAGGCCGTCGGCGAGCAGCTGTTCCAGCACAGGCGACACGTTGACGGAAACCCTGTTGGCCGGAGCGAGCGCCTCGATCATGGCGCGGGCGTGGATGGCCCCGCCTTTGACCCACGGCGACACGGCCTTGAAGGAACCGGCCGTGCGGTCCAGCGAAAATTTAGGGTCCGGGCCCACGAACCTGACCACGCCCGCCCGGGCGAGCGCTGCGAGCTGCTCCGCCCGGATGGCCGGCGGGCCGCTGGCCAGCCCTTCGACGAACGACTCGAACCAGCCACGCAGGCCGGCGACCCAGGACTCATCGGTGATGCCGCCGTCGGCCACCACTGACTTCAGCACCGCCCGCCCGTGGTGCAGCGCCCCGATGGTCATCTTCACGGGGTCGTCCTCCCCCAGCGCCGAACGCCGGGCGTCATCGAGCAGGTAGTCGACGACGGCGGCATCCACCTCAGCCTGCGACGCGAAGTTCCGTCCGGCCAGGGGAGCTGCCAGGCCCGGAAGGTTCAGCCGCTGGTCCGGCGCCACGTGCTCGGCCACCAGGTCATCCACTTCGGCCTCCCAGTGGGAGACGCTGTGGGCGTGCGGCCGCATCGTCTCCTGAAGCAGGGCCAGGAATGCCTCCGGCTCGGTGACGGCGTCCGGACGGGTCCGCACCAGGGTGGAGTAGTAGGCCCAGAGTGCGTCGCGCTGCAGGAGGGGCCACAGGTCGTGGTCGAAGGCGGGGGTGATTCCCGCCGCGGCAAACCTTCCGACGGCGGCTTCGGTGCAATACCGCAGCGTCACGCCGGACGGGTAGTACCCCGCAAGGTCCGCCTTGGCCCGGTAAGGGGTCCCGCGCCGGGACGCCGCGACAATCAGCGGCTCGTCGCCGGACGGGACATACTCCAGGCCGGCCCTCCCCTGCCCGGGAACGCCGCCCGCATTGCCGTCGCCCTCTGCTGCCACGAACTTCCCGCCCCGGCCCTCGGTCAGCTGGCCCATAACGTCAAAGAAGTTCAGCCCCATGCCACGGACCAGCACGGGCTGGCCTGCTGGCACCACTGACCAGTCGACGTCGGCAGGAACCGCCGGGGGCAGGTACAGGAGGCCCAGCTGCGCGGCGCCTGCCTGGAGCTCGCGCTGTTCGGCGTTGAGCCTGGACTCAAGATGGCCCAGGGCCAGCACCACGGAACCGACGGCGAGCGGCCCGCCGTCCTCGAGTTCGACGTCGAACGTTCCGTTTCCTGCCGGCCGCACAGCGGTGGCGGTGGTGCGGTGGAACTGGACGGTGACGCCCTCCGGAAGGTGCGCGAGCAGCTCGTCCAAGGTGGAGCGGAGGTAGCAGCCGTACAGGGCGCGGCTGGGAAAATCGCGGGATCCGAGGCTGGCCAGTTCGTGGCGTTCGTCCTCTGTCAGCGAGGGGTGCGCGCTGTCCTGCTGCGCTGCCCGCCATTTTTCGAACGTGCTGCCGGCCACGGGTGCCGCCAGCTCAGGGTCCTCGGGAATGACGGTGGGATAGAACGACTGCGTGTTCATCAGGTACAGCCGCGACTGTCCTGGCTGCCACACGTGGCCCGGGCCGGCCGGGTACGGGTCCACCACGTCGATATGGAGGCTGGATGTGGGGAGGCTCGCCGTGCTCCGGGGTCCGGAAGTCCCGGAAGCGGAGGGGTTCCTGAGCTGCCAGTTGGCGAGGAGCCGCTCCAGGACACTGGTGCCGCGGGGTCCGGCGCCTATTAGTGCCGTCCGGATGCTTTGCGATGTGCCCACGCCCTCCAGAGTATCTGCATGTGACTTGCTAGCCGCGCGCGGATGCTGTTTCGTAGGGCCATGACCACCACAGCAGCTGATCACCAGCCCGTGTCCGGTGCCTCTTCCCGCGCCGGGAAAGCGCCCGAACCGACCGACGAAAACATCTGGCTTGAGGAGATCTACGGCGAGGAGCCGCTGGCTTGGGTCCGCGAACAGAACGCCCGCACCGAGGACCTGCTCGAAGACGCCGACTATGCCGCGCTCGAAAGCCGCATCCTGGAGGTGCTGGACTCCACGGACAAGATCGCCATGGTGGGCAAGCACGGCGACTGGTACTACAACTTCTGGCGGGACGGCCAGAACCCGAAGGGGCTGTGGCGCCGGACGTCCTGGGAGAGCTACCGGAGCGGGCAGCCCGAATGGGATGTGCTGCTGGACGTCGATGCGCTGGCCGCCGCGGAAGGCGAAGAGTGGGTTTTCCACGGCGCCAATTTCCTCCGCCCCGCGCCCGGCGAACCGCACCGGCTGGCACTGTTGGCCCTCTCCCCCGACGGCGGCGACGCCAACCGCTACCGCGAGTTCGACGTCGAGGCCCGGACGTTCGTGGACCCGGCGTCCGGCGGCTTCGACCTGCCCACGGCCAAAGGCAACGCTTCCTGGCTGGACCGGGACACGCTGCTGGTGTCCACCACCGCGGAAGGCATGCCCAGCACCACCTCGTCCTACGCGCGCACCGCCGTCCGGCTTGCCCGCGGGGGATCGCTCCCGGCAGCCGAACGGCTGTTTGAAATCCCCGAAGACCACATGATGGCGCTGGTGGCGCATGACTCCACGCCGGGATTCGAGCGGACCTTCGCCATGGACTGGATCAGCTTCTTCAACAAGAGCACGTCGGTCCTGCGGGACGGATCGTGGGTGGTCATCGACGCCCCGACCGACGTGAACCTGAGCGTGCACCGGGAGTGGCTGCTGTTCCGTCCGCAGGGCGACTGGGACGTCGACGGAACCACGTACGCCGCCGGTTCGCTGCTCGCCGCCAGGTTCGAGGATTACCTTGCCGGAAGCCGCGAGCTGGCGGTCCTGTTCACCCCGGACGCGCACACGTCGCTGCAGTCGTGGAGCTGGACCCGCAACTTCCTGCTGCTCAACCTCCTGCGGGATGTGTCCTCGGAGATCCGCGTCCTGGATCCGGAACGGCCCGGGAGCGAGAGCGGGAATGAGTCGGCATGGGCCTCCGCGCTGCTGGACGCCTGCCCGCCGCTGCATGACGTCAACGCCTTCGCCGTCGACGACGAGGACGAGGCAGGCATGGACGACGACGGGACGGACGACGACGGTTCCGGCGGCAATGTGCCGGTACCGGAAGGGGAAGCCCCCGGCGCAGGGAACGACTTCTGGCTCGTGGCCACCGGCTTCACCACGCCCAGCACGCTGACCCGGGGGACGCTGCGGCGCGGAAGCACCGGGGAGGTGGTGAGCGAGCACGAGGTGATCCGCACCTCGCCGTCCTACTTTGATGACTCCGCCTACGAAGTCCAGCAGCACTTCGCCGTGTCCGACGACGGCACCAGGGTCCCCTACTTCCAGGTGGCGTCCAAGGACCTGGTGCTTGACGGCCACAACCCCACGCAGCTGTCCGGCTACGGCGGGTTCGAGGTTTCCCGGACGCCTGCCTACAGCGGTGCGATCGGCCGGGCCTGGCTGGAACGCCGGACGGACGCCGGGGCCCCGGCCGCAGGGGTCCCGGCCGCAGGGGCCGAAGCCGGAGCCGACGGACCGACGCACACCCGCGGCGGCGTCTACGTGGTGGCGAACATCCGCGGCGGCGGCGAATACGGACCCTCGTGGCACCGCGCCGCACTGCAGGAAAAGCGCCACCGCGCGTTCGAGGACTTCGCTGCCGTGGCCAGGGACCTGATCTCCCGTGGAGTCACCTCCAAGGAGCGGCTGGGCTGTGTGGGCGGCTCCAACGGCGGGCTGCTGGTGGGCAACATGCTGACCCGGTACCCGGAACTGTTCGGCGCAGTATCCTGCGGTGTGCCCCTGCTGGACATGCGCCGCTACACCAAGCTGTCTGCCGGCTACTCATGGATCGCCGAATACGGGGACCCCGACGTGCCCGGGGACTGGGAGTTCATCCGGACGTTCTCGCCGTACCACCTCCTTCGCGACGGTGTGGACTACCCGGAGACCTTCATCTGGACCGCAACGTCCGATGACCGGGTGGGTCCCGTGCAGGCCCGCAAGATGGCGGCCCGCATGCAGGCCATGGGCATCCCCAATGTCTGGTTCCACGAGGCGCTGGAGGGCGGACACGCCGGTGCCTCCGACAACCGCCAGGCGGCCGCATTGCAGAGCCGGAGCCAGCATTTCCTGTGGCGTTCCCTGGCAGGCCGTTCCGACAACTAGCACCGTTTTGCACTGGATGGCCCGTTCTGCGTATCCTTGGTGGGCTAGGAATAGCAATTGGAGACGTGCCAGAGCGGCCGAATGGGCTTCACTGCTAATGAAGTGTGGGGCACAACTCCACCGGGGGTTCAAATCCCCCCGTCTCCGCGTTTGGCCCCGGTCCCTGGACCGGGGCCTTTTGCGTTTCTTCGCAGGTTGCGTGTCCGCCTGCGCGCCGGCCGGGGTGGCAGGATGGGCCCATGGCGGAGAACAGCAATCGCGACGTGGTCATTATCGGTGGCGGACACAACGGCCTGGCGGCTGCCGCCTATCTGGCCAGGGCCGGACGGGACGTCCTGCTGCTCGAGAAACTGGACCATCCCGGCGGAGCGGCCGTATCCGCCCAGGCGTTCGACGGCGTCGACGCCCGCCTTTCGCGATATTCCTACCTGGTGAGCCTGCTGCCGCAGGAAATCATTGACGACCTGGGCCTTCGCATCAGGCTGGCGCGGCGCCGCTACTCGTCCTACACGCCGGACCCGGGCAGCCCCGGCCGTGGCCTCCTGATCGACAACGGGGACGCGGCAGCCACGGCGGCGTCCTTTGCTTCAGTGGGTGCCCCGGCCGCCGAAGCCGCGGCCTTTGAGCGCTTCTATGCGGAGTGCCGGAAGCTCACCGGGGCGCTGTGGCCCACCATGACGTCACCCATGCCTACGCGCTCCGAGGCCCGGCAACTCGCCGAAGCCGCCGGTGCCGGTGATGTGTGGGAGTCAGTCATCGAGCGGCCCATCGGCGAAGCCATCACCCGCGGTCTGCAGAGTGACCTGGTGCGCGGCGTGGTGCTGACGGATGCCCTGATCGGTACGTTTGCCCGGGCTGACAGCGCGGACCTGCAGCAGAACATCTGCTTCCTGTACCACCTCCTGGGCGGCGGAACCGGCGACTGGGATGTTCCCATTGGCGGCATGGGGACTGTCTCCGGTGAACTGGAGCGCGCCGCCCGCGAGGCCGGCGCCACCATCCTGACAACCGCCGAGGTCACGCGCATCCGGCCCGGCGGCACAGTGGACTACCGCCACGACGGCCAGGAACGCTCTGCCTCCGCCGATTGGGTGCTCTCCAATGTGGCGCCCGTGGTGCTGGACCGGCTCCGGGCGCCAGACGGGCTGCAGGGCGCCGCGGCGGCGCAGCCTATGAACCCCAACCACCTCCGCGAGGGTTCACAGGTCAAGGTAAACCTCCTGCTGACGCGCCTTCCTCAGCTGCTGGACCGCAGCGTCAGCCCGGAGGCGGCCTTCGGCGGCACCTTCCACATCAACGAAACCTGGACCCAGCTGGATGACGCCTACCGGGCCGCCGAACAGGGAACAGTCCCGGACCCGCTGCCCTGCGAAATCTACTGCCATTCGTTGACCGATCCCAGCATCCTCTCCGCGGAGCTGCAGGCTTCCGGCGCCCACACCCTGACGGTCTTCGGACTCCACGTGCCGGACAGGCTTATCACTGCGGAGAACAACGAAGCGATGCGGACGGCGTTGCAGGCCGCCGTCGTAAAATCGCTCAACTCGGTACTGGCGGAGCCGATTGAGGGTCTGCTGCTGACCGGTGCCGACGGCACGCCGTGCATCGAAACCAAGACCACGCTGGATATCCAGCGCGCAGTGGGCATGCCGCGCGGCAACATCTTCCACGGCGGACTCGACTGGCCGTTCGCGGAGGACGAGGCCCCGCTGGACACTCCCGCCCGGCGCTGGGGTGTATCGACCGACGATCCCCGCATCCTGCTGTGCGGCTCCGGAGCCCGGCGCGGAGGGGCGGTGAGCGCCATCGGCGGCCACAATGCTGCCATGGCCGTGCTGGAGTCCCTGGCGCTGGAGTCCCAGGACCGGAAGCCCCAGGGTTCTGAGTCCTAAGGGTTCGCGGCCTTCGGCGCCCCGGAGCGCCCGCGGCTGACGTCGGCTCCGGCCTGCCGGTGCAGCGTTAGGCTATCCGCGGTGCTCAGCAGCATCAGCACGGCGATGGCCAGGAACGCGCCCCGGTACGGCGCAACGGGGTCCGCTCCGAAGGCGGCGGGGGCGGCGAAGAGCCGGAGGAACAAGGCGCCGACGGCGATGCCCGCACCGGCCGCCAGCTGGACCAGGGTGGCCGAAATGGCGTTGGCGGACGGCAGCTGTCCGGGAACGATGTCTGCGTACTGGATGGAGGCGTAGGCCGAGAACCCGATGGAGCGGAACGCACCGCTGCAGACCAGCAAGGCGAAGATCAGCGGCTCCGGGGTCCCGGCGTCCAGCAGCGCGCACAGGCCAAAAGTGAGGGCAGAGGCAAGGGACGCGAAGACGAGGACGGGCTTGAAGCCGAACCTGCGGATCAGCGGCGTGGTTGCCGGTTTGATGCCGATGTTGCCGATGAAGACCGCCGCCACCATCACGCCGGCATGCAGCGGATCCCACCCGAACCCGTCCTGGAACATCAGCGGCAGCAGGAACGGAACCGCGCTGATGGTCAGGCGGTAGATGAACCCGCCCGTCGATGTTGCGCGGAACGTCCGTGTGCCGAAGACATTCAGCTGGAACAGCGGATTGGTGGTACGCCGCAACCACAGGACTGCCCCTGCGATGGACACCACGCCCGCAGCGATGCTGATCGCCCCGAACGGTCCCGAGGGGTGCGCCGTGGCCAGTTCGAGCCCCACTACCAGGGCGCCTACACCGGCCGTCGTCAGCAGCAGCCCCACCCAGTCGAGGCGGCGGGACTGGTCTCCGGCTCCCTGCGGAACCAGGCGAAGGGCAGCAATAAACGCGGCAAGGCCCAGCGGGATGTTGATCAGGAAGATCCAGTGCCAGGACAGGAAGGTGGTTAGCGCCCCGCCCACCAGCGGCGCCAGGACCGGCGCCAGCAGCCCGGGCCACACAAGATAGGCCGTGGCCCGGAGCAGGTCCTCCTTGGGTGTCCTGCGCAGCACCACGAGCGTCCCCACCGGCACCATCATGGCCCCGCCCGCGCCCTGCAGGACTCGGCTGACGGTGAGCATGGTGAGGTCCTGGCTCAGGGCGCACAGGAGCGAGGCGATGGTGAACACGGCGATGGCGGCGCAGAAAACGCGGCGGGCACCCACGCGCTCGGCCAGCCAGCCGCTGACCGGAATGCCCATGGCCACTGTCATCAGGTAGGCCGTCATGGTGATGTTGACGTCGGCCGGAGCCACGGCGAAGTCTGCCGCGATGCTGGGGATGGCCGTGGTCAGTACGGTGCCGTCCAGGAACTCCATGAAGAAGGTGGCCGCCACCAGCAGGGCCAGCCGCGGCTGCCACTCCTGGCGGACAGCCGAAGCGGGGCTGCTCTGGGATTCGCTCATGGCTCCTGGCCTGGACTCATTCGCCGATCCTATAGGCGTGCCAGGCACGGTGCCAGAATAAGTCCGCCCCTTACGCACACCGGCCGGAGGGCTCCTACCCTGCCTGTCCCAGCACGAGGGGAAGGACGGCCCCGGCCCCGGCACGGCGCAGTGCCCGTCCTGCAACCGTGACCGTCCAACGGCTGTCCGTGAGGTCATCCACCAACATGATGCTCTGACCCTGGATGCCGGCCATGGCTGCCTCCAGCTCCGGTCCCACAACAAGCCGGTCCCAGACTCCGGCCAGCCGGTAGGCGCTGTTGCCCCCGCGTCCGCCGGTGGGTCCGCCGTGTTCCAGCTGCAGCTGGCCCAGGTACGGTATGCGGCCAATCCCGGAAATTCCGCGCGCCAGGGAATCGACCAAGGCCGGCTTGCTGCGTGACGGGATGCTGACGATGGCTGCCGGACGTCCGACGCCGCTCCAGCCTGGGCTGCGTCCGTTCCCGGCGCCCCATTCGCGGAGCACCTGCACGCAGGCCTGCAGCATTGCGGGGTCCACCTCGCGGTCCGGGGCGCCGGAGGCAAAGATCTCCCGGAGGGCACCGCCCCAGCCGAGGTCGGTCAGGCGGGCCAGCACCCGGCCTTCGGCGAGGCTTTCATCCGGCTTGATCTTGCCCTTGACGGTAACGCCGAGCCGGTCCATGCCGCTGGGCCACTGCAGCCGCGGTTCCAGTGCCATGCCGGCACGGCTGAGCGTCTGGCCGGCCGCTTCTGTGGCCGAGGATGCGATGTCGGACGGGAACCAGCGTCCGGCGCAGTTGTCGCAGCGGCCGCAGGCGCGGGCTGTTTCATCGTCCAGGACCGAGGTGATGTACTCCATCCGGCAGCCGGCCGTGTCCTGGTAGATCACCATGGAGTCCTGCTCATCCACGCGGGCCTCGGCGATGCGGGTGTACCGGTCGGCGTCGTAGCTCCAGGGCTGGCCGGTGGAGCGCCAGCCGCCACCCACCCGTTCCACGGCACCGTCCACGGACAGGACCTTGAGCAGCAGTTCCAAAGGTGTGCGCCGCAGGTCCACGCGGGCTTCGAGGGCCACGGTGGACACGGCGGCACCAGCCTCGGCGAGGGCGGTCAGGACGGCCGCCGCCTTTTCCTCAGACGGCATGGAAGCGGTAGCAAAGTACTGCCAGATGTCGCGGTCCTCGGAGCCCGGCAGCAGCAGGACGTCGGCGTTGGCAGCGCCACGCCCCGCGCGGCCCACCTGCTGGTAGTAGGCCACCGGCGACGACGGGGCGCCGAGGTGCACCACGAAGCCCAGGTCCGGTTTGTCGAAACCCATGCCCAGGGCCGAAGTGGCCACCAGCGCCTTGACCTGGTTGTCCTTGAGGAGCTGTTCCGCCCGTTCCCGGTCCGCGGGATCGGTACGGCCGGTATAGGCGAGCACCTCATGGCCGGCTTCAGCGAGCAGCCGGGCGGTGTCCTCCGCCGCGGAGACCGTGAGGGTGTAGATGATGCCGCTGCCGGGCAGGTCCGCCAGATGGGTCAGCAGCCAGCCCAGCCGGTCGCGGGAATCCGCCAGCTGCAGCACACCGAGCCGGAGCGATTCACGGCCCAGGGCGCCGCGGATGGTGAGCACGCCGTCGCCTAACTGCTCCTCGATGTCATGGACCACGCGGGAGTTGGCGGTGGCTGTGGTGGCCAGCACGGGCACGGTGTCCGGCAACTGCGTGATGAGGTCCGCGATGCGCCGGTAGTCGGGACGGAAGTCATGGCCCCAGTCGGAGATGCAGTGTGCTTCGTCAATCACCAGGAGCCCGGTGCGGCGGATCAGTTCCGGCAGCTGGTTTTCCCGGAACGACGGGTTGGTGAGCCGCTCCGGGGACACGAGCAGCACGTCCACTTCGTCCGCCGCGAGCTGCTCGCGTACGGTGTCCCATTCGAGCTGGTTGGCGGAGTTGATGGCAACCGCCCGGACTCCTGCCCTCGCGGCTGCCGCCACTTGGTCCCGCATCAGGGCCAACAGCGGCGAAACGATCAGCGTGGGACCGGCGCCACGGCGCCGGAGTAGCAGCGAAGCCACAAAATAGACGGCCGATTTTCCCCAGCCGGTGCGCTGGACTACAAGGGCGCGGCGCCCGCCGTCGACCAATGCTTCAATCGCCTCAAACTGGCCGTCATGGAAGCTGGCCTCGGGATGTCCCACGAGGCCGCGAAGAACTTCCAGGGCCTGCGCATGGGTCCCCTCTCCACCTGCGGGGAGATCGGCGGAAGCGGAAAGGACAGCAGCATTCTGGTTATTGGCCATTGATTCAGTATCCCAGCCCCCTCCGACACCCGCGAAGCCGGGTATCGGGCCATGTGGACGGCGCGCCCGCGTAATGCAACTACTCCTCCACAGCCATTTTGCGCTTCACCGTAAGATGGAACGCGTGACTAGCGACCAGACAAAGACTTTTGACCTTTCGGCATCGTTCAAGGCCTACGACGTGCGTGGCATTGTGGGCGAGTCCATTACCGCCGAAATCGTCGAAGCCGTAGGCGCCGCATTCGTGGATGTCCTGAAGCTCGAGGGCCAGACGGTCCTGGTGGGCGGCGACATGCGCCCCTCCTCCCCGGAGTTCAGCAAGGCATTCGCCAACGGCGCCGCCACCCGCGGAGCCAACGTCCAGCTGCTGGACCTCATCTCCACCGACGAGCTCTACTACGCCTGCGGTGCGCTCAACGCTGCCGGCGCCACGTTCACCGCCAGCCACAATCCAGCCGAGTACAACGGCATCAAGATGTCCAAGGCCGGCGCCCAGCCCATCTCCTCGGAATCCGGCCTGAAGGAAATCCAGGCCCGCGCGGAGGACTACCTCCACGCCGGATCCATCCCCGCCGCCGGCAAGCGCGGCCTCATCGGAGTCCACGATGTCCTGAAGGATTACTCCGAATACCTCCGCAAGCTGGTGGACCTCAAGGGATCCCGCCCCCTGAAAGTGGTCGTCGACGCCGGCAACGGCATGGCCGGCCTGACCACCCCCGCGGTCCTCGGCGACGCCCTGCTGCCCAAGCTGCCGTTCGACATCATTCCCCTCTACTTCGAGCTGGACGGGTCCTTCCCGAACCACCCGGCCAACCCGCTCGAGCCGGAAAACCTGCTGGACCTGCAGGCCGCGGTCGTCGAACACGGCGCGGACATCGGGCTGGCCTTCGACGGCGACGCCGACCGCTGCTTCGTCATCGACGAGAAGGGCAACCCCGTGTCGCCGTCGGCCATCACCGGCATGGTGGCCCGCCGCGAAATCGCCCGCGCCAAGGCGCAGGGCGAGGAAACGCCCACCATCATCCATAACCTGCTGACCTCCAAGGCCGTCCCGGAACTGGTGGCGCACGACGGCGGCCGCGCGGTCCGCACGCGTGTTGGCCACTCGTTCATCAAGGCAGTCATGGCCGAGGAAGGCGCCGTTTTCGGCGGCGAGCACTCCGCGCACTTCTACTTCCGCGATTTCTGGAATGCAGACACCGGCATGCTCGCCGCGATGCACGTCCTGGCCGCCCTCGGTGAGCAGGACCGCCCGTTGTCCGAACTCGGCCACGAGTACGAGCCCTACATCTCCTCCGGGGAAATCAACTCCGAAATCGAGGACAAAGCGGGCGCCGTGGAGCGGGTCCGCGCCGATTTTGCCGGCGAAGACGTCGAGATCGACATGCTGGACGGCAGCACCTTCACCGCCCGCGACGGCAGCTGGTGGTTCAACCTGCGCCCGTCCAACACCGAACCGTTCCTCCGCCTTAACGCCGAGGCCACGGACCGTCCCACCATGGAACGCATCCGCGACCGCGTGCTGGCCCTGGTCAACGGCTAGGCCGCCCGCATGGCTGAACTTTCCGGAACGTCCTGGCGGGACTCTGTGCCCGAGGCTACGGCCACCGACTTGGAAAACCTGCTGGGCACCGGCGTCGGTGCTGCCCAGGAGCAGCTCGGGCGCAACGGCGGTTTCCTGCCGTTCGCCCTGGTGGTGGAGAACGACGGCGAGGTCCGCCTTGTCGCCGTCACCCCGGCTGATGCGGAGGACGGCTCTGAGGGCGACTTCGACGCCGACGCGATGATCAGTGACCTCACGGAGCTGCTCCGGCAGAACCGGGACGATTTCCGTGCCGCGGCGGTGGTGTGTGACATCACGCTGCTGGAAGAGGCCACCGACGCCATCCACGTAGCGGCCGAGCACCGTGACGGATCCGTTTTTGCCGCGGTGCTGCCCTACGAGCCCAACGCCGAGTCCCGCGAATGGGAGTTCGGACAGCTTGCAGCTGATTCCAGCGAACCCGCCATCTGGGTGGACTAGACCTCCAGTGGGTTGCTGACATGAAGATCAATGCGTTCGCGGACGTGAGCCTGCGCGCCATGATGGTGCTCGCGGCGGCACCACACGGCAGCCTGCTGACCACACAGAGCATCGCCGACGCCGTAGGAACGCCCTACAACCACGTCAGCAAGGCCATGGCGAAGCTCCGCGAACTTGGCGTCATCGACGTCGAGCGGGGGCGCAACGGCGGGTCCAGGCTGAATGACGCCGGACGCCGCGCCACCGTCGGCCAGCTCCTGCGGCAGCTCAACACCCGAACGGATCCGGCCGACTGCCATTCCGTGAATGGCGACTGCCCGCTCATCAACGAATGCAAGCTCCGCGGTGCCCTGGCTCGGGCACGCGAGGCTTTCTACCGCGAGCTCGACGACATCGTGGTGGCCACCCTCCCCGGCACGCGCCAGATGGCGCCGGTCTTCCAGGCAATCGGGCTCCGCCCCGGGCTCTGATCCCCCGCCGATTTTGAATTCTTTTCTACGCCGTGTAGAACTTAGGTATAAATACTCGTATTTCAAATACATGTATTGATCGCGGTCCGCACGAAACCCGGGCCCCTACCTCAGGAGTACACATGCTCTCGGACAAATCCCGCCCTGTCATCGAGGCCACCCTGCCGCTGGTCGGATCCCGGATCGGCGACATCACCCCCAAGTTCTACGCACGGCTCTTCGGCGCCCACCCGGAGCTGTTGGACGGACTGTTCAGCCGTTCCAACCAGCGCTCCGGCAACCAGCAGCAGGCCCTGGCCGGAAGCATCGCCGCTTTCGCCACGCACCTGGTGAACAACCCCGGAACCCTCCCGGAAACCGTCCTTTCCCGGATCGCCCACAAGCACGCCTCCCTGGGCATCACCGAGCCCCAGTACCAGGTTGTCTACGAGCACCTCTTCGCCGCCATCGCCGAGGACCTCGCCGAGGTCATCACCCCGGAAATCGCCGAAGCCTGGACCGAGGTCTACTGGCTCATGGCCGACGCCCTCATCAAGATCGAAAAGGGCCTCTACGCCATCCAGGCCAACGACAAGATGTGGACCCCCTGGCGCGTTGCCGCAAAGACGCCCGCCGGCACCGGCGCCATGACCTTCACCCTGGAACCGGCCGACGACACCCCGATCACCCCCGCCCTTCCCGGCCAGTACGTCAGCGTCAAGGTCCAGCTCCCGGACGGCCTCCGCCAGGTCCGCCAGTACTCCCTCTCCGACGATGCGGGCACCAGCCGGACGTTCACCACCAAGCTCGACGACGGCGGCGAGGTCTCCCCGGTGCTGCACAACGGCGTCGAGGTTGGCGACATCCTGGAGATCTCCAACCCGTACGGCGAGATCACGCTCAAGGCGGGTGACGGCCCCGTGGTCCTGGCTTCGGCAGGCATCGGCTGCACCCCCACTGCGTCCATCCTGCGGTCGCTGGCCGAGGCCGGTTCCGACCGCCGGGTGCTGGTACTCCACGCGGAAAGCACGCTGGAAAGCTGGGCCCTGCGCGGGCAGATGACGGACGACGTCGAGCGCCTCGAGGGTGCCGACCTCCAGCTCTGGCTGGAAGAGCCGCAGGCCGGTGCGAATGCCGGCTTTATGTCGCTGCGCGAAGTGGACCTGCCCGCCAATGCGTCTCTGTACCTCTGCGGCCCGCTTCCGTTCATGAAGCACATCCGCAACGAGGCCATCAACGCCGGCATCCCCGCGACGAAGATCCACTACGAAGTCTTCGGCCCGGACATCTGGCTGGCTTCTTAAAGTCACTAGCGCGAACGGACACTTAAGCCCCGAGGCTTAAGTGTCCGTTCGCGCTTCTTCGCTTGTTAACGCACGACGGCGGCGCCGCACCTTTCGGAAAAGGTGCGGCGCCGTCGTTGTGTCTGTTTGTCCCCAGCTGACTAGCTGTGGTCCGCCATGCGTTCCTTCAGGGCTTCCAGCTCGGAGCGCAGGGCCTCGGGCAGGGAGTCACCGAACTTCGCGTACCACTCTTCGATGGAGGCCAGCTCGGCGTCCCACTCCTCGCGGTCGACGCGGACAGCGTCTTCCACGTGGGCGTGGGTCAGGTCCAGGCCGGTGAGATCCAGGGCGTGGCCCGCCGGCACGAAGCCGATCGGGGTCTCAATGGCGTCAGCCTTGCCTTCGAGGCGCTCGATGGCCCACTTGAGGACACGGGCGTTGTCGCCGAAACCGGGCCAGGCGAAATCGCCGTCGGCGGTGCGGCGGAACCAGTTGACCAGGAAGATGTGCGGCAGGCGCTCCGGGTTGGCCTTGCCTGAGACACTGATCCAGTGCTTCAGGTAGTCGCCGGCGTCGTAGCCGATGAACGGCAGCATGGCCATCGGGTCGCGGCGGAGCACGCCGACCTGTCCGGCTGCGGCAGCCGTGGTCTCCGAGGAGAGCGTGGAGCCCATGAAGATGCCGTTGGTCCAGCTGCGGGCCTGGGTCACCAGGGGCACCGTGGTCTTGCGGCGGCCGCCGAAGAGGATGGCGGAGAGCTCAACACCGTCGGGGCTGTAGTACTCCTCGGCCAGCATGTCGATCTGTGAGATCGGCGTGCAGAAGCGGGAGTTCGGGTGGGCGGCCGGCTTGTCCGAATCCGGAGTCCAGGAGTTGCCCTCCCAGTCGGTCAGGTGCGCCGGAACGTCGTCGGTCATACCCTCCCACCAGACACCGCCGTCGTCCGTCAGGGCGACGTTGGTGAAGATGCTGTGGCCCTTGGCGATGGCGCGCATGGCGTTGGGGTTGGTGCCCCAGCCAGTGCCGGGGGCTACGCCGAACAGGCCGGCCTCCGGGTTGGTGGCGCGCAGCTCGCCCTCCTTGCCGATCCGCATCCAGGTGATGTCGTCGCCGAGGGTTTCGACTTCCCAGCCCTCGATCGTCGGATCGAGCAGGGCGAGGTTGGTCTTGCCGCAGGCCGAGGGGAAGGCCGCGGACATGTAGTACGACTTCTTCTCCGGCGAGGTGAGCTTGAGGATGAGCATGTGCTCCGCGAGCCAGCCCTCGTCGCGGGCCATCACCGAGGCAATGCGCAGGGCGTAGCACTTCTTGCCCAGGAGGGCGTTTCCGCCGTAGCCGGAGCCGAAGGACCAGATGGACCGCTCTTCAGGGAAGTGCACGATCCACTTGTCCGGGTTGCAGGGCCACGCGACGTCGGCCTGGCCGGGGGCCAGCGGGGCGCCCAGGGAGTGCAGGGCGGGAACGAAGAACGCGTTCGTCGCAGTGATCTTGTCCAGCACCTCAGTGCCGATGTTGGCCATGATGCGCATGGAGGCGACAACGTAGGCGCTGTCGGTGATCTCCACGCCGAACTTGGGATCTTCTGCGTCGAGGTGGCCCATGACGAACGGAATGACGTACATGGTGCGGCCGCGCATGGAGCCGGCAAACAGGCCGCGAAGCTTCTGCTTCATTTCGGCCGGTGCCATCCAGTTGTTGGTGAAGCCCGCATCGCGCTCGTTCTCGGAGCAGATGAAGGTCTGCTCTTCAACGCGAGCTACGTCTGCGGGATCGGAGAATGCGGCGAAGGAGTTCGGGAACAGCGCCGGGTTCAGCCTGGTCAGCGTTCCGGCGTCGACGAGTTCGTCCGTGAGGCGGGTGTATTCCTCTTCCGTACCGTCAACCCAGTGGATCCGGTCCGGCTGGGTAAGTTCTGCAACCTCTTCGACCCATGCCAGCAGGCCAGCATGTGTTGTGGGTGCTTTCTCAAGCAGCGGCAGTCGTGCGAGATCGCCCATTGCGGTTCCCTTCCTCGGGTTCAGTGGTGTGTCCTAAATGCTAGGGCTCTAGACCACTGCAATTTTTGGGTCAGACGTGGGATGTCCCGGGGCCTAAAAACCAAAAACCGCGGAAAATCAAGGAACTGGATACGACAAATCGGCACTTTTTGTGAGTAAGGTCACATAGACCGGTCTAGTTATCCATATTACAGGCGGTTCGATTTGGAACTCGGCGGCAACTCGCGTAAAGTAATTCGAGGTTCGGGGGTGAACGAAAAACTCCCGGAGCCGAGAATGCGCCCATAGCTCAGCTGGATAGAGCGTCTGTCTACGGAACAGAAGGTCAGGGGTTCGAATCCCTTTGGGCGCACAGATAAAGAAAGATCCGCACCGGTTCTCCGGTGCGGATCTTTTTTATTGCCGTTTGTTTCAGCCCGCGGGCGGGTGCGCCTGCCCCTGAGGGTTGCACCCGGAGGGCTACTGGGCCCGCGGGCCGCCTACTTCTCTATGACCTCGTAGATGCGATGGCGGATGCCGTCGAAATGATGGTTTAGCCGTTCAGCAGCCAGGGCCTTGTCCCCGCCTGCCACGGCCTCGTAGATGCGACGGTGCACTGCCGCCGACTCGCTGAGGTTCTCGGCACCGGTACCGACCTCAAGATGGATCTGCCGGTACACCTTCCAGAAAACGGCGAGCAGGCTGATCAGGAGCGCGTTGTTCAGCGGCTCGAACAAACGCCGGTGAAACTCCGCGTCCGCTTCCACGAACGGCTCCCCGGCGGCGGCAAGTTCCTCCATCCGGGTCACGGATTCCTCAACGGCTGCGAGCTGGCCGGCGGTCATCTTGTCCATCGCACTGCCGATCAGGCCTGATTCCAGCGCCTGCCGCACATCCACCAGCTCCAGCGCCTCATCACCCTTGTGGCGCAGCGACAGCCTGCCGCGGAATGTCATGCCGTCCGCCAGGGCATCAAAGTTGCTGGGCGCCACGAACATGCCGAATCCGTGGCGGATTTCCACAACGCCGAGCGCCTGCAGGACCTTGAGGGATTCACGAAGGGTATTGCGGCCTACACCCAGCGCGAGGGCCAGTTCGTTTTCGGTGGGAAGCGGGTCACCCGCCTCAAGCTCGCGCTCCAGGATGAGGTCCATGATGTCCGCCTGCAGAGCGCGGAGCCGGGCCTGGGCGCTGAACCGCGCCTTCGAAGCGACGCCTGATGTTGTCATGGTTCCCCTAACCGAGTGTCCGAACCACTGTGCTGAGTGGGTCACAGCAAACAATATTGGATGTCCCACCTTCTGTTAAGTTCCCCCGCCAAACACGGACCCGGTTCCCTGCGCCCATCCCCTGGGCTTCATCCCGCGGATCGGTACCGCCGCCGGGCGTAGTCTGGTGCCATGACGGCCAGAGTTGAACGAGAATTCGATGTCATTGTGATCGGCGCCGGAGCCGTGGGGGAAAACGTCGCGGACCGCGTGGTCCAGGGCGGACTGACCGCGGTCATTATCGAGGCGGAGCTGGTGGGCGGCGAATGCTCCTACTGGGCCTGCATGCCGTCCAAGGCACTCCTGCGCCCGGGGACGGCCCTCCATGGCGCACAGACCGTCCCCGGTGCCGAGGAGGCCGTCACCCGCACCCTGGACGCCTCCGCCGTCCTCAAGCGCCGGGACTATTTCACGTCGAACTGGCAGGATGATGGCCAAGTCAAATGGCTGGAAGATACGGGGATCGAACTGATCCGGGGCCGCGGGCGTCTCACCGGCCCGCGAGCCGTCGAAGTAGCCGGGCGCGACGGTGTCAACTACCAGCTCTCGGCGAGGCACGCCGTCGTGCTTTCCACCGGATCGGCCCCCACTGCACCGCCAGTGGACGGCCTGGCGGGGATTGGGTATTGGACCACCCGCGAGGCCACGTCCGCCCGGAGCGTTCCGCGCAGCCTGGCGGTCCTCGGCGGCGGGGTGGCCGGGACCGAGCTGGCGCAGGCATTCGCCCGGCTGGGCTCTGCAGTGACGCTGGTGGCACGCGGCGGCCTGCTCAGCATGTATCCGAAAGATGCCGCAGACCTGGTGCTGGCCGGCCTGCGGGCCGACGGCGTGGACGTCCGCCTCAACACCGGCACGGAGCGCGTCAGCAGAAGCGGGGGCGGCTATTTCACCGTTGACTTGGCCGACGGCGACAGCATCACGGCTGAACGCCTCCTCGTTGCCACCGGCCGACACCCGGCGCTGGACGGGTTGGGGCTGGAAACAGTGGGGCTTGGTTCCACGGACGGCAAAGTGCCGCCGCTCCGCACGGACACCACGGGCCTGGTCGAGGGGATCATCGAGGGCGCCGACGCCGGCGGCGGCACTGGTACGGACGACGGCGACAGCCGCTGGCTCTACGCCGTTGGGGACGCGGCCGGCCGGGTCATGCTGACGCACCAGGGCAAATACTCGGCGCGGGCCACGGGGGATGCCATCGCGGCGCGGGCCAAAGGCGAGCTGAAGGGGACGCCGAAGCCGTGGAGCCGCTTCGCGCAGACCGCCAACGAGCATGCCGTGCCCAACGTCGTGTTCACGGACCCTGAGCTGGCCAGCGTGGGCCGGTCCGTGAAGCAGGCACAAACGGACGGCTACCGGGTCTCTTCAGTGGAGCTCCCCATCAGCGTCGCGGGGTCGTCGCTGCATTCGGAACACTACGAAGGCTGGGCCCAGCTGGTGGTGGACGAGGACAGGAAGGTGCTCCTCGGCGCCACCTTCGCAGGCCCGGACGTGGCAGAACTCCTGCATGCCGCCACCATCGCGGTGGTGGGCGAGGTGCCGCTGGACCGGCTGTGGCACGCCGTGCCGTCCTATCCCACGGTCAGCGAAGTGTGGCTGCGCCTGCTGGAGGAGTACGGACTCTGACTGGTTGGTCACACCTCAGCCCAATCTATTTGAACTGACCGGTCAGTTTAGTTAGCCTTATAGCAGACAAACACTGCGAAAGGCTTCCATGCTCTCGGTTCGACAGCTTCACGTGAATGGCCGGCGGGACGATCTGCTCCCTCCCACGTCACTCCAGGCACGGCGGGGCGAGCTGCTTCTGGTCTCCGGCACCAGACAGGACCAGCGGACCGCGCTGGCACTCACCCTGAGCGGGCGGATGAAACTGTCTTCCGGCGAGCTCCTGTGGGACGGCCGGGCGAAGACGAAGCACCTCCGGGCGGCCAGCTCGCTCGTGGACGCCCCGGGTGTCAACGAGCCGGAACAGCACCTGAGCGTACGGGATCTCGTCACGGAAGACCTTGCACTGATCCCGCGGCGCTATCGCGGCGCACTCCTCAGCAAGCCGTGGCTCAAGGTCAACCGGTTCGAGGACATCGCCGGCCTCTGGACGGAACAGCTGGCCCCGGCCAAGCGCATCGAACTGCTCACCGCCCTCGCGCTCGCCAACCCGCACACGGACCTTCTGGTGGTGGACTCCCCTGATCGCCACAGCGCGGATCCCGCGGACTGGCTGCCGCGGCTCCAGGAGCTGGCGTACAACGGCGGCCGGCCGCTCGCCGTCGTCGCCACCGTGGCTGCCCTCCCGGAGACCTGGACGGGCCCCGCCGCGGTGATCGGCAACGCCGTGCCGGACACAGACCCCAGTCCCGAAAACGAAACAGAGGATGCCAAGTGACTGTGCTGCGGTTAGCCCGCTCCGAACTCAAGCGCATGACCGGAGGGCTGCTGCCCAAGCTCACCATCCTTGCGCTGACCATGGTTCCGCTCCTTTACGGCGCGGTGTATCTGTATGCCAACTGGGATCCCTACAGCAACCTGGACCAAATCGATGCGGCCCTGGTGGTGGAAGACACCGGCGCCACCTCCAGCGACGGAACGCAGCTGCAGGCAGGCCGGACCGTGGCGGACAGCCTGGTGGAAGGGCACGTGTTCAACTGGCAGTCCGTGGACTCCGCCCAGCAGGCAGATCAGGGCGTCAGCAGCGGCAAGTACGCCTTCGCCCTCAAGATTCCGAAGGATTTCTCCGCCAGCCTCGTCTCACCTGGCAGCTTTGACTCCGCCAACCAGGCCATGCTGAACGTGACCACCAACGACGCCAACAACTACCTCCTAAGCACCATCGTGGACAAGCTGACCACAGCGGTCCACTCGAGCGTGGCCAGGGAAGTGGGCGAGGAAACAGCCAACCAGCTGCTGACGGGCTTCGGCACCATCCACACCCAGATTGTCAAAGCCGCCGACGGCGCAGGCCAGCTTTCCGACGGCGTGACCAAGCTCCACGACGGCACGGTCACCCTGCATGACGGCACCACGCAGTTGAGCGCCGGCGTCGGCGAGCTCTATGCCGGACAGGTCAAGCTGCGCGACGGTGCCAACCAGCTGGATGCCGGCGCGGCCCAGCTAAGCGACGGACTCGGGCAGCTGAGGGACAAGACAGCCTCCCTCCCTGCGGACTCGCAAAAGCTGGCCGACGGCGCCGCGCAGGTCGCGGCCGGAAACGCCACGTTGAACACCAAAGTCCAGGACGTCGTCGGGCAATTGAACGCCGCTGACCAGGGGCTGAGGAACCGCGTGGTGGAGTCGAACGGCAGGCTGCTGGCCGCCGGAATCATCACCCAGGCGCAGGCGGACAGCATCCTGGCGGACTTCGACGCCGCGGCAGCCTCCGGACCAGTGGCTGGCGCCAAGGCAAAGATCCAGTCCGACGCCGCGCAGATCCAGCAGCTCGCGGACGGCTCCGCCGCCGTGAGCAACGGTGCCGCCAAGCTGGCAGCGGCCACGCCCGCCTTGACCGGCGCCATCGCCCAGGCGTCCGCCGGCGCGGACCAGCTCCATGCCGGGACCTCCGCTTTGGCGGCCGGCGAGCAAAGTGCCGTTGACGGCACCGGGAAACTCGCAGAAGGTGCCGGCGCGCTCGACGGCGGTGCGGCGCAACTTGAGGACGGCGCCTCCACGGCCGCCAGCGGGGCCGGCACCCTGGCATCGGAACTCGCCAAGGGTGCCGGCCAGGTGCCCAACCCCGATGACGCGCAGAAGAGCAGCCTCTCCAAGGTGATCGCCGATCCCGTGGCCGTCAGCAACATCTCGCAGGCGAAAGCCGGGTCCTACGGGGCCGGCCTGGCGCCGTTCTTCCTCACCTTCGCCCTCTGGATCGGCATCTTTATGCTGATCCAGGCCATGCGGCCCATCACGCAGCGGGCGCTGGCGTCTAACGCGCCGTCATGGAAGATCGCCTTGGGCGGCTGGCTGCCGTTCCTGGCCGTCTCGGTCGTCCAGGCGAGCCTGCTCACCCTGGTGGTGGACCTGGCGCTGGGCCTCAACCCCGCCCACCCGGTGCTGATGTGGCTGTTCATGCTGGCGGCCGCGATGGCGTTCAGCGCCATCATCCAGGGCGTCGTCGCGCTGCTTGGGTCCCCGGGGAAGCTGGTGGTGCTGATCCTGCTGGTGCTCCAGCTGGTGTCATCCGGAGGCACATTCCCCTGGCAGACCACTCCCCCGCCCCTGCACGTGGTGCACGAGATCCTCCCCATGGGCTATGTGGTGACCGGGATGCGGCACCTGATCTATGGCGCGGACCTGTCCATGATCCTGCCTACCGTGGCGGGCCTGTTTGGCTACACTGTGCTGGGGGCCGCGCTATCAACGCTGGCCGTCCACAAGCACAAGTTCTGGACCCTGAAGTCCCTGAAACCGGAGATCGCCGTATGAGCACGCAGGAAGCCGGCGAAAAGAAGCTCCGGCCCGCCCGTACAAATGCCACCAAGCAGAAGCTCTTCGACGCCTCCATGGAGCTGATCGGCGAGCGCGGCGCGGCCGGGGTCACCGTGGACGAGATCGCGGCGGCAGCCGGCGTCTCCAAGGGAACCGTGTACTACAACTTCGGCAGCAAGTCCGATCTGATCGCGCAGCTGCTGCGCCACGGCGTGGACATCCTCCATGCCCGGCTGCTAAGCGTGCAGGGCTCCTCCGCCGACCCGCTGGCGGCCATGGACGGGATGATCGGCCAGGCGATGGACTTCATGGCTGAGTACCCGTCCTTTGCCCGGCTCTGGGTCAGTGAGAACTGGCGGACTCCCAGTGAATGGCAGGACACCTTTGCCGAGCTCCGCGGCCGCCTCCTTGCAGTGATCGGCGCCGCGATCGAGGGCGTAGCCGCGCAGTACCCCGTTGATGAATCAATCTCCAGGGGCAGCCTGGAAACTGCCATCTTCGGCGCCTGCTTCGTGGTGGGCCTGGACCGCCAGACCTACAACCCCGAACGCACCCGCGAACAAAGTGTTGCGGCCATTATGGCAATCATGCGTGGCTACGTCCGGAAATAGCCCGCATCGGGGAAGATTAGTCACATGCGCCACATGGGTAACAGCGGAAGGGTAGCCATCGTTGCGGCGTTCGCCGCCGCGGTCCTTCTGGTGCTTACCGCGATCACGCTGGAAGAGGCCGTGCTGTTCACGTTCCTCGGAGCCGTCGCTGTGGGATACCTCGCCTCCGTCATCCAGGTGGTGGCCCGAGGACGCAATCTGGCCCTCTTGGCGGGAGGCGTTGGCACCAGCCTGTTCATCGGCTTCGCCATCGCATTCCTGCGCATGTGGGGCCTGGCGTTTACGGCGGAGCCGGACTCCCTGGGAGCGGCTGCCACCACCCAGGACTCCGACATCTACTTCTACCTCGCCGCAGCTTCCGGCGTGGGAACGCTCCTGGTGCTCTTCGCCGGCGCTGTGTGGCCGGCCGGCAAACGGCTTAGGTCCGGCCGCGATCAGTCCAGACGCATGCAGCCCGGCCAGCGCAAGCCCGCAACTGCCGCCCGGCGGCCGGCGGTCAGGCAGGCACCCCGTCCGGCCGCGGGCACCACTTACGGTCGCGTTCCCGTGTCCAGGTCAGGTGCCGTCCGCGCTCCGGCGGCCAAGCGGCCCTCGCCGGCGGCGGCCAAGTCGCCCAAGTCCCCGGCAAAAGCTACATCACGGCGTTGAGCGTGCCATCGTCGCTGGCCCGGGGTGGCCCCGTTCCGGCCCGGCCGGAGTACGGCGATGGCAACCCCGGCCAGCAGCAGGAGTCCGCCGGCAACCTCGGCCGGTGAGGGGACCTCGCCCAGGATCAGCCACGCCGTCGTCATTCCCACCACCGGGACAAGCAGGGTGAAGGGAACCACCGCGGACGACGGATACATGCCCAGGAGCCAGTTCCATATTCCGTAGCCCACCAGGGACCCCAGGACAGCCGTGTAGATGGCGCTCAGGATGGTTACCAATTGCAGGCCAGCCAGGGTCCCGCCCACGGCGGCCGGGCCGTCGATCAGCAGTGACAGTCCGATCAGGGGCAGCGGAACCACCGCGCCGGACCACACAACGAGCCCCAGGCCGGAGGAGGCCCTGGCCTGCCGGGCGATGATGTTGCCCGCAGCCCAGGACAGCGCAGCCGCCAGCACGATGAGCAGGGGAAGGACCGGCGCCACCATGCTGCGGCCTACTGCCACCACCGCGAGGCCGGCCACCCCGAGGACGACGCCGGCGAACTGCCTGCCGCTGGGACGTTCGCCCAGAATTCCGGCAGCCAGCAGAACGGTAAGCAGCACCTGCGCCTGCAGTACCAGCGAGGCGAGCCCTGCAGGCATGCCCAGCGCCATGGCCAGGTAGAGGAGTCCGAATTGTCCGGCGCTCATGAAGAGGCCGACGCCGAGGATGGCCCGCCAACTGACAGCGGGCCTGCGGATGAAGAAGATCCACGGAAAGACAACCAGGACGAAGCGCATGGCTACAAAGAGCAGGGGCGGCACTTCCATGCCGTCGGCGTGTAGGCCAAGGTCGATGGCAACGAAATTGGCGCCCCACAGGACTGCCACGAGGACAGCCAGGGCGGAATGTCGAAGGTTCACGCTGCGGGCTACCGGTTCAGGAAATCCGCGTCACCGGATGCGGGCTCAAAGGTTCCGGGGCCGCTCTCCGGGAGCCCCGTCCTCGCGGCGGTCAGGCACGGCGTCGCGCCGCGCCGCGTCGCTGTCGGCAGCGTCGCGGTCGGCAGCATCGTGCTGGCGAGGTGTGCCCGGTTCAGTTGTGCCCGGTACGGCTGGCCCGGGAACGGCGTCCCCGCGCCCGCGGGTTCCGGCCTCGGCGCGCGTCTGCGGCTCGGCAGGAGTGGTCTCAACGTGCCGGTCGGCTTCGTGCCGGTCCGTGTCGTGCCGGTCCGTTTCGCGCCGGTCGGCATCGCGCTGCTCGGCTGTGACTACGTCCGGATCAACCTCGTCGGCTTTACGGAGCTGCTCCTGCGACGAGGCCCGCACTCGTTCGGCTTCTGCTTGCTTCTCGCGAGCGTCGCGGCGCAGGCGCTCTGCCTCGACTTCGGCCTGCTTGGCATCGGCCTCGGCACGTGCTGCTTTGGCCTCGCGTTCCCGCGCTCCAAGCTCGTCGGCCTTGGCCTTTTCACGCATCTCGGCGGCCCGGTTTCGGTCCGCTTCAACCTTGCGTTTCCGGTTGAAGAACAGCACCGCGGCAATGATCGCAACCACCACTACAACACCGATAATGATCCCCACAAGCTGTCCTGAGTCCACGATGTTCTCCTCTTAACCGGGGCACTGACGAATATCTCCAGTAAACATCACAAACCCCGCGCTGACCATGAACACCGTGGCAGTGAGCAGCGGTTGCCTAGTGCGCCCGGGGCACCTTGAAGCGAGTAAGCCGGGCGTCCTGGCCGTCCAGCTCAGCCCAGGTCTTTTCCGTTTCCAGCACGGTCAGGCCGCTGGTGGGAAACCGGGTGGCGGCGTCCATATAGGCATCGTGGTTGGAATCGCGTGACGCCAGGTGCATGGCAAGGTCCTGCACCCCGGGCATGTGGGAGATCACCATCAGAGTGGTCACGGTGTCCGGTACATGGTTGATGACCTTCAGCATGCGCAAAGCGGAGGCTCCGTAGAGGCCGTCCTCAAGTTTCGGCGTCGGGGCTTGGTCCCCCAGTTCAGCGCACACCCACGTGCACGTCTGCCTGGTCCGGAGCGCGCTGGAGCAGAGGATGAAATCGGGGATCACTCCATGCTTGCGCAGCCACTTGCCGGCCAGGGGAGCCTCGCGGTGTCCGCGCTCTTCCAGCGGACGTTCGTGGTCCGGCACGCCTCCGGGCCAGTCTGCCTTGGAGTGCCGCATGAGGATCAAACGCCTGATGTGATGCTCGCTCATGCATCAATCCTAGTGCGGCGGCCCTGCCCCGCAGGGCACGGCCGCCCTGCACAGGGTTTAGTCGTCCAGGACGAAGGTCACTTCCAGCACGACGTGCCAGGCGACGACGGCGCCGTCAGCGATTTCGACTTTCTGCTCCTTGACCCATGCTCCCGTGACACCACGAAGTGTCTTGTTGGCGCGTTCGATGCCCTCTTTGATGGCGGCATCAAACGACGTTTTGGAATTTGCGCTCAGGGTGGTGATGCGTGCTACAGACATAGTTCCTCCTGATGGTCGGATGGACGATCAGAGCCTACGCCGCCCCACTCCAAGCCAACAGGGCCATAGGGCCATAGGAACTAAGCCGCGGAGGCACATACGCCAAGGTCAGAACGCGCGAAAGCGGCATTCTGCGTAGTGCCGCATCGCCGACTGAGGAACGAAGGAGGTGTCTAAGGCACGGCAGAATGCCGCTTTCGCGCGTCGTTGAAGACTAGATGGAGTATTCCGGAGCGGCCCAGACCACAACTTCAGGGTGCTCGTAGAACCGGTAGCCCTGGCCGCGGACGGTGCGCACGGTGTTGGCAAGGCGGCCAAGCTTGGAGCGGAGGCGGCGGATGTGGACGTCGATGGTCCGCTCGTTGGGAACCTCTTCGGCGTTGCGCCACAGGCCCTCGAGGAGTTCGTCGCGGCCCACGGTGCGGGTGCCGTTTTCCACGAGGTAGTTCAGGAGCTCGAACTCCTTGAACGTGAGGTTCAGGGATTCTCCGTCGAGGTGGACCTCGCGGCGGGCCAGGTCGATGAGGACACCGGACGGACGGGGATCCTGCGGCTGCGGCAGCCGGGTGGCTTCCGTGCGCTGTCGGGAGTTGACGGTGGGGTCACCAAAGGTGGACCGTACGACGTCGAGCGCGGAACCCGGGGCGCTGGCCGGGGCCACCGCCACTGCGGCGTAGCTCTCCGCGCCGGAGACGAGGGACTGGGCGTAGGCGCGGATTTCCTGGGCAAGCTTGGCAATTGAGGTGCCGGCAGCCGCAGCGGTTTCCTCATCGATTCCCATGTAGAGCACAAATCCACGGGCAACATTTTCATTGGCGACGGGGCGGACGGCGCTGCCGTTGGCCGGGGCGATCACGGGGGTGGGCGCCGTCTGCGGAGCGGACTCGGCGGCGGGAACAGCGCGGAGCTGGCCGTACGAGTTCGGGTTGTAGCCCTGCGGCGCATAGCCGGGGGCCGGGAAGCTGTTGCCGGGCGCTGCCGGGGCGAACGCAGGACGGGCCCCGAATCCCTGGCGGAGGCCGGAAGGCTGGCCGCCTTTGTTGGCGTTTCGGACGGAGATGTGGACGTATCCAGATGCAACTGACATGGAATGCTTACCTCAATGTGAATGGCCGTCATCGCGGCTCGAATGCTGGCTTTCCCCGCAATGAGATCTGGGGAGGGGCGCCCGACGCTGGGCTTGGGGCGAATGCCTAAAAACTTCTCGGGGTGGGAAAGTTAGGCGTGCATTCGACAACAGCGCATGTCTTCGCCAGCGGGTGGGCTGGTCCAGGATTCTGCGGCTGCAGGTGCTGTTGAGTTCTTGTTCACAATTGAAGTGTGCAACGTAACAATGAAAACTTGCAAGTAACAATGGACGGAATCGTCCGCATCGTGAGACAAAATCACACAATGTGGCCCAAATCACGATTCTGAAATGCCAATAAAATAACAGATGTTTTTCAGAACGATCGATCAGAATTCACGAAAATCCGAATTTTCTTCTTCAAAACGAAGCCTTTCGGTGCGAAAATTCAGCCCGTACCGTATTGCTGAAATGCCAACGCTGCCTTGTGGCACATGTCCAGCCCTTGGCCGGGCCGCGCAGAAAAATTCCTGCCCGCACAGCACGCCAACTCAGTTTGACTGCCCGGTGAGGGTGGCGGCCACCAGCTGGACGGACTCCGCAGGGAAGCTGTCACCATCCTTTGCGGCAACGATCCTTACCATGGCTCCGGACACGATATCGGCCACAGTCAGTGTGCTGGCGGACGTCCCGCCAGCCTGTTGACGCCTTTGTTGCTGATTGCTCACCGCCACGTCCGAATCCAGTGAATAGGTGCGGCTGAACCCGTCGGCGCTCTTGACGGTCACGGCGCCGGAACTGACCTCAGTGACCGTCCCCTGCTGTTCAACTTTGGTGACGTAGGCACCGTCCTGGAGGATGACGTACTCGGAGTGAACGGCGGCGGATACTCCGCTGCCCATTCCACCCAGGCCTTCCGGGGCGAAATTTCCGGGGCCGCCCTGGGGCGGCATCCCGCCGTCGGCAAAACCACCCTGCGCGCCGCCGCGGGAGCCTGGCAACGTTTCCTGCAACGCGCCTGCATCGGCCGTGCCGTCGGCCGCCGCGGAACTGGTCGTCAAGGCATAGATTCCTACGCCGGCTCCGCCCGCAAGGACAGCCGCAGCTCCGGCGACCACCACTCCCCGCTTTATGGTCCATGGCTTCGACCGTCCAGCCGGGGCATCCCAGCCGCCGTGCTGTCGGGGCGAGCCCCATCCTGCTGTGGGCGGAAAAGCGGAGCCAGCGGCCGACGACGGCGTTCCCCACCCGGCGTTCTGCCCGCCACCCGCGGGGCGGCTGACAGAGCTGGCCGCCGGAGTCCTGCCCTCCGGCGCCTGGCCCTCCGGCGCGTTGTCAGTTTCGCTCTCCGGTAGCGGCGTGGTGTGGTCGTTGTTCATGGCGTACTCCTGGGGCAGGGGGCTTTGTCCACTCCAGACTCCGGAGGGTTCCTGTGCGGGGCCTGTGCGGGACAGGAGGTCAAGCTGTGACCTTTGATGCGCCCGTTCCCGCCGCGGGAAGGCAGCGGATCCGCGCCGGTTGGCACGCGAAGGGCCCCTCCGCGCGTTCAGCTCGCTAGGCTGGGATTCACAGCTGGCCCACAGGATCCCCATAGCGTCGGCTAAACCGCAGATCGGAGAGTTGTCCCATGGCCACTTCGCACTCCATGACTAACAACCTTCCCCAGCTCAACCACCCGGACGGCTCCCCCATCCGCGCCCTGGTGGTTGACGACGAACCCAGCCTCTCCGAGCTCATGAGCATGGGCCTGCGGATGGCAGGCTGGTCCGTAGCTGTCGCAGGAGACGGTCCCGAAGCCGTGAAACTGGCCAAGGAGTTCCGGCCGGATGTCCTGGTGCTGGACGTGATGCTCCCGGGGTTCGACGGCGTTGAGCTGCTCACCAGGATCCGCGCCTTCGCGCCGGAGGTGCCTGCACTCTTCCTGACGGCGAAGGACGCCGTACAGGACCGCATCCTCGGCCTGGCGGCCGGCGGCGATGATTACGTCACCAAGCCCTTCAGCATGGAGGAGGTGCTCCTTCGCCTGCACCGGCTGGTCCAGCGCTCCGGAGTGGCCGCCATGGACACCGCCGAACTTGTGGTGGGCGACCTCGTCCTCAACATCGACACACGTGAAGTGACCCGCGCCGGCGAGGAACTGCAGTTGACGGCAACCCAGTTTGAACTCCTCCGTTACCTCATGGAAAACCCCAAGCGCGTGGTCAGCAAGGCCCAGATCCTGGACCGCGTATGGGACTACGACTTCGGCGGCCAGGCCAACATCGTGGAGCTGTACATTTCCTACCTGCGCAAGAAGGTGGATGCCACGCACCCGCCCATGATCCACACGGTGCGCGGCGCGGGCTACGTCATCAAACCGGCGGATTGAGCGGTGCCCACCCTCTCCGGCGAAATCCGCAAAGACCGCCGCCGCTGGCTGGACCCATCCACTTGGCACCTCCGCACGCGGCTGGTTCTGGTGGCCATGGCATTGCTCGTGGCCATCTGCGGCGCTGTTGGGCTGTTCAGTTATGCGTCGATGGACTCGTTCCTCACCCGCCAGCTTGATGACCAGCTGAGCCAAGCCGCAAAGCGGTCGAACGATCCGGAGAGGCCGCCCCTCGGGGGACTCGGCGGAGGGAGGGACCCGCTGGATGCCAGGGGCCAAAGCGTAGGCACCCTCAACGCCCGAATCCTCAATGGCCAGGTCAACAGCGCCGGCTTCCTTGCCTCCGACACGACGCGCTCGGCGCTGTCCAGCAGCGATAAGGAGACGCTGCTGGCCTTGGCCCGCAACGGCAATCCGGTAGACAGGACGCTTTCCAACGGGGGCTACCGGCTGGTGGCAGTCGAAACCGCGTACGGCGACGTCCTGGTCACGGGTCT
This sequence comes from Arthrobacter sp. Leaf337, assembly GCF_001423745.1. Lineage (GTDB taxonomy): Bacteria > Actinomycetota > Actinomycetes > Actinomycetales > Micrococcaceae > Arthrobacter. The sequence continues at coordinate 87,480 of NZ_LMPC01000012.1, forward strand.
CCCCCTGGACGCCAAAGCGAGCACCCTGACGTCCCTTGTGTGGACCTTCGTGTTTGTTTCCCTGGGAGGCCTGGTGCTGATCGGACTAGCCGGCACGGTGCTGATCCGCCGCACCATGAGACCACTGGAACAGCTGTCCGAAGTTGCGACGCAGGTTTCCCAACTGCCTCTCGACGCCGGTGAGGTGGCCCTCGCAGTCCGGGTGCCGCCGTCGAACGCGCATCCCGGAACTGAAGTGGGCAGCGTGGGCCACGCCCTCAACCTCATGCTGGACAACGTGTCCAAGGCACTCGAGGCCCGGCAGCAGAGCGAAACGAAGGTGCGCCAGTTCGTTGCCGACGCCTCGCACGAGCTGCGCACGCCGCTCACCGCCATCCGCGGCTACACAGAACTGATGCGGATGACCGAGGACTTTACCCCGGACGGCAAGAAATCCCTCGCCAGGGTACAGAGCCAGTCGGAACGGATGACCACCCTGGTGGAGGATCTCCTGCTGCTGGCCCGGTTGGACGAAGGCCAGCCGCTCAAGATCAGCGACGTGGACCTGACCCAGCTGGTGGTGGAAACCGTCAGCGACGAGAAGGTCATGGCGCCGGACCGCATCTGGCAGCTCGAATTGCCCGACGAGCCCGTTGTGGTCCGCGGCGACGCCAAGCAGCTGCACCAGGTGCTGGCCAACCTGCTTTCCAATGCCCGCAAGCATACGGACCCCGGAACCACCGTGGTCACCGGCGTGATGCGGTCGGCCGACGGCAGTGCCGTGGTGACCGTAACGGACAACGGTGCAGGGATTCCGCCGGAGTTCGTCGACCGGGTCTTTGCCCGCTTTGCCCGGGCGGACGCCGCCCGCACGAGTCCGGCCCGCTCCGCTTCGGGCGCGGGAGCCACCGGCGCCGCTGCGTCCGAAGGGACCAGCGGCCTGGGCCTCTCGATTGTGCAGTCCATTGTGGAAGCGCACGGCGGAACCGTCGAAGTGAATTCCCGCCCGGGACGCACCGAGTTCGCCCTCCGCCTACCGGGCGAACCGCCGGCAGCTTAGCTCCGGCGCAGCACTGGCAAGCCAGCCGTTCTGGCGCAAGTCAACGCGCCGTCGTCGTGATCCTCGTTACCTAAATGTGACTTAAGCGCGAGACTCCTGTAGCGTTTTTAGAGTGCGGCAACCGTTATAGCCGCATATCCGGATGGACGCCAAACTCTGCCGCTACCCGGATTTCCTCATGATTAGGCAGAGGCGGGGGACCCAGGTCTCCGGGCATTTTGCATAGCCGCCCTCGGGGTGAAGCCGACACGTGAAGTTCCGTGCGGCCGGATGACCTCATCCGAACCCGACAGCTAACTCCGCCGGCATCGAGAGGCAACCATGACTAAATCCACGCTAGAAGTACGTCCGGAGCGCGCTTCCGACGAGTCCAAGGCGCCTGCCGAACGCTCACGCCACCGCGCCGAACCAGCCACCATCGCGTCGCCAATGTCCCGGATTGCTGCCGGATTGCAGGGCTCAGGCCGGCGGGCCGCAGTAGTAGCCACGGCCTGCGCCGTCCTGATCGGCGTCGGCGCCGCCGGCCAGGCTTCAGAACCTGCAGCCCCGGCAACATCTGCAACGGGCGAAGCCGGCGCCGCTACCGCAAACGCCGAGTCGAAGCTCGCGTTCGAAAAGATCCTGGTCTCCGCCATGCCCGCCCCGGCCTCTGTCAGCCTGACAGCGCAGTCGTCCGACGCGCAACCGGCATCCGAGGAGAAGTCCGCACCGGAAGCACCGGCACCCGCGCCTGCACCTGCACCGGCTGCGGCCCCCGCACCGGCTCCTGCCCCGGCACCGCCTGTAGCCGTCGACGATCCCGCAGCTGCCCAGGCGTATGCCGCATCGCAGCTCGGTACCTACGGCTGGGCGGCTGACCAGATGCAGTGCCTGACCACGCTGTGGACCAAGGAATCGGATTGGAAGACCACTGCCACGAACGCCAGCAGTGGCGCCTACGGCATTGTCCAGTCCCTGCCGGCCGAGAAGATGGCCAGCGCCGGGTCCGACTACCTGACCAACTTCCGCACCCAGATCAATTGGGGCCTGAACTACGTCAAGGAACGGTACGGCTCCCCCTGCGGCGCCCTGAACTTCCACTACGCCAACAACTGGTACTAAGCCGGCGCATCTTCGCCAGGCTTGGTCTGCATGAGCCGGAGGCCCCGAATCCACGTGATTCGGGGCCTCCGGCTTTCTAACGGCACATTTCTCCCGCTGGTTCGCCCGTGTCCCTACCCCCATTCCTGGAGCCACAAGGTTTTCACAAGGTTGTGGAGTGACTCTGGGTCGCCGCCGCTTTCAATCGTCTTCCAAGCGGCTGCCGGCCCAGCGCCGTCATCAAGATGCAGGGAGCACAACAATGAAAAAATGGTTAGTTCCTACGGCCGTCCTGGCCTCAATCTTCGCGGCAGCCGCACCGGCCGCTGCCGCCCCCTCGGGCCCGCCGATCACAGTGGACGGACCCGCCACTTTCACGAGCTGTGGATTTCCTGTCACCGGTGAAGTCACTGGCAAGGTCAAGAACATCACGACTCCGTCCGGTGACGTCATCAGCACGTCTCCGGGGCTGAAGGTCACCCTGACGGGGCCGGACGGAAAGACCGCCAGCTACGTCATCACGGGCGTGCTTTTCTTTTCGTTCCCGGGCGACAGGATCGAAGTGAAAGCCACGGGTGTGAACCTGCTTCAGCTCCCTGGTGATGACGGGCTCATCCTCACCAAGGGCAACGTTAATTTTGCCCTTGAGCTTGACGGGGTGACAGAACTAAGAAGATTCTCAGGACCCGGGACAGCCACGAACATTTGCTCGCTGCTCGCCCCTGACGCATAAACCGCGGCGGCGGTACGTCCACCAATGACGGCGGGCGTACCGCCGCCGCTTCCGGGCACGGGCCCGGAAAATCCCACAGCAACTGCACAGCTTTGGCCTAAATCCTTCATATGCGCCGGTCGCATAGTGGAACCATGACGCTCACAGACCAGGCCGCGGGAACCCTGCTCCAACTGCCATCGCCGCCGCGGGCCGCCGTCGACGTCCCGCCCGGCAGCGTTTCGCCGCCCGCAACGGGGAACACCCGCCGTGCCCCGATCGACACCAGGACCGCGGGGGATGCAGGAACTGCCATCCCCGTCCTTGATGTTGTCCTCCCGGTCTACAACGAGGAACGGGACCTGGAGCGGTCCCTGCGGCGACTGCACACCTACCTGCTTGGCACCTTCCCGTACCCGTTCCGGATTACGGTGGCCGACAACGCCAGCACCGACAGCACTCTTAAGGTGGCTGAGCGCATTGCGCGTGAACTCCGCGAAGTCAGCGTGGTGCGGCTTGCCGCAAAAGGGCGCGGCAACGCCCTTCGCACCGTCTGGCTGGCGTCGCCTTCACCCGTGCTGGCCTACATGGACGTGAATCTTTCCACCGACCTCGCAGCGCTCGCCCCTTTGGCGGCGCCACTCATTTCCGGGCACTCCGATCTGGCCATCGGAACCCGGCTGGCGCGCGCTTCCCATGTGGTCCGCAGCCCCTGGCGTGGTTTCATTTCACGCGGCTACAACCTTCTGCTGCACGCGCTGATGGGTGCACATTTCAGCGATGCGCAGTGCGGATTCAAGGCAATTCGCGCAGATGTTGCCCGCCGCATCCTTCCGCACACGGCGGACAACGAGTGGTTTTTCGACACCGAACTGCTGATCGTGGCGGAAAAATGCGGACTCCGCGTGCACGAGGTTCCAGTTGACTGGACAAGCGGTACAGACGCGGGCGTGGACCTGCTGCAAACGGCCCTCGCAGACCTCCGCGGTATGGGCCGCCTTATCCGCGACTTGGCGGCTGACCGCATTCCGGTGCGGGGGCTTCGTTCCGAACTCGCCCGGGTTTACGCCCCGGTCGCTGCGGCGGCTACGCTTCCCGGAGCCACCGCATAGCTTCCTCCAGGCAGGTGAAGTACCGCGTCGGAGCCGCCGGAGCGTTAATGCTGAGGAAGAAATTGGCCATGGCCCGGTCCACCGGGGACGATCCGAGGAGCGCCACCCTCGCTACAGTGCTGGGAAGCGCAAAGACGCGCCGGGCCCCGCGGCTCATGGACGCCGTCGCAGCCATATCCACCAGCATCGGAAACGAACGCCCGCGGCTCAGGTCATTGACGGCTGCCATGACAGCCAAGGCAGCTTCCTCGCAAATAGCCAGGCCTGGAATCCATTGCACATGCAAAACGCCGGTGCGCAGCTGAACAATGCCTCTGTCGCCGGCAATCGGGATCTCGGTCATCCTATCCCCCCAAGATAGTTTCAGACGTCCCTCCCGAGACTACTGGACCGAAAACCGGTTTGGGGTCAGAACCGGAAGGAAATCCTCCTGGCACCGGAATCGTCCATGTCCGTGGTCACGGACACGCCGGAGTAGTCCGCAAGGTGCAGAACGCCGTCAGGCAGGGGGCCGGTGTTGGGACCGATGGCCACGGTCCGGATTCCGGCGGCCAGTCCGGCCGCAATGCCGGCGGGGGCGTCCTCAAAGACCAGCGCGTCGGCCGGATCCACACCGAGCAGTTCCGCGGCCCGGAGGTAGCCTTCCGGGTGCGGCTTGCCCCGGGTGACAAGGTCGGCCGTGACTGCGGTGGCCGGCATGGCCAGTCCCGCGGCGCCCATCCGGATGTCGGCAAGGATCCGGTCGGCGGAAGTCACCAGCGCCACGGCATCCGCCGGGAGGCTGCGCAGCAGGTCGGCGGCACCGGGCAGCGCAACGATGCCCTCGGTCCGAACCCGTTCCATGGCACCGAGCTCCGCGGTCAGGGCCACAACATCAGCGCCGACAGGTGCAAACCGCCGAACGGTGTCCCCTGCCTGGACGCCATGGGAAGTGTGGAGGATCTCGGCGATGTCCAGGCCGTAACGGGCCGCAAACTCGCCCCATACCTGCTCCACGACGGCCGTGGAGTCGACCAGGGTGCCATCCATGTCGAACAGCACGGCCTTGGCGGAGATAGTGGCTACAGGCGATGCGGCGATGCGCGGTACAGCGGCGTTTGGGCGGAAGCTCATGCTTCCATCCTGCCCCACCCGGGGCGAAGTCGGATTCTGTGACTTATCCGTTCGGGCGGTGGGGGATGTATTGGACGGCCCATTTGTTGCCGTCCGGGTCAGCGAAATGCACGAAGTGACCCCAAGCCTGAATGTCGATGTCGCTGACGTCAACGCCGTTGTCCTTGAGCTGCTTGTGCGCCGCCTGGATGTCGCTGACCACCAACTGCAGGCTTGGAGCGGTACCGGGCGGGGCATCGTTTAAGCCTTCGCCGATGGCGATCGAGCAGCCGGACCCCGGCGGAGTCAGTTGGACGAAACGGATGCCCTCCATGGGCCGCTCGTCGTAGTCGGCGTTGAAGCCCACCTTATTGACGTAAAAATCCTTGGCACGGTCCACGTCGGACACAGGGACAAACACCAGTTCAAGTTTCCAGTCCATGGGCCACAGGCTAGCGACGGCCGCCGAAAACCGGAAGGGGGCAATCGCTTCGCTGCCCCGGCTCCCCTTCCCCGTAGACCCGACCCGCTGCCTCGTTAGCCGGCGATGCCGTAGAGGCGGTCGCCGGCGTCCCCGAGTCCGGGCACGATGTAGGACTTCTCGTTGAGTTTCTCGTCAATGGATGCCAGGACGATGGTCACGTTCGCGTCCGCGAGTTCTTCTTCCAGCTTGGCAAGGCCCTCCGGCGCTGCCAGGAGGCAGATGCACGTCACGTCCGAGGCGCCGCGCTTGAAGAGGAACTTGATGGCTTCGCGCAGCGTGCCGCCAGTGGCCAGCATGGGGTCCAGGACAAAGATCTGCCGGTCCGTCAGGTTCTCCGGCAGGCGCTCCGCATACGTGATGATGTCCAGGGTTTCCTCGTCACGGGCCATGCCCAGGAAACCAACCTCGGCCGTGGGCACAAGCTTGGTCATGCCCTCGAGCATGCCGAGGCCGGCGCGGAGGATAGGGACCACGAGGGGCGTGGGCTTGGTGAACGCGGTGCCGATGGTGGTGCTGACGGGCGTTTCGATCGTGACGGGCTCGGTGCGGACGTCCCGGGTTGCTTCATAGGCGAGAAGGGTGACGAGTTCCTCGGTGAGCTGCCGGAAGACCGGAGAAGGGGTGTTCTTGTCCCGCAGAACGGTGAGCTTGTGAGCGACCAGCGGGTGGTCCACGACGAGTGTGCGCATGGGTCAAAACTATCACCCGGAGGTGGTGTCCCGGCCCCGTGATCCGTGGGGCTCCTCCGGGTGGCCCTCGCCCCTGTGGGCGCCATGGCGGGCGCCAAGTTCCTCGCGGAGCACCGGGTGGTCGAACGTCGGGGCGGGCCCGGCATGCTCGCGGTTCCGCATGACATGGAAGAGCCTGTGGGCCAGGATCACGATTCCCACCCAGGCGAGGCCCAGGAGCCACCCGGCGATGACATCGGTCAGCCAGTGATGGCCGAGGAATACCCGGCTCAGGCCCATGGCAATGATGAAGATCGAACCAGCCGTGATTATGGACACCCGCGCAACGGTCCGCTGGATCTGCAGGCAGGCCAGATACACCACCAGTCCGATCACCACGGTGGTGTTGAGCGTGTGCCCGCTGGGGAACGAGGGCGAGGACTCATAGGGCGGAACAGCGTCTGCATGATCCGGCCGGGTGCGGCCAAAGAGCTTCTTGCCAAAGGTGGTTGCGGAGACCGAAACAGCCGCGGCGCCGCCCACCAGGATGAGGGGCCGCCAGGTGCGCCCGGCCCACGTCAGCCAGGCCGTCAGGATGCTGCCGACGATCGGCATGCCGATCCCGCCGCCGACATTGGTGAAGGCAGTGACGGCGGAATTGAGCCAGGGGGTCCGGAGGTCCTCAGACAGCGCCAGCGCAGGCTTGTCCAGGTTGGCGAGGCCGGCCTCATCCACCACGTTGTCGTAGACTTCGGCGCCCATCACTGCCAGCGCCACCACGATCACCCCGCCAATCAGCATGGTGATCCAGAGGGCTGCGTACGGCACAACCCACCGCCCCCACCGGTCGGTAATGCGGTCAGTCAAGGTTTTCACTGCGTCTCCCGAGCTCATCCGTCGTCTGCGCCTGCCGTACCTTCGAAACTATCATTGAGCCATGACTTCCCCGGAGCCGCGCCATGCCCAATGGATGGGCCTTGCCCTCGCCGAGGCACGGCGGGCGCTGGGCACCGAAGACGTGCCCATCGGCGCCGTCGTCATCGGGCCCGACGGCGGAGTCCTGGGTACAGGGAGGAACGAACGGGAAGCGCACGGTGATCCCACCGCGCACGCCGAGATGGTGGCTATCCGCGAGGCGGCCGCCCGGCTCCAGGCGCTGGGACAGGCAAACGGCGGAAGAGGCGACGGCTGGCGGCTCGCGGACTGCACGCTCGTGGTGACCCTGGAGCCCTGCGCAATGTGCGCCGGCGCCATCGTCCTTGCCCGGATTCCCCGGGTGGTGTTCGGGGCATGGGACGAGAAGGCGGGGGCTGCGGGATCCGTGTTCGACATCCTTCGCGAACGCCGCCTCAACCACTGGGTGGAGGTCTACGCCGGAGTCCGCGAGCAGGAGTGCGCCACCCTGCTCCGGGATTTCTTCGCGGGACACCGGCAGGTCAGCTAGCCGGCATTTGCCGCGTCCAGGGCGTCAATCCGCTCCTGCCGCGACGCCGGCGAGTCGAGGCTGAAGGCACGGAAATCACCCAGGTCCGCACGGATCCAGGACTCCACGTCATCGATCCGTTGCAGTACCCCGGGTGTGGAGCCGGCGAACAGCCAGTGTGCTATCCGCTGCCCCTCGGGATCGTACTGCCAGAGCCCAATGATCCGGCCGCGGTCCAGGATCGGGTGGTCGGGCAGGTCGGCCTGCTGCGCCAGGGTTGCGCCGAGCAGCTCCGCGTCCCCGTCCCGGTCCCCGAACAAGTCCGCGGCGTTCCGCCGCTGCATCACGAGCGAGTCCGTCCCGGCAAGGAGCTGGATCTGTTCCTCGGCCGGCACTTCGAAAGCGGCGAGGCGCTCGACGTCGTCGGGCAGCATCCACAGCGCTTCGCCCTTGGCCGCAGGGTGGACGGCGGGCAGCTCCACTGCCCCGACGGCGGCCAGCGCTGCTTTGCTCTGGGCGACCGTGAACCCGGAGAACCACTGCGACTGCCTGAGCGTGGCGCCGCCGGTCCAGCCCAAGTACTTGCGGATCAGCTCAGTGCGGGCGGCATCGATGCCCAACGGGCTCGGCGGCAGGTCCCACAGCGTGTAGGCGTAGCGCTGCTGGTCGAGACGACCGTTGGCGGGAACGCGGCGGATCCGGCCGTCGCGCTGCAGCAGGCCAAGGGCGGTGGGGAGGGTGGTGGATACGCCCTGCCTCTTCCCTTCCTCGCCCAAGCTCCGGACGGAATCACCCAGCTCGTCCTTGAGCTGTTTCGGATCCAGCGGGCGGCCAGCCTCGGCCAGGGCATGCAGCACCTGCTCCTCAAGCAGCGTGAGTTCACCGCGGTCCACCCCCAGCCTGCCAAGCACTTTGAAGACTTCGGCGGAATCCTTGCCCAGCATCAACGCCCACGCGAAGTCCTCCGCGCCCAGGATGTAAGTGCACCCGCGTGCGCTGGGGAGTTCGGAGATCCGCAGCGCAAGGACGTCGGCATCAACCTGTTCGCGCCGGATTCCGGCGCGGGCGAACAGCGTGAGGTAGGGGTTGGCGCCGCCCAGGGAACGTGCCCAGCCGGTGCTGGCCAGCACCTCGGCAGAGCTCTGGCCGGCGAGGCTACCGTCGAGTCCTTGCCGGTGCCAAGCCCAGGCACGGAGGCGTTCGGCGGTGAGAGTCCCTGCAGGCGGAATCTCGACGGTGAGCGGCTCGCTGGTCATAGCGGCCATTGTCCATCAGCCGGCGCGTCAACGGAATGAGGCGGGACCATTCAGTTCGCGGGTCCGCTTGCGGCAATGGCGTCCAGCACGGTCCTGGCTGTGAAGTCCCAGCCCGGCAGCCGGGTCCGCGCAGCCAGCGCCGTGTCACGCCAGCGGGAGCGAAGCCCGGGATCTGTTAGCCAGGTGCGCAGTGCCGCTTCCAGCGGGGCAGGGTCCGCGCCGAGCACGACGGCGGCGCCCGGCAGATTGGGCGGCCCGCCGTCGTCGGGGGCTTCCGATCCGCCAGGCGACCCGGCCGCGAGCGCCTCGACCGCGCCGGTGCCGTCCCTGACCACTACCGGGATCCCGCGGGCCAGGGATTCAGTGACCACCATCCCGTACGCCTCTGTCCGTGAAATGAGCAGGCTGAGATCCGCCCGGCCCCACTCCGCATCGAGGGTCGGTCCGCTGAGCTCCCCCGGGACTGAGACCCGCTCCGTCAGCCCCAGCCTGATGACGGCACCCCGGACGGACTCCGCATACGCGGGATCTGCCGAATCGGATCCGACCAGGGACGCGGTCCAGGGCAGGTCCCTGATCCCCGCGAGCGCCTCCAGCAGCAGGAGCTGGTCCTTGTTCGGCAGGAGGGCTGCCACGGCTATGAGGTGCGGCGGGCTGGAACCGGCGGCCAGGGCAGCGGCGGACGTGCCCGGAAGCGCTACGTGGATCCGGGCCGGGCTTCGCTCGGCCGAACTGTGGCGGCCCCGGAGCTCGGCGGCCGCCGTCGAACTCGCGCAGATGACGCCAGCCGCGGCAGCCAAGGCCATCCCCTCCCGGTCCGCGTGCCCGGGCAACGTCATGTGCACGAGGATCCAGGCCGGTCTTCCGGCGGCGGCGGCCGCTTCCAGTGCCTCCGGCGCACCCAGCGCAACGAGTCCATCCACGATGGTGACCCGCGCGGTGGAAGGCGCCGGGGACGTGGCACCGCCGTCGCCGAGCAGCAGTCCGGCCAGCCGCCGTCGTTCTTCCTCGCGGCCCACCGGCCAGTGGCCGTCAACGGGGCAGTTTTCCACGTCCGTTCCGAGGGCGGTGAGCCCGCGGGTCAGAGCGGAGTTGTAGGCGTTGCCCCCTGAGTTGTGCCGCACATTGCCCGGAACGATCAGCCGGATCGCCGCCCTGCTAGCGCCGGACGCAGTCATCAGCCGTTATTCGGCGTCGAAGTCAAGGGAGAACGACGCCCAGGCGTCCGGGTTCTCGCGCAGGGTGACGGCCAGGCCGGCCAGCTCCCGCCCGTCCTCGTTGCCGCGGACCTTGGCCGCCACAGCCTCGGCAATGTACTGCGCCAGCGCCTCGGTGGTGGTCAGCTTCCCCGCAAAGTCAGTGTGCTCGTCCAGATTCTTGTAGTTCAGGCCGGCCAGCACTTCTTCAATGAGCCCGCCGGCCGCCCCGATGTCCAGGACGATTGAATCGTCGTTCAGCGCCCGACGGCGGAAGGTCACCTCCGCAACGAAGGTGGCCCCGTGCAGGCCCTGGGCAGGTCCGAAGACCTCGCGGGGAAGGCTGTGGGCAATCATGAAGTGGCGGCGGACGGTCAGGCTGAACAAGGGCTACCTCGTGTCTTCGTCGGGATGTTCGGCAGGGTATTCAATCACGTGGCAGAGTGCGTCCAGGCGCCCGTCGGCCAGTTCGTGGACGACGGCGGGAAGTTCCGCAAAGGGTGACGTCCCCGTCAGGAACGTGTCGTAGACGGGATCGCTGAGCAGGGACACGGCGAGCGCGAGGCGGTCTGCGTTGGTCCGGCGGTGGCGGCGGGCGCGGGCCACCACGCCCACCTGGCTGGCGCGGACGGAAAGCCGGCGGGCGTGGAAGTCCTCCCCCAGCGGAATGGTGACTTTGCGGTCGGCGTACCAGGACATCTCGATGACGTCCCCTTCGTCGCCCACCAGTTGCAGGCTCCGTTCGAGCCCTTCCTGCGATGCTGAACAGTGGATGACGATGTCGCAGTCGGCCAGGGCGTCGTCGGGGTGGCTGAATTCGACGCCGAGGGCGTCGGCGAAGGCACGCTTCCCGGGATCGACGTCGATCAGCTGGAGCCGCTGCAGTGGGAAAGTACGCAAGAGCGTGGCCACCATGCCGCCGACGAGTCCGGCGCCCACCACTGCCACGCGGTCGCCCAGGCGCGGCCCGGCCTCCCACAGCGCGTTGACGGCGGTTTCCACAGTTCCCGTGAGCACGGCCCGGCGGGCCGGGACATTCTCCGGGACCACAGTCAGGGACTCGACCGGAACGATGTAGCGGTCCTGGTGCGGATACAGGCAGAACACCGTACGGCCCACCCATTCGTCGGGGCCTGCTTCCACTATCCCCACGGAGAGGTAGCCGAACTTCACCGGCGAAGGGAAGGAGCCCTCCTGAAGCGGGGCCCGCATTTGTTCGGCAACCCTCGGCGGCACCTGGCCGCAGTGAACCACCGTTTCGGTGCCTTTGCTGATTCCCGAATACAGGGCACGGACGAGGGCTTCACCGGGGCCAGGTGCGGGCAGCTCCTCGGAGCGGAGCTCGCCTTTTTCGTGGCCGACGGTCCAATAGGACCGGGCCTGTGAACCGGCTTGTGACCGGGCTTGGGAGTGCGGCTGGGAGTTGATCATCTTGCTTATGAATCTAGTCCCCGGCGCGTGCGTGGGGAAGACGTTCACTGCCCGGCGCGCCCTCGTTTTGGGGAAGGGCGCCTTGCTCCGGTAACCTATTCAGGTTGGTGACGTGTCCGAGCGGCCGAAGGTGCAACACTCGAAATGTTGTTTGGTGTCAAAGCCAACGTGGGTTCAAATCCCACCGTCACCGCCAAGGGGGGTTTTACGAATTCCCCCAAGCTAGTGATTACGAATTCCCCCGGGCAACAGTTGCCCGGGGGAATTTTTCGTTTTGGGCGGCACACCCTGGCTTCTTGATCTTCAGACGGCTTCACGTCCGTGCAGCGCTACACGGCTTGGAGGGGCGTCGCTTGCGTCCCGTTTGGTTTGATACGACCAGTGACCCCAATGCCTGTCCACATTGGGGTCACTTTCGGGTCTTGTTCAGTCCTGCGACCTTCGTTTGAAGCACCAGTCCCGGATGATGCGGAAGTTCAAGGATGCCAAGGAAAGCGCCAACAACAGAGCATTGCGGGACCGGGTGAACGCTTTGACATAGCCACGGCGCCAACTCAGCTTGTTGGTTCGCACATCGGCGTTGAAAGATTCCACAGCATTGCGGGCACCGTAGAGCTCGCACCATGCCGTCGTTCCACAGAGGGGCCATTGGGATTCCCGGGCGTACTCATCCGGGGCGATTGTGACGGTTCCCTTGCACCCAAAATCCGATCCTGTCGTGCAGGTCGATTCACGGTTGAGGTAGCAGAGCCTGGCGGTTTCAGGATGATTGGAGCAAACGAGTTTGTTGGAGTTCGGCGGAGGTTGGCGGACTTGGTCCCCTTGGAAAGCACGTACCCGTGCACGGGTACGCTTTATCTCCGCGCAGGCGGAAGTGGCCCGGCATGGGGACACCGGGCCACCCCTTCAATGAGACTGATGGGAATTGGCTGTGTTCCTCTCAGAGGGCCCCTCATTCCCTCCGGTTCCTTAGAGGTCTCTGAGCGAGGTATCGGCATCGAGGCGGGCCAGTCGCCGCGATTTCTGAGCCCACGTCTCGCTGCTTGATGGGGATGGCCGCGTCCGCCAGTTTCCTGTCCAATGCCGGAGACAAGGTTCCGCCGGTTGCTTTTAGCAACTTCAGCGCCGACCACAGAGTCAGCAGATCTGTGGTGTCCTGGCCGCTGACATCTTCGTCAACAGCCTTACTGGCCTCATCCGCGGCCAGAAGGTACGAACCAAGGTCGTCGGAATAGAGGGCGGTGGTGTAGATGTCCCCGCGCTCTTGGTCCCCCGCTTCGGGCACCCTGATTAGCCCGTTGGTCCCCTGGAGCTTCTACAAGTCGTCTTTAATGGCGGTAACGTCGTTCGCCGGTGTGAAGGGACCGGCACTGCAGGCAGACAAGCCAAATATTATTAGGGTCAGCAATGACAGTCGTTTGACACTTCGCTTGCTGTGGAGATTTCGACGACTTACGCCCGTACTCATATTCACTGCTACAGTGCCGATCTCTTCGTTATACGCGGGCTGAAGCGGTGCGCAGGTTGCCGTAGTAGAAGCCTGTGGCTGCTACGTCGGCCCCCAGATAGAACGAGCCCCACCCCATGCAGACTGTGCCGCTCAGGTAGGATCCGGAAGCGCCGTTACTGTTGGTCCACTGGAGTGTGGCCGGCCGCCCTGGATGGACGCGAAGTCGACGAAATGCCCGGAATCCTTGAAGACCTTCCAGGGATATGCCGCCTCGGCCACGTTGTAGCCGGTCTTCTCTCCGGTATCGCCGATCTCGGAAACGCAGGTCAGAACCATGAGGATTTTCTTCATGAAGTGCTCCTATCGCCTAAATTCCACCCTAGGCCTAGCCCAAATTAAGGTCTTCCCTCGGCCGGGACGGTGGTGGTCGCCTGCGCCTGAAATCGCCCCCTTCATAGTCATGGCCCTGCCTCATCTTCGTTAGGCTGAGGGATGTGTGTACAGCAGGGGCCCGGTGATTCACCGGGCCCCCGCGGTCGCATCGTGTGGGGGCGCGCCGCCTTCGCGCGCCTTCGGACATCGGACATCGGACCACCTTGAACAAGACTATTCCCGCCCTCGCCAAGGCAATAGCCGCCCTGCTGCCGCACACATGGAAACCAGAATAGGCTGCACGTGCGATTCCTGCGGGCCCATACATCCCGGGCCGCGCATGGCCCCTTATGAGAACGGACGTTGCGGACAAATGGCCAAGACTGAACCTAAACCCCATCCAGGCCTGCCTAAGTACTGGTACGGGTACGGGGGTGGAACAAAGAGCTTGTCATCCACGCTTACACTCGTGAGGAGTGGGGCTTGGGAGGCCACAGTGCCACCGAATCCGCCAACACGGCGAACAGCTTTGTTGGCCAGAGCATCGTTGCCCTGCTGCTGACGGTCCCCGCTATCCTGGCCACTCTCGGAATACTCTTCGGGATCCTGGCCCTGTTCTTGTCCTTCCCGGATCCGGGGGACTTGGGTATGGGCTTGATCATCATGCTGGGCTCCGCGGTATGCACCGTCCTGTTCACGGGCGGCTGGCTCCTGAGCATCAGTTCCCTTCGCGCTGAACTCCGTGCCCGCAAGCTCCGGAAGCCCAAGGGGCTGCCAAAGCCGATGTACGCCGTCACCGACGAGCAGGCACGCAGATGGTTCGAAGAGCACCCCGGAACCTTGGAGATCACCCGGGAGAACTTCCCGTACAGCACCCGCCCCCTTCCCGGAGAGCCGGGATATTTCGAACCCAAGAGGACCGACCATGGTTTATGATCGCGAGCGTGAGCGGCGCAACGATGCCGTGTACGCCGAACACAAGAAGGCTGTAGCAGCCGGCGAGAAGCGTGTTCTCCGCAGGACCAGCACCGGCGAGCTGCACAGCTACCCCGCTGATGAGATCGGATTCACGCCCGGCCGCGGCCAGGCCCAGGTCAGCACCTGGTGGGGCATGGGAATACTCATGGTCATTTCGGGGATCGTATTCATCACCATGTGTTGGCTCTTCCAGCGCCCCTTGTGGGAAGGTGAGCCACCCGAGTGGGGTACATTGTGGCCCATTGGGCTCTCAGGGTTCTTCACTCCGTATGCGTTCGTACTCGCCCGTGACGAATACCGGGCGACCCAGCTCCGCAAGCGCCACGGATCCCCAAAACCCGGCACCGGCGGCGTCGACATTGATCTCCTTGAGTTGGGGCAGAAAAGCCCCGACCGACCCGACAAGGCCCGATAGGATTCGTTCCGATGTTCAACCAGGATAAGCAGTTCCGCAGGCCTGACGGCACCCTGTATGACCCGAGCAGCTTCAACGTGCGCCAGTACGAGGAGCAGTACGGTCCCGGTGGCGTGCCGGAAGGATACTCCATGGATGCCATCACCCCCGTGCAGAGCCCGGGACTGATCATCGCACTCGGAGTCTTCACGTCGCTCGTCTCCGTCGGCCTGCTCAGTGTGAGCTTCGTGGTTATCGGATCCGGCGGGGAGCTGAAGCTCATCCTGTTTGGGTTCTCGGCAGGCATCGGCGGACTGGCGATGTCGGTGCAGGCGTTCAGAATCGCCGTAAAGCGGCGGCGCTGGTTGCGGCAACAACAGACCGGGGCGGCCAGGTGAACGTCCCGGCACGCCCCCCTAACGAAACAGGACCATCCGTGATCACAGTGCACCTTCGATATGAGATCGATTCAAGCAAGCTCGCTGACTTTGAAGAATATGGACGGCGGTGGATCCGCCTCGTCAACAGGCTGGGCGGAGCGCATCACGGCTATTTCCTTCCGAGCGAAGGTGACAGCGACGAGGCCTTCGCCCTGTTCACCTTCCCGTCACTCGCCGACTACGAGAAGTACCGATCGGCGGCGGCTGTGGATCCCGAGTGCATCGAGGCCTACCGATTCGCGACGGAAACAAACTGCATCCGACGGTACGAGCGAAGGTTCCTCTCACCCATGTTCGAATAACCGGCGCAGAGGATGACAGGGTGGACTTCTAGTGGTGGGACCTCGCTCGGATGATCCCGGCTGATAGCCCGGCAGCGGCTATCAGGGATCCAAGCATGATGGCTACGCCTGAGAAGTAGTCAGTGATCGTCATTTCGGTACACCTTCCATCTAGTGGTGCACCGAAGCTACCCGCCCAACCTCCGGGTTAGCGCAGGATCGCCGCGGGCTTTGCTCACAATTGGGTTACGGGACCGGCGATGCACCGCTTCCCTTGTGCTGCCGCGTCCCGCCGGACACCATGGAGGGACACCCGTCAACAGCACCAAGGAGTGGACTCGATGCTGCGAATGCTGATTATTGGTCCTCCCGGCTGCGGGAAAGGTACCCAGGCGGACCGCCTGGCACGGCACCTGGGCATCACCGGGGTGTCCACCGGAGATGTCTTCCGCGAACATGTGAAGAACCTGACGCCGCTTGGTCAGGAGGTCAAGGAGCATCTGGACGGCGGCGACCTAGTGCCGGACGGCCTGACAAACCGCATGGTGCGGGACCGCCTGGAGCAGGACGACGTGCGGGACGGATTCCTGCTGGACGGGTATCCCCGCAACACCTCTCAGCTGGCTGAACTGGACACCATGCTTACCGCCAGCGGGCAGTCCCTGGATGTGGCACTTCAATTGACGGCGGACGATACCGAACTCGTCCGCCGCGTCCTCCAACGAGCCACATTGACCGGTCGCAGCGACGATACCGAGGATGTGATCCGGCACCGCTTGAAGCTGTACTACCGCGAGACCGAGCCGGTGGCCGCGATGTACTCAGCGCGCGGGATCCTCCTGAGCGTGGACGGCATGGGCAGCGAGGACGAGGTCTTCGACCAACTGCTCGCGGCACTCCGGGAGTCATTCCCTTCAGCTGTGCCCGAGTGAGCCGCTACGCCATCGCCAGAATGTCCGGCCGCCTCGCCGCCCAGGGCCGCAACGCCTCCACGGCCGCACCCACTGTGAACACCGTGGCGTCGTCGTAGGGGTGCCCCACGACCTGCACGCCCGTGGGGATGCCGCAGTCCGCCATGCCGCTGGGCACAGCCAGCACCGGACAGCGGTTGGCGATATTAAACGGCGCGGTCATGTGCCCCTGCCAGTAGTGCTCGAGCTGCAGCCCGCCGGCGTCGATCCCCCCAAGGTACATGCCGTCCGCATCCAGGGCCGCTACGGCGGACGCGGGGCAGATCAGGGCATCGAAACCGGCCATCGCGGCGGCCAGCTCAGCCTGCAGGCGGGTCTCGGCGCGGACGCCGTCCAGGTAGCGGTTTTCTTCGGACGCCCGCCGGGCGTCCGCCATAAAGCGGCGGGTGTAGGGGGCCAGGAGTTCCGTTGCCCCCTCGGTTTCGTCCTCCATGGCCGGGCCGAGCAGGTAACCGAAGTGCGTGAACATCGTGCGGCTGATGGACTCCGTGGTCCACGGCAGTTCGATCTCCTCAATGACAGCTCCTGCGTCCCGCAAAGCGTCTGCCACGGCGCGCGTGTTGGCCTCGACGTCGGGCGCCACCGGATAGTTCCCCAGGCGGATGCACAAGGCGATTCGCATCCCGGCGACGGACTCCGCGACGGAAGTCCCGCCGTCGGGCGTTTCCCGTCCCGGGACCGCCATCCCGGGCGAGTCCGCGAGTGAGGTGTGGTCCCCCGGGTGCCTTCCCGCCATGACGTTGGCCAGCAGGGCGGTGTCCGCGACGGTCCGGGCCATGGGCCCGTCGCCGCGGTAGTGGTCGGCGGACAGGGGCGCCAGTCCGGGGATCCGCCCGTACGGCGCCTTGTAGCCCACCGTTCCCGTGAACGACGCCGGCAGCCGGGTTGAGCCGGCAATGTCTGAGGCCGTGGCCAGCGGAGCCAGCCCGGCGGCCAGGGCGGCCCCCGAACCGCCCGAGGATCCCCCGGGCGAGAAGTGCAGGTTCCACGGGTTTCGGGTGACTCCCCACAGCGGACTGTGGGTGACAGTGGCGCAACTGTATTCGGGAGTGGTGGTGCGGGTGTGGACGATCCCGCCGGCACGCCGGATCCGGTCGATGACCGGATGGTCCTCCGCAGCCAGCTCGTCCTTCCGTGCCACGAGCCCCTGCGAAAGCCTCCGGCCCTTGAGCCCGTGCTTCTCCTTGGCTGCAACCGGCAGACCCAGCAGCGGTGTAAGGTCCCGGCCGCGGGCGTACTTGGCGGCCGCTTGCCGGGCCGCGGGCAGGGCTTCCTCGAAGAGCGTTTCCGTCAGGGCGTTGATTTCCCCGTTGACGGCTTCGGTCCGTGCCATCACGGCTTCCATCAGCTCCACCGGGGAGAGCTCCCTGGTACGGAAGAGCCGCAGAGCCGTGGCGGCGTCGAGGTAGTGCAGCTCCGTCACGCCAGCGCTCCGCCAACGAGCTCCCGCGCCACACCGGTCAGCATGTCGACACCGGCCACCATGTCCTCGTCCGTGGTGAACTCGCGTTCGCAGTGCGAGACACCGTCCACGCTGGGGATGAACAGCATGACGGATGGCGCCACCGTGTTCATCGCGACGGAGTCGTGGCCGGCCATGGTCTGGATCCGCCGAGCGGACAGCCCCAGGTTGGCTGCGACCTTGTCGGCCAGCTCGAGGCCGGCTTCGGGGAAGCGGCGGATGGGGCGGATGTCGAAGTCCTTTACGTTGACCTTGATGTCGTGTTCGCGGGCCAGGACCTCGATCTTCTCCAGCAGGGTGGCCCGGGCGGCCTGGACGATCCCCGGGTCGCCCGAGCGCAGGTCCGCCACGAGGTGCACCCTGCGTGCCACCACGATCGGGGAGTTCGGTTCCAAGGTCAGCTGGCCCACGGAGGAAACCAGGGCCTCGTCCTCGAAGTCGCCGGTGACGTCGTGCACCATCAGGATGATCTTCGATGCCGCCACCAGGGCGTCGTGCCTGTCGGCCATAGCGGTGGCACCCGTGTGGGACTGCTCCCCCAGCACCTCGATGTCCAGCTTCTGCGTGTACCAACTGCTGTCCACCAGGCCGATGTTGATGCCTTCGCGCTCCAGGATCCGACCCTGTTCAATATGGATCTCCGCGTAGCCCGCCACGTCCGGTCCTTCGGCGGCACCCAGGTATCCGATGCCATCCAGGGCCTCGCGGACAGTGACGCCCTGCAGGTCCCGGACGTCGAGCATCCGCTCCCGCTCCAGCAGGCCGGCGAAGACAGAACTTCCCATGATGCTCGGTGCGAACCGGCCGCCCTCCTCGTTGAACCAGTTCACCACTGCGAGGTTGAAGCGGGGCGCTGCACCGCCCTCCGCAACCTCCGCAGCCAGCCGGCGTGCCGCGTGCAGTGCTGCGATCACGCCGTAGGCGCCGTCGAAGCGGCCGCCCAGCGGCTGGCTGTCCAGGTGCGAGCCGATCAGCACGTACGGTGCACCCGGCGTCCACTCCACCAGCCCGAACATGTTGCCGATGCCGTCCACGCGAAGTTCCCACCCGGCGTCGTGCACCCAGGCGGCGAACCAGTCGCGCGTCTGCGCGTCCTCGGCCGTGGCCGCCTGGCGGTCGACGCCGTTGTTGGGGGTGGCGCCGATGGTGGCTACGTGGTGGAAGTCGGAGAGGAAAGCTGCTGAATTCATGGGAAGTCCTTTGTGTATTGCTGTGAAGAGGGCGGGTAGGGCTTAGCCCATGCGTCCGCGGGTTTCGGGCACCTTCGTGAACAGCACCAGGAGGAGTACGACGACGGCTGCGGCCGCCATGTAGAAGCCCGGCGCATGCGGCACTCCGGTTCCTCCGACGAGGGCGGTGCCGATGAACGGTGCGGTGCCGCCGAAGAGGGCGTAGGCGCCGTTGTAGCTGATGGCCGCCGAGGTGAAGCGGGTGCGGGTGGTGAAGATCTCGACGAAGAAGGTGTAGCAACCGCCGCCGTAGATGCAGAGCGCCACCACGAACAGGGACTGTCCCAGCAGGGCCAGGGGCAGGCTGCCGCTGGTCACCAGCATGAAGCTCGGCACGGACAGAATGGCGAGGGCGAGGGAGCCGGCGATGAGCATCGGCTTGCGGCCGAAGCGGTCCCCGAGGCGGCCGCCGATCGGAAGGAGAATGGCGTAGAGGGCCAGCGCCGCGGCGTTCACCATGAGCGACTGTTCGCGGCTGAGGTGGCCGGTGGTCTGCACGTAGGAGACGAAGTAGGCCGAGAGGAAGTAGAAGCCCATGGCTGTCAGGCCCATCACAAAGATGACCTGGACCATGCGGAGGCGGTTCTCGCGGAATGCCTCGCGGACGGGGCTGAATTCCTTGGTCCGCGCCGCCTTCGCTTCATTGAACGAGTCGCTTTCCACCGTGCGGCTGCGGATCCAGACGCCGAAGAGTGCCAGCGGCAGGGCGAGCAGGAACGGCAGGCGCCAGCCCCACGCCATGAAAGCTTCGTTGGGCATCGACTGGCTGAGGACCAGGATCATGGTGCCGGCAACCACGGAGGGCAGGGCGGTGGCGGCGATGGTGATGTTGAGCCAGAATCCGCGCTTGTTGACCGGGGCGTGCTCGAATACGAAGGACGGCGCACCCACGGATTCGCCGCCGGCCGAGAAGCCCTGGACGAGGCGGCAGAGCACCAGCAGGGCAGGAGCCCAGGCGCCGATCTGGCCGTAGGTGGGCAGGAGTCCCATCAGGGCGGTGGCGCCGCCGATGGCAACCAGCGTGATGGTCAGGACGCGGCGGCGGCCGATCCTGTCGCCGAGGGCGCCGAAGAACAGGCCGCCGATGGGCCGGACCACGAACGCGACGCCAAACGTGGCGAAGGTGGCCAGCAGGGCAGCGACGGGGTTGCTGCCGGGGAAGAACAGCTGAGAGAAGATCACGGCGGTGAGGCCGTAGAGGGTGAAGTCGTAGAACTCGATGAACTGGCCGATGCTTCCGCCCAGCAGAACGCGCTTCTGCATCTTGGTGGTGCCTGGCTGCCCGGTTCCGAGGCGGGCGGTGTCCTTCTCGAGGGTTGCGGTGCCGGCGCCGGCGGGGCCCGCAGCGGATGTGTCGAGGCCCGACTCCGCGGCCGGCTGCGGCTGGTTCTTTATGTCGTTGATGGTCATGAGAGCCACGCTAGGTTCGCCGTGTTTCCGGTACCCGATGCCGCGTTACGGGAGTTTGAAGAATTTTCCGCGGACGTTGCCGCACTGTTGCTGCGATACACCGGTCCGGACATGCTTCGGACACATTGTGTGTGATTCGGAACCATTGAATCTCCTTTGATCAACATGGTCAGGTCGCTTTGGGGTTTCGGCCAAAGCCGTTTTTGCGGGGTTGTCACCGCTGGAGGATCCCCGGATCCACCCGGTTGCATCAACTGTGTGTGATCCCGTTCACATCTGTCCAATTGATTGTTTTTGAGAAATCGATCGATTTTGCCAATACCAAAGCCGCGAGAGGAAGCCGGACGAAGGCGGCGTATCCGGCCATGCACGGTCAGTTGCGGGACGCCCCGTAGAGCCTGAGGCAGGTTTCCTCGAAAGCCAGCGCCCGCCGGGTTGGCTGCACTCCCTCGGGGCGGACCAGCATCACCTCGATGGGCGGGAAATTGTCCGTCAGCGTCAACGCCACCACCTTGCCCCCGGAATAGGTCATATCGCTGTGGAGCCGCTGATTCAGCAATGCGTAACCGTGCCCCTTTGCCACAAATGACCGGACGGTCTCATACCCGGCAAAGCGGTGGCGGACCTTTGGCACCACGCCTGCAATGACATAGAGCTGCTCGAAGTACTCCCGGCTGTGCGGCAGGTCCAACACCACGGAGGGTTCGCCGTCGAGCTCCTTGAGTGAAATGGTCTTCTCGGGCCGCGCCGCGGCGGGATGCTCGGCATGGACCAGCACGTGCGGCGGGACGCGTTCCAGCACCTGGTGCGTGAAGCCGCGCCCGAGGCCGAGGCCGTAGGTCAGTGCCACGTCGCACTGGCCTTCAAGCAGGGCCGTCTGCAGGCTGGCCAGGTCGGCTTCCAGGAAGGACACTTCAACGCCCGGGTGCTGCACCTCGAACGTCTGGAGGATCGCCGGCAGCCTGAAGGGCGCCAACGGGGCAAACACGCCGACCTTGAGCTCACCCACCAGGCTGGCAGCCAGGCCGCGGGCGGATTCGTAGAGCGAATCAGCGTGCTCCAGCAGCACCTTGATGTCCTGGGCAAGCTGCCGGCCGGTCGGCGTGAGCCGTAGCCCCTTGGTCCGGAGGCGCACAAACAGCTGGGTGGACAGGCTCGCTTCAAGCTGGGCCATGGCCGTGGACAGGGTGGACTGGGTCACCAGCAACCGGTCCGCGGCCGCCGTCATGTTTTCGAGCTCCGCTACCACCGCAAAATACCGCAGCTGGGTCAGGGTAAAGGGCTTAGCCATCCGTCAAGGTTCGCATTCTGCGGCGTCGGCCGCGTTCGGGATCGGGTGAGTTTTTGTCCAGATCGCGCGCCCAAAAGGGCGTCGAAGTCGCGTTATCTGGACAAAGACTCCATAAGGGGGTGGTCGGGTGGGGCCGGGATCACGGCATCCGGAGCCGGTGGAGCAGGAGGGCGACGTGCAGCGAGGTCCGGGATTCAGCGTCATCAAGGTCCACAGCCAGGAGCTCCTCCAGCCTGGCAAGCCGGGCATACAGCGTCGGCCTGCTCAGGTAGCCGCTCCGTGCCAGTGCCGCCTTGTTTCCGCCGGATTCGAGGTATTGGCCCAGCAGGTCCAGGTGCCCGGCGCTCCCCCGGGCCTCGGCCTGCAGGAGGCTTTCCAGTTCAGACTCCACGAACTGCTGGACGCGCGGATCATTGCGCAGGAGGGCCAGCAGCCCGCGTAGCCGGACGTCGGTGGCCCGGTAGAACGGTTTAGTGCCCCTCAGCGTCGCCGCCGTTTCGGCGACGTGGGCAGCCTCATCAATTCCCGCCGCTGCCTCCAGCAGGGACGTCCGCAGGCGTCCGACGCCGATGGTCCAGGCCGGCGCCGCTGCCCCCCGCCGGCGGATGCCGCCGTCGTCCGCTGCCTGTGCCGCCAGCGCGTCCGCCAGCCGCTGCAGGGTGGCGTCTTCAAGCTGCTTCGCTGGGAGCGCGAGGATCATGCCCACCGACCCGGACTGGATGCTGGCGGTCAGCGCGCTGCCCGCCGTGGACTTGACCACCTTGGACAGTAATTCCAGGAGGACGCGTTCCTCCTGCTGGCCGGCGAGCGGATCGCGGGACGTTGCTGCAGCCGGCGCGGACGCGCCCATGCGATAGACGATCGGCACATAGAGCGGCGAGCGTTTCAGCCCCAGGGCGCCGGCGCGCGCCAGGGCTTCCGCTTCGCTGAGCCCCCGCGGGTGGCGCAGCGCGTTGAGCAGCCCGGCCTGGGCCTGCTGGCCGAGCTCGCGCCGGTCCCGTTCGGCGAGCCGGTTGATGGCGAGGGTCTGTGCCGCGCGCTCAAGCACCATGGCCGCGGTCTCCTCGTCGTCCGGGGTTGCCGGAAGGACCAGCCGTCCCCACAGCTGCTCCCGGACACCCACCGGAACCTGCAGCCAGTTCTCCGGTCCGGTGCGTACCTTTCTCCCGGACGAGGGCGCGGTCCGGGAGCGGCGCTCCCAGTCATGCAGTAGCTCTGTGGTGGCAAGGCCCTGCGCCGAATAGGCGAGGACCAGGTGGGACAGGTCCTCCAGCACCACCGGCGCTCCGATCATTCCGGCAGCCTGCTCCACCACCCGCTCCGTGCCGGCGCTCTCCAGACTGAGGACCGTGAACGCCTCGTGGACATCGCGGGCGCGTTCCACGCGTTCGAGCTGCTCCGCCACGATCATCCGGTGCACCACCTCGGTGACCTCGACGAAGCGCACCCGCCGCTGCACCACGGCCACGGGCAGCGTGCATGCCTTCGCCGCCGCATGGAGCGCCGTCAGGCTCCGGCCCCGTTCCCCCACCAGTTCGACGATCAGCCCGGCGGCCGAGGACTCCTCCAGGGACCGGATGAACGACGCCGTGGCGTCCGGCTCCTTCTCCAGCTCCAGTCCGGTGGTAAGCACCAGCTCACCGCCGGAAAGAAGGCTGGAAATGTCCAGCAACTCGCTGACGTGGACCCAGCGCACCGGTGCATCGAGGCCGGCTGCGCCGCCGAGGATCTGCGGCGAGGCAGCGCGAAGCACGGGGAGGCCCAGAATCGTGCGGAGGGTTGGCAGCATTTACATAGTGTAACGGCGGTCACGTTTTTCTTTACACATCGCCCCTTACGGCTGCAGTCCGCCGGCGACAGACTAGACGCAACGCATGAAGCGACCACAAGCCACCACCTGAGGAGATTCCTTGAACATCGTCGAGCACTGGATCAACGGCAGCTACGTCCCGGTCGGCGAGCGCACCGCGCCCGTCACCAACCCGGCCACCGGAAAAGTCACCGCGCAGGTGGCACTGGCCAGCACCGAGGACAGCAACGCCGCCATCGCCGCCGCGAAAGCCGCGTTCCCGGCCTGGCGCGACACGTCCCTCGCCCGCCGCACGCAGGTCCTCTTCGCGTTCCGGGAGCTGCTCAACTCCCGCAAGGACGAGCTAGCCGCGATTATCACTTCGGAACACGGGAAGGTCCTCGACGATGCCCTGGGCGAGGTGACCCGAGGCCAGGAAGTGGTCGAGTTCGCCTGCGGCATCCCGCACCTGCTCAAGGGCAGCTACACCGAAAACGCCTCCACGAAGGTGGATGTCCACTCCGTCCGGCAGGCCCTCGGCCCGGTGGCCATCATCAGCCCGTTCAACTTCCCGGCCATGGTCCCCATGTGGTTCTTTCCGCTCGCCATCGCCGCCGGCAACACCGTCATCATCAAGCCGAGCGAAAAGGACCCGACGGCCGTCAACTGGATGGCCGAGCTGTGGAAGGAAGCCGGGCTGCCGGACGGCGTTTTCAACGTCCTGCACGGCGACAAGGTGGCCGTGGACGCCCTCCTCACCCACCCTGACGTGAAGGCCGTTTCCTTCGTCGGTTCCACGCCAATCGCCAAGTACGTCTACCAGACAGCCACGGCCCACGGTAAGCGGGTCCAGGCCCTCGGCGGTGCCAAGAACCACATGATCGTGCTGCCCGACGCCGACCTGGACCTCGCGGCCGACGCCGCGGTCAACGCCGGCTTCGGTTCCGCCGGCGAGCGCTGCATGGCGATCTCGGCGCTTCTGGCCGTGGGCGACATCGCGGACGACCTCGTGGCCAAGATTGCCCAGCGCGCCAATTCGCTGCGAACCGGCGACGGCCTGCGCGGCTGCGACATGGGTCCGCTGGTCACTGCCCAGCACCGGGACAAGGTTGCCGGCTACGTGGACGCCGGCGAAGCGGCCGGCGCCACGATCGTCGTGGACGGCCGCACCATCTCCCCGGACGCCGAAGGCGAAGGCTTCTTCGTCGGCCCCACCCTCTTCGACAACGTCACCACCGACATGTCCATCTACCAGGACGAGATCTTCGGCCCGGTCCTTTCCGTGGTCCGGGTGGAGACCTATGACCAGGCCCTCGAGCTGATCAACAGCAACCCGTACGGCAACGGCACCGCGATCTTCACGAACGACGGCGGCGCGGCCCGCCGCTTCGAGAACGAAGTGGAGGTGGGCATGGTGGGCATCAACGTCCCCGTCCCGGTCCCGATGGCCTACTACTCGTTCGGCGGCTGGAAGAACTCACTGTTCGGCGACACCCACGCCCACGGCACCGAGGGCGTCGGCTTCTTCACCCGCGGCAAGGCGGTCACGTCCCGCTGGCTCGATCCCAGCCACGGCGGCATCAACCTCGGCTTCCCGCAGAACGCCTGACCCGGCGCTCCTTCGAAAGGAACAGTCATGACTTCCACGATTGAAAGCGGCGTCCTGCCCCTGTCCGGGGACGCCGGGTCGGCCCGCCGCGCCTACGAGCTGGACCGCAAGCACGTCTTCCACTCCTGGTCCGCCCAGGACACGCTCGATCCAATGGTCATCACCGCGGCCGAGGGCTCGCACGTGTGGGACGGCGACGGCAACAAGTACCTCGACTTCTCCTCCCAACTGGTCAACACCAACATCGGGCACCAGCACCCCGCCGTCGTCGCGGCCATCGCGGCGCAGGCCGCAAAGCTGTGCACCATTGCCCCGAGCTACGCCAATGACGCCCGGTCCGAAGCGGCCCGGCTCATCGCCGAACGCACGCCCGGGGAACTGGACCGGATCTTCTTCACCAACGGCGGCGCGGACGCCAACGAACACGCCGTCCGCATGGCCCGGCTCCACACCGGCCGCCACAAGGTCCTCTCCGCCTACCGCTCCTACCACGGCGGCACCCAGCTCGCGGTCAACCTCACCGGCGACCCCCGCCGCTGGCCGAGCGACACCGGCAGCACGGGCACGGTCCATTTCTTCCCGCCTTACCTCTACCGCACTGCGTTCCACTCGACCACGGAAGAGGAGGAAAGCCAGCGAGCGCTGGAGCACCTCGAGCAGCTGATCAGCTTGGAGGGGCCCGCCACCATTGCGGCGCTGATCCTGGAATCCGTTCCGGGGACCGCCGGCATCTACATGCCGCCGCCCGGCTACCTGCAGGGCGTCAGGGATCTGTGCACCAGGCACGGCATCGTGTTCATCGCTGACGAGGTCATGGCCGGTTTCGGACGCACCGGCAAGTGGTTCGCGGTTGAACATTTCGACGTCGTTCCGGATCTGCTGACCTTCGCGAAAGGCGTCAACTCCGGATACGTCCCGCTCGGCGGTGTGGCCATCAGCCCCGAAATCGCCGCGACCTTTGGGAAGCGCGCGTACCCCGGCGGCCTCACGTACTCCGGACACCCACTGGCCACAGCAGCCGCCGTCGCCACGATCAGTACCATGGAACGCGAGGGCATCGTGGAACATGCCGCGTTCCTGGGCGAAACCGTCATCGGCCCTGCACTGGCCGGCTTCGCCGAACGGCACCCCGCAGTGGGGGAGGTCCGGGGAACCGGTGTGTTTTGGGCCATCGAGCTCGTCAAGGACCGGAGCACGCGGGAGCCGCTGGCACCCTATGGCGGCTCCAGCCCGGTGATGAACGAGCTCGTCGCGGCGTGCAAATCCAGGGGCCTGCTGCCGTTCGCCAACTTCAACCGGATCCACGTGGTCCCGCCGTGCAACACCAGCGTGCAGGACATCGGGGCCGGCCTGGCAATCCTCGACGACGTCCTGCACATCGCCGATCAGGCCATCGCCTGACCGCTCCCGCCGTGGGCCGTCCACTAGCCGGGCCCGGGTTCCCTTACCGACGGACCCGGGCCCCGGCGGCTACGGAGCGTCCAGGCTACGGAGCGTCGGGGCGCTGGTCCCCCTTGTGGCCGCGCAGGTTGTCCTGGACCTTGCCGAAGAGATCCTTGATGGTGGACTCCGTATTCGTGAGCATGTCCGGCTGGACGTAGACATCCTGCGTCGGAGGCAGGCTGTAATGGGACTGCAGGCCGCCCGCGCCGTCAACGCCGTCCAGCGCGATGGTTACCCCGCCCTCTTTGCGCGCAATAGCCCCGATCCGGCCGAACACCAGCGTGAACTCGTCCGGCTGGAAGCTGACCGTGTGCCCGACGTGCGTCCGGTTAAGCTCGCCCGCCGCAACCGCTTTCTCGTTGCCCGTACCTGCATAGTCCATGGTTGTCTCCTTGAGGTTGGCTGCGTATGCCAGCAGTCTAGGCCGGGCTCCGGGTGCGGCATAAGGGGTTGCTGGGCGCCTGCACAATTCGCTCCGCCCCGCCTCGGCACTTCATCCATTGAGTGGCCCCGCTGCCGGCGGCTTAGATGGATCAGGTCGGCGCTGACCACCAGTTGACGGCACCGGGAATCAACCAGGCTTCAGAAACGGCATCGGGGACCATCGTGACTTTGCAGGACAATTCGGTGAGCAGCACTACAGGCTCGGACGCCGCGCAGCAGGCCACCTCCGGCACCACGCACTGCGACGACGACTGCCACTATTGCTCGGGCCCCGAAACAGACTAGCCGGGCTATCACCTTTCCCCCGCTAGAATTACAGGCAACGAACCGAACCGAGGGAGGACTCCGTGCGCACTCACCATGCCCGGACTCCTTTCCATTCCCTCCGCGCGGCCATGGTCGCCGCGACGATAGTTACCCTCGCAGCTGCAGCCCACGTCCTTGGCGGCGGCGAACTGCCGGCACCCGGCATCATGGCAGCCGTCCTGGCCCTCACCGGATTGGCAGCCACCGCGGCCACCCGGCTCAAACTGGACTTCCCCGCGATGGCTTCGCTCCTGGGAGCCGGGCAACTGGTCCTCCATGAGGCGTTCAGCGCCTTCAGCTCTCCGGCCGGCACCCGACAGCCCGCTGCCCCGGGACACCACTCCACTGCATGGCCGCCAGGCATCACGCTGGACACCGCCGGCAGCACCGCCAGCCACCTGCACCAGTTCGATTCCGTCTGGACTGCCGGCCTGATGCTGGCCGGACACGCCCTGGCCACGCTCGCCTGCGCCCTCCTGCTGGCCAAGGGCGAAGCTGCCCTGTGGTCGCTTGCGGCGTGGCTCCGGCCCCTCATTCAACTCCCCGAAGCGGCCATGCCCGACGCCGTCGCGGCACCTGCCGCCGCCGGCTGGCCGGCGGACTCCGCTCCCCTCCCCTGGCGCAACCTCAGGGCCGACTGCCTGCGCGGCCCACCCGCCGTCGTCGTGCTTTAACTTTCCTGACACTTTTTTCCCGGCTCCGCCCTGCCTGCTGATCCGTCCGTTTCCGGGCGGTGTCCGACAGTCGCCCGGACGCCCAATCCT
Source organism: Arthrobacter sp. Leaf337 (assembly GCF_001423745.1). GTDB lineage: Bacteria > Actinomycetota > Actinomycetes > Actinomycetales > Micrococcaceae > Arthrobacter. Next base: position 115,606 of record NZ_LMPC01000012.1, read on the forward strand.
TAGTTTTGTGCACCGCCCCTGCGAGACGTGCACCCTTGAAAGGCCCCCAATGAAAAAGTCTTCACGCATGTCCTTCCGCCGCACCCTCTCCGTTACGGCTGCGGCCGGCGGCACCGCAGCCCTCATGCTGGCGGGAGTCACGGCTGCCTCCGCACACGTCGGCGTCACACCGGACAAGACCGACGCCAACTCCTACGCACTGCTCACCTTCGGGATCCCGCACGGCTGCGACGATTTCGGCACCACCAAAGTGACCATCACGCTGCCCGGTGAACTCAACGACGCCCAGCCCACGGTGAACCCGAACTGGACCGTGGAAAAGGTCGTGGAACAGCTGCCGGAACCGAAGAAGCTGGCCGACGGCGCCACCATCACCAAGCGGACCAGCAAGATTGTCTACACCGCCAAGGCTCCGCTGAACCCCGAGCTGCGGGACGCCCTGGTGCTCTCGGTCAAGCTCCCCGACGCCGCCGGCAAGACCCTCCATTTCCCCACCTTGCAAAACTGTGAACAGGGGCAGACGGACTGGTCCGAGATCGCCAAGGACGGCCAGGACCCGCACTCGCTCAAGGCGCCTGCGCCCTCGCTCACCGTCACGGCCGCCGCGGCGGACGGACACGGCAGCCATGCGTCGGCGTCGACAGACACCGCGGCAGACACCGCCCAGGCCTCCTCGGTGACGGGCTCCGGCGCGGACGACGGATCCCAGGCACGCAGCTGGGCGGGCCTGGTGGCCGGCGTCGGAGGACTCGCCCTGGGCGGGGTGGCGCTGATGCGCAGCCGGAAACCCGCCGCAGCCGCCGCTTCAGGAACCCCCTCGGAACCCGGAAAGTAGCGCACCGGATTGGTGCCCGGAAGTCACAATCCGGGCATCAATCCGCTGCAGCGGTCGTGGCATCGTTGACTCAGGCAACGGCGGGCATAAAGTGTGACCCATGAGGTCTCAGCCAATCAAAAACGGACTTGCCATCGCGACGGCGGTTGCGGCCGCCGCCTTCCTGCTCACCGCATGCGGGCCCAGCCAGCCGCAGCCCCAGGGAACCTCCGCGGGCGCTTCCACTTCCAGCGCCCCGCCCGCCACGTCCACCCCGGCCGGCAGCCAGGCGGCCAGCACTCCGGCGTCGTCCTCGTCCGCGACGTCGCCGTCGTCCACGGGACCGTCACGGTGCAAGGCAGCCAACCTGACGGTGTCATCGGATTCCTCAGGTGGCGGCGCCGCCGGCAGCGTCTATTCCAAGCTCATCCTTACCAACTCGGGGACCGAACCCTGCCTTCTGCGGGGCTTCCCGGGAGTGTCCCTCACCGCAGACGCCAACGGCGCCCCCATCGGTGCCCCCGCCCGGCAGGACGGGTCCTCGCCCGTTGCGGACGTCCTGCTTGCTCCGGGGCAGGCCGGAGCCGCGGACATGCGCTACACGCAGGCAGGAAATTACACCGACTGCACGCCTACGGAGGCTGCCGGCTACCGGATCTATCCGCCGGAGGAGACCGCCTCGCTGTTCCTCGCCGAACCCCGGACCGCATGCAGCAACGACGCGATCGAACTGCTGACCATCGGGGCATTCCACGCCCGGTAGGGCCTGCCGGGACTTCCCGAACCTACGCCCGGGATTCCCGCAACTTTGCGGGCGCATCGCGGGAGAACGCAACCCCGAACCCGATCAGCGCCATGCCCAGAAAGAGGTGCAGCCAGTTGTCGGCGCTGTTCACGGGAAGGATGTTCACGGGCGAGTCCATTGCCAGGAACTGCCCGACGGTCCAAAGGACCATGTAGGCGACCCCCGCGCCGATGAGGAAATTCCGGGCCGGCAACGGACGCCGTGACATCAGCACACCTGCCACTCCTGACAGCAAGTGGATGAGGTTGTGGAGGACGGACACTTGGAAGACGCCAAGGAGCATGGCCTCCGAGCCGTGTCCGGCAAACGCCAGCGTGCCGTAGTTTGCGGTGATGCCCGGGATGAAACCCAGCACGCCCAGCACAAATACCGTCACCCCCGCGATAAGTGATGACTTCTGGACGTTCTTCCGCAAACCGAATCGGGCCCTGGCGGCTTCGGATGTTTTCATGGTGCCGCTCCTGTTCCCCGGTCACGCTGCTCATGACATGATAAGTCTACTTATGAACCCCTTCGGAGTCCCCCGCTAGCGCCACGGCATGGGTCTTCGGGGACCGGGAAAGGCAGGCAGGACTGTGACCTCGCTTTGGTTGGACCGTAACCACTCCTTCCGCAGCGACCAGTTCCATCCCCGCAGCACGGTTGACACCGTGGTGGCAGGGGCCGGGCTGACCGGGCTGGTGGCCGCTTTGCTGCTGGCCCGGTCCGGCAAGAAAGTGCTGGTTGTCGAAGCCCGGAGCCCGGGCGCTGTCACCACGGGCAACACCACCGCGAAGGTTTCCCTGCTGCAGGGAACCGTGCTCTCGGCATTGCGCCACCAATATTCAGAGAAAGTGGTGGGTGCCTACGTCGAGATGAACCGCGAAGGCCAGGCATGGCTGCTCCGGTACATGGCAGAGCGGAGTGTGCCGTTCCAGCATCGCGATGCCTACACCTACGCCACCTCCACGGACGGAACCGAAACCCTCCGCCTCGAATTGGCCGCTGCCCGGGCCGCCGGCCTTGAGGCCGAGTACGTTACCGATCCTGGGCTGCCCTTCCCTGTCAAAGGTGCCGTCCGTCTTCGCGGACAGGCCCAGATTCATCCCCTGGAAGTCATCGACGCCCTGGTGGACGACGTCCGCTCGCACGGCGGACAGATCGTCTCCGGCGTGCGGCTGAACGGGCTCCGGGGACTGACCGGGCCGGGGCCGGCGGTAGTCCAGACCGATCACGGCCCTGTTCACGCCCGGGAGGTAGTGCTCGCCACCGGCACACCAGTCTTGGACCGCGGGCTCTATTTCGCCAAGCTCAAGGCCCTGCGGTCCTATGCGGCGTCATTCGAACTGCCTGGGACAACCGCCGTGCCGGACGGCATGTTCCTTTCGGTTGAGCAGCCGGTCCGTTCCCTGCGCGACTACCCCGGCGACGGCCGCCGACTGATCCTGGTGGGTGGCAACGGTCACCCTGTGGGCCGCGCCAGGTCAGCGCAGGCCTACCTCGACACTCTGGTTGAATGGACAACGGCCCAGTTCCCGGGTGCCAGCCTCACCCACTCCTGGTCCGCGCAGGACTACCAGGCCACCAACCTGATGCCGTTCTTCGGCAAGCTCCCGCGGGGGCAGGGCCGGGTCTATTTCGCCACCGGCTACAACAAATGGGGCATGACCAACGCCGTGGGTGCGGCGCTGGACATCACCGCCGACATCCTCGGCACGCGGCTCCCCTGGGCCAGCATCATCCACCACCGGGTCACGTCCCCGGCCGGGGCCGCCTCCGCGGTCTCCATTAATGCTGCCGTTGCGGCCACCGTGGCACGGGACTGGGGGCAGGTGGGACTCAAGCGCCTGGATGAGTCGCGCGAGCCACCGCCTGAGGGGGCAGGCCTGGTGACCCGTCGCGGCCGGAAACCCGTAGCCGTGTCCACCGTCGACGGCGTCCGATGCCAACTGTCCGCCGTCTGCACGCATCTGGGCGGAATCGTGCGCTGGAACGACAGCGAAAAGTCCTGGGACTGCCCGCTGCACGGCTCCCGCTTCAGCAGCGACGGGACGGTGCTGGAAGGACCAGCCACCCGGAACCTCCGCCAGATTGACTGACCCGGCGGAACCGGCCCCGCTGCCGGTGCCGCCGGACGGCGGCGTGCCCGGTGCAGCGAACGGTGCGATGAAACGTGCCGCCAATAGTGTCAGTGCTGTAAGGCATGATGGAGGAATGCAGGGGAAGGAGCCCGCCGGCGGCGCATTAGGTGAGACACCGTCCGCGCGGACCATGGACAGGTTCAGCGAGTCCACCAGGGAGTGGTTCCTCGGCGCTTTTTCGGCACCGACGCCTGCACAAATCGGCGCCTGGCAGGCCATCTCGTCCGGTTCGCATGCGCTGGTGGTCGCCCCGACAGGATCCGGCAAAACCCTGGCGGCATTCCTCTGGGCGCTCGACCGCCTCCAGTCATCCGCTCCCGCCGAGCCGGAAGCCCTGCCGGGTCTCGACCCGGCAGCCAAAGGCAGGAAGCCGAAGGCGCCCAAGCGTAAAACACGCGTCCTGTACATTTCGCCGCTGAAGGCGCTTGGCGTCGACGTCGAACGCAACCTCCGCGCGCCGCTCATTGGGATCACCCAGACCGCCAAAAGGCTGGGCCTGCCAGCCCCGCTGATCACCGTGGGCGTTCGTTCGGGAGATACGACGACGGCGGACCGCCGCGCGCTGCTCAGCCACCCGCCGGACATCCTCATCACCACCCCGGAATCACTGTTCCTGATGCTCACGTCCAGGGCCCGGGAAACACTGGCCGAGGTGGACACCATCATCGTGGATGAGGTCCACGCCGTTGCCGGCACCAAGCGCGGCGCGCACCTGGCCGTCTCGCTGGAACGCCTGGACGCACTTCTGCCCGAGCCCGCGCAGCGGATCGGCCTTTCGGCCACTGTGGAGCCCCGCGAACTCGTGGCCCAGTTCCTGGCCGGTTCCGCACCGGTGGAAATCGTGGCACCGCCGTCGAAGAAGAACTGGGACCTGACGGTTTCCGTGCCGGTGGAGGACATGTCCGATCTGCAGGGGGCCGCCGGCGCCTTTGATTCCGGGCCCGCTTCCGGGCTGCAGCCGCAGGCATCCATCTGGCCGCATGTTGAGGAAAAGATTGTGGACCTGGTGATGGCCAACCAGTCCACTATCGTGTTCGCCAACTCGCGCCGCCTGGCTGAACGGCTGACGGCACGCCTCAACGAGATCTATGCCGAACGCCAGCTGGTGGCGGCGGGCGGCTGGGGAGAATTCGGCGCCGGGGCACAGGATTTCGAAGCGGTGCCAGCCGGCGGGCCGGCGGGTGGACCCGGCCGAGCGCCAGCTGATGGACCGGCCGGAGTGCCGGCAGCGGAGGCCGGCACTCCGACGTCCACGGCAACCCCCGCGCACATGATGGCACAGGCAGGCAGCACCGCGGGCGCCGACCCCGTCCTGGCCCGGGCGCACCACGGCTCCGTCTCCAAGGACCAGCGTGCGCTGATCGAAGACGACCTCAAGTCGGGCCGGCTGCGGTGCGTTGTTGCCACGTCCTCCCTTGAGCTTGGAATCGACATGGGCGCCGTGGACCTGGTGGTCCAGGTGGAGTCGCCGCCGTCCGTGGCCAGCGGGCTGCAGCGGGTGGGCCGCGCAGGTCACCAGGTGGGTGAAGTCTCGCAGGGCGTCCTGTTCCCCAAGCACCGCGCCGACCTCGTGCACACCGCCATCACCGTGGAACGCATGCTGGGCGGCAAGATCGAACGGCTCAGCGTTCCCGCCAACCCGCTGGACATCCTGGCGCAGCAGACAGTGGCCGCCACCGCGCTGGGCTCCATCGACGTGGAGGAATGGTTCTCCACTGTCCGCCACTCGGCCCCGTTCGCGTCCCTCCCCCGCTCGGCGTTCGAGGCCACCCTGGACCTGCTGGCCGGCCGCTACCCGTCCGACGAATTCGCCGAGCTCAGGCCGAGGATCATCTGGGACCGCAATGCCGGCACCATCGAAGGCCGCCCCGGGGCGCAGCGGCTCGCCGTGACATCCGGCGGTACCATTCCGGACCGCGGACTGTTCGGCGTCTACATCATCGGCACCGAGGTGGAAGGCTCCTCGTCGCCGTCCAGCGAGGGCAAAGCTGCCAGCCCGGGTGCTTCCGCCGCCAAGGGCGGTCGGCGCGTGGGCGAACTCGACGAGGAAATGGTCTACGAATCCCGGGTGGGAGATATCTTTGCCCTGGGCGCCACCAGCTGGAAGATCGAGGACATCACGCACGACCGCGTCCTTGTTTCCCCGGCCTTCGGCCAGCCGGGCAAGCTCCCGTTCTGGAAAGGCGATTCGCTGGGCCGGCCGGTTGACCTGGGCCGCGCCCTCGGCGCGTTCGTCCGCGAACTGTCCGCGTCCGACGTCGGCCCCGCCACCGAGCGCTGCAAAGCCAGCGGCCTGGACGACTTCGCCGCCAACAACCTGATCCAGTACCTCGCCGAACAGAAGCTCGCCACCGAAGTGGTCCCCAGCGACACCACGCTGGTGGTGGAGCGGTTCCATGACGAGCTGGGCGACTGGCGGGTGGTGCTGCACAGCCCGTTCGGCATGCCTGTACATGCGCCCTGGGCCCTCGCCGTGGGCCAGCGGCTGCACCAGCGCTACGGGATGGACGGCTCCGCCATGGCCGCGGACGACGGCATTGTGCTGCGGGTGCCCATGATGGAGGACGAACCGCCGGGCGCCGAGCTGTTCCTCTTCGAACCCGACGAGCTTGAGCAGATCGTCACAGCGGAAGTGGGCGGCAGCGCCCTCTTTGCCTCGCGCTTCCGCGAGTGCGCTGCCCGGGCGCTGCTGCTGCCCCGGCAGAACCCTGGGAAGCGGCAGCCCCTGTGGCAGCAGCGCCAGCGGTCCGCGCAGTTGCTGGACGTGGCACGGAAGTATCCCACGTTCCCGATCGTGCTGGAAACCGTGCGCGAATGCCTGCAGGATGTCTACGATCTCCCGGCACTGAAGGACATCGCGGCGTCCATTGAGCGGCGCGAACTGCGGATCCTCCAGACCACCACCCAGCAGCCCTCCCCGTTCGCGAAGTCCCTGCTGTTCGGCTACGTGGCCCAGTTCCTTTACGAGGGCGATTCGCCCCTTGCGGAGCGCCGGGCTGCCGCGTTGGCCCTGGATTCAACCCTGCTCAACGAGCTCCTGGGCCGGGTGGAGCTGCGCGAACTGCTGGACGCCAAGGTCATCGAAGCCACCGAGCGTGAACTGCAGCGGCTAGCCCCGGACCGCCGGGTGCGGGGCATGGAGGGAGTCGCGGACCTGCTGCGCCTCCTCGGACCGCTGACGCCCGACGAAGTGGCGGCGCGGCTGGAACCGGCGGCTGGGCCTGCCCCGGCGGTTGAGCCCGCCCCGCTCTCGCTGGTTGAGCCCGCCGCCGTAGCGGACGCCGTCGCCCACCTCACCGCCCTGCAGCGGGCCAACCGCGCACTCAAGGTGAACATCGGCGGCGTCGAACGCTTTGCGGCCGTGGAGGACGCCGCCCGCCTGCGGGACGCCATCGGTGTGCCCCTGCCCATGGGGGTGCCGCTGGCGTTCATCGAGCCCGTGGCCGATCCCCTGGGCGACCTCGTCTCCCGCTACGCCCGCACCCACGGGCCGTTCACTGCAGCGGAAGCAGCGGCCCGGCTGGGACTCGGCGTCGCCGTTGTCAGCACCGCGCTCAAGCGGCTCGCCGCGGACGGCCGCGCGGTGGAGGGCGAGTTCCGGCCGCATGCCCCGCAGCCGGAACACCAGCCCGCACCCGCCCTCGAAACCGAAGTACCGGGTGATGCTGCGGCCCCGGCTGCGCCGGTCGCTTCGGTCACGACACTGGCCGGCACCAGTGAATGGTGCGATGCCGAGGTGCTGCGGAAACTGCGCCGCCGCTCGCTGGCCGCGCTGCGGGCCGAAGTGGAGCCGGTGGACGGCGCCGCCTACGGACGGTTCCTCCCTGCCTGGCAAAACGTCCGGATCCCCGGACGCGGCAGGGGTCAGTCCGCCCTGCGGGGTCTGGACGGCATCATTACCGCCGTCGACCAGCTCTCCGGCGTGCCGGTTCCGGCCTCCGCATGGGAACCGCTTGTCCTCGCCGGCCGCATCAGTGACTACCAGCCCGCCATGCTGGATGAACTGATGGCCGCCGGAGAGGTCCTCTGGTCCGGCGCCGGTGCGCTGCCCGGCAATGACGGCTGGGTGAGCCTGCACCTCGCGGACTCGGCCGAACTCACCCTCAACCCTTCACCGGACTACGAGCCCGGGGACGCGCAGCGGCGGCTGCTGGAGCACCTGCAGAACAACGGCGGCGGCTATTTCTTCCGCCAGCTGAAGGACATTGCCGGCGGTATGGACTCCGTGCTCAGCGACCAGGATGTGGTGGCCGCCCTGTGGGACCTCGCGTGGGCAGGCCGCATCACCGGCGATACCTTCGCTCCGGTCCGTGCCATGATCGCCGGTGGCCACACAGCGCACCGGCAGGTAGCCCGGGCCCCGCGGGCTCGCGCACCGCGCATGAGCAGGCTGGGACGCGCCCACGGCACGGGCCTCATGGGATCTGCCGGGCTGACCGGCGGACGCTATGGGTCCGTGACCGGCGCCGCTCCCACCCCGCCGCTGGCGGCCGGACGGTGGTCGGCCCTCCCGCCGCCGGAACTGGACCCCACCATCCACGCCCGCGCCACGGCCGAACTGCTGCTGGACCGGTACGGCGTCGTGACGCGCGGTTCCGTCATGGCGGAGAACATTCTGGGTGGATTCGGCCTGATGTACAAAGTCCTCGCCAGGCTGGAAGAGGCCGGGCGCTGCCGCCGGGGCTACTTCATTGAACACCTCGGCGCCGCCCAGTTTGCGGTTCCTGCCACGGTGGACCGGCTGCGCTCGTACTCGGAGGACTCGCAGCTGGCGAAGCCGGAGCCCGTCGCCCTGGCGCTTGCCGCGACGGACCCCGCCAACCCCTACGGCGCCGCCCTCCCGTGGCCCGCGCTCAACGTCGAAGCCGGCAGCGGCCATCGCCCGGGCCGGAAGGCCGGGGCCCTGGTGGTGATGGTCGACGGCGCGTTGGCGTTTTACGTGGAACGCGGCGGCAAGACGCTGCTCGCCTTCGACGACGACCCGGAGGTGCTGGCCGCCGCCGCGGCGGCGCTTGTCGGGGTAGTCCGGCGCGGAGCCGTGGACAAGCTCATCATGGAGAAGGTCAACGGCCACGGCATCCTGGACACGCCCGTGGCCGCAGCCCTGACCCACGCCGGCGCTTATTCCACCCCGAAAGGACTGAGAATTCGTGCCTGAAGGCGACTCCGTCTGGCGGGCGGCCGCGCAGCTTCACGCGGCCCTGGCCGGACACCAGCTCACAGCCTCCGATTTCCGTGTGCCCCGGTTCGCCACCCTGAAGCTGGCAGGCTGGACCGTGGACGAGGTGGTGCCCCGCGGCAAGCACCTCCTCATGCGCCTTCGAAGTCCCGCTGAGGAACGCCTGACCATCCATTCGCACCTGAAGATGGAAGGCGCATGGCAGGTCTACCCGCCCGGCGGACGCTGGCGGAAACCGGGGTTCACTGCCCGGTGCGTGCTCCGCACAGCCACCGCGGACGCCGTCGGGTTTTCCCTCGGCATCCTGGAAGTGGTCCGTACGGCTGACGAGGACTCCGTCGTCGGACACCTCGGGCCGGACCTGCTCGGGCCGGACTGGGACATGGAGGAGGCTGAACGGCGGCTGCGCGCGGCGCCGGAGGTTCCCATCGGCGTGGCCCTGCTGGACCAGCGCAACCTCGCCGGCATCGGCAACATCTACCGCTGCGAGGCCTGCTTCCTGTCCGGCATCCACCCCGCCGCGCCGGTCTCCGATGTCACCGACCTGCCCGCCATGATGGCAACCGCCAAACAGTTGCTGGAAGCCAACCTCGGACCGGGCCGGCGCACCACAGTCCTTAACCCGCGCGGAATGCCGGTGGGCCGGATGGCCGGCCGGCCTGGATACTGGGTATACCGCCGCGAGCACCAGCCGTGCCTGAAATGCGGTACGCCCATCCGCCACGGGGTGCTCGCCACACAGGCCGGCACCGAAGAGCGGGACATCTATTGGTGCCCGAGTTGCCAGCCGCCGCCGGCAGGAACCGACTGATCCGGGCCTGACCCGGGCGGCAGCGGGCGGGAAGCCACCGGCACCGTGAACCGCGGCAACAGCAACTGCACCAGGGGACCGATGGCCAATGCGTAGACCACCGTGCCCACTCCGACGGATCCGCCCAGCAACCAGCCGGTTGCGAGGACAACGATTTCGATGCCCGTCCGGGACGTCCGCACCGACCACCCGGTCCGCCGCGCCAGGCCGGTCATGAGGCCGTCGCGGGCGCCGGGGCCGAAACGTGCGCCAATATAACAGGCCGACGCGATCCCGTTGAGCAGGACCGCCCCCGCCAGCATGCCGATCTGGCCGCCCAGATGTGAGAACTCCGGAATCAGCGCCAGCCCGACATCAGCAAAGACCCCCACCAGCACGGCGTTGCACAAGGTGCCGAACCCGGGCCACTGGCGGAGCGGAATCCACAGGAGCAGGACGAGGAAGCTCACGATGACCACCACCGCCCCAATGGAGAGGCCCGTCTTTCCCGCAAGACCCTGGTGGAAGACATCCCAGGGGTCCAGGCCCAGGCCGGCGCGGATGAACATGGCCAGCGAGATGCCGTACATGGCCAGGCCGGTGAACAGTTGGAGGAGTCTGCGTGTCATCATGACGTCCATCCTCCGTCAGAACTGGCCTTGCAATCCATATCCAGTTTGAGATACTGGCTACATGTCCGGCTCCCTGAACCCCACTGCCTTGATGCGCCTCCTGGGCGGATGGAACCGCGGCGCCGCCCCGGCATACCGCGAGCTGGCCGACGTCGTACGCCTCCTGGTTCTGGATGGGCGCGTCCCCTTGGATATGGCGCTGCCCAGCGAGCGCGCCCTGGCCGAAACGCTGGGAGTGAGCCGGACCACAGTGACGGCCGCCTATGCGAGCCTCCGCGAGCAGGGATTCCTGAGCAGCCGCCAGGGCAGCCGCGGCCGGACCTGCATCCCCCGCCAGATGCCCGCAGGCGCAGGCGGTCCGGGAGCAACCGAGCTGATCAGCCCCAACGCCCTGGCCGGCGCGCCGGGACTGGCAGCCCCGCCGGGCCTGCTCGATCTCGCGTATGCGTCCCTGCCGGCCAGCGGCGAAGTGGTGCACCGCGCCTTCGCCGCCGCACTGACGGAACTGCCGGCCCTGCTGCCGGGTTTTGGCTACGACGCGATTGGCATTGCCCCACTCCGCGAGGCGATCGCTGCCCGATACATGGAGGCCGGCGTCCCCACCACGGCGGACCAGATCCTGGTGACGTCGGGCGCTCAGCACGCCTTGAACATCGTGCTCCGCACCCTGGCCGGCCGGCAGGACAAAGTGCTGGTGGACCACCCCACGTACCCGCACGCACTGGATGCCATCCGGGCCAGCGGCTGCAGGCCTGTGCCGGTCGCCCTCCCCCACGGCCGCGGCTGGGACGTGTCCGGCATGGAAGCCGCCATGATGCAGCAGCGCCCCAAGATGGCGTACGTGGTGCCGGACTTCCACAACCCGACGGGCCGGCTGATGTCCGATCCCCAGCGCCGCCGCCTGGTCCGGGCCGCAGCCGCTGCGGGGACGGTGCTGGTGGTGGACGAGACACTGCGCGAACTGAACCTCGACGCCGTGGACACGGCCCCGCTGGCGGCCTTCAGTCCGGACGTGGTCACCATCGGCTCCCTGAGCAAGTCGCATTGGGCGGGGTTGCGGACAGGCTGGATACGGGCCGGAAGTTCGCTGATCCGGCGCTTCGCCGCAGCCCGCACCACCATGGACCTGGGCGGACCTGTGGTGGAACAGCTGGCCGCGGCTCACCTGGTCCGGTCCCTCGACGAACCGCTTCCGGCCCGGCTGGCAGACCTTCGCGAGAACCGGGCCGCGCTGCTGGACCTGATCGGCGGCATCCTCCCCGACTGGCAGCCGGAACGGCCCGACGGCGGGTTGAGCGTGTGGTGCCGGCTCCCGGCGCCGATCAGCACGGCGCTTACGGTCATCGGCCCGGATTTCGGCGTGAGGCTGGCTGCCGGACCCCGTTTCGGCGTTGGCGGGGCTTTCGAGCACTACCTGCGCCTCCCCTTCACTCTTTCGCCCGGGCAATTGGAGACGGCGGTGCGGGCGCTCCGCTCGGCCCAGGAGAAGCTCGACGCCGCACCGCAGCTCCGGCGCAGCCTCCGGCACACACCCGGCGTCGCCATCGCCTGAGCGGGCATCCATTTATGACGCGCAAAATGCCTGACGCGCCGGTATTCCGGTAGCCCCAGGCACTTTGCGTGTCGTCAGGTATTTTGCGCGTCGCGTCTTGCGGGTCGACGGGCCGCCTACGCGTAGACCTTCCCGAGGTAGTCGCCCCAGGCTTTCGCCGTGGTTTCGGAATCCCCGCCGCCGCTGAAGTCATGGACGGTCATGCCCACCGGTGCGCCGAAGGCGTTGCGGCCGAAGAAGCGGTACATCGTGTCCGCGGTGCGCAGGCCCAGGAAGTTCTCGTTGGCGAAGTCCACCTGCCCCGTCAGCCGCCCGACGCCGTCGAGCTCCACATCAAAGGTGTCCCCTTGCGAGGCTGCATCCACGCCCAGCGCCTTCTTCAGCTGCACGAAGCCGTCCGGGACCTGCGAGGCCGCGGGACCCTGGATGTCCGTGAACACCACGGGCCGGCCGTCGAAGTATTCCAGGTACTGGCCCAGAGTGTGGAGGTAGAACTCGGTGTGCTTGCTGGCACCGTCGTACTGCTCGTCCCAGTTGTCGGCGAAGATGCCGCTGTGCACGTAATGCAGCCTGGCCCGGCCGCCGTCGAGCGGTTCCAGGACGTGCTCCAGCTGGTTGAACCAGCCGTCCGGTCCGTCCATGCGCGACACCAGGTGCTGCGGATACTCCTCCACGGTTTTCACGGCCGGCCACTGGTCCGTGGGGAACATCCAGCCGGGCGTCCCGTTGGTGACGGCTTCCCAGACGCGCTCCGGGGTGCCGGGCAGCTCGGTGTCGTAAACAATCTCGAATTTCCGGTTGTCAGTCATTGTCCTGCTCCTGTTCCTTTTCCCCGGACGGGGTGGTTTGTTTTGGTTCTTTGAGTGCCGGGTGAAGCGCGACGACGATCCGGTGCTTCCGCCCGCCCGTCCCGCCGCCGTCGTGGTACTTGTCCACGAGCCGGGTAACCGCGACGCCGAGTTCTTCGGCGAACGCGGCCCGGTCCGCGGCGGTGCGAAAGGTGATTTCGCCGTCGATGGCGAACGTGGCGAGTTTCTGCCGTGCGGCCGCGGCCCCGGCAATCAGCTTCCCCACTTCCTGGACCATGCGCCCGGCGAGCGCCAGAAGCCAGAAGGCGGAGAACCGGTCCGCGAAACGGTGCGGATCCGGCGCCACGGAGGCCAGGGCCGCCGGCGAAATGAGATAGGAAGCGGCCGTGGCCTGCAGCACGCGCTCGGTGACGTTGCCCTTGCGGCGCTCCTCCACCAGCTCCACCAGGCCGTGCCGCTCCAGCGCCTTGAGATGGTAGTTCACCTTTTGCCGCGGCAGCCCTACTTTCGCGGCGAGCTGGGTGGCCGAGCCGGGCTCCGCAAGCTCCTGGAGAATGCGGGTCCGGATGGGGTCCAGTGAGGCTTCCGCCGCCGCCGGGTCCTCGATCACTTCGATGTCCAACATGCTTTAAGTATCGCCACCGACAATTTTATTTGTCAAGAACTTTTTTACCGTCGGTGCCGAGTTCGCCGGAACGGTGCGGGGTCGCCGGAAGTTTCCAGCGATCCGGGCATGGTTCCGGCGAATTCGGCGCGGGGGCAGAGCGGCGTGGGGCCGAGGCGCGCGGGGGCAGAGCGGCGTGGGGCCGAGCCGGCGGCAGAGGCCGGGCCGGGGGGCACCCGGCGCCACCCCGGTAGAATGGACCGGTGATGCAATCCCCCCTCCCCGTGCGCGACGGCGTGAACGCGACCCGCCTGCGCCTCCCGGACGAGGGGCCGTGGGATACCGCAATGGACTACATGATGCACCGCTGGGGCCACATCGACCCGCAGGGCATCGAGGACCGGTTCGATGCCGGCGAGATTGTGGGCGAAGGCGGCATCCCCCTGGACAGGCGCACCAGGCTCGAGGACCACACTTTCATCTGGTACTACCGCACCCTCCCGCCGGAGACGCGGCTGCCGGTTGAGCTCAGCATCCTGCACCAGGACGATCACATCCTGGTGGTGGACAAGCCCCACTTCCTGCCCACCACCCCGGGCGGCACCTACATCCAGGAGTCGGCCCTGGTGCGGCTCCGGAACCAGCTGAACCTCCCGGACCTGATCCCCATGCACCGCCTGGACCGGATGACGGCCGGCATCCTCCTGCTCTCCACCAACCCGGAGACCCGCGGCAGGTACCAGGTGCTGTTCGAGAAGCGCCAGGTCCAGAAGGAGTACGAGTGCGTGTCCGCCGCGGAACCGGCAGCGGGACATCCCGCCGTCGAGTTCCCCGTGGTGGTGCGGAACCGCATGACCAAGTCCCGCAGCTATCTCCTCGCCGAAGTCATCGACGGCGAACCCAATGCGGAAACCCGCATCGACGTGATGAAAACGTACGACGCCGGCAGTCCAGCAGGGGCCCCGACTCCAGCAGGTGCCCCGGAACGGCGGGCGCTGTACCGGCTTGAGCCGCACTCGGGAAAGACCCATCAGCTCAGGGTGCACATGGCGTCCCTCGGGCTGGGGATCGTGAACGATGCCTTCTACCCCGAACTGCTGGACAAGGCGCCGGACGACTACACCCGGCCGCTCCAGCTCCTGGCCCGCGGGATCCGTTTTGTGGACCCCATCACCCAGCAGCCGGTGGAGTACCGCAGCAGGCTCCAGCTCAGCGAAGCTCCTGCGTAGCCCCGGCCTGAGACTGGCGTAAGTAAGACATCACTGGCCCGCCCGAGGCGCAAAATGAGGTACCTTGTGCCCATGGACCTCGCCAACGCTGACACCTGGGGCGCCGCGATCTATTTCTGGATCATCCCCATCGTCCTTGGCGACGCCATTTTCCCGCCGGTGCCCTCCGAAATGGTGGTGATCACGGGCGGAGCGTTGTCCGCCGAGGGCCGCGCCAACTTTCTGCTGGTGGGATTCCTTGCCGCACTGGCGTCGTGGATCGGCGACGTTGTGGTGTTCCAGCTGTTCAAGCGCCGCCTGAGCCATGTCCTGGACCGGTGGCGGTGGGGCCGTAAATTCCACCGCGGCATCCACGCGGCCATCGCCAAGGCGGGCCGGTCCACCACGTACGGGGCCATCATCGGCGTGCGGTTCATTCCGGGCGGCCGGCTGGCGACGTCGGCCGCTGCCGGCATCGCCGACGTCACCACCCGCGCGTTCAGCTTCTGCGCCGCCGTGGGCGGAGTTCTCTGGGGCACCTGGCTCACGGGGCTCGGCTACTTCACGGGCTCCGCCACCAAGCTGCCGTTCTGGGCGAGCTCGCTGATCGGCGTCGCCGTCGGACTGGTGATCGGCGCGGTGGTGGGCATGATTGTCACCCGCCGCCGCGGCAGCCGGTCCCCGGTGGACGAGCCGGCCGACGACCCAAGCCCAGACGCAGCGCCTTCGGGCTAAACGGGAAACCAGGTCAGACGGGAGCCCAACGGCCGCGGCTGCGGCGGAGCACAAGAAGTGCACCGGTCACCGCAACGCGTTCGACGGCGTCGCGCATCATCGCTGCCGACTCCCGCGCCTGGTTGTTCTCCCCGGTGTACTCGGTTGCCTCCACCAGGAAGCGGAGGTTCAGTTCCGGCACTCCGCCGGCGATCTGCAACTGGTTGGACTCCACGTGGTGCCTTGTTCCGAGGGCTTCGACGGCGGCGGCCATCACGGCCTCGGGAGCGTTGCCAGGCTTCAGCCCGGTGATCTTAAGTCTTGTCTGGAACGAAGGCATGGAATCCACCCTAGCGTCAGCGCGAACGGGCAGATAACGCCCGCAGATCCTCGTCCGCAGGGCCTTATCTGCCCGTTCGCGCTAACCGTCCCGGGCATCGGACGCGTGGGACTATCCCGTGTTGCGGAGGCCTGCCGCTACTCCGTTGACGGTGATGAGCATGGCCCGCTGGAGGCGCTCATCGATCTCGGCCCCGGACATGCTTTCGCCCTCGGAACCTTCGGCCCGGATGCGGCGCATCAGTTCCACCTGAAGGTAGCTGATGGGATCCAGGTACTGGTCGCGGATCTCCAGGGAGCGTTTAAGGGTTGGCTGAGCGTCGAGGAGCACGTGCTCGCCGGTGAGGTTCTGGATCTCCGTGACGGTGAGTTCGTATTCGTCCCGGATGGCCCGGAACAGGTGGTGCAGCTCTTTCGGGACCAGCGTGGAAACGTAGTAGCCGGCAATGTCCATGTCCGTCTTGGCCAGTGTCATTTCCACGTTGGACAGCACTGAGCGGAAGAAGTGCCAGCGCTCCATCATTTCCACAAGCTGATCCGTGTTGCCGGCTTCGCGGGCGGCCTTCAGACCGGAACCGACGCCGAACCAGCCCGGCACAATCTGCCGCGACTGGGTCCAGCCGAAGACCCACGGGATGGCGCGCAGCCCGCCCAGTCCTGCGCCCGAGTCCGGCCGCTTGGACGGACGCGAGCCGATGTTCAGGGAGCCGAGCTGTTCCACCGGGGTGGAGGCCATGAAGTAGGCCGGCAGATCCGGATCGTCAATGAGCGAGCGGTACCGGGCGAAGGCGGCATCGGAGATGGTCTCCATGACGTGGCCGTAGCGCTCGCGCTGGTCCTCGGAGGTGCGCGGGGTGCGGTGCAGTGCGGAACCCTGCATCACGGCAGCGAGCGAAAGCTCCAGGTTTTCGCGTGACAGCTCGGGCAGCGAGTACTTGTCCGAGATGACTTCGCCCTGCTCGGTGAACTTGATTTCACCTTCGAGGACACCGTTCGGCTGGGCCATGATCGCGTCGTAGGTGGGCCCGCCGCCACGGCCCACGGAACCGCCGCGGCCGTGGAAGAGGCGCACCCGGACGCCGTGCTTGGCCGCGACGTCGCGCAGCTTCCGCTGGGTCTTGTGGATCTCCCACTGGCTGGTCATCACGCCGGATTCCTTGTTCGAGTCCGAGTAGCCAAGCATGATTTCCTGCACGTCGCCGCGCAGCCGGACGAGTTCCCGGTAGGACGGATCGGACAGCAGCTGGTCCACGATCTCCGCCGAAGCCCGCAGCTCCTCCACCGTTTCCAGCAGCGGCGCGAACCCGATCTTGGCGTACGGCGCCTCACCAAAGAGGCTGACCAGTCCTGCTTCGCGGGCCAGCACCGCAGCGGCCAGGACGTCGTCGGCCCCGCGGGTCATCGAAATGATGTACGTCTCGATGACGTCCGGGCCGTAGGTCTTCAGGGCGCGGCGGATCTCACGGAAGACGTCGTACGTGCCGTCAGCGACGCCGTCGAGCTTAATCGGGTGGCCGGACAGCGGACGGCGGGAGCCCAGTTCCGCCCCCAGCACTTCCAGGCGCTCGGCGCGGCTGAGTTCGGAGTACCGCACACCTGGGCCGCCAAGGCGGTCCATGAGCTGTCCGACGGCGTCATGGTGGTGGTCGGCGTGCTCGCGGATGTCCAGGGTGGCGAGGTGCAGCCCGAAGGAGGCGATGGCGCGGCGCACCCGTGCGAGGGCACCGTCGGCAGCCAGTCCGGCGTGGTGGTTGCGGAGCGATTCCTCCAGCAGTCCAAGCTCGGCGAGGACGCCCGCGGTTGAGGTGTAGTCCCGGCCCGGCTCGTGTGAGGAGCCGGCCGCGACGCGCTTGGCCGTGTTGAGCAGCTTGGCCTTGATGCAGGTGAGCTTGAGCCGGTAGGGCTCCTGGGCGTTGAGTTCCAGCACCCGGCGGTCCAGGCCCGGCAGGTTCTTGAGGTCAGTGTCGATCGAGTCGAGCAGTTCCTGGTCCGCCCCGGCCAGTGCCGTGGAGTTGGACAGGATGGCGATGAGCTCGTCGATCATGGCGATGCTGATGCGGACAGCGTGCTGGTTCTGGATCTGGAGGATCTCGCGGGTGACGGCGGCGGTGACGTTGGGGTTGCCGTCGCGGTCGCCGCCAATCCAGGAGCCGAAGCGGAGGGGCGCCTTCTGCGACGGCAGAGTAACTCCGTGTTCGGCCAGCAGCTCGGAGAGGTCCGAGAGCATCTCCGGCATGGCGTCGGTGAGGATGCTGTTGAGGTAGTAGATGGCGTTGCGGGCCTCATCCACCGGGGTGGGCCGGACCTGGCGGAGCTCGTCCGTCTGCCACATCTGATCGATCACTTCGGCGAGCTGACGGTCCTGGCGGCGGCGGGCCGAAGTGCCTTCCTCGGTGGAAACTGCCAGGACGTCGGAAAGCCGGCGGATCTTGTCCAGCACGGAGCGGCGGGACGCCTCGGTGGGGTGGGCCGTGAAGATGGGACGGACATCCAGTTCATTGACCACTTCCTGGAGCACTGCCGGTCCGGCCTGGCCGGAAATCTCCTCCACGGCCTTGGCCAGCCAGCCGTCCTTTTCCTGCCGGGTCCGCAGTCCACGGACCCGGTGGACCTGTTCGGCGGCGTTGGCCAGGTGGAAGTAGAACGCAAAAGCGCGGACCAGGTCGGTGGCCTGGTCAATCGGCAGGGAGCCGAGAAGTTCTCGGACCTGGGCGACGACGTCGTGCGAGCTCCAAGGGCCGGTGGCATCCGCGCCGCCGCGGGCGGCTTCCTTGGATTCCTTGGTCAGGAGGCGGACCTGCTCCACGAGGTCGAGGAGCTCGGGCCCGTGCTGGCGGACCAGCGATTCGCCCAGCAGGGTGGAGACGCGACGGACATCCGCCCGGAGTTCGGACGCAAGATCGCTGCTGGCATCGGGGCCCGCCGGGTCAGCGCCTGCTGCGAGATGGGAGCCTGGATTTACTGCAGTGTCAGCCATGGAAACTATCTTTCGAGGGTTCGGACTTGGCTCGTACACTGCGCTGGATACTGTGAGCCGGGTTACGTGTTCCTATGGGATGTTACCCGGCACTGTTGCGGCGTGGGAATTTGTCTCAGATAGTGTTCGTGCCCTTGACGTCCGCGGCGGCCCCTGCTTTATTTGGCGCCGCCGCGGGTTCATCAGGCGCCGCCGCGGGCGGCCGTACAGCCCTGATGGTGATTTTCCCGGTGTAGGCCTCGTTGTGGTCGGGGCCCTTCCCGGACTGCGTGGACTCGTGCCGCCGCTGTTTCAGCTCTTCCCTGGCGGCAGCAGATTCCGTGCGGGTGGGGGCGCCCGTGGCGTCAAAGATGCCCAGGACGCTTCCCAGCGATCCCGTTGCCCCCTTGGCGTTTCCGCGACGCTTCAAGACGGACATCCCCGCCACGGTGAACCCGGCAATCAGCGCGAGGCAGGCCACCACGGTGAGCAGCGCGTCCATGCCTCGCCCCGGCTCAGCGTGCGATCTTGAAATTGAAGTTTGCGGTCCCCAGCGCGCCCCAGAGCCGGATCCAGACTGGCAGGAGCATCTCGGTGCCGCGTGCCGTGGTGATGTCGCCCAGGTCAATCACGTCCTGGTGCCCAAGGCTCTTGAGGAGCGTGACCACTTCATGCTTGGCGTCCGCATCGTTGCCCGAGACGAACACGGAGTGGTCGCCGCCCGCCGCGCGGCCGGGATCAACCATCAGGCTCGCGTTCATCGTGTTGAGGGTCTTGACCACTTTGGCTTCGGGGAACTTCCGCTGGATCTGCTCCCCCAGGCTGTCCGTGTTGACCGGGTTGAGCGTCGGCGGCATGCCATGGGAGAAATCAAGGGGATTCGAGATGTCCAAGAGAATCTTGCCGGCAAGATTTTCCGCACCCGCGGCAGAGAGCGCAGCGACGGAGCTTGCACCTTCAGTTGCGTTGATTACCAGCTCCGCGCCTGCAGCCACATCGGCGTACGCGGCCAGGTGGACGTGAGGGTGCTCCTGGAGCCACGTGCCGAAGGGAGCCGCACCCATGGCGTCCGGCTCCGTGCGGGCAAGGGTCGCCTTCGGGTCGCGGGTTCCGATGACGATTTCATGGCCGAGACTTGCCAGCGCTCCGGCCATGGTCCGGCCAACGGTCCCGGTTCCTAGTACAGCAATTTGCATGGCGTTCTCATCCTCTGGGCGTTGGTTAGGTTCTTGGGGTAGACAGGTTCGTCTACCCGTGGGCTTGACGGTATCAGGCCGACCCGAGCACCGCAAGGGATCGGCTGAAGGCAAAGTGGTAACGACTGACAATTATTGAAATCTGTCATCTGATTCTTGTAAGCTCGCTTTATGACCACTTCCATGCAAGCTTTCCGCCGCACCCTCGGCTCCGCCGGACCCGCCACGGCGCCCATCGGGCTGGGCCTCATGGGCATGTCCGACCTCTATGGACCCGCGGACGACGCGGAGAGCGTCGCCACAATTCAGGCTGCCCTCGACGCAGGCGTCACCCTGCTGGACACGGGCGACTTTTACGGCATGGGGCACAACGAGCTCCTGCTGCGCGACGCCATCCGCGGCCGGCGCCGCGAAGACGTGCAGATCAGCGTCAAGTTCGGCGTCCTGCGGGACGCGCGCGGGGGATGGAACGGCGTCGACACCCGGCCGGCAGCCATCAAGAACTTCCTCGCCTACTCCCTGCGCCGCCTCGGCACCGACTACGTCGACATCTACCGGCCGGCCCGCCTCGATCCCGCCGTCCCCGTCGAAGAAACCATGGGCGCGCTGGCCGAGCTCGTGAAACAGGGCCTCATCCGCCACATCGGGCTATCGGAGGTGGGGGCTGAAACGCTGCGCCGGGCGCACGCCGTGCACCCGGTCTCAGACCTGCAGATCGAATACTCGCTGATTTCCCGCGGCCTCGAAAAAGAGATCCTGCCCGCAGCCCGTGAACTGGGAGTCGGAATCACCGCCTACGGTGTCCTGTCCCGCGGCCTCGTCTCTGGCCACTGGCCCGCCCAGGCCGAGGGCGACCGCCGGGACTTCCGCGCCCATCTCCCCCGGTTCTCCGGCGAAAACCTGCAGCGCAACCTCGAGCTCGTCGAGCGGCTGCGCCTCATTGCCGACAGCAAGGACGCCACCGTGGCCCAGGTGGCCATCGCCTGGGTGCTGTCGCGCGGTGAGGACATCGTCCCCCTGGTGGGCGCCCGCCGACGCGACCGGCTGGCCGAGTCCCTCGGAGCCGCCTCGCTGACCCTCTCCAGCCAGGATCTCGCCGACATTGAAGCGGCCGTTCCGGCTGACGCCGCCGCCGGTACACGCTACGACGCGGGCCAGATGGCCATGCTCGACAGCGAGCGGAAGTGAGCCCTGCCGCCGTCGTACTGACGGAAGAGCGCATCCTGGACGCCGCCGAGGACGTCCTTCGCCGCTTCGGCCTGGCCAAGGCCACAGTGGTGGACGTTGCCAAGGTCCTTCGCGTGAGCCACGGCAGCGTCTACCGGCACTTCCCCACGAAAGTTGCGCTCCGGGACGCGGTGGCAAGGAGGTGGCTTGACCGGATCATCGAACCCCTGGATCCCTCGCTGGACACCGCCGGCCCGGCGTCCGAGCGCCTCCTTCGCTGGCTTCAGCGGCTCGCGGCCATCAAACAAGGCATGGCATTGGAAGACCCCGAGCTGTTCGGGACCTTCAGCCAACTGACCGCTGAGGCGAGGGAAGTGGTGGCCGCCCACGTGAACCACCTCGCCGCACAGCTGACCGAAATCATCGCGGACGGCATCGAAAACGGCGAGTTCGCCCGGACGGACGCGGTCACTGCCGGCCGCACCGTCCTGTACGCAACTGCCCGGTTTCACCACCCGCTGCACGCCGCGGAGTGGGCGGATCCGGCGATCCATGACGATCTGACGGAAGTGTGGAAGCTGCTGGTGCACGGTCTGGGCACCCGCCCCTGACCTGCGCGGGCGGGGAGGCCTGACCTGCGCGGGCGCCCGCCCCAGGCCCCGGGCGGGTTGGCCTACCAGCCGCGCGGGCCCCGCCTGAGACAGACTTGTCTGTGTACCATTGACGTATGACGACGCGAGCAGCCTCCGCACCGCAGGCTGTCCGAACTTCCGCCGGCCCCGCCAGGGAGAAGATCCTGGCAACCGCCTTCAGGTTGTTCTACGCGCACGGCCTGCGCGCCGCCGGCATTGACACCATCATCGCCGAGTCCGGGATCTCCAAGGCCACGTTCTACAAGTACTTTCCGGCGAAGGACGAATTGATCCTGGCCTACCTGGACAGGGTCGACGCCATCTGGACCGGCCAGCTCCACGCTGCCGCGGAGGCCGCAGGGCCGGACCCGGCGGCACAGCTCGTTGGGCTGTTCGATGCCCTCACCTCAGCCTGCCGCCGTGACGGCTACCGGGGCTGCGCTTTCATCAACGCAGCGGCCGAGTCGGCATCGGGAACCCCCGTTCACGAACGCACGGTTGCGCATAAGAGGGCCGTGCTGGCGTGGATGCAGGGGCTCGCTGCCGAGGCGGGCGCCGCGCGTCCGGACCGGCTGGCACGGAGCCTGTCGCTGATCCTCGACGGCGGCCTGGCCAGCGGTGTGCTCGACGGTGACCCGGAGGCCGCCGAGACAGCCAGGGATGCTGCCTCCCGGCTGATCGCTGCAAGCTTGGGCACCGCGGAGTAAGGTTGCCGCGACGGCCGCGCCAGCTTTGGAGGAACAATGAACACTGCCCCTGATGCCATCGTGGAACGCTGGAACCGGTTCCGCGCCAACCGCAACAAAGCATTGGCCGGTGACTACGGCTGGTTGACGCTCACGTCGTTCCAGTGGCTGGAAAGCCAGCCCGCCGCCGTCGACCTCGCCCCGGGACTCTGGTCAACGGACGGCACGACGGCGTTCCTCACCGCGGGGTCGGCGGACGGGCTGACGCTGGTGGACTCCGGGCAGCCGGTGGACGGCACCATTTCCGCCGTACTGGCGGACGAGGAGTCGCTGATGTGGGTTCAGTTCGGCGGCCACGACGGCAAGCAGGTGGTGGTGGAACTGGCCATGCGGGCGGACAAGTACGCCATCCGCACCAGGGATTCGAAGTCGCCGGTGTTTACCGAGTTCGACGGCGTGCCCACCTTTGAGTACCGCCCCGACCTGGTGATCGAAGCAAGTTTCCGCGCCTATCCGGAGCCCGTGGACGTCCCGATCGGCACAGCGAATCCGCTGGTGGACGGCGTGCACCGGACCGTGGGCGAACTGGTGTTCCGGCTGCCCGGCAAGGACCACGAGTTCCACCTGCAGGCCGAAGAAGAAAAGCTCGGCGCCCTGACCGTCACGTTCCACGATGAGACCAACGGCGATTCAACGGACGACTGGCGCAAGGTGTCCACTGCGAAGCCGAGGCCGGACGGATCAGTGGTCCTCGACTTCAACCGCGCCATCAACTACCCGAGCGCCTTCACGCCCTACGGAACCTGCCCCATGCCGGTGAAGAACAACAGCCTGGACTACCGGATCGAAGCCGGCGAGAAGGACCCGATGATCGCCGACTGAGCGCGAACGGACACTTAAGCCCCCACGGTGAGGGGCCTCAAGTGTCCGTTCGCGCTCCAGGCTCAGACGATCGCGGATACTCCGGTTACGGCGCGGCCCACGATCAGCGTGTTGATCTCGAACGACCCCTCATAGGTGTAAATGGCCTCGGCGTCGGCGAAGATCTTGGCCATCCGGAAGTCCGACACAATCCCGTTGCCGCCCAGGATGGACCTCCCCATGGCCACGGTTTCGCGCATCCGGGCACTCGTGTACGACTTCGCCAGCGCCACCTGGGCCATGTCCGCCTTGCCCTCCTGCTGCAGCTGCGCGATCCGGACCATCATGCCCATGCTGGCCACGGCATTGCCCAACATGGTCACCAGCTGCTGCTGGATCAGCTGGAATTTGGCCAGCGGACGCCCGAACTGCTGGCGTTCGACGGCGTGCTGCCGGGCAACGTCGAACGCCGCCAGCTGCTGGCCCACCGCCTGCCACGCCACCATGATCCGGGACCCCCGGAGCAGTTCGTTGGTGTCCTCGAAGCTTCCGATGCCGGCGAAGCGGTCTGCCTCCGCCACCCGCACATCCCGGAAGACAATGTCCGCGTTCTGCACCGTGCGCAGGGCAATCTTGTTCTCGATCCGGCTTCGGCCCACCCCGGGCAGCGTCGCGTCCACGATAAATCCCCGGATGGCGCCGTCGGCCTCGTCCCGCGCCCAGACGAGCATGTAGTCGCAGAACGTCCCGTTGCCGATCCAGCGTTTGGCCCCGTTGAGGACCCAGACGTCGCCGCCGTCGGCAGCTCCCGTCGAGCCGGACACGCGGCGCGCCCGTGTTTCCATTCCGCCGGCCACGTCGGAGCCGTGCTCCGGCTCGGTCAGTGCGAAGGCGCCGGTGGTGCGGAGGTTGGCGGCGTCGTCGAGCAGGCGGGACTTCTGCTCGTCGGAGCCGAATCCGTACAGCGACTCCACGAAGAGGTCATGGTGCACCAGGAAGAATGTGGCGATGGACGTGTCCACCCGGGTGATCTCGGCGATCACCAGGCCCGCGAACAGGTGGCTGTAGCCGCGCTGGGCCGGTGCGCTCAGTTCCAGGGCCGCCAGCTTGGGCAGGATATGGGCAGGGAATTCGGCGTTGTTCCACCATTCCGTGGCGAACGGCGCGATCTCGGCCGCCAGGAATTCCCGCAGCTCCTGCAGTTTTAGCCGTTCGCGTTCGCTGAGCAGCGATTCGAACCCGAAGAAATCAGCAGTAGGCAGAGAATCCACAGCGTTCGCAGCCGGGTCCGGTATCCCCGGATTTGCCGCCGGCATCACTTCGGCCCCATCCGGATGGCGCCGTCGAGGCGGATGGTCTCGCCGTTGAGCATGGCGTTGTCCACGATGTGCGCGGCCAGGCTGGCGTATTCGGCGGGGCGGCCGAGCCGTGAGGGGTGCGGGACCTGCTGTCCCAGCGAATCCTGGGCCTCCTGCGGCAGTCCGGCCATCATGGGCGTCTCGAAGATGCCCGGCGCGATGGTGACCACGCGGATCAGGGAACGGGCCAGTTCGCGGGCGATCGGCAGGGTCATTGCCGCCACCGCCCCCTTGGAGGCGGCGTAGGCGGGCTGGCCGATCTGGCCGTCGAACGCGGCCACGGATGCGGTGTTGATGATGACGCCGCGCTCCGGGCCGCCGAGTTCGGTCGAGACGGGCTCGGTGGCGGCCATGGCAGCGGCCGCCAGGCGGATCACGTTGAAGGTGCCCACCAGGTTGATCTGGATGACGCGGTTGAAGGTCTCCAGCGGCAGCACGCCGTCGCGGCCCAGGACTTTCCCCGGCGTGGCGATGCCCGCGCAGTTCACCACTATGCGCAGCGGCCCCAGGGCGACGGCGGCGTCGACGGCGGCCTGCACCTGGCCCTCGCTGGTTACGTCGGCAGGAACAAAGGCAGCGGCCCCGGCACCACCCGACGCACCGGCCTCGGTTCCGGCGCCGCCGAGGCCGTTCAGCTCGGCCGCGAACTCCTCGCCCCGCGAGGACGGCAGGTCCACCAGCACCACGGAGGCCCCGGCGTCGAACAGACGCCGTGCCGTCGCGGCGCCCAGCCCGGAGGCCCCGCCCGTAATGAGCGCGACAGTACCTTTGATGTCCATGCATCCTCCTTGATGTGGAACCGGAACCCCGGCGTAACGCTAGTTAATGAATGTTAACTGGAATAGGAGCAAACCGCACACCCGCCCGGCTCCCCGGACGAACACCCGCCCGGCACCCCGGACGCACACCGTGCGGCCGTCCCGGCTGCGCCCTGTCCGGACTCCGGGCTAGGCTGGCACCATGATCTCCCCGGACGCCGCCACCCCCGCGGACTGGCCTGTCCGCGCCGACGAGGCCGCCCGGTCCGTCACCAGGATGTTCGGGCAACGGCTGTTCTTCCTCCCCGGAACGCATATCGCGGCCATTGAACGGCCGTCCGGCAGGCTGATGAACCTGAGGCGCCCCTGGCACTACTGGTGGCAGGCCCACTACGTGGACTGCCTGGTGGACGCCGGCCGCCGGGAGCTGGCGAAAGGCGCAAGGTTCGACGGCGGGAGCCGGCCCAGCGCCGGACGGCTGGCCTCGCAGCTGGTCACCGGCATCCGGCTGCGCAACTTCCTGACCGTGGTCAACAACTACTACGACGACATGGCCTGGCTCGCACTATCCACCCTCCGGCTGGCGAACCTGGCCGAGCAGACGCGGAAGCCGGGCGCCCGCCGCCACGCCCGGATCCGGAAAAGCCTCACGCTGCAGTTCGATTCCGCGTCCACGGACGACCTGGGCGGCGGCACCTTCTGGAGCACCAAACGGGACTTCAAGAACACACCTGCCACGGCGCCGGTAGCGCTCTACTATGCCCGCACCGGGAATACGGCCAAGGCGCAGGCCTTGGTGGACTGGCTCCACACCAAGCTGTTCGACCCCGCCCAGGGCATGTACCAGGACGGCCTGCGGATCGGCCCCGACGGCAAGGTAGTGCTGGAAGCCGCCATCTACACCTACAACCAGGGGCCCGTCCTGGGTGCGCTATTGGAGCTCGGCGGCCAGCCGAACCTTGACCGGGCGGCCAGCCTGGTGGACGCCGTGTCGCGCAACCTGACGCGCCCCGCCATCCTGGCTTCCGGCAAGACTGCCGCTGTGCTCCGCTGTGACGGAACGGGCGACGGCGGCCTGTTCACCGGGATCCTGGCGCGGTACCTTGCGCTGGCGGCAGTGGACGGACGGCTCTCCGACCGGACGAGGGCCGTCGCGGCAGCTCTGGTCATCGAAACCGCGCAGGCACTCTGGGAGGGGCGCCGCACCGTGGGAACCGACGAGCCGCTGGCGCGGCACGGTGCGCACCTCGTGTTCCCGGTATATCCCGAGACGCCGGCGAGCGGCTCGTATCCGGCCGGTGCCGCCGTCGAACTTTCCACCCAGCTCCAGGCCTGGATGGTACTGGAGGCCGCCGCCGCAGTGTGGGCCATCCAGAATTAAGTCACGTAAAAGTTCCGTAATTGATGTGATCCTGATCACTTAAGCCCGCTTCGACTTGGTCTCTTAGGTTTGGCTAACCTACAGTTTTTGGCAGTGAGCATGCCCTAACTTCCCCCTCACGCGGACTCCGGTCCACCAAGACTTTTTTCCAGAAAGAAGCCCCCAATGAAGATCCGCACCAACGCGCTGGCAGGAATCGCACTCGCCGCCACCGCAGCCCTCGGCCTGGCCGCCTGCGGCTCCGGAAGCTCCACCCCCGCCGCCAGCACGGCGGCAGCGGACGGCAAGGCCGCCGGCGAAATCACCGTCTACAACGCCCAGCACGAAAGCCTCACCAAGGAATGGATCGACGCTTTCACCGCAGAAACCGGCGTCAAGGTTACGCTCCGCCAGGGCTCGGACACCGAAATGTCCAACCAGATCATCCAGGAAGGCGCAGCCTCCCCGGCCGACGTGTTCCTGACGGAAAACTCGCCCGCAATGGCGCAGGTTGAGAACGCCGGACTCTTCGCGGACGTGGACAAGGCCACCGTTGACCAGGTGCCCGCCGCTTTCCGCCCCTCCACCAACAAGTGGACCGGCATCGCAGCCCGCTCCACCGTGCTGGTCTACGACAAGGCCAAGCTGAGCGAGGCCCAGCTGCCCAAGTCCATGCTGGACCTGGCCAAGCCGGAGTGGAAGGGCAAGTGGGCCGCTTCACCGTCCGGCGCCGACTTCCAGGCCATCGTTTCCGCGCTGCTTGAGCTCAAGGGCGAAGCCGCGGCCGAGGAATGGCTCAAGGGCATGAAGGAAAACTTCAAGGCCTACAAGGGCAACAGCACGGCAATGAAGGCTGTCAACGCCGGCGAAGTCGACGCTGCCCTGATCTACCACTACTACTACTACGGCGACCAGGCCAAGACCGGCGAGAACTCCAAGAACGTCACGCCGTACTACTTCAAGAACCAGGACCCGGGCGCGTTCGTCTCCGTGTCCGGCGGCGGCGTGCTGAACTCGTCCAAGAACGCAGCGGCGGCGCAGGCCTTCCTGAAGTTCATCACCGGCAAGAAGGGCCAGGAGGTCCTGCAGAAGGGCACCTCCTTCGAGTACGCCATCGCCTCCGATGTCCCGGCCAACGACAAGCTGGTTCCGCTGACCGAACTGCAGGCGCCCACCGTTGACCCGGCCAAGCTCAATTCCGAAAAGGTTACCGAGCTGATGACCAAGGCAGGACTCCTGTAAATCAGTGCCAACTGACCTAGCGGCACCGGACACTTCCGGAAGCACGACGACGGCGGGTAGGGGCAAGCGCCCCCGCCCGCCTTTCGGCGTTTCCGCAGTATCCGTCATCGCCGTCCTCATTGCCCTGTTTTCCCTGATCCCGCTGGGGTACGTCATCGTGATGACGGCCGCCACGGGGTGGGACACCGCCGTCGCGCTGATCTTCCGTGAGCGCGTCGGTGAGCTTCTCCTCAACACCGTGCTGCTGATGGCCATCACCGTGCCGCTCTGCGTGGTCCTGGGCGTGGGCGGCGCCTGGCTGGTGGAACGGACCACACTGCGCGGGCACAAATGGTGGGCCGTCCTGCTCGCCGCGCCGCTGGCCATCCCGGCCTTCGTCAACAGCTACGCCTGGGTCTCCGCGGTGCCCTCAATGGGCGGTCTCTGGTCCGGTGTGCTGATCGCCACGCTGTCCTACTTCCCCCTGGTCTACATCCCGGCCGCCGCGACACTGAGCCGCCTGGACCCGGCCATCGAACAGTCCGCCGCATCGCTGGGCCTGGGCGCGTGGCGCACCTTCTTCCGGGTGGTCCTCCCCCAGCTCCGCATCGCCATGACCGGCGGGGCGCTGCTGGTCTCGCTGCACCTGCTGGCCGAATACGGCGCGTTCGCGATGATCCGCTTCGACACCTTCACCACCGCGATCATGGTGCAGTACCAGTCCACGTTCAACGGCACCGCCGGGAACATGCTGGCCAGCGTGCTCGTGTTCTTCTGCCTGATCCTGCTCCTGGTTGAGGTGCGAAGCCGCGGCACCGCACGCTACGCCCGGGTGGGGTCCGGTGCGCAGGCCAGGGCGCTGCGCCTGCCGCTGCACGCCTACCAGGTTCCGTCCCAGCTCTTCCTGACCGCCCTAACCGCCTTGGCGTTCGGCCTTCCGCTGATGTTCGTGCTGCGCTGGATCGTCGCGGGCGGGGCGGACATCTGGGTGGCCGACGAATTCCTTCCCGCCCTGCTGCAGACCATGGGCTACGGCCTGACCGGTGCAGCGGCCACCACCGTGGTGGCATTCCCCATGGCCTACCTTGCTGTCCGGCACCCGAGCTGGTTCAGCAAGGCACTGGAACTGTCCAACTACATCACCAGTTCCATGCCGGGCATCGTGGTGGGCCTGGCCTTCGTGACCGTCAGCATCAGGGTTGCCCCGGGCTTCTACCAGACCACGGTGCTGCTGATCGCGGCCTATGTGCTGCTCTTCCTGCCGCGCGCACTGGTGAACATCCGGGCCGGGCTGGCCCAGGCGCCCAAGGAACTCGACGAAGCCGCCCAGGCGCTGGGCAAACCGCCGCTGGTCTCCTTCATCCGCGTCACGCTGCGGCTCACGGCGCCCGCAGCGGCGGGCGGCGCTGCACTCGTGTTCCTTGCCATCGTCAACGAACTCACCGCCACCCTGCTGCTCTCCCCCAACGGCACCCGCACCCTTGCCACCGAATTCTGGAGCAAGAGCAGCGAGATCGACTACGCCGGCGCGGCACCGTATGCGCTGTTGATGATCCTCATCTCCGCCCCCATGACCTACCTCCTCTTCCAGCAGTCCAAGAAAGTGGCCGGACAGTGACCGATTCCTACACTTCCCGCGATGCCCCCTCCAGGCTTCCGGAACCGCGGATCGCCGCGTCCGTGGCGCCCAGCACCAACAGCCACCTGGAGATCGAGTCCGTCACCAAGAACTTCGGTTCACAGGCGGTCCTCAAGGGCGTCAACCTGTCCGTGGCCAAGGGCGGAACCACTGCGATCGTCGGCCCCTCCGGCTCCGGCAAGACGACCTTGCTGCGCCTGATCGCCGGCTTCGAGCATCCCGATACCGGCAGCATTTCGCTCAACGGCGCCAAGGTGGCCGGCGAGGGCTTCTGGGTGCCGGCGCACAAGCGCCATGTCGGCTACGTCGCCCAGGACGGCGCCCTGTTCCCGCACCTCACGGTGGGCCAGAATGTCTCCTTCGGCCTCAGTGCCAGCCACCTTTCCGGCGGGCGGCGCGAGGTCGCGGCCCGGGTGGGCGAGCTCCTGGAGATGGTCTCCCTCGATCCGTCCATGGCCAAGCGCCGACCGCACCAGCTCTCCGGCGGTCAGCAGCAGCGGGTGGCACTGGCCCGGGCCCTGGCCCGCGAACCGGAGCTGATGCTGCTGGACGAGCCCTTCTCCGCGCTGGACGCGGGCCTCCGTGTGGCCACCCGCCGCGCGGTGGCCAAGGTCCTCAGCGAAGCCGGCGTGACCACCATCCTTGTCACGCACGACCAGGCCGAGGCGCTCTCGTTCGCGGACCAGGTTGCCGTGATGCGCGGTGGCAGGCTGGCCCAGATCGGCAACCCGTTCGTGGTCTACACCCGCCCCGCGGACCGGGCAACGGCGGAGTTCCTGGGCGACGCTGTCATCCTGGACGCCTGGATGGAGGGTTCGCTGGCCACGTGTTCGTTGGGCGGCATCCCGGTGCGCAGGCCCCCGGCCCAGGGACGCGTGCAGCTCATGCTGCGGCCCGAGCAGATCCGCATCGCGGAGGACGGCCCCATCCGCGGCGTGGTGGTTGATACGGACTATTTCGGCCCGGAAACAACCGTGCGCCTGAAACTGGCCGTGCCGCCGGAGCTGGCCGCCGGCGCCGTCCCGGACCACCGGTTCCCGGGCGGCGGGGAAGTGATCACCATCCGGCACTGGAACGCCTCCATCGCGCGGCCGGGCATGGAGCTCTGCCTGCGCGTGGTGGGCGAGGCCGTGGCCTTCCCCGTGGACGAGGACGCCAGCGCCTGACGCTTGCTACTCCGCGGGGCGCCCGCACCCGCGGGAGGTTGCACATTACCCCGCGGGGCGCTTCTTCTGCGGGTACGGGGTTTCGCCGCGTGCCAGCATCTCGACGAATCCTGCGATCTTGCGTTGCCTGGTGGCCGCCTGCTTGACCGAGTTGGTGCGGTAAACCAGGGCGAAGCGGTTCACCGACGTCAGCACGTCGAACATGGCCTGTGCCCGCGGTTCGGCGGCGATGGCGGCCGCCAGGTCCGCCGGCACTTCGGCGGAGGCCGCCCCGGAATAGGCCACCTCCCAGCGTCCGTCCGCTTTGGCGGCTTCGACGGCGGCCCGGCCGGCCGCGGTCATCCTGCCGGCTGCCTCGAGCTTTTCGATGCGGTCAACGTTCCGGGCCGACCATACGCTTTTGGGGCCGCGGCGCGTCATCCGCTGGAAGGAGCTGTCGTCGTCGCGCCTTCTGCCCTGGCCGTCGATCCACCCGAAGCACAGCGCCTCCTGCAGCGCGGCCTCGTAGTCCAGCTCGGTGGTGTTGCCGCCCTTCTTGTGCAACACCAGCCAGACGCCCGGGCTGGTGGTGTGATGCTGTTCCAGCCAGCTGCGCCATTCGGCGGCGTCCTTCACCAGCAGTTCTTCAAGTTCGATGGCCATGGCACCATTCTGCTACCCGGCATTCCTTAATCAAGGCGTGGCATCATGGCAGTGTCGCCGTCAACGTCATCGCAAAGCGAGCCCAGGAGTGTCCCATGCTGCGTGTCCGACCCGTCCATTTCACCTCCCGCCCGGACCAGTGGGAGCAGCTCCTCACGGAGCTGGGAATGGTGAAGACCGTTGATGACGGTCCCTGGAAGGAGTACGACGCCGGTTCGGGCCGCCTGGCGCTGCATTCCGCCGAAGCCGGTTCCGCCGAAGACGGCACGACGGCGTTCGGCGTCGAAGTGGGCAACCTCGCCGAATTCGCCCGGCGGACCAACCTGGCCTCCGTGGAGGACGGGACCACACCGGCCGAGCTGGTCGACGCGGACCACGGGGCCTCCTGCCGGATCACCGGCGAGGACGGTTTCAGCTTCTTCGCGGACAAAGCCGCCCACGGCGCCCAGTGCGCGGACGCCGATCCGGGACTCGCCGTCGTCGAAGTCTGGTTCACTCCGGACGCCGCTGCCGCGGCACAGACCCTGCGAAACATGGGCGCCCGGCTCCGGCCGGTGCCGGATGACGACGAAACCGCTGATTTCACCGCCAAGAACGGCGGCGTGCTGATGGTGCGCCCCGTGGACGGCGCCGCCCGGCCCGGGCTGGGCTTTGAGTACACGGGCGAGCTCACGGCCCTGCGGGACCGGCTGGCCGCAGCGGGCATCAACGTGACCATGACGGAAGAGGCGTTCGGGCGCACCCTGCATGTGGCCAGCCCCGACGCGGCAGGCCGGGACGTCCCGGCGCTCTGGGTTTCTTCGCGGCACTGACCGGCGCTGGCGGCGGTACTGGCTACCGTGCCAGCGGCGGTCCGCCGACGTCCCCCGGCGCCGGCGCCGCCGGGCTCAGTCCTCCAGGGCGCCGTCGCAGAGACGGGCGACCACCTCGGTGAGCATGGTGAGGCCGGCCACGATGTCCTCGTCGGTGGTGTATTCGTGTTCGTTGTGTGAAATGCCGTCCACGCTGGGCACGAAGAGCATGACGGTGGGGACGATGTCCTTCATGTTGGTGGAATCATGCCCGGCCAGGGTCATCACAGGCTTGTTCGCCAGGCCGAGGTCGGCGGCCGCCTTCGCTGCCAGTTCCACGCCTTCGGGCTGGTACGGGGTGACCGGCCAGGAGTGGGAATGGCCGCGTTCCACGGTGACGTTCGCCAGCTGCTCGATCTCGGCGATCCGCTGGTGAAGCAGGGCATCGGCCTCAGCCAGTACTGCTTCGTCGGCGCTGCGCAGGTCCAGCAGCAGGTTCACGCGGGACGGCACCACCACCGGCGAGTTGGGGTAGACGGTCAGCTGTCCCACGGAGGTGTGCAGCACGCCGGGGAAGCGGTCGGCCAGCTCCCGGGCGGCCACCACCATCATGGAGGCACCCAGCAGGGCGTCCTTCCTGTCCGCGATCACGGTGGAGCCGGTGTGGGCCTGCTCGCCGTTCACCACGAATTCGTACTTGTTGGCGGCCCAGTTGGAGTGGACCAGGCCGATGGTAACGCCTTCCCGCTCCATGCTCCGGCCCTGCTCGATGTGGATTTCGGCGCAGTAGGCGGCCTGCGGTCCCTCATACTCCCCGCGGCAGCCGATGGCGTCCAGAGCATCGCGGACCGAGATACCGGCGGCATCGGTGGTGGCCAGCGCCGTCTCCAGCTCCAGCTTCCCGGTGTACACCGAGGAACCCATCATGGAGGGCTTGAACCGCGAGCCCTCCTCGTTGAACCAGTTGACCACCGCAATGTTGAAGCGGGGCTGGCCGTCAGGGCCGGAAGCGTTCCACTTCTCCACGAGGCGGAAGGCGGCGTGGGCTGCCGCCAACACCCCGTAGGCGCCGTCGTAGCGTCCGGCGGTGGGCTGCGAGTCCATGTGCGAGCCCACCACTACGTAGGGGGCGCCCGCCACCGCTTCGTAGAGGCCCCACTGGTTGCCGGCGTGGTCGAACTTCACCGTGAAACCCCTGGCCTCCAGCAGGCCCGTGAGCCACTGCCGCTGCTGGCCGTCCGGGACGGAGCCGGCCTGCCGGTCCACGCCGCCGTTCGGGGTGGCTCCGAATTCGCTCATGGTGTAGAAGTCCCGGACGAAAGCGGTGTCACGGGCGCTGAGGATTGTTGTTGTGGTCACGGAGTTCCCCTATGAACGGTTGGTGGCTGGACGGATGAAGGTACTGCCGGCGGAGGTGTTGCGGGCTGACTCGCCGACGCGGTCCACGCCCGGGAAGCGGCCTCGCCCGTAGGTGAAGGAGCCGCCGACTGCGGTGGCCAGGACTTGGAGGGCCGCGATGTCCGGGGCGGTGAGTGGCGAGCCGTTCAGGACCGTGAAGTCAGCCAGCTTGCCGGCCCTCAGGGTGCCTTTGAGGTGCGACAGGCCGGTGGCCGCGGCGGCTCCGGTGGTGTATGCCGCCAGTGCCTGACGGGGGCTCAGTCGCTCGTCCGGGTTGCCGAAAACGGCCCCTGAGGATGTGCGGCGGTCCACGAAGGCCTGCATTCCGCGGAGCACGTTGCCGTCCGCGACGGGACGGTCCGAGCTGCCGGCGAGGGTCACGCCGGCGTCCGTGAACGACGCCGCGCGGTAGGCCCAGCCCAGCCGTTCCGGTCCCAGCGAGGCGGTCATGCCGTCGCCGCCCTCCGCGAAGAAGCTGGCCTGCGGGGTCACCGCGATTCCTGCGTCCGCGAGCCGCTGCACCTGGTCCGGCCTGGTGACGGAAGCGTGCTCGATCCGGTTGGGCAGGGCGCGCGGCCCGTATTTGCCGGCGCAGTCCGTGATGATGCTGATCGCCAGGTCCACGGCCCGGTCTCCGATGGCGTGCGCGGCGATGGACCAGCCCGCCGCGTAGGCCGCCTCAATCCTGTTCCGCAGCGCCTCCGGGTCGGCCTGGAAATACCCGGTGTTGCCGCTGTTGTCCGTGTGGCCGTGGCTGCAGTAGTCCTCGCTGACGGCCGCGGTTTCACCCAGCAGCGAGCCGTCCAGGAACACCTTGGCCGGGCCGAGGGAAAGGTAGTCATTCCCGAAGCCGCTGGCCATGCCCAGGTCAAGGCCGACAGCTCCGGCGGCTGCCGGCCCCGGCCCGGCGGCTACAGCTCCAAGAGTCCCGTGTCCGTCCAGCGGATGGAGAACGTCAAGGACCGGCATGAGCTGGGCCCGGGCGTGGAGCCTGCCGTGGGCCGCGGCGCGCTGGTAGGCGGCCAGTTCCACCGGGCTGTGGCCGATCCAGCCGCCGCCGATCCCCGCTTCGGTGAAACTGGTGATGCCTTCCGAGGCGTAGTGCTGTGTGGCACGGTCCAGTGCATCCTCGATGGCTTCGAGGGAATACGGCAGGATCAACTCCTGGATCAGCCGCTGCGCCGTCTCCTGGACCAGGCCCGTGGGCCGGCCGTGGGCGTCGCGGACTATCACGCCGCCGTCGGGATCCGGGAACGACGCCGATTCGGCGCCTGCCAGCCGCAGCGCGGCCGTGTTCACCACGGCCATATGGCCGGAGTTGTGCCGGATGAACAGCGGCCGGTTTCCAGTGATCCGGTCCAGCACGGCAATGTCCGGGAACCCGCCGCCGTGCTGCGTCTGGCTGAACCCGGTGGCCATGAGCCAGCCGGACGCGCCGACGGCCATGTCCGCCTCAAGCAGGGCGTACAGCTGGTCCAGGCCGCGGGCGCCGGAGACGTCCACTTCGCCCAGGCCCAGCCCGAACCACGTCGTGTGGCAGTGCGCGTCGATGAATCCGGGGGTCACCGTGGCACCCCCAAGGTCCAGGACCTCGGCCGCGTCCAGTCCGTCCAGCTCGTCATCGAGGCCGGCGATGCGGCCCTGCCAGATTCCCAGCGACGTGGCGTGCGGGCGGCGGTCATCCATGGTGATGATGTCCGCGTTGCGCAGCAGCAGATCGAGTTTCATGGGGTTCCTAGCGTTTGGAACGGGCGGGTTAGCGGTGGGAGGTGGTGACGGACTTGATGCGGGTGTAGTCCTCAAGCCCGAAAACGGACAGGTCCTTGCCTGTTCCTGAGTGCTTGAAGCCGCCGTGCGGGGCCTCTGCCGGGATCACCTGGTGGCAGTTGATCCACACGGCGCCGAAGTCCAGTTCGTTGGACACCCTCGTGACCACGCCGTGGTTGTTGGACCAGACACTGGAGGCCAGCGCGTACTTGGTGCCGTTGGCCAGTTCCAGCGCTTCCTCCTCGGAGCGGAAGGGCTGCACCGTGACCACGGGACCAAAGATCTCGTCGCACACCACCTCGTCGCTCTGGAAAACGCCGTCGATCACGGTGGGTTCGAAGTGGAAGCCCGCCCCGGTCCGCTTGCCGCCGGCCAGGACCTTGGCGTTCGCCGGCAGCCTGGACATGAAGCCCTCCACGCGGTCCAGCTGGGCGGCGCTGTTCAGCGGGCCGAGGTCGGCTGCGTCGCCGCCCACGGTCAGCGCAGACGCGGCAGCGGCGAGCGCTGCACCGAATTCGGCGTGGACGGATTCCTCCACCAGGACGCGGGTCACTGCGGTGCAGTCCTGTCCGGCGTTGAAGAAAGCGCCCAGCGCGATCTCCTTGGCGGTCAGTTCAATGTCGACGTCGGCAAAAACGATGGCCGGCGCCTTGCCGCCGAGTTCCAGGTGAACATCCTTGAGCGTTGCCGACGCAGCGGACATGACCTGGGCTCCCGCGCGGGTGGAGCCGGTGATGGACACCATTTCGGGAATCTCGTGATCCACCATCGCGGCCCCGGTGCCGCGGCCGCCGCAGACGATGTTGACGACGCCGGCAGGATAGGCCTGCTGGGCCAGCTCGCCCAGGATGACGGTGGACCAGGGGGTGGTGTCCGCCGGCTTGAGGACCAGGGTGTTGCCGGCGGCGAGGGCCGGTCCGATCTTCCAGATGGCCATCATGAACGGGTAGTTCCACGGGGTGATCTGGGCGACCACGCCGAGCGGCTCGCGGCGGACGGTCGAGGAGAACCCGGTGACGTACTCGGTCTGGGCGGTGCCGGAGACCACCCGGCAGGCGCCGGCGAAGAAGCGCAGCTGGTCCGCGCCACGCAGGATCTCGATCTCCCGGGTGACAGCCTTCGGCTTGCCGGTGCAGGCAACTTCCGCCTCGAGGATCCGGTCCACGTTGGCCTCGATGAGGTCCGCGAGCTTGAGCATCATGGCCTGGCGCTCGGCCGGGGTGGTCCGCTTGTAGCTCTTGAAGGCGGTGCGGGCGGCCTGGAAGGCGCGGTCAACGGTGGCGGCATCGCTGTCCGGGGCGGTGCCGAGCTGCACGCCGGTGGCGGGGTCGAAGAAAGGCAGCGTGGCCTGAGCCGGGCCGGTTGTCCCGGTCCCGTGGACGGTCCCGCCGTCAGCGCCTCCGTTGGGGATCTCTCCGTTGATGATGTTGTTCAGCGTGATCATGGAACGCTCCGGTCAGTTGCTGGCGGTCTTGGGTGAACGGGTGGCGGGATCCTGCGGCAGGTGCAGGAAGGCCGGAAGTCCGGAATCCGCGGCGCGGCGGAACGCTGCGGCAAAGTCCTCGGCCTTGTCCACGCGTTCCCCGTAGCCGCCGTACGAGCGGGCCAGGGCGGCGAAGTCCGGGTTGGTCATGTGCGTTCCGGACGGGCGGCCCGGGTAGTGGCCTTCCTGGTGTTCGCGGATGGTGGCGAAGATGCCGTTGTCCACCAGCAGGACGATGAACCTGCCGCCGTGCCCCATGGCCGTGGCCAGTTCCTGGCCGTTCATCAGGAAGCAGCCGTCGCCGGCAACGGAGATGACCTGCCGGCCAGGATAGGCCAGGGAGGCGGCAACGGCGGCCGGGATCCCCATCCCCATCGCGCCGTTGCGCGGTGCCGCAAGGGAGTTTGCCGAGTTGTGCTTCAGGTAGCGCGCCGGCCACAGCGTGTGGTTCCCGGCCCCGTAAGTGATGACGGCGTCGTCGTCCATTTCCTGCTTGAGGATTTCCATTACGACGGCGAGATCCACACCCGTTCCACCGTCCGGCTGGGCGGACGAGAACTTTTCGTAGTCCGCGCGGGCGTCGGCAAGCCAGCCGGCAGCGGGCTGCA
The DNA here is from genome assembly GCF_001423745.1 of Arthrobacter sp. Leaf337. GTDB lineage: Bacteria > Actinomycetota > Actinomycetes > Actinomycetales > Micrococcaceae > Arthrobacter. Next base: position 152,861 of record NZ_LMPC01000012.1, read on the forward strand.
CCGCGGAGGCCGTGGCGGCGAGCGCCCGGGAGAACGATGCCACGTGGGCTGGAATGTGCTGGTCCAGCCGGCCGAAGTGGCCCAGCAGGTCGGCATCAAGGTTTACCACCACGCTGACGGCATCCAGGCCGCGCCTGTAGCCGTCCGAAAGAACGTCGGCGCGGACGCAGCCGACGAAGACCAGCAGGTCGGCCTCGTCGAGGCGGCGCGCGTTGTCGTCGCTGCGGGCATAGCCAAGGTAGCCGGCGTAGGCGTCGCTGTTGTGCGGAACCGCATCGTAGGCTCGGAAGTCGGCCAGGACGGGCACGCCGTGGCGGGAAGCCCAGCCGGCCAGCGCCTCCGAGCTTTCCTGGTCCCAGCCTTCGCCGCCCACCACGAGCAGCGGCTTGCGTGCTGCCGCCAGGCGCTGCTCCAGCGCGGCGAGGTCCGAGGGGGTCGGTTCGGTGCGTGCCATGGCCCGGGGCTCCACCGTGCCTGCTTCGATGGCGTGGACCAGGACGTCCTCGGGAAGCCCGATGACCACCGGGCCGGGCCGGCCGCTGAGCGCCGTGAAGATCGCGTCGTCCACCACGCGGGCGGCGGAAGCGGCGTCGTCGAGCGTCACCACTTTCTTGGCGGTGCTGCCGAACCAGGCATTGATGTCGAATTCCTGGAAGGATTCGCGGCCCCGGTCCGCCACCGGGATGAGCCCCACGAAGAGAATCATGGGCGTGGCATCCTGGTGCGCGGTGTGGATGGCGATGAAGGCGTTGGCCGCACCGGGACCGCGGGTCACCATCGCCACTCCGGGGAGTTCGGTGAGCCGGCCTTCGGCGAGGGCCATGAAACCGGCGCCGCCTTCGTGCCGGGTCACCACGGTTTCGATGCTGGAGCCGTGGAGGCCGTCCAGCACGTCCAGGAAGCTTTCGCCGGGGACGCCGTAGACGCGCTGGATTCCGGCCCGTTCAAGCTGGGCAACGATGAGGTGCCCGGCGGTGGTTGAGGTGCTCAATGCTTCATTCCCTCTTCTTCGATGCTGAGTGCGGGCAGGAAGATACCGGACAGTGCCGTCATGATGGAGACCACCAGCAGGATGATGGCACCGGGCCAGAACGAGTTGCCGTTGGCGGCCACCAGGGCGGTGGCAACCAGGGGCACGAAGCCCGAGATGACGCCGGCGCTGTTGGAGGTGATGGCCACGCCGGTGTACCGGACCCTGGTGGCGAACAGCGCGGTGAGGGCCGTTCCGGACACTGCGTACGGGATGGACAGGGTGCACACGCCGATGATCATGGCGACGATGACCAGCACCGGGTTGGCGGTGTCGATGGCCAGGAAGACCGGTACGGCAACGAGCGCGGAGGCCACGCCGCCCCAGAGGATCACCTTGCTGGCGCCGTACTTTTCGCCCATGCGTCCGGCCCAGATGAGGACGAAGATTTCGAAGACCGCGGCCAGCAGCGAGCCCAGCAGGAGGGTTTCGTAGGGCATTTTGAGGACCTTGGTGCCGTAGAAGACCACAAAGCTGGTGATGAGGTAGAAGCCGCCGATGCCCAGCAGCGCCGAGCACATGCCTACCAGGATCTGGCGCCAGCTCTTGGTCAGGACGCCGCGGATGGGGGCGTGCTCGGTCTCGCCGGACTCCATCAGGGCCTCGAACTCCGGCGATTCGCTGAGCTTGCTGCGGATCCACATGGAGATGGCCAGCAGCGGGATGGCCGCCACGAACGGGATGCGCCAGCCCCAGGCATCGAAGTTGGTCTGGCCCACCAGGTACAGCATTCCGAAGAAACCGCCGGAGGACAGGATGGTGCCGATCGGCGAACCGATCTGCGGCAGCGCCGCGTACCGTGCCCGCTTGGCCACGGGGGCGTTCTCGACGGCGATAATCACCGCGCCGCTCCACTCGCCGCCAACTGCCAGGCCCTGCAGGATCCGCAGGGCCACCAGGATGATGGGGGCTGCGACGCCGATGGTCATGTAGTTCGGCAGGAGGCCGATCAGGCCGGTCACAATGCCGATTCCCACAATGGTGACCATCAGGATTTTTTTGCGACCCACCTTGTCACCGAGGGCGCCGAAGATGAAGCCGCCGATGGGGCGGGCCACGAAGCCCACGGCAAGGGTGGCGAAGGAGCTCATGGCCGAAACGAACGGATCCTGTGAGACGAAGTACTGGGCGTTGAACACCAGCGCGGCGGCCGTGGTGAACAGGAAGAAGTCGTACCACTCCAGCGCGGTGCCCACGAGGGCGGCCAGGGCCACCTTCCTGGTGACTCGTTCGTCGATAACGCGTGGCGTCTGCGGACCCACTGTGGTGGTGGCGTTGCTTGCGCTGCTTGCCATGATTACTCCAAGTAGTGTGACTGGACGGGAAAGGTGACTGGCGCTGCCCGGGGCCGTCATGCCAGCTGTCGGCTGCGGGCCCTGTGACTGGGCTCACCCGGCGCTTCATTCCATTCTGCCAGTAGGATTTGCCAAAAAAACTAGCATTGCACCACGGAAATCACGCCCTACACTGTGAAAATGCACAATTTTGGTACTCCCGGAGATTCCATCCGCTGGATCGAGCTGGTGGACCAGCTCGAAGGACGGCTGGACAAGCTCGCCCAGACCTTCACTGCACGGGTCCGGGAAATCCCGGAATACGGCGAAAGCCAGGTGACCGTCCCGGAGATCCGCGACACCGCACGGGAGACGTTCCGGCGCCTCACTCACGGGCTCCGCGGCGGGGAGGCGGACAACGGCCGGGACGGGCTGCTGGCCTTCGCTTCCGACCTGGGCTCCAAGCGCGCCAGGGCAGGGATTCCACCCGAGTCCCTGACCTCCGCGGTGCGGCTGGACTTCAGCATCCTGTGGGCGGAGCTGCTCGAGATCGCCGCCCCGGACGACGCCGGACTGCTGGCTTCCCGCGTGGACCTCGTGTGGCGGGTGGTGGACGAATTCGCTACCAGGACGCACATGAGCTACCTCACCGAACGGGTCCGGATGGCCCAGGAGGAGTCCAGCATCCAGCGCGAATTCATCGCCAGGCTGTTCAACCAAAGCACATTGTCCGCCGAAACGTCGGCCCAAGTGGGGTCCGCCCTTGGCATCAGCCCGGATGCGTGGTGCGGACTGGTGGCGGCGGGCGGCGAAGCAGGGGCCGGCCTCAGGGCGGCCTCGGCCCAGTTCGGCTCGGGACTGCAGCTCCGCCACCGGCTGTTCCTGCATGAATCCGGCGGAACCACCTACCTGTTCTGGCCACTGCCCGCACCCCGGGCAACACCGCGGGGCGCCCCCGTCCAAGTCCCCCAGCTGCCGCCCTCACTCGCGGGCATCCCGTGCGGATTCGTCCCCGAAGTGCACGGCCTGCGGGCCCTTCCCGCTGCAGCCCGCACGGCGGAAAGCCTTGCGGCACTGATCCGCCCGAACGACTCAGGCCCGCTCTCCGCGGATGCCGCATGGGCGCGGCTGGCGAACCAGAACCTCCAGGACGCAGGACTGGACCTCGCCGCCCAGGTGGAGGAGGCGTTGGAGGAATGCCGCGGCGGGGAACGCGAGCGGCTTATGGAAACCGTCCGGCATTTCCTGTCCACCGGGAACATCACGGTGACGGCCGAGCAGCTTTTTTGCCACCGGAACACCATCCTGAACCGGCTCAACCGCTTCGAGGAGCTCACGGGCATCGATCTCACCGTTCCGTCCCAGGCAGCCCGGCTGGTGGTGGCCTGGGCCTGACACCGGGCCTGAGCGGCCGCTGATGCCCGGAGCCGCGTCGGGCCGTCGCCGTTGTGTGTTTTCACATTCCTGGCGCTTCTTTGATGGTATTTCTGCCATTGAGGTGTGATCCGCTACACACAAGAGTTGTACCTACCTTGCATCGGACGCTCGTCCCCGCACCCCATCTGGAGATACTGATGGCTCAAATGGTAGAAACAACCACCGCCGCAACAGCCCGGCTCGACCTCGCCAAAATGCGCAAGATTGCCCTCGCCAGCGTTATCGGCACCACCGTGGAGTGGTACGACCTCTTCGTTTTCGGAACGGCGTCCGCCCTCGTTTTCAACAAGATCTTCTTCCCGAGCTTCGACCCCATCGTGGGCACCATGCTCGCGTTCGGCACCTTCGCTTCGGCCTACATCGCCCGCATGGTGGGCGCCATCATCTTCGGCCACTTCGGCGACCGGCTGGGCCGCAAATCCATGCTCCTCATCTCGCTGCTGACCATGGGCGCGGCCACCTTCGCCATCGGCCTGCTGCCGGACTACAACAGCATCGGCATCATGGCTCCCCTGCTGCTGCTCTTCCTCCGCGTCATCCAGGGCCTGGCCCTTGGCGGCGAATGGGGCGGCGCGGTGCTCATGACCGTGGAGCATGCACCGGCGGACCGCCGAGGCTTCTACGGTTCGCTGGTCCAGGTGGGCGTCCCCGCCGGAACACTCATCGCCAACGTGGCCTTCCTCATCGTCGCTTCGACCGTCAGCACCGAAGCCCTCCTCAGCTGGGGCTGGCGCATTCCCTTCCTGGCGTCCGCGCTGCTGGTGGCGGTGGGCATCTACATCCGCCTCAACATCGAAGAAACCCCCTCATTCCAGGCTGTCAAGGAGGCCGGAGCGAAAGCCAAGCTGCCCTTCGCGGCACTGATGGCCAAGTACTGGAAACAGGTCATCCTGGGCGGCGTTGCCACCCTGTCCACCGGCAGCACGTTCACGCTCCTCGTGGCCTCCGGCGTCTCGTACGGCAAGAAGGAACTGGGCCACTCGGAGGCCCTCATGCTGTGGGTGGTGCTGGCCGCCTGCGCCCTGTGCTTTGTCCTGATCCCGTTCTTCGGCCGGCTCTCCGACAAGCACGGCCGCAAGCCGATCATCTACGCCGGTGTAGCCGCCGAGGCAGCCCTGGCCTTCCCCATGTTCTGGCTGATGGACACCAAATCGGTGCCCCTGCTGTTCATTGCCTACCTGGCCATGATGACCGCTTTCGCCGCCAACTACGGGCCCATCGCCACGTTCCTCGCCGAGCTGTTCGGCTCCAAGGTCCGTTATTCAGGCCTCTCGGTCGCCTACATGCTTTCCGGCCTCCTTGGCAGCGCCGCGACCCCGTTCATCACCACGTGGCTGCTCGGCGTGACGCACCAGAGCTCCTCCATTGCCTGGTACATCATGGCTGCCGCGCTCGTATCCCTGGGCGCCCTGTTCGTCCTGACCGAAACCCGCCACGGCAACATCGACGCCGTGGACGAGGCACCGGCCGAGGGATCGCACCAGGCGGTGGCCGCCAAGTGACTGCCACACACCTTCTGTCACTTGCCGGACGCGACACGGCAGGTCTCTTGCCTGCAGCGCCGGCCGGGGGTGGCACCGTGCGCCGGATCGCCGAAATCCCCGGCGGGGCTGCCGCCGTGGGACCCTTCTCCCAGGCTGTCGTTGCCAACGGCTTCGTCTTCACCGCCGGCCAGATCCCCGCGGTCAGCGGCCTGGACGACCAGCCCGAATCGTTCGCGGACCAGGTGCGCCAGACCATCCGCAACCTCGAGTCCGTACTGATAGCCGCGGGCTCGGGCCTGGAACACGTGGTCAAGGTGAATACCTACCTGACCGATCCCGGGCAGCTTGAGGAGTACAACCGCGTGTACGTTGAATTCTTCGGCGCCGCTAAGCCTGCGCGGACATCCGTCTGCGTCAGCCTCTGGGGTGTGTCCCTGGAGATCGAGTGTGTCGCGGTGGTTGCCGGCGAAGCGTCAGCGGCGGAGGCGCCATGAGTGCCACCCGCGTTGAAGGAACCGCCGAGGACCTGGGCAGCGTGCTGGCGGACAGGCTCGCGGACGTCAGCTACCCCACGATCGGCCATTTCCTGGAGGACGGCTTCCTGGACCCTGCCATCCAGTCCCTGCTCGACGGCGTCAAGGTGGCCGGACGGGCAGTGACGGTGCGGATCGCGGGGAACGACGCCTTCGCCATGAACCGCGCCCTGCTGGCGCTGCACCCTGGCGCGGTGCTGGTGGTGGACATGTCCGGTGACCACCGCCATGCCCCGGTCGGCGCGGTCACGGCGGCGGCGGCCCTGTCGCGGGGCGCCGCGGGGGTGGTGGTCGACGGCGTGGCCACGGACCTCGCAGAGCTCCGGGCAACCGGCCTGCCGGTCTTTGCCCGCGGTACCTCGTGCCTGACCACGAAACGGATTCACCACGACGGGTCCGCCGTCAACATCCCCGTGATGTGCGGCGGCGTCGAGGTCCGTCCCGGGGACTGGGTGCTGGGGGACAACAACGGGGTCATCGTGCTATCCCCGGAGGCACTGGGCGCAATCCTTGACCGGGCCCTGGCCTCAGACGCCGCCGAACCCGCCCTCCTGGCAAGGATCGCGGCAGGGGAACCACTCGATTCAGTCCTCGCAGTGTGAACGTCCGGCGCGGGGTTCGGGCAGGGATGGGGTAGAACTTAAGCATGAACGTGCGCACTCCTGACCCGAATCCCGGCTGGCTGTCCGATGAGGACCTCTTCGAAGCCCGGGGTCGGCTTCCCATGGTTTACGTGGAAGCCGTACCCGTCCGCCTTGATCCCCTCGGGTTCGTGAACGAAGTTGGCACGCTGCTGCAGGCCGACGAAGACGGCACCATGGTCCGTTCCCTCGTGTCCGGCCGCGTCCTCTACCGCGAGACCATCCGCGCAGCCCTGCTCCGCCACATGGAGAAGGACCTCGGCCCGCTGGCGTTCCCGCAGCTGCCCATCAGCCCGGTGCCGTTCACCGTGGCCGAATACTTCCCGGCGCCATCCCACACGGGCTTCACGGACGACCGCCAGCATGCCGTTTCGCTGGCCTACATCATCCCGGTCACGGGCGAATGCGAACCCCGCCAGGACGCCCTCGAGCTCACGTGGATGACCCCTGAAGAGGTCCTGAGCCCTGACGTACAGCTGGAATTCAGCGGCGGCCGCGGCGCGCTCGTCCGGCAGGCGCTCGCGTTCGCGGGCGTCGGCAGCTAAGTTCCCCGGGCTTCAGCGGGGACGCTCGAAGGAACCCGGGCGTCCCCGATTTTCGGCAGGCTCCTTTGTAGACTGTAGGGCGGACCGCAAGAGAACTTAAGGACTCCCGATGACCCACCGCCCAGCCGCCCAGCACTACAGCGAGCTCCAGGCTGGCTCTCTGCAGACCGGCCACCTGCTGCTTCTCCCCGATGGCGAACGGTCCGCCGAAATCCAGAGCGTGCTCGTTGAGGAAGACGATTTCGGCACCCCGGCCGTGGTCCTGGCAACGCTCACCGGCGGCGGGATCCTGCGCATCGCGGCCGGGTCCACGGTCCTCGTGGCGGGCGCCGGCCCAGGCCAGGAAGCGGCCTCCGCCGGCGCTGCCGGACTCAGCGGCGGTCGCGAACAGACACCCGTTTCCGAAGAGTCCGACGACGCCGCCCGGCAGCTCGTTGAGCCGCCCACCGCAGGGGCAGACTCTGCCGGGGAGGACACCGCCCCGGCGGCTCCCGCCGTCGTCGTACCTCCGCAACCGGCCACGACCCCTGCCGCAGCCGCCATCGCAGCCGGACCAAGCGAGGAAGAGCTGGCCCTCATCCCGGCGCCTTCGGGAACGCCCGAGTCGGTGGTGGAGGCGGCCGCGGCCGCCCATCCGGACGCGCTGGGCGTGATGTTGCTGAGCGACCGCCTGGCCAAGGGCATCAACACCAAATCCGGAAGCTGCCTCAAGGACCTCAACGACCTCGCCCACGAACTTTTCGTCGTCCTCAGGGATACCGAGAGCGCCCTGGCCGTCGCGGACCTTCTCAACGTCCTGCCCTTCGATGGCAACCCGGGCCGGTGGACGTCGGTTGAGGCGGCGCTCTCCCTGTCCAGCTACATCTGCCGGCAGACCGGGCAGGAGGACCGTGCCGACGTGTACGAAAAACTCCTCAGGGCCCCCGAAGCGATGGAAACGGACCCGTTCAAAGCCCGGATGAACGCCAAGGTCCGCCAACGCTCGCTGAATGAACCCAACCTGTATGACAAGGAAATCTTCCGGGCCATCGACAACTCGAACCCGGACGCCGAACGCGAATGGCGGCTGCTGCGGCTTGAGGCCCTGATGTTCCTGCGGGCCCATGGCGGCTCGGAAACGATCGGGATCAAGGAGCTGGACCGCCGGATCGGCAACGAACTGGAGTCCGTGCGCGCCTGAGGGCTGTGCCCCACCCGTTAGGCCCTACCCCGGGGGCGCCGGGAGTTGTAGATTCACCCCATGACGAACAATCTGAGCGTTGTGATTAATTCCGATGCGCAGCAGGTTTGGACGATGCTGCGTGAACCGGCCAAGGTGGCCCAGTGGCACGGCTGGGAGGCCGACGACCTTGCCGCCGAAATCAACGAGATCTACTTCAAGGACACCGTCGTCGAAGGCCCGGACCACACCAGCCTGACCGTGGACGGCGGGGACGAGTTCAACCTGAAACCCGTTCCCACCGGCACCGAAGTCAGCGTGACACGGGCCGCCCTGGATCACAATTCGGAGTGGGCCGCCTGGGACGAGGACATCACCCAAAGCTGGCTGACGTTCCTCCAACAGCTCCGCTTCGCACTGGAACACCACCCGCACAGTAAACGCCGCACGGCATTCTTTTCCGTTCCGGGCGGGGACGGCTCGGCGATCGACAAGCTCGGCCTCGCGGATCTCCCCAAGCGGGGTGAACCGTACTCGCTGACGCTGCCGACCGGTGAGGAGATCTCCGGCAAGGTCTGGTACCGGACCAACCACCAGGTGGGGCTCACCGTGCACAGCTACGCTGAACACGGCGACGGCCTGCTGGTCGTGGCCGACCAGCCGCCCATTGCCGAAGTAAGGCCCGACGGCGGTTCCATGGTGATCGTGTCCACTTACGATCTGGGGGCCCACCGGCTGGAGGAAATCCGCACCAGCTGGGACAACTGGCGGGCTGAGAACTATCCCACATCGGACCCCGTGCACTGACCGCCGGCTAAGTTTCCGGGAGCCAAGCTGGCACACTTGAACCGTGCCAGCCAATACTGAACCCTCACTCTCGCCTCTCGAGCCGGGTGCCCCAGCCCTGCAGTCCGAGTTTTCCTTTACCGTGGGCAAGCGGCTGAGCGAAACGTGTTCGCCGACGCCGGAACAGATGGCCGCCAACGGCGGTGGGTTCCTGGGCCGGACCGGCACCATCAGCACGCCGCACGGCGAGATCCAGACGCCGGCGTTCATCGCCGTGGGCACCAAGGCCACGGTGAAGTCCGTGTTGCCCGAGTCCATTGCCGAACTGGGTGCGCAGGCCGTGCTGGCCAACGCCTACCACCTGTACCTCCAGCCAGGGGCGGACATCCTGGACGAAGCCGGCGGCCTGGGCGCCTTCATGAACTGGTCCGGGCCCACGTTCACGGACTCCGGCGGGTTCCAGGTGATGAGCCTGGGCTCCGGCTTCAAGAAGGTCATCGACATGAAATCGGTGGACACTTCCGGCCCTGACGACGCCGTCGCTCCGGGCAAGGAACGCCTGGCCCACGTGGATGAGGAAGGGGTGTGGTTCAAGAGCCACCTCAACGGCGACCGGCACCGCTTCAGCCCCGAGATCTCCATGAACGTCCAGCACCAGATCGGTGCGGACATCATGTTCGCCTTCGACGAGCTGACCACGCTGCAGAACTCCCGCGGCTACCAGGAGGAGTCGCTGGAACGCACCCGCCGCTGGGCCGAACGCTGCATCACAGAGCACTTCCGGCTGACGTCCGAGCGGGCGGGCAAGCCATACCAGGCGCTGTTCGGCGTGATCCAGGGCGCCCAGTACGAGGACCTGCGCCGCAAGGCCTGCCGGGACCTCGGCGCCATGAACTTCGACGGCTTCGGAATCGGCGGGGCGCTGGAGAAGGAGAACCTGGGCACGATCGTGCGCTGGTGCAACGAGGAACTGCCGGAGAACAAACCTCGGCACCTGCTGGGCATCTCCGAGCCGGACGACATCTTCACCGCCATCGAGAACGGCGCGGACACCTTCGACTGCGTCTCCCCCACCCGGGTGGCCCGCAATTCGGCGTTCTACCATCCCGAGGGACGGTTCAACCTCTCCGGGGCCAAGTACAAGCGCGACTTCGGCCCGCTGCAGGAAGGCTGCGACTGCTACGCCTGCCTTAACTATTCGCGGGCCTACATCCACCACCTGTTCAAGGCCAAGGAGATGGTCTCGGCCACGTTGATCTCCATCCACAACGAACGCTTCGTGGTGAAAATGGTGGACGACGCCCGGCGCGCCATCGAGGCCGGCAACTTCTTCGACTTCAAGACGGAGACCCTGCGGCGCTACTACTCGTAGGGTTGGGCGGGCGCGCCGTCGTCGAATTCGCCGGAAACGTGCGAAGTCGCCGGAAGGCTACGGCGATCTCGCAGCGTTCCGGCGACCCGGCGCTTTCCACATAACGACGGCGGGGCCTCCCGGAAGATCCCGCAGCACCGGATGCTAATCCCATGCCTTCTCACATCACCCCCGCGCTCCCGGCGACGGGCAACCTCTGGCGCACGGACCAGCTCGTCGACCTCGGCTTTGGCTCGCGGTCCATCAAGTCCCTGTTGGACTCGGGTTCCCTCGTCCGGCTGCGCTACGGCTGCTATCTCCGCGCCAGCATTTGGAATTCCCAGTCCCCTCGGGTTCGGAGCCGGCAGTTGATTTACGCGCATGCGCACGGAACACGCACGACGTCGGCAGGCGCCTTTGTCTACAGCCACACCTCCGCCGCACGCCTGCACCGCCTCTACCTCTGGAACGTGGATGACGTAGTCCATCTTCTGCAGCGCGTGCGCCCGTCGAGTGAGCGCCACGGCAAGGATGTGCGGTGCCACACGCGCCCCTTTTCCGACCACGAGGTGACATTGGTGGGCGGCCTGCGGAGCACTTCGCTGGAGAGGACGGCTGCGGATTGCGCCATGATGCTGAACTATCGGCAGGCACTCATCGTGATGGACCACGCGCTGCGCCTTGGTGCGGACCGGTCATTGCTGCAGGAGATGGCGGATTCGTTGGACGGGCGCCGAGGTATCCGGACTTTCCGTCGAGTACTGGCCATCGCCGACCCCCGCTCTGAATCCCCCGGCGAGACGCTGACCCGGGAGCTGATCCTCCGACTGAACATCAGGCCGCCCGAGCCCCAGGTTGAGGTCACGAGCCGGGCCGGGAGGCACCGCCTGGACTTTGCTTGGAAGAAGGAGAAGGTCGCCCTCGAGTTCGATGGCAGGCTCAAGTACTTCGACTTCCAACCCACCGATGAGGTGCTCTTCCAGGAACGCCTCCGCGAAAAGGCATTGACGGAGGAGGGATGGCTTTTCGTCCGGATCGAGTGGAAGGACCTCTTCCGCGAGCAGGAATTCAAGAACCGTGCGCTCCGGGCGCTGGCCGGCCGCCCACGGGTGCCCTGAACCGAGGACTCTTGTTCCGAGTTCGCCGGAACGGTGCGAACTCGCCGCAAACTTCCGGCGAACTCGCACGTTTCCGGCGACTTCGGCGGGCAGGGAGGGAGCCGGGAGGCCTACGCCCCGTAACTGGGTTCGCGCTTCTTGATCCAGCCGATGGCCAACGCCGTCACGGGCACAAAGAGGAACTCCACCAGGGTCTTGTAAAGGAAGCCCACCAGCACGTAGTTCACGAACATGCCCAGGTCCGTGATGCCGATGACCGACGCCGCGATGCTGCAGAAGATCAGCGTGTCCACGAACTCACCGGCCACCGACGAGCTCATGATCCGCGCCCAGAGCGACTTTTCGCCGGTGCGGGCCTTCATCTTCACCAGAATCCAGGAGTTGATGGTCTGCCCGGCCAGGAATGCCAGCAGCGACGCGAGCACTATCTGCGGAACCGGCCCCAGCGCCCCTTCGAGCGCGGCCTGCTTGGAGGCTCCGAACTCGTCGTCGAAGCCGGGCAGCGCGATGATCACCCAGTAGCAGAGGGAGGCGAACACGGACAGGCCAAACGTGGTGATGATGGCCTTCCGCGCCACCTTGAACCCGTAGACCTCGCTGATGACATCGCCCAGGATGTAGGCCAGCGGGAACAGGAAGAAGCCGCCGTCCGTGATGATCGGACCGATCGCCACGCCCTTTGATGCCCCGATGTTGGACAGGATCAGCACCACCGCCATGACGGCCATCAGGATGCCGAAATAGGGGGAACCGATCGAAGCGAATTTCGGCGCCGCGGAGGCCGGGAAAGTCTTGGCGGAAGTCATGGGTGGTCCATTCGGAGTGGTTCGCTCGGCTGCACGTCAAGCCGCGGTGATGAACCGCAGCGGCGGCCGGCTGTATTAGCACTGGGAGGGCTCCCGCGAAGTGCTTCCGCCGGAACCGTCTACCATTCTCGCACCATTGCGCCCCGGCGGGCGGAACAACGACGGCGGACAGCCTGGCCACGCCCGAAGTACGCGTTCATATTGGTCATCCGCACAATGCGGGCTGTTCGGGGGCGGTGGCAGTATGGGTGGATGACTTCTGTTGCTGTTGACACGTATCCCGCCGTCGCCCTGACCATTGCCGGTTCCGAGGCGACGGGCGGTGCCGGTGCACAGGCTGACCTCAAGACCTTCCAGGAACTGGGTGTCTTTGGCATCGCCAACCTGACCTGCATCGTTTCCTTCAACCCGAACGACAACTGGAACCACCGTTTTGTCCCGGTGGACCAGCAGGTTATCGCGGACCAGCTGGAGGCGACGACGGCGGCGTACGGCGCCGCGTCCGGCGCACCGTCCGTGCTGGACACCGTAAAGATCGGCATGCTGGGCAGCCCTGCCACGATTTCGACCGTGGCGTCCGCGCTGGCTGCCGGCGGGTTTGCCAACGTGGTGCTGGACCCGGTGCTGATCTGCAAGGGCCAGGAACCGGGCCACGCGCTGGACACGGACGAGGCACTGAAGGCACAGATCCTGCCGCTGGCCACCTTTGTCACGCCCAACCATTTCGAAGCCGAGTCGCTGTCCGGCCTGGACATCACCGACGTCGAATCCCTCACAGCGGCAGCCATCCGCATCCATGAGCTGAGCGGAGCCGCGGTGCTGGCCAAGGGCGGCGTGCGCCTGGCCGGGCCCGACGCCGTCGACGTCTACTACGACGGCGACACCCTGGAAATCCTCTCCGCGCCCAAGGTGGGCGAAGTGGCCGTGTCCGGTGCCGGGTGTTCCCTCGCTGCCGCGGTGACGGCCGAACTGGCCAAGGGTGCGACCCCGCTCGAGGCTGCCCGCACGGCGAAGGCTTTTGTGACGGCCGGGATCCGCAACCGCGTGGCCTCGGGCGCCCCGTTCGATGCCCTCTGGCAGGGCGGCCCGCGCTAACCCCGTCCCGCGCTCACGACGCTCTCTCACTTTTCGCGCGAAAACACCTTCACGCTCTCTCACTTTCCTCAAGAAAGTGAGAGAGCGTTCCGTTCCGAGCGGCATGATCTGAGAGAGCGTCCGATCAGGAGCGGGGGTCGGCTACTATTCCCATGAAGAGCGGCAGCCCGGTTTCCACGTGCACGATCTGATAGTGGAACGGCCGGTCGAAGGTGATGGTCCGTTCCGGCTGCGGCGGCGCGCTGGTGACAGCGCCGTTAATCTGGGTGACAGCCGCGGCGACCGTGCCCTTTTCCGCGACCGTGATGTTGGCGGCCTGGGCAGCCTGCGTGATCATCATCTTGGGCTGGATATTGTTGAAGTCCTCTGTGGTGTTGAGGGTTTTCCGAAGCCCCAGGGCTTCGAAGACTTTCCTCAGGTCGAAGCTGCACTTGTGGTCCCAGCGCGGCAACTGGATCTGCACGGTCTCCAGCGGTGCGCTGTCCAACGTGTCCGCGATGTCGGTGATTACTGCCGCACGGAATGCGGCGTCCGCGCCGGCCTCCGGAAGAGCCAACCGCATGACAAAACCGTCAGCATAAGGGAGGTCCACGCCCTGCCACCCGGTCCCTTCCGCGTACTTTATCTCCAGCTCGTTGTGCATTGCGGCGGCTTCGATTTCCTCACCGGCGGCCGTGGTGAAGGGCAGGTCCGACGTACCATTCGGGTCGAACGGCGCCCTCCAGGCGGACGCGAAGTACAGGGAATTGAGCAGGCTGAAGTTATTGTCCGGGTCATATTTCGCCGGGGCCTTCTTGATCCGGCCGCCGGTGTTCCTGTTGACCCAGGCATCGATGGCGGGCTTCGTTGCACCCTCATTCTTGAAGTCGACGGGGTACACCCCGGTTCCGTAGTGCCGGGCCAGTGTGTCCAGGAAGGGCTTGCCCGTGGGGACGCCCTTGTCCACAAAGAGGCCGTTGGCGGCGTGCATCACGGGCTTCCGCGGCGGGTTGTCTTCATCCACCGTGCCCGGGTCGGCGTCGAACTTCTCCAGTGAGGTGAGCAGCGCGTTCATGGCCTCGTCGCGGTTCTCCGTGGGGAGTTTCAGGACAGCGTCCATCTCCGCGGCCGCCTCGCCCGAAGCACCGGCGCGGAGCATGGCCAAAGCAACCAGCAGGCTCCCGGGCGAGGACACCACGTTCCCTTGCGAGCCGTCGCCGCCGTCGGCGAGCAGGGCCTCGCCGAGCCTGAAAGCTGAAGTCCGGAAGGAGCGCAGCTCAGCGGCGTACGCCGCGCCGTCCACTGAAACCCGCTGCACGCCGTCGGCCTTCAGGATCTCCGGAGACGACGCCGAACATGCCGTGAGCGCCACCAGGGCACCTGCCGTCGCGAGCCGGGCCACGCGGAAAGTCTTCATGTTTCCCCCTTGGAAATGCCGTGCCGGCACTGGGCGGGAATCCGCCTGTCCCCTTCAGTCAACCAGCCTGCCCGCTGCAGAACGATGCCCATAGGGTCACGGTTTGCCGTCGTTTTGGTCTCGTCTCCGGACGCTCTCCCCCGTCCTGCAACATTTCGGGCAACGCTCTCCCACATCCAAGCGGGCGTATCCTCGTGACTTGTCGGAGGAGCACCAATTGGCCCAGCATTTCAACACCATTGACGAGTACATCGCGTCCTTCCCTACCGAGGTGCAGGGCATCCTCCGGGAAGTGCGGCGCAGGTGCCACACGGCAGTGCCGGATTCCGGCGAGATGATCAGCTACGGCATTCCCACCATCACTCTGGACGGCAAGTACGTGGTGTATTTCGCGGGGTGGGCACACCACCTTTCGGTGTATCCCGTGCCGGCCGGGGACGCGGGCTTCCAAGCCGAAATCGCCCCGTACCGGTCAGCCAAGGGGACGCTGAAATTTCCGCTCGGCAAGCCGGTGCCGTACGAGCTCATCGGAAAAACAGCGGCGCTGCTTGCCGCGGAGCGCCGCGGGCAGTAGCGGCCGGCTGTCGCCGCCGTCGGAAGCGTAAGACGCACGGAGGCGTACGACGGCGGGCGGCAGCCCCGCCGTCCTTCCGTCGTTCCGTCCCGGAAGCTACCGCCCCGGGCCTACCGCCGCGGGATGTTGCGCAGGTTGCTCCGCGCCATGCTCACAGCCTCGCCGGCGCCGCGGTTCAGGACCACCTTGGACATGGCGGTAGCGAAGCCAAGAACCTGCGAGCCCGTGATTTTAGGCGGGATGGACAGCGCCTTCGGATCCGTGATGAGCTCCACCAGCGACGGCCCCGGGTGGGCGAAAGCCTCCCGGTAAGCGTCCTCGATCCGGGCAGGATCCGTGACGCGGACCGCGTGGAAGCCGAGCGCGCGGGCAACGGCCGCGTAATCGGCGTCGGGCACGTCCACGCCGAAATCAGGCAGCCCGTCCACCAGCATCTCCAGCTTGACCATGCCCAGCGTCGAGTTGTTGAAAACCACCACGTTCACCGGAAGCCGGTGCGCCGCAACGGTGATGAGTTCGCCCAGCAGCATGGACAGCCCGCCGTCGCCCGACACGGAAATGACCTGGCGGCCGGGATAGGCCAGCTGGGCGCCGATTGCGTGCGGCAGGGCGTTGGCCATGGAGCCGTGCAGATAGGAGCCTATGAGCCGGCGGGTACCCAGCGGATTGATGTAGCGCGCAGTCCAGACGTTGCACATGCCGGTATCCGCGGTGAAAACGGCATCCTCCGCCGCCACCTGGTCCAGCAAGGAGGCGGCGTACTCGGGGTGGATGGGCTGCTTCTTTTCCACCTTGCGTGTGTAGGCGCCCACAGCCTTGTTCATGAGCCGATCGTGCTTCTTGAGCATCTGGTCAAGGAAGCGGCGGCTCTTCTTCGGTGTGATCAGCGGCTTCAAGGCTGCGAGGGTGGGCAGCACGTCGCCATGGACGGCGATGTCGACGTCGGTCCGCCTCCCCAGCTTGTGCGCGGCGCGGTCCACCTGGGCCGTGCGGGTGCCGGGGAGGAACTGATCGTACGGAAAATCCGTGCCGAGCAGGATCAGCAGGTCGGCGTCCTCGATGCCCTCGGCCGCGGCGCCGTAGCCGAGCAGCCCGGTCATGCCGATGTCGTACGGGTTGTCGTACTGCATGAAGTCCTTGCCCCGCAGCGAGTGGCCGATCGGGGCGCCGATCACTTCGGCGAGTGCCACCACCTCGTCGTGGGCACCCTGCGTTCCCGCACCGGCGAAAATGGCCACTTTGTTCGCAGCGTTGATGGCGTCAGCCAGCTCCCGGACACTCGCAGCGTCCGGAGTCAGCGTGGCGCGCCGGAACGTTGCGGGCAACGGTGTTTCGCCGGTGGCCTCCAGGCCGGCGATGTCGCCGGGAAGGGTAACGACGGCGACTCCCCCGAGCCCGACGGCATGCTGGATGGCGCTGTGCATGACCCGCGGCGCCTGTTCCGCCGTGCTGATCAGCTCCGAATACACCGAGCACTCGTTGAAGAGCCGGTCGGGATGGGTTTCCTGGAAGAATCCGCTGCCGATCTGCTTGCTCGGAATGTGCGAGGCTATCGCCAGGACGGGCGCACCCGAGCGGTTGGCGTCGTACAGGCCATTGATCAGGTGCAGGTTGCCGGGGCCGCAGGATCCCGCGCAGACTGCAAGTTTGCCGGTCAACTGGGCTTCGGCCGCGGCGGCGAAGGCGGCTGCCTCTTCGTGACGGACGTGGATCCAGTCGATGCCGCCCTGCTGTGAGCCGCCGGTTTTCCGGACCTCATCGACAATCGGGTTGAGGCTGTCGCCCACGATCCCGTAAATTCGCTGCACTCCGGCAGCCTGGAGTTGTTCAACGAGCTGGGTGGCGAGTTCCTTGGCCATGAGTGCACACTCCCGCGATCGGGTTTGATGAGCTGACAGGGCCAATATAGTCCGCCCGCCTTGGGGCCGTGCCCAGGTTTGGGGCGAGAACGACGACGGCGGCCCGCCGCCCTGGGGACCGGAAGGTCACCGCTGAGCCAGCCAGCCGCCGTCGTGCTCTTACCGCCGTCTTGCTACCGCCGCCGTACTACCGGGATCAGACGTTCAGGAGGTCCTTGTCCTTGTCGTCGTCCTTGCGGGTCTGCGACCAGGCGTGGCCCTGTTCGTGATCGAGATGGGTGGACTTCTTGTTCTTCAGCGCGAAGATGTAGACCACCAGCGAGATGGCAATGGCCACCGTGACGTAGGTGAAGAACAGGTCCACCCGCTCGGCTTTCTGGAACGCGGCGCCGATCAGCGGGACGGTGCCGCCGAAGAGCGAGTTGGCGATCGCGTAGCCCAGCCCGACGCCGAGTGCGCGGATGGAAGCGGGGAACAGCTCCGCCTTCACCAGGGCGTTGATGGAGGTGTAGCCGCCAACGATGAGCAGGCCGCCCATCATGAGCAGGAACGCCGTGAACGGGTCCTTGGTGTTGGACAGCGTGGAGAGCAGCGGCCAGGTGAAGAGGACACCGGTGATGCCGAACCAGAGCAGCAGCGGCTTGCGGCCCACCTTGTCCGAGATGATGCCGTAGACCGGCTGCAGCAGCATGAAGATGAACAATGCCCAGAAGTTGATCACCGAGGTGTCGGTCTTGGCAATGCCTGACGTATCGTTCATGAACTTCAGGATGAAGTTGGTGTACGTGTAGAACGCCACTGTGCCGCCGAGCGTGACGCCGATGCAGATCAGCAGCGGCTTCCAGTACTGCGTGAAGAGCAGCTTCATGGTGCCCGGCTGTGCCACGCCCGCAACAGCCGGGATCTTGGCAGCTTCGACCTGCTCCGCCGATACGGTTTCCTCCATCGAGCGCCGCAGCCACAGGACCACCAGCGCGGCCACGCCGCCGATGGCAAAGGGAATGCGCCAGCCCCACTCGGTCAGGTCGCCCTTGGGCATGACGTTCTGCAGGATGACCAGGACCAGCAGGGCCATCATCTGGCCGCCGATCAGGGTGACGTACTGGAAGCTGGAGAAGAAGCCGCGGCGCTTGGACGTGGCGGCCTCGGACATGTAGGTGGCGCTGGTGCCGTATTCGCCGCCCACGGAGAATCCCTGGATCAGGCGGATGAGGATCAGCAGCACGAGTGCCCAGACGCCGACCTGCTGCGTTGTGGGCAGGAGCGCGATCGCGAAGGAGCCCGCGGACATCAGCGTGACGCTGAGCGTCAGCGCGGCCTTGCGGCCCTTGCGGTCGGCGTAACGGCCGAAGAACCAGGCGCCAATGGGGCGCATCAGGAACGACGTCGAGAACACCGCCATCGCTTCCAGGCCGGCCTGCAGCTCGTCCTTGGAGTTGAAGAAGTGGGACTGGAAATAGGCGGCAAAGACTGTGTAGACGTAGAGGTCGTACCACTCCACCAGGTTGCCGGCCGAGCCTTTGAGGATGTTGCTCACGGCACGGCGGGTCTGGGCTGACTCACTCTGGATTTCGGCTTGCTGGGTGCTCATCGCTGAACCTCGCTTGACTGTGCTCCCGGGAACCGTTCCGGGCATATTCCTGTGCTGTCCATGGCAACATTGCTCATGGTTCCTCCTCGACATTGACGGTCCTCCGAAAGCCGAGGACCCATCCACGCTATGGGTGATCCACCCCACTACCTATGCGAAACGGGAATTCCTAACACTTCCTTAGGTTTCGCCGGGACAAGGGATAATCTCCACAGCGGGCAGATCGAAGATGCCCCGTCAACGAACAGGACCAGGCAATGGATGTGCTCATCGTCGAGGACGACGACGCCATGGCGTCCGCCCTAGACGCAGCGGTGGTTTCCGCCGGACACACGGCTTCCCGGGTTGCCCGCGGCGCTGACGCGCTCCTTGAACACCGCCGGTTCGAGGTCATCCTGCTGGACCTGGGGCTTCCGGACATGGACGGCCTCGACGTGCTGCGGAAGCTCCGCCAGGTCACAGCGGTCCCGATCCTGATCCTGACCGCCCGCGACGACGAGCGAAGCGTGGTCCTCGGCCTGCGGTCCGGAGCCGATGACTACCTCGTCAAACCGGTGAAACTGGTCGAGCTGCTGGCCCGCATCGAGGCGGTGACGCGGCGTTCAGGCCGTGCGAAGGACAGCCGGCAGCAGAGCATCGTGCTGGGGGAACTCGAGGTGGACCTCGAACGGCGCGTGGCCGCCGTCGGTCCCAAGGTCCTGCCCCTGACGGCCACCGAATTCGACCTCCTCGCCCTTCTGGCCAAGCATGCAGGTTCGGTGGTCACCCGGGAACAGATCCTGGACGCCCTGTGGGGCGACGCCTTCGTGGCGTCGTCGCGGTCCCTTGACGTGCATCTGACCGGTCTCCGGGCCAAGCTCCAACTTCCCGGTTTCATCATCAACGTACGCGGCGTGGGCTACCGGGTCGAGGCGGATCCGGCGTGAAGCTGCGTGTCCTCGGAATCCTGAGTGTGCTGTCCGTCCTCATCGTCATCTTCGCCTCCACCGCAATCCTGACCTCCGCCAGCCGGGAACTCACCCAGGAACTCCAGATCAACAGGGCGGCTGCCCTCAACAGGCTTGCGCAAGTGGCGTTCGACGCCGCGACCGACGGGGAATCCACGCAGCTGCAGGCGGAAATGGACCGATACTCGGAACTCTACGGTGAGGGGGTGCTGATCGGCCTCCAGCAGGGAACCCTTCGCTCGGGCGGGCTGAGCGAGGACAGGGCGGACGTTCGCGACGCCGTTGCCCGGGCAAAGCTGAACCTGAACGACACCACCCTCAGTCCGCTCCAGCCGTTCGGAACCGGTTCCGAGGTGATTTCGCGTTCCTTCGGCAGCGCAAGCCAGGTCCTTGGCGAGGCGGTCCTGGAGGTCAATCTGGATGCTGCCCGGCAGAAACTGCGGGAACGGTGGCTCCTCGTCGGACTGGCGGCGGCCGCTCTCGCTGCGGTGCTCCTCCTCGGTGCCGCCCGGGTGACTGGCTGGGTGCTGCGTCCTGTGCACCGCCTGAATGCCGCGGTAACGGAGCTTGAGGCGACAGGCCGGACTGGCCAGCTTCCGGAGGACGGACCGCCGGAACTGCGGGAACTGAGCCGTTCCTTCACCAGAATGGCCCGGACCGTCAGCGCCAGCATCGACTCCCAGCGCCAACTCATTGCCGACACGTCGCATCAGCTACGGAATCCTGTCGGCGCCCTGCGTCTGAGGTTCGACCTGCTGCAGCTTGAACTCCAAACCGCCCGGGAACACAAGGCTGCGGCTGGAGTCCTTGCTGAGCTGGAACGTGTGGAAGAGATCCTGGACGGCGTATTGAGGCTCGCGACCGCCGAGCACAGGGCCTTCGAAGACGCCGCCGGAGGACCGTTGGGGACCCCTTCCCGCGGGCGCCCGGCCGTCATCGATCCGTACCCGGTCCTGCAGGAGGAAACCGAACGGGCGGGACCCGCGGCGCGGCACGGCAGCTCAAAAATCCTGCTGGCGCATCCGCCGGACCCGGCGGTGCACATTGCTTGCAATGCCGCCGAGCTGGCCCAGATGGTGGGGGAACTGATCAACAACGCCATCAAATACGCACCCGGTGCCCGGATATCCGTGGCAGTCCGCGCACGTCCGGATACGGTCACCGTGGAAGTCGCCGACGACGGCCCCGGGCTTTCCGCTGAGGAACGGGCTGCTGCCACCAGCCGGTTTTGGCGCTCCCCGCAGGCCCGGGAGATCCGCGGCAACGGTCTGGGCATGACCATTGTGGACAAACTGGCGGGAGCCAACGGGGGCCGCCTGCTGCTGGCGGAAGCCTCGCCGCACGGCCTGATCGCGCGCATCGAGTTTCCGCATGCCGCAGCTTCCCACGGACCGGAGGCCCTTTCATGAGCGGCATGTCTGGCCTGGCAGCGGCCCTTCCGCCGAGGAGGGCCGTCCTCAATGCCGGCCTGGCCGCCGGCCTGGCCGCCGGGCTGGCCGGGCTGCTTATCCCGGCCCTCAACGCATGCACTGCTGAGGACCGGCCTGGCACTGTGACGGTTGCGGGAGGTGAACCGGGCGGCTTCTATCTTGAATTCGCAGCGCTGCTGGCGGAGTCCCTCCAGCGCCATGGCGTGGCCGCCAGTGCATCAGCGCTGACAACCGGCGGCAGCCTGGACAACCTGGAGCAGCTTCTGACCGGGCAGGCCACGCTCGCTGTCGCACTGGCAGATGCCGCGGCTCAAACCAGCGAGGCGCGCGGCACGTCGAACGTTGGAATCACGGCCCTCGGAAGAGTGTACGAAAACTACGTCCACTGCGTGGTCCGGAAGGCCAGCGGCATCCGCGACCTCACGGAACTGGCCGGCAGGACCGTGGCTGTCGGTGAGCCGGGTTCCGGGACATCACTCACCACTCCGCGCCTGATTGAGGCTGCCGGGCTGGCTTCCGTGGCCGTGGGCGAGTCCCCCGCCGCCGGCGTCGAAAAAACGGTCACCGTGATGAACCTCGGACTCAACGCGGGGCTTGCGGCCCTGCAGAACGGGTCAGTGGATGCGTTGTTCTGGTCCGGTGGTGTGCCGACAGCCGCCATTGCCGCCACCAACAACCAGGTCGCGCTCGCGTTCCTGGACCTCTCCCCGCTGCTTCCGAAGCTGCGGACCAGGTACGGAGCGTTCTACGACCGGGTGCTGATCCCGGAGGGCGCCTACGAGGGCATTCCGGCTGTCTGGGCGGTGGGTGTGGCCAATCTGCTCCTGTGCCGCAGTGACCTGGATGAGCGGACCGTGACGAGGACGGTCGAACTGCTTGTGGGCCATGCCGAGGAACTGATCCCCCGCTCCAGCCTGGGAGTCCAGTTCCTGAGCCCGGAATCGCTGATCAACACGGCCGGACTGCCCTTGCACCCGGCAGCCGCTGCCGCCTACCGGAAACTGCACGGTTAAGCGAAACGCTCTCTCACGTTACGCACCGAAAACCCGGGCGCTCTCTCACTTTCCGCACCGAAAACCCGGACGCTCTCTCACTTTCCCCAGGAAAGTGAGAGAGGGTTCGGGGAAACAGCGCAGGAAGTGAGAGAGCGTTTGCTCAGCTGCCTGAGTGTGCCTGCAGGAAGCTGTACACCTCGGTCTCATCCACGCCGGGGAAGGCGCCTGGCGGCATGGCGGCCAGCAGGTGCGAGTGGGCCCGCGCCGACGGCCAGGCATTGCCCGCCCATTCGGAGGTCAGCGAAGCCGGCGGCCGGCGGCAGCAGTTCTCATCCGGGCACGTGGACGTGGACCGCTCCGTGGTTTCACGTCCGCGGAACCACTTCACCTGGGCGTACGGCACCCCGACCGACAGCGAAAATTCGCCGGTGGCGGAGCGCTCGGTACGGGCGGTGCACCAGTAGGTCCCCGACGGCGTGTCCGTGTACTGGCTGTAGGCGCTGAACTTGTCCGGCACGTCGAAAACCACCCGCGACGTCCAGTTCTTGCACGACGGCTGGCCCTCTATGGCGCCGGTGTGATCCTGCGGGAACGTCACGCCGTCGTTCTCGTAGGCCTTGTAGATGATGCCGCTCTTGTGGGTTTTCTGGAAGTGCGTGCGGATGTCCAGGTGCTGGGTGGCAAGGTTGGTGAAGCGGTGGGCGGCGGTCTCGTAGGACACGGCGAAGGCGTCCCGGATGTCCTCCACGGCGATTTCCTTGGCCTGCTTGGCCTGCTGCAGGAACTCCACGGTGGCCTGCTCCGGCAGCATCAGCGCTGCGGCGAAGTAGTTCGTGGCCACGCGCTGCATCAGGAAATCCCCGTAGTTGGACGGCGTCTGGTGGCCCAGGACGTAGTGTCCCAAGGCCTGCAGCAGCACCGAGCGGGGGTCATGATCGGTGCGCTGGTTCTGCGTGAGATAAATTCGGCGGTTCTTAAGATCCGTCACGGAACGGGTCGAATGCGGCAGATCGCCCACGTGGTGGAGGCTGAAACCGAGGTGCCCGGCGATATCAGCAATGACGTGGTGGGACAGCGGACCGCTGGTGTGGCCCACCGACGCCAGGACCTTCTGCGCCTCCGCCTCGTACTCCGGGAAGTAGTTGTTCCGTTCCCGCATCATGGCCCGCAGTTCACCGTTGGCGCGGCGGGCCTCTTCCGGCGTCGCCACCTGTTCGTTGAGCCTGCGCTCCAGCTCATGCTGCAGGCCCACCATGGACTCCAGCACATCCATGGGAAGCCGCGAGCTGATGCGGATTTTCGGCAGGTTCAGGGACCCGTAGAGGGGGCTGCGCTGGTACCGTTCCAGCTCGATCTCCAAAGCCGCCCTGCGGTTGGGCGGTTCCGCCCCGAGCAACTGGTCGATGCTGACACCCAGGGCAACTGCCAGCTGCTGCAGCAGCCCGAGCTTCGGCTCGCGCTTGCCGTTCTCGATCAGGCTGAGCTGGCTCGGCGCGGTGCCGACGGCGGCGCTCAGGTCATCGAGGGTCATCGCCGCCGCTTTGCGCAGGTGGCGGACGCGCCGGCCCAGGCTGATGACGTCCAGTTCAGGGGTGGCAGGGGACGACGGCGGCGTTGCGGCTTTGCGGTTCCAGCTCGTAGGCGACATTTATTGAGCATACGCGAAGAAGTGCATTTCTTTCCATGGTTTTCCTCTAGTAACCCTCTTGAAAGTGCAGAAAAGTAGATCTCACGGAAAGAAACACCGCACCGGTCCAGCCGGTCCCCCACTGCAAAGGCGCAGGACGGGACCGGCCCGGACAACCCGGAGCACAAACAAGGAGACAAAGATGACTGCAGCATTTGAGCCCACCCAGCAGACGCCCGAGCAGCAGGCCGCCGCACTGGAGCTCGAGTGGGCCGCCAACCCCCGCTGGGAAGGTGTGACCCGGGACTACAAGGCTTCCGACGTTATCCGCCTCCGCGGCCGCGTCTCCGAAGAACACACCCTGGCTCGCCGCGGTTCCGAGAAGCTCTGGAAGCAGCTCACCGAAGAGCACAAGACCGGCGGCTACACCAACGCCCTCGGCGCCCTCACCGGCAACCAGGCCGTGCAGCAGGTCAAGGCCGGCCTCCGCGCCATCTACCTCTCCGGCTGGCAGGTCGCCGCCGACGCCAACAACTCCGGCCACACCTACCCGGACCAGTCGCTCTACCCGGCCAACTCCGTTCCCACGGTGGTCCGCCGCATCAACAACGCCCTCCTCCGCGCCGACCAGATCGAGTTCTCCGAGGGCATCCAGACGGTCGAGGACTGGATGGTGCCGATCGTGGCCGACGCCGAGGCCGGCTTCGGTGGCCCGCTGAACGCCTACGAGCTCATGAAGTCCATGATCCAGGCCGGCGCCGCAGGCGTTCACTGGGAGGACCAGCTCGCTTCGGAGAAGAAGTGCGGCCACCTCGGCGGCAAGGTGCTCATCCCCACCCAGCAGCACGTCCGCACCCTGAACGCCGCCCGACTGGCCGCCGACGTCGCCGGCACGCCGTCTGTGGTCATCGCCCGCACCGACGCCGAGGCAGCAACCCTGATCACCTCCGACGTCGATCCCCGTGACCAGGAATTCGTCACCGGCGAACGGACCCCGGAAGGCTTCTACAAGGTCCGCAACGGCATCGAACCCTGCATCGCCCGCGCCAAGGCCTACGCCCCGTATTCTGACCTCATCTGGATGGAAACGGGCACCCCGGACCTCGAGC
Source organism: Arthrobacter sp. Leaf337 (assembly GCF_001423745.1). Classification (GTDB taxonomy): domain Bacteria; phylum Actinomycetota; class Actinomycetes; order Actinomycetales; family Micrococcaceae; genus Arthrobacter. The sequence continues at coordinate 177,648 of NZ_LMPC01000012.1, forward strand.
TTGCCAAGAAGTTCGCCGAGGCCGTCAAGGCCGACTTCCCGGACCAGATGCTCTCCTACAACTGCTCGCCGTCCTTCAACTGGCGCAAGCACCTGGACGACGCCACCATCGCCAAGTTCCAGCGTGAACTCGGCGCCATGGGCTTCACGTTCCAGTTCATCACCCTGGCCGGCTTCCACGCCCTGAACTACTCGATGTTCGACCTCGCCCACGGTTACGCCCGTGAAGGCATGAGCGCCTACGTCGAGCTCCAGGAAAAGGAATTCGCCTCCGAGTCCCGCGGCTACACCGCGACCAAGCACCAGCGCGAAGTCGGCACCGGCTACTTCGACGACATCGCAACTGCGCTCAACCCGAACGCATCCACGCTGGCCCTGGTGGGATCCACCGAAGAAGGCCAGTTCCACTAACACTTCCCGTTCGACGGCGGACTGGTCACTTCCGGCCTTCGGACCGGCATCGCTCGGCCTGCTATTCCCCACGTCCCGGTTCGACCTCGCTGAGCGAGGACGGACCGGGACGCAGGGCCCCTTTTACGCAGGCTGCCGCGATACCGGCTCCTTCGGCCTTGTGCCTCGGTCACCGCAGTGCCGCTATACGCCGTCGAACTTCCCTTTCGTCTTTAAGGAGACTGAAATGAACAGCTTCACTGACAACTTCACGATCAATGGCATCACTTTGACCGCGCAGCCTATCTGCCGGCAGGGCGAAGTTCTTACTCCGGATGCTTTGGCTTTTGTGGCCAAATTGCACCGGGCGACGGCGGCACGGCGCCAGGAGCTGCTGCAGGCCCGCCGGGCCCGCCGGGCGGACATCGCCAAGGGACTCGACCCGCGGTTCCTCCGCGAAACCGAGTCCGTCCGCAACGATCCCAACTGGCGCGTCGCTCCCCCGGCCCCCGGCTTGGAGGACCGCCGCGTCGAAATCACCGGTCCGGTGGACAAGAAGATGACCATCAACGCGCTGAACTCCGGCGCCAAGGTATGGCTGGCCGACATGGAAGACTCCTCCACGCCGTCGTGGCGCAACGTCATCCAGGGCCAGCTCAACCTCACCGATGCACTGGAACGCCGGATCGACTTCACCTCCCCGGAGGGCAAGGACTACAAGCTGCGCCCGGCCGGCGAGCTGCCCACCATCGTGGTCCGTCCGCGCGGCTGGCACCTGCCGGAAAAGCACATGCTGATCGACGGAACCCCGATCGCCGGCGGCATTGTGGACTTCGGCCTGTACTTCTTCCACAACGCCCGCCGCCTGCTGGCCCAGGGCAAGGGCCCGTACTTCTACCTGCCGAAGATCGAAAACCACCTCGAAGCACGCCTCTGGAACGACATCTTCATCCTGGCGCAGGACCTGCTGGGCATCCCGCAGGGCACCATCCGCGCCACCGTGCTGATCGAGACCATCACGGCTTCCTTCGAGATGGAAGAGATCCTCTACGAGCTCCGCGACCACGCGGCAGGCCTGAACGCCGGCCGCTGGGACTACATCTTCTCGATGATCAAGAACTTCCGCACCCGCGGCCCCCGTTTCGTCCTGCCGGACCGCGTCCAGGTGACGATGACGGCCCCCTTCATGCGCGCTTATACCGAACAGCTGGTCCGCGCCTGCCACAAGCGCGGTGCCATGGCGATCGGCGGCATGGCTGCAGCTGTCCCCAACCGCAAGGACGAGGAAGCCAACGCGATCGCGTTCGAGAAGGTCCGCGCGGACAAGACCCGCGAGGCCGGCGACGGCTTTGACGGCTCCTGGGTGGCCCACCCGGACCTGGTTCCGGTGTGCCGCGAAGTGTTCGACGGGGTCCTCGGCGACCGACCGAACCAGCTGGACCGCCTCCGCGAGGATGTCACGCCGGACGACCGCGCGCTGCTGGACATTGCCTCCACCACGGGCACTATCACCGAGCAGGGCATCCGGAACAACATCGAGGTGGGCATCCGCTACATCGAGTCCTGGCTGCGCGGCAACGGCGCGGTGGCCATCCACAACCTGATGGAGGACGCCGCAACGGCGGAGATCTCCCGCTCGCAGCTGTGGCAGTGGATCTACTCCCACGCGATCACCGACCACGGCGAAATCATCACCCGCGAGTGGGTGGAGGACCTGCTGGACGAGGAGTTCACCCGGCTGGAACGCTTCGAAGGCGACCGCTTCGCCGACGCCCGGGACATCTTCGAGGAAGTCACCCTGGCCGACGCGTTCCCCACGTTCCTGACCCTGCCGGCCTACGCCCGCTTCCTGCACGAGGCACGGGACCGGTCAGAGGACCCGGTTGAGGACGCTGCGCTCGTGGCCGCATAGGCCCACGGTAGTCGAGCCGAGATTTCCGTTTGCCGGGCAACCACGCCCTTCGCAACAGGCACCCCCGAAATCCGGGGCGGCGGCCCGGCAACGGAAGCACCATTAAGCGCGAACGGACAGTTGAGGCCCCTTTTTGAGGGCCTCAACTGTCCGTTCGCGCTTTTGCGTGGGACTTAAGTGTCCGTTCGCGCTCGGCGGGGGGTGGGGGAGGACGACGACGGCGGGACCCGTCAACGGGTCCTCGGCACCTTCCGCACGGAGAGGGTGGTGCCCAAGAAGAATGCCGCCACCGAAGCGAGGATAAGCAGCAGCGGGTTGGTCCATGATCCGGACAACCCGTGGACGTAGCCGAGGAGCGTCGGCGCAGTGGCGCCAACCGAGTAGCCCACCCCCTGCACGACGGCGGACATCCGGCCGGCGGACGCCTGGTCGCGGGCCAGTTTGATGATGGCAATGAAGATGACCGTGATGCCGCCGCCCTGCGCCGCACCCCCCAGGGAGGACCAGAGCCACCACAGTTCCGGGGCCAGCAGCAGGCCAAGGGGAACGGTCAGCCACATGACGCCCAAGGTGACCGCCACCGCCGTCGTACTTGCAAACCTGGCCACCATGGGCACGCCGAGGCCGCCCACAATGGCGAGGATCTGGAAGAGCGAGGACCCTGCACCGGCGGCGGAGGGCGCCATGCCCAGTTCGTCGATCAGGAAGGTCGGCAGCCACGCCGTGACGCCGTAGTAGGAGAAAGCCTGCCCGGCAAAGCCTGCCGTGAGCCCCACAGTGATCCAGCGCGACGCCGGCCTGCCGCCGGCCGGACGGGGATTGGAGTCCTCGACGGCGGCCGGCACGAAGGCCTGCCTGCCGGCTGCCATCACCCAGAACACGATAGCGGCCACGGCGAACAGCCCGCTGGCCGCCAGCGAAAGCCGCCAGCCGGCAAACTCGGCCAGCGGCGCGGTGACCACCGAGGTCAGGAAGGATCCAATGTTCAGGGCCGCGGTGTAGATGCCCATGGCAGTCCCCTGGCGCCGCGGCGAGAAGTCACGCCGGATGATCAGGGGCACGGCGATGTTGCCGATGGTGATGGCCAGGCCGATGATCGCGGTGCCGAACAGCACCAGGACACCGTTGCCAGCGGAGCGGACTATGACGCCGGCGAGCACGCCCAGGAGGGTGAGCATGATGGCGAACTCAGCACCGAATTTCCTGCCCGCGAACGACGCGAGGGGCGCCGCCAGGGAAAAGCACAGCACCGGAATACCGGTCAGCAGCCCCAGTTCCACCGGCGAGAACCCAAGGTCCTGCTGCATCGGGCCCACCACGGGGGCGACAGCGACGAACGGGCCGCGCATGTTCAGTGCGATGAGTCCGATGCTCGCCAGCAGGATCCAGCCGCGCGGAACCCTGGCGAGGATATTCGCCGTCATGAGGCGGGCTGCGGCTGGGTGCGGAAGCTGGAAATCGGTTTCATCAATTCATTGCTATCACGGCCGCGGCAAGATGACGGGCGTTATCCCGTTGCCTGCAGGGTGGCCTCGATCACGGCAGGAGACAACACATGTTGGGTGACCATTTGGCTGGCGCCGAGGATCGCAGCCTGGTCGCCGGCCATCGCGAGCGCTATCCGCAGATGTGACGTGGCCAGCGGCAGGGACCGCCGGTAAACCACCTCCCGGACTCCGGCCATCAGGTGGTCGCCCGCCTGGCCGAGGCTGCCGCCGATCACGATCACCGACGGATTCAGCAGGTTGACCACCATGGCCAGCACGTCCCCCACGTCCCGGCCGGCCTGGCGGAGCGCCTGGATCGCCTGGAGGTTGCCCTCGCCGACGAGCCGCAGGACATCGCCGCCCTTTTCAGCAGGAAGGCCCTGGCGTGCCAGTTCCCGGGCGACGGCGGGGCCTGATGCCAGCGCTTCGAGGCAGCCGTAGTTGCCGCAGCGGCACAGGACGTCGTCGCCGCGCGGCACCCGCACGTGGCCCAGGTCTCCTGCTGTTCCGTTGGCGCCGCGCTGGAGTTCCCCGCTGCTGATGATGCCAGCACCGATGCCCGTGGCCACTTTGATGAAGAGGAAGTTGTCGTGTTCGGGCCAGTGGGCGGTCCGTTCGCCAAGGGCCATGATGTTGACGTCGTTATCCACCAGCACCGGAACCGGCAGTGAGCGCTGGACGTAGCGGACCACGTCGAACCCGTCCCAGCCGGGCATGATGGGCGGCTTCACCGGCATGCCGGTGGCGTGCTCCACCGGACCCGGCAGCCCGATCCCGATGCCGGCGAGGTCCGCGGTGGTCCTGCCGGCTTCACCGAGGAGTGCTTTGCCTTCCTCCACCACGCGGCCCAGGACCGCTTCGGGGCCGTCGGCAACGTCCTGGGCCAGGCGGCGTTCGGACAACACATTGCCACCGAGGTCGGTGACGGCAACGATCACGTGCGTGGCGCCGACGTCGACTGCCAGAACAGAGCGGGCGGCGGGGTTGAAGGCAAAGCGCGACGGCGGCCTGCCGCCGCTGGAGCTCGCCTCACCGGCGGGTCCAACCAGCCCGGAGGAGATCAGTGCGTCGATTCGGGCGGCCACGGTGGACCGCGCCAGGCCGGTGGTCAAGGCCAGTTCGGCCCGCGTGCGGGCTTTGCCGTCGCGGAGCAGCTGGAAGAGATCGCCTGCCCGGGAAAGGCTCCCGGCACCCTCGGGGGCGGTATCGGTTCCGGCGTCGGTGCCGGTCTCTTTTCCAGACGTTGGACTCATGAGTCAGTGATAGCACGAAGCGCTTATGCATGTCACGCCACCGAAAGATCGTCGATAACTTTTCAACTTTTGCTTGACGATCGACAAAAGTAGTTCTAGCTTGATGTGTGAGCGGTGTCACTGAAGCCAGGCGCCGCCGAGAAGTCACAGCCACCACGCTCCAGCTATTACAAAGAGGTAAGCAACTTGTCGAGCCAAGCACAGGCATCACCGGCCCTCCTGGGCGTCGGCATTCTGGGCGCAGGACCTGTTACCCAGGCCATCCACCTGCCGTCGCTCGCACGGTTGGGGGACATCCTTGAAGTCCGCCACATCATGGACATCGACCCTGTAGTGGCCGAATCGGTGGCAGGCAGGGTCGGAGCACGTTTCAGCACCAGCATGGACGAACTCCTCGCGGACCCTGCCGTGGACATCGTGGCCATCTGCAGCCCGCACCAGTTCCACGCAGCCCAGGTCATCGCGGCCTGCCGGGCCGGCAAGAAGGCTGTGCTCTGCGAAAAGCCGTTCGCCATGAACGGCGAAGAGGCCGCCGCGATCTCCGCCGTGTCAGCCGAAACCGGCGTCCCTATCATCGTGGGCGCCATGCACACCTTCGATCCGGGCTGGCTTGCAGCGGAAGATGCCTGGGGCGACCTGCCGGAGCAGGTGCACACTGTCCGGTCCTCCATCGTCCTTCCGCCGAACCCGCGATTTGAGGACTTTGCCACGGAGATCGTGGGCCGCGTGACCCCGCCGTCCAGTGACTCGACCGATCCGGAGGTCATCAAGGGCATGCTCACGGGCGGGGTGATGGGCCTGGCCATTCACGACCTTCCGCTGGTCCGCCGCTTCACCCCGGACTTCGCGGACGTGGAGGTCCTGCATGCTGAAATCGTGCGCCCGTTTGGCTATGTCATCTCCCTGCGGGCCGGAAACGTCGCCATCGAACTCCGTGCCGCGATGAACGCCACCTGGGAACCCGCCTGGGAGTTTGAGGCCATCGGCGACGACGCCGCCCTGAAGATCGACTTCACCCCGTCCTACGTCCAGGCCGGCTCGGCAACGGCCCGGATCCGGACGGCCGGACGAACCACGGTGCTGGGCCCCTTCGGCCACAACGGCTACGAGGGCGAGTGGCGCAAACTGGCCGAACTGGCCAGCGGCACGGGCCAGCCGCCGTCCGCCGAGACCCTGATCCATGACCTTGAGTTCGCACTGGCGATCGCCGAAGCGGCCGCAGGCCGGGTAGATACAGGCCGAGTTGATGCTGGCAGTGCCGCCAGCGGAACAACAGCAGACCAGGAGGTCAACGCATGACCACGCAGCTGTCCGTGTACGCGGATCCGCAGGCTGAAACAGCAGGTGCGGTGTCCGCCGTCGTCGCTTCCCTGCCCTTGTCTTTTGCCCCTGCCGCCCCCGCCGTTGACGCCGCACCGGCAGCGTCCGGGCCGGACGTCATCGCCGTCTCCGGCCATGCTGGCTGGACCGAACGGGCGGCCGCCGCGGTCCGCAAGGGGGCCAAGGGCATTGTGGTGTCTTCGCCGGTGGCAGAAGATCCCGCGGCACTGGTCGGTGTCGCCGAAGCGGCCGGCTCCGTGGTGGTGCTTGACCAGCCGTGGGCCGGCAACCTGGCACTGGCCGGTTCCAGCGAGAACGCGCACAGCGTCATCGCCCGTGCCCTCGAGGATGCCGTTCTGCTCGACTCGGTTGCCATTGCGGCACCCGGAACGGACCCCCGGGACCTGCTGACGGAACAGTTCTCCGTGCTGGTCCAATGCGGGATAGAGGTGCGGAACGTGCGCATGGTCCAGCGCAATGCAAACGGCTACACGGTTGCGGGAGTCCTGGCCGGCGGCGTGCCGGTCGCCCTGCAGGGCATCCTCACCTCCGCGCTGCCAGCCACCGCGAGTGTCTCGATCCTCACCTCAACCGGCCGTGCCGACGTCGTACTGCCGGACCCCGCAGCGGCTTGGCCGGCCGTGGTCCGGGCAGTAACCAAAGAAGGAGCAACGGCGCTTCCCACGCTGTACGAATCGTCCCACCGGACCAGCTGGTCGAGGATCCACGCGCATCTTTCTTCCGGGATCCCGGCCACGGACCTCGCCCAGTTCTCTACCGTCTTGTCCCTCGTCACCCAACTCACCAGCTAAACAGCCCTACCGAACCAAGCAGTTCCCGCTCTCCAGTCAGCATCCACTCATTGTCGAGAAGGGCCCGGGCATTCAGTCACTCCGGGCCCTGAAAGGAAACCATCGTGTCTACCAATCCCTCCACCGCATCTTCCGCCTTCTCCCGGCGGGGGTTCCTGGGCTTCGCTGCCGCCGCGGCCTCCGTCCCCCTCCTCGCCGCCTGTGGCGGCGGCTCCGCTTCGCAGGGCGGTGGCGGAGCAGCAGGAACCATCAAGTTCTGGGACATGCCGTGGGCCACCCCCGCCTACAACGACGCCGCCAAGAAGATCGCTGAAGGCTTCTCCGGGGCCAACAGCAAGGCCAGCTACCAGCTCATCCAGTGGAACAACTTCTACCAGACGTTCTCCTCGGCCATTGCGTCAAAGACCGGCCCGGCAGTCTCCACCGGTGGCGGCTTCCAGGCGTTCCAGTTCGAGCAGCAGGGCCAGATTGCGTACGCCGATAAGGTCTTCGAGGCACTGAAGAAGAACGGCCAGTTCGACGACTTCCTGCCCGGCGTCGTGGAGCCCTTCAAGACGGACAAGGGCTACGTGGCGGTTCCCTGGCAGTTGGACATCCGGCCGCTCTGGTACCGCAAGTCCCTGTTCGAGAAAGCCGGTGTCGAGGTTCCCAAGGACTGGGCAACCCTGCTTGAGGCCGGCAAGAAGCTGAAGAGCGCCGGCGCCGTCGGCTTCGCCACCGGCTCCGGGGCGGGCAACAACATCGGCAACCACCTCATGATCATGATGATGCTCAACAACGGCGGTGGCGTCTTCAGCAAGGAAGGCCAGCTCGATGTCATGAACGACCGCAACGTGGAGGCCGTCGAGTTCATGCTTGAGCTGGTCTCGAATGGCATTATCGATCCTGCGGCCGTCAGCTACACCACGGACAACCTCAACGCCCAGTGGAAGGACGGCAAGGCCGCGTACGGAATGTTGACGCTGGGAGTCCCCGAGCGCGTTGGCGATACCTCCGGCGACATCGTGGTGGCAAGCCCGATTGCCGGTCCACACGGGGACAAGGCCGCCCTGATCTTCCCGAACAACATCATGATGTACACCAACACGCCGTCGCAGGAAGCCTCCGAAGCGTTCGTGGTCTACTACCTGGGCCAGTTGAAAGAACTGTGGAAGCAGAAGCTCATGAACGCCCTGCCGGTGTTCAAGTCCATCACCGAGATGCCCGAATTTACGTCCGACCCCAACAACGTGAAGATCGTCAAGGAATACGTGCCGATCGCCAAGACCTTCGCTTCCCAGGGCACTGCCCTCAGCGCCGATCTCGCTGCCCTCGACGGTGGCCAGGCCCTGAACCAGTTCACCCAGACCATCCTCACCGGCAAGACCGACGCCAAGTCCGCCCTGCAGGCTTTCGAGTCCGGCCTCAAGTCCATCCTTAAGAAGTAGGCGGCCAGCACCATGTCGTCCACAACAGCACCGTCCGGCCTCGCCCGGGCCCGTAAGGGGCTTGCCCCCGGCGGGCCCGGGGGCGGGTCACCGAATCCCGGAAACCAGAATCGCAAGAGCAGGCTCAGTGCACAGACCAGCCGGACATTCTTCTGGCTCCTGCTTCCCTCAGTCATCCTGCTCGTCCTGATCCACGGCTACCCGCTCTTCCAAGCCGGCATCCAGGCCACCCACAACGGCAACCTGATCCAAACCGGTGACTTCGTGGGCATCGAAAACTTCCAGGGCGTGCTGGCATCGCCGGCGTTCTGGAAAGCCGCCCAGTTCACCCTGCTGTTCACCATCGTCGGCGTCTTCGGCTCGTGGGCCGTAGGCCTTGGGCTCGCCCTGCTGCTCCGCACGAAGATCCCGGCCGGCGGCACCTTCAAGGTCCTGTTGCTCCTTCCGTGGGTGGTCCCCATCGTGGTGTCCTCCACCGCCTGGAACTGGCTTGTTGCCACCCCGGACAGCCTCATCCCCTCGCTGTTCCGCAACCTTGGCCTTGGCACCCCGCTCTTCCTGGCGGACCCCACGCTCGCCGCCACGACCGTCATGATCTTCAAAGTCTGGGTCAGCTTCCCCTTCATGATGATGATGATCTCTGCCGCCCTGGCCTCCGTGGACAACACCGTCTACGAGGCCGCCAGCATGGACGGCGCCACGCGCTGGCAGCAGTTCAGCCAGATCACCCTCCCGCTGATCGCCCGGTCCACCTACATCAGCTGGATCCTGATGACCATCTTCTGTGTCAACGACTTCCCCACCATCTACCTGCTCACCGGCGGCGGCCCCGTTGACGCCACCACCTCCCTCGTGGTCCTGGCCTACCGTACGGTCTTCCAGGACTTTGCCACCGGACCCGGCGTCGCCATCGCGTTCCTGATGACCATGACCCTGGTGGTTATCTCCGTTCTCCTGTACCGCCAGATCCGAAAGTCGAGCGTCGAATAATGAGCGCAGTAGTCCACGCCCATCCCGAGTCCGGCCCGGTCCTCGGCGTCGCCGGCCCCGCCAAGAACAAGCGCGTCCTCTCCGAAGCCGGCCACCGCGGCCAGTGGTGGCGGTTCATCGCCATCCTGATCATCACCGCGGTCGTCCTCGTACCGATCATGGTCACGGTGGTGCTCGCGTTCACGCCCGGTCCGAACAGCACCGCTACCGGCCTGACGTTCGAGAACCTCAGCAACGTCTTCTCGAAGACGCTGGCCGCCACCTGGCTGCAGAACAGCCTCATCACCACACTCGCCACAGTGGTGGTCTCCGTAGCGGTGGCAGCACCGGCCGGCTACGTCCTCTCCCGCGGCCGGAGCAAAGCAGTCTCCGGCTACTCCCTGCTGCTGTTCGTCATGCAGTCACTGCCCGTCATCACTTCCGTGGTACCGCTGTTCATCCTGTTCGCAGCGATGGGACTAGTGGACAACCTCATGGGCCTGACCATCATCTACGTCGGCTCCACCATGACGGTCGCCACCTGGATGATGGCCGCCTACTTCGACTCCATCCCCATCAGCCTTGAGGAAGCCTCCTGGATCGATGGCTGCTCCGTCTTCGGCTCCTTCACCAAAGTGGTCCTCCGAAACTCCCTGCCCGGCATCCTCTCCACCGCGATCTTCGCCTTCCTGCTGGCCTGGAACGACTACCTTGTAGCAATCGTGTTCCTCCGCTCCAACGAGATCTTCACGCTGCCCATGGGCGTCCAGTCCTTCTTCCAGCAAAACAACACCGACTGGTCCGGAGTCATGGCCCTCGCCGTGATCATGATGCTCCCGCCCGTCATCGTCTTCGCCACCCTGAACAAATACTTCAGCGTCGGCGGCATCGGCGGCTCCCTCGCCGGCCGCTAGGCCCTGACAGCTTTTCGAGAACACCAACTCCCGCAAAGGAACGACATGTCTTACTCACTTCAGCTCTACACCCTGCGCAATGCCATCCAGGAAGACCTGCCCGGCACCATCAGGAAGGTAGCTGAGATCGGCTTCACCCAGGTTGAGCCCTACAACTTCGTGGCCACGGCAGCCGAACTCGGTGCCGCCCTGAAGGAGAACGGCCTCACCGCCCCGTCCGGCCACGCACCGCTGCTCAGCCAGGACCAGGACGAAATTTTCGCCGCTGCCAGGGAACTGGGCATCAGCACCGTTATCGACCCCTACCTGCCGGCCGAGCACTGGCAGAAGGCCGAGGACATCAAAGCCACCGCCGCCAAGCTCAACGCGGCAGCGAAGAAGGGCTCCGAATACGGCATCCGCGTCGGCTACCACAACCACGCCTGGGAGCTGGAGTCCATCATCGAGGGCCGCACGGCACTGGAATACTTCGCCGACCTCCTGGACCCCGAACTGGTCCTGGAAGTGGATACGTACTGGGTTGCCGTCGGCGGCCAGGACCCGGTGGAGATCCTGGCCAAGCTCGGGGACCGGGTGAAGTTCATCCACATCAAGGACGGCCCGGCCACCACCGACACCAAGGCCCAGCAGCCCGCCGGCCAGGGCAAGATCGCCGTGTGGGACGTCATCGGCGCCGCCAAGTCCCTGGAAGTGGGCGTCGTGGAGTTCGACGACTACTCCGGCGACATCTTCGACGGCATCACCCAGAGCCTGGCGTTCCTGAACACCGGAGCCAACACCGAAGCAAGCGAAGGAGCGCGGGCATGAGCACCTCCTCCCCGAAGAAAGGCCCGGTGGGCGTCGCCGTCATCGGCGCCGGCAACATCAGCAAGCAGTACCTGGACAACCTCACGGTCTTCCCGGACCTGAAGGTCCACGTCATCGCCGACCTGTTCGAGGACGCCGCGGCCGCACGGGCGAAGGAATACGGAATCGCCGAATCCGGCGGCGTGGACGCCGCACTGAACCATCCCGACGTCGAAATCATCGTCAACCTCACCATCCCGGCCGCGCACGTGGAGGTGGCCACCGCGGCCGTCAACGCCGGCAAGCATGTCTGGACCGAGAAGCCGTTCTCGCTTGACCGGGAATCCGGGCTGGGGCTGCTGAAAGCGGCCGACGCCGCGGGGCTGCGGCTGGGCTGCGCCCCGGACACGTTCCTGGGCGCCGGGTTGCAGACCGCACGGCGGATCATTGAACGCGGCGACATCGGCACGCCGCTGACGGCCATGACCACCTTCCAGACCCCGGGACCGGAATCCTGGCACCCGAATCCGGCGTTCCTCTTCCAGTACGGCGCCGGGCCCCTGTTCGACATGGGCCCGTATTACCTCACCGCACTGGTCCAGACCTTCGGGTCCGTGCGCCGCGTGGCAGCTATCGGCTCCAAAGCCAAGGAAGTCCGCGTCATCGGATCCGGACCCAAGCTGGGCGAGGAGTTCACGGTGGAGGTCCCCACGCATGTGTCCGCGATGGCCCAGTTCGAGGGCGGCCAGTCCTCGCACAGCGTCTTCTCGTTCGAGTCCCCCCGCCAGCGGATGGGCTTCGTGGAGATCACCGGCACGGAAGCGACCATCTCCCTCCCGGATCCCAACTATTTCGACGGCGATGTGCGGCTCTGGCGTGCGGGCGACGAAGAGTGGACCGTCATCCCCGCAACCGGCCCCACCAACGGCCGCGGCATGGGCGTGCTGGATATGGCCCGTTCCATCCGGGCCGGGGTTCCGCACCGCGCCACGGGCAACCTCGCCTACCACGTGCTGGACACCATGGTCTCGATTTCCGAATCCGTTGAATCCGGCACCTTTGTCAACGTCGAAAGCTCCGCGCCCGCGTCCTCTGCCCTCCCCGAGGACTGGGACCCCACCGCTTCCACCCTCTAGGAACCAGGCAATGAACTCCCCCGAAAGCACGGACGGCACCAACCCCGACAACTCACCGCTGGGTGTGGCGATGATCGGCTACGCGTTTATGGGCAAGGCCCACTCGAACGCCTGGCGGAACGTCGCGTCCTACTTCGACGTCCCGGCCTTCGAGCAGAAAGTGCTCGTGGGCCGCGACGCCGGCCAGGTCGCGGCGGCCGCCAAGAAATACGGCTGGGCGGAAACAGCGACCGACTGGCGCTCGGTCCTGGAGCGGGACGACATTCATATTGTGGATATCTGCGCCCCGGGGTGGATGCATGCCGAGATCGCCGTCGCGGCGCTCGAGGCCGGCAAACATGTCCTGGTCGAGAAACCCCTGGCCAACACCCTGGCCGAGGCCGAAACGATGGCGGACGCCGCCCGGTCCGCCCGGGAACGCGGCGTGCAGTCCATGATCGGCTTCAACTACCGCCGCGTCCCGGCACTGGCCCTCGCGAAAGAGCTCATCGCCGAAGGCCGGCTCGGTACCGTCCGGCACGTCCGCGCCGCCTACCTGCAGGACTGGCTCGTGGACCCGGACTCCCCCATGACGTGGCGGCTGAACAAGGAAACCGCCGGGTCCGGCGCGCTGGGCGACATCGCCTCGCACGCGATCGACCAGGTCATGTTCCTGCTCGGCGGCACCGTCACGGAGGTCTCCGGCCGGCTGCACACTTTCGTTTCTCACCGCCCCGGCGCGGACGGCCCCGAAGAAGTAACGGTCGACGACGCCGCCTGGGCCACGCTCACCCTGGACTCCGGGACCATCGCCTCCGTTGAGGTCTCCCGCATGGCCACCGGACAGAAGAACTCCCTGAAACTGGAGATCTACGGGGACAAGGGCTCCCTCCTGTTCGACTTGGAAACCATCAACGAACTCGGCTTCCTGGACGCCACCCTCCCTGTCCGCGAACAGGGCTTCCGCCGGATCCTGGTCAACGAACCCGAGCACCCGTACATGGCCGCCTGGTGGCCGCAGGGCCACGTGATCGGCTGGGAACACACCTTCACGCACGAAATCCGGGACTTCCTTACCGCGATCGACGGCGGCACCCCGCCGTCGCCGTCGTTCGAAGAGGGCCTGGCCGTGCAGCGGGTGCTGGCCGCCATCGAAGAATCCGCCAACGCCAAGTCCTCCATCATCCAGCTCACCACTTCCCCCGTCCCCGCCATTGAAGGAGCCTGACATGCCCCGCCCGTACACCCTGTTCACCGGCCAGTGGGCCGACCTCCCCTTCGAGGAAGTCGCCAAACTCGCCTCAGGCTGGGGCTACGACGGCCTCGAAATCGCCGTCTCCGGGGACCACCTGGACGCCTGGCGCTGGGACGAACCCGGCTACGTCGAGTCCAAACTTGCCGTCCTGGAGAAGTACAACCTGAAGGTCTGGGCCATCTCCAATCACCTCAAGGGCCAGGCTGTCTGCGATGACCCCATCGACTTCCGCCACGAAGCGATTGTCGGGTCCAAGGTCTGGGGCGACGGCGACCCCGAAGGCGTCCGCACCCGCGCCGCCGAGGAAATGAAACACACTGCCCGGCTTGCCAAAGCCCTCGGCGTGGACACCGTCGTCGGGTTCACCGGCTCCTCCATCTGGCAGTACGTCGCCATGTTCCCGCCCGTCCCCGAGAAAGTCATCGAGGCCGGCTACCAGGACTTCGCGGACCGCTGGAACCCCATCCTGGACGTCTTCGACGAATGCGGGGTCCGCTTCGCCCACGAAGTCCACCCGAGCGAGATCGCCTACGACTACTGGACCACCGTCCGCACCCTCGAAGCGATCGGCCACCGGCCCGCGTTCGGGCTGAACTGGGACCCGTCCCACTTCATGTGGCAGGGCATCGACCCGGTCTCCTTCATCTGGGACTTCAAGGACCGGATCTACCACGTGGACTGCAAGGACACCAAGCTCCGCCCCACCGGCCGCAACACCGTCATGGGCTCCCACCTGCCCTGGGGCGACCCCCGACGCGGCTGGGACTTCGTCTCCGCCGGACGCGGCGATGTCCCCTGGGAATCGTCCTTCCGCGCCCTCACCGCGATCGGCTACAACGGCCCCATCTCCGTGGAATGGGAAGACGCCGGCATGGACCGCCTCCACGGCGCCCCCGAGGCCCTGGCAGCGCTGAAGAAGTTCGACTTCCCCGCCTCGCAGACCAGCTTCGACGCCGCCTTCAGCAGCAAGGACTAGGTCATGCCAGGAATTGAAACGCCCGACGGCGGCGACGGTTTTGTCCCGCTGTTCGACGGCGCCACCTTGGCCGGCTGGCGCTCGGTACCCCGTGTCTACGGCACCGAGTATCCGGGCGGTCCGCCCCTCCTGGAACGCTTTGCCGACCTTGGTTTGATGCCGCCTGTGGAACCCGAGAAGCACCCGGCCCGCTGGTTCGTGGAAGACGGCGTCGTGGTCGGCGAGCAGGACTCCCCCGGCAGCGGCTACGGCGGCTACCTGGTGAGCGAGCAGGCATACGGCGACTTCGAACTCGTGCTGGAAATGCGTCCCGACTGGCCGGCAGACACCGGCGTGATGATCCGGCGCCGGCCGGATACGTGGGAAGGTTTCCAGGTCCTGGTGGACCACCGTCCCTCTGGCGGCATCGGCGGGTTCTTCGGCAACGGGCTGGCGAGCTTCTCCGCCGTGCCCTTCGCCGTCAACGTGGCCACGGACGCCGACGGGCGGCCCACCGGTTTGATAGCGGACGATCCGGCCACGTCGGTGGAGCCCGTCACGGAAGAAAAGCGTGCACGCCTGAAGCACGCCGCCGACGTCGAGGACTTCCTCAGCGTCTGGCGCTGGAACGACTGGAACGAACTCCGCATCCGCTGCGTCGGCGCGCTGCCGGTCATCACCACCTGGGTCAACGGCCTCAAGATCGCCGAACTGGACACCGCTACGCTGGACTCGCCGAACTACGACCCGGCGGATGTCCTGGCTGTTCTCGGCGAGCGCGGGCATATCGCGTTGGAAGTCCACGACAACGACTCCATGTTCGGCGAGGCCCGCTGGGGCAAGGGCGCGCAGTGCCGGTGGCGGAACATCCGGATCAAGGAGCTCTGAACATGCTGCGTACCCTTCAGCCCGGCCAGCGCTGCGAGGTGTGGATAGCGTCCGCCACGGGCGAATCCGAACTTGTCTACAGCACCGAGGAGCTCCTCCTCGAAGCACCGAACTGGACCCTGGACGGCTCGGCCCTCATCCTCAACGGGGACGGGAAGCTGTGGAGCTTTGATGTGGCGGACCGGACACTCGACCAGGTCCCCCTGGCCGGCATCCCCGACCTCAACAACGACCACGTCCTGGCACCCGACGGTCAGGCGATCTACCTCTCGGCGAACGACGGCCACATCTACCGTGCAGCTTTGAGTGGAGGCCCGGCGGCGCGGGTCACCCCCGACGACGGTTCGTTCCATTTCCTCCACGGCGTGAGTCCCGACGGCGGCGAACTCGCTTACGTGGGTATCGAGGCGGGCGACTTTACGCAGCCGGGCCGCCTCAGGACCATACCGTCCGACGGCGGCGCTACCGCCGGGGTTGATGTCGGACCCGGCCATTGCGACGGACCGGAATACTCGCCCGACGGAAAGTGGCTCTACCTGAACACGGAGTCCTTCAGCTCTCTCCCCGGCCACGCCCAGCTTGCCCGCGTGCAGGTTGACGGAAGCGGTTTCGAGCGCCTCCTTGAGAGCGAAACCGTCGACTGGTTTCCCCATCTCTCCCCCGATGGCGAGCTGGCCAGCTACATCCGCTTCCCCGGCGGCACGGAGGGCCACCCCGCGGACCTGCCGGTCGCCGTCGTGCTTGTCTCCACGAGCGACTGGACCGCACCGCTTCACACCTGGCCTCTCTTCGGCGGCCAGGGAACCCTCAACGTCAATAGTTGGTCGCCGGATTCCAGGCGCTTTGCGTTTGTGGCGTACCCGCTGGCCAACACCGACTCACCAAAGGACAACGTTCTTGACTAATCAACCCACCGGCACTTCCGACGGAGCAATCCGCTGGGGCATCCTCGGCACCGGATTCATTGCGGGGCTGCAAGCGCAGGACCTGAACGAGAACGGCTTCACGGTGCAGGCCGTCGGGTCACGCGCGCTCGACTCCAGCAAGTCGTTTGCAGAGCAGTACGGCGTGGCAACCGCGCACGGCAGCTATGAGGACTTGGTGGCAGACCCGTCGGTTGACGTGGTCTACATCGCCACGCCGCACCCGTTCCACCATGCCAATGCCGTGCTGGCGTTGAATGCCGGCAAGCATGTGCTGGTGGAAAAGTCGTTCACCATGAACGCCCGCGAAGCCCAGGACATTGTTGACCTCGCGGAATCCAAGGGGCTCGTGGCCCTGGAAGCCATGTGGACCCGGTTCCTCCCGCACATGATCCGCCTCCGCGCCATCATCCAGGAAGGCACCATCGGCGAGGTCCGGAAGGTGGTCGCCAGCCACAACCAGAGCCTGCCCAAGGACCCTGCCCACCGGCTGAACGATCCTGCACTGGGTGGCGGAGCGCTGCTGGACCTCGGCATCTACCCGATCTCCTTTGCGTTCGACATCCTGGGCACCCCGGAGACCATTCGCGCCAGTGCCTCCATGACCGCGACGGGTGTGGACCGGCAGACTGCGGCCATCTTTGAATACGCCGGCGGCCGGCAGGCCATTGTGGACTGCGAACTGGACGCCGCCAGCGCCAACCGGGCCATGGTCATCGGGACCGAAGGGTGGATCGACATCGAATCCACCTGGTACAACCCCGTGCCATTCACCGTTCATACGCTGGATGGCAGCGTTATTGAACGGTACGAGCAGCCCGTCAACAGTCGCGGTATGCAGTACCAGGCTGCAGAGCTGGAACGCCTGATCCGCGCGGGCGATACCGCCGGCACCATCCTTCCTCCGAGTGAATCAGTCGCCGTCATGGCCGCCATGGACGAAATCCGCCGCCAGATCGGCCTCAGCTACGACGCCGACGCCACACCCGACGGGACTTCCCTTGACTGACACCGACTCACCTCGAATCATCGAACTGCGCCGGCACGAGGAAGAGCTCGTCTTCCCGGGCTTTGACCATCACGACGCCTGGCGCCTCGGCTCGCTCATCGCCAACCGCGCCATCGCCGAGGGCCATTCCGTGGCCATCGATATCCGGCGCCACAACGTGGTTCTCTTCCGCTGTGTCCTGCCCGGCGCCACCGCCGACCAGGAGGAATGGATCCGCCGCAAGTCGGCAAGCACCCTGCGCTTTGAACGCAGCACGGCCCTGATGTCCGAGGAGTTCGCTGCCAAGCGCTTCGACCCCACGCAGGGAGGGTGGCTCACGCCGGAGGACTACACGCTGGCCGGAGGCTCCTTCCCGATCCGGGTCCGGGGCACGGGCGTCGTCGCTGCAGTCACGGCGTCCGGACTGTCCTCGGACGACGACCACCAGCTGGTGGTCGACAGCATCAGGACCTACCTCGCGGAGGTCGCGGACTAGGATTTTGGGCATGACGCACACCATCCGCAAAGCAACAGCGGACGACGCCGGCCGGCTGGCTGCACTCGCCGCCGTCACCTTTCCGCTGGCCTGCCCGCCGCAGTCCTCCCCCGCCGATATCGCGGCGCACCTTGCGAACACGCTCAGCGACGCGAACTTCCGGAGCTATCTGGCGGATCCCGGCATCACTGTCCTGGTAATCGATGCCGACGGCGACCTCCGCGGCTACAGCATGCTCGTGGACCGTCCGGCCGCTGACCCGGACGCTGCCGCCGCACTGACCATCCTGCCGTCGGCGGAGCTCAGCAAGTGCTACGTCCACCCCGACCATCACGGGCTCGGTGCCGCGGCCGAACTGATGCACGCGAGCCTGGGCGAGGCCGCAGCATCCGGTGCCCGCGGCATGTGGCTTGGCGTCAACAGCCAGAACGCCAAGGCCATCCGCTTCTACGAAAAATCCGGCATCCGGAAAGTCGGCACCAAATCGTTCAACCTGGGAGCCACGGTGGAGCACGACTTCGTGATGGAGCGGGCAGTCCCAGGTGTGCCCAGTGACGAACGCGACATGCCCGCCGGGGAATGGACCCGGTAAGCAAGCGGTTGTCGCCAGCATGAAGATTGAGATCTGGTCCGACGTCGCGTGCCCCTGGTGCTACATCGGCAAGCGCCGTTTCGAAGCCGCCCTGGCCGAGTTCCCGCACCGCGAGTCCGTGGAGGTGCAATGGCGCAGCTACCAGCTGGACCCCACCCTGCCCGGGCACTACGACGGTACCGAACTGGAGTACCTCAGCACTCGTAAAGGCATTGCACCGGCACAGGTCTCCCAGATGTTCGAACATGTGGCGGAACAGGCCAAGGGCGAGGGCCTCAACTACCGGTTTGACGCCGTCGTGGTTGCCAACAGTTTCACGGCCCACCGGTTGATCCACCTGGCTGCCGCCCACGGCAAGCAGGATGCCGCCAAAGAGCGCCTGCTGAGCGACCACTTCGAGCACGGCAAGGACATCGGCAGCCGCGAGTACCTCACGTCCCTGGGCCAGGACCTGGAGATCGACGCCGGCGAACTGGACGAGCTGTTCACCACCGACAAGTACGCGGACGACGTCCGGTCCGACTTCGAGGAAGGCCGCGCCCTGGGCATCAGCGGCGTGCCGTTCTTCGTGATCGACCGCAAGTACGGCCTGTCCGGCGCCCAGCCGTCAGCGATGTTCAGCCAGGCACTCAACCAGGCGTGGCAGGAAAAGCAGCCCCTGGTCATGGCGGGCGCCGGCGCTCCGGGCAGCAAAGTCAGCGACGGCGGCGCGGAAGCCTGCGGCCCCGACGGCTGCGCCGTCTAACCCCCGGCGCCGGCGGCCGCAGTTTGCTGACAGATCACTGTAAAGTGTCTGTATGCCTAGGATTTCGGCCGCCACGAATGCTGCCCAACGAGCCGAGACCCAACGCCGCATCCTGACCGGCTTCGGAGAGCTCCTCTTCACCCACGGACTGCCCGGGCTCACCATGACGGATGTTGCCCGCCATGCCGGCATCGGACGCACCGCCGTGTACAACTACTACGCGGACATCGAAGAACTGCTGATCGCCTACGCGCTGGACGAAACCGAGCGCTTCCTCGACGGCCTGCGGGAGTCGCTGCAGTCCCTGGAGAACCCGGTGGAGCGCCTGGCACTGTACGTCCGGACCCAGGTGGAGGACCTGAGCCGCCGCCACCTGCCGCCCGGTCCGGCCATGGCCGCCGTGCTTTCGCCCACGTCCTTTTCGAAGCTCGCGGACCACGTGGGCGAACTCAGCCTCCTCCTGCAGGACATCCTGCGTGACGCGATGGCGCAGGGCTACCTTCCCGAGGCGGACATCACCCAGCTGGCCCAGCTCATCCACGGCACGCTGTCCTCCAGCGCCGCCCGCGGCGACGGCACGCCGGAAGCAGTGCTCCGCACCGTCCGGTTCATCCAGCTGGGCGCGGGGGCACGGTTCGACGACGACGGCCGTCCCGTCAGGCTTGCCACGCCGTAGCTGGACTCAGCCTGGCGGCTCCAGCATCCCCGGCTGAGCACGTCTGGTCAACATCCCCGGCTCAGCCCGCTTTCGGAATCACCGGCCACTTGGAGCTGTCGACGATCCGGCGGCTCTCCCGCGGGCAGCTGAGCTGGCCGGGCGTCTGGTCCACGAGGTCCGGCGCAGTCAGTGCCTTGAATTCTCCGGTGAGGATCACATCCACGCTGCCGTCCGAACGGCCATCCTGGAAGTAGTCCGACTTTGGCAGGTTCCGCTGGACACTGAAGGCGGCCGACTGGCCCGCGGCACCGGAAACCACTGCGGCCACACCCCGGTAACCGGACTGGGTGTTGTCCACCACGGCCACCGCGAATTTCCTGGCCAGGAACTCGTCGGCCACGGACCGCGCCAGGCCGGGCCGGTTGGTGGCGTTGTAGACGTTGAGGCTGACCTTGTCGTTCGGTGTGTAGTCAAACGTTGTTGCGGGACACGCCGAGACGGCAGACCGGCTCCGCTCCGCCGTCGGAATCTTGATCTGTCCGTTGATGATGGCCAGCGCTACGAAGATCGCGGAGATGATCAGCCCCACCAGCAGGACCAGCACCACCCCGTGCAGGATCCGCCGGCGCAGCCGGACAGGGTTTTCTTCGGTGTCGTCATGCTCAACGAAAGTGGCCCTGAGTTCCTGCCCCGAGACCACGCGGTGGCCGTGCAGGACAGTGATGTCCTTGGGTTTCCTAGCCATCTATCACCAGCACACGGGCGTGGATGGCGGTGCGCTGATGCAGTGCGGTCCGGACGGCACGGTGCAGGCCGTCCTCGAGGTACAGGGTTCCCCGGTATTGCACAACGTGGGGAAAGAGGTCACCGAAGAACGTGGAGTCCTCGGCGAGGAGGGCCTCGAGGTCGAGGGTGCGCTTGGTGGTCACCAGCTCATCGAGCCTGACGGGGCGCGGAGGAAGGGCGGCCCACTCCTTGGGAGTGTTGTAACCATGGTCGGGGTAAGGGCGGCCCTCGCCCACAGCTTTGAATATCACCCTGCAAGCCTAAAGACGTTGCCCGCCCAAGGGAACGAATGACCGCGCACAGTTCCAAGGTTGTAGCCAAACAGTGACCATTGACCGGCAGCAACCCTCAAGGCAACATTCTGCACCGGCCCGTCCCGGACTGAGAGAATGGAGCCATGACTGCACCCGAAAACCAGGCGGCCGCGTCGTCGTCGGCCCCTCCCCTTGCCCTCCTGCTCGACGTCGACGGTCCGGTGGCGAGTCCCGTCACCCGCAACGTCAAGCCGGAGATCATCGCGGACATGGTGGCGCTGGCCACCGCGGGCATTCCCGTCATCTTCAATACGGGCCGCTCGGACGCATTCATCCGCGAACAGGTGATGGAGCCGATGATCGCTGCCGGCATGCCCGCCGGAACCATCATCCACGCCATCTGCGAAAAAGGTGCCGTCTGGTTCAGCTACACGGCTGCCGGACCCGGTCCCGTCCATGTGGACCACGAACTCGCCGTCCCCCGCGCCTATGGCGATGACGTCCGCCGGCTGGTCTCCGAGGACTACGCGAAACACATGTTCTACGACGAAACCAAGCGTGCCATGGTCTCCGTGGAGCAGCATATCGAGGTGGCCAGCAAGGACTACCTCGAAGAACAGAAACTGTTCGACGCCGACGCCATGGAACTGATGGCCCGTCACGGCCTGGGCGTGGTCCGGCTGGACCACCACGCACCCGATTCAGACGACCAGGTGGACTACCGTGTCGATCCCACCATCATTTCCACGGACATCGAGTCTGTTCGCCTGGGCAAAGACCTGGGGGCCAGCCGCGCCGTCGAAATGCTTGCAGCGCAGGGCATCCGGCCCCTCGCGTGGCGCACCGTGGGCGATTCACGCACCGATTACGCCATGGCCGACTGGCTGCACCACAACGACCACGCCGTGAAACACGTGGACGTCCGCCCCGCGGACGGAGTGCCCGTCAAGCCGTACACGATCCTGACAGCCGCCGATCTGGGGCTCGCCGAAGACGTGATCCACGACGACGCCGGCGGGGCTTTCCTGCGCAGCTGGCGGGACGCCCTGGCCGGCTAAGTCCGGATTAGTCGAGTTTTTTTAGGCGGGTTATCATGCAGGTAGGACCTCTATAAACAAAAGCTCGGAGAAACACCATTACAGACGCACTGGTACAGGATGAGATCTACTACGGCGGCCAGCCGTCCGACGACGGCAGGAGCCACGCCGAGGTAACGTCGCCGGCCGCTGTCGCGCGGCTGAAAAACCGTCCCGACGTGGTCCGCCACCGGGGGCGCTATGCGCTGATCAATTCCACCCGCACTCCGTACCAGGCCATGGTGGAGGACCTGCTGTTCATCCGCGGCGTCCTCGCCAACGCGGGCCTGGACTACCTGCTGGTCCGCGGCAACAACCACCGGCCCGTTATCGCGCTGGACTGGGAGAACCGGAAGAAGCTCCGCAACGCGCTCGTTGAGGCGTGCCGCGACGAGCCCGTTTACTCCATGACCGTGGATGCCAAGAAGAAGTCCTCCGTCCTGGTTGCCGACGGCGAGCTCTCCCCCAACCGCCAGGCCCGGATTTTCCGGCTCTACCGCCCGCGCGTGGAACCGGACGGCGGCTTCGACTTCGGCTCGTCGGCCGGCGTGCAGATCGAGCTGTGGAGCTTCGAAGGCAACCAGTTGATCCTGCCGATCGAAAACTCGCTCACCCGCCGCACCATGCTCACCAGCGACGCCAAGCGTGGCACTGTGGAGCGGTACGGCCACACCTGGCCCACCATCGAGAACATGTTCGCGGACCATGCCAGCGACATCAGTTTCGATATTGACATGGTGTTTTCCTGGGTGGACGGCAGCTCGCCGGAGTACATCGCGGCACGGCGCGCGCGGATGGCCGGCGTTGTGGTGGGCGAAGGCGATGACCACGAGGCCCGCTTCCGCCAGATCAACGAACTGAAGTATGCCCTGCGCTCGGTGTACATGTTCGCGCCGTGGGTGCGGCGCATTTTCATCGCAACAGACTCACCCACACCCGAGTGGCTGGCTGACCACCCCTCGGTGACCATTGTGCGCAGCGAGGAGTTCTTCGCGGATCCGTCAGTGCTCCCGACCCACAACTCGCAGGCGGTCGAATGCCAGCTGCACCACATCGAAGGGCTCTCTGAGCACTTCCTGTACTCCAACGACGACATGTTCTTCGGCCGCGCCGTGGGCCCGGACATGTTCTTCACCCCGGGCGGCGTCACCAAGTTCATCGAAGCGGAAACCCGCATCGGCCTGGGCGACAACGACGCCGAGCGAAGCGGTTTCGAAAATGCCGCCAGGGTGAACCGTAAGCTCTTGTGGGACCGGTTCGGCCGTATCACCACCCGGCACCTGGAGCACACCGCAGCTCCGTTGCGGCGCAGCGTGGTGGCCACCATGGAGAAGGAATTCCCGCAGGAGTTCGCCAAAACCGCCGCCAGCCGGTTCCGGGCGGCAGACAACATCTCCGTGACGAATTCGTTCTACCACTATTACGCCCTGTTGACCGGACGGGCGGTGACCCAGACGGCAGCAAAGGTGAGGTACATCGACACCACCATGCGGTCCGGCCTCAATTACCTGCCCAAGCTCCTGGCCAAGCGCAACATGGACTTCTTCTGCCTAAATGACGGCAGCTTCCCCGAAGTGGAGGCCGAGGAGCGCGCCGAGCTGGTGACGGACTTCCTGGAAAAGTACTACCCCATCAAAGCGCCCTGGGAAAAGTAGGGCGAAAAGCAGTACGGGTCAGCGGCCCGCGCGGATCATCGGGATGGTCTGCGTCGGCGGGTTGCCATGTTTCGCCTGCCGCGGGATCCGGATGCCGGCCGCGGCCAGCCGGCGCTGGGTTTCGGCCGCACTGACCACTTCGCCCACTGCCGCCGCGCTGCCGATCGGCACCACGGAATGCACGATCGTGTGTTCGTACACGTGCACCAGGTTGAAAGCCTGTCCGCCGTCGCGCGGCCGGGTGCCGCCCACAGGGACGTTCAGGTCCTGGGTGTAGCAGGTGGCGGAGGCCACCGATACCGGAATGCCGGCGAAGGTGGCAGTGGTGGAGTAATGCAGGTGCCCGGCCAGGATGGTGCGGACATCCGAGTTGCGGAGCACTGCAGCGAGGGCCGGCTGGTCCCGGAGCTCCACGAGGACGGCAAGGTCCAGCACCGACGGCACCGGAGGATGATGCAGGGCCAGGATGGTGCCGTCCGGAGCGGGAGTGGAGAGCTCCTCGGCAAGCCAGTCGAGCTGCGCCTGGCTCAGTTCGCCGTGGTGGAATCCCGGCACTGACGTATCCAGGGTGATCACCCGGAGTCCGTTGATGAAGTAGCTGTGGTCCACCGGCGCGTCGTTGCCGGTCTGGTCAAGCAGCCCGGTCCGGAAATTCTCACGGTCATCGTGGTTTCCCATGGCCCAGATGACCTGAGCGTTCATTGCCTTGCACGCGGGCTCAACGATGGCCCGGAGTTTCGCATACGCCTCGGCCTCGCCCTGGTCAGCAAGATCGCCGGTGAAAATCACGGCTTCCGGACGGGCCCCTGAGGCTTTGACTTCCTCAAACAGTTGTTTCAGGCGGGCTTCGCTGTCTACTGCGCCATAAAGATGATCCGGACCTCCCAACAGGTGGGGGTCGCTCAGGTGGAGAAGAAAATGACGCGGCCGCGGGTGTTCGGCCTCGATGAGCTCCATTACTGCCTTCGTGGTTGGTTGGAAGCCGGTGCTTCCAGTGTCCCTCTCAGTAAGGTCTATCCAATCAGACATTCGGCCAACAATGTGCAAACTCCAGTAGGCATGTTTGAAAATATGGGAAAAACAAGTAGTCCGGCGGACACACTCCGTGCTCAGAATGCGTCCGCCGGCACGTGGTTACTCGGTCCTTGACGGCTTAGCTTAGGTAGCCGTTCGGGTTCAGGACATACTTCGTGGCGGCGCCGGCGTCGAACTCGGCGTAGCCCTTGGGCGCATCCTCCAGGGTGATTGCCTTGGCGTTAACGTTCTTGGCGATATGCACCTTGTCGTGCAGGATCGCCATCATCAACTGGCGGTTGTACTTCATGACGGGACACTGGCCCGTGGTGAAGCTCAGCGACTTGGCCCAGCCCGTTCCCAGGCTGAGGGACAGCGCGCCCTTTTTGGCAGCCTCGTCAATACCGCCCGGGTCTCCCGTGACGTAGAGCCCTGGGATGCCCAGCGCGCCGCCCGCCGCGGTGAGTTCCATCAGCGAGTTGAGCACCGTGGCCGGAGCCTCCTTGGCGTCGTGGCCGTGGCCCCTGGCTTCGAAGCCGACCGCGTCGACGCCGCAGTCGACTTCCGGGACACCCAGGATCTGTTCGATCTGCTCGGCGGGCCCGCCCTCGGACAGGTCAATGGTTTCGCAGCCGAAGCTGCGCGCCTGCGCCAAACGACCCTCGTTCAGGTCGCCCACGATCACGACGGCGGCACCGAGTAGGTGGGCGCTTGTTGCCGCTGCCAGGCCAACCGGGCCGGCCCCGGCAATGTAGACGGTGGAGCCGACCCCGACGCCGGCGCTCACAGCCCCATGGAATCCCGTGGGGAAGATGTCCGAAAGCATGGCCAGGTCGAGGATCTTTTCCATGGCCCGGTCCTTGTCCGGGAATTTCAGCAGGTTCCAGTCCGCATAGGGCACCAGGACGTAGTTGGCCTGGCCGCCCACCCAGCCGCCCATGTCGACGTAGCCGTAGGCGCTTCCCGGCCGGTCCGGGTTGACGTTGAGGCAGATGCCGGTCTTGCGTTCCTTGCAGTTCCGGCAGCGGCCGCAGGCGATGTTGAAGGGAACGGAGCAGACGTCCCCCACCTTGATGAATTCGACGTCGGGTCCTACTTCCACCACTTCACCGGTGATTTCGTGGCCCAGCACGAGGTCCGGAGGTGCGGTGGTCCGGCCGCGAACCATGTGCTGGTCGGAGCCGCAGATGTTGGTGGCGACGGTCTTGAGGATGACGCCATGACGTACTGAACGGCCCACGTTGGCGGGGTTGACGCCCGGCCCGTCCTTGAGTTCGAAGCTGGGATAGTCAATGTCGATCAGTTCGACTTTGCCAGGCCCCTTGTAGGCAACGGCTTTGTTCCCTGTCATCTCTTTCCTCCTGGTTTCACGGTCACCCGCAAGGATGCCCCGTGTGATTCACGAAGTACTGATGCGCCCTCCCAGGCAGGTATTGACCGGCCGCGCCGTCCGCTGTGCCGCCGCCGGGAAGCCGCGGCCGTGCTGACAGATTGGAGGGTCCGGCCAGTCTAGGCGGTAAGCATACTTAGGAACAGGGGCCGTTGGGCCCTAGCGGCCGGAACAGATTGCTCCGGCGGGAGCCCGTCATGCCAGTGCATCTTCAATGGCGGCGATGACCTCAGGTGAGTCAGGCTCTACCGTGGGAGCGAAGCGTGCCACCACCACGCCGTCGCGGTTTACCAGGAACTTTTCAAAGTTCCACTTCACGAGGCCGGGAAGGAGTCCGGCCTTAAACCGGGTGAGCTCGGTGTACAGCGGGTGCTGGTCCTTACCGCGCACGTCTGCCTTCGCGGTCAGCGGGAAGGTGACACCGAAGTTGCGTTCGCAAAACTCGGCAATTTCAGCGTCGTTGCCCGGCTCCTGCCCGGCGAACTGGTTGCACGGGACGCCCAGGACCTCGAATCCGCGGTCCCGGAACTTCCCGTACAGCAGTTCCAGGCCGGCGTACTGCGGCGTGAAACCACATTGGGAGGCCACGTTGACCACCAACACCACGCTTCCCTTGAAGCGGCCAAAATCAGTTTTCGTGCCGTCGTTGAGGGTCAGCGGAATGGAGTGGATCGAATTCACGGTGGGCTTCCTTAAGAAACTGGTCATGGCTGCTATTCGTTGACAACGGCCAAGTGTATGGGTTGGTGCCCGGGGTGAGTTCGGCGGCCGGCTTCCAGCCGGTGAAGGGAGATGCTGTCAGGGAGTGGGGGTGGCTGTCTCGGTTGGTGACGGTTCAACCGTGGCTGTCGGCTCGGGCCCGGCTGTTTGAGTGAGCGTGGGTTCAGCTGTGGGGATGAGCGTGGGCTCGGCTGTCGGCTCGGCTGTGGGCTCGGCTGTCGGCGTGTACGTGGGCTCGGCCGGGGGCGCCGTCGGCACGGTCTCCGTCGGAGTCGCCGTCGCAGTGGACGGCTCTGTCTGGGTTGGCCACGGCGTTTCAGTCGGTGAAGGAGTGGTCGACGGCGTTGCCGTTGAGGTGCCCGTGGGTGGCGGCGTAGTGGTCGCCGTCGGGCTTCCCGACGTCGCCGGAGCGGCCGACGTAGTCGTCGTCGCCGCCGCACTCGCCGATGGCGAAGGCGAAGGCGAAGGCGAAGGCGTCGCCGAGGTGGAAGGCGTCGCCGTGGCCGACGCCGAAGGCGACCCCGGAACGGGTGCTTCCGCGTCCCCGCCCTCCACCGCGTGCGAATTGCTTGCCGAGACGGGAATGGCCCAGGTGGGATCTCCCGCAGGGGCGCCGGCCCCGGGGACGTAACTGATCATGTCTATGTTCCCGAGCTCATCCACTTGCTTAGTGGGCAGGAGCGTCCAGTCCAACGGGTTCGCATGGACGCCGTTGAGGATGGTCTCGAAATGCAGGTGGCACCCTGTGGATGATCCTGTGGTGCCCACTTTCGCGATGACCTCGCCCACTTGGACGGAGTCGCCCTTCTTGACGGCAATTCCCTCCAGGTGGTTGTAGGTGGTGATCAGCCCGTTGCCGTGGTCGATCTCCACGCGGTTGCCACCGCCCCAGGGGTGCCAGCCAACGGCCCTGACCACGCCGGCGTCGGCCGCGTAGACCCGGGTGCCACAGGCAGCCGCGAAGTCCTGCCCCCAGTGGAACTCACCCGCAGTAGCCGTCAAAGGGCTGACCCGGAGGCCGAAGCCTGAGGTTTCCGTCAGCACTTCCAAGGGGGCCATCAGCGAGCCGGCGGGTGGCCGCCGCGCTTCGTCGGAGGCAACGTTCAGTTCGCGGTGGCCGCTTTTGGATATGGTCCGGATATCGCTGCGGCTGTACGAAACCAGAGCATTGATATTGGCGCTAATGGCCGCCGGTGCAATACCCAGCGGTTTCATAAAGGCATCCGGCCACCAGGGCGCATTTCCTGCACCGCCCATCGGGGCCTGTTGCGAGGTTGCACCAACTGCTGCCGACGGCGGTGAGGCGGGGCCCTGGAGGCCAAGGGCAATCACGCCAAACGTTGAAACAGCGCAGACGCCAAGTATCCGTGCAGCGACGAGGCAAGGCCTGCCGGGATGTTCGTCGTGTCCATATCCCCAGTGATTTCCCACGTGCTGACTCCTGCGATAGGCCCGCCAGACCCCAATCTCGACGGACTTACGATTCCTATGGGAACACAGCCCCCTCCCGTCTGTGAACCCCCAGCATCGGGACCGTCAGAACGCTACCGCGGGATTCCGCCATTTCCGGCCGGAATTCCCAGCTGATTCACAGGCGCCGGGGGTTCTTTGGGCTCCTCCGGAGCTGACCCCGGACGAATATTTGGACCCGAATGCGCAAGAATGGACCATGCGCAATGTCCTCAGGGAGTGGCAGGCCGAGCTCAGGCAAACATTCACCGGTACACGGGGGGCAGTGCCGGGCTGGGTTCCCCGGCTGGAAGAGGGTGACGACGCCGGTTATCACCTTCCGGGGTCCGCCGTCTGGGCGGTCCACGGCTCCATGACCACCATTGTGGCGGGAATCCGCGCCCTCCTGATGCAGGCCCTCCATCCGGGCGCCCTTGCCGGCGTCCAGGACCATTCACGGTTCCGCGAAGATCCGCTGGGGCGGCTGGCTGGAACAATCCGCTGGATCTTCACCGTGTCCTATGGCTCCACGTCCGCCGCGCATGAAGCATCCGGCTTCGTCCTGCGGCTGCACGAATCGGTGCGGGGAGACTACGTGGACGCCCACGGCATCGCCAGGAGCTACGCGGCCAACGACCCCGAGCTGCTCCGGTGGGTACACATCGCGTTCACTGACGCGTTTCTCTCGGCACACAAGATCTGGGGCCGGCCCATCCCCGGCGGCCCGGATGCCTACGTTCGGGAGTGGGCGCACGCGGGACGGCTGATGGGCGTGGATTCGCCGCCCCTCAGTGAGGCGGAAATGCGGGAGCAGCTGGACAGCTGGTACCGCGCCGGCGACCTCCGTTCCGATGAAAGGGTGGCCGAAATTGTGGCCTTCATCCGCAATCCCCCGCTTCACCCATCACTGCGGCCCGGATACAAGATGCTGTTTGCCGCCGCGGTTTCAAGCCTCGAACCGAAATACCGGGACATGCTGGGACTCCGGGCGCCTCGGCTGGGCCCCTTCCCGCTTCCGGTGAGGTTTGGCACCAAAGTGACGCTCGCCGTCGTCGGGGTGGCCCTGGGCGGGGTCCGTCCCGGCGGCAGGATGGGACCGAGCGAGCAGGCCGCACGACGGCGGCTTCGTCGGCTGGGATTTGCCGCCTAGGTGCGGAACGGATGTGCCGCCAAGGTCCGGAACGCAAAAAGGCCCCGGTCCAAGGACCGGGGCCAATACGCGGAGAATGGGGGATTTGAACCCCCGAGGGCGTTAACCCAACACGCGTTCCAGGCGTGCGCCATAGGCCGCTAGGCGAATTCTCCAGTAGCTTCTGAATCAAAAGCAGATACTAGAATACCTGAACTTTTCGGCATCACCCAATTGGGCCGGATTGAACGTGACGGCTGCGAGTTCAGCGGCCGCCCACACCCGTGCACTGCAAGGGCAATCCCACTGCCCGAAAGCGCCATTAACGCAAAAATGGACGCCCCCAATGCGCCCACTCTTCCGGAACACCGTTGAGCTGCCGGGTCCGGCCCTCGCGCCAGGCCCTGCAGCTCACAACCTTGAGTTCAAGTTGAGATTGCCCCAATCGGTGTACATATCCATCGTCCGCTTTGTGCCGATGATAAGCAAGGGTTCCTACCGCATTATCGGCCGACCGTTATCGACTTGTGGCGTTAGCCATTTGTCACTGCCCTTCCGCAGCTACTGAGAAGATGGGCGGATGACGCAACTGCATGCCCTGGTGACCTACGTTCCCGCAGACCACGCGGAGGCTGTCCTGGCAGCCGTGGGCGATGCGGGCGCCGGGCGGATCGGGAATTATTCGCACTGCGCGTTCACCGCCCCTGGCACCGGCCGGTTCACTCCGCTCGCCGGGTCCCGGCCGTTTATCGGTTCGGAGGGCCACAGCGAACAGGTTCCGGAAATAAGGATCGAATGCGTTGTTGACGAAGACGTGCTCGACGCCGTCGTGGCTGCCCTGCGTCTGGCCCACCCCTACGAGGAGCCCGCACTGATGAGCTGGGCGGTCAACGGGCACCCATTCTCGACAGCCCAGAATGGCCCGGGGAGGTAACCGGAGCGGGCTGAAACGGGCCGCCAGGAGCCGATTCGGGGCACACCAAATCATCGGGTAAACTCATTGACGGCCCCTCATGTGGCGTCATCCTGTTGAACTCCCCCAGGACCGGAAGGTAGCAAGGGTAAATGGGCTCTGGCGGGTGCATGGGGGGTCTTTACTATTCCCCCACAGGGCGGCAAACTGTCAGCCCGGATTGGTAGGGTTTTCTCTGTGAGTGTTACAACCGCCCTTTATCGCAGATACCGTCCAGACTCCTTTGCTGACGTTATCGGGCAGGAACACGTCACGGAGCCGCTGATGACGGCGCTGCGCAAGAACCGCGTCAATCACGCCTACCTGTTTTCCGGTCCGCGCGGCTGCGGCAAGACCACCTCGGCCCGCATCCTGGCCCGTTGCCTGAACTGTGCCGAGGGCCCCACGGACACCCCCTGCGGCACGTGCCCCAGCTGCATCGAGCTTGCGCGCGGCGGCTCCGGTTCCCTTGACGTGATCGAGATCGATGCTGCGAGTCACGGCGGCGTGGACGACGCCCGAGACCTTCGCGAACGCGCCACGTACGCTCCTGTCCGGGACCGGTACAAGATCTTCATCATCGACGAAGCCCACATGGTCACTTCGGCAGGCTTCAACGCCCTGCTCAAGATCGTGGAAGAGCCGCCGGAACACATCAAGTTCATCTTTGCCACCACGGAGCCGGACAAGGTGATCGGCACCATCCGTTCGCGGACCCACCACTACCCGTTCCGGCTGGTCCCGCCCGAGCCCCTCATGGCCTATCTTGAGCTGCTCTGCAACCAGGAAAACGTTCCCGTGGCGCCGGGAGTGCTGTCCCTGGTGATCCGCGCCGGCGGCGGTTCCGTCCGGGATTCACTGTCAGTCCTGGACCAGTTGATGGCCGGCGCCGGCCCCGCGGGACTGGACTATGAACTCGCTGTCGCACTGCTGGGCTACACCCACGCATCCCTTCTGGATGACGTCGTTGAAGCGGTGGCAGCCTCGGATGCAGCCACTGTCTTCCGTGCTGTGGACCGCGTCATCCAGACCGGCCACGATCCGCGCCGCTTCGTGGAGGATCTGCTGGAGCGCTTCCGCGACCTCATCATCGTCCAGGCCATGCCGGAGAGCGCCCAGTCGATCCTGCGCGGCATGCCGGCTGACCAGATAGCCCGGCTGAAGAACCAGGCCCACAACCTGGGCGCAGCCGAGCTGTCCCGGGCGGCAGACGTCACCAACACTGCACTCACCGAGATGACCGGGGCGACGTCGCCGCGGCTTCACCTTGAGCTGCTGTGCGCCCGCATCCTCCTCCCCAATTCCGAGCAGACCGAACGCGGCATCGCCGCCCGGATCGACCGCGTGGAGCGGCGCCTGAACTACGGTGGGAACGACGTCGGCGCTCCCGCCGCTGCTTCAGCACCGACCCCGCCGGCCGCACCTGTGCCTGCCCCGGCGGCTTCCGCTGGCCCCGCTGTTTCCCCCCCGCCCGCCGCCGCACCCGAACCCGCTCCGGCGGCACCGGTACAGGCACCTCCGGTTCAGGCACCGCCGGTTCAGGCAGCGCCGGTTCAGTCCGCGCCGGTTCAGGCAGCGCCGGTTCAGGCACCCGTCCCCGCGGTCGAAGCCGCCGCAGGACGAAGCGAAGCGCCCGCGCGCGAATCCATCACTCCGCCGCGGCTTTCCACCACCGACTGGCCCGTTGACGAGCCCTCCGCGGCGAATCGGGGCACGGCAAGCCAGGCGCCCTCCCGTTCCGCGGCTCAGCAGGTCCCGCCTGCACCTGCCGCGGCTTCCGCGCCCGCAACGCCAACACCGGCTGAACCGGTTGCGGCTGAGCGCACACCCCTGAAGTCCGAAGCGGCCCAGACGGCGGCGGCCGGCAACCCTGCGGCCCACGGCCCCGCCGGCGACGTCGAGGTCCTGCGCCGTGCCTGGCCTGATGTCCTGCAGACCCTGAGCAAAATCAAGCGCAGCACCTGGGCCCTTGTGGAGCCCAACGCCCAGGTGAGCCAGTTCGACGGTCAGGTGCTCACCTTGGCCTTCACCACGTCCGGACTGGCCGGTGCCTTCGGCCGGGCAGACCATTCGGAAAATCTTCGCCAGGCAATCCACAAAACCGTGGGGATCGACTGCCAGATCAATGCAGTGTCCGGCGGCGCCAGCAGCTCAGCGAGCTCTGAGCCAAACCCAAAAGCACCCGCTAGCCAGGAACCTCCGGCGACGTCCGCTGACGTTGCCTGGGGTCTTGCCCCCGCAACCGCTGCGCCGGCCGCAGGCCCCGCGGTGAGCCCTGCGGCTCAGCGCCCGGCCGCCACGCCTGCCGGCCGTCAGGTCGCGGACACCTCTCCGCTCCGTGCCGCCGACCCTGCCGGCCCTGCCGACGCGCTCAAGGCCACAAACATTGCCAACGCTGCCAACGAGGCCAACGAGCTTGAGCCCGCGAAGGTCCGCCCGGCACAGCGGCCGCAAGATGACGCGTCCGGTTCCTACAGCTACCCCGACGATGACTGGGGCCCGCCCCTGGACGAAGATGCTCCCCCGCTGGACGAGGAGCCGCCCATGGACTGGGCTCCGTCCGCTCCGGCGCAGTCAGGTTCGGCGCAGTCAGGGCCGATCCAATCAGGGCCGGTCCAATCAGGGCCGGTCCAGTCCGGCAGGACCTCTCCCGGCGCACCGGAACGTGCACGCGCGGATAGTAGGATCTCCCGCGAACAGCCTTCCGGGAGGTCGACTTCCGCCGACTCTTCACGTGCTGCGGGCGAGCTCTCCAACGACGATCCATGGTCCCGTGCCAAGGAAGAGGCTCCGGGCGTCTGGACCGTAGGTGCCGAGTCGAACGTTGGCAAGTCCGTGGAAGACCCGGACCGCGCCGGCATTCCTGTGGTTCCAGAACCTCAGGCGCCCCAGTACGAGCCGGCGGCGGCCCAGCTCCCCCGGCCCGGCGGGACGCCTGACGAAGCCTCCGCCCACCAACCGGACGGCTCCCCGCGCCCGGCCGAAATCCGGCAGCCGGTGGGTGCACTGGCTGGTGCGAACAGTGCACCCGGCGCAGGCTGGGCAACGTCCGCGCAGTATGTTCCCGCCACGGCCACTGACCCGTCGACAGCGATGGCCGGCCCGGATGTCCGGAACGTCGCGTCCGCAACTGCACCGGCGTCTTTCGCGTCCGCTCCCGCCCAAACGGCCCAGGCCCCTGCAACCGCGCCCGGCGCGGTGAAGCAGAGCCTGTACCAGCGGCTGTCCAACAGCCCCGAGGCCGAAGCCGGCAGGGCCAAGGCCCCTGCGCGACAGGCCGAGGCGGTCAAGACCTATGTCCAGGACACACCCAGCCCGGACGACGAAACGATCGAGGAATCGAGCGTGTTTGGACGCGCCGCCGTCGAGCGTATTCTGGGCGGAAAACTGGTGGAGGAACGGTCCTTGGACGGCAGCCCGATCGCCCCCCGCTTCTAGCCTTCCCCGCGGGATGTACGGGCATCCTTCAAACAAACGAGTCAAACGAACGAGGACATTGTGTACGAAGGTGCAGTTCAAGAGCTGATCGACGAACTGGGCCGCCTTCCCGGGGTGGGGCCCAAGTCCGCCCAGCGGCTGGCTTTCCATATCCTCGAGGCGGACCCGCAGGACATGAAGCGGCTCGTCGAGGCCATCACCACGGTGAAGGAACGAGTGAAGTTCTGCACGGTGTGCGGCAACGTCACCGAGCAGGAATTGTGCAACATCTGCCGCGATACGCGCCGGGATCCCTCGGTCATCTGCGTTGTGGAGGAGTCCAAGGACGTCCTGGCAGTCGAGCGAACCCGTTCCTTCCGAGGCCGCTACCACGTCCTCGGGGGCGCGATTAACCCCATCGCCGGAGTCGGCCCGGAGCAGCTGCGCATCAGGGAACTCCTCACCCGGCTGAACGACGGCGCCATCCAGGAAATCATCATCGCCACGGACCCCAACCTTGAGGGCGAGGCTACCGCCACCTACCTGGCCAGGATGCTGAAGTCGATCGGCATCACCGTCACCCGGCTGGCTTCCGGCCTGCCGGTGGGCGGAGATTTGGAGTACGCGGATGAGGTCACCCTGGGGCGCGCCTTCGAGGGCCGCCGCAACGCCCTGAGCTGATCCCGACAGCGACGGCACACCATGGAATCGATTGCCTCCATCGTCACTGAACGCCTGGAACTGCGCCTCGTGGCGCAAGCCGACGCAGCCGCCCTCCGAGGATTCCGGGGCCATCCCGAAGCAGTCCGCTATTTGTCGCACCAACCCCTGACGGCGGGGCAAACGGACCGGCTCCTCGCTGAACTGCTGGTCCGCGCAGAACGCTCCACGGCCGCTTGGTTCCACTACGCCTGGGCGGTAGTCCTCCGCTCGAGCGGCGCCGTGATCGGCGATGCCCGCACATGGAACACGGCCGAGCCGCCGCTGCCGGGCGGCATTCCGGCGGACTTTGCCAGCCTTGGCTACCTCCTCCACCCGAACCACCACGGCAAGGGGTACGGCAGCGAAGCCGCCGGGGCACTGGTCCGCTGGCTCTTCACCGAGCGCGGAACGAACGCCATCTACGCTGGCGTCTACGAACCGAACACCGCTTCGCGGCGCCTCCTGGAAGGTCTCGGCTTCGTCCAGGATCACTATTTCACCGCCGCCCAGGACACCCATGGCAAGGGGCTGGCCTCGTGGCGCTACCGTCTGGACCGCACGGCGTGGCCCCTTGTCGAAGATGACTAACGGGGGGCCACCATGCGGTCACAATTCAGCGCGGCGCTGTTCCCGGCGATAAACTGGGCACATCAGTTACGCCGTCGCGCCGTTTTTGGTTGCTTGGCCCCGGAACCCCGATTTGATGCAGTGAGGGTGCGCGCATGAGTATGCCCACTACCGAAGTGAAAACCGAGAACCAGCCCGGCGTGCTGCCTGTCGCTACTGCCCGCACCAAACAGCTCATCGTGCAAAAGTTCGGCGGCTCATCAGTTTCCGACGCGGACGGCATCAAACGGGTTGCCAAGCGCGTCGTCGATGCACAAACGGCCGGCAACGAAGTCGTCGTGGTGGTCTCCGCCATGGGTGACACCACGGACGAATTGCTGGACCTTGCCGCCCAGGTCACCGACGCTGCCCCCGCGCGTGAAATGGACATGCTCCTCTCCGCCGGTGAGCGCATTTCCATGGCCCTGGTGGCCATGGCCATCAACAAGCTCGGTGCCTCTGCCCAGTCGTTCACGGGCTCGCAGGCCGGCATGATCACCGACGGCATCCACGGCAAGGCGCGCATCATCGACGTCGACCCCCACCGGATCCGCACCGCCCTGGACAAGGGGCACATCGCCATCGTGGCTGGTTTCCAGGGAATGAGCCGCACCACCAACGAGATCACCACCCTGGGACGCGGCGGATCCGATACCACCGCGGTGGCCCTCGCCGCCGCCTTGGACGCCGATGTCTGCGAGATCTACACGGACGTGGACGGCATCTACACGGCGGATCCCCGCGTTGTGCCCTCCGCCCAGAAGATCGACCGCATCTCCAGCGAAGAAATGCTGGAGCTGGCAGCTTCCGGCGCCAAGATCCTGCACCTGCGTTGCGTGGAATACGCGCGGCGATTCGGCGTGCCTTTGCACGTTCGTTCGTCATTCAGCCAGAACGAAGGCACCTGGGTCATGCCCGGAGCCGACGACAAGATCAAGACTCAAGAGGGAGTTGCCTTGGAGCAGCCAATCATCTCCGGCGTTGCACACGACCGTTCCGAAGCCAAGGTCACTGTGGTGGGCGTCCCGGACATCCCGGGCAAGGCCGCCGCGATCTTCCAGGTGATCGCCGATGCACACTCCAACATCGACATGATCGTTCAGAACGTCTCCACGCATGGCACGGGCCGGACGGACATTTCCTTCACGCTCCCCATCGTGGAAGGTGCCGACGCCCTCGCCGCCCTCCGTGCGGCCCAGCCGGAAATCGGCTTCGAAAGCATCGAGTACAACGAACAGATCGGCAAGCTTTCGCTGATCGGCGCCGGCATGCGCTCCCACCCCGGCGTCTCGGCCACGTTCTTCAAGGCGCTTTCCGATGCCGGCATCAACATCAACATGATCTCGACGTCGGAAATCCGCATCTCCGTGGTGACGCACGCCGACCTGCTGGATGATGCAGTCCGGGCCATCCACAAGGCTTTTGACCTGGACAGCGAAGACGAAGCAACTGTGTACGGCGGCACCGGCCGCTAAGGCAGGCCCGCCCGGGTCCCAGGACCAGCGCAATAAAAGAACACCACAAAAGGAACGGCACCGCGGGGAACCCGCGGTGCCGTTCCTTTTGTGCCGTTGATGGGCTGCAAAGGGGTTGCAGCTCCGGCCTTGCGCCGCAACGGTCTACGTGATGTCTTCCTTGCGGACTGCGTAGTGGTGTCCCTCGGAGTCTGTCTCTACCTCGAAATGGGCCAGGTCCTCTTCGGAAGCAGCCTCAAAGTCGTCGTGCTTGTGAACAACGGGGACTGTTGGATCACCGCGGGTGGCTGGTCCAAAGAAGAACCGCAGCTTGTCGGTCTTCATCATGAAGCGCTGTATCGCCTTTGCCACAATTCCCACCCCCTTTCCCTTGCTCGGGTCAAGCAGTGATGCATTGGCCGGTTGGTATCTGTGCCCATATTTTACGCCCGGGGACAGAAAAAGGCCCCGGCCCGCATGCCAGTGTGCGGCACCCCGGTTCGCAGGCTAGCGGAGGGACTTATCCTCCGGATTCCTGGGCACTACATACGTGCTGCCGTCCGGCCTGCGGATGGTTTCCCACTGCTGGGACTCCGCTTCCCGGCGCAAAAGCAGCGCCTTGTTCTCGTCGGTCATCTCATGGCCCAAGGCACTGCGGTTCGCCGGCCCGAAGATGGCACGGAGCTTGCCGGTGGCGCGCA
The DNA here is from genome assembly GCF_001423745.1 of Arthrobacter sp. Leaf337. Taxonomy (GTDB): domain Bacteria; phylum Actinomycetota; class Actinomycetes; order Actinomycetales; family Micrococcaceae; genus Arthrobacter. The sequence continues at coordinate 214,837 of NZ_LMPC01000012.1, forward strand.
TGAACCTTTGGGAGGCGTTTTCCTTGTTAGCCATTGCGGGTTCCCTTCAGAACGGTCGAGTCCAATCCAGTGTACGCTAATGATTAGCCCACTAACGATTGAGAGTATGCCGATGAATCAGCGCTCGGCCGCGGCCATCGAAGCGTCTGACGAAGACCTACTGCTGGAACACCAGCTCTGCTTCGCCCTGACGGTAGCGTCCCGAAGCGTCGTGGGCGCGTACAAGCCGGTTCTGGACACACTGGGACTGACCCATCCGCAGTACCTTGTGATGCTGTGCCTGTGGGAGTCCAGCCCCCGCACCGTCCGGGACATCAGCGATGCGCTGGCCCAGGAACCGGCCACGATCTCGCCGCTGTTGCGCCGCCTCGAGGCGGCCGGATACATCACCCGCGGCCGCGCTGCCGGCAACGAGCGCGCTCTGGCCGTTGGGCTGACACCGAGTGGCGCTGCTCTCCGGCAGCGGGCGACGGCGGTTCCCGGCACCATGATGGAACGCCTGGGCCTGACCCGCGACCAGGTAGGCGCACTGCACCAGGCGATGACGGACCTGATCGCCGCCACCAGGGCCGCAGCCGAACGGGACGCCGCCGGATGGGACAACACAGGCGAAGATACCGCCGGAGCTTAGCCCGGACCCGCCCCGCCAGGAAGGCAGCCGCGGCCGGCAATCACTGCGCTGTTACGCCGACATTCAGCTGCGTTGTCGGCCCCGTTCCGTACTCGATCAGGCCCACCCAGTTGCCCGCCGCCAGTCCGGCCCAGCTGGCCGTAAGCTCACCGGTGGTGCCGTTTTCAATGTTGAGTGGATTAGGGCTCACCGTCAGGTTTCCGGCGTCCCCGCCAAGGATCATCACGTCAACCGAAGCTGCAGTCGCCGCGCCGCCGGGGCTGGCGAAAAGGTTGGTGGTCACCTTCCAGTCACCTGCCACGGGATCCGTGATGGACACTGCCTCGCTGGCAGCAGGCGTAGCCCCTGGATACAAGAGCCCCGCCGGAGAGACCACGTACAGATCGAAGTCCGCTGCCGGGTTGGCGGAGTTCACCGCAAACTTGGCCAGCGAAGAGCCTGCCGCAACGGTGACGATCTGAACGTCGTTCGCGGCGTCCTTGACCCCGGTGTATGGCCCGGGAACCAGGCTGATCGCCGTCGAGTTTGCCTTGGCGAGCCCCTTCACGGTGACGTCGATCGGCTCGGGGCTGCCGGACGTTACCGGAATGACGATGCTGCCCGTGCCGCCCGCGGAAGCGGCATTAACCACCGCCGGCGCAACAGCGGTCACTGAACGGATTGCCACTGGCGCCCGGACAGTGGCTTCGTCCGAGCTCCAGGTCAGCGATCCGCCAACAAAGGCGTCCAAGGCGGCGCCGGAGTTCGTGAACTGCACCGTGAATGTGGCTTTCTCGCCTTCGGCCAGGGTCAGCACGTCCGGGGTCACCTCCGCCGTGATTCCGGGAACATCGACTTCCGCGCTGTAGGTTCCGGCCGTCAACGCGGTCACTGTCCGCGTCACGGTTTGCGTGCCGGTGAGCCCGCCGATCGCGATGGAGGGCAGGTTGACGTCCTTGGCGGCCACCGGGGCAACGCCCAGCTGATAGCCCTGGCCCTGCAGGAAGCCGAGCCAGTCGCTGGGGCCGGCGTCGTACACCAGCCCCGGCGTTGCCATCCGTGCCGGATCGATCTGTCCGGCGCCCTGGGCAAAGGCGTCGTGGACGGGAGATCCCTCGGCATCCACCAGATCGTAGGCCGTGGTCATCATGGCTGATTTGACCGTGGCCGGGGACCACAGGGGGTTCTTGCCCAGCAACAGTGCCCCGAGTCCGGCAATATGCGGCGCTGCCATGGACGTCCCGGACAGGAACCCGAAGTTCTGGCCGTTGGAACCTGCCGGCGAGACAGCGGCAAGGACGCCCACGCCGGGAGCCGCAATGTCAGGTTTCAGGAGGTCACCACTGGCCGCAAGGGTGGGCCCGCGGGAGGAGAACCCGGCGATCTGCGGGACCGGTGGCGGGTCCTGGCCGGTGGTATCGGTGGACACCAGGCTCGCCGTCAACGCCGTGTCCGCCCCTACGGCCTCCTTGATGGCGGGATCGTCGAGGTGGACCGTGGGAACGCTGTGCAGGTCCACGTCCAGCGAGTTGGTTGTCAGGTTGACCAGGACCATGCCGACGCCGCCGGCCTGGGCCACGGTCATGCTCTTGGCCGTCCGGTCCACCACACCCCGGTCGCAGACTACGATCTTGCCGGTTGTCTTGGCCGGGTCAAGCGTGCCGGGCGCGCACAGTGCGGCATTGGCATCCAGTGCGCCTGCGGCCTTTACAGTGGCAGCGAGCGCGATGGGCGCATCCGCAACTTCAGTGGCCATGATGCTGGCGCCCGCGAACTTCTCTCCGCTGGACAGCTCCACTGTGCCGCGGAGGCTGCTGCTGTGGGTGGAGGCGGCCACGCTGGTAATCCACGGAGCGGCGTGGTTGACGGTGCCGGCCGCCGGGCCGGAGTTGCCGGCTGAAGCGGCCACGAAGATCCCGGCCGCCGCAGCATTCAGGAAGGCGATGGACACCGGGTCGGCGGCGGAGTTGTTGGTGCCGGAGATGGAGTAGCTCAGGACGTCGACCCCGTCCCTGATCGCATCCTCAATGGCCTCCACTGCACTGGAGGCGAAGCAGCCGGTGGTTGCGGGGCTGACGCCCTCCCAGCAGATCTTGTAGACGGCGAGCTTCGCACCCGGGGCAACGCCAGAACCCTTGCCGAAGTCCCGGCCGCCCACGGCCTGGCTGACATCGGTGTTTCCCGCGGCGGTGCTGGCAGTGTGCGAGCCGTGGTTGTTGATGTCCCGTGGTGAGAACGTCTCCCTCGGCGAGCGCAGCCCCGGCGGTACGCCTGCCTTGAAGGCTTCGTCGTAGTACCGGGCGCCGATAACCTTGCTGTTGCACTCTGTTCCGGCGAATTCGACGCCCGCCTCGCAGACGCCCGTGAAAGTGCTGCCGTCCGCTTTCAGCATGGTGATCTGGTTTGCGGGCGACAGGTACGGCTCGCCCACTTGGGGCGCTCCGGCCAGCGGCTTCACCTGTTCGCCGGCAAAGAACGGATTGCCCGGTGTGTAGCCCGTGTCCAGGACTCCCACGACAGTTCCCTTGCCTGCGTTGGCGACGCCGGCAAACTGTTGTGCCCAGACCCCATCAGGACCTGGCAGACCCAGGAAATCGGTGCTGGAGTAGTCAATTTTGTTCAAGCTGTCCTTAACGACAGCAAGGACGCTTCCGTCCTTGCTTAACGCGCTGGCCTGCTCCGCGGACAACTCCGCACTGAAGCCGTTCACCGCCAGTGTGTAGTTGTCGTCGATGGCCACACCCTCCTCCGCGGCCAGCCTGCTTTGCTCTAACTCCAGGTGTGCCGAGTAGCGCTGGGACTCAGCGCTGCCGGCGTCGAGCTTTCTGCCGTTGGACGCGGCCGTCCCGGGGATGCCTTCGATGCCGCCCGTGTAGGCGGCCAGGGGTTTGTCCTTCAACATCACGATGTAGCGGCCGGCGTCGAGCGACGGCGTGTCTTCCACAACGGGGTCCGCGGCTGCCCGGGCGGGCGCCGCCAGCCCCTGGCCGATCATGAGTGCAATTCCCAAAGCGACGGCGGCGCCGAGGCGTGTGGCTGGATTTCTGCTTTGAAGGCGGAAGCCCACAGGCGGGTGAGTCATGACGAACGGCCTCCTAGGTTGCCGGACCGGGGGCATAGCCGGTCCCACCTCCCGGATGTATCCGTCCACGTCGGCGAAACGTGGGCGTGAGGCCATACATCCAGTGATGTGAGAAACATACCGGAGTAGGGCCGCGGAATCGAGATGTTCGGGACAGATTTAATCGCCGGCCGCGCCGGGGTGCCCGGACTGGCGGGCCCAAGACCGGGGCCGGGCCGAACGGCAGGGTTCATCGTGGGCCTACGGCGATAGAATGGACCAAAAATGAGGAGGACCGGTAATGCGTAAGGCATGGATTCACGCGCTCGTCCTGGTATCCGTCGCCGGTCTCGCTGCCTGCTCGCCGGGCGGTGGCGGCCCAACCCCTTCTCCCTCTGCCACCTCCAGCACCGCCAGCCCCTCGGCTACGCCCTCGCCGGACACAGAAACTACGGTCCCGGCCCCCTCTCCTCCGCCGTCGTCGGCGCCCGCCACATCCGGGCCTGGCATGGGGGACGCCGAGCTCGCCATTATGGTCAAGCCGTCGGAATCGGAAGCCGCGCTGAACTACACGCTGGTGTGTAGAGACGGCGTTCCGACGGCCGAAAGCAGCCACCCCTCGGCTGCTGCGGCCTGCACCGCATTGAAGGACAACCCGGCGGCGCTCAGCCCGGCTCCCCGCAGCACGGACCAGGCCTGCACCCAGCAATATGGCGGCCCGCAGGAGGCCACTGTCACCGGGATCGTGGACGGGTCCCCGGTGGATTCATCCTTCGCCCGCAGGGACGGCTGCGAAATCGGCCTGTGGAATGCGGCCAAGGACATCCTGGGCTCCGCAGGCGGGGTTTCCTAGGCTGATGCAGATTCTGAAGCACGGCCAGCAGAAGGCGCTGCCGGCGGACGCCTGGCAGCGCCTCGAAGCATCCCATCAGGCCCGGGTCCGGCGCTATGCCGACCCCTACCTTGCCCGCCGCTCGGCCGGCAAAAAACACCCCGTGGAGGATTTCCTTTTCACGTACTACACCCAGAAACCGGGCCAGCTCCTGCGCTGGCACCCGGGCGCCGGCGTCGTCCTGACCGGGCCGGAAGCCGCCGCCCGCTCCGGCTGGAAGTATTACAAAATGCTCGACGACGGCGACCTTGCCGCCGCAGGCCTGCCGCCCAGCACCACGGCCGCGACTGTCGACCTCACCTCGTTCCTGGCCGAACGCAAGGAGGCGTTGCAGTTCGCCGGGATCATCCTGCGCGGCACGGCGTTGCGGCCCGCCCAGTTTGGCTGCTTCGGCCTGCACGAGTGGGCGATGGTGTACCGCCAGGACAAGTTTGAATTGCGCCACGAATACCTGCAGCTGCGCCTGGGGGCGGCTGGCACCGACCGGGTGGTGGAGGACAACAGGATCCGGTGCTCCCACTTTGATGCCTTCCGCTTCTACACTCCGGATGCCACACCCCTGAACGAACTCACTCCGAGCCGGGACAACCAGCGGTCCATGGAGCAGCCCGGCTGCCTGCACGCCAACATGGACCTGTACAAGTGGGCCTACAAGCTGGCGCCCGCCCTTCCCAGTGAACTCGTGATGGACTGCTTCGAACTGTCCTGGCGCGTCCGCGCCATGGATATGCAGGCGTCCCCCTACGACCTCGAAGAGTGGGGCTACCCGCCCATACCGATAGAAACCGCCGCCGGCAAGGCGGAGTACGTTGAATATCAGCGTGGATTCTCCGCCGAGGCCCAGGAACTGCGGGGACGGCTACTGGAAGCCCTGGCGCCGCTGATCGACGAGCTTGGGGACGGCGAATGACGGCCGACGTGGACCTGGACGTGGACCTGACCGTCCGGCTGACCGAGGCTCCGGGCGCGCCGCAGTACGAGTTCCGCTTGGTCGTGCGCAGGGGTACCTCGCCGCAGGCCGCTGCGGTTGACGGCTCAACGCTGCCGGACCCTGCGGCGGCGCTTGCCGCCGTCGAACGTTTTGGTGAGGAAGCCTTCTTCACGCCGCGGCGGGCCGACATGCTCTGCACGCAGCAGTACGGCGGCCCGCAGGTGGCCGTGGTCACGGGGATGTTCCATGGCCGCCCCGTCAACTGTCATTTCAGCCTGACCGACGGGTGCGAAATTGCGCGGTGGCGCTCCCTCGCGCCGCTCTTCGGCGGCACACCCGGATCCACCGGCCAAACCTGAGCAGTCCGGTCTAATCTGCCGGATCTGAGCGAACAGGCCCATCACGCAGGAACGTCCCGGGAGCCTTGCGGCTGCCGGGACGTTCCTTACTGCTGTTTACAGTTGGTGCTCGGGGTTAGGTTCCCGGAACCGCGTCAGCAGTCGTGATCGCCGGAACTCCGGCAGGGTTGGACGCCGCTGCGGTGCCCACCTTGACGTTGATCCACGTCTTGATCCCGTTTCCGCCCAAGCTCAGGCGCCCCAGGTAGGATCCCGGTTCCAGGCCGGTCCAGCTGGCTGTCGCCGTGGTGGCCGTGCCGTTGGGGGCAACGATCGGGTTCGGGTTGACGGCGAGCTTCGCCTCCGGCTTTCCGGGGAACGAAACCGCCTGGACGACCGCCGAGGCAGGTCCGTTATCCGGGGTGGAGTAGAGGTTCGCCACGATGTAGTAGGTGCCTGCACGCGGCGATTCAAGGTCCAGGAACTCACTGGCGGACGCCGTTGCTACCTGGGTTGCCACGAGGCCTCCGCTTCCGTTGGGTGCGTAGACCACCATGTCCCAGTCGACGTCGTCCGTTCCGGCCTGGATGCCCAGCCGGGCGAACGTGGCGCCGGCGGGCACGTCCACTTTGACGAGTGCGTTGTGCTCGTCATTCTTTGCCGCATAGGCGCCGGGTGTCTTGGTGGCGGCCGTCTCGGACAGGGGCGCAAGCCCTTCGACTCCCACCGCGATGGGTGCGTCCGAGCCGGAGACCAGGTCCAGGGTTCCGCTGCCGGCGCCGGTGGCCGAGCTGAAGGCGAACGACGGTGCAATCTGGGCGTCCACCGGACGGACCGCAATGGGCGAGCTGACCGTGCGCGGGCCCGTCCACGTCAGGGTGCCCGTGGTGAACTTGCCCACCGGCGCACTGACGTTCTTGATGGTGAGGGTGACCTCGCGGGTCTGCCCTGCCTTGGCGAACTTCAGCATCTGCGGCTCCACGTGGACGCTGACGCCGGGCATGTCCACCACGGGCCGGTATGTTCCCGGCACCAGCGCCGTGATCTGGCGCTTGACCTGGATCTCGCCCACGAGGCTGCCCAGTGCAATGGACGGCAGGTTGAGGTCGCGCGCGGCAATGGTGCCGGCCTGGGGTGCACCGGTCGCCGCGCCCTGGCCGTTCAGGAAGGCCAGCCACTGCTTGATGTCCGAGTTGTACACGAGTCCCGGGTCCAGGACCCGGGTGGCGTCAATGTGCCCGGCGCCGCCTTCGAACGGGTTCCGGTTGGGGGTGCCGTCGGCGTTGACCAGCGGGTAGGCGGTGGTCATCATCGCGGACTTGACCATGGCAGGCGACCATTTGGGCTGCTTGCTGAGGACCAGGGCTCCAAAGCCGGCGATGTGCGGGGCAGCCATGGAGGTGCCGGACATAAAGCCGAACTGTGCGCCGTTGTTGCCGATGGTGGAAACGCCCGCGAGGACGTTCACGCCGGGAGCCGAAATGTCCGGCTTCAGGAGGTCGCCGCCGGAGGCCAGGCTGGGGCCGCGGGAGGAGAACCCTGCCACCTGGGGTGCCGGGGAGAGTGGCTGGCCGGTGAGGTCACCCTTGAGGAGGCTCACCGTGAGCGCCGGATTGGCAGCAAGCTTGGATTTGAGTTCCAGGCTCTTGGGGGCATTGACGTGGACGGTGGGCAGCACGTGGTTGTCTGCATCTTCGGAGCTGGAGGACAGGTTGACCAGGATCATGCCCACGCCGCCCTTTGCCTGGATCTCGAGGCTCTTGGCCGTGCGGTCCACGACGCCGCGGTCACAGACTACGACCTTGCCGCTGACCTTGGCGGCGTCCAGCGTTCCCGGGCCGCACAGGTTCGCGGCCGTTGGCGCATCCGGGGCCGCAGCGTCGGCTGCAACAATCACGCCGGCGTCCTTGACTTCAGTCTTCATGATGGACGCACCGCGGTACATGCTGCCATCGGATACCTTGACCGTGCCCAGCAGGTCGCTGGGGAACGTTGAGGCTGCAACGGTGGTCAGCCACGGCGAGGCGTGGTTCACGGTGGAAACGGTGGGTCCGGAGTTGCCGGCCGAGGCCGAAACGAACACGCCGGCCGCGGCCGCGTTCAGGAAGGCCAGCGCAACGGGATCCGAGGTGCTGTTGGTGTTGCCGGAAATGGAGTAGTTGAGGACGTCCACCCCGTCCTTGATGGCCGCGTCAACAGCTTCGACCGAGGCGGAGGAGTAGCAGCCGCCCGTTGCGGGATTGTCGTCTTCCCAGCAGACCTTGTAGACGGAGACTTTCGCGGCCGGGGCAACGCCGGAGCTCTTGCCGAAGCTGGCGCCGTCGATGACCTGCTCCACGTTGGCGTTGCCGGCGGCGGTGGTGGCCGTGTGCGTACCGTGGCTGCCCACGTCCACCGGGGAGATCAATTCCTCCGGGGCGCGGTGTTCGGGCGTCACGTACTGACGGAAGGAGTCGGCGAAGTAGCGGGCGCCGACCACCTTGGAGTTGCAGAGCGTCCCGTCAAACGAAGCCCCTGATTCGATGCCCCTCTGGCATTCGCCTTCAAAGGTGGTGCCGTCCGACTTGAGCATGGCGATCCTACCGCCCGCGGTGAGATAGGGGACGCCCACCTCAGCCTTGCCCTTGAGCGGCTGCACCGCGTCCCCCTGCAGGAAGGGATTGTCCGGGGCGTAACCGGAGTCGATCACGCCGACCACCACCCCCTTCCCGGCACCGGCTTCGCCGCCGAACTGCTTCGCCCAGGCGCCCTCGCTGCCCGTGAGTTTCAGGAAGTCAGTGGTGGTGTAGTCCGGGGTGTTCTCCACATCCGGTGCCACCAGGAGCACGGCGGCGTCCTTGGCAAGTTCGGTTGCCTGTAGCGCGGTGAGCTCAGCTACGAAGCCGTTGAGCGCGCCCGTGAACTGCTTGGACGGGGTGACGCCCTGCTTGGACGCGACGTCACGCTGGGCCTTGCGGAGGTGTGCGTCGTACGCCTTGTAGTTCTGGCTCCCGGCATCCAGCTTGCGGCCCTGCTGCGGTTTGGTTGCCGCTATGCCGTCCGTTCCGCCTTCGTAGGCTGCCGCGGCTTTCTCAGCCAGGACAACGATGTAGCGGCCGTCCTTGTAATCTGTCGGGTTGACGTTTTTTGCCTGTTCAACCCCGTTGGGTTCGGTGGGCGCCGCGGTAGCGGGACCCACTGCGACGGAGGAGAGCAACAGCGGTAGGCCCACAGCCAACGCTGCAGCCTTCCGGAGTCCCCCACCCCGGACAAGGCTTATTCCTTTTGATTTCACGAGCGACTGAAACCTTTCATGAGGTACGGGTCCGGCGGTGCGGCCGGTCTCGGTCAGCTGGGAAATGGCAGCCGGATCGACAGTTCCTGTCAACCGGCGAGACCAGCCGAGTCAAACAGTACAGAGTGAGAGCCGGATATGACATAGGACACAAGTATCGTTTTGCTTTTGTCATCTCGGGCTTGGGCCGGGCACGACGGAGGGCGGCTTCCGCAGTGGAAACCGCCCTCAGTTCAAGTCAGATATTCAAGTCAGATGTTCAGGTCAGGGGTTCAGGTCCCGGGATCGGGAAACCGGCCTTACTGGCGCGGAGTCCGGACAACCTCGCTGATCCACTCGCGTGTCTTCGCGTCGATGGGGCCGGCTACGTTTGTTTCCCGGGCCGCGCGATCGGCTTTGATCTTCTGGATGACCATTCGGCCCAGGCCTGCGAACACTGCCGCGGCCATGACCGGAAGAAGGACGGATCTGGGTTTCTGAGCCATGCCGCAATCCTACTGAGCGCACCAGCGCACCACCAGAGCCGGCGTCGTTCTGCGCACTCCGGCGAGTGCCCCATTTCACAGTCCACGCACGAATGCGGCTTGACGCATTGCGCCCGGTAGAATGGGCAGGCAAGCTCGCGGAGCGCTCGTTCCCGCTGTCTTATGTTTGGAGTCCGCAGTGGCTGTGAATACAGCAGCAGACCAGCGTGAGACGGCATCACTCCGCTGCGCCCTTACCCAACGCTCACGCACAGGAGTTACCGGATGCCCCGGATCGTCGTCGACGTCATGCCCAAGCCCGAGATTCTGGACCCGCAGGGGAAGGCCATCGTGGGTGCACTCCCGCGGCTGGGCTTCACTGCCTTTAGCTCTGTCCGCCAGGGCAAGCGCTTTGAACTCACTGTCGACGGCGAGGTGACCGAGGAAATCCTGGCCCAGGCCCGGAACGCCGCAGAAACCCTGCTGTCGAACCCCGTCATCGAGGATGTCGTCAACGTCGAGGTCGTCGAGGCCTGAGATGACTGAACTCCCCCTGATCGGCGAGGCAATCGCCGTCGCCGCGCACCCCCAGCTCGCGGGTGCGAAGATCGGCGTCGTCACCTTCCCCGGCACCCTGGACGACCGCGACGCCGCCCGTGCAGTCCGGCTGGCCGGCGGCACCGCAGTGCCGCTCTGGCACGCGGACAGCGCGCTGGGTGACGTCGACGCCGTCGTGATTCCCGGTGGATTCTCCTACGGTGACTACCTCCGCGCCGGCGCCATTGCCCGCTTTGCGCCGCTGATGTCCAAGATCATCGACGCGGCCAACTCCGACGCCAAGCTGCCCGTGCTGGGCATCTGCAACGGCTTCCAGATCCTGACCGAATCTCACCTGCTGCCCGGTTCCATGATCAAGAACGACCACCTGAAGTTCATGTGCCGTGACCAGGTCCTGCGCGTTGAAAACAGCAACACTGCGTGGACGCTCGACTACGAGGCCGGCCAGGAAATCACCGTTCCCTTGAAGAACCAGGACGGCCAGTACATCGCGGACGAGAAGGTCCTGGATGCTCTGGAGGCCGAAGGCCGCGTGGTGTTCCGCTACGTGGGCTTCAACCCGAACGGCTCGCGCCGCGACATCGCCGGCATCTCCAACGCCGCAGGCAACGTGGTGGGCCTTATGCCGCACCCCGAGCACGCAGTGGAGGCCGGCTTCGGCCCGGCATCCCTCGACGGCATCGGCGGCTCGGATACCGACGGCCTCGGTTTCTTCACCTCCGTATTGAACAAGATTGTGGGAGGCGCAAAGTGAGTACTTCAGCTGAAACCGTCGGCAGGAAGTTCAACATCGACACGGTCGAAAACGCTGCCAAGACCCCTGACACCGAACTCCCCTGGGCCGAGCTGGGCCTGAAGCAGAACGAGTTCGACGAGGTCGTCAAGGTCCTGGGCCGCCGCCCCACCGGCGCCGAGCTCGCCATGTACTCCGTGATGTGGAGCGAGCACTGCTCCTACAAGTCCTCGAAGAACCACCTGCGCCAGTTCGGCGAAAAGGTGACCGATGAGATGAAGAAGGACATGCTGGTGGGCATCGGCGAAAACGCCGGCGTCACCAACCTGGGCGACGGCTGGGCCGTGACGTTCAAGATCGAGTCCCACAACTCGCCGTCGTTCGTGGAGCCCTACCAGGGCGCCGCCACCGGCATCGGCGGCATCGTCCGCGACATCATCTCCATGGGTGCCCGCCCGGTGGCCGTGATGGATCCGCTGCGCTTCGGCGCCATCGACCACCCGGACACCGCCCGCGTCATGCACGGTGCCGTTGCCGGCATCGGCGGCTACGGAAACTCCCTGGGCCTGCCGAACATCGGCGGCGAAATGGTCTTCGACTCCGTCTACCAGGGCAACCCGCTGGTGAACGCGCTGGCTGTCGGCGTCATGCGCCACGAGGACATCCGCCTCGCCAACGCCTCCGGCAAGGGCAACAAAGTGGTGCTGTTCGGTGCCCGCACCGGCGGCGACGGCATCGGCGGCGCCTCGGTACTGGCCTCGGAGTCCTTCGACGACACCAAGCCGTCCAAGCGCCCCGCGGTCCAGGTGGGCGACCCCTTCGCCGAGAAGGTCCTGATCGAGTGCTGCCTGGAGCTGTTCAAGGGTTCACTCGTTGAGGGCATCCAGGATCTGGGCGCCGCAGGCATCTCCTGCGCCACGTCCGAGCTCGCCTCCAACGGCGACGGCGGCATGCAGGTCGAGCTGACCTCGGTCCTGCTGCGCGACCCCACCCTGACCCCGGGCGAGATCCTCATGTCCGAGTCGCAGGAACGCATGATGGCTGTGGTGACCCCCGAGAACATCGCCGCCTTCGAAGCGGTCATGGACAAGTGGGCCGTGGAGTACTCCTGGCTGGGCGAGGTGACCGACACCGGCCGCCTGATCATCACCTGGGAAGGCGAAGTCATCGTCGACGTCGACCCGCGCACCGTTGCCCACGACGGTCCGGTCTACGACCGTCCGTACGCCCGCCCTGAATGGCAGGACTCCGTCCAGGCCGACTCCTTCACCGGATCAGTCCAGGACGCCGGCCGGCCCGCCGCCCCTGCGGAACTCGCCGCTGCCGTGACCGAGCTCATTGCCTCGCCGAACATGTGCAGCAAGGACTGGATCACCAACCAGTACGACCGCTACGTCGGCGGCAACACAGCGCTGGCGTTCCCGGACGACGCCGGTGTGGTCCGGGTGGACGAGGAAACCGGCCTGGGCGTGGCCCTGGCCACCGACGCCAACGGCCGTTACACCTACCTCGACCCGTACCACGGCGCACAGCTCGCCCTGGCTGAGGCCTACCGCAACGTCGCCACTTCCGGCGCCGTGCCGATGGCCGTCAGCGACTGCCTGAACTTCGGTTCCCCCGAGGACCCGGATGTCATGTGGCAGCTCGCCGAGGCCATCCGCGGCCTGTCCGACGCCTGCATGGTGCTGGGCATCCCGGTCACCGGCGGCAACGTCTCGCTGTACAACCAGACCGGCACCACCCCCATCCACCCCTCCCCCGTGGTGGCAGTGCTGGGCAAGCTCGACGACGTTGCCCGCCGCACGCCGTCGGGCTGGCGCGAAGACGGCCAGGCCATCTACCTGCTGGGCACCACCGCGGCAGAACTGGACGGATCCGAATGGGCGAACATGCGCGGCCACCTCGGCGGCCTGCCGCCCAAGGTTGACCTCGCCGCCGAACGCGCGCTGGGTGAAATCCTGATCAACGCCTCCCGCGACGGCATGGTGGACTCCGCCCACGACCTCTCCGAGGGCGGCCTCGCGGCAGCCCTGGTGGAGTCCTCGCTGCGCTACGGCGTCGGTGCGCGGATTGCCCTGCAGGACGTCATGGACCGCGACGGCGTGGACCTGTTCACGGCATTGTTCTCCGAGACGCAGGGCCGCGCGGTTGTTGGTGTGCCGCGTTCCGAGGAAGTCCGCTTCACGGACATGTGCACCGCCCGCGGCTTCGCCCACACCCGCATCGGTGTGGTGGACGCGGCCAGCGGTCAGTTGGAGATCAACGGCGTGGACACCCTGTCCCTCGCCGCCCTCCGCGAAGCGCACGAGGCCACGCTGCCGAAGTACTTCGACTAGGCACCCTCATCGATTGCTCCGTAACCGCCCTTTTGAACCCTCAGAACGGCAGTTACGGAGCAATCGTTGCTTAACGCCCGGGCCGCCAACCTGCTTGGACCAGCGCGGTACGAACCTTGGCCACCGCCGGCTTGGCGTCGTTCAGCATGTGCCGTTTGGAAATTCGAACCTCAGTCCATCCCAGCATCTCGTAGCATTCAGAACGGGCAATGTCCCGGACGATTTGCACCTCGTCACCGTGATGCTCGCCTTCGTACTCGATCCCGACCCGGTACTCGCGGTATGACAAGTCAGGCTCGTGATGGCGGAGACCATCATGGCCGATGATGGGCACGTTCAACTCCGGTTCCGGCAACCCGGCTCTGACCACTGCCAACCGAAGGAGCGTCTCCTGCGGTGAGTCGGAGCCCACCCTGATGAGCTTGATGGCTTCCTTCGCCTTGCGCAATCCGCGCTTTCCCTTGTGCCTGTCAATCATCCGCTGAAGGTCAGCCAGACAGCAGAGCGGCAAGGCCCTGTCCTCAAGGCCCGCCCGCGGCACTCGAACACAGCTGTCGCCCATGGCTATAAGCTCGTCCACTGACAGCGTCTCCGCCATGTCCAGCCAGGTCCGCTCCGGAGTGGTCACGGGCACGCCCTTGACGGTGGTGACCTCGTCGCTGTACAGCTTCATCCGGTGCACAATGACATGGGGCCGGTTCAGATGGGCCTCGCCCTCAGGCCTGATGACATGAAACATATCCTGCGATCCCTTCTGCAGACGTCGCGGCAGCACGAGCAGTTCCGCCGCAGTGAGGTGCGATGCGGCGCATCGCTCGTTGACCTCAATGAAGGGCCGCACCCTGATACTCAAGGGGAGCTCCGCCGTCGCGCTTTCCGCGCGTATTCCCTTCCCAAGGCGCTTCAGGGAGCTGTGCCGTAGCCGTTTGGGTGATACTCCGGCGCGCGCCGCGTCCACCACGGTGAAAGGTCGATCCTGGAAATCAACGGGAAGTGGGCGCGGAGTCTTCATGGGTTCATCAGAGCAGAACGCCACCCGAGTCCGCAGAAGTTATCCACAAGACCCATCGGCTGCTCCGTACCGGCCGTTTTGGGGTGTCAAAAGGGCCCGTGCGGAGCAATCGATGAGTCAGTCGTCGCTGCGGAGCTCCCGCTGGCGGGCGCTGAGGAGCTCGAGTTCGGGGCGGAAGGCCACGAAGCGTTCGACGGCGGTAAGCACCTCCACGAGGTGCGCGCGGTCGGCAGCCACCAGGCCTGCGCCCAGCTGCGTCCGCCGGTACTGTTCGTGGTCACCCACCTCGGCAACGGAGACCTCGAAGCGCCGCTTCAGCTCCGCCAGCAGGGGACGCACCACGGAACGCTTCTCCTTGAGGCTGTGAACGTCGCCCAGGAGTATGTCGAACTCGATCCATCCGATCCACATGCCATAAGCCTATCCATTGCTCCGTAGCGGCCGTTTTGAGGCCTCAAAAGGGCCGCCACGGAGCAATCGATGAAATCAGACGGTGAGTTCGCCCATCTGGTCCCATCCGTCGCCGTCGAGCTGGCGGCTGATGATCCGGGGCGTTTCGGCGAGGGCCTGCGGCATGTCCGCCATGGCCTTCTGGAAGTGTGCGCTGTTGACGTGGTCGCCCGCGGCGTCGTCCTTGAAGGCCTCCACGAGGACGAACTCGTTGGGATCCTCCACGCTGCGGGACCAGTCGAACCACAGGTTGCCTGGCTCCTGCCGCGTCGCCTGGGTGAAGTCCTCCACCAGGCCCAGCCACTTCTCCGACCAGTCGGGCTTGACCTTGAACTTGACGACAATAAAGATCACGGGGGTTATGCCTTTCGTTGTGTTTCTGCTGTCAGCCCGTCGGCAAGGGAATGCTCGCATTCCTCGATCGCCTCACGGGCCCATTTCTGCTGCTGGGGAGTGCCGACGCGTTCAGCCCATTGCTCGGCCAGCTGGAACTCCACCAAGGCTTCGGTAAAGCGCCCGGCCTGGTGCAGCGTCCAGCCGAGGTTGTTGTGCAGCGAGACCATCCAGCGTTTGGTCCGCGGATCGTGAACCGTGGAGGCGTACTCGAGGGCACTGCGGGTCCAGGACTCGGCATGCGCAGGGTCCGCAATGGCCAGCATGTGCAGCGCGTCAACGGCCAGGAATTCCTCGCTGAGGTGGTCCGCGAGTTCTGCGGCCTGTTCAAACAGAGGCACGGCCATGGCGGCATGGCCGCTGGAGTTCAGCACCCGGCCGCGTTCCAGCAGCACCCGCACGGCCACGGTGGGCTCGTCGGCGTCGATCGCGTCCAGGAGCGCATCGGCTTCCTCGTAGCGGCCCTGCAGGCCGATGGCCCGTCCCTCCTGGGTGGCGAGTTCCGCCTGTTCGTCGGCGTCGTAGTGTTCATCTGCAGCGGCCTTCCGGAAGCGGACTTCCGATCCGGCGGGGTCGTCAAAATTCCACAGTTGGTCAAGGGTTTTCTGTTCCAGCATCCACCTGCTCCTGCTCAGCTTTCACCTGCGGCCAGTTCGTGTGCACTCCCAATGTATCGGGAAGTGACATGCCTTTGTGCGCGGGCCGTGACGGCGCTGCCAGCGGCGTAAAACCAGTTCGACGGCCGGCTGAAAGCAGTGATCTTCAGGAACACCCGGCCCTGGCCGTCTAACTCCACCACAAAGGCTTCCTCGCCTTGGACCGGATGGCCGGGCAGGGTTCCGTAGCCGAAACCGGCGCTTTGCGGGCCCCCTCCGGGGACCGGGCGCCGCACCCACACCACCTCGCAGGGAGCGTTGATCCGGAAAGGCCCGACGCCGAATCCGCTCACCACGCGCGCGCCGGGCCTCACGGTGTCGGAGTCCGTGCGGACGCGCAGCCCGGACCGTTTCTGCAGCTGCCAGGCCAGGATTCCCTGGGCCACCCTCCGGTAGAGGGCCGGCCCCTCGCCGAGGTAGGCCTGCGTGACCACGCAGGGCATGCCGTCCGGCGGTCTGCCGTCTTCGGTGGACCCGATGCCGGGGTAATTCAGGCTGCCGCGGGCAAGCCTGCGGGAGCCGCGGCTCAGGCGGAGGCTGCCGGTCCGGCCCGCCCCGCGGTCACGCCTCATTCGGCTTCACCCCGGGCGAGCCCTGCCCATCCCAGCTGTTCGCGCTGTTTCCGGCTCAGCGTGGCCACCACCAGGTCGTAGGAGTCCTCCACCATGTCCCGGATCATGTCGTCCGGCAGTGATCCGTCCAGCCTGACCCCGTTCCAGTGGGTCTTGTTCATGTGCCAGGCACCGGTGATCTCAGGGTGGATCGCGCGCAGCTGTTCGGCCAGCGCCGGTTCGCATTTGAGGCTCACGGACCAGTCCGCCAGGTCCATGGCGGACGCAGCGAACATCTTGGCTTCGTGCCGCGCTCCGCCCGGCACCGCCGCGCGCACTTTAAAAACGGAGGTTTCAGGCCCAAACGGGAAGTCCTCGAAAGTGCCGGGAAAGCTCAGGCAGATATCGCGGAGGGTGGCAACGTCCATGGCACGAGCCTATCCGGACTCCCGGGGCATTAGGCAGGGGCGCTAGATGCCCACACGCCACCCTTCGCGGGCAGGGCACTCGTTGACCACCACGTCCAGTCCGGCTGCCTTGGCACGCTCTACGGCGGCGTCGTCGAACACGCCGAGCTGCAGCCACACCGACTTGGCACCCACGGCTATTGCCTGGTCGATGACAGCCCCCACTCTGTGGGAGTTCACGAAGCAGTCCACGACGTCGATCGGGTGCTTCTCCGCGGGGATGTCCGCAAGGGAGCGGTACCCCTTCTCGCCGTGGACGTCGTCGCCGGGAAGGTTGACCGGGATGATTTCCATGCCCATCCGGTCACGGATGTACAGGGAAACGTCATACGCCGAGCGCCATTCGTTGGTGGTCAGGCCCACCACCGCCCACGTGCCTTTGGTTCGCATGAGTCGGTCAATGACTGCCGGATCGTTAACATGGGCCATGCATCAACCTTACTCCTGCGGCAATTCCGGCATATCCCCGAATATATGAATGAATCAACCGAGCGCAGCTAAGCGATGAACGAATATTACAGCGCGAAAGCCGCAGATTTTGTGAAATCGTGCATCTCGGTTCTAGTTGGTAGTGACCATCCCGAGCGGCCGAGAGACCTGGATCGATGAAGCCGCAGCAACCCCCGGTGACGTGAGACGACCATTCCCACGGAACTGTTCCTTCTCTCTCGATGAATTTCGAAGGAGCCCAGGGAACTAAGGGTGCTACTGCCAGGACCGATGGAGTGCTGCAATGACCCCAGAGATTTCTTCCGCCCTGCCCACCCTTGCCCGGATTCCGTCCGAGGCAACCCCACAAACCACTTCGGACGCGACGGCGAACGAAGCAGGGCTGCGTGACGCGCCCGGCTCCTCTCGCGGCTCTTCGGGATGGTCCCTGACCGAGCCCACGGACGGCGCAGTGCACGGCGTCCCCATTGACGGACCGGCGCGTCACGGCAGTACCACCAACGTTGCATTCTGGGAAGAACAGGCCCTCCGCCTCGACTGGGCGGAGCCCTGGCACACCGCCCACCGGCGAGTTCCGGCAGACCTGGACGCCGGCACCGGCCCGGACATCACCTGGTTTGAAGGCGGCAAGCTCAACGTCGCCTACAACTGCGTGGACCGCCACGTCGCCGCCGGCCGCGGCGACAAAGTGGCCCTGCACTTCGAGGGCGAGCCCGGCGACCGCAGGGCCATCACCTACGCCGAACTGCAGCGCGAAGTGTCCAAGGCCGCCAACGCGCTCCTGGCCCTGGGCATCACCAAGGGCGACCGCGTGGTCATCTACCTTCCGGTCATCCCCGAAACCGTCATCATCACCCTCGCCGTGGCGCGCATCGGCGCCATCCATTCCCTGGTGTTCGGGGGTTTCTCCGCCGAGGCGCTGAAATTCCGCGTCGAGGACACCCGGGCCAAGCTCCTGGTCACCACGGACGGCCAGTTCCGCCGCGGTGTGGCCGTACCGGTCAAGGACAACGCGGACGCCGCGGTTGCCGGGGACAACGCCGTCGAGCACGTCCTGGTGGTCAACCGGACCACCCCTGCTGACCAGCTGGCAACCGTCCCTATGACCGCGGGCCGCGACGTGTGGTGGCACGACGCCGTCGGGCGGGCATCCGACGTGCACGAACCCGAAGCGTTCGACGCCGAGACCCCCCTCTTCATCATGTACACCTCCGGGACCACCGGTAAGCCCAAGGGCCTGGTGCACACCTCCGGCGGCTACCTGACGCAGGCGTCCTGGAGCTTCGAGCACCTGTTCAGCAACCCGGACCCGGCGCTCCGGGACCAGGATGTGCACTGGTGCACCGCCGACCTCGCCTGGGTCACGGCCCACACCTACGAGATCTACGGCCCGCTCTCCAACGGGGTCACCCAGGTGATCTTCGAAGGCACCCCCAACACTCCGCACCCCGGCCGGCACTTCGAGATCATCGAGCGCTACGGCGTGACCCAGTACTACACGGCACCCACCCTGGTCCGCTCGCTCATGGGCTGGTTCCCGGACGGCGTCCCGGACAGCTACGATCTCTCCTCCATCCGGATGCTCGGCACCGTGGGCGAAGCCGTGAACCCCGAGGCCTGGCGCTGGCTGCGCCGGAACGTCGGCGCCGGCACCGCCCCCATGGTGGACACCTGGTGGCAGTCCGAGACCGGCGCCACCATCCTCTCCCCAGCCCCGACGGACACCGAGTTCAAGCCCGGCTGCGCTGCCCGCCCGCTGCCGGGCGTCAGCACCCGGATCGTGGACGACGCCGGCAATACCGTGCCGCCGGGCGTCCAGGGCTTCATTGTGGTGGACTCCCCCGGCCCGGCCATTGCCCGCACCGTTTGGGGCAACCCGCAGCGCTACTTCGATTCGTACTGGCGCAAGTACGCCGGGCAGGGCTGGTTCCTCGCCGGGGACGGCGCCAAATACGACGACGACGGCGACATCTGGATCCTGGGGCGGGTGGACGACACCCTCAACGTCTCCGGCCACCTGCTGTCCACGATCGAAATCGAGTCCGCCCTCGTCTCCCACCCGGCCGTGGTGGAAGCGGGCGTCTGTCCGGTGGCGGATCCAAAGACGGGGCACGCGGTGGTGGCCTTTGTTGTCTTGAAGGGCGGGGTTTCCGGGGAAGTAGCTGCCGAGCTCCGCAACCACGTCGCCCAGGCGATCGGGCCGATCGCCAAGCCGCGCGACGTCGTCGTGGTTCCCGATGTGCCCAAGACCCGCAGCGGCAAGATCATGCGCCGGCTGCTCACCCAGCTTTTCGAGGGAACCACCCTCGGCGACACCACGTCCCTCCAGAACGAGCCGGCAATCGCCGGCATCCAGGATGCCCTGGCCGGCTACGCCGCCACCGTCCCGGCATCTCCCCTCAACGGACAGAAGTAAAGGAACCATCATGAACGACATCAGCAACGTTGCCCGTCTTTCCGAACCGCTCAAGTTCGCCTACTGGGTGCCGAACGTATCCGGCGGCCTGGTTGTCTCCACGATCGAGCAGCGCACCAGCTGGGACTTCGGCTACAACAAGAAGCTTGCACGGATCGCCGAGAACTCCGGCTTCGAATACGCACTGACGCAGACCCGCTACGCCGCCTCCTACGGCGCGGACAAGCAGCACGAGGCCACGTCCTTCAGCCTGGCGCTGCTGGCGGCCACGGAGCGGCTCAAGGTCATCTCGGCCGTCCACCCCGGCATGTGGCACCCCGGTGTGCTTGCCAAGTACATCATCACCGCGGACCACATCTCCAACGGCCGCGCCGCCGTCAACATCGTCTCCGGCTGGCTTAAGAACGAGTTCACCAACTTCGGCCTCGAATGGCTCGAGCACGACGAACGCTATGTCCGCACCGAGGAATTCATCAAGGTGCTCCGCGGCCTCTGGACCGAGCAGGAATACAGCCAGTCCGGCAAGTACTACAACATCACCGACTTCACCCTGAACCCGGCGCCGGTGGACGTTCCGGGCCGTGCGCACCCGGAGATCTTCTTCGGCGGCAACTCCACCGCGGCCCAGGCAACCGCCGGCCGTGTGGCGGACTGGTACTTCTCCAACGGCAAGGACCTGGAGGGCTTCAAGGAGAACATCGCCGGTGTTGTTGCAGCGTCCGGGGAGACCCGGCGCGGCACGTCCGGCCAGCTGGCCGCACCCCGCTTTGGCCTCAACGGCTTCGTCATCGCCCGCGATTCCGAAAAGGAAGCCCGCGACACCCTCCGCGAAATCGTGGAAAAGGCGCACAAGCCTGCAGTCCAAGGCTTCCGCGACGCGGTCCAGGAAGCCGGCGCGTCCACCAAGGACGGCAAGGGCATGTGGGCCGACTCGAGCTTCGAGGACCTGGTCCAGTACAACGACGGCTTCAAGACCCAGCTGATCGGCACCCCCGAGCAGATCGCGGAACGGATCGTGGAGTACAAGAAGATCGGCGTGAACCTGTTCCTCACCGGCTACCTGCACTTCCAGGAGGAAGTGGCCGCATTCGGCCAGGACATCCTGCCGATCGTCCGCGAACTCGAGGCGGACCTCGCCCGCAGGAACGGCACGGAACTGGACCTTTCCCAGACCCCGGTGGCAAACGCCGGCACTACCAGCAAGCTGGTGGACGCGTAATGGCCGACCGCAAGTTCGGCTTCCGCACCCGCGCCCTGCACGCCGGCGGCACGCCCGACGCCGAGCACGGCGCCCGGGCGGTCCCGATCTACCAGACCACGTCCTTCGTGTTCAAGGACACCCAGGACGCTGCCAACCTCTTCGCGCTGCAGAAGTACGGCAACATCTACTCGCGCATCGGCAACCCCACGGTGGCGGCGTTCGAAGAGCGCATAGCCTCGTTGGAGGGCGGCATCGGCGCTGTTGCGACGTCGTCGGGCATGGCTGCGGAATTCATCACTTTCGCCGCACTGACCCAGGCCGGCGACCACATCGTGGCGGCCTCCCAGCTGTACGGCGGAACGGTCACCCAGCTCGATGTCACGCTGCGCCGCTTCGGGGTGGACACCACATTCGTCCCCGGCACCGATCCGGCGGACTACGCCGCCGCGGTCCGGGACAACACCAAGGCGATCTTCGTGGAGGTGGTGGCCAACCCGTCGTCGGAAGTCCAAGACCTTGACGGGCTGGCAAAGGTAGCGCACGACGCCGGCATCCCCCTCGTGGTGGACGCCACCTTGAGCACGCCGTACCTCGTGCGGCCGATCGAACACGGGGCGGACATCGTGATCCACTCCGCCACCAAATTCCTGGGCGGACACGGCACCACGCTGGGCGGCGTAATCGTCGAAAGCGGCCGCTTCAACTGGGGCAACGGCAAGTTCCCCACCATGACCGAGCCCGTGGCGTCCTACGGCAACGTCTCCTGGTGGGGCAACTTCGGCGAGTACGGCTTCCTGACCAAGCTCCGCTGCGAGCAGCTGCGCGACATCGGTCCCGCGCTGTCACCGCAGTCCGCCTTCCAGCTGCTGCAGGGCGTGGAGACGCTTCCCCAGCGTCTGGACGAGCACCTGAAGAATGCCCAGGCCGTGGCCGAATGGCTCGAAGCGGACGAGCGGGTGGCATACGTGAACTTCTCCGGGCTGCCCTCGCACCCGCACTTTGAGCGGGCACAGAAGTACCTGCCCCTGGGTCCCGGCTCGGTGTTCTCCTTCGGCGTGAAGGGCGGACGGGCAGCGGGCCAGAAGTTCATCGAGTCCCTGCAACTGGCATCGCACCTGGCCAACGTGGGCGACTCGCGGACTCTCGTGATCCATCCCGGCTCCACCACCCACCAGCAGCTGAGCCCCGCCCAGCTCGAGTCCGCCGGCGTCCCCGAAGACCTCGTCCGCATCTCCGTGGGCCTCGAAGACATCGAGGACATCCTCTGGGACCTGGACCAGGCGCTGGATGCGGCGTCGGCCCTTGGTGCCGCCGAAACCGTCGCCGCCGATACCTGCACGATCGGAGCAATCGCATGAGCGCAGCAGAAACCAGGACCTGGGAAGGCCCTACTGCCCCGGAACGGCTGAACCTGCTCCGGCAGGCAAAGTCCATTGCCATTGTGGGCGCCTCGGACAAGCCGTCGCGGGCCAGCTACTTCGTGGCCACGTACCTGCAGTCCTCCACACGGTACAAGGTGTACTTCGTGAACCCCGTTGTTAAGGAGATCCTTGGCCAGCCTACCTACGCCTCCCTGGCCGACCTTCCCGAGAGCCCGGACATCGTGGATGTGTTCCGCAAGCACGACGACCTCCCGGGCGTCCTGGACGAGGCCGTCGCCGCGGGCGCCAAAACACTCTGGCTGCAGCTGGGCTCGTGGCACGAGGACGTGGCCAAGGAAGCCGAAGCCGCCGGGCTCGACGTCGTGATGGACCGGTGCGTCAAGATCGAGCACGCACGCTTCCACGGCGGACTCCACCTGGCCGGTTTCGACACGGGTGTTATTTCCTCTAAGCGGCAGGTACTGGCCTAAAGCCTGTAGAGCCCCTGGCGGTTTTACCGCAGCTTGCCGAGCCAGCGGCTGATTGGATCCAGGGAAGAGTCCAGTGCGGAGTCGAGCAGGCCCGTGCCGGACTTTTCGTTCTTCCGGCCGGACTCGCCGCGGACCTCACTGCCTTCCTCCGGAGCCGGAGCGGCTTGTTCGGAAAGCACGCCGGCCTCTTGCGCGGAGCCCTGACCGGACTGCCCCTCCGCTGAAGCGTCGCCCGTGCCTGCGCCGGCAGTTTCGGGGCCCGGCTGCCCTGCTTTGCCATGGCCGGAAGCCACGCCCGGAGCCCATTCCGGACGTTTGGCCGGCGGAAGCACGCGGGTATCCGGCGGTGTTGCCGCCGGCTGGCCATTGGCATGCTTCTGGGCCGCCGGGGGTGTCAGCGGTTCGGCTGCCCCGTGCGCGGTTGAAGGACTGTCCTGGTCAAGCCGCAGGAAGAGCGGTGAAACCCACCCCGCCGGCCCGTCCTGGTCCGTTGCGGCCGGGGCGAGGGGAAGCGTCCAGTCCGGGGCCCAGTCCGTGGTCAGCTGCTGCACGGACCAGAGGCCGGAGCCGTCTTCGGACACCTGGCCGGTGGCGGCAACACCCGTAACGCCGAGACCCATGCCGGCAAGGACTGCAAGGCCCACCACCGTTGGGCGGTATTGGCGCAGCCAACGCTTCCGGGTCAGTTCATCCCGTGGACCGGCCAGCATGGCCGCAAGCTCGGCCCCGGGAGCGGGAACCGGCATCTGCGCCAGCGAAGCGATGGACAGGAGGGCGGCCCTGAGTTCGGGCACGTCCGTGTGGCCGGCGTCGAGGAGAATCCGGTCAACGGTCCCACCAGAAAAGTCATCCCTGGTTGTCATGGCGCTACGTAGTCCTTTACGGCCGAGTGTTCACGGAGTCTGTCCAAAGCACGTCGCTGAAGCTGTTTGACGGCTCCGGCACTTTTCCCCATGATTTCGGCCACCTGCTCCACAGTAAGATCAGCGATGATCCGCAGGGTCAGCACCTCTTTTTGGTCCTCACCCAGGACCTCAAGCAGTTCAAGCACTTCCCCCGGCGCAACCAGCAGCATCGCCGCGGCTTCAGCCGAGGAGGATTCCCGCCGGTCAAACTCAGGTTCGAACGGTTGTTTCGGCGGTGTCCGGCTTTGCCTTCGGTGATCGTCAACCATCCGGGCATGGGCCACCGAGAACAGGAAAGTCCGAAGGCCGCTGGCTCCGCCGCTGATGGTATCTATCCGGGGCAGGACGGCCAGGAACACATCCTGCATGGTGGCCTCCGGGTCCTCGACGCCACGGGCGGTCAGGTATCCCAGTACCTGGGACGCATAGCTCCGGTAGACCAGATTGAACAACTCGCCATCTCGGCCCTTGAGGGCCCGCAAGGCATCGTCGGTCAGCGCTTCGGTCACGGACGTGGGCTTTCGTTCAAGGGAGATGGCTACATCATTGTATGGCCATCATGTGGCGGCTGTGGGTTGAACCCGCTCAACAACTTTACCCCGGGTAAAGAAGGGGAAAGCCCACAGAGGCCGCGCACTCCTGGGCAGGCGTCCCGCTGAACCGGCCCCGGACAAAAAAGTGCCGGGCCGGAAACATGATGGGGGACAGTTCCGGCCCGGCTCTCTTTTTGCAGTCAAGCGCCAGGTTCGAACCTGATGGGGGACAACTTCGAACCCGGCGCTTTCATAGTGGTAATCGTCACGGCACGGTCCAGGGTTACGCGGAATCCAAAAAACTTCAAAAAAGTTTTGAGCACCGTTCCGGGACCGGATCCGGCGCTGGCTCAGGGACCGGATCCGGGCATGGATCAGAGGGGGAACGGGCAACAATTTCCGGGAATTTCCGGGTTCGCTGTCAGCGGCCCGTCAGCAGCCGGGACAGGGCTGATGCCAGCTCGGCAGCATCCGGTCCGAGGCGCCGGCCGGTCTCGCGGGCCCGGTCCATCCGGCCGATGCGGAGATCGCTGTCGACGAGCAGGGCAACCAGCTCCAGCCGGGCTGCTCCGGCCATCGCGGCAGACGAGGCAAGGCTCTGGGCGGCCGCACTCGCGGCCTCAAGGTCTCCGCTGGCCAAGGCACCCGCCACATTGTTCACTCTGGAGGGCAACAGGACCAGGAAGAGGTTAAGGAATTCAAGGAGCCGGCTTTGGGAATGGATATCCCCGGCAAGCTCCTGCACGCGCGTGCGGTCCAGGACCGGTGCCCTGTTGATGCGGGCGCGGTACCGCCGCGGCCCCAGTTCGACCGTTGCGGTCCGGTCCGATTGCCCGGGCTCCGGAGCGGTCTTGTTCTTTCCTGACTTCACGCTGAGACCCATGACGTCCATCCCCTCCCGTTAGCAGTCCGACGATTTGCCTGTGGAAGCCCCACTCCCAGCACAGCGCCGGTGAGTCCAAGATAGGGAGGGAGGACAGTGGCGGTCACGAGTGGCCCCTACCCGAAACACACCCGCTACCACCTGCATCATGCGCACCACTACGTATCAGCCTCGTGGCCGGCGGCACGAGTACGGCGGCTCGTCCGGACAGGGGCAGGTTCCGATCCTGTAACGCTCCCGTGCCGGGGGTTACGGGCGGCGGGCGCGGGTGTCAGGATACCGGCATGAGCGAGGAAGTGATGGCCGTCCCTGCCGCCGGTCCGGCAGCGACCCCCAAACATGTGACCGGTTTGATGAATCCACTGGGTTCCGCCGCGACGCGGGCCATGCGCGAGCAGGCCCGACGCCGGCGGGATGCCGAAGCAAAACTGCAGCAGCACCTGCTTCAGATCCGCAACAAGCAGTCCGGCGCCTAGCCGGCACCGGCGTGCGCCGGCAACCGCGTGCGCCGGCACCCCGGTTAACGACGACGGCGGCGGGCCACCTTTCCAGGTGACCCGCCGCCGTCGAACATCTGTTCTGAATCGTTAGTCGTTGATCAAATCGTTGACCACGATGGTCTGGTCGCGGTCCGGGCCGACGCCGATGGCCGAGAATCGCGTGCCGGACAGCTTCTCGAGGGCCAGCACGTAGTTCTTGGCGTTCTCCGGAAGGTCCTCCAGGGTGCGCGCACCGGTGATGTCCTCGGTCCAGCCCTCGAAGTACTCGAAGATCGGCTTGGCGTGGTGGAACTCGGTCTGGGTCATGGGCATTTCGTCGTGCCGCACGCCGTCCACGTCGTAGGCCACGCAGACAGGGATCTGTTCGATGCCGGTGAGCACATCCAGCTTGGTGACGAAGTAGTCGGTGAAGCCGTTGACGCGCGAGGCGTGGCGTGCCAGGACGGCGTCGTACCAGCCGCAGCGGCGGGGGCGGCCGGTGTTGACGCCGAACTCGCCGCCGGTCTTCTGCAGGTACATGCCCATCTCATCGAACAGTTCCGTGGGGAACGGGCCGGCGCCCACACGCGTGGTGTACGCCTTGATGATGCCGATGGAGCGCGAGATCCGGGTGGGGCCGATGCCGGAGCCCACCGACGCGCCGCCGGCGGTCGGGTTCGAGGAGGTCACGAACGGGTAGGTGCCGTGGTCCACGTCCAGGAAGGTGGCCTGGCCGCCCTCCATGAGGACAACCTTGCCCTCGTCCAGTGCCTTGTTCAGGACGAAGGTGCTGTCGATGACCAGCGGGCGCAGACGTTCGGCGAAGGAGAGGAAATAGCTGACGATCTCTTCGACCTCGATGTCGCGGCGGTTGTAAACCTTGACGAGGAGTTCGTTCTTCTGGCGCAGTGACCCTTCCACCTTCTGGCGCAGGATGGACTCGTCAAAAACGTCCTGGACGCGGATGCCCAGGCGGGCCACCTTGTCCATGTACGCCGGGCCGATGCCGCGGCCGGTGGTGCCGATGGCCCGGCTGCCCAGGAACCGCTCGGTGACCTTGTCCAGCACCTGGTGGTACGGCGCCACGAGGTGGGCATTGGCGGAGACGCGGAGCTTGGAGGTGTCCGCGCCGCGGGCCTCCAGGCCGTCGATTTCCTGGAACAGGGCTTCGAGGTTCACCACACAGCCGTTGCCGATAATCGGAACCGCGTTCGGGCTCAGGATGCCGGCAGGAAGGAGCTTGAGCTCATACTTCTCACCGCCTACGACGACGGTGTGCCCGGCGTTGTTGCCGCCGTTCGGCTTGACCACGTAGTCCACGCGGCCGCCAAGCAGGTCAGTGGCTTTACCTTTGCCTTCGTCGCCCCACTGGGCTCCGACGATCACGATTGCTGGCATGGGATCCTCCCCCATTCGTTCGGGCTGGACCGCAGCCGGTTCACCGAAGTGACCGCCAGGGGACAGCGCCGTTCATGAGAATGCCCCGAATTCCACTGCCGCGCCTGTCCGGCCTACTGGCCGTCACGCGCAACGCAAGAGTTCCGGGGCTCTTACCACCCAAGTTTAGCCGATATGAGTGACAAGCACCGCTTTCGCCCGTTGGCGGAGCGGCTTCACACCGGGGCTGCCATCTGCGCCTGCTCCGGGGACGACAATGTGGCGAGATGCTACCGCCGCCCGGCATTTCGCTGGGCTTGATAGACTGGTAATGATCGATCAGGAATCGGTCCACTCACCACATTTTCAAACCACACCGTATATGGCGTGCCCGGTACTTGGCATGCCTTAATCCGGTCTGGCAGCGTCACCGATCCCGCAGGAGACACAGCAATACATGACAGCCCTGGCTACTGAATCATTCCGCGAGCAGCTTCTGAGCCGCCGTTACGAACCCAACGTCGCAGTTGTCAACGAGCTGTGCGACACCTTCCAGAGCCTCAAGCCGGACACCGTGGTCCCGTACGTGGACCCGATGCACGACGTCGACGAGTGCCGCATCATCAGCCTGTACTCCAACATCGGCACGGCCGATGAATCCGGTTTCATCACCGCCGGCGACAGCGAAGCTGCCACCCGCATGCTCGGCGTGCAGTGGAAGCTGGGCCTCCGCCCCGAATTCGTCATGCCCTGGAACGTGCACCCGTGGCACATCCCCGGCGAGCCCAACGGCAAGTTCACGCCTGACCAGATTTCGGCCGGCCTCAAGCCGCTGCTGAAGTTCCTTGCGCTGGTGCCCCGCGCCTCCGTCATCGTGGCCCACGGCACCGAGGCCAACCGCCTGGCCCAGCTGCTCCTGAAGACCGAAGTGCCGCTGCTCTGGCGCCGCGGCCTCAAGACCTACAAGGTCCGTTCACTCAGCGGCCGCGCATTCGCCGGCACCGAGGCCCGCCAGCAGCAGTACCTCGACGAAATGCACGTTGCGTACGCTGACGCCATGGCCCGCACCGGCCTGACCAAGGCGAACTAACTGCGCTGAACCAACAACGACGGCGGCTCCCCACCCGGAAAGGTGGGGAGCCGCCGTCGTATGTTCAGTTATTTGCCTTCGATGGCAGCCTTGGCGGCGGGATCGGAGTCATTGAGGAACTTCTCAATGCGTTCCGGTTCCTCGGCCTCGCCGATGGCCGACGATGCGCGGCCCAGGGCGTACAGGGCGCGCAGGAAGCCGCGGTTGGGCTCGTGCTCCCAGGGGATGGGTCCCACTCCGCGCCAGCCGTTGCGCCGCAGCGAATCCAAGCCCCGGTGGTAGCCCACGCGGGCGTAGGCGTAGGAGTCGACGGTCCGCCCCTCGTTCCAGGCTTCCTCGGCCAGGATGGCCCAGAGGAGCGAGGACGTGGGGTGCTTCGCCACAAGATCCAGTGCCTCCTGGCCGAGGGCCAAGTGCTGGTAGATCTCGGACTCCGCGGGCAGGAGCGTGGGCTCCGGGCCCATCAGGTTCCTGCGGAATTCGTCGGACATGGTTAGAACGTCTTTCCGGCCGAGCCGAGCTGCTTGGTGGCCTCAACCACGCGGGCGGCGAGCCCTGCTTCGGCGGAGGCGCCCCAGACGCGCGGGTCATAGGTCTTCTTGTTGCCGACCTCGCCGTCAACCTTCAGCACGCCGTCGTAGTTCTTGAACATGTGGTCCGCCACCGGACGCGTGTAGGCGTACTGGGTGTCGGTGTCGATGTTCATCTTGATGGTGCCGTAGGAAACGGCGTCCGCGATTTCCTGGTCCGAGGAGCCGGAGCCGCCGTGGAAGACCAGGTCGAACGGGCTGTCCTTGCCGATCTTCGCGCCGACCTGGGCCTGGATGTCCTTGAGGATCTCCGGGCGGAGCTTCACGCCACCGGGCTTGTACACCCCGTGCACGTTGCCGAAGGTCAGGGCGGTGATGTAGCGGCCGTTCTCGCCGGCGCCGAGGGCTTCGATGGTGGCCAGGGCGTCTTCCACCGTGGTGTACAGCTTCTCGTTGATCTCGTTTTCGACGCCGTCTTCCTCGCCGCCGACCGTGCCGATCTCCACCTCGAGGATCATCTTGGCGGCAGCGGTGCGCTCCAGCAGTTCACGGGCGATGCGCAGGTTTTCCTGCAGGGTCTCGGCGGAGCCGTCCCACATGTGCGAGTTGAAGATCGGGTTGCGTCCGGCCTTGACCTCGGCTTCGGAGGCGGCCAGCAGCGGCAGGACAAAGCCGTCCAGCTTGTCCTTGGGGCAGTGGTCGGTGTGCAGCGCAATGTTGACACCGTAGTTCTTGGCGACTTCGCGGGCGAACGCGGCGAAGCCCAGGGAGCCGGCAACCATGTCCTTGGTGGAGGCGCCGGACCAGTAGGCCGCACCGCCGGTGGAAACCTGGACGATGCCGTCGGACTCTGCCTCGGCGAAGCCGCGCAGGGCCGCGTTCAGCGTCTGCGAGGACGTGACGTTCACGGCCGGGAACGCGAAGCCGCCCGCCTTAGCGCGGTCGATCATCTCGGAGTAGATCTCTGGGGTTGCAATGGGCATGCTGACTCCTAAAGTGAATTTCGTCTACGGGTTGTGTTGACCCTGGAGTGGACCTCGTCGGCTAGCACCCATCCTAGCCATTTCTGCGAAGGGGCAGTGTTTCGGGTCACTGGCCGGGTAACACTTTGCGCCGGGCCCGCTGCGTCGAGGTGGCACTCCGCGGCAGTTTCAGGCCTTCCAACTGCCGCGATCTGTCATCTCTGGCGCCACCTCGGCGGGGACTAGACGGACTGGCTGAACACGTGCCGGCGGATCCAGGCGTGCATGGCGATGGCGGCCGCGGACGCCGCGTTGATGGACCGGGTGGAGCCGAACTGCTCGATCGACAGAGTGTCCAGGGCCGCTTCGTGGACCTCCGGAGTCAGGCCCGGACCTTCCTGGCCGAATACCAGGACGCAGTTCTTCGGGAGGTCGTAGGTTTCCAGCGGCACGGAATCGGGGAAGATGTCGATGCCGATAATCGCCAGGCCCTCCCCCTGCGCCCACGCCACGAAGTCCTCCACGGTGGGATGGTGGCGGACGTGCTGGTAGCGGTCGGTGACCATTGCCCCGCGGCGGTTCCACCGGCGTCGTCCGATGATGTGCACTTCCTTGGCGAGGAACGCGTTGGCGGTGCGCACCACGGTGCCGATGTTGAGGTCGTGCTGCCAGTTTTCGATCGCGATGTGGAAGTCGTGGCGTTTCGAATCCAGGTCCGCCACGATCGCCTCGTGCTTCCAGTAGCGGTACTTGTCCACCACATTGCGGCGGTCGCCGTCGGCGAGGAGGTCCGGGTCCCAGTGTTCCCCTACGGGAAGCTCGCCTTCCCAGGGCCCGACGCCGACCTCCGCCTTGGGCTCCGGTTCCCCGCCGGAGGGGGAATCAGGCGGGGAGGCGGGCGCTGTAGGGGTCTGGGGGTCAGTCACGCTTCAACTTTAGCCGCGGCTTAGCCGTCCAGCTTCCAGCGGTTCGCCCGGTACGAGTTGCCGATCTTCTCCAGTGCCTCCGGGTTGGCGGTCCAGTAGCTCTCGTGCCCGCTGACGCCCATCATCTGCGGTGTGCCCCACGGAGTCACGGTGAACAGGTTGACGGCGCGGATGGCGTCTCCCCCGGCGTTGGTGCAGGTGAAGCCGACCACCACGGCGGCCGCCCGGCGGAACTCCCTGATTTCCGGCGTCGACGCCTCAAAATTGCCGGTGCATTTGTGGCCGACCAGGTGCTGCGGCAGTTCGGCGGCGGGGATGGCCTTGAGCTTTGCTTCGATCTCCTTGATGGCTGCCTGGACCTTTTCAGGCTCCTTGCCGTATTTGCCTTCCTCTGCTTCGGCGAAGAACGAGAACGCCGTGGAGATGCCGTCGCCGTCGCGCTCTTCAGTGCCCTTGGCGACTTGCTGCATGGGGGCGCCGGTGGCGGGGTCCTTGGTGATCCCGAACGTGTCGTCGCTGCTCCAGGCGGACAGGTAGGAGAACGAGGATTCCCCGGTGACAAACCGGTTGTAAAGCGGGTCGTCGCTGGCTGGAATGTTGGCGGGACCCTGCAGGTCATCCCACCCGGCCGGAAGCGGGAAGGCCCCGGCCGGCATGTCAGCCGCTCCGGCGTCTTCGGATGGTGCCACGGATTCCTCGGGGGCAGCACTGTCCTCTGCCGCTTCCGGGGACGCGGATTCGGCGGAAGTGGCCGCGGGCGCCGGGCTGTCCTCCGCCTGCGGTTTGCTGAACGCGGGAATGACCCAGACAAACACGGCCACCAGCGCAACGGTCACGGCAGCGGCGACGGCGGCCAGGACAATGATCAGGTTCTTCTTGTTCCGAGGCTGATGGGGTTGCAGGGGGTGAGTCTGCGGCGGGAAGTTGTTCGATGGGTAGTGCTGCTGGGGCGGTGGCGGCGGGCCGTAGTTGTTGCTCATGGCTGTCCCTTTCAGGTGCTGGCGGGCATCCTGCGGTTCCTTGGATGCCCGGAATGTCCTTGGGGATCTCCCGGCGCGGGCCGGCACAACAACCACCGCGAACTCCCCCGATCCGCGGCCGCTGGCACACTGGTGCCAGCCACGAGCCTAGTCCAACCAATGGCGCCACAACGCCGCACCGGGTCTGTCATTCTTCGGTGCCGGATGTTCCGGCGCCCCAAAAATGACAGACTGGGAGCCGGAACCGGCACATCATCGTTGGAGGATCACCATGGCAAAGTCAGACGAAGTACGTTCATCGGCAGCGCTTTACCGAAGCGGCCAGGAGATCGAATGCTGGCTGACGGATATGGACGGAGTGCTGGTCCACGAAAACCAGCCCATCCCGGGAGCCGCGGAACTGATCCAGCGCTGGGTGGACACCTCCAAGCGCTTCCTGGTGCTCACCAACAACTCCATCTTCACTCCCCGCGACCTGGCCGCCCGCCTGAAGTCCTCCGGCCTGGAAATTCCCGAGGAGAACATCTGGACCTCGGCGCTGGCCACGGCGCAGTTCCTGAAGGACCAGGTGCGCGGCTCGGATTCCGGGAACCGCGCCTACACCATCGGCGAAGCAGGACTCACGACGGCGCTGCATGAGGCCGGTTTCATCCTCACCGACCAGAACCCAGACTTTGTGGTGCTCGGCGAAACACGCACCTACTCCTTCGAGGCGATCACCATGGCCATCCGGCTGATCCTTGCCGGCGCCCGCTTCATCGCCACCAACCCGGACGCCACCGGACCGTCCAAGGACGGCCCCATGCCCGCCACCGGCGCCATCGCAGCACTGATCACCAAAGCCACCGGCCGCGAACCCTACATTGTGGGCAAGCCGAACCCCATGATGTTCCGCTCGGCCATGAACCAGATCGACGCCCACTCCGAGACCACCGCCATGATCGGCGACCGGATGGACACCGACATCATCGCCGGAATGGAGGCCGGGCTGCACACCGTGCTGGTCCTCAGCGGAATCACGCACAAGGACGACATTGCCGCCTACCCGTTCCGGCCCAACCAAATCCTGAACTCGGTGGCTGACCTCAAGAGCCAGATCTAGCCGGGTTCAAGGCGCGGGCCCGGGCGCCGGCCCGGGTTTCCGGGGTCGGGCCGAAGGGCCCGGGCGGCAGGGTCAGAATGCAGTCATCTTGGGCCCGCCGGTTGGCAGCGGGAAGATCTCATCCTGCAACTCCTCCAGGATGGGCCGGTAAACGAACGGGTTCCACTGGGGACTGGCGTGCGCGGGCAGGGCGTCATCGGTACGGCGGTCGTTGGACACCATGTTGGCCGCAAAGGTCCGCGCCCACGATTCGCGGGCCGTCTGATAGTTCACGGTGCCGTCCCGGGGATTGCCGATGAACGCCATCCGGGTCCCGCCCAGCTTGTCGGCGAACCGGGTGGCGTCGAAGTGGTAGATGTACGCGGATTCGGATTGGATCAGCACGCTGGACGGCGCAATCGGTGACAGCTGCTCCAGGCTCTGGTCCACCACCTGGCGCCAGGACCGTTCATCCTTGTGCACGATGCGTTCGCCCAGCTCGTACCCGCCGCGCAGCACCGTGGGAACCCGGAACCCGCCCTCGTAGAGCACCACCACGCCTTCGAACCAGCTCTGGTCCAGGACGTCGTACTTGCTGTACGGGCTGGAGTCCAGCAGGATGAATTTCACCTCCACGCCGTGCAGCTCGCGAAGCCGGGCAGCCACCTGTGTTGCCACCATGCCGCCGAAACTGTGGCCGTAGAAGTACAGGCTGGTCAGCTGCTTCGCCCGGACGTGCTCAATCACCGCGATCACGATCTGGTCTATGTCCAGCCCCTGGTTGGAATAGCCGACGGCGGCCAGCTGGCCGCGCTGGCGAAGTGCACCGCGCAGGGAATTGAGGATCCACTGCGCTTCCTCCCAGCTGGTCTTGTAGCCGGGAAACAGGATCCAGCTGGCGTTCGGGTAGTAGCTCTCCGCGAAATCGTCGCCCAACGTCAGGATCCTGTTGGTGCGGCGCTCTGCCTGGACATAACGGGTGAAGAACATGTCGGTGGCCAGCAGCGCTGCCGCCCCCGATCCCGCCAGGAAGTTTCGCCGGGAAAATCTCCTGAGTTCGGCGGCATGCTTGAGGAGGCGGCCCTCGGCTGTTCCGGGGCCGCCCTCAGGCTGTGGTGGCTCCTGGACTTGCGGCACACCTCTACCGTAGCCACAGCGGAAGCCGGATATGAAACGCGCGAAACCAGCTAGTTCGCGGGCTCGGCCGGAAGCGCCTGCAGGGGATCCGTTGCAGCGTTCCGGCTGGCTTCGGCATTCTCCCGCCGCGAAATTTCCACCCCGATCGCGTCATACTGCGCCAGCAGCTCGGTGCCCGCAATCGCGGCGGGATCGTCCAGCAGTCCAAAGACGGAGTCGCTGGCAGCCAGGAGTTCGTCGTCGGAGTACTGGGCCAGCGGCCCGCATCCCGAGGGGTCGATGGAGGCTGCGAATTCACCGGTGATTTCAACGGTCTTCACACCGGGTCCGGCATCAGGGCCCAGGCCGTCCGGTCTGGGCATGAATTCGAGCGAAACGCCTGAACCCGCCGCGGAGCCGCCGCCGGAGATGTCGCCGTCGACCGCGTTGAGGTCGTTGCGGAGCCCCACCAAAGCGGGCGATTCCACGAACGCGGCCTGCGAGAGATCCACCCGGATGTGGGCAGTGACACCCATGCGGCGGATACGGCGGATGACGTGCACCAGGGCGGGTCGGGATTCCTGGTTGAGGCTGCCCCGGACGTCGATCCGAACAACATTTGCAGCGACGTCCAGCTTAACGAGGGCGTGAAGTTTGCGGTCCATAGGTACTCCAAAAAAGGGTGTCTATGGCCGACGGCTCAACCTCGGACAGCGTAGCTTCCGCGGCCCGTCCAACACAAGCCTGCGGCGTGGCCCGGTTCAGCCGACCCGGACCTGCCGTGCGGTCAGCCGACCCGGGACTTGCCCTGCCTGGGCTCCTCGAAGTGGGTCCGGGTGCCCGCTCCGCCGACGGAATCCACCAAGGATCTGGCGATGTCCCGCAGCTTGACGTTGCTGTTGCTGGACGCGTCCGTCAGGATCTGCACGGCCGCCTCCTGGCTGCAGCGGTTCTGCGCCATGACGATGCCCACGGCGATGTCGATCGTGGTCCGGGACTCCAGCGTTGCCCGGAGGTTGGTGGCACTGTCTGTGTGCAGCGAGAACCTGACGGCCAGGCGCAGGGCCTGCGACACTTCGCGCGTGTACCCCCGGGCGCGCGCCGCCGCTTTCTCATCGAACTTGTGCGGGACATCCGAGTAGAGGTTCAGGGCAGCCTTCGCATCGCCCTGGAGGTGGAACGGGAGAGACAACACCGAACGCAGTCCGTGCGAGGCAACAGCATCGGCGTAGTCAGGGCCCCAGCGGTCCTCTTCGAAAAGGTCCGGAACGTGGACTTCCCGTTCTTCCTCGGCGGCCGTCAGGCAGGGCCCCTGCGAGAGCGAATACTGGATCTCATCCACCTCGCGCGCGGAATCGCTGCTCCAGCCGATGGTGGCCGCCTTGCGGTCCCGGAGCAGCGTGATGCCGCAAAGGGCGTCGTCGCCGTCGCCCGCCATCTGGTGCGCGGAAAAGCGCGCCAGTTCGTTGAGGAAGTCCTCGAAGTCGGCACTCTCCAGGATGAGGTTCTGGATCTGTTCGACGGTGTTGGGTGCTGGGTTGGACGGGAGCATGGCGCGGTCTCTCCAGGTGCGTGACTTGAATTTGAGCTACGCAAATTGTAGGGTGCCGCCTCTTGGCCATTCAAGCGGGGTTAGCTCCCGGCTGAATTGTCCGCCGCTGAATTGTCCGCCGCCGGCGGCACGCACGCTAGCTCAGGCCGAGCTCATCCTTGCCGAACGCGAACAGGTAGGGAACTCCGGTCTCCGCTTCGATTTTTTCCTTGGCGCCGGTGTCGCGGTCCACAATTACGGCGACGGCCACAACGTTGCCGCCGGCCTTGCGGACACCCTCGACGGCGGTCAGTGCGGACCCGCCGGTGGTGGACGTGTCCTCGAGCACCAGGACCTTGCGGCCCTCCACGGAGGGTCCTTCCACCTGGCGGCCCATGCCGTAGGACTTCTGGGCCTTGCGGACAACAAACGCGTCCACGGTGCGGCCGGCGTCCACGGCGGCATGCATCACGGCGGTGCCCACCGGATCGGCGCCCATGGTGAGGCCGCCGGCGCACTCAAAGTCGATGCCGGCGTCGTCGATCAGCGAGAGCATGACCTGGCCCACCAGCTTGGATGCCTCGTGGTGCAACGTGATGCGTCGGAGGTCGATGTAGTAGTCGGCTTCGGCCCCGCTGGACAGGATCACCTTGCCGCGGACAACGGCGAGTTCCTTGATGAGTTCAAGCAGGCGGGCACGGGCGGCAGCAGCGTCAGCTGCACGGGGGCTGGTGGCAGTCATGGGGTCCAGTTTAGTGGCTCCGCGGTTTGTGACGGCGCGTCCTGTGCTGGCGGGAGAACGGGCCGGAACATGGGCAGGAGAGCGGGCCGGGGCGTCCCACGGGACTTTCTACTCTAGCCAGTTCTCCCGGCGAGGAGTCCGATTGAACCATGACGGCCGGAACCGCTCCATCCACCCGCTGGCCCGCAATCCCGAAGGACGTCCATGGCCTGGCTGTCCGCCCGAACATGGTGGACTACGACGCCAGCCGCGCCGCTTTCTCTTGGGATGAGGCGCGTCATGAGCTGGCAGGGCTGCCGGACGGTGGCGTCAACATAGCCTACGAGGCTGTGGACCGGCATGCCGCGGGCGATCGGGCCAGCCATGAGGCCCTGCGTTTCATCCGCGCCGACGGTACGGCGCGCTCCCTCAGTTACGCAGAACTGGCCGAACAGACCGGACGGTTTGCCGGCGTCCTGCACGGGCTGGGAATCGGCCGCGGGGAACGGGTCTTTTCGCTCATGGGCCGCAGCCCGGAGTTGTACGTCGCGGTATTGGGGACGCTCAAGAATGCCAGCGTTTTCTGCCCCCTGTTCTCCGCTTTCGGCCCGGAGCCCGTCCGCCAGCGCCTTCATCTGGGTGCCGGCCGCGCCCTGGTCACCACCCGGGCGCTGTACCGGCGGAAGGTTGCCCCGATCCGAGACCTGCTGCCTGAACTGGAGCACGTGCTGCTGATCGATGCCGAGGGCCTGCCGGACCCCGGAACGCTGGACCTGGCCGAACTCATGCGGGACGCGCAGCCGCTGGAGGCGGCACCCACCCGCGCCGAAGAAATGGCCCTGCTGCACTTCACCAGCGGGACCACCGGCACCCCCAAAGGGGCGATCCACGTGCATGACGCCGTCACCGCCCACCGCGCCACCGGATTCTTTGCGCTGGACCTGCACCCGGACGACGTCTACTGGTGCACGGCGGACCCCGGCTGGGTCACCGGCACCTCGTACGGTGTGATCGCTCCCCTCACCCACGGCGTGACCACCATTGTGGACGAAGAGGAGATGGACGCGGACCGGTGGTACCGGATCCTCGCCGAGCAGCACGTCACCGTCTGGTACACCGCCCCCACCGCCCTGCGCATGCTGATGAAGGCCGGTGCCGGCCACGCCGCCGGGCATGACCTGTCCGCCCTGCGGTTTGTGGCCAGCGTCGGCGAACCGCTCAACCCCGAAGTGGTGGTGTGGGGACAGGAAGCGTTCGGCCAGCCCGTCCACGACAACTGGTGGCAGACCGAAACCGGCGGCATCATGATCTCGAACTACCCCGCCATGGAGATCCGGCCCGGCTCCATGGGTCGTCCCCTGCCCGGCGTTGAGGCCGCGATTGTGGCGCGGGATCCGGACGGCAAGCCGGTGCTCCGGGACGGCGAGGCCGTGCTGGTCACCGCACCGGATGCGGTGGGCGAACTGGCGCTCCGGCCGGGCTGGCCGTCCATGTTCCGCGGCTACCTCCATGAAGACGAACGGTACCGGCGCTGCTTCGCCGGCGGCTGGTACCTCACCGGAGACCTGGCCAAGCAGGACGCGGACGGGTACTTCTGGTTCGTCGGCCGGGGCGACGACGTCATCAAGTCCTCCGGGCACCTGATCGGACCGTTCGAGGTGGAGAGTTCGCTGATGGAGCACGAAGCGGTGGCCGAGGCCGGGGTGATCGGCGTCCCCGATCCCGTGGCCGGCGAAGTGGTCAAGGCCTTCGTGGAACTCCGCACCGGGTGGCAGCCCTCGGAGGCGCTCAAGCTGGACATCATCGGCTTTGCCCGCAAACGGCTGGGCCCGGCGGTTGCCCCCCGGCTGCTGGACTTCACCGACGCGCTGCCCAAGACCCGGAGCGGCAAGATCCTCCGGCGGCTCCTGAAAGCCCGCGAACTCGGCCTCCCCGAAGGTGACACGTCAACCATCGAGACCCCGCCCGGCAGCTACCCCGGAGCGCCGGCGTGAGCGGCACATCAGCGCGGGGATCCGGAAGCGCGGACTCCGACCATACACGCCACCTGCTCCATCAGATGCTGCGCGTGCGGCGGCTCGAGGAGCAGTGCGTGGAGCTCTACAGCGCGGCGAAAATCCGGGGGTTCCTGCACGTCTACATCGGAGAGGAAGCGGTCGCCGCGGGTGTGATGAGCACCCTGGCTCCGGAAGACGCCGTGGTGGCAACATACCGGGAACACGGCCATGCGCTGCTGCGCGGTGTGTCCGCGGGAGCCATCCTGGCCGAGATGTACGGCTATGTGGAAGGCTGCTGCCGCGGCCGCGGCGGCTCCATGCACCTGTTCGACGCCGCCACCCGCTTCTACGGAGGCAACGCGATCGTGGCAGGCGGGCTGCCGCTGGCCGTGGGCCTGGCGCTCGCCGATAAAATGTCCGGACGCTCCCGGGTGACCGCCTGCTTTTTCGGCGAAGGCGCCGTAGCCGAAGGCGCATTCCACGAAAGCCTGAACCTCGCCGCGCTCTGGCAGCTGCCGGTCCTGTTCTGCTGCGAGAACAATCTGTACGCCATGGGCACCGCCCTGGCCCGCTCCGAATCGCAGACCGATATTGCCCTCAAGGCCGCCGCCTACGAGATCTCCTCGTGGTCCGCGGACGGGATGGATGTGCTCGCCGTCGAAGAGGCTGCGCGCCGCGCCGTGGACGCCGTCCGGGCCGGCGGCGGACCGCACTTCCTCGAGCTCCGGACCTACCGGTTCAGGGCCCACTCCATGTTCGATCCCGAACGGTACCGGGAAAAAACGGAGGTCTCCCGCTGGATGGAGCGCGATCCGATCAACACGCTCCGGAACGCCCTGGAAACCGCCGGCCAGCTGACGGAGAAGGACTGGAAGAAGATCCAGCAGGACGTGGACGCGGAAGTGAAGGCCGCCGTGGAGTTTGCCGAAGCCGGCACGCTGGAACCGGTGGAGGAACTGACCCGGTTCGTGTACAGCGAGCGGAGCCCGCAATGAAGACCACCTACCGCGAAGCCATGCGGGCTGCCATCCGGGACGCCCTCCAGCGCGACGAACGGGTGTTCCTCATGGGCGAGGATGTTGGCGCGTACGGCGGATGCTTCGCGGTGAGCCTTGGCCTGTTCGAGGAGTTCGGCCCGGAGCGGATCCGGGACACTCCGCTGTCCGAATCCGGCTTTGTGGGCGCAGGCATCGGGGCGGCCCTGGGCGGGATGCGGCCCATTGTGGAGATCATGACCGTCAATTTCAGCCTGCTGGCGCTGGACCAGCTGGTGAACAACGCGGCCACCCTGCTGCACATGTCCGGCGGGCAGTTCAACGTGCCGCTGGTCATCCGGATGACCACGGGAGCCGGGCGCCAGCTGGGAGCCCAGCACTCACACAGCCTGGAGGGGTGGTACGCCCACATCCCGGGGCTGCGGATCCTCACCCCCGCAACCCTGGAGGATGCCCGGGGGATGCTGTGGACGGCGCTGGAAGACCCGGATCCGGTGCTGATCTTCGAGCACGGAACCCTGTACAACGTGGCCGGGGACCTCGCTGACGACGCCGGCCCGGTGGATATCAGTACGGCCGCCGTCCGCCGCCCCGGCAAGGACATTTCGCTCATCACCTACGGCGGAACGCTACCGGCAGTGCTCGACGCCGCCACGCAGTTGGCAGCCGAGGGAATCGACGCGGAGGTGCTGGACTTGCGCGTGCTGCGCCCGCTCGACGACGCCGCCGTCCTGGGGAGCGTGGCCCGGACCCACCGCGCAGTGGTGGTGGACGAAGGCTGGCGGAGCGGCAGCATCTCCGCAGAGCTGTCCGCCCGGATCACGGAGAACGCCTTCTTCGACCTGGACGCACCGGTGGGCCGCGTCTGCAGCGCCGAAGTGCCGTTGCCCTACGCCAAACACCTGGAACTGGCGGCACTGCCCACGGCGGAGCGCATCGTCGCCGCAGCCCGGGAAGCGGTAGGCGCCCGTGGGTGATTTCAGGATGCCGTCCCTTGGTGCGGACATGGAGCACGGCAAGATGGTGGAGTGGCTGATTAAACCCGGCGACTACGTGCACCGCGGAGATGTGGTGGCCGTGGTGGACACGGACAAGACCGTCATGGACGTCGAAACCTTCGAAGAGGGCGTCGTGGCCGAGCTCCTGGTGGATGTGGGCACCACTGTTCCCATCGGCACCCCCTTGGCCCGGATCACCCGGACCCCGGACGACGGCGCCGGGCAGGCAGGAGGGCAGCCGGCGGTCCCGCCGGCAAAGGCTGGTCCGGAAGCAGCCGCGGCGCAGGTTCCTCCCCCGGTCCGGCACCTGGCCCACCAGCTCGGCGTGGATCCGTCCGGGATCCGCGGGACAGGCAAGCACGGGGCGGTCACCCGCGCCGACGTGGAACGCGCGGCGGCCGCGCGGTCCGATCGGCCGGTTCCTGAGGCTGCGCCGGTTCCCGAAGCTGCGCCGGCACCCCACGGGACCCGGGTGCGGTCCTCGCCCCGGGCACGGCGCCTGGCGGACCAGCTCGGCGTCGACATCGGCACGGTGCCGGGGACAGGCCCGGACGGCGCCGTCACCGAGGCTGACATCCAGCGTGCCGTGCAGGGAGCCGGGGCGTCCGCTCCCGCGGAGGCCCCGGCACGGGAAAAAGAACCGGAAGAAGAACCGGCAGCGGAAGAAACGCCGTCGCCGGACGCGCAGGACCGCTTGTCCAGCCTCCGCCGGTCCATCGGCTCGCTCATGACCCGGTCCAAGCAGACCATCCCGCACTACTACGTCAGCACCACGCTGGATCTTCGTGCCGCCATCGGATGGATGCAGCAGGTCAACGAACAGCGGCCGGTGGCCTCGCGGCTGGTTCCCTCGGCCCTGCTGTTGAAGGCCACAGCAGTGGCCGCCCGGGAAATTCCGGAAGTCAACGGCTTCTTCACCGACGGGGTGTTCCGGCCGAGCAGCACCGTGCACCTGGGCGTTGCCGTGGCCCTGCGGCACGGCGGCCTGGTGGCGCCTGCCATCCACGATGCCGACACCCTGGCCGTGGACGTGCTGATGCAGAAGCTGCGGGACCTGGTGGGCCGGGCGCGGGCGGGGCGCCTGCAGCGCGCGGAAATGGCCGACCCCACCATCACGGTCACTAATCTGGGCGACTTGGGGGTGGAGGCTGTGTACGGCGTCATCTACCCGCCGCAGGTGGCCATGGTGGGCCTGGGCAAGGTGGTTGAGCAGCCCTGGGCGCAGGACGGCATGCTCGGTGTGCGGCCCGCCGTCACTGCCACATTGTCAGCCGACCACCGGGTGAGCGACGGACTCCGGGGGGCCCGCTTCCTGGCCCGGATCGACGAACTGCTGCAAAAACCGGAGGAGCTATGAATGAGCAGGACGCACGGCAGGCCGTGCACGCGGCCATCAACCAGGTAGCCCCGGACGTGGACCTTGACGGTCTCGACGAAGGGTCCCGGCTGCGGCAGGACCTCGAGCTGGATTCGCTGGATTTCCTGAGGCTGGTGGAGACCATCGATGAGGCCACGGGCGTCGACATCCCTGAACGCGACTACGCCTCCGTGGCCACGGTGAGGGGCCTGATCGACTACGTCGCCTCACGCGGCTGAGCGCGGCTGGGCTCGGCGGGCAAAGTCGGGTGCATGCTCCGGCCTGGGTCCGAAGGCGATGAGCCGCGGCATGAGCCTTGTTAGCGCCGGAACGTGCCTGGCAAGAAACAACACCACTGACGGAACCCCGGACCTCCTCCCGGCGAACAGGGGCACGAAAACCGCCCGGTGCATGATGCGCTGAACGGTCTGGAGAAGAACGGTGGGCATCCGGCGCCGCCGTTCCACCGCAGCCAGATCATGCAGCGTCACCTGGCCTTGGAGCAGGCCCGGTGCCAGCCTCGCGGCTGCGGCCACCGCATCCTGGATGGCCAGGTTGATGCCCACCCCGCCTGCCGGGGACATGGCATGGGCGGCGTCGCCGATGCATAACAGCCCGTCAACGTACCAGCGCCGCAGCCGGTCCAGCCGCACATCCAGGAAGTGAAGGTCCTCCAGCGAACGGATGGCGTCCACACGGTCGGCCAGGTCCGGCCGCAGGGCGGCGACGCGTTCCCTGAACCGTTCAACTCCCTCGGCACGGATCCGGGCATCCGTTCCTTTGGGGCCGAGGTATCCCATCTGGTAGTAGTCGTCGCGGAACAGCGCAATCATGGCTTCGCGGCCCCGGAACGCCGGGACGATGCCCGCCACGGCGCCTTTTTCCGACGCGTGGCGCGGGAGCTTGAACCACCAGGTGTCGAAGGGAACGGGGTACTCCTTCGACTGCAGGCCGGCGGACCGGCGCAGCACGGAATGGCGCCCGTCCGTGGCCACCACGAGGTCCGCGTGGATCGCCCCTTCGGTACTTGCCTCTTTGCTGCCCGCACGTGTCCGGTAGCGGACGCCGGTGACGCGGCCGTCGTCGAACATTAGCGATGTGGCTTCATGCCTCATCAGGAGCCGGAATGTGGGTTCGCGCGCGGCCTCGGTGGCCAGGAAATTCAGGAAGTCCCACTGCGGCATCATGGCGATGTAGTTGTAGGGCGGCTTCAAGGAGGCGAAATCGCCGAGCGTGAGCATCCCGCCGTTGGGGAGGGGGAAGGCGGCGGCGTTCAACCTGCTCTGCGGAAGCTTCCGGAACTCGTCGCCGAGTCCCAGTTCGTCGATCAGCCTGATGGTGGAGGCGTGCACGGTGTCGCCACGGAAATCGCGCAGGAAATCGCCGTGCTTTTCGAGCACAGTGACCTCCACTCCGGCCCGGGCCAGCAACAGGCCCAGCATCATCCCCGCCGGCCCTCCGCCGGCAACAACGCACCCCGTTTGCTCCATGCACCCACGCTACGCCGGACACACAAAGGCCGCACGCGCAATTGCTGCGCGTGCGGCCCGGGTGTCCTGCCTGAACCGGATCAGAGCCGGGTGTCGAAGGAATCGCAGAACACGTTCTCGTTGAACGTTCCCTGGAATTCCGAACTGCCCATGATCTTTTGGATGGTCGCCCGAATGGCCTCGGGCGACCCTGCGTGGGCGTGGACGGCGGTCTTCACCATCGGCACGTCAATCAGGTGGTTGGGCTGGTTGAGCGAGACGAACACGGTGGGGACCTCGGTGACGTACCACGGGATCTCCGCGGCCATCGGGGTGGACCACTTGATCCGGATGGCTGCCT
Source organism: Arthrobacter sp. Leaf337 (assembly GCF_001423745.1). Classification (GTDB taxonomy): domain Bacteria; phylum Actinomycetota; class Actinomycetes; order Actinomycetales; family Micrococcaceae; genus Arthrobacter. The sequence continues at coordinate 257,773 of NZ_LMPC01000012.1, forward strand.
CCTGGGCGAAGCCCTTCACATTGGCGAACACGAAAGCGGCGTCGTACTTGTCCGCGTAGTCGCCGGTGGCTTCCTCGGAGATGACCGACATGAAGTTCACACCGGTCTCCCCTGCCGCCTCACGCTGGTCCGCCGTCTTGAACAGGTGCACCTCGAACCCGGCGTTTTCCAGCTCCGCCTTGACGGTGTCCAGGTAGGCCAGCGGGTCGGCGCGGGTGAAGTCCGAACCGCCGGAGATGCCGTACAGGCGGATGCGTTTGTGCGTCGCCGGCGTGATGGGCAGGTTGTTGGCGGTGTCCTTGACCAGGGTGACGGTCTTGTCCGCGATTTCGGCGGCGATGGCCCGGTGGGCGTCACTGCCGATCACGGCGAGTGCTTCCACCGGCGGCACCAGCTCGTTGCGCGCCTTCTGGTGCAGCCCCAGCGAGGCCTTGAGGGCCAGGATCCGGCGCAGCGCGTCATGCAGGCGCTGCTCGGTGATGACGCCGGACTTGTAGCCGTCCAGCATGTACTGGAAATCTTCCGCGGGATTGCGGAAGAACAGGAACATGTCGCAGCCCGCCGCGATGGTGGCCGGCACCAGGTCCCTGCGCTTCATGGCCTGGGTCAGGCCGATCATCTGCGAGGCGTCCGTGAGGATAAGCCCGTTGAAGCCGAGTTCGCCGCGGAGCAGGTCCTGGAGCAGTTCCGGCGCCAGCGTGGCCGGCCGGATGTCCTTGTCCGCCAGGCCGGGACGGAAATGCCGGGAAAGTTCCGGCGCCCCGATGTGCCCGATCATGATGGACTGCACGCCGTGCCCGATCATTTCCCGGTAGACGTGCCCGTAGCTCCGGTTCCACTCCTCATAGCCAAGGGTGTTGTAGGACGTGACCACGTGCTGGTCGCGTTCGTCCATGCCGTCGCCCGGGAAGTGCTTCATGGCGCAGGCGGTGGGTGACTCGCTGATGCCGTCGAAGTACTCCTTGGCGCGCTCCACCACGATCTCCGGCGTGTTGCCGAAGGCCCGGGTGGAGATGACCGTGTTCCGCCAGTTGTAGTGGATGTCGACGATCGGCGCGAAGGCCCAGTTGCAGCCCAGCGCGGCGGTTTCGACGCCGGCCACCTGGCCCATCTGCCGGGCGATGGCCTTGTCCGGGTGCGAGCCGGCCTGTAGGTGCGTCGACACGAACGTTCCGTCGTCGCAGCTTCCGGCTCCGCCCATTTCCGGGTTGGAGGCCACCAGCAGCGGGATGCGGGTCTTGGACTGCGCGTAGCGGATGTGCTCCTGCACCGCGGCGGAGGGGCCGGGCCGGTAGCGCATGCCGCCCACGTGGTAGTTCTCCAGCACGCCGTCGAGGTACTCCGGGGAGTAGCCGTTGTTGTGGTTGATGAACAGCTGCCCGATCTTTTCCTCGAGGCTCATCGACTCCAGGGTGCCGTTCACCCACTGGACCGCTGCGTCGTCGAGGTTGAACGGCGCGGCTTGGAGGTCGACGTCGAACTGGCGCGGCTGGGTGCCTGCGGCACCGGCGGAAGTCCCGCCGTCGGGAATTCCTACGACGGCGGCAGCCGTGGAACGCACGGCGGCGGCGATCCCGGCCAGTGCTTCGGCCACCACCTGGTCTACGGGGGCGGCGATGTCCACCACGATGCCGGCTTCGTCGGCGCCGAGCGGTTCCAGCGTTGCGAGCTGGGAATCAAGCAGGGCGGGCGGCATGAAGTGCCCGGAGCGGCCTTCAGTCCGTGCCCTCAGCACCTCTTTGCTGCCGTGCAGGTGCAGGAACACGGTGTCCGGTGCCTGTTCCCGGATGGCGTCACGGTAGCTGCGCTTGAGCGCCGAGCATGCCAGCACCAGGCCTCCGTTCCCGGCAGCTGCGAGTTCGGAACCCACGGTGGCCAGCCAGGGCCAGCGGTCCTCGTCCGTCAGCGGCGTGCCGGCGGCCATCTTGGCGACGTTCTCCACGGGGTGGAGCGAATCGCCGTCGAGGAACGGTACGCCCAGTTCGCGGGCCACCAGGTCGCCGATGGTCGTCTTGCCGCAGCCTGAGACTCCCATGACGATGATGCGGTGCTTGGTGATGCCGTGTTCAACCAGGTGCTGCTCCGTCAAGTGCTGTTCTGTCACGACGCGGGCCTCACCAGTCATGGACGGTGCCGTCAACGAGGCGGTTGTAGGGCAGGTAGGCCTGCTGGTACGGGAACGCGGCTGCTGCTTCCTCGTTGAATTCGACGCCGATGCCGGGCTTGTCGCCCGGGTGCAGGTAGCCGTCCTTGAAGGTCATGGACTGTTCGAAGACCTCGTTGGTCTTGTCCGAGTGCTGCATGTATTCCTGGATGCCGTAGTTGTGGATGGCCAGGCCCACGTGCAGCTGCGCGGCGAAACCGACCGGGGAGATGTCGGTGGGGCCGTGGAAGCCGGACTTGATCTGGTACTGCGCGGCAAAGTCCATGACCTTCTTCAGCGGGGAGATCCCGCCGAAGTGCGTGGAGGCTGCCCGGACGTAGTCGATCAGCTGTTCCTTGATGATGGTCTGGTAGTCGTACACGGTGTTGAAGATTTCACCGATGGCCAGCGGGGTGGTGGTGTGCTGGCGGACCAGGCGCAGGGCTTCCTGGTTCTCAGCCGGGGTGCAGTCCTCGAGCCAGAACAGGTCATACGGTTCCAGAGCCTTGCCCAGCTTGGCGGCCTGGATCGGGGTCATGCGGTGGTGGCCGTCGTGCAGCAGCGGCAGTTCCGGGCCGAACTCGTTCCGGACGGCTTCGAAAACGGTGGGCAGGTGGCGCAGGTACGCCCGGGTGTCCCAGTCTTCCTCCACCGGGAACGCGCCGCGGCCGGCGGGCTCGTAGTCGTAGCGCTCGCCTGAGGCCTGGGCCTGGGCAGCGACGCCGTAGACGGCCTTGATGCCGGGGACGGCGGTCTGGATGCGGACGGACTTGTAACCGAGTTCCAGGTGCTCGCGGACGGAGTCGAACAGGGAGGGGATGTCCGCGCCGGAGGCGTGGCCGTAGGCGCGCAGGCCGTTGCGGGAGGCACCGCCGAGGAGCTGGTACACCGGCATGCCGGCCACCTTGCCCTTGATGTCCCAGAGCGCCATGTCCACGGCGGCGATAGCAGCCATGGTCACCGGGCCGCGGCGCCAGTAGGAGCTGCGGTACAGGAACTGCCAGGTGTCCTCGATCCGGTGCGGGTCCTTGCCGATCAGCAGCTGCGCGACGTGTTCCTTGAGGTAGGCGGCGACGGCGAGCTCGCGGCCGTTCAGGGTGGCGTCACCGATGCCGGTCACTCCGTCCTCCGTAGTGATCCGGAGGGTCACGAAGTTACGGGAGGGGCTTGTCACGAAGACTTCCGCGGCAATGATTTTCACAGCTGTTCCTTTCGAGCGGGGCTGGGTCGAGGGTAGGTCGGGGCTTAGTTGGAAGTGGTGAGAGGCTTGGCAGCGTCTGCGCGTTCTTCGCTGGTGCGGCGTGCCTGGATTTCGGTGAGGATCTCGGCGTGCATGGCGTCGGTCAGTTTGTACTTGGACATGACCAGGACGGCGAGGATGGTCAGCACTGCCGGGATGGCGCCGGCTGCGAGCTGGATTCCGAAGAGGGCGTCGGCAGTCTGTGCACCGCCGGACTTGTAGCCGCCCAGTGCCAGTGCATAGGCGGCGAGGGCGCCGCCCACGGCCTGGCCGGTCTTGCGGGTGAACGAGAACAGTGCGTAGGTGATGCCTTCGGTGCGGACGCCGGTCTTCCATTCGCCGTATTCCACCGTGTCGGCTTCCAGTGCCCACACCACGATGTTGACCGCGAGGACTCCCACGAGGCTGATCACGAGGCCGGAGAAGCCGATCCAGACCTGGCTGGCAGGGGTGAGGAAGATGATGGTGCCGCCGATGACGGTGAGCACGGACGAGTAGATGTAGACGCGCTTCTTGCCGATGGTGCGGACCAGCCTGGGCATGAACCCGGCCAGCACGAAGGTGGCGGCCAGCTGAATGATGGACAGCACCGGGTAAAGGCCCAGGTTGCCGAGGACGTCGCGCAGGTAGTACAGCTGCACCGAGGTCAGTGCCAGGTAGCCGGAGAGGAAGAAGAACGAGCTGATGCACAGCATCAGGAGGGGCTTGTTGCCCTTCAGGGTTTCCATGCTCTGCTTGACCGAGACGTTCGGGACGGCGCGGTGGACGCGTTCCTTGGCGGTCATGACGGTGAAGAAGTACAAGGCCGCGCCGATGACAACGAACACCAGGGTGATGGTGGTGAAGGTTGACTGCAGGTCAGCGCCCGGTTTGATCAGCGGTGCCACGAAGATGCCGAGGGCCGAACCGACCAGCAGGCCGCCCACCATGCGGGCGGAGCCGAGCTTGGCGCGCTCCCCCGGGTCCTGGGTCATGGCGCCGGCCAGGGAGCCGTAGGGGATGTTGACCAAGCTGTAGGCCAGGCCGAGTGCCGCGTAGGTAACGTAGGCGTAGAGCAGGGTGCCGGATTCGCCCAGCTGCGGGACGGAGAACGTTGCCACGCTCAGGAGCAGCAGCGGGATGGAGCCGAACATGATGAACGGACGGAACTTCCCGAAGCGCCTGCTGAAGGTGCGGTCCACCATGCGTCCGGCGAAAACATCGGCGAACGCATCAAAGATCCTGACCACCAGCAGCAGGGTGCCTGCCGCGGCGGCCGAGATGCCTGCAACGTCCGTGTAGTAGACCAGGAGGAACATGGTGGCCGTGGTGAAGGCGAGGTTGTTGGCGGCATCGCCGGCGCCGTAGCCGAGGATGCTGAGCTTGCCGAGTTTTTTCATAATTGGGCTCCTTTACCCGGTGCCGGCTCCGCGGAGCCGGCGAAAAAATGGTCAAAACGCTAGGGGGTGGTGACGCTGCTGTTCGGGGTGGCGTTCCTGGTGGCTGCCAGCGCGGTCCAGCGCTGGCGGAGGGCGTACGCGGCGGGCTTGGGCCGGCGGTCGCGGGTGAAGACGCCCTTCTTGTTGCCGTCCACGCGCATGATGCCGTTTGACGTCTGGAAGTCCGCGAAGTTCCAGACCTGCTCGCCCACCATGGCGTCCACCCGGTCGAACACCCGGTGGTACATGGCCAGGAAGGCGGCCTGGTATTCCTCGCTCCAGGGCTGCTCATAAATGGAGTGGAAGCCGGGCATGGTGTCCGGCCCGTACTCGGTCATGATCATGGGCTTGCCGTATTTGGCTTCCCATTCCCGCAGTTCCTTCTCCAGGACCTGCTCCGCTGATTCCAGGTCCCCGTTGTTCAGGTACCAGCCGTAGTAGCGGTTGAGCAGGATGACGTCGAAGAGGTCCCCGAGCAGTTCCTTGTCCGGGGTGTCGAACATGACGTTGACGTAGCCCACGGGGCGGGTGGGGTCCAGTTCCCGGGTAAGTTCCGCCAGGGGCTGGAAGTACTCGCGTGCCCCTTCCTCGGACCCGTTGGGTTCATTGGCGATGGACCAGATGACCACGGACGGGTGGTTCTTGTCCCGGGCCACGAGCTCGGTGATCGCCTGCCGGTGGTTGGCCGCCGTATTGGCGTCCACACCGCCGTCCTCGTAGGTCTTCTTGGCGATGCCGCCAAACACTGCGCCAAAGCCCAGGTGGAGGCCCACGGCCGCGGTCTCGTCGATCACCACGATCCCGTGGCGGTCGGCGAAGTCCATGACTTCCTCGGCGTAGGGGTAGTGCGAGGTACGGAACGAGTTGGCGCCCACCCAGTCCAGGAGCTGGAAGTCGTTGACCATCTGGGCGTTGCTGTGTCCCTTGCCGACGGTGACGTGGTCCTCGTGCATGCCGAAGCCGGTGAAGTAGAACGGCTCCCCGTTGATGAGGAATTCCTTGCCGCGGACTTCGACGGTGCGGACGCCGACGGGCAGCGTGTAGCTGTCCAGCAGCCGGCCGCCCTCGCGGATTTCGGCGGTCAGGCTATAGAGGTACGCGGCGCCGGGCTGCCAGAGCACGACGTCGTTGATCACCAGTGCGCCGCTGGCGCCGTCCGCGCGGGCAACTTCGACGCCGTCGGCGTCCTTGAGCGAAACGGTCACCGTTGCACTGTCCGTCCCACCGGCGGTGGCGTCCGCCGTCGCGATCGTGTAGTCCACCGTGCCGGTGGGGCCGTCGAAGCCGGTGACCACCGTGATGTCGTCCACGGTGACCGCCGGGGTGCTGTACAGCCAGAGGCTGCGGTGCAGGCCGGCGTAGTTGTAGAAGTCGTGGAGGTAGCTCTGCTGGCGCCGGCCGTCTTCCGTGACGGTGATGCTGCCCGGCGGAATGGTGGCCTGGGTGAGCTCGTTGTTGACGGCGACGGTGAGCCGGAACGTCTTGCCCGGAGTGACGTGGTCCGTGATGTCCGCGCTGAAGGGCATGTAGCCGCCGGTGTGCTGGGCCACGAGGACCTCATCGGCCCACACCATGCCCTCGTGGGTCGCCGAGTCGAGGCGGAGGTGGATGCGCTCACCTGCCCAGCCGCGCGGGACGCGGACTTCGCGCTGGTACCAGACGTAGCCCACATGGTCGCGGATTGCTTTGTCCGGGAAGACGTCGTTGTAGCTGGCAGGGACGCCCATCTCCAGCCCGGTGTCCAGGGGCGCCTTGAACCATTCCTCGCGGTGGCCGGCGCGGTCAAAGTCCACCTTGAACGCGTAGAGGCCGTCGAGGTTGACCAGTTCGCGCGTTTCGCTGGCTTGGGGCTTCAGCATCTGGGGGTCCTATCGCGTCTTTGCGGTCTGTGCCGGGGGGAGGATTCTGGCGAGTACGGCGGTGCGCCGGTTTTGCTCTTGTTGTAATGCTAATCACTTGGCAATCAAATGGCAAGCGGTTGCCATAAAATTTTGTTGAAAGTTCATTAAACACCGCTGCCCGGCTCCCGGTGATCCGGGAACCGGGCAGCAGCGCGTGCGGAGGACGCTAGCGGGAGACAGCCAGCTCCCCGAACGTTCCGCACAGGTCTTCGATCAGGTCCACGACGGCGCCGTCCCCCGCCAGGACCGGGTCCACGATATTGAGCAGGGCGCGGATCCGTTCTGTGCCGCCGAGCAGGTTGGCTGCAGCCACGGCCTCGGCCAGCGGATCCTGGAACGCGGCGGCGACAGCGCTGTAGTCCATCCAGGCGGCAATCATGAGTGCGGCCGCCGCCCCGCTCCTGCCCGCGGCACGCTCGGCCTGCAGCACCGGAACGGCACGCATCCGCAGCTTGGTGCTGCCGTCCATGGCGATCTGCGCGAGGTGGTGCGCGATCCTGGCGTTGCTGAAGCGTGCCAGCAGGGCGGCACGGTACTCCGGGATCTGCAGCCCGGCGGCGTTTCCACCCGGCCCGGACAGGTTCGCTTCGGCTTCGTCCCAGAACTTTTCCACGGCCTGAAGGCACAGCGGATCCGCCAGGGCCTGCGCCACGGTGGTGTGGCCGCGGAGTTGGCCCGCGTACGCCAGCAGCGAGTGGGCGCCGTTCAGGAGCCACAGTTTGCGGTTCTCGTACGGCTCGATGTCGGCCACGAACACCGCGCCGGCGTCTTCCCAGCGAGGGCGGCCGGCGGGGAATTCCCCGCTGAGCACCCAGTTGGCGAAGGGCTCGGCAACGACGGGCGAAGTGTCCCGATAGCCACACGCGGCTTGGACAGCGGCGACGTCCGCGTCAGTGATGCGCGGCGTAATGCGGTCCACCGAGGTGCTGACGAAGCTGATGTTGGCATCGATCCAGTCAGCGAGGCCCGCGTCCCACGCGCCGGCCATGCCCACCACGGCGTTGTGCGCCACGGTGCCGTTGTTGGAGAGGTTGTCGCAGCAGACCACGGCGAGCGGTCCCGCTCCGGCAGCCCGGCGGGCGGCGAGGGCCAGCACCAGCCGGCCCAGCGGCGTCGTCGGGAATCCATTGCCGGCCAGCAGCGAAAGGTCGGCGACGACGTCGGGCGCCTTGGCGTCGAGGTGCCCGTCGGCGCCGAGGCGGTAGGCCGCTTCGGTGATGGTCAGGGTGACGAGGGCGGTGGCGGGAGCCGCGATCAGCTCCGCCAGGCGCTGCACGTTGGCGCCGTCCACGGCCTCCACGATGCTGCTGACCACGGCGAAGGTGTCGCCGCCGTCGGCGCGTTCCACCACGGTGTACAGCCCGTCCTGTTCGGCCAGCGCCAGCGCTGCGTCAGGCCGGCGGCCGGTGAAGGCAGCGATGCCCCAGTCTGCGGCGTCCCCCGCCTGGTGGGTGTACCAGGCCTGGTGCGAGCGGTGGAAGGCGCCCAGCCCCAGGTGGACGATGCGCACTGGCGCCTTGGCGGACGGGCGCAGCCGGCGGTTCAGCCGGGGAAGGTCCGTAGCGGGCCCTGCTTCCTCGGCAGCATTAGGTTGCAGTTCGGTGCTCACAGTTTGAAGACCCTTCGGGGCGAGCCGTCGACGAGGTCGACGATCAGTTCATGGGCGCGGTCCTCGCTGACGCGGTGCTCGGCCACGAGCCGGGCCAGGAAGGAGGCCTCGATCCGGCGGGACGCATCGTGCCGTGCCGGGATGGAGCAGAAGGCGCGGGTGTCGTCGATGAAGCCGGACGAGCGGGAGAACCCGGCAGTCTCGGTGACGGCCGAGCGGAAGCGCAGCATGGCGTCCGGTGCATCCAGGAACCACCACGGGGCGCCGAGGTACACGGACGGGTAGAAGCCCGCCAGCGGCGCGAGTTCACGGGAAAACACGGTCTCGTCCAAGGTGAAGAGCACCAGGTGGAAGTCCTTGGCCGTGCCGAAGTCCTGCAGCAGCGGGCGGATCGCCTCGGTGTAGTTGACGGCGAACGGGATGTCGTGGCCGGTGTCGGCGCCATAAGCATTGAACGTGGGTTCGTGGTGGTTGCGGTAAGACCCCGGGTGGATGGTCATCACCAGGCCGTCTTCCACGGACATCCGCGCCATCTGGTACATCATGTGCGCTTCAAAGTCTTCGCGGTCCCGCGCCGTGGCCTGGCCGGAACGGGCGCGGTCAAACAGCTTTGCCGCGTCACCGGCGTCGAGCTTCAGCGTTGCGGGCGTGCGGACGCCGTGGTCCGCGGAAACGGCACCGTGCTCCACGAAATAACGACGCCGGTTTTCCAGCGCGGTGATGTACCCGGCGTAACCGGTGGCGCCGTCGCCCGCTGCCGCGATGAGCCGGTCAACGTTGGCGGACCATGCGGGGTGCGCGATGTTCAGGTATTGGTCAGGGCGGAACGTGGGCAGGACGCGGCCGTGGAATGTGGGGTCCTGGGCGATTGCCTTGTGGCTGGCCAGGCTGTCCAGAGGATCGTCCGTGGTGGCCAGCACCTCGATGTTGAAGTCCTTGAAGAGCTGGCGGGGCCGAAAGCCGGGCTCCAGCAGCTTGGCGGAAATGGCATCGTAGCTGGCATCGGCAGTCTCGGCGCTGATCTCCTGCTGGAGGCCGAAGACGCTGTCGAACTGGGTGCGGAGCCAGTAGCCGGAGGCGGTGCCCTCGAACAGCGGCCAGGCCTGGCAGAACTCGCGCCAGACGGTGCGGGAGTCCGGCTCCGCGGTGTTCGAGCCGCGCAGCCGGTCCAGCGGAACCCCGCTGGCGTGGATCAGCCGGGTGACGTAATGGTCCGGGCTGACCAGCAGCGCTGCCGGGTCCGGGAAGGGGGTGTTGTGCTCGATGACTGCGGCGTCAACGTGCCCGTGCGGGGAAAGGATGGGCAGGTCCTGGACGCGCTGCAGGAGGTCGCGCGCAATGCTGCGCGTTCCGGGATCCGCGGGCAGGAGCCGGTCTGGGTTGGCTGCAATCGACTGTGACATAGCTCAATGGTCCGGTCTGTTCCAGCCTTTTGTCAACCGGTTGCCATAAATTGCCATTAAGTTGCGAGGGTGGCCGCGCGGCCCGGGTGGGGTGGCCGAGACGGGCGGCCCGGACTCAGCCCGCGGGGAGGAGCCGTCCGCTGGAGCCCCGCAGCACCAGCTCCGTCTCGACGCGCAGCGTCCCCGCCGGGTCACCCGTGCCGTGCAGCAGGTCAAGGAGCAGCGTTGTGGCGCCGGAGCCGCACTCCCCCAGCGGCGAGCGGACGGTGGTGAGCGGGGGTGTGGTGAAATCCGCCCCGAAGATGTCGTCGAAGCCCACGATGCTGATCTGGTCCGGCACCACCATGCCCGCAGCCTGGAGTTCCTGCATAAGGCCGATGGCCAGGAGGTCGTTGTACGTCAGCACGGCCGTGGCGCCGCTGGCGCGGACGTCGCGCGCTACCTGCCTGCCGCCGTCGACCGTGGGTTTGCTCGATTCCAGCCGTACGGCTTCCAGCCGGGACCACTCGCAGGCGGCCTGCACGCCTTCCCAACGGCGGGCGGACATCCACGACTGCGGCGGCCCGGCAACAAAGGCAACCTTCCGGTGGCCGTTCGCGGCCAGGCTGCGGACTGCCTCGCTGATGCCCTTGTTCACGTCGGGCACCACGCAGGGCACGCCGTCGACCTCGCGGTTGATGACCACCACCGGCTTGTCGCGGGCGAGGGCGCGGATGTCGTCGTCATCCATGCGCGGGCTGGCCAGAATGAGGCCGTCCACGGTGGCCATCATGCGGCGCGCTGCCGTCAGCTCGGTAACGGCGGACTCGGCGGACTCGGCCAGCACCAGGGTGTAGTCCCGCACCGTGGCGGTGGTTTCCGCGCCGCGGATGATGTCGAAGAACGTGGGATTGGTGATGTCCGCGACGATCAGGCCGAAAGTGTTGGTCCGGCCGGTGGGCAGCGCCCGGGCGAAAGGGTTGACCTGGTAGTTCAGCTCGGCGGCGGCGTCCTCGATGAGTTTCTGCGTCTTGGCGCTGACCCGGCCCGGCTTGCTGAGCGCCCGGGAAACCGTGGACGGATTGACGCCGGCAACCTTGGCAATGTCGTAGATGGTGGCGTTGGATTTGCCGTCCCGGGCGTGCTTCTTCGCCGGAGCTGTTGGGGCCGCAGCGTCCGGCGTCTTGGGTTCAGTCACCGCCCCATCCTAACGAGGAACACCCCAACTGGGTCGCAGTTAATGTCGTTTTCAGGGCTCAAAACGACATTAACTGCGAGCTAGTTGGGCTTGGGATGGCCAGCGGTTGCCGCGCCGGCCCCGGCCCGGGCTACGAACGCTCGGGGAACTTGCCTTCGTCCGCGATGCGCTTGTTCAGCTCGGCCAGGAACACGTCCTCGTCGAAGTCCAGCCCCACTTCGGTGCCGGTCCAGCTGGAGAGGTGGATGGCGTTGGCGAGGCGGACACCGTTGATGCCGTCCGATCCCGGGGCAAGCAGCGGCGTGCCGTCCAGGATGTTGGCGGCAAAGTTCTCCAGGACACCTGCGTGCTGGCCGCCCCAAACGGACTCGAACTCGATGACTTCGGTGGTGTAGTACTCCGCGGGGTTCAGCTCGCCCATAAAGAGCTTGCGGACATCATTCATGTCCATGGCGTCGCTGAGTTCGCGTTCGGGCTTCTTCAGGCGGGTCACCGTTGCGGTCTTGGAATTTTCGACGACGATCTTGCCCTGGTCGCCCAGGATCTCGAAGCGGTCGGTTCCCACGAGGTCGTGCGTGGCCGTGACGAAGACGCCGGTGGCGCCGTTGCCGTAGTCCACGACGGCGGTGACTTCATCCTCCACTGCGATGTCGCGGCGGAAGCCGTAGGCAACCTTGGAGTAGACGGACTTGGGGACGCCGCAGATCCACTGCCACAGGTCCAGCTGGTGCGGTGCCTGGTTGACCAGGACCCCGCCGCCTTCGCCGCCCCACGTGGCGCGCCATTCGCTGGAGTTGTAGTACCCCTGCGGGCGCCACCAGTTGGTGATGATCCAGTTGCTGCGGCGGATGCTGCCGATCTCGCCGTTGTCGACGATCTCCTTCAGCTTCCGGTACAGCGGGTTGTTGCGCTGATTGAACATGATGGCGAAGGACAGCTCAGGCTTGCCAGCGGCAAACTCGTTGAGCTCCTTGACCTGCTTGGTGTAAACGCCGGCCGGCTTCTCCACGAGGGCGTGGACGTTGCGCTTGAGGGTCTCGATGCCCATCTCGGGGTGCAGGAAGTGCGGCACGCAGGTGACGACGGCGTCCACGTCGCCGCTTTCCAGCATGGCGATGTAGTCATCGTAGAAGGGAACGTCCGGGTACGCGGCCGAGGCCAGGTCCTTCTTCGCGGGATCGATATCGCAGATGGCGCCGATCTCCATGTTGGGGACCAGGCCGTCCGTGATGAACTTGGCGTAGGCACCGCCCTGCTGGCCCAGGCCGATGATGCCGAGGCGTACTTTCTTACTCACAGTTATTTTCCTTTTTCGTTTGGTTGAGCTAGTCGAAACCCGGCTAGAAGAGGTCGGCGTGGCCCATGGCCTCTAGGTTGTCGTGGGAGGTCTGCAGCGCATCCCAGACGGTGCGGCCGTACAGTTCATCCTGTTCAACCAGCATGTATTCGGCGCCGGCTGCCTGCGCGGCCGGGATGATCGAGGGGAAGTCCAGGTTGCCTTCGCCCACTTCGGCGAACTGGACCACGTTCTTGAACTCCGCCATGAATCCCATGACGTCGCCTGAATCCAGCAGCCCGAAAGCTGATTGCGGCAGCTGGCCGATCCGGTAGTCCTTCAGGTGCACCATGGCGGTGCGCCCGGCGTACTTTTCCAGGGTCCGGACGGGGTCGAGGCCTCCTCGTTGTACCCAGTGCACGTCGATTTCCATGCCCATGGCCGGGGAGTTCTCGGCGATGATGTCCAGCATGAATTTGCCGTCGAACTTCGCGAACTCGATGTGGTGGTTGTGGTAGTACAGGCCGAGGCCCTGTTCCTGCAGGCGTTCGGCGTAGTCGTTGGCCTGCTTCGCGAAGTCAACGACTGCACCGATCGACTTCATTGCCGGGAAGGGCAGCATTCCGATCCGAAGAAGCTTTGAGTCCAGGCGCTTCGCGTCGTCCACGATCTTGTCGAAGTGGTCCTGGAGCGAATCGCCGGGGCGGCCCTTGGGGGTTTCCATCGCGACGGACAACGCCGCGATGTCCATGCCCAGCTCCGAACGGGAGCGGTCCAGTTCGGCCACGTTCTCCGCGGTCATCGGGATCTGGGAAATTTCGACGGCGTTGTACCCGATCGCGCTGACCTTGCGGAGCGTTTCAAAAGCGCCGATCTCCGCAAAGCTGTCCTTCAACATCATCGCCTGCACGCCTATTTTGGCCACGTGATTCCTCCGTTGTTGTACCTGTTGTGTTAAATCCTGCGCCTGCCGTCAGGCGAGGGCGCCGGCCTGTTCGGTCTGTTGCCGCTGGATGTCCAGCAACCGGTGGCGATCCGCCCGGCGCTGTTCCTGCCGGTCCGGATCGGGTACCGGGGACGCCAGCAGGAGACGCTGGGTGTAAGGGTGTTCGGGGTCGCGGGTCACTACTTCGGCAGGTCCCTGCTCGACGATTTCGCCGTGGTACATCACGGCCACGCGGTGGCTGATGTGGCGAACCACGTCAAGGTCGTGCGAGACGAACAGGTACGAAACTCCGGTGTCCTTCTGGATCTGCAGGAACAGGTCCAGCACCCGGGCCTGGGTGGACAGGTCCAATGCGCTGACGGGCTCGTCGCAGACGATCAGCTTGGGCGAGAGGGCCAGTGCCCGGGCGATCGCGACGCGCTGGCGCTGGCCGCCGCTGAACTCCCGCGGCAGGCGGTGGATGGCATCGGAGGGCAGGCCCACCTGGTCAAGAAGTTCCTTGACGCGCTTCTTGGCGGCAGTCTGCGCCATGCCCTGTACACCGAGGGGCTCGGCCAGGATGTCGCCGATTTCCAGGGCGGGGTTGAGCGAGGTGTAGGGATCCTGGAAGACCACCTGGAGGTCGCGGCTCAGGGTCCGCCGCTGCCTGCGTGAGGCGTGGCTGATGTCTTCGCCTTCAAAGGTGATCCTGCCGCCGGTCACCGGGGCGAGGCCAAGGACCGCCCGGCCCAGGGTGGTCTTGCCGGAGCCGGACTCCCCCACCAGGCCGAGGGTCTCGCCCTGGCCGATGGTGATGTTGATGTCCGTCAAGGCCCGGAACGGCTTGGCCCGGAACTTCTTGCTGGGGTATTCGACAACCAGGTTGTCCACCGTCAGCAGCGGGGCGTTCTGCGTAGCTTCCAGAGTGCTCATGCGACCGGCTCCTTCTGGCTGGATACAAGCATGGACATGGGGGTTTTGCCTTCGAGCATCGATGCCAGAAGAGTCCGGGTGTACTGCTCTTTCGGGTTGCGGAGGATATCGCGGACGGATCCTTCCTCAACGAGGCGGCCGTTCTGCATCACGACCACACGGTCGCAAAGATCGGCCACTACGCCGAAGTTGTGCGTCACCAGGACGACGCCGATGTTCAGGCGCTGCTGGAGCTCGCGCAAGAGGTCCAGCACGTCGGCCTGCACCGTGACGTCCAAGGCGGTGGTGGGCTCGTCGGCGATCACCAGGTCCGGTTCACAGCTGATGGCACCGGCGATCAGCACACGTTGGGCCATGCCCCCGGAGACTTCGTGCGGATAGGCGCTGAACGTTCGTTCCGGGTTGGCGATCCCGACGTCGGTCAGCAGCTTCAGCGCCCGCCTGCGGGCCTCCTCCTTGGAGATCCCCAATACCCGCACCATGGGCGTGACCAGCTGGTAGCCGATGGTGAAGGCGGGGTCCAGGTTGCTCATGGGCTCCTGCGGAATATAGGAGATCCGCTTGCCCCGAAGCTTGGACAGCCGCGCCTGGTTGACGCGTTCGTCGCCCGGAGCCACGGTGTAGTTTCCATCGAACTGGATGGCGCCGCCCACAATGCGGGCGTTGTCCGGCAGCAGGCCGAGGATGGAGAACGCCGTCTGGGACTTCCCCGATCCGGATTCACCCACGATGCCCAGGATCTCGCCGCGGTCCACGTGGAAGGACACGTCGTCCACCACCTTCTTGACGGAGCCGTCCGCCTGCGGATAGCCGACGCCGAGATTGGTCACCTTTACAAGGTGGTGCTCGGTTCCGGCGTCGACGGCGGCCGCGGACTTACGCGGCTGGCGCGCCGTGGCGGATGCCGCCGTCGTGCTCGCTCCCGCGCCTTCCGGCGCGGCCCTTTTCTTGCGGTGCTTGATCTTTTCGCCGTCTTCCAGCGCGTCGCGGATGGCGTTGCCGAGCAGCACCAGGCCGCCGATGGTGAGCGCCATGGCGAGGGCGGGCCAGAAGAGCAGCGTGGGGGTCAGGTAAACGTTCTTGAAGCCTTCGGAGAGCATCACGCCCCAGGTTGCCTTGGTGGGATCGCCGAGTCCCAGGAACTCAAGTCCGGACTGGATCGCGATGGCCACGCCGGCGATGGCTGCGGTCTGGATGATGATGGGTGCGCGGACCACGGAGAAGATGTGGCGGGCAATGATGCTCCAGTCGGAGAGCCCGGACACCCGGGCTGCATCGACATAGAGCTCGTTGCGCACCGACTGGACAGCGGTGCGGGTCAAGCGGAAGTAGGACGGGCTGATGAGGACGCCGAAGGCGATCATCGAAATCCATACCGAGGGTCCGAACGCTGCGCGGATGGTGAGCAGCACGATCAGGCCCGGCAGGCTCATGAGGATGCTGACCACCCAGTTGGAGACGGCCTCGAACTTCCCGGCGTAGTAGCCGGCGATCAGGCCGGCGGGGAGGCCGATGGCGATGGCAACACCCGCGCACAGCAGTGCGGACAACAGCGTGAGCTGCGCACCGAAGAGCAGGCGGCTCCAGGTGTCGCGTCCGGCGCTGTCCGTGCCCAGGATGTTCACCGGGTCTGCAGGTGCCAGGGTCTTGGTGATGTTCGCGAAGTTCTCCTCGAACGGGGCAAGGACCGGGGCGAAGACGGCCAGCAAGGCGATGGATCCCAGGATCACCAGCGAGGCGATGCCCATCGGGTTCCTGAGGAGGCGGCGCATCACGGTGGAACGGACCACTGTGCCGCTCTGCCCCGTCGTAGCGGGGGCGGGGACGGCTGTTACCGCCGCTGTTTCTACGGAATCGCTCATGACACACGCACTTTCGGGTTGAGCCAACCATTGAGGATGTCCACCAGGAGGTTCACCACGATGACCACCACCACGGTGTACATCACGACGCCCATGACCACGGGAAGATCGGACTGGCCGGTGGCGGTGACCGCGAGCGGCCCCATTCCGGGAAGGGCAAAGATCTGCTCGATGATCACCACGCCGCCCAGCATGCCGATCAGCTGCAGGCTCAGGACGGTCAGGCCTGCCGGTGCCGCGCTGCGCAGCACATGCTTGAAGAGGATTTCCCGCTCTCCGATGCCCCGGCTGCGCAGTGTCCGGACGTAGTCGCGCTCAAGCTGCTTGATCACGGCGCTGCGGATCTGCTGTGCGCCGCCGGTCACGCCGTTGATCAGCAGGGCGATAACCGGAAGGGTCATCGAGTAGACCCACGCCTCCGGACCCACCTCGGGAGAGATGGTGCTGGTGGCCGGGAAGAAGCCCAGCTGGATGGCCAGGAGGGTCACAAGGAACACGCCGATGACGTACCCCGGGATGGAGTCGCCAACGATCGCGCCCACCTGGACCACCCTGTCCACCCAGCCGCGCTTGACCGCTGCGGCAACACCGATCAGTGCTGCGCAGATGGCGATCAGGATCATTGCGGTGAAAACCATCGTCATGGTCACCGGGATACGCGTAGCCAGGGAGCTGGCCACCGGTTCCGAGGTGAACCACGAAGCTCCAAGGTTTCCTGAGAGGGCGTCGGCCAACCAGGCGAAGTAACGGGTCACCAGTGGCTGGTCGAGTCCCAGCTCCTGTTCCTTCAGGGCAACCTGCTCCGGGGTGGCCTGGTCACCCAGGATGTTCCGGGCAATACTGCCGCTGGAGGTGTACAGCAAAGTGAAGGTGAGTGCCGAGACTACGAACAAAACCACCAGCCCGCTGCCCAGCCTTTTCGCAATGAACTTGATCATGGGGTCCTACTTGGCGGGCGAGTAGTTGTAGATGGACGGAACGGCCTGCTGTGCCTGCGGGGTGACGTTCACTTTGTCGTTGTGGTAGTACATCTGGTTCACGCGGAACAGCGGCGCGAACCAAGCCTGCTCCACCACATACTTGTTGACGTCCTGGGCCAGTTTGCCTGCGTCCTTGCCACCGGTGCGCACAGCCTGGATCTTGGCCTCAAGCTCCGGGGTGGTGTTCTTGAACGGGTTGTAGAGGGCCTTGGTGGAGACGATCTGGTCGATCGCTACCGTGGGCTCACCTTGGAAGAGGTTGAAGAACAACGCGTGGTACTTCTGCGCTGCAACGTCCGCGGTGAACGTGTTGGTGATCGCGGCGCCCGGCTTCAGGGTGATTCCGACGTCAGCGAGCTGCTGCTGGAGAACCGAGATGAGCGTTTCAGCTCCCGGAAGGGTGGGGACGTCGATAGTCACGTTGCCTTCGAAGCCGGATTCCTTCAAAAGTTGCTTGGCCTTGGCGGGATCGTAGCTGTAGTAGTTTTCGAGCTCTTCAGTCCAGGCGCCGCTGTCCTTGCCAAACGGCTGCGAGGTGGGAGTTCCCTGGCCGAGCATGACCTGTTCCAAAATGGTCTTGCGGTCGAATGCGTGGTTGATGGCCTGGCGGACCTTGACGTTGGCCAGGGCCGGGTTCTTGGTGCCCTCCCGGTCCAGGAGCAGCAAGCCGGACCAGTCCACCTGGTTCGCTTCAAGCTTCATCTTGGCGCCCTCGGCCTGCTTACCGTTCTTGGGATCCAGGAGGGTCGCGTCTACCTGGCCGGAAACCAGGGCGTTTGTCCGGGCTGTGGGATCGGTGAGGATCTTGAGGGTCAACTTCTTGTACTTCTGGAGGTCCTTGTTCCAGTAGCCATCACGTGCTGTGAAGACCGTCTGCGAGTCCTTCACCGAAGCTGCCTTGTCCATCACGTACGGTCCGGAGCCCACCGGTAGGGTCTTGATGGCGTCAGTACCAAGGGACTGGGGGCTTCCCATCAGGCCGGCTGCCTGGCTCAGGAAGTACTCCAGTGCGGGCTCTTCTGCACTGAGGTTGATGTCGATGGTGTCGTCGTCCACCACGGCGATGTCCGACACGGAACCCAACTGGGCCATCTGGGGACCATTGGCCTTCTTGAAGTGGTCCAGGTTGGCCTTTGCTGCTGCGGCGTCGAACTTGGCGCCATCGCTGAAGGTGACGTCGGTCCGGAGGTCCACGGTGAGCTTGGTGTTGGTGTCGTTGTACTTCCACGCCGTCGCCAGCATCGGGCTGAGCTTGCCGTCCGGTTCGCGCAGGATCAGGGTGTCATACGCTGCCTGGTACGGCTGCAGGGCATGGCCGACGTGGGCCTGGGCAGGATCCCAGGAAGTGATGTCGCGGAGGGTGCCCAGGGTGAGTGATGTTGGAGCAGCGCCGGCGTTCGAGCCCGCTCCGGCGCCCCCGCCGCATGCGGTGAGCGCCAGCGAGGCGCTGAGTACGAGGGCGGCTGCTGCCGCCTTGGGACCTAACTTCATTGTTGGCTCCTAGGATCCGTGGAACGTGAGACTTGCAAAATGCGGCGAGTGTGGCCTGGACCACATCTGCCTTGTGGGATTCACAGTACGCACAGTTGCCTTGCTTGGCAACCGATTGTCAAAAATGTTGCAGTATTTCTTTTTTGTCCCGAAATGGGTCATTAGTACAGGAGCACGCGGAAGGCAACCGATTGCTTCGACAAGGCCTCGGGCGCCATTGCAGCCACGCCTCAGGACACCCTGTCAGCCGACTCCGGGTAGCTCTGCCGGTAGACATCCTTGATGATGCGCAGTGATTTTTCGGCCTCTGCGGGGCTGATCCAGAACGGCTCCGGGTCATCAAGCCGGCCGTAAAAGTCGTTGATCAGCAATTCGTGCGAGACCCCCCAGTAGGACCGGCCGCCGGACTCGCTCGTGCGCTCCGGAATGACATCCACGCGGCCGTCCGCATGCGTCACCGTAAGGTCGCCGCGCAGGCTCAGAACCGCCTTCTCCGTGACCACATCAAGCGTTACGGGGGCGTTGTAGGCATTGGCCAGGGTGGCATAGAACGCGCTCCGGACCCCGCCCTCATGTTCTGCGACGAACTCCGCGGTGTCCTCCACTTCGATGGCACCGGCCAGGAAGCGGGTGGAAGCGTTGCCGGTGACGGACACGACATCCCCCACCAGCCACTGAAGCAGGTCCACGGTGTGGATGGCCTGGTTCATCATGAGACCGCCACCGCCGCCTGCCCAGGTCCCGCGCCACGGCCGGCTTTCGTAGTACTCGGCGGAGCGCTGCCACATGACCGTTGCGGAGGCCCCCACCACCGCGCCCGGCTCGCCGGACTGCAGGAGGGCGTGCATGGCCTGCGACGTCGCGTTGTACCGGTTCTGGAAGCACACCGCGATTTTCGCGGTACCTGCTGAGGCGGCCTCGACCAGCCGCCGGCCCTCCGCCAGCGTGTGGGCCAGCGGCTTTTCGACGATCACATTGACGCCGCGTTCCAGGCAGTCCGCGGCCAGCGAGGCATGCTGGTCGTGCGGGGTGCAGATGTGCACCACGTCCGGCCGGACCGCCTCGATGAGGCTGAGGTGGTCGGCGAAGCCGGGGACGCCATGGGCGGCCGTCGCGGCCGCCAGCCGGTGCGGATCCGAGTCGCAGACCGCAACCAGCGTGGCGCCGTCGAGCTTTGCCACCGCTTCGAAGTGCACGGCGGAAACATCGCCGCAGCCGATGACGGCCGCCGTCGTGCTCAAGAGAGTTCAACCCCGTTCTTGGCAGCAAGCGCCGCGAAGGCCCGGGCCGCGATGCCGAACGCAATCGGGCCCGAGAAACCGCCCAGCTCATGGGCGCTGGCCAGGTGAGGTTCCAGCGAGGCGAAGCCGGTGAAACCGTCCGCCTTCAGCGCGGCGATGGTGGCATCCAGTTCGCCGTCGCCCTCGCCGGAGGGAACCACTTCGCCGGTGCCGGCCAGAGCGTCCTTGACCTGGAAGTACTCAAGGTACGGCCGCAGCATGGCATAGCCGTCGGTGTACGGCTTGACGCCCACCTGGACGAAGTTGGCGTTGTCCCAGGCAATGCGCAGTGCCGGGGAATCCACGGTCTTCATGAGGTCCAGGACCCGCTCGGGAGTGTCACCGAAGATGCCTTTTTCGTTTTCATGCAGGAGCACGACGCCGGACTCCGCAGCCAGCGCTGCCAGCGCACCCATGCGGACCATGACGTCGTCGCGGATGTCTTCGGCGCTCTGGTCCCCGGCGCGGTAGAAGGAGAAGATCCGGATGTATTTGGTGTCCAGGCCCTTGGCCACGGAAATGATCTGGCGCAGCCGGTCCAGTTCGTGTTCCACCGGGAGGCTCACGTCCACCTTGCCGATGGGGCTGGCGACGGCCGAGACCTTGAGGCCCTTTTCATCAAGGATTTCCTTGAGGGCCGCTACCTGCGGCGGTTCAAGCTCGGAGACGTTGGTACCCCAGGCACTGCGCACCTCGATGTGGCTTGCCCCCAGCGCCAGCAGGACCGCGGCCTGCACCGCAGGATCCGGATCTATCTCGTCCCCGAAACCTGAGAGGGGCCAGACTGCGGTGGTTGTTTCGCTCACGCGGATCTCCTGGGGCTCGCGGCCGCCGCGCCGGGCAGCTGTCATTCAGGCTCCAGTGCGGTGACGCAGTTCACAAACGGTGTCCAGCCCAGTTTAGCCAGCCGAATCTGGTATGACAACCGGTTGCCAAACTTTGACAATCTGTGGCATCCTTTGCAGAACGGTTCTGTGGCGGCAGTCACAGGCCCGCCTACCCGACCCGGCCGTCACGGTCCGGCCACCACGTTCAGAGAGGAGCGCCGTGGCTACGACGCAACCAGCAGCTGTGGACCGCCCGCCCACCATCCACGACATTGCCGCGCTCTGCGGTGTGGCGGCCTCTACCGTGTCCCGGGCGCTCTCCACGCCTGACCGCGTCAACATCAGGACGCGGCAGCGGATCGAGGCGGCCGCGGCGCAGTTGAACTACATCCCCAACAGCCAGGCCAAGGCGCTGAGCTCCGGCCGCACCGGCGCAGTGGGAGTGCTGGTTCCGGACATCACCAACCCGTTCTATTTCGACCTCATCCGGGGCACCCAGCTCCAGCTCAAGGCGGCCGGATACACCCAGCTGCTGGTGGACACGGAGGAATCCGATGAGGTGGAGGCCAGCACCATGGAGCAGCTGCGCAAGAGTGCCGACGGGATTGTGGTGGCCGCCTCCCGGCTGAGCGACGACGCCCTGCTCGCGGCTGCGGCGAAGATGCCGATGGTCACGGTCAACCGCGACGTCCCCGGCGTTCCCGCCGTCCTCATTGATACCCCGTCAGCCACCAGCCAGGCCCTGGACCACCTCGTTTCGCTGGGCCACAAGCGCATCGCCTACATCGCCGGACCCGCAACGTCCCAGTCGAGCACGCGGCGCTGGACGGCCCTGTCCGAGGCAGCCAAGGAACGCGGCGTGGAGGTGCGCAGGCTGGGGCCCTTCGCTCCCAAGACACAGTCCGGCGCAGCAGCCGCGGACGCCGCCGTGCACAGCGGGGTGACTGCCTGCATCGCGTTCAACGACCTCATTGCCATCGGAATGCTCCAGCGCCTCCGCGAACGAGGCATCCGTGTTCCGCAGGACATGAGCATTGTGGGCTGCGACGACATCTTCGGCGCTGATTTCTGCAATCCGCCGCTGACCACCATGGCCTCCCCGATCGAACAGGCCGGCCGCGTGGCAGTCTCCATGCTGCTGGCCCAGCTGAACCCGCTGGCGGGCGGCGGCACCCGCAGCCGTTCCGTGATGCCCACGCATCTGACCGTCCGCGGCTCCACCGGGCCTGCGCCGACGCCGGCTGCGCCGGGGCTTGGGACACAGTAATTCCGGGGCTGATTCAGGCAGACACAGTTGAGCATGGTTGACACTGCTGACTAGTCTGGATCACATGCGCGAACTCCAGGCCAGGATCATTGAAGAAATGGGCGTCCAGCCCCGGATCGACCCCGCCGGGGAGGTGCGCAAACGCGTCACGTTCCTGAAGGATTACCTCAAGGCGACAAATACCAAAGGCTTCGTCCTGGGCATCTCCGGAGGCCTTGATTCCTCGCTCGCGGGACGGCTTGCCCAGCTGGCCGTTGAAGAGCTCGCGGCGGAAGGAACGGACGCCAATTTCGTGGCGGTCCGTCTCCCCTACGGTGTGCAGCACGACGAGGACGACGCCCAGGCCGCCCTGGACTTCATCAAGGCCAAGACCGAGTGGACGTTCAACATCTCCGCTGCGGTGGACGGCTTTGAGGACGAATTCGAGAAGACCGTGGGCAATGGTATCTCCGACTTCCACAAGGGCAACACCAAGGCCCGCACCCGCATGATCGCGCAGTACGCCCTCGCCGGCGAGCACAACTACCTGGTCATCGGTACGGACCACGGCGCCGAGTCCGTCACCGGCTTCTTCACCAAGTTTGGCGACGGCGGCGCGGATATCCTGCCTCTGTTCGGGCTGAACAAGCGCCAGAACAGGGCACTCCTCGCCGAGCTCGGCGCGCCTGCCCGGATCTGGGAGAAGGTGCCCACGGCAGACCTGCTCGACGGCAAGCCCGGCCGCACGGACGAGGACGAGCTTGGACTGAGCTACGACCAGATCGACGACTACTTGGAAGGCCGCGGCGTCCCGGACGCCGTTGCCGAATCGATCGAGCAGAAGTACCTCCGCACCCGCCACAAGCGCACTGTCCCGGTCACCATCTTCGATACGTGGTGGAAGTAGCGCGGCCCGACTCCTACGGAATAAGCACGAGCTTGCCCCGGACGTGGCCGGCGCGGCTGATGTCCAGCGCCCGCGCCGCGTCGGTGAGAGGGAGCCGTTCCTGGATGTTGAAGCGCAGCTTTCCGTCGGCAGCCAGCCTGGCCGCTTCCGCAACCCTTCCGTCCAGCAGCCGGAGCCGGGCAATTCCGGCGGCGTTGGACGCTTTCCCGGGCACAGTGGTCACGGCGGTGCCGTGGCCGCCCAGCAACTCGACGATCGCCGCCGTCGTCTCCTGTCCGCCAACGGTGTCCATCACTGCGGTGACGCCGCCCAGGGAGCGGACCCTGTCCACGAGTCCCTCGCCATAAGTCACGGGTTCGGCTCCGAGACCGCGAAGGTACTCATGGTTCGGCTCTGAAGCGGTGCCGATGACGCGGGCACCGAGGTTCCGGGCGATCTGCACGGCCGCCGAGCCCACGCCTCCCGCCGCACCGTGGACCAGCACCGTATCCCCCGGACCGGCCCCCAGCTGGACAAGGGCGGAATACGCGGCACCTCCGGCTATCGCCATGCATGCTGCCTGCTCGAAATCCAGGCCCACCGGTTTGGGCGTGAGCTGGCCGGCCGGAAAGTTGGCAACGGTGCGGTAGCCGCCGACGATCCCGTTCCAGATGACATCTTCGCCCACCCCGAAGTCTGTGACGCCGTTGCCGACAGCCGTGACCTTTCCCGCCGCTTCACAGCCCGGAACCGCCGGCAGCTGCAGCGGGAAGAACCGCTCCAGGTAGCCGGCAACAACCTTCCAGTCCACCGGGTTGACGGCGACGACTCGGACGGCCACCTGCACTTCGTCGTTGCCCGGCGGAGGCAGCTCCTCCTCAGCCGGGGTGACCACGTCGGGGCTGCCAAATTCCGCAAACTGCATTCTGACGCCCATAGGTTCAGTCCCTGACTTCCACAGTGCCCTTCATTCCCATGAAGTCGTGCAGGGCGCAGATGTAATCAAACTCTCCGGCCTTGTTGAACTTCACGGTAAAGGTGCTCTTCGGCAGCATCAGGCCGGAGCTGAGGTCCCCGCCGGTGAAGTCAGCGGGATCGCCCACGGCGGCAAACTCATCTGCCGGTTCCTCACCGAAGGTGACAGTGTGCGGGGCTCCCATGCCGTCATTGACGAACGTCACCGTGTCGCCAACGTGCACCACGATGTGGTCGCGGACGAACCGCATGAGCATGGCCGTCTCATTGTCAGTTCCCGCGATGACGGTGTGGTTGTCGGCTTTGGCCCGCGCCGCCTCCCACTGGTCCTTGCCGTCCCGCAGGATCTTCCGCTCCTGCTTCTGTGACTGACGGTCATACTGCGACTGAGTGTACGGGTAGTCTGTCCCGGCCACCCGCACATGCACGGTGCCCTTCATGGCCATCCCGTGGACCAGGCAGTAGTACGTGAACTCGCCGGAATCCGGGAATTTCAGGGTGTAGCGTCCCACCTCGTTGAAACCGCTGTCGGAAACGTTGGTCATCACACCGGAGTTGAAGTAGGACTTTCCATCGTAGGACTTTCCGCCCTGCTGATTCACGTATTGCGGATTGGCCGGGTTGAACGGCTGCGTGGACTCCAGCGACTGGCCTTCAGCGAGGAAGGTGACGGTGTGGATTTCCGCTGAGTTCGCCTTCCAGGTGATTTTATCCCCGGCATTGATGTAAATATTTTCGGGGAGGAACGACATCCCCTGAATCGCCTGGTCCGATGATTCGGAACCGACCTGCACAGTCCAGGTCCGGGCTGACTTTCCGCCGTCGGCGACGGCGATGCCGCCAACTGCCACGGGCATTAGCAGCGAGATTAACGCCGCCACGAGGGCGCGCACCAGGCGCGGAATGTGGCGGCTTTCTTGGTGGAGAGCCATAAGACTCATTCCTTCGTTGTGTTCCCTGTTTTTCGTCTACGCCGGGAAACCGGTCGGCCGGTTCCGGCACTCTCCTGCGCCCGCGCCTACCCAGGCTCGGGCGGGTCTGCAGTCACTATGCTCCGGCGGCCCGCCCGCACTCCCCTGAGGGATGCGACTGTAGATTCGTTGGCCACGGAGAAGACCGGATGAGGCCAGCGTCATGGCGGCCGGTCCGGACGGTTGGACATCGCCGTTGCAGTTTAAATCGTGCTCCGGGGCGCACCATTTGTCGATAGTCCGGCGCAATCGTCCGGGCGCTAGGAACGGCCCTGCGAACGGGTCAGCAGCGTGGAGATCCGGTGCGCCTCTTCCATCAGGAGGCGGCCCAGCATCTCCTGCCTGTCGCCTCGGAACCGCGGCTCAATCCCGGTCAGCGACAACGCCCAGGCCGGGCGCCCGCGCTGGTCGAATACCGCTGCGCCCATCCCCCAGCTGCCCTCCAGCACCAGTCCGGGGTTGACTGAGTAGCCGGCCTGCCGGGTCTTGGCCAGGTTATCCCGGACCAGGGCTTCGGTGTGCGCCGCAGCAAAATTGCCCGCGTGCGTGGGCCAGTCCGCCAGAAGCTCCTCCTGCTCCGCCTCAGGCAGGAAGGCCATGATCGCGGTTCCGGCAGACGCCACCCCCAGCGGGAAGCGGACGCCCTCGTGGAGCACAAAGGAACGCACCGGGAAGCTGCCCTCCTCGCGGAGCAGGCACACCGTTTCCGCTCCGCGGCGGATGGAGAAGAACGCGCTTTCTCCGGTCTCCTCGGCGAGCCGGCGGAGGCTGGGCCGGGCGATGTCCTCGAGCGGGAAGCGGGCTGAGGCAACGGAACCCATCAGCAGGATCTCCGGTCCCAGCACCCAGTTTCCGCTTTGCGGGTCCTGGTCCAGCAGGCCTTCGGAGGCCAGCGAGGAAAGCAGCCGGTGCACGGTGGGGCGGGTGAGCCCGGATTCCCTGACGAGTTCCACGAGCGGGGAACCTTCCGGTTTCCGTCCAACAATGCGCAGCAGGGACGCGACACGGCTGACGACTTGTGCGCCTTGGACCGGTAATGAAGACATCTTTTTTCCTCGCAGTTTGCGTTTAATCTGCCCAGACTATCCATATTATGGACACTCACCAGCCTACCGTCCACACTGTAAAAACGGCATCTTTGGCGCTGAAATCGTCCATTGACAGCCCCCTTTTCGGCACCGTAGGCTCCAACAGCAGAGGAACAGTCCACAAAGTGGATTGCGTCAAGAGCTCAATGAGGAGATGCGATGTCAAAGCTGAAATCCGGAGCGGCTGCCGCGCTGCAGGACGTACTGCGGGACGGCATGACGCTCGCCGTCGGAGGCTTTGGCCTCAGCGGCATCCCGGCGGACCTGATCGAGGCGGTGCGCGATTCGGGCGTCAAGGACCTCACCGTGGTGTCCAACAACATGGGCGTGGACGGCAAAGGCCTCGGCATCCTGATTGAGGCCGGACAGGTCCGCAAGGTGATTGCCTCCTATGTGGGCGAGAATAAGTTGTTCGCCGAGCAGTACCTTGCCGGCAAGCTGGAGGTGGAGTTCACCCCGCAGGGCACCCTGGCCGAGCGCCTCCGCGCCGGCGGTGCCGGCATTCCGGCTTTCTACACCAAGACCGGCGTCGGGACCCTCGTCGCCGAAGGCAAACCGCTCGCCGAGTTCGACGGCGAAACGTACGTCCAGGAGCGCGCCATCCGTGCCGACGTCGCCCTGGTGCACGCGCACACCGCCGACACCGACGGCAACCTGATCTACCGCTACACCGCCCGCAACTTCAACCCGGTGGTGGCCACGGCCGGCGCCGTGACCGTCGCGGAGGCCGAGGTCATCGTCGAACCCGGCCAGCTGGACCCGAACAACATCATCACCCCCGGCGTCTTCGTCCAGCGCCTTGTCCAGGCCAGCGGCCGGGTCAAGGACATCGAACAGCGGACGGTCCGGTCCCGCGCTTCCGAGCCCGTTCCCGCCTGAACCGCCCCGCCACACAGCGCGAACGAACACTTAAGCCCCAAGACTTCAAGACCCAAGGAGAACCCCATGGCCTGGACCAGGGACGAAATGGCTGCCATCGCGGCCGAAGAACTGAACGACGGCGACTACGTGAACCTTGGCATCGGCATCCCCACGCTGGTCGCCAACAACCTGCGCGACGGCGTCCGCGTGGTCCTGCAGAGCGAGAACGGCCTGCTCGGCATGGGACCATTCCCCTACGAGGGCGAAGAGGACGCCGACCTCATCAACGCCGGCAAGCAGACCGTTACGGTCCTCCCCGGCGGCAGCATCTTCGACTCCGCTGCCTCCTTCGGCATGATCCGCGGCGGCCACGTTAAGGTCGCCATCCTGGGCGCCATGCAGGTGTCCGGAGCCGGCGATCTCGCCAACTGGACCATCCCCGGCAAGATGGTCAAGGGCATGGGCGGCGCCATGGACCTGGTGGCCGGCACCCCGCGCGTTGTGGTGCTGACCGAACACAACGCCAAGGACGGCACCGCAAAGATCGTCAAGGAATGCACCCTGCCCCTCACCGGACTGAGCTGCGTGGACCGGATCATCAGCGACCTCGCAGTGTTTGACCTTGACAAGACGGACGACGGCGTCCGGCAGCTCACGCTGACCCGCCTTGCCCCGGGCGTCTCCGTGGAGGAACTACGCGGTAAGACCGAGGCCCACTTCGACGTCGCCCCATCCCTCGACGCAACCCCGATCATAGAAGCCAGCACCCTTGAAGGAGCCATCGCATGAGCCTGCGCGAACAGTTCGGCAAAGACGTCCTGCTGACCGGCTGGGGCCACAGCCGCTTCGGAAAACTCACGGACGAGACCCTGGAATCCCTGATTGTCCAGGTCGCCACGGAGGCGATCGACAACGCCGGGATCGAGCCGGGCCAGATTGACGAGATCTACCTCGGCCAGTTCAACTCCGGCATGATGCCGCTGGCGTTCCCGTCCTCGCTGGCACTGCAGGTTTCGGAGCAGCTGGCTAACGTCCCGTCCACCCGGGTCGAGAACGCCTGCGCCTCCGGGTCGGCCGCGTTCCAGCAGGGCACCAAGTCACTGCTCGCCGGCACCGCCAAGACCGTGCTGGTCATCGGCGCCGAAAAGATGACGCACGCCGGGGCCGACGTCGTCGGGGCGGCACTGCTGGGCGCCGACTACGACATGGCCGGCAAAGCCTCCACCACCGGCTTCACCGGCCTGTTCGCCGAAGTGGCCAAGCACTACGAGAAGCGCTACGGACCGGTGTCCGACGTCCTGGGCACCATCGCGGCGAAGAACCACCGCAACGGTGTGGACAACCCGTATGCCCAGCTCCGCAAGGACCTCGGCGAGGAGTTCTGCCGCACTGTTTCGGACAAGAACCCGATGGTGGCCGATCCGCTGCGCCGCACCGACTGCTCCCCCGTGTCCGACGGCGCCGCCGCCGTCGTGCTGTCCGTCTCGCCGACGGGCGGGGCAACCGCCCCGGTGCGGCTCGCCGGTTTCGGCCAGGCCAACGACTTCTTCCCGGGGGAACGCCGGGACCCCACCGCGTTCGCAGCGACGCGCGCGTCCTGGCAGCGCGCGCTGGGGATGGCCGGCGTCGGGCTTGACGACCTGGATTTCGCCGAAGTGCACGACTGCTTCACCATCGCCGAGCTGCTCATGTACGAGGCCATGGGACTGACAGAACCGGGCCAAGGTACCCGCGCCATCGAGGAGGGCTGGGTGTTCAAGGACGGCAGGCTGCCCATCAACGTCTCCGGCGGACTCAAGGCCAAGGGCCACCCCGTGGGCGCCACCGGCGTCTCGCAGCACGTCATCGCCGCGATGCAGCTCACCGGGACCGCCGGCGGCATGCAGCTGGCCAACCCGCGCCGGGCTGCGGTGCAGAACATGGGCGGCGTCGGGATCGCCAACTACGTCAGCGTCCTCGAGGCCGTCTAACCGGAGTCCTCCCCCGCCATGACCTTCTTTTGTCCACAGGCAGCGCCCGACACGCGCATGTACTCGCGTGTCGGGCCTTGTGGCCGTCGAAAGAAGGTCAGGACGGCGCTAGGCCGTCTAGCCCCACCCATGTAAGTAGCAGCAGTTGGGCTAGCCGCCCCGGATCATGGCGGCGATCCCGCTGAACCCCAGCCGCTCAGCATTTTCCAGCGCGGTGCGTCCCTGGGGATCCCGGATGCCGGGGTCGGCGCCGGCTTCGAGCAACAACCGGACCACGTCCTGCTGCCTGGGACCGCCGTCGTTGAGCAGGATGGCTTCCTGCATAGCGGTCCAGCCGAGGTTGTTCACGTGGTTCACGGGCACGCCGGCAGCGATGAGGATCCGCACGGTGTCCACATGCCCGTGTTCGCTCGCGGGGATGAGCGCCGTTCCGCCGAAGCGGTTGGTGCTGCGCACGTCCGCCCCGGCTGCCAGGGTCAGCTGCAGCACTTCGTTGAAGCCCTCGGCCCCGGCATAGAGGAACGCCGAGTCCTGGATGGGGTCCTTGGCATTGACGTTGCCGCCGGCCCGGATGAGCTCCGCAACGGCACCGGCGTCGTTGGCTTTGGCCGCCCGGATGAGCCGCTGGTCGAGCTCCGCCTGCGCCCCAGGGGGCAACGCCGGCGGAGCCACTGCCGACGGCGTTGCCGTGGGCGTCGCGGGAGTGACGTTCACGGTCGACGGCGGGGAGTCCAGCCGCTCCGGCTGTCCCGGACTCGCCTGGCAGCCAGCAAGGAAAGCTGCCATGCCGCCGGCGGCTACGAGCACTGCCAATCGGCGCCTGCTCGACGTCCTGCGCCAGGTCCTGGACCGCCCCATGAACCAGAGCCTACTTCGCGGTTCCGGCGGCCGCAGCGGCGATGGCCTCGGCGCCCGCCGTTGCGCAGGCTTCGTCCAGGGCACCGTCGGGGGCGCCGCCCACGCCGATGCCGGCCACGGACACCCCGTTGACCTTGAGCGGGACGCCGCCGGCGAGGAACAGGGTGCCGGGAAGGTCTGCGATGCTGGGGCCGTTGCCGTTGATGCGCTTGGCGAGCTCACTGGTGGGCGTTCCGAAGGCGGCAGCGGTGTAGGCCTTCTGCTGCGCCGCCTCAATGGTGTGCTCGGCTGCATTGTCGCCGCGGAGGAGTGCCTGGACGGTGCCGAACCTGTCCACCAGGGCCACCGTCACGAACGGCAGCTTGTCGGCCCGGCACTTGGCGAGGGCGGACTTGACGGCGTCCGCGGAGGCACCCACGCTGATCCGGTTCTGCGCCACCACGGTTTCTGGCGCCGGCTGGACGTCGACGGCGGGCACTGCGCCGGCAACCGCCGCCGGCGCAGCAACAGGTGCGGGCACGGCGTTGGCCGCAGCCGTCAGCCCGCCGGTCAGGAGCAGCGCTCCGGCGGCGGCAGCGGCGGCGATCTTGTTGGACTTCTTCACGGGTTCTCCTTGGATATGAGCATCAGGGGCTTGCGTTTTCCGGTGACCTCAGCGGCACTGCCCGGGTTCGTTCCCGGGCCTCGAATCCATCCTTCCGGCCGGGGACGCAGCCGGCATCCGGCAATGGTCTGCCGCAGCCTCCCCCATCGGGCTGGACGTATCAGCCAAAAGACTGAGAGACCAATAACGGCGCGGGCCCTAGCATGGTGAAGAGAACTCCTCCACCGGAACCGGACCCCGCATGCCCTCCTTACCACCAGCCCTTCGGACACCGCTGGGCCGCATTGACGCCGTCGTGCATCTTGGTTTTGCCGTGCTGCTGGTGGCCTCGGCCGTCCGGTACGTGATGCGGCACAGCCCCGCGGACAACCTGTGGGTGCTGGCACTGGCCGCTGCGGTGTGTTCGCTCTATGCCGTCGTCGCCGTCCTTTCCCAGCGCAGCCGGCCGTGGGCGGTGTGGATGTTCGCCCTGGTGGCGCTCTGGGCAGTGCTGGTGATTGCGGCACCCAGCTTCGCGTGGTGCTCGTTTGCGCTGTTCTTCCTCTGCCGGACCGCGTTCACCGGCTGGGTGGCCTACCTGGCGGGGGGCGCGACGGCGGCGGCCACGGCCGTCGGACTGTTCCGGCTGAGCGGCGGCAGCGATGTTGCCATGCTCCTGGGGCCTGTGGCCGTGGGCGTCATGCTTACGCTCATCTATGACCGGATCGAGCAGGACGCCGCCGAGCAGCGCCGGCTGCACGCCGAGGTGTCCCTGGCCCAGGGGCGGCTGGCGGCCAGCGAGCGCCGGGCCGGCACCATCGAGGAGCGCGAACGCGTGTCCCGGGAAATCCACGACACCGTGACGCAAGGCCTGGCCAGCAGCCTCCTCCTGCTGGAGGCCGCGAACCGGTCGTGGCCCAGCCAAGCCGCGCGCGACGACGTCCTCTCCGCCAGCGGGATGCTGCGCCGGAACCTGGCGGACACGCGCAGCCTGGTCCACGAACTCGCCAGCCCCGGCCTGGACACCGCGCCGCTGCCTGACGCCCTGAGCCAGGCAGCTTCCCAGTACCTCCCGGGCGTGCGCCTGCTGGTCACCGGCGAGCCGCGCGCCGTCCCCGCCGATGTCCGGCACACGCTGATACGGGTGGTCCAGAGCGCCGCAGCGAACACGCATTTGCACGCAGCGGCGGCGAACGCCACCGTGACGCTGGGCTTCCTGCCGGGCGCCGTCACTTTGGATGTGTACGACGACGGCGCCGGTTTCGACCCGCTGTCGCTGGCACCGCCGTCGGACGCCGGAGGCTACGGCCTCCGGGCGATGCGCCAGCGGGTGGAGCAGCTGGGCGGAGTATTTTCGGTGGAAAGCAGCCCCGGGGAAGGGACGATCGTGGCCGCGCAACTGCCCACGGGTGACGAACAATGAAGCCCATCACCGTGCTGCTGGTGGACGACCATCTGGTGGTCCGCAGCGGTCTCAAGGCGCTGCTGGGAACGCAGCCGGACATCGAGGTGGTGTCTGAGGCGGCTTCCGGAGAGGACGCCCTGGCCCTGGCGGAGCAGCTCAGTCCCGCAGTGGTGGTGATGGACCTGGCGATGGGTCCGGGCATGGACGGAATCGAGGCCATCAAGCAGCTGCGCCGGCAAAATGCCAGGCAGGCCGTGCTGGTGTTCACCACGTATGACTCGGATGCCGACATTGTCCGGGCCGTCGACGCGGGCGCCATGGGCTACCTGCTCAAGGACGCGGCGCCGGAGGAGATTTTCGCCGCCATCCGCGGGGCGGTGCAGGGCAAGAGCGTGATGAGCGCGCCCGTGGCGTCGCGGCTCTTCCAACAACTGCGGAACCCGGACGAGGTCCTGACACCCCGTGAGGCGGAGCTGTTGAGCCTGCTGATTGAAGGCCTCAGCAACAGGGAGCTCGGCCGGCGGCTGTTCATCTCCGAGGCCACCGTGAAAACCCATCTGGCGCACATCTATGCCAAACTCGGCGTGGAGACCCGGGCCGCGGCGATTGCTACTGCGATCCGGCGCGAGGGCATGCGCTAGCGGATCCCTGCCGCAGCCAAGCGCGCGTCCCGCAGCCGGGTTTAGACTCGGACCTGGCCCAGCACCCCATCGAAGGAGCCCACCATGCGCGCCACCATCATCCACGGCCCCGGAGACATCCGGGTTGAAGACCGGGACTACCCCACCATCCAGCTGCCCACCGACGTGGTGGTCAGGGTCACCGCGTCCTGCGTGTGCGGCTCGGACCTTTGGCCGTACCGCGGCGTCAGGCCCACGAAGAAGCCGACGGCCATCGGCCACGAATTCGTCGGCGTGGTGGAGAGCATCGGAGAAGGCGTGACCGAGCTGGCGGAGGGCGATTTTGTCATCGCGCCGTTCGTGGTCAGCTGCGGCGAGTGCCCGCAGTGCCTCAATGGCGTCACCGTCGCCTGCGACCACCTGGCCGGCTGGGGCGGCCGGGATGACACCGGGCACAAGATCGACGGCGGCCAGGGCCAGGCCGTCCGGGTTCCGCGGGCGGAGAGCACCCTGGTCAAGGTTCCGGGTGTCACCGAGCCGGACGCTGCGCTCACAGCCAACCTGCTGACACTGTCCGATGTCATGGCCACCGGCCACCACGCGGCACTTGCGGCCAAAGTCGCACCGGGCCGCACCGTTGTCGTGGTGGGCGACGGCGCCGTCGGACTTTGCGGTGTCCTCGCGGCCAAACGGCTGGGGGCAGAGCGGATCATTGCCATGTCCCGCCACGCGGACCGGCAGGCGCTGGCCCGCGAGTTCGGCGCCACGGACATCGTGGAGGAACGGGGCGACGACGGCGTGGCCAAGGTCCGCGAGTTGCTGGGCGGAGTGCTGGCCGATTCGGTGCTGGAATGCGTGGGCACGAAGGAATCCATGGAGCAGGCGCTGCACTGTGTCCGGCCCGGCGGGGCGCTGGGTTTCGTTGGCGTTCCCACGGGCGGAGCCGAGGTCACGCTGCGCTACCTGTTCGACTCCAACGTCTCCATCGCCGGCGGCATGGCTCCGGCCCGGACGTACATCCCCGAACTGCTGGCGGATGTGCTGGCCGGAGCCATCAACCCCGGCCGCGTCTTTGACTCCGTGATGCCGCTGGAGGAAGCGCCGGAGGCGTACAAGGCGATGGATGAAAGGCGCGCCGTCAAGGTGCTGCTGACTCCCTGATCCGGCCGACGGCCCGCACGCACTTAACAGGCGCGACGCCGGCGCTCCGCCGGTGCCACCGAATGCGATACTAAGTCTGCGTAGTGTCTCGGGCCGCGTGCCGTCCGGGACGTCGCTTCGTTGCGAGCCGGGGGAACTGAATGCAACTCGACACCTTAACCCTCAGGGTTGCCTTCGCCATTGTCGCGTTCACGCTGGCGCTCCTGTTCTACTTTGCCGCGTACCGGAGCACGCGGTCCCCGTACAGCGCCTGGTGGTGCGTGGCCCTGACGCTCTTCCTCGCGGGATCCGCTTCCTACCTCTTCAACGGAACACCGCACCAGGTGTGGGCCAATCCGCTGGGGAACTGCCTGCTAGTGGCCGGGGCGGCGTGCGTGTGGGCCGGTGCCAGGTCCCTGCGGGCTTCGCGGCCGCGTTCCTGGCAGCTGGCGGCGGGTCCTGCCGTTGTGACCGTGTCATCAGCCTTCGAAAATCCGGGCGTGAACATCTGGGCTGGAGGCGCCGTCTTCCTCGCCCTGATGAGCCTGATGCTGGGCCTTGCCTCGCGCGAACTCTGGCGGCTGGAACCGGGCTACTCCAGGGTCCGGATCCCGTTGGCCATCGCCGCTGCCTTCTTCTCGGCCTACTACTCCTGCCGGCTGATCGTGTATCTCGGCGAAGGCCCGGACGGCCGGATCTTCGTGACCTATTTCGGCTCGGCGGTCACCACCCTGGTCACCATGGTGCTGCTGGTAGTGGTGTCCTTCAGCATGGCGGCCCTAAGCAGCGAACAGCAGACGCGCGCGCTGCGGGCCGTGGCCACCCAGGACGGCCTCACGGGGCTCCTCAACCGTGCGGCGTTCCTGGATTTGGCCTCCGATGAGCTGCAGCGGCTGCGGCACACCCGGGCGCTGGGCTCCCTGATCCTGGCCGACCTGGACCATTTCAAGGCGGTCAACGATACCTACGGCCACGCTGCCGGCGACACGGCTCTGCAGTCCTTCGCCGCCGCCTGCAACGGCACGGTCCGCTCAACAGATCTTGTGGGACGCTACGGCGGCGAGGAGTTCATCTTCCTTCTGCCGGGTGTGAGCCCGGACCGGGCAGAAGCCATCACAAAGGAAATCAACCGGCATTTGAGGGCAGTCCGCGGTCCCGACGGTTCCCGGATGCCCACGGTCAGCTACGGCATCGCGCCCATCGGCCACGGCCCGTCCGGGCTCGATGAGCTGATCGCGACGGCGGACGCCGCCCTCTACGAGGCCAAGTCGCAGGGCCGCAACCGCACGGTCCGGGGACTCCCCGCGCCGTAGCCCGCAAAGTAGGGCACTTGTCCCCTTTGCGCGCCCCGCCGCGGGGTCTAGCGTGATCCGCATCAGCATCCACCGCCGTCAAGGAGCCGTCATGGCCGGGTTTGTGCAGATCATCCAATTCCAGTCGTCCCGCATCAAGGAAATTGAAGAGCTGGGCCGTCCGTCGAGAACAGAGGGCAGCACGACGCCCACGTTCCGCCGGATTGTTGCCACCTCGGACCGGGACCATCCAGGGACCTACTTCACCATCGTCGACTTTGATTCCTTTGACTCGGCGATGGAGAACTCCGGCCGCCCGGAGACGTCGGAGTTCGCAGCGAAGATGGCCGCACTGTGCGACGGCCCCGTGATCTTCCACAATCTGGACGTCATGTGGGAGGACACCGGAGAGGATGCGGACAACAGCTAGGAGCAGGGCATGGTTTCGGTAAACCCCTGTCCGGAACCGGACGACGCCGGCGGCGGCGGGAGCCTTGTTATTGAGCTCGGTGAGCTGCCTTCTGGGTCGCTGGCCCTGGTGGGCGGCAAGGCCCTGAACCTCGGAAAACTCGTGGCGGCCGGCTTTCCGGTTCCGCCTGGTTTCTGCCTGACGACGGCGGGTTACCGGATGGCCGCGACGGCGGAGCTGGACGCCATTGCCGCCCGCCTGGACGGTGCCGGCCCGGACGGCGCCGCCGGGCTGTCGGACGGGGACCGTGACGAACTCGCGCGGCGTGCCCGGGAGACGGTGGCGGCAGCACCGGTGCCGCCCGACGTCGAGGCCGCAGTCCGCGGAGCCTACGCCGCGATGGGGAACACACCGGTGGCGGTGCGGTCTTCGGCCACCGCCGAGGACCTGCCGTTTGCAAGTTTTGCGGGGCAGCAGGACTCCTTCATGGACGTCGCCGGTGCCGATGCCGTCGTCGAGGCCGTCCGGCGCTGCTGGGCCTCCCTGTGGACCGACCGTGCGGTGGCCTACCGCACTTCGAACGGGATCAGTCACCGCGAGGTGGGCCTCGCCGTCGTCGTTCAACAAATGGTCGACGCCGGCATCGCCGGCGTGATGTTCACCGCCAACCCGGTGACCGGGACGCGCACCGAGACCGTCATAGACGCCGCTGCCGGGCCGGGACAGGCGGTAGTGTCCGGCGCCGTGAATCCCGACCATTTCGTGGTGGACACGGCATCGGGCCGGAGCCTGCAGCGGCCGGATGGCACGGCGCCCGGCCTGACCGAGACCCAGCTGCGCGAACTGGCGTCCCTCGGTGACGCCGCCCAGCGGCTTTTTGGCGCACCCCAGGACGTGGAGTGGGTGATCGACCCCGGCGGCAAGGCCTGGCTGACCCAGTCGCGGCCCATCACCACGCTGTATCCACTGCCGGACGACGACCCGCTCGGCGGACAAGCCGGAACGGATGCGGCCTCGGGCGCGGCCGGCGCCGCATCCGGCGCGGATACGCGCGTCTACCTGTGCGGCACGCTGCTCCAGGGACTCACGCGCCCCATCACCCCGATGGGGCTCTCGGTCCTTGGACTCATGCGGGGCAACAAGGGTCCCTGGAAGTACGTGAACCCGGGATTGCGGATGTACATCGACCTGACACCGATCATCCGCAGCAAATCCGGCCGGAAGGCACTGGTGAGGATGCTGCCGCTCGCGGACGGAAGGTCGGCTGCCGTCTTCCCGTCGCTGCTGGAGGACCCGAGGTTCAACATTGTCCGGCCGGTCCGCAAAAGATCGGACCGGAAGGCCACTCCGGGCCCCGCCAGGACGGAAGCAAAGGGCAGCGAAGGAACCCAGAGCCTGGGCCTGATGGCAGGGCTCGTTCCGGCGATGACCCGTACGCTGCTGTGGCCGGACGGGGAACTGCGCAGGGCCCGCCGCTTCCAGGACCGCCTCGAAGCCCGGCTGACGCTCCCCCTTCCGGCCTCTGCGGCGAGGCGGCTCCAGCACGCGGAGGACGTCCTGGGAACCGATGTCATCAACGGGTTGATCCGGGCCACTCTGCCGGGTCCGTCCGTGGGGTACCTGATGCTGGCCGCGGCCCGCAGGCTGCTCCGCGGGATTGCCCAGCCGCGCGAACTTGAGGCAGTCCTTCGGGGGCTTCCGCATAACGTGACCACCATTATGGACCTGGAACTATGGCACCTGGCGGTCTCCCTGGGCCGGGACCCGGAAGCGCGGCGGGTGTTTTCGGAGCTGCGGCCTGACGGGCTTGCTGACCTCTACCAGGCGGGCACGCTGCCAGCCGCTGCCCAGGACGGGCTGCGGAAGTTCCTGACCAAGTACGGCCACCGGGCCGTGGCGGAGATCGACCTGGGGATGCCGAGGTGGGCTGAGGAACCGGACCATCTGTTGGGAATGATCTCGAACTACCTCCGGGTGGAGGATCCCGAGCAGGCGCCGGACCGCCAGTTTGCGAGGGCCGCCGATCATGCGGAGGCCCGGATCAGCGAGCTGGTGGAACGGGCCGGGAAGAAGGGCCGGCTGCGTGGGCGACTCGTGGCGCTGTGCCTGCGCCGGGCACGCCAGCTGTGCGGCCTGCGTGAATTGCCCAAGTTCTACATCGTGATGGTGCTTGCGGAGATGCACCGGCAGCTCACGGCCGTGGGTGCCGAGCTGGCGGGGACCGGCACCGTCGCGGACGCCGGCGACGTGTTCTTCCTGGACTTCGATGAGTTGCGGGTGGGCCTGCGCGGGGCCGACCTGAAAGGAATCGTCGCCAGCCGCCGTCGGCTGTACGACGTCGAATTGCGGCGGCGGCGCGTGCCGCGCCTCCTGCTCTCGGACGGCACCGACGTCGAGGCAGCCATGATGGCGGCGGCTTCCGCGTTGCCCGGGACCGCGGCGCCGGACCGACTGTCAGGGACGCCAGCGTCCGCAGGCACCGCCACCGGGAAGGTCCGGGTCGTGATGGATCCGGTCGGGGCTCATCTGGAACCCGGGGAAATCCTGGTGGCCCCCTCCACTGATCCCGGCTGGACGCCGCTGTTCATGACAGCAGGCGCACTGGTGATGGAGATGGGCGGCGTCATCTCACACGGGGCGGTGGTGGCCCGCGAGTACGGCATCCCCGCCGTCGTGGGTGTTGCCGATGCCACCGGTCGGCTGCGCGACGGGCAGACCGTCACCGTGGACGGCGCGGCCGGAACCGTAACGTGGTGAGGCTCTTTTCCATGGCGCAGGAGGAACCCCGTTCCGCCGGTGGGGTTGCGGATGACGCAACGCAGAGGGACGCGGAGATCCGCGACTGGGACTGGGCAGTCCTTCCGGAGGGTTCGACGAGCAGCCGCTTTGCAGCACCGAGCGGCGGCCTGGCGATGGTCACTATGGGCAAGCCGCAGAACCCGCGGGTGGTGCTGGTTCCCGGGGCCACGGGCTCCAAGGAGGATTTCGCCGTGATGATGCCCGAGCTCGCCGAGGCCGGGTTCTACGTGGTGAGTTACGATCTGGCGGGCCAGTATGAATCGGCAGCCGCCGGCCCGGAGAACCTCGTCCCGTCCCGGAGGCACTATGACTATGAGCTCTTCGTCAACGATTTCATCGCTGTTCTGGAGTCTGGCGAAGGTCCGTCGCATGTGGTGGGCTACTCCTTCGCCGCGATCCTGGCGCAGATTGCCTACTCGCGGCGCCCGGAGTTGTTCCGCAGCCTCACGCTCCTTAGCTGCCCGCCCCTGACGGGGCAGTGTTTCCGGGGAGTCAGCAGGATCGGGCGGTTCACCGGCTGGGCCAACGGCCGGGTGGGGGCCGCGATGATGATCTGGGGCATCCGCAGGAACGTCAACAAGGTCTCCCCCAACCGTCTGCGGTTTGTCCGGAACCGGTTCCGGATTACGCGGCGGCAATCCGTCCGGGACATCTACGAACTGATGAAAAATGTCCCGGACCTCCGGCCGGCCATCGCCGCCGCCAATGTGCCGAAATTCGTGGCCGTGGGAGAGCACGATCTTTGGCCGCTAGGGCTGCACCGCCAGTTCGCGCAGTCGATAGGTGCCCGGATTTTGGTCTACCGCGGAGGCCATAGCCCGTCCGAAACGTCGCCCCACCAGTTCGGCCGGGACCTGCTGGCCATGTACGCCGCGGGCGGCTGACAGAGACACAAAGTGTCGCAAGGGCACTTATACCCTTGCACGTAATGCGTCCGCCCCGTACGTTGGGGACAGCGGGGGACGTTCTCCGCTCTGCGGGCCTCCGTGTCTGCAGAGAAAATCAGAGTCACATAAAGGAATGCAGCCATGGCAACAGGCACAGTTAAATGGTTCAACGCCGAAAAGGGTTTTGGCTTCATTGCCCCCGATGACGGATCAGCTGACGTTTTCGCCCACTATTCGGCGATCGCAAGCAGCGGTTACCGTTCACTGGATGAGAACCAGAAGGTCGAATTCGATGTGACCCAGGGTCCGAAGGGCCCGCAGGCAGAGAACATCCGCCCTCTCTAAAGGCTTAGGGTAAAGGCGCCGGCGCCCAGCCGGCCCACCCTGCACCAACAACAGCCCCTCCGAACCATCCGGTTCGAAGGGGCTGTTGCGTTGGCAATCCCGCAACTCCCGGAGGGCCGGCGGTTAGCGGGCCGGTCCTGTCTTGTGCCTGGCGCGCTGTACTGCCCGGTACACCGTGGACCTGGCCACGGAAAAGAGCTCTGCAAGTTCGCCCGTGGTGTGTTCGCCGGCGTCGTGCAGTTTCACCAAATGAGCCTCCTGCGCAGGTGACAGCTTGGGCTTCTTTCCGCGCAGGCGGCCTTTGGCTTTCGCGATCTTCATGCCTTCGCGCGTGCGGGCACGAATCAGGTCGCTCTCGAATTCAGCCACCATGGCCAAGACATTGAACAGCAGTTTTCCGACCGGGTCAGTTGGATCGTGCACCGATCCGCCGATGCTGAGTTTCACATTCCGCTGGGCAAGCTCGTCGACGATCTCGTGGGCGTCACGCACCGACCTGGCCAGGCGGTCCAGCTTTGTCACCACGAACGTGTCCCCGTCCCGGCAGGCCGCCATCGCTTCACGGAGGCCCGGACGGTTCCGGTCAGTACCGGTCAGCCCGTGATCCACGTAGATCCGGTCCGGAGTGATCCCCAAGGCTGCCAAGGCGTCGCGCTGCGCCGTGAGGTCCTGCTGCTCCGTTGACACCCGCGCGTAGCCGACCAGCAAAGCGGTCATGCGCAACAGTGTGCCACGCGACGTTTAGGTGGACCAGATAGGTCACCGTCACCGGACGGGTCTTACGGCGGCGTCTCTCCGCAGGACTGCGTTTGTGCTGGTGAGGGGTGGGTCCGCCCGGAGGAGGACCGTCTAATGGGACGGTTTGAACGGGCGGGTATGCGAGAAATGTTTCGCTGTGTTTCGTGAGGTGGTGGGCCCGCCCCGGGTGCCCGGAAGGGTACCTCGGGTTTTGAGAGCGTTCCCGAAACAAACGCTTCAAGTCCATTCTGTCTGCGCATGTGGCCCGCTAAACTCGCTTGTACTAACGAGGTTGGGGGAACCGAAATGAGTACGCCTATGGTGCCGGCTCGCACAGCAACTCGACGACCAAACAAACTGGCCCTTGCGGCCATCATTTTCGCCGTCATCGCTGCCTCAGGATTCTGGGTATTCGGCGTCGCGGTTCTCGCTGTTTTTGCAGTCGGGGCCGGACACGTTGCCCTCAATCAGATCCCTCTGAGAGGCGAAAGTGGCCGTGGGCTAGCCATCGCTGCCCTGGTCATTGGGTATGGCATAGCCACGCTGGCATTGATCAACACTCTGGCGTTCATACCAAGCGCGGTCCAGCAGATCTCAATGTAGCGCTGCGGCTGACGAGCCTAGCCGCCAGCCTTGACCCCAATTCCTCGGAACAACGGCGTGGACTGTCCCGAAAGGGATTCCTCAAATGGGTCGTCTGTGCCGCGACGGGACTCCTATTGGCGGCTTTCTTCTCTATGTGGTTTTAGGTGCTCTGGGAAATCTTCATCCGACAGGCGGGGAAATGTGCAGGAGAACTCGCCCCGGTATCCAAACAGGAAGCCCGTGACCGGGTTCCGCACCTGCATCTGGATGGTGTAGACGCCACGGTCGTCATCGAAGCTTTCATAAAGGTCTGCGGTGCCAGTCAAGGCCGCAGGGAAGGTGAAACCTATGACACCTTCGTAAAACCGCTGGGCTGTTGACTGCAGGTGCAACGTTCCGTCGGTGAGAACTTCCAGTTTCAGGTCAGTAGCCAGATGTTGGTGCGTTCCGAGGTAATCGACAACCGCGCCACGTTGAGGGCTGTAGATCATGGTGGCATCGAAGCGGCGTCTCCTGGCCCGGGGCAGCTCGAGGGTCCGCACGAAGGTGACCGTGGGTCTGCCGAAACCATCAACGTACGGATAGTTCTCGATAGTGAACGGGATGTTCCGTCCTTGGTCGGGGAAGAGGATGTTGCGGAAGGCCCCCAGACGAAGGAACGGAACTGTCCACCATGCGCCACAGCGGACTTCCGAGAAGACCCCTCGGCCTACGCAGGCATATCCGCTGTCTATGTCCACGCCGAAGCGCTTCTGGAGCATGGGGTGCAACTTCCGGAAGTCTTGGCCCAGGGCTAGCTCGAAAATCGAAGGCATGGTTACTCGTCTTTCGTCCCTGACTGAGCAGCAATTCTTGGTGTTGAAGGTGATGGCAGCGCATCCAGAGCTGATGGGGCACGACCAAAGTGCGCATCAGATGGCGCCCGGCGGCAACGTCCTGCCCGAGGCACTGTCCAATGCGCCGGGAGAGCGGATGCTGTCAAAAGGGCAGTACCAGCCAGAAAAGCCCAACCTGTGTTTCTGCCGTTAATTGCTTTGTTGAGCAGAACGCCGGCGCTTACGGCACCACCGGCTCTCACTGCCGCATCAATAATCCAGCGGTTACGGGAGTCGCCGGGGTCAATATCGGATTCTGCCCATAGACGCAGTCGGTCAAAGCTGAGGGCAGTGGCCCATCCCAAAGCGGGCCGGATGAGCCTGGCGTCAAAGGCCTTCCCTACGATTCCCATTCCCGGCCGGTAGTTATACCCGGTGATAAAACGCACGCCATCTTCCGTGGGGATGTAGCGCCAGTACCCCGATCCTGCCCCGATAGGTGACAAAGCATCCGAGGTATCAAACTTGAGCACTGACGTCGCCTGCCCATCCTTGCGATACCGGTGACCTAGCGAGGTCCCGGTCCCGCGAATGGTATGCCATGGCAACCAGAACTCGTAGCGAAAACGAACAGGTTCACCTTGCTGGTCACCGCCCATCGGGACGATGCGGGAAAAACGCAAATCCCAGCGAGGATGGAGTGCCAGGTCCTGGCTCAGCACCCACACCCGGTCCATGGAAGCCCGAATCCCAATCTCTACGAAGATCGGCTTGTGCTTTCCCGATGTTTCTCGGTTTGCGCTTTCCCCCATTCGAGAATCATAAATGGCAGTCGAAGCGGACAAGGTGCATGCATTCGGTGGCTTACTAGCCTCGGCCGTTCAAATGTTTTCATTGATTCCCTTCAGTGGGTTGAAACTGTCGCGCTGTAGGTTCGGCCGGTGGAAGGTCCTTCGCGAGTAGGTCAATGCTGGTGCACCACTGCCACGACGTCGCATAAACGACTTACAACCTCAGCGACGCATTAGCAGGGGGCATAACATTTGCTCGGCGTCTGGGGAGAACCCCACCGGATCGGATTCATGGCCACTTCAACGAACATCGACCAAGAGCTCCTCTCTCTATTTGCGCCGCCTCATGATCACGAACGCGCTGATTCCCAGAATCACTAACATGACGGCGGAAAAACCACGACGAACAGAGGGTCAAGTCCCACTCCTCCATAGCTGGGAGAAAAATTCTTCACATGTACTCCTGCCTCTTGTGGTGTGCAGCTAGTTATCGTCTGAGCGCTCAGGGAAGCGTTCGGGATGCTTAGGGTCTCTGCCGCGTTCGCGCCAGTACTCATCGCGTTGCCACAATGAAAACCGAGTCGCCCAGATGATGAATATGATCGTGCCAACGGCAAGAATTGCCACCTTGCCCCAAACCCACGGCTCGGGCTCAATGGGTAGGAAGTTCAGAATAATCATTGCCAAGGCCAAGGCTGACCCATAGTAGGTGAGGCGGCGGAGCCTGCGCCTCAGCTCAGGGCTTGCGCTGACCGGAGGCTTGCCCGTCGGCTTTCGTGGGGATCGCTCTGGCATGAGTGTACTGAACCACAAGCGAAAG
Source organism: Arthrobacter sp. Leaf337 (assembly GCF_001423745.1). Taxonomy (GTDB): domain Bacteria; phylum Actinomycetota; class Actinomycetes; order Actinomycetales; family Micrococcaceae; genus Arthrobacter. Next base: position 300,322 of record NZ_LMPC01000012.1, read on the forward strand.
CATTCCGACAGGGCCCATACCAGTTGATCCTCCGGCCCCGCGTAGATGCCCGGTAGAGGTCGCAATCGCTCTCCGCAACCAATTCCTGGCAACAACTAGCCTCACTCGTCGCATGACCAATATTCGGCCCGGTCAGGGTTGCAACCCTATGGGCTGCTCTCTCCTGGCTATTTTCGCCAGACGTCCTGATCAACCATTTTTCGGCCCCAGTCGGGGTTCGGCTTTGGAACATTAAAACGGCGCGTTGCCCGGGGCTGCCCGCTCCGCTGTGTGGGCCAGGAACCGGCCCGCCCGCCGGAAGTCACGGACGAGAAACCCTACCCCGGCCGCTATTACTCCCACACCAATTGCCATCAGCCAAGCGAACAGACTGTCACCGCGGAGAGCTGAGTTCATGACTTGGGGAATGAAGATGAGAGGATACAACGGCGCCAGAAGCAGTTGCGTGGCGAGGCCCTTTCGTAATTGCACCGCGGCGGCCCGGCTGACTGAAAGATGTTCCGGATCGATGGGTCCCTTCCCTGCGATCTGACGACGGACCTGCTTCTTTTCCTCGTTTTCCAAGGAAAGAAGCACATCAATCCTCCCGAACTTTACTGCGGGTGCCACTTTCTTCGCGTTGTGGACCAAGCCCCCAATCAGGGCGCCTAGAAATCCAAGGAGAAACCCGAAGGTTAGGAAGGTCGGCAACCTCTCCGGTGTGCCCGGGAAAGCCAGGGTTGCGCCGATGGTCCCGGCCGCGACCAGGATGAAGAATCCGGCAGGGATATAGCGGGTGTAATAGGTTTTCACGGCCTCGCCCAGGCCGTTGTCCTCGACGCCCTGCGCTCTTCTCTTCGCGTCTGCCCAGCGGTCATTGGCCTCCGCCATGAGATCGTCAATACCGCTCATCGTCTTCTTCTTCCCCGAAGCACAAACGCTGACAAGGCGCCCCTGAAAACCTGCTGATGCGTCCTGTGCAGATCCTAGCGCCCGGAGGACTAAGGGACACGTCTCCACAGCGACTAGGTTCGCGACAGGGTTTAACAAACCAAGGTTGATGCCGGCCTCATCGGCACCCGCACAACCAGTTAGATGCCCGCTCAATGTTGCTATCTCTCTGAGCGACCAGTTCTCGGCAACAACTAATCCCACGAGTCGAATGACCAGTTTTCGGCCCGGTCAGGGTTGCCGACGTGGAATCCCCAGCGATGCGGACTTACCTCTGGCGTTGAGTGCTTGAATGAGGGCATGGTGGATCGCAGCGTACTGCTCTCCGGCGGCGGCATTGCCGGCTCGACCGCCGCGTACTGGCTGGCGAAGTCCGGTTGGTCGGTCACAATTGTGGAACGAGCGGCCGACACACCATCTAGCGGCAACCCTGTCGACGTACGCGCAGGAGCGGTCGCTGTTGCACGGCAGATGGGCATCTGGTCGCGCCTGGAGGAGGCTGCCACCGGTGTCGAGCGCCTGGTCTTCGTCGGCGCCGACGGGCGGCCACAGGCCACGATCCGCACGCGCCAGCGTGTCGACCGCCACGAGGAGGTCGAGGTCGCACGCAATGAACTCGTCGCCCTGTTGCTCGAGAAGGCCCAAGAGACAAGTCTCATCATCCGGGACGACTCGATCACCGCTTTGCACCAGGACGGCGGCGGAATCGACGTCGAGTTTCAGCGGACTCCTTCCCGTCGCTTCGACCTGGTCGTCGGAGCCGACGGACTCCACTCCACCGTTAGGCGCTTGGCGTTCGGCCCCGAAAAACGTTTTTCCCGCCCGTTCGGCATGTTCGTGGGCACCGTGCGCGCCCCTGCACCGATCGAGGATGCGCGCACCGTGCTGTTGTACAACGAACCGGGAACCTCCTTGACCATCCATCCGGCCGGCGGGAAGCCCGGGTTCGCATTCATCTTCCGGGGACAGCACGATTTCGACTACCGCGACGCGGACCAAGGCAGACGCCTCGTCGAGTCCACCTACGCCGGCGGCGGATGGTTCACCACGCTCGCGCTTGAGAAATGGGGCGCGTCCGACGATAGGTACTTCGACGCCGTCACCCGCGTGGACGTACCGCAGTGGACTGCCGGCCGCGTGGTGCTGCTCGGTGACGCGGCGAGTTGCATCTCGTTGTTCGGTGACGGCTCCAGCAGCGCGATCGTCGGGGCCAAGACCCTCGCCGACGCGATTGCCGCCCACCCGGACGACCACACCGCCGCTTTCGCTGGCTATGAACACACGCACCGCAAACACATCCGACCGCTACAACGGCGCGCCGGCATCGCATCGCGCCTCCTCGTACCCAAGACCCGATCGGGCATCACGATGCGCAATGCGGTGTTAAACGCGCTCCCCTTTCGGAACGAGCGACGAGCCCCAGATTCGCAGCGATAAGTGGCGGACTATTCGCAGCGCTAAATGTCACTTGGCGACCGTTAGTCGATGGTTAGATGGAACTCATGGGGAGCATGTCGGTGGTTGAGGAGCTGCGCGAGCACTACGTTGCAGTAGTCGGATCTGAGCCGGAGTACCACGATATGCGTACGCGCTCAGGGGAATCTGTGGGCGTCTTCGAGTGGCCAAAAGGTACGAGCCGGATGGGCGTCCACCTCTATGCTTCGGCTGGCGCCACCCGCCATGGCCCGGGAGCCAGACAGCACGCCGTTGAGCTCTTCGTGGGAGTGAAGTCCGGTTCCGAGGCGGTAAAAGAGGCGTTCGCCAACATGGTTTTGAGCGTCCTCAAAAGCAACACAGTGCCTCAACACGGCGTCTTTGTGGCAGGCAATTGGAAAGTCATAAAGGGTCGGAAATTCACGGGATGGGTGCTAACCGAACGTCCCGATGACCTGATCCCGGAACTCCAGCTGACGAACGGCCGGCACGTCGTGTTCCTCGACGCCTTGCCGGTCTTTCCCGAGGAAGCCGAGTACAGGCACGGTAACCGATCCGACGAGCTCTTCGGAATCTGGGAAGAGACCGGCGTTAGATCCTGGGACCTGGACAGAGACTTGCCAGCGGGGATAGAAAGACGCTCAATCCTTCGCTGGCCCTCGTGGGCACTGCGCAATGAAAGACCTTGATAACTAACCTGTGACCCGACTCCCTTAGGGCATCGATATGTGCGCCCGTTGTGTCTGGCCTCGTAGCCCTTCGGCAAACTTTAGGGAGGACGTGTGGGTCTGTGGGACTACCATCCGAGTGTCAGACGCAGTGGTGCCCGGCAGCATGTCCAACGTCCAGAGGATTGTCGCAGCCATGAAAGCAGAGCACGGATTCTCCGCGTCACGACACTGAGAACACTTCAAGCGTCTTGGGCCACACGACCACATAACGATCTCCATCGGCCGGCCTGTATGCCGCCCGTACGCCGACCCATCGTGGGTCAGGGCGCAGCGATGTCATCGCGTCCTGAAACGCTTCGAGTGGTCGGTCGGTGTGGACGAAGATGTTCATCTCGCCGGCATCGAAGTCGTGGCCGTCCACGAAACCGTGTGCATCCGGGAGGTCTGCCTCAAGCAGATCCTCCATCGAGATGAGCGCATCAAAGTCGGCCTCAGAGGTAACTGGCCATTGCAAAACGAGGATGTATTTCACATCTGCCCCCTAAGGCTTTCTATCGAGGAGCAGAGTTCACGAGCTCGTAGTGTTCGACCAAGGGAAACGGTTCGTAAAATCTGTGCAGTAGCTGCCGCCACTGCTGGTACTGCGGGGATCCCCTGAAACCAACGGTGTGGTCCTCCAAACTGTCCCACTGCACGAGCAGCAAATAAGTGCTGGGAGTTTCGATCGAACGCGAGAGCGATAACGAGATAAAGCCTGGCGTCGACGCAATAATCGATCTAGCCCGGTCGAACGCTGCCTCAAAATCTTCTTCATGACCGGAAATGACGGGAAGCAGCGCGTGCTCGGTAATCATTAGGCAAGTCTCGCAGGTTCGCATAGATCGTTAGTTAGGAACACTCCACTCGGTCGGCCATGATGGAGAATTCATCCTGTTGATGGCATTTGGGGCGGTTCCTATGACCGCGACTGCCCAGCTAACCCGACACCCGTTACCCATCCTGCCGTCTCACGGAGGGGGTGCTTTCGCTGACAGAGGCATCCATCTTGGCGCTGCGCGCGGTTCGTCGTGAACCGAATTGTCCCTGGTGGCCATCACCGAATGTTTTTTTGCACTGACTGTAACTCCAAGCGAGGTTCCGGAAATTTAGTTACCGAGCGGGACATTCAGCCCGCCGTCACAGATATTGGGGGTTATAACAATGAATTCCAATCGCGCCGGAATCTTCACGGCCGTCAGCATGGCGGGTTTCGCCGTCGGCCTTGTACTCGCCGGATGTGGGCCACAGCCAGGAACCGGCCCTGCCGCCGCCTCGAACGTGACCGTGAACGACACGGCCGAACCCACACCAGCGCTAGCATTTCTGTCAGCTGCGGCACCGGCGGCCTCTGCCGCCACTGCGGTATCAGGGTCAGCGCTGCCCGCTTCGTCGGCGAAGCACGCATCTCCAGCACTGAAGACCTTCACTTTCCCGGACGGACACATCTCCTTCGCCTATCCGGAAGCATGGACGGTGCGAACCGTGCTCCCCCCCCCCCCCCCCCCCCCCCCCCCCCCCCCCCCCAAGCGATCGTCACTGACAGCGGAGGCAATGATCTGCTCTCCCTGGGAAATGGCTTGACCGCTGGTTGTACTGGCGGTCCCGTATCGCGTCGGGTGTTCGATCAAGTGGCTGTTCCTGGAATGGCTGCACCGGACGGCGCCGAGCCCGTTTTCGGCTTCGTCGTGGAGTCCTACGGTGATGGCGACGCCTACTTCATGGGGCTAAGCGATCCCCGTTCACTGGCGCAAGGTGAGGGCGTCTCATCGTGGTGCAATCTCGTTTCAACGGCGAACGGCGGCCTGAGCACCCGAGTTCTGTTCAATGACCCTGCCTTCCCAAACAGGGGCGCAGCCAGAGCCTGGATGGCAACTGACCAATACGTCCAACTCAAGGCACTGCTGATGAGCCTGGCCTACGCCTGACCTCGCGTCGACCGACGACTGATCTTTTCGGGCAGGCATTGTCGGGTCAACGGGTCGGAGTCTCCGTACCGTAGTAAAGGAAGGAGGCAGCCGTGCAGGAATGGAACCGGGCTATCGAGCTCATCGAGGCTGACCTTGCCTCGCAGATCGACGTTGGACGTCTGGCACAGGTGGCTCTCACCTCGGTGTACCACTTTCGGCGAATGTTTGCCTCACTCGCGGGCTTGCCATTGTCCGAATACATCCGGCGCCGGCGGCTGACGGCAGCGGCAGCGGAAATTGTCGCTGGCCAGGCCGTACTGGACGTAGCGATCCGGTACGGGTATGGGTCGGCCGAAGCGTTCACCCGGGCTTTCAAATCCATGCACGGGCTCACTCCGTCACAGGCGCGACGCCCGGGCGCCGTGCTCCATTCACAACCGCAATTGAGATTCCATCTTCGAATCGAAGGGAGTGCCGACATGAAGCACCGCATAGTGAAGAAGGACGCCTTCCGCCTTATCGGGCTCAAGACACGTGTCCGGCTCATCTACGAGGGTCCGAATCCGCTAATCGAAGAGTTCGAGCGGAACCTGGACCCGACGGTGAGGCCGCGACTGGCACAGTTATCGGACACGGAGCCGTTCGGACTGCTCGCTGTCACCGAAAATCTCGAGGACCCGGGAACAGAGGGAAGCGAATTGGATTACTGGCGCGCTGCGGCATCATCACGGACGGCGCCGGTCGGATACGACTCTACGGATATCCCGGCCGGGCTATGGGTTGTGTTCGAGACAGAAGGCAAGTTTCCCGAGGTCCTGCAGCATCTTTGGGCTGACGCAGCGGCCGAATGGTTCCCCGCGAATCCATATCGCTGGGCGCCCGGACCACAACTGCTGAGCGTCCAGTCGGAACCAGACGGCTCTAAAGGCCGCGGCCAACTATGGATCCCCATCGAAGCAATCACCACCGATACCAGATAGCTGCATTCGGGGAAACGTTCCGGTATTGGTTGCTTCCGCGAAGGGTTCATTCGCGGAAGTAAGGAAAGGAGCGACGCCGTCACCAGCCGCCGCGGGTCGGCGTATGTCCCTTTCGGGCATCATCGGGCATGGCCATTTCGGCCCGCAGGCCCAGGAGCCGGATCGGACGGCCCGCTTCGATTCCGGCCGCGAGGTCCAAAGCCCGCGCGAGGATTTCGTGCCGGTCGAAAGTCTCGGGGATCTTTTTCGCGTGGGTCTTGGTGGAGAACGGCGCGTACCGAACTTTGAGGGTTAATCCGATGACGGGCCGCCCTTCAGCCACAACATCCTCAAGGACGCGCGCTGTCAGTTCCCTGACGGCGTCGTCCACCTGGGCGGGCTCGGTCAGGTCCCGCTGGAAGGTGGTCTCCCGGCTATGCCCGCGGGCAACCCACGGGGTGTCGTCCACAACGCTGGCGCCGTCCCCGCGTCCGAGCTCCGCGTACCAAGGACCCATCCTGGGGCCGAACTCCGGGACCAGGTCTTGGGGGTCGCACGCGGCGAGTTCGGCGACGGTGTTGATGCCGAGTCTGGCCAGCCGGCCCGACACTTTGGTTCCGACGCCCCACAGATCCTTGGTGGGCCGACTGCCCATGACCTCCAGCCAGTTCCCGGCGGTGAGGCGGAAGACTCCGGCCGGCTTGCCGAAGCCGGTGGCTACCTTGGCCCGGACCAGGGTGTCGCCGATGCCCACGCTGCAATGCAGCTGCGTCCGCTCCAAAACAGCGGCCTGCACCTGCCGGGCGTAGGCTTCCGGATTCTCTGTCTCAATGCCTACAAAGGCTTCATCCCAACCCAGCACCTGCACGGTGGCGCCGGGCTGCGAACGCAGGGTAGCCATCACCGTTTCAGACGCCGCGAGGTACGCCTCGTGATCGACGGGCAGGATCACGGCGTCGGGCACTTTCCGGGCCGCAATGCGTAAGGGCATTCCGGAACCCACGCCGAACGCCCTTGCTTCATAGGATGCGGTCGACACCACAGCTCGTTCCGTGGGGTCGCCCCGACCGCCGACAATGATCGGTTTGCCCGCAAGCTCCGGCCGCCGGAGCACTTCGACAGCCGCAATGAACTGGTCGAGATCGACGTGCAGTACCCACCGGATTCCGCTCACTCCTTGGCGCTTATTTCTTGATCTCGTAGCGCAGAAGTACCACGCCGTTTTCGAACGGGGTGGCCTCAAGCAGCCGCAGGTCTTGCCAATCCTCGAAAATGCGTTTTCCCTTGCCGCGTGACGCCGGACAGACCAGCATCCGGACTTCATCGACGACGCCGGCGTCCATCAGTGAGTGCATGAGCCTCAAGCTCCCCCAAAGCCAGATGTCCTTGCCGCTCTCCTCCTTGAGCTCCCGGATGGTGGCGGCCGGGTCGCGCGTTAGGGTCGCGGCGGGAAAGTCACCCCATGGCGCGTCAGCCAGCGTCGACGAGGCGACGAACTTGGTCAGGTTGTTGAGCTTCTCACCGTATTCACCTTGTTCATTGGCAGATGGCCAGTAGTCCTTGTTCTGGTTGTAGGTATTCGCGCCGAGAATCATCGTGTCGACAGAGTCGATGAACCCCATCAGGCTTGCCTTGAACGCCTTGTTGGTGGTCTCGGAAAACGCCTCCCCTGACACGAAGCTGAGCCCGCCGTTCTCCTCCGCGGCGATGTTGTCCACGGTGACCCACTGCTGAACTATGAGTTTTCGCACGGCGCCAACTGTAGCCCGCTGGCGCGCGATCAACGAGCCCCAAGTCTTCGGGCTGGACGGCATCCGAGCGGACATCGAAAGCGATGAAATCGTCTGGTCGAATGCCTAAAACCGTGCTTTCGTTGGCTTAGACGCAACTCCACTTTGGGGGGACACATGAGATACCGCTCGGATCCGAAAAGTGTTCGCCAGATCCTTGCCTTCTCGCTCACGATTGCAGCCTCCCTGGTGCTACTCCTGGTTCCTGTGTACAGCACAGCGATAATTTCGAATGACGGGCCAGACCAAGTCACTGCCTCAACCCTGCTCGAGAACGTAGGACCTTACGTCTTTGTGCTGGTGCTGATCCCCGTCGCTCTGACCGGCCTGCCTCTCCTAGTGAGGGGACCGGCACGGATGCCCGCATCCGTCGCGACCACCGTTGCCCTCACCATCTTCACCCTGCTCGCTTCCGCAACCATTGGCTGGTTCTACGTGCCCGCCCTGGCGGCCGCGCTGGCCTCCCTCACGACCCCGGCCCAAAAACCGTGGCATCAGCCGTCGGCGAGCTAGAGTGGTAGCCCAACTTCGAGGAGGGTGTGCATGGACAACGAACCGCTGTCGTCTGAGGCCAAGGATCCCGGGCCCTTCTACCACGGCACGAAGGCTAAGCTGAAGCCGGGGGACCTGCTGGAACCCGGCTACAGTTCGAATTTCGGGGAGCGAAAGCGGGCGAACTTCATCTACCTGACCGCAACCCTCGATGCGGCTACTTGGGGAGCGGAACTCGGCGTGGGCGAGGGACCCGGCAGAATCTACCGTGTGGAACCCACGGGCCCCTTTGAGGATGACCCCAATCTGACGGACAAGAAGTTCCCGGGCAACCCGACGAGGTCCTACCGCACCCGAGCGCCGCTGCGAGTGGTTGACGAGATCCTGGATTGGCAGCCGCACTCCCCCGAGGTGCTTCAGAACATGCGGAACCACCTTGAAGAACTCAAGCGGCTTGGCATTGAGGCAATCAACTGATTCAACGCTGGTCAACCCGACTGTGGTGTGCTGTGATGTGACCAGTCGAGACGGAGGGCCTAAAGCGCCCGGCGGCGATAAGGCGATGCCGTGACGCGGCGACCTAGTTGGCAGGACAAGCCTCAGGAGGCGATGACGATGGCTTCCATGGATGGAACCGTGGCGCTGGTGACGGGGGCGGCGAGCGGCCTGGGAAAAGCCGTGGCAACCGGACTTGCCCGCGAGGGCGCGTTGGTCGTGGTGGTGGGGCGCTCAGGGGCCCGGGCCGAAGAGGCGATTAAGGGCATCCGCCTGCTCGTCCCTGACGCCCGGCTTGAGCCGCTGACCTGTGACCTTTCAGTCCAGTCCTCAATCCGTGCGGCGGCCGCCGAGTTCCTGTCGCGCCATGACCGGCTCGACGTGCTCGTCAACGCAGCGGGCGTGTTCCGCAAGGAGCGGCATGTGACCCCCGACGGGCTCGAACTGACCTTCGCCACCAATGTGATGGCCTACTTCCTGCTGACCAACCTCCTGCTGGACGCACTCAAACACGCCGCGGCCGTACCGCCAGGAGACGGCGGAGTTTCGGGCCGGCCGTCCGGGGCCGCGCGCACGTCCCGCATCGTGAATATCGCGTCCAAATACGGCAACACCAAACTCAATCTCGACGACCTCCAGACAGCCAAGGGCAGGTACAGCTACCTGCGCTCGACCCCGCCCACAATGCTGGCCAGGGTTCTGCTCACCCAAGAGTTCGCTGAGCGCCTGCACGGCTCGGGCGTGGTGGCGAATGCCGTCCATCCGGGACTGGTCAAGAACACATCGCTGCTGCTCGACGTCGGGGGCCCCTTTCGCTGGATCACGAACGCGCTCGGTGCGCCGGCTGAAAAGGCGGCAGACACAGCGCTTTGGCTCGCCACCTCTGGGGAAACGGCGGCAGTCTCCGGCAAGCTCTGGGCAAAGCGCAAGGAGCTCCCGACGCCAGGCATGGGATCGGATCCCGAAGTCCGCAAGCGCTTGTGGGACGCCTGCTCGCACCTGGCCGGACTCCCGTGAAAATCAGGGCTGCCTAGGTCAGGGTCGGCGAAGGAACTCCCCCACGGTGGCGATGTACTCGGCGGTCCGCGTCGCCATGACCCCATGGCCTTCGCACGCGAAAAGACGGATCTCCGCGGACGGATAAAGGTCGCGGAGAGCCGCACGTGCCCGGGGCGGGAACGCTTCGTCCCGCTCCGATTCGATCAGCAGGACCGGTACAGGCGGGGTGGGCGTGCGCACCCCGCCTGCCCGTTCGGCCGGAAGATGGGCAAACTCCTTCATCTCCCGTAGGCCGGACAGCAGATCCTCCTTGCCCAGCCGGCTGAGTACGTCCGACAGCAGCGTGGTCCAGAAACTCGCGTCGCCCTGCGAGTCCGGGACAAACCAGCGGCGCCAGTTCCGGCCGGTCAGGGATCGCACGGCGCTTTCGGGAAGGACGGAGAGGAAGCGGATGAGGAGCGGGAGCCAAGGGAGCGGGGCCGCTGTAGGGCTGCCGGTGTTCGCCAGCACCAGGCGCCGCACGCGCTCCGGATGCCGGCGGGCGAACGTCTGGGCCACAAATCCGCCGAAAGACGAGCCCAGCACATCCGCCTGATTGACTCCCTCGGCGTCAAGGATCGCAGCCAGTCCGTCCGCGAGCCCGGCGATGCCGGCACCGGCGGGGTAGGCCGGCGCGAGGACACGGAAGTCCCGCTCCAGCGCCTCGATCAGCAGCAGGTACATGTCCGGCATCCGTGTACCACCGGCGGGCAGAAGCACCGTTTGTTCGCCCGAGCCGCCCGAAAGGTAGCGCCAGCGCACACCGTCAACGTCGAGCGTGCGGTACTGGTGTCTGGCACGGAAGCCGGCCAGCCTGGCCTCCAAGGCCGTGGCCGGGCTCGACGCCGGTTTTTCCCGGACGGGTTCGGACGCCGCCCCGTGCGGCGCGCGTCGCGGCGCGTCGGCAGGGCTCGCGCCGGCCGGGTTTTCGCTACGCCCCGTGGGAAGGGGACGGCCCTTGAGGAAGCGATCGACGACGTCGGCGTATTCAGCCGGGTGGGTGACGGCCGTCAGGTGGCCGCCCTCGCCAAAAACATAGGCACGGGCGCCGGGGTAGGCGGCAAGCAACGCTTCGCGTTCGCGCGGGGTGAAACCGCGGTCGTCGGCAGCGGCGATCACCAGCACGTCGTCCGGACGCTCGAAGGTGGACGAGGCGGCGTAACGGTCCGGATGCGCCGCCAGATCCAGCACGACTGCCAGGCGGGCAAGGGCCGATTCCTTCGTGTGTGCTGCGAAAAGGTCTTCCGTGTAGGCGCTGAGGAAAGCACGTTCGTCGGCTTCCGCCCCAGCGACAAGGCGTGCGATCCTCGGACGGTAGAAAGCCGCCAGGGCATCTTTGGGCAGTATCGAGAACAGACCGACGAAGGCGGCCACCAGGCGCACGTGACCACGGGTATAGAGACCGAACCCGGACAGGATGAGCTTGTCCACGCGCTGAGGATAGTGGCATGCAAAGGCGTGCGCGACGCCGGCGCCGAGGGAATGGCCGAAAATGCTCGCGGACTGGATACTCTCGGCGTCGAGGATGGCCGCAACCCCTGCCACAAGTTGGGCCATTGTCCGCACCGACGGATACGAGGGTGAGAGCACCCGGAAGTGCGGTTCGAAAGCGGTGATCGTGCGGAACGCGGAATCACCGAAGGAGAACCCGCCGCCCAGGACGAGAAGTGCCGGGCTTGCCTCCCCGGGCACCGGTCCGGCGATGTACTTCCATTCGACGCCGCCGACCGTCACCGATCGGTACGGGTGCGTGGCGCGGAACGCCCGCAGCTCGGCATAGCCGTCCAAAGATCCTCCCGCCCGGGTGTCGCGATAAGAGGCAGACTACGCCGCAGGCCGGGACTCGGAAAGGGCGGTGACGCACGCCGCGATCAGGTCCCGAAGTTGCCGGCGCGCGGCAGTAATGCATCTCCACTCGATGGGTATTTAGAAGAGGCGTACCGTCTTAACTGCGAAGGTCCGTCTGTCCCCCATAGGCGGGCCTTCGTTTGTCCCTGCGTTCAGAACAGCGGCCAAAGCCCGCTCAGAACACCGAGGCTGCGAGCGCAATGAGGGCCGGCACAGTGGCGGCAAGAGTTCCCGGAATGCTGTCGCCCTTCTTGGGGTAGTGTCCCAGCGCATCGGCCAGGGCCATGGTGGATCCGCCCAGGACCATGTACGCGCAGCAGTAGGTAACCAGCGTCCGGCCGACCACCTCGTTCCCGGTATTCAATGCCACGAGTCCCGCAATGACCCCCAAAGCTATGAGGAGATTACGGAAGCCGACGGGAATCGCCCACATCATGACGGCGGGGACATTTTCTGCAGGGGTGCTGAGGAATCTCTGCACAGCCGGGCGGCGCAGGAGAAAGGCCTCAAGGGGAAAGACCGCGATATAGATCAGGGCTTCCAGCAGCGCAAACAGTTGGGCAACGGCGTTCATGGTCGAAGACTACGTCCGCCGCGAAGCCTGTCCCATCCCCGCCCAGGGGGTTCCGCCAGCACCCCGACCATCCCCCAAATTGGGGATTGCAGTCCGTCCTTGGCGGCGGATACTAAAAGCATGTGGGCAGATCGTGCAGAGCGGGCCCAGCGCGAGATTTCGGCCATGGCGACCACAGGCATGGGCGTAGCCGAGCTGCATGCTGCAGCGCTCGCCGTCGTCCATCACACCGTGCCGTTTCAGCAGGCCTGCTGGTCCGGCGTCGACCCGGACTCCCTCATCATGACGTCGATCACCAACTGGCCGCCGTGGCCTGTGCCCGATGAATACGCCGCGCGCTTCGCCGAGACCGAATATGCGGGCACGGAGCCGAATGCCTTCGCGGCGCTGATCCGGCGGCCGGTACCGGCCGCCCGGCTCTCCGATGTGCCGCACCGCGATGTGGTCAGGAGCGTGCGGCTCAACGACCTGCTCCGTCCGCAGGGGCTGGAGCACGAACTTCGTGCGGTGTTCCGGGCCGATGCCGCCTGCTGGGCCGTGGGCGGGCTCTTCCGTGAGCCGGGCGCGGACTTCACCGACCGGGAAGTGGAATTCTTGAGTTCCATCGCATCAGCCCTGGCCGCGGCCACCCGGGTCGCCGTCCGCCTGGAGCGGCACGCGGCACGCGGGCCGGAGGGTCCGGTGATCGTGTTGGTCGGACGGCGCGGTGAGCTGCGTGCCGCGACTGAGGCAGCCGCCACCTGGCTGGCTCAGCTGGACGATGAGGCGCCCGGCCGATTCAGCATGACGCTGTACGCGGTGGTGGCCGCCGCGAAGGCTTCTGTTTCCGGGACGGCCCGCATGAGGATGCGCGACGCCGGAGATCATTGGGTGGTACTCCAGGCCAGCCGGCTCATCACCGGGGACGACCCCGGGCAGATGGTGGTCACCGTGGAACCCGCCACCACCCACGAAATGGTGAGCCTCCTGCTCGCCGCCTACGGCGCCACGGCCAGGGAGCGGGAGGTCTGCCTTGAGGTGGTCTCCGGCTCGGCGACGACAGACATAGCCGACCATTTGTTCATCTCGCCCCACACGGTCCATGACCACCTGAAGTCCCTCTTCGACAAGGTTGGAGTGGGGAGCCGCGGCGAACTGGTGGCGAGACTTCTCGGCTGAGGTGGCCGGTTCCGGCTAGCTACGAGGCAGCCCGGCACGCTGCCTCATCTGGTTTCCCGCAGCCGCATCGCTCGAGCGCTGCCGCCAGCGATACTGCCCTCATACCATCCGAGCACCCGCAGCGCCCTTAGGGTGTTCCACCGGCTCGGGCGCCCGTCACCGTCCTCCAAGGCGAAATGGATCCGGCCCGGGTGCGTGTTTTCCAGCAGCCAGGTGCCATCGGGCTGCTGCTTGGAGCGCAGCACCTCCACCGCCTCGGCGATGCGTTCGTCCGGACTGGTGGATGCCGCGCGGAAGTAGTCGAGGCCGCGCAGCACGTCGTAAAACCAGCGGGTGGGGTAGGAAAACTCCAGCCAGTCTCGGTCGATCAGTTCGCCGGTGGTCTTGCGCCGAAGGAGCCCGCGTTCCAGCAGGTACTCCTCGGCGCGCTGCCGGGCCTCGATTGAGTCCGGGAACCCGCCGGTCGCGTGCTCGTGTTCCAGCAGCCCTTCGAGCACGTTGATGGTTGTCCCGAACGACGAACGCACCGAACCGCGTTCCGCCTCGCAGTTCCATCCGCCGTCGGCGAGCTGCTCACCCAGCAGACGCTCCACGACGCCGTCGACCTTCTCACCGAAGTAGGCACCAAGTGCCACGGCCATGCCGTTGACGCACGGCTCCACCTCGCCCTCGAAGAACGGCTGATCGCCTTCCTCCCAGCGGCTGTTGTCGCGGACGAGTTCGACGGCGCGGCGTGCCTGGCCGCTGCGGGGATCAAGCCCCAAATCGCGCAGCAGCAACAGGCTGTAAGTGGTTGCAGTCCAGGGCTGGCCTGGCTCCGACTCGTCGAACTGCGCCGGGAAGTACGTTCCGCCGTCCCACTGGCCGTTGCCGTCCTGCAGCGCGAGCAGGCGGGCGCCCCAGCCTTGGGTGGCGACGCGGGCACGCTCGGACTGCACTTCCTCAGGCGGCGCGTCCGTGAGGTCGCGCAGGACCTGCCAGCGGATCGCGGGATCGGAGTCAAGCAGCCAGTCGAGTGCCTCCATCCCCACAAGCTAGCATCCGGCCGGCTACCGCTCCAGCTTCGCCCGCTCCGACGTCCAGCCCTGCCGGTGGAAGCGCTCGAACCCGGCCAGGAGGAGGTCAAGCGCGAACTCGAATTCAAACTGGTCGTCGCAGCCCTGCGACACCACGGATCCGTCGTCGTGATTGGCCGCCATGGCTACTTGCAGGATGTTCGGATAGCGCTGCGCCATCTCCCGGAGCATGGCCTCCTGCGTTTCCGGCGTTACCCCTGACGGCGCCATCCCGGCCGCCGCATTGCCGGCGGAATCGTCGAACAGCTCCTGGGTGAACCCCCACATGCGGCTGCCGAGTGCATGCATTACGTGATGGGTGAGGTCCACGGAGAAGCCGCCGGCCAGGAACATCCCGATGAACGAGTCCATGTAGCCAAGGACCGCCGGTGTCCGGGTGGTGCGGGACTCAAGCACCTGCCGGGCCCACGGATGCCGCAATAGGGCTTTCCTCGCTGAAAGCACCCGTAACCGGACCGCGCTCTGCCACCCGGTATCGCGGGCGGGAGGATCGATTTCGCCGACTAGGACGTCCACCATGCCGTCGAGGAGTTCCTCCTTGTTGGCGACGTGCTTGTAGAGCGCCATCGGTACGACGCCGAGCTCCTGCGCCAGGCGCCTCATGCTGAGCGCTTCGATGCCCGCTTCGTCGGCGAGTACGACGGCGGCAGTCAGCACCCGCTCCCGGTTCAGCGGGATCCGGCGCGTGGCTTCCGCCTGCTGCGTCATGTGGGCACCTTACCTTGCTATTTTGTTGCCACGAGTGTACTACGTACACCAGCTTTACGGACGGCAAAAGCGGCGGGACCAGATGGTCCCGCCGCTTTTTGTTTGCGTTAGAGGACATCAACGCCCGCTACGCAGGTGCAGTCCGTCAGTTCTGAATAATAGTGACCGGACCGCTGTTGTCGTCGCAGACGACAGACTCGGTGCTCGTGGCGTCGACAGCCTCACCCAGAACGGCGACCGGCCCGACTTCCACGCCACAGATCTGTGCCGTCACATCAGCGGCTACGCCGACATTGACGTCCTCAAGGACTGTCACATCGCCGACAGTGACGTTGACCAGGCCGTCGTTGACAGTGCTGTTGTCCGCAGCCATCGAAGGCCCTGCGGCCATCCCCACCAGGAACAGCGATCCGGCAACGGCGGTAGTTGCTTTCTTCATAACTGACATCTTTTGCTCCCTCGATTTTGATGCACGCAATCACTCCCCCGGCACCGCGGTTACGCGATTACCAAGGTGGCTGCAGCCCAGGTTCAGGCCGCGGTTCACCGCATCTCTTTTTGGTTGCTTACAGCTCTTCGCCTCGGCGGGCACCGGGAGCGCCTATGGAACAGGCCATTCTCCCAAGCTGTCCGGCCCCGTTGGGACCTTCCGAAAGGGCGTCAGTGCGCAATAACGCCGCACCCCTTCATGACTTCAACCCTAATCATAAGCAGGCTTAGTTTCAAGTCGATGGGCGAATTTTTTTGCCCGACGCCCTCTCCGGGCGCGCGCCTTCCACACCTTAGCTAGTGGGCGTGGTCCCCGCGGCTGTATTCAAATACCCAGCCAATCAGCGCAACCAGTGCAAACCCTGCACCGATGTAGAGGATCCAGAATCCAATTGCCAGGCCCAGGAACCCGGTTGCCGCGGAAAAGCCCAAGGCAATGGGCCACCAGCTCCAGGGACTGAACTGGCCCTGCTCACCTGCGCCTTCGTGGATCTCCGCATCATGACGGTCCTCGGGACGCATCCCCACCCGCCGGCCTGTGTAGCCAAGGTAGCCCCCGATCAGCCCCGCCAGGCCACCCACCAGCCATAAGGCCAGGAAGCCAACCGGCTCGGTCCACTCCGTGACGAAGCCGTAGACCACCCCAACGGGGACGAAGAAAATGGCCATGCCTCCGAAAATCCAGGATTCGATTTTCATGACTCCTCTTTCTGCGAATCAAACCGGGGTTAGGCAAGCGCAACCCTCCTGATCCAACTGTGGCCTTCACTCCCAGCCCCGCGGAAGGGACGAAGGACCCCCCCCTTGCAGCGGCGCCATCCCCGGCCCTGCTCCGCCACGGACACGGCAGCCTCCCGCGGATAGAGTCGGAGGATGACTACTGAGGCCGCCACCGTGACCGGCGATGTCCAAATGCGGTTGCTTCAGGCTGCTGATGCTGAACGGCTCAGTGCGGCGTACGTGCTGAACCGGGACCATCTTGCCCCCTGGGAACCGGCCCGGGCTGACGAGTTCTTCACGGCTGCCGGCCAGCGCGCCGTCATCGAATCCAAGCTCGCCCTGCAGGCTGCGGGGCAGGAGGTGCCGTGGGTTCTGCTGGCCTGCAGCCGCATTGTCGGAGCGATCACGCTGACAGGAATCGTCCGCGGCCCGTTCCTCAGCGCCCACGTCGGTTACTGGGTGGACAAGGACTTCAACGGCCGCGGCGTCTGCAGCTCAGCCATCACATCCGTGCTGGCTGCAGCGAAGGACGAGCTCGGCCTGCACCGGGTCCAGGCGGCCACCCTCGAACACAACACGCCTTCCCGCAAAGTATTGTCCCGCGCCGGGTTTGAAGAGATCGGCCTGGCACCGTCCTACCTCAAGATTGCAGGCTCCTGGCAGGACCATGTCCTGTTCCAACGCATCCTCGAGTGATTCACTGGAGGGTACGACGGCGGCCCCGCCCGGGTGCCCGCCCTGCCACGAAGGGATCGACATGCGGAAGATCATTCTGATCGCGTCAGTTTCGGTGGACGGATACTTCGAAGGGCTGAACCGCGACATCAGCTGGAACATGGTGGACGAGGAACTGCACCAGCACTTCAACGATGTCTGCAGGGAGATGGGCGCGTTCATTGATGGGCGGGTCACCTACGAACTGATGGCCGATTACTGGCCAACCGCCGACCAGGATCCGAACAGCACGGCGGTCGAGGCCGAGTTCGCAGCGATCTGGCGCGAGATTCCCAAAATCGTGTTCTCGCGGACCCTCACCGAAGCCGGCTGGAACACAACCGTGAAGCACGACGTCGTGCCTGAAGAAATCGCGGAACTAAAGGCGCAGCCGGGCGGCGACATTGCGCTCAGCGGCGCCAATCTGACCGCGACGTTCCTGCGGCTCGGCCTGGTGGATGAATACAGGATCTACGTCCACCCTGTGGTCCTGGGCCAGGGCAACGGCCGGCCGCTGTTCGAGTCACCGGACGTCCGAATGAACCTCAAGCTGGCCGGCACACATGCGTTCGGCAACGGAGTGGTTCTCCTCCACTACGAGCGCGGCCAAGACTAACTGAAGGTACGACGGCGGGCCCCGTCGGCGCTTCAGGCGGACCACGAGCGTCCTCAGACGAACGCGGACTTCCCGGTCACGGCCCGGGCCACGATCAGCGAATTGATCTCGTAGCTGCCCTCGTACGTGTACAGAATTTCGGCGTCGCCGAACAGCTTGCCCATCTCGTAGTCGCTGCTGATGCCGTTGCCGCCCAGCAGGGACCTGCCCATCGCCACTGAGGCCCGTGCCAGCCGGGTGGTGGTGGACTTCGCCATGGCCGCCTGGACCATTTCCAGCTTGCCGTCCTGCTGGATCCGGGCCAGCTGGGCCATGAGCGCCAGGGAGGCACTGGCATTGCCAAGGATTTCGGCCAGCTGCTGCTGGATCAGCTGAAACCGGGCCAGCTCCTTCCCGAACTGCTTCCGCTCCAGGGCATAGGAACGGGCGACGTCGAACGCGGCCAGCTGGATCCCGGCGGCCTGCCAGCCCACCCAGGCACGCGAGTCGCGGAGGAGGTCGTTGGCCTTGGAAAAATCCGTGGCACCGGGCAGGAGGTTGGACTCCGGAATCCGGACCTCCTCGAGAACGATGTCCGCGTTCTGCATGATCCGCAGGCCGATCTTGTTGCAGATCTTTGTGGCGGAATAGCCGGGCCGGTCCGTTTCCACGATGAAGCCCTTGATCTGGCCGTCCGCCTCATCCCGGGCCCAGACCAGCGCAAAGTCGGCGATGGTCCCGGCACCGATCCACCGCTTGGCGCCGTTGATCACCCATTCGCCGCGCTCCAGCCGCGCTGACGTTTCGAGGCCGCCGGCAATGTCCGAGCCGTGCTCCGGCTCCGTCAGCGCGAAGGCTCCCAGCTGGGTGAACGCCTGCAACCCGGGCAGCCACCGCTGCTTCTGCTCGTCCGAACCGAGCTCGTCGATCATCCCCACGATCAGCTCATTGTGGATGCCCACCAGCGCCGACAGGGACACATCCGCCCGGGCCACTTCGACATACATCAGGCCTTTGAAGAGCGCCGACGTCCCGTCCGTCTGCAGCCCGCCCAGCCCGTACTTGCCCATTTCGGCCAGCAGTCCGAACGGAAATTCCTCGCGGTTCCAGTATTCGATGGACGCTGCGCGTATGCGGGACTGCAGGAAGTCCCGCACCTCCAGGTAGCGCGACCGCTCCCCCTGCGGCAGCAGATCCACGATGTACATGAGGTCCGCGTCCGGGAACGGCGGCTGCTCCGCAACTGTTGTGATTTCCCCGCCGTCACGTCGTTGTGGCTGCACCGGCACGCATCCCTTCACTCTTCCAAACCCTTGGATGTCCTAGTATATTGCACAGTGATATGGATCACTAGGCGAAAGGGTCCCATGACAGTCACCGACGACTTCCGGGCCGCGAGGGACAGGCTTCTGGCCCTGCGCGAGGACTACGGCCGGGCACGGGATGAATTCCAGTGGCCCCGCTTCGAAGAATTCAACTTCGCCCTCGACTGGTTCGACCAGATCGCCGCGGACCCCGCCAAGGGCACCAAACCGGCCCTGGTGATCGTGGAGCAGGATGGCAGCGCCGCCAGGCGGAGCTTCGGGGAGCTTTCCGGGCGTTCCAACCAGGTGGCCAACTGGCTCCGCAGCCGCGGCGTCCGCCGTGGTGACCGCATGATCATCATGCTCGGCAACCAGGTGGAACTGTGGGAGCTCATGCTGGCCGGCATCAAACTGGGAATCGTCATGATCCCCACCACCACGCTCATGGGTCCCGCGGACCTGGCGGACCGGGTGGAGCGCGGCGAAGCGGGCTGGGCCGCCGTCGGAAGTTCCAACATCGGCAAGTTTGCCGACGTTCCCGGCAACTACAAGCTCATTGAAATTGCCGACGGCGAGCGCAGCAGCACCGATGTTTCCAGCACCGATAGCGCCGATGCAGACGCCGATGAACACTCAGCCGCGCTGCAGTACGCCGATTCCCACAGCGCTCCGACGGACTTCGCGCCCGACGCGCCCACCAAGGCGGACGAGACACTGCTCCTCTACTTCACGTCGGGCACCACCTCGAAGGCCAAACTGGTGGAACACACGCACACGTCCTACCCCGTGGGCCACCTGTCCACCATGTTCTGGATCGGGCTGGGCCCCGGCGATGTGCACCTCAATGTCGCCTCCCCCGGCTGGGCCAAGCACGCCTGGTCCAACGTGTTCACGCCCTGGATCGCCGAGGCGTGCGTGTTCATCTACAACTACAGCCGGTTCGACGCCAAGGCGCTCATGGAACAGATGGACCGGGAAAAAGTGACCAGTTTCTGTGCCCCGCCCACAGTGTGGCGCATGCTGATCCAGGCGGACCTGACTGTCCTGAAGAACCCGCCCACCAAGGTGGTGTCCGCCGGCGAACCCCTCAACGCCGAGGTGATCGACCAGGTCCACCGCGCCTGGGGCCAGACCATCCGGGACGGCTTCGGCCAGACCGAATCCACAGTGCAGGTGGCCAACACCCCGGGCCAGCCGATCAAGATCGGCGCCATGGGCAGACCGCTGCCCGGCTACGACGTGGTGCTCGTTGACCCCGCAACGGGAGAAGAGGCCGACGACGGCGAGCTCTGCCTCCGCCTGGACCCCCGCCCCGCGGGGCTGATGAAGGCCTACTACGGCGACCCGGAGAAGACCGCCGACGCCTTCCGTGACGGTTATTACCACACGGGGGACATGGCCAGCCGGGACGAGCGCGGCATCATCACCTACGTGGGCCGCGGCGACGACGTCTTCAAATCCTCCGACTACCGGCTGTCCCCGTTCGAGCTGGAAAGCGTCCTGATCGAACACCCCGCCGTGGCGGAGGCCGCCGTCGTCCCTTCCCCCGATCCGCTGAAACTGTCCGTGCCGAAGGCGTTTGTGGTCCTGGCCGCCGGGCACCAGCCCGGCCCCGAACTGGCCGAAGACATCCTGCGCTACTGCCGTGACCATCTGGCCCCGTTCAAGCGCATCCGGCGGCTGGAGTTCGCGGAACTGCCCAAGACCATCTCGGGCAAAATCCGGCGCGTGGAACTCCGGCACAGCGAAGAGCTCCGGCACGGCGGCGGCCCGCAGCCCGAAGGCCTGGGCGTCGAGTACTCGGAGACGGATTTCCCGGGTTTGAAAAGCCCAGGGGCTGAAAAGCTAGGCTGAAGCAACCCACATGTCAGGAGGTGCCATGGGAAACCCGCTCCCGCGCGATCCCATTGCCGACGCCCAGCGCAACTGGGAACGGCATGGCTGGGGCGACGTCGCCGCGCCCATGGCGGCCATCACGGCCATCATGCGCACCCAGCAGATCCTGCTGGCCCGGATCGAGGGCGTCCTTAAGCCCTTCGGCCTCACCTTCGCCCGGTACGAACTCCTGGCGCTCCTGAGTTTCGCCCGCAGCCGCGCGCTGCCCATGAACAAGGCCAGCGCGCTCCTACAGGTCCACCCCACCTCGGTGACCAACGCCGTCGACCGCCTCCAGGACGCGGGCCTCGTGGTCCGCTCCCCGCACCCGACCGACGGGCGCACCACCCTGATCGAACTCACCACCGAAGGACGCACCCTGGCCAAACGGGCGACGGCGGCGCTCAACACCGAGGTATTCGGCCAGTCCGGTTTCGCCAGCCAGGACGTGGACCAGCTGATCCGGATCCTCGGGCGATTCCGGCAGAACGCCGGCGACTTCGGCGACTGACCACCGTTTTGCCTTGAAGAAGCCACGGCCGGTCCTAGACTGCTGATGTCTAGGACATGACCTGACGCTGGACCCGAGGAGAGCGCAATGATTCCGGAAATCAATATCTGGGCCGTACTGCTGGCCACCCTGTCCAGCATGGTGGTGGGCTCGGTCTGGTACACCCCGAAGGTGTTCGGCAACTACTGGATGAAGGTCGCGAAGGTTTCGCCCAGCGGGGAAGCAAAGGACGCCGTCAAACCCATCCTGATCACGCTGGTGGTCAGCTTCATCAGCGCCCTGGTCCTGGCCGGGTCCGCCGCCATCTCCCAGCACTTCTACGGCGGCAACTTCCTGGCCAACACCCTGATCACCGCCGTCATCCTCTGGGCCGGTTTCACGGCCGCCCGCTTCATCACGCACGACGCTTTCGAGGGCCGCCCGGCCGGGCTGACCATTCTCAACTGCGCCCACGAACTGGTGACCCTGGTGGTCATGGGCCTGATTATCGGCCTGTTCGGCATTAGCGCCGCCTAGCTGCGCCACTGAGCCGGGCTGCTGGGCCGGAGGAACTGGAGGAAGCCGTCACGGCGTATCGTGGCATTGTCACGGCGTAGCGCGGACCGCCCCTGAGGGCACCCTGCCGGGACGCGAGCGCCGGCCAGCAAGGAGAGCATGGATGAAGTTTGACGAGTCATTCTGGGATGAGCGCTACCGCCAGCACGGCTCGGTCTGGAGCCGCAACCCGAACGCGAACCTGCTGGCCGAGACCGCCGGCCTGCGTCCCGGCTCTGCCTTGGACGTGGGCAGCGGCGAAGGGGCCGATTCCCTCTGGCTGGCACGCCAGGGCTGGCGGGTCACGGCCGTGGACATCTCCTCGGTGGCTCTGGCCCGGGCAGCCGAACGGGCAGCGCAGGACGCGGAGGCGGCCGCCCGGATCATTTGGGCCCATCACGATCTGACGGCTTCACCGCCGCCGCCCGGCACGTTCGACCTCGTGTCCGCGCAGTTCATGCACCTTCCAGCGGCCGAACGGACCGAGCTGTATCACCGGCTCGCCGCGTCCGTGGCACCCGGCGGAACGCTCCTGATCGTCGGCCACCACCCATCGGACCTAGAAACGGGAGTCCACCGCCCCAGCGATCCCGGCCTGCTCTTCACACCGGAGGAAATCGCCGCCGGCCTGGACCCGGACGAATGGGAAATCGACGTCTGCGAGGCCCGCCCGCGGTCCGTGACGGACGCGGACGGCGGCACTGTGACCGTCACCGATTCAGTGCTCCGAGCCCACCGCCGGGCGCCAAGGCCCTAGCGGCGCCCGGGGGCTGGGAACCGAACTCCCTAGCGGTGCCTGAAGACCGGCTGCCGCTTCTCCGTGAAAGCGGCCATGCCTTCCTTCTGGTCCTCGGTGGCGAACAGCGAGTGGAAGAGGCGGCGCTCGAAAAGCACGCCCTGGCCCAGTCCGGTTTCGAAGGCGGCGTTGACGGCTTCCTTGGCCAGCATCGCAGCCGACTTTGACTTGGAGGCAATCACCTCGGCCACTTTCACAGCCTCGTCCACAACGTCTGCCGCCGGCACCACCCTGGAGACGAGCCCGGCGCGCTCCGCTTCCTCGGCGTCCATGAACCGGCCGGTGAGGATCAGGTCCATGGCTTTGGCCTTGCCCACGGCCCGGGTGAGCCGCTGCGATCCGCCCATGCCCGGCAGGACGCCCAGGTTGATCTCGGGCTGGCCGAACTTGGCGTTGTCCCCCGCGATGATGAAATCGCACATCATGGCCAGTTCGCAGCCGCCGCCCAGGGCGAAGCCGGAGACAGCCGCCACCACCGGAATGCGGAGCCTGGTGAAATCCTCCCAGCCGCGGAACCAGTCCGCGGCATACATGTCCATGTAGCCCTGGTCGGCCATCTCCTTGATGTCCGCGCCGGCAGCAAACGCCTTGCCGGACCCTGTGACCACCACGGCGCCCACTGCGGGATCCGCGTCCATGGCCGTGACGGCGGCCACGAGTTCATCCATGGTGGCTTTGTTCAGCGCATTCAGCGCTTCGGGCCGGTTCAGCGTCACCAGCCCCACGCGTCCGCGCCGCTCCACCAGAATGTTCCCGTACTGCTCCGTCATGCCTGACTCCTCACGTGGTTCTGCTTCGAAAACTGCCTAGTGCGCGGACTTGTCCCGGATATCCGTGATGATGCCGGAGAAGTCCCGGCCCGCCCCGCCTTCAGCCGCAAACGTATCGTAGATCTCCGATGCCAGCGGGCCCATCCGGGCGGCCACTCCGGTGCTTTGCAGCGCGTTCAGGGCCAGCTTGAGGTCCTTGGCCATCAGCGCGCCGGCGAATCCCGGCTGGTAGTCGCGGTTGGCCGGGCTGGTGGGCACCGGCCCCGGAACGGGGCAGTTGGTGGTCAGCGCCCAGCACTGCCCGGATGCCGCGGACGCAACGTCGAAGAGGGCCTGGTGCGTGAGCCCCAGCTTCTCGCCGAGCACGAACGCTTCGCTCACCGCGATCATGGAGACGCCCAGGATCAGGTTGTTGCAGACCTTCGCGGCCTGGCCTGCCCCGTGACCGCCGCAGTGGACCACGCGCTTGCCCATCACTTCCAGCAGGGGCCGCACGGCGTCGAAGTCCTCCGGCAGGGCGCCCACCATAAAGGTCAGGGTTCCGGCCTCGGCACCCACCACGCCTCCCGAGACGGGAGCGTCCACGGCCCGGTGGCCTGCGGCAACGGCCATCGCTGACGCTTCGCGGGCTTCGTCCACGTTGATGGTGGAGCAGTCCAGGAACATGGTGCCCGGTCCGGCCACGTCCAGCAAGCCCGGCTGGCCGCCCGACCCGCGGTAGGCATCCAGGACATGCTGGCCGCTGGGGAACATGGTGAGCACCACGTCCGCACCGGCCACAGCTTCGGCCGGTGACGCCACGGTGGGCACACCGTGTTCCCGGGCCGCGTCCAGCGCTGCGGGCACCACGTCGAACCCTGCCACCGTGTACCCGGCCTTGACCAGGTTGACGGCCATGGGCCCGCCCATGTGTCCCAGCCCGAGGAACGCCACGTGTCCCCGGTTCCCGGCTCCTGTTGTTTCAGACATTGCGGGCCTCCTTAGATTGCAGGTTGAGCTCCCGGTCCCCCAGCGGCTCAAAGAACCTGGCGACGTCGGCGGCGGAGACCTCGTGCAGCGTGGCCGGCTTCCACTGCGGGTTCCGGTCCTTGTCCACCACCTGAGCGCGGATGCCTTCGCGGAAGTCCGCGCCGGCCAGGAACCGCAGCCCCACGCGATACTCCTCGGCGAGGACTTCCGCCAGGCTCAGGCCACGCGCGCGGCGGAGCGATGCCAGCGCCACCTTCACGGAGGTGGGCGACTTCGCCTCGATGGTGTCCGCCGCGTCAGCCGCCTCAGCGGCGGCTTCGCCGTCGAAGGTGCGGAGCCTGCGGAGGATGTCCTCCGCGTCGTCGCTTGCGTAGCAGGAATCGATCCAGTCCCGCTGCCCGGCCAGCACCGATACCGGCGGCGTCTCCGCGAAGCGTCCGACGGCGGCTTCCGCCGTTTCGGTTTCCAGCGCGGCCGCCAGCGCGGGAAGGTTCCCGGACGCCACAAAGTGGTCCGCCAGGCCCAGGAACAGGGCATCCGCGCCGCTCAGGTGGGCGCCCGTCATGGCCGCATGGGTGCCTGCCTCCCCCGGCGAGCGGGACAGCAGCAGGGTGCCGCCGACGTCGGGCACAAAACCGATGGTGGTCTCCGGCATGCCGGTGCGGGTGCGCTCGGTGACCACACGCACGGACCCGTGCGCCGAGATCCCCACACCGCCACCCAGCACCAGGCCGTCCATAAACGCCACATACGGCTTGGGGTACCCGGCGATCAGTGCGTTCAGCCGGTACTCGGTGCGCCAGAAGTCCGCGGTGGCGTCACCGCCCGCCAGCATGTCCTCATATATGGCCACGATGTCGCCCCCGGCGCACAACCCCCGCTCCCCGGAGCCGTGCACCAGAACGATGGCCACGCCGTCGTCGTCCGCCCATGCAGTGAGCTGTTCCAGCATGGCGGCCGCCATGCCTGCGGTGAGCGCGTTCACCGCCCTGGGCCGGTTCAGCGTGATGACGCCGAGGTGGCCGCGCCGCTCAAACAGGACCTCGTCAGTGGGCGTCTCATCGGGGCTTGCCGTGTTCGTACCTGCGGTAGGTCCTGCGCTCATCAGCTGCCTTCCGGCATCACGTAGCTGGCGCCCTGGCGGATGCCGGAGGGCCAGCGGGTGGTCACGGTCTTGGTCTTGGTGTAAAAACGGAACGCGTCGGCTCCGTGCTGGTTCAGGTCCCCGAAGCCGGAAGCCTTCCAGCCGCCGAATGTGTAGTAGGCGATGGGCACCGGGATGGGCACGTTGATCCCCACCATACCCACCTGCACACGGCTGGCGAAGTCACGGGCGGCGTCACCGTCGCGGGTGAAGATGGCCACGCCGTTGCCGAACTCATGCTCGCTGCAGAGCCGGAGGGCCTCGTCGTAATCGGAGGCGCGGAGGACGCTCAGCACGGGCCCGAAGATTTCCTCCTTGTAGATCTTCATGTCCTTGGTGACGTTGTCGAAGAGGGTGGGGCCCACCCAGAATCCGCCGTCGTAGCCGTCCACGGTGAGGCCGCGGCCGTCCGTCACCAGGGTGGCGCCCTCATCCACGCCGGACTGGATGTAGCCTTCGATCCGTTCCTTGGCGGACGCTGCCACCACGGGCCCGAAGTCCGAGTCCTTGTCCAGGCTGTGACCCACCCGGAGGTGCTTGACGCGTTCCTCCAGCTTGGACACCAGGGCGTCGGCCGTTTCCTTGCCCACCGGGACGGCCACGGAGATGGCCATGCAGCGTTCGCCGGCGGAGCCGTAGCCTGCTCCCATCAGTGCATCCACAGCCATGTCCAGGTCCGCATCCGGCATGATCACCATGTGGTTCTTAGCTCCGCCGAAGCACTGTGCGCGCTTGCCGTGGGCGGCCGCCGTGGCGTAGATGTACTGGGCGATCGGGGTGGAGCCCACGAAGCCGATGGCCTTCACCCGCTCGTCCTCGAGGAGGGCGTCCACTGCTTCCTTGTCCCCGTTGACCACGTTGAACACACCGTCCGGGACTCCCGCTTCGGTGAACAATTCGGCGAGGCGCAGCGGTACCGAAGGGTCGCGCTCCGAGGGCTTGAGGATGAACGCGTTGCCTGCGGCCAGGGCCGGTCCGGACTTCCACAGCGGAATCATCGCAGGGAAGTTGAACGGCGTAATGCCGGCCACCACGCCGAGGGGCTGGCGCAGCGAATGCACGTCGATGCCGGTCCCGGCGTTGTCCGAGAACTCGCCCTTGAGCAGGTGCGGGGCGCCGGCAGCGAATTCCACCACCTCGATGCCGCGCTGGATGTCCCCCTTGGCGTCCGGGAGGGTCTTGCCGTGTTCGGAGGAGAGCAACGCGGCGAGTTCGTCGATGTGCTCGTTCACCAGGTCCACGAATTTCAGCAGGATCCGGCCGCGGCGCTGGGGATTCATGGCGCCCCACTCCACCTGGGCCTTCTCCGCGCTGGCGATGGCGTTGCGGACTTCCTCGGCGCTGGCCAGCGGCAGCCTGGCCTGGACCTGCCCGGTGCAGGGATCGTAGACGTCGCTGAAGCGCCCGGAGGTGCCTTCAACCCTTTGCCCGTCTATGTAATGGGAAAGCTCGCGAACCATGGCGGAATGCTCCTTTGCATGTGACCTACATCATCCTGAAGCTGAATATACTCGGACTTCCTACTAAATTCCAGAGTGCGGGAGGGCCGCGCGCGCCACCTGGCCACCGCCGTCGAGCGCCGCTGAGCGCCGCCGGGGCGGGCGACGGCGAGGTGGCGACCCGGTGGGGCCCGCCGTCGTGACCTTCTTTGCTGGCTTCCGTCCCCGTAGTCGCCGTGCGCCCCGCGTGTTTGCCCCCACCTTCTTGGCGAAACAGGGTCACGACGGCGGCAAAGAGCTGCGCTGGACAGATGCCCGGCGCCCAAGTTCGGTAAGTTAGGAACTGTGAAGATTGCTACCTGGAATGTGAACTCCCTCCGTGCCCGCGCCGACCGTGTGGAGGCCTGGCTCGAGCGCAGTGACTGCGACGTGCTGGCCATCCAGGAAACCAAGTGCAAGGACGACAATTTCCCCTGGGAACTCTTTGAGCGCATGGGCTACGAGGTGGCCCACTTCGGCGTGAGCCAGTGGAACGGCGTGGCTATCGTCTCGCGCGTGGGGCTTGAGGACGTGGAACGCTCCTTCCTTGACCAGCCGGTCTTCGGCAAGAACGGAAAAGACCCCGTTCAGGAGGCCCGCGCCATCGGCGCCACATGCGGCGGCGTCCGGGTGTGGAGCCTCTATGTTCCCAACGGCCGCTCGCTCGATGACGAGCACATGCCCTACAAGCTCAGCTGGCTGGACATGCTGAAAACGCACGCCCAGACCTGGGTCACTGATAACCCCGAGGCGCAGATCGCCCTGATGGGCGACTGGAACATCGCACCGCAGGACGACGACGTCTGGGACATTGACTTCTTCCGCGCCAACGCCATGACCCATGTCAGCGAACCCGAGCGCGCCGCCTTCCACGCCTTCGAAGCCGCCGGGTTCCAGGACGTCGTCCGTCCGCACACGCCGGGCCCGGGCGTCTACACCTACTGGGACTACACGCAGCTCCGCTTCCCCAAGAAAGAGGGCATGCGGATCGACTTCGTCCTGGCCTCCCCCGCCCTCGCCGCCCGCGTGACCGGTGCCTCGATCGACCGTGAGGAACGCAAGGGCAAGGGCGCTTCGGACCACGCACCAGTCATCGTGGAACTGGCCGACTGATGGGGCCGCGATGACGGGCAACATCTACCGGGGCCAGGCGGGCCTGCCTTTCTCCTCCGCACTGCGGATCTACGAGCCGCTCACCGCTTTTCCGGAGGATCAACGCGCAGCGCTCCGGGCGGCAGGTGCCAGGACTGCTTCCCGCGCGGCGGTGGAAAACGCTGAGCTGCAGGCGTCCCTCGGCCGGATCACCCGCCCCGGCGGCGACCCCTTCCCCACCGGGCGCACCGACCTGGTCCGGGTCATTCCGGCTCCCCCGGAGCCGAAACAGCCAATGACGCAGAAGTCTTCCGGCGCACCCGATGCGTCCGGGACGTCCGACGCCGGCGGGCAGGGTGACGCCGTTGCCGGCACCGCAGCTGCAGGCGCCGATAGTGAAGAACAGGCTCTGCTGTACTGTCCCAGCCAGCTGGTGCTGCGGGCCGGACTGGCTGCCAACGCCCTCATGGAGGGTGTCCACGGTCCGCTCGCTGAGCTGCTGATTCCGGAGGAACAGCGGGATAAGCACCAGGAGCGCATTGACCTGGTGAAGGCCCGCGAGGGCACCAGCCGCGTCCACACGCGGGCGTCCACCTGGGGCATCCCCTTCAGCTGGTTCTCGCTCTTCCAGGAATCCGATCCCCAAGATGTGGTGGAGTCGGACGGACGGATCGTCACGGTCCGGGTATGGGCACCGATCGGTGCAGCGCTGGAACGCGTCCGATATGCCGTAGCCAACCTTGCCCTGGCAGCCCCCGACCTGGACATGCTGGACGACATGACCCAGCTCACCGAGTGGCTGGAACTCTTCCACCCCGGTTCGGTGGTGGAACTGGATTACGGTGCGGTGGCGGACAAGGTGTACCCGGATGAGTCACCCATGGACGTGCGCCTGGGCATCGAATGCCTGGCCGAGGGAGACATGACCGGAGCCGCGGCGGCCTACCGCCGGCTGGCCTCGCGCTGGATTCCCATCAGGCAGCTGGCGCGGGCCTCCTAAACCTGTGCGCGGCTAAACCTGCGCGCGGGACGGGGGCGGCGCCGTCGTCCTTCTAACGATCAGCTGGTGGGGCGCGACCTGCGAGTGGACCGCCCCCACGGCGCCGTCCAGTTCGTCCAGCAGCATCTTGGTGCCCAGTTCGGCCTGTTCGTCAGGCCGCTGCCTCACAGTGGTCAGCCCCATGGCGTCCGAGAAGTCATGGTCGTCGATCCCGATGACGGACAGGTCCTCAGGGATCCGTACGCCCATTTTGGTGGCCTCGAAAATGACCCCCATGGCCATCTCGTCCGACGCGCAGAAGATGGCGGTGGGCTTCGGGCCGGGCCGGGCCCACATCCTGGTGAAGGCGTCCTGGCCGCTGCGCACCGTGAAGTCGCCCCACTCGTCCCATTCCGGGCGCACAGTCAGCCCGGATCCTGCCATGACATCCTGGAACGCCTTGATACGGACGCGGGGAACATCGAAGTTGAGGTCGGTTTCGTCGTCGCCGTGCAGTAGCGCGATGTCCTTGTGGCCCAGGCTGATCAGGTGCCGGACGGCAGTGGACGCCGCGGCGTAGTCGTCAATGCCGATGTAGGGGCACTCCTCCACGTGGCCGCCGACCACCACCAGGGGAATGTCGATCTTCTGCAGGTGTTCGAGTTCCTCATGGGTCAGCGCCATACAAAGCACCAGCAGGGCATCGATCTGCTTGTAGACCATGGTCTTGCTGAAGAGCCGCTCGCGGTTGCTGCCGTGGCCGCCCAGGTTGAACAATGAGAGGTTGTACTGGCGCGCGTGCAGTTCCCGGTCCGCGCCCTCGATCGCCTTGGAGAAGAACCAGCGGCTGACGAACGGCGCCAGCACACCGATGGTTTTTGTCCGCCCGGTGGCCAGGCCCGACGCGGAGGAAGATGCCACGTAGCCCAAAGCGCCGGCCACCTCGAGAATTTTTTCCCGGGTGGCCGGCGAAACCCTGGGCAGTCCGCGGACTGCGCGCGAGACTGTAGCTGTGGAAACCCCGGCTGCTGCGGCGACGTCCTCAATGCTGACGCCGGAATGGCCGCCCCTTTGAGCCCTGTCTGTTGTGCGTGCCACGGTTTCCCCTTGCTTGCTGTTCGCAGATTCTTGCTACCTGGGTGTTCCTGCGGCAACAAGCCAGTCTATTCCGCTTCAGCTTTGAGCCTTTGATCAGCTCCTATTTCTTACGTGTAGCGGTCCGGGCCGGCAGACGCCGGCGGAGCCGCACCATCCCGTACAGCGCCAGTAACGTGGCCAGCAGGCCCAGCGCCCAGCCGAGGGCCGGCTGGGTGGTCACCTCCATCCAGACGGTGACCACCAGCAGCACGACGGCCCAGAAGCCCAGGAAGCCGATGATGATGTCGAAGTCCTCGCCGGAGCGGGCACGCTTGTGCTCACTGCGAACGAGCCCCTGGTTCTGTTCCTTGCCCGTTGCCGAACCCATCACTTAACAGCGCCGGCGGTGAGGCCGGCAACAATCTTGCGCTGGAAGACCAGGACCAGGATCACCAGTGGAATGGTGACGATGGTTCCGGCGGCCATGATGGCCGTGTACGGAATCTGGTTCGGTTGTGCGCCGGCGAAGCTTGCGATGGCAACCGTTACCGGCTGGGTCGCGTCGCTGGACAGCTGGCTGGCAATCAGGAATTCATTCCAAGAGGAGATGAACGCCAGGATGGCCGTGGTGAAGATGGCCGGTGCCGCCAGCGGCAGGATCACCTTTCGGAATGCCTGCCCCTGGGTGCAGCCGTCCACCCGCGCCGATTCCTCAAGCTCCCATGGCATTTCGCGGAAGAAGGAGGTCATCGTGTACACGGTCAGAGGGAGCACGAAGGAGATGTTCGGGATGATCAGCGCCTGGTACGTGCCCATCCAGCCGATGTTGGTGAAGAGCTGGAACAGCGGAGTGATGAGGGCGACGCCCGGGAACATGGATGCGCCAAGGATGAAGCCCAGCACCAGATATTTGAACCGGAAGTTCAGTCGCGCGAGGGCGTAGGCCGCGAAGACACCGATAAGCAACGACACCACCGTGACGACGACGCCGATGAAAACACTGTTGAGCAGTGCCTGGCCGAACCTGTTGCCGAAGGAGGTATCGAAGGCCGTATTGAAGTTATCCAGCGTGACATGGGTGGGCAGGATCGAGGTGTCGTAGGTGAAGCCCACCTCGCGGAAAGCAGTCACCACCATCCAGTAGGCCGGCGCAAGGCACCAGATCAGGACGACGACGGCGCTGATGTACGTGCGTCCCTGCGCCCACTTCTCCCTGTTCTGGGCTGCCTTCCGGCCCCGGTCCTGCTGTGCCCTGAGGGCAGTGGTGGCTGTCCCGGCGCTCATTTCTTCCCCTTACCAGTGGCTCCGCTTTGCTCCACGACGTTCGCACCAAGGAAGCGCACAAAGATGAACGCAACCAGGAAGATGATGATGAACGTAATGGTGGACAATGCTGCCGCCGCGTTGAACCCTTGTCTGATCTGGTTGATCACCAGGATGGACAGCGTAGTGGTGTTGTTGGCACCGCCGGTAAGGATGTACGGGAGGTCGAACATCCGGAGTGCATCCAGCGTGCGGAACAGGACTGCCACCATCAGCGCCGGCTTGACCAGCGGAAGGGTGATCATCCGGAACCGCTGCCAGGTGGTCGCGCCGTCAACCTTGGCGGCCTCATAGACCTCCGCAGGAATCATCTGGAGGCCGGCCAGGATCAGCAGTGCCATGAACGGCGTGGTCTTCCAGACGTCTGCAATGATCACGGCCCACTTGGCCGGCCACTCACTGCCCGTCCACAGGATGGTGGTGTTGAACAGCTTGTTGGCGATGCCTTCGAAGGCGAAAATGAACAGCCAGAGCTTGGCGGTCACGGCGGTGGGAATGGCCCAGGGAACCAGGACTGCTGCACGGACCAGGCTGCGTCCCCGGAACGTCCTGGCCATGATGAGGGCCATCCAGAAACCGAGGACGGTCTCCAGCGTCACGGTGACCACGGTGAAGAAGAACGTGGTGGCCGTGGCTGACCAGAACTGGGCACCGAGGGTTCCGGGCGGGCAGGCAACAGTGCCGCCACCAGGAGCGGAGCACTGCTGGGCCAGCCAGTTCACATAGTTCTGGACGCCTGCCGGGCCGCCGGCCGTGAACAGCCCGGTGACCGGATCCAGGCCGGCGTCCTTCTGGAAGGACATCACGAGTGCGCTGATGATCGGGTAAACGATCACTACCGCCAGCGCGATGATGGTGGGGGCGAGGAGCCAGGAAGCCCACTTGCCCTGGCTGAGGATCTTGTTGTCCTCACCGACGCCCTTGGGTCCGTGATGGATCGGGGTACCGCCCGACGCCGGTGATTTTACCGGCGTCGGGCCCAATTCGGTTGACATGAGTGGCTACTGTCCCGCGCTAGCGGACTCGATGGACTTCTGCATGTCAGACAGTGCGCTTTCCACGGTCTTCTCTCCCTTGATAGCGGAGTAGGCATTTTCCTGGATGGCCTTGGTAACCGCCGGGTAGAACGGCGATACCGGGCGCGGCACGGCGTTCTCGATGGAGGTCTTCAGGACCGGAAGGTACGGCAGCTTGGCGACGAGTTCCTTGTCCTCGTACAGGCTACCGAGCACGGGTGCCAGCGAACCCTGGGTGGCGAAGAACTTCTGCTGCTCTTCGGCCGTCAGAAACTTCACGAAGTCCAGGGCAGTGGCCTTGTTCTTGGAGTACACGCTCACAGCCGCGCTGTGACCACCCAGCGAGGAGGCACCGGGACCGTCCGCACCGGGCAGTGCGGTCATGCCCAGGACATCCTTGACCTTGGACGATGCTTCAGTGGTGGCCAGGTTGTACACGTAAGGCCAGTTGCGGTGGAAGAGAAGCTTGCCGTCCTGGAATGCCTGACGTCCTTCCTCTTCCTGGTAGGTGATGGCTTCCTTCGGGATGTTGCCGTCCGCGTAGGCCTTCGCCAGGTTCTCGAGGCCGGTCTTGGCTTCCGGAGTATTCAGGCTCGGCTTGCCGTCCTTGTCCAGCACGGAACCGCCGAAGGAGTTGATCGCCTCGGACGCATTGACGGTGAGGCCTTCATACTTCTTGAACTGGCCCGCATAGCAGCCGATATTGTTGGCCTTGGCGATGGAGCACATCTGCATCATCTCGTCCCAGGTCTTGGGCGGAGTGGGGACGAGATCCTTGCGGTAGTAGAGGATGCCGCCATCGGAAGACACCGGTGCCGCGTAGAGAGTGCCCTTGTAGGAGCCTGCCTCAATGGTGGGCTCCAGCATCCCCTTGGTGTCTACCGCCATCTTGTCCTTCAGCGGCTGCAGCCAGCCCTTGGCGGCGAACTCGGCAGTCCACACAACGTCGACGCTGGCAACGTCGTAGTTCGGGTTCTTCGCCTGGTAATTCTGGACCAGGTCATCGTGCTGCTGGTCAGCGGCGTCGGTCTGCTCCTTGAACGTGACCTTCTCGTTCGGGTGCGCAGCGTTCCATTTGTCGACCAGCGGGCGGACGACGTTGCTGTTGTCCTTGCCCTGGACGTAGGTGATGGGGCCGCGGCCGTCGAGGCCTTGTTCAGCGTCGCCGCCGCCACCCCCGCCCGTGGTGCCGCCGCCGCCTCCGCAGGCGGACAGGGTTAACGCTAGGACGCCGGCGGCAGCGGCCGGCAAAAGGAACTTAGGGGATTTCATAAAGGAGACTCCTCGCTGAGTGTCGAGCAAAATCGGCGGTGCGGTTGAAGTGGTGCCCATCACACTAGTAACGTTGCGGTGAGAAATGCAAGCGTTTACACCGAAGTTTATGGAAAGGATATCTGTGGCACACAGCCCAGTCCCGACAGACGGTTCCTCGATTCCGAAGTGGTGGGCCAGCGCCGTCGTATACCAGGTCTACCCGCGGTCCTTTGCCGATGCCAACGGAGACGGGATGGGCGATCTGAGCGGTGTGACGGCGCATTTGGACTACTTGCAGGGGCTCGGCGTGGATGCCGTGTGGCTGTCTCCCTTCTACAAGTCGCCGCAGGCCGACGCCGGGTATGACGTGGCGGATTACCGTCAGGTGGATCCGCTTTTCGGCGCCCTGGCGGACTTCGATGAGATGTTGCAGAAAGCTCACCGGCTGGGCTTGAAGGTCATCGTTGACCTGGTCCCCAACCACACCTCGGACGAACACGCCTGGTTCCAGGCGGCACTCGCCGCGCCCCCGGGTTCGCGGGAGCGCGACCGGTACATGTTCCGGCCGGGCAAGGATTCCGTCCCCGGATCGGGAGACGGCGACCTGGCGCCGAACAACTGGAAATCCATCTTCGGCGGACCGGCCTGGACCCGCGTTACGGAGGCCGACGGCAGGCCCGGCCAATGGTACCTGCACCTCTTTGACACCAAGCAGCCGGACCTGAACTGGGACAATGCCGAGGTCCAGGAGGAGATGCGCTCCGTGCTGCGGTTCTGGCTGGACCGTGGCGTGGACGGCTTCCGTGTGGACGTGGCCCACGGCATGGTCAAGGAAGCGGGCCTGCCGGACTGGGAGGGCTCCGCTGCGATGGTGGAAGGAGCCAGCGAACTGCCGGGCGAAGCCCACGGCGGCCACACCGAGGCCGAGGAACCGCACCGCGCCCACGCTGCCGCTGATTCCGCCGACGAGCACCAGGTGGTCTCGCCGCTTTACCCGCCGTCGCCCTTCTTTGACCAGGACGGCGTGCACGACATCTACCGCGACTGGAACCGGGTGCTGGCCGAGTACGACGGCGACCGCATGATGGTGGCCGAGGCCTGGGTGGAGCCGGCCGAGCGGCTGGCACGGTACGTCCGGCCCGATGAAATGCAGCAGGCGTTCAACTTCGACTTCCTGCTGGCGGGCTGGGATGCGGAGCGGACGGCCGTGGCCGTTGAGGATTCGCTGCGGGCTGCCGCCACGGTGGGAGCCACCACAACCTGGGTCCTCAGCAACCACGACACAGTCCGGCACACCACCCGCTTCGGGCTGAAGGACCCCACCACGTTCCCGAAGGGCATCGCCGCCGAAGACGAACAGCCCGACGCCCGGCTGGGCCTCGCGCGGGCCCGGGCAGCCACCATGGTTTCACTCGCCCTCCCCGGCTCGGCTTATCTCTACCAGGGGGAAGAACTGGGCCTGCCGGAGCACACCACGGTCCCGGCCGAAGCCCGCCAGGACCCCACGTTCTTCCGAACCAACGGAGTGGAGCGGGGGCGCGACGGCTGCCGCGTGCCGCTCCCATGGAAAGCTGCCGAGCCCGGCTACGGATTCGCGTCCGGGTTCACCGGCAGCGCGCCCGCCGCCCCCTGGCTCCCCCAACCCAAATCATTCGGTGAACTGGCCGCGGACCGGCAGGACGGCGTCGACGGTTCCACCTTAGAGCTGTACCGAGCCGCGCTGGCCCTCCGCAAGGAACACCGGCTGGGCGCAGGAACCTTCCGCTGGGCCGATGTGCATGCTCCCGAGGAGGGTGTGCTCGCTTTCCAGAACAGGGATGTCCTGGTGGTCGCCAACATGGGCATCGCCGCGGCCGCGCTGCCGGGGGGCTACCGGGTTGCCCTTGCCAGCAGGCCGGAGGCCGTGACGGACGGCCCGACGGAATCCGGGACGGTGCCGGGAGGCACACGGAAACTTGCGCCCAACTCGGCCGCCTACCTCGTGGCGATCTAGCTGACGGAGACCTGGCTCGTGGCTGTCTGGCGCGCGGGGGCTAGCGGACGCGTTCCGCGCGGCTGAACCGGGAACGGGCGCCGGTGCCGATGTGGATCAGCACCGGGATGCGTTTGCCGACGACGGCGTCGAGCGCCTCCACCAGGGCCGAGACATCCGCGGCGAGGAGGTGCGGAGCCACTCCCTGCCGGGGCTGCAGCCGGATCTTCAGCGCGGGCTCGCCCCGGACTTCGTAGGTGGCCACGGTGGCACCGGCCAGGTCCTGCCGTTCGGCCAACGCCGCCCGCAGCGCCTGCTCGGCAACGCCGCCGCCGATCCGCACATTGCCGGGGACGCCCTCGGCGTCGTCCTCGGCAAGGATCAGGCTGGCGCGGCCCTTGCCCTGCTGGGCCACCCAGGCGACCATCAAGGCAATGACCACTGCGAGTAGCAGCGCAAGGACCGCCCAGAGCCAGCTTTCCTGGCGGCCGGGAATGTTGGTGCGCTGTAACAGCTGGCTCATTCCGCTCCATACACCGGCGGACCACTGCTGCC
The DNA here is from genome assembly GCF_001423745.1 of Arthrobacter sp. Leaf337. Lineage (GTDB taxonomy): Bacteria > Actinomycetota > Actinomycetes > Actinomycetales > Micrococcaceae > Arthrobacter. Next base: position 336,608 of record NZ_LMPC01000012.1, read on the forward strand.
ACCATGATGCCGCCGCGGGGACGGTGGCCAGCACAACCAGCAAGAGTCCGATGGCGAGCAGTTTCAGTCCGAGGATTCCGATCAGGATCCTGTTCAGCGTCCTGGGGGTGCTATTCATGCCCCGATCACTCCTGACGTGGCCACATTGACGCGCACTTCGGGCATCGGTTCCGGAGCCATGTCGCGCAGCTCGTCGAGTACGGCTGCCAGGACGGCGTTTTCGCTGACCGGCACCCCCGAGGTGGGCCGCACGTTGACTATCACCTGACGCTGGGACACCACCACCATCACCTGTTCCTGCGTGACGTTTGCGGCCAGCCTGGCACGGCGGGCAAGGGCGGAGGCGATCACTTCGTCATCAGCCACCACTCCGGCGCGGCGGTCCGGAAGCAGGTGCCGGGCGCGGCGGCCGGGCAGCACTGCATTAAGGAAGAAGAACAGACCCGCCATGGCCGTCACGGCTCCGATGGCGCCAAGCAGCAGCGGGGGGATGCCCTGCGGGAGCGCGATGATGCGTTCTGCGGCGGTCTGCGGATCGATGAGCCACGGCGGCTGCCCGATCGCACGGACTGCGGCCTCGAGGAGTCCGTAGCCGCACAGGATGATCACCAGGACAGCAGCGATTCCGGCCACCCCTGCACGGGAGGAGCGTGTTTCGCGGTCCAGGATCCGGCGCATGCCGGCGCCGCGGGGGTCCGGGGCGCTGACCGCGGAGACTGCACCGGATTCCCCGTTGCCTGCCGCGTGGCTGCCCTTTGAGCGGACGTCGGTGGCGTTGTTCACTGGACCCTTCCCCCTTCGCTGATGGCGGCGCCGCTGATGCGGATGTCCACCCGGCTCAGCTGCGCCCCGCTAAGCTCCGCAACGCGGTGCAGGATCACGGATCTGGCCGCGACGGCGCGGTCCCGGATGGAGCCGCCGAAGCCGGCGACCCGGCCGGGGTCGCGCAGGACCGTGGTGAGCGGCGGAATCCTGATCGGGAGGACCAGCGAGAGGGCCAGCAGGCCGTCGTCGTCGGACCAGTCTGCCCGGACGTCGTGTGCCGGGACGCCCAGCGCTTCAGCGGCGGCGGCCCGGGCCAGGCTGGTGAGCGCCTGGGTACTGATGCGGTTGTGCCCGGCCATCACGGAGCCGCCGGCCACGGTTCCGGCCGTGCTGCTCATGAGGACGAGCGCCGGCCGGTGATGGCGTCGAACACGCTGCGCAGGTCAAGTTTCCCTTCCGCGGCACGGCCAAAGAGGGCTCCGATCCCCATGAAAAGCAGCGAGACCAGGAAGCCCCAGACGCCGAACTGGAAAGCCATAAAGGCCACGAAGGCGCCCACTGCAATTCCCACCACGGTCAGGTTCACTGGATGGCCTCCCTTTCGGTCCGGGCTTCCACGGGCAGTCCGGGCTTTGCCGGCCCCGCCACGTAGACGTCATTGATCTCCACGTTTACCTCGATGACCTGCAGGCCCACTAGCTCTTCGACGGCGGTGTAGACGGCGGCACGGACCTGGTTCGCCAGGGAGTGCAGCGGCGTCCCGTAGACGGCCACGAGGTTGATGTCCACTGCCACCTGCGTCTCGCCGACCTCTGCGTGGACGCCGGCGGCATGGTCCGAGCTGCCGACGGCATCGCGGATGGCTCCGAGGGCGCGGGACGGACCGGTGCCGAGCGAATACACTCCCGGAACGGCCCGGGCTGCGATGCCGGCTACCTTGGCAACTGCCGTTTCGGAAATGACGGTACGTCCGGTGCCGGCCGTCAGGGCAACGGCTGGATCAGCGTGGGCCCCCGGCGCGGGATGTGGGTTCTGGTATTCCATCAGGCACTCCCCTTCTCTTGAACACCACCCTATCCCTTGGCCGCGACAAGCGGCCGGACGCCAGTGAAAATGGCCAGGCCGGAATCCGCTATTTGCAGTTGGCGGCGAGCCAGCCGGTAACGGGGGCCATGGCGGCGTCGAACTTTCCGCTGGAGTACACCGTCTGGTCGCTCAGCCCGGCGACGGCCACCTCGTTGAGGTGGGCAAAATCGGCTTTGAGCTCGTCCGGCACGCGTTCGGCAGTGTCGCTGAGCTCCGTTTTGAGCTGTTCCAGTTCCGCGGTTTTGCCCTGTGCGGCTGAGAGCGGGAACAGCGAGGCGCCGGTGGCCTGCTGGGAGATGGTGGTGCACGCCTCCGCCGCGGAGGAAAAGTCCCCGTATGGTCCGGAGCTTTTGGTGGGGGTGGGTGTCGCCGTTGCCACTGCTGTTGCGGGAGCGGACGACGACGGCGCGCTGCCGGCTTCGGGCGCGGAGCATGCGGTGAGCGCCAGTGCGGCGAAGAGGGCGGCTGCGGTCAGAGGGCGTGAGAGGTTGTTCAAGAGTCACTTTTCTGGTCGAGATTGTGCCGCCCGTTCCGTTTCCGGCTTCAGGCGGCGATGGCGTTCTGTCCCCGGCGTGCGAGTCTAGCCCGGATGGCCTCCGGGATCCCAAGCGGCGGGCGGAAGGTCCTACCTATATAAGGGAAAAAAGCGGCAGGGCCGCCCGGAGAGGTTCCGGACGGCCCTGCTGTTTACTGCGCGTGCTAGCTAGCCAGACGAGGGTTACTTGTAGAGTCCCTCGCCGCCAACCTTGACGTTCGTGGGCAGGTAACCGAACGGACCGAGTCCGTTCTTGCCGAAGGTGCGGTCCACCTTGGACACGCCGTCACGGAAGTTGATCTTCACGGTGGGCGAGAGTGAGCCGCCGCGGACGCCGTTCACGTTGTCGATGAAGGACTGCACCAGGCCACCCGGCTGCACGTAGTGCGAGTAGGCCTGGAACTGGCGGCCGTTCTGGTTCGGAGTGGGTGCTTCCGGGGACTCGGACGGAAGGTTGAGGTCCGTGGGCGAGCCCAGGGCCAGGCCGCTGTTGTTCATCGGCTGGTAGTCGGACCGGACGCCGTCACCGACGAAGCCGTAGACACCGTCGGGGCCGCGCATGCCGGCCGCATAGGTGAACTGGTGGCTGATGGTGAACAGGTAGTACTTGTTCTTCCCGCCTTCGTTCTGGATGAAGATCTGCGGACGCTCGGTCTGGTCGTTGACGCAGTTGGCCGAGAGGACCGGCGGCAGGAAGGACCATTTGGTCAGGTCCTTGTTGTCTGCCACGGCCAGTCCCACGTTGGCGGTCTGGTAGTAGGCGCCGCTGCTGTTGACTTCGTTGAGGCTCTCGGCGTTCGGGTCGCCGGCCTTGTAGCCCAGGTCCTCGGGCTTGCACTCGTATTCGCCGCGCTTGCCGCCGGTGTTGCCTTCGAAAACCATGAAGGTCTTGCCCGGGTGGGCGGGGTCGGCGAACGTGTACGGGTCGCGGAAGGCGAAGCCCGGGTTCTGTGCCTTGTTCTGGTACATCTTGCCGTCCGGTTCCAGCAGTTTGGTGTGCTTGAAGCCGTCGAACGTGACGCCGTTCTTGTCGGCGTGGATGTTGCCGAGTGCCTTGGCAATGGCAGCGTCCGGCGCGATGCCGCCGCCGCCAGCGTTGCGCTCGGCAACGTCGTAGAACGTGGTGGCCGTGTAGAACACGTTGACCTGGTTGCCCTGCATCAGGCGGGTGGAACCGGACCATTCCGTGTTGCCGATGGAGGTGTTGTCCAGGAACAGGTGTCCGCCGTAGTTCCACTTGTCCTTGGCCGGGTCGGCGTTGGTCTTGCGGAAGAAGTAACCGATCCGCGCGTTCCAGTGCCGCTGGTCGAAGCCGTAGCCGGCGTGCCGGTCGGCCACCAGGGAGAAGATGACGTCATAGCCCTTGTAGCTGATCTGGTTGGCGTTCTCGTCAGTCAGGGACCAGGTGTCCCAGACCCAGACGTCGTCGTTCATGGCGGGGAAATCCTCGGGGATTTCCGGCATGGTGACATCCGGACTCATGGAGTTCTGGCCGGGTGCCACGGTGGAGTCGCTCTGCGCCATGATCTGCTTGGCGTCGGCGCGGGTCCACTTTGAGGTGAAGTCCGCCGCCGGATCATACGCCTGCTGGCTGTGATCGGTGGGCAGCGGGAAGCCGGGCGTGGGTGCCGGCATCTGCTGGGTGGCGGGCGGGTCCGAGGGTTCGTTGGCCAGGGCCGAAGGAACCGCAAGGAAGGCGGAAGCCGCCACGGCCGTTGCCAGTGCTGCGGCGGCAGGGCGCCACCGCAGCATCCGGTGTGTATTGGGGTGCTTGTGCATTTGTTGCTCTTCTCGCGGAGTTGAGACCATTCGTGGAAGACGGGCATCTGCCCTCATTCCCCGAAACTCCGGCGTTCCCGATGACACGGCAGGCGTCATCGAGGACGCCTTTGTGTCGAGGGGGACGGGGCTTGGGTAGGGCCCCGGAAGGCGCTTCGGAAAGGAACCCTTTCCTGCGCCGGTCTCTACGCTGGCACGCATAAGCAGGCTTATCAAGCCGTGTTTCGAGCGGCTAAAAACCGAGTTTCGCTCCGTTTGTGCAAGCGCTTACATTGCCCATTGCGCGCGCGTGCCACATCCAATTTTTCGAGTCAAATGTTGCGCGATAAATCAGATTTAGTGTGAAACGTCACCCGCTGGCCACCCGCAATTCATCTGGGCACGACTGCCGGAACGGGTCGTTATGCCGCTGCTGGCGGGATTGAAGACGCCGTCACGCAGCGTGAAGATCCGCGCCAGCCTCGTTCGGGTCCAGGTTCACGTGCCGAGGACCACTTCGGCCGCGTAGCCGGCGGTTCCCGCGTCCACGTCGGCCGCGTAGCCGGCGGCTCCCGCGCGGGGCCCGATAGCCGCAGGAATGTCATCAAGGGCTGCGCGCCAGCCTGATCCCGACGACGCGCAAATCGCCTGGCGACGCGCAAATTACCTGGCGACACCGGAATAAGGGGGGCGCGGGAGCATTTGCGCGTCACAGGGACATTTGCGCGTCGAAACTACTCGGGCGGGCGGGCGGGCATGCGGCCGGGCTCCGTCAGGGGTGACGCAGAGCCCAGTGGGTTGCCCGGGCGGATCTAAGGCCCTGCAACCCGGATATACGAAGGTCAGGCGGGGCGTTAAAGAAGAAAAGCACCAGTTCCGAAGAACTGATGCTTCCCAGTGGTGGCTCCGACCGGCGTCGATCCGGTGACCTTTCGATTTTCAGTCGAACGCTCTACCAACTGAGCTACAGAGCCTAGGTGACATGTCACCTTGACGGCCGGAATTTCTTCTGGCAATCAGAGCGACCCTGACGGGACTTGAACCCGCGACCTCCGCCGTGACAGGGCGGCGCGCTAACCAACTGCGCTACAGGGCCTTGCTTGTTTACTGCTTCAACAGTATCTCTACTGCTTTTTTCAAGGCTTCCAGCCTACCAGACTTTTTCATCCGGTTTGACCACTTCCTTGCGTACCCCCAACGGGATTCGAACCCGTGCCGCCGCCGTGAAAGGGCGGTGTCCTAGGCCGCTAGACGATGGGGGCCTGAACTCAATCCGGCTCATTCAGGGCAAAAATAAAGGGCCGAAGCCTTTCGTTTCCGCCCTTTCGAGTTGCTCCGAACTGGACTATAAAAGTGTAGGGCAGACCTTGGGAATATCCAAAATCGGCATCGCACTCCTGCAGAATTCGGTGCAGGGCGGGTGCAAGATGGACTGATGGATGCCGTTGATGCCCTCAATGAGATCGCCTTCTGGCTGGAACGCGAACTGGCCCCCACGTTCAAGGTTCAGGCCTTCCGGAAAGCGGCCGGCATCATCGGCGGCCTGGATCCGGCCGAGATGGCGGCCCGGGCCCGCAGCGGCAGGCTGAAGAGCATGAAGGGCATCGGGGACAGAACCTTCGAGGTGATCCGGCAGGCGGTCGACGGCGGCGTCCCCGACTACCTGGAAGGGCTTCGCGAACGGGGGCAGCAGCCCCTCGCGGCGGGCGGCACCGAACTGCACTCCGCACTCCGCGGAGACCTGCACAGCCACAGCGACTGGTCCGACGGCGGGTCTCCGATCGAACTGATGGCGAACGCCGCCCGCACCCTTGGCCGGGAGTACCTTGCCTTGACGGACCACTCCCCCAGCCTCAAGATCGCCAACGGGCTGAGCGCCGAACGCCTCACCGAACAGCTCGACACCGTGGCCGGCATAAACAACGACGACGGCGGCAGCTTCCGCCTGCTCGCCGGAATCGAAGTGGACATCCTGGAGGACGGGACCCTGGACCAGTCCCCGGACTTGCTGGACCGGCTGGACGTCGTGGTGGCGAGCGTCCACTCGAAGCTTCGTTCCGATAGGCGCACCATGACCGCCAGAATGCTGGGCGCCATCAGCGATCCGCACATGAATGTGCTCGGCCACTGCACCGGCCGGCTGCTCCAGGGGTCCAGGGGAACACGGCCCGAGTCAGAGTTCGACGCCGAGCGGGTGTTCGCGGCGTGCGCCGAGCAGGATGTCGCCGTCGAAATTAATTCCCGGCCCGAGCGGCAGGATCCGCCGGACGAGCTGATCCGGCTGGCCCTCGATGCCGGCTGCCTCTTCAGCATCGACAGCGACGCCCACGCTCCGGGCCAGTTGGACTTCCTGCAGTACGGCGCCGAGCGGGCCGCCTTGAACGGTGTGCCTGCCGAACGGATCGTCACCACCTGGCCGCTGGACCGGCTGCTGGAGTGGACCGGCCGGGGGAAGTAGCGAGCTGCCGGGGTCCCAGGCCAGGACCTTGGCTCCCGGCCGGGGCCTCAACTCCGGGATGGCTCCGGACCCTGCGGCCGCCACGGTGTGAGCCGGGGCAGCCAGCGCGGAACGTTCCGGCGGTACTCCTCGTATTCGGCACCGAACTTCCGGGCCAGGACCGGCTCCTCGTAAAGCCTGACGAACGCCACAACCGGAACGGCGCCGACGGCCAGGGCCACGAGGAGCTTCGGCTGGCCCAGCAGGAGCCCCTGCCCTGCGACGGCTGCGGCAATGGCCACATACATCGGATTCCGCACGTAACGGTAGAGTCCGCCCACCACCAGATGCTTGGGCGGGGCAAAGGGTGCAGGGGTCCCGAGGCCCTCCACGGCAAAATGCACAAAGGAGTTCGCGATCACCGCCGCCCCTGCACCGATCAACAGGGCGCCCGTGACCTGGGCAGGCACTCCGCCGGGGACCGGCGCCGCCACTTCCCAGCGGGTCAGGAGCCACGGAACCACGCCGGCCACCGTCGCGGGGGCAACGGCGAAGGCCGCCGTGCCGATCGCGGCCCGCTTTCTGTCACGGGCCGAGGCATCGGATGCTTTCATACCAGCAAGCGTGAACCCGCCGTGTTGAGCGGACAAGGGCCGACCGGCCCCCGACGTTCCGGCGGCACGGTAACGGGGGCGGAATCAGGCGACCAGCAGGATTGCCATCGTCACCATGACGGCGGCGATGACGGCGTCGAGAATGCGCCAGGCACTGCGGCGACGGAACACCGGAGCAAGGAACCGCGCACCAACGCCCAGGGCGGTGAACCAGGCGATGCTGGCCAGCCCCGCGCCGGCCGCAAACCACCACCGGCCGTCCGGGCCGTGCGTGCTGGCCAGTGACCCGAGGAGCAGCACAGTGTCCAGACACACATGCGGGTTCAGCCAGGTGAAAGCCAGTCCGGTTCCGAGGACAGCGACCCAGCCGGCAGCCTGACCTGTTCCGAGCTGTCCAAGCGCCTGTCCGCGGATGGCCCGCCAGGCGGCGAAGGCACCATAGGCCGCCAGGAAGGCAGCCCCGGCCCAGCGCACCACCTCCAGCACGGCCGGAGCCTGTTCAATCACGACGCCGATGCCCGCCACGCCCAGCAGGATCAGCACCAGGTCCGAGACGGCGCAGACGGCAATGACGAGGGCGACATGCGAGCGCTGGAGCCCCTGGCGGAGCACGAAGGCATTTTGGGCGCCGATGGCGACGATGAGCGAGAGGCCGCTGGCCAGGCCTGAAAGCACGGGAAGGATCACCCTCCCAACGGTAGGAGGAACCTCAGCATGAAACCAGTTAAACATTCTTCTGATAGATAAGATGAGCTAATGATAGACATTCATCCGGACCAGGCCCGGACGCTTGCAGCCATCGTCGCGAAGGGCAGCTTCGATGCCGCCGCCAGCCATCTGTCAGTTACCTCCTCCGCGGTCAGCCAGCGCATCCGCGCCCTCGAAGTCGCCGTCGGCCGTCCCGTGTTGAGAAGGACCAGGCCGATTGAACTCACGGAGTCCGGCCAGGCCGTGGTGCGGTTCGCCCGGCAGCTGGAGATGCTCTCGGCGGACCTCGCCGATGAACTGCAGCCGGGAAACGCCAACCCGGATACCCGCCTGACCCTCGTGATCAACAGCGACTCGCTGCACACGTGGGCGCTGGCCGGGCTGGCTGCGGTGGCCGGGACGGTCCAGTTGGAAATCCTGCGCGAGGACCAGGATTATTCGCTGGAGCTCCTCCGCAGCGGCGCGGCGGCAGCGGCCATCACGGCCACCGCCAAACCGGCCCCGGGCTGCACGTCCCGCCGGCTCGGCGTCATGCGCTACCTGCCGGTCTGCACGCCGGCCTTTGCCGAGCAGTGGTTCGACGGCGGGGCCGCGTTCGACGGCGCGGGGGCGGCGGAGGCGCTGGCCAAGGCCCCGGTCATCATCTTCGACCGCAAGGACGACCTGCAGGACCGCTATCTGCGGCGGTTCAGCCGGAAGCCCCTCGAGCCGCGGCGCCACTACGTCCCCGCAGCCCACGAGTTCGGCGAGGCCATCCGGCTGGGCATGGGATGGGGCCTTCTTCCCGAGATCGAAATCGGCGACGACCTGGACCGGCGAACGCTGCAGACCCTGGCCGCCAAATCCTTCGTCGACGTCCCGCTGCACTGGCAGCAGTGGCGCTACGGATCGGCCGTGCTGGACGGCGTCGCGGCTGCGATCCAGGACGCGGCCCGCGTGCTGAGGTGACGACCGGCAATAGCGCCCTGCCGGTAGCGGGGCAACTTTGGCAGGATCTCGACTAGACGTGGCCGATTTCCGCCAGCCCCGCCGCCGCGGCGGGGGCTAGATTGGCAGCATGGCTACAACCGCCGCACCCGGCCCCACTCCGTCCGCTGGCCCCCACGAAGGGTCCCCGAACGCTGCCCCCGTACCCGCCCCGGAGAGGACGCCAGTCAACAAACTGGGCGTCGCCGCCGTCGCTATCACGGTGGTCCTCTGGGCCTCCGCCTTCGTGGGCATCCGCGCCGTGGGCCCAAGCTTCTCGCCCGGCCCCCTGACCCTGGGACGGCTGGCGATTGCCGCCGTCGTACTCGGCCTGGTAGTGCTGCCGAAGCTCCGGATGCTGCCCAAGGGCCGGGAATGGTGGCCCATCCTCGCGTACGGTGTCATGTGGTTCGGCGGCTACAACGTGGCCCTCAACGCCGCCGAGCACCTGCTGGACGCCGGCACCGCGGCCCTGCTGATCAACGTCAACCCCATCCTGGTGGCCGTGATGGCCGGCCTTCTCCTCAAGGAGGGCTTTCCCCGCTGGCTGATCATCGGCAGCCTGATAGCGTTCGCCGGCGTCGCGGTGATCGCGCTCAGTTCGGGCCAGCGTTCGACGGCGGATGTGGCCGGTGTGCTGCTCTGCCTCCTGGCCGCTGTGCTCGCCGCCGTCAGCGTGATTGTCCAGAAGCCGGTGTTGAGGAAGTTCCCGGCGGCCCAGGCCACCTGGTTCGGCATCATGGTGGGTGCCGTCTGCTGCCTTCCCTTCAGCGGCCAGCTGGTGGCCGAACTGCAGCAGGCCCCGCTGGCGGCCACCCTCGGGCTGGTCTATCTGGGGATCTTCCCGACGGCGATTGCGTTCACCACGTGGGCGTATGCGCTGTCCCTCATCGATGCCGGAAAACTGGCCGCCACCACCTATCTGGTGCCCGGCACCACCATCCTCATCTCGTGGCTGGTGCTCGGCGAAGTGCCCACCGTGTGGGGCCTGGTGGGCGGCGTGATCTGCCTGGTGGGAGTGGGGCTGACGCGGCGCAGATCCCGCTAGAGTCTTGGTATGCCCGCCAACCTGCCGCCCGGCCTGCCGATCGTCCCGGACGGGGCGGACAACGACGCACCGTTCCCCATGACCGATGAGGACTTCGAATCGGCCGTCAGCGACGCCTTGGACCGGATTCCGCCGGAAGTGGCCAAGGCCATGGACAACGTTGCCGTTTTCATCGAGGACGACTACGTCCCGCAGCCGGGCGAGGACCCGGACACAGTGCTGCTGGGCCTCTACGAAGGCGTGCCGCTGACCGAGCGTGATGCGTGGTGGGGTGCGGGGTCGCTGCCGGACCGCATCACCATCTACCGCCAGCCCATCCTGGAAATCTGTTCGTCCCGGGAAGAGGTGATCCAGGAGGTGGCCATTACCGTGACACACGAGATCGCCCACCACTTCGGCATCAGCGATGAACGGCTGCACGAACTCGGCTGGGACTAGCTAGCCTTGTAGGCATGGGACACGACCACAGCCATTCGCACGGCCTCTCAGCCACTGGCACCGGCAAGCACCGCAAGCGCCTGATCGCCGTCCTCAGCATCACCCTGGCCGTGGTCCTGATCCAGGTCGTCGGAGCCGTGATCTCCGGATCCCTGGCCCTGCTGGCGGACGCCGGCCATATGCTGTCCGATGCCGCCGGTGTGTTCATCGCCCTCCTGGCCGCGTGGATCGCCACCCGGCCCGCCAGCGACCAGCGGACCTATGGGTACCAGCGGGCCGAAGTCCTCGCGGCCCTGGCCAACGCGCTGGTACTGATTGTGATCTCCGTGGTGATCTTTACCGAAGCCATTCGCCGGATCGGTTCGGCACCCGAAGTCCAGACCGACGTAATGCTCTGGGCCGCTGTCCTGGGTGCCGTGGCCAACCTGGTGTCCCTGCTGATCCTTCGCGGCGCCCAGAAGGAAAGCCTGAACGTGCGCGGCGCCTACCTCGAGGTGCTCGGGGACCTGCTGGGTTCGTTCGCCGTCATTGCCGCTGCCGTGGTGATCATGGTGACCGGCTTCCAGACGGCGGACACGGTTGCCTCCATCGTCATCGCCGTGATGATCCTGCCCCGGGCGTGGCACCTGCTCCGCGACGTGGTGGACGTGCTGCTGGAAGCCACTCCCAAGGGCGTTGAAGTCCAGATGATCCGTGAGCACATCCTGTCCGTGCACGGAGTGGTGTCCGTCCACGACATCCACATCTGGACCATCACCTCCGGCGTCCCGGTCTTCTCCGCCCACGTGGTGGTGGAGGATGCTGTACTGAGCGCCCGCGGCGCCGACCAGGTCCTGGACAAGCTCGCCACCTGCCTGGGCTCGCATTTCGACACCGAGCACTGCACTTTCCAACTGGAGCCCGAGAGCCACTCCGAGCACGAGTCCCACCAGCACGCCTGAGGGGTTTGAGCCTTCGGGGTTGTGGTGCCCCTGCCAGGCGGTTCCGCATCCCTGGCTACTGCGGCATGGGCTTGTCCGGGTTGGTGAGCCGGTACAGGAACGCAGCCATGGCCTCACGCGAAACCGGCGCGCCGGGCCGGAAGGTGCCGTCCGGATAGCCTGTGCTGATCCCCGCGGCAGCGGCCCAGCTCACTTCCCGGTGGAAGGGGTCGCCGGGACGGACGTCGCCAAACGGCGGGGTGGCGGGCGCGGCGTAGACGGGCGCCGCGTTCAAGGATGTGGCGTACCGGTAGAGAAACGCGGCCATGGCTTCGCGCGAAACCGGCGACCGGGGGCGGAACGTGCCGTCGGAGTAGCCGGTGGTGATGCCCTGGCCGGCCAGCCAGGTGACTTCTTTATAGAACATGTCCCCGGGCGCCAGGTCCGTGAACGGGGAGACGGCAGGCGGAACAAACCAAGCCGGGGATCCTGCCTTCCGGAACAGGAAGGCGGCCATGGCGTCGCGTTGAACGCTGTCCAGGGGCCGGAACGAGCCGTCCGGGTATCCGGTGCTGATCCCCGAGTTCGAGAGCCAGCTGACCTCGTGGAAGAACTGGGCACCTGCGGGGACGTCGGTGAATGCCTGCCGGCCGTTTTGGGTCAGGTCAATGCGCGAGACCGCTGAACCGCCGTGGACGATGAAGAGGGCTGAGCCATCGCGGGTGACCACAATGCCCACGGGCGCCCACCCCGCCGGGAATGTCGCGGATACCGATCTGGTGGCGGTGTCGACGACGGCGACGTGCCCATAGACGCCGTAGACAGTGACGTATGCCGTGCGCGCATCCGGGCTGAACGCCACGTCGGTGGCATGGCCCGCAACCGGGATTGAGTGTTGTTCCATGGTGGCGACATCGATGATCATGAGGCCCTTCGGGTTGACCGCTTCCGTGCTTGGGCATCCGGTGGTGAACAACTGAGAGCCGGAGGGGTTCAAGGTCAGGCCGTAGAGTGCCCCGCAGAGCTCAGCCAAGCCTGTTTCGATGGTTTCAATGACCTTTTTCTCTCCGACAGAAACAACGAAGATCTTGGACGAAACCTGATCCGCTATGTACAAGGTGCTGCTGTCGGGACTCACCGTGACTGCGGACGGGTAGCCGGGAATCGGGACCGTGGCAGCAACGGCATTGGAGGCTGTATCGATGAAAGTAACGCTTCGCCCTTGGTAGGCAGCAGCGTACAGCATGTCCCCATCCGGTGACAGCGCCAAGTGCGCCGCGCCACGGTCAGTTTCGATGCTGGCCGTCACGGTGTTGGTGCGGGTGTCCACGACTTGGATGAAGCTGGCAGTACTCGGGTTGCGCGGTCTTCCGGTAACGCCACTATTGGCAACATAGAGCCTCGAACCGTCATCACTGAGCACGACTCCGGTGGTGCCTACGACACCCGGGACGGTAGCTTGAACGGCGCCAGTGGAAGCATCCTGGACGGTGACGTTGCCCGGGCTCCCTATCACGGAATGTGAGACGTACAGCGTGGTTCCTGACGGGCTCACCGCCAGCGACGGAGCGAACCTGGTCTTTCCCGCGGCCGGAAACGACGCCGACACCCAGTAGCCGGAGGTCGACGCCGTCATCGGGGCGGGAGCGCCGAGCACTACCATCATCAGGGCGAGCAGGACAGCGATGCCGGACCTGCCCCTCCCGTGCCTGGCGGAAAGTATTTGGCCGCGGCGCTGTTGCATGAGAAATCCCCTCGCCCGAACGGATCAGGCCCCCAATCTGTTCACGGTACGGCGGGCCTTCAATCGGTCGCTAGCGTGGCGACTACTTGTTAAGTCCTCTCCCGACACGCCGACCGGAAATGCGACGGAATCACACTGTTGTTGTTTATGTTATTGATGTGATCAGTGTTGCCAAAGTTGCAACTGGCCACGTAGCCTCGGGAGTGCTGACTCTCCGCAGCGGGGCATTCCCTGTGAAAATCACGGGTGAAACTCAATTCCTCGCGCGCTCCAGCCTGACTGTTGCGAGGTTACTTGATGGGTTTGACCGGATCCGGCCGCAAAGCGGCTGTGCTGTGCACCGCCGTCGTACTCCTCGGATCCCTCGCCCTGCCCGCCGGTGCGGCCCCGCTGACGGGCGCCGCAGTGCCCGCTCTGAGCGTTCCGGCATCACCGGAGATTCCCTCGCCAGAGGAGATCGCGGCCGCCAAAGCCAGTGAAAGCGCGACGGCGGACCAGGTCACCAGAATCGACCGGATCCTGGCCGACGCCGCCTCAGCCCAAGAGGCCAGCTTCGCCGCGGCCATGCAGGCCAACAATGCCTACGGTGATGCCCTGGTCACGCTCGGGATCCGCCGCGATGCCGCCGCACTCGCCTCGGCGAAGGCCGTATCCGCCCAGGCCGAACAGGCAAAGACCCGCAAGCAGGTGGGACAGCTGGCCGGGGACCTCTACCGCAACGGCGGACTCAATCCTGCACTGAGCACTTTTGTCAGCGGAAACGGCGAAGTGCTGAAGCAGGCCGCCACCCTCGAAGCCATTTCCGCGAGCCGGAGCCGGGCATTTGAGGCGGCCGACAACGCTGCCTCGGCCGCCCAGTCACTAACTGCCGCGGCGGAGGACGCCAACCGTGCCGCTGACGACGCCGCCAGGTCCGCCGAAGACCGCAAGGTTGAAGCCGAACGCGCTAACGCGGCCCAGGCGAAGGCAGTCTCCGAGGCGAAGGCCCAGCGCACCGTGCTCGTGGACCAACTGGCAAGCCTCAAGAACACCACGGTGGCACTCGAATCAGCCAGGGTTGATGCCCTGGACCACCAGCGTGCCCAGGAACGGCTGGCTGCCGTCACCGCCGCAGCAGCTTCCCAGGCTGCGGCCCAGGCGGAAGCAGCACCCAACAGCCCGGCCCCGGGTGCCCCCGCACCCGCACCGGATGCCCCCGCGGCACCCACGCCGGCCAACCCCGCGCCCGCGAATCCGGCCCCGCCCGCACCCGGTCCGCCCGCGCCCGTGGTCCCCGCACCGGCCGAACCCGCGCCCGTGGTCCCGGCTCCGGCCGTCCCGGCTCCGGCACCCGCACCTGTTCCCGCACCGTCTCCCGCGCCGTCTCCGGGTGGCTCCAACCAGACGGCCATTTCGGTGGCGCTGGGCAAGGTGGGCTCTCCCTACTTCTACAAGTACGGCGGCTCCGGACCGCTCGGCTTCGACTGTTCCGGGCTGGTGCAGAACGCCTTCGCTGCGGCCGGCAAGTACCTTCCGCGCACGGCGGCCCAGCAGTACGCGCAGGCGCCCGTGCACGTGCCGCTTTCCCAGGCGCAGCCCGGTGACCTCCTGGTCTGGGGGTCGGCCCCCGATTTCTACCACGTGGCCATCTACCTTGGCGGCGGACGCGTGGTCCAGGCCCTGAGCCCGGACGACGGCATCACGGTCACGGACCTGACATGGATGGCCGGAATGCAGCTCCACCCGACCGTTGCCCGGTACTAGGACAAAACGTCCTTCGTGACGAACCGGCCGTAGGCGAGCGCCCCGAAGACCGCAATGTACCCGGCCTGCAGCAGCGCATTGCTGCCAAAGGAATCCCAGGCAATCGGCTGGCGCAGCAGGTCCGCAAAACCGAACCAGTAGTGGCTGAACAGCCAGGGGTGAAGCCATTCCAGCTGGGGCAGCTCACCCATCACCTGTGACACCACGGACGCCACGATGGTGGCCGCCATGGCGCCCACCGGAACATCGGTCAGCGTGGAGAGGAACAGCCCGACGGCGGACAACCCCAGCAGCGACACGGTCAGGTACGCCGCCACGAGCAGGAGGCGAACCACTGCCTCCCCCGGGGTGATCACGTCGCCGGACAGCAGCGTCACAGGCCCCACCGGAAACAGCGCCGCACCGATGCCTGCCCCCGCCAGCGCCACCACCAGCGGGGCGACGACGCAGAACGCGGCAGCGCCTGCATATTTGACCAGCAGCAGCCGCACGCGGCCGGCTGGCGCCACGAGGAGGTAGCGCAAGGTCCCTAGGCCGGCTTCGCCAGCGATCGTATCCCCGGCCACCACTCCCACGGTGAGCGGCAGGAACAGCGGCACGCACACCAGCGACGCCGTTACCCCCACAAACAGCCCGTTCTGGGTGATCCTGTCCAGGAAGGCAGGTCCACGGCCGGGTGGAACGGCCGAGGACACGCGGACGGCGATGGCCATCAGGACCGGCACGGCCGCGAGCGCCAGCAGCATGGCCCAGGTCCGGCGCCGGCGGAACAGGACGCTCAGTTCGGAGGCCAGCAGAGGCCAGCCGGAGGATGCTCGTGCAGCTAGCTCCTGCGTTGCCATATCCCTATTGGGCAATGTCGAACCCCTCCCCCGTCAGCGCCACAAAGCGGTCCTCCAGGCTGCCCTGCTCCACAGCGAAGCCGCGGACCCGCACACCGGCCGCCACCATGGCGGCAACCACGGCCTCCGGCTCCACAGCATCCCCCGGCTGCCGTGCGTCTCCAGCCTGCCCGCCGTCGCCGGTCTGCCCGCCGTCGCCGGTCTGCCGGCTGTCGCCGTAAACCAGCGCGCCGTTGCTCCGTCCGCCCATGGGCGTCATTCCCAACCTGGCGAAAACGCCCTCGGCCAGGCCGGCGTCGGGTGTTACCAGGCGGATCCGGACCTTGCCCTCGTCCCGCAGTTCAGCGAGCGTTCCCTGCGCCACCAGCCGGCCCGCGCTCATGACCGCCGCGTGGGTGCAGATCTGCTCCACTTCCGCCAGCAGGTGGCTGGAGACGAAAACCGTGGCGCCGTCGGCCGCGAGGGAGCGGACCAGGGAGCGCACCTCGCGGGTGCCCTGGGGATCCAGGCCGTTGGTGGGCTCATCGAGCACCAGCAGTTCCCGGGGCGAGAGAAGCGCATTGGCGATGCCCAGGCGCTGCTTCATGCCGAGCGAATACGCGCGGACTTTCTTCCCGGCGGCGTGCGTCAGGCCCACACGTTCCAGCGCGGCCTCCACCCGGGAACGCCGTGTGGACTGTACCGCGTAGGGGTCCGCCGCATCGAGGCGCCGAAGATTGGCCGCCCCGGACAGGAACGGGTAGAACGCGGGACCTTCCACCAGTGCGCCCACGCGCGGCAGGACGTCGTGGAAGCGCTCCGGCATCTCCAGCCCCAGCACGCTGACCGACCCGTCCGTGGCCCCGGCGAGGCCCAGCATCATGCGTATGGTGGTGGTTTTGCCGGAGCCATTCGGGCCCAGGAAACCGAACACCGAACCCCTCGGGACGGCCAGGTTGACGCCGTCCACGGCCAGCTGATGGCCGAACCGTTTGCTGAGGCCACGCGTCTCTATGGCCAGCTCTGCGCTCCGTCCCGCGGCGGTCACCTCGCGGCTGCAGCGGTCAGCAGGCGCTCCGCGGGAACAGACCCGGCGAAAACACGCCCGTCATCGGTGAACAGCACATTTACGACGGCGGTGCTGAACAGCCGTCCGCCCGGCACCGCAACAGCGGCCTGCTGAAGCAGCGGATCGCTGGACATCATCGCACCAGCCTCCGCAGATGCAGCGCTGGCGGGGAATTCGACCACGCTCTCCCAGCCGGTACCGGTCACCGTGGGCCGCACCTCGACAGCATCCGGCGCGACAGCATCCGGCGCAACAGCATCCGGCGCCACAGACTCCGGGGCCACGGCGTCGGGAACCACGGACTCCGGAACCGCAGGGTCAGGAACCACGCCGCCTTCCGTACTGTGTCCGGGCCGGCTTCCCGTTCCGTGGGCCGGCACTTCGACTTCCTTGACGGTAGCCCCCGGCGGCGGGCTAAAGGCGAACAGGGAGGCGTCCGGCGCTTCGAGTGAGAGGCTGGTGAACGCCAGCTTGAAGGCCGGTTCGCTCTGGCCCCGGGCCTTCAGTTCGACACTCAGCGGCAGGCCGCTCTGGCCGTCAACTGCGATGGCCACCGAAGCGATCAGGGTGCCTTCCGTCCGCGGCGTAACCACCAGGTTGTAAGCGGCCCGGCCCGCAACGTTAACCTCCGGAAGCACTGAAATCTCAGTGGCGGGGTCCGCGGCCGCAAGGAACCGCCCGGCCAGGTCCTCCGGCGTCGGCATCACGCCATCCATGCCCGCACCGGGATGCTTGTACTGGCCGACATCCTCATGACGGCCTGCATCGGCGGGGAGTGTCAGGTGAGTGGCGGTGTTGTCCCTGGAGCTGTACAGCCACACCTGGTCCCCGCTGCGCACGGCATTGCGTTCAGCGAGGCGGTCCAGGACCTGGACCCGCATCTTGCTGGTTCCGTCCACGAAGACACGGGCCGTGTGCGGGCCGCTCAGTAGCTCCAGCGCGGCGGCGGCGCCGCTGCTTGACGTGGGGCCGGCTTTGGGGATCTCGGGCAGGCCGATTTCGGAGGTTTGCTCCAGCGTCCCGGAGAGGGACGGAGCAGCGTGCTGCGCCATCAGCGCCAGGACCTCTTGCGGCGTTTTGGCGGGCAACGGGTCCCCGGCGCTTGCCGGCAAGGACCCCGCCAGCGCAGCGGCGGCAATAACGGCTGGCACGGCGGCGGCGGGCATCCACCGCAGCCACTTTCTGGTCATGACAACTCCGCTCCAACATTGCAGCTTATTGATTCCAGAGTACGCTTCGGACCCGCCCGCTACACCCCTTGGGGCGACGCCGTCCTGCGTTTACCGGGGCGGATCAGCCCGCCGCCGGCGCGACGGTGCCGGCCCCGCCGTCGAGCGTTATCAGCTGCCCGGTGCTGATGGCCGAGGTGGCGTCCGGGACGCCCACTATGGCGGGAATTCCGTACTCACGGGCCACCACCGCGCCGTGGGAATTGGGGCCGCCCATTTCCATCACAAGCCCGCCGGCGGTGAGGAACAAGGGCGTCCACCCCGGATCCGTTGACGGAGCCACCAAAATTTCACCGGGCTCCAATACGGCGCCCTGCGGGTCCAGGATGACGCGCGCCCGGGCAGTGACGGTTCCGGCCGATGCCGGCGTACCGGACAGGACTCCGGCTGCCGTGCCGGTGGCGGCAGCGTGCAGCGCCTCGGGTTCCGTTCCGTCCGAAAGCAGCACCCGGGGAATGCGACGGCGGCCCATTTCGGCGTCGTAGGCCTCCCGGCGCTCCGCCACGGTCCCCCGCAGCGACTCCCCCGCAAGGCCCCGGTGCGCTTCGGCGAAGTCGAGGAAAAAGATGTCGTCGGCCTCGGCGATCCGGCCTGCCGCGGCCAGTTCCTCCCCCACCGCCGTCAGCAGTTTCCGCACCGAAGCCAGGCCTTCGACAATGTGGTATTTCGGCAGTTCGCGCAGTCCGGCGAACAGCCGGGTCCGCCTCAGCGCGCCCCGCACCACGCGGGCCCGCAGCCTGCCGGCCGGACCGCCTTTGCTCCCGGCGATGGCTGTCAGCCTCTCGATCTGGGCCTCCGCCTCGCGTGCGGCGTTGGCGAACTGCCGGTCCGGCGCCAGCGCGGGATCGTCGAGTTTGAGGTAGTTCGCCAGGACTCCCAGGATGTGCGCGGGGTCGTCTGACCAGCGGGGCATGCCGAGGTCGATTTCCGCCACGGCCCGGTGGCCGTACCGTGCCAGGAAGCCCGCCAGTCCGGATTGCACGACGCCGGGAAGTCCGCCGGAGCGGTACTGCCGCGCCAATTCAGTCGGAGAGGCTCCCTCAAAAACGGCGGCGGCGCCGGCGTGGGAGCGGATGTCCGTGGCCAGCTGCCAGAGGGCAAGGTCCATTTCGGTGGTCACATTGTTGGGGAGACCCCGGAGCACGCCCTGCAGCGCGCCGGACTCGGCGCCCTGCCCGGCCAGCTTCCCGGCGACTGCCAGCAGCCCGAACCCCAGGGCGGGCAGCGGCATCACCGCTGGAACGATGTGGAAGAGCCTCTCGCCGAGGATGCGTTCGGCCTGGTCCAGCCGTTCCGCCGGCGTGGCCGTGGCCGGGACCACGAGGGCAGCCCGGAACCGCGCGCCGAATCTGTCCACACGCTGAAGCGCCGCTTCCGGTCGAAGCAGCGCCCGGAGGAACGACTCCGGAACCCTGGCCTTCGCCGCCAGCGGAACAACATGCCGGAGGAGCGGCCACGGCGACCTGAGCGTGACCGAGAACCTCGGGTCAGCAAACAGCCGGCGGAGTACCGTGGCGGATCTGGCCTCCATAATGTCGAAAACACGGGGCACAATGGCGCGGCCCACGCTGCTGCGGACCACCGGGGTGAGGTCGACGAAGAGGCGCTGCCCTGCCTGCCGGAACGGGGCCGGGCCGTTGCGCGGTTCGGGCACGTCGAAGCCGGCCGCACGCGCCACGGAGGACGCGATCATCCGGAAGGCGGCCATCCCCATCGGGGTGAGGGGGCGGGTCAGCCCCTGGGCAAGGCTGAAGCACAGGAAGACGCGCGCACCCTCGGGCACCTGCAGGTCGGGGCGCGGATCCGGCAGGGGATACAGCGTGGTGATGGGCCGGGACTGCACCAGGAAGAGCTTGTCCGCGGCGTCGATGGCCCATTCGATGTCCTGCGGCGCCCCGTAGTGCCGTTCCACCCTGCTGCCCAGGGCGGCCAGGTCCCGGATCTGGCCGTCGCTGAGGGCAGGGACGGAATCCGGGACAAGGTTGATCCGCTCGGTACCACCTCCGGCGAGCGGCCTGATGGCTAGCCCCTTATCCCCCTTCCGCCGTTCCAGGATCTCCTTGGTGGCCGTGTCCACCACGAAGTGGTCCGGATTCACGGCTCCCGAAACCACCGCCTCGCCCAACCCGGGACTGGCATCGATCACGGCCTCAAGCCGCCGTCCCGTGACCGGGTTCGCCGTGAACAGGACACCCGCCACCTCGGCATCCACCATGGTCTGGACTACCACCGCCAACGCCACTGTGGACGGGCTGATCCCGTGGGTGGCCCGATAGGTCACTGCCCGGTCCGTCCACAGCGACGCCCAGCACTTCCGGACGGCGGCCAGAACGGAGTCAGCGCCCACCACATTCAAATAGGTGTCCTGTTGCCCCGCGAAGCTCGCGAGCGGCAGGTCCTCGGCCGTCGCCGACGACCTCACGGCCACCGGAACGTCCGTGCCCAGCGCGGCGTAGGATTCCCTGACGGCGTCGGCAATCTCCGGCGGAACGTCCACGCCGAGGATGAGCTCGCGCGCCCGGGCCGCCAGCGCGGCCAGGCCCGCGAGGTCGTTGGTCCCGGTAGCGGCGAGGGCGGCGTGCACGTCTTCGAGTCCCGCGGGGCCCACCGCCCGCCGGTAGGCCTCCGTGGTCAGGCAAAAGCCGGGTGGCACGGGGAGCCCGGCCCCCATGGTTTCGCCCAGGTTGGCCGCCTTGCCGCCCACCCGGGCCAGCATTCCGGCGTTGATCAGCTCCAGCCCCAGCACAAGGCCGTCCGCGGAAACGTCCTGAGTGCTGCCCTGGGTCACCGCTGGCCTCCTGGTGTGTTCGCCCGGCCTGGTGTGGGTGCTCCCGGCCGGCCGTCTCGAGGGTCGGAAGGGCGGGCTACGCTGCGCCGAGCATGGGCCCGAAGCTGGCGCGGTCGGCGAGCCGCGGGTCGTCCCGGTCCGGAACCACCAGCACCGGCCCCTTGGCATGGTGAAGGATGCCGTCCGACGTCGACCCCAAGAGCATTCCGGTGAAGCCGCCACGGCCACGGGTTCCCACTACCACCAGCTCCACGTGCCGGCTGGCTTCCACCAGGACCTCGACAGGGGAACCGTCCACGAGCTGGGTCTCCACGGTCAGCTTGGGGTAGTGGCTCTTCAGCCACGCAACGCCGGCTTCGAGCTGCACCCTGATGTCCGCGAACAACGCTTCCCTGTCCATTGGCGCGGGGACCCACGCCAGCGAACCACTGTACTGCGGCACGGCGCACACAACGCGGAGCGGGGCACCGAGTCGTTCGGCCTGGTCAGCAGCCTCCAGAACGGCGACGCGGGCCTGTTCGGAGCCGTCAACGCCCACCACAACAACGTGTTCCACCGGCTGGCTGCCGGACTTGGCCCGTTCGGCTTTGACGTGTTTGTCATCCGTGGTCTCGCCCAGGCGGTCCGCGCAGATCAGCGGCACGGTGACCGTGGGGCACTTGGCGTGTGCTGGCAGGGCGCTGCTGACGGATCCGAGCAGCCTGCCTACGAAGCCGCCCCGCCCGCGGGTGCCGAACACCAGCAGTTCCGCGGATTCGGACATCTCCAGCAGCACTCCGGAGGCGTCGCCGTTTTCCACGGACGCGTCAACGTCGATGTCGTACGGGGCCACCTTATCCAGCGCCTGCTTCAGGATGGCCTCGGCACCCTCGCGGATCACCGAGTCGTCAACAGTGGCATAGCCGCCGTCCAAGCCGGACGCCGCGAAGATCGGCACGGAGTATGCGGTAACGATGTGCAGGGGGCGGCGGCGGCGCTCAGCTTCACGTGCGGCCCAGACGAGGGCGCACTGGCTATGGTCGGAGCCGTCCACACCCACAACGATCCCCTCGGGGGCGGCAGAACCGCCGTCGTCATCCCTTGACGGGTGCACCTGATCTCGGCCCATGGGGTCCGCCTCCTCGCGATACTGCCTGATGTTGCCGCTATTCTGCCAGAAGTGGCCGCCCGCCGGGCGAACCGGGCGTCAGGGGCTGATTCTGGCCGAATAATCGCTCCTTTAGACCACTATTCTCGGTTGGCGAACGCTAAGCAAGCGGCCCTCAGTCCGGCCGCCAAAGGCTTTCGGAGAGGCTGTGGACACCCAAGCCAGCTACCACTTTTTACAGCGCTGAAACATAAAGATCCCACCTCCCATGAGGGAAATTACAAGTGTGAGATTGTTGGGATAGCCAATGTCCGGCAAGGGCTATCCAGAGCTCCAAAAGTTCTGTAATGTCGAGGCGTTGCGAATCTGAGATACGTGTTTCAGAACACATTTCCAGCTTCAGGCGCGGCGGCCGGACTTTGGGGGTTACGGAAAGTACAGGGGAACCAGACCTGCACAGCGAACCATTCGAGGAGGAACGAGCAGTGTCGAGCATGCCAATTTATGGTGGAACCGAGCAGACCACCACGGTGATCATCGGCTCAGGGCTTCCGGGCCTGGCAATTGCCAGCGAGCTCCGGCGGCGCGGCGTGGACTCTATCACCGTGGATGCGCTCGAAACCCTGGGCGGAATCCAGTCCGCCAATACCGTGTCACTGCCCCGCTGTGACGCGCCGAATTCAGCCACCATGCAGGAACGGAACGAAATCCTCCGGCACCTGAGGAACTACGCCAGCAGCCACAACCTGGACATCCGCAACAACACCCGTGCCGTCCAGTTGAACCTGCTGGGCACCGGGCTCTCCCAGCCGCCCGTGCACCAGTGGGCAGTCCACACGCCCGACGGCATCCTGCTGGCCCACCACATTGTCCTGACCCGCGGTGCGCACAGCCAGCTGCGCCGCATGCTCGCCGACTTTGGGCTGGCCCTGGGGCAGAGCCTGGGCGCCGCCATGCGGGCCATCGGAATCTACCTCGTCGGCGTCGGGGAACTCATCACGCCCACGCCCAAGGAAGTACTCCGCCAGGCCAAAGTTGTGGGGCAGGCGATTTCCGCGAAGGTCTACCCGGACAGTGTCCCTTCAGTGCTCACGGGAAGCTTCGCCGCGCTGCCGCCTCCGGCTTAGCTGAGGTCGCTGTCCGCGGAGGTGTCGCTGTCGTTGTTCTTGAGGTTCCGCTTCGCCAGCACGCCGAGCGCCACAAGGATGCCCAGGGCGGTTCCGGCGAACAGCACCAGGCTCCAGGGGAACGGCTCCGACGCGTCCGGCGCGGGCTCAGGGACCGTGGGGGTGGTGCCGGGCTGTGCGGTGCCTGCCGACGGGACCTGACCCGCTGTCTGGCCCGCCGGCGTCGAGCTGCCCGGCGCCGGACTGGCAGAGCCGGAACCCGCCGCTGCGGCGGTGGCCGTGAAACTGAATGTGCCCTCAATAGGGTGCGAATCGGAACTGACCACGCGCCACACCACGGTGAACTTCCCGGCCGGGGCGCCCGCGCGGAGCTTCTGCGACGCCACGTTGTCCACGATCTCCACCGGGCCATCCGCCCAGTTCGCGCCTGCCGCATCCTTCACCTGGATCTGCGAGCCGAGGGCCAGCGGGTCCTTGTTGAAGGTCACCGAAACCTTCTCCGGCGGAGTGGCAACCGTGGACCCCTGGGCCGGGCTGCTGGACTCCGCGGCATCGTGGGCAGAGGCGGGGGCCGCTGCGGACAGCACTGCGGCCGCGAAAATCAGTGCCCCGATAAGGGCGCTCAGCAGGTGGCGGATGGAACGCATGCGGGGCTACTCCTGTGTGTTGGCTTCCTTACAGACTAGGCGAAATCGCGGGGTCGCAACCCGCCAACCTACTAGGATTCAAGTAATCCCCAATACTCTCCCCGGAGGACTAATGCTTAAGCAGGGCTCTGCACTGGACCGGTACTTCAAGATATCCGAGCGGGGGTCAAACTACTCCCGCGAGATCCGCGGAGGCTTTGCCACCTTCTTCGCCATGAGCTACATCGTGGTGCTGAACCCCCTGATCCTCTCCGGACCGGACTCCAGCGGCGCAGTCCTGGGCTTCCCGGCCGTCGCGGCGGTCACCGCCTTTGCCGCGGGCATCCTCACCATCCTCATGGGCGCCTGGGCCAAGCACCCGTTCGCCATGGCCACCGGACTGGGCGTCAACGCCTTCGTGGCGGTCACAGTCGCCACGAATCCGGGCCTGACCTGGCCGGACATGATGGGCCTGGTGGTCCTCTCCGGCGTCACGATGCTGATCCTGGTCCTCACCGGCTTCCGGACCGCGGTGTTCAAGGCCGTCCCGGACGGCCTCAAGACGGCCATCGTGGTGGGCATCGGCCTGTTCATTGCCCTGATCGGCCTGGTCAACGCCGGGTTCGTGCGCCGCATCCCGGACGCAGCCGGCACCACCGTCCCGGTGGGGCTGGGCTTCGACGGCAAGCTCCTGGGCTGGCCCACCGTGGTGTTCGTCTTCGGGCTCATCCTGACCATCGGCCTGCTGGTCCGCAAGGTCAAGGGCGCCATCCTTATCGGCATCATCGCCTCCACCATCCTGGCCGTCATCCTGGAATTCACCCTGCACATCGGCCCGAGCTTCGACGGCAAGAACGTCAACCCGCAGGGCTGGTCCCTGGTGGCACCGAAGTTCACCGAGTGGGCAGCACCGGACCTGTCGCTGATCGGCAAGGCCAACCCCATCGGCGCGTTCGAACACCTCGGCTTCGTGGCCGCAACCCTGCTGGCCTTCGTGATCCTGCTCAGCATCTTCTTCGACGCCATGGGCACCATGGTGGGCCTGGCCAACGAGGCCGGCACCGTGGACAAGGACGGCAACATCCCCAACGTGGACCGCGTCCTGCAGGTCGACGCGCTCGGCGCGATCGTTGGCGGCGGCGCGTCCGTCTCCTCCAACCAGATCTACGTCGAATCCGGCGCCGGCATCGGTGAGGGCGCACGCACCGGCCTGGCCTCGATCGTTACGGGCCTGCTCTTCCTGGTGGCCATGTTCTTCACGCCGCTCATCAACCTGGTCCCGTTCGAGGCCGTGGCGCCCGCCCTCGTGGTGGTGGGCTTCATGATGGTGGCCCAGGTGGGCAAGATCGACTGGCAGGACTGGGGCATCGCCATTCCCGCGTTCCTCACGTTCACGCTGATGCCGTTCACCTACTCGATCGCGAATGGCCTGGGCGCCGGCTTCATCGCCTACGTACTGATCCGCACGTTCCAGGGCCGCGCCCGCGACGTCCACCCGCTGATGTGGGCCGTGGCCGCCGCGTTCCTGCTGTTCTTCGGCATCGGCCCCATCGAGCAGGCGCTGGGCGTCCTGTAGTCCGGTTTTCTCCCGCCGAGGGGGCATTTAAGCGCGGTGTCCGGGATTTGGGACAGTCCGACGGCGGCGGGGCTGGTTTTCGGGGCTCCGCTGCGGTGAGCTTGATGTATGCCGCATACAGCCCTCACAGTCGATAGTCCGCCGCTCACCTGGCGGGGCCGGTTCGATGGCGACGGCGCCGAGCACCGCCGCTGGTGGCAGGCCGTCCAGCCGTACCGCCACGGTCCTGTTGCTCCGCTGCCGGAGCACCTGCCGACCGGCACGCCGGAGCCAGGCCACCGTCCTTCCGTCATTCTAGGATTCAGCAGCGACGCGGGAGTGGTGCGCAACAAGGGCAGGGTGGGCGCAGCCGCGGCCCCCGCCGCCATCCGGGCCGCCCTGGGGCCGCTCGCGTTCCACCTCCCCCGCGAGGTGTTCGACGCCGGTGATGTGACCGTCAGGGACGGCGCGCTGGAGGCCGGGCAGGCCCGCGCCGGGCTGGCCGTTACGGAAATGCTCGACGCCGGCAACCTCACCGTGCTGCTCGGCGGCGGCCACGAGACCGCGTTCGCCAGCTATCTTGGCGTGGCCGGTTCCGACGCCGTCCGCAGCGGGCGGCGCCTGGGCGTGCTGAACCTGGACGCCCACTTCGACCTCCGCGACGCCCCTGAGCCATCCTCCGGCACACCCTTCCTCCAGATGGCCAGGGCGGAGGAAGCCGCCGAACGAAAACTGAACTACGCCGTCGTCGGAATCTCAGAGCCCAACAACACCCGGGTGCTCTTCAAAACCGCCGAACGGCTGGGCGTGAAGTATCTTCTCGACGAGGACTGCTCGGCCGAAGCAACCCGGCAGTTCGTCGCCGACTTCCTGGACACCGTGGACGTGCTCTACCTGACCATCGACCTGGATGTACTGCCTGCCGCCGTGGCGCCGGGGGTCAGCGCGCCGGCCGCCTTCGGGGTCCCGCTGCCGGTGATCAGCGCAGTGTGCCGCCAGGTGGCTGCCAGCGGGAAACTGCTCCACCTGGACGTGGCCGAGCTGAACCCGAAGTTCGACATCGACCAGCGCACGGCCAAGGTGGCCGCGCGGCTGGTCAACACCCTGCTGGGCTAGGCCCCTCGCCTGTCGTCAGGCACTGAAGGTGACGACGGCGGCGGACCACGGTCCCAGCGTTACCGTCAGGGCGCCGTCGTCCGCTGATGATGCGTCCGCTTGAGCGGCGTCAGCCCGGGCGCCTGCAGCGGCACCGATGACCGTCACGTCCGCCTCCCCCGGAGCGGCACTGGCAGCTGCCCCCTGCGGAAGCGTGAGCCGGGCCGTGGACTCGCGGGGACTGAGGTTGCCCAGGAACAGCTGCAGGCCGGCGTCCGACTGGACCGGGTAGACCGTCACGGGGCTCTTACCTGCCGCCCGTTGCGACTGCACGGGTGTAGCGGCCAGCACCGGATCGCCCTTGCACGCCGCGAGCTTCTGCAGCAGCTCCCCTGCGGGGTTAAGGGTCCCGCCCGCGGCCGTGATGCCCCGGGGCGGTCCTGCTTCGAAGTACGTCACGGAAGCCACGCCTTCCACTGTCAGGGCGTGGAGGCTGGCCAAGGTCCAGGCAGCGGTGAAGCTGTGGTCCTGGAGCTCGTCGCCCTCCGCATGCTGGTCCGGGCCGTGAAGTCGGGGCTTGAGCGTGATGGGTCCGACGTGGACAGGACGCCCTTCCCCAAGCTTCAGGGCGTTTGCGGCGGCAAGACGCTGGACCGGGACGGTCTCCACGATGTGGGGAATTTCCGTGCTGTGCACCTGCGGCGCGAGGCTGAAGGTCAGGGCATCGGCGTCTTTTGGAACGGGGCTGCCGGCACCGCTGCCGCCGCCGCTGCCGGCAATCCACCGGTTGAGTTCAGTGAAATGCGAGCGGGTGCCTGCCAGCAACTGGCCGCTGAAACCAGTCTCGTTGAGCGAAGCCTTCAGTGCGTCAAACGCTGCCGGATCGGTGCACTGCGTCGCGGGGCGGAACAGTCCCAGCCGGACGATTCGGGACAGCGATCCGCCCAAGGCGCTGCTGAGCGCTTCCGCCACACCGTCGGCCGAGTCCGACACCACCCGCACGTCCAAGGCGGCTCCGTGGCGGTCCGCCTCCCGGGCTGCGGCGGCAAGCTTGGCAGGCCATGCTTCCTGGGGTTCGTACAGTTCCACCAGGATGGCGTCGAGGCCCGGCAGCTGCGGGCCGTTGTGGGCGTCCCCGGTGTTCCCGGTGTCGGCTGAGTCCACGGACAATGCCAGCGCCGGAACCGTTCCCACCGGCCCGCCCACCGCAAAAGCCGCCTGCTCGTGGCTCTCGCGGACGGGGTTGTCCGGCGTCTCGATGCTCAGGGCTTCGATGCTGACCGACTGGTTCACGGTGTCCCCCACGGCAACGTCCACGGGAGTGGGCAGCGCCGAGGGGGTGCTGTAGGTCTTGAAGGAACCGTCGCTCCAGTTCCGCTGGTCCTCGGTTTCGAAGATGTCTCCGGAGAAGCCAAGGTCGAAGGCGGTTCCGGCGTCGGCCCATTCGAGCGAGGAGATGTCCGTGAACACCAGGTCGGGCCTGATGTCGGTGGGAAAGGCCCCGCTGGCGACATTGCCGTCCGGCGACACCACGCTGACGTCCCGCCCGGCTTCGCTGGTGGGATGGAGCACCACCAGACCGATCCGGTTGCGGCGGAACGCCGCCTTCGCCCGGCCGGAGAACGACACCTCAACGATGGCCGGGGTGACCCGCAGCATCAGCATGCCCTCGTAGGCCAGGGTGCCAGTGCCGGGTGCCGCGTAGTCAACGTGGATGCGGAGGCTGACGCCGTCGTCGTCCTTCAGTTCCTCAATGTCCCGCACCGACGGCGCCAAGGTGCGCCACTCGTGGTCCCGCACCACCGCCTTGATGGCACGGAGAACCGGCCGGCCGCCGTAGCTGATGTTCGCCAGTTCGTCCCCGACCAGCTCCGCCGTCCAGACGCCCACAGCGAGCTTCCGGATCTGCGGATCGAGGCGACGCTCGAGTGCGGGGCGGGGATCGGAATCCGCTGCGGCGGACGGTACTGCGGCGGACAGTGTTGCGGGGTGCAGGGTTGCGGAGGGCTCGGTAGACACGGGAAGCTGCTCTCTGGTGGCTGGTGACTGCGCCCAGCTGACCCCGGGCCGGTCCTGTGGATTTGACCATATCGGAAGAGGCCCGGAGGCTCAATGGCCGTCCGTCAACGCCTGCTGTGCGGCTAGTGTGCGCCTACTGCGCGGCGTCATATCCTGCCAGCAGGCGGCGGGACGCGGTGCCCATGTGGGAAGCCATGGCATCGGTCACCGCGGCGGCGTCGCGCTTTTCGAGGGCCGTAAAGATGGCACGGTGCTCCGCAAGCGCTGCGGCGGCATGCCCTTCGTCCGTGAGGGCGCGATCAACCCAGATCCGCAGCAGCGAGCGGATGCTCTGGAGGAGTTCCTGCAGCACCTGGTTTCCGGAGCTGGTGGCAATTTCCTTATGGAAGGCGGCATCGGCTTCGACGAATGCCGCCAGGTTGCCCAGGTTCTTCTCCATGGAGTCGAGGTTGGCTCGCATTCGCGCCAGGGACTCGTCGGTAATCCTGGCCGCGGCGAGCTGGCCGGCCTGCACCTCAAGGCCGCTGCGTAGTTCGATGAGCTCACGGGTCCTGGGCTCGCCCAGCATGAGCCCCCAGCTGAGGGTCCGGGGCAGGAGCTCCGAAACGCCGTCGCGCAGGTACGTTCCCGAGCCCGGACGGACAATGACGATGCCCAAAATTTCCAGTGCGGCCAGGGCTTCACGCACGGCCGAGCGCCCCACTCCGAGCGAGGCGGCCAGCTGGCGCTCGGCGGGGAGGCGGGTTCCGGCGGCGATGTCGCCGCTGGTGAAGTAGGCCATCAGCCTCTCGGCGACCTCGGAGACGACAGAACCCTGCCCCATGGAACCAAGCGCGGCACTGATTTTGGCCGACGAGGCGGCGGAGTTTACGGACACACTCCCAGCGTAGCAACCACACGCGGGCAGGCATGGTCCGGCACGTCACGAAAAAAGCCAATCAGTCAACCGGTTGACCAATTCAGCTTTCCGGCCTTATGGTGGAAGTCACAGGCCTAGCCCCACTTGATACGCCCCCGCCGCTAAGCCTCGAAACCAGCCCCACGCCTCCAGCGCAGGATGCGGCCGGGACATCAACCTCTAGGAGTCAACGTGGACACCACACAATCGGTGGTCGAAAAATCTGCAATCAGGAAAGTGGCGATCCGGCTGGTGCCGTTCGTCGCCCTGATGTTCTTCATCAACTACCTTGACCGGACGGCCATCTCCTTCGCCGGCCCCAACGGCATGAACAACGACCTGGCCCTCTCGGCGGCACAGTTCGGTTTCGCCTCCGGCGTCTTCTTCATCGGCTACATCCTGCTGGAAGTTCCCAGCAACCTGGCACTGCACAAGTTCGGCGCCCGCCGCTGGCTTGCCCGCATCATGGTCAGCTGGGGCATCGTCTCCCTGCTGTTCACCTGGGTGGGCAACGTGGAACAGCTCTACGTCCTCCGGTTCATCCTGGGCGTGGCCGAGGCTGGCTTCTTCCCCGGCGCCATCCTGTTCCTGAGCCTGTGGGTTCCTTCCCGGCACCGCAGCAAGATCCTGGCACTGTTCTACTTGGCCCAGCCGCTCACCACCGTGATCGGTGCCCCGCTGGCCGGCCTCCTCATCCAGCAGCACGGGCTCTTCGGACTCGCCGGCTGGCGCGTCATGTTCTTCGGCGTGGCCATCCCCGCCATCATCGTCGGCGTCATCGCGTGGTTCTACCTGGCCGATTCCCCCGCCAAGGCCAAGTGGCTGACCCAGGAGGAAAAGACCTGGCTGACCGGCGCGCTGGAGAAGGAAAAGAACGAAACCGCTGCCAGCAACAAGCACGTAAGCGTCCGCACTGTCTTCGGCAACGGCCGGGTCTGGATGCTCTCCGCGATCTACTTCGGCTTCATCTACGGCCTGTATGCCCTCGGCTTCTTCCTGCCCACCATCATCGCGGGCTTCGAAGGCATCTACGGCACCAAGTTCGACGTCTTCCAGAAGGGCCTGATCACCGCAATCCCGTACCTGCCCGCGGCGTTCGCACTGTACTTCTGGTCCAAGGACGCCAGCAGGCGCGGCGTCAAGACCTGGCACATCGCACTCCCCGCCCTCATCGGCGGCCTGAGCATCCCGCTGGCACTGTTCGCCGGCTCGCCGGCGGCCACTATCGCCGTCATCACCATCACGGCCATGTCCATCTTCGCCGCCCTGCCCAACTTCTGGACGGTACCCACCCAGTTCCTCACCGGCGCAGCAGCAGCTGCAGGCATCGCCCTGATCAACACCGTGGGCAACCTGGCCGGCTTCAGCGCCGGGTACGTCACCGGCTGGCTCAAGGACCTCACCGGAGGGTACACGGTGCCGATGTTCGTCGTCGGCGGCTTCATGCTCCTGTCCTCCATCCTCATGGTGGTGCTGAGCCGCTCCGGCAAGGTCAGCGAAGGCGTCCCGGCCGAGGCACTGGACCCGGCAGGAGCCGGACACCACTCCGAGCCATAACAGCCCGAGCCGTAACAGCCCGAGCCGTAACAAGCCCGGGGGCGTCCCCCTTGCCCGGGGACGCCCCCGCTCCAACCCGCCCATCCGCCCCACCCCGAACGACTTCCTTAGTTAGGCCCAGGAGCTTCCCATGACCCGCCTGTTCAATGAACCAGCAGCTTTCGCTGACGAGATGATCGAAGGCTTCGTAGCCTCCCACGGCCGCTGGGTGAAGCGTGTCTCCGGCGGCGTCGTCCGCAACACCAAGAGCACCCCGGACACGGTGGCGCTGGTGATCGGCGGCGGCTCCGGCCACTACCCGGCCTTCGCCGGCCTGGTGGGGCAGGGCCTGGCGCACGGCGCCGCCATGGGCAACCTCTTCGCCTCCCCCTCCGCGCAGCAGGTCTACAACGTGGCGAAAGCCTCCAACAACGGCGCCGGCGTCCTGCTGGGCTACGGCAACTACGCCGGGGACGTCCTGCACTTCAACCAGGCTCAGGACCGCCTCCGCAAGGATGGCATCGACTGCCGCAGCATTGCCGTCACCGACGACGTCTCCTCCGCCCCGCTTGCCGAACGCACCAAGCGCCGCGGCATCGCCGGGGACCTGACCGTATTCAAGGTGGCTGCCGCAGCCGCCGAGGCCGGCCACTCGATGGACGACGTCGTGGCCATCGCCGAGCGCGCCAACGACCGCACCCGTTCCTTCGGCGTCGCTTTCACCGGCTGCACCCTGCCGGGCGCCGACCACCCGCTCTTCTCCGTCCCCGAGGGCCGGATGGCCGTGGGTATGGGCATCCACGGTGAGCCCGGCATCGGTGAGACGGACATCCCGACGGCGGATGAACTCGCCGAACTGCTGGTCGCCAAGCTCCTCACCGAAGTCCCTGAAGGTGTCCGGACTTCCACCGGCGCCCGCGTGGTTCCGATCCTTAACGGCCTGGGCAGCGTCAAGTACGAAGAGCTGTTCGTGGTCTACCGCCGCGTCGCCCAGCTGCTGGCCGACGCCGGCCTGGAAGCCGTGGACCCGCAGGTCGGCGAGCTCGTGACCAGCTTCGACATGGCGGGCACCTCCCTGACCCTCTTCTGGCTCGACGACGAACTCGAGACCCTCTGGAACGCCCCCGCCGACGCTCCCGCCTTCCGCCGGGGCGCCGTTACGGCCGCCGCTTTGGACACGTCGGACGCAACTGAACTGCACGACGTCGAGCTTTCCATCCCGGAAGCGACGGCAGAGTCCCGCGCCGGCGCCGTCCGGGTCCTCGCAGCGCTCGGTGCCGCGAAGAACGTGGTGGACGCCAATGCCGACGAACTGGGCCGGATCGACGCGATCGCCGGCGACGGCGACCACGGCATCGGCATGGAACGCGGCGTCCGCGCCGCCGTCGACGCCGCACGTGACGCCGTCGCCCGCGGCGCCGGGGCCGCCACCACCCTGCACTTCGCCGCAGACGCCTGGGCCGACAAGGCCGGCGGCACGTCCGGCGCCCTCTGGGGCATGGCCCTGCGGGCCGTCGGTGACGCCGTGGGTGACACCAAAGCCCCCGACGCCGGTGCTGTCGCTGCCGGAGTAGCCGGTGCCGCGTTCGCGATCATGGACTTCGGCAAGGCCAAGCCCGGGGATAAGACCCTGGTGGACGTCCTGGTCCCGTTCCGCGACGCCCTCACTGCGGGCGTGAACGCCGGCATGTCCCTCACCGAGGCCTGGGGCGCCGCTGCCACCGTTGCGCAGCAGGCCGCCGAAGACACCGCCCAGTTGCTCCCCCTCATGGGCCGCGCCCGCCCGCACGCCGAGAAGAGCCTGGGCACCCCGGACGCCGGAGCGGTGTCCATGGCACTGATCGTCCGGGCAATCCACAACACGCTTACCGAGAACACTTCCGCCAAGAACACCCTCAGCAACAACACAGTCAAGGAGAACGCATGAGCGCCAAACTGCGCCTGGTCATCGGGGCCGACGACGCCGGATTCGAATACAAGGAAGCCCTGAAGGCTGACCTGGAGGCCTCCGAGCTGGTCGAATCCGTGACCGACGTCGGGGTGGACGCCACCAGCCACACCCCCTACCCGTCCGTGGCCATCGCCGCCGCCGAACTCATCGCAGCCAGCAAGGCCGACCGTGCCCTGCTGGTCTGCGGCACCGGCCTAGGTGTGGCCATCGCCGCGAACAAGGTCCCCGGCGTCCGCGCCGTCACCGCGCACGACAGCTTCTCCGTGGAACGCTCGGTCCTGAGCAACAACGCCCAGGTCCTCACCTTCGGCCAGCGCGTCGTCGGCCTGGAACTCGCCCGCCGGCTCGCCCGCGAATGGCTCACCTATACCTTCGACGAGACCTCCGCCTCGGCCGAAAAAGTCACCCTGATTAAGGACTATGAAGGTGTCACTTCCTGCTAAGAGTGCTTCGGCCAGCGCCGAAGACACAACGCCACAAGCGACGGCCATCATCGGCGTCAGCCTGAAGATGTACTTCGGCTACCAGCGCTCGCTCGACTACTGCCGCGACGTGGCGACCATCGCGTTCGCCCACCCGGCAGTCCAGAGCGGCGACATCGAACTGTTCGTGCTGCCCACCCTGCCGGTGCTGCCCGAAGCGGCCCGCATCCTGGGCGCGGCCGGTGCCGCCGCCGGAGCCCAGGACATCTTCTGGGAAGACGAAGGCGCGTTCACCGGCGAGGTGGGCGGCAAGACGGTGGCCGAACTCGGCGGCCGCTACGCCGAAGTTGGCCATGCCGAACGCCGCCGGATCTTCGGCGAGGACGACAGGATCATCGGGCTCAAGACTGCCGCCGCCTACCGCAACGGACTGACCCCGGTCCTGTGCGTCGGCGAACTCAACGCCGGTTCGCCGGAGGAGGCCATCGCCCGGTGCAGCGCCGAGCTCGACGCCGCCCTGAACCGCGCGCAGTCCCTGGGACCGGCCGGACGCACCATCGTGGCGTACGAGCCGCAGTGGGCCATCGGCGCCCCCGAGCCGGCGTCGCCGGAGTACATCAGCGCCGTCATCACCGGCCTGGACGCGCACCTGCGAACTTTGCCCGGCCAGTCGGACAGCCGGGTGATCTACGGCGGCAGTGCAGGCCCCGGCCTGATCACGGAACTGGACACCGCCGTCGCCGGCCTGTTCCTGGGCCGGTTCGCCCACGATCCCAAGGCGCTCAAGACCATCCTGGACGAGACCGCCGCACGGCTTGCCGCGAAGAAGGTGGCCGCATGAGCGCGCCCGCCAACGCCATCAGCGGCCCGGGCTCAAGAATTGGCAAGGTTTCACGGATTGGACTGAGCAGCTACGCGTACTTCTGGCAGCTCTCGGACCAGGTGTCCGAACCGCTCAGCATCCACCAGGCGCTGGAACGGACAGCTGCCCTGGGTGTGGATCTCTTCCAGATCTGCGACTACGCCCCGCTGGAAGCCATGACCGACGCCGAACTGGAAGCCGTCCGCGCCACCGCGGACTCGCTGGGCGTAGCGCTGGAGCTCGGCACCAAAGGCATCCGGCCCGAGCACCTGCGGAAATTCCTGCACATCGCCGGCATCCTGGGCTCGCCCCTGCTGCGCACCATGTTCAACGCCCCGGGCCACACCCCGACGGCGGAGGAAGCGGTGGCGATCTTCAAGGAAGTGCTGCCGGAGTTCGAGGCCGCCGGGGTGAAGATCGCGGTGGAAACCTACGAACAGGTCCCCACCTCCCGCATCCTGGAGGTCATCCGCAGAGTGGACAGCCCGTACCTGGGCATCTGCAGCGACCCGGCCAACACGGTCGCGGCGCTGGAGATGCCGCGCGAGGTGATTGACGCCGTCGCGCCCTACGTCCTCAACATGCACATCAAAGACTTTGCGTTCAGCCGCAAGGAGGGGTGGGTCGGGTTTACGTACTCCGGCGCTCCCCTCGGCGAAGGCCTTCTCGACTACGACTACATGGCCGGGAAGCTTCAGCCCAAAGAAAGAAGCATCAACCAGATCGTCGAACACTGGCTGCCGTGGCAGGACTCCGAGGCGGAAACCATCCGCCTCGAAAACCAGTGGACCCAGCAAAGCATCGATTTCCTAAGGAGCAAGTGAAATGTCAGCAGAACAATTGACCGTCGCCGTCATCGGAGCCGGTGGCAAAATGGGAATGCGCGTTTCCCGGAACCTCCAGAAGAGCGCCCACACCGTCTTCTACAGCGAGAACTCCCCCGCAGGCCAGGACCGCGTCCGCGCCGAAGGCCGTGAAATCACCTCCACCGACGACGCCGTCAAGGGCGCCGACGTGGTAATCCTCGCCGTCCCGGACACCGTCCTGGGCATCGTGTCCGAAGGCGTCGTCCCCCAGATGAAGGCCGGCGCGATCCTGCTCACCCTGGACCCCGCCGCCGCCTACGCCGGGCTGCTGGCCAAGCGCGACGACGTGGTCCAGTCCGTTGCGCACCCGTGCCACCCGTCCGTGTTCCTGGAGCGCACCACCAAGGAAGAATGGGCCGACACCTTCGGCGGCGAGGGCGCCCCGCAGAACGTGGTCGCCGCGATCGACGAGAACGCACCGGCAGCGACCCGCGATTCAGCCGAGGCCGTCATCCGCACCATCTACGCCCCCGTCATCGACGTGCACTGGGTCACCGTGAAGCAGCTCGCCATCCTGGAACCCACCCTGGTGGAGACCGTGGCCTGCATGATCGGCACCCTGCTCAACGAGGCACTGCACGAGACCGTGCACACCGCCGGCGTCCCGGAGGAGGCTGCCAAGGCAATGCTGTTCGGCCACGTTCAGATCGCCCTGACCAACGCTCTCCGTGGTTCCAACCCGTTCTCCGAGGCCTGCGAAATCGCCATCCAGTACGGCAAGGACACCATCATCAAGGACGACTGGAAGAAAATCTTCGACGACTCCGAGCTGGACGGCGTCATCGCCAAGATGCTGAAGCTGGACGCGGTCAAGCGCTAGACAATCGGCCCTCCACCAGGGCTCGGGCCCCCTGCAGGGCGGCTTAAAAAAGGCTGTCCCTCCGGGCTTCGGCAGAACCGAAACCCGGAGGGACAAATGCCAGACATCTTACCTTTTTTGACAATGCCGGTAGAATGGATCGTGGCCAACCGGCACATCGTTTAGAGAAAGTCATGCAATGAGCTCAGCCATCCTCGAATCCCAGACCAACGTTCGGTCCATCCGACTGACCTTTTCGAGCGCCGAAGAGGTCCACGACGGACTGGAGAGCGCCGTCAAGGAACTCATCGAAGCTGCCGTAGAAGAAGGCAACTGCGGTATCCGCGTAACCCGCCACGAGCCGGGCGCGTTCACCGTGGCCCTGGACGAGTCCGTCCCCTTCGGTGAAACCTACGAGGACATCGCCGCCTAACTACGCGGCTCCGGTCCTGGTCTTAGATCCTGGTCTTAGGTCCTGCGGACCTGCACACCGTCTGACTTCATAAACAGCTGGGATTCCGACGGGCCCGCGGGCACCAGCCAGAGCACGTTTCCGCTCACGGAAATTTCCTCAACTTCACCTGCGGCCACCACATGCGCATGCTTGAGGATTTCCACCCGCTCGCCTGCTTTGAGGTTCCTCCAGTCGGTAACCGTGGCAGCAAATGCCGCCCGCCTGGACAGAACCGTCCCCCGTGCTTTCATTGAACTTCTACCCCTTTGTATATGTTCTTTTGCCACAACATCATTGGTGTGGGCTTCATCACTACATCTTTAGTTCTACTACAATTCCCGGGCCCCCGCCTGTTGTGTCGCGCAGTATTTCGGGGGCACCGGGAAATTGTCATTCTGAATGCATAAAATTCACTTTTAGGCCAGAATCCCGACGGCGGATTCGGCTGCCGCCCGGACCTCGCCAGACGCGACGAGCCGGTCTGCCGCCTCCAGCTCAGGTGACAGGAACCGGTCCGTGCCCGGACCGTCGACGACGTCGCGCAGCGCCGCGATCACTGCCGCGCCGGCCGGCCCCGGAGTCAGTTCCCCACCGGAAAGCTGGGTCCGCATATCGATCGCCCGTGCAGACGTCACCAGTTCTATGGCCAGGACGCGGCGCAGGTTTTCCACGGCTTTCCTGAGCTTCCGGGCCGCGTGCCAGCCCATGGAGACGTGGTCCTCCTGCATCGCGGAGCTCGGGATCGAGTCCACCGACGCCGGGACGGCCAGCCGCTTGTTGTCCGAGACCAGTCCGGCCTGCGTGTACTGCGCGATCATCAGGCCGGAGTCCACTCCGGGATCCGCGGCCAGGAAGGCCGGCAGCCCGTGAGAACGCGCCGGGTCCAGCATGCGGTCCGTGCGGCGTTCAGCAATGGAGCTCAGATCCGCCACGGTAATGGCCAGGAAATCAAGCACATATGCCACCGGTGCGCCATGGAAATTGCCGTTGGAGCTGACCCGGCCGTCCGGCAGGACCACAGGGTTGTCGATGGCGGCTGCCAGCTCGCGCGAGGCCACCAGGGCGGCGTGGTCCACGGTGTCGCGGACGGCCCCGGCCACCTGGGGCGCGCAGCGCAACGAGTAGGCGTCCTGGACCTTGGTGTCGTTGATCCGGTGCGAGGCCACGATCGGCGAGTTGGACAGGACCCGGAGCATGTTGTCCGCGCTTGCGGCCTGGCCCGGGTGCGGCCGGAGGGCTGCATGCAGCTCGGGCAGGAACACCTGGTCCGTGCCGAGCAGCGCCTCGACACTGAGCGCGGCGGTGATGTCCGCCGTCGTAAGCAGCTGGCGGATGTCCGCGAT
Organism: Arthrobacter sp. Leaf337; assembly: GCF_001423745.1. Classification (GTDB taxonomy): domain Bacteria; phylum Actinomycetota; class Actinomycetes; order Actinomycetales; family Micrococcaceae; genus Arthrobacter. Next base: position 373,917 of record NZ_LMPC01000012.1, read on the forward strand.
GGCCATCAGGAGCATGCCCAGCATGCCCTCGGTGCCGTTGACCAGCGCCAGGCCCTCCTTCTCGGCGAGCGTGACGGGTTCGATCCCGTGTTCGGCGAGCAACTCGGCGACAGTCCGTTCGCCGCGCCCGCCGTAAGTTACGCCGTCGGGCCCTTCTGCTTCCCCCTCGCCCATGAGTACCAAGGCGCAGTGCGACAGGGGCGCGAGGTCGCCGGAGCATCCGAGCGAGCCGAATTCGCGGACCACCGGCGTGATGCCGGCGTTGAGGACGTCCACCATGGTCTGCAGCACCACGGGGCGGACGCCGGTGCGGCCGGAGGCGAGGGTCTTGGCGCGGAGGAACATGATGCAGCGGACCACTTCGCGTTCCACGGCCGGGCCCATGCCGGCGGCGTGGCTGCGGATCAGGGACTTCTGCAGCTGGGTGCGCAGCTCATTGGGGATGTGCCTGTTGGCCAGCGCACCGAAGCCGGTGGAGATGCCGTAGGCCGGGACCTCGCTGTGCGCGAGGTCGTCGATGTGGGCGCGGACTGTGGCTACCGTGTCGAGGGCTTCCTGCGAGATGGTCACCTTGGCGTCGTGGCGGGCGACGGCGACGACGTCCTCGGGGGTGACGCCGCTGGAGCCGAGGGTGACGGTGAGCGGTTCGTGGGTGGTGAGAGTCATGGTGTTCCTACTTCAATTCTCATCGATTGCTCCGCAGACGCCCTTTTGGTGGCTCAATACGGCGCCTACGGAGCAATCGATGTGGGGTTGGGCCTTGGTTAGCGGGTTTCGTTCATGGGGATGCGGACGCCGCGTTCTTTGGCGACCTCGACGGCGCGGTCGTAGCCGGCGTCGGCGTGGCGGATGACGCCCATGCCGGGGTCGTTGGTGAGCAGGCGCGCGAGCTTTTCCGCGGCGAGCTCGGTGCCATCGGCGACCGAGACCTGTCCGGCGTGGATGGAGCGGCCGATGCCCACGCCGCCGCCGTGGTGGATGGACACCCAGGTGGCACCGGAAGCTGTGTTGAGCAGGGCGTTGAGCAGCGGCCAGTCGGCGATGGCGTCGGAGCCGTCGGCCATGGCTTCGGTCTCGCGGTACGGCGAGGCGACGGAGCCGGAGTCGAGGTGGTCGCGGCCGATCACGATGGGAGCCTTGACCTTGCCTTCCTTGACGAGCTGGTTGAACAGCAGACCGGCCTTGGCGCGTTCGCCGTAGCCCAGCCAGCAGATGCGGGCCGGCAGGCCCTCGAACTCAACGCGCTCAGCCGCGGCGTCGATCCAGCGGTGCAGGTGCTTGTTCTCGGGGAAAAGTTCCTTGATGGCTTTGTCCGTGACGGCGATGTCCTCGGGGTCACCGGAGAGCGCAACCCAGCGGAACGGGCCCAGGCCCTCGCAGAACAGCGGGCGGATGTAGGCCGGGACGAAGCCGGGGAATTCGAAGGCGCGGTTGTAGCCGCCCTTGCGGGCCTCGTCGCGGATGGAGTTGCCGTAGTCGAACACTTCAGCGCCGGCGTCCTGGAACTCCACCATCGCCTGGACGTGCTTGGCCATCGAAGCCTGGGCCTTCTTGGTGAAGCCCTCCGGATCGGCGGCTGCCTCGCGGTGCCATTCCTCCACCGTGATGCCCTCGGGGAGGTAGCTCAGGGGATCGTGCGCGGAGGTCTGGTCCGTGACGATGTCCACCGTGAGCTCGCCGGCGTTGTGACGGCGCAGGATCTCCGGGAAGACCTCTGCGGCGTTGCCGACGTAGCCCACGGACCAGCCGCGGCGCTCTTCCTTGGCTTTGAGCACCTTGGCGATGGCGGCGTCGAGGTCGGTTTCGACCTCGTCGAGGTAGCGCTTGCCGGCGCGGCGACGCAGGTGGCTTTCGTCGACGTCGACAATCAGGCAGGCGCCGTCGTTCAGCGTGACGGCGAGCGGCTGGGCGCCGCCCATGCCGCCGCAGCCGCCAGTGAGGGTCAGGGTGCCGGCGAGCGTGCCGTTCTCGTCCCCGGTGAGTTTGCGGGCGATCGCGGCGAAGGTCTCGAAGGTGCCCTGCAGGATGCCCTGGGTGCCGATGTAGATCCAGGACCCTGCGGTCATCTGGCCGTACATCATCAGGCCCTCGGCCTCGAGCCGGCGGAATTCGGGCCAGTTTGCCCAGTCGCCGACGAGGTTGGAGTTGGCCAGCAGCACGCGCGGCGCCCACTCGTTGGTGCGGAAGACGCCCACCGGCTTGCCGGACTGGACCAGGAGGGTCTCGTCCTTCTCCATGGTTTCCAGGGTGCGGGTGATCGCATCGAACGCGGCCCAGCTGCGAACTGCCCGGCCGGTGCCGCCGTAGACCACCAGGTCATCGGGGCGCTCGGCGACCTCGGGGTCCAGGTTGTTCATCAGCATGCGCAGCGGTGCTTCCGTCTGCCAGCTCTTGGCGGTGAGCTCGGTGCCGCGGGCTGCTTTGACCGGGCGGGCACCGGCGGTGAAATCGGCGGGTGCCATGAGGCGCTCCTTCGTGTGCTTGATGGTTTGTCCGGCGTCCGCCGGCTCGTTGAGGTTCTGTATCAACTAAAGCGTGTCCGCAGCCCCGGAAACAGTGGGTTGAAGCCGGTGCTGTCCGGGATTCCAGACGCGCCCCTCCTTACCCAACTGACTCGCAGTTAACGTCGCGAAACGCCGGTTTGACGACGTTAACTGCCAGTCAGTTGGGTGGAGCTGCGGGCTTACTCGGCGGGACTTACGTGGCCGGGCGGCCGTGGATGCGTATGGACAACTCGTCCGCCACTTTCCGGACGCGGGCAGCGAGTGCCGGCCATTGGTCAGCCGGCAGTTTGTCCTCGAGGAACGTGACGGCGACGGCCGCCGTCGGCCATCCCACGTGGTCCGTGACCGCGGCAGCAATCGAGCCGAAACCGGGAGTCACCTCACCGTGTTCGGTGGCGTAGCCGCGCTGACGGACCTGGTCCAGGTGCGAGGACAGCGCCGAGTACTTCATGATGGCGCCCTCCACCTCATGCCGGGCGGTGAAGGCGGCAGCATTCGGGTACAGCGCGCGGACCTGCGACTTGGGCAGCGCCGCGAGGATGGCCCGCCCGCTGGCAGTGAGGTGGCTGGGCAGCCGGACGCCGACGTCGGTCACCAGGGACGGCCGGTTCTTGGCGCGCTCCTCCACGATGTACAACACATCGCGGCCGTGCAGCACTGCCAGGTGCGCACTTTCGCCAACGACGTCCACCAGCGAGGCGAGCATCGGCCGGCCGATCCGGGACAGCGGCTCCTGCCGCGAATACGCGGAGCTGAGTTCGAAGGCGCTGATGCCCAGTCCGTACCGTTGCTCCTCATGCAGGTGCATCACGAAGCCGTTGGCCTCCATGACGCCGAGCAGGTGGTAGACGCTTGAGCGCGGCAACCCCAGAGCCGTGGCAATGTTCGACGCCGCCATCGGACCGCGCTTGGAAGCCAGGAGTTTGAGGATTCGCAAGGTATTTTCCGCCGCCGGGACTTTCGACGCCACCTTCACAGGCGCCTTAGCCGCTGTTCGTGCGGGCGATTCGCTGTCCGCCATGCTTCCTCCATCGTTCGCGCCGGATCAAGGGGTGTCCGGTATCCCGTACTTAAGCGTGTTCCCTGCGTGACACCGTAGACGGCCATCGAACCACTTTGCCGTCCGGGATACCAGACATGCGCGGCCAGCGGGAGGCCGGGGACTGGCCGGGGACTTCCGCCCCTATGCCGTTTCCCCCATCCGGTGCTTCGATGGAGGTCACGGACTGCTGCGAGGAGGCCCCCATGGTTTGGATTGCCGGGCTCTTCCTGATCGCCCACGGCTTGATCCATCTCGCCATCTGGCTGCCGAAGGCCGATCCGAAGGCCCCGTTCGACGCCGGCCACTCCCCTTTCGCCGGCAATGTCAGGCGCACCGCGGCCGCCTTGGCCGTTGCGGCCGCCGTTGTGTTGACGGCCGGCGGCGTGGGACTTATCGCCGGGGCACCATGGTGGCTGCCGGCGACCATCACGGGAGCAGCCCTGTCAGCCGCGCTGCTCCTGCTGACCTTCAACAGGTGGTGGCTCATTGCCCTCGGCATCAACGCCGCCATCATCGTGCTGGCCGTGCAGCAGAAGGGCTAGGAACTCAGCCATGACCAAACCGCTGGCAGGAAAGTCGCCCTGGTGGCGGGGGCCACGCGGGGCGCCGGCCGGGGCACCGCCGTCGCACTGGGCGAAGCGGGCGCCACCGTGTACTGCACCGGCCGAAGCGCCGGCGGCCGCAAGTCCGACTACAACCGGCCGGAGACCCTCGAGGAAACAGCGGTGCAGGTCAATGCCGCCGGTGGAGTCGGCATTCCCGTGGCGGTGGATCATCTGGATCCTGCGGCCGTACAGTCGCTGGTGCAGCGGGTCGACGCTGACCACGGACGCCTGGACATTCTGGTCAACGACATCTGGGGCGGGGAAAACCTCATCGAATGGGACGCTCCGGTGTGGGCCCACCACCTGGATTCCGGCCTGCGGATGCTGCACACCGCCGTCGATACTCACTTGATCACCAGCCATTTCGCGCTGCCGCTGCTCATCCGGAACCCCGGCGGCCTGGTGGTGGAAATGACCGACGGCACGCGGGAGTACAACGCCGGGCGCTACCGGGTGTCGACGTTCTACGACCTCGCCAAGAATGCAGTGCTGCGGCTCGCCTTCAGCCAGGCGGAGGAACTGAAGCAGTTCGGCTGCACCGCGGTGGCGCTCACGCCGGGCTGGATGCGCTCCGAAATGATGTTGGAGCATTTCGGCGTCACCGAAGAGAACTGGCGGGATGCTGCGGCCATCCAGCCCCATTTCGCCGCTATCTCTGAAAGCCCGCGCTTTGTGGGCCGCGCGGTCGCGGCCTTGGCCGCGGACCCGGACGTGCATGGTCGGACCGGTGGCTCGTACTCCTCCGGAGGCCTGGCACGGGAGTACGGCTTCGCTGATATCGACGGCTCGCGGCCGGACTGCTGGCGCTATCTGGTTGAGGTCCAGGAAACGGGGCGCCCGGCGGACGCCACCGGCTACCGCTGACGTCCGCCCGTTGAGCGTGCTCCGATTAGCGTGCTCCGTTCCGCTGCCGTAGGACTCCGAAGATGGCCCCTGCAGCAAGAACTGCCACGCCGAGAATGAGCAGGATGGTCCAGCCGGTGAGGCCGCCGGGCTTGTTCCCGGAAGCCGGGGCCGTGTCGGCGGACGGCTGTTCCCGTCCGGTCGAGGACGATGCATCTTTTCAGCCTGGGCGGCAGCTTCTGCTGCGGCAAGGTACTGGGCGCAGCGCGCGGGGGCCGACAGCACTTTCCTAAGCAGGAGCGTACGAGTCGTATGCCAGGAAGAGCTCCCAGTCCGTGAAAGGGTCCTCGGCTAGCGGACGGTCCGTCAGATCGCATTCGGGCGGCGGGTCGTCGTGGTAGTCGGGCATGCCTGGGCCAAGTATGTCCGGATCAAGTGTGCCCGGATCGGCGCTAATGGTCATGGCCAGGATCTGGCTTGGCCAGAGAGGTGGTTCCCAGTCTGGTTGTTCGCTGGCGTAATGGCGGCCTGCGGGGGAAGTCCAGCCCGGCGGTTCATTGGCGCTGGCACTGGTGGGTGTCCACCCGGTGGTGTGTTTGAGGCGGTGGTGTTTGCGGCACGGTTGGCCGAGGTTGCTGATCCCCGTGGTCCCGCCACGAGCCCAGGCGAGGAGGTGGTCGGCGTCATTGTCCAGTGACTGGTTGTTACAGCCAGGGAACGGACATTTCCCGTCCCTTAGCCGCAGCCACTGCCGCAGCGCTTTGGAGATGCGGTAGCTGGCCCGTCCGATCTCCAACGGCGCACCGTCACGGGGGTCCGTCAACACCCTCAGGAACGACGATGCCCCGTCAGCGACAAGGGCGCGCCCCATGGACGGCGGGACCGGGCCGTACCCGTCCAACATGGCCGGTTCCTCGGATAGGCTGAGCAACGAGAGCACCGGAACGGTGATGAGCACCTGCGCCGCAGGGGAAGGAACCTTGCCAGCCAACTCACGGGCCGCAGTTTCGCGCCCTGCAGTCAGGAGCCACGTCGCGGCAACATCGGCACGGAGCTGGGTAAGGGTCCTGGCCTCGTCCGCTCCTTGGAGGGCCCTTGCGGCGGCGGTGGTGCGGTCCCAGATACCTGCCGCCTGGCTGGCGGGCAGGTACGCGGAGAGCCAGGCCATGCCGTCGCGGTCCGGGGTGTATTCCACCCGGCGGTCAGCGACGCCCCGGGCATGGCGCACTTCGATGCTGACCGGATGGTGCCGTTCCCGCCAGGTACGGACCTTCGCCCGGAACCGGGCCGGGACAAGTTCTCCGGCCGGGCAGCCACGCGCAGCGGCGGGCGCGTCCGGGTCCAGGAAATGTGCCTCCAACCCCGCAGCCCCCGCCTTGTCGAGGTTGGTGGTTTCGTCCACCATGATCCGGGCATGCTGCCACGAAATACTCCCGGACTGTAGCGCGGACATCGTCAGCGGCAAGGTATTGGTCAGTGTTTGGGCTTCGGCCAGGAGGGCACCGGCGGTGCGTTCGCTGACCGTCAGGACGCACGCAACCTCAGCGGTCACAGCCATGTCCTGCGCGGTGTGGGCTTGCGGGGACACGGCGGGCGGCGCCAAGGCTATGGCAGCATCCGCGTAGCCGGCGGCGAAGTGCACCTTCAGGGCAGCCAGTCGGGCTTCCGCCCGCGCCACCTCGGCCAGTCCGTCCAGGCACGCATCTGCCTGGTCACGAAGAGGGTCAGCGCTGGTCGAACCAAAGTTTCCCGTCCCGCGGCGAACAAGAACAGCCAACGCGGAGACGGAGGCCTCGACGGCCTCCATCGTCTTCACAGCTGCTTTGCTTTCCATACCCAAAGTATCTCCGGAGGCACCGACATTCAGGGTGTCACTCATGACGCCTCCACGGGGCCGCAACTGTCCGTTCGCGCCAATACGCCCGGAAGCCGCCCGGACAGTCTGAGATGAAAGACACCAAAGCGCCGTGAGGCTCATCACGTAGGGCGCGAAAATGGTCTGCTGGATAGCGATCCCCCTCCCAATGACGAGAAGGTATTCGCATGCAACAAGCCCCAACAGCAAGCAAAACAGCAGGACAAGCCGCGCCCGAAGACACCACAATGTCACCCGGCACCGCCGGAAGCACTGTCCGCGCCGCTGCCGGCACCACCGTCAACACCGTCCTGAACCGCGGACTGAACATCCGCCACATCCGCTTCATGGCCCTGGGGTCGGCCATCGGCACAGGACTGTTCTACGGCTCTGCCTCCGCGATCCAGAAGGCCGGTCCGGCGGTCCTCCTGGCTTACATGATCGGTGGCGCCGCCGTGTTCATGGTGATGCGGGCGCTGGGCGAGATGGCCGTGCGGCACCCCGTTTCCGGCTCGTTCGGCCAGTACGCCAGCCGCTACCTCGGTCCGCTGGCCGGATTCGTGACCGGCTGGACGTATGTGTTCGAGATGGCGATCGTGGCCATCGCGGACGTCACGGCCTTCAGTATCTACATGGGGTTCTGGTTCCCCGACGTGGAGCGCTGGATCTGGGTCCTGGCCATCATCTTCTTCCTGGCGGCCCTGAACCTGCTCAGCGTCAAGGTTTTCGGGGAGTTGGAGTTCTGGTTCTCGCTGATCAAAGTCGTGGCGATCATCGCCATGATCGCCGGCGGTGCAGCCATCATCGTCTTTGGTTTCCAGGCCGGCGGGGCAACGGTCGCTCCGGGGATCGGCAACCTCGTCGAGCACGGGGGCCTGTTCCCCAACGGCTTCGAAGGGCTCCTGGCCTCGTTCGCCGTCGTGATGTTCGCCTTTGGCGGGATCGAAACCATCGGCGTCACGGCCGGTGAAGCGGCCGACCCCAAGAAGGTCATTCCCAAGGCGGTCAACACCGTGCCCGTGCGGGTGCTGCTGTTCTACGTGCTGACCCTGGCCGTGCTGATGAGCCTGTTTCCGTGGAACGAGGTGGGCGCCAACGGCAGTCCGTTCGTCCAGATCTTCAGTGGCCTTGGCATTCCCGCCGCACCGCACATCCTCAACGCCGTGGTGATTACCGCGGCCCTCTCCGCCATCAACAGCGACATATTCGGAGCCGGCCGCATCCTCTTCGGACTGGCCCGGCAGGGCCATGCTCCAGCCAGCTTCGGCAAGGTGTCCCGCCACGGAGTGCCGTGGATGACTGTGGTGATGATGGCCGGCGTCCTGCTGGTGGGCGTGTTCCTGAACGCCGTCATGCCTGAGGACGTGTTCCTGCTGATCGCTTCGATCGCGACCTTTGCCACTGTCTGGGTCTGGGTCATGATCCTGGCATCGCATGTGGCCATGAAACGCGAGATCGCCCGCAGGGGGCTCCCGGCGTCGGAATTCCCGTCCCCGTGGTGGCCGGCAGCCTCCGTCCTGACCATCGCGTTCATGGCACTGGTGATCGCGATCCTGGGTGCGTTCGAGGATTCCCGGGTTGCCCTCTACGTGGGTGCAGTGTGGCTTGGCCTGCTGGTGGTGGCCTACCGCCTGTGGGTCCGCGGCCATGGCCGCGCCCGCGCCGAACTCGTGGATGAGACTGCGTCGAGGACTGTAGAACAGGGCAAGTAGTCCGCAATAAATTTCGAGTGTTGGACGGTACAGAAGAGGTAGGAGTTACGCAAGCGACGGGTGGGATTTGGCTTTAGCTTGGACACCAGGCGCAGACCGGACTTGAACTACTTGTCGCAGCATCCGGACCGCCTGCGAGTCGTGCTGGTTCAGGCACTGCAAAGGAGTGGTTTTGATGAAGGATCATCCAGCCTCCCGGCCTCCCTTCCCCCGTGACCGGCGCCGCTTGATCTCGTGGCTGAACGCCGCCGCCGAAAAAGTGCGAACGGCAACCGTGCCGTTCAAGATCGGGGACGTGGTCCTAGGCGACGACCCGTTCAACGGCCGCCGGCTTGGCGTGGTGACAGTCATCCACGGCTCGTCGCTGGGCCTGCGGACGGCGGCTGACGCCCACCCCGACCTGGTGCCCGAGGTGGTCTACTACGACTATCGGCAGGTCAGGACGCCGGACTAGCGGGCCGCCCGGCGCTAAAATCAGTCATGGTTCCACTGAGCAATCTGCTGACTTTTGCCCTGGCCGCCGCTGTCCTGATTGCCGTCCCCGGGCCCAGCGTGCTGTTCGTGATCGGACGAAGCCTGGCTCTGGGACGCAAGGGCGGACTGCTGAGTGTCCTGGGAAACGCGCTGGGAATGGTCCCGCAGATCGTTGCGGTGGCGTTCGGTGTGGGTGTTGCCCTGGCGCAGTCCGTCCTGCTCTTCACCATCGTGAAGTTCGCCGGCGCCGCCTACCTCGTGTTCCTCGGCATCCAGGCCATCCGGCACCGGGGAACAAGTACGACGGCGGCCGATCCTTCGCGTGCCGGCGACACTTTCCGGGTCCTCCGGCAAGGATTCGTTGTGGGTGCCACCAACCCGAAATCGCTGGTGTTTTTCGTTGCAGTCCTTCCGCAGTTCGTGGAGTACTCCGCCGGCGGAATCCCGCTGCAGCTGGCCACCCTGGGGGCGGTGTTCCTGCTGATCGCCCTCGTCTCGGACAGCATCTGGGCGCTGGCAGCAGGCACCGCCCGCCAGTGGTTCGCCCGCTCCCCCCGGCGCATCTCCACGCTCAGCACCACAGGAGGAGCAATGATGATCGCCCTGGGAGGAACGCTCGCTTTAACAGGCACAAAGCACTAGTTTGTGCCGCCCGCAACTGCGGGCGGCACGGAAACTAGCGAGCCGACCAGCCGCCGTCCATGGTGTAGCTGGCGCCGGTGACCATACCGGCGTCGTTCGAGGCGAGCCAGGCGACCAGCGAGGCGACTTCTTCCGGCTCCACGAGCCGCTTGATGGCGGACTCGGTCAGCATGATCTTCGCCAGCACCTCGGATTCGGGGATGCCGTGGACCTTGGCCTGGTCGGCGATCTGCGACTCCACCAGGGGCGTGCGAACATAGCCGGGGTTGATGCAGTTCGAAGTGACCCCGTGTTCCCCGCCCTCCAGTGCCGTCACTTTACTGAGCCCTTCCAGGCCGTGCTTGGCGGAAACGTACGCGCTCTTGAACGGGGAGGCGCGGATTCCGTGCACCGACGAGAGGTTGATGATCCGGCCGAAGTTGTTCGCATACATGTGCGGCAGCGCCGCCCGGATCAGCAGGAACGGCGCTTCGAGCATGAGGGTGATGATCCGGCGGAAGTCGGCCGGATCGTATTCCTCAATGGGGCTGATGCGCTGGATCCCGGCGTTGTTGACCAGGATGTCGCAGTCCAGGCTGAGGGTTGCCAGGGAATCCACATCCAGCAGGTCCACCGCCCAGGCGGTGCCGCCCACTTCATCGGCAAGTGTCGCAGCGGCGGCCTCGTCGACGTCGGCAATCACCACTTTGGCGCCCCGCGCGGCGAGGGCCCGCACACTGGCAGCGCCGATGCCGCCGGCTCCCCCGGTGACCAGAGCCTTGCGGCCGTTCAGCGTGTTTTCCATAACCAGCCTTCCAGTTCAAAGATTTTTCAACGAGCCAGCCGGCTCCAGCGGGGCTGGAGCCGGCCAAGAAACTCAGGCAGCTCAGCGTGTGGCTGCTACAGGCAGGCCTTCGCGTTCGGCGTCGGCCCGGTCCACGTCCTCCAGGGCGATGCCCTTGGTTTCCTTGAGGCTCAACACTGCCACCGTGGTGATGGCGCACGCCACTACCAGGTAGATGGCGGTGGGCACCCATGATCCGGTGTCCTTGAGCCACTGGGTGGCCAGGAGCGGCGCCAGCGAACCGGCGAAGATCGAGGTGACCTGTGAGCCCAGGGACACCCCGGCGTAGCGCATCCGGGTGGGGAAGAGCTCGGCCATGAGGGCGGGCTGGCCGGCATACATAAAGGCGTGCAGGCACAGGCCGATCGTCACGGCAGTCACGATGATGACGGGGTTGCGCGTATCGAACATGGGGAAGGCGAAGAACGGCCAGGTGGCTCCCGTGATGGCGCCGACCAGGTAGACGGGCTTGCGGCCCCAGCTGTCCACGAGCCGTCCCACCTGCGGGATGACCAGGAAGTGGATGAGGTGGGCGATCAGCAGCGCCAGCAGGAGCGAGGAAGTGTCGTACTTGTGGACGCTCTTGAGGTACACGATCGCGAAGCTCACCACGAGGTAGTACATGATGTTTTCCGCGAACCGGAGGCCCATGGCCTGCAGGATGCCCTTGGGGTACTTGCGGATGACCTCGCCGACGCCGTAGCTGACAGCCTGTTCCTGCTCCAGCTGCGCCTTCGCTTCGAGGAAGATCGGCGACTCGGAGACGTTGGTGCGGATGTAGTAGCCGACGAACACGATCACGGCGGAGAGCCAGAACGCCACGCGCCAGCCCCAGCTGAGGAAGTCCGCGCTGCTCAGTACGTTGGACATGATGAACAGGACCAGGGTTGCCAGCAGGTTGCCCACGGGAACGGCGGACTGCGGCCAGCTGGACCAGAATCCGCGTGACTTGTTGGGGCTGTGCTCGGCCACCAGAAGCACCGCGCCGCCCCATTCGCCGCCCAGCGCGAAGCCCTGGATGAACCGCAGGAATACCAGGAGTGCCGGTGCGAGGTAGCCGATCTCGGCAAAACCGGGGAGGCAGCCCATCAGGAAGGTGGACACACCGATGATCACGATGGTGAGCTGCAGTGTGGGCTTGCGGCCCAGCTTGTCGCCGATCTGGCCGAAGACGATACCGCCGAGCGGGCGGGCCACGAAGCCAACGGCGTAGGTGATGAAGGCCTGGATGATGCCGTCCAGCTCATTGCCGGTGGCGGGGAAGAAGTATTTTCCGAACACCAGGGTTGCTGCGGTGGCGTAGAGGAAGAATTCGTACCATTCCACCACGGTGCCAACCATGGATGCTGCGACGATCTTCTTGAGGCCCGCGCCCTTTGGGGCGGAATCGGCCGGTGTTGCCGAGCGTTGTTCTACGCTCATGTTTGTTCTCCTTAGTGTCCACGATGACACGCGCTGTGATCCACAGCACTGAATGGGCTCAGATGAGTATTGCCGCAGAAACTCTGCGCTTCAATGGCCAAACCAGCACCCCTTGTGTGCAGAATTGCAGATATGGACACTAATCCCGATGACCTTCTGGTCCTGCTGGCCGTCTCCCGCTCAGCCAAATTCACGACGGCGGCGCAGGCCTTGGGACTGAACCACACCACCGTTTCGCGCCGGATAGCGGCGCTGGAGAAAACACTGGGCGGCCGTGTCCTCTCCCGCGCGGCCGGCGCCTGGGAGCTCACTGAACTCGGCGCGGAGGCCGTGCTGGTGGCCGAGCAGGTTGAACAGGCCGTGCGCAGCCTGGGCCAGCCCGGCAAAGCACCGGACCCCATCACAGGTGTTGTCCGCATGACCGCCACTGACGGCTTCAGCGCCTACATCGCCGCCCCGGCGGTGGCGGGGCTGCGCCGCCAGCACCCCGGGCTCAGCGTGGAGATCGTGACCGTCACCCGGCGGGCCCTGCAGCAGCGCTCCGGACTCGACATCGAGGTGGTGGTGGGCGAGCCCCAGGTGCACCGTGCCGAGGCCTTCAAACTGGGCGAGTATGTGCTGGGAATGTACGCCTCCCGGGCGTACCTGGCCGAAAACGGAACGCCGGCAACAGTGGAGGAGCTAACCGAACATCCGCTGGTCTATTTCGTCGACTCGATGCTCCAGGTGGATGACCTCGATGCCCCGCGCCGGCTCGTCCCCGCCATGAAGGACGGCCTGAGCTCCACTAACGTTTTCGTCCACGTGGAGGCGACCCGGGCCGGCGCAGGCATCGGCTTCCTGCCCTGCTTCATGGGAGACCTCCACCAGGACCTGGTCCGGCTGCTCCCGGAGGCCTTCTCCGAGCGGCTCCCCTACTGGATGGTGCTGCGTCCCGATTCCATGCGGCGGCCGGCGGTGGCCGCCGTCGTGCAGGCACTCCGGGACCAGACAGTAGAGCACCGGGAGGCCTTGCTGGGCAGGCGCTGAGCACTATGTTCGGGCCCCCACACAGCGTAGTGTCAAAAGTAGGAGATGTCGGAGAGCCTTCGCTGGTGTGAGTGCGTCGAATCTGTCTATATCCACCATCGTGGTTGCGGGCGATCAAGAGTCCGCGACCTGCGCCCAGCCCCAAGAGGCCCGGCTTTCAAGGATCGAGGCCGCCATGGCTCCCGAGACAGACGACGCACCCACAGCTGAGCAACTCCAGGACCTGCTGTTGGACAGCCCGGGGTTCACGGAATTCCTCCTCGGCCTGACCACCATCTCCGCCTCCCGCCTGGGCGGCCGCGATCCGATGCTGTGTGCCATCACGGTTGAGCGCAACGGCAGCCCGGCAACGGTGGCCAGCAGTGGCGAAGAGGCGCTGCGGATGGATGAGAAGCAGTATGCCTTCGACGACGGTCCTTGCCTGACGGCCCTCCGGGAACAGCACACGGTGCTGGTGCCGGATCTGCTGAATGACAGCCGGTGGGAACGTTATGCGCAAGCCGTCTCGGGAGAGGGCATCCGGTCAGTCCTCGCCGTTCCGATCCGCACCGACCTCGGCGCCGCTGCTGCGCTGAACTGCTATGCCCGAAGCACCGACGCATTCGACGCCGCCACGATCGCCTCCGTCGAGGAGCACACTGACTCGATCTCCCGGATCCTCCGACTCGCGCTGCGTGTCCATCCGGCGGAGATCTATCCCGAGCACCTCCGCTCAGCCCTCAAATCGCGGGCTGTCATTGACGCCGCAGTGTCCCTGGTCATGCTGCAGAACCGTTGCAGCCGGGACCAGGCCATGGAGCTCCTGCACCTGGCGGCACGGGCCAGCGACAACAAGCTTCACACCATCGCCGCGGACATCCGAACTTCCCGACGGCAAGGGCTGACCGCGACAAGGGAGGAATGAAGGAAGCCCCTGCGCGAGTCAGTGGACTCAAGCGCGGGGGCTTCCTGCCCTCCGGTCTTGGGGGAAAGCGGAGAGCTTCCACAAACTTACAGCGAGTACAGGGCCCGGATGGCGAAAAAGGGCACAAAAGCCGATTCTTGAGTCAACTTTGCGGCTGCCGGGGCTTTTGTTGCACCGGCCTTGCGCCTACGTTGCGTGGCAGCTATATAGGTGGCGGCTATGCAGCCGACGAGCCGGGTGCCGGCGGTGCAGGGTCATGACGGACTGCTGCGCCGGCTGCAAAGGCACGCACTTTGGCGTCATCCCAGATATGGGCCGGGACGCCGCCGCCCAGGAGCCTGCGGGCCAGTTGGGGGTCGTCGTCGAACGGCTGGTCACTGCCGGCCATCACCATGTTGCCGTAGCGCCTGCCCTTGAGCATGGCGGGGTCGGCGATGATCAGGGTGTGTTCGAAGACCGCCGCGATGGTGGCGGCGTCCTCACGTGCATTCTTCAGGTCCGGAGCGTCGCCGGAATTCACCACGTAGATCCCGCCGGGAGCCAGCACGCGTTGGGCGTGCCCGTTGAACTCGGCAGTGGTCAGCGGCCGGGGGGTCAGGGCACCGGCAAACACATCGCGGATGATCACGTCGCGGGTCTCGGGCGTCAGCGACTCCGTCACCTCACGCGCTTCGCCCACGCGCAGCCGCAGCAACGGGGCCTTGGGCAGGTCGAACCAGCCTCGGACGTATTCGGCAAGCTTGCCGTCCAGCTCAACCACCACCTGGCGGGCTTCCGGGTACGCAGCGTGGAAGTAGCGCGCCAGCGAGCACGCACCGCCGCCCAGGTGGAGGGCGCGCAGTTTGGGCCTGGCCTCCCGGGGCCACCGCGATTCCACCAGGGCGGCCATCCACCGCATGTACTCGAAATCGAGGAAGAGCGGGTCCGCCAGGTCGATGTGCGAGCTCATGACGCCGTTGATCCGCAGGAGCCAGCCGTTCGAGTTGTCCTGGTCCGCGATCAGCTCGCAGTCCCCGGTGTCGATGTAATACACGCCCTCAACCGGCCCGTCAGGGCGGGTTCCCTTCGGCACTTCCACGACTCCCGGCGTCGAACGTTCAGCGTTCCTGCCGGCAGACCGGCCCTTACGTGCCATTTAGCCGGCCACCGTGTTGCTCATGCCTCAACCCTAGTTGACCGGCGCACCTCCGCCGACGCCCGCGGCGCCCCGGCCGTAGCCTCGGCGCAGGGCGGACTGAAGCGGAAAGCCATACGGTTGCTCATTGTGTGATCGCCGGTAGCGTTAATTCCGAACCAAACACGCTGGCCGGCCCGACCGGTACGTCGGCCGGTGCTTCCAGCCATTCGGAAGGCGGACGGGCATGCGGATCGTCATCACTGGCGCCAGCGGAAATGTGGGCACGGCCCTGCTGCGGCGCCTCCAGCGGGAGCGGTCGGCGCGCCCCGGCACCGAACGGCCGGGCACGCTGGAACTTGTGGGAATCGGACGGCGCACGCCGGACCACACGGTGGCGCCGTACGCCGGCGTGGAATGGCACTCGCTGGACATAGCGGACGACGACGGCGGGCCGCTGCGCGCGGCGCTCTCCGGGGCGGATGCGGTGGTGCACCTCGCGTGGATCCTCCAGCCGAACCGCGACGAGGCGGTCCTGCACCGAACGAACGTGACAGGGACGGCCAACGTCCTCCGCGCCGCCAGAGAAGCCGGGGTGGGGCATGTGGTGTGCGCGTCCTCGATGGGGGCGTACAGCCGTTCCGGCAAGGAAACGCGGCGGGCCGAGGACTGGCCGGTCACCGGCATCCAGGAATCCCACTACAGCCGGCACAAGGCCGAACAGGAAGCCCTGCTGGACCGCTTTGCGGCAGAGAACCCAGGTACTACCGTCTCCATGCTGCGTCCGGCGCTCTCCTTCCAGGCTGAGGCAGGCAGCCAGATCGGCCGGTACTTCCTCGGCCGCCTCATCCCCCGGCTGCTGCCGCGGAATCCCAGCCTGCCGATCGTTCCGCTGCCCCGCGGGCTGGCCTTCCAGGCAGTTCACGCCGACGACCTCGCTGACGCGTACTGGCGCGTTCTCGACCGCCGCGCCGCCGGCGCATTCAACATTGCCGCCGAGCCTGTCATTACGCCGGTGGAACTCGCGCGGATTTTCCATGCGAGGCGGTGGCTGCCCATTCCGTTCCCACTGGTCCGCGCGGCCGTGGACCTGAGCTGGCGGCTACATCTGCAGCCAACGGATGCCGGCTGGATTGCGATGGCTGAAGGCGCGCCCGTGATGGACACAACCCGCGCCCGCCAGGTGCTCGGGTGGGAGCCGCGCACCTCCTCGGTGGACGCCATCCGCGAGCTGATCGAAGGCCTGACGGGCGGACGCGGGATGGCGGGCTCTCCCCTGCTGCACCCCCGCAGCTGATCCGCGGAGGCGGCTGGACGGCTAATGCACCGGAAGATCCAGTCTCGGAAAAACTAATACACCAAGGGTACTTACTATCTGATAGTAATCATGCTTACTATTTAACGGCCAGTTCTTACTGGTTCTTGATCAGCAGCCGACCTTCTTGGAAAGAGAGCGCGAAGATGTCAGAGAACCGATGGCCGCAGGACGGTAGCTACGGCACCCCTGGGGTTGCAGAGCAAACCGCTTACCCGGTGACTCCGGAAACCGACGACGCTTACCCGGCAACTTCGGTAAACGACGCCGCCTACCCGGCGGCTCCCATAACCCAAGGCACGCCGTCGAAGACGGAGACGGCCAAACACGAGGCCGGGGACCTAGCCCACCAGGCAACCGATTCCGCCCAGCACGTGGCGGAAACCGCCAAAGCCGAGGCAGCCAACGTCGCCGGCGAGGTCAAGGCAAACGCCAAGGATCTGCTCTACCAGGCCAAGACGGACCTCACGGACCAGGCTGGCGCACAGCAGCAAAAGGTAGCGCACGGCCTCCACTCAATTTCCGGGGAACTCCGCACCATGGCTGACGCGTCCGAACAGCCCGGCGTGGCCACGGACCTCATCCGGCAGGCTGCGGACCGGTCCGCCTCCGTGGCGTCATGGCTGGAAGGCCGCGACCCCGGCTCACTGCTGAACGAGGTGAAGACTTTCGCCCGGCAGCGGCCGGGCACGTTCCTGATGCTGGCGGCCGGAGCTGGCATCCTGGCTGGCCGGCTGACACGCAGCCTCAGTGCGGGCGCACCCGAATCGACGGACGCCTCAGCCGGCGGCCGTACCACTACCGCACCCATTTCCAGCGTGCCCGGCTACGTCCCGGACACCGGGACAGCGGTTCCCCCGCCGCCGGTGCAGATGCCGGCCCCGAACGCGACCACCGCGGGCATGGCCGGCGCAGGAGTGGCTGGAGCGGGCACAGGTGCCTACGCCGACAGTGCTTATGCCGACACCGATTATGGCGACAGCGCCTACGCTGACAGCCCCCAGACCGGTGCCGAAGGCTATCCGGCGGACACCTACCCGCCCAACCCGCTGGCGGACGAAGGAATGCACCGGGACCAAACGCAGCAGGATCAAACGCAGCAGGATCAGTGGGCCGCAGATCCGCTGGCGAAGGATCCGCTGGCCGCCGACCCCCTGGCCGACGATCCGTCCCGTGGGGACGCCCTGCGCGATGACCCCTGGCGCGGAGGGCAGCGATGAGCAGCCAGTATCCCGAAACACCTTCCACGGCCGCGCATGCGAAGGCTGACAACACCTCCCTCGGTGACCTGCTGGGCGACGTGACGCGGGACCTCTCCACGCTAATGCGCCAGGAGGTGGACCTCGCCAAGGCCGAACTGAAGCAGTCCGCTTCCCGTGCCGGGAAAGGCGGCGGGATGCTCGCCGGGGCCGGCGTGGCCGGCCACTTCGTCCTCCTGTTCCTGTCCCTGGCCATCTGGTGGGCACTGGGAACGGTCATGGGACTCGGCTGGTCCGCCGTCGTCCTCGCCGTTCTCTGGGGCATCATCGCCGCCGTCCTGGCGTCCGTTGGCCGCAAGCAGCTCAACGCGATCAAGGGCATGCCGCAGACGGCGGAGACGCTCCAGGAAATACCCCCCACCCTCAAACCCAGCCACTAGACCCAGGTACAAGAGAGCTCGAGGTACACACGATGAGTGAAAACCCGGACGCCATCCGCGCCGACATCGAAGCAACGCGCGCGCGGCTCGGCACCAACGTCGACGCCGTGGCTGACAAAGTTACCCCGTCGAATATCGTCCACCGCCAGACGGACAAAGTGAAGGACGCCGTGTTCGGCGTGAAGGAGAAAGTCATGGGAGCAACGGATCACACCACTGACCGGGTGCATTCGGGCGCCAGCGGCGCCGGAGCCCACATGTCGGACGCCGGCGCGGCCATCGGGGACACTCCCCGCCAGGTCCGTGCCAAAACGCAGGGCAATCCGCTGGCAGCCGGGCTGATCGCCTTCGGCGCGGGAATGCTGTTCTCGTCGCTGATCCCGGCAAGTGAGAAGGAGCGCGAGGCCGCCGACGCGCTCAAGACCAAGGCCGAGCCGCTCACCACGGAGCTGACTGAAGCCGCCAAGGAAGTCGCTGAAGGCCTGAAGGCACCCGCGCAGGACGCCATGGAAAACGTCAAGGCTACTGCCGCCCAAGCCACCGACCATGTCAAGGCCGAGGGCCAAGGCGCCGTCGACGACGTCAAGTACCGCGCCGCGGACGCCAAGGACAACGTCCAGCAGGTGTAGCCCGACCGGGAAGACGGCCGGTTGCCCTCGCTGATGCGCTGGGCAGCCGGCCGCTGCGCTTAACCACGAAAGAAGATTCCAATGGCCAAGAACTTCACCCAGGCGCAAACTGGCTCCATGGACGACGCCGAGACCGCTGAGAGCAGCACCGCCAAGGCCCGCACGGCGCCCGCGCCGGATGATTCCCGTAAGCCCGACAGCCCCGGCGACGTCACCAAGCCCTCTTGGAAGTACATCGCGAAGAAGACGCTGCGGGAGTTCACGAAGGACCAGTGCCCGGACCTCGCTGCGGCCCTCACCTACTACTCCGTGCTTTCAATCTTCCCGGCGCTGTTGGCGCTGGTGTCCCTCCTCGGTATTTTCGGAGACGCCCAGAAAACCACCGCCGCACTGCTCGACATCGTCCAGGGCATCGCTCCGGGCGAGACCGTAAACACGATGCGCCCGGTGGTTGAAGACCTGGCAAGCTCCTCGGCTGCCGGCCTCACCCTGATCATCGGTATCCTGACGGCCCTGTGGTCCGCGTCCGGCTATGTGGGGGCCTTTGGGCGGGCCATGAACCGGGTGTACGAGATCGATGAGGGCCGGCCGTTCCTCAAGCTCCGTGGCACCATGCTCGGCGTCACTCTCGTCAATTTGCTGATCGTCGTCGTATTGGCCGCGATGCTCGTGCTCAGCGGGCCGGTGGCGGAGTCCGTCGGGAACGTCATCGGCCTGGGCGGAGCGTTCCTGGCCGTCTGGAACATCGCCAAGTGGCCGGTGATGCTGGTGCTGGTCATCGCGGCGATCGCCATCCTTTACTACGCCACCCCAAACGTCAAACAGCCGAAATTCCGCTGGATGAGCATGGGATCCGCCATCGCTGTTGTGGTGTTCCTGCTGGCTTCCCTGGCGTTCGGCTTCTACGTGGCCAACTTCAACAGCTACAACAAGACCTACGGCGCAATCGGTGGAGTCATCATCGCATTGCTCTGGCTGTGGATCCTGAACATGTCCCTGCTGTTCGGCGCCGAGTTCGACGCCGAGATGGAACGCGGCCGCCAGCTGCAGGCCGGTATTGAAGCCGAGGAAACGATCCAGCTGCCGCCCCGGGACACCAAGCAAAGCGACAAACTTCAGCTCCGGGAAGAAGAGGACATCCGGCGCGGACGCGACCTGCGCGAACGCCATGAGCGCAAACGCCGGGACGACGAACGGGACCAAAGCCCCTAGCGCGGACGGGCACTCCCGACTCTACTGGGTGGACATTGCGCCGCCATCGCCTATGGAGGGGAGGGCCCATGCCGACGGCCTCACCGAGGAACGCGCCGATTCCGGACGGACCGGTCGCGGTGGGCTACGACGGGTCCGAACCGGCACAGCTTGCCGTCCGCTGGGCCGCCGGATATGCCGCCGCCACCAACCGAAAACTGAAGGTAATCCATGCGTGGGTATGGCCCGTCTTCACCAAAAACCTTGGTCCCGTAAAAGGCGTTGAGGGCAGCGGGCTCCGGCACGCCGCCGAAGCCACCCTCCAGGAAGGCCTGGACCTCGCCCGCTCGGTGGCTGACGAGGTGGCTTCCGAAGTGGCAGCCGGGCGGGAGGACACCGAAGGCATGGCGCACCCCCTGGAGATCGACGGCGTCATCGAGCCGGGGCTTCCCGGCCAGGTTCTCCGCGCTGCGGCGGACGGCGCAAGTGTCCTCGCCGTGGGCCACCGCGGCATGGGCCGCTTCCTGGGGCAGCTGGTGGGTTCCGCCTGCCTCGACCTTGCCGTCCACTCACCGTGCCCCCTGATGGTGGTCCGCTACCCGAACCGTCCCGGCCAGCCCGTCGCGGCCGGGATAGACGAAAAACCCCGGCGTGAGCAGGTGGTGGCGGAGGCGGCCCGGCTGGCTGCCGCCTTCAACGTGCCCCTTCAGTTGATCCATGTGGCCGGGGATCAGCACCACGCAGCGCACGGGCGGCACGCGCCGCTGCATGGCAAGGAACTCCTGGACCAGGCGGTAGAACTCGCAAGGAGCCTCGCCCCCGACGTTCCCGTGGAGGGCATCCTGCTGGAGACCCACCCCGTTCCCAAGGAACTCCTGACCGCCGCGGCGCAGGCCGACGTCCTGGTCCTGGGCGCCCATCACCGGGAAGGCCATCCGGGGAGCACCGTGTCCTCGGCCTTGGAGCGGGCGCTGTGCAACCTGCTGATCACGCGGTAAAAACCGTGCCGGAATAGCAGAAGAGGAAGTGTGCCGTGCGTGCTTGGTGGGTTGGCAAACCGGGGCCCGTGGTGACGGGGCATCCGTTAGTGTTCGGCGAGCGCCCTGATCCAATCCCCGGGCCGGGAGAGGTCCTGCTTGCCGTGCGCGTGTGCGGAGTATGCCGCACCGACCTCCATCTGGCAGAAGGTGACCTGCCGCCCCGCCAGCCCGGCATCATTCCGGGCCATGAAGTGGTGGGGGAAGTGCTGGAGCTCGGCGAAGGTGCCACCAGGTTCCGGATCGGGGAACGCGTGGGCGTCGCCTGGCTTGGGGCAACCTGCGGACGCTGCCGCTTCTGCCTCCGTTCGCAGGAAAACCTGTGCCTGTCCCCCACCTTCACGGGCTGGGACCGGGACGGCGGTTACGCGGACCGGGTGACGGTCAACGAGGACTACGCCTACCGGATCCCGGAGGTCTTTTCGGACGAACAGGCCGCTCCCCTGCTGTGCGCGGGGATCATCGGCTACCGCGCACTGAGCCGGGCCCAGGTCCCGGACGGCGGGCGCCTCGGCATCTACGGTTTCGGCGGTTCCGCCCACCTGGCCGCCCAGGTGGCCATGCACCGCGGAGCCAGCGTGTACGTCATGACCCGCTCCGAGGAGGCCCGGCGCCTCGCCCTGGAACTCGGGGCGGCTTTCGCCGGGGACGCCGACGACGAACCTCCCGTCCCGCTCGATTCGGCCATTCTTTTTGCCCCGGTGGGCTGGCTGGTGCCGCAGGCGCTGCGCGCCCTGGACCGAGGGGGCACGCTTGCAGTGGCCGGCATCCACCTGAGCGACATCCCGCCGATCCATTACGGATCCGAGCTTTTCCAGGAACGGCAGCTTCGCAGCGTCACCGCAAATACCAGGGCCGACGGCGAGGAGTTCCTCCGCATCGCGGCGGACATTCCGCTGCGCCCCACCACCGTGCCCTACCGGATGGAGGCAGCTGGCCAGGCCCTTCAGGACCTTGCCGCGGACCGTATTACCGGGGCCGCCGTCCTGCATATGTCCTAGCCGCAAACCCGCCTCAGGTTCCGGGTCCCAGCCGGAATTAGCCCAGCCGGAATTAGCCCAGCCGGAATTCGTGTTCCTGCCCGGCGTGTAGCAGGACCTGCTGGGTGCCGAGCCGGACCTGCACCGGGGAGGCGTCTCCCGGGGCCGCGCTAACCCGGAGCCGGTCCTTCTCCAGGTGCACTGCCAGGAGCTGGTCCCGGTACCGCACGTTGAACGTGACCCTGCGGAGTTCCTTCGGAAGGCGGGGTGCGAAATCCAGGGCGTCCCTCGTGATACGCAGCCCGGCGAAGCTCCGCTGAACCACGTCGATGGATCCGGCCATGGCGCCCAGGTGGATTCCCGCCCTGGTGGTGCCGCCCTGGGTGTCGTCCAGGTCCGCGTCGAGCGCCTCCCGGAAGGTGTCCCACGCCCTCTCCGGATCAAGCTGCGCCAGCACCGAAGCGTGCGCCACGCGGCTCAGGGTGGATCCGTGGGCGGTCCGGGCGAGGTAGAAGTCAACGGTCCGTGCGATCTGCCCGGACGTCACGGCATACCCGAGCCGGTCGAGGAAGGTGGTGAGCTGGTCTTCACCGAGGACGTAAAGCAACATGAGGACGTCCGCCTGTTTGGCCAGCTGGTAATGGTTGGTGCTGGTGCCCTCGGCTTCGAGGATGAGGTCCAGGCGCTGGATGTTCCGGTAGGTGCGGCGGTAGTGCTCCCAGTCCAGCTCCTGGAGATTTTCGTAGCCGGCGAACTGGCTGATGATGCCGTCGGCGTGAAACGGCACGAATACCCTCCGGCCAAGCTTCGCCCAGGCCTCGATTTCGCCTTCAGTGACGCGCAGCCGATTGCGGAAATCGTCCATGTCGAAGCCGTGCAGGGAACTCATGATCCACACCGCCAGATCGCACACCCAGGCCGCCATGACGTTGGTATAGGCGTTGTCGTCCAGGCCTCCCCCGGGGTTGTCGGGGTAGCCGGTGTGGTACTCGTCCGGGCCCACCACAGCCCGGATATGGAATCTGTCGTCGGCGGGGTCGTGTTCGGCCATCGACGCGAACAGCCGGGCCACTTCCACAATGATTTCCGCACCGTGGTGCATCAGCCAGGCCCGGTCCTGGGTGGCTTCAAAGTACTGCCAGGCGTTGTACGCCACCGTGAGGCCCGAGTGGCGCTGCATGTGGGAGTAGTCCGGTACCCAGTGGCCGGAACGGGCGTTGAACAGCAGTTTGGGTGTTTCCTCCCGGCCGTCGCTGCCGCTCTGCCAAGGAATCAGGGCACCCTTGAACCCTGCCGCCCTGGCGGCGTCCCGGGCGGTCCCCAGCCGGCGCCACCGGTAATCAAGGAGCGCCCGCGTCACGGCGGGAAGCCGGGATGTCAGGAGGGGCAGGACAAAGAGTTCATCCCAGAAAATGTGCCCCCGGTAGCCTTCGCCGTGCAGGCCGCGGGCGGGAACACCGGCGTCCAGCTCCGCGGTATGCGCGGATATGGTCTGGAGCAGGTGGAAGACATGCAGGTTCAGGATCAGCTGGGCCTGGTTGGATGCGTCGAACTCGATGATGAAGGGCGTGAGCAGTCCCCTCCACGCCGCCTCGTGACTGGCCAGCAGCTCCTCGAAACCGCCCCTGGCGCGGTTCAGGACGTCCAGGGCGGCGGTCCGGGGTGAGGAAATGGCGTGGTCGCGGGACGTCACCACTGCCACGGTCTTGGTGACGGTTACCGGAATGCCGTCCCGGAGCTCCGCATCAAAGCGGTGCGCGAACTGTCCGCCGAGCTCTTCAGGCGTGGCGGGATGCAGGCTGGCGGGTACTTCGGTCCGGCTGGCCAGTGCAATGCCGATCCTGCTCTGGCTCGTCCGCGCCAAAACCACCTGGGTAGCTACTCCTGGCCCGTCGTCGGCACCGGAGACCGCGATGCCTGCCAGGTGACGGTTGGACAGGAGGGCTTCCACCGGCACGTTCGAGTTGGTGATGTCCGTGTCGCAGCCGCTGCGGATGGCCACCCGGCCGTTCCATCCCGCGGCGGTCACCGTCATCTCGAGCGCGGCGAGGTGCGGTTCCGCCATGGACACCAGCCGGCGCTGCACCACATTGAGTTTCCGCCCGGCGTCGTCTTCCAGTACCGCTTCCCGCGTCAGCAGGGCGCGCGTCAGATCGAGCGTGCGGCGCTCGCTGCGGAGCTGCAGGCCGCCGTCGGACCACCACCGGCCGCCCTCCACGGAAAGGTCCAGCGGCAGCCAGTCCGGCATGTTGACCATGTGTTCGTCTTCGGTCTCCTGCCCCTGGATCACGCTGGTGAGCCGGTTGTAGACACCGGCGAGGTACGTTCCCGGATAGTGCACACCGTCCCGGCGGTGTTCAGGGGCGGCGCCCCGCGTGGCCATATACCCGTTGCCCAGCGTGGTCAGGGCCTCCCGGTGGCCTTCGTGCGCGGGGTCGAATCCCTCATAGACCAGTTGCCAGGGGTCCGCGATGACCAGGCCGAGGTCCAGTTCGCTGACGTCTTCAAGGACGACGTCGGCTCCCGCGGCCTCCAGCTCCGCCCGGTGCCCGGCCCGGTCAATCCCCACCACCAGTCCGAATCCGCCGCGGTGGCCCGCTGCCACGCCGGCCACGGCGTCCTCGATGACCACCGCACGTCCGGGCTCCACCCCGAGCTCCCGGACAGCATGGAGGAACAAGGCGGGGTCGGGTTTGCCGGCCAGCCCCAGCTGCGCTGCCGTGTTTCCGTCCACCACGAGGTCGAAGGTGTCGTGGAGGCCGGCGGCTGCCAGCACGGCCCGGGCGTTCCGGCTGGCAGTTGCGAGCGCCACCGGGACCTTCCCTGCCTTGAGCCGTTCCAGCAGGGCAACCGTTTCAGGGAAAACAGGGACAGGCCGGCGCCCCAGCAGTTCTTCGAAGATGCCGTTCTTGCGTGCGCCCAGCCCCACTACGGTCCACTCCCCCGGGCCATCAGCGTGCCCGCCCGCTGGCAGTGTGACCCCCCGCGACTGCAGGAACGCCGTCACGCCGTCTTCCCGGGTGCGGCCGTCCACGAAGCGCAGGTAATCGGTGTCCGTAAACGGATCGCGCCGGGCATCCTGCGGAATCCGGCGGTCCTGGAGGACTGCGTCGAAGAGTTCCTTCCATGCGGCCGCGTGGAGTTCCGCAGTATCCGTGACCACGCCGTCGAGGTCGAACACCACGGCGTCAACCGGGGCCAGCGCGGCGGCAACGGTTGGCGACTCAGTCATGGCTCAGTCCTACCAGCGATGGCCGGGCCTGCCCAGTGACGTTGGACCCCTCTTCCGGTTGGCTCCCCGGCAAGCTCTGCGGCTGGCTAACCGGCGACCAGGCTGTCCAGCGTGACGAAGCCGTAGCCAGCCTGGCGCATTCTCTCGATCATTCCCGGCAGGGCGTCAGCGTCCAGGGTTGAGCCGTCGGTCGGGTTGGACCCGATGTGCATCAGGACGATTTCACCGGGCTGCAGGGCGGTCAACGCACGGTCCGCCACCTGCTGCGCCGTGACACCGCCGCTGGTTCCCTTCCAGCCGAGCGTATCGACGGACCAGCGCACCGGCACATACCCCAGGTTGTTCACGGCGGCGATGGTTCGTGCATCGCGGGCCCCGAACGGGAACCGGAACAGCGGCCGCGGGTCTGCTCCGGCGGCCACGATTGCCTGCTCCGCCGCGCGGACCTGGTCCCCGATACCGGCGTCCGGCAGGCCGGTGAAGTCCGGGTGGGTCTGGGAGTGGTTGCCCACACGGTGGCCGCCCGCCACGATGGCGGCCACCCCGGCAGGATTGGCCGCAGCCCAGGACCCCGTCAGGAAGAACGTCCCGCGGACCCCTGCGCCCGCCAGGGTCTGCAGGATCGAGGGGAGGCCGGCCGAGTTGGCGCCGGCGTCGAATGTCAGTGCCACCGCCGGGCCGGCACCGGGAACCACCTCCACGTCCTGGCCGGCCAAGGCAGGGGGAAACGGGGCAACCGGCGGAGGGGGCTGCGGACCCGGCAGCGTTTCGGGCGGCGGCGTGGGGCCGGACGCCACAGGGGCCGGAGCGGGCGGTTCGCCCGAAGTTCCTGGCGGCGGGGACAGGGAATCAGACGGCTGTGGTTCCGTCGACTGATTTCCCGACGACGGCGAAGCGGCCGGACTCGAGGCGGCCGGCTCCGAAGGCTGCGGCGCCGAGGACGTCTGGCCGTCCGTCGGCTGGCCAGCCCCCGGGTCCGATTCCCGCGGGGCACCGGCCAGGATCACGGCCAGTACCACCGCCGTGATCGCGACCACCGCCACGACGGCCGCCGCCACCAGCCTGCGATGTTTGCCCGGAGCAGCGGACGGTTCCCCCGCCATGTTCGACACCCTTCAACCATGACAGCGGCAGCCCCTTCCCTGACAGGGCTGAAAGGCCTGCCAGGGCTGAATCGCTGCCGGGCTCAAACGCGTGGCGGCTCAGCGCCCGCGGCGCATCAGGGCCCTATTCCCCTTGTTTCGCATCGCAGGTTCAATGGAGTGTTACCCATAGGTGTGTGTCCCATAGGTGCGTGTCCTATTGGGGTGTCCTATGGATGCGTCCTGTCAGTGTGTGTTCAGACGTGGCAGCTAACCAGATGAAGGCGGGTCTGCCTGTGAAACTTGTGCTCCGGTATCCGCTCGTTGCGGGCACGGTACTGGCCCTGATGGCTGTCGCCGTCCTGGTGATGTCCAGCCAGCCGGTGATCGCGCAGCTTGCGGCGAGCGGCTATGCACTGGCGGTGGCGGCCTACCTGTCCATCGGCATGATTCGAAGGCTGCGAAGCGGGCACTGGGGCATCGATATCCTGGCCGTGACGGCGATCGTCAGCACGGTGCTGGTGGGTGAGTTCATTGCGTCCATGATCATCGTGCTCATGATGGCCGGCGGCACCGCCTTGGAGGACTACGCGGCGGGCCGGGCGAAGGGCGAACTCAGCGCCCTGCTGGCGCGTGTTCCACAGACAGCCCACCGGGAGCGGACCGGCAACGCAAAGAACGACACCCCTGCGAACAGCACCGCCCCGAACGGCACTGCCAGCAACGGCGGCGCCGAAAACGGCGCCCACGAGGACGTTGCAGCCACGGACGTCCTCGTTGGCGACATCCTGCTGGTCAAGCCCGGCGAAGTGGTCCCGCTGGATGGCGTGCTGCTTTCCGACGCCGGCACGTTCGACGAATCGTCCCTCACCGGCGAAAGCCTGCCGGTGGAACGCTCGGCCGGCGACGGCATCATGAGCGGCTCCGTCAACGGCGAGGCCGCCGTCCGGATGCGCGTCACGGCCGTCATGGAGGATTCCCAGTACAGCCGGATCGTGGCGCTCGTGAAGGAGGCCTCGGAAAGCCGCGCCCCCATGGTGCGCCTGGCCGACCGCTACGCCATCCCGTTCACCGCGTTCGCCTATGCGCTGGGCGCCGTCGCCTGGATTGTCAGCGGCAGCCCCGCCCGGTTCGCCGAAGTGCTGGTGGTGGCCACTCCCTGCCCGCTGCTCATCGCGGCGCCGGTGGCGTTCCTGGGCGGCATGAGCCAGGCGGCCAAGTCCGGCATCATTGTCAAATACGCAGGGGTCCTGGAGCAGCTCGGAAAGGTCCGCACCGCCGCCTTCGACAAGACCGGAACGCTCACGTACGGCCGGCCCTCGCTGGTGGCCGTCGTCACGGCCGACTCCATGGACCAGGACGAACTGCTGCGGCTGGCGGGCTCCGCGGAACAGTACTCCTCGCACGTCCTGGCCGCGTCCGTAATGGAGGCCGCCACCTCACGCGACCTCCGCTTCGAGACTGCCAGTGAGGCGCTGGAACATGCCACGCATGGGGTGCGCGCGGTGTTCGACGGGCGGGAAGTAGTGGTGGGCAAGCCCTCCTTCGTGGCCGAATTTGCGCCCGGCGTGGTGGAAACGGAGCTGGTCAGCGGCCAGCTGGCCATCTATGTGGGCGTCGGCGGGGTGTACGTCGGGGCCCTGGTCATGAGCGACCCGCTGCGCGCCGAGGCACGCCGGACGCTGGCCGAGCTGTCCGCGCTGGGGGTCACCGAAACGGTGATGCTGACCGGCGACGCGTTGGCCACCGCCAAGCACATCGCGGCCGAAGTGGGGCTCACTGACGTCCGCGCCGAATGCCTTCCGCCGGACAAGGTGGAAGCGGTGAGGTCGTTGCCGCACCGTCCCGTAATGATGGTGGGCGACGGCGTCAACGACGCCCCCGTCCTGGCGGTGGCCGACGTCGGAATCGCCATGGGTGCGCGCGGTTCCACCGCGGCGGGCGAGTCTGCCGACGTCGTAATCATCCTTGACGACCTGTCCAAGGCGGCGCATGCGGTGCGGATCGGGCAGCGCACTGTCCGGGTGGCGATGCAAAGCATCTGGATCGGCATCGTGCTGAGCGTGGGGCTCATGGTGGCCGCGGCGGCGGGCTACGTGCCGGCCATCGCCGGCGCACTGTCACAGGAATTGGTGGACCTGGCCACCATCCTCAATGCGCTGCGCGCGCTGAGCCCGGGCCGGCACACGGCACCGCCCAAGCCTCAGGCGGAGGCCTCCACGTCCGCGATCACCCGCACCGTCTTGAGGTAGCTGTCCGGGTTGAGCGAGATGGAGTCGATTCCTTCGCCCACCAGGAAGGCCGCGAAGTCCGGATGGTTGCTGGGCCCCTGGCCGCAGATTCCAATCTTGATACCGGCTGCGTGCGCCTTGCGGATGGCTTCGCTGATCATTGCCGTGACGGCCTCGTCGCGTTCGTCGAAGAGGCCGGCCAGCTGCTCGGAATCCCGGTCAACGCCCAGGACCAGCTGCGTGAGGTCGTTGGATCCGATGGAGAAGCCGTCGAACTTCGGCGCGAACTTCTCAGCCAGGACCACGTTGGAGGGGATCTCGCACATCATGTACACCTGCAGGCCGTTTTCGCCGCGCACCAGGCCATTCTGGGCCATGACGGCCAGCACGCGGTCCGCTTCGTCCGGGGTGCGGCAGAACGGGATCATCACAATGACGTTGCTGAAGCCGATGGTTTCCCGCACGCGTTTGAGCGCGGCGCACTCCAGTGCAAAACCCTCCCGGTAGCGCTCGTCGTAGTACCGGGACGCGCCGCGGAAGCCCAGCATGGGGTTCTCTTCGGGCTGTTCGAAGGAGCCGCCGCCGATCAGGTGCGCGTACTCGTTGGTCTTGAAATCGCTGAGCCTGACGATCACCGGGTTCGGGTGGTAGGGCGCGGCGATCTTGGCGATGCCCAGTGCCAGCGCCTCCACGAAGTACTCCCGGGGGTCCGCGTAGCCGCTGGTCAGCTCCTTGATCTGCCGGGCTTCCTCCGCGTCCGTGACCCGTTCCGGATGAACCAGCGCCATCGGATGGACCCGGATCAGGTTGCTGATGATGAACTCCATCCGGGCCAGGCCCACCCCCGCCGCGGGCAGCCGCCACCACTGGAACGCGGCCCCCGGGCTGGCGATGTTCACCATCATGGCCGTGCGGGTGGCGGGCAGGGCACCCAGGTCCACATCCTCGGTATCGAACGGGACCGTGCCCTCGTACACCCGGCCCAGGTCCCCTTCCGCGCAGCTCAGCGTCACGGCCTGGCCTTCGCCCAGGACGCTGGTTCCGTTCCCGGTTCCGACGACGGCGGGAACGCCCAGTTCCCGGCTCACGATGGCCGCGTGGCTGGTGGTCCCGCCGTGGTCCGTGACGATACCCGAGGCCCGTTTCATCACGGGAACCCAGTCCGGGTCCGTCATCTCGGTGACCAGGATGGCGCCGTCACGGAAGGACTCGATGTCCCGCGTGTCCCGGATGACGCACGCCGTGCCCTGCGCGATCGAATCCCCGATCGCTGCGCCGGAGGCCAGGACTGTGCCCGTGCCTCGGAGGTGGTGGATGGTGAAGCGTGTCCCGCTCTTGAGCGCCTGCACGGTTTCGGGCCGCGCCTGCACCATAAACAGCTCCCCGGTGGCACCGTCGCGGGCCCACTCCATGTCCATGGGGCGGCCGTAGTGCTCCTCCACCGTCACCGCCCAGCGCGCCAGGTCCAGGATTTCGGCATCACCCAGCACAAACGAGCCCCGCTCCTCCGCGGACGTTTCCACCGTCCGGGTCCGCGCGTGGCCGCCCCGGCTGTAGACCATCTTGCGGGCTTTGGAGCCGAGGGTCTTCTCGATGACCGGGGCCAGGCCCTTGTCCGCCAGGAGCGGCTTGAACACCACATATTTGTCCGGGTTGATGCTGCCCTGCACCACGGTTTCACCGAGGCCCCAGGCCGCGCTGATCACGGCCGCGCGGGGGAAGCCCGAATCGGTGTCGATGGAAAACATCACACCGGAGGCGCCGACGTCGGACCTCACCATGCGCTGCACCCCGATGGACAGTGCCACGTCCAGGTGCTCGAAACCCTTCACCTCCCGGTAGCTGATGGCACGGTCCGTGAACAGCGATGCGTAGCAGCGCCGGCAGGCGTCCAGGAGTTCGCGTTCACCGGAAATGTTTAGGAAGGTCTCCTGCTGCCCGGCGAAGCTGGCGTCCGGGAGGTCCTCGGCGGTGGCGCTGCTGCGGACGGCAACGGACAGCCGGTCCAGTCCCGCCCTGTCGGCAAGGGTGCGGTAGTGGCTGCGGATGGACTCGGCGATGTCTTCCGGGAATTCGCTGTCCAGGAACAGCTCCCGGATGGCCTCGCCCGTGGACCGCAGCGATATCTCGCCCGCCCGATACTCCGCGATCCGGGCGCGCATGGCGGCGTCGATGCCGTTGGCTTTGATGAATGTGCGGTAGGCGGCCGCCGTGGTGGCGAATCCGTCCGGCACCCGCACTCCCCGTGACTTGAGCGAGCGCGTCATCTCCCCCAGCGACGCGTTCTTGCCGCCCACCTGGGGCACATGCTCCATCCCGATCTCGTCAAACCACACCACGTGGTTTTCAGTCATGGCTGTTCCCGCTCCTTGGTCCATGGATTGATCCTCGTTTGCCGGGCCCCGGCGGGTCAGAGGCTTTGGACCTCACCTGCCGCAGCGGGACCGGCGGTAAAGCTGGCCGCGCAACGGCCCGTGCGGTGCCCGCGGTGCCCGCCCTGCGGTGCCGGAACACCTTGTACAGCCAGTCCGCGACGATGACTGCGGGAATGGCGGCGAGCGCCACCGCAAGGCCCCCGGGCGACGGCGGCGCATGGCCCAGCAATGTGGCGACGGGGCCGACGAACAGGAAGGCCAGCAGGAGCCCGACTTCCGCCAGCACCGCCCAGACCAGCAGCCTGTTGGTGGCCCAGCCCAGCTGCCACGGCGGGGTGCTGGCGCTGCGGCAGGCGAATGCGTTAGCCAGTTGCGCCAGCACCACCGTGGTGAAAGCCGCCCCGGAGGCCGCCATGAGAACGTCCGACACGGGTAGTTCGGCGCCCGGCCGCCAGCCCGCACCGAGGAGCACTGCGGTGTACGCGGTCATTTCGAAGAGGGCCTCCACCGGACCCAGCAGGCCGAACACCCGGAACATCAGGGCGCGGTCCATCAGGTGCCTCCGCTCCGGCGGCCGTTTCAGCGTGCCCTTGCTGGGGGCCTCGCTGCCCAGGGCCAGCGCCGGGAGCAGGTCGGTGCCGATGTCGAGGGCGAGGATCTGGAGCACGCTCAGCGCCAGCGGGAAGCGGCCGCCGGAGAGTGCCCAGATCACGAAGGGAGTGAGCTCGGCGACGTTGTCCGTCAGGTGGTAGGTCAGGAACCGCCGGATGTTCGCGTACGTGGCGCGGCCCTGCTCCACTGCGGCGATGATGGTGGCGAAGTCGTCATCCAGCAGCACGAGGTCCGCCGCTTCGCGGGCCACGTCGGTGCCGCTCAGTCCCATGGCAATGCCGATGTCGGCCTGCTGGAGGGCGGGGCCGTCGTTGACGCCGTCGCCGGTCATCGCCACCACGTGGCCGCGGCGCTGGAGTAGGCGTGCCACGCGGAGTTTCTGTTCCGGGGTGACCCGGCTGATGACCACGCCGTCGCGGTCCAACAGTGCGGTGAGGACGGCGTCGTCTTCCGGGAGGGTGTGTCCCTCCAGCACAAGCTCTGGTGAACCTATCAGTCCGGTTTCGCGGGCGATGGCGGCGGCGGTGAAGGCGTGGTCGCCGGTGACCATGGCCACCTTGATTCCCGCCTCGCGGGCCGCCTCGAGCGCCAGGCGGACTTCGGCCCGGGGCGGATCGTGGAGGCCGATCAGCCCCAGCAGCGTCAGCCCGGCCTCCACTTCCTCCAGCTTGAAGCTGGCGCCCGGCAGGCCGGGCAGGCTCCGCTCGGCCACGGCCAGCACCCGCAGCCCGTGCGAGGCCATCTGGTCAACCATTTCCAGCGCGCGTTCGGCGCTGCTTTCGCCACACAGCGGAATCACGGATTCCGGGGCACCTTTGACGTACAGGGTGGTGCCGACGATCGCGGATTCGCGCAGCCGTCGCGGGTCGAAGGCAAAACGGTGCGATACCTCGGGTTCATCGGGTTCCTGCCCGGGGCCGGCCAGCCGGACGGCAAGCGCATCAATGGCGGCCTCCATCGGGTCCCCCTCGGCGATCCACTGCCCGTTGTGGAGCACTGCGCGTCCGGCGGAGGCGGCCAGCGCAGCGGTGCTGAGGTGCCGGGCCTCCCCGGTTCCCTTCCCGGTGACTTCGGCCTCGGGCCCGTAGCCCGCCCCGATGATGCTGAGCAGTCCTGCCGGGGTCCACACCTCGACGGCGTTCATCCGGTTCTGGGTGAGCGTGCCGGTCTTGTCCGTGCAAATGAAGGTGGTGGAGCCGAGGGTTTCCACCGCTTCCAGGTTCCGGACCAGGGCGTTGCGCTGCGCCATCCGCTGCGCCCCGACGGCCAGTGAAAGCGTGACCGTGGGAAGCAGGCCCTCGGGCACCAGCGCCACCGCCACCCCGATCGCGAAGAGGAACGCGTCGCGCCAGGAAATACCCACCAGCAGCGAGAGGACGAAGAACAGCACGCCGATCCCCAGTGCCACCGTGGCCGTGATGCGGACAATCCGCTGCAGTTCCAGCGCCAGCGGGGTTGGGGGCGCCTCGACCTTGCCGGTCAGTGCGGCGATCTCGGCAAGACGGGTGCCGCTGCCGGTGACCGTGACGATACCCTCTGCCTCGCCGTTGACCAGGAACGTCCCGCCGAGGACGGCGTCGCCCGGGACCTTGGCTACGGCTTCGCTCTCGCCGGTGAGCATCGACTCGTCCACTGAGCATCCGGCGGCCAGCACCAGCCGGAGATCCGCGGGGACCCTGTCGCCTGCAACCAGCACCACCACGTCGTCCGGCACGAGCTCGGTGGTGTGGACCTTGACAATGCGGCCGTCCCGGCGGACCGACACGATGGCGGGGAGCAGCTCACGGAGCCTGGCTGCAGCCCGCTGTGCACGTTCCTGCTGGATGTGGGCGAAGATTCCGTTGACCAGGATCACCACGACGATCGCGACGGCCAGCTGCGGCATGCCGGCCACGTAGGCAAGTCCGGCCGCCACCCAGAGCATGATGGCAAAGAAATGGGTCATTTCGGCCAGCAGCTTGCGCCAGCGCGGCACCGGGCGGACCTGCGGCAGCCGGTTGGCCCCGACCGTCTTCAGCCGGAGTGCAGCCTCCTCGGAGCTGAGGCCCGCAGCCCGCGGCAATGCACCGGAGCCGGCGCCCGGGATCACGGCTGCAGCCCGCTATTCACGGGCAGCGCCGAGCACACGACACCATGGCCCTCAGGAGGAACCCCATGGGTCGAGGATGCGGTCTAGGAGTTCAGGCTCCTAGGGTCAAAGGTCACCACTGTCCCGGTCCAGCGCCGGCAGCTCCAGCGCCAGCGCCCGGAGGTAGGCACCGAACCCCTGCGGTGCGCGGGCATGGGTGCGGCCCGACGTCAGCACCCGGATGGTGTCGGTGGCAAGCACCCTGTAGGCCTGCTTGCGCAGGTTCTCCACCAGGATCCTGTCCTCGTGGACGCGCATCCGGGGAAACCCGCCGGCCGCCAGGTACGCGGAGGCCCGGACGCCAAAATTCGCGCCGTAAATGTGCGGATGGTCCTCCCTGAACGGGTGCCGCTCCATCCAGCGCCGCAGGATGGCAGGATCGGTCCCGGCCGGATCCGGCTCAACGGATCCCAGGACTGCGTCAGCCCCGGCATCGGCCAGTTCAACCTGGCGCACCAGCCAGTTCTCCGGAACGGCGGAGTCCGCATCGGTATTGGCAAGCCAGACATGCCCGGCCCACAGCCCTTTCCACAGCCCTGCGGCGGCCAGGACGCCCGCGGCGCGGCTTGCGCCGGTGCTTCCCAGCCGTACGTGCACAGCCGCGAACCGGGGGTCTGAGGCAACATAGCCGGCGGCGATGTCCGCCGACCGGTCGGTGCAGCTGTCCAGCACCACCGTGATGGACAGCTGGATCCCGGGCCGTTCCCGCTGCAACGCGTCGGCGGCGGTTCGGAGCGCCGAAAGCGCCCGGTCGAGGTGCTGGTCCTCGTTGTGGGCGGGCACCACCACAGCCACCCGGTCGATGCCCAGGCCGGACCGGATTGCCTCCGCGGGACAGTCGCCTGCCCGTTCGGTCGTCCCGCTAGTCATCTCAGGGCCGATCCGGGCCCGGCGATACAAACACTTCCAGGACGAAGTCCTTTTCCCGGTATAGCCCTGCCGTGGGCCAGCGGAGCTGCTGCCGGGCCATGGCGTGGACAGTGTCCCCGTCCAGTTCCCAGCCGGTAACGGGGTGGCGCCAATGGCAGAGCAGCAGGGTCCCCCCGGGATTCAGCGAGCCTTGCACCCGCGCGAACAGTTCGGCCAGTTCCTCCGCCGTCAGGTAGTACCCCGTCTCGGACACCACCGCCAGGTCGAAGCGGCCTTCGGGCCAGCGCTGCGGAACCGTCAGGTGCAGGGTCCGGGCGGCGGGATGGCCCCCTAACCGCTCAGCAGCCTGGACCAGGGCGGCGCTGCTGGCGTCAACCGCCACGTACTCCCGGCAGCGGGCCGCGAGCTCCACGCTGAGGGTGCCGATGGAACAGCCGATTTCCAGTCCGGAACCGTACTCGGCGTCCGGCAGGATGGCCAGGGTGAGCGCCCGCTTGCGCCTTTCGTACCAGCTGCTGGTATAGCTCCACGGATCGGCGTTCCCGCCGTGCACGACGTCAAAGATCCGCTCGGCGTCGCCCGCAGTATTGGTCCCGCCGGCGGGCCGGTGCCACGCGAACGTCTCCCACGGGCGGGAAAAATGATCGACAAAGCCGGCGGCAAGAAGCGCCTCGTCGCCGGGCTGGTCGGACAGCGGCTCGGTCTGCGAGGTGTGCGCCAGGAGGGCTGCCGCCTTGGCCCGCTGCTCGTCCGCCGTCAGCGGCACACGGACCCATGACTGCCAGGCGCCGTCCGCCGGTGACGCCCACAACCAGTACCAGACGGGGTATTCCAGCAGCCCGTGGCCGCCCTGGGCCGCCACTTCGGCGGCCACGGCGCCCAGGACGTCGTGGTCCGTGTGGCCGTCCGAGCGGTAGGGCGCAACGATAACCACCTGGTTCGCCGGGCGCCCGGATGCCGCGATCGATTCCTTGACGGCGGCAGCGATCCGGTCCCGGTCTGCATCAAGGTGGCCGTCCCGGAAGTGCAGGAACTCCCTGGCGGCTCCCGGGGCCAAACCGGACACCGCCGCCCTGAACTCAGCGAGCCGGAGGGCGGCCAGCTGGTCCGGCGTCGTGGTCGGGGAGTCCGGGTGCGATGCCTCCCCCGCCGTGCACAGCAGAACGTCGATTGCCGCGCCGGCAGCGTTCAGGCGTGCGAGGAACCCTCCGGCGCCCAGGGTCTCGTCATCCGGATGCGCAGCCAGCACAATGAAGGCCATGGCCGCGAGTTCGTCCTGGTCCAGGGGGAGTTCCGGGAGGACGGCCACGCCGCTTCCCTCCCATTCGGACTCGGCTGTGCCGGTATCGGCATGTGAGAAGCTCACCACGAGCGGTCCCCCTTCAGGGTCAGGGCGCCTAATTGCGCGTCGTCCCGCATGGCGTGGTGTTGGCGGATGTACAGCGACAGGTCCGCCATGCGTTTTCCGTACTTTTCGTTGAAGGCCAGCGGGCCCGGGCCCAGGTTTTGGGCCACCACAGCCTGGATGCGTTCGACGGCGGCGGCGACGGTTCCGCGGACGCGCAGCGCCTCGCTCCAGGCACCGGAGCCGGACAGTTCCCCGGCGTCAATCCGTTCGGCCGTGCGCGCCAGGTAGCCGGACACGGAGGCGATGATCCGGTCCGCTTCGCCTAAGTGGGCCAGGGCGATCTGGTCCGGTTCACGCCCTTTGTCCGCAGCTGCGGACAGCGCGGAGCTGAAGTCGCGGGCCACGGCAACGGCTCCGCCGAACCAGCAGGCTGCAACGCCCATGCCTCCCCAGGCGAAGCCCGGGCGCTGGAAATACCAGCCCGATGCACCCACCGGAACGGCGCTGACGCCGTCGAAGTGCACGGTACCGCTGGGGATTTCGCGCAGGCCCCGGCTGGTCCACAGCGGCGTCTCGCAGGACACCCCGGGAGTGTGCAGGTCGACGGCGAAGGCGGCCCTGCCTCCGTCTGCAAGATGCGCGGTCAGCACAGCGCCGTCCAGGTGGGCAGCGAGCGAGCACCAGGGCTTGGATCCGTTCAGGCGATAATTCCCGGCGCCGTCCGGAGTAGCCTCAAGCCGCAGCCCCGGCCCCTCCGCGGCAAAAACGCCCCAGGCGCCGTCAGTTGATGATTCACCGATCGGGAAACCCGCTTGGGAACCGGACTGGGCCAGGATGGCCAGCGCATCGAGGTGCGGTTCAAGCACGCGGCCGGCCGCGACGTCGACGGAAGTCACGGAAGCAAGAAGTTCCCAGAGCCGCGCCGTGCTGCCTTCGCCGGGCCGGGGCGCCGTCCGTCCCGTGTCCCGCGCCAGTGCAATAAGCGCCGGCACGTCTCCTGCCGCGTCGCGCACGGCCTCAAGCATCGTGGCCAGGGTTTCGGGCGGTTCCGCTGCGGAACCGATGCGCACCGGGCGCGGCTTTGCCTCGGGATCCATTCCGCTGGCCGTGGCGCCGGCGTCAGCCGTGGTCCGGTGCCGTGACTGAAGCCCCCGCCGACATGGTCTCGGCGTTCACCATCCAGGCCAGCTGTTCCAGTCGCGCAATGCCGGCGTGGAGGAGGTCGGCGCTGGTGGGATCTTCCTCGTCCACCTCGTCATGGACGTCACGCATGGTCTTCACGGTGCGCTCCAGCCGGGCCGTGATCAGTTTGACGGCGTCCTTAGTGGAGGTGAGTCCTTCGGGGAACTGTTCCAGCCGGGTGCCGGCGGACACCGTGGTGCTCCTGCCGTCCGGCAGGGCATGCAGGGCGCGCATCCGCTCAGCCGTTTCATCTGCGAACAGCCGCACGCTGGTAACGATTTCATCGAGCTGCAGGTGGAGGTCGCGGAAGTTGGTTCCCACGATGTTCCAGTGCGCCTGCTTGCCCTGGACGTGAAGTTCGATCAGGTCCGTCAGGACCATCTGGAGATTGCTGGCAAGGGTCGGTGAAGCCTTCATTTCTTCCTCCACTGCAGGCGATGCGGGACGGGTTCGTCCGGCATTAGCCTATTCTAAGCATACTTAGCATTTTGGCGGCGTGACGTCACTTGACCAGGGCCAGCGCGAAGCCGTCCCAGCCCTTCGAACCCACTGTTTGCATGACCGTCGCGTCCAGCCGGGGGTCCTCCCCCATCATTTCCAGTGCGGTGATGATCCCCGGCGCGTTGACCTCGTCCAGAGACGGATCGAGCAGCGCGCCCTCCCACACCACGTTGTCCATCACAATCGCGGTGCCCGGCCGGCCCAGCCTGATGGCCCAGTCCAGGTACTGCGGGTTGTTTTCCTTGTCGGCATCGATGAACACAAAATCGAAAGGGCCGCGCCCGTCATTATGCAGCCCGGGAAGGGTGTCCAGTGCGGCACCCACGCGGATGTCCACTTTGTGCCCGACTCCGGCAGCGTCCACGTTGGCGCGCGCCACGCGGGCATGTTTGGGGAGGTACTCGCACGTGACGAGTTTGCCGTCGTCGGGCAGTCCCTGGGCCATCCAGATGGTGCTGAAACCGGCCAAGGTGCCGATTTCGAGGACCCGCCGGGCGCCCGAAAGCTGCACCAGCAGCTTGAGCAGCTTCCCGGCGTTGGGCGCCACCTCGATGGCCGGCATTCCGGCGTCGACGGCGGAAGTAACGGCCCGCTTCAGCGGGCTGCCGGGGCGGACGACGACGTCGGTCAGGTACTTCTCCACAGCCACCCATTGGGGCTCGGGCCGGTGCTCAATCATGGGCCCAGTCTCGCAGTTGCCTTTGCTGCGTGGGAAGGAGAAACCAGAGGCGGGAATTAGCCGGCGTCGGCGATGGCGCTTTCCAGCCGCTCCACTTTGGCGGTGAGCTCGCCCGAATACCCGGGGCGGATATCCGCCTTGATGACCAGTGACACACGGCTGCCGAAACGCCCGACAGCTTCGGTGGCCTCCTTCACCACGGCGAACACCTCATCCCACTCACCTTCGATGGTGGTGAACATGGAGTCCGTGCGGTTGGGCAGGCCGGAATCCCGGACAATCTTGACGGCGGCAGCGACGGCGTCGTGGACCGAAGCGTCTGCGGATGCCGCGGAGGAGACATCACCGGAATCAGCGGTGAGGTGCGCAGGCTGGCCGGAGGGTGCAACTGAGAATGCGAGCAACATGGACCCAGTCTGCCACAGCGGAATTTCCCCATACATTCGTCATATAGGGAGCACATTCGCGGCTACCAATCAGTAACCCGGGCGCTCAGGCCCAGCGTTGCTAACCTTGAAAAATGAACCTCGCAGTGGAACGCAAGCCCCTCCGTGCGGATGCTGCGCGCAATGTGGACAAGATCATCACCGCCGCCCGCAACTGCTTCCGTGAGTACGGCCCGGAAGTGCCGTTGCAGACCATCGCCGTCACGGCCGGCGTCGGTCCCGCAACCCTGTTCCGGAACTTCGCGGACAAGGAACAGTTGGTTCTTGCCGCGCTCAACCGCCAGCTGCGGCTGATGGTGGACCCCGTGATCGACGACGCCCTGGCCGGCCCTGATGCCGCCGACGGGCTGTTCCGCGTGATCGATGCGCTGATGGCAGCCGCCAGCGAGGATGCCAACCTGCTCGGGGCCGTGGCCGGACGGCGCGGCCTGCTGACCGGAATCACCGGCAGCCTCTTTGAGT
Organism: Arthrobacter sp. Leaf337; assembly: GCF_001423745.1. Classification (GTDB taxonomy): domain Bacteria; phylum Actinomycetota; class Actinomycetes; order Actinomycetales; family Micrococcaceae; genus Arthrobacter. The sequence goes on from NZ_LMPC01000012.1 coordinate 412,825, forward strand.
CCGTGGCCGTCCTGCTGGGCCGCGGCCAGGGTCAGGGGACCCTGCGCACTGACATTTCCATGACTGACGTGATCCGCCTGCTGGCCATGCTGATCGGTGTTGTGGACACCATGGAACCCGGGTCCGATGCCTGGCGGCGCCCCGTAGCGCTGGTGGAGGACGCTATCCGCACGGAACGGCCCCACCGGCCGCTGCCTCCCCAGTCGCCGCTCCCGGGCACGGCCTTCGATTCAATCGTCCTGCCCTGATTCTTCCTCGGGCCGGTCTATGTCGTCAGGCGACCGCTCGTCATGTCGCCGGCCGGCGTCCTCGGACCCGCGGCTGTAGGACGCCCTGCCGTCGGGGGCGTTGATCTCGTCAAGGCGTTCGTTCAGGGCATGCGCCAGGATGTCCCGCTGCAACGCCGGCAGCGCGATGGCACCGTGGATGTAAGCCTCGACTTCAAACTGCCCTGCGATGCCGCCAATGCTGAAATACCTCAGCCACAGCTCCTCAACGCGCAGGTCAGCGTTCCGGAGCATTTCCTCAAAGCGAAGCCTTTGCTCATCTTCGTCCTTGCCCAGGGCCAAAGCGCACCCCCGCTCACCGGGGCAGCTGGGTGGAGGACACCAGCTCGGCGGATATGTCCCGCAGCGACCTCTTGGCCCGCCGCGACTCCATCAGGAGGTCCTGCATGGCCGTGTCCTCGTCAAGTCCGTGGCGGGCCATCAGGATTCCTTTGGCCACGGCAATGATTTCGCGGTGGGCCAGGGCGTCGCGGAGGTCCTCGCTAATCGTCCGGGCGCTCTCGCGGGCCTGGGCATTGATCAGGAAGATGGTGGCCTGCGCGGCGAAGAGTTCCAACAGGCGCACAGTGCCGGAGCTGAAGCTGTTCTCATTGCGGGCGTAGAGCTTGACGGCGCCCAAGGCGGATTCTCCGGCGAGCAGCGGTGCGCTGACGGAGGACCGCAGGCCCAGCTCGGTTGCCGCGCGGGCCCATTCCGGCCAGCGCCGGTCGTTCCGGACGTCGCTGACGAGCACGGGCTCGCCGCCGGCCCAGGCGAGGAGGCAGGGGCCCTGGCCCAAATTGTACTGGCGCGAGTCGGCAAGCTCCACCAACGTGTTGGAGGCACTCGCCGTATGTTTCCGGCCCTCAGCGTCTATCAGAGTGACGCCCGCGCCTGCGACGCCGGGCACGGCCGCTTCCGCGGCCGCGGTGATCAGCTCAAGGGCCCTGGATACCGTCTCGTCCGTCAGCAGGAGCTCCGAAGCGCGGGCGAAGATTGCCGCAAGTTCATCCGCGAGGGGTAGTTTCACCACCATGGCCGCACCCACTCCACTGCTTTGCCGCCCTTCGCCCGTTGACTGGAACTTTAAAAAGCATAGCCGCAAGGCGCGTCCCTTAGCCGTTGAAGTGGGCGGCGTCCGGTGTCGTATCGAATTTTCGCAGCAGGTCCTCGGCCACAACGCGGAGCTTGACGTTGCGGTTGCTGGAAACCTTGCTCAGGATCGCGAACGCTTCGGCCTGCGAACAGCGGCTCTGGCCCATCACAATTCCCGAGGCGAGGTTGATGCTGGTGCGTGATTTCAAGGCGTCGAGAAGGTCCTCATTGAGGTCCTTCGAGGCACCGATGCGCACAGCCAACCGCAGGGCTTTGCCGGCGCGGGCGGCGAACGCTTCGCAAATCACGACTGCCTCGTCGTCGAACGCCCCTGCTTCCGGGGCGAAAAACGACACGGATGCCGCGGCATCCGGATCCAGCCGCAGCGGGAGTGACAGGACGCTGAGCTGTCCGGCCCTCATCACGCCGCGGTTGTAGCGCGGCCAGCGGGAGTCGGCCCGGGCATCGGGCACCGATACCGTAGCACCGGACTCCAGGGCAGCCAGCGAAGGACTTTGGCCGGTGGCCTGCTGAATTTCCTCAAGCAGCCTCGCCCCTGGTCCGCTGCCGGCGGACGTCACAGGCCGCCGGGAACGCGTCAGGGTGACGGCGCACAGCACGGGAAGCCCGGTTGCCTTCCCGATGAAGCCGGCCGAGAATACACACAGTTCCCGGAGGAAGTCCTGCACATCGGCACTCTCGAGGACGAGGTCCTGAAGCCGTTCCGCCAGGTACTGGCCCAGCCGGGCGCCGGTCACAGCCCGCCCCCGGCTCCCGAATTCGCCGCCCAACGGCCCGAGGCCGGGAGATTGTGGCGGGCGTCACACGATATTAGAATTGTGGCGGTTACGCAGTCAGCCACTTTGTCTCGTTTTGGAGTTCGACATGGACTACGGACTACGCTCATTTTCCCTTCCGGTGCTGCCATGACCCGCCAGCAGCTTGCCTTGCTCATGAACGGCGACGCCGACCCGCTGCTGGTTATTTCGTCGGCGAGCACGTCGGAACTGCAGGCCCTCACAGACGCCCTTTTCCGGGACCTGGATACGTCCCACCCGGTGTTTGGGGCGCAGGTCTGGTACGACCTTGCCTTGGAAGAGTTGGAGAACAGGAACAACGGAGCCTCCCCACAGGCCGACGACTTGGCTGATTCAGATGCGTTTGGCGCAGCCTAGGCTGCGCTATTCGGCCTAGGTCAATACACCTGGGCTGCGCTATTCTGCCGGCTCGGCGCCAGCCTTCCGTTCTTCGTCCGGGGCTTGATCCTCGGCAGCGGCCTCGCCCCCAGGGGGCAACGGCGTCTCTTTGTGGTGGGCCTTCATGTGCGCCTCGTGCAGCTGATCCGCTTCCTGCAGATGCTGCTGGAGTTTCTCCTCGGCGTCGCGTCGGCGGCGGGACATCTCGCGCATTTCACGGGTGGATTCGGATCCCGGCGATGGCACGTAGGGCCTGGATTTGGATTCTCTTTCGGCAGCAGGAACCGCGGGCGCTTGTTCTTCGCTCATGGTGGCATCCTGCCACAGCACGGGCGGACCTACTAGGGCCGAACGGCCGTCATCAGCTCCAACCCAGCAGCCGCAACCCGGCAGCAGCACCGGCTCCGGCCAGGACCACCACCAGGAAAGGGGCCCGGAGCCATAGGGCGATTCCGGCCGCGGCCAGGGCGCCCATCCGGGCGTCAAGAGCCAGTGACTGGCCCGATGCCACTGCGTTCACAATGGTGAGCGAGGCCAGCAGGCCGATGGTCATGGTGCCCGCAATCCGGGACATCCGCGGGTTGCGCAGCAGGGTTGCCGGCACCAGATAGCCAAGGAGTTTCCAAGCGTAGCCAAGGAGGCAGGCAAGCAGCAGCCACATCCAAAGGCTCATCTGCCGGCCTCTTCCGCAGCGGGACCCTGACGCGGGTGTTGATGGTGCTCGGCGTAGGGATCCACATCGGGCTCCAGCCCCTCGTCGCTGCGGCCGTGGCTGAACCAGCCGATCGCCGCCGCCACAAATGCCGCTATCAAGATGGGAACTCCCGCGGGCACGAACGGCACGGCCAGCACCGTTGCCAGGGCGCACACCACTGCGATGGCCACCGGTTCGCGGCCCTTGAGCCGTGGCCAAAGAAGGCCGAGGAAGGCCGCCACGGCCGCGCCGTCGAGCCCCCATTGCTTGGGGTCCCCCAGCGCACTGCCCGCCAGCGCCCCGACGGCAGTGAAAATATTCCAGAGCACGAAGATGCCGATGCCGGCCGTCCAGAATCCCCGCTTCTGTTCGTCGGGGTCCGTCTGCCCGGTACTGGTGGCCGTTGATTCGTCGATGGTGACGTGGGCGGCGGCGTACTTGCGCCACCCGCGCGGTTGCAGCAGGGCGTTGAGCTGCATGCCGTAGATGCCGTTGCGCATGCCCAGGAGCGTGGCCGCGCCCATCGCCGCCACCCCGGATCCGCCGCCGGCCACCACGCCGATGAACGCGAACTGCGAACCGCCGCTGAACAGAAGCAGGCTTAGCGCCATGGTCTGCCAAAAATCAAGCCCGGACGTGACGCCGAGCGCCCCGAAGGAAATCCCGTAGAGGCCGGTGGCGATGCTGATGGACAGCCCCACCCGCACGGCCGGAGACTGAAGCAGCTTCACTGCCCGGCCCCGGGAACACACCGCGTCCCGGCAGGACGGAACGGCTTTCGCAGGCTCCAGGCCCAGAGGATCAGCGGCACCTGAAGCGGAAGCCGGGCGGTGTGCACCTTCCGCTGCCCCGGCGTTCCGGCCGGACCGTACGCGCGGCGCAAGGCGTCGGCATGCCCGGCAACGAAGGCCGTGAACATGGCAGTAACGCCCCAGGCGACCGGTTGGCGGGTGGCCGGGATCAGGAGTCCGACGGCGGCGCCCGCCTCGAGCAGGCCGCTGAGCGCCACCCATTCATCACGGGTCATCACCGCATACGGGCCGTTGGGCCGGGCGCCGGAGTCGTCACAACACAGGAAATCGGGAACCACTTGGTAAAAGAACGCGGGTTCGCGGAAATGCTTCATGGCGCTGGCCAGCAGCAGGGCGCTCAGGGCAGTCGCTGAGAGGGTCTGGGTGGCCCGGCCGGACCAGGTGAATGGCATGGATCCATGCAACCACAGGCGCCGCGCGGCGTAGCTTATTGACTATGAGCAACGTGGTGGAAATGACCGGCGTCGTCAAGCGTTTCGGAACCGTAACTGCCCTCGACGGCCTCGACTTCCAGGTCGCGGCCGGCGAGGTGCATGGCTTCCTGGGTCCCAACGGGGCCGGGAAGTCCACCACGTTGCGGCTGCTGCTGGGGATGCTGCGGGCTACCTCGGGCTCGGCCAGGGTGCTGGGCCTTGACCCCTGGCACGACGTTGCCACGCTGCACCGCCGGCTGGCGTATGTACCCGGGGACGTGGCCCTATGGCCCAACCTGACGGGCGGTGAGGTGATCGACCTGCTGGGGCGGCTCCAGGGCGGCCAGGACCGCGCCCGGCGTGACCGGCTGCTGCAGACCTTCGACCTTGACCCCACCAAGAAGTCGCGCACCTATTCGAAGGGAAACCGGCAGAAGGTCGCCCTGGTGGCCGCCCTGGCCACCGACGCCGAACTGTTCCTCCTGGACGAGCCCACCAGCGGGCTGGACCCTTTGATGGAGGACGCGTTCCGCGGATGCGTCCGCGAGCTCCGCGATCAGGGCCGCACCATCCTGTTGAGCAGCCACATCCTGAGCGAGGCCGAGGCGCTCTCGGACCGTGTAAGCATCATCCGGGCCGGCCGGGTGGTGGAGTCCGGACCGCTTGCGCAGCTGCGGCACCTCACCCGGACGTCGGTCACGGCCGACGTCGCACGCATGCCCCCGGGCCTGGACCTCCTGCCCGGCGTCCACGACGTTGTGGTGACGAACCACCGGGTCAGCGCCCAGGTGGACCCGGCGGGGCTGGCCCCGTTCCTGCAGGCCCTCACAGCCGCCGGGCTGCACGCACTGACCAGCCAGCCGCCCACGCTGGAGGATCTTTTCCTGCGCCACTACGGCCCGGCCGGGTCGCTCGAAGCGGCACGGCGATGACCGGGACGCTGGCCGGCACCGGCGTCCTGGTCCGGCTCGCGCTCCGGCGGGACCGCTGGCTGCTGCCGCTCTGGATTCTGGGCTTTGCGCTGATCGCTTACTCGACGGCGGCGGCCGGCGCCGAGCTGTACCCGGATGAGCCCAGCCGGGTGGCGGCCGCCACGGCACTGAACGCCACGGCGTCCATGGTGGCGCTCTTTGGGCGGATCTACGATCCGGCTTCGCTCGGCGCCCTTTCGCTCATCAAATACACCGCCTTCATGACCGCCATCCTCGCGGTGTTGATGGTCATCCTCACCATCCGTCACACCCGCGGAGACGAGGAAAGCGGGCGGCTGGAGCTCCTGGGCGGCGGACGGCTGGGCCGTGATGCGCCCCTGGTGTCCGCCCTTGCCATCAGCTTCTCCACGAGCATCCTGACCGGGCTGCTGTCGGCTGCCGCGCTTTCCCTCGGCGGGTTGCCGGGCCCCGGATCACTCGCCTTCGGGCTGGGCTGGGCTGCCACGGGGATGGCGTACAGCGCCGTGGCAGCCCTGGCTGCCCAGCTGACGGTCAGCGCCCGGGCCGCGACCGGGCTCAGCATCGGCGTCATTGCCGTCACCTACGGCATGCGCGCGGTGGGCGACCTCGCCGAGCCGGGACCCTCGGTGTGGTCCTGGCTTTCGCCGATCGGCTGGAACCAGCAGGTGCGGGCCTATGCCGGTGACCACTGGTGGGTGCTGTCGTTGCCCCTGGCGCTCTGCGCCGTCCTTGTTCCCGTGGCGTTCTTCCTGCGGGCGCAGCGCGACCTCGGCGCCGGCCTCCGTGATGAGCGGCCCGGCCCCGCGCGCGGAAACCTCTCCGGCGTGCTGGGCCTCGCCGTCCGGCTGCAGTACCGGGTCATGCTGGCGTGGTGTGTGGCGTTTGTCCTCTTCGGAGTGGTGATCGGCTCCCTCGTCGGCAATGTGGCCGACTTCCTGAGCTCGCCCGGCGCCCAGGACCTGATGCGTGCACTGGGAGGACCGCGCGCCCTGACCGACGCGTTCCTCGCCGCCGAGATCAGCATCATGGGAGTCATCGCGGCCGCCTACGGAATTTCCGCCGCCAACCATCTGCGGAGCGAGGAAACGGCCGGGCACACCGAAGCCCTGCTGGGCACTGCCACCACCCGGATCCGCTGGGCCAGCAGCCACTACGCGGTGGCACTGTCCGGCGTCGCGCTGCTGCAGCTCCTGACCGGCCTTTCGATCGGCATCGGTGCCGCGTCCGTCGTCAACGATGCAGAACTAGTGTCCCGGTCCACGGTGGCCGCCTTGGCCCAGATTCCGGCTGCCTGGGTGCTGACCAGCGCCGCACTGGCTGTGTTCGGTTGGATGCCGCGGCTGACCGGGGCCGTCTGGGTGCTCCTGCTCGGACTCATCGCCCTCGGTGAATTCGGGGTGCTCTGGAACGCTCCGGAATGGCTGATGGATCTTTCGCCGTTCCGGCACACCCCGCTGCTTCCGGTGGACGCGGAAGGAATTCCGGCGCTGGCGGCCCTCACTATTGCCGCCGCGCTGCTCGGCGCGCTGGGCTACGCCGGCTGGCGCCGCCGGGACCTTGCGGCCTGAATCCGGGCGGCTGTTCAGCTGACGGGATGACTGCTTTCGCCGAGCTGGGCCAGCACCTCCGCTGGCCGGTTGGTGGTGATTTCGTGGATTCCCAGGTCCTGGCACAGCGCCACGTCCTCGTCCGAGTCCACGGTCCACACCCTGAACCTGCGGCCGGAATCCATCCAGCGCTTCACCGCGCGGGCGTGCTGGCGCACGTAGTCAATGCCCGGTCCCGCCAGGCGCACTTCGCAGTCGTTCAGGATCCGTTCGCCTTCCACCTGGGCGGCCCGCATGACGTTCGCCACGGCCCCGCCCGTGATGGCTCCCAGCCCCAGTTCTTCACGGACTTCGTCCACTTTGATGTCGTCCACCAACTGGCAGATGAACTCGGCCGGAACAGTCTTGAGCAGGTGCTTGATAGCGTCCGGGCTGAAGCTCATGAAGGACACGGAAATGTTGTCCACCCGTGAAGTGCGGGGATCCCAGCCTTCCGATTCCAGCACCTCCAGCACCCTGTCCTCCAGCGCCAGCAGGTACGGGCTGGGATGCTTGAGCTCAATGGCGAGCCCGATTTCCCGGCCGGCCGCCCGGAGGATGTCCATCAGTTCCGGCAGCGTCAGCAGCTGGTCGAACTTTCCGCCGTATTCGAGGGGAGTCCGGGCGCCCTTCCATGAGGAAAAATCGAGCAGCCGCAGTTCATCGAGGGTCCGGTCAGCCACGGGGCCGGTGCCGTCCGAGGTGCGGTCCAGGTTCGCGTCGTGCAGCAGGACGACGTGCTGGTCCCGGCTGAGGTGGACGTCGCATTCCACGCCGTCGGCGCCGTCCGCAATGGCCTGGAGATAAGCGGCCCGGGTGTGCTCGGCGAAGGCGGCGCTGGATCCCCGGTGGGCGTAGACCAGCGGCCGGGTGAGGGCGGACTCGTCGGTAGTCATGGTGACACGTTAGCGGACGCCCGCGGCGGATGCGGGGCTAGGCTGGGCACATGCAGGTGAACAGTGAACAAACCACCCGTCCCGCTGCAACCCGACCCCCGGATGCCGGCGCACCCGGTGCCGGTTCCGGTGGCGCCGTCGAACGGGGCCTGGGCGGTGACGCCGAAAAGGCGGCCGCCCTGCGCAAGATGAAGCTGCTGGCCCTGAGCCTGCTGATTGTCATGGCGGTGATTTTCGTCTTTGCCTTCGCCCTGCAGAAACAGTACCCGTGGCTGGAATACGTTCGCGCCGCCGCCGAGGGCGGCATGGTGGGCGCGCTTGCGGACTGGTTCGCGGTGACCGCCCTGTTCAAGTACCCCATGGGGATCAAGATCCCGCACACGGCCATCATTCCGCGCCGCAAGGACCAGATCGGCGCCTCGCTGGGTGAATTCGTTGAGACCAACTTCCTCTCCGAACAAGTGGTCCAGGAAAAGCTGGCTTCGGTGGACATCGCACGGAAGGCCGGTGCGTGGCTGTCCGGTCCCGGCGGTGCCGAGCGCGTGGCAAAGGAGGGTGCCGCCGTCATTCGCGGCGCCTTCAAGGTCTTGAACGACGACGACGTCCAGGCCGTGATCGAATCCATGGTCCGCAAGCACCTGCTCACTCCGCCGTGGGGGCCGCCGGTGGGCAGGCTCGCCGAGCGGATCTTCGCCGACGGGCACCATCACACCCTGGTGGACCTGCTGGTGGACCGGACCGTGGACTGGGTCAGGGACAACCACGAGACGGTCAGCAGGCTGGTTTCGGACCGGTCCCCGCAGTGGGTCCCGCAGTTCGTGGACGGCCTCGTGGGAGACAAGGTGTACGTGGAGATCCTGAAGTTCACCAAGGCCGTGCAGGCGGATCCGCAGCACCAGGTCCGGCAGTCCATCGACACCTACCTCACCTCGCTCGCGCAGGACCTGCAGCATGACCCGGTGATGATCGCCCGGGCTGAAGGCATCAAGGCTCAGGTGCTGGGCGACCCCGAGGTCCGCGAACTGGCATCCCGCACCTGGGGCACCATCAAGGCGGCGCTGCTCGGCGCCGTCGACGATCCCCACAGCGAACTGACCGTCAAGTTCAAGGCGGCCGTGCACGACTTCGGCACCCGGCTGGTCGTGGACCCCGAACTGGCGGGCAAGGTCAACGCGTGGATCGGGGACGCCGCGGGCTACCTCGTGAAGACGTACCGCTCCGACATCGCCGGCGTGATCACGGAAACCGTGGCGCGCTGGGATGCCGAGGAGACCTCACGGAAGATCGAGCTGCAGGTGGGCAAGGACCTGCAGTTCATCCGGATCAACGGCACCGTGGTGGGCGCCCTGGCTGGCCTGGCCATCTTCACGCTGGCGCACCTGGCCTTCGGCTGACCGCGCCCTGACCGCCCAAGCGCGAACGGACACTTGAGCACCCTTCCGAAGGGCCGCAAGTGTCCGTTCGCGCTCCAGTGGAAGCGAAGCTACGCAGGGAGCGCCTTTGTCCTGGTCCGGCCCCTGATGCCGAAGACGGTGAACACGAGTGCCACCAGCGCGGTGACCACCAGCAGGAGCAGGCCGATCGAATAGCTATGCGTCGCGGCGTCGTACGTTGCCCCCATCACGAGCGGCGGAAAGTAGCCGCCGAGGCCGCCCGCCGCGCTGACCACTCCGCTGATGCTGCCCACTTTCCCGTGCGGCGCCAGCACGCTCACCCAGGCGAACACCCCGCCGGCACCGAGGCCAAGGGCCGCCGCCATGGCGACGAACGTCAGGCCGGCCGGGACCTCACCGTCGGGCTGCAGGTTCACCACCCACGCGAGGACGGCGACGGCGGTCAGCGAGACGATCACCACCGGTTTGGGCCCGAGCTTGTCCGCGAGCACGCCTCCCACCGGCCGTGCCAGCACGGCCGCGAGGGCGAACCCTGCCGTGCGGGCACCGGCGCCGCTGGGATCGAAGCTGTACACGTCGCGGAGGTAGGTGGGCAGATAAGTGGCGAAGGAGACGAAGCCGCCGAAAACGACGGCGTAGAGGAAGCACATCTTCCAGGTGACCGGTGTTTTGGCGGCGTCCAGGAGTTTAGGAAGCATGGGGGCGTTGCTGCGGGTCCAGCCCGGGGATTCCTTCATCAGGAACCAGACCAGGGCCGCCATGACGGCAAGGACCCCTGCGATCAGCAGGTGCGTCGGGAAGTATCCGATGGCGGCCACGAGCCGGGGGTTCAGGAAGGCCGCCAGCGCCGTACCGCCCATGCCGGCGCCAAAGACGCCCGTGGCGAAGCCCCGCCGGGACGGTTCGTACCATCCGCTGACAAAGGGGATTCCGACGGCGAACACGGTTCCGGCGACACCGAGCAGCAGGCCCGCGCCCAGCACCAGCGCGAACGAGCGCAAGGTTCCGCCGACGGCCACCAGCAGGATCGGCACGATGGCGGCAAGCAGCACGAAGGTGAACATCGCCCGGCCGCCGTACCTGTCCGTCAGGGTTCCGACGACGATCCGCCCCAGTGAGCCGACGAACACCGGCATGGCCACCAGGACCCCGGTGGTGGCCGGGTTGAGCTGCAGGTTCTGGGTGTAATAAGCGCCGAGGGTGGCCACGGAGTTCCACGCCCAGAAGCCTGCCACGGACGCCGCGGTTGCCAGGACCAGGTTCCGGGTCCGGCCCGTGGAGTCGGACGTTGTCGGAGGCACGGATCCGGCCATCAGCGGTTCCTCGTGTCCCGGTCGCGGGTACCGACGGCGGACCAGCCGCGTCGGGCTGCCGTACCAGTGGTCCCTGAGGTGGCTGCGCCCGTGGATTGACGGTCCCGGTCCCGCGAGCGGTAGACGATGTACGGGCGGAAGAGGTAGTGCAGCGGCGCTGTGAAGGCGTGGACCAGCCGGGTGAACGGCCAGATAACGAACAGGGCCATGCCCACCAGGGTGTGCAGGTGGAAGGAGAACGGCGCCCCAGCCATGGCCGCGATGTCCGGCTGGAAAATGAACAGCGAGCGGAACCAGGGCGCCACGGTCTCCCGGTAATTGTGCCCGTGCTCGCCCTCGAAAACGCTGGCAAGGGTGGTCCAGAGGCCGAACACAATGGCGGCGGTGAGGACCACGTACATGGTCTTGTCGTTCGTGGTGGTGGCCATGAACACCGGCCCTGTGGTGCGGCGGCGGTAGATCAGCAGGAGGATCCCGCCGAGCGTCCCCACCCCCGCAATCCCGCCCACGAACAAGGCGTTGAAATGGTAAAAGTCCTGGCTCATGCCCACCGCGCGGGTCCACGCCATCGGAATCACCAGGCCGAAGAAGTGCCCGGCAATCACCGCCAGCAGGCCGAAATGGAACAGCGGAGAAGCAATGCGGAGCAGTTTCGATTCGTACAACTGGGAGGACCTGGTGGTCCAGCCGAACTGGTCGTACTTATAGCGCCACACCAGGCCGCCCACCAGCACCACCACCATCACGTACGGCAGGACGCCCCAGAGCACAATATCCATCGTGGAGATTTCGACGACGGATCCGGGCTCGGCTTCGGATGCAAGCATGGTCAGGCCCCCTTCACGGGCAGCAGCCGCGGATCGTAGGGGTCAAGGCCCACGGCTTCGGTGGGCGGCCCGTAGCCGGCCATCCGCATCACGGCCTGCTCATCCGCGGGCGACTTCCCGGGCAGGGTGGCACAGACGGCCTGCAGGATCCGGGCGTGCGGCAACTCGTCCCGCAGCAGCCCGAACCGGAGCATCTCCAGGCTCGCCCGGAAGCTAGTGAGCAATTCCCGCCCGGCCGCCAGGTCCACCACCGCGGCGTATTCCAGGACCATCGGCAGGTAGTCCGGCAGTTCGCCGTGGGTGTCCACCAGGATGTCGCTTTGCCGGTACGTCTTCTTGAAGTTGCCCAGCACTTCGCCGCGGCGCCGGGTGTCCCCGTCCGTCCAGTAGCTCAGGTGCAGTGCATGGCGCTTGCCAAGGTCGAATTCGCGGACGTAGTGGGCCTGCACCTCCATGGGCGGCGTGGATTCCAGCAAGTCCAGCACCTCGGCGAAGTCCGCGACGGCGCCGGGGAACTCGGCCAGCGCGGCCCGCATGAGCGGCACCCTCCCGATCAGTTCCTCGTCCGGGTAGGAAAGGCACCAGGCGGCCGCGAGGTAGACCACCTGCTGGCGCCGGCTCACGGCTGCTCCCCCGCCGGGGTGCCGGACCCAGGGCTGGCTCCAGCCTCCGTATGCTGCTTGTCCGGGAAAAGCGCCTTTTCCGGGAAGAGCCCGGAGGGAGCCCCGGTGCCGTCCCAGTTGAGCAGGTTCACCCGGCCGCGCAGGCTGGTACCACCGGGCGGCTCGTCGGAGGTCTGCCGGTCGCGGAGGGCGTTGAAGGTTTCCACCGCCACGGGGACCGGCCGGCCGCTGGCCTCGCCGAAGTGGGCGGTATCCTGCATGCCCGGGCCGCCCTCGAAGTCCAGCGAGCAGCCCATCTCCTCCAGGTCATGGGCCTGTTCCACGTGGGCCTTGGGGATGACGTAGCGCTCGTCGTACTTCGCGATCGCCATCAGCCGGTACATCTCGTACATGGTCTGGCCGTCCATGCCCACCGCTTCGGGGATGGAGTCGTCGGGGTCGTTGCCCAGGCTGATGCCGCGCATGTAGGAGCGCATGGCAGCGAGCTTCTTCAGCACCGCGGTGACGCGGTCCGCGTCCCCGGCGGTGAAGAGTTCCGCGAGGTATTCCACCGGGATGCGCAGCGCCTCAATGGCGCCGAAGAGGTTGCCGTGATCCTCGCCGTCGTGCCCCTGGTCCCGCAGCAGATCCACCACGGGCGAGAGCGGCGGGACGTACCAGACCATCGGCATGGTGCGGTATTCCGGATGCAGCGGCAGGGCCACCTTGTAGACCTTGGCGAGCGCGTACACCGGCGAGCGCCGGGCGGCGTCGATCCAGTCCTCGGGGATGTTCTGGGCCCGGGCTGCGGCCTGGACGGCGGGGTCGTTCGGGTCCAGCAGCACGTCCATCTGGGCATCGTAGAGTTCCTGCGGGTCGGTGACCGCGGCCGCCGCGGTGACGGCGTCGGCGTCGTACAGGAACAACCCCAGGTACCGCAGCCTGCCCACGCATGTCTCGGAACAGACGGTGGGCAGACCCACCTCCACCCGCGGATAACAGAAGGTGCACTTCTCCGCCTTGCCCGTCTTGTGGTTGAAGTAGATCTTCTTGTACGGGCAGCCGGTGACGCACTGCCGCCAGCCGCGGCACTTGTCCTGGTCCACCAGCACAATCCCGTCCTCCACCCGCTTGTAGATCGCGCCGGAGGGGCAGGACGCCATGCAGGACGGGTTCAGGCAGTGCTCGCAGATCCGCGGCAGGTAGAACATGAACGTCTGCTCGTAGGCGAACTTGATCTTGTCCTCGGACTCGCGGCGGACCTTTTCGACGATGGGGTCCAGGTGGCCGTTCTCGGTGGAACCACCCAGGTCGTCGTCCCAGTTCGCGGACCAGGTGATCTTGGTGTCCTTGCCGGTGATCAGGGACTTGGGCCGGGCCACGGGGAAGTCGTCGCCCAGCGGCGCGTCCACGAGGGTCTTGTAGTCGTAGGTCCACGGTTCGTAGTAGTCCTTGAGCTCGGGCTGGACGGGGCTGGCGAAGATCCCCAGGAGCTTCTTCACCCGGCCGCCGGCCTTGAGCACCAGCTTGCCGCGCTTGTTCAGCACCCAGCCGCCGTGCCACCTTTCCTGGTCCTCGTAGCGGCGCGGATACCCCTGGCCGGGCCGGGTTTCCACGTTGTTGAACCAGACGTATTCGGTGCCCGCACGGTTGGTCCAGGCCTGCTTGCAGGTCACAGAACAGGTGTGGCAGCCGATGCATTTGTCCAGGTTCATGACCATGCCCATTTGAGCCATGACACGCATCAGTACTGCACCTCCTGGGAACGACGGCGGACGGTGGCCACCATGTCGCGCTGGTTTCCGGTGGGGCCAAGGTAGTTGAACGCGTAGGCCAGCTGGGCGTAGCCGCCGATCAGGTGCGAAGGTTTGACCAGCAGCCGGGTTACGGAGTTGTGGATGCCGCCGCGCCTTCCCGTGGCCTCGGACTTCGGCACGTCGATGGTGCGTTCCTGCGCGTGGTGGACATAGACCACGCCGGCGGGCATCCGGTGGCTGACGATCGCCCGGGCCACGAGGACGCCGTTGATGTTGAGGCATTCCACCCAGTCGTTGTCCTTGACCTGAATGGCCTCAGCGTCGGCCGGACTCATCCAGACCGTGGGCCCGCCGCGGGACAGCGAGAGCATCAGCAGGTTGTCCTGGTATTCGGAGTGGATGGACCATTTGGAATGCGGGGTCAGGTACCGGACCACCACTTCCATGGCCCCGTCCCGGCCGAGTTTGGGTTCACCGAAGAGGCGGTGCATGTCCAGCGGCGGCCGGTAGATCGGCAGGGCCTCGCCGATGTCGATCATCCAGTCGTGGTCGAGGAAGAAGTGCATCCGCCCGGTCAGGGTGTGCCACGGCTTGAGCCGCTCCACGTTGATGGTGAAGGGGGCATAGCGCCGGCCGCCCGTTTCGGAGCCGGACCACTCCGGCGAGGTGATCACCGGGACCGGGCCGGCCTGGGTCTGGGCGAAGGTGATGAACTTTTCCTCGGAGCCCTCGGACAGGTCCGCCAGTTTCCGTCCGGTACGGACCTCGAGGTCCTTGAAGCCCTGGACGGACAGGGCGCCGTTGGTGGTGCCGGAGAAGGCGAGGATGGCCTCCGCCATTTTCGCGTCGGTGTCGATCGCCGGGCGGCCGTCCGCGGCGCCGCCGAGCATCACGCCGTTGGAGCGGCTGAGCCGGTCCAGCGGGCCGGCGAGTTTGTAGGTGACGTTCTTGACAGTGAAGCCCAGCTTGTCGGCGAGCGGCCCGACGGCGGCCAGCTTGTCCGCGATGGCCGTGTAGTCCCGCTCCACCACGGAAAAGACGGGCATGTTCTGCCCCGGCACGGCGGGGATGTCCGTCTCCCGCCAGTCCCGCACGATCCCGCCGGGCTGGGCCAGCTGGCCGGGGGTGTCGTGCTGCAGCGGCACGCTGACCAGGTCCCGGCGGACGCCCAGGTGGGTCTTCGCCTGCCGGGAGAACTCCTGAGCCAGCAGGTGGAAGGTGTCGAAGTCCGTCTTGGTTTCCCACGGCGGGTCAATCGCCGGGCTGAAAGCATGGACGAACGGGTGCATGTCAGTGGAGGACAGATCGTGCTTCTCGTACCAGGTGGCGGCCGGGAATACGACGTCGGAGAGGAGCGTGGTGGAAGTCATCCGGAAATCAGCGGAGACCAGCAGGTCCAGTTTTCCTTCGGGCGCCTGCTCATGCCATTTCACGTCCCTTGGCTTGAGCCCCTCGGCGTGGTCCTGGCCCAGGACGTTGTTGTGGGTGCCCAGCAGGTTCCGCAGGAAGTACTCATTGCCCTTGGCCGAGGAGCCGAACAGGTTGGAACGCCACAGCACCAGGGTCCGCGGCCAGTTCTCCGGGGCATCCACGTCCTCGATCGCCGGGTTCAGCGTGCGGTTCTTGAGCGCGTCCGCGATGTAGCCGGGGGTGTCCTTCGCGGTCCCGGCGGCGACGGCGGCCTCCGCCTCGTCCGCGAGGTCCAGCGGGTTGCGGTCGAACTGCGGGTAGAACGGCATCCAGCCCAGACGGGCGGACTGGGCCAGCGCGTCCGCGGTGTGCATGCCGTCCAGGGCCCCGGTGGACAGCGGGGACTTCAGCGCATCCGCGGAGTAGCCGTCCTGCCGCCACTGGTCGGTGTGCATGTACCAGTAGCCGGTGCCGATCATGGTCCGCGGCGGACGTGACCAGTCCAGGGCGTTGGCCAGCGACACCCAGCCGGTGGCCGGGCGGGTCTTTTCCTGCCCCACGTAATGCGCCCAGCCGCCGCCGTTGCGGCCCATGCAGCCAGTCAGCATCACCAGCGCCAGGACTGCGCGATAGGTGGTGTCGCCGTGGAACCACTGGCAGATCCCGGCGCCCATGATGATCATGGACCGGCCTTTGGACTGCTCGGCGTTCCGGGCGAACTCCCTTGCCACCCGGATGCAGGCCTGCGCGGGGACGCTGGTGATCTCCTCCTGCCAGGCCGGAGTGTAGGGCGTGGACGCGTCCTCGTAGCCGGCAGCCCACTCCCCCGGGAGCCCGTCCCGGCCCACGCCGTACTGTGCCAGCATCAGGTCGAACACGGTGGTGACCAGCTGGCCTTCCACCTCAAGGACGGGCACGCCGCGGCGCAGCACGCTCCCCTCCCCGCCGGCGTCCTCGAAGCACGGGAGCAGGATCTCGGCGCTTTCCCCGGACACCTCGCGGAGCGACAATGCGGGGTCGATCCCTTCGAGGTCGAGGTTCCATTTGCCCTCGCCGCTGCCCGAATAGCGGAACCCCATGGAGCCGTTGGGCACTGCGGTCCGCCCGGTTTTCTTGTCGAACATCACGGTGCGGAACGCAGCGTCCTCAGCCCCGGCTTCGGCCGGGAGGTCCCGGGCGGTGAGGAATTTCGACGGCGTCAGCGCGCCGTCGTCGTTCTTCACCAGCCGGACCAGGAACGGAAGGTCCGTGTACTGCCGGACATAGTCGGAGAAGAAGGGGACGTCCCGGTCCACGAAGAATTCCTTGAGCATGACGTGCCCCATGGCCATGGCCAGCGCGGCGTCCGTTCCGGCCTGGGCGGGGAGCCATTCGTCCGCGAACTTGGTGTTGTCCGCGTAGTCCGGGCTGACGGTGACCACCTTCGTGCCGCGGTACCGCACCTCGGCCATCCAGTGCGCGTCCGGGGTCCGGGTGACGGGGACGTTGGAGCCCCACATCATGAGGTAGCGCGCGTCCCACCAGTCGCCGGATTCCGGGACGTCGGTCTGGTCCCCGAACACCTGCGGGCTGGCCACGGGCAGGTCCGCGTACCAGTCGTAGAAGGACGTCATCACCCCGCCGATCAGCTGGATGAAGCGGGTTCCCACGGCGTGCGAAACCATGGACATCGCAGGGATCGGTGAGAATCCGGCGCAGCGGTCCGGCCCGTAGTTCTTGATCGTGTTCACGTGGGCGGCGGCCGCGATTTCGATCGCTTCCTGCCAGGAGACCCGGACCAGGCCGCCCTTGCCGCGGGCCTGCTGGTAGCGGCGGCGCCGCTCCGGGTCCCCCACGATGTCGGCAAAGGCCAGCACCGGGTCGCCGAGCCGGGCCTTGGCCTCGCGGTACATCTCGACGAGGACGCCGCGGGCGTACGGGAAGCGGACGCGGGTGGGCGAGTAGGTGTACCAGGAGAAGGCCGCGCCGCGAGGGCAGCCCCTGGGTTCGTATTCCGGGCTGTCCGGGCCCACCGAGGGGTAGTCGGTCTGCTGTGATTCCCAGGTGATGATGCCGTCCTTGACGTACACCTTCCAGGAGCAGGAGCCGGTGCAGTTCACCCCGTGAGTGGAGCGGACCACCTTGTCGTGGCTCCAGCGGTCGCGGTAGAAGATGTCGCCCTTGCGGCCGCCCTCCCGGAACACCGCCCTGCCGTCGTCGGTCTGGTCCCATTTGGTGAAGAAACGGCCCAGCTTCAACATTGCATCTGATGCGGGTCCATCTAACCCCGCATGGGGTCCGGCAGCCATGCCCTCAAGCTAGGGTGCCGCGTGAACCCCCGGATAGGGCCGAACGGCACTAGCCCGCCCCCTTGGGCAGCGCGAACGGACACTTGAGCACCCGCCGCGCGCTTCAAGGGAGGGCCGCAAGTGCCCGTTCGCGCTCCGACGCCGCGCGCTTCAAGGGAGGGCCGCGAACTACGTACTAGGCGAAGGGTTCGAGCTCCACACCGGCGACTTCCAGGGCCTTGCGGACGGCGGCTGCCGTCTCCACGGAGCCGGGGGTGTCGCCGTGGAGGCACAGCGAATGCGGCTGCAGCCTGACCACCGTGCCGTCCACCGCCTCCACCTCGCCGTGAATGGCCAGGCGGACGGCGCGCTCGGCGATCTCCCCGGCGTCGACCAGGAACGCGCCGTCCGCTGAGCGCGGCACCAGCGACCCGTCCGGCAGGTAGGCGCGGTCCGCGAAGGCTTCATGGAACACGGGGTGGCCTGCCTCGGCGGCAAAGGACAGGAGTGCCGACCCCTGCAGGCCAAGGACGGGCAGTCCGGGATCGTAGGCCTGGATGGCCGCGATCACGGCGGAGGCCTGTTCGGCGTCGTGCACCGTACGGTCGTACAGCGCGCCGTGGACCTTGACGTAGTCCACGGATGCCCCGACGGCGTGCGCCACGCCGTCGAGCGCGCCGAGCTGGTACAGCACGGCCCCGAAGAGGTCGTCAAAGGTCATGTCAATGGACCGGAGGCCAAAACCGGGCAGGTCCGGGTACCCGACGTGCGCGCCCACCCTGACATCCAGTTCAAAGGCCGCACGGCAGGTGTCCAGCATGGTGACGGGATCCCCGGCGTGCAGGCCGCAGGCCACGCTGGCGCTGGTGATGAGCGGGAACATGGCGGCGTCATCCCCCATGGTCCAGGTGCCGAAGGACTCCCCCAGGTCAGCGTTCAGATCCAATGAATCCGCCTTTCAGTGTTGAGTCTCCGCCGGGGGTGCCGGAGCCGGGCGTATTGGTGCTGGCGTCAATAGCGGCCGGGGATCCGACGCTGCCGCCGGTATTGCCCGTGCCGGCAGCCCCGGGTGTCAGTTCGCCGGGGATCGTGTCCGGCATGGGGCCGAAAGCCTCCTTGGCGCTTGCGACGACGGCACGTCCCATAACGCGGTTGCCTACGCCGCCCACCACGGCACCGACGCCGAACGGCAGTGCCCGGCCCAGGAGCGCCGTCCCCTGCCGCTGTAGCAGGTTGCGGAGGAACGCGCGCTGGATCCGGTCCCGCACCGAGCCGAAGCCGGGGAAAGAGGTCTTGCGGGCGAACGCGGAACCCCAGGCGTCCGTGGGGCCCTTGCTGCGGCCGGCGGCCTGGCCGCTCAGGCTTCCGAGGAGGGCGGTCCCTTCCTCGCCCAGCATGATGGCCATGACCAGGGTGGAGGCCTTCTCCGGGTCCACCATGCGGATGCCGTGCAGCTCGGCCAGGGACGTCGCGTACAGCGCGGTGGCCTCGAGGAAGCCGACGGTGGCTGCGGCGGAGAGGCCCAGGGCGGCCACGGTGCCGACGCCGGGGATGACGGCGGAACCACCGACAAGCGCGCCGCCGCCGGTCACGGCCAGCAGGTAGTCGCGTTCCAGCTTGTCCGCGAGCTGCGCCGCCGTGGCGCGCGGGTGCCTGCGCTGGAGCCGCCGGAGGTTGGCAAGCACCAGCGGGCGCTGGACCTCGACGGCCCGCAGCAGCATGCCGTGCAATCCGGGTTTGGGCTTGCCTTGGGAGTCGAACACCGCCTTGTGCGCGGTTTTTTGTGCAATTCTCATTGCCGGGTTCTTCCGCATGGCCATCGTCACCTTTCCTGGAACGGGAACAAGCCGCCCGCTGTTGGTCGCAACCGCGGTTCGGAACCGTGATTGCTGCCGGGCAAGGACAGCTTGTGGCTGTCGCTCACCCTTAACACTAAGCCACCTTGCTACATGACCCAGGACTCGGCCATCGCAATGTACGCGGACGACGACGGCCCCCGGGGCCCGGGATACACCGTAGGCGAACCGGGCCATTCCACCCCGAACTCCGACAGCCGCCCCGTGCTGCACGGAAGGTAGACATTCGCCAGGGCGGCGCTGGTTCCGCCGAGCTGGAAATCGGGCGACGAGAACTGGCGGCGGTCCAGGACGCCGCTGATCTCGAGCTCCGCCTTGCGCCCCACGGCCCGGAAGCCGCGGTCCACGTCCAGTTCAACGTCGAACTCGTCCTGGGTGTGGGTGATTTCCGAGAGCGGAAACCGGGCTGCCTCCGGAAAATAGCGGGTCAGTTCGTTGGCCAGGGTTTCGGCGAAGTAGCCGTTGGGGCCGTAGCTGCGCCAGCCCTGGCGGGTGGCCACCAGGAGGGCGTTGCCGCTGCCCCATCTGGACCACTCGGCCATCCAGAAGGAGGCGAAGCAACTGGCGGGTTCACCGGGGATATGGACGCCGTCGGGGTTAACGGGATGCAGCGCCAGGCCCGGGTTGCTGCCGATGAATGCCATGCTGCGGCGTGACGCGCCTGCCGGACTGTTCCCCATACGGAGAGCCTAGCCCGGCAGGGGTCGGCGGCAGCCGCGGCGCGGCCGGACGGGCAGGCCTAGACTAGGCTTATGCCCACCCCCAGAGCCCTCCGGCCGTTTGTGCACCGGGAGTACCGGGTGCTGATCGCGGCGCTGGCCGTCTCCATTTTCGGCTCCGGAATGTGGGCTGTGGGCATGGTCTACCAGGTGATCCGCTTGGGCGGCGGTCCGCTTGAGCTGTCCCTTGTTGCCGCTGCAGGCAGCGTGGGACTGGTGGCGTTCGTCCTGGCGGGCGGGATCGCCGCGGACCGCGTGCCGCAGCGGCTTTTGATTATCGCCGTGGAAGGCACCAACCTCGCTGTGATTGCCGCCATCAGCGGGCTTGCCCTGGCCGGGTGGCTGCAGTTGTGGCACCTGGCCGTAGGCGCATTCGTGCTCGGCGTGGGAGCGGCGTTCTTCTTCCCGGCCTATTCGGCCATCCTGCCCAGGATCCTGCCGCCGGAGGACCTGCTGGCGGCCAACGGCATGGAGGGAACCCTGCGGCCCATCCTGCAGCAGGCGGCCGGTCCCGCCGTGGCCGGCATCCTGGTGGCCGCGTTATCCCCCTCGCACGCAGTCACGGGCGTGGCGGCATGCCACCTCCTCGCTTTCATCATCCTCAACTTCCTCGGCCAGCACGCGCTTGATGCGCCGGGCACGGGCACCGCCGGGACGGACCGCACCGCCGGCGGGGCCGTCGTCGAACGTACGGGCGGGGACGCCGTCGAACGCGCCAAAACGTCCTTCTTCCACGACCTCCGCGAGGGCGTCAGCTACACGGTCCGGACACCCTGGCTGTTGTGGACGCTGCTCTGGGCCTGCATCTCGGTGCTGTTCCTGATCGGCCCCATCGAGGTGCTGCTGCCGTTCGTTGTCCGCGACCAGCTGGGCGGCGACTCGCGCATGTTCGGTTTCCTGCTGGCCGTGATGGGCGTAGGCGGTGCGGCCGCATCACTGGCCACGGCGTCCTTCGCGCTGCCGCGCCGCTACCTCACCGTGATGATGGTTTCGTGGGGCGCCGGCAGCCTTCCACTCGCGGCGGTCGGGATCATGGACAGCTTCTGGACGGTCGCTGCGGCGCTGTTCATCTTCGGTGCCACAGGCGGCATCGGCATGGTCATCTGGGGGACGCTCCTGCAGCGCCGGGTTCCTGCCCATTTACTGGGCCGCGTTTCCAGCCTGGACTTCTTCGTGTCCCTGGCCCTGATGCCCGTCTCCATGGCGCTGGCCGGACCCGCTGCGGCCGTGCTGCCCACGTGGGTGATCTTCCTGGTGGCCGGCGGCGTCTGCCCCGTCATGGCCGTGGTGGCAATGGTGGTGGCCAGGATGCCGGCCGACGAACTGGCCCACCCGCTGGACCGCAGCGCCGGGGACCGGGAGCACGCGGACAGCCCGTAGGCTGCTATGTCCCGCGGCTGCTACGCCTTGGCGGCTACGGGCAACGGCGGCACCTCAACCGGAGCCGCCGTCAACGCCTTCCGCAGGGCCAGGAAGAGCAGCACCAGGCCGGCGGTGAGCAGCATGTGCCCGGTGCCGGCAATCCCGGCCAGGGCTTTTGAACCGGCGTCCAAACCAGCCACGACCAGTGTTCCCTTGACCAGCATCATCCCGCCGGTCACCACCACGCCGGCGTTCCAGATCCAGAAGAACCAGGCCGACAATCTCGGCGCCGCAGCGGAGATGGCGAAGGCCTTCTCCAGCACGAGCACCAGCAACAAAACGATGAAGCCCAGCACCAGCCAGTGCGTGTGCACCAGGCCCAGCTGGGAGTCCCCGGTGAAGCCGTTGAGCTTGGTAAGTTCCCGATAGTAGAGGCCGGAGAGGACTCCGGCGATGGCATAGGCAAATGAGGCATGGAGGAGTTTTTTCACTCCCCCAGTCTTTCGCCGGAACACGACGGCGGGATCAACCGTTCGGTTGATCCCGCGCGTCTGTTGGGACTACTACTGCTTAGCTGCGGGCGCGCACGATCGGGATGGACGCCGTCGGAAGCCCGCTCGGGAAGATGGTGGGCTCAGGCGCGCCGACAGGGGCCAGCGGCACCCGGGCAACGTCGTGGCCCACTGTGAGCAGCTCGCCGCGGACGTTGACGTCCAGGGGTTCGCCCTCGCGGATGCTGAGGCCGATGGACCCCTGGCCCAGCTCCACGAAGAGCAGGCGCCCCCGCACCTTGAGGTGGAAGGTCAGGCCCTCCCACTCGACGGGCAGCCTCGGATCGAAGAAGGGAACCTCGCCCTGGTCGCGGAGCCCCGCGAAGCCGCTGACAAGGGAACTCCACACACCGCCCGTCGAGGCAATGTGGACGCCGTCGATCGTGTTGCCGTGGGTGTCGTCCAGGTCGATGTACAGCGCGTGCGTGAAGTGGTCCAGCGCGGCTTGGCTGTAGCCCACCTCAGCGGCCATGATGCCCTGGACGCAGGCGGACAGGGTGGAGTCGCCGGTGGTGATCGGATCGTAGAAGTCGAACGCGCGCCGCTTTTCCTCCGGTGTGAAGTCCTGCCACTGCAGGAACATCGCCAGCACGGTATCTGCCTGCTTGAGGACCTGGTGGCGGTAGATCACCAGCGGGTGGAAGTTCAGCAACAGGGGGTACTTGGACCGGGGCGTGCTCCAGTCCCACGGCTCCAGCGTCATGAAGTCGTTGTCCTGCGAGTACACCTCGAGGTCTTCGTCGTAGGGCAGCTGCATCCGGATGGCAGCCTGCTCCCAGAGTTCGCGTTCGGCGTCGTCGATCTCCGGGTGGTCCAGGGCCGCCGCGGTGCGCAGGTTGAACCTGGCCATGACGTTTGTGTAGAGGTTGTCATTAACCACGGCTGTGTACTCGTCCGGGCCGGTAACGCCGTGGATGTGGAACAGGCCGTCCTTGCCGAAGAAGCCCAGGGAAACCCACATCCGGGCGGTCTCGATCAGCAGCTCCGAACCCATCCCGTGTTTGAAGTCCGCATCGCCGCTGGCCCAGATGTACCTGTTGGTGGCAAAGGCGATCGCGGCTGCGATGTGGAACTGCGCGGTGCCGGCGGCGTAGTAGGCGCTTGCTTCGAGCCCGTTGATGGTGCGCCACGGGAACAGGGCTCCGTCCACGCTCAGTTCCTTGGCCCGGACCTTGGCGTCCGGCAGCATCTCGTGCCGGAACTCCAGGACCTGGCGGGCGTTGTCCGGGCTGGTGTACGTCAGGTACGGCAGCAGGTACACCTCCTGGTCCCAGAAGTAGTGGCCCTCGTAGCCTGAGCCGCTGACGCCCTTGGCCGGGATGCCGGCCACGTCCGCGCGGGCTGTGGCCTGGGCCAGCTGGAAGAGGTTCCAGCGGATGGCCTGCTGCAGTTCGGGCTGGCCGCCCACCACAATGTCCGTGGTGGCCCAGTATTCCCGGAAGTGCGCCTCGCTTTCGGCGAAGATCGCGCTGACGGGCTGAAGCGCGTTCTCTGCCGCTTCCGAAGGGTCCTGCGCAGACCCGCCGTCCACGGCTCCCTCGCGGAAGGCCCGCGCCACGGCGTAGCTGGCGCTCTTCTCGAGCCGGAAGGGCTGGTCCGCCCCCACTGCGAGGACGTACCGGACGCTGCTGTCGTCCTGGTCCACCAGGGTCTCGAACGGCTGCACCTCGGCAGAGGTCCAGTGGTCCACGGCCAGGCCCACACGCTGCCTGGACTCGGCGGCTTCCCAGGACAGGCGGAGCGAGCCGTCCCCGCCGTCGAGCCTTACCGGCAGCAGGACGCGGCCGGCGTGCCGACCGGCGCGGCGCGGATCGTGGGTGGAGTGGTCCTCCACGGGCTGGTCCTGGCGGTTGACCACCGCGGACGTCACGTCCGCGTAAACGTCCCGGTCCGCGGCCACTTCGAGGCTGATGCCCAGGGTGCCGCGGGACTGGTAACCGACCGCCCGGCGCTCCGTGGTGGTCACGGTGGCCCCTGAGCGGCATTGCCAAGTGATCCGGCATTCGTAGATCCCGGTGGCGAAGTCAACGGACCGGCGGTAGTCCAGCACTGTCGATTCGCTCAGGGTCAGCGTTTCACCGTCGATGATCACGGTGAAGTTGTTGACGTCCGGGATGTAAAGGATCCGCTGGCCGGTGCGGGCGAAGCCGAAGGCATTCTCTGCGTGCTTGATGTCCCAGGTTTCGTGGAAGCCGTTGATGAAGCTGCCGGGCAGGTCTGCGTCCGCGGAAGCCCAGTGGGCGCCGCGGATGCCGAGATGGCCGTTGCCCAGGCTGAAGAGCGTTTCCAGGGTTCCGGCGTTTCCGGGAAGGTGGACGGTTTCCACGAGCTGCCAGGGGTCGTTGGGGAAACGAGCACGGTCAGAGTTGATGAGTGCCATGGCTGTTGGGGTTCCTTTTGGCGTTGTGCAGGTGAGGGGCGTTTGGTCGGGCTAGAGGAGTTCGTTCAGGTCCCCGACCACCAGGGTGGCGCCGGCGTCCAGCAGCGTCTGCCGGCCGGCTCCGCGGTCCACTCCGATCACCGAGTGGAAGGTGCCGGCGTTACCGGCCTGGACGCCGGACACGGCGTCCTCAACCACGACGCATTCCTCGCTGGGGAGGTCCAGGAGCTGCGCCGCATATTCGTAGGTGGCCGGGCTGGGCTTTCCGGGCAGGCCCGCGGCAGCAGCGACGACGCCGTCCACCACCACGGGGAAGTGGTGCGCCAGTCCCGCAGCCTGCAGCACCGCCGGTGCGTTCCGGGAGGAAGAGACGACGGCGACCTTGAGTCCCAGCGCCTGCGCTGCTTCCAGGAAGCGCACCGAGCCTTCGTAGGGGGCCACGCCGCCGGCCTCGACGATGTCGTTGAAAACCTTGTTCTTGCGGTTGCCGAGGCCATGGACCGTGTTGTTGGCGGGGTCGTCATCCGAGGGGCCCTCGGGCAGCACGATGCTGCGCGAGGCGAGGAAGTCCCGGACACCGTCGAACCGGGGCTTGCCGTCGATATGGTCGAAGTAGTCGCTTTCGCGGTAGTTGTCCGCCTCCGGAACGTCCTGCAGGAAGCCGTCGAAAAGCTCCTGCCAGGCACGCTCGTGGACGATCGCCGTGGGCGTGAGCACGCCGTCGAGGTCGAAGAGGATGGCGGAAGCGCCGGTCCAGCCGTGGACGGTGGTGCTGTTTGAAAGCTCAGTCATGCGGTACTCGGTGTCCTTTCAGACGGCGTGCAGGGGGACGTGCATGGATGCTGCGGGTTTTGGGGCGGTGGGAGCCGTGGCGAGCAGAAGGGCGGCGGTGCCTTGCTCGGTGTTTGCGCGACGCAGCGTTTGTGCTCAGCGTTTCCGTCGCGTGGTCTTGCGCTCAATCAGTTTGGTATCCAGCACGTGGCTGGCGGGGGCATTCAACTGCCCCGGACGTTGGAGTCCTTCGATCAGCAGGTTGGCTGCGAAGGCGCCCTGGTCGGCTACCGGCTGCGCTATGGTGCTCAGTCCCAGGAACCAACTCATCTGATGATCGTCTATACCTATGATGGACACGTTTTTCGGCGCTGACAAACCGAGCTCGCGCAGGGCCATGAGCGCGCCGAAGGCAGTTTCGTCGCAGCCGGCGAAAATCGCGGAGGGCATCCTGCGGTTTTCGATGAGCTCGGTCATGGCCCTGCGGCCGCCCTCGATGCTCGACCCGGCGTCCATCACCAGGTCCGGGTCCACGGTCAGGTGGTGCTCGGCAAGCGCCCGGCGGAATCCGTTGAGGCGGTCCGTGGCCGTGACCACCGAGCGCTCCCCCGATTCGCGGCCGGAGAGAATGGCAAGGTCCCAGTGTCCGAGGCCCAGGAGGTGGTTGGTTGCCTTCCAGGCCGCGTCCTCGTTGTCGATTCCCACATTGTCCCAGGGGACGTTGTGCATGCCCACGCTGGCTACGGCCAGCCCGGAGGAGGCCAGGGCATCGATTTCGTCGCTGCTGAGGGCAATGTTCAGCAGCAGGACGCCGTCCACGCGCTGCGACAGGGCCTCCAGGTCGCCGAAGACCTTGCGGTGCACGCTGGGGGTGTTGCGCAGGCTGATCAGCATCGTGTCGAAGCCGCTGTCAGCAAAGACTTCCTCGGCTGCCTCCACGGCCTGGGCGAAAAACCACGCCGTGGCTGTGGGCGCGATGATGGCCACGGACCCCGTGGTCCCGCCCGCAAGGCGCGCCGCCGCCGAGGATGCCTTGTAACCGAGTTTAGTGGCGGCATCCGCAACCTTCAGGTGTGCCGTTTCGGAGACATTGGGCAGCCCGCGCAGGGCGCGGGAAACGGTACAGATGGACAGCCCCGACAATGCGGCAACGTCCTGGATGGTCACGCGCGGTGCTCTAGCCATGCAACACGGGCTCAGCCCTTTCTTCTTCGGAAGTCGTGGGCCCGATACATGGCCGAAGAAGAGTGTAAGCGCTTACAAATTTAGCGCGCAACTGGTTTTACCCGCGAGTGCGGATTATTTCGGGTTTCCGGGGAAACGACCCGCGCGCCTTGTCCTTCAGCGCAGGACGTAGTGGCGCAGGAAGGCGCTCACGTCCACCATCTCCGCCGTGGAAATCGTGTGGCCCATGCCCGGATAGGTCCGGGCCGTCAGCTGCGTATTCCGGTTCAGCCATTCCTCGGTGTGCTCCACGGCGTCGTCGTTGATCACCAGGTCCGCCTTGTCCCGGCCCCAAAAGAAGGGCGGCTTGGCGTCGAAGGATTCGCTCATGGCCAGCAGTTCGTTGTCCAGGACGAATCCGGACAACCCCACGACTGCCCGGAAATCGTGGGGCCGCAGCCGCAGCAGGGTGCTGGCCATAGCCATGCCCTGCGAGAAGCCCAGCAGGCTCACGCTGCTGTGCTTGGCCTTGACGGAGTTGATCCAGTCGAACACCTTGTTGCTGACGGAAATGACGTCGGCGAAGTCATGGGTCAGGAAATAGTCCAGCAGGAACCAGCCGTAGTCGTCGCCGATCACCTTGGGCGCGCGCAGGGCCGCGCAGGTGAACTCGGGCGGCAGCTGGCCGAACAGGTCCGACATGCGCACTTCGTCTGTGCCGTAGCCGTGCATCATCACCAGCAGCGGCGTTCCGGCGCGCTGGCTCTCCGGCCTGGACCATACGACTGTCTCCATCGCAACAGCCTAACTTTCCGCCGGCGGTCCCGGCGGCAGGCCTCAGCCTGCGGTGATCACCAGCGAGGCGCTGTGGCCGCCGAATCCGAAGGCGTTGGCAATGCCGGCCCCCGCAGCCAGCCCAGGGGTTGTCTCCGAAACGATGTTGAGGTGGATGTCCGGGTCCCGGCTGTCGAGGTTGAGGGTGCCCGGGATGGCGCCCGTGCGCAGCGCCTGGATGGTGACGATGGCGCCGAGCGCCCCGGCCCCGCCCAGCAGGTGCCCGGTAAGGCTTTTCGTGGACGTGACAGGAACGGAATGTCCGACGACGGCGCCGATGGCTTCCGCTTCGAGCCGGTCCCCCACGGGAGTGGACGTGGCGTGGGCGTGCACGAAGCCGATGTCCGCCCCGGTGAGTCCGGCCGCGGCAATGGCCTTCTGCAGGACGCGGCGCTGCATGGCGGGGTCGGCCGCCACGATGTCCACGGCGTCGGAGGTGACGGCGCTGCCTGCGATGACGCCGAGCACCTCGGCCCCGCGGGAACGGGCGTGGTCCTCGCGCTCCAGCACCACGATCCCGGCGCCCTCGGCCATGACGAAGCCATCGCGGTCCCGGTCGAAGGGCCTGGAGGCGGCCTGCGGGCTGTCGTTTCGGGTGGAGAGGGCGCGGATCTGCGAGAACCCGCTGATGGTCAGGCCGTTGATGCAGGAGTCCACTCCGCCGGCGATCACCACGTCGGCGGCGCCGCTGCGGATCATGTCGGCCGCCTGCGAGATCGCTTCGGCCCCGGAGGCGCAGGCGCTGACGGGAGTCCGCGCCCCGCCGCGGGCTCCGACGTCAATGGAGACCCACGCCGAGGGGCCGTTCACCATGATCCGGGTAAGCGTGTGCGGTGAGACCCGGCGCGGCCCCTTCCCGTCCAGGGTCCGGGTCTGCTCAAGGGTGGTGTCCAGGCCGCCGTAGCCGGAGCCGATCACCACGGCCAGCCGTTCCGGGTCAACCTCCGGCCGGCCGGCGTGCGCCCAGGCCTCGCGCGCGGCGATAAGCGCCAGGTGGCCGCAGCGGTCCATCCTTTTGTATTCCAAGGTGGACAGCAGTGACGGGACGTCTGCAGTGACGCGTCCTGCAATGCGCACGGGAAGCCCGTCTGACCAGCCGTCGTCAAGGGCCACAATCCCGGAACGTCCGGCCAGGAGCGCGTCCCATGTTTCGCCGGCGGTTGAGCCGACGGGAGTCACTGCTCCCAGGCCGGTGACTACTACCGCGGGGACTTGTTCAGACATGGGTAACACTGCTCCTGGGATCCGTGGACGCTGCGCGCTGTTTGTCGCGGACGCCTCCCCCGCTGGCCGGGCAGATTTGCCTGGCCGGGCGAATGTGCCCGGCAGGGAGAATGCGTGCGCAATCCACAGTACGCGGGGCACACCTCCGGCTGCTGGTGTTACTTCGCCGCCGCCGGCAACATCCCGGTAAATAACGACTGTGACACAGCTCCGGCGCGCGCCTTCGGGTTCATTGAAACAGCCGGGAAGGGGCTGTAGCCTGTCGCTAGACAGCATGCTGATCAAGTTTTGCCGCACGTCTTTTTGCCCGCACGTCCCCCGGACAGCTAGGAGCAAGTCATGAGAATCGGTTCCTCTATTTTCCTTATCGCCATCGGCGCCATCTTGGCGTGGGCCATCACCCCCGGCCTCATCCCCTATGTGGACCAGACGCTGATCGGGTACATCCTGATGGCCGTCGGCGTCATCGGCCTGATCGCCTCACTGGTGCTGGCTTCGCCGGGACGCACCAGGCGGGTAAGCGAAACCCGGTCGGTGGTGGACCCAAACACGGGCGAGCGGATTGTCCGCAATGAGAGCCGGGACGGCAGCCTCTAGCCATGATCCTCCGGCCGCCGCTGTCCACGGACACAGGCGAACCGCAATGTGAGTACCCCGGAAGCCGGGCCAGACCAACACGGTCGGGCCCGGCTTTCGCCGTCTTTGGAAGGACCCCGCCCACACCGTGATCTGCGTTCGTGTTGTTTTCATTGACAAACCCACAAGAACAAAGATAAAGTCAAGCAATTCAACATCGTGTGATGGCAGTCACTGAAGCCGTTCACTGAAGTACCAGCAGTATTTACGCAATGGAGGGTAAGTGTTCGCCGAAGAGCGCCAACAGCTGATCGCGGGTCTAGTCGCCGAAAGCGGCCGGGCCAGCGTCACTGCGCTTGCCGAGCGCTTCAACATCACCACCGAAACCGTCCGGCGGGACCTGGCTGCACTGGAAGCCGCCGGCACAGTACGCAGGGTCCATGGCGGCGCCGTCGCCCCGGACCGGATCAGCACCACCGAGGAAAGCATCCTGGAACGGACCGTGCAGCGGCAGCCGGAAAAGCTGCGCATTGCCGAGGCCGCTTTGGCTTTCATCCCGCAAAATCCGGCGGGCAGCATCCTGGTGGACGCCGGCTCAACCACTGAAGCGCTGGCGGACCTGATCGCCCTGCGCCTTGCCGACCCTTCCGCCGCCCCTGACACCGGCTCGGAGAACGAACTCGTCGTCATCACCCACGCGATCCCGATCGCCGCCAAGCTCGCCGGCGAGCCGGGCATCGCCCTCCACCTGCTGGGTGGCAGGGTCCGCGGCCTCACGCAGGCTGCCGTGGGCCAGTCCACCGTGGACGCGGCACACCGAATCCGTCCGGACATCGCCTTCATCGGCGCCAACGGAATCCACTCGGCCTTCGGGCTGAGCACCCCCGATCCTGAAGAAGCCGCCGTCAAAGCGGCCTTCGTCCAATCGGCACGCCGCATTGTGGTGCTGGCCGATTCGTCCAAGCTGGATGCCGAAACGCTGGTCCAGTTCGCCTCGTTGAAAGATCTGGACACCTTGATTACAGACAGTGAACCCAGCCCGGAACTGGCGGCGGCGCTTGCTGACGCCGGCGTGGACGTGGTGATCGCATGATTGTCACCCTCACCGCGAACCCGAGCCTCGACCGCACCGTGGCCCTGCCCTCGCCGCTGCTGCGCGGCGAAGTACAGCGGGCCGTCTCCGTCCGCCAGGAGTCCGGCGGGAAAGGCGTCAACGTATCCCGCGCCCTGGTGGCCTCCGGCCTGGAAACAGTGGCCGTGCTCCCAGGCGGCGACTCCGATCCGGTGCTGGCAGGGCTTCGTGACGGCGGCGTCCCCTTCGCCGCCCTCGCCATCCACGAACCGCTGCGCACCAACGTGGCGCTGACGGAGCCGGACGGCGTCACCACCAAAATCAACGAACCCGGCCCGGTACTAAGCGAAGACCAGCAGGAAGCCCTGATCGGGCTTCTGCTGGAGCGTTCCCGCGGCGCCAGCTGGGTTGTCCTCGCCGGCTCGCTCCCACCCGGAGTCCCGGCCGACTTCTACGCCACCGTTACCCGGCGGCTTCGGTCCACCACTGACGGTGCTGCCCCCCGCATCGCCGTCGACTCGTCCGGCGCGCCCCTCGCCGCCGCCCTCTCGGGCGACGCGTCAGGCATGCCGGACCTCCTCAAACCCAACGCCGAAGAACTGGCTGAACTGGCTGCCGCAGCCGGTTTCGCCACGGCGTCCACCGCTGACGAACTGGAAGCGGATCCGGAGGCTGCCGCGGCAGCCGCCGCCGCCGTCGTGCGTTCCGGTGTAGGTGCCGTGCTGGCAACGCTCGGTTCCAAGGGTGCGGTACTAGTGACGGCCGACGGCGCGTGGCTGGCCACGCATCCGC
This sequence comes from Arthrobacter sp. Leaf337, assembly GCF_001423745.1. Taxonomy (GTDB): domain Bacteria; phylum Actinomycetota; class Actinomycetes; order Actinomycetales; family Micrococcaceae; genus Arthrobacter. The sequence continues at coordinate 443,607 of NZ_LMPC01000012.1, forward strand.
CGGTCAAGGCGGTCAGCACGGTCGGCGCGGGAGATTCTTCCCTTGCCGGCTACCTGCTCGCCTCCAGCCAGGGCGCCGCCCCGGCCGACTGCCTCCGTCAGGCCGTGGCACATGGTGCCGCTGCCGCCTCCCTGCCGGGCTCCACAGTCCCGGCGGTCCACCAAACCACCCCTGATGCCGTAACCATCACGGCCCTCCGGAAGGACTGACAGTGACTCAGCTCATTACTACTGATCTGGTCGAGCTAGACCAGAACCTGGGCAATTCGCCCGAGGACGTGATCCGCCATCTGGCCGGCAGGGTTGCCGCCACCGGACGCGCCACCGAAGCCGAAGGCCTCTTCACGGACGCCTTTGCCCGCGAATCCAAGACCGCCACGGGCGTGCCCGGCGGAATTGCCATTCCGCACTGCCGCTCCACGGCGGTGACGGTGCCCACCCTGGCCATGGCCCGGCTCTCGCAGCCCGTGGACTTCGGCGCCAAGGACGGCCCGGCCGACCTGATCTTCTTCATCGCAGCCCCCGAAGGCGCGGACCAGGAGCACCTGAAGCTCCTGTCCAAGCTGGCCCGCTCGCTGATCAAAAAGGACTTCACCGCTTCCCTGCGTGCAGCCACCACCCAGGCCGAGATCGTTGAGCTGGTGGACGGCGCCCTGGCCGACAAGCCTGCGGCCGCAGCCGAGCCTGCCATGGCAACAGCCGCAGCAGCCGCGCCCTCTGCCGGTGCCGCTACCGGCGCCAGGTCCGGCCCCAAGCGCCTCGTGGCCGTGACGGCCTGCCCCACGGGCATCGCCCACACCTACATGGCCGCCGATTCACTGGTTGCCGCAGCCAAGGAAGTCGGTGTGGACCTGCAGGTGGAAACCCAGGGCTCCTCCGGCGCCAAGCCGCTGGACCCCGCCGTGATCGCCGCAGCCGATGCCGTGATCTTCGCGGTGGACGTGGACGTCCGCGGCAAGGAGCGCTTTGCCGGCAAGCCGGTCATCAACGCACCCGTCAAGCGCGGCATCGACGAACCGGACAAGATGGTGCAGGAGGCACTGGCCGCGGCGGACAACCCCAACGCCCGGCGCGTACCGCACTTCGGCGCCGAGGAGCAGGCAGAAGCCGAAGCCACCGAAAAGGGCGAGCACATCGGACAGAAGCTCAAGAAGGCGCTCCTCACGGGCGTCAGCTACATGATTCCGTTCGTGGCCGGCGGCGGTCTGCTCATCGCTCTGGGCTTCCTGATGGGCGGCTACCTGATTACCCAGTTCGCAGACGTCATCGTGGTGGACAACAGCATTTTCAACCTGCCCACCGAGTACCCTGAAAACGCCTGGGGCCCGCTCGGCGCCTACATCGGTGCCGTGCTCTTCAAGATCGGTGCCCTCTCGCTGGGCTTCCTGGTCCCCGCACTGGCCGGTTACATCGCCTACGGCATCGCCGACCGTCCGGGTATCGCACCGGGCTTCGTGGCCGGCGCCGTGGCAGGGTTCATGGGTGCAGGCTTCCTGGGCGGCATCGTGGGCGGTCTCCTGGCCGGCTACATCGCCCACTCCATCGGCCAGATCCAGGTGGCCCGCTGGCTGCGCGGCCTGATGCCCGTGGTGATCATCCCGCTGCTTGCTTCACTGGTTGCCTCCGGCCTGATGTTCCTTATCCTGGGCGCTCCGATCGTCGCCATCACCAAGGGCCTGAACGGCTGGCTTTCCGGCCTCACCGGCGCCAGCGCCATCGCACTGGGCGTCATCCTGGGCCTCATGATGTGCTTCGACCTCGGTGGCCCGGTCAACAAGGTTGCCTACTCCTTCGCCGTCGCCGGCCTGGGCGCCGCCACCCTGGACAACCAGGCGCCGTGGCAGATCATGGCAGCCGTCATGGCTTCGGGCATGGTCCCGCCGCTGGCCATGGCCCTCGCTTCCACCGTCCTGGACAAGAAGCGCTTCAGCCTGGCCGAGCGTGAAAACGGCAAGGCCGCCTGGCTGCTGGGAGCGTCCTTCATTTCCGAAGGTGCCATCCCGTTCGCCGCAGCCGATCCGCTGCGCGTCATCCCCGCCAGCATGCTGGGCGGCGCAGTAACCGGTGCCATCTCGATGGCAGCGGGCGTCGGATCAAAGGCCCCGCACGGCGGAATCTTCGTCTTCTTCGCGATCGACAACTTCGTAATGTTCGTTGTTTCGATCCTCGTGGGCACCGTCGTCACCGCCCTGGCCGTGATCGCGCTGAAGCGCTGGGCCGTCCGCAAGTCCGTTGATACCGTGGAGCCGGTTCCAGTAACTGTCTGACCCGGTTCGGTATTCTGACCAACCATTTGTCTCGACCTGATATCCAAGGAGCACACATGTTCGAACGCACCGCCACCATCGCCAGCCGCGTGGGCCTGCACGCCCGCCCCGCCGCCATCTTTGCCGAGGCAGCCGGCGAGTACCCGCACGAGATCACCATTGCCCGTCAGGGCGAACCGGTTGACGAGGCCATGGACGCCGCCAGCATCCTGTCCCTGATGAGCCTGGGCGCCTCGCACGGCGACGTTGTGGTCCTCCGCGCCGAAGGCGACGGCGCCGATACGGCACTGGACCACCTGGTCCAGATCCTGGAAACCGATCACGACGCCGAGTAGCGGCACGGCGGGCTAAGACAGTCCGCTTCCGGAACGGCAGCCAGCGGCCGGCACGCTGCGCCACTGCCCCTTGAGGGGGCACACGGCGCACGGGCCGGCCGCTGCGTTTAACTCCCGGCACAATGAACTAAGCCGACTTAGTACATTCCTTGTTTTTGCCTGACGGCCCCGTTAGCGTGGACAGCGTGGCGACACGCCGTTCAACAGACCCATTCGGGGCACGACGCCGGGCTGAAAGAGGATGAGACAGTGGCTACCCTGCAGGAAACCATCGAGGTGGAAGTTCCCGTGTCCACGGCCTACAACCAATGGACCCAGTTCGAATCATTCCCGGAGTTCATGAAGGGCGTGGAGTCCGTGGAACAAATAGACGAGACGTCCTTGCATTTCCGGACCGACATCGCTGGGGTCAGGCGCGAGTACAACGCGCAGATCACCGAGCAGCTCCCGGACCGGCGGATCGCCTGGGTCAGCACGGACAAACCGCGCAACGCCGGCGAAATCTCCTTCGAATCCCTCGGGCCGGAGCACACCCGGGTCACCGTGGCACTGGAATGGGAGCCGGAGGGGCTGGTGGAGAAGGCCGGCTCCGCAGTGGGCGCGGTCAGCCACCAGCTCAGCGCCGACCTCAAGCGGTTCAAGCACTTCATCGAGTCGCGCGGCATTGAAACGGGCGCCTGGCGTTCTGCCGTGGACCACGGAGAAGTGGAAGAAACCGAGGAAGAGGCAGGCTTTGCGGCGAACGCTCCGGCGCACCACGCACACGTGTCTGAGGCACCCGGGTCAGCGGCACACGAATCCCACCCGCAGCCGCCGCATACACCCACGCCTTCGCCGAAGCGTCCGGCCGGGGTGGACCCCTTCATCGACGACGCCGAACCATCAGATCCGAGCTGACCGTGCCTGAGAAAAAGAACCCCAGCCTCAAGGACCCGCAACTGTACGAGGAGCTGCGCGAGGACGGCGCCTCGAAGCAGAAGGCCGCCCGGATTTCCAACGCCGCCGCCAAGAGGGGACGCTCCGAGGTGGGGCGCAAGGGCGGCAAGGCGGGCGACTACGAGGATTGGACGGTCGCCCAGCTCAAAGCCAAAGCGAAGGAAATAGGGCTGAAGGGTTACTCCGCCAAGAAGAAAAGTGAGCTTATCTCAGCTCTCAGGAACTCCTGACCGCGGCAGCAATGGGTTACCGAACCGGCCAGTGCACTGCCGTATCAGGCCCCTTTTCGCCGGCTTTTCGCCGGCTCCTTGACTGCAGTTTCCGCCGCAGCGGCCTTGCTTGCCGTCTTTGCCGGAGTCTTGGCAGCGGTTGTCTTGGCAGCCGTTGCCTTGGCAGCGGTCGTCGTGGAGCGGGGCCTAGAGGCCTTGGCGCGCGTGGTTTTCGCGGGAGCCTCGTCGGTGTCGGCGTCGGCGCCGTCCGCCGCCCCCGACTCGCTCGCGGCCTTGGCCGCCCCGCCGCCCCGCTTCTTTTCCAGGCTTCGCTTCAGGGCTTCCATCAGGTCGATGACCTCACCCTGCCCGGTCTCGGCGGCCTCGGCGCCGAACGTCTGTTCGGTGTCCAGGGACTCGCCCTGCTCGATCTTCGCGTCGATGAGCTTGCGGAGCTGCACCTGGTAGTCGTCCGTGAACTGGCCGGGCTCAAAATCCCCGGCCATGGAATCAACCAGGGCTGCGGACATCTCCCGTTCCTGGGCGGAGATCCGGACGGTGGTTTCCAGGGCGGGAAAAGCCGGCTCCCTGACCTCGTCCGCCCACAGCAGCGACTGCAGCACCAGGACGTCGTCCTTGATCCGCAACGCGCCGAGCCGGGTCTTCTCCCGGAGCGCGAACTGGACCACGGCCACACGGTCAGTGTCTTCCAGTGCCCGGCGGAGGAGGACGTACGCCTTCGGGGACTTGGAATCCGGTTCCAGGTAGTAGCTCTTCTCGAACATCATGGGATCGAGCTGCTCGGACGGAACAAACTGGACCACTTCGATCTCGTGGCTGCTCTCCGCCGGGATGGACTTGAGCTCGTCACGGGTGAGGATCACCGTACGGCCGTCCTCCTCGTAGGCCTTGTCGATGTCCGCATAATCCACGATCTCGCCGCAGACTTCACAGCGGCGCTGGTACCGGATGCGTCCGCCGTCGGCGCCGTGGACCTGGTGGAGCCCGATGTCGTGGTCCTCCGTGGCGCTATAGACCTTGACCGGCACGTTGACCAGCCCAAATGCGATAGCGCCTTTCCAGATGGCTCTCATGGATCAAGTGAACATCAGAGTTGCCCGGAGGTGAAGACCTTTGGCCGGCAGTAGGGAACGTGTCCGGATCCAGGGCCGCGAACTGGTGGTCACCAACCTGGACAAGGTGATGTACCCGGAGACGGGCACCACCAAAGCCGACGTCCTGTCGTACTACACCGCCGTTGCGCCGGTCCTGATCCCCGCCGCAGTGAACCGGCCCGCCACGCGCAAGCGCTGGGTTAACGGAGTGGGCACCGCGGAGGCGCCGGGCGAGATGTTTTTCCAGAAGAACCTGGAGGACTCCACGCCCGGCTGGATTCCGCGCGCCTCGATCCGGCACAAGGAGCGCACCAACCAGTACCCGCTGGTCAACGATGCCGCCACGCTGATCTGGCTGGCGCAGATGGGCTCGCTGGAAATCCACGTCCCGCAGTGGCGCGTGGACCCGCACGGGAATCCCATGAACCCTGACCGCCTGGTGCTGGACCTTGATCCCGGCGAGGGCGCCGGGCTGGCCGAGTGCGCCGAAGTGGCCCGGCTTGCCCGCGCCATCCTGAAGGACGTTGGCCTGGACCCTGTGCCGGTGACCAGCGGCAGCAAGGGCATCCACCTTTACGCCGGCCTCGACGGCACACAAGGCTCGGAGCAGATCTCCGAATTCGCCCACGAACTTGCCCGCGCTCTGGAAGCTGACCACCCGGACCTTGCCGTCAGCGACATGAAGAAGACGCTCCGCACCGGCAAAGTGCTGGTGGACTGGAGCCAGAACAACGCTGCCAAGACCACCATCGTGCCGTACTCACTCCGCGGCCGGCTCAGGCCCACGGTGGCGGCACCGCGGACCTGGCGCGAGCTGGCCTCCCCCGCGCTGAGGCAGCTGGACTACCGGGAGGTCATGCGGCGGGTCAAGGACGGCAAGGACCCGTTCGCGTCGGTTTCCGCAGGCGGCGGCCATGTGCAGGACAATCCCGACGGCGGCGGGTCCGGCGGCGGCCACGGCGCTGGCGGGCGCAGCGGCGGTGGAACGGCCGACGCCGGCAGCACCGACCCGAGGCTGGAGAAGTACCGCTCGATGCGGGATCCGGAAGGGACGCCGGAGCCGTTCAGTGCGGACCGGCTCCGGGCGGACCCCGGCGCCGGCACCATCCGGGAGCGGTTCGTGATCCAGGAGCACCACGCCAGCCGGCTGCACTTTGACTTCCGGCTGGAGCGTGACGGCGTCCTGGTGTCCTGGGCGCTTCCGAAAGGTGTGCCCGTAAGCGGAGCGCAGAACCACTTGGCGGTCCAGACCGAGGACCACCCGATGGACTATCTCGATTTCGAGGGCACCATCCCCAAGGGCCAGTACGGCGCCGGGACCGTCAGTATCTGGGACCAGGGCTACTACGAATGCGACAAATGGATAGCAGGCAAGGAAGTCATTGCCACGCTCACGGGGTCTGAAGGCGGCGGCCTTGGCGGGACCAAGAGGTTTGCGCTGATCCGGACCTCCCGGGACAGCGACGCCTCCCAACAGCCGGAACAAGCGCAGTGGCTGATTCACCTGATGGACCGCAGGGGGCACGGTGCCCCGCCAGCGTCAGGCGCTGCGGCCGGCTCAAGCACCCCGAAAGAAGCAAAGGAGGACGAGCCGCCGCCCGCAGCGGCTTCTTCACCTGTTTTCCGGCCCATGCTCGCGGGCGCCGGGACCCCGGCCGACCTTCGTGGCATGGACTGGCAGTTCGAACTGAAGTGGGACGGCGTGCGGGCGCTCATCATCGGCGACGCCGACCGGATCCGGCTCATCAGCCGGAACGGCAACGACATGTCTGCGAGCTACCCGGAACTGACCGACCGCGCATGCTGGCCGGAGCAGAGCTTCACCGCCGACGGCGAGATCGTCGCCGTCGGGCCTTCCGGTCGGCCCGATTTCGGGTTGCTGCAGACGCGGATGAAACTGACCAAAGCTCCCGACGTCGCCAGGGCCAGGGCAGCCACGCCTGTCCGGCTAATGGTGTTCGACCTGCTCTCGGACGCCGGCGAGGACCTCCGCAGGCTGCCGCTCCGGAAGCGCAGGGTGCGGCTGGAGCAGTTGGACTGGCCGTCCGGCTGCCCCGTGCACCTGTCCGAAGTCCTGGACGACGAGGTGGAGCACATTCTGGAAAGCGCCCGCGAACTGGGGCTTGAAGGGATCATGGCCAAACGCCTTGACGGACGCTACGTCAGCGGCGAGCGCACCAGGTCCTGGTTGAAACTGAAGTTCGAGCGCACCCAGGAAGTGGTGGTGGGCGGCTGGCGCCCGGGCAAGGGATTACGGCACAGCTCCGTGGGCTCGTTGCTGGTGGGCATCCCCGACGGCGGCACGCTGCGGTACGTGGGACGCGTGGGCAGCGGGTTCAGCGACCGGGAGCTGACGGAGCTGCGGCTCCAGATGGACACGCTGGCGAGGAAGACCTCGCCCTTCACCGACGTCCCGGCCGCCGATGCCTCCGACGCGCACTGGGTGACTCCCGAACTGGTCGGCGAAGTTACTTTCGGGGAATGGACCGGCGGCGGGAAGCTGCGGCACCCGGTGTGGCGCGGCTGGCGCCTGGACAAGAACGCCGACGACGTGGTGGCGGAATCCGGCTGACACAGCGGCGCAGCGAAGCCTGGCCAAGGACAAACAGGAACCGGAACACGGAAAGGGCCGGGCGACACCCGCTCTGGGTATCGCCCGGCCCCGGGTTGGTATTCGGGATTCCGTCTATTCGGGATTCCGCTTTAGGAGGAGTGCGGCATCTGCGGCCGGCCGGTCCGGTGGACTGCGGTCACTGCTGCCTCATGGCCCATCCGGCCGTGGGCGGTGCCGCGTTCCTTCGGATGACGCCGCTTGCCGTTGCCATCGGGCCACTGCCGGCCGCCATTGACGGGGCCCGCGGGAGCTGGCATCTCGGGCGCGGGCGCCTCGTCCATGGATTCTGCCAGGTGACTGGCAAGCTCCGGTTCGAGCTGTCCCCCAGGATTTTTCTCAGCCATTTTGTGCTCTTCCTTTCCGCGTTGAAATGAAGCGTCCACCAATATTAGGTCTGCGGTTACCGCTTGTCTGCAGAACCTACCAGCGGACTTTTTTCTGGGCAGGGCCTTGCTTTCCGCTCGCGTGCGTGGGTTTGTGGCCGTGGGAAACGCTCTGCAACCCCGCGCCGCCACGGGACTTACTGGCCAGCATTTCCTTCTGGGCGTCCGTCAGCCGTGACTTGATCCCTTGGCCGGCATCCGATGTTCCGGCCTCCGGCGATTCGATGTTCTGGCCCGATTTCGGTTCGGCGCCCTGGGTGTTGCCTTGGTGGGTCATGGAAGCACTCCTTGTATTACGGAAACGTGTGGCTTACGGAATCGTTTTGCGATGGTGAGTTGTGGACGCATGCGCTGCCGGGTCACTGTCGCCCGGATCGCGGTGGAGAAGTGACGGCGACGGGAGTCAGCCGAGCGGATCAACGCGTAAGTACGCCTCAACGAGCCTTGTGTGCAGGTGAATGGGGCGGGCGGACAGACCAACAGGAACACGCGCTGGCGGCCGGCCGCGGGCCTATCCAAAGATCAGTGTTCCCATGGGTCAACCTTAGGCAGTATTCCGGCCGGTTGGGAACCCCCGGTTCAGATGGATTCGGCCCCCCGCACGCATGGCCCGGCAGGTGGGCGCTGAAGGGCCGGATCCGGCGTTTTTGGGCGCGTTATCGGCCGCTGGCCGAAAAAGGTTTGGTAACGATGCGGAAAATGCACGGATTCCAGTGCTGGCGCGGTGAAACGGCGCAAAATAATTCGGGTTCCGGCTGCCGTTCGGCCCTTGAAACCCCGGATCATACGCCACCGAACTCGGAAACACCATGGAAATCGCGTAAAATTGAAAGCCTGCCCGGAGCGGGGCAGCTACAAGTCGCAAGCAAATGACCTCCATGGGAGAAGCCCAAATGCCCAAAGACCGAAGCATGACCGACTCTTCAGCAGGCGCGAACATCGCCCGCGGAACCAACAATATTGTGCCCCCGGGCATTGCGCCCCAAAGCGCCAAGAAGTCGAGGCTGTTGCCTCGCCGCAGACTCAAAGTCTCCGATGTCAACGTCGTCAACAAGCCGATGCTTAAGAAAGCACTCGGCGGAACCATCGTGGGTAACACGATGGAGTGGTACGACGTCGGCGTGTTCGGCTACCTGATCACCACCATGGGTCCGGTGTTCCTGCCTGAGGCGGACAAGTCCGTCCAGACCCTGTTCCTGCTGGGAACGTTCGCTGCCACCTTCATTGCCCGCCCCCTCGGCGGTGTCGTGTTCGGCTGGCTCGGCGACAAGATCGGCCGCCAGAAGGTACTCGCGGCCACCCTGATGATCATGGCCGCCAGCACCTTCGCGGTCGGCCTCCTGCCCGGCTACGCACAGATCGGTATCTGGGCCGCGGTCCTGCTGGTGCTGTTCAAGCTCGTCCAAGGCTTCTCCACCGGCGGCGAGTACGCCGGTGCCACCACCTTTGTGAGCGAATACGCGCCGGACAAGCGCCGTGGCTTCTTCGCCAGCTTCCTGGACATGGGCAGCTACCTCGGCTTCGCAATCGGTGCCGCCCTGGTCTCCGTCCTGCAGCTCACGCTTGGCCAGGACTCCATGGAGCAATGGGGCTGGCGGATTCCGTTCCTCGTCGCCGGCCCGCTGGGCCTGATCGCCGTCTACTTCCGGAGCAAAATCGAGGAGTCCCCGCAGTTCCAGGCGACCCTTGACGCGCAGGAAGCATCCGCAAAGGACGCCACCGCCGGCGATGCAGCCGCATCCAAGGGCCCGGTGGGCATCGTGAAGGCCTACTGGCGTTCGCTCATCGTCGCGATGATCCTCGTGGCCGCCGCAAACACGGCCGGCTATGCTCTGACGTCCTACATGCCGACGTATCTCACGGAGTCCAAGGGCTACGATCCGGTTCACGGCACGCTGCTGACCATCCCCGTGCTGGTGGTCATGAGCCTCTGCATTCCGCTCACCGGCAAGCTGTCTGACCGGATCGGCCGCCGACCCGTGCTCTGGATCGGAGCCCTCAGCACCGTGGTGTTGGCAACTCCGGCGTTCCTCCTGATCGGCATCGGAGAAGTCTGGTCGACGTTGCTGGGCCTCGGCCTGATCGCCTTCCCGGTGACGTTCTACGTGGCCAACCTGGCCTCCGCCCTGCCGGCCCAGTTCCCGACGTCCAGCCGCTACGGCGCCATGGGCATCGCTTACAACTTCTCCGTGGCCATCTTCGGCGGAACCACACCGTTCATCGTCGCCGCCCTGATCAATAGCACCGGCAACGACATGATGCCCGCGTACTATCTGATGGCCACGTCGGCCGTCGGCGCGGTGGCCATCTACTTCCTGAAGGAATCAGCCAACCGTCCGCTGCCGGGCTCCATGCCCAGCGTGGACACCAAGGCAGAGGCGCACGAGCTCGTGGCCACCCAGGATGAGAACCCGCTGATCAACCTGGATGACATGCCGTTTGAGGACGAGCTGCGCGAAACCGAAAAGGTTCCTGCGAGGGCCTAGCCTCGTAGCCCAGCAGCCCCGCCCGACGAGGCCTGCTTTGCACGATGTTCTTTTGTGACAGCGTGCAAAGCAGGCCTTCCGCGCGTCTGGCAGACTTTTTGAGGAAGTGCGCTCGGAACGAACGCACGGAAGAACGGAGGTACCCATGGCCCACGGCCTCCTGCGGCATCTCCGCGACCTGCATAGCCTCGGCCCGGCCAACAATGATCATTTGTCCGCCCTGCGCGTGGCGGTCAGTGTGGCCGTCCCCTCGCTGGCCCTCCTGGTTTTCGGCCGCCCGGACCTGATCATCTATGCCGTGTTCGGCGCCCTGACCGGGATGTATGGACGGTCCGAGCCCCACCAGCTCCGCCTCATTCACCAGACGCAGGCCGCGCTGGTCCTGCTCAGCGGGGTTGGCGTCGGCATTTTCCTGTCCGTCAACCACCTGCACTCCTGGTGGCTGGTGGGTGTCGAAGCCGTCCTCGCCGGCATCGGCTCGGTGTTCTCCGACAGGGTGAACCTGAAGCCCAACGGCCCGTTCTTCGGCATCCTGGCCCTGGGCGCCTGCGCCTCCGTCCCCATCACCATTCCCTGGTTCGCGGCATTGGTCATTGCAGCCGCCTCCGCGGCGTTTTCAATAGCCGTCGGTTTTGGCGGCTGGGTCCGCGGCCGGAAGTGGCAGCCGGGAGCGGTCCGGGCTGCCACGCCGCTGGGCGGATTAAGGCGGCAGGCAGCCGTGATCCACGCGGCCCGCTATGTCCTGGCAGTCGGAACAGCCGGCTCCATCGGTGTTCTCAGCGGCAGCGGCCACCCGCACTGGGCAATGGCCGCCGCCGCGGTTCCCCTCGCCGGAGCAGACCTGCCCAGCAGCGTGCACCGCGGCCTCCACCGCATGGTGGGGACCTTCCTCGGGCTGGTGCTGGTCGCCGTCGTACTTCTTCCGGCGCCCTGGGCGCCGCTGACGTTTTTTCCGGGGGCGGAAGCCGCCGTGCTGGCGGTTCTGGTCATCATCTTCCAGTTCACCACGGAACTTTTCATGACCAGGCACTACGGCCTCGCCATGGTGTCCTTCACCCCCGTCATCCTGCTGATGACGCAACTTGCCGCCCCGGCAGACCCCTATGTCCTCATCACGGAACGTGCCGTGGAAACCGTGGTGGGCGCGGTGGTGGGCATCCTGGTGATTGTGCTGGTCCGGCGGCGGACAGTCCGCCTGCGCCCGTCCAGCTGAACACAGCGGCTACTTTGCGGGCCTTTTCGGCGGCCCGGACGTAAACCGCGCCGGCAGCATCCGTGAAACGGCGGCAACCACCTTGTACCGCTTGGTGGGGATGGACACCGCACGGCCGCGTTCGTTGTCCGCCAGGCCTTCCCGGACCACGCGGTCCGCGTGCAGCCACAGCCACCGCGGGGCCACTGTTTTGTCCATGCCCATCCGGTCGTGGAATTCGGTGTGGGTGAACCCCGGGCACACGGCCGTCACTTTCACGCCGCTGCCGGCGTATGCCAGGTTGGCCCAGCGGCTGAAGCTCACCTGCCAGGCTTTCGCCGCCGAGTAACTACCCCGGTTGGCGAACGCGGCGACGCTGGCCACGTTGATGATCCTGCCCGAACCGCGCGCCAGCATGCCTTGCAGGGCAGCGTGGCACAGTTCCATGGGCGTCTGGACATGGAGCCGCAGGTGCCTGCGTTCCTCGTCCAAGCTGTTCTTGTCGAAGGACTTCAGCAGCCCGATGCCGGCGTTGTTGACCAGGATCTCCACCGGCCGTGAAGCGTCGGAAAGGCGTTCGACGACGGTGGCCACCCCGGCGTCGTCCGTCAGGTCAGCGGAGAGCACCTCGGCAGTGATGCTGTAGTTGTTCTCCAGTTCGTGCGCGGCGGCCCGCAGGCGCTCCGCATCGCGGGCCACCAGCACCAGGTGGTGCCCCTGTTCCGCGAGCTGGCGGGCAAACTCGGCGCCAAGGCCCGCCGTCGCGCCGGTGATCAGGGCTGTGGGTCCGGGAACTTGTTCGGTCATGGCAGAAGCCTAGTGGCACCCTGCGCCCGGCGCCTCCCCCTAAGCAGCGCCGGGATGGCACCTCACGGCAGTGTGTGCGACCACGACTGCCGTGACATGCCATCTCGGCGAACGTCCTAGGCGAACTTCGCCAGCGGGTTCACCAGCCTGCCGGCCATCTGCAGGCCTCCGGACGGGTCCGTGAGATCGAGCATCTGCTGGTTGTTGCGCAGCTGCAGCCTGTTGAGGCAGGAGAACTGGAAGTCGGGCGCGAACAGGTCGTGCCGGGCAAACTGATCCGCGAGTTCGGGGTGCTCCGCCTGGTAATCGCGGATAGCCCCGGCAGCGATGCGCCAGAATTCCTCGCCGCGGAGCACGCCGTCTTCCTCAAGGAGGGCGCCGAGGAACCGGAAGATACAGTCGAACACGTCGGTGAAGACGGCCAGGACCTTCTCGTCGTCGGGAATGTCCGCCTTGATCCGGGATACGGCGTCCGGCAGCTCGATCCGGTTCCCCATCACCACGATTTCCTCTGCGATGTCCTTCATGACCGCCCGCACGGGCACCCCGTTATGGAGCACCAGAATCACATTCTCGCCGTGCGGCATGAACGCCAGCTCGTAGCGGTACAGGCAGTGCACCAGGGGCACGAGGTACGCCTCGAAGTACCGGCGCAGCCACTCGCCGGGTTCCAGCCCGGACTGTTCGATCAGGGCGGAGACCATGGGTGTGCCCGCGGCATCGGTGTGCAGCAGCGAGGCCATGGTGGCCAGCTGCTGTCCTTCCTCCAGAAGCGGCAGCGGGCTTTCACGCCACAACGCGGACAGCATCTTCCGGTACGGCGACTCCTTGGGTGCGGCCTCCTCGTAGTATCCGTTGTGGTATCCGATCGCTGCCACCTCCCGGATCATCGCCAGTCCGCGGGCCTGCAGGGCCTCGTCGCCGCCGATCAGGTCCTGGAGCCAGTCATTGATGGCCGGTGTGGCTTTCATGTACTGCGGGGACAGCCCGCGCATGAACCCCATGTTCAGCACGGACATGGCGGTCTTGACGTACGCCTTTTCCGGGGCGGTCGTGTTGAAAAACGTCCGGATGGACTGCTGGGCCTGGTAGCCGTCCGCCCCGATCCCGAGGTGCACGATGTGCTGCTGGGCGATCTCGGCGGCAAAGGTCACCGTCAGTTTGTTCTCCCACTGCCATGGGTGCACCGGCATCAGGAAATACGCGGCCGGGTCCAGGCCCAGGGCACTGAGCTCGGCGTCGAAGTAGGCCAGGGTGCCGGCACCCAGTTCGGCGTCAAGGTGGGCTGCATAGCCCAGGCCCTCGCTGGAGGTGAACACTGCCTTGCGCCGGTGCACCGCGATCCAGTCCAGCTGCACGGGCACGCCGGTTTCCGGGGCAAAGGCGCGGTAGTCGCTGATGCCGAAGCCCAGCCGGCCGTTGTTGGCCACGAAACAGGGGTGACCCTCCGTCATGCTGCGCTCAATGGCCTGGAAGTCCGTGGCGGCGTCCGCTCCGCCGGTCACGCCTGCCGCCAGTTCCGCGGAGGACGGCTGGCCGATCCACTGCTTGTAGGCGTGGCTGGAAAGAGTGCTGCTGATCTCCTCGAGGTAGACCGGGAGCATCTCGGGCCGGATCCCCAGGGCGTCGCGGAATTCGGTGATGAACCGGAGCGCATCCAGGGGTGCGTCCTGCCCGTCCCGGTTGCAGGTGATCGAAGCGGCGTCGACGGACCAGTGCTCAAGGTGCAGGATCCTGGCGGAGAACCGGTATTCAACCGTGGCGTCATCGCTGAGCACCCGGTAGTCGTGGGACTGGGCTCCGGCACCGGACCGGTCCTCGGCACCAGGCGCGGCGCTGCCCCCGGCACTGCCCACGGCACTGTCCCCTGCGCTGATCCGTTCCGGGCTGAGGATGCGTTCGTGCGAGAACTCGGCGAGCGCCTTGCGGACCAGGTGCCGGTTGGCGGCGGCCCAGCGTTCCGGCGTGAGGTGGGTTGCGACGTTTCCTGCGGTGAGGACGGATTCAAGTTCTGCGGTGGTCAAAGTGATGCTCCCTGGCAATTTGCGGAAAGGTGGATCGGGGATGAATGAAGGGCGGCGCGGGCGGCATGGAAGGCCTCCCGCGTGCAAAAACTGAGGAGGGCCTGCTTGTCCGGCAGCGCGATCTCCCCGGCGGGCTGGAATCCGAGCCGCGCATTGAGGACGTGGATCTTGTGGTTCCGGGCGTCGGGCTCAACCACCACGCGCTCCACTTTGTCCTTGGCGAAGAGCCGGTCCAGGACTGTTTCCATCACGGCGGCGGTATAGCCCGGGCGCGGCGGACCGGCCGGCGGCGCGACCAGGAGGTGCATCCCGATGTCCCCCGGCTGCACGGCGTATTGGCCTGCCAGTGCGGAGAAGGCCGGAAGGTACTCCTCCATCAGGAAGGCTGGAACGCCGGCGTCGAGCCCCAGCAGCGCGTGGTGGTGACCGCTGGACTGGATCTTCGAGTATTCCTGCACAACGTCCTGGACGGACGCGCACTGCATCCCCCAGAAGGCGGCATATGGCCGGGTTACCCAGCTGTGGAGGAGTTGTGCGTCGGCGTCGGGGTCGAAGCAGCGGAACGTGAAACTCATGCGTTCACCGGCTTCCGCTCCGCGACGTTAGCCGTCACGGGCACTCCGAACTGCTGGAACGCGATGCTCTGTTCCACAGGATAGACCTCGCGGCCGGTTATCTCGCGCAGGATGCAGGAGTTGCGGTAGGCGGCCATGCCGAGATCCGGGGTGACGAATCCGTGGGTGTGGAGTTCCGCGTTCTGGACGAAGATCTCGCCGGGTTCGACGCCGATGCTGTAGTTGCGCTCGACGGCGAACCTGCCGCGGCCGTCCCGGGCGATCCGGTCCTGTATCCCGTTCAGGAACCCGGGTTCGCGGTAGCCGTAGCCGGTGGCCAGCACCACGGCCTCCGTGTCCAGCGAACAGCCGGCGCCCTGCTCCTCATGCCGGAGCTGCAGGGTGTGGGTGCCGGAGGCCGGGTCCCACGAGGCCCCGGTGAGGGCCGAGTGCGTCAGCAGCCGGGTATCCACCATCCCGGAGAGGCTCTTGGCATACAGGAGGTCGTAGATGGCATCGATGAGCTCGGAGTTGATGCCCTTGTACAGGTTCTTCTGGCTCCTGATGAGGCCGTCGCGCTGTTCCTCCGGGAGGCTGTGGAAGTAGTCCACGTACTCCGGAGACGTCATCTCCAGGGTGAGCTTGGTGTACTCCAGCGGGAAGAACCGCGCGGACCGGGTGACCCAGTTCAGCTGGTACCCGTGGACGTCGATCTCCTGCAGCAGCTCATAGTAGATTTCCGCCGCGCTCTGGCCGCTGCCCACGATGGTGATGCTCCGCTGCTGCTGCAGCTCACTCTTCCTCGACAGGTACTCGGCGTTGTGGAGGACCAGCCCGCCACCATTGGCTGCCGCTTCGACGATTCCGTCGCAGGCCGCGGGGACGTACGGCGATGTTCCGGTGCCCAGCACCAGCCGCCGCGCGCGCAGCACCTCCGGCCCGGCGGGGCCGTGGACGGACAGCGTGTACACGCCGCCGTCGTACGTGATCTCCCGGACGTCCGTGCCAAACCGCACCGAAGCGAGCCGGCCGGCCACCCACTGGCAGTACTGGTTGTACTCGGCACGCAGCGGGTAGAAGTTTTCCCGGATGTAGAAGCGGTAGAGCCGGCCGGTCTGCTTGAGGAAGTTCAGGAACGAATACGGCGACGTGGGGTCGGCCAGCGTCACGAGGTCCGCCATGAACGGGACCTGCAGGTGGGCCGGCTCCAGCATCATGCCGGGGTGCCAGTCGAACGAGTCGCGGCGCTCCAGGAAGACGGCATCCAGTCCGTCGATGGGCTCGGTGAGCGCGGCGAGCCCCAGGTTGAAAGGCCCGACGCCGATACCGGCGAAGTCGTACACGTGCCCCTCGCCTGCGGTGCTGGGAGTGGAGGTGCTCATGCTGCAGCCTCCTGTCCGGTAAGCAGCGCTTCACCGGTGCGGCGGAGCAGGGTGATGATGGCGTTGATGTCTTCCGGGGTGGCCTCGGCGTTCAGCAGGGTGAACTTCAGGTAGTGCCGTCCGGCGACCTTCGTTCCGGCGACCACCGCCTCGCCGGAGGCGAATACGGCGGCGCGGATCGCCGGGTTAAGGGTGTCCGCGGCGTCCTCATCGAGGCGCGTCCCGTCGGCCCGGAGCGGGCGGTAGCGGAACACGAGCGTGCTCAGCTGCGGGTGGGCGGCCAGCTCGAAGTCGGGGTCGGCGGCCAGGGCCTGCCCGGTGCGTGCGGCAAGGTCTATCGCCTCGTCCAGCAGGGCACCGACGGCATCCGCGCCCATAATCCGGAGGGTCAGCCAGAGTTTCAGGGCGTCAAAGCGGCGCGTGGTCTGGATGCTCTTGTCCACCTGGTTGGGAATGTCCGCCAGAGCGGCGCTCTCCGGGTTGAGGTAGTCCGCGTAGTAGGTCACGTGCCGCAGCATGGCCCGGTCCCGGACCAGCAGGGCGCTGGAGCTCACCGGCTGGAAGAAGGTCTTGTGGAAATCCACGGTGACGGAGTCGGCCAGGCCGATCCCGTCCAGCCGGTGGCTGTAGCGGCCGGAGAGCATCAGGCCGCCGCCGTAGGCGGCGTCCACGTGGAACCACGCGCCGTACGCCCGGGCGAGGGCGGCGAGCTCGACGAGCGGGTCCACCGCGCCGAAATCGGTTGTCCCGGCGGTGCCCACCACGGCGATCGGGACCAGCCCGGCGTCGGCCGTTTGCGCCAGCGCGCCGGCCAGCGCGGCGGGGTCCATCCGGTGGTCCGGCCCGTAGGCCACCGGCACGACGGCGTCGTACCCCAGTCCCAGCATGGAGGCTGATTTGCGGATGCTGAAGTGGCTGTCTTCGGACGCGAAGACCCGCAGCTTCTCCAGCAGGGCAGGAAGCCGGAGGGATTCATTGCCGGGGAGCTTCCGCAGCCCGGCCACGGCATGGTTGCGGGCAATGAGCAGCGCCTGGAAGTTGGACTGGCTGCCGCCGGACGTGAACACGCCGTCGGCAGCGTCCCCCAGGGACAGCCGCTCCGCCGTCCAGTCGATGAGCCTGCGCTCGATCATGGTGGCGCCCGCGCTCTGGTCCCAGGTGTCCATCGACGAATTCACGGCGGACAGGATGCTCTCCCCCACCAGCGCCGGGATCACCACGGGGCAGTTCAGGTGCGCCGCGTATTTCGCGTCATGGAAGTAGACGGCGTCCTGCAGGTACACCTCTTCAAGTTCCGCCAGCGCAGCGGCAGTGTCCGGCAGGGGCAGGTCCAGGTCAACCGCGCCGACGCGCGCCTGAAGCTCCCGGGGCCCGACGCCGGTAAACGGCTTGGTGGTCCGCTCCAGCTTGGTGGCCACGGCGTTGACGCCCTGGAGCACCTGCGCCACGTAGCGGGGCGCGTTGCGGGAGTTGAAAAGGTGGTTGGTGGCGGCGAGGGCGAGCTCCACCCGGGAGCCGAAATCGTGCCCGCCGGAAGGGGCGGGCAGGTCCAGGCGTTTCTCGTCCACACGGGGCAACAGCGTCACAAGGTTTTCCTTTGGTAGGCGTTTGGAGGCGCGCTAACGTAGCAAGGTAAGCCTTACTTAGGTAAACCTTTTAGTCAAACTTTTGTGAGCTAATTATGAATTTGGCGGATTTGCGGGGTCCGGCCGGCTCAATGGAGCGTCATTGACTGTCGCCCGGGCGGCGATTGAGGCAAGATTCGCCGCTCAGTGCGTGTTGGTGGCCGGTTCAGTGCGTGGCGGTGTCCGCCGTCGACTTGCGCCGGCAAAGCAGTGTCCAGCGGTTCCCGCCGTCCTCCTTGGCGTAGGAAAACTGGTCCAACGCCACCTTGGCGAGGGCAAGTCCGCGGCCGCTCCCGGACATGTCATCCGGCAGTTCGGCGGCCGTGAGGTCGATGCCGGCAGGCCGGGCGTTGTCCGTGAATTCGGCAAAGAGCCGCTCAGGTTCGCATTCCACAGCCAGGACAAACCGGACGGGGTCCGTGCCGGCCGGGCGGGAGTGCTCGATGATGTTGGACGCCACCTCGATGAGCGCGGTTTCGAACCTGATGCGGTCCATGGGTTGAATGCCGGGTTCACCTGCACAGAGGTCCTCGAGCAGTTTATGGATCAGCTCCAGGCTTTCGGGAACCGCGGCGGCGCGCAGGCTGAACTCGCTGCTCATCAATAGGCCCCGTCCACCGAGGCGACCGGCTGCAGCACCCTGTTGAGGTTGGTCATTTCCAGGACCGCCGTGATCTGGGCCGTGGGGTTGGCCAGCCGGAGGTCTCCGCCGGCCTGCCGGGTCTTCTTCAGCCCGGTAATCAGGGCACCGAGGCCGGACGAGTCAATGAAGTCGGTGCCGGCAAGGTCAACCACCAGGCGGACCGTGCCGTCGCTGATCAGCGCATCGATGTTGGCGCCGAGGTGCGGGGCCGACACCATATTGAGCCGGCCCACAGGACGGATCACGCCCACTCCATTGGCCAGCGTCTCGTTCTTGAATTCGATCATGGATTTCCCTCTTTCTTCTTGTTGCTGTTCAGCCAGGCATCGTAGCCGGGGTAGCGGACAGCTTCGATGACTACGCTGAAGATCAGCAGATCGAAGGCTATCCACACAAAGTTGACGGAGCTGCCCAGGAGATCCCCTTGGCCGAGCAGCAGCCGGATAACGCCCACAACGGCCGCCAGTGCCAGGACGGCCATGGCTATCAGCTGCGGCCTGACCAAATGCCACGGCAGCCGGCTGCGCGCCTGCAGTGTCTTGGGCGTGACCCGGAAGTCCAGGTCCCGGCCCAGGAACACGTTCCCGAACGCGGAGGTGACGGATTTGATCCAGGTGGGGAAAAGCGCCAGCGAGTACTGCTGGCCGCGCCACGTCTTCACCCCGCGCCCCACCACCAAGAACAGGATCTGATTGATCACCAGGAACGGGATGAGCCGGAGGAAGAACTCGTTGCTCAGGGACTGGACCGGAAGGATCCCGAGGATCAGGTAGATGACGGGAGCGGCTATGTACGCCACCGCGGCGAACCCGGACAAATAGCTCCACATGGTGGCCACGTACATCAGCCGCTGGGCCAGGCTGAGCCCCTTTTGCATAAACGGGTTTTCCCGGAACATGACCTGCATGGTGCCCTGGGCCCACCGGAGCCGCTGCGTCAGCATCGAATCGAGGTCTTCGGGGGCCAGACCGTCAGCCAGGCGTTCGTGGTGGTAGGCCGATTCCCAGCCGAGGGAATGCAGCCGCATGCAGGTGGCCATGTCCTCTGTCACCGAGATCGTAGCCAGCGGCATCACGGCCTGAGCCTCGCCGGCCTTCTCGGCGTTGACGGAATCGATCAGGACACGGACGGTTTCCACCGCTCCCAGCGGGGACCAGTCGCGCTGGGAGAGCCTGTCCAGGGCAACGTCGTCGACGACGGCGAGGGAACCGTCCACGTCGATGGTCCGGGAAAGCCCCTCAATGGAGTTCAGTTCAGCGTGCAGCGCCGCGAAGTCTTCCGCCACCAGGTTCCGGGCCACGGCGTCCACGCGCTCCTGGAACCGGTAGGTGACGTCGGCAATGGCCTGCCCCTCGTTGAGCTCGCGCCGGACCTGCTGCAGGTCGGTCGCCAACGTGGAGAGCGCGGACGCCAGCCGTTCCTGCCCGGGGCCAAGCTGGCGCCCCGCCTTGGCCACCACCTTGTCCGCGGTCTTGAGCGCCTTGTTCAGTGCCAGCTCTGTTTCCGAGACGTAGCGCATCACCCCCAGCTGCATGAGCGCTTCCCGCCGGATGATCGCGTTTGAACCGCAGAAGAAGGCCGCGTTCCAGCCGTCCTTGCCCTGCTGGATGGGCCCGTAAAAAAGCGGCGCCTGGCTGCCCAGCGGATCGTTCGGCGGGACGTTCACAAACACCTGCGGGGTCTGGACCAGAGCCATCCTGCGGTTGTTGAAATAGCCCAGCGTGTTGTCGAGAATCTTCGGGTCCGGCACCTGGTCTGCGTCAAGGATCAGCATGAACTCGCCGTCCGTGGCGAGCAGTGCGTTGTTGAGGTTGCCGGCCTTGGCGTGCCGGGGACGGTTGGCCCAGTCGTCGGACCGGGTGATCCAGCCGATGCCCTCCGCCTCGGCGATGGCCCGCAGGTCGGCGCGGTTGCCGTCGTCGAGGATCCAGGTCCTGTGCGGATAGGCAATGTTCTTGGCTGCCCGCGCCGTTCCCATGACGAGGTCAAACGGCTCGTTATAGGTGGTGATGAAAACGTCCACCGTGAGTCCGGCCGGCGGCGGTAGCGGAGTGTCCCGTTGCTTGTATCGCCACATGGTGACGCCGAAAAGCAGGGAGTCAAGCAGGGAGTAGGTCTCCGCCAGGACCAGCGGTATCGCGATCCACCAGGCTTCCCAGTTGATGGAAACCATCCAACGCCAAATGATGTAGTTCAGGCCCAGGATGGCGGTAGCCAAAACAATCAGCCTGATGGTCAGTTGCCGTGGTGTCATGGCCCGGCTGTCCCCTGGATCCTCGTCCGTTCAGTCAGCCGCCCGGTGAGGATCCGGCTCCGAAGTGAGACCAAAGGAGCGTGGAAGGGTGGACTATCCTGCGTCAGTCCAACCTTATCCGCCCGGCCGGAAAAGGGCTAAGGTGCCAGGCGGCTGATGACGCCGGACCGGGCCGTCAGCCTGCGGCGACTTCCTCCTGCGACGGGCCGTCGGGCTCCGTCAGGTGGCGGAGGTGAAGTTCCTCGGCGGCCAGTTCGTACCAGGTGTGCGCGCCGAACGAAGGGCTCCGGGTGTCCAAGTGCCGGTACAGTGCGTCGGCCAGCTTTCCGAGGGCGTCGTCGGACAGTGCCCGGACCGTGGATGCGGGATCCAGGTTCCCCTCAAGGTATTCGGCGAGCTCCAGGCAGTCGATGGTGCGCTGTTCCCCGGCTGTTGCCAGGTTTTCGTCGATGCCCAAACCGGAAGTGGCGTCTGAATCCAGCAGGGCGTTGATTTCGCTGTCAAGGGTGGCCTCTTCGCCTCCTGCCAGCCCGGCATGTTCCAGGCAGATGGGGACTTCCGCGGGCTCGTCGAGAGTGAGGTGGAACGCGTCGGAGCCGGCCGCGCCGTGCCCGGAATTCGCGCCGCCCTCAACCTTGCGTCCGGCGATGTGGCGCAGGTACATCAGGACCTCGGGATCCAGATGGGAAGCATTGTGGAGGTCCACTGTGATGTCCTGCTCCGGGGAGAGGCGCCGCCCGCGGCGCATGATGTGCAGCAGGACGGGATAGTTGGTCTGGGTCAGGCAGCCCGAGACTTCCAGGGTCACTCGTCCGGGATCAACGTCCACACGGACCAGCACACGCAGTTTATGGTTCAAGGCTTCTCCCACAGAGACATCCAAGAGCCAGCTTCATAACTCACCTAAACCATACGAAATAGTTGCCCGGGCCACAAGCTGCCCTCCGTGCCGGGTCTTTCACTTCCCACCAGACCCAGACTTGGGGGATGGACCAGATCACGCTGGACACATCCGTGGCCGAACAGCTGCAGGATCTGGTCATCAGCAGCGAGGACGTCAACGGATTCCTTACGGAGCTCTGTGAGCTTTCAGCTGCCGCACTCTCGCGCATCCTCGGCCGGGACATTTCCTGCGCCGTGACACTGAGCCGGCACCACCGGACCACGACGGCGGCCTGGAGCAACCCTGAGGCCCGCCTTTTTGATGAGATCCAGCACAGCTTCGGCGAAGGCCCGTGCCTCCATGCGATGACGACCGGCACCACGGTGCTGGTCCGGGACACCCGCACTGACAGGCGCCGGCGTCGAGCGTGAGCGGTACTCCGAGTACGCTGAACTGTCCCAGCGAGGCGATGGCGTGGCCGTATTCCGGCCACCGGGTGACCTGGCCGCCGGCATCATCATGGGCCAGAACCGGTGTTCGCAGGCGGAAGCGATGGCCATCCTCACGAAGGCTTCCAGCGGCCGGAACCTGAAGCTTCGGGACGTGGCGGATAAGCTCGTGGCGTCGTTCGCGCCGGGGGCGCCGTCCACCCACTTCGACGACTAAGCTTGCCCTCCCCGGGCGGGCCCGCAACAGGACGCGCTAGGACGCGGTCACTTCGTCCGTGGGCGGGTGCTCGGGCCAGTCGATGAACTGTTCGTAGGCGTCGTGCTTCTTCAGGTAGCCATAGATGAAGGGGCAGTGCGGGATGATCCGCTTCCCTGCGGACACCACGTCATCGAGGGCGAAATGTGCCAGCACCTTTGCCAGCCCCTGTCCCTTGAAATCCGCCGCAGTGTCGGTGTGGATGAAGTCCACGTGCCCGGGTCTGTCGACGAAGCGCGACTCGACCGCCAGCTTCCCGCCGACACGCAGTTCGTAGCGGTGCAGCTCATCATTCCGGATGGTCGTGACGTCCGGACTGAACGTGTCTTCGGTGGATACGGTGTTCTCCGTCATGGTTCGACATTGGCACTTAAAGGCGCTTGTGGCAATGGCCCGCTGCGGCCTCCCGGCGCGGGTGGACGCAGTGGAATCCGGCCGAGAAGGAGCACTGCCAGGGCGAAGCACGCCGCTCCCCCGCCCAGCAGGGCGAGCGTCAGCCCGTTGAGCGCGGCGTCGGCCACCGGTATATAAACGACGACGACGGCGGTCACCACCGCGGCGGGAGGCCGGCGGCGGGAGTGGACAGACGCCGTCGGACGTTCTTCCAGCCGCCCGAACACCGCCAGCACCGGGAGCAGGAGCGCGATGATGCCCAGCAGGACCAGCGGACGCGACCACCACCATGCCGCGGTCCCCGCCAACGGCTTGGGGAAATCGGTGAGCAGGAGCAGCCCGGACATGGCTGCCAGCAGTGGCAGGTGCCACAGGTAAACGGTCATGGCGCGCCGTCCGGCCAGCCCCACCACCGCCCGCACCCATCGGGCCGAGGCCGCACCTGTGAGCATCGGCCGGGAGAGCTGGAGCGCCGCGGCCTGAGCCGTGCCAAGGAGCAGCAGGCAGAAATTGGGCGGGTTCAGGTTCACCAGCATGTTGCCGCGGTACAGCCCCAGGCCCGTCACCAGCCCCAGCACGAGGTTGCTGGCGATAATGACGCCCGCCAGCGTGGAGGCGCGGGGCTTCCCTCCGGGGGCATCGGCCAGCACGAACCCCAGCTGCTGAACGGCGCACCACAGGAAGAGGATGTTGGCGTACGCCAGCAGCGGCAGGGCACCGCGGAAGCAGTCGACTGCAACTACCAGCGCGGCGAGGCCGGCCAGTGACAGCCAGGGTGCACGGTCATGGAGCGCGGCCAGCAGGGGGATGTTCAGCTGGGCGGCCAGATATGCGGCCAGGAACCAGAGCGGCATCCCGGCGCCGGTGACGATCAGCTCCACCACCTGCGGTTCCACGCCGAACAGCCGTGCCGCCCACAGCCCGGCGAACATCACGGCCAGCAGGGCGGCGGCGGGCCGGATGAGGCGCAGCAGCCGGGCCTGGGCGAACTCCAGTCCGCCGCCGCCGCGGGCCTTGAGCCGCCGCCAGGACTGCAGCCCGGTGATGCCGCCGGCAACGAAGAAGAGCGGCATCACCATGAAGATCCAGATGATCGGCTCGAACCAGTCCTGCAGCGCGAGGGTGTTTTCGGTGGTTACCGTGCCGTCAGGGTGTAGCACGGGGCTGACCATCATGGTGTGTCCCACCACTACGAGGGCCAGGCAAAAGAAGCGGGCAAGGTCGATCACAGCGTCGCGGTCCGGTGCGGGCATGACCTGCCCTGTGCCTGCCTGCTGCGGCTGCTGCGGAACACCCATTGCGCTCCCTACCGACGCGGAACGATTCCCTGCGTACTCTCCATTGTCCGCCGGGCGCCCGTCAAGGACCAGAAGCTGCCCTGCTCCGGCACCCGGTCAGCGGGCTTAGCCGAGCAGCAGCCCCAGGAGGCCGAGGACGACGGCGAGCAGCGGCGTCGTGCCTTGCATGGCGGCCGCGCGGAGGTACTTCCGGCCGGTCAGGGCGAGAACGGCGGCCGCCAGCAGCATGGACCCGCAGGACGCGAAGATGAGGGTCCAGCCGACCACCGGCTGGCCGAGGAGAACCGCGCCCGCGCCGATCAGGGCGCCGACGGCCAGGAACAGGTTGTAGAAGCCCTGGTTGTAGGCCAGCGGACGGGTGGTCTCGGCGTCGGCCTGTGACGCGACCCCGAAGCGCTTCCAGGTGGCCGGCCGGGTCCAGGTGACGGACTCCATGGTGAAGATGTAGACGTGCAGCAGGGCCGCAACAAACGCGAAAACGAGGGAAGCCGGGATCATGGCTCGATCCTAGCCTCCCCCGTTGGGAGTCTTGCTGTTCCGCTACTTGGTGAGGGTGGACAGGGCGCCGGCGGCGAAGTCCTTGGCCGAGGCGTTCCACATTCCGAGCAGTCCCTGGAGGTTCTCGCCGTCGGCACGGTGCGGACCGGTTTCGGCTTCCAGCGTGGCCAGCACGCCGGTGCGGAGTTCGGTGTTGAAGTTCACCTTGCCCACGTTCATGGCGGCGGCCTTGACCAGCTCTTCGGCCGGGATGCCGGAGGCGCCGTGCAGCACCAGCGGAATGTGGGTGCGCACTGCGATGTCCTGCAGCACGTCCCACCGCAGTTGCGGCTCCCCCTTGTACTTGCCGTGCACATTGCCAACGGCCACTGCCAGCAGCTGGGCGCCGGTGCGGGCTACGAAGTCCTCCACCTGGGCAGAGTCGGTCAGCCCGGCGGTGCCGGCTCCTGTGGCGTCGCCGGCGCCGTCCGTCAACGGGCCGGTTGCGTCGGCACCGAAGGCGCGGTCCTCGTCGCCGGCCAGGCCGCCCAGTTCCGCTTCAATCACGACGTCGGCGTGGCCTTGCGCGGCCAGCACGGCGCGCGCCTCGCGGACAAGCGCAATGTTGTCCTCGTAGGGCAACGACGAACCGTCGGCGAGGACCGAGTCCGCCCCCGCTGCGACGGCGTCGGCGATCACCCGAAGATCGGAGGCGTGGTCCAGCTGCACGGCAATCGGAACGCCGGCAGAGTCGGCCAGGCCGCGGAGCGCGCTGATAAGGCGCAGCCCGTTGGGGGTGCCGGCGGTCTTGGGAGCAACCAGCAGGATGGCTCCGCGGCCGGCCTCTTCCGCAGCCTCCACCACGGCCAGGGCAGTGGTGAAGTCGTAGCAGGTGAAGGCCGGGACAGCGGCGCCCTGCTGCAGGGCCGAACCCACCAGGTGGTCGAGTCGGGCACGCATCAGGCGCTCAGGCCTCCCACCAGGATCCAGGCGACAAAGGTCAGGGCGAAGCCGGCCAGGCCCAGGATGGTGGTGAGGACGGTCCACGTGCGGAGGCCGTCGGATACGGTGAGTCCGTAGTACCGCACCACGGTCCAGAAGCCGGCGTCGGTCACGTGGGACAGGCCCAGGGAGCCGAAGCCGATCGCGATGACCAGCACGGCGATCTGGGCGGGCGAGTAGCCGCCTTCAGCCACGGCCGAGGTGAGCAGGCCGGCAGTGGTGACGATGGCCACCGTTGCGGAGCCCTGCGCTGCACGGAGCGCCAGGGAAATGATGAAGCCGAGGACGATCAGCGGCAGGCCGAGGTGGTCCAGGGTCTGCGAGAGTGCCGCGCCGATGCCGGAGGTGCGCAGCACCTCGCCGAACACGCCGCCGGCGGCAACAACCATCAGGATGGAGGCGATGGGAGGCAGTGCGCCTTCGAAGATTTCGCCGGTTTCGCGCAGCGACCAGTTGCGGCGGACCGCCAGCAGGAAGAACGACAGGCCAACGGCCACGAGCAGTGCAAGGAACGGGTTGCCGACGAACGCGGCCACGCCGTACCAGAAGTTGTCCTTGCTGATGGTCAGGGTGCCCACGGTGCCGAGGAGGATCTGGACGATGGGTGCGGCGATGAGGAAGATGATCAGGCCGGGGCGCGGCGGGGCAACAGCCTGGGCTCCGGGGCCGTCGTGGCCCACGTGCACCAGGGAAGCGGAACCGAACTCGTCAACCTGTGCTTTGACGCTGGGGAGGAGTTCGTATTCCTTGCGGTTCATGATGCTGGCAACCCAGTAGGACAGGAAGCCGAGCGGGATGCAGATGAGCAGGGAGATCAGCGTGATGAGCCCGATGTCGGCTCCGAAGACACCTGCCCCGGCGACGATGCCCGGGTGCGGCGGCACGGCGACGTGGATGGACAGCATGATGCCGGCCATGGGCAGGCCGAACTTCACCGGGTGGACCTTGGCGATCTTGGAGAACGCGTAGACGATCGGCACCAGGACGATCACGCCGACCTCGAAGAACACCGGAATGGCCACCAGGAAGCCGACGGCGGTGAGCGCCACTGCCACGCGCTTGGCACCGAGCTTCTCGGTGAAGTGGGAGGCCAGCGACTGGACGCCGCCGGACACCTCGATCATCCGGCCCAGGATGGCGCCCAGGGCGATCAGCAGTGCCACTTTGCCCATGGTGCCGCCGACGCCGGTGGCTACGACGGTGAAGACGTCCTTCAACGGAATCTGCGACGCGACGGCCACCAGGATGCTGACCGTCAGCAGTGCCACGAAGGCCTGGATCTTGAAGCGGATGATCATGACCAGCAGGAGTGCGATGCCGAGAGCGGCGATGGTCAGCAGCAGTGGAGTGCCCAGCTCCACGGCCGGCTTGATGGCGGGGGCATCAGCGGCCCGCACCATCAATGAGTTCATCAGGGGGTTCATGGGGAATTGTCTCCTTTGACGTCGCCGGCAGCGCCTGGCGAGGTGGTTCGACGACGACGGAGGGGGGACCGCCGTCGTCGGGCTTTAGGTGGGGATTATGCGGTGCGCTTCGTGGGGGCGACAACCCTGATGACGGCGGAGTCGTCGGCCGCGGCGAGGCCCTGGGCCTGGCCCAGGAGGTAGAGCTGCTCGGCTGCAGCGGCAACGGGGGCGGCCAGGCCGGCGGCACGGGTGGCCTTGCCCACGATGCCCATGTCCTTGACGAAGATGTCCAGGCGGCTGAGCACCTCGGCACCTTCCTCGTTGTAGGCCTCGAGGATGCGCGGGCCGCGGTTGGAGAGCATGAAGGACCCCGCTGCACCGGCTTCGAGGGCCTTGAGGGTCTTTTCCTGGTCCAGGCCGAGGGCGTCGGCCAGGGCCAGGGCTTCGGCGGCAGCTGCGATGTGGACGCCGCAGAGCAGCTGGTTGACAGTCTTGAGCGCCTGGCCGTCGCCGGGCTTGTCGCCCACCACGGTGAGGGTGGAGGCCAGCAGTTCCAGGGCCGGGCGGGCCTTTTCCTGGGCTTCGGGCGAGGCGCCCACCACGATTAGGAGGTCGCCTTCGCCGGCGCGCTTCGGGCCGCCGGAAAGCGGCGCATCGACGAGCTCGACGCCGTATTCGGCCAGTCGGTCAACGGTGGCCGGGATGGCCTCGGTGCCCACGGTGCTGCCGAGGATCACGACGGCGCCCGGCTTGAGTACGGAGGCCACGCCGTTCTCGCCGAAGAGGACATCGTTGAGCTGCTCGCCGTTGCGCACGGCCAGGAGGAGCGCGTCGGCGCCCTCGGAGGCTTCGCGGGCGGAATCGAACGTGCGGATCCCGGCTTCCGCGGCGAGCTTCAGGCGCGGCTCGGCGATGTCGAAGCCGTGGACGGTGAGCTGGCTGGCCAGGCGGGTGGCCATGGGCAGGCCCATGGCGCCGAGGCCCAGGACGGTGATGGTGTAGCTGCTGGTCATGGTGTTCTCCATTGAAATTATGTCGGGATTCAGAAGGTGTTGCTGAGCTTGCGCGTGACGTCGGCGAGGGACTGGTCGTCTCCCACGTTGCCGGCGAAGACGATGTACGGGATGCCCTTGGCGGGGCCGTCCACCGGCTCCCACAGGCTGACGATGCCCGGGAGCATGGGCCCGCGGACGATCGCGTGGCGGATTTCCAGGCCGTGCGCGGCGACGTCCGAGGACGTAATGCCGCCCTTCGCGATCACAAAGCGCGGCGGGAACGTCTTGAGCGTGCGGTTGACGACGGCCACAACGGCGGCAGACACGGTGCGTGCAATCCGCAGGCTTTCGGCGGCGTCGTCGGTCTTGATCAGGAGGCGGCTGGTGTGCACGATGACATCGCCGGTGCGCAGCGACTCCACCACCGTGTCCACTGTTTCGTCCAGGTAGCTGGCAGCGCTATCGCCAAGCAGCTTCTCGACGTCGATCTCCACGATGCGTGCCGCGCTGTGCTGCTCGGTGAGTGCCTTGAGCTGGCGGGTGGTGACACCGACGTGGGAGCCCACCACGATGAGCCCGCCGGCTTCCGACGGCGTATTGCCGGCGTAGGCCTCTTCACCGCTGAGCTGGGCGCGGATTTCCTGGCCGATGCGGCCACGGACGAAGGGAGGCCCCACGCGGTACAGGAGCTTCTTGCCGCGGCGTTCTGCTTCTTCCAGGCCGAGGGCCAGGGCGCGGAAGTCATTCTCGGTGACGATGTCGGCCACAATCGGCGTGGAATCGGTGGCGGATTCGATGGCGTCCGCGATGGCCTTGGCGGAGATGGCAGGGTCCGCGGCGGCAGCACCGGCACGGATGATATTGAGGTCCAGGACAATCACGGAGTCAGCAGCGAACCGGCCCTTCGACTTCTCCTCGACATACTTGGCCATCTCGGAGTTGGCGAACCCGAAGCTTGCGTCCTTGGCGAATTCAGTCTCGGCCACGGGGGTGAGCATGCCGGCGTCTGCCCCGGTGCCGCGCATGTAGTGCACGCCGCCGATGGTGACGCGGCCGGCGTCGGGAAATGCCGGAACGATCACTACGCCGTCGGTGGCCTCGCCGGTCTCGGCAGCTACGGTGGCGGCGATGACATCAGGTTCCAGCGGGTAGTGGCCGCGGAGGGTGGAGTCGCTGCGGCTGACGAAACCGAGGCGTAGCGCTTGTCCTTCGGCGGCGCCGGCTGTGTTCCCTGCTGCGGCCAGCGCGTTGCGGACGATTTCTTCGTTCCGTGCGGCGGCCTCGGCCGGGTCCAGGCTGCGGGTGTTGGTCAGGACGTAGACGGCGGACTTGAGGTTGTTCTCCCGAATGTGGGAGAAGGCCCAGGTGAAGTCGGCAACGTCCCAGCGGGTGAGCACGGGCAGGTCCGCAACGGACTGCGTGCCGGTGGGGTCGTCGTCGAGCACTACAAGCACGCGGGGGGAGGCTGCCGAAGACGCCGCGACAGCGTCGGCAACCAGCTCAGCGGGAATCTGGACCTCGGCCGGGAAGGCTGCCAGTACATCTGCTTCAAGGGGCATTTTGCACTCCGTTGTGTATGAAATCTCTGCTGCGGTTAGGTATTTGTAAGATGTCAGACATCTAACATTTGAATGCTAGTGTGGCACAAGGCACAGGGACGCGCAAGTAGACTTGTCGGACAAATCGTCGCTCACCGCTGAACGGGGGAAAATTGGCACGTAAATCACTGGTCGGCGTGGTGGCCGACGAGCTCCTGGACCGGATCATTGCCGGCGAGTTTCCCCCCGGCTCCAGCGTCCCGGGCGAGCTGGAGCTCAGCGCGAAGCACGAGGTCAGCCGTATGACCGTGCGGGAAGCCATGAAGACGCTCGAAGCGCAGCGCATCCTGAGCGTGGAGCGGGGGCGGGGCACGTTCGTCAACCCGCTCAACCGCTGGGCCTCCCTGGAAGCAGTGCTCCGCGCAGCGTCAGAGGGCGTGAATGATGCCTCCGCCGCCATCCAGCTGATCGAGCTCCGCCGGATGCTGGAAACGGGCGCATGCGAACTGGCGGCGGGCCGCATCAGCGACGCCGACATCGGGATTCTGCACGGCTATGTGGCGGCCATGCGCAAGGCCCACGGCTCCGACGACCTGCCGGGTTTCGTGGAAGCCGACCTCGCGTTCCACGACGTCATCCTCCGCGCCTCGGAGAACGTTTTTGTCGCCGTCCTGTTTGAGCCGCTGCACCGCGTCCTGGAGAAGCGGCGGACCGAAACGTCCAAGTTCCGGGACATCCAGGAGCATGCCATCGGGCACCACCAGGCCATTGCCGAGGCATTGGAGTCACGCGACGCCGCACGCTCCCGCAGCGCCATGGACGCCCATATGCAGCAGACGCTCGATGACCTGAAGTCTTACGTGCTTGAGGCTAAAACCGCCTAGGCAAGCGAGAGGAAGAGCTTCTCAAGCTCGGCTTTGTCAAGGCTGGGGTCTTCCTGCTGCATGCACTGCTGCAGGCCCGTGGCGATGATGGAGAACCCGGCCCGGTCCAGGGCGCTGGATACAGCGGCCAGCTGGGTGACCACGCTCTTGCAGTCGCGGCCCTCTTCAATCATCCGCGTGACGGCAGCAAGCTGCCCCTGGGCGCGGCGCAGGCGGTTGATGACCGGCTTCATGTCGGCGGGATCGAGTTCCATTGCTTCCTCCGTGGCTCTAGGACTCCCTCCATGATATACCCCCCTTGGTATTTTCTGATGCTAATGCAATAGGAATCACATCCGCTTACGGCCGCCGCGGCGCCTGCCGAAATGCGACCTTCGGCCCTGTTTTCGGGTCCCGGACGGGGTCACCATGGGAACGTGAGTACGTTCAGCATTCCTGGACCGTCGCGGACACCCCCCGCGGCGAGCACTCCGGCTCCGCACCCCTGGAACCGATACGTGGCACTGGGAGATTCGTTTACCGAGGGGTATGGCGATCCGGAGCCGCGGAGCCCCGGAGGTGTGCGCGGCTGGGCGGACCGGGTCGCAGAAGAGCTGAGCCTGGGCCACCAGGACTTCGCCTACGCCAACCTGGCCGTCAGGGGCCGCCTCCTCCAGCAGATCGTGGATGACCAGCTGGGGCCGGCCCTCGAGCTCAAGCCGGACCTGGTCACACTCTCCGCGGGCGGCAATGACATCGTGTTCCGCGGCAGTGATCCGGACAGGCTGGCGGAGAGGCTGGAGCCGGCAATAGCGCTCCTCAGCGCCACCGGAGCAACGGTGGTGCTCTTCACCGGTCCGGACTGGGGAAGCACGCCGGTGTTCGGACGCATCCGCGGCAAGGTGGCCATCTTCAACGAAAACATGCGCACCATTGCGGCCCGGCATGACGGCGTGGTGGCCGACCTCTGGAGCCTGCGCCAGTTGGCGGCTCCGCACATGTGGGATCCGGACCGCCTCCATTTCTCCCCGCTGGGCCATCACACCATCGCGGCCATGGTGCTGGAGACACTGAACGTCCCGCACACCCTGAAACCGCTGGAACCCAAGGTGCTGCCCGTCGGCAGCTGGCGCCAGGCCAGGAGCAGCGACCTGGTCTGGGCCAAGGATTACCTGTTCCCGTGGGTGGTGCGGCGGGTGCGGCAACGTCCCGCAAACCTGGGCCTGACAGCCAAACGACCGGAACCCGGCCCCGTGTTCGGCCCGGGCATGGCGCACGGGCCGCTTCGCGCAGGCCCCTTCCCCACTGGTCCGATGCCCGCGAAACCCTAGTCGCGCCGCCGCGCGTCCGCTAATCTGCAGGGACGGCCCGCAGTTCCGGGTGTCAATGGAGATTATGAGGAGCGAAGTTGTCGAATCACACCTACAGCATTTCTGAAATTGTCGGAACTTCAAGCGAGGGCGTGGACGCTGCCGTCCGCAACGGGATCGCCGAGGCCGCGAAGACCCTCCGCAACCTGGACTGGTTCGAAGTCAAGGAAATCCGCGGGCACCTGGAAGACGGGAAAGTGGCCGACTGGCAGGTGACCATCAAATTGGGGTTCCGCCTGGAGCGCTAACCCCGGAGTTTCAGCGGGACGTGTCCCCTGCCGTGACCCGCCGCCAGACGGTGGGCGAGCCGTTGTAGGACGGAAAAAAGTGTCCTTCGAAGAAGGTTTGACCATCATGCGGTGCGTCCACAGGGGCCCACAGTCCGGAAGCCGGGCAGTGGGTTCCTGTGGCCCCGGCGGTGGCCACTCGTTCGCGGAGCAGTGCGATGCGCTTCATCGTTGAATCCCATCCTTGGTAGTGAAAAAGGTCTACCCCAAGGCTAGGAAAACCCGATGCGCTCCCCAATGGGCGTTTGCCCAGAATCAGACGGGTTCATGTGGCAGCTGCACAGCCGCATCGGCCGGGCCGGCGGCCACGCTGTCCATGCCGGCACCGAAGCTGCCCAGCAGCGTCAATGAATCGGCCGACGGCGACCCCGGCTTCGCGGAAAACACCCGCAGAACCTGGTCCGGATCATCCGGAAGCACCAGGTTTTCAAAGTTCAGTTCCAGGTCTCCCACCGCAGGATGGCGGAGACGTACGCTGCCCGCCGACGGAGCGGCGACACGGTGTCCGGCCCACCACTGCCGGAAGTGTTCGCTGTGCACCGCGAGTTCGCCCACCAGTTGATTGGCCTGGGCATCGTTGGGATGGCGGCCAACGTCCCCGCGCAGGGCGCCGACCGCATCTGAAGCCACTGCCTTCCAGTCACGGAACAACTCACGGGTGCGCGGATCGAGCATCAGCCAGCGTGTCAGGTTGCGTTCCCCCGCAGGCATGGCCGGGAAATCGGCAAACAGCAGGAAGGCCAGCCTGTTGCCGGCCAGGACGTCGCTCCGGCGGCCCAGAACCAGCGCGGGAACGTCACCCACCGCGTCCAGGAGCTGGCGCAGCGCCGGGCGGACACTCTGGACCGGGACGGGAGAACCCTGCGAGGCCGCACAGTTCTCCAGGAGATCCATCATGTGCGCCTGCTCGCTGGAATCGAGGCGCAGCGCACGCGCCACTGAATCAAGCACTGCCCTGGACGGGTGGATGTTGCGGCCCTGCTCCAGGCGCGTGTAGTAGTCCGTGCTCACATCCGCCAGCCGCGCTATCTCCTCGCGGCGCAGCCCGGGAACCCGCCGGGCACCGGAGGTTCCGGCCAGCCCGGCGTCCTCCGGCTTCAGCCGCGACCTCATGGCCTTCAGGAATTTTCCAAACTCGGCGCTCTGACCCATGCCTTCCATTGTGCACGGCCCGCAAGCCTCCGTTCTACAACGAACGTAGGACTGCCAGTCCTAGGAAAAACAGGAACAGGCATCCCTGCTGACACGGCCAGGCAAAGTGCATAGGCTCGAAGCCTAGCCAGTACGAAAGCGGTTTCCCACCCCCCTTCGACGATCCCCACGACCGGAAGAAACTGACGATGTCCCAGACGAACCAAAACACCATTCCGCAACTGACCCTCAACAACGGAGTCCGGATTCCGCAACTCGGCTTCGGCGTGTTCCAGGTTCCGCCGGAAGAAACGCAGCGCATCGTTGAAGATGCCTTAGAAGCGGGCTACCGCCACATTGATACCGCTGCCGCGTACCGGAACGAAGCAGGAGTCGGCGCTGCCATCGCCGCCTCGGGCATTCCCCGCGAAGACATCTTCATCACCACCAAGCTCCGCAACGGCGAACAGGGCAACGCGCACGAGGCGTTCCAGAACAGCCGCAAGGCTCTCGGCGTCGAGTTCGTGGACCTCTACCTGATCCACTGGCCGGTGCCTTCCCAAGGGCTTTTCACCGACGCCTGGAAGGCGATGGAAAAGCTCTACGCCAACAGCCAGATCCGCGCCATCGGCGTGTCCAACTTCCTCCCGGAACACCTGGACACGCTCCTCCCGGCCGCGGACGTGGTCCCGGCAGTGAACCAGTTCGAAAGCCACCCCACCTTCCAGCAGCAGGAACTGGCCGCCAAGTGCAGGGAACTCGGCATCGCCGTGGAGGCCTACAGCCCGCTCGGCCAGGGCGCGGACCTGAATGCAGCGGCCGTGAAGGACCTCGCCGGCACACACGACGCCACTCCCGCCCAGATCGTGCTGGCGTGGCACCTCGCCCAGGGCACCATCGTCATCCCCAAGTCAGCCGACTCGCAGCGCATGCGGGAAAACCTGGGTGCCGTCGCCGTCGAACTTTCCGCCGCCGAACTCAGCGAAATCACCGCGCTGGAGTCGGGTGCCCGCGCGGGCGCCGATCCCGCCGTCGCCGCCTTCAGCCAGATGTAACCGGCCGTCGGTGGTTGAGCCTGTCGAAACCGATCTCGAGAGGCTCGATCACCGGAACCACAACCAGACAGGACGTCACCATGCAGTACACCCACCTTGGCCGCTCCGGCCTGCAGGTCTCCCGCCTGTGCCTCGGCACGATGAACTTCGGCCCGCAGACCGAAGAAGCGGCCGCGCACTCCATCATGGACTCCGCGTTGGAGTCCGGCATCAACTTCTTTGACACCGCCAACGTCTATGGCGGCACCGGCCGCCGCGGCTGGACAGAGGAAATCATTGGCCGCTGGTTTGCCCAGGGCGGCGAGCGCCGCGAACGCACCGTGCTGGCCACCAAGCTCTACGGCACCATGACGGACCGGCCCAACGAGTCCAAGCTGTCCGCCCTGAACATCAGGCGGGCGCTGGACGCCAGCCTCAAGCGGCTCCAGACGGATTACATCGACATCTACCAGTTCCACCACGTCGACCGGAACACGCCCTGGGACGAAATCTGGCAGGCCATGGACGTGGCCGTCCAGCAGGGGAAGATCCTCTACGCGGGCAGCAGCAACTTCGCCGGCTGGCACATCGCCCAGGCACAGGAGTCCGCTGCCCGCCGCAACTTCACCGGCCTGGTCAGCGAGCAGTCCATCTACAACCTCCTGACCCGCAACCTGGAGCTGGAAGTCATCCCTGCCGCGCAGCAGTACGGGCTGGGGCTGATCCCCTGGTCGCCGCTGCACGGCGGTTTGCTGGGCGGCGTGCTGAAGAAAGAGCGCGACGGCGTCCGCCGCACCGAAGGGCGGGCGGCCGAGACGCTGAAGAAGCACCAGGACCAGATCCGCCAGTACGAGGACCTGGCCGACGACCTCGGCCATGAGCCGGGCGACGTCGCACTCGCGTGGCTGTTGCACCAGCCCGCGGTCACCGCACCGATCGTCGGTCCCCGTACACAGGAACAGCTCGACGCCGCCATCCGGACCCTCGACGTGAAGCTTGACGCTGATGCGCTCAAGCGCCTCGATGACATCTTCCCCGGCCACCGCACCGCCCCGGAAGACTACGCCTGGTAAATCGTTGGCAGACCGTGCCTTTTGACATCTGTCCAAAGCGGCTCCGATAGGAAAGACTTTTGAGATGGCGCTTTCACCAGTGATTGAGCTCAATGACGGACACAGGATTCCCCAGATCGGGCTGGGGACCTGGCCGCTGGACGACCAGCAGGTGGCTGCCGCCGTCGTGGACGCCGTGGAAGCCGGGTACCGGCATATCGACACCGCGGTGAAATACGGCAATGAAAAAGGCGTGGGGAACGGCATCCGAGCCAGCGGCCTGGACCGGTCGGAAGTGTTCATCACCACCAAACTGGACGGTGAATTCCAAGGCCAGGAGAGGGCCCTGGCAGGACTGGAGGGATCACTCAAGCGCCTCGGACTGGACTACGTGGATCTGCTTTTGATCCACTGGCCGCTCCCCCGGCGGGATGAATTCATCTCAACGTGGAAAACTTTTGAACGGTTGCAGGCCGACGGAAAAGCACGGTCAATCGGCGTCTCCAACTTCAAGCCGGCGCACCTGGAACGGCTCATGGCCGAGTGCGATGTTGTGCCGGCCGTCAACCAGATCCAGGTCAGCCCGGCTGTCACCCGGATAGTGGACATCGCCTACAACAGACGGCATGGGATCGTCACCGAGTCATACAGCCCGCTGGGTGCGGGCAGCGACCTCCTGAACGCCCCAGTACTAGGGAAGATCGCCGAAAAGCATGGCAAAACCCCCGGCCAGATAGTACTCCGCTGGCATATCGACCAGGGCCTCGTCGCCATCCCCAAATCGGCCAATCCACAGCGCATGAAAGAGAACCTGGACATCTTCGGTTTTGCGTTGGACGCGGACGACACATCCGCCATTGCAACGCTGGACGGAGGTGACGAGGCCGGGGTTAATTCCGACGTTCAAGGCCACTGAAAATCGGCGCTCCCAGAAATTCACAGGTCCGCCGACTGGCAGATTAATACTAAGCATGATTAGTATTAGGTAGAAGGATGTAGCGTGCCCGGGATCCGGGCACCTCCTCAATGAAAGAAGAAGGAACGATAAAATGGGTTTTTTCGCATTTCTGATTCTGGGCCTTATCGCCGGAGCAATCGCTAAGGCAATCCTCCCCGGCCGTCAGGGCGGTGGCATTTTCATCACCCTGCTCCTGGGCGTCGTAGGTGCATTCCTCGGCGGCTGGATTGGCAGCCTGCTCTTCGGTGTTGGCATCAACGAGTTCTTCTCGCTGTCCACTTGGCTGCTGGCCATTGGCGGCGCGATCATCGTCCTGCTTGTTTACGGCATGATCACCAAGCGCACGGCCCGCTAAAGCGGAGTCCGGCCTGAGAAACGGCCCCGGGATTTTTCCTGGGGCCGTTTTTCCATTTATGGCCCCCTCATCCACGGCCTTGTATCTACGGCCTTGTATCTACGGGCGTTCCCCTACGGGGTTCACCCGCGCACGGATTCGCCCGAATACGGATTCTCACGGAGCAGGAGTACATCATGAAAGCAAAACTTCTTTTCGGTACCGGAGTAGCAGCGGGCTTCGTCCTGGGCTCCAGGTCCGGCCGCGCCGCCTACGAGAAAATCAAGGCGAGGGCTGCGGCGCTCTGGGACAGCAAACCGGTCCAGGACAAAGTCGCGGCAGCAACCGAAGCGGTCAAGGAAAAGGCCCCCGAAGTGTCAGACCAGCTGACCGAGGCAGCCCGCCGTGCAGGCACGGTCATCAGTTCCGCTGTCCACCGCGACAAGGCAGGCGCTCCGGACCACACGGCTAAAACCGCAGTTCCCGCGGCAGAAAGCGACTTGCCCGCCGGCGACTACGTGCCGTCCCACAGCACGCATCCGGAGACCGTCAATCTGGGCACTGCGGATGGCAACGTCCCCGACGTCACCAGCGATCCGGCCCGCAATGACTCAACCGGCCAGGACTGGTCCGACGAAGGCGGGGCCACGCCCGCCGGCGCCGCCATCAACACGAACCCTCAGCGGACCTAACAAACCCGACAGCAGTCACACCGACCCGTCCGGACCCTTGGTTCCGGGCGGGTCGGCCCGTTTCTGCCAGTATTGCCCGGCCTTGCCACCCTGGGCTCGCGCTCCATCAGCCGGGTTCACAACGGCCCGTCCTCGGGTAGCCAAGCGTCCGCCGCAGCGGTCCGCCGCAAGGGTCCAAAGAACCTTGCCGGGGGACGGCGCGGAATTCTAGAATGTGGATGGCTAAGCAGTCAGCCATTGAATCCTCGGTCCGGAGTGAATTCATGAGCTTTCGACGCCTGGCCCCCGCCTTCCCGGCTGCTGCGGTGCGGGCTGTTGCCCGGCGGCGGCCATGAACGGCTGGAACCTGGACACGGCCGGTTCAATCGGCCACAACGCCGTGACCATCGTTGAAGGATCGTCTTTCTTCATTTCCGCCGGCAACGGCGACCTTGATCCCGGCATGGCCCATGGTGTTTTCTACCAGGACACAAGGATCCTGTCCCGCTGGAACCTGCTGGTGAACAACCACGTGGTGGAAGGGCTCATGGCGGTGACCCCGGAACCGTACCGGGCCGTCTTCACCGGCCGAGCGCCGCAGCCTGACGGGGCCGCCGACCGGCCCATGGTCATTGAGCGGGACCGGCAGGTGGGCGACGGCATCCGCGAGACCCTGACCGTGCGCAACTATTCCAACTCCCCGGCGCCCTGCAGCGTCAAATTGGCGGTGGAGGCGGACTTCGCGGACCTGTTCGAGGTCAAGGCCGGCAGGAAAACCCGCCAACTGCGCCCCTCCCACCGGCCGGAAGGCGACCGGCTGGTTATCAGCGGCCGCCACAACAACAGGTTGCTGGGCGTGACAGTACGCGCGCCCGGGGCAGACGTGAACCGCCACGGCGTGATGTACAAGGTGACTGTTCCCGCGAAGGGTTCATGGACCGCGACCATAGTGGTGACACCCAGCTCCGACGGCAGCGAACCCGCGGGCAGGTTCTCCGCCAGCACACCGCAACACGAATCGGCTCCCGCCCTCCGCCACCGGACCTGGGGCGCCGCTGCGCCGGTGATCAGCATGGACAACCCCTCGCTCGAAAGGATCCTGCGCCAGAGCCAGCGGGATCTGGGCTCCCTGCGGATTGCAGACCCCGCCCATCCGGACCGCACCGTGGTCGCGGCGGGCGCACCGTGGTTCATGGCGCTCTTCGGCCGCGACTCCCTGCTTACCTCGCTGATGGCGCTTCCGGTTGATCCCGCCATTGCCCTGGGTACGCTGCAGACGCTTGCCGAATACCAGGGCCAAAAGATCAACAAGCTCACTGAGGAGGAACCCGGACGGATCCTCCACGAGGTGCGCCTCGGTTCAGGCGCCGCCCTGTCGTTGGGCGGCGCCAAGACGTACTACGGGACGGTGGACGCCACCCCGCTGTTCGTCACCCTGCTGGGTGAAATCAGCCGCTGGGGACTGGAGCCGCGGGCCGTGCAGGAACTCCTCCCCAACGCGGACCGTGCGCTGGACTGGATCACAAACTACGGGGACCGTGACGGGGACGGTTTTGTGGAATATGAGCGCGCCACACGGCACGGCCTCCTCAACCAGGGTTGGAAGGACTCCTACGACGGAATCAACTTTGCGGACGGGACCCTCGCCGAACCGCCCATCGCTTTGTGCGAGGTCCAGGGCTATACCTATAGCGCGTACGTGGCCCGTGCCCTGCTTGCCCTCGACGCCGGTGACGGCGCGCTTGCCCGCAGCTGGGGTGACCGTGCCGCAGCACTGAAGGAGGAGTTCAACCGCAGATTCTGGCTGCCGAAGCGCGGGTACTTCGCGGTGGCCCTGGATAAGGACAAACGGCCCGTGGATGCTTGCGCCTCCAACATGGGGCATTGCCTGTGGTCGGGAATCGTCGATGACGAGAAGGCACCCCTCGTGGCCCAGCGCCTGATGGAACCGGACATGTTTTCCGGCTGGGGTGTCCGCACATTGGCTTCGACCATGGGCGCGTTCAATCCCGTGAGTTACCACAACGGCTCCGTGTGGCCGCATGACAACGCCCTGATTGCTGCCGGGCTGATGAGGTACGGCTTCATCGAAGAATCGCAGCGGGTGGCCATGGCCCTCTTCGACGCCGCGGAGGCATTCGGCGGCAGGCTGCCCGAGCTTTTCTGCGGTTTCCCGCGCGAATCAGGCAGGCCCCCGGTGTCCTATCCGTCGTCGTGCTCTCCGCAGGCCTGGGCGTCGGCCAGTCCCATCCACCTCATCCGCGTCCTGCTGCGCCTTGATCCTTCTGCACCTACCGGCCGGCTCTGGTTGAGCCCTGCCTTCCCGGAAGGATTCGGCTACCTGAAGAAGGAACAAGTGCCGCTGGCAGGTTCCCGCCTGACCATCGAGGTTTCGCGTAACGCCGCCCACGTGACGGGGCTGCCGGCCTCAATTGAACTGCACCTGGGGACGCAGGAACCCCTGGCGGACCTCATCCGGGTCCGCCATGACCCCGGCCGGAGGGCCGGCTGATGTAGGAGGCACTATGCATATTGGCATCCTGGCACCACCATGGATTCCCGTTCCCCCGCCGAGCTACGGCGGGACGGAATCCGTGGTCCACACCCTTGCCGCGGGGCTCGCGGAGGCAGGGCACGATGTTGTGCTTGCCGCCTCGAGCGACAGCACGTGTCCCGTTCCGAGGGTTCCGGGCCTCTCCGACTCGTCCGAACTCAGCATGGACTCGGGACGGCAGGAGATCCTGCACGTCCTGCGTGCCTACGAATCCATGGCGGACGTGGACATCATCCACGACCACACGCTGCTCGGTCCGCTGTGCCAGCGGGACAGGCCCGACGTTCCCCGCGTCACCACGTTGCACGGGCCCTTCGACGACGAACTGACGCTGATCTACCGTGCCATGCAACGGGAGACAGCACTCGTGGCCATCTCGCACCATCAGGCCTCCACGGCCTGCGGGGTAAAGGTGGACGCCGTGATCCACCACGGGATTGACGTCCGGGGCATCCGGTACAGCCCGTCGCACAACGACGGAGCATGCTTCCTGGGACGGATGCATCCGAACAAAGGCCTCCTGCAGGCCATCATGGTGGCGCGCCGAGCGGGCATCCCGTTGCGGATCGGCGCGAAGATGCGTGAGCCGTTTGAGCTGGACTACTTCCACGACGTGATCGAACCCCTCCTGGGCGCGGACGTTGAATACCTCGGCGAGCTGGGGACGGCGGACAAATACCGGCTGCTTGGCGAGTCCGTGGCCCTCCTGAACCCGATCCAGTGGCCGGAACCTTTCGGGATGGTGATGATCGAGGCCCTGGCCACCGGCACCCCGGTGGTGGCCACCCGCCGGGGGTCCGCTCCGGAAATCATCAACGACGGCGAAACAGGGTTCCTGGCGGACAGCGTCGAGGCCCTCGCGGAGGCACTTCAGGGCGCCGCCGGGCTGCGCCGCAGCGACTGCCGGCGTGCGGCCGAGCAACGCTTCAGTTCCCAGCGGATGGTCCGCGAGTACCTCCGGTTCTACTCGGAGCTGCTCACGGGATCACAGCGGGCTGCCGAGGAAACGGCCGCCGCCGGATTCTGAGCCTCTGCCGGTTCTGAGCCACTGCCGGTCTGAGCGGCGCTGCCAACGGCGGCTGTGCCGATCGCTACTGTGGCGTCCACGTCCGGGTCGCTGGCCAGCCGGGCCGTAAGCCCTGCCCGTCGCATCAGTCCGATAGTCTGCCTCGCCTGCCCCCGGCTCGTTTCGATCAGCACGTGCCCGCCCGGGGCAAGCCAGGCCGGCGCCTCCGCGATGACCCTCCGCTGGATGTCCAGCCCGTCCGGACCGCCGTCCAGCGACATCCGCGGTTCGTGCGTGCGGGCTTCCGGAGGCATGGTTCCGATCGCCGCAGTGGGCACGTAGGGGGCGTTGGCCACCACGACGGCGATTCGGCCCCTCAGCCGGGACGGCAGCGGTTCGAAGAGATCGCCCTCATGGACGTGTCCGCCAAAGGGCTCGATGTTGCTCGTGGCGCACAGTACTGCGGCCGGATCCAGATCCGAGGCGTACAGTTCGATTCCG
The DNA here is from genome assembly GCF_001423745.1 of Arthrobacter sp. Leaf337. Classification (GTDB taxonomy): domain Bacteria; phylum Actinomycetota; class Actinomycetes; order Actinomycetales; family Micrococcaceae; genus Arthrobacter. The sequence goes on from NZ_LMPC01000012.1 coordinate 484,890, forward strand.
TCAGCCCGGGCTGCCAGTGCCACACCTACGGCCCCGGAGCCGCAGCACAGGTCCACGACGACGGCCCGCCCGGCGGCGCGCCGCCCGCCGTCGGAAGTCCCGCCGTCGTGCATGCGGAGCAGCTGCTCAGCCTGCCGGACCAGGAACTCGGTGCGGCGGCGGGGGACGAACACTCCGGTGGCGACACCGATGCGGAGTCCGCAGAATTCCGCCCAGCCTAGGATGTGCTCCAGGGGCAGGCCGGCGGCGCGCCGTTCGATCATTGTTTCCAGCTCCGCGGCCGAGGCGGCAGCGTCCGTCAGCAGGCCGGCTTCCTCCTCGGCAAACACGCAGCCTGCGGCCCTGAGGCGGCGGACGGCGTCCTCCGGATGGCCGGTCGACCCGGCCCAACCGGGCCGAAATGAGCGTTCTGGCGGCAAGAGCAGGCTCCCTCAGCTGCGGGTCGGTGGGTCTCATGCTACCCAACGGGAGGGAATGCAAAGCAACCTTGGGATTTGCTGGAAAAAGTCGGTGCAAGCGCTTACAGTTGTGACTTGGCTCTCAGATGCCGTACTCCTGCATCATCCTTCACAACAGCACCGCCGCTATCCGGAAGGTCTCCTTATCGTGTTTTTCCGCAGTTCACACCACAAGAATCCACTCTGCAGACAGCCGGCCAGGGGCGTCGCCGCGGTGGTCGCGGCGCTGGTTGCCGCCGCCTCGCTGGCCGCCCCGGCCCATGCGGCGCCGGAGCTGAAAGACCCCGGCGCGCCGGCGGCCTCCCACTCCCTCCGCGCACCAGTGACGGATGAGAACTTCTACTTCGTGATGGCGGACCGCTTCAGCAACGGAAGCACCGCGAACGACGACGGCGGGCTGGGTGGCGACCCGATGGTCTCCGGCTTCGACTCGACAAAAAAGGGCTTCTACAACGGCGGCGACCTCAAGGGACTGCTGGACAAGATCGACTACATCCAGGGCCTGGGCACCACGTCCATCTGGCTGACGCCCAGCTTCAAGAACAAGGCGGTCCAGGCGGAGGACAAGTCGGCCGGGTACCACGGGTACTGGGTCACGGACTTCACCCAGATCGACCCCCACCTTGGCACCAACGCCGAACTGAAGGCACTGATCGACGAAGCGCATTCGCGCGGGATGAAGGTCTACTTCGACATCATCACCAACCACACCGCGGACGTGATCGGCTATGAGGAAGGCGCCCGCACGCCCTACGTTTCCAAGGACACAGCGCCATACAAAACGGCCGACGGCAAGGTGTTCGACGACCGCGACTACGCCGGAACGGACACCTTCCCGAAACTGGACCCGGAAGAGTCGTTCCCCTACACGCCGGTCCTGGACCAAGGCGAAGAGCACCTCAAGGTTCCTTCCTGGCTCAACGACCCCACGCTCTATCACAACCGCGGCGACACCACCTTCCAGGGCGAGGACTCCTTCTACGGCGATTTCTTCGGCTTGGACGACCTCTTCACGGAGAACCCGGAAGTGGTCAAGGGCATGACGGAGGTCTACGAAGACTGGATCAAGAATTTCGGCGTGGACGGCTTCCGGATCGACACCATGAAGCACGTCAATGACGAGTTCTGGCAGGAGTTCGGGCCGAAGGTTCTAGATTTCGCCAAGGAACAGGGCAAGGACGAGTTCTTCATGTTCGGAGAAGTCTTTGACACCTCCAAGAGCTTCACCTCGCAGTTCACCACGCGCAACAAGATGCAGGCCGTGCTGGACTTCCCGTTCCAGGACGCAGCCCGCAACTTTGCCTCCCGCAGCCAGTCCGCCAGCCAGCTGGAGACGTTCTTCGCCGGCGACGACTGGTACACCGATGCCGACTCCAACGTCTATGAGCTCCCCACGTTCCTGGGCAACCACGACATGGGCCGGATCGGCAGCTTCATCGCCGCGGACAACCCCCGCGCGGACGACGCCGAACGCGTTGCCCGCGACCGGCTGGCCCACGAATTGATGTACTTCTCGCGCGGCAACCCGGTGGTGTACTACGGCGACGAACAGGGCTTCACCGGCCCCGGCGGGGACCAGGACGCGCGCCAGACCCTCTTCGCCAGCCAGGTGCCCGAATACCTGGACGACGACCTGCTGGGCACAGATGCCAGCCACGCCACGGACAATTTCGATACCGGCCACCCGCTCTACAGCAAGATCAGCGAGCTCGCTGCCCTGACCGCTGAGCACCCTGCGCTGCGCAACGGCGCCCACCAGAACCGGTATGCCGCCGAGGGCCAGGGGATCTACGCGTTCTCCCGCACCGACGCGGAGGACCAGCGCGAGTACGTCGTTGCCGTGAACAACAGCGGGACCGCCCAGACCGCCGCGGTGCCCACCTATATCGCCAAGCGCAACTACAGCCGGATCTACGGCGACACCGGCAGTACCGCTGCCGAGTCCAAGACGGCCGACGACGGCAAGCTCACCGTCACCGTTCCGCCGCTTTCCGCTGTGGTGTACGAGTCGTCGGGGCGGATTCCGCACTCCAAGGCGGCTCCCGCCGTCGCCCTTCAGCAGCCGGCCAAGGCGGAAGGTGACAACGGCAGGATCCGGGTGTCAGCCGACGTCGACGGTTCCTCCTTCTACGAGGTCACCTTCCAGGCGCGGACTGCGGGCGGAGAATGGGAGCCAATCGGGACGGACGACACCGCCCCGTACCAGGTGTTCCACGACGTCACCGGGCTGAACCCCGGCACCGCTGTGGAATACCGCGCGGTGGTCCTGGACAACGGCGGAAACACCTCGCTCAGCGCCGCACGCAGCGGCACCGTTCCCGCCCCGGTCCTGGCCATGCAGAAACCGGCGGAGGGCAGCAGTGTGGACGGCAAGGTGGAAGTCAGTGCGACGGCCAGCCCGGAAAAGGCTGACTACACCGTCAACTTCGAACGCAGTGTGGACGGCGGCGAATGGACTCCGATCGGATCGGACAGTTCCTCGCCCGCCTACACGGTCTTCGACGACCTCTCGGCGCTGGGCCTCACAGACGGCACGAAAGTCCGCTACCGGGCCACCATGTCCGTTCCGGGCGCGGAGAACGTAGTCAGCGACATCCGTACCGTGGTGGCCGGCGAGATCCCGCAGCCGGACTCCGTGACCGTGGCGGGCAGCCTGAACTCCGAGATGGGCTGCCCGGACGACTGGCAGCCTACGTGCGCAAAGGCCCTTATGACGCTGGACCCGGCGGACAAGGTCTGGCGCATGACCGTGCCGGAACTGCCGGCGGGCACGTATGAGTTCAAGGCCGCGCTCAATGGTGGCTGGGACGAGAACTACGGCGCTGGGGGTGCCATGAACGGTGCGAACATCGTGCTCGAGCATCCGGGAGGGTCCGTGACGTTCCGCTACGACCACACCACGCATGTGCTGAGCCCGGTCTACGCCTCACAACAGCCCGGCGCCGTGGCCGCGGCGGGGAGCATGAACTCCGAGCTGGGCTGCCCGGAGGACTGGATGCCCGCCTGCGATCAAGCGCAGCTGAAACTGGACCCGGACGATCTGGTGTGGAAGCTGTCTGTGGACCTGACCGCCGGCAACTACGAGTTCAAGGCCGCCCTGAACCGGTCGTGGGATGTAAGCTACGGCGCCGGCGGCTCGCCGAATGGCGCGAACATCAGCCTGGCGCACGACGGCGGCCAGCTCACCCTCCGCTACGACCACTTCACGCACGTAATGACTGCGGAGTAGCGGTTCCGCTGGTGAAACAGTAAACGCAAAAGCAGCGCCGCCCTCTCCTGAGGGCGGCACTGCTTTCGGTTGTTACTGCTTTAGGTCGCTGACGCGGCCTGGCTAGCTCGACGCGGCCTGAGTTAGCTCAGGGTCGCGGTGTCGATCACAAAGCGGTACCGGACGTCGGAGGCCAGGACGCGTTCGTAGGCCTCATTGATCTTCTCGGCCGGGATGACTTCGATCTCGGCACCGAGGTTGTGCTCGGCGCAGAAGTCGAGCATTTCCTGGGTCTGGCGGATGCCGCCGATCATGGAACCGGCGAAGGAGCGGCGGCCGCCGATGAGCGCGAACGCGTTCACCGGGAGCGGTTCCGCCGGCGCACCGACGTTCACCAGCGTGCCGTCAAGTGTCAGCAGTTGCAGGTAGGAACTGATGTCGATCGAAGCGCTGACCGTGTTGATGATCAGGTCGAAGCTGCCGGCCAGGTCGGCGAAGGTGTTTTCGTCGCTGGTGGCGTAGTAGTGGTCGGCGCCCAGTTTCAGGCCGTCTTCCTGCTTCTTAAGTGACTGGGACAGCACGGTGACCTCGGCGCCCATGGCGTGCGCGATCTTGACGGCCATGTGGCCGAGTCCGCCGAGTCCGACGACGGCCACCTTCTTGCCCGGGCCCGCACCCCAGTGGCGCAGCGGCGAGTAGGTGGTGATGCCGGCGCAGAGAAGCGGCGCGGCGACGTCGAGCTCGATGCCTTCCGGGATCCGGACCACGAAGTCTTCGGTCACCACGACGTGGGTGGAGTAGCCGCCCTGGGTGATGGTGCCGTCGCGGTCCACTGCACCGTAGGTGCCGGTGTTGCCCTTGAGGCAGTACTGCTCCTCGCCCTTCTGGCAGTTGACGCATTCGCGGCAGGAATTCACCATGCAGCCGACGCCGACGCGGTCGCCCACGGTGTGCTTGGTGACTTCGGCGCCTACCTCGGTGACGATTCCGGCGATTTCGTGGCCCGGTGCCAGCGGGTACTGCTGGGGTCCCCAGTCACCGCGGACGGTGTGGATGTCCGAGTGGCAAATACCGGCGTACTTGATCTCGATCAACACATCGTGGGGGCCGACGTCGCGGCGTTCGATAGTGATGGGGATCAGGTCTCCGTCAGCGGACGGGGCGGCGTAAGCGTTAGCGGTAAGCAATATGTTCTCCAATGTTGGGTGTTCGTTGGATTCGTTGGGTATGAAGTTCGGTTCGTGGCTGAACATCAGCATCAGGGACGGATCAGCACTTTGAGAGCTGTGCGGTCGGCCATCGCCCGGTAGCCGACAGCGACGTCGTCGAGGGCCACAGTGTGGTCAAACACCATGCCGGGCTGGATTGTTCCCGAGAGGATGTCCGGCATGAGTTCTTCGATGTAGGCCCGGGCCGGGGCCACGCCGCCGGTCAAGGTGATATTGCGCATCACGGTGGCAAAATTCATCGGCACATCGGTGTACTGGGCAGCTCCCACCCTACCAACGGCACCGTCGTCGCGCATGGGAATCCTTTTAAGGTGTCGATGGATAGCTGGACCGGGCTGCTTAGCCGGCGTGCGCCGTCGTCGGCTGCTCATTCGCCGGCTGTTCAGCCAGCTGTTGTTCTGCAAGAACTTCCTTGAGCGCCGTAACGGCGGTGATGGCGTTCGGCCAGCCGGCGTAGAACGCAAGGTGGGTGAACATTTCGACCAGTTCATCGGGGGTGACGCCGTTCGCGAGGGCGAGCCGCAGGTGGGAGGGCAGCTGGCCGGTGCGGTAGAGCGCCGTCAGCGCAGCAACGGTGATCAGGCTGCGGTCGCGGGGCGAGAGGCCGGGCCGTTCCCAGACATCGCCGAACAGGACATCATCGGTGAGCTGGGCTAGCTTGGGCGCGATGTCGCCCATCAACTGCTGGGCCCGCGACGGGGTTTCTGTTGCCATGGTGCTGCTCCTTAGGAAGTTTTCGCTGCCTATCCAGCAAACCCCTTAGCAACCGCGCGGGGAAGGTTCTGTTGATACAGGTACTGGCAGGGCCTCCCTGCCGCCCTCGAAGGCTCCTAGTGTTGAACCGGTGGAATGCCGCCCCCACAGGGGCGGGCAACCAGCGATTGAGGAGAACTGTTGGAAATCCAGCCCAAAACGCCAAGCAACAAAGGACCGGCGGAAATGTTCACCGGCGACGTCTGGTTCGACGTCATTGCGAAGGGCGAGGCACCCTCGCAGCTGCGCGTGAACATGGTCCGCTTCGCCCCGGGCGCGCACACTGCGTGGCACTCGCACGCGAACGGCCAGACCCTGCATGTCACCGAAGGCCGCGGCCTCGTCCAGGCCCGCGGCGGCGAAGTGATTGAGATCCGTCCGGGCGACACCATCTACACGCCGCCTGGTGAAGAGCACTGGCACGGTGCCGCCGCTGACCACTTCATGTGCCACCTGGCCATGTGGGAAGCCCTGGGCGAAGGCCAGGAGGGCCCGGAAACAGCGTGGGGCGAGCACGTGACGGACGAGGGATACGGCGCGAAGTAGCTGGACTGGTTTGCGGCGCGGCTGGCGGGACTGGCTGGACTGGCGGGACTGTTCGTCGGGGTGGTGGCGGGGCCGGGCCAGGCGGCGGGGCTAAATTGTCGGACCCCCGCGGCAGAGTTGTCCCATGGAGGTCTTGGGGGAACTCGCAGCAGGAGGGGCGTTGCGGTGGGCGGCATTGCCCGCCGCCGCTTCTGCTGTTCGGGTTGCCTCCGGTCCGGGCCTGCGCAGTGTCCCCGCCAGTCTGCAGACTTCTCAGGCGTTGGCGTCCGACGGCGGCGGGTCCGGTGATCTTCCCCGGAGCCTTGAGCTGCTCAAACGTGCCAGTTCGACGGCGGTCGAGGACGCCGGTCTGATGGGCTTCAGGGAGGCTGCCGACTTCGCGGCGAACGTTGAGGACATCGCCCGGACCCTGGAATATCTGCAGGTGGTCGCGGCCGGGGCTGTGGACCGGACCCGGCGCCAGGCCTCGGCTGCTGCGCGGGCCGTCTCGGGCTTCGGTGCCGCGGTTGGCTGGACCACCGGATGGGGTAACGAGACTGCCGTGCACGGACCCATCGGCTGGGCGAGCAGCCAGCCTGCCGATGCAGGGAGTGATCCGGCTGCAAGTGGTCCGGATGCAGAGGCGCCCGCGGGAACTGCAACTGAAGAAACCCGGGTCCCGGACCCGGCCGATGACGGGTGCCGGAACACTACCGAGTTCCTCCGGGCCCGGTTGCGGATCGGTGCCGGCGAAGCCCGCCGCCGGCTGGCACTGGCGGAGGCGGTGCTGCCCGGGACCGGGATCACCGGCCACCCCCAACCACCGGACCAGCCCGAGCTCGCTGTGGCTGTGGCGTCCGGGTCCGTGGGCTCCCGGTCCGCGACCATCATCACGCTCGCGTTGGACCGGGTCCGACACCACGCCGACCAGGACACCATGGCCAGGATGGAACACGCCCTGACCCGCGCCGCGGCAGAGCAGGACACCGACTTCGTCGCCCGGATCGCCCGGCAGTGGACGGACGCGATCGACCAGGACGGGTCCGAACCCACCGAAGCCGAACTCCGGCACCGCCAGGGCGTGTTCCTCCGCCAGCCCCGCCNGGCGTTAGACCGGGTCCGCCACCACGCCGCCGAAGACACCACCGCCAGGATGGAACACGCCCTGACCCACACCGCGACGGAGCAGGACACCGACTTCGTCGCCCGGATCGCCCGGCAGTGGACGGACGCGATCGACCAGGACGGGTCCGAACCCACCGAAGCCGAACTCCGGCACCGCCAGGGCGTGTTCCTCCGCCAGCCCCGCCCCGGACTCCAGCGAATGGAAATCCTGGCCACCACGGAGCAAACCGAACACCTTCTCACCGCGATGAACACGGCCACCAACCCCCGCACCCAACCAGGCGCCGGCGCCGACAGCGGCGCAGAGCAGGACTTGGAACCGGAACTGGACCAGCGGACCCGCCCGCAGCAGCTCCTCGACGGCCTCGTCAATGCCTGCAAAACAGCCCTGACCACCGGCACGCTCCCCGCAGCGGGCGGACTCCGGCCCCAGGTCATGGTCACCATCGACTACCGCGACCTCCTCGAACGCCTCGGCCACACCAGTGACCGGCAAACCGGCACCCCCGGCAGGGGCTCGTTTACGTTCACTGGCCCCGTCACCGCCGCCACCGCCCGCAAGATCGCCTGCGATGCGGACATCATCCCCGTCCTCCTCGGCAGCCAGGGGCGGATCCTGGACATCGGCCGGACCACCCGGGTGTTCCCGCCGCACATCCGCAAAGCCCTCACCGCCCGCGACCAGGGCTGCGCGTTCCCGGGCTGCACCATCCCCGCACCCTGGTGCGAGGCCCACCACATCTCTTACTGGTCACACGGCGGAACCACCAGCACCGACAACGGCGCACTGCTCTGCAGCCATCACCACCACCTGATCCACAAGGAACAGTGGCAGATCCACGTCAAAACCGGGATCCCCTGGTTCATCCCGCCACCCCACATCGACCCACGACAAGGGGCGGTGTGGTGGGCATTGACNCTGCTCTGCAGCCATCACCACCACCTGATCCACAAGGAACAGTGGCAGATCCACGTCAAAACCGGGATCCCCTGGTTCATCCCGCCACCCCACATCGACCCACGACAAGAACCCCGACGAAACAACTACTTCCGACGCGAGTGACCCTGCCGTGCTCTGACGGAGTGCCGAAATGTATTTCACTCATTGGAAAGCCTGACGCCCCGACCCTTCGTTTGAGGGCATGCTGGTGACCACGCCACGGCGAAGCTCCGGACTGGAAAGAAGGAACCAATGTCCCTCAGCGTTGAGGAAATGAACACACAACTCCCGGTGGCGAACGCGCTGCCCGGCGAGGCTGTCCCCTATTACATGGCTTCCGGCGAGGGCGCCCGATACGAAATCAACGGGCAGCTTGTCACCGTCATCGCCCGTTCGGCGGACACCGGCGGCATCTTCAGTGCCGCCTACGTCTCGGGCGGGATGGGAGCCGAATCTCCCTTCGTCAGCCACAAGGTGGAGCACAAGACCCTGTACGTCTTCGACGGCATCCTGCACGTCTGGCTGCCCGGCGAAAGCCGCATCCTCACGCCCGGCGACTCCGTAGTCATTCCTCCAGGAACCCCGCACGCCTACCGCATGGCCAGCCACTACACACGGTTCCTGAACTGGATGACCCCCGGCGGCGCCGAGGCCTACTACGAACGCGTCGGCACCCCCATCGATTCGCATGTTCCGCCGGTGCGCGCGGGCCACAAACGCAGCGCACAGGAGCAGGCGGAAGTGGGGGCCGAGTTCGGCATCACGTTCCCGGAGGTGCAGCGCGTTGCACCTACCTTCCAGCAGGACGCCGGCCTTCCGCCCACCCAGAGCCCGTACTTCCTCAGCGCGGGCGAAGGCGAACGCCTGGTCAGCTACCAGACCATGTTCACTTACCTCTCAAGGCCGGCGAACACCGGCTCAAACTACTTCGCAGTGCACACCAAGGGAGCCAAATCGCCCTACATTCCGCTGCACTTCCACGCGGAGCACACCGAGAACTTCCTGTGCACGGAGGGCCGGATGTGGCTCTACGCCAACGGCCGCGAGATGCTCCTGACCAAGGGCGACTTCGTGCACGCGCCGGCCGGAACCGTCCACTCCTTCGCGTTCGACTCCCACAACACCCAGATGGTGGGTTTCCTGACGCCGTCGGTCTTCAACGGCTTCTTTGAGTACTTCAACAAGCCCACCGAGGACTACATGTACACCGAAGGCGGCACTCCGTACATGGACATGGAAGGCTTCGGCCGCGCCCAGGCGGAAATGGACCTGACCGTCGTCGGTCCCCCGCCGCAGCGTCGGGCTGCCCTGGACATCTGAGAAGAACCAACGAACGCCAATGGCCCGGACTTCCGAAAGGAGGTCCGGGCCATTTCTGGTTTCAGGGGGTCATCGATTGCTCCGTAGGCGCCCTTTTCGCCCCGGAAAACGGCTGTTACGGAGCAATCGATGGGAATTGGCGCACCAGTTCGCGGCCATAATCGTTGCCGTTGGGCGTGCGCAGGACCGTGTGCATGTGGAACGGCGCCGGCTCGTCGTTGCTGAGGAAGACCCCCGTGTGGTGGTCCAGCTCCATCACCACCACCGGGCTCTGCAGCCGGAAGTAGAAGGCCTCCTGCCCCTCCCAGCCACCGATCCAGCTGAACCAGCTCTCGCCGTAGTGTTCCCGGATCTCCCTGCGCCGCGCAGCCCTGGGTCCGTCCGGCAGGTAGGCGATGAAATCCTCCACCACGTCATCCAGCACGGCTAGCGCCTCGGGCGGCATCGAGCCGACCGCAATGCCCTCGTAGGGAATCACCCGGTTGTCCTGGAAGCAGCCGCCCAGATGGCGTTCGTCCCCGGGATGGATCCGACCCTCGGGCATGGCAGGATCCACCATCGCGTCATACACCGTTGCTTCCTTTCGGAGCCTGTCCGGCAGGGCACCCATCAGTTTCCGGGCCAGCGCGATGCGTTCCTTGAAGACCTTGACGCCCCGGTGCGGGCCGGCGTCGATGACGTCGGGTTCCGCTCCGAGGAACACGGGCGAGATCACCAGCTGCGTGCCCGCGACCAAACAGTTGAGCGCCACGTGGTGGCCGAAGAGCTGCCAGCCCCAAGGTTCCGCATCGGACGGCTCACCGAACAGGGCGAAGTTGTAGCTGAACTCATTCATCAGCAGCGGAAGCCCCACCAGTTCACCCAGGAATCCGTTGATCCGCATGAGGTTCCTGGCCAGTTCGAAACCGGCAGGGCTCAGGCTAGCCTCCACCACGGCCAGCGCGGCATCCCGGACCGGGGCGTCCAGTTCATCAAGGCGCAGTCCGGTGTCGTGCTGCATGAACTCGGGGTTCGCCCAGCTCTGCCACTCGTGGGCGTCCACGCCGTAGCTCAACCGTGAGACTTCATCGAGGGTTGCAACAGACAGCAGCTTCCGGCCGGCTGCCACCATCGCCGCCGTGGGCGCTTCTTCCCCGGCCCTGGCCGGGTCGAGCGGATAGAGCCCCGGGCGGAGGACGCCGTCGTTCGTTACCCCCTTGAAGGGTTCCGGGTAGAGCACCTCCCAGCCCTCGATCATGGGCCCCGCAAACGAATCGGTTTTGGCAGCCTCGGCGTAGTCACGGGCGCTGAGGCCGCGGATCCCGGCCACCCGCGGATGGTCCGGAGCGAACAGGAATTCACGGAATGACGGCGCTGACACGGGAGTCCCTTTCGGTGGGTTGCGATGAGATGTGCTGCGCCGGGCTGTTCTGCTCCGGCCTGTGCTCGAACGAATGCCGGGGCGCTGCGCTCCAGCCGGCGGCCACGGCAAGCGCTGCCGCGGCAGCCTCAGCGGACGCACCGCGCCAGGCAACGTGCTGGTCCGGACGGACCAGCACCGCGTCGGCTCCCCACAGGTCCGCCATCGGTGTCCCGTCGTCGGAAGGCCCGACGGCGGTGATGGTCACCGGGATGCCCTGCCAGGCCGCAGCATGGACGACCGGCGCAAAAACGTGAACCTCAGGCACACCGCCCAGGGCGGCGGCGTCGGCCAGGAGGGTGAAGCCGGTGCCAAGGAGGCTGTAAAGGGAGGTTGAGTCATCCAACCAGGCGTGCGGCAGCAGGGCCCCCGGGCTGGCCGAAGCGACGTACCGGATGGGGTCCTCAGCGGGAACCGGCGAACCGTCAGGCACCACCAGGGGCGAATCCGCGTAGGCGTAGCCGAGCACAAGTCCCAGCGAATCGAACTCGCTCTGTTTGACCGCGAGCGCCTCGTAAGCCGCCTGCCTGGCCCGGATGCCGTCGCCGCCGGCGCTGCGCAGGGCCGGATCAGCGAAATGGTAGGCGAGCGCCTCGCCGTTGGTGGCGGCGTCGCGGATGGTCCGCGCCGCCACCGGACGGCGTTCGAGCCCGTAACTGGCCAGGAGCTCCGGGCCGCCCCACCCTCCCAGGCTGGCCGCGATCTTCCACGCAAGGTTCGCAGCATCGCCGATGCACGTGTTGAAGCCGTGCCCGCCCCACGGTGGATTCAGGTGCGCTGCGTCGCCCACCAGGAACACGCCGTCGCGGCCGTAGCCGGGGGCAAGAAGCATGCGGGCGGTCCAGGGATCGGTGGCCACCACGTCGACGTCCACCTCTGTGGCCACCAGTTCGCGGACCATGGCGACGGCGGCGTCATCCGCCAGCGCGGCTGCAGCCTCTGCGTCCACGCCCTGCACGATCGCCCACCACGTATCGGCCAGGTCCATCCGGCCCACCATTCCCGCGGTTTCCCCGCCCACCACCCAGTACTGGACGGCAGGTGGCAGCGCGATCATGGGGCCAAGGTCCTTCGAGCGGAACATGATGCTGATGTTGGACAGCTCCGCGGAACCGCCTTCCAGGCGGATGCCCAGGCTGCGGCGCACGGCGGAGGAACCGCCGTCGGCCCCGACCACAAAGTCGGCGGTGATGGTGCGGGTCCGTCCGGTATCGTCCGCCACCACGACGGCGGTTCCGGTACTGGCGGTTCCGGAAGGAACCGGCCCTGAACTACCACTTCCGGAATTAACACTGACGTCCTGCACATGCCACCCGGTCAGCAAGGTAACCAACGGGGCCTCCGCCACGGCCGCGCGGAGGACCTCCTCCAAAACGGGCTGCGGAACCTGCTGGCCGCATTCAGGCTGCGGCCCGTAGCGGCCCGGCACCAGCTGGAACGCGTGCCGGAACGTCCGGATTTCATGGGCCGCGGGACCGGCCAGCCCGGTGCAGAAGGTGACGTCCTGGGCGTAGTCCACGGGAAGCGGTGCCGCGGCGCGGAGTGCGTCCGCCAGCCCCAGCCGGCGGAGGTGCGTCATGGTGCGGGCGTTGGTGGTCTTGGCCCGGGGGCGGGCCGGATCCACGGTGGTCCGCGGCTCGATCACCGTGCTCGGGATACCGCGGGATGCGAGGTCCAGCGAGAGGAAGAGTCCGCTGGGGCCGCCGCCGGAGATCAGGACCTGCACCTCCTCCGGCAGCGTGTCAGGAGAGGCGGTTGGCAGGGTGACCATCAGGCACGGCCACGGAGTGAGATGTCGCCGACGGGAGTGGTGAGCGTGCCGAGGCGGTCGATTTCCACTTCAACGGTGTCGCCCGGCTGCAGCAGCCACTGCGGTGTGCGGGCGTACCCCACACCCTCCGGGGTTCCGGTGGCGATCACATCGCCGGGATGGAGGGTGAGGGTCTGGCTGATCAGCGAGATGATGGCCGGCACGGAGAAGATCATGTCCCGCGTGTTGCCGTTCTGGACCTCGGTGCCGTTCACCCGCGTGCGGACCTGGAGACCGTCACGGAGGTCGCCCACCTCGTCCCGGCTGACCAGCGGACCCAGCGGTCCGGTGAAGTCGCCGTTCTTGCCCAGGGTCCACTGCGTGGTGAGCTTCTGCGCCCGGCGGGCCGTGAGGTCGTTGAACGTGGAGTAGCCGAAGACCGCCTCGGCCGCTTCGGCCTCGTCCATGGATTCCACACGCCGGCCGACGTACGCCGCCACTTCGCCTTCCCAGTCCAGTCCCGCTTCGCCGGAGGGTACGGGCACGGGCACGTTCCCTACTGACAGCGAGGCCGTCCAGCGGCCGAACAGCGTGGGGTACGGAGGCAGTTCCTGGTCCTTGTAGCTGCCTTCCGCTGCGTGGGCCTTGTAGTTGAGGCCCACACAGATAACGCGGGCCGATGCGGGCACCAGCGGCACTTCGGTAACGCTGACGCGCTCAAGCCAGCCGCCGTCGTCGGCTGCTGAAGCACCGGATGCTGAGGCGCCAGCAATCAGGGAGACAGACTTGTCTTGCCAGCCGGCGGCGTCCGCCCAGAACTCGCCTACGGGCGCCAGCGGGAAAACGCGGGAGTCCACCAGGGCCGCTGCCCAGGATTCCCCGCGGTGGTTGATGCCGATGTACTGCATGTGGAGCCTTTCAGGTCTAGCCCGGGCACAAGGAATGCCGGTCAGGCTGGGGTCAAAGTCAGGAGGTGCCGGGTCAGGTGACCTGGGCTTGCCTGCGGAAGAAATCGATGGTGGCGTCCAGGACCTTCTGCGCCGCTGCCGGGCTTTTGTCCGGCAGCAACCACATGTGGTCGGCGCCTTCAATGAGGAGAAGTTCGACGTCGGCGCCAGCGGCTTCCAGCGCGGCGGCGAACGTGGCGGCCTGGGCTGGCGGGACGAACCGGTCGGCGGTGCCATGGGCCAGGAAGAACGGTGGTGCTTGGCTGCCCACGTAACTCAGCGGGCTCGCAGCAGCCGCCATGTCCGGGGCATCCGCGGGCTGCACTCCGAGGAGGAGCGCTTCGCGGGAACCGGGGTCGTCCGCCGTTGCCACGGCATCCGGCAGGGCCTGGCTGCCCATCCGGACAAGGTCGGTGGGCGGGTACCAGGCGGCGACGCCGGCGACAGGTTTCACACCGGACGCCGGGGCCCCCGCACCGGCGCCGGAACCGTCTGCCCCGAGGCCCACAAGACAGGCCAGATGACCGCCGGCGGAATCCCCCCAGGCAAAAATCCTGCCCGGGTCCACGTTGAACTCAGCCGAGTGGTTCCCGAGCCAGGCGACGGCGGCTGTGGCATCCTCGAGCTGTGCCGGAAACACGGCCTGCGAGGACAGGCGATAGTCCGCCGACACCACGGCAAACCCTGCCGCGGCCAGACGCTCGAAGGGTGTCAGCGCAAAGGCGTCGGTCACCGGGCCGAGGGAGGAACGCTCCCCCATGCGCCAGCCGCCGCCGTGAAAATGTACGACGGCCGGCACCGGACCCCCGGAGCCGGCCCGGGAGGTTCCTGCCGCCGGCAGGTAGAGGTCCAGCAGCAACGGCAATCCGCCGGGACGTGAAAACTCGATCCCCCTCAGGACTTGTCCAGCAGTCATCAATGACTCCATCCGTTGCCGTGGCCGGAATCAGGAACGATCCGGCGCCTTCTTCCCTAAGCCTGCTGGACGGAAGCCCCGGCGGAAACGGGAAATTCCAATCATTGAAATGGCTTCGCCGACGCCACTTCATCGGCCAGGAACTGCAGGCCGCGCTGCACGATGCGCAGCCCCGCCGAGTGGTTGAGGTAGCCGTGGGTGGCGCCCGGTTCCACGCGCGCCTCCACGGCGATCCCGGCGGCCCGGAGACCATCAACGAACAACTCGCCGGAGTAGCGCAGGTCATCGTATTCGCACACCAGAACGGCTGCAGGCGGCAGGCCGGCCGGGTCCGCGTAGCCGGGCATTGCGTAGGAGGACGCCATCAGGATCGGACCTCCGATATAGTTCTCCACCATGGCGCGGCAATCGTCCGCCGTGAAGCGGAGGATCCGCGGAAGACCGGCCATGGCCGCGGCCCCCGGATCCCCTGGCTCCGGCAGCTCCGCATGCAGGAAGGGGTAGGCAAGCACCAGCTTCGCGGGCAGCCGGCCTCCCGCATCCTTCAGAAACAGGGCAGCCCCGACGGCAAGGTTGCCGCCGGCGCTGGCTCCGCCCAGGCAGAGGGTCCGGGGGTCAGCCCCCAGCTCCGCGGCGTGTTCCACGGCCCACAGCCAGGCTGCAAGGACATCCTCGTGCGGCACCGGAAAATGCACACCGTCGCGGGCCAGCCGGTAGTCCACGGACAGCACCATCCCGCCGCTCCTGGCGGCCACTTCCCGTGCCAGCTGGTCCGCCTCCCGCATGTCCAGGCCGCCTCCGGCGAACCCGCCACCGTGAACCCATACGAGGGCCGGAAGTCCACCGCCTGCAGCGGCTGGCAAGTCTGCTGAAGAGTCCGACGCCGGCCCGCCGTAGATGCGCACCGGCACCGGGCCGTTGGGGCCCGGCACGTCCACGGTCCGGACCGCGACGGCAGGCGCCGCATACGGGGCCTCGCCCGCGCTGAAGGCCTCCAGCCGTTCCATGCCGGAGGGATCGGCAAGGAGCTCGGCGAAGGAACCGGCGCCGGCCACGTGGTGCATGAGGGCAGCCAGTTCCGGATCCACGCTCATGGCCGTGCCGCGAGTTCAGGAGCCCTGAGGGCTTCGTCAGCCGGCGTCGCCACACAGCTGAACGAATGCGTTCCGGATCCAACTTCATGGGTGGTCTCGTCAGCATCCGGCAGCACCACCGTTGCGGTGCAAGCCGCCGGCACCGTCACCTCCAGGGTGAAGTCCGTGCCCGCCAGGTTCCAGCTGACCTCGGCCACACCGTACGGGGTCTCGTGCCTGGCCCGTGCCCAGGCCAGCCGGCCGCCGGGCCGGGGCCGGACCAGCAGTTTCCGGTAGCCCGGTTCAGCCGGAGCCAGCCCCGCCAGGCTGCGGTGCATCCAATCGGCCACCGCACCCAGGGCGTAGTGGTTGAAGGAGGTCATTTCACCGTCATTGATGCTCCCGTCCGGAAGCATGGAGTCCCACCGCTCCCAGATCGTGGTGGCACCCATCGTCACGGGGTAGAGCCAGGACGGGCATTCCGTCTGGAGCAGGAGTCGGTACGCCGCCGTCGAGTAGCCGTGGTCGGTCAGTGCGTCGCAGACCAGCGGTGTCCCCACGAAACCCGTGGCGATCCGGTAGCCGTCGGCTTCCACTGCCTGAGCCAGCCCGTCGGCCGCGGCAGCCCGCTCCCGGCCCTCCAGCAGTCCGAAGCTCAGTGCGACGGCGTAGGCCGTCTGGGTCGGCGGCATCAGCAGCCCGCCGCGGGAAATATAACGCTCTCGGAATACTTCGGCAGCCCGCTGCGAGAGCTCGTCCAGAGCGGCCGGGTCCTCCCCCAGCAGCACCGCGGCCTGGCAGGCCACGCGGGCCGAGTACGACAGGTAGGCCTGGGCCACCAGCTGCCACGGCGTCCGGGCAGCGCCCGGTTCGTTCGGGGGCGCCGCCGGATCCAGCCAGTCACCGAACTGGAAGCCCTGTTCGAACCGCAGCTCCGGTCCGGCGGCCCCGGCAGCAGCCTCCAGCCATGCGATCATTCCCGGCAGTTGCCGTCGCAGGAACTCCAGGTCGCCGGTGCGCTGGTAGAGCACCCAGGGAACCAGCACGGCCGCGTCACCCCACGCGGCCATCACCGGGCGGACAGGAAACGGCGGCTTGTCGAACGTTACTTCGGGGACAACCAGCGGCGGAGGTCCGTCGGTACCTTGCTCGGCGGCCAGGTCCTTCAGCCAGGACGCTGTGAAGCCTGGGATCCGGTAGAGGAAGGACGCCGTTGCTGCGAAAATCTGGAAGTCGCCCGTCCAGCCGAGCCGCTCGTTGCGCTGCGGGCAGTCCGTTGGCACATCAACGAAGTTTCCGCGCATGCCCCACACCACGTTGGAATGGAGCTGGTTCAGCATGGGGTCGGAACATTCGAAGGAACCGGTCCGCGCCAGGTCTGAGTGAACGACGACGGCGGTGAACGCGTCCGGGTCCAGGTCACCGGGCCAGCCGGTCACCTCCACATATCGGAAGCCGTGGATGGTGAACTCAGGTTCCCAGATTTCCTCGCGGCCGCCACGCAGGATGTACCGGTCGGTCTGCTTGGCGACCCGCAGTGGCCTGGTGCCGAGTTCTCCGTATTCCAGGACCTCGGCGTGGCGCAGGACCACCTCCGTGCCGGCCTCTCCGCTAACCCTGATGCGGAGGTGTCCCACCAGGTTCTGGCCGAAGTCCAAAATGGTCTTCCCGGACGGCGTGCCCAGCACTGCGGTCACGGGAAGCTCGTCCGTCGCGCGCACCGGCGGACCGTCCGGGGCCACCAGCACCGACGCATCGAAGTCCTCCACGGCTACAGGGCCGAGCACGGCGTCCTGGGAGTCTGCCCAGCCGCAGTCCTCCAGTCGGGCGTCATACGTTTCGCCGTTGTAGAGATCGGCGCCGAGCACCGGGCTCCTGCCAGCCAGCCAGGAGCTGTCGGTTCCGATGACAGTGATCCTGCCGCCGGCGTCGGCGATTTC
Organism: Arthrobacter sp. Leaf337; assembly: GCF_001423745.1. Lineage (GTDB taxonomy): Bacteria > Actinomycetota > Actinomycetes > Actinomycetales > Micrococcaceae > Arthrobacter. Next base: position 502,473 of record NZ_LMPC01000012.1, read on the forward strand.
CAGTTGGGTGATCGCCGACGTGCGGTCACCGTAGGTGTTGCGCTTGTCCTGGAAGCCCAGGTTGCCGCGCCACCAGCCGTCGGCAAGTTCGAGCCCGATGACATTGGTGCCGGGCTGCAGGTAGTCGGTGACGTCGTGGGTCTGGTAGCGGAGGCGGTGGTGGTAGCTGGTCCAGCCCGGCGCCAGCCGCTCGCGGCCGACGCGCCGGCCGTTGATCCAGGCCACGTAAACACCGCGGGCGCTGGCGTAGAGGCGTGCGGAGGCCACGGTGCCCGTGACTTCGAACGTGCGGCTCAGCCGGGAGGCGGGTTCGGTGTCTTCGCTCGTTTCGTCCCAGGACGGCCGGATCATGGCCGCCTGCCAGTCTGCCGGGTTCAGGAGCCCGGCTTCGACATTGGCCACTGGGCCCCACTCGGAGGGACCGCCGTCGTCGCTGCCCCACACACGGACCCGGGCGGCAACACGCTGGCGGCTCCGCAGCGGCGGTGCCGGCCACGGCTGGAGGAGCTGCTCGGCGGATTCGGTTCGACCGTAGCTGACCAGGTGCTCTTCATCAGGGCCGAGCTCGAGTTCGTAGGCGGACTGGACCCAGCCCGGTGTTTCGGAGGTGACCTGCCAGGAGAGCCGCGGCCGCTCCTCGCCGATACCAAAGGGCTCCTCATGGTGTTCAAAGCGGAGGGCTGAGGGGCTGGATGGTTGAGTCAACGTCGGCTCGATTCGTCACGAGGGGGAAGTTCAAGGGCTTCCCCCAGCGTCCCGGAATCGCCGATGGGCCCGCTAGCGGAGTTTCATTGACTGAAACCAGTGTCAGCTCAGGCAGAGGCAGAACGGGTGGCCGGCCGGGTCCAGGAAGACACGGAAGGTGGTGCCGGGCTGCGTCTCCGCCTTGGTGGCGCCCAACCTGATGGCCTCTTTTTCGCCGCCGTCCAGATCCGCCACCACCAGGTCCATGTGCATCTGCTGCGGGTGGGTCTGGCCCGGCCACTCGGGCGCCTGGTAGCCCTCCACCTGCTGGAACGCAATGCAGTTGCTGCCGTCGTCGGGCCGGATCTCGACCCAGCCGTCATCGACCCTTTCGTTCCAGCCGAGCAGGGCACCGTAAAAGCCCGCAAGGGCTCTCGGATCGGGGCAGTCGATAACAAAGCTTGGGAAGCGTGCGATAGCCATAGCGGCATGCTACCGGCCCGCCGTCGGGCCTGTCCTTAAGGCCCGCGGATCCCTAAAGCTCGCTGGCGAAAAATTCAACTGCGGTGTTGAGGATTCCGTCCAACTGGCCCTCGGCACCGAAGAAGCAGTGGTCGGCGCCCTCGATGGTGACGAGTTCGTTGCGGACGCCGGCGGCCGTCAGCGCCGCGGCCAGCAGCTCGCTTTGGGAAAGCGGGACCAGGCCGTCGCTGTCGCCGTGGATGAGCAGGAACGGTGCCGCGCCGGCGGTGACGTGGCCCAGCGGGCTGGCCGCCGCCAGAAGGTCCGGATCGGCGGTGCCGCCCACCAGCATCGGCCCCGGCTCCATGGTCATCCCCGGCGGTACGGCGGCCACGAGGGCGCCGGACACGAGACCGGCAGGTATATCCATCGGCGGCATGTCCGGCAGCGAGGACACGCCGTAGAAGTCCACGACGGCACTGACCGCGCTGGAGTGACCCGACACTCCGAGCCCGCCTTCCAGGTCCTCCCGCGTCCCCGTGACACCGAGCAGGGCGGCGAGGTGCCCGCCCGCGGACTCGCCCCAGGCGCCGATGCGGCCCGGGTCGATGCCCAAGACAGCGGCGTGCTCCCGGAGGTACCGGACGGCGGCCTTGAGGTCATGCAGCTGCGCCGGGAAGGGCGCTTCCAGGGCATGCCGGTAGTCAACTGTGGCGCAGGCGATGCCGGCCTCGTTCAGCAACCGGAAGACCGAGTCCTTGGGAAAGGTGGGCGGCAGCTCGCGGCGGTCACCAAGCTGGAAGGCTCCGCCGTGGATCCACACCACCACGGGAACAGGTCCTGCGGTTTCGCGCAGCAGCCAGATGTCCATGGCCAGGCGACGGAAGCCGACGGCAATGGCGTAGCTCACTTCGCGGTGCACGGTGGACACCTCCGACGCCGGCTCAGGAGTTCCCGGCGCGTGGAAGGCCGGGAAGGGAGGCGGCGCAGGCATCCGTCGTGGGGTTTCAGTGGTGGCGGTTTGGGGGGTCATTGTGCGCTCCTTGCGAGGTCCGGGTGGGCGTCAGTGCCGCTTGCGGAATCGACGGCGGGCATTGCGGCGGCAAAGGTATGGGTTCCAGGTCCGACGACGGCGGCCGGTTGTCCGGGCAGGCGGACCTCCGCCGTGGTCCCGGAGGGGACGGTGGACGTGAGCGTCAGCACGCCGTCGTCCATGATCCACTCCACTTCGATGAGGCCCTGCGGGCCCCGGTGCGAGGTGTTGGCGGACGTCAGCCCGGCGCCCGGCCGGGGCTCGATGATGATCCGTTCCCAGCCCGCACTCCCCGGCGCTTGGCGCAGCCCGGCGGTGTAGCGGTGCAGGAACGAGACCACGGCGCCCTTGCTGTAGTGGTTGAGCGAGCCCGTGGCGCTGCCGTCGGTCCCGATGCCGTTCCAGTCCTCCCACATGGTGGTGGCGCCGCGGTCCACCATCACCAGCCAGGAGGGCTCCGAGTCCTGCATCAGCAGCTCATAGGCGAGGCCGGGGTGGCCGTTGTCGGCAAGCACCGGTAGCAGGCACGGCGTGGCCAGGAAGCCGGTGCCCAGGTGGGTGCCCGCCGCCCTGACCAGGCCCGCGAGCTGATCCGCGACGGCGGGGCGGGCAGCGTCCGGCACGAGATCGAAAGCGAGCGCCCGCACGCAATTGGCCTGGGTGCCGCCGTCGCCTTTTCTATCGGATACTCTTCCGTCAGGCTGCAGGTATTCCTGCTGCCACGCGTCGCGGACCTTCTCGGAGAGGTCCCGGAGTTCGCGGGCTTCGTCGTCCCGGCCCAGGACGGCGGCAATCCTGGCCATGAGGGCGGACGAGTGCCGGTAGTAGGCGGTGGCCACGATGCCGTTGTCCATGGACCGGGAAGCGAAAAGGTCCGGCGCCGGGCCGCCCGGTTCCATCCATTCGCCGAAGTGGAAGCCGGTGTCCCAGAGGTAGCGCTCATGCTCCGCGGGGGTGGGGCGAAGGGCCGACCTGGCCGGGTGCCGATTCCCCTCTGCGGTGCGGCGGATGAAGCCCAGCCACCGGTTCATCGCGTCCCAGTTCTCTTCGAGGATGCCGGTGTCTCCGGTGGCGAGGTAAAGCTCCCAGGGCACCATGACGATCGCGTCTCCCCACCCTGCGGACTCGTTGGTGAAGGACATGAATTCGGCGCCGGTTACGTCAGGTCCGGGCGACGGCGAGATGTTGGCGATCACGCCGTTGTCCCACTGGTCGGCACGGACATCCCTCAGCCATTTGCGGGAGAAACCCGCCACGTCGTAGAGGTAGGCGGCGGTGGGCACAAAGAGCTGCCAGTCGCCGGTCCAGCCGGCCTTTTCGCGCTGCGGGCAGTCGGTGGGGACCTCGCAGGCGTTGCCGCGGAAGCTCCAGTCCACGATCTCGTGCAGCTTGTTCAGGCGGCTGTCGCTGCAGCTGAAGGTGCCCAGGCGTTCCAGGTCGGTATGCACCATGCATCCCACGATGTCTCCCGGCTGCAGCGCTTCGGCCAGGCCGCGGACGGAGACGTACCGGAAGCCGTGAGCGGTGTGCCGCGGTTCGAAGACCTCGCCGGGGGTACCCGAGGCCACCACGGTATCCACTTGCCCGGCATCCAGGAACTGGCCGGGTCTTTTGAAGTCGATGGGGCGGAGGTGGTCCTGGCTGACCTCGCCGTCGGCCTCGAGGGTTTCGCCGTGGACCAATGTCACCTCGGTGCCCGGGGCGCCCAGCCGGCTGAGCCGTACCCAGCCGTTGATGTTCTGCCCCAGGTCCACGATCTGATTGCCGCCGCCCAGTCGCGTGATGGAGACCGGAACGAGCTCCTCCACGACGCGGGTGGGCGGCGCCACCGGGCCGGTCAGAGTGCTGAAGCTGCCTTCCCGCAGGACGGCGGGCCGGGCGGCCTCACCCTGAACAGTCGCTGTCCGGAGGTCCACGCGCTGGCCTTCCATCAGGTCCGCAGAGAGGATCTCCGTCGCAGAAACAAGCCACGACCCGTCAGTGCCGATGACAGTCCGTCCTCCCCCGGACTCAATCTCCAACTGCGCCAGGAAAGCAGTCTGCGTTCCGTACAAGTCGGCGTCGCGCGTGAACCCGAAGGACCCGCGGAACCAGCCGTCCGTCAGGACCGACCGCACGATGTTAGTACCGGGGCGCAGCAGGTGCGCAATGTCGAACGTCTGGACCTGCAGGGTGGTGTGGTAGCTCGTGGAGCCGGGGGTCAGCTGCTGGTCCCCCACCCGGTGGCCGTTGAGGAAGAGCTCATAGATGCCGTGCGCGGTGGCGTAGGCCCGCGCAAAGTCGGGTGCGGCGTCCAGGGTGAAGTCGCGGTGCAGGGCATACCCGGGGCGGCGGCCCGGTGCCGGAATCTCGGATTCATCGGGTCCGATCCACCGGGCGCTCCAGTCCGAGGCGTTCACCAGGCCCAGCTCCACGGCCACCGGTTCGGACCAGCCGGACAGCACCTCGGTGCCGTCCGCGGCCGCGTTCCAGCTCCGGACCCTCCAGTCGAAGCGGTCGCGGGAACCAAGGTCAGGCCCGCCGTAGGGCACGAAGCTGTGCAGGGTGGAGTCCACACGCCCGGTGTCCCAGCCGTTGCCCGTGCTGAGCTGGTAGGCCGTCTGCCGGACCGTGCCGTGCGGCGGCGTCCAGCTGAACCGCGGGGCGGTGTTGGTGATGCCGAAGGCCTGGCTCAGATTTTCGGTCCGGAGGCGGGCGGGCTGAGCGGATGCGTGATGTTTAGGCAACGGTGCCCCTTTCAGGCGTAATGGCAGGCGACGTCGGATGCACCGACGCGGCGGAGCGCGGGCCGTTCGGAGGTGCACAGCTCCGTTGCCAGCGGGCAGCGTTGGCTGAAGGGACATCCGCCCGGCGACGCCGACACCGCGGCGGCAGTGCGAACCCCAAGGGCCTCGCGGACAGCCCGCCGGTGGGCCTGTTCGGCAGGTCTCGGCACGGGGGAAGCAGCCACTAGGGCCTGCGTAAACGGGTGCTTGGGAGCCTCCGTCACGGCAGCCGCAGGGCCGCTCTCCATCACCTGGCCGCGGTAGAGGACCACCACCCGCTGGGCGAGGAACTGGACCACCGAAATGTCGTGGGCGATGAACAGGTAGCTCAGGCCGAGTTCGTCCCGGAGGTCTGCCAGCAGGTTGAGCACCTGGGCCTGGGTGGAAAGGTCCAGGGCGCTGACCGCTTCGTCGCAGACCACCAGCCGGGGGTCGCAGATCAGGGCCCGCGCCACCGCGATGCGCTGGCGCTGGCCGCCGGAGAACTGGCTGGGATAGCGGTCCACTGCTTCGCGGGGCAGCCCCACGCGTTCCAGCATGGCCTCGGCCTTTTCCCGGGCTTCAGCCGCGGTGACTCCGCGGAGGCGGAGCGGCTCCGCCAGCGAAGCCCCGATGGTCTGGCGCGGATTCAGCGAGGAATTGGGGTCCTGGAAGACCGCCCGCAGTTCTCCGCCCAGGGCGCGGCGCTCTGCAGCTCCCGCGCGCGTGACGTCCTTGCCCTGGAAGGTGATGGTGCCGCCGGCACTCTTCTGAAGGCCGAGAATGGCCTTGCCGATGGTGGACTTTCCGGAACCGGACTCCCCTACCAGGCCCACGGTCTCGCCGGGGAGGATGCTGAAACTCACCCCGTCCACTGCTGCCGGCAGGGCCGCAGCTTTCCGCCCGCGACCGTAGCGGACCACCAGCTCCTTGACTTCCAGCATGGGCTGCTCCGGCGCAACTGCCGCCGTGTCCTGCCGTTCCACCGTCTTGATGCTCATGCCAGGTCCCTTTCAACGATTTTCAGTACTCGGTGGGTGGGCACTTCGGTGGCAAGCCATTCCAGGCCTTCCACGGCCAGTTCGTCGGCCTTGACGCAGCGGACCAGCCCCTCCTCGGAGCCGGAGGCCAGCAGCGGCACCGGGGCGGCGCACGCCGATCCGGCGAACTGGCAGCGGGCCGCAAAGCGGCAGCCGGTGGGCCAGTCCTTGGGCTGGGGGACCTGGCCGCTGATGGTGGCCAGCCGGTCAGGCATGTCAGCAGCGGAGTTGGCGTGCGGATCCGCGGCAAGGAGGGCCAGCGTGTAGGGGTGCCGGGGGTTGTCCAGGATGTTGGCGGTCCGGCCGCTTTCCACCACCTGGCCGGCGTACATGACGGCGACGTTGTCGCAGATGTCCGCCACGACGCCGAGGTCATGCGTCACCATCACCACCGACATGCCGGTGTCCTTCACCAGCGAGCGGAGCAGGGAAAGGATTTCCGCCTGGACCGTGACATCCAGCGCGGTGGTGGGCTCATCGGCCACCAGCAGCCGGGGCCGTCCAGAGAGGGCCAGTGCGATGGCCACGCGCTGGGCCATGCCGCCGCTGATCTGGTGCGGGTAGGTCTTGAGGATGCGTTCAGCGTCCACGATGCCCACCTTTTCCAGCAGGGTGCGGGCTTCCTTCCGGGCGTCCGCCTTGCCCATTTTCCGGAGGCGCCGGATGGCGGAGGTGAGCTGGTAACCCACGGTGAACATGGGGTCCAGGGCCCGCATGGGTTCCTGCGAGATCAGTGCGATGTCACGGCCGCGGATGGCTTCCATCTCCCGGTCGGTGGCGGCAGCCAGGTTCTTGCCGTTCCAGAGGATCTGGCCGCCCGTTGCGGCCACCCCGGAGGGCAGCAGGCCGAGCAGCGACAGCGCGGTCATGGTCTTGCCGCACCCGGATTCCCCCACGAGCCCCAGGACGGTTCCCTGTTCGACGTCGAACGAGACGTCCGTGACCAGGCGAGGACCGCCGTCGACCCCTACTGAAAGTCCGCGGACGCTGAGCTGTCCGTTCGCGGGTGCGGCGTCAGAGTCGGCAACCGGATTAGCGGAGGGAGTAGTGGCGGCGCCAACGGCGGCTACGGCACGAGCCCGCTGGCGGCGGGCTGCCGCCGACGGCAGGTGGGAGGCAGTGGTGTTGGGCGCCTTGCCCAGGGCGTTGCCGATGGCGTTGGCGGCCAGGACCGTCAGGGCCAGCACGGCGCCGGTGGGGACCATCAGCCACGGGGCATCGTAGACGTGCTGCGAGGCGCCCTGGATCATGCCGCCCCAGCTGGGCTGCGGAATGGGCGGGCCGAAACCGATGAACGCCAGGCCCGCCTGGATGAGCATGCCGACGGCGAAAATGAGGGCGGACTGCACCACGATGGTGTTCGTCAGGCCGGGCAGGACGTGCCGGAGGCTGATGCCCAGCGTGCTGACGCCGTCAACCTTGGCGGCGTCCACGTAGAGCTGGGACTGCAGGGACTTCGCCTGGCCGAGGATCACGCGGTAGATTCCGGCGGAGATGAGGATACCCAGGATCGCCATGATCAGCGGAATATTGGTCCCCGCCGCGCCGATGACGGCCAGGATGATCACCGTGCCGGGCAGGGACATCATGATTTCGGTGACGCGGCTGATGACCGCTTCGACGCGTTCGCCAGCGGCGGCCGCCAGCATGGCTAGGACCGTTCCAAGCCCGACGCCGACAATCACCGTGATCAGTGAGGTTCCCAGGGTGCCTGCGGCGGCAGCGAAAATGCGGCTGAGGAGGTCCCGGCCGAGTTCGTCGGTACCGAGCCAGTGGGCCGCGGTGGGGCCGGACAGGACTGCGGTGAAGTCTTGGTCTTCCGTTTTGTACGGCAGCCACCACTGGGCAGTCAGCGATGCGGCCACCAGGGCCGCCAGCCAGATAACGCCCGCCACGCCGCCCGGAGAAGCGAAGAGGCGGTGGGCGGAAAACCGGGCCAGGGCGTTCTTGCGCTGGTGCGGGGCGGGGGCGACGGAGGGGATCATGAGGCACGCAACTTCGGATCGAGGAACTTGGTGGCGAGTTCCAGCACCAGGTTCACGGCCACCACTACAACCGTGGCGATGACCACCACGCCCTGCACGGACGGGGCATCGTGGGTGCTGACGGAGTTCTGGACTGCCTGGCCCAGGCCCGGCATGGCGAACAGTTGCTCCGCGATGACGGAGCCCCCGAACAGTCCGATGAACTGCAGGGCGATGCCGGCCACGATGGGGAGGCTGGCGTAGCGGAGGGCGTGGATGTAGAGGATCTTCCACGTAGGCGTGGCAGTGGCGCGGAGCGTACGGATGTGTTCCTGCTGCAACGCCTCAAGCATGGAAGCTCGGGTCTGGCGGGCGATGAACGCCGCACCGCCCACGGCCAGGGTGATCACCGGCAGCGCCAGGGACATGGCCCAATCCCGGGGCGAGGCTTCGAAGGGAACGTAGCCGGTGGCGGGAAAGACCGAGGACTGGACGGCGAAGAGGTACACAAAGATGATGCCGATCCAGAAGGCGGGCAGAGCCACAAGCAGCCCGACAAAGCCTCCAATGGCCTGATCCAGGAAGCCGCCGCGCACAGCGGCGGTCACGCCGAGGAGGATGCCCAGCAGAGCGCTCAGGACAGTCGCGCCTGCCGCGAGCGACGCGGTCACCGGGAGCCTGTTGGCCAGGTCAGCGGACACGGAGCGGCCATCGATGAGGGAGACACCGAGATTGCCCTGGACCGCGTCACCCAGCCAGCGGAAGAACTGGACCAGAAGCGGATCGTTCCACCCAAGACGCCGGTTCACCTCATCAATCGCATCCTGGGAAGCTCCGGCCCCGAGCGAAACCGCTCCGGGACTGCCGGGCATTGCGTGCACCAGCAGGAATGCCAGCACCGCGACCACCAGCACGGTGGCGAGCGCCATCAGCAGGCGCTTGGTAATGAATAGTGCCATGGTGACCTCCATCGGTCAGGATCTGCCGGGGTGCCCTCCGTTGCGCGGCGGCCACCCCGGCAGAGCCGGTAATCGGCAGGTTCGGGTGTTAGCTGGCCGGTGCGTAGGACGAGAGCAGCGGGTACGCGTTGGTGCCGGCGAACTCCACCTGCTTGATTTTCTTGGTGTTATAGCCCTGGTTAGTCAGTGCTTCATAGAGCGGGATCATCCAGCCGGATTCCACCAACCGGGTGTTCAGTTTGGTCAGCGCAGCCTTGCTCGCGGCATCATCCTTCGCGGCCGCAGCCTCGCCGGTGGCGGCACTCAGCTGGTCGTCGGTGGCCTTCTGCACATTCGTGAATCCGTTGAGGATCGCTCCGTACATCACGCCCACCGGGTTGTCCCAGTTCAGCGGTGCGTAGCCGAGCGGAGTGGTTGCCACCGCGGCAAACGCTTCATCCGTGGAGGCGGCCATCTTAACGTTCATGGTGATTCCGACGGCGGCAAGGTCCTTCTGGACTGCCTGCAGGTCCGTCTGGGTCTGGGCGCTGGCGATGATGGTGAATTCGAACCCGTTCGCAAAGCCGGCTTCGGCCAGCAGGCTCTTGGCCTTCGCCGGATCGTAGGCGAACGCGGTCTCCAGGTCCTGGCTGAAACCTGCGGAATCCTTGGGCAGGGCATTCCACGCGGGGATATCACCCTTGTGCAGGGCATCCACCAGGGCCTTGCGGTTGATGGCGTGCTGGATGGCCTGGCGCACCTTTTCGCTGGCGAAGGCCGGGGCGGTCTTGCCGGTCTTGTCGAAGGAAATCATGGTGTTGACCGTGCCGCCGATCTGGGACACCCCAGCACCCTTGGATTTCGCGAAGTCCACGGTAGATGAGGTCAGCATGGCGACGTCGGCCTGGCCGGAGACGAGGGCGTTGGCACGGGCCTGGGGATCCTGGATGACGCTGAAGGTGACCTTGGTGAAGGCATATTTCGACGCGTCCGGGCTCTTGTCGTTCTTTACCAGCACGTACTTGTTGCCCTTCACCGTGGAGGGATCCAAGGTGTAGGGACCGGAGCCGTCCGGGGTTGCGGCCAGGCTCGCGGTGTCGGTGACGCCGGTCTTGCCAACGATCATGCCGGTGGTGGAGGCCAGGTTCTTCTCGAACCCTGGCTGGGCCTTCGCGAACGTGAGGGAGACCTGCGTGGGGCTAACGACGTCAACGGAAGTGATCTCCTGGGCGCCGCCCTTGGCGACTGCGGAGTATGCGCTCAGCGCGGGGTCGGACCGGCGGTCCAGGTTTGCCTTGACCAGGTCGGCGTCGAGCTTTGACCCGTCGGTGAACGTCACGCCGTCCTTGAGCGTCAGTGTCAGGACGGTGTTGTCTGCGTTGTAGCTGAACTCCTTGGCCAGTCCCGGTCCTGCGGAGCCGTCCGGCTGGAGGGTCATCAGGCTGTCGTAGAGGCCCTCGAAGAACTGCCGCTGGGCCGCTGAAACACGGAGCGGATCAAATCCGAACGATGCAGAGTCGCTATCGATGGCGAGCGTCAGGGTGCTGGTGTCCGCCTTGGCAGTTGCCTGGCTCGAGCCGCCGCAGGCGGTCAACGATCCCAGGAGGAGCGCTCCCGCCAGAACGGCGGAGCTCCCTCGTACGGTGGAGTTCAGAAGTTTCATGTAGTGCGCCTTTGCATTCTGATGTGACAACGGAGGAAGCAGTTATGGGGGCCAGGCAGGTGGCCGGCTCCCCTCAAGCATCAGCGCGCGCTGTTTGATGGAGACACGAGGATTTCATTGGTTGAAATACTTCTGTGGCGGGCGTCACGACAGGCGCCCGGAAGGCCGGCAGCACCGGCGAGGAGTCTTTCAACCAATGAAATCAACTGCCCCTGGCCCGGCATTGAGCGCCGAGGATGGACAGTCAGCCCCCTGCACAGTCGCTTGGGGCTCGCATCGAAAGGAACCAGATGACCGACTCTTTTGCCTTCCCGCAGGATTTCCTCTGGGGCGTCGCCACCGCAGCCCACCAGGTCGAAGGAAACAACGTCAACAGCGACTGCTGGTTCCTGGAGAGGCTCCCCGGAACGATCTTCGCCGAGCCGTCCGGGGACGCCGTCGACCACTACCACCGGTACCGCGAGGACATCGCCCTGATCGCCGGCCTGGGGTTCACCAGCTACCGTTTCTCGCTGGAGTGGGCACGCATCGAGCCCGAGGAAGGCCACTTCTCCGTGGCGGAACTCAACCATTACCGCCGCATGCTGGAAGCCTGCCATGAGCACGGACTCACCCCGGTGGTCACGTTCCACCACTTCACCTCGCCCCTGTGGCTGCTGGCGGCCGGCGGCTGGGAGGACGCCCGCACCCCCGAACTTTTCGCCCGCTACTGCGACCGCGCCATGCGGCACCTGGGCGATCTCATCGGCGTCGCCTGCACCCTCAACGAACCCAACCTGCCGTGGCTGCTCAAGGAACTCGGCCTGGGCGGCGAGGCCCCGGAGCGCCGGGCAGACGTGCCGCTGTGGGCGGCAGCCGCGGACCGGCTCGGCATCGACGCAAGCCGCGTGGCGCCCTTCCAGTTCACGGTGTCTGAGGCCGGCTTCGACATCAAGCTCGCGGCCCACCGTGCGGGCACGGCAGCCATCAAGTCGATCCGGCCGGAACTCCCGGTCGGGTGGACCCTGGCCAACACAGACATCCAGGCAGCCGAAGGAGGCCAGGACCGGGCGGACAGGATCCGCCGCGACGTCAACGAACGGTTCCTCCTGGCATCCCGCGGAGACGACTTCGTGGGAATCCAGACGTACGGCCGGACGGTGTTCGGGCCGGACGGCGTCATGCCCGCCCCCGAGGGTGCCGAGACCAACCAGATGGGCGAGGAAATCTACCCCGAGGCCCTGGAAGCGACCATCCGCGAGGCGGCCCGCGTCGCAGGCATCCCGGTCATCGTCACGGAGAACGGCCTCGCCACCGACGACGACTCCCAGCGGCTCGCGTACCTCCGCACTGCTGTAGCCGGCGTGGAGTCCTGCCTGGCCGACGGCATCGACGTCCGCGGCTACATCGCCTGGACGGCCTTCGACAACTTCGAGTGGATCTTTGGCTACGGTCCGAAATTTGGCCTCATCGCGGTGGACCGGGCCACACAGGAACGGACGCCAAAGGAGAGCGCCCGGTTCCTCGGCAGCCTGGCCCGAACCAGCGTCGCGCAGTCCGTCTGAACCGCGTCCGCCTGAAACGGCGCAGGTGACGCCCCACCCGATGAGTGCGGAGACCATGAAGCACCGGCTGGGAGTTTCATTGGATGAAACACTATTGTGGTGGGGGTCACTGGCGACGAAGAAGGAACGGTGTGAGATGACAGCAGTCCCGGACAGGAATCCGGACCTCGCCGGGCAGGCTCTCCCCTCTGCTGAGGTCCCGGCTCCCGCCCGCGGCAAGCGGCCGAAGCAGGGCGAACCGGTCATTGACCGGGCCCTCAGCCTCCTCGCGGTCTTCACTGACCGGCGTCGTGCATTGACGCTTTCCGAAATGGCCAGGTACGCGGACATGCCGGCGCCAACGGCGCTGCGGCTCATCGCCCGGCTGGTGGCATGGGGTGCGCTGGAAAGGCTCGACGACGGGCGGTACGTGGTGGGCGTGCGGCTCTGGGAAGTCGCGTCATTGTCGCCCCGCGGCCACGGCGTGCGGGAGATTGCGTTGCCCTATCTTGAGGACCTCTTCGAAGTGACGCGCCACCACGTTTTGCTTGCAGTACGCGACGGGAACGAGGCGGTGCTCATCGAGCGGCTGTCCTCGAAGGAGGCCACGGAGGTGGCTTACCGGGTGGGCGGCAGGGCGCCGCTCCGATCCACGGCCGTCGGCCTGGTTCTTCTCGCCGGCGCGGACACGGCCTTCCAGGACGCTGTGATCCGGCAGCCCGCTGACGTGGAGGCCGGCGTGGACGCCATGCCGGAGGGCCAGCTCCGACGCACCCTGTCGGACGTGCGCCGCACGGGCGTGGCCATGATCAGGAGGTCGGCGCCGTCCCGGACCGTGTCCGTGGCCTCGCCCATTTTCGACGCCCAGGGGGCCGTTGCCGCCGCACTTTCCATCGTTGTTCCCGACGGCGCCACTCCCCCGAACGTGCTGGCGCCGGCAGTCCAGGCCACGGCCAGGGCGGTCTCCCGAAACCTCGGGTTCAAGGCAGAGGCCAGCGCCGGCGTGCGGCATCTGGCCCAGGCGTGACCCTCAGGTGCTGCGCCCGTCCGTCCACGAACGTGGCCAGAACCCGGGCGGCAGCCAGGACATCCGGCTTCGACTTCGGCCTGGACGTGATCATCGGCGGACTCCGCAGGGCAACGCCGGGGCAACACCGTGGGGCAACGCCGTCGGAGGGCGCGTTCAAGGGCTGGTTCCGCGGCTACGGGTCCGTCGGGCCGGGCTCAGCTCAGGTCGGCCGGGGCCGGGCTGGCCGCGAGGTTCCGGGTGGCGGGTCCCTGGATCACGGTGCCGTCGGTGCTGAACCGGGAGCCGTGGCACGGGCAGTCCCACGTCACCTCGGCCGCGTTGAACTCGACGGTGCAGCCCAGGTGCGTGCAAACGGCCGAAACGGCGCTGACGGCGCCCGCAGGACTGACGTAGACGGCAGTCTTTGCACCCTCCACGTCCACGACCCTTCCTTGACCTGGAGCGATCCCGGACGGTACAGCCGGTGCCTTCGGGGGAGTTACCTTCGGCTGCACGGCGCCTTGTGCGCGGACGGCCCTGGTGCTGTCGAACAAAGCCGCCCACGGGTTGGTACGGCCGCAGAGAAGGTCCCGGAGGATCAGTGCGGCCGCGGTTCCGTTGGTCAGCCCCCATTTGCGCAGTCCGGTGATCACGTGGACATGCCGGAAGTCCGGCGACAGGCGCCCGACGTACGGCAGCCCGTCGGCGGGCATGGCGTCCTGGGTGGACCAGCGGAAGGCGATCTCTCCGGCGCCGAGACGGTCCCGCGCAAAGGCGGCGAGCCTGCCGAAGCGTTGGGCAGAGTCAACCTGCTCCGAGGCGGGGTGCCCTTCGCCGCCGGCCAGAACATAACTGACGCCGTCGACGTCGGTTGTCAGGATGGAGCGCATCGGCTCGTCCACACTGACGAAAGTGGAATCCAAAGGGGCCGCGCCGCTGCGGGCAGCAACGATGTACGAGCGGTGCGCATAGCATCGCTCGGCGAAGAATCCGTTGTCCCCGAACGGCATATTAGTGGCGACAATGATTTCCTTGGCACGGACCGAGCCCCGCTCCGTGTCGACGACGGCCGGCGTTCCGTCCCGGAAACCCGTCGCGGGTGAGTCCTCGAAGACGAAGCTGCCGTCCCCGTCCACTGCCCGGGCCAAGCCCTGCACGTACCTGAGTGCGTGGATTTGCGCCTGATTATCGAAGCGGACCCCGCCCATGACCGCGAACGTCAGCGGCACATCCGTGGTGAAGGACGCGGGAAGGCCCAGCCTGCCGGCGAGCGCCGCTTCTTTCCGGACCAGGGCGAGGGCATCCTCCGATTCCGCGTAGGTGTAGTTGGAGACCCGCCGGAAGCCGCAGTCGATTCGCTCCGCGCCCACCGTTCCGGCCACGTGTTCAATCGCGGCTTCGTTGGCTTGCCCGTAAAGGCCGGCCGCCTCGGTGCCGTGACGGCCAGCAAGTTCGGTGTACGCCAGCCGGTGCAGGGACGTGACCTTGCCGGTGGTGTTCCCGGTGACTCCGGTGCCCACCCGGGCCGCTTCGAGCACGGCCACCGTCTGGCCCGCCTGCTTCAGGGCCAGCGCAGCGGTGAGGCCCGCGATCCCGCCACCGATCACGGCCACATCGACGTCAATGACCTCATCGAGGGCGTCGTATCTCGTGGATGCACTCGTGGCCGCCCAGAGGGAGGCGAACTTACCTGCAGGCTGCTCACTCACGGTCCCCGCCTCTCACGTAGCTGACTTCCCCACTAGTAGCCTTCCCGGCCTGGAGCCTTACGGCGCCGTGGCCGTCAGTCCCCGGCGGACTTCGCAGCCTTGGCGGCGGCCTTGGCCGCCTGCTTGCTGGCGCGCACCTTGGTCAGCGACTCCGGATCCACGATGTCGGCCACGGACAGGTACGAGTCCTGCTCGCCGTAGTGTCCGGCAGCCTCGCGCCAGCCTTTTGCCTGGAGTCCGCACTGCTTCCCCAACAGCGCCAGGAAGATCTTTGCCTTCTGCTCGCCGAATCCCGGCAGGGCCATCAGCCGGCGCAGCACCTCCTGGCCGTCGGGATCGCCCTGCGTCCAGATGGCCGTGGCGTCCCCGTTCCAGTCCTGGTGCACCGTTTCCGCGAGTGCCTGGACACGCCCGGCCATGGACCCGGGGAACCGGTGGACGGCGGGGCGTTCCTTGAACATCTCGACGAAGTCCTGGGGGTTGTACCCGGCGATCGCCGCAGGGTCGATGGAGCCGATGCGCGTCCGGATCTTTTCAGGACCGGCAAATGCCGATTCCATGGTCACCTGCTGGTCGAGCAGCATGCCGGTGAGCAGCGCAAACGCGTCGTCGCTGAGTAGTTTGTCCGCCGCGGGGTCCCCTGTGATGTGCAGTTCCATGCGTCCTATCCTCCCACCCGGTCCTGCCCGCGTCATCGGTCAAACAGCCCCGGTCTCCGAAGACGATCCAGGGTGCTTGTCATCGACTACGGCCAGGTAATACCGTCCCAAGCAAGCGGTTGCAAACCACAAGCGGAAGGCATTTCATGCTGAAGCAAGTCGCTGCGGGCGTCCTCGTTCAGGAGAGCGGGTTCATCCAGAGCAATTCCGTTGTCGTGCAGGGCCGGGACGGCGTGTTGCTCATCGACCCCGGTATAACAGGCGACGAAATGGCGGCCCTCGCGAACGACCTTCGCGAGTTGGGCCAGCCCGTCGCGGCAGGCTTCTCGACGCATCCTCATTGGGACCACGTGCTCTGGCACGCGAACTTCGGCGGCGCGCCCCGTTACGGTACAGCCCGCTGCGCGGCCTCCATCCAGGACCTGCTGTCGCACGCGGATTGGGAGGCCCGCGTAGCCGAGGGGCTACCGCCGGAGTACGCCGACGCGATCCCGATGGATATGCTCGGTCTCATCACCGGTCTGCCCGCCGAAGCTGCGCAAATTCCTTGGGACGGCCCCAAAGTCCGCATCATCGAGCATCGGGCCCACGCCCCGGGCCATGCGGCGCTGCTGATCGAGGAGAGCCGCGTCCTCGTCGCCGGTGACATGCTTTCTGACACCCTGATGCCGTTCCTCGACCTGGAGGCCGCGAATCCCGTCGAGGACTACCTTGCAGCGCTGCGTCTGCTCGAGAGCGTGGCCGACGACGTTGATGCCGTCATCCCCGGTCACGGCTCAGTCGGCGGAGCCGGGCAGCTGCGAGCACGAATCGAACAGGACCGCGCCTATATTCAGGACCTGCGGGGCGGTATTACCGACGACCCGCGGGTCGGTCCATCGGCCCCGTTGGATTGGCTGCCCGACGTGCATCGATGGCAACTACAGCGGCTCGCCCAGAGAGGGCAGGACTAGACGCCCTAGGCGGCTAGGGACCGGCCCTTCAACCGCCCCCGCCACGCGGCAACGCACCACACAGCCAGCAGCACCGCCACGAGCAACAGGCCGGCCTCACCCAGGTCCACCGCGCCCAGCCAGGTGGTAAGGGGATCCTCCAGGCCAAAGGCCGCATTGAAGAATCCGCCCAGGGTGATGGCCGAAATGAACAGGGCGGACACGGCGGAGATACCGGTGACCAGGGCGTTGAAACCGAGCTTCCGCTGCGGATGGTGGATGGCTGACCGGTACATGCGCATCATGGCCACACCATTGACCGTGTCGCACAGCGTCATGGCAGCCGTGAAGGCCAGCGGCAGCGCCAGCAGGGCCAGCGGGGAGACCCCGGCGAGGGACGCCGCCGTCGTCATCACCAAAAGCCCGATGGTGGTGGCGGTATCGAAGCCCAGCCCGAACAGGAAGCCGATCACGTAGATGTTCCGCGGCCGCTGCACCCTGGACAGCGGTTTGGCCAGCAGCCGTGCCACGAATCCCTGGGCCTCAAGGTCTCCGTCCCGCTGCTCTCCGCCGCCCTGCACGTTCCGGTACGCCCGCGCGGCCCGCAGGAACGCCGAGCCGTTGAACAGGCCCATGGCCAGCAGGAACAGCCCGGAGACGCCGCTGCCGATCAGCCCCAGGACCAGGTTTCCGGTGGTGCCGTCCTCCATGAACTGGCCCACCATCGCGGCGCCGCACACCACCAGGACTCCGGCCAGGATCACCACCGAGCTGTGGCCCAGGCTGAAGGCGAACCCCACACTCACCGGATCCTTGTGCTGGGCCACGAACTTCCGCGTCGAATTGTCGATCGCGGCGATATGGTCCCAGTCGTAGCTGTGCTTGATGCCCGCCAGGTAGGCGGTGAGAACCAGTCCGAGCGCCAGCGGTTGCGCGGCACCCGCCGAACTGACAAGCAACAGGACGACGGCGGCAAGATGCAAAGCGGCCACCGCACCCAGTGCGAACAGCAGTCGGGTCCGGAGCGGCAGTTGCTCCCGCTCCCGGTACATCGCGGCGAACTCGCTGAGCGTGGTCATCAGTACTTCCTCAGGTTTAGGGGTGACTGCCCGTACCAGCGTTCACGCAGCAGGGCAGTGCAGGTGCCCAGCAGCCGGTTGAGTTCCTCCGTGGAGTTGGACAGCGACCGCAGCACCAGGCCGGTGGTCCCGCCCACGCACGCGGTCAGGGACACCCCGGTATAGGCGTCGTGCCCGGCAGTGAGCGCGTGAAACTCGTCGGCGAGCGCCTGGTCCACCCGGGCGTCCACCACCACCAGCGAGCCCAGGTGGCTGAAGCCTTCCATGAATCCCATGCCGGTGACGTCGTTGAGGGGCGGCCGGATCAGCAGGTTGTCGAGCGCCAGCATTGTGGTGCCGGCCGGTGTCTCCACGTTGATCTCGTTGCGGAGCCGCAGTTCCTCGTACCGGAACGATGCCCCGTCCGGCGACCATCCCGGCGTCACCACTTCAGCCATGACCAGGCTCGACGTCGGCCGCACGGTGATGTGCGTGTTCTGCCGGTAGCTGGCCTCGCGGTATGCGATCAGCTGGTCCGGGGCCAGCTCCAGCTGTGCCCCTTCCCCCAGCCGAAGGGTCATGCGCTGCTCGGCGAACGACCCCGGGGTCCGGTAGATCTTCGTGGCGGACTGCGTGGTCAGCAGCAGCTTGGCCCCGTCACCCACCTCCACGTCGATGACGTAGAGGTCGGCCCCCAGATACGCCCCGCCAGGGTTGACCATGACGTAGCAGACCTGCCCCGAGTCATCGAGATAGTGCGGCCGCAAGATCCGCAAGGCGCCCCGATGGTATTGATGCGCGGCCACGGACCGTCCACCCCGCACGGCGACGACGAGCTCGAGCTCCCCCATCGGGGTTTCGACGGGCTCAACCGACGGGTTCGGTGATTGAGCCTGTCGGAATCCCGAAGCCGCCGGCCCCAGGCCAACAGCCGTCATTGGGCCAGGTCGAGCATCAGGACGTCGCGCCGCACCCATTCGATGACTGCATCGAGGCCTTCGTCCGTCTTCAGGTTCGTGAAGCAGAACGGCTTCTCGCCCCTGAACTCCTTGGAGTCCCGTTCCATCACGGACAAGTCCGCACCGACGTGCGGGGCGAGGTCCGTCTTGTTGATGATGAAGAGGTCGGACTTGATCATGCCCTGGCCGGCCTTGCGCGGGATCTTCTCGCCCTGCGCAACATCGATGATGTAGATCGAAAAATCGACGAGCTCCGGGCTGAACGTGGCCGACAGGTTGTCGCCGCCGGACTCCACGAAGATGACCTGCAGGTCCGGGTGGCGCTTCTTAAGTTCTTCGATGGCCGCGGTGTTCATCGACGTGTCCTCGCGGATGGCTGTGTGCGGGCAGCCGCCGGTTTCGACTCCGATGATCCGGTCCTCGGGCAGGACGCCGTTGGCGGCCAGGATCTTGGCGTCCTCGATCGTGTAGATGTCGTTGGTGATGGCGGCCATGGAGATCTCGCGGCTCATGTGGCGGGTGAGCCGCTCCACGAGCTGGGTCTTGCCGGCGCCGACCGGTCCGCCGATGCCGATCTTGATGGGTTCAGTCATGGTGTCCTCCTGCTAGCTCATGAACATACGGGCGCGTTGACGCTCGTGCCGCATCTGCGAAATTTCCAGTCCGGGGCTGACGGCCCCGAAGTCGTCCGGCGTCAGGCGCCCCACCCGCCCGACGGCGGCAGCAACGTCGTCGGACGCTTTCCGCAGCAGGCGCTGGCCGGCGTTCTGCCCCAGCGGAATGGCGCGGACGGCGTTCTGGGTCAGTGAGGTGACGGCAGCGAAAAGGTAGGCGGCGATCGCTTCGGTGCGCGGCACGCCCAGGGAACGGGCGACGACGGCGAACGCCAGCGGCTGATGGCCGGCGGCCCGGCCGGTGGTCACCAGACTGCGGTACTCTGCCAGCTGGCCTGACGGGAAGACCTCGGAACCGATCTCCAGGAGCCGGGTGCCCATCTTGGTGCTCGCCTCCCGCAGCTGCCGCGGCAGGAGCTGTGCAGTCAGCAGCGCATCCAGCTCAGCAACGGGAACGCCGTCATAGAGGAACCTGATGGCCAGGCCGTCGGAGTACGTGAGCTGCTGTTCGATAAATGCGGACAGCCACACCCCGAAGGACGCCTCATCGTGGACCAGGCCGCGCTCAATGTAGGTCTCGAAGCCGAGCGAGTGCGCAAACGCCCCGGTGGGCAGGGCGGAGTCGGTCAGCTGCTGCAGGGCGAGCTGATAGCCGCCGGCCACGGCCACCGCGTCAGTGCGAGTGTTCGGCATGGCGGAAGGGGACGGGCATCACGCGTTCCTGGCGGTCGTAGGGCACTCCGACGTGCTTGAGGTAGTCCTCCACGGTGTGGTCGTACTGGCACACCATCACCTCTGCCGCGTACTCGGAGGCGGCGTCGAAGAACTGGGCCTGCAGGTGCCGGTTGCCGAGCGAGTGCGCCACCACGCCCATTTCGTGGATGGTCCGGGGAGCCACCACCAGGACGTCGGTGGGAAGCACGGACACCACGATCATGTTGGTTTCGGCCACGTGCAGGATGTCGCCGTCGCGGAGGTCCCCGGAACCGGACGGCAGCCGGATGCCGAGCTCCTTGCCGTGGTCCGTGGTGACGCGCTGGATCCGCTTGACCAGCTGGGTGCTGGGCAGCACCACCTTCTCCCGGTGCAGCCCGGCGAAGGCCGCGGTTTCAGCGGCAGGGAGGTCGTGCAGGTTGCCGAGGATCTTTTCGATAATCACGGGGTGCTCCGGTGTTCGGGAGGTTAGAAGAGGAAGTAGCGCTGGGCCATGGGCAGCACGTCCGCCGGTTCGCAGGTCACGTCCTCGCCGTCCACCGTCACCTGGTACGTTTCCGGGTCCACCTGGATGTCCGGCGTGGCGTCGTTGAACTTGAGGTCTGCCTTGGACAGCGTGCGGATCCCCGAGACCGGCCGGATCACCTTCTGCAGGCCCAGCTCCGCCGGCACCCCGGCGTCGATGGCGGCCTGGGACAGGAAGGTGATGGAGGACTGCTGCACGGCTTTGCCGAATGCGGCGAACATCGGGCGCATCGTCCGCGGCTGCGGGGTGGGGATGGAGGCGTTGGCGTCGCCCATCAGCGCATAGGCGATCTGCCCGCCCTTGAGCACCAGCTCCGGTTTGACCCCAAAGAACGCGGGATCCCAGAGCACCAGGTCAGCGAACTTGCCTTCCTCGACGGAGCCGATGGAGTCGGCCATGCCCTGGGCGATGGCGGCGTTGATGGTGTACTTCGCCACGTAGCGCTTGAGCCGGAAGTTGTCGCTGTCCGAACCGGAGCCGTTGGGAGCGCCATGAGCACCGCCGGCAGGGTCCTTCAGGACGCCGCGCTGCTTCTTCATCTTGTCCGCCACCTGCCAGGTGCGGGTGATGACCTCACCCACCCGGCCCATGGCCTGGGAGTCGGAGGAGGTGATGGCGAAGATGCCCATGTCCTGCAGGACGTCCTCGGCGGCGATGGTTTCTGCGCGGATGCGGGAATCGGCGAACGCCACGTCTTCCGGGATGTCCGGGTTGAGGTGGTGGCACACCATCAGCATGTCCAGGTGCTCTTCGATGGTGTTGCGCGTGTACGGCAGGGTGGGGTTGGTGGAGGCGGGCAGGACGTTCGGGAGCCCGGCGATCTTGATGATGTCCGGGGCGTGGCCGCCGCCGGCTCCCTCGGTGTGGAAGGTGTGGATCACCCGGCCGCCGATGGCCCGGATGGTGTCCTCCACGAAGCCGCACTCGTTGAGGGTGTCGGTGTGGATGGCCACCTGGACGTCGTATTCGTCCGCCACTTTCAGGGAGTTGTCGATGGACGAGGTGGTGGATCCCCAGTCCTCGTGGACCTTGAGCCCGATGGCACCGGCCCGGATCTGCTCGGCCAGCGGTTCGATGGCGGAGGCGTGCCCCTTGCCGAAGAGGCCGATGTTGATGGGCATTCCTTCGGCGGCCTGGAGCATCCGCTGGATGTGCCATTTCCCTGGGGTGACGGTGGTGGCCTTGGTGCCTTCGGCCGGGCCGGTTCCGCCGCCCACCATGGTGGTCACGCCGCTGGCGAGGGCAGTAGGCACCTGGTCCGGGGAGATGAAATGGATGTGCGTGTCCACGCCGCCGGCCGTGAGGATCTTCCGCTCTCCGGCGATAATTTCGGTGCTGGCGCCGATGACGATGTCCACGCCGTCGGCGATCTGCGGGTTGCCCGCCTTGCCGATCTTGAAGATGTAGCCGTCCCTGAGAGCGACGTCGGCCTTGTAGATGCCGGTGTAGTCCAGGATGACGGCGTTGGTGATGACTGTGTCCGGGACGTCTTCTTCCCGGGTCACCTGGCCGTTCTGGCCCATGCCGTCGCGGATCACCTTGCCGCCGCCGAAGACCACTTCCTCGCCGTACACGGTGAGGTCTTTTTCGATCTCCAGGAAAAGTTCAGTGTCCGCTAGGCGGATGGCGTCGCCCGTCGTAGGGCCGTACAGGTCCGCGTACTGCCTGCGGGTCAGTTCGAAGCTCACTTGGCGTCCCCCTTTCCTGCTTCGGGATCAGCGGTGGCCAGCTTGCCGTTCACTGCATTGCTGAGGCCGTACACCTCGCGGCTGCCGGCCAGTCTGATCAGCCGGACGGTCTTGCTGTCCCCCGGCTCAAACCTGGCCGCAGTGCCGGCCGGGATGTCCAACCGCCGGCCGTAGGCGGCCAGGCGGTCAAACTCAAGGGCGGCATTCGCTTCGGCGAAGTGGTAGTGCGAGCCCACCTGCACGGGCCGGTCACCGGTGTTAACCACGACGACGTCCACCGCCTCGCGTCCGGCGTTCACCACTACGGGCCCTGAACCGAGAACGTACTCACCTGGAATCATCGCCTGCCCCTTAGCGGATCGGATCGTGGACGGTGACGAGCTTGGTGCCGTCCGGAAATGTGGCCTCGATCTGGACGTCATGGATCATTTCCGGCACGCCCTCCATCACGTCGTCGCGGGTCAGCAGCGTGGTGCCGTAACTCATGAGGTCAGCGACCGTGCGGCCGTCCCGGGCACCCTCGATCAGTTCGTAACTGATGATCGCCACGGATTCCGGAAAGTTCAGCTTCAGGCCGCGGGCCTGGCGGCGCCGGGCAAGGTCGGCGGCGACCACGATCATGAGCTTTTCCTGCTCACGGGGCATCAGGTGCATCGGAATCCCTTCAACGTACTGCTTTGTGACAACAGTAGGCCGGTCACGTTTCCGTGAGATTTCAGGGGCCCGTCTCCCGGTTCAGGGGCAGCGGGAGACGGCGTGGCGGCCCTTAGCCTTCGCAATCAACGCAATACGCGTGACCGTTCTTTTCGCGTGCAATCTGGGACCGGTGCCGGACCAGGAAGCAGGAGTAGCAGGTGAATTCATCCTGCGCCTGGGGGATGACCTGGACCACCAGTTCCTCGGCGACGAACTCCCCGCCGGGGACCATGCCGTCGTCCAGTGCGTCGGTCTCATCCAGTTCCCGGACAACGCTTCGCGCGTCGGGTGCGTTGGCGGACTGGAGCGCCTCCAGGGAGTTCTCCTGGGATTCCTTGACGTCGGATCGTACTTCGTCGTAATCGGTTGCCACTTTGGGTGTTTCTCTTTTCTGATGTTCTTGCCCTGACGGGAATGCAACCTACACCATCGCACCCTTATTCCCGATACACCACAACGAACTAAGTCGAAGTGGTGTAATGTTCGGCACGCTGCGGGAAGAAATCAGCCGGCGGGCGCTGCCGTGGAGTCCCTGACCACCAGCTGGGTGGCCAGTTCAACATGGGTTGACTCCAGTGCTTCCCCGTTGGCCAGCCGCAGGATGGACCGGAGCGCCGTGCGCCCCATCTCCTGCAGCGGCTGGGCCACGGATGTCAGTCGTGGCACGGATTGTTCAGTGATGTCGGTCCCGTCGAAGCCCACCAGGCTCAGGTCCCCGGGGACGCCGATCCCCTGCGCGCGGGCTTCGTCCAGGACGCCCAGGGCTATCGCGTCGTTGCCGGCAAATATGGCGGTGGGCCTGTCCGCAAGGGCGAACAGGCGGCGTGCACCGGCGACGCCGAAGTAGCGCTGGAACTGGCCGGACACAATGTAGTCCGGATTGGCCGGAATGTTGTTGGCACGCAGGGCCGCCAGGTAGCCGTGGAGCCGGGCAACGCTGCATTCCGCGGCTTCCGGGCCGCCCAGGAAGGCAATTTTCGTGTGGCCCAGGGCGATCAGGTGCTCTGCGGCTTCCTTGCCGCCAGCCCAGTTGGTGGCGCCGACGCTGACAAAGCCGGAACGGGGTGGATTAAGCGGGTCGATCACCACTACCGGAATGTTCCGGCGCCGGAAGGATTCCAGCTGGACGGGAGTGATTTCGGAGGTCACCAGGATGAGGCCTTTGCGGCCGGCGTCGAAAAGCCGCTGGGACCACTGCTCATGGTCCGTGTTCTTGAGTTTGTCCGGAGTCACGCTGCTCAGGACCACCTCCACGCCTTCCTCCGCGGCGCAGGCCACGATCCCGGACATCACTTCCAGGGAGTACGAACTGTCCAGCCCGTCAAAGACCAGGTCGACGAGGACAGGGCCGGCGGACCTGGCCCTGCGCTGCATCGGCGACTCGTAGCCAAGCTTCACGAGGGCCTTCTGGACGCGGACACGCGTTGCCTCGGCAACGTCGTCGCGGCCGTTGATGACCTTGGAAACGGTGGGAGCGGACACCCCGGCCAGCGCCGCGACGTCGGCCAGGTTCAGCTTGGCCTTCGGTGTCTTTGCAGGCATCAAAGCAACTTTCTCGAAAAATTTCGGTAGCAGAAGTCTGCACCAGCCGTGGCATGGCCGTCAATATTTGGGCAACAACCCTTGACGCTGAGGCGTAAACGGCGCTAACTTCTATCTCAGTCAACGAATTAGTTGCGAAATATTTCGAAAGCCTCTGTTCATTGCTGGTACCGCCCGCCCCGGGCGGCACCGCCACCAGCGCCGCAATGCCGCGGCTCTTTTCAATGGAGATCAGAATGGAATCACGTCTTTCCTCACGCAGGTCATTCCTTGCCCTTGCAGCCCTCACTCCCCTGGCCGCCTGGACGGTGACCGCCTGCGGCACCGCCGGCCCCGGCACGGCACCGGCAGGCGGCGCCACGTTCTGGTCCCTGACCGGAGAACCCAACGAGTCCATCCGGAAAAAGAGCCTGGATGCTTTCAACGCAGCCAACCCGGATTCCAAGATCGTCGCCACCGTTTTCCAGAACGATGCCTACAAGACCAAGATCAAAACGGCCATCGGCGCGGGCCAGGCGCCCACCATCATCTACGGCTGGGGCGGCGGAACGCTGAAGACCTATGCGCAGGCGGGCCAGGTGGAAGACCTCACCGGCTGGTTCGACGCCAATCCCGACGTCAAGGCCAAGCTGTTCCCGTCCTCCTTCGGCGCGGCCACCGTTGACGGAAAAATCTACGCCGTGCCCACGCAGACCGTGGCGCCGATTGTCTTCTACTACAACAAGGAACTCTTCGCGAAGGCCAACGCCCAGCCGCCCAAGACCTGGGACGAGCTGATGGCTTTGACCAAGACCTTCAATGACATGGGCGTGGCCCCGTTGTCGCTCGGCGGCCAGTCGCGCTGGACGTCCATGATGTGGCTGGAATACCTGCTGGACCGGATCGGCGGCCCGGAAGTCTTCCAGGCGATCTTCGACGGCAAGGCCAAGGCCTGGTCCGATCCGGCAGTGCTGGAAACCTGTGCCAAGATCCAGGAACTGGTGTCCGCCAACGGCTTCATCAAGGGCTTCTCCTCCATCACGGCGGACAGCAACGCGGACCAGGCACTCCTGTTCACCGGCAAGGCAGCCATGATGCTGCACGGGGCCTGGACCTATGGAGGCATGAAGCACGACGGCGGCACGTTCGTGAAGGACGGAAAGCTCGGCTGGTTCGACTTCCCCGCCGTCAGCGGCGGCAAGGGTGATCCGCTGAACACCGTGGGCAACCCCGCCCAGTACCTGTCCATCTCCGCCAAGGCCAGCGACGCTGAAAAGGACGCCGCCAAGAAGTTCTTCAAGGACGGCCTGCTGACCACGGACGAGATCACCGCATACATTTCCTCCGGTGCAGTGCCCATCGTGCAGGGCATCGAGGACAAGCTCGCCTCCAGCGAGGACAAGGACTTCCTGAAGTACGTGTACACGCTGAGCAAGAACGCGCCCAGCCTGCAGCAGTCCTGGGACCAGGCCCTGAGCCCCACCGCCGCCGAGGCGCTGCTGAGCAACATCGACCAGCTGTTCCTCAAGTCCATCACCCCGGCGCAGTTCGCCGAAAACATGAATGCGACGCTTGGGAAATGAGCGCCGGAGCACTCACTGCCCGCGAGCCGGCGGAGCAGCAACTTGCCGAGCAACACAGCACCGCAGGCATTAAGGCCCGCCGCGGATCGCTGGGCTGGATGGTCCTGCCCGCCCTGCTGTTCTTCGCAGTCTTCGCCGTCCTTCCGCTCCTGGGCGTCGTTGCCCTGAGCTTCACCAACTGGGACGGCATCGGCGCGATCAGCGTGGCCGGGATGGACAACTGGCTCGCCGTCCTGTCCGATCCCGTGATGTACAACGCGGTGTGGCTGACGTTCGTGATCATGGTGGTGTCCTGGCTGGTGCAGACGCCCATCAGCCTGCTGCTGGGCACCTTCACGGCCGGCAGCCAGAAGTACCGGGCGGTGCTGGCGGTGCTCTACTTCCTGCCGCTGTTGCTCTCCTCCGCAGCCATTGCCATCGCCTACAAGGCGTTGCTGGACCCCAACTTCGGACTGGCGGAAGGCCTGGGCCTGCCGTTCCTGGCCCAGGACTGGCTGGGACAGCCGCAGCTGGTGCTGTTCCTGGTGATCTTCGTGATCGCCTGGCAGTTTGTCCCGTTCCACACCCTGATCTACCAGGGCGGTGTGCGGCAGATCCCCAAGTCGCTGTACGAGGCTGCCGAGATCGACGGCGCCGGCCGGGTCAAGCAGTTCTTCTACATCACCGTGCCGCAGCTGAAATACACCATCATTACCTCCTCCACCCTCATGGTGGTGGGATCGCTGACCTACTTCGACCTCATCTTCGTGCTCACCGCCGGCGGGCCGGGCAACTCCACCAGGATCCTCGCCCTGGACATGTACCTGACCGGATTCCGGGCCAACCTGATGGGGCCCGCCAGTGTCATCGCCGTCATCCTGGTGGTGGTGGGACTCGGCCTGGCCCTGCTGCTGCAGCGGCTGGGCGGCAAGAACGCCGGCGGCAGCCAGCTGGAAGGACTCTGACCATGAGCGCCACCCTCACCAAAGCAACGCCCGCGGCCCTGAAACCCGCGGAGCCGGCGCCCAACCGCGGTCTCGGCCGCCGGATCCGGAAGCTGAATCTTCCCGGCGGCCTGGCCGGCTGGATCTGGCTCGCCGTCATCATCATTCCGATCTATTACATCGTCATCACCAGCTTCAAGAGCCAGGCGGGATACTTCAGCGAAAACCCGCTGGCGCCGCCGACGAACCCCACGCTGGACAACTACCGGATGGTGCTGGAAGCCGACTTCGCGCGGTACTTCCTCAACAGCGCGCTGGTGACGGCGGGGGCCGTGCTGCCCACGGTGCTGTTTTCCTTCATGGCCGCGTTCGCGATTGTCCGAGGCCGCGGGAAGTTCCTGAAACTCGTCAACGGCCTGTTCCTGATGGGCCTGGCCATTCCGCTGCAGGCCACCATCATTCCGGTGTACCTGCTGATCATCCGGCTGAACCTCTACGACAGCCTGCTGGCCCTGATCCTGCCGTCCATCGCCTTCGGCATCCCGCTCACGGTGCTGATCCTGGCCAACTTCATCCGGGACGTACCGGACGAATTGTTCGAGTCCATGCGGCTGGACGGCTGCAACGAATGGCAGACCATGTGGCGGCTGGCACTGCCGCTGGTGAAGCCCGCGATCGTCACCGTAGCCATCTACAACGGCGGGGTATGGAACGGCTTCCTGCTTCCGCTGATCCTCACGCAGAGCCCTGAACTGCGCGTGCTTCCGCTAGCGCTCTGGACCTTCCAGGGCCAATACAGCGTGAACATCCCCGCTGTACTGGCCTCCGTGGTCCTCACCACCCTGCCCATCCTTGTCCTGTACATCGTGGGCCGCCGCCAGCTGCTGAGCGGCCTCACCGCCGGCTTCAGCAAATGACCTCAATGGAGAAATTGCACATGGGTACGCCCGAATCGCTTACGGCCACAGATGCCCAGCCGATCCGCATCGGCATGGTGGGCCACGCCTTTATGGGCGCCGCGCACTCGCACGCCTGGAGGACCGCGCCGAGATTTTTCGACCTTCCGCTGGTCCCCGAGCTGGGCGTGCTCGCCGGTAGGGACGCCGATCGGGTCACGGCTGCCGCCCGCCGCCTGGGCTGGGCCGGCACCGAAACGGACTGGCGGGCACTGGTGGAGCGGGACGACATCGACCTCGTGGACATCTGCACACCCGGCGACACCCACGCGGAGATAGCCATCGCCGCGCTGCGGGCGGGCAAGCACGTGCTGTGCGAGAAGCCGCTGGCCAACAGCGTTCCGGAGGCCGAGGAAATGGCGGAGGTTGCCGCCGAGGCCGCAACCCGCGGGGTTTTCGCCATGTGCGGTTACTCCTACCGCCGCACCCCCGCCCTGGCACTGGCCCGGAACATGGTCCGGGACGGCAAACTCGGAACCATCCGCCAAGTGCGCGCGCAGTACCTGCAGGACTGGTTGTCGGACGAGAACGCTCCGCTGACCTGGCGCATGGACAAAGCGAAATCGGGGTCCGGCGCCCTCGGCGACATCGGCGCACACAGCATCGACGCCGCCCAGTTCGTCACCGGCCAGGGCATCACGGGCGTCTCGGCCATCATGGAGACCTTCACCAAGGAACGTCCCGTGGGCGGCGACTTCGTGGGCCTCGGCGGCAGCGGCGCGGCGGGTGCCGACGTCGAACGCGGTCCGGTGACCGTGGACGATGCGGTGATCTTCAGTGCACGGTTCGACGGCGGCCCCATCGGCGTTTTCGAGGCAAGCCGGGCGGCGCTCGGCAGGAAGAACGCCATGCGCCTGGAGGTCAACGGCTCACGCGGGTCGATCGCCTTCGATTTCGAGGACATGAACTACCTGAACTACTACGACGGCGGCAGCGGCGCCGACCCGGATTCGCTCGGCTTCCGCCGCATTAACGTCACGGAGGCCCACCACCCCTACACCGGGAACTGGTGGCCCGTGGGACACGGGCTCGGCTACGAGCACGGCTTCACCCACCAGGTGGTGGACCTGCTGACGGCCATCGGGGCCGGAACC
Organism: Arthrobacter sp. Leaf337; assembly: GCF_001423745.1. Classification (GTDB taxonomy): domain Bacteria; phylum Actinomycetota; class Actinomycetes; order Actinomycetales; family Micrococcaceae; genus Arthrobacter. The sequence goes on from NZ_LMPC01000012.1 coordinate 531,165, forward strand.
CAGCCCACGCCGTCGTTCTCCGATGCCCTTCAGGTGCAGCGGGTGCTGACGGCAGTGGAACACAGCGCAGGCATGGATTCCCGCTGGACCTCAGTGGACGGACGAGAAGGACAAAAACGATGACTGCTACAAGAAACGCCTTGGTGGTGCGCGGCGGCTGGGACGGACACCAGCCCGTCGAAGCCACGGATCTTTTCATCCCGTTCCTCAGCGAACAGGGCTTCACCGTCCGGGTGGAGGAGTCGACGGCGGTGTACGCGGACGCCGCGTACATGGCCGGGGTGGAACTGATCGTGCAGTGCAACACCATGACCACCATCGAAAAGGCCGAGTTCGAGGGGCTCCGCGCCGCGATCGAGGCGGGCACGGGAATGGCCGGCTGGCACGGCGGCATTGCCGATTCCTACCGGAACAATTCGGACTACCTGCACCTGATCGGCGGCCAGTTCGCCTGCCATCCGGTCAAAGACCACGGCGAGCTGCACGGGGATGCCACGGACAACTTCCGGACGTACACCGTCAACATGCTGCCGGCCGCGGCGGATCATCCGGTCACTGCGGGGATCGGCGATTTTGAGCTTTTCACCGAGCAGTACTGGGTGCTCTCGGACGACTACATCGACGTGCTGGCCACCACCACGCTGCCCGGCCGGGACAAGGACGCGTGGCACCGGGACGTGGTCTCGCCGGCGGTATGGACGCGTTCGTGGGGCGAAGGCCGGATCTTCGTGGCCACACCCGGGCACAGCGTGGAGATCCTCAAGGACAACAACGTCCGCACCATCATCGAAAGGGGCATGCTGTGGGCCAGCCGCTAGGAACCACCGACTTGGAGTCACCGCAGGAATCACCGCTGCGGATCGGCGTGGTGGGCTGCGGCAACATCATCGCCGCCTACCTGGCCACGTTTCCGCGGCTGACCACCGTCAAGCTGGTGGCGGTTGCGGACATCGATCCCTCCCGGGCGGAGGCCGTGGCGGCCGGGCAGCCGGGGGTGCGGGCGCTGGGCGTGGACCAGCTGCTCGCGGACCCGGAAGTTGACCTGGTCCTCAACCTGACCATCCCGGCAGCCCACGCGGACATCGCCCTGCGTGCCGTCACCGCCGGCAAGGCGGTCTACGGCGAAAAGCCCCTGGCTGCCACGACTGACGAGGCACGCAAGGTGCTGGAGGCAGCGGCGGCGGCGGGCGTCGTCGTCGGCTGCGCACCGGACACGGTTCTGGGAACCGGCATCCAGACCGCCCGCAAGGCGATCGACGACGGGCTGATCGGGGCGCCGATCTCGGCGACGGCCACGATGGTGACTCCCGGGCATGAGCGCTGGCATCCGCAGCCGGACTTCTACTACGTTCCCGGCGGCGGGCCGCTGCTGGACATGGGGCCCTACTACGTCTCGGCGCTGGTGACGCTGCTGGGTCCTGTGGTGTCCGTGATCGGGGCGGCGAGCCACACGCGCGGCACCCGGACCATCGGCACCGGACCGCGCGCCGGCGAGACCGTTCCGGTCAGCACGGACACCCATGTGACGGGGGTGCTGGTGCACGAATCCGGCGCGCTGTCCACGCTGGTGATGAGCTTCGACGCCGTGGCCACTCAATCGGCCAATCTGGAGATCCACGGCGAAACGGGGTCGCTGGTGGTGCCCGACCCCAACCATTTCGACGGCGACGTCAAGCTGCGGAGCCTGGGCGGCGAGGGGTGGGAGGTTCTTCCCGTCTCAGCCGGCTATGTTGGCTCCGCCCGCGGCTACGGCCTGCACGACCTCGCCCGGACTCCGGCCGGTACGGAGCCCCGGGCCGGCGGGGAGCTGGCCTTCCACGTGCTGGAGGTGATGGAATCCGTGCTGGAGTCAGCGGCCCTGGGGCAGTCGGTGAAAGTGGCCAGCCGGTGCGAACGGCCCGAGGCGGTGCCGCTGACCGACCTCGGCGGTTAGCGGCCCCGGCAGTTAGCAACCCCGGCGGTTGGCGGCTTCGGCGGTTAGCAGCCCCGGCGAGGCACCGGCGCATCCGCCAGCCGCCGTCGTACGTGCCAGGTGACCAGGGCGGCCGCCGCCACTGCGGCGACAACGACGGCGGCGGCGCTGCCGGCAGTGCGCGCCAGGGCACCTCTGATGCAGGCCTTTAAATGTCGGTGCCTGCTGACATGCTGTGGGTGTGGAAAGCAGTGCGGTTGCGGAGACGTTGGAGGCCATGGCGGCCTCCCTTTCTGCGCTGGCTGCCTGTGCCGGTCGTCTGGATGGAAACGCTGCCGGGAACGTGGCCCCGGCCGGTGCTGACCCGCTCCAGGACGAGGCGGACGCGTGCCTGGACGGCCTGGCTGTTGTGGGCAGCCTGGAAGCCAGGATGGCCGCGCTGAAGGTGCACTTTGCCGCCGGATACGCCCACGCTGCCGCGGCCTTGGCGGCCCCGGCCGGTTCCCCGCAGGAGTGCACCGCCCAGGAAATGGCGGTGACAGCAGAGGTGGCCTGTGTCCTGACGGTGAGTGAACGGTCGGCAGCCGCGCTCCTGGCGGATTCAGCCACCCTGACCGAGGACTTGCCGCTGACGCTGGCTGCGCTGGGGGCAGGGACCATTTCATGGCAGCACGCTCGGGTGATGTGCGATGAAACATCCGGTCTGGACCCCGCCGCGGCCGCCGCCCTCGAGGCTCACTTCCTGGACCCCGAGGCCCCCTTTGCGGCGCGTGGCTGCCCGGCCGGGGAGCTGGTGCCGGGCAGGTTCCGGGCTAAAGCGCGCAGCTGGCGCGAACGGCACCATCCCGTGAGCATCGAAGCCCGCCACCGCAAGGGTGCGAAGGAGCGCCGGCTGGAGCTTGTCCCGGACCGGGACGGCATGGCCTGGCTCTCCGCCTACGTGACTGCCGATGTGGCGGCGGGTGTCTGGTCCCGTGCCACGGACGCGGCGCGCGCCCTGCAGGGGCCGGCCGAAGCCCGGACCCTGACCCAGCTCCGTGCCGACGTCGCCACATCCTGGCTGCTTGGAGGCGACGCGGAAGGAATCCCGTCACCCAAAGCGCAGGTCCTGGTGACCGTTCCGGTGTTGTCGCTTCTCGGGGTAGCGAACGAACCGGCCACGCTGGACGGCTACGGACCTATACCTGCCAGCATGGCCCGCCGGCTTGTCGCGGACGGCGCCACATCGTTCCTGCGCGTCCTGACGGATCCGCGCAGCGGAGCGCCGCTGGAGATAGGACGCACCAGCTACCCGGTTCCGAAAGCGATGCGCCAGTGGTTGCGGCTTCGGGATGGCCGCTGCCCTTTCCCCGGCTGCAGCAACCACTCCCTGGACAACGAGGCGGACCACCTCCTGGCATGGTCGGACGGAGGCGGCACCGGAATCTCGAACCTTGGCCAGCCATGCCGCAAACACCACCGCCTGAAACACAGCTCACGCTGGAAACCTGTTGGCGCCACCAAGGATCAGCCGCCCGGCTGGATCTCACCTTCAGGACGCTCATATCCCAGCGAACAACAGGACTGGGAACCACCACACTGGCCGGACCACCCCGGCCACACGGGCGAAGATCCGGAGAGGGAGCCGCCCACAGGGCCGGACGGACTTCCCGGTGCCCCCGGTCCCGGGCCACCATTACCGATGGATCCCTTCCCTGACTGGGCACTCTTCATCGCGGCCTAGGATCACCCGCGACTCTGCTGCTGCCCGGTCACCCTTGGTGAGCAGTCTCTGCCCTGGGGGTCACCGTTGCGGACGCGCGCTGCTGTCTGCAGCCGTCGCCTGCCGGTGCCGGCGGATCCGCCAGGTGACCAGAACGCCGACCGCCACTGCTGCGACAACGACGGCGGCGGCGCTGCCGGCAGTGCGCGCCACCTCGTCGTAGAGGTTCCCGGCCAGGTACCCGAGGGTTACGAAGAGGCTCCCCCAGAGCACGCCGCCGGTGATGTTCCAGAGTGCGAAGCGCCGGTACGGCATGCCGCTGAGTCCGGCCAGTGCCGGCATCACGGCGCGGAAGAAGGCGGTGAAGCGGCCCAGGAAAACGGCCGGGCCTCCCCGCCGTCTGAGGAACTCCCGGGCTTTCTCGAGTTGGGGCCGCTTCCGGTCAAAGATCTTTCGGGTAACCAGCCGGGGGCCCAGGTGTTTGCCGATTTCGTAGCCCACCGTGTCTCCCAGGATCGCGGCGGAAACCACCACGGCAATCATGGCTGGCAGCGGGAAGCCTCCCTTTCCGGCGATCACCCCGCCCACCACGGCGGCGGTTTCGCCCGGAATGACGAAGCCGATGAAGAGGGCGTCCTCGGCGAAGACCAGGGCGAACACAACACAGGCCACCAGCAGCGGGCTGGCGTTGAGGAGTCCGTCGAAGAATGCCTGCATCAGGAACAGTGTGGCAGTTGAGGCGGGCGGGCGTCAGCCTGCCCGCCTCAATAAGTTGTTAGATGCGCTCCAACAACGACACGTCCCGGACGGCACCCCTGTCTGCGGAGGTGGCCATCGCGGCGTAGGCGCGCAGCGCCGCGGAAACCTGGCGCTCCCGGTCCTTGGGCTTGAACCCGCCGTTGACCAGCAGTTTCTCACGGCGTTCGGCGAGGACCTCGTCGGAGACCTCCAGATGCAGGGAGCGCTGACTGATGTTGATGCTGATGATGTCGCCGTCCTCCACCAGGGCGATGGTGCCGCCGGAGGCAGCTTCCGGGGAGATGTGCCCGATCGACAGGCCGGAGGTGCCGCCGGAGAAGCGGCCGTCCGTGATGAGGGCGCACTTCTTGCCGAGGCCGCGGCCCTTGAGGAACGACGTCGGGTAGAGCATCTCCTGCATGCCCGGACCGCCCTTGGGGCCTTCGTAGCGGATGACCACCACATCGCCTTCCGTGACGCCCTTGTTCAGGATCTTCTCCACGGCTTCATCCTGGGACTCGCACACGACGGCCGGGCCTGAGAAGGTCCAAATGGACTCGTCCACCCCGGCGGTCTTCACCACGGCGCCGTCCAGTGCCACGTTTCCGCGGAGCACGGCCAGTCCGCCGTCCTTGGAGTAGGCGTGCTCCACGGAGCGGATGCAGCCTTCCGCAGCGTCGGTGTCCAGGGAGGTCCACTCGTTCGACTGGGAGAACGCGGTGGAGGAGCGGACGCCGCCGGGAGCCGCGTGCCACAGGGCCTGCGCCTCTTCGGTGGCCTTGCCGCCCCGGATGTCCCAGTCATCGAGCCAGCCGTCCAGGTCACCGGAGTGCACGGAATGGACGTCCTTGTGCAGGAGACCGCCCCGGTTCAGCTCGCCCAGCAGGGCGGGGATGCCGCCGGCGCGGTGAACGTCCTCCATGTAGTAGGTCTTGTCCTTGGCGACGTTTGGGGCCACCTTTGCCAGGCAGGGCACCTGGCGGGACTTGGCGTCCATCTCGGCCAGGCCGTAGTCCACGCCCGCCTCCTGGGCCGCGGCCAACAGGTGCAGGATGGTGTTGGTGGAGCCGCCCATGGAGATGTCCAGGGCCATGGCGTTGTCGAAGGCCTTCGCAGTGGCGATGGAGCGCGGCAGCACGCAGTCGTCGTCGCCGTCGTAATAGCGCTTCACGAGATCGACGACGGTGGCGCCGGCCTTCTCGTACAGCGCCTTGCGGGCGGTGTGGGTCGCGAGCACGGAGCCGTTGCCCGGCAGGGCCAGGCCGATGGCCTCGGCCAGGCAGTTCATGGAGTTGGCGGTGAACATACCCGAGCAGGAACCGCAGGTGGGGCAGGCGTTCTCTTCAATGAGGTTGATGTCCTCGTCGGAGATGGACTCGTCCACGGCGTCGGCGATCGCGTTCACCAGGTCCAGGGAGCGCACGGAGCCGTCGGTCAGGGTCACGCGGCCGGCCTCCATGGGACCGCCGGAGACGAACACAACCGGGATGTTGAGGCGCAGCGCGGCCATGAGCATGCCCGGGGTGATCTTGTCGCAGTTGGAGATGCAGACCAAAGCGTCGGCACAGTGGGCGTTGACCATGTACTCCACGGAGTCGGCGATCAGGTCGCGGGACGGCAGGGAGTAGAGCATGCCGGAGTGGCCCATGGCGATGCCGTCGTCCACGGCAATGGTGTTGAACTCGCGCGGCACGGCGCCGGCGGCGAGGATCGCGTCGGAGACGATCCGGCCCACGGGGGCGAGGTGGGTGTGGCCAGGAACGAACTCGGTGAAGGAGTTGGCCACGGCGATGATCGGCTTGCCGATGTCCGAGTTGGCGACGCCGGAGGCGCGCAGCAGTGCGCGGGCGCCGGCCATGTTGCGGCCATGGGTGACAGTACGTGAACGAAGAGGAGGCATGGTACCGATCATGCCGTCCCGGGCCGCACGGCGGAAGACAGTACTGATACTAGTAGTAGGAGTACCAGACTACTAGTGTTGGTGACTGTGAAAGAGGCAGGCGAGAGGCGCAAGGAACTGGGACTCTACCTGCGGGCACGCCGCGAGCAGGCGCTGCGGTCGGAGTACGGACTTCCGCCGGTGGCGCGCCGGCGTGAACGCGGACTGCGGCGGGAAGAGATTGCCTTCCTTTCCGGGGTCAGCGTCACCTGGTACACATGGCTGGAGCAGGGACGGGACATCCGGCCCTCGCGGGAAGTGCTTGAGGCTGTGGCCCGCACCCTGCACCTCTCAGAGGCCGGCCGCTCCTATGTCCTGTCACTGGGCGGCTATTCCGTACCGGTGTCGGCCGGCCCGGCGGCCGTTGATGCGCCGGCCCACATCCAGCGGCTCCTCGACGCACTGGGCCCCAACCCCGCCTTCGCGCTGGCCCCCGACTGGAGCGTCACGGGCTGGAACCGGGCCTACGCCGCGCTGTATCCCAATATTGCGAACGTGGCCGCAGCGGAGCGGAACCTGCTGTGGCTGGTCTTTACCGATCCCTACGTGAAGGAACTGCTGCCCGACTGGGACGTCACCAGCAGGCGCTTCCTGGCAGAATTCCGGGCAGAAGCCGGGCAGCGGCTGGGCGATCCGGACGTGGCCTACCAGGTGGAGCGGCTCAGGGAAACGAGTCCCGGGTTCAAGGAGGGCTGGGACCGGTACGACATCCTCGGCTTCGAATCCCGCGAACGGCTGTTCCGCCACCCGGCGGTGGGCGTCCTGAGGCTGGAGCACCATCAGGTCTCACCGTCGGACCGGCCGGACCTCCATATTGTGGTCTACACTCCGGTACCGGGCAGCGATGCCGCGGAGCAAATCGAGCGGTTGCTGGCCGCCGGCCGTTAGCTGCCCCGGATCTCAGGCCACGCTGCGGGCAGGTGCCCGGCCAGGCCCCTACTGAAGACGTGAGGCGGCGGAACCCCGAACGGTTCCGCCGCCTCCTATGCTTGGGCCATGGAAGCCGCACAGCAGTTGGGCAGCAAGCCGATACTCACCCTGACGGTGAACCCGGCGTTGGACATCAGCACCTCGACCGAACAGGTCAGCAGCGGCCACAAGCTCAGGTGCGGCGCGAGCCGGCTCGACCCGGGCGGCGGAGGCGTCAACGTGGCAAGGGTCATCCAGCGCCTCGGCGGCCACACCTTGGCCGTGTACACCGCAGGCGGGCCGACCGGTGAGGCCTACCGCCGGCTCATCGAAGCGGAGCGCATCCCGACGCTGGCCGTACCGATCCAAGGAAGCACACGCCAGGACTTCACCGTTGATGAGACGTCCACCGGGAAACAGTTCCGGTTCGTCCTTCAGGGCCCGGAGCTCTCGGAACCGGAGTGGCAGGCCTGCCTGGACCGTGTTGCCGGGGCGATGCCGGTGGGCGGCTACGTGGTGGCCAGCGGCAGTCTCCCGCCCGGGGTGCCGGATGATTTTTATGCGAGGGTTGCCCGGCTGGCGCGGCAGTCCGGTGCCCACTGCATCGTTGATGCCTCCGGACCGGCCCTCACCGAGGCGCTTGCCGAGGGCGTGTTCCTGGTTAAACCAAGCCTCCGCGAACTGGGGGCGCATTTCGGCGCGGCCCTCGACAGCGAGCAGAGCCAGGTGGACGCTGCCTCGGCCCTCGTGGCTGACGGGGCCGCGGAACACGTCGCACTGACGCTCGGCGAGGCTGGAGCCTTGCTCGCGTCGAAGTCGGGCCTGATCCGGTTGGCCGTGCCGGACGTGCCGGTGGTCAGCACGGTCGGGGCCGGCGACAGTTTTCTTGGCGCTTTTGTGCTCCGGCTCGCGCAGGGCCGCCCGCTTGAAGCGGCGTTCCGGGCTGCCGTGGCCGCCGGAAGTGCCACGGTCATGACGCCTGCCACCGAACTTTGCCACCGCGCCGACGTCGAACGCCTGGAGGCTGAGCTCTCCAGCGCAGTGCCCTGACCGACCGCAGCGGCTTCCGGCAGGGACACCCAGTCTGCCTACCGTGCCTCGAGAACGGCCTTCAGCATCCGGAGCTGGGCAACCTCGCCCTGCATGGTTTTGGTGACGAGCCCGTCCAGGACTTTCATGAGACCCGGGAGCTTTAGGTCCAGGACAAAGCGGACGGTGGTGCGGCCGTCGGCTTCGCTCAGGATGTACTCGCCGTGTGGCCGTGCCGGACCGGCGACCACGTCGAAAGCCAGCAGACGTCCGGGCTCCGCCGCCGTGATCCGGTAGTCCCCTGGATCGGCTTTCCCCTGGGTCCGGTGAGCGTCTGGCTGTAGACAGCCCCGAGCTGGCCGGCGTCGCCGCTGGCCAGCCCGATGTCCTTGACGCCGCTGCGCCAGGCCGTGTTATTCAGCCCGTCGGCCAGGAAGTCATAGACTTCCGCGGCGGTTCGGTCGATGGTGATCTCGTTTTCGGCGTGGGCCATTCAGTGCCTCTCGTGGTGCTCCCGGAAGGCGGGGGCAACTTACTACATCTGCATATCGGCGAGCTCGAAGATCTCGAGCCTGAACTTACCACTGCCTTCGGACAGGAATGGGTGGCCGTCCGCGAGCGCCTTCGCTCCGTCGAGGTTTTCGGCTTCCACAATTGAGTAGCCGTTCAGGTCGGAGGCCTCCGCGGCGGATCCGTCGTCCACCATCGAGGTGCCTGCGGCGAACGGTGCGCCGGCGTCCAGCAATGCCGGGCCCAGCTTCTCCATCCAGGCACCCCAGGCGGCCATTTGTTCAGCGGACTGCTCCGGCGTGAACTGGTCCATGGGCGTGGCCGGTCCCTTGTAGAGGTAAATGAACTTGCTCATGACTTGTCCTTTCGTTGTGTTTTTTCCTCTGTGGCCCGCGATCCGTCCCCTTCGAGCAGGGACTTCAGCTTCGCGAGGTCCTTCCGCATGGCCCGGCGCATCATCGGGGCCATGACGATGCCGGCAACTGCGGAGAAGCCGGCCGGTGCGCCGGCGTTGCGCAGGGTCATCCGGGTGTAACCGGCGTCGGCCGCCGACCAGGTGTAGGTGGTCTGCATGGGGAACGGCCCCTGGGCCGTGCGCATTACCAGCCTCCTGCCAGGGTCCAGCTCGGTAAATTCGTAGACGTATTCCAAGGTCCGTCCGAGAAACTGTGCCTTGAACGCCACCTTGGAGCCCACGGCCAGCGGCGGGGCCGTTTCCCAGCTGACTGCCTTGATGTTGCTGTACCAGGCCGGCGCATTATCCGGGTTGGCCGCGTAAGCGTAGACAGCTTCGGGCGGTCGGCGGATCTCTGTTTCCGTCACCACATCAACCATTTCCGGCACCTTCCCCGGGTCTCGTTCTCTCTCGACGACGCTAGAGCCCGGCAACCTGCCGGCCGGTGAAGGCAACCAGGCGTTCCAGGCTTGCCGCCGATTCATCAACAAGGGTTTCCTCGGCAAAGCTCTTGCCGCGCATCTGCGGGCTGATGGTGTTCCGGGCGAGGCCGAGGACGTAGTCGGAAAGGACCGGCGAGACGCTCAGCTCCTGGCCGGTTGCCCGGGCGAAGTCCCACGCGTGGACCAGCAGTTCCAGGTTCAGGATGTTGGCAACGATGGTTGCCGGCAGTTCGGCGAAGCCCATGTCCAGGCTGCCCTGAGTACCACGGGCGCGGAATGCCTCCAGGGTGGTCTGCGCAGCATCCGCAATCCGGACCTCCGGCGTCGCAGCCGGCTGGTCAGGCACGGTCACACCGAGGGCCTTGCCGATCGATGCGATCGAACCAAAGAGATGGTCCAGGAGGGCGTCAACGGTGAAGTCCTCGCACGGCGTCGGTGAACCCAGGTCTGATTTCCCCACCCCGCGGAGGACCCGCTGGGCAACAGCCAAGGCCGCCTCGGCGCTGGAAAGTTCGTCGATGGGGTCCGGAGCTGCAGCCCATTCGTCCGGGCCGGCATCTCCGCTCGCGGCAAGCTGCACGAGCCTCTCAAGGAAATGGTTCCAGCCTTCGGCGTGGCCCACCTCCTGCTGTTCCGTCAGTCCCTCGTGAATGAGCTGGACCGTGGTTCCGCCTTCGACAGCCTCCAGGTTCACGGTCACAGTCGACGCTCCCGGCGGCAGCCCGGCGTCGCCCTCCCATCCCCAGGTGTAGACGATCCGCTTTCCCGGCTCGATTTCGGTGAAACTTCCCATCGCCGAGTGCCCCGGCGTAATGGTCCAGCGGTATTCCCCGCCCACGCGGAGGTCCACCCGCGCCGCCACGGTCTTCCAGCGCCGCAACCGCTCCGGTTGCGTGATGAGCTCGAAGGCGGCGTCCGGGTCAACCGGAATGAATACTGTCTTATTGAATGTCATCAGAATTCCCTTGCGATGGTTGCTGGCCCAGCCGGCCGGCGTCGGCCACCAGCAGGTCCAGTTCGGTTGTCCAGAAAGCCTCGAATTGTTCACGCAGCCGGACCATCCCGGCGCCGTCCAGGCGGTAGTACCTGTTCCGGCCGTCTTTACGGGCGGTCACCAGGCCTACTTCCGAGAGAAGCAGCAGGTGCTGGGAAATGGCCGACCTGCTGACCGGAAAATGGCCGGACAGCTCGGTGACCGTCTTCTCCCCCTCCGCCAGCAGCCGAAGCAGCGCCCGCCTGTTGGGCTCCGTCGCGACTTCCAGAAGATCAGGCACAGAAAATACGTTAGTCGCCACTAACGCATTAAGCAAGGGGTAGGCCGGGCATGGAAAAGGGCGGCGGCAACCCTTCCGGGTCGCCGCCGCCCACTTGCAGTTATGCGACCGCTACGGGCTCTTTGACCTTCAAGGGTTCAATCTTGCCCATCACGAACAGGTAGTTGGCAGCGCCCACGAGCGAGACAGCTCCGATGACTGCCAGCGGCGCCACGAAGGAACCGGTCTGATCCACCAGCACGCCGATCAGGATCGGAGTGAAGATCCCGGCCAGGTTGGAGGCGAAGTTCTGCAGTCCGCCGATGGATCCGACATGCCTGGAGCTCGGCGCGACGTCCGCGGGCAACGACCAGATGCCGGTTGCGGCGACGGTGAGGCTTGAGTAGGCGACGGAAAGCAGCGCCAAGGCCATCCAGGCTTCCGGCACGAGGGCGGCGAACATGATGACGGAGCCGCCCGCGAGGCCGCCGGCGATGGCGGTCTTGCGGACCCTGGTGACGGATGCCCCGGCCCGTACTGCGCGGTCGGCCAGGTATCCGCCCAGCCAGCCGCACAGCACCGCGCAGATGCCGGGAATGGCACCGAAGAAGCCCAGCTTGAGCAGGTCGAATCCGCGTTCCTTGACGAGGTAGCTGGGGAAGAAGGTGATGAAGAAGTAGATGGCGCTGTTGAGGCAGAAGAAGCCGAACATCATGCTCAGGATGGTGCGGTACTTGAAGAGTGAGCGCCAGGGCAGCTTGGCTGCGTCGGCGTCGTCGCTGCCTTCGCCGCGGGCACCGCCTTCTTCGATGTAGGCCACTTCGGCGGCGTTCGCGCCGGGGTGCTCCTGGGGGCTGCGGTACACCTTCCACCAGACGGCGGCCCAGATAAGGCCGGCGACGCCGATGATGATGAACACTGCATGCCATGAGGTCAGCGCCACGATCAGGGTAACGATGGGCAACGCGATCACGGCCCCCACGCGGGATCCCGAGTCCCAGATGCTGGTGGCGAATGCCCGTTCACGGACCGGGAACCACGTGGCCACCACTTTCGCCGCAGTGCTGGGCGCAGGGCTTTCGCCGACACCCAGGAGGAAGCGCGCTGCGAACAGGGACCAGAAGTTCGTCGCCGCAGCGGTCACCATCGTGAAGATGGACCACCAGACAGCCGCCAGCGAGAACGACCTGCGCGGCCCCACCTTGTCCACGTACCAGCCGGCCGCCAGCTGGCAGAAGTCGTAGGCCCAGAAGAAGGCGGCAAAGATCAGGCCCTGCTGGGTGGCGGTCAGCTCGAAGTCCTTGCCCATGAACGGCAAGGCAACGCTCAGGCTGGAGCGGTCAAGGTAATTGATGCTCAGCCCGATGAAAGCAAGCCAAATGATGACCCAGCGCTTCCGGGTCATTATTCGGGGATTTTTGGTCGATGTCGTACTGGCAACTTTACTTCCGAGCGCAGTCATGTGGTCTCCTTCGACGTGAACATGGCTTCGGGCGCCTGTGGCGCCGGGGGAAGACACCGAAGATATCGATGCCAAATCATATAGGAATCTGGTTAATCATATAGAAAATGTGATCCGGATCAAGCCCCCCTGAAAAATCGCCCCCAGCAGCCCCCTCCGGGGCGGCTGAAGGTCCGGTGGAATATGATTCCCCCAGCGACTCCAACCCGGACACCACCCCAACCAGCACTAAGAGGTCAGCGCGTGCCCCCACGTCAGTCTTCCGATATCTCCCGAGGCAAAGCCGCCGTCAGCGATGTGTATGCATCGATGCGCGCCTCCATCCTCGAAGGTGAGATCGCGCCCGGCACCAGGATCAACATCGACGCCGTTTCGCGAAGTTTGGGCGTTTCGCAGACACCGGTGCGTGAGGTGCTGCAGCGGCTGGAAGGCGACAACCTGGTGGTCTACAACCCCGGCAAGGGCTACAGCACCACTCCCCTGCTGGACCTGGCCGAACTGCGCTCCCTCTTTGAATTCCGGCTGCTGGTGGAACCCTGGGCAGCGCGGTCTGCGGCCGTAGACCGGTTAGCCAACCCGGCCGCGGCCCTCGAGAAGGAAATTAAGGCGTTCCGCGGGGCCATGAAGTCCGAAGGCGACCTGCGGCAGGACCTGGTGGCCCATGACACCAGATTCCATGACACCATCCTCGCCGCCGCCGGCAATACCGTGGTCCGCCACGCCTTCGCCCAGACGCACTGCCACCTGCACACCTTCCGCCTCTACCCGGCCGACGTCGACGGCGCCATCACCGTCGCGGAACACTCGGCCGTCCGCGAGGCCATCCATGCCTGCCAGCCGGAACAGGCCGAAGCAGCCATGGCGGAGCACATCCGAAACTCCTTTACCCGCTTCGCCCAGGCCTTCGAGGGACACGCCGACCTCGCGCCGCTGGAGGACAGCGGGCCACCCAGGCGGCACATCGTGGATTAGAACCCAACCCCGGCCCCGCGGCCGGGGTTTTCTTTTTGCCACGGACTTGATCTGGATCACGTTTCATATATGATTACTGAAATTCATATAGGAAATCATGCCCACCTTCCACAGCAATCCGAGAGAAGAGATCCATGCCTTCCATCACTTCCATCACCACCCAGGACGTCCGCTTTCCCACGTCGCTGGAACTCGATGGCTCCGACGCGGTCAACGTTGACCCCGACTACTCCGCCGCCTACGTCGTCATCCGCACCGACGCGGGCGACGAAGGCCACGGCTTCGTGTTCAGCTGCGGCCGCGGCAGCGAGATCCTCACTGCGGCCATCGAGTCCTACGCGGGGCTTCTGCGGGGCCGGGACATCGACGAACTGATCTACGACCTGGGCAACGCTTCCAAGCGCCTCATCCACGACTCGCAGCTCCGCTGGCTCGGCCCGGAAAAGGGCGTCACGCAGATGGCCGCCGGCGCGCTGGTCAGCGCCCTCTGGGACATCCGCGCCCGGCGCGAGAACAAGCCGCTCTGGCTGCTCCTGAGCGAAATGTCCCCGGAGGAGATCGTGGACGTTGTGGACTTCACCCACATCCGCGACGCCCTGAACCCGCAGCAGGCATTGGAAATCCTCCGCGCGGGCCAGGACGGCAAGGCGGACCGCATCGCCAGCCTCCGGGCTGACGGCTACCCCGCGTACACCACCTCACCCGGATGGCTGGGCTACAGCGACGAAAAACTGGTCCGGCTCAGCAAGGAAGCGGCGACAGCGGGTTTCTCGATGATCAAGCTCAAGGTGGGCGGCGACATCGCTGACGACCGCCGCCGCATGGGCCTCGCACGGCAGGCCGTGGGAAACCTCCCCATCGCCATAGACGCCAACCAGCGCTGGGAGGTGTCCGAAGCGATCGAATGGGTCAACCAGCTCGCAGAGTTCAACCCGTACTGGATCGAAGAGCCCACCAGCACTGACGACATCCTCGGGCATGCGGAGATCCGGAAGGGAGTCGCTCCGGTCCGCGTCGCCACCGGCGAGGCCGTGGCCAGCCGGATTGTTTTCAAGCAGCTGCTGCAGGCAAGGGCCATCGACGTCCTGCAGCTCGACTCCACCCGTGTGGGCGGGGTCAATGAGAACATCGCCAACCTGCTTCTGGCCGCCAAGTTCGGCGTCCCGGTCTGCCCCCACGCCGGCGGCGTTGGCTTGTGCGAGCTTGTCCAGCATTTCTCCTTCTTCGACTTTGCCGCCATCACCGGAAGCCAGGACGGCCGCATGATCGAATACGTGGACCACCTCCACGAGCACTTCGCCGAACCGGTCCGGATCGTTGGCGGACGCTATGCCGCTCCGGAACGCCCTGGCACAGGGGCGGAAATGCTCAGCGCCTCCCGGACGCGCTGGGAGTTCCCGTCCGGTGCGGGCTGGCTTGAAGTGGGCAACCGTGCGGCCGTTACCGGCGGCAGCCTTGCACCCGCGGGAGCCGGCCGATGAACAGCACCGCAGCCGAGCTGGACGCATCCGTCGAGGCCGCCCACGCGGCCTTCGAAAAGGCCCGGCTGGCAGGTCCCGGAACCCGGGCAACCTGGCTCGAGGCGGTAGCCGCCGGCCTGGAAAACGACGCCGCGGCCCTTGTTGATCTTGCGGTCACCGAAACCCATCTCGCGGAACCGCGCCTCCAGGGCGAGCTGAAGCGCACCGTCTTCCAGCTCCGGCTTTTCGCTGACGAAATCCGCCGCGGCGAGCACTTCGACGCGACGATCGACCATGACGATGCCGCCTGGGGCATGGGGCCGCGGCCCGACCTTCGCCGGTACAACGTTCCGCTCGGCGTCGTCGGGGTCTTCGGGGCGTCCAACTTCCCCTTCGCCTTCAGCGTGATGGGCGGCGATTCCGCGTCGGCACTGGCGGCCGGCTGCGCCGTCGTTCACAAGGCACACGACGGCCACCGGGAGCTCGCGGTCCGCACCGCCGAAACGGTGACCGCCGCACTGGAGTCCGCCGGGGCGCCGTCGGGCCTCTTCTCCCTGGTCACCGGCCGCCCGGCTGCGGAAGCGCTGGTTGACCACCCGCTGGTGAAGGCCATCGGTTTCACGGGTTCGACGGCGGGCGGCCGGGCATTGTTCGACCGTGCGGCCGCGCGGCCGGAACCGATCCCCTTCTTCGGGGAACTGGGCGGCATCAATGCCGTCTTTGTCACCGGCAACGCCTGGGCTGCGCGCCGGGAGGAGATCCTCACTGGCTATGCCGGCTCCTTCACCCTGGGCATGGGGCAGTTCTGCACCAAACCCGGCGTGCTGTTCGTCCCTGCCGGGCAAACGGACGAGGTCCGGGACAATCTCCGGAATGCCCTCGAGGACTTCGCTCCGGCGCAGCTGCTCAGCGCACGGCTGCACGAAGGGTTCCGGCAGGCAGTCGCAGGGCTGCGGGACACGGCGGGCGTCCGGGTGCTGCTCGACGGCGACGTCGCCGAGGCTCCGGCACCCACCGTCCTGCTGACCACCTCCGAAGCGGTCCGCAGCGACCCCGGAATCCTCCGCCAGGAGATGTTCGGGCCCGCAAGCCTGGTGGTGGAGTACAGCGATGAATCCGAGCTCACTGCCTTGGCCGGGCTCCTGGAAGGCCAGCTGACCACCACCTTGCAGGCGGAAGCCGAGGACGACGTCGCGGAGCTTGCCGGCAGGCTCGCGGACATCAGTGGGCGTCTGCTCTGGAACGGCTGGCCCACGGGAGTGACCGTCAGTTACGCCCAGCACCACGGCGGCCCCTATCCGGCCACGACGTCGGGCACCACCTCTGTGGGGACGGCCGCCATCCGGCGGTTCCTGCGGCCGGTGGCCTTCCAGTCCTTCCCGCAGCCGCGGCTGCCGGAGCCGCTGCAGGATGCGAACCCGTGGAACGTTCCGCAAAGGGTCGACGGCGTCTGGCGGCGCCCGTCCGCACAGCCGGAGGGTCGGCTGTGACGGCGCTGCCGGTGTCGGTCGCGGCCGTGCTCCCGAAGGACGCGGAGGACGCCCTGCTCATTGGCCGTCTCTGGGACGTGGAAACCTCCGGTCCCCGGGTTGTGGCGGTTCAGGGCGGGGACGTGTTCGACCTGCAGCACCTCGCCGCCACAGTGTCGGAACTGCTGGAACGTTCGGACCCCGCTGCAGACGTCCGTTCCGCCATGACTGTGCCGCGTTGGAAGACGGCGGACGTCGTCGAAGCGTCCCTGGCGCAGGACACTTCCCTTCCGCACTTGCTGGCGCCCGTTGACCTCCAGGTCATCAAGGCCTGCGGCGTGACTTTCGTGGACAGTATGATCGAGCGCGTCATCGAGGAGCGCTGTGGCGGAGATGCCGGCAGGGCCACTGAAATGCGTGAACTCGTAGGCAGGGCACTCGGCGGCAGCATCGGCGACGTACGTCCGGGCTCGCCCGAGGCTGCCGAGGCCAAGCGGGTGCTCATCGCCGAAGGGCTGTGGTCGCAGTACCTTGAGGTGGGCATCGGACCGGACCCCGAGGTCTTCACCAAGGCACCTGTGCTGTCCTCGGTAGGCCTGGGTGCTGGCGTCGGGATTCCCGCGTTCAGTTCCTGGAACAACCCGGAACCGGAACTCGTCCTGATTGTCACGTCCGCCGGCAAAGTTGTGGGCGCCACACTCGGCAACGACGTCAACCTCCGCGACGTCGAAGGGCGGAGCGCCCTGCTGCTGGGCAAAGCCAAGGACAACAACGCATCCAGCGCGCTGGGGCCGCTGATCCGGCTGTTCGACGGCGACTTCACCCTTGAGACCCTGCGGCAGGAGGAGATCCTGCTCCGGGTGGAAGGATCAGGCGGGTACCTGCTGGAGGGCCGGAACACCGTGGCACGGATCAGCCGCCCGTTCGAGGAGCTGGTGGCGGCTACCTTCGGCAAGCACCACCAGTACCCGGACGGCTTCGCGCTGTTTACCGGCACGCTGTTCGCACCCACGCAGGACCGGGACGAACAGGGCCAGGGCTTCACCCACAAAATGGGGGACGTCGTCACCATCCGCAGCCGCCACCTCGGCGCCCTGGTCAACACCGTGGGTGCCGCCGAGGAGCTGCCGCCGTGGCGTTTCGGGCTGCGTCAGCTGTTCACCTACCTTGCAGTGCAGGAGCGGTCCGTTTCAGTCGTGGGCGCAGCAGTTGTGGGCGCGGCCAGCCTCAGCTGAACAGTCCCTCGCCGATGTAGCCGCCGGGTTTGGTGCCCGGCGGCACAGCGGCCAGGGCGGAGCCGGTGTGCTTGAGGTACTCCACGGCCAAGGTGTCCTGCTTGGCCATGGCCATCTGCATCGGCACGTAGTGCGTGCGCGGGTCCTTGACGAAGGCGATGAAGAACAGGCCGGCGTCGAGGTGCCCCAGCCCGTCGGAACCGTCCGTGTAGTTGTACCCGCGGCGCAGCATACGGACACCGCCGTTCTGGTCGGCGTGGGCAAGCCGGACATGTGAATCCATGCCCATCAGCGGCTCGCCGTCCTTGCCCTTGATGGTGAAATCCGGGGCCGTGAATTCCTTGCCGCCGGACAGCGGAGCGCCCTCGGCCTTGGTCCGGCCAATCAGGGCTTCCTGCTCGCCCAGCGACGTCCGGTCCCAGATTTCGATATGCATGCGGATCCGGCGGGCCACCAGGTAGCTGCCGCCCTCCATCCAGGCTTCACCGGCCCCGGCGCCCTTCTCAGCCCAGACGTGGTTCTCCAGGAGGTCCGTGTCTTCGGCCTTGAGGTTGTTGGTGCCGTCCTTGAAACCGAAAAGGTTGCGGGGCGTCTGCTGTGCCCGGGACGTGGAGGCGGTGCGCCCGAAGCCCAGCTGGGACCAGCGGACGCGGACTTTCCCGAACCCCAGCCGTGCGAGGTTGCGGATGGCGTGAACAGCAACCTGGGGGTCGTCCGCGCAGGCCTGCACAATGATGTCGCCGCCGCTGCGCCCGGCCTGAAGGTCGTCGCCCGGGAAGTGCGGCAGGTCGATCAGGGCCTCAGGCCGGCGTCCCTCGAGCCCGAAGCGTGCCTTCCCGTCCTTTTCGAACAGGCTGGCACCGAAGCCGAACGTCACGGTGAGCTTGCCGGCGCTGAGGCCCATGGCTTCGCCGGTGTCCTGCGGCGGCGCGTCATAGGAGCCGCCGGTAGCGCCGGTTTCGCCGGCTTCCCGGCCCTGGGTCATCGCCTCCGCGGCGGCCGTCCAGTCTTTGAGGAGCCTGATCAGCTCGGTGCGGTCCTCGGTGATGAGATCGAAGGCGGCCATGTGCAGCCGGTCCTGCGCCGCCGTCGTAATTCCCGCCTGGCGTTCCCCGTGGAACGGGACGGTGTCATTGGCCGGTGCATCGTCGGCAGGTACTGCCGCGACGACGGCGTCGCGTGCCCACAGGCCGGCGGCGAGGCCGGCGAGCGCTCCCGCGCCCCCGACCCCGGCGAAGGAGAGCAGGCCGCGGCGCGAAACACCGCGCGTGGCAACCGGGCTGGCCTGTGACGTGTCCTGCGACGCGCCCGGCCGGGCGCCGTCCCGGCTCCCGCCGTCGTGGCCGCCGCTATCCTGGCCGTCCCGGCCCCCGCCGAAAGGGCAGCCGGTCACAGCACGACTGCCGCAGTGAGGTTGGACAACGGCTCGCCGAGGGAATCCACCAGGGCGGCGAGGCGCTGGACCTGCTCAGGGCTCAGCTCGTTGTAGTAGGCAAACCCGTCGCCCCGGGCGTGGGTCTTCAGTTCGGCCTGCAGCGCGGCGAACTTGGTGTCCAGGCTCTTGGCAAGCTCCGGGTCCTTCTGCTCCAGCACGGGCTTGAGGTTTTCGAAGGCGATCCGGGCACCGTCCACGTTGGCCTGGAAGTCCCAGAGGTCGGTGTGGGACCAGATTTCCTCTTCGCCCGTGACCTTGCCGGTGGCCACCTCGTCCAGCAGTTCCTTGGCACCGTTGCCCAGCTTGTCTGCCGTGAGCTCTACTGTCCGAGTGCGCTTGGCCAGCTCTTCGGTGTCGGCCACCAGCTGGGCCGCGAGCTTTTCGCGGTCCGCTGCGCCCAGCGGCTGGAACCCGGCCGGCGGGAACAGGTCCTTTTCGGCGCGGTGCCAGCCGGTCCATTCCTCACCCTCGGCCAGGTCCGCCTCGCGGGCGTCCAGCTTGGGGTCGAGGTCGCCGAAGGACTCGGCCACCGGTTCAATTCGTTCCCAGTGCATGCGCGTTGCGGCGTAGAGCTCCTTGGCGGTGGCAGCATCGCCGGCGGCGTACGCCTCGGCGAACTTCTTGGTACCGGCCAGAAGCTGCTCCGTCTGGTCCTTGACGTAGGCCACGTACTGGGTGGTCCCCTGGTCGGTGAGCGCTTTCAGGTCGCTGTCCACCGCGGGCTTGCTGCCGGAGTCGACTACGTCAAAACCCGCCCGGATGCCGTCGCCCACCATGCCGGGCTTGCAGGCTGTGTTGTATTTCCCCGCAGGGACCGTGACCACAAGGTTCCGCGTCAGGCCGGGCCCGATGTTTTCCACCTCACCCAGGATCCGCAGCCCGTCTTCCGCCAGCAGGTAGAACTCGGTGACCTGATCGCCGTCGTTCTGGACGGCGAACGTAAGGTTGCCGCTCTTCGCGGACGCCGTGGACACCTTGCAGGCGTCGCTGGTACTGGCGACCTGGATGGGGCCATCGGCCCCTGCCGGGGACGACGGCGCAGCGTTGTCCGTGCAGGCAACAAGCATCAGGGGCAGGACGGCGACGGCGGCTGCGGCACTCAGGCGGCCGGCAGTCCCACGCCGGCGGTCCGGGGTGCGTACTGCTGCTGAGGGGGCGGAATTGGGCAGGCTGGGGCTGGGCATGGAGTTAGTCCTTGGGGGTGCGGGAGTGGGCGGGTCAGGATGCCGCGACGGTTGCCCGGGCAGCTGTGTCCGGACGGGATGATGCGCGGGCACGGCGGTTGGAACGGAGGTAGAAGAACAGCACGGCCGGGACGTACAGCAGCCAGGCCGCAGCTTCCAGCCACGTGGTGGCAGGCGAGAAGTTCAGCGTGCCTTTGAGCAGGGTGCCGTACCAGGACGACGGCGGGATCGCCGCCGACACGTCAAAGGCCAGGCTGTGGAGTCCGGGGAGGATCCCGGCCTCCTGGAAGTCGTGGACAGCATAGGCAAGCACGCCTCCGGCGATTATGATTAGCGCGGCGCCACTCCAGGTGAAGAACGCGCCGAGGTTGATCTTGAGGACTCCCCGGTGCAGCAGGAAGCCGAGCAGGACGGCGGTGGCCAGCCCCAGCAAAGCGCCAAACAGCGGCGTTGCCGACTGCCCCGTGGCCTGGGCAGCCGCCCACAGGAAGAGCGCGGTTTCAAGCCCTTCCCGGCCCACGGCCAGTGCGGCGACGGCGGCGAGCCCCCACCCGGCGCCACCTGCAGCCCGGTCCACCTGCGAGCGGAGTCCGGTGCCGAGGGTACGGGCCGTGCGGGCCATCCAGAAAACCATCCACGTCACCAGCGCCACGGCCACCACGGAAAGGCTCCCGCCGATGGCTTCCTGCGCCTCGAACGTGAGCCCGCGCGGACCGAAGGTGAGCAGCGCACCGAACCCTGCCGACACGGCGACGGCGAATCCGACGCCCGCCCACAGCCTGGGCAGCAGGTGCTGCCTCCCGGTTTTGAGGAGGTATGCCATCAGGAGCACAACAACGAGTGTCGCCTCAAGGCCTTCGCGCAGGCCGATCAAATAGTTTGCTGTCATTCGTGGAGCCTCAGATATCGCAGCCAAGGTTAGGCTTGCCTTATAAGAGGATCATCCACGTGCCTGAATTAAGCAAACCAAACGTGAGGTAATTGGCAGTACATTACGCCGGGCTCCCCGGCGAAGTCGGAACTTAGGGCGCCGAGTCCCGCACCTTCAGTTCGAAGCCCGCCTCCACATGGAGCCCGGCGGCTGCCCGCTCCACACCTTCGATCCGGTCAATAAGCAGCTTGATGGACCGCTCGGCTATTTCCTCCATGCCGGGCGACACCGTAGTCAGGGACGGCGATGCGAAACGGGCCTCGTCGATGTCGTCGAAGCCTGCCACTGCCACGTCGTCCGGCACTTTGATGCCGCGGATCAGCAGTTCGTGCATTGCACCCAGGGCAATTGCGTCATTCAGGCCAAAGACGGCGTCGAACGGGACGCCGCTTTCGGCCAGGCCGACGACGGCGGAGGCCCCGCCGTCGCGGCGCCACTCGCACTGCACCACCAGGGCGGGATCGAACTCCACTCCCGCAACTTCCAGCGCCTGCCGGTAACCATTAAGGCGCAGTCCAGGGCTGTCCGTCGTGTCCCCCGCCGCCGCGCCCAAGACGGCAATCCGGCGCCGGCCGGCTGCGAGGAGATGGGCGGTGATCGACGCCGCGGCCTCGGAATTCTTCATGGTCACCAGATCGAAGCGCGGGTCCGCGATGTGCTCCCCCAGCATGACGATCGGCTTGGTGCCCTGGCGTGCGGCGATAGTCCCCGCGTCGAGGGCTAGCGGGGTAAATAGCAGACCGTCCGTCAGCTGGCGGAACGGACCCTGGAGCGCGCTCAACTCGTGTGCCGCCTCCGCCCCGGACTGCTCCACCAGGACCCGATAGCCCCGACCGGCGGCGATGCTCATCAGCCGGGAGGCCAGCTCCGCGTAGTAGGGCACGGAGAGATCGGACAGCACCAGCCCCAGCATGCGGGTTTTCCCGGAGCGCAGGCTGCGTGCCGTCAGGTTGGCTTCGTACCCCAATTCCGCAATGGCATCGAGCACCTTCTGCTTGGTGGCTGGACGGATGAACTCGTAATCGTTGAGCACATTGGACACGGTCTTCAACGAGACGCCGGCGGCGCGCGCAACGTCATTCATGGTCACAGCCACAGGTGATTCCCTTCCCCGGCAACACTTTCAGCTACATCGTTGCAGACCGGCCCCGGATTTGCCCTGTCCGCACTGTATACAACGTTATAGGGTTGGCGGGTCAGCATCCGAGCCGGCCCGGGTCCGGCACGCATCGAAGGAACAGCAATGCCGCCTGCCCCGTCGCCCCTCTTCCGCTGCCCCGTGTTCGACGGCGCCGCCGATCCCGCTGTTATCCATCGCCGCGGCACCGCCGAGTGGTGGATGTTCTACACGGCCCGCCGCGCCACGCTCACCACTGCCGGCGTGGACTGGATTACCGGCACCAGGATTGGAATCGCCGTCTCTACGGACGCCGGGGCCACCTGGCAATACCGCGGCGTGGCGGAGGGGCTCGATCCCCGGGATTGCCCTGGTCTGAACACCCACTGGGCGCCGGAAGTGGTGTGGCAGGACGGCAAATACCACATGTTCCTGACCTGGGGCGAGGGCGCTCCGGGCAGCTGGGCCGAGCAGACCCGGCGCCGGCTGGTGCACTTCACGAGCCCCGATCTGGAGCGGTGGGAGTTCGCAGGCCGGGTGGACGTCGGTTCCGAGAACGTCATTGACGCCGCGTTCGCCGTCGTCTCGGACGGCCGTGCGCGCCTCTGGTTCAAGGACGAGGTAGACGGCTCCACCACATGGTCCGCCGTCCGGGAAGGTGCCCTGGAAGGGGCGGACGGTCGCTGGCGGGCCGAGGGTCAGGTGATCGGGCTGCCCGCGCACGAAGGTCCCAACGTGTTCCGGCTGGGCGGCTGGTACTGGATGGTGGTGGACGAGTGGCGCGGCCAGGCGGTGCACCGCTCGGCCGACGGCCTGGCCTGGACCCGGCAGGAGGCCAACAACGGCCTCATCCTGGACGCCCCCGGCGCGGGAGCGGACGACGCCACTTACGGGCGGCACGCCGATGTGGTGACCCAGGGCGATCACGCCTACATCTTCTATTTCACGCATCCGGAATGGCAGGACACCGAAATGGTGAGCGGCCTGGCGGACCCGGTCCGGGCGGTCCGTGAACAGCGCACCAGCATCCATGCGGCTCGGCTGCACGCGGAAGGGGACGCCCTGGTCTGCACACGCGACCTGGACGCCCCCGTTCACCTTGATCCGGCTCTGCTGGAGAGCTAGTTCCGCTCGTATTCTGCCTAGCCTGCAGCTCCGTCAACGGCCAGGCGGATCATGCTCCAGGAAACGGCGGGGAGCTCGGCGGTGAGCCGGCCGCCGTCGAGCTTCGCACTGACGTTTTCGACGGGCAGCACCGAGGTGGAGTCGTCCGCCGTCGCCTGCCAGTAAGGGTCCTTGTTGGCGAAGGTGACCGCTTCAACAACCTTGACGCTCCCGAGCCCGGCGACGGCGGCGCTCAGCGTGAGCGAGTCCGCGGCCGAGCGGTTCACGGCAAACACCACGGCTTCCCCTGACGCCTCATCGAAGGTGGCCACGGCTGACAGTGCGGCGAAGTCCGTGGTCTTGCCGCCGCTGAGCAGCGGGGATTCGACGGCGAGCTGCAGCACCGTGCCTTTGGCGTGATCCGACGTCAGGGCGAACGGGTGGAAGGTGGTCTGCTTCCAGGCACGGCCGCCGGGTTCGGTCATGATCGGGGCAATGACGTTGACCAGCTGCGCCAGGCTGGCGGAGTGGACACGGTCGGTGTTACGGAGCAGCGTGATGAGCAGGTCGCCCACCACCACGGCGTCCGCCACGGTGTACCGGTCCTCGAGCAGCACCGGGGCCACGGGCCAGTCCTTGCCGGTGGGCGCCTTGGATTCGTCGCGGCTCATGTGCCAGACATTCCACTCGTCGAAGGAGATGTTCACCTGCTTGGTGGACTTCTTGACCGACTTCACATGGTCGATATGCGCCACGATGTCCTTGATGAACGCCTCCATCCGGTGCCCCGAGGAGAGGTGTTCCTGAAGGTCGCCGAAGTCCTCAAAGTATTGGTGTGCCGAGATCAGATCCACCAGTTCGTAGGTCTCGGTGAGGACCACCCGCTCCCACTCGCCGAAGGTGGGCATGCCGGGGGCCGAGCTGCCGCAGGCCACGAGTTCCAGGTCAGGCTCCACCATCCGCATGGCGCGGGCAGTGTCCGCCGCCAGCCGGCCGTATTCGGTGGCGTTCTTGTGGCCGATCTGCCAGAAGCCGTCCATCTCGTTTCCCAGGCACCACATTTTGATGCCGTAACCGTTTTCGGCCCCGTTGGCCCGGCGCTGGTCGGAGAAGGCCGTGCCGGCGTCGATGTTGCAGTATTCCAGCAGGTCGAGGGCTTCCTGCGTCCCGCGGGTGCCCAGGTTCACGGCCATCATCGGTTCGACGCCGGCCTTGGCGGACCATTTGGCGAACTCGTCCACGCCCACATGGTTGGGGTCGGTGGAGTGCCAGGCCAGGTCGAGGCGCGCCGGGCGCTGTTCCACCGGCCCCACGCCGTCCTCCCAGCGGTAGCCGGAGACGAAGTTCCCGCCGGGGTAACGCACTGTGGACACGCCCAGTTCGCGGGTAAGTTCCAGGACGTCAGTCCGGAAGCCGTCCTCGTCAGCCTTGGGATGGCCCGGCTCGAAAATGCCGGTGTAGACGCAGCGGCCAAGGTGCTCCACGAAAGCGCCGAAGGTGCGGCGCCGGACGGGTCCCACGGCGAAGGCGGGGTCCAGGGTGATTTTGGCGGTCATCTTGCCTGCGGCAGGTTCGGTTGTGCTCACGTAAACATCCTCGTTTTCTCGGTCTCTACAACGTTATAGAAATCTATTCTTGGTGGTGAAGGCGCTGCCGTCAAGGGACGGCCGGGGACGGGCCGGTTCCGTCGACCCCAAGACGAACGAAAGGCAGCCTGATGATGATCTGGAATACGGGAACGCGCGGTGCCGCGCAGCGGGCCCTGGCCCTGGCAGCTGTTCTTGGACTGGCGCTGTCCGGCTGCACGGCGAGTCCGCCGCCGGGCCAGCGCCCCGCGTCCGCCGCCAGCACCCCGGTGCAGCCCGCGCAGCAGACAGCCCAGCCGGGTGCCACGCAGACGGCCCAGCCGGGCACCCCGCAGACGGCCGCGGACATTCCGTCCATCGTGGAGAACGTCCAGCCGTCCGTTGTCACGATCCTGACCGACGGCGGAGTGGGCAGCGGCGTGGTCTTCGCGGCGGAGGGACTGATCCTCACCAACGAGCATGTGGTGCGTGGCAGCACCGACGTGGAGGTCGCCTTTGCCGACGGCCAGCGGGTGGCCGGGACAGTCAAGGCCACGGACGCCATTTCGGACCTGGCACTCGTGGAGGCCAAGCGCACCGGGCTTCCGGCGGCGAAGTTCCAGTCCGACCTTCCGCGGGTGGGTGAACTGGCCATCGTGATCGGCTCGCCGCTGGGCTTCGAGAACACGGCGACGGCGGGCATCATCTCCGGGCTGCACCGCGAGATTCCCGGCTCGGCGGCCAGCAGCCAGTCGCTGGTGGACCTGATCCAGACCGATGCCGCCATCAGCCCCGGAAACTCGGGCGGCGCCGTCGTCAATTCCCGGGGCGAGGTGATCGGCATCAGCGAGGCCTACATTCCGCCGCAGTCCGGCGCCGTGGCACTGGGCTTCGCTATCCCCGCGGCAACAGCCGTCCGGGTGGCAGAACAGCTGCGCGAGGACGGCACCGCGGACCACGCTTTCATCGGCCTCCGCCCCGGCGGGATCACCTCACAGATTGCCGACCAGCTGGGGCTGCCGAACACCCGCGGCGCCCTGGTGCTCTCGGTGGTCAGCGACGGACCGGCGGACCGTGCCGGCATCCGGCCCGGCGATGTCCTCACCGCCCTGGACGGCCAGGAGCTGGCCTCGCCGGAGGACCTGCTGGCCGAGCTCCGCGGCAAGAGCCCGGACCAGACGGTTAATGTGAGCTACCGCCGGGGCACGGAATCCAAGGAGGCGAAAGTCACCCTCGCCGCCCGTCCCGCAGCGACCGGCTAAGCGCCTACAGCCCGCCGGCCAGCTTGTAATAGGCCGCGTTCCAGTTCAGTTCCTTCTTGAACTGCTTGATGGTGGTGCCCTCATCAATGGCCAGGAGTTCGGTCTTCGCGATTTCCGCGAAGTCCTCGAAAACATCCATGCCCACCTGGGTGGAGAGCACCGTGTGGTGCGCCGCTCCGGCGGTCAGCCACGCAGCGGCGGAGGTGGCGAAGTCGGGCTTCGGGGACCAGAGCGCCCGTGCCACCGGCAGGTTGGGCAGGGGTTCGTCAAGGTCCACGACGTCGACGGCGTTCGCCACGAGGCGGAAGCGGTCACGCATGTCGGAGAGGGCCACCACGACGCCGGGGCCGGCGTCTGTATCGAAGACCATCCGGACGGGGTCTTCCTTGCCGCCGATGCCCAGCGGGTGGATCTCGACGCGGGGTTTCGTCGCTGTCAGCGACGGGCAGACCTCCAGCATGTGCGCGCCCAGGATCTTCTCCGAGCCGGGAGTCAGGTGGTAGGTGTAGTCCTCCATCAGGGAGGCGCCCCCGGGAAGTCCGGAGCCCATCACTTTGGCGGCGCGGACCAGGATAGCCGTCTTCCAGTCACCCTCGGCGCCGAAGCCGTAGCCGTCGGCCATCAGCCGCTGCACGGCCATGCCCGGCAGCTGGCGCAGTTCGCCGAGGTCCTCGAAGGAGGTGGTGAACGCGGCGGAGCCGTTGGCTTCAAGGAAGCTGCGCAGGCCCAGTTCGATCCGCGCGCTGTAGCGGAGCGATTCGTGCCGCGCTCCCCCGGCCTTCAGTTCCGGGACCACGTCGTAAAGACGCTCGTACTCCGCAACAAGGGCGTCGACGTCGGACTCTGCGGCGCCGTGCACGGCGTCGGCGAGCTCATTCACGGACCACGTGTTCACCGAAACGCCGAAGCGCAGCTCGGCCTCGGTCTTGTCACCTTCGGTGACGGCAACGTTGCGCATGTTGTCGCCGAAGCGGGTCAGTTTAAGCGTGCGGACGGCAGCCCAGCCGGCCGAAGCGCGCTGCCAGACGCCCACCTGCCGGGTCACTTCAGGGTTGGACACGTGGCCCACAACGGTCTTGCGGGGAATGCCCAGGCGGGACTGGATGTAGCCGAATTCGCGGTCGCCGTGGGCTGCCTGGTTGAGGTTCATGAAGTCGAAGTCGATGTCCGCCCAGGGCAGCTCAACGTTGGCCTGGGTGTGCAGGTGCAGCAGCGGCTTCCGCAGCAGGTCCAGGCCCTGGATCCACATCTTGGCGGGGCTGAACGTGTGCATCCAGGCCGTCACACCGATCACGGAATCGTCCGAGTTGGCCTCCAGCGCGGTCCGGCGGATGGCGTCCGAATCCGTGAGGACCGGCTTCCAGACCACCTTGACGGGGACATCTGCGGACCCGTTCAGCGCATTGGCGATCTCCTGCGACTGCGCGGCGACCTGCTTGAGGACGTCCTCGCCGTAGAGGTGCTGGCTGCCGGTGAGGAACCAGACCTCGTACTGGCTGAGCGAAGTCCTGTTGGCGGACGTGTTGTTGGCGTTACTCATGGGGGTTCTCCTGAAGAATTGGGGCGGCCTGCGCTACTGGCCGTAGACGTTCTGGTAGCGGGCGTAGAGGGATTCGATGCTGCCCTGGTCGATGGGGAGCGGTTCGCCCAGCTGGCGTGAGATATGGACGGTGCGCGCCACTTCCTCGCACATCACGGCCGCCTTGACCGCGGAGCGGGCATCCTTGCCGATGGTGAACGGGCCGTGGTTCTGCATCAGGACCGCCGGGGAGGTGGAGTTGCGCAGCGTCTCCACGATTCCCTGGCCGATCGAGTCGTCGCCGATCAGGGCGAAGGGGCCCACCGGGATGCTGCCGCCGAACTCGTCGCTCATCATGGTGAGCACGCACGGGATCGCTTCGCCGCGGGCCGCCCACGCCGTGGCGTAGGTGGAGTGCGTGTGGACCACGCCACCCACTTCCGGCATATGCCGGTAGACGTATGCATGCGCGGCAGTGTCCGACGACGGCGAGAACGGCGGGTTGCCCCACTCGCCCTCAGCGGGGACGCCATAGAGGTCCGTGACAACCATGCTCTCGGGTGTGAGGTCCGCATAGGAGACCCCGGACGGCTTGATGACCATCAGGTCCTGGCCGGGAACACGGGCGGAGACATTGCCCGCCGTCCAGACCACCAGTTCGTAGCGGGTGAGTTCGGCGTGGAGATCGCAGACCTCGCGGCGGACCCGGGCGATGGTTTCCAGGAGGTCGCTCATGCGGACACCTGCTCATCGGCCGGTTCAGCGGCGGCTGGTTCAGCGGCGGCGGGTTCAGCGGCGGCCGCAAACGACGGCCTCGCCGCACGCTGGATGGCCTTGAGCCGGTGCATAACACTGTTCGTGCCGCGGCCGAAGTAGTCGTGCAGCGTGCGGTACTCCCGGAAGAGTTCCTCATAGGCGGCAACATTTTCCGGAATCGGAATATAGATCCCGCCGGGCTCCGAACCCATGGCGGCTGCGGCAGCGCGGATGTCCGGGTATTTGCCGGCCGCGACGGCGGCGTGGATGGCCGAGCCAAGCGCGGGTCCCTGGGTTGAGCCGATGGTGGAGAGCGGCAGGCCGGTGATATCCGCGTAGATCTGCATGAGCAGCTTGTTCTTCAGCAGGCCGCCGGCCACGATGAATTCCTTGACCGGCACTCCCGAGTCCCGGAAGGCGTCCACAATGGTGCGCGTGCCGAAAGCAGTGGCTTCCAGCAGCGCGCGGTAAGTGTCTTCGGGCTTGGTAGCGAGCGTCTGGCCCACCACAACTCCGGAGAGTTCGTGGTCCACCAGCACCGAACGGTTGCCCGAGTGCCAGTCCAGGGCAATGAGCCCGTGTTGGCCGATTGCCTGGCGTGACGCCAGTTCCGTCAGGTATTCGTGGATGCCAAGGCCCAGTTCGGCGGCCGCCTGATGGTATTCGGGCGGCACGCCATTGCTGGTGAACCAGCCGAAGATGTCCCCCACCCCGCTCTGGCCTGCCTCGTAGCCCCATAGCCCGTCCACGATCCCGCCGTCCACCACGCCGCACATGCCCGGCACTTCACGGAGCTCGGCGCCGTTCATGACGTGGCAGGTGGAGGTGCCCATGATGGCCACCAGCTGCCCGGGCTCCACGGCCTTCGCTGCCGGCGCCGTGACGTGGGCGTCCACGTTGCCCACTGCGACGGCGATCCCTTCCGGCAGCCCGGTCCAGGCGGCTGCTTCTGCCGTCAGGTTCCCGGCCGCATCGCCGAGTCGTCCGATGGTGTGCTCCAGCTTGGAACTAACGAAGTCCTTGAAATCCGGGTTCAGGGCGGACAGGAAATCCTCGGACGGATAGCGGCCGTCCTGGTAGATGCCCTTGTACCCTGCGGTGCAGGCGTTGCGGACGTAGTTGCCGCACAGCTGCCAGACGATCCAGTCGGCAGCTTCCACCCAATGGTCCATGGCGGCGTAGGCTTCCGGGTCTTCCTCCAGTAGCTGGAGCCCCTTGGCGAACTCCCATTCCGAGGAGATGAGTCCGCCGTAGCGCGGCAGCCAGTTTTCGCCGCGGTCCGCGGCCAGCGCGTTGATCCGGTCTGCCTGCGGCTGTGCGGCATGGTGGCGCCACAGCTTCACGTAAGCGTGCGGCCGGTTGGCGAAGCCGGAAATTTCGTTCAACGGCGTGCCGTCCGACGTGACCGGGACCATGGTGCAGGCCGTGAAGTCGGTGGCGATGCCCACCACGGCGGCGGGGTCGATCCCGGCGTCGGCAATAGCAGCGGGCACCGCCCGGCGCAGCACGTCACGGTAGTCGTTGGGCACCTGCAGCGCCCATTCGCCGGGCAGCCGCGCGGCACTTTCGCCAGCGAGGTCGCCGGGGAGCGCATCCGTCACCACGGCGTGCGGGTACTCAAACACGCCGCTGCCCAGTTCCTTGCCGTCCCGGACGCGGACCACCACGGCCCGCCCGGACAGCGTGCCGTAGTCGACGCCGATCACAAAGCTGTCTGAACCGTCTGCTGTGACGTCCATCAATTCCTCCAATAGTCTCCGCGGCTTTGCGGTTGCCCTTAATTGTTAGCGCTAACAACATTGCTGTCAAGGCATGGCTGCGAGCCTGGATGGTCCCGGCTCCGAAAGGCGCGGTTGGTGAGGGGGTGGTCAGGCGGGCGGGGCGGTGCTTGCCCGCACAACGATCCGGGGCTCCACCACCGTGGCGCCCGCTCCGGCTCCGTCTTCCAGGAGGGCCAGCATCATGTCCATGCAGCGCCGGCCAAGTTCCTCGAAGTCCTGGCGGACCGTGGTGAGCGGCGGCGTGAAATAACCGGCTTCCGGCTGGTCGTCGAACCCCACCACGGAGACGTCCTGCGGCACCCGCACGCCCGCTTCGCCGAACGCCCGCAGCAGGCCCAGGGCCATCTGGTCGTTTCCCACGAACACCGCGGTGGCAGCATGTGCGACGGCAAGCTGCTGGCCGATCCCGTAGCCGCTGCCGGCGCTCCAGTCGCCTTCGACGATCAGGTCGTCAGCCAGTCCCGCCTGCACCAGCGCCTCGCGCCAGCCTTCGGCGCGCTCCGCGCCGTCGATCCAGTCCTGGGGCCCGGAGATATGCCCGATGCGCTTATGGCCCTGCTCAATCAAATGCTCGACGGCGAGACGGGCACCCAGCTTCTGGTCCACCATTGCGCCGCTGAACCGACCTTCGCCGCTGGAACCCACCACCACTACGGGCACGTCCAGGTTCAGGTTGTCCAGGGCCTGCAACGTGCCGGTATGCGGAACCAGCGCCACGATTCCGTCAACGCCCTGGTCCATGAAGTGGCGCGCGGCATCGGCGATCGATTCCGCGCTGACCTCGCGGATGGCCGCGATGCTCACGAAATAGCCGGCATCGCGGGCGGCCTGCTCCACCCCGAGGAGAGTGTTGGCGGGTCCGTACTGGGACAGCTCGCTGGCCAGGACGCCGATGGTGTGCGAGCGCCGCGTCACCAGGCTGCGCGCCGCGGTGTTCCGCCGGTATCCCAGTTCGGCAATGGCAGCCTCAACACGTCCCCTGGTTGCCTTGCTGACGTTGGGATGATTGTTGATGACGCGGGACACCGTCTGGTGCGAGACGCCGGCACGTTCCGCTACGTCTTCAAGTCGCGGAAGGCGCCGCTCGCTGCTGTAAGCCATGAAGCTATTGTGCGCGAGCCTGCAGCGCATCCACGAAAACGCTCGGGATGTCCTCCGGATTCCTCGCAACATAGCTCGTGCCGCCGGTGACTTCCGAGATTTTCCGGAGGGTCTCGGCGTCCGCGTCCTCGGTGATGCCGATGCTGACGATCACCACAGGCTTGGCGGGGTCCCGTTCGCGTTCCAGGGCTTGCAGCAGTTCCTCGAGGCTGAGTGAATCCGGATCTTCATTGGCGCCGTCGGTAAACAGGATCACGCTGTTGACGGCGCGGGCATCGTAGTTCGCCTTGACGGTGCGGTAGGCGGCAAGGGTCGTGTCGTACAGTCCCGTGGCACCGCCGGTCCGCTGGTCCAGCCCGGAGATATCGGCCACGAGGCGGTCGCGCTGCGTGACGCCGCCAACCAGCTGGTCCATTTTCCGGATGGGATCAAGCTCCACGTAGTCCTGGCTGCCGCCTCCCAGCCCAATGGAAAACGCCCACATGCCCAGGGCTGCGGTATTGGGAAACAGCTTGCTGCCGGCATTGGCGGCCTGCTGCGTGAGCTGCATGCGGGTCTGCTCTCCCGCCTGAAAGTTCATGGAGCCGGACACGTCCATGACCACCAGCGATCTGAAGGGAATGGCCTGGAGGGACCATCCTTTGAGCGTCCGCTGCACGGATTCCGATGATGCCGGCTTGAGGGCCGCAACGCTGCCCACGCCCTTCTGGTCCGGCGTGCGGCTGCCGTCCACAGGCCGAAGGCCGGTGTCGGCGAGCGCTTTCATTCCGTCCTCGGTTGCCAGGGCGGATGCCAGCGCCCTGGCGGCGTCCGTGACGGCACCGCCGCGGGCCCTGCCCCCGGCTGTGAGGGCCACGGGGTAGTCCAGCGACACGGACCCGGTGTGCGGCATCGACGCGGCAAGCTTTGCGCCGGCGGGTGTCTGCGCGAAGGACAGCCACGCCTGCTCGGTGACGATGGCGAATCCCCCTCCGGAGGCCACCCCTTCGAGCTGCTTGGCGTCGGTCAGCTTCTCTCCCGTGCGCTGGCTCTCGCTCTGGGCCAGCTGTGCGGTGGCGGCCTGCAGCGTCTTCGCTTCCGCGCGCCCGGCCTCCACTTCGGAGAGGGCGCCCAGCAGCGCCACTTCCCCGCTACCGGTCACCAGCGGGTCGCTGAACCGGACGCCGGGAGTCTGCAGGGCGCTGGTCCAGGTGGCAAATCCGGGAACCTCCCCCTGGCGCCCAACAATCACCCCGGGCGTCGAGGCGAGCGACGGCACGGTGATCTCATGCGCCATGGCAGCCCCCACGCGCTGCACCCGGACGGCCGAGTCGGCCACCCACAGATCCGGCGCGTCCTTGCCCGCGGCCACCGTCGCGGCCAGCTCTGGCTGGGTCCGGGTTTCGATCGTGTATTTCACGCAGGCCCCGGCGGGCACCTTCGCAGCCGCGCTCTCCAGCGCCGGTGCGATGGTGGCATCGGCGCCGACACGCACTTCCGCGGGGACCTCGCACCGCTGGGCGGCCAGGGGCGACTGGTTTCCGGTGATCCAGAGGACAGCCGCGGCGGCAACGGCAATGGCCACCACCACGCCGGCGATCATGAGGATCCTTGGCCAGAAGAACGGTGACTTGCGGGGGAATCGGCCGTGGCGCTGGGGGCCGGCTGCTCGGCGACCTGACATGGGCGCGGTACCTAACTGCTGGGGATCCTGATGGGCGGGAGGCGTTTGCCGGCCACTCTCCCTTGCTAGCGGGAACCCCCAAGTCTGGCTGCAAAACCGTTCCAGTATACGTAAGTGAGTGGCTGGCATCACATCCGCTCACACTTCGGCAATCGGCACCGCACGGCCGTCGAAATTGATGGTTGAAGTTTCAACTAAATGATTCTAGAATAAAAGCATGACGCAGACACTTGACCGCCCGCCGGTACTATTCCTGAGCCACGGAGCCCCTCCCCTGGCCGACGACGCCCGCTGGACCAGCGAGCTCAGCGCATGGTCGGGCACCTTCGGCAAGCCGAAGGACATCCTGATGGTTTCCGCGCACTGGGAAAACGCGCCGGTGACCCTCAGCGCCACTACCCGGAACCCCGGGCTCGTGTACGACTTCTGGGGCTTCCCGCAGAAGTACTACGACGTCACGTACAACGCACCCCAGGCCGGGGAACTGGCCACCGAAGTGGAGAAGCTCGTTTCCACCCACGGCCACCACGTGGAACGCGACGAGGAACGCGGCCTGGACCACGGCGCCTACGTGCCGCTCGTGGAGATGTTCCCGGAGGCCGACATCCCCGTGCTGCAGATGTCCATGCCCACCCTGGATCCGCAGGGCCTTTTCAACCTGGGCAAGACACTGGCGCCGCTGCGGGACCGCGGCACGCTCATCGTGGGCTCGGGCTTCACCACGCACAACCTGCGCTGGTTCAACCCCGCAGCCGGGCCGGATACCACGCCGCCCTCCGTTTCAAGCGAATTCGACCATTGGGCAGAGGAAACCATGGCGGCCGGCGACGTCGACTCCATTCTGGACTTCCTCAAGAAGGCGCCGGCCGCGCGTGAAGCGCACCCCCGCAGCGAGCACTGGGCTCCGCTCTACGTAGCCCTTGGCGCAGCCTACGAATCCGGCGACCTGAAGGCGAAAACGGCCATCGACGGGTTCTGGTTCGGCCTCTCCAAGCGCTCGTGGACACTCACCGGCAAATAAAAGTCCGGACAACAAAAAACCTCCGGCCTCCTGTTACCAGGAGGCCGGAGGTTTTCCACTCTTCGCTAAAAGAGTGGGCCCTGTGGGGATCGAACCCACGACCCACGGATTAAAAGTCCGATGCTCTACCAACTGAGCTAAAGGCCCCAGCTGACTGCCACATTTGTGCGCGCCAAGCGCACGCAAACGGACCATCAGCCCAGTCCATTTCTGGACGTTAAACACTGTACCGCACGCTGAGGGCAGCTTTGGCACAACGCCGCGCGGCGCCGTCGTGCGTTAAGAACGCCGGCCAAAACAGAAACGATGGTATCCGCAGCATGCCTCAATACCCCTTAAGCCGCCCGGCGGCAAGCTCGATAACAGAACAGCACAGGAGTAGCGTGGGGGCATGAGCGAGCAAGCAGGATCCAAGGCCTACGGCGGCGCAAACCGGCATCACAAGCCCAAGCCTTTTGCGCCCATCGACTTCGAACCGTTCGCGGGCGGCGCAGACCCCGCCCGGGTGTCCGAGGCCGCGCACCTGGCGGCCCAGGCACTGGTGCGCCACGGCCGCGACAGCGACGACCCCAAAGTGACCAAACGCCTCGTCAAGCTTGCCGATGAGCAGGGCCTGGAGGCCATCGCCGAAATGTGGGCCGAAAGCCCCGCCCGGTCCCTGCCCGGCGCCCTCTGGCGCCTGTACGCGCTGCGCGCCGCCACCATCCAGGACCCCGAGCGCATCTCCGTGTACTTCAAGGCCGGCAAGGACACGGCGCAGGTTTCCAATGTGGTTGCGGGTGCTGCCGAGCCGCCGGGAGCGGACGAAATGAAGACGATGGCGGATGCCATCCTCTCCGGAGCGTTCGACGGCGAGTTCGACGTCGCGCTGGAACGTTCCGCCGCGTTCTGCCGCGTGGTGGCCCTCGGCCAGGCCACACTGGCCGACGGAGCCGAACACAGCAACGAGAACCACGCCAGCAAATTGACCCGCAATTCCCACCTCCTGGTGAAGACCGCCGAGGACCTCGAGCACGCCGCAAACGCCTGGCGGCTGGGCGAACTGGACTGACGGCCCTCCAGCCGGACCGGCCCGCCCGGCGAGGCACAAGTGCGGGCGGAGCAAGCTGCGCAAGTCTTCCACTGTTACGCACGGAGGAGCCCGGCTGTCAATGTTGACTTGGTTCAGCCAAAGTAGAAAACTGAAACCGGTGCCGAACCGCGAAACCCCCGGGCTTCAACATTTAGCCGCCTAGAGCGGCCTACCGCCGAGAGGCGTATCCGGTTCGGCACCACTTTCATGCCCGCGCTGAATCAGCCGGTAAACTAATCCGCATGTGCGGGTCAACGTCAAGTCACATGGCCCCGGGGCCACATTCCATGCCGCTCCCTACCGTCGCCGGAATCAGAAGGTGAGGCTCCGCCTCTTTCCGCAGGAGCCCGCCGGGCTGCACCTGCTCTCGCAGATGGCCCGCCAAATAGTCCTCGCTACCGGAACCCTGGCCGAAATCCTCGGCGTCCCGGCCACAGAGCACAACCGCCTGGTCGAAGACATGCACGACCACGAGGCCAAGTCGGCCGAGCTGCAGTTCGCGCTGCTGACCCACATGCGCACCAGCTTCGTGAACCCGCTCCCCCGCGAGGACATGTACGCGCTCTCCCGCTACCTCAATGAGGCCATGGAAAAGCTGGACGCCGCAGCGGAACTGGTCGCACTGTACAAGCTCGAGCGCCTCTCCAAGCGGGCCGCCGACCAGCTGGAAGTCATCAGCCGGCAGGCGGAGCTCACCGTGGACGCGATGCGGCGGCTGAACGACCTGGACGATCTGGAGGATTACTGGATCGAGATCCTGCGCCTGGCCAAGCGCGCGGAGCGGACCCACCGGGTGTGGGTTGCGGACATGATCAAGGATATGAAGTGGGCCCAGTACGCACGGAACCGGGACGTAGCCAACCAGCTGGTGGAAGTCACGAAGGATATGCGGCGTATCGCCACCCAGGTGGGCAGCATCATCGTCAAGGAATCCTGACGTGACCTTGTTCTTTTTCGCCGTGGTGGTGCTGTTCGCCGCCGCGTTCGCCTTTCTGAACGGTTTCAGGGACGCGTCAACGTCCGTGGCCCTGGCCGTGCGGACCCGGGCCCTGACCCCCACCGTGGCCGTCCTGCTGGCAGCACTCTTCAACTTCGCCGGGGCCGCGCTGAGCGGGCTCCTGGCCCTGCAGGTCAGCAGGACGTGGATCTCGCTGCCGCAGGGGGAAAACGGACTGACCATCCTCGTCGCCGGCCTGCTCAGCGCCGTGGTGTGGGGCGTCTACACGTGGTGGCGGGGCATCCCGTCTTCATCCACGCACGCCCTGGTGGGCGGGCTGGCCGGCGCAGGCCTGGCCAGCGTGCTGGTGGGCGGCAATGCAGTGGACGGCGTGAACAACTCGCTGCTGTTCCAGGTAGTGCTGCCCCTTCTGCTCTCCCCCGTGATCGCATTTGTGGGCGCCTACCTGCTCGTCTGGCCGGCCACCTGGGCGGCCCGCTACACGCCTCCCAACGTGGTGAACAGCCGCTCCCGCCGTACCCAGGCAATAGCCGCCGGAGCAGTGGCCTTCGGCCACGGCCTGCAGGACGGACAGCGGACAGGTGCCGTGCTGCTCCTGGCGCTCCTCGCGGCGGGGCTGTCCGACGGCGCCGCCATACCCGGATGGGTGCCCCTGCTCACCGCGGCGATGCTGACGGCGGGAACCCTGGCCGGGGGCTGGCGCATTTCCTACACCGTCGGCTACAGGCTCACCCGGATCGACCCGCTCCGCGGCTTCGTGGCCCAGCTGTACAGCTCGGTGATCCTGCTCCTCGGCGCGATCGGGCTGCACTGGCCGGTGTCCACCACGCACACCGTGACGGCAGCCGTGCTGGGTGCCGGCAGCAACCAGGGCTTCCCGGTGACCAACCGCAGGCTGGTCCTCAGGATCCTCGCCTTCTGGGTCCTCACCCCCGTGCTGACGGCAGCGGCGGCTTTCGTGCTGGAGCTGTCCCTCTCGCCGCTCGCGGACCTTTAAAGCACCATCGGTTGCTCCGTAGATGCCGTTATGAGGTGCCAAAACGGCGGTTACGGAGCAACCGATGAAGGGAACTAGCCCTTAGCCGAAGCGACCGGAGACGTAGTCTTCCGTGGCCTTCTGGGTGGGGTTGCTGAAGATGGTGTGGGTATCGCCCACTTCGATCAGCTTGCCCGGCTTGCCGGTTCCGGCGATGTTGAAGAACGCGGTCCGGTCCGAGACGCGTGCGGCCTGCTGCATGTTGTGGGTAACGATGACCACCGTGTACTGGTCCTTGAGGTCGTTGATGAGGTCCTCAATG
Source organism: Arthrobacter sp. Leaf337 (assembly GCF_001423745.1). Classification (GTDB taxonomy): domain Bacteria; phylum Actinomycetota; class Actinomycetes; order Actinomycetales; family Micrococcaceae; genus Arthrobacter. The sequence continues at coordinate 568,419 of NZ_LMPC01000012.1, forward strand.
GCCAGCGTGGAGATGGGGTCCAGCGCGGAGCAGGGCTCGTCCATGAGGATTACCTGCGGCTCCACCGCGATGGCGCGCGCAATGCAGAGGCGCTGCTGCTGGCCGCCGGACAGGCCGGACCCCGGCTTGGCGAGGCGGTCCTTCACTTCGTTCCACAGGTTGGCGCCCTGCAGGGAGCGCTCCACCAGGGCATCTGCCTCGCCCTTGGATATCTTCTGGTTGTTCAGCTTCACGCCGGCCAGGACATTGTCCCGGATGGACATGGTGGGGAACGGGTTGGGCCGCTGGAAGACCATGCCGATCTGCGAACGCACGGTCACGGGGTCCACGCCGGGGCCGTAGAGGTTGTCCCCGTCCAGCAGCACCTCGCCTTCCACGCGGGCACCCGGAATCACTTCGTGCATGCGGTTCAGCGTCCGCAGGAACGTGGACTTGCCACAGCCGGACGGGCCGATGAATGCCGTGACGGACTTGGCCTCGATGTTGATGTTGACGTCCTCAACGGCCAGGAACTTGCCGTAGTAGACGTTCAAATCCTTGACGTCGATGCGCTTAGACATGGTATTCCTTCACTTGCTGGGTACGAATTGAATTTTACCGGCGGACTAGCGGCCGGTCTTGGGTGCGAAGATCCTGGCGATGAGCCGTGCGCCGAGGTTCAGCAGCATGACCAGGATGATGAGCACCAGCGCGGCACCCCATGCCCGCTGCGAGGAGGGATCCGGGTTGGACGGCGAGGTGGGGTTCAGGATCTGGGTGTAGATGAACGTGGGCAGCGAGGCCATCCAGCCGCTGAACACGTTGGTGTTGATGCTGGTGGCGAAGCCCGCGGTCACCAGGATCGGAGCGGTTTCGCCGATCACGCGGGCAATGGCCAGCGTGACGCCGGACGCGATGCCCGAGATCGCCGTCGGAATGACCACCTTGAGGATGGTCCGCCATTTGCGGACGCCCAGGGCGTACGCTGCCTCGCGGAGTTCGTTCGGCACGATCTTGAGCATTTCCTCGCTGGAGCGCACCACCACCGGGATCATCAGGACGGAAAGCGCGACGGCGGCCACGGCCCCCGTCTTGGTGCCCGGCCCCACCACTGCGAAGAAGAACGCGGCGGCGAAGAGGCCGGCGACGATCGACGGGATGCCCGTCATGACATCCACGAAGAACGTGATGGCGCGGGCCAGCGGGCGGTCCTCGCCGTATTCGACGAGGTAGACGGCGGTCAGCAGGCCGACGGGGACGGAGATGACGGTGGCCAGCAGCGTGATCTGGATGGTGCCGACCAGGGCGTGGTAGATGCCGCCCATAACGGGCGCACCCTGTTCCACGCTCTTGTTGTCGAAGGCGCCGGTGACGCCGTTCATGGAAGTGCTGAGGAAGCCAGGATCAAGGAGCCCGGGGAGCCCGTTGATGAGGACGGTCAGGATCACGGAGATCAGCGGCAGCAGGGCGACGAGGAAGGAACCGACCACCAGGCAGGTGGCAAGTTTGTCCTTGGCCTTGCGCCCCCCTTCGACGGCGGCGCTCCAGCCCACAAGGCCGGCAGTGAACAGGATGGCGGAGACGATTCCCCAGCCGAAGGCGTTGAAGCCGACCACGGCCATGATGGCGGCGCCGACCACCAGGGCCAGTACCAGGACGACGTACGGCGCGAACTTGGGCAGCTGTCCCTTGGTGAGGGCGGAGCGCTTGCGGACCGGAGTAAGGGTGGAGGTCATTTAGTTGGCTCCCGAGAATTCTTTGTGCCGGCTGATGATCCAGCGGGCAATCATGTTGACGCCCAGCGTGATGACGAACAGGACCAGGCCTGCCGCGATCAGCGTGCTCACCTTCAGGCCGCTGGCCTCCGGGAAGTTCAGGGCGATTTCAGCGGCGATGGTCTGGTTGCCGGACTGGATCAGGCTGGCGGTGAGGGCGCCGGAGGACAGCACCAGCGCCACGGCCATGGTCTCGCCGAGGGCGCGGCCCAGGCCAAGCATCACGGCGCTTACGATGCCCGGGCGGCCGAACGGCAGAACCGCCATCTTGATCATTTCCCAGCGGGTGGCACCCAAAGCTAGTGCGGCTTCCTCGTGCAGCTTGGGGGTCTGCAGGAAGATTTCGCGGCTCAGGGACGTGATGATGGGAAGGACCATCACGGCCAGCACGATGCCGGCGGTGAGGATGGTCTTGCCGGTGGCTGACGCGGGACCCTGGAAGATGGGCAGCCAGCCCATGTTGTTGGCCAGCCAGTCGTACGCCGGGGAGATTTCCTTGGCCAGGAACGCGGCGCCCCAGGCGCCGTAGACCACCGACGGGATGGCGGCCAGGAGGTCGATCACGTAGCCCAAACCGGAGGCGAGGCCGCGGGGGGCGAAGTGCGAGATGAAGAGCGCGACTCCGATGGCCACGGGGGTGGCAATGACCAGTGCGATGATTGCTGCGATCACGGTGCCGATGACGATCGGCCAGATGTAGGCGAAGAAGCCTTCGCCGCCTTGGATCTTGTCCGGCGAGGCCACGAGGGCCGGGATGGCCTGGACTACCAGGAACAGGGCAACGCCGAAGAGCACGGCAAGGATCAGGCATCCTGCGGCCAGGGCGGCTCCGGAAAAGACCTTGTCTCCGGCGCGCCCTGCGCCCCGGGACTTTGTCAGGGAGGTGGTGGTCACAAACGATCCTCTGGGTTCGAATAGAACCGACTGCCTCGTCCGGATAATCCGGCAAGCAGCGGTGAAACTGGCTTTACTTCGGACAAACACCTAGGTTCCCCGCCCCGGAATGACGGTCTGTGACCGCCCCTCCGGGACAGGGAACCAGGTTCAGGCTCGTGTTTCCACTATGCCTTGCTGTGCAGCGAATTCCCTAGGACTTGACCTTGATGGATTCGATCGCAGCAGCGGCCTTGTCCTGCAGGGTCTTGGACAGCGGCGCGGACTTCGCGGCGTCGGCGGCGGCCTGCTGGCCGGCGTCGGACACTACGTAGCTTTCGAAGGCCTTGACCAGGTCAACGGTTTCCTTCTTGTCGTAGGTGGTGCAGACAACGTGGTAGGAAACCAGGACAACCGGGTAGGCGCCGGCGGCGGTGGTCTTGCGGTCCAGCTTGATGGCAACATCGGTGGCGGCGCGTCCGTCAACCGGCTTGCCGGCTTCTACAGCCTTGGCAGCGGCATCGGGGGAAATCTTGACGAACTCCTCGCCCACCTTGATGGCGGCGGTGCCCAGCTTGCCGCCCACAGCGGAGTCATCAGCGTAGGTCACGGCGCCCGGGGTATCGGTGACGGTCTTGACGACGCCGGAGGTGCCCTTGGCGTTCTCGCCCTTCAGGGAAGCGGGCCAGATGCCTGCAGCCTTGTCGGTCCAGACCTCGGGAGCGGCGGCAGCCAGGTAGTCGGTGAAGTTGCTGGTGGTGCCGGAGTCATCGGAGCGGTTGACCGGCGTGACCTTCAGGTCCGGCAGCTTGGCGTCCGGGTTGAGGGCGGCGATCGCGGGGTCGTTCCAGTTGGCGATTTCGCCGCGGAAGATCTTGGCAGCAGTGGTGGCGTCGAGGTTCAGTTCCTTGACGTCCGGGATGTTGAACGCGATGGCGATCGGGGAAATGTAAACCGGGATGTTGATGGCGCCTTCGGGGCCGCACTTTTCCTTGGAGCTGGCGAGCTCCTCATCCTTGAGGTAGGCGTCGGAACCGGCGAACTGTGCCGAACCGTCGATGATGGCCTTGCGTCCCGCGCCGGATCCATCCGGGGAGTACTGCACGGAGGCGGACTGGTTGGCTGAAGCGAAGCCGGCCTTCCAGGCATCCATGGCTGCGCCGGTGGAGGATGCGCCGATGCCGGTCAGCGTGCCGGTGACGCTGGCGCCCGAGGCAGACGGAGTACCGGACTGTGCCGTACCCGTGGCGTTGTCGGAACCACAGGCGGTGAGCGCGAGTGCGCCGGCTGCGATGACAGCGATAGCCGCGTGGCGGCCGAAGCGGAGTGCCTTCACTAGATGTACCCCTTCCAGGGATTTTCTGATGCGTGCCGGACCGGAGACGTCCGAACAGAAGAAGTTGGGTACTTTTTGTACCTTTATCGAAGGTATGGGCCTTAGGTAACGGGATGTGGGGACGAAGGTGAACGGAGGGTTAACGACGGCGGGACATCGGCTTACATGTGCAGCGTCACCATTGCGCACATCACATCTCCGGCCGTAGTGCAATGCCAGTGAATAGACTGGAACGCATGGCCCAACCGACTGGAATTTCCGCCAGCAGAAGATTCCTGCGAACCAGGATCCGCACCGGGGTGGTCCGCAGCCGGAATTCCCTGGTGCCGGCCATCCAGATGACAGTCTGCGCCGTGGGCGCGTATGCGTTCGCCGAATACGTCCTCGGCCATTCAGGCCCGCTGTTCGCTGCCACGTCTTCCCTCATTGCGCTGGGATTCTCCCGCGAGCCACGGCTGCGCAGGGTGATGGAGGTGGGGCTGGGCTGCACCATCGGCATCGCGGTAGGTGATCTGCTCCGACACTGGCTGGGCGGCGATATCTGGGTTGCCGCCGTCGTACTTCTTGTCTCCATCCTGCTGGCGCGTTTCCTGGACAGCGGCAACATCTTCACCACGCAGTTGGGGTTGCAGTCGCTGTTGGTGGTGCTGCTCCCGGCCCCGGCCGGCGGGCCGTTCACGCGGAGTATCGACGCCATCGTGGGCGGCCTGTTCGCGCTGCTCTTCACTGTCCTCGTGCCGAAGGATCCCAGGCGAGAACCCCGGAAGGATGTGCAGAAGCTGTTGCACGAACTTGCGGAGGTGCTGCGTGATTGTGCGTCCGCGCTGACGAACAGCGACTCCACCGAGGCGTGGCACGCCCTGGTCCGCGGCCGGAACTGCCAGCCGCTGGTGGACGCGATGCGCCAGTCGCTGCGCGCCTCCGGTGAGGTGGCCACGCTGGCCCCGGCCTACCGGCGCCACCGAGACGAGATCGGCAGGCTGGAGCAATCGCTGGATTACATCGACCTGGCGCTCCGTAACAGCCGGGTTTTCGCGCGCCGCCTGACCAGCGCCATCAACCACGCCGCCCTCTCGGACGAGGCCACGGAGAACATCGCGGAGGTCCTGCAGGAAACCGCGGCCGCCATCGACGAGCTGTCCCTGGGCCTCGCTGAAATGCACGAAGGAGTCCGGCGCGCCCACCTCCGGACATCCCGGCTGGAGCTGACCGAAATCGCCGGCCGGCTGCACCCCCGGATGCTGGACGTGCAGCGGCTCGAGGGCGAAACGGTGGTCATGCTGTTCCGCCCGCTGATGGTGGACCTGCTCGAAGCCACCGGGATGGACTCCAAGGAAGCCAGGGACATCCTGCCGCCGCTGTAGCGCGGGACCGGTGGTTGAGCCCGTCGAAACCATGATCTCGGCACGCTCGATCACCAGGAGTGTCACTGCCCCCGGATAGGGTGGACCAATGGCAACAAAGACTTCCCGGGCGTCCAAGGCCCCGGCCTACAAATGCGCCGAATGCGGCTGGACCGCCGTCAAATGGGTGGGGCGCTGCGGCGAGTGCCAGGCTTGGGGCACCGTGGAGGAAACCGGCGCCGCCGTTGCACGCACGACGGCGGCCACCACCGTTTTGGAGCCCGCCCGCCGGATTGCCGACGTCGATGCCACCACAGCGGCTTTCCTCCCTACCGGTGTGGACGAGTTGGACCGCGTGCTGGGCGGCGGCCTGGTTCCGGGCGCGGTCATCCTGCTCGCCGGCGAACCCGGCGTGGGCAAGTCCACTCTGCTGCTGGATGTTGCGGCCAAGTTCGCCCGTACAGCGCAGGACGTCCTCTACATCACGGGCGAGGAGTCCGCTGCGCAGGTCAAGCTGCGGGCGGACCGCATCGATGCTGTTGCGGAGTCCCTCTATCTTTCGGCCGAAACGGACCTGGGCCAGGCGCTCGGGCAGGTGGAGAAGCTGGAGCCGCGGCTGCTGGTGGTGGACTCTGTCCAGACGCTCAGCAGCGCCGACGTCGACGGCAGCGCCGGCGGCGTCTCACAGGTACGGGAAGTGGCTGCCTCCCTCATCGCCGCGGCCAAGCGCCGCAACATGACCACCCTGCTGGTGGGGCACGTGACCAAGGACGGCTCCATCGCCGGCCCCCGCCTCCTGGAGCACCTGGTGGACGTGGTCTGCCAGTTCGAAGGCGAGCGCCACTCACGGCTCCGGCTGCTGCGGGCAGTGAAAAACCGCTACGGGCCCACCGACGACGTCGGCTGCTTCGACCTCAACGAGGACGGCATCGTGGGCCTTGCCGATCCCAGCGGCCTGTTTGTTTCCCGGACCAAGGAGCCAGTGTCCGGGACGTGCATCACCGTGACCTTGGAAGGCCGCCGGCCGCTGCTGGCCGAGGTTCAGTCGCTGCTGGCCGAGAGCGCCAGTTCACAGCCGCGCCGCGCCACCAGCGGCCTGGACAGTTCGCGGGTGGCCATGCTGCTTGCCGTGCTCCAGCAGCGTGCGGGCTGCCTGCTGCACAAGGATGATTCCTACGTGGCAACGGTGGGCGGCGTGAAGCTCAGCGAACCCGCAACCGACCTGGCGGTGGCTCTGGCCGTGGCCTCGGCCAAAGCCAAGAAACCGCTGCCCACCCGGCTGATCGCCTTCGGCGAGGTCGGCCTGGCCGGTGAAGTCCGCCCTGTTCCGGGCATCAACCAGCGTATCCAGGAGGCCCACCGGCTGGGCTTCACGCACGCCGTGGTTCCGTCCAGCCCCAACGGGCCGGGACCCGTTCCTGCCGGTTTCTCCGTCCGGGAAGTGGGGCACCTGGCCGAGGCTTTGGGGCTGCTCATCGGCTGAGGCTCAGATGGTGGACCAGCCCCCGTCACTGGGCAGGATGGCCCCGTTGACGTTGGCTGAGTCGTCGCTGAGCAGCCAGGTGATGGCGGCGGCGAGCTCGGCGGGCTGCGCCACCGAGCCCACAGTGGCCTGCAGGATGGGACCGATCCGCCCGGCCGCGAAGTCCGACTTCCACGGAGCCTCGATATTGGTGGCGACAGCCCCGGGCGCCACGGCGTTGGCGCGGATCCCCTGGGGACCGTAAAAGAACGCCACGCTCTTGGTGAAGCCAACCAGCGCATGCTTCGACGACGTGTAGGCCACCCCTGAAGCGGACGCCCTGAACGACGCCTCGGAAGCAACATTTACGATCGTGCCCGTTCCTGCAGCCAGCATCAGCGGCAGCACCGCCCGGGTGAGGCGCATGGGACCCGTCAGGTTGACGCTGAACACCCTGTCCCAGGTGGCATCGTCCACCTCGGCGGGCGGGAGGAAAGCGTCCATGATCCCCGCCACGTTGGCGAGTCCGTCCACCCGGCCCTCGGCCGCGGCCACAATCGCAGCGGTGGTCTCCGCTGAGGCGACATCTCCGATGACCGTGACGACGTCGAAATCCTCCAGTCCGGCGGCAAGGTCCGCCAGCCGTCGCTCCACCACATCCGTAGCGATGACCCTCGCGCCTTCGCGTGCGAGGCGGGTGGCGGTGGCCAGTCCGATTCCGGACCCGGCTCCCGTCACAATGACAGTCTTCCCGGAAAAGCGGGACGGGTACGCGGCTGGCTGCATGGCCTGCTCCTCGGGCGGCTGTGGCCCCGGGCGGGGCGTGGCTATGGTTACAGGCTCCGCCCTGAAGACGGGACCGCACAAGCGACTTAGGACCCTAGCGGAGCCTGCCGACCAGGTGCACCCTTGGGGTAGGAGTTGGCGTACGAACTGCAGGCACGAAACTGCAGTCCACGGAGGGAGCAGCCATGATGTGGGGTTACGGTCCGGATATGGGCTGGATGTGGCTGTGGGGCGTGTTGATGCTGGCGGGCGTTGCCCTGCTGGTCCTGGTCGCCGTGCGCTTGTTTACCGGCGGCGGCCGGGGCGGGTTCCAAGGCGGCGGGTTCAACCCTTCCGGCCACCCGGGAGCGGGCGGCCCGTGGCCGGGATCCGGCGGTCCCGGGTTTGGCGGGCCCGGGGGACGCAGCCGGGCCCGGCAGATCCTCGACGAACGGTTTGCGAAAGGGGAACTGACCGCTGACCAGTACCGCGAGCAGGTCAGGGTACTCGGCGAGGAACCGTAGTGCCTACTGCCAGCATGCCTCCCTCGGACCCAAGCCCGGGCCCGCCATCCGGCCCGCAACAATCTGCCGGCCCGCCACCGCCCGTCAGACCGCAACCCTCGGTGCGTCGTCCCGTCACCCGGCCCCTGAGCCGGCGCAGCGCATTGCTCCTGGGCGGTCTCGGCGCGGCTGCCACAACAGTTGGCGGAGCAGGGGTGTGGTGGTCGCTGGCTACCCGGTCATCATCCCGGACGGCCCCCGTAACGGGAGCCGAACTGTCCCAGCCATCCGAGCTGCGCAGCTCCGGCGGACGGCTGGAGGTCAGGCTCGAGGCCGGGCCCGGCCAGTTCCAGCTCGCCGGTCGGCAGTCCCGGGCGCTGGGCTATAACGGAGGGATTCCGGGTCCCACCCTCCGCCTGCGGCCGGGCGACCTGCTGAGCATCCGGCTGGCCAACAGCCTGGACCAGACAACAAACCTGCATGTCCACGGACTGCACGTCTCCCCCGAGGGCTCCGGGGACAACGTGTTCGTCATGGTGAATCCGGGTGCCGTCCATGAGTACGAGTACCGGCTCCCCGCGGACCACCCTCCGGGTGTGTACTGGTACCACCCCCACCACCACGGCACAGTTGCTGACCAGATATTCGCCGGCCTCTTTGGCGCGATCATCGTGGAGGATCCGGAACCCATGGCAGTCAGCTCCGAACGCATCCTGGTCATTTCCGATACCACGCTGGACGCCGGCGGGAACGTTGTCCCCGTTTCGCAGATGGAGCGGATGCTGGGCAGGGAAGGCGAACTCGTCCTGGTCAACGGACAGAGCAATCCGGAATTCACGGCAGTGGCGGGTACGCGCGAAAGGTGGCGCATTATCAACGCCTGCGTAGCCCGGTATCTCTCGTTGCGGCTCGACGGCCAGCAACTGCAGCTGCTGGGAATGGACTCGGGCCGGTACCGCACGCCCTCGGACGTGGAGGAACTGTTCCTGACACCCGGCAACCGGGCGGATGTATTGGTGACCACAGCCGCCGGAAATTCCGTCCTGCGTGCCGCGTATTACGACCGGGGCAGCATGGCCGGCATGATGGGGCAGCGACCCGATCCCCGGCAGACAAACCAGCCGGGTGCCGCAGGCGTGGCACTCGCGACGTTGCGGGTGGCGGGAAGCACCGCCCCTTCCCCCTCGCCGTCCCAGCTAGCGCCGTCCCCCTCACCCCCGGCGCCCGTGCCGGCGGTTCGGGAACCGGACGACCTCAGGTCAGCTGCCGTGGCGGCGCACCGGCAACTCACCCTCTCCTCCGGCGCAGGCATGGGAATGGGCATGGGCGGGGGAATGATGGGCTTCACCATCAACGGCCGGGAATTCAGCACGGCGCGGACGGACACAACGGTGGCGGCAGGGAGCGTGGAGGAATGGACCCTGACCAACCCCAGTCCCATGGATCATCCGTTCCACCTGCACGTCTGGCCGATGCAGGTCGTTGAGGAGGGCGGCCGTGCGCTGGACCGGCCGGAATGGCGCGACGTGGTCAATGTTCCGGCGCAGGGTCGCGTGAAGGTCAGGGTGGCGTTCAAGGACTTCGCCGGCCGTTCCGTTTACCACTGCCACATCCTTGACCATGAGGACCTCGGAATGATGGGCGTGATCGAAGTCCGTTAGGTGTGGTTCCTGCACGTTGATAGGGCGCGGTTACAGGGGACGGGGCAGTCCCCGAACGAACGGCGCCTTGCCCAAAGCGGTCCGTTCAAGGTGTTCAACAACGTGGACGTCCACCCGGGTTTCCACAACGCCAGCCACGGTGAGCCCGCTGACCACAGCTGCGCGGACTCCCTCGATTGATGCCCCTGGTGCGAGGCCAGCGAGGAGGACGCGAAGCCCGGACGGCTCCTGGATGACCTGCCACCCCGCACTCCCGGCTTCATCGAGTGCGTGGTGAAACACGATCGGATGGACATTCACATTTCCTGCTTTGCCCGGCAGCCGCAGGACATCTTCAAGCCTTCCTTCGATGTCCTCCAGAAGAGTGAAGGACCGTCCGCAGGGGCAGCCCCGCCCGCCCAGCCTCACTGTGTCGGACATTTCGTAGCGGATCAGCGGCAGGGTCCGGGAGAACAGGACGGTCACCAGGAGCTTTGCCCCCGTTGTCCCGGGCGGCACGGGGTTGCCGGCCTGGTCCACGGCCTCGATGATCAGCAGGTCCTCGTAGACATGGCGGTTCCGGTACGTGCAGGGTGAGGCGATTCCGGCCGTTTCGGTGGCGGCGTAAACGTCGAAAGGGGCGCTTCCCCAGGCCGCCTGCAGTTCCGCGGCTGTGTGCGGGCTGAGCACTTCGGAGGCGGACATCACCCCCTGCGGGGAGATGTGCAGACGTCCGGCCCGCTGCTCTGCCGCGAGGGGTTTGAGTGCTGAGGCGTAGCCCACCAGGATCCTGGGCTGGAAGCGGTTCAGCGCCGCGACCGTCTCATCCATGGGCGCGGTGACGTCCAGGCGGAGGGCGGGGACGAGCCGGGAGCGAAGGGATGCACCGACGACGGCGGACTGGTGCGTGGGGACCCGGGAGCTGACCAGGGCCATTTTCAGGGGCTTCGTGAGCCCGGCGGGGATACCGGCCCAGTCGTTCGCGCGGGCGTAGGACGCCAGGACGGTCGCCCATTCGGTGCGGTTCCAGACGAAAGTTCCGCGCCGGCCCGTGGTTCCGGCCGTTGCCGCAGCCCACCACCGGCCTTTCCACGGCGTTCCCGGGTCTCCTCCGCGCTCCGTCAGGGACCGCAGGTGGTTCTCCAGATCAGCAAGCCTCAGGTCCGCGGTAGTGACGGCCTCGTCGAAGTGGTCCATCAGGTCCGCTTTCGTCACGGACGGCAGCCGGTCCAGGGGTGCATCGTGGAGGCCGGCGTGATGGCGCCGATAGAACTCCGATCCAGCGTAAGTTGCCCTTCGCAGCTCCTGCAGGGCGCGTTCCTGGTGGGCGGTGATCCGCGCGGCCTTCCAGTGGTCCCGCCTCCGCCATGCGGCCCGCAGGTACAGCACACGGGAGATGAGGCGGAGGTCCATGGCGCGGTGGCCTAGCGGGTCCCGGCCGGGGCTAGCGGCCGCGAAGCGCGCGCGGTGGTGGCCTCGGGCGTCTCCGGCCGGGGCAGGCGCAGCCTCTTGAGCAGGAGGGCGTTGACGGCGACCAGGAAGCTGGACCCGGACATCGACAGCGCCGCGATTTCCGGGCTGAGGACGATCCCGGCGAAGGCGAAAACTCCTGCCGCGATGGGCAGTGCGATCGCGTTGTACCCCACGGCCCAACCCAGGTTCTGGCGCATCTTCCGCAAAGTGCCTTTTCCGATCCGCAGGGCGATGGGCACATCCAGCGGGTCCGAGCGCATGAGCACGACGTCGGCCGTTTCGATGGCCACATCGGTGCCCGCGCCGATCGCAATGCCGAGGTCGGCCTGGGCCAGGGCCGGTGCGTCGTTGACGCCATCGCCGACCATGGCGACCCGGCCGCGCTGTTGCAGCTCGGCGATCTTCGCTGACTTGTCGCCGGGGAGCACTTCGGCGATGACGGTGTCGATGCCCAGCTGGCCGGCGATCCTTTGGGCGGTCGCTTCGTTGTCTCCGGTGAGCATGACCACTTCGATCCCGGCCTCGTGCAGGGCGGCGACGGCGGCGGCCGCGGTTTCCCTCGCGGCGTCCGCCAGCGCTATCACCGCCGCAGCACTTCCATCCACGGCGACCAGCACGGCGGTCCGTCCGGTGGCGGCAAGTTCATCGCGCACCGCAGCCAGCGGTCCAAGGTCGATGCCTTCGTCGGTCATGAGCTTGCGGTTGCCCACCAACACCCGGTGCCCGTCCACGGTCGCGACGGCACCATGGCCGGGAACGTTCAGGAAATCCGAGGCCGCCAATGCGGATGCGCCGTGCTCCCGGGCATGCCGGACCACCGCTGCAGCGAGCGGGTGTTCGGATTCCTGCTCCACCGCGGCGGCCAGCGCCAGAAGTTCGCTTTCGCTAATGCCTTCGACGACGACGTCGGTCACTTCCGGTTCGCCCTTCGTCAGGGTGCCGGTCTTGTCCATGACGACGGTATCGATCCGGGCGGAGACTTCCAGGGCGGTGGCATTCTTGAACAGGACGCCGCGCTTGGCACCGAGCCCTGTGCCCACCATGATGGCCGTCGGCGTGGCAAGCCCCAGGGCGTCGGGGCAGGTGATCACAACGACGGTGATAGCGAACAGCAGGGCCGCCTGGACGCCGGCGCCGAGGGCGAGCCAGGCGGCGAACGTCACTGTCCCGCCGATCAGGGCGACCAGGACCAGCCAGAACGCGGCCCTGTCTGCCAGCCGCTGGCCTGGCGCCTTGGAGTTCTGGGCTTCCTGGACGAGGGCCACGATCTGGGCCAGGGCGGTGTCGGCTCCGACCTTTGTGGCGCGGACACGCATCGTGCCGGTGGTGTTGATGGACGCCCCGATCACCTCCGAGCCGATGGTCTTGGTCACCGGAAGGCTCTCGCCCGTGACCATGGACTCATCGACCTCCGACTGGCCGTCCTCAACCTCCCCGTCAACAGGGATTTTCGATCCCGGCCGGATCAGCAGCAGGTCCCCGGTCTGGACGTCGGAGGTGGGGACCTCGACCGTGTCGCCGTCGCGGATGACGACCGCGACCGGCGGAGCAAGCTCGAGCAGCGTACGGATGGCCTCGTTCGCGCCGCCCCGTGCCCGCATCTCGAACCAGTGTCCAAGCAGCACGAAGGCGGCAAGGACAGTGGCGGCCTCGTAGAACACTTCACCCCCGCCGGTGAGGGTGATCCAGACACTGTAGAGCCAGCCGGTGCCGACCGCGATCGCGACCAGGACCATCATGTCCAGGGTGCGGGCCTTCAGCGCCCGGTAGGCGCCGTCGAAGAAGATCCAGGCCGAGTAGAAGATGACCGGCAGGGACAGGACCAGGGCCATAACGTCGTCACGGAGCCCGAACGGCGTCGGGGCGGTGAAGCCGAACATGTCCCGGCCCATCGGCGACCACAGCGTCACGCCAATGGACAGGACCGCGGCGACCAGGAACCGGTTGCGCATGTCCTTGACCATGTCATCCATCGACATTCCGGCATGGTGTCCGCCGTGGCCCATCATGTCCTGCGGGGTCCGGGGCATCTCACCGTGACCTCCCGGGCCATGGCCGGCATGACTGTCCGCCGGCGGATGGGCGTGCCCGGCGTGCGGTTCCGCTGTCACCGGCGCATGACCGGCAAGCATGGCCCGGTGATCATCCTCCGCCGAATGCGCATGCTTCAATCCGGGCGTGCGCATGGTTTCGTCCATCGGGTAGCAGACGTGGTCCGGGACCGACTCGCCCCGGCAATGGTACCCGCAGTCCCGTACCCACCCGGAGATCTGCTCCACCGAGGTCACGGCCGGGTCAAAACTCACGGTGGCGGTCTGCGCTACCGGGTTCGCGTCGACGGCGGCAACGCCGGGCCGCTGCAGCAGCACGCGTTCCACCACCGCTTTGGAGGTAGCCCAGTGCAAGCCGCGCACTTCCACCACAGTGCTCTTCAGAGGCGGGGTCGCTGCTCCTCCGGCGGCAGACTTCCGGTCAGTGGTCATCGTGCTTCCTTTCGCAGAGGTGTCCAAGAGGACAGCGGCGCGCTTCGCCCGCCGTCAGACCTTCACTGCGTAGAGGCTCTTGCCCGCGACGTCGTTTTCCGGTTACGTCGAACTTATACCCCCCAGGGGTATGCGTCAAGTATCGCCGCTCCTCCCTGCGCACGGATGTACCAGCACCTCTGTGTTCACTATCGTCCCGCGCGGTGGGCGGCGTCAGAGTCTTTGGTCCCCCCGTTCTTCCCTGCCCCGCGGCGGGGCCGGCGCAGGACAAGCCAGAGCGAGGTCAGGACCAGGACAATGCCGGCCGCGGCCGCCGGGGGCGGTCGTTCCCCGGGCAGAAATAAGGAGACGCCGATGCCGATGACGGGCACGAGCAAGGTCCAGGCGGTCAGCAGGTCCAGTCGGGATCGTGTGGCTTCTGTGAACCAGGCCAGGAATGCCGCCGCGGTCCCGACGAGGGACAGGAACAGCAGGGCCGTGATGAACTGCGGGGTCCAGTGGATTGCCGGTGCCGGTTCCCGGACGGCAGTGATCGCCGCGAGCAGCGCCCCGCCGATCAGAAAGTGCCAGGCACTGGCCGCCACGAGGTCCCCGCGGCCGAGACCGCGGGCGAGTAGGGTTCCTGCGGTGACGGCTGCGGCGGCGAGCAGGGACAGCCAGGCGCCTGTTCCGCCGCCGGCACTCAGTCCGACGACCGTCAGTCCGGTGAATCCGATGCTGATCCCGAGTAGTGTCCGTGCTGAGAGGGGACTCTCCGTAGACCCACCAGGCGGGCAGGATGATCAGTAAGGGCTGGGCGTTCGCCAGGACTGCGGCGGCTCCGATGGCCATCCCTGCGGTCCCGGCAAACATTGCGGCGAAGGCAACAGTGACGTTCGTGACCCCCATCAGCGTGATCAGCACCCAGGTCCGGCGTCCCCGGGGCAGGGCCCTGCGCTGAACCAGGCAAAGCAGTAGCAGTGCTGCTGCCGCGATGAGTGCCCTCAGGGCCGCGAACCAGAGGACGGGTGCATCCTGCAGGCCCAGCCTGATGGCCAGGAAGCACAGGCCCCACACCGCGGTGATCCAGAGCACTGTCCAGGGACGGGGTGCCCGTTGTCCAGTCCTCGGGCCGCCCCGTTCATCGCGGGCCGAGGGTCATAGGGCGAGTTGGCGGAGGTGGCACTGCTGGATCAGTTCGACGGCTTCGTCGATGTCGTCGGTGCACCGCAGCAGCCGGATGTCATCGGGGGCGATGAATCCTTGGTCCTGGAGCCGCTCCCGGATCCAGGTCATGAGCCCCGCCCAGTGGTCGGTTCCGATCAGGACGACGGGGAATTCGTGGATCTTTCCGGTCTGGACGAGGGTGAGGGCTTCAAAGAGTTCATCCAGGGTGCCGAATCCGCCGGGAAGGACGACGAAGGCCGCAGCGTACCGGACGAACATGAGTTTCCGGGCGAAGAAGTACCGGAAGGTCATGGACACATCCACGTAGGGGTTTAGCGGCTGCGCCCTCCGGAGTTCGATGCCGAGACCGACGGAGGTGCCTCCGGATTCCGTGGCGCCGCGGTTGGCCGCTTCCATCAGGCCCGGGCCGCCTCCGGTGATGACCGCGAACCCGGCCTCGGCGAACCGTGCCCCCATCCTCCGGGCCGCGGTGTAGCGGGGATCGTCCGGTCCGGGGCGTGCGGATCCGAAGACCGCGACTGCTTTGCCGAGCCGGCCCGAGAGCAGGTGGAAACCGGCGTCGATTTCGGTGCTGATCCGCTCCATCCGGGCAGGGTCTTCGGACTGGTCAGCCAGCGCTGCGAGCAGTTCTTCATCAGTCATCTTCATGACTGCACCGATTCCGGATGCATACGGCAGTTCAGGTTGTGGTCGCCGGCTTCTTCGGCTGTAAGTCGTCCGTCCTCGATGGTGATGACCCGTTTGGCGGCGGTCCGGAGCCGCTGGTCATGGCTGACGATGATGACGGCCCGGTTTTCCCGGCAGGCTGTTTCGCACAGGAGCAGGGTCACGTCCTGGCCGGTCTTCGCGTCCAGGTTGGCGGTGGGTTCGTCGGCGAGGATCAACCGGGGGTCGTTCGCCAGGGACCGGGCGATGGCCACGCGTTGTTTCTCCCCGCCGGAGAGGTCCCGGGGCAGGTTTCGCAGCCGGTGCCCGAGCTGGAGCTGTTCCAGCGCCGTCCGGGCCTTGGCCCGGGCCTCTTTCCGGGGCACCCCTGCCGTGATCAGGGGCATCATGACGTTTTCCTCCGCGGTAAGTGCCGAGAGCAGGTTGAAGGTCTGGAAGACGAAACCGAACTCCTGCAGCCTAAGCCGGGAGAGCTGTGCGGGCGCAAGGGTGGAGGTGTCCTGCCCGGAGATGAGGATCCGCCCGGTCGTAGGGGACATGAGGGTGCCGATCATGGACAGCAGGGTTGTTTTTCCGGACCCGGAGGGACCCATTATGAGCACAATGTCCCCGGCGTCAACGTTGAGGGATACGTGGTCCACGGCGGTCACGGCGGTGTGGCCGGCCCCGAAGGTCTTGGACACGTCCTGGACTGCGACGACGTTCATGCGCGGAACACTTCCGCCGGGTCGATGCGGGCCAGCCGGCGGACCGGCAGCAGCGAGGACACCACGGCCATGACAAAAGTGACGCCGAAGATCCAGGCGGCATCGAGCCAGCGGATTTCCGTGATGAACTCCGGAACATAGGTACCCGCGGCGGCGCTGACGGCCAGGGCCAGGGCCGCCCCGACGAGGTACCCGAGCACGGCTGCAGTGACGGCCTGCTCCACCACGACGGTGTAAAGCTGGCGGTTGCTCACCCCGATGGCCTTCAGGACCCCGTATTCACGGGCTTTTTCGATCGTTGAGGTGAAGATGGTCAGGCCGATGACGGTCATGCCCACCGCGATCCCGATCAGCAGCAGGACCAGGATGATGGGCAGAAAGGTGTCCCGGACGATGTTCGTGTTGTTCTCCACGAACCTGTCCTTGGTGATGGCATCCACCGCCGGGTCGGCCTCGATCCGGGAGGCGACCCCGGACGCGTCCGCGTTCTCCTTCACCGTGACGAGGAAGAAGTTGGTGGCTCCGGGCAACTGCAGGATGCTTTCGGCGTCTTCCTTGGTGGCGAAGGCGAAGGAGAAGCTGAGGATGTATCCGCCCTCGGAATAGCCGGCAACTTTCAGTTCCCTGCCGGCGACAGGGATGGTGTCCCCGATCCTGATGTTCTCGCTGCGCCCGACCACCCGGTCGATGATGATCTCTCCCTTATCCGGGACGGCCTTGCCCTCCACCACCCGCGCGGGGGCCCCGACGTTGTTCTCCGTGTCGTCGGCGATGACATAGAGGTTGATGTCCCTGCCGTTGTGCGCGAACGCGACGCGGCGGCCGCTGAACGGTTTGGCAGTGGCAACCCCGGGAACACCGGTGAGAAAGTCCCGGACGGTCAGGGGCAGCACGGACGGGGTGTGGAACATGTCCGTCGCGCCGGTCTGGGTGATCCAATAATCGGCCGGAACGGTGCGGATGTACTCGCCGATCTTGTTGCTCCAGCCCTGGTACAGGCCCTGGATGCTCATGATCAGCAGCACGCTGAATGCCACCCCGCCGACGCTGATCAACAGCCGGGTCTTTTCCTCGACCAAGTTCTTTATCGCCAGGAACAGCATGGCGCCACTTCCCGGGCTGCCTCCGGCTGCCCGGACATTACAGCCCCTCCTGCGGGGTCCGCCCTCCACTGCCGGCGGGCCGCCGTCCGAAGCGGGGAACGAAGCCGGGGACCTCGTCCCGGTAAGCGGCGTACTCGCTGCCGAACTCAGCTTCCATCATGCGTTCTTCCCTCTTGGCCAGTCGAAGATACACCACCACCAGGACCGGGAACATGACCAGCGTCAGCAGCGTGGGCCACTGCAACAGGAACCCCGCCATGATGATCAAAAAACCCACGTACTGCGGGTGCCGCACCCTACCGTAGGGCCCCGTGATCGCGAGGCGGTGGTCCCTTTGCGCAGCGAAGAGGATCTGCCAGGACCGGTAGAGCAGGATGAACCCTGCCGCGATCAGCACGTTGCTGAGCAGGTGGAGCGGGCTCAGGTGCGGGTCCCCCTGCCAGCCGGTGAGGTCCTGCCACAAATGACCGGAGTTATGGTTCAGGAGATCCACGCCCGGGATCCGGTTCCCCAGCCATCCCGAGAGCAGGTAGATCGTCAGCGGGAAGCCGTACATCTCGGTGAACAGCGCCACGATGAACGCGGAAAATCCGCCGAGCGCCCGCCAGTCCAGTTTCGTCCGGGGCCGGACGAAACTGAACGCGAAGATGATGAACACCGCTGAATTGATGATCACCAGCCACCAGAGGTCATAGCCGTAATCAGTGGACATGCCCGCCACCTCCCCCGGGCCCGGGGCGGGCAGGACCTCCCGGGGCTTCCTGCTCGCCGTGCCCCTGAGGGGTAGAGCTACCGTGTCCGCCGTGGCCACCATGGCCGAACATACAAAGGCTCATCACCAACACCACACCCAGATAGGGCAGCGCATCCAGGACATGGAGCCAATGGTTGGCGATCAGATAGACCGCCGCTGCGGCAATGAGGACGGTAAGCAGGCCCTGCGTCCAAGGCCGGGACGGGACCTGCGGCGGGGCGGGAAGATTGCTCATGCCCTGAGTCTCCCGCCCGGCGCGACCGGACGGGTAGAGCCTAACGGCCCGCCGGGCAGGATCCGGACGGCGCTGCCCAGTGCTGAAGCCCCTTGCGCAACATACCCCTAGGGGGTATTCTTTGGGTGTTGCCAGTGACGTGGTTTGTCCAGGCCCCCGCCGTTACAGCCGTTCAACCGCAACAGCTCTTTCCATCCCTCGCTTCGAAGGAAAACTGACATGTGCGGAACACCCGAATCACGAACCCAGCTACCCCTGGCCTCCACGGCGCAGCACGCCTGCAGCTGTTGCTCGCCCGCCGCCGGAACGCGGATTGCGGCTCCCGCCGCCGCCAAACCGGAGGTTCCGGCATCCTCCGCGCAGTACTCCCTGGAAGGGCTGACGTGCGGTCACTGCGTACGGACCGTTGAACAGGCCGTGTCCGGGGTATCCGGGGTTGAGTCCGCAGCGGTGGACCTGGTCCCAGGCGGAATGTCGCGGCTGAGCGTTACCGGGACCGCAGACCGGGAGGCGCTGGCTGAGGCCGTACGCTCCTCCGGCTACGTACTGGCTGGCGCGAACTAGCCTCCGCCCACACGATCCTCCGGCCCCGCCCAGGACTGGATTCAAGGGGTGCGACGGAGCTCCCGGGTGGTCAGTGGCCTCCGGTGTGATCGCCGGTGTGGTCCACAGTGGGCAGCGGACCAGGGGTCACATCGCCCCCGGTACCGCTGATCGCCGGGCCGATGACAAACGCGGACAGGGAGAACATGGCGGAGAACACCAGCAGTCCCAGCGCCGGGGCCACCCAGCTGCCGAACCGCCGGTAGAGGCGGACCAACATGGGAATGGACGCCAGCAGCCCCAGGACCCCGAACAGTGCGGTGCCGCCGGAACCTGCCACCAATGCGGTCCCGGCGAGCAGCCCGATGTGGTGCAGGACGTGCGGCAGGAGCCCCATGACCAGCCCCACGGCGCCGACGACTGTGTGCCACAGCGCGTGGAGCCTGCCCCGGACGGTCCGCTCTGGAACCGCCCCTCCATGGGGGCCGGGCACCGGGTGCAGATGGGAGTGGTCACCGGTCACGGCCGCTGCTTCCCGCGCAGAAGTTCCACCGGGGGATCACGGGATGACTCATTCCTCGCCCCCGGTCCGGGAACGGGACCGGACCACGAGCACCGGACAAGGCGAGTGATGAAGGACCTGCGTCGACACGGAACCGAGCAACAACCCGGTGAATCCGCCAAGACCGCGGGAACCCACAACCAGCAGGTCCGCGTTCTCTGCCGCCCGCAAAAGCACGGCGGCCGCATTGCCCTGAACAACATCACCGGTGACCATCACGCCCTCGCTCTCCACACGCTTCAGGGCCTCGTTCTGGAGGAGGCGCGCGGTCTGCGGGAAGACGTCCGGGTCCCGGACCAGGCCTTCGGTCCCGACCGTGACCGGCGGGAACTCCCAAGCGGTCACAGCCCTGACCTGTCCGTGGCGCAGCCGCGCCTCCGTGACTGCCCATTCCAGCGCGAGACGGGACGGTGCCGAACCGTCCACGCCAGCCAGGACCCTGAATCCTCCGTCGCCGCCCATCAGTGCCACCCTCCGTCAGGTTCTTAACGTGGTGCCCTTAGTGTGTTCCCCACATGAATTTCACCGCAAGGGCCGAAGATCCCCGCCCGATCACATGCACCGGCCGGGGGAGGAAACAGAATTCGGTGCCGGATCGTTGTAGCGGTAAGTGCCCGGCCACAGGGCCGGTAGCCTTGAACGAACGAAACCAGCTGTGAACGGAAAGCCCGAAACGGGAAGGAGGACCGTTATGACCGCGCCGGCGCACGCCCCTGCGATCGCGTTCCTTCGTCGTGCGGGCTTGTTCACCGCGGTCCTGGCGCTTATTGCCGGGATTTTCGGTATGCATGTCATGACGACCACCCATGCCGTGCACTCTCCGGCCACGGAGCGGGCCGTCAGCGCCCATCACGCATCATCCGGCGCCGGCCACACCGGAGACCATACTCCCGGCCCGTCCTCTGCCCCGGACATGCCCCCGGCGACCGGTGAGGCAGGTACCCGGACCGTCCAGTGCACGGATTCGGGCACCTGCACCAGCATGCAGGCCATGACCGGCTCCTGCACCCCGTCGGCGAAGACCGGCTCCCTGGCCGCTCCGCTGCCAGGGACCGGAATCATCGGCCGGAACACCAACACAGGGACCCTCGCCACCATCAGCGCGAGGTGGGCCTACCTTCCCGGCAGTCCTTCACCGGGCGAGCTCTGCATCAGCAGAACGTAGAACGCCGGCCTGCGCTGTGAACTGACCAGCGCGCTATCCCTGCCTTGACTCTGCTCTGAGTCGGGCGCATCACCGATTCACCCACTCCTGCGCGGCGCTTCCGCGCTCCCCCGCTGATGTCTTGAAGGACTTAAATACCCATGATGAACACGAAGTTTCTGACCCTTTCCGCCACCGCCATCGCCGCGGCACTCGCCCTCGCCGGATGCTCAACGGGGACCTCCGGATCCTCCGCCACGTCCAGCAGTTCCGCGTCCACCAGCAGCTCCGTGCCGGGCATGGACCACGGAGGCTCGGGGATGATGTCCAGCAGCGCACCGGCCGCCTCGACCGAACACAACGCGGCCGACACCGTGTTCGCCCAAGGAATGATTCCGCACCACGAACAGGCCGTGGAAATGAGCGAAATGATGCTTCAGAAGAAGGATATCCCGGCCTCAATCACCGACCTTGCCACCAGGATCAAGGCAGCCCAGGCACCCGAGATCCAAGCGATGACCGGCTGGCTCAAGAGCTGGAACGAATCCGCGACCATGGGCGCAGGCCACACCATGAACGGCATGATGGGCGAGGATGACCTCAAGCAGCTCGAAGCGGCCCAAGGCACCGAAGCGGCCCAGCTCTTCCTGAAGCAGATGATTGCCCACCACGAAGGCGCCGTGATGATGGCCAACACCGAAACATCCCAGGGAAAGAACGCCGACGCGATCAAACTCAGCAGAGACATCGTGACCGCACAGGAAGCGGAAATCAAGGAAATGCAGGACCTGCTGGCCGCCCTCTGACCGGTCTCTCCGGCGCCGGCCCGCACGGGCCGGCGCCATCCCTGCCCTCTCACAATCTGAATCCCTGGAGCCCCCATGCCCGATCGTTCCCGTCCCCGGGTCCGCGCCACAGCCATCCTGGCTGCCGGTACCGGCCTCATCCTTGCCCTGTCAGCGTGCAGCCCGTCCTCAGTCCCGGCGGGACCCGCCCCGGCCAGCAGCACAGGGAGCCCCATGCCTGACGCCCACATTCACGGCCTGAGCGTCAGCAGCAAAACCGGCCAGGTGCTCCTGGCCACCCACGACGGCCTGTTCGACATGACAAAAAAGCCCGCCGCCAAAATCGGAGCCACCAACGACCTGATGGGTTTCACCGGCGGCACCAACCACGGCGTCCTCTACGCCTCCGGACACCCCGGCGCGGACTCCGACCTGCCCAACCCGCTCGGGCTGATCAGATCCACCGACGGCGGGAAGACCTGGGAACAGCTCTCCCGGCAACGCGAATCCGACTTCCACGCACTCACCGCCACCAAATCCGGAATCATCGGCTTCGACGGCACACTGCGCACCAGCCCGGACGGGAAGACCTGGAGCACCGTGAACGCGGATTTCGTCCCGGCGGCCCTCGCCGGCAGTCCGACCGGTGACACCGTACTGGCCACCACCCCGCAAGGGATCCGACGCTCCACCGATGCCGGTCAAACGTGGAACACGGTGGACACCGGACCGGTGATTCAGTTCGCCGCCTTCGCCAGCCCCGCCGAAGCCGTCGGCGTCGAACCCGACGGGACAGTCCACTACTCCGAAGACGCCGGCGCGACCTGGACCCGAAAAGGCCAAATCCAAGGTGCAGTACAGGCTGTGGCCGCGGTCAAGGGCGAACACCCCTCGATCTGGGCTGCCACGGCCGACGGGCTTGTCGTCTCCACCGACGGCGGGGCCACGTTCTGGCCCGCTGACGCTCCGTGACCTGAACGCGGCGGCCAGCGGCAAACATGGAACTATACCGTGTCGTCAAACCAGTCGCAGATGATTGTGGCCGCTTGCTCTGGGTGCGAACACATCCAGAACACTCCTCCGTTGACTTCCACAAACTTCTTCTTTATCGGGGGAAGCCTGCGGTACAGGTCCGTCAGATACGACGGATCGGCCCATCCCCTTGAGGGGACCAGAAACATCGTGGGGATATCCAAGGCAGAGAGAGGGCCAGGGGGCGCCGTTGAAACCAGAGACATGACTGCGGAAAGCGGGTACCACCGGTCGAAGCCAGGATCTCTTAGGTAGCCGTCCTTCACGAGACGTGTCTCGCGCTCCCGGCTCCCTTCCATGTCGATCAGGTCTTCGAAGTCCAGGTAGAGCGAGACGGGTACGGGGACCCAAGGAGCAATCCTGGTCAGTATGCGGAGGGCGGGAAGAAACAGCTTTCGTCGTCGGGCGGCACCTCTGCCTGTTGAGACCGCCCTGAGAAACTGTGCCTCGGTCACAACTGCAGGGGAATTTTGATACACAGCGCTCTTGATCGGCCCCTGGGACAGGGCCAGATAGAAGACCGCGAACCCGCCGAGTCCTTCACCAAAGACCCCGACCCTCTCGCTGTAAGTACCCGAGATATGTTCAATGGCATCACGGTGCCGTCGCACGAGCTCGCCGACGGTAGCACCGCCGTGCTTGGGCATGACGAAGACGTTGTAACCCCGCAGATGCATCTGGTAACCCAGCTCCGCGAAGACGTGGGCGTGGCCAGCTGACCCTGGCGAGATCAGAATATTGGGGGCGTCCTTGCTCCTCTCGAACGTCAGTAGTTCAAAACGCTCCGAGCCGGATACGAAAAACGATGTACGCAGATTCAATCGATCACTTCCGGGTCTGTGTCAAGAACGTAATGGCTTTTCCAGTAGCCGGCACTCATCATTGCTGCAGTTTCCTTCCTCAACGAGGTCCCGCGCAACTGAATCACACGAAGCGTTGACCGCCGCTGGCCGCCGGAGGAGCATGAGGGGCGGGCACAGAAGAGGAACCGGGGCAAGATGCGGCGAATGCGGGGAACAGCATCGGCTGCCTCATTTCGCGTGATCCAGGTGGCGCTCATCCCGGTGGGGACGATCGGTTACTTGTGGGCTGTGCCTAAGCTGCTCTGCTTCACCCGGCAGACGCGTGTGTCGGCGACCCTGTTCGCTTCGCTCTACACGCGATACATGCAGCACCGCTTGGGGGCCAGGGCGGATGACCCAGCATCGCGGCTCATGACGGTCATGCCCAATGTTTCCCGTGCCGGGTTCGGGCTGCAGACCACACCGACGATGGCGGCTCATTTCCTCACCGGCTACGTTCCCAAGATCTACCGCTATCCGTACGAGGGCGAACCCCCCATGCATCATCAACAAAGCGCACGGACCACTTTCTACGACGCCGCCCTCGCCCGGCACCTCCCCGGCATCAACCAACTGGTCATCCTCGGCGCCGGCATGGACACCCGCGTCCACAGAATTTCCCGAGAAGACCGTGTGCTGTGCTTCGAGATCGATCAGCCCGAGACCCAGGCGTTCAAGCTGAAGATGATGGAGACCGCGGGGCTTCCCACGAACCAGGCCACATACGTGGCCGCCGATTTCCAGGCGGAGGACTGGTTCGAGAAGCTTGCCAAGGCAGGCTTCGACCCTGCCCGGACGACATTCTTCCTCTGGGAGGCAGTGACCATGTACCTGGACCGCACCTCCGTCGAGGCAACGCTCCAACGAATCGCACTGACGGCCCCCGGCAGCGTAATTGCCTTTGACTACTACGACGCTGGGTCCATCGCATCGCCGACACCCTATATGCGCTACCTCCGGGAAACGGCGAAGTTCGCGGGCGAGCCGTTCACGTTCGGGATCGACAACACTCCCCCGGCCAGGAAGCGCGCCGCGGACTACGTTCGGGCTTTCGGCCTGACGCTTGAGGAGCACCGAAATTTCGGGAAGGAGACCCGCCGGCGACCGGCTCCGGCCGGATTCGTGACAGCCACGGTCGGCGGGACGCCCATATTCACGGCCAGAACGTCAGACGCAATCCCGCCCAAGCGCTGAGCCAAGGAGGCACTAATGCCGGAAACCAGCCGCGGAAGTTCCTCCTTCGGGCAATACTTTGCCCGCGTGGGACCGCGCATGGATGCCCGCGGAGCAGGGGCCCACCGCCGGCGCCTCGTCGAAGCGGCGTACGGCGCCGTCGTCGAAATCGGGGCGGGATACGGGGCCACCTTCCCCTTTTACCCCCCAGCCGTGGCGGGAGTGCTGGCGCTCGAACCGGACCCGACGCTGCGGGCGCTGGCGCTGGCCGAAGCCATCAAGGCGCCGGTTCCCGTCACGGTTTACGACGGCGTGGCGGAAGAACTTCCGGCGGCCGACGAATCCGTGGACGTGGTGGTCTCGAGCCTGGTCCTGTGCAGTGTGGCGGACCAGGAGGCTGCCCTGGCGGAAGTGCTGCGGGTTCTCCGGCCCGGCGGTCTCCTGCTGTTCTATGAACATGTCCGCTCGGCACACCGGGTGCTCGCGGCTGTCGAGGACCTGTTCACACCGCTGTGGAGCCGGCTCGGAGGAGGGTGCCACCTGAACCGCGACACCGCCGCGGGAATCGCAGCAGCGGGCCTCACGCTGCAGAACGTGGAGCGCTTCGGCTTCTCAGCCCTCCCCGGCAACCCGCGAGTCGCCCACATTCTTGGCACGGCAGCCAAACCCCGAGAATAGGCCCCGCCGATAGGAAGCCGCCAAATGACAAAGGAAGGGCGCCTGCCGCAATGGCAGGCGCCCTTCTCGTAGTGCTGTTAGGCCTTCTTGGGCGGGAGCGCCAGCTTGAAGACCTTGGCCCACGTGGAGCCGACCTGCTTCCAGATCGGGCCGGTGGTGTACGGCAGGCCGTAACGCTTGCAGATTTCCTGCACCTTCGGCGCCACCTCGGCATAACGGTTGGACGGAATGTCCGGGAAGAGGTGGTGCTCAATCTGGTGCGAAAGGTTGCCGGTCATGAGGTGCATGAACTTGGAGCCGGAGATGTTGGCCGAACCGATCATCTGCCGCACGTACCAGTCCCCGCGGGTCTCCCCTTCCACCATTTCCTCGGTGAAGGTGTCCGTTCCCTCGGGGAAGTGGCCGCAGAAGATCACCGCGTGTGCCCAGACGTTGCGTACCGCGTTGGCGGTCAGCGTGCCGTAAAGCGCCTGCTTGCCGGAACCGGTCAGCATGGCCACGGCGGGGGTGGCGGCGTAATCCTTGGTGAACTGCTTGAGCGCCTTGACGCCGAGGGCCTTGAGGTCCTTGACCAGGGCTTCCTTGGACTTTTTACCGTCCTTGAAGTCTTGCAGCTCGAGGTCGTAGATCGCGATGCCCCACTCGAAGACCGGCGCCAGGATGGCGTTGTACAGCGGGTTGCCGAGGTTGAACGGCTTCCACTCCTGCTGGGGGTCCATACGCAGGAGGTTGTATCCGACGTCGTTGTCCTTGCCCACCACGTTGGTCCAGCGGTGGTGCAGGTCGTTGTGCGTGTGCTGCCAGGCGCGGGCCGGGGTGACGAAGTCCCATTCCCAGGTGGTGGAGTGGATGTCCGGGTCCCGCATCCAGTCCCACTGGCCGTGCAGCACGTTGTGCCCGATCTCCATGTTTTCGAGGATCTTGGCCAGGCTCAGCAGGGTGGTGCCGGCAATCCAGGCGCCTTTGTTCCGGCTCACCAGGAGCGTCGCGCGGCCGGAGATCTCCAGTCCGCGCTGGATCTTGATCATGCGGCGGATGTACGCGGCGTCGGAGGCTCCGCGCTTGGCCAGGATGTCGTCCTTGATGGCATCAAGTTCGCGGCCCAGCTCGGCCACCTGCTCGTCGGAGAGGTGCGCCGCGGCCGGCGGGCGGACCAGGGGGCTGCCGGAAGTGGCCAGCGCACCCCGCCGCGTCTTCGCGGACGGCACAACGGCGTCTTCCGTGGTCTCGGCTTCGTGGTTGATAACTATTGCCATGCGGTGGTGCTCCTCAAATGTCGAGGTTAACGGGTCCGGCGGCTGCCGATACACACGTCTGGATTAGTTGGCCCGGCTCGCCGTGGACTTCGCCGGTGCGGAGGTCTCTGACATGCCCCGCCCGAAGGGGGGTGAGGCAGCTGTGGCAGATGCCCATCCGGCAGCCGCTGGGCATCAGCACGCCGGCGTCTTCGCCGACGTCCAGCAGCGGGGTGCTTCCGTCTGCCTCCACCTCGCGGTCGGAGGCTTCAAAGGTGACCAGCCCGCCGTCGTGCCCTGCTCCGGCCGCCAGGCTGGTGGTGAAGCGTTCGATGATGAGGTTGATCGGATCGGCCGCAAACGGCCCTTCCGGCTGGTGGGATTCGCCAGCGGCGGAACCTTCGGCCGCCGCTGCGGCTGCTTCTGCGGACCACAGCGCCTCGGCGTCGTCCAGGAAGCCCTCTGGCCCGCAGGCATAGGCTGCACGGTGGCGCCAGTCCGGGCAGAGCTCGTCCAGAACGGCGGCAGAGGAAAAGTCCACCCTGCCACGTTCGCCGGTGAACCAGTGCGTGACCTTGAAGTTGGGGAACTGGTCGGCAAGCTCCGACAGCTCTTCCCGGAAGATGCTGTCTTGCGGGGTCCGGGCTGAATGGATCAGCACGACGTCGGCATCCGGACGGTGCGGCACCAGCGTGCGCACCATGGACATGACGGGGGTGATGCCGCTGCCGGCGGTGAGCATCAGCAGCGGGCGGGGGTGCTCAGGGAGGACGAAGTCGCCCTGCGGCGGCGCCAGGAACAGGACGTCGCCGGGTCTGGTGTCGCGGACCAGGACGCCGGAAACGGCGCCCACGTCGGTCACCGTGATGGCGGGGTCCTGGCCGGCGGGAGCGCTCAGGGAATAGGAACGCCAGTGGCGCACGCCGTCGAGTTCGACGCCGATGCGCGCCCATTGGCCTGCCTGGTGGGCTTTCCAGCCGCGGCCAGGACGGAAGAAGATGGTGGCGGAATCGGCCGTCTCGGCGACCACCTTGGTGACTATGCCGCGCAACTGGCGGGCAGAGAACACAGGATTGAACAGCGACAGAATATCTTCTGGAGCTAGCGGGGTGGTCAGTACAGATGCGGCGCGCGCCAGCTTACGGAGCCGGATCATGTTATTAACCTTATGTTGGATCGAGGCATATTTCTTCTCCCAAGGCATACGATCGAACGTTCTAAACTGTTCCCCCGAAACAACTTATGGAAGTCTCTCATGAACCCTCCGGCCTCGAAGAGTCCTGCAGCGCCCGCCTACGATCCGCCGTGGCTGGCCCTGCCCCGGGAGGTCAGCGACCTGCTGCGACCCAGGATGCCCGGCATTGTGGAGGCCATCATCGACGCTGTTCCGCAACTGGTTCCCGCCTACGCCAGGCCCATCGAGGGCCGCTTCGGACGCGGCCTGCGGCGCGGCGTGGCCGCGGCGCTGGAGCGCTTCCTGCAGCTCCCCGGCACCCGGCTGCCCGCCCTGTCCGAGGAGAGCCGGGAGCTCGTGGCAGGGCTTGGCAGCGGCGAATTCCGCCAGGGGCGCAGCATGGACGCGCTGCTGAGCGCCTACCGCATGGGTGCCCGCGTGACGTTCCGGGAAATGTCGAAGATCTCGATGGAGAAGGACCTGGGCCTGAGCGTCGTTGTGGACCTGGGCGAATCGATCCTGGCCTACATCGACGAACTGTCCGCCGTGAGCGCCGAAGCCTACGCCTTCGAACAGTCGGAGCGGGCGGGAGCGGTGGACCGGCGCAGGACAGAACTGCTGGAGCTGCTGCTGATGGGCCAGGCGGACGAGGCCGCCCTGCGGCAGGCGGCATCCATGGCCGACTGGTCCCTGCCGCCGAGGCTCGTCGTGGTCACGCTCCCGCTGGACCGGTCGGCAGGGCTCCGGCTGCAGCTGGGCCCGGGAACACTGGTGGTTGAACGCGAAACAGATGCCGTGGCGCTTGTTCCGGCCCGGAAGTCCGATGCCGCCCGCGCTGCGCTGGAGAAGGCACTGAAGGGCAGGTCCGCTGCCGTGGGTCCGGCGGGCGGCTGGGAAAAAGTGCCCGACTCCCTGCGGCTCGCCGTTCTCGCGGCCTCCGTGCTGCCGCCGCGGGAGGGCCCCGAAGATCCGCCCATTTGGGCGGACGACCACCTGGCGAAGATTGTCCTCGGCTCCGAACCCGCGGCCATCGCGGAACTGGCGGAGCGCAGGCTGGCGCCCCTGGAAGGCCTGCGCCCGGCGCAGCGCGAGAGGCTGGCGGAGACCCTTCTCTCCTGGCTGCGGCACTGGGGACAGCGGGCGCCGGTGGCCGCCGAGCTCGGCATCCACCCGCAGACCGTGGGCTACCGCGCGGCCCAGCTGCGCGAGCTCTTCGGGGAGGCACTGGAAGACCCGCGGGCCCGGTTCGAGCTGGAACTGGCCCTGCATGCGGGGCGGCGCTAGGAGCCCGGTCATCTGCCGGCTGCCAGCGCGCTCCGGCTTTGCAGCCGCAGCTCAAGGTCGTTCATCACGATGGCGGCCAGGTCCTCCAGCGTGCGGGTGTCCTCCGCAGTGAACTCCCGCGGCTCCCGGTCCAGGATGCAGAACGTCCCCAGGTTGTAGCCGTCGGGAGTGCGCAGCGGAACACCGGCGTAGAACTGCAGGCCGAACTCACCTGCAACCAGCGGATTCGCCAGCGTGCGCGGGTCCGTCCGTGCGTCCGGGACCACCCAGGCGTCGTCCTGGAGGATGGCGGATGCACAAAGCCCGGGGTCCCTTCCGATCTCGCCAACGTCGGTGCCGTGATGGGCCTTGAACCAGATCCGGTCATGGTCCACCACGCTGACGATGGCCACGGGCACAGAGAACATCCGGGCGGCCAGGCCCACGATCCGGTCGAACGTTCCGTCCTGGGGCGTGTCCAGGATCCGGTAACGCTCGACGGCGCGCATCCGCGCCTCTTCGTTCGCGCGCTCATTCGATGCGTGCGACGGCGGCGCTTCCGTGACCGCTGCGGCGCTCCGGCGGCGTCCTGAGGCGTTGATGACCTCCTGCCGAAGGGCGAGGGAAACTTCGCGCGCCCCGGGCCGGGCGGAGGGCTCACGCGACAGCATCGAGGAGAGCAGCGCTGCCCATTTGGGTGCCACGCCGTCCGGGATGTGCGGGTCGCGCAGAAGCCTCGCCAGGGCTGAGGCGATGGGCGCCCCGGGGTAGGCCGGTTTGCCGGTCAGCCCCTCGAGCAGGACCAGCCCGAGGGAGTACACATCACTGGCGGGCCCCACCGGCTCGCTGGCGGCCTGTTCAGGGCTGAGGTATTGCGGGGTTCCCGAGCTTTCGGAGGAGCCGCTGAGCTGGCCGTCGCCCAGGATCATGGCGACGCCGAAGTCACTGAGCTTGGCGCGCGGCCGATGGTCGTCATTGCTGTAATCCACCAGGAGGATGTTGGCGGGCTTGACGTCGCGGTGCACGATGCCGTGATGGTGGATGTATGCGAGTCCGTCGGCAAGGTCGTGGCCGATCAGGGCCAGGTGCGCGGCCGGGAGGGGCCCGTGGGCCGCCCGTTCACGCAGGTCCGGGCCGCGGACCAGTTCCATCACCAAGTAGGTGCGGCGCTGCTGCGGGTCACTAAGATCCGCCCCGGCATCCAGCAGGGTCACCAGCGCGTGATGGCTCAGGCCTGCGAGAATGCGCACTTCTTCGTCCTGCCGGCGCGCATGGTCCGTGTTTCCGGGGTCGTCCCGGAAAAGCTTCACGGCCACTTCCCGCTGCAGGAGTTCGTCGAAGGCGCTGTAGACGCCCGACTGGCTGCCCCGGCCAATGAGGTCGCCAATCCGGTACCGACCGCTGAGGAGGTAACCAGGTGCCATGCTCGCAGCCATGATTGGCCTCTCAGCTATAAATTAATAAGTATGCTTATGATATCCCGGAAGTCGTCGGTTCCGTGCCGAAGCCCGGGAGGGAACCCGCTATTTGGCGGGGTTGTGCGTGCCGATGGGCACGAGGGTCAGGTCGGGGTGGTTCTTCTCGATCCGGCGCAGGGCCCAGACGTCGTTGAACAAGGCGAGGTATTCGCCGTCGGACCTCAAGAGCACCTCGGCGCCGGGTACGTTGGCCAGCGTGGGCATGGCGTCCGCCGTCGAAATCCTGGCCATCGAGTACGGGAGCCGTTCCAGGCGCATGGGGGCGCTGAAGTCGTGCGCCATGCGGTCCTCCACCACTTCGAACTGCATGGGGCCGACGGCGGCAAGCACGGGCGCCTGGTCACCGCGGATGTCGGAGCGGAGCACCTGGATGACGCCCTCGTGTTCAAGCTGCTCAATGCCGCGGCGGAACTGCTTGAACCGGCTGGGGTCCTTGGAGCGTGCCACCTGGAAGTGTTCCGGCGCGAACAGCGGGATAGCGGGGAACTCCACGGGCTCTTCCAGGAACAGGCTGTCGCCCACCCGGAGCGAGGAGGCGTTCACCAGTCCCACGACGTCGCCGGGGAAGGCTTCGTCGATGACCTCGCGCTCACGGCCGAACACCTGCTGGGCATACTTGGTGGCGAAGGATTTGCCGGTGCGCGTCTGCGTGACCACCATGCCGCGCTCGAACACGCCGGAGCACACCCGGATAAAGGCGACGTGGTCGCGGTGGGCCTTGTTCATACCGGCCTGGACCTTGAAGACGAAGCCCGCGAACGGGGCATCGACGGGCCGGGGGTCGCCGTCGACGTCGGGCCGCGGCGCCGCCGGCGGGGCGAAGTCCACCAGCGCGTCCAGGATCTCCTTGACGCCGAAGTTGAGGGCGGCGGAGCTGAAGAGGATGGGAGTTGCCTTGCCCGCGTAGAAGGCGTCGGTGTCGAACTCAAGGTTAGATTCGATGACCAGCCCGGCTTCGTCCACGGCGTTGGACCAGTTGTCGCCCTGGCTGGCGGCGGCCTCTTCCGGGGTGAAGTACTCGGTCAGCGCGATGTTCGCGCCGGCGTTGTTGCGCTGGAACCTGGCGAAGCGGTCGTTGCGGAGGTCCCACACGCCGCGGAAGTCACCGGAGATGCCCACGGCCCAGGTCAGCGGCATGGGCTGGAGGCCGGTGCGTTCGGTGATTTCGTCCATGAGCGCCAGGGCATCCAGGCCGGGGCGGTCCCACTTGTTGATCACGGTGATGATGGGCAGGTTGCGCTGCTTGCAGACCTCGAAGAGCTTCATGGTCTGTGTTTCCAGGCCCTTGGCGGCATCAACCAGCATCACGGCGCAGTCGACGGCGGCCAGGACGCGGTAGGTGTCCTCGGAAAAGTCGGCGTGGCCGGGGGTGTCCAGCAGGTTGATCACGGTGTCCCGGTAGGCGAACTGCAGGGCGGCCGAGCTGATGGAGATGCCGCGGTCCTTTTCCATCTGCATCCAGTCCGAGACCGTTTCCTTGCGGTTGGCCTTGCCGCTGGACGCGCCGGCCGTGCCGATCACCTTCGCGTGCAGGGCCAGGGCTTCGGTGAGCGTGGACTTGCCGGCGTCAGGGTGGGAAATGACCGCGAAAGTCCGACGCCGGGCCGCCTGCTTGTGAATCTCCTGGACTCGGGCGGGGCTAAGGACTTCTTGAGACACGGTGCTACTTTCGCTGCGACAGGGGGTGGGCTGGGATTTATGCGTGACGTGGACGTGCGTTGTGTACGTGGGGCCGGCAGGCGTGAACTGTGCAGCCAAGGTTCCCAGTTTATCGCAGGGCGGCAGGAGGCCGCCGGTGGGCGCCCAACTGCCGCCTCCCGCCGTCGCCAACCGGTGCCTTCGGGACCGTTCCCGGCGCAGCTCAAATGGGCCACTTTGAGGCTTGTCCGTGCGGTTAATGCACTCCTTTGCCTCTAGGATGGAGCCAGTGGGAAATTGAGTACTTTTGATCCTGTCGGCGGAATCGTAAAACCGGCATACTTGCAGGCAACGGCCTGCACCTTTGAAGGGACAACCTATGGCTCGGAGCCCTGAAGATTCGCTGAAGGCGACTCTGGGCAGGGTGGCTCCAGGCACCGCTCTGCGTGACGGCCTGGAACGCATCCTCCGCGGAAGGACCGGCGCGCTGATCGTTCTGGGCTCGGACCGCACCATCGAGTCCATCTGCTCCGGCGGATTCGACATCGGAATCGACTTCTCGCCGACGC
Organism: Arthrobacter sp. Leaf337; assembly: GCF_001423745.1. Lineage (GTDB taxonomy): Bacteria > Actinomycetota > Actinomycetes > Actinomycetales > Micrococcaceae > Arthrobacter. The sequence goes on from NZ_LMPC01000012.1 coordinate 600,799, forward strand.
GGCTCCGCGAACTCGCCAAGATGGACGGCGCCATCATCTGCGACAAGGACGCGGGCAACATCCTCCGGGCGGCCGTCCAGCTGGTTCCGGACTCGAGCATCGAAACCCAGGAATCCGGCACCAGGCACCGCACGGCCGAGCGCGTCGCCATCCAAACCGGCGTCCCGGTAATTTCGGTCAGCCAGTCCATGCAGATCATCGCCCTGTACGTGAACGGGCTGCGGCACGTCCTGGAGGGCTCCGAGAAGGTCCTGGCCCGCGCCAACCAGGCGCTGGCCACGCTGGAACGCTACCGATCCCGCCTCGACCAGGTCACCAGTTCACTCTCCGCCCTGGAAATCGAAGCCATGGTCACCGTCCGCGACGTCGCCGTGACGCTGCAGCGCCAGGAGATGGTGCGCCGGATTTCCGAGGAGATCTCCCAGTACGTCCTCGAACTCGGCGAGGACGGGCGGCTGCTGTCGCTGCAGCTGGACGAGCTCACCGTGGGCCGCGGACCCGGCAGCGATGTGATCATCCGCGATTACGCCGGCCCGAACGCGTCCCCGGAGGACATTGACGGCGCCGTCAGTGCCCTGCTCAGCCTCGGCCCCACCGAACTGATCGATCTCAGCAAGATTGCCGGCATTATCGGCTTCGCCGGCGGCGTGGACACGCTCGACGCCGTAGTGCAGCCGCGCGGTTACCGCCTGCTGTCCGGCCTGAAGGCAGTGCCCAAGGCCGTGGCGGACAGGCTTGTGGACCACTTCGGCGGCCTCCAGTACCTGATGGCGGCCACCATCGATGACCTCATGACCGTGGACGGCATCGGCGACCAGCGCGCCCGCACCGTCCGGGAGGGACTGAGCCGGATGGCCGAAGCGAGCCTGCTGGACCGCTTCCTCTAATTCCTCGTCGGTTGCTCCACAACTGCCGTTTTGGGCGTCCATAAGGGCAACCACGGAGCAATCGATGGTCAAAAAAGGGTCAGAGGAGCTGGAAGACGGCCTTGGTGCTGGACTTGGTCCCGAGCCTCGCGACGAACATGTAATACGCTCCGCCGGCGCCGGGCTTCGCGGACACCGCGCCGCATCCGGGAACGCTGCGATTGCGCTCCCACGGGAAGTTGGCGGTCTCGCTCTGGCCCGGAGCGATGGTCTTGACCAGGTCACCGCTCTCCACCTGGCAGTCAACCGAGGAGAAGATCCGGTCGGAGCCGCTGGTGACCGTGTACTCCATCTGGGACGTGCCCAGGTTCACCTCGCACGCCACTTTTCCGCCGTTGGTGACTTTCAGGCTGAGCAGCGGGTTCTCCCCCGCCGCGTAGGCAGCCTTGTCGGTGGACGCCGAAACGGTCACAAGGCTCTGGTCGCATGTCGGTGTGGCCGGTGTGCTGGGAATAGCGGACGCGGAGGGCGTTGCCTCCGGCTTCGCTGCCGCCCCGTCTGAACCGTCGCGGCCCGCGGGGTCGGTGGAGGAGGCCTGCTCGGAGGAGCGCATGGCAGCAGACACGGCGGCGAAGCCTCCCAGCGCCACCGAGGCAACGAGAAGCAGCACCACGGCAACAAACAGCCTGCGACGACGGTAGACGGCCTTCAGCGGAGGCCGTCCCGCCTGACGGCCGGGGGTGCCCTTCGGTTTCGAGCTGTTCTTTCCTGAAGTGCCTTGCCTGACCATCCTTCTAGGCTAAAGAACGCCGGGCACATTGACGCACCACCACGCCGCGAAGACGGACCTTGGCCAGTATCCACTACAGTATTTGCATCGAAGCCTTAGCCTTACCCACTGCCCTTTCCCCGGCGAGTCGCCCCGCGCCGGCGCCGCTGGCAGGTCTCCACAACACCCTGGCCGCCTGGTTCGCAGACACCGCCAGGGAGCTGCCGTGGCGCGAACCCGGCTGTTCCCCCTGGGGCGTCCTGGTCAGCGAAATCATGCTGCAGCAGACGCCGGTTGTCCGGGTGCTGCCCGTGTGGGAAGACTGGCTGCGCCGCTGGCCGTCACCGGCAGACCTCGCTGCGGAACCGTCCGGTGAGGCTGTCCGGCACTGGGGCCGCCTGGGCTACCCCCGGCGGGCACTGCGCCTGCATGCCGCCGCCGTCGCCATCGTGGAGAAGCACGACGGCGGTGTGCCTGGAACGTACGCGGAACTGCTGGAACTTCCAGGGGTGGGCAGCTACACGGCGGCCGCCGTCGCCGCGTTCGCTTTCGGCCGCCGCGAGACAGTGGTGGACACCAACATCCGCCGCGTCCACGCACGGCTTTTTTCGGGCACGGCGCTGCCGTCACAGTCGCTGACAGCCGCCGAGATGCGGCTCGCCACCGAACTGTTGCCGGCCGACGTCGGACTTTCAGTCCGCTGGAACGCGGCGGTCATGGAGTTGGGCGCCCTGGTCTGCACGGCAAGGGCGCCGAAATGCGGCGAATGCCCGGTGCGCAGCGCGTGCGCGTGGCTGGCGGCCGGCGAACCGCCGCCGTCGTACACCCCGAAAGGCCAGTCCTGGCACGGCACCGACCGGCAGGTACGGGGTGCCGTGATGGCTGTCCTACGCCTGGCGGACTCACCGGTGGCACCGGAAATGTTCCATCAGCCCGCCGCGGACCTTGGCTTCGAAGCCGACGGCATCGGCGTCCCGCTTGCGGCCCTGCACCGGCTGAATTCCGCGCCGGAACAGCTGGAACGCGCGTTGGCTGGCCTGCTCAGGGACGGCCTGGCCGAGCTGCACCTGGGCGGCCTGAGGCTCCCCGCCTGACGTCCGTTACACATTCGTTCCGGAACTGGAATCACCCTGTGCTGGTGCGGCCGGCGCCGGCGGATCTACCCTGAAGCATGCGCAGCTTGGGGGTACTTCTGGCAGCGGTCACGACGTCGCTGATCCCGTCCGCTTGCATGCCCGAGGCAGTGCCGTGCCCGGCAATCGCGCAGGCGTCTGTGGTGGCGCTGACCGTGGCTTCCAGCTACGCCCCCGTGGTCGAGGCCATCCATCTTAAAGCCTGCCAGGACGGAACCTGCCGGGAAGCCGACCTTGAGCTGATGCGGGGCAGCACCACGGTGGACCAGGGCTGCGAACCCTCGGCCGGCCCGGACGGCACGTGTTCCGCAACGTCCTCCCCGGACGGCACGCTGACGGGCATGCTGATGATGGACGTCCTGACTGAATCGCGCATCGACGCCACGGCCACCGGCACGTCCACGGCGGGGACGCCGCTGCCCGAGCGCAAGCTGAGCTTCCTGCCCAGGGCTGAGTATCCGTACGGCGAACAGTGCGGAAAGTTCATCACGGCAGGCGCAGTGCTGGATGCCGACGGCCTCAGGCAGTCACCGTAAACAGAGGCTCGAAGTCATGGCTTGCCGAGCAGTCAGGGCTCGCCGAACCCGGCCTCCACCAGGCCTCCGACGTACTTCACAGCTTTGGCCGCGTCCGGCCCCCAGGCCTCGACGTGGAGGATCGATCCCCTGCCCGCGCCCAAGGTCATGAGGCCGGTCATGGACGCGCCGTCCACGCCGTTGACGGTCACCTCGGCCTCCAGCCCCGAGAGCCCTCCGGCGATCTTCGCTGCGGGCCGTGCGTGCATGCCGGCCTGGTTGACCACCTCAAAATCGCCCGAAGCGTCGGGCGGCCCGAGTGTTTCCGCCTCGGCCGGAATCTCCGCTGCAGCCGCCCGGCGGACCGCTTCCGCCGCCTGCTTTACTCCGGCGGCGTCCGCCCCCGCCTGCGCGGCAACGGCAGCCGCCACCAACCCCTCCACCAGCGGCGCGTCGGCCAGGAGTACCGAGTCCGGGTCGGGCAGGAACTCCACTGCTGCTTCGGCCGTCATCACGGCGGAGCCGAGGTCCGTCAGCACCACGATTCCGTCGTCGCCGGCCGCCTGTTCGAGGGCGGCCATGACCTTCTCCAGGCTGGTTCCGATCCGGCCGTCGTCGGTCCCGCCAGCCGGGAGGATCACGACGTCGGGTGCCATTTGGGCGGCCAGTTCCACCGCGCCGGCGGCGATCTTTTCGCTATGGGATACCACCACCAGCCGGACCGTCACTCGGCCGCCCCGGCCGCAGCGCGCAGGATGAGGGCGGTGGACACGGCGCCGGGATCGCGGTGGCCCGCGCTCCGCTCCCCGAGGTAGCTGGCGCGCCCCTTGCGCGCGATGAGCGGATCAGTGGCAACGGCACCCGCCTCGGCGGCTTCTGCCGCCGCCAGGAGGACCTTGAGGACGTCCCCGTCCCCTGCGGCGGCTTCCGCTGCCGCAGCGTCGACGGCGGGGGTCCAGGCATCCACCATGGTCTTGTCGCCGGATTCGGCCTTACCGCGGGCCACGATGCCGTCGCGGGCGGCCTCAATGGCAGCGGCAAGTGCCCCGGGGTCGATATCCGTGGTTTCGCCCAGCGAGGTGGAGGCACGCAGGAAGGCCGTCCCGTACAGGGGTCCCGCCGCTCCGCCAACCTTGGACATCAATGCCATGGCAGTGAGCTTCAGCGCCGCTCCCGGCGTGGCGGGCGGCGCGTCTGCGAGCCTCTCCATCACGGCCTTGAAGCCGCGGTCCATGTTTTCACCGTGATCGGAGTCCCCGATGGCACGGTCCAGTTCGATCAGTTCCACGCGGTGGTCCGCCATGGCCTGCGCGGAAAGGGTGAGCCACCGCACCGCCCAGTCAACGTCCAGTCCCACTGTCAGATGCCCCATCGCAGCGCCGCGGTGTGGACCGGCGCGTCCCAGAGCGTGGTGAGTTCGTCGTCGAGCCGCAGCACCGTGATGGAGCAGCCCTGCATCTCGAGGGAGGTGATGTAGTTGCCCACCAGGGACCGTTCCACCGTAACGCCCTTCTCCGCGAGTACCTGCGCCGCGCGGCGGTACACGATGTACAGCTCGCTTTGCGGTGTGCCGCCCATGCCGTTCACGAACAGGAGGACCTTGTCGCCCGAGGCGATGCCGAGGTCGGACAGGATGGGCTCCAGGAGGCGGTCGGTGATGCCATCGGCGTTTTCCATGGGGATCCGGTGCCGCCCGGGCTCACCGTGGATGCCGATGCCGATTTCGATTTCGTTCTCTTCCAGGTCAAAGCTGGGCACCCCTGCGTGCGGGACCGTGCAGGCAGTCAGTGCCACGCCCATGCTACGCACGTTTTGGTTGACGCGGTCCCCGATGGCGGCGACGCCGTCCAGGTCATCCCCGCGTTCTGCGGCCGCGCCGGCGATCTTCTCCACCAGGACGGTGCCGCCCACGCCGCGCCGGCCGGCCGTATAAAGTGAGTCCTCCACCGCGACGTCGTCGTTGACCAGGACGGTGCGGACCTGCACACCTTCGGCTTCCGCCATTTCGGCGGCTGTTTCGAAATTCAGCACGTCGCCGGTGTAGTTCTTGACGATGTGCACCACGCCGGCGCCGGAGTTCACGGCAAGGGTGGCCGGAATGATCTGGTCGGGCGTGGGCGAGGTGAAGACGGCACCCGGCACAGCGGCGTCAAGCATTCCCAGGCCCACGAATCCGCCATGAAGTGGCTCGTGGCCGCTGCCGCCGCCGCTGACGAGGCCCACTTTCCCGGCCACCGGGGCGTCCTTCCGGGTAATGAATTTCGGCTCGGCACTGACGGTCACGAGGTCTGCGTGGGCCAGGCCGAAGCCTTCCACGGACTCGTCCACTACAGCGCGGGGATCGTTGATCAGCTTCTTCATTGGAGTGCTCCCTGGAGTGTCCTGGCGGCTTTGTCTTGACAGTACTACCGCGGCCCGGGCAACGGTAGCGCTCTGTCGATTCGGCTGGTTCAGCTTGCGCCAGAGACCGTTCGGCGAGGGCAAAAGAAAGGGACAGCCCCCAATAGACTGTCCCTTCCCCTTCCAGGTTTGTGTCCCCCGGCCGGGCTCAGCGCTTCCCCCAGGAGGCCGGGAGGAAATCCGGCCACGCCGCGGCGCCTATGTGGAATGCCGACGACTCACTGGGCTGACTCAGGGGATCCCTTCGAGTCAGTACTGTCGGCAGGTCCATTTGAAACGCCGAAAAATCCGGAAAAATGGCTTGTTCGCGCATTTCTGTCCTCTGAAGTGGTTTCGGGATTCTGGTGGTACTGGCAGGCGTGATTAATTTTATACATCGATTCGATATATGGGAAGAGTTTAGAAATACGACATTATGGGCGGTGCCGGGACGGGGCTAGAGGGCCTTGATCATCCGGGTGTTGCCCAGGGTGTTCGGCTTCACCCGGGCAAGGTCCAGGAATTCCGCCACACCTTCGTCATGCGAGCGCAGAAGCTCGGAATAGACGACAGGGTCAACGGCCGTCTGGTCAGCCATGACGTCGAAGCCGTGCTTCTTGAAGAAATCCACCTCGAACGTCAGGCAGAACACGCGCGAGACGCCCAATGCCCTTGCCTCTTCCAGCAGGCTTTCCACCAGGACGTGGCCCACGCCCTTGCCCCGCCACGCGTCCGAGGCCGCCAGGGTTCGCACCTCGGCGAGGTCCTCCCACATGACATGCAGGGCGCCGCAGCCGATCACCTCGCCGTCGGCCGACTCCGCGATCCTGAACTCCTGCAGGCTTTCGTAATAGGCCACCGTCTCCTTGGCCATCAGGATCCTCTTGTCCGCCAGCGGAGCCACCAGGCGCTTGATGGCAGCTACATCGCTGGTGCGGGCAGGGCGGATGCGGAAGGTCTCAGTCACAGCCCCCATCTTACGGCCGCACCTGGTCCGGCTAGAGCCCCAGTTCCGGCGGCAACGGCAGGTCACGGCCAAGCACGTTCTTCGCCAGGAAGTGCTCGACGACCCCGTACCAGACCTTGGCGTGCTGCGGCTGAAGGATCCAGTGGTTTTCGTCCGGGTAGTAGAGGAAACGGTGTGGCGTCCGGCCATTGCTGTCCGCTGCCAGCCGCGATTTGGACAGCAGTTCGTACCAGAGCCGCAGGCCTTCGCCGATGGGCACGCGGTAGTCCTTGTCGCCGTGGATCACCAGCATGGGCGTGCCGATTTTCTCGACGTGCAGGTGGGGCGAGTTAGCCATGGCCATCTCGGCCGTCATTTCCTTCAGCCAGTACTGCGACGCGTCGGTGGTGGGGCCGAACTGGTCCAGGGCCCACAGGCTTGCGTGGGTCACGATGGCGTCGAAGCGGTCCGTCTGGCCCGCCACCCAGTTCGCCATGTAACCGCCGAACGAGCCGCCCATGGCAGCAGTCCGGCCGGCGTCAATGTCGGGGCGCTCCCCGACGGCGTCCGTAATCTCCATGAGGTCCGTGAAGGGCGCCTTGCCCCATTCACCCCAGCCGCGCTGGATGTAGGACTGTCCGTAGCCGGTGGACAGGGCCGGATCCGGCAGGAGCACGGCGTAGCCCTCGGCCACCAGCAGCCACGGGTTCCAGCGCCACGTCCACGCGTTCCACGAACCCAAGGGTCCGCCGTGGATCCAGAGCAGCAGCGGCACCGGTTCCTGCGCGGAGGCGCCATCCGGCAGGGCCAGGTAGGCAGGCACCCGCGTGCCGTCGGCGACGGTCGCGTCAATGCGCTCCAGGGAAGCCTGGATATGCGGGCGCTCAGCCGGAGCCTGAAGGCGGGTGACGTCCCCGCTCGCCAGGTCGATCCGGACCGCCTCGGGCGGAAATTCGTACGAACTCCGCAGTGCGTAGGCGCTCCGCCCGTCCGGGGAAACCACGACGTCGGTGTAGGCGGCGGCGTCCCGGGTCACCCGGGTGACACTCCCTTCAGCGGCAGGCGCCGGAACGGTGATCCGGAAAACCGGCGACGCGCCGTCGTCGTCGGCCGTCACCAGGAGGGCGGTGCCGTCCGGCAACCACGCCGCCTTGATGGCCCAGCGGTCCCAGTCGCGGGCAAGCGGCCGGAGGGTCGGCTCCGGTTCCCCCGGCGCACTGACGTCCAGCAGGTGGAGCTTGACCTGCGGAGCCTCGAAGGGAGTGGTGTCGGATTCGCTCATCACCACCAGCGTGCGATTGTCAGGGCTTACCGGCCCCGCAAAGTAGCTCATGCCTTCGTGGTCCAGCAGGACCCTATGCGTCGCTGTGGCCACGTCAATGGCTACCAGGATGGAGCGCGAATCGGCCTTGGCGAGGGGTTTGTCGAAGCTGGTGTAGATCGTCCTGCCGTCCGGGCTGACCACCGAATCTGCGTTGCGCAACAAGCCCGCCGCGTCCGGCGTCAGGTTCCGGAGTTTCAGCGGCGCGGCGGCGTCAACCGTCGCAGGTTTGCCGCGCTCCTTCTGCTCCCCCGGCTCGACAGCGAAAATTCGCGGCTGGTCCGGGCCCAGGTCTGCATCCCAGTAGCGCACGGGGTAGCCGCTGTGGAGGATGGCGGACACTTTGTTGTCCTTGCGGCTCTTGCGCCGCGCTTCGTCCGCCTCCTCGTCGGCGGAACCCGCCAGGACGGACGCCGTGACGAACGTGGCCCCGGTATCCCGGGCCGACATCACCTGGCCGATCCCGCCGGCCCGCGAAAGGACCACCCGGGCCTCGCCGCCGTCGGCGGGCAGCTGCCAGAGCGCACTGACAGGTTCATCGTCGGGGCTCTCGGGATCGGGGCGCGCGGACGTGAAGTAGAGATCCCCCGTGGAGGCAAAGGCAGCGCCCGCCTCGCCCTTGGCGCTGCGGGTGATCCGCCGGGCGTGCCCCTCACCCGCGGGGTCCAGTTCCCACAGTGCGGTGACGTACTCGGTGCCCTTGGAGTTGAGCGTGGCGACAGTGGTCACCAGGCGCTTTCCGTCCGGGCTCAGCGCCAGGCCGCTCACGCGGGGTATGGCGAGATAGTGGTCAATGTCGTGGAAAGGGGTCGCCGGTTGCTCGCTCAGGATCGCTGAGTCTTGGGAAGCCATGAAGAGATTCAACCCGAGTTGTGCTTTCCGTCACAACCACTTCACTACCGGCGAAACGCCCCGGCCACCGCCTTCCCTTCATGAGCCGAAGGGCGCGGGGTTGGCTTGGCACCGTCGGCCGAGACATTTGCCGGCGCCGAGCTGGAGGCGAGGGACAGCGCCGGACCCAGCAACGGGCACCGGGACAACGCAAAAGGCCCGCCGACTCCTTTCGGGAGCTGACGGGCCTTGGCGGTAATGCTTAGACGCTCGGAGCGATTTCCGGGATGCGCGGCTTGGCGTTTCCTTCGAACGTGAACTTGGCGTCGTCGCCTTCGCCGTCCACATCCACCACTACGATGTCGCCCGCGTGGATCTCTCCGAAGAGGATCTTTTCGGACAGCTGGTCTTCGATCTCGCGCTGGATGGTGCGGCGCAGCGGCCGTGCACCCATGGCGGGATCGTAGCCGCGGGTGGCCAGGAGCACCTTGGCAGCCTTGGTGAGCTCGATGCCCATGTCCTTGTCCTTGAGGCGCTTTTCGAGGCGGCCGACGAACAGGTCCACGATCTCGATGATCTCGTCCTGGGTCAGCTGCGGGAACACCACAACGTCGTCAACACGGTTCAGGAACTCGGGGCGGAAGTGCTGCTTGAGCTCCTCGGTGACGCGGGCGCGCATCCGGTTGTAGCCGGTCTGCGTGTCCGTGCCGGACTGGAAGCCGGTGGCAACGCTCTTGGAAATGTCCCGCGTTCCAAGGTTGGTGGTCATGATAATCACAGTGTTCTTGAAGTCCACCACGCGGCCCTGGGAGTCGGTCAAGCGGCCGTCTTCCAGAATCTGCAGCAGTGAGTTGAAGAGGTCCGCGTGGGCCTTTTCCACTTCGTCGAACAGCACCACGGAGAACGGACGGCGGCGGACCTTTTCGGTTAGCTGTCCGCCTTCTTCGTAGCCGACGTAGCCCGGAGGGGCACCGAAGAGGCGAGACACCGTGTGCTTCTCGGAGTATTCGGACATGTCCAGCGTGATGAGGGCATCCTCTTCACCGAACAGGAATTCGGCGAGGGCCTTGGCGAGCTCGGTCTTGCCTACGCCGGTGGGCCCGGCGAAGATGAACGAACCGCCCGGACGCTTGGGGTCCTTCAGGCCTGCACGGGTGCGGCGGATTGCCTGGGACAGGGCCTTGATGGCCTCGTCTTGGCCGACGACGCGCTTGTGCAGTTCGCCTTCCATCTTCAGCAGGCGCGAGGACTCTTCCTCGGTCAGCTTGAAGACGGGAATGCCGGTGGAGTTCGCCAGCACCTCGGCGATGAGATCCTCATCCACCTCGGAGATGTCGTCCATGCCGCCGGTCTTCCAGTGGCGTTCCTTCTCGGCCCGCTCGGCAATGAGCTTCTGCTCCTTGTCGCGCAGCGAGGCGGCACCTTCGAAGTCCTGCGCGTCAATCGCGGACTCCTTCTCCATCTTGAGTTCGGCGATGCGCTCGTCCATGGCCTTGAGCTCCGGCGGAGCGGTCATGCGGCGGATGCGCAGGCGCGCGCCGGCTTCATCAATGAGGTCGATGGCCTTGTCCGGCAGGAAGCGGTCCGAGATGTAGCGTTCGGACAGGTTGGCTGCCGAGGCGAGGGCGCCGTCGGTGATGGTCACACGGTGGTGCGCCTCGTAGCGGTCGCGCAGGCCCTTGAGGATCTCGATGGCGTGCGCCACCGAAGGCTCCTTGACCTGGATCGGCTGGAAGCGGCGCTCAAGCGCTGCATCCTTCTCAATGTGCTTGCGGTATTCATCCAGCGTGGTGGCACCGATGGTCTGGAGCTCGCCTCGTGCCAGCATGGGCTTCAGGATGGACGCGGCATCGATGGCGCCTTCGGCGGCACCCGCACCCACCAGGGTGTGGATCTCGTCGATGAACAGGATGATGTCGCCGCGGGTCCGGATCTCCTTGAGGACCTTCTTCAGGCGCTCTTCGAAGTCACCGCGGTAGCGGGAGCCTGCCACCAGGGACCCAAGGTCCAGGGTGTAGAGCTGCTTGTCTTTGATGGTCTCCGGACGGCGGTCTTGCCGACACCGGGTTCGCCGATGAGGACGGGGTTGTTCTTGGTGCGCCGGGAAAGGACCTGCATGACGCGTTCCATTTCCTGTTCGCGCCCGATGACCGGGTCCAGCTTGTTCTCGCGCGCAGCCTGGGTCAGGTTGCGGCCGAACTGGTCCAGGACCACGGAACCTGCAGGAGTTCCCTCCGGCTGGCCGGTGCCGACGCCTGCGCCGGTGGTCTCCTTGCCCTGGTAGCCCGAGAGCAGCTGGATCACCTGCTGGCGGACGCGGTTGAGGTCCGCTCCGAGCTTCACGAGCACCTGGGCAGCCACACCTTCGCCCTCGCGGATGAGCCCCAGCAGGATGTGCTCCGTGCCGATGTAGTTATGGCCCAGCTGAAGGGCTTCGCGGAGCGAGAGCTCCAGCACCTTCTTGGCGCGCGGGGTGAAGGGGATGTGGCCGGACGGGGCCTGCTGGCCCTGGCCGATAATCTCCTGCACCTGCTCGCGTACGCCGTCGAGCGAAATGCTCAAGGACTCCAGAGCTTTGGCGGCAACGCCCTCACCCTCATGGATCAGACCCAAGAGGATGTGTTCGGTACCGATGTAATTGTGGTTCAGCATGCGTGCCTCTTCTTGGGCAAGCACAACTACGCGACGGGCACGGTCCGTAAATCGCTCAAACATTTCGCCACACTCCTAGCTACGACGTACTTTGATGCTACGTGGCAGACCCGGACTTGTGGAGCGTGTTCGCCACAGGGGAAACCCGGGGTCGTCCTCCCGGGTTGACAGCGCAGGTCATCAAGGCAGCAGGAGCCCCCGAACTCCGCGCCTATTGGCTTTGTTTTCAGTCCGGAATCCCGCCACTTGCACGACTCTTATTGCAGCTCGGCCGCCCCGAACTTGAACGCGGAACTCGCCCCTGGCTTGCAACTGCCTTGTTCCCGGGCGCAATATCCCCGGAATAGCGGGTACCGCTTTACCCGAGCAGCTTCGTCGGCAGGCACTGGTATTCAAAAGGCAATGCCCCCGCCGATTGGCAGGGGCATTGATTTTCCACGCAAAACTGCGGCAGTGCTAGGAATTTGCCTTCTGGTAGGCTTCCTGAATTTCAGCCTGGATGCGGCCGCGGCTGTTAACCGCGTAACCGTTCTCCCTGGCCCACTGGCGAATCTGTGCAGAGTCCTGGTTCCTGCCGCCTGAGACCTTGGTGCGGGTGGCGCGGCCGGTGGACGTCTTGCGGGCGCTTGAAACAAACCGCTCCAAGGAGGAGCGGAGTTCTGCAGCATTGGCACCCGACAGGTCAATTTCGTAACTGACACCGTCAAGGCCAAATCGGACAGTTTCGTCCGCGGTTCCCCCATCCAGATCATCGACAAGGATGATTTTTACTTTCTGTGCCATATAAATTCTCTCTTTTGGAAAGGACGGGTATGCAGAAAAGCAGGATGTATCTGTAAAAAGTATCCCCCGGTTTATGGCAACGCGTCAAAGCGCCAAAAGGTTCCTGTGAATGGTGGGCAGGAATATACAGGGAGTATTAGTTTGTGCCGTTCCCGTTGCCGGCATTCGTCCCGGTATTCGGCGCGCCATTGGGTCCGTGATTGGTTTCAGCCGCGCGGGCGTCCGCCTCGGCCTGGGCGCGCGCTTCTGCCTGGCGCTCCGACTTATCCGCGTTGAAGATCGACTTCATGGCGAACCAGAACAGCAACCCGACCACAAGGGACGGCAGGAGGACTGCAACGTACTCCACGGTCAGTGCCCTTCGGGCTTCAGCAGCGGGAAGAGGATGGTCTCGCGGATGCCTGCGCCGGTGAACAGCATCACCAGGCGGTCGATGCCCAGCCCGATGCCGCCCATGGGCGGAGCGCCGTACTCCAGCGCGCGGAGGAAATCCTCATCCAGCTGCATGGCCTCGACATCACCGGCAGCGGCGTGCATGGACTGTTCGGTGAGGCGCTCCCGCTGGATCACGGGGTCGATGAGCTCGGAGAAGGCCGTGCCGCGCTCCATGCCGCCGATGATCAGGTCCCAGGCCTCGATCAGGCGGTCGTCGTCGCGGTGCTGGCGTGCGAGCGGCTGCGCGGAGGGCGGGTAGTCGTACACGAAGGTGGGGTTCAGCAGCGTGGGTTCCACGATTTCGCCGAACAGTTCAACGGCCAGCTTTTCGGCATCCCACTTGGGATCCACCTTGACCTCGTGCTTGGCCGCAACAGCCCGCAGTTCCTCCACAGTGGTGTCCGGTGTGATTTCCTGGCCCACGGCGTCGGAAAGTCCGGGGTAGACAGCCAGCCACTTCCATTCGCCGTCGAGGTTGATCTCCCCGGCTTCGGTTTGGAGGGTGCGGCCCACACCGGCGGCGTCGGCGGCGTCGAGGATGATCTCCTTGATGCGGTCCGCCATGACGAACTGGTCGGCCCAGGCTTCATAGCATTCCAGCGTGGTGAATTCCGGGCTGTGCGTGGAGTCCACGCCTTCGTTGCGGAACACCCGTCCCATGTCGTAGACGCGGTCGATGCCGCCCACCACGGCGCGCTTGAGGTACAGCTCGGTGGCGATGCGGAGGGTCATCTTCTGGTCGAAGGCGTTCATGTGGGTCTCGAACGGCCGGGCCAGGGCGCCGCCGTGGACCAGCTGCAGCATCGGGGTTTCCACCTCGACGTAGTTGCGGCGGTGCAGGCTTTCCCGGATGGAGCGGGTGATCGCCGCGCGGGTGTACACCATTTCGCGGGCCTCGTCCCGGACCATCAGGTCCACGTAGCGCTGGCGGACGCGGGTTTCCTCGTTCAGGCCGGCGTGCAGCACCGGCAGCGGGCGCAGCGCCTTGGACGCCATGGACCACGAATCGGCCATCACGGACAGCTCGCCGCGGCGGGAGGAAATGACCTCGCCCTTGATGAAGACGTGGTCGCCCAGATCAACCAGGGCCTTCCATTCAGCCAGTGCTTCTTCGCCCACGTTGGCGAGGCTCAGCATGGCCTGGAGGCGGGTGCCCTTGCCGTCCGTGCCGCCTTCCTGGAGCGTGGCGAAGCACAGCTTGCCCGTGTTGCGGATGAAGACGATGCGGCCGGTGACGCCCACGGTGTCCCCGGTGGTCTCGTCGGCCTGGAGGTGCGCGTACTTCTCCCGGATTTCGCTCAGGGAATGCGTGCGTTCAACACCCACCGGGTAGGCCTCGACGCCGCGTTCAATCAGCTTGGCGCGCTTCTCCATGCGGATGCGCATCTGCTCGCTGGCGTCCGCCGGTTCGGCAGCATTGGTCGGGGTGGGGGTGTTTTGGGAAGTCACAATCCCTAAGTTTACCGGGAGTTCTCCGGCATGTTTTCCGACCACACTTCGATCCCCCCTCCCGCGGGAGCGCATCGAAGAGCGGGGCATAGACTCGGGGCTGTGGAAACTCGGACGATCAGGACGGACGACGGCGAAGGCCACCTTCAGGTGCACTCCTTCAGTCCTGCTCCCGCCACCGCACTTCCCGTCCCGGCACCTCCCGCAGCGGACGGCGCGGCGCGACCCGGCGTCGTCGTAATTCACGGAACCCTGGTGACCGACGCGCTGTACCGGCCGTTCGCGCTGAAGATCGCACGCCTGCTGCGGCGGCCGGTGCACACGTACAACCGCCGCGGCCGGGCAGGTTCCTCGGAGCAGCGGGAAGACTATTCGGCCGCGACGGAGGTCAGCGACCTCCGTACCGTCATGCGGGCAACCGGGGCCGCCGACGTCGTGGCCCACAGTTACGGCGGCTTCGTGGCACTGCAGGCCGCCAGGACGGAGCCCATCCGGCGGCTCGTGACGTACGACGCCGCGGTTTCCCTGTCCGGCAGCCTCAGCCGCCGGTGGCGGCCGGAACTGGAGCACTCCATGGCGGCCGGGCAGCTCGACCAGGCGTGGGCGCACCTTGTCCAGGGCCTGGAGACCGCCGGGCCGGTGTCGAAACTCCCGCTCGGGGCCCTGCGCATGCTCAGCATCCTGTCGGCCCGGACCCGCCTCGGCGCGGAAATGCGGCAACTGCTGCCCACCGCCGTCGTCGAAATGCGGGCGGTGCTCCAGGCCGACGCCGAACTTGGGGATTTCGCCGGCGTCACCACCCCCACCCTGATGCTGAGCGGCGGCTGGAGCCCGGCGTACTTCGCCGAAACAGGCCGGCAGCTCGCAGCGGCAGTCCCAGCAATCGACTTCGCCCTTGTACCCGGGCAGCTGCACGAAGGCCCGCTCCGTCCGGGGGCGCGACTGGCCCTCACCACCGCGCGGTTCCTGGCCGACGACGCCGGGCTGCGGCTCCAGCGCCTCCGCGCCGCCGGGATTCCCCTGGGTAACCGTTTTAGGATGGGCCGGTGAAGGAAACCCGCGCCCGTGAGGGAACAGTCAAACAGCAGGTCATCCCCACGCACGACGGCGGACGGCTGGCTATGTACAGCTACGGAACCGTCGATGCCCCCGGCGAGCGCCGTGTGGTGGTGATCGGCGGAGCCTTCCTCACGGCATCGATCTACCGGCCGTTTTCCGAGGCACTGTCCAAGGGCCTCGGCGACGGCTGGGCGGTGGACGTCTATGACCGGCGCGGCCGCGGGGATTCCACGCCGCAGCCGGCGGACTACTCCATGGCCACCGAGATTGCCGACGTCCGGACCATCATGGATGCCACCGGCGCCCGCAACCTGTTCGGCCACAGCCTGGGCGGCTCCGTGGCGCTCAACGCGGTGCAGGAGTTCATCGGCACCGCCCACCAGCCGGACAAGCTTGCGGTCTATGACGCCGCAGTAAACATCGACGGCAGCGTGGATACCTCCTGGCTGGACGGTTTCGAACGCTCAGTCAACGAGGGGAACGTCCCGCACGCCCTGGCCAAGCTCAAGAAGGGCATGCAGCCAAACGCGGCGCTGGCCAGGATTCCGGAGCCGGTCCTCGCCGGGCTGATGGCGCTGGTATCGCGGACCAAGGTGAACCGTCTCTTCAAGGAGCTCATGCCCAGCGGGGTGGGCGAGCTGAAGGCGGTGTTCGACGAGGCCGACCACGTCCGCGACTTCTCCGTCCTACCGCCGAACACGCGGTTCATGGTGGGAGCCAAGAGCCCCCGGTACTACAAGGTAACGGCGGAACTGCTGCACCGTGCCGTGCCCGGCAGCGCCCTCCAGGTTTCACCCAAGTGCGTCCATGCCTCCATTCCCGCGGCCGTCAAGGAACTGGTTGAGGACATCTCCGCGTATTACAGGGGCTGACGCACTGCGTGCCGGGCCGAAGCTGCTGCGCGGTTCCGGCCGCCCCGGGTAGGCTCGGAACATGACGCGCGAGAACATCAAAACACCCGACGGCGGAACGCTGGAGCTTTACACCACGGGGGCCGAGCTGGCTTCGGCGGGCTCGGGCGTCGTCGTCGTTCAGGCTTCCATGGTCACCGCCGCGGACTACACGCGCTTTGCCCAGAAACTGAGTGCCTCGCTGGGCCGGCCAGTGCACACGTTCAACCGGCGCGGCCGGGGTGAATCGTCACCGCAGCCCGAGGACTACACCCTGGACGTGGACATCCGCGACCTGGATGCCGTGATGCGGCACACGTCCAGCACGGACGTCTTCGGCCACAGCTTCGGCGGCGCCGTGGCACTCCACGCCGCCCGCACGCTGCCGGTGGAACGACTCGCAGTCTACGATCCCGCCGTCTCCGTCAACCACAGCGTGAAGGCTGACTGGATTGCCGAATACGAACGCGCCACCGCTACCGGCGACGACGACCGCGCCCTCGCCGTGCTGGTCAGGGGACTCGAAACGGGAGGGGCCCTGTCCTCACGGATGCCGCTCTCGATGCTGACGTTGGCCAACAAGCTCATTGCCGGGACACCAATCGGCAAGCAGCAGCGCGAGCTGATGAAGACCGGGGTCCGGGAGATCAAGGCGATCATCGCGGCGGACATGCCGGCCGAGCCGTTCCTGGCCCTGCCCCTGGAGACCCTCATTATTGTGGGCGAAAAGAGCCCCGCCTACTTCGGCATCGCGTGCGGCCAGATCCACGACGTCCTGTCCGGGTCGAGCTACACCATCCTGCCCGGCTCCGGCCATGACGGCGTCAACCGCGCCCCGGACAAGCTGATCACCGAACTCAGCGAATTCTTCGCCGGCTGACCCCGGTTTCCCTGCGGCAAACGCGAACGGACACTTGGGGCCCTCGGAAAGGGGGCCTCAAGTGTCCGTTCGCGCTTAAGTCTTCGCGCTAGAAGGTTGAGCTAGTGCGCTGCCGGCACCGGGTGTTCCGCACCGGCGGTCTTGCGCATCATGGCGGAAAGCACGACGGCGGCCACGGCGATGATTGCCGCAGTCAGGAACGCTGCGTGCATGCCCGCGACGATGCCCGATCCTGCGGACACGACCGCGTAGATCGAGACCAGGAGCGCGGTTCCGGCCGCACCGGCAACCTGCTGCAGGGTGCTCATAATGGCTGAACCGTGCGAGTAGAGGTGCGGCGGCAGCGGGTTGAGTCCGGTGGTGAACGCGGGGGTGAACAGGAGCGCCAGGCCCAGGCTGAGGACCACGTGCAGCGTCACAATCCACCAGACGGCTGTTTCGGCATTCAGCATGGAGAACTGCCACAGGGACAGCACCATCATGACGGATCCTGTAACGGTCAGGGGAAGGGGGCCAACCTTGTCGAAAAGGCGGCCGATGAACGGGCCCAAAAGGCCCATGGCCAGGCCGCCGGGCAGGAGCGCCAGACCGGTCTCCAAGGACTTCAGCCCGCGGATTTCCTGAAGGTACAGCGGGAGCAGGATGACGGCACCGAACAGGGCGATCATGGCCACGACCAGGAGCAGCACGGACACGGTGAACATGCGGAAGTTGAATGCGCGCAGGTCCAGCAGCGGGCCGTCGGATTTCTGCAGCTTCAGCTGGCGGAAGACGAACGCCGTCATGGCCACCAGGCCGATTGCCAGCGCAGCCAGGGCTGTCGTTCCGGGGCCGCTTTGCCCGCCGTGGCCACCGCCGACCTGGCTAAGCCCGTACACCAGGCCGCCGAAGGCAGGCACAGTCAGCAGCACGGACAGGATGTCCAGCCGGGTCTTCTCGGATTCGCCGATGTTGGTGAGGTAGCGGGCTCCAATGGCGAAGGCTGCCAGGGCGATCGGCAGCACGAATACGAACATGAAGCGCCACGTGAAGTGCTCGAGGATCAGCCCGGACACCGTGGGGCCCATGGCCGGGGCCACCGAAATGGCGATGCTCACGTTGCCCATGACGGCACCGCGCCGTTCGATGGGCACGAGCGTCAGGATGGTGGTCATCAGCAGCGGAAGCATGATGGCCGTGCCGCCGGCCTGCACGATGCGGGCCAGCAGGAGGACTTCGAATCCCGGAGCAAGCGCCGCCAGAAGGGTGCCGCCCGAAAACAGCCCCATGGCCAGCATGAAGACGGCCCTGGTGGACAGCCGCTGCAGGATGAATCCGGTGGTGGGGATGACCACGGCCATCGTGAGCATAAAGCCCGTGGACAGCCACTGCACCGTAGGGGCGTCGACGCCAAGGTCCACCATGAGCCGCTGGAGGGCGACGTTCATGATGGTCTCGTTGAGGATGACCACGAAGGTGGCAACCAGCAGGGTGACGATGATGGTGACGGACTCGCGGGACATCTTGACCGGGCCGGTCGCCGTTACCGTCTCAGACGCAGGCGCGGCGGGGGCCACGGGGTCGCCGTGGGCGTTGGAAGAGACGTCTGTAGACATGGGGATTCCCTCAGGGAGATGTGAAGTGGTTTCCGGCGAGCTTCGTCGCTGCAGATTCCAACAGTGTATCCGCCGGGGTAATTCCCGTCATTGGAAAAAAGTTCAGGAGCTGAGGGGCACGTTGTCAATCAGCCGGACCGGGCCCACCTTCGCCGCGATGATGGCCAGGCCTTCGCCGCGGAACGGTGTCTCCTTGCAGTTCTCGGCCAGGGGTTCGAGCGTGTCCGGATCCACCACGTCGAAGTAGTCCAGTCCCACCAGGGGCTGCGATTCCACCAGGGCCTGGGCGGATTCCAGGTCGAGCGGTTCGTGGGCGTTGGCCCGCTCTTCGAGGAGCCGCAGCGCCCGGGAGAGGACCAGGGCTGCGCCGCGTTCCTCCGCGGACAGGAACCTGTTGCGGCTGCTCAGGGCCAGGCCGTCAGCGGAACGGACGGTCGGCACGGCCACGATCTCCACGGGGAAGTTCAGGTCCGCCACCATGCGACGCACCAGCGCCAGCTGCTGGGCGTCCTTCTGGCCGAAGTAGGCGCGGTACGCGGGCAGGCCCGCGCCGGCGCCGGTCACGAACGCGCCTCCGCCGGGCAGCCCTGTCCCCGGGATCCCGTAGTGCAGCAGCTTGGCCACCACCGTGAGTGCGCCGTCGAAGTGGCCGGGGCGGGACGCGCCCTCCCATTTCTCGGCCAGCCGTCCTGCCGTCACGCGGACGAGGGGCTCGCCGCCGGGGTAGACCTCGTCCACGGACGGCGCGAACACCAGGTCCACGCCCTCGGCGTCCAGGAGTTCCATGTCCGCTTCAAGGGTCCGGGGGTACCGGTCCAGGTCCACGGCCTCGCCGAACTGCAGCGGATTGACGAAGATGCTGGCCACTACAACGTCGTTTTGTGCGACGGCGGTGCCCGCCAGCCTCGCGTGGCCTTCGTGCAGGGCGCCCATCGTGGGAACGAGGCCCTGTGACGAACCCTGTTTCTCCGCCAGCAGCCGGGCGCTTTCGGCGCGCAGCTGCGCCGCCGTGGTCACGAGTTTGATCGCCAAGTCAGTTACCTCCAGTGGCCTGCGGCCCGTCGTTGTCCGGCCCGCTGTTGTCCGGTCCGCTGTTGTCCGGTCCGTCGTCATCCAGACCGTCTATGCCGGCCAGGGCTTTCCGGATAGCGTCCAGCTGGTCCGGTTTCAGCAGCCCCCGGCTCCCGGCGCGGCGGGCGGTGGCCCGCGCCATGGCCAGGTATGCCTCGAGAATATCGCCGCCTGCACCGGCGTCGTGTTCGCGCAGGGCCTCGGCGTGCGCGGCAACCGTGCCGACATCACCCCGGGCCACCGGCCCGGTCAGGGCGGCCTCGCCGGAGGCAAGCGCGTTCTCCAGCGTTGCCCGCAGCAGCGGACCCAGCATCCGTTCAGGGAATTCGACGCCCACCTCGCGCAGCAGCTGAGAGGCCTGGGCAACCAGGGTGACCATGTGGTTCGAGCCGTGCGCCAGGGCCGCGTGGTACTGGGTACGGTCGCCCTCGGCAATGGCCACCGGTTCGGCGCCCATCTCCACCACCAGGGCCTGCGCGATGGGCAGCATCGCGGCGTCCGCCGTGACTCCGAAGGTGCAGTCCAGCAGCCGGGTGAGGTCCAGGCTCATGCCGGTGAAGGTCATGGCGGGGTGCAGCGCGAGCGGGATGGCACCGGCTGCCCGCACCGGATGCAGGATGCCAACGCCAAAGCGGCCGGAGGTGTGGGCCACGATTTGTCCGGGCTGCCAGGCGCCCAGCTTCGCAAGCCCCTGCACGAGGTCGCCCAGGGCATCGTCCGGAACGGCGAGCAGCACCAGCTCGGACCGTTCCACGATGTCCTGCACGTCGAGGACCGGCACGCCGGGCAGCAGGGTTTCGGCGCGTTCGCGGCTGGCGTCGGAGACGGCGGAAACCCCGACGACGGCGTGCTCGGCTGCGCGGAGTGCTGCACCGAGCACGGCTCCGACTTTGCCTGCACCGATGATTCCGATGCCGAGGCGTCCTGGCTTAGCCATGTTGGGGGCCTTCCTCGCGGGTTTGCAGGTCGACGGGTTCACGCCGGAGATCGGTTGTGTGGAGATACGGGGTTTCGCTCCCCGGCCGCTCCCTGACCACCGGAGGCTCAGCCGCCGTGGCCGGAGCGACCTGCGCGAGCCATTGCTCGCTGGTCTGGCGCTTGCGGGCTTCCCGTGCGCGGGCGGCCTGGGCATCGAACAGGGCCCGGGCTTCATCCAGCCCGGCCTGGATGACCCGGGGCGACACCGGACCGGCCGTGGTGTGAAGGACCAGGTCCGCCACCCGGAAGCGCCGCGCCAGGGGTCCTTGGTGCAGGGCCATCGACTGCGTGCGCTGGTGCGGAACCACCACCAGCTCGCGCCACAGCCGGCCGGAACGGATGAGCAGCGCCGTGTCCGTAGCGGCGAAGCCGTTGCGGCGCCAGCCCATCGGAGCCAGCAGCCGCACGCGCTGCGGACTGGTGACGAAACCGCCGTCGGGCGCTCCGGTGGAAGACCCGGCCGCGGGACCCTCCCCGGCGGGGACGCCTCCCTTGGAGACCGCTCCCCCGGGGGCGAGGCCGCTCAGGCCGGCACCAAAGACGCGGGCGGGGTCTGCTGTTCCGGGGTCGGGGAGCACCAGGGCGAGCATCCTCATAACGTCCGCCAGGACGCCCACGGGGAGAATCGTGGTGCGTGAGGCGGCTTCGCCGTTGCTGCCGGGGCCGCCGTAGCCGGCAACGTTCACCTGCATCCGGTACCAGCCGAAGATCCGCCACAGCGGCGGCTGCGTAACTTTCAGGGCCTGGATCCTGCCGGGCGGAAGGGTCTGCGCCTGGGTGTCCAGCAGCCCGTAACGGAGCCGGATGCCGTCGGGTGAAATGGCGGCGGTGAAGTTGTAGCCCTTGTTGAAGGACCCCCAATAGGCGGCGGCCAGGCCAAGGACGGCGGGGATCAGATAAAAGTAGAAGCTGCGGTTGTCGGTGATGGCTGAGAGCACCACGGACGCCACGGCGCCCAGCACCACGAAGAAACTCTGTTCGCTCAGGAGCAGCGAACCGACAAGGCGTGACGGCGGGACGGCCAGGACGGGGTATTCCGGCGCCTCCGGCAGGGCTGCTTCGGGCCGCTCGGGGTCAGGTTCCAGCCCGGCCGCGCGGGCCAGGATGGTGGCCCGCAGCTGGCGGGCGTCGTCGATCCGGAGGTAGGCCAGGCGGACCGCCGATTCGCCGGCATCGGCCACCTCGAACTTGAGCTCGGCAAGGCCGAAGACCCGGGCCAGGAGGGGCTGCACGATGTCGATGGCCTGCACGCGGTCCAGCCTGGCCTGCCGCTGCTGCTTGAACAGGAAGCCCGTGTTCACCCGGACGTAGCCTTCGGCCACCTGGTAGCGGGTGAAGTACCAGGTCATGATGAACCCGAGTACGGACAGCAGCAGGACCAGGCCGCCGCCGGCGAGCAGGAACGGCACGCGCCCGGCATACATGTCATCCATCAGGGGCCGGCCCTGCAGGAGCCGCTCAAAGGTGTCGCGGCCGAAGAAAAAGCCGATGGCGGCCAGCGCCACCCAGCCCCGGATGAACGGCGACGCAGGATGCACCCGCAGCCACTCGCCGTCGGGCTTCCCGGAAACCTGCCCGGCCCCGTCAGTGGCCACGGGGCCTTCAGGGGTCACGGCGTAGCCTGGGGTCACAGCCCGGCCAGCCGTGCAGCGCCCCGGGCGGAAAGCTGTTCACGGAGCCGCGCCCCCTCATCGGCAGGCAGGCCCGGGATTTCAGCGTTGGTGCCGGCGGAGGCGGTGTGCAGCTTCAGCGTGCAGAGGCCGAGGGCGCGTTCCACGGGGCCTACGCCGATGTCGACGTACTGCATCCGGCCGTAGGGGACCACCAGGGTGCGCTGGAAGAAGATGCCACTGCGGATCAGCAGGTCGTCGTCGCGCTCGGCATACCCGATGGCCCGCACCTGGCGGGGTATCAGCAGCAGCCGCCAGACGGCGAGCAGCAGCATGACGGCCGGAACCGTGATGGCCAGCCACAGCGGAACCCACTCCCACCAGCCCGCCAGGGTGAACACGAGCGGCAGTGACAGCAATGCCACGGCGATGAGGTTGCCGACCGCCCATTCGACCAGGCGGACGGTCACGTATTTGGGTGAAACGCGGAGCCAGGAGATCCCTGGCGGATCAATCGCCTCGGTACGCATATTCGCCCTCCCCCTTGGGCTTGCGGGCTCCCCTTCCGGGCGCTCCCGGCGCGCCGTCGGCGTCGCCGTCTTCGGGCGGAATCCGGCAGAAGCGTTCCACCACCAGCCCCACGATGATCATGGCAAGTCCGCCGCCGGCCATGGAAAGCGCCAGCCAGGTGATTCCCTGGTCGCTGCGCAGGTTCCAGAGCCGCAGCAGGTCCAGGAAGATTCCCGCGTGCCAGCCCAGGAGCACGGCCCCGGTGTACGCGCAGGCCTGGGCGAGGACCAGCGTCCAAGCGGCCAGGATGGGGTTGAGCATCTTCTTCTTGTTGCCGTTCCGCCAGCGCAGGACGCGGATTCCGAGCACCAGCGTGAGCGCCACGATCACGCCCATGGTCACCAGGCCGGTCTGGGGCAGCACCGGGGTGGCCAGGCCGTAGCGGGTGGTCATGACAGTCGCGAACCAGCCGGCGATGGCCAGGATCAGCCCGACGACGATCAGCAGGAAGGGGTTGACGGGTTTCACGGCCTACTCCACTGCTCCCGCGGTGGGCAGGCCGTCAAAGTCCCCGAAACCGTCGAAGGGGGCAAGATCGGGAAAGTCAGCGGCGCGGACCGCCAGTTCGCCCACGCGGACGCCGTTGAGCTCCGCCGCGGGGTCGATGAGCGACCACGGGTACAGGACAAATGCGCGCTCCGCGGCACGCGGATGGGGCAGCGTCAGCGCGGGGTCCGCACTCACCAAATCGCCGTAGGTAATGATGTCCACGTCCAGGGTCCGCGGACCCCACCGGACTTCGCGCACCCTGTGGTGCTTGTTTTCCACGGCCTGGCAATGACGCAGCAGTTCCGACGGCGGCAGCGAGGTCTCCACCGTGATCACCATGTTCAGGAAATCCGGCTGGCCTTCCGGGCCGCCCACGGCTTTGGTCTGCACCACTGGGGACACTGCGATCAGCCGCACTTCGGGCCGGTCCACCAGGTCTGCGACGGCGCTGGAGAGGGTGTCGTTCCGCTCCCCCAGGTTGCTGCCCAAGGCCAGGACGGCCCGAACGTACGGGTTGTTTGAGTACGGCGGGTTCATGACCGCCGCCGATGCACGCTGACGGAGACGTCGCCGAACTCAACCTCGATGGGAGCCTTGGGCTTGTGCACGGTGATGTCGACGGCGGCCAGCGGGAATTCCTGCAGCAGGTCTTCGGCGATGCGCACGGCCAGGGCCTCGATCAGGTTCAGCGGCTCGCCGGTGATCCAGTGCTTGATGCGTTCGGCCACCTCACCGTAGTGGGCGGTATCCAGGACGTCGTCCGAGGCGGCCGCCTTGGTGAAATCCAGGTGCAGCACCGCATCAACGATGAACGGCTGGCCGTCGCGGCGTTCGAAATCGAACACCCCGTGATGGCCGACGGCGGTAACACCGCTCAGCGTGATTGTGTCCATTGTGGCTGCCTACTTGGCGGGTCTGGAGTCGCCGAGGGAACCGGCGGACATCCGTGCGGCAACCTTGACGGCGTCAAGGCTGGGTCCGACGTCGTGCACGCGCACAGCCCATGCGCCGCGGGCGGCGCTGATCGCCGTGATGGCGGCGGTCGCGTGGTCCCGTTCCTGGGGGGCGGCAGCCTTGCCCGCCACGGTCAGCAGCGTGCCAAGGAAGCGCTTGCGCGAAGCTCCCACGAGGATCCTGTGGCCGAGGGCCTCCAGCGGTCCCATGTTCCGCAGGAGCTCCCAGTTCTGGACATCGTTCTTGGAAAAGCCCAGCCCCGGGTCCACGATGATCTGCTCCGGCGCTACGCCGGCCGCGTACAGCTTGTCGCGCACGCCCATCAGTTCGGCGGCGACTTCCTCTGCCACGTTGCCGTAGTCGGTGAGGGAAGTCATGGTCTTGGCGTCGCCGCGGCGGTGGGTCAGCACGTACGGGGCGCCGGTGCGGGCAGCCAGTTCCGCCATCTCCGGCTCCATCGTCAGCCCGGAAACGTCGTTGATGATGGCGGCGCCGGCCTTGAGGGCAGCGGCTGCCGTTGACGCGTGGGTGGTGTCGATGCTGACCAGGGCGCCGGCCTTGACCATGGCCTCGACCACGGGCAGCACACGGCGCTGTTCCTCTTCGGGGCTGACTTCCTCAGCACCGGGGCGGGTGGATTCGCCGCCGACGTCGATGATGTCGGCACCGGCGTAGAACATCCGGAGGCCGGCCGCGATGGCGGCGTCCGGCGTCGGATGCGTGCCGCCGTCGCTGAAGGAATCCGGGGTGACGTTCAGGATGCCCATCACCAGCGTGCGGTCCGTGGGGAGTTCTTCAAACTTGGCTGCCGGCCGCGGTTTACGCAGGATTGGCAAGGGGTTTGTTGCGGGTCCGGTTCCAGGGGCAGCAGCTAGGGAGTCCATAGTCTGTTTTATTACCTTCCGAGTATGAGGCTCATGGCTTCGGCGCGGGTGGCCGGGTCATGCAGTTGACCGCGCACGGCACTGGTGACGGTCTTGGCACCGGGCTTGCGGATGCCGCGCATGGACATGCAGAGGTGTTCGCACTCAACGACCACGATCGCGCCGCGCGGCTTCAAGTGCGTCACCAGTGCTTCGACGATCTGGGTTGTCAGCCGTTCCTGCACCTGCGGGCGCTTGGCGAACATGTCCACCAGCCTGGCGAGCTTGCTCAGCCCGGTAACTTTGCCGTCGTGCGAGGGAATGTAACCCACGTGCGCCACGCCATGGAACGGCACCAAGTGGTGCTCACAGGTGGAGTAGAACGGAATGTCCTTGACCAGGACCAGCTCCTCGTGGTCCAGGTCGAAGGTGGTGGCCAGGATTTCCGCGGGGTCGTGGTGCAGGCCGGCAAAGACCTCCGAGTAGGCCTTGGCCACCC
Source organism: Arthrobacter sp. Leaf337 (assembly GCF_001423745.1). Taxonomy (GTDB): domain Bacteria; phylum Actinomycetota; class Actinomycetes; order Actinomycetales; family Micrococcaceae; genus Arthrobacter. Next base: position 626,336 of record NZ_LMPC01000012.1, read on the forward strand.
TTTTGGGGGTGTCCAGCAGCCCGCTGCGGTCCGGGTCCTCCCCGATGGCCAGCAGGATTTCCCGGACGGCCGCCTCGATCCTGGGGCGGTCCACCTTCGTGCCTCCCCCATGCCGCGAATGGCCTGCAGTGGAGCGGTTGGCGGTGCCGGAAACGTCGTCGTCGTCGAAATGATTCACAGCAGAAGCTTAGCCGTGATGCGGTCCGTCGGCGCCGACGTCCGTAACACCGCTGCCGAAGTTCTCCTGGCTTGCTACGCCCTGGGGGTGGGGCGGCTGGGCGTCCAGCGGCTCTTCCAGACGGGCTTCCTTGGCTTCCTCCTGGGCCTCACGTTCGGCCCGCTCCAGCCGGGACTCAACGGGGCCGGCGGTCTGCACCGGACGGCTTTCCTTGGAGAGCCACACTTCGCGGAAGTCGCGTTTGCGGATGTCCCGGAAGACATGCGCAATCTCAGCCTGGTTGAGGGTTTCCCGCTCGAGGAGCTCAAGGGCCAGGGAATCGAGGATGTCGCGGTTCTCGGTGAGGATCGCGTAGGCCTCGTCGTGGGCCTGGTCGATCAGGCGGCGCACTTCCTCGTCCACGATGTAGGCGATCTGGTCCGAGTAGTTGCGCTCGTGGCCGGCGTCGCGGCCAAGGAACGGCTCACCGCCGCCCTGACCGAGGCGCACGGCACCGACGCGTTCGCTCATACCAAACTCCGTGACCATCTTGCGGGCCGTTCCAGTGGCCTTCTCAATGTCGTTGGAGGCGCCAGTGGACGGATCGTGGAAGACGATTTCCTCGGCCACGCGGCCGCCCATGGCGTAGGCCATCTGGTCCAGCAGTTCATTGCGGGTGATGGAGTACTTGTCGTTCTCCGGGACCACCATGGTGTAGCCCAGGGCGCGGCCGCGGGGCAGGATGGTGATCTTGGTGACCGGGGCGGAGTTCCGAAGCGCGGCAGCCACCAGGGCGTGTCCGCCTTCGTGGTACGCGGTGATCTTGCGCTCGTGTTCCTTCATGACGCGGCTGCGCTTCTGCGGTCCGGCCATGACGCGGTCAATGGCTTCGTCGAGTGCGCGGTCGTCAATCAGGTTGGCGTTGGAGCGGGCCGTCAGCAGGGCGGCCTCGTTGAGGACGTTGGCGAGGTCGGCACCGGTGTAGCCGGGGGTCTTCTTGGCGACGGCCTTCAGGTCAACACCGGGAGCCATCGGCTTGCCCTTGGCGTGCACCTGCAGGATCTGGTCGCGGCCCACGAGGTCGGGAGCCTCAACGGTGATCTGGCGGTCGAAGCGGCCGGGGCGGAGCAGGGCCGGGTCCAGCACGTCAGGACGGTTGGTGGCGGCGATCAGGATGACGTTGGTCTTGACGTCGAAGCCGTCCATTTCAACCAGCAGCTGGTTGAGGGTCTGCTCGCGTTCGTCGTTGCCGCCGCCGATGCCGGCGCCACGGTGACGGCCGACGGCGTCGATCTCGTCCACGAAGATGATGGCGGGCGAGCTGGCCTTGGCCTGCTCGAACAGGTCGCGGACACGGGACGCACCCACGCCAACGAACATTTCGACGAAGTCGGAACCCGAGATGGAGAAGAACGGCACGCCCGCTTCACCGGCGACGGCGCGGGCCAGCAGGGTCTTGCCGGTGCCCGGAGGGCCGTAGAGCAGCACGCCCTTGGGGATCTTGGCACCCACGGCCTGGAACTTGGCCGGTTCCTGGAGGAATTCCTTGATTTCCTGGAGCTCTTCGACGGCTTCGTCGGCACCGGCGACGTCGCTGAACGTCACCTGGGGCATGTCCTTATTGACCAGTTTGGCCTTGGACTTGCCGAACTGCATGATCTTGGATCCGCCGCCCTGCATGCGGGAGAGCAGGAACCAGAAGAGGACGCCCAGCAGGAGTACCGGAATCAGGAGGGAGAACAGCCCGGAGAACCAGTTGTTTTCGATCGGCTGGTCAGTGAAACCGCTTGCGGGGTTGGCGTCGGTGACTGCCTTGACCACGTCCGCGGCGCGGGCGTTGACGAAGAAGAACTGGACGTTCTTGCCCTTGTCCTGGCCGTCGATGACCAGGTTGTCCTTGAGGACCAGGTCCACGCGGTTTTCCGCGTCAAAGATCTTGGCCTGTTCCACCTTGCCGCTGTCTGCAAGAAGCTCGAGGCCCGGCTTGGTGTCGATCCGGGTAGCCCCGCCGGGGGCGAGCGTGGCAAAGGCCAGCAGGAGCATTCCGACCACAACTACGATCCAGATGCCCGGGCCCTTGAAGAAACTCTTAGCTTTCATCTGATCGGGGGCTGGCCCCGTCCCTCCTGGTAGTGCTGCACGGCGACTGGTCTGCGCGCGTGTGGTGCTGCGTCAGCTTCTAGCTATACACCGTTCGGAGTGAATCACGCACGGTGTAGGGCAAAAGTTCCCTCTAGGCGTAGCGGTGCATGGCCGCGGCCTTTTCGGGCCCAGCCGGCCGGGAGGGATCCCGGGGAGTGCGCCTACTCGTAGACGTGGGGGGCCAGCGTGCCCACGAAGTCCAGGTTGCGGTATTTCTCGGCGTAGTCCAGGCCGTAGCCCACAACGAATTCGTTGGGGATGTCGTAGCCGACGTACTTGACGTCGATCTGGACCTTCGCGGCCGTGGGCTTGCGGAAGGCGGTGCAGATTTCCACAGAGGCGGTGCCGCGGGATTCCAGGTTGGTCTTGAGCCAGGACAGCGTCAGGCCGGAATCAATGATGTCTTCAACGATCAGCACATCCTTGCCCATCAGGTCCGTGTCGAGGTCCTTCAGGATCCGCACAACACCGGATGACTGGGTCCCGGAACCGTAGGAGGAAACTGCCATCCAGTCCATGGAAACGTGGCTGTGAAGTGCCCGCGCCAGGTCCGCCATGACCATCACCGCGCCCTTCAAAACGCCGACGATGAGGAGCTCCCGGCCCTCGTAGTCCTTGTCGATCTCTGCAGCGAGCTCGGTAATCCGCTGCTGGATCTGATCCTTGGTGTAGAGAACGTGCTTGAGGTCTGCCTGGACGTCGTTTGAATCCACCAATGGCTCCTGTGTAGATGCGGGTGCGACTATTTTTGGGGCGGCTTGTGAAGCCGGAATACTAGCTTCCCACAGCGGGCGGCTTCGCGGGGACCGCCGGTGGCAGCATCATGCGCCCCGGCCGGCTGATTCCGCCCTTCGCCGGCGAGGATCTCCGCCAGCGAAAGTCGGTAGGCACTCACACCGCCGGGAAGTTCCACGGGACCGGCGGAACCCCGCCGGCGCAGGAGCGCTTCCGCGGCGAGCAGCCGCTGGTAGCTCGGTTGCTGGCCCCCGACGGCGGCGGCCGCCTTGGCGATCACCCGGAACCGGATGGCGGGGGCCAGCTTGCCCAACGCCGTTTCGGGAAGACTGATTTCGACGCCGGACCGCTCGGCCAGTTGCTCAAACGTGCTGTTCGCCACGTCGTCGAGGTAGTCGGCGTCCAGCTGCAGGATGGCTGCCGTCCGGGCGAGGGACTCCGCGACGCCGGGACCGAGTTTTTCCTCCAGCATCGGAAGGACCTCCACGCGCGTCCGTGACCGGGCAAAGGACGGGTCGGCATTGCTCGGATCGTGCCACGGCTCCAGGCCTTCGACGGCGCAGATCTCCAGGGTGTCGGCGCGGCGGAGGCCCAGGAAAGGCCGGAGCAGGAGTCCGCGGACCGGCCGCATTCCCGCGAGCGAGCGTGTCCCGGAGCCCCGCGCCAGTCCCAGCAGCACCTGTTCCGCCTGGTCGTCCAAGGTGTGGCCAAGGAGGATCGCGCCGGCACCGGCCAGGGCGGCGGCTTCCTCCAGGGCGGCGTGGCGGGCGTCCCGGGCTGCGGCTTCGGGGCCGATCCCGGTGGACGCGACGTCAACCCGCCGGATGTCCACGGGAGAGAGCCCCAGGTCCCGGAGGACGTCGGCGGTATGGGCGGCGACGCCGGCGGAACCGGGCTGCAGCTGGTGGTCCACGACGACGGCGCCCACCGATACAGGGTGCCCGTCAACATGGCCGCGCCGCCCGAAGTAGGACGCGACAGCGGCGAGGGCCAGGGAATCCGGGCCGCCGCTGCAGGCGACGAGCACCCGGCCGGGGTAGCCGACGTCGGCCAGGGCGTTCTGCAACATTTTGCGCGCCTTGCCGACGACGGGCGACAGCCGGCCGGGACGCCGTCGTCCGGTTGCGGGTTGGGACAACTAGAGCCCCATCCGCTCGAGCCAGAGCTTGGCGTCATGGATTTCCGGCTCCGTGGGCAGGTTCCCGGCGGATTCCCAGACCCGGTTGAAGCCCTCCATGCCGGCGACGTCCACCACGGCGCGGACGAACTTGGCGCCGTCCGTGTACTGGCGCATCTTGGCATCGAGGCCCAGCAGGCTGCGGATGAATTTCTCCACGACGCCGCGGTCCTTGCCGCGGGCGTTGAAGCGTTGCCTGATGGTCTTGACGGACGGGACGATGCTGGAATCCACGGCGTCCATCACCACGTTGGCGTGGCCCTCCAGCAGGCTCATCACGGCAGTCAGGTGCGAGAGGGAGGCTTTTTCCTCAGGGTCCTGCAGCAAGTCCAGGATGGCGCCGCGGCCCGGCGCGGTTCCGGCGGCCGTGCGGTCCTTGAGGGACCGGGCCGCGGCCGATGCGCGCTCGAGGAGGGTGTCGACGTTGCCCAGCAGGTGTTCGCTGAGGTTGTCGATTTCGTTGAGCATGTGGTGGCGGAGCCACGGTGCGGCGGCGAACTGCACCCGGTGGGTCTGTTCGTGCAGGCAGACCCACAGCCGGAAGTCCTCGGGGGCAACGTTGAGTTCGCGCTCCACCTGGACGATGTTCGGCGCCACCAGGAGCAGGCGCCCGGCGGCGGGGGCGGTGGAGTCCTCGGCGAGCGCCGAGAAGGGATCGTACTGGCCCAGGACCTTGCTGGAGAGGAAGGCGAGCACGGCGCCCAGCTGGCTTCCGGTGATGGCTCCGCTCACGGAAGCGGCACCGGGGCTCATGGTTCCGCGGCGGCCTTCGAGCATTTTCTCCATCGCCGGTTTCAGCATGACGGCAAAGCTCTGGGTGTTGGCCTTGGCCCAGGAGGCACGGTCCACCACCAGCACCGACGAATCACGGAGGTCCCGTGCCGCTTCCAGGCCGGTGATGTCGTGGACGTGCGGCACGGAGATATCGGCCATAAGGCGCAGGTTCTCCACGGCCGCACCGATTTCGGCGGACCCCAGCGCCGGGCCGGCGGGAGCCAGGCGCGCGGCAGTTGACGCTGCGAGCTCCCAGTTGATCAGTGCCTGGGCCTGTGCTGATGAATCGCCTGCAGTTGACTCCATAGCGTCCATCAGATCACAGCACCCTGCCGTTACGCCTTAAGTTCGCTGACCGGCGAACGGGTTCAACGCACAGGCAGGGCACAGGATCGGAACAGAGGAACACAAATGTTCCGGGCCAGAGTTGGTACAGAAGTCCACACCGCCAAGGAGAGTCCGATGATTGCGTACCGTCCGATCCCGCCGCTGAGCCTGGGGAAGAGCACCGGCTGGAGGTCCGTCCTGTCCGCCGTGGTGATGGCCGCCCTGCTGGGCACCGCCGCGTTTGGGACCCCCGCGGAAGCGGCACCCAAGGCCGGCGTGAGTTCCGCGGCGATGCCCGAAGTAGGAGATGCTGCCGCCTAGCGGCACCCGCAGGAGGCCAGTGCCGAGGCCGTGCGGTCAAGCGCCGTCCTGTTGCCCGCCGCGCCGGGCTGCAGCCCGTTGCCTATGAAGGAGAACACCAGAAGGCGCCCGTCGGCGTCCACAACGTAGCCGCTCAGGGCAATCACTGAGTTCAGGGTGCCGGTTTTGGCCCGGACCAGCCCTGCGCCGCGCTCCGTCGATGCATCCGTGTACCTGCTGCCCAGGGTTCCGGTCAGGCCGGCCACGGGGAAGCCGCCGATGGCCGCGCGCAGGCTGGGTTCCGTGCCGGAGGTGATGGCCCGGACGATTTCGGCCAGTTGCCCGGCCGACACCTGGTTGCCCAGCGACAGGCCCGAAACGTCGGCCACGCGAAGGCCGTCCGTGGGGATTCCGAGGTCCTGCACCTGTTTGAACACGGTGGCCGTGGCGCCGTCATTGCTGCCGGGTTGTCCCGCGGCGACCGCCGCCAGCCGGCCCAGCACCTCGGCCAGGTAGTTGTCCGAGGTCTGAAGCATCAGGTCCACCTGCTGGCGGAGCGTGGCGGACTGGACCTCGGCCAGCACCTTGCCGGCCTCCGGCGCCTGGCCACGCACGACGCCGGGCGTGACGGACAGCCCGGCGGCGGAGGCCGCCGTCGTGAGCTGGGCGGAGAACGCCTCGGCCGCTGTCATTGCGGCGTCCTGAGGCCGCGGTCCGGTGGTTACGGCGGGGTCGTATCTGGCCGAGTTGAGGGCGAGCGGGAACAGGGGCGCGGTCTCGCCTGCGGCTACATCATCCGGGCTCCACGTGGGGTTCAGCGCCGGACCGGTGAACAGGGAATCGTCCAGCCGTACCTGCACCGGACCCTTGATGCCGCTTTCCTGCAGGGCCTTGACGGTGAGCTGGGCCAGCGTGGCCAGTCCGGCGTGGCCCATCACGGTGTCCGGGGACGACACCCCTGCACCGAGCAGGACGTCGCCGCCGCCGGTGAGAACCACGGACCCCGGCTCAGCCCCGGACACCACCTTGGTGCTGAAGCGCTGGTCCGGCCCGATGGCACGGACAGCGGCGGCGGCCGTCAGGAGCTTCATGTTGGACGCGGGCACGCGGGCTTCCGCACCCCCGCGGTCGAACAGCACCTGCCCGGTGGCGGCGTCCTGCACCACGCCGGTAAAGGACCCGCCGCCGTCGGCCTGCAGTGTGGTGTTGAGCTGGGCGCCGAGCGTGTCCGGCCAGGGCACGGGAGCCGAGTCCTTGAGGGGCGCAATTCCCTGCGGGAGGGAAAGGTCCCGGGGAACCTGCTGCCAGGCGGGAACAGCGGACTCAGTGCTTTCCGGTTCCGGGCCCCGTCCGGTGAAGGCGGGGGCGACCAGCATGGCCGCCGGGACGGCGAGCGCCACAATCAGGATGGTTAGCAGCGCCAGCGGCAGTTGCCGCCTGATGATGGCCGCCCAGGGATGGCTGGCCACGTGGCTCATCATGCGTTTCATGCTGCTGCTGGTCCTTATAGTCCTGAAATGTCCCCACTAGTTCATGAAACCTGGGCCTATCGCTATATCCTCAATAGTAGTCGGCGGCACCGACACTCCTTTTGCTGGTCATTCTGTGTGCCGCGAACACCCTGAAGTCGAGGAGCATTCCATGAAGCATGACGTGACCATCGAGATCCCCAAGGGATCACGCGTCAAGTACGAAGTCGATCACGAGACCGGCCGCGTCCGCCTGGACCGTGTCCTGTTTACGTCCATGCAGTACCCCACCCACTACGGTTTCTTCGAGAACACGCTGGGCGAAGACGGCGACCCGCTGGACGCACTGGTGCTCTTGCAGGACTTCGATCTGCACCCGGGCGTCATCGTTGAAGCCCGCCCCATCGGCGTGTTCAACATGACCGACGACGGCGGCGGGGACGCCAAGGTCCTCTGCGTGCCCACCGACGCCCGCTTCGACCACATCAAAGAGGTCAGCGACGTCAGCGAATACCTGATCAAGGAAATCGAGCACTTCTTCACCCGGTACAAGGACCTGGAGCCGGGTAAGTGGGTCAAGGCTGAAGGCTGGGGCGACCGCGCCGCTGCCGAAGCCGAGCTGGAAGCCTCCATCAAGCGCTACGTTCCGGCAGCCGGCCACTAATTTCCGCCGGCAGGTACGCGTTAGTGCGGCCTGCGACACGGATCCCCGTCCCCCGGACAAATCCCCGCATCATGCGAGGGGGAAAGGTCCGGGAGGCGGGGATTTCTGTTGCCCGGCACCAGTAAATCTGTGGAATCGTTGCCTTGTGACTTCCGTGCCTTCCTTTAATCCCCCGCGCTTTAGTCCTCCGTGCGGGCCGGTCACCGGCTGGCACGACGGCGACGTCGTGCGCGCCACGGGCATCCCGTACGCCACGGCGGGCCGCTTCCAGCCGCCGGCCAGTGCACCTGACTGGACCGAGGTCCGGGCAGCAACTTCGCTCTCCCCCGCGTGCCCGCAGGGCCCGGTGCCGTTCCTCGATGACATCCTCGGAACACGCTACGGTGAGCTCCCCGGCAGCGAGGACTGCCAGCGCCTCTCGATCACCATCCCGGCCGACCTTGCCGACGGCGAGCGCATCCCGGTCATGGTGTGGCTCCACGGCGGGTCCTACACCTCGGGCTCCGGCGACCTGGCCATTTTCGATCCGAAGACCCTGGTCGCCGAGAACCGGGTCATCGTTGTATCGGTGACATACCGCCTGGGCGTGTTCGGATATCTGGCAACCGGTACGGGCCGGCCCGGAAACCTCGGCCTCTTGGACCAGCTTGAGGCGTTCCGCTGGGTGCAGCGCAATATCCGGGCCTTCGGCGGCGATCCGGAACGCGTTACCGCCTTTGGCCAGTCAGCAGGAGGCGACGCCGTCGCCCACCTGATGGCGACCCCGGAGGCCTCCTCGCTGTTCCAGCGCGCCATCATCCAGAGCGCGCCCTTGGGCATCACCCGGGGCCGGGAGAAAATGAGCGCCGCAATGGGTGTCGCAGCGGAACATGTCACCGAAGACACCCCCGCGATGGACGTTGTTGCCATTGAAGGGCGTGTTTCTCAGGTGGCCCGGAAGTTCGGGCTCAAGGCAGCCATGCCCTTCGGCACCCAGTACGGACACGCACCGCTGCCGCCCGAACACGAGATTGAAGCCGCATGGAACTCGGCCGCACCCGGAATCGAGGTCCTGATCGGCCATACTGCCGACGAGGCGCGCATGTTCCTGCCGGGAAACCCCGTCGCCGGCCGCCTGGCCAAAATCCCGGTGGTCGGAACCGCCGCCGTCAACGCAGTCAGCCGGGCCGTGACTGAAGCCGTCTATGGCCGGGCCGCCCGGAAGTTCGCCCGGCGGCACGCCCGGGCGGGAGGAAAAGCGTACAGCTACGTGCTCACCTGGGCCGCGCCCGGGAACTTCTTTGGGGCCGCCCACACCGTTGACCTGCCGCTGCTGTTCGGCAACAAACAGACGTGGGCCACGGCCGGCCTTGTCGCGGGCGCCACCTGGGACGACATCGACGCTCAGGGACGTGCCCTCCGCGCCGTCTGGGCCCGGTTTGCCTCCGGGGAAGGCCTCGACAGCCGGGGAGAACTCCCCGGCACACTCCGCTACCGTGCCGCCTGACCCGTGAAGACACTGGGCGTGGACCTCGCTGCGGCCACCAGGAAGACCGCGGCCGCGGTGCTCGAATGGACCCAAGGTGGTGCGCGGCTGGTCCACCTCTCCCTGGACGTCACCGACGAGGAGATCGTGGAGTTGTTCGGCGCCAGCGACATGACGGGCATCGACTGCCCGGTGGGCTGGCCAGACGCCCTCGTTCCCTTCCTTGCCGGGCACCTGAAGTTCGACGCGCATCCGGTCCTGGACCACGACGGGATTGCGGGCCGCCGGCTGCTGGCCTACCGGGACACCGACAGGTTCGTCACCGGCGCCACCGGCCTCATTCCGCTCAGCGTCTCCGCGGACCGGCTGGCCCATCCTGCGATGCGCTGCGCGGTCATCCAGGCCAAGATCGCGCTGGATTACGGTCCGCAGGCAAGGGACGGCTCCGGCCGGCTGGCGGAGGTCTACCCGGCAGCGTCGCTGAAACTCTGGGGAATCCACGCCCGCGGCTACAAAGGGCGCGGCACCGCGGAGGCGGAGCGACTGGGCCTGATCCTGGACAGCCTGACCTCCGCTGCGCCCTGGCTTGACCTGGCCGGATACCGTGATGCCCTCGAGGCCTCTGACGACATGTTCGACGCCGTCATCGCCTCGCTCACGGCCCGCGCCGTGAGCCTACGCCAGACTCTGATGCCGCCGGGTACCCATGCCGCCGCGGCCCTCAGCGAAGGCTGGATCCATGTGCCCTCCGGCCCGCTGGCTGACCTGCGCAGGACGGGGTAGCCGGCGCCCTGCGGGCTACCCGGTCCGGGCTATCCGCCGAGCGTCCAGTCGCGGATCTCCTCCATGTCCTCGCCGTGGCTGCGCGTGTGGTTGTGGGCCCGGATGCGCTGGTCCTGCAGCGACTGGCGCAGCAGCGAGTGCCGCTCTGCCAGTCCGGGAACCCGGTCGATGGCATCGATGGCCAGCTGGAAGCGGTCAATCCCGTTGAGCATGGCCATGTCGAACGCCGTAGTCGTGGTTCCTTCTTCCTTGTAGCCGCGGACGTGCAGGCCTTCCTGGTTGGTGCGCCGGTAGGCCAGCCGGTGGATCAGGGACGGGTAGCCGTGGTAGGCGAAGATGATCGGCTTGTCCGCCGTGAAGATGCCGTCGAAGTCGCGCGAGCTCAGCCCGTGGGGGTGTTCGCTGGCGTCCTGAAGCCGCATCAGGTCCACCACGTTGACCACCCGGATCTTCAGCCCCGGGGCGCCTTCCTTCAGCAACTCCGCGGCGGCGACGGTCTCAACGGTGGGAACGTCTCCGGCGCAGGCAAGCACCACGTCCGGCTCTTCGCCCGGCACCTCGGATCCGGCGAATTCCCAGATCCCCAGTCCCCGCTGGCAGTGGTGGGCGGCATCGGCCGGTCCCAGCCAGGTGGGTGAGGGCTGCTTTCCGCTGACCACGATGTTGACGTAGTCCCTGGACCCTAGGCAGTGCTCCATCACGGAGAGCAGCGTGTTGGCATCCGGCGGCAGGTAGACCCGGATGACCTCGGCCTTTTTGTTAACGGCGTGGTCGATGAAACCCGGGTCCTGGTGTGAGAAACCGTTGTGGTCCTGCTGCCACACGTGCGAGGACAGGACATAGTTCAGCGATGCCACCGGCTGGCGCCAGGCGAGCTCCCGGTGGACCTTAAGCCACTTGGCGTGCTGGTTGAACATGGAGTCGACGATGTGGATGAAGGCCTCGTAGCAGCTGAACACTCCGTGCCGGCCGGTCAGGAGGTAACCTTCCAGCCAGCCCTGGCAGAGGTGCTCGCTAAGCACCTCCATGACGCGGCCGGCCCGCGCAAGGTGCTCGTCGACGTCGTCGATCCGGTACTGCCAGACTTTGTCGGTGACGTCGTAGACGTCCTGGAGGCGGTTGGACGCGGTCTCATCGGGGCCGAAAAGCCGGAAAGTCTCCGGGTTTTGGGCAACAACGTCCCGCATCCAGCCGCCGAGGGTGATCATGGCGCTGACCCGCTCCACCCCCGGCACGGGCACTTCGACCGCATGCTTGCGGTAGTCCGGCAGTTTGAGGTCGCGCAGCAGGATGCCGCCGTTGGCGTACGGCGTCGCACTCATCCGCAGTTCCCCGGCAGGAGCGTTTTCCGCGACGTCGGGGCGGAGCCGGCCGGCGTCGTCGAACAGCTCGCCCGGCCGGTAGGACTGGAGCCACTGTTCCAGTTGGGCAAGGTGCTCCGGGTTGGTGCGGACCTCGGACAGCGGCACCTGATGGCTCCGCCAGGTGCCCTCCACCTGCTTGCCGTCCACCTGCTTGGGGCCGGTCCAGCCCTTGGGCGAACGCAGCACAATCATGGGCCACTGGGCGGCCCCGGCGTCGTCACCGGCGTCGTCACCAGCGCCCTCTGACGACACGGCGTCGGCGGTGCGGCGCGCCGCCTGGATGGCGCGGATATCGGCCAGGCAGGTTTCCAGGACAGCGGCGAAGTCGCGGTGGGCCCGTTCGACGTCGTCGGGATCCGTCACGGTGACGAAGTACGGTTTGTGGCCGTAGCCGCGCAGCAGCTGTTCCAGCTGTGCCTCGGGCATCCGGGCCAGGATGGTGGGGTTGGCGATCTTGTAGCCGTTCAGGTGCAGGATGGGCAGCACCGCGCCGTCAGCCACGGGGTCCAGGAAGTTGTGCGAGTGCCAGCTGGCCGCGAGCGGACCGGTTTCCGCCTCGCCGTCACCGATCACGACGGCGGTAATCAGCTTCGGATTGTCGAAGACGGACCCGTACGCGTGCGCCAGGGAATACCCGAGTTCGCCGCCTTCGCTGATGGATCCCGGAGTCTCGGGAGCGGCGTGGCTGGGGATGCCGCCCGGGTAGGAGAACTGCCGGAACAGTTCAGCAAGCCCCGGTTCATCGTTGCCCACGTTGCTGTAGATCTCCGAGTAGGTGCCCTCCAGCCACGCGTTGGCCACCACGGCGGGGCCGCCGTGGCCGGGTCCGGCGATGAACAGCATCTCCTGCCGGTCCCGCCTGATGACCCGGTTGAGGTGGGCGTAGACGAAGTTGAGCCCTGGGGTGGTGCCCCAGTGGCCCAGGAGCCTGGACTTGGTATCCTCGGCGCGGAGGGGTTCGCGCAGCAGCGGGTTGGAGCGGAGGTAGATCTGGCCCACGGACAGGTAGTTCGCCGCCCGCCACCAGCGGTCCACGAGCCCGAGTTCGCTGCTGTCCCTTATTTCAGTCCTTGTACCGTGTGTCTTGGTGTCACTGACTGTGTCCCCACTCAGGGCGTCGGCCATGGCGGTCCTCCGTTTCCGTCAATGCCGCCGTCGGCAGCGTCCTCCCCCATCGCAACATCTTCGGGGCACGGGCACAACCTATGCGCGGGTGGGTTGTCCTGCCAACGGGTAGTCTGTCATCCAGAAATGTTCACGCTGACCATCAACCAAACGGACAGCCGGCGCGACGGCGACCGGGTGCCGCAGTTGCTCAAGGACCTGCGGCACATACCGGCGCGCCTTGACTTCGACCGGTCGGTTGAGGACGAGGTCCAGGGCATCGTTGAGTGTCCGCACCAGGCGGTGGAGGCTGCCCTGATCGCCCTTCGCTGCGGCACCTGGTTCGTGGGAATCGGCGTGGGGCCGGTTAATGAACCGCTGCCCAACCAGATCAAGGACGCCACCGGGCACGGACTGATCTACGCCCGCCGCGCGGTCGACCGTCTGCGGAACTGCAAGGAACGCGTCCCCGTTGCGGTTGACGGTCCGTTCGCCGATCTCGCCGCGGAAGCTGAGGCTGTCCTGAAGCTCCTCGGCCACATTGTGCATGACCGCAGCGCGGCAGAGTGGCGTGTCCTGGATTTGCTGACACCCGGCGTGCGGGGCCAGCAAAAGGCTGTGGCCCAGGAGCTTGGCATTACCACCCAAGCCGTCAGCAAGGCCGTGGCAAGGGCCCAGTGGAACGAGGAACACGCGGCCCGCCCGGCCGCGGCACGGCTGCTCCAGCTGATCCTCGAGGTCCGCTGAGCCGCTGCAGAGCGCGCTTTACCTGGCGGCGCCCGGGAAGCAGTTTCCTAGGACAGCAGGCTGCGCAGAACGTGGGCGGCGCCGTCGTCATGGACGGACATGGTGACCTCGTCCGCGGCGGCAACCACTTCGTCGGGAGCCTGGCCCATGGCGACGCCGCGGCCAGCCCAAGTGAGCATCTCGATGTCGTTGCGGCCGTCGCCGATTGCCACCGTGAGGTGCGACTCGATGCTCAGGTGCCCCCGGAGGTGTTCCAGGGCGCTGGCCTTGGTGACGCCTTCCGCGGCAATGTCCAGCCACGCGGTCCAGCCGACGGAATACGTGACGCCGGACAGGCCGATGTGCTTGATGGCCTCGTTGAACTCCTCGGACGTATTTTCGGAGCTAAAGACCACCACGCGCACGGCGGTGGCGTCGAGCATGGTCTGGAAATCCACACCGATGGCCTCCACGCCGAAGCTCGCGTCCTGGAAGCGTTCGGTGGAGAGGAAGTTGCCGTGCTCGTCCTCCAGCGCGTACTTGGCCATGGGAAGCCGCTTGCGGAGGGCGCGGAGCGCCGGACCCGGATCAAACGTGGCCTTGCGGATGACTTCGTAGCCGTCCGGGTGGGCCGGATCCAGCCGGAGCGTCACACCGCCGTTGCAGCACACCGCGTAGCCCGTCTCGATCCCGATCTGCTCGATGATGGGCAGGGTGGCATTCAGGGACCGGCCGGTGGCGATCATGACTTCGTGGCCCGCAGCTACAACCGCCTGGGCCGCTTCACGCACGGGAGCCGACATGTGGCCGTCGTGGTTGACCAGGGTGCCGTCCACGTCCAGGGCCACCATGAGCCTGGTTGGGTTGTTCTTGCCGTTGTTTCGCTGGTCATCGTTGCCAGCGACTGAGGTTTCAGTCAATGTTGTCATTCACCTAGTACAGCAGACGCCCCCGGACAGCCGCTAGGACGCACGCCACAGCCAGTGTTAACTTGTGGTAAACACCCACAGTTTGTCCACACTGTGAGTGTTTGCCTGCGTGTCACCCGACGCCGTGTGCGGGCGCGAAATCCCCGCGGGGCAGTCAACTCCCCGCGGCGTTCCAGGGGGAGTGGCCCACTTCGAGGGGAGTTGCGGGGACTTATCCACATCCGGTCGGGTGCATCTGGCTGCGTCGGGAAGGCCAGCCCAGCATGGGAGCATGGATTCCACTCCCCCAACGCTCATACTTGCCAGCCGAAGGCGTGCCCTCACAGGAAGCAGCCGGAGCCTAAGCCGCGCCTACAACAATGGCGAATTGGTAAGGGTCAGATTCGGCGTCTACTACAACAAGCCGGCCTGGCTCGCGCTCAAAGCTTGGCAACGATATTCGGCCACGATTGCTGCAGTTGCGTGCTGTGACCCGTCGGCGGCCTTCTGTTACCTGACGGCGCTTCGGCTCTGGCGATTGCCCCTCCCCCGGGTGCCGGAGCACATTCACATCGTCACTCAGTCACCCCACAAAGCTGGTCGGCTCCCGCCAACCACCCGGGCTGCCAGGGATCCGAAGACAGGCCTCACCGGGCTGGAGCACACGCGAAGCTACGGAATTTACCGGCATCACTGGGCCGCTGACATCGTAGAACACCGGGGCGTAGCAGTCACTTCGCTCGTCCAGACGGTTGTTGACTGCATCGTCCGAATGGAGCTGCCGGAGGCTGTGGCCGTTACGGATGCGGTGCTGGGAAGCCGCCGCACTACCGGCGAGGGCCTCACCCGGCAGGAATTGCTGGACGAATCGGCCCGACTTCGGTCAGCGGCCAAACGCCGCCGGCTCCTGGAGGTACTCGCGCTGGCCGACGAGGCATCCGAATCCGTCGGTGAATCCCGGAGCAGGGCGCTCATCCACGTCCTTGGGCTCCCCGCGCCCGTCCTGCAACACTGTTTCTACGACGACGATGGCCTCATCGGGCGGACGGATTTCTACTGGCCCGAACAACGCGTCATCGGGGAATTCGACGGCGACGCAAAGTATCTCGACGACGCCCTTCTCGGCGAAAGGAGCACCCGCGAAGCCATTCTGGCCGAGAAGAAACGGGAGGACCGGCTTCGGGCGCTCGGCTACAAAGTTGTCCGCTGGGACTGGAAAACCGCAACCAACGCACGGCTGCTGAGTCGCAAGCTCGCGGCCGCAGGGATCACAGCGCGAAAATCCCCGCCGCGTGGCCAAATCCCCCTGGCGTTACCCGGGGAGTCGACCACGTGACGGGGACTCTTCGTTGGAGAACCCGAAACTACAGGACCGGCAGCACTTCCAGGCCACCGAGGTACTTCTGAAGCGCGCGGGGGACGTTTACGGAGCCGTCCTCGTTCTGGTGGTGCTCAAGGATGGCCACAATCCAGCGCGTGGTGGCCAGCGTGCCGTTGAGGGTGGCGACGGCGCGGGTACCCTTGGGCGCACCGTCCTCGTTCAGCACCCGCTCACGGATGTTCAGGCGGCGGGCCTGGAACGTGGTGCAGTTGGAGGTGGACGTCAGTTCGCGGTAGGCGCCCTGCGTGGGCACCCAGGCTTCGCAGTCGAACTTGCGGGCCGCAGAGTTGCCCAGGTCGCCGGCGGCGGTATCGATCACACGGTACGGCAGCTCGCACTTGGCCAGCATCTCCTCTTCCCATGCGAGCAGGCGCTCGTGCTCGGCAGCTGCCTCTTCCACCGTGGTGTAGATGAACATTTCCACCTTGTTGAACTGGTGGACCCGGATGATTCCGCGGGTGTCCTTGCCGTGTGACCCTGCCTCGCGGCGGTAGCAGGAGCTCTGGCCCGCGTAACGGATGGGGCCGGCGGAGAGGTCCAGGATCTCGTCCGCGTGGTAGCCGGCGAGGGCCACCTCCGAGGTGCCCACCAGGTAGAGGTCGTCCTCGGCGAGGCGGTAGATCTCGGCGTCGTGCTTGACGTCGAATCCGGTGCCCTGCATCGTTTCCGGACGGACCAGCGTGGGGGTGATCATGGGGACGAAACCTGCATCGATGGCCTGTTCCATGGCCATCTGCAGGAGCGCCATCTCCAGCCGGGCGCCGACGCCGCGGAGGAAGTAGAAGCGCGAACCGGATACCTTGGCGCCGCGCTCCATGTCGATGGCGCCGATCAGCTCACCGATTTCCAGGTGGTCCTTCGGCTCGAAATCCGGGAATTCGCGGGGTTCGCCGACGGTCTTGACCACAATGTAGTCGTCCTCGCCGCCTTCCGGAACGCCGTCCACAATCAGGTTGGGGATGGCGCGGAGCAGTTCCTCCTGCTGGGCCTGGGCAACGTCGGCCTCGGCCGAGGCGGCCTTGACCGAGGCGGCCAGGACCTTGACCTCCGCCAGCAGGGCCTGCTTTTCCTCGCCCTTGGCCTGCGCCACCTTCTTGCCGAAGACATTCTGCTCGGCGCGGAGGTTTTCGAAGCGGATCAATGCCGCGCGCCTGGCCGCGTCTGCTGAGATGATCGCATCCACCACGGATTCGTCGGCGCCGCGGGCGCGCTGGCTGGCACGGAACTTGTCCGGATTTTCGCTGAGGTCTTTTACGTCGATCACCAGACAAGAGTATCGAATCCGCCCGGGATGGCACGGTGGGCCGTGCGGAGGTCCGTGCGGGATAGTGTTGGAGCACCATGAACGATTGGCTGCTCTACCTCATCATTGCTGCGGCCCTGGCTTTCGCGGTCTCCAGCTGGTGGGGCGTCCGGAGGCTCAAGGCGCTGCACACACGGAGTGCGGTCCAAGAGGACACGTACCATCCGGGCCTGGTGCAGCAGAAGGTGGCCGTGGTGATGAACCCGGTCAAGGCCAAATCGGCCGAAGCCCGCGCCCTCATCCAGCGCGCCTGCCTGTCGGCCGGCTGGGACGCTCCCGTCTTTTTCGAAACAACCTCAGAAGACCCCGGATATTCGCAGGCCGACGCGGCACTCAAAAGCGGGGCCGACGTCGTCCTTGTGGGCGGCGGGGACGGCACGGTACGCGCTGTGGCCGAGAAGCTGGCCCACACGAACGTGCCGATGGGCATCATCCCGCTCGGCACCGGAAACCTGCTGGCCAGGAACATCCACCTGGACGTCAACGACCTCCACGGCAGCATCCAGACGGCGCTCTTCGGACACCAGCGGCATATCGACACGGCGCGCATGGCCATCCGCAATTCGCGGACGGGCGCCTCGTCGGAGCATGTGTTCCTGGTGATTGCCGGCATGGGCATGGACGCCGAAGTCGTCGGGGACACCAACGACGGGCTGAAGAAGGCAGTGGGCTGGCTGGCCTACACCGAGGCCGGAGTCAGGCACCTGCCCGGTCGGCGGAAGAAGGTCTCCATTGCCCTGGACGACCAGCCGGAACAGTCCCGGAAGATCCGCAGCGTGCTGTTCGCCAACTGCGGCCTGATTCCGGGTGGCATCGACTTCATCCCGCAGGCGATGATCGACGACGGCATGCTGGATGTGGTGGTGATGAGCCCGCGCAGCGCCATCGGGTGGATTGCGATGTACACAAAGATTATGTTCAAGCACAAGAGGAACTTGCCGGTGATGAGCTACTACCGCTCCGGCAAGATCGTGATCAAATGTGCGGAGCCAGTTGCCACGCAGGTCGACGGCGATCCCTCCGGCGAAGCGACAGACGTTACCGTCCAGGTGGCGCCGGGATCACTGTTGGTGCGGGTTACGGAAAGCAAGGGCGGCGAACCGTCCGCAGGGGAAGCTTCCACCCCGCAGTAGGCCTCCGGAAGGACGCTTCCTGCGGGGACGCCGGAATCAGGCGCTGGCCTTCTTCTCCTCCGCCTCGGCTGCGGCCTTTGCCGCCGCGCGGGCTTCGGACTGTTCGCGGATCATGGCTTGCTCCTCTTCGAAGCGCAGGCGATCCGCCCTGTCTGCATCGTCGCCGTCCCAGTCCTGGTTTTCGGCAGTCGGCTTGGGATTGACAATCATTCCCTGGCCGTCATTGTCGCTGCTGGTTCCTGACATTGACCCGCTCCTTCCGGTAGAGGTCTTCCCCAATGGATCAGGCAAGCATACGCACTGCTGTGCGGGCGGGGAAGTACCCCGAGGGGCATTTGCCTAAGCTGTGGGCGAACCTTGCGGGGCATGGACGGGAGCGACCGATGCCCCTCGGAGTATCCCTGCCACCCATTCATGTGCGGCCTGGAATGCTTGGTCGGAGGTGTGCGGTGCCACGTCCGGGCTCTGCGCATCGGCCCGCGGGTAGGAGCCGAGGAATCGTGTGGCCGGGCTGATCCGGTGCAAACCGGCCAGGGCGTCGGCAACGCGGGCGTCCTCCACATGGCCGTCGGCGTCGATGCTGAAGAAATAGTGACCGAGGTACTGGCCGGTGGGGCGCGACTCGATGCGGCTAAGGTTCACCCCGCGGGTGGCGAATTGGTCCAGGATCTCCATCAGGGCACCCGGCCGGTCCTCCGGCAGCGGTACTACCACCGTCGTCTTGTCAGCGCCGGTGCGGTGGGGAAGTGCCCCGGGCCGGCTGACCAGGACAAAGCGCGTCACGGCGCCGGGGTTGTCGCCGATGTTCTCCGCGAGCACATGCAGCCCGGGCTGCTCGGTGGCCACGATCGGGGCGCAGATGGCGGCGTCGTAGTGGACCCCGTCCTCGTCCAGCAGCCCCATTGCCCCCGCGGCCGTTGAGGATGCTGGAATGTATTCCACATTCGGCATGTTCGCTTCAACCCAGAGCCTGCACTGGGCCCAGGCGTGTCCGTGGGTGGATATCCGGCGGATATCCCGGATTTCCACGCCGGGGCGGGCCACCAGGACAAAGCTGATGGGCACCAAAGCCTCGCGGACGATCCTCAGCTCTTGGCCGGACGCGATGGCATCCAGGGTAGCCGTGACGCCGCCCTCCACGGAATTTTCGATGGGCACCATGGCGGCATCGGCTGATCCGTCACGGACCTTGTCCAGCGCAGTGTTCACATTGGAGGAGGGAATGCGGACGGCCTCGACGGCGCCCGGCACCTGCATCAGTGCCGCCTCAGTGAACGTCCCCTCCGGGCCGAGGAAGGTGTAGGTGACGGGCGACGCGGGCATGGACTGTCCTTCTCGATAATCTAAGCGCCGCCCGGCGGGCGGCCTGGCGGCAACTGCGGTGCCGCAGGTACTGGCAGAAGCGCTAGAGGATGACCGGCTTGAGGCCGTTGTCCGAAACGAGCGGCAGGCCCGATTCAAGCCATTGGTCCATTCCGCCGGCCACGTTGATGGCGGTATAGCCCTGCCCCACGAGCCATTTGGCAGCCCGCAACGAGCGGCCGCCTGTGCGGCAAATAACGTACAGGTCCTCGTCCGGATCCAGTTCTCCGAGCCGGCCCGGCAGCTGGTCCAGCGGTATGTGCAGGGCACCTTCGGCGTGCCCGGCCGACCACTCGTAGTCCTCCCGCACATCAAGGATCTTGGCGTCGGCGGGAACGTCGGTCACGGTCACGGTTTCGAAGTCGCTCATGGAAATCCTCTCCGGAAAATGAAGGTCTGCCTCCAGCGTAGCCGCCGCCGGAGGCAGGCACCCCGAATCCGGAGCACGTTACGCTTCAAGGTGACCGCAAAGGAGGGAATCGTCGATGACAGCCCAACAGCCAACCATCCTGGCAACGTCCGGCGGATATAAAGCCGGCCGGCGTTCACGGCTGGAGTTTGACGCCCTGCTGCACCACGCCGTCGAACTTTCCGGCGTCACGGGGCGCGCCCCCCGCGTGACGCATATCGGCACTGCCGCCGGCGACCAGCGCTGGTTCAATGCGGAGCTGGACCAGGCCGCGAAGATCGCCGGCTTCGATTTCAGCCACCTCAACCTGTTCACCATGCCCAGCATCGACGATCCGGAAGCGCACCTCATGGAGCAGGACGTGGTGTGGGTCAACGGCGGGTCGGTGGTGAACCTGCTGGCCGTGTGGCGGGCGCACGGCCTCGACGGGATCCTGCGGCGCGTGTGGGAAGGCGGCGTGGTCCTCGCCGGCGTCTCGGCCGGGTCCATCTGCTGGTACCAGGGCGGCACCACGGATTCGTTCGGACCGCAGCTGCGCCCGGTGACCAACGCGCTCGGCTTCCTGCCCTACGCCAACGGTGTCCACTACGACTCCGAGGACCAGCGCCGCCCGCTGGTGCACCGGCTGGTGGCCGACGGCACACTCGGCGAAACCCACTGCACGGACGACGGCGCGGGGCTGGTTTACTTCGGCACGGACCTTGTGGACGTGGTCACCGAAGTGCAAGGCAAGGCGGCGTACCGCGTCACCCGTCAGGCCGACGGCGGGACAGCCACCGCTGAAGAGCGGCTGGAGGCCCGTTTCCTTGGCTGAGATCCACGAGCTCTCCGCGGTGGGGCTCCGCGACGCGCTGCGCTCGGGCGTGCTCTCCGCCCGGGAGGTGACGGAGCATTTCCTGGCCCGGATAGCGGCGCGGAATCCCGGCCTCGGCGCCTTCATCACGGTGACCGGGGAACAGGCACTGGCCGACGCCGCCCGTGCCGACGCCCTCTACGCAGAGTCGCCCGGGCAACTTCCGCTGCTGCATGGCATGCCGATGGCCTTCAAGGACCTCACAGATGTGGCGGGCGTGGTGACCACCCACGGCAGCGCGGCCCTGGAGCACAAGCCAGCCCCCGCGGACGGCGCACTCGCGGCGACGTTGAAGGGCGCCGGCGCCATCTCGCTGGGCAAGACCCAGGTTCCGGAGTTCGGCCTGACGGCCTACAGCGAAAACCTGATCGCGCCGCCGTCGCGCAATCCGCATGCGCTGAGCCGCAGCTCGGGCGGATCCTCGGGCGGCAGCGCCGCCGCGGTCGCCGCCGGTCTTGTGCCGTTCGCTCCGGGGTCCGACGGCGGCGGTTCCGTCCGGATCCCGGCGGCCGCCTGCGGACTGGTGGGCCTGAAACCGGGGCGCGGACTCGTCCCGGCCGGTGAAAGCACCGGCGATCCGGCTCGGCTGGTGGTGGCCGGGCCGCTGGCCCGTTCAGCCGGGGATGCCGCCCTGATGCTGGACGCCATGGTGGCAGACGGCGCCGGCCGGTACCTCGAGTCCCTGACGCGGGCGCCGGGGCGGCTGCGGATCGGCGTGAGCCTGGATAGCCCCTGGCAGGCCATTTTTCCGTTTACGCCGGACTCGGAAGCAATGGATGCCCTCAACGAGGGCGTCCGCCTGCTCGAAGCAGCGGGCCATTCCACGGCCGAAGCCGCCGTCGGGTACGACAACCGCTACCCGGACGCGTTCACCACGGCGTGGACGGCCGGCGTCGGGAACGCCCGGATTGCACCGCAGCGCGAAGCCTTGCTGACCCCGCTCACCCGCACATTCCGCCGGCGCGCACAGCAGCGGAGTGCGTCAAAACTTAATGAGGCGCTGGGCTTCCTGCGGCAGTTTGAGCGGGACACCGTGTCCCAGTACTCCCGGTGGGACCTCATGCTGATGCCGGCACTGGCCCAGACACCCCGGCCCGTGGGCTGGTTCACTGGGGCTTCCCACGGCGACGGTTACTGGCCAGCCTCGGAATGGGCCGGCGACGCCGACGGCGACTACCGGAAGCAATGCGAATACGCGCCGTGGTCCAGCATGGTGAATGTGTGCGGACTGCCCGCCATCAGCATTCCCGTGCACTGGACCGGCGGCTCAGCCGGTGCCGGTCTGCCCATGGGTATCCAGCTGGTGGGGCCCACGGGATCCGAGGAACTGCTGCTGCAGGTGGCGGCCCAGATCGGGTTCTAGATGGGGCGTCCACCCAGCGTGTCCGCCTTGCTTCCTCGCGCCGCGAATGTGACAATCCCGCCCTCCGGTGTCACCCTTAAGTAAATGAGCACTACTCATTTAACTGATCGTCCCGCTACAACGCCGGGCGATACGTCATTTCTTGGCCACCCAAAGATGCTGGCCAGCCTCTTCTCCGTAGAGATGTGGGAGCGGTTCTCCTTCTACGGCATGCAGGGCATCCTCCTCTACTACATGTACTTCACGGCTGCGCAGGGCGGCCTCGAAATTGAGCAGGGCCTGGCTGCCAGCCTGGTCGGAGCCTACGGCGGCGGAGTCTATCTCTCCACCATTCTGGGCGCCTGGCTGGCCGACCGGCTCTTCGGTTCGGAACGGGTCCTGTTCGGCTCGGCCGTCCTGATCATGGCCGGCCACATCGCCCTGGCGCTCGTGCCCGGAATTCCAGGCCTCATCGCCGGCCTGGTGCTGGTGGGCGTCGGCTCCGGCGGTTTGAAAGCCAACGCCACCGCGCTGGTGGGCACCCTGTACGAGGAGAAGGACGAACGCCGCGACGCCGGCTTCTCCATCTTCTACATGGGTATCAACGCCGGCGCGCTGATCGGCCCGCTGGTGACCGGCTGGCTGCAGGAAAGCCAGGGGTTCCACTGGGGCTTCGGCGCCGCCGCCGTCGGCATGGCCCTTGGCCTGGGCATCTACGCCATGGGACGCCGGAGGCTTCCCGACGAAGCCCATCACGTGCCCAATCCGCTGCCGGCTGCCCAGCGCACCAGGTACGGCCTGATCTTCGTGGGCATCGCCGTCGTGGTGGCGGTCCTCCTGGCCACCGGCACCGTCAATGCCGAAAACCTGGCCATGTCCATGGCCTACGCGGCAATCGCGGCCTCCGTGCTCTACTTCGCCCTGATCTTCAGCAGCAGCAAGGTCAACGGCACCGAACGCAAGCGGGTGGTGGCCTTCATCCCGCTGTACATCGCTTCCGCGGCGTTCTGGGCTCTCTTCCAGCAGCAGTTCACGTTCATTGCCGTGTACTCGGAAGAAAAGCTGGACCGGAACCTGTTCGGCTGGGAAATGCCGGCCGCCTGGGTGCAGTCCATCAACCCGGTGTTCATCATCATTTTCGCCGGCGTCATGGCGGCACTGTGGACTCGCCTCGGCCAGAAGCAGCCCGGCTCGGCCGTGAAATTCTCCATCGGTTTGTTCGTGATGGGCCTGGCCTTCCTGGCCTTCATCCCGCTGGCCGGCGACGGGAAAACGCCCCTCCTGGCCCTCGTGGGCATCCTGTTCCTGTTCACCCTGGCGGAGCTCTTCCTCTCCCCCATCGGCCTGTCGGTGACCACCAAGCTGGCGCCCCAGGCCTTCCACACCCAGATGGTGGCCTTGTTCTTCCTGTCGGTCTCGCTGGGCACCACCCTGGCCGGCATCCTGTCCGGGCTGTACAACCCGGCCGACGAACTGCCGTACTTCATCGGCATCGGCGGCACAGCCATGGTGCTGGCCGTCGGCCTTGCGGCGGCCTCGCCGGCCATCAAAAAGGTAATGGGCGGCGTACGCTGACCCGCTGAGTTGCCCGGCCCGGTTTAGTAGCCGTACCCAGCGCTGGCCGCAGCGAAAATCGCCGCCACGGCGAACGTGAGCACAATCGCGGTCAACGCCAGGCCGAGGTAGCCAAGGACCAGTCCGGCGATGGCGAGTCCCCGCCCGGCGGGTTCCCGGAGCAGGGCCAGGTGGCCCAGCACCACGGCCGCAATCTGCGGCAGGATGATGAGACCCAGGCCAAGGAAGACGGCGATGCCGCAGCACAGGCTGGCGATACTCAGGCCCTTGGGCTCGGGTGGCATGCCGTAGTAGGACGGCTGCCCGTAGACGGCGCCGTAGGGTCCGGCCGGCTGTGACCCTTGCGGTGGAATGTACGACGGCGGGGGGTAGCCCTGTGGCATCCCCTCGTCGCCGGGGGCAGGCTGGTTCGACATGGGAATTCCCCTTTTGAAAGGCTAGAACCAGCCTACCAACGCACGGACCGGAGGTGCGCGGCCGTGATACACCCGTGATACGCCAGCGGGCAGGACCTACAGGTTCCAGAGCGGCGCAGAAAGTGCGAACGCCACGATCCCCAGGACCAGCAGGCTCCATAAACCGGCTACCAGCCAGCCTCTGTGGGGCTGGCTTCCCACGGACCGGCTTCCCATGTGCGGGGGACCCGCGACGGACCGGTATCCGGTGCGGGCCGGAACCGGCGCCGGATAGGCGCCCTGATACTGGCGAACCGGGGGATAACGGCCCGCGCTCCCGCGGACGTCCGATGCTGCGGGCGACTGAGGCTGCGTCAGTTGCTGTCCCAGTTGGGAGTAGATTCCAACCACCGTTTGCGAATCCAGCACTGCCGGGAGGGCCGCCACCCGCGCAACCACGCGGTTGATGCCCAGCACCTCGACCCCGGAACCTGTCACCTCTACAAGGTCGGGCTGGCCGGTCAGGCAGATGATCGAGCGGACCAGGTGCCGGTGCGGCGCGTCGAGCAGGGCAGCCACGGCGGCAGCCTGCCCCAGGGAGCCGTCCACGGCGGGGTTCCGGGAGTAGCCGTTCTGCCTCAGGACGCCTGCCCTGACCTCAACGGCGCCTGACCAGTTCTTGGCATCCACCACAACTATTCCGCCCGGCCCCACCAGAACGTGGTCGAGGTTGGCCAGCGGCCGTCCGGGCCAGTGCACGTCGTGCAGCAGGAACCAGCCGTGCGGGGTCAGCTGGCCGAGCCGGGTGGCGGTGCGGCGCTCTCCGTCCGCACCGGAACCCCACGATTCCGCAGCGTGTTCGGCATGCTCCAGCTGGCGCTTCAGCCGCGCAATCCGCTCGGCAGCCAGCCGGGCCTGGTCCGACGCTTCGTCGCCTGCCGCCATTGGCTGTCCTCCCTTTGATTCGCCGCACCCTGGATCATCCCGACCTGGATCAATCCATCCAGGATTCACCGCAACGCTGACGGCGGCGGAGAGCCCGCCGTCGTAATTTGTTTAGAAATTAGCAGCCGCGGGACAGCCGGTATATAGGTACTTTTGGCGCCACTACTCGCTTTTCAGCGGCCAATTACTGCCCCTCAATAAATGCAAAGGGAATGAATTTGGTAAATGCCGGATGAAATTCGGCGTCACAGGGGCCGGATTCCGGACAAACCGTGTTGCGTCCCGCCGTCGTCTGGCATGCTGGTGCCATGGCTAGCCGCGCGGGCACAGTTGCCCAACCCCAAGACCTTGTTGACCTCACTGCGCTCCTGGATGCGTACTACGATGTTTCTCCCGATCTAAGCGACCCGGGCCAGCGCGTTGCGTTCGGCACGTCCGGGCACCGGGGATCCAGCCTGAAGGCATCCTTTAACGAAGGCCATATTGTGGCCATCACTCAGGCGATCGTGGAATACCGCGCCGGGCAGGGCATTACCGGCCCGCTGTATATGGCAAAAGACACCCATGGCCTCAGCGAACCGGCGCAGAACTCGGCTCTGGAGGTGCTGGCGGCCAACGGCGTGAACGTCCTGATCGACGCCCGTCACGGCTACACGCCCACTCCGGCGCTGAGCCACGCCATCCTCACGCACAACCGGAACGCCCCCGCCGGCGCACCGCAGGCTGACGGCATCGTGGTCACCCCCAGCCACAACCCGCCCGGTGACGGCGGGTTCAAGTACAACCCGCCGCACGGCGGCCCCGCGGACACGGACGCCACCGGCTGGATCGCCAACCGCGCCAACGAACTCCTTGAAAACGGACTCCGCGGCGTCAAGCGCATCCCGGTGGCCGATGCACTGGCCGCCGAGACGACCGGCAAGTTCGACTTCCTCAGCAGCTACGTGGACGACCTGCCGTCCGTGCTGGACCTGAACGCCATCCGCGACTCCGGCGTCCGGATCGGCGCCGACCCCATGGGCGGCGCCTCGGTGGACTACTGGGGCGAGATCGGCGAGCGCCACCACCTGAACCTCACCGTGGTGAACCCCACCGTCGACCCGCAGTGGGCCTTCATGACCCTGGACTGGGACGAGAAGATCCGGATGGACTGCTCCTCCCCGTCGGCCATGGCCTCGCTGATCAACCGCATGTCCAGCGGCGCTAACTTTGACGTCGCCACCGGCAACGACGCCGACGCCGACCGCCACGGCATCGTTACGCCGGACGGCGGGCTGATGAACCCGAACCATTACCTCGCCGTGGCCATCGACTACCTCTACCGGCACCGCACCGGCTGGAACCCGGAGTCGGTAATCGGCAAGACCCTGGTTTCCTCGTCCATCATCGATCGCGTGGCCGAAAGCCTGGGCAGGAAGCTCGTCGAGGTGCCCGTGGGCTTCAAATGGTTCGTTCCCGGGCTGCTGTCCGGCGAGGGCGCGTTCGGCGGCGAGGAATCCGCCGGCGCTTCGTTCAACAAGATGGACGGCAGCGTGTGGACCACCGACAAGGACGGCATCCTGCTGGCGCTGCTGGCTTCGGAAATCACCGCCGTCACGGGCAAGTCGCCGTCGCAGCTGTACAAGGGCCTCACCGACCAGTTCGGCGATCCCGTCTATGCCCGGATCGATGCCGCCGCCACGCGCGAGCAGAAGGCCGCCCTCGGCAAGCTGTCGCCGTCGGACGTCACCGCCACCGAGCTCGCCGGCGAAACGATCACGGCCAAGCTTACTGAGGCTCCCGGCAACGGCGCCTCAATCGGCGGCCTGAAGGTGGTCACCGAGAACGCCTGGTTCGCCGCCCGCCCGTCCGGCACCGAGGACGTCTACAAGATCTACGCCGAGTCGTTCAAGGGCGCCGACCACCTCAAGCAGGTCCAGGCCGAAGCCAAGGCCTTGGTTGACGGGGTTATTTCGTAAGTTCCCACAGGTGGAGGATGCGCCGGACGGAATGGTTTCCGTCCGGCGCCATGTCCACGAGGGCCACGCGGTCCAGCACGACGGCGTCTCCCGGGCGGGTGCGCTTGTCACCGTGGTGTGACACGTGCGGACGATAGTTCGCCAGGGTGTGGTCCGGCGTGGGCACCCTGCCGGGCAGCCCCGCCACGACCCCAACCAGTGACTCGTGAAGTTCCTGGAGCGGTTGGCTGGGCTCCACGAGGCTGACCGGGATGGACTCCCGCCGGCCGAAGCCGGCGTCCGCACCGATGCTCAGCCGGGCGCCTAGGGCCGCCCGTACGGGCTGGTCGATAAGTGCGGCGATCCGTTCGGTGAGGTCCTCGCCCAACGTCGGGTCGACGTCGAACTTGACCAGGGTGATGTGCAGGGGCCAGTCGTCGCGGGGAAAAACGAGCCCGTCAGTGACGGGCTCGGTGAAGGCCACCAGAATCAGGTTCCGCATAGGGCCAGTGTGCCACTGCGCAGGGCCGGCTGTGCCCGTCCGAGCGCGGACGGGCACAGTAGCCAGCGTGGCGATTTCGACTAAAATGGGAAGTGGCCCAGGACACATGCCGTGCATTCAACTGCAAAAATGTGTCTAGAGTGCCTCCGGCGTGTCCCCCATCGTGCCGGGGGCCTCTCTGCGTGCCACGGCGCGTCTTCGTGTCCGGCGCGCTGCACCCGGGGACGGTACGGACCTAGACGGTGCGGACTACATCCTCGTAGGCGAACTTCGGCTTGGCTTCGCCCCAGGCGTCGGGCCCGGGCTGGCCGATGTTGACCACCAGGAAGCTCTTCTGGTCCCCGGCCGGGAAGAACGCCGCATCAATGGCGGAGAAATCGGCACCGGTCATGGGGCCGGCAGCCAAACCGAGCGAGCGGACCGCCAGGATGAAGTAACCGGCCTGCAGGTGGGCGTTGTTGTTGCCCGTGCTGGCGGCGAGATCCGGGGAGGCGTCGTACATCGCTTTGGGGGCGTTGTAGCCGGGGAGGAAGTTGTCCCACTGTCCGGCCCAGTCGGTGTCGTAGCTGAGGATGGCGACGAGCGGCGCGGACGCCGTCTTGGCCTTGTTGCCGTTGGCCAGGGTGTCCACGAGCTGTGCGCGGGCCTCGTCGGAGCGGACGTAGGTCACGCGCAGCGGCTGGGAATTGAACGCCGTCGGGCCGAACTTGGTCAGCTCGTAGATGGCGCGGGCCTGCTCATCCGTGACCTCTCCGGTGAATGCGTTGGCCGTACGGGCTTCGGCGAAAATCGCGTCCACTGCGGCTGCGTCGATCACTGCTTCTTCATGGGCAATTGTCATCTGCATACCTTTCGCTGGGCCTGCTCACCCGGAGGCGGCCGGCGGTTCTGCTATCTATAGTTGCAACTTCAAGCGAATCGTTCCTCTTCCCGTGACCCCGCGTGACCTTCCCCACAGTGGCGGGCTGCCGAGCGGCAGGGCTCCACAGCGGCCGGACGCACGGTCGTGCGAATTGCGGGGCGAATTGCGGGGCCTGCGCGGTAATGTTGCTCCGGAAGATTCCTTCCCCGCTCCCGACACATACTCCTTTGAAAGGCTCCCGGCCATGAGCATGCTTGGTACCAAATGGAAGCTCCACGGCAACGGTAAGTCGGTCCGCCCGGGCGAGGTGGTGGCCCCCGGCGAACGGCTGACCTGGCCGCTGACCATCGGGGTGGGAATGCAGCACGTCGTGGCCATGTTCGGTGCGACTTTCCTGGTGCCCATCATCACGGGCATGCCGCCGGCCACCACACTGTTCTTCTCCGGCATCGGAACCCTGCTCTTCCTGGTGATCACCCAGGGCAGGGTGCCCAGCTACCTCGGTTCGAGCTTTGCCTTCATTGCCCCGATCATGGCCTCCCAGCAGCAGTTCGGAATTCCCGGGGCCCTGGGCGGGGTTGTGCTCGCCGGCGCGGGCCTGGCCGTCATCGGCGCCGTGGTCCAGAAATTCGGGGCCGGCTGGATCAACCGGCTCATGCCGCCGATCGTCACGGGCGCCATCGTGGCCCTGATCGGACTGAACCTCGCCCCGGCCGCGAAGCACAACTTCGACGCCGCCCCCGTCACCGCGGTGATTACCCTGGCCACCATCATCCTGGTGAGCGTGCTATTCAAGGGCATCCTCGGCCGCCTCAGCATCCTGGTGGGCGTAGTGGTGGGATACTTTGTGGCCATGCTCCGCGGCGAAGTGAACTACAGCAAGATGGACGCCGCCGCGTGGGTGGGGCTGCCGCACTTCCAGACCCCCGAATTCCACCTGGGCGTGGTGGGTCTCTTCGTTCCCGTGGTGCTGGTGCTGGTTGCCGAGAACATCGGCCACGTGAAATCCGTGTCCGCCATGACGGGCCAGAACCTCGACGGCGTCTCCGGCCGCGCCCTGATGGCCGACGGCGCCGCCACCGTACTGGCCGGCTTCGGCGGCGGTTCCGGAACCACCACGTATGCCGAAAACATCGGCGTGATGGCGGCCACGAAGGTCTACTCGACGGCAGCCTACTGGGTGGCTGGCACCTTCGCGATCATCCTCAGCTTCTCCCCCAAGTTCGGCGAACTGATTGCCACGGTTCCCGCGGGCGTGCTGGGCGGCGCTGCCACCATGCTTTACGGCATGATCGGCATCCTGGGCGTCAAGATCTGGGTCCAGAACAAGGTCAACTTCTCCAACCCGGTCAATTTGACCACCGCGGCGGTGGCACTGATCATCGGCATCGCCGATTACACCTGGACCATCGGCGAACTGACGTTCACCGGCATCGCCCTGGGCTCCGCCGCCGCACTCGTGATCTACCACGGCATGAAAGCGATCGCGAAGGCCCGCGGCAGCGTCGCTGAACCGGAGACCGAACAGGCCGGCCTGCCCCCTGCAGTTAAGGCCGCGATCAACGCCGCCGCCAAGCGGACTCCGAAAAAGCGGCCTTAGGCGGCACTGACGGGCGGCCGCCTCGGCAGCCGCCCGCACGGGCTGTTAACCGGCGCCGGGTTATCCGGCGTCGAACGTATCGTCCTCGCGGTCCTTGGGGGCCTTGCTGTCCGGCAGGTCCGTGCCGCTGCCATCGGGGATCCCGGCAGCGTCCTGCTTCGGTTCCGACGAGAAGGGCCGTCCGGCGTCCGGATCCTCCGTGTTGGATTCGTCCATTTCCGCCTCCGCGGACGGTACCGCGGCATCGCTTTCGGCCGGCTCAAAGCCGGGGTCCGTACTTTCGCTCTCTGCGTGCAACTGATCCTCCGTTCCTCCGAAACGACCCGCTCCGGGTTCGCCTGCGCTGTCCTGGTCTTCTTCGCCGAACTGGCTGAGGTCAGGCACCCCGGCAGGGTAGCTTTCGCCGTCCGGGCTGTCCTGGCTCAGGCCCGCCGCGTCGAACGCCTCTTCCTCACGTGGCTGGGCGAACTTCTTCGTGTCAGCGCCACCCATTTCCTGCTCGACCGTGGGCGTACCGTACCCGCCCTCTTCCTCAATGGGTGTTCCTTGGTTCTCCTGCGTCATGTCATTCCTCCTGGGTGGTAGGGCTGGTTGGTTAGCTGGATACTCGGACCCGGATGCACAGTCCGGGCGGGGGTCAGAGCCCCTTGCCGCCTGTCACCGGAAGCACGGCCCCGGAAATGTAGGAGCCGGAGTCCGAGGCGAGCAGGACGTAGGCGGCCGCGAGTTCTGCCGGCTGTCCGGCGCGCCCGAGAGGAGTGTCCTGACCGAACGTCGGCAGCTTTTCGGGCCATTCCGTAGCGGGAATGAGCGGCGTCCAGATGGGGCCCGGAGCCACGGCATTGACCCGGATGCCCTTGGGTCCGAGCTCCTGGGCCAGCGCCTTGGTGAACGCCACTTGGGCGCCCTTCGTCATGGCGTAGTCGATGAGTTCCGGTGAAGGATTGAAGGCCTGGATGGAGGCGGTGGTGATGATGGAGGCGCCTGCCTTGAGATGGGGCACCGCGGCCCTTGCCGTCCAGAGCAGGGAATACAGGTTCGTCTTGAACACACGGTCGAATTCCTCGGTGGGCAGCGCCTCAAAGCTGTCGCGGTTCTTTTGGTAGGCGGCGTTCAACACCACCACGTCCAAGCGCCCGAACTCCGCGAGCGTGTCCGCCACGATCCTGGTGCTGAACTCTTCACTGCGGCCGTCGCCCGGCAGCAACAGGGCCCGTTGACCGGCCTTGCGGATCCACGCGGCGGTGTCCTGGGCGTCGGCTTCCTCCTCGGGAAGGTACGAGATGGCGACGTCGGCCCCCTCGCGGGCGAAGGCAATGGCCACTGCCCTTCCTATGCCGGAGTCTCCGCCGGTGATGAGCGCCGCCTTGCCCGGGAGCGCGTTGTTTCCCTCGTAGCTTTCCTCGCCGTGGTCCGGCTGCGGCTCCATGGGCGCCGTGAGCCCCGGCTGCTTCTGGACTTGCTCGGGGAACGGCCCGTCATGGTAGCCCGCCCTGGGGTCCTGCGGCTGGTGGTCCTGCTTTTCGTCGGTCATTGTCCACCTCGCTAACGTCTGAGTTTGTACTGCCTCCGGTGCGTGACCGGCTCTTCGAAACTATCCCAGCGCACAAGGCAAGTCCACGGTTTTGGCAAAATTAGTCAGCAAACTTAGTAGTGCTTGATAATGGGCATCTTCAAGCCTAGGTTGAGACATAGTTGCGGCCATTCGCGGCCGCTCGCGGCGACCGGAGGTGGGCAATTGTCTGACCCGGAGGTGACGCCGGGCAACGGTAGAAACGAAACGGTCGAGCAGCAGATGGACCGTAACTGGATGGAGCTCATCCAGGAACTGCGCGTGCTCCAGACCGGAGTCCAGATCCTTGCCGGTTTCCTGCTCACGCTTCCCTTCCAGTCCCGGTTCGAGGACCTCGACGCCTTCCAGGTGGGCCTCTACCTGACCAACGTGGTGCTGGCTGCCCTGACCACCGCGCTGATCCTCCTGCCTGTCAGCGTCCACCGCAGGTTGTTCCGGCAACGGCTGAAATCCACCCTCGTTTCGAGCGCGGACAGC
This sequence comes from Arthrobacter sp. Leaf337, assembly GCF_001423745.1. Classification (GTDB taxonomy): domain Bacteria; phylum Actinomycetota; class Actinomycetes; order Actinomycetales; family Micrococcaceae; genus Arthrobacter. The sequence goes on from NZ_LMPC01000012.1 coordinate 658,080, forward strand.
ATCACGAAGGTTGCCCTCGGCGGGGTTGCACTCCTGAGTGTGGGAACCTCAGCCTTGGTTTTCGACGTAACCGCCGGACGCAACGCTGGCCTCACGGCAGGCGGATTGCTGCTGGCAGTCCTGCTGATCCTGCTGGTCATCGTCCCGATCCAGCTCAACAAACGGGCCAGACGTGGATAGGGCAACGTCTCTCCCAGCGAAGTTCGCCAGTCAATATCGGAAGGCGCCATGAAGAAGTGGGTTAAGGAACACGGGCTGATGCTGGCCAACATCGGGCTATTCGCGGTGTTTTTCGGCGGAATGGTGATCAGCGGCGCCAGCGACTACAGCGAAGACCAACTCGCCCACGGCCAACCGGCCGTAGGCATAGCGGGCTACCTCGCCACCGGGGCGTTCCTTGAAGCCACCTTCGAGAACTGGGAATCGGAGTTCCTGCAGATGGGCATGTATGTCATCCTGACGGTTTTCCTTTTCCAAAAAGGCTCCTCGGAATCGAAGCCGATAGGAAAGGTAGCGCCGCAGGACCAGGATCCGCGTGAGGCAGCCGTGAAGGCCGCCACGCCGTGGCCCGTACGGCGCGGCGGCTGGGTCCTCAGGCTCTATGAGCACTCCCTCTCCATCATGTTCCTGCTTCTGTTCCTCGCATCTTTCACCCTCCATGCGATAGGCGGCAGCGAGGAGTACAGCCAGGAACAACAAAGCCACGGGCAGCCGGGCGTGACGCTGCTCGGCTACCTCGGCACCAGCCGGTTCTGGTTCGAGTCGTTCCAGAACTGGCAGAGCGAATTCCTGGCGGTCGCCGTGCTGGTTGGCGCGTCCGTCTACCTGCGCGAACGGGGCTCACCCGAGTCCAAACCTGTGGCCGAACCGCATTACGAGACCGGGGCTTAGCGGCCCGAGTCAGGCCCCCTCAAGGACCTGGCTGGTGGCCCACGTGAGGTACTTGGCGGCATTGGCGACGGCGTCTTCCGGGCTGGACGCGACGTCCAGCAGCTGCGCAGCGGCCACTACGCCGTGCCTCGCCAGGTCCTCCGGCGTGACCAGGATTCGGCCGGCCACCACAATCACCGGGATGCCCCGCTCGCGCGCTGCATCGGCCAGCGCAATGGGCGCCTTGCCCTCCAGCGACTGCGAATCCATGGATCCCTCGCCGGTGATCACCAGGTCCGCCTCGGCCAGCTGGACCGCCAGGCCCGTGAGGCCCGCCACCAAGGCAAAGCCGCCTTCGAGAGCGGCATTGCTGAAAGCCAGGAACGACGCCGGGAACCCGCCAGCCGCGCCCGCTCCGGGAACGTTGACGTCGCGCCCCGTGGACTGCCGCAGAACCGACGCCCAGTTGCGGAGCCCCGCATCCAGCAGCTCCACGGCGTCCGCGTCGGCGCCCTTCTGCGGACCGAAGACGTGCGCCGCTCCGTCGCTTCCGAACAGCGGGTTCTGAACGTCCACGGCGATCCGGAACTTCACGGCAGCCAGCCGCGGGTCCAGACCGGAAACGTCAACACCTACAACGTCCCCAAGGGAACCGCCGCCCAGCGGAACCACGTTTCCGCTGGCGTCCAGCGGCTTCAGGCCCAGTGCGCGCAGGGCGCCGCTGCCGCCGTCGGTCATGGCAGACCCTCCCACGCCCAGCACGATTTCGGTAGCCCCGGCGTCCAGCGCGGCAGCGATCAGCTGGCCGCAGCCGTAGCTGTGCGCGCGCAGCGCGTTGGCCGGCGACGGCTCCATGTGCGCCAGCCCCGAGGCCTGGGCCGTTTCAATCACGGCGGTGGCACCGCCGAAAGCATCCTTGCGGAGAGCCCAGGCCGCACCAATGGGCGCCAGGATGGGACCGACGACGGCGTTCAGCCGCTCCTCGTAGCCGGCGGCAACGGCGGCTTCAAGGGTGCCTTCTCCGCCGTCGGCAACTGGAAACTGCGTGGCGACCGCGTCCGGATAGACGCGCAGCGCCCCCTCGGCGATGGCACTGGCAGCCTCCGCGGCAGTCAGTGACCCTTTGAACTTGTCCGGAGCGATGAGAATGCGCATGGGTCTATCCTGCCAGCATCCGCCGGAAAGCGCTTGCCTGCGTGTAATGAACATGGATTATTGGAGCACTGACCCCGATGGGCGGCCGGGACGGGCCTAGCGGCGGTTCTGGGTCTGTTCCGCGGCGCCGGAATCCGGGAGCCCGGCGAAGCCACTGATGGCGTCAGCGACCTGGGCCGTGCCGGTGTACTGGACCACATGTCCGCAGCCGGGCACCTCCACCAGCCTGCCGGCCGGAGCGCGGCGGGCAAGGATCCGGCACCACTCCCCTGTCGCGATGGGGTCCGAGGCCCCACGGAGGACCAGTACTGGCGCCCCCAGCCCGCGAATCCGGTCCTCGGTCCGGTAGTTCATCATGACCCGCAGTTGCTTGAGGTACCAGCCCGGGCCGCAGCGCAGGTAGTCGCTGAAGACCACGGCATTGGACCCCAATGTTTCATAGCGGATCGCATCCCTGGCCAGCGCAAGCATCTGGCGGAGCACTGTGCGGCGCCGGACGTCCACCACGGGTCCCATCAGCACAACATGCGGCACCTGGCCGGGGCGCTGAAGGGCCGCTTCCAGAACGAACTGTGCCCCCATGGAATGGCCCACGAGGATGCGCGGCCCCACTCCCGCCTGATCCAGCACCTCGTGGATAAATGCCCCGTGGTCCGCAACCGTGAGCAGGCGGTCCGGGCGGGGTGCGGATCCAAAGCCGGGAAGGTCGATCGAAATCGTGTCCGCGGTCCTGGCCAGGACATGGTGCAGCCGTGCAAGGTACCGGTGGGAGACGCCGATCCCGTGAATGAGGACAATGGTGGGGGCCTCCGCGACGGCGTCCGGCAGGCCGCTGGGCGTGGCACGCGAGGCGTACATCCGTCCACGGAGCCCTCCGGCCTCGACGGCTGTTGCTTCGGTCCCCTTCATCCGTCGAGGATAGCTCCCCGCGGCGCGGATTCAGGGAAAGGCTCCTAATTCCTTGCCCGCAGCACCGCAAAGTAGCCGGGGATGAGGTCAGCCCGCGTCGGGTCGGACAAGGGCATCGTCTCGATCGCCGTGGGACCGTCCTCGATCAGCTCCCAGCGGCCCGCGGGGAAGGCCAGGCTCCGCTCCTTCGGACCGAAGCGTCCCGGCATGGGCAGCCCGCGGATGGCCCCTTCGAGAGGCGACGGGATGGACCGGAGCGTTGCTCCGAGGTGCGACACGTACTCGACGGCGTTTCCCTGGAAGTCGGTTTCGGCCAGGAAAACGCGCCCGTTCATTCCCGTGATGGCACGAACGTTTTCGGCAAGGGCGTGCCGTTCACGTTCTCCCAGGACGTGCAGTACGCCCCGGATAAAGACATTCGCCCCTGCGCCAGCCCGGCCTCCCCCGCCAAGCAGCCGAAGCTCTTCCCCGAGTCCGCCGCCGGCGTCGGGAGCTGTCATGTCACGGACGACGTACGAAACGTTCGCCAGCCCGGACGACTCGCTGACTGCCCGCCGTACCGCATGGGCGGAGACATCAACACCCATGGCGTGCGGGAAATGCGCGGCCAGTTGCCGGGTGAAGCTGCCGTTGCCGCAGCCGATGTCCACCACCGGCAGCCCGGGGTCCAGGTGCAGGCGCAGCCTGTCCACGTAACCCTGCATCTCGTGGTCGCTGCCGGAGTCCCACAGCACGTCGCCGGTGGCCCCTGTGCTTTTCACGGAGGACCAGAACAGGTCCCAGGCAACATGGTGGTCCCGCGGTGCGCCGGCGGACAACCGCACAAGCCTGGGGATCATCAGGTATTTTTTTAGGGCGGCGAGCATGGTCCAAATATAAGGGCACCACCGTTGATGCCCGGCTAGTCGGCGCGGAAATCAGGTCACAGACAGCCAAGTGATGGCGTCCCGTTCGGAGGTGAAGAACTTCGTGGGACACGGCACCGCATTGATTCCCAAAAAGAAATTGGCCAGGACGCGGTCAACCGGCGAGGCCCCCAGCAAGGCGATCCGGGAGGCCTGGCACGGGCGGCCAAAAACGGCGCGTGCGCCCCGGCTCACGTCGGCGGTGGTGGCCATGTCCACCAGCATGGGATGCCGTTCGTCGCCACACAACTGGTTCACCCTGAGCATGGCGCGCTCCGCGTCCCCGGCTGTGATCACGGCGCCGCGCGGCCACGTCAGCCGGAGCACTCCGTCGGCTCCCAGCGTCAGTCCCGCTTCCGTGCCCATCTCGCGATTTCCGGACATATCCACCCTTCCTCCCGCCAGGGTAAGCCCGCAAGGAATGCGTGCGACCTAAGTCACCCTACAATGTAGTCAACCGGGGACCGAAGGGGGCAGCGTGATAATCCAGGCGGCGCAGAACTCACTTGTACCACGCACGGCTATCGTGGCCGATCCGGACAGCGGGCGCTTGTCCGCTACAGCGGCCGTTTTAGCGGCCGCAGGGTTCGAGGTCTCCACGGCCTCCAGCCACGAAAGCCTGGCCGGGCTGCTGGACCGGCACCATCCCAGCATCGTCGTCGCGGATCATTCGCTTGCCGGCCCTCCGGTGGATGCACCGCTCCTTCTCCTGATCGATCTGGATGACGAGTCCGCGGCGGAGAGCGTGCGGTCGCTCCCCATGGCGGACTACATCGCGAAACCTCCCGCCCCGGCCGAACTTGCCCACCGGGCGGACGTCCTGGTCAGCCGCGCTGCGCAGCGCTCCGATGCGCGGCAAAGCGCTGAACGGCTGCGCGAAAAGCTCCGCGGGGTGTCCTCTGCCGTTCGCGCCACCCATGATCCCCTCCTGATTTCGGATTATCTGGTGACAGGATTCGGGGAGACATTCGGCGCCGACCGCGTCCTGTTCACTACTTTCGACGACGACCGCGTCCCGCGGATAGCTGCCCAGTGGCACCGGCCTGGCCTTGCCGCTGTGGCGGACGGATTGGGAATCCAGGAATCGTCCGCGCACCGCGTTGCGGACCGGCTGTGGTCAGAGGCGGAAGTGCTCACAGTGGAGGACCACCGGTTGCACGAATGGTCCCCCGAGGACCAGGAGCTGGCGGCATGGTCTGAGCATATGGGCCCCTGGGCCTCCGCCTTTGTTCCTGTGGGCGAGGGCAAGTCATCGCTCGGCGTCATCTGGATTGCGCAGCTGGACGAGCCGCGTGTCTGGACGCGAACCGAAATTTCACTGATCCAGCACGTGGCCGGAAACGTCGCGTACGGGCTCATCCAAAGCCATTTGATGAGCGCCCAGCAGCGGGTGGTCAAGCAGCTGCGGCAGCTTGACCAGGCGAAGACCGATTTCCTTGCCACCGTCAACCACGAACTCCGTACTCCGCTGACGTCCATCTCCGCTTACCTGGACATGATCCAGGACGGCGTGGGAGGGCCGGTGCCCGCGGAAGTGGAGAGGATGCTGGACATCATTGTCAGGAACTCAGAGCGGCTGCGGCGCCTGATCGAGGATATGCTCACTGTTTCGCGTCAGGATTACGACGGCGCCAACCTCCATCTGGGGCCCGTCCAGCTGGGACACACTCTCCAAATCGTGACAGTGGCGCTGCGCCCGCTGGCTGAGCTGGGCGACGTTTCCATCTCGCTGGAGCTCTGCGACGGCGATTCAGAGATAATCGCCGATGAAGTTCAGCTGGAGCAGGTGTTTACGAACCTTGTTTCAAATGCCATCAAATTCACGCCTCGCGGAGGCGGGATTGTTGTTAGCTGCCGCCTGGAAGCAATGACGGACGGAGAGTCCGGCATTAATATCCACGTGCGCGATACAGGGGTTGGAATCCCGGAGGAAGAAATCCCGCATCTTTTCACCCGCTTCTTCCGTGCATCCAACGCGACGTCAGCGGCCGTCCCCGGCAGCGGCCTGGGACTCGCCATTGCGTACGACATCGTCAAGGCGCATCGGGGGGACGTGGCGGTCAGCTCGCAGCTGGGCGAGGGCACCACTATCACCGTGAAACTGCCCGTTTCCGGGCCTTAAACGGAACTGCCCCCGGATTTGAGATCCGGGGGCAGTTCTTGGCGCATGGAGCTTAGTCTGGCCACCAGCCGATGTGTGCCTGCGTGGTGGGCGCCTTGCTTGACGTGCTGACGGTGGTATCCGACTTGGGAGCGGCCGTGGCGGGCGCAGCGAAACCTGCGACAGCCAGGACGCCGGTGAGCAAGAATGTAGCGGCTATTTTCTTCATCCGCGGGTCCTTTCAATCAATTGGGCGCAAAAACTCATTACGAGCGTCAGTATACGGTCACAAGATCAATATTTAACTCTGGTAACACCAGCAAAATTATGACACGGGTGGTCGATGTAGAAGCTTTCCGGGGGATAATTGGAAAATGCCGATTCCCCGGAAATTGTTACCGCATGTGGTTGCGGAGCTGCAGGCCCGCGAAAGCTGGAAAAGCCGCGAATACTCAAGGGCGCGGGACGAGGCACGCAGAGCAGCGGAGCTCGCTCTGTTAGAGGGGGACCAGATCGCCTGGTGGAACATGACGCTCTTCCAGGCTGAATGCCTCAAGGACCTGGGTCAGATCCACGAGTGCATGGAACTGATCACATACCTGGCCAGCCACCCGCTCTCCGCTGCGGAACCGGCCCTGGGAGCACGGGCCTTCATCCTGCTGGCACTGTCGCAACAGGGGCTGGGGCGGCTACCCGACGCCGTCGGCGCAGCCACCTCCGCCGCCGATCTCGTTGCCGGCAACCCCGAGTACGTCTACCTCCACATCCAGGCCCAGCGTGCACTCATCGCCGCCCTCGCGGAAAGTCGCCGGCTCGATGAGGCGTGGGACCAATGCCTCCTGCTGGAGGGCCTGCTGACGGACCTCGTGGACGAGGACACTGCCGGAAAGGCCTACTGGGTGATAGGAAACGTCGCGTTCCTCACCGGCCGGGTGAAGGACGGCGGCCGCTACCACGACATGGCTGCAGAAAGCCTGTCACCGTCGAAGGACGTGGACCTCTGGGCCAGGTTCAACCGCGCGTCGGCGGTGATGCGCCTCGAGGCCGAGCTCACCGACCCCGCAACCCTTCGCTGCATCGAGCGGGCGGAGCTCGCCACCGAAGTGGTCGGCGGAAGTGACCGCGACCTCCTTGAAATGTCGTTTGTGCGCGCACACTGGCATTTCCTGACCGGCGATATGGCAACGGCAATCAACATGCTCCGGCCGCTGTGCACCGAAGCAGGAATCCTGGCCACCCAAACAGCGGGAGAGGCCTCTTTCCTGCTGGGCAAATCGCTCCTTGCCAACGGTGACCACGAGGAAGCGCTCCAACGCTTGGCTGATGCAGCCGAACTCTTTGACGATGCGGCCGCCTCCGAACGGAGCGCCCAGGTTCGCGCGTTTGCGGCAGGCGTAAGCTAACGCACCCCGGACGGCGAAGGACAGTGTATTTTTAGTCTCAGAGCCTCGTGGGAGGCTGAGTGGCGCCAGGGAGGCCAAACGGCTCCTCTCACATGTTCGGGGGATTAATGTCTAAGCCGCTTGGATTGATGCAAGAACAAATTGTCAGGATCGTGCTTCCCCGAGACGAACACCTGGATGAGCATTCAGCGCGGGTGCTGGCTGCCGGCCTTCAACGCCCGCGCTCCGGCCCTCCGCTGGCCGTGCTCCTGGATGTGACAGGCGTTGCGTCCGTGAGCAGGGCGGCGAGGGCGGTGTTCAGCAATGTGAGCACAGTGGCCGCCTGGGCACTGCTCGGACGGACTCCAGTGGACCGGATCCTGGCGCATTTCATCCTTGGCGGCGACTTCAAGTCCGGGCCTGCCAGTTACTTCACGTCCGAGCCCGAGGCCCTCAAGTGGTTGAAGGAAAACGCCCATGTTCACTGAGGGCGACCCGCGCCTGGGCAAGCTGCTGGACGGAATCGTCCGCCTTGCCGCAGGGGAGCTTCACTCCCGGATCGAAGTATCCCCCGCCAGGGATGAGCTGGATGCTGTCATCATGGGCACCAACCTCCTGGCCGAAGACCTGCAGATCATGTACCAGGAGCTGGAGCAGCGGGTGGAACTGCGCACCCGGCTGCTCAACGAAGCGCACCTGGAAATGCAGAAGATGGCGCTGACGGACTCGCTGACCGGCCTGGCGAACCGTGCGGCCCTGGTCAGTGCCCTCAACGACACCCTGACGGAGGCTGAGCGGGGCGACCTTCCGCCCGCCGTCCTCTTGCTGGACCTTGACGCCTTCAAAGGCATCAACGACTCCCTCGGCCACGCTGCCGGGGATCAGGTACTGACCGCCGTCGGGGAGCGGATCAAGGGATCAGTCCGGGACACTGACACGGTGGCCCGCCTGGGCGGTGACGAATTCGCCGTCCTGATGCCCGCCACCACCCTCGCCCGCGCCGCGAGCGTGGGCAACCGCATCCTCGCTGCCCTGGACAGCCAAGTGGAGCTCGAGAACGACTCCGTCCAGTGCGGGGCCAGCATGGGGCTGTGCATCGGCGGAGCCGGACAAAGCGCCGAACAGCTACTCATGGAAGCCGACGTGGCTATGTACGCTTCCAAGGCTGGCGGGCGCAACAGGCTCAAAGTATTCGAACCGGCCATGCTGCACGCGCGCCAATTGCGGAGCCAGCTTATCGATGACCTTCGGACGGCCATTTCCGAGTCAGAGCTGGTGCTTTTCTACCAGCCCGTGGTCGCGCTGGCGTCCGGGCGGATCGAGGGTGCGGAAGCCTTGGTCCGCTGGCAGCATCCTTCCCGCGGCATGGTGATGCCGGACGAATTCATTCCCCTCGCTGAAGATGCCGGACTCATTTCCGAACTGGGCGGCTGGGTGCTCCGCACTGCAGTCAGGCAACTGCAGGACTGGCGGGCCGAGGGCCGCGCCGGGGACGACTTCTCCATGCGGATCAACATCTCACCGACCGACCTTCAGCGCCTCGAGTTCATCGAAGAGGTCCGGGATGCCCTCAGCGGGGCCGGAATCAGCCCGGAGCTGCTCGTCCTGGAGCTGACCGAGGGCGCAATTGTCAGCGGCAATGAGCTGGACCGGTACTCCCTGAGCAGCCTGCGGAAGCTGGGGGTAGGGCTGGAAATCGATGACTTCGGTACGGGCTATTCCTCCATCAGCTACCTGCGCAAGCTTCCGGTGGACAAGGTCAAAGTGGACCGCTCGCTGCTGAAGGACCTCGGAACGGACCCGGCCCAGCCGGACCTGATCGCCGCCATTCTCCAGCTGATCCGGGCGTGCGGCCTCGAAGCAGTCTGGGAAGGGGTGGAGACGGCGGAACAGGCCCGGCACCTGGCCAGTATCGGGTGCGTCAGCGCCCAAGGGTATTACTTCGGCCGGCCGGTTCCGGCGGACGAATTCGCAGCGGTGCTGGAAGCGCAGCGGGCTTCGCACCACGGCAGCTAGTCCCACTGCCCCCGGTCCTGGAGCACTGTCTTGAGGAGATCGGCCCGGTCCGTCACGATGCCGTCAACACCAAGGTCCAGGAGCCGGTGCATCTCCGCGGGATCGTTGATGGTCCACACATGGACCTGGAGGCCGTGCCGGTGGGCGCGGCGGACAAACGCCGGCGTCACCACCCGGACGGCACCGTAGCTGACCGGAACCTGCAGCGCGTGGATGCCCCGCACCACCCGTCGGATGACCGGCGCCGGAAGCACCGGTCCCAGCATTGTGAAGATCGCGTTGGACACGACGCCGGCCGACGCCGCGACCGGCCGGCTTAACCGCCTTAGAACCGCCCGGCGACGGCGGTCCGAGAAACTCGTAATCAGCACCTGGTCGTGAACGCCGTACTTCTCAATCGCGGCCGCAAGCCCGGGGACGGAGTTCCAGTCCTTGACGTCCAGGTTCAGCCGGACGCCGGGGAAGGCCCGCACCATTTCCTCGAACAGCGGGATGGGTTCCATGCCCCCGATCCTCGCCTGGGCCACCGTCCCTGCAGGGAGCCTGGAGATGCGTCCCTGCCCGTCCGTGACACGGTCGAGTGCGGGGTCATGGAACACCAGCAGCACGCCGTCGGCAGTGGTGTGGACGTCCATTTCCAGGTACCGGTAGCCGAGTTCGACGGCGGCGCGGAACGCCGCCATCGAATTTTCCAGCCCGTCCGGCGAGAACCCGCGGTGCGCCATCGCGATCCGCGCGGACGCGCTTCCGGCGGTGAAGAAAGGCTGGGGCTCAGTCATTCCAGGCGCCTGCCTAGACGCGCTTCACGCCAAATTCGGCCAGTTTGGCTTCGAGGATCTGGGCCACGCCGTCGTCGTCGAAATGCGGCGCCTGCTGCCCCGCGGCTCGGATGGCCTCCGGGTGGCCGCTGGCCATCGCGTAGCCGTCCCCGGCCCAGCGCAGCATCTCGATGTCGTTGGGCATGTCCCCGAACGCCACCACGTCCGCTGCGTCAATCCCCAGGGTGGCGGCGTATTCCGCGAGGGTCACCGCCTTGTTGACACCCGGGAGGGCAAGTTCCAGCATGGCCACGGTGGGTGCCGAGTGGGTGGCGGAGGCGAGGTGGGCGACTGCGGGCGACACTTCGGCAAGGAAGTCGTCCGCCGTGCCTTCGCGGACGATGGCCAGGAACTTCACCACGGCGTCGTCAGCGGTGAGTGTGCTGGCCAGCGGAGCGGGGGTGAATTCGGTCAGGAGTTCGCTGGAGTCGTTTTCGATGAAGCCCGGCTCCAGGTGGAAGCCGGTGAGCGTTTCCGCGGCGAACAGCGCGGACGGCCGGAGCTGCTTGATGATGCGGCGCGCCTCGAAGACCGCTTCCAGGGCGAGCGCGCGCGCGGAGACCAGGCGGCCTTCCTCGAGGTCCCACACCACGGCACCGTTCGAGCAGATCACGGTTCCGGCGTGCCCCAGCTGGTCTTCCAGGGGGTGCAGCCAGCGGGGCGGGCGTCCGGTCACGAACACCAGTTCGACGCCGGCATCGCGGCAGGCGTGGAAGGCGCGGATGGTCCGGTCACTGATCTTTCCGTCATGCCCGAGGATCGTTCCGTCAATATCACTTGCTACCAGCCGCATACAGCCAGTCTACGTTGGCCCGGCGGCGGCCCCCTCCGGGCGGGCTCAGGGCCGTCCGCCCCGGATCCTGGAGCGCGAATTCGCCGGAATGCTGCCAGATCGCCGGAAACTTACGGCGATCTCGCAGGCCTCCGGCGATCTCGGCGCGGCGGGGTGGACCTGGCTCAGCGTTCGAAGATGCCCGTGAGCGTCCCGCGGCCCAGCACGTGCGGGGCCAGCCTGGATTCCAGCTTGCCCGGGCTGACCCCGGAGTCCACACCGAGGTGCTCCACATCGAGGGCGTAGACCGTGACGATGTACCGATGCGGGCCGTGGCCGGGCGGTGGCGCGGCGCCCAGGTAGCCGTGGAAACCGCCGTCGTTCTTCAACTGCAGTGCACCGGCCGGAAGGTGCCCGCCGCCCTCGGCACCGGCCCCGGCCCCGGCGGGAAGCGACGTGACGCCTGCCGGGAGATCCAGCACCGCCCAGTGCCAGAAGCCGCCGCGGCCCGGGGCATCGGGATCGAACATCGTGACCGCATAGCCCCTGGTCCCCGCCGGCGCACCGCTCCAGCTCAGTTGCGGCGATTCGTCCTTGCCCCCGGCGCGCATCTTGCCGCTGCGCTGGGCGGGCGGCAGGGTTTGGCCGTCCTGGAAGGACTCGCTGCTGACGTGCAGGGAAGGGGAATGGTGGCTGGACATGTGCTGCCTTTCAGTTGCTGGCGGAATCGGCATTCCTACGGTCGTCGACGGCGAGCGCGGCTTCCCGTTCGACGGCGGACTCCGCGTCGCGTTCCAGACTTTCGAGCTCGAGGTGGTTGAGTTCGGCCCTCGTGGGCGGGTTGGCCCCCGGCCGGGACACGGTGACGGCGGCTGCCCACGCCGCATGGGCCAGCAGTTCACGGAGCGACTCGGCCGGTAGCTCACGCAGCTCCTTGCGGTTCTGGGCACCGTCCAGGCCGCGGTCCACCAGCCCGGAAATCAGCGCGGCCATGAAAGAATCGCCTGCGCCCACCGTGTCCGCCACCTCTACCTTGGGTGCGGGGAACTCCGCTTCGCCGGCGGCGGTGATTCCCCACGGGCCGGCCGCGCCGCGGGTCACCACCACCAGGGCGGGCCCCTCGGGACCGCCCAGGGACAGCCACCGCCGGGCCGACTCCAGGACGTCCACACCGGGGTAGAGCCATTCGAGGTCCTCGTCGGATGCCTTCACGATGTCCGCGAGGGTGACGAACTTTTCCGCCTGCCGGCGGGCATAGTCCACATCGGTGATGATGCTGGGGCGGCAGTTGGGGTCGAAGCTGATGGTGGCGGAGGGGTGCGCGTGCTCGACGGCCGCGAGCACCTCGGCAGCCCCCGGCTCCAGCATGGTGGCGATGGAGCCGGTGTGCACCAACGTGGTGCCCTGCAGCATGAACGGCAGCCGGTCCGCGAGGCCGGGAAGTTCCCAGGCGAGGTCGAACATGTAGGTGGCGGCGCCGTCGTCGTCGATCAACGCGGTGGCCACGCTGGTGGGCAGGGCATCCGGGCCCTGCGGGACCATCACCGAACTGGATTTCAGGTGGGCGGCCACGGACTCGCCGTAGGCGTCACGCCCGAACCTGCCGATGAACTGCACGGGGTGGTCCAGCCGCGCCAATCCCACTGCCACGTTGAGCGGGCTGCCGCCCACGTGGGCCTCGATTCCCGAGGATCGTTGGACAACGTCGACCAGGCCTTCGCCAATAACTGTGAGCATGGTCATACTCTGCCAGAGAAGGGACGCGCGCGCTCCTGATTACGCCGGCGGGGCGTTGTCCAGGGCCACCCCGGCTGCCTCTGCGTCGCCGAACCTGGCATCCAGGTAGATCACGTCCCTGCCCGCGCGCTGCAGCAGGCTGGCGGCCACTCCGGCCCGGTAGCCGGTTCCGCAGTGGACCCACAACCGTCCCGCCGGCACTTCGTCCAGGCGGGTCAGGAGCTGGTGGACGGGAACGTTGACAGCACCGGCCACATGGGACGCTGCAAACTCGTCCGTCCGCCGCACGTCAAGGACCGTGTCCCCATCCGCGCGGCCTGCCAGCAGGCCGTCCCAGCCGAGCCGCGGGTAGGAGGCGACGGCGGCATCCGGCGCCAGCGCCTGCGGTTCGGTTCCGACGGCGGCATCCGGCGAATCGATGCCGATGCGGGAGAGGTCGCGGATGGCCTTTTCCACGTCCTCGCGGGAACCCACGAGGGTGAGCTTCTCGTCCCAAGGCAGGACCCAGCCCAGGTAGGTGGTGAAGTTGGAGCCGCTGCCATATTCAAAGCTGACGCTGCCTTTGAGATGGTTGCTGGCGAACGCCACGCGGCGGCGAAGGTCAACCACCCATTCGCCGCCGTCCAGGCGGCGGGTGAGCTCTGCGGGGTCCACTGACTCCGGGACGGCGAGGTCCGCCGGGCCGGGTCCCTTGGCGTTCAGGGCGCCCATGTGCGCGTAGTACGAGGGATACGCGGAGAGGTTGGCGATGAGTTCCTGGACGAAGTGGTCCTCGTCCGGATCGATGAGGGCGTGGTTGGCAGCGAGCTGCTCACCAAGAGTGGAGGAGCCCGCCTTGCTCGCCGGACCGGACGAACAGAAGGATCCGAAGCCGTGGGTGGGGAACAGTGCGGCATCGGGCCGCGCCTCGGCCACGAGCCGGCGAACCGAAGCGTACTGGTCGTGCGCCAGGCCCACGGTGTCGGACGCCGCGACCAGGTCTGTCCGGCCGACGGAGCCGTACAGCAGGCTGCCGCCGGAGAACACCGCCTGCTTGTCGCCGTCGTCCACGATGAAGGACAAGTGGGTATGGGTGTGTCCCGGGGTGGCGACGGCCCTGACTGTCAGGGATCCCACGCGGACGGCCTGGCCGTCGGTGATGGCTTCGCGCTCGAACTGGACCGGGTCCGCGGCGTTGACCAGGTACGTCGCGCCATGGGTTCTGGCGAGCTCCAGTCCACCGGTGACGTAGTCGTTGTGGAGGTGGGTTTCAGCGACGTGGGTGATGGTCACGCCCGCTTCACGCGCGGCGGCTTCCACGCGGTCCGTGTCCCGTTGCGGATCAATGACCAGGCCCACCGTGCCGTCGTGCACCAGGTAGCTCCGGTCTCCCAGCGGCGGCGTATCGATCACAATGACATCCATGGCGTCCTCCTCGACGGCCACATTTGCCTCTGGCGTGGCTTCCGGCCGTACTCAAACCATACCCCTAGGGGTATGAAGCAGCAAGAGGCCAACGAGGTCCGTCAGGCCTGGTTTCCGTGTTCGTAGACGTCCGGGATGCCGTCCCGATCCGAGTCCACCTTCTCGCGTTCTTCCGCCTCACGGTACTGGCGGTTCCTGGTCCGCAGCACCACGGCTGCCAGTATTGCGGCGAGGAGCGACGCCGCCAGGATGCCAACCTTCGCGTGATCGTCGTGCAGGCTGCCGTGGCCGAAGCTGAGTTCCGCGACCAGCAGGGACACGGTGAAGCCGATACCGGCCAGGAGGGAAACTCCAAACACGTCGATCCATTTGAAGGACCCGTCCAGCCGCGCCCGGGTGGCCTTGGTAAGGATCCACGTGGTGCCCATGATGCCGAGGGGTTTGCCCAGGACGAGGGCCATGATGATGCCGATGGCCACGGGGTCGGCCAGCGCCGAACCCAGGCCTTCCCAGCCACCGACGGCCACGCCGGCAGAGAAGAAGGCGAAGACCGGAACGGCCACTCCGGCCGAGATGGGACGGAAGCGGTGTTCGAAGATTTCCGCGAGGCCGGGGCCGGCGTCCGGACCCCCGCTGGCCTTGGACCGGAGCACCGGCACGGCGAACCCCAGCAGCACACCCGCCACCGTGGCGTGGATGCCGGAGGCGTGCACCAGGGCCCAGGTGGCGACGCCGAGCGGCAGGAGGATGCCCCAGGCGGCCATGAAGTGGACGCCGAAGAAGCGGCGGTACCTCTGGGCAAGGAAGGCGTACAGCGCCAGCGGGATGAGCGCGAGCAGCAGCGGGGCGGCCTGGATGTCTCTCGAATAGAAGAACGCGATGATGCTGATGGCAATGAGGTCGTCCACCACCGCCAGGGTGAGCAGGAAGATGCGCAGGGCACTGGGCAGGTGGGATCCGATGATCGCCAGCACTGCCACCGCGAACGCGATGTCCGTTGCGGTGGGGATGGCCCAGCCGCGCAGGGTTTCCGGGCTGTATATGTTCACAGCGGCATATATCAGGGCCGGGACAATCACGCCGCCGGCCGCGGCAGCCACGGGCACGATCGATTTGCTGATCTGGCGCAGGTCCCCGGCCACGAACTCCCGCTTGAGTTCCAGGCCCACCAGGAAGAAGAAGATGGCCAGCAGTCCGTCGGCGGCCCAGGCGCCCAGGCTCAGCTCGAGGTGCCAGGGCTCGTACCCGATCCGGAAATCCCGCAGTGCGAAGTAACTGTCCGAGACCGGCGAATTCGCCCAGATCAGCGCGATGACCGCAGCGGCCACAAGGAGTGCACCGCCCACTGTTTCCTTGCGCAGGATCTCGCCGATGCGCAGCGATTCCGCGTAGCTGCCGTAGCCAAGGATGGTGAAGCGCGGTTTGGCGTCAGGTGCGGGCGTAGGTGTTTGGCTCATGAAGCGTCCTAAACGTTGAGTCGACAAAACTATGCCGACCAGACTTCCCGGCGCACCTTCCTCCAGTCTAGGGGACGGACCCTGCCGCCGGGCGGACAGAAGCCGGGCAGATGTTCAGCCCAGGAGTTCCTGCACCAGGTCCCGGCACTTCCGGTAGGCCGGGGCCTTGGGGTCAATCAACGCGAAATGGTCTCCGGGGACGTTCAGCAGCTGAACGGGTCCGCCGGCAGCCTTCGCCGCGCCGGCGTAGGACACGGACTGGCTGGCGGGAACGTCGTCGTCGTCGCTGCCGTGGACGGCGTAAACGGGGACCCGCAACGGAATAGCGCTCATGGGGTCCACGTACTTGTGGCGCTTCGGATACTTCGCTGACGAACCGCCCAGCAGGTTGCTGACTGCGCCGTTGCTGAGGTTCAGCTTTTCGGCATCGGCCAGGTTCAGGAGGCCGGCCTGGCTGACCACCCCGGTGAGCTGCACGGCGCCGTCGTCGTCGTTCCTCCGCTTCAGCTGGCGGTCGGCGTCCGGCGCGCCCAGCTGCCCAAGCCGGGTCCGGCCGGCAGCCCAGACCGCCAGGTGCCCGCCGGCCGAGTGGCCCAGGGCCACGACTTTTTCGAGGCCAAGCCCGTGGATCGCCGCGACGTCCCTGAGTTTGTCGATTCCCGCCAGAACATCTTCGAAGGTGTTCGGCCAGCCGCCGCCGTTGCCGGCACGCCGGTACTCCAGGTTCCAGGCGGGCATTCCGTGCATGGCAAGGTCCCGGGCCAGCGGCTCGCCGAGCTCGGCGCCGTACTGCGAGCGCCAGTACCCGCCGTGGATAACCACCACCACGCCGCGGGTTACAGCCGCGTCCGGCAGGAACAGCTCACCCCACTGACTCGGGTCATCGCCGTACTGGTACTTGTGCCGCTTCACTGCGTCCTCCTTCGGGCCCGACGAACAGGAAGCGGACAATGCCCCCAGTGCCACTGCTGCGGCGGCGCCAAGAAGCCCGCGGGAAAGCAGGGTCCGACGCCGCACATCAGCCATGTGCCGAGCCTACCTTGGGAGGCAGACAGCTTGCGCCAGCGCGTTCGACGACGGCGCCTGGCGCCGTTCACCGCGTGTACCGCGGGCCCACGGACCGCACTGCCCGGGGGGTGTCACCCCCCTGGGTGTCGCAGGCCGCCCGTAAGCTGGAAACATGGCTACCAACTGGGACCGCCTGGACGCAGGCCTGCGCGAGTCCGTGCAGGAAAACGTGGAGCTCTATGCACGGGTGCGCCCTGCCCTGAAGCGGGTCACGCGGGAAGTCCTGCTGACGCTCCGGAGCATGCTCAAGGACACCGAGGTAACGCCGCTGTTCGTCACCGGCCGCACCAAGACAGTGGAGTCCTTCAAGGAGAAGATTTCCCGCACGGAGGAGCCGCTGGAACCCGGCGGTGCGCCACTGCTGAAGTTCCCTGATCCGTTCCGCACGCTCAATGACATGGTGGGCGTCCGCGTCATCACCAAACTGCCTGCAGAGAATGCGGTGGTGGCCAACCTGATCAAGCGCCAGCGCCAGCTCTTTGACTGCCGCGGCGACCGCGAAAAGGACATCGGCTCCATCGAATCCGGCACCTACGGCTACTCCAGCCGCCACCTGATCCTGCGGACCATCCAGAACGAGGCGGTCAAGGAGTACCAGCAGGTATTCAACCCGGACATCCAGCCCAACGGCAGCTACTTCTTTGAATGCCAGATCCGCACTGTTTTTGCGCACGCCTGGAGCGAGATCGAGCATGACATCCGCTTCAAGGCCGAGGATCCCCGGGCCTGGACCCCGCATTTCGATCGTCAGTTCACCGCCACCGCGGCCATGCTGGAAACAGTGGAAGGCGCCTTCGCGGACCTGCACGAACGGTACGAAGAAGTCCGCAGCTACTGGGACACCGACGGTGAAGGCGCCGCCCAGCTCACTCCGAACCGGATCCGCGACGTCTGGCGGACGCTGCTTCCGCACGTTGACCGTAAAGTGGATGATGACTGGGGCTGGGCAGCCGAACTCATGGCGGCGCACGGCCTCAACCAGACCATGCAGCTGGCAGAGCTGCTCAGCGCGAACCGGATCACCGAGGTCCGCAAGGCCTTGGACCACAGATACTCCCCCGGCCCGGACCGGCTGCTGGATGACCTGCTGCTGTGGCAGTACGGCACCAAACACATTGACCTCACCGCGGAGGCGCCCGACGTCGTTCCGCACCCCCGGCGCGACAGCCTCCTGCGGAGGCTGAAGCAGATCGAGCGCTATCGCCAGACCAAGCCCTAGGAACACATGAAGCCCGAACAACTCCAGTCCGTCCGGGCCACGCTCCGATCCCCGCGCCGCCTCAAGACCGAAGCCCTCGCCGGACTGGTGGTGGCCCTGGCCCTCATCCCCGAGGCCATTGCCTTCTCCGTCATCGCCGGTGTGGATCCCCGGATCGGGCTGTTCGCGTCCTTCACCATGGCCGTCACCATCGCTTTCGTGGGCGGCAGGCCCGCCATGATCTCCGCAGCTACCGGCGCGGTTGCGCTGGTGATCGCCCCGCTGATGCGGAGCCACGGCCTGGACTACCTGATCGCCGGGGTGATCCTGGCGGGCGTCTTCCAGATCCTCCTGGCGCTCCTGGGCGTCACCAAGCTCATGCGCTTCATTCCGCGTTCCGTGATGGTGGGGTTCGTGAACGCACTGGCCATCCTTGTGTTCATGGCACAGCTGCCCGAGCTGATCAACGTTCCGTGGCTGGTCTATCCGCTGGTGGCCGTCGGACTGGTGATTGTCGTCGCGCTCCCGCGGCTGACCACGGCCGTGCCCTCCCCGCTCGTGGCCATCGTGGCCCTCACGCTGTTTGCCGTGCTGGCCAACATCGACGTCCCGGCCGTCCGGGACAAGGGCCAGCTTCCCGAAAGCCTGCCCGCCCTCTTCATTCCCAATGTGCCGCTGACGCTGGAAACCTTCCAGATCCTTGCGCCCTTCGCGCTGTCCATGGCACTGGTGGGCCTGCTGGAATCGCTGATGACGGCCAAGCTTGTTGACGACATCACCGACACCCGTTCCAACAAGACCCGCGAGTCCTGGGGCCAGGGCGTGGCAAACATCGTCACCGGTTTCCTGGGCGGCATGGGCGGCTGCGCCGTGATCGGCCAGACCATGATCAACGTCAAGGGCTCCGGCGCCCGGAGCCGGGTGTCTACGTTCCTGGCCGGCGTGTTCCTGCTGGTCCTGGTGGTGACGCTGGGCGGCATCGTGGGCCTGATCCCCATGGCCGCTCTGGTGGCCGTGATGATCTTCGTCTCCGCCATCACGTTCGAATGGCACTCCATTGCCCCGAAGACGCTCAAGCGGATGCCCAAGTCCGAAACAGCAGTCATGCTCATCACCGTGGGCACCGTCGTGGCCACTCACAACCTGGCCATCGGGGTGGGAGTCGGTGTACTGGCGGCCATGGCCATGTTCGCCAGGCGCGTGGCCCACTTCGCCACCGTGGAGCGGACGGAGGTCGAGCTCAACGGTGACACCGTTGCCACGTACACGGTGGACGGGGAGCTCTTCTTCGCCTCCTCCAACGATCTCTACACGCAGTTCGAATATGCCCGCGATGCCGCCCCCACGGTGGACCGCGTCATCATCGATTTCCATGCCTCCCACCTGTGGGATGCCTCCACCATCGCCGTGCTGGACGCCGTCACCGAGAAGTACCGCCGGCACGGCAGGGAAGTGGAGCTGATCGGCCTCAACTCCGCCAGCACCCAGATGCGCGAACGGCTCGCGGGGAAGCTGAACGCCGCGGACTAGCCGCGTTTCGGCGGGCATGCCGCCCAACGTGGCCCACCCTCCGTCCTGCCGACACAAATCGTTGTCTAATTCATATGACAAGAATTGTCATCTACAGTTGGAGGGGAGCAGCCTGCGGCTACCGTGCAGGCGCACCACCTTGGGGGAGGTCCAGCATGGCAGGAAAATTCGAACTCGTCGCCGCGGAACAGGGCGGCGTCCGCATCCGGCTCGTCAACGGGGCAGGCAACATCCTGGCAGTCTCGGGAATCTACCGGGACAGCGCGGCGGCCGCTTCCGGTGTCACTGAGATCCGCGAGCACGCAGCCACGGCGCATATCGCCGATTACAGCACCCCGCCGTCGCAGTAGCAGCCGCAACAGACCGCCCGGCGCGTGGCCGGTCAGCCCGAACGAGCCCAGAATCCGACACAAATGTCAGACGTCTGTTCATGAAGTGGCTGGAATAGGCGTTCGGATGTGAGCATTATTGGATGCTTGAGGCAACAAAAACCCACGAAAACACCACCGCCGGCAGCGAAGCCGACGCCGCCCGGCTGAATCCGGCGCTGGCCGCCGAGGCGAAAATCGCCCGTATCGCCGTCACGGTCTTCCCGCTGCTGGTAGTCGCCGCAGGCATTGCCGGATTCCTGGTGCCCGGCGCCTTCAAGCCCATGGGCCCCAGCGTCCCGTACCTGCTGGGCATCATTATGTTCTGCATGGGCCTGACGCTCACCCCGCCCGACTTTGCCTCGGTGGTCAAGCGCCCCTGGGCCGTAGTGCTGGGCATCGTGGCCCACTACGTGATCATGCCGGGTGCCGGCTGGCTGATTGCCGTGGCCCTCAACCTGCCACCCGAACTGGCCGTGGGCCTCATCCTGGTGGGCTGCGCACCGTCCGGAACGGCCTCCAACGTGATGGCCTTCCTGGCCAAGGGCGATGTGGCACTGTCCGTGGCCGTCGCGTCCGTCTCCACACTGATCGCTCCGATCGTCACTCCCCTGCTGGTCCTGTTCCTGGCGGGGTCCTTCCTGCAGATCGACGCCGGCGCCATGGTCCTGGACATCGTCAAGACCGTCCTCCTGCCCGTCATTGCCGGACTCCTGGCCCGGCTGTTCCTCAAGAAGCTCGTCGCGAAGGTGCTGCCGGCACTCCCGTGGGCGTCCGCCGTCGTGATTTCACTGATTGTGGCGATTGTGGTGGCCGGCAGCGCCAGCAAGATCGTTGCCGCAGGCGGCATCGTGTTCCTTGCCGTTGTGCTGCACAACGGTTTCGGCCTGGGACTCGGATACCTCGCCGGCAAGCTGGGCCGCTTGGACGACAAGGCCCGCCGCGCGCTGGCTTTTGAAGTGGGGATGCAGAACTCCGGACTGGCCGCCACGCTGGCAACGGCACACTTCAGCCCGCTGGCCGCGCTGCCGTCCGCGGTGTTCTCGCTCTGGCACAACATCTCGGGCGCGATCGTGGCCGCCTGGCTGGCCCGCCGGCCGCTGCGCGACGATACTGCCGTTCCGCCGGCAGCACTCCCCGCCACGGCCGCCCAGGACGCCTAAGCGTCAATTGCGGTGGTGTTCGATCAGCCAGCCGGCCATCTGCTGGGCCCGCTTCGACGCCAGGAAGTCCCCCTCGGTCGCTGAAATGATGGAGCCCTTCATCAGGATGTGCCAGGACCGCGCAAATTCCTCGGTCCGGCTCAGCCCGGCTTCCTCGGCCAGGGCCTCGATGTGGCCGCGGATCCGGCTGAGGTAGCCGATGCTCGCTTTTCCCAGCGGATGCTCGGGTCCCATCTCCAGCAGGACGTTGATGAACGTGCACGCCTCGAAGTCGTCGCGGTGGAACCAGTCGCCGAAGACATCGAAAACAGCGAGCAGCCGCTCCTCGGGGGTGCTGCCGCGGCGCCGGGCTTCGGAGACGATGAGGTCCACGGTCCACACCTGGTCACGGAGCGCCAGGAACGCCAGGACCAGGGCGTCTTTTGACGGGAAATGCCGGTAGAACGTGGCCTTGGCAACGCCGGAACGGCTGATGAGCTCATTGGTCCCCACATCGCGGATCCCGCGGCGGGAGAACAGCTCATAAGCGGTGGCAAGAATGCGGTCCACTGGGTCATCGCGGCCCGCCAGTGCCCGGGCGGGCAACAACGAGGAACGGTTGGCGTCTTCGGCAGTCATCTTAGAAGGAATTTTACATGGAGCGCTGCTGGCGCCTCCCATGATGTCCGCGGATGCCAAGCGTTTCCGGCCGGCGGCGGAAAGGTCCGCGGTGAAGGGCCTGGATGAAACTGTCCAGGAGTGCGGGGTCCTTGGCGTTGTTGGCCAGGTCCACAAGGTCAGCTGCAGTCCTCGCGAGCTTGATATTGCTGTGCTGGCTGTGGCTGACGAGCAGGTTGAAGGCATCCTCCGCGCTGAGGTGCAGGGCACCCATCAGGATCCCCTTGGCCTGCTCGATGGTGCTGCGGCTCGCATTGGCCGCCGAGACGGCGGCCCGGGCGAACTGTTCCGTCTCACGCCGCAGCGTCAGGGTGAGGTCGACGACGAACCCGGCAATGTGGCTCAGCCTGGCGTCCTGGTCGAGGAAGCCCTCCCCTGTTGTCAGGATCCTGTGCTCCCGCAGGCGGGCGTCGATCAGCCGGTCGAAACTGAAGAATTTGCCGCCCGCGTTGCGGGCCTGCGTGAAGATCTCCCGGCTGCGGTTACGGTCGTCCGGGTGCTTGTGCGAGTGGAAAAGTTCCAGAGTGGGCACAATCTCACCGCGGCCGTAGCCGTGGATGAGGTATAGCTCCTCGGACCAGTCGAGCCTGCCGGTTGCCGCGTCATACCTGAACGTCCCGGCGATGCAATCCGCCGCCGCCAAGGCGTCGGAGTGCACCTGCGGGACTTTCCGTGCGGCCATGGAACTTACCACGCAGGAAAATCTGCGACGACGGCCCCCGGCTTGAGGGATTGCTGCCACCGGGCCAGAATCTGCCGTCTCCGGCTCGCTGCCCGGCTCCTAAAGGCAAGAGCTGCGGACGGTCCGCGGGAATGCTGGGGTTTCGGGGCCGGGACTTCGGTGACAAAGCCCATTCCTGCGTACTCGCGAACAGCCGCGATTCCGGCCACGGCGGCCCGCTTGTCCGGGAAGGGCTTCGAGAGCGCCATGACTGTTCCATCAGGAGCTGTCAGCCGAAATCTAAAGGAAGCATCCGCATCGGAAAATAATTCAAACATGCCTGCCATTGAGCCCTCCTGGAAACTCGGGATCGGGCCACTCCCGATGACGCCGTTGTCAGCGGAAGCGGCCTGAATCCATCCATGTGTAACCGACCGCGGTGACGGCCGGGCGAATTGATGAATTCATGAAAGTCTGAACTACTCAAGCCGTCCGCGCAAGGGCTGTCCGCGGACTAAATCCACCGATCATCCCTTTGCGGCCGGGGCTACGATATAGCTGCGACGGGGACCGATTCGCACCGTCGGGAGACAGACCTTTCTGTCTGCCGTAGGCTGTATTCGTTGAACAGGCGTTATGGTTACCGCCGAAATGCGGACGTTAGGAAGGGAGGCCCGATGAAGGACGAATTGCCTGCAGGCGTGGTCCTGAGTGAGGTAAAGGCCGAACTCTTCAAATCTCTGGGCCACCCTTCGCGGATCCGGGTCCTGGAAATGCTTGCCGACGGCCCCGTTGCCGTCAGCCGGCTGCGAGACGACACAGGCCTCGAACCCTCGAACCTCTCGCAGCACCTCGGCGTGCTCCGCCGCCAGCGCCTGATCGTCCCCTCGCGCCAGGACGGCCGGCTGTTCTACGAACTCTCCTGCCCCGAGGTGAGCGGTCTCCTCCTCTCGGCACGGTCGCTGCTTGTCACGGCCCTGCAGTCACAACGCCTGACGCTGATGACGCTGGATGAGCCTGCAAAGGAATCCGCGGTCCGCTAGCGACTCTGTCGGCCCGTTCCCCCGACGGCACCTGGGCGCCTGCCCGGCTAGGCTTATGTCATGTTTCAGGACGCCGGTATGTTATTCGATTCCGGCCGGATGTTCTATGGGCGCCTGCCCCGGGCCATCATCGGCGGCAGCGCCCTACTGTTGGTAGGAATCCTGCTGGCAATCTTCCTCACCGGCGCGCTGCAGTCGGAACCGGTGGCATGGACCGCCATTGCATGCGCCCTGATGCTCGTCACCTTCCTGGCGTTCGGCTTCTCCAGGATCCAAGTCCTCGACAACGAAGTGCGGTTGCAGTGGTTCCCGTTCTACCGCCGCAGGATTCCGGTTGCGGCAATCCAACGGGCCGCTCCGGCAACAATCCATGGCCTGCGCTACGGATTCGGGCTGCGGTTCGGGCCCTTCGGGCTGGGAATCATCCAGGACACAGGGCCGGGAGTCCAGCTCGACGTCGGACGGGGATATCTGCTGAGCCTTGGGTCAGCGGATCGCCAGGAACGGTTCCTTGCGGCCCTGGCGGCGGCTGGCGTCCACGTCCAGCGCTTCTGACAACAGGTGCCTACGTCGCCGCCCAGCTAGGCCTTTTCAACCCACTGGGCACGCCAATCGGGTGGTTCGAACGATTCGCTCCAGTAGGCCGTTTCCTTGGCAATGCGGCCGTCGCGGAATTCGAAGATGAACACCGTTTCGTACTGCGGTCCGTCGTAGTCCAGCAGGGCTTCGGCAGTTACCAGGTTCCCGCCGCTGAGCAGCCGGCGCAGCGTGATGGTGGGCAGTTGCGGGAAGGCGTTGTAGATTCCCCGGCGGTTCTCTGCACCGCGCACAATTTCTCCGGATTGCGGCCAGTGCATCACAGCATCGTCGTGGAACAGCTCGTCCATGACCTCGATCCGGCGGTCGTTGATACAGTCGATCAGCCGGTTAACTACTTTCTCATTGGTGCCGGTTTCATCCACAGCGTGGCTCCGTTTTCTGGAGGATCCTAGGGCTAACTAATGCCTTGCATTGTCCTCCGGAAACCCCGGCCGCACCACCGTTCTGGGCCCCTCCGCGGCGCCTATCCGATCAACGCCAGCACCGCCCCGGCAGTCACCACGCCGCCGGCTTCGGCGCGGATGCCCGTCACCGTTCCGTCGCGGTGCGCCGTCACCTGCGTTTCCATCTTCATCGCTTCAAGAACGACGACGGCGTCCCCCGCCGACACTTCGGCGCCCGGCTCCACGAGCCACTTGACGACAGTTCCGGCCATGTCGGCACGCAGCTCCCCCGGATCGGCCGTTCCGGAGGCGGCAGCACCGCCGTCGGACGCTGAATCAACCGACACGCCGGCGGGCAGAGCTCCGCCGGAACGTGCCCAGCCGTCCAGCAGGTCCGCCGGCAGTCCGACCGCCAGGCGTCGGCCGTCCACCTCGACAGTGACAGTACGGCGTGCGCCGTCGGGCGCGGTGGTGCTGTAGCCGGGATCGGCAGGGATCCGGTCCGCGAAGTCGGTTTCGATCCAGCGGGTGTGGATGCCCAGGCCGGTTTCGGAGGTGAAGTCCGGCGATTCCAGCACGGCGCGGTGGAACGGCAGAACGGTGGCCACGCCAGTGATTTCAATCTCAGCAAGTGCCCGGCGGGCGCGACGCAGCGCCTGCTGGCGGTCCGCGCCGGTGACGATCAGCTTGGCGAGCAGTGAGTCGAACTGCGGCGCCACGAACGACCCGGAGCGGACGCCGGTGTCCAGCCGGATGCCAGGGCCGGTGGGGCCGTGGAATTCGGCGATGGTCCCGGGTGAGGGCAGGAAGCCGCGCCCCACGTCCTCGGCGTTGAGCCGGAACTCGAAGGAGTGGCCGCGGGGTTCAGGATCGACGGTGATGCGCAGGGCTTCCCCGGCGGCAATCCGGAACTGTTCCTGGACCAAGTCGATTCCGGTGGTTTCTTCGGTGATGGGGTGTTCCACCTGCAGCCGTGTGTTCACTTCCAGGAACGCGACGGTGCCGTCCGCGGCCACGAGGAACTCCACGGTGCCGGCGCCGGAATAGCCGGCTTCCCGGCAGACTGCCTTGGCGGCGTCGTAAATCTGTTGGGTCTGCTCGTCGCTGAGGAACGGGGCTGGTGCTTCCTCCACCAGCTTCTGGTGCCGGCGCTGCAGTGAGCAGTC
This sequence comes from Arthrobacter sp. Leaf337, assembly GCF_001423745.1. Classification (GTDB taxonomy): domain Bacteria; phylum Actinomycetota; class Actinomycetes; order Actinomycetales; family Micrococcaceae; genus Arthrobacter. The sequence goes on from NZ_LMPC01000012.1 coordinate 683,443, forward strand.
GCGGGTTCCGACGACCACCACGTTGCCGTGCGTGTCAGCCAGGACCTGCGCTTCGACATGGCGCGGACGGTCCAGGTAGCGCTCCACGAAGCATTCGCCGCGGCCGAAGGCTGCCACGGCTTCGCGGACGGCAGAGTCGAAGGATTCCTCGATCTCGTCCATGTTGCGGACCACTTTCAGCCCGCGGCCGCCGCCGCCGAAGGCCGCCTTGATGGCGATGGGCAGGCCGTGCTGTTCGGCGAAGGCCCGGGCCTCCGCGGCGGTGTCCACGGGTCCGTCACTGCCGGCCACCAGCGGCGCACCGGCACGGACGGCGATCTCGCGGGCGGTGATCTTGTTGCCAAGCTGCCGGATGGCCTCCGGTGTGGGGCCGATCCACGCCAGTCCGGCATCCAGGACGGCCTGGGCAAAATCCGCGTTCTCGGACAGGAAGCCGTAGCCGGGGTGGACTGCGTCAGCGCCTGATCTGGCAGCCACCTCGAGCAGCTTGGGGATGTTCAGGTAAGTGTCCGCCGGGGAGTTTCCGTCCAGGCTGAACGCTTCGCTTGCGGCGCCGACGTGCATGGCATCGGCGTCGATGTCCGCGTAGACGGCGACGGATTCCAGCTGGGCGTCGTCGCAGGCACGGGCAATCCGGACGGCGATTTCACCACGGTTGGCGATCAGGACCTTGCGCATCAGTTACTCACTTTTTCTTGGGACGTCTGTTCGGTCGAAGTCTGTTCAGAAGATTTCTGTTCCGGCGAAGGAGTCTGCTCGGGAACACGGCGGAAGCGGATGCTGCCGCCTATGGGCACCTGCGCGGCCAGGTCCAGCTGGTGGTCCACCACCACGCCGATCACGGGGTAGCCGCCCGTGATGGGATGGTCGGCCAGGAAGAGCACGGGGAGGCCTTCGGGCGGCACCTGGATGGCGCCCGCTACGGTGCCTTCGCTGGGCAGTTCGCCCCGCCGGCTGCGTTCCAGCGGCGTGCCGTCCAGCCGCATTCCCACGCGGTTAGACTGCGGCTTGACCACCCAGTCCTGCCCGCACAGGGAATCCAGGGCGGATTCATCGAACCAGTCGGCCCGCGGGCCCAGGACGATGTCCAGCACCGTGACGCCCTCGCCGGGGAAGTCCGGCTGGAGTTCGGGATCACCCACGACGCCGGATTCGGTGACGTCGCCGGATGCCAGCAACTGTCCGGCGGCAAGCGGGGCCGGTCCTATGCCGGACATGGTGTCGGTGGAACGGCTGCCCAGAACGGGCGCGGCGTCCACCCCGCCGCGGACTGCCAGGTAGCTGCGGAAGCCGGCCTCCGGCGCGCCAAGGGTCAGGGTTTCTCCGTCGAGCAGCGCAAACGGTGTGGCCATGGGAACCGTGCGCTGGCGCCCGGTCCCGTCGCTGTAAGCGTCTGCTTCAGCGTCCGACGGCGACGCGATGGTCAGTGCCGACGGCGCCCCGGCGACGGCCAGGACCTGGTCGCCGACGGCCTGGACTTTGAGTCCGCCGGCTACGCTCTCGATGGCTGCGGCCGAGGAGTTGTTGCCCACCAGCCGGTTGGCCCGGCGCAGCGAGGCCCGGTCCAGGGCTCCGGCGGCGGAGACTCCCAGCGCGGAGTGGCCGTGCCGGCCGAGGTCCTGGATGAGGCTTTGCAGCCCGGGTGACACGATCCGCAGGCCGGAAGCAGCCTCCCGGGCCGATACCTCCGTGGCGGTTACCGCCTCGGAGGCCGCATGTTCCGGTGCCATGGTCACCACATCGCGGACGGCGCGGAACTGGACGCGGTGTCCCGGGCTGGCCAGTGCGGGCTCGGACCGGCCGAGGTCCCACATGCGGGCCCCGGTGCGGCCGATCAGCTGCCAGCCGCCCGGGGACCTGCGCGGATACACCGCCGAATAGTTGCCCGCCAAAGCCACCGAACCGGCGGGCACCGCGGTGCGCGGCGAGCTGCGGCGCGGAACTTCCAGCACCTGATTCTCCCCCACCATGTAGCCGAAGCCCGGCGCGAACCCGGCAAAGGCCACCGTCCACACCTGGCCGGAATGGGCTTCGATGACGCCGTCCGTTCCGAGGCCGGTGAGCCGCCCCACTTCGGCGAGATCCTCGCCGTCGTACACGGTATCGATGAACACCAGGCCGCCGTCCTGTTTGACCGGAGCCGTCAGGTCCAGGTCCAGCAGGAACGAGCCCATGCGGCGGGCGGCGGCCGGCGAATCCGCGCGGACCATCACGGTCTGCGCGGCCGCCAGCACGTCCACCTGGCCCGGCAGCGGGGATTCCAGGAGCAGGGTCTGCAGGGCCAGGACGTCCTGCGTTCCGGAGAGCTCCGCGAGCACCGCCCGCGTTCCCACGGGCCGCACCGAGAGGACCTTGTGCACGCTCAGGGTTTCCATTGCCACCGCTTCCATCGTTGCCAATGCCTTAAAAGTTCTGTACTGAACAGGTTTCTGTGCTGGAGTTTCCGTGCCGCTCAGGCGAGGGAAGCTGCGTCCGCCAGGAGGCGCTCTTCTTCAGCGGTCTGCGGGTTCCGGCCGAGGGCCAGGCCCACAACCGTGACTGCGGAGGCCACCAGCAGGTAGGCCGCGATCAGGTACCAGTCACCGGACGCCGCGTAGAGGGCGGTGAAGATCAGCGGTGCCACGGCGCCGCCGATTACGCCGGCCAGGGTGTAGGCCAACGAGCTGCCGGCATAGCGCAGGCGGGCCGGGAACTGCTCGGTGATGTACGCGGCCTGGGGGCCGTACATGAAGGCGTGGAACGCCAGGCCGATCACCACGCCGACGGTCAGCATGAGCACGGACTTACCGTCGATCATGAGGAAGAAGAGCGGAATGTACAGTGCCGTTCCAACGGCGGCGATCCCGTAGACCATCCGGCGGTTGAACCGGTCGGTGAGGGCGCCGGCCAGCGGGATGAGGAACAGCTGGAAGGCCGAGCCGACCAGGATTGCCGTGAGGACATTGCCCGTGGTCATGCCGAGTTCCTTGGTGGCGTAGACGGCCACGAAAACCGTGAAGAGCGCGTAGAGGACGTCGGGGCAGACGCGGGAGAGGGCAGCGGCCACGAGGGCCCGGGGTTCCTTGCGGAACACCTCAGTGATGGGGGCCTTGGGCTGTTCACCGTGGGCCGCAATGGCCTTGAACACGGGGGTTTCCTCAAGCTTGAGGCGGATAATCAGGCCGAAGACCACCAGCAGTGCGGAGGCAAGGAAGGCCACGCGCCAGCCCCAGGAGAGGAAGGCTTCTGTGCTGAGCGTTGCGGCAAGGAGCGCCAGGACGCCGTTGGCCATCAGGTTGCCGGCGGGCGGGCCGATCTGGGCTGCAGAAGACCAAAAGCCGCGCTTGTTGGCGTCACCGAATTCGCTGGAGAGCAGGACGGCACCGCCCCATTCGCCGCCGACGCCGATGCCCTGGGCCAGGCGCAGGAGCACCAGGATGGTGGGGGCTGCCACGCCGATCACGGAATAATCGGGAAGCAGGCCGATAAGCACGGTGGCGACGCCGATGAGCATGAGGGTGACCACAAGGACTTGCTTGCGGCCGATCTTGTCGCCCAGGCGGCCGAAGATCACGCCGCCGATGGGCCGTGCCAGGTAGCCCACCGCAAAGGCGGAGAAGGAGAGCAGGAGGCCCACGAACTCGTCATTGCCCGGGAAGAAGATCTTGGGGAAGACCAGGGCGGAGGCCACCGAGTAGATGGCGAAGTCGTAGTACTCCAGCGAGGTTCCGGTCAGGCTGGCGACGTAGGCCTTCAGCGCGCCGGGCGGGATCTTTCGGCCGGTGCGGGCGGCCGTGTGATGTGTGGTCATGATTTTCCTTCAGGTGTGCGGCGGGAGCTGCCTGCATGCTGGTTGGGGGTGCTGCCGGGGGTCTGGCAGGGTGAGGCGGACGCCGTTAAGGCGAAAGCGGTTTAGGCGAAAGCCTTGATGGTGATGCCGGCGTCGGAAAGCGCAGCTTTCACTGCAATAGCCATGGCTACTGCCCCGGGGGAATCGCCATGGACGCAGATGCTGTCTGCATTGATTTTCAGGATGGAGCCGTCCACGGTGCGGATGGCGGAGTCGGCGGCCATGCGCAGGACGTGTTCGGCCACCTGGGCCGGGTCATGCAGGACGGCTCCGGGGAGCGAGCGGGAGACGAGCGTGCCGTCGGGATTGTAGGCGCGGTCGGCGAAGGCTTCGGAAACAGCACGGAGTCCGGCGGCCTCTGCAAGCCGCAGCACCTCCGAGCCGGGAAGGCCGAGGATCGGAAGTCCGGGATCGATGGACCGGACGGCGTCGACGACGGCGCGCGCCTGGGCGGTGTGGGAGACGATCGCGTTGTACAGGCCGCCGTGCGGCTTGACGTAGCGGACGCGTCCGCCTTCGGTGGCGGCCAGCGCCTGGAGTGCGCCGATCTGGTAGACGATATCGTCAGCCAGTTCACTGGGATCAATGTCCACGAAGCGGCGGCCGAATCCGGAGAGGTCACGGTAGCCCACGTGGGCGCCGATCATGACGCCGGCCTGCACGGCTTCGCGGCAGGTGCGGCGGATGACCGTGGGATCGCCGGCGTGGAAACCGCAGGCCACGTTGGCGCTGGACACGGACTGGAACATCGCCGTGTCGTCGCCCAGCGTCCAGCGGCCGAAGGACTCGCCTACGTCACTGTTCAGGTCCATATAAACCATTGTGATCCTCGTCTCATTGATTTGCTCTTACTAGGATGCACCAAATTTATCGATTGTTCAACAATCCTTCGATTCAACGATGTGACGATCGTGTAAATTCTGGAGTATGGCCACTTCAGAAGCAGCAACCCGGGGCGTATCCGGCACAGGCGCAACCTCCGCAGCAACGGCAACCGCGGCAGCCCGGCTGCGCGTCGCCGTGCCCTCGGTGGCGGACAGAGTGGCCGATGAACTGCGCCTGCAGCTGGCAGAAGGGATCCTGCTGCCGGGGGCGCGGCTGACCGAGTCAACGATTGCCGAGGACCTCGGCGTCTCCCGCAACACCGTGCGCGAGGCCTTTGCCGAGCTCGCGAGCGAGCGGCTGGTGGTCCGGCACCCCAACCGGGGCGTCTTCGTGGCCAGCCTGGAACCAGGCGATATCCACGACGTCTACACGGTCCGCCGCACCATCGAAGTCAGCGCGATCCGCGGCGGAGGCAGCCCCGAAGCCGTGGCCGCCGTCCGGGCGGCGGTGGAGGAAGGCAAGCTCGCGGCCGCCGCGAACGACGACGAGGGACTGGGCACCGCAAACCAGCACTTCCACGGCGCGATCGTGGCCCTGGCCGGAAGCCGCAGGCTGAACACGATCATGTCCCAGGTCCTGGCGGAGATGCGGCTGTTCTTCCACAAGGCCACGATGGACGCGAACTTCTACAGCGGCTACCTCAAGGACAACGAGGAGATCTGCGAGGCGCTGGAGGCCGGCGAGCTCGAGAAAGCCGCCGACCTGCTGCTGGCATACCTGGACCGCTCCGAGGATAAGCAAGCCGAAGTCCACGGGGAGTAGGGCCGGGGCAGCTCAATCCGGCTCAAGCGCGGTACCCTGAAACGCAGACTAGTTCAGGGGGATGAATGAAAGTCAGAGGCCATCAAGGCAAGCTCAAAGCCGGCGGCAGTGTCATCTTCAGCCGAAACGCAGCACCGGCCGGGCCAGGATTCGGTGCCTAGCATGCGGTCCTTCCTCGTATGCGCCGCCTGCGGATCAGCCGTGGTGCTGGTCCGGCACCCTCAGCAGGGCCCAAGAGCCTCACAGGACGAAATCCCGTCGCACTGCAGCAACCGGAACTGTGCCAACAGCAGCAAGCATACAAAGCTGGCCAGCGACTGGTACCGCCGCACTGCACTGGAGAGGCGCCAACCAGGCTGACGCCGGCGCTGGCTCTGCCCTATTCGCGCCCGCGCAGCCGCTCCACGTCGGCAACTCCGGCGTACGCAGCCTGCGTGCCCTTGCGTGTGGCGGCAAGCGCCGCCGCCGCTGAGGCGAAGGCTGCGGCTTCGGCCAGCGGCTCACCGGCCGCGAGCCGCGCAGCCATGGCGCCGGTGAACGCGTCGCCGGCTCCCGTGGTGTCCACGGCATGGACCGTGACCGGCGCGATCCGGGTGACGCGGTCCGCTCCGGCGGCCAGCGAGTCAAGAACCACCGAGCCGCTGGAGCCGAGGGTGACCACCACCCGCTGCAGCCCGCGTTCGGCGAACCTTTCCCGGATCTGGTCCCAGCCGGCGTCGTCCGCGTCCGCCACAGGAACATCCTGCCCGAGAACCAGCGACGCCTCGTGCGCATTGACCAGCAGCACATCGCACACATCCGCCAAGGCCTGCGGGATCTCGCCGTAAGGCGAAAGGTTCAGCAAAACTGTCGCGCCGGCGTCGTGCCCTGTTCGGGCAGCGGCTTCAACGGTCTCCAGGCTGACCTCAAGGCAGAGGCAGACCACGGAGGCGCCGTCGAACGCGTCCGCAGATGCCGCGACGTCGGCGGGCGCAAGGGTACCGTTGGCGCCGGCGGAGATGATGATGTTGTTCTCACCGTGGGCATCCACCGCGATGACGGCGACTCCGGTGGCAGCGGACTCTGAGATGCGTACGTGCGAGATGTCCACACCGGCGCCCGCGGTGGAGGCCAGGAGCATTTCGCCGTTGGAGTCGTCCCCCACGGCGCCGATGAGGCTGACTGCCCCGCCCAGCAGGCTGGCCGCCACAGCCTGGTTGGCGCTCTTGCCCCCGGGGTTGACGGCGAACCCGGTGCCGTGGACCGTCTCGCCCGGACGCGGGAGCCGTTCGCAGTAGATGGTCAGGTCGGCATTGAGGGAGCCGACGACGACGATCCGGCCGTGCGCTTCCGTGCCCATTCCAGCCACTCCCCTACGATTCGTTCTGATCCACGCGTTCGCGCTGCCGCCGGTAGGCCCGGACCGACAGCCATGCAATTGTGGCAGCCAGTGCGGCATAGACGGCGTAATTGAGGTATTTGGAGTAGTCCTCTATGAGCCGGTATTGGGCTCCGAGCAGCACGCCAAGGCTGATCAGCAGCGCGTTCCAGAGACCGCTCCCTGCAATGGTGAAAATGCTGAAAGTGGCCAGGTTCATTTTCTTGGCACCGGCAGGCAACGAAATCAGGCTGCGCACCCCCGGCAGGAACCGGCCGAAGAACACCGCCGACTTTCCGTGGCGCTGGAACCAGTCCGCGGCCTTTTCGAAGTCCTCGCGGTCCATCAGCGGAAGCCGGGACAGGCCCGTGATTGCCCGTTCCAAACCCAGTTTGGCACCCAGCCAGTACAGCAGTAAGGCACCGGCGTACGCGCCGAGCGTGCTGGTGATGAAGACGAGCGCCAGGACCATGCTCCCCTGCTTGGTGAGGAAGCCCGCCAGCGGCAGGATGACCTCGCTGGGAATAGGCGGGATGATGGTTTCAGCAAAGGTGAAGAGCCCGACGCCCCATTCCCCCAGCGAATCGATGCCCCGCGCGGCGAAGCCGGCTATTCCGGTGAGCTCATCCACAGCGTTTGCGGGCATCATGGCTGGACCTGGGCGCCGGGACGGAACCTCATAAAACCGAAGGCTGAGGAAATCAGGAGCAGCCCGCCGCCGATGGCAATCAGGTATCCGGCCACGGGAACGGTCCCCGCCTCAACCCCGCCGGAATCGGACGGTGCCGCCGTCAACGTCCGGGCTGAGCGGGACGGCGACGGCGGTGCCGATCCTGCCTGCGAGGCGGCCATGCCCGCGCGGGACGGCGATCCGGAAGACACTGCGGGGGCTGGCTCTGGTTCCTGGCCGGCGATGGTTTCCTGTAACGGCATATCTTCCTCGCCCGAACCCGTGACGACGGGTTGCGCTTCGCCGGGACCGGTGCCGTCCTGAGCGGTCCCGGAGGCGGGTCCGGCCGGGGCAGTCGCCGAAGAAGCGGGCGTCCGGGAGGGCGGCCCGCCGGAAACGCAGGAGTCGGCGTCGGCAGCAGGACCCTTCTTGTCCGCGCAGGGTGCGGCACTAGCGGACACAGCGAAAGCCAGGAGGCAGGCAGCCACGACGGACAGCACCGCGAGGATGCATGGAATCAGTCGACCGTTACGCATGTCAGCCAACGCTACCCGCTCCGGCGGAATCCGGCCTGCCAACCGATGCCTAGCGCCGGGCCGAGAACCTCGCCGGGGCGCTGCCGCCGTCGGCCAGGTCTGCAAGCACCCGGCCAATCGCCGGTGTGAACTTGAACCCGTGTCCGGAGAAACCGGCCCCCACCACCACCGGCCCGAAACGGTCCAGCACGAAGTCCTCAGTCGCGGTGCTGGTGTACGTGCAGCTGATCGGAACCGCCGAACCCGCATCCACGCCCGGCAGCCAGTCCCCGACGTAACGGACCAGCGCCTCCAGCTGCGCAGGTTCGGGGGTGAAGGTCCGCGCGTCCGGATCCGTCACGGGCCCCACGCCGTGCCAGCCTGCCTTGATGCCCTCGCCCGGAGTGAGCATTCCGTAGACCGGGCTGTACCAGTACGCGTCGCGGGGATCGTCCGGGTCGGGGTTGTGGTTGAAACTGGGCCACTCCAGCGAGTCATCCAGCGGCGTGAAGTGCGCCGGCTGCTCCTGCGTGACCACGAGCCTCGGGAGCCGGACCAGGCTCCCCGCAAGCTTGGTGGTCCACGCGCCGGCCGTGACCACAACGCGTCGCGCGGTGATCTCGCCGGAGTCAGTAACGACGACGGCGCGGTCGTCACCGGCGACGCGGATGTCGCGGACCGGCGTCGAGTACTCAAAGCGGGCGCCATGCGCCTCTGCGGCCTGGCGCAGCGCCAGCAGCGCCTCCCCGGCGCGGACCCGGCCGGAGCCCGGAACCACCAGCACGTCGCTCCGGAAGTTCATGCCCCGCCAGCGGTCCGCCGCTTCCGAGGCGGAGATGAAGTGGCTTTCTATGCCCCTCTGGGCATGCGACGACCGGACCTCCTGCAGCCGGCGGACGTTGCCGTGGTTCACCAGGCCCACAAGGTCCAGGAGCTGCCTGCCCGTTTCGGCGGCAAGCTCGTCCCAAAGATCCTTGGCCTCGGTGACCAGATCCAGGTAGTCAGCCTCCGCGTAGGCCATGTTGAAATTCCGGGTTGCGCCATGGGAGGCGCCGATGTGGTGCCCCTGCTCGAACTGTTCCAGGAGCCTGACCGAATGCCCGCGGCGGGCAAGCTGCCACGCTGCAGCGGATCCCATTGCCCCTCCGCCAACTACAACGACGTCAACTTCCACCAAAGCTCCACCCAATTCAATCCCGCAGCCTCTTCGTGAGGCCTGTTACGGGTTCCTATTCTGCCAATTGGACCAGTGGCTCGCACGCGGGGCTGACGGCGACCAGCTCAGTCCTTGAAGGTCACATCCTTGGTGTCCTCCACGGCAGCCGTCCGCCCGGGCGCCGTGTGGTATTTCCAGTACAGGTTGGTGTGCGCGATGACCTTGTCCGGCGGCGGCGCGCCCCATTCGCTCTGGTCCTCCGTGGTGTGTGCATCACCGACGAGCGTCACGTCGTAGCCGCGGACAAAGGCGCCGTGGATCGTGGACCGGATGCATTCATCCGTCTGCGCGCCTGCGACCACGAGTCTCCCCACTCCGGCTTTGGCCAGCACCTCTTCCAGGTTGGTGTCCTCGAACGAGTCCGCAAACGACTTGTGCACCAGCGCTTCAGGGTCCCGGCGCTTCAATTCCGGGACATATTCCCAGGCTTCGCTGCCCTTTTCCAGCTGCTCATCCGAGTGCTGGACCCAGACGATCGGCACTCCTTCACTGCGCGCCTTGTCCACGAGCGTGCCGATGTTGGCCACCACCTCGTCGCGCTGGTGTACATCGGCCACCACGCTGTTCTGGACGTCGATCACCATCAAGGCTGTATTGGGTCGATCTGACAATGTGGTCATAACGAGCTCCTTGGTGTGCGCTGAGGCAACGGAAGGGCCGCGGGAGGGCAATCCGTTGCATGCATTTTACGTGGGCTTAACTTGATCGGTCTTGTGAGCCTACAAGGAGCCACGACAGACTTGAAGCACTTGATGAACCGATCAATTCTGATCGTTCGACCAGACCAGCGGAACATGTTCGCAGAGATGCGTTCGGCCCGTTTCACGGCGAAGCCGCCAACGGACGGGCTCCGCAGACCGGAAGGATTAGTTATGGCCGGCAAGTTCGAAGTTTTCCTTGATGCAGAGGCGCAGTACCGGTTCCGGCTGACAACGCCGGACGGAACCGAACTGGCCGTTTCCGGTGCTTACCCCGACAAGTCCTCGGCTGTCGCGGCCATCGAGGCGGTCCGCGAGTGCGCGGGAATGGGACTGATCAGCGACCTCTGCCCGGCGGGCAGTTCGGTCCCGGCACCGGCTTCCGTGATGCAGGGTGCCGCATTGCCGGTACCGGCACCTTCAGCGTGCGAACCCCGACGGGTGCCGGTTGACGGCTTCCGCAAGCACGCCGCGGCACGCCGCGCCACTGCCACGCCGCATTTGACCGGGGTGGCCCAGGCCCGGCGCGCCCCGGGCGAAGGGCGGTGCAGCGCGAATCCTGCCACAGCCCAGGCCAGCAGCAGGATTCCGCCGATGGTCAGCAAGTAGCCGGCCGCTGCCAGGGTTGACCGGGGCGGCGTTTGCGGCCGTGCAGGTGCACCCGCCGGAACCCCGGCGGACGCCTCGGCCGATGGCGCGGAACCCGCAGGGGCGGGCGCTCCAGCGGATTCCGACGAGGGCGTGAGGGTTGCATCGACGGCTGCTGCCGCATCGTCGGTGGTAGTTCCGGGCGCCTGGCTTTGCGGCAGTTCGGTTCCCGGTCCAGGCGGCCGGGCGGTCGACGTCGGGGTGCTTGCGGCCGGCTGACCCGTAACGGTGCCGCCCTGCGAGGGGTCCGACGTCACCGAGGGCGAGGGGGCCGGCGTCGTTGGAACCGCCGTCGTCGGCGTTGCTGGTACGGGAAGCAGCGGACTCAACGGGACGCAAACGCCGCCGCGTGTGACCGGAACCTGACCTGCGGGGCACGGCTCCGCTGCCGCCGGTGCAGCCAACGCCACCATGCTGAGGACGATGGCGGACCACAGCGACGCAATGCCCATAACCCTCTGTTCGATGCTCACGGCGTACAACGCTACCCAACGGTTCGCCAAAACCGTCGGATCCTCCGCCGGGCATGAGTGGGACACCCCCGCCGGAAACGTGGTAGGCAAGAGAAGGGAGCATCTGCTACCTGCCATGCGCGGAGGGATTAACGTTGCCAGAGAATTCGAATACCGGAGCGAAGGATGCAAGGGGCCGGCTCGCGTCGCGGCTCCTCCGTGGCGGCACCGAACCCGATCCCCGGTTCACCCTGGCAAACGAGCGCACCTTCCTGGCGTGGATCAGGACATCCCTGGCGCTGCTCGCCGGCGGCGTGGCCGTCGAAGCCTTTATGGCCGGTCTCCTGGGTCCCGAGCTGCGCAAGACCATCGCCGTCCTGCTGCTGGTGCTGGCACTGGTGATCGGCGGCGGCTCGTTCTTCCGGTGGCTCAACGTGGAACGCGCCATGCGTTCCAACACGCCGTTGCCGCTGCCCCTGATCGCCCCCGTGCTGGCCATCGGCGGGGCCTTGGTGGCTGCCATCATGGTGGTGTTCGTGATCGCCCGGCCGGCCTGACCGTGACTGCCCCGCATGATCCCGCCCCGGGAGATCCAGCCCGGCACGGCGATTCCGGCCTCCAGCCCGAACGCACGGATCTGGCGTGGGGCCGCACCACCATGGCAATGGTGGTGGCCGCAGCAGTCTTCCTGCGCTGGCTGCCCCACCACGGCTGGTTCGTCGGAACGCTCGTCGGCGGCGCCATCGCTGCGGCCCTGGCCATCAATCTCACCCAGAAGCACCGCTTCCACCGTGCCGTCCGGGGCATCAACCGGGAAACCATGCCACCGCATATAGGTTCGACGGCGGCGGTGGCCGCGAGCGTCGTCGTCCTCGCCCTGTTGGGGATCTACACCGTCCTGTTCCTGCCGCTGCAGCCATGACCCGCGGCAGCCATGACGGAAGGTTTTGGGGACCTCCCGGCGAGGGGAACGCCAGCGGTCAGAAGAGGGTCTGCTGGCCCCCTGCTGATGCGTCGGCGTCCTGCGGCGCCCACTCCGCCAGGGCAAGACGGGCAAGGTCCTTGAACTCCGGGAGCAGGTCGGCAATGCAGGTCTGCCCCTCCAGTACCGGGATCACCACCTGGTTCGCACTGCCATCGGTGCTCAAATCTGCCACTGGCTGAGTTTATGGCAGGCCACCGACACTGTGCGGCAGACACTCCATGGTGCCAAAGCTGCTCTTCTCAGGCGTGACTCCTGACGGCAACCGCGGGCTGCCCCGGAGTGGTTACCGGGGCAGCAATAGGCTGCTTCGCGATGGGCTCACTGACCTTGGCCGGCCGGCGGACCCGATGCCATGCCCAGGGCAGCAGGTAGCTGCGGGCCCATTGGAGGTCTTCGGCGCGGGCCTGGCGCCAGTTGCCATGCGGCAGTTCGCGGGACTCCAGCGGCTGCAGCAGGTGCTGCACACCCAGCGCATCCAGCACCCTCATCGCCACGGCGTGGTGGCCCAGCGGTGACAGATGCAGCCTGTCCCGGTCCCACATCAGCGGGTCCCTGAGCTCCCGCAGGCCCCACAGATCAGCGATCACGGCATCATGCTTTGCGGCGATCGCGCGGATGTTTTCGTTGAAGACGGCAACCTTTGCCCGGTTGCGGCCCAGCACGGGGGTGGACCCCCAGTCGGGGCCGGTGAACACCACCAGCGTGGCACCGGAAGTGCTCAGCAGCTCCACGCCGGCGTCGAGCCGTTCCGCCAACTTGTCCGGGTCGCTCCCGTGGAAGACCATGTCGTTGCCTCCCGCGGAAAGCGTGACCAGGTCCGGCTGCAGTGCCAGCGCAGGACCGGCCTGCCGTGCCAGGATCTGATCCAAAAGCTGGCCCCGCACAGCGAGGTTCGCGTAGGCGAAGTCCGGGTGGCCATTACTGAGTTCCTCGGCCACACGGTCGGCCCAGCCCCGCACTCCGCCGGGGCGCCGGGGGTCGGGGTCCCCCGCTCCTTCGGTAAACGAATCCCCGAGCGCCACGTACCGGCGCCACGGGTGCTCGCTGACACCCGCCGCGTTATCCCTGCTGATGACAACGCCGAAGGGCCGGCGTCCTGACAGATCCTTGTCATTCGTGGTCACCACGCACCTCCTTGTGGGAAGCCCTGCGCCCTTTCTGTGAATAACCATTGAAGCGCCCCACATGTTCCAAAAACTGCCCGGAATGCCACATTTGTGAATGGAATGCGCACCACGTTGCCGGCGTTAAAACCAGTGTCCGTTGCTTTGGGTTGCGCCGGACTGACAGGAAGGTCATGAGCAGGAAAATCGAAACAGTCGAAGACGACGCCGGCAAGGTCATGAGCTATCACCGGCACCCTAACGGCGGCGGCCTGATCGGGCGTGGCGCCGAGGTGGACGAGTCGTCCTTCATCAGTTCCACGGCCTATGTGGAGGCCGGCGCCGAGGTGGGGCAAGGCTGCCGGATCGGCGGCGGCAGCTGGATCGACCGGCGGGCGCGAATCGGCCAGCGGGTAGTGATCGGTGATGCCGTGTACGTGGGGCCGGGCGCTGTGATCGGCAACCGGGTCCGTGTGGGCAGCCACTCCCGGATTGGAGCGGGCGCCGTGATTGGCCACGGAGTCCGCCTGCACGGCGACAGCAACGTCGCACAAGGCAGCCGCGTCGGGGCCAGGCCCAGGGCGTCCGCGGGCTCTTCACGGCGGTCCACGCCGAGCGACGGGCGGAACGCACGCAGGGCGGCCTGACGTCAGGGAGGCTGGGGCCGTGGAGGCTGGGACGGCGTAGCCGACGCCGGGCCCAAAGCCTCTCGTGGACTCCGGCGGATTGCGATTAGCTTAGGGCATACCCACCGTTTGAGCAGTGAAAGCGGGGACGCGTGATGGGCAGCCCATGGAACGCTGATGGCGGCTACGACGAAGGGCCCGACAGCGGGGTCCCGGCCGACAACATGGTCCCCTCCGACCCGGCGGTCCCCTCCGACCCGGTTTCCCGAATCAGGGAAACGGTTGTTGCCCGGCAGGAGGAGCGGTTCGGCGGCATCAAAATCGGTTCGGCCTTCTTCGGCTGCCTGACTGCGGCCGCAATGACTTTCCTGCTGGCCGCTTTGGCTGTGGCGGCGGGGAGGGCCGGGCTTCTGGCCGGCCCTGCCCTGGTCTCGGGATCCGCCGACGCGTCCGCCCCGTTCAGCGGGATGACCGGCGCGATCCTGCTCTTCCTGGTCCCATTCCTCGCCTTTGTTTCAGGCGGCTATGTCGCAGGACGGATGGCCCGTTTCAACGGTGTCGGACAGGGACTCATGGTCTGGCTGTGGGCCGTCATCGCGGCCGCGGGAATCGCCCTGCTTGCTCTCGTAAGTAGCGGGCAGTTCAATGCCCTGAACGTGGTGAGTGATTTCCTACGGGTGCCCGTCCTTGAGGGCCAGCTGGGTACAACCAGCATTGTTGCGGCCATCGCCGTTGCCGCCGTAGCGCTGATGGGAGCCGTTCTGGGCGGCCTGGCGGGAGTCCACTACCACCGAAAAGTGGACCGGGTTGGGTTCGCTCGTGCTGAGGAGCACTACCAGCCGTAGGTGCAGGTGTGCGCTAGACGGCAGCGGCCACGCGTTCACCGTTGAAGTATTCGAGCTGCCAGCCGTCAACGGCATGGTGGTGCGCGAGGTTCAGCACGGCGTTGTCGACGCTTTGCAGGGTGCGGCCGATGGCGCGGCTGAGGCTCACACGGATGAGGGTGCCGTGGGCGACCACCAGGACGCGGCGGCCGCGGAACTCCTCGGCGAGGGTTTCCAGCGCGGCCAACCCGCGGGAGGCCGCCTCGTCCTCGCTTTCTGCGCCCCGGAAACCGCCGGGGATGCGCAGTGCGTCAAGCTCGGGCCCGGCCTGCAGGCCCTCGGCGGGCCCGAAGCTGCGCTCGGTGAGCTCCGGAATGTGCCGTGCAACGCTGAGGCCGAGCCCGTCGGCAATCAAGTTGGCCGTCTCCGCGGCACGGCCGAGCGGCGAGGACACAATCGCGTCCCACTCCTGGCCGGACAGGACGGCGACTGCGTCGCGCGCCTGGCTGCGGCCGACGTCGTTCAGCGGAATATCAGTGGATCCCTGCAGCCGGCGCTGCGCATTCCAGTCGGTCTGGCCATGGCGGACAAGGGCGAACGTCGTAAGGGTCATGCCTTCCATTCTGCCTTGGTAGCGGGTGGGGGCCGGAAATTGTGGCTACATGAAGCCGACGTCTGCCGGGTTAAGGAGAGTGCCCGCCCGGGGGTTCCCCGGGCGGGCACTCGTTTCACACAGAGAATCAGTTCGCGTCTCCGCCGACCGCCGCGACGACCTCTTCGCCGCGGGCCGCACCGGCGAGCCGGAGCCAGGTGTCCACCACGGTGTCGGGGTTCAGGGAAACGGAATCGATGCCTTCCCCGACCAGCCACTCGGCGAAGTCCGCGTGGTCGCTGGGCCCCTGGCCGCAGATGCCGACGTACTTCCCGCGAGCTTTGCACGCCTTGATGGCCATGCTGAGGAGCTTCTTGATGGCAGGGTCGCGTTCATCGAAGCCACCCGAGACGATCGCCGAATCCCGGTCAAGGCCCAGGCCCAGCTGGGTCATGTCATTGGAGCCGATGGAGAACCCGTCGAAGTGGTCCAGGAACTCGTCCGCAAGCAGCGCGTTGGACGGAATCTCGCACATCATGATCACCTCGAGGCCATTCTCGCCGCGGACCAGGCCGTTCTCCGCCAGCAGCTCGATGACGCCGCGGGCCTCGTCCAGGGTCCGCACGAACGGGATCATCAGCTTGACGTTGGTCAGCCCCATCTCGTTGCGGACGAAGGACAGGGCCTCGCACTCAAGGTCGAAGCAGTCCCGGAAGGACGGCTCCAGGTACCGCGAGGCCCCGCGGAAGCCGAGCATCGGGTTCTCCTCGTGCGGCTCGTAGGCCGGTCCGCCGATCAGGTTCGCGTACTCGTTGGACTTGAAGTCGGACATGCGCACAATCACGGGCTCAGGGGCGAAGGCCGCCGCGATGGTGGACACGCCCTCGGCCAGGCGCTTGATGTAGTAGTCGCGCGGGCTGCCGTAGGCGGCGATCCGTTCCCGGATCTCCGCGGCGACGTCCGCCGGCTGCTCGTCCAGGTTCAGCAGTGCCTTGGGGTGGATGCCGATCTGGCGGTTGATGATGAATTCGAGCCGGGCCAGGCCCACGCCGTGGTTGGGCAGCTGCGCGAAGGTGAACGCCTGCTCCGGGGTTCCGACATTCATCATGACCTTGACCGGGGCCTCGGGCAGCTGGGTGATCTCGGTTTCCTCGACGCTGAAGTCCAGGAGCCCTTCGTAGATCACGCCGGTCTCGCCGTCGGCGCAGGAAACGGTCACCTCAAGGCCGTCGGAGAGCGCGTCCGTGGCGCCCCCGGTACCGACGACGGCGGGAATCCCCAGTTCCCGGGCAATGATGGCCGCGTGGCAGGTGCGTCCGCCGCGGTTCGTCACGATGGCGGAGGCACGCTTCATGATCGGTTCCCAGTCCGGGTCGGTCATGTCGGCGACGAGGACATCTCCGGTCTTGAAGGCGGCCATCTGGTCGATCGAGCTGAGAATGCGGACGGTGCCGGCGCCGATGCGCTGGCCGATGGCGCGGCCTTCGACGAGCACCCGGCCGGTCCCGTTGAGGCGGAAACGGCTCAAGCTGCCGGAGGTGCGGCGGGACTGCACGGTCTCCGGGCGCGCCTGGAGGATGTACAGTCCGCCGTCGATCCCGTCCTTGCCCCATTCGATGTCCATGGGGCGGCCGTAGTGGTTCTCGATGGCGACGGCGTGCCGGGCGAGCTGCTCGACGTCGTCGTCCGTGAGGCTGAAGCGGTTCCGCAACGAGGCCTCAACCGGAACAAAATCGATGGTGTGGCCCACTTCGCGGTTGCTCGTGTAGGTCATCTGGAGCGCCTTCTCACCCAGTCCGCGCTTGAGGATCGCCGGGCGGCCGGCCTGGAGGGCGGGCTTGTAGACGTAGAACTCATCCGGGTTGACGGCGCCCTGGACCACGGCCTCGCCGAGGCCGTAAGAGGACGTGACGAACACGGCGTCGTTGAATCCTGATTCGGTGTCCATGGTGAACATGACGCCGGAGGCCCCGACGTCGGAGCGCACCATCCGCTGGATGCCGGCCGAAAGCGCCACCTCGGCGTGCTCGAACTTGTGGTGCACGCGGTAGGCGATGGCCCGGTCGTTGTAGAGGGACGCGAACACATCCTTGATGGCGAGCAGGATGTTCTCGATGCCGCGGACGTTCAGGAAGGTTTCCTGCTGCCCGGCGAAGGAAGCGTCCGGAAGGTCTTCGGCCGTTGCACTGGACCGGACAGCCCAGGAGAGGTCCTCGGATCCCCCGTGCTTGTCCACCAGCTGCTGGTAGGACTCCCTGATCTGCGCTTCGAAGTCCGGCAGGAACGGCGTCTCGCGCATAAGGGTACGGATTTCCTGACCGGCCGAGGCGAGGGCTGTCACGTCGTCAGTGTCCAGGCCGATGAGCCGGTCGGCGATCTTCTGGTCCAGGCCGGAGTCTGCAAGGAAGGTGCGGTACGCGTCCGCAGTCGTGGCGAAACCGTCCGGGACCTGGACGCCGGCCGAGGTCAGGTTCTGCACCATCTCACCGAGGGACGCGTTCTTTCCGCCCACCCGGTCCAGGTCCTTGAGTCCGAGTTCTGAGAACCACAGGATGTCTGTCGTCATAGTTGCTGCTCCTTTGCAGATGATGGCATGCAGATGTGCCGCCCCGCTCGCGGCGATAGCCGTTTGGTGGGCGCGAATCCTGTCCACAGTGACAGGTCTCGGGCGCTCTTTCCACATGATGTGCGCCACACTCAGATTGTGAAAAATTTCCCTAATGCTTGAGGTTCATGCGCTGCAGGATTGTCGCAGCCATTTCCTCCACGGACACCGTTGCTGAATTCAGGTACGGAATCCGGTGGGAGACGTACAGCTGCTCGGCGCTGCGGAGCTCGAATCCGCACTGCCGAAGCGACGCGTAGGGCGAACCGCGGCGCCGTTCGGTGCGGATCTGGCTCAGGCGCAGGGGGTTGGAGGAGAGACCGAAACATTTCTCAACGAAAGGCCGCAGCGGCTTGGGGAGCCCCTCGCGTTCGAAGTCCTCGTCCACCAGCGGGAAGTTCGCGGCGAAAATTCCGTGTTGCAGCGCCAGGTACATGGTGGTGGGAGTTTTTCCGCAGCGGGACGGCGCCACCAGGATGACCTGGGCCTTTTCCAGCGCACGCAGGCTCTGTCCGTCGTCGTGTTCCATGGCGTACTCGACGGCGGCCATCCTGGATTGGTACCGCTCCGCGTTGCCCAGGCCATGCGCCCTGCCGGGCTCGCCGCTGGCCGGCGAGCCGAGGGCCTGCTCCAGCTGTCCGACGTGCGTCCCGATCAGGTCCACGATGATCCCCTTGCACGTGGCCAGGGTCTGGCGGATGTCGCTGCTGACTGCTGTGGAGAAGACGATCGGCCGCAGACCGCTGGCGGCCAGTTTGTCGATAGTGCCGACGACGGTCCTGGCCTGTTCGACGGTGGTGATGAAGGGGACCGTGATGCGGTCAAAGTGATTCGCGGGAAACTGTGTCAACAAGGTGTTGCCGAGCGTTTCCGCGGTGATGCCGGTGCTGTCCGAAAGAAAGTAGACAGGCCGCAGATCGTCATTGGTCATGAACGTATTCTGCCCCAGGGCCGGGCTCCGTCCGGAATCGACGGGACGGGCCGTCTGGTCCGGTACGACAAGCTGCAGCCTTTCGACGCTGCCAGGCGTCACACTGCTCCGGGCACTGATCACGAAGCCACGCCCTCGAACCTACCCGGCCGCCCTGGCTTCAACCGCGTATGCATTAGCCTGCTCGCGCACCTGGCGCACGTAGGAATCGGACTGATTGTAGGAAAGCACGGCGTCGGTCCATCCCCGCGCGGTGGTGAGGTCGCGGCCGCCCCCGCACAGGTACGAGGCGGCGCTGAGGGCGGCGTCGTCGATGTTCAGCGGGTCGGCGTATCCGTCACCGTTCCCGTCCTGCCCTGCCAGCTCCCACGTGGAGGGGATGAACTGCATGGGTCCGACGGCGCGGTCCCAGAGGGCGTCGCCGTCGAGGACGCCGTCGTCCGTGTCCGGGATGGCGGCGAAACTGCCGCCGTCGAGACTGGGCCCGATGATTGGTCCGCTCACCTGCCCGGTGCCCGACAAACTTCCGCCGCCGTGGCTGCCGTGCGCCGACTCAACGAAGCCGACGGCCGCCACGGTATTCCACCCGATCCGGCATGCCGGTGCGGCCGTGTTGGCGAGCTCCGCTGCCATTGCATAGGCCTGGAGCGCCCGGGCTGGTATGCCGGTGTCCGCCGCGGTCCGGTCAAGCCATTTCGCGTCCATCGTGCTGTCAGTGATGTCCACTGCACGGGCGCCGGACAGTGTCGCGAGCTTCGCGCCTGATTGAGGCGGAGCCGCCAGGTCCCCAAACCCTGCCTCACCGGGTGCGCGGAGCACCCAGAAAAGGAGTCCGGTGATGACGCAGATCGCGAAAAGGCAGAAGACCGCAAGGCGTTTCAGGCGAAGCATGGACTAGCCGGGCAGGCCAATGCCTCGACAAACAGCACATGCCCGCATCGAGTCAGCCTTCACACTCAATACAGTACGCGTGGCCGTCCTTTTCTCGGGCGATCTGTGAACGGTGCCGCACCAGGAAGCAGGAGTAGCAGGTGAACTCGTCCCGTGCCTGGGGCACCACCTGAACCACCAGCTCCTCGGCCACAAACTCGCCACCGGGAACAATGGAATCGTCCAGTGCATCTGCTTCGTCCAGGTCGCGGACAACGCTGCGGGCATCAGGGGCGTTCGCCGACTGCAGCGCTTCCAGGGAGCTGTCCTGCGATTCCTTGACGTCGGAACGTACTTCGTCGTAATCAGTTGCCACTTGGGGGTTCTCGTTTCAGGTGTATTTGTTGGCCGGAAGAAACTTACACCATCTCCCCGTTAAGTCACCCGGTCTCCGTCCCTCCACCGGGCTGAAGGCAGTTCCGGTGAACCGGATTGTGGCCAGAGCGGGGCGGATTTCGCGGTACGGTCCTATGCTTTTCCTACAGGGTTTTGCAGGAAGCCGCAACGTCTTAATTTGAGCGTGCAACATGGCCGAAGCTACGAACAGCGGACCGGAACCACCGGTTGCCTTCCCGTCCGCGGTCCTGGAGATTCCCGACGTACAAGCCTTCCTCGGCGATGCAGCGGAAGAACTCGTCGAAGCGGGCGGGGGAGCTGCCCGGGGTTTCCTTTGGGCCATCACGCGTGTGGGGCCTGGCGAAGTCCGGAATTGGACCGCGGGCTCGCTCAAGGGGCGGCAGGTCGACGGACTTCAAAGCTCGTTCGCGGACGGTCCTGCCCGGGCCGCGGTGGCGAGCGCCGAATTCGTCCACATCCCCGACGCCGCTGCAGACCGCCGGTGGCCCGGGTATTCCGCCGCCATTGCCGGTCAGGGCATGGGATCGGTGCTGTCCGTGCCCATGATCGATGAGTGGGAGATCAACGCCGCCCTGACGCTGTACGCACCGGCCCCGCACGCCTTCACCAGCGACGACGTCATCCGGGCCCTTGCATGCGCGCGGCGGTTGTCCAAGGTGTGCCATTTGCTGTTGGAGCTGGCGCGGAAGGCACGGACCGCCAACACGCTGCCGCTTTCTCCCCTGACCGAACTGGCGGTGGAATCCTTGATCCGCGAATACGGCCTCACTGAGGAGTCAGCCATACAGTACCTGCAGGCAGTGGCACGTGATCTTGCGTTCATGTCCCCAACGGCTCCCGAGGCCGGCACCACTAGCGCCGCCTGACAAGCAGGCCGGGGCTCGGGTGTCCCTTACCGCTCGATGCAGACGGTGAGATCCAGGTGGATGTCATTGGCGGCCGCGAGGCGGTCCTGGAGATAAAGGGCCAGGCTCGCGTCGGTGGCGGTGTGAACGCTATTGGGCACGGCGCCCCGCAGAAGCGCCTGCGTGTTGGTGGACTTGACCATGTCCAGCGGCGCCCAGCCGCGGTGGCTGGAGGTGAGGCGCTCGATGTCCGTGCGGAAGGAGCGCTGGTGGTCCTCACGGACGGTGGCGCGAACAGTGAACGGGATAAAGGTAGTAGGCAAGGAGGTCCTCTCAAAGGGCAACCGGTGGTCAGCGCCCGGTTATTACAAGGCTCCCAAGGGTCCCTGTTATTCCCCTGCCGCCGTCAAGGAGTCCGAGGTCACGCCCGGAAGTTCCTCCCGGATTAGGCCTAAAGCCCCTCGTGGGTCCTGCCGCCCTGCGGGTAGGTTGATTGCAGCCACGGGCCGTCCAGGCACAGCGGAGTGACTGCGGCCGTGGCAGGCGGTCCCGCCGATGTTCATGGGTGCCATCGGCGACCGTCGCCTTCCGGATGATGAGTTGCCCCGCCACAGGGGCGGGGTAACTCATCCGGGGGCTTGTAAGCAACCATTTGTAGAGTTCGACGCCGGCGGGCCACCTTTGTCAGGTGACCCGCCGGCGTCGTACTTCCCAGGAAACGGCGCTACCGCAAGATCACGGTGCGGTTGCCCAGCAGCATTATCCTGCCCTCGCAGTGCCAGCGCACGGCGTTGCGGAGGGCGGCGCATTCGGCGTCCCGGCCAACGGCCACCAGGTCGTCGGCGGTGTAGGTGTGGTCCACGTCAATGACCTGCTGTGAAATGATCGGGCCCTCATCGAGTTCCGCGTTGACGTAATGGGCCGTCGCGCCCACGGTCTTAACCCCGCGGTCGTAAGCCTGGTGGTACGGCTTCGCACCCTTGAAGCTGGGCAGGAACGAGTGGTGGATATTGATCGTCCGGCCGGCCAGCTTGGCCGAGAGTTCATCGCTGAGGACCTGCATGTAGCGGGCGAGCACCACGAGCTCCACATCGAACTCGTCGACCAGTTCCAGAAGCCGTGCCTCTGCTTCCGGCTTGGTGTCCTTCGTGACCGGGAGGTGGAAGAACGGGATGCCGTGCCACCGGACCAGGTCCTCCTGCTCGCGGTGGTTGGAGACCACCGCGACGATCTCCACCGGAATATCCCCCGTGCGGGCACGGAACAGCAGGTCATTGAGGCAGTGGCCCATTTTGGACACCATCACCAGGACACGGCGCTTGCGGCCATGCGGCTCCAGCTGCCAGTTCATCTGCCACTTCTCCGCCAGGGACGTGAAATCCTGGCGAAGTTCCTCGGTGCTGGAGGAATCCTGCCCCGAATCGAAGTGCACGCGCATAAAGAAGTGCCCTTGCCCGCGGTCCCCGTACTGCTTGTTGTCGATGATGTCGCAGCCGTGGTCCAGGAGGAATCCCGAAATCGCGTGGACAATGCCCGGCGACTCGGCACAGTCCAGGGTCAGCACATGCTCGCTCATTTCCTGACGTCCCCGAGTTCCCGCTCAACGGCTGCTCCGGGCTCCATGTCCTGGCTGAGTTCAGCCTGGAACGTCGCATAACGGGCCAGGTGCGCGGGCCGGCGGCGCAGCACCAACCAAGCGGCACCGAGAAGGATGAACCACACCGGCGTCACCAGGAGCGCCAGCAGGGTGTCCGGCTGCGTGGTCAGTGCCCACAGGACGAACGCGAAGAAGGCGAAGACCACCCAGACCATGGGGATGCCTCCGGGCATCCGGTACTTGGATGCCTCATGCAGCTGCGGGCGGCGCCGGCGGAATGCCAGGTAGCTGGCCAGGATGATGGACCACACAAAAACGAAGCAGACGGCGGAGACGGTGGTCACCATGTCGAATGCCTTGCCGATGTCCGAGCCCGCATACATCAGGATGACGCCGGAGAGCAGCAGGACGCAGGAGAGGAACAGCGCATTCTGCGGGACCTTGCGGCGGGACAGGCGGCTGAATACAGACGGCGCGTCACCTTCCTGGGCCAGGCCGTAGACCATGCGCGAGGTGGAGTAGATGCCGGAGTTGGCCGAGGACATCGCCGAGCTAAGCACCACCAGGTTCACCACGGTGGCCGCGGCACCGAGGCCGGCCAGGGAAAACATGGCGATGAACGGGCTGTGGCCGGCCTGGAACTGGGTCCACGGGGTGACGGACATCAGGATGATGAGCGCGCCAACATAGAAGAGCAGTACGCGGATGGGAATGGAGTTGATGGCCTTGGGCAGGTTCTTCTCCGGGTCCTTGGCCTCGGCGGCTGTGGTGCCCACCAGTTCAATGCCCACAAAGGCGAAGACTGCGATCTGGAAGCCGGCCACAAAGCCCATGAACTCGTTCGGGAAGAAGCCGCCGTGGCTCCACAGGTTCGTGAAGGTGGCCGGGCCGGCGTCGGACTGGAAGCCGGTGAAAATCATGAACAGGCCCACGATGATAAGCGCCGCGATGGCGATGATCTTGATCAGCGCGAACCAGAACTCCGTCTCGCCGAACGCCTTCACAGTGGTGAGGTTCAGGAGCAGGAGGATGGCCACGGTGGCCAGGCCCGGGATCCACAGCGGGAGCCCCGGCCAGAGTTCCTTCGAGTAACCGGCTATGGCGATCACGTCCGCGATTCCGGTGATCACCCAGCAGAACCAGTAGGTCCAGCCCGTGAAGAAACCGGCCCACGGCCCCAGCAGGTCAGCCGCGAAGTCGCTGAAGGATTTGTAGTTCAGGTTGGACAGCAGGAGTTCGCCCATGGCCCGCATGACGAAGAACAGCATGAAGCCGATGATCATGTAGACGAAGATGACGGACGGGCCGGCCGCCGAAATGGTTTTGCCGGATCCCATGAAGAGGCCGGTTCCGATGGCGCCGCCAATGGCAATCAGCTGGATGTGCCGGTTGCTGAGCTGCCTTTCAAGATGCGGCTCCTGGTGGGACGTCAGGGTCTTAGTTGTCACGTGCTGCTCCTCGAATCAATGCTGGCTGGAGTGCCGTTGGGGAAGACGCGGGGCCCACTTCGTCGGGGACCGCATCGAGGTTGTTAAAGCTGTAGAGGTGGATGCCGGCGATGTTCCCGGGCAGGCTTCCCAGCCCGTCCACCAGGTTCTGCGGCGAGTAGCGGTCACCGCTGAGGAGCTTGCGCGCCAGCGGGCCTTTGCGGCTGAGGAATTTCAGGGAACTTCCGACGCCGATCTGCGTCGCCAGGGAGACAAGCTTGGTCCGCGGAACGTTGCCGGCCACGCCGGCCCAGACGGGCAGCTGCACTCCTTCGCGGCGCAGGAGCGCCACGTAGTCGAGGATTTTCGGTGCGTCGAAGCACATCTGCGTGACCACGTGCGACGCCACATGCTGCTTGGCCAGCAGGGCGTCCAGCAGGTTCACGGGCCCAATCGAGGGGTGTCCCTCCGGGTAGCCGGCAACTCCTGCCCGCATCATGCCGCCCGTGTATTGCGCGATGTCTTCCAGCAGCGGGAGGGCTGACCCGTACGGGCCGGCCGGCTGCTTCCGGTCGCCGCCGATGACGAACACTTCGCCGATGCCGGCGACATTGCAGTCGCGGAGGATTCCGGTGAGCTGGGACCGGTCATGCAGGCTCCGCGCCGCGAGATGCGGAACCACGGAGTAACCGAGCACGCTCAGCTGCACAGCGGTGCGCATGGTCCGTTCGATGCCGTGGTGCGGCAGGCACGTCACGGTAAGCGTTGTGGTCAAAGGCACGTGGGCGCTGACCCGATCAACGATTCCCTCTGACGGGATGATCTCGATCCTGGTAGGGAACATCATCGGTCCTCTCTCAATGTCACGTCTGAATGTCACGGTGGTCCTAGTGGTGTGCCGCGATGAGGGAGCTGGCTTCCTGGCGGGTGCTGCCGGAGGACTCGATGTGCGCGAGTTCGGCCGGGATTTCCCAGCCCTTCTTGCGCATTGCGGTGGCCCAGAGCCGGCCGGCACGGTACGAGGAACGGACCAGCGGRCCGGACATGACGCCGAGGAAGCCGATCTCCTCAGCCTCCGTGGCGAGGTCGACGAATTCCTGCGGCTTGACCCAGCGGTCCACCGGCAGGTGGTCCTAGTGGTGTGCCGCGATGAGGGAGCTGGCTTCCTGGCGGGTGCTGCCGGAGGACTCGATGTGCGCGAGTTCGGCCGGGATTTCCCAGCCCTTCTTGCGCATTGCGGTGGCCCAGAGCCGGCCGGCACGGTACGAGGAACGGACCAGCGGGCCGGACATGACGCCGAGGAAGCCGATCTCCTCAGCCTCCGTGGCGAGGTCGACGAATTCCTGCGGCTTGACCCAGCGGTCCACCGGCAGGTGGCGTTCGGACGGGCGCAGGTACTGGGTGATGGTGATCAGGTCACAGCCGGCCTCGTGCAGGTCCCGCAGGGCCTCGGAGATTTCCTCGCGGGTCTCGCCCATGCCCAGGATCAGGTTGGACTTGGTGACCATGCCSAGGTTCCGGCCCTGGGTGATGACATCCAGGGACCGGTCGTAGCGGAACGCGGGCCGGATGCGCTTGAAGATCCGCGGCACGGTCTCGACGTTGTGCGCGAAGACCTCCGGTTTGGAGTCGCAGATCGCCGCGATGTGCTCGGGTTTGCCGGAGAAGTCCGGGATCAGCAGTTCGACGCCGGTGCCCGGGTTCAGTTCGTGGATCTTGCGGACGGTTTCGGCGTAGAGCCAGACGCCCTCGTCGGCGAGGTCGTCCCGGGCCACCCCGGTCACGGTGGCGTAGCGCAGCGCCATGGCCTGGACCGAGCGGGCCACCTTGGTGGGTTCGAACATGTCCACCGGGGAGGGCTTGCCGGTGTCGATCTGGCAGAAATCACAGCGCCGGGTGCACTCTGAACCGCCGATCAGGAAGGTGGCTTCCTTGTCTTCCCAGCACTCGAAGATGTTCGGGCAGCCGGCCTACCAGGTTCTTGAGCTGGACGAACTCCGGGCCCATCTGGACCTTGGCCTTGATCCACTCCGGCTTACGCTCCACCGGGGTGGCCGCGTTGCGCTGCTCGATACGCAGCATCTTCCGGCCTTCTGGTGCCAGTGTCACAGTAGAGCTCCTTCGGGGCTTGAAACGAGTGCTTCTTCGTGCTTTCGGAATTCCGCCACGACCCGGTCCGCAATATCACCGGGGGTGATGGTCCTGCCGGCTTCAATGGACATCGTGGTGACACCGGCGTCGGTGATGCCGCAGGCAATGATCTGGGCATACGGTGCCAGATCGTTGCTGCAGTTGATGGCGATGCCGTGCATGGTGACCCCGTCGAGGACGCGGATGCCGATTGCGGCAATCTTGCGGTCCGGCCCCTTGCTGTCAGCCTTGATCCAGACGCCGGCGCGTCCCTTGATCCGCTCCGCAGTGATGCCGTACTCGGCCATGACCGCGATCATCACGGCTTCGAGCCGTTCGACGTAGTCACGGATGCCTGACCGGTTTTTCAGCTTGAGGATCGGATAGGCGATGAGCTGGCCGGGACCATGCCAGGTCAGCTTGCCGCCGCGGTCCACGGGGACGACGGGGGTTCCGTCGAACGGGCGTTCGTGGTCTTCTGTGAGCTTGCCGGCCGTGTAAACGGCTGCATGCTCAAGGAGCAGGACTGTGCTGGGTGCTTCAGCTGCGACGACTTTGTCATGGAGTTCGCGCTGGATGTCCCAGCCCTTCATGTAATCAACGAAATCCGGAGCAAGACCCAGCGTGGAAAACTCAAGAGTCATGGCATCCAGCTTAGACCCCGTCCGCCGTCGTGCCTGATTCTGTGCTTAACCTCTCACTGCGGTGCCTGTGGATAACTTCTGCGGAATTCTGCCGATTCCGCTATTCCTTGGGTATGGAGAAATACGATGACGACGGCGCGGCCCCGGAGGTTCCCGGCTATGAGGTTGTGCGTGAACTCGGGCGCGGCGGAAGCGCCAGCGTATGGCTTGTCCGGGAGGAGCAGACTCTCCGTGAGTTTGCGGTGAAGTGTTTTGACGCGGCCGACGGCCGTTTGCTGTCCGGGCCCGACGGCGGTGTTCCCGGCAGGGAGGCCCGGGCGACGGAAGACGCCGTGCGCCGGGAACTCAGGATTCTTTCCGCGCTGGACCACGGTCACCTGGTTCGAGCCCACGATGTGGTCAGGCTCCGGGGTGCAGCAGCCGGAGGCCTGGGGCTGGTCATGGATTACGCGGCCGGCGGCTCCCTGGCCCAGCTGGTCACCTGCCGCAGCCCGTTGAGCGTTGGCGAAACAGTGACTGTCCTGACGCCGCTTGCCCAAGCTCTGGGGTACCTCCACGGTCAGGGTTTCATGCACTCGGATGTGTCGCCGGGCAATGTGCTGTTCACCGCCCACGGCAAGCCCCTGCTGGCGGACCTTGGTGTTACTCGCATGGTGGGCGACGCCGCGGATGCTTCCCCGGCCGGCACGGCAGGCTTCCTGGACCCGGCGCCGGTGGACGCCTTAAGGGCAGGGCTGCAGCCCGAGCGGGATGTCTATTCCGCCGCAGCCGTCGGCTGGTACTGCCTGACCGGCAAGGCACCGGAGTCCGGCCCGGAGCGCCCGCCCCTCTCACTCCTGGTTCCCGGCGTGCCGACGGCCCTCGCTTCCGCGCTGGAAGCCGGCCTGTGGGGGGACCGTCGGGAACGGCCGACGGCCTTGGAGTTTGCGGCTGCCGTCTATCGCAGCGCGGACGCCACCGCGGTGGATTTGTCCGGCGCGGTCCACCCCACAGTGCTTCCCCAGCTGTTGACCCGCCGCAACGTCCCGCCGTCCCGCGACGCGCGCGGCGCGGCGAAGCTCCGTGCCCTGCGACGCCGCCTGGGGAGCCCCGGTGGCCCCTTCAGCCGCCGGAGGCGCGTCGCGGGCCGGCATGCCGGGGGTAAACGCCGCAGGATGGGCGCCGCGGCTGCAGCGCTTGCCGGCTTGGTGATCGCTTCCGCGTGGTTCCTGGCCGGACCGCAGCAGGCCCTACAGCAGGCAGCCGAGCCAGAGTCCAGGCAGACAGCGGCGGCGCCATCGCCGGACGTCCGGCCGGGGGCGGCAGGAAGCCCCGTTCAGGCGGAGGCCCGTCAGCTGGCGCTTTCGCAACGGCCCGAGGAGGCCGTGCGTGGGCTGGCGGGACTACGGTCGGCTGCGTTGAGCTCCGGGGAACTCGGGCTGCTGGACGAGGTCAACCTGGAGAATTCCCCGGCTGCCGCAGCCGACGCCAAAGTCAGCGGGAAGCTCAGGGATACCGGCCATGTCCTGGCCGGCTTCAGCACCACCCTGACTCGGGCCGAGGCGGCGCCCGGCGGTTCGGACTCACGCGCCGTGGTGGCAATCACCGCAGTCAACTCGGAATATCGGGAAACCGATGCCGGCGGAAACGTCGTGGCAGTGGAACCTGCCGGTCCGGAGCAGCGGCTTCGCCTGGTCCTGGTCAGTTCCGGCGGGCGGTGGCGGATCCAAGAGATCCTGCCCGAGGTTTAGCTTCGAACGCTTAGTCCCGGGCGGTTGCCCAGGCCGCTGCCTCGGACAGCGAGGGATGCTTCCACTCGAACCCGGCCTCGGCCAGTAGTGCCGGCTCCATGCGCTGGCTCCCGAGCAGGAGCTCATCGGCCAGCTTGCCCATGACCAGGCGCAGCACCGGCCCCGGCACCCGGAGGAGGGCCGGCCGGTGGAGTGCGGCGGCAAGCCGTGCCACCAAGGCATTGACGTCTGCGGTCTCGGGGGCGCAGAGGTTGACCGGACCTGACAACGGGGAGGTGAGCAGGAAGCTGAAGGCCGAGGATACGTCCGGCAGCGTGATCCACGGCCAGCACTGCCTGCCGTTCCCGAGGGGACCTCCAAGGCCGAGCCGGAGCAACGGCAGCAGCCGTCCCAGTGCGCCTCCCGAACGGCTGAGGACCACCCCCGTCCTGGGCGTGACCACACGAACGCCCGCCGGAGCCGTGTGCGCCGCGGCTTCCCACTCCCGGCAGATCCGCGCCATGACTCCGGAGCCGTTCGAGGCGTGCTCGCGAAGAACTGCCGCCCCGCGGTCCCCGTAGTAGTTCGAGCCTGACTGGCTGATGAAGACCTTGGGCGGCTGTTCCGTTTTCGCCATTGCGGCCGCCAGCGTGTGCGTGGGGTCCAGCCGTGACCGGAACAGCTCGTCGATCCGTCCCCGGGTCCACGGCCGGTCCCCGATCCCGGCTCCTGCCAGGTTGATCACGGCGTCCGCGCCCTCCAGGTGGGCGGGATCAAGCTGCCCGGCTGCCGGATCCCACTGCAGTTCGCCTGCAGCCGCCGGTGCCCGGCGCACGAGACGGATGACCTCATGGCCACCCGAGCGCAGGTGGGCGGACATGTCGGTTCCGATAAGGCCGGAGGCGCCGGCCATGATGATTCGCATGATCCATCTCACCATGCCCGGCACGGCGGCGGAACCTCCCGTCCGGCCCACTGGACTTTGACTATGATCTAACGATGACCTCTTCGAGCTACTTTCGTTTCCCGCATCTGCACGACGATCTGGTCACCTTCGTGGCCGAAGACGACGTCTGGATTGCGCCGCTGGACGGAGGCCGCGCCTGGCGGGTTTCCTCCCTTCAGCTGCCGGCCCGCAACCCGCGCTTCACACCCGACGGCAAGCGCCTGGTGTGGACGGTTGTGCAGGGAACAGCGCCCGAGGTTGTCACCGCGGATGTCGACGGCGGAGGGTACCGCCAGCTGACGTACTTCGGGCATGCTTCCACCCGGGTCAAGGGCTTCACCGCGGCCGGCGACGTACTGGTCACGAGCGCGTTCCGGCAGGCGGAAAGCCGTCACACGCATGCCTACAGTGTTCCGCTGGAGGGTGGCTGGTCGGAGGAACTCGCTTTCGGGCCGGTCGAGTCAGTGGCCTTCGGCCCGGAGATCGGCGACGAACGCCCCGTGGTCGTAGCCAGTGTCCTCTCACGCGAGCCGGCCTGGTGGAAGCGGTACCGCGGTGGTACCGCCGGCAAGCTCTGGATCGACGCCGACGGCAACGGGGAGTTCGAACGCCTTGTTCCGGAACTGGACGGCAACCTCGCGGATCCCATGTGGGTTGACGGGCGGGTAGCTTTCCTTTCGGACCACGAAGGCTATGGGAACCTGTATTCAGTGCTGCCGAACGGCACCGGGCTGCGCCGCCACACGGACCACGAAGACTTCTATGTGCGCCACGCGGCCACGGACGGCAAGCGTGTGGTGTTCGAATCCGCCGGCGAGCTCTGGCTGGTCCCTGACCTGGATTCCGACGCAGTAAAACTCAACATATCGCTGGGATCAGCCTCGCAGGGGCGGAGGCCGGCACTCCTTAAGACCGCAAGGCACCTTGGCGGCGTGATTCCGGACCACACCGGTTCCTCAAGCGCCGTCGAAGCGCATGGCACCATCCACTGGCTCCGGCACAAGGACGGGCCGTCGCGGGTCGTTGAAGCCGCGCCCGGTGTCCGTGCCCGGCTGCCGCGGCCGCTGAGCGAAGGCCGCATTGCCTATGTGGCCGACCACGACGGCGCGGAAGCCCTGTACATCAAAGAGATTGCTCCGCAGGTGGCCGGTGCGCAGGCAGCGGCTGCGGCCCGGCCCCAGCGGCCCGCCGGGCAGGACACCGGAACGTCCCTGCCGAAGCCCGTCCCGGCCGCCGGGATGAACACCCCCGGCATGGCATCACCCGCCGTTGATGGTTCCGGCGGCAGCGATGTGGCCGGCGGGGCGCCTGAAGAAGCAGTCATCCCCGCTGGTGGCGCCGGTGCCGGGCGTTTGCAGAAGATCGAATTCCCCAAGTCCACCCGGGCGAGTGCCATGGAGGCCAGCCCGGACGGCCGCTCCGTTGCCGTGGGAACGTCCTTTGGCGATGTCTATCTGGCCGACACGCGAAGCGGGACCATCAAGCTCATCACCAGCATCGGCGAGGGCACCATCGACGGCCTGTGCTGGTCCCCTGACTCCGCGTGGCTCGGATGGTCCGAACCGGTCACGTCGTTTGGTTCCCGCAGCAGGCTCCGCATTGTCAAAGTGGACGATCCGGAGTTCCGGATCGTGGACGTCACGGACGGACGCTTCCGGGACGCCTCGCCGTCGTTTACTCCTGACGGCAAATTCCTCGCGTTCCTCTCGAACCGGAGTTTCGACCCCGTGTACGACGGACACTCCTTTGATTTGTCCTTCCCCAGCCCCATCAAGCCCTACCTTGTTGCGCTGGCCGCGGACACGCCGTCGCCGTTTGGCCCCTCGGTGGACCTCTCGGACGGACCGGACCGCGCCTCCGCGGAAAGCGCCGACGACGACGGCGCCGGTTCCGCTGTGCCTGCCGTCCGGGTAGACGCAGAGGGCCTGGCGCACCGTGTCATCGGAGTGCCTGTTCCGCAGGGCAACTACTCGGCGCTCGAGGCTACGCCGGGCGCTTTGCTCTGGCTGGACAACGCCCTTGCCGGCGTCACCGGCGACGGCCGGGCCAGCACCGACGACAAGGACGCCGCCCCCAGTCTGGTGCGCTTCGACATGGCCAGGCGCAGGACGGCCACCCTTGTGGACGCCCTGGACAGCTACCGGGTGTCCGGCGACGGCAGGAAAGTGGTCTTCCTGCACGATAAGCAGATCCGGGTGGCGCCCGCCGATTCCAAGGGTGACGAGGATTCGGGGCAACTGGTGAAGGTGGACATCAGCCGCATCCGCGTGCTGCTGCATCCGCTGAGCGTTTGGGGCCAGGCATTCGACGAGGCCTGGCGGCTCCAGCGTGACTTCTTCTGGACAGAAGACATGGCAGGACAGGACTGGGAATCGGTGCACCGCCGCTACCGTCCCCTCGTGGACCGGCTCGGCTCGCACGATGACCTGGTGGACTTGCTGTGGGAGCTCCACGGGGAATTGGGCACGTCGCACGCCTACGTTCGTCCGGCGGCTGTCACCGAAAACGGCAGCGCCGGGCAGGGCCGCCTGGGCGCGGATCTGGCCTTCACCGGAACGGGCTGGGAAATTACCCGCATCCTGGCGGGGGAGTCATCGGACCCGCTCGCCACTTCACCGCTGACCAGGCCTGGTGCAGACGCCAAGGCCGGGGACGTCCTGCTCGCGATCGACGGCGTGGAACTGTCCGAAACGCTGACGCCCGCCATGCAGCTCGTGGGCGCCGCCGGAAAAGCCGTGGAGCTGACCTTGCGCAACGGCGCGGCCCACGGTGAGGCGGCAGGAAAGCAGCGCCGTATCGCTGTGGTGCCGGTCAAGGACGAGGAGCGTCTGCGGTACCAGGAATGGGTGGCCGGCAATCGACGGACAGTGCGTGAAGCGTCCGGCGGAACGTACGGCTACCTCCACATCCCGGACATGCTCGCGAACGGCTGGGCGCAGCTCCACCGCGACCTCGACACTGAGACCGCACTGGACGGGCTGATCGTGGATGTCCGGCGCAACCGGGGCGGGCACACGTCCCAGCTCGTTGCGGAACTCATCGGCCGCAAGGTGACCGGATGGAGCATGCCGCGCGGTGAAAGGCCCCGGACGTACCCCCATCACGCGCCCCGCGGACCGGTGGTCATCCTGACGGACGAATTTGCCGGCTCGGACGGTGACATCATCACCCAGGTGTCCAAGCTACGCGGGATCGGGCCGGTCATCGGCACCCGGACCTGGGGCGGTGTGGTGGGCATTGACAACCGCTTCTCCCTCGCGGACGGAACCGGAGTGACGCAGCCGCGGTACGCCACCTGGTTCAGCGGCGGCGTGGGCTGGGGCGTCGAGAACTACGGCGTGACACCGGACATTGAGGTGACGTTCCCGCCGCACGCCTATGCTGCGGGCCGGGACCCCCAGCTTGAGTACGGCATCGGCGCCCTCAAGGAAATGATCCAGGAACTTCCCACGGACCGGCCCCCGCTCCGTGAAGGCTACCGGCGGCTCCTTCCGGCGCCCCTGCCTGCCCGCACCGCCAAGGACTGATCCGGCCGGCTGCCCGGACAAACGAAGGCCCCGCTCCTTCCTGGCAACAACCAGGAAGGAGC
Organism: Arthrobacter sp. Leaf337; assembly: GCF_001423745.1. Taxonomy (GTDB): domain Bacteria; phylum Actinomycetota; class Actinomycetes; order Actinomycetales; family Micrococcaceae; genus Arthrobacter. Next base: position 716,315 of record NZ_LMPC01000012.1, read on the forward strand.
GGGGCCTTCGCCGTGCGGTGGTGCGGCATCCTTGGGAGCGGCCGCGTGCCTGCAGCCTAGGAAGCTGCGAGCGTGGCGTCCATGGTGATGTCGATGCTGGCCAGGGCACCCGAGACCGGGCAGCCGACCTTGGCTTCCCCGGCGATCTTCTGGAACTCTTCTTCCGAGATGCCCGGGACGGTGGCGTTCACCGTCAGGTGGCTCCCGGTGATCCCGGTGCCCGGCACGAAGGTAACATCTGCCTTGGTGTTGATTTCTTCAACGGTGAAGCCGGCCTGGCTCAACGCCAGGCTGAACGCCATGGAGAAGCAGGCCGAGTGCGCTGCGGCGATCAGCTCTTCGGGACTGGTCTTGCCTTCCGACTGTTCCGCTCGGGCCTTCCACGTAACGGCGTAGGTGCCCAGCCCGGAGCTGTCCAGCGTGGTGTTGCCGGACCCCTCGAACAGGTCGCCGTTCCATACGGTGTGCGCGGTGCGTGTTGCTGCCATATCCACTCCTCAGCTTAGATTCGATCCGGTCCGGGCTTCCGCCCAAACCTTCCGGATCAATCCTATGGATTCAGGACCTGCGGCGCACGGGGTGTCCGCTGTCAGAGGATTATGACCGTCTACACTGGCGCCATGGGAACTCAACGCCGAAGGGATCACACTGCCGTCATGACACCGCAGGCGAGGATCGCGGCCATCATGGTCAATGCCGGGAACGCGGAAGAGCTTGCGGCGTTTTGGGCTGCCCTGCTGGGAACCACGGTCTCCGCCCGCTTTGACCAGTTCGTCTGGCTCAAGCCGGCTGCTCCGGGAGCGCCGCAGCTGGCCTTCCAGGAGGTCCCTGACGCCACACCCGGCCGGCGGCGCCTGCACCTTGACCTCCATGGACCCGACCCGGAAGGGCTGCGGGCCCACGCCGAATCGCTCGGAGCCGTGTTTGTGGAAGGACACGACATCGGCGACTTCCACTGGGACGTGATGCATGACCCTGAAGGAAACGAATTCTGCATCGCCACCGACTGACTGGCAGACGGAATCCGCCACCGGCCCGCCGCTGACCGGCCACAACGACGACGGCGGCCCTCCCTGCCGGGGAGGGCCGCCGTCGTCGTTGGCGCAGCAGCGGTACTGCCGGAGTTGCGCTACTGCCAGAGAGTGGCGATAGCAACGTTCAGCAGCGCGAGGCCGCCCACGCTGTGGGCCAGTCCCTTGCTGATCGGCTCGTCCTTTTTGTATTTGCGGCGGCCCATGAACGCGACGACCGCGACGGCCAGCGCGATGGCGAACTTGATGCCGAGCTTGAAGTAGTTCGCCTCCATGTCCAGTGCGGGGATGAGCCCCATCATCACGATGCCCGTGATGATCTGCAGGGCTGCGCCGTCGAATTGGCGCGGATGCACCGTGGGCTTATTCATGTTGCCGATCCAGATGCCGACAATCATGGCTGCGCCGATGATATGGAGGAAGACCATGATGTGGTAGACGATAATCATGAGCCCAGTCTAGCCAGAGGATTCTACGCATCGTAGTAAGCCCCGCGGACCGAAACGGCGACGATTTGGTAAACAAAAACGACGGCGGTGCAGGCCGTCCGGTGGTTGCCCACCGGTGCATGTACCGCCGTCGTGTGCTGTTGTTTACAGCCCCAGGTCCGCCTCGAAGGCGCCGGCCTCAAGGCGGGCCTTGAGGGTCTGCAGGAAGCGCCCTGCGTCGGCGCCGTCCACCAGGCGGTGGTCGTACGTCAGGGAGAGGTACATCATGGAGCGGATGGCGATCGAGTCGTCGCCGTTTTCGTCGGTGACCACCACGGGGCGCTTGACGATCGCACCCGTACCGAGGATGCCCACCTGCGGCTGGTTGATGATCGGGGTGTCGAACAGTGCGCCGACAGACCCGATGTTGGTGATGCTGAACGTTCCGCCGGACAGCTCATCCGGGCCGATCTTGCCGTCGCGGGTGCGGCTCGCGACGTCCGCGATCTTGCCGGCCAGGCCGGCAAGGTTCAGGCTGCCGGCGTCGGAGATGACGGGAACCAGGAGGCCCTTGTCCGTGTCCACGGCGATCGCCAGGTGCTCGGCGTTGTGGTAAGTGATTTCCTGCTTGTCTTCGTCGTAGGCAGCGTTCACCTTCGGGTGCTGCTTCAGCGCTTCGGCGACGGCCTTGGCGATGAACGGCAGGAAGGTCAGCTTCACGCCGTTCTGGGCCTGGAAGGAGTTCTTGGCCTTGAGGCGCAGCTTGGCGATCTTGGTCATATCCACTTCGTGGACCTGCGTCAGCTGCGTGGAGACGTCCAGCGACTCCCGCATGCGGCGGGCGATGACCTGGCGGATGCGCGGTGCCTTCTGCACGGTGCCGCGCAGAGAGGACTCCGCACCTGAAGCCGGTGCAGCTGCTGCGGACGGTGCCTGGGCTGCGGCGGCCGGGGCAGCCTTGGCCTCGGCGGCAGCGATCACATCCTGCTTGCGGATGCGTCCACCAACTCCGGTGCCGGTCAGCGAGGCGATGTCCACGCCCTGCTGGTTGGCGAGCTTGCGGACCAGGGGAGTGACGTAGCCGGACTCGGCCGGTGCAGCAGATTCCGCAGCAGGTGCTGCCGGTGCCGGAGCTTCCTGCTTGGGCGCTGCCGGTGCTTCTTCCTTGGCAGGCGCTGCGGCCGGGGCCGCAGGTGCTGCTGCGGGAGCCTCGGCGGCGGGTGCTTCCTGCTTGGGAGCCGGGGCTGCCGGAGCGGCAGCCGGTGCGGCTGCGCCGGAGCCGATGACGGCAAGGACGGAGCCGACCTCGGCGGTCTCGTCCTCGTTGACCCGGATCTCCTGCAGGGTGCCGGCAACCGGCGACGGGATTTCGGTGTCCACCTTGTCGGTGGATACCTCCAGGAGCGGCTCGTCAACCTCGACGGAGTCGCCAACGGCCTTCAGCCAGCGGGTCACGGTGCCTTCGGTGACCGATTCGCCGAGCGCCGGAAGGGTTACTTCGTGGCTTTCACCGGAAGCGGCGGGGGCTGCTTCGGCGGCGGGGGCCTCAGCGGGGGCAGGCGCCTCCGTCGAGGGTGCTTCTTCGGCGGGTGCTTCTTCGGCTGCGGGGGCCTGCTCGGCCGGGGCGGCCTCGGCGGGGGCCGCTGCTTCGGATGCGCCGGCGGAACCCGAGCCGTCACCAATGCGGACGAGCGGAGCGCCGACTTCGGCGGTCTCATCTTCGGCGACGAGGATTTCCTCAATCACGCCAGCAATCGGAGAGGGGATTTCGGTGTCTACTTTGTCGGTGGAAACCTCGAGCAGCGGCTCGTCCACCTCTACCCGGTCACCTACCTGCTTGAGCCAGCGGGTGACGGTTCCTTCGGTGACACTCTCACCGAGGGCGGGCAAGTTAACGGATTCAGACATGTCGTCCCCGTTCTCCTTATTGATCTTTAGTGCGGATGATTGCTGCCGTGTTCGAGCTTAGTGCACCCTGCGGATCATGCCGGGTGCACTAAGCCCTGTGGTAAAGCGGAAGTACTAGCCGTGGAGGGCTTTGCCCGCGAGGGCAAGGTGGGCCTCGCCCAGGGCCTCGTTCTGGGTCGGGTGGGCGTGCAGCAGCTGTGCCACGTCCTCCGGGTAGGCTTCCCAGTTCACGATCAGCTGTGCTTCACCGATCTGCTCGCCCATGCGGGAACCGATCATGTGGACGCCCACCACGGGGCCGTCCTTCTGGCGGACCAGCTTGACGATGCCGCCGGTGCCCAGGATGGAGCTCTTGCCGTTGCCGGCGAGGTTGTATTCCTGGGTTTCCACCTGGTCGTCGCCGAACTTTTCCTTGGCAGCCTTCTCGGTGTAGCCGACGGTGGCGATTTCAGGCTCGGAGTAGGTGACCTTGGGGATGTTGACATCCTCGACGATGACTGGCTTGAGGCCTGCGATTTCCTCGGCCACGAAAATGCCCTGCTGGTAGCCGCGGTGGGCCAGCTGGACACCCGGGACGATGTCGCCCACGGCGTAGACGTTGCCGACGCCGGTGTGCAGGCGTTCGTTGGTGATGACGAATCCGCGGTCGATGGTGATGCCGGCTTCTTCGTAGCCCAGGTTGGCGGTGACCGGTCCGCGGCCTACTGCTACCAGGAGCAGGTCGGCTTCGAAGGTCTTGCCGTCAACGAGGGTGACCTTGACGCCGTCGTTGTTCTGCTCAACGCCCTGGAAGAACACGCCGGTGGAGAACTTGATGCCGCGCTTCTTGAACGCGCGCTCGAAGTTCTTGACGATCGCAGCGTCCTCGTTCGGAACCAGCGACGGCAGGCCTTCAACGATGGTGACGTCCACGCCGAAGGACTTCCAGACCGAAGCGAACTCGACGCCGATCACGCCGCCGCCCAGGATGATCGCGCTCTTGGGGATGTAATCCATGGTGAGGGCTTCGTCGGAGGTGATGACCTTGCCGCCGATTTCCAGGCCCGGCAGGGTGCGGGAGTAGGAACCCGTGGCGAGCACGATGTTCTTGCCCTTGTATGCAGTGCCGTTCACGACGACGGTGTCGGTGCCCTGCAGTTTGCCTTCGCCTTCGATGACGGTGATGCCCTTGGACTTGATCAGGCCCTGCAGGCCCTTGAACTTGCCGGCGATGATGCCGTCTTTGTAAGCGTTGACTGCGCTCATGTCGATGCTGTCCAGCGTCACGTTGACGCCGTACTTTGCGGAATCGCGTGCGTGGTCGGCGAGCTCGGCCGAGTGCAGGAGGGCCTTCGTGGGGATGCAGCCGTTGTGCAGGCAGGTGCCCCCGAGTTTCCCCTTCTCCACGAGGCCTACAGTGAGGCCCAGCTGAACGGCGCGGAGGGCCGTGGCGTATCCGCCGCTGCCACCGCCGAGTACCAGGATGTCGAATTCTTGCGCAGTTGCCTGATCGGCCACTTAGACGCTCCCTCGCGTGAACGATGACACGAGAGTACGCATCATCTGGTCTTGGAACTTGCTCTGCCGTGATTATGCCAGCAGGCCGGTTCTCTTGCATTTGTGACTACCGCAGTTCACCTTAGCGAACCACTTATCCATGCTCCACCTTGTCACGGCGTTTGTGGAGCGCTTGTGTCGAGTGTCACGCGGCTTTGTGGCGGACGGATCAGACCCGCCATAAAGCCCCGGACAGCCTCACCGACCCTGCGGACGGACGGTGAGGCGGAGCCGGTTACGAGGAGGCTGCCAGGACGTCCTCGACGTAGGCCACCAGGGTGCGCACGGTGCAGCCGGTGCCCTGCTTGGGGGTGTATCCGTAGGGGCTGCCGTTGTTAAAGGACGGACCGGCGATATCGATGTGGGCCCACGGGATCTGCTCGCCGTCCTTGCCCTTTCCGACGAATTCACGCAGGAACACGGCAGCGGTCATCATGCCGCCGTGGCGCTCACCGATGTTGGCCAGGTCTGCCACCTCGGAATCGATGCTGGCGCGGAGCTCTTCCGGCAGCGGCATCGGCCACACCAGCTCGCCGGCACGGTCGGCCGCGGCTTTGAGCGGTCCGGTGACACTGTCCGAGCCCATGACGCCGGCCGTCCTGTTGCCGAGGGCGATCAGTTGCGCGCCGGTGAGGGTGGCGACGTCGATGATGGCGTCCGGGTATTCCTGGCTGGCGGCCACGATGCCGTCGGCCATGACCAGCCGGCCTTCGGCATCCGTATTAAGGACCTCGACGGTTTTCCCGCCGAACATGGTGAGGACGTCCGCCGGGCGCTGCGCGGCGCCGGAGGGCATGTTTTCAGCAATGCACAGCCATGCGGTCACCTTAACGGGAAGGCCCAGGCCTGCGATTGCCAGCACGGTGTTAAGTACGACGGCGGCGCCCGCCATATCGCTCTTCATGTCACCCATGCCGAGGGCGGGCTTGATGGAAATTCCGCCGGTGTCGAAGGTGATGCCCTTGCCCACAAGGGCGATCTTGGCCGTTGCCTTGGACGGGGCGTATTCCACCTTGACCAGCCTGGGCTGCCGGGTGGATCCCTTTCCAACGCCCATGATCCCGCCAAAACCCTCCTTTTCGAGGCGCTTTTCGTCCCACACAGTGACCTTGACCGGCAGGCCCTTGGAGAGCTCCTTGGCGGCGTCGGCAAAGGACTCGGGGAACAGGTGGCTGGGGGGCTGGTTCACCAGCGAACGGGTCGCGTTGACCGCCTTCCCGATGAGGGCGGAACGCTCCAGCAGGGGCTGCAGGTCCTTGTCGGCGGCGAAATCCGTGAAGATGACGACGTTCTTCACCGGGTCCTTGCGGCCGTTGGCAGCTGAGCGGTATTCCGTGAACGAGTACGAACCCATGGCCGCGCCCTCGGCGACGGCAGCGACGTCGGCGAGGGATGCCGTCGGGAGCGCCAGCGTCACAGTGGTGAGTCCGGCAAGTTGGCGGACAGCGGACCCGGCCGCGCGGCGCAGCGCCTCTTCAGTCAGCTTTCCTCCGGCGCCGGGTTTGCCGATCCCAGCCAGCACCAGGACGGCGGCGCCGGCTTCCGGGAGCCCGGGCAGCCTGTGGACCTGGTCGGCCGCGCCGGTGAGGCCAAGAACCTTCAGGGACTCCGCGATTGCCTCGGCGGACTTGGCCGTCAGCGGGTTGTCCAGCAGTAAAGGACCGTCAGGACCCTGCGCCACTCCAATGACCAGCGCGTCCGTGGGCGACTTGTTAACGTCACGCGCAATGACGCTAAGTTTGATTTCAGTATTCTTGACCACGAGGATCAGTCCTCAATTCTCTGTGATTTTCGGCAGGATGCGCATGTTGGGCGCCCCGCCATGGAACAGGCCGTCGTCGGCTTGAGACGCAACCCGGTGTCTGCCAGGCCGTCCGTAGGGCCAGTTCCGATCGTAGTCTCTCCGTCCCGGTGGCGCTGAATTTGATGAGACCTGCGGCACATTGCCGCTGTGCACCCCGGATCCGGAATGCTTCGGGCGGCCGGTGCGTTGTAGAAAATATCCGGCGCATCTGCGCGGACCACCCCGCCCAAAGCGCTGCCGACCCCCGCCTCCGCCGCCACCTCGAAAGGAACACGCCGTGCTTGAACGGATTTCCGGCTCCCTGCTGGACCCCGACGCTCTCTTTGTGAGCAATGCCGAGCTGTTCGACGACCCGGGTCTCCGCGGGCTCAACCTGGTGATGGGCTTCACGGGATTCGCAGACGCCGGCCACGTGGTCAGGCAGATCACTACTGAGCTGCTGGACACCCTCGACTCTGAGATGGTGGCTGTGTTCGATGCCGACCAGCTCATCGACTACCGCTCGCGCCGCCCGCACGTCACTTTCGTGGAGGATCACCTCCAGGACTACCAGGCGCCCAGCCTGGCCCTCTACCGGCTGGTGGACGGACTGGGCAAACCCTTCCTGTTCCTGGCCGGCTTCGAGCCAGATCTCCAGTGGGAGCGGTTCGCCCGGGCCGTTGTCCGGATCGTGGAGCATCTCGACGTGAACCTGGTGACCTGGATCCACTCCATCCCGATGCCCGTTCCCCATACCCGGCCGGTGGGAGTCACCGTCCACGGCAACCGTCCCGAACTCATCGAGGGCATCTCGGTCTGGAAGCCCACGGTGGAAGTTCCCGCCGCGGTGGGCCACATCCTGGAACTGCGCCTCACCGAGGCTGGCCGCAATATTGCCGGCTACGTCATCCATGTCCCGCATTACCTCGCGGACGCCGAGTACCCCAACGCGGCCGTGGCCGGGCTTGAGTACCTTGGCGCAGCCACCTCGTTGATGCTTCCCACTGACCGCCTGCGGGAGGCCGGCCGCGAAGTCGGGCGCCAGATCGCCGAGCAGCTTGAGGCCTCCGAAGAAGTGCAGCAGGTGGTTTCGCGCCTGGAGACGCGTTATGACGAGAAGGCTGAGGGCACAGTCCGTCGCTCCCTGCTGGCTGATGAAAACGACGAACTGCCGAACGCCGACGCTCTCGGCGCAGCCGTGGAGGCGTATCTCGCCCGGGAAGAGCCCCGTCAATAAATAGGACTTATCCCGGCAGCGGGCATAATGGAGACGTGACTGCACCGCGCGCCTGGCTCATCTGGACCGTCGGAATTTTCGCGTATCTGGTTGCAGTCAGCCAACGCACGTCCTTTGGCGTGGTGGGCCTCGAAGCGACCGAGCGGTTCCATGCCACCGCAGCGGAGATCTCCTTCTTCACCGTGCTGCAGCTCCTGGTCTACGCCGGACTGCAGATCCCTGTCGGCGTCCTCGTTGACCGGCTCGGGTCACGGACAATGATCGCCGGGGGAGCCGTCCTCATGGGACTCGGCCAGCTTCAGCTTGCCTTCGCGGACAATATCCCGGGCGGCGTGCTGGGGCGGGTACTGGTGGGCGCCGGGGATGCCATGACGTTCATCTCGGTGATCCGGTTGATCCCGCTGTGGTTCGCCCCGGCCAGGGTGCCGCTGATCACGCAGCTGACAGGAATGTCGGGCCAGCTCGGCCAGCTCTTCAGCGTGGTCCCGTTCGCGATGATCCTCCATTCGGCCGGCTGGACCCCCGCATTCCTGACGCTCGCGGCCATGTCCGCGCTCGCCGTCGTACTGGTGCTCGCGGTGCTGAAGGACCAGCCGCCCGGGCACCCCCGGCCGGAAGCAGGCCAGGGCCTCAAGGCCACCGGCATTTCACTCTCCCGCGCCTGGCGCCAGCCCGGCACCCGGCTGGGGCTCTGGAGCCACTTCACTATCCAGTTCAGCGGCACGGTGTTCGCCATGACCTGGGGCTACCCGTTCCTGATCTCCGCCCAGGGACTCAGCGCCGGGACGGTGTCGGGCCTGATGGCCATCTACGTTGCCGCTGCCATCGCAGCGGGCCCGCTGATCGGCAGGTTCGTCTCCCGGCACCCGCTGCGCCGCTCCACTATGGTGCTCCTCATTGCGGCCACTACGGCGGCGGCCTGGGCCGCCGTGCTGCTCATGCCCGGCCGCTCTCCGCTGTGGATGCTCGCCGGGCTGGTGGTGGTGCTGGCCATCGGAGGGCCGGGATCCATGATCGGCTTCGACTTTGCCCGAACCTTTAATCCTGCCCACCGGATCGGAACCGCCACCGGAATCGTCAACGTCGGCGGATTCATTGCGGCGCTCGTGGCCATCTACCTCGTGGGCGTCGTGCTTGACGTGCTCCATGCCACCGGGTTCTCGCAGGGTGAGCTCTATGGCCTCGACCCGTTCCGGATCGCCCTGAGTGTCCAGTTCGTGCTGATAGGAATCGGTTCCGCGGCGATTATCTACACCCGGCGCAAGGTGCGGCGGCAGATGGCGGCCCAGGGCGTCGTTGTGCCGCCGCTGCTCAAAGCCCTCGCGCAGCAGCGCCGCCGCAACCTGGAACGCCGCCGCACGGAGTAGGGTGTCGGACGGAATGATGCCGACCGTTCCTCATAGGTTTTTCCACATGCGTTGAGATCTATCTTCCGGCGTCCAGCAGTCTCTTTCAGTCTGGATGCATGACACCTCCAGAACGACTGACCATCACCGGCCCAGAGGACATCCTGGGCTTCATTCCGCATTCCCTTGGCTACTGGCCGGCCAACAGCCTGGTGGCCATGACCATGCAGGGGAAGCGGCTGGGCGCCACCCTCCGCGTCGATCTCCCGGACCTTGACTCGGATCCGGGGCTGCTTCGGTTTGCCCGCACTGTTAGGGACTACCTTGAAGCGGACCACGACGCCGACGGCGCCCTCCTGGTGCTCTTCAGCGAGGAGGGATGGGCGGGCGGGTCGGGTAGTTGGCCCGGGGATGTTTCCGCCGGGGCGCCGTTGGAGGGGACACTGGCGAGGCTGCTGACAGCCCTGGAGGTCGAGCTGGAATTATCCGGGCTCCCGGTCCGCGACGCCTGGTACGTCGGCGAGGCCTTCTGGCGGAACGCGTACTGCTTCGATCCGGCCTGCTGTCCGTTTCCCGGCCGCTCCGTGGATGAGATCCGGGACAGCCGGCTCAACGCCGAGATGGTGTTCCGCGGGAGCAGCGTGGGCGAGGACCCCTCGTCCGCAGGCGGTGCCTTGCCCGCTGCGGCGGAGGCTGATGCTTGCGTGCTGGGATCGGAACAAAAGTGGGCCACTGAATTCGCTCCGCTCCGGGGCAGTGGCGCCCAGTTCGCCAAAATACTGGACGTCTGGGGGTGCGTGCTGGCCGATGGAGGGGAGGGGCACCTTCCGGCCGAGTTGGCCGGGTATCTCCGGGCCTCCCTGCGCATACCCCATTGGCGGGACGCCGTGCTGGTGATGAGCGCGGCGGGACGGCCGGCCGCGGAGCAGGGCGCCGAGGACTTCGGGATCTTCGCGCCGGACGCCGGCCTGCAGGTGGTGTCACCGCCCCCTGGCGCTTTGCCGGCAGTTGGACCGGCGGAAGATGCGTCGGACGATGGGACATTCCCGGTTCCCGGGTACGGTGATGTGCTGCTGGGGCTGGCACCGCCATCGCCCCGCTGGGACCGGATGAGGGCGCTGGAGCGCGTGCTGCAGCAGCTCGGCACGGCTGGCGGGGGAGAAGGCGGCGCTGCGTCGCTCACGGGACGGGGATGGATTGAGTGGTGCCGCGGCAGGGGTTCGTTCGCCCATGCGTTGCTGGACCAGGCCGTGACGGAGCACCCCGGATACCGGCTCGCGGAACTGCTCTCCGAACTGGTCAGCCGCGGGACCCTGTGCGGATGGGCCGGGCGCCGTGACGCAGCATGGCAGAAGTTTGAAACGGATGCGGCCTAGGGCGGGCCGCATTCGGATGACGCCGGGCAGGGAGAGGCCGGTTCGCCGAAACATTCGGGCCCGGGCGGCGGCACTGAGGGGCCGATTCGGAAAATCATGAGACAATGGATGCCGAGACCCGGTTGGGTCCGTGAATCAAGTGCATGTAGTGATGCCCGGAAACGGGAACATTACGGCCGCTCCGGCAGTTCTACTTAATGGCTCTGCTGGCCGCGATCGCACCTGATGTGAATCACGGACTTGACAGGGTCATAGTGGTGTTGCCCGTATGGTGATTCCACAGACCGCCGCTAGAAAGGTTTTCTGTGACCCCGTCTTCCGCCAAGAAGGAACCCGCCGACCAGGCCGAATTGTCCCCTGAGGAGAAGAAGGCGGCGACGAGCGCCAAGCGTGCCGCCACGCGCGCAGCCAACAAGGCTGCGGCTGCCGAGGGCGGCGCCCCGGCAAAGCCCGAGCCCAAGAAGCGCGGACCCAAGCCCGGCGCCAAGGCTGCCGCCGAGGCTGCCGGAAAGTCCGACGACGACGCAGAGGACGTTGAGCTGGACGAAGATCTGGACGACGTCAGTCCGGATCCGTCGGAGCTGAGCGAGGAAGAGGCCGCCAGCAAGACCGGTGCCGCAGCCACCGGCACAGGCTTTGTGTACTCCGACGCCGACGACGACGACGCCCCGGTCCAGCAGGTCATGTCGGCCGGCGCCACGGCCGACCCCGTCAAGGACTACCTGAAGCAGATCGGCAAGGTGGCCCTGCTGAACGCCGAGCAGGAAGTGGACCTTGCCCTCCGCATCGAGGCGGGCCTGTTCGCCGAAGAGAAGATCGCGGCGGACGACGGCTCCATGGATCCGAAACTCAAGCGCGAGCTCGAGTTCGTCATCCACGATGGCAAACGCGCCAAGAACCATCTGCTGGAGGCCAACCTCCGCCTCGTTGTTTCGCTCGCCAAGCGCTACACCGGCCGCGGCATGCTGTTCCTGGACCTTATCCAGGAAGGCAACCTGGGCCTCATCCGTGCGGTCGAGAAGTTCGACTACACCAAGGGCTTCAAGTTCTCCACGTACGCCACCTGGTGGATCCGCCAGGCCATCACGCGTGCCATGGCCGACCAGGCCCGCACCATCCGCATCCCGGTGCACATGGTGGAAGTCATCAACAAGCTGGCGCGCGTCCAGCGTCAGATGCTGCAGGATCTTGGGCGCGAACCTACGCCCGAGGAGCTGGCCCTCGAACTGGACATGACACCTGAGAAGGTCGTCGAAGTCCAGAAATACGGCCGCGAGCCCATCTCGCTGCACACCCCCCTGGGTGAGGACGGCGACTCGGAGTTCGGTGACCTCATCGAGGACTCGGAAGCCGTGGTTCCCGCCGACGCAGTCAGCTTCACGTTGCTGCAGGAGCAGTTGCACTCGGTGCTGGACACCCTGTCCGAGCGCGAAGCCGGCGTTGTGGCGATGCGGTTCGGCCTCACCGACGGACAGCCGAAGACTTTAGACGAAATCGGCAAGGTCTACGGGGTCACGCGCGAGCGTATCCGCCAGATCGAATCGAAGACGATGTCCAAGCTGCGGCACCCGTCCCGGTCCCAGGTCTTGCGCGACTACCTGGACTAAGAATACAGAAGCACACATAAGTAAGGCCCCGCCGGACGGCGGGGCCTTACTTATGTGTGGAGTTGAGCGGTGTCCAGGGACAAACGAACAGGGCCCCTCCGAAGCGGAGGAGCCCTGTTGCTGTCAGAGAGTTGCCTAGTCCACCGATACCGGCGGCTTCTCGTGAAGCCGGCCCGTCTCGTCGTGCCAGTCGGAGCTCAGCGGCTTAAGCGTCGCTTCGACTGCCCGCGCGTGGTGGCCGCAGAAGAGCAGCTCCCCGCCGGAGGACTCGAGAACAACCCGGACGTACGCCTGTGCTCCGCAACGATCGCACCGGTCCAGTGCGTTGAGCGTGCGGTCCGCAACTGCTGTTGTCATTTCGGCCTCCTTAGTAGATCTGTACATCTATATAACCAGCATTCGTAGCAAAACCATGACAAGGATGGATCACTTTCGCTGTGCGCGTATCACCATTCCGTAACGGGTACTGCCGGACGACGCCGATGTTGGAGTGGCTGGCAAGCGTCCCGGCGCGGGCCGACTAACCTAGGAAGAGCGTCAAAAGCCTTAGCTATTCCGTCACTGAAGGAGTTCACAACCCGTGGCACCAAGTTCTGATTACACTGCCCGGCACCTGTCTGTACTGGAAGGCCTCGAGGCCGTCCGCAAGCGCCCTGGCATGTACATCGGTTCCACCGACTCCCGCGGCCTGATGCACTGCCTGTGGGAAATCATCGACAACTCCGTCGACGAGGCCCTGGCCGGGTTCGGCCATGACATCCAGATCATCCTGCACGCCGACAACTCCGTGGAGATTCACGATGACGGCCGCGGCATCCCCATCGACGTTGAGCCCAAGACCGGACTGACCGGCGTCGAAGTTGTCTTTACCAAACTGCACGCGGGCGGCAAGTTCGGCGGCGGATCCTATACGGCGTCCGGCGGCCTGCACGGCGTCGGTGCCTCGGTGGTCAACGCGCTGTCTTCCCGCCTTGACGTGGAGGTGGACCGCGGCGGTAAGACGTACAAGATGTCCTTCCGGCGGGGCGAACCGGGGCGGTTCAAGGACCCGGGGACCAAACCCGATCCGGCGGCGACGTTCGAACCGTTCGTCAATGATTCGGTCCTTGACGTGGTGGGCAAGGCCAAACGCGGTGTCACCGGCACCCGGATCCGGTACTGGGCGGACCGCCAGATCTTCACCCCGGACGCCAAGTTCTCCTACGATGAACTGGCCGCCCGGGCCCGGCAGACATCCTTCCTGATACCGGGCCTAAAGCTGACCGTCCGCGACCAGCGGAGGCTTCCGGGCACTCCCGGCGAACTGGCCGGCCACGAGGAGGTCTTCCACCACGACGGCGGCATCTCCGAGTTCGTCGATTTTCTCGCCGCTGATCCGGCGGTCACGGACACCTGGCGGCTGCACGGTTCGGGCAAGTTCAAGGAAACCGTTCCGGTCCTGGACGAGCGTGGCCACAGCCAGCTCGCCGAAGTGGAACGCGACTGTGAAGTGGACGTGGCACTCCGGTGGGGAATCGGTTACGACAGCACCGTGCGCAGCTTTGTGAACATCATCTCCACCCCCAAGGGCGGGACGCACCAGTCCGGCTTCGAGCAGGCCCTGGTTAAGACTTTCCGCAAGGCCGTGGAAACGAATGCCCGCAAGCTCAAAGCCGGCAACGACAAGATCGAAAAGGACGACATCTTCGCGGGCCTGACCGCGGTGCTGACGGTACGCCTGGCCGAGCCGCAGTTCGAGGGCCAGACCAAGGAAATCCTCGGCACGTCAGCGGTCCGGGCCATCGTGGCACGGGTGGTGGAGAAGGAGATCAATGCCAAACTGAGCTCCGCCAACCGCAATGACAAGGCGCAGTCCGCGCTGCTCCTGGAAAAAATTGTCAGCGAGATGAAGTCCCGGATTTCCGCGCGCGTCCACAAGGAGACACAGCGCCGGAAGAACGCGCTGGAGACATCGTCGATGCCCACGAAACTGGCGGACTGCCGCACGGATGACGTGGCCCGCTCGGAACTGTTCATCGTGGAGGGAGACTCCGCGCTGGGAACTGCCAAACTGGCCCGCTCCTCGGACTTCCAGGCGCTCCTGCCCATCCGCGGCAAGATCCTCAACGTGCAGAAGGCCTCGGTGGGGGACATGCTGTCCAACGCCGAGTGTGCTGCGCTCATCCAGGTGGTGGGCGCAGGGTCCGGGCGAAGCTTCGACATCACGGCGGCACGCTACGGCAAAGTGATCCTGATGACGGATGCCGACGTGGACGGCGCCCACATCCGCACGCTGCTCCTCACGCTCTTCTTCCGCTACATGCGGCCAATGATCGATGAGGGCAGGGTGTTCGCCGCAGTGCCGCCGCTGCACCGCGTGGAGGTCATCAACGCCGGGCAGAAAGCCAACGAGATGATCTATACCTACTCCGAAGCTGAACTCCACGTGCTGCTGGCGCGGCTGGCCAAGGAGGGCAAGCGGTACAAGGAACCCATTCAGCGCTACAAGGGCCTCGGTGAAATGGACGCGGAACAGTTGGCGGAGACCACCATGGATCCGCGCCACCGGACCCTGCGCAAAGTGGGGATCGAAAACGCCAAGCAGGCAGAAGAGACCTTCGACCTGCTGATGGGCTCCGACGTCGCGCCGCGCAAGGACTTCATCATTGCCGGTGCTGCGAGCCTGGATCGGGAGCGGATCGACGCCTGAGTCCTGCGGCCGGGGAGCATCCGGCCGCCAAGGGCGGTATGCGGAAGGGGCGGTTAGCCGAGCAGCCCCGGGACAATCAGCAAGGCCGTGGGGACCGCCAGAAGTAGCAGGCAGCCCGCCAGGACCAAAGCCCGCAGCGGCGCCGGCAGCGGCTCCTGGGGGGACAGCAGCCGGCGGACCCGGGACACGGTGGTGCCGGCCGAACTCGCGCTGCCCGGCGAACCCTGGAGACCGGCGTCGATCATTCCGGCTGCGCTGATCCCGCCCGCGCCGGCGTCGCCGGACGGCAGGTCGGCGCCGTTGAACGCCACGCGGCCGCCGGGCACGCCGGCAGGACCGCTGGCAACAATGGCAATGGCCTTGATGAGGGTGGCCTTGCTCTCGGTCTTCAGGGCGACGTCGTCAGCAAGCATTTCGATCAGGGTGCTCACTGATTCCTGGGCAAGGCGGGTGGTGGGCAGCCAGGGGAGGGCCTGTCGCCAGGCCGCGAACGCCCACAACAGGAGGTGGTGGCGCTGGCTCAAATGGGCGTTCTCGTGGATGAGCACGGCGCGAAGTTCTGCCGGCTCCAACGCAGCCATCAAGCCGTCGCTCAGCACCGTGACAGACCGTGCGCCCCCCGGGAGGCAGTAGGCAACGGGGGAATCGTGGTTGATCACCACGGTTCCCGGGCCGTCGGTGGACGGCGACGCCAGGAGGGCAAGGAGTTCACGGTGGCGCCTGCGCTGCCGTTCGATCCGGTAGTAGGTCAGCAGCAGCGTAAAAACGAGGTGTGCGGTGAGGAGCGCCGCCGCCGACAGCGCGAAGAGATGCCAGAAGCCCAGCGCCGTGGTGGGGGCATTAAAAAGGACCATTCCGGCCAACCCGCGCAGGCCGGCCAGGAGGTTGTCACCGATCGGCTCGAGGCCGTAGACCAGCATGGCGCCGATCATGGACAGGCCGCCGGCCAGGGCGATTGCCTGCCAGAGCAGCATGGCCGTGAACGGTGACCGGGCCGGCCATTGCGCGCGCGAAAGAAGGATAGGCACCGGCCACGCCAGGACTATCGCCAGGACCGCCAGTAAGTATGAGGTCCAGAACATGCGCTGTTAGTTGTGGCCAAGCAGTTTGCGCAGTGTTTCGGCTTCACTTTCGGTGACGGAGCCAATAAAACGGGCCAGCACGGCTTCGCGGTCCGGCGCCGAGCCGAGGACCTCGTGCATGAGTTCGGCGGTGTGGTCCGCCCTGCTGGAGACAGCCTGGTAGCGGTGCGGGCGGGTGCCGCGTTCGCGTTCCACGAGCCCCTTCTTCTCCAGGCGTGAAAGCACGGTCAGGACGGTGGTTACGGCGAGATCCTTGCCCTCGTGGCCGGCCGTGCCGCCCTGGGCCTGGGTGCTCTGCGCCAGCAGGTCCCGCAGGGTGTTGGCGGTGGCCGCTTCCTGGCCTGCCCAGAGCAAATCCATCACTGCCCGTTCCAGTTCACCAAGACTTGCCATTCCGTACATCCTTCTTAACGTTCCGATCCGCGAAGCCGGGGCGGCCTTCGCGGAGCGTAGTTGAATACTTGGATCTAAATTTACCTCTTTTTGCAGTTTCTTTCTACATGAGGTAGAACAATCGGCGCGTCGCGCCCTTGCCAGCGGGTCCGGCCGGTGGAACTGTTGGTTACACTGCTCGCCGAAAGTGTTCTACACTCTGTAGAAGTTGGTCTTCTACGAAGCGTAGAAGACCTGGACTGATGAAAGCCTAGCCAAAAGTAGGGACTGCCTTGGACGCTTTGGAAATCGCACGCTGGCAATTCGGCATCACCACTGTGTACCACTTCATGATGGTCCCGCTGACCATCGGGCTGGGCCTCGTGGTGGCAGTCATCCAGACAATCTGGTACCGCACCGGCAAGCCCGAATACCTCCGCATGACCAAGTTCTGGGGGAAGCTGTTCCTCATCAACTTCATCATGGGCGTTGCCACCGGCATCGTGCAGGAGTTCCAGTTCGGGATGGCCTGGAGCGAATACAGCCGCTTCGTCGGCGACGTTTTCGGGGCGCCGCTGGCCCTCGAGGCACTCCTGGCCTTCTTCGTGGAGTCCACCTTCCTGGGGCTGTGGATCTTCGGGTGGAAGCAACTCAAGAGGGGCGTCCACCTGGCCTGCCTCTGGATTGCCGTGGTGGGCTCGGTGTTCTCCGCGTACTTCATCATCGTGGCCAACAGCTGGATGCAGCATCCCGTCGGTGTGGAAATGATCAACGGGCGCCCGGTCATGACTGACGCCTGGGCCGTCTTCACCAACAACACCGCCCTCGTGGCAGTCCCGCACACCCTCTTCGGCGCGCTGGCCGTGGCCGGCGGCTTCCTGCTGGGCATCGCCTGGTACCACCTGTGGCGCCGCCGCCATGACGGCATCGACACCATGGGCAAGGACGGCAAGGTCATCCCGGGCGAAGCGGACATTCCGGGCCGCGACAGGGCCGACTACAAGGTCTGGATCACCTCGCTCCGGATCGGCGCCGTCGTGGCCATGATTTCCTTCGCCGGAACAGCCCTCACCGGCGACCTGCAGGGCAAGCTCATGTTCGAACAGCAGCCCATGAAGATGGCCGCGGCCGAGGCTGCCTGCCACGACGGCACCGGCTTCTCCGTCCTCAGCGTCGGCAACGTCGGTTCAAAGAACTGCGACGAGATCGTGGCGGTGATCGAAGTTCCCGGGATCCTGTCCTTCCTGGCCAAGGGCGACTTCACCACCGAAGTGAAGGGCGTCAACAGCCTGCTGGACCAGTACAAGGCCGACTACGGAACGCACCTCCCGGACAACCCCATCTACGGTGACCGTGCCGGGCAGGAAATCGAGTACGTTCCGGTCATGGAAGTGACCTACTGGGGCTTCCGGATGATGATCGGCTTCGGCGGCCTCGCTGCCCTCGCTGCCCTCGTGGCGCTCTGGGCCACCCGCAAAGGCACCGTGCCGGCCTCCCGCGGACTGATGCGGCTCGCCGTCGTCGGCATCATGGCGCCGTTCGGTGCCAACGCGGCCGGCTGGATCTTCACCGAAATGGGACGCCAGCCCTTCGTGGTCGCGCCAAACCCGGACCCCAGCGGGATCGACCAGGTGTTTATGTTCACCGCTGCGGCCGTTTCACCGGGCGTTTCCGCAGGAGAACTGCTCACCTCCCTGGTGGTGCTGACGGCCGTGTACGCCGTGCTGCTGGTGGTGGAGGTGAAGCTGCTGGTGAAGTACATCCGCGGCGGCGTGGTTTCCGCAATGCCTGAACTCGCCCACGCCCCAGTCGGCGAAAACGAGGACGCCACACCGGGCCCCGGCGGCCCCGGCAAGCCCGGCGGCTCCGACGACGTCCTGGCATTCGCCTACTAAGCGCAGAGGAAATTCGACAATGGAACTGCTGCCCACCATCTGGTTCATCGCCATCGCGGTGTTGTGGACGGGATACCTCTTTCTCGAAGGGTTCGACCTCGGCGTCGGCATGCTGATGAAGCTCTTCGCCCGCAACAACACCGAGCGCCGCGTCCTGCTCAACACGATCGGCCCCGTCTGGGACGGTAATGAGGTCTGGCTCCTGACCGCCGGCGGCGCGACGTTCGCCGCCTTCCCGCTCTGGTACGCATCCCTGTTCTCTGCCCTCTACCTTCCCTTGCTGCTGGTCCTCGTTGCCCTCATCTTCCGTGCGGTGGCCTTCGAGTACCGCGGCAAGGTGGACACGGACAGCTGGCGCGCGGTGTGGGACTGGGCCATAGCGGCCGGATCCCTCGTGGCTGCGTTCGGCGTCGGCGCGGCGCTGGCGCTGACCACCACCGGGCTCCCGCTCAACGCCAATGGCGACCGCGAGGGTGGACCCTTCGCCTGGTTCAGCGGCTACGCCGTCCTGGGTGGGCTGGCCGTGGTGTGCTTCTCCCTGCTGCACGCGCTGGCCTTCCTCGCCCTGAAGACCGACGGCGATGTCAGGCACCGCGCCCGGAACTGGTTTGTCCGGCTGCTGCCGGTCCTCCTGCTCCCCATCGCCGGCTGGGCCATCAGCGTGCAGCTCCTCAGCGGCGAAGCCTGGACCATCGTGGCGGTTGCCGCGGCAGTGGTGGCCGCGGTGTTCGCCTGGCAGTTCGGCCGGAACGGACTCGAGGGGAAGGCATTCCTGTCGCTCGGGGTGTTCCTGCTCCTCGGCAGCGCGTCGATCTTCGGTGCGGCCTTCCCGGTGGTGCTTCCCTCCACCCTCAACGCGGACTTCAACCTGACCATTTCCAATGCCTCATCCTCCGACTACACCCTGGGGCTCATGACCATCGTGGCCTGCGTGGGCCTGCCCCTGGTGCTGGCCTACCAGGCCTGGACCTACTGGGTGTTCCGCCGCCGGGTCAGTGCCGCCCACATCCCGGAAGCCCACAGTTTCCTGCCTGCCATCGCCGCCAGGGCGCTGGCCCCCAAAGACTAGGACCCGATGAGACCGCAGTTCCCGGCCGGCCCAGCAAACCGGCTCGCGCTTTATTGGCTCGGCTTCCTCGCTGCCCTCAAGGCATTGTCACTGGTGCTGATGGCGCAGGCGGTGGCATCTGTCCTGGCCGGACTGGTCTCCCAGAGCCCGGCCTGGGCCGACCAGCTGGGCTGGGGACTGGCAGGCGTGGTCCTCCGGTCCGTGACGGTGTGGGCTCAAGGGGTGGCCTCGCGCCGGGCGGCCCTCGGAGTCAAGGAAGAACTGCGCGCCGCACTGCTGGAACGCGCACTGCGGAACGGCACGCGTGCGGCTGGCCCGTCCGACGGCGGCCTGGCGATCCTGGCCACCAGGGGCCTGGATGCTCTGGACAGCTACTACACCCAGTTTTTGCCGGCCCTCGTCAACTGCGCCGCCATCCCGCTCCTGCTGGGCGCCCGGATCCTGTTCGCCGACTGGGTCAGTGCAGTGGTGGTCGTCCTGACCGTACCGCTCGTGCCGGTGTTCATGGTGCTGATCGGCAGGTACACCGAAGACCGGGTCCGGGCCGCACAATCGGCCCTGGCCCGCCTGTCGGGCCACATGCTGGAACTGGCCAAAGGGCTGCCCGTACTGGTGGGGCTGGGCCGGGCCAGTGCCCAGCGGAAGGCCCTCGAGGACATCTCGGAGCAGTACCGCTCCCGGACCATGGACACCCTGCGGACGGCCTTCCTCTCCGCGCTCGCGCTGGAACTCATCGCCACGATCTCGGTGGCCGTTGTGGCCGTCTTCATCGGCGTGCGCCTGGTCCACGGCGACATGGCACTCGAGGCCGGGCTCCTCGCCCTGATCCTGGCACCCGACTGCTATCTCCCGTTGCGGGAACTGGGCACCGCCCACCACTCAAGCGACGACGGACGTGCGGCCCTGGCCGAGGTCGCCGCGGTGATGGACGCGCCGGAGGTCCGGCCGCTGCAGCCGCAGAATGGCTCGCAGCCGCAGGGCGGCCTGCTTCCCGGGGGGACTTCCGAGGGCGGCGCGGGCCTTCCGGCGGTGACGGTCAGGAATCTGACGGTCACGTACGGCGGGCGGCTGGAACCCGCCGTCGGACCGCTGGGTTTTGACGCACCCGCCGGCCGCATTACCGCCCTCGACGGTGCCAGCGGGGCAGGCAAGAGCACCATTCTGGGCGTCCTGGCGGGAATCGTCGGCACGGGCGGCGGTGCAGTGGTGAGCGGCGGGATCGCCGGGTTCTCGCCGCCGGATGTCGCCTGGGTGCCGCAGCATCCGGTCATGGTGGAGATTAGTGTGCTGGCCGAGGTGATGCTCTACCTGAAGGGCGGCGCCGCCGGCACCGCAGGCACAGCCTCCGCCAATGCCGCCGCCTCGAAGGCCAGGGCCTGCCTTGAGGCGGCAGGAGCCGGACACCTGGCCGCGAAACATCCCGCCGAGCTCAGCCCGGGGGAGCTCCGCAGGGTTGCCCTGGCGCGGGGCCTGGCCCGGATCGAGGCCGGTGCCACCCTGCTGCTGCTGGATGAGCCCACCGCGCATCTGGACCGCGAATCCGCCAACGTGGTCAACGAATCCATCCTGAAGCTTCGCGGCCGGGCCACTGTCCTGCTCGTGGCCCACGACCGCCTTACCCGGGAACTGGCAGACCACGTAGTTCCTGTCGCCGCCGGATCCGCACCGGGATGGCCGGCAGCAGACGCTGCCGCCTCGTCACGGCATTCCGCCGTTCTCCCGGCACCGGACGCGGGACCGGACGCGGGACCGGACGCGGGACCGGACCGGGCGACGGCGCCGGCGACGGCGCGGGCGGCCGAGCCCCCTGCCACGGCGGATACCGAAGCCCGGGCCGGAGGGACCGCGGGGGTCCGCACGCACAACACTCCCGTCCGGATCTTCAGGCTCCTGCGGCCGGAGTCCCTCAAATTCGGCGCGGCCGGCGTCGTGGGGGTCCTGGCGGCCCTGTTCGCCGTTGCCCTGGCAGGATTGTCCGGCTGGCTCATCATCCGGGCCAGCGAGCAGCCGCCCATCCTCTACCTCCTCACCGCCATCGTGGGCGTGCGGTTCTTCGGCATCGGCAGGGCAGTCCTGCGCTACACCGAGCGGCTCCTGCTGCACGACGCCGTGTTCGCCTCGCTCACCAGGCTGCGCGGCCGGCTCTGGGATTCGCTGAGCCGTCGCGCCCTGTCCCTGCGCCGGCTCCTGCAGGGCGGAAACGTCCTGGGAACGGTGATTGACGACGTCGATACGGTCCGGGACCTGGTGCCCCGGGTGGTCCTGCCGCCTGTGACCGCCGTGGCCGTGGGTGCATCCGCCATTGCAGCCACAGGCCTCCTGCTTCCCGCGGCGCTGCCTGCAGTCATCGCCGCCGCAGTGGTGTCCCTGGTTGCCGCGCCGGCAGCGGCACTCCTCGCAGACAGGATGTCGGCGCAGGCCGAGCAGCGGCTCCGCTCAGGGGTCCTGCGGGACATCGCCGCGGCGCTGGACGCCCGCGCTGAACTGCACGCCAACGGTGTTGCCGCACCTGTCCTGTCCGCCATTGGAGTTGCCGACAAGGAGGCAACAGCTGCCTCGCAGCGGTCCGCGTGGGCCGAGGGGCTGGGCCAGGCGCTCACCGTCCTTGCCTGCGGGACCGCCGCTCTGGCCGCTGCGGTCCTGGCCGGACCCGAGGTGACGGGCGGATCCGTGGCCCCGGCCACGGCCGCCGTCGTGGTCCTGCTGCAGCTCGCGCTGGTGGATCCGTACGCCGCCATCACGACGGCGGTACGCCAGTACCCGGCTCTCCGCCTGGTCCTGGACCGGATCAGCGAGGCCGGCGTGCTGGACGCCTCCGAAGCCGCCGACCCTGATGCCGCCGGCGTTCCCGCCGCAGAAACGGGCGCCGCAGCCACACCCGCCGGGGACACCGGTGGACGGAACCGCGGGACACCCGGACTGGAGCCTGTTGCCCAACGCCCCGGCGGGCTGCCCGGTATCGAGCTTGAGTCGCTCTCCGCCGCCTGGCCCGCGGGTCCGGAAGTCTTCACCGGTGTTTCCGCGACGGCGGAACCTGGCCGCTGGCTCGCCGTGACCGGAACCTCAGGCTCCGGAAAGTCCACCCTGCTGGCCGTCCTGCTCGGGTTCCTGCCGCCACGCTCCGGCCGGATCGCTGTCACCGGACGCGCTGCCTGGTGTCCGCAGGAAGCGCACCTTTTCGACTCCACCATCCGCGGAAACCTCCTGCTCGGCCGGCCGGAAGGCAAGGACGGCGACGCCGGTCAGGAAATCGCTAAAGCCCTGGCCGCCGTGGGGCTGGAGCCGCTGCTTCGCAGGCTGGAGAATGGCGCCGACACCCGGATCGGACCCGGAGGCGCCTTCCTCAGCGGCGGGGAACGCCAACGGCTGGCGGTTGCCAGGACCCTCATGACCGGGGCCGACGTGATCCTGCTGGACGAACCCACCGCCCATCTTGACGCCGAGGCGGGCAGGGAGATGCTGGCTGACCTTCGGCGGGGTCTCACCGGACGGACCGTAGTTCTGGTGACCCACAATCCCGACGACATCGACCCGGCAGATCGCAGGCTGGACCTCGACGCGGGGGCGCGCGCCGGCGTCGGGCAGGTTCTGGCGCGGGGCGGGGCCGGCAGCTAGCCTGTTGGCATGCTGAACAACGACGCTCCGATGCCCGGATCCTGGCGGGCCGCACTGGCCGGCGAGGGGCTGGCCTGGCGTCCGGCAGAGGAGAGGGACGTCGCGGCGTGGGCTGACCTGATTGCCCGGACGGCCGAGGTGGAACGGCCCGTGTGGTTTGAGCGGGCCGCCGACCTTGAACAGATCCTGCAGTCGAAGAAGAACCATCCGGCCGCCAACACGCTGCTGCTGCTGGACCGCGGGTCGGTACCCCGCGCTTATGCCCGCATCACGAAAAACCCGGACGGCGACAAGGCCTACGGTTTCGGCTGCGTCGACCCCGGCTGGCAGCGCCGGGGAATCGGCACGGCGCTGCTGGGATGGCTCAGCCAGCGGACCCTCGAGCGTTTCGCGGAAGACCAGGGTCGGGAAGACAACGAACCGTCGCCGCTGCTGCGGGTCCACATGGAACAGCAGCACGAGCACCAGCAGCGGCTGCTCCGCAAAGAAGGATTCCACGTGGTGCGCTATTTCAACGAGATGCACCGGCACCTGGACGGCGTCCCGCTTCCAGACGTGCGGCTCGATGACGGGCTGGAACTGGCAACCATGCGGCCGGAGCTCAGCGAGGAGGTCAGGCTGGCCCACAACGCCGCCTTCCGTGACCATTGGGGAAGCGAGCCCCGGGATGAGGAATCCTGGGGTTTCACCGTCAACGATCCGCAGGCCAGGCCGGACCTGAGCGCTGTGGTCCTGGACCGGGGCTCCGGAATCGTGGCAGGCTACCAGCTGGCCAGCCACGACCCGGATAGCGCGGTATCCCGGGGCTACAGCGAGGGGTATACGGAGCTGCTGGGCGTCCGCCGCGAGTACCGCGGACGCGGGATCGCCCAGGCCCTGCTCGCCGATGCGATGCGGCGCTTTGCCGCGGCGGGGATGGACCGCGCCTCCCTCGACGTCGACTCGGAGAACCCCACTGGCGCGCTCGCCCTCTACGAAAAAATGGGGTACAGCGCCGTCAACCGGAGCCTGGCGTGGGACAAGGAATTGTCGGCGCGCACAGCTGACCCGGCAAGCTAAAGCCGCATAGCTGAAACCGGCTGGCCGTGCGCGCCTCAGGCGTCGACGTCGTGCAGGTGATGGACGACGTCGTGCAGGAAGTACTGCGCGAGGGTCATCACCGTGAACTCCGAACCGTTGCCCCGGATGCCTTTCCTGCCCCACTCGTCCTCATGCACGCCCGCGAATGACTCGGCGATCTGTTCGCCTTCGGCGGTCAGTTCGGCACTGACGATGGCGGGGTCCGCGTTGGCGTAGTCCTGCTCCACGGCGGTCTTGTCCTGGTCCCAGTTCTCGAACCGGGCGTTGTCCTCGCTCAGCATCAGGTTCAGCCGGCGGTCGAAGAGGCTGAAAACATCCCGGACATGCGATGCGTACTCCAGCACGGACCACGTGGCCTCGTCCGGTCGGTCCGCGACGTCCGGGCGGCGCAGCGCCGCCCGCCAGCGCGGAAGCATGTTCGTGACGCTGCCGGGAACCGTGGCGGGAGTGACCGTTGAGGCGTCGAATCCGCATTCCGGGCAGACCCTGGTCAGCACCCAGGTCCAGTCTTTTTCATCGGGGATGATAGGCATGCCAGTAGTCTAGGCCCAGGTCATGCTGGGCCCAATGGCGTCCACGGCCTGCGACAGCGGGATGCCGGAGCCGTCCCGTCGGCCGTGTTCCTGCGGGAGCGAGCGCGCCACCCCCGCCAGCGAGGACGCCTTGGCCGGCCCGTGTCCGGCCCACGCAATGAGCAGGGTATCTTCGCCCTTCAGGAACCGGTGCGCCCGCACTCCCGCAGTGGCCCTGCCCTTGGCCGGATACTCCGCGAAGGCCGTCACTTTCCCGGCACCGGGGGCCGTGCCCGGCAGGGCACCCTCGGTCCCGGAAACGGTGACCACGACGGCCTCCTCGTCGCCCGGGGCGACAGTTCCGAAGAACAGCACCTCGTCCCCGGCTCCCAGCTTGATCCCCGCCATGCCGCCCGCCGTGCGGCCCTGCGGCCGGACCGCTGCGGCGGTGAAGCGCAGCAGCTGCGCCTGCTTGGTGAGGAACACGAGGTCGACGTCGTCTGCCCCGGCCGGCTCAACGCCCACCACGGTGTCCTTATCCTTGAGGGCAATGACTTCCCAGTCCTCGCGGTTGAGGGGGTAGTCGGGCTGGACGCGTTTGACGATGCCCTGCGCCGTGCCGATCGCCAGCACCGTATCCAGCGGGGCGAAAGCGACCAGCGTCTCGCCCTTCAGCAGCGTGATGAAGTCCTTGGCAGGTACGCCGCCGGCCAGGTTGGGAAGCCCGGACATCGGCGGCAACACGGGCATGTCCATGACCTGGAGGCGCAGCATCCTGCCCAGGGACGTGACGGCGGCGATCTCGCCGCGCGCCGAGGTTTTCACCACGGACCGGAACACGTCGTGCCGTGACCGCGGACCGGACTCGGCCAGGGGCTCCTGGTTTGAGGTCCGGGCGATCTGTCCGCTGGCGCTCAGGATGGCCCAGCAGGGATCATCGGCTATTTCCAGGGCGAGCGGGGCCGCCTTGCCCTTGCCGCCGGGCGCAGCGGCCAGCGCGGCGACGGTGGGGGAGACCGCCTCGGATTCAAGCAGCACCGTCCGGCGCGGGGTGCCGTACTTTTCCGCGATTTCAGCCAGTTCGTCGGAGACGAGTTCGCGCAGGCGCTGGTCCGAAGCCAGGATGGCCTCGAGCTCCGCGATCTCACGCTTGAGCTGGTCCTGCTCTTTTTCGAGCTCGATCCGGGAGTACTTGGTCAGCTGCCGGAGCCGGAGTTCCAGGATGTAGTTCGCCTGGATTTCGGTGAGGTCGTAGATGGACATGAGGCGTTCGCGGGCGGCGGCAACCTCGTCGGAGGACCGGATGATCTGGATGACCTCGTCGATGTCCACGATGGCGATCAGCAGGCCCTCCACCAGGTGGAGGCGGTCCTTCTTCTTTGCCAGCCGGAAAGCCGTGCGGCGCCGCACCACGTTGATGCGGTGGTCCACGTAGACGGAGAGCAGCTGCACGAGGCCCAGCGTCTGCGGCTGGCCGTCCACGAGCGTCACGTTGTTGATGCCGAAGGAATCTTCCATCGGCGAGTAGCGGTAGAGCTGCTGGAGCACGGCGTTCGGGTTGAAGCCGTTCTTCAGCTCGATCACCAGGCGGAGCCCGTGCTTGCGGTCGGTCAGGTCCACGATGTCGCTGATGCCGGTCAGCTTCTTGCCGTTGACGGCGTCTTTGATCTTCTCGATCACCTTCTCCGGGCCCACCATGTAGGGAAGCTCGGTGACCACCAGGCCGGTGCGGCGGGCGGACAGCTGCTCGATCTCCACCTTCGCCCGGGTTTTGAACGAGCCGCGGCCCGTGGCGTAGGCGTCGCGGATGCCGTCCAGGCCCACGATCCGGCCGCCCGTGGGCAGGTCCGGGCCGGGAACGAACCGCATGAGGTCCTCGAGGGTGGCCCCGGGGTTCGCGATCAGGTGCCGGGCAGCGGAGATGACCTCCACGAGGTTGTGCGGGGCCATGTTTGTGGCCATGCCCACGGCAATGCCCGTGGCGCCGTTGACCAGCAGGTTGGGGAACGCCGCCGGCAGGACATCCGGCTGGGTCAGCTGGTTGTCGTAGTTGGGGACGAAATCCACCACGTCTTCGTCGAGGTGGTCGGTGAGGGTGAGCGCAGCCGCAGCGAGGCGGGCCTCGGTGTACCGCGGGGCCGCCGGGCCGTCGTCGAGCGAGCCAAAGTTGCCGTGCCCGTCGATCAGCGGCAGCCGCAGCGAAAAGTCCTGCGCCATGCGGACCATGGCATCGTAGATCGCGGTGTCGCCGTGCGGGTGCAGCTTGCCCATGACCTCGCCCACCACGCGGGCGCTCTTGACGTGGCCGCGGTCAGGGCGCAGGCCCATTTCGCTCATCATGTAGAGGATGCGCCGCTGCACCGGTTTCAGGCCGTCACGGGCATCCGGGAGGGCCCGTGAATAGATGACCGAATAGGCGTACTCGAGGAACGAGCCTTCCATTTCCGACGTGACGTCGATGTCAACGATGTTCTCGGTGTAGTCCTGGACGGCGTCCCCTGCCGGGGCGGAACTTTGGCGGCGGGCCATGGGGCTGGTGGATCCTTAACGGTTTACTGGCGAGTTTTAGCTAGGCTAAGCCTATGGTGGATCAGCCCGGGGACGGCGTATATCCGGAATATTGGGAAGCCGATGTCGTTCTGCGGGACGGAGGGACGGCTCATCTGCGCCCGATCCACCCCTCAGATGCCGACGCCGTGCAGGCTTTCCATACCGGCCAGTCGCAGAAGTCCATCTACATGCGGTTTTTCGCCTTTAAAGCGAGGCTCTCCAGCAAGGAGCTGAAGCGCTTCACGGAAGTGGACTACAAGGACCGGGTGGCGCTGGTGATCACCATAGGCGGTGAAATCCTGGGCATCGGCCGCTACGACCGGCTGACCGATCCCGAAGAAGCCGAGGTTGCCTTCAATATAGCCGACGCCCACCAGGGCCGCGGCATCGGATCGATCCTGCTGGAACACCTGGCCGCTGCCGCCCGCGAAAACGGCATCCGTAAATTCAGTGCAGAAGTGCTGCCGGAAAACCGCAAAATGCTGATGGTTTTCTCCGACGCCGGTTACGACGTCAAGAGGCATTTCGACGACGGTGTGGTGAGCCTGGAGTTCAACATCGACCCTACGGAAAAATCCCGGGCCGTGATGGAGTCACGCGAGCACCGCGCGGAGGCGCGCAGCATCCAGGAGCTGCTGGCGCCGTCGTCGGTCGCGGTGATCGGGGCCAGCCGCAAATGGGGCACCATCGGCTACCAGCTGCTCGAACACATCATCGAGGGCGGCTTCACCGGGCCGGTCTACGCCATCAACCCCGAGGCGCTCGAACTCGCCGGGATGCTGTCCTTCGCCAGGCTCTCCGAGGTGCCGGACCCCGTCCGGCTGGCCATCATCGCCGTCCCCTATGAGGAAGTCCCCAAAGTTGTGGCGGACTGCGCGGCCTCGGGAGTCAAGGGCGTTGTGGTGGCGACGGCCGGGTACGCCGACGACGGTGAACGCGGGCTGGCCAGGCAGCGCGAGCTGGTCCGCCAGGCCCGCTCCAACGGGATGCGCGTGATCGGCCCCGCGTCCCTGGGCATCGTCAACACGAACCCGGCCGTGTCCCTGAACGCATCCATGGCGCCAAGCCTGCCGCGCCGGGGCGGCCTGGGACTCTTCAGCCAGTCCGCCGCCATCGGAGTGGCGCTGTATGCCGCGTCCAGCCGGCGCCGCCTGGGCCTTTCCACGTTCCTGTCCGCCGGCAACCGGGCCGACGTCTCCGGCAACGACATGATGCAGTTCTGGGAAGACGACGCCGACACCGCCGCGGTGGGACTCTACCTCGAATCCATCGGCAATCCGCGCAAGTTTTCC
The DNA here is from genome assembly GCF_001423745.1 of Arthrobacter sp. Leaf337. Taxonomy (GTDB): domain Bacteria; phylum Actinomycetota; class Actinomycetes; order Actinomycetales; family Micrococcaceae; genus Arthrobacter. The sequence goes on from NZ_LMPC01000012.1 coordinate 744,723, forward strand.
CGGCTCGCCCGCCGCCTGGCCCGCACCAAGCCCGTCATCGTGGCGAAATCGGACTCGATGGGCCTGCAGTTGCCTCCGGGGCATGCGGTACGGACCACGCAGGCGCCTGCCGGCGCCCTGGACGCGATGATGCGCCAGTCCGGCGTCATCCGGGTTGAAACGATTGAGCAGCTGATGGACGTGGCCCAGATCGTCGCCGGCCAGCCGCTGCCGGCCGGGGCGGACATTGCTGTTTTCAGCAACTCCCGGGCCCTCGGAAAAGTGGTCGCGGACAGTGCTGCCGCCAACGGGCTCGGTGTTGAGCGGATTGTCACGGACGTGGATCTCGACGCCGGCATGTCACTGGCGCTGCCGGCACTCCGGGAGAGCCTCGCCGGGATCCTCGCCTCGGACTCCATCCACGCCGTCGTGGTGGCGCTGCTGCCGGCACGGGGCCTCACGGTGGAGAAGATTGCCGGCGTCCTGGCGGAATGCTCCGCCGCGGCCGGAAAGCCGGTGGTTGCCGCCTTCACCGGGATCCTGGACCCGTCCGTCTATGTTGAGGGCATGGTGGGGGCGGAACGGTTGCCTGTCCACGCCGTGGACGCCGAATCCGCCAGCGGATCCGTGCCGTGCTACTCCAACCCCGGTGCCGCCGTCGCAGCGCTCGCCGCCGTGGTCAAGTATGCCGAGTGGGTGGAACGCGACCAGGGTCTTTTCGCGGAGCCGGAAGGATGCGACCCGGAAAGCGTCAGGGCCGAGCTGGAGGAACTGCTCCATGACGTCCCCGGCGAGCAGCTGGTGCAGCTCGACCCGGCGAAGGCGGCAACCCTGCTGGCCCACTACGGCATCGACGTTGTCCCCTCCGTGGGCTTCGAGACGCCCGACCAGGCTGTTGCAGCCGCCGAGCGGCTTGGCTGGCCGGTGGTGCTGAAGACCACCGATCCGACCCTGCGCCACCGGCTGGACCTTGGCGGTGTGCGGCTGGACATCCAGGACGCCGAATCATTGCGGCGCAACATCGTAGAGATGCACCGCGCCCTGGCGCCCTACGGTTCGCCGTCCATGGAAGTCCAGATGATGGCTCCGGTGGGCCAAGCCTGCACGTTCCGGGCCATTGAGGATCCGCTGCTGGGTCCGGTGGTTTCCTTTGGACTTGCCGGGGACGCCGTGAATTTGCTGGAGGACTGGGCCCACCGGGTTCCGCCGCTGTCCGGTGCCGATGTCCACGACTTCATCCGTGCGCCGCGCGCGGCCCGGAAACTGTTCGGCTACCAGGGCCTTCCGGCGGTAGATGTGGCCGCGCTGGAGGACCTTGCCGCGCGGTTGACCCGGCTCAAGGACAACCATCCCGAAATAGCGCTGGTTGAGTTCAACCCTGTCCTGGCGGGGCTGCGCGGCGTATCGATCCTGGCCGCAGATGTCCGGATCGCGAACGCCGCCCAGCGGACCGACAGTGCCCGCCGGGCGATGCGAAGCTAGCCCGCCCCGGGCGCACAGTTAGCAAGTGCCCAGTCGATCTGTGAAAATGGAGTAATGAGCCCCCAGCCTCCCACGTCGAAGCCGCACGCACCCCGACCCGGTCACCAGGCCTCACAAGGGCATAGCGCACATGACCACGGTGTCCAGGGCCAGAGCCTTGAAGGCGCACTCCAGCAGGCAGGCTTCTACCCCCGGCTGGTCGCCGATGTCGTTGATGACGCACTGGACGGCCGCGACTGCATGGCGCACCTTGTGCATCTTGAAACCCATTTCGACCGCGCGGAAGTACGCCGCCACATCACCGTGCTGGTGCTGACGGACGACATGCTGGTCATCGCCCATGTTGACGACCAGCAGCTCGACGAGGCCGGCGAGCAGATTGTCGCCCAGATTTCCACCGAATCAGTACCGGTGGCGCAGATCCGTTCCGTGGTCCTGAGCTACATGTACGCCCAGCCGCAAAACTACAAGCCGTCCGATCCCGTGCGGGAACTCACCCTTTCCATCGCCTGGTCCGGCGGCCAGCGCCTGGACATGGGGCCGGCCAGCTGCGGGGATCCCCAGTGTGAGGCGGACCACGGTTACAGCGGCACCATCGCCCAGGAGGACATCGTGCTGCGCATCAGCGCCGAAGCCGACGGCCTGCAGGCCGTCCAGGACGCCAAGCTGTTCGCCCGCGCCCTGCGCGCCGTCAACACCGGTTCGGCGCCCCTGCCGCACAGCGGCCTGGTGGCCGCGCCGCGTCCGCGCACCGGCGTTTTTGGAAACCGCCTCAGCCGCGGGCACCAGCGCTGAGATGATTCCCGGAAACAACTCTGAGCAGTCAGCTGTCGCCATCGCCGAGGGTGCCCCCGCTCCTTCGCCGATGCCACCGGCGCCTGCTTTCGGCCAACGTTCCATCGCCGAAGTACTGACCAGCGCGGCAGCCAGCCTGGGAATTGAAGGCTTCGAGAACCGGCTGAACCTGCCTGCCGCCAAGCGGGTGTGCGTTGTCCTCGCCGACGGCCTTGGCCGTAGCCTGCTGAAGCAAAAATCGGCACACACCCCCTTCCTCCGGTCCGTGATGCAGCAGGGACAGGGAGCCGTTCCAGTGGCCCTGGATTCCGCCTTCCCCTCCACGACAGCCTCCTCCCTCGCCAGCTTCGGGACAGGGCTCCCTGCCGGCCAGCACGGAATGGTGGGCTATGACGTCCTCGATCCCGGACAGGACAAAGTGGTCAACATGCTGGGCAACTGGGATGCCGGTGTGGACCCCCTCGAATGGCAGCCGTTTCCCACCGTGTTCGAGCGCGCCGCGGCCCACACCGACGTCACCACCATCAGCCTTCCGCAGTTCGGCGCCTCACCCATGACCCAGGCCGCCCTCCGCGGCGGCCGGTTCATCGCCGCCGCAACCCCGCACGCCAGGACTGCAGCGGCGGCGGAGGCCATGCTGGGCACCGACAGTTCCCTGATGTACTTCTACGTCAACGACCTGGACAAGGCGGGGCACCGCTACGGCTGCCAGTCCGCCCAGTGGGAACACCAGCTTGAAGAGCTGGACGCCACCGTACGACGGCTCAATGCCACGCTTCCGCCGGGGACCACTGTCCTGTTGACCGCGGACCACGGCATGCTCGACGTCCCGGAATCGCAGCGGTTCGACTACTCGGCGGAACCGGCCCTCATCGCCGGCGTCCGGCACACCGCAGGGGAGCCGCGCATGGTCCACCTGTATCTGGAGCCCGACGCCGGTGATCAGGACCGGGCACTGCTGATTGAATCGTGGCGGAAACGTTTTGGAGACAGGATCTGGGCGTTCACCCGCGACGAGGCCGTGTCCGCCGGGCTCTTCGGCGACGTCCGGCCGGAAGTCAGCGCGCGCATCGGCGATGTCATGATCGCCGCCCGGGACGCCCTGGCGCTCTACGACACGCGCCGCGTGCGCTCCGCCGCGCTGGAGGTCGTCGGGCAGCACGGGTCGCTGACCAAAGCCGAGCGGGAGGTTCCGCTGTTGTGCTTCCAAGCCCAAGGCCGAAAGGGAGCGCGTGGCTGAACTCGTCTTCTTCTCAGGAACCATGGACTGCGGCAAATCCACCCTCGCCCTGCAGATGGACCACAACCACCGGGCCCGCGGCCGCGGCGGCGTCCGGTTCAGCCGCAACGACCGTGCCGGCGGTGCCAGGATCTCCAGCCGGCTCGGACTCGAGACGGACTGCGTGGAAGTCCTGGACAGCACGGACTTCTGGGACGAGGTCATCCAACGCCGCACCCGCGGCCTGCGGGTGGACTACCTCATTTGTGACGAAGCCCAGTTCTACTCACCACTGCAGGTGGAACAGCTGGCCCGGATTGTGGACGAGATCGACGTCGACGTGTTTGCTTTCGGGATCAGCGCCGACTTCCGCACCCGCCTTTTCCCGGGATCGCAGCGGCTCATCGAGTTGGCGGACCGCGTCCAGGTCCTGCAGGTGGAGGCGCTGTGCTGGTGCGGACGCCGGGCCACCCACAATGCCCGCACGGTCGACGGCGTGATGGTCACCGAAGGTGCGCAGGTGGTGGTGGGCGACGTCGACATGGCCGGCGACCAGGCCCCCACCGGCGCGGCGGACCACGCCCCCGTGGTGGGCTACGAGACGTTGTGCCGGCGGCACTTCATGCGGCGGGTCACTGCCCACGGCGCCAACGTCATGGCCCAGCAGGACCAGCTGTTGCCGTTCGAGGTGGACGCCTGCCTGTGGAACGGTGCCGGAGAAACCCGGCCCGGCTGACCCGCTGCGCCGGGGGACTGGGGGTCAGTCGCCGCGTGCGCCGAAAACTATTTCATCCCAGCTGGGTACGCTGGAGCGCTTGGGTTTGGAGGGCTGCCGTTCGGGCTGCTCCGCGTCCCGATCATTTCTGGGGGTGGCCGGAGCGTCGTCCCGGCTCCGGCGCGGGCTCCCTCCACCCAGCAGTTCATCCAGGCCCACGTTCGGAGCGGATTCGCGGTTCCAGCCGGTCTGGCGGGCGCGTGCCGTTTCCCTGACCGGAGCGGGTTCCTCGACGGCGGCCTCATCGGTGTCCGGGCCGGCGTCGGCTGCCGCCGGCGTGCTGCCGGGGTCTTCAGCGGACGCTTCGTCCGGGTCCGTCACCGGGCGCAGCGGGGAGGCCACGATGGTGATTTCGCGGGTTTCCGTGCTGACGCCGTCGTGGAGTTTCAGCCGTTCGTCTTCGTCCCCGGTGTGCCGGGGAGCCAGGCTGAGTCGGGACAGCATTGACGCGCGGACTTCGCGCTTGCGGGTGAACGAGTCTCCCTTGGCGGCCGGAGCGTCGGTTTCTTCGCGGCTTTCCGTCCCGGTGGCGTCGTCCTCGGCCTCGGGCTCCGCCACTACTTCGGAGGGGCGCGGGTGGGCCGCCGGAACACCGTTGGTGAGCAGCAGTGCCAAGGCGTCGTCGCCGTCCTCGTCTACACCGAGCCGCTGGCCGCGGCGTGAGCGCAGCATCTCGAGCAGGCCGTCCGAATCCTTGCCGGACTGGCCGGATGCCGTCCGGGCCGCGGCCGCCTCGGCGTCGGTCTCAAAGTCAAACGGGCGGTCGGAAACTGCGGACAGGCGGCGGGCCGGAACAGGACCGTCGAGCGGTTCCAGTTCGCTGAGCTGCTGCGCCCAGCGGTTGGCGTTCTGCAGGGATTTCCGCGCGGGACTGAAAGTCCACATGGCCGGCGGTTCCTCGCCGATGCTGGTGTGCGCGCCGGTACTGGTTTCGAAGCGTGCCACCACCGTCCAGGTGCCGTCCGGGCGCCGCCAGGAGTCCCACTCAACGGTGGAGGATTCGATGCCGTGGGCGTTGAGACGGTGTGCCACCATGTCGCCGAGGGTAGCCGGGTTGTCACCGAAGGCGGAGCGGTAGACGTCATGGCCCGGCGCAGGGGAAGCCACCTCGATTTTTCGCGCCTGCTGTGCCACGTAGTCGCGCTCGGCAAGTACGGGGCCTTCATAGCGTTGGACCTTGGCCAGTGGGATGCCCGAGAGTTCCGAAACTTCGGCGGCTGTGGCGCCGCTTCTGATGCGTGCCTGGATGTCCCGCGGGGACATGGCAACAGGCGCAACTGCAGCGGCCGCTTTCGCCGGAGAGCGGCTGGCCGCGAGCCGAAGGGCTTCGTCGATCGGCAGCCGGAACATCTCGCCGCCGGTGCCGCTCAACAGGAGATGCTCCCCGTCGTCGTGGACGCCTACAAGCCGTAGATCCTGCATACAAATCCTCCACCCTGGCATTACTGACATTCGAAACTCTGCCACTCGGCAGTCGCAATTCGGGGGAGGGGAGAGGGCGCGCCGCGATATTCCGCGACTTTCCGGCCGTCAAGTGCTTTTATCCCGCCTCCGCCCTCCGTCGGGCAGGCTCGGGCAGGTGCCCGCCCCGAAAAGCCCTCGCTTTCGCCCCCGGCTTAGGGAAAAATGGGCGCCTAAGTCGGGCACAAAATCAGGCAAGCCAGCGTTTACATCGGTGAACCGGCCCGGGGGACCAGCCCACGGACGATGTCCGTCCCTGAGCGCGGCCACCGGCACCCGGCCATCAAACCGAAAAAATCGGAGTGTGAGCAGAAAATAATGGCGACAGATTACGATGCGCCGCGGAAATCAGAAGAGGACCTGAACGAAGATTCCATCGAGGAATTGAAGACCCGCCGCGCTGACAAGCCAACGGCAGTGGTGGATGAGGACGAATCCGATCTGGCCGAAGGCTACGAACTCCCGGGCGCGGACCTGTCCGGCGAGGAACTCCTGGTCCGCGTCCTGCCGGCCCAGGCTGATGAATTCACCTGCTCGTCATGCTTCCTGGTCCGTCACCGCTCGCAGATCGCCCGCGAAAAAGACGGGTTGCTCTTCTGCAAGGACTGCGAGGGCTGACAATGCGGCTCAGGCGCGGGTGAGGGCCGCCGTCAACTGTGCCGGGCGCCGCGTGGAGGTAAGCCAGTAAGGCGTGGGATCGGAAGGATCCGTGATGTCGATCCTGACCACCGGGTCCACCCAGCCCCGGATGCAGAGGTATGCCAGTCCGTTCAGGCGCGTGCCGCGTTCCGCCGTCGCCTCTTTGCCGGTGAACGGTGTCACGGTTCCGATGTACCGACGTTCGATGGTTGCCCGCCCCACCTGGAGCGTGTCTGCCGTCACCGTTATCGACGGCGTGGACAGGATCAGCAGCACCGTAATGATGGTGAACAGCACCAGCGCTGCCGTGATGCCGGCCGCCATACTGATCGGGGCAAACACGAGGATGCCTGCGCCGGACAAGCCTGCTGCCACGAGCCAGATCCAAAGGTTGGGGTGGAGTTTCTCGCTGTACAGAACGGCAGTTCCGCGGGGTGTGCTGTTGGGGGCAGGCACAGCTGCACTAGATTCCGGCATAGCCCCAGCTTTCCACTTTTCCCGGGGTATTTCACCTTGGCCCGGCACTGGCCGCCGCCCGCGCCGGCCAGTGCCGCGGCTAGGCCAAGGTGCGCCGCTCGCGTTAGAGTAAATGACTGTGACTGAAGAAACTGCAGCCGTGAGTACTTTGCCGCCGAACTCCCTGGAAGGCAGCGCCGCGGCCTACGGATCGCCCACGCTGTCGGTCCAGCTGAAAATGCTCGACGCCGGCCTCGAAGCCCCGTCCTACGCGCACCCCGGCGACGCCGGAGCGGACCTTCGTGCCCGCGAGGACGTAGTTCTTGAACCGGGTGAACGCCGGCTGGTGCCCACGGGCGTCTCCATCGCCCTCCCCAACGGGTATGTCGCCCTCATCCACCCGCGGTCCGGGCTCGCCACCAAGCACGGCCTGACAGTGGTCAACGCCCCCGGAACCGTGGACGCCGGATACCGCGGCGAGATCGCCGTGACGCTGCTGAACACGGACCGTGAGAAAGCCATCGAGCTGCGGCGCGGCGATAGAATTGCACAGATGGTCATTCAGCGCGTGGAGTACGCACAGTTTGTGGCCGTTGCGGAATTGAGCGACTCGGTCCGCGGTGACGGCGGCTTCGGTTCCACCGGTGGTTTCGGTTCCGCCGCCGGTTTCGGAACACCGCAGGCCTAGCCGCGGACGCCGCCCGGCTCAGCCGGTGCTGCATGACTTACCGCGCGGCCCAGGGTGGCACGGCGGGAAATGATCACAACTAAGGAGACAACCCGATGGTTTTTGGGCGTGGCAAGAAGGCCAAGAAGGACCAGGCGGCAGAGCCCGGGGAAAGCCCGGAAACTGCAGGCTCCGCTGCCGAGGAGAGCACCGGCCGGGCAGTCACGGGGCCCTTTGACGTCTCGGAAGTCGACAGCACTGACGGCTACGTGGACCTTGGCGCCCTCCTGATTGCACCACGGGAAGGCCTCCAGCTCCGTCTCGAGATCGAGGAAGCCACCCAGCGGGTTGTGGCCGTGACCATGGACCTCGACGGTTCGAGCCTCCAGCTCCAGGCCTTCGCCGCACCCCGCACCGAGGGACTCTGGGATGAGATCCGTGAACAGATCGGCCAGTCCGTGGGAAGCCAGGGCGGGCAGGTCGAGGAGATTCCCGGAGTTTTCGGCACCGAGCTCGTGGCCAAACTTCCGGCAGGAACAGCCGACGGCGCGGGCGGCTACCGCGTGGCCCGCTTCATCGGCGTCGACGGCCCCCGTTGGTTCCTCCGCGGCGTGCTGGGCGGCGAAGCTGCCCTGGACCGCGATTCTGCGGCGAACCTGGAATCGTTGTTCAGGCAGATCGTGGTGGTGCGGGGCGAGAGCCCGATGCCGCCGCGTGACCTGCTGCAGCTCCGCCTGCCGAAGGATTCCGCTCCGGCGCCGCTGCAGGGCGCACCTGAGTTCGAGCAACCCGAGCGCGGACCGGAGATCACCCAGATTGGCTGACCCGGCCGGCGAATATCCGCAGCCCGAGCTGTCCATCAGTGGATTGCCGGACCGTGGACGTGTGCTGTGCCGCGGCTTCATCGAATCGGTGACGTACGTACCGGCCACACAGGTTGCCAGCTTCACCGCAATCGTCACGGACCACGACCTGCCGCGCGCCAAGGGGGGCCTTGCCCCCGCCGCGGTGGAACCGGCGTCGGCACGGAGGCCCGGAGGACCCGGCCGGCGCGACCGGCTGCGGGTCGTGTGGCTCGGCCGGCGTCGGGTACCCGGCGTCGACCCCGGCTGCGAACTCCGGCTGGAAGGCATGCTGACGTTGCGCGACGGGCTGCCCACCATGTTCAACCCCCGCTACGAAATACTGTCCCGCCAGGAGAACCAATGACGCCGTCCGAGACCCCGGATCCCGCTGCCGGGCGCGCCGCGTCCGAACCGGTCAAACCACCACACACGCCGGAGCCGCCGTCAGTGGCCGACCTCGCGGAAGGCTACGCAGTCAAGGCCGGCCTGCACCGGACGAAGGACGGCAGCATCGACGTGCTCAAGACTGCGGGCGGCGTCCAGGGCATTGCCGAGAGCATCGTTCCCGGACTCACCTTCCTCGTCGCGTTCACCATCACCCGCGACCTCACCCTGTCCTTGATCGGCGCCTTGGCTGCGGCCGCCGCCTTCACCATTGCCCGGCTGGTCCAGCGGCGTCCGTTGACCCAGGCGCTGGCCGGGATAGTCGGCGTCGGAATTTCCGCGTGGCTGGCGAACACCACCGGCAAGGCGGAAAACTTCTACGTCCTGGGGTTCTTCACCAATGCCGCCTACATTGCAGGCATGGTGGTGTCCATAGCGTTGCGCTGGCCCATCGCCGGACTGCTGTTCGGCTTCATCAGGAACGAAGGCCTGGAGTGGCGCAAGGACCCGGCCCGGGTCAGGGCCTACCGCCTGGGCACGTGGATCATCGTGGGCGTCCTGGCCCTGCGGCTGCTGGTGCAGGTGCCGCTCTACCTCCTCGGCGAGCAGGGCCTGGCCGGCCTCGCCACCACACGGCTCCTGATGGGCGCCCCGCTGTACATCCTGGGCATCTGGGTTGCCTGGCTCATCACCAGGCCCGTTGCTGCCGCGGTGCCGCCGGCGCAGCCCGGTGAACCTTCGCAGCCCGGCGCACCGCAGCAAGGTCCTCCGCCGGCGGCCTAGCCGCCGGACTTAGCTGTCGATCTTAGCCGTCGAAGCCGTCGTCCTCGGGGGCCTGCTGCTCCCGGGGCTGGGCGGCCGCCGGTTCATTGTCGTCCTCCTGTGAACCGTGCGTGTCCGTGTCCCGGTCCTGCTGTTCAGGGGACAGCAGGGCCCTGAGGTCGTCTTCGGCAGCAATGGTGGTGACGAAAAACAGTTCGTCCCCGCCGTCGAGCACATCGTCCCGGCTGGGCGTGATGGGGGCCTGGTCACGAAGAATCGCCACCAGGGTGGAGTCCTCGGGCCAGTCAATGTCTCCCACCGTCAGTCCGATGACGTGCGAGTCGTGGGGCACCGTGAACTCGACCAGCGACGAAACCCCGGTCTGTAGCGTGAGCAGCCGGACGAGGTCGCCGATTTCCACCGCTTCCTCCACGAGCGCGGTCATCAGCTGCGGGGTGTTGACTGCGACGTCGACGCCCCAGGAATCGTTGAACATCCAGTCATTCTTGGGGTTGTTGACGCGTCCCACCGTCCGGCCAACGCCGAACTCGGTCTTCGCCAGCAGGGACACCACAAGGTTCACCTTGTCATCACCCGTGGCTGAAACCACCACTTCGGCGTCCTCGAGCTTGGCGTCCTGGAGCGTGCTCAGTTCGCAGGCGTCGCCCACAAGCCAATGGGCGCCACGGAGCCCGCTGCGGCCGATCACTTCCGGTTTCAGGTCGATCAGCAGGATTTCGTGTTTGTGGGCAAGGAGCTCACGGGCGATCGAGGAACCGACGCTGCCTGCCCCGACGATGACGACTTTCACTTACTGCTCCTTGGGGGGTTCTTTGGCAAGAATGTGGCCTACCTCGGCGCTGCGGTCCACGCGCAGCATGGCGTGGACGGTGTCGCCCTCCTGATAGGACGTAGCGGCGGCCGGCAGCATGCCTTCGCCGAACCGGGTCAGGTAGGCAACCCGGATGCCGGCCGCCTTCTCGATCTGGGCGACGGAGTGCCCGATCCAGGCCGGGTCAAGGTCGATTTCAGCGAGGACCAGCCGGCCGGAGGGCTCACGGAAATCGCCGGCGAGGTGCTGTTCGGGCAGGATCCGGCGCAGCACCTGGTCTGCGCTCCAACGCACCGCCGCGACCGTGGGAATGCCCAGGCGCTGGTAGATCTCGGCACGGCCGGGGTCGTAGATCCTGGCCACGACGTGGGGCACGTGGAAAGTTTCGCGGGCCACCCGGGTCGCCAGGATGTTGGAGTTGTCACCGCTGGACACGGCGGCGAAGGCATACGCCTCACTGACGCCGGCCTGCTTCAGGGTCTCCCGGTCGAACCCGACTCCGGTGACCTTGCGACCGGAAAACCCGGTGCGGAGCCTGCGGAAGGCACGGTCGTCCTGGTCGATGATCGCCACCGAATGGCCAGCATCCTCGAGGGTGTGCGCCAGCGTGGCTCCCACACGCCCACATCCCATGATCACGAAGTGCGCCACCCGTGCCTCCTCAGTCTTTTTTCCAGTTGCTGCGTAAGACTCTACCGGCCGTCGGCGCCACTCTGCCCGGTGCCCGCAACTTCGGCCCGCCGGCGTGCGGGCGCCGCGGAGGGGCCCCGGAGCGAACGGCCACCTGCCGTCATGACATCGCGTCCGAATCAGACTAGCTTTGTGGAGTGCTGACAATATTGAATGCCGTGAAGCGGGTGCTGGTGGGGAGGCCCTTCCGGAACGACCGGCTAGCCCACACCCTGCTGCCGAAGCGGATCGCGCTTCCGGTCTTCGCCTCGGATGCCCTCTCCTCTGTGGCCTATGCGCCCGACGAAATCCTCCTGACCCTGGCGTTGGCGGGCGTGAGTGCGGTTGCCTTTTCACCGTGGGTGGGCCTCGCCGTCATGGTGGTGCTGCTCACGGTGGTGGCCTCCTACCGACAGAACGTCCACGCATACCCGTCCGGCGGCGGCGACTACGAAATAGCCAACGTCAACCTCGGCAAGCACGCGGGACTGACCGTGGCATCCGCGCTGCTGGTTGACTACGTACTCACGGTTGCCGTCTCGATGTCGTCCGCGGCAACCTACCTCACCACCGCGGTCCCCTCGCTTCACGGCCAGCAGGCACTGATTGCCACTATCGGCGTAGTCATCCTGGCGCTGGTGAACCTGCGGGGAATCAAGGAAGCCGGCAGCGTCTTCGCCGTTCCCACCTACATCTTCATGGCGTCCATCCTGGGCATGACCGCCATCGGCGTCTTCCAGGCGGCGACCGGCCAGCTGGGCGAGGCCCCGTCCGCGAACTTCACGATAGTTCCGGCGGCCGGGTTCGATGAGGGGCTGGTGGGGCTTGCCGGCGCCTTCCTGCTGCTCCGGGCGTTCTCCTCGGGCGCCGCGGCCCTGACCGGTGTGGAAGCCATCAGCAACGGTGTTCCGAATTTCCAGAAACCCAAGAGCAAGAACGCCGCCACCACGCTGCTGCTGCTGGGCGTCATCGCCTCCGCGATGCTCGCCGGCATCATCTACCTCGCCAACGCCACCAAGGTGCACATTGTGCTGGACCCGGCCACGGAATTCCTGGTCAACGGGCAGCCGCTGCCGGAAGGCTACATCCAGAGCCCGGCCATCAGCCAAATCGCCCAGACCATCTTCGGACCGGGCTCGGTGCTGTTCTACATCGTGGTTGCAGCAACCGGCGTCATCCTGGTTTTTGCCTCGAATACAGCCTTCAACGGTTTTCCGGTCCTCGGATCCATCCTCGCGCAGGACGGCTACCTCCCGCGCCAGCTGCGCACGCGCGGTGACCGCCTGGCCTTCAGCAACGGCGTCCTGGCCCTCGCCGCAGGCGCCCTGGTGCTCATCCTGGCCTTCAACGCCGACGTCACCAAGCTCATCCAGCTCTACATCGTCGGTGTTTTCATCTCCTTCACCGCAAGCCAGCTGGGCATGGTCCGGCACTGGGGGCGCGAACTCAAACTGGCGCGGGACAAGACCGTTCGCCTCCGAATGCTCAAGTCGCGCACCATCAACATGATCGGTTTCGGCATGACCGCCCTGGTCCTGACCATCGTGCTGATCACCAAATTCGAGCAGGGGGCCTGGATCGCGCTGCTCGCGATGTTCGTCCTGTACCTCATCATGTGGAGCATCCGCTCGCACTACGACAACGTGGCCAAGGAACTGGCGGTGGACGAGGATTCCTCGCCGCGTGCCCTGCCGTCCCGGGTCCACGCAGTGCTCCTGGTGTCCCACGTCCGCAAGCCCGTCCTGCGGGCCCTGGCCTATGCGCGGGCGTCTCGGCCCTCGCGGCTCGACGCCATAACGGTGGACATCAACTCCGAAGAAACCGCGCACACCCTCGCCGACTGGGAGAAACTGGAAATTCCGGTGCCGCTGACAGTCCTCGCCAGCCCGTACCGGGAAACGGTGACCCCCATCATGGAATACGTCAAGAACATGCGGCGGGATTCGCCCCGCGACCTCATCGTGGTCTACATCCCCGAGTACGTGGTGGGTAAGTGGTGGGAACAGCTGGTCCACAACCAGACCGCCCTGCGTATCAAGACCCGGCTCCACTTCGAGCCGGGTGTCATGGTGGCCAGCGTCCCCTGGCAACTGAAATCGTCCGAAGAAGCAAAGAAATTGCAGGATATCCAATGAACGCCGAGACCCAGACCCGCACGCATGCCGACCTCGTGGTGGATGTCGGGCCCATAGCCCACGGCGGGCACTGCGTGGCCCGCCACGAAGGCCGCGTGGTGTTTGTCCGGCACGCCATTCCCGGCGAAAAAGTCCGGATCCGGCTGACCGACGCCGGCGAGGAATCCAAGTTCTGGCGCGCCGACGTCGTCGAGGTGCTCGAAGCATCACCCGACCGCGTGCCCCATTTCTGGCGCGTGGCGGATTCCCTGCGCGCATGGTCCCACGGCCACCCGCCGGTGGGCGGCGCCGAACTGGGCCACGTGTCCCTGGAACGCCAGCGCAGCCTCAAGGCCGAAGTCCTGGCGGAACAGCTGAAACGGCTCGCCGGCGTCGAACGCGTTACGGAAGTGGAAGCTGTCGGGGCAGGCAGCGACGGCCTCGGGTGGCGCACGCGGGCAAGCTTTGCCGTGACGCCCGCCGGGAAGCTGGGCATGCATGCCCACCGTTCCGATCAGGTCATTGCCATCCGCGAGATGCCCCTGGCCGTGCCCGGAATCAACGAGCTCAGGCTCTGGGACATCGACCTCCAGGGCGTCGACCGCGTGGAAGTGGCGGCGCCCGCCAACGGGTCGCGCCCGCTGGTGCTGCTGGCCCCTGCCGCAGGCACCCGCGCAAAGCGCCTCACCGGCATCCTGGCGCAGCTTCCCGACGACGTCTCGGTGGCCAGCTTCGATCCGGCCAAGGGCGAGGCCCTGCAGCTGCGCGGCCGCACCTGGGTCCAGGAGACGGCCGCCGGCCACGAGTACCGGGTCACAGGGGAGGGCTTTTGGCAGATCCACCGGGACGCGCCGGACACCCTCGTCGGGGCGGTCAAAGAATTCCTGCACGACGGCGGATACCTTGAGCCGGGCGCGGTGGTTGCCGACCTGTATGCCGGGGCGGGCCTTTTCACTGCCGCCCTTGCGGACGCCGTCGGGGTCACCGGTTCGGTGTTGTCCGTTGAAGGTGCCCCCGGCACCAGCCGCGATGCACGGAAGAACCTGCACGGGGCGCCGCAAGTGGAGATCGTGCAGGGGCGCGTGGAACGCGTGCTGCGCCAGAAGCCCCGCAACTTCGATGCCGTCGTGCTTGATCCGCCCCGCGCCGGCGCGGGCAAAGCCGTGGTCAGCCAATTGATGGCCGCGGGGCCGCGGGCGGTCGCCTATGTGTCCTGCGATCCGGCGTCGTTCGCCCGGGACCTGGGGTACTTCCAGCAGGGCGGCTGGTCGCTCGCAGGGCTGCGGGCGTTCGACCTGTATCCGCACACCCACCACATGGAGACAGTGGCGTTGCTGACGCCCCCGGCCTGATGTGACTAGGATGGGCGTAGTAGTCCCACGTCGCGCGCCGAATTCTCGGCTGACCCCATGCTCTTTTGTATGACCTTGTACTAATTAGGATGACCTAACTAGCAAGCGGTCTACCGCGCGACAAAGATGAAACTGTTGCGAGAGGAGTCCTGCGATGAGCATTGTGGACAGCTTCGGTTCAAAAGGCAAACTTAATGTAGCCGGTACCGAATACGAAATTTTCCGGTTGAACTCCGTTGAAGGTGCAGAAAACCTTCCGTTCAGCCTCAAGGTATTGCTTGAAAACCTGTTGAGGACCGAGGACGGCGCTAACATCACGGCCGATCACGTCCGAGCACTGGCCGGTTGGGATCCCAACGCCCAGCCCGACACTGAAATCCAGTTCACGCCGGCGCGCGTGATCATGCAGGACTTCACTGGCGTGCCCTGCGTTGTAGACCTCGCCACCATGCGTGAGGCCGTCAAGGAGCTCGGCGGTGACCCCAAGAGGGTCAACCCGCTGGCTCCCGCCGAGATGGTGATCGACCACTCGGTGCAGATCGACGTATTCGGTAACTCCGGCGCACTGGAGCGCAACATGGAGATCGAATACCAGCGGAACGGGGAGCGCTACCAGTTCCTCCGCTGGGGCCAGACCGCGTTTGACGACTTCAAGGTCGTCCCGCCGGGAACCGGCATTGTGCACCAGGTCAACATCGAGTACCTGGCCCGCACCGTCATGACCCGTGAAGTTGACGGCGTTGTCCGGGCCTACCCGGACACCTGCGTCGGCACCGATTCGCACACCACCATGGTCAACGGCCTCGGCGTGCTGGGCTGGGGCGTTGGCGGCATTGAAGCCGAGGCCGCAATGCTGGGCCAGCCCGTGTCCATGCTGATCCCGCGCGTCGTGGGCTTCAAGCTGACCGGGTCCATCCCGGCCGGCGCCACCGCCACCGACGTCGTCCTGACCATCACCGAGCAGCTGCGCAAGCACGGTGTTGTGGGCAAGTTCGTGGAATTCTACGGCGAAGGTGTGGCGGCAGTGCCGCTGGCCAACCGCGCCACCATTGGCAACATGAGCCCGGAGTTCGGCTCCACGGCCGCCATGTTCCCGATCGACGACGTCACCCTCGACTACCTGCGCCTCACCGGCCGGTCCGAGGAGAACGTTGCCCTCGTTGAGGCCTACGCGAAGGAACAGGGCCTCTGGCACGATCCTTCCAAGGAGATCAAGTTCTCCGAGTACCTCGAGCTGGACCTGTCCACGGTTGTTCCCTCTATCTCCGGCCCGAAGCGTCCCCAGGACCGCATCGAGCTCACCGATGCCAAGGAACAGTTCCGCAAGGACATCCACAACTACGTGAGCATCGAAGACGGCAGCGTGGACGAGTCCCTGGAAGAGTCCTTCCCGGCCTCCGACCCGCCCTCGTTCACGCACGCTGACTCGCACACCACCGAAACGGCGCGGGTTGAGTCCGCGGCCAACGGTGCGCATGGGCGTCCGTCCACCCCGGTGCACGTTGTCACTGCGGACGGCCGCGAGTTCGAGCTGGACCACGGCGCGGTGTCCATCGCCTCGATCACGTCCTGCACCAACACGTCCAACCCGTCCGTGATGCTTGCCGCCGCACTGCTGGCCCGCAACGCCGTGGACAAGGGCCTGGCCGCGAAGCCGTGGGTCAAGACCTCCGTGGCACCCGGCTCCAAGGTGGTCACCGACTACTACGAGAAGTCCGGCCTGACCCCGTACCTGGAGAAGCTCGGCTTCTACATCGTGGGCTACGGCTGCGCCACCTGCATCGGCAACTCCGGCCCGCTCGACGCCGAAATCTCCGAGGCCATCCAGGCCAACGACCTTTCCGTCACCGCAGTGCTGTCCGGTAACCGCAACTTCGAAGGCCGGATCAACCCGGACGTCAAGATGAACTACCTGGCCTCCCCGCCGCTGGTCATCGCCTACGCCCTGGCCGGAACCATGGACTTCGACTTCGACACCGATGCCCTCGGCCAGGACGAAGCCGGAAACGACGTCTTCCTGAAGGACATCTGGCCGAACCCGGTCGAGGTCCAGCAGGTCATCGACTCCTCGATTGACAAGGAAATGTTCGCCCGCGGCTACGAGGGCGTCTTCGACGGCGACGACCGCTGGAAGGCACTGGACACCCCGGCCGGCGACACCTTCGCCTGGGACGAGAAGTCCACGTATGTCCGGAAGCCCCCGTACTTCGACGGCATGAAGGCGAAGCCGGAGCCCGTCACGGACATCACCGGCGCCCGCGTGCTGCTCAAGCTCGGCGATTCGGTCACCACCGACCACATCTCCCCGGCCGGTTCCTTCAAGTCGGACACCCCGGCCGGCCAGTACCTGCTGGCCAACGGTGTGGAGCGCAAGGACTTCAACTCCTACGGCTCGCGCCGTGGCAACCACGAAGTCATGATCCGCGGCACGTTCGCGAACATCCGCATCAAGAACCAGCTGCTCGACGGCGTCGAGGGTGGCTTCACCCGCGACTTCACCCAGGCGGACGGTCCCCAGGCGTATGTCTACGACGCCGCCCAGAACTACCAGGCAGCCGGCACCCCGCTGGTGGTCCTGGCAGGCAAGGAGTACGGCTCCGGCTCATCCCGTGACTGGGCTGCCAAGGGCACCGCACTCCTGGGCGTCAAGGCTGTCGTGGCCGAAAGCTACGAGCGCATCCACCGCTCCAACCTGATCGGCATGGGCGTCCTGCCACTGCAGTTCCCGGCCGGCGAATCAGCTGCGACCCTGGGCCTGACCGGCACGGAAACCTTCGCAGTCGAGGGCGTCACCGCCCTCAACGAAGGCACCACCCCGAAGACCCTCAAGGTCACCGCCACGGCTGAAGACGGCTCCGCCAAGTCCTTCGATGCGGTCCTCCGCATCGATACCCCGGGCGAAGCGGACTACTACCGCAACGGCGGCATCCTGCAGTACGTGCTGCGCCAGATCTCCGCCAACTAGCGGCAGAGGTCACAACCGGCACCACCAAAAGCCCCGGCCTGTCACTGACAGGCCGGGGCTTTTGCGTGGCAGCCCCCTGTCCCTGCGTCGGGCCCGCCGTCGAGGCGTTAGAGTTAAAAGGCATGTCTACCACCCGAAGGAGGCCCCGTTGGGAATCTTGGACACCATCCGGAATCCGCAGGACCTGAGCAAGTTGACCGAAGAACAGCTGTCCCAGCTGGCTGCGGAGGTCAGGAGTTTCCTGATCGGCAACGTGTCGCAGACGGGTGGCCACCTCGGACCGAACCTCGGCGTTGTGGAACTGACCATGGCCGTGCACCGTATTTTTGATTCTCCCCGCGACAGCATTGTCTTTGACACCGGACACCAGTCGTATGTCCACAAACTCCTCACCGGACGCCAGGACTTCAGCACCCTCCGCCAGGAAGGCGGCATGTCCGGCTATCCGGACCGTGCAGAGTCCGAGCACGACATCGTGGAAAGCTCCCACGCCTCCTCGTCGCTGTCCTGGGCCGACGGCATCTCCCGCGCCCGGCAGCTGACCGGCGACGGCGACCGCTACGTGATTGCCGTGGTGGGCGACGGCGCCCTGACCGGCGGCATGGCCTGGGAAGCGATCAACAACATTGCAGCGGACAAGAAGCGCCGCGTCGTCATTGTCGTCAACGACAACGGCCGTTCATACGCGGCCACCGTGGGCGGCTTCGCCGACTACCTCGCCTCCCTGCGTCCCACCATTGATTCCTTCCGCGCTGCCCCTGCCTACGAAGGCACCCTGGACTGGTGGAAGCGGAAGCTCCAAAACGGCGGACCCGTGGGACAGTTCACCTACCGGAGCCTGCATGCCATGAAGAAGGGCATCAAGGACTGGTGGGCGCCGCAGGGCATGTTCGAGGACCTGGGCATGAAGTACATCGGCCCGGTCGACGGCCACAACCTCCAGGCCATGGAGCACGCCCTCTCGACGGCGAAGAACTACGCCGGCCCGGTCATCGTGCACGCAATGACCGAAAAGGGTCACGGCTATGCGCCGGCTCGCGCCCACGAGGCCGACCAGTTCCACGCCGTAGGCATTATCGATCCCGAAACCGGGGAGCCCACGGAGGCGGGCGGCGCCCAGTCCTGGACGTCGGTCTTCGCCGACGAAATCGCAGCGATCGCCGATGAGCGCCAGGACATCGTGGGCATTACCGGTGCCATGCTCATTCCCGTGGGCCTGCACAAATTCGCCGCACGGCACCCGGAACGCGTCTTCGATGTCGGCATCGCCGAGCAGCACGCGCTCACCTCGGCCGCCGGCATGGCCTTCGGCGGCCTCCACCCCGTGGTCGCCGTCTACGCGACCTTCCTGAACCGCGCGTTCGACCAGCTGCTCATGGACGTTGCCCTGCACCGGGCCGGCGTCACCATTGTGCTGGACCGCGCCGGTGTGACAGGGCCCGACGGCGCCAGCCACCACGGCATGTGGGACATGGCCATGGTGCAGATCGTCCCGGGGCTCCACCTGGCAGCGCCACGCGACGCCACAAGGCTCCGCGAAGAACTCCGCGAAGCCGTGGCCATCAAGGACGCGCCCTCCGTTGTCCGGTATTCCAAGGGCAGCGTGGGGGCCGAAGTGGAAGCGCTGGAGCGCCTGAACGACGGCGTGGACGTGCTGGCCCGCCGTCCTGCGGGCTCCAGCGAAAACGACGTGCTGATCGTGAGTGTGGGCGCCATGTCCGAGCTCGCCCTGGACGTTTCCAACCGGCTGGGCGCCCAAGGCATCAGCTCCACGGTGGTGGACCCCCGCTGGCTGCTGCCGGTCCGGAAATCCATCATTGCGCTGGCTGCCCGCCACCGCCTGGTCATCTGCATCGAGGACGGCGTCCGCGCCGGCGGCGTGGGATCCCGCATCCGTCAGGAAATGCGCGCCGCGGGTGTGGACACCGCCCTCAACGAGGTGGGCCTGCCGGTGGAGTTCCTGGACCACGGCACGCGCGCGCAGGTGCTGGAACGCGTCGGTTTGACCGCCCGCCAGATCACGCACGACGTCGTTGCCCAGGTTTTGGGGACCAAGGTGCCTTTCGCTCGTCCCCTGCCCGGCCAGGAACACCCGACTACGGGCAGCCTGCCAAAACTGTGATCCCGCACGAGGCCGAACCTCCCGGGAACCTGGCACCCGGGGACCTTGTGGTGGCGCGGAACCGCAAATGGGACGGTGGCGCGCACTGGGTGGTACCGGGCAGCTACCTCGGCGAGGACAGCCACGGCTGGTGGATCTTCCAGCCCAAGGGATCGTTCATATCGCGGCCCGGAGCGGCTTTCCACGCCCGGTCCGACGCAGTCCTGCTTGTTCCGCGGACCGGCGACTACGTGGCCACGTTCTACGACGACACCTACCCCGGCGACTTCCGGGTGTACGTGGACCTCGCCGTGGGCCACGGCTGGAACGGCATCAGGCCCGGGACCTTCGAGTTCCATGTGATCGACATGGACCTGGACGTCATCCGGTCCGTGGCCCGCGGCGTCTACATCGACGACGAAGACGAATTCGCCGAACACCAGGTGCGCATGGAGTATCCGCGGGACCTCGTGGACCGGATGCTCCGGGAGACAGAACAGCTTTACCAGGCCGTGAAGGCACAGCACGCACCGTTCGACGGCACAGACGCCGAGTGGTTCAGGAGAGGACGGGCATGAGCGGAATTATCAGGGTCTACAAACGAGACGACGAAGGGGTCCTGCTGTTCCGGGAAGCCTGGTTCGATGAGGACTACAGCCAGTTCGTCATGAACCACGGCGTCGTCGGGCACCAGAGCAAGACGGACGAAACGGACGTCGCCGATGCAGAGGCTGCCGAAGGCCTCATGGACGCCTTTGCAGTGCAGTGCGCAGAGGACGGCTACGCCGAGATTCCGGACGAGGAACAGTTCTGGGTGGTTGCGCAATACGCGCTGAAAACCAAGGACGGCACCGACCGTGACCGCTACCTGGAGGAAAAGGCCAAGGACGCCCTCATCAGCCACCTTGCCTGGCGCGGGCTCGGCACCGTGGAGCGGTCAGAATTCGGCGAGGCCAAACTCAACATCTTCTGCCTCTGCCCCGATGTCAACAAGGCCGTCAACGCCATCAAGGTCTGCATCCGCGGTGAGGACCTGGACTTCACCAAGCTCAGCATCGCTGCCGCGCCGTTCGGAGAGCTGGAAGCCTTTAAGCTCAAGCACTCGCCGAAACCGGCTTCGGGCTTTACCCTCTAAGAGGGGGCAACCGACTTACTGGGAGGCAACCGCTATGGCGCCAAAATCCGTTCAACCAGGCCACACCCCGATTCCCCGCGGAATCGGCGCGCCTGCCCGCCGGGCCATGGCCCACGCCGGACTGGAAACCCTGGAACAGGTGGTCCAGTATCCCCAGCGGGAATTGTTGAAGTTGCACGGAATGGGCGTCAAGACCATGGCACAACTCCAGGACGCCATGGACGAGCACGGACTCGAGTTCCCCGCCACCTGAGAAGTTCTCCGGCCTCCGGCCCGGTCCGGACGCAGCCCCGAAGGGTTCCGTCCGGACCTGCATTGCGGCCGTTATAGGCTGAATTCATGACTGAATACCGCCGCCTTGGAAAATCCGGATTGACCGTCTCCGTTGTTGGCCTCGGCTGCAACAATCTTGGCCGGACCAACACCGTGACGGAGTCGCAGGAGGGGACGGACGCCGTCGTGCATGCCGCCCTGGACGCCGGCATTACGCTCTTTGACGTCGCGGACACGTACGGCCGGGAGCCTGGACTCAGCGAAACCATGCTGGGCAAAGCCCTTGGGGGCCGGCGCGGTGACGCGGTTGTGGCCACGAAGTTCGGCATGGACATGCGCGGAGCCAACGGCAACGACTTCGGCGCCCGCGGATCGCGGCGCTACATCGTCAAGGCCGCCGAAGCCTCGCTGCGGCGGCTTGGCACCGACTGGATCGATCTTTACCAGTTCCACACCCCGGACCCGCTGACGCCCATCGACGAGACCCTTGCCGCCTTGGACGACCTGGTGACCAGCGGGAAAGTCCGCTACCTCGGGCACTCCAACCGGGCCGGCTGGCAGGTGGCCGAGGCCGAATTCGTGGCCCGCGCCCGCGGAGGTTCGCGCTTTATCTCCACCCAGAACCACTACAACCTGCTGGACCGGCGCGCCGAACTCGAAGTCACGCCCGCCGCCGAAGCCTACGGCCTGGGCGTGCTGCCGTACTTCCCGCTGGCCAACGGCCTGCTGACAGGCAAGTACGCCCAGGGCAAAGCACCGGAAGGCTCCCGCCTCAGCCACACCCGGACCAACCTGGTCCACGACGCCGACTGGGATCAGCTGGAGAAGTTCAGTGCGTTCGCTGCGGAGCGCAACCTCAGCGAGATCCAGGTGGCGTTCTCGTGGCTGGCGGCACAGGCGTCCGTCAGCAGCGTGATCGCGGGCGCCACGAAGCCGGAGCAGGTCCGGGAGAACGCCGCCGCCGTGGCCTGGGTACCTACTGCCGAAGAACTTGCCCGGCTCGATGAAATCTTCCCCCGTGCGCCCAAGGTGGCACTCTTCTGATGCAATCGGTCCTGATGGACGTGGACACCGGGATCGACGACGCCCTGGCCCTGGTGTACCTCCTGTCCCGCCCCGACGTCCGGGTGCATGCCATCACCTGCACCGCCGGAAACGTGGGGGCGCGGCAGGTGGCACTCAACAACCTGGCCCTCCTGGAGCTGTGTGGCACGCCGGGAATCGAGGTGGCCATCGGCGCCGAAGTGCCGCTGGAAATCCCCCTGGTTACCACGGAGGAAACCCACGGACCGCAGGGGATCGGCTACGCGGAACTGCCGCCGCCCGCACAGCAGGTCTCGGACCGGCACGCCGTCGATGTCTGGGTGGACGAGGTGCGGAAGCACCCTGGCGAGATCACCGGACTCATCACCGGTCCGCTGACCAACTTCGCCCTGGCCCTCCGCCGGGAACCGGACCTGCCGTACCTGCTCAAGGGGCTGGTGATCATGGGCGGCTGCTTCTACTACCAGGGCAACACCACCCCGACGGCGGAGTGGAACGTCTCGGTCGATCCGCACGCCGCGAAGGAAGTGTTCGCCGCCTACCGGGGCCTCCCGGAGGACAAACTGCCGGTGGTGTGCGCGTTGGAAACCACCGAACTGATCGAGATGCGGCCCGAACACCTGCAGCGCCTTGCCGAGGCTGCGGGCGCCGGTCCGGAACCCGTTCTTCCGGACCAGCCTGAGGGACTCCGCAGCAAATCCGGAAACCCCTTGGTGGCATGCCTCTCGGACGCCCTCCGCTTCTACATGGAATTCCACCGGCTCTACGACCAGGGCTTCGTCGCCCACGTGCACGACGCCTTCGCCGCCTGCGTGGCCGTGGGGCGGACGGACGTGGCCACAGCGCTGGCCACGGTGGACGTCGAAACCGGATCCCCGCTGCTGATGGGCACCACGGTAGCGGACTACCGGGGCCTGTGGGGCCTGCCGCCCAACGCCCGGATTGTGACATCGAACAACCCGAAGCAGTGCTTCGATGAGCTCATCGAATCCGTAGGGGCACTGGCCAGGCGACTGCCCTAAGATGGTAGCTGCGCCGAGGTGACATAGGCGCACATTTGCCGATCCCGGTACCGGTGTACCCAAGTCCGTGTACCCGAGGAACGCAGCCCACAGCCAAAGGAACAGCCATGTCACAGCCATCCCGGACCCTGCCCGCCCCTGGACAGGCGGCGGTCCGCAACCGCCGCCTGCTCGAAATCCTTGGCGCGGTGTCCATTGCGGCCACCTTCATCTTCCTCGTCCTCACGCAGCCCGCGGACATCACCAACGGGCTGGCGGGCGGATCCACCCTCGTGGCCCTGGGCGGTTTCCTGCTGGGAGCCATCCTCCTGATCGTCGGCGTGCTCCCCACCCTCCCCACGTCCACGCTGGTGCTGATTCCGGTGGCCCTTGTCCTCAACATCGCCCTCGGGCAGATCATGGGGTCCACAGGACTGCCGTTCTACTTTGACGCGATCGGCACAGTACTGATTGCCGTCCTGGCCGGTCCGGCGGCCGGAGCCGCGACGGGCGCCCTCAGCAGCGTCGTGTGGTCCTTCATCAATCCGACCGTGCTGCCTTTCGCCGCCGGTGCGGCACTCATCGGCTTCCTGGCGGGGCTGGCCGCCCGCTACGGGCTGTTCCGCCGCTTCTACCTTGCCCCGGTGGCAGGCTTCGTGACAGGCATCCTTGCCGGCGTCGTCTCCGCACCGATCGCGGCTTTCGTCTTCGGTGGCACCTCCGGCGTCGGTACCGGCGCGATTGTCAGCGCCTTCCGGGCCATGGGAGACACCCTGCTGGCCGCGATCACCAAGCAGGCGCTCATTTCGGACCCCATGGACAAGGCCATCGTCTTCGCCGTCGTCGCGATGCTGGCGTACGCGCTGCCGCGCCGGACCACGCTGCAGTTCGCGTTCGTGCGGCGCTTCAACGTGCTCGCGGGCAAGAAGCAGGACGCGCCGGACGCCTGATTCCGTGCCTGCCCCTCTGAACACTCCCGCAGCGCTTAACCCCCTGACCACACTCGCGGCGGCCGTCGCGGGCGCAGCGATCACGACGGCGGTGTCCAGCTGGGCCGTTTCACTCGCCGTTGCCCTCGCCTGCGCAGCGCTGGCAGTGCGGTCCGGGGTGGCCGGCAGGCTGGCTCCGGCCGCCGCGGTGATCCTGGCGCCCTTCTGGCTGTCGCTGCTGGTCATGCACGGGCTGTTCTTTCCCGAGGGCAGGACGGTCCTGGCGGACTGGGGCGCAGCCCGGGTCACGGCGGAGGGGCTTCGATTCGCCCTGGACATGGGCGCGCGGACGGCGGCCTACGTCATGGTCTTCCTGCTCTTTTCGTTCACCGTCCGTGTGCCGGACCTGGTGGCGGTGATGTCGGCGCGGCGTGTGCCCCCGCAGTTCGGCTACGTCCTGGCGTCCACCCTGACGCTGGCACCGGCCATCAGCGGAAAGCTGGCGCGGATCCGGCGGGCCCAGGAATCCCGGGGACTGGTGCTGGGAGGCGGGCCGCTGCGGCGGCTGGCGGCCGTCCGGCTGCAGATGGTTCCGCTGGTCCTGTCGCTGATCGAGGATGCCGGTGAGCGGGCGCAGGCACTTGATGCCCGGGGCTTCAACGGCAGCCGGGCCCGCACGAGCTACCGGGACGTGCCGGATACGGCTGCCCAGCGGGCATTCCGGGCCGTCGCCCTGCTGCTGGCCGCAGCCGCGGTTGCGCTGCGGCTCTCCGGCCAGTGGCCACAGCTCCAGGGGCCACAGCTCCAGGGGTTCGCAATGCTGTGGCCCCTAGGAGTTCCGGCATGACGACTGTGGCTCTGCTCGAGGCCAGGATTGAAGCCTTCAGCTACCACGGTGACGACGCGGACGTTCTCCACGACGTGGACGTTGCCGCGGCACCGGGCACACTCACTGCCGTGCTGGGCGGCTCCGGCAGCGGCAAGTCCACCCTGGGCCGGCTGCTGGCCGGCTGGCTGTCCGGCGGGAACTCCGGACAGTTCAGGGGCACCCTGCACTTGCGTCCTTCGGCCCTGCGTCGTGACTCGGACCGGCGCGCGGCACCGGGGGACAGCGGGCCCCTCGTTTTTCACGGCACCCCGGACGACCCCCGGATCAACCCCGCCCTCTGGTCCGAGCATGTGGGGTTCGTTCCGCAGGATGCCGCAGCCCTGTTGTCCACCGTGGGGTCCACGGTCGCCGAGGAGTTGGCCTTCGGACTCGAGAACCGGGGCATGGACAGGACCCTGATGCACGCGGAGGTGTTGCGTGCCGCCGACTCGGCGGGACTGACCGCCCTGCTGGAACGCGATCCGGCCACCCTGTCCGGCGGCGAATTGCGGCGACTGGCCGTGGCCTGTTCCGCCATTACGCGCCCCGGCGTCCTGGTGCTCGACGAACCCCTCGGCTCGCTGGATGCCGCAGGCGCCGCGTCGGTGCAAGCGATGGTCCGTCGACTTCTGGACTCCGGCACCGCCGTCGTCGTCCTGGGCCAGGCCGTGGATGAGCTCGCGTTGTCAGCCACCCGCTGGCTGGTGCTCGACGGCGGCACGGTCACCGCACACGGCACCCCCGGCGAGCTGGCGGGCAGCCCCGCGCTGCTGCACTCCGGCGTCGTGCTTCCCGCGCTGGCGGACGATAGTCCCGGCCCGCGCCGCCGGACCGCTGACCGGCACCCGGCCCCTACCGGTCCCGGCACGGAAAATTCCGCGCCTGCCGTTCTGGAGCTGGACCGTGTCAGTTTCGGCTACCCGGCCGGCAAACACCAAACGGGTCCGGGGGTGCTGGGCGATCTCAGCCTAGCTGTCCGTGCGGGCCAGATTGTCGCCGTGACGGGTCCGAACGGAGCCGGCAAGTCCACGCTGCTGAGGCACGTCAACGGCCTGCTCCGTCCCCTCCGGGGGGCCGTCCGGATCGAGGGCAAGGACATCGCCGGCATTCCGACCGGGCGGGTGGCGGACCGGGTGGGCCTGCTCTTCCAGCACCCACGGGACCAGCTCTTTGAGCGGACGGTCCTGCGCGAAGTGCTGTTTGGCCTGGACCGGAAGTCCGGCGCCGCGGCGGAAGCAGCCGCGCGGGCGGCGCTGACCGCCGTCGGACTCGGTGACCAGCTGAAGGCCCATCCGCATGAGCTTCCGGCGTCCCGGCAGCGGCTCCTCGCCCTTGCCACCGTCCTGGCCCGGGAACCGATCCTCATTGCGCTGGACGAACCTACCGTGGGCCTGGACCGGCACGGCCTCGTACGACTGGATGAGGCGCTTGGCGCGGCGGCGGAGCGTGGCGCTGCCGTGGTCATGGTCACGCACGAGGTCGCCTATGCCCGGGCCACGGCCCACCGCGTCCTCGAGCTCCGGGACGCCACGCTGCACGAGGTTTGATCGTTGCCTGTCCGCACGCAGCAGCGCCGCAGCCCGCACCGGATAAGGTGCGGGCTGCGGCGCTGTTGGTTGAGCAGCGGGAGTGGACTGCTGCCCCGTGGCCCTAGGCCGGAACTGCCGCGGACGCTACGCCGGGAGCGAGGAACTTCCTGCCATTGACCCGTTCGGAGGCTCCGACGCGGTCCAGGTAGGGGGTGATGCCCCCGAGGAACATCGGCCAGCCTGCGCCGAGAATCATGCAGAGGTCGATGTCTTCCGGCCCGGCCACCACGCCCTCTTCCAGCATGAGTCCGATTTCCTCGGCCAGCGCATCCTGCGTGCGGCGGAGGACCTCCTCACCGGTGGAGGGGGAGGTGCCGAAGGAGAGCAGCGCCATCGTTTCGGCGGGGATGAACGGTTTTCCGTCCGGCCCCTTTTCCGGCACCCCGTTCTGCACGGACCAGATGGATTTCACGCCGTTGTCGATCAGCTTTTGCAGGTTCTGCGAAACGCCGAAGCGGTCCCCGAACGCGGCGTGCAGGGATTCCTGGACGTGCTGCGCCACGGGTAGGCCGACCATCGCGCCGAGCGTAAACGGCGTCATGGGCAGTCCCATGGTCCGCAGTGCATTGTCGGCCACGTCCGCCGGAGTTCCCTCATCGAACGCCGCGGTCACTTCGCCCATGAGGCGCAGCAGGATGCGGTTGACCACAAACGCGGCGGCGTCCTTGACCAGGACGGCGGTCTTCTTCAGGCCCCTGGCAAGTTCGAACGCGGTGGCCAGCACGGCGTCGTCGGTCCTGGGCGCCCGGACGATCTCCAGCAGCGGCATCACGGCCACCGGGTTGAAGAAGTGGAAGCCCACCAGGCGCTCAGGGTGCTCCAGGTCCTCAGCCATGGCAGTGACGGACAGAGAGGACGTGTTCGTGGCCAGGATGCACTCGGGGGAGACAATCGCCTCCACCTCCGCAAACACCTGCTTCTTGACGTTCAGCTCCTCAAACACGGCCTCGATGACGAAGTCGGCGTCGGCAAACGCCGCCTTGGAAACCGAGCCCGTCACAAGTGCCTTGGTGCGGTTGGCGGCGTCGGCACTGAGCCGTCTTTTCGCGAGCATCTTGTCCACTTCGGCATGGACGTAGGCCACACCTTTGTCCACGCGGGCCTGGTCGATGTCCGTCATGACCACGGGCACCTTGAGCTGCCGGGCGAAGAGCAGCGCCAGCTGGCTCGCCATCAGGCCTGCGCCCACCACCCCCACTTTGGTCACCGGCCGGGCCAGCTTGCGGTCAGGTGCACCCGCCGGGCGCTTCGAGCGCTTCTGTACGAGGTCCAGGAAAGCGTAAACAGTGGAGCGGAATTCGTCGGTCTGCATGAGGCCGGCCAGGGTCTCGCACTCGAGTGCTGCCGATTCCGCCTGGCTCATGGTCCGGTTGGCCTCCATGATGTCCAGCACTTCGGCCGGCGCGGGCGAGGCATTGGACGTCTTGGCCTCCACGAAGGCCCGCCCGGCGGCAACGGCTGCCGCCCAGCGGCCGGCAACCTCCGGATCGGAAGGTTCGACGGCGTTGGGCCGCTTCGGGGCGACCTCGCCGGAAATGACGCCGGCAGCCCAGGCGAGGGACTGCTCCACGAAGTCGGCGGGTTCGAACATGGCGTCGGCAATGCCCAGGCCGAAGGCCTGCGGGCCGGTGAGCGTCCGGTTATTGCTGAGCGGATTTTCGATCATCACCTTGACGGCGTTCTCCGGTCCGATCAGCCGCGGAAGGATGTAGACGCCGCCCCAGCCGGGCACCAGGCCGAGGAAGGCTTCGGGAAGCGCCAGGGCTCCGGCGCCGGTGGACACCGTGCGGTAAGTGGACTGCAGGGCGATCTCCAGGCCGCCGCCCAGTGCCACGCCGTTGATGAAGGCGAAGCTGGGCACGCCCAGGTTGGCCAGGGTCGCATAGACGTCGTGGCCGAGCTGCGCCATCCAGAGGCCGTGGTCCCGGTCGTTCAGGGACTTGACGGCGGACAGGTCCGCGCCGGCCACCAGGTAGTAGGGCTTTCCGGTCACGCCGACGCCCACGATCTCGCCGCGGGTGGCCCGGTCTTTGAGGCCCTCCAGGACCGTGCCCAGTTCCACCAGGGTGTTCGGGCCCAGCGTGGTGGGTTTGGAGTGGTCCAGGCCGTTGTCCAGGGTGATCAGCGCGAATGTTCCCGGGCTCGGCTTGCCGCCGGCAGCCGGCAGCTCGATGTCCTGGACATAGGAATGCGTGACGATCTCGTCAGGGAAAAGGTCGGCAAGCTTGCGAAAATCTGCGGCGCTCATGCTGCTGCTCCTTCAGTCTGGGTGGTGGCAGGTTCGGTGGCGGGATTGCTGGTGGCGGTGTCGTCGGCGGACAACACTGTGCCGCTGTAGCCTGTGTATTCCGAGTGACGCGGGTTTTCCCAGATGACGGTGGCGCCCATGCCCAGGCCGATGCACATGGTGGTCATGCCGAAACGGACCGACGGGTCCTCCTCGAACTGGCGCGCCAGCTGGTTCATCAGCCGCACTCCGGATGAGGCCAGCGGATGCCCGACGGCGATCGCGCCGCCGTAGCGGTTGACGCGGGGATCGTCGTCGGCAATGCCGAAGTGGTCCAGGAAGCTCAGCACCTGGACGGCGAATGCCTCGTTGATTTCGAACAGGCCGATGTCCGAGATGCCCAGGCCTGCGTTCTTCAGCGCCTTCTCCGTGGCGGGGACCGGCCCGATGCCCATGACCTCCGGCTCGACGCCGGCAAAGGCGTAGCTGACCAGACGCATCTTCACCGGCAGCCCAAGCTCCGCCGCGGCATCCGCGGAGGCAAGCAGGGCCGCCGTTGCGCCGTCGTTCAACCCTGCTGCGTTCCCGGCAGTCACCCGGCCGTGGGGGCGGAACGGCGTGCGCAGCGCAGCAAGGTCCTCGAGGGAGGTTCCGGGCCGGGGCGGTTCGTCAACGGTGTTGACCGTCCAGCCCTGCCCCGGCTTCATGGTGGCCACCGGCACCAGGTCCGGCTGGATCTGGCCCTTTCCGTAGGCCGCTGCCAGCTTGTCCTGGGACGCCACTGCGTAGGCGTCGGTGCGGTCCTTGGTGATGGCCGGGAAACGGTCGTGCAGGTTCTCGGCGGTGTTTCCCATGTTCAGTGCGGCGGGGTCCACGAGGCGCTCGGACATGAACCGCGGATTGGGATCGGCGCCCTCGCCCATCGGGTGGTTGCCCATGTGTTCCACTCCGCCGGCGATGACGACGTCGTACGCCCCGAAGGCGATGCCGCTGGCGGTGGTGGTGACGGCGGTCATGGCGCCGGCGCACATGCGGTCCACAGCGAAGCCGGGGACGGTGCGGGGGAGCCCGGCCAGGAGGGCCGCAGTGCGGCCGATGGTAAGCCCCTGGTCGCCGCTCTGGGTGGTGGCGGCAACGGCCACCTCGTCAATGCGGTCGGCAGGGAGGGAAGGGTTGCGGCGCATCAGTTCGCGGATGCACTTGACCACGAGGTCATCGGCGCGGGTTCCGGCGTAGATCCCCTTCTCGCCCGCGCGGCCGAACGGCGTGCGGACACCGTCCACAAAGACGACGTCGCGGACGGTCCTGGTCATTCCGCTGCTGTGGGTTCCGCTGCTGTGTTCTCCGCTGTGGCGGGGCTGGCTCACGTGATACTCCTCATCGAGACATTGGTGCCGGACGCGCGCCGATGGCAGCGGCAATCCGGGCGGCATTGATTCCAATGTTACTCGTGAGTAACTTAGCTGGCAAGGAGTGCGCGGGACTGGTGTTGTCCGGCCGCGGCGAGCCGGCCGATGCAGGCTGTCGGTACAGGCGCGGGCAGCTAGCTCCCGGTTCCGGTCGCGGCCCTGGGCTCCTTCGGTTCCTTGGGTGGCAGTGGCTGCGGATTGAGGAACGCCGCAGTGATCAGGGGAGCCGTCAGTTCGATCTGCCACGGCCGGGCACCGAGTTCACCGAGCTCTTCGGCGATCCCTTCCTCGCTGAGCTCGGCAGGGGGACGCCACGCCACCCGGCGGAGGAAGTCGGGCGTGAGCAGGTTTTCGACAGGAAGGTTCAGTTCGTCGGCCTTTTCCTGGAGCAGCGGCCTGGCAGTCGTCAGGCGTTCGGCCGCAGCCGGGTCCCTGTCCGCCCAGACCCGTGGCGGCGGCGGAGCATTGGTTGGAAGGTGCAGCGGCGGCAGCTCCTCCATGCTTCTGGCTGTCGCGATGCAACGCAGCCAGCGCGGAGCCTCACGCTGCGCGGCACGGCCGTGGAAGCCCTTGGTGCCCAGCAGCTGTGGAACGGTGGTGGGCATGGCCTTGGCGGCTGCGACCAGCGAAGAGTCGGGGATGAGCCGGCCGGGAGCGACGTCGCGTTTGCGGGCCAGGGAGTCGCGCTCCACCCACATTTCACGGACCGCGGCGAGCTGCCGGCGGTCCCTGATCTGGTGCAGCCCCGAGGTCTTGCGCCAGGGATCCACGCGCGGCGGGGCGAGTCCGGCCGCGAGGATGGCTGCGAACTCCTGTTCGGCGAATTCAAGCTTCCCGTCGGCCTGGAGCAGCTCGATGAGTTCTTCGCGCAGTTCCGTGAGGACCTCCACGTCGAGGGCCGCGTAGCGCAGCCAGGGTTCCGGGAGCGGGCGGGTGGACCAGTCGGCGGCGGAATGCTCCTTGGCGAGGCCGAAGCCGAGGAGCTGCTCGATGACAGCCGCCAGGCCCACCCGCGGCAGTCCGGCAAGCCGCGCGGCCAGTTCGGTATCGAACAGTTTGTGCGGCCACATGCCAAGCTCCGACAGGCACGGAAGGTCCTGGCTCGCTGCGTGCAGGATCCATTCGACGCCCTCGAGGGCGTCGTTGATGATCCGCAGGTCCCCGAAGGGTTCCGGGTCGATGAGCCACGTTCCCGAGCCTTCGCGCCGGATCTGGACCAGGAAGGCGCGCTGCCCGTAGCGGAAGCCCGATGCGCGTTCCGCGTCCACCCCTGCCGGGCCCGTCCCGGCGGCAATAGCGGCCGCGCAACGCTCCAGCCCCGCCGGAGTTTCAATGACGAGCGGTACTCCGTCGCGGGGGGAGTCCAGGTCGATGACCTCGGGGACCAGGCTGTCGAAGCCTTCCACCGTGATGTGGGGAGTAATGTCAGCAGCCGGGACGCCGGCCGTGGTGTGTTCCGGATTTTGAGGGGTCATGATGCCTTCAGTTTACCGACATCGCGCTGAAGGGCGTCCCGCCGTGGTGAACCATGGTCAGTTGCGCCGCCGGCGGGGCAGGGCGGATACGCCCTCAGGCAGTGGCGGGAGTCCGGCGAAAGTGCAGACCATGTCCGACCACGCCTCCAAATGGGACCGGATATCCGGCCCCACAGGGGTCCACGACGCCCGCAGCTCGATGTCGATGGAGCCGGGCCTGTCGGCGAGGGTGCCGAAGCTTTCGGACAGGATCCTGGTGGCTGTTCCGCCCGCCGCGCGGTAGGGCGCGTTGTGGTTCTCCAACGCTTCGACGAGCCAGGTCCACGCAACCGAGCCCAGCATTTCGTCGTTGCCCATCTCGGCCTCCAGCTGGGCGCGGATGTAGGTGACGATCCGGAACTCGCCGTCCCACACCGCCGAACCGTCTGGATCGTAAAGCAGGATGAACCGCCCGGTGGCGAGTTCCTCGGCGTCGTCGTCGACGGTTCCCGCCGCGCGGACCAATGCGGCGGAAACGGGTCCGTGCACGGCGGCGGGGGCGGGCCCCGGAACAGGGCCTATGACCTCCGCGCCGAGGGCCACTGCGAAGGGGGCCAGCCTGGACGGTGCGGGGATCTCGTCCAGGTGCAGCTCACTGCGGCACCGTGCTTTTCGTAGGGATCCCAACGCGGTAAGGAACTCCGCGGGAACCTGGGCGAGTGCGTTCACATTCGCAGGTTACGCAAAATGTGGCGTCGAACCCGGCAGGCTCGCCGCCCCGTGCGCCCGCTCAACGGGCCGCCAGCTCCCGCTTGATGGCAGCGACAAACGAATCCACGTCCTCTTCGCTCGTGTCGAAGGAGCACATCCAGCGGACTTCCCTCGCAGCTTCGTTCCAGTCGTAGAAGCGGAACGATTCCCGCAGCCGGTCCGCAACGCCTTCGGGCAGGATGGCAAACACACCGTTGGATTCCGTCTTCTGGGTGGGTTCCACGCCGTCGATCCCATCCACTGCAGCGCGCAGGCGGGCAGCCATGGCGTTCGCGTGCCTGGCCGATCGCAGCCAGAGGTCGCCCTCGAGGAGGGCAATGAACTGGGCAGACATGAACCTCATTTTGGAGGCCAGCTGCATGTTCATCTTGCGGAGGTAGATCAGGCCGTGCGCGGCGTCCGGATTGAGCGCCACCACCACCTCTCCGAACAGCAGCCCGTTCTTGGTGCCGCCGAAGGAGAGGATATCCACGCCGGCGTCGCGCGTGAACGCCCGGAGCGGCACGTCGAGGTGGGCGGCCGCGTTGGCCAGCCGGGCCCCGTCCATGTGGAGTTTCATGCCCTTGGCGTGGACGTGGTCCGCTATGGCGCGGACCTCCTCCGGCGTGTAGCAGGTGCCCAGTTCGGTGGTCTGGGTGATGGACACGGCCAGCGGCTGGGCGCGGTGTTCGTCGCCCCAGCCCCAGGCTTCCCTGTCGATCAACTCGGGGGTGAGCTTTCCGTCGGTGGTGGGGACCTGCAGCAGTTTAATGCCGCCGATCCGCTCCGGGGCGCCGTTCTCGTCCATGTTGATGTGCGCCGTCGACGCGCAGATCACCGCGCCCCAGCGGGGGAGCAGGGACTGGAGCGAGAGGACGTTGGCGCCGGTTCCGTTGAAGACCGGGAAGCATTCGATGCCGGCGCCGAAGTGCTCCTCCATGAGCACCTGCAGCCGTGCGGTGTAGTCGTCTTCGCCGTAGGAGACCTGGTGGCCCTCGTTGGCCGCTGCCAGGGCAGCCAGGACTTCGGGGTGGACGCCGGAATAGTTGTCAGAGGCGAACCCCCGCACGGCAGGGTCATGGAGCCGCGCCGCGGTGGCGGCAGGGGCAGTTTCAACTGTGGTTGTCATCGCTTTGGTCACGCTTTCAGTCTAGGGATGTGGGCCGTTATCGGCTAAGGACCAGCCGACGGCCGTTCAGTTCCGCCGCCGGGGTGGTAAAAAGTCCGACGGCGGCAGCCGCCAGGTCCGAAACGTCGGTGAAGCCGGGGAAGCTGCGTTCGGGGGACCGGGCACGCATCCCGGCGTCCACGAGGCCTTTCGCCACGAAGATGACCGCGGCGCTGTGCGTCCCCTTGCTGAAGCCTTCGGCCACCGCAAGGGTCCATGCTTCGGCGGCCGCTTTCGCCGCAGCGTAGCTCGCGCCGGCCGCCGTCGGGGTTGCAACGGCAGTGGAGGTCACCATGGCGAAACGGCCGGCCTCCGATGCCGCGAGGTCGTCGTAGAACACCCTCGTGACATTCCGCACGGTGGTGAGGGCGCCGCGTTCCAGGAAGTCCCAGTCCTCGTCGGTCTGGTCCGTGATGCCCCGGGCGCCGCGCCAGCCGCCCACCAGGTGGATGACGCCGTCGACCCTTCCGGCAGTGGCGGAAATGGTGGCGTGCAGCGCCCGGACCTCAGCCAGGCTGGCGAGGTCGCAGACGAGGGGGATGACGCCGCCGCCCGCTTCCGCGGCGGCGGCCTCAATCCGGGGACCGTCCGAACCGACCGCAAAAACCGTATGGCCTGCTTCGCGCAACGCGCGTGCAGTGGCGATCCCGGACGGCCCGCTGCCGCCCGTGACCACCACGTTCAAGGGGCGTCCGGCACTCATCCGGCGTTCATGGCCAGGGTATTGATGCTGGTGCCGGTGGCAGATGAGCCGGTGATGCCGGCCGTGGACTCGATGACGGGGCGCATCTTCTTCTCGAGGGCTTCATAGAACATGGACAGCGGGAATTCGTCGTCGAGCACCTGGTCCGTCAGGCCGCGGGGCGGTCCTGCCAGCGGCAGCGCATCCGGACCCTTGGCCCAGACGGACGACGGGTTCGGTGTGACAGTGCCGGCGATCAGCTCATACGCGGCGAGCCAGTGGGCCATCTTCGGCCGGTCGATCGAGCGCCAGTAGAGCTCCTCGATCCTGGCACCGAGTTCAACCACGACGTCGGTAACTTCGTCCCAGTCGATGCTGAGCTTGCTGTCGGTCCAGTGCAGGACGCGGTGCTGGTGCATCCAGGCGAACAGCAGCTGTCCGCCGAGGCCGTCGTAGTTGCGCACGCGGCTGCCGGTGATGGCGAAGCGGAAGATCCGGTCGAAGATGACGGCGTACTGGACCAGCTTGGCGTGGCGGCGTGCTTCCGGATCCGCCTCCTCGTCCTTTTCGATCTTCACGGATTCGCGGAAAGCTGTCAGGTCGCAGCGGAGTTCCTCCAGCGAGTACAGGAAGTACGGCATGCGCTGTTTGATCATGAAGGGATCGAAGGGGAGGTCGCCGCGCATGTGGGTGCGGTCATGGATCAGGTCCCACATCACGAACGTTTCCTGGGTGAGCTTTTGGTTCTCCAGGAGCTCGGCGGCTTCGGCGGGGAGCTCCAGGCGGGTGATATCGGCAGCGGCCCCGAGGACCCGGCGGAAGCGGGCTGCTTCCCGGTCCGCAAAGATGGCACCCCAGGTGAACGTCGGGGTTTCCCGGACCGCCACGGTTTCCGGGAACAGCACGGCGGAGTTGGTGTTGTAGCCGGGCGTGAAGTCCAGGAAGCGGATGGGAACGAAGAGCTTGTTGGAGTAATCACCCTCCTCGAGGCCGGCGATGAACGCCGGCCAGATGACCTCGATCAGGACTGCTTCCACGAGGCGGTTGCTGCTGCCGTTCTGGGTGTACATGGGGAAAACCACCAGGTGCTGCAGACCGTCGATGCGGTGCTGCTGCGGCTGGAAAGCGAGCAGCGAGTCAAGGAAATCCGGCACCCCGAAGCCGTCGGAGGCCCAGCGGCCGAAGTCGCTCACCAGGAGTTCGAGGTACCGGGAGTCATGCGGAAAGGACGGAGCCAGTGCTTCGACGGCCGTGCAGATGGTGCTGACGTGCGCGGCGGCGGCTTCGTGGTCAGCGGCCGCGGGCACCGAGCCGTCCTGGGTCTGCAGGGCCTGGATTGCCGTCGCGGCAGCCTTGAGCCTCAGCCACTCGGGGTGGTTTTCGGTGAGCGGGGCGTGTGCGGTGAGAGCGGTCGTGGTCATCGTCGGCGATCGCCTTTCTGGGTTGCTTGGAGCTTCTACGGCGAGCGTAGCAAGCAATCAGAGCTCCTAATGCAAAATTAGCCCGAGCATAAGAAAGACTGGTGCAAGTGGTTGAGCAGACCCGCCCCAGCCGTAGCGGGGGCGGGTCCTTCCGCCTCTGCCTGGCGGCGCCTACTTTGCGGCGTCGTCCGCCGAAACCAGCGTCAGCGAGACGGAATTGATGCAGAAGCGCTGGTCCGTGGGGGTGCCGTACCCCTCGCCCTCGAAAACATGGCCCAAGTGCGAATCGCAGCTTGCGCAGCGGACCTCAACACGGTCCATGCCCATCGTGCGGTCATGGATGTAGCGGACGGTTCCGTCTGCGAGCGGTGCCCAGAAGGACGGCCAGCCGCAGTGGGAGTCGAACTTTTCCTTGCTCGTGAACAGTTCCACGCCGCAGGCCCGGCACTTGTAGACACCGGCCGTGTGGGTGTCCCAGTATTCTCCGGTGTAGGGACGCTCGGTTCCCGCCTGCCGGAGCACCCGGTACTCCTCCGGCGTCAGCTCCTGCCGCCATTCCTCGTCGGTCTTTTCAACCCGCGGAGTGTTGTTTTCCGCAGCGGATCCATCGCCGGAGACCTGGACGGGCGCGACTTTTGGCTTGTTGCTAAAGATGCTCATGGTTTGAACAACGCTCAGGAGTCGCCGATAAATCCCGAACCCGCGTACAGGTGCAGCACAGGCAGTCCCAGCTGGTCCTGGGCCTTGTTGGCCCAGTCGGTGTGGAACGTGTCCGCGATGGCATGGGGGCGCGTGATGACGACGGCCTGGCCCGCACCGACTTCCTTGACCTTGGCCACGAGTCCCTGCACGGCGCCGCCCTCCACCACCTCGCCGGTGACGCCGCCGCCGATTCCGGCCAGCGCGTTGAGCGATACCGCCAGCGTTTCGGCGGCGGCAGCACGCTCGGATGCAGGATCCGGGGCGTGGGAGGTCAGCTCACGGAAAGCCTTGGCGACGTCCAGGAGGGAGAGGTTTTCGAGGAAGTCCACCAGCAGATGCCGTTCCGTGTTGGCCGGCACCAGCACTACGAGGGGCGCGTCACCCCCGTCCACCAGGCGTTCGATGTTCACGCGGTCGTCCGCACCCAGCGGCTCTTCTGTCAGAATGACGATTGGATCGCTCATGCCCCCAGCCTAGTCCCGGCCTGTACTTCCCGCACGGATTTCGCCGGGGCGTCCGGCCGCCGGCGGTGTGCCCGAATGTGTGCGGAGGGCCGGCAGCGGTAAGAATGGATCCATGGCATCACTTCCGGGGCTGCGCCCGGCCACTCCAACGAATCCGCCGCGTGCCTCGGGCCGGGTCCAGGGCACCCCCGAGGCCGGCATGTCCGCCAGCGCCAAATGGGCCGTGGGCGGCGTTATCGCCGGAGGTGCCGCTGCGGGATTGCTGGGTGCAGGGTCCTCGGCCCTGGCCCTCTATTTCGCCCGGCGGGTCATCACTCCCGTGCGGGTCCGGGACGAGAACCAGGAAGTGCTGGCTGTCATCCGTGCCGCGGACGGCTTCCAGATCATCCTTGCCGCCACCGAGGACACCAC
The DNA here is from genome assembly GCF_001423745.1 of Arthrobacter sp. Leaf337. Classification (GTDB taxonomy): domain Bacteria; phylum Actinomycetota; class Actinomycetes; order Actinomycetales; family Micrococcaceae; genus Arthrobacter. The sequence goes on from NZ_LMPC01000012.1 coordinate 781,747, forward strand.
GGTTGAGGGCACCTACGGGCTGTTCTTCGACGGCGGCCGCGGACACGCACGGATCGGCAGGATCCTTTCGTACTCACCCGCGGAACGCACCGTCCTGCGGGAGGTCGAAGCGGTCTATTCCGGCGACCTCACCAAGGCCCGCCGAGGCTACTGGAGCGGGGCTTCGCACCCCGACCCGGCGTCGATCGGCCTGCCGGCCGAGGACGTGGAAGTCGACGTGGAGGGCGGCGTTGCGCCGGCGTGGCTGGTGCGCGCGGCGGTGCCCTCGGACATCTGGGCCATCATGGTCCACGGCCGCGGTGCCAGCCGGCAGGAATGCCTACGGGCACTCCGACCTGCGCGGGCTCTCGGCATGACCAGCCTGGTGATCTCCTACCGCAACGACGGACTGGCACCTTCGGCCCCGGACGGGCGCTACGGCCTTGGGTCCACCGAATGGCGCGATGTCGAGGCAGCCATCAGTTTCGCCGTCGCCAATGGCGCCAGGGAAGTGGTGCTGTTTGGCTGGTCCATGGGCGGCGCGATCTGCCTGCAGACGGCCGACCTCTCCCGGCACCACCACCTCATCCGGGCGATGGTGCTCGATGCACCGGTCATTGACTGGGTGAACGTGCTGGCGCACCATGCGCAACTGAACCGCATCCCGTCCGCAGTCGGGAAGTACGGGCAGCTGATGATGGGACACCGCCTGGGCCGGCGCCTGACGGGACTGGCGGCGCCCGTGGACCTGAAGCCGATGGACTGGGTCTCCCGCGCCGTGGAACTCAGGACTCCCACACTGATCCTCCACAGCGTCGACGACGAATATGTGCCTTACGGCCCGTCCGCCAGCATTGCCGAGAAAAACCCGGAGATGGTCACGTTCGAGTCGTTCCAGGACGCCCGCCATACCAAGGAGTGGAACGTCGATCCGGAACGCTGGGAAGGCCTGGTCACCGCCTGGCTGCGGCGGCAGCTGGCCCCGCGGACCAACCCGGGCTCCCGCCCCCGGAAGCCCTTACCGGCCGTGCCGGATGCTAATGCTCCGGAGTAGCTTCCGGACCGGACTCTAGCGGTCCGGAGTGGCTTTCGGGCCTGTGCCGATGCGGGCGGTGATGGCGCCGGTGAGCCGGACAAGGTGGCCCGGGTCAAGCTCGATGTCCAGCCCGCGCCGGCCGCCGGAGACCAGGATGCTCTCCTGGCCCAGGGCGCTCTCGTCCAGGACGGTGGGGGAGGGCTGGCGCTGCCCCAGCGGTGATATTCCGCCCAGTACATAGCCGGTCCTGCGCTGTGCCGTGGCTGGATCCGCCATGGCTGCCTTCTTGGCGCCCAGCGCAGCCGCGATTGCCTTCAGGTCCAGGTTCCCGTGCACCGGGACGATCCCCACGGCGAGCCTGCCGTCCACATCCACCATCAGGGTCTTGAAGACCTTTGCGGGATCCACGCCCAGCACTTCGGCGGCTTCCATCCCGTAGCTGGCAGCCGAGGGGTCGTGGCTGTACGGATGCAGCACGAAAGGAACGCCGGCCGCAGCGAGTGCTGCTGTAGCCGGCGTTCCTTGTGAAGCCTGTTTGCGCGCCATGTGGTGCCCGGACCTTCCGGCCTAGGCCTTCAGCGCGGCGGAGGCAGCCACCTTGCGCTTGATCCGTCCCAGCATGGCCGTCATTCCCCGCATCCGCAGGGGAGTGATGGCGCGGGTGAGCCCCAGCAGCTCGGGCATGTCATCCGGCACCGAGAGGATCTCCGGTGCCGTGAGACCGTCGAGCCCTTCATGCAGGACACCAGCGAATCCTCGGGTGGTGGGTGCTTCCGGCGGCGCCTTGAAGTACAAGCGCACGCTGTCCGGCGAACCGGCGTCGTGCTTTTCCGTCTCAACGGTCAGGAACAGCGGCGACTGGCACTCGACAACTTGCTCAAGGAGTTCCGGGTGGTCCTTCAACCGGTCCGGAAGCTCGGGGAGCCCCTGGGAGAACTCCAGCAGCAGTTGCAGCCGCTCGGGTTCGGTCAGGGCCTGGAAGTCGTCAACTATTTCCGCCAGCGCGGCGGGAAGGGCTTGGGTATTCATCAGGTCCAGTTTACGCCGGTACCGTGCCGCGCTCGGTTCCCTTGGTGATGGGCACGCGGACGGCGTTACCCCACTCGGTCCAGGAACCGTCGTAGTTGCGCACCGTCTCGAAGCCCAGCAGGTACTTCAGTGCGAACCAGGTGTGGCTGGAACGCTCGCCGATGCGGCAGTATGCCACGACGTCGTCGCCTTCCTTGAGGCCGGCCTCGCCCAGGTAAAGGGCCTCGAGTTCGGCCCGGTTGCGGTACGTGCCGTCGCCGGCTGCCGCGCGTGCCCAGGGGATCGAGGCAGCCGTCGGGATGTGGCCGCCCCGCAGGGCGCCTTCCTCAGGGTAGGCGGGCATGTGCGTGCGCTGGCCGCTGTATTCCTCGGGGGAGCGGACGTCGATCAGCGGCTTGCCGAAGTGGGCCAGCACGTCTTCCTTGAAGGCGCGGATGGGGGCATCGTTGCGCTCCACCTCCGGGTATTCGGCCGGGGAGGTGACCGTGACGTCGGTGGTCAGCTTGTGGCCCTCGGCGATCCACTTGTCGCGGCCGCCGTCCAGCAGGCGGACGTCTTCGTGGCCGAAGAGGGTAAAGACCCACAGGGCGTACGCGGCCCACCAGTTGGACTTGTCGCCGTAGATGACCACGGTGGAGTCGCGGGAGATGCCCTTGGCAGCCGCCAGGGCCGCAAACGCCTTGCCGTCCACGTAGTCGCGGGTGACCTCGTCGTTCAGGTCGGTGTGCCAGTCGATCTTGACGGCGCCCGGGATGTGGCCGGTTTCGTAGAGCAGGACATCCTCATCGGACTCCACCACCACGAGTTTGCCGTCGGCGACGGCGCCGTTTTCAATGGCCTCTGCGAGCCATTCGGTGGACACAAGGCGTTCCGGGTTCGCGTACTCGGCGAACTTTTCGTTCTGTTCAACGGGGTAGGACACAGGGATGGCCTTTCACTGAAACGGTCAGGGGACCCATGCCACCGGGAGGCGTCGCTGCGGCCGGGCCAGTTCCAACACTAGCCACGGGCCGGCACTAATGCGTCCCTGCGTTCACAGAGGGAAATATGGCCTTGGTCACGTGTGCGCACAGCGCAATGGGGCAGGTGCCCCATTGCCGGTATCCTTTCTGGGGACACGAGACCAGCAGAACGGACCACCTTGGTACAGATCGAACAGCTCTCCGCGCGGACACCGTCGGTTTCCGTGGATGAACTCCTCAAGGGTTTTTATCCCTCCCCGCGGTTCGGAGAGGTCTCCTTCACAAGCTACCGGCCCGATCCGTCGCAGCCGAGCCAGGCCGGGGCGGTAACGGCGCTGGAGTCCTTCGCCACCGGCGTTGGCGCCAACGGAAGCTCCGGACTTTTCCAGAAACTGTTTGGCAAGAAGGACAAGGACAATTCCCGCGCCGGCATTTACCTGGACGGCGGTTTCGGTGTGGGCAAGACCCACCTGCTGGCCTCGCTGTGGCACGCGGCCCCCGGACCCAAGGCCTTCGGCACCTTCGTCGAATACACCAACCTGGTGGGCGCGCTGTCCTTCCGCAAGACCGTTGAGGCGCTCAGCAGCTACAAGCTCGTGTGCATCGACGAGTTCGAACTCGACGACCCGGGGGACACCGTCCTGATGTCCCGGCTGATGCGCGAACTGGCCGACGCCGGCGTCAAGCTTGCCGCCACGTCGAACACCCTCCCCGGTTCGCTGGGCGACGGACGGTTCGCCGCTGTCGACTTCCAGCGTGAGATCCAGGTGCTGGCGGACCAGTTCGACGTCGTCAGGATCGACGGCGAGGACTTCCGCCACCGCGGCCTCCCGGCAGCGCCGGCTCCGCTGAAGAATGCAGACCTGACGCACCATATGCAGGCGGAATTCCACGGTAAAACGGTGGCCCGGGATGACTTCAAGACCCTCATCAACCACCTGGCAGGCGTCCACCCCAGCCGGTACCGGCAGCTCCTGGCCGGCATCGAGGGTGTTGTGTGGCGTGATGTGGAAACCATCACCGAGCAGGCAGTGGCCCTCCGGTTCGTGGTGCTGGCGGACCGGCTGTATGACAAGGATGTTCCGATCCTCGCCAGCGGCGTTCCCTTCGATCAGCTTTTTACCGAGGAAATGATGACCGGCGGCTACACGAAGAAGTACTTCCGGGCGGTGTCGCGGTTGACGGCCCTTGCCCGGGAAGGGCAGAACCACGAACCGTCGTAGCCCGTAAACGCTGCGCTTAAACGCCGAAGGTGCCGGCGCCGCCTCACGGCGGGACCGGCACCTCGCTGACGTTCCTGGGTTAGAGGCCCTGCTGCCGGGGTTCACCGGTTACAGGGGGCTCTCCGGCGACGGGAGGCTCGTCGACGGGTGCCGCATGCGGCTTGTCGTCGACCTTGTCCACGAGGCCGGCTGCGCCCTTCTGGACGGAATCGATCTTGTCGGCGTACTTTCCGCCGGTCTTCGAGTCGACGAAATCGCCGGCCTTTTCGATGCCGTCCTTGATGGCTTGTTCATTGCCACCAACGAGTCGCTGAGCCTTGCCCTTCAGATCGTCAAGAATTCCCACGGGCACCTCCCTTCTGTCGCGGAGCCAGATCGCTCCTCCGCTTTCGATCCTAGCCCGGGACCCCCGGAGTGCCAAGGGCACGCGCCGCGACTTGTCTAGGGTCCTGATGCCCTATTCGGGGCGTTCCCGCCGGAATCCGGGCAATAAAAAAGCAGCTCCGGGGAGCTGCTTTGTGGTGGGCGATACTGGGATCGAACCAGTGACCTCTTCCGTGTCAGGGAAGCGCGCTACCGCTGCGCCAATCGCCCGCACCGGAAGGATCCGGAGTGGAATTGCAAAAAGAGAGCGGACGACGAGATTCGAACTCGCGACATCCACCTTGGCAAGGTGGTGCTCTACCAGCTGAGCTACGTCCGCATTTAGTCCATGCCGGCTGGGCCGGTGGTACTGGATCAAGCAAGTTTCCTTGCTTTGGTGGGCGATACTGGGATCGAACCAGTGACCTCTTCCGTGTCAGGGAAGCGCGCTACCGCTGCGCCAATCGCCCAAATGTTCTCCGGGATAAACCGGATACCAAGGTTTTCACCGAGGTGGGTACGGGATTCGAACCCGTGTATACGGCTTTGCAGGCCGCTGCCTCGCCTCTCGGCCAACCCACCGTGTAAGCCAGGTTCCGGGGAACCTTTGCCATGACAGTGTCCTGCGAGCGGACGACGAGATTCGAACTCGCGACATCCACCTTGGCAAGGTGGTGCTCTACCAGCTGAGCTACGTCCGCATTATTGTCAGCATTTCCGTGCCGCATTCGGCATTTCCTCGCGTTCCAACGAGTAAGAACTCTATAGGAGGTTCGGGGAACTTACAAATCGACCCCTCGTCATCGGCGCCCTAGGCCCTTACTTCCTTGAAATCTAGGGGATAAAGCTAATGACAGCCGTGTAATTCGATGGTTCGTTTCGGCGTCGAAGGGCTCGATTTCCAAAAGCCGCCGGGGTGGGCTAGCATTCAATGGCATTGGGGCGATTGGCGCAGTGGTAGCGCGCTTCGTTCACACCGAAGAGGTCACTGGTTCGAACCCAGTATCGCCCACCAATGAATGGCCCGTTCCGCTGAATCAGCGGGACGGGCCATTTCGCTTTCCGGCCGCGTCCCTTGCCGCCCGGCAATCCTGTCAGCCCTTCATGAAAGAGTGTTTGCATGACTGATCCACTCCTTGCCCACGCCACGGAATACGGGCGGATGTATGCACGCTCCACCTCCGAATCGTTTTCCGTCCCGTCCATCACCACCGTGATCGGCCAGCAGCCGCACGGCCTCGACGGCTGGTTCGGGTACATGGGGGCAAACAGCCTGGCCAGCGATCCGCTGCTCCCCGGGATCCTGGGAAGCCCCGCAAAGGTCCGCCAGGCGGTCAGCCGGGCTGCCAAAGCAGCGGAAACCTACCGCGACGACGCTGCCCGGCGAGGCGACCGCGTGCACAACTACTGCGAACAGGTTGCACTCAGGGCCCTGGGCCGGCCACATCAGATGAAGGAAATGCGGGAGGCGCTGGCAGCAAACGGCGAGGAAGCCTTTGCGGCGCGATTCGACGAGTGGTGGGAACTGTTTGCTGTGGAGCCGGTCGCGCCCGAAGTCACCGTCTGGAATAAGACAGTCGGGTACGCAGGCACGCTGGACCTGGTCGCCAGGATCAACGGCAGGACCTGCATTATCGATTACAAGACCAAGGGCACCACCCGGGACGGCACGGTCAAGCCGCTGGACGACAAAGTGGTGATGCAGCTGGTGGCGGGAATGAAGGCCGAGGAAAGCCTGGTTGATCCCGTCGCAGGGGAGTGGGAGCCCTGGCGGCACGGCGAGTCCCCGATCCTGCTGGCGGTCGCCATCGGGGAGACGGAGGTCCGGCCAATGCGTGCCAACCCGGAGGTGCTCAAGCACCACTGGTGGAAGTTCTGCGCCCTGCGGCGCGTCTGGGAGATGTCGGCCGACACCGTCAGCGCCGGAACAGCCCTGCTCCCGCTGGCGCCGCCGCCGCTGCCCGTGGCACCGCCGGCACTGCAGGCTGTGCCCGGCAGGTAGCCGGCCAACTAAACTGGACTGGATCCCGTACCCGCTCACCCAGCACCACCGAAGGACAGATTGCACATGGCCATTTTGAGTATCCGCATCATCGGCGACCCTGTGCTGCGCACAGTTGCCGATCCCGTGACGGAATTCGGGCCGGAACTCGCAAAACTCGTCGCCGACATGACCGAAACCATGGAGGACGTGGACGGTGCAGGACTGGCCGCGCCCCAGGTCGGCGTCAGCAAGCGCGTGTTCACCTACCGCATCGGCGGAGTGGAAGGCCACATCATCAACCCGGTGCTGGAAAACAGCGACGACTTCCAGCCCGACGAAGTGGAAGGCTGCCTGTCCATCCCTGGCCTCGGCTTCCCGGTCCGCAGGCGACGTGCCACCCGGGTCACCGGCGTCGACCTGCACGGAAACCCCGTCACGGTGGACGGCGAGGGCATGCTGGCCCGCTGCTTCCAGCATGAAACGGACCACTTGGACGGCATCCTGTTCACGGACAGGCTCGAGGGTGAAGACCGCAAGGCCGCCCTGCGTTCCATCCGCAACGCCAACTACGACGCCATCACCGAGCGGACGACGTCGAAGCGGGCCAAGACTGTTGGCTCCAGTTTTGGTGGCGGAAGCTTCAGCGGCGGCAGTTTCGGCGCCGCCGAGTGAGGGTCCTCTTCGCCGGTACGCCGGCTGTCGCGGTCCCGTCCCTGGACGCTTTGGTGCAGGCCGGCTTTGACGTCGTCGCCGTCCTGACCCGACCGGACGCGCCGATCGGACGCAAGCGCGTGCTCACGCCGTCGCCCGTTGCCGCTCGCGCTGCCGAACTCGGCATCGAAGTGATCCATGCCGCGAAGGTGGACGCGGACGTGACGGCAAGGATCGCCGCCGCGGCACCGGATGCCGCCGCCATCGTCGCCTATGGCGGCCTCATTCCGCGCGCCGCGCTGGACGTTCCGCGGCACGGCTGGATCAACCTGCACTTCTCCCTCCTCCCCGCCTGGCGCGGCGCCGCGCCCGTGCAGCGCGCGGTCATTGCCGGCGACGACATCACCGGCGCCGTTACGTTCCTGCTTGAGGAGGGGCTGGACACTGGCCCCGTCTTCGGCACCCTGACCGAGGCCGTCCGTCCTGACGACACCTCCGGGGCACTCCTGGAACGGCTCTCCCACAGTGGCGCCGTGTTGCTCGCCCAGACGCTTTCGGCCATCGAGGCAGGACGGGCCGTCGCGGTTCCGCAGTCGGGGGATGTGTCCCTGGCGCCCAAACTGGGCCTCGACGACGGCCGGATCGACTGGCACCAGCCCGCCCTTGCCATCGGGCGCCGGGCGCGCGGCGTCACGCCCGAACCCGGCGCGTGGACCACGCTGGAGGGGCAGCGGGTCAAACTCGACCCGGTTGTACTCAGGACCGAGGCGCCGCCGCAGAAGCCGGGGCAGGTGCTTCTCGACGGCAAAAGCGTTTTGGTGGGGACAGGTTCCCATCCCGTTGAGCTGACGCGGATCCAGCCTTCGGGCAAAAAGATGATGGCCGCCGCCGACTGGGCGCGCGGACAGGCAGCACTGGAAGGCGTGGTATTCGAATGAGTGAGTCCGGAACGGGCGGCAGCGGCCGCGGCAGGGCCCCCCGTCAGGGGAGAACAAGCGGCGGCGGGCCGTCCGGCGGATCCGGCGGCAGCCGCAGCGGAAGCCAGCGGGACGCCCAGGGTCGGGAGCGCAACCGCGGCCCCAAGCGGAACTTCACCGAGAATGCCCCTTCGCAGCGCACACGGCGTGCCGACCCGGCCCGGCTGGTGGCGTTTGAAGTGCTGCGTGCGGTCGCGTCGGAAGACGCCTACGCAAACCTGGTCCTGCCGGCGCGAATCCGCCACCATGGCCTGGACAAGCGGGACGCCGGGTTCGCCACCGAGCTGAGCTACGGGGCGCTGCGCGGCCAGGGAACCTATGACGCCGTACTGGCCCGCTGCGTCGACCGGCCGCTGGACCAGCTGGATCCGGCCATCCTGGACGCCCTTCGGATCGGCGCCCACCAGCTGCTGGCCATGCGCGTACCCGCCCACGCTGCCCTGGACCAGACTGTGGGACTCGCCCGGGCGGTCATCGGCGCCGGCCCGTCGGCCCTGATCAATGCCGTCCTGCGCAAGGTCTCCGCCCACACCCTGGACGAGTGGCTCGAGCTGCTGCTCAGCGACGAGCAGGACGAAACCCGGGTGGCGTCCGTCCGTTACGCCCACCCCGAGTGGATTGTCCGCGCCCTGCGGCAGTCCCTGGTGGCACACGGGCGCCCGGTCACCGAGATCAACGACCTCCTTGAGGCGGACAACGCCGCCCCGGTGGTCAACCTCGTTGCTCTGCCCGGGTTGGGAAGCCTCGACGAAGCCTTGGAAGGCGGAGCCACTGCCGGCGAGCTGGTGGAAGGCTCGGCCCTCTCCAGCGGCGGCGACCTCGGCCGGCTCGCATCGGTAAGGGAAGGCAGCACCAGGGTCCAGGACGTGGGCTCGCAGCTGGTTGCCCGCGCCATGGCGGCCGTCGACCTGACACTTGCGGATCCGGAGAAGCCGGCGGCGCAGTCCGCCGGCCAAAGCGGCGAAAAGTGGCTGGATCTCTGCGCCGGACCGGGCGGCAAGGCGGCGCTGCTGGGTGCCCTCGCCCGGCAGCAGGGTGCCACCCTGCTGGCCAACGAACCTGCCCCGCATCGCGCCAAGCTGGTGAGGCAGGCCCTGGCCGCGGTCCCGCACGAGGTGTGGCATGTCCGGACCGGCGATGGCCGCGACGTAGGTACTGAGATGGCGGAAACATTCGACCGCGTCCTCGTCGATGTTCCCTGCAGTGGACTGGGCGCCCTCCGGCGCAGGCCCGAATCGAGGTGGCGGCGCACCCCCAAGGACCTCGCGGATCTTGGCCCGCTGCAGCGGGAACTGCTGAAGTCGGCACTCGACGCTGTCCGGCCCGGCGGCGTGGTCGCGTACGTGACCTGCTCGCCGCACCCTGCCGAGACCACCGCCGTCGTGACCGATGCGCTGCGCAAGCGCGACGACCTGGAACTGCTCGATGCCGGCGCTGCCCTGGACAAGGTGAGCCTGACCGGGCACCTGGAGGCCGGCCATGAACTGACCGCCCAGCTGTGGCCGCATGTACACCGGACGGACGCAATGTTCCTGGCGCTCATCCACAAGAAACCCTGATCCCTCAGCCTTCAGTGAAAGGAGCCGACATGGCTCAGTGCTGCATCAACCCCAGCATTCTCTCCGCCGACTTCGTCAACCTGGAGGCAGAGCTGCGCAGAATCAGCAATGCAGACGCCGTCCACGTTGACGTCATGGACAACCATTTTGTGCCGAACCTGACCCTTGGCCTGCCCGTGGTGCAGCGCATCCAGGCCGTGAGCCCGGTGCCGCTGGATGCGCACCTGATGATCGCCGACGCCGACCGCTGGGCGCCCGCTTACGCGGACGCGGGACTCGCGTCAGTGACGTTCCATGTTGAAGCCTCGATCGCGCCCATCAAACTGGCCCGGGAGCTTCGCGCGCGCGGTGCCAAGGCCGGTATGGCCCTGCGCCCCGGCACGCCGGTGGAGCCCTACCTGGACATGCTGTCGGAACTGGATCTGCTGCTGATCATGACTGTGGAACCCGGTTTCGGCGGCCAGTCCTTCCTGGACCTGACGCTCCCCAAGATCAGGCGGGCCCGGGCAGCGATCGACGGCTCCGGCACCGGGGTGGCGCTGCAGGTGGATGGAGGCATCACCGAGGAGACCATTGTCCGGGCGGCCGAAGCCGGCGCCAATGTGTTTGTTGCAGGCTCCGCGGTGTACGGCGCGGAGGACCCTGCGACGGCGATTGACCGCCTCCGGGCAGCGGGCTCCCGCCCGGTCTCAGCCGGGTCCGGCCCTGTTTCGCAATCATGACGGAGTCTGACGGGAATAGACGGACTAGTCACTCAGTTGTGACAGAATAACAACACACACTACGTGCTCCGGGGTCGGTGTAAGTCCGAACCGGCGGTGACAGTCCGCGACCCGCGAGCCGGCACAGATCCTTTTGGGGAACTGTTCCGGCGGACGGTTGAACCGGTGAAATTCCGGTACCGACAGTTAAAGTCTGGATGAGAGAAGCACGTACAGCTGTTACTGCACTGCCCTTTCGGCGGTGCGGTACTGCGCTGTCGTATACCCCCGGAGCCTACTCGGTTTCGAGGGAAGGAACGACGAACGCTTTGACGCCGCAGACTACGGACCAGTTCAGTGCTGCCGAGATCGACGCCATGGAGGCTGCCCTCGCCGCCGCGCTCCACGGTCCCCGCGGGGCAAACCCTCTCGTGGGCGCCGTCGCCATCGGATCCGATGGCCGGCAACTGGTGACCGGTTACCACCGCGGCGCCGGCACGGCGCACGCAGAGGCCGATGCCATTGCCCAGGCCGACATGAAGGGCATCGACCTGGCCGGATCCACCATGGTGGTCACCCTGGAGCCCTGCAACCACTGCGGACGGACCGGGCCATGTGCCCAGGCAATCATCGATGCGGGCATCGCTTCGGTGGTGTACGCGGTGGACGACCCCCACGACCCTGCCGCCGGCGGAGCCGCAACCCTGCGGGCAGCGGGTGTCAGCGTTCGTTCCGGCCTGTCCGCCCGCGCCGCCTACGAGCTGAACCGCCGCTGGTTTGAAGCCGTGTTCGGCCAGCGCCCCTTTGTCACCCTGCACATTGCCCAGACCCTGGACAGCCGCATCGCTGCAGCTGATGGCACCAGCCAGTGGATCTCCAGCCCGGAATCCCTCGCCGACAACCACGGACTCCGCAGCCGGGTTGATGCCATCCTGGTGGGCACGCAGACGCTCCTGGTGGACAACCCGCGGCTCACCGCCCGGGATTCGTCGGGCCAGGCGGCAGGCAGCCAGCCGCTGCGCGCCGTCATGGGCCTCCGGGGAATTCCCGACGACGCCGCCATCCACGGGGACGACGGCCGGGTGCTGCACCTGCCCACGCGGGATCCGCACGAGGCCCTGGCCCGGCTGTTCGCGGCCGGCGTACGCCACGTCATGGTGGAAGGCGGGTCCAGCATCCTGAGCGCCTTCCTCGCCGCCGGACTCGTGGATGAATTGATCGTCTACCTCGCGCCCACCCTTCTCGGGTCCGGCACGGCAGCCCTCGGCGACCTCGGCATCACCACCCTCGCGGAGGCCCAGGCCTGGGACTGGGACCAGGCATCCGGGGGAGCGGTGCAGACCCTCGGCCGGGACCTGCGGCTCCACCTCTTTCCGGGCCACACCGAACCCGCGCACGCCGAACCGGCGCACGCCGAACCGGCAGCCGCCTCAGAACTCATTTCATCCCTCACCAGCTCACCCGAATCCTTACCGCACCGCACCGGCGCGGGCACCGCCACAGGAGGCAACTGATGTTTACCGGAATAATTGCCGAACAGGGCAGGGTCCTGTCCGTAGAACGCAACGGCGCCGTCAGTGCCACGGTGCGCCTCCATGCGCCAACCAGCACCGAAGGATTGGCCCTGGGCGGCTCGGTGGCCGTCAACGGAGTATGCCTGACCGCCACGGACATCGACGGCAAGGACTTCAGCGTCGACGTCATGGGTGAGACCCTGGTCCGCAGCACCATCGGCGAGCTGAACACGGGCGACAGCGTCAACCTGGAACGCTGCGTTCCTGCTGGCGGGCGCCTGGACGGACACGTTGTCCAGGGCCACGTGGACGGGGTCGGCGAGCTCCTCGAGCGCGAAGCACTCGGCAACTGGGACCGCCTGAGGTTCGGCGTACCCGTGCGCCTTGCCCGCTACATCGCCGAAAAAGGCTCCATCGCCGTCGACGGCGTCTCCCTCACGGTCACTGCCGTCAGCGAGGCGTCGGAACCTGCCCCGTGGTTCGAAGTGGGCCTCATTCCCACTACGTTGGCCGATACGGGCCTGGGCGCGAAGAAGCCCGGCAGCAAGGTAAACCTCGAAGTCGATGTGCTGGCCAAGTACACGGAACGTCTGCTCGCCTTCGCCGGAGGCGCAGCCACCGGCGCTCACACCGCCACTGCTGCTGCCGGAGCGGGGGAATCCAAGTGAGCCAGCTCAAGAACACGCCCCGACTCGCCACCAGCGCGGATGTACTGTCAGGCAACACGCTCCTGGACCCGATCGAGGACGCCGTCCGCGCCATGGCGGCCGGACTTCCGGTGCTGGTGGTGGACAACGAGGACCGCGAAAATGAAGGCGACATCATTTTCGCTGCCCAGCACGCCACTCCCGAGCTGATGGGCTGGACCGTCCGCTACAGCTCCGGGGTCATCTGCGTACCGCTCGACGGAGCCCGGGCTGATGCCCTGCTCCTGCCGCCCATGGTTGAGGTCAATGAAGACTCCAAGGGCACTGCCTACACGGTGTCCTGCGATGCCGCCATTGGCGTCAGCACGGGAATTTCCGCGACGGACCGTGCACTCACGGCCCGCGTGCTGGCAGATCCCGGCAGCCGCCCGGAATCGATCACCCGTCCCGGGCATGTTTTCCCGCTGCGGGCCGTTAACGGTGGAGTGCGTGAACGTCCGGGCCACACCGAAGCGGCCGTGGACCTGTGCAGGCTTGCCGGACTGGAACCGGTGGGCGTGATCGCCGAGGTGGTGTACGACAACGGAGAAATGATGCGCTTGGACGGACTTCGCGGCTTCGCTGCTGAGCACGGGTGCCCGCTGATCTCGATCGAGGATCTGGTGGCATACCTGGAGACAGCACAGCCGGGCGGACGGACGGCAGCGCCGGCAGGGAACGAGGAGATGCGATGACGGCTTCAGAGGCACGAAAAGACGTTACGGCGGGGCGCCGGTCGCACCCGGTCAGCGGCGGACCCGTGGTCCAGCTGCCCAGCGAATTCGGGGTCTTCGTGGCCCAGGCCTGGACCGACCTGGTGACAGGAATCGAGCACCTCGCCGTCAGTTCACCGATTCCGCCCGTGGACGGCAAGGCGCCGCTTGTGCGGCTGCACTCGGAATGCCTCACCGGCGATGTTTTCGGTTCGTACCGCTGCGACTGCGGCGAGCAGCTGGCCTACGCCCTTGAGAAGATCAGCGAGGAAGGCGGCACGCTGCTGTACCTGCGCGGACAGGAGGGCCGCGGCATCGGCCTGGCCAACAAGATCAAGGCGTACGCCCTGCAGGAAGCCGGCTTCGACACCGTTGAAGCCAACGAGCAGCTGGGCCTGCCCGTGGATGCGCGCTGCTACAACGCCGCCGCGCAGATCCTGGCCGAGCTTGGACTGCACGAAGTGCGCCTGCTGAGCAACAACCCGGACAAGCAGAACCGGCTGGCGGACGCCGGCGTCACCGTCGTCGAGATGGTTCCCACCGAGGTGCCCTCGCGCGAACAGAACATCCGTTACCTGCAGACCAAGAAGGACCGGATGGACCACCGGCTCGTCCTCGACAGCCAGGAGGCTGAGCCGGTGGCCGCGTCACCGTCGGCCGGACCGGCGCCTTTCCAGCACGAACAAGACTGACTCAAGCACCCAAGACTGATTTCAGCACCAAGACTGACCCAAAAAGAACGAACCAGGAGACTTTAGATGAGTGGACACGGCGCACCGGAGATTGACCTCACGACCCTTAACCCGGCGGAGACGTCGCAGCTGAAGCTGGCCATTGTGGCCGCGAGCTGGCACACCCAGATCATGGACGGGCTGCTGGACGGCGCGCTCCGCGCCGCCAAGGACGCCGGAATCAGCGAGCCCACCGTCCTGCGGGTGCCGGGCAGCTTCGAGCTCCCCGTGGCCGCAGCCCGGCTCGCCAAGCACTTCGACGCAGTGGTGGCGCTGGGCGTCGTGATCCGCGGCGGAACACCGCACTTCGAGTACGTCTGCGAGGCGGCCACGATGGGACTGACCGACGTCAGCGTCAACACCGGCGTCCCCGTTGGCTTCGGCGTGCTCACCTGCGACACCGAACAGCAGGGCCTGGACCGCGCGGGCCTGCCCGGGTCCAAGGAAGACAAGGGCCACGAGGCTGTCACCGCGGCGCTGGCCACTGCGGTGACCCTCAAGCAGTACAGCTGATCCGCTGCCTGCTCCGGACCTGTGCATTACCTCACATCGGCGCCGTCATGGAACGGCCCGACAGGCGGGGTCAGGCCCGGAGCAAGTAGGCTGGAGGGCGTGAAGAATTTCGAGACGCTGTTCGCAGAACTGAGTGAGAAGGCAGCCACCCGTCCGGCAGGCTCCCGCACCGTCGCAGAATTGGAGTCCGGAGTCCACGGCATCGGCAAGAAGGTCGTGGAGGAAGCCGCCGAAGTGTGGATGGCTGCCGAATACGAATCCGATGAGGCCGCCGCCGAGGAAATCTCCCAGCTCCTGTACCACCTGCAGGTTCTGATGCTCGCCAAAGGCCTGACCCTGGAAGACGTTTACAAGCATCTGTAGCCATGCTGAGCGTGGCCGATTGCCTGTAACCAAGACTTCCTAACCCAGAAAGACCCCCATGCTGCGTGTTGCCGTCCCCAACAAGGGATCCCTGTCCGAAGCGGCTTCGGCCATGCTGTCCGAAGCCGGCTACCGCCAGCGCCGCGATACCCGCGAGCTGGTCATGGTAGACCCGGACAACGACATTGAATTCTTCTTCCTTCGCCCGCGGGACATCGCCGTTTACGTCGGCCGGGGAACGCTCGACGTCGGCATCACCGGCCGCGACCTGCTCCTGGACGCCGAGGTGGAGGCTGAGGAACTGCTGCCGCTGGGCTTTGCCGCCTCAACGTTTCGCTTCGCCGGCCCGGTGGGCGACTTCAGCAAGGTCGAGGAGCTCGAAGGAAAGCGCCTGGCCACAAGCTATGACGGCCTCCTGCGCGGCTACCTCGCCGAGCGCGGCGTCAACGCCAAGGTGGTCCGCCTGGATGGTGCCGTCGAGTCATCCGTGCGGCTCGGTGTCGCGGACGCGATTGCCGACGTCGTCGAAACCGGGAACACGCTCAAGGCCGCCGGAATGGAAATCTTCGGCGAACCGATCCTGAAGTCCGAGGCCGTACTGATCCGCCGCACAGGCCAGGAAGGCTCCGCGAACGGCACGGCCAAGGAAATCGAAGTCCTGATCCGCCGCCTGCAGGGCGTGCTCGTTGCCCGGCAGTACGTCCTGATGGACTATGACATCCGCAAGGAACTCGTGGAGCAGGCCGCAGCGCTCACGCCCGGCCTGGAATCGCCCACCGTCTCGCCGCTGCGTGACTCGGAGTGGGTTGCCGTCCGCTCGATGGTTCCCAAGAAGGAAACCAACAGGATCATGGACGAGCTCTACGACCTCGGTGCCCGGGCCATCCTGGTCAGCAGCATCCACGCCTGCCGGATCTGAGCCCGCCTGTCCCAGCGCGGTCTGTGTCCAACGGATCCACACCGCATCTCCCACCAGCGAATCCCCAGGAGAAATCATGGCTGTAGCAGTGCGCGTTATTCCGTGCCTGGACGTTGACGCCGGCCGCGTGGTCAAGGGCATCAACTTCGAGGGCCTCCGGGACGCCGGCGATCCCGTGGAGCTTGCGCACCGCTACGACAACGGCGGGGCGGACGAACTGACGTTCCTGGATGTGACCGCCTCCTCGGGCAACCGCGAGACCACCTTCGACGTGGTCCGCCGCACCGCCGAGGAAGTCTTTATTCCGCTCACCGTCGGCGGCGGCGTCCGCGGCGTGGCCGAGGTGGACAAGCTCCTGCGTTACGGGGCCGACAAAGCCTCCATCAACACGGCCGCCGTCGCCCGGCCGGACGTCATCGACGAAATCACCCGGCACTTCGGGTCCCAGGTCCTGGTGCTGTCCCTGGATGCCCGCCGCACCCGCCCCGGTTCCGAGCCCACCGCGTCCGGCTTTGAAGTCACCACGCACGGCGGCCGGCAGGGGACCGGGATCGACGCCATCGAGTGGGCACGCGAAGCCGCGGACCGCGGTGTGGGCGAAATCCTGCTCAACTCCATTGATGCCGACGGCACCAAGGACGGCTTCGACATCGAACTCATCCGCCTGGTGCGTGCCGCGGTCAAGGTGCCGATCATCGCGTCCGGCGGGGCCGGCCGGCCCGATCACTTCCCGCCCGCCGTAGCGGCCGGCGCGGACGCTGTCCTGGCGGCGTCGATCTTCCACTTCGGTCCGGTGGACATGATTTCGCAGGTCAAGACGGCGATCCGCGAGGCAGGTTTCGAAGTCCGCTAGGTGGAAACTCCGGTGGTTGGCCTCGGGGATCGCCGGTGGTGGAGCTTGTCGATACCATCGACAGGCTCCAACCAGCAGAGGCAGTTAAAGCCCGACTTCGGCTGACTGCAGGAGCGCGACGGCGTCCGGCTGGCCTTCGAACGTCACCAGCGCATGGCGGGTACGGCCGTGGGCGTGCATGAGCAGTTCGCCCGGTTCACCCACGATGGCCACCGACACGGGTGCGCGTTTGGCAACGTGGCGGGGCCCGGAAGGACGCACCAGCACGATGCCCAGGTCCACTCCGCGGTACAGGATGGCTGCCCGCTTGACGAGTTCATCCCACAGGGCATCGGAGTATTCCTCGTCCAGTGCCCGCGGGGCCCAGCGGTCCACGGCTCGCCGGACGTCCTCGGTGTGCACGAAGTATTCGATCAGGTTGGAGCTCTCGGCCAGGGCCCTGATCCTCAGCGGTGACAGGGCCGGGGGACCGGCACGAAAGGCGTTGACCAGCCGGGTGTAGTCCTCGGCGGTCTTGAGTTTGGCGGCCAGCTTCGCGGTGGCCTCGTCAGAGGCTTTTGCCAGGCTCTTGATAATAAGGCCAAGCCCCACGCCGGCCTTGCGTTCGCGCAGGTAGAGGTGCGCGGCGAGGTCGCGTGTGCGCCAGCCCCTGCAGAGCGTGGGGGAGTCAGGACCGGCCGCCAGCAGGGTTTCGGCCAGGACTTCTCGGGACGGGTCGACGAAATGCATCACTTGTGAAACTAGCACGAGAGGCCGCGAGTTGCGCAGTGGAGGCACTGCCGATTTTGACCCTGATCGTCACACTGCGGTGAGGCACTAGACTTGGTCTGATGTCTGAGCAGCCCGCCCCCGCACCCGTACCCGCCCTTCCCGCTGAAGTGGCGGACGCCCTCAAGCGCGACAGCGCCGGCCTCGTGGCCGCCGTCGTGCAGCAGTTCGACACCAACGAAGTGCTCATGCTGGGCTGGATGGACGACGAGGCGCTGCGCCGGACCATGACCACAGGGAGGGTGACGTTTTACTCCCGCTCCCGCCAGGAGTACTGGCGCAAGGGCGACACCTCCGGCCACGTGCAATGGGTGAAATCCGTTGCGCTGGACTGCGACGGCGACGCCCTGCTGGTCCGCGTCGATCAGGTGGGCGCGGCCTGCCACACGGGCACGCGGACCTGCTTCGATGGCCGCGGGCTTTCCGTTGTAGCGGGCGACGCCAGCGGCGCAGGGACCGCCAGCTAGCTCCGACAAGGCAGGACTCCGGCGCAGGCGCCGGACACCTCACCACACGATTCAGGCACCACTTAAGAACAGGCGGAACACCATAGCCATGCAGGACCTTGGAATCATCAGCCCGGGCCTCGAGGAATTCCGGGAGCTCGCCAGCCACAGCCGTGTCATCCCGGTCCGGCTGAAGGTACTGGCCGACGCCGAGACGCCGATCGGGCTCTACCGCAAGCTGGCGAACGGCCAGCCCGGCACGTTCCTGATGGAGTCCGCTGCCGTCGGCGGTTCGTGGTCGCGCTATTCCTTCATCGGCGCCAAGTCACGCGCCACCCTGACCACCAAGGACGGACAGGCGCACTGGCTGGGCGAGCCGCCCGCCGGGGTTCCCGTGGACGGGAACCCGGTGGATGCCATCAGGGATACCGTCGAAGCCCTGCGTACCGACCGCTTCGACGGCCTGCCGCCCTTCACCTCTGGCTTGGTCGGTTTCCTCGGCTGGGAAACCGTGCGGCACTGGGAGAAACTCACCAGCCCGCCCGAAGACGACCTGGAACTGCCGGAACTGGCCCTGAACCTGGTCACCGACATGGCAGTGCACGACAACATGGACGGCACCGTCCTGCTCATCGCCAACGCCATCAACTTCGACAACAGCTCGGAGCGTGTGGACGAGGCATGGCACGACGCCGTGGCCCGGGTCAAGGCACTCCTTGCCAAGGTCAGCACGCCTGTGGAACAGCCGATTTCCGTGCTGGAACCCGCCGCACTGGACTTTGCCTCCAGCGTCCAGGAACGTTGGAACGAGCCCGACTACCTCGCCGCCCTGGACCGCGGCAAGGAAGCTATCGTCGACGGCGAAGTGTTCCAGGTGGTCATTTCCCGCCGCTTCGAGATGGAGTGCGGCGCCGACCCGCTGGATGTCTACCGGGTGCTTCGGAACACCAATCCCAGCCCGTACATGTACATCTTCAGCCTCGAGGACGCCGCCGGCCGGCAGTATTCCATTGTGGGCTCCTCCCCGGAAGCCCTCGTGACGGTCACGGGCGAGGAAGTCATCACCCACCCCATTGCCGGCTCGCGTCCCCGGGGCAAGACCGTGGAAGCGGATAAGGCCTTCGCCGAGGAGCTCCTGGCCGACCAGAAGGAACGCGCCGAACACCTCATGCTGGTGGACCTGTCCCGCAACGACCTCTCCAAGGTCTGCGTCGCCGGCACGGTGGACGTCACGCAGTTCATGGAGGTGGAGCGCTTCAGCCACATCATGCACCTGGTCTCCACCGTCGTGGGCAAGCTCGCCCCCGCCGCCAAGGCGTACGACGTCCTGAAAGCAACGTTCCCCGCCGGGACGCTCTCCGGAGCCCCCAAGCCGCGTGCGCTGCGGCTCCTGGACGAGCTGGAACCGCACCGGCGCGGCATCTACGGCGGCGTAGTGGGCTACCTCGACTTCGCCGGAGACATGGACATGGCCATCGCCATCCGTTCGGCCCTGCTCCGTGAAGGGCGGGCCTACGTCCAGGCCGGCGGCGGAATCGTTGCCGACTCGGTCAACCCGACCGAAGCCTTGGAGACGGTCAATAAGGCTGCCGCACCGCTGCGCGCCGTCCATACGGCCGGGTCCCTGCACAACATCACGGCCGACTCCGTGCCGGACCCGGCGGACGCTTCCGGCCCCGATGCTTCCGGCCGCGCCGCGGGTCCCGCCGCGGCGGGCAGCTGATGGGTGTCATGGAAGACGGCATCATCGAAGACGGCGTCACGGCGGGCAAGACCGGCCGGCCGGCAACCAAGCGGCCAGGCGCTCCGGTGTGGGCGCGGAAGTCCACGCTGGTGCTGATCATTGCCGCAATGGCACTGGCGGTCTTCGGCACCACCACCCAGACGTGGTTGACCGTCCATCTCGACCCTGCCCAGCTGGGCCAGGCCGTCAACAGCCAGGACGGCCTCCAGGTGCAGGGCAGCAAAGCGGCCACCACCGTCACCGCACTGGCACTCGTGGCATTGGCGGGCGGCCTTGCCGCCTCGATCGCGGGCCGGATTGCGCGCTGGATCATTACCGCGATCATCCTCCTCGCGTCCGTTGGCATCGTGACCGCCGCTGTCACGGTGATGGCAGACCCCCTCGCAGCTGCCCAGGGGTCCATCGCAGCCGCCACCGGCATCACCGGGAGCAGCGTCCAGGTGAGCGCCTCGGCGTTCCCGGCACTCGCCGTCGTCGCCGGTGTCCTGCTGGGGCTGGGAGCCCTGCTCATCATTCCTGCCGGACGCCACTGGAAGACGCGGACGAAATATGACGCCGCAGCGGCTGGCACCGCCGGTACCGCGGAAGGTCCCGCGGACGAGATCGACAGCTGGGACAGGCTGTCCCGGGGCGACGATCCCACGTAGGCGGCCCACCGCCGTCCCAGCCGCCGATGTCCAAGGCGCCGCCAAAAAATGGCAGAATGTAAGCAGTATTCATCCTGAGGAGATTTCCATGAGCAAAGCCACTGTTTCCGCATCCAAAGCCGCTGCTGCCGAAAGCGTCTACACCGGCGTCGACCACAGCGCAGACCTCGGCCACGGCAACAGCCCGGCGGCATGGACGTGCGTGATCGTTATGCTGGTGGGCGCGCTCATCGCGGCCATCGCCTTTGTCATTGCCAGCACCCCCATCTTCATTGCCGGCGCAGCTGTAATGGTCATCGGCCTGCTGCTCGGCTGGATCATGCGGAAGGCCGGTTACGGCGTGGACGGCAGCAAGCTGAAGAACTCCGGCCACTAGCAGTGACTGTTCTCGACGACATCAATGCCGGTGCGCGTGAGGACATGGAGGCCCGCCGGCGCCTGGTGTCCCTCGCCGAACTGAAGGACCGCGCCGCAGCGGCGGCTCCTGCGCGCGATGCGTGGGCTGCCCTCGGCGGGGATTCCTCGCCACGGAACCAGCTGAAGGTCATCGCGGAAATCAAGCGGCGCAGCCCGTCCAAGGGCGATCTGGCGAGCATCGCCGATCCTGCGGACCTCGCGGTCCAGTACGCCGACGGCGGAGCTTCCGTCATCAGCGTGCTCACCGAACAGCGCCGGTTCAGCGGGTCGCTCGCCGACTTCGACGCCGTCCGGAAAGCCGTGGATGTTCCGCTGCTGCGCAAGGACTTCACGGTTGACGAGTACCAGATCTGGGAAGCGCGTGCGCACGGTGCGGACCTGGTGCTGCTAATCGTTGCTTCGCTGAGCGACGCCGAGCTGCGCGACTTCAGCCAGCTCACCCGCGAACTGGGCATGAACGCGCTGGTGGAGACGCACACTGCGGAGGAGATCGAGCGCGCCGTCGCGGCGGACGCCCGGATCATCGGCGTCAACGTCCGCAACCTCAAGACGCTCGACGTCGACCGTTCCGTCTTTGCCTCCCTCGCCGGCGGCATCCCTCCGGAAGCGGTCATTGTTGCCGAATCCGGAGTCCGCGGCGTGGACGACGTCAGGCATTACGCCGCGAGCGGCGCCAATGCCGTGCTGGTGGGCGAAGCGCTCGTCAGCGACGCGACACCTCGTGAGCGGATCGCCGAATTTACCGCTGCAGGGGCGGAAGCCATCGCAGCACGGGTCTGATGACCGGGGCGCCCGGCGGCAGCCTGCTAAAGCCGTGCGCCACCCGAAATTTCTTTATGAACAGTGGAACAGGATGGTGAGACCGATGGTCGACGCGCCAACAACCGGCTCTGATGAGGGCACCGCGGACGCATTTCTGCAAGGAGACCGGTCCCTACGCCACGCGCCGGGCCCGTACTTCGGCTCCTACGGCGGGCGCTGGATGCCCGAATCCCTCATCGCGGCCCTGGATGAGCTGGAAGACACCTTCGAGAAGGCCAAGGCCGACCCGGACTTCGTCGCCCAGATCAAGGACCTGAACAAGAACTACTCCGGCCGTCCGTCCCTGCTCACCGAGGCCAAACGCTTCGCCGAGCACGCCGGGGGAGTGCGCGTGTTCCTCAAGCGCGAGGACCTCAACCACACCGGTTCGCACAAGATCAACAACGTGCTGGGCCAGGCCCTGCTCGCCAAGCGCATGGGCAAGACCCGCGTGATCGCCGAGACCGGCGCCGGCCAGCACGGCGTGGCCAGTGCCACTGCAGCTGCTTTGCTGGGCCTCGAATGCGTTGTCTACATGGGCGCCGAGGACTGCCGGCGCCAGGCGTTGAACGTTGCGCGCATGGAGCTGCTGGGCGCCACGGTCATTCCGGTGACCAGCGGCTCGCAGACCCTCAAGGACGCCATCAACGAGGCACTCCGCGACTGGGTGGCCAACGTTGACCACACCCACTACCTGCTCGGCACGGCCGCCGGAGCCCACCCGTTCCCCGCGATGGTGCGGTACTTCCACGAGGTCATCGGCGAGGAAGCCCGCGCCCAGATCCTGGAACAGGCCGGACGTCTTCCGGACGCGGTCTGCGCCTGCATCGGCGGCGGCTCCAACGCGATCGGCATCTTCCACGGCTTCCTGGATGATCCTTCCGTCAGGATCTACGGCTTCGAGGCCGGCGGCGACGGCGTGGACACCGGACGCCACGCGGCCACCATCACCCTGGGCAAGCCCGGCGTGCTCCACGGCGCGCGCTCCTATCTGATGCAGGACGACGACGGACAGACCATCGAGTCGCACTCCATCTCAGCAGGCCTCGACTACCCGGGCGTGGGACCGGAGCACGCCTACCTGGCGGACATCGGCCGCGTCAGCTACGAGCCCATTACGGACGCCGAAGCCATGGATGCCTTCCGGGTTCTGTGCCGGACCGAGGGCATCATCCCCGCGATCGAATCCGCGCACGCCCTGGCCGGCGCCATCAAGGTTGGCCAGCGCCTCGCCGCCGAAGCTGCAGCCGAGGGGAAGGCCGCTGACAGCAAGATTGTCATCGTGAACCTCTCCGGGCGAGGCGACAAGGACGTGGCCACGGCCGCTGAATGGTTTGACCTGCTGGACAAGGATTCCGTAGAGGCCGAGATCGGCAAAGAAGGGGAACAGCTGTGACCGGCGTTCAGGACATCACCAGCACCAGCAAGTCAGCAGCCGCCATTGACAAGGCACGCGCTGAAGGGCGGGCCGCCCTCATCGGCTACCTTCCCGCCGGCTACCCCAGCGTGGAGCAGACCATCGCCGCCGGCATCGCGCTGGCCGAGAACGGCGCCGACCTGATCGAGATCGGGATCCCGTACTCCGACCCCGTCATGGACGGTCAGGTCATCCAGGCTGCCACCACCGAGGCCCTCGCCAAGGGCTTCCACGTCCGCGAGGTCTTTGACGTGGTCCGCGGCATCACCAGCAAGACCGATGCCGCCGTCCTGGTGATGACCTACTGGAACCCGGTGGTCCGGATGGGCGTGGATGAATTCTCCCGCCGGCTGGCCGAAGCCGGGGGAGCAGGGCTGATCACCCCTGACCTGATTCCCGATGAAGCCTCCGAGTGGATGGCTGCCTCGGACAAGTACGGCCTGGACCGGGTGTTCCTCGTGGCACCGTCGTCGTCGCCGGAGCGCATGAAGCGCACGGTGGATGCCAGCCGCGGTTTCGTGTACGCCGTGTCCATCATGGGCGTCACCGGAGCCCGGTCGTCCGTCAGCGATGCCGCGGAAGGCGTCGTGGCCGCCGCGCATGCTGCCGGGGCCGAGCGGGTGTGTGTAGGCCTTGGCGTCTCCAACGCCGGCCAGGTCCGCGAGATCGCGGCGTACGCCGACGGCGTGATCGTGGGTACGGCGCTCGTCGCCGCCATCCGCGACGGCGGCGTGGACGCAGTTGCCGCCCTGACCAAAGACCTCAGCACCGGCCTGACCAGGGAAGAAGCCTAAACAATGCAGACTGTCCTCCACGCGGCGGCCATGCTCCCCGCCAGCATTCCGAGCCCGGACTGGTCCGGGTTCGACATCCCGCTGCCGTGGGGGTCGCTGCGCATCCATGCGTACGCGCTGTGCATCCTGGCCGGAATCGTTGTTGGCCTGTGGCTGACGTCGGTCCGCTGGACCAAGCGCGGCACTCCGGAGGGCAGCCTGTGGGACATCGCCATCTGGGCCATCCCGTTCGGCATCATCGGCGGCCGTCTCTACCACGTGTTCTCTTCCCCGGACGCCTACTTCGGCCCGGGCTTCGACGGCACCGGTGACCTTTCCCTGATCCCGCAGATCCAGCGCGGCGGCCTGGGGATCTGGGGTGCTGTCCTGCTCGGCGCCGTGGGCGCGTGGATCGGCTGCCGCCGGGCAGGTGTCAAGCTCACTGCGTTCCTGGACGCCGCAGCCCCCGGGCTGCTGCTTGCCCAGGCCGTGGGGCGCTGGGGAAACTACTTCAACCAGGAACTGTTCGGCGCACCCACCACGCTTCCCTGGGGCCTCCAGATCGATGCCGACAACGCCAACTTCCCGGCGGGGATGCCGGCGGACACCCTCTTCCACCCGACGTTCCTCTATGAGTCCCTCTGGAACATCGCGGGCGTGGTGATCCTGCTGGCCCTGGACCGGAAGTTCAACTTCCGCCGCGGGCGGCTGTTCTGGCTCTATGCCATGTACTACACGCTGGGCCGGGTCTGGATCGAAGCCATGCGGATCGACGATGCAGAACAGATCAGCCTGTTCGGCATCACCACGCGCCTCAACGTGTGGACCAGCATCGTCGTGTTCCTCGTGGCACTGATCGTGTTCGTGGTGCTGGGGCTCCGCAAGCGCGATGAGCCGGATACCGCGTACCTGGACGGGCACGTTCCAGCCGACAAGGACGGTGACACGCCTGGCAAGGACGGCGAGTTGGCGACTGTTCCGGCGGACGGCAAAACTATCCGGCATGCGGACAAGAGTGTCTCAGATAGTGAGTCCCGTGGTAATCTCCCTGATAACCAAAGCGGTCCGGGGCACACTTCCGCCCCAACTGAAGCGGTGAAGGAACCAGCTGTCGGCACCACGCCCGCAAAGGGCGGGCAGGCAGCTGAAAATTCCGTTCACCAGGACTCCGGATCCGCGCCGGACACTGACCGCACCAAGTAGTCAGGGCCGGCAAACCGGGCAGCAGGGCTACCGCCCGCACCGCCCGTTCCCACAGCGTCGTGGCACCAGGGCCCCTTCCCGTCAGCACAGAGCTGCTGCCGGGTCAAGCCCAGGTCAGGGCCTGCGTAACTGTTAGTTCAGCAGGCCGGGCTGACCTACAATTTCCAGTAAGTAACACTTTGTTGTGCCCATCACACAGGCACCGCGAGTGGGGCCAACGTTGTCCCTTCCATACGCACGATCAGGAGGAAGGACGTCTCCCATGACCCAAACTCTTCACAGCCCCAGTTGGTCCGAGCCGGACCAGCCGGCCGCCGCCATGTCGCCGTTCAAACGGTTCGCGGCGCTGCCGGAGGCCAGTGGTCTCTACAACCCGGAGCAGGAGAAGGACGCCTGCGGCCTGGCCATCATCGCCACACTCCGCGGTGAGCCGGGCTACGACATCGTCGATGCCGCCCTGACTGCGTTGCGCAACCTCGAGCACCGCGGCGCCGTGGGCGCCGACGAAGGAACGGGCGACGGCGCCGGGCTGCTCATGCAGATCCCGGACGAGTTCTTCCGCGCCGTCACCGAGTTCGAGCTTCCGGCGCCCGGGCAGTACGTCGCAGGTACGGCATTCCTGCCGGCCGAGCAGCGTGAAGCCGATGCCGCCAAGGCAGGCATCGAAGGCCTCGCGGCCGATGAAGGACTCACCGTCCTGGGCTGGCGCGAGGTCCCGATCGTGGCCGACCTTGTCGGTGCCATGGCCCGGGCCTGCATGCCGTACTTCTCCCAGCCGTTCTTTGCCTCCAGCACCGGGGAAGTGCTGGAGCGCAACGAACTGGACTCCCGTGCCTGGCGCATCCGCAAGCGTGCCCAGAACAAGTTCGGCGTGTACTTCCCGTCGCTGTCCTCCCGGACCATCGTCTACAAGGGCATGCTGACCACCGCCCAGCTGGAGCCGTTCTACCCGGACCTCTCGGACAAGCGATTCAAGACCAAGCTCGCGATCGTCCACTCGCGCTTCTCCACCAACACGTTCCCGTCCTGGCCGCTGGCCCAGCCGTTCCGCACCATCGCCCACAACGGTGAAATCAACACCGTCAAGGGCAACCGGAACTGGATGCGTGCGCGCCAGTCCCAGCTGGCCAACCCGCTTTTGGGGGATTCCCCCGAGGAGCTGTACCCCATCTGCACCCCGGGCGCCTCCGACTCGGCGTCGTTCGATGAAGTGGCCGAGCTGCTCTGGCTCTCCGGGCGCCCCATCACGCACTCGATCATGATGATGATCCCCGAGGCCTGGGAAAACCACGCCACGATGGATCCTGCCCGCAAGGCGTTCTACGAGTACCACTCCCTGCTGATGGAACCGTGGGACGGCCCCGCCGCTGTCTCGTTCACCGACGGCAGCCTGGTGGGCGCAACGCTGGACCGCAACGGTCTGCGCCCCGGCCGCTACTGGATCACCGAAGACGGACTGGTGGTGTTCGCCTCCGAGGTGGGCGTCATCGACGTCGAACCTTCCAAGGTGGTCAAAAAGGGCCGGGTCTCCCCGGGCAAGATGTTCCTGGTGGACACCGAGGCCGGCCGGATCATCGACGATGAAGAGGTCAAGGCCGAAGTCGCCGCCGCCAACCCGTGGGCGGAGTGGGTCAAGGACAACCTGATCGACCTCGACGAGCTGCCGGAACGCGAGCACGTGGTGCACACGGCCGCGTCCGTGAACATCCGCCAGCGGACCTTCGGCTACACCACCGAGGAACTGAAGATCCTGCTGGGCCCGATGGCCCGCACCGGTGCCGAGCCACTGGGCGCCATGGGTTCCGACACTCCGGTGGCCGTGCTGTCCAAGCGTCCGCGGCTCCTCTTCGACTACTTCGTGCAGTCCTTCGCGCAGGTGACCAACCCGCCGCTGGACGCCATCCGCGAAGAACTGGTTACGTCGCTGATGTGCGCCATCGGCCCGAACGGCAACCTGCTGGACACCAAGCAGGTCCGGCAGCCGCAGGTTTCGCTGCCGTTCCCGGTGATCAACAACGACCAGCTCGCCAAGATCGCCAATATCGAAAGCCCGGACGGCGACAGGATCGCCATGAAGGTCCGCGGCCTGTACCGCCCCGAAGGCGGCGAAAACGCGCTGCGTGCCCGCCTGACGGAGATCTGCGAGCAGGTTTCCGGTGCCATCAACCGCGGCGTGCAGTACGTGGTGCTCTCGGACCGCGACTCGAACGCCCAGTGGGCACCGATTCCGTCGCTGCTGCTGGTCAGCGCCGTGCACCACCACCTGCTGCGCAGCGCCAACCGGACCAAGACCGCCCTGGTGGTCGAGGCCGGCGACGTCCGCGAGACGCACCACGTGGCAGTCCTGATCGGCTACGGCGCCTCCGCCGTGAACCCGTACCTGGCCATGGAATCCGTGGAACAGCTCATCAGCACCGGCGACGTTGTTGGCGTCACTCCGCAGGACGGTGTCTACAACCTGATCAAGGGCCTCGGCAAGGGCGTCCTGAAGATCATGTCCAAGATGGGCATCTCCACGGTTGCCTCCTACACCGGTGCGCAGACGTTCGAAGCCCTTGGCCTCGGCCAGGAACTGGTGGACGAATTCTTTGCCGGAACCCACTCCCAGCTCGGCGGCGTCGGACTCGACGTCATCGCGGCTGAAGTGTCCGCCCGGCACCAGATGGCCTACCCGGAAGGCGGCATCGAGCAGCCGCACCGTCCGCTGCTCGGCGGCGGCGAGTACCAGTGGCGCCGCGACGGCGAACCGCACCTGTTCAACCCGGAGACGGTCTTCCGGCTGCAGCACGCCACGCGTGAACGCCGCTATGACATCTTCAAGCAGTACACCCGCGGCGTGGACGACCAGTCCGAGAACCTCATGACCCTCCGCGGCCTGCTGAAGTTCAAGAACGGTGCCCGTCCCGTGGTGCCGCTCGAGGAAGTGGAGCCCGTCTCCAGCATCGTCAAGCGCTTCTCCACCGGTGCGATGAGCTACGGGTCCATCTCCAAGGAAGCCCACGAGACCCTGGCGATTGCCATGAACCGGCTCGGCGGCAAGTCCAACACCGGTGAAGGCGGCGAGGACGTGGACCGCCTGCTGGACCCCGAGCGCCGCTCGGCCGTCAAGCAGATCGCCTCGGGCCGCTTCGGCGTCACGAGCCTGTACCTGAGCAACGCCGACGACATCCAGATCAAGATGGCGCAGGGTGCCAAGCCCGGCGAAGGCGGCCAGCTGATGGCGCAGAAGGTGTACCCCTGGGTTGCCCGGACGCGCCACTCGACCCCCGGCGTCGGACTCATTTCCCCGCCCCCGCACCACGACATCTACTCGATCGAAGACCTCGCCCAGCTGATCTATGACGCGAAGCGCGCCAATCCTTCGGCGCGGGTGCACGTCAAGCTCGTTTCCGAGGTGGGCATCGGCACAGTTGCCGCCGGTGTCACCAAGGCGAAGGCCGACGTCGTACTGGTTTCCGGTCACGACGGCGGTACCGGCGCCTCGCCGCTGAACTCGCTCAAGCACGCCGGTGTTCCGTGGGAACTGGGTCTCGCAGAGACCCAGCAGACCCTGATGCTCAACGGCCTGCGCGACCGCGTGGTGGTGCAGGTGGACGGTCAGCTGAAGACCGGCCGCGACGTCGTGATCGCCGCGCTGCTTGGCGGCGAGGAATTCGGCTTCGCCACGGCACCGCTGGTGGTGGAGGGCTGCATCATGATGCGCGTCTGCCACCTGGACACCTGCCCCGTGGGCGTTGCGACGCAGAACCCTGAACTGCGGGCCCGCTTCAGCGGCAAGCCGGAGTTCGTGGTGAACTTCTTCGAGTTCCTGGCCGAAGAAGTCCGCGAAATCCTCTCGGAGCTCGGGTTCCGCAGCATCGAAGAGGCCATCGGCCACGCCGAAATGCTGGATACCCGTGAGGCGATCAACCACTGGAAGGCCGAAGGGCTGGACCTGGACCCGATCCTGCACGGACTCGAGTTCGACGACGACGCCCCGCTGCGCAACCTGACCGGCCAGAACCACGAGCTGGACAAGCACTTCGACCAGCGGCTCATCACCATGGCCGCCGAGGCGCTGACCGACCGCAGCCCGGTGAAGATCGCCGTGGACGTCATCAACACGGACCGCTCCGTGGGCACCATGCTGGGCCACGTCGTCACCAAGACGTTCAGCACGGACGTCCTGGCGACGGATACGATCGACATCACGCTGACCGGCACCGCAGGCCAGTCGCTGGGCGCCTTCCTGCCCGCCGGCATCACCCTGCGCATGTTCGGCGACTCGAACGACTACGTGGGCAAGGGCCTTTCCGGCGGCCGCATCATCGTCCGGCCGGACCGCACCAACGTGTTCCAGGCCGAAAGTAACGTGATCGCCGGCAACGTGATCGGTTACGGTGCCACCAGCGGCGAGATGTTCCTGCGCGGCCAGGTGGGCGAACGCTTCCTGGTCCGTAACTCCGGCGCCACCGCGGTTGTCGAAGGCATCGGCGACCACGGCTGCGAGTACATGACCGGCGGCCAGACGCTCATCATCGGACGTACGGGCCGCAACTTCGGTGCGGGCATGTCCGGCGGAACGGCCTACGTGCTGGACCTGCGGACCACCCGGGTGAACAAGCAGGCGCTGGAGTCCGGCGAACTGCAGCTGCGCGAACTGGACGCCGAGGACCGCGACATTGTCCACGGCCTGCTGGTCAAGCACGTCGAGGAAACCGAATCCCTGCACGCGCAGCGGTTGCTGGAAAACTTCGACGACACCGCAGCCCGCATTACCAAAGTCCTGCCGCGCGACTACGCGGCCGTATTGCAGACACGTCTCGACGCGATCGAAGAGGGCCTGGACCCCGATGGCGAAGAAGTATGGTCTCGAATCCTGGAGGTGACCGGTGGCTGATCCACGCGGATTTCTGAAAGTACGTCAGCGTGAAACCCAGCCGCGCCGTCCCGTTCCCGTCCGCATCATGGACTGGAAGGAAGTTTACGAGGCCCAGGAAAAGGGTGTCCTGAAAAGCCAGGCCGGCCGCTGCATGGACTGCGGCGTGCCGTTCTGCCACCAGGGCTGCCCGCTGGGCAACCTGATTCCCGAGTGGAACGACCTCGTATGGCGGGATAAGGGCGAGGAAGCGATTGAGCGGCTGCACGCCACCAACAACTTCCCCGAATTCACCGGCCGCCTGTGCCCGGCTCCCTGCGAAGCGTCCTGCGTGCTGGGCATCAACCAGCCCGCGGTGACCATCAAGCAGGTCGAGGTCTCCATCATCGATGAAGCCTTTGACAACGGCTGGGTCAACCCGCTGCCGCCGACCCGCCTGACGGGCAAGACGGTCGCCGTCGTCGGTTCCGGCCCCGCCGGACTCGCCGTCGCGCAGCAGCTGACCCGCGTGGGCCACACCGTTGCCGTGTACGAGCGCGACGACAAAATCGGCGGCCTCCTGCGGTACGGCATCCCCGACTTCAAGATGGAGAAGGAACAGGTCGACCGCCGACTGGAGCAGATGAAGGCCGAAGGCACCCGCTTCCGGACCGGAGTCGCCGTCGGTACTGACGTGACCTGGGAGCAGCTTCGCCGCCGGTACGACGCCGTGGTGGTTGCCACCGGCGCCACCGTGCCGCGTAACCTGCCCATCCCGGGCCGCGAGCTTGAGGGCGTGCACTACGCCATGGATTACCTTGTTCCGGCCAACCGCGTGGTGGCGGGGGAGCAGGTGGAAAACCAGATCCACGCCAAGGGCAAGCACGTGGTGATCCTCGGCGGCGGCGACACCGGTGCCGACTGCCTCGGCACCGCCCACCGCCACGGTGCCGCTTCGGTGACTACGCTGGCGATCGGCAAGCAGCCGTCCGTGGAGCGTATGCCGAACCAGCCCTGGCCCACGTTCCCCACCCTCTTTGAGGTTGCGAGTGCGCATGAAGAGGGCGGCGAGCGTACGTACCTCGCCTCCACAGTGGAGTTCGTTGGCGAAAATGGCAAGCTCACCGGCGTCAAGGTTGCCGAGACCGAGTTTGTGGACGGCAAGCGCCTCCCCAAGGCCGGCACCGAGCGGATCATTCCCGCGGACCTGGTGTTCCTGTCCCTGGGCTTCACCGGTGCGGAGCCTGCCGGCATTACCGAGCAGGTCCACGCCGAATTCGACGGCCGCGGCAACGTGGCCCGTGACGGCTACTACATGACCAACACCGAGGGTGTGTTCGTTGCCGGCGACGCCGGCCGCGGCCAGTCGCTCATTGTGTGGGCCATCGCCGAAGGCCGCGCCTGCGCGGCAGCGGTAGACAAGTTCCTGATGGGAACCACGATCCTGCCTGCCCCGGTTGCCCCAACCGACCGGGCGATCGCCGTTCTCTAGTCACAACTCTGCAGTCACAATCGGGGGACCACGGAAGTTCACCTGCGGTATAACTCCAATCCAGAAACACACCAATAGGGTAGGTATATGAGACGCGCAAAAATCGTGGCAACGTTCGGACCGGCTATTTCCAGCTTCGAGAACACCCTCGCAGTTGTTGAAGCCGGCGTGGATGTTGCCCGCATGAACATGAGCCACGGCGACTACTCGGTGCACGACGTGACGTATGAGAACGTCCGCAAGGCATCGAAGCAGCTCGGCAAACCCGTTGCCATCATGGCCGACCTCCAGGGCCCCAAGATCCGTCTGGGCCGCTTTGTTGACGGTCCGCACGAACTGGCCGTTGGCGACATCTTCACCATCACCACCGAAGACGTTCCCGGCACCAAGGAAATTTGCTCCACCACGCTCAAGAGCCTGACCGACGACGTCAACGTCGGTGACGCGCTGCTGATCGACGACGGCAAGGTGGCCCTGCGGGCCATCGAGGTCGACGACGTCAAGGTGGTCGCCCAGGTGACCGTCGGCGGCTTCGTGTCCAATAACAAGGGCATCAACCTTCCCGGTGTTGCCGTCAACGTTCCCGCTCTGAGCGAGAAGGACGAGGACGATCTGCGCTGGGCCATGCGCCGCGGTGTGGACATGGTAGCCCTGTCCTTCGTCCGTGACGCCTCGGACATCAAGCGCGTCCACGAAATCATGGACGAAGAGGGACGCCGCGTTCCGGTCATCGCCAAGATCGAGAAGCCGCAGGCTGTTGACCAGCTGCACGAGATCATCGACGCGTTCGACGCCATCATGGTGGCCCGTGGCGACCTCGGCGTGGAGCTCCCGCTCGAAGAGGTGCCGATCGTCCAGAAGCGCGCCATTGAACTGGCCCGCCGCTGGGCCAAGCCGGTCATCGTGGCCACCCAGGTGCTCGAGTCCATGATCGACAACCCGCGCCCCACCCGTGCAGAGGCTTCGGACTGCGCCAACGCAGTGCTCGACGGCGCCGACGCAGTCATGCTCTCCGGCGAGACGAGCGTGGGCAAGTACCCAATCGAAACCGTTAAGGTCATGGCCCGGATCATCGAATCCACCGAGGTCCACGGCCTCGAGCGCGTCCCCCCGTTGGGCACCAAGCCCAAGACCCGTGGCGGCGCCATCACCCGTGCCGCCGTCGAAATCGCCGACCAGCTGGACGCAAAGTACATCTGTGCTTTCACCCAGTCCGGCGACTCCGCACGCCGCCTGTCCCGCCTGCGTCCCGTCAAGCCGGTCTTCGCGTTCACTCCGGTGGAGCACGTGTGGAACCAGCTTGCGCTGACCTGGGGCATCCAGCCGGTCCTGGTTCCCATGGTGGACCACACCGACGAAATGACGGCCCAGGTTGACCGCAGCCTGCTGGAACTGAACCTGGTGGAGGACGGTGACCTGGTGGTCATCGCTGCCGGTTCCCCTCCCGGAAAAGCCGGTTCGACCAACTCGCTGAAGGTGCACAAGGTGGGCGACCTCGCCGACTCCACTTTCGCGGGCGAAGCGTCCAGCAACAAGGAAAAGCTCGGACCCTGGCCGGAAAAGAAGAAGAAGGCCTAGGCCTCCACTG
Source organism: Arthrobacter sp. Leaf337 (assembly GCF_001423745.1). Lineage (GTDB taxonomy): Bacteria > Actinomycetota > Actinomycetes > Actinomycetales > Micrococcaceae > Arthrobacter. Next base: position 814,636 of record NZ_LMPC01000012.1, read on the forward strand.
CGTGCGGCGGGAGTCGCACGCAGAACAAAAGGGAGGATCCCCGCCGGTTGGCGGGGATCCTCCCTTTTTTGTCTTTGTTGTCTCCCGGTGATTGAGCTTGTCGAAATCGACAAGCTCAATCAGAAGCGGTTAGTTGACCTGGTTGATGATGGTTTCGGCGACCTCGCGCATGCTGAGGCGGCGGTCCATGGAGGTCTTCTGGATCCAGCGGAAGGCCTCGGGCTCGGTGAGGCCCATCTTGGTGGTGAGCAGGCTCTTGGCGCGTTCTACGAGCTTGCGGGTGGCGAACTGCTCCTGGAGGTCGGAGACCTCGTTTTCGAGGGCCTTGATCTCCTCATGGCGGGAGAGTGCGATCTCCAGGGCGGGGATCAGGTCCGCGGGGGTGAAGGGCTTGACCACGTAGGCCATGGCGCCGGCGTCACGGGCGCGCTCCACGAGTTCCTTCTGGCTGAAGGCCGTGAGGAGCACTACCGGGGCAATGCGGGCCTTCACGATTTTCTCGGCGGCTGAGATGCCGTCCATGACCGGCATCTTGACGTCCATCAGGACGAGGTCGGGCTTGAGTTCCTCGGCGAGCTGCACGGCCTTCTCGCCGTTGTCCGCTTCGCCGATGACGTCATAGCCCTCGCCCCGGAGGATTTCGATGATGTCCAGGCGGATAAGGGTCTCGTCCTCGGCGACAATAACGCGGCGCGCCGGCTGGCTGTTGGGGTTTGACTCCGTCTGTTCTGACACGGGAACTCCTTGAAAGGTACGGCGGGAACTAGTCCATCTTAGTTGTGCCCGCCGAGGTACTTGGAACTGCTTGGTTTCGTTGCGGCTGCGCTGGCGCGATTCTGGAATTCAGCCTATCTGCATGTAGAGTAATTTCGCGCACTGGAAGCGATCGCGTTGCTCACAACTCTGCTGTGGGCCTAAGATTGTTACTTCCGTGTAATCCGCGCCCGAGTGGCGGAATTGGCAGACGCGCCGCACTCAAAATGCGGTATCGAAAGGTGTGTGGGTTCGAGTCCCACCTCGGGCACGCATAACCCCTCGTCAGAGGGGTTTTTGCTTTAATGTGTGGACATTGACCCTCGGCGCGTCCCTCTGACACTGCACGCGGTCTGTGCCCGGCGCCGCGGTCGCCTGTTCGGTTTTGTGGGTGGCGGGATCAGGGTCCTGGCCTGGCCCCCTCCGCCTGCTGGGATCTAAGGCTATGTGTGGTCCTTACTAGCTGTTTCCGTTGGCCAGTTGTTGGCCGTCACTCATTCATGGCTTGGAGTTGTGGTGACGACATGACCACGACGAACTTTCTTCGACATTTTCCCCGCATAGCTGCCTTCGGTGAGCTAGGTAGAGTGCACTTTTCGTGAGTTTGTCCGGCCAAAGGGTGTGTGCACATTGTGCACACGTTTGTGCACGGACGGCTCTTCGGCCTGCATTTTGGTCTTTTCCTCCTGACTCCTTCTTCACCAGTTCATGTAGTTCTCTGTGGCAGGCGACATAACTTTGCGGCCCCAGCCCCGCGGTTTCCTAGGCCATTCCGGGTTCAGCCGCACCTCTCATGGCGTACCTGTGGCCGGCGTACGATCCGTCGACGGAGTCCAAGTGTGTGGGATCCGGACTCTTCTTCCGGGCAGCCCTGGTGTGGTTGGTCCGCCTGACTTTGGCGTCTGAGCTGGCAACATTGCTCCCTTTCCCTTCCGCGGAGCACACGCAGGAGTGGAATTCCGATCCGGACGGGTGGGACGGGGCGGTGGAGGACTGGCTCCGGAACGTCCCGCCGTCGTCGCCCATATCCCTGGAACTGCGTGGCTAGGAGGCTTCGAGGCCCCGGGGCCGGAAGGCCCGGTCTTTGTCCATGTTCCAGCCGGCCACCATTCCGGAGCCGATCATGAGGTCGCTGAGCCTGGCAAGGTGGTAGGCGGGGTCTGCTTCGAGGGCGAGTTGCAGGAATTGGTGGGCTTTGCTGCCGCGGCCTTCCCACCAGTTGACGAAGGCGATGGCGGTGAGGATGGGGGCGGAGTGTTTGGTGCTGCTGTGGGTGTAGGCGTGGAGCAGCAGCTGTTGTGCCCATTCGACCCGTGACCACTGGGGTCCGCTGTGTGTTTGGGCCAGGAGTACCCGGTCCATCGGTTCGTCGATTCCCGGGATATCGGCCATGAGCTGGTCTCTAATCGCCGGGGCCTGGAAGTTGGCAATCAGGCTGATGGTCTCGTCGTCGTTCGGGTAGGAGATCGCGTCCAGCATGCCGTCCCAGAGTGTCCGGGCTTGCTCGAGTGCCTCGCCTGGGTTCATCGTGTGGATTGTTTTCACGCGGTCGTTGACGGCGTCCCCCGTGCGGTTTTCTTTTGTTGAGGCTGGCAGGGTGATGTGGTTGGTCGGTGCGATGGTGCTGCCGCGGTAGACGAATTCGGCGTTGATCTGGCTGGACTCGGTCGCCTTCAGCGGCAGTGACTGTCCGTTCTGGGGGTCGCCGTCGTAGGGGGAGACGGTGTTGTCTCCGACGAGGAGCCCGTCGCGGATGGTCATGCCGCGTTCGGCCAGTGCGCACGTCAGTGCTGCGATGGTTGCGGCGTGCGGTTTGGGCTGCCCGGGTTTCTGGGGCTCGGAGGTGTAGACGGCGAAGAGCACGCTGGCGGCGCTGGCGTCGTGGGCGAGGTAGTCGGCCACGGTGCGGGCGTAGCTGAATCCGCCCTCGCGGTTGGGGAGGTCGACTCTGAGGGTTGCCCCGACGCGGTTGGCGTCGAGGGTGATGCACACGAGGCTTTCCTGCGGCCAGAACCCGAGGGTGTGCCCGACGAAACTGAGGACGTCGGCTGGGGTTTTGATGGTGAGCGGTTCCATGTTCCTTCTCCTTCAGCGGCTGGCGGGCACCGGGTGTGTCTGTCAGATTTGTGCGTCGTTCTGCTAACGGAGTCACTGCTGGGTTTGAGGGTCTGGAGTGCAACTTGGGGAACCGGGAGCGGTTCAGAGTTTCGCGAGGAAATAAGCGGAGCGCCGAACGAAACTTTGTGTCGAGCCCGGCGCGGAGCGCCCTGGTTGCGCGGAGGACCCGCCCAGCGATGATGGGGATCAGAATGACAGCGAAGTTGCTTCTGGTGGTTCATGGAGGCGGGGGAGCGGGGCGGCATGACGGACTAGGTTGACCAGACGTTCGGTGCCGCCAACTGGCCGTCATGATGCGTTTGCGGCCGCCGACCTGTCCTTGTTCTGGTGCGGCCTGCAGTCCGGCCGGCGTACGTTCGACCATGAGTTCCCGTTCCATCTGGGCTAGGGAAGCAATGACGTTGAAAGAGAAGCGTCCAGAGACCGTGGTGGTGTCGATCGCATCGGTGAGGCTGACGAATCCTACGCCGCGGTCGTTCAGTCCTTCGCGTGGGTTGTCCAGCGCCTGGTCGAGGCCGGGGCGTTGGGACTTGGTGCCGCTGATTGCGTCTTTGTAGATCTTGTCGCATCCGGCCTTCTGTAGGGCGTCGCGCTGCAGGTCCAGGTTCTGGTCCCGGGTGGAAATCCGAGCGTAGCCGATGCGGTGCGTGGTCTTGGGGATGTTCTCTTCTCAATACTCGGTTCGGGGCCTTAGTTCGACTGTACCGATACGAGAATTATTTATGAGAACCGGGGCGAGGGCTGCCGCTTTTTCTTCGTCGAGCCAATTTTCCGCGGCAGGACGTTGCGCCACTTCGATGAGCGATCGATCGCGGGATTCTCGATTCGATGCTTTCTCGGAATCCTTCGTTTTCAAGAACACTTCACTCGGAACAGATTCGTTAGTCTTCCTGTTCTTGCTCGTACCGGTTCGGCGAGTCAGACGTAGCCCTGTTTTTAAGCCACGCTTCTTTTGCCTGATCTGCCCTTCTACGGGATGCGATTGCCGCCCGAATGCCGAAGAACCCAAAGACGCTGAGGACCCCACCAACGAGGGCACCGATAAGCGCAACTCCAACTGATTCCCCACCGATCAGGCCGGTGATGAGGCCAGAAGTTGCGGCACCCACTAGAAACTCCCCAACCAACGCTAGTGCGAGTTTCATTTTGGGTCTTTGCGGGCCTTAGTACCTACCCCTTGTAGTCGCTGACACGTGGGGGTAACGTGCCCATCACAAAGCTCGCCCTTGGAGGCCTCCATGTCCTCGCTGCTACGCCGCGCTATAGCCTTGGCATCGATCTTGTCCGTCGGACTACTCGGGCCCGTCGGCCTCTCGGCTTGCACCGCCACCGAGGCACCGCCCCCCGCATCGACTACCGAGACGCCGCCCCCCGCATCGACTACCGAGACGTCGCCCCCCGCATCGACTACCGAGACGTCGCCCCCCGCATCGACCACGGAGGCTCGCACAGTCCCACCGCTGCCGGACAGCGGCGACATCGATGCTGGTACATACCTCGTCACCAGCTTCGCGGAGAATTTCGAGATCACCGTCCCAGACGGCTGGTCGGCCGACGGCGATGGTCTGGGAAAGGACGACCCGGATCACCCGGATGATATGGCGGTTTTCGTGGGTTGGTGGCCCTCCGACCATGTGCCGACGGACGCATGCGCGTGGCAGGGCTCGCTCGTCGAGGTCAATCGGTCGGCTAGGGCCTTCGTCGACGCGATGACGGCCCAGACGTCAACGTCCAGCACCCCTCCCGTCGAGGTCGTGGTGGGCGATTACTCCGGTGTCGAGTTCGACCACTCCGTCGAGGGCGACGTGGACATCAAAGCCTGCGACAACGGTCAGTTTTGCGTTCACTCCGAATACTCGAACCTATGCACCCGCTGGTACTCGACCGCCGCTGAGCGGGAAACCTACCGGGTGGTCAACCTGAACGGCCAGCGCGCCATGTTCTGGGTGGTCCAATTCCACGAATCGATCAATCCGGAGCTGACCAGAGAAGCACGCACCGTCTTCGACTCGATCGTGTTCAAGGTCCGACAGGTGACCAGCTGATGCGATAGGCGATCCCCGCCTGCGGGGCGCCGACCCCGCCTCGGAACCAACCCGACTGCTTCGTTGCGTGCTGTCAGTTTCCGAAGTCGCATGCACTGGCCTTCCCGTGATTTCGGGGTAGTCCAGATGACTTGTGAACGCTGGATACTCCGCCGCGCAACGGCTTAGTGCAGGGGACTTCTGATATTCAGTGCAGACGACTTCTGAAAATGACACGTATACCCAAGATGTCTCACCCGGCCATTGTGCCTCAGAAACCCCGGGCCAGCACCCCGCTGAGACGATCCACGGTGAGACATCTTTCCAAGACACGGGCCGGCCCGGGACGAGGCCGATTCCTTTTGCGTGCAACATGTACGGTGACGCTATGGCCATTTCGGAGCACTCTTGCACTACCGTGGACAGCAGGGCTCACGTCGTCCTTGGAAGACCCTCATAATGCCCGGCAGTCTTGACTTTCGCATCCAAGTCCTGCTCTCCTTCCAACGAGCACTCTGGGACATGGTTACGCCGCCCTTGCGTGGCGTCGCGATTCTGCTTGCCGAACCATTGATCGAAGCCAGATTCATCTACGAACACGAGCCCACCGATGACGAAGTTCAGATTGTCGCTGAGGTAGAAACCTACGTCATCGCCGACTTCACGCCCCCCACGAACGTCAGCTTCAAGGTGGTTGGGGCATTGCCGCCGGCTCCTCGAGAGCTCCTCCCTAGGGAGGAGTGGATTTATCTTCGCCGCGAAGCTGGTATCGAGGCGTGACAACTGTTGGACATATAACTGCGGACTTGTTGGCGGGTTCGAGCGGGGCCGGCATGTTAAGGGCCGCTTCCCCTTCGAACCTCACTTCAGCTAGCGAAGGTCTGGTGAATGTGCGGGTTCCAGGCACCGGAGGCGACATATAGCGCCATGAAATTGCCGCCACTTATCGCGGCGATTCACACACATCTACAAAACGACCGGTGAATCCAGACAAGGGATCCTTTACCGGACGGCGGCAGTTATGGCTGCATGAGCCCGCTTGCCCGGGTCCTGGCGTGTCTCCATGTCGAGCAACCTCGAAACCCGCTTCGCTCAGCAGGTCCCCCATCTGCTCGGGGGACCAGTAGTACGCCGTTGTAACAGCGTGCGGGAAAGAATCGCCCGGAGACCCATCGAAGAATCCGACGAGTAATTGCCCGCCCTGGGTGAGGGCGCGAGAGATCTCCCTGAGCACCAAGGACAACTCGTCCGGTGGCACGTGTATGAGGGAGTACCAGGCCAGCACACCATGCCGTGATCCATCTGGTACGTCTAAATTACGGAACGATGCAACGCGAAAAGGCACTCCAGGAAAGCGTACGCGGGCGCTCTCAAATGAATTCGGGAACAAGACCGATTCCTTGCACAGACGCACCGCGTTGATACAGGAAGTCGGTCCAATGACCGGGTCCACACCCGGCATCAATCAGTTGGCCGTCAATACTCGGTGCCCAACGTCCGATGCGCTGCCGATCTTTCTCGTGCATGTCCTCAAGGGAACCAAGAATGCGCGTGTACTCGGCGGCACGCACCCCATACGCGGCTCGGATGGATTCGCTCCCCATACTGACGAGCGTATCGGGGGAGGAACAACACTGAATAGCATACCCGCCGGGGTCCGCTAGCTAGCGGATCTCCTTGCGGCATGCGCTATGCGCCAAATAGCGCTGTGAAAACACCGCCACTTACCGCTAAAAGTCACATCCCTTCATTGGCGCCAAACCGTCTCACGAACGGTCGTTCGTGAAGTGTTCCCCTCCCGACCTTTCCAGCTGACGGTAGGCGCCCATACTGAGAGTGAATGTCACTCGCTCAGGAGCGCGTCGGGCTGCTTCCCCAGCGAGGGGGCGAAGGCCATTGTTAAAGATACAGAGCCCTGCGATTTGAATCGGAGGCTGCCATGATCCAGGCCCTGTTGTGCAAGCTGAACATTCGGCACGATTGGCATCTCGAACATGCCGAAGACGGCGGCGTGTATAAACGCTGTCGTCGATGCGGCAAGGATGACGATAGCGGCGGCGGAGGAACAGGAGGCAACTACAGTGCCTGGATAGGGCCGACGGCAGGAGGGTGAGGCCGGCCGTCCCGCAGGTACATGAATGCCCCGGCGGATTATGGTGTTCTAGCTAGCACATGCTCCTGACTGTCTGCAGGACAGCGTCCTCCATCTCGGGGACCAGCGCAGGCGCGTCTGTGACGTTCAGCTCCCGCGGCGGAAGTACCGTAACCACCGTCACCTGCCGGTGGCCGTCTAAGGAGGACACGGATTGGACACTGTACGGCCCTCCGCCCCCGGACACGAAGACGTGGCGTGTGCCCGGGCAGATGTCGTCGCTTGGACGGATGCCACCCAAAGAGAACGGCTCGGCCTCAATCATGCTCTTCCACGTTTCCTCGCGGATGAGCCGACCCGTGGTGAGCGCCGCCACGAATCTGCTGAGGTCTTCAACAGTTGAAATGACCCCGGAATCAGCCGACCCGGCCACGGCGTCAATACGGGTGAAGTCGCGCTTGTTCCCGTCCTCCAGCACGTACCCATGCAGCATGGGCTCGGGCGGCTGCCCTACCGCCGCCAAGTGGGTGTTGCCCATTCCTGCCGGCTCAAACACGTCCTTGGCGAGAACCTCTCCGAGTCCGCGGTTGTGTTTGCTTTCCAGCAGCCAGCCCAGTACTTCCCAGTCCGTTGCAGACCACGCAGAGTAGGACACTGGCCCTGGCGGCAGGTCCGCTCCGGCCGCAATCCGGAGCCGTTCCTCGAAGGTCAAGTGGCGCGTTTGGAGCTCGTCCAGGCTTGCGGACTCAATCAGGGGTGGAAAGTAGTCGGGCAGGCCCGACGTGCTGCCCAGCAGGTCCCGCACCGTGATCCGCTCCCACCCGGGGAAGATGACTGTGAACTCGGGCAGATGAGCGGAGACGGGGTCGTCCAGACGCACGGTGCCGACCTCCACCAGCTTCATCACGGACACGGCCACCATCGGCGTCCCCGCCCCGATGATCCACGTTTTGTCCGTAGGGACCGCCTTCTTGTTGGACTCCAGATCATTCACCCCGTGGCCCTTAGCTCCTCCTGGTCTCCATTCCGCACATGGAAAACCACAGCAGTCGCACCATGCGCGGAAGCGTCGACGGCAAAAGCTTCCAACGCCGGGGCGAGCTTCGCAACCGGTGTGGTGGCTGTTTCGTCAGGGGTGCCGAACGTGCAGCCGGAAAGCACAAGAGCCACGGCTAGCGTTGCAGCGCGCTTGTTCATCACGGAACCGGACCCCATGGATTGCCCGGGCGGTCTCCAGCCTCGAGGTGCCCCGACCACTTGGCGCTGTGGCGGTCGTACTTGCCGCACTTAGTGCAACGCCGGCGGAACCCGCCGTCGGGCGTCCTTTCCGCCAGCCAGTGGTGGCCGATATTGAGCCTGCACAGCAGGGCCCGGATCATGACCACTCCTCTCCGAGAATGTGTCGCCCAGCCCACTTCTAATTATGTTCCCGAAACTTCTGATTGGATCTTCAGGAACCCGAGCACCACTTGCGTTTGCATGACTTTTACTGCTACCTCGAACAAAATCACTCAGTCCCGTCGGCATACGGGGCACCGAGAGTGACAATTAGCGCCATGAAAACGCCGCCACTTATCGCTGCGAGTCACAAAGATCCCCGTTTCCAACAGCTCGCTGCGAACACCACGATTCTCAAATCCACCTGTTCTTGAAATCCTTTGTTTGTGAGAACTCTGGAGATCCGCCCTCACGCCCACGCTTCGGGATGAAAGACCGGCTGCGTCCTGATACGCGTGTCCTAATACTTACGTCATCTAAGACGCACATATTGTCGATTCATGGACAGCAACCAAGCTGGCGAACTGGAAGGGCAGACCTCGATCAACGAGCTGCTCGATGCGCCGATCGGCAATACTCATATTCAGATGGCGCTGCCGATCCATGTTCAGCTCCGGGCAGGGGAATTCCGACGTCTGTAGCAGTGACCTCGCATCGGCCGGTTCACCTTTCGGCACTCAGGCCCAGTTGATGCCACGGCGCCTCGGCGGCTTCCGCTTTTGAAGACAACTGTTGCCCCTGCAAACGATCGCCCATAGGCTCGTCCATGTGAGTGGCGGGGACGGTATTCCGAAAAGCGGAACCGCCCAGCGACCCGTGAAGGACATCAAGCATGGCAACAGGTACTGTCAAGTGGTTCAACTCCGAAAAGGGCTTTGGTTTCATTGCCCCCGACGACGGAAGCGCTGACGTGTTCGCACACTATTCGGCAATCGCATCCAGCGGTTACAGGTCCCTGGACGAGAACCAGAAGGTTCAATTCGACATCACCCAAGGCCCCAAGGGCCCCCAGGCTGAGAACATTCAGCCGCTCTAGCAGTCCCCAAGAGACTGGTCAGCCGTTAATGGCCGGCCAGTCTCTTGCTGTGTCCGGAGGCGAGAGTAAACTCTTCCTGGGCATCCCTAGGATTCGCATCTGAACCTCGGCGCCGTAATGTGGGGTGGCCACCCGGCTGAGAAGTTCATCCGCCAGGTGTGGCAGGGGTATTCGCCCGACAGATCGATCATGCCGCTGATGGCCGCTGTGACCGGGCTTGCTGCGGGTGATGGCCGTGCTGGGCCGTCGGGGAGTGGGACTGGGCTATACGATCCTCAGCTGATGTTGTCCATTGGTGGGTTGCTAACCCATTCCTGCCGGCCCGGCCCACGCTCCTGGTGCGCCCGTTCCGCCGCCGCCGCGGTCATCATCCTTCCCGCAGCGCAGACAGCGCTTGTAGAGGCTGCCGTCTTCGGTGTGCTCGACGTGCCATTCGTGGCGAATGTTCAGCTTGCACAGCAGGGCCCGGATCATGGCAAACTCCGATCTTTATTTCCAATAATGGCCCTGACGCGACCGCCGGAGAAGAGGGGAACTGCCGGGCCGGCAGGTACTACGCGTCGCGCAAAATGTCCCAAGCCAGCGCCCACCATAAAAAGGAAAGTTTGTGATGGCTAAAGTCCTGGGTCCTCCACCATCGACGGGTAAACGGACAAGTGAGTCGTTGATGATGGCTCGACTTCTGTCGTTCCGTGCAGGAATTCGACTGCACAGGCGCCCGCGGAATTCCGGGGTAGTGCAGACGAGCATGGACATTGAAATGTCAGCGGGAAAATCCTCTGGTCATGCAGCCTGTGTAGGCGTATATTCCGTCCATGGCGGAGGATCCTGTTGAGACGAACCCGATGAATTACCGGGTGGCTTTTGAAAACGAACGCGTCCGCGTGCTTGAGTACACCGACTCACCCGGGCATAAGACCACAGAGCATAGTCACCCCGACAGCGTGATGGTTACAGTCACTGCTTTCCGTCGCGGTATTTCTTCCGAGGGAAAGTCCATGGATGTGGAGCTACCCGCCGCAGTCGCCCGGTGGTTGCCTGCCCAGCACCATTCCGGAGAAAACATCGGGGAAACAGACACGCATACCTTCTTTGTGGAGCTCAAGGAATCCACGCTGCCTACGAACGATGAGGCGGAGTATCTAGGACCAAGCGAGTCCTAGGAGTTCCCTGCGAGCCCAATTGGTTCCCGGTTTCGTTCACTGCCGCTATCCCTTTGACGAGTAAAAGGAACTGTTGATGACTGTGCCACCACCGACGAGCGATGACCTGCCCCTAAATTCCGATATGCCGACTCCGGGCCACAGTGTTGTCGCAGGGATCTTCTATACCTCCGGCCGCTGGTCGGTTAAGGCGGGTCATGAGGAGGCATTCGCACGGGCGTTTGCGGAATCGGGGGTAAAGGATGTGGATCCTCCAATTCGTGGCCTTCTTCAGCGTCCACGGCTACTTCGCGATCTCAATCAGCCCCGGAGCTATCTCAGCTACGCGGTGTGGGAGAGCCGGGAAGCGATCGAGGAGTTCAGGTCACGGCCGGATTTCCCGGCAATGATCGCAGCGATGAAAGAACATCTGGATGACATGCAAATCTCCACACTAGAACTGGTTCTGGGTCAGGAACTGACGGCCATAGGGCTGGATTCCTAACAACTGCGGGTGTAGTCCGCTCCTGACTGAGTCCGACGAACGTCGGAAGATCTGCCGGTGCATAAGCCCCCGGCGTAAGCGCAGGTTTTACCCACTTGCGGCGCATGTGGCTGAAGAGGTTCCCAGTTTCTCCACACTTTGGAGAAACTCCGCATGGTTCCTGTTAGCTTCGAAGTACCGGGGGGTTTGGCTGCTAATGCGGTGTTTCCGCGAGCTGGCATATGTTGGCGGTGCTTGATCTTCCGGGTTTTTCGTCCTCACTCCACTTCCATCGAAGGTCTCAAACCCATGCGTAGTTTTTCCCGTGTATCACTTGTTGCCGTAGCTTCCGCGGCGCTGATCGGTTCCTTGGCTCTGCCTGCTTCGGCGGCCGACACGACAGCGACCGTCGAGGTTCCGGTCGGTTCCCTTTCCATCTCAGCTCCGGTCGGCGCGGACCTCGCCACGATCACGCCCGGGAGTAGCGCGTCCGCGACGCTGACCGGTGTGGAGGTCATCGACACCCGCGCCGGCGAGGCCGGGTGGGCCGCCCAGGTTGTTCTGTCCGATTTCGTGGGAGCCACCCCGAGCAACGTCATCCCGGCGACCGCGGCTGTTTACACTCCGGCAGTGGCTGTTCCGACCGGAACTGTCACCGTGGACGGGACCACCCAGTCGGACCTGTCCACCCCTAAGACCGTGCAGGCTGCCACGGCCGTGACAGGGAACAACACCGCGACCTGGGATGCGAACCTGAGCGTCACCGCCCCGGCAGATGCCCTGGCCGACGTCTACACGGCAACGCTGACCCACTCGGTCCTCTAAAGCCTTCAGGCACGCGCCACGGTTCAGGGTGCCGCCGGAACGACGCTCCGGCGGCACCCTGAACGGATCCCCGACCCGCTCCACTTCCGCCGAATAAACCGAGGTTCCCGTTTTGCGTTTCCTGTCGACACTGTTCGTGATGATCCTGCTTTCCATTTCAGCTTCGGTTTCCGCCGTGGCAGCGGAACCGGCGCCTGGTGGCATCGGCATCCGGCTGTTGGATATCCCGGCGAGCACCAAGGACGATCCCCGTGCACGGACCTACATCATTGACCGCCTTGCACCGGGCAGCGAGATTAATCGTCGCGTCCAAGTCGAGAACAACACCGGCGCCGCGCAGACGATCCGCCTCTATGCCGGTGCCGCGCACATTGACGGTGGGTCTTTCATCGGGGAGGACGCCGGAGCACACAACGACCTCACTACCTGGACTGTTGTGGGCCGGCCGCAAATCGACCTGCCCGCCGGAGGCACGGCGGAGGTTCCTGTGACCATCAAGGTCCCTTCCGACGCCCCGGAAAGCGAACAGTACGGCGCCGTATGGGCGGAAGTGCGCAGCGCAGCCGACAAAGCCGGCGTCGTGCAGGCCAACCGCGTCGGGATCCGCATCTACCTCTCCGTCGGGCCGGGCAACGGCAGACCGGCTGACTTCAGCATCACCTCTTTGAGCCCCTCGCGGGACCAGCAGGGGAACCCGCAACTCAGCGCGCTGGTGACCAATACAGGCGGACGGGCGCTGGACGTCACCGGCGACTTGCGGCTGACGGCGGGGCCCGGAGGGCTATCCGCCGGACCCTTCGGCATCCAGAACGCTACGACTATCGCCCCGGGAACATCCCGGAATGTTATCTTCACGCTCCCCCAGGAACTGCCCAACGGGCCATGGACAGCCAGGATCACGCTGAAAAGCGGTCTGCTGGAACGGGAGGCATCGGCCTCTGTCACATTCCCCGACGCCGGCCCCGGCGAAGCCGTGGCCCCGGCAGCGGACGGAGCATTTCCCTGGCTCGTCCCGGCAATCGTCGTCGCAGCGCTGCTCGCCGCGGCGCTCCTGACATCGTTCCTCCTCCGCCGGCGCCGCCGGCGCCTGTCCGGCCCGGGGATGGCTGCTTCGGCTGCCGGAAAACGTGCCCCTGGCCGCCGGAGCGCCGATGTCACACGGTAAGCCGCCTGCCGGTCCGGCTCCGCGACATGCATCCGACGGCGCCGGGCCGGGCAGTCCCGCCCCTGTGGCGGCCGCCCCACCGGGGCAGCTTCCCGGTGATGCCGCATTCCGTCTGTCGTTGTTTGCCCCCGAGCTGGGCTTCCATGACACAGCGGCCGGCCATACCGGAGGCCGGGCCGTCGTTATTGGTGTGCTCGCGGTCCAGGCAGTGTTGGCCCTGGGCGCCGGGGCTGCCGTGCTGCTGCTGCAGCCGGGACAGTCCACCCTTTCAGGGCTGCACCTCCTGGTGGGATCACTGATCGTGATCCTGGCATCCGCCATCGTCATTGGTCTCATGAGGTTCGTCAGGGCTCGCCGTCGGGAGAGGAGCCGGGCACGGGGTGCCGCCGAGCTGATCGACACTGTATTGTGCACGAGCAGGGAGTGGCTGTGGGCGGTCGATGATCTGGGCTACTTCACCTTTTCCAGTCGCGCGAGCGGAGTGTTGTTCGGTTTTGAAGCCTCGGAACTGATCGGCAGGCACTGCAGGATGGTCATAGAGGCGGAGGATCTTGTCCGGGCCCGGGAATCCGTGCAGTCCTCGAAGGATGCTGAAACGTCCGTCTGGGCGGGTGTGGTCGTCCGGTGCCGCCACCGGGACGGGAGCACCGTCTGGATGGAATCCTCGGGCAGGACCAGACCTCCGGCGGCCGGACAACGGGGCGGAGTCCAGGGCACCAGCCGGCTCCTCGCGCCCAGGACAGCAGCGGAGTCCGCGGCCGATCACAGCAGGGCCCGCATCCGGGAAGTCATCGACGGGCAGCTTATTATGACGGCATTTCAGCCCATCCACGATCTGCGGTCCGGGAGGGTTATCGGCGTTGAGGCCTTGTCGCGTTTCGTCAGCGACGACGGGGCCGCCGCGGACTACTGGTTCGATAAGGCCGCGGCCGTCGGGATGGGCACGCAGCTCGAATTCGCGGCGCTGGAAGCCGCGCTCGTGGCGGCGCGCACCCTGCCTGCCAACATGTATCTGGCGTTGAACCTGTCCCCGGCCACGTGCCTGGACCCGAGGCTGCGCAGTTTACTGGCCCTCTCGCCCGTTCCCACGGACCGGATCGTCCTGGAACTGACCGAGCATCTTGAAGTGGAGGATTACGGCCGCCTGACAAGGGAACTGAAGTCCCTGCGGATGCGCGGACTCCGCCTCGCCGTAGACGATGCCGGTTCAGGGTTCGCTTCCATGCGCCACATACTCCACCTCCGACCCGAGATCATCAAGCTCGACCGCAGCCTCATCGCCGGCATCCACGACGACATCGGCCAGCATGCGCTCGGTGCGGCCATGGTTGAATTCGCCCGCCGGATCGGGGCGACCATTGTTGCCGAAGGCATCGAAACTGCTGCCGAACTTGCTGCCGTCAGCGGACTGGGCATGACGGCCGGGCAGGGATATTTCCTGGGAAGGCCCACCGTTCAGCCCGAGGAATGGGGCAAATGGTCTTCCGGGCCCGAAGGGTGGCACACAGGCGGAGGAGCGGCCCCCCGCTCCTCCGACGTCGTCGACAGAGGCCATGTTCCCTCACCCGTTCACCCGCCTCAAGACCGGACACGTCCGACATGACCGTAAAGGCACCCCCGGGCCGCCACCTCATCGACACCTCCAGTGATATCCCCGGCACGGGGTTACCTGAGCCGTTCCCCGGGCCCGCGAACGTGACTGTGTGGATCCCGGCCTCCCGGCTAGTATCAACCCCGGTTCCTCCAACGAGAAAGATCTTTTATTGTGGATTTCACCCGCTATGTCACCTGCCTTGGGATTTTTCTCTTCGCGTCGCTGGGGATCATGATCAGCGCAGGCCTGATTCTGCGCCAACGCGCCGCTTCGAGGGCCAAGGCCCGCGCCAGGAACGGCGGGGAGTAACGGACCATGCCCTACATTGACATCAATCCTCACCGTGCGCGGCCGAAATGGCGGGCATACGCCCTTCTGGGAGTGCTTTTGATCCTCACCACTATCGTGGTTATCGCGGCGCTGTCCGCCGGATAGTGTTGACGTGCGCTACGGGCGCAGGAATCCGCGGGCGGTCCGCCGTCATTACGGATTCTGACCGGGCGCCGCGGCCGTGACAAGCCGTTTCCCTTCCTCTCAAGGAAGCCACAGGGTTTCCGCAGGATCTACCTGTCGCGGCCAATTTAGGTATCCGGGCCCGTAGCCTTAGCACATGTCCAGTCCAGCGGCCGATGCCGGCGCCCCAGGAGTGACCCGAGCCGGTACAGGGTCGCCCGTCGGGCAGCAGCCGGCGATGCTGCTGCGCGGGGCGGAGGACCTTCCCTGGCTGGACCTGGCGGTTCTTGCCGAGCTGGAAGAAGATCTGGGCAGCCCGGACATTGCATGGAATTTCGCGCAGGATTACATCCGGATCTGGCGACGGCGCCGGGATGCCCTCGCGGCGGGCCTGGAGAGAGGTGAACGGTCAGCGGCGCTGGACGCGGTCATCAGCCTCCGGATATCGGCGGCCATGATCGGGGGGCTGCGGCTGGCACATCTCGCACAGACGCTGCACGCCCTCATACAGGAAGGGGACCTGGAGCGATGCGTGTCGCTCCTTCCCCGCGTCGATGACTACGGAACCGCCACCGTCCACGAAATCCAGCACAAGTACCTGGCGAGGGCAGAACAAAGCCAAGCGCCGGCGCCGTTCAGCGCTTCATGACAGCCCGTCCGCGCGTTCTGCCCGGTCCGGCGCCAGCCGGTAGCCGACGCCGCGGACGGTTTGCAGCCACCGCGGCGATTCCGGGTCTTCGCGGAGCTTTCGGCGCAGATTCCCGATGTGCACTTCAACGGCCCGCTGGTCGGAATCGCTGATGTAGGTGTCCGTGCTGTAGAAATCGCCCCGGACCACGCGCACCAGCTCTGTCCTGGAGCGCACCGCTCCGGCGGCACGGAGAAGGTCTTGAAGGAGGTCGAACTCGCTTCGCGTGAGTTCCAGGGCTTCTCCTGCGAGTGCAGCGGTGCGGCTCCTGGAGTTCAGCGAGAGCCCGTTGTGCTGCAGGAGGGCCTCATCCGGCTTCTGCGTTGCGTGTGAACGTGCCGGTACCTCTACGGGCGGTTCGGGTCTGGTTGGCTGGTGCCGGGGACGGCGCATCATGGCTCCGATCCTGGCCCGTACTTCCCGGGGGCGGAAAGGCTTTGTGACGTAGTCGTCCGCCCCGGCGTGCAACGCCGTCAGCAGGTCCGGTTCCTCGGTTCTGCCGGTGAGCATCATGACGTAGGCGTTGCTGAACTGCCGGATCCGCCGAAGAACTTCGAAGCCGTCTATGTCCGGAAGGCCAACATCCAGGGTCACGACGTTGGCCTGCGTGTTCCTGACAACTTCCACGCCCTCACGGCCGCCTGAGGCGGTATGCACCTCGAAACCGGCCTGGATGAGTACGGCCTGTAAAAGGTTCCGCATGTCGTCGTCGTCTTCTATGACAACAGCCACGCCCAAGTCGCTCATGGCCCCCCCCACTTTTACCTGGTGAACTTCCCCGTATCAGCCCAGCACCGACACGGAATCCACCCTCGTTCCCAAGTTACAACGGAAAGCCTGCTTTGCATAACCTCCATTCCAACCATAAATGAATGTAATTCAGTTACTTTTCGAGTTTCGAAGGGAAATAATGCGAGAAGGGCTCAGCGCGCACGGTTATTCGATACACGGAATCCTGCATCTCAACGAACTTTGCCCAGTTTGTGTACGCGTAAAGACCTGTATCACAGAGCGAAGATCTGATCCGCCACTCTCACATACCCACTGCATTCTGTGACATTTGTGAGCAGATTAATATTTTGTCAATTTTTAGTGACTGAGGCATAAAGTTGGGTTATTCGCGTTTAGTGTGTGCATCGGTCCGGGGTTCCAGTCGGACGCGATGGCGGGGGCAGGGGGCGGGGGAGCATGGCAACGGTACCGATCGGGGCTACTGAGGCGACGCTCGAACTGACGGGTGGAATACTCCATCTGCGGTGGGCACAGGGTCAGTTCATCGACGAAGAAGAGGCCCGTGCAGCGGTGGCAGCGGCGGAGAAAATGTGCGGAACCCGCCGCTATCCCATGCTGGTCACCTTGGCCGCGCCCGTTTGGCTGAGCTGCAAGGCGCGGAGGATTCTTACCCTTCCCGGACCGGCCGACCGGATTGCCATTGTGGGGTCATCTCCGGTTGATGCTGTGATGGCCAGGTTTTTCCTGACCGGCAAAGCCTTGGCCTGCCCGGCGCGGTTCTTTACCTCGGCTGGCAAAGCCGTGGCCTGGCTTAGGGACGTGCCCCAGTGAGGCAATCTCCCGGATTGTTCGCTTTGTTGATGGGGGTCGAGGGATGAGTGGGAGGACAGGGGTGAGGGTGCATGGCCGGTAACGAACCTGACCAGCCTGAAAATGAAGTGCTCAAGGACTTGGTGGGGCAACTTGATGCAGTGCTCGATCGTGTGGGCCCTGCCCTGCGGGGCCGTCCACTGTTTGTTGTCGAAAAGGTACTGGCCCGCGAGCTGCGCCGGTGCATTCCGGCTGCCCGTTTCGGCGCGGACGATATAAGGCGGTGGTCAGGAGAAAATTCCAGCTGACGCTACCCGGGTCTTGATCCCACGGGGGTTCATCCACATTGGCCGGCAGTATCGGCCTGGTACTCAGCCCGCGTAGGCGCAGCGGATTGTTCACCTCCGTGTGCTGTCCGGTGCGTTGACGAGTGAGCAAATCCGTGCGGGGGACTCGGGAACAGTTTCTGGGAGTGTTTTCGTGCCAGGAACTCCCTGCGCCGGACCGTCTGCGTGCGTTTCGGGTTGTGAGCCTTGGATTTTGTCCCGGTCGTCGATTTCCCACGTTCGCTGTGCCGCGTTGTAGATCAACCAGTAGGCGCGGGCCGGGCTCCGCACCGCCGCTCGGATGCTGACTCGGACGCGGTGTCCGTGCGCCGGGGGCCGGAATCCTGGGCTGCTTTTGTGCACGATTGGCCTCCTGACCGGAACGGCCATGGTCCCGGAAATCGGCCGGGGTATTGCCTTCTTCTGACGATGACATGCCTGGGATCCTGGAGGTAGAGCCTTTTGACCCTCGTGGCATGCCAGCCAGAAATTCACCGGCCGGAGCGGTTAGGGTGCGTGTTGTGCCGGTTCCCGTCCGGGTACCTCGGTGGCGAGGGCCGTCAGCCATGCCGGAACGGATTCCGGCTGGAGGGGTTTGCTCCATAGAAAGCCCTGGGCGAGGCGCACGCCAAGCCGGCGGAGTTCCGAGAGCTGGTCGCTGGTTTCAACGCCCTCTGCTATGACGTCGAGGTTCAGGCTGCCGGCCATGCCGAGTACCAGTTCGATAATGGTCGCGCCATGGGGGTTTCTTCCCAGTTCGTCCACGAAGGTGCGGTCGATTTTCAAGGTCCGGGCTGAGAGCCATCGGAGGTAGCTCAGGGACGAATACCCCGTACCGAAGTCATCGATCGAGAGCCCGATGCCGAGGCTTTGGAGCCGTTGCAGGGTTTCCTTGGGCAAGTCCGGCTGTTTCATGAGCACTGTTTCGGTGACTTCGAGGTCGACGGCGGCAGGGGCGATGCCCGAAGACAGGATGGCCCCTTCCACGACGTCGGGGAAGTCTTTGGCGAGGAGCTGGCGTCCGGAAATATTCACGGCAGCGGAGAAGTCTCCTGCGCCTGGCACGTCCGTGCGCCATCGCTGTACTTGGCGGAGGGCTTCTTGGAGCACCCAGGTGCCGATTGGAAGGATCAGCCCGGTCTCCTCGGCGATGGGAATGAAAGTATCCGGCATGATCAGGCCGTGCTCGTGATGGTGCCACCGCAACAAGGCCTCGAAGCCGACGGGGGATGCTGTGGAGAGGTCCATGATGGGCTGGTAGTTGAGGGAAAGCTCTCCGCGGCCCAGGGCCAGTCTTAGGTCGGATTCAAGGTCAAGTCGCCCTGCTGCCCGTCCGGTCATCCGCACGTCGTAGAACGCGGAGGAGTCACCGCCGGCTGATTTGGCCCTGTACATGGCTGAGTCAGCCCCCTGGAGCATCAGTTCGGCCGTATCGTCGTCGCCTGCAAGGGCGATGCCGACGCTGACATTGAGGTAGATTTGCCGATTGTCGACTTCGAAAGGGCGCCGGGTGGATTCCCGGATCCGTTCGGCCAGCACTTTGGCGCCGCGCATCATGAGGTTTTCGCAGACGATGACGAATTCATCGCCGCCGAACCGGGCAACGGTATCGCCGGTTCTTACCGCCGCCTTCAGCCGTTCTCCGAGATGAATCAGGATCGTATCGCCGGCTCCGTGGCCGATGCCGTCGTTGATCAGTTTGAACCGGTCGACGTCGACGAACATCACCACGGGCCGGGAGGAGCGTTCAAGGCAGCCTTGGAGTACTTCGGTGATCATGTATCTGTTCGGCAGACCCGTCAGGGCGTCATGGCGGGCCCGCCACTCCAGGATCTGTTCTGCGTCCTTGCGGTCAGTGATGTCCAGGACGGTGTCGAGAAACCGGATGGGGTTCCCGTCCGGGCCCTTCACGCTCCGGATCCGTGAATGCAGCCACCGTTTCTCGCCGTCTGCCCTGATGATCCGGTATTCGAAATCCGCGGTGTCAGCACCGTTGTCCAGGCTCTTCCAGATTTCGCGAACCAGATCCCGGTCCTGCGGATGGGTCAGCTCGAGCATGGCTTCCCGGGAGTCCGAGGCGTCCTCCTGCCGTCCGATGATCCGGGAGAACTCCTTGGAGTGCCAGGTTTCTCCGGTCTCGACGGTGTATTCGATGCTTCCGACGTGGGCCATTTCCTGCGCGGCCAAGAGCCGCTCGCGCTCGGCTGCGGCTGCTGCCTTCAGCCGCTGGATCTCGGTGATGTCCCTGGCGATGGCGGAGGCGCCAACCTGGGCGCCGTCCGGGTCGTACACAGGAGAGACCGTCAACTCCACGTCGATCATCGATCCGTCCTTGCAGCGCCAACGCGCTTCTACGCCTGTGACGAAGGTCCCGCTGCCGATTCGTGCCGCGACTGTGGTGTCGAAAAGGGCATCGTCCCGGGTCGTCAGCAGGCGATAGCTCTGTCCGATGGCGTCCCGGGAGCTCCAACCGAACATGCGGGTGGCCCCTGCGTTCCAGCTAGTAATGGTGCCGGCCAGGTCAGCGCCGATGATCGCATCCCCTGAAGACTCCACCATCGCTGAGAGCCGGCGAAGGATCGCCTCACTGTGCTTGCGGTCCGTGATGTCCTTCGAGATCGCCACGACCGCCACGGGGACCGTGTGCCGGCCGCGGATCGGGCTGACCGTGGCATGGACCGGGAAGTCCCGGCCTGTCCTGTGCCGCATCCATAGCTCGCCGGCCCAGTCCCGGCCGCGGGCAACGGTGTCCGCTATCTCCCGGATGGTGGCACCCGGGCCTGGCGGTTCAGTGCCGCCGACGATGGCAAGATCGGTGATCCTTGCCCCCAGGGCATCCGACTGGCTATAGCCGTAGAGCCGCTCCGACGCGCGGTTCCAGTACGTGATCCTGAACTGCGCGTCCATGCCGATGACCGATTGCCCGATTTCATCGAGCAGCAGCGATTGCATGATCAGATCATCATGGTGCTCCTCAGCCATTGGTCCCCCCGTGGGCCGCATCCGTTAGCAGGCAGTCCTGCCTTCACAACACTTGTTCCTGGCTGAAGTGCCATTCTGAGTCTGTAGCCTAGCCCGGACTCACCGCAGAGACTATAGAACTTATGGCGAGACGCTGCGACCGATGATGAAGCCGAGAAAGAATTCAAGAAAAATATAGAAATTGAATGGGCGAAAGAGTAGCCTCGTCCACTAAGCCGCTGAACCGTTCAAAGGCAGTCGCGAAACGTACCTGCCTTTGTAATTCTGGTCAGCAATGCTGGACGGTCTGGGGGGATACAAACCGGTCTCCTACTCGGAAGGCATTGAAAATGAAACTCAAAATAGCCACCGCTGCGGTCACTATCGCCGCTGCGGCAACGATCGGCCTTGCCGCACCGGCGAACGCTGTCCGCCCCGCCAACGGCACAGGCTGTCCGACCGGCTTCCAGACGAAAACGGTAGAATACGTTCTCGAGTTTGCGACCGTGGGCTTCGAAGACGCGATTCGCGCTGAAGATCGCAATGGGGACGATCTGCTTTGTTTCAAGCTCCTGCCGCCTCAGGTGCCTCTCTTTGATCCAACCTTCTTCTATCAGGACAACGACTTCCCGGTGCCGGCGTAATAACGACGGTCACGCCTTCAAAAGCGACCGCACTCCCTGGAGCGCGGCGGCGAATGCGACCGCACACGCCAGCCATTGGCGTGGCGCGATCCGGCATTGTTCCGATTCGTTCCTGCCGCACGCAAACAATTCTTGATTGCATGCGGCAGGAACGATGTTTCGAGAGTAATTGACACGCCTGGCCGGTGTACTGGGGATATGCTCCATTTGGGTCCCGGGCCCAACACCTGCTTTGAATCCAGCTAGTGCCTGCCCTCCGTCCCGCAGCTGAGCCTGTGGTTTTCGTTGTGGTGCGCGCGCCGATTAAGGTCATCGACCAAAGGCTGTGGAGGGACCCTCAGGTTCCCTGCACAGAGCCGTGCAGTAAACGCGGCAGTCAGGGCATTGTCCCGTAATGCATGGTAAATGCCTTCGCCGCATTCCTGTGGCACGGCCTCAAACACGCACTTCTCCGACGGGAATGGAGCAACCCTAAAATGCGCAAATTCTTCTATCGCCTGCTGATCTCTGTCACAGCGCTTATCATCGTTGCGGCCGTAAACGGCCCAGCCAACGCCGCTGTCCCTGACCAAGTCCTGGGACAAGGCACCTTTCACGCTCAGGCGACGGAATCGTTCACTGACACCACGATTCGGGCCAGCGCAACTGACTCGACCCCTGGAATCGGAGCCGACGCGTCCGGCACGATATCCGTCTCTGATGCGCCAAGCAACAACGTGGCCGTACACTTCGAGGCTGCAGCATTCTGCGTCAACGCCGACGCCAACCGCGCCGTTGTCGTGGGTACGGTCACCCGGGGCCCGGACGGGACCGTCGGGAGAACAATACTTGTTCGTGTCACGGACGGCGGGAACGAAAAGGACGCTCCACCGGACACCGCCGCGTTCGCTCTTTCGACGTTGAGCCCTGTCGAGGCACTCGCGGCAGGCTTCTGCGAGACGAACTTCGCCGATCAGTTCACGATCAACTCCGGCCAGTTCATCGTGCGCAACGGGTCCTGACTTTGTCCCAGTCCAGCTTTTGGATCGTCGAACTCCGGTCTAGTCAGCGGTGTGTCCACGCCCGCCCGACCACGCCGCCATCCATCTAAGTATCAGCGTGGCCGATCGGGCCGAGCAATGCTTCCCTTGAGGAGGGACCTTCGATGCGGGCCGTCTTCTGGAAGGCCCTCGTAGGGATTTGGTTGTTAATTGACAACTTGAATGAGGCAGCCTGGGGCACGCCGTGCGTCTCATTTAAACTGTCGGCTTCTTGGCCAAAGTCGGTTTTCGGAGATACGGGCATGGCTTTGGGAGTGTCTTCAGGAACTGGGAGACGCTGCGGGGCATAGCGGATGGCCGATGTTCGGGGGCCTGAGTGAGGCCCGGGTGAAGCAGATCCCCATTTGTCCAGATGGTGTCTGGACAAATGGGGTCTGGGCTCGCTGAGCCTCCAAGTCGTCGCCGTGCCGACGTCGGACCTCAGCGGCAGCGTGGTTTGCGGCGGCAGTAGGCCTGCACAGCAAAAGCGTACGTGTCGACGGCGTGCAAAACGGCCGATGCACTATTTGACGCTTTTGACGCAGGAAGCGCGTGTAGAAACAACCCGCCGCTCTTAGCGGCTGGGACCGTTGTTGGTCCTCTCCGCGCCCACTACTGCGGGGCCGTCGACAGAGCTCTTCCTGCACCTAAAGAATCGGTCAGCCTTCATCAACATCACGATTGAGGACATCACCAGATTCACCGACAGCTTGGAAACGATCTATAGTATCGACGGCGACCTCCAGGCAGTCCCACCGCCTGCTGCCAGGTCACTCATAGGGCGTTAACAAGAAGCCTGATTTACCGCTCTCCCACCCATTTTGAACTGGCATGCACGGGTGTTCCAGGGCCGGGAGTAGGCCTGGTCAGCGACCAGGACCGGGTGCTATAAGTCACTTGCGTAGGTTTGGCTGACAAGATCTGTGCCGAAACTGTGCTCTGGTTGTTCTTGGACCAGTCGGAATCCCCGGTCCACATAGATTTGCCGTGCCGACCCAAGAACATTGGTGGTCCATAGAGTCATGCGGCGATACCCGGCGGAGCGGGCGAAGTCCATGCAAGTGTCCACCAATCGTCCCCCGAGCCGTTGTCCGCGGCCGTCGGGATGAACGAGCAGGGTTCGTAATTTCGCAGTTTCCTCATCGGCCTTCACGCAAAAGATGCACCCCACCCGCTGCCCACCGATCTCCGCGATCCAGGCTGCCTCACGTTGAGGGTCGTGGTCGGCGCCGTAGTCGGCAACAATTCGCGCCACAAGCGTCTCGAAGGTTGTATCCCAGCCAAATTCCCGTGCATACACTTCTCCGTGCGCCATCACCACCCAGCCGAGATCTCCAGGTTGCCCCAAGGGCCGGATCACAACACGGGACTCATATGCCATCGGTTCTCCACCCACTTGACGTTACTGAAACAATCGTTTCAGTAACCTAGACTAGGCGCATGACCGACCAGAAGACAACTGCATCACCGCGGCGCGACGAACTGCTCGAACGGGCATACGCCTACGTGCTCCAGCATGGGCTGACAGATATCTCACTCCGACCCCTGGCGGCGGAGATCGGTTCAAGTCCCCGCGTACTCTTGTTTCTCTTCGGCAGCAAGGATGGTCTGATCCGCGCGCTGCTGGCCCGTGCGCGGGCCGAGGAGGTCTCGCTGCTGTCCAAACTCAAAGACCGATCCAGCACGCCAGGCGGGAACCTTAAGGCCGTGGTCGGGGAGCTGTGGCTCTGGATTTCCGCTCCAGAGAGGCGGCCTGTCCTGACAATCTGGGTGGAAGGTTACGCCCGTTCGCTCATCGAGCCGGCCGGGCCGTGGGCAGACTTCGGGCGCGACACCGTCCAGGACTGGCTCAGCCTTCTGGCCAGCACGCAACATCCAGCGGTGCGCGACACCGAACAGGGCAAAACCGAAAGGACGCTTGCCCTGGCAGTCCTTCGAGGTGCACTCCTGGACCTGCTGGCCACGGGGGATACGCCACGAACCACCAAAGCCGTGACTGCACAACTGGCCACATTGACCTGCTGCGCCTGAAACCCACGCGCAGCGTGGAAACCTGCATTAGATGCAGGAAACCGACAGCCACAAGCGATTTAGAGGCAGGCCCGGCCACCTGCGTGAGGCACGCATGCACCTAGGAAAACCCGGCTGACCAGCGTGAACGTCCAATTCGCCCTAGCCCGGGAGTTCTCGCATCTACTTCCACTCCCGTGGTTTCAACGCCGATAACGGACGTTTCGTCGTTCGGGCCTAAGCCGGCTCATCCTGGTGTTGTCTTAGTGCAGTCGCTATTCGGGGATATCGTTTCGTGGCGAACCAGTGGCCTGGTGTCCTGTCTCATCTAAGTTGAGGCAATCTCACTACAGATGATGCATTGGCGGTTTCTGTCTCACCACACTTAAGGCATTGGTGCGGCGTGTCTCACTTNTGTCCTGTCTCATCTAAGTTGAGGCAATCTCACTACAGATGATGCATTGGCGGTTTCTGTCTCACCACACTTAAGGCATTGGTGCGGCGTGTCTCACTTCACTTAAGGCATCAGCCGGTTTCGTCTCACTACAGTTAAGGCATGGGACACGCTGCGGCGGCGTCCGAGGCTCGTGCCGGACGCGATATTGCTCCAGGCACCCTGACCTTCAGGGGGCGGTATTCCCCTGCACCCAGGACTGGCCTTCTTGCCGAGTCCTGGATGGTCCCGTTTGAGAACTCTCTGCCGATCCGGCGCCCGGCGGCCTTCAAGGGACAACACAACTTTGCCGGCCTCTGGTGGTGCGCCACGAACCAGCGCCACGTCGGCTTCGAGTCCTGGTGCGAACGCGACAATTTGATGTCGCTGGACTTCGACCCCAACGTCACCGGGATCGCGTCCCAACCCTTCCGCATCGCATTGTCCACCTCACTCCCCCAGCGTTCACATGTGCCGGACTACTTCATCCGGCTCGCGGATGGATCCGCCGTCGTGATCGATGTGCGGCCCGACGGCAGGGTGACTCCGCCTGATCAAGAGGTTTTTCAAGCGACCGAGGACCTGTGCGCCACCGTCGGCTGGGCCTACAGGCGCCTCGGCGGACTACCTCCAGTTTTCCTGGCGAATCTGCGGTGGCTGGCCGGATACCGGCATCCAAGATACTTTCGGGCACCTGCAACAGCCATGCTCCTGGACAGGCTCGCCCAGGACGGCCCGGTGTCGGTGGGTGACCTGGCGGCCACAACCGGCGACGCTTTCGCAGCCCTGGCACCGCTGTTCCACCTGCTGTGGAAGCAACAGATCAGCACAGACCTGAGCCGCCGGGTCCTCCATCTGGACACTGTGGTCTGGCTGAAAGGCGAGGCGCCATGACCGTCCGGCCTGCCGTCTTGAGCCTCGGCGATGACGTTGAGCTCCGCGGGGTCATCTACCGGCTCACGGCCCTTGACGGCGACGTCGTCATGCTCGCCGTTGCCGGCGAAGCACCCGTCGCCATCAAGGTCGGGTCGCTCCTTGCCGATGAGACCTTCAGAATCGTGGGAACACGGCCAACGCGGCGGCGGATCACCGGCCCATCAATGCTGTTCGACTCGTTGCCAACCGACGTGCAGGAAAAAGCGCGGTGGATGGAAGGCCACATGACCGAAGTTCTGGACGGTGTCCCTTGCAACGCTGACCCGGGCCAGCCCGCCAAAAGGACCTTCGACGTCGCACGCACATCGTTGCGGCAACGTGAGCAAGCCAAACTGGCGGAGCTTCAGGATCTGGGCGAAACCATGAGCATCGGCTCGCTGCAGAGACTGCGCCATGCCTATGAGAAAGAGGGCGTCCTTGGGCTGGTTGACCGGAGGCTCATCCGCCAAACGCCCCTGGCCGGCCGGACGGACCAGCGCGTTGTTGACGCCATTCTTTCAGTGCTGGAGGCCAACACCCATCAGTCCTCAGGAACCACGGACCGCCTGATGCGCCAAGTGGGCAAGCAACTCGAAGCCGCCTACGGGCCGGACATTGTTCCGTTGCCGTCGAGGGCCACCTTCCACCGCCTTATCGGCAAACTCGCCGAGGGACGCCACGCCACCGGGTCAGCCCGGACCAGGCGCACCCTTGCACAGCAGCCCGAAGGCCCTTTCGGTGCCGTCTATCCGGTCAGGCCCGGGGAGCTGATGCAGATCGACTCCACTGCCCTGGATATCGCCGTCGAACTCGACGACGGCGTCATCGGCCGCGTCGAACTGACCGCCATGGTCGACATCGCGACCCGCAGCATCCCTGCCGCCGTTGTCCGGCCCGCCACGAAGGCCGTCGACGCGGCCCTCCTGCTCGCCCGCTGCCTGACCCCCGAGCTGATGCGCCCCGGGTGGGCGCAGGCGGCGTCGATGGCCGCTTCCGCGCTGCCCTACCGGTCGATGAAATCCATCGACGAACGCCTCGCAGGGTCCGCCGCCAAACCGGTCATCGTGCCAGAAACCATCGTCTGCGACCACGGCAAGGCCTACCTCTCCAACACGTTCAAGAGCGCCTGCCGCAGCCAGGGCATCAGCCTCCAGCCGGCCCGCCCCGATACGCCCACCGACAAGCCCGTCATTGAACGGACCCTGCAGTCCATCGGCACGCTCTTCGCCCAGTACGTCACCGGTTATCTCGGTTCCTCGGTCGAGCGGCGCGGCAAGAACGCCGAGCACCAGGCCGTCTTCTCGCTGCCGGAGATCCAGGACCTGCTCGATGAATGGATCGTCACCGGCTGGCAGAACCGGCCCCACGACGGGCTTCGTGACCCCTTCACCCCGTCCCGGGTGCTGACACCGAACGAAAAGTACGCGGCCCTGCTGGCCGTCAGCGGCTACGTCCCCGTCCCCTTCGGCGCGGAGGATTACCTGGAACTCATGCCCGCGGAAACCAGGGTCATTAACAGCTACGGGGTCAAAATACGCCACCGCGTCTACGACACCGCTGAGCTCAACCCCTACCGCGGCCAGAAATCCGGGATGAAAGCCCTCAACGGATTGTGGGAGGTCAGGTATGACCCTTATGACGCCGGCTGCGTCTGGATCCGCAACCACCACGACGGCGGCTGGATCACCGCCTACTGGCGGCACCTCTCCGCCTCTCCCCAACCCTTCGGGGACGACATCTGGAACTACGGCCGCCAAATCGTGGCCGGCCGGGGCATCACCAGCCCCTCGGAGGACGAGATCAAAACCGCCGTGGACAACATCCTCGACAAAGCCTCACCACCGGCCAAACCACGGAAGAGAAACCGCAAAGACCAGCGGGCCGCAGCCCGCAACGCGGCCGCCATCAGCGCCCAACGCCCACGCCCCTACCTCGATCAGCAATCCCCGCAGCCCGACCCGGTCGGTGAGCCACCGGAGGAACAGGAAATGGATGCCACCAAATTGGCAAAGATCATCCCGCTGAAGGTCTATGACCCGCACAAGGAGGCCGAGACATGGTGGTGACAGCCGAACTCCCCAGCAACAGCAGGGCCCCGACCACCACCCTGCAGGGCTGGCGCAGCTTCGTCACGTCCGTCGCACCGGGGATCGACATGCCCGATTCCGCAGCGCTCACGGCGCTGGGCGCTTCCGGGCGTGAACACTACGACGAGCAGCGCATCAGCTACCACTCCGAACTTGTCACCGTGGAAACCTCCACGGTCCGCTCCATCACCAACCAGGGCAGGCTGTTGATGATGCTCAACCAGCGCGAAATCAGCGCCCGCCGCGGCATGGTCGTCTCCGGTCCCTGGGCCTCCGGCAAGACCACGGCCATCAAACTCCTGGGGAAAACCCACGAACTGCTGATCAGGCGCAAGTATCCCGACCAGGACCGTATCCCCGTCGTCTACATCACCACCCCGCCGAAGGGTTCCCCGCGGAAACTGGCCAGCGAATTCGCCAATTTCCTCGGACTGCCCCAACGCCCCCGGCAGAACGTGACCGACATCGCCGACGCGGTCTGCCAGGTCCTCACGAACGCCGGAACCGACCTCGTGATCGTGGACGAGATCCACAACCTGAACCTGGCCACCAGCGCCGGCGAAGACATGTCCGATCACCTCAAATACTTCACCGAGCACATGCCCGCCACCTTCGTCTACGCCGGCATCAACGTCGAAAACTCCGGCCTGTTCACCGGACTGCGGGGCCGGCAAATCTCCGCCAGGTCCGTACTGATGACCACCGGCCCGTTCCCGCTTACCGAAGAATGGGACGCCCTCGTCGCCACCCTCGAAAACGGCCTCCGCCTGCACGAGCACGCCCCGAACACCCTCACCGCCCAGGCCCAGTACCTGCACCACCGCACCGGCGGCAGCATCAGCAGCCTCTCCCACCTGATCCGGCAGGCAGCCATCATGGCCATCCTGACCGGCACCGAAAAAATTGACCGCGACCTGCTGGGCACGATCAACCTCGACCACGCCGCTGAAACCGTCAGCCCCCGGCCCCGGAAATCCTGAACGGGCCACCCGATGACCGGCCCCCTGGACATCCCGGTACTCCGTCCACTGCCGCGGAAAACCCGGCCATACCCGGACGAGACAACACCGTCGTTCATCCGCAGGATCGAGACGGCGAACCACACCGGCTACGGCGCCGTCCGTCAATTGCGGAACCGCACCGGCAGATCCTGGCCCGAAACACTGGCCATCCTGTCAGGAAACACCATACGGACCCTGATCCTGGCCATGCCCCAGCTCAGCGCCGGCACCCTTCTCCCGGAATCCGGAGGCCGCCCGGCATGCAGGGCTACCCGAATCGCGTGTTCCCGCTGCACCCTCAGCCGGGGCGCGGGCAACCACGTCGTCGTCCATACAACCCACGAACGCGTCCTCTGCCCCCGCCACCGGCTCTGGACCGGCGACGGAAACGCCGGCACGGGCACCCAGATGCGGCTGGACACCTGCCCCGGGATCCTCGCCGCGCACCGGCACCACCGGAATCTGATCATCAGGTTCGGCAGACCAGCCGTGCTGGAAGCTTTCGAAGCCTCCAGCCTGATCAACTGGCGGTGGTACGAGCAGTTCGGACACTTCGCCTCCTTCGACCAGCGCTACACAGCGCTGGCCTCGCGGGGCAACAGTCCACAGCAAGCACGCCAATCAGCCGTCGCCGCAGCCCTCTACCCCGCCGTCGTCGACCTGACCTCCGCCCTGGCCTCGCCACACTGGCAGGCCCTGGCACTGTCCCGGAACCTGACTCCCTTCCTGGAAAGAATCAGCCGACAGATCACCGACGGTTGGATACCCCAAGGCTCCGGCGACCCGCTCCGGCACTGGATAACAGAGGAAAGAACAGCCCGAAGACTGGCCGCACATGACACCACCGCCGCCAGCCGCGACCCCCAAACGGCCCGCACCCCGGATTCACCTGTTTTGGGCCAACTGTAGTGAGACAAACCATGAAAATTTGTCTCACTACAGTTGGCCCAACCGCGAGATACCGGGGTCTTCGGGGGCCAACTTAGATGAGACGGGACAT
>NZ_LMPC01000013.1 GCF_001423745.1 Arthrobacter sp. Leaf337
CCTCTTACCGGGCTGTCAAAGAGGCCGGACTGGCTGCAGAAGTGGCAGTCCTCGGGGCAGCCGCCGGTCTTGATCGAGATGATGCCCTCGACCTCGACGTCCTCGCCGCAGTGCTTCAGGCGCACCTCGTGGGCCAGTTGAAGGGCGGCGGGAAGGGCTGCGTCCGGGAGGCGGAGGACTTCCTCGAGCTGCGGCTGGGTCAGGCCGATGCCGTCTTCGAGGACCTGCTCGCGGGCTATTTCCAGGATTTCGTGGCGGGTAACGGGCGGGTCTGCCTGAATCGTCATGTGATGGTCCCTTTGTGATGGCTAGCTGTTATGTCTGTGCAAACAGACGCTAGTTTCCAAATGACCGCCAGTTTTTGTGTGATGTCTACAAAGCAGATGACCAGACCTTGGATGGGATTGTTAAGGGCCTCTGGAGAGTTACTTCTTTGGGATAGATCTACGGTTGACGGATGCGGATCCCGCTAACCCTTTTCGCGCATTCTGGCCTGTTCCACCAGGTCGGCCGCCCACGGCCGGGTTCCGCGGTGGAAGTGCATGCCCTCGGGCAGCCCCTGGACGCTGGCCTCAGAACCGGAGATGTCGATGGTGATCCGGCCGCCGGCCATCGGCGCATTGCTCATGTGCAGGTCACCGAAGGATTCAGGGAGCACAGGATCCATCCAAAGGCCGCCTAGGGCAACGTCGGCGTAGTAACCCATCAAGCCCTTCACCAGCTGAATCGGGGTGGTGGCGGCCCACGCTTGCGGCGAGCACGCCGTCGGATAGGGGACTGGTTCGTCGAAGTCCTCGCGGCTGAAGCCGCAGAACAATTCGGGCAGCCGTCCCTCTGAATACTCGGCCGCGTCAAACAGAGCTGTAGAGATCCGTTGTGCCTGCTCCGCCAAGCCGTAGCGCAGGAGCCCGGCGGCGATGATGGCATTGTCGTGGGGCCAGACCGAGCCGTTGTGGTAGCTGGCGGGGTTGTAAGCGCCCATGTTGCTTGCCAGAGTCCGCACGCCCCAGCCGCTGAACATTTCCGGGGACATCAGCCGTTCGGCCACCAGAGGGGCCTTGTCCTCATCGACGATGCCGAACAACAGGCACTGCCCCATGTTGGAGGCACACGCATCGACTGGCCGTTTCTTTCCGTCCAGGGCGATGGCGTAGTAGCCGCGGTCGGGCAGCCAGAACTGTTCGTTGAACTGCCTCTTCAGCTGTGCCCCGCGATCGCGGTACTCAGCTGCCAGGGCCTTGTCGCCGGCGTCGTATGCTATCCAGGAGCGCGCCATATACGCGCTGTAGACGTAGGCCTGCACCTCGCACAATGCGATCGGTGCCTCGGCCAGGCGGCCGTCGGCAAAGTTGATGCCGTCCCAGGAATCCTTCCAGCCCTGGTTGATCAGCCCGCGGTCGTTGAGGCGCTTATACTCGACAAAGCCGTCGCCGTCCCTGTCTCCGTAGTCGCGGATCCAAGCGAGTGCCCGGTCCGCATGGGGCATTAGGGCGGAGATGGATTCCGGGGCAAATCCCCAGCGGCTGACTTCCCCGAGCAGAGCCACGAACAGCGGGGTGGCATCGACGCTGCCGTAGTATGCGGACTTACCCCCCAGTGCCAGCCCGCTAGAAACGTCGAGCCGGACCTCGTGCAGGATCTTTCCCGGCTCCTCTTCGCTCATCGGATCCACCACGCTGCCCTGTCGGGCGGCCAATGTCTGAATGGTGCCAAGGGCCAGCGAGGGATCCACCGGTAATGCCATGAGCGACGCCAACAGCGAGTCCCGGCCGAACAGTGCCATAAACCAGGGCGCGCCGGCAGCGACTACGATCCGGTCCGGGTGATCAGGATCCTCAATACGAAGGGCACCCAGGTCGTCATAACTGCGCCGCAGGGTCCGTTCGATGGAGCGGTTGCCCATGTGCAGCACCGGAATCCTGGACACCCACTCCTGCCTGCGCAGGTCGCGCGGAGACATTTCCCCTTCGGTCGCGTGAACGAACGGCGCCAACGGACCGCCTCCGTCGACTGTGGGCAACACACTCAGCGTGGCGGTCCATTGTCCGTGCGGCGGGATAACCTGGCGGTAGGTCAGGGCCTCCGGTGCGATGTCGGCGCCGCCGGCCGACACAACGACGCCCTTTCGGACGCTCTGCCACTCGGCGCGGATGATCAGCCTGTCGCCATCCGCTTCGCGGGACTCGGCCCAGCGCCGCTGGATGCGTGCCTCCTTCACCTCGAAGAGGTCCGCGAAGTCTGCCTCGACTCTGAGTGATACAACGCACTCGGCTGGGGCCGGTGAGTAGTTTCGGACGGTCACCTGCTCGAGGATTCCGGCACCCACCTCTCGGAGGCGTTCGACGATTAGCGGGCTGTCGGCGTACCCGTCCGTGCGGGGAACGCGGCCCACAAACAGGGCCCGATACGGTTCCTTCGTCTTCGCGGCCAGCGGCTCTAATGGATGCCCATCAACGGTCAGATTCCACCGGGACAGGATGCGGGTGTCCTCATAGAACACCCCGTGCGGGTGTTCGGGATTAATATCGCCGTTCGCCGAGGAGATGCAGAAGGATGAGCCTTCCACTAAGGTGACCGACCCGGACCCCATGGGCCCGGCGGCAGTATCAGCGTTCCATCCAGCCATCCCGACTCCTTTAGAGGATTGACTTCAACGGCTCAACACCCGGCAACGTCGCGCGGACCCCGTTCCCCGAATGAACGCTGCACTATCTGTGAATCGACGCTACGCTTCTGTGCCCAGCGATGCCAGTGTCATCTAGCTACCTGAGAGCCTTGACGGGCGGGTGTGATTGAGCGGAGCCAGGTATTCGCTGATCATGTTCCGGTGCCGGGTCAAGGAGCGGATTCGATCGTCAATGTTGGCTAGCTCTTCACGCAGGCGAGTGGCTAGTGGGCCGTCGGGCTCCTCCGAAACATCAATGCGGTGACCGTCGAGGCAAGGAAGGGCACACCGAATGACCTCGGTGGGTAGGCCGGCGTGAAGGAGTGCCCGGATCTGCTTGACGATTTCCACTGCGCCGTGCGGATAGCTTCGATAGCCGTTGGCCGAGCGATCCGGGTGCAGCAGACCCTGCTCTTCGTAATACCGCAGCAGGCGGGTCGAGACACCTGTGGCCTCGGCCAAGTCACCTATTTTCATCTTGTCTCTTTCATCGGGTGGCACGCGACGCGGGAGGAGCCACAAGCCGCCAGCTTGACCTTCACACTTATGTGAAGGGTTACGTTGAATTCAACGATACAGGGACCTCTAAATGCGAGAGGTGTCTTTTTGCTGGGACGGTTCGCTGTAACCCGAAGTCACGGTGCGTCCCGATTGACAGAGGGTGAGACATAGGTAACATTGAGATAGCAAGAACAAGCGATTGTTCGTCTCGATTGCGATCAAGGATGATCTGGCTGTTGCAGCCACGGATGGAGAAACATGAAAGCGTTAGTACTTACAGGATTCGGCAAAGAACTCGAAGTGCTGGATGTCCCGGAGCCCGAGCTGACGCCAAAGGGTGTCATCATCAGGGTCGAGGCCAACGGTATTTGTCGAAGCGACTGGCACCTCTGGATGGGCGACTGGGACTGGCTGGGCCTGAAACTGGATCTTCCGCATGTGATGGGCCACGAGTTCGCAGGCGTCGTCGAGGAAGTCGGCTCCGAAGTTTCGCGGTACAAGAAGGGTGATCGCGTAGTCGTTCCTCATGCTCATGGCTGCGGACATTGTGAGTACTGCCTCGCCGGGCACAACAACATCTGCGAAAACGTCTCCTTCGCCGGCACCAACTACTGGGGCGGCTACGGTCGGTTCGTGCAGGTCCCCGACGCCGATCGCAACCTGGTCCGCCTCCCGGATAACGTCGACTTCGACGCTGCCGCTGGTCTGGGCTGCCGGTTCATGACTGCATTCCACGGCATTGTGGACCAGGTAAGTGTCAAGCCGGGGGAGTGGGTCTCCGTTCACGGTTGTGGCGGCCTGGGCCTGTCCGCCATCCACATTGCGTCGGCAATGGGTGCCAACGTGATTGCCGTGGATATCAACGAAGATTCCCTGGCACTGGCGAAGTCGCTCGGCGCTGTCGCCACGGTTAACGGACAACACGAAGATCCCGTTGCGGCGATCCGTGAACTCACTCAGGGCGGAGTCCACGTGGCCGTGGACGCTCTTGGTATCTCGATTACCTGCCAGGCGGCCGTCAACAGCCTCCGCAAACGAGGGCGTCTCCTTCAGGTCGGGCTGACGTCGAAGGAAGAAAAGGGCATGATTGCCCTGCCCATCGACAGCATTGTCCTTCAGGAGCTGTCAATCGTGGGATCCGCAAATATGCCCGTCTCCCGCTACCCGGACATGATGCGCATGGTCGAGCGGGGCGTACTCAATCCCGGCAGCATGATCACGAACCGGGTTGGCCTTGAAGAGGCGGGCAACATCATTTCATCCATGGGCGACTTCAAAGGCAGCGGCATCAGCGTCCTCAACCGCTGGTAACACCCCGAACGAACAACCATATACC
Source organism: Arthrobacter sp. Leaf337 (assembly GCF_001423745.1). Classification (GTDB taxonomy): domain Bacteria; phylum Actinomycetota; class Actinomycetes; order Actinomycetales; family Micrococcaceae; genus Arthrobacter. The sequence goes on from NZ_LMPC01000013.1 coordinate 4,503, forward strand.
TGAACAGCTGAAAGGCTCCGAAAATGAAGATGCTTATCAATGGAGAGAAGCGCGACGCCCGCGGGGGCGGCTTCTCCGAAACCCTCAACGTCGCCACCAACGAGGTAATCGACACCATTCCCTCGGCCACTGTAGAGGATATTCAGGAGGCCCTCGAGCATGCTCAAAAGGGGGCGAAGATCTGGGCCTCCACGCCGGCACATCAGCGCTCGGCCATCCTCACAAAGTTTGTCTCGGCACTGCGTGAAAATATCGAAGAACTTTCAGTTCTGCTTGCCGGGGAGAGTGGCAAGATACTGGCGCACTCCCGGAATGAACTCGAAACTGCCGCCCGCATCTTTGAAGGGTTCGCTGAAGAGTCCAAGCGGATCTTCGGCCAGTCCATACCGTTGGACATACAGCCAGGCCTCGAGGGTGACCTCTTGATCACCAAGCGCGAACCCTTGGGTGTCATTGCGGCGATCCTGGCCTTCAATTTTCCCGCCGAGCTCTATGCGCAAAAGGTGGGCGCAGCTCTCGCAGGTGGAAATGCCGTGATCGTTAAGCCGCCGCAGGACGATTCGCTCACGTGTATTCGCATGACAGAACTGCTCTTGGAGGCAGGCGTTCCGGGCAACACACTCCAGATTGTCACCGGGTCAGGGTCCGTCTCAGGGGACTACCTGTCCCGGAGCCCCTTGATCAATGGGCTGAGCTTTACCGGCAGCACCAAGGTGGGTGAATTGATCGGCGAAAATACTGCCCGCAACGTTGTCCGCACCTTCCTGGAGCTCAACGGCAACGATGCCTTCATCGTCTGCGAAGATGCGGACATTGATCTGGCTGTTCAGCACGCGGCAATCGGTCGGCTTTACGGGAATGGACAGGTCTGCGTTGCCACCAAGCGGATCCTGGTCGAGGAATCCCGCTACAGCGAGTTCCTCGAAAAGCTTACGGATCAGGTTCAGGGAAAGAAGGCAGGGGATCCGACCGACCCCTCCACCGAAATCGGCCCTCTCATCAACGAGCGGGCCGCCAAGGACGTCGAGAACCAAATCCAGCAGGCGGTCTCGGAGGGTGCAACAGTCCGGCTTGGCGGCAAGCGCGACGGCGCCTTCATCGAACCCACAATCCTTGAAATCACCAGGGAAGTAGGCATCGCAACCGACGACGAGATCTTCGGGCCGGTGTTCTCGCTCATGCCCTTCCGCGGGATCGACGAGGCGATCGACATTGCCAATGCTTCCTCCTTCGGCCTCGGCGGCGCCGTCTTCTCCACCGATTTCCACAAGGCGTTCTACGCGGCCGGCCGCATGCAGACGGGAATGGTCTCGATCAACGGCGGCAACTGCTACCGCCCCGACGGCAGTGCATTTGGTGGCTACAAGAAGAGCGGCATCGGCCGGGAAGGCTTCCTGTACACACTCGAGGAACTCACCCAGATCAAGAGCATCGTGATGCGTGGAATTCTCACTGATCCCTTGTCCGCTAACCCGTCCGGCACGGAGACCATCACCGGGGATTAGCAGGCACGGCTGGCCGGTCCTGCAGGGGGCTGGCCAGCCGGGTGCGTGCGTTGTAATCAGATATTGATGCCAATGAAATCGGCGTTATGAATTAGGCGACAGATAAACCATTGCCTGGACAAATAAACAATGCACCGGAATTTCGCAATGGGAAATGGATGCGCAATGGAGCGAAATATTTAATATCCGGGGTTATTTCCTCGGCAGGAAAATTATGTGACCGCTGGCGAGTCACTACATGCACTGATTCGGCTCGATGCTATTCAGCCAGCACAGCTTAACAACTATAGGTAACGGTGCGCCTCCGCGGCGTTTCCGCGCGATTTGGACCGGTCCTGGCGGCGCACGTCTGTACGAACGCCGTCTCGGCGCACCCCACAAGTAATCCTCTGGGTCACTTGTGGGGTCTTTTGCGTGCCCGTTTCCGGGGCCTTGAGTCTGACTTATTTTGAATCAAAAGACACAAAATCAATTCTGTACAGATGCATTGACAAGTGGTGCGCGTCACAGCAAACTAGTGTATGTTCGTATCCATACAGCCTGCCGAATTGGTCCGCCGGTGCGTATGAGCCGCAATGAAGCAGCCCGCGAGACGTCGTATATGTCTCAGACAGAAGAGGCCCTGAAATGTCTATTGAAATCAATGAAGATCGCAGTCCCACTGCAACGCTTGAGGAGCTAAGCCGGCGACTCACGCGACTCGAGGATGTGCAAGCAATCGAGAAGCTCAAGTACACCTACGCCGGCTACTGCGACGACTCTTACAACCCCGACGGCATCGCAGCCCTCTTTGTTGAAGACGGCCGGTGGATCGTCGATGGCGAGGGTGCCACTCTGGTTGGCCGCGACGAAATTCGAAACCACTTCGCTGCCCTGTCCGAGAGGATCTCGTGGGCCCTGCATTTCGTGATGGCGCCTAACATCGTCGTTTCAGAGGACGGTACCCGGGCTACGGGCACCTTCTACTTGCTGTGCCTTTGCACTATCGAGCAAACGGATGATCCAGAGAAGAAGGACGCGGTCGTGCTCACCGTCACGTATTCGGACAAGTTCGTCAAACGAGACGGACGCTGGTTCTTCGAAGAACTGATCGGCCGTACCCACCAGGTCTCGAACTGGGACAAAGGCTGGGTCGAACAGCAGTTCCGGAACTAGTCCTCCTGGTATTCCGCGCCGCCCTCGCGGCGCGAGACCGCTGGCAGCAAAGGTGCGCCCGCGTCACACAGATTCTCCCTCTAAGGAACTAACATGAAATGCTCGCTAACTTCCCGGCGGACCCTCTCGATCGCCGCCGCAGCGTTGACCGCCCTGCTCTTCACCGGCTGCACTGTCGAAGGCCCCACTGCAACCTCGGCCGGGGGCGCCGCCGGCGCGGCTTCCAACGCCGGGGGCAACCCGCTCCCGGTGGAACAGCTGTGCGGCGACAGGCCGATCAAAATTGCGCACGTGGCAGGATTCGGCGCCAATTCCTGGCGCAAGATCACCGAGGCCGAGCTCAAGGACGAACTCGCTGCGTGCAAGAACGTGACGGTCGACTACTCCCAGGCCGACGGTGATTTGCAGAAATACATCACCGCCATCAACTCCTACAGCGCCCAGGGCTATGACGCCATTGTCACTTACGACGACTTTGGCAGCCAGGCCCTGAGCGCGCTATCTAATGCCAAGAAGGCCGGTGTGGTTGTCGTCCCCTACATCGCCGATCCGGGCGGAAAGGTCGGAACTGACTACGACGGCTATGTCGCCTATGACTTCAAGACCGAAGGCGACACCATGGCCAAGTGGCTGGCCAAGCAGGTTCCTGCCGGTGGCAATGTCATCTTCACTGGCGGCCTTCCCAGCGGGAGCCCGTCAACAGTGGAACTCCTCAAGGGGATCCAGGCGACCAATGAGCAGACGGGCGCATTCAAGATCGCAACTCCTGACCCCATCGCCTCCAGCTGGGACCCGGCCTACATGCAGCGTGCGATGTCCGGTGTGCTGACGAAGTTCGAAAAAATCGATGGCTGGGCCTCCGATTACGGCGTCGCTGACCTTGGCGGACTTCGCGCCATGGTCAACGCAAGCCGGCCAATTCCTCCCCTCGCCACTTCCGCGACGGACAACGAACTCGGCTGCTTCTGGCTGGAGCAAAAGGACAAGAACCCCAACTTCCAGCTCCTGACCCTGGACGGAACCACTACGGTGGTCCGCATCGCCGGCCGTAAAGCACTCGCTGCACTGAACAAGCTCCCGGACAACGAACCGGAACTCTTCCAGCTGCCGACCTTCATCGATACAGCCAACGGAAAGCTTCCCACCTGCAACAAGGACCTGCCGCCGGACGCTGACCTGTCCTCCGCCCTCTCGCAGGAGAAGCTGAAAGCAGTCTTCAAGTGACTTCCTCGGTCCATGGAACTGTGCACAAGGAGATGACCGTGATCCAACAGGATCCCCAGGGGCTGGTTCAGGCAGAACATGGCCCCGCCTCAGACGACGGACAGGTAGTGCTCCGCCTGCAGGGCGTCGATAAGCGCTACCCGGGCGTCCACGCACTGAAGAACGTTTCCCTCGATGTCCAAAAGGGCGAAGTTCACGCTCTCGTCGGTGAGAACGGTGCCGGCAAGTCGACCCTTGTGGGCGTGGCAGCCGGTGCGGTCCTTCCCGACCTGGGTTCCGTTCAAATCGGCGGAGCCACCACCGATTCCCCGACACCCCAGTGGAGCCGAGAGCAGGGGCTGGCCATTGTGTACCAAGAGCCTGCCCTGCTTCCCCACCTGACTGTGGCCGAGAATATGCGGCTGGGAATGCCGAAGGCTTTGCGTCCAACAGTCAGCGAGCAAGTGCGGTGGGCCGAAGGAATACTGGAGGGCTGGAAGAATGTTGCCTCCATCGATCCGCGGTCCCTCGTCGGCAGTCTGAAACCGGACGCACGATTCGTCGTGGAAATCGCCCGGGCCATGGCGGAGGATCCGAAGGTCGTCGTTCTTGACGAGCCGACTGAACATCTCCTTCCCGCCGCTGTCGAGGAGCTCTTCCAGCTGATTGACGCCGTCGTGCAACGGGGAGGGGCGGTCGTCTATATCTCCCACAAAATCAACGAAGTGAAGAAAATCGCAAACACAATCTCTGTACTTCGTGACGGTGCGCTGGAAGGGACCTTCCCGGCCAGCGAAATGACGGAGCAGGACATCGTCAACCTCGTCGTCGGGCACCAGAAGTCCCGGGAAGTTGCCAGGGCGACAACCCTGGACCCTGCAGCACCTGTGCAGCTGAAAATCGAGGGCCTGAACGGACACGGGTTCTCAGACCTCAACATGGAAGTCCGCAAAGGCGAAATCGTGGGCTTCGCCGGCATCGAAGGTCAAGGCCAGCGCGACGCCCTGCGCGCTTTGGCAGGCCTGTCACGCAGCAAAGGTTCGGTGACCGTCAACGGCGGCCATGTGAGGCTGGGAAGCACAACGAACGCCACCCGCGATGGAATCGTCTACTTGCCGCATGACAGGCACAATGAAGGAAACTTCTCGCGGCTAAGCCTGCGCGAGAACGCGTCCATCGGTTCGATCGCACAGTTCGCCAAGGCAGGAATAGTCAGCTCCCGGCACGAACAGAAGTCGGTGATCAAACAGTTCGCCGCCCTCCGCGTCAAGGCCCCGTCGGCCGATGTGGACATCGATACGCTTTCGGGCGGAAACCAGCAGAAGGTGGTCCTCAGCCGTGTCCTGCTGGGCGGTTCGCCCGTTTTGTTGGCGGATGAACCGACCCAGGGCGTCGACGTCGGAGCCCGGGGGGAGATCTACCAGATCCTTCGCACGGCTGCCGCGGAAGGGGCATCAATCATTGTCCTGTCCTCCTCAGCCGCCGAACTCGAAGAGCTGTGCGACCGCGTCATCGTTTTCTCCCGGGGTCACGCCGCGAAAGAACTCATCGGTGACGAGGTTTCCGAACGACGGATCACCGAGGCTGCACTCACCGCCAGCCAGCACCGCAACGTTGCAACCGAGGCGAAACGCCCGGAGAAAAAATGGAAGCGGCAGCTGGCTGAGAATGATCTGATGCCGGGGGGCGTGCTCCTCATCGCCACCGTCGTCCTCGGAATCGTCGCCGCATCGCAAAGCAGCTTCTACCTCACGCCCCGCAACTTCGGGCTCGTTCTGCCGCTGGTCGCCATCCTGGCGTTTTTCGCCATAGCCCAGCAGTTGGTCATGATGGTCGGCGCCATCGACCTGTCCGTGGGTCCGTTGGCCGGCTTCCTTGTGGTCCTCGGCTCGTTCGTGCTTTCAGAGTTCCGATCGCCGGCCGGCATTGCCATCGGCATCCTGATAGTCACGCTCGCTGCGGCAGCCGTAGGGGTCATCAACTGGTTCCTGACGACGATCGTTAGAATCACTCCGCTCATTGCCACGTTGGTCACCTTCACGGCGCTTCAAGGCTTCGCCTATCTTCTGCGGCCCCTCCCCGGAGGACGCATGGACCCGACCTTCACCGGCATGGTTGCGTCATCCTTGGGATTCCTGCCCTGGATGCTGGTCGGAGCGATCGCGATTGCGCTCGTACTTGAGGTCACCCTCCATAAGTCCCTCTTCGGGGTCCGGCTCAGGGCAGTAGGTTCGAACCCGGTGACGGCAAAAAAAGTGGGGGTGAAGTCCAACCTGGTGGTACTGGCCGCCTACGTCGGCTGCTCGGTGTTGGTCGTTCCCGCCTCACTGATGCTCATGGCCCAGGCAGGAACCGGAAATGCAAGCATCGGTGACAGCTACACGCTGGCGAGCATCGGAGCCGTAGTCCTGGGCGGCGCCAGCATCTTCGGCGGCCGCGGATCGTTCCTCGGCGCCATCATGGGGGCCATCCTCGTCATCCAGGCCAACACCGTGGTGCAGTTCCTGGGCCTCCAAATGTACTGGCAGCAGTGGTTCATTGGCGGACTCACGCTCGCCGCCGCAGCCTTCTACTCAAAGACTCGCTCCCTTTCGGAACGGACGTAGAACCATGACAATCACGAACGAATCCGCTGCAACCCGGATCACTGACGGCGGAACAGCGCGTAAAGCCGCGCAGCAACTCACCCGCTCACCAATTCTCATCGCTACGGTCGGCCTCTTCCTTCTAAGCTGGCTGATCGCCCCGGGAAGCGTCTCCAGAAGCTCCATAGATTCGCTGCTGCCCTTCGCCGCCATCCTCGCCATCACGGCCATCGGTCAGACTCTTGTCGTGATGCTGAAAGGCATCGACCTGTCCGTCCCCGGCATGATGACCATGGGCGCATTGGTCAGTACCCAATTCGCGGCAAAAAACAACGATAACGTGGCCCTCGCACTGGCCGTTGTTGCCCTCATCGCCGTAGCCGTCGGCCTGGTCAACGGACTGGTCATAGCGGTATTCTCCGTCACTCCGCTGGTGGCGACGTTGGCCATGAACGCCCTGCTGCTGGGAGCCGCACTTGCCTACTCCGGAGGTACCCCCACCCGCGCTCCCCAGTCCGTCTCGGACTTCGCCTTGGACAAGACCCTCGGGGTGTCGAACACTGTCTGGCTTTCGGTCCTCCTGGTGGTTGTTGTTGCCCTTGCCACGAAGCGCACGGTCTGGGGCCGGCGTCTGGTCGCGGTCGGAGCCAACGAATCCGCTGCGAAGATCGCCGGCATACGGGTGGTCGGCCTGAAGGTCAGCGGCTACGTTGCGGCTGCTCTCTGCTACAGCGGCGCCGGCGTCCTTCTTGCCGGATACATCAGCACGCCGAACACAAATGTTGGAAACCAGTACCTGTTGCCAGCCATTGCCGCCGTAGTCGTCGGCGGCACAGCGCTCAATGGCGGTCGAGGCAAGATCCTCGGCACAGCTATCGGGGCACTCTTCCTCAGCCAGTTGACCCAACTTGTCCTGTCCCTGGGCGCTCCTTCGTCCACTCAGCTGCTCATCCAGGCGGCCGTCATTGCGGTTGCTGTGGGACTCCAGTCCGTCAACGGAAAATCCTTGCTGACCCGGCTAGCGCCGTTACGCGGGCGTCAGGACAGACCCGCTTAGACCATCCCCGCGGAGCATGACTCTGCAAACTGCCGGCGTCACCGTGGTCGCCGACAGTCACATGCGCCACCAACGAAAGGAAAAACATGACCGAGAACAGCGTTCGTCCGGTTAAGACCATGGCTCTTCTGGGCCGCAAGCCAGGTATGTCTTTCGACCAGTTCTGCACCTACTGGAGGGATATTCACGCGCCGCTGGCATCCAAGGTCCCCGGTGTGACCCGGTACGTTCAACGCCACATAGTGCCCGACGGCGGCGAACCGGACAACGAGTTCGGCATCGACGGGATCGCCATCCTGGAATACGAAAGCCAGGACGCCATGGAACAGGGCTGGGCCACGGAAGCCGGGCAGGCTGCGTTGGCTGACGTGCCCAACTTCCTGGGAAAGCACTCCGTGATCGTGCTCAACGATTTCGCCGTCGTCGAGAACGACTAAGCCCAGCCCCTTCTACAGAAAGACCTGAGAGCAATGGATATTGGTGGAGTCTATTTCTTCACGGATGAAGGACCGGATCCGGTGAAGTTCGCGCAGGAAATGGAAGCCTACGGCTTCGAATCCCTGTACGTCCCCGAGCACACTCACTTTCCGACGTCGAGGAAGACGCCGTACCCTGCCGCTTACGGGGGAGGTGAACTACCGAACTTTTACCTGCGCACGTACGACCAGGTCGTCACGCTTTCCTACATCGCCGCAACGACCAAGCTGAACATCGGGACCGGCGCATGCCTCATCGCCCAGCACGACCCGATTTCAAAAGCCAAGCAGCTTGCCACCCTTGACTATTTGTCCGGAGGGCGTCTGACTGTCGCCGTCGGTCTCGGCTGGAACGCAGACGAGGCCGAAGCGCATGGTGKGATCTGGAAGCAGCGGTTCAGTATCGTCAAGGAGAAGGTTGCCGCGATGCGGGCCCTTTGGACCGAGGACGAAGCCAGTTACGAGGGCAAACACGTCCATCTCGCCCCGAGCTGGTCGTGGCCCAAGCCCCAGCAGGCAGGCGGCCCGGCAGTGTTCATCGGCGGCGCCGGTCCCACGACGTTCAAGCACGCCGCAGAATGGGCCGACGGCCTGTATATCGTTCCGCCGCCGGATGACCCCACGCTGGAAAAGACCCTCCCCAAATTCTGGGAAATCGTTGAGGAAGCGGGGCGCGACCCGAAGACCATGCGAGTGGCCGTAGCGTCCGCACCGCCGGACCCCAAGGTGCTGGAGAAATACGCCGAACAAGGCATCGAAAGGGCCGTTCTCTGGATCGACCCGTCGGACCCAAGCCAGGCTTTCCAGAACCTGGAAGCCGCAGCGAAGGCCATGCGGGAATTCCAGCAGTAACTGTTCTTCCTTCACTGCCGATAGCTTCCCTGATCCCGTCATTGGCCGCGGACGGATTCTGCATCCGCGCCGGCCAATGACGGGATTGTCCAATTCAGTATCAACGAGCTCCAAGGATCCTCATGCAACTCGACAACGTCCCGCGTCCCTCAATCGGAATTCTCGGCGGAACAGGAGCCCTCGGCGGTGGCCTCGCCTACCGCTGGGCCGCGGCCGGCCTCAAAGTCACCATTGGCTCCCGCAACGAAGAACGTGCCGCCGAGGCAGCAGCCCGGGTAAGCAGCGGCAGTCCAACAGCACATTCCGTCACCGGCACCGGCCTGATCGAATGCGCAGCAAACGCTGACATCGTGGTGGTCGCAGTCCCCTGGGAGGCCCACCGGGAAACGCTGGAACAGATTCGCGATGCCGCCCGCGGAAAGGTCGTGATCGATGTCGTCAATCCGTTGGCCTTTGATAAGGGCGGGGCGTATGCCCCTCGGGTAGAGGAGGGCAGCGCGGCGCAGCAGGCGCAGGCTGTACTCCCGGATTCGCACGTTGTGGCAGCCTTCCACCACGTGTCGTCCGTCCTGCTTTCCGACCTCACAGCGGAAACCGTGGACACAGATGTCATGGTCCTGGGAGACGACGCCGAAAGCACCAAAAAGGTCCAGGAGTTGGTACGCCTGATCCCCGGTATGCGTGGCATCTACGCCGGCAAGCTGCGCACGGCGGGTGCTGTGGAGGGTCTTACCGCCAACCTGATTGCCGTCAACCGCAGGTACAAGACGCACGCCGGAGTCGGCTTGACCAACGTCGAAGAGGTGGCGCATGCCAAGGCTTGAGGGCAAGGTGGCGCTGATCAGCGGCGCTGCCCAGGGCATGGGGGCCAGCCATGCGCGGGCCATCATCCAGCACGGCGGCAGCGTGGTGATCGGTGATGTCGACGATGAACGCGGTAAGCTCTTTGCCGATTCTCTGGGGCCCCGCGCCAGATTCGTCCACCTCGACGTTCGCAACAGCGCCGACTGGGACGACGCGGTTGCAATTGCTGTTCGCGAATTTGGCGGTTTGAATGTCCTCGTCAACAATGCCGGGGTGTTGAGGCACAACGGTGTTGAGCAATGTTCCGACGAGGAATGGGAACTCGTGCTTGGCATCAACCTCACAGGGGCATTCAAGGGGATCCGCGCAGCCGCCGGTGAGCTCAAGAAATCTTCGCCGTCGTCTGTCATCAACATCTCTTCCACCGCAGGACTCAAAGGATTTGCCGGGTTCACCGCGTACGGAGCTTCCAAATGGGGCTTGCGCGGCCTGACAAAAAACGCCGCCATTGAACTGGCGCCGCACGGCGTTCGCGTGAACTCCATACACCCGGGCAATATCAGGACCCAAATGATCGACGGCCTGTACATGGACTTCAGCCATGTACCCCAGGGCCGGGCCGGGGATCCACAGGAGATCAGCAACCTCGTGGTTCTCCTGGCCAGCGATGAAAGCTCATTTTCAACCGGAAGCGAATTCGTGGCCGACGGCGGCGAAACGACAGGGCTGCCAGCCATCGCGCAGGCCGAGTAACCCGTCGAAAACGAATTCGGATGGCGACATGCCCAGGCGTTTGCCCCGCAAGGTGGGGAAGACGCCTGGGCATTCGTTCCCGGCCACCGAACGCGACGGCCGGACGACTCCAGAGACTGACGCTTCCGACGTTGGAAGCGGAAATAGTAAGCAAACGTATGTCCGTGCGTTAAACTTGGGACATCGACGAAACGATAGGTGGCGAAATGGTTGCAACGGCGGAACGCGGGACGGCGCAGGCCATCCGCGAAGAGGCGGCAAAGCTATTTTTTGAACGCGGTTACGACGCGACGAGCCTACGGCAGGTGGCTTCGGCAGTCGGCCTGATGGTGGGCAGTCTCTATAACCACATCGACAGCAAGGAACACCTGCTGCTGCAGATCATGGGCGGGATCATCGACGACCTGCTGGATAGCGCCCGAAAGGCGGTCATGGTGGACGGGGACGCCATCGACAAACTTGAGTCCGTGCTGGCTGCCCACCTGACCTTCCATGCGGAACGCGCCCAGGAAGTGTTCATCGGCAACGCCGAACTGCGATCGCTCTCCGACGGCGCCCGCCATGTGGTGATCGAAAAGCGCCACGAATACGAACTGTTCCTCCAGGGACTGGTTGAGGACGCCGGCCGCGCAGGACTCGCCGACGTCATCGACGCCAAAATCCACGTCTACAGCTTCGTGGCCCAGGCCACCCATATCGCCAGCTGGTTCAAACCCGGAGGACGGATGAACCTGGACGAGATCGTCGCCATCTACACCAAGCTGGCACTGCGCGAACTGAAGGTCGCCGACGCCGACGCCAGGGTCGACCAGCGAGGCTGACAGGGATTGCTGGCAAATCTGGCCCGCCGGAGCCCGGCCTTTTTTCCCTGATCGGGTCAGAAGGCCGGGCTTTCCAGGTATCGATCCCAGCCTCGTTCGGGGCTATTTGCCGCGAGGCCTCAAAGCAGTCGCGGCGTTCTGTCCATCCTTGTAGCCGTTGGAATATGCCTCGTCACTTCCAAGTCTGAACATGTCCTGTGCCGCTGGGCGGACCAGGCTGCGCGCTGAACCGGCAGGGGCTTCGATGTCTTCGAGGACCAGATGTCCCAGGCCTCGCACCAGCGCGACGGGGCATCCGCTGGATTTGCCTTTGACCAGGTCTGCCGCACCCGCGATTTCATCTGCGACGGCCGCCGCGGAGGCGAGAAGCAGGTTCCCGTGGGGGTCGCGGGTTCCCCGATAATCGTCAAGCACGCGCAGGCCGGCCGCGCCTATGGCCGCGTCTGTCTGGCCTTCGCGCCACGGCCGGCCGAGGGTATCGCTGAGTATCACTCCGATGGTAACGCCGAACTGCCGGCGCAGGTCTTCGCAGAGGCGCCGGGCGGAGTCATCGGGATCGATAGGAAGAAGCAGGACGGTGCCCTCGGGGGTGTTGCTGTTGTCGACTCCGGCGGCCGCGAGTACCAGCCCTTGCCGGTTTTCGACAATACGGGTCAGCCCGCCCGGGTAAGGCCTGCTGGCCACGAGGCGGACTGTCTCGGCGGTGATGGCGGCTTCACGGTCAGTGGCAGGAATCTGCCGGCCTTCGGCCTTGGAGACGATCTTGCTGGTGACGACCAATATGTCTCCGTCCTGGATCCCCTCGGCTGAGTTCACTAAGGCGGCACCAATGATGCCAGCGAGGTTGTCGTCGGAGGCAATCTCGGGGATGCCCTTAAGCGGGGTGATTAGAAGGCCGGACATGATTTCCTTTGCACGATGAGGTTTTCGGATAAGCGTGGGAAGGCGCCGTCGCCGGCTCGCGCGGGTTGGGACGACTGGAAGCGTGAGCAGATCAGGACAGCGCGGGTATTTTCGCCCACACCGACGCGGATTGCGGCGGCGAGATCATCGACGGTGTCAACATCGGCCCGCAGCGTAGAGCCGTGCGGGATGGGTGACAAATGATGTGCCGCGGCTATGTGCGCGTCGCGGGAGCGATAACCGAAGAGAGGGCGAACCCGTGCGCCCGGCAGCGCTGAAATCATCGTGGTCCCGGTGCCGTTTCGGTCCTGGACAACAGTGAGCGGTTGATGCCCCGCACACTCGAGTGCATAGTCAAGGTCGGCGGCTGTCAGGCACGGCAAATCGGCTGTGATCGCAGCGACAGGAATGGCCCTGTCCAGCGATCGGGCGAACTCGATGCCGGCGTCGACAGCCGCATTGAGCCCGAGTCCCTGGTCTTCAAGCATCCGAATTTTCGGATGCGACATGACGGCGCCCGGGTCCGAAGACACGATAATGATGCGGCCAACACTCGCGGCGGCTGCGGCCGCCGCGACGGTATCGCGAAGAAACCCCAGGGCCAGCTCGCGTCGAAGAGGCGGATCTATTGTCACCGTCCCAGCACTGCCCCGAAGGCGGCTTTTGGCGCCTGATCCACCTTTGAAGGGCACGATCAGCGCCCAACTGGCGTTCTGGTTGCCTGGGATTATGGGCCCGCCTCCGGAGGCATTGGCGGGAGAGCCGCCGTTAGTCATCGGATGTTCCTTTCGTGGTTTGCGTAGCTGCTACTTCAGCGACAGGGGAAGCAGCCGAAGATTCTTGCCCGTGGCGGCGAATCCGGTGTCCGCGTTCTTGCGGGCGACAGCCAGACGTTCCTCCGATGGCGTTCCGTAGGTTGTAGTGCGCTGCAAAGGAATGCGGCCAATGGAGCTGATCACGTCCTCGAGTTCCGAAACGGTCTTTTCGGAACCGTTGTCGGCGCCGGCCATGCGGCTGATTGTTTCTTCCATGAGAGTCCCGCCCAGGTCGTTGGCTCCTCCTTGAAGCATGAGCTGAGTGCCAACGGTGCCGAGCTTCACCCATGAGGTCTGGATGTGATCAATCCGGCCGTGCAACATCAGGCGGGCAACTGCATGGACGGCACGGTTTTCCTGCATCGTTGGTCCTGGTCGCGCAATGCCCGCAAGATAGACCGGGGCGTTGGTGTGGATGAAGGGCAACAGCACGAACTCCGTGAATCCACCCGTTTCATCTTGAATCCTGGACAGGGCGCGCAGGTGTCCCACCCAGTGAGTCGGATTGTCGACGTGGCCGTACATCATCGTCGAACTGCTCCGGATGCCGAGCCGGTGCGCGGTGCTGACAATTTCGATCCACGTCGCGGCGGGGAGTTTTCCCTTAGTCAGCAGCCAGCGGACGTCGTCATCGAGAATTTCCGCGGCGGTGCCCGGAATTGAATCGAGCCCGGCGGCGCGTGCCTCGGTCAGGAACTCCTCGAACGACATGCCAAGACGTGCCGCGCCGTTGACGATTTCCATCGGGCTGAAGGCGTGCAGGTGGATGTCGGGCTGCCGCTTCTTCACCTCGCGGGCAAGGTCGAAGTATGCCGTCCCGGGCAAATCGGGATGGATGCCGCCCTGCATGCATATTTCAGTCGCGCCGATTGCCCAGGCTTCATCAACACGGTCCCCGACCTGTTTCATCGACAGGGTGTAGGCATCTGCATCGGTTCGCCGCTGAGCGAAGGCGCAAAAACGGCAGCCCGTGTAGCAGACATTGGTGAAGTTGATATTCCTGTTGACGACATACCGCACTTCATCTCCGACGGTCTGTTCCCGGACGGCGTCCGCCAGTGCGGCCAGTGCCTCCAGCTCCGGTCCTTCGGACGACAATAGCCGGAGGTATTCGGCATCTGAGAGTCCCGCCGGGTTGTTCTCCGCTCGGGCGAGCACCCGCCGGATCTCGCGGGCCTCGTGGCTGTCGGGGGAGTGGTTTGATCTGCGGCTGCCGGCTGCGTCCTCGCGAAGTGCAGCCCAGTCACCGTAGACGCCGTCGAAATCGCTCCGGCGGTCACCAGTGCGGCCTATAGTATCGATCTCCGTATGCAGATTGACCCGGCCCTGACCGACGGTACTCCATTCCACGTCGGGGTCCTGCCAAGGCAGTCCAGTGGGGTTGAGCCCCTCGATGGCCAGCCCGTCGGGGCTGGCCAGGGCACGGACGTGGGGCAGAATGCGCGGATCCAGCCACGGATCTTCTTCTTTCACGTAGCGCGGGTGGGCGGTGAGACGTTCGCGCAGCGTGAAGCCGCTGGCCGCCGTCAAACGAGCAAGATCATCCAGATGGGGCCACGGGCGTTCAGGGTTGACGTGGTCAGGAGTGAGGGGGCTGACTCCGCCCCAGTCGTCGATCCCGGCGCTGATCAGGAGGGCCAGTTCGTCGGTGTCGGTGAGGTTCGGAGGGGCCTGGAGGCGCATCTTGGGTCCCAGTACGAGTCGAGTGACGGCGACGGCGGCCACGTACTCTTCCGTTTCAAGGTCTGGTGACGCCATCATGGCCGTTGCGTCTTTGGCCCGGAAGTTCTGGACGATGACTTCCTGGATGTTGCCGTAGCGGCGGTGGACGGCCCGGAGCGCGAAGATCGCGTCGACGCGCTCGGCGTAGTTTTCGCCGATTCCCAGCAGGACCCCTGTGGTAAACGGGATGCTGGAACGTCCCGCGTCTTCCAGTACCCGGAGCCGCAGGGCAGGTTCCTTGTCGGGGGAGCCGTAGTGCGGCCCGTCCTTCTCCGACCACAACCGTGTAGCCGTCGTCTCGAGCATCATTCCCATGGACGGTGCGACTGGTTTCAGCCGCTGGAGCTCCTCCCATGTCATGACGCCCGGGTTCAGATGCGGGAGCAGGCCGGTTTCTTCCAGAACCCTGACCGCCATCGCACGGACGTAGTCCAGGGTTGAGTCATAGCCGTGGGCATCGAGCCATTCCCGTGCCGCCGGCCAGCGGTCCTCGGGTCGGTCCCCGAGGGTGAAGAGCGCTTCCTTGCACCCCAGTTCGGCGCCCTGGCGGGCGACGTCGAGGATTTCGTCCGGTGACATGAAGATGCCTTTTCCGGCCTTCTTTAGTTTGCCCGGAGTGCTTACGAAGGTGCAGTAATGGCAGCGGTCACGGCACAGGTGGGTTACGGGGATGAAAACCTTGCGTGAGTACGTGATGATGCCGGACTGGCCGGACTGTTCCAGGCCGGCATCGCGGACCCGAGATGCCGAAGCCATCAGCCGTTTGAGATTGTCTCCTCGGGCGTGAAGGAGAGTCTGTGCCTCGTCAGGGTTGAGTGTCACTCCATCATCGGCGCGGCGTAGTGCCCTCCGCATCGCACTGTCCGACGGGACAAACGTTTCCATCACGCTCATGATCAAACTCCAGGGGTAGGGACAACAGGTTTTGCAGCCGGACGGCGCGGGTAGGGTGTCAAGGCTCTGACTACAGGGGCGCGGGACGGGAAACGGAGGAAGCCATGGCCAGTGCTTCTGATGCCATGGCCGCGGTCGTGTGGATGTCCGTCATCCAGAGCGGGGCCACAGAGCCACGGATCCCAAGATCTTCAAGTGCAGGGACATATTCGGCATCGGCGTCATCCATGAGCCACCCGTCCAGGACACCACCGCGGCTTCGGGCGCCGTAAAGGCCGGCCACCCCTAGCGCGGTAGCGTCGACGCCGACGGTCTCCAGGCATTGCTCTGCCATGCCGCGGACTGCTGTTCCGCCGATGATGGGGGAAAGGCCGACGACCGGGGCAGCCGTGCTGCGCAGGGCGTCACGGACGCCGGGTACTGCCAGGATGGTCCCCACCGAAACAACCGGGTTGGAAGGAGGGATAAGGATGACGTCCGCCGAACCGATGGCGTCGATAACCTCAGGTGTGGTGGTCGCCGAGTCCAGTCCCACTTGGATGAATTCTGTGACCGGGACGCCGGCACGGTAACGCACCCACCATTCCTCAAAATGGATCAGCTCACCGGCCTGATGTTCATCTATGTCCCGGGCCAGCCGAACATTTGTTTCGACTTGCCCGTCGCTCATCGGAAGGAGCCGAACTCCGGGACGCCAGCGCCGGCACAGTGCCTCAGTTGCTTGGGTCAGTGTGGCGCCTTCGCGGAGCATGTCGGTGCGGACAATGTGCGTACCCAGATCGAGGTCGCCAAGGGTGAACCAGTCCCATCCACGGCCGTAGGCGCTGATCTCAGCAGATGCCCGCCGGGTTTCGCCACTTCGGCCCCAGCCCTGATTCTCGTCGACTCCGCCACCCAACGTGTACATGATGGTGTCCAGATCCGGACAAACCCGGAGGCCGTTCAGCCACATGTCGTCCCCGGTGTTGGCAATGACATTGACGTCGACAGCGCTCTGGCCGGACTCAGCGGCGACTGCGGCAAGGTGCGCGAGCAGACCCCGAATGAAGCGGGCACCGCCAACACCACCGGCCAGAACCGTGATTCTCTTCATCGTGAAGCACCGACCTCTCCCGCAGCCTAAAGCAAGGAACTACAACGTTCCGATGCAAACGAACAATCGCTTGTTCTCCAATAATGTTACCTGCGTCTCACGGGGTGTCAACAACAGTGCGGTCCCTCGCGAACGTCATTTCCCAGAACATGGGCAACCCGCGGTGGACGGACACAACAGTGGTGGTGGAGAGTTTCCGGCCTGCGTCCATCCCCGTAGGGGCCGGTCCCTTACTCGACTAAACCGAGCCGGTATCTGTCTGAACCCCTGGGAGTGTGAGTGGAACGAAATGCGATGGCTCCCACGGCCGTTGTGCGACAGCCATCAATGGCGGTTGGTGCTTGAACCAGCAGCATGCTGTACCTGCGGGCCGCCGTGCTTCGTTCCGCGGCGACGCTGGCGGAATTAGACCCATGCGGGTACTTCAGTTCGCGGTGTAGCCGCCATCGACAGCGAGAACGGCGCCGGTGATGTAGGACGCCTCCGCGGAGGCGAGAAAGACGAACGGAGCGGCGATTTCTTCTATCCGTGCGCGCCGACCGAGCGGTGTGAAGCGCGCGATCCTTTGGTCGGATGCCGGGTCATCGTGTGCGGTAACGCCATCCATGATGGACTCGACGTAGCCGGGCGCGATTGCGTTAACCCGAATGTCGAACTCTGCCCACTCGATCGCCAGCGTCTTGACGAGCTGGTTGATTGCACCCTTACTCGCAGCGTAAGGCGCCAAGGTGGGAATCCCGACACTACCGGCAATTGAGGATGTGAAGATGACTGATCGGCCCGGCCCGGGATTCTCAGTCCAGATCCGGGCGGCCGCCTGCGCGAGCTGAAAACCCGCCCGTACGTTGACGGCCATGATGGCGTCCCACTGGGATGGTGTGCAGGCCAATGCGGGCTGGATGATATCAATGCCGGCGTTGGCGATGAGCGTGTCGAGCCGTCCGTGGAAGTCGAGGGTGTCCTCGACGAAGGACCGGGCCACGGCTTCGTTGCTGGCGTCGCCCCACACCGCGCTCACGCGTCCGGGGCCGCTCGCGAACTCCGACCGAAGCTGCTCTGCAGCTGCGGCAGTCTCCTCCTGATGAAGGCCGCCGACAGCGACGGACGCGCCTTGGCGCAGGAACGCTCGCGCGATCCCCAAACCGATGCCTCGGCTGGCGCCGCTGACGGCTACGACCTTGCCCGTCAGGTCGAACAGCGGTAATGGCGACCCGGTCATGTCGGCTCCTCGTTT
Source organism: Arthrobacter sp. Leaf337 (assembly GCF_001423745.1). Lineage (GTDB taxonomy): Bacteria > Actinomycetota > Actinomycetes > Actinomycetales > Micrococcaceae > Arthrobacter. The sequence continues at coordinate 22,375 of NZ_LMPC01000013.1, forward strand.
CTTCTCGTGCACGCTCTCGGCCTTCGTCGACATTTCAACGGCGGTCGACAAGTGGCAGACGGACGCCCTGCTACTTCGGATGCAGTTGGCTTCATTAATATCACTTCGTTGTGATCCAGCCAGGGCGGTAGTCAAAGTAGGAGATTTTCCACGCGCCGTGTTCCAGCCGAAGGTCGAGTTTGTAATGGGCTCCATACAGGTCTTGCCCGTCGGGGGTAAGCGGCTGTTGGGGGATGACCCGCCCAATTACCATGTGAGCCGTCGTTTCATGCTCATCAACCTCGATGCTCAAGGGGCGGCCGAAGTGCTGCATCCAGGGCCAGTGGCGACGGAACTCCTTCTGCTGTCCAATGATTTCGTGACGCCCGTCGCGGTGACCCATAGGCGGGAATTCACCGAAAGCGTCTTCGGTGTAGCACCCGCTCAAGAGACCGAAGTCGCCTTGGTCGATTGCCCAGGCATAACGGGCGTAGGCATCGGCGACCTGCTGGACTGCGTCCGTGGATGACAGCGGAGGAACGCCGCGCGCCCAAGGGGAGTCCAATTCGCTGACAATGGTAGGCGTCGGATCGCCGAGTTTCCATCCCCGCCCGGGGAGTCCATTCCAGTCGGAAAATCTGGATGTGTCTCCGTCAGTCCAGGGAATCGACAGCTTCAAATCGCGGAATCGCCACCCGTCCTCGCCGCGGGTGAGGTCTGCGACAAGCACCGCTCCGAAGACGGCCGGGGCCCTCGCGGTGGGATCAGCGACATGGCCGAACAGATAGGCGGTCAGGACGGTGTGGCTGTCGTTCCCTGCAACATACTCGTTGGTAGACACCAATTGCAGAGGCATGGCCATGCCACGATCGGCTGCGAGTAGCGCGGCGATGTTCTCCGCTCCGACGGCTTCGCCGTGTGCGCTGCTGTGTATCGAAGATGATGCGTGGAATGTATGGCCGAGTGTCTTGCTGTCGCCGCCGGCCCATCCGGCCAGGAACGATTCGAGGGCGGACAATACGTCGTCTCTAATGGTCAATTCTTGTCTCCGTAATGGGTACCAAAGACCCCGCTCCAATAGGTCAGGGGCGAGCCTCGGCCGGCGTCTGTTTCTTCTACATTCACGAGAACGAGCATGTGGTCTCCGGCCGGCGTGATTTCAGCAACGCGGCCGGCTATCCAGACGTGCAGGTCTGGGAGCCGGGGCGCACCAGCTTCGGGCTGCCATACGATGCCCTCGAATTTGTCCTTACTCTTGGTCGCGAAATGGCGGGCAATCGAGCCCTGCCCCTCGCCGAGGACATTTACCCCCAGCGGGCTGCCAGGCTTCAGGGCGGCAAGGAGGTTAGACCCTGCATCCAGGGATATCAGGACCATCGGAGGTTGCATCGAGAGCGACAAGAACGCGCTGACGGTGGTTCCGAATGCACTGCCTGCGCTGACCGTGGTCACGACCGATACCGGAGTGGCGACGTGGGCCATGGCTTTCCGGAAGCTGGCGGCCGAAATGGTCCGGTCCCGGCTGTTCCCGCGCGGAGACTCGGCGGGGCGGGGCGGCGTGCTGTGTCGGTTGTGGCGTGCTGCAACCACGCCTTCCGAAGTCGTTTCGCAGGTTCCGCTCACAGGGTGCCCCGCGCGTCAGGGTGACGGTCGTCGTAGACCGTGCTACGGCTCAGCGGCGCGATCTGCAGAGGCGCTGGGAACGCAGTATCGCCGTCGTCATGGAATCTCCACGCGGCGGTGTGAAAGTTTCCGTCAGCGGTACCGATGGTCAGGAACGCGTCGTAGACGGGGGAGCGTTCGGGTACAGGTGCCCAAACGTCTACTTTCGAGACCCCGTCGGTGATGTCACAGAGGGCATCAGCGGCTTCTGCATGGGTCAGCTGCGTTCCCAATAGTGCGTGCATAAATCCGGAGACTCGATGTTCCGCCCAAGTGGGTGCATATACGCGTTTTGTGTTCGGCAGGATCGGCGTTTTATCCAGCGCCACGAACCGGGGAATTTCATCAGCAAATGAGACAGTGGTTTGGTAGCTAATGACCGACCCGCCAGCACTACCGTCCGCGGTTGGTGTCTGGTAAGCGACGAGGAAGTCCAGAGTGCCCTCTGCGCCGGTCCGTTCCGTCCAATTGGAATGGAGGATGCGGTGCGAGCTGACTTCATCGGGAACGGTTCGGAACCACTGTGCCAGCTCCAGATGCCCGTGCGCGAATTGAACCTCACCTAGACGTCCCGTCAACTGGATATTGTTCTCGAAGAGGTCGAGGTGTTCCACAACGTTTCCGGCGGGCGACTCCAGAAAGGCGAACCAACGGTGAGCCAGCGAGAGTGCTGCGTGACTTCTGCGGGACATTGCGGTCATGGCTGCGGGATCGATTCCGCGAGGAGCGTGGCCCTAGGCCGGGAAAGCGAGAGTTCGGCCGCGAGTGCTTCCAGGGCAGCGGCCCTGCGATGTTCCCCAGGCATCATTGGGTTGATCATCACCTCGTCCGCGCCGTAGCTATCGGCCAGGTCTCGAAGGGACCGCGCGACCTTTGCCGCAGTGCCTGCGATGACCCGGCCCTGATTGCGTTCGCGGGCGGCCAGCTCCGTCGGGCTCCACTGGTGGTTCCGCGCCCTCTCTAGCGAAGGGATCCGCGGGAAGGGCGAGGCGCCCTCGGCGTGCGAGAGCCAGAGATGGAACGCGTCGGCTAAGTCGGCCGACTCGGTCTCGTCCTTGCCTACGGCGACAAACACGGCGGCTATCACCGCAGGTTCAGCCAGGAATGCACTGGGGCGGAAATCCCGCCGGTACTGCTCAGCTGCCCTCGGTCCACGGGCGCTAGGGTTGATGAAATGGGCGAAGGTGAAGCCTATTCCGTTGGTCGCGGCCAGTTCCGCCGTTGACCCGCTTGCTCCCAGGACCCAAGGCAGGGGCAGGGATCCAGCATCCGGGCTCGCCGATACGCCCCTGTATTGGGAGTCCGCGGCGTGGCCACCGGTAAGGAAGCCGAGAAGGTCGGCCACTTTCTGTGGATATGGCAGCAAGCCCGATTTCTCGTCATTCAATGCTGCGCTCACCCGTGGATTGGCCCCAGGGGCGCGCCCAAATCCCAGATCGATACGGTCCGGATTCAACGTCTCCAGCGTCTTGAAGTTCTCTGCTACCTTCACGCTGCTGTAGTGCGGCAACATCACGCCGCCGGAGCCGATCCTTATCCGAGTGGTAGCCGAAGCGAGATGAGCAATCAGGACCTCGGGCGAGACACTCGCCATTGCCTCAATCCCGTGGTGTTCGGACACCCAAAAGCGCGAATAGTTCAGCTGTTCGGCCAACTGCACAAGCCGTGTCGATGCCCTGAGCGCAACCAACGGCGTCGCACCCTCGTCGATGGGTGCGTAATCCAAGATTCCCAGTTTCAACTTTTCCTCCTCATCATTGCCGCTGTTGGCGATGAGAACCAACGTAAACCTTGCCATCCATGTCAAGGTCAAATCCTTGGCGCGACCTCATGCCGCGCTTATGTCGAACCCCTCCGAGCGTCCGCTTGACCTTCACACAGATGTGAAGGCCTATTCTTCAAATCGAGCGGCTGGCCCCGACCTCGGATGTGCTAGCGCGAGGCGGATCTCAGCCGCACGCGGTGATCACAATTCCCGTCCCCGATCCAAGAGAAAGAGACGTTATGGAACGCATCGAAAGGCTTCTGGCCATTGAGGAGATTAGGAATCTCCGGATCAAGTACGCGCATCTGCTCGACACCAACAACGCCCGCCTGCTGGGCGAGCTCTTTACCGGCGATGCCATTTGCAACGCCGGCCGGGGACAGTGGGAAGGGCGGGCTGCCATTGTCGACGGATTGAGCGCTGCATTTGCTGAATACGACAGGGCGGGCACGGGGACGTACCCGTTCCACCACGTGATCACAAATCACTGGGTAGAGTTCACCGGCGCGACCACTGCCGAAGGTCGCTCCTACCTCGTGGATCTCCAGACTGACCCGACTCAGGCTCGCTGGATCCTCCTAGGTACCTATGCCGACGAGTATCGCTTTGAAGGGGGAGTTTGGCTCATCAGCCGCACGCGACTCGACATCACGTGGCCATCGCGATCCATCGGTGGCGGACTGCCCGGGGATCGTCTGGTACTACCAACCAGCGCGTCGTGAACCTGCACCTGGTCATGCCTGCTCGACGGCAGTTCGACGCCGTCGAAAAACTAAGCGGTACATATCCCGACCCTCGGGAACAGCAACTGTTCGCCGCGCCAAACAGTCTAGGAAGGGCTCCGTTGATCGGACAGTTGCAATCGTCCGGGCGGCGCCGGCCTGCGTGTCGAACCTGACCCGCCGGACATAGCCTTCTCGCGGCGCCGCCGCACCCTTCCCCTCCTTGCGAAAGCCATTGAAATGAAATCTTCCCCGCTCAATAACAATCGGCGGAACTTCCTTGCACTGATCAGTGCTGGTGCGTCCGCCCTCGCCGGAAACGTCGCTGACCGAATGTACCTGACGCTGACTACGGGAAGCGCGGCAGACTGCGAGGTTGACGCGTCGGTAGCCGGTGCCGCCGAAGACACTGCACAAACTGGACCGTGCGGAAACCGTGGCAACTGAGTGCTGCGGGGCGTTGAAAGCTGAATCGGTTGCATCAACTGGATTCCGACAGGTTCCTGTGGACGTCATGTAAGAGTCTGCAGACTCTGTTATGACATGACTGAGTGGAAGGTTTCACGGTGACTCAAGAAATTGCTGCCGTGAGTGCTGATGGCCTGCGTCGTGCAAAATGCGGATGTTCGAAACACGGTGATCAGGCCCACTTCCAGGCAGTCAAAATCTGACAGGTCAACGAAGACCGTACCCCACAGTTGTGGGGTGCGGTCGTAGGTCTGAAGGCTTTTAGCCCGCGAAATTAGTGTGTGGACAATGTCCACACTTTGAACGTCGGATCGGGTCGTACCGGGGTCGGACTGGCCCGGATTCGGCATATTTCCGCGGGAGCCCAGTATTCGCCGGGGCTGGAATGCAGTTCGAGTCCCACCTTGGGCACAGCATGACCCCTCGTCAGAGGGGTTTTTGCTTTAATGTGTGGACATTGACCCTCCCCGGGTCCCTCTGACGCTGTCCGCGGTCTGTGCCTGGCGCCGCGGTCGCCTGTTCGGTTGTGTGGGTGGCAGTTCAGAGTCCTGGCTAGTGGGCCATCCGTATGCTGGAATCTAGGGTGATATGCCGTCCTATCTAGCTGATCCGGTGGCCGGTTGTTGGCCCTCACTCCTTCATGGCCGGGAATTGTGGCGACGACATGACGAAGCCGAATTGTCTTCGCGGATAGCTGCCTTCGGCGAACCTGTCTAAGTGCGCTCATCGCGTGTTTGTCCGGCCAAAGGGCGTGGGGACAATGTCCACACTTTGTCCACCGCCTGCTTGTCGACGCGCATTTTGATCCCTTACTCAAGGTTCTGCCGACACCACTTTCATGCAGGTCTTTGTTGCAGGCGACATGACTTTGCGGCCCGGATCACAGGATTCCTAGGAGGCTCCGGGTTCAGCGGGCACGTCTCCGGGGGGTGTCTGGCGCTGGCGTTTGATCCGTCGACAGTGTGAAGGTGTGTGGGATCCGGACTCTTCTTCCGGGGCCGCTCCAGGTTTGGCTGATCCGTAAGACCTGTCCATGGTTGGACGCGCGGCTATCGTCTTCCTCCCATTTACAGGGTCAGTGCCGTTCCGCTAAGAACGGCGTCCCGAGCAGGCTCGCGGTAGACGAGGCGGCTGCCGCGCCTCTCAGAGACGGGCCCGTCACCGACGGTCATTCCGCTGAACACGGCGACGATCACGCTGGCGGGCACTGGATGTGTCTGTCAGACTTGTGCGTCGTTCTGATATATGGAGTCACCGCTGGGTTTGAGGGTCCGGAGTGCAACTTGGGGAACCGGGAGCGGTTCAATGTTCGTGAGGAAATAAGCGACGGAGGAGCGCCGAACGAAACTTTGAATCGTGAGCGGCGCGGAGCGCCCTGGTTGCGCGGAGGAACCGCCCAGCGAAGATGGGGATCAGAATGAAAAACAGCGAAGATGCTTCTGGTGGTTCATGGAGGTGGGGGAGCGGGGCGGCCTGATATCAGAATGAAATGCCGATTGTGGTCCGCCGCGAGAAGTGAATGCGGCCCGCGCCTATTCGACGCTCCCCCTGGGAGTTCGCCCGGCAACTCGTGCCCGTCCCTCTATCCTTGTTGCGTGCGTAGGGAGTACTACTTCCCGGTGAACCGCGGCTCTCGCCGGTCGAAGAAGGCCGCTTTTCCTTCAGCGAAGTCCTGCGAATAGTACAGCTCCCGCTGGATCTGTTGCTCGGCGGCGAGAGCGTCGTCGACATCCAGCCGTCCGGCCGCGAAGAATTCCTTGATCGCAGCCAGCGACCGCGGTGCGCGCCCCGTGAGCACGGCGGCCAGGTCCACGGCCCGCTGCAGCGCTTGGCCTGCGGGGACCGCCTCGTCCGCAAGCCCCAGCGTGAGCGCCTCGCTGGTGCCGACGGGGTCGCCCAGGAGCAGTACCCGCTTGGCTGCGGACTGCCCGATCCGGTGCGACAGAGAGCCCATCAAACCTCCATCGGGGAGCAGTCCCAGACGGGAAAACGGAAACAGTGCCTTTGCTCCCTCTGCCATGATGACGATGTCGCAGGCCGCCATTAGCCCAACACTAATGCCGGCTGCCGGGCCTTCAACGGCGGCGATCATGGGTTTTGCGGATCCGGTCACCAACTGCACCAGCGTCCGGATCCGGCTCATCCGTTCATTGCTGTCTTCCTTCGTCGCGGGCGGCATCGCGGAAAGGTCTCCGCCTGAGCTGAACGCTCCGTCTGCCCCTGTGAGGACCGCAACGCGGACGGCGTCGTCCGCAGCGGCCGCAGCGAGGGCAGCGATCAGTTGTTCACGCATGAGTGTGGAAAGGGGGTTGCGGCGAGCCGGATCATTCAGCGTCACTACCAACACGCCGTCGTGCAGGGCGGTCAGCACCAGCCTTGCCGGGGGCATCATTGCCCCGACAATCGTTGGCCCGCACTTCGGCGGACAAGAAGACAAGTCATGCGCGGGCTGCAATCGTGGCGCTAAGGCGTGACTGGATCAGGCCGTCGGCCTCCTGCACAATTCTGGCAACCAACTCTGAGCAGCCTGGCACATCGTGAATGAGCCCTTGGACCATACCAACGGTCCAGACACCGGACTCGGGATCGCCGTCTGTGTAGACCCGTCTGCCCCGGGACCCAGCCACCAAGTTCTTGACGTCCTCGAAGACACCGCCGTTCGCGAGGATCCCGACTGCCTCGCGGCTGACCGAGTTGCTTGCCACGCGCGAAGTATTGCGGAGTGGCCGGAAGATGAGCTCGGTGTCCAGCTCGGTGGCCGCTACGATCGCGTCCTTGATCTTTGGATGAATTGGAGATTCCTGGGTGCACATGAAGCGCGTCCCCATACTGATTCCTTCGGCTCCAAGCGCCAGCGCCGCGACCAACCCGCGGCCGTCGGCTATTCCTCCGGAAGCCAGTACCGGTATCCGGAGACGGGCGGTGGCTGCGGGAATCAGGACAAGGCCAGGGACGTCGTCCTCGCCCGGATGGCCGGCGCATTCGAACCCATCGATGCTGACAATATCTACACCCAGGGACTCGGCCTTGAGCGCATGCCGCACACTGGTGCACTTGTGGATGGTCCTGATCCCCTGCGCCTTGAAAACGTCAACAAATCGACCCGGATTGTTTCCGGCGGTCTCCACCACCGATACCTTTTCGTGGACGATCACGTCGCGGTACTCGTCATAGGGAGGAGGACTGATGGACGGCAGTATGGTCAGGTTCACTCCGAACGGGCGGTCCGTTAGTTCACGACAGCGTCTGATTTCACGCACCAGATTCTCTGGTGAGCCAGTGGTCAGCGCGCTGATGATGCCGAGCGCGCCGGCGTTGGAGACGGCGGCCGCAAGCTCGGCGGTTGCCACCCACTGCATGCCGCCCTGCACCACGGGATGTTCGATGCCCAGAATCTGCGTTGCCCGTGTTTTCATGACCAGTTGTCTTCCCCGGGAATCACGCCGTCAACCATGCGGCGGGTCCGCGACCCCGTCGGGTCGGGCCGGCGGACGTGGGTCGCGGTTGTGTAGACCGTGGACATCTTATGAATTCCTTTAATGAGTTAGGTTTGCTCTGCCCGTTCTGCGCCGTCTGCCGTCCTACTGACCGTCGTTCCTTGGGCGGTCGGGAAGTGCCGGAATGAGCAGGACCTTGCAAGAGTCCTGGGAGAGAAGCCCGATGGCCGCGTCGAGAGCGGAGAGCGGAAGGCGGTGGGTCACGAACTTGGACAGGTCCAATTTCCCACTGGCGACAAGTTCCGCGATCTGCTCCCACGTTCCCCAGAGAGCGCGCCCGAAGCTGCCTGTGAAAGTCAGCCCCTTTTTGATCAGGTACGCGGCGACGTCCAGTTCAATCGGCTTTCCTGGAATACCCACGGCGACAGCCGTTGCTTCCCTCCGGAGGGCTTCAAGGAGCGCCGGCAGCGCAGCGGGTACTCCTGAAGCCTCGAAGGCGACATCAAAACCAATTTTGTCGCCCGAAAGCTTCCTGCACGTCCCGACGACATCATCTTCGGGGGCAAGTGCTGTTGCGCCGAGGGCTTCGATGAGGCCTCTGCGGTAGGCGTTGGGTTCCACAACGACCACGTTGGCGGCACCCATGGCGCCGGCGATTGCGGCGATGAACAGGCCGACGGGGCCTCCGCCGCTGATCACAACGTCAGCCCCGGTGAGGTCGATTTTGGATCGTTGGATGGCGTGCATGGCGACCCCGGCCGGCTCAAGGAGGGCGCCTTGTTCCAGCGGAAAGTCCTCGGGCAGCCTGAAGCAGGCCGCGGCCGGTACTACGAGCCGCTCGGCAAAGCCGCCATCTAAATGGAGACCGAGGAGTTCCATATTGAGGCAATTGTGGGCGTCACCGGTCCGGCAGGGGTAGCAGTCCCAGCAGGCGACGTGGGACTCGAGCGCCACCCTGTCGCCCACTTTGAGGGATTCAACACCTGACCCGACTTCGATGACGGTGCCGGCACACTCATGCCCCAGCACCACGGGAATCTTGAGGTTGAATGCCTGCGCCATGGGTGAGTACTCGTACAGTGCGCGGTCGGTTCCGCAGACCGACGCTGCAGCGATTTGAATCTTTACCTTCCCGGCCGAGACCTGCGGTTCGGCATAGGCCGTGACGAACTCGACGCCGCGCTCGGGCCTTGCCTTGACCACGGCACGCATGGTGCTGCCGGCATGGGTGGATTCTGCCTCGGGAGCACGCAGGGATGTCATTCTTGAAACCTGTCTGTTGGGATTTGGCGCGAAAAGTGGGGATGTTGGTGCAAAGGGAGGGGCCGCCGTCGGCTCGGCGGCGGCCCCTCCCTCCAACCCCGCGGGGACGGCGGCGTTTCAGCCGAAGACCACACCGCCGTTGACGTGAAGGATCTGTCCTGTGATGGTGCCGGCGTCGGGTGCGAGGAGGAAGGAGATGGCGGCGGCAATTTCCTCCGGCTTTGAGAGGCGTCCCAGGAGTGACATTCCGGCGATCCGGTCGCGGTCGGTGTCGCTCAATACATCGGTCATCGGGGTTTCCGTTGCCCCGGGGGCGACCATGTTTACGCGCACGCGGTGGGGGGCAAGTTCGCGGGCGTAACCCCGAACCAGTCCGATGAGAGCGGCTTTGGAGGTGGCGTAGGCGCCGTTCCCCATCAGTCCGCCTCCGGTGAACGCGGCGGCGCTGCCCAGGACGACGACGGTTCCCAAGGCGCCTGCGCGGATAAGGTGCGGCCCCGCCGCGGAAATCGTGTTCTGGACCCCGATCACGTTAATGTCGAGCACCCGCCGGAATTCGGCGACATCGATGTCGAGCAACGGTGACCGGCTGACTATGCCGGCGGCGGCGACGACGCCCGTCAGGCTTCCCCCTTCGGCGAATTGGTCGGCTGCACGCCGCATGGCGTCGGCGTCGGTCACGTCGGCGGCAATCGCGAGGTGTCCGTCTCCATCCAGCGTCGCTACTGCTTCTGCGGCGGCTGTGGGGTTGATATCCACGATGGCTACGCGGGCACCTCTGGCCGCAGCCTGGCGTGCACAAGTCAGGCCGATGCCCGATGCGCCGCCGGTGATGAGGACAGCTTCGGCTTTCACAGATTGGGGTTGATTCACGTTACGTGCTCCTGATGTTCATTTCTTAGAGGATTGCCATTGCGTTGGCGGGGCTGCCGACGCCACCTAACAGGTTCAGCGGCTGTGCGGTGAGGAATACGTCGTACCGTCCCCGCAAGGTGCAGGCGGCGGCAAGTTCGTCGAGTACCCAGAGTTCACCGATGGTGAGTCCCAGCAGCGGGATAAGGATGCGGTGCAGCATCCCGCTGTGACTGGATTTCGGCATCGTACCGGTGAGTTCTGCGTCGACGGTGAGGTTCGAATCTGTCGCCGGCCATGCCTCGAGCGCGATGTTGTCCGACGCCGCCACCGAAACCTGGTGATCCCAAAGCCACGCCGCCGTGTCTTCCGACTGGCGAAGGCCCGGCGAGCGAAGGACACCATCGGAACGATCAGGGCCCTGCCGGAAGTACTTCAGCCATCCGGTGCGGATCATGATGATGTCACCGGGATGAATCGAACTCCCTTGCCACTCGAGCGTTGCGTCAAGGTCCTCGACGGGAATTTGTTCGTTGCGGGTCTGGTCGATGGGACGGCCGACCGCTTCGCGGTAGGCGCCCACATCGATGAGCAATCCTCTTCCTGCAATTCCGCGTTGCGCGACCGCCTGGACGCCTAGGTCGGGTTGACCGGCAACCAGCCCCGTGGGATCGGAGTCGTTGTAGAAGCCGCGGTCCGGGTGTCCGAAGTGTCGAAGTCCGTCGATCTGCGTGGACGCCTGCAGGAACAGGTTGTCGATTCGGTCATCGCGGTGGAAGTCATTCAAACCGAACACGGTGTGTTCAATTGATCCGCGGTGGGCGATGATCGGCGGGTCGAACTCGGTTAACGGAAGGTTGAGCGGTACGACGTCGCCTGTCACGATACTCCCGCGTGCGGCGAGCACGCGTTCGGGAGTGAGGTGGTTGAGCGTGCCGAGCTGATCTGCCGGGCCCCACAGGCCCCACGCCGTTCCCCGCAGCCGTCCGGGGCGATCGAGTAGCTGGTCGAACCGGGGGAACTCACCCCCTGAGGTATGCGGAAGGGCTTGAGGAGTCGTCATCGGCTGGTTCAGGATTCGCCCTCGGTCATGACCTGGTGGATCTCGATCATGTTGCCGGCGGGGTCGGTGAAGAAGATCTGGTGCCAGCCCTCGACCGACCAGATGCCCCAGTCGTCGAACGGGATGTTGTGCTCGGTCAAGCGCGCCTTAATCGCCTCAATGTCATCGGTCCGGAATGCGAAGTGCCCTCCGATGAGCGGGTTGACCGAATGCCCTTCCTGCGCCGCGAGGTATGGCTGGCGCTGGGTGGCGTGGATCTGCAGCTCATTCGGGTCGCCGGCGTCGAAGAACTTGGCGGCACTGTCCCACTCGGCGTCGCCGTCGATGTCCTTGTCCGCGTTCTTGGAAGTGGCGATCATCGCAGGGGAAGGGAGTTGGTTGAGCCCCAGGGCCTTTCCGTAGAAGTCGGTCAGCAGCGACATGTCATCTGAGGTGACGTTGACGTGGTGGAGACGGAGGTAAACCATGATTGGTCCTTTGATTGATGGGTTTGGGATTGGGAGGGCAAGTTTTGTGCGGTGTCAGAGGTCGACGCGGTAGCGGGCGACCTTCTCCGGATCGAGTCGGACGCCGAGTCCGGGTCCGTTGGGGACCCGCATGTGCCCATTCTCGATCAGGAGTGGTTCCTGGAGTAACCCGTCGGCCATGTCCAGGTAGTTGGACAGTTCCGCGGCGGACCGTGCGGTGATCTCTTGGGATGCGCCGAACACGAGCGAGCATACGGTGCCGAGGTGCGCGTCGATCTGGTTACCGATGACTGCTTCGATGCCGAGACCCTCGGCAAGGTGGGCGACACGGAGCGAGTCGGAGAATCCTGTCCGGGCGGTTTTGATGCTCACAGCCGTCGCTGCACCCGCGAGGATTTCGCGGGTGACGTCTGCGGGGGTCGGAGCGCTCTCGTCGGCGACGAACGGGATTGGGCACTGCGAGACGAGCCAGCGTCTGCCCAGTACGTCATCGGCGGGGCAGAGTTCCTCGACGCGGCTGAGGCCCACGTCTTCGAGCTGACGAACCGCTAGGGCGGATTCCGCTGCTGTCCATCCGCGGTTCCCGTCGATGTACAGTTCGGCCTCGGACCCCAGGGCTTCGCGCACGGCTTTGCAGACGGCCACGTCCAAGGGGATGGGGCGGCGTCCGACCTTGATCTTGAAGCTCGAGATGCCGAGCGTCTCGCGCAATTGGATGGCTTCCGCGGCCACGATCTTGGGATCATCGAATCCCAGCATGTGGCTGACCTGGAGCTGGTCGGTGAAGCCTCCGAGAAGGCTGTGGACCGGGGTTCCGATCGTCTTGCCCCATGCGTCCCACATGGCCATGTCGATTGCGGCTTTGGCAGTGGGGTTTCCGACTGTTCGTGCCAGCCGTGACCGGACCAGTTCGCGGTCGAGGATTGAGAGACCGATGATGGCGGGTGCGAAGATCTGCTCGATCACGGCCACGATCGACGCTTGCGTCTCACCGTAGGTGTAGGGGCGCGGGGGTGCTTCGGCGATACCGACTACCCCGTCGCTGGTGACGATCTCCACGAGAACGTTGTCTGCAATGTCGATCGATCCGCTCGCGAACCGAAGCGGCTTGCGATAGGGGATCGCGTACGGCACGGTTCGTACTTCGAGGATTCGTGCCGCCGTTGACGGCTCATGGCCCGGAGCCGCTGTATGGGTGGCTGTTTGAACTAGCAAAGTTTCGGTCATCCTTCGGTGTGCGGATTGGCGGCTGTCCGTGCAGCTGTTTCGGTATTCAAAGTCCCGCGGAGTCCTCCGGTGTGGCGGTCGGCCCATCCGATCAGGATGTAGTTGAAAACTGCTGCGAGGGCAAAGAAACCGGACATGACCAGCAGGCCGGCGGAGGTAGTTCCGGTGAGGTCGGTCAGCCACCCGAGAATGTACGGGCCAACGAGGCCGCTGACGTTACCGACGCAGTTGACCAGTGCGATGGAGACCGCGGCCAGTGCGCCGGCATAGACCTGCGCGACGGTGGCCTGGAACGTGGAGAGGACGGCGAAGAAGCCGGCAGCGGCGACACTCACGCCGATGAGTGACAGGAAGGGGTTCCCTGAGAGAACTCCGATGAGGAGTCCCAGCGCGGCGGCAACCATCGGGATGGTGAGGTGCCAACGACGTTCACCCGTACGGGAGATGCTGCGGAGAATAACAAACATGACGATTGCCGAGAAGATCCACGGAAGCGCGGAGACGTACCCGGATCCGACAGCGTCGAGATGGAATTGCTCCTTGACGATTGTGGGGAGGAAGTACGTGATCGACCAGAATCCGATCAGGATGAAGAAGTACGTGACCGCGAATGCCCAGAGTGAGGGCCTGCGCAGCGCTGCCGGGAGCTGTTTGAGTTCGTGGGCTCCGGAATCCGCGCGCTGTGTGACGTTCTGTGCAAGGTATGCCTTTTCTCGTTCGTCGAGCCAGGGTGCTTTTGCAGGCGAGGAGGGCAGGACGAAGAAGATGACGACGGCGAGGAGGATTGCCGGGAGACCTTCGAGGAAGAACACCCACCGCCATCCGGCGATGCCGGCGACGCCGTTCATGAGAAGGATCGATGACGTAACCACGGAGCCGACCGCCAGTGCGACCGGTACAGCGAGGTTGAGCCACGACATTGCCTTCGGCAGCAGGCGGGCCGGGCACCAGAGAGCGAGGAAGAGCATTGCCCCGGGGGAGTAGCCGGCCTCAGCCAATCCGAGCAGGAACCGCATGATGTAGAGGGTGACATCGTTCTGCATCCATGCCATGGCGATGGTCACGACACCCCAGGAGACCATGATCCGCGCCAGCCAGATCCGTGCGCCCACCTTGGCGAGGAACATGTTCGAGGGGATCTCGAACAAAAGATAGCCGATGTAGAAGAATCCGGCCGCGAGGCCGAAAGTCGCAGCAGTCAGGCCCAGGTCCTTGGACAGCGGGCCCGCGATCACACCGAGATTGGCGCGGTCTATATAGGAGATGAACATTCCGAGCATTAGGAGCGGAAGAACCTTGACCGTCACTTTTCGGAAGACGCGGGCCTCGATGCCCGGATCCACCGCCACAGGAGTTGTTGTCATCGCAATTGTCTCTCTTCATTGAGGGCGTGTGATTTGGTGCCTTCACAAGAGACTAGCTAGAGATTCTTCTCAATAGAAATACCAATTACCTCTCATTTGAGAGCGAAACCAGAAAGATCAGGGGTGGGTAGAGCCGACTCCGAGACCTTCAGGACTGCCGCAAGCGCAGGGGACTGGTCATCCTTGCGCCAGGTCAGCGTTGCGAACATATGGCTGGGGTTAATGTCGACCAGTTCCCGGTAGACGATTCCGACGGACTGCGCCGGCGTCACGGAACTCAGGGTGATGGTGATGCCCGCCCCGGCAGCGACAAGGGCAAGCGCGGTCGCCGAGTCGGGCGATACCTGGACCACCCGTGGCCGGAACCCAGCAGTGATGCAGAGGGCAAACATGGTCGCCTGGAGAATTGATCCGGTGTCAGAGGGAAGGCTGACAAAGTCCTCGTCGTGAAGGTCCGCCAGCGAAAGATTGGGCTGATTGGCTCGTGGATGCCCCTCCGGCAGTGCACACAAAATCTGCTCCACTTCGACGACGCGCGATTCGAGCTCCGGGTGCGGCGTAGGAAGGCGGGCGAAAGCAAGATCCAGCGAGCCCTCAAGGAGCTTGTCCAGCGCCGTATATACGTAGGTCTGCGATTCCAGCTGCAACTCGATTCCGGGATGCGACTCCCGCACCGCCCGGGTCAGCAGCGGAAGCGCGCGCTGGCTCGAGGCCCCGGCGAAGGCGATCCGCACCCGACCCTGGTCTCCGGCAGCGATCGATTCAGCGAGATTCTGGACCGCGACAACCTGGCTGAGCACCTTTCGTGCCGGAACCAGCAACCTTGAGCCTGCATCAGTCAGCGCAACGCTGCGCGTGCTTCGCTCGAACAGCTGGAGGCCGAGACTTTGTTCGAGCTGCTTAATGCGCGCACTAAGAGGCGGCTGGGACATGTGCAGCTTCGCGGCCGCCCTGCCGAAATGTAGTTCTTCGGCTACAACGGCGAAAGCCTCAAGATCCTTAATATCCACGACTGCTCCCTGATTCGATTATTCTGTTCTCTGGATCAGATTAGCCCTAATTAGTATGAAAGTCAGGTACTATCCCGGTCTCTTTGGACGGATACTAGAGAGCGTGTGTTGCGCCGAAGCAACAGCGTTCCGCTCATGCCGATGTGTGCGGAGGAAGGAAAATCTCATGGTCGAACGTCTTCTGGTTACCGGCGGAGCGTCAGGAATCGGACGCGCAATCGCACTGCACGGACTCGAGCAGGGATGGGAGGTCGTAATCCTTGACAGGCAGCACGCCGGCGTCGGTCGCTCAATTATCGCGGACCTCTCCGACGTCGAGAGCACAGCGGAAGCCTTGGAAACGGCCCTGTCGGAGGGTCCCATTACACGCCTGGTCAACAACGTTGGCGCCGTCTTCCCGGCCCCGCTCCGGGAGCAGACTCTGGGCCAACTTGATCAATCACACGCACTAAACCTCCGATGTGCCGTACAGTGCACCCAAAGTGTCCTCGAAGGCATGACGGAAGCTGGATTCGGTCGCATCGTCAACATGTCCTCGCGCGCTGCCCTGGGCAAGGAACTGCGCACCGCCTACGCTGCCGCTAAGGCCGGCCTTATCGGCTTGACCCGGACGTGGGCTCTGGAACTCGGAGAGGCCGGGATTACGGTGAACGCGATAGGGCCTGGACCCATCGCCACCGAGTTGTTCATGAACGCAAATCCGGAAGACTCGCCGCAGACCAAAGCCATCATTTCGTCCGTTCCCGTCGGCAGGCTCGGCCAACCCGATGACATCGCAAACGCTGCCGGTTTCTTCCTCGACGAGCGATCCGGGTTTGTAACGGGCCAGACGCTGTATGTCTGTGGCGGACTTACGGTCGGATCGAATCCAGTGTGAGGACAATCAACAACCCTCATTGCCCAAGGAGGCGCAATTGACTGGTCATGAAAAGTCGTTTCGAACCACGGACGGTGTTCGTCTTGTCTATGACGACCACGGCTCCGGCCCCGCCGTTCTGCTCGTGCACGGGTTTACGTGCAGGGCTGCGCACTGGGCGTTCCAGCGTGAGGCGCTCGTCGCTGCAGGCTACCGAATGCTGGCCCTGGATTTGAGATTCCATGGCCGTTCAGACTCGCCGTCCAGCGGTCAACGCGTGTCCCGGCTGGGGAAAGATATCGGGGAGTGGATCGAGCATCTGGAACTTGACGATGTGGCGCTGGTCGGACATTCCTTGGGAGTCTCCGTCTGTCTCGCTTACTTTGATCTATTCGGCACGGACCGCGTACGAGCGTTCGCGGCCATTGACCAGTCTCCGAAACTAGTGAATGACGAGACCTGGGCCTGGGGCGTAAGGTCAGTCGAATGGACCAATGTCTGGGACGCGGTAAACGGCCGATTTCAATGGGGTAACCCCGCCCTGGAGCCACCAATGCCACCTCATGTCGGCAAAATCCTCGCCGAAGCCGGCAGCCCCGCTGATTTCCCGGTAGGGGCGGTGCTCCAGCTGCTGGCGGACCATTTCACTGCCGACTGGCGCGACGTTGTTCCGACCGTCAATTCCCCGGCTTGGGTAGCCACCGGCCGTTACTCGCCATCATTTCCGCTTGAAGGTATGGAATGGTTTGCTGGGACTCTGCCGGACTCCTCCCTGAACGTGTTTGAAAACAGTGGACACTGCCCTCACTGGAACGAACCCGAGGAGTTCAACCGGGAACTGCTCGCATTTCTCCGGCGGACCCTGCGGTAGGGGTGACGCCGGGGCCTTACTGGCCCCTAGAACGTCTCCGTGGTGATGGCGCGCAGGAAAGCCTTTAGTTCAGCCGCCATATCCACGGAATGGTTGTCCAGAAGCCACTGCAGCTGCAACCCGTCCATCAGCGCCACCAACTGCCGTGACGCTACGGCCGGCACGACCCCAGGCCGCAAGCTGCCGCGCCGCTCCAGGTCGGAAAACGCCTGGCTGCCGACATTGCGGACCCAGTCGTAGCGTCGCTGAAAATACTCATGGGCGGGGTGCGTGGGGTCCGTCGACTCGGCTGACAAAACGCAATGGAGCGCAACCAGTCCAGGTACCGTCGTGTTGTTGTGCACCAGCCGGACAATGCCATTCAGCGTGTCAATACCGTTGTCGGTCACGATCGCGGCTCCAGTCCAGGAGTCCTCATCGCGAAGGGTGAGTACGGCCTCCAGAAGTGCCTCTTTGCTGGGGAAATGATGGAGAAGGCCGGTTTTTGTCAGGCCGATCTTGTCGGCAATGTCCTGGATGGAGCCGGCTCGGTAGCCGGACGTCGAGAAGACCTCGAACGCAGCCGCCAGGATCTCCTGACGCCGTCCCTCCGTCTTGGCGTAGCTTCCGCGGGGACGCCCGCGGCGTGGAACTTTGGCGACAGCACTTGCCGCTGTTTCTGTCATCTGGAAACTCTAACAACCTTGCGCGGAGCGGGTGGCGCGCCCCGTGTGCCTCGTCACAATCGCCGAGATATTGCTTCGGATTATTAAAACGTACCACTTGGTCTGTTTTCGTGTTACGGTCTTTCCCACTGGCAGTCCATGGTGGACGCCACTGACCGCGAAAGGGACCAAAGATGTTCCGATCTAAGCGAATGGCCGCTCTTGTCGCCGCCGTTGCCCTGAGCCTTACCGGCTGCGCAGCCGGTGGAGAGGCTCCTGCAGCCCAGACTTCACAAACACTGACCTTGGGCACACTGATGGCGCCCAAGTCCTTCGCGGCTGCGGACTCTGACTTCGCCAACGTGTCCCCCTTCTACCAGGCGGTCTATGACACCCTGCTGCGTATGGAGCCGGACGGCACCCTGGTTCCGATGCTGGCAAGCGAGTGGACGTACAACGCAGCCAAAACAGTCCTGACCCTGAAACTGCGGGATGACGTAAAGTTCACCGACGGCACCGTATTCAATGCCGACGCCGCCAAGCAGAACCTCGAGCGATTCAAAGCCGGCACGTCTGCCGACGCGCAGTTCCTCGCTGCGCTCCAGAGCGCCAAGGCTGTGGATCCCACCACCTTGGAGCTCACCCTCTCGGCTCCGGATCCGGCGTTCCTGGGCTACCTGTCCAAGGACGCCTCGTTCATGCAGAGCCCGGCGTCCTTTGCCAACGCAGATATTGCAACCAACCCGGTCGGCTCGGGACCCTACGTTTTGGATACCGCCGCCACCGTCACCGGAACGTCCTACAGCTACAAGCGGAACCCGGACTACTGGGACAAGAACCTGGTTCACTACGACAACCTGGTTCTGAATGTCTACCCGGAACAGACCTCGCTGCTGAGCGCCGTCAAGTCCGGAACGCTCAACGGCTCACTCATTGATATCGCGATGATTCAGGAGGCTGAAGCTGCCGGCTACAAGAACAATCCGTTCGAGGGCAACTGGGTTGGATTGATCCTGTTTGACCGTGCGGGTACCACCAACCCCGCTCTCAAGGACGTCCGCGTGCGCCAGGCATTGAATTATGCCTTCGATACGAAAGCTCTGCTGGATTCCGTAAACCAAGGCCGCGGCACGACCACCACGCAGGTGTTCCCGCCATCCTCGGATGCTTACGACGAATCGCTGGACTCCCGGTACGCCTACGACCCCGCGAAGGCCAAAGCGCTTCTGGCCCAAGCTGGCTACCAAAGCCTGACGTTGAAGATGCCTTCCACGCCGCTGGTGAATAGCGCAGTCTTTGCCCTGATAACCCAGCAGCTGAAAGACGTCGGAGTTACTGTCGAGACCGTCGACGCCGGTAACAACTTCATTGCCGACCTGCTGGCCGCGAAGTATGCGGCAAGTTACATGATCCTGGAGCAACAGTCCGACTGGCAGTTGATCAACATGAAGATCGCTCCGAACGCGGCATGGAATCCCTACAAGTACGCCGACCCCAAGGTAGACGAACTGGTCAAGAAGATTAACCTCGGTTCCGAGGATGAGCAGAAGTCTTCGGCTAAGGAGCTGAACAAGTACATCGTCGAACAAGCTTGGTTCGCGCCCTGGTATCGCCCACAGAACAGCTTCGTGACTGACACCAAGACCAACGTCGAGCTTCAGACGGGCAACGTGTACCCGTTCATCTGGTCCTTTACTCCCGCCTCCTAGCGGAGGGCTGCCGGTCCGGGCCCTGAACCCGGCCCGGCAGCCTCTGTCACCCCTTAAGGATTTTCGAATGTACCAATTCGTGCTGCGGCGCCTGCTCTCGGGTGTCCTCCTGCTGTTTGTTATCACCACGGTCGCCTACCTGCTGTTATATGCGGGCGGCGGCGACATCGCCCGCCGCATCGTGGGCCCTACTGCCAGCGATGCTCAGGTGGCGCTGAAGGCTAGCCAGCTGGGCCTGGACCGTCCCCTCGTTGTCCAGTACTGGGACTGGCTCACCGGTGCATTAACTGGCGACCTCGGCCGGTCCTGGTTCAACGGCCAGCTTGTCAGCGCCGGCGTCAGCAGCCGTCTGTCCGTGACCCTCTCGCTGGTCCTTGGTGCAACCATCATCGCGGCGGTCGTCTCGGTCGTCGTGGCAGTCTGGGCCGCGGTCCGCCGCGGCTGGGTGGATCGTGTGGTCCAGTTTGTCGGCGTCCTCGGCTTCGCCATCCCGGGTTTCCTCATCGCGCTTGGCCTGGTGTCCCTCTTCGCACTGAACCTTAAATGGTTCAAAGCCACCGGTTATGTCCCAATTACGACGTCGTTCGGCGGCTGGGCGGCAACCGTCACCTTGCCGATCGTTGCCCTCTCCATAGGCTGCATTGCCGCCGTCGTCCAGCAGATCCGCGGCTCGCTGATTGACGCGCTCCGCCAGGACTACGTGCGGACGCTGCGCGCCCGCGGACTCTCCTTCAACCGCGTGGTCTACAAACACGTGTTGCGCAACGCCGGCGGCCCCGCCTTAGCAGTGCTCGCAGTGCAGTTCATCGGTTTGCTGGGCGGCGCCGTCATCGTTGAACAGATCTTCGCCCTGCCCGGCCTGGGGCAAATCACTGTTGCCGCCACCGGCCAAGGTGACATTCCCGTCGTGATGGGAGTGGTCGTGGCGACCGCGGCCATCGTCGTGATCGTCAACCTCGTCATCGACCTTGCCCAAGGCTGGCTCAACCCGAAAGTTCGGCTGTCATGATCGAATCACCCCCACCGATGCCCGCCGGGGCGGCCAAGGTTTCCTTGTTCCGCAGGCTCTTGACCCACCCGACCGGTGTCGTTTCAATGGTCCTCCTTGTCCTGGTGGCGCTGGCCTCCGTCCTTGCGCCCCTGCTGGCAACCCACGACCCCAACACCGCGAGTGTGCAACAGGTGCTGGCAAAGGCTGGCTCCGAGCACATTCTGGGCGCAGACAGCGCAGGCCGCGACGTCTTTAGCCGGCTACTGTTCGCGGGGCAGTTCAGCCTCGCCGGTGCCCTCGTCGCCCTCGCCGTGGCGCTTATCCTCGGTGTCACCGCCGGCTTGGCCGCGGGGTACTACGGCGGCTGGTTCGACTCCGTGTCCTCATGGCTCACCGGACTGATGATGGCCCTTCCCGGCATGGTGGTGCTGCTGGCAGCCCGCGCTGTGGTTGGCCCGTCGATGTGGCTCTCCATGATGATCTTCGGTGTCCTGCTGTCGCCGGCGTTCTTCCGATTGGTTTACGCCTCGGTCACGGCGGTCCGCAACGAGCTGTATGTCGACGCAGCACGCGTCTCCGGGCTTAGCGACGTCCGGATCATCGGCCGCCACATCCTTACCGTAGTCCGGGCACCTGTCATCATCCAGTCCGCCATGGTCCTCGGCATTGCCATCGCCATCCAGGCCGGCCTCGAGTTCCTCGGGTTGGGCGACAGAAACATCCCAACATGGGGCAGCATGCTCAACGACGGCTTCATCAACATCTTTAAGTCACCCACCCTGGTGCTGTGGCCTGCCCTGATCATCGGGCTGGTGTGCATAGCGCTGACTCTGCTGGCTAACGCAATGCGCGACGAACTCGAACGAAGCCGCGGACCGGTCAAGAAGAGCCACAAGGCTGCTGCAGCTGAGGCAGCAGCCGACGCCGAAGGTGCCGCCGAGAAGCGCGGTGCCGCCGCCGTCGTCCACGCTGACGAGCCGAATGAAGACGCCGGCGAGATCCTGTTGGAAGTCACTGACCTGGGCGTCGGTTACGACCAGCCGGACGGTTCCACCACCCACGTGGTGAACCACGTGAACCTGACCGTCCGCCGAGGCGAAGTCCATGGCCTGGTGGGCGAATCAGGGTCCGGCAAGACACAGACCGCGTTCTCCATCCTCCGGCTCCTGCCGCAGGGCGGACGCATTACTGGCGGGTCCATATTCTTTGAGGGCCAGGACCTGGCCCAACTCTCTGAAAAGGAGATGACCAAGGTCCGCGGAAAACGCATCGCATATATCCCGCAGGAGCCCATGTCGAACCTGGATTCCGCCTTCACCATCGGCAGCCAGCTCATGGAGCCCATGCGGGTCTGCCTGGGTATCTCCAAGGCAGAAGCCCGCAAACGGGCCCTCTCCCTCTTGGCGAAGGTGGGCATCCCCAACCCGGAACGCACCTTCGACGCATACCCGCACCAGATCTCCGGCGGCATGGCACAGCGCGTCCTGATCGCGGGGGCCGTCTCGTGCGAACCGGACCTGCTCATCGCCGACGAACCGACTACCGCTCTCGACGTCACAGTCCAGGCCGAAGTCTTGAACCTGCTCCGCGAACTTCAGGACGAACTGAACATGGGCGTCATCCTGGTGACCCACAACTTCGGCGTGGTGGCCGACCTTTGCGACCGCGTCACAGTGATGCAGACCGGAAGGGTGGTGGAAACCGGACCCGTGCGCTCCATCTTCAACCACGCCCAGCACCCTTACACACGCCAGCTGCTCGGAGCGATTCTCGAGGACACGGCACCCCGCGGGCAGTACACCCTCAAGGAACTGAAAGGAGTGGCGTCATGACCGAGACACTGCTCGACATCAAGGACGTCGTGGTCGAATACCCCTCCAAGGGCTTCCGGAAGGAGCCGTTCAAGGCTCTCAAGGGCGTCTCCTTGGACATCCGGCAGGGGGAGACCGTGGGCCTGGTGGGGGAATCCGGGTCCGGCAAAACCACCCTGGGCCGCGCCGTGCTGGGACTCGCACCGGTAACCGGCGGCGGCATCAAATACCGGGGCCGGGAAATCTCCAAGGCCACCCGGGCCCAGCGCAGGGACCTCAGCCACGAGATCCAAGTCGTCTTCCAGGACCCCTACACCTCGCTGAACCCGTCCATGACCATCGAGCAAATCCTCACCGAACCGCTCACCGTCCGCAAAGTAGGGCGTCAGGCCGCTAACAAGCGCGTAGCCGAGCTCCTGGACCAGGTCCGGCTGCCACCGGGTGCCGCACACCGGCTGCCGCGGGAATTCTCCGGCGGGCAGCGCCAGCGCGTCGCCATCGCCCGTGCCCTGGCCCTGGACCCGAAGCTGATTGTGTGCGATGAGCCTGTCTCTGCCTTGGACCTCTCCACCCAGGCCCGCGTTATGGAACTGTTCATCGAGATCCAGGAACGCACCGGGGTGGCCTACCTCTTTGTCTCCCACGACCTCGCCGTTGTGCGGCACCTCAGCCACCGTGTTGCCGTGATGTACCACGGCGAGATTGTTGAATGGGGCGACGGCGAACAGGTCACCGGAGCGCCGGAACATCCCTACACACAGCGGCTGTTCATGGCCGCGCCGATCCCTGATCCCGACCGGCAGGCTCAGCACCGCGCCGACAGGCTGCGGCTCCTGGAACTCCAGCGCGAACAAGACGTTCAGGCCGGCGTCGCCTGACCAGCATCCACCTGAGCATCGACACGTCCTCCGCACCGACAGCCAGAAAGCCACCATGGAAAACCTCATTACCGATACCCGCGCCACCGATGAGAGGGCAACCGACCAGCGGCTCGCGGGCCTCCTGGCTGAACTTAGCCTCGAGGAAAAGGTCCGGTTATTGACCGGCCGTGACTTTTGGACCACCTGGCCGATCGCAAAGATCGGCCTGCGCCGCATGCTGTTCTCAGATGGCCCCACAGGCGTCCGTGGCGAAGCGTGGGATGAGCGCGAGCCGTCCATGAACTTTCCATCGGCCGCGGCGATCAGCTCTTCCTGGGACCCGGCGATCGCGGACCGGCTTGGTGCCGCGTCCGCTGTCGAGGCCCGTCGCAAGGGCGTGGACGTTGTTCTGGGACCGACCATCAACCTCCACCGCTCGCCGCTGGGCGGCCGCCACTTCGAAGCCTTCAGCGAGGACCCTGTCTTAACGGCGGAGCTCGCCGCGGCCTACGTGGCCGGAGTGCAGCGCAATGGCGTGGCGGCTACCCCGAAACACTACATCGCCAACGATTCCGAAACGGACCGCTTCACCGTGGACGTGAAGGTCGGCGACCGGCCCCTGCGCGAGATCTACCTTCTTGCATTTGAAAAGGCCATCGTCGAGTCCAAGGCGTGGCTGGTGATGAGCGCCTACAACGCCATCAATGGCACAACCGCCACTGAGAACGACCTGCTGGAAACCCCGCTGAATCGCGAGTGGGGCTTTGACGGCGTGGTTATCAGCGACTGGACAGCCGTCCGCAGCGTCAACAGTGCCAATGCGTCCCAGGACCTGGTCATGCCGGGCCCCGAGGGGCCCTGGGGCGCGGCCTTGATGGTGGCCGTCAAGTGCGGCCGGGTTCCCGAGGCCGCCATCGACCGAAAGGTGCTCCGGATCCTGCAGCTCGCCGCCCGTGTGGGCGCACTGGAAGGCTTCGACGCCGTCCAGCCCCGTCCGGTGGACCGGGAAGACCTCATCGCGTTCGCCCGTGAAGCTTCCGCGGCCGGGACAGTGATGGTGAAGAACGACGGCGTGCTGCCGCTGGCGCAGACCGCGGTCGGCAAAGTGGCGGTGATCGGGCACAACGCCCGTTATGCCCGAACCCAGGGCGGCGGCTCCGCCACCGTGGTGCCGGAGAAGATCGTCAGCCCGCTCGACGGGATCCGCGCCGCTTTCGGTCCGGGCAACGTCAGCTACAGTGTGGGCGCCGTGGTGCAGGAAGGCATCACGGGGCTTCCCTTGGATCAGATCACCAACCCGATCACCGGCGCTCCCGGAGTGCGGGTCCGGTTCCTCGATGCCAATGGCGGAGAACTCTTTGCAGAGGACCGGCGCTCCACCGCCTTGGTCTGGTTCGGCGGGGACGCGCCCATCGCGGCGTCCTCCACGGTCCAGTTCCACACCCTCTACACTCCGGAAGAAACCGGACCGGTCCGGCTGGGATTCTCCACCGTGGGCCACGGACGGATCTTTGTGGACGGCGTACTGGCCCGCGAAGCAACCATCGAGGCCACCGGCACGGACTTAGGGGCGGCGTTTCTTGCCCCGCCATCCGCCTCCGTCGAAATCCGGGCGACCGCAGGGGTGCAGTTGCAAGTCCGGATCGAACTCGACCTAGCGAACCGTGCCGGTGCCCTGGCCAACGCGCTGGCCATTACCATCGGCGTGGAAGCGGACACCAGCCACCCCGACGCCCTGATCGACGAGGCTGTCGAGGCGGCCCGTGCAGCCGACGTCGCCGTCGTTGTCGTAGGTACGAACTCCAGCGTCGAATCAGAAGGCTATGACCGGACCTCCCTGGAAATGCCCGGCCTGCAGGACCGCCTGGTCCACGCCGTGGCCGCCGCCAATTCCCGCACCGTAGTCATCGTGAACTCCGGCGCCCCGGTCCTGCTGCCTTGGCGGGACGAGGTGGCCGCAATCCTGATTGGCTACTTCGGAGGCCAGGAATTCGGTCACGCCCTCGCCGATATCCTGACGGGCGCCACCGAACCAGGTGGCCGTCTCCCCACAACCTGGCCCGCCAGCCTGCAGGACGTGCCCGTCATTAACGTCACCCCGGAGGCAGACGGCACGCTGACTTACGACGAAGGCATCCACATCGGCTACCGCGCATGGCTCAAAGCCGGCACCAAACCCGCCTACGACTTTGGCTTCGGACTCGGCTACACGGATTGGGCCCTCGCCGGCGTCAGCTTCCCCGGCTCCGCTGCTCCCGGCGCCGTCGTCCCCCTCACGGTTACCCTGACCAACTCAGGGGCGCGGTCGGGCAAGAACGTGGTCCAGGTTTACGCCGAAAAGCCCGGCTCCGCCGTCGACCGCCCCGTCCGCTGGCTCGTCGCCTCGACCCCCGTCTGGGCCGAACCAGGCGAAACCATCACCGCTGAGCTGCAGCTCCCCACCCGGCTCCTGGCCTACTGGGACAACGGCTGGACCTACGAACCCGGCGAATACAACCTTCGCATCGGCACGTCCGTCACAGCACTGCCGCTCGAAACCACTCTGGAACTGATTCGAAACTGAGCTTTTTCTCAACGACTGAATAGGAGCAAATCAAAGCATGGGCGAGAGCAGCACGGAGAACCAGAACACTCTGTACGCCAGGCAGTTGATACGCGAGTTGGAGCTGAACGGACCCCCGCCTGATCTTCGTAGCGACACGGACAACGAGTCGTTACTTACTATTTACCCGGGGCTGGCTGCTGTGTCGACGCTCGACGTTGCGGTTCCCGGTTCTGGGGCTGGCGTGCCGGGACGGCTTTACCGTGCACCCGGCGTAGCCTCGGCCGGCTTCGTCTGGGTCCATGGCGGCGCGTTTATTGCCGGAGACCTGAACATGCCGGAGGCCCACTGGGTGAGCCTGCATCTGGCGTCCCAAGGCATCTCGGTGCTCTCGCTTGACTACCGCAAGGCACTTCACGGAGTAAAGTACCCGGAACCGTCAAACGACGTCCTGGCGGGGTGGCTTTGGGCACTTGAAAATGTCAGCGAATTCGGGCTGGAAAACGCGGAAGACCTTCATCTCGGCGGGGCCAGCGCGGGGGCTGCCCTAACCGCCGCGCTGACCGGACGGCTCAGGGACGGTGCAGGGAAGATTCCGGCGTCCTTGCTGCTCGCCTACCCCCTTGTCCACGCCAACCTCCCCCCGATCAGTGAGGAGCTCATGGAGAAGATCGAGGGCGTTCCGGCAGACTTGGCCTTCACGCCGGAGTTCGTCCGCGAAGTGAATCTAAACTTCGCCGGCAGTGAGGACAATTTTGGAGATCCTCACGCGTTTGCCGGAGTCGGTAGCCTTGATGGATTTCCCCCGGTCTACATCATCAATTCCGAGGCCGACACCCTGCGTGCATCGGGCGAACTCTTCGCGGCTCAATTGGAGGCTGCAGGAGTTCCCGTCCGGGTCGAAATCGAACCCGGAAGTACCCACGGACACTTGGACCACCCCCACTCCGTCCCTGGCAGGAATTCTGTCGACCGGATGGTCCGGTGGCTCCGCGAGGAACACTCACCCGCATCCTGTCGGCCTACGGTCGGCGCAGGGGAGCAGGCTGCCATGTTCGTGACACAGGCATCCTTCGAAAATTAGAGAAAGGTACTAAGCGATGACCGTCGCCACGGCACCCACCCGCAATCAGTCCACAGGCACCGTAGCACCCGGTTTCGAAGCGGTACGCGATGAATTCGATGCGTACCTGTCCGATGACCCGAACTACAGCGCCCAACTCGCCGTCTACTGGAAAGACCAACTTGTGGTCGACCTGGTTGGAGGAGATGGACTCAAAACCGACACAATCACAGGAACGTTCTCCGTAACAAAAGGCGTCGCGGCGATCACCCTGGGGACGTTGATTGGCTCGGGTGAACTGGATCTGGACCAGGCCGTGGCTCACTACTGGCCGGAATTCAGTGCCTGCGGGAAGAGTGCGATCCTCGTCCGCGAGCTGTTGTCTCATCAGGCCGGGCTTGTGAACGTGGACGGCGGGCTGGACGATGCCGACATCTTTGACTCGAACCGCGCCGCGCCAAAGCTTGCCCAACAGCGGCCGTTCTGGCGCCCCGGAACCGCTTTCGGCTACCACGGTCTGACCATCGGCACCTTCATGGAGGAGCTGGTACGGCGGATCACGGGCCAATCCTTGCAGGAGCTCTATGAGGCCACCGTCCGCGCACCTCGCGACATCGATTTCTGGCTCGGCCTCCCGCTGTCTCAGGAGGACCGGTTCGAAGCGCTCCGGCCGGCGCGTCCAACTCCCGAACAGCTGGCAATGATGAGCCAAAGCCCGATGTCGCCGGACGGCCTGGGCGCCCTGATGTTCAACGGTGTCAACAATATTGTTCCGCCGAACCTCGGGCCCTACTCACCCAATTTGCGCGAAGTACGAGCCGCCGGACCCGCCGCATTAGGCGGCATTGGATCGGCGAGAGGACTCGCGCAGGTTTATGCTGCCGCCATTGGCCTGGCAGGGGAGGCTCTTCTTGACCCCGATACTCTCGCAGCGATGGGGCAGCAGCAAGTGTGGGGCGTTGACCGGGTCCTGAACTTCCCGACGGCGTTTGGGGTCGTTTTCATGAAGCCTCACCCAGGCAGTGATTTCGGCAGCTTCCAAGCGGTTGGGCACGATGGCGCTGGCGGGGCGCTGGGATATGCAGACCCCCTCTACGACGTCAGCTTCGGCTACATACCTTTGCAGATGCAACTCCCCGGCGGCGCAGATGCCAGAGCGCTTCGCCTCTCGCGAACCGTGCGTACCGCGATACGCCAAAGCTAGAGGGAACACAGGCTGAACGGCGTTGGCTAAGCTGCCTGTGCTGCCTTGATGGCCTGCATGACGCGGTCGGTGACCTCGTCGATGCCGCCGATGCCGTCAACCTGGGTCAGGATGCCGCGCTCGGCATACTTGGCCACAACGGCTTCAGTCT
>NZ_LMPC01000014.1 GCF_001423745.1 Arthrobacter sp. Leaf337
ACACGCTGGACCTCAGACAAAGAACTATATGCACGCATAAAAACTGCTCCCCGGAAGTCGGAACTGAATTTCTCAGTCCAACTTCCGGGAAGCAGTTCAAGTGAGAGAGCGTCTCGTATAAAACAGCAGAAAGTGAGAGAGCGTCCAGTGGGCGCTGGGAGCCCTACCGGCCGCCTCCGCCGATCACCCCGGCTTCCACGGCCTTCGTGACGGCGTCCGCCTCGGCCTGGGTCAGCTTGCCGTCGGTGACGGCGGTGTCCAGCCTGGTTTTGAGGGCGGCTGCGCGTTCGGCCTGGCCGGCCGCGCGGATTTCCTCCAGGGCTGCGGTGACCTTGGATTCCTCGACGCCGAGCGACTCCGCCAAGGACTTGGCCATCGCCGCGTCCATGGCGGAGCGGTCCGGCTTGGTGCCTTCGGCAGGCGCCGTGCCGTCCGCCGCCGCGGTGGGCTTGTTGGCGTCCCGGAAGGACTGGATCGCTTCGGTCACCTTGGCTTCCTCGACGCCAAGCTTCGTGGCAAGGTCAGCTGCCAGCTGGCCGCGGTCCCCTCCCTTGTGGCCGCCCCGCTTCCCGCTGTCAGTGGCCGCGGAGCCGTCGGTGGACGCCGTGCTCTCCGCCGACGCCGTGGCGCTCGGCGTTGGGGTTTCGGCAGCCGACGCCATTCCTGTGACTCCCAGGCCGGCGCCGAGCGCCAATGCCCCGGCCGTAAGGCCAAGGGTTATTCTCTTCGTGCGTGACATCTGATGTCTCCTCGATCCGCCGTGTGAACGGCTCTTTGGGGAAGAACGGCCGGTTTGCACCGTCCTTCACTCAAAGATGCAGGGCCAACATAAGGCACCGCTGTTCGGATCCTGTCGGCATGCTGTGAATGCAGGCCTGTAGGTCAATCATCTGTCATGGCTGCCAGAACGTGGGGGTCAGCCGTTTCTTTTCCAGCTCTTTGGCCACCGGACGTTCATCAGCAGCAGCCCCAGCAGGAGCGAGTCAACGGTCATGATTGCGGCCATGAGGTAGGCCCAGCCGATCATCATGGCTTGTTCACCGCCAACCTGCGGCGTGAACACTTGGCGGGCATCGATGATCGCATATCAATCTCCTGACGTGGATCCCCCCAGTCAATCGATAGTCCACCAAGTGTGGCACGGCCGCGGCCCGGACGGAACGGCCCGAACTACTTGAATCCGGCCCTTGTAATACACCGAAAAGCGCGCGGAATACTCGTTAGATAATCGCCGCGCGCAGCTGCTTGGCGGCGAGCGCGGGATCGTCCGCGCTGTAGATGGAACCGCCGACGACGGCGACATCGGCACCCGCGCGCTGCACGGCGTTGATGGTGGAGAGGTTCACGCCTCCGGCCACGGAGAACGGCACGCGTGCTTCCTCCCCGGCGCTCAGGAGGACGTCGAGGTTGTAGCCCGGCTTGGCCTGCTCGTCGAGGCCTGCGTGGAACTCGATGAACTTGGCTCCCAGGGCGCGGGCCTCCTTGGCGCGGGTTACTTTGTCCGCAACGCCGATCAGGTCAACAACAATGCCCTTGTTGTGGGCCTTCGCTGCCTTGACGGCGCCGGCGATGGTGGAATCGTCGGCGCCGCCGAGGACGGACACCAGGTCCGCACCGGCGCTGAAGGCGATCTCGGCCTCCAGCTCGCCGGCGTCCATGGTCTTCAGGTCCGCGAACACGGTCTTGTCCGGGTGGGCGGTCTTGATGGCGGTCACCGCTGACAAGCCGGCGTTCTTCACCAGCGGGGTGCCCAGCTCGATGATGTCGACGTATTCGGCAACCTTGCCGGCGAGTTCGAGGGCGGCTTCGACGGTCAGGACGTCCATGGCGACTTGCAGTTTCATGTGTTTATTCCTTGCTTGTTGAGGGGTTTGGTTGACTTGGTTCGGTGCGGCTATTCGAGGTTTGCGTGGCGAAGCCACAGATCTTCCGGTGCGATGGCTTCTTCATCCCAGAGGATTTGGAACACCGCTTCCGTGGTGGTGAACAGCACCTGTTCGAAGAGGCTGCCCGAATACTGCCGGGACACAGCAGAACCGTGGTCCGTCTTTTGGGCGGCCGGAATTACGACGACGGCAGAGGCCGCCTCCGCGAGCGGAGAACCCGGGTTGGTGGTGTAGACGGCCACCCGCGCACCCTGGGCAGCTGCGGTCTGTGCGGCTTTCACGACACTGGACGTAGTGCCTGAGCCGGAGGCGGCGAGCAGCACGTCTCCCGCGCTGATGGCGGGGGCCGTGGTCTCACCCACCACATGAACTGCCCGCCCCAGGTGCATGAGCCTCATGGCGGCCATTTTCAGGACCAGCCCGCTGCGGCCGGCGCCGGTGACGAAGATCCTGTCAGCCAGCCGGAGCTCCGTGACGAGCGCCGCCACCTGGGCCGGGTCCACGCGGTTGAACACCTCGCTGATTTCGCGTTGGACAAGATCCCGATTGCGGCCAAAGGCCCGGGACGTATCGGCCAAGGACGTGTCGGCCAGACTCGCGTTGGCCAGGGCCGGGTCGGTTGCTGCGATGACGCTCATCAGTTGGTTCCTCCTTCACGAAAGTTGCTACCCCTTCATCCTCGCCCGCCTGTCGGGCGGGTCCAACGCCATGATCGGACAGTCCTGCCTACCCAAAGGGATAGGCATGCTCTGAAAGAGTCCGTAAACTGGGCGGGTGGATGCCCCCGATATCGCCCTGCTCGAGGCTGTTGCCGCCCTGTCCACTGCTCCGCTGGCCGGCATCGCCCAGCGGCTGCGGGAGGCCACCCTGCCGTACCTGGGCTGCAGCGCCCTGGTTATCTTCACCGAGGACTGCACGGGCCGGCCGCAGAAGAAAGCCGGCGACGAGTCGATCATCAGCCGTGTGTCCATCGCCGAACTCGACCACATCCGGACGTCGCTTGCAGGCGAGTCAGGCACGGGCGATGCGTGGCAGGGGGAAGCCGTGCTCGGCGGCGCGGTGCGCCCGGTCCTTGCCTTGTCTTCACCGAGCAGTGCCCTGCTGGTCCTCGCCGATCCACAGCATCCTGCAGACACGGCGGACCCCGCCGCACGCGAAGCGGCAGGGCGCATGCTCCGCTACTTCTGGGCGATGGCGTCCGAGCGGATCCGGGAAAAGGTGGCCGACGCACCGCCGTCGTACTTGATCGAATCCCGAGCCGCTTCCGCCGAACGGGTCAGGGTGACTGCGGAGCTGGTGGACCACCACTCCACCACCCTCGAGACGCTCCTCGCGGCGCTGCGGTCGCCCGCGCTGAGCGCCGACGCAGCGCGGAGGTCCGCCACCGACGTCGCCGCCAAGGCGCTCGTGGGACTCCGCACACTGAACGACCGCACCACCGACCTCGTGGAAGAACCCGTCGCCACCGCGTTCCAGCGACTCCGTGAGGACCTGAAACCGCTGATGAACTTCAGCGGCATCGACGTCCAGTTCATCGAGCCTCCCGTCAACGGCCGCGCCTTACCTGGCGAGGTTGCCCATGCGGCCCGGGCGATCGTCCGCGGGCTGGTGCTTGCCATGGTGGACCAGCAGGGAGTCCGACGGATCCGGACGCAGTGGGACTGCGACGGCGAGAACCTCCTGGTCAATGTCCGCGACGACGGTCCCGGCGAACTGTCCACGGACGCACCGAACCTGGCCCGCCTCGCCCAGCGCGTCGAAGCCCTGAACGGGAGCATGTCGGTGGATGTGATGCCCGGCTGGGGCGCCGACGTCGCCATCTCACTCCCCCTTGATCCCCCGGCCCGCACCCTGCCCGACGTCACCGACTGGAAGCTCGGGGAGCGCGAACTCGAGGTGCTCCAACTGCTGGCAGCCGGCCAGCGGAACCGGGCCATCGCCGCGAAGCTGCACATCAGCGAGAACACCGTGAAGTTCCATCTCCGCAACATCTACCGGAAGGTGGGCGCGTCCTCCCGCACGGAGGCGATCGCGATGGCGCACAGCAACGGCCTGCGTTAGGCCAGGACCGCACAACAGGATCGAAATCGGCAGATAGGACTCCGCACAATGGCAATCGAGGTTCGTCCGGCGACCCGGTTCGAGGACGTAAGGACGATGGTGGGGCCCAAACGGCCCGACGCGACCGTGTGCTGGTGCCTGAGCTACCGCATCCCCTCCAAACAGAACCTGGAGTTGCGCGGCCCGGAACGCGGAGAATTCGTGAGGGAACTGGTCCGGCAGGAACCGCCTCCCGGGGTGCTCGCGTACGACGGCGACGAGGTAGTGGGCTGGGCCGCTGTCCATCCGCGCGCCGACACCAGCTTCGCCCGCAATCGCAAGATCCCCCATGTTGACGACCTTGATGTGTGGTCGGTGTGGTGCATCCGGGTGCGGCCCGGGCACCGCGGCAAGGGAATCTCGCATCACCTGCTGCAGGGTGCCATCGACTTCGCCCGCAGCCACGGCGCGCAGGCCATCGAAGGCTATCCCGTCGATAACCAGGGCAGGAAGGTTGACCTCACCATGGCCTACGTCGGTACGCGCAAGCTCTTCGAAGGGGCCGGCTTCACCAAGGCCGCAGACACCGAGTCCGTGGTCAACGGCTTTCCCCGCGTGCTGATGCGGCTGGACCTGGACTGATGTCCACGCGCTTAACGCAATGCCTGCTCCCGCACACCCCACGGCATAGGATCGAAAGTGTGCAACTAACCGAGAGGTCGCTTTAGGCGGCCTTGTGGCGGGTAAGCAAGCCGCAGAAACTACTTGAGAGTATGGATCATGGCTTCGAAGAACGACCCCGAATCCGACGTCGACGCGGAGTCGGGCCAGCACGGCGGCGTCCAGTCGGTGGACCGGGCCCTTGCGGTTTTGGAGATCCTGGCCCGGGACGGCCATGCCGGCGTGAGCGAAATCGCCGAGGAGATGGGCATCCACAAGTCCACCGTCTCCCGGCTGATGGGTTCACTGGTGGCCAGGGAGATGGTCCACCAGAACAGCGAACGGGGCAAGTACCAGCTGGGCTTCGGCATCCTCAGGCTGGCCAGTTCCATTCCCGGGCGGCTCAGCCTGGTCCGGGAGGCCCGGCCGGTGCTGGAAAGCCTGGCCGAGGAATTCAAGGAGACGGTGAACCTGGCCGTCCTGCGCTCAAACTACGCCGTCAACGTGGACCAGGCGATGGGCCCCTCCACGCTCGCCACGTACGACTGGGTGGGCAGCCTGACCCCGCTCCACGCGACGTCGAGCGGGAAAGTGCTGCTCGCAGCGCTGTCTGCGGACGAACGCGACCGCATCCTGAAGGAGACCGGCCTGCCGGCCCGCACGCCCCGGACCATCACCAACCGGAAGGAGCTGGAAACCCAGCTCCTTGACGTCGCCCGCGACGGCTACGGCGTGGTCCGCGAAGAGTTCGAAATCGGCCTCAACTCGATGTCCGTGCCGGTGTACAACCATGTGGGTGTTGTGATCGGGGCCGTGAGCATCTCCGGGCCGGCATTCCGTTTTGATCCGGAAACGGCACCCGGGCTCCTCGCGGAGCTGAAGCAGGCAGGGCTGCAGATCAGCGCAAGAATGGGCTATACCCGCCGCTAAGGCATCAGGTCCAGGACGCCCCACGCCGGCAGCGTTCAGAGGTCCTCGTTGAGCCGGTCGGTGAGAATCCGGTTGGCGTTGAACTGCAGGATGCCGAGCGACTCCTGGATCAGGGGTGAGGCGATGCTGCCCCTGCGCACCGCTGCGACGATGCGGCGCGTGGGTTTCGTCTGACCGGTGATGCGTAACCGAACCACGTTTTCGGCACCATGCAAAGGCGCCAGCCGGGGCAGCAGGCCGACGCCCAGCCCCGCTCCCACGAACGCGATGTGGGTTTCCCATTCAACGGCTTCATGGGCAATCCGCGGCGTCACCCCGACTGCCGTGAATGCCGCGGTGAAGAGGGAATGGTACGTGGAACCGGCGGCCTCCGTAATCCAGGGTTCCGATGCCAGCTCTTCAAGCGTCGCTGTTTGGCGTGATGCCAGCGGATGGTCACCGGGAATGATCACGTCCAGTGGATCGTCGAGCAGAACTCTCTGCTCGAAGCGCGGATCGTCCTCACCATAACTGTCGGACTGCATGGCGACGATGACTGCAAGGTCGATTCGTTCCGCAATCAACAAGTCGAAGCAGCGGGCCGGTTCAGCTTCAAGAACCTGCACCTCCAGCAGGGGGCGTGTTGAGCGCAGGGTGGCGGCCAGCGGCGCGAGCAACTGGGCGGCTGCAGATGAGAATCCGCCGAGGCCAAAGTGGGACTGCACCTGGTCGCCAGCCTCCATGGCTGCGGCGCGCAGGTTCTCCCATTGGGCAATGAGGGGATCCGAGCCCGCCACCAGAAAGCGTCCCGTGGCGGTAAGCCGCAGGCCCCGGCCGTCTTTCGTCAGCAGCTGCATTCCAAGCACGCGCTGGAGCTCCCGCAATTGCGCGGAGACGGCAGAGGGAGAATAGCCCGTTAGCTCCGCGGTCGCGCCTATGGTGCCGCACCGGGCGAACACGCGGAGTGTGATAAGCCTCGGGTCGATCATGCATCCATTCTGCATGGTTATATTCAAAATCTTGCGCTTTTATTGCAGATGACGTGACTCTAATCTCAGATTACAAGTTCTTCGACCACGCCGTTAGCACCCGTGCACCCGTGATCAACACGCAACACCCACTACCCATGCCTCCCGGGAGGAAACCCATGACTGCTTCAGTAAACGTGCCCCTCAATTCACGCGGAAAACTCGCTGCATCATTGCCTGCCGAGCAGCTGGCAGAAATTACCGCGTTGTTTGAGTTCCGGCGCACCGGATACTCCCTCGATGCCCCCTTCTACACCGATCCTTCGATCTTCAAGATCGACATGGAGGCAATTTTTGGCCAGCACTGGATCTTTGCCGCAAGCACCGCCGAACTGCCGGAGCCGGGCGACTACGTAACCGTCGACTACGGGCCCTACTCCCTGATAGTGCTGCGCAACGACGACGGAGCCGTGAACGTCCTGCACAACGTATGCCGCCACCGCGGCGCCCGCGTTCTCACCGAAGCGGCCGGCTCAACTGGAAACCTGGTCTGCGGCTACCACTCCTGGACCTACTCCCCGGAGGGCAACTTGATCCATGCCTCCGCGCCGGGTGAAACGAAGTTCGACAAGAGCTGCTTCGGCCTCAAGCGCGCCCAGGGCCGCGAGGTCGCCGGACTTATCTTCGTCTGCATTGCGGATGAGCCGCCGACGGACTTCGACGAAACCGCAAAGATTTTTGAACCCTACCTGGCGCCCCACGATCTCTCGAAGACAAAAATCGCCTACCAGCAGAACATCATCGAAGAGGGCAACTGGAAGCTCGTCATGGAGAACAACCGTGAGTGCTACCACTGCGACGGCCACCCGGAGCTCGCCTGCTCCCTCTTCCCCACCTGGGGTCTGACGGAGGGCCTGATCCCGCCCCATCTTGAGGAAGTGTGGAACCGGAACAAGGAGGCCCAGTCCTCCCTCGAGGAGCGGTGCCGCCGCTACGGCCTTCCCTACGAGGTGGTCGAGCAGCTTGACACGCGCATCGCCGGAATCCGCATCTCCCGGGAATCACTCGATGGAGAGGGCGAATCGTTCTCTGCCGACGGTCGGAGGCTTTCAAAGAAGCTCCTCGGTGACTTGCGCGACTTCCGCCTTGGCCGCTGCTCGATGCACCTGCAGCCCAACAGCTGGTTCCATTTCCTCGGCGACCATGTCATCACATTCGGCGTCTTCCCCATCAACGAACACCAGAGCCTGGTACGCACCACTTGGCTTGTGGCTGACGACGCCGTGGAAGGTGTCGACTACGACCTCGAGAAGCTCACCTACACCTGGAAGCAGACGAACCTGCAGGACAAGGCGTTCGTGGAGCTGTGCCAGCAGGGTGCCGGCAGTCCCGCCTACGAGCCCGGTCCCTACATGAAGAGCGAATACCAGGTCGAGGCATTCATCAACTGGTACGTGCAGCGCGTGCAGGAGCACTTGGCGTGATTGAACTCCTCACTGAAACGGCAATCCAGGAACCACAGCGTATTCGCGGTCTTGAGATGCCCTGGAACAGGGTGATGGGAAGCACTGAGACACCCGCCCGGGCAGCCCGTGCTTTGGGCCCATGGCATCCGCAGGAGTTCATGGCCGAATGCGTCGAGACTATTCCCGAGGCCGGTGCCATGATGACCTTCGTGTTCCGCCGCTGCGACGGTGCGCCCCTGGCGTTCCGTGCCGGCCAGTACGTGAACGTCGCATTTCCCGTGAATGGCGAGGACCAGGAACCGGTAGACCGCAGCTACTCGCTGTCCAGTTCGCCCACCGAGCCGTGGACCTTCAGCATTACCGTCAAGTGCGACTCCACGGGACTGGTCTCGCCGTGGGTGCACGAGAACGTCAAACCCGGCACCGTCCTTGAGATGCTGGGACCGGTGGGAGCATTCCACCTGCCCGATGCTGACCGCCGGGCAAGGTATCTTTTGCTTGCCGCCGGCGCAGGCATCACTCCCATCATGTCCATGATGCGGACCATCCACTCCCTGCCCGGACACGCCGATGTTGTGGTGCTCTACCACGGCTCGGATGCTGGGGGCTTTGCCTTCCACCGGGAACTGGCCTATATCGCCTCCGTGGACTCACGAATCAAGGTCTACTACTCCTTGGGCGACCGCAGCGTACCGGAGGGGTGGGAAGGACTCAGCGGAAGACTGACGGCGGCCATGCTCGAGGAGGTGGCTCCGGACGCCAACGGCCGTCAGGTGTACGCATGCGGTCCTGAGGGTTACCTGAACACCGCCGCCGAGCTCCTCAAGAAGGTCGGCGTGGACGACACTTCCATCTATATGGAGTTCTTCTCCGGAGACCGCCAGACGCTCCTTGAATACCAGGCGGAGGTGGCCCTTGCAGCCGACGTCGCGGAGGAGATCGCCGAGGAGATCGCCGAATCCGCCGAGGAGTACTTTGAAGGCCAGCCCGCCGCGTTCGGGCTCTACGAGCCTGGCTACGACGCTGACGGGACTCTGCAGGCCTCGGGCCTGCCGCTGGAAATCGTCGACCCGGACACGCCCGGCTCCGACCCCTCCGCCGACAGCCCGGTCGGGGAGCCGGAAGCCGGTTCCCCTGATGCCTCGAGCTTCGACACGGTGGGAACAGGCAGCCTCACCATGTCCTTCATGCGTACCGGCATCAATGTGCGGATCGACCCCGCCGAGCGCATCCTCGAGGTGGCACAGCGTGCCGGCGTCAGGATCGGCGCGAACTGCAAGGAAGGCATGTGCGGCTCCTGCAAGGTCGTCAAGCTTTCAGGGGAGATCGAGATGAACCACCAGGGCGGGATCCGGGCGCGGGAAATCTCTGCAGGCAAGTTCCTGCCCTGCTGCTCCATCGCGCAGACGGACCTGGTGATCGATGCCTGACTCCCTGTTCCGGCCCACTGTCAAGGCGCAGCCGGAACCCTGAAATAGGGCTTAAGAATTCAGAAAAGCCTTGACATGGCAATGTAATCCCGGCCACTCTGTTGCTTATCGTGAGACGTGTTGATCTTTGCGGAACAGCCGCTGCGATGGAAGCAAAGCTGACCTTGATTACTGAATGCCAGGAAGCCCCGATCTTCCGCCCGGCTGGGGGACGCCGGAGTACAGCGTCAAACCGAGAATCCAAACCAAAGGACTTGACATGGCTTTGAACAGCGACATCCGCACGGATGCCCACCCCCCCCTTGAGCTGGAGGAGCCCAAGCTCGTTCCTGCACCCGAGAACTCTCCTTCCTCCCACGATTCACACGATGCCGAGAACACCGAACAGATCATGCAGGAACTCCGCCAGACCAAAGCCGAGCAGGCTGTGGCAGAGCGGCGGAACCGCAAACTCACCCTCGACAAGGCCACCTTCGGCATCACCGGGGTCCTGGCCCTGGCCTTCGTGGCGTGGGGCTTCCTGGGCCGGGACAGCCTGGCCGCCACGTCAACAGCCGCCCTCGGCTGGGTAATGGAGTACACCGGCTGGCTCTTTATGGTCCTGGCCTCGCTGTTCGTTGTTTTTGTGCTCTGGCTGGCCCTGGGCAAGTGGGGCAACATTCCCCTCGGCAAGGACGGCGAGAAGCCCGAGTTCCGGACCGTGTCATGGATCGCCATGATGTTCGCGGCCGGCATGGGCATCGGCCTGATGTTCTACGGCGTGGCCGAGCCGCTCTACCACTACATCTCCCCGCCGCCCGGAACGGTGGACGGACGAACGCCGGCAGCCATCCAGACCGCCATGGCAACCTCCATCTTCCACTGGACCCTGCACCCCTGGGCAATGTACGCCGTCGTCGGCATTGCCATGGCCTACGGCACCTACCGCCTGGGCCGCCGGCAGCTGATCTCCGCGGCGTTCACGTCGCTGTTCGGCATCAGGACGGTGGAAGGGCCGGTAGGCAAGTTCATCAACATCCTGGCGATCTTCGCCACGCTCTTCGGCACGGCGGCTTCCCTGGGTCTCGGCGCCCTCCAAATCGGCAGCGGCCTGACCTCGAACGGCTGGATCGGCGAGATCGGCACCCCCGTCCTGGTGGCCATCGTTGCCATCCTGACTGCGTGTTTCGTGGCCTCGGCGGTGTCCGGCATCAGCCGCGGCATCCAGTGGCTGTCCAACATCAACATGGTCCTGGCCGTTGTCCTGGCGCTCATCGTCTTCATCGCGGGGCCAACGCTGTTCATCCTCAACCTCATCCCGGCAGCGGTGGGCGACTACGCCAGGGACCTGGCCGAAATGTCCTCCCGCACCGAGGCCGTCGGTGACGAGGCCCTGCGCACCTGGATGTCCGGCTGGACTATCTTCTACTGGGCCTGGTGGGTGTCCTGGACGCCTTTCGTGGGCATGTTCATCGCCCGGATAAGCCGCGGCCGCACCATCCGGCAGTTCGTCACCGGCGTCCTGCTGGTACCCAGCATCGTCAGCGTCATCTGGTTTGGCATCTTCGGCGGAACGGCCTTCAAGATCCAGGAGGACGCGGACAAGGCAGGCACGGCCGGCCTCGTGTCCATGGCCAGCGGGTCACCG
This sequence comes from Arthrobacter sp. Leaf337, assembly GCF_001423745.1. Lineage (GTDB taxonomy): Bacteria > Actinomycetota > Actinomycetes > Actinomycetales > Micrococcaceae > Arthrobacter. The sequence continues at coordinate 10,987 of NZ_LMPC01000014.1, forward strand.
TCCATCGACTTTGACGGAGCCCTGTTCGACCTGGTGAAGAACATGTCCATGCCGGCCTGGCTGACCGCGGCGGTCATCGTCCTCGCCATGGTCCTGGTGGCCATCTTCTTCATCACCGGAGCCGATTCCGCATCGATCATCATGGCATCCCTGAGCTCCAACGGATCCTCCGACCCGAAGCGCGGACTGGTCATCTTCTGGGGCCTCCTCACCGGCGCGGTTGCCGCCGTGATGATGCTGGCCGGCGGCGATGAACCGTCCGAGGCGCTCTCCGGCCTGCAGCGGATCACCATCGTGGCGGCCCTGCCGTTCGTGCTGGTGATGCTGCTGCTGTGCTTCGCCCTGGTCAAGGACCTGCGCCGGGATCCGCTGTCCCTCCGGCGCCGACTGGCGGACTCCGTAGTGGAGCGCGCCATTCGCAGCGGCGTGGACCAGCACGGCGGCGTCCAGTTCGATCTCGTTACCAAGCATCAATGTGATCAGCGCTGTCCGGACGACGGCCGCTGCGCAGCTTCCCCCGCTGACACCCAAGCCCCCGCAAAGAATTAGGAGTAGACCATGACCACAGTCCTCGAAGGCCGCCCCACCGGTAACGCGACGGTGGAGGCCGGCGACGTTGCAGGCGTCCGCGGCACCGACACCGTACAGTATGTCCTTACCCTTGCGTGCCCGGAGCGCCCCGGAATCGTCCGGGCCATCACAGCATTCCTCGCTGATCGCGGCTTCGACATTGTTGAACACCAGCAGTTCGATGACCACATCAGCGGCAAGCTCTACCTGCGCACGGCCTTCACTCCGGGAGACAAGGAAGTTTCCGCGGAAGGCCTCAGCGCGGAGTTCGCCGCCGTCGCCGATGAGTTCGACATGGAATTCGCCATCCACGATGGCCGCCCCCAGCGCCTGCTGGTGATGGTTTCCAAGTTCGGCCACTGCCTCAACGACCTCATCTTCCGCTGGCGCGCCGGCAGCCTGGGTGCGGAGATCGCCGTCGTGGTGTCCAACCACGAGGACCTTCGCCCCATGGCGGAAGCCGCCGGCCTGCCGTTCATCCACGTCCCGGTGACGGCCGCTACCAAGCCCGAAGCGGAAGCGCGCCTGCTGGAACTGGTGGCCGAGTACAACGCGGACCTGGTGGTGCTGGCACGCTACATGCAGGTCCTGTCCAACGACCTGTGCGCCAGCCTCCACGGCCGCGCCATCAACATCCACCATTCCTTCCTGCCCGGGTTCAAGGGGGCCAAGCCCTACCACCAGGCCTATGACCGCGGCGTGAAGCTCATCGGAGCCACCGCGCACTACGTCACCGCAGACCTGGACGAGGGACCGATCATCGAGCAGGAAGTGTTCCGGGTGGACCACAGCCTGGACGCGAACGCACTGGTCACTGTGGGCAGGGATGCCGAATCGCAGGCACTGTCCCGCGCAGTTAGGTGGCACAGCCAGCACCGGGTCCTGCTCAACAACACCCGCACCGTCGTCTTCCGCTAACGCCAACGCCCGCAAAGCCAAACAGGAGAAACAACACCATGAGCGCATCACCACGCGTTGTCATTATCGGCGCCGGCATTGTCGGAACCAACCTTGCCGACGAACTCGCCACCCGCGGCTGGACCAACATCACGGTGGTGGAACAGGGTCCGCTGGAACTTGCCGGCGGCTCCACCTCGCACGCGCCGGGCCTGGTGTTCCAGAACAACCCGTCACGGACCATGACCGAATTCGCCACCTACACGGTGAATAAGCTGCTGGCCCTGAGCAAGGACGGCGAGTCCTGCTTCAACCAGGTTGGCGGCCTGGAGCTGGCAACCACCCCCGAGCGCCTCGCCGACCTCAAGCGCAAGATGGGCGTGATGACCTCCTGGGGCGTCGAAAGCCGGATCGTCGACGCCGACGAATGCGAAAAGTTCTACCCCCTCCTGAACACCGGCAAGCTCACTGGCGGCCGCGAAGTCCTGGGCGGCCTGCTCATCCCCACCGACGGCCTGGCCCTGGCCGCCCGCGCGGTGCAGTTGCTGATCGAGCGCTCCAGCGAGCGTGGCGTGACCTTCCTCGGCTCCACCACCGTGACCGGCATCGCCCAGGAGGGCGGCAGGGTGACCGGCGTCGAAACCGACAACGGACTGATCCCGGCCGACATCGTGGTGTCATGCGCAGGTTTCTGGGGCCGTGAACTCGGCAAGATGGTGGGCCTGGAGGTGCCGCTGCTGCCGCTGGCCCACCAGTACGCCATCAGCACCCCGCTGCCCGAACTCGAGGGCGTCAACGAGCTCCCCAAGGGTGCCAGCAAGCCCATCCTGCGCTACCAGGACAAAGACCTGTACTACCGCGAATGGGGAGACCGCATCGGCATCGGCAGCTACGCCCACCGTCCCATGCCGGTGGACATGTCCGCCCTGCCGAAGGTCTCCGCGGAGGAAATGTCGGACCACCGCATGCCCTCCCGCCTGGATTTCACCCTGGAAGACTTCCTGCCCGCCTGGGAGGACAGCCAGGACCTGCTGCCGGCGCTGCGCAACTCCGAGATCCAGGACGGCTTCAACGGCATCTTCTCCTTCACCCCCGACGGCGGCCCGCTCATGGGCGAGGCGCCCGACCTCGAGGGCTTCTTCGTGGCCGAGGCCGTCTGGGTCACCCACTCCGCCGGCGTGGCCAGGGCCATGGCAGAGCTGCTGATCGAGGGCCGGTCCCGCACCGACCTGCACGGCTGCGAGCTCACCCGCTTTGAGAAAGTCCAGACCAGCGACGAGTACGTCAGCGAAACCTCCCAGCAGAACTTCGTGGAAATCTACGACGTCCTGCACCCGCTGCAGCCCAAGGAATCACCGCGGGACCTGCGCGTCAGCCCGTTCAACGTCCGGCAGAAGGAGCTGGGCGCATTCTTCCTGGAGTCCGCCGGCTGGGAGCGCCCGCACTGGTTCGAAGCCAACCGCGGGCTGCTGGCCGAACTGCCGGCTGAATGGCAGGCGCCCGAACGGGACGAATGGGCAGCCATGTTCTCCTCCCCCATTTCGGCGGCCGAAGCGTGGAAGACGCGCACCGCCGTCGCGCTGTACGACATGACGCCGCTGAAGCGGCTGGCCGTCAACGGACCGGGCGCCCAGGCGCTGCTGCACCGGCTCAGCACGGGCAACATCGCCAAGAAGCCCGGCGCCGTCACCTACTGCCTGCTGCTGGAGCACGACGGCGGCATCCGCAGCGACGTGACAGTGGCCCGGCTCGCTGAGGAACAGTTCCAGCTCGGTGTGAACAGCAACGTGGACTTCGACTACCTCCGCGTGGAAGCCCGCAAGCAGTCCGCCGCGGATCCCGCCCAGTGGGTGCACGTCTCGGACATCACCGGCAGCACCTGCTGCATCGGACTGTGGGGCCCGCTGGCACGGGAAGTGATCGGCAAGCTCAGCACTGACGACCTCTCCAACGACGGCCTGAAGTACTTCCGCACCAAGGAAATCTCGGTCCGTGGCATCCCCGTCACGGCGATGCGGCTCTCCTACGTCGGGGAGCTCGGCTGGGAGCTCTACACCACCGCCGAGTACGGGCTGAAGCTGTGGGACCTGCTGTTCGAGGCGGGGCAGGAGCACGGCATCATTGCGGCCGGGCGCGGCGCGTTCAACAGCATGCGGCTCGAGAAGGGTTACCGGCTGTGGGGCACGGACATGACCTCGGAGCACCACCCCTACCAGTCAGGCCTCGGCTTCTCCGTGGCCAAGGACAAGACGGGTTTCGTGGGGGCGGAGGCCCTGGCGGCACTGAAGGAACAGCAGCCAGACAAGGTGCTTCGGTGCCTGACCGTGGACGACGGCACCTCACTGGTCCTGGGCAAGGAACCCGTGTACGTCAACGGCGAGGCCGCCGGGTACGTCACCAGCGCCGCCTACGGCTACTCGATCCGCAAGCCCCTCGCCTACGCCTGGCTGCCGGCTTCGGTTTCCGAGGGCGACCCCGTGGAGGTTGAATACTTCGGCAGGCGCATCGCGGCAACCGTCACGGCCGAACCGCTGTTCGATCCCGGCATGGAACGGCTCCGCGGGTAGTTCGACGACGGGTCAGGACGGCCGTCCTGACCCCCTACTACGCCAGAACGACGGCGACACACCGGCAGGTCCGGAGTGTCGCCGTCGTTCTGGGTTAAACAGGGTCACGACGGCGGGCGGGCGGGTCGCGACGGCGGGCGGCTGGGGCTGGGCGGCCGGGGCTGGCGGGCCGAAGTCCTAGCCGGCTGCGTAGACGTCGGTTTCACGCTTCAGGCGGCGGGTGATCAGTTCCACCCTCCTGGACATGTGCGTGCCCACCTGGAGCCGGTCGCCGGGCCAGCTGGAGGCCTCCCGGGAGTCTTCGAGCGCCTTGGCCAGGGCCCTGGATAGGGCATAGACCTTCCAGGCGTGCTTCAGGTAGTGGACGGCCCGTTTCTTGTAGCCGGGCGCCTGCTGCACCAGCCCGACGGCGGCGCGGGCCAGGGCTTCGCCCAGCAGTTTCTCCCCGTTTTGAATTCTTTCCATGCGGACCTTCACCATCCCCAGTGCGCCGACCCATTCGTACTTGAAGTGCTTCCTTCGAGTGTGGCGAAGGTAGCTCAGCGTCGGCTCAAGGCTGTGCAAGGATTTGCTCAAGACCCCGCCGTGACACCGAACGAGGGCGACGGAGTATGTTGGGGTACCGACGAAAGGTGGATCGCCATGACGGAGCCGGACTGGGTCCAACACGCTATTTGGTGGCAGGTCTATCCCATCGGATTTGTCGGCGCAGAGCCTACTGCCCAGGTAGGCGCCAACGCTGCGGGCGGAGCAGCGGACCAGCCCGTGGTCCACCGGCTGGGCCAGCTGGTTCCATGGCTCGACTACGTCGTGGAACTGGGAGCTTCCGGCCTTGCGTTGGGACCGGTCTTCGCCTCGGAAACCCACGGCTACGACACCACCGACTACTTCCGCATCGATCCCCGGCTGGGTGACGACGCGGACTTCGACGAACTCATTACCCAGTGCCACGCCCGCGGACTGAAGGTCCTGCTCGACGGCGTCTTCAACCACGTGGGCCGCAGCTTCGGGCCGTTCCAACGCGTGCTCGCGGAAGGCCCCGACGCTCCCGCCGCCTCATGGTTCCGCCTGCAGTGGCCGGACTCCGGGTGGACGCCGGGGACCGAGCCCGGCTACGACGATTTCGAGGGCCACCACCACTTGGTGGCCCTCAACCACGACGAACCCGGGGTCGCCGCCCTGGTCACTGACGTGATGAAGCACTGGCTGGGCCGCGGGGCGGACGGGTGGCGGCTTGACGCAGCGTACGCCGTGCCGGCGTCGTTCTGGGCACCGGTGCTGGCGGAGGTGCGCCGCGACTATCCGGAGGCCTACATCGTAGGCGAGTACATCCACGGCGACTTCGCCGATGAGGTGGAGCGGAGCACCCTGGATTCGGTCACCCAATACGAGTTGTGGAAGGCCGTCTGGAGTTCCCTCAACGATGCCAACTTCTACGAACTCGCGTCCGCCCTGGAGCGCCACAACGGGTTCCTGGACAGCTTTGTGCCGCTCACGTTCGTGGGCAACCACGACGTCACCCGGCTGGCCAGCAAGCTGGAGAACCCGGATCAGCTGGCCCTTGCACTTACCGTCCTGCTGACCGTGGGCGGGACGCCCAGCATCTACTACGGCGACGAGCAGGCCTTCCGCGGCGTCAAGGAAGACCGCGCCGGCGGCGATGACGCAGTTCGTCCGGCATTCCCCGCCGGCCCCGCGGACCTGGCAGCGGCCGGCTGGCCCGTTTACCACCTGCACCAGGAACTGATCAGCCTCCGACGGCGGCACGCCTGGCTGCACCGCGCCCGCACCACTGTGCTGACGCTCAGCAACGAGCACCTCGTCTACCAAGTCAGGGACGACGGCGGTGCAGGCGACGGCGGTGCAGGCGACGGCGGTGCGCTAACAGTCGCGCTGAACCTTTCCGGCACGCCGGCAGACCTACCGGTGCCGCCAGGATCAGGCACCCTGCTGGCCGGACAGGCCCGCCAGCATCAGGAACGCGACGCCGTGGGCCTGCCCGGTTACGGGTGGGCGGTGCTGGGAAGCAGCTAGCAGCCCTAGCTGGCCGACGCCTGACCAGCCAACGCCGCGGTTTCCGGCATGCCTTCAGTCAGCTGCGCTCCGCCTTCCGCCAGGTGCGGCACGAAGCGGACGAACATGGCCTTGAAGCCGGGGGTGTTGGATTCCCTGGCCACGTTCTCCTTGTGGACCAGGGCGTTGGCCTCGGGGAAGTACGCCGCGGCGCAGCCCTTCGCCGTCGGGTACGCCACCAGGCGGAACTTGTCCGCCTGCCGGTCGTGGCCACGGAAGGTGCTGACCACGTCCACGAGGTCACGGTCCTTGAAACCGAGTTCCGCCAAGTCCTCCGGGTGCACCAGAATCACGCGCCGGCCATCCGTAATTCCCCGGTACCGGTCATCCAGGCCGTAGAACGTGGTGTTGTACTGGTCGTGGCTGCGGATGGTCTGGAGAACCAGGTGGCCCTCGGGCGGGGTCAGGTATTCCAGCGGGCTGACCGTGAAGCGTCCGCGGCCGATGTCCGTCTTGAAGGACCGGGTGTCACGCGGCGGGTTGGGCAGCACGAAGCCGTTTTTGGTCCGGACCCTGGCGTTGAAGTCTTCGAATCCGGGCAGCACCCGCGAGATGTGGTCCCGAATGACGTCGTAGTCCTCAGCCATGGCCTTCCAGTCCACGGAATGGCCTTCGCCGAAGGTGGCCTCGGCCATCCGTGCCACGATCACCGGTTCGGCGAGCATGTGTTCGGACACCGGGTGGAGCCTGCCCTGCGTCGAGTGCACCACGGACATGGAGTCCTCCACGGACAGGAACTGCGCACCTCCCGGGTGCTTGTCGTCCTTGTCGGTCCGACCCAGTGTGGGCAGGATCAGGGAGGTGCGGCCGTGCACCACGTGGGACCTGTTCGGTTTGGTGGAGATGTGGACGGTCAGGCCGATCCGCTGCATGCCCGCTTCCAGTGTCTCCGTGTCCGAGCAGGCCAGGGAGAAGTTGCCGCCCATGGAGACGAAAACGTCCACCTCGTCGCGTTCAAAGGCTTCCATCGACTCGACGGCGTCGTACCCGTGGTGCCGCGGGGACTGGATGCCGAACTCGCTGTCCAGTGCTGCGAGCAGCCACTCCTTGGGTTTCTCCCAGATGCCCATGGTCCGGTCGCCCTGGACGTTGGAGTGTCCGCGGACCGGGCAGGCTCCGGCGCCGGGCTTGCCGAAGTTACCCTGCAGGAGCAGGACGTTGACCATTTCCTTGATGGTGTCCACCGAATGGGGCTGCTGCGTGACGCCGAGGGCCCAGCAGAAGATCGTGGCCTTGGACCGGATCAGCATCCCGGCGACGTCCTCGATCTGCGTCCGGGCCAGGCCTGTCGCTTTCTCCGTCTCCGCCCAGTCCAGCTCCCGGCGGGCGTCGCGGTACGCGTCGAAGCCGTCCGTCTGCGCGTCGATGAAGGAACGGTCGACGACGGTGCCGGGGTTCCGCTCTTCCTCCTGCAGGAGCAGGTGGCCCAGTGCCTGGAACAGCGCAAGGTCCCCGCCCACCTTGATCTGGAGGTACTCGTCGGCCAGGGGGGTGCCGCCGCCGACGACCCCGGCGATGGTCTGGGGGTCCTTGAAGTTGAACAGGCCGGCCTCCGGCAGCGGGTTCACCGCCACCACCTTGCCGCCGTTGTCCTTGCATTCCTTCAGCGCCGAGAGCATCCGGGGATGGTTGGTGCCCGGGTTCTGGCCGACCACGAAGATGAGCTCCGAGTCGTGGATGTCGTCCAGCGACACGGTGCCCTTGCCGATGCCGATGGTCGGGTTCAGCGCCGAACCTGAGGACTCGTGGCACATGTTCGAGCAGTCCGGCAGGTTGTTGGTGCCCAGTGCCCGCGCGAACAGCTGGTACATGAATGCCGTCTCATTCGCGGTGCGTCCGGAGGTGTAGAAGACGCAGCGGTCCGGGGTGCTGGCCCGGATGTGCTCGCCGATCAGTTCGAAGGCCTCCACCCAGGAGATCGGTGAATAGTGGGTTTCGCCTTCGCGGATCACTACCGGCTCGCTGAGCCGGCCCTGGTTGCCCAGCCAGTACTCCGTCTTGCCCGACAGCTCGGCGATGGAATGCCTGGCCCAGAACTCGGCGCCCACTGTCCTGAGGGTGTTCTCCTCGGCCACCGCTTTGGCACCGTTCTCGCAGAATTCAGCCGTCTTGCGTTTCTTGTCCGATTCCGGCCAGGCGCAGCCGGGGCAGTCGAAGCCGCCGCGCTGGTTCAAGCGCAACAGCGAATGGGCCGTACGCGACACCCCGGCCTGCGCCACGGCGCGCTCCAGCGCCACCATCACGGCCTTGACGCCGGCAGCTTCCTTTTTTGGTGCGTGGACTTCGAGGTTGTCCTCGTTGATGTCCTCGACCGGTGCGGGCTGCCGCCCGAACTTGAGGGGTTTCACTGGCTTACCTTAGCCAGCGTCTCGCGCTCCGCGGCAATGGTGGTGCTGTCCCCGTGGCCGGTGCGGACCACCGTGCCGGCAGGCAGCGTCAGCAGCCGCTGCCTGATGGAGTCGAGGATGGTGGGGTAGTCGCTGTAGGACCGGCCCGTGGCACCCGGGCCGCCGTTGAACAGCGTGTCCCCGGTGAACACCGTTCCTTCGTCCTCGAGGTGGAAGCACGTGGAGCCCGGCGAGTGGCCCGGGGTGTGCAGGGCACGCAGGGTGGCCCCGCCCACCTGGAAGACGTCGCCGTCCGCGAGGTAGCGGTCCGGCTTGACGTCGGGATAGACCTGCTCCCACAGCACCAGGTCGTCCGGGTGGAGGTAGACCGGTGCGTCCACGGCCTCTGCCACGGCACGCGCCGCACCGATGTGGTCGTTGTGCGCGTGCGTCAGCAGGATGGCCAGGACCTTACGGCCGCGGACCTGGTTGATGATCGCTTCGGCGTCGTGCGGGGAGTCGATGATCACGCATTCGTCCTCGTTCCCCACGATCCAGACGTTGTTGTCCACGTCCCAGGTGCCGCCGTCGAGCGAAAACGTGCCCGAGGTGACCAGGTTCTCGATGGTGACGCTCATACGGACGCCGCTTCCGGGGCGGTCTGAGCGGCGGTGACGGTTTCAGTGCCCGGGTGGATTTCCACGACGGACCGCAGCACCTTGCCCTCGTGCATCTTGGCGAAGGCCTCCTCCACCTGGTCGATGGTGATGCGTTCGGTGACGAAAGCGTCCAGGTCCAGGTTTCCCAGCTTGTAATGCTGAACCAGCATGGGGAAATCGCGGGAGGGCAGGCAGTCGCCGTACCACGAGGACTTCAGGGAACCGCCGCGGCCAAAGACGTCCAGCAGGGGGAGCTCAAGCTTCATGTCCGGCGTCGGAACACCCACCAGCACCACGCGGCCGGCGAGGTCGCGCGCGTAGAAGGCCTGCTTGTACGTTTCGGGGCGGCCCACCGCTTCAATCACGACGTCGGCGCCGTTGCCGCCCGTGAGCGCCCGGATGGCTTCGATGGGATCTTCCTTACTGGAGTCCACGCCGTGCGTGGCGCCCAGGGACTTGGCCATTTCCACCTTGTTGGCGTCGATGTCCACCGCGATGATGGTGGTGGCACCGGCCAGCTTTGCGCCCGCGATCGCGGCGATGCCCACGCCGCCGCAGCCGATGACGGCGACGGATTCGCCGCGCTTGACCTCGCCGGTGTTGATGGCGGCGCCAATACCTGCCATCACACCGCAGCCGAGGAGTCCGACGGCGGCGGGATCGGCGTCGTCGTCAACCTTGGTGCACTGCCCGGCGGCGACGAGCGTCTTCTCCGCGAAGGCGCCGATGCCGAGCGCGGGCGAGAGCTCCGTGCCGTCCTCAAGCGTCATCTTCTGCGTTGCGTTGTGCGTGTTGAAGCAGTACTGCGGCTGGCCTTTGGCACAGGCGCGGCATTCGCCGCACACGGCACGCCAGTTCAGGATCACGCGGTCGCCGGGGGCCACTTCGGTGACGTCCGGTCCGACGGCGCTGACCACACCGGTGGCCTCGTGGCCCAGCAGGATGGGGAAATCGTCGGTGATTCCGCCCTGCTTGTAGTGCAGGTCCGTGTGGCAAACGCCGCAGGTGAGGATGTCCACCAGCGCCTCGCCCGGGCCGGGATCCGGCACCAGGATGGTCTCCACCGAGACCGGAGCATTCTTCTCCTTGGCAATGACGGCTTTTACTTTGTGAACCATGATTCGTGTGTTCCTTTCCTGAGCCCGGGAGGACTCGTTGGCAACGGCACCCGTTGCCAATCTAGCTGACTCGTTGCGGTTCCAAATTTTCGTGCAGTTCGGCCCGCACTACGGTGTGCGCTGCTTCCTGCGTGCGGACGGCGCTGCCCCATGCCCTGCAAGGATGCCCGTCCGGTGCCTGATCTTCAGACGGTAGAGCAGTGCCCCGCCGATCGCGACTGGACCGACGAAGATTACGCCGCCCCCGTGGACTGCGGGGTCTAACGTCCCGGGCATCCGGAACAAGACGCAGGAGCTCTCCGTCATTCTGCAAAGTCTCCTTGTTCGTCGTGGGAACCGGCGTGGAACGCCGCCCCTTGGATCGGGAAGCCGGCCTGCACACCACGGAGTCAGCTCCGCTGAATTGCGTATTACACAACACGATGCACATAGCGCGTACTGGAAAATATGACAGCCGCCACACGGGGTGTCAACAGATCGCCGCAGTGCTACCTGGCACCAATGCGCCGAACCTTCGAACCGTATCTAATTTTCTGCAACCGCGTCGCTTTCAGCGCAACATATTTTCACCGACACAGCCTTCACATCGCCGCCTGGTGGCCATTCCATGTGCAGAGTTCAGGAATCTGGAACACAAAGGTATTGACTGTGGTGCATGTCACGCCTAATCTGATGCAACAGCGTTGCGCTGAATGCAACCCCAAACACCTTGGTGGATACATGAGTAACGAAACTTCCCCTCCCGCTCTTGCGGGGGAACGTGGCGCGGAGCAGGATGGCGTGCATGACGGCCGCCGCGCCGGCCGCAGTACGTTGAGCGGCCAGAATTTCCAACCTGCTGACGACGGTGTCAGCAAGGACACGCGCCGCAGAGTCATCGCGGCCAGCTTCATCGGCAACTTCGTTGAATGGTTCGACTACGCCGTTTACGGCTACCTGGCCGTCACGATCGCCACTGTCTTTTTCCCTGAATCAGATCCCCAGACCGGGCTTCTGCTGACCTTCGCCCTGTTCGCGATTTCATTCCTGGTGCGCCCGCTCGGCGGGTTCGTCTGGGGCCATATCGGTGACAGGGTGGGCCGGCGCACGGCCCTCTCCCTGTCCATCCTGATCATGTCCGGTGCGACGTTCTGCATAGCCCTCATTCCCGGCTACAACACAATCGGCATCTGGGCTCCGATCCTGCTTCTGATCATCCGGGTGGTCCAGGGCTTCTCAGCCTCAGGCGAGTACGCCGGAGCGTCGGCCTTCCTCGTCGAGTACGCCCCTGCCAACAAGCGCGGCCTCTACGCCGCGGTGGTTCCCGCGAGCACCGCAGCAGGCTTGCTGCTTGGTTCCCTGCTGGCGGGCCTGCTGACCGTACTGCTCAGTTCCGATGCGATGCAAAGCTGGGGTTGGCGCTTGCCGTTCCTGCTGGCCGCCCCGATGGGTCTGATCGGACGCTACATCCGGACCAAGCTGGAAGACACCCCAGTATTCCGCGAGATGGCTGCGGAGGACGATGCTGTGAAGGCACCCGTTTCAAGCCTGTTCCGAAACCACTGGCGTCAGCTGCTGCAGGCCGTCGGAGCGGTGCTGCTGAACGCCGTCGGCTTCTACGTGATCCTCAGCTACATGCCCACCTACCTGTCCTCGGAGCTGGGCCTCGGCGAGACCGAATCATTCCTGGCCACCACCGTCGCACTCGTGACGTACATCGGTTTCATCTTCCTGACGGGAATGCTGTCGGACCGTTACGGACGCAAGAAGGTACTCATTGCCGCGTCCGTGAGCTTCATCCTGCTGACGGTGCCCGCGTTCGCGCTTCTGGGAACCGGGAACTTCCTGGTGATTGTCCTGGTCCAGATACTGCTGGGCGCCATGCTCACGCTCAACGACGGGACGCTCCCCAGCTTCCTGGCAGAAATGTTCCCCACCCGTGTCCGCTACAGCGGCTTCGCGGTCAGCTTCAACCTCTCCAACGCGCTCTTCGGCGGCACAGCCCCGTTTATGGCAACGCTCCTGATCGCCGCCACCGCCAGCGATCTCGCGCCGGCCTGGTACCTCGTCGCAGCGGCAGTCATCTCCCTGATCGCCGTCGCGCTCTCCAGGGAAACCTGCAAAGAACCGCTGCGCCACGAATAAAGACTTCCTCCCACCTCAAAGTAACTGCACCACAGAAAGGCACCACCACAATGACCACCACAACATCCGAGAACGCAACGTCCGTCGCCGAACTGGAGCGACTCAAGGTCCTCAAGAACGGCGACAAGGTCAAGCTCACCTTCTCCGACACTGAGTTCGAGCGTCGCATCGCCGGTCTGCGCCGCATCATGGTGGAAAAGGATCTGGACGCCGTTGTCCTGACCAGCTACCACTCCATCAAGTACTACTCCGACTTCCTTTTCACCACCTTCGGCCGCTCCTACGCCATGGTTGTCACCAAGGACGACACCGTCACCGTCACCGCCAACATCGACGCCGGCATGCCGTGGCGCCGCAGCTTCGGCGACAACATCGTCTACACGGACTGGCGCCGGGACAACTACATCTTCGCCATCCAGGAAGTGCTGCGCACCCGCGGCATCAACCCCCGCCGCCTCGGCGTCGAGGACGACTCGCTGCCGCTGGATAACCGCAACAAGATCCAGGCAGCCTTCGCATCGGCCACACTGGTGGACGTTGCCCAGGCTGCGATGCGCCAGCGGATGATCAAGTCCGCAGAGGAGATCGAGGTCATCAAGCACGGTGCACGCATCGGAGACCTCGGCGGCGAGGCCATCCGCAACGCCATCACGGCCGGCATCACCGAGTACGAGGTCGCCCTGATCGGCACCGAAGCCATGGTCCACGAGATTGCCCGGACCTTCCCGGATTCGGAAATCCGCGACACCTGGGTCTGGTTCCAGTCCGGCATCAACACCGACGGCGCGCACAACTGGGCCACCACCCGCAAGATCCAGGATCACGACATCCTGTCGCTGAACTGCTTCCCGATGACCTCGGGCTACTACACGGCGCTGGAGCGCACCCTGTTCTACGGCGAACCGGATGCCCGCTCGCTGGAACTGTGGAACATCAACGTGGAAGTCCACAAGCGCGGCCTCGAACTCATCAAGCCCGGTGCCGTCTGCAAGGACATCGCCGCTGAACTGAACGAGATCTACGTCGGCTACGGCCTCCTGGCCAACCGCACCTTCGGCTACGGGCACTCCTTCGGAGTCCTCAGCCACTACTACGGCCGCGAAGCAGGTCTGGAGCTCCGCGAGGACATCGACACCGTGCTGGAACCGGGCATGGTGGTTTCCATGGAGCCGATGATCACCGTCCTGGACGGCCAGCCGGGCGCCGGCGGCTACCGCGAGCACGACATCCTGGTGGTCGGCGAAGACGGCGCGGAGAACATCACCAAGTTCCCGTTCGGTCCGGAATACAACATCATCGGGGCATAGCACCTGCCGCATTTGCCACCGCCCGAAAGCGGCGCCACGTCATCCGTGGCGCCGCTTTCGGGCTCTCATACGGAATGATGGTGGACACCATGACCTCTGAAGAAACTCCTGAAACCAGCACCAACGGCGACACCAAGGGCACGTCGGTCATCGTCAACGCCATCGCCGTGCTGCGGAGTTTTACCGCTGACGAGCCGCTGCTCGGCGTCACCGAGATAGCAAACCGCGTCGGCCTGCACAAAAGCACCGTCTCCCGCATTCTGGCCACGTTCGAACAGGAACACCTGGTGGAACGCGATCCGGAGACCCGCAGGTTCCGCCTGGGCCTGGGCCTGATCGCCGTCGCCGGACCGCTGCTGGCCGAACTCGAAGAGCGCCGCGTGGCCTACCCCGTCCTGCGCGAACTCACGGAGCAGACCGGCGAAACGAGCGCGCTCATGGTGTGGAACGGGTCCGAGTCGATGTGCGTGGAGCAGATCGCCAGCCACCACCAGATCAAGCACACCACCCCGTTGGGTGCACGGTACAAGGACGCACTCAGCGCTTCCGTGCAGGTCTTCCTTGCCGCCGAGCCGGCCGAGCGCGTGCGGGTATTGCTCCGCAGCGGCGAGATAACCCATCCGGGCCTGGACGAAACCAGCCTCGAGGCGTACCTGATCCGGCTGGGCGACGTCGCCCGGCGCGGCTGGGCCACCAACTACGGCGAGTCATCACTGGATGAGGTGGGCCTGGCCGCCCCCGTCTTCGACCACCGCGGCGACATCGTGGCGGCGGTCCTCATCCCGGCGCCCCGCTTCCGGGTTTCCCCGGACACACTGCAGCGCCTCGGCGAGTCCTGCAAGGCTGCCGCGGACCGGGTCACAGCCCGACTCGGCGGCGCCGCGCCCGCACCCTGACCCCGGACGCTCTCTCACTTCCTGCGGGTTTCTCCCCGACGCTCTCTCCCGAGTGACAGAGCGTCCCGGATAAAGCGACGGAAAGTGAGAGAGCGTCAGGTGGGGATGATGCGGAACAGGAACCTGGTCCGGACCATCACCCAGAGCAGCGCCACGATCAGGGCATAGGCGGCGGTGTTCAGCCAGATGTTCCCCTGCTGCAGGGCCGGAATGTTCGCTACCACCGCGATGAGCACCACGTGCATGATGAAGACGTACAGGGTGGCCTGCCCCAGCGGGATCAGCAGCCAGCCAACAGCGCGTTCAATCGGCTTCCAGTAAGCCGTGAGGAGCGCGTAGGCCGTCACCAGCAGGGTGAGCACGTTGAGGAGCCGCCCGGGCTCGAGGTAGGTCCGCCCGAAGAACTGGTCGTACACGGCACGGTAGCCTGCATCCGACGTCAGGGCGAGCCGGACGTCGAACTCGTTGGCCAGGTACGGGTTGCCCCACGACATCAGTGCGAAGGCCACCGTGATGGCCGCGCAGACACCCACCACCCAGCGATGGCCGGACAGCCAGGCCACAATCTTCCGACGGTGGTAGCCGCCCACCAGCCCCAGCACAAACAGGACCTGCCACACCAGCAGCGGGAAGGAATCCTCGAACTGTGACGGCAGGAGCCGGAAGCGGAACACCGTCCCGGCAACGTACATGGCGGTGGTGCCCAGCAGAACCCAGAGCACCTTGCCGCGGGCCAGCGCCAGCAGGATCAGCGGGCTGACCAGCAGCATGATCACATAGAGCCCCATCACGTTGAACTGCCACGGGCCGAACTGCAGGAGCAGCACTGCCGGGATGACAGCCCCGGACACGGGAAACTGGAGAAGGCCCTGCATGCCGGTGTAGAGGTCATAGGTCCTGCCCGCTCCCGACCTGCCGGCGCCGCCGGTCCCCTGGTCCGTGAACGTGGTGAGCACCTCGGAGTTGAAGGCCGGGATGAGGCTGAGCAGGAACACCAGGACCACCACCGCCAGCGCCGTGATGTACATCTTGCCCGCCCGCCGGCCGGTCTTTTCCGCCACCAGACCGATGTTGTCCTGGGCCTTGGGCCCGTAGACCATGCCCAGCACCAGCCCGGAGAGCAGCACGAACAGCTCTGCACCGGACACAAAGCCGATGGTTTCCTGCGTCAGCAGCTGGAAGAACGAGGTCATCCCCACGTGGTTCACCACCACGAACAGGATGGCCACGCCGCGCATCAGGTCCACCCGGGCATCCCTCGATGACTTGTCCGAGTACGCCCAGTTCGCGGCCGTGCGCAGGCGGACCGGCACCAGCCACAGCAGGACCGCGGCCGCCAGCAGTGTGGCCGCCATGATCGCCGCAGGAACACCGGCCAGCGTGTTGCCTGATGACCCGCCCAGCCCCTGCACGGTGGCGGTGACCGGCCCGGTGGTGAGCGTGGACTCCTTGACGGCTGCGCGGGCGGCCGCCGCCACGTCCGCATTCCGCGTCAGGCGCCAGTCAATGATGGTGTTGCCGGCGTCCCCCACGTCCGTTTTTTCGTCCCAGACGACGGCGGCAATCCGGTCCAGTTTCCCCTGCCCGGCGTCGCCCAGCACCTGTTTCCACCAGCCGGTCTTGATGTCGTTTTCCGAGGGGCCGCCCGCCGACGGGCTGTAGTAAGCGGCAGTCTGAAGCAGCAGCGGCTTTTCCCGCTGCACGGCGTAGGACTCGTAGAAGTCGGAATCGCCGGCGTCGGCCGGCGCATCCCCGGCGGACGCGGCCCCCTGGGCCGTCCCATCCAACAGGGCCGCAAGCTCCCCGTCCTTTGACAGCGTATTGACGGCGGCTCCCCCGCCGGTGTCGTCATGGAGTGCCGTCAGGCCGGCCCAGTCAACGACGTCGTCGCCCGGGTAGTACGGCGCGTAGGGTGCATCCGAGCCGTTCCAGACGCCGTCGGAATTCGTGTCCAGAACGGCGAACCCGGCGGTGCCGGGCGCCGGGGCGCTGCGGTTCCTGGTGAACGGATAGTCCCGCCCCTGGAAGGGCTGCCACACCATGACCACGTTGGATTCGGCTGCGAACGCCTGGGCCACGGCCCGGTACGCCGGAACGTAGGCCCCCGGCTGCTGGCCCCAGGACACCCAGCTGGAGTTCATGTCCGGGGCGAAACGGATCAGCAGCTTTCCGGGGAAACCCTGCGCGAGTTCCTCGAGCTGCCCGGCAAAGTCACCGGCGGCGGCCGCGTTGACGTCCGTCAGGGACACCGTGGGGTTCACGGTCAGCAGGGCGTGGGCGCCGGAGGATGCACTTTGGGCCAGGAACTCCCGCAGGTAGGCCTTTTCCGCGGCTTTGATGGGAAAGGAAGCATCGTGCCCGAGGACCGCAGGAGTGGCCTGCAGCCGCGCAGCGAAACCGGCGGCATCGTCCTCGCCCCATTCCAGCACCGCACCAAGGAGGGGCTTTCCGGGCGCGGCCCCGAGGTCCTCCCCCGCGGCAGTGTTCGACGCCGGGACGCCAGCTGGCGCTGTACTTCCGGCTTGCGCTGAACTTCCGGCTGGCGCTGCCACGGCAGCATGCGCGGCACCCGCGGGCAGAAGGAGCACCAGTGCGAGCAACAGAAGGGAGGCCCTGAGGAAGGCTTTAAGCGGACTGATCCCGGCCGCCTTTCGGGAAGAGCGCCGAAACAGTCGTCCCGCCGCCGGGCGTTTCCGCGAGGGAGAGTTCTCCGCCGTGTGAATGGACGATCCGCACGCAGGTGGCGAGCCCCAGGCCCGAACCCGGGGCGTCGCCGGGGCGATGCAGCCGGACCAGCGGTTCAAGGACCCGTTCGCGGTCGGCGGCTCCGACACCTTTGCCGTTGTCCGCCACACGCACGACGACGCCGCGGTCATCGGCCACGGCATCAACCCGGACCTTGAGGCTCTGACCGGGGCGGCGGTAGTTGGATGCATTGCCCAGGAGGTTCTGCAGCAGCGTCCTGAGTTGCGCCGGATCAGCCACCACTTCAGCATCCTCGCATTCCAGCGAGGCGCCGGCGCCGAATCCGTCGCCAAGGTCACTCACTGCCTCGGCCACTGCCCTTTGCAGGGAAACCGGCCGGGGACGCAGCATTCCGCCCACCTGGGAGTAGCTGAGGACGTCGTCCAGCAGGGCGAGCATCCGCCGCCCGCTGCCACCGATGCGCTGCAGATAGCCTGCCGCCGGGCTGTCCGGGCGGATGTCGTCGTCGTCTTCACTCAGTTCCACGTAGCCAAGGATTGTGGTGAGAGGGATGCGAAGGTCATGGCTTACTCGTCCGGCGAACTCCGCCAGTTTGCGGTTGCTGCGCCCGAGTTCCTCTAGGGCATGTTGGAGCTGCAGCGTGCGGTGCTGCAGTTCCAGCACTTCCACCACCTGTGCCGCGAGGACGTCCAGCATGGCGGTCTGCTCTTCGGAGATGGTGGCCGGCGCGTCGGAGAAAACGCACAGGGAGCCCAGTGCGAAGCCGGAACTGGTCTGCAGCGGCGACGAGGCGTAGAACCGGACATTCGCAATTTCGCCGGTCACAAACGGGCTATCCGCAAATCTCGGATCGGCGGAAGCGTCGGGCACCACGGTGGTGCCGCCGTGCTGGAAAACCATGGCGCACATCGAATCCTCCCGTGCGCACAGTCCGGGTTCCAGGCCCGCGGCCGCAAGCTGGACCTGCTGCCCGGGAGCGATAATGTTGACGACGCTAAAGGGGACGCCGCAAAGCTTCGCAGCAAGGTCCACCAGGAAGTTCAGGGCCCGCGCGGCGGTGGCGCTGGCGCTGGCGATGTCGTCCTCGGCGGAGGCCGGATCCCGCGGCAATAGTCCGTATTCGCCCAGCACGGAGCGCCGTTCAAGGTCAGCGCTAACAAGGCTGTGCCCATCTGCTTGAGCCACTGGAGTCCTTCCCACATTCAGGACAGCTGGCCAAGCGCCGCAGTCCCCCCAGCAGGAGTCTATCGGAGCGGAATGCCGCCAACCGGGGTGCTGTAGTCTCTTGACACCAAGCGCAAATTTCGGGTTGACTATTACGCATGCTGAAATAACAGTTCCATGATGCGGAATGCATAAGTGATGCTGCGGCGAGAAACGGCCCGCGGCGGCTTTTGCATCGGGGCAGCCCCTTGTCCGCATAGCCGACGCCATGGATGCCAGCATTTGCACGAGGGATGAACAAGCATGCAGCTTGCAGTATTCAACGGGGCGGACCGCGCGGAAGTCACCGCGGCACTTCGCCCCTGCATCGACGTCCGGCGCTGGGTGGACCAGATCGCGGACGCACGCCCGTTCGCCAGCAGCGAGGCCCTGCTGGACTTCGCCCGCAACGCCGCCGACCCGTTTACGCCGGACGAGGTGGAAGCCGCCATGGCCCACCACCCGCGGATCGGGGAACGGCCCACGGCTTCCACCACGGAGGCCTCCATGTCCCGCTCGGAGCAGGCAGGCGTGGATCCCGCGGACCGGGAAATCACCACGGCACTCGCCGAAGGCAACCGTGCCTACGAGGAAAAGTTCGGCAGGGTGTTCCTGATCCGCGCGGCCGGGCGGACCGCTCCGGAAATCCTGGCGGCACTGCACGAGCGCCTCAACCACACTGCCGAAGAAGAAGACGCCATAGTGGCCCAGCAGCTGCGCGAAATCGCCCTGCTCCGGCTCGAAGGAGTGATCAGCGAATGACCGTTTCACAGGTGACCACCCACATCCTGGACACCGGGGCCGGGCGCCCGGCTGCCGGCGTCGCCGTCGTACTTTACGCGCGCGACGGCGGGGGCTGGAACCTCGTTGCTTCGGGCACCACGGATGCCGACGGCAGGGCGAAGGACCTTGGTCCGGAGCTCCTGCCGGCCGGGACGTACCGGCTGAACTTTGCCACGGGCGCCTACTACGAGGACCTGGGCACGGCCACGTTCTTCCCGGAGGTGGATCTGGTGTTCACCGTGTCCGACGCCGGCGAGCACTACCACGTGCCGCTGCTCCTGAGCCCGTTCGCCTACTCGACGTACCGCGGCAGCTAGACGACGCCGGGGCGGCCGACCCATTCAACCCCGGGCAGTAGGCTAGATGGCATGGCTTCTGAAGACACCCCCGCCGAACGGCGCGAAATCACCGTGCGCCGGGCACCCAAATACGTGCCGTTCCTCATACTCGGCGGACTCGTGGGCATCATCGTTGCGGCAGTCATCGCGTTTGCGCTGCCCGGGGACCCGAGCTACGAACCCAGCTCCGTCTTCGGTTTCTTTATGGTCCTTTTCGGCGCCGGCGGCGTGATTCTGGGCGCCATTGTTGCCCTCCTGCTGGACCGGCTCAGCGTCCGCCGCGCCGAACACGCCGTCGTCGAAGCCGTCCCGGAGACCGACGCCGGCAGCGAACCGGACGACGGCGGGGACAGCGGCACCCAGGCTGGCCGTCAGTCATAATCGGGCGGCCGGGAAAGTCCTACCCCATCACGTGAGATAATCGACCAGTGGCACGCGGCGATGGAAAACTTTCTCATGATCTTCTCCCTGGCGAAAAAGGCCCTCAGGACGCTTGTGGCGTCTTCGGGGTCTGGGCACCAGGTGAAGAAGTAGCAAAACTCACCTATTACGGGCTGTATGCATTGCAGCACCGCGGTCAGGAGTCGGCTGGCATAGCAACCAGCGACGGCAAGCGGATTAACGTCTACAAGGACATGGGCCTCGTATCCCAGGTCTTCGACGAGACCACGCTGAACACCCTGACCGGGCACCTGGCCGTCGGCCACTGCCGCTATTCCACTACCGGCGCCAGCCACTGGGCCAATGCCCAGCCCACGCTTGGCGCTACCGCCACGGGCACCGTGGCACTGGCCCACAACGGCAACCTCACCAACACTGCCGAGCTCAACGCCATGATCAACGACCGCACCGGCGGCCAGCTGAGCGGCGAAATGAAGCAGGGCAACACCTCGGACACCGCCCTGGTCACGGCCCTGCTGGAGGGCGAAGAGGGCAAGTCCCTCGAACAGACAGCCATTGAGCTGCTGCCCAAGATCAAGGGCGGCTTCTGCTTCGTCTTTATGGACGAAGGCACCCTCTATGCGGCGCGGGACACCTACGGCATCCGCCCGCTGGTCCTCGGCCGGCTGGAGCGCGGCTGGGTTGTCGCCTCCGAACAGTCGGCCCTGGCGACTGTGGGCGCGAGCTTCATCCGCGAAATCGAACCCGGCGAATTCATCGCCATCGACGAGGACGGCGTGCGGTCCCAGCGCTTTGCGGAGCCGACGCCGGCGGGTTGCGTTTTCGAGTACGTGTACCTCGCCCGTCCGGACGCCGCCATCGCGGGACGCTCCGTCTACGAATCCCGCGTGGAGATGGGCCGCCAGCTGGCCCGCGAAAACACCCAGGAGGCGGACATCGTCATCCCGGTCCCGGAGTCCGGCACCCCGGCTGCCGTGGGCTACGCCGAGGAATCCGGCATTCCCTTCGCGCACGGTTTCGTCAAGAACTCCTATGTGGGCCGCACGTTCATCCAGCCCTCGCAGACGCTGCGCCAGCTGGGCATCCGGCTCAAGCTCAACGCCCTCGAGTCCGTGATCCGCGGCAAGCGTGTTGTTGTTGTGGATGACTCGATCGTCCGCGGCAACACCCAGCGAGCCATCGTCCGGATGCTCCGCGAAGCCGGTGCCGCCTCGGTGCATGTGAAAATCTCCTCCCCGCCCGTGCAGTGGCCCTGCTTCTACGGCATCGACTTCGCGTCCCGCGCTGAGCTGATCGCCAACGGCGCCACCATCGAGGAAATCTCCCAGGCCATCGGCGCCGACTCGCTGGCCTACATTTCCGAAGACGGCATGATCGACGCTACGCGTCAGCCGCGCGAGCGTCTCTGCACCGCCTGCTTCACCGGCAAGTACCCCATCGAGCTGCCCGGCGCGGACAAGCTCGGCAAGAACCTGCTGGAGCGCACGGACCTCGGCGGCCTTCCTGCCGCGGGATCGGCCGCCAGCGCCCCGGAATCCACCGCCGTAGCCGTGGATTCCGACGAGGATCCGGCCGGCAAACCCGGCGCCACGG
This sequence comes from Arthrobacter sp. Leaf337, assembly GCF_001423745.1. Taxonomy (GTDB): domain Bacteria; phylum Actinomycetota; class Actinomycetes; order Actinomycetales; family Micrococcaceae; genus Arthrobacter. Next base: position 32,550 of record NZ_LMPC01000014.1, read on the forward strand.
GCTGCGACCCGGGACCGGATGCCGAGTTCGAGAACCTGCTGACCGACGCCGATCGTCTGACCGCTGACAAGAAAGAGTCCGTATGACTTCCGCATCTTCCTCCGCCCAGAACGCCGGCATCACGTACGCCTCCGCCGGTGTTGACGTCGAAGCGGGAGACCGCGCTGTTGAACTGATGAAGGACGCCGTCAAGGCAACCCACAATTCCTCGGTGATCGGCGGAGTGGGCGGCTTTGCCGGCCTCTACGACGTTTCGAAGCTCCTCACCTACAAGCGGCCGCTGCTCGCCACGTCCACGGACGGTGTGGGCACCAAGGTGGCTATCGCCCAGGCCATGGACATCCATGACACCATCGGCTTCGACCTCGTGGGCATGGTGGTGGACGACATCGTGGTGGTGGGTGCCGAGCCGCTTTACATGACCGACTACATCGCCTGCGGCAAGGTTGTCCCCGAGCGCATTGCGGACATCGTCCGCGGCATCGCAGCAGCCTGCTCCGTGGCCGGCACTGCCCTGGTGGGTGGCGAAACCGCGGAGCACCCTGGCCTGCTGGGTGAGCACGAGTACGACGTCGCCGGTGCCGCCACCGGTGTTGTTGAAGCCTCCGATCTGCTGGGCCCGGACCGCGTCCGCGCGGGCGACGTTGTGATCGGCATGGCCTCTTCAGGACTGCACTCCAACGGCTACTCCCTGGTCCGCCGCGTCATCAACCACGCCGGCTGGGCGCTGGACCGCCAGGTCTCCGAACTCGGACGCACGCTGGGCGAGGAACTGCTCGAACCCACCCGCGTCTACGCAGCCGACTGCCTGGACCTGGCCCGCACGTTCCCCGTGAACGGATCCGCGGCCGGCAAGGCTGTCCACGGCTTCAGCCATGTCACCGGCGGCGGCCTCGCAGCCAACCTGGCCCGCGTCCTCCCGCAGGGCCTCATCGCCACGGTGGACCGCGCCACGTGGGAACTTCCCGCCATCTTCAAGCTGGTCTCGGAACTGGGCAACGTCCCGCTGGCGGACCTCGAGCGCACCCTGAACCTGGGCGTGGGCATGGTGGCAATCGTCTCCCCCGAGGCTGCAGACGCCGCCGTGAACCGCCTCAACGACCGCGGCCTGCCGTCCTGGATCATGGGCACCGTCGAAGAGAACTCGGACTCCATCGTGAAGACCGGCCCGGACTACGTGCAGGGCGCCAAGGGTGTTGACGGCGGCGCAGTCCGACTGGTGAACGCCTACGCCTAAGGGTTCCTAAACTCTCATCGAGTGCTCCGCAACCGCCGTTTAGCAGGTCCATAACGGCGGTTGCGGAGCACTCGATCTGTTTAAACCTCCAGCAGGCTGAATATTCCGCCCTGCGGGTCGCTCAGCGTGGCGACCCTGCCGGCGTCCTCGTCGTCGCCGTCACCTTCCGGTTCGACCAGGACGACGGCGCCAGCGGCCACCGCAGCGGCCACCGCCTCCGTGATGCTGTCGACGCCGAAGTAGACCTGCCAGCCAGCCTGAAGTACGTCTTCCGTGTCGGATTCCGTGTCGGCTCCCGTGGCCGCCCCCTCGTCATCTTCCTCGTCCTCCAGCGGCAGCGGCGCGATCCCGGCCACCTCCGCCCCGTCCACCATCAGCGTGGTGTACGTTCCGCCGTCGTCCTGCGGGTATTCGGTGACCTCGTGCCCGAACAGCTGCTGGAAGAAGGCGATGGCGGCCTGCGGTTCGGGAGTCAGCAGTTCCGCCCAGGCAAGGGCCCCGGACTCGTTGTACCTTGCGGTGCCGGTATGCGTTCCCGGCTGCCACACGCCGGTGGTGCCGCCGCCGGGTGGCGCCAGGAACACCATGACGCCGGTGTCCTCCACCTCCTCGGGGCCGAACTCCACCGCGCCGCCCGCGTGCGGCGTTTCCTCCACGATGGCTCCGGCATCAGCGACAGCAAAGTAGATGTTCCACTGCGCGGCCGTGCCGGAGGACTCCTGCTGGGGGTTCTGGGGCGCAATGACCGTGATGAGGTCGTCGCCCAAAAAGGCCCTGGAGTAGCTTCGCCCGTCCGGAGTGGGCAAGTCCTCATAGCGCCAGCCGAACACGGCGGCATAGAAAGCCTTTGCGGCCTCCACATCCTTGGTCTGCAGGTCCGTCCAGCAGATCTCGCCCGCGTTGAAGGTGGTGCGACCGGTCATAAAATCATTTCCCTTCGACCCTAATATTCGAAACCGCGCCGGCCCGGCAGCGGGACAGCCCACGATCAACCTAGTACGGGGCTCCGGCACTGACAACAAGCGGCCCGGCGGAGGACAATGGCGGCAACGACGGTTCACCGCCGCCGAAGGACCGCCGGAACGGAGTGAGCCATGGCCAGCCGCGTGGACATTAACGGGCACCCCACCTGGGTGGAGGACCGCGGGGGCAACGGGGAGCCGCTCCTGCTGCTCCACGGCGGCCTGGGCAACAGCGACGATCTACTCAACAGCATAGGTCCGGGGCTGTCGGATGGCTTCCGCGTCCTGGCCTTCGACCGGCGCGGTCACGGCTATACCGCGGACACGGAGGCAGACTTCCATTACGCGGACATGGCGGACGAGACGATCGGCGTGCTTGAGAACGTGGTGGGCGGGCCGGCCCACCTTGTCGGGTGGAGCGACGGCGGCATCATTGCACTGCTGGTTGCCCTTCGCCGCCCGGACCTGGTCCGGAAACTCGTGGTGGTGGGCGCAAACTACAACTTCGAGGGCACCGTCCCCGTCGAGATGGACCCCGGGTCCGACGTGACGCAGGAACTTGGCACAGCCTATATGGCGCGGTCCCCGGACGGGCCTGAGCATCTGGAAGCCGTCATGAACAAGAGTTTCCGGATGTTCGCTTCGGAGCCCACTCTGACGACGGCCGACATCGCCCGGATCAGCATGCCGGTGCTCGTCGTGGTGGGCGACGACGATCTCGTCACCCTGCCGCACACGGTTTCCCTGTACGAGGCCCTGCCGAATGGCCAATTGGCGGTGATTCCGGCGGCCTCGCACGGGCTTCCCCTGGAACAGCCGGAAGCCCTCAACCGCCTCATCCTTGCCTTCCTGGCCGCCACCGGCTCGCCCCGGACACTGATGCCGATACGGCGGGCGAGAACGCTCCCGGGTGACGTCCCGGGTGACCACAGAAAGGCCCGTCAGGGCACACCGGAAACCGGCGTGGCCTGACGGGCCCAATATCTGAGGTCAGCACCCGGGGTGCTGGAAAAGAAGAGCCGAAGAGCCGTACGGATCACTGTGGTGAATGGTACGACAGCGGCACGCCACTGAGTGCCTTACGGCAGGTTCAGTGGGCGACAACTAACCGATTCGACGGGTGTCAACCTCGTCGTCGTCTTCTTCCAAATCATCCGCGTACTTATCCACATAAGCCGAATAATCCGGTTCGACCGGCTCACTCGAGAAACGGCTCGGTGCACGACCCTCAGTGCTCTTGAGCTCACGCTGAAGCGCAGAGTAGTCGGTGTTCGGGGAATAGTACTTAATATCCCGAGCCTGCTTGGTAGCTTTTGCCTTTTGACGGCCGCGCCCCATGGCGTGACCCCCTTTTGTACTCGGACCGGAGGTGGTCACCATTGGCGTTAGTGAGGCCCCGGAATGTTTGGTCAATTTGTCGTACACCTAGATTACATGCTTTCAGCGGTAACTGCGCCCCGGAACGGGCCCCTGGAGAACACTCGCCACGTTTACGCAGGTCCGGACCGTCTCCGGTCCGCAGATTTTCTTCGGTAGAGTCGTTTGGGGCGACTCCAGCCGGGCGGCCCATCGGCTGCCCTCATCCAAGGAAAAAGCCAGGGATTGCGACGCCGGGAAGGGTGAATCTTCACGTGAATGACCAGAACGGAACGGACACAGGGAACCAAGAGACATCCCCGCGCGCCGGAATGCCACCGGTCGTTCCCCCGCCGCCTTCCCGGCCGCCAACCAGCAGCCTCCCCGTCCTGCCGCCCGCAGTCGCCGACACAGACGACCCAGACAACACAGACGTCACGGACGACAAACCGGCCCCTAAAGCGGGCGAGCCACGGCAAACCCTGTTCAAGGTCGGCTTCGTGGTGGCCGGACTGGTGCTGCTGGGCCTGTTCACGTGGTGGCTGGCCACCCTGATCGCGAGCGGCAATGAGCAAGCCGCCAACCAGCCCCCTGCCCCGGCTGTGTCGGAGTCAACATCACCGTCCGCGCAGCCGACCCGTGGCGAGCTTCCGCAGGATGGCGTGAGCGCGCTGGACTACCAGTTGGGCGACTGCTTCGAGAACTTCGATCCGGAAGCCACGGAGTCACGGGTGGTGGCGTGTACCACCGGCCACTCGGCGCAGCTGGTTGCCGTATACCGTTTCCCGGAATCGGACTCCTACCCTGGCATTACCGCATTGCGCGAGAAGGGCCGCGAGATCTGCCAGGACGCCGGACTCACCGACGCCGTGGCCAACTACGTCCTCATGCAGCGCAACGCATACCCGAGCGACACCAGCTGGGAGCAGGGCGACCGGCGGGTGGACTGCTATGTCACCGCGGACAAGGGCAACATCATCATGGAATCCCTCATCCCCTAGGACCACCCCCGCAGCCAGTCAGCCAGCCGGCCCGCCCTAACGCTCCCCTAGCCCTTCCGCCGCACGGACAGCCCGCTGCCAGCGAGGGCACCGCCGTCGCGGTCCTGGCGCTCCAGGCTCGCGATGGTGAGCTCGTCGACGTCGGCCGCGGTGTCCACCAGCACAGTGTCCCCGTCGGCGATGTCGCCGGCGAGGATGGCCTTGGCCAGCCTGTCGCCGATTTCGCGCTGCACCAGCCGGCGCAGCGGCCGGGCGCCGTAAGCGGGATCGAAGCCCGTCATGGCCAGCCAGGCGCGGGCACCCTCGGTGACTTCCAGCTCAAGGCGGCGGTCACGCAGCCGCTTGCCGAGTTCGGCCACCTGGAGTTCCACGATCCGGGCCAGCTCCTCGACGTCCAGCGCGTCAAACAGCACCACTTCGTCCAGCCGGTTCAGGAATTCGGGTTTGAAGGACGCGTGCACGGTGGCCATCACGGCACTGCGCTTGGCGTTGGCATCCAGGGTCTGGTCCACCAGGAACTGGCTGCCCAGGTTGGAGGTCAGCACCAGGATCACGTTGCGGAAGTCCACGGTGCGGCCCTGGCCGTCGGTGAGGCGGCCGTCGTCGAGCACCTGCAGGAGGATGTCGAACACCTCGGGGTGGGCCTTCTCCACTTCGTCCAGCAGCACCACGGAGTACGGACGACGGCGGACGGCTTCAGTCAGCTGGCCGCCTTCCTCGTAGCCCACGTAGCCGGGAGGGGCGCCGACCAACCGTGCCACGGAGTGCTTCTCGCCGTACTCGGACATGTCGATCCGCACCATGGCGCGTTCGTCATCGAACAGGAAGTCCGCCAGGGCCTTCGCCAGCTCGGTCTTGCCTACGCCGGTGGGACCCAGGAACAGGAACGAACCGGTGGGCCGGTTGGGGTCGCTGATGCCGGCGCGCGCACGGCGAACGGCGTCCGACACCGCGGTGACGGCCTTCTTCTGGCCGATCAGCCGCCTGCCGAGCTCCTCCTCCATGTGCAGCAGCTTCTGGCTCTCGCCCTGCAGCATGCGCCCGGCCGGAATGCCGGTCCAGGCGGAAATCACCTCGGCAATGTCACCCGCCGTGACTTCATCGGCCACCATGAGCTCCTGCTTCGCACCGCCGCCTGCCACCCGGGCTGACTCAGCCTCGGCCGCGGCGGACAGCTCGCGCTCCAGTGCGGGAAGTTCGCCGTAAAGGATGCGGGAGGCCGCCGCGAGGTCTCCTTCACGCTGGTACTTCTCCGCAGCCGAGCGCAGCTCGTCGATCCGGGCCTTGAGGTCACCGACGTGGTTGAGGCCGGCCTTTTCCGCTTCCCAGCGGGCGTTCAGCGCGGACAGTGCTTCCTTTTTGTCCGCCATGTCCGCCCGCAGCGCGGCCAGGCGTTCCACGGACGCGGCATCCTTCTCGTTGGCGAGGGCCAGTTCCTCCATGGTCAGCCGGTCCACCTGGCGCCGCAGCTGGTCGATCTCCTCCGGTGCTGAATCAATCTCCATGCGCAGCCGGGACGCCGCCTCATCCACGAGGTCGATCGCCTTGTCCGGCAGCTGACGGCCCGAAATGTAGCGGTTGGAGAGCGTCGCCGCCGCAACCAGGGCGGAGTCCGCGATGGACACCTTGTGATGGGCTTCGTAGCGTTCCTTCAGGCCGCGGAGGATGCCGATGGTGTCGTCCACGCTCGGCTCGCCCACAAACACCTGCTGGAAGCGGCGCTCCAGGGCGGGGTCCTTCTCGATGTTCTCGCGGTATTCGTCCAGCGTGGTGGCGCCGATCAGGCGCAGCTCACCGCGGGCCAGCATGGGCTTGAGCATGTTGCCTGCGTCCATGGAACTGTCCCCGGAGGCGCCTGCACCCACCACGGTGTGGAGTTCGTCGATGAAGGTGACGATCTGCCCCTCGGAGCTCTTGATCTCCTCCAGGACGGCCTTCAGCCGCTCCTCGAACTCGCCGCGGTACTTGGCCCCGGCCACCATCGAGGCGAGATCCAGGGCAATCAGCGTCTTGCCGCGCAGGCTTTCCGGCACGTCGTTGGCCACGATCCGCTGGGCCAGTCCTTCGACGACGGCGGTCTTGCCGACGCCCGGCTCCCCGATGATCACCGGGTTGTTCTTGGTGCGGCGGCTCAGCACCTGGATGATGCGGCGGATCTCGGCGTCACGGCCAATCACCGGGTCCAGCTTTCCGGAGCGGGCGATCGCGGTGAGGTCCGTGCCGAACTTCTCCAGCGCCTGGAAAGTGTTCTCAGGGTCCGCGTTGGTGACCTTGCGGTCCCCCCGGACACCCGGCAGGGCGGCGAGCAGGGCCTCGTGGGAGGCACCGGCGTCGCGCATTAGCTTCCCGACGGCGTCACTGCCGGCGGAGAGCCCCAGCAGCAGGTGCTCGGTGGAAACGAAGGTGTCCCCCAGTTTGTCGGCCTCGTTCTGGGCGTTCTTGATGGCCTGCAGGGCGGTGCGGGACAGCTGGGCCTGCTGCACCGAGGTGCCGGACGACGCCGGCAATGCTTTGATGGCGGTACTTGCCTGGACGCTGACGGCATCCGGATCGGCGCCGGTGGCGCGGAGGAGCGCGACGGCGACGCCCTCGCGCTGGTCCATCAGCGCCTTGAGCAGGTGGGCCGGCTCAACCTGGGGATTTCCTGCCGTGGAGGCGTTCATGGCTGCTGCCGAAAGAGCCTCCTGGCTCTTGGTGGTGAACTTGGCGTCCAAAGAGAGCTCCTTTCGGGGATAGATCAACTCTTAAAGTTGAGTGTACATGACTCAACTTTGCCGGACGTGGCCTCAAGGTCCATGTTTGCCGACGGCGAAATGGCTGTCTAGGGGCGATCGGCCCCCGCCCCCGGACGCTGCGCCCCCGGCAGCGCCCCCGGCGTGGCCAAAGCGCCCCCGGACACGGCGCCCCCGACGCTATGCCACCGGATGGCCGGCGGCTAGTCGGCGCCGACGCCGGTGACGAGCGTAATCCAGCCCAGATGCCGGGAGACGGCAGCGTGGTCGTTGTAGAAGCCGGTGAAACTGGACGGAAGGCCGCCAGGCAGGACGCTCGACGTCGACAGCACGCCCACCAGTTTTCCGCCGACGATGAGGGGTCCGCCGGAGTCCCCCGCCAGCGGATGCCCTGTCCGCGACTGCGTCCGCACGGACAAGCCGCCAAAAGCGTCCGAACCCTGCCCCGACACCTCCACGCCGGCAGCCTTGACCTGGACGGACATGGCGCCGGCGCCCTCAGTCTCGTCACCCCAGCCGAATACGCGCGCAGGCGATCCCGCCGCCGGGAAGGTCCGGGACATGCCGGCATAGATTCCGGGGTGCGGGGTGGAGAGCTTGAGCAGCAGTACGTCGCCCACTGGCGACGGGTAGCGGGCTGCGATTGTCCGGACCAAACCCCCGGCACCGAGGTACGGCGTGTCGAGTCGAACGGAACGGAGGCTCGCTGAGTCGCAGTGCCTGGCCGTAATCACCCAGCTGGCTGAAATCTGGCTGCCCGTGCAAGCCACCCTGGTGCCGGCGGTGTCGTAGGCGATCTGTACCGCGAAGGGTGCCTCGTCGATGGAAACCGTCTCGCCGCCGGCAATGTCCGTCCCGCCACGCGAGGGTCCGGCGGGGCCCGGGTCCGGCGCTCCCGACGCCGGGAGCACACCGGAAGCCGGCAGCGACGTAAGCGCACCCGAGGCCCGCGCACCCGAGGCTGGCGGCGACGTCAGGGATATGAGAAGCACAGCGGCAGCCGTCACACGCAAAGCGCGGAGAACCCGGGCCTTCAGGCGGCAACGCATTTTCATATGGTAGGACTCAGGCCCCGGAGAAGTTAGCCCTCACGCAACAGCCAGCCCGGACACGCAGGAGGGCGGCTCCCCCAAGGAACCGCCCTCCGGCTGGCGTGGCAGGCGCATCGCAGTGCACCTTCCACACAGAGACTTCTCTGGTGGACCGCCGCCCGCCGCGAGGCGGGCAGGCGGTCCGATGACGACACTACAATGCATTTTCCGGCATGTCACGAAGATGACAAAGACAGTCATACCGCGGTGGGTATTGTGGGAACCATGGAGCACACCCAGGACGCCGGCACCCCCACCGCCCAGCACATCTTCATCGACAAGGAGAGCCCGGCCGTCTGGCGCGCGCTGAACGGGCTCGGCCTGAAAGCACGCGAGGCTGCCGATGAAGCCGGCATCAGCAGGGCCCTGACCGAACTGCTGAACGTCCGCATCTCGCAGATCAACGGCTGCGCCTACTGCCTGAACATGCACGTTGCCGATGCCCTCAAAAAGGGTGAAACCACCCAGCGGCTTGCGGTGCTGGCCGCGTGGCGGGACACTGCGCTGTTCACGGAGCAGGAGCGCGCGGCCCTGGCGCTGGCGGAGTCCATCACCACCCTGCCCGATGCCCACACCCGTGAACGGGAGGACGCCTACGCCCGGCAGCACCTGAACGCGGCCGAATACTCAGCGGTGAGCTGGCTGGTGATTACGATGAACGCCTTCAACCGCGTATCCATCACCAGCCAGCACCCCGTGCGGCCTGAAACCAAGGAGGAGCCCGCCGCGCAGGGCTGACCGGGCAGGGCTGACCCAAGAGGCTGATGCTAGGCCGGGTAGACGGCCACCGCGGCCGCCTTGATCACGAAGTGGACGGTCATTCCCGGCGCCAGCCCCAAGTCCGCCGAGGCAGCCGGTGTGATGTCCGCGGACATCCCGCCTGCCCGGACCCGGATCTGGTCGCCGTGTTGTTCCAAGTCCGTGACTGTGACGGGGAATGAGTTCCGGGGACTGCCGTGCGCGTCGCTCAGGAAGACGGAGACGGCCGACGGCGGGAAGGCAGCCACGCCGGGCTGCCCGGCCATGTTTGGCTCGCCTGATCCAACCGGGAGGAGGTCCTCGTCCTGGTGGCCGGCCACTTCGAGACCCTCTGTTGTCCGGATGCCGGTGGCGGTGATGGTTCCGGGAATGAGGTTCAGTCCCGCCAACCCGGCGGCAAACCGGCTTCGGGGCCGCTGCAGGACTTGCCTGGTGGGCCCTTCCTCGGCAATTTTGCCCCCTTCGAGGATGATCACCCGGTCGGCCAGCATCAGGGCGTCAAGGACGTCGTGTGTGATGATGATGGCGCGCCGCCCGGCCAGGACTTTCTTCAGCAGCCTCCGGAGCAGAGGCGCCGCGTGGATGTCCAATGCCGCCATGGGCTCGTCCAGCAGGAGCACTTCAGGGTTGGCCGCAAGGGCCCGGGCCACCGCCACGCGCTGGGCCTGTCCGCCGGAGAGTTCCGCTGGCCGCCGGGCTTCGAGGTCCCCTGCATCCACCGCGGCCAGCCATTCACGGGCTGACTCCCGGGCCGCCTTCCTGGCCGTTCCGGCGCTGCGGGGTCCGAAGGCCACGTTTTCCAGGGCGCTGAGGTGCGGGAACAGCAGCGGCTCCTGCGCGAGGAGTGCCGTGCGGCGGTGGTGCGGTGCGGTCCAAACGCTGGCGCCGCCGTCGAGGTCGAACAGCACTTTTCCGTCGATGACGGACCGGCCGGAATCGGGCCGCAGCAGTCCGGCGACGACGCTGAGGAGGGTGGATTTGCCGGCGCCGTTGGGGCCCATGACCGCGACTGTTTCGCCCGGCGCGAGGCTCAGGCCGACGTCGAACCCACGGGCGCGCACGGTTGCCTGCATGCGAAAGCTCACCGGGCGCCGTCCATTCGTCCGCTTGCTGTGCCGCCCGCCGGGACACTGCGCTGGTCCTTTTGTCCGGGGCGCCGATACGTCAGTCCCACCACCGTCACGGCCACGGCCACCAGGACAAGGGAAAGCGCGACGGCGGCATCGGCGTCCGTTTCCCGCTGCAGGTAGATTTCCAGCGGCAAGGTCCGGGTCACCCCCTGCAGGCTCCCGGCGAAGGTGAGCGTGGCACCGAATTCGCCCAGGCTCCGCGCGAAGGACAGCACGGCCCCGGACGCCAGGCCGGGCAGCACCAGCGGCACGGTAACACGCCGCAGGACGGTGGTGGGCCGGGCGCCGAGGGTGGCGGCCACTGCCTCGTACCGACCGCCGGCGGTGCGAAGCGCGCCTTCCAGGCTGACCACCAGGAACGGCAGCGCCACGAAGGTCTGGGCAAGCACCACCGCCGTCGTCGAAAAGGCAATCTGGATCCCGGCAGCCTCAAGGCTCCGGCCCAGCAGGCCTTGGCGGCCGAAGGTGTACAGGAGGGCGATGCCGCCTACCACCGGCGGCAGCACCAGCGGCAGCAGCACAAAGGCGCGCAACAGGCGCTGGCCGGGGAAGCTCGAACGTGCCAGGACAAGGGCCAGCGGGACGCCAAAAATAATGCACAGCGCAGTGCTCGCCGCCGAGGTCCGCAGGCTGAGGCCAAGAGCCGTCAGGGAGGATTCCGACGTGACCAGCGGTATGAACTGCGGCCAATTGACGCGGGCGGCCATGGCCGCCAGCGGCAGGAGCACGAACACCCCGCCCGCCGCGGCGATGGCGTAGACCCAGCGCGGGACTCCGTGGTACCCGCTTCCCCGTCCCAGATCCATGCTCTCCTTACGGTGCTCCGAAACCTGCGCCGGCGAGGGTCTTCCTGCCTTCGGCACCGGTCACCAGGGCGATGAAGGCGGCGGCAAGTTCCTTGTTCCTGCTCGAGCCTACTGTGGCGATGGGATACGTATTGACGGCCTTGCCGGCTTCCGGGAAGGGGATGCCCTTGACCTTGTCGCCAGCGCCCTTCACGTCCGTGACGTACACCAGGCCGGCGTCGGCCTCACCGGAGGCCACCTTGCCCAGCACGTCCGTGACTGATGATTCCTCGCTGACTGGAGACAGGGTTACGCCGGCCGCCTTTTCCACGGTGTCCGATGCTGCCCCGCACGGGACCTGACTGGCGCAGACAACCACCTTGACTCCCGGCCTGGCGAGGTCGGCGAAGGCCGCGATCGACGCCGGATTGGAGGGTGGGACGGCGATCTGCAGGACGTTCGTGGCGAAGTTCGTTTCCGCCCCCTCGAGGAGTCCGGCGTCGGCAAGCTTGGCCATGTTCCTGGTGTCCGCCGAAGCAAACACGTCTGCGGGCGCACCTTGGGAGATCTGCGTGGCCAGGTCCGAGGAACCGGCGAAGCTGAGCGTCACCTTGCTGCCGGGGTTCTTCGCTTCAAAGTCACTGGCGAGCTTGCTGAACGTGGCCTTAAGCGAGGCAGCGGCAAAAACGGTGACTGTCCCCGAGGGTTGCCCGGCCGCCGCCGAGGACCCTGCGCCCGCAGGGCCGGTCGACGTTGACGCTGGCGGACCGCAGGCCGCCAGTCCGGCGGTGAGGAGCGCGGCTGCTGCCGCCAGCGCGGTGATGCGCGGATTCCAGGACTTCACACGATGCTCTTTCCCTGCGGCGTTTCAATGATCACGGTGGTGGCCTTGACGACGGCCGTGGCAACGGACCCGAGCTCCAGGCCCAGCTCCCTGACAGCTTCGCTGCTCATCAGCGACACCACCCGGAACGGCCCGCACTGCAGTTCGACCTGGGCCATGACCTTGTCCGCCGTGATTCCGGTGACCAGGCCAACGAACCGGTTGCGGGCCGAACTGCCCACCCGGGTGGGATCCTCCGGAAGCTGCGCCTGGTCGCGGGCCAGGGTGGCAAGCTCGAACCCGTCAACGGCCAGGCGGCCCGAGTCGTCCTTCACCGGGGTGAGGCTCCCGTTCTCGGTCCATCGGCGGACGGTGTCGTCGCTGACGCCCAGGAACCTTGCCGCTTCTGCGATTCGAATGGTTGGCATCTGTTCAGAATAACCTCATTTGCGGATAATGAGTCCGTATTTGCCCGCAGATACTGACGCCAGGGGTTTTGTCTCTCAAGCCGACGATCCTTGCCGAAGGCATTGGCTGGCGTGAACCATAGCCCCGCAGCCAGCGGCGGCAGTACGATTTTTCGTGGGGGCGGAGCCGCCGGCGCCAAGGAGCGTTGCCATGAAATGGATCAGGCCTGACAGTCCGGACTACGACGAATCCCGGAAACTCTTCAACGCGATGATCGACCGTCGCCCGGCCGTGATCGCCCAATGCGGAACCCCTGGCGAGGTGGCCGAGGCGTTGAAGCATGCACGCGACAACGAGCTGGCCGTGGCTGTCCGCGCAGGCGGGCACTCCGTGGCCGGGATGTCGATGAACGACGGCGGCCTGGTGGTGGACGTGCGTCCCATGAAATCGGTCAGTGTGGATCCGGAGAACCGCACCGTCACGGCCGGCGCCGGCCTCACCTGCGGCGAGTTTGACCGGGCTACGCAGGAATACGGCCTCGCCCTGACCGGAGGGCGTGTTTCCACCACAGGGCTGGCCGGCTTCACGCTGGGCGGCGGCTCCGGCTGGCTGGAACGGGCCTTCGGCTTTGCCTGCGACCATCTGATCTCGGTGGACCTGGTCACCGCCGCCGGCGAACTGGTGACTGCCAGCGCCAGCGAGAACCCCGAACTGTTCTGGGCCCTGCACGGCGGGGGCGGAAACTTCGGCGTGGCCACATCCTTCACGTTCGGACTGCACGAACTCGGTCCGAAAGTACACGCCGGCCTGATGATCTGGCCCGGGGAGGCTGCCACCGAAGTCAGCCGCGGATACCGGGAGCTTGCCCTCGCCGCGCCCAACGAGGAATGCGCAACCCTGCTCTATTTCACCGCTCCGCCCGAGCCGTTCATGCCACCGGAGATGGTGGGAAAGATGGCCCTTGGCGTGGTGTACATCTACGCCGGCGATGCCGGTGAAGGCGCTGAGCGGGCCAGGCCTTACCGCGCGCTCAACCCGGCGGTGGATCTGGTGGAGGACACCAATTACGCCGACTTCCAATGCTCCCTGGATGACCCTCCAGGCCTGTACAACTACTGGAGCGCCGACTACCACAACGAACTTTCCGACGACGCCCTGGACATCGTTATCGATTCGGCGCGCAAGCTGCCCGGCCAGCACTCCCAGCAGCTAATTGCACACTGGGGAGGCGCGGTGGGCGGACCGGCCGCGGCGGCCACGCCGCTGCTGAACCGCAACGCGAGCTGGGTCAGCCACCCGTTCGGCCTGGGCGAGACTCCACAGGAGGGTGACGAAGCCAAGGCATGGGTGAAGGATTTCCGCCACGATATTGCGCCCTATGCCACCGGCGGGGTGTGGTTGAACTTCATCGGCGACGAAGGCCAGGCCCGGGTCCGCGCCGCATTCGGGGATGAGAACTTCGACAGGATGTCCCGGGTGAAACGGGAATTCGATCCGGACAACGTATTCCGCGGCAACCAGAACATCCCGCCCGCCCCGGAGTAGGGCGTGCAATTTTCAGCATCTGAAGTAGTTTTTTCTTCGCGGGACCTGTCGTGGGTCGATGTGGGGTGGCGGGATGAACCAGGGCACCCCGGTTTTGACGTGGATCTGCCACTGTTCCTTGTGGATCAGGTGGTGGTGATGGCTGCAGAGCAGGGNCGATGTGGGGTGGCGGGATGAACCAGGGCACCCCGGTTTTGACGTGGATCTGCCACTGTTCCTTGTGGATCAGGTGGTGGTGATGGCTGCAGAGCAGGGCGCCGTTGTCCGTGCTGGTGGTTCCGCCGCGTGACCAGTAGGTGATGTGGTGGGCTTCGCACCAGGGTGCGGGGATGGTGCAGCCCGGGAACGCGCAGCCCTGGTCGCGGGCGGTGAGGGCTTTGCGGATGTGCGGGGTCAAACAACTGTTCCCGGGGCAGGGCGGATTCGGTGCGGCACACGAAGCTGACGNCAGTAGGTGATGTGGTGGGCTTCGCACCAGGGTGCGGGGATGGTGCAGCCCGGGAACGCGCAGCCCTGGTCGCGGGCGGTGAGGGCTTTGCGGATGTGCGGCGGGAACACCCGGGTGGTGCGGCCGATGTCCAGGATCCTGCCCGGGCTGCCGAGCAGGACGGGGATGATGTCCGCGTCGCAGGCGATCTTGCGGGCGGTGGCGGCGGTGACGGGGCCGGTGAACGTGAAGGAGCCCGTGCCCGGGATGCCCTGTTCGAGTTTGTCGAGCAGGTCGCGGTAGTCGATGGTCACCATGACCTGCGGGCGGAGCCCGCCCGCAGCCGGGAGCGCCCCGGTGGTCAGGGCTGCTTTGCAGGCGCCGACGAGGCCGTCCAGGAGCTGCTGCGGACGGGTCCGCTGGTCCAGTTCCGGTTCCAAGTCCTGCTCTGCGCCGCTGTCGGCGCCGGCGCCTGGTTGGGTGCGGGGGTTGGCGGCCGTATTCATCGCCGTGAGAAGGTGTCCGGATTGCTCCGTGGTGGCCAGGATTTCCATCCGCTGGAGTCCGCGGCGGGGCTGGCGGAGGAACACGCCCTGGCGGTGCCGGAGTTCGGCTTCGGTGGGTTCGGACCCGTCCTGGTCGATCGCGTCCGTCCACTGCCGGGCG
>NZ_LMPC01000015.1 GCF_001423745.1 Arthrobacter sp. Leaf337
CACCAGCTGCGCGCCGCCTGCAGCGGCGCCGGCGATGATGCTGACGGACTCGCCCTTGCTCTTCACGAACGAGTTGATCGCCGGGTTCGGGCCGATGTACGTCGCATCGATCGCGCCGGCATTCAGCGCCTCGATCGCGGCCGGGCCGGCGTTGAACACCTGCGTGCTCAGCTTGGTCTCACCCAGGCTCTTGGCGATGAAGCCCTGCTTCACGCCCACCAGCGCCGGGGCGTGGGTGACGTTGCCGAAATAGCCCAGCTTCAACTCAGCAGCAGGCGTCGGAGCGGGGGCCGCTGCCTGGGCTGAGGAATCACGGGACAGGGTTGACGCCACCACGGCACCGGCGGCAATGAGCAGCACCAGGCCGAGGGCAACCAGGACCTCCACGGCGCGCTTGCGCTTCGGGTTGTTGCTCTCTCCTGCCACGATGCGAATCATTCCGGGCTGGGGACTTGTCATTGTTTCACCATAGGGAGTGACATAAACCCGTTCAATGAAGCGGAAACGGGGGGTCACGCGGGTTCATCTAGCGTCACATTCGGACGCCCTCAGGCAGCACGGCTAGGCGACGTAGGCGTCGGCTGCCGCAAGGGCATCATCAAGAATGGCAAGGCCCGCGGCGGCGTCGGAGCGGTCCACGTTGAGCGGAGGCGCCACATGGACCCGGTTGCCCAGGACCAGCGGCAACAGGCCGCGCACAAGGCACGCCTTGACGACCGAGACCATCGGTGCGTTCGCCGTACCAGTGGCCCCGGCCGGCACAAGCGGCTCTTTGGTCTGCCGGTCGCGGACCAGTTCGAGGGACCAGAGGCCGCCGATGCCGCGGACGTCCCCGACGGACCCGTGCTTGTCGGCGAGCGCCCTGAGCCCTGGCCCCAGGACGTCCGCGCCGAGGCGGGCAGCTGCTGCGACTGTGTCCTCCTCGTGCATGGCATTGATGGCGCCGACGGCGGCTGCGCAGGCGAGCGGGTGGCCGCTGTAGGTCAGGCCCGCCGGGTACGGGCGCTTGGTGAACATCTCGTAGACCGCATCCCCCACGAGCACGCCGCCCAGCGGCACGTATCCGGAGTTCACGCCCTTCGCAAACGCCATCAAGTCGGGTGCCACGCCGTCGTGGTCGACGCCGAACCAGGCTCCCGTGCGTCCGAAACCGACCATGACCTCGTCCGCGATGTAGACGATGCCGTGGCGGTCGCACAGCTCGCGAACCCCCCGCAGGTAGCCGGCCGGTGGCACGATGACGCCCGAGCTGCCGATCACAGATTCCAGGACCAGGCCTGCGATCGTCGACGGGCCTTCCAGGAGGATGACCTGTTCGAGGTGGGCGAGTGCCCGCTCCGATTCCTCCTCCGGGGTGCTCGACCCGAACGCCGACCGGTACAGGAAGGGCCCGAAGAAGTGGACGGCACCGGCCGAGCCCGTGTCCGAGGCCCAGCGGCGCGGATCGCCGGTGAGGTGGATGGAGGCCGCCGTCGAGCCGTGGTACGAACGGTAGGCCGCCAGAACTTTGGGCCGTCCGGTGTAGAGCCGCGCCATCCGGACCGCATGCTCGATGGCCTCCGTCCCGCCGGTGGTGAACAGCACGTGCCCGAGGCCCTTCGGTGCGACCTCCACAATCAGCC
The DNA here is from genome assembly GCF_001423745.1 of Arthrobacter sp. Leaf337. Taxonomy (GTDB): domain Bacteria; phylum Actinomycetota; class Actinomycetes; order Actinomycetales; family Micrococcaceae; genus Arthrobacter. Next base: position 1,623 of record NZ_LMPC01000015.1, read on the forward strand.
GCGCTGCCTCGCTCCGGACATCGGACGCGTGGCCGGGTGCGAGCGTGCACAGGCGGTCGGCCTGCTCCTTGATCGCAGCCACGATGCGCGGATGCTGGTGGCCGAGGTTGGTGAACACCAGTTGCGAGCTGAAGTCCAGGTAGCGCCGTCCGGTGTCGTCGATCACATAGCTCCCGGAACCACCGACCAGGGTGGGCACGTCGCGCGGCCCCTGCACCACCCAGGGGTGGAAGACCAGGTCGTCGGGATTCATGACATCCTCCGTTTCTCTTCGTTGGACTGCCCGGGTTCAGTCGCCTTTGACGTTGACGAGCTGCCGGAGCCTGTGGCCGATCCTCACCAAGTCCTGCGCGTCGCGCATGACGACGTCAATGGGCTTGTACGCCGCCGGAATCTCGTCGATGAAAGCTTCCGTGGCACGGAACTCAATCCCCTGCATGGCCTTTTTCAGCTCAGCAAGGGAGAACGCCTTACGCGCCGCTGTCCGTGAGTACTCCCGGCCTGCACCGTGCGGCGAGGAATTCAGCGCCACGCGGTTGCCAAGCCCGGCCACTACATACGACGCCGTTCCCATGGAGCCGGGAATGAGTCCGGGATCGCCGCGCTCGGCTTTGATGGCCCCCTTCCGGGACACCCAGACGGACTTGCCGTAGTGCGTCTCCTGCCGGGTGAAGTTGTGGTGGCAGTTGATCCGTTCCCGTTCCAGCACCTTTCCGCCCGTCCAGTTGCCGAACTGGCTGATCACGCGGTCCATCATTTCCTCACGGTTCAGCAGGGCGAACTGCTGGGCCCAGTGCAGTTCCTCGATGTACCGCCTGAACTCGGCCGTGCCCTCTTCCAGGTAGGCGAGGTCGGCGTCGGGAAGCGCGATGCGTTTCTCCCGCGTGAGGCGCTGCGCGACGCTGATGTGGTGCTGCGCAATCTTGTTGCCCACACCGCGGGAACCGGAGTGCAGGAACAGCCAGATGGCATCCGTCTCGTCCGCGCAGACCTCGATGAAATGGTTGCCTGATCCCAGCGAGCCAAGCTGGAGCTCCCACTTCGGGACGTACTGGCCGGGATCAAACCTGGCCTTGGCAGCCTGCTTCCTCAGCTCCGCGATGCGTGGTTCGGCCGTGGCCATGACCCTGCGGTTGTTGTGTCCGGCCGAAAGCGGGATGACGTTCTCGATGGCCTCCCGCAGGCGTTTCCGGTCCGGTGGGAGGTCGTTGAGGAAGTACTGCGTCCTGACGGCAATCATGCCGCAGCCGATGTCCACCCCCACCGCAGCCGGAATCACGGCGCCCAGGGTGGGGATGACGGAGCCCACAGTGGCGCCCTTTCCCAGGTGGGCGTCCGGCATCAGCGCCAGATGCGGATAAATGAAGGGCAGCCGGGACGTTCTCACGGCCTGCTCCCGCGTCTGTGCGTCCAGGATGGAAGCCCAGTTGATGAGCCGGCTGTTGATGCGTTCCACGATCTTCCCTCCCGGCGGGATACGGCGAAAGTAAGGCCGCGGCCCGGCTGTGTCAACACCCCCGTGGCGACTCATGGGAGGGGATCCCGGCAGCCATTGCCGGACCGGGCGGCGGACTGCCATCCTTGCTGGACCGGCACTGCCGGCACAGCCCGCCGCCAGCCACCGGCACAACCAGCCACCCGCCAAGAGGAAAGGACGAGACGATGCCGCTCTACCTGTCGAGGTTCAGCTACACACCGGACACCTGGGCCAAACTGATCAGCAATCCCGAGGACCGCAGGAAGGCCGCCAAGACATACATCGAATCCGTCGGCGGCAAGCTCCACGGCTTCTGGTACGCCTTCGGCTCGCACGACGGCTACAACTTGTGGGAGGCACCGGACAATGTGTCCATGGCCGCGGTTGCACTGGCGATCAGCGGAGGCGGCGCGCTCAGCTCATTCGAAACGACGGTGCTTCTGAGCGTCGACGAAACACTGGAAGCCCTTCGCAAGGCCGATCAAATCAGGTACCGGCGTCCCGGCACCGGAGGAATGGATCCATAAAGGGCCTCAGTCCTGCATACGCTCCAGCCGGTACGTCAGTTTCGCCTCCCGCTTGGGGTCGTCCCCCAGGGATTTGGTGCGCGCAATGTAGTCCACGCCCCAGGTCTTCAGCAGGAAGTCGTCGGCGATCCGGACGTGGCCGGCGGGGAACTTGTAGTCCATTCTCTTGGCCACCCCGGACCAGTCGGCGGTGCCGAAGAGCTCCTCGGCATCGGCCACTGTCCGCACACCGTTGGCGGCAAGCAGGTCCCCCAGCCAGCCGTACTGCCGGGCCTGGCTCCTGGGGTGTTCGGAGAGCAACCGGGCCAGCATGTCCTGGAGGATGTCCCCGGTGAGCTCGGTTGCGGCGGGGTTGGCGGCGAACTCGGCCGTGCTTTCGGCCTGACGGCGTTTGACGATGTCGTTGATCGCCGAGAACTGGGCGTCCGCGAGTTCGATGAGGGTTGAGGCCATGGTGAACGCGCGGTCCACTTCCGCGTTGGCCTCCGCGAGGCTCTTGTAGCGGATGTCATGCTCGAAGGCAGCCCATGCATGCTGCAGCACGGTGCGGATTTGGACTTCGAAGCGATCCCCGATGAACGGCTGGCAGCCCACGGGAACGTTCTCGGCGGGGACTTCCAGGATCAGGTGCCGGCCGGCGTAGCCGATCTGGCCGTTGCGCCGCTGGGAGCTTGTTTTGTCATCGTCCTCGCGGCAGTTGAACTGCCCCTTGAGTGCCGTTGCAACGTCCGCGATGTCGGGTTCGAGGAACATAATCACCCGGACACCGATGAGGTCGTCGAGCTGCTCGAGTCCGTGTTCATACTTGAATCTGCCGTCGGCAGTGAGCCGGTCCAGCTTTCCCTTGACCGAACCGGGGTCCTTGACGCGGGCCTGCACGGTGTGGTGGTTGAGGCCGTCGTCGCGGAGCCGGGCGCGGATGGCATGCCCGATGGCATCGGAAGCCGCATTCAGCCGGGGCAGCAGCGCACTGTATTGCTCCAGGGAGCTGGCAACAACGGAATCATGATCTTCCAACCGGTCCCCCTCAGATCGTCGCGCAGCGCATCTACCCAGCAGAGTATCCAAGGCAGCGATTTTCAGCTACTGCCGGGCTCCGGGTCCTCCGGACAAAAACAGCGGCCTGTTCGCAGAACCTGTCCTCGAGGGTCAAGTTTGGCGAACAAGCCGCTGTTTCGTGCTGCAGGAATCAGATCGAGTAACGCTCATCCTCGTGGTCGCCCGGGTGGTCGTTGACCAGGCCGGCGGCCAGGGTGTTGCCGTCCAGCGGATCAATCACCAGGAAAGCACCGGTGCGGCGGTGGTGCAGGTAGTTTTCCAGCGGCAGCGGGGCGGCGAGCCGGAGCTGCGCGTGGCCGATGTCGTTGAGTTCCAGGCTGGACGCGCCCTCCAGCTTGAACGTGGCGAGGTCCAGTTTGCCGCTGACGCTGCGGACCAGGGCCTGCACGGTCCGGGTGCCGTGCTTGACCAGCACCTTGGCGCCTTCGCGGAGCGGCTTCGGGGACAGCCAGCACAGCGCGGCGTAGAGGTCTGCCGAGGCTTCGCGGACGGTGCCTGCGGCGGCGATGGTGTCACCGCGGGCGACGTCGAACTCGTCTGCCAGGCGCAGCGCCACGGACTGCGGTGCCACGGCTTCGGTGAGCTCGGCGCCCGCGAAGTCGATGCCCGTCACGGTGGTGGTGCGCGGGTCCTGGCCGGGGGTCAGCACGCTGACCTTGTCGCCCACCTTCACCGAGCCTTCAGTGATCTGCCCGGCGTACGCGCGGTAGTCGCGGTAAGCCTCGACGTCGAGTCCGCCGGCAACCGCGTCGGGAGCCAATGCCCCCTGCGGCCGGATGACCAGCTGCACGGGGAAGCGGAAGCTCTCCAGGTGGCTTTCCAGTTCGTCGGCGGCGGGCAGGGTCTCGAGCACCTCGAGCAGCGCGGGCCCGGTGTACCAGGGGGTGCGCTCCGAGCGCTCCACCACGTTGTCGCCGTCGAGCGCGGACACCGGAACCACCAGCAGGTCGGTGATCCCGTCGGAACCGAGGCCCAGCTCGCGGCCCACCTGCTGCACGTCGGCTTCGATCTCGCGGAACACGGACTCGCTGAAGTCCACCAGGTCGATCTTGTTCACGGCCACAATCACATGGGCCACGCGCAGCAGCTGCAGCACGGACAAGTGACGGCGGGTCTGCTCCAGGACACCCTTGCGGGCGTCGATGAGTACGACGACGGCATCCGCGGTGGACGCGCCGGTCACGGTGTTCTTGGTGTACTGCACGTGCCCGGGGCAGTCGGCCAGGATGAAGCTGCGGCGGTCCGTGGCGAAGTAGCGGTAGGCGACGTCGATGGTGATGCCCTGCTCGCGCTCGGCGCGGAGGCCGTCGGTCAGGAGGGCCAGGTCGATGCCGCCTGCCGAGCCGCCGAAGCCGCGGTCTGCGGACGTGCGGGCAACGGCGTCGAGCTGGTCGGCCAGGATTGCCTTGGAGTCGTGCAGGAGGCGGCCCACCAGGGTGGACTTGCCGTCGTCGACAGATCCGGCGGTGGCGAAGCGGAACAGCGAGGCATGCGCGAGCGGTGCGTCGTCAAGAAGGGCTGCCGCGCGGGCTGTATCGATTTCGGTGCTCATTAGAAATAGCCATCCTTCTTGCGGTCTTCCATGGCGGCCTCGGAGATGCGGTCATCCGCACGGGTGGCGCCACGTTCGGTGATGGTGGAGGCGGCAACTTCGATGACGACGTCGCGCACCGTGGCGGCGGCTGACTCAACAGCGCCGGTGCAGGACATGTCGCCCACGGTCCGGTAACGGACGGTCTTGGTGATGACTTCCTCGTCGGGGCGCGGCTGGGACACTTCGCCCACTGCGCGCCACATGCCGTCGCGGGCAAAGACCTCGCGGTCATGGGCGTAGTACAGGCCGGGCAGCTCGATGTTTTCGCGCTCGATGTAGCGCCACACATCCAGCTCGGTCCAGTTGCTGATGGGGAACGCGCGCACGTGCTGGCCCACGGTGTGGCGGCCGTTGTACAGGTTCCACAGCTCGGGACGCTGGTTGCGCGGGTCCCACTGGCCGAATTCGTCGCGGAGGCTCAGGATGCGCTCCTTGGCGCGGGCCTTGTCCTCGTCGCGGCGGCCGCCACCGAAGACGGCGTCGAACTTGTTGCGCTGGATCGCGTCCAGCAGCGGGACGGTCTGCAGCGGGTTGCGGGTGCCGTCGGCACGCTCGGCCAGTTCGCCTGAATCGATGAATTCCTGGACCGAGCCGACAACCAGCTTCAGGCCAAGGCGCTCAACAGTGCGGTCGCGGAAGTCGATGACCTCGGGAAAGTTGTGTCCGGTGTCGACGTGCAGCACGGGGAAGGGAACCTTGCCCGGCCAGAACGCCTTGGTGGCGAGGTGCAGCATGACCACGGAGTCCTTGCCGCCGGAGAACAGCAGCGCAGGCTTCTCGAACTCGGCCACTACCTCGCGGATGATGTGGATGGCCTCGGACTCGAGGGTGTCCAGGCTGGAGAGCCTTGCCACTGCTTCTCCACGCGGCTTAGACACACTCGCTCGTTCCTCGCTCGCGCGATGCGCCGCTTTCGGAGAATCAGCGTCAAGTTCCAGCACAGACAGCTCCAGGTCCTCGTTGGTGGTTTCGATGCTCATACGTGTAGTCCGCATTCTGTCTTGTCGGTTCCTGCCCAGCGGCCGGCGCGGGGGTCATCGCCGGGCGCTACCTTGCGGGTGCAGGGCTGGCAGCCAATGGACGGGTAGCCCTGTGAAAGCAGCGGGTTGACGGGAAGGAGGTTGTCGTCGGAGTACTGCACCAGCTGGTCGAAGCTCCACGCTGCCACCGGGTTGACCTTGACCAGGCCGTTGGTTTCGTCCCAGGTGATCAGCGGGGTGTTGGTGCGGGTGGGGGCTTCGTCGCGGCGCACGCCGGTGAACCACAGTTCGTAGCCGGCGAGCGTGCGGCGCAGCGGGGCCACCTTGCGGAGGGCGCAGCACTGGGCGGCGTCCCGTGCAAAGAGGTCCTTGCCGAGGAGTCGGTCCTGCTGCTCGACCGTGTTCTCCGGGAGGACATCCACCACATTGACGCGGAGGTTTGCGGCAACCTCGTCGCGCGTGGCGTAGGTTTCCGGGAAGTGGTAGCCGGTTTCCAGGAACAGTACGTCGACGCCGGGAAGCTGGTCGGCGACCAGTGCAGGCAGCACGGCGTCGGCCATGGAGCAGGCCACGGCGACGGCGGGCAGGTCGAAGTTCCGGGCAACCCAGGCGATGACGTCGCGGGCCGGAGCGTCCCAGCCGAGCTCGGCAGCGCCCGCCTCGGCCAGTGCTTTGAGCTCGTCGTGGGAGCGGAGGGTTGCGGCGGTCGAGCTTGTCGAGACCGGGGTTTCGGCGGGCTCAACCACCGGGTCTACTCCAAGTGCGTGCTTGCTCATTGCAGGTCCTCCTCATCTGCTGCGTGGGCCCACTCGGCGAAAGTCTGGCCTTCGGTGTGCTCGGCCACGAACTTACGGACGACGCGCTCGACGTAGTCCGGCAGGTCCTCGACGTAGACCTTCAGGCCGCGGACGGTGCGTCCGAGGCCAGCCTCTTCGCGGGTGGAGGAAGCCAGCCCGCCGCCCAGGTGGACCTGGAAGCCGGGGGTGGGGTCGCCGTCGGGGGTTGGCAGCATCATGCCCTTGAGCCCGATGTCCGCGGTCTGGATGCGGGCGCAGGAGTTGGGGCAGCCGTTGATGTGCAGGGACAGGGCGTGGGGCAGCTGGCCGCTCTCGGCGAGGTCCGCGAGGCGGCGTTCCAGCTCGGCCACGGCGGTGGCGGCGGTCATCTTGGTTTCCACGATGGCCAGCTTGCAGTATTCGATGCCGGTGCAGGCGATGGTGCCGCGGCGGAACACGGACGGCCGGGCGGAGAGGCCCAGGGCGTCGAGCTCGGCCACCAGCGGTTCAACCTCGTCCTTGGGCACGTCCAGCACCACGAGCTTCTGGTGCGGGGTGGTGCGCAGTCGGTAGGAGCCTCGGGCTTCGAGGGTGTCAGCCAGCTTCACCAGCTGCGCGCCGGAGAGCCGGCCGGCAATGGGTGTGGCGCCGATGAAGAACTTGCCGTCCTTCTGTTCGTGCACGCCCACGTGGTCGCCCGGTGTGGACGGCTTGGGCGCGGCGGGGCCGTCAGCCAGCTTGTAGCCGAGGTATTCGTCCTCGAGGATCTGGCGGAACTTTTCCGGACCCCAGTCGGCCATCAGGAACTTCAGGCGCGCCTTGGTGCGCATGCGGCGGTAGCCGTAGTCGCGGAAGATGCTGGTGACGCCGAGCCACACGTCGGCAGCCTGCTCAGGCGTGACGAACGCGCCGAGGCGCTTGCCCAGCATGGGGTTGGTGGACAGCGCGCCCCCGGCCCAGAGGTCGTAGCCAATGCCGAGTTCGGGGTGCTTGACGCCCACGAGGGCGAAGTCGTTGATCTCGTGCACCACGTCCTGGCTGGGGTGGCCGGTGATGGCGGTCTTGTACTTGCGCGGCAGGTTGGACAGCAGCGGGTTGCCGATGAATCGCTCCCCCAGCTCGGCGATGAGCGGGGTGGGGTCAATGATCTCGTCCTTGGCGATGCCGGCCACCGGCGAGCCGAGGATGACGCGGGGAACGTCGCCGCAGGCTTCGGTGGTGGACAGGCCGTTACTTTCGAGGCGGCGCCAGATCTCGGGGATGTCCTCCACACGGATCCAGTGCAGCTGGATGTTCTGGCGGTCAGTGAGGTCCGCGGAGTCCCGGGCGAAGTCGACGGAGATCTGGCCGATGACGCGCAGCTGCTCGGTGGTGAGCGCACCGCCGTCGATCCTCACGCGGAGCATGAAGTACTTGTCCTCGAGCTCGTGCGGCTCCAGCGTGGCGGTCTTGCCGCCGTCGATCCCGGGCTTGCGCTGCGTGTAGAGGCCCCACCAGCGGAAGCGGCCGTGCAGGTCCTGGCCCGGAATGGAGTCGAAGCCGTCCTTGGAGTAGATGGACTCGATACGCTCGCGGACGTTAAGGCCGTCGTCCTCCTGCTTCCAGGTTTCGTTGGCGTTGAGCGGCGTGGTGCCGTCCACCTTCCACTGGCCGTGCGGCTTCGCTGCCGGTCGGTTGGCGCGTGCGGGTCGCTTGGCGGCAGCGGAGTCCGCGGACGCTCCGGCTAGAGCTGTATCAGTCATGCATCGACTGTAGGTCCCACCGGAAAGCCGTCACAAAGGGTCAGAAACGCGAGGTCACCTAGGGAAATATTTCGTCATGAATCGCCGGGAAGCCTTGAAGTAGCCCGGGGCCTGTGCTTGGTCCGGGGGCTTTTAAGCACCCGCTGCGACGGCGGCGTCATAACGGTCCAGCGCGATCTGAGCCATGAGCCGGGACGGCAGCAGCGGCTCCGTGACGATGTCCGCTTCGGCCTTGGCCAACTGGTCGTGGAAGAAGCCGTGGGCCAGCAGGTAGGAGGCGATGATCACCCGTCCCTGCCCCTCGCCGCCGGGGTATTCGGCACGGAGGGAGGCGACGGCGTCGGGCACTGACGGTTTGGCGGCCGCACCGTAGGCAGGAACAATCCTGTTGCCCCGCAGAGCCCGGAGGTGTTCGGCGAGCTCCTCGACGCTGACCGAGGCTTTGGGGTTGGTGGATCCGGCGGCCGCCAGCACCACGGCGTCGTGCTCGGTGGCCCCGGCTTCCCGCAGCCGCTGGTCCAGGATCTCCGCCAGCCGGGGGTCCGGGCCGAGCGGCTCCGAGGCACTGGAACCTTCCCTGCTGCGCGCCGCCTTCGCGATGTCCACCTTGGTGTGGAAGCCCACGCTGAGCAGCAGCGGCACGATGACGGCCGCTTCTCCCTCCGGCAGCCCGGCCATGACGTCCACCAGGTCCGGGTCCTGGACATCCACATAGGCTTCCCGGACATCCAGGCCGGGGCGCAGCGAGCTGATGTCGGCACGGAGGCCGTTGACCTCGGCGCCGCCCAGCGGGCTGGACGTTCCGTGGGCACAGGCGATCATGATGGGGCTATTCATAGGGGCTAGCGTAACGTTGGAGCAGCCCCATCCGCCCCTTCCACACTGACCGGGACGCCCATTGACCATCTCATTCGACGCCGTTCAGGTATGGCTGGATCTGGCCGGCGTCTTCTTCTTCGCGGTCTCCGGATCCCTGCTGGCGGCGCGGAAGCAGTTCGACATCCTCGGGTCCCTGCTGCTCGCCTCCCTGGTGTCCCTGGGCGGCGGCGTCATCCGCGACATCATCCTCAACAGCGGCCCTCCCGCGGCGTTCACCAACCCGGCGTACCTGGCTCCCCCGCTGCTGGCCACCGTGCTGGTGTACTTCCTGTTTTCCAGCGTCCAGCGCTACACGTCGCTGCTCATCCTGTTCGACGCCGGCGGGCTGGCACTGTTCTGCATCACCGGCACGCTGAAGGCACTCTCCGCCGGGATGAACCCGGTGGCGGCGGTGCTGCTGGGGGTCACGACGGCGGTGGGCGGCGGCCTCCTGCGCGACATCACTGCCAATGAGGTGCCCCAGCTCTTCGACCCCAAGGACCTCTATGCGCTCCCCGCGTTCACCGGGTCGGCGCTCACCACCATCCTGTGGGTTTCGGGTTCCTTCAACGCGCTCACGGCCGGCACCGTCGCCGCCGTCGTATTCGCCTTCCGGGTGACGGCCTGGCGCCGTTCCTGGTACGTTCCGCTGGCCGTCCGGGGGTGGCACCGGCTGGGCCTGGGGACGGCGGAAAAGGGCGGCCGCGATTAGCTAGGATAAGAACCATGACTGACATGTTCCTCGAGAAGTTCCGCGCGCTTGTTCCGAAGTATCTCGAAGACGAATGGCAGGAAGAGGACGGGCTGTCCCCCGAAGAGCTCGACGAGGCCCTGTCCGAGCACCAGTTCCAGGTCCCCTTGGTCCTGCGGGAGTTCTACCAGGCAGTAGGCGGCTGCGAAGACCTCATGGAGGCCTACCACTACTTCTGGGACCCCGAGGAACTCGAAGTTGATGACGAAGGCTTCCTCATGTTCCTTGAGGACGAGGAAGAACAGTTCACCTGGGGTTTCCGCGTGGGCGACCTCGGCGTCCCGGACCCCATCGTGTACCGCCGCAACAACGCCCGCGGCCAGTGGAAGAGCGAAGAAGGCACGTTCTCCGAGTTCGTGTTCGACATGTTCGAGTGGGCGTTCGAGGGCGAAGAGGACTAGGGTCCCTGGTTCCGCCGCTCCGGTGGCGGCCACCGTCGCCGTCGTGACCTTGTTTCAACCCCGGAGCCCGGCGCCACGCCGGAATCCGGGCGTGTCCGGCGGCTGGCTGCCGTAAACAAGGTCACGACGGCGTGGCGGCTCACCATGGCGCGAACCCGCCATCGGCGTGAAGGCGCAGTATGGCGCGGATCTCCTCCACCATGGCTTGGGGATTGTGCACCACGTCGTCGTAGTAGTAGCGGAGGGTCAGCCGGCCGCCCAGGATGCTGGCCCTGCTCCGGCGATTGTCCTTCTTGATCTGTCGAGGTTCAAAATGGGACGCTCCGTCGAGTTCCACCACCAGCCAATCGTCCACGAGGCAGTCGACTTCACCGACGCCGGGCAGTTCAACATGCATGCGAACTTTGAGGCCCGCACGGACAAAATGCGTGTGGGCCAATATTTCCAGTATTGAGTCCGCCCTGGGAATCAGGAGACCCAGCACGGCGCGTGCCCTGCCGTTTCGTTTCCCCGGCAGCTTCTTCAGAAGGAACTCGCCCGTGATGTCCCCGCGCTGGGCGGCGCATTGCACCATCACCAACGCATCCAACTCGGGCAGGCACCTCAGGGCATGCAGCAGCACGTCAGCGAGTCCGGCCACCGGTAGCGACGGATGCTTGGGGTGGGTGCAGGGTGAATGATCCACCACACCCGGCTTGGGGACTCCGTTCCCGCAGCTCAGGTGAAATGCCTGTGCCGGGTGCAGCGTCCAGAGGTTGTAATGGGCGGCGGCCGAGATACACGTGAGCAGTCCGTTTGACCGAAAAGCGGCCACCACGCCGTCGTCCGCGGTTCCTGTCGAGTAGACGCCCCGCAACGGACGGAACAGCAGGCCCGTTGTCACCGCGGCCTCAAGCTCCACCCGCTGGAAGCCGGAGGCCACCAGCTGACTTCGTTTGGCCGCACCACCCCGAAGCCGCAGAAATGTGAGGAGGTCCATCAAGCCAGCGTGGGTCCGGCATTCAGGCTGCAACATCCCGTGGCAAGGCTATGTGGACAACCTTCAGCCGCCGTGCCGACCTGGTTTCGACGCCATTGGCCTGCAACACGCCGTGGCGTAGGCGCTGTGGTCGAGGAAGTCAGCGATACAGGGTCACGACGGGACAGCCAGGGAGCAGCCAGGTTCAGCCAAAGAACTGTGACACGCCGATTAACACTCCGGCTCGCATTCGTGACAAAGCTGTCATAGACTTATTCACGGATCCACTAAATGCCTCCGGTGGATCTGATGCGAACGGAGAAATGGCCCCGGTTCGACGCAGCGTATGACTCGTATTGCTGCAGAGAACCGGGGCCATACCGTTTTAAGGCCGCGAGTTTAACGCCGGGAGCCCAAGAGGCCTTAGTGAGGCCAGCGGGTATTAGCTCGCGCGGTCCACCACGGCCAGGGCGAAGCTGGTGAGCGAGGACTTGACCACGCCTTCAGGCAGCGGCGCCAGCGCGGCGATGGCTTCATCGGCCCAGGCGCGCGCCACAACCCACGATTCCGCAGTAACCCGGTGGTCCCGCAGGCCGGCCACGGCGGCAGCGAGTGCCTCATCCGAGGAGAGGTCGCCGTCGATCAGCTTCAAAAGTTCGACGGCGGACTGGTCACCTTCGGCGGCGGCGTTGCGCAGGAGCAGGACCGGCAGCGTGGGCACGCCTTCGCGCAGGTCCGTGCCCGGGGACTTGCCGGACTTGACCTTGATGCCGGTGACATCGATGACGTCGTCGGCCAGCTGGAAGGCCACACCGATCTTCTCGCCGTACTCCACCAGCAGCGGCTCGTAGGCTTCGTCGGCACCGGAGAAGATGGCGCCGAGCTGGCCGGAGGCAGCCACCAGGGAACCGGTCTTGTCCGCGATGACGGACAGGTAGTGCTCCACGGGGTCCTCGTCGGGGCGGGGTCCCACGGTCTCGTGCAGCTGGCCCAGGCACAGCCGTTCGAAGGTGCGGGCCTGGATTCCCAGCGCGCGCGAGCCGAGCTCGGACACCAGGATGGACGCGCGGGCAAAAATCAAGTCGCCGGTGAGGACGGCCACGGAGTTTCCCCAGACCTCGTGGGCGGTGGGCGCGCCGCGGCGGAACGGGGCCGAGTCCATCACGTCGTCGTGGTACAGGGTGGCCAGGTGCGTCAGCTCGACCACCACGGCAGCCTGCACCACGGCCGGGCGCGAGGCGTCACCGAGGTGGGCGCAGAGCAGGGCCAGCAGCGGGCGGATGCGCTTGCCGCCGGCTTCCACCAGGTGGCGCGACGTCGCGTCAGCCAGCGGATCGGAGTTGGCAATGGCCTCGCGGAGCTTCTTTTCCACCCGGGCAAGGTTGGTGGTGAGGGCGGGGCCCAGCTCCGGGTCTTCCGCGATGGCGGCAAAACCGGCGGGCAGCTGGAGCCCGGTGGCGATGGCGGTGGTGCTGGGCTCGGGCTCCCTGGCGTCCGGCAGGCCGTGTCCGGCGTGGGTCCAGCTGTGCTTGGCAGAGTTCGTCACGGGTTAACCCTAACTTTTTGTTGCGGAAACCGCGGAGGTGTAGCTGGACGGGGACAGGGTGGTGTTGGACGTGGCAGGCACCAGGGCCTCCAGGAGCCTGATCACCCTGTCCTCGAATCCCTTGGCTGATTCATCCGTGACGTTGGCCATCAGCCGGACTACGAACTTCATGAGGGCGGGCAGCGGCATGCCCGTCCGGAGCGCGAGCTTCATCACCGACGGCTTGCCGATCACCGAGGCGAACGCGCGGCCCAGGGTGAAGTGGCTCCCCCACTGGCCGCGCACATAGTCCGCGTACCCCTTGAAGTGGAGGTCGGCGTCGTCGTGTGTCCACTTGGCGTAGCGGCTCTGCCAGGTGCTGGCGTCGATGACGTATTCGGCCGCAAAGCGGGCGGATTCCATCGCGTAGGAGATGCCCTCGCCGTTGAACGGGGACACCATGCCGCCGGCGTCGCCCAGGAGCAGCAGGCCGGGATAGTAGTGCGGGGTGCGGTTGAAGCCCATGGGCAGGGCGGCGCCGCGGATCTCGCCCACCTGGTTTTCCGGCGTGAAGCCCCATTCGGCGGGCATGCCGGCTGTCCATTCGCGCAGGACCTGTTTGTAGTCGAGCTTGCCGAATTCCGCGGAGGAGTTCAGGATGCCCAGGCCCACGTTGGAGGTGCCGTCGCCCACGCCGAACACCCAGCCGTAGCCGGGGAGGAGTCCGCCGTCCCGGCCGGGGAGCTCCAGCCAGCCTTCCATCCAGTCGTCGTCGTGGCGCGGGCTGGTGAAGTAGGTGCGTACGGCGACGCCGAGCGGGCGGTCGTCGCGCTTCTGGATGCCCGTGGACACGGCGGTTCGGGACGAGTTTCCGTCTGCTGCCAGTACGACGTCGGCATGGAAGTCGCGCGTCTCGCCCGTCTTGCGTCCGGACTCGTCAAGGAGGGCCGCGCGGGCGCCGATGACTCGGCCGTCCGGCGCGCGCAGGGCTTCGGTGACGCTGTGCCCTTCGAGGATGGTGGCCCCGGCAGCCTGGGCATGGCGGGCCAGTTCCTCGTCGAAGCCCAGGCGGGTGCGGATCAGGCCATATGTGGGGAAGTCGGAGACTTCCGGCCAGGGCAGCTCAATGGTGCGGCCGCCGGCGATCAGCCGAAGGCCCTTGTTGCGGCGCCAGCCGGCCTCCTCGGAGTGCGGGAGGCCGAGCTTCTGGATCTCGCGGACGGCGCGGGGAGTGAGCCCGTCACCGCAGACCTTCTCGCGCGGGAACCTGGTTTTCTCCAGCACCGTGACGGGGATGCCGGCCTTGGCGAGGTAGTAGGCGGCTGTGGACCCTGCGGGGCCGGCGCCGACGATCAGTACGTTCACGGCAGGTTCGGCTAGCCCGCGGGCCGGGTGATGTTGCGGCGGAGCTTGGCCACGGGGCCGGTGTGGTTGGCGATGGCCGAGGCACTGCCGGACAGTGGCTTGTGCGCGCGGTGCACGGCCACGATGCCGCCGCTGAGGTTGCGGTAGGTGACCTTTTCCCAGCCGGATTCCTGCAGCCAGCCGGCCAGGTGGTCCTGGTCCGGCCAGGCGCGGATGGACTCGGCCAGATAGACGTACGCGTCCGGGTTGGAGGAGACCTTCACGGCGATGGCGGGCAGCGCGCGCATCAGGTATTCGGTGTACATGGTGCGCCACAGGGGAATCACGGGCTGGGAGAACTCGGCGATGACCAGCTTGCCGCCGGGCTTGGTGACGCGCAGCATTTCCGCCAGGGCCTTCTTGGGCTCGTTGACGTTGCGCAGACCGAAGGAGATGGTGGTGGCGTCGAAGCTGTTGTCAGCGAACGGCAGGCGGGTGGCGTCACCGGCGATGAAGTCAATGTCGGGGCGGCGGCGTTTGCCCACTTTGAGCATTCCCAGGGAGAAGTCGCAGGCGATGACGTCGATCCCCGCGTCCGCGTAGGGCTCGCTGGAGGTGCCCGTTCCGGCGGCGAGGTCCAGCACGCGCTGGCCGGCCTTCACGTCCATTGCTTCGACGACTACCCGGCGCCAGCGGCGCGTCTGTCCCATGGACAGGACATCGTTCACGACGTCGTATTTGGGGGCGACGTCGTCAAACATCGTGGCTACTTCGTCCGGACGCTTATCCAAGGATGCTCGGTTCACCATGACATTGTCTCAAATGTTGGGCGGACCCACGAACCGGGGCCCGGGCAGCGCGGCGGCGGCCGCACCGGCAGCGCGGCGGCGGGGGTCAACAGGGTGCCGGCCACACTCGGGAGTACTGTTATCTCATCATGACGAGCACGCTCCGCACCGGCACTATTAAGACACTGACAGTCCCCCTGGATGGAAGATCATTCTCCGGGGGGCTGCCGTCATTTCTGGTACGGGACGACGTCCTCTGCTGGACCCGCCGCGAAGCCGGGCTGGTGGGCTTCGGCGAAATCGCCCGCTTCACTGCCACCGGGCCCGAGCGTTTCCTCGAGGCCGACATCTGGTGGCGGCACCTGGTCCTCGAGGCGGACGTCACCGACTCCGTGGACTGCCCCGGCACCGGTCCCGTGGCCTTCGGCTCCTTCGCGTTCTCCAAGGTGTCCACGCACCGCTCCCGGCTGATTGTTCCCGAAGTCGTGGTGGGGGTCCGGGACGGCCGCGCCTGGCTCACCCAGTTAACGTTCGACGACGGCGAACTCACCGAAGCGGGCGCCCTCGCCGCCCTGGAGCGCTGGCTTGACGCCGACCCGCTCGACGCCGACCCGCTCGACGCTCCGGGCGACGGACCCGAGGACCTGACTGCCGCCGTCGGACTCCCCCCGGCCGGCAGTTCCGCGTCCGGCGGCCGTCCCGGCGGCGGCAGTGCCGCGAACCTGGGCGCCGACGTCGTACCTAAACTTGAAACCGGATCGCTCAGCGAGCATGACTGGATGGCGGCAGTGACGGCCGGCGTCGCCGAGATCCGCACCGGCAAACTGGAGAAACTGGTGCTGGCGCGGGACATTGTGGCCACAATTCCCGAAGGCGTGAATGCCGCCGAGATCCTCCGCCAGCTGGCCGTCAGGTACCGCGAATGCTGGACCTACGGCGTCGACGGCCTGGTAGGTTCAACCCCGGAAATGCTGATCCAGGTGGAGGGACGCACGGCGCAGGCCCGGGTTCTTGCCGGAACCCTGGACCGGCGCGACGCCGAGGGAATGGACGGCTCGCCGCTGGAATTCGCCGAGCGCGTGCTGGCCGGGTCCGAGAAACAGCGGCACGAACACGAGATCGCGATCCAGTCGCTCACCACGCAGCTGGCGCCGTTTTCCGAGGCGATGAACGCGCACAGCGAACCGTTCATCCTGGAGCTGCCCAACGTGTGGCACCTGGCCTCGGATGTGAAAGCCGAGCTGACCGAGGTGGAGGGACACGTGCCCACCTGCCTCGCCCTCATCAACGCGCTGCACCCCACGGCGGCGGTCTGCGGAACCCCCACCACTGTGGCCGGGGCGCTGATCCGCAAGCTGGAGCACATGGATCGCGGACCGTACGCCGGTCCGGTGGGCTGGCTGGATGCGGCGGGGAACGGCGAATGGGGCATCGCGCTGCGCGGCGCCGTCGTCGAGGCGCCGGACACCGTGCGGCTCTATGCCGGCTGCGGCATCGTGGAAGGCTCCCATCCCGAGGCCGAGCTCGCGGAGACCTGGGCCAAGTTCCGGCCGATGCTCGAGTCGCTGGGCATCAAGAGCTAGAGCCACGGGGAAGGCCTGGGCCGAAGTCCGGGATTACAGACAATGCTGCGGCGTGGGGTCTTGCGCTAGCCTCGGTATTAGTTATCCAATAGTGAAACTAAGTTTTCTGTGATGCACATCTCTTATTCGGCGATACACTATAAGCCGTTTTAGTCACGCATACCCCTGCAACAAAAGGTAAGAAACTATGCAGCCCATGTCCTCCGCCACGGCAAAGCTGGCCGCCAAAGCAGCCGCAATCCTCGCCGTCGGCGCCCTCTCCCTCACGGCCTGCGGCGGCAGCTCCACCCCCGCTGCGTCGTCCGCGGGCGGCGTCCAGCTCATCAACGCCGGCAAGCTGACCGTCTGCTCCGACGTTCCCTACGAGCCGTTCGAATTCCAGAAGGACGGCAAGATCGTCGGCTTCGACATGGACATCGCCGCCGAGGTCGCCAAGGACCTGAAGGCCGAGCTCAGCGTCGTGGACAGCTCCTTCGAAGCCATTGAAACGGGTACTGCCCTGACCGGCTGCGACGTCTCGATCTCCTCGGTCTCCATCACGGACACCCGCAAGGCCGTCATGGACTTCTCCGACCCGTACCTCAACGACGATCTGACCCTGGTGGCCACTGAGGCTTCAGGTATCACGAACATCGACGGCGCCAAAGGCAAGAAGGTGGGCGTGCAGCAGGCCACCACCGGCGCCCAGTACGCCAAGGACAAGGGCCTCGACGCGCAGCAGTTTGAAGACACCGGACTCCTGGTCCAGGCACTCAAGGCCGGCACCATCGACGCCGCGCTGGGCAACCAGTCCGTGCTTGGCTACGCCATCAAGGATGACTCCAAGTACAAGCGCGTGGAGAACTACGCCACGGGCGAGAAGCTGGGCATCGCCATCAAGAAGGGCAACACCGCCATGGCTGACCAGGTCAACTCCACCCTCAAGCGCCTGACCGACGACGGCTCCCTGAAGAAGTACGAGACCACCTGGTTCGGCGAAGCCGCCAAGTAGCACCCCGGCCTGAGACCGACGCAGTTGAGGCCCCGTACCGCTGGACGAGAGTCCGTACGGGGCCTCAACTGCGCAAAACGAATGTGAGAACACCATGGCAATGACCGCACGTCAACGAGCCAAAGTCAGCCTGTACGTCCAGGCCGGAATCTTCGTTGTGGCTGTGGCCGCGCTGATTTTGGCCACGGACTGGAAGACCATCGGCACCAGCGTCTTCAACTTCGGCAAGATCGGCCCGATGTTCCCGGACATCTTCCTGTCGGGCCTTAAGAACACCCTGATCTACACGGCCCTGGGCTTCATCGTGGGCCTGTCCGGCGGGCTGCTGCTGGCACTCATGAAGCTCTCCAGCTTCCCGCTCTACCGCTGGATCGCCACCGGCTACATCGAGTTCTTCCGCGGCATCCCCGCACTGCTGGTGTTCATCGCCTTCGGCTACGGCGTTCCGCTCGCGTTCGGCGTGCAGTGGAACGTGACCATCGTGGTGATGATTTCGCTTGGCATGGTGGCCGCGGCCTACATCGCAGAAACCCTCCGCGCCGGCCTGCAGGCCGTGCCCAAGGGACAGCTCGAAGCCGCCCGGTCGCTAGGCATGCCGCAGTGGCGGGCCATGGTGTCCATCGTGATCCCGCAGGCATTCCGGATCGTGCTGCCGCCGCTGACCAACGAGGTCATCCTCCTGACCAAGGATTCCTCGCTGATCTACGTGCTGGGCCTCACCGCCTCGCAGTACGAGCTCACCAAGTTCGGCCGCGATGGCATCTCCAGCCTCGGCGCAGGGCTCACCCCGCTCCTCGTGGCCGGCGCCTTCTACCTGGTGATCACCATCCCGCTGAGCCTCTTGGCCCGGAAGTTCGAAAGCCGCTCCGCGCGGACGAAGCGATAGGCAGGACAGTCATGAACGACGTCGTACATCCCTCAGGCAACGCGGGCACCCGCGGTGCCGCCGTGAAAGCCGCCGGAGTCTCCCTCAAGGACCTCCGCAAGTCCTACGGCTCCAACGAAGTCCTCAAGGGCATCAGCCTGGACGTTGCCCCCGGCGAGGTTGTCTGCCTGATCGGCCCGTCCGGCTCCGGCAAGTCCACCCTCCTGCGCTGCGTGAACCTCCTCGAGGAGCCCAACGAGGGCACCATCCATGTGGGCGGCTTCGAGGCCACCGACCCGGACGTGGACATCGACAAGATGCGCCGCAAGGTGGGCATGGTGTTCCAGCAGTTCAACCTGTTCCCGCACCTGAACGCCCTGCAGAACTGCACCATCGCGCAGACCAAGGTGCTCAAGCGCGGGCAGGCCGAGGCGGACAAAGTGGCACACGCCAACCTGGAACGCGTAGGCCTGGGCCATCTGGCCGACCGATTCCCGGACCAGCTCTCCGGCGGCCAGCAGCAGCGCGTGGCCATTGCCCGCGCGCTGAGCATGGACCCCGAGCTCATGCTGTTCGACGAGCCCACCTCGGCCCTGGACCCGGAGACGGTGGGCGACGTCCTGTCCGTCATGCGGAACCTGGCCAAGGAGGGCATGACCATGCTGGTGGTGACGCACGAGATGGGCTTCGCCCGCGAAGTGGCCGACCGCGTGGTGTTCATGGACGGCGGCGTCGTCGTGGAGGAAGGCGTGGCCGAGCAGGTCATTAGCGCCCCCACGCAGTCCCGCACCAAGGAATTCCTGAAGCGCGTGCTGGACCCGACCCACATCGACATCTCAAAGTAGGCTCTTCGGTCGCGGTTTCGGGCCGGACCCGGTTCGGTTTCGGGCCGGTTTCGGGCCGGGTTCGGGCCGGGTTCGGGTCGGTTTCGACGCGGCCTGTGCCTTTCGACGCGCAAATGCCCTGGCGCACCTGGAATTCCGGGTGCGCCAGGGCATTTGGGCGTCACGGGACCTTTTGCGCGTCGAAAGCGGCTGAACGGGCACGACGGCGGGGCACCCCGGCCGCCGCCAGCTTGAGTTCCAGCCGGCCCGGCTGCATCAGATCGGCCCACACCCACCGGACGACGGTGAACCCGATGGCGCGGATCCGGTCCTCGCGGTACTTTTCTTCGACCACGACCTGGGACGGCGTACGCCCCCTGAGATACTCCGGTTTGAGGTACTTCTCCTCGCCGTCAAACTCACCAACCACGTTGGCCCGCTTCCAAGAGAAGTCGGTGTAACCAATCAAACCCTGCTCATCCCGAAGTTCCTGCTGGAGGACCGGCACTTCAAATCCTGCAAGGTGAAGGAGCGAGCGGCTGTAGGACTCCCCCGCGGAACCGGCCCGGGCATCAGCGAAGTTCAGCGCCGCGTGGATCCTGCGCTGTCTGGCCGCGCTATAGATTGATCCGATTCCCGCCCTGAGCTCGTCTTTGCTAAGGGCTGGCAGCTGTGCGGCAGCGTCCGGCCGAAGTACATGATCCAGCGGGACCACAGCCTCGGCGAACGGGGTGAACGCAGCCAGATCCAGGACTGTGCGGACCCGGGACGTGACCAGCAGCCCGTCCCGCCGTACTACTTCCAAGCTGGACGGTGCCGCGAAGTGGCGCCTGACCCCCGCCCGCGACCTCCCGCCGTCGTTCGTTAGTGCCAGTGCCTGAACAGAGTGGGCGGCGCCAATGGTGGGAACTCCCCACACACTTGCCGCGGAATGCCTGGCAAAAATGGTGGGCTTTTCGAACATCTCACCCGCCGCGCGGATCTGCAGCCGGTACTTTTGCCAGTCTTTCAGCTCCCGCCAGGCTGCCCCGTCCGTGTACACACCATGGCGGATCCTCACCAGGGCGCCGCACCGCACCCGCTTCGCCAGGTCCTTGGCAGTAAGCCCGTGCAGTCCGCAGTCACGGGCAAGGAGGAGGGTCGGAAGGTCCGGCATGCTTCCAAGCTGTCAGGAACATGCCGCAGGCACCAGGGACGTGTGCTCGTATGTGGAGAACCCTCGTGGCACCTTTTCGACGCGCAGATGTCCCGGCGCGCGGGTTATGCGGGGCGCGGGAGCACATTTGCGTGTCGCAGATCCATTTGCGCGTCGCCAGGCCGGAAGCGCGTCGCGGGCTACGGAGCCAGCACACCCCGCACTGCGTCTCCCACTGCGGCCTTGATCCGGCCGTGCAGCTCCCGGAGGCCCTGCCGGTCCGTGCGGACCTCAATAATGCTGCGGCCCTGCCGCGGCGCGGTAAGCGCTTCGGCGAGTTCCGCCGTCGTACTTACCGAGCAATGTTCGACGCCGTACGCTGCGGCGAGTGCCGCGATGTTGACTCTGTGCGGGGTACCGAAGAGCCGTTCAACGGCGTTCCCGTACGCACCGGATTCCTGCACGGCGCCGTGCTCCAGGAGGTTGAAGATCGCCCCGCCGCCGTCGTTGAGGACCACGATGCGCAGCAGAGGGTCGTTTTCGGCGAAGCCCAGGAGGAGGCCGCCGGCGTCGTGCAGGAAGGTGACGTCGCCCACCAGCAGGGTGGTTTCCTGCCGGCCGCCCCACGCGATGCCCGTGGCGGTGGAGATGGTGCCGTCGATCCCGGCGAGCCCGCGGTTGGCGAAGACGGTGGCTTGCGGTTCCTGGGTGGGCTGACCGGCGAGGTCCACATCGCGGATGCCGTTGGAGGAGCCCAGCATCAGCTGCCCGCGCGCATGCTTCCACACCAGTGCGCCCACCGTTGGTCCCGTGGCGGACGGCTCGTCGGCCAGCGCCTGGTCGAGCGCATGCTGGGCGGCGGCACCGGCCAGAAGCCATGCATCGAGCCACGCCGCGGAGCCGCGGCCGGAGAAATCGGCGAGGTCGCTGAGGTTGTCCAACGGGAGCTCTGTGCGGCGGCCCGGCTCATACCAGGCCACGGGAACGGGCTGGTAGAGGGCCGAGGGGACATCGGCACGGGCCAGCAGCTGCGCCACCGGCCGCGACAGGGTGGGCCTGCCGAACAGGACGACGCGCTCGATTGGCTGCGCGGCCTCCGGGCCGAAGTGTTCCAGCAGCAGACGGTAGGGGCCCACGGCGTTGGGTCCGAACCGCGAGTTGGAGGACGGCTCGGCCAGCAGCGGCAGGCCGTGCGCGCGGGCGAAGGCTTCGGCGACCGGCCCGGCGTCGTGCCCTGCGAGCACCACGGTGCGCCGTTCCTCCAGCCCGGCGTCAGCGGGCGTGAGGGTGAGCGGCTCCGGGCCGCGGCCGATCTGCCAGATTCCGGGACCAGCTGCTTCCGGCAGGTGGTCGCCAGCTGCCGGAACCAGCGGATCGCGGAAGGCAAGGTTCAGCTGCACGGGTCCGGGCGGGGTGTCCTCAAAGGCGCCGGTGGCCGCGCTGAGGGCGGTCTCCACGGCGCGCTGCGGGTCGGTGCCGGCGGGGACGTCGACGGCGAACCGGACGTGTTCGCCGAAGAGGTCCAGTTGGTCCGTGGTCTGGTTGGCACCGGTCCCCCGCAGTTCGTCGGGCCGGTCGGCGGAGAGCACCACCAGCGGAACGGCGGCGTGGTTGGCTTCCATCACGGCCGGCATGAGGTTCCCGACGGCGGTGCCCGACGTTGTGAGCACCGCAACCGGCGCTCCCGTGGACAAGGCCAGGCCAAGGCCGGTGAACCCGGCCGAGCGCTCGTCGATCCGGACCAGGAGTTCCACGCGGCCGGCGGCGTCGGCCTCGGCGAGGGCGTAGGCCATGGGTGCCGACCGCGAACCGGGCGAGACCACCACGTACCGCACGCCGCCGTCGAGCAGGGTTTTGACAGCCACCCGGGCGGCCTCGATCGCGGTGAGGGTGCCTACTGCCGATTCAGTTGGGGTGCCTGCGGGCTCGCCTTCGGAGAGGGGGGCATCCTCGGCGGCGGTGTAGGCATCGAGCGGGTCCAGCGGGTTCTCAGAAGTCACCAAACCAGTCTGCCACCAACCCCGGACGCTCTCTCACTTCCTGCCGGTCTCACGCCGACGCTCTCTCACTTTATGCCGGTCTCACGCCGACGCTCTCTCACTTTCTTCAAGGAAGTGAGAGAGGGTCGCCAAAAGGCGCGCAGGAAGTGAGAGAGGGTCGTCAAAAGGCGCGCAGGAAGTGAGAGAGCGTCGCAAGCCGCTCACCAGCTCACACGAGTTAGGTAAACTGCAGCAAAGCAGTGTTTCCCACCCGGAGGATCAGCCCATGAACCGCAAGGCCACCGCACTGGACGTCGCCAAGCTGGCGGGCGTCTCGCGCAGCGCTGTGTCGCTCGTGCTCAACGGGCGGGGCGACGGCAACGTTGCCCTCGAAAGCCAGCAGCGCATCCGGGAAGCGGCGGCTGCGCTCAACTACTCGCCGAACAAGATCGCCCTGAGCCTGCGCAACCAGCGGTCGCGCGTCATCGGCATCGTGTCGGACCAGGTCGTCACCAGCCCGTTCGACGGCAACATCATCGCCGGTGCGGACGCGGTGGCACGGTCGCACGGCTTTGTCACCGTGGTGATGGACACGGAGCTGGACGAGTCCCGGGACGAAAGCGCCGTGGAAACGCTGCTGGACCGCCAGGTGGACGGGCTGATGTATGTGACGGTGGGCCTGCGTCCGCTGCACGTCCCGCCGAACATGGCCCGGGTCCCGTCGATCCTGGCCAACTGCTTCGACGACCGACCCGAGGCAGGGCTTCCGGCCGTGATTCCCGACGAGGTCCGCGGCGGACGCGAAGCTGCCGAGCACGTGATGTCGCTCGGCCACCGGGACATCGCCTTCCTGGCCGGCGACTCCCTGACCCCTGCGGCGCCGCGGCGGATCGACGGCTACCGCGATGCCTTCAAGGTCGCGGGCATGCCTGTCAACGAGGACCGGGTCATCCAGGTGGGCTGGGATATTGACGCCGGATTCCACGGCGCCATGAAACTCCTCGACGGCGTGGAACCATCCGACCGCCCCACCGCGATCCTCTGCGCTAACGACCGCCTGGCTATCGGCGTCGTGCTGGCCTGCTACCGGCTGGGGCTGAACGTTCCGGAGGACGTGTCCGTCATGGGCTACGACGACGAATTCCGCGTCGCCAAAACCATGGTCCCGGCGCTCAGCACCATGGCCCTTCCGCTCCGGGAAATGGGCGAAGCGGCCATGACGGCGCTGCTCACAGAGGTGGAAGCGGTTCCGAACGGAAAGGACGACGACGGCGGCCCGGGCGCCAGCGCCGGTGCCGGCACTGAGCACACGACCAGCTCCCAGACGATGGTTCCCTGCCGCCTGGTGGTCCGGGATTCCACCGGGCCCGTCCCCGCCGGACGCTAAGGCCAAGCGAGCGCTGACCCCCGCCGGGCGCTGACTCCGGCCGGGCGCTAAGGCCGGGCCGGTATAGCCGCGCGGTACTCGTCAGCCCTGCTTCGCGGGCTGCTCCAGTTCCCAGACGTCCGCCGTGACACCGGACGGAAGCTGCAGCTGCCAGCGTTCCCCCGCAGCCGGGTAGGCCCGCAGCGTCGTGGCCACCGAACCCGCCCGGTAGACCTCCACCAGTGAGGCATCCACGAAGACCCGCAGCGCCTCCCCCGGTTCGATGGTTCCGCTGAACACTGTCTGCCGGCTGCCGTCCCCCACGAGCAGGAGTTCGACGGCGGTGTCCCCGCCACCGCCGGAACCGTCCCCGCCGCCCGAACCAGTCCGGCCTGTCACTAAGACCTCGGCAAACGCAGGCAGCACAACGGATCCGGCGGCGTGGCTGGCCGTCATCGCTCCACGGTAGGCGTCGATTTCCGGAGCGGGGCTGACAGCAAGGGCACCGTCGACCACCGAGAGCTCACGCGGGAATGTCAGGACACCGGCCCAGCCGGCGGCGTCAATTTCGTCCTGGCTGCGGCCGCGGCGGCCGTCGCGGCCCGGTCCCTCGTTGGCCCAGCCCCACAGCAGGGCCCTGTCTTCGAGTGCCACGATCTGGGGCGCATAGAAGTCACGCCCGAGGTCGGACTTGCCGCCGCCGCGCGGCGTGAACACCGGCAGTCCGGTGGCCGGGTCCTCGGTCAGCGAACCGACGAGATGGCCCACGCCGTTGGCGTGTTCGTGCGCGTCACCCGAAAGCCAGAGCGAAAACATCATCAGCCAGGTTCCGGAATCGCCTGCGCCGCCGGAGGAATCCACGGACGCATCCGGCACCCGCACCAGCTGGGGGCATTCCCAGATCTCGGCCGGCGTGGACTCGGCGGCCACCGGGTTCTCCGAGGTCAGCCAGATGCCTTGGTATTTCCAGTCGGACATGTCCTCGACCGTGTACAGCAGCAGCGCGGCGTGCCCGCTGGCGAGCCCGGCGCCCTGCATGGCGTACCGCTTCCCGTTGAACCGGAAGATGAACGGGTCCCGCACCGCAGTGACCTGTCCGTCGTCGGGCATCGAAGCCGCCACGTGCCCGGTCTGCTCCCAATGGACCAGGTCCTCCGAGCCGCGGGCGATGACAACCTGCGAGTGGCCGCCGTCGCCGCGGACGCCCGAGTAAGCGGCGGTGGGAACACCGCCGTCGTCCGTCACCACACCGGTCCAGCAGCCGTACTCATCCGGCCCGCCGTGCTGCGGGCGCAGCGCCACCGGGTGTTCCTCCCAGCGCACCAGGTCCGCGGAGCTCACGTGGCCCCAGGCGATTTTGTGGTGCCGGGCGGAGTCCGGGTTGTACTGGAAGAACACGTGGTAGCGGCCGTTGATGAAGCTGATGCCGTTGGGGTCGTTGATCCAGCCCCGGGCGGGGCGCGGGTGGAAGTGCGGGAACGCGGGGTCGGGGTGGGAAGCGGCGACGTCGTCGAAGTGGACGGCGGCGAGGTCCGTGGCGGGCATTGCGGGGCCTTTCGGTGAGTAGGTCATTTTCCGGTGCCGGCCGTGAGGCCGTCCTGGAGTGCGCGCTGGCCGAACATAAAGACCACCAGCGCCGGAATCATGGACAGGACCACGCCTGCGAGAACTACTGAGATGCTGCCGGTCCCCAGGTTGCCCTGGAGCGAGACAAGTCCCAGCGGAAGCGTGAAGTTTTGCTCGGAGATGGTCAGGATGAGCGGGCGGAAAAACTCGTTCCAGTGGAAGTTGAAAGCGAGGATTCCCACGATCGCCATGCCGGGCATCGCCAGCGGTGCATATACGGAACGGAACGTCCGCCAGGGGCTGGCTCCGTCGATCGAGGCGGCCTCGGCCAGCTCGGCGGGGAGCCCCATGAAGTACTGGCGCATCAGGAAGGTACCGAACGCCGTCGGAATGGCCGGGAGGATCAGCGCCAGCAGCGTGTCCGAGAGGCCCATGCCGCGGATCAACATGAAGACGGGCACGATCGTGACCTGCACCGGCACCATCATGGTGGCCAGCACGATCGAGAAGAGTGCACCGCGGCCGCGGAACTTCAGGTGCGCGAAGGCGTAGCCCGCCATCGCCGCGGACACCATCTGGCCCACCGCGATCAGCCCGGTCACCAGGGCACTGTTGAGGACGAGGAGAAAGATATTCAGCTGTTGGAATACTTCACCGTAGGACGTGAAATCCGGGTTCCACGGGAAGAACGACGGCGGCAGCTTGAACGATTCCGACGGCGACCGCAGCGAGGTCGACAGAGTCCAGAGCACCGGGCCCAGCGTCAGGGCTGCCGCGATCAGCAGCAGGCCGACGCGGAGGGCGAAACTCCAGCTGAACCTGCGCCGCTTGGGAGACGTTTCGGGAAGGCCTTCCGAGAGCCGGGGGGAATGCCCAGCCAGGCCGTGGTCTGTAGTGGTTGTCATGGCTGGCCTTACTGGTAGAAGACGAATCGTTTGCTGAGCCGGAACTGCGCGGCCGTAATGGCCATGATGATCAGGGTGAGAAGCACGCCGATGGCGGACGCCTGACCGAACTCGAGGCGCTGGAAGGCCGATTCAAAGATGACCATGACGGCGGTGCGAGTGGAGTCGCCAGGGCCGCCGCGGGTCAGCACGTAGGGCTGGTCGAACACCTGCAGGGCGCTGATGATGGCCATCACCGAAGCCACGAGGGTGGTGGGGCTCAGGAGGGGCAGCGTGACGTGCAGGTGCTTGCGCCAGCCGGTGGCGCCGTCGATCGATGCCGCTTCGTATGTCTCCACGGGAATGGAAGCCAGGCCGCCGATGAACAGCAGGAAGGAGAACCCGAAGTTCTGCCACACGTAGACAAGGATCACGACGGCGGCGGACCCGCCCGGTGTGGTCAGCCACGGCACCGCGGGGATGCCTACCAGGGACAGGAACCAGTTCACCACGCCGAACTGTTCGTTGAAGAGGTATCGCATGAAGATGGATACCGAGGCCGCGGACAGGATGAGCGGGAAGAAGAAGGCCGAACGGAAGAACACGCGCAGCCAGGCCGGCATCTTCTCCTGCACCATGATGGCCAGCGCCAGGGCGAGCCCCAGCTGGAAGGCCACCGCCACCACCACGAACACGATGGTGTTCAGGAAGGACACGCGGACGGTGGGGTCCTGGACCACTTCGGAGAAGTTGTCGAAGCCCACGAACGTCGGCGCGGAAATGATGTCCCAGCGGAAGAAGGCAAGGACCACGGAGGCCACGATCGGGATCAGGGTGAACAGGCCCATGCCGAGGATGGTGGGGGCGAGGAAGATCCAGGCCAGCCAACGCTGGCTGTGCCGCGACTTGGCGGTGGGTTGGTGCTGGGCCGGCACGGACTGCCCGGCCGCCTGCCTCGGCCGCTCCCGCGGCGGGGTGGTGGTGCTCATGACTGCCTCCTCAGGGCCAGTTCAAGGTCGCGCTGCATTGAGGCGAGGGCCTGCTTGAGCTGGCGCTCGTCGCCGCTGACAGCCAGCGAAACGTTCTTCATCAGGGCCGTTTCAACGGCGGCCTGCTGCGGTGGGGCCGGGATGGGGCCGGTGGTGGGGAACCGGTCCAAGGTGTCGTAGAAGACCTTCCAGTTGGCGGGTCCCTTGCCGGCGTAGAGCTGCTCGTTGACCATGGAGCGGCGCGCCGGCGTCGTAATCGGGTTGGGGAAGATCAGTTCCATGGCTTCGCGGCTGGAGCTGAACTTAATCCATTCCCAGGCGGCGTCCTTGTCCTTGGCGGTCTTCATGATCGCGTAGCCGGCGGTGCCGAACTGGTGCCGCTGGGTCTTCCAGCGCGGGAAGAACTGGACGTCGAAATCGCTTTCGCCCATCCCGGCCTCGTGCAGGCCCTGCACCCAGTAGCCGCCGGCCGGCGTCGTACCGATGCGGTTGGACGCGAACAGCCCGACAAGCGAGCTGCCGCCGCCTTCCTCAGGGCGGACGCCGAGCCCGTCCTTGACCAGTCCGCGGAGGTAGTCGAAGGACTCGAAGACGCGGTCGTCGTTGGCGTTCGGCTCCAGCCACTGGTATCCGCCTGAACGGAGGCTGCGGGAGGGATCGTTGGCGTAAAAGCCATCCCAGAGCCACTCCCCGCCGGTGGACCGGGTCTCTTTCAGGAAGCTGGTGTCGTTCGCGTAGAGCCACGGAACCACCCCGCCGAAGAGCCTGTTGGTCCAGTAATACGGGGTGAAGTCCGAGGTCCGGGCCTTGCGCATGGCGGCGAGGCTGTTGCGGAAGTCCAGGTGAGTCCAGTCATCCGCCGGGCGCTCCAGTCCGGCCTGCGCGAACGCGGTGGTGTTGTAGTACATGTTGGCCGCGTTCCAGTCCATGGGGAGCTGGTACAGGCTGCCCTTGTACATGAAGGCCTCCACCAGGCTGGGGTGCACGTCGTCGAAGAACTCCCGCATGTCCGCGGCGTCGCGGCGCACGTACTCGTCGAGCGGATGAGCGAGCTTTTCCGCGAACAGCTGGGCGCCTTCGGTGGCCACGTAGACCACGTCCGGCGGCGTGCCTGCAGCCACCATGGTGAGGATCTTGGTGAAGAAGTCTTTCCAGTCCACGGCCTGGATGGCCTGAACCTTGACCTTGATCTCCGGGTGGAGTCGGGTGAAGGCGTCGATGGCGCGCTGGCGGGCGGCGGCGTCCGCGGCGGTGCCCATGATGGCGATGCTGAGGCTGTTGTCCCCGCGGCCCGGAATGTCCGTTCCGGAGAGCCGCGGCCACGATGCCACGGTTGCTCCGATAATTCCCGCGCCGAGGGCACCAAGGGCGGTACGGCGGGTGATTTCCCGCAGGTGCCCGTTTGTGGCTCCGGTCATGTCAATTTCCTTCCTAACACGTGTTAGGAACTGTAGATGAACGACCTAACACGTGTCAAGCATCACAACCCTGCGCCTCACTGCGACGCTCCCTCAATTCCTGCCGCTTTTTTCGAAACCCTCCCTCACCTCCTGCCGCTTTTTTCGAAACCCTCTCTCACCTCCTGCCGCAAAACGAGAAGCGCCCTCCCACCTAGCCCTGACATCGTCCATGACCTGGCAGACCGCGGCGTCGGAGAGAGAGCGTTCCCCCAAAACGCGCAGGATCTGAGAGAGCGTTGTAACGGTCGCTCACTCCATAGGGGAATGCTAAGCGCATAGACTCATGGGAGAAGGAGAAGTGAAATGGCAAAAGGTCCCACGGTTTATCACGTCGCGGAGCGCGCGGGTGTTTCCATCGCGACTGTCTCGTTCACATTCCGGCAGCCCGACAAAGTGAAGGCGTCCACGCGCGAACTTGTCCTCGCTGCCGCGGAAGAACTGGGCTACGTCCCCAGCGCCAGTGCGCGCGGCCTGGCCAGGGGCCGGACGGGCGCCCTGGGTCTATTTGCCTACGACTACCTGCTGGACCCTGCCGACGGAATCCGCGGCGAAGGCCAGGACCCGCTCCACCCCGCGGAGGCCGACCTTGAGCGCCGCAATGAGGATCTTCGGCTGTTTCCGCTGTATGTGGACGAGGTCCAGCGCGGCGTTGAACTCGAGTGCTGGCGCCGGGGGCAGGCGCTGCTCGTAGGCGGCGGAAATCCGGAAAACAACGAGGCCGTGCTGTCGGACATTGCCGGCCGCGTTGACGGCCTGGCCGTGTTTCCGCGGTCCGTCCCGAGCGAAGCCCTCGCGCGGATCGCCCGGCGCATCCCCGTGGTGGAAGTCTCCGAGAACGTGCATAACCGCGAACTGGACCACGTCACGGTAGATAACATTTCCGGGGTGCGGGCCATCACCGAACACCTCATCTCAGCTCACGGACTCTCGGATTTGATGTTCCTCGGGGGCATGCCGTCCTCGGACAATGAGGAGCGGCTCGAGGGGTTCCTCGGGGCACTTCAAGATGCGGGACTGCCAACAACGCGCGAGCCGAAATACCCGTGCGGCAGCGAACAGTCCCTCACGGAAGTCGTCAGCGACATCTGCCGGCAGGGCTCATTGCCCGAGGCCTTTGTGTGCGCCACCGATCAGGACGCACTGGTGGTGATGGACGCCTTGGCCGCCGTCGGCGTCGGGATTCCTAAGGATGTTGCCGTGACAGGCTTCGATGGCATCGCTGCCGGGCGGGTCATCAAGCCGTCGCTGACCACCGTGCGCCAGCCCATGGAACAAATGGGGCGCACCATGGTGGAACTGCTCCTGGACCGGTTGGACCATCCCGACAAGCCGCCGGTGGCCCGCAGGCTTCCCGTCCGCGTCGTGCTGCGTGAAAGTTGTGGCTGCCAGCCGGGCTAGAACCCGCGGCCACGCCAAACAACAGAGGCGCCCGACGACGGCGCCGCCCGGGCGGCCTCCCTCGTCTTCGCCCTCCCCCACTGGAGTTACTCCCCCACTGGAGTTGCACCCCCACCGCGCACTCCGCCGCGCCCCGGAAAAACGCACTCCGCCACGCCCCGGGCCACCCCACCGCCGCCCCTTCCGGCGACCCCAAAGCCCCTTCGGGACACCCCACCGCCGCCCGATGCCCACTCCCCGGGTATCAACTTTCTTTGGACTAACTGTTGCCAACATCACATTCAATGCGCTTAGATTAGTCCGAGCGATAAATCAAAGCGCTTAGATACTTTGCAGAACGGTGCCCTCACAGGCCCGCCCCGCTGCACATCGGGCCAAGCACCGGCCCACGCATCAGCCGAAGCCGGCCGAGCATGCGGGGACCCACGAAAGGAACAATGATGATCCGTCCGAACGCAACGAAGGCAGCCGCCATCGGCCTTGCCGCAGCGCTGCTGATGACCGGCTGCGGCAGGGACTCCGCGGGTTCATCCGCAGCGTCATCGGCCAAGCCCATTGCCTCAGGCCAGGCATCCGGCACCATTACCCTGTGGGCACAGGGCAGTGAAGGCGAAGCCCTTCCGGCATTGCTCAAGGAGTTCGAGGCCGAGAATCCCGGCGTCAAGGTCAACGTCACGGCCATCCCCTGGGACGCGGCGCTCAGCAAATACCAGACAGCCATCGCCGGCGGAACAACACCGGACGTCGCCCAGATGGGCACCACCTGGATGGGCGATTTCGCCAGCTCCTTCGACGCGACGCCGAAGGAGATCGACGCCAGCGACTTCTTCCCCGGTTCGGTGAAGTCGACCGAAGTCGAAGGAACCACCTACGGAGTGCCGTGGTACGTCGACACCCGCGTGGTCTACTACCGCAGCGACCTGGCCGAGAAGGCCGGCATCACCAAGGCGCCCGAAACCTGGGATGACTTCAAAGCCCTTGCCAAGGGTCTCCAGGAGAAGGCCGGGGCAAAATACGGGGTCCAGCTGCCCGCCGGCGTCGCCGGCTCCTACCTGGACACCCTCCCGTTCCAGTGGTCCAACGGCGCGAAGCTGATGAACGACGACGGCACCAAGTGGACCCTTGACACCCCGGAAGCGGCAGAGGCGCTGAAGTACTACTCCAGCTTCTTCGCTGATGGGCTCGCGTCCAAGGCCGTGTCCACGGGAACCACTGCCGAAGCATCCTTCGTGGACGGTTCCGCCCCCATGATGATCAGCGGCCCGTGGCACGTCGGCCTGCTCAACAAGGCCGGCGGCGCGGGCTTCGAGGACAAGTACAAGGTTGCCCCGATGCCCAAGGAGAAGACCTCAACGTCCTTCGTCGGCGGCTCCAACATGGTGGTGTTCAAGAAGTCCGAGAACCGCGATGCGTCCTGGAAGCTTCTTCAGTGGCTGTCCAAGCCCGAGGTCCAGCTCAAGTGGTACAAGGCCACCGGCGACCTCCCCTCGCAGCAGAGCGCCTGGGAGGATCAGTCACTGGCATCGGACAGCAAGCTCTCCGTCTTCGGCGACCAGCTCAAGACCACCAACAACCCGCCGGCCGTTTCCACCTGGACCCAGGTTGCCGCCGCCGCTGACAGCGAAATCGAACAGATCGTCAAGGCCGGCAAGGACCCCGCGGAGGCGTTGAAGTCCCTGCAGCAGGCCGCAGATTCGATCGGCACCGGGAAGTAACAGTGGCCACCACCACAAACGTGATGCCTGCCGGCACCAAAAATGCCGGCAGGCCTCCGGCCCGCGCCAGGGTCCGCGCAGGACAGTCCCGGCGCCGCCGGAACGCCCTCACGGCATGGCTGTTCGCGCTGCCGTTCGTCCTCATCTTCGGTGTATTCATGCTGGGACCGCTGGTCTCATCGTTCCTGATGTCCTTCACGGACTTCACCAGCCGCGACATCGAGAACCCCTTCGCGGTGGGATTCGTCGGACTTGAGCAGTATGCCGCGCTCTTCCGGAATCCGCAGTTCCTGCACTCGGTGCTGAACACGGCCTATTTCGTGGCGGCCGGGATTCCACTCACTACCGTCCTGGCCCTCGCGCTTGCCGTGGCCCTGAACAACGGCATCAGCCGCTTCCGCACGGCCTTCCGCGTTGGCTTCTACACGCCCGTGGTCACCAGCATTGTGGCCGTTGCCGTTGTATGGCGGTTCATCCTCCAGCCTGACGGACTGCTGAACGTCATCCTCGGCTGGATGGGCATCGCCGGCCCGGACTGGCTGAACAGCACCACCTGGTCCATGCCGGCCCTGATCATGCTGGCCGTCTGGCGGAACCTGGGCACGCTCATGATCATCTTCCTGGCCGGGCTGCAGGCTGTCCCAGGCGACATCCTCGAAGCCGCGGAAGTGGACGGCGCCAACGCCTGGCAGCGGTTCACGCGGATCACCCTGCCCATGCTCCGCCCTACCCTCCTGCTGGGAACCGTTCTGCTGTCCGTCGGCTTCCTGCAGTTCTTCGAGGAACCGTTCGTGATGACAAAGGGCGGCCCGCTGGATTCGACCCTGTCGGTCAGCTACTTCACGTACAACCAGTTCGGGTTCGGCAAATACGGACTGGCCTCCGCGGCCAGCTATGTGCTCTTCGTGGCCATCGCGCTGTTGAGCCTGCTGCAATTCCGAGCCCTGCGATCCAAGGACTGAGGACCCGATCCCCATGACGATCCCTGACACTTCAGCACCGCTTCCGGCCACCGCAGCACCCGTTGCGCCGGAACCGAAAAGTGCGCCGCCCGCCAGAACCGAACCCAAAGCACGACGGCGGTCCAGCCGCCGCGCGCCGGCGCGCCGCACGCTGACCTACGCCGTCCTGGTGGTTGCCGTTTCCGCCACCCTCCTGCCGTTCGCCTGGATGTTCCTCGGCGCCTTCAAGACCCAGGGCGAGCTCCTCCGCCGGCCCATCACCTGGTGGCCCGAGCAGCCCACGCTGGACAACTTCCTGGTCTGGTTCAACGAGCTGCACATCGGCACGTTCTTCCTGAACAGCGTGGTAGTGGCTGTGTTCACGGTCCTCGGCAACCTGCTGTTCTGCTCCATGGTGGGCTACGCGCTGGCCAAGATGGATTTCCCGGGCAAGCGCTTCCTGTTTCTGCTGGTCATGGTCATGCTGATGGTCCCGGGCGTGGTCACGTTCGTGCCCCTGTTCGTGATGGTGAGCAAGCTGGGCCTGGTCAGCACCTACCCGGCCCTGATCCTGCCGTTCCTGGCGGCCCCGATGGGCGTGTTCCTGATGCGCCAGTTCATCATGGGCATCCCGGACTCCCTGATCGAAGCGGCCCGGATCGACGGTGCCGGCGAACTGCGCACCTTCCTGCGGATCGTTATGCCCCTGTGCGGACCGCCGCTGGCCACCCTCGGCATCCTGACCTTCCTGGGGTCCTGGAACAATTTCCTCTGGCCGCTGGTCGTTGCCCAAAGCGAAGAGATGTACACCCTGCCGGTGGCACTGTCGCTGTATTCCACCGGCCAGAACGCCACCGACTACGGGCTCCTCCTGGCCGGATCGGTCCTGATCATCACGCCCATCATCCTGCTGTTCGTCGCCCTGCAGCGGTACTTCATCCAGGGCGTCGCAGCCACCGGCATCAAATAGGCCCCCACCTCCCCTGCCCTTCCAGACTTCACCTGACGCAAGAGAGCACCCATGACTTCACATACCCACACCAGCCCGCGCCACGCAAACCACGGAAACCACGCAATCCACGCCACCTCCGTGGCTGACGACGGCATCCGTTACCGGGACCTCAACGGCAACGGGATCATGGATCCCTTCGAAAACCCGGACCTCAGCCCGCACGAACGCGCCGCCGACCTCGTGGCCCGCCTCAGCCTCGAGGAAAAGGCCGGGCTGATGTTCCACACGGTCATCGAAACCGGCCCCGACGGCACCCTGCTGGAGACACCCGGCAACATCAGCAAGTCGCCCACCAGCACCGTGATCCTGGGCAAGTTCATGAACCACTTCAACATCCACGCGCTGGGCACCGCCCGCGAGGCTGCCCGCTGGAGCAACACCCTGCAGGCCCTTGCCGAGCAGACCCCGCACGGCATTCCGGTCACGATCTCCACGGACCCGCGCCACGCCTTCATCGAGAACTCCGGCGTCTCGTTCACCGCGGCCCACTTTTCCCAGTGGCCCGAGCCGATCGGCCTGGCCGCAGCCGGCAGTGCCGACCTCATCCGCCGCTTCGCCGAGATCGCCCGCACGGAGTACACCGCCGTCGGCATCCGTGCCGCGCTGCACCCCACCGTGGACCTCGCCACCGAGCCGCGCTGGTGCCGGCAGGCTGGAACTTTCGGGCAGGACTCGGAGCTCAGTTCGAAGTACGTGGTGGAATACCTCCAAGGGTTCCAGGGCGACGAGCTGGGTCCGGACAGCGTTGCCTGCACCACCAAGCACTTCCCGGGCGGCGGTCCGCAGCGCGACGGCGAGGACGCGCACTTCCCCTACGGCCGCGAACAGGTCTACCCCGGCGGCCGCTTCGACGAGCACCTGGCTCCGTTTCGGGCCGCCATCGCGGAGAAGACCAGCGCCATCATGCCCTACTACGGCATGCCGATCGGCGTCGAGCTGGACGGCGAACCGGTGGAGGAAGTCGGCTTCGGCTACAACAAGCAGATCATCACCAACCTGCTCCGGGACAAGCTCGGCTACGACGGCGTGGTGCTCAGCGACTGGGAACTGGTCAACGACAACATCGTGGGCGACCAGGTGCTGCCGGCCCGGGCGTGGGGCGTCGAAGAGCTCACGGCCCCCGAGCGGATGCTGAAGATCCTCAACGCCGGCGTGGACCAGTTCGGCGGCGAGGAATGCACCGAACTGCTCCTCGGCCTGGTCCGCGACGGCCTGGTCAGCGAGGAACGACTCGATGAATCCGCGCGCCGCCTGCTGCTGGTCAAGTTCCAGCTCGGCCTGTTCGACAACCCCTTCGTGGACGAGGACGCCGCGGCCGAAATCGTGGGCAACGCCGAGTTCCGGCGTGAGGGCCACCGCGCGCAGGCACGGTCCGTCACGGTACTGGCCAACGGAACGCACGACGGCGGGACCGCCCTGCCGCTGGCCGGCTCACCCGCCGTCTACGTCGAGGGAATGGACCCGCTGAGTTTCGACGGTTTCGGGACTGTGGTGCAGGATCCCGAGCAGGCGGATGTTGCCGTGATCCGGTTGCACTCCCCCTGGGACCACCGCGACGACCTGTTCCTGGAACAGCACTTCCACGCCGGAAGCCTGGACTTCCCGCCCGGGCTGGTGTCCCGGCTCCGCACCCTGGCCGCGAAGGTTCCGCTGATCATCGACGTGCGGCTGGACCGGCCGGCCATCCTCACGCCCTTGGCCGGGTTCGCTGCGGCCCTGGTGGGCACCTTCGGCGTCTCGGACACGGCCCTCCTCGATGCCCTGTTCGGAAGCGTTGAGCCGCAGGGCAGCCTCCCGTTCGACATTCCGAGGTCCATGGACGCCGTGCGTGCTTCGCGCTCGGATGTCCCCGGAGAC
Organism: Arthrobacter sp. Leaf337; assembly: GCF_001423745.1. Classification (GTDB taxonomy): domain Bacteria; phylum Actinomycetota; class Actinomycetes; order Actinomycetales; family Micrococcaceae; genus Arthrobacter. Next base: position 36,968 of record NZ_LMPC01000015.1, read on the forward strand.
ACCGCCGATCCCCTCTTCCGGTTCGGACACGGCCTGCGGCTGCCGCACCTGCCGCAGGCCGGAACCGCCACCGCTACCCAGTCAGGACTGAGCTCATGAACCAGCGCTGTGATGCAACCCTGGGATTCTCCACTGCCACCCGCCGCCAGCTCCTCGCCGGTGCGGCTGCCTTTGCCATCACCGGACTCGCCGCCGCTACGGCGAAACCCGGCTTCGCAGCGCCCGGCGCGCAGTCGCCGTCGTACTTTTCCCGCGCACGAAACCTGGGCGGGGTGGACCGCAAGGTCATCACCCGGTGGGCGCAGGACACCTGGAAGTCCCTGGTCGCGATGACCGATCCCGTGACCGGACTGCCGGCCGACTACATCGGCGAGTCCATCACCGCACCGAAGCGCAGCGGCTTCACCTCGCCCACCAACATCGGCGGCTACATGTGGAGCACCGTGGTGGCCCGGGAGCTGAACATCATCAGCGCCAGCGAGTGCCGGGAGCGGCTGACCCGCACCCTCACCACCCTGGCCGGCCTCAAGCACCACGAGCCCAGCGGCATGCTCTACAACTGGTACGACGAAGCCACCGGCGAAGTCATCACCGTGTGGCCCGAGAACGGAAACCCCGTGGCGCCGTTCATGTCCAGCGTGGACAACGGCTGGTTCGCAGCAGCGCTCATGGTGGTCCGCAACGCCGAGCCGAAGGTCGCCGGGCTGGCCAACACAATCCTGGGCAGGATGGACTTCGGGATCTTCTACAACAAGGACGCCCGGCCCGGTGTGGCGGCGGGGCTGCTGCGCGGCGGCTTCTACGACGTCAAACCACCGGTGGAAACGGTCCAGGGCAACTATCTGGGCAAGGGCGCTGACGTCTACTACACGATGAACCACTACGACGTCACCAACTCCGAGCCGCGGATCGCCACCTACATCGGCATTGCCCTCGGCCAGCTTCCACCGGCGCACTACTTCGCCACCATGCGGGTCTTCCCGGACACCTGCGACTGGTCCTGGCAGGAGCAGAAGCCGGCGGGCGAGACGCGGACGTACCAGGGAATCGATGTGTTCGAGGGCGCCTACACGTACCGCGGAATGCGGATCGTGCCGAGCTGGGGCGGAGACATGTTCGAGTCCCTGATGCCGGACCTGTTCGTCCCTGAATCCACCTGGGCGCCGAAGGCATGGGGCATCAACCACCCGCTCACCGTCCGCGCCCAGCGGGAGTTCGGCTTGGACGATGCGCAGTACGGGTACTGGGGCTTCTCGCCCGCCAGCCACCCGAAGGGCGGCTACTCCGAGTGGGGCGTCGACGCCCTGGGCATGAGCAGCGACGGCTACCCATCCGACGTCGAACGCACCAGCGTAGACACCGGCTTCGACGGCTGCCGGCCCGCCGGCAACCCGACGCCGGCCTGGGGCGACGGCGTAGTGACCCCGCACGCCGCCTTCCTGGCCATGGAGTACGAGCCCCGCGAGGCGTACGACAACCTGGTGAAGATCGAACGCGACCTCGCCGCCTATGGCGCCGGCGGCTTCTTCGATGCGGTGGCGGTCAAGTCCGGAACCATCGCCCGGCGCTACCTTTCGCTGGACCAGGCCATGGTCCTCGGCGCGATCGGCAACGTCTTCGGCGACAACGTGATCCGCCGCAACTTCATCCAGGGCGAAGTCGAGAAGGTCATCAAACCGCTGATCGAGGTCGAGGAGTTCGGCGCGGGGCTGGTCGGCTAAGCCCGCCCGCCGATCCCCGACGCTCTCTCACTTCCTGCCGCCTATTCCCGGACGCTCTCTCACTTCCCGCGGTCATGCCGCGAGAAGTGAGAGAGCGTTGGGGGCTACATGTTCTCCGGAGTCTCGATGCCCAGCAGGTCCAGCCCCTCGGAGAGCCTGTGGAGGACGAGTGCGCACAGGGCGAGTCGTGACTGGCGGACGGACTCGTCCGCCTTCAACACCGGGCACTGGTCGTAGAACGAGGTGAACAGCTGCGAGAGTTCGAACAGGAACGCACACAGCCGGTGCGGCTCCAGCAGTTCGCCCACCCTCCGGAGGGTCGCGCCGTACTCCAGCAGGTGGAGCGCCAGGGCCCGCTCGGCCGGTTCGACGACGGCGATACTCGCTCCCGCCGTCGACTCCCCCGCCACGTCGCCAGAGTCCGCCACCTCGCCAGAGTCCGCCACCCCGCCAGACTCGAAGGCCGACGCAGTCGCGGCCTCCTCGGCCTTCCGCAGGATGGAGCGGATCCGGGCAGCGGCGTACTGCACATAGGGGCCCGTGTTGCCGCTCAGTGCCAGCATCCGGTCGAAGTCGAAGACATACTCGGTGTCGTGCCCCACCGACAGGTCCGCGTACTTCACGGCCCCGATCCCCACCTGCCGGGCGGTGACGGCGCGTTCGTCCTCCGAGAGGTCGGGGCGGCTCGCATCCACCACGGCGCGGGCGCGGTCCACGGCCTCGTCCAGCAGGGCCATGAGCTTCACCGGAGTGCCCGAGCGGGACTTCAGGATCTTGCCGTCTTCGCCCAGCACGTTGCCGATCTGCACATGCGTGGCCTCTACGGTGTCCGGCAGCCATCCGGCTTCGCGGGCGGTTTCAATGACCATCCGGAGGTGGACGTTCTGCGGGGCTCCCACCACATACAGGATGCGGTCGGCATGGAGTTCCTGCACCCGGTACCTGATGGTGGCGAGATCGGTGGTCGCGTACCCGTAGCCGCCGTCGGATTTGCGGATGATGAGCGGCAGCGGCTCGCCGTCCCTGCCGGTGAAGCCCGCGGGGAACGTGCACAGCGCCCCCTCGCTCACACGGGCCAGGCCGCGCTCCTCAAGTTCCTGGCACAACTGTGCTAAATGGGGATCGTAGGAGCTTTCGCCTGCGATGTGCTCGTCCTCGAGGCTGACTCCCAGCGTGGCGTAGATGGCATTGAAGTAGACCTTCGAATGGTCCACCAGCCGCTGCCAGACCTCCAGCGTCTCCTCGTGGGCCGACTGGAGTGACACCACGCGAAGGCGTGCCCGCGTCGCGAAGTCCGCATCGCCGTCGAACTTTGCCCGCGCCGCCTGGTAGAACGCGCTGGGATCTTCCACCAGCAGCGCGGCCTCAGGTGAATCCTCGCCGATCTCCAGCCAGTGCTCGATCAGCATGCCGAAGGGCGTGCCCCAGTCGCCGATGTGGTTCTGCCGCATCACCGTATGGCCCAGCGCCTCAAGGACCCGGACCAAGCTGTCCCCCACCACGGTGGTGCGGAGGTGCCCCACGTGCATTTCCTTCGCGACGTTTGGGGAGGAATAGTCGACGACGACGCGACGGGCTTGCGTCTCCGGCCCGCCTTGGGGCTGGGAAGCCTGGGTGGGGTCAGCCTGGGCGTTGAGCAACTCCTCGATCCAGGTGCCGTCAAACGTGAGGTTGATGAAGCCGGGGCCGGAGATCTCCACGGCGGTGCAGAGGCCGTCAAGCTCCAGTGCCTCGACGATCCGCCCGGCAGCCTCGCGTGGCGGCAGTCCCACCTTCTTGGCAAGGGCCATGGCGGCGTTGATCTGGATGTCGGCGAACTGCGAGGGCCGGACCACCGGATCGGTGTCCCGGAACTCTTCGCCGAACGCTTGGGCAATAGCTGCCTGGACTCTGGGGACAACCATCTCGGCCGGATTATTCACAAACTCAAAATTATCAGCCCAACCCCCTTCCGACGCTCTATCACGTCCTGCGGCTAAATCCGGAACCCTCTCGCACTTCCTGCCGCCAAAAAAGAAACGCTCTCTCACCTCCTGAAGTGGTCCCCGATAGTTGGACTGGCTAAATGGGATTCTAGGCCGCACGGGTCTGGGCACGGTATTGCACCGGACTCAGACCCTTGAGCTTTGTAGA
>NZ_LMPC01000016.1 GCF_001423745.1 Arthrobacter sp. Leaf337
GCGAATGGTCCGGTTCGCACGTGACGGCCCTGGCCAAGGTGGCCCAGGCGCTGGAGGAAGCCGGCAAGCAGGCAACCAAGAACGCCGCCCAGCAGGAAGAGGCTTCCCGCTAGGAACTCCGCCTTCCCGCCAGGGACGGACTTCGAGAAACCACCATTTCTTGCCGGATGCCCCGGACGCAACAAAGCGTCCGGGGCATCCGCGTTTAAAGGCACCCACGGCGTGGCGGGTGACGGACTCGTAGTGACTGACTACGGGACGGGTTCGACGTCGTTGGCGTGGTCCAGCGGCGTCGGCACCGACGCCGCCGGGGCGCCGGCACCACGAAGCTCGTCCACCCGGACCAGAACCACGCCGCCCACAATCAGCACCCCGCCGAGCAACTGGACGGGACCGGGCAGTTCGCCGAGCAGGAGCCACGCCCAGATGACGGCGAAGAGCACCTCGGTGAGCGACACAAAGGAAGCCACTTTTGAACCGAGCGCGCGGGCGGCAATAATTCCGGAAACGTACGCGAGCACCGTCGCCAGCACAATCAGTCCGCCCAGCGAGACCCACCACGGAGTGACCCACGGCCCCAGTTTGGTGTCAGCGGTGCTGAACGCCATGGGTAGAAGGCCCGTGGCTGCGGCCAGCCACATCACCGCGGCGCCCACCATCAGGCCGCCGGACGCCAGGACAATCGGCGGCAGGGTGTCATTTTCCTTGGCGGTGATGAAGAAGTAGATCGCCAAGCAGACCGCGGCGGCGATTCCCCACAGGACGCCCACGAAATCGATCTTCACTGCACCTGTCAGATCCAGCACCAGAATGAGTCCGCCGAGCGAAAGCAACGTTCCGGCGATGGTGAGCGGTCGGGGACGCCTGCGGCTCGCGGCCCAGAGCCAGAGGACGATGATCACCGGGGCCAGGTACTCCAGAAGCAGCGCAACTCCTACGGAGAGGCGTTCGACGGCGTTGAAATAGAAGAGCTGGCAGGCCGCGACACCGATGAGACCGAAGAGCAGGATGGTCAGCCAGTTGTCCTTCAATTGGCTCCAGCGGCCGCGCAAGGCAGGGATGGCCGGGATGGCGAGGATTATTGCCGCACCGGTGAGTCGGGCAGTCACCGCCGCACCGGGAGTCCAGCCGGTTTCGAGCAGGGATTTGGCGAATGATCCGGAAAGGCCGAAGACCGCCGAGGAAAACAGCGCCACGCCGAGCCCCGACGCCATGAAGCCTGCAGCGGACCGGCGGGCGACGCCCTGCCGGGAAGCGGCGCCCTGGACGGACGCTTCGGCGCGTTTGCTTACGGCAGGCACGGCTGCCTCCTGTCAGGAGTAAAGTGGGGTAATGGTCATGACATTACGCCCGGACCCTGTAAGGAGTCAAGATGGTTTTTGCCCCTGACACTGAAGTTGCCCTCCGCACTGTGGTGGGGCTGATCAACAGCGCGGCAAACGGTGAGGAGCATCTTGCCACCATGGCGGACCTGGACCGTTTTCTCACGACGGAAGGCTTCTCGGGCGCAAGATCGCGGGACGCGGCCGAACTGGCCAGCGTCCACAAACTACGGAGCCAGCTCACCGAACTGTGGACCATGGATGAGGACTCCGCCGTCGATACGGTGAACCGCCTGCTCCGGGACGCAAATGCGCTTCCGCAGCTGATCAAGCACGACGAATGGGACTGGCACCTTCATGCCACCACGCGGGAGGCTCCGCTGGCGGACAGAATGGGAACCGAGGCTGCCATGGCACTCGTGGATGTGATCCGAAGCAAGGAAATGGACCGGATGCTGGTGTGCGCTGCAGAGGATTGTGACGCCGTGGTGCTGGACCTTAGCCGGAACCGGTCCAAGCGGTATTGCGACACCGGAAACTGCGCAAACCGGGCCCATGTGGCCGCTTACCGCGCCCGGAAAGCCGCCTCATAGCGGCGTCCTGCAGAAGTTTGGCGCGGGCGAAGCCTGCAGGGGAAGCCGGAGTATCTAGCGGGAGTCGCCGGGAGCTGACTCCGGCGCGTCGGGACCCTGGGCTTCCGGGCGCGCTGCCTCCGGCCGCGCCGAATATCCGCCGTGGGAGGAGGACTTCTTGGAACTCAGATTGACGCCGGACCCCTTGCCCAGGTGGTCTGCATTTTCCTTGTGGCTCATCGAGAGCATCGCCGCGATGACCAGCGTCACGATGAACGCAATTCCGGCCCCCGTCAGGGCGAGGTCGAAGCGGGGTGCCCGGGAGCTGCCGCCGGAGGCAAAAATCAGCACGGCAAAAAAGGCCAGGACAGCCCAGAATGCGGAGAACATGAGGGGTCCCTTGACCGAGGTCCGCAGCTTGCGCGGTTCTCCTGGTTTCCGTTGTGCCAAGGTGTTTCCTCCCATGCAGCGCGGCCGGGGCCGGGCAGCTTAGTAAAGCCATTGTTCTACACGAAGTAGAACCGTTCCCTACTAGTTTACGGCCTCGCTGGAAACGGGCCGCGCATCGTGCCGCAGGGTCAGGGCGGCCAGGACCCAGAGGACGCCGGAAATGATCGCCCCGCCGCCGGCCACGCCGAGCAGGGCGTGCGCTCCGAGGCTTATGAAGAAGGGCAGCGCCACGGCGGTTCCCAGGCCGATGACACCCGATGCCAGCCAGTCGCGCGCGAGGACACTGCGGCCGCGGAAAAGGATTCCGAGGTAGAGTTCCGCTGCCCCCAGCAGTCCCAGGCCCAGTGCCGCCAGGACACCGAATACCAGCTCACTGCCCAGGAACACCACAGCCACACCGGCTCCAGTCATGACGGCCCCGGCTGCGGCCATGACCTTGCCGGCAGGCATTTTGGCGTCAACGCCGAATTTTCCGATTCCGCGAAGCAGGGTCACGCCCACGGCGAGCAGGTACAGTCCGCCTGTCCAGCCCATTTCAGATGCCGACGGCGACGCCCAGAAGACCGTCACCGCGCCGAAAGCAAGGGCGACGACTGCCCTGGTGAGCACCGGTTTCCACAGGTCCGCGGCGGGAGCGGTCAACGGGGCGGGATCGGCAGGGGATGCTGGGAGGGTCACGGGTCCAGTTTAGTGCGCAGCGGATTCGACGCGAACCGGGCCGAAGGCAGGCCGACCAGACCAGCGGCCCGAGCCCGACCCCCTAGGGCGAACCAAGAACCATCCACCGGTCCGTCCCGGCCCGCAGGCCAAGTGTCACCGCGCGGGCAGACATGTAGCCCAGCGAAAAGGCCGCCCACAGCCATGTGAGCCCCATGGCGCCGTCGACGCCGGAAAGCCGGACAGCGGCCAGCAGGGGCAGATATACCGCGAGGTTTACGACGCCGGCGATCGCCAGGTACTTGGCGTCGCCGGCGCCGATGAGGACGCCGTCCAGCACAAACACATAGCCGGCCACGGGCTGCCCGGCCGCCAGCACCCACAGGGCGAGCGTCAGGGCGCCTTGGACACCGGCGTCGGACGTGAACAAGGCGCCCGCCCACGGGGCCGCAACGGCCAGCAACGCTCCGGTGACTACCCCGAATCCCGCACCCCAGCGGATCATGGTCCGGGTCAACTCACGGACCGTGGCGGGATTGGCCGCCCCCAGTTCTTTGCCGATCAGGGCCTGGGCGGCGATGGCCAAAGCGTCCAGGGCGAATGCCAGGAAGGTGAAGATGGTCATGGCCAACTGATGGGCCGCCAGGTTCACCGGCCCCTGGGCCGTCACCACCAGCACGGTTGCCAGGATCGCAATCCGCAGGCTCAGCGTGCGGAGCATGAGCCAGGAGCCTACCTTGGTCATGGAGCGCACGCCGTGCCAGTCCGGGCGGAGCGAAACTCCGTGGTCGCGCGCATTTCGCCGGACGATCACCAGGTACACCAGGGCCATGGCCCACTGGGCAATGCTGGTGCCCACGGCCGAGCCGGTCACGGACCAGCCCATGCCGTAAACCAGCGCCAGATTGAGGACGATGTTCAGGCTGAACCCCGCCGAGGCCACGGCCAGCGGGGTCCGCGTGTCCTGGAGGCCGCGCAGCACCCCGGTGCCGGCGAAGATCAAAAGCATGGCCGCGAGCCCCGGCATGGACCAGCGGAGATAGTCGACGGCGAACTGGCGGACATCGCCCGTGGCGCCCATCAGATCGACCAGAAGCTCGGCGCCGGCGAAACCTGCCGCCGCGAGCACCAGCCCCAGGCCCAGTGCCAGCCAGACGCCGTCCCGGCCGGCCGCGAGGGCTTTGGCAAGGTTGCCCTCGCCGATGGCCCGGGCCACCGCCGGGGTAGTGGAGTAAGCGAGGAACACCATGAGGCCCACGGCTGTGTGGAGTACCGCGGAAGCCAGCCCCACGCCGGCGAGCTGGGAAACGCCGAGGTGGCCGACTATGGCCGAGTCCGCGAGCAGGAAGAGCGGTTCTGCGATGAGCGCGCCAAATGCCGGAACGGCGAGGCGGAGGATTTCCCGGGAGTTCCTGCCGGGGACAACAATCCGGGCGGCGCGTGATTCTGGCACGGAGCCAGCCTAACCGGAGAGAACCGTCACATGTCGCCACAAATAGTTGACTCTTCAAGTATTTGAATGGCAAAGTTAATCATTGAAACAACAACTGCGCTGCTCCCGAAGCGCAGTGACGTCCCACGATCTGAAATGGCGAATCCTCATGAACCAGTCCACACTGACCACCACCGCACTCACGGTCCTCCGCGTCATTGCCGGCTTCCTGTTCGCAGCCCACGGCTGGCAGAAGTTCAACGAGTGGACCATTGCCGGCACGCAGGCCGCGTTTACCAAGATGGGCATCCCGGCGGCCGAACTGGCAGCACCGGCAGTAGCCACCCTTGAGCTTGTTGGTGGCATCGCCCTGATCCTCGGCGTGCTGACCCGCGTCTTCGCACTGCTGCTCGCCCTGGACATGCTCGGCGCCCTGTTCCTGGTGCACGCCTCCGCAGGCGTCTTCGCTGCCACCGGCGGCTACGAACTGGTACTGCTGCTGGCAGCGGGTGCCTTGGCCATTGCCCTGACCGGCGCCGGCAAGGTGGCCGTGGACCGGGCACTGTTCGGCCGCAGCAACTCAAAGCTGAGCGTACTCGCCTAAAGCGAACACAAAACCAAGCAATACCCTGTGCAGCGCCGGGCCGGTCACGTCAGTGGCCGGCCCGGCGTCGTCACATGCGGGTCTGCTAGTATTCCCGGCTGGGAATATTAGCCGGAAACTCCGGTCAGTTCGTTGGGTACGTGCGGGAGATCAGCGGATTTGATCACCTTGCCGGATGCAAGATCCACTGCGTGGATAGCACTGCTTGCGGGCTCGGTGACGTAGGCAGTGGACCCTTGCACAAACAGCGTGGGGCGCGGGTCCTGCCACGTTTCAGACTCCTCCCAGGCCGCAACCACGGGAATATTCGACGTGACGCTTCCGGTCAGCGGGTCAATGATCCGCAGGGAGCCGTCGGTTCCCAGAATCAGGGCCTCGCCTGAGGGGCCCCTCCCCAGCGACCGGAACGAATAGCTTGTGCCGAGTTCGACGAGCTGCAGTGCCGCCGTCTCAGTGTTCACAAGGGAGACCCGTGTGGGCCGTTCAAGCGGCGCATCCTTGTCCACTTTGTAGTCGCCCAGGACGACTGGCGATTCAGGCGAACCGGCCTGGTTGCCCATTCTTCCGTAGGCATCGGGGCTGGGCACTTTGCTAATCTTCCCGCCCCGGTAGACAAGCATGCCGTCTTCGCAGCCCACCACCACGGCATCCGGCCCGGCCACCGCCTCGCCGTGCACACCCGGGCAGTCTTCATTGCGCACCAGCTCCGCCCGGTTCTGTCCGGATCCTTCAGCCAGCACGGCGATTCCCCGCCGGGACTCGTCGTCACCGAGGGTAATTAGTAGCTTTCCCTCCTCCAGCGGCACCGCCACGCCATGGTGGGCGTCCGGCGCGGTGTAGACGTCACTCTCCGGAAGCGCCCCCGTTTCCGCCGCCAGTCCGGAAGGCTCGAAAACTTCAACCTGCCCGGAACCGTCACTGAACAGCGCGGTCCTGCCAGCATGGAAGACTGCGTGGCCGGACTGGCTGGCTTGGAACTCAACACCCGTCAGTGCAGGCTGGGCAGCGTAGGAGTGCCCGTGATCGCCATGTTTTTCGGTCCACACTCCGGCATCAAAAACCTTGAACGCGCTTCCGGTGGAGACCAGGACATGCCGGCCGTCCCCCGCGGGGTTGAGCCTGTTGAAGCCCTCAAGATCTGCCTCCCCCACCACCGCGAGCGAGGCGGCGTCGAGCACCGTGATGCCGCCGGCGTGGGTCAGCACCAGCCTGGGGGCGGGCCCCTGGATTTCCTGGGCTGCACGGGACGATGCGGCCGGCTGCCCGGCAGGCTGCGGGGCAGTTTCCGCAAGCGGGGCGTCACCGCCACGCCCGGAATCGGCAGCGCAGCCGCTCAGCATGAGCGCAGCCGCGGCGATTACCGCTACCCCTGACAGTCCCATCGGGGTTGCCTGCAGCTCGGAGCTCCGATACTGCTTCAGGCAGCGAGCGGAGGGCTTCAGGCAACGGAAAGCTTTATCACGAATCTTCATAAGCTAAATGATAGTGATTCTCATTAGCTTGGCAAACCCTGGCGGCCCCGCCACCGGTCCCATATGACCAAGTTGTGACATCGCATAACAAAATCTCACAGAAATGAAACAAAAATCCTTGACCTTTGAAACGATCCACTGATAAACCTGTTCCGTACACCACGGATATACAGGCCTAGTCGTGATGTAACTTCTGCAACACCGAACCACCCGCCAGGGCTACCTTGCAGCCCTATCGAGGGTTGCGCGGACCAGGCAGCGGGTGTCCAAAGTCGGCCACCCCGACCCGCCAGCGGTTCACTGGACTCCCCGCTTCACGCCCGCCATGCCACGCATTAATTGATTGAAACGATACAAACTTGCCCGCTGTGGTCCTTGTTTCCACTGCTCATCAAAGGAGATGTTCGTGAGTTATCCCCCTCAAAGACGCACTCGGCAGGACAGCGGTTCCGGTGCCCGGCCAAAATCCGGGACAGGTAACGTCCGCGCCCCCGGCGGAAACCGGCTCTCCGGCGTCCGGTTCCCCGGCGCAAAGGCAGTCGCGGCGGCAGTGACAGCCGCGGCGGTGGCCTTCACCGGCCTGCCCGCCGTGCACGCCGAAACCCCCCTCCCGCCAGCCGGTTCGGGCTTGCGCTTCGACTTCGGCCCGGGCGCTACCGCCGACGGCTACACCCAGGTGAATGCCTCCCAGGCGTACAGCGCCGCGGCGAAGTTCGGCTTTACCGACACCACGCTGACGTCCGGCGAAGACCGCGGCACGGCCGACCCGCTGCGGTCCGACTTCGTCCAGGCCCAGGGCGGCAGTTTCCTCGTGGACCTCCCCAACGGGGACTACACAGTCAAGCTCATCGCAGGCGACGCCGTCGCTGCCACCAACATCGCGATCACCGCGGAGAAGATCGCAAAGGTCCAGCTCACGGACAAACCCGCAGGCCAGTATCTGGAAATGGAATTCCCCATCTCGCTCGTGGACGGCCAGCTGAATCTTGATTTCGGCGGCACCGCGGCCAAGATCAACTCCTTGGTCATCGCAGCCCGCGCGCCGCGATCCGCCACGGCGGATCCTGCCGTCTACCTCGCCGGAGATTCCACAGTCCAGACCTACGACGCCGGCTACATCCCGCAGGCCGGCTGGGGGCAGATGATCGACCGCTACTTTGATGAGAAAGTCTCCTTTTTCAACCACGCGATCGGAGGACGCAGCTCCAAGAACTTCATCAGCCAGGGACGGCTGGACGAGATCCTCCGCGTTATCAACCCCGGCGACTACCTGATGGTGCAGTTCGGCCACAACGACGCCACCGTGGGCGTCGATGACCGGTACGCCTCCCCCGCCGACTACAAGGAATACCTGCGCACCTACGTCAACGGGACCCGCCAGCGCGGAGCCACCCCGGTGCTCGTCACACCGGTGGGACGGCGTGATTTCGACGAGGCCACCGGGAAATTCAACGTCAGCTTCCCCGAGTACGTGGACAAGATGAAGGAACTGGCCGCCGAAGAGAACGTGGCGCTGGTGGATCTGTCGGCACTGAGCCGGGCTTACTTTGACGAAATCGGCCCCGAAGACACCAAGTCGGTCTTCCTCCACGTCGATGCCGGGGTCTACCCCAACCGGCCCACCGGAACCGTGGACAACACCCACTTCCAGGAGTACGGCGCCATCCAGATGGCCCGCCTGCTAGCGGGCGGCGTCAAGCAGCTCAACATCCCGCTGGCCGCACGCGCCAAGGAGATTGTCCCGCCGTCGGCCGTTCCTGCAAAGCCCCAGGGACTGGTGGCCGGCAGCATCTCCAATGCCGGCGCGCTATTGAAATGGCAGCCCACCGAGGGCGCGGACATCTACAAGGTGTACCGGAAGCTGTCGTCCGAAGAGGACAGCGCCTACAAGCTGGCCACCACGGCAACCGTCCCCACGGCAAACCTGGCAGGCCTTGCTGAAGGCACCGCCTACAGCGTGCGGATCGCAGCGATGAACGGCAAAGGCCCTTCCGAACCCAGCGACGCCCTGTCCCTGACCACCAAGGAAGCCAAGTACAAGTTCGACTTCGGCCCTGTGGGTGCACCCGTCGAGGCCGGCTACACCGAGGCCAACCGCACCATGGCGTACAGCAAGGAACGCGGTTTCGGCTTCAAGGACCCCTCCGTCCTCAGCGACCGGGACCGCGGCGCCGTCACCACGAACCTGCTTCGCGACTTCGTGCTCAGCGGCTCCAGTTTCGAATTCCAGCTGGACGTGCCCAACGGCACCTACGCGCTGAAGACCTACCACAGCGACTGGATCGGCTCCACCCGGACGGACGTCGCGGCAGAGGGCAAGGGCTACGGCCAGGTCTCCTCCGGCAAAGCCTCCTCGGCGGAAAAGATCATCAACCAGGTCCTGGTGACCGACGGCCAGCTCAACGTCACCATCAGCGGTTCCGGCCAGCGGCTCAACGGCTTGGAAGTCACGCCCCTCCTGGTGGGCCCCACCAACCTGCGCGCCACCGCCGTGGACGCCGCGGCTGACCCGGCGGCGGTGGAACTCGCCTGGGACGCCGTAGCCGACGCCGCCAGCTACAAGGTGTTCCGGCAGGCAAACTTCGAGGCGCAGCCGCAGCTTGTTGCTGAACACATCACGGAAACGACCACCTTCAAGGACACCACGGCCTTCGCAGGGCTGCCCTACAAGTACCAGGTCATTGCAGTGGATAACACCGGCCTCGAGTCAGTGCCGTCCAATACCGTGGAGGTATCCCTCACGGACCCGAGCACGCCGGTTCCCGCGGCACCTTCCAAGGTGGACGTCAAGGGAATCGAGAAGAGCAGTGTCAGCCTTAAGTGGCAGAAAGTCGGCGGCGCATCCGCCTACCACGTGTACCGCTCGACGTCGGCAGACGGCACCTTCTCCTACGCCGGGCGTGCCACCGAGGTGACGTTCACGGACACCACGGTGCTGACCACCATCAAGTACTACTACCGCGTCACCGCCATCAACAAGGGCGGGGAATCAGCAGCGTCGCCGGTGATCGGCACTGACAGGGTCACTGTAGTGAACCGGCAGGTGGAGAAGCTGGACCGCGCCCCCGTGGCCCTGCTCACCGAAGAAGGCGTCCGCGTGGGCTGGCGAATGCTGGGCCTGGATCCCGAACAGATCGGCTTCCATGTCATCCGCGACGGCGTACAGCTCACCGTGGATCCGATCAGGAACAGCACGTCCTACCTCGATGCCGGCGGAACGGCCTCGTCCAAATACGTGATCAAGGCCGTGGGTGCCGGCGCAGACCAGCTGACGGCCGAGTTCACGCCGATGTCCCGCAACTACCTGGCGATCAAGCTCGACAAGCCGGCGGACGACTACACAAAAGACGGCCAGCCCTACAGCTACTCCGCCGGCGATGCGAGCGTGGCCGACGTCGACGGCGACGGCACGTACGAAATCATCCAGATGTGGTCCCCGTCCAATTCCAAGGACAACTCGCAGTCCGGTTACACCGGCACAGTCTACGTTGACGCCTACAGGATGGACGGCACCAAGCTCTGGCGCATCAACATGGGCCCGAACATCCGTGCCGGCGCCCACTACACCCAGCTGCTCGCGTACGACTTCGACGGCGACGGCAAGGCCGAAATCGCCATGAAGACGGCGGACGGCACCCGAGACGCGGCCGGGACGGTGATCGGCAACCCGAACGCCGACTACCGGACCAGCAGCGGCTACGTCCTCACCGGCGACGAGTTCCTCACCGTCTTCCACGGCCAGACGGGCACCATCATGGACACCGTGAAGTACGACCCGCCGCGCGGCGACGTGGCGGCCTGGGGCGACGGCTATGGCAACCGTGTGGACCGCTTCCTCGGAGCAGTGGCCTATCTGGACGGCGAACACCCGTCCATGATGTTCAGCCGCGGGTACTACACCCGTGCCGTGCTGGCGACCTACGACCTCGTGGCAGGCAAGATCGTCAAGCGCTGGATCTTCGACTCCGACGTGTCCGGCACGCAGTACCGCGGGCAGGGCAACCACAACCTCTCCGTGGCGGACGTGGACGCAGACGGCAAGGACGAGTTCATCTTCGGGTCCATGACGATCGATGACAACGGCCAGCCGCTGTACACCACCGGTCTGGGCCACGGCGACGCGATCCACACCAGCGACCTCGATCCGTCGCGGCCGGGACTGGAGACCTTCGCGGTGCACGAGGACATGGGCTCCAGCGGGAACCGCGGAGCGACGTTCCGGGATTCCCGGACCGGTGAGGTGCTGTGGAGCATTCCGGCGGTCAAGGACACCGGGCGCGGCGCGGCCGGTGACATTGATCCCCGCTACGCGGGGGCCGAAGGCTGGGCAATCGGCGGCACCGCGGCATGGAACTCGCCCGTGGGCCAGCTGATGTCAGCCAAGGGCGAGCTGATCGCGGAGAAGATCCCGGCAGCCAACTTCCTGGCGTGGTGGGACGGAGACCTGCTGCGCGAAATCGTTGACCACGATTTCGACGACGCCACATACCGCGGGGTACCGACCATCAGTAAGTGGAACTGGAACACCGAGTCCAGCGACAGGCTGCTGACGGCCGCGGGCGCCAAATCCAATAACGGCACCAAGGGCACGCCTGCCATCCAGGCGGACCTCCTGGGTGACTGGCGCGAGGAAATCGCCTGGCCGTCGTCGGACAGCACGGAGCTGCGGATCTACACCACCACAGCTTCCACCGACGTCCGCCTGCGGACCCTGATGCACGATTCCGTGTACCGCCTCTCGGTGGCCCGCGAGAACATCTCGTACAACCAGCCGCCGCACCCGGGTTTCTTCATCGGTGAGGGCATAGAGATGCCGTCCCAGCCGGACATCGTGTACACCGGGGCCCGCTAGGGACTCCGCACCCGCGACGGACGCCGCCCCACCCCACATGGCGGGTGGGGCGGCGTTTGTGTCATCCGGACCCGTTAGTAGGCCGGGTCGTCAGTAAACTCTCAGCATGAGCGAGTCTGCCGCCAATTCAGTGACCCTCCGCTTCCTTGCGGCCCCCATGGACGTCGGCCACAGCGGTTCCGTGGACGCCGGAACCGTACTTGAGTGGGTGGACAAGGCGGCCTATGCCGCAGCTGTCGGCTGGGCAAAGTCATACTGCGTCACGGCCTACGTGGGCAACATCCACTTCGCCGATCCGGTCAACAGCGGCGACATGGTGGAAGTCACCGCCACGATCGTCTATACCGGGCGGTCTTCCATGCACATCCGCACGGTCGTGTCCTCGGGCGACCCCAAGGGCGGCCCGGCCACCATGCGCAGCCAGTGCATGGTGATTTTTGTGGCCGTGGGTCCGGACGGGAAACCGGTGCCCGTTCCGCAGTTCGAGCCTTCCACCCCCGAAGAGATCGAGCAGCGCGACCACGCCCTGGCCCGGATCAAGGTCCGCGAAGACATTGTCCAGGCGATGAACGCGCAGGAATATACGGACGCCGGCACCGCCGAACGGGTTGTCCTGCGGTTCATGGCCGCCCCCACGGACGTGAACTGGGGCGGCAAGGTGCACGGCGGCATCGTGATGAAGTGGATCGACGAGGCCGCCTATGTGTGCGCGTCGCGGTACTGCGGCAAGGACACCGTCGCGGTGTTCTCCGGCGGGGTGCGTTTCTACCGGCCGCTGTTGATCGGCCACGTGGTGGAGGTGGAGGCACGGCTCGTGTACACCGGCACCAAGGGCATGCATATTGCCGTGCACGTCCGGTCCGGGGATCCGAAGGGCCGGGAGATGAATCTGACCACGTACTGCCTGACCGTCATGGTGGCCAGGGACGCGTCCGGGAACTCGGTGCCGATTCCGCCATGGGTTCCGGTTTCGGAAGAGGACAAGCGCCTGCACGCCCATGCCAGGGAACTGCTGGAGATCCGGGGCCGGGCGCCGGGAAACCGGCTACCCAACCACCTGCTGACTGCTGGCGGGGCGCCGGCAAGCGGGGCGCGGGAGACCTCGTAGCCCGGCTGGCTAGAAGCCGCCGCCAGCGTCGGCCGCCATATTGGCGAACCGCGAGTAATGCCCCTGGAAGGCCACCACGATGTCCTTGGTCGGGCCGTTACGGTGCTTGGCGATAAGAATGTCCGCTTCGCCGGCGCGCGGCGATTCCTTGTCGTAGACATCCTCGCGGTGGAGCAGGATCACCATGTCGGCATCCTGCTCAATCGAGCCTGATTCACGGAGGTCCGAAACCATGGGCCGCTTGTCCTGGCGCTGTTCGGAGCCACGGTTCAGCTGTGAGAGCGCAATCACGGGCACCTGGAGCTCCTTGGCCAGCAGCTTCAGCGCACGCGAGAACTCCGAGACCTCCTGCTGGCGGGATTCCACTTTTTTGCCGGAGCTCATGAGCTGCAGGTAGTCCAGGATGACCAGCTTGAGGTCGTGCTGCTGTTTGAGCCTGCGGCACTTGGCCCGGATTTCCATGAGCGACATGTTGGGGCTGTCATCAATGAACAGCGGAGCTTCGTTCATCCGGCCCATGGTGGTGGCGATCTTGGACCATTGTTCGTCCTTGATAGTGCCCTTGCGGAGGTCCTGGAGGCCGATGGTGGCCTCCGCGGACAGGAGGCGCATGGCGATTTCGTTCCGGCCCATTTCCAGGGAGAACATGACCGTGGCGAGGTTGTTCTTGATGGCTGCGGACCGGGCAAAGTCCAGGGCGAACGTGGACTTACCAACGGCCGGGCGGGCGGCGATGACGATCATCTGCCCCGGGTGCAGTCCGTGTGTGAGCTCGTCCAGTTCGTAGAAGCCCGTGGGCACGCCCGTCATGCCTTCCTCGCGGTGGCCCGAAGCTTCGATTTCATCCACCGTGGATTCCATGACGTCCTTGAGGACAACGTAGTCCTCAGCCGTCCGCCGTTCGGCCACGGCGTAAATCTCGGCCTGGGCCTGGTTGACGAGGTCTTCCACTTCACCGTCCGAGCCGTAACCCAGCTGGACGATCTTGGTGCCGGCATTAACCAGCCGCCGGAGGACGGCACGTTCGGCGACGATCTCCGCGTAGTATCCCGCGTTGGCGGCAGTGGGTACGGTCTGAATAAGCTCGTGCAGGTAGGCGGGTCCGCCGATCCTGTTGATCTCTCCGCGCTTCGTCAGCTCATCAGACACGGTCACGGCGTCGGCAGGCTCGCCGCGGCCGTAGAGGTCAATGACGGCTTCGTAGATTGTCTCGTGGGCGGGGCGGTAGAAGTCCTGGCCCCGCAGGATCTCGACGACGTCGGCGATGGCGTCCTTGGACAGCATCATGCCGCCGAGAACTGATTGCTCGGCAGGGATGTCCTGGGGCGGCTTTCGGTTGCCTTCGGAACTCCGGGTGCCCTCGATTGAGTCCAGGTGCGTAACTGACAAAGCTGCCGTCCTCCGTTGTGTACCGCGGCGTATCTCTCAATGCCGTCGGTTCTGTTGCCATCTGCCATAGGGCTGTCCTGCGAAGCGGAGCCCCGCTGTGCGCCATGACCAGTACTACCACCCGGCACTGACAGTCTTCCCTTGCGGGAAGGTGCCGACACCCGCTGTTCCTGCCCTATCCCTGGTTATCCCCAGTTTGCGGAGGTTATCCACAATTGGTTGTCGGAATCTGCATCCCGGCCCGCCCGCAAGAGGTCTGTCCGGACTGCGGAAAGCAAGTACCAGTGCCCCAAAACAGGTATCCCGCTACGTTAGTACCCCTGCCAGCGGCCACCAAGCCCACATACATGCACACCTGTGGATAAGTTGTGGATTAAGGGGTCCTGCTTGTGCACAGCCTGTGTGGCCACCTGTGGAAACAAAAAAACTTTGAGCATCAATAGGCCTCTGACCTGCGGAAACGTCCCAAATGCCATGTGGATGAAAAATTCTTTTGAGGAACATTCATCCACAGCTTTCAGGTTCCCACTGGGGATACCGGCGAGTAACCCGGGTCGAAGTGACGAAAGATATACCCGCACTGTGATCTACGTCATGACGGAGGCTTCGAATTGACGCCCGCCCCGTCGGGCTGTATGCGAACCGCAGAATATGCTGTGGATAACAGCGAACTGGCATAAGCTCTATGCATGGGCGATGTGTTGATAGTTATACTGCCTGCCCTCATCCTTGTGGCAGTGATCTGGGCGGTGACCACGGCCCTCAAGCCGCGGGACACCGGCATCTCCGACGCCGAGCGCTATCAACTGGAACTGGCCCTACGGTCGCAGGCACATTATGCCGCCCAGGTGAAAGCGGCCACCGCCGCCCGGGCACGGGTTGATGCCGCCACCCGGCCAAGCCAGAATGAGCAACAGCAGTCCCAACAGGCCGACCACGCGCGGGCGGCCCTGCACGCCCAGGCGGGGTCAAGCCCGGGCGTGGGAATGCACGGATATCAGGGCCCGGTCCTGCCCGGAGGCCAATTGAACCCGCAGTTCGCCCTGCAACTGCAGTCCATGGCCCGCAACGGCCAGAAACTGCAAGCCATCAAGATGCTGCGGCAGGCAACGCATTCAGATCTTTTGACCGCCAAGAATTATGTAGATCGGCTATAGCAATGGAATCACTGGTGATCCCCGTCCTGATCCTGCTCCTCGTGGGAGCCGCAGTCCTGCTGGTGGCCCGCGCCGTGGGACGCCGGACCTCCGGCCCCAGGGCTTCCGCAACCAGGGCTTCCGCAACCACGGCAGCCGGCCCCACGCCGTCCGGCGAGCCGGTGGAACTGGCCCGGGCTGCGGCGGCCAAGCTCACTGAAGACCAGCACCGCAGGCTGTACGCCCTCATAGCGCAGGGGCAGGCCATGGCGGCCATCAAGCTCTACTACGAAGCCTCAGGCGAGGGCCTGCGGGCCTCCCGCGACGCCGTCGGCGCCCTGGCGGCCCACCCCCAGCCGTTCACCCCAGCGGCCCCCGAGGCGCCGGAACATGACGACGACGACGCACCCGAGCGTTTCCCCTACCGGTACCGCGCCATCGCCAGCAAGGGCGATGTCACCCGGGAGGTCAGCAGCAATATGCTGAACGACGAAATCTACGGCCGGATACGCACGCTGGCCAAGAGCGGCGACACTGAGGCGGCCGCAACGGCGCTGACGAAGCACTCGGACATTTCCCTCAAGCAGGCCCGGGAGTTCATCGCCCTGCTCGACGACTGAGCGGCCTGAGCCCATGCCCTGCCGGCGGGCTTAGGGCTCTTGGATCCGGCGCGGCGCCTAGAAGTCGAAAAGCTCGCCGAGCCAGCCTTCCTTTTTCTTGGGTCGCCGCCGGTCGTCGTTGCGGCGATCGTCATGGCGGGGTTGATCGTAGCGGGGACGGTCCCGCCGGTCGTCATAGCGGCGATCATCCGGCCGCCTGTCGTCCCGGCGCGGGTCCAGGTTGTTGTACAGCGGCGGCGGAATAAGCCCGGCGACGGGTGGAGCAACCGGTGCAGCCGGCGTTTGCGGACCCGCCAGCTCGGCCGCACGGTCAATGATCTTGTCCAGTTCACCGCGGTCAAGCCACACGCCGCGGCACTGCGGACAATAATCGATCTCCACTCCGCTGCGCTCACTCATTACCAGGTCTATTGAATCCACAGGGCATTTCATGTCCCGCACAACGACTGGAACCGCGGAAAAGTTCGACGAACACCCGCTGGGTCCGCCGGAGGCTGCGCCTAGCGGCCGTTCGAAATTCCCGCCAGGAGCTGTTCAAACGGCAGCGACTCGGCGGCGTCCGTCTTCCGCCGCGGCGGCGCGGCCGCGACCAGTGCCGCAAATTCATCGGCGGCCCGGTCGATCCGCACCGAGAGGGGCGTGCCGCCGTCGTCCGCGTTGCCCCAGTCCTGGGGGCCGGCGAAAACGCCCGTGGCAGCTACCCGGGCCCGCAAGTAGCTGAACAGGGGACGCATGGCATAATCCAGCACCATCTGATGGCGGTCGGTGCCGCCGGTGGCCCCGAGGAGGACGGCCTTTCCCTCCAGCGATTTAGGATCCAGGACGTCGAAGAAGGACTTGAAAAGGCCGCTGTAGGAGGCGCTGAAGACCGGCGTGACGGCAATGATGCCGTCCGAGTCCTCCACGCCGGCGATCGCTTCCGCAAGCCGGGGGGCAGCGTAGCCGGTGACGAAGTTGTTGGCAATGTCCACAGCGAGGTCACGGAGTTCCACCACATCAACGGCCACCGCATACCCGGCGGCAGCCAGCCTGTTTTCGGCTGCTGCCGCAAGCTGATCAGCCAGCAGCCTGCTCGAGGACGGTACGCCAAGTCCGGCGGAGAGGACGGTGATACGGCGGGTTTCCACGGTTTGCTCCTGAAGGTCATCGGTAAATCCAGAGTACATGCGTTTGCATCTACCGACTAAACCCTCCTCCGCCCGTGTTTATTCCGCGGCATCGGATCACTGCCGGGTGACCCTGCTGACAAGGGCGGCGGCGTCTGCCAGACTGCCGTCATGGCTGAAAACAAGACCCAGGCGACGGACGCCTCCGTGGCGGACTTCCTTGAGGGCGTAGAGAACGCTGCACGCCAGCGCGACGGCCTGCGGCTTCTGGCCCTCATGAAGGAAAACACCGGCGAAGTACCAGTGATGTGGGGTCCGAGCATCGTGGGTTTCGGCAGCTACCACTACCGTTACGAGAGCGGCCGCGAGGGGGACACCGTAGCCGTCGGGTTCTCCCCGCGGAAGGGCAGCCTGTCGCTGTACGGGCTCACGTACGCCCCGGAAGCGGCCGAACTACTGCCCCGCCTGGGAAAACACAAGGTCGGCGCGGGGTGTCTCTACATCAACAAACTGGAGGACGTGGATGAGGCGGTCCTGGCAGAACTCATCCGTGCCGGGCACCGGCACTCCACCACGGTGATGCACCAGGAATAGAGGACCGGCAACAACCCGGGGCGTTGCAGGCAGCGCCACTCGTTAAGACAAAAAGCCCCCGCGACCGGTTCCCAAGGGAATCCGAACACGGGGGCCTTCAGCAGTTCAGGACTGCGTAGCGCTCTGGCGATAAACCGGAGGAACTACTTGCCTGCGACTACGTCGAGTTCGATCACAGCGGAAACGTCGTCGTGCAGACGAACGTTTGCCTGGTAGGAACCGGTCGACTTGATGTGTGCCGGCAGTTCAACCTTGCGCTTGTCGATGCGGCCCAGGCCAGCGGCCTCAACAGCGTCGGCGACGTCGCCCTGCTTGACGGTGCCGAACAGGCGACCGGTTGCGCCGGCCTTGACGACCAGCTTGACCGGCTTGGCGGAGAGTGCAGCGGCCTGCTTCTGAGCATCTTCCAGGGAAGCGTGCTCGCGGGCAACGCGGGCAGCCTTGATGGACTCAACCTGCTTCTCGCCACCCTTGGACCAGGTCAGGGCGAAGTTGCGGGGCAGCAGGTAGTTACGTGCGTAACCGTCCTTGACCTCGACAACGTCGCCAGCAGCACCGAGACCGGTTACTTCGTGGGTCAGAATGAGCTTTGCCATGTTAGTTAATCCCTTCCTTAGCCGCGGCCAGCGCCGGAGTAAGGCAGCAGAGCAACTTCGCGGGCGTTCTTGATTGCCTGGGCGATCTTGCGCTGTTCCTGCACCGTGACGCCAGTGACGCGACGGGCGCGGATCTTTCCGCGGTCGGAGATGAACTTGCGCAGCAATGCTACGTCCTTGTAGTCGATGACGGTGATGTCAGCGGCCTTCAAGGGGTTGGACTTTGGTTTGGGCTTACGGAGTTCAGCCTTAGCCATCGTGGAGCTCCTATTCTATGGAGCCCGTGGATATTGATCCACGGGATGGTGGTGGTCCGACGGCGGCAGTCATCCGGGAGCCGTGAGGCATCCCGGCGGAATCCGGCGCCGGACCTGAATTATTGGTTAGAAGGGAGGTTCGGAATCCGGGCCGTTGCCCCAGCCGCCGCCTGCATTACTGACGCCGGGCGTTGCCCAGGGGTCTTCCTGCGCTGCGGGCTGGTTGCCGCCCCAAGTTCCTCCGGTGTTGCCGCCCTGGTTTGCACCCTGGCCGCCACCGAATCCACCGCCGCTGTTGCCGCCGCCGAAGCCGCCCTGACCACCCTGACCGCCGGAGCGCTGGGTGCGGTTGACCTTGGCGTTGGCATAGCGCAGGCTCGGGCCGATTTCATCGACTTCGAGCTCGATAACGGTGCGCTTCTCGCCTTCTTTGGTTTCGTAGGAACGGCTCTTCAGACGGCCGGAAACGATAACCCGCATGCCCTTTGTGAGGGATTCTGCGACGTTTTCGGCTGCTTCACGCCAGACCGAGGCGCGGAGGAACAGGGTTTCCCCGTCCTTCCACTCATTCGACTGGCGATCGAAGGTGCGGGGCGTAGAAGCGATGGTGAAATTCGCTACTGCCGAACCTGACGGTGTGAACCTCAGTTCGGGGTCATTGGTGAGATTACCGATGACCGTAATAGTGGTTTCGCCTGCCATCTACTGCCTCCTTGTTCGTTCCTGCGGGGTAAAGATTGAATGCCGGGAGCTGAAATTACTCAGCAACGACCTTCTGCTCTTCGGGGCGGGTGATCTTGGTGCGCATGATGGTCTCATTGAGACTCAGCTGGCGGTCAAGTTCCTTGGCGGTGTCCGGCTTGGCGGTGAAGTTCACCACTGCGTAGATACCTTCAGACTTCTTCTTGATTTCGTAAGCCAGGCGACGACGGCCCCAGATGTCAACCTTTTCGATGGTTCCACCATCGTTGGTGATGACGTTCAGGAACTTCTGAAGCGTTGGCTCAACGGTACGCTCTTCGACCTCGGGGTCGATGATTACCATCAATTCGTAAGGACGCATATGTGAACCCACCTCCTTTGGGCTAAGCGGTTACGGCATTTCCGTAACAGGAGGTTCATTTGCGGTGCCGTGCACGCCCGATCTCCAAAACGGAGGCAGGACGCAGCACAGACTTCAATATCTTAGTGCATTTAGGCCGGTTTCGGCGATTCGTGGCCGTTTCAGGCTAGTCCCGGGGACGTACGGGGCGGAAACGCTCCGGGCCGCTATGTGGAAAAACGGTCCTAAGCCCGGTGCGACCTGTTTGTTTGGCTAGAGTATCGACACATGGACACCAGCCCTCTGCCCGCCAAGGTCAAACGAAGCCGGCTGCGGTTCCTTGCCATGGTTGCTGCCGGCTTGGCCGCTGCGGCGGCCACCGGATTCTCCGGGCATTGGGTGCAGGCGCCGGCCGTCGGATGGGGCAGCGCCGCACTCGTCTACGTTGTCTGGGTTTGGCTTGTGGTGGGGAGGCTCGGCCCTGCGGAGACTCGCGCCCACGCTACTTCCGAGGACCCGTCCCGCAATACCACCGACCTGCTGATCCTGGTGGCCAACGTTTCCAGCTTGGCCGCAGTCGCCGTCGTGGTCGTGGACTCCCACCGGTCCGACGGCGGCGAGAAACTGAGCGGCGGCTTCCTGGCCCTGGCCTGCGTCGCGGTGTCGTGGATCCTGGTGCAGACACTTTTTACTCTCCGCTACGCCGAGCTGTACTACAGTCCCGGGAAGAGGGGGGCAAAAGACGCTGGTGGCATCGATTTCAACCAGGAACGGCCGCCGCAGTACACGGATTTCGCCTATTTGGCCACGAGCCTTGGCATGACGTACCAGGTGTCCGACACCAATCTGCAGAACCACCTCATCAGGGCAGAAGCCCTCAAACACAGCCTGCTGTCCTATCTGTTTGGCACCGTCATCCTTGCCACGACCATCAACCTGGTGATTGGTCTCGCCTGACGGGGACTCTTCTGAGTGGGGCCGGAATAGCTGGTTGCATAATCATGAGTCCCGGCGGCTAAGACGTCCCGGTGCGAGTGGTCGGGCCGTTCGTCCGAGTGGTTGATTCTCTAGTACTGGGTAGATGCAGCCGTTATATTTTCCTCAGTTCATCACCACCGCCTGTGCACTGCCCGGAGTGACCAGCCGGACACACGGGTCGCGATGTAAGGGGCACCTCCGGTGAGAAGACTGCAGTTGGGCTACAGCCGCCGGTAAGCGCCGGTGCATGTGGATAAGGATTACAGAAAGCACGGTCTCTTTCGTACACAGGAAGGCAACCGCATGCTCCAAACCGGCAATGGCGACTGCCAGCCAGTGCAACAGGTCTTCGTGTACATCCCCGGAAGTCGCTGGGAAAACGTCCGGGGAACCGACCACCGGCTGGCTGCAGCATTGGCTCATCATGTGCCAGTGCTGTGGGTTGACCCGCCGCTCCCGATCCATCGTGCGCTCAGGCCCGGGCCGAATGCACTTCGCCGCACCACCGAATTGAGTGATGTCGCACCCGGTATCACCCGCTTGCGCTCAATCTCCGTGCCGGGCTTTACGCGGCCGGTACTCGCCCTTGCCGCCAAACACCTCTTGGGGCGAGCCGTTAGGACCACGCTTGCTGCAATGGGCGTGGCTCCTATCGCAGTGCTGCTTTCCTCACCTTCCACAGGTTTCCCTGTGCGAATACCGGGCCGGAAAATCCTTTTTGTCACCGATGACTGGGTGGCCGGAGCGCCAATGATGGGTTTGTCCGGACGGTTCGTCCACCGCACACTGCGGCGGAACCTTCGCGACGCCAACATCGCCGCGGCTGTGTCCCCGCATCTGGCCGAAAGCCTGGAGGTAAGCTTCACCGGCCACCAGGCGCCGGTCGTCGTCCTGCCTAACGGCTGTGATCTTCGGAAGACAATCCCGCTGCCTGTCGACCGCTCCCACAAGGCCGTCCTAGTGGGCCAACTGAACGAACGGCTGGATATGGATCTGCTGGACGCGGTCAAGGATGCGGGGGTTCCGCTGCTGGTGATCGGTCCCCGAACCGAGCGCGATCCGGAAACGGGGCGGCGTCTTGACCTTCTCCTGGCTTCCGAGAACGTTACCTGGCTGGGCGAACTGCCGGCCACGGAACTGGGGCAGCACCTGGCGGCAGCGGGCGTAGGCCTGACGCCGTACGCCGACACTGCCTTCAACCGGGCGAGCTTCCCGCTGAAGACCCTCGACTACCTTGCCGCGGGCATTCCTGTTGTTGCCACCGACCTCCCGGCCGTCCGGTGGTTGAACACGGAACTGGTGACCGTCGGCAGCGGCCCTGAAGGGTTCGCGAAGCGCGTGCAGCAGGCATTGGCCAGGCCGCACGACCCCGTGGCGGAGGAACGGCGGCGTCACTTTGCCGGACTCCACACATGGGAAACAAGGGCCAATCAGCTCCTTGAAATGGCAGGGGCGCGCACATCCAGGCAGGAGGCATATCGGCGTAGTGCGGCTATGACGGTTGATCGGAGTGACAGTCGATGAGCGGAACCAGAGCATCTTGGGCAATGGCGTCACCGGAGCGGAGGGAACAAGGCATGCGCGGAATCAGAACAGCAGGAAAACGCAGAAGCTTCCAGCGGAGGTCGACAGGCCGGGAAAGGACCGTAAGGGCATGGCTCGCCTCGACAGCCCTCCTATCAGCCGTGGGGCTGGTCCTCGCGGCCTGCACGGCGCCCGATGATCGCTCCCGGATCGAGGCGGCACCCGTCGTGGCCATTCAAGACTTACCCAAGGTCCCGTGGGAAGGCGGCCCTGACTACTGGAAGAAGTTCGCCAAAGCCGACGGCGCGGGCTGGGATGATCCAAGTTTCTTTCCCATAGCAATTTGGTACAACGGGATCAGCAGCGACGCCGAAGTCCAGTACGACAAGGACCACGGCATCAACACCTACATGGGGATGTCAGACACCACTCCCTACTCAATCTTTGAGGCCAACGGCGTCTTTTGGATCGGCGGAAAACTGAACGATACGTTCACGGAGCAGAGCCGCAACTGGGTTGGCTCCTTCCTGGACGACGAGGTGGACGGACGGTTCACTCCGGAAGCCGGGCGTCAGCACCTGCAGGCGCTGGCCAGCAGCACGCCCCAGGGGTTCTTCAAGTACGCGAATTTCACCCAAATGGTTATCAGCCATTACATGCCCGCGGCGGACGCCCAGCAGTTCGTGAACAATTACACCGACGCCGTCTCAGTGGACATGTACTGGTACACGATTCCGTACTGCGGCCTACGTCCATACACAAACGCCCATCTGGTGGCAGTTTCCGAACAAAACTGCCGCACTGCGTCCAGTTATGGAAAAACAATGAAAGCCCTCCGGATGCAGGACGCAGCGGATGGGAAACTTCAGCCTTTGTGGCAGTTCGTGGAAAACCTCAACGGCGGTCCGGGCGAAGGCCCCTTTGTGGCCAACATTACGGCGGGCCAACTGCAGGGAGCCGTTATGAATTCCATCATCAATGAGGCGCGGGGGATCGTGTACTTCAACCAAAGCCTGAGCGGACCATGCGGAGGCGGAAGCGTGCTCCGGCTCTCACAGGTGATGACCGGCTTCTGTGGAGCCGAACAAATGGAGGCAGTCAAAACCGTGAATTCCCGAATCCGAGAACTTGCCCCTGTGATAAATACCCAGTCCTATGATTTTTCATTGGGAAATCAATTGGACACCATGCTGAAAATCCGGGAGGGTTACGCGTATATTTTTTCCATGGTGGACGGAAGTTCCACGCCGGGCGCAAGGAATTTCAAGCTTCCCGACGGCATCACGACGAATCAGGCCGAAGTCCTATTCGAAAACCGCACCGTACCGGTGGACGCTGCGGGGTCTTTTACTGACACCTTCGAGTCGGAATACACGTACCACATTTACAAGGTGAAGCTGTGAGCGCGCCGGCCGACCACGTTCTGATCACCCGTTTCAACCTGCCCTCGCGAGGCGCCGAGAGCAGGATAAGGGCCAAAGACGGGTGGCTGCAGACCCGTCTGGGCCTATTCGAGAGCTACTGCCTGCCCTCCGTCCGGCGCCAGTCGAACCAGAACTTCCATTGGATCATCTATTTCGACCCGCAAAGCCCCTCGTGGCTCAGGGAACGCATTGCAGAACTCAACCAGAACGCGGTCTTCACGCCGATCTTTCGCGCCGAAGTCAGCAGCGCGGAGTTGCTGCAAGACCTGCGTGCCGTCACCGGGGCCAGGCACAACGAACTTCTCACCACCAACCTGGACAATGACGACGGCCTGGCCAGCGACTTCGTTGAGCGCCTCCAGGAGGGCGGCTATGGAGGTACCCGCACTGCGATCTACCTCGTCAATGGACTGATTCGCTGCGGCAGCGGACTTTATCTGAGAACAGACCGGGCAAACGCGTTCTGTTCAGTCAGGGAAGACTGGGCAGGGGCCCGCACCTGCTGGTCCGACTGGCACAATCTCCTCGGGCGCTCCATGAGCGTCAACGAGATGGCCGGTGACCCGGCTTGGCTTCAAGTAGTCCACGATTCCAACGTCAGCAACAGAATCCGTGGGAGGCGCGTCTCTCCAGACCCCTACCGTGATGCCTTCGGCGGGTTGCTGGACGGTGTGTCCGACCTCAGCGCGTTGGAGGAGCTCAGGGATTTGGCGGTGGGCAGGCCACACCGTTTCGTCAAGGAAGCCGGCCGTTCATTGCTGAAGAAGATCGCGCTGAACGTCCTGGGCAAAGAGGGCCTGGATCAACTCAAGTCGGGCTGGGCGCTCCGCCTGGTACATCGAAGATAAGGGGGAAGCTGCGATGAGAGGCTGCGAGGCGCTCCAAGAACTGTTGAGGCGGGGGATAATCTGTGTTCTTACGTGACCTATACGCCAGCGCAAGGCGTCGCTGGTACTTTGTGCTCGCCGGACTGCTGATTACGGCGGGGATGTCCTTCTGGGTGTTCCGTGTGGCGCCGGTAACCTTCGAAGCGACCGCAAATGTGGCCCTCATACCCCCGCCGACAGCCGTTATATCGGGAGACAACCCGTTCTTGTATATGGGTGGCCTTGAGCAAGCCATGGGGGTGCTCACGGTCAAAATGAATTCTGACTCCGTGCGCGGTCCGATTGAGGACGCGTACCCTGGCGCGGAATACTCCACCGAGCGTGACGCCACTACCAGCGGCCCCATCGTACGGGTGAAGGTCGCGGGTGACTCCTCCGCAACAACCTTGGATGTTCTGAACCGCGTGCTGGATGTGATGCCTGCGACCATTGCCTCGCTCCAGGATGAGCTGTCCCTGCCACAGGCATCCCGGATCTCCTTGCTGACCCTTGGTGTCGACAAGGACACGACACTCGTGGGTGAGGCCCGGACACGGGCCCTGCTGGTGGTTGCGGCGCTTGGTTTAGCTGGCACGCTGCTGCTGACGGGGCTGGCAGACAAGAAGCTGATCAAGCGGCGCGGAAAGAAGCATGTCGGGGCTGCCGCTTCGCCCCCGGATGACTTTCCCGTCGCGGAGAGGGAACTGACCCGGCGGAGCCGTGCGGACCGCGTGCCTTTGCCTTTGCCTTCCAAATCATATTCCGGCACTATTACGCCGGCCGAGCCTCTTACCGACCCGCACGTACCCGTTGCCGATCTGCGACGGTAATGCATGTTTACCAACAGCGGCCCATGGCAGCAGGTGATTCTTCCTGGTCTGGAGCGAAGACCGCCCGGACCGGATGCGGTGACCGTCCTGGCGGTCTACCTCTTCCTCCTTCTGGCTATCCCGTCCAACAGGAGTGTGGCAGCACTCGGCGGTGCGGGCGCCCCGGCAGCCCTTTTCGCGCTCGTCGCGTTGCTGTGGTGGTGCTGGTACCACGTTCAACGCCCGACGCCGTCGCTCGCCCAGGACTCCCAGCCAATCCGGATAGCCTTGCTGATTTTTGTGGCAGCAGCCCTGGCGAGCTACGCCGCCGGCGCGTCCCGGGCACTCCCGCCGGCTGAAATCAACGCACTGAATCTCGGGGTGCTCCGGATTGCAGCCTTCGCCGGGATCCTCCTGCTGGCCACGGACGGAATCCCCAACCGGGAACGGCTGATAAAGCTCCTGCGCCTGCTCTGCTTTCTGGGCGGCATGTTTGCAGCCCTGGGCCTGCTGCAGTTCTTCACTGGTCAGTCATTTGTTGAAAGACTCAGCATCCCGGGCCTTGCGGTTTCTGATTTCGGCGCGCTCCAGGACCGCGGCGGCTTCAACAGGTCGATCGCCACGGCCCGCAATCCGCTGGAGTACGCCTTCGTGCTCGCCATGATCCTTCCCCTCGCTTTGACTCTGGCCCTGTACGGCACCGGCTCCCGCCTTTTGCGCTGGTTCCCTGTCGCAACCATCACTGTGGCTGCGCTTTTGTCCGTATCGAGGTCTGCGATCATCGGCGTCCTGGTGGCAGTTGTGGTTCTCCTGCCCTCATGGAGTCCGGCTGTGCGGCGCCGGGCGGGTCTTACAGCGGTGGCACTGGTGGGCGTTGTCTGGGTAATGGTTCCCGGCATGGTGGGCACCATTAAGGGCCTGTTTGGCGGTCAGGACCCGAGCTTGAAATCACGGACTGACAGCTACGACGTCGTCTCCAGCTTCGTGGAAATGAATCCGCTCCTGGGGCGTGGCTTTGGGACATTCCTGCCGAACTACCGAATTCTCGACAACCAGTACCTGGTCACACTCATCGACATGGGCATCCTCGGGCTCATCGCACTATGCGCCGTTCCGGCCGTAGGCTTTGTCGTCGTCATCACGGCGCGGCACCACTATGCCGAACCGCTTCTGGCCAACCTCGGCCCGGCCCTGGCGGCATCCCTTGCGGCAGGCGCTGTGCTCACCGGATTCTTCGACGCATTGTCTTTCCCCCAGGCTGCCGGCATGCTGTTTTTCGTGGTCGGACTGTGCGGAGCCTACTGGCGGATGAAGGATTCGCAGGGAACAGAGCGCTATGCCTAGCTACGGAGCCCAACACCGGCTGCGCATGCGCGGCGTCCTTAGGCGCTGGTATGTGGTCTTGGCAGTGATAGCGCTGATGGTTCCGGCCGTATTGCAGGCAGCAGGTGCCACCGGCGTCTACTGGAGCAAAGTCGACGTCGTGTTTTACCCTCCGAGCGGCGCCGCCGCAGGAAATCCCCTGCGGGCCGATTCGCAGGCGACCATCCACTACGCCGCGATGGTGGAGCGGCTGGTTAACGGAGAGCGCGGCAACACCGAATCCGGAACTACCAGTGCCGATCTGTACGGCACCGGTATCCGGAACGGCTACTCCGTTTACATTCCCAGTTCAGGCGGTCAGTGGCAGAGCTCATTCGACCGCTCGGCCATCACAGTGGAAGTCGTGGCGGAGACGAGGGATGACGTAAGTAGGGTGCTCACCGGAATCGTCGACAGGATTGAAACAACGGCGGTGGAACGGCAGGAAGCCATGGGCGTGATTCCGCGGTCGTACATCACTACGAGCCTTTCGCCCGGCACTCCGGAAGTCAGCTACCAGCCGTCCAAACCCGTATATGCGGCCAGTGCGCTGGCTGTACTCACTGCGGGCCTGGCCATAGCCGCGGCCGGTCTTGTGGACCGGCTGACGCTGCATGTCGCAGGCCGGCGCGACCAACTCCGCCACGCTCCCACCGCCGCCGGGGACCGAACCAAGGTGCGCTCCTGAACCCTCGGGCCTACGCCGCCGTACGGAAGAACAGTTCGGTCACCCTGGCCAGCCGGAACGGGTCCTCGACGCCGCAGAGTTCACGGGCGGAGTGCATCGACAGCAGCGGCACGCCCACATCCACGGTCCTGATGCCCAGACGGGTCGCCGTCAGCGGCCCGATGGTGGACCCGCACGGCATCACATTGTTGGAAACGAACTCCTGGTACGGGACGCCCGCCTGACCGCACAGCCGCGCCCAGAAGGCGGCACCGGGGGCGTCGGTTGCGTAGCGCTGGTTGGCGTTGATCTTGAGCAGCGGGCCGCCGTTGAGAACCGGCCGATTAACCGGGTCGTGGCGCTCGGCGTAGTTCGGATGCACCGCGTGGCCGGCGTCGGCCGAGACGCAGAACGACGCCGCCAGGGCTTGCCGGCGCTGGCTGACCGACGCGCCGAGGCCGTCCGAGACGCGAACCAGAACGTCCTCCAGGAGCGGCCCGCAGGCACCCGAGCGCGAGTTGGATCCGATCTCCTCGTGGTCGAAAGCCGCGAGTACGGCGATCGGGCCGCCGTCCGCCTGCGCACCGGCCTCGGCGTGGGCGATGAGCGCTGCCAGGCCGGCATGCGTGGCGGACAGGTTGTCCAGCCGTCCGGAGGCGAAAAATTCACCCTTGGCCCCGAAAACCGCAGCCGGCTGCGTGTCTGCCACAACGACGTCGTATCCCCCGATCTGGGCCGGATCCACAGGTGCGGAGCCGGGATCCGCTGCGGTAGCCCTTTCGGCCAATAGCGCCAGGAGGTCCTCGCCTGCCGGATCCCCTAGGCCGAAGACCGGATTCATATGCTGCTGCTTGTCCAGCGCCAGACCCTCGTTTACCGCCCTGTCCAGGTGGATGGCGAGCTGGGGGAACCGCAGCAGCGGCCCGGTGGCGGTCAGGCACTGCGTGCCGTCCAGCATCACCAGCCGGCCGGCCAGCTGCAGTTCCCGATCCAGCCAGGAGTTGAGCAGTGGACCGCCGTAAACCTCCACGCCCGCCTGCAGCCAGCCCAATTTCCCCGTGGTGGGCTTAGGCTTGAGCTTGAACGACGGCGAATCCGTGTGCGCCCCCAGGATATTGAAGCCCGTCGTGGGTCCGGCGCTCTCGGGTGTCACCCACGCGATCAGGGCCCCGTCGCGGACTACATAGAACCGCCCGGCCGCGCCGGCACCCCCACCGCCGGCCGGCCAAGCGGCCAGTTCATCCAGCCCGGTGAAGCCCGCCTTATCCAGCCGCCTCGCGGCTTCCTGGACCGCATGGAAGCTCGACGGCGACGCGCTGACATACGCCCCGAGGTCCTGGATGTGGTCTGCGGCAGTGGTGTGGGAAGGCATGGCTCCGAGTCTAGCGGTGCCGCGACGGCCCGTGCCGAACCCTGTTCCCGGGGGCACTGCCACTACACCGTGACGTTGAGTCCGGCCGTGTAACCGGCGGCCACCGAACCGGACATGGTGGCCAGCTGGTAGATGCCGCCGTCGTCGCCAAAGACGTTGTCCGAGGTGAGCGTGGTGTTGGGAAAGTTCCGGGCGCTGGTCTCATAGCCCGGCGTGGCGTAGATCTCGTTGCAGGCCGCCTCTGTCATGGCGATCTGGGAGACAGCCAGTACCTGCCCCGCCACCGTGGCATTGCTCATGGATTCGAAGACTTCGAAGTGGATGTGCGGCCAGCGGCCGTTGTACGCCCCGGGGTAGATGGTGGTGAACGTAACCTGGCCGTTGGCGTCCGCTTCCTGGACCCCGCGGAGGAAGTTCTCGTTTTCGAGGCCGGCGTCGTACATGGAGTACTTGCCGTCACGGTCGCAGTGCCAGACGTACACCGCGGCTCCGGCGAGGGGTTTGCAGCCGTTGGCGTTGTCCAGGAGCGTCAGCGTGACTGTCAGCGGGATGCCTTCGGCCTTGGTGGTGGCAGATCCGAAGCTTGAGGTGATGTCCTGCCGCACGACGCCGGACGCCTCGAGGACGTTCGGGCCGTTGGAACCATCTCCCGGGTAAGGCCCTGCCGTTTCCTGCGGAATTTCCACCCCGCAGTCGGCGATGGCCCGGGTCAGCGTGGGTGACGCCGACGGCGTGGCGGACGCTGACGATGACGGCGTAGCAGTCGCGGAGGCAGAAGGCGTCGCCGTGGCGGAACTGCTGGCTGTTCCCGAGGTAGAGCCCGGCGTGCAGGCTGCCAGCGCGGCGGCCGCTGTGCCGGCGCCGAAGAACAGGCCCAGGGAACGGCGGCTCATCAACGTTGAGAGGTCGAATTCCAAGCCGCGGTCATGGTTGGGGTGGGGTTCGTGGGGCGGCTGCGGTGAATTTGTCATTGACCAATAGAACTCCGAAGGGCTATGCCGCGTATAGGCCCTTCCTGTGAACCCGCTGTGCGGCTGTCGATGTCGCCGGGGATTTCGCCGCAGTTGTGGGAGCCTTGGCGGTCCGGGCCGTGGCCGGCTCCCTGATGTCAGGGCAAAGGTTGCTGACCAGTCCGGTGCCCGCGCATTCACGCATCGCCTCAATGCCGGCGGCGGCCGCCCTGGTGTCCGGATATGGCCTGGAAATGCCCAGCTCCGTACCGTCCGGCCCTACCATCCTGAACCGCACGCCCGATGCCTCGTCCAAGAAAAGTTCGAATCGTCCCGCCATGGTTTCCTTCCAAAGGTGGTCGTGGGGTTCCAAACGATGCTGCCCGCTGGCGTCCGGCTAAATAAGAGGCCAAAGGTCCCTTACCCGGGAGTAACTCCGGCGCGGCGGCGATTTGCGGATGGGTCAGGCCACGGCCCGGGACCATCCGGGGACTTTGGGCCCTGTTGGTCGTTCCGTGATGGGTATCTACTGGTCTGTGAGTCAGGGCCGCCGCGTTGCTGCCTTGCCGATGGAAGGCCCTGCCAGTAACCCGTCCTGCCCGGCAACAACCAGGAGAGAGCCATGTCCGGTGCGTTGAAATGGTCCCCGTTCGAATCGGCCCGATGGCCGTCTGCCCAGGATGGGGCGGGCCGGAACCCGTCGCAGTTCGCCGGCTCCAACGGGCGGTCCTTTGAATCCACTGACAGCCTGGTCCCCGTCCTCGTCGACGAGGAGGTCAGCGTTGACGAATACGTCGACAAGGAGGCACTCGTTGTCCGGGCCCATTTGCCCGGCGCGGACCCAGACACAGACATCGAAGTCTCCGTGGCCGGGGGTGTGCTGCACATCCGTGCGGGGCACGAGCAGTCCGGCGGCCGATCCGAGGCGACCGGCTTGCACTCCGGGCGGCGGTACCGTTCCTTCGCCCGCAACCTGCCGTTGCCGGAGGGCGTTACGGACGAGGACATCAAGGTGTCTTTCAGGGACGGCGTCCTCGAAGTCAGAACCCCGCTTCCCGTGGTGCCCGGAACGGACGCTGCAGAGAAACGGCTCCCCATCAGCCACGACTGATGGCGGCTCCACCAAGAACAGCCGGGCAACCGGGAAAGAGGCAAAAATACAGATGGAACGGCGCGCCCAATGGAACTGAAATCACAGTGGCACCGGCTTGATCCCGCCACCCGCAGGTGGCTCATGGACAACCCGGGCTGCGTCGTGCTGCCCCGGACGATCGCGACGATCGTTGCGAGGGTTGCGGACGAACCAGTGGTCCGCGACCAGCACGGTGCAATCCAGCTCAGCGCGGCCGACGTCAGCTTCATTCGCACCAGGGTTCACAGTGCCGCCACCGGAGAGCACCGTTTCTTCGACGCCGTGCAGCCCGGCAGCCCGGCTCCGGCGGACGCCGGGAATCCGGACAGCGCGGAGTCCGGGCACCTGGACTGACGGTACCCGGACTCCGGTTCAGGGGCGGCTGTTGCCGCCGCTGCTGAGATAGAACCTTTGGTTTACGACGCCGGACCGGCACCTACGCCGGCTTCCTCCGCCGCCGTTCGTTCCTTCGCGGTTCCAGCTCGCGTTGCTTCTTCTGCCGTTACTTCTGCTGCGATGGCCTCTTCCGTTCCGGCGCCGGTGGCGCCGAGACCCTTGCGGTAGCGCCAGACGCCGACCCCCACCACCACGGCCGCCAGTGCCAGTGAGAGCAGCAGCGACTCCCGGGTGGACTCCAGGATCACCATGCCGATCAGCAGCGCGACGATGCTGGCAATGGCTACCCAGGTCAGGTATGGGAAGAGCCACATCTTGAGGGCCAGGTCCTTGGCGGCGGCACCCATGCGCCGGCGGAGGATCAGCTGTGAAGCCGCGATGACCAGCCAGACAAACAGCGCGATCGCACCCGAGGTGTTGACGAGGAACAGGAACACGGTGTCCGGCGCGATGTAGTTCAGGCCAACGGTGATGAAGCCCACCACGGTTGAGGCCAGCACGGCTGCGGCCGGGACGCCGCGCTTGGAAATCTTCGTCCATGCCCGCGGTGCGTCACCGCGGCGGGAAAGTGAGAACAGCATGCGGCTGGCCGTGTAGAGCCCGGAGTTCAGGCAGGACAGCACCGAAGTCAGCACCACGATGTCCATGATGGTGCCGGCGCCGGGAATCCCGAAGAGTTCGATCACTGCGACGTAGGGGCTCTTCGCCACTGAGGCGGAGTTCCACGGAAGCAGTGTGACCACAATGGCGATGGAGCCGATGTAGAACACCAGGATGCGCCACACAGTGGACTTCACGGCCTTCTTGACGGCGTCCACCGGATTCTCGGATTCGCCGGCTGCGATAGTGGCAATTTCAGCGCCGAAGAACGAGAACACCACCACCAGGATGCCGGCGAGGACCGCACCCGGGCCGTTGGGCAGGAAGCCGCCGTTATTGACCAGGTTGTCCAGCCCGGGGGCGGGAACTCCCGGAATGAGGCCCAGGATGGCGGCCGCGCCGAAGAGCAGGAACAGCACGATGGCAGCCACCTTGATGGAGGCAAACCAGAATTCGAATTCACCGTACGATTTCACCGATCCCAGATTGGTGAGCGTCAGCAGCACCATAAGCACGAGCGCCCATATCCATTGGTCGATGCCGGGAACCCAGCGGTGCATGATGGCGGCACCGGCCGTGGCTTCGATTCCGAGGACAATGATCCAGAACCACGCGTACAGCCAGCCGATGCTGAAGCCGGCCCACCGGCCAAGGGCCTTATCTGCGTAGGTGGAGAACGATCCGGTTTCGGGGTTGGCTGCTGCCATTTCGCCGAGCATCCGCATCACCAGGATCACGACGATTCCTGCGGCCATGTAGGCGAGCAGAATGCCGGGGCCGGCCTGCTGGATGGCAGCACCGGAACCCACAAAGAGTCCGGCTCCGATCACGCCGGCAATGGCGATCATGGAAAGGTGCCTTGGTTTCAGGGACTTGGAGAGCTGTTGGTCAGCGTGCATGGAAGCGCCGTCCTTCGTTGAGGGTGTGGGCCCCGGACGGACACGGATTCCGTGTGTCAGGCCACATTTCTTTTTCACCCTAGACCTGATGCCGGAGGACAGATCTTGTGCAGTCGAACATTTTAACGGCTCCCGAAAAGGAGCTTCCCACAATGCAGAGCATCAATGGTCAACAAAAGTGACTTTACGAGCAACTTTGAAATGTGCTCGAAATCTACCTCTGAGTAGCTAATAGTCCGGATTGCTGGGCACCACCAACCCTGTCTCATAGGCGTAAACCACGGCCTGCACCCTGTCCCGGAGGTGCAGTTTGGCGAGGATCCGGCGCACGTGCGTTTTTACCGTGGCCTCGGACAGGAAGAACCTGTGGGCAATCTCGGCGTTGGACAGTCCCTCGGCCATGGCCCCCAGCATTTCCCTTTCGCGCGGTGTCAGGGCTTCCAGCAACGGGTCCTTTTGCTGCTCTTCGCCATGCGGATGCCTGCCTTTGCCGACTGCCGGCACAGAGGCGGTTCGTTGCCCGCCAGCCGCAGAGTTCGCGGTAGCCACCGAGTGTCCGGTGACCGCAAAGTGTCCGGGGACGGCGGGATGGTCTCCGCGGACATAGGCTTCCAGCAGGCGGCGCGTGACGCGGGGGGCCACCACGGCATCGCCGCTCGCCACGACCCGCACGGCGCTAACCAGTTCAGCAGGGGCCACGTCCTTAAGCAGGAATGCCGAAGCACCCGCCTGCAGGCCGGCAAAGGCGTATTCATCGAGGTCGAAGGTGGTCAGGATGATCACCTTCGCGGAGGACCCCGAAGAGGCCACCGCCCGGGTCGCTTCGATGCCGTCAAATACCGGCATCCGAACGTCCATCAGCACCACGTCGGGGTTCACCTCCCTGACCTGCCGGATTGCCTCCGCCCCATCGGAGGCTTCGCCCACCACCCGAAGGTCATCCTCGCCCTCAAGGATCAGCCGGAAGCCCATCCTCAGCAGGGGCTGATCGTCCACTAGCAGGACTGTTATCGGTGCATAGCCATTCATGTTTTTCCTTGGTCCCCATTCCAATTCAACACTGCCCGGACGCGCCATCCGCCACCGGCCGGGCGTCCGGCTTCCACCGTACCGTCGTAAATCCCGGCCCGCTCGCGCATTCCCGTCAAGCCCTGCCCGGACCCCAGGGGCCGCGCCCCGCCTGCCGCTGCCACCGGTGCGGCAGCGGCCGCGTGACCCACGATGCCTTTGCCGTCATCGAGCACTTCAATGGTGACCGTACCGTCAGTGCGCGCCATATTCACATCCACTCGGCCCAGCGCCCTGCCGTAGCGGAGGACGTTCGTGAGCGATTCCTGCACAATCCGGTAGACGGTCAGTTGGAAGGCCGCGTCCTCAGGCAGGGCAGGTCCTGTGTGCGAGTAATGCAGCGGCAGCCCCGCAGTGCGGAAGCCCTCCAGGAGTTTGGCCAGGCTGTTTCCTGCGCTCAGCGGCTGCCGGGGAGCCTGGCCTGCCGGTGATTCGTCACGCAGGACGCCCAGCACGCGCCGCATGTCCGCCAGAGCCGTTCGCCCGGTCCGTGAAATCTCCGCCAGGACCTCGGCGGCGCGGTCCGGACTCTTCCTGACCACAACTGCGGCGCCGTCGGACAAGGTGAGCATCACCGTCAGGGAGTGCGCCACGACGTCGTGCATCTCCCTGGCGATCCGGTTGCGTTCGGTGACGGAGCCCAGTTCGGCGGTCCGGGCCGCCCACGCGGCGATTTCCTGTTCGTGTTCCTGTCGCTGCCGGACGGAGATGCCGATTCCGGTGGCGATGATGTTGGACAGCGTGATGGTGATGCCGGCAACGATTCCAAACACCAGCTGCGAATTCTCCGGCGCCGCCGGGCCGCCGCTGGGAAGGGCACGTTCCAGCGGGCCTACGAGGGTCAGGAAGTACAGCAGGGACAGCGGGGTGTTGGACAATGCCAGGGCGGTGATGGAGAACCTGCGGGGCCGCCGCACTGCCAGCGCATACAAGGCAAACCACAGTCCCGCGGAAACGTTGGAGCCCCAAGGGTGCAGAAGCGTGATGCCCACTTCCAGCACCGCCACGGTGGCAACAACGGCCACCGGATAAGTCCGGCGGAAAGAGAGCGCCACCGCGACGGCGGCGAGCAACGCGGTGGCTGCCCAGCCGCCGTCGAGCACGGCGTCCACTGCGGTGGGCGTGACCAGGAGCAGGTAGCACAGCACCACCACCAAATCCATGGCGCGGGGGTTCCGGTGCAGGTACCGGCGGAGCCTGCCGCGGCGGCGGTCGGCGATTGCGGCAAAGGACGCATCAACCTGAGTCAGGGCTGATGCGTCCTTGGCCGGTGGTTCTTCGTACATTTGTTGAGCCTAATCGGCGGTCCGGCCGCCCTGCCCGCTCAAACGTCCCGCTTCTTCAACAGGACCATGGCTAGGATCGCCGGAACCACCACCCACGCGCCGAGCACCAGGGCAGCCTGCCACGCTTCGAGGTTCCCGTCCACGTGTTCTACGGCGGTCAGTGGCGTCACAGTGTTGCCCGGAAGGTACTTGCGGGCTTCTTCGAAGAAGTCGCCGGGAATCAGTTGGAAGGCGATCGGCGCCACGAAGAACAGGCCCACCAGGCTCATGATCCCGCCCGCGGAATTGCGGATGATGCTGCCCAGGGACATGCCGATGGAGGCAACTGCGGCCACATAGAGGCTGTTGACGATCAACAGCTTGACGGACTGGGAGCTGGCCAGGTCCAGGCTCAGGCCATAGTTGTCCAGGATCGGAACGGACACCAGGCCGGCAATGAGGGTCGAAACGCCGGTCAGAACGAAGGACACCACCACTACGACGAGGAACTTCGCCACGAAGGCCGGAATCCTCTTGGGCACGGCCGCGAACGTGGAGCGCGCCATTCCGGTGGTGAATTCTGAGCTCATCAGCAGCACGCCCAGGGACCCGAGGATCAGCTGGGCAAAAGCGATACCGGAGGTGGGGGCACTCACCGCGATGTCGCCGCCCTGGGCCGCCATCTGGGCTGCGGCTTCCGGGTCGGAGGCCATCTGCTCGCGGAACTGGCCGGTGGACCACGCCGCCAGGGCGCCAAAGCCCACCATCACCAGCATGGTGGAGCCAAGCAGGATCAGCGTGGAGAGCAGGGTGCGGAACTTGATGAATTCCGAGTTCAGCACGCGCAGGAAACTGGGACCGGGACCCGGAGAAGCAGGACCGCCGGCTGAGTGGACGGACTGTCCAGAGGGCCCGCCGGCCTGGGGTGCCGCGCCGCCCTGGGCCCTGCGGCCCGAGGGGGTGGGTTCCAAAGTAGTTGAGCTCATGGCTTATTTGCCTCCGGTCTGGGCGGGAACGGGGGCTCCCGTGGTGATGAGCGAGTGGTATTCGACTTCGTCCTTGGTCAGCTCCATGTAGGCCTCTTCGAGGCTTGCCTGGAGCGGGGTGAGTTCGTAGATCATGACGTGGTTGTCCAGGGCGGTCCGGGCGATTTGCCGCGGATCCAGTCCCTTGACCTCCAGCAGTTCGTGGTCCTGGGCCTCTACCGAAACTCCGGTGCCGGCAAGGAGGTGCATGAGCTGGTCCGGCTCGTCCGTGCGGACGCGGGTACGGCTCGCACCCTTGCCGGTGATGATGTCCTTGATGGGGGCGTCCGCGATGATCTTTCCGCGGCCGATCACAATCAGGTGGTCCGCGGTCACGGCCATTTCGCTCATAAGGTGGCTGGACAGGAAGACAGTCCGGCCCTCCGAGGCCAGGTACTTCACCAGGTTCCGAACCCACACCACGCCCTCCGGGTCCAGCCCGTTGACCGGCTCATCCAGGATGATGGTCTGCGGATCTCCCAGCAGTGCCGCGGCAATTCCCAGCCGCTGCCCCATGCCGAGCGAAAAGCCCTTGACCTTCTTTTTGGCGACGTCGGCCAGTCCGGTCATTTCGATGACCTCATTGACGCGCTTCTTGGGGATGCTGTGGGTGGCGGCCATGGCCAGCAGGTGGTTATAGGCCGAACGGCCCGTGTGGACCGCCTTGGCGTCCAGCAGGGCGCCCACTTCACGCAGGGGAGCCGCGTGCTTGGTGAACGGAACACCGTTGACGGTGACCGAGCCCGATGTCGGCGTGTCCAGTCCCATGATCATCCTCATGGTGGTGGATTTACCGGCCCCGTTGGGGCCGAGGAAGCCGGTGACCATGCCGGCCTGGACAGTGAAGTCCACTCCGCCCACGGCGGTTTTATCGCCATAGACCTTGGACAGGCCTCTTGCTTCAATCATGGAAGCGTTCCTTTGCGTAGCTGCGGATGCGGTGACGGCGTCTGCATGCCGCAGATCCGTTCGTACCACCCACGCTACAGACGCAACGTTCCCTTTTCGCCGGTCTCAGGGATGATTCAGGGTGGAATCAGGGTAGTCCCAAGGGATGACCATCAGGCGGCGGACAGTAGTAAGTGAGCGCTCCGGGCAACACGGAAAATTCGACCCGGCGCACGCCCGGCAACGCTTCGCCGTCCACGGCCAGGGCCATGGGGGACTCGGCTGCGTCCACGGTTACCGTGGTGGATTCGCTCAGGTGGGTGATCCGTGACGTCGCCACGGTGCCGGTCAGCACGGACCAGAGCAGCCGGAGCCGCGCGAAGGACTCATCCGCGGTGATCATCCGCAGGTCCAGCACGCCGTCGTCCATCACCGGCCGCACCAGCGGTGCGTGGTCGCGGGGGTAGTAGCGGCCGCGACCAATGTAGAGGATCCATAGCTTGTGGCGGACGCCGTTCACAATCATGGTGGTGGGGGTGCCGGCCGCGAACGTCCTGAACATGGCAGCCACTCCGGCCAGCGGTTTGCCGAGGGCGGGCCGGAGCTGTTCACGCCGCCGGACCAGGTTGGGATAGAGGCCGATGCTTGCCGTATTCAGCATGATCCGCTCCAGCTTT
This sequence comes from Arthrobacter sp. Leaf337, assembly GCF_001423745.1. Classification (GTDB taxonomy): domain Bacteria; phylum Actinomycetota; class Actinomycetes; order Actinomycetales; family Micrococcaceae; genus Arthrobacter. The sequence continues at coordinate 37,112 of NZ_LMPC01000016.1, forward strand.
TCGGGGTTTCCGGCGAGGCCTCGTTCCACGAGGACATGCCCCACATCGGCCCGGGCAGCTGAACCGGCGGACGCCGCCTCCACGGCATCCTCGAGGGTGGAGGTCCCGGCATCGCGGGCAAAGTGGTTGAGGGTTCCGCCGGGAAGCACCAGTAGAGGGAGGGAATGTTCGACGGCGACCGCCGCGGCGGTGCCCACGGTTCCGTCGCCGCCCCACACTCCGAGCGCCTTGACTCCCGGCACCTCCACTGCCGCCCTGATCTCGGCGGCTACATCGCCGTCCTCATCTATCTCATGTATATGCGCTAGAGGGAATACGTCCTGGAGTGCCTTGACTGTTTCCGGCGCATAGGAGCCGCCCAAAGTATTGACGGCGATGTGCAGGCCTTCTCCGCCGGGCAGTTGTGCAGCCTGGGCTGCGGCGCGGGTGGTCTCCGGGAACGGCGGGCGGACGGGCCACCACTTGCGGGTGATCATGGCTGCGCCGGCCCCGATGGCCGACCCGAACAATACATCCGTGGGCCAGTGAGCGCCGGTATGGACCCGGGAGTAGGCAACGCCGGCGGCCAAGGGTGCCAGCGCGGCGCCAATGGCAGGCTGCACCAGCCCCACACCCACGGCAAACGCCGCCGCGGACGCCGAATGGCCTGAAGGCATCGATGAGCTGGTGGGCTGCGGGTTGACGAACCGGAACACGGGAAGATGCTCCGGCAGCGGCCGGGCTCGCGGCAGGAGCGTTTTGAACACGACGTTGGTGACCGCTGATGCGACGCCCTGGGCAATCAGCCCGTGCAGCGCCGCGCGCCGGGGCTTGCCCGGGATGAGGGCCAGTCCTCCAGCCACCGCGAACCACAGCTTTCCATGGTTCGCGGCCGCCGAGAGCCGGCGGAACAGGACGTCGTGGTTTCCGCCAGGCAGATTGGACACGGCCTTGAGCAACTTCCGGTCCAGCCCGGCAAGCAGGCCCGGGCCTTTCCTCAGCATCCTTCGCATTTCCCCACCCTACCGCCGACCCTGCGGATCACTGGGTTGGCTGCCGGGGTGGCTGCGGCGGGTGCTAGTCGTTGCGGAGCGGCGCACCAGGCAAGGGCTTCGCCGCGCCGGCGAGAAGGAGCGCCACGAGGATGGGCACCATGATGGCGAGCAGGGCGAGATGGATCCCGGTGAGGTCACCCAGGTAACCGAGGAGCGGCGGTCCGGCCAGGAAGGAGATGTAGCCCAGCGTGGACACGACCGACACCCGGGCAGCAGCCTTCTTGGGATCGTCTGCCGCGGCGGACATGCCCATCGGGAAGGCCAGCGCCGCGCCGATTCCCCACAGTGCCGCTCCCGCCGTCGCAAGCCACACGTTACCCGCCAGGACGAAAAGGCCAAGTCCCGCGGCCGCCGCGGCCATACTGGCCCGCAGTACGGCAACACGGCCGTACTTGTCGATCACGAACCCGCCGCAGAACCGCATCGCCGTCATGGCCAGGACAAAGACTGCGAACATCAGTGCGCCGGTGGATTCGCTGGTGCCGAGACCGTCCACGGAGGCTTTGGCGATCCAGTCATTCCCGGCCCCTTCAGTGAGGGTAGCGCCAAGGACCACAACGCCAATCAAGAGTGTGCGGCTGTCGCGCCAGGCGGAGTCACCCTTCTGTGCTGCTGCGTCCCCGCTGGAATGGACCTCGGCGGCGATATGCGGCAGGAAGTAGCGGGGGGCCACCATGGTGAGCACCGCCACGACGGCGGCGATGACCAGGAGGTGGGCAGGCAGCCCCACACCGAGTCCGGAGAGGCCGGCGCCGATCAGGGCGCCCACAAAGGCTCCGCCGCTGAAAGCCGCGTGGAACTGCGGCATGATGGTGCGCTTGAGCCGGTGTTCGACGTCGGCCCCTTCAATGTTCTGGGAAACGTCCCACAGTCCCACGCCAATTCCAAAGAAGAACAAGGCCACGGCCGTGCCGGGCACCGACTCGGCCGTCAGCGAAAGGGCGATGCCCACCCCGGCCAGCGCTGCCAGCAGCCCGCTGGCGCGGACGGCGTTGGCGGTACCGATCCGTCCCACCACCCACCCTGCCGTGGGAAGGGCGATCAACGAACCGACCGCCGTGCAGAGAAGCAGCGTTCCCATCTGCCCGGAGGTCACGTGCAGGATTTCGGTGACGGCGGGGATGCGTGCTGCCCAGCTGGCAAACACGAGCCCGTTGATCCCGAACACGAGGAACGTGGCGGCGGCCGCGGCGTTCAGCTTCTGGGTGGAGACGGCGATGCTCATACGTTCACTACTTTCACAGAGTGTTTTCCAAGTTGCGTGAGTTCCTGCGGGCTGAACACCCGGTCCGTGACGATGACGTCCACGGCTTCCAGCGCTGCTACCAGTGCCACGGCGGCAGCGTTCCATTTGGAGCCTGCGCAGGCTGCTATTACGCGGCCGGCGGATTCGAGTCCGGCGCGCTTGACGGCGGCATCGTCGAGGTCGTGCGCCAGCAGTCCGTCTTTGAGGTTTACTGCGCAGGGCGTCACCACGGCGGTATCAAAACGAAGGGAGCGGATGTTGGCCTCGGCCAGCGGGCCCCGGAAGCACAGCTCGCCGGGGATCAGGCTTCCGCCCGGCACCAGCAGGGCGGGACGGTGTCCGGCCTGGCCTTCCGCGGTCAAGGCGTTGAGGGCGGGCAGAGACATGGGCATCAGCGTCAGTTCACGTTGCCGCAGGTGACGGGCGATCCCGGTGGCGGTGGTTCCGCTGTCGAGCCACACATGTTCGCGGTCCTGCAGCAGGCCTGCCACGCCTGCGGCGATCCGGACTTTGACGTCCTGTTCTTCCAGTTCCCGCTGCCCGTAACCGGGATTCTCGCCGCGGAGCACCAGGCTCTTCGCCCCGCCGTGCACCCGCCGAAGTACGCCGTGGATGGCCAGAACATCCAGGTCGCGGCGGATGGTGGCGCCGGACGCTCCGCACTCGGCCATCAGCTCGTCCACGGTCACCTCTTCACGGCTCCGCAGCAATTCACCGATTAACCGGTGCCGCTCTTCAGTCCTCATGTACAAAATGCTACCGAAAATGATCACTTAATCAGAATTAGTGATCGTATGGACTCAACGCTCTCTCACTTTTCGCACGAAAAACACCGACGCTCTCTCACCTTGAAGTGGTCCCCGATAGTTGGACTGGCTAAATGGGATTCTAGGCCGCACGGGTCTGGGCACGGTATTGCACCGGACTCAGACCCTTGAGCTTTGTAGA
>NZ_LMPC01000017.1 GCF_001423745.1 Arthrobacter sp. Leaf337
CAACTGTAGTGAGACAAACCATGAAAATTTGTCTCACTACAGTTGGCCCAACCGCGAGATACCGGGGTCTTCGGGGGCCAACTTAGATGAGACGGGACAGTTGCGGAGGTACTGGTAGACGGTCTCCCTGCTGATCCCGTAGTCACGGGCAAGAAGTGCTTTCGGAACACCGGTGCCGGCGCGTTGGACGAGTTCGGCTGCCCGGTCCGGTGTGAGGGTCTTCTTCCGTCCTTTGTAGGCGCCGCGCTGTTTGGCCAAGGCGATGCCTTCCCGCTGGCGTTCCCTGATGAGGGAGCGTTCGAATTCGGCGAAGGCACCCATGACGGACAGCATGAGGTTGGCCATGGGGGAGTCCTCGCCGGTGAAGACCAGGCTCTCCTTGACGAACTCCACCCGCACGCCTTTGCGGGTGAGTCCCTGCACAAGGGCCCGCAGGTCATCGCTCGTTCCAGTTAGCGGTCAGCAAGGACATCTCTCTGCATCTGGCAAGATTGGGTTTCACAGCTTGTTTCACGCCAAAGCACAAGTGGCGCAACGCGGCGAAGAAGCGCAGGATTTGGGGGAGTAGCCGTGAGCGTGAACAGCGGAATCCAGGGTGTTGACTGGGCGCGTAATTTCGCCGAGATCTTCAAGCATGTACGAGACAGCCTGGACACTTACGTGCCGGCATATGACAGACCCTGGCCGGACATCAAATATGCCCAAGACATCCTTCAAATGTGGCATGAGCTAATCGCCGCAGAAGTGGTTCAGACGGATCTAGCGACGCTTTCACCCCGCAACGAGTTGACCACGCGTTGGCTCGACGAGGGCACTTTGATCAGTGCCACCCAAATGGCGGAGACGCTGCTGGCTGAGCATCATGGCGAGGACCGACTGGAGCTGACGGTCGACGGCTTTGAACAGACTATTCGGCGGCTCCGCTCCAGTCTTCAAGCGGTTCTTGAAGCGGCCCGCCTGCCTGGTGCAAGTCCGTTGGACGGAGGAGAACGCAGCCAACTCCTCGAGCACGTCGACTATGTCTTCCAGGCTCTGAGGAGTAGGGATCATCAGCGGCAGGCGAGATATTTAGATCAGTCCCAAGCTGCAGCGGCCCAATCCGAGGCCGCCGCCATGGCAGCCAGCACCGCTGCTGGGAAGACGGGCGAAGATGCAATGTCAGCCTTCTACGCAAAACTCGGTGAGGACGAATCAGCCCGGGCCGACACCTTCCGTAAGCTGACCGTTGGATTCGCTCTTGCGGCCGGCACCTTTGCACTGATCTTTGTCCTACTTCCGGGTGGAATATTTCCTGTCTTTGATACATCGGCAAATGACTACGTTGGGCTGATTCAGAAGACGGTCTTTGTCGCCGGTATCTTTGGTATAGCCGGATACTTTGCAAGACAGGCACACCAGCACCGTTCGATGGCGAACTGGGCCGGATCCCTTGCCGTCCAGCTCCAAACCTTCGAAGCATTCTTGGCTGCTGTCGATAATCCAGAAGTGAGAGATGAACTTCGGAAAAGCTTCGCTACACGCGCGTTTGGCGAGCACCCTGCTATGAAGGGTGAGCCGGCAGTGGCGCCGTCGGCAGCAGCCATGGAAACCGCAGTGGGCCTGGCGGCGAAGCTAACCGGCGGTAAGTAAATACACGGCTGCCTCACCATGAATGCAGCACACACCTTCGATATAGAAAGTTTGGGGGAACGCCAATTGGCCGAAAAGAGCCTGGTCCGAACCGTTCAGTACTGGCGGCTTGTAAATGGAGCGAATCTGCAACCTGCGGAGGAACAGGACTGGAATACCATCCTTAAGAATGCCTATGGCGATCCCAAGACACATCTGGTCCTGAACAAAGTGGTTTCGGGTAAGGTCTTCACTTTGCAGCCCGAAGACGATTGGGATGAGTTCCTTAGGCCCTCCAGCATGAACGGTCTCAAGCAAGTGGACGACGGAACCGTCTATGCCCTCGTGGCAAGTACGGACAAGGACCACCTTCCCAGCCAGGCCAAACGTGGCACTGGTGAGCAGAAGGCAGTAACCGTTGATAAGGGTTACACCCCCGTAGACAACCTTTTCATCTGGTTTCTGCCTTTTGGAAACATCATGGCCGTCCTCCAAGAGTCTGTATCGTCCGCTAGGCCGAAGGCGATCGCCACCTGGCTGACCCACATTATGCGGGCGCAGGGAAACCTGCCCCAGCACAATTTCCAATGGACAGCAGAACCAGTTGTCGACCCAGACAAGAAACGCTTTCTGGACAATGCCAAACGCCTGCGTCGCATTGAGATTGGCGGAACAGTAAAGCAGTCAGTGAATGGTCCGCTGCGTGATTTGCTGATGGGCCCCACCTACGAGGGCACATATGAGATTGAACTCAAGGTTCGGCACGTAAAGAAGAACAATAGGCAGTCCTATGCGTCCGACACTCGGGACATGATGGATTGGTTTGAAGAGACGTTCGGCGGCCACCTGGGAGAACTGGACAAAGCCAAAGTAGTCGTTGACCGTGACCCCGGTGACCATATACCCCAGGGAGAGATTGACCTGATCTCACAGAGAATCACGAGGAAGCGCTCAATAGAGGTGGGGAAGCGAGGCCAAGCCATCCTAGCTTCGTCGGCAGTCTCTGAGATAGTGAAGGCCTACATCCAAGACTTCGACGAATTGGCAAAGCTTCGGTAGGCGCAACTGGGGGAAGTGTGGAAAAACAGAGCACGAAGAGCTTATGGATCGCGCTGGGTGTCCTTGTTCTTCTGGTCGTTGGCAGCAGCATCTTTTTTGGTTTCCTGCTGGACGACGTCGAAGAAAAGGAACTGCAGACAGGCCTAACTAACATCGCCACGCTGGGCGGTGTGACGGCTGGACTCTCCCTCGCAGGAGCCGCAATCTTGTCGCTAACCGGCAGGGCCGTTAGCGATCTTGTGGACATGTACGGGCCTTGGATAAGGGGAATAATCTTCGGCGGCTACTTGGTCACTATTGTGGCTTCCTTCGTGGCTGGCATTGGTGCAATGTTCCCGAAATGGGCTGGGGCGCCCTGGTTAGCGTCCGCCTCTGCCTCCGTGATCTTCGCGGGACTTCTGATCACCGCGCTCTTTATCAACAGTGCATTCAGATGGCACCACAGCAATCCCACGCCGAGATAATTCTGTATGCGGCTTTCCAAGAACCTTGGGGCCCTGGGCCGGGGCACTGCACAACCTTTCCTGAGCGCGGGGAGGGCCCGCTTTTACCCCTTCTCAGCGCCAGCTTTACGTAATATCCGTTATCGGCGTTCTATTTGGGGCTCTCAAGAGACGGAAAAATCCTGCATCTGACACCAATAAAGGCGATCGGACGAAGAGCCGGACCAGGAACGCGTCCGGGTAGAGTCCTCATTTCCACCAGCGTTAGAGCAATGCGGTCCGCCGAAAGGTGTGCTTGCTTTTCGGCTGCTCGACGGAAAAGGGCAACCGTGTTAAAGGCGGGAGACGCTGGAGCGCTCGACCAGTTCGGCCGCCACGCGGATCGTGGTCGGTTTGCCGTTGCTCTTTCCGCTTGTCTTGGCCAGGGCCAGCTGCACGGAATGCCGGGCAAGCAGGTCCACGGGCTGCCGAATGATGGTCAACGGCGGCGTCATCAGCTCCGTCCATGGGGAATCTTCAAAAACGACTACCGAGAGCTTATCCGGAATGGACAGCCCGGCGTGGGAAAGGCGGCGCAGCACCGCCGTCACTTGCGCAGTATTGGCAACCACAAGAGCCGAGGGCGGCTCTTCAAGGTTGAGCAGCGCAGTCACGGCATCTCCCCCGGCCGCGCCACGGAAGGCCGCATGCCGGACCAGCCGCTCGTCCACCTCAAGGCCCGCTGCTTCCACGGCCAGCCGGTAGCCAGCTATGCGGTCACGGCCGGTAGTAGAAACGGCCGGTCCGGAAACAATCCCAATCCGCTTGTGCCCGTAAGCAGCCAACAGGCCGGTAGCCGAACGGGCCGACTCGACATTGTCGATACCGACCACGTCAACCTCGGGAAGCGAAGGGATGGACCGGTCAACGAACACCATATCCGTCCCAATGTCCTGCAGCTTCTTCCAAATATCCAAGTTGTCCCCGGTGGGAGTCGCGATGACGCCGCTCACCCTGCGTTCGATCAGCGTTTCCAGGCACTCAGATTCGAGGTGCTCATCTTCCTGCGTTGTCATCAGCAGAACCTGAATCCCGCGCGCATCCGCCTCCCGTACGACATTGTCGGCCAACCGCGCAAAGAAGGGATTCGAAACGTCCGCGAGCATCAGGCCCAGCGTTGTGGGCGGCCCGTGCTTCAGCTCACGGGCCGCCGTACGCGGGTGATACCCCAATGCCTGAATGACATCGCGAACCCGTCGCCTGGTTGCATCAGCCACAGGCCCCGAGCCGGGGTTGAGGACCCGCGAAACGACGGCAACAGAGACACCTGCCGCCTGGGCAACATCGCGGATCGTCGGTTGCTTCTGCACGGTACTCCTTACTGGCTGGTGCTTTCATCCCACCGAGTCCCGGGAAGCCGGGACACAAAGTGCAGCCGGTTCCACTGCACTTTCCTTGACAATTCCTCCACCAGTCTGCTCGCCGATGCCAGCAGCTGGAAACTCTAACCCAATTTACGCCTGAGCTTGCAAGCGGCCTCCAATTGAAGTTGGTTCTGTATTCAGCGCCAGCTCTGCACCGGCAAAGGCAAGGGATTTGAGGGGTCTTGCATCGCGGCCGATGTTGACCCGGCAAGGGTGGACAAGGAAGCGCAGGCATTGAATATCGTTGCCGGTGCGTCTATGGCTCCGGCGACGAGAAAGCATTTAGCCCCCTGCGCTTGTAGCCACCTCCTGGACATATTAGGGGACCTTGCCGGCGGCGGACTGGCCGTCGTACCGGCCCTCACCGGTGATGACGATGTCACCGTCCGCGATCTGCCCCGGGAGCCCGATCTCACGTCCGACGGCAGGAGCTCCGGCTGTGATGGTGGCACCCCAGGCGGCGAGGCCGAAGGCGGTCCCGCCTGCTGCGCCGGATCCTGATACCGATGGTAGTGCCGGGAGGAAGGATGCGAGCTTGAGCATTCCGCGTTCCAAGCGTTGAACGTCAGCGGTATTTGCCCCTTTTTGTGGACCGAAAATGTGCGCTGCTCCTGTCGGCCCAAGCAGGGGGTTGGTCACGTCGGTGAGGACGAGGACACCCTCGGGAGGAAGTGGGCGTGGCGCAGGCCGGCAAGGTCGAGCCTCGCCAAGTCCTCCAGCGCGCCGCCTCCTCGGGGAAGTTCTCCGCCGGATGCTGATCCAAACCGCGCCCTCAATGCCGATAGTGCCCCTGCCCCACCGTCGGTGGATGAGCTTCCCCCAAGGGCGACAATGATGCGTTTGGCTCCGTTGTCGAGGGCACGTGCGATGGCTTGTCCGAGCCCGTAAGTGTGTGCGGTGAGGGGTCGGAGTCGGTCAAGAAGGGTAATCCCTGAAGTTGCAGCGACTTCTACTACGGCCGTCCCGTCAGGGAGCTTGAGCCACCGAGCAGCTGTCTGGACGTCATTGGGGCCCTCCACAATGATCTCGTGCTGCTGGGCCACAGGATGGGCCCGGGCAAAGGCCTCTATAGTGCCTTCTCCCCCATTCGCCATGGGGAGAAGGACTATGTGGTCGTGCGGGCGGATGCTTCCCCACCCCGTTGCGATAGCTTCGGCTGCGTCATCGGCCGAAGCGGTCCCTTTGAAGGAGTCGGGTGCGATGATGATTTTCACGTTGTTGGTTGCCCTTTCGCCAGCACTGTTGGCCCTGCTGTGGTTGATGCCCCAACGAGCTGGCGGGACATCAAAAAGTTCACGAGGACCCGGTTGGTCGTCACGGCGGGGGCGGTACCCCATGGCGACCAAAGGCCTCCCAGCATTGAGACGACGCCAAACCAACGGGGAGCGTCTGGCTTGTCGCGCCCTGTTGGACCATGGCACGGAATGCTCCACCTGCCCATGAGGGCAAGAACAGAGCCTCAACCCTCGACGGTTCGTGTGTGGTGGTGCTCCTTGTCACCGCCGCTTAGTTAATCGGTGCGGGTGGTTGCTCGCCTCGAAGCACTGTAAGTACGTTGTCCGCGGCGAGCACTGCCATGGCGGTGCGCATTTCGACGGTGGCCGGGCCGAGGTGCGGCACGAATGTCACGTTCTCCAGGTCCAGTAGCTCGGGATGGACTCGCGGCTCGTATTCGAAGACGTCCAGGCCGGCACCGGCGTCCAGCTCTTCGGACAGGCACTGTTCGAAGTTGTGCTACACGACTTGTTGCCCCCGGCACGGCTGTCCCGTCGAAGCGGTCCACGGCACGAAAATAAGCGGGAGAGGTCATCGGCGGTTACTTCTTGCGGGAGAGTCGATTGCGGGTGTTGGCCAGGTGCAGTCGCATGGCCGCTCGGGCCGAGTCAACGTCGCCATCGGCGATCGCCTCGGCGATGGCTTCATGCTCCCGGCAGAGCACCTCATCCGGCCCAATATGGCCTGCCTGGTCAAGCGGTGGCAGCCGGTGGGCAGGGTACGCGATCATAGCCGGTCCAAGAGATTCAAGCAGTTCGCCGTAAAATCTGTTGCCGGTTGCCTGGGCGATCCGCCGGTGGAAGTCGAAGTCCGCCTGCAGTAGCTGACTCGTCTGCGCAGGAATGCGGCGCATCGCCGCGGCTGCCCTGATAATGCCTTCAGCTTCAGCATCTGAACGTCCTGCCGCGGCAAGCCCGGCTGCCTCAACCTCGACGCCTAGTCGGAGTCCAATCAGCTCGGCCATGTCCTCGGGCTTGTTCGCAGCGGACAGCTTGACTCCGGCACGGTGATCAGGGGGGACCATCAGCACGAATGATCCTTTTCCCTTATGGCTTTCAACCAGGCCTGCCGCTTGAAGCCGGGAACCTGCTTCCCGCACCACGGTTCTACTGACCCCAAAGCGCGTTATGAGGGCGCTCTCGGACGGCATCTTCATGCCAGGCCTCAGGACTCCGGATCGAATATCAGCCATGAGTACTTCCACGAGCTGTTGAGCAAGGTTTAGCCCGGGCCGTCCGCTGAGTGTGTTCTGGGTAGCCTCTGTCATCCTTCACTTCCAAGAGAGATCGTGGCGTGCACGAGGCTGCACCCTCAATCGAACCAACGGCAGAGCCCTACGCTGTCGGCGTAAGGACTATGCCCTGCTAGCTGTTGCTACTGAAGCTGAGCGGCCCGTGGTCCAAGTGCGGGCATGTTCGCTCAGAGAACCCACGACCGGGACGGTTTGTGGATCGTCATGAGACTTTCTGCGGGCTCAGCTTTTTCGATGGACGAGGCTTCCTGCTAGTCGACACTCCGCCGCCAAATTGATTCGCCCACTTTCAGGTGATTCAGGTTTTCACTACTCCCGAACGGATATTTCCTAGCGGCAGTAAGTATAGGTGGATTTCCAACGCGAAGTGCGGCGCCATCTGAATTTCGGCATTCCTCGCCGAGGGCCAGGTTTGAGGAATGTTGCGATACCTGGGCGTTAGTGGCGCTGGGGTCGTCGCCCAGCAGTTCGGGGACCAATCTTCTTGGTGTGCTCGTAGAGGCCGCGCCGCAGGGCTTTTTGAATAACCGTAGCCCACTCCTGAAGGGCCGATATCCTTGCACATCTCGGCAAGTAGGAAAGCAATTTCGGTTAGGGGCTTCCCGGCGGCCTGTGAGACTTTGGCGTTATTGATGGGCGCAACCCGAGAGCAGGAAAGCCAAGGAAATGTCTATCCCGGTAATCCGGAGAGTGCTTCATGACCTCCGTCCCGGCCTGGAAACTGTTTGACGCGTACATCTCTATACTTTCCTGGCACATTCAGGGACAGTATTTCTAATGCGATGGTCGTGCCGACGGTTTCTAGGAGCGGTCCCGCATTGGACATACAAATGGCGGGATCGGGTTCAATATCGGTCAACGCGAACGTTCGATTGAAGCCGGCCGCCTTGAGGGTCCAGTCAGAGAGGGTGGTCCGTCCACATACGGCGATGACCGGTACCCCCGCCCTGGCGGCTGCCCGGCTGACGCCGAGCGGTGCTTTGCCGCCTAAGCTCTGCTCGTCCAGGCTGCCTTCTCCGGTAATCACGAGAGTGGCGCCCTCGATTTTTTTATCCAGGTCAACCATCCGTCCAACAACTGTGACGCCTGGCTCCACGCGGGCGGCGAGAACAGCAATGGCCGCATATCCGATACCACCCGCGGCGCCGGCACCAGCCTTTGTCGCAGCGGCCTTGGCCCGAGGGCCGATCTCCTCCTCGAGAACATCGACCAGCCGGGTCAGTGCCCGGTTGAGGAGTTCCACAGCACTGGGATCGGCCCCCTTCTGCGGCCCGAAAACGGCAGGTGCTCCCCGTTCCCCTAGTAGCGGATTATCCACGTCGCTTGCCAAGACGAAACGCGCGTTTCGCAGTCCTGGATGCAGCCCGCTCAGGTCGGCAGCTGCTAAATGTTCCAGCGCGCCTCCTCCCGCGGGCAGGGGCTGCCCGCGGGAGTCCAGGAATTTCGCTCCCAACCCAGCAAGGAGACCGGCTCCGCCGTCGGTGCAGGCGCTGCCGCCCGCGCCGATGTATATGAGCGTGCAGCCCTGGTTGAGTGCTGCGCTAATGAGCTGACCGGTCCCTAGGCTTGTCGCACCTAGGGCGTCGGGTATCCCTCCGGGCAGGGATGCCAGGCCTGATGCTGAGGCGGTCTCAATGACAGCAATGTGGTCGCGGACAGCCAGGGTGGCGGTCACGGGCAGTCCGGTCGGTCCGCTCACGGTGGCGACGTGGGCGGTGTATCCGGCGGATATTGCCGCGGCGACTGTGCCTTCTCCCCCGTCGGCGATCGATATGCAATCCACTGTCAGGTCTGGTCTTTCGGTCATGAGACCGCTGGCCAGATGTCTGGCGACCTCGTCGGCGGCAAGCGAATGCTTAAATTTATCGGTGGCGATCAGTACTCGCATGTGAAGTCCTCTTGGGAACGTCGTGGGGATGGACGGCCAGGGCCCTTAGCGGCTCAGGTCACCGGACGGGCAGCGTCAGCGGCATGGAAGACAGGTACGTCGGCGACTTCCGAGGCGGTGCCCCGATGTTCAAGGGCAGTCCGCTGCCGTTCGTTGTGGAGTTCTATCCGCGGGTGGGCAGCAACTCCTGTTTCAGCCCGGCGGGCAGGACCGGCGTCAAGGCAGCCTGCCCGGACAGCACCGCGGCCACGTTCCGCACTGCCAGCTCACCCATGCTGTCGCGGGTTGCGGCTGCGGCGCTGCCGATGTGGGGCAGGAGCACCACGTTTTCCAGGGAGCGGAGCCGGTCGTTGACCTGAGGTTCGAATTCGTGCACGTCCAAGCCTGCACCGGCAAGGTGACCCGATTCCACGGCATCGGCCAGGGCGTCCTCGTCAACCAAAGGGCCCCGTGCGGTGTTGATCAGGTAACTGCCGGCCTTCATGGCAGCAAGCTGAGGGGCGCCGATCATGTGCCGGTTGGTGGCCGTCAGCGGGCAGTGCAGGCTCACGACGTCACTGGTGCGGAGGAGCGTGTCAAAATCGCAAGGCTGGACGCCCAGGTCGGCGGCTTCCGGGGTGGATGCCCTGCTGCCGGTGGCAATGATGTTCATCCGGAACGCTTGGGCGCGGCGGGCCACGGCCATGCCTGTGCGGCCCAGTCCGACGATTCCCAGCGTTGCCCCCGCACTGACATCCAGTCCGATAAAGCTCTGCGGTCCCCAGATCCACGGCTGCGCGGTCCGGATGAAGCGGTCGGCTTCCGCTACGCGCCGAACGGTTGCCAGAATCAATGCGAACGCAAGGTCTGCTGTCGCCTCATCCAGGACGCCGGGCGTGTTCGTTACGGTGATCCCCCGGCGTGCCGCCGCTTCCATATCGATGTTGTCATAGCCGACGGCGACATTGGCAATGACTTTCAAGCCAGGACCTGCAGTCTCCATCACCTCATCATCCATTTTTTCTGTGAGCATGGTGATAATCGCGATCGCGCCACGACACCCTTCGAGGAGCTGCTCGCGCGTGGGTGGAGCGTCGGCGTCCCGATGCATCGCCAGCGGGGCGGGCAGGACTTCGGCCTGGAGCATGACGTGCTTGGACATGGGGCGGGTGATGTAAACATGGCCTTCAGGCACTGTAGGCCTCCTGCTCAACATGGACGAGGGACACGGCGCCTGGCACCCAGCTGCGGTCCCACTCCCCTCGGGCTATTGCTTCACGCTGCTTGAGTTCGCTGGCCATAATGGCCTCTGCCGAATCGAGGACGGTTTCGATCCTGTCAGCGGAGACGAACACGACGCCGTCTCCGTCACCAACCACCAGGTCGCCGTCGTGGACGACCGACCCGCCGATGGTGACGCCAGTGTGGATGGCGCCGGGCCCGCTCTTGTAAGGACCCATGTGGGATACGCCTCTGGAAAAAACAGGAATCGGCCCGGCCGAGATGTCATCACGGTCACGGATGGCGCCGTCGACTACTATCCCGACGACGCCACGGGACGCAGCGTAGTACGTCATGAGTTCGCCAAGGATGGCGTTAGTGACTTCGCCCTGGGCGTCGATGACAAGCACGTCGCCGGGACGGGCGAGTTCGAGGGCCTGGTGGACGGCGAGATTGTCACCCGCGCGGGTTCGGACGGTCAATGCCGTTCCAGCCATCGAGCGACCGCCGAGTGATGCCAGGCAGTTTCCGACCGGGGAGATTCCTACTGCACCGGATACCCGCTCCTGGCTGTCGGACACTGCGGAGGTCTGAACCTGGCTGTACCGTGCCAGCACCTCGCCCCGAACCTGGTTCGCAGGCGGATAAAGACGGATGATATTCATGTTTGTCACTTCCTTGTGGCTGCGTTTTCCATTGCAGGGTTGTCGCCGGCAAGGGGGCGGGCGTCCTGTGAGAGCTTTTCGAGTTCAGCGATGACGGCCTGCGGCAGGGCGATGCCTTGTTCCTGGTTGCGGAGGGCGGCGCGTGCTTCGATTTCGCCGGGGATGAGCACTTCGCGGTTCGCAGGCCCGCTTGCCTTGATTGCTTCGAACAGGTTTTCCATCCGTCGGCCGAACTGGTCCAAGGGCTGGAAGGCGCTGACATTGTGGAGGGTGAAGAAAGCACCTACGCCCTGCGGCCGGTCCAGATCGTCGTAGAGGTCGCCGATCTCCGGCCCGGAGCTGGCCCCGGAGAACATTGCGGCCATGACTTCCACCATCAGTGCAATGCCGTAGCCCTTGGGGCCGCCGAACGGCAGGACGCTGCCGGCGAGGGCTGCCTCCGGATCGGTGGTGGGGTCGCCGTTGATGTCCACGGCCCAACCTTCGGGGATCTGTCCGCCGAGCTGGTCCGCCTGGATGATCTTTCCGCGGGCCACCACGCTGGTGGCCATGTCCAGGATCATCGGTTCCCTGCTGCCGGCGGGGACGCCGAAGGTGTAGGGGTTGGTGCCGAGGAAGCGTTCCCGGCCGCCCCAGGCGGACATCGTGGCCGGCGCGTTTCCGTAGAGGAAGATCGCGGCGTTTGCGGCCGCAGCCTTCTTCGCGAAGTACGCGCCGGAGCCGTAGTGGTTGGAGTTCCGCACTGCCACGGAAACAGTGCTCGTCGAAGGAAGGCGTTCCTGGGCGAGTTCGAGGCTCCGCTGCATCACCACCTGGCCCATGCCGTTGTCGCCGTCGATGACGAGGGCGCCGCCGGTTTCCTTGACCACCCTGACGTTGGGCCGGGTGTTGACCAAGCCCAGCTGCAGCCGTTTGACGTAGATGGGGATCCTGCTGACACCATGGGAATCGACGCCGCGGAGGTTTGCGTCCACGAGCGACTCGGCCACGAGCCGGGCGTCATCCTCGGGCAGCCCTGCTGCCGAGAGGATATTGGCGGAGTATTCCTCGAGACGCCGGAAGGGAATGTTCACTTTCATTACAAGCACTTCCTCATAATGTCCACGAGATCGGCTGCTGTGGCTGGGCGGGGGTTGACCACAATGTTCCCCGATTCCATGCTTTCCGCTGCCAGCTGCTCCAGGTCTGATTCCTGGACTCCGTAGGCTGCCAGGCTCCTTGGCGCTCCAATGTCAGTGATGAGTTGGGCCACTGCATCCACTCCTGCGTGGGCGGCTTCCCGCAAGGACATCGAACGGGTGTCGACGCCGAAGATCGTGGCGATGCGGGCGAACTTGTCCAGGTTGGCGTTGACGTTGAAGCGCATGACCTCGGGAAGGAGGATGGAGATGACGTCGCCGTGGGGAATTTTTGCCTTGGCTCCCAGAGGCATGGCCATGGCGTGCGCCAAGCCGAGGCGTGTGGGCGCGAAGGCGCAGGCGGCCATGGTGGAGGCCAGGAGCATGTCCGAACGCGCCTGGATGTCGGCGCCGTTGAAGACCGCTGTCCGCAGGGAGCGGGCGATGAGTTCCATGGCCTTCTCCGAGAGCGCCTCTGAGATGGGCTGTGTTGCCTTGTTGACGTAGGACTCAAGGGCGTGCGTCAGGGCATCCAGTCCGGTTCCGACGGTGAGCCGGGCCGGAAGGCTGACGGACAGGGAGGGGTCGCAGAAGGCCACAGTGGCTGTCATGTTCCGCCCGCCCACGCCGTACTTGATGTTCCGGGCCTTCTCCGAAATCACCGACCACACGGCACACTCGCTGCCGGTGCCGGCGGTGGTGGGGATAGCGATCACCGGCAGCCCCTGGCTGCTGGGGATCTCGAGCCCTGCGTAGTCCCGAATGTGGCCGGTGTTCTTGGCCATCAGCGCGATGGACTTGCCGGTGTCCAGGGCGCTGCCGCCGCCGACAGCAACAACGATGTCGCGGCCCTCGTCGTTGCAGAGCTGGGCGCCTGCGGTCACACCCTCCGCTTCCGGCTCCGGCTCGACGTCGGTGAAGGTGACGACGTCGAAGTTGGCGGCGGTGAGGATGTCGGCTACGCGGCCGACGACGCCTGCCGCTACGAGGCCCCGATCCGAGACGAGCAGGACATGCTTGCCGCCGAGGCGGGTGACCTGTTCGGCCAGGGTGTCAATGAGTCCGATGCCGAATTCGATCCGAGTGGGCAGCTCGAATGAAAAATGCTGATGGTAATTCACGGTTTCCTTCTTCTTTGAAAGTTTCTGAGAGCGGTCTGGGTTGGCGGTTACTGGCCGTACACCTGGTAGACCACCTTGCGCGTGGTGAAGAAATCACGGGAGGTGTCCCCGATGCCGAAGGCGCCCTGGCCGGACTGGGCGACTCCGCCGAACGGCAGGTGGCCTTCGCTGGTGGTGCCGTGGTTGACGTGGACCATGCCGCTGCGCGCCTCGGTGACGAAGCGGTGGGCCAGGTCCATGTCCTCCGTAAACACGGCAGCGGTGAGCCCGTACTGGGTTTCATTCGTGACGGCGATGGCTTCGTCGAAGTCCTCCACCGGGATGACCGCCAAGACCGGCCCGAACACCTCTTCGGTGGCCAGCGCCGTGCCGGGCTTGACGTCGGTAACCACCGTTGCGGGGTAGTAATTGCCGTCGCCCAAGTTTTCTTCCTGGAGCGGCTGACCGCCGACGAGCACCCTTGCGCCGTCCTGCGTGGCCTGCTCCACGTAGCGGTGGACCTGCTCGAACTGGCTCCTGTTCACCAAGGGGCCCATCTTGGTTTTCTCGTCCATGCCGTAACCGACCGTGAAGGTCGCCGCCTGCCTGGCAAGTGCTTCTTCGAGCGGGGCCTGCAGATCCCTGGTGACGATTACGCGGCTAACAGCGGTGCACCGCTGCCCGGCTGCCGCGAAGGCTGCGGCAGCGATTTCCGCGGCGGCACGGTCGACGTCGGAAATTGAGGACACGACGGCAGCGTTCTTGCCTCCCATTTCCAGCTGCGTTCTCGCGTTGCGGCGTGCCGCGGCGGTGGCGATGCCGAGCCCGACATCGGTGGAGCCGGTAAAGGTGATTCCGGCGATGTCCGGGCTGTTGACCAGGGCGTCACCGACCTCGCGGCCCGTTCCGATCAGGAGGTTGAACACGCCGGCGGGAACGCCGATCTCGTCGAGGAGTTCGGCGATGATCGCTGAGGCGCCAGGGCTCTGGAGGGCTGGCTTGAGGATGACCGGGCAGCCGCACACCAGCGCCGGAACTACCTTGCGGATCGGGGTCAGGATCGGAAAGTTCCAGGGGGTAATGGCAGCCACCGGGCCGATGGGCTGGCGGATGGAATAAGCGTCGGTGTTGTTGCGGACGCTGGTGAACGTCTTATCACCGCCGCGCAGGGCCTCCCCGGCCCAGAAACGCATTTCGAAAATGGCGCGGGCCGTTTCGCCCATGGATTCGGTGATCGCTTTGCCCATTTCCCGGGTGGCGATCTCTGCCATGTCCCGCTGCCGGGACGGCCATTTCTCCAGCAGCGCGTAAATGAGGTCCATGCGTTCGCTGGCAGTGGTGGCCGCCCAGGCGGGGGCAGCCTCGCGGGCGGAGCTGATGGCCTTTTGGACATCGGCCGAGGTGGCCAACTGGTAGCTGGCCACCGTCACCCCGGCCCGGCCGGGATCGGTCGTTTCATAGAGCGCCGCGTCCGGGGAGGCCGTCCACGCACCGGCGATGTAGCTGCTGACGGTTTTCCTGATGGGGGAAGACATGAGGGTTTCCTGATTCTTGATTGGGGAGGGATTGAGCGGCGGCTGGATTTACTAATTGGTCAAAAACTCGGCCGGCCAAAGGATGAGTTGCGGGAAGATGGCAAGAATGACGACGGCGGCCACCATGACCGCGTAGTGCGGGGTTGCGGCCTTCACGATCTTTTCAATGGGCAACCCGCTGACATAAGAAGTGGCGAACAGCGAAACACCGACCGGTGGCGTTACCAGACCGACAGACAGGGCAGCGACGAGGTAGACCACAAAGTGGATGGGATCAATACCGGCAGCTGTAGCCGCAGGCATGAGCACCGGCGAGCAGAGCAGGATGGCGGCCACAATATCCATCACGGTTCCGATAATGATCAGGATTACGCCGATCAGCAGCATCACGATAATGGGGTCGGTGCTGACGCCCAGGAGCCAACTGCTGACCTTGGCCGGCAGTCCGTCGATAGTGAAGATGTATGAGGCGACGCTGGCGATCATGGCGATCAGCAGAATGGTTCCCGTGGTGAGGCCGGCATCGATGATCATCTTCGGCATCTGGCGCCACTTCATGTCCCGGTAGACGTAGATGCCTACCAGGAGGCTGTAGAGAACGGCGACAGCGGCAGCTTCCGTGGGTGTGAAGAACCCGCTGAACAAGCCGACCAGGATGACCACGGGGCCGCCCAGGGCCGGAATGCCGGCCAGGACGATCGCGATGCCCTTCTTGAACGCAGTCTTCGAGATCTCACCGTAACCATTCCGGGCCGAGAGGACGAAGTTCAGGACCATCAGGACGACGATCAGCACCACTGACGGCCCCAAGCCGCCAGCCAGCGCCGCTCCAACTGAAACGCTGGCTGTGGAGGCGGCGATGATGATGAGGATGCTCGGCGGCATCAGGGAGGACAGCGTGGACGTCACCATGGTCATGGCCGCCGCATAGGGCCGTGGGTACTTGTGATCCGTCATGGCCTTGATCTCGATCTTGCCCAGGCTCACAACGTCGGCCACCGAGGAACCGGAGATGCCGCCGAAAATAGCGCTTGCAGCAATGTTCACCTGGCCAAGGCCTCCACGGAAGCGTCCAAAGACGACCTCGGCCCCACGGAAGATGCGGTCCGAGATCCCGCCCCCGGCCATGACGTTGCCGGCCAGGACAAACAGCGGGACAGCCACCAGCAGGAAGCTGTTCATCGAGCTCATCATGGACTGCGGCAACAGCTCCAGCGGGATGTCAAAAATCACCAGGGTGGCGATGACGCCGATGCCCAGGGAAACTGCCAGCGGAACACCCAGCAGCAGGAGCAGAACAAAGATGCCCAGCAGAGTAAGAGTCATGCGATGATCTCTCCTTCGAGAATCTTCCTACGCATGTAGGGGGAGAAGTAAACCGTCTGGATGTGGGCGAGGATCGCCAGTGCTGCGCTGAGCACGAGGGGCAGTGTCACCAGGAACATCTTCAGTCCCAGGGCCGGGCTGGACTCTCCGCTGGCGTACTGCTGCAGCATCAGTTCCCAGGTCTTATAGATCAGGACGCTGAAGAACACGGTGCCGCACAGGGCGTAGAGATGGACGCTGAATTTCTTGAGCCAGGCCGGCCCCCACTCCAGCGCGAAGCCAACGCGGGGGTGGGCGGCCGCCCGAAAGCCTGCGGCCATGCCCAGAAAGGTGGTGTCCATGAACAGGAAGCGGGTCAGTTCCTCGGTCCACGGAAGAGAGGTTCCCATCTGGCGGGTGACCACCTGGATGGCGACGCTGACGAGCATGGCGCTGATCCCGATGAACAGGAAGGCATCCACGATCTTCCAGATAACTTCCCGGGGCTCCGAAATTTCCGCGGCTGGAACCACTTTGTTTTGTCCGGCCCCTTGAGGCGGGGCGATTCCTTTATCTTGCACTGGACTGCTCACCTTTACCGTCCGAGGAATTTGAGGCTGGTCGCGACGAATTCCTTGCCGACCTTGCCTTCAAGCTCCGGATAGACCTTCTGCGCTTCCTGCTGGAAGGCTGCCTGCGCCTCCGGAGTCAACTCATTGACCTTCACGCCTTCAGCTTTCAGCTTCTCAAGCGTCTTTTCGGCTTCGTCGTTGTCGGTCCTGGTTTTGAAGCCGGCTGTTTCGGCAGCAGCGTCCTGCAGGACCTTGCGGGTGTCGTCGTCGAAGGAGTCCCACTTTTTCTTGCTGAAACCCAGGACGTAGCCGTCGGAGATGTGGCCGGTCAGGGAAAGGTAGTCCTGGACTTCAAAGAACTTGTTGTTGACTGGGACTTCCAGCGGGTTCTCCTGGCCGTCGATCGTGCCTAGCTGCAGGGCGGTGTAGACCTCCTTAAAGTCCATCGGAGTGGGGTTGGCACCCAGCGAGCCGAAGAACTTAACCCACAGGTCGTTCTGCGGAACGCGGATCTTGAGGTCTTTGAAGTCCTCTGGCTGAGCGATGGGGCGTACGGAGTTGGTGGTCTGCCGAGGGGTACGGGTCAGCATTGACACGCCCTTGATGCCCAGCTTGTCCAGTGAGCCCAGGAGCTCCTGGCCCGGTTCGCCTTCAAGGTACTTGCTGAACTCGTCCATGTCTTTGAATAGATAGGGCAGGCTGATGGCGTTCATCTTCGGTTCGAAGGACGCGTAGACCGAGGTTGAGATGATGGTCGAGTCCAGGGTGCCGTTCCCGAGCAGGTTGACGGCGGCGTTCTGGTCGCCGCCGAAGAGCGTGCCGTCCGGGAACGTTTCGACCTTGATTTTGCCGTCGCTGAGTTCGGCCACCTTGTCGGCGAAATGCTTGGCGCTCACGCCGACGGACGTTGCGGCGGGGTCGCCGACGCCGAGCCTAATGGTAGTGGCGGGCGCGTCTGCGCCGGGTCCCCCGCCACAGCCGGTGAGGGCGGCGGTAACAGTGAGGGCTACGGCCGCAGCTGCGGCGGCCAGGATGCGCTTGGGCATCTGATTCTCCTTTGAATTCTTGCTGGCTTCCTGGCCTAATTGGACAGGGGTACTGATGCTTTGATGGCGCCGGTTAGTGCGTCTTCGGCGGTGCGGATGTGGTCGAGAAGCGCGGCTCTCGCAGCCTTCTCGTCGCGCCTGCCCAGTGCCTCGCAGACCAGTCGGTGCTCGTGCAGGCTGTCTTCCCGCCGCGAGTCGTCCTGGTACGAGACAAAGCGCTTGCAACGGGCGAGTTGACGGTCCACCACGTAGTAAGCCCTGGTTAGTTGCGAGTTGCCGCTTGCCTTGATGATCAGCTGGTGGAACTCATCGTCACGAGTGAGGTATTGCTCCACCTCGCCCTGGCTCATCGGGACAGAGAAACCGTCAAACATAGAGGCGACCTTGGACAGTGCGTCGTCCTCCCAATCGACAATCCGCCCCAGCCCTGCCGGCTCAAGCAGTGCCCGTAGTTCGTAAAGTTCCCGGACGTCCTGGAGCCGGATCTGGGTTACTGCCCAGCCGGTCCGCTGGCCCCGTTCCACGAGTCCTGATGATTCGAGGAGGTGCAGAGTGTCGCGAACGGGAGTCCGTGACACTCCGAACTGCTGCGCAAGCTCGCGGTCGCTGAGCGCAGTACCCGGGGGCAGTACGCACTCCACGATCGCGTTTTCCAGCTCTCGGTACATATGGGAGCTGAGCTTGCGCTCCGGGATTGGCATCATCATCGAATCCATTGTTTGAGTATGCGGTATACCGTATTCGAAATACAAGACTTTTTGCGGCTCAACTCACATGAGTTCCCCTTCACCTGTTCGCTAGTGCTCGTTCTGATCACCCTCGCATTCGGCGCAGTAGCGGCATAAAGGTGCTCGATTCAGTAGCTCAAAGTGCACGCTTTGATTACATCGGTCGTAGTCTCTTCCGTCAAGGGCTAGCAGATGTGGCATTTCGTCGTGAACTTGATTGAACCGCGCAACGTATTCGCCATGAGCGGTTGACGCATAACGATGCGCGATGTAATCATTGAGAGGGACTCAACAAGGAGGTTTACGATGACCGAGAAGGCTGGCAACGCGAGGCAGCGGAGGGATCTGATCCTGGAGCAGCTGAGAGGCAACGGTGGAAGCATCCATGTGGAGGACCTGAGCCGCCACTTCGGAGTCTCAGTCGCTACAGTCCGCCGCGACTTGGATTACCTTGGCCAGGACGGGCTCATCACCCGGACCTACGGCGGGGCAGTTATCGGCAATCTCCGCGCTGAGCAGAGTCTTCGGGAACGGGAAGTCAGCAACGCTTCAGCGAAGGACGCCATTGCGCGTTCAGCGGCCGAACTTGTGCAGCCCGGTTCAACAGTTCTGCTCGATGCCGGAACCACAACAGGGCAGCTGAGCCGCTATCTGGCGCGAATCCCCGGGCTGACGGTCCTGACCAACGGGCTGAACGCACTGAACGTTTTCGCTGAAGCCGACACAGATGTTCACGCGATAGCTCTCGGTGGTTCGCTCCGGCCCACCAACCAGTCAACGATCGGACCCATCGCAGAATCAGTCGTCCGCAGCGTCCACGCCGACATAGCTTTCCTGGGCACGGACTGCCTCGATGCCCACCGGGGAATCTCCTCGCGGACGCTCGAGCAGAACAGCCTCAAGACGCTGATGGCACTCCACGCCCGCCGGACCGTGGTTCTGGCTGACTCATCGAAGCTCAACGCCGACTGGTCAACCTACTGGGCTCCCCTGCCGAGTGGCTGCACCATCATCACCGATGACGCGGCCGGCAGCGAAGCACTCAAACCGTTCGAAGAAGCAGAAAACTTTGATCTTTCCGTCGTGGAGCTGGAAGCGGAAGCCTCGGACGAGGACAACGCCAGGGCCAGCTGACCGTCAGCGGCCAGGCGCCGGACCGCACTACCGACTCCTAGACATACACGGCGAAGGGCCCGTTGTTGCGCCCCACCATAAAAACTGAAAGGCAATCTCGTGAAGCAAGCCATCCTTTCCGCACCGCTGCAGCTGGACATCTTTGATGTTCCAATACCCGCCCTTGAGCCCGGGGACTGTCTGCTGCGGGTTGAATCAGCCCTTGTTTGCGGCACCGACATCCGGATCTACGAAGGAACCAAGAAGAAGAACGTCAGCTACCCCACGGTGATGGGCCACGAGTTCTCCGGCACCATCACCGAAAGCAACGGCGAGCTGCCCGAGGGCTTGGCTATCGGTGATCTGGTCGCCGTGTACCCCCTGGTGCCCTGCGGCAACTGCGTTGCCTGCCAGCGTGGCAAAGCCAACATCTGCAGGAACCGCGTGGCTTTCGGATACCAGCTTCCAGGCGGTTTCGGGGAGTATGTCCGCGTACCTGCGACCGCCGTGCAGATGGGCAACATGGTCAAGGTAAACGGCGTCCAGCCGAACAGTGCCGCCGTCATCGAACCGCTGTCCTGCGCCTACAACGGGCTCAAACTGATCGACGCACCCAACGCCAAAGCCTTGCTGGTCACCGGCTGTGGACCCTTGGGCCTCATGCACATCCGGCTCGCCAAGGCCCTCGGCGTGGACCAGATCATCGCCGTCGACCCCTCAGAGGACCGACTTCGTGTCGCTTCCGCCTCTGGCGCGCAGCTGACCCTCGCCCCAGGGGATGGCGTTGTTGCAGCAATCCGTGATTTCACCGACGGCGCTGGCGTGGATGCCATGGTGGTAGCGGTGGGACGCTCAGACGCTTTCGAGCCCTACCTTGACGCCCTGGCACCCGGGGCGAAGGTGAACCTCTTCGCCGGCTTCCCCACTGGCAAGGACACGCTCAAGGTATCGGCGAACGAAGTCCACTACAACGAGTACTCGCTGGTCGGGAGCTCCTCCTGCCACCTCTCGGACTTCGAGTACGTGGCATCGCTCGTCGCCGACGGCACCCTGCAGGTGGACGACCTCGTGACCACCACCTTGAGCATCGACGACACCGTAGGTGCCCTTGAAGCAGCGAAGGCAGGCCGCGACCTTCGGGTCGGTGTATCCGCACGCCTGGGCTGACTGCACTCCCACCGCTGGCAGACCTGCCCGCAACCAGCCCGCTCTACAGATTCACCAACCACCAATAACGTTCAGTCCAAAGGAGAACCACGACATGTCCATCGAAAACACCCCCTTCAACCCCATTGGTGTCACCAGTGCGCTGGGACGCACCATACGCCTGCGCCGCCTCTTCGGAACCACAGGAAAAGCTCTTGTCGTAGCCCTGGATCAGGCAGTCCCCCGCGGCGTCGCCCCGCAACTGGCCCGCATTCAGGACACCTACCGTTCAGTCAAGGCCGGCAACCCGAACGCCATCACGGTCACGCGGGGCATCGGCTCCACCCTCCTCGGAAACGACCCCGAACCGCTGCCCTGGATCCTCAAGGCATCCTCTTTCTCGGTGGACTTCCACCTGACCCTCGATGCCACCATCGGCACCGTCGATGACGCCGTTCGCCTCGGTGCCGACGCCGTCGCCGTCGGCATCAGCGCCGGATCTTCGGTCCAGCCGCAAATGCTCGAGATGCTGGCCGCAACGGTGGAACGGGCAGCCGAAGTAGGCATGCCCACTGTCTGCCACGCCTACCCCAGTGGGGAACTCTGGGGCGACCGTAAGGGAAGCGTTGAATCGGTCCTCTACGCTGCCCGCGCCGCCGCTGAACTCGGCGTAGACGTCGTGAAGACCTGGTACACGGGTTCGACAGAAAGCTTCGCGCAGGTCGTGGCAGGAACGCCCGCGCTGGTCATGGTCGCCGGCGGTGCCAAAGCCGATACGGACCTGGAAGTTCTTGAGATGGCTGAGAAAGTCATGCAGGCAGGAGCAGCCGGACTGACCTTTGGCCGTAACGTCTGGGGCGCGGAGGATCCGGCAAAAATGATCACCGCCCTGCGCGCCATCGTGCACGAGGGCGTCTCATCCTCCGTGGCCGCCAAGCACCTGTCATAACGGGACCATGGCCAAACACTTTGTCGGCATCGACGTCGGTACGACCGCCACCAAGGCGGTCGTACTGACCGAGTCCGGTACCGTCTTGACGCGGGTCCGTGCTCCGCACGTCGTGGGTTTGCCGCTTGAGTCAGGCCGCGTGGATCCAGTGTCCTGGTGGGGCAGCGTGCAGGAGGCCTGCCGTGCGCTAGGTGCAGAAAACCTTGAACTGGCGGGAATAGGGCTGTCAGTTCACTCCCCCGTTGCTGTGCCAATGGACGAAACGGGCCGCCACGTTAGCGCCGGCTACCGCTTCGAGACACCGGGGCTCCCGGAAATCGTTCAGTCGATCCGGACCCGGCTGTCCCCGGCCGAAGCCGTGATGCTGGGAAACAGGGTTACCCCGGCAACGTTCATGATGGCTGCCTACGTGCTGATGCAGGAGCAGGAGCCCAGTGCCGCGCGAGACATCCGCGTCCTCGGCTCCGTCGGAACCTATATCGGCCACCGGCTGACCGGAAAATATGCCATGGACCCCACACAAGCTTCGTATTTCGGCGCCTTTGATGTGGTCGGCACTTGGACGTGGCAGGAGGGATTGGCGGAGAAGTTGGGTATCCCGGCCACCATCCTTCCGCCGGTCCGGGCGTCGCTTTCCAACCTGGGCAGACTGACGTCAGCCGCGGGTGAGGCACTTCGCCTCCAGCCGGGAGCGCCCGTGGTCGTCGGAGCCGGCGACACCGCCTGCGCCGCGTACGCCGCCGGCATCGATACGGGAAGGACACGCCTCTTCACCCTCGGCACCACGCACGTCATCACCGACTACGACACAGCCCCGTCAAGGGACGGGCTTCACCTGCAGCGTGCTCACATCAGACCAAGACAATGGCTGCGGCACGGTGTGTGTAACGGCGGGCTCGCCTTGTCCGTCGCCGCAAGAATGCTCGGCTATGGAACGGGACCTGACGCGGTGCCAAAGATGGTCAACCGTGCCATGCGTGCCGAGGCCGACACCATCGCCCGCTCCCCCTTTTTCATACCGCATGTGCGGGCCGAGCGTGGCCCCTTCTGGCTCGAAACTCCGCAGGCCGGCTTTCTTGGCCTGAACGCTGACACGGACGAAACCGCCGCAGCCTGGGCGGCTGTCGAGGGCGTCCTTTTTGCCGACAGGCTCGTCCTGGAAAGTTTTCCCCACGATTCAGCCAAGAAGATCCTCCTGGCCGGTGACGTAAGCGGCGGTGAGGCCTTCACGCAGCTCGCGGCAGACATGTTCAGCGCGCCCATGCAGGTGAGCACAGAATCACACCTTCCCGCCGTAGGCGCGGCCCTCCTTGCCGCCGAGGGAACCAGCGCTCACCCAATCCTCCGGCAGAACTTGGAGCAAATTGCCCCAAGGCCCGAACTTCGACCGGTGATTGCGGCACGCTGGAAGAGGTTCACCGAAGCCCGAACCGACTACCTTGGAAAAGCTGGAGCCCCTGCAACGGCGGTAGATACAGCAACAGCGGAAGCCACAGCGGATCAGGAAGCCACTGCTCCGACTGACGCCATCACTTTCTCAGCAGCACCTTGACTGCCCTTAGCTCGTCCATGACACATTTGCCGTCGCGAAGATAAGGCGGGGCGACCCGGGTTGGCCACAGTGTGCCGCACGCGCAGTCAGCTAAGCCCAAATTTTGCCGTTGCTGTCTTACACTTCGGCTTTGTGTGGACCGTCTTCGCCGACAGCTCAACTCGTGTATGCGTCCGGTCTAACGCAGAAGTAAGGCTCACCATGGATTCCTAGATATGACAGTCCGCACTCGATAGTGGGTGCGGCCAAATATTTAGGTGAGTCGCGCATGAGGCACAGCAACACCAACACAGCAGGGAACAGATAGCGGGCTAGGTCGAAGCCCGGCAGGGGAATCAAGCAAACCCGGTTCCCCCGCCTGAGGTCACGCAGAGTGTATGTCGCCAGGTAGAAGCGGCAAACTCCCCAGACGAAGATTGAGGTGACGTTATCGCAGCCACGGGCACCGGGCAGCGCAGGGCAAAGGGCGGGAAGCAGCACGTTGGAAAGCGTTTGCTTACTGCCGGCCGGCGGATGGTATTCCTGGGTATCCTTCTCATGGCCCTGAGTGCAAGGCTGGCCGTGGCAGGGGTTTCGCCCATCATCTCCCTGATAGCCACGGACCTGCCGTTCGATGCAGTTTCGATTGGCGTGCTCGGGATGCTCCCGACGGCGGGGTTCGCTCTGATGGGATTCCTGACCCCGCAGTTTTTACGGCGCGTCCGACTTGAGCCTTTGATGCTGGTAGCGATACTGCTGGCCGTTGCCGGACAGTTGGGCAGGGCCCTGGGAACGAGCGTTGCAGTCTTCCTGTTGCTTTCCCTGCTAACCATGATCGGGCTGGGCCTGGGCAACATCGTGCTGCCGCCGTTGATCAAAAAGTACTTCCCGGACAGGGTCGGGCTCCTCACCGCCCTGTACGTAACGCTGTTTGCGATCAGCACGGCAGTGGCCCCGCAGCTTGCGGTGCCCATCTCGGAGGAAGCGGGCTGGCGGGTGGCGGTTGGCGTCTGGTCACTCGTCGGCGCTGCAGCCGCGCTGCCCTGGATTATCGTGCTCCTACGTCACCGTGCAGAACGACGGGCAATGGCGCACCCCACCCGGAATTCCCAGCCCGTCCCCGGACCACGAATCCGTCCTTGGAGATCCCCTATCGGTTGGGGGCTGGCCTTGATCTTCGCCGGCTGTTCCAGCAACACGTTCGCTATTTTCACCTGGCTTCCTGCCGTCCTTGTTGACCGCGGCTTCACACCGGCAGAAGCAGGCTCCATGCTCGCCCTCTACGCCATCATTGGACTGCCCACCAGCCTGGTCGTGCCCTTGCTCGTAGCAAGGATGCGACGGCCGTTCCCCATCGGCATGTCTTTTACCCTGTTGTTCGCTATCGGTTACGGGGGACTCCTCCTTGCGCCCGGGACCAGCTCACCCTTTTGGGTCATCGCGTTCGGACTTGGCCAGGGCACCTATTCCTTTGCCCTCCTGATGATCAACAAACGCACCCGAACCACAGCCGGCTCCGGGGTCCTCTCCGGATTCGCCCAAGGCGTGGGCTATAGCCTTGCCGGCCTCGGTCCGTTGCTGTTCGGCCTCCTGCACGACATCAGCGGTACATGGATCGCGTCCTTCGGACTGCTCTGCGCCTGTCTGCTGGCCCTCATCGCCGGGCTACTGATGATCAACCAGCCCCGCATGCTCGAAGACGGCTAAACCTGGGGCTCGCGACATGTTGGCACCTTCCTAAAGGCTGGCGCGCGGAGACCACGATGCCAGCTCGCGTCGCATTTGGTGTGTGTGGATCAAAGCCGGTAACTACGACCCAACCGCCCTTCGATAGGAAAGATTGGTAGAGCATTGTGCACAAGTGGCCCATCCGCGAAGCAGGAAAATCACGCTTTGAATAAGCCTTTTGTCGGTGCGGGGACGGCCGTCGGAGCGGGATGTCCGGACGAGCGATTATGGCGACTGCGTGGTCGGTCGACCGGTGCCGTCAGGCGGGGATCGCTGCCGTTTCCGCTTCCAGGTACGCCTCGGATCGGAGAGTCCGGTCGACGCGGGCGCTCCAGCGACGGTGACGGTATTCAACTTTGATGGGGTGCCTGAATGCTGCCGTGATGTTCTCACTGGTGATGGTTTCTGCTGCTGGGCCGGCGGCCACGGTCAGTCCGTCGGCGAGCAACAGGGCGTGGCTGGTGGTTACCGGCAATTCTTCCAAGTGGTGAGTGACCAGGACGGATGCCATCTGCGGGTGGGTGTGGGCGAGGACGTCAATGGTTTCCAGCAGCTGTTCCCGGGCGGCAACGTCCAGACCGGTGCAGGGTTCATCAAGTAGCAGTAGTTTAGGGGAGGAGATGAGTGCCCGGGCGACGAGGGTTCGGCCCCGTTCTCCTTGGGACAGGGTCTGCCAGCGGGAGGCCGCCTTGCTGGCAAGGCGCAGCACTTCGAGCAAGGCGGCCTCCCGGCGGAGTTCGGCAGGGCTTGGTTCCCATCTGCCCGACAGCTCGTCGCTGCCCGTCAGGCCTGTGAGGACAACCTGGCGGATGGCCAGCGGGGAGAGGATCCTGTGCCGCGGATTGACGTGGCCTATGGAGCGGCGGAGGGCCTTCAGTTCCAACCGGCCCAAACGTTCACCCAGGACCCGCACCAACCCGGAACTCGGGTGCATGATGGCACCGCAGAGTCCCATTAGGGTGCTCTTCCCAGCCCCGTTCGCGCCCAGTAGCGCCCAGTGCTCCCCCGCACACTGATACCCCGCCGATGATTTCCTTGTCTTCCCTGCGGAAAGTCACGTTATCCAGCTCCAGGACCAACTCCCTGCGCTGATCGTCCATACCAAAGGCTCCTAAGAGAATTCCTATTTGCCAGCACTCCCGTAGTACCCGACCGCGGTGTCCAGAATATCTCCTTGGTCGGAGTAGCTTCCACTCGACATCCCCAGGCCCCATCGCTGAGGCCCGGGTGGTGACCGCGCTCACGCTCTGTCGGGCAGTGACGGCAGGGAAAGCGGCTAGATGGTTGGGCCCGCTTCCCTTGTTCTGCTATAGCTTGTCTCTGGCACCAGCTTTACAAAAAACTTCATTACGGGGCGCTTAAATCGGTCGTCGGAGTACCCCAAGAGGGGCCGTGCAGCCTGTGACAGCAGCTCTACTTCCCGATCCCCGAGCTCAGGACCGGCGGCTACTTCTTGCGGGAGAGCCGGTTGCGGGAGTTTGCCAGGTGCAGCCGCATGGCCGCTCGGGCGCAGCCAACGTCGCCATCGGCGATCGCCTCGGCGATGGCTTCGTGCTCCCGGCAGATGATCTCATCCGGGCCGATGGTTCCTGCGCGGTCCAGAGGTGGCAGCCGGTGGGCAGGGTACGCGATCATAGCGGGTCCTAAGGCTTCGAGTAGTTCGCCGTAAAATCTGTTGCCGGTTGCCCGGGCGATCCGCAAATGGAAGTCGAAGTCCGCTTCCAGTAACTGACTCGTCAGCGCGGGCATGCGCCGCATAGCAGCGGCTGCCCTGGCAATGCTGCTGGCTTCGGCATCCGAACGTCCGGCCGCTGCAAGCCCGGCTGCCTCAACCTCGACGCCTAGCCGGAACCCAATTAGCTCATCCACGTCCTCGGGCTTGTTCACAGTGGGAAAATTCGTTCTGCCCCTGTGATCAGGGGAAACCATCAGCACGAACGAGCCTTTTCCCCGATGGCTCTCCACCAGCCCTGCGGCCTGAAGCCGGGAACCGGCTTCCCGCACCACGGTTCTGCTGACGCCAAAGCGCGTCATAAGGGCACTCTCGGATGGCATCTTCATCCCAGGCATCAGGGATCCGGACCGAATATCGGCAACGAGTACTTCCACAAGCTGTTGGGCAAGGTTGATCCCGGGCCGTCTGTCAGCGGCCATTAGGAATTTCCCACAGGCGGCCAGAGGCCTGCCCGCTGGTGGCCACCTTGATTACCCGCCGGCGGTCACCAATGGACGGTCGTGTTGGCCGCCTGTGGGCAGGACGCTTTTGAGCCAGGCGCCATGATCTGCGGCCCGATCGGAGAAGCACCGTGCCTGGTTTCCGGCAGGTCGTCAAGCGTCCGACAGGCCGTGGCGTATCGATCGAGATGTGTACACGCCCGTGGAGCGGCGTTTAGCGAGCGGGACGGGCCCTAGCTAGGGCGTGTCTTCCGGGCATCTTTGGGCCGGACCGGATGGAAGGGCGGGAACAGTGTCCGCAGTCAGTCAAGCAGTTTGGCGTCGGGAATCGAGTTGATCCGTGTAGCCAAAGGGGACTGTATTACTGAGGCTGACGACGAAGTGTCCGTCTCCGAGCCGGGTTACCAGGATGCCGTGCGTCCGTTGCTGCCTTGCGCTCTCGATCATCCGGTCGACCGCCGCAGTGATGCAGCGTTCCATGGAGGCCCTGTCGTGGACTTTGATTTCGATGGGTTCCAGATCCTGCATGTTCATGACGTGCTCACTTCGCTGGGTCGGATGGGTAGCGCGGTATAGCCCTGCGCTTTTTCATACAGGGTTCGAGGTTCGGTGCCATAGGCTTCCAGCCAGAGAGCGTCCGCAGTAACGGTTACGTCCTTGACATACCCAGTCCGGATAGTTCGGCCTTTTTTCTGAATCTGGACCTGCCTATCGGCCAGATCCTTCCAATCTGCATGGTCTCCCATGGAGCTGCCTTTCGTATCGCAATTCATTGTTTTGCTTGTGCTTGCGGCCTATTCCCGGGGATTCCAACCATCGGTCGTCTCCGACCAGCATCTGCGGTCCGAGCCAGGAAGCATCTCGCTGTCGCAAACGGGCATTTCGCGCGCTCCATGTGTGCGATCCAGCCATGCCACTTGGGAGGCACACCCTAGGCTTTCGCGCTCTCCCCACCTTGAGTATTCGCTCGAGCGATGGTGGCGGCGCCGGGTGATTTCGGGGGATCCGGCCCTCACCGAGTGTGTTTCGGCTGGCCGTTTGTGGGCATCTTTGATGGCTGTGATCGGGCAGACCTCGTGGCCGCCACCGGGCACTGGCCTGACCGCCTATCGGCAGTTTTGCATGGCCGCTAACAGCCGTCCGCTGAGTGCGTTCTGTTTAACCACTGTCATTCCATCGCTTCCAAAGAAAGATTGGGGCTTGCACCTGGGGTGCAAGCCCCAATCTAACCATCGGCGCAACGTGCGCTATCACCGCCGTCGTAAAGGACAAACTCCTGCTTTCCGGTCTGCCCACTTCCGGAGGCGACGTGGGTTCCCTGTATCCATAGATATTGCCGCGGCGACAATGAGGAGACAGCGCTAGTCTCACCGCGAATTCCGTCATGTGTCGTGCGTAAAGCGCATTCGGATACGTGTTTTCGCCCGGGGACTAGGCTCCGGTTCTAAAAAGCGAGGCTGCAAGCTTTGTTCCCGCAGTTCGCAACCAACGCCTGGGATCCGACATTGCGGCGTCAACGCCCCCTGCCAGTTCAGTAAGGGAAACGGCCTGCTCAAACTGTTCTATAGGCGCCGAGATACTTCCGGCGACGAGCAGCGCAGGGATCTGCTCGACGTTCGCGAGAGATTGCAAGTACCAGGGGACTTTGCCCCCTGAGCTTTGGCTGTCAAACCGGCCTTCACCTGTGATAATGACATCCGCCGACCTCACGAGTTCATTGAGGCCAAGGGTCTCACCCAACATGGCTGAGCCCGAGGACATGACGGCGCCCCAGGCGAGTAAAGCAAATCCGACGCCGCCTGCAGCACCCGACCCGGAAGCTGCCGGATTTGCCGGTAGGAGGGCGGCGAAGCGCGCGAGGTTAGCTTCAAGGGCGGGCAGATCCTCTTCCCGCGCCCCCTTCTGGGGCCCGAAAATGTTCGCGGCGCCCCGCAAACCCAGTAGCGGATTATCGACATCGCTGAGGATGACGGCACCGCCCGGCGGGAGTGCACGCAGCCCGCTTAAGTCAACCGAGTCCAAAGCGCGCAGCCCCGAATTGCCGGCGGGGATAGCCAACCCATCTCGGTCCAGCAGACGTGCTCCGAGTGCGGAAAGTAGACCAGCCCCGCCGTCGGTGGAGGAGCTGCCGCCGAGCGCCAAGATGAGTTTGCTGACGCCATGGTTCAGCGCAGCGTTGATGGCTTCGCCGAAACCCACGCTTTGTGCATGAAACGGCATGAGACTCGGGAGCAGTGTCAGTCCGCTTGTCCTCGCTAGTTCAACCACCCCCGTTCCATCGGGAAGGAGGAGCCACTCGGAGTCCAAACGTGCGCCCGATGGCCCGTGCACGTTGACCGGCATCCATTGCGCATTTGGAACGGCAGTTGAAAAGGCCTCAAGGGTCCCCTCTCCACCATCGGCCATGGGCGCCAAGAATATCTGGTCGCCCGGGCGTTCCTCCCGCCATCCCTCCGTTATTGCATCGGCAACTTCGAGGGCCGTAGCCGACCCCTTGAATGAATCGGGGGCAATGAGAACTCTCATCGTTTCCACTCCTCTGGAGGGGGTTGGGCTGAGTCACCTCACGGGGGATGACGGGAGGAAGACGTCGGAACGGGTGATTTCTGGCTAGCGGCGGGCGGTCGGCGATAGCTCGGGGTTGCTATCGGGTAACCCCGCCAGGTATTCGTCAACAGCCTTCCGCTGCGCAGGGCCCCACGTCTCCTTGGTGGCGAGAGCGGAGAAGAACCCGAGGCATCCGAAGGCCGCATAAAGCAGAGCCGGCCCCATCCAGCCAAACTGGGTGAACAAAGCCACCGCTATGAGCGGAGTGAACCCGCCGATAACGGCGGCACACTGATACGCCATCGAAACCCCAGAGGCTCGGGTTTCCGCCGGAAACAACTCGGCAAACCAGGGACCCTGAACGGCGGCAAGCCCGTTTTCGACGAAGCAGAAAGTGATAAGAAAAGCCACGACAATAACGCCAAACAGTCCTGTGTTCAGCAGGAGAAAGACGGGCACAGCGAAAATGACCATTCCCGCCGAGACGAAGAGGTAGACACTCCGACGCCCGATCCTGTCAGTGAGGTGGCCCCACAGGAGAACGGCAATACATCCGATCCCAGCTGCGATGGCAATCGCAAAAACAGTCGTCGATCGATCGCCCAGTTTCTCGCTGATGATATACGAACTCACATACGTAATGCCGATGGCATAGCCCGCGTTTTCTGCCGCTCGAATCATGAGTGCCTTCAGGAGGTTCCTCCAGTTGTTCCTGAGCACGGAGCCGACCGGATTCTTCACCACTTCACCTGCACCCTTGATGGCCGTGAACTCCGGCGACTCCTCCACGGCCAGACGGACGAATAGCCCGACGAGAACGAGCACAGCGCTTGCGAGGAAGGGCACCCGCCATGCCCAGTCTCCGGGCAGGGCAATGCTGGCCAGGAAGACAAGACTCGCCGCCATGTTGCCAAAGGGAACTCCCGCTTGCGGGATGGCCGTATACAGTCCCTTGCGCTTCCAGGGAGCGTGCTCATAGGTCATGAGAATGGCACCGCCCCACTCCGCACCAAAGGAGAGCCCCTGAAGCATCCGGAGGATGACCAGGAGAATCGGTGCAAGCACGCCAACTTGTGCGTATGTGGGAAGGACGCCGATGAGCGTTGTTGCAACACCCATCAGGAGGAGTGCCGCAATGAGCACTGGCCGGCGGCCGATCCTGTCACCGAAATAGCCTCCAATGATGCCGCCAAGCGGGCGGACGACGTAGCCGAGGGCGAACGTGGCGAAGGCTAACAGTGTGCCGACTACTGGGTCACTCTGCTGGAAAAAAACCTGATTGAAGTACAGCGCCGAGGCGGTGCCATAGGCAACAAAATCATAATTCTCCACGATTGTTCCTGCCGCGCTTCCGTACGCGGCCTTGAACCGATTGACCGTCCCGTGCGGGTTGCCGGTCATGGTCACCCCCGGAACAGCATGATCTTTTGCTTGCATAACCATCTCCATCTTCATTGACGTACGACCCTGGGCGATTGCCACGGCTGCGAGCCTGCGTGAGTAAGTGTGACACACGCGACACTTCTTGGTGTAATGTACACGGTATACCAAAATCTGGCTGCTGATCTTCATAATTGGACAGCCATCAGGGACAAGGAGCCGATATGACGACAACTGAAGGGGCACTTTCGGGCTACGACCTCGAAAGCGAGGCCCAGGTAGGTTCAGACCGCAAAGTGGACGCGACGTCGCTTCGACAACTTGTGACGGACCTCCTTGCGGCGTCTAAGTATCCGCAGGATCGGGCTGAGCTTGTCGCCGATTCCCTGGTGGAGGCTGACATGCGGGGGGTTTCCAGCCATGGGGTCAGCCGCACTCGGATTTACAGCCGTCGCTCGCTGGCAGGCTTGGTTGATGCGACAGCGGAACCGTTAATCACTGGAAAGGACCGTGCGGCCAGGCGCGTCGACGCCATGAACGTACCAGGACAGGTAGCGGCGCAGGCAGCAGTGATGGAAGCGATCAGCGGTGCCAGACAACTGGGAATGTGTGCAGTCGGCGTCGTCAACAGTAACCATTGTGGAGCTCTTGCATTCTTCCTCAAGCGCATCGCTGAGGCCGGGCTGGTAGGCGTCGCGGCCTCGAACGGGCCTGCCGTCATGGCCTACTTCGGCGGGCGCAGCCGTGCAGTAGGAACGAATCCGCTTGGGTATTCCATCCCCCGTCCGGGGGGACCGCCAATCATCCTCGACATGGCAACAAGCAATGCCGCCCGGGGAAAGATTATTTCGATGGCCCGCTCAGGGGTCGGCACTGTACCGGAAGGGTGGGCGGTGGACGTCAATGGCCGTATGACCACTGATCCCGCCGATGCCCTTGCCGGTGCTGTACTGCCTTTTGCGGGACCGAAGGGTTCCGGTCTGGCGATGGGTATCGAGTTCCTATGCGGGACCATGCTTTCAGGCATCACTGGTTCACAGATTGGTGACATGTACGAACAATGGGACCGGCCACAAAGGGTTGGTCATATCTTCTTCGCCATTGACCCGGCGAGCTGGGGCACGCCAGAATCCTTCGAAGCACATGTACGCGAATTCGTTGACGAAGTCGCTCAGCTACCACCGGCCGAAGGATTCAACCGTGTCCTTCTGCCGGGCGAGCTGGAAGAGGCGGCAGAGTCAGAGGCCGCCGTCCATGGGGTTCTTCTGTCCGGCACAGTTATCGCGGACCTCGAGTCCCTTGCATCGGACCTCGGCGTAGCCGCTGAACTCTTGTTCGTGGAGGCTTCGGCCTGACATGCGGATTTTACTTACCCGCGCCATCTACAAGGAATCGGTCCAGCGACTGATCGGGGCTGGCATGGAAGTGATTCGACCGGAGCATCTTCTACCGGTCCTGGATTCGCCGAGGAAGCCCGCGGGACGTAGCTGTGGGTAACGTGCTTGCTTACGCCGCAAACGGGACAGTTCAGAACCTCCTTGACGCTTCAGAGTTGCGGGCCGCACTCTCCCGCGGGGGAAGATTGCCGTGACGGACATATACCTTGAGCAAGGGCGTGGATCATGAGCCAGCTATCGACAATCGAACCTATTCAACTCGGCGACCGTACGGTGGAGATCATCCGCACGGCGATCATCAACGGCGACTTTGCCCCTGGAGAGCACTTGCGCGACCGCTCGCTTGCCGAGCAACTGGGTATCAGCCGCACGCCCGTACGTGAAGCGCTCCACCGCCTCGAGGCAACAGGTCTCGTCGTCTCGCGCGGACGCTCGGGATGGGAGGTCAGCCAATTCACTGAACAGGACGTACGCGAGCTATTCCAGTTGCGCCGGATGTTCGAGCCGATGGCACTGAGCGAACTCGGGAAAAAGCAGGATGAGTCAGCTATCGCCGAAATCGGGCACTTCTTTGACCTCTACTCTCATCCCATCCGGCGCGAAGAATTTCCGGAGTACTTCGCCCAGGACAACGCCTTCCACAACCGCATTGTCGCCTGCAGTGACAACGCCCGGCTCCGCGGCATGTACGGAGTGCTGCAGAACCACGTCGACCGGGGCCGGCACTTCCTGACCTCAACGCTGCCGGGCCGGGCCGATGACAACCTCGAGGAGCACCGCTCTATCGCCCGGGCCGTCGCTCTGCGCGATTTCGATGCGGCAACGAAACATCTTCTCGCTCATCTGCACACCGGCGAGGACCTCATGATCGAACAACTCCGCTCCGGTCTCACATCCCACTAACGTCAAGGCTCCGCCGTCCAGAAAGGACCCCCCCATGCCCACAGAATGCAGAATTCATCCCAAGACCGAACTTCCGTCGACAGACCAGATAGAGAGGTTGCGGAAGCTGGCGACCTCCCTGGTCTCCGACGTGTTCGGGCGTTGGGCCGGGGCTCCCGGCCTCATTCCCATCGCCGGACTCCCCAAAGGCACCGTCATGGTCGGGCCAGCAATGACCGTCCGCACTCGGGAAGGGGACAACCTCGTCGTTCACAAAGCCCTCGAACTCGTTCGGGCGGGAGAAATTCTCGTCGTTGATGCCGGTGGCTCAACGGACCGCGCAATATTAGGCGGGCTCATTGGCCAGTACGCGTCCTCTCGAGGCGTTGCGGGAATCGTCGTCGACGGCGCCGTCCGTGACAAGAGCGAACTTGACGAGGACGCCCCGCCGGTATTCGCGCGCGGACTTACCCACCGTGGCCCGTACAAGGACGGTCCAGGCGACATCCGTTGCGACGTAGCAATCGCCGGACTGACCGTGCGTGACGGCGATTTGATCATTGGCGACGAGGACGGCATCGCAGTCATCCCGCGTGAGCGGGCCGAGGAAATCATCGCCCTTGCCGAAGACAAGAGGTCATCGGAAGCTGCCGAGCGGGCCGCAATCGCTTCCGGCGCATGGGATCGGGAGTGGATCGACCGATCGCTCACGGTCGTAGAGATTCCCTGAAAACTGCTTGCACCCTTTCATCACGCCCAGAGAAAACAAACTCAAAAAGGGCTGCCGTCCAAGCGGCAGCCACCGTTTCGAAGGAGAGACATAATGACTGAGACTGACGTTCAAGAAATGACCACGGCGGGCGCCCGACGACGCGATCCATTGCGGCAGGTACGGTACTCACTTCCGACCACAATCCTCTTTGGTCAGGGCGTGCTCGAAGAACTTCCGGCGCTGCTCGAGCAGATCAAGGTTGTGAACCCTCTACTCATCACGGACAAGGGACTGGCTGCAACGACTGTGCCGGCGCAGGTCACAGCGGTACTGGACAAGGCGGGCGTCACGCATGCTGTTTTCGACGAGGTCCAGTCAGACCCCTCCACGCATCTCGTCGACCAGATCGCTGAGTTGGTTCTCAAGGGCGGGCACGACGGCGTGATCGGTCTCGGTGGCGGAAGTGCGATGGACTCAGCGAAGGCCGCAGCAGCTGCCGCCGCCAACGGTGTGTCTTCACTGAAGCTCGTCGGACAGGAGAACGTCGAGAACGCTCCGCTGCCAATCATCGCGATCCCGACCACGGCTGGCCCCGGTAGCGAAGTGACACGTTTCGCCGTCCTGACGGATGAAAAAGCAGGAGCGAAGGTTTCAATCGCTTCAATGAAAATCATGCCTGTCTTCGCGATCCTCGCGCCCGAACTGACGGTAGGACTTCCCGCGAAATTCACATCCGGCACTGGCCTCGACGCGCTAGGACATGCCATCGAGTCATACGGCAGCGTGTGGAACAACCCGATTTCGGAGGGCATGGCCCTCCAGGCCATCACTCTGATCGGGCAGCACCTGCGCACGGCGACCAACGACCCGACAAACCTGCAAGCTCGAGGAGGCATGCTCGCCGCCAGCTGCATCGCAGAACTTGCGGCCAACACGACACGCCTCGGCCTTGCACACGCTCTTGCCGTTCCCCTTGGGGCGACCCACCACGTTCCACACGGGCTCGCAGTGGGCATGATGCTGATCCCGATGTGCGCGTTCAACGAGCAGGTTGATCCGGAGCGGTATGCGCGCATCGCCTCCGCACTGGAACCTGGCAGCACCGACATCGTCGCTGCACTCACGTCACTGTACGAGGACATCGGCATGGAGTCCAGGCTTGCAGAATTCGGCGTCATTCCTGAGGACTACGACCGGGTTATCGACCTCGCCGTAAAGAGTGACAACGTGGATGCGAACCCGCGGGAGGCATCCCGGGCGCAGCTGGCCGCCCTCCTCGAAGCCGCGCTCTGACCGCGCTCCCAAATTAGTCTGTAACTCCACCAGAAAGGTTTGACGCACAGCGTCTTACGCAAATGACCACAACACCAACGAGCACTTCCCCGGCCACTGACGTGCCAGTCTCAGCCAATCGCATCGGAGGACGCTCCGTTCCCCACACCCGCACCGCTCCGCTCCTGGATCCTGCGACGCTGGAAGTCATCGCCCTTGTTCCCCGCTCGACCTCCTCCGACGTTGACGACGCAGTCACCGCCGCCCGCAGCGCATCGGCAGGTTGGGCAGCCACAGCGCCTCAGGAACGCAGCAGAGTCCTCCTGCGATGGGCGGAACTACTGCTTCAGCACAGAGAGGAGCTCGCCGCGTTGGCAACCTCGGAGATGGGCAAGCTTCTGAAGGAGAGCCGCGGCGAAGTCGACCGCGCCGTCTCGGAGATCCAGTTCATGAGCGGCGAGGCTTTGCGCCTCAACGGGGAAACTTTCCCGAGCGCAACACCTGGCACGTTGATTTACACAACGAGGGTTCCTGTTGGCACCGTCGCGGCGATAACCCCGTGGAACTTCCCGATCGTCGCCCCTGTACGCAAGATAGCGCCCGCTCTGGCTGCCGGAAACACAGTCATCGTCAAACCCGCAGCTGAGTCGCCGCTGAGCACACTCCGGCTCGTCGATCTTCTTGAAGAGGCGGGCCTACCGGCAGGCGCCGTCAACGTTGTATGTGGAAGCGGGAGCGAGGTCGGTGCCGCACTCGTGGCTCATCCAGGAATCGATGCAATCACTTTCACCGGTTCAACCCAGGTGGGGCGCACAATCGCTGAGGCAGCGGGACGCAGGCTCGTCCCGGCCCAGCTAGAGCTGGGGGGAAAGAACGCGGTTTATGTCGACATCTCTGGGGATCTTGACCGCGCTGTGCCGGAAATTGTCTCGGCATCGATTCAGGCCACGGGACAGCGGTGCACCGCCATAAGCCGAGTGATAGCG
The DNA here is from genome assembly GCF_001423745.1 of Arthrobacter sp. Leaf337. Classification (GTDB taxonomy): domain Bacteria; phylum Actinomycetota; class Actinomycetes; order Actinomycetales; family Micrococcaceae; genus Arthrobacter. The sequence continues at coordinate 36,016 of NZ_LMPC01000017.1, forward strand.
CATGAGGCAATTGCCGATGAACTTGTTCTCCGGCTTGCTGCCGCGTATGACGAACTCCTCATCGGATCGGGTCGGGAAGCCGTTGACGTTGGTCCCCTGGTTTCGGAGAAGGCCCGCGACGATGTCGCCGCTCACGTCAAAGTCGCAGTCGAAGAAGGAGCGCGCACCGCTACCTTCCGAAGGGACGCTCCCGAGGGAGCTTACCTCGCTCCAGTTGTACTGGACGGTGTCACACCAACCATGGCTATCGCACGAGACGAGGTCTTCGGTCCTGTCCTCTCAGTCTTGCGAGTTGCCGGCCATGAAGAAGCGATTGAGGTCGCTAATGCGTCCGAATACGGCCTCGCCGCTGCTGCATTCGCTGGTGACATCCGTGTGGCCAACGAGTTCGCCCAGAACGTACGCGTCGGCATGATTCACATCAACCACGGTACGTCGAGCCAGGCACACGTTCCGTTCGGCGGGGTCGGTGCGAGCGGGTTGGGGCCCTACTCCATTGGGCACAGCGTGCAGGAGTTCTTCACCCAGGTAAAGGCCGTGTACGTGAAGAGCTGAGTTTTTCGAGCTGCGCCGGGGAGGGTCGACGTGCCACAAGTCGCTGATTTAGCCACGGCCGCAAAGCTAGAACGTCGGAGGGGGGCGGGCAGCCCGCTCCCCTCCTGCTCATCCAGTGACAAGGCCTACCCCTCCTTCGCCTACGGGCAACGGGAGTTTAGGGTCCAACGGGGATACGCGCCCATCCGCCATGGACGAATCCCATCACTCTCCAAGAAAGCCAGAAATCATGTCCTACCGGACCAATCTCAGCAAACCTTCAGGCGTGGCACTCACCGGCTACACCTTCACAGGCAAGGCCAACTTGATCGCGCGGCGGAACGTGGCAAGATACTTTGACGTTCCCGAAATCGAGCAGAAAATGCTCGTTCGGAGGGCCGCCGTCGCCGAGGGCGCGGCCAAGAACGGCGCGCCGAGTCCACGGCTGACTGCCGTTCTGTCATAGGACGGGACGACATCGACATCGTAGACGTCTGCGCCCCGGACTGGACGCTGGAGGCCGGCAAGCCCGTCCTGGTGGAGAAGCCCCTGGCCATCACGACCGCAGAGGCCGAAACCAAGGGTGTCCAGTCCATAATCGGATTCAGCTACCGCCGCGTCCCCGCCCTGGCCCTGGCCCGGGAGCTTATTGCCGAGGGCCGGCTGGGTGCTGTCCGACACATCCGCGCCGCCTACTTCCAGGACTGGCTCTCCGACACCGCATCCCCCGTAATATGGCGGCCTCGCAAGGAAACCGCCAGCCCCGGCGCCCCGGGCGACATCGCCGCGCACGCCATTGCCCAGGTCGTATTCCTCCTCGGTGACGCCGTCACCGAGGTCACCGGCCGTCTGCACACCTTCGTGGACCGTCTCCCCGGACCGGACAGTCCAGAAGAAGTAGCGGTCGACGCCGCCGCCTGGGCCACGCTGACCCTCGCCTCCGGAACGATCGCCTCGGTGGAAGTCTCCCGCATGGCTACGGGCCAAAAGAACTCCCTTAGGCTCGAGATTTACGGCGACAAGGGCACCATCCTGTTCGATGCTGACGCCCTGAACGAGCTCGGCTTCCTAGACGCCACTGCCCCTGTCCATGAGCAGGGCTTTCAACGGATCCTGGTCAAGAGCCCGATCAGGTGTGGGGAAATGGGACGCCTCAAGCCTAACCACGGGCGGCTGGTCCATGGCATGATTGCTCGTAGCCAGGCGGGATGAGCAGAAACCGCTCTACTCCGGCCCCGTCGCTGCTGTCCTGTCGCGCCAGGCGCGCTCACACGTCGCGGAGTCAGCACCATCACGGGACAGCACATTGAGTTGCGGGGCGCGTGAGGTGCTTAATGCAGGCCGACCCCCCGACGCTTACATACCGTGGCATCAACTGTTCAAGCGAACTTACTGGCGTCGCTCGGTCACGGGCGTGATTTTGTATGGGCAGACCAAGGGAATCGAGCTTGTTCCTTGGCATCCTCAAGAACCTTCCCGTCAGGCAGCAACCCTCGTCTTGGAAGGACCTAGACATGGCGAAAGATCCCTAATATAGCCCCCGCCAAGGCCACAATTTACGACATCGCAAAACTCGCAGGTGTTAATGCCCCAACGGTGTCGCGTGCGCTGGGCTATCAAGACCGGGCAGTGCCAAAAACGGAGGCTCGTCGAGGATGCGGCCGAGCAACTCAGCTACAGGGTCAATCCAATGGCTCGTGCACTGCAAACCGGCCGCACCGGCATGGTTGGGCTCATTGTCACCGACCTCGCCGATCCAAGCTACTTCGACATCATTCGCGGCGCCCAGTCCGAAGCCGCCACACGCGGCTTGACGTTGGTGCTGGCCGAATCGTCAGACTCGAGTGCAGAGACGACTTCAGCGTGGTTGGCTTCGACAACATCTTCGGGTCGGACTTCACCACACCGGCACTGACGACTATCGCTTCCCCCTTCAGCGCGTGCGGTGCAGCGGCACATGACCTGCTGGCCGCCCTGCCGAGTGACGGTTCGAACTCCAGACAACTCACGCCAGGAGTCATGCACTACTGCGGACCACGTTGCTGCCCGCGGGTCCAGCGGCTGACATCTGACCGCGAAGACTCGAAACTAGATCTCCTCAGAGCCGGACTTACCTTGCAAATCGCCGCAACCGGTAAAAATGGGCACGGTGTGTCGCCGACAGCAATTTAGGCCACCTAAAGCGATGACATATTAAAAGCATTGGCAATCCGCTCAGCACCTGTCTGAGGCAATACTCGCGTCTGTCCATGAACTCGCCCCGAAGCTGATGCCCGCGATTTGGCATTGCTTTCGTTAGCAAAACGCAGGTAGTCACCACCTATCGACCGCCATCATCACCGGATACCAGAACCCCATGAATTACACGTCCCCGCCGCAAGAATCAAGGAAGGCTTCATAACGCCATGTCTTTCGAAATCTTCAACTGGAACGGGATCAAACCCGGTGATGAGATTGAGGTGCTCGATGACGGCCTAGTTGTATTGACCTGAGAGGTTGGTGACGCGGCTGGCCGGTGGCTGACCTTTGAGTGAGGTGTGGCCTCGATGATGATTGTAGTGATGGAGCCAGTCGGCG
>NZ_LMPC01000018.1 GCF_001423745.1 Arthrobacter sp. Leaf337
ACCAGCTGCGCGCCGCCTGCAGCGGCGCCGGCGATGATGCTGACGGACTCGCCCTTGCTCTTCACGAACGAGTTGATCGCCGGGTTCGGGCCGATGTAGGTCGCATCGATCGCGCCGGCATTCAGCGCCTCGATCGCGGCCGGGCCGGCGTTGAACACCTGCGTGCTCAGCTTGGTCTCACCCAGGCTCCTGGCGATGAAGCCCTGCTTCACGCCCACCAGCGCCGGGGCGTGGGTGACGTTGCCGAAATAGCCCAGCTTCAACTCAGCAGCAGGCGTGCCGGCGACGGCTGCGGCCGCCGGCTGCGCCTCGGTATTGCCGCTATTGCTGGAAAGCGACGACGCCACTGCCGCGCCGCCGGCAATGAGGACAACCAGGCCCGCGGCGATGCCGATTCCGAGGGTGCGCTTACGCTTTGCTGCGGAGTCTTGCGGCTTGTTGGTTTGTCCCGCAACGATGCGGGTGGATCCTTCGGGGTTCTGATGCGATGACATGGGGATTCCTTCACGATTGCGGCGCGCCAGCACAGGGCCTTGCCGCCGGACAAGGGTCGGGGGTGCGGAGAGTGGAGGGGACGGAGGCTCGCGGCGGCATTTCTGCCGCCCTCCGTCGTGGTCAATTGCTGGGCCTGTTGCTCTTGTGGAGCGTGTCCGGTGCCCCGGTTCCAGCGCTTGGATTGAGGTTACGGTTCGGCCTGCGCCCGTATCAATGGCCCGTGTCGCGCGCGTTCACCGGCGTTAATGCAGTGACTCAAAGCGTCATCAGGGAGCCCGAACCGGCGGCCCCGGCGGAAGGGAGGGTCACGGGGCGTCACGTGGAGTAACTGGAATGAAATCAGGAACTTGAATGTTCAACCAAGCATGGACTTTGGCATTTTTACTTTCGGTGAGCTTTCCCGAAACATCGACACCGGCAGTGCACTCTCACCCCGTCAGCGGCTGCACGAGATCATTGAGCTGGCCAAGCTGGCGGACCAGGCAGGGCTCAGCTTCCTGGGCCTGGGTGAGCACCACCGTCGGGATTTCGCCCTCTCCGCCCCCGAGATCGTGCTGGCGGCCATCGCCCGCGAAACCACCAACCTCCGGCTCAGCACCGCGGTCACCGTCCTGTCCACCCAGGACCCGGTGCGGCTCTTTGAGCAGTTCGCCACCCTGGACCTGATTTCCGACGGGCGGGCCGAGATCATCGCCGGACGCGGCGCCTTCATCGAGTCCTACCCGCTGTTTGGCCACAGAACGGAGGACTACGACGGGCTCTTCGACGAAAAGCTGCGCATGCTGCTCGAGTTGCGGGACAACGCCGTCCTGGATTGGCGGGGCACCCTCACCCAGAGCATTCCCGGGATGGACATTGCGCCGCGCCCGGCCCAGGAAAAGCTCCCCGTCTGGGTGGGTGTGGGCGGGACACCGGCGAGTTTTGTCCGGGCTGGCAGACTGGGCCTTCCCCTGTTCATTGCGCTCCTCTCCGGGCCGCAGCGGTTCCGCCGCCTTGCGGAGCTGTACCGCCAGAGCGCCGCCGACGCCGGCCAAGATGCGGGCGCCCTGCCGGTGGGAGTGGGCGGACACTTCTACGCGGCCCCCACCTCGCAGCAGGCACGGGACACCTTCTACCCGCATTACCGTGCCTACTTCGAACAGAACATGCCCCGCCCCGTGGACCATTTCCCGCGCGCCACTTTTGATGACTGGAGCGAACCGGGCGGCGGTTTGCTGGTCGGAAGTCCGCAGCAGGTCACTGAGAAGCTCCTGGAAATACACGAAACCCTCGGCAACAGCCGCTACATGGCGCAGATCGGCCTGGGCGGCCTGCCGTTTGCCGAGACTGCACGTTCCATCGAACTCCTCGCCACCGAAATCATGCCGGCCGTGAACCGCGAAACCGGCGCCTCGGACTAGCCTGCCGGGGCCGCGCCTATGCTGGTGGGATGGAATCTGTTGGGTCGGGCGAGGGGTTGGCATCCACTGTTGACCACCGCGCCCTCGCCGTTGCCATCCTCGATATCTCTGCCGACGTCCGGCGGAAGTCGCACGAAGACACCGGCGTGCGCCCGCTGCCGAACGGACTCCTCGAGATCCTTCGCGTGATCGAAAACCATCCAGGGATCACTGTCGCTGAAGTGGCAAACAGGCTGGGGCGGCAGTTCAGCAACGTGAGCGTGCAGGTGCGCGAACTCGTCACCGGGAATCTGGTAACCCGCACGCGCGACGCCGCCGACAAGCGGTACGTCACACTCCACCCCACTGCCGAGTCCCAGCGGATTAAGGCCCTGCTGGAAGGCGCCTGGGCGGATTCGCTCGCGGCGGCCAGCTCCAGGCTTCTTCCGGCCGAGCGTGCGCAGATCGAGGCGAGCCTCCCGGCACTCCAGCGCCTGGCAGCCATCCTCGACGCACCCGCGTAGCCACCATCACGCGCCGCCGAAAACACCGGACTTTCCGAAAGTAGTTATACTTTTATAAGTATTACTAATTGGAGGTATGAAGGCATGGCATTGGATACGGCAACCGCGCAGGTGCGGCAGGAGAAGAAGCCGCAGAAGGCGTGGTGGGCACTGATCTTCCTCGCCCTGGCGCAACTCATGGTGGTCCTGGACGGCACGATCGTGAACCTGGCCCTCCCGCGGCTGCAGACCGAAATGGGAATCAGCGACTCGACCCGTTCCTGGGTGGTGACGGCCTACGCCCTCGCCTTTGGCGCATTTCTTCTGCTCGGCGGGCGTATTGCGGACTTTTGGGGCCGCAAGCGGACATTCATGGTTGCCGCGGCAGGTTTCGCCGTCGCATCGTTCATCGGCGGCATCGCGCAGGAGTCGTGGGAACTGATCGGCGCGCGCGCTTTGCAGGGTGTTTTCGCGGCGCTGCTGGCACCCGCGGCGCTGGCGCTGCTTACCGTTGCGTTCCCCGGCGGCAAGGACCGCGGAACCGCGTTCGCGATCTTCGGCTCCATCAGCGGCGTCGGCGCCGCCGTCGGCGTCCTCCTGGGCGGCTATCTGACGGATTACGCGTCCTGGCGGTGGTGCTTCTTCGTCAATATCCCCATCGCCATCGTTGCCTTCATCGGCGTCTGGATCCAGGTTCGCGAGAGCAAAGCCGAAGGCTCAACCAAATACGACTGGCCCGGCGTCGTGCTTGCTGCGCTCGGGCTGGGGTCGCTGGTGTACGGCTTCACCAACGCCGAACACGGCTGGGGTGCCCCGGAGGCGTGGGGGTTCATCCTTGCCGGCGCGGTGCTGCTGGTGCTGTTCGCGGCTGTGGAGAAGAAGGTGAAACACCCGCTGCTGCCGCTCCGGGTCGCCACGGAGCGCAACCGCGCGGCGGCGTTCCTCGCCTCATTCCTCTCAGGCGCCGTCCTGATCGGCGGCATCCTGTTCATCAACTTCTACATCCAGATTGTGCTCGGCTTCGCCCCGTTCTCGGCAGGAATTGCGTCCCTGCCGATGACCGTGGTGCTGATCGTCACCGCCGCGGTCGTGGCGAAGAACCTGCCGAAGCTGGGGGCGAAGATCCCTACCGCCGTCGGGCCGGTCTTTATGGCGGCGGCCATGCTGTGGCTGACGCAGGTGAGCGCGGACGGCAGTTACGCAGTGAACATGCTGCCCGCACTGATCCTGATGGGCCTGGGACTGGGAATGGTGTTCGTTCCCATGCAGAACCTTGCCCTCTTCGGCGTGGACAAGGACGACGCCGGTGTTGCCGGTGCCCTGGTGAACGCCTCCCAGCAGATCGGCGGATCGCTGGGCATCGCCCTCTTCAGCACCATCGCGGCGGCGGCCACGGCCGCCGCCGGAACAGCCCCGATGGCAGCCTTGACCGCCGGGTATGCCGAGGTGTTCCTGTGGGCGGCGGCCGTGTCGATCCTGATCATGCCGATTGCAATCCTGCTGATCACCATCGACCGGAAGACGTTCAGCGGCGCCGACGCGGACGGCGCTCCCGTCCACCTGGGCTAGGGAGCGGCGTCCGGCCGGACCTGCAACCGGCCCGGCCGGCGTGAACAGGGCTTACGTGGGCAGGGCTTAGCTGCAGAGTTGCCCGAATGTGGCGCCGGCCTTCTGGTAGCCAGCCTGCAGCTCGGCGACCTTGTCGGCGTCCGGGTTCTCCTTCGCGGACTCGTCCGCATAGTCCAGGATTGCCTGCACCGCAGGCTTCAGCTCGTCCGAGGCACCAGCCACGATCGGGCGAAGCCGGTTGCCCAGGATGACCATGCCGGTCTTGCCGGCGTTGGCACTGGAATCCGTCACAACGATCTTCAGCCGGTCGCAGGTTTCCGCCGTGGTCAGTTTTTCGGGTGCCGAACAGGCTGAAGCGGAGATGATGAGCCCGGCGGCGAGCAGGGCCGTGGTGAGTTTCTTCATGGTTCCCTTGTTAGATGACTGTCGGTTGATTGTAAGCAGATCGGGCTGTGCATCCCGCTACGATGCCGCGATGCGTCGGGTATGCCCGGCCGCGGCCGGTGACAGCTCTCCGGCGGTGTACCTAGGTTGCCCGCATGGTCCCATTCTCCCAGACGCGGCAATGCCGAAGGCCGGGCGGCCAGGCCGCCCGGCCTTCGCCGGTACCCGTCGGGCGGCCACGCCGCCGTCGGGAGAGTTAGTGTGTCAGGTCCTTGCCCTTGGTCTCCGGGATGGTGAAGACGAACGCGATGCCGATCAGCAGCAGGAGCACGGCATAAACGTTGAACAGGTTGGCTTGTCCGATGGTGCCAAGCCAGGTCTGCAGGTACGGGGCCGTGCCGCCGAAGGCAGCGACACAGATGGAGTAGGGGACGCCGACTCCGACCGTGCGGATCTTGGTGGGAAAGAGCTCGGCGTAAACAGCCGGGACAATGGCGGCGCTGGCGGCGATGAAGAACAGCATCACGGACATGGTGACGGCGAGCTGCCAGGGGGAGTCCTTCAGCAGCCAGGTCATGGGGAAGTGCAGCAGGGCGGCACCGGCAGAGCCCATGATCAGGACCGGTTTGCGGCCGATGCGGTCGGACAGCTTGCCCCAGAACGGCAGGGCGGCGATGAACACGATGTTGGCAATCACGCCTGCCCAGAGGGCTTCGCCGCGGTCCATCTTCAGGGTGGTGGCAGCGTAGCTCGGTGCCACCACGCCCCAGATGTAGTAGCTCACGGTGAGGCCCACGGTGAGGCCGATGACCTGCAGGGCCTGCTTGCGGTGCCGCCAGATCTGCGGCCACATGGGCTCGTGCTTCTCTTTGGGAGACTCGGCTTCGAAGGCTTCGGTTTCCTTCATCCGGGCACGCATCACCAGGGCGTAGACCCCCAGGGCGCCGCCGATCAGGAACGGGATGCGCCAGCCCCAGGCGTTCATGTCGGCCGTGCTCAGGACGTTGGACAGGATGGCGCCGAGCAACGTGCCGGCCAGGATCCCGGCAGTGCCGGACGTGTAGATGAGGGTTGCCCAGAAGCCGCGCTTTTCCTTGGGGGCCATTTCGGAAAGGTAGGTTTGCGACGACGGCAGCTCCCCGCCGTGCGCCAGGCCCTGGATCAGGCGGGCCACCAGCAGCATCACGGACGCGAACGCACCGACAGCCTCGAACGTCGGGGCGACGCCGATCAGCAGGCTGCCGAGGGCCGCGAGGCCGACGGCGAACGTCATGGACGTCTTGCGGCCGATCCGGTCACCGATCCAGCCGAAGACAAAGCCGCCGAACGGACGGGCAACGAAGCCGACTGCGAAGATCGCCAGGGTGGCCAGGAAGGCCGACGTCGGATCCGCCTTGCTGAACAGTGCGCTGGCGATGAACGGTGAGAACGTGGCGTAGATGGCCCAGTCGTACCATTCAACGGCGTTGCCGATGCCGGTTCCGATGAGGGTCCGGACGTGGGATTTGTGAACCTGGACCTCGGCTGGCATGCCTACGGTGGAAGTCATGTGGGGCTCCAAAAGAGAAGGGAAGGTCAGTTGCCTGCAGCCGCGAGGGCTGCGATGCGGGAAACGGCGAGTTCTGCGTAGAGCGCCGCGCCGTCGGAGAGAACGCCGTCGTCGAATGTGGCGTAGGGGGAGTGGTTGAACGGGGTAGAGGTGTGGTCCGCGCCGGGGGCAACGGCGCTGAGCCCGATGAATGTGCCGGGCACCTCGGCCATCACCCGGGAGAAGTCCTCGGAGCCGCTGAGCGGGGTGGCCCAGCGGGTCAGGCGCGAATCGCCAAAGAGCTTCTGGATGGTCTTTTCGGCGGTGTGTGTCTCGTCTTCATCCGTGACGCTGAGGGGGTACTCGGAGCGGTAGTCGACGTCCACCTCGAGGCCGTGGGCCGCGGCGATGCCTTTGAGGAGGACCGGAATGGCTGTCATCATCCGTTCCCGGGATGCATCCGAGAACGTGCGGATGGTGGCTTCGAAGCGCGCGGATTCAGGGATGACGTTGCGCTTGGTGCCGGCCTGCAGGAGGCCGACCGTGAGGACTACGGGATCGAACATGTTGAACTGGCGTGTGATCATCACCTGCAGGGCTGTCACCATTTCGGCAACCGCCGTAACGGGGTCCTTTGCGGAGTGCGGCGCGGAGCCGTGCCCGCCGGCGCCCAGCACGGTGACGAACAGTCCGTCGGATGCGCTCAGGATAACGCCCGGCTTGGTGCAAAACTGGGCGTACGGTTCCAGGGCCGAGAACACGTGCATGGCGTAGGCGGCATCCACACGGCGGCCCGCCGCGTCCAGCACACCTTCGCTGATCATGTGGGAGGCGCCGTCGAAGCCTTCCTCGCCCGGCTGGAACATCAGGACAACATCGCCGGCCAGCTGGTCGCGGCGGTCGGCCAGGAGACGGGCGGCGCCGGCAAGCATGGAGGTGTGGAGGTCGTGGCCGCAGGCGTGCATGGCGCCGTCGATGCGTGAGGTGAAGTCGACGCCGGTGCGTTCCTGGACTGGCAGGCCGTCCATGTCGGCACGGAGCAGGACCGCCGGCTTCTCGGCTGAAGCGTGCGGCGCGCCGCCACGCAAAACAGCAGTGACCGACGTCGTGCTCTCACCGAGGGTGATCTCGTACGGCAGGCCTTCCAGCGCCTTGAGGACCTTTTCCTGGGTACGGGGCAGATCCAGGCCGATCTCCGGCTCCCGATGCAGCTCGTGGCGGAACCGGACGATTTCGCCCTGTAGCTCCCTGGCATCGGCGGTGATCGACATATGTCCTCCTGCTTCCCGAACGATTGGTTAGTGACCTGCTACCCATTGTGGAGTGAGCTGGTTCACAAGGCGGAAAATAGCTGGAAAAAATCAAAACTATGATGGTTTGTGCAGGATTCATACGATCGGAAGAGGAGGTGTCCGGATGGAAGTCAGTGAGGACGATCTCCGCCTCATCAACGCGCTGCAGATAGCGCCGCGGATCAGCTCGTCCGATGCCGCCGGTGTCCTGGGCGTGCATGCCACCACGCTCGCGGCACGTTGGGACCGGCTGAGGGACGCCGGCGCCGCCTGGACCACCGCCCACCTGATCGGCGATCCCAAACAAATGTGCCTGGCGCTGGTGGACGTGGACTGTGAGATGCGGCAGCGCGCCCGCGTCACCGCCGCGCTCGCCGCCATGCCCGAAGTGGTCACGGTGGAGGAAGCGGCCAGCAACCGCGACCTGATGCTGACGGTCATCACGCCCACGCTTGCCCATTTCAGTGACACCGTGGTGCCGCAGTTCAAGGACATCCCCGGCCTCCTCAAATACCGGACCGCGCTCTGCACGCGGCTGCACGTGGGCGGCTATGCCTGGCGGCTCAATGTCCTGGACAAGGCGCAGCAGAACGCCCTCAGGGTGCTCGCCGGGCCCGAGGCGTCGGGGTCGGCCCCGCCCGCGGTCGTGGGTGCTCCGCTGCCGCAGAGCCATCTGGACCTGATTCCGTTCCTCGCACAGGACGGGAGGGCGAGCGCGGCGGAGATCGCCCGCGGCCTCGGGCGCAGTCCGGCCACCGTCCAGCGGCAGTTGAACCGCGTGCTGGCCAGCCAGCTGCTGTCGTTCCGCTGCGAAATCGCGCAAAAATACTCCGGCTACCCGGTCACGTGCCAGTGGTTCGCCAACGTGCCGCCGGGCCAGCACGACACCGCGGGGGCCGAGTTGCGGGGGTTCCGCAACGTCCGGCTTGCCGCCTCCACCACCGGCCGGACCAACTTCGTGATCGTCATGTGGCTGCACTCCCTGGCGGACGTGATGAACGCCGAACTCGCACTCCAGCAACGGATCCCGGGGATCGAGCTGGCCGAAAGCGTTGTGGTGCTGAGTGCCGCCAAACGGGTGGGCTGGATGCTCAACCCGGATTCGACGGCCACGGGAGCGGTGGTTCCGTCAGCGGGCCTGGGGCTGGACCCCTAGCTGCCCGGGGAGTGGCTGCCGGTCAGCCTTCGTCGCAGAGCCCCTACCACCCGCACACCCGTTCCGTGCCCGTGGAGCCGGGGCAGATCGAGGAATACGTGCTGCGGCTCTATCCGTTCGCTAACACGTTCAGGCCGGGCCACAAGCTGACGGTGGAACTGTCCAACGCCGAGCCGCTGGCAGATGAGCACAACTCGCTGCTCCCGCCGGACGCCTTCCACCTCCCGGTGGGCCGGCCCGTCACCCACAAGATTTACCGCGACGCCGCCCACCAGTCCCGCCTGCTCCTGCCGTTCTCCACGCGCAAGGCGGCGGAAGGCCAGTCGGAATAGTCCCCGCCGGGCCGGGTTCCCGGCACGCAGCACGGGCCGTGATGGTCAGGATGACCCTGGACATCACGGCCTGGGGTGTTTAATGGCAGGCACGCATCCGAAACGACTGATCAGGCCATCACCGTGCAACGTAGCGCCCCCGCCGCCGCCCCTGAGGCTGCAGGAATCCTGCACCGCCACTACCTGCTCGTGACGTCCGGCGCGTGTGCCCTGGTGTTCCTGGCTGCCTTTGAGTCGCTGGCCGTGACCACCATCATGCCCCTGGTCAGTCGAGAACTGGAGGGCGCCGGCCTGTACGCCCTGGCCTTCGCCGGACCGCTGGCCACCGGCGTGATCGGCATGGTGGCGGCCGGCAACTGGTCCGACCGGCGCGGCCCTGTGGGACCGTTGTACGCCTCCGTGGCCCTGTTCGTCCTTGGGCTGCTGATCGCCGGGACGGCAGGAAGCATGGCTGTCCTGGTGGCCGGGCGCCTGGTCCAGGGACTGGGCGGCGGCGCCATGACCGTTGCGCTGTACGTTGTGGTGGCGCGCGTTTATCCGCCCGTGCTGCACCCGAAGATTTTCGCCGCGTTTTCCGCGGCGTGGGTCATTCCTTCGCTGGTGGGACCCTTCGCGGCCGGAATCGTGGCGCAGGCGGCCAGCTGGCACTGGGTGTTCCTGGGCGTGGTGGGGCTGGTGGTTCCGGCCCTCCTGATGATCGTGCCTGCGCTGCGCGGACTCCGCGGCGCGCCGGAGGGAAGTTCGGACCCGGGGCGCTGGTCCTACGGCAGGCTCGCGTGGGCCGCCCTCGCGGCGCTGGCCGTGCTGGGCCTGAACCTTTCCGCGCAGGTTCCGGGCGCCGGAGCTTTCCTGGCGGCGGCCGCCGTCGTGATCGCGTTCGTGGCGGTGCGTCCGCTGGTGCCCCGCGGCACGCTCCTTGCCCGGCGCGGGCTGCCGAGCGTCATTCTGGCCCGTGGGCTCGTCTCCGCGGCGTTTTTCGGAGCGGAGGTCTATCTTCCGTACCTGCTGGTGGAGCGGTACTCCTTTTCGCCCACTTTTGCCGGGCTGACCCTCACCGGCGGCGCCCTGGCGTGGGCCGGCGCCTCGGCCGTGCAGGGCCGGATGGGCGCGAAGCTCAGCAACCTCCGGGCCATGAAGGCCGGGTCGGCGATGGTGCTTGCCGCCGTCGTCCTTGCCCTGGTGACCACCGTCCTGGGCTGGCCGGCCGGCGTCGCGATTGCCGGCTGGATGTCCGCCGGCTTCGGGATGGGCCTGATGTATCCGCGCCTAAGCGTGATGACGCTGGCCATGTCCACTCCGGACACCGAGGGCTTCAACAGCTCGGCCATGTCCATTTCAGATTCGCTCGGTGGTGCGCTGGCCCTGGCCACCACCGGGATCGTGTTCAGTGCTTTAGCGGGAACGGCGGCGGGAACCACAACGACGACGGCGGGCGGAGTGTCGGGCGCCTCCTTCGCGGGAGTCTTCGCCCTCACGGTCGCCATCGCCGTCGTCGCTGTGGTTGTTGCGCCGCGGGTTGCGGCTCGGAAATCGTCCTAGTTCAGGACGTTGACTTTTGCCTTGTCCGAATCAGACTCAGCCTTCCACTCAACGATCCGTGCCTGCTGGAGCGGCGTCTTGCGGTTGAAGTACCAGGCCGCGCCAAGGATCAGGAACCACAGGGGAGCAACCACCAGGGCGAGGCGGGTGTCCTCGGCCTGGGCGAGCGCCACGAGCATGAACACGAAGAATGCCAGCACCACGTAAGGCATGAAGGCGCCGCCGGGCATCTTGAACGCGGAGGCTGCGTGGAGTTCGGGACGGCGGCGGCGGAACACAATGTAGCTGATCAGGATCATTGACCAGACAAACATGGTGAGCACGGACGCAACCGAGGTGACCACGGTGAACGCGCCGATGACGGAGTCGCCCGAGTAGAGCAGCACCAGGCCGGCGAGCAGGAAGATGCAGGAGAACAGCAGGGCGTTCTGCGGAACCTTGCGGATGCTCAGCTTGCCGAAGGCTTTCGGGGCGTTGCCGTCCTGGGCCAGGCCGTAGACCATGCGCGAGGTGGAGTAGATGCCGGAGTTGGCGCTGGATGCCGCGGAGGTAAGGACCACCAGGTTGATCACCACGGCGGCGATGCCCAGGCCGGCGAGGGTGAACATGCCGATGAACGGGCTGCTGGCGGCGTCGATGGTACGCCACGGGTTGACAGCCATGATGACCACCAGAGCGCCTACGTAGAACAGCAGCACGCGGATGGGGATGGAGTTGATGGCCCGGGGGAGGTTCTTCTCCGGGTCCTTGGTTTCCGCCGCCGCAGTGCCTACCAGTTCGATGCCGGCGAAGGCGAAGATGGCGATCTGGAAGCCGAGGATGAAGCCGAACATGCCGTGCGGGAACATGCCGCCGTCGTTCCAGATGTTGGCGAGGCTGGCCACCGCGCCGTTGGGGGAGGTGAAGTTCGTGGCGATCATAACGATGCCGGTGCCGATCAGCGCGACGATGGCCACCACCTTGATGATGGCGAACCAGAATTCGGCTTCCCCGAAGGCCTTGACCGTGGGGAGGTTCAGCAGGATCAGCACTACGGGGGTGATGAGCGCGGGGATCCACAGCGGGGTTCCGGGTGCCAGCTTGTCCACGTAGCCGGCAATTGCCACGATGTCCGCCACGCCGGTGACCACCCAGAAGAACCAGTAGGACCAGCCGGTGAAGAACCCGGCCCAGGGGCCCAGGAGGTCTCCGGCGAAGTCGCTGAAGGATTTGTAGTTCAGGTTGGACAGCAGGATTTCGCCCATGGCCCGCATCACGAAGAACAGCATGAAGCCGATGATCATGTAGACGAAGATGACAGACGGGCCGGCGAGGGAGATGGTCTTGCCGGATCCCATGAACAGGCCGGTGCCGATGGCGCCGCCGATGGCCAGCAGCTGGATGTGCCGGTTGCTCAGCGCGCGGGCAAGGTGCGGTTCCTGGCTGTGGCCTCCCTTGGTGGGTTCCGTTGCAGTGTTCCGGGCAACCGTGGTGGTGCGTTCAGACATCAGTGCTTCTTTCCTTGTCTCAGGCTGACTGCGTCGCAGGCGGACTGCCCTGCAGGCAGGGTGCCGCGCCGCCGTCTGCACGGAGCCGCCACAATTGTGACGTAGGTAACAGTTGGGGTGAATCAAGACTAGGCCCGGTTCTGAGCCCTTCGGTGGGGGAGGTGGGGCCGGTCCCGGCAGGCCGGACGCTCCAATGGCGGCGGCGGGCGTCGCTGCGCCTGAACTGGCTTCCGGAGCGGGAAAGGGCATTCTCCGGCTTCGTGCCGGGCTAGGCGGCGATCGCGGGGCCTCCCTGGTTTCGTCTTCCTGGAACGCGGTTCAGCCGCAGCCCGGGTCGCTCGGTCCTCGACAAACGTCGAGCCTCAAGGCATCAAGTGTAGTCCGTTGTTGGACCTGGTTCGGCGGCTTCCTCGGGCTCTGCCCCCACCTGGCCCGCCCGGTCTTCCCGCCTGGACTCGCCATAGCCGGTGAGCCGGCCTGGCCGCTTGGCCCCTCCGAGATGATGGATTACGACGTTGCGCCCCTTGTCTTCGAGTTCCATGGCATGTCCTTTCGGGTAGATCTTCCCGTGCTGGTTCGGAGCCAGGTCGGAGCCGGATGGGTCCGCCATGGTGGCAGTTGCAGAAGTGGGGGCCGGAGCGGCGGCGGCCCGCCCCGAAACAGTGCCCGTTCGGGCGGGCAGCCCGCCGGATGCTAGACTGGTGGAACTTGATGTGCAGTGATGCCCACTTTGATTCGGTTCATCAACCGGATCCCCCGAAGGATTTGTCCGGCAGGGAGTGGGTTTTTTTCATGTGAGAGGCACATCCTGCGTCGATGAACGCGTTCTATTTGGTCCCGTCCGCCGCTACCGCAAGGTTGGCAGCAATCCGGTTGATCACCTGACTTTTCTTCGGCGAACCCTTGGGCCAACCGGCACCGGGGGCCGATATCCGCACGGATACCGCCTGAAAGACCTTTGAAACACATGACTACTTTTGCTGCCCTCGGCACGCCCAAAGCACTCGCCGACACACTGACCGCCCAGGGAATCATTGAACCGTTCCCCATCCAGGTCAAGACCCTCCCGGACACCCTGGCCGGGCGCGACGTCCTGGGCCGCGGCCGCACCGGCTCCGGCAAGACCATTGCCTTCGCCATCCCGCTTGTAGCCCGACTCGCTGAGCGGGAAGCCAAGCACTTCCGCAAGCCCGGCCGCCCGATGGGGCTGGTCCTTGCGCCGACCCGCGAGCTGGCCACCCAGATCAACGCCACGATCGAGCCGATGGCCAAGGCCATGGGCCTGAACACCACCGTGATCTACGGCGGCATCTCCCAGGCACGCCAGGAAAAGGCGCTGCGCGCCGGCGTCGACATTGTCATCGCCTGCCCGGGCCGCCTGGAGGACCTGATCCGCCAGCGCATCCTGACCCTCGAGGCCGTTGAGGTCACCGTGCTGGACGAGGCAGACCACATGGCGGACCTCGGCTTCCTGCCGGTGGTCAAGAAGCTCATGGACATGACCCCCAGCCAGGGCCAGCGCCTGCTGTTCTCCGCCACCCTGGACAACGGCGTGGACAAGATCGTCCAGCGCTACCTGTCCAACCCGCTGACCCACTCCGTGGACGACCCGCAGGCCGCGGTCACCACCATGGAACACCACGTACTGGTGGTCAACGACCAGACCGTCAAGAAGCAGCTGATCGTCGAGCTCGCCTCGGGTGCCGGCCGCCGCGTGCTCTTCATGCGCACCAAGCACCACGCCCGCAAGCTTGCCAAGACCCTGACCGACGCCGGCATCCCCGCCGTCGACCTGCACGGCAACCTGTCGCAGAACGCCCGTGACCGCAACCTTGCCGAGTTCTCCTCCGGCGACGTCCGCGTCCTGGTGGCCACCGACGTCGCCGCCCGCGGCGTCCACGTGGACGACGTCGAACTGGTGATCCACGTTGACCCGCCCACGGAGCACAAGGCATACCTGCACCGCTCAGGCCGTACGGCCCGAGCCGGTTCCGACGGCACCGTGGTCACGTTGACCCTCCCGGAGCAGCAGTCCGACGTCAAGAAGCTCATGAAGGCTGCCGGCGTCGAGGTCAACTTCGAGCGCGTCACCGCCAACTCGCCGCTGGTTGCAGAACTGGTGGGCGAAATGGCCGACAAGATCGATCCGCGCACCCGCGCCGCACTGCTGGCTGCCAAGTCCAACCAGGGAGGCGGCACCTCCACCGGTGCAAACGCGGAGCGCAAGCGCGCACGCCGCACTACGCAGGCTGCACCCACCGCGGGCGGCCGCGGCGGACGTGGCGGACGCGGCCGGGTTTCGGCTGAGGCTCCCCGTACGGATCTTCCGCGTTCCGAGCGACGCGCCGTGGCTTATGAAGGCCAGGCCGCTGCCCGCAACGCCGCTGAGCGCGTGGCGGAAAAGAACCAGGACCGCGCCGACGCCGAGCGCGCCGAGCGCCGCAATGCCCGCGGCCGTGGCCGTGCCACTGCTTACTCGCACCACAACGACGTTCCCGCAGCAGGTGGCCGTGCATCGGCCGGCCGCGGGTCTGACGCCCGTGCAACCGACGGCCGTGGCGACGCCCGCGGCGGGGCAACCCGCACCAGTGCACCGCGAAGTGGCGCTCCCCGCACCGGCGGAGCACCCCGCACCGGCGGAGCAACGGGCGGCCAGCGCAGCGGACGTCCGGCAACGGGCCAGCGCGCCGCTGCCGGCAGCAAGTCCGGCTCGGCCGGCGGCAACGCAGCAGTCTGGTCCTCCAACACCGGCGGCACCTCGGGCGGATCCTACTCCGGCGGCGGCAACGGCCGTTCCGGCGAAGGCCGTCCGGCACGCAGCGGCGCCCCCCGCCGTGCGTCAGCTCCGGCGTCGAATGAACGCCGCAGCCGCTAAGGATCGTGTTTTCGCTACGTAAAGTAGCTGGCGCTACGCAAAATGCCGGACGCGACGGGTATATCCGCAGCGACCGGCATTTTGCGTAGCGCAAATCACGAAGCGCAGCGCCAGCGTGAAAGCGCGGCGAAAGCTACCAGCCGCGGGCGCGCCACTCTTCAAGGTGCGGACGTTCCGCGCCGAGGGTAGTGGGCTTGCCGTGGCCCGGGTGCACCACGGTGTCATCCGGGTACACACCGAACAGCCGCTCGCTGACATCGGTGATCAGCTGGTTGAAGCGTGCCGGATCCTTCTGCGTGTTGCCCACGCCGCCGGGGAACAGCGAATCGCCGGAAAAGATGTGCGCAGGGCCTGCCGGGTCCTGGTACACCAGCGCCACTGACCCCGGTGTGTGGCCGCGCAGGTGCACAGCCGTCACGTCGAAGCCGTCGAAGTTGCCGACGTCCCCGTGATCCAGCAGCACGTCCACCGGAACGGGCAGCTCCGGTGCGTCGTCCGTCCCGGCCGCCGTCTTCACCCCGGTGGCCTCCACCAGGGCCGGCAGCGCGCGGACGTGGTCCCAGTGCTGGTGGGTGGTGGCAATCAACGCCAGCTTCGGCGTCGCGGAGGTGTCCGCGGCGGAGTCGGCAAGCAGCCCCTGGATGGCGGCCAGATCATCGGCCGCATCGATCAGGAGCTGCGCGCCCGACGCCTTGCTGGTGAGCAGATACACGTTGTTGTCCATCTCGCTGACAGAAATCCGGCGGATGGTGATGTCACGCAGGTCGTGAATGAGGGAATCCATGGGCTTCAGTCTACGGAGGCCCTACTCACGGCCTTGGGACACCCAGGTGGGGTCCGCTGAGCGGGAGCCGACGACGGCGTCCGCGGCGGCGTCGAGCATTTCCAGTTGTGCGGGGGTGAAGTCCAGCGCCAGCGAACCCAGGTTCTCGTCGATCCGTTCCGCCTTGCGCGTGCCCGGGATGGGAACCACGGGCAGGCCGAGCCGTTTGCCCTGGGCAAGCAGCCAGGCGAGAGCCACCTGGGCTGGAGTTGCCGGCTTGCCGGCGACAGTGAGCTCGCCGGCGACGGCCTGCACCGCGGCCACCACGCCCTGGTTGGCATCCGCTGCATCAGCGGCGAAGCGGGGGATGTTGCGGCGGAAGTCGCCGCTCCCGAGTTTCGAAGCGTCCACTGTGCCGGTGAGGAATCCCCGGCCCAGCGGCGAATAGGGCACAAATCCCACCCCAAGCGCGGCCGCCGCGGGAACAACGTTGCGTTCCACATCGCGGCTCCAGATGGACCATTCGCTCTGGACAGCGGCGATCGGGTGGATGCTG
Organism: Arthrobacter sp. Leaf337; assembly: GCF_001423745.1. Lineage (GTDB taxonomy): Bacteria > Actinomycetota > Actinomycetes > Actinomycetales > Micrococcaceae > Arthrobacter. The sequence continues at coordinate 15,859 of NZ_LMPC01000018.1, forward strand.
CTGGCCTCCCGCAGCTCCTCGGCCGTCACCTCGGACAGGCCGAGGTGCCGCACCTTGCCTTGCTGCACCAGCGCCGCCATGGCCTCCACGGTTTCCACAATCGGAACGCGGAGGTCGCGGCGGTGCATGTAGTACAGGTCTATGGTGTCGGTGCCCAGGCGGCGGAGGCTGGCTTCCAATGCCTGCCGGATGTAGGCGGCGTCTCCCCGGATGTCGGTGTAGCCGCTGGCGGGAGTGCCCACCAGCCCGAACTTCGTGGCCAGTTGCACTTCGCCCCGCCGTTCCTTTAGTAGCTGGGCGATCAGTTCCTCGTTGCTGCCGCCACCGTAGATGTCCGCAGTGTCGATGAAGCTGACGCCCGCATCAACGGCATGGTGGAGGGTGCGCAGGGCCTCACCCTGGTCCACTTCGCCGTAGACCGGGGTGAGGGCCATGCCGCCGAACCCTAAAGGGCTGACGTTCAATCCGTCGCCGAGGTGAACTAATGGTGCGGATGCCAGTGCCATAGGGGTCTCCAATTCGGTGCTTTGCGTATTCCGGGAAGTGCCGTCCTAGCCAAGAACTCCCGCGGGAAGGCCAGTATTCCTCATGAATCGACGGCCCGCTCAAGCTCCGCCGGACCGGGCTGAAGCGGGGCGCCTGCTGCCAGTAGCGCCACGATCATTTCGGCGGGGGCCGGGCGGGCCAGGAAGTAGCCTTGGCCCATGTGGCAATCCAGGGCGCGGAGCAGCTCCAGCTGGCGGCGGTCCTCAACTCCTTCGGCCACCACCTCGAGGGAGAGCATGCGGGCAAGGCCCAGGATTCCTTCGAGCATTGCTGCCGATTGCGCTTCGGACGCTTGCCGGCCAAGGAATGAACGGTCGATCTTGAGGATGTCTGCAGGCAGCACCGCCAGCGAACTCAGCGAGGAGTACCCCGTCCCGAAATCGTCGATTGCCACCCGGACGCCCGTCTCCTTCAGTGTCTTGAGAGCCGCAATTCCGCCGTCCGTGCTGCCCGCGAGGGCTGTCTCGGTCACTTCCAGCACCACCTTGTCCGCCTGCGCCGCGGGATCGGCTAGGATGCGCTTGATGGCCGCCAGATTCCGCGGATTGGGGAGCTGGATGGTGGACAGGTTGACCGAAACCCAGAGGTGTTCGCACCGGGGCAGGGCCTTCCGCCAGCCGGCAGCTTGGCGGCTGGCGGTATCCAGCACCCAGCAGCCGACGGCGTCGATATCCCCTGTCTCTTCCGCAATGGGAATGAACTCCGAGGGGGCCAGCAGCCCCAGCGTTGGGTGCTGCCAGCGCACCAGCGCTTCGACGCCGAGGATGGCTCCGCTGGTGAGGTCCACAATGGGCTGGTATTCGAGCCTGAGCTGGCCCTCCGGCGCCGCCGCAGCCAAGTCCCGCTTCAGGGCGGCGCGATAGGTCATATGGTCGTAGCCTTCGGCGTCGAACAGCTGCAACCGGGCCTTTCCGCCGTGTTTGGCCAGATACATTGCAAAGTCCGCCTGCCGCAGGAGCTCGGCGGCGTCCGAGGTGTCCAGACGGCGCTGCACGGCGCCCATGCTCGCGGTGACAGTCAGCCGGTCCTCGCCGACGAAGAAAGGCGCACGCAGTGCCTCGTGGATCCGTTCGGCGATCCCGGCGGTGACGGAGCCGGCGTCGTCGTCCATCACCACAATCGCGAACTCGTCTCCGCCGAGGCGGGCAACCATGTCGTCGGAACGGACGCAGGCCACGAGCCGGGCGGCCAGCTGAACGAGGAGGGCGTCGCCACGCTCATGGCCCAGCGAATCGTTGACCTCCTTGAAGTCATCGATGTCGATGAACAGCAGTCCCTCGTTCCGGTTCCTGCGGGTGCTGCCCGCCCCGAACGATGCCGTCAGGTGTTCCATCAGGGCCGCGCGGTTCGCCAGGCCGGTGAGGGGGTCGTGGGTTGCGCGGTGGGTGAGCGCCTCGTGGCTGTTGCGTACAGCCAGGGCCATCCCGTTGAACGCCTCGGCCAGCTCGCCGAGTTCGTCGCGGCGGAAGACTTCAATGCGGTGGTTGTAGTTCCCGGCCTGCAGTTTTCGTACGCCGTGGTGCATGCTTTCCACCGGCCGAATGATGTCCTTGACCATCCTGCGTCGGAAGTACGCGGTGGCGCCCAATGCCGCCACGAACAAGGCGCTGCGCCCGATGAACAAGAACCGTTCGAGTTCGGCGCTGTGCGCGAGCCCGTCATCCATCTCCGCCAGGGAGTACCGCCTGATATCCGCCAGCTGCATGCGGATTGCGGCGCTGGACGCGGCAAACGCCGGGGTCTGGTCCAGATGGCTGCCCTGGAGGGACTGCACCTGGCTGCCCCACAGGCCATGGGCCGCCAGGGCTTCCTGCCAGGACTGCCGCGCAGCGTCAAGCTTTTCCCTCGATGCCGTGTCACCCGGCAAAACGGCGGCGGTTTCCCCGAACAGGCGTGAGATCTCATCCTGCTGCCGGACAAAGGCAGAACGGTCCGCGGGGGCGTTGGCAAGCAGTTGGTGTCCCAGCTGCTCATGGGCGTCAAGGGCTGAGCGGAGGACCTCCACCTTTTCGAGCTCCACTTGCAGCCGGCGGGAGGTTTCCTCCACCTGGTTCATCAGGCCGCGCACCCCCACGATGGTGACGACGGCGCCGATCAACAGCGCAGTGAGCATCACCAGGAATGCCCGGGACCATTCGCGCTGCAGGCTCCACGTGCGTTCGGGCCCGGCCGCATCTGGCCCGGGGGATCCTGCCGCACCTGGGTGGCTGCCAGCCGGCGGTGCGGCGGCCGTCCCCGGAGCAGTGCCCGGCACTTGCGCATCCATGTGCTGTTGTCCTCTGCGTCCAGGAGCCACGGGGGATCCAGCCACCGGCTGAGACCCGATGATGGTCCGGTGATCCTAGGAGCAGGCTAACAGGGCTGCGGGGCCATGGCCCTGTGTCGCCGGAAAAAACGCAGGGGAAATTTCGGCGCACCGGGCGGTAAACACCCCGGGAGGCTAGGACCAGGGGATGACCCGGTCCGCCGCATCGCGGGTGGATTCGATCAGCCGGGCGTTCGCCTCGTCGGAACAGGCGGCCCATTCCTCCGCGGCAGGCCGGTCCATGCCGAAGTGCACATGCCGGTCCACCAGCCGCTCGAGGCGAAGAGCCGGGGAAGTGTCCATGAACCAGACCTCGTCCAGCTGGGCCCGGACCTGTTGCCACACAGGGTGGTCCGCCAGGAGGTAGTTCCCTTCGGTGATCACCAGCGGGACCGAAGCCGGCACGGCAATGGAGGCTGCCACCGGTTCGTCGATTTCGCGCCGGAAATCCGGCGCGAAAACCACCGACTCATCCCGACGCGCGAGCCGCTGCAGCAGCGAGAGGTAACCGCCGACGTCGAACGTGTCGATTGCCCCTTTGCGCTGCCGCAGCGGCGTGCCCTCGATAATCGCGTTGCCCAGATGGAAGCCGTCCATCGGCACCACCACGGCCATGCCCGGGCCAAAGAGGGAATGCAGGGCCGCTGCAAAGGTGGACTTCCCGGACCCCGGCGAGCCCGTGATGCCGAGCAGTATCCGGTTCCCCGACGCGAGGCGGCCGCGCAGTTCCGCCACGGCCGCCGTCACGTCGGGATGCCGGAGCGCGTCCGGCGGGGAAGATGCCATGGGCACCAGCCTAATCCGCGGCTATCTTGCCTGGAACACCGCCACGGTGCGGGCAGGGACGGTGAACGTCCCGGACGCCGCGTCATGGGTTGCCGTCTTGACCACGGAATCGATGCCCCCGGCCTGTACCGGATGCAGGGCAAAGGCGGAACCTGCGGTGGCGGCCACCGTCTGGCTGGTGGCCGCATCCGAGGCGTTGAACACCACCACGAGTCCGCGCAGGTTCCGGTCCACGTCCGTCCCGACGGAGTCGTCGATACGCATCACCACCACACCCGGGGTCTGTTCCGGCCCGCCGGAAGGGAAGGACACCTTCTGCTGCACCAACGCGGCCTCGCCGAGGTGGAACAGCGCCGTGCTCTTGCGGATCTGCAGCAGTTCCGCGGCGCGTCCGCGGGCTTCCGCGATCTCCGCGGACGTCGGCTTCAGGGCCGGATCCGCCAGCAGCGGGCGCATGTAGCTGTACTTGTCCTCGTTGTCAGCCTTGGCCGGCAGGCCGCGGCCGAAGCCGTTGGTGGCATCCGTGTGGTCCAGGACGTTGAACCAGTCGCCGGAATCGTAGCTGTTGCGGTCCAGGGACTTGCTGCGCAGGGACTCACCTCCGGCGTGCCAGAAGGAGATGCCCTGGCCGAAGGCGGTGGTGCTGAGCGCGAGGGTCTGCATCCGTGTGCGGTCGGCCATGGCCGTGTCCTGCGGGAGTTTCAAGGCAAGGGCGTCGAACAGCGTCTCGTTGTCGTGGGCTTCCACATAGGTGATGGCCTCCTGCGGATCGCTGGTGTACCCGGCGGGGGCGCCGTTGTACGGCACGTCCGAACCCTTGACGGCGGCGCCGGTGCGGTCGATGAAGGAGTAGTCCTTCAGGTTGCCGGTCAGGCCCACCTTCACCAGGTCCTGGGCGAGGAGGAGGGCGGCTTTCTGCTGTTCCGGGGTGCCGTTGGCCGGCGAATCGTTGGGATCCGTGAACAGGCCGGAAGCGAACCCCTGGACCCGCGGATCGGGGTCGAACGGGCCTCCGCCGCGGACGGCGTCGCGCAGGCGGTCGTTGAACGTGCCAATGCCTGTCCCGGCCATGTTTGCCTGGGTTGCCTGGACGAACCTGGCGTTGTTGGCCACCTCGCCGAAGTTCCAGCCCTCGCCGTACAGGGCGATGTTCTTGCCGTCCACGCCGTCCTTGGGCAGCGTCAGCTCATCGAGGGCCGCCCTGACGTCCAGCATGTTTTGCCTGGAGTGGTGGCCCATGAGGTCGAAGCGGAAGCCGTCCAGCTTGTAGGTCCTGGCCAGCGTCACCAGCGAATCGACCATGAGCTTGCCCATCATGGCGTTCTCGGTGGCTGTGTTGGCGCAGCAGGTGGAGGTCTCCAAGGATCCGGTGACGGCGTTCAGGCGGTGGTAGTAGCCCGGCACAATCCGGTCGAGGTTGTTGCTTCCGGACTGGCCGGCACTCGATGTGTGGTTGTAGACGACGTCCTGGATGACCCTCGCGCCGGTGGTGTTGAGGGCGCTCACCATTTCACGGAATTCCGTGATCCTGGCGGCTCCGTCCGGGTTGGTGGAGTAGGAGCCTTCGGGCGTGGTGTAGTGCAGCGGATCATAGCCCCAGTTGAAGCCGTCCTTGGCCGCCGTCCCGGCAACGCAGGCCTGCTGTTCCTCGGAATCGGCGGGAAGGGCTGCCAGGTCACAGAGCGGTTCACGCTGCTCGCTGCGGCGCTCCTCGATGGTGCCGATGTCGTTGACAGGCAGCAGGTGGACGGCGTTCATCCCGGCGTCCACCAGCTCCTGCATACGCTTCATGCCGTTGCTGCCGGCGTCCGTGAACGCCTTGTAGGTGCCGCGGTGCTCGGCCGGAACGGAGTGGTCGGTGATGGAAAAGTCGCGCACATGCAGCTCGTAGAGGGAGAGGTCCTCCGGCTTGCTGAGCGCCGGCTTCTGCAGCTTGGCCCAGCCGGCCGGCGCCAGCGACTTGTCATCCAGATCCACGAAAAGGCTGCGTTCTGAGTTGGCGGAGAGACCCACGCTGTAAGGGTCGGTGACGAGGTTGCGCTCAACCTTGCCGGTTTCCGGGACGAAGACCTCCACCTCGTACAGGTAGTAGGCGCCATTCCAGTCCTTGTCCCCGGTGATGGACCAGACGCCGTCGCCGGCGGGTTTCATAGCCCTGCTGGCCACGGGTTCGCCGCCGGAGCCGGAGGCGTAGGTGTGGACGGTGACGCTGCGGGCCGTGGGGGCCCACAGCGAAAGCTCCGGGCGCTTGCCCTTCCAGGTCAGCCCAAGTTCCTGCTCCGCCGCTTCGGGGTAGATGGTGTCCAGGACGCCGGGGACCTGGACGCCGGTAGCGGCTGTGACCTTGCCGTCCGCCCCGAGGGCAGCCACCAGCAGCTGGCCTTTGAGTAGTTCCTTGGCCCGGAGCGCGTCGGCTTCCGTCAGCCGCAGGGAGGCAAGGCCCGCCAGATGCGGGTACTTGGCAGCAATCCCGGCGTCCAGACCTTCGGCATCCCGCTTGAGCGGAAGGGAGGAACCGCCGGTAACCTGTCCGTCCGTAACCGCCAGGCCGCCGTCGGGAGCGCTGTAAAGCCGGTACTCCGTTCCTTCGGCCGCCGGCACCTTCCATGCAATGGTGTCTGCGGTCAGCCAGTGCGCGCCGGCTTCGGCTCCGAGCGCATCCGGCACGTCGTCAGTGAGGGTGTGGCTGGCGTGGTCGTACGTGAACGTCACGGGTCCTCCCGGCGCGTTGAGCACGATGTCGCCGCCACCCGCTGCTCCGCCGGCCCCGTAGTTCTCGTCCCATGAATTGTTGAGGGCGACCTTCATGGCGTAGGTGCCGGCGGGGACATCGAACGTGGCCCGGTAGAGGGTCGCGGACCCCTCCACCGGCAGCAGCCTGCTGGCTGTACATTCCGGCTGCCAGTCGCCCGGGCAGCCCGTCTCGGATTGCAGCGACCCTACGAGGGCCACAGCCAACGGAGCGGCGGTGTGGTCCGCAAATGCGGGGAGGGCAAGGCCGCCCAGGGTGAGGGGCGTGACGCAGGCCGCGGCCAGGGCAGCCAGGAGTTTCCTGTTGAGGGCGGGCGGGGACCCGGGCGGGCGGGAGTGGCGAATCATGGGAGACCTTCCTTGGCAATGCCCCAGAACGGCATCAGCGGTGAGCGGGGATACCGACGAGCCTAGGGACCTGTTGTGACGCACGTCAACCATTTACTGAAAATAGAGCGTTATGTTTTCATGCAAGGCGACGTGATGTTTACGTACACTGGAAACACCATGACTTCCGGACGGCCGATCCGGTGAAGGAGCCTTATGAGCACGATAGCGGGCCGGGCAGACCCCGCCCCGGAGCGACCGAAGCTGGAGGACCTGGCCCGGAAGGTCGGGGTCAGTATCGCCACGGTGTCCCGGGTGGTCAACGGCCGGAAAGGCGTGTCGCGCGAGGTGCGGCAGGCCGTACTCGCAGCTATGGACGACCTCGGCTACGAGCGCCCGGACCGTGCCCGGAGCACTACCCGGGGCCAGGTGGGGATCATCGTTCCGGACCTGACAAACCCGATCTTTCCGGCAATCGCGCAGACGGTCGTGTCGCTCCTGTCCCAGGAGGACTTTATTCCGATCCTCTGTGCTTTGCCTGGCGGGGGACGCTCTGAGGACGAGTACATCGAGATGCTCGTGGCGCAGGAGGCCTCCGGCATCATCTTCATCTGCAGTTCACATGCCGACGGCCAGGCCAGCCTGGAGCGCTACCACCGGCTGCGCGGCCGCGGCATCCCGTTCGTCCTGGTCAACGGTGCCCGCCAGGAGCTGCCGGCAGCCTCCGTGTCCAATGACGACGCCGCGGCCATCAGCACCGCGGTGCAGCACCTTGCCAGCCTGGGGCACCGGAAGGTCGGCCTGGCCATCGGCCCGCACCGCTTCATCCCGAGCAGGCAGAAGCTGGCCGGCTTCCGCTCCGCCCTCGCCGAGTACCTGGGCATTGAGGACCCGGAACCGCACACGGCCACCAGCATGTTCACGGTGGAAGGCGGCCAGAGTGCGGCGAATGAGCTCCTGGACTCCGGCCACACGGCCATTGTGTGCGCGTCCGACGTTATGGCGCTCGGTGCCATCCGGGCGGTCCAGGCCAGGGGGCTGCGCGTGCCGGAAGACGTGTCCATCGTCGGCTTCGATGACTCACCGCTGATGGCGCTCACGAATCCGCCGCTGACCACGCTCCGGCAGCCCGTCGCTGCGATCGCGCACGCCGCCGTCCACGCCCTGGCGGCCGAAATTGCCGGCGAACATTCCACGCGCTCGCCGGTGGTCCTGGCATCCGATCTGGTGGTGCGCGGCTCTACCGGTCCTGCGGCAGCAGCTTCAGCCCCGCCGCGCAGCCCACGATCCCGGCGATGAACAGCAGCTTGAGCGGGCTGGCCGGCTCGACGCCGGTGGCCATCGCCCAGCCCACGGTCAGGGCAGCGCCGATGCCCACCCACACGGCGTAGGCGGTCCCGAGCGGAATCGACTTCACGGCGATCCCCAGTCCCGCCATGCTCAGCGTTGCGGTGACGGCAAAGACGGCGGTCGGCAGCGCCTGGGAGAAGCCGTCGGACAGCCCCAGTGCGGTGGCCCAGACGGCTTCCAGCACGGCGGACGCGAGCAGGATCAGCCAGGCAGTCGCGTTCTTGGTCATCACGCCACCAACTTCAGGCCCACCACGGACGCGGCGATCCCGGCGAGCAGCAGCAGCCGTCCCGCCGTCGCGCGTTCCACTTTGGTGACGATCGCGTAGGCGGAGGTCAGCACCACGCCGACGCCCACCCACACCGCGTAGGCGGTGCCGGTGGGGATGGACTGCATCGCGAGGGCGAGCCCGCCGGTGCTGGCAATGACTGAGACGAGGAAGACCGTTGCGGGCAGGACGCGCCGGAGGCCCGTGGCTTGGGAGGTCCGGTGCAGCGCTGCGGCCCACACGGCCTCGAGCGCACCGGAGAGGATGAGGATTAACCACGACATGACAGATCCTTTGGCCAGTCTTGTCGCGTGCCGGGTACTGAACCGTCGTCCGGAGGTTCCAAAGAGGGAGCCTTGGTCCCAGCGTAGCAACGCCCGACGGCGGGAGGCCACCGTTGGTGGTTAAGGTCACCGGGGCGGTATGGTCCGGTGCGGGATCGACGCGGCGAGGGCCAGTACACCGATGAACGATGCGGCCAGGATGGCGAACCAGGCGCCGCGCGCTTCGGTGATGGCGAGGCGGGCGCCGGCGATTCCGGGTCCGGTCAGGATGAGTGCCGCGGCGAGGGCTGCACTGACGAGGCCGCAGAGCAGCCGTGCCCAGAGGGGGCCGCGACGGGAGAGGGCGTAGCCGCCGCCCATCCCCATCAGGGAGACTGCGATTGCGCCGCCGCCGAGGCCTTCGGTGAGGAGTGCGGTGATCGCGCCCGGCATGAACATCGGGGCGACGGCGAAGGCGAGTGGAGCAAGGGCAAGCCAGCGCCATCCCCTCCGCCCGCCTGCGCGCCGAAGAGCCTCCGCCCAGCCCAGGAGCCCGCCCGCAATGGCCCCCGGCAGGAGGATCGCACCGAAGGTTCCCCACCAAGTGAAGGTGGAGGCCGGGCCCGCAAGCTCCACCATGTAGCTGCGGAATCCTGCGGCCCAGGCAATGCCGCAGGTGATGCCGATCGCGACGAGCGGGGCGGCTGGATGGACTGCGGCGGTTCGCTGGACTGCGGCAGTTCGGGGGTCGGGCGCGCTCGGGTGGACGGCGGCGCGGGCGTCGCGCGAGGCTGGTGCGGATTCCTTGTCGCTCATGATCGGCTCCAGAGATTCAGCTGGTAGCTGGCGACATTAGGGCACTGACGGGGAAACATCAAGGCCCTTGGTTTAGGCCTGCCTAATGCCGGTTGGCGCCAGCGGCAGCGGGATTCGTTCCACCACGTGCGGGGCAAGGAGGAGCTGCCTGTCCGGCGGGTTTGTGGCCGGGGTGGCCGCCCCGGCGGTCCCGTTGCTGGCCAGTTCGTAGGTCAGCACGCGGATGATGTGGCGCGCGGCCTCTTCCACCGGCTGGGCGACGCTCAAGAGACCGAGTGCGGCAGCCACGGGAGTGTTGTCAAAGCCCACAACGGCTGGCCGCCCGGTGCCGGGCCGTAACTCCCGGAGTTTTTCCATGGCCCCGAGGGCCAGCGAGTCGCTGGAACAGACAATGGCCGTGGCACCCCTCGACGCCAGCAGGGCCGCCCCGGATGCTCCGCCGGCAACGGTCTCTTCCGCTTCCACGCTGAGGTCGGGCACATCCCGGCGGTGTCCTGCCGCGTCCATGGCGCGCTGCCAGCCGCGGCGGCGGTCTGCGCCCACGGGATTGCCCGTGTACCAGCCCAGGAACCCGATCCTGGAGTGGCCCTGCTCCAGCAGCATCTGCACGGCCTGTTCCGTTCCTGCGGCCCCGTCAACGTCCACCCAGGAGTGGCTCCCCGACGTCGGGCGGCCGGCGCTATCCCAGGGCCGACCAAAAACGGCGAAGGGTGTTCCGCGTTCCTGCAGCCAGCGGGTCCGGGCGTCGTCCGGGGTACTGGAGGTGAGGATGAATCCGTCCAGCCCCGCGACGTCGAGCAGTTCCTCATACTGGCGGATCTCGTCGCTGTCCGAGTCCGCGCAGAACAGCGTGAGCCGGTAGCCTGCCGCCTGCGTCGCTTCCGTGAGCGCGTGCAGGAAGCGGTCCAGTACGGCGCCGTTGATTCCGTCCGTCGCGGGAAGGAGCCGCATGCCGAAGTTCATGGAACGCTGGGTGCGCAGTTGCCGGGCGGCGGCGCTGGGCCGGTAGCCGGCTGCCTCAATGGCCGCCTGGATGCGCTCCCGGGTGGCGGGCTTGACCTTGTGCGGAGCATTCAGCACGTTGGAGATGGTCTGCCGGGACACGGCGAGTTCTCTGGCCAGGCTGGCGAGGGTGGGCCGGGCCAAATGGGGCTCCTTAGGACGCGGTACTGGACGGTTGGAAATGCAGGCAGTGGCCGGCGGACGCCCCGGCATGGCTGCCGCATCGCGGTCTTTTCCGTCTCACACTAACGTGTGAGACGATTTAACCGCACAAATTTGATCGATCAAATCTGTGCGCCCAGGTTCTCGCCCGGTGGTGCGGACGCCAGCCTCCGCACCCACACCCAGCAGCACAGGAGTTGTTTTACCGTGGCCTCTGAACAGCCATACCTGCACAATCTTTCCGGCGTTTTCAGTGCCCCCATCCAGGCGTGGTCCGACGCCCATGGACAGGTCCGCCACACCGGCGCACAGGGGATCTACTGCGGCGACGACCGCGTCCTCAATTCTGCCGTCCTCACCGTCGACGGGCGGGAGCCCGAGTGGGTGTCCACGCAGTTGCGTTCCTCCAAGGAAACCGACTACATCTACTTCGTGCGTGCCGACGCCGAGGTGGCTGACCCCTTGCTCTCCCTGGTTCGCACGCGCTCGGCCCAGTCCAGCCGCATCCGCCACGGTGAGGACACCGAGAACCTCACCGGCTGCTCCGGCCGGGTGGGTGAGACACTGCGCCTGGAGTCCGCCATGCTGGAGCCCGTATCGCTGACGGTCAGGCTGACCCTCGGCGCGGACAACACCACCATGGAGCACATCAAGCAGGGCGGTCGTGGCGGCGCCCCCGTGCAACCGCAGGGGACCACGTGGTCCTGGCGCGACCAGGACACCACCCTGGCGCTGACGGCGGTCGACGGAACCGTCAGCGTGGACGGCAGCACCGTGACCATCGACTGGGCCGTGGAGGTGTCTCCCGGCGTGCCCGTCGAGCTGGAATGGGCGGTTGACCTGACGGATGCGGATTCGCCGATGCTGGCCGCCGACGGTGAACCCATCACCGCTCCGGCGTCGAACGATCCCCGGCTTAGCCGCCTTCTGGAACGGTCCGTCAGCGACCTCAACAGCCTGCGGCTGGCGCACTACTCGCATCCGCATGACACGTTCCTGGCGGCCGGTGCGCCTTGGTTCTTCACCATGTTCGGCCGCGATTCCATCATCGCGGCGCGCATGCTTTTGCCCATCAATACGGCCATTGCCGGCGGAACGCTCCGTGCACTCGCCGGCCGGCAGGGGACGGAAACGGACCACACCACGGCAGTGCAGCCGGGCAAGATCCTGCATGAAGTCCGCCGGACCGTCCTGACCGTGGCGGAGAGCGGCCATGCCCTGCGCCTGCCGCCGGTGTACTACGGCACCATTGACGCCACTCCGCTGTGGATCTGCCTCCTGCACGATGCCTGGAAAGCCGGCATGCCCGACGCCGAGGTCAAGGAACTCCTGCCCAACCTCGAGGACGCGCTCGAGTGGCTCAGGGACCACGGCGACCTGGACGGGGACGGCTTCCTGGAATACCTCGACGCCTCCGGGCAGGGCCTGGTGAACCAGGGCTGGAAGGACTCCGGCGACGCCATCCGCTGGCACGACGGTTCACTGGCGAAGGGGCCCATCGCGCTTGCCGAGGTCCAGGCCTACGCCTACGAGGCGGCAGTAGTGGGCGCGGAAATCCTTGACGCCTTCGGACGTCCGGGCGCGCAGGAATGGCGCGACTACGCGGCCGGTATGGCCGAACGCTTCCGTGCGCAGTTCTGGTGCGAGGACGAGCTGGGTCCGTACCCCGCCCTTGCCCTGGATGCCGACAAGCGACCGGTGGACGGCGTGACCTCCAACATGGGTCACCTGCTCGGCACCGGAATCCTGAACGAGGACGAGCAACGGATTGTGGTGCGCCGCGTTATGGACCCCACCATGTTCTCCGGTTACGGGGTCCGGACGCTGTCCACTAGCAACGGCGGATACTGGCCCACCCGCTACCACGCCGGCGCGGTCTGGAGCCACGACACCGCCCTGATCATCAGCGGCATGCTGGCCGACGGCTTCCCGGATGAAGCGGCGCAGCTCGCCGCCGGGCTGCTGGAGGTGGCCGAGGCCAACGACTGGCGGCTGCCGGAGCTTTTTGGCGGCCACGGCTCGGACACCATGCGCACCCCCGTGCCGTTCCCCGCGAGCTGCCGGCCGCAGGCCTGGGCCTCGGCCAGCTCCGTAGTGATCGCCGCAGCGCTCACCCCCAACGGGCAGCCGGCGCAGCGGGAAGACCTGCAGGCGTCCGCCGCAGCCTTCTGACCGACCGCTTGCTTGTGACCGGTGCCTAGCCCGTAACCCGGTCGATCGATACGACGGCCAGGAAGCCCCGGCCCAGGATTTCCGGCGTACCGGAGTCGGAACCGACGACGGCGTCGTAGCGGCCGAGCGTCTCCGGCTCGCCTGGCGCCGGGGCTGCCTCAGGTGCCACGCCGTCGACGGGCGTGTCCCCGCCGCCGGGTTCGGCATCCGAAGCAGCGGCACCGGGGCTGACAGTGGCCTGTCCCTGCAGCAGAATGCCCAGCTGGCCTTCGAATACGGGGTGCGCGCGCTTCTTGGAGAGTTCGATGATGGACGTGTACCCCTTGAAGGCACCGTTCCGGGTAATCACGTTGAGGTCGCGGATGTCGCCTGTGGGCAGTGCGCTGGCGGTGTCGGCGTCGCCGGAGAACCGGAACGGCCGGTACTTCTCCAGCGGGTGTTCGGCGCCGTCTACCGTCAGCAGGAGGAGTTCGCCTTCGATCACGGTGAGCACGCGGTCCATGCCGGGAAAAGCGGAGAACGCGCCGGCTTTGGACACCTCGGCGATGCTCACCCGCCAGTCCCACGCGCCGTCCTGGGCGGAAGCAGCCTTCGGATGGCTGGCCAGTTCGCGGGTGACCCCGCCCTTGTTGCGCCACGGTTCGGCCCTGAGTTCTGCATAGCGGATGATCTCCATCCGCCCAGCCTAGCGGCCGGAACGAGGCCCGGGCGTAACGTCGGTGCAGACTTGGCAGGCTTGCTAACGTCAGGTGGAGGAAGAGAATCGCAGGAGGAGCAGGATGTTCGTCAAGGTGTGTGGCCTGAGTACGCCGGAGTCGGTCCTGGCAGCAGCAGGTGCCGGCGCGGACGCCGTCGGATTCGTCCTGACCAAGAGCCCGCGCGAGGTCACACCCGCCAGGGCCCGGGAGCTACTCGCCCACGTGCCGGCCGGCACCCCCGCAGTGGGCGTGTTCCGGCACGAGCCGGTGGCGGACGCCATCGCGCTCGCCCGCGAGGCGGGCCTCGAGTGGATCCAGCTCCACGGGGACCGCACCCCGGAGGACGTGAAAGCAGCGCACGACGCCGGCATGAAGGTGATCAGGGCCGTCACCATGAGTGCCGCCCCGGAAGCATTCGGCAGCTGGGGCGAGGAACTGCTGCTCATCGATGCCGCCGTGCCGGGCTCGGGCGAGGCCTGGGACTATGCGTCGGTGCAGGCCAAGGGGCTTGCCGGGCGGAGCTGGCTGCTGGCCGGGGGACTTGACCCCGTGAACGTCGCCCGGGCCGCAAAGGAAGCCGGTGCGTGGGGAGTGGACGTCTCCTCCGGCGTCGAAAGTTCCCGCGGAGTCAAAGACCTGGCGAAGGTCCGGGCGTTTGTGCTGGCAGCGAAGGCCCCGGCCGCCTAGCACCGGAATGACCTGGCGCCGGAATGAAGAGTGACGGCTTCTTGTTGCCGCAGTCATGAAGCGCATCGGATTTCTCTCCTTCGGCCACTGGGGCAACGTCGAGGGGTCGCGGACCCGCACGGCCCGGGACGCCCTGCTGCAAGGCATTGAGCTGGCCGTGGCCGCCGAGGAGCTGGGCATCGACGGCGCGTACTTCCGAGTGCATCACTTTGCCCGGCAGCAGGCCTCCCCGTTCCCGCTGCTGGCAGCCATCGCCGCCCGCACCAGCCGGATTGAAATGGGCACCGGCGTGATCGACATGCGGTACGAAAACCCGCTGTACATGGCGGAGGAAGCGTCCGCCACGGACCTGATCAGCGGCGGCAGGCTGCAGCTGGGCGTCAGCCGCGGCTCACCCGAGCCGGCACGGGACGGCGCCGCAGTGTTCGGCCATGTTCCGGCCGACGGCGAGAGCCCCGCGGACATGGCACGCCGGCACACCGCGTTGTTCCGCCATGCCATCACCGGCGCCGGCGTGGCAGACGGGGATCCCCGGTTCGGCGGCGGACCCGGCAAATTGCCGGTCCAGCCGAACTCGCCGGATCTGGCCCGCAGGATCTGGTGGGGCGCCGGATCCCGCGCCACCGCCGTTTGGACTGCGGAACAGGGCATGAACCTAATGAGTTCCACATTGCTGACCGAAGACACCGGTGTGCCGTTCGACGAGCTTCAAGCCGAACAGATCAGCATGTTCCGCAGCGCCTGGGCCGGCGCCGGCCACCAGCACACGCCCCGGGTTTCAGTCAGCAGGAGCGTGCTGCCGATCGTGGACGACGAGGACCGCCGGTATTTCGGGCTCAGCGCCCTTCGGGAAAAGCGGGACCAGGTGGGGATCATTGACGGACTGGTGGCGAGGTTCGGCAAGAGCTACGTGGGCGAGCCCGACGCCATCGCCGAAGAGCTTGCGGCGGACGCCGCGGTGCAGGCCGCCGACACCGTCCTCCTCACCGTCCCGAACCAGCTGGGCGTGGACTTCAACGCCAAGCTGCTCGGCAACATTGCCCGGCACGTTGCCCCTGCCATTGGCTGGCAGCCGAAATGGCCTGCGGCTGTACCCGCGCCTGCGGCTGAGGCTGTGCCAGCGACTGAGGCGCCCGGTGCTGAGGCTAGCCGTGGCTAATGCTCTTCGCTAGCATTCAGCTGGGGACCACCCCGAAGAACCGGCGGGCCAGGCCCGCCACCCGAGTCGAAGGAGACCCGTTGTGACTCTGCCCCAAGGTATTACCCCCGGCATCTGGACCCTTGATATGTCCCACAGCGAAATCGGGTTCACCGTCCGCCATGCCGGCATCAGCAAAGTCCGCGGCCGCTTCACCGACGCTTCCGCGGAGGCGCACGTGGGCCCGTCCTTGTCGGCGTCCAGCCTGCACGCCACCGTGAAAACGGCGAGCTTCGACTCGGGCGATGCCAACCGCGACGCGCACGTCCGCGGCGCGGACTTTTTCGACGTCGAGCAGTTCCCGGAGATGACTTTCCGGGCAACGGGCATCGAGGGTGACGGCGAGGACTATACCGTCACCGGCGACCTCACCATTCGCGGCGTCACCAAGTCCGTGGAGCTCGAAGTGGAGTTCACCGGTGTGGCGGTTGATCCGTTCGGTGCCACCCGGGCAGGCTTCAGCGCAGAGGCAGAAATCAGCCGCAAGGAGTTTGGGCTGACGTGGAATGCGGTCCTCGAAGCCGGCGGTGTGCTGGTCAGCGACAAGGTCAAGATCAACGTCGACGCAGCCCTGGTCAAGCAGGCATAGTCGCGGGCCTCAGGTCCACGGCATGCGGAGGATCAGGGAAAACAGGGTGGCGTAATCGTAGCTCGTGGAGCTGTTGGACATGAGCACGATTGCCCTGCCCTGCTCCGGGTAAAGGCGCATGATGTTCCAAAACCCCAGCCCGGTGCCGAAGTGCTCCACGTAGGATTCGTGCGGCACCTTGGTGTGCTTCCGGAACCAGCCCGCGGAGTGGTCGAACTGCCTTCCTTTGACGCGGATGTCGCGCATCGCCCGCGCCGTGGACTCCTGAAGGATGCGGTGCCCCTGCGGGACAGCGGGAGCGCTGGCGGTTCCCGGCGGAACAGCCAGCCCGTCATTGAGGTGCAACCGGGCGAACGCTGCTGCGTCCAACACGCTTCCAACCAGGCCTCCGTAGCCCGCGCCGTCAACCAGGAACGGGTTGAGCGAGGTGTATCCGCCGTGCCTTGCCCCCAGTGTTCCTGGTGGGAGGATTGCCGCGAGCGCCGGGGTGAGCGGGCGGGGGATACGGACATAGCCTGTAGCCGCGGAGTGTCCTGGCAGGTAGGCGAAACCGGTTGAATCCATGCCCAGCGGAGCAAGGATCTCGCGCCGGACGTAGCTCGGAAATGGCTCACCGGAGACCTGGCTGATGATCTGGGCCGCCACGAGGTATCCGACGTTCGAGTAATGCCCGGTGCCACCAAGGCGGTGGCGGAACGCCCGGCGCCGGGCCAACAGTTTCCGCAGCATCTGCTCCTGGTCCGGCCCCGGTGCATCCGCCGGTTGGATCCACGTCACGGGCAGCGGATTGCCCAGCCCCGCGGAATGGCTGAGCAGCTGCCATACGGTTGGCTGGGCCTGCCCGGGGGCCCGCAGCCAGGGCAGGTATTCGTGCACGGGCGCGTGCAGGTCCAGGAGCCCCTGCTCGGAGAGCCGCAGGGCAGCGGTGGCTGTCACCGGCTTTGTCATGGAAAACCAGGGATAGACCGTATCCGCCGTCGCGGGGGCATGGCCCTCAAGGTCCGCGAAACCTGTGCCGCCGGTATGGAGCACCCGGTCCCGCGACACGACGGCTAGTGACATTCCCGGAACGCGGGCTCTCCGGGCTGTGTCCGCCAGTGCTGCCCGGACCGCTGTCAGATCCATTTGTTGTGCTTGAACGCGGCGTAGAGGGCCACGCCCATGGCCGCCATCAGGCCCAGCGCCATGGGGTAGCCGAAGATCCAGTCGAGCTCGGGCATGGTGCGGAAATTCATCCCGTAGATGGTGCCCACCAGGGTGGGGGCGAAGAGAATGGCGGCCCAGGAGGAGATGCGTTTGACCTGCTCGCTCTGCGCGAAGCTGGATTCGGTCAGGCGCCGCATTTCGTCGTTCTGCCGCTGCGCCACCAGCGCGGCGTTGACGGTGAGCGCGTTCTGCAGCAGGGCCCGGAAAGAGGCGGTCCGTTCGCCCAGCCGCAGCACGTGGTCCAGGACGTCACGGAGGTGGTCCTGAAGCTCGGGGCCGGGCCGATGCTCGACCGTTCCGGAGAGGAGGGCCTGCAGGATTCCCGCCAGGGGGCTGGTTCCGCGCTGGAACATGATGACCTGGCGGGAGAGCTCATAAATCCGGCGCGAGACGTCCGGGTCGCCGCTGAAGAGGTCGTCCTCGATTTCGTCGATGTCGTTTTCCAGGCCGGCAGCCACCGGCTCGTATTCATCCACAACTTGGTCCAGGATGGCGTACAGCACGGCGTCCGGACCCAGCGCCAGGAACTCGGGCTGGGCTTCCATGCGTCGGCGGACGCGGGCCAGGTCCGGTGACTCAGCATGGCGGACGGTGACCACAAAATCCGTTCCCACAAAAACGTGGATCTCGCCGAACTCGACCTTTTCGACGTCGTCGAGATAGCGCGCCGGGCGCAACACCAGGAACAGGATCTCGCCGTAGTGCTCAAGTTTTGCCCGCTGGTGGCCGGTCAGGGCGTCCTCCACCGCCAGGTGGCTGAGGTCGAACTCGTCTGCCACGGAACGCAGTTCCGGCGCGTCCGGCCGGTAGAGGCCGATCCAGGCCATCCCCTCGCGCTGCCGCAGCAGGAAGTAGGTCTCCTCAAGCCCCTCCGGGTCGGTGGTCCGGCGGCCATTTACGTAGACGGCGTTGTCAATGATGGTCACGCTGCGCCTCCTTCTACGGACCGCCCCTTGGCTGTGACGTTAGCCCTTTGCCGGGACGCTGCCAACAGTATGCGCCTGCGCCGCTGCGTGGCCGGGAAAGGGCCGCGTAAGGATTTCGTAAAGACCGGGTTCTGCTGGAATCACGCGGTGCTACGCTCCGTGATGCGTCGAACTATGGGCACGGTTGTTGTCGCGGTGCCTGAAGCCCTTTGTATGCCCGCCGATGAGAGGACGTCCCATGGCCGTACCGCTGAGGGGGCCGGCAAAGGTGCGCGCGGACATTCGGCCGAAGGACAGCCGCATCAGGCGCCTGCTCCTGCATCCGGTCAGGTCGGTGCCGGTGGCGTTCCTCGCCGTCATCATGATCGGGGCCGGTCTGCTCCTGCTTCCCGCCTCGCACTACCCCACGGACTCCGACGTCGTGATGCCGGCCCTGTTCACTTCGGTCTCGGCCGTCTGCGTGACCGGCCTGATAACCGTGGACACTGCCACGTTCTGGACGCCCTTCGGCCAGGCGGTGATCCTCGGGATGATCCAGGTGGGCGGCTTCGGCATCATGACGCTGGCAACTCTGCTCGCCCTGCTGGTCCGCAAGAACCTCGGCCTCCGCGGGCAGCTCGTGGCGCAGTCCGAAACCCACACCCTGAATTTTGGTGATGTGCGCTCCGTGCTGGTGCGGGTCGCCAAGATCATGGCCACACTGGAGGGCTGCACGGCAGCGGTCCTGACGCTCCGGTTCTGGATCGGTTACGACGCCAACCCTGCCACGGCACTCTGGCACGGCATCTTCCACGCTGTATCCGCCTTCAACAATGCCGGCTTCTCCCTCTACAGTGACAACCTCATCGGGCTGGCCGAAGATCCCTGGATCATTGTCCCCGTCTGCGCAGCCGTGGTGGCCGGCGGGCTGGGGTTTCCCGTGATCATTGCCCTGATGCGGGACGGGTTCCGGATCAGGGACTGGACAGTGCACGTCCGGCTGACCGTCTACGGCACCCTGCTGCTTCTGGCGGCAGGCTTTGTGCTCTTCGCGGCCTTCGAATGGAACAGGCCCGAAACCCTGGGGCCGCTCTCCACAGGCGGGAAGTTCCTCGGGGCGCTGGCCGGCAGCGTGTTTCCCCGGACCGCCGGTTTCAACAGCATCGATTACGGGGCTGCCACACCGGAGACCCTGATGGTCACCAACATCCTGATGTTCATCGGCGGCGGGAGTGCGGGGACGGCGGGCGGCATCAAGATCACCACGTTCCTCATCCTGGGATTCGCCATCTGGAACGAGGTCCGCGGCCGCGAACAGGTGACCATCGCCCACCGCTCCATCAGTTCCTCGGCGCAGCGCCAGGCGCTCTCCGTTGCGTTGCTGGGCGTCGCCGCCGTCATTGCGGGCACGCTGCTGCTGCTGCTGTTCACCGACTACAGCCTCGAAAAGGTGCTCTTTGAATCCATCTCCGCCTTCGCCACGGTGGGGGTGAGCACCGGCATCACCTATCACCTGCCGGTCAGCGCGCAGTGGGTGCTGATGGCCCTCATGTTCGTCGGCCGCATCGGCACCATCACTGTGGCTTCTGCCCTGGCACTCTCCGCGCATCCGCGGCTCTACCATTTGCCCGAAGAGCGGCCGATCATCGGCTGATGCGGGCGGCCGCGAATTCAGGGCCGGATCAGGGCAATCCCCGACGCCCGATCAGGCGCGAGCGGGGGAGAATGGCCGTATGAAGACATTGCTCAACATCATTTGGCTGGTATGCGGCGGACTCTGGCTGGCGCTGGGGTACTTCTTCGCGGGCATCATCTGCTGCCTGCTCATCGTGACCATTCCATGGGGCATCGCATCGTTCCGGATTGCCTCCTACACGCTGTGGCCTTTCGGCCGCATGGTGGTGGACAAGCCGGGCGGCAACGGCGTGTTCTCGCTCCTGGGCAATGTGATCTGGCTGGTGGTGGCAGGGAGCTGGATCGCGATCGGCCATGTGGTGACGGCGTTCGCCATGGCCATCACCATCATCGGAATCCCGCTGGCCATCGCGAACCTGAAGCTCATCCCGGTCTCGCTGATGCCCCTGGGCAAGCAGATCGTGCCCACCGACCGGCCGTTCGTCACCAGCTACCGCTAAGGCCAGCGGCCGCCTACGGGCGAGCGCTCAGGCCCGGCGGAACGCGCCGTCGTCGAGAAGTGCGACGGCGGTGCTCCGGTTGAGCTCCGCAGCGATCTCCACGTCCTCCTGGTAACCGCCGAAAACGAGCTCGCGCCCGCTGGAGCATTCCAGCAGCGTGTCACCGAGCCGCGGTTCCGCAGCGGTGAACGCGTCCATGGCCCACCGGGCTTCGGGGGAGAGCCCGGCCCGGCGATGCCCGGGAAGTGCCGCCAGGAAAGCACCTGCGCCCAGCTGGTCCTCGAGCGCGGGCCGGAGTCCGCCGTCGGGCCATTTTTCACCGGCTGCAATAACGGCGATCACGGCGGCCGGGGGCAAGTTTCGGGCGGCCCAGTCGGCCGTGGCGCGGGCGTTCCGGAGGCACACTGCGGCGACGCGCGGCACCGCGCCCGCCAGGGAATGGGCCAACGCCGATCCGTTCGGTGAGGGAAGCACCACCCTGTCCAGCGTTGACGCGGAGCGCAGGCTGGCGGAGGAGAGGCTGACCCCTTTGCCGCCGCGTCGTCCGGCAAGCACCGCCTGCTGTTCCGCCGCGAAACCGGCTGCCGTGCCGTCCTTCCAGCGGTAGGGAAACACCTCGGCGCCACGCTCTACGGCGACGCTCACGCACGTGGTGAAACACAGGACGTCCACCACCACGGCCAGTTCGGCCCCGGGCGCCACGGCCATGGCGCCGTCGAGCCCCCATTCGAAGCGGACCGTGAACGGCAGCTGCCGGTGCGCGGCCTGAACCTCGCTCACGCGGGCCAGGCTGCGGGGTTGAGCTCGCCGTTGAGGTTGCGCCGCGCGGAATCCAGCCAGAGCTCACGGCCGCGGGCCGTGTTGAACAGCGGATCCAGCTCCAGCAAATGACGCACGACGGCGGCGCGTCCGGCGGCGAAGTCGGCGTCGCCGATGTGCGCGAAGTCTTCCCGGACGGCGCTGAGGTAGCGGCCGTAGGCCTTGGGTTCGCCGCCGAGAACGGACAGGTCCGCATCGCAGAGGAGGGCGCCGTCGTCGTCCCCTGCCTCCGGGCGGTGGTCGGCAGTGAGCCGGACCAGCCGCCCCACCTCGTACGCTTCGTCCTCGGACAGCCCGGCGTGCAGGAGCCTGTCCTCTGCCAGCCTCGCCGACTCCTCCTCGTCCTGGCCGGCGATCCCGCGGTATACGGCGTCGTGGAACCAGGCGGCGAGAACCACGGTGCGGGGAGGGTCTGCCGGCTCGGTGAGCAGGTCCAGGGCTTCGAGGACTGAGAGGAGGTGGGTGCGGCCGTGGTACTTCCGGTGCTCCTCGCCCCAGCGGTCCAGGAGGTCCAGGAAGAGGGCGTCGTGGCCTGGCAGCACGGCGTTCCAGCGGTTGAGCAGCGGCAGCTTGAGCGCCTTGCCGCGCTCGCGGGCCGGGATGCGGAGCCCGCAGGCGATCAGTTTTCGGACTAGGACCCGCGCCTCCACGGGGACGGCGCCGGCCTCCACGAGGGCCCCGTACCGGGCCTCGGAGACGTCGTAATGGTCGCCGTCGAACGCGCGTTCCGGAATGCCGGCGGCCTCGGCGAAACGGTGCAGTTCGTCGAGGGAGGTATCCGAGATCAAGTGCGAAAAGTGGGTTCCGTGGGCTGGCCAGAGCGGCGGATCCAGGTAAACGGCCATGGGGGAAATTCTAATCCCGCGGGTGCCAGCGATTCCTCCGCAGGACAGGGCTAAATTGTCGGACCCCCGCGGCAGAGTTATCCCATGGAGGTCTTGGGGGAACTCGCAGCAGGAGGGGCGTTGCGGTGGGCGGCATTGCCCGCCGCCGCTTCTGCTGTTCGATTTGCCTCCGTTCCGGGCCTGCGCAGTGTCCCCGACGGACTGCAGACTTCTCAGGCGTTGGCGTCCGACGGCGGCGGGGCCGGTGATCTTCCCCGGAGCCTTGCGCTGCTCAAACGTGCCAGTTCGACGGCGGTCGA
>NZ_LMPC01000019.1 GCF_001423745.1 Arthrobacter sp. Leaf337
TGCACCCGGGAGGGTGTGGGAGAGTAGGTCACCGCCGGAACACCATTCAGGTCGAGAGCCCCAACCACACGGTTGGGGCTCTCCCGCATTTAAACCACCCCTAACACCACACCCCCGCCCCTCGGGCCCTCCCGCAGAACCTGGGTGGGACAGCGTCCGGGTAAAGTTGTTGACCATGGACAACCTCTTTAGCCACGCTTCCCCGGCCGACGAAGCATCGGATCCCGTGGATGCCCTCGGCGCCATCGTGCACACCGTGGTGGTGCCCGGGCCGGTCTCCAAAGTGTTCATCGGGTTCACCGAACACACCCACCTATGGTGGCCCCTCGAGGATCACAGCGTGTTCGGCGCGGGCTCCTACGTTGAATTCGAAGAGAACCTGGTGTTGGAAACCGCCGACGATGGCCGCACCGCGGTCTGGGGCACCATAGACGACTGGCAGCCACCGCTGTCTTTCCACGCCAGCTGGCACCCCGGGACCACGGCGTTGTGGTCCACTGAGCTTCGCGTTGCGTTTAGGGCCGTGGAAGGGGGCACCGAGCTCCGGCTGGTGCACGACGGTTGGGAAGGCGCGGAAGACCCAGCCAGGGCTCGGGCGGAATACGATGCAGGTTGGCCGGGCGTACTTGCCCGCTTTGTTCGGTTCATGGGTGGTGCCGTTGGTTAGGGTCCGCCGCATGACCGAGGGCGAATGGCAGTCGCTACGGGCCGTACGGCTGGAGATGCTGTCAGACACGCCCACTGCGTATGTCGAATCGCTGGTGTCGGCCCAGGCGCAGACTGAAGGTCAATGGCGGAGCCGCGCCGCTGCGATGACTGCCCCGGGCAGTGTGACGTTCGTGGCTGAGGACGACTCAGGGGCCAACGGTTTTTGCGCGCTGATGCGTGTGGTGGTCAAACATCCCCAAGACATCGACCGGCCGCGTCAGGCCATGCTGATCAGTGTCTATGTGGCTGCGGCATACCGAGGCAGCGGGCTTGCGGACAAGCTTCTGGGCCATTCGGTTGAAGCTGCAGCTAGCGAGCTGGGTGCCGGGCTGTTGCAGCTCGGGGTACACGAGGACAACACCCGTGCCCTTCGCTTCTATACACGCCACAGCTTTCATGACACTGGCCGCAGGGAAGCCTACGCACTGGATCCTGCCAAGAAGGAATTCGTCATGGAGCGGGAGTTGTAGGAGGAAGAACTTAGCACTTTGGCCCTACATCTGCCGGTGGGACGGAGGTACTGGACCTGACCACGAACTTGGTGGGGAACTCAGTGTCCGTTGCGCCGCCGTCGGCAGCGTTCTCAAGCCCGGCGAGCAGCAGCCGGACCGCCAATGCCCCTTGGCCACGGGCGTCCTGGTCGATAGTGGTCAGCCCGAACACCTCACCAAGCTCATGGCCATCAATACCGATGACGGACAAGTCGTACGGAATCCGCAGGCCGAAGTCACGTGCGGCCAGGATGGTTCCGATGGCCATCTCATCCGACGCCGCGAACACCGCCGTGGGCCGTTCGGAAGCTCCGCCAAGCAGTTGCCGGGCACTCGCATAGGCCCCCTGGATGGTGAAGTCGGCGGAGACCTGCCATTCAGGGCGGACTGCAACGCCGGCAGACGCCATGGCTTTTTCAAAGCCGCCCTGTCGCGTGCCGGGGAGCCGGAAGTCCTGCTGATAGGAGGCGTCGCCGGTCATATGGGCGATCCGGGTGTGTCCCAGCCGGAGGAGGTGGTTGGTTGCGGCCTCGGCAATGCCGGAGTCGTTGATCCGAATGGTGGAGGCACCAGGCAACGGTCCGCCGATTCCCACGATCGGGCGATGGATGGCGAGCAGCTGCTGTATTTCAGCTTCACTGAGTTCGAGCGACACAGCGATGACCGCATCCACCCGTTTTCGCAGGAGAAAATCGTTCAGAACACTGTGCCGGCGGTCGGGCCCTTCACTGACGTTGTACAAGGTCAGGTCGTAGCCGGCGTCGAGCAGTGTCGCGGACACTCCCTCCACCACCGACGAGAAAAACCAGCGGTGGACCGAAGGAACAACCACTCCCACATTGTGGTTCCGGCCTGAAGCCAGGCTGGAGGCATGGTACGACAACACGAAACCGAGCTCCGCCGCCGCTGTCTGCGCGCGTTCGCGGCTGCGGGGCGAGACGTTGCCTTTGCCGCTCAGCGCCCGCGACACGGTGGCGATGGATAGGCCCGCACGCTCAGCTACGTCCTTGATGCCGGGCATGTTCAGTTCTCCGTGTTCCTCACTGCTAATTCAACGACAGCCGGATCACCCAATTGGAAGGTTCAACCAGACCGTCTCACCCGAGCCTAGCTGATGACCGCCGTCGTACGTTTCCGGTGACGCCGAATGCTCAGCTGACTCCGGGGAGCTGCGCAGCAGCACACGCCCCGGCGGGAGGTCCATAGGATCCTGCCCCGCGTTCATTACCACCAGCGTGGTGCCGTTGACGTAGGCAAGCGACGTATCGCTGCACCAGCTTTCCAGCCAGGCCAGCGAGCCCCGGCCCAGGTCCAACTGCCTCCGTATCGCCAACATCCGGCGGTAGAGGTTCAGATGCGACGTCGGCTGTGCAGTCTGCACGTCGCGTGCCAGTTCGGCGAAGCTTGCCGGCTGCGGCAGCCAAGGGTCCTGGCCGGACCCGAAACCGGTGTGGAGCTCCGCGGCGCGCCATGGAAGTGGCACCCTGCAGCCGTCGCGGCCCAGCCGCTCTCCACCGGTGCGCGCGAAGGTGGGGTCCTGGCGCTGGCTGTCCGGGATGTCGATGCCGTCCGGAAGGCCAAGTTCCTCGCCCTGATAGAGGTACGCCCCGCCGGGAAGCCCCAGCATAAACATGGAGGCGGCCGCCGCCCGCTTCCGGCCCAGCGCAAAGTCGGGCTGACGGTCAAAGGTGCCGATCCCGTCGCCGTCGCGCGGTGCCGGGCCGTCGTAGCCGAAACGGGTGGCGTGGCGGACGACGTCGTGGTTGGACAGCACCCACGTGCTGGGCGCACCGACGGCGTCCAGCGCCACCAGCGAGTCCGTGATCACGCCGCGCAGGCGGTGGACGTCAAGAACCGCATGGAGGTAGGGAAAATTGAACGCCTGATGCATTTCGTCCGGGCGGACCCAGTCGGCCAGACGTGGCAGCGGGTCCACGTTGGCTTCGGCGCACAGGATGCGGTCCGGACCGTACTCCGCCAGGATGCGGCGCCATGCCCGGTAGATGTCATGCAGGGCAGGCTGGCCGAACATCGGGGCATCGTGGCCAGGGTAGCCGTCACAGCTGTTGCCATCTGCCCGGCCACCCCATTCAGGCAGCCCGGGAGCCTTCACCAAGGCATGTGCAACGTCCACGCGGAATCCGGCGACACCACGGTCCAGCCAGAAACGCAGCACCCGTTCGAACTCATCGTGGACTGCCTGGTTGTCCCAGTTGAAGTCCGGCTGGGAAGTATCGAAGAGGTGCAGATACCACTGCCCCGGCCGGCCGTCCGGTTCAGCGATACGTGTCCAGGCCGGTCCGCCAAAGTGGGATTCCCAGTTGTTGGGAGGCTCTTCGCCAAAGGGTCCGCGGCCGTCCCGGAAGATGAACATGTCCCGCTCCGGACTGCCCGCGGGGGCGCCGAGGGCGGCTTGGAAAGCGGCGTGCTGGTCCGAACAGTGATTGGGAACGAGGTCCACGATCACGCGCAGGTTCAGGCGGGCTGCCTGCGCCATCATGGCGTCGAAGTCGGCCAGAGTGCCGAAAAGCGGATCCACGTCGCAGTAATCGCTGACGTCGTATCCGGCATCCTTCTGCGGTGAGCGGTAGAACGGCGACAGCCAGACGGCATCCACATCAAGCCGGGCCAGCTGGGGGAGTTCGGCGGTGATGCCGGCCAGATCGCCGATTCCGTCCCCGTTCAGGTCCCGGAAAGACCGCGGATAAACCTGATAAATCACCGCGGAGCGCCACCAGCCGGCAGCTTCATCTGCAGTGTGGACCAGGGTCAGCGGCCCGGCCGCTACGGCGGGGGCTTTGAGCATTGAGTCAACGGACATGCCGGTAATCGTAGAACGGAACCGCGCCAAATTGAAAACGCTTCCAATTGTGACGTGCGCCTCACTGCGCTGGGGAGGCCTTCCGCTTCAGTCCTTAATTATCGGCGTTTCGGCGCGTCAGCTTGGGGCCGTGGCCGGCGGCGCTCCATTTTGCCCAAACAGCTACTGCCGAGTAGGGTGACTTTCCAACATGGGTCATTCCGTGTACTTTGGAAGCGCTTGCAGCTGTGAGCCACATCACCGACGATGCCACAGGGCCCCAGGGGCCGACGCGTGGATGCAGGATTTTTTATGAAAGGGACACCAATGAAGGTGCAGAACACCCTCACGAGCGGGACCAGCCGCCGCGTCTTTACGGCAGGCGCGCTGTCCGTCGTGGCAGCCTTGGCGCTCAGCGCCTGCGGGGGCGCGGCCGCCACGTCGCCGGCCACTACCACCGCCAAGCCGGATCTGAAATCCGCCGGCGCCGGCACCATCACCATGTGGGTCGACGCCGAACGGTCACCGGCACTCAAGGACATCACCGCCAAGTTCCAGGCCGATACCGGCATCGAAGTGAAGCTGGTTGTCAAAGACTTCGCCGCTGTCCGCGATGACTTCATCACCCAGGTCCCCACGGGCAAGGGTCCGGACCTGATCGTGGGCCCGCACGACTGGGTGGGCAAGTTTGTCCAGAACGGCGTGATCGCTCCGATCGAACTCGGCGACAAGTCCTCGGCCTTCCAGGACTCCTCCGTCAAGGCCATGACGTTCAACGGTTCCGTCTATGGCGTCCCGTACGCCATCGAGAACATTGCCCTGCTGCGCAACACCGACCTCGTGGCCGAGAGCGCGGCAACCCTGGATGAAGTGGTGGCCAACGGCAAGAAGGCCGTGGCGGACGGCAAAGCCAAGTTCCCGTTCCTCGTGGGCATGGATCCCAAACAGGGTGACCCGTACCACCTCTACCCGCTGCAGGCCTCCATGGGTTCGCAGGTCTTCGGCCAGGCAGCCGACGGCGGCTACGACCCCAAGCAGCTCCTGATCGGCGACGCGGCCGGCGTCGAGTTCGCCAAGAAGCTTGTGGCCTGGGGCGATACCGGTGAGAAGATCATCAACTCCAACATCACCGGGGACATCGCCAAGGAGAAATTCCTGGCCGGCGAATCACCGTACTTCCTGACGGGCCCCTGGAATGTTCCGGACGTCCAGAAGAAGGGCATCAGGTTTGCCGTGGACGCCCTGCCGACCGCCGGTGACAAGCCTGCCCAGCCGTTTATCGGCGTCAATGGCTTCTTCATCAGCGCCAAGAGCGCCAACGCCCTGGCCACCAACGAGTTCGTGACCAACTACCTCACCTCGGAAGCGGCCCAGGACTCCATGTACAAGGCCGGCGGCCGCCCGCCGGCGCTGAAGGCGTCCTTCGAGAAGGCTGCCAGCGACCCCGTCGTGGAAGCGTTCGGCAAGATCGGTGCCACCGGTGTGCCCATGCCGGCCATCCCGGAAATGAGTGCGGTCTGGGCCGACTGGGGAGCCACCGAACTGGCCCTCATCAAGGGCCAGGGCGATCCTGCTGCCGACTGGGCCAAGATGGCGGCCAGCATCAAGGCGAAAATCGCCGGCTGACCCCTTTCCGGTCTACTCCCGACAGCACCGGCCGGGCAGCTTCATGCTGCCCGGCCGGCTGCTGCAGCCCCCGCCTTGCTGCAGTGCCCTCGCTGCGCCCGCAATTTCCACGGCCCCGCTTCTCCCAAGGACCATAGACAGCCATGCCCAAAACCGATCTTTTCCAGGATTCCCCGCAGCCCCCGTCGCCAGCAGCTTCGCCAACCTGGGAGGGCAACACGCCAGACCAGCCGGGCGGGGCCCGTAGCAGCCGCTCCCGCCAGGATTCCACCAGGGGAATCGTGGCCAAGATCGTGCTCCTGGGCCTGGTGGACGCCCTGGCCGTCTATGTCCTGATGATGCTTTTCCTCAGCCAGTCCTGGGGTGCGCTGGCGGTCTCTTCCGCCGTCGTACTGGCCATTAACTGGATCTACCTCCGCAAGGGGGGACTGCCCGCCAAATACCTGGCGCCGGGCGTGCTGTTCCTGCTGGTGTTCCAGGTCTTCGTGGTGCTCTTCAGCGGCTACATCGCCTTCACCAACTACGGCGACGGGCACAACAGCACCAAGGATGACGCCATCGCGGCCATCCAGCTCACCGCCCAGAAACGCGTTCCGGACTCGCCGGCCTACAAGGCGGCGGTGCTCACCAAGGGCAACGACTTCTACCTGTTGTTCACCGATCCGGATGGCAAGGCCACGATCGGCAGCACCGGCACGCCCCTGCAGGAAGTGCCCGACGCCGGTACCGATTCCACGGGTAAGGCCAACTCCGTCGACGGCTACCAGACGCTGACCTTCCAGGAAATCGTCGCCAACCAGCAGGAGATCCTGGCCATCACCGTGCCCGTCTCGGACAATCCGGCTGACGGCACCCTGCGCACGGCAGACGGAAGCAACGCCTACGAGTTCAAGCCGGCGCTGACGTATGACGCCGCGGCCGATACCTTCACCGACACCGATACGGGGGCCGTCTACCGCGACAACGGCAGGGGCGCCTTCGCCGACCGCAGCGGCGAAACCCTCACCACGGGCTGGAAGATCGACGTCGGCATGGAAAACTTCGCCCGTGCCTTCACCGATCCCAGCCTCCGAGGGCCTTTGCTGGGCGTCATCCTGTGGACGTTCACCTTCGCCGTCACGTCGGTGGCACTGACTTTTGCGCTGGGACTGTTCCTGGCAGTCACGTTCAACCGCGAGGACCTGCGCGGCAAGAAGGTGTACCGGATCCTGATGATCCTGCCCTATGCGTTCCCCGCGTTCCTGTCCGGCCTGGTCTGGTCCGGCATCCTCAACCCGCAGTTCGGCTGGCTCAACCAGACGCTTCTGGGCGGGGCCACGATCGGCTGGCTCACCGACCCTTTGCTGGCCAAGGTCAGTGTCCTGGTGGTCAACCTGTGGCTCGGCTTCCCGTACATGTTCCTGGTCTGCACCGGTGCCCTCCAGTCGCTGCCCACCGAACTCGACGAAGCTGCCCGGATGGACGGAGCCGGCCCGTGGCGGGTGTTCCGGTCCATCAAGCTGCCGCTCTTGCTGGTCTCCATTGCACCGCTGCTGATTTCCTCGTTCGCCTTCAATTTCAACAACTTCAATGTGATCTACATGCTCACCGGTGGCGGACCGCGCTTCGCCGACACCGACCGGGACATTGGAGCCACCGACATCCTGATCACCCTCGTATACAAGGTTGCCTTCGGGCAGGGCACCGGCCGTGACTACGGCCTCGCCAGCGCCCTGGCGATCATCATCTTCATCATCGTGGCCACTGTTTCGGCCATCAGCTTCAAGCAGACCAAAGCACTCGAGGACGTGAACTCATGAACGGGTCAACGGCACGCACCCGCACGACGGCGGCTCCCGCCCCAGGCTCCACCCTCGCCGCAGCGGGCACCGCAGCCGGGACCACCGATGTCGATCAGCTGAGGCTGTTGCACCGGCGGCGCACGTTCGGTGTCTGGTTCAAGGACAAAGGGTGGCGTCATCTCGTAGGAATCGCAGTGACCATCTTCGCGATCTTCCCGCTGCTGTATGTACTGTCTGCCGCGTTCAACTCCACCGGTACCCTCGTGGGCTCGAATGCGCTTTTCAGCAAACTCGACCTCGGCAACTTCACCGCCTTGTTCAACGACCCGTCCCGGCCCTTCGGCCGCTGGTTCGTGAACACCATGGTGGTTGGTGTGGTGACTTCCGCGGCGACGGTGTTCCTGGGCGCCATGGCCGCCTACGCATTTTCCCGCATGCGCTTCAAGGGGCGCCGGATAGGACTACTGAGCCTGCTGCTGCTCCAGATGTTCCCGCAACTGTTGGCCGTGGTGGCCATCTTCCTGTTGCTCAGCGGGATCTCCGAGGTCATTCCGGCCCTGGGCCTGGGCAGCCAGCTCGGCCTGATCATGGTGTACCTCGGCGGCGCCCTCGGGGTGAACACATACCTCATGTACGGCTTCTTCAACACCGTTCCGCAGTCCCTGGACGAGGCGGCAAAGATTGACGGCGCCAGCCACGTGCAGATCTTCTTCGGCATCATCCTGCGCCTGGTCACGCCGATCCTCGCAGTGGTGGGGCTGCTTGCCTTCATCGGCATCTCCAGCGAATTCGTGATCGCCAGCGTAGTGCTGACGGACCCGGACAGCCAGACGCTCGCCGTCGGACTCTACTCCTTTGTCGCCCAGCAGCGCTCGGAGAACTGGGGGGTCTTCGCCGCCGGCGCCGTGCTCGCCGCCGTCCCGGTGATGGCACTGTTCCTGTTCCTGCAACGCTACATCGTCAGCGGCCTCACCCAGGGCTCGGTCAAGGGCTGAGCATGGCGGCATTCCTCCAGCCCGGTCCGGTCCCACCCGGCCCCCTCCCGCACCACGACGGTTCGCCGCTGCATGCGCCCCGGCGCACTGCACTGGGCGATACTGCCCGGCTCCGCATGAGGGTCCCCGCAGCGTGGGGGCATGCCGCCCGGGTCTGGGTGCGGTCGGTCCAGGACGGCGAGCCGCGGTACGACGCCGCCCGCAGCCTGGGGGAGTCGGACGGCTGGACCTGGTGGGAAACGGAAATGACGGTCACCAACCCGGTGGCGCGGTACCGCTTCCTGCTGGAAGTCGCGGCCGGCGAGTACGACGGCGGGACGCCTGGCACCGGGACTTTCGGCAGCGGAACAGCGGCCGGCAGCCCGGGGTACTGGAGCCTCAACGCGCAGGGACTGTTCCGCCGCGACGTCTCCGACTACGCGGACTTCCGGCTGACCTCGTTCCCCGCCGCTCCCCAGTGGCTGCGCCGGGGAACGATGTACCAGGTGTTTCCGGACCGCTTCGCGCGCTCCGCGGACGCCGACTCGCATCCGGCGCCTGACTGGGCCATCCCTTCCGGCTGGGACCGCACGCCCGTGGAGGGAACCGGGCCGGCCACGCCGTTCCAGTTCTACGGCGGCGACCTCACGGGGGTGGCCGAAAAGCTGGACCATATCCAGGGACTCGGCGCCGACATCATCTACCTGACGCCGTTCTTCCCGGCGCGTTCCAACCACCGTTACGACGCCTCCACCTTCAACGCGGTGGATCCGCTGCTCGGCGGGGAGAGCGCCCTCGTGAAACTGGTGGAAGCAGCACACGCCCGCGGCATCAAAGTGCTGGGCGACCTCACCGCCAATCATTCCGGCGATGCCCACGAGTGGTTCCGGCGTGCGCTGGCCGATCCGGCATCCGTTGAAACCGGCTACTACTACTTCACGGATGCCAAGGAGCCGGAGTCCAAGGAGCCGGGCACCAAGCCGGGCACCGCGGAGCCGGGCACCAAGCCGGGCACCGGGGAGCAGGGCGTCCGGAACTACGAGGCCTGGTACGGTGTTGCGTCGCTGCCCAAGCTCAACTGGTCCTCCGAGGAGCTAAAACACAAGTTCGTCCTGGACGATGACTCCCCGGTGGCGCGCTGGCTCAGGCCCCCGTTCAACCTGGACGGCTGGCGGATCGACGTCGGCAACATGACCGGCAGGCTGGGCGCCACGGACCTCAACCGGGAGGTGGCGCGGCTTATCGCGGACCGGGTCCGGGATATCAACCCCGAAGCCGCGTTGCTGGCCGAAGCCACCAACGATGCCGCACCGGACTTCACCGGCGAACACTGGCACGGCGCTATGACCTACGCCAACTTCACCCGTCCGCTGTGGTCCTGGCTGGCAGGGGACGCCGCGCACGTCAATTTCTTCGGCACCCCCCTTGCCGGGCCCAACCGGATGGGTGCCGAGGATTTCCTCGCCACCCACCTGGACCTGGCGGCAGCCTTCAGCTGGGACCTCCGGCTCCAGAACATGAACGCCCTGAACAGCCACGACACCGCCCGTGCAGCCACGGTGATGATTGACGGCGGGCAGCTGCTCGGGGCCGTCATGATGTTCACCCTTCCGGGTGTTCCGGTGGTCTTCGCGGGAGACGAGTTCGGACTTAAAGGGCACAATGGCGAAGACGCCAGGACGCCGATGCCGTGGGACGACCCCCGCCGGGTCGAGGCGGACCTCCGCCCCAGCTATTCGTCCCTGGCATCCCTGCGCCGTGGGCAGCCGGCGCTCACGGAGGGCGGCATCCGCTGGCTGTATGCCGACGGCGACGCGCTCGCCTATGTACGGGAGACGGCGGAGAGTGCTGTCGTGGTGTTCGTGGCTCGCGCCGCCGCGAGGGCGGATCTCGCCGCCGGCGCACTGTCTCCGGCCCAGTTCGCCGCCCTCGCCGCCGATCCGGCCTTCAGCACAGGTGACGTCACCGCGTATACAGGTGCATGGGCTGCCGGAACCCGGATCAGCGCGGGCGAGGCCGCGGCGGCGGTCTGGGTGCTTCCCGGTACCCGGTACCCGGTACCCGGTACCCGGGCACCGGGAGCTGAAGCTGCTGCGGGCTCAGCAGCAGGGATGCAGGGTCCGCCCGTTTAGACTGGAGGCCGGATTCGACGGACCTGGAGGCCGCATGAGCAACATTGTTGACGAGCTCAAAACCATCCTGGAGCCCGGCAAGCTGGCCGTGGACAAAACGACCTTGGCCAGTTACGCCGTGGACCAGGCACCGGTTGTCGACTACCAGTTGCCGCTGGCCGTCGTCTGGGCCGAAACAGTCGCGGACGTCCAGGCTGTGGTCAGTGCCTGCGCCAAGCACAGTGCGCCCATTGTTGCCCGCGGGGCCGGCACCGGGGTTTCCGGCGGTGCCCACGCCAGCCCGGGGTGCATCGTGCTGAGCCTTGAACGCATGAACCGCATCCTCGCCCTGAGCCCGGACGACGAGACCGCCGTCGTCGAACCCGGCGTGATCAACGCGGCCCTCAACGACGCAGCAGCGGTGCACGGGCTGATGTATGCCCCGGATCCCGCGAGTTTCCGCACGTCCACTCTCGGCGGCAATGTTGCCACCAACGCCGGTGGCCTGCGCTGCGCCAAGTACGGCGTCACCCGCGATTCCGTGCTGG
The DNA here is from genome assembly GCF_001423745.1 of Arthrobacter sp. Leaf337. Classification (GTDB taxonomy): domain Bacteria; phylum Actinomycetota; class Actinomycetes; order Actinomycetales; family Micrococcaceae; genus Arthrobacter. The sequence continues at coordinate 11,040 of NZ_LMPC01000019.1, forward strand.
CCCTCGACGTTGTCTTGGCAGACGGTTCCCTCATTCACACCGGGCACCAGACGTTCAAGGGTGTTGCCGGCTACGACCTGACCGGGCTGTTCGTTGGCTCGGAAGGAACGCTCGGCATTGTGGTCGGGGCGACGCTGCGGCTGAAGTACCTTCCCCGTGAAGTGCACACCATTGCCGCGTTCTACCCGGACTTCCGCAGTGCCGCGGCGGGTGTCCTGGCCGTGGGGAAAGCGCGCGTGCAGCCCGCCATCATGGAGCTGCTCGACGGCGGTTCGCTGCGTCAGCTCGATGAGATCCATGGCTCGGACCTCAGCACCCGTGGAGCCTCGCTCCTGCTGATCCAGACGGACGGCTTCGGGGCGGCGGCGGAAGCCGATGTGGTCCGCGAGGTTCTTGCCGCCAGCGGAGCCACAGTGACCACTGAGGCCAGCGCGGAAGCCGAACAGCTGGTGGAACTCCGGCGGAACAGCCGCGGCGTTGAAGTGGACGACGAATACCGGGTGGGGGAGGACGTGGCCGTGCCGCGCTCGCGGCTTGTGGACTACATCGGCGAACTTGAAGCCATGGCCGTGGCCCACGACGTGCAGCTCAAAGTGGTGGCGCACGCCGGCGACGGCAACCTGCACCCGACCTTCTGGGTGGACCGCGTGGACCACCAGGTGGACGCCGACGCCATGCAGCGGCTGGGCGAATGCCTGGACAGATCAATCACGGTGGCCCTGGCCATGGGCGGAACCATCACCGGCGAGCACGGGATCGGGCAGTACAAACTGCGGTGGCTTGGCCTGGAACAGCCGGAACCCGTCCGGGAATTGCAGCGCCGGATCAAACATCTCTTTGATCCGGCCGGCATCCTGAACCCCGGGAAAGCGATCTAGGGGGCCGGCGACGTTAGTCGTCGGAGTCGGGGTATTCGTCGATGTCCTCGTCGCCGTACCGGGACTGCTCGGTTTCCACTTCGAGGATCTTGAGCAGCTCGGTGTCCGGGTTGAGCATGATCGCTGCTTCGTCGCGGCGGTGCCGGAGGATGGAGTCGATGTAGGACTGCACGGCCTCCGCCAGCGGAATGTGCCGTTCCTGCTTCTCGGACATGTACCAGCGGTGTTCCAGCACTTCGTGGACGGCTTCGGCGGGTTCGAGCTTGCCGGAGAGGTCGCGGGGAATCGAACGGACAATGGGCTCGAAGATTTGGCTGACCCACAAGTGGGCGCTGTATTCCTCATCCATGGAGGGGTTGTTGTCCGCGCGGAACGAATCCATGTCGTTGAGCAGGCGACGGGCCTGGTTCTCCTGGGCGTCCAGCCCGGTCAGCCGCAGCAGGCGGCGCTGGTGGTGGCCGGCGTCCACCACCTTGGGCTGGAGCTGGATGGTGGAGCCGTTCTGGGTGGTCTTGATCGCGTATTCCTCAACGTCGAACCCCAGCTCGTTGAGTTTCCGGATCCGGGCTGCCACGCGCCAGCGTTCGCCGATCTCGAAGGATTCCTTCTCGGTAAGCTCGGTCCAGAGCCTCCGGTAGCTGTCCATGATGAGTTCGCTGGTGGCCACCGGGTCCACTTTTTCTTCGATCAAACCGCCGTCCAGCAGGTCCATCAGCTCGCCGGCGATGTTGACCCGGGCGATCTCGAGATCGTACTCGCGCTGGCCGGTGGACAGGTCCGGGTACAGCTCGCCCGTCTCGGCGTCCACGAGGTAGGCAGCGAAAGCGCCGGCGTCGCGCCGGAAGAGCGTGTTGGAGAGCGAAACGTCGCCCCAGTAGAAGCCGATCAGGTGAAGGCGAACCATCAGCAGCGCCTGGGCATCGATCAGCCGGGTGAGGGTGTCCTTGCGGAGCATCTGTGAGAAAAGCGCGCGGTAGGGCATGGAGAACTTCAGGTGCCGCGTGACCAGCACCGGATTCAGCGGCCGGCCGTCCGGTGTGGTGCGGCCGGTGATAACGGCTACGGGCTCGACGCAGGGTACGTCCAGGCGCGCCAGCTTGCGGAGCATGTGGTACTCGTGGCGGGCCACGTGTTCGGACGTTTCCTTGATCGCGATCACCGAGCCGCCCAGGTGCGCGAAGCGCACGATGTGCCGGGATATGCCTCGGGGGAGAGCTGCGAGGTATTCCGCGGGCCAGTCCTCCAGGGCGATGTGCCAGGGCAGATCCAGGAGTTCGGGATCAGCGGAGGCGGCGGTGATGCTCAGGTTGCTCGAGACGTTGGAACTCTTGTCGTCGTTGGCGCTGGCCGCTTCAAACCGAGGTAGTTTGCCGATCTGGCCGTAGTCGGTGGGTTCGTCGTGCCATTGGGCGTTGCTTTCCTCGGTCATGTGCCAATTCTTCCGTACGTAGGGGCAGGCGGCCTAAACAAACGTCAGGAAACCGCGCTTAAATCACGACGGCGGCCCGTCCAGTGAGGAGGGGCCGCCGCCGTTCAGTGCTAAAGGCTAGTCGCCGAGGCGCAGGCCGGTCTTGGTGTCGAACAGGTGCACGTGTCCGGACTGCGGGCGAACGTAGATGGATTCGCCCTTCATCGGGGGACGGCGGCCGTCGACGCGTGCCACGATGTCGTGGCTCTTGCCGTCCAGCGTGGTGTGGCCGTAGACGTAGGCGTCGGCGCCGAGTTCTTCGACGACGTCAACCTCAACCTGAAGGCCTTCACCGGCGGCGACCTGCTCCAGGTCCTCCGGGCGTGAACCGAGGGTGACGGTGGCGCCGTGGGCTTCTTCGAGGATGTTGCGCGGTACCGGGTACACGGTTCCGCCGAACTGGACGCCGCCGTCGACGACGGGGAGTTCCAGCAGGTTCATGGCAGGGGAGCCGATGAAGCCGGCAACGAAGACGTTCTTGGGCTTGTCGTAGAGGTTGCGCGGGGTGTCAACCTGCATCAGCAGGCCGTCCTTCAGCACAGCCACGCGGTCACCCATGGTCATGGCCTCGACCTGGTCGTGGGTCACGTAGACGGTGGTGACGCCCAGGCGGCGGGTCAGGGATGCGATCTGCGTACGGGTCTGGACGCGGAGCTTGGCGTCGAGGTTTGAGAGCGGCTCATCCATGAGGAAGACCTGCGGGTTACGCACGATTGCGCGGCCCATGGCGACACGCTGGCGCTGACCGCCGGAGAGTGCCTTCGGCTTGCGGTCCAGGTACGGCTCGAGGTCAAGAAGCTTGGCTGCTTCGCGGACACGCTCGGCGCGCTCTTCCTTGCTGACGCCGGCGATCTTCAGCGCGAAGCCCATGTTGTCCGCAACGGTCATGTGCGGGTACAGGGCGTAGTTCTGGAAGACCATCGCGATGTCGCGGTCCTTCGGCGGAACGTCCGTGACGTCGCGGTCTCCAATGAGGATGCGGCCTGCGTTGACGTCCTCAAGACCTGCGAGCATGCGCAGGGAGGTGGACTTGCCGCAGCCGGAGGGTCCAACGAGGACCAGGAATTCGCCATCGGCGATGTCGATGTTGAGCTTATCGACGGCGGGCTTATCGGTGCCCGGGTACAGACGTGTTGCGTTATCAAAAGTAACTGTAGCCACAGTTATCAATCCCTTCACCGGCAGGTACGTGCCGGACGATCCGTTGTGAATGGTTCATGTTTATTCAGTTGTCCACGGTCTTTCAGCCGTGTACTCCCCGGCCGAAGCCGAGGAGTATCGCGTGACGCCGCACGGTGTCTGTGCGCCACATCACAAACAGAGTATGTCAGATTTTATGCATTTGGGTGCAAATGTTACGGGCGTCACATGTGAGATTGGTGACGGTGTCCGTCCGGAGCGTGGATTTACGCGGGCGGCTATGCGGATTCCGCCAGGGCCAGGGTGCGCTCACGGAGCAGTGTTTCCAGCAGCTCGGCGATGTGCACGGGCGCCTCCACGCGGAACTGCGCCTGCGTGAAATCGAGCCCCACCTTGACGCCCACGTCGCCCGGATACAGCCGGCCCAAGGCGTCTTCATCGGTGGTGTCGTCTCCGGCGAACACCACCGCTGTGGCGTCGGTCGCCTGGCGCAGGAAGGCCATGCCCTCACCCTTGGAAGCGTGAACGACGGACGTCTCCAGCACGCGGTTGCCGTTCTTCAGGTGCACGTCCGGCCGGTCCTGCAGGGCTGCGCGGGCTGCGGCGACGGCGTCTTCGGCCACGTCGTCGGCGGCCAGGCGGGTGTGGAGCACGACGCCGGCCGGCTTGTCCTCCAGCAGGGTGCCCGGCGCCTGTTCCACGATCTCTTCAAGGACGCGGCGGACTTCTGCCAACAGCGTCAGCTGGTCCGGGTCCAGGGTGAGTTCGGAAGAACCCGGTCCCAGCCAGGCTTCGGCCCCGTGGCTGCCGATGAGGAGCGTCTCGGGCGGCGGCGAAGCGACCGCCCGGAGGCTGGCGAGGGCCCGGCCCGAGATGAGTGCCGTCGTCGTTCGCGGGAGGACCGCAAGGGCGGCGAAGGCGGCGGCGGACCGGGGGAGGGGACGGGCATCAGCCGCGTGGTCAACCAGCGGGGAGATTGTTCCGTCGAAATCCATGGCCACCAGGAGGTGCTCGGTGGCGGCCACCTTTTTGAGGGCCGCCAGGAGTTCCGGCTGAAGCGTGAGGGGCGTCTTGCCCGGGGCTGCATCAGGTGTCATCGCGGACCACTTTCTCTTTGAGCGCTGCAAGGAAGTCGGCTGACCAGTGATCGACGTCGTGGTCCAGGATCTGCTTGCGCATGGACCGCATCCGGCGGGCCGCCTCGGCGGGCTGCATGTTGACGGCCCGCATGATGGTGTCCTTGAGGCCGTCGATGTCGTGCGGGTTCATCAGTAAGGCCTGCTTGAGCTGGTCCGAGGCCCCGGCGAATTCGCTGAGCACCAGGGCGCCGTCGTTGTTGGTGCGGGCGGTCACGTATTCCTTGGCAACCAGGTTCATGCCGTCACGCAGTGCCGTGACCAGCATGACGTCGGCCGCCAGGTACAGTGCCACCATCTCATCGATGGGGTAGCTGTGGTGCAGGTAGCGCACTGCCGTGTTCTGCATGGTGTCATAGGTGCCGTTGATGTGGCCCACGGTGCCCTCCACCTCTTCACGCAGCAGCCGGTATTGCTCCACCCGCTCCCGGCTGGGGCTTGCCACCTGGATCAGGGCCGCGTCCTCCACCGTGACCTTGCCGTCGGCCAGCAGTTCCTCGTAGGCCTTGAGCCGGTGCCGGATGCCCTTGGTGTAGTCGAGGCGGTCGACGCCGAGGAGGATGGTCTTCGGATTGCCGAGGTCCCGGCGGATCTGGTGGGCGCGCTCGATGATCTCCGGCTTTCGGGCCAGTTCGCTGATCTGCTTGACGTCGATGGAGATGGGGAACGCCTGCGCCCGGGCAATGTGGGTTGTTGCCCCGTCCGGTCCCTTGACGTGCACCTGCTGCTGCTTGACGCTGGCACCGAGGAAGCGGCGGGCTGAACGCATGAAGTTGCCGGCATCGCTGGGGCGCTGGAAGCCCACCAGGTCGGCGCCGAGGAGGCCGTCAATAATGGCCCGGCGCCAGGGAAGCTGGGCGAAGATTTCCGGCGGAGGGAAAGGGATGTGGTTGAAGAACCCGATCTTGAGGTCCGGGCGCGCTTCGCGGAGCATCTTGGGGACCAGCTGTAGCTGGTAGTCCTGCACCCAGACGGTGGCCCCCTGGTCGGCGTGCCGCACGACGGCGTCAGCGAACCGCCGGTTGACCTTACGGTATGAATCCCACCAGGTCCGGTGGAATTCCGGCGGCGCAATCACATCGTGATACAGCGGCCAGAGCGTGGCGTTGGAAAAGCCCTCATAGAAGAGCTCGACGTCGTCCGTGCTCAGCTGCACCGGGACCAGGTCCATTCCGCCGTGGCTGAAGGGCTTGACGGTCTCATCCGGGGCGCCATGCCAGCCCACCCACGCGCCGTCGGTCTTGGTCATCATCGGGGCCAGTGCGGTCACCAGGCCGCCGGGAGACCTGCGCCAGCCGTCCTCGCAACCCCTGTCCTCCGGTGCGCAGCGGTCAACCGGGAGCCGGTTGGACACCACCATGAAGTCGTACAGCGCGGCAGCCTCGTGGCCGCCGCCGCGCGCGGGTTTTCCTTCAGCGGTTGCTTCGGATTTGTCACGGTGCCTAGTGTGCATTGGTGCCCCTTGGGTTGCTAATGGCTCGAAGTCAACCCTAGTCGGCTGGAATCTTCCGTGCTATCCATCCGTTGGGCAGACGGACGGAAAGTTGAAGGCGCAAGCTCTCAGGTTTCTCCCCTAAACTGACAAAGTTGCCACTGATGTGGTCCGCACCTGGCCGATCGACCCGAGGAACTGATGAGCGCCGCAAACGAACCCCGCAAGTCCAAAGCAGAACGCACTGCCGAGGCCCGCGAGAAAGCCCGTGAAATCCGTGAGGCGCAGCTGAAGAAGGACAAGCGCAATAAACTCCTCATCGGCTGGGGCATTGTGGTGGCCGTCGTAGCCATCCTCGCAATCGTTGCACTGGTAGTCAGTTCCAACATCAGGAACAACGCTCCCGTGGCAGACGAAGGCCCCACTCCGGCCAACGGCAACATCCACGGCGGCGTGACGCTGCTGGCAAACTCCGAGGTAGTGAAGTCCGATCCCGCTGCGGTGAACGTGAAGGACGTCCCGTCTAAGCCGGAAACGCCGCCTGCAGAGGTGAAGGCACCCGGTGCTGAGGCGGAAGCCGGCAAGCCTGTGAAGGTGGTCGTCTATATCGACTTCATCTGCCCCGTCTGCAAGCGGTTTGAAACCACCTACAACGAACAGCTGACCAGCCTCCGCAACGAAGGCAAGATCTCGCTGGAGTACAGGCCGCTCGGCTTCCTGGACCTGCAGTCCACCACCAACTACTCCTCCCGCGCGGCCAACGCTGCGGCCTGCGTAGTCAACGAATCGCCCGAAAAGTACTCCGACTTCGTCAACGCTCTCTTCGAGAAGCAGCCCGCGGAAGGCAGTGCCGGCCTTTCGGACGACGATCTGAAGAAGATGGCCACGGACGTGGGCGCCAAGAGCATCGACACGTGTGTGGAAGAGAAGAAATACCGGCCCTACGTAAAGGTGGCCACGCAGGAGGCTGCTGCCATCGGTGTGACCGGCACTCCGACTGCCTTCGTGGACGGCAAGCAGTGGGGCAAGGGCGACTCCGCCAATACCGACCTGATCCCGTTCATCCAGGCCGCAATCGACGCCAAGGGCTAACAACCACCCTCGCGCATCAGGCCAGTGGCCCGGTTCCGGAACCATCCGGCACCGGGCCACTGCCGTTTTTACCAGCGGGGCGTCCTTGGGCTAACCTTATCTAGCACTGCATCCAGTGCCGCTCGTTGCGCCTGATCCGTCGGGCAGAAACAGGCACGCCTCCTTAGCTCAGTTGGCCAGAGCACCGCTCTTGTAAAGCGGGGGTCGTCGGTTCGAATCCGACAGGGGGCTCCACTGTGGCTTGACCTGTGGTTGTAGCGCCGCAGGGCAGGGGCCTTTTGCTTTTTTCAGGTCGTGGACCCACCCTTTGCTCACCCGTATCGGCGCCGGACTTAACCTGCGTCGGCGATTGCGCTTCCGGGCTGGCTGCATCGAAGGCGCTGAGCACCGCGGTCGTGTCGAAGGCCTCCTTATATTCCCCGACGGACTGTTTCCGGGTCATCGAGTGTCAGTGGCGTGTCATCGTGGAGCTTCGCATTCCGCTGTAGGCTGCCACGACCCCTACCAGGAAAATGAGAACGGCGAGGTAGATCAGGCCGAGGTGACCAAGCGTGGCCAGACCCCATGGGTAGTGCGCGGGGAGGGCAACGGCGAGTCCGACGACCGGGACGATAACGGCTGTGGCAAAGGCCCACCGTTCTCCGCGGCGCACTCCATACCAGGACAGGCCTGCGACGGCCAGCCCGGTCGCAGCGATGAAGCCGCTGACCGCGATGTGCAGATGGCTGATGTAGTGATACAGCTGAGGGCTGAACGCCTCGATTTCCGCCCTCCCCTTGTCCACTTGTTCGGGGCCGATGCCCAGCTCGAGGAAGGCGTCCGTGAAGTTGAGTACAAGGAAGATTACGGCGTAACCCACGAAGGCCAACCCGGCCAGCGTCATGAGAGCGGCTCCTGTCCGGAGGCGGGACTTTTCTCCTTTGGGAGCTTGGATGGTGGACACGGCCACCACCCCCTTTCTTAATTTAAGTAGGTACTTGAATAAGAATCCTCTGACGGTAGGCTTGTCAAGAGAACTCTTGAATAGGAGGAGGGTGAGTGGGCAACCAGCAGGAAAAGGATGCGCTCTTCGAAGCCCTCGTCGAAGCTGCAAAGGCGTTGGGGAACGGCAGAAGGGCGCAGCTGATCGATATCCTGGGGCAAGGCGAACGGTCGGTTGAGGAGCTGGCCGCAGAGATCCACCAGAGTATGGCCAACACATCCCAGCACTTGCAGCGCCTGCTGCGTGCCGGCATCGTCTACTCCCGACGGTCGGGGACGAGGATCTATTACTCGCTTGCCAGCCCCGCAGTGGAGCGGCTATGGCGAGCACTTCGGGAGGCAGCCGAAGCGCATTCGGGGGAGCTGGGCGATCTCGTCCGTGCCTACGTCGGCAACCGCGCCGACCTGAGCATGATCACGCGTGACGAACTGCTGCTATGGCTGCGGCAGGGCGACGTCGTTGTGCTGGACGTGCGGCCGCAGGCAGAATACGAAGCCGGACATATCCCGGGGGCGCTTTCCGTGCCCTTCTCGGACGTTAAGTCTCGACTGCGCGAGGTTCCCCAGGGGAGCGAAATCGTCGCCTACTGCCGCGGACCATACTGCCTATATGCGGACGAGGCCGTGCGGCTGCTCACGGACGAAGGGCGCCTCGCCACAAGGCTTGAGGACGGCTTCCCCGAGTGGAAGGCGGCAGGGCTCCCGATAGAACAGTCGGCTACGGTCCGGAATGCACCGCCGCGGCCCTGATCGGAGAAATATGAACACCATGGCCGAAGCGAAATATTTGGCCGACGTGTCAGTGATGGTCGAAAACTGACAAGACCCAGGAAGTCCCAGCGCCAGGCCAAGGGTCGTTTGCCTCTACGCTGTTCCGTTCACACCGCGCAACCTAGGCGTATGAGCCAAGAGAAAACCGGCATCCGGCTGGTCCAACGCCCCGAGCAGCCCACCGCCGTCGTCCGCGAAAAAGTGCCCATGGGCGAGCTACCCCCGTTCTTTGGACGCGCCTTTGGCGCCGTCATGGCCGCAGCCCAGAACCAGGCCGTGCAGATTGCCGGGCCGCCCTTCGGCCTGTACCGGGGCATGCCCACCGACACGGTCGACGTCGAGGCGGGATTTCCGGTGGCAGCGCCCTTCACCGGGTCAGAAGGAGTGGCGGCCGGAATCCTGCCGGCGTGCCAGGCCTTCGAAGCCACCCACACCGGTCCGTACGACACGCTGAGTGCCACGTACGACGCCATCCAGGCGCGGATGAAGGAAGAGGGATTCAGCCCGGCCGACTCAATGTGGGAATACTACTTGAGCGACCCCGCCAGGGAGCCCGATCCGGCCACCTGGAAGACCCTGGTTGTGTGGCCCGTGGCGTAGGGTCCGTCCCTGAAGACCGTTCCCTGAAATTGCCGCGCAACGGTGGACCTTCTTGAAATCCCCGAAAGGAACGCTCACGCTGCCCTTGGTTCCCTCCGACTCGTCAGGGTCCAGGCCCAGGTGCACGGACCGCCAGAGCGCCCCCGTCCCGGAAAAGTAACGCCGCGGAGACTCCGGCGAAACGTGCCCACAACACGGGGCGCCTACTTTGGGGCTATGACATCACGCCTGTTCACCAGAATCGCTTCATGGTTCGAAGCCCGGACCTTGCCTGCTGCCTCCCCGTCGGGCGACGGCGCCTGGGAACAAGGTGCGTGGGAACAGGGCAATGCCGCGATCGCCGACGTCACCAGGTGGGGCTGGCTGCCGGCGCTCAGCGGCGTGTCCATTGCGGCCGATCATGCGGCGATCGCGCACCGGGAGAAGGCTGCCGCGGCAAGCGAGGGATAGCCGCTGGCCTGCCTTTCCAGGGAGCTTGGAACCGGCCGGTAACGGTCCGATTTGTCGGGTTGAACACACTTTTCTTCAACAACCGGCATAATGTCCTAAACTGCTTCACTGAGGTGCCTGAAATGGCGCTGCGCAGCAACGAAAGTGAACCACGCAATGGCTACCGATTACGACGCCCCACGCAAGACAGAAGAAGAGTCTCCCGCTGAATCACTGGAGGCCCTTCAGGCGTCCCGCGGCGGCGGAGCCCAGACCGCCGTCATCGACGTTGATGAGAACGACACGGCTGAGGGAATTGACCTTCCCGGGGCGGACCTTTCCGGCGAAGAACTCACGGTCACCGTTGTCCCCGAGCAGTCCGACGAATTCACCTGCTCCTCGTGCTTCCTCGTCCGTCACCGGTCCCAGGTTGCCCGCGAAAAGAACGGCATGAAGTACTGCCGCGACTGCGAAGGCTAGGCAGCTTCCAGCACCCGCCCCAATTTCAGAAGCACGGCATCGAGAGGCGCCGGCGAGCCGTGAGGCCCGCCGGCGCCTCGTCGTTATCCGGCATTACGGAAGCGTGTCCAATGACCTTCCGGAAAGCCCCTGAGTGCCGCCAAATGCGCCGCTGAATAACCGTCCCGTAATCTGCGCAACCGCAATTTAACAGTTGGGCGCCGAAGGGATTTCGGCCCTCGTTTTAGCCTGTCACGGCTCCTACGCTTGAGTTATCTCATCACTTCCGAGGTGGCTGAAATGAAGAAATTCCAAGTATGGCTGGCGGCGATCCTGATGGCTGCCGGGCTCGGCCTGGTGGCGCCGGCGCCGGCATCGGCGTCCTACTGCGGTCTGGTGTGGGGGTCGCTGGCGAAATCCGAAGCCACTATGGGAACCGGGAAGGTCACCAACGTGCGGACCGGGCAGCATTACTGCTTCGACCGCCTGGTGGTTGACCTCAACGGTCCGGTGAAGGGCTACACGGTGCGGTACGTCCCCACTGTTGTGCAGGACGGTTCGGGGTTGCCGGTTCCCCTGCGGGGGCGGGCATTCCTCCAGATCACCGTCAATTCACCGGCATATGACGACGGCGGCAAGTCCACATACAGCCCGGCCGACAAGAATGAACTGACCAACGTTGGCGGCTACCAGACCTTCCGGCAAGTGGCTTGGGCCGGAAGCTTCGAGGGCTACTCGACCATGGGTCTGGGCGTCCGCGGACGACTGCCGTTCAGGGTGTTCACCCTGGACGGACCCGGAGCGGGCTCGCGGATCGTGGTTGACGTTGCCCACTACTGGTGACCTGCCCGCGCCTGGTTCCCTGGCACTGATGCCCCTGGTGGTCTGACCCTGGTGGCCCCGGAGTTACTCCGGGACCACCAGGGCAGGAGTGTCCTTGCGGATGGTTTCGCCGCGGAAGAACCCGGGACGCAGCCTGGCCATGATGAGCATGAACACGGCGCCCAGGGCGAGGATTCCCACACCGAGGACGAAGACCAGCCCCACGCCGAAGATCTCTGATCCGCTGCCGAACTCCGGCGCCCAGCTGTCCGCGGCCGTCTGCAGGAAGACCACCAGCAGCCCCAGTCCGCCCAGGAGCGGGCAGAGCAGCCGCAGGACGAAGTGGCGGACACTGCTGAAGACGCTGTTCCGGAAGTACCAGGCGCACGCGAATGCCGTCAGCCCGTAGTAGAAGCAGATCATCAGCCCCAGGGCCAGGATAGTGTCGTTCAGGACGTTTTCGCTGACCACGTGCATCACCGCATAGAACCCCGCGGAGAGGACGCCTGCGGCAACCGTGGCGAAGCCCGGCGTCGCAAACTTCTTGCTCATGTGGCTGAACGGTTTCGGCAGGGCGCCGTAGTGCGCCATGGCCAGCAGGCTTCGGGACGGCGAGGTGAAGGTGGACTGCAGGGACGCCGCCGAGCTGGACAGGACCGCCAGGGACATGAGGATGGCAAACGGGCCCATGATGGGGGACGCCAGCGCGGTGAAAATGTTCGCGTGGTTCTCTTCGTTGTTCAGCCCGACGCCCTCAGTGCCCACGCCCGCGAACATCATGGTGGCGATAGTGACCAGCAAGTAGATGCCCAGGACAACGACGGCGGTGAGGGTGCCGGCGATGCCCGCGGTCTTCTTGCCGTTGGCCGTTTCCTCGTTCACGGTGAGGCAGACATCCCAGCCCCAGTACACAAAGATGGACAGCGAAATCCCCGCGGCAATTTGCCCGAACGTCTCGATCTTTGTGACGTCAAACCATTCCCAGCTGAACGGGATGGAGGTTTCCGAGGACGACCAGTTGGCGAAGGCCATGGCCACGAACAGTCCCAGCACGAGCAGCTGGAACCCCACCAGGCCGTACTGGACGATCTTGGTGGTGTGCAGGCCGCGGTAGCTGACCCAGACAGCCAGGGCCACGAACACGAAGCAGGTGGCGACGTTCAAGGGCTTGTCGGCGGCGAGGTCGGCAAGCTCCGGTGCGCCCGTGAGCTGGGCGAGAAACAGGTAGAAGAAGTCCACTGCCACAGCTGCCAGGTTAGACAGCACGATAATGTTCGCGGCGAGGAGTCCCCACCCGCCCATCCAGCCCACCCACGGGCCGAAGGCCTTGGTGACCCACGTGAAGGTAGTGCCGCTGTCCGGCGAGTCGGCGTTGAGTTCCCTGTAGGCCAGGGACACCAAGATCATGGGGATGAAACCGATGAGGAAAATGACGGGCAGCTGCAGCCCGGCCTCGTTTACGGTGGGGCCAAGGGCGCTGGTGAGCGTATAGGCCGGTGCGATGGTGGAAATGCCAAGGACGACGACGGCGAGGAGGCCCAGCTGCCCGCCCTTCAGTCCCTTTCCGGTGATGCCGTGCGGGGTGCCGGGCGCGTCGGTGACGGACGCCGCTGTGCCGGCTGCTTCTGTGCCGGCTGCGCCGGCCTGGGAGCCCTGGCGGATGGTTTGGGTCATGTCCGGACCTTTCACGAAGTCAATACTTTAGAGGAAGCAGCAGGCTGCTGCTGGGTGATGCAGTGGATGCCTCCGCCCCTGGCGAACAGTTCGCGGGCGTCGATGCCCACGATCCGGCGGCCGGGGTAGGCATCGGCAAGGATCCGAAGTGCCTTTTCGTCGTTGGGGTCGGCGAACGTGCAGGCAATCACGCCGCCGTTGACCACCAGGTGGTTGATGTAGCTGTAGTCCACGAAACCTTCGTGGTCCCTGAGGGTGGCCGGAGCGGGGACCTCGATGATGTTCCACTCGCGGCCTGCGGCGTCCCGGGTGGTGGACAGGAAACTGATGATTTCGCGGCTGACCTCGAAGTCCGGATGCTCCGGGTCCTGCTGGGAATGGACCAGCAGAGTGCCGGGGGAGGGGATGGCGGCCACGATGTCCACATGGCCGCGGGTGCCGAACCGCTCCGAGTCCCTGGTCAGGCCGCGCGGCAGCCAGACGGCGTGGGTGGCCCCGATGGTCCGGGCGAGTTCTGCTTCAACCTCGGCGTTGGTGAGACCCGGGTTGCGGCCCGGATCCAGCTGCACGGTTTCGGTCAGCAGCACTGTCCCCTCGCCGTCCACGTGAATTCCGCCGCCTTCATTGACGAGACCGGAGGCAATGTGGCGCGCTCCGGAGCGGCCGGCCACCTCCGCGCCGATCAGCGAGTCCTTGTCCCAGCGGGCCCAGTCTTGCCCGCCCCAGCCGTTGAAGACCCAGTCGACGCCGCCGAGGCGACCGTCGTCGTCGAGGACGAAGGTGGGGCCGATGTCCCGCATCCACGCATCATTGAGGTCTGCGGTGAGCACCTCGACGGCGGGGTCCAGGTAGCGGGCGGCGATCCCGACGTCGTCGGGCGCCACCACCACGGTGACCGGTTCAAATTCGACGGCGGCATTGGCGACCGCCGCCCAGACGGTCCGGGCGGCGTGCGCCTCTTCCGCGGTGTCGCCAAGGGTGTAGCCGCCCGTTGGGAAGGCCATCCAGATGCGTTCCTGCGGGGCCGTCTCGGCGGGCATGCGCCAGCTGCTCACGCGGTCACCTCCAGGTAGACGGGGGCCGGACCGCCGAGCGGCTGGTCACCCCGGACGGGTTCGGTGAGCCGTGCATAGGTGTCCGGGCGGCGGGTGGCCAGGAACGGGAACAGCGTCAGCCAGTCCCTGCGCTGGTCCAGGTCCAGGTCGGCGACGAGGACAGCGGATTCGTCGCGGGGCGCCTGGGCGAGGATCCGGCCGTAGGGGTCCGAGATGAACGAGGAACCGTAAAAGTTCAACGTGCCTTCGTTTCCCCAGCGGTTGGGGGCCACCATGAACAGGCCGTTGGCGATGCCGTTCCCCACAATGACCTGCTGCCAGAGCGGCTGGGTGTCGAAGTCCGGGTGGTCCGGTTCTGAGCCGATGGCCGTGGGGTAGACCAGGAGTTCCGCTCCGCCCAGGGCGTACAGCCGGGCGAGTTCCGGGAACCATTCGTCCCAGCAGGTGGGCATCCCCAGCCTGGCGCCGCCGAGTTCGGCGGGGGAGTGGACCTCGTAGGCATCCGTGGACGCCGGGCCCTGACGGAAGAATTTGTCCTCGTAGTAGCCGGCTGTTACGGGGATGTGCAGTTTGTGCGTGCGGGACAGCAGTTCGCCTTCGGGAGACACCAGGATCGCAGTGTTCAAGCCGAGGCCATCGTCGGTGCCCTCAGGATTGTCCGCGCGCTGGTACAGCGACGCATGGACGGAGATGCCGTGGCGGCGTGCGGCGTCGGCGGCGAAGCGGAACGTGGGCCCGGTCAGCAGGTCCTCAGCGAGGTCCGACGGGCGGGGACGCGCGGCCCAGGAGCGTGACGTGTCGTTTTCCGGGAGCGTATCCGCCGGGTAACGGGAGAGCGTCAGTTCCGGCAGGAAGACAACCGTGGCCCCCAGCCGGGCCGCGCGCCCGATGCCCTCGTCCAGTTCTGCGCGAAGCCGCGCAGGGTCGGCGTGCCAGCGGTGCTGGACCACGCCGACCCGCAGTGCGGGGCGGGCGGAAGGCTGCGTCCGGGCCAGGGAAGCGGGTGGTTCAAGGCAGGTAATTTCAATCATGGCGAATACTCCAGTGAGACGGCGGTCACTAAATGAATGACGTTCATTTAGTATCCACGCCACGCCGCCGCATGGCAAGGAAAAAATGAACAATCATCATTTTGTTAAGCCCGGGGAGAGAATCGGTGGCGCCGTTGTGGCGGCTGGGATAGTTTCGAACTACCCGAGAAACCGCTGAAACCAGGAGGATCAATGAAGGCATCACCGACGCTGACCAACAATCTGCAGGCTGTGCTCGCGGACCTGATTGAACTGCACATCCAGGGCAAGCAGGCCCACTGGAACATTGTGGGAACCAACTTCCGCGACCTCCACCTGCAACTGGATGAAATTATCGACGCTGCCCGGAACTTCGCCGACGACATGGCGGAGCGCATGCGTGCGCTCCACGCCCTGCCGGACGGCCGCAGCGCCACCGTTGCGGAAACCACCAGCCTGGCGCAGTTCCCGCAGGGGCTCATCAACACCAAGGACGCCGTCGACCGCATCGTCGCGGCCCTCGAAGCGGCTGTGGGCACCATGCGCAAGGTCCACGATGAAGTTGACGAGGAAGATCCCACCACGGCTGACCTGCTTCATGAGTTCATTTCGAAGCTCGAGCAGTACGCCTGGATGGTGGGCGCGGAGAACATGAAGGCCTCGGCCAGCGTGACCACTCCAGACAGCAAGTAAGCCACACTCCTAGTCACCAGAAAGCCCGGCGCCGGATGATCTCCGACGCCGGGCTTTCTGCTGCCGCGGAGTGGTGCCGCCTGCACGCGGCGGCGGGCCGGGCTACGCCGCTTTCGGCACTCCGCGGAGTACGACGGCGACCAGGACTGCCGCCCCCGCCATCAGCACCAGCCCGATAGACGCCGTCACGTGGACTCCCGACTCAAACGCAATCCGGGCGGCGGACGTCAGGGCGTCCGCCAGCGGTCCGGGGAGCGACTGCGCGAGCTCCATGGACCCGGCGAGGGTCTCCCGGGCATGGGTGATCCCCTCTGCTGCACCTCCCGGGCCGGACGCTGCGAGCCCCTCCGGCAGGACCAGGTTCCGCTGGTACGACGCGGTCAGGATCGAGCCGAGTACGGCCGTGCCAAGCAGTGAGCCAATCTCGTAGCCGGTCTCTGAGATAGCGGCAGCCGCCCCTGATTTCTCCGGTGGTACGGACCCCAGGATCATGTCGTTGGAGATCGTTTCGGCTGCCCCCACGCCCAGGGCCAGGACCAGGAGGGCGCCCAGCAGGAGGGCCGGACCGCCTGAGTGGTCGCCGAACGCCACCATGAAGTAGCCGGTGGCGCTCAGGCAAAGGCCGCCGGCCACCACGAAGCCGGGCCGGACTTTCCGCACCAGCGGCACCACCAGCAGGCCGGCAGCCACGGTGGCAACCAGGGCCGGGATCATGGCGATTCCGGCCTCCGTAGGCCGCTGGCCCTCCAGGAGCTGGAGGTGCTGGGCCAGGAACAGGATGAAGCCGTTGAACGAAAATAGGGCCAGGACGTTGGCGGTGATGGCCGTGCTGAAAATCCTGTTCCCGAAGAGGCTCATGTCCAGCAGCGGGCTGGGCAACGTCTTTTGGCGCCGGACGAAGGCGCAGCCAATCAGGAGTCCGAAGCCGATGGCCGCGGCTGACGCGGGGCCGAAACCTTCCGTAGCCAATGACTTGATGCCGTAGACCAGCGGAACCATCGTCAGCAGCGAGAGGGCGATGCTGGCACCATCCACCGTTCCGGGCCGGGGATCCCTGGACTCGGGAATGAGGACAGGGCCGAGTGCGAGGATAGGCAGCATGATGGGCACTGCCACCAGCAGGATCGCTCCCCACCAGTAGTGCTCCACGAGCCAGCCGCCGAAGATCGGTCCCAGCGCGGCGCCGCCGGAGAACCCTGCCGCCCAGATGGCGATCGCCAGCCGGCGCCGGTTGGCGTCCGGAAAGATGTTGCGGATCAGGGACAAGGTGGAAGGCATAAGCATCGCCCCGAAAAATCCCAGGGCCGCGCGGCCGGCGATCAACCATTCCGCGCTGGGGGCGAACGCAGTGGCAGCGGACACCGCGGCAAAGCCGGTGCTGCCGATCAGCAGGAGCCGGCGGCGGCCGATCCTGTCACCGAAACTCCCCATGGCAACCAGGAGGCCGGCCAGGACTAGCGGGTAGGCATCAACAATCCACAGCAGCTGAACGCCGGTGGGCTCGAGGCTGCGGGCGATGGCGGGCAACGCGAAGGTCAGCGCAGTGTTGTCCACTGCCACCAGCAATACCGGGAACATCAGTAGCGCCAGGGCCAGCCAGTCGCGCCCCGGCTTCGGGGCGGGTGTCCGGCTGCCGGCAGCGGCAGGGGGCCGGGCCGGACGCGCTGTAAGGTGCCGGGTTGCCGGCGTCGAGGTTGAAGGTGAGTTTCCCATGGCAATAACTGTACCGTCTGGACGGTACAGTTAAGAAATGAGCCCGGGCCACCGGGCATGATAGGAACCATGGCCAGAAAACCCGTCGCACGCGAAGCCGTGCTCGACGCCTTTGAATCCCTCCTGATCGAGGTGGGCGAGCGTGCCGCCACGCTGGATGCCGTCGCCAGGCGGGCCGGCGTTTCCAAGGGGGGACTGCTGTACCACTTCCCGAACAAGGAGGCCATGATTTCGGCCCTGCTTGAGCGCATGGACGTGCTGGTTGCACTGGATTTGGGCGCCATGGCGAAGGCTCCGGAGGGAGCGGCGGTCTACTTCATCAGGTCCTCGCTCTGGGCTGATACTCCGCTGGACCGGGTCTTTGTGGCTGCCACGCGGCTCGCCGAAGTGGCGCACAAGGAAACGCTGCACCGTTTTGCGGCTGTCCAGGGGAGCTGGCTGGAGCTGCTGGCCGGGGACGTCGGCCCGGCCATGGCCAAGGCCGTGCTGTACATGGGTGACGGCCTCTATTTCAACGCCATGCTGGCCAGCGGTCCCGGTGCCGCCCCGCCCGAAATGAGCGGCGACGTCGACAGCCTGCTGGCCGCCGTCGAGCGGCTCCGGGGCTGACTGCAACGGGATCCGCGGTCCGCCGCCCGGCAGAGTCGCAACCGGAGCCGTAACGCGGCGTCGGGCTGGGTGGCGGAGTTTGCAGACTGGACTTGCACGTAGGACAATTGCAGCTGTGACTGTTGTCACCGCTAACTAAATATGCCTTTGATCTGCGGCGGGAGAGTTCTGCAAGTAGGTACAAGCAGGCGCCGTAGGAGCAAATCCTCCCCAGGAATCTCTCAGGCCCATGTACCGCCGCGGCAAGGCAACTCTGGAAAGCAGCAGGCTGTCCGTTTGTGACCCAACCCAGTTGGAGCAACAACGCCGGACACGCCCTGCTCACCGACGGTGCAAGCGGAGCTGTGCGAAAGTACGGCAACGCGGAAACTCTCAGGTCCAATACAGAGCGGGGAGGAACCCGGACCACTGCGGCGTACCCTGCGCCGCCATTAGTAATGGAGTTCCTTCGTGACGGTTAGTTCAGCCTCCACCACCTTCGTCGATCGGCACATTGGCGCCCGCCGCCAGGCCGACATCGACACCATGCTCAAGTCTGTCGGCTACGACACCGTCGACTCACTGGTAGACACCGCGGTTCCCAACGACATCCGCCAGGACGTCGCCCTCCGCCTTCAGGACGCCCTCAGTGAGGTTGAAGTCCTCGGCGAGCTGCGCAAGCTGGCTGCCAAGAACAAGACGGCCGTGCAGATGATCGGCCAGGGCTACTACGACACCGTGACCCCGCCGGTGATCCGCCGCAACGTGCTGGAATCCCCGGCCTGGTACACCGCCTACACCCCGTACCAGCCGGAAATCTCCCAGGGCCGCCTCGAGGCGCTCCTGAACTTCCAGACCATGGTTCAGGACCTCGTGGGACTGCCCATCGCGAACGCCTCCCTGCTGGACGAAGCCACCGCTGTTGCCGAAGCCGTGCTGATGATGCGCCGCGCCAACAAGAACAAGACCGCCCACGACGGCAAGACCGTCCTCGACGCCGATGTCCTGCCCCAGACCATCGCCATCGTCAAGGGCCGCGCCGAGGCACTCGGCTTCGAGGTTGAGGTTGCGGACCTGTCCCAGGGCCTGCCCGACGGCGATATCAACGGCATCGTGCTGCAGCAGCCGGGCGTTTCCGGCCGGGTGTTCGACCACTCCGCCGTCATCGCAGCCGCCAAGCAACGCGGCGCCCTGGTCACCGTTGCGGCCGACCTGCTCTCGCTGACGCTGATCACGCCTCCGGGCGAGCAGGGCGCGGACATCGCCGTCGGCTCCACGCAGCGACTCGGCGTCCCGCTGTTCTTTGGTGGCCCGCACGCTGCCTACATGGCGGTCCAAAAGGGCCTCGAACGCTCCATGCCCGGCCGCCTGGTGGGCGTGTCCAAGGACAACGCCGGCACCCCGGCATACCGCCTGGCCCTGCAGACCCGCGAGCAGCACATCCGCCGCGAAAAGGCCACGTCCAATATCTGCACCGCGCAGGCACTGCTGGCCATCGTCTCCTCGATGTACGCCGTCTACCACGGCCCCGACGGCCTGAAAGCCATCGCCGAGGCAGTCCACAACAGCGCCCGCACCCTGGCAGCGTCCCTGCAGGGTGCCGGCCTCGAGGTGCTGCACGGCAGCTTCTTCGACACCGTCACCGTCCGCGTTCCGGGCAAGGCCGTTGAAATCGTTGCCGCGGCGGAGGCCAAGGGCATCAACCTGCGCGGCATCGACGCCGACACGGTGGGCATCTCTACTGACGAAACCACGACGCCGGAAATCGTCGCCGCTGTTGCCGCCGTCTTCGGCGCCGAGGTTGCCGGCACCGACGCCGACGCAGGCTTCGCCCTCGAGGCCGCCGTCGAACGTTCCTCGGACTACCTGCAGCACCCGGTCTTCAACACCCACCGCTCCGAAACCCAGCTGCTGCGCTACATCCGCAAGCTTTCGGACCGCGACCTCGCACTGGACCGCACCATGATCCCGCTGGGTTCCTGCACCATGAAGCTGAACGCCACCGCCGAGATGGAAGCCATTTCCTGGCCGGAGTTCGCCTCCATCCACCCGTTCGCCCCGGATTCCCAGACCGAGGGCTGGCGTGAACTGATCGAGGGCCTGGAAGCGGACCTCGCCGAGATCACCGGCTACGACCAGGTCTCCATTCAGCCGAACGCCGGCTCGCAGGGCGAACTCGCGGGCCTGCTCGCGATCCGCGGTTACCACCTGTCACGGGGCGATGACCAGCGCAACGTCTGCCTGATCCCGGCGTCGGCGCACGGCACCAACGCCGCGTCGGCCGTCCTAGCCGGCATGAAGGTTGTTGTCGTGGCCACCGCTGCAGACGGCACGATCGACCACGCCGACTTCCAGGCGAAGATCGAAACCCACAAGGACGTCCTGTCCGCGATCATGATCACCTACCCGTCCACCCACGGCGTATACGACGCCGACGTGCGCGAAATCTGCGACTCGGTGCACGCGGCCGGCGGCCAGGTCTACGTTGACGGCGCCAACCTGAACGCGCTGGTGGGCCTGGCCCAGCCTGGCAAGTTCGGCGGCGACGTGTCCCACCTGAACCTGCACAAGACCTTCTGCATCCCGCACGGCGGCGGCGGCCCCGGCGTCGGCCCGGTGGCAGCCAAGGCACACCTGGCGCCGTTCATGCCGGGCGATGCCAACAAGGCCGCACACGAAGCCGGCCACGGAGTTGCGATCTCCGCTTCGCGCTTCGGCTCTGCCGGTGTGTTGCCCATTTCCTGGGCCTACGTGAAGCTCATGGGTGGCTCCGGCCTGACCGAGGCCACCAAGTCCGCGCTGCTGGCGGCGAACTACATCGCCTCCCGCCTGAACGAGTTCTTCCCGGTGCTGTACACCGGCGAAGGCGGACTCGTGGCGCACGAGTGCATCCTGGACCTGCGCGCCCTGACGGCCAAGACCGGCGTCACCGCGGAAGACGTGGCCAAGCGCCTCATCGACTTCGGCTTCCACGCCCCCACACTGGCGTTCCCGGTTGCCGGCACGCTCATGGTGGAGCCCACCGAGTCCGAGGACCTGGTGGAGATCGACCGCTTCATCGACGCGATGATCACCATCCGCCAGGAAATCGACCAGGTGGCCAACGGAGACTTCACCGTGGAGAACTCCCCGCTGCGCAACGCACCGCACACCGCGGCCGCCGTCGTCTCCTCCGACTGGAACCGCGAGTACCCGCGCGAGCAGGCCGCCTTCCCGGTCCACCACCTCAAGCAGGACAAGTACTTCCCGCCGGTAGGCCGGATCGACGGCGCCGCCGGTGACCGTAACCTGATCTGCTCCTGCCCTCCCATCGAAGACTTCGAAAACTAAGGATTCCCCCGATGACTGAGAATTACACCGCGCTCTACGAGGAGCACAAGAAACTGGGCGCGTCCTTCACCGATTTCGGTGGCTGGCAGATGCCCCTGAAGTACTCCTCCGAACTGGCCGAGCACCACGCCGTCCGCAACGCCGCCGGCCTGTTCGACCTCTCCCACATGGGCGAAGTCTGGGTGACCGGCCCGGACGCCGCAGCGTTCCTGGACTACGCCCTGGTCGGAAAGATCTCCGCCATGTCCGTGGGCAAGGCCAAGTACTCGCTGATCTGCCAGGAGGACGGCGGCATCATCGACGACCTGATCACGTACCGGCGTCCTGCAGTTGCGGATGCCACAGGAAACAGCACGGACAAGTTCCTGGTAGTGCCCAACGCCGGCAACGCCGTGGTGGTTGCCGCAGCACTTGCCGAACGGGCAGCGAACTTCGACGTCGTCGTCCAGGACGCCTCCGCGGCGACCTCGCTGATCGCCGTCCAGGGGCCCAAGGCCGAAGCCATCCTGCTCCGCCTGGTCCCGGCGGCACAGCACGACCTGGTCACCGGCCTGAAGTACTACGCCGCCGTGGAAGTTCCCTTCCTGGTGGCCGGCAGCAGCAAGGACCTCCTGCTGGCGCGCACCGGGTACACCGGTGAAGACGGCTTCGAGATCTTCGTGGACAACGACGACGCAGCAGCCCTGTGGCAGGCCATCGAAGCCGTCGCCGAGGAAGGCGAGCTGGTTCCCGCCGGACTGGCATGCCGCGACTCGCTGCGCCTGGAGGCCGGCATGCCGCTCTACGGCAACGAGCTCTCCCGCGAAGGCAACCCGTACGCAGCTGGCCTCGGCCCGGTTGTTTCGCTCGCCAAGGAAAGCGACTTCGTGGGCCGTGCGGCACTGGAAGCACTCAAGGCCGGCGGTGCCGGTTCCACGAGCGGGCGCAAGCTCGTGGGCCTTAAGGGTCTTGGACGGCGTGCCGGCCGCGGCCACTACCCGGTCCTCAAGGACGGCAACGTGGTTGGCGAAGTGACCTCCGGCCAGCCGAGCCCCACCCTTGGTTACCCTGTAGCGCTTGCCTATGTCGACGTCGAGCACTCCGAGGTGGGCACCGCCCTGGACATCGACCTCCGCGGCAAGGCAGAGCCTTTCGAAGTCGTCGCACTGCCTTTCTACAAGCGCCAAAAGTAGCCCATAGGCTGGCTCCGTCGGGGTCCTCCCGGCTCTGTTTGGCCCCGTCGGGGCTGACATCCTCCGCGTGCTCGGTCGCGTAGACGCCCGCTGGGCGGACGTGACGCTCCCTTAGACGCACGCTTCCGGATGCCAGCCCCGAAGGGGGCCGGCAACCGTCGTGCCCCCAGGCGGCAAGCTCGATCATTGGGGGTTGAGCTTGTCGAGACCCGGCAGCACGCGGAGGAATTCGGTCACCCGCCTCCCCACCAGACCACAAAAAGTAACGAGATTAAGGAACACCATGGCAAAAGTAGCCGCTGAACTGCAGTACTCCGACGAGCACGAGTGGGTTGCCCGCGAGGCCGGCAACCTTGTGTCCATCGGCATTTCCGCCGTGGCCACGGACGCCCTCGGCGACATCGTGTACGTAGACCTGCCCGAGGTCGGCTCCACCGTGACCGCAGGGGAGACCTGCGGCGAGGTCGAGTCCACCAAGTCCGTCTCGGACCTGTACTCCCCGGTCACCGGCGAGGTCACGGAAACCAACTCCGCCGTCGTCGACGACCCCGCGCTGATCAACAGCGACCCGTACGGTGCCGGCTGGCTCTTCAAGGTCGCCGCCGACTCCGACGGTCCGCTGCTTTCCGCAGAGGAATACGCTGCCAAGAACGGCGGCGAACTGTGAGCGGCGCAACCGCGGGCGCAGGCACTGTCGCATTCGAGCAGGTAGTCTCCCCGTCCCTGGACGCGGACCTGTCCTCGCTGGACCCGGAGATCGCGGCGAAGATCGACGACGAGCTGAGCCGCCAGCGTACCGGCCTGGAAATGATCGCCTCGGAGAACCACACCGCCAAGGCCGTCATGCAGGCGCAGGGCTCCGTGCTCACCAACAAGTACGCCGAGGGCTACCCGGGCAAGCGCTACTACGGCGGCTGCGAGCACGTTGACGTCGTCGAGCAGCTGGCCATCGACCGGGTGAAGGCCCTGTTCGGTGCCGAGTACGCGAACGTGCAGCCGCACTCCGGTGCGCAGGCCAACGCCTCGGTGATGCATGCGCTGATCAAGCCGGGCGACACCATCATGGGCCTGAACCTGGCACATGGCGGGCACCTGACCCACGGCATGCGGATCAACTTCTCCGGCCGCCTGTACAACGTCATCCCGTACCAGGTCCGCGAAGAGGACCACCGGATCGACATGGCCGAGGTGGAGCGCCTGGCGCAGGAGCACAAGCCGCAGCTGATCGTCGCGGGCTGGTCCGCCTACGCCCGGCAGCTGGACTTTGCCGAGTTCCGCCGGATCGCCGACTCCGTGGGCGCCTACCTGATGGTGGACATGGCGCACTTCGCCGGGCTCGTTGCCGCCGGGCTGCACCCCTCCCCGGTGCCGCACGCCCACGTCACCACGTCCACCACGCACAAGACCCTCGCCGGTCCGCGCGGCGGCATCATCCTCTCCAACGACGCCGACATCGCCAAGAAGATCAACTCGGCAGTGTTCCCCGGCCAGCAGGGCGGCCCGCTGGAGCACGTCATTGCCGGCAAGGCCGTGGCGTTCAAGATCGCAGCGTCCCCGGAGTTCAAGGAACGCCAGGAGCGCGTCCTTGCCGGTGCCCGGATCCTGGCTGACCGCCTGGTCCAGCCGGACGTCACCACCAAGGGGATAAACGTGATCTCCGGCGGCACCGACGTGCACCTGGTCCTCGTGGACCTGCGCAACTGCGAACTCGACGGCCAGCAGGCAGAGGACCGCCTCGCGGAAATCGACATCACCGTCAACCGCAACGCCGTGCCGTTCGATCCGAGGCCGCCGATGGTCACCTCGGGACTGCGCATCGGCACCCCGGCCCTCGCGACCCGTGGCTTCGGCGAAGCAGCATTCGCCGAGGTGGCGGACATCATCGCGGAGGCCCTCATCGCCGACGCCGGCGCGGACCTTTCCGGTCTGCGCTCACGGGTGGAGGCCCTCGCCGCCGCCCACCCGCTCTACCCCTCGGTTGCGAACCTCGCCTAGAGGCCGTATTACAGAAGTAGAGATCACGACGCCGGGCGGCCGCCATAAGCTGCCGCCCGTCGTCGTGTATCCGGCAGCGCGCCGCCGACCGGTTGGTGCGCGGCCTTCCGGCAGGACCATCTGCCGGACCACTGTTAGACCTAGTTAGGAACCCCGGCCATGGCTGTTGGTGTCTTTGATCTTTTTTCCATCGGGATTGGGCCGTCGAGTTCGCATACGGTGGGTCCGATGCGTGCTGCGGCGGTGTTC
>NZ_LMPC01000020.1 GCF_001423745.1 Arthrobacter sp. Leaf337
CGAGGGGGTGGCCCATCGCGATCGCGCCGCCGTGCCGCGAGGGGGTGGCCCATCGCGATCGCGCCGCCGTGCCGGTTCACGATCGAGTGGTCGATGCCCCAGGCGTTGATGCAGGCCAGGGACTGCGCGGCGAACGCTTCGTTCAGTTCGACCGCGCCCACCTGCTCCCAGCTGATGCCCGCCTTCGCGAGGGCCTTGTTCGCGGCCTCCACCGGGGCGTAGCCGAAGTACTGCGGATCGTTCGCGTGCGCACCGCGCCCGGCGATCCGGGCCAAAGGGTCCATCCCGAGGATCCCGGCGGCGCTCTCGGAACCGATCCAGGCCGCGGACGCGCCGTCCGAGAGCGGGGACGCGTTGCCCGCGGTCACGGTGCCGTTCTCGGCACGGAACACGGTCTTGAGCCCGGCGAGCTTCTCGGCCGAGGACCCGGCACGGATCCCCTCGTCGCGGACCAGGTCGGTGCCCGGAACCGGGGCGACCAGGTTGTCGTAGAAGCCGTCATCCCAGGCCGCGGCGGCCAGGTTGTGCGAGTTCGCGGAGAACTCATCCTGCGCCTGACGGGTCACCCCGTACTTCTCGGCCAAACGTTCGGTGGCCTCGCCCAGGGAAATGGTCCAGTCCTTGGGCATGGCCTTGTTAACCAGGCGCCAGCCCAGGGTGGTCGAGGCCAGGTTCAGATCCCCTGCCGGGTAGGGCTTCTCCGTCTTCGGCAGCACCCACGGGGCACGCGACATCGACTCGGCGCCGCCGATCAGCATCAGCTCCGCGTCACCGGCGTTCACCTGGCGGGAGGCGATGATCGCCGCGTCCAGCGAGGACCCGCAGAGCCGGTTCACCGTGGTGCCCGGGATCGACACCGGCAAACCGGCGAGCAGTGTGCCCATCCGGGCGACGTTGCGGTTCTCCTCGCCGGCGCCGTTCGCGTTCCCGAACACCACCTCGTCGATCCGCTCCACGTCGAGCTTCGGTGCCCTCCTGACGATCTCACCAATCACGTGCGCGGCAAGGTCATCCGGGCGGACCGCGGCAAGGCCGGAGCCGAACTTACCGAACGGAGTGCGCACGGCGTCGTACACAAAAGCCTGATTCATGAGGTTGCGTCCATTCCGGTGTTGTCCATTTCCTGGAACACCTGTTGTGCTGTCTTGAAGGCGGTGTTGGCGGAGGGGACTCCGCAGTAAATGGCGGTCTGGAGCAGGATTTCCTTGATCTCGTCCCTGCTCAGGCCGTTCGTGATGGCTGCGCGGATGTGCATGGCCAGTTCTTCCCAGTGCCCGTGCGCCACCATCGCGGTGAGGGTGACCGCGGAGCGCATCTGCCGGGTCAGGCCTGGACGGGTCCAGATGCCGCCCCACGCGATGCGGGTGATCATGTCCTGGAAGTCCTCGGTGAAGGCGTCCTTGTTGGCGTTGGCGCGGTCCACGTGAGCGGCGCCCAGCACCTCGCGGCGGACCACCATGCCGCCGTCGTAAATTTCCTGGCTGGTGGCGTCCGGCTGGACGACCCCGTGCCGCTCAGTGCCGGCGCCGGACACTTCTGCGCCGCTCACTTGGCTGCCCCGCTGGTTTCGCTCCAGGAGATGAGGCTCTTCAGCAGCTCGGCAACGTGCGCGGGCGCCTCGGCCGGAGCCAGGTGTGCCACGCCTTCGAGCGTCACAGCATTTGCAGTCCCGCCGCCGGCGGTAATGCCGTCCGCGATTTCCTTGGCGAACGACGGCGGCACCACGGCATCCTCCGAACCCGCCACCGCCTGGGTGGGAACCCGGATGCTGCCCAGCTCTGCGCGGACGTCGAAGCCGGCCAGGGCCTCGCAGCAGAAGGCGTAGCTGAAGCGGTCCGCGTCGCGCAGGGAGTGCAGCAGGCGGCTGCTGAGCTCGGGCTCGCGGTCCATGAAGCCGGCGGCGAACCAGCGCTGCGCCGAACCCTGGATCATCACCGCGGTGCCCTGGGTGCGGACGGTCTCGGCACGTTCCAGCCAGCCTTCGGACGTGCCGATCTTGGCACCGCTGCACTGCACGGACAGGCTCTTGAGCCGTTCGCCGTGCTTGATGCCCAGCTGCAGTCCGGTGGCCCCGCCGAGCGATACGCCGGCGTAGTGGAACCTCTCGCCCGGGGCGATTGAATCGACAAGGTCGACGACGGCGTCAGCCAGTTCGGCGACGTCGAACGTTTCCGTCGCGGCCGGTGAGACGCCGTGGCCGGGCAGGTCCCAGGCGACGACGTCGAAGTCGGTCCCGAGGAGGGCGCCGGCCTGCGTCCACAACACTGAGGAGGTCCCCAGCGACGGCCCCACCACCACGAGGGGCTTGTCCCCCAGCGGGCGCTGCGGGGAGAGCAATACTGCCTTGACTGTGGGTCTAGCCACGGGAGTCTCCGTTCGGGTCTGTTTGGGTGGGGGCTGGCGCAAAGCCGGGAAACGCGGCCAGGATGCGGCGGGAAATTTCGGCGGCCTGCCCCAGGTAGCTGGCAGGATCCAGGAGTTCTTCCAGCCGGTCGTCGGACAGCGCACTGGCGGGCACGGTCTCACGCAGCAGGCGGCGGTACGTTCCGGACTGCTCGGCGGACGGAGCCTGCAGCGTCCGGTCCACCACCGCCTGGAGCTGCTGCTTGCCGTTCCTGCCGTCCCGCTCAGCAAGCAGTGGCGCGACGGCGGCGGTCACCCCTTCGCTGAGCAGCAGCGGCCCGGACAGCTCCAGGTTGCGGCGCATGGCATCCGGGAAGACCTGCAGGCCTTCGGTGAGCTCGCGCAGGTGCCCGGCCGCGCCGAGCGCCAGGCGGAGCAGCTGGCGGAAGGCCGGCCATTCGCTGTGCCAGGCGCCGTCGGGACGCTCATCGTTGAAGTTGGCCGCCGCCAGGTGCAGCTGCGAGGCCAGGTTCGGGGCCTGCAGTGCCGCGCTGCGGACCAGCACGGACAATACGGGGTTCTGCTTCTGCGGCATCGCCGAGGACACTCCGCGGCCGGCTGCCCGGGGTTCGGCGAGCTCGCCCACTTCCGGCCGGCTGAGGAACAGCACGTCGGAGGCGATCTTTCCCAGCGCATCGGTGACGCCGGCCAAGGCATCGCCCAGCGACGTAACGGCCAGCCGGTTGGTGTGCCACGGCCCGGGAGCTGCCGCCAGGCCAAGGTGCGCGGCGAGGTTGCCCGCGAGGTCGAAAGGCGTCTCCACCGAGTCCTTGGTGAGCACGGTTCCGGCCGCGAGCGTTCCCGCGGCGCCGCCCGTCTGCAGCGGCAACTCCACGGCTTCAAGGCGCCGCGCCGCAGCAGCCAGGCCGTGGAACCACTGCGCGGCCTTCAGCCCGAACGTAAACGGCAGCGAGTGCTGCGTCAGGCTCCTGCCGACGCACAGCGTCTCCGCATGCTGCTCCGTCATGGCCGCCAGCGCCGTCGTGATTCCGCGAAGGTCGGCCAGGAGCGACGTAACCGCGTTCTTTGCCAGGAGCATCAGCGCCGAGTCCAGCACGTCCTGGCTGGTCAGCGAGGTGTGCACCGCACGCACTGCACCAACGTTGTCTATGTCCAGTGCCTTGACCTCGGCGCGGAGATCTGTGAGCAGCGGGATGACCGGGTTGGCGCCGCCCTGCGCGCGGACAGCGATGCCCGCCAGGTCATAGCGGTCCACGTCCGCCGCGGAAGCCACGACGGCGGCGGAGCCGGCGGGCGCGAGGCCGGCCTTCTCCAGGACCGAAGCCCAGCCGGCCTCGACGGCAAGAACCGCCGCCAGGACCGCCCGGTCCCCCGTCAGCGCCGCCACCGAAGGCGACGCCGACACGGGACTGAGGAGTCCGACGTCGCCGTCGGACAGGTGGGAAGCAGTCACTGGGAGGCGCCCTCGAAGTCGAGGAAAACGGTCTCGCCCTCGCCCTGCAGGCGGATGTCCCAGGTGAGTCCGCCGTCGGCGTCCCGGCGCGCAATCAGCGTGCTGCGGCGGTCCGGGTCCAGGGAGGAGAGCAGCGGATCGGCCGCAAGGGCTTCTTCATCCTCCGGCAGGTACAGGCGGGTGAAGAGCCGGTTCATCAGGCCGCGGGCAAACACGGCCACCGAAATGAAGGCCGCTGCGCCGGGCTCGGTGGGGCCGGGATTAACCGTGGTGAAGGTGTACACGCCCGTGTTGCCCACCGCGCTCCGGCCGAAGCCGGTGAACGTGTAGCCGTCCCGGACCAGCGAACCGGTCCGGTGGACCACCTTGCCCTCGGAATCCGGCTGCCAGATTTCCAGGATCGCGTCCGGGATGGGGTGTCCGGCGCCGTCGTACACGGTGCCCTGCAGGCGGATGGAGCCCGGTGAGCCTGGTGCCAGCAGTTCACGGTCCTTCTCGTACGGGAGGGCGTAGCCGTAGAAGGGGCCAACGGTCTGCCCGGGGGTGGGGGTTAGCTTCGTGGTGTTACTCATCTGGCTACTCCTCGCCTTCTGCGCCATACGCTTCGTTTTCGGTCCAGGTCCGCTTGGAGCCCGTCAGGACAATGTCCCACTTGTAGCCGATCGCCCACTCAGGCTTGGTGAGGTCGTGGTCGTAGGTGGCCACCAGGCGGTCCCGGGCATCCTGGTCCACGATGGACTGGTAGATCGGGTCCAGCGGGAAGAGCTGGTCACCCGGGAAGTACATCTGGGTGACGATGCGCTGGGTGAACTCCTGCCCGAACAGGGAGAAGTGGATGTGCGCCGGCCGCCAGGCGTTGAGGTGGTTCTTCCACGGGTACGCGCCGGGCTTGATGGTGGTGAAGCTGTAGGAGCCGTCGGCGCCGGTGATGCAGCGGCCCACGCCCGTGAAGTTGGGGTCGAGCGGGGCAGGGTGCTGGTCCCGCTTGTGGATGTAGCGGCCGGCGGAGTTGGCCTGCCAGATCTCCACAAGCTGGCCCGCCACCGGACGGCCGTCACCGTCGAGCACGCGGCCGGAGACCAGGATGCGTTCGCCCAGGGGTTCCCCGTTGTGCTGGATGGTCAGGTCCGATTCCAGCGCGTGCACGTCCATGTGCCCGAAGGCCGGCGAGTAGAGCTCGATGGTCTCCGGATCCGCGTGATGCAGGTCCTTCGTCGGGTGACGGAGGACGCTGCTGCGGTACGGTGCGTAGTCCAGCCGGGGCTGGATCTCCACCCGGGCGCCGTTCTTCAGCGCCGCCGCGTAGGCCTCCCCGATCGACTTCATCTCAGCGCTGAGGTCCGCCTGCGATTCCGCAGCGGCATCAAGCGGCGCATAGGTCTTCGGTGCGGCTTCGGTTCCGGCCAGGGGCGCCGCGTCCGACACGTCTTCGGTGATTGGGTCGGCGTTGAAAATTTCAAGGTTGATGTCTTCAGGCACAGCAGCCTCCTTTCAGTGGTTGATATTGATGGTTGGAGATGGTTGGTCTTTTCAGGTGGTGCGGCCCAGCTGGTGCAGGTAGTCGTACTGGACGGCGTGCCGCACCGGCGCGTTGGGCGCACCGTAGCCGTCGTAGCCGCCGCGGCGTTCCACCATTTCGAAGAACACGCTGCCCACGGTGGCGGTGTAGAAGTGCAGGAACTCGCCGTCAACGTCACGGTCGTACAGCAGGTTTAGCTCCCGCACCGTGGCAAGGAACGCGGGATCGAGGTCGAACCGGGCATCCAGGTCCTCGTAGTAGTTGGCCGGGATCTGCAGGAAATCCAGGCCCCGGTCCCGCGCTGCACGTGCGGTCTCCACGAGGTCGTCCACGGCGAAGGCGATGTGTTCCTGGTAGGTCTTCCGGTGCGAAGTTCCCGCCTCCGCGCCGTCCTGCTGGATCACGGGTGCCAGGTTGAGGACCAGGCGCACGGCGCGGTCGGCCGTCAGCATCACCTGGGAGCGCACCAGTCCGCTGGGGCTGGGAACCTCCGCGAACGGCTGCGGTTCCAGGGCCAGGGCGCTGGTGTAGAACAGCACGGCTTCGTCAAAGTGCTGCCACGGCTGGGCGAGGTTCACGTGGTCAATGACGGCGCTGCGTCCGCCTGCGGCCGGAACTTCCAGGCCTTCGCCGAACTCGCGGGTCCAAGCCGCGGTGCCGTCCGGGCTGCCCTGGCAGAGGAAGATCTCGGTGGAGTCCGGTGCGGCGAAGCCTTGGAAGACTTCTTCGTTGGCCTGGCTCTTGCGGGGCACGGCGGGGGCCTTGAGCTGCTGGGCGCGGGCGGCGGCAATCACGGGCGAATCTACGTCAAAGCCGAGGGCGGCAATTGCTGGTGACGAGTCACCGGCGTCCACGGATGCCTCGTTGATGATCACGCGTGCGTGGCCCATGCTCCACAATTGCACGTCTTTGGTGCGGTGTCTGCCGTTGAATTCAAATCCCAGCTGGCCCAGCACCTTCTCGAGGCCAGCGGTGTCAGCGGCCTTGACCTCGGCGAAGTTGAAGCCTGCCGGTTCGGCCACCTGCGGGAGCGTGGCCAGTTCCATGGGATAACGACGGCGGGCAGGGACCGCAGACCCACCAACAACAGCACCGTCCGTAAGGGCGTCCAGCCACTTGGCGCTCTGCTCCTCCAGCCAGATCAGCGACCGCATGGCGTCCACGGCGGTGCGTTCGACGTCGGACTGGCGGAAGACGTCGTTGAAGACCTCCAGCGACACCGGTCCGGTGTATCCGGCGCGGACCACGTGGCCCATGAATTTAGCGAGCTCGAACTGCCCTTCGCCCGGGAAGACGCGGTAGTGCCGGCTCCAGGACAGGACGTCCATGGATAGCTTCGGGGCGTCGGCCACCTGCACGAAGAAGATCTTGTCCGCGCTGAACGATTCAATCGGCGCGGTGTCCCAGTCGCGGGAAAGGATGTGGAAGGAGTCCAGGCAGGTGCCCAGGTTCGGGTGGTCCACGGTTTCCACCAGGCGGTGGGCGTGCTCGTAGTCGTTGACGTACTTGCCCCAGGCCAGCGCCTCGTAGGCCACCTTGACGCCGTGGTCCCCGGCGAGTCCGGCCAGCCGGGCCAGCTGTTCGGCGCGCAGGGAATCGTCGTCGATGGCGGCCGTGCCGACGTTGGAGCAGACCAGGATGGTGTCCATGCCCAGGCGGGACATCAGCTTGAACTTGGCCTCCGCCCGGCGCAGGTTGGCGGCAAGGACATCCTCCGGAACGCTGTCGAAGTCGCGGAACGGCTGGTAGAGGTCCAGCGTCAGGCCCAGGTCCGCGGCCATCTTCCGGATGTCCTCCGGGCTCAGGGACGACGTCACCAGGTCCTGCTCGAAGATTTCGATTCCGTCGAATCCCGCGATGGCGCAGGCCTGCATTTTTTCCTTCAGCGTGCCGGACAGGCACACCGTCGCGATTCCGGTACGCATCAGGCAGCCACCTCTTCGGCGGCCACAAGCTCCAGGAAGTGGGCGCGCATGCGGTCCGCATCAGCCTCCAGCCCGGTGAAGATCCTGAAGGCGTCCGCCGCCTGGCCCACGGCCATGCGTCCGCCGTCCAGCACTTCGCAGCCCTTGGCGCGGGCCTCGCGGACCAGCTCGGTTTCAATCGGGCGGTAGACGATATCCGCCACCCAGTGCCGTGATTCCAGCAGGGACAGGTCCAGCGGAACGCCGGGGTGTGCTGCCATGCCCACAGGGGTGCAGTGGACCAGGCCGTCGGCGAGGGGCATCAGCTGCGGCAGCTCCGCCGTCGTGCGTGCCGTGACGGTGCTGTCCGGGAAGAACCCGGCCAGTTCGGCAGCACGCGCGGCGCAGCGGGCGGCGTCTGTGTCCGCGAGGTCAAGGTGGCGGACGCCGGCGGTGAGCAGGGCGTACGCGACGGCGGATCCGGCGCCTCCTGCGCCCAGCTGGACCACGCGGTCAAGCTTGGCGCCGGGGAGCCCGGCGGCGAGGGCGGCGGCGAAGCCGGAGAAGTCCGTGTTGTGGCCGATGAAGCGGCCGTCCCGGATGGTGACGGTGTTGACGGCGCCGAGGCGGCGGGCGTCCGGCGACACTTCGTCGAGGTGGTCCAGGACCAGCTGCTTGCACGGGTGCGTGATATTCAGCCCGTTGAAGCCGAGGCGGTGGGCGCTTTGCAGGAGCTCGCCCACGGATTCACCGGGCAGGCCCAGCTCCAGCAGGTCGATGGGGCGGTAGAGGTACCGCAGGCCCTGCACATCGCCTTCGCGCTCGTGCATGTGGGGCGTGAGGGAAGGCATCACGCCATCACCCACGAGGCCCACCAGAAAGGACTCTGCTCGATTGCTCATCCGTTTAGCTCCTTTGACAACGGCATCCGGCGGACCGGGGCGCACTGGGCGCCGGCGGTGTGCCGGGTGATAGGGATTACAGTACAGGAAAAGTTCACATATTGCACTGATGTTCTTATAGCGAACAAATTACGACGGCGGGGTACGGCTCGGCGGCCGGTGCACCTCATCGCTGCGGCAGCCTTGCGGCCAGTTCGGACGCGGCCTCCTGGAGTGCGGGGACAAGTGCCACCAGGTCCTCAAGGCTGAGCCGGAAGACCGGCACCGCCGTGGCCAGGGACGCGAAGGCGTAGCCCTGGGCATTGAGGACGGGGACGGCCACGGCGCGCATGCCCAGCTCGTTCTCCTCATCCATGACGGCGTATCCGCGCCGGCGGACCTGGTCGATCTCGGCACGGAAGGCGTCCCGGTCCGTAATGGAAAATTCCGTCAGCGGCTCAAGCGGCAGTTCCTCCACGAGGCGCTTGCGTTCAGAATCCTCGGCAAAGGCAACAAGCGCCTTGCCCACCGAGGTGGTGTGCAAGGCGCCGAGGTGCCCCGGATCGCTCGTCACGCGGAACGTCTGCGGTCCGTCCACCTTGTTGACCGTAAGGTGATGGTTTCCGTCGCGGACAGAGAGGATGGTGGCCTCCCCGGTTTTCTCCGTGACCCGGCGGAGGATGGGAAGCGCCGTACCGGCAAACCCGTGATGGTTGGAGACGCGCTGGCCCAGCTGGAAGACGCGCAGGCCCAGGTGGTAGCGGCGGCCGTCCGGCTCATAATCGACAAACCCGTCCCGCGTGAGCGAGCCCAGCAGGCGGTAGGTGGTGCTGAACGGCAGCTCCGCGCGGCGGGACAACTCGGCCGCACTGGCTCCCCGCGGCTCGTCGCCCAGCAGGACAAGAAGGCCCAGGGCCTTGCCCACCATGTCCGTGCGGGAGTCATTCTTGGCGGCCCTGGGCGACTTTGCCTCTTTGGCCGCAGTGGCCGGGGCGACCTCGACGGCGCCCTCAAGCTCTGTGTTTTGGTTCACACTCATAACTTGATGTTGCCACATTGTGAGAGCTATTTCTAGATGGTGATTATTTTTCTTGACAAGTGACAGTCCTCACAGCCATCATTGCTGTATCGCACAAGTAGCTCCCACCATGTGGCTACTCGTCCGGGTCTTCACAAGGACCACCGGCCGCCGCCACGAAAGCCGCCGTCTGAGACGGACGGCTGGTTCTGCAGAAATGAAGCAAGGCAGCTGCGAAAATCCTGATCCATCCGCGACAATGTCGTCACACAAAGGAACACCATGAGCCAGACACTCCCGTCCACGACGCCGGGCACCGTTGCACCGGCCGGGACCCCGAAGAAGGCAGCCCTCGCCAGCTTCCTGGGAAGCGCCGTCGAGTACTACGACTTCTTCATCTTCGGTTCCGCCGCAGCGCTGATCTTCCCGCACGTGTTTTTCCCCAATGCTGATGCCAATGCCGCCATCATGTCCTTCGCCACCTTCGGCTTCGCCTATGTGGCCCGCCCGATCGGCGCCGTCATCCTGGGCCACTTCGGTGACCGCGTGGGCCGGCAGAAGGTCCTCATGTTCACCCTGGTGCTGATGGGAGCCTCCACCTTCCTCATCGGCTGCCTCCCCGACTTCAATACGGTGGGCTGGTGGGCTCCCGCCCTGCTGGTCCTCGCTCGCCTGTGCCAGGGCCTGTCCGCAGCCGGCGAGCAGGCCGGCGCCTCCTCCATGACCCTGGAACACGCCCCGGACAACCGCCGCTCCTTCTTCACGTCCTGGACCCTCACCGGCACCCAGGGCGGCCAGATCCTCGCCGCCCTGGTCTTCATCCCCGTGCTCGCCCTGCCTGACGAGGTCAAGTACGGCATCGGCTGGCGCATCCCGTTCTGGCTCAGTGCCGTGGTGGTCCTGGTGGCCTTCTTCATCCGCCGCACCCTGCACGAACCGCCGGCATTCGCCGAAGCCCAGAAGTCCGCCGCCATCTCCAAGCTGCCGGTTGCCGATCTCCTGAAGCACCACTGGCGCGATGTCCTCCGCGTGGTGGCCTGCGCCTTCATCGCCGCCGTGTCCACCGTGTTCGGCACCCTGGCCATCAGCTACGCCAAGACCGTGGCCGGCGTGGACGGCACCACCACACTGTGGCTCGTGGTCGGCGCCAACTTCGTGGCCCTCGGCACCCAGCCGCTGTTCGGCATGCTGGCGGACAAGATCGGCCGCAAGCCGGTATTCATCTACGGCGCCGTGGCCAGCGCGATCCTGACTCCGGTCTTCCTGCTGAGCCTCGAATCAGGCAGCGTCCCGCTGATGTTCCTGGCCGCCATCGGATTCTTCTCCTTTGGCTACGCAGCCTCCAACGCCGTCTGGCCGTCCTTCTACGCCGAGATGTTCAGCACCAAGGTCCGGTTCTCCGGACTGGCCATCGGCACCCAGCTCGGCTTCCTGATGGCAGGCTTCGCCCCGGCGATCGTGGCGGCCATGGGCGGCATCAAGCCCGGCGGCTGGGTCCAGATCAGCATCTTCACGGCAGTCATCTGCGGCATCGCAGCCATCTCGGCCCTCACGGCCAAGGAATCCTTCAAGACTCCCACCCGCGAGCTCGGCCTGAAGTAAGGCGCGTTCCTGCAACAGCCGCCGTCGTGACCCTTTTTGCCAGTCAAAACGGCCCCGACACGGCGATTCCCTGACCTTCCGGCCAAGTTCACACAAAAAAAGGTCACGACGGCGGCCCGTCCCCTCCCGGGGGCGGGCCGCCGCAGTTTAACCACTAGTTTGAGGCCGATCAGGTGGCCAGCACGTCGTCGAGGTTGTACTTCACCGGCTCTTCCAACTGCTCGTAAGTGCAGGATTCCGGTTCGCGGTCCGGCCGCCAGCGGACGAACTGGGCAGTGTGGCGGAACCGTTCACCTTCCATGTGGTCGTACTTCACTTCCAGCACGCGCTCGGGCCGGAGCGGGATAAAGGACAGGTCCTTGCCCGCGCTCCACCGGCTGCCTTCGGCGTTCCGCGGCGTCCGGCTGCCCTCCTCCTGCTTGGCCCAGGCCCAGGGGTGGCCGTCGAAGTCCGTCACCAGGGGCTGGAGCTCCTCGAACAGGTCCTTGCGGCGCTGCATCGGGAAAGCACCCACCACGCCCACGCTCGCCAGGACGCCGTCGCCGTTGTACAACCCGAGCAGCAGGGACCCGATCCGGTCCGGGCCGCTGGTGTGCACGCGGTAGCCCGCCAGGACGCAGTCCGCGGTGCGTTCGTGCTTGACCTTGAGCATCACGCGCTTGTCCGGCTGGTAGCTGCCGTCCAGGGCCTTGGCCACAATCCCGTCGAGGCCGGCTCCCTCGAACTGGTGGAACCACTGCTGCGCCGTGCCGTTGTCCCGCGTTGTAGCGGTCAGGTGGACGGGCGCGGAACTGTCCGCAAGGGCCTTCTCCAGCATGCTCCGCCGTTCGGAAAACGGCCGCCCGGTGAGGTCCTCGTCGTCAAGCGCCAGAAGGTCGAACGCCACAAACTTCGCCGGCGTCTGCGCCGCCAGGAGCTTCACCCGGCTGGCCGCGGGGTGGATCCGTTGCTGGAGCGCTTCGAAGTCCAGCCGGTCACCGGAGGCACCCACCAGGACGATCTCGCCGTCGAGCACGCAGCGCGCCGGCAGGTTCGCCTTCAGCGCCTCCACCAGTTCGGGGAAGTAGCGGGTCATGGGCTTGCCGTTGCGGCTGCCGATCTCCACCTCGTCGCCGTCCCGGAAGATGATGGACCGGAAGCCGTCCCACTTCGGTTCGAAGCTCCATTTCGGGCCGGAGTCCGGGACTTCGGGCAGGGCGCTGACGGCTTTGGCCAGCATGGGCGCGATCGGGGGCATCACCGGCAGTTGCATAACGCCCATTCTTACCCGCCGGTACGCCTCGCACCACCCCCACGGCAGGCCCGTTGTGCCGGCCAGGCTGCTAGAGGGCCTTGACTGCCCCCAGCACCTTGGTCAGCGAATCCTTGGCATCGCCGAACAGCAGGGTGGTCTGTGGTTCGTAGAGCAGTTCGTTCTCGATCCCCGCGAAGCCCGGTCGCATGGACCGTTTGAGGAACACCACCTGCCGGGCGTCGGCCACTTCCAGGATGGGCATCCCGTAGATGGGCGAGCCGGAGGACGTCTTCGCCGCCGGGTTGACCACGTCGTTGGCGCCCACCACGAGGGCGACGTCGGCGGTCTTGAACTCAGAGTTGATCTCGGTCATTTCCTTCAGTTCCTCGTACGGCACGTTGGCCTCCGCCAGGAGCACGTTCATGTGGCCAGGCATGCGGCCGGCCACGGGGTGGATGGCAAAATCCACCTGGATTCCGCGGAGCTGCAGGGCCTTGGCCAGTTCGGCCGCGGTGTGCTGGCCTTGGGCGACGGCAAGGCCGTAGCCGGGAACGATGATCACGCGCTGCGCGTAGCCCAGCAGCACGGCGACGTCCTCCGCGCTGGACGAGCGCACCGGCCGCTCACTGACGGCGGTGGAACCCGCCGTCGAGCCTCCCCGGAACGCGCCGAACAGGATGCCCGCCACGCTGCGGCCCATGGCGGCTGCCATGGCCCGGGTCAGGATGGTACCGGAGGCCCCCACCAGGGTGCCTGCCACGAGCAGCAGCACGTTGCCAAGCACCAGGCCGGAGGCCGCAACGGCCAGGCCGGTGAAGGCGTTCAGCAGCGAAATGACGATCGGTACGTCCGCGCCGCCCACGGGCAGCACCAGGAAGATTCCCGCGGCCAGTCCCAGCACCAGCAGCACCAGTGCCAGAGGCAGCGAACCGGACAGGACGACGGCGGTGCCTGCACCCACCGCGGCCAGCAGTACCGCCGCCATGACCACGGGCAGTCCGGGGAAGACCACCGGCCTGGTGGTCATGAGCTCCTGCAGCTTGGCGAAGGTGATTGCGGAGCCTGCGAAGGAGACCGCGCCAACCAAGAGCGTGAAGGCGATGGCCAGGCGGACCCAGGCGTCCTCCGTGTGTGCCAGTTCAAGGAGCGCCACGAGGGCAGCGGCGCCGCCGCCCACTCCGTTGAAGGCGGCCACGAGCTGCGGCATCTGGGTCATCTTCACGCGCCGGGCCACGGGGGCGGCCACAGCGGAGCCGACGGCGATCGCGCCGAGGATCCAGGGAATGTTGTCCAGCCGCGCGGACAGGAACACAGTGGCTACGCCCAGCACGGCCCCCGCGGCACCCACGAGGTTGCCGCGGCGCGCGGTGCGCGGCGAGTTCAGGCCCATGAGCGCAAGGATGAACAACACTGCGGCCAACAGGTAGAGGAGCCCCGTCCAGGCAGGGTCCAGGATGCTCATCGCGGTTCCTTCCCGTCCCTACGGCCGCGGAACATCTCCAGCATCCGGTCCGTCACCACGAATCCGCCCACCAGGTTGGCGGTGGCCAGGACGACGGCCAGCAGCGCGACGGCGAGTACCCACGGGTCCGCCGCCTGCCCGGCCACGATGATGGCGCCCACCAGGATGATTCCGTGGATCGCGTTGGCACCGGACATCAGCGGTGTGTGCAGGGTGCTGGACACTTTCGAGACCACCTCAAAGCCCACGAAGACCGCCAGCACGGTGATCGTGAGCAGGCTGATGCCGTCCATCAGGCCACCCCCTCGTTGTCGGGCTGTTGGTCCTCGGCAGCGAGTGCGTCCGCCGTGGGCGCATGGCGCACCTGGCCGTCGTGCGTCAGGCAGGTGCCGGCCACGACTTCGTCGCCGAAGTCCAGGGACAGAGCGCCGTCGCGGACCACCAGGGCGAGCAGGTTGGCCACGTTCTTGGCATAGAGCCGGGAGGCATCGGTCGGCATGGCTGACGCGGCGTCCTTCAGGCCCACCAGGGTCACGGTGCCCTGGCCGTCGGCGGTGTCCACCTGGATCTCCTGGCCGGGAACGGATCCCTCCACGTTGCCGCCGGATTCCGCGGCGAGGTCCACCACCACGGAGCCGGGCCGCATTCCCTGCACCATTTCCCGGCTCACCAGCAGCGGTGCCCGCCGGCCCGGGACTGCCGCCGTCGTAATCAGTACGTCCGCCTGGGCCACGTGCGGCGCCAGAAGCTGCCGCTGCAGGGCACCGCGGTCCGCGCTGAGCTCGCGGGCGTAGCCGCCGGAGGCTTCGGCCGTTTCCAGGTCGAGCTTGATGAAGGTGCCGCCCATCGAGGCGACCTCGTCCGCCGACGCGGGCCGGATGTCGTTCGCCGACACCCGGGCGCCCAGCCGTTTTGCCGTGCCGATGGCCTGCAGGCCCGCCACCCCCACGCCGAGCACCAGCACGCGCGCCGGCGGGATGGTCCCGGCGGCTGTCATAAAGAGCGGGAAGAAGCGCGGCAGGCGGATCGCCGCTTCCAGTACGCAGCGGTAGCCGGCCACCAGGGCCTGGGAGGACAGGGCGTCCATCGACTGGGCCCGGGAAATCCGCGGCACCAGTTCAAGAGCGAAGGATGTCACCCCGGCTGCAGCCAGCGCCCGCACCGTGGGCAGTTCGGACGACGGCGACGCCAGGCCGGCGGTGACGGCACCGCGGCGCAAGGCCGCCGCCGTCGCCGGTTCCAGAGGCCGCACGTGGGCGAGGATATCGAGGGATCCGGGATCCAGTTCGGGGACGATCCGCGCGCCGGCCCGGGCATACTCTGCGTCGCTGTGGCCGGCCTCCTTTCCCGCACGGGATTCGACCAGGACCTCGAGTCCCAGGCCAATCAGTTGCTGGACCGTCTCCGGCGTCGCGGCCACCCGTCGCTCGCCCGCGCGGCGCTCCCGCGTAATGCCTAATTTCACCCGCCACTCCCTTTCGAGCGTCATCGCCGTCCGGTGTCCCGCTGTCCCGCGTCGGTATGGCTAGAGTCTATGCAGAAAGACCCGACTCCGCCGGTGCTTTGCTCGACTGCTTTCCTCGACACGCTCCCGCTCCGCGGGTAGACATGAACGATGGCAACTATCGGTTTTCACGCGTCGCATGAACAGATCAGCCCGGGCCAGCTTCTCCAGGACGTCCGGCTCGCCGAGCAGGCAGGCTTCGACGCCGCCATGTGCTCGGACCACATTGAGCCCTGGTCCGCCCGGCAAGGGCATTCGGGCTTCGCCTGGTCCTGGCTGGGGGCCGCACTGGCAACCACCTCGCTCCGCTTTGGCGTGGTCACCGCACCAGGCCAGCGCTACCACCCGGCCATCATCGCGCACGCCTCGGCCACCCTGGCGGACATGTTTCCCGGGCGGTTCTGGATGGCACCGGGCAGCGGCGAGAACATGAACGAGCACATCACGGGCGATGCGTGGCCGGCCAAGGAATCACGTCAGCAGCGCCTGGAGGAGTGCGTCGACGTCATCCGCCGCCTGCACAACGGCGAGGAGGTGACGCACCATGGCCTGGTGACGGTGGAACAGGCACGCATCTGGGACGTCCCGTCCACCAAGCCGCCGCTGATCGCGCCGGCGATCAGCGTCCAGACCGCCCGGCGCGCCGCAACGTGGGCTGACGGGCTGGTCACGGTGAACCAGCCACACGCGAAGCTGAAAGAGATGCTCGACGCCTACCGGGACAACGGCGGCAAGGGCAAGGCGGTGCTTCAGATCCACCTGTCCTGGGCACCGCGGGAGGAGGATGCGGTTTCGATTGCCCTGGACCAGTGGCGGTCCAACGTCTTCGCCCCGCCCATCCCCTGGGACCTGCCCACCGCGGCCCACTTTGACGGCGTCAGCACCGACGTCGGCGAAGACCAGGTCCGGAAGGCCGTCAACATTTCCTCCAGCCTGGACCAGCACGCCACGTGGCTGCAGGAGTATGCGGACCTGGGCTTCGATGAGCTCTACCTGCA
The DNA here is from genome assembly GCF_001423745.1 of Arthrobacter sp. Leaf337. Classification (GTDB taxonomy): domain Bacteria; phylum Actinomycetota; class Actinomycetes; order Actinomycetales; family Micrococcaceae; genus Arthrobacter. The sequence continues at coordinate 15,940 of NZ_LMPC01000020.1, forward strand.
CTTCGTCGGCCAGGAACAGCAACCCTTCATCGAGGCGTTCGGCGAACACGTCCTGCCCGGGCTGCGGGCCGGTAGCGCGTCACGGGAGGTGACGGCATGAGGATTGCGGAGACGTCCGATCTGTGGTGGAAGAACGCCGTGATCTACTGCCTGGACCCGGAAACCTTTTTTGACTACGACGGCGACGGCACCGGGGATTTCGGCGGCCTGATCCAGCGAGTGGACTACCTGGCGGCCCTGGGGGTCACGTGCATCTGGCTCATGCCGTTCTACCCCTCGCCGGACCGGGACGACGGTTACGACATCACCGACATGTACGGAGTGGACCCGCGCCTCGGCACCATGGGCGACGTGGTGGAGTTTGTCCGGACGGCCAAAGACCGGGGAATGCGGGTTATCGCGGACTTCGTCATCAACCACACCTCCGATAAACACCCCTGGTTCAAGGAATCCCGGAAGGCCGTGGACAACCCCTACCGCGACTATTACGTGTGGCGGAAAGACACTCCCCCGGACACCTCCGAACAGGTGGTGTTCCCCGGTGAGGAGACGTCCATCTGGACCCAGGACAAGGCCACCGGCGAGTGGTACCTGCACATGTTCGCCAAGCACCAGCCGGACCTGAACGTCGCCAATCCGAAGGTCCGGGACGAGATCGCCAAGTCCATGGGATTCTGGCTGCAGCTGGGGCTGGACGGTTTCCGGCTGGATGCCGTGCCGTTCTTCCTGGAGCTGCAGGGCGTGTCCAAGGAGGACGCGGCGAAGATCGATCCGCATGACTACCTGGCGGCCCTGCGGAGCTTCCTGAACCGGCGCAACGGCAGTGCTGTTCTCCTCGGCGAGGTCAACCTTCCCTATAAGGACCAGCTGAAATACTTCGGCGGGCCGGACGGCAACGAGCTGAACATGCAGTTCGACTTCCTGAGCATGCAAAACCTGTACCTGTCCCTCGCCAGGGAGGACGCCCGCCCACTGGCCAAGACCCTCGCCGGCAGGCCGGCCATCCATCCTGACAACCAGTGGGCCATGTTCGTCCGCAACCACGATGAACTGACACTGGACAAACTCACCGATGAGGAACGGGCCGAGGTCTTCGCGGCCTTCGGGCCGGACCCGGACATGCAGATGTACGGCCGGGGGCTTAGGCGCCGCCTCCCAACGATGCTCGGCGGCGACCCCGCCCGGATCCGGATGGTCTATTCGCTGATGTTTTCCCTCCCGGGAACACCGGTCCTTTTCTATGGCGAGGAAATCGGGATGGGTGAGGACTTGCGCGCCAAGGGGCGCTCCGCTGTGCGCTCCCCCATGCAATGGAATGACACGGCTAACGGCGGATTCTCCACGGCGCCGGCGGACAAGCTGGTGGCGCAAGTGGTTGACGGCTACTTCGGGCCGAAGAACATCAACGCCGCCCACGCCAAACGGGACCCCGACTCGTTGTGGAATTTCATCGCGGCGCTCATCCGAAGCTACCGCGAAAGCCCGGAGCTGGCCTGGGGCGACTTCGAACTCATCAAGCAGCCCCATCCAGGCGTGCTCCTGCACAGCTGCACCCGCGCCGGTTCCACCCTGGTCCTGGCACACAACATGGCCGCACAGCCGGCGTCCGTCTCGGCAAAAGTCTCGTCGCCGGAAGATCCGGCAGAGAACGTCGCGGGCGCCGTCCTGCTGGACCTGTTCGACGGCGACAATGTTCCTCTGGCGGACGACGGAGGCTTCGAACTGGAACTGGAGCGCTACGGCTACCGCTGGTTCAGGATCCAGCGGCCCGCCGACAGGCGGATATAGCACCGGCGGATCTGACGCCGCCGGTTAGCTGCTTTCCGGGCGGAAACGGGGTGGGCGCGGAAAACTAACGCGCCCATTACCGGCATGAAACGCGGCGGCAACAATGGCGCAGGAAACTGGATGTGCCGGCAATTGCAGGCACCAGCACAAGCTCCAGCTCAGGAGGCCCCGCCATGTTGAAGGAAGCCAAAACCCATGTAACCCGTGTTCGCGCCCTGGACCAGTTGCACCGCGGCGACGAGATTGAAGCCCGCCTGTCCGTGGGCCCCAGCTATGACGACGTGGTGATCCGCCGGGGCCGCGTGCAGGAAACTGCGCCGGGCATCGGCGTCGTGTGGATCATGGACCGTCAGACCGGGATGCGCAAGGCGATCAATACGGATGAATGCAGCGTTTGGCGAGTAGCCTGAGCCCTTCAGCCGCCCGCCACGGACTGGATGATCACCACTTCCTGGCCGGCAGCCACTTCAGTTTCCAGTCCCCTCAAGCGCCGGACCTCGTCCCCGTTCACGTAAATATTCACGTAGCGGCGGATGGCACCGGTTTCATCCCTCAACCGCCTCGCAAGGACCGGATAATCCCCGGCCAGCGAGTCCAGCAGGATCCCCACAGTCACCGCCCCGTCGGCGGGCGTAGTCAGGATGGACTGCCCGCCGGCGAGCGGCTGGAGGATGCTGGGAAGCACCACGCTGATGTCAGCCACAACGGACCTTTAAGCGGGTACCGGAGCGCCAGGCACCAGGGCCGCGGACACCACGGCCCCGCGGACACACAGGACGTCCGGCAGATGTGACGCCACTTCGGTGAAGTGCTCGCCCTCGTCCGGGCTGGCGTAGACCGAGCCACCGCGCGTTCCGAAGTACACCCCGGCCGGTTCCGCAGTATCCACCGAGGCAGCGTCACGGAGCACCGCGTTGTATTCGCCCTGCGGCAGCCCGGAATCCAGGCGCTTCCAGGTCTTCCCCGCATCGTCCGTCCGGTGCACGGCCAGCTTCGCGTCCGGCGGGATGCGTTCGCCGTCGGCTTTGAGCGGGACCACCCACGCGGTCCCTGGCCGCCGGGGATGCGTCAGCATCACAAAACCAAAATCGGCCGGAAGGCCTTCCGCAATCGACTCCCAGTTCTCGCCGTTGTCATCGGTGCGGTACACGCCATGGTGGTTCTGTGCGTAAAGGCGGCCCTCGACGGCGGCATCCGCCGCGATCTTGTGCACGCACTGGCCGAACTCGGGGTTCGGATCCGGCATGAAGTACGCCGAAATGCCCTTGTTCCTGGGTTCCCAGGAGGTACCGCCGTCGAGCGAACGGTACACACCGCCCGTACTCATCGCGACGTGCACGTTGTTCCCGGAGGGATTGACCACGATAGAGTGCGCGGCCGCGCCGCCGTAGCCGGCGCCCCATTCGCTGCGGTGCGGATGGTCCCAGAGCCCACGGTTGAGCTCGAAGTGTTCGCCGCCGTCAGTCGATTTCCACACTGAAATGGGTTCGGCGCCGGCCCAGACCACACCCGGGCGGGCGTCGGCGTCCGGGTAGATCTGCCAGATGCGCTCCACTGCGGCGTCAGTGCCCTCCGGGAACTTGATGGCACCCTGCTCCGGTTCGGTCCAGGTGGCACCGAGGTCGTCCGAATGCGCAACGGTGGGTCCCCAGTGCTCGGAGCGGACACCCACCATGATCCGGGTACGCCCGTTGCGGGTGTCGATGCCGATGCTGGGGACTTCGCTCATCAGAAAATGCGGGCCGGACATGGACCATGTCTGCCGGTCCTGGCTGGTCGCCAGCCATAGCCCTTTTTTGGTTCCGATCGCTAGGACATAACTCTCTTCGGTGGCCATGCACCCCATGCAACCACTCCCGCCCGGAGGCTGCAATGGTTTTGGCGCGGCATTATGCGCCCGGGCGGTCAGTCCACGAATTCAGACTGCGTCTCGATGAAGTCCCAATCCGCATTCGTGAGGACTCCGGTTGCGGTGTCAGGGTGCGGGCCGCCGGCCTCGGCAATCCCTTGCAGCACAGGCAACGGCAATTCCTCCGTCCGCAGGTTCTCGCGCAGCCATTCCTTGCTGGCCAGGTCCAGATCAAGCCACCACATGTAGATTTCCACCGCGGACCACCTCTCCCTATGCCTCAACGTTATTCCGCGGCAAAGGGGTGTACAAGGGCCCAACGGCCGTTGTACCCGCTTTCCCGGGCGCGCGGCCGGTCAGCCCTTGTGCAGGCACTTCCGCTGCGCCAGTCTTGTCTTGTAGGGCTGTCCGGCACCGGAACGACCGGCGCCGAAAGTCCGCTGTGGGGACTCCGCACTGCGCTGAGAAGGTTGCCATGGACGGTGACATAGAACTCGAACTCGCATCAGGCTCCGAGCGGGGCGAGTACACCGTGCGCGTGGTTCAGGCGCCGGCCGGAGGAAACGCTTCAGGGGTGTTCAGGCTGGACGTGGACCGGATCCTGGAACGCCGCGCCGAACTGGAGTCCACCGTCCTGGCCTCCGCCGTGTCCGCCCGGCGCACCACGCCGGTCGCCGAGCTTCCGGTCCGGGGAGTGGGCCAGGAACTCTTCCAGGCCCTGTTTACCCGCGAGGTCTACGGAACGTACCGGGCGAGCCTGGGCGCCGCGCAGCACAGCGGCCAGCAGTTGCGAGTGGTGTTGCGCCTCGCTGCTCCTGAACTGGCTGCGATGCCGTGGGAAATGTTGTTTGATCCGGAAACCGAAAGCTACCTGTGCCAGACGGAGCCATTGCTTCGCCATATTCCCGCACCGGACTATCACCTGAACCCGCTGGAAATCGTCCCTCCGCTGAGGATCCTTGGCCTGATTGCCTCCCCGCGCGACCTTCCGCTGCTCGACGTCGAGGCGGAACGCAACCACCTTGCTGCAGCCCTGGCGGGCCCGGTTTCCGAAGGCAGGATTGAACTTGTGTGGTCGCCGGGCGGCGCGTGGGACGAGATCCAGTCGATGCTGCTGGAAGGACCTTGGCACGTAGTCCACTTCATCGGCCACGGTGACTACGACGCCAGGAGCGATGAAGGCCGGATCGCCCTGGTGGGGGCCGACGGCCGGGCATCCATGGTGCGGGCCATCCGCCTGATGGCCCTGTTGAGCGTTGCCGTGCCCCGCCCGCGCCTGGTGGTCCTGAATTCCTGCTCCTCCGGAGAAACCGGCCGTGAGGATCTCTTCTCCGGCACAGCTTCCACCCTGGTCCGCAGCGGCATCAGTGCCGTAGCAGCGATGCAGTTCGCCATAAGCGACGGCGCCGCGATCGCCTTTGCACAGGGCTTCTATGCCGCGATCGCCAACGGCCGCGGCGTGGACGAGGCCGCCCGCGTGGGGCGGATCTCCGTCATGGGAAGCCCTGACGGAACCTTGGAATGGGTGACGCCTGCGCTCTACGTCAGGGGTGGCGACACCACGCTGTTCAACTTGAAGGCACCGGCCCGCCCAGCGGTAAAGGAAAGGGCTGCACCGGTGGAGCCGGCCGCGGGCACGTCCGCGAACAGCGCGGCCGGATCGGCGGAGCCGTCCAGTGGCCGGATCCGGCAGGCGGAACTCCGCGCGCTGTACGTGCAGGCCTGCGCCGAGCTGAGGACCAAGCATTATCCGGTGGCCATCGAGTTGTTCGATGACCTGCTGACCCTCGACGGAAGTTACCGCGATGCGGCGCTGCTTCGCGCTTCCGCTGCTCAGCATCTGGAACGTTCCGAGGCCTACCGCCACGCCAAGGAAGCCGAAGACGCCGGAGATTGGACGGCCGCTGCAGACGGTTACGCCGCAGTGCAGGACGATCCCGATTTCCCTGACGCCGCCGCCCGCGCCCGGGATTGCGCCAAACGGCAGCGGACAGCCGACCTGCAGGGTGAGCTCGAGTATCACGCAGGCAGCCGAAACTGGCAGGCCGCGGTGGACGTGGCGGCCGAACTGTTTGCCGTGGATCCCGCTGCGTCAGATCCGGAAGGACTGGCGACGAAGGCGCGAAACGAACTGCGCCGCGAAAACGACGCTTTGCGGGCGGCGGAAAAAGCAGCCCAGAGGACTGCCCGCCAGGCTGCACCGGCCCCGAGCAGCGCAGAAGGCCCTCCGCCGGAACCGCAGTGGAGGCCCACGACAGCTGCCCTGGATCCCCGGTTCCTTGCGGCCGGCGGGATCGTCCTGACCCTGGCCGGGGCACTCCTGGCGGTCTTCTTCGCCTACCTCAACTGGGTGGACATGGACTGGTGGTATTCCGGCGGGGAAGTCAGCGTGCGCTTTGTCTACGCACTCCTGGCGCCAGCGGGTTACCTCCTGCTCCTGCTCGCCGGCCTGCCGGATCGGACCGAAAGGGGGCGCGTGACGCTGGCCGTAGCGGCCGGAGCCGGTGCACTGCTGGGCGTGGTTGGCCTGGAAACGGACCTTCTATGGGCGGCAACGGCCGCCACCTTGTTCCAAGCACTTTTCGGCGCATGGGCAGGCATTCTGGCCATCCGCGCTCCCAAAACACCGGCGTTGGCCGGCTGGCTTCTGCTGGTTTGCCTGGCCACGTTGCCGCTGATGTGGCTCCCCGGAGATGATCTCTCAGCCCGGGCGGTGGTGCTCACCGTGCAGAACGCAACGGTCGCCGTCGGCGGTTTGATCTTCCTGGGACTGGCCCTCAGACAGAATTGGAAGGACGAGAGATGACACGGTTGGTGGAATTTCCGACGAACGACGGCGGAACCGTGCTTCTGGAAGTTTCAGACAACACCGGCGGGCTGGTGACGCGCGGGGGTGGACAGAGCAGCGTTTTCGCGCGGGCACAGCAGACCTTTGAGCGCGCCCTCAGCAACATCCGGCCGGCGGTCCAAGGCGTCATCGATGAGCTCACCAGCCTTCCCGACAAACCCGACGAGGTGTCGGTCAAGTTCGGTCTGGACCTGCACGCCGAAGCCGGGGCATTCATTGCTGCCGCCAGCACCAGCTCAAACTTCACGGTAACGCTGACATGGCGCCGCCCCAAGCCGGCTCGGGAGGCTCCGGACGACGACGAACCGGACTAAGCGGCCCCGGACGGGAACCGTCCAGTGCCCTGACTGACGGCCGCGCTGTTCAAGGGATGCCCTCAGGGTCACAATGGAGTATGTCTCCAGAGCGCTTCAGCGGACCGCCTCCCCTGGTGGTCGGCGTGCTGCCTGGCCAGCACGCAGAAGTGCTGCAGTCGGCCACCGGCCTCGCAGAAAAGTTGGGCGTTCCCCTGCTATGCGCCTACGTGGACGAGGCGAGCTACCTCGTCGAGTGGGATCCGGCGCGGTCGGCGCACCGGCTGTCCCTGCATCCGGACAAGGACGACGCCGATGTCCGGACCGTAAGCGAAGAGCTCCGCGCCCTTGTGGGGGCTGCCTGCGGCGCGAAGCCGGTGGAGTGGACGCTGCGGATCCTGGCTGGGGACCCTGCCCGCGCCCTGGGCCGTGTGGCGGCGGAGGCGAATGCTTCCATGATCATCGTGGGAACGCCGGAGCGCGGACTGGGGCACCGCATCTCGGCAGCCCTCAACGGTTCTGTGGCCGCGTGGCTGACCCACCATCAGGACCGCCCCGTCCTGGTTGTACCGGCCCACATGGGCGCCCACCGGGACACACCCGAGTGAGTGCGGCTCCAGGCACTGTCCAGCACGGCTACGAGCGCAACGTCAGGGAACTTGAGCGATGGCTGGCCGCCGCGTCCGATTCCGACCTGCGCCGCCGCAGCTCGGGCACCCGCTGGACCAACGAGGAACTCCTGTTCCATATGGTTTTCGGCTACATGGTGGTGCAGGCCCTGCTGCCCCTGGTCCGCGTTTTGGGTGTCCTGCCGGCACCTTTCAGCCGCGGGTTTGCGCGGCTACTGAACGCCGGAACCGCACCGTTCGACGTCGTCAATTACCTGGGCTCCAAGGCTGCGGCCCGCGTGTTCAACCGTAAGCGGATGGCGGCGAAACTCCGGCGGGTCACGCGCTCCCTTGAGCGGCGGATGGGCCGTGAGTCGGACGCGGCGATGGCCCGGGGAATGTCCTTCCCTGACCGCTGGGACCCGTTCTTCACGCAGTGGATGTCGCTGGCAGATGTCTACGCCTACCCCATCGAGCACTTCGACTTCCATGCCACCCAGCTCAGTCTGGGCTCCGGTGGGGTGTTGTGAATCCACGGCACTGTGAATTAACGGCGTGAAAAGGGGGACGAAAGACCCTGTGAAAATAAAGCGAAAGTAGTTATTCAGGGTGGTGGCGCTCACCGCTACGGCCAAGTAAGCTGATATTCGCAGGAAGAAGTTGAACCTGCCCCATAAGCTGCTCCGGAGTGCGTATCCCCCAATAACGCACTCCGGAGCTTTTTAATGTCCGGCGGCACTCCAGGAGCGAATTCGGTGACCACAGCGCCAATCCCCACAGCGACCGCTGGTGTCACCGCGCCGCTCTATGCTGCAGGCTTTGTTACTGCCTTCGGCGCGCACAGCATCGCAGCCGGAATGGGTGCCCACAGCGGTGATATCGGCCTTAGCCTGCTCAATCTGGGTATCCTTCTGGCCGTCTACGACCTTGCCGAAGTGGTGCTGAAACCGGTGTTCGGAGTCCTGAGTGACCGTATTGGAGCAAAGCCGGTGGTGGTGGCGGGGCTCTTCGCCTTTGCCCTGATGTCGCTGATAGGGCCGTGGGGTGCAGACCCCCTGATGCTCGGCCTCGCCCGGGTCGGCCAAGGTGCCGCCGCCTCTGCGTTTTCACCCGCGTCGTCAGCGATGGTGGCGCGGCTCGCGGGCCGCAACGCCGGAACGTATTTTGGCCGCTACGGTTCGTGGAAGAGCCTGGGCTACGTTGGCGGACCCCTGATCGGTGCTGCGCTGATCTTCCTCGGCGGCTTCGCCCTCCTCTTTGCCACGCTGGGCATCCTCGCGGCTGCCACAGCAGTGTGGGCCATGGTGGCGCTGCCGCGGCTGGACCCGTTGCCCCGGCCCCGGTACACGTTGCTGGACCTTGCCCGCCAAGTGACGCACCGCAGTTTCCTTGTCCCTACGCTCGTCCTGGCGGCAGCCACCGGAGCCTTGGGCACGGCAATTGGCTTCCTCCCCGCGCTGGCCACCGGACACGGCCTGGATCCCGTGGCCGCGGTGGCCGCCGTCAGCCTGCTCGCACTCGCATCCGCTGCCACCCAGCCCTGGATCGGCCGCCTGCGTGATCGGGGCAGGATCCAGGACGGCCCCGGCATGACGGCTGGATTGTTGCTGACGTCGGCCGGAATCGCGTGCGTGGCGCTGCTTCCCGGGCCCGTCACCATCTTCGGCGCCGCGGCAGCAATTGGTGTGGGGATAGGCACGGCGACACCGCTGGGCTTCGCGCACTTGGCCGCCACCACACCGCCTGAGCGGCTGGGCCGGACCATGGGATCAGCCGAGCTGGGGCGGGAACTTGGCGACGCCGGCGGACCCCTCCTGGTGGGTGCCGTGGCCACAGCTTCCGCGCTGCCACTGGGACTCGGAGTACTCGCCGCGGCCGTCGCCGCCACATCCCTGCTCGGCATCGGCAGCGTTGGGCGCGGGACGCCTTCCCCCGAGCTCCCGGCGGAACGGTAACCGGCAATCACCACACATACCCCCAGGGGGTACTTGTATTATACCCCTGAGGGGTATAAGTTGGGGGTATGGACTCACCACAAGACGCTCCCCGGGCCGAGGACGCCGAGACTGCACCCCAGCACGGCTACACCTCGAACAAAGACGCATACCTGCGCCGGCTCAAACGCATCGAAGGCCAAGTGCGCGGAATTGCGCGGATGGTGGATGAGGACAAGTACTGCATCGACATCCTCACGCAGGTTGCCGCGGTGAACAAAGCCCTCCACGCTGTGAGCCTGGGCCTGGTCGAGGAGCACATCGGCCATTGTGTCGTCGGGGCCGCCTCTGAACCCGACCCGGCCCTCCGCGCGGAAACCATCGATTTCAAGGTCAAGGAGGCTACCGATGCCATCGGGCGCCTGCTGCGGTAGCGGCAACCCCACGCACCACACCATTCGGATGATTCAACCGAATCAATCCGGCAATATCGGCAACATCAGCAACGCCGAAGATCAGGAGCAAACCATGAGCCCCGTATCCACCATCGTGAACGTGTCCGGCATGACCTGCGGACACTGCATTTCCTCCGTGAGCGAGGAACTTGAAGCCCTGGAAGGCGTGGAAGCGGTCGACGTCGACCTCAACGCAGGTGGCATTTCCACCGTCACTATCACGTCCGAAAAGACGCTCTCCCGCTCCGAGATCGGAGAAGCGGTGGCTGAGGCCGGTTACCTGGTGGTGGCCAACGAAGCCTGAGCCCGCCCGCCCGCCGCATTCCGGCACCGACCGCCGAGACCGGCACCACTGACACGCACAGGAAGGACACTCTGTGAGTAACGAGAAACTGCTGCACCAGCCGGGAAGCCGGGTGATTGAACTCGACATCGAAGGCATGACGTGCGCTTCGTGCGTGGGCCGGGTGGAACGGAAACTCGGAAAGCTCGAGGGCGTGGAAGCCTCGGTAAACCTGCCCCTGGAGTCGGCCCAGGTCACGGTTCCGGCGGGCATCACCGATGAACAGATCACGGCCACCGTGGAAGCGGCAGGCTACAAGGCCAAGGTCCGCCCTCCCCGCTACCCGAGCCATGTGGCCGGAGGCGAGGCCGGGGGCGATGCCGGAGGTATGCGGCAGCATGCGTCTAGCGGCGGAACGACCGAGCATGGAGAGCATGTCCCCGCTGGCGCCGCGGAAGGCGGCCACCTGGCGCACGGTGGCGCCGCCTCGCAACTCAAACCGCGGCTTATCGTGGCGGCAGTACTGACCGTTCCGGTGTTCGCGATTTCGATGCTTCCTTCATTCCAGTTCCCTGACTGGGGCTGGGTGGCGGGGGTTCTTGCCTTGCCGGTGGTCACGTGGGCGGCCTGGCCGTTCCACCGAGCCGCGGCCATCAACGCCCGGCACTTCGCCTCAACGATGGACACCTTGGTTTCCATCGGCGTTATTGCCGCGTACCTGTTCTCGGCCTGGCAGTTGCTGGCCGATCCCCGCATGACGGAACACCCCGGCATGGAGATGGGCACTGGCGGCCTCTACTTCGAGGTAGCCGCGGTGGTCACCACCTTCCTGCTGCTGGGCCGCTACCTTGAAGCCAACGCCAAGCAGAAGGCGGGCGACGCCCTGAAGGCGCTGCTGAATCTGGGCGCAAAGGACGCCACAGTCTTGTCCGGCGGCACGGAGCGAAGGATTCCCGCCGATCAGTTGGCGGTTGGCGACGTCATGGTGGTCCGTCCCGGGGAGAAGATTGCCACGGACGGTGTGGTGATCGACGGCGACTCGGCTGTGGACGCGTCCCTGGTCACGGGCGAGTCGGTGCCCGTCGAGGTGGGCCCGGACAGCTTTGTCATAGGCGCCACTATCAACACTTCCGGCCGCCTGCTGGTGCGCGCCACCCGGGTTGGCGCTGAAACCACGTTGGCCCAGATGGCCCGGCTGGTTTCCCAGGCGCAGACCGGCAAGGCTCCCATCGCCCGCCTCGCGGACCGCATCAGCGCGGTGTTCGTTCCGATTGTGCTGGCGATCGCCGTCGTTACTTTCGTGCTCTGGATCCTCGTCAGCGGCCCGGTGATTGACCCGGCCGAAATCCGTGCGGCATTCACCGCCGCCGTGGCGGTGCTGGTCATCGCCTGCCCCTGCGCCCTGGGACTGGCCACTCCGGTTGGCCTCCTCACCGGCACGGGCCGCGGCGCCCAGCTGGGGATTCTCATCAAGGGTCCGCAGGTCCTTGAAGACACCCGCACCGTGGACACCATCCTGCTGGACAAGACCGGCACCGTGACTACCGGACATCTTGCCGTGGACGGCGCCAGGGCCTTCGGCACGCACACCGACGCCGAAGTGCTGCGCCTCGCCGGGGCGGTTGAGGCCGCTTCGGAGCACCCCATCGCCCACGCCATTGCGTCCGCTGCGCTGTCCGCTGAGCGCCGGAACGACGACGGCGGGCGGCTTCCCGCCGTCAAACAGTTCCGTTCCGCGCCGGGCGGCGGAGTTTCCGGACACGTCGCCGGCCGGTTCATCATCGCGGGACGGACGGGCTGGCTTCGGGAAAACGGCATAACTGTCACCCCGGAACAGGAACAGGCGCTCCAAGCCGCCGAAGAATCCGGTGCCACCGCGATCTGGGTTGCCGTGGACGGCGAGCCAGCAGGCATCGTGTCGCTGCGGGACACCATCAAGCCGGGTTCGGCTGTCGCGATTTCGCGGCTGAAGCAGCTTGGCCTCCGGCCGATCCTGCTGACCGGGGACAATGCCGCGGTGGCCGCGCAGGTGGCCGCCGCCGTCGGCATTGCGCCGGAAGACGTGTTCGCAGGTGTACTGCCGGAGGGCAAGGTGGACGCAGTTCGGAAACTGCAGGCCGGCGGCGCAACGGTAGCCATGGCCGGCGACGGCGTGAATGATGCAGCAGGCCTGGCCCAGGCCGATCTTGGCATCGCCATGGGGTCGGGCACGGATGTGGCCATCGAGGCCGCGGACCTGACCGTAATGGGCAACGACCTGGGGCAGGTGGCTCAGGCCATCGAGCTGTCCCGGCGCACGCTGGCCACCATCAAGACCAATCTGTTCTGGGCCTTCTTCTACAACGCTGTCGGAATTCCGGTGGCTGCGCTCGGGTTGCTGAATCCCATGATCGCAGGCGCTGCCATGGCCGCGAGTTCGGTGCTGGTAGTGGCCAACTCGCTGCGGCTGCGCAGCTTCGGCAAGCCCGCTTCCAACTAGCTGAACGGCCTAAGCGGCGCCGAACCGGACGGCCGCCTTGGCCCGGGCCTTGGCTGCCTCCTCGTCCCGGTCCTTGGCCGGAGCGTGCGTCACCAGCGAATCGAGCAGGTGCTGGGTGGCATGGGCGATCTCATGCACGGCGCGGGTGAACGCCTCCTCGTTGGCTTTCGACGGCTTGGTGCTGCCGCTGATTTTGCGCACGTACTGCAGCGCAGCGGCTTCCACCTCGGCCGTCGTGGCATGGGGCTCAAAATTATGCAGGGTCCGAATGTTGCGGCACATAATCCCATGCTAGGCTCTGGACCGCCTGGGATCGAGGCCCGAAGCCCGTCCGGTCACCGAGACCCTGCACCTTTCCTGCTGTGCTTTACAGGCCAGGGCTGCATGGGGAGCGGTGCCCATCGACGGAGTGTCGGGCCGCGGGATAGTTTCTAGGTAATGGATCTTCCGGATGAGCCGGGGGCCGCTGGGGATGCCGATCGGATCGGGCC
>NZ_LMPC01000021.1 GCF_001423745.1 Arthrobacter sp. Leaf337
CAACATGGTCAAGGCCGCCGGCATGGAACTGTGCTGCGGTGCCCTGATCGGCATGGGCGAAACCCTGGAACAGCGCGCCGAACTCGCCGCCCAGCTCGCCGCCCTCGAACCCCACGAAGTCCCCCTGAACTTCCTCAACCCCCGCCCCGGCACCCCGCTCGAAAACCAGGGCATCATGGACGGCAAGGACGCCCTGCGGGCCATCGCGGCGTTTCGCCTCGCCATGCCCCGCACCGTCCTGCGCTACGCCGGCGGCCGGGAACTGACGCTCGGCGACCTCGGCACCCGCGAAGGCCTCATGGGCGGTATCAACGCCGTCATCGTCGGCAACTACCTCACCACCCTCGGCCGCCCCGCCACCGCCGACCGCGAAGGCCTCATGGGCGGTATCAACGCCGTCATCGTCGGCAACTACCTCACCACCCTCGGCCGCCCCGCCACCGCCGACCTCAACCTCCTCGTCGAGTTGAACATGCCCATCAAAGAACTCCAAAAGACACTATGAACAGGGTTTCATCCACCGGCCGCTCAACCGCCGGCAACCCGGCGGACGCAGCCACCGCTAAGTTTTGCGGCCACTGCGGCGAGCCGTCCGACGGCGGCGCCAGCCCGACGTCGGACGTTCACCTCCGCTGCGGCGAGCAACTCACCATGGAGCCGCCGCGCTACTGCGCCGCCTGCCGGCGCCGCATGAAGGTCCAGGTGACACCGCTCGGCTGGAGCGCCGAATGCTCCCGGCACGGGGGGCTTGCACCATGACGGGCACGTCCATGGGCCTGATCGAGCGGGACCGCGCACGGTTGTGGCACCCGTACGCCCCGGCGTCCCCGAACCTTCCGCTGTGGGAGGTTGAGGCGGCCGACGGCGTGCGGCTGCGGCTTCGCGGCGAGGACGGCGCACGCCATGAGGTGCTGGATGCGATGTCCTCGTGGTGGTCGGTGATCCACGGCTACCGCAACCCGGTGCTGGACGCCGCTGCAAAGCGGCAGCTGGAGAGTTTCAGCCACGTGATGTTCGGCGGCCTCACGCATGCCCCGGCGGTGGAACTGGCCGAGCGGCTGGCGGACATGGCGCCTTCCGCGCCCGGACGGCCGGGCCTGGAGCGGGTGTTCCTCGCGGATTCGGGTTCGGTGGCCGTGGAGGTTGCACTGAAGCTGGCGGTGCAGTTCCAGACCGCGTCCGGGCACCCTCAGCGGCAGCGGTTCCTGAGCATCCGCGGCGGTTACCACGGCGATACGTTCGCGGCGATGGGGGTCTGCGATCCCGTGGACGGCATGCATTCCGCGTTCCCGGGGCTGCTGGCCGGCAACGTGTTTGCGCCGCGTCCTCCGGCGGCAGCGTCAGCCACGCCCGAGTCCGTAAAGGCGTGGGCATCCGAGCTCGGCGACATCGCGGCTGCGCATTCCGGGGAGCTGGCTGCGATCATCGTCGAGCCGGTCCTTCAGGGTGCGGGCGGTATGCACGCCTACCCGGCCGCCTGCCTGACAGCGTTGCGGGAGGCGGCGGACCGGCACGGGCTGCTCCTTATTTTCGATGAGATCGCCACGGGTTTCGGGCGCACCGGCGAGCTTTTCGCGGCCGATCATGCGGGCGTCGTGCCGGACATCATGTGCGTGGGCAAGGCCCTGACCGGTGGCTACCTGACCCTGGCCGCCATGCTCTGCACAGCTGAGGTGGCGGCGATGGTTTCCAACGGCAACGCCGGGGCGCTGCTGCACGGCCCGACCTTCATGGGCAACCCGCTGGCGTGTGCGGTGGCCAACGCCAGCCTCGGCATCCTTGACGACGGCGGCTGGCGCGCCGACGTCGCCCGGATCGGCGCGGCCCTGTTATCGGGGCTCTCCCCCGCCCTGGATCTTGAGGCCGTCCGGGATGTCCGCACCATCGGCGCCGTCGGAGTCATCGAGCTGCACGACGCCGTCGACGTCACCGCGGTGACCGCCGCGGCGATCCGGCACGGGGTCTGGGTCCGGCCGTTCCGGAACCTCGTTTACACCATGCCGCCGTACATCAGCACGGCGGCGGACGTTGACCAGATCACCGCGGGCATGACGGGCGCCGTCGCCGAAGTCCACGAGCGCGTCCCGGCACGGTCCGGGGGCGCGGCGTGAGCAACTCGATGACCCAGTGGCTTGAGCGGCAGGCCGCAGTTCGGGACCGCCGGGGCCTGGTCCGCCGCCCGCTCGTCCGCGCCGCGGACGAACAGTTCATCGACCTGGCCAGCAACGATTATCTGGGCCTCGCGGCGGACCCGCGGGTTGCCGGGGCGGCTGCGGCGGCCGCGTCGCTGTGGGGCGCGGGCGCAACGTCCTCGCGTCTGGTCGCCGGAACCACCCGGCTGCATCTGGACCTGGAGCAGGAACTGGCCATGCTGGCCGGGATGGAAACGGCGCTGGTGTTTTCCTCCGGCTACCTGGCCAATATCGGTGTGATCACGGCGCTCGGCGGCCCCGGGACCCTGATTGTGGCCGATGAACACTGCCACGCCTCGATGATCGACGGATTCCGGCTCAGCCGCTCCCGCACCGAATCCTTCACCCACAACAGCGTGGCGGAAGCCCGCCGGCTGATTGCCGGCCGGCCGGAGCCGCGCGCGCTGATCGCCGTCGAATCCCTCTACAGCGTCCTGGGCGACGAAGCCCCGCTCGCCGGGCTGCTGGCTTTGGCCGAGGAGCATGACGCCGTGCTGCTCATCGACGGGGCCCACAGCCTCGGAATCACCGGCGCCGGTGACTTTCAGGGCCGCGGTGCGGTGGCCGGGACAGCCCTCGCCGGGCATCCGAACGTAATCGTGACCGCGACACTGTCCAAGGCCCTGGGCAGCCAGGGCGGAGCAGTCCTGGGCTCCGCGCTGCTGCGGGAACACCTCAGCAACCGTGCCCGGAGCTTCATCTTTGACACCGGTCTGGCGCCCGCCTCCGCCGCAGCGGCCCTCGCTGCGGTGCGGATCATCCGGGAAGAGCCCTGGCGGGCCGGGTCCGTCCGGGACAACGCTGCGGCGCTGGCCGCCGGGCTCGCCCCTGCCCTGGAGGCCCGTGGTGCCACTATCCACCGGCCCGCTGTCGAGCAAACGGCGGGGGCCGTCCAGTCCATCGCCATGCCGTCGGCCGAATCGGCCCTGGCAGCCGCCGCCACCGCGCGCACCGCCGGCGTCCGGATCGGCTGCTTCCGCCCGCCGTCCGTCCCGGACGGGATTTCGCGGCTGCGGCTCACTGCCCGCGCCACCCTTACACCCGAGGAAATCGAAGACAGCTGCGCCGTGCTGCGCGGCATTTTGGAGGAACTTCCATGAACCTGCCCGCCATCATCCTGGTCACCGGTACCGACACCGGCGTCGGTAAAACCATCACGACGGCGGCCCTCGCCGCCGTCCTCCACGGAATGGGGCGCAGCGTCGCGGTTTACAAACCGTGCCAGTCAGGCGCAGCCGCCGGTGATTCCGACACGACCGAAATTGTCCGGCTCGCCGGTGTCGTGACAGCAGAAACCGGAGTCGTCCTGCAGGAGCCGCTGGCTCCTGTCGCCGCTGCTGCCGTCGACGGAACTCCGCTTCCCCGGGTTGTTGCGCATGCAGACCGGGTCCGCGAGCTGGCTGCGTCCCACGACCACGTCCTGGTTGAGGGCGCAGGCGGTCTGCTCGTGGAACTGGATTCCGGCGGCGGCACCCTGGCGGACCTCGGATCGCTCCTGACCGCGGCATTTGTGCTCGTCGCCCGGCCGGCCCTCGGCACCCTGAACCACACCGCCCTGACCCTCGAAGCGCTGGCCGTGCGAGACCTTCGGGTTCTCGGTGTGGTGCTCGGAAGCTGGCCCGGATACCCTGACTTCGTCCACCACAGCAACCGGAAAGTGCTCGAGACGCTGCGGGTGCCTTTCCTGGGGGTGCTTCCCGAGGGGGCCTCGGAACTGTCCCCGGCCGATTTCCGGGCCGAAGCCGCTGCCTGGCTGAACGGCCTGCCCGCATGAACCCGGTGATGATGACCGCGGGTCCCGCGCCGCTGGTGCAGGAAGAGACGGACGTCACGGGTCAGACTGCCGGTGCCGGCCGGGCGCGTTGCCCGTACCTCGTGGTGCGCGATCCTGACGCGGTCCGTGACGTACTGCACCGGCCCACCGACTTCAGTCCGGCAAATGCCTTGATCGCGGTAACCCCACTGGCAGGGCCTGCCCTGCGAGTGCTGCAGCGCGTCCGCTTTGCGCTGCCTCCAGTCCTGGCCAGCAACGACACGGACACGCACGCCGGGATCCGCAAGGTCGTGGCCGGTTTCTTCACTCCTGCCACCGTCGCCGCCATGGAGCCTCGGATCCGTGAACTGGCCCGGGAAGCGGCACAGAACACTGCGGACCAGCTCCACTCCTCCGGCCAAGTCGAATTGGTGCAGACTGTCGCGGCGTTTACCCCGGCAGTCGTGATGCTTGAACTCCTCGGGCTGCCCGTTCGGGACCTTGCCGATCTCAAGCGCTGGGGCCTTGACTCCATGGAGTTGTTCTGGGGGTGGCCCGACGAGGCCCGGCAACTTGAATTGGCCCGGAGCGCTGCCGATTTCTATGTCTGGCTGCGGAAGCTCGTCGCGGAATCCCTGACGGCGCCCGGACGCAACCTG
Organism: Arthrobacter sp. Leaf337; assembly: GCF_001423745.1. GTDB lineage: Bacteria > Actinomycetota > Actinomycetes > Actinomycetales > Micrococcaceae > Arthrobacter. The sequence continues at coordinate 4,605 of NZ_LMPC01000021.1, forward strand.
TTCAAGTCCCTGGCGGAGCACGGCCTGACCGGGCCGGAAATCTGTTCGCTGGGCTACTTCCTGCTGATCGCCGGACAGGAGACAACCACCCAGCTGATCAGCACCACCCTGTTCCGTCTCCTGGAGGGGTCCGCACCGGTGAGCTGGAGGAATGCGGCGTCCGAATCAGGCTCCCGGACCATGGTCCGGCACGTGCTGGCCACCGAATCGTCCGTCCCCACCTGGCGACGCGTTGCAGCCCACGACACGAACCTCGCCGGCGACCCGATCCCGGCCGGCGCCGAAATCCTCCTCGAACTGAGCGGCAACCACATCACCGCACCGGCCGCACCCGGAAGCTCATCCATTCCTGCCCAGGCGGCCGGGCACGGACAATCCACCGGCTACGGCTTGGTTTTTGGCTCCGGCATCCACCGCTGCCTCGGAGCAAAGCTCGCAGAACTCGAGGCGGCCGTCATCGTCCAGGAAACTGCTGCCGCGTTACCTCTCATCCAGCTGCGGGAGCAGGAACCTGAATGGATCCGGTTCTTGTCCTTCCAAGCCCCACAGAAGGTCCTTGCATCGAGCGCAGGTGTTGACTGAAGAGGTGTTGTCCTTCGGGGGTTGCGTCCGGCGCCGATCGGATCCTTACTTATGGGAGGAGCCCATGCCACCGCGTAAAGCGGGCTTAACGGTACCTCTGCACGCCCGGGTTTCATCCCGGAGCCGCGTGACAAGCAGACCGAAGCGGCAAGGCCACTCCACCGTCTGATATTGGAGGATCAACATGTTCGCTAGAGTCAGCACGTACCGCCCCGGCCCTGAAAGCTCCGGAACGCCCTCGGAAGAGACCATCAACCGTGTACTTGAGTTGCCGGGGTGCCGCGGCATCTACTATTTGTTCGGCCAGGACAACAATTCTTTGTCCATAACCCTCTGGGAGGACGCGAAAGCACTGGCGGCAAGCCAGCAGCCTGCCGACCGTATCCGCTCGGAAACCAGCGCCGAGCAGCATATGCAAATCCTCAAAGTGGAGGAGTACGAAGTGCTTACGAACCAGCTCAAGGAGTGACCCTCAGCCGGAGAAGCCGCCGCGGCTACGCCGAAAGCACCGGGTCCTGCCGCTCACCATATCTGGCGTTCACGGGTCATTCCGAACGGCACACAGTCGTTTAGTTCGACCGTGAACTGGTGCGAATTAAGGCGAGTAACCAGAATTCCGCGACGTTCGCGGACGGCCGCCGCTCTTACCGTTTTCACTGCTGCATCGAGTTGGCCTTCCATACTCGACCGGTCCCCAACGGTAACCGTCACCGGTAGCTCAAGAGTGCTGATTGTCATGGATGTTCCTTCCGGAAAGAACGCGGATCCCATTCTCAGGTGTATTGACTCCAATCCTAAACATACGTACGCTTGTTCGTAGTGGGGATGTGAGTTAGATCATCACGATGATCCCCGAATATCGTGAGCAGCGGCGGCAGCAGCCGCCAGATGCAAGGAGGCATCTTGAGCACTATCCAGAGCCGCGCACCCAAGAAGGACTCGTCGGTCAAAACGGTGCGCGCGTCAATGATCGGAACCGTCGTGGAGTACTACGATTTCGGCATCTACGGCTATATGGCCACCGTCCTCGCGGCGCTGTTCTTCGTCAAGGGTGATCCTGCAGCGGGGCTGTTGGGAACCTTTGCAACGTTTGCTGTCGCCTTTATCGTCCGCATCCCAGGAGGCATTCTCTTCGGCCACATAGGCGACAAGTACGGGCGCAAGCGTGCGCTGTCCTGGACGATTCTGCTGATGGCAGGGGCGACAGCGGCCATTGGCCTGCTGCCGAACTACCTGACTCTTGGCGTCTGGGCAACTGTGATCCTCGTGCTGTGCCGTTGCCTCCAAGGGATCGCCGCCGGCGGTGAACTCGGCGGCGCAATGGCCTTTGTGGCGGAGAAATCGCCGGCCCACGCCCGCGGGTTCCAGACTTCCATCGTGAACGCAGGGACCTATATCGGCTCCCTGTCCGCTTCCCTTGTCGCGTTACTTCTCAACACGGTCTTCAGTCCGGAGCAGGTCCTGGACATCGCATGGCGCATCCCGTTCCTGCTCAGCCTGGTGCTCGGCCTGGTAGGTATCTGGCTTCGGACACAGCTCCATGACACTGACTCATTCCTTGAGATGCAGGCCAAAAATGAAATTGCCGAGGTTCCCTTTAAGGCGCTCGTCAGCAGGGCAAAAGGCACCATCCTGAAGATCACGGGCCTCGGAGCGTTCATCGTGGGCGGATACTACGTCTGCTCGATCTACGCTGCGTCCTACATGCAGACCAGCGGCCACCTCACGGCCCAGCAGGCGTTCTGGTCGACCTGTGTTTCCCTCACGGTCGGCGTCGGCATGCTCATGCTCTCCGGCCATCTTGGGGACCGCTTTGGACGCAAACGCCTCATGACCATCGGCGTCGCTGTCGGTCTTGTCGGCGCCGTGCCCGCATTCATGCTCATGGCCAGCGGTACGCCTTTCCTGGCCACCTGCGGGCAGGTTCTCCTGGTGAGTGCCGTGGCGACGGTCTCCGGCAGCTCCTTCTCCACCTATGCAGAACTGCTTGAGCCGCAGTTCCGGTACACCGGCATCGCGCTGGGCAACAACCTGACAAACCTCACCCTCGGCGGCACCGCGCCGTTCTTCTGCGAGTTGCTGATCCGGGCCACCGGCTCAACGTTGTCCCCGGCGTTCTACATGATCGGATGCGCCGCCCTCACCGCACTGGCGCTGTTCTTCATCCCGGAAACCAGCCCGGCGAAGCGAAAGCCAATCGGCTCGGACGTGGTGCAAGAACTTAAAGAACCCCAGCACCACTAGGACTGCTCAGGCTGCCCGGCCGCGAAGAGCACAGCACGGAAAGAGGCTGGCCCGGTACCGTTCGACGGTACCGGGCCAGTTGCTTTGTACATGCCACACGCTAAGGACCTCTGCGGATGCTTCCGCAAGGGGTTCTTGGCGAGCGAACAAACCCGGAGTGCAGGCTTGCCCTATTTCGATTGTCTAGCGCAGCCGCTGCAGCCTGCGATCGTTGTTGATGATCCACTCCAGCAGCATCCGTCGGCTGACTTTACCCCTGTCCGTCAGGGGCAGCTCATCCAGTGAGAAATATTGGTGAGGCCTTTTGTCCCGTGTCAGAACCGCCTCCAACCCAGCGCTGAGGGCCGTTGCGGTAAGACCCCCGATCGACGGAACGACCCCGGCAACGACACGGCGCCCGCGCAGATCATCCGGTACGCCGACTGCAACGGCAGCTTCAACGCCAGGAATTGAGGACAGGGCGAGTTCGACCTCGTGCGGGTAAACGTTCTTGCCCGCAGTGATGATCATGTCCGAGCTCCGGCCGAGTATGTGGAGATCGGAGCCAAAAAGGTAACCCTGGTCCCCGACGGTGTAGCGTCCGTTGAGGCAGCGAAGAGCGTGCCCGTCATCTCCCCAAAGGTAGCCTTCGCACACCATGGGGCTTGTGACGCTGATATTGCCGGGGGTGCCATCGGGCAGGGGTACGCCGTCGTCATCGAGGATCTGCACTTGCACGCCGGGGAATGGCCGCCCAATGGACGTGCCTGCAGCGTCGAGTGGTTCCGCTGCGGCGAGTCCGCGGCCGGAGACGAAACTGAGTTCCGCGGCACCGTAATACTCGAAGATAGTCGCATTTGGCGCCCAGCGCCGGGCGGCCTTGAGTGTGCGGGCATCGAGCTTGGATCCGGCACAGATGATGGTTCTGATCGCGGAGGCGTCTACCGACGCCATCAGTCCTCGTTCGCTAAGAAGCCGGAGCATCGTGGGGACGACAACCAACCTGGTGATGCCGTCATGGGCGATGACAGCGTGGGCGTCTCCGACATCGAAATGGCGCAGTGTATGAAATTCGGTACCGGCATAAAGGCATTCGGAAAGCGCAAAAAGGTTCAGACTTGCAGAGAGCGGCCCCGGGGCGAGGGTTTTGTCGTCCGGTCGGAGGCCGAAGAATTCGATTGAGGCATCAAAGGACGTTTGCCAGGACCTACGGGAACGCGTGAAGCCTTTCGGCGTCGCGGTAGTTCCTGCGGTGAATCCGATGAGGAAGGTTGAGTCTGGCTCGCCGTCTTCCAGCTCCGTGCCCGCGGCGCGAGAGGCCGACGGCAGCATCCGGGTGATCTCTTCGCGGGTCTGTGATGTCCAGGCCGGATCGAATACAGCGATCTGCCGTCCCCTGGCTACCCCTGCGCAGTAGAGCGCAGCGAATTCGGCCGAGTTGGGTTCGGAGAGGATGTAGGTCTCCGGAGTGGAGGGGACGAGCTCTTCGGCTGCTCCACGAAGTTCCGCCCAGCTGAATCCCCGGTTGCCGACAGCGATTGCGAGGTCATCAGGACGCAGGTCCGCCCACTTCTGAATTCTGTTGAGGAAAGGCACGGGATCACATCCTGTCGGGTTCGGTTGGCTTCTTGCAGCGTCCAGGAGCGAGTCCGGGCTCGTACCGAGGTAAGTACGCGCGGCAAGAAGGTGGCGCGCGTGGCAACAGTTAATTAATCGACGCAGGCCGGGCGGCGTCGTGCCGGCCGGCCTGCGTCATGCGGGAACCGCGGGTGGTTTTGGTGTGTCGTTTAGGGGCTACACGTGCAGTGGGATCTCGGCTTCCGCGTTCTCGCGTCGCTTCATCAGGGCGGTGCGGCGGACCACGCAGACCAGATCGCCGTGCTGGTTGTAGCCGCGGTGTTCGATGCCCACAATCCCGGTTTCCGGCCGGGACTTGGAAACGCGCTTGTCCAGTGCCTCTGTTTCCACGCGAAGGGTGTCTCCGAAGAAGACGGGCTTGGGGAACTCGATGTCCCGGAACCCGAGATTGCCCAGGGTTGTCCCGAGCGTTGTTTCCTGAACGGGGATCCCGGTAACGAGTCCCAGCGTGAAAATGCTGTTGACGATCTGCTTGCCGTACATGCTCTGCGCAGCAAACTCCGCATCGAGGTGCAGGGGCTGCACGTTCATGGTCAATGCCGTGATCAACAGGTTGTCCGTCTCGGTGACGGTCCGAGTGACTTCGTGGCGGATCACTTCGCCTACCTGGAAGTCTTCGTAATACATTCCGGCCATGGTGTGTCTCCTGGTTGTGGTGGGTGTGTCTGGTGGTTTGTTCTGGCTAGCCGATGCCCGCGAAAGCGAGAGCCTGTCGGGCGTGGTTGGCATGGGCCAGGTCGATGTGGTCTCCTCGGTAGGAGACAGCACCGTGCCCTTGGCGTTGGCCGTCTTCGAAGGCCTTTACGAGCCCTTCGTAGTAGTCACGCGTCGCAGCAGACAGGCCGTAGGACTCGTTTGCCACCGGGGCGTGCGTGGGATGGATCAATACTTGGCCGGTGTAGCCGAGGCCGTGGTTGTCCGCGGCGAAGCGGCGCAGGCCGTCAATGTTTGTGACCTCCTGCCAGAGTCCAAGAACGATGCTTCGCAGGCCTGCGGCGCGGGCGGCGAGGACGACTTTGCTGCGTAGGTAGAGTGTTTCGGTTCCCTCCGGGGTCCAGCTGAAGCCCACTTCGCGGGACACGTCTGCGTCCTTGGCCGCCGCGGCCATGACACCGCCCACCCGGGGTCCGGCCAGAATCTCATCGACCTTGCTGATGGAGGCCGCCGTCTCCAGCGAGGGAATCAGTTCCACAGTTCCCCGGGGGACCTGGTGCATGATTTCCGCGGCAGTGACTAGCGCGTCGAAGCGCACCACGTCATCACGTGAGAAGAGCTTAGGCAGCAGGTATCCGGTCAGGCTTCCGTGGGTGGTCTCCGCGATGTCGGCTCCGAAGTGCACGGTGTCAAGGGCGTTGGGACGGATGAGGATCCCTTTGTCCCCGGAGTGTGCCCTGAGCGCGTCAAGTGCGTTGGTCCGGGCCAGCGCCTTGTCCGGTTCCGGGACCGAATCTTCCAGGTCGATGATGATGGCATCGGCTTCCGACGCAAGGGCCTTGTCGATCCAGCTTCGCTTATGGCCGGGGACGAACAGGAGCGAACGGAAGGGCTTCATCAGATCGCTCCTTCCAGGACCAGTTGGGTCAGCAGGGTTCCTGCTGCCATCGAGTCACCGACGACGGCGTGGACCTGGCCGACGGTTCCGGCGGCGGGTGCCTGGATGGGGTTCTCCATTTTCATCGCCTCCAGCACGAAGAGGATGTCCCCCGCGGCGACGTCCTGTCCCTCTTCGACGTTGACCTTAATGATGGTTCCCTGCATGGGTGCCTTGACGCTGCCGTCTGATGCCTTGCCTTTGCCCCGTACGCGGGTGTTGCGCGGGCGTTGTCCGCCGCCGGTGCCGGCTTCATCTGCCGGCGCGGCCCAGCTTGATCCGTGTCCGTTGGCATGTCCTGCGCCGGCGCGGTCCGAGAACTGGGGAATGATGTAAAAGCGTCCGCCCACTTCCACCTCGTTGCGTGCCAGCGGTTCCTCTTCGGGCTCCTCCGAGAAGTCCACGGTCTCTTCGAGCCAGCGGGTGGTGAAGCGGGCCGAGCGGAAGTCCTCGTGGCGAATAACCTTGAGTGAAGCCGGGACCGTAGTGGGAACGCCGCGGACCATGAGCCGTTCGAGACCGTCTTCAAGCCTCGCCAGAGCCGTTTCACGGTCCGGCCCGTAGGCGATGAGCTTGCCGATAAGGCTGTCATAGAACGGGAGTACTTCATCCCCACTCTGGTACCCGGTGTCGAACCGGAGACCCTCGCCTTCGGGCGGGGTCAGCTCTTCAAGAAGACCGGGTGCCGGAAGGAATCGCCCTCCGGCCACGTCCTCGGCATTGATTCTCGCTTCGATGGCGGCACCCTGGGGGGTCAGACGGTCGCGGATGCTGAGTTCGTCTCCCGCAGCCACTCGGATCTGTTCGGCAATCAGGTCCACGCCGTGGACCATCTCGGTAACCGGGTGCTCCACCTGGATGCGGGTGTTCATTTCAAGGAAGTAGAACTTTTCGCCTTCGACGAGGAATTCCACGGTGCCGGCGCCGGCGTACCCTACGTGCTGGGCGAGCCGGACGGCGGCTGCTCCCATTGCTGCCCTAAGCTCCGGCGACAGGCCAGGCGCCGGGGACTCCTCAACGAGTTTCTGGTGGCGGCGCTGGACCGAGCAGTCCCTGTCCCCCACATAGATCGTGTTTCCGAGCTTGTCGGCAAATACCTGTACTTCAACGTGCCGGGCGCTGGTGAGGTATCGCTCCAGATACACCTCGCCGTTGCCAAATGCTGCCGTTGCTTCGCGGACAGCCGCGGCGACGGCATCCTCGGCCTGCTCTTCGGATTCGACCAGCCGCATGCCACGTCCGCCGCCGCCAGCCGATGCCTTGACGAGGATCGGGTATCCGTGTTCGGCGCCGAAAGCAACAACGTCTTCGGCTCCGGTGATGGCGCCCTTGGAGCCCGGGGCGAGCGGGACCTCCGCCGCGATTGCGACTGCCCGCGCCGCAACCTTTTCCCCCATGGTGGATATCGCTTCGGGGCTGGGGCCGATGAACGCCAGCCCTGCTTCTACGACCGCCCTGGCGAAGGCAGCGTTTTCGGAGAGGAATCCGTAACCCGGGTGGATGGCTTGGGCGCCGGTTTCACGCGCAGCCGCGATGATGCGTTCGATGTTGAGGTAGTTCTCGCTTGCAGCGCCGGGGCCGAGGTCGACGGCTTCATCGGCTTCGCGTACGTGAAGGGATGCGGTGTCAGCTTCTGAGTGGACCGCAACTGACTGAATTCCGAGGGACCTGCAGCTCCGAATGACACGGACGGCGATTTCGCCCCGGTTGGCGATGAGGATTTTGCTAAACATGGTTGTTCCTGTCGTGTGTGAGTCTGTGGCGTCCGTTTATTGCAGAATGCAGCGGTTGGCTGTGGCGCCTAGTGTGTTGATGCTCGTCTCAAGCAGCGATCCCGGCTGGAGGAATTCCTTCGGATTGCGGCCGTCGCCGACTCCGCCAGGTGTTCCGGTGAGGATGACGTCGCCGGGACGCAGGGTGGTGATGGCCGAGATGTACTCAACGAGTGCCACGGGCCCGAATACGAGTTCGGAGGTGCGGGAGTGCTGTTTTGTGTTGCCGTCGACGCTGCAGCTGATGTCCAGGTCCGGTTCGGCACCCGTCTCATCGACCGTCACAAGATATGGCCCGAGCGGCGTCGTTCGGTCAAAGGTCTTTCCCTGCAGCCATTCCGGCGTCCGTCGCTGAAAATCACGGGCCGAGACGTCATTGGCCACGGCGAATCCCGCGATGGCGTTGCGTGCAGCAGTCTGGTCCGCGCGGCTGACGGTGGTACCGATGATGACCGCCAGTTCGCCCTCCCAGTCGATGCTCGTGGAACCGGGAGGAAGCACGATGTCGTCGTGCGCACCGATGAGGGAATCGGAAAATTTGGCGAACAGGGTCGGGAATTCGGGAAGGTCCCTTCCCATTTCCAGAATGTGATCCCGGTAGTTCAGACCCACGCAGATGATCTTGCCCGGATGCGGCACGACGGGGGCAAAATCCGCGTCCTCGGGCCTGACAGGTGCTCCTGCGACGTGGGCTGACCAGTCAGGGGACCCGGCCTGCAGCCAGGAGCCCACGTCGGCAAAGGCCAGCGGCAATACCTTGCCGCCGTCCAGAACCGCGGCGCTGGTTCCTTCGTTTGTACGGATTGTTGCCAGTCTCATGCGCCCCACCCCAGATTCACTTTCAGCTGACTCTTGACCAGCTTTCCCGCAGCGGACCGGGGCAAGTCCTCCGGCCGCACAAACACCATTTTCTTGGGGATTTTGTACCCTGCCAGATGCTGGCGCAGGAAGCCCGAAAGCTCGGACGCATCTGTCTGCACACCGTTCCGCAGGACTACGACCGCCCGGACTTCCTCGTCCCATTTCGGGTCGGGCACCCCGAGAACCACGGCCTCCAGGACGGAGGGATGAAGGTGCAGGACCTGCTCGATCTCGGCCGAGTAGACGTTTTCGCCTCCGGTCTTGATCATTTCCTTCAAACGGTCCCGGAAGTAGAAGTAGCCTCGTTCGTCCCTCACAGCGAGGTCACCGGTGTGCAGCCAGCCGCCTCGCATCGCCTCCGCAGTTGCTTCCGGGCGCCCGAAGTACCCGGTCATCAGGCCGGGGCCCCGCACGCAGATTTCGCCCAGTTCCCCTGGCTTGACTTCCTTGCCATCGGGATCATGCAGCTGAGCCTCAGCCAGGAGGTACTCGGTGCCGATCGACCCGTCCACTGCCGGGTCGAGCATGTCAGAGGGCTTGAGTCGGGTCACCATGGGACCGGCTTCAGTCAGACCGTAGCGGAAATAGAGTTCTGCGCCCGGCAGCATCTGGGTGAAAAGTTCCTTGTCCGGCATGCGGAGGAGTCCGGCTCCGGTATGGACGCTCCTGAGGTTCTTGCGAATAGCCGGGTCGCTCAGGATGCCGCCGTCCATGAGCCGTCGCAGCATGTTGGGGATCATAAAGGTGTTGGTGATGGCTTCACGGCCCACGAGGTCTACGACTGACTCATCGCTGAACTTCTGGGCGATGACGCTGGTGGCTCCCGCGATGAAATGCGGAACGAGCCAGCATAGCAGCGCTGCAGAATGGAAGAGCGGCGTGACAATCAGCCCGCGCTCATTTTCACGGGTTCCGACCCCGCAGTCGTACATTTCATTGATCGCATTCGCCAAGGCCGATCTGTGCGACAACACGACGCCCTTAGGCGTCCCGGTGCTTCCGCCGGTGTAGATGATGCACAGCGGCGATTCAGGGTGTGCAAGATCCTCGAGAGGGCCGGTTCCGGTGCGAAGCCTGTCGATTTCACTGCCTTGCCGGATTATCAGCGGCAGAAATTCGGCGCGCTGGGCAATGATCTCCAGAGCCTGCTCCAGCAAGTGAAGGTGAGTCTCTTCCACGAGAATCACACTGGCTTCTGTTTCCAGAATGCCGGCAGCAAGTTCTGCCGGTGCCCATCGCCAGTTGTACGCGATGTAGACCCCGCCGGCCGCTGCAACGCCGAGGAACGCCTCGGCGTTGAATAGCGAGTTGCCGGCAAGTACGCCAACCCCGTCCCCTGCCCCAACGCCCGAAGCGCGCAGTCCCCTGCCCAGCTGCCAGGCCCTTTCTGCGGCTTCGCCAAACGTGACTCTGCCATCCACGCCGACGAAGGCTTCCCTTGCGGGGTTACGCCGGCTGTTCAGGCGAATCCAGTCTCCAATAGTTCGCATCGTTGCCTCTCTGGAACGAAATTCAGCTCTCTGAAGTTACCCACGCTGGCAACTCCCGTGATACGAACAAGCGTACGTCCGAAAGCTGACATTCGCAACGCCGCTGATAGTTTTCGTCCACCCTTACCCGTGGGCGACTCTGGCGTCGGCGTCGGCCACCTTCAGTTCGCGCAGCGCCAGCTTGGTGTAGATGGCGACGATCTCGTCCAGGTTCATTCGTCCTCCGGGCTTAAACCAGCTGGCGATATGGGTGGCCTGGGCCACGAAGCTGTAGACGTGGATTTTGGCGTCGATGACATCGGCAAGTCCTGCGCGCCCGGCATCCTCGACCAGCCCCTGAAGGAACAGCTCGTATTCGTGTCGCTTGTCGATCACCACCTGACGGGCGCCGTTGGAGAGCGAGCGCAGTTCGGCGTTGCCAATGAACACTTCCTGGGCGTGTTCTGCATGGAAGGTCAGGTTGGCCGCCAGCGCAGCCTGAAGCTTATCGACTGCATCCCCGTCATGAAGCGCCGCTTCGCGAGCAGCGGCGACGAGATCGTCAATGACCCCGCCCATGATCTGTAGCAGCAGGTGCTCTTTGCTCTCGATGTGGTTGTAGAGGCTGCCTACCTTCAATCCGGAGGCGGTTGCGACCTGTCGCAGGCTTGTCGCATCGTAGCCCCGATCAAAGAACAGCTTGGCAGCCTCCGCCCGAATCACGTCCGCGCTGTGCCGCTCGTTCACTACCGTCATCGCATACCGCCCTTCCGTTTCGCCGTGCTGTTGCCTCAGGCCAGCTGTTGTCCCACCGGACGACAGGCCGGGGTGTTGACAATCCCCTCGCAAACTCGTTCACTGTAATGAACGTACGAACGATCGTACTCCTACACGATGAGGTGTGTCTTGCTCGATCAACTATTCGAACCGATGGTCCTTGGCGGCCAAACCCTGCCCAACCGCTTCGTACTCCCTCCCCTCACCCGGAGCAGGGCCCAGGCAGACGGTGTTCCGACTCCCCTTATGGTCGAGTACTACCGGCAGCGGGCAGGTGCAGGCCTCGTGATCAGCGAGGGCACCGTAGTTTCACCGCAGGGCTCCGCCTATGCGCAGGTCCCGGGCATGTACACGGCGGAGCAGGTCGAGGCATGGCGCCCCGTCGTCACCGCCGCTCGTTCAAAGGGCGCTGCCGTTTACGCGCAGCTATGGCATGTAGGCCGTCAGGCCCACTCCTGCGTGCAGCCCGATGGATGCCCGCCGTTGGGGCCCTCACCCATTGCCATCTCCGGATGGGAATACCGCAGCCCGGACGGACCGGTCCCCTTTGAAGTTCCCCGGGAGCTCAGCCAGGAAGGGATCGCCGAAATCGTCGGGCAGTTCGCAACGGCAGCGCAGAACGCGGCCGCGGCCGGCTTCGATGGGGTGGAGCTCCACGCCGCAAACGGATACCTGTTTGACCAGTTCTTCAACTCCAGTTCCAACCAGCGCTCCGACCAATACGGAGGAACCATCGAGAACCGGCTCCGCTTCCTCTTTGAGGTCATCGAAGCCGTCAGCGGGATCATTCCCGTCAACCGGATAGGCGTGCGTATCTCACCGTCTTCGAGCTGGATGGACGTATCTGATCCGGACAAACGGAGCCTTTACTCGGCGTTGGTGCGCGGCGTGAATGAGCGCGGATTGGCATATCTTCACATGGTCGAACCGGGGATCGCCGGAGCCGTCGACGCGCTGGCGGACCCAAACGCAATTCAGAGCGCCGAACTCAGCGAGCTCTTCGACGGCCCCGTCATCGTCACGGGCGGCCATACTCCCCAGACTGCAGCCGCAGCTGTTGGATCGGGAAGTGCTGACCTCGTGGGCTTTGGGCGTCTCTTCATTGCCAATCCCGATCTGCCCCGCAGGATCAGGAACGGCGCTGACCTCGCTGACCTCCGTGAAGAAGGGCTCTACGCCGGCGGCCCTGCAGGGTATACCGACTACCCCGAACTTCAGTCCTCCAACTGATAATCCGACGAGAGATGAACCACGACGTGAACCCGAATCCGCATGCCCCCTACGTCGCCCCGCTCGGGCTCAACGTGCTGATAACGGGGGCGGCGGGAGGAATGTGCCGCGGAATCAACAAACGACTGGGAGAGGCCGGACACATACTGCTTTGCGTCGACCTCGACCTGGAACGCTGCCAGGCGGCCGTGGAGGAGCTCCGGGCAGGAGGGGCGACTGCGTATGCATTCGCCGCCGACGTCACCCGGGAAGAAGATGTGAAACGCCTCAGAGGCGAGATCAAAGACACGGTTGGCGACGTTCAGGCCCTCATTAACGCGGCCGGAATCCTGGACCGAAAGATGCTCCTGGACCATGATGTCGCTACGTTCGCCCGCGCCATTGATATCAACCTCGTGGGTCCTTTTGCCCTTATTAGGGCCTTTGCAGAGGACCTGCTGGCCGCGAACTGGGGGCGGATCATCAATATCTCCTCCATCGCCGGGACCACGGGCTATCCGTATCCCAGCTACGCAGCTTCAAAGGCAGGCCTCTCGAATCTCACCCGATCGCTACTCATGGACTTCTGGGGCACCGGGGTCACGGTCAACTCTGTATGCCCGGGCGTCGTGGACACTCCCATGGTCATCCAGCAGGTACGGGACCAGGTCCGGAACAAAGTTCCGACCGGAAAGATCGTCGACCCTGAGGAAATCGGCGCGCTGATCGCGTTCCTGCTCACCGACGACTCGCGCAGTATTAACGGCGCGGACCTGGTGATCGACGGCGGGGCCACCCAGATTTTCCGTCTCTTCGACACGTCTCCGGCCTGAGCTGATGGAGATCACCGGTGTCCTTCAGAGAGAGGCGTGGCTGAACAAATACATGCCGCCCGTGGAGTCCGTGGCAGAAGGCGTTTGGTCTGTCCCCGTCGTGTTTCCGGACAACCCCATGCGTTACACGCTCGCCTACATCGTGGTCGAGGACGAGGACTGCCTGGTTGTGGATCCGGGCTTCGACAGTTTTCAAGGCCGGCTGGACCTTATCGCCGGCCTGAGTGCCGCGGGAGCAACTGTTTCGGACGTGACGGGAATTCTCGCGACCCATTTCCACACGGATCATCTGGGCATGGCCAGATGGTTGCGCCGCTGGTCAGGCGCATGGATCGCCCTGGGGAAGGCTGAGAAGCGCTATATTTCCGCGTTCACAAACGCTTGGGAAGAGACGGCTGCCGACCGCGCCCGCATGCGGACATGGGGTGTCCCCGAAGACAGAATCAACGAGGCGGCTCTGGACGTTGACGGCCTGATGCACTTGCGGCGGCTTGCGGACGCTGACCTGCGGGTAGGCGACGGTGACACCGTCCCAATTTCCCGAGGCCGCCTGAGCGTGGTGGAAACGCCCGGACATACTCCCGGTCACATCTGCCTGCGGGACGATAGCCGAGAGATCTTCCTAAGCGGTGACCACGTTCTTCCGCGGATAACACCGAACGTGTCCCTAGAGATGCGGGGCGACCCTGACCCCTTGCGCAGCTGCCTGCAATCCCTGGACCGCATCGAAGGAGACGAGGCCTTCGAGGTACTTCCCGCACACGAGTACCGATTCCGCGGCCTCAGCGACCGTGCTCGCGAGCTCAAGTCCCTGGCCCTGACCAGGTCCGACGAAGTCCTCGCTCTCCTAGAGAAGCAGGGGCATCCCACCATATGGACAATTGCCACACAATTGCATTGGTCAAGGGGATTTCCCTCACTGGGCGGCGTTCAGTTGCGGCTCGCCCTGAGCGAAACAGCGGCGCACCTGCAATATCTGCGGACATCCGGCGTCGAACACGGCGTAGAAGGCTTGCCGGCGCGCCGTTCGACTGGCTCAACGCTGTTGCGATAGCGGCGGGCATACGAAAGCGAACCCCACGGGTTACCAACAAACACTAGAAAACCTGTTAAAAGACGGCGCCGGGAAGGACATTGTCCTTCCCGGCATGTCCCGTCCGCGCCGGGCATTCCCACGATTGCTGACGCTCAGGCCTGCCTTCCACTGCCCGCACCGTTTGACGCCAGGACGTCCTGAGAAGCCGGCTCGGCGTCGAGATTCAGACGGTGGTCCATCCGCTCCCTTTTGGTCTTCAAGTAGCGGATGTTCTGATCTCTGTAGGGGACCTCGGTGGGCACCATGTCGATTACGGCAAGCCCGGCCCGGCTGAGGCGTTCCTGTTTGTCAGGGTTGTTGCTGAGGAGCCGAATCTCCCGAAGACCCATTTCCATCAGGATCTGAGCTGCTGCGTTATAGCATCGGGCATCCACGGGCAGGCCCAGGTGTTCGTTGGCCTCTACGGTATCCAGACCGGCTTCCTGCAACGCGTACGCCTTGATCTTGTTCGCAAGTCCGATTCCCCGCCCCTCCTGGCCTCGAAGATAAAGCAATGTACCACCGCATCGACTGATGACGTCCAGTGCATAGTCGAGCTGCTCGCCGCAGTCACACCTGTACGAGCCAAATACATCACCGGTGAGGCATTCTGAGTGCAGCCTGACCAGCGGGGCTGCCCCGCTCGTATTCGGAACCGGCCAGCTGACGGCAAGGTGTTCGACTCCGGTAATCCCGTCAGTCCAGGCCTGGACCCGAAAGACTCCGAACTTCGTGGGCAGGTCTACTACCGGCCCGGAGTGAACCGGAGGTGGACCGCGCACGGCCGCCACTGCAGCGCTTGCTTCCAAAGCTGACATTGCCCTTCCTCATTTCACTGATGGAACAGGCATGTGGGTTGCCTCTCCCCCGTGGGGCAGCAAGCCGCCTGATCCTCCTTGATCGTTCTTACTTACGCGGTAGAAGGGGGCGATCGTACGTGCGGTCACCACGGAGTCTGCCACCCCGACGAGGAAGGACCGGATCCAGGGACCCGGCCCTTCCCCCGTTCAAGCGCTGAGGTCGATTTCCCTCTCTTCGGCCAGGAACCAGCGCATGTCATCGAGGAATTCATGCTCGTGTTCGAAGAGCAGCCTCGCTTCCTCACCGGCATAAGCCTTTTTTACGTCTGCCACACTGTCGAACCAGAGTTCTGCCATGCCATTGAAGGGCCACTGCTTGCCATGTTCGATGGCCGGATTCTGCCTGTACCGCCTTAGCCCCGGCAACTTCCGGACCCGTACCGGGTGCTCGACGTTCCATTTATGGAGGAATTCCTCCCGGCTTAGTCCGGCTTTTGCGGTGAGAACAGCTACGACTTTGATCATGGCCGGCCCTAGACCGGGGTGACGGCCTGGCGCCGCTCCACGGGGACAGCCTTGCGTCGGCCATACAGATCCAGGCGCACCATCAGGTCGGCACGAAGATCGTTAGCGGGAACGACCGCTTCGACCGCGTTGGCATTGGCGATCTTGAAGACGTCGATTCCCTCGGCATACTCAGCGTGCTTTTCCATAATGAACTTCTGGCGTTCTTCAGGATCAGCAATCTCATGGATCTGGTTGTAGTAGATGCCGTTGACTGCCGCGTCCGGGCCCATCAGCGCCGGGCGGGCTGTCGGGAGTGCGATGACCGCGTCGGGGTTCATCGGTGCACCCGACATGGCAAGGTAGCCGCCACCGTAGGCCTTACGTACCAGCACCGTGATGCGGGGAACCCTGCACTCGGACACTGCGAAGATCATCTTGGCGCCGTGACGGATGATGCCTTGGCGCTCTACGGCAGACCCGATCATGTATCCGGCGATATCAACCAGGAAGATGATCGGAATGTTGTACGCGTTGCAGATCCAGATGAAGCGCGCTGCCTTGTCGGACGAGTCAGGGAAGATCGACCCACCCATGTGCTTTGGCTGATTTCCCACCAGCCCCACCGGCCGGCCGCCAATCCGGGCAAACCCGGTCAGCATCTCTGCAGCAAAGAGTTCCTTATACGGGAACCAGCTACCTTCATCGACCAGAGACTCGACAAACTCTTCCATGTCGAACACTTCCGCCTCCCGCAGCGGAACGATCTCCTCCAGAGTGCGGCCGGGGCGGGGCTCCACGGCCGGAGCCACCGGAGCCGGCAGCTCCCAGTTGGCAGGCAGGAAACTCAGCCAAACCCGGATGGCGGCAATGGCTTCGGCGTCGTCTTCCACCAAGACATCACCCAGACCGGAGACGGTGCAGTGCATCTCAGCCCCGCCCATCTCCTCCAGGGTGACTTTCTCGCCCGTCACCATCTCAGCGAGACGCGGAGACCCCAGATAAGCAGTCGCATGTCCGCGGACCATGATGGTCATGTCGCAAAGGGCGGGAACATACGCAGAACCGGCGGGAGAGGGTCCGAAAAGTGCGCAGACCTGCGGGACCCGCCCCGAAATCTGGACCTGGTTGTAGAAGATGTTTCCCCATGCGTGACGGCCTGCAAAGCTCTCGAACTGCTCATCGATGCGAGCACCGGCCGAATCAAACAAATAGACCAGAGGGATGCCGGCCGCGTTGGACTTCTCCTGTGCGGCAGTGATCTTTTCGAACGTCCTGTTTCCCCAGGTGCCCGCCTTGACGCTGAAGTCATTGGCGATAACGCAGACCTGCCGGCCGTCGACCCGCCCGAAGGCAATGACGACCGCGTCGCCCGGCAGCCCATCCTCGAACCGGGCCAAGAGCCCGTCCTCAATATATTCATTGTCATCAAACAGCAACGCGAGACGGTCTCGAACCAGCAGTTTGCCGGAATCGACGATCTTCCGGCGGTTCTTCTCTGAACCTCCGAGCTTTGCCTGGGCGAGCTTCTCCTGGAGAAGTTCGTGCACTGTCGGCGCTTCGGCTGCCGCCGTCGGCGCCTCGGCTTCCGCGATCGTAGTGGTGCTCATATAGGCCTCCAGTTGAAACAGCATTTAATTACTTGCGCATTACCAGTATACGAACAAGCGCTCGCTAGTCTAGTCTTGACTTATCGAAAACAATAACGGCGCAACACGGCGTCTCGGTTTGAGGAGTGACATGCAGGATTACGACGACGAAATCACCCGGGTTGCAACGCAGGCGCCCAAGGGGCGCCCGGACCACTACTGGGATGCACTCACCGAGGGTGACCGCATCCACAGTCCCGGAATCACTGTCAGTGAGGCGCATCTTGTCCAATGGGCCGGTCTGACCGGCGACTGGGTATCGCTGCATTTGGACGCCGAGTACGCTGCAAAGACCCAATTCGGCCAGCGTATTGGGCATGGGCCGCTGACCCTCTCAGTGGGGTTGGGCCTGCTCACTCAGACCGGATACTTCACAAACGTCACCGCATGGCTTGGACTGGATGAAGTGCGGGCCGTGCAGCCGGTGTTTATCGGAGACACCATCCACGTCGAAGCAACCGTAAGGACGGCGCGCGCAACAAAGAGGCCAGATGCGGGAATCTGGACCCTCGACTACACGGTGGTCAAACAGGATGGAAGCGCAGTGATGACGTTCACGAGCAGTTTCATGATCAAGCGGCGCTGATGGTGGAGTCCACGATGGAAGCGACTATGCAGGAAGCCTTGAATCTGGTCGAGGCTCCACCCAGGGCGATAGCCGAGACGCCGGACAGGGCTGCCCTACGGAACAGAGTGCGGTCAGTCCTTGCCGCCCATTTGACGCCCGAACGGCTTCGTTATTTTGATGAGGCCGAAGAATACGATCTTGAACTTTTTAGGGCACTCGGGGAATCAGGACTGATCCAGCTCGACGGTGAGCTGCACGGGTCCGGCCCCTCCCATGCCGCTCAGAGCATTGTTCTGGAAGAACTCGGAGCGGGACCGACCTCCATTGGAGTGAGTCTGGTGGTTCAGTTCATGGGACTGGAGTTGCTGCATACCCATGGGTCCGCGGAGCAGCGGGAGCGGTTTCTTGCGCCTCTGCGCTCGGGTGATGCCCGAGTTTCGTTCGGACTTAGTGAACCTGGCGGGGGGACGGACATCGCACGTGTCATGTCCACGACTGCAGTCAGACTCAGCGATGGTTCCTTCTCAATCAACGGGGCTAAGAAATGGATTGGAGGGGCCATGGACTGCGACTTCTTCATCCTTTTGGCCCGCACCGCTCCTCTCACTGATTCGGCAGTTGACGGCATCACGACGTTCCTTATCCCGCGATCAAGCCCTGGCATCCACACCGAGGAAATCGACACTATGGGCATCCGGGGTTTGGCACAATGTGATGTCACTTTCGAAAACGTCCGGGTGCCCCCTGAATTCGTTCTTGGGGACGAGGGGCGCGGGTTCCGGCAGGTGCTTGGCACCCTCAACGGTGAGCGCCTTAACGGAGCAGCCGTAGCTTTGGGGATCGCTCGAGGGGCCTTGGACACTGCGGTCGCATGGGCGAGAAACCGGCAGGCGTTTGGCCGTGCTGTCGGTTCGTTTCAGGCCCTCCAGCATGATCTCGTAGACGCAGCCGTCAAGGTCGAATCGGCCCGCTTGCTCCTGCAGCGGGCCGCCGATGCTTCAGACGCTGCTGGAACCGCCGACGGCACGTTGTCGGCCATGGCAAAGCTCGCCGCATCGGCCGCGGCAACGGGAGCCACAGATACCGGCATGCGTGTCATGGCAGGCTGGGGCATGGCCCGCGCCCTGCCCATGCAGCGATTCTTCCGGGATGCCAGGCTGTACACCTTCGCTCCGCTGACCGACGAGATGACTCGAAATTACCTGGGCGAGAAAATGCTGGGTCTCGAGCGTTCCTACTGAATACAGCAACAGGGAGGGCCGGGCTGAAATTATCAGGCCGGCCCTCCCTGTGTTTACGGGTTGCTTGTCAGGACTTGTAGTCGATCTCCAGGTCGGCCACATCCTGGTCAGCGAGGTTCACGACAATGTTGTCCGGTGTGCGGGTCGTCATCCAGATCAGCTCTTCAGTCTTGCTGGCGTTCCCCTCGATGTGAGGCATGAAAGGCGGCACAAAGACGAAGTCCCCTTCTTCGAGGTAGACGATTTCACTGTAGCGCTCGCCGAAGCGGATGAAGCCCCGGCCCTTGAACACGTAGCCGCCGGTTTGAGCCTCACCGTGGTGGTGCGCATCCGAGATTTCGCCAGGTCCGGTGTAGACCTTTCCAAACCACAATTTATCCGCAGCACTGTTTTCCTTGCTGACCCCGGAGATGCGTCGTGCATTCTGTGTCTGACCCGGAGCCGCCTGCAAATCGCTGGCGCGGTGGACACGGAAGATGTCCGTGTTTTTGTTGATGTCGAAGGCGACGTCTGTCATCGCTGGTCCTTTCAAAGTGGCTTCGGTGGCACGTTCTGGATCGGTCCACCCAAACGGTGAACGTCCTCCCACCAAGTATCCTGTGGAAGTCCGATTGGGTCAATACTAGCGTTTGTTCGTAAACTAATTAGGAAAGATTTCTATTAACCAAGGGTGCTTAATCAGATGAATCGAAAAATGCTCAAGTCCAAGATCCACGGGGCCACCGTCACTGAGGCGAACCTCCACTACGTAGGGTCAGTCACCGTTGACCTAAACCTGCTGGACGCTGCAGACATCCTCCCGGGCGAGCTAGTCGCGATCCTTGACATCACCAACGGCGCGCGCCTCGAAACATACGTCATCGCCGGTGAACGCGGCTCCGGCGTCCTCGGCATCAACGGTGCGGCAGCACACCTCGTCCACACCGGCGACACTGTAGTCCTCATCACCTACGCCGAGATGACGACGGACGAAGCTAAGGCATACAGGCCAGCTGTCGTGTACGTCAACGACCGCAACTCCGTCATCCAAGTAGCGACCGATCCATCCGCCCCCGCACCCAGCAGCCCGGCCACGGCCGCCTCCGCGTCACAGCGAAGAAGTGTTGTCGACAAGCCCAAGGCGCTCGCCTGGTCCGGCCCTATCCCCCACTGAGCAACTTCCGGGCGCAAACCAACGGTCTTAGCACCCTCACCGACTAGTGAAAGCGACAGGATATGACCACTGAAACCACCGACTTCCAGATTGACTGGCGTCAACAACAACGTCACTACGAAGGGCTTTTGCGATGACGAGAATGCTGATTATCGGACCTCCGGGTTCAGGCAAGGGAACGCAGGCGGATCGGATCTCCGAACGCCTCGGCGTCGTTGCGATCTCCACCGGCGATATCTTCCGCGCCAACGTCATGGGTGAGACGCCGCTGGGCGTCGAGGCCAAGAAGTACATGGATGCCGGCGATTTCGTGCCGGACAGCGTCACCAACAAGATGGTGCGCGACCGCCTGAGCGAGGACGACGTCGAGAACGGCTTCCTGCTGGACGGTTACCCGCGCACCACCGCGCAGGTGGACTACCTCGATGAGATCCTCGCCAACGGTGAGCAGAAGCTGGACTTTGTCCTGCAGCTGACTGCCGATGACGAGGAACTGGTGCACCGGCTGCTCGGCCGTGCCAAGGAAACCGGCCGCAGCGACGACAACGAAGCCGTCATCCGCCACCGCCTGGATCTGTACCACGAGCAGACCGAGGCCGTTGTGGCCAAGTATGCCGAGCGCGGCATCCTGACCCGGGTTGACGGCATCGGGGGCATCGACGAGGTCACCGACCGCGTCATGGAGGCCATCAAGGCACCACAGACCGCCTGCCCCTAGTCAGCAGTTTGAAGGCTCCTCCCGGTATCGGGAGGAGCCTTCTTTGCTTCCTGTCGACAGGCATCAACGCCGAAGCCAGTCTTCGCTGCAGCAAGGCACATGCTGGGCAACGGAACCGACGCCCGACCCTAGGTAGGCCTCCGGCTGGGCAGACACCATATGGTCGCTTTGGCCTGGCCCGCCACCAGCGGGCACATTCCGGACCGTGATGCGGCGCGACAGCGTTTCGGCGCGGACGCGGCGCACGCGCTGGGCGCGGCCGGGGTCCTGACCGTCGAGTACCAGGGCATGACACTGTTCTGGTGGGGATTCAACACCCGCCCGGCCCCCTCGGTAACAGATGTACTGCGTGAAGTGCCGCGCGCCGACTGGATCCAACTCGCGGTCGGGCGGCCTGGCTCGGGGTTGACGGGCTTGCGTCAAAGTCATTTTGAGGCGCAGCAGGCTGCCCGCGTTGCCCGACTTTCGCCGCGGCAGAAGTTCTGGAATTACACGACGCCGGCATGCTGGCGCTGCTCATTGCCGACCCGCAGGGCGCGGCCATGTTCGTGCAGGTCCATCTCGCCGGGCTGCTGGCCAGCGACCAGAAACTGACCGATATCCGCGACACGCTGCGGCACTTTCTGCTGGCCGGTAGCAGTCGGATTGCCGCATCCCAAGCCCTGCATTTGGCCACCAACACCGTGGCATACCGGGTCAAACGAGCCGGAGAGCTCCTCGTCCGACCCATCAACGAGAACCCTGTGACCACGCTCGTGGCTCTGGAACTGGCGCACAAATTCCCGCAACTTATGGACGCGCCCGCGCTTCCGCTGTGAGGCCCCGGCGGGTCACTAGCGATCTTGGAACCGACGCCGACGCCACTGCATCAATATTCGCCACCGTCGCGGACACACCATGGACAGCGAATCAACGGGGATTCTCCCCGCCGCTCATCCACGAACTGGCCGAACAGCTGGCAGGGTCGGCATACCAATCCGTGTAGGCTGGATGGTCGGACCTTCTTCATTCTCCGACTTACCAGCCCCCAACCGCCTCATCCTGGCCGGAAGCCGCGCTGCAGGCGGTTCAATCAGACTGGATCAACGCCGAACTTGCTTTCGCGGCGGCGAACTGCCTACCGGTCCAGGGTGGTCACGTTGACATTTCCGCACCTGCCCCGTTGACACTCACCACGCCGGGAATCCAGAACGACGTCGACCGGCGCCTTCGCCTCCAACTGTTGGAGGCTTCCGTCCGCCGGTACTCCGGTGGAATGGAGGCCTGCCCTGTGCGTGACCCCCGGGCGAAAGGGTGAGTTGCGCTGGCGCACGTCCCGTACCGGGCTCCCACCGACGCCCGACGACACCCGTGGAGTCATGGACCGGCCTAACGGCACAGTGCCGCTGCTGTTGCTTATGCGGCATTCGGTCCGATGCGGTACGTCCGACGGGCGGTTTCGGAGAACAATTCACGTCGTTCGTGCGCGGACATCGGGCCGGTTATTTCGTCAAACGCCGTATATAGGGCGGCGAAGCTGGAATAGAGTCCGTCGACGGGGAAGTTACTTCCGAACATGGCCCGGTCTGGCCCGAAGGCGTCGATGGTTTCGAGGACGATCGGACGTATTGATGCGGTGGTCCAGGAATGATCGTTCGTTCCGAGGGCCGATATCTTCGTGACGACGTTTGGCTGGGCAGCCATTGCGGCCATGCCTTTACGCCAGTGCCGCAGGGATGCCGGGCCCCGTTCGATCGGCATCCCTGCATGGTCCAGGATGATGCGCGTTTCCGGGTGGTCCGCCGCCAGCCGCGCAGCCTGTTCCAGCTGATCGGGAAAGACCTGCAGGTCAAAGGACAAGCCTAATGGGGCCAGGTGCGAGAACCCCTTCAGCCATGCCGGATCGGTGATCAGGTCTGGCCGGGAAGTGTGCGTGTACCGCGGGTCGGGGTGCCAGTTGAGGATCTCCCGCACGCCTCGTACTGCTTGCAGGGCGGCCAGCCGTTCCAGGTGGGGCAGCACGGCTGGATCGGCCAAGGACGCCCTCGCTACCTGAACCGAGGGCAGGCCGTGGGCGTCGTGCACCCGCTGTACCCAGCCGGCTTCCCAGAGCGGGTCGGCTGCGCCGTTTTCGATGTGGACGCTGCCGGCCAGCTTGAAGCCCTGGGCATCGGCGAGGTAGTCGCCGAGAAGGTAACTCTTCCTGAGGGGGCGGTCATCTCCGTGATAGCGGAAAGGCTCCGCGGGTCCTTCCAGCCACGGGTATGACTGCGAGAAATCGCATAGATGGAAATGCGCGTCGATGATCTCAAGGTCAAGCATTGCCGCCCCCGCCCCACCGGCGCGCGCCGTGCTGTCCCCGGTGCAGCGGAGACAACAGGGCATCGGTGGCCGCGATCCATTCACTCATGGCCGCCGCCGGTTTCGTCGAGGGACCGACGGCCAGCAACGGACAGAGCCTCCCTTCAAGAGACCGGACACCATCAGGCTGTTGCCTCTTTCTTCTCGGACTTCTCGGGTGAGCGTTTCTTCAACAGTGGCCAGCCCTTGCTGCCTTGGTCCAGGGCCACAGCGATGACGACGACGAGCCCGGTGACGATCTGTTCATAGAAGCTGGGGACGTTGAGCAGCACTAGTCCGTTGGTCAGGGCGCCCAGGATCAGGGCTCCGACCAGAGTCCCGGCGATGCGTCCTTCACCGCCCATAAGGTTGGCTCCGCCGATCACGGCCGAGGCAATGGCGGTCAGCAGGTAAGGGCTCCCGGCGTCGGTCTGTGCTGCGTTAATTCGTGCGACGATGACCAGTCCGCCGACTCCGGCCAGCACGCCGGAGAGGGCGTAGACGGCGATTTTAACCCTGTCGACGCGGACGCCGGAGAGCCAGGCAGTTTCTTCGCTGCCGCCGGTCGCGATGACGTTCTGGCCGAATACCGTGCGGCGAAGCAGCAGCCAGCAGAGCACTGCCAGGACGGCGACGAGGATGACTGCCACGGGAACTCCCCCGACATAGCTGTTGAGCATGAAGACGAAGTCCTTGGGCACGTTATAGACGGGGCGGCCGTTAGTGACGACGTACGCGCAGCCCTGGTAGATGCTCATCGTCCCCAGCGTGGCAATGAACGGCGGCAGCTTGAGCTTGGTGATCAGTACGCCGTTGAGGGCACCGCAGACCAGGCCGAGCGCGATGCCGGCGAGCAGGGCGAGGAAGGGCGAGGTCCCGGCATTTACCATGAGCGTGGCGGAGACGATCCCGACGAAACTCGCGATGGAGCCTACGGCGAGATCGATGCCGCCGGTGATGATCACGAAGGTGATGCCGAGTCCGATGATGGCGTTGACGCTGGCGGAGACGGCGATGTCCCTGAGGTTGCCGGCCGTGAGGAAGTTTCCGTTCAACATTCCGAAGATCAGGAAGATGACAACGGCGGCGATGTAGATGCCGAGTGCCTGGAGGTTCAGGGGCGGTAGGGTGCGGCGGTTCGCCCTGGCTGGGGCGTCATGTTGTTGTTTCACGCCGGTCCCCCGGTGATGTTGGCTTGAAGTTTGTTTGGGCAGGGTGGGCTGGCTCATGTCGTCGTCCTTTCGGCGATGCCCATGGCATTGGCCACGAGGCTGTGTTCGTTGATGTCGTCCCCGGTGTGTTCGGAGACGAATTGACCCTGCCGCATTACTTTGACCCGGTCGCTGAGGGAGATGATTTCGGGAAGATCGGAGGAGACCACGATGACGGCGCTGCCGGCGTGGGCCAGCGCGTCGATGAGTTCGTAGATCTCAACTTTTCCTCCGACGTCAACACCTTTGGTGGGTTCGTCAAAGAGGAAGACCTTGGTGTTGCGCCAGGTCCATTTGGCGATGACGATTTTTTGCTGGTTGCCGCCGGAGAACTGGCGGGCGTTCAGGCGCACGTTGGCCGGGCGAAGTGACATACGTGCGGCGGCCTCTTCCGCGGCTGCTATCTGTTTGCGCCTGCTGATCAACGGTCCGAAGCCGTTGAACTGCCTGTCCGCGGTGAGCGCGACGTTTGCATAGGCCGGAACCTGCAGGACCAGCCCCTGGTGCTTGCGTTCTTCCGGGATGAACGCAATGCCGGCATTGCGGCTGTCCCTGGGCGAGCGGATTTTGCGCGGTTTCCCGTCGATGCTCACCGTTCCGGTGCTGCCCTTGTCGGCCCTGATGATGGCGCGCAGGAATTCGGTGCGTCCGGAGCCGACCAGGCCGGCAATACCCACGACTTCTCCGGCCCGGACATCCAGGGACAGGGGCTTGCCGCTCGTGGGGTGGCTGACTTCGGCGGCGGAGAAGATGACCGGGGCGCCGGGCGGCATGGGGTGCTGCCGCTTGAACGCGAGCAGTTCCCGGCCGACCATGTTCCGCACAATCTCCTGTTCGGACGTCTGGCTGATAGCGGTCGTGTAGTTGACGGTGCCGTCGCGCAGGACCACCACTTTATCGGAGACGCTCATGACTTCGGGCATCTTGTGCGAAACGTAGATGATCCCCACCCCTCGCGTGTGGGCGATCTCCCTGACCCTGGTGAGGACTCCCTCAACGTTGTGTTCGAGCATGCTGGTGGTGGGTTCGTCCAGGGCGACGATCTTCGCACCGAATGCCATTGCCCGGGCGATGGTCAGAGCGTGGCGCTGCGCCGGGCTCAATCCCTGCACTGCGGCCTTGGCATTGAGCGGAAACCCCATCTGGGCGACGTCCGCCAGAGCCTGATCAATGTCGGCGCCGGCTTCCCGCCGCTGCCGTGAGGTCCGGCCCAGAAGCAGGTTCTGTTCCACGGTCAGCTGCGGCACAATGGCAGGTTCCTGGTGGGCGATCTTCACACCCTCAGACAGTGCCTGGCGCGGTGAGAAGTGTGTCCTTCGGGTGCCATCGATGATCACCGAACCGTGGTCCGGGACGAGTGAGCCACCGAGGATGGCGAGCAGAGTGCTTTTGCCGGCCCCGTTTTCGCCGGCCAATGTGCAAATCTCGCCGCGTTCCAAGGTGAAGCTAACGTCGTTCAGGGCACGGACACCGGGGAACGACTTGGCAATATTCTGCAATTCAAGCAGTGGTGCAACCATGATCCGTACCGTCCCTCTACGGCATGCCGGTCGGGTACTGCCCGACATTGGCCGAGTCGATGATGAACGCAGGAACGTCGACCCAACCCGGAACTTTCTTCCCGGCCAGCAGCCAGAGCGCCGCATCCACACCACTGGCGCCTTCAGTCGTAGGCTGCTCACTCACGGTGGCGGTCATGGTCCCCGCCTGGATTTCCTTCTTGGCCTGGGGAATGCCGTCCGTGCCGA
This sequence comes from Arthrobacter sp. Leaf337, assembly GCF_001423745.1. Taxonomy (GTDB): domain Bacteria; phylum Actinomycetota; class Actinomycetes; order Actinomycetales; family Micrococcaceae; genus Arthrobacter. The sequence goes on from NZ_LMPC01000021.1 coordinate 30,546, forward strand.
TCAGCAAGACCTTGCCCGTGAGGTTCTTCGCGGCAATGGCAGCTGAAACACCAAGGGCCATGCCGTCGTTCTGGGAGTAGAACGCCTTGATGTCGGGGTTGGCCGTCAGCATGGCCGAGGCGATCTCCTGTGCTTTCGTCTGATCCCATTTCGCGGTCTGGGACGCAACCAGCTGAAGGTTGGAATGCTTTGCAACACCGGCTTTGAATCCCTCGCCGCGGTTAAGGGCGTTCGAGGATCCGGGATCCCCTTCGATCATGGCAACTTTGCCGCCCTCAGGCAGCTTTGCGGCGATGTAGTCCGCTGCCGTCTGGCCGATAGTTTGAGCGTCCGGGCCCACGTACACAGTTCCGGGGACGGTACCCTTGGCGTCGTTGAGGATGACGACAGGAGTGTTCTTAGCCAAGGCGTCGGTGAAGACGGTGTCCAAGCCCGTCGCCGAGATGGGTGAAGCAAGTAGCGCACTGCAGCCTTGGTTCGCAGCGCTCTTGGCCTTGTCCAACTGCTCCGTGATCGAGGATTCATCAGTCACGTCGAACGTCTGGTACTTCACGCCGAGCTTCTTCGCCTCGGCTTCAAATCCGTCCCTCTCAAAACCCCAGAACTCATTGGACAGCGTCCGCGTGATGTAGCAGAGCTTGGTGTCCGCCGACCCTGCAGGTGCCCCCAGACTGGCGGTGAGGTCCTTGATGGGTGTCTTCGCTGCCGCGTCGACGCGACTAACCAGACCCGCGGCTTGGCCTGACTGGCCTGACTGCCCGGAAGATCCCTCCGGGGTGGCACTGCACGCTGCCAGGAGGGCTACGGCTGCAGTGGCGACGGCGATCTGGGTGGCTGCCTTGGGAAGTTTGTTCATGATCTGTGTTTCCTTTCGTCTTTGGAAGGCCCGCGCGTGCGGGATTCATGCTCGTGTTTTTGGGCGACGGTCCCTAACGGGAGCACCGCCACGTTTCGCCGTGCGGCTGATGTGTCTTTCGGCTTTTGGTGTCCGTCGTGGACTCAGGCCCGGATGTTCTCGGACGCTTGTGGGGCTGTGATGGGGCCTTTGGCCAGGGGAACTCCGATGACGGTTTCGATATGGCGGACGTCATCGGGGGTGAGGAAGGATTCGGAACGGTTGCAGACTAGCCGGCCTGCCTCGTTGGCAGCCCGGAGGCTGACAGCGAATGGGTGCTCGTTGGCCATCCCCAGCACCATGGTGGCCAGGAAGCTGTCCCCTGCCCCGATGGAGTTTACGACGGGGATCGGTTCGACTTTTTCCTCGATGAGGTCGTTCCCGTTCAGGGCTACCACCCCGTCGTGGCCGAGTGTCAGCACAGGCGTCTTGGCGCCGGCTTCGCGCAGGGCATTAAGCAGCAGTCGCGTGTCGGTGTCCGGCGGGACATCCAATACGTGACATGCCTCGCTGCGGTTCATGACCACGACGTCGGCGAGCCGGAGGAGTGTCCTCGCCTCCGCATGCACCGGCGAAAGGTTCAGCACCACGGTTGAGCCGAGTTCGCGGAAGCGCGCCGCAGCGCGCCGGACGGCGGGAAGAGGGACCTCGAGGTTGAGAACCACAAATGCCGGCGGTTCGTGACCTTCGAGGTAGGCGTCGACGTCGGCGGCCGAGAGGTTCCCGTTGGCTCCCGGGACAACGACGGTGTCGTACTCCCCCTCAGGATTGACTCTCACGTGCCCTACGCCCGTGTGTGTCCGATCATCGAAGATGATGCCTTCTGTGGTGATGCCGCGCGCCCGGAGGGCATCGGCGATGAAATTGCCGAGATCGTCCGATCCGATGCGTCCCACAAGCGTGACCGTCGGATCCAGCGAAGCGATGCTCATGGCGGCGTTGAGGCTCTTGCCGCCGGCTGCCATTTCGAAGTTGGACCCCGTTGCGTAGCTCGCCGCGCTGCCGCCTGCGCCCACGTAGGCGATGAGGTCAGCGTTCAGCGAGCCGACCACGCAGATACTGGCTGACCCCACCTAGACACCCACGACTTTCGACCAGAGAACAGTTGACGAGCGCAGTGCATCTCCGTTCGGCAGGTCCGGGTTGTCCCGGACCAGTTCCCGGGCCTTGTCGATGATGGTCCCCATCCGGTCGATATTCATTTCGCATTCGGAGACAGGGTTTTCCCGTACCGGGTCAGTGTCAAAATAATACGTTCCCTCATACCCCTCGCGAATGAGGTAGTACACGAGTTCCAGTGTTTCGGCGAAGTGGATCGAGGCTACGACAAGGCCGTCGTCAGCCACGCCGTGCGAATCGTTGAGCTGCAGCCCGAACAGTTTCTGCTCGCGCAGGCACATCGCGGCTGACTGGGCCGGATTTTCCCGTGCCATCAGCAGGTGTCCGAAGTCCAGGGTCACCCCGAGGTTCGGGCGGTCACAGTCTTTGATGAGGTTCATGACGGCGCCGGTGGTGTTGAGGATAGTGCGTCCACGTGGCTCGGCAGGTTTGTACTCAATGGAAATGCGGATGTCCTGGTCGACGTCGGCGACGGCCTGCAAGCTTTCGACCATCCAGTTCCAGGACTTCATGTAGTCCATTTGCAGCGGGTATTCGTACCCGTCATGAGCGGGCCACAGCAGAACATGGTCGGAGCCGAATTCCCGGCAGAGGCTGATGGCTTCCTTCACCATTCCGACCGCCGCCTCCCGCAGCGCCGGATCGGGGTTGGTGAACCCTCCGTTGGCGAACTGTGGAGCTGGCCAGCGAAGCTGGATGCCGCGCACGTCCAGGCCGGCGCTGTCCAGGGCGGCCTTAATGTCTTCGACGGAGTGCTGGCCGAAGTGCTCCGGATAGTTCAGTTCGAGGGACGTCAGCCCCTTCACGCTTCCAGCCAGGGCGATCAGGTCGATCACGGAATCCTCGCCGCTGGGGTATTTCTTGCCCTTGCCCAAAGCAAAGGAATTGAGTCGGGTGGAGTATTTGATGTCGGTCATTGGTTCGCTTTCGATCGAGTAGGCCGCTTGGCCCGCATAGACGGCGATCGAAATTCCTGATGGAACTTCGGCTCTGAAGTTGGGCTGGTGTTGGAAGTCTACGAGCGATCTGTCCCCGCATTGGCGGGGAGATCGGGAATCTTTCAACACTGAATAATGATTCAGAGCATGCTCATCAGGCATCGAATGAAGACCGGGACAGCGAAGGCATCGTGATGCCGGGCACGTGACGCGAAGAGCCGAATGAGGCTATATTCGCATCTGAATGAATATTCACAAACGCTTCGAAAGTGACGAAATATGACGCAGGTCACTCCCCAATCATCCCTTCTTTCTGCCAGCACGGAGCAGCTTCGGCTGTTCACCAAGATCGCTGTGCTCTACCACGAGGAGGGCATGTCACAGGGCGAGATCTCCCAGCGTTTGAACCTTTCGCAGGCAAGGGTCTCGCGATATCTCAAAAATGCTGTTGAGCTCGGAATCGTACGGACATCTATAGTTCAGCCCGCCGGCATCTACGTCGGCTTGGAGAAGGCGCTCGAGGAGAAGTACCAACTCCGCGAAGTCGTGGTGGTCGATGTCATGGATGGCGCCTCGCTGGGAATGCGGCTCGGCTCATCAGCGGCGACCTACCTCGAAACCACCATCGACGCCGACGACTACGTGGGAATCTCCTCATGGAGCACGACGCTTCTGCAAACCGTGGAAGCCATGCGCTCACGGCCGAGAAAGATCGCCAAGGAAGTGATCCAACTGATCGGAGGCGTAGGCAGCCCTCAGGCACAGATTCAAACCACGCGCCTTGTTTCGCATCTCGCGGAACTGACATCGGCCAAGCCCTACTACATGGGATGCCCCGGACTCGTAGGAAACCCCCAAATCCGAGAGGCGTTCCTCGGCGACCCGGCCGTCAAAACATCCATCAAAGCCTGGGACCGCCTGACCACGCTGCTGGTCGGCGTTGGGACGTTCCCGGCATCTCCACTATGGCAGGCCAGCGGGAACGCCCTAAGCCGAACGGAAGAAAATGAACTTTCCCGCGCCGGCGCCGTCGGTGAAATATGTTTACGTTTCTTCGACATCGATGGCCAGCCCATGAAGCCTGCCATCGAAGAGCGAATGATCTCCATCGAGGCCGAAGCAATGATGCGCGTCCCCCGACGCATCGGCGTCGCCGGAGGCATGCGCAAACTGGAGGCCATCCGAGGTGCCATCACGGGAGGATGGATCAATGTCCTGATCACCGACGCCGACGTCGCAAGACAACTCCTAGAACCGCCAAAACTCTAAACGCCGCAGCAACAATCCGCCAGACTCTTGGGTCGAACTGAATCACACCGTTTGCTGGTGTGATCCCGTGGCTCCGCAGTCGATACTCCCTTATTGACTGCGGACGCTGCCACCACAGGCGGAAGGATCTCCTCGGCGGGACCCGCCTCGATAGCACCGCTGAATGGAGCAGCCCCCTCTTGGGCAGGTAACAGGTTCGAATCCCGCTCGAAGCACCCTCGTTTATGACGGCAGAACTCCCTGAGCACCGCTCTCTGAGACGTCATGCCGCCCCAGTCCCCCACCTCCATGAACCACCAGAAGCAACATTGCTGTTTGACGTCATTCTGATCCCCATCATCGCTGGGCGGGCCCTTCACGCAACCAGGGCGCGATGCGCCGGCCTCGGTCCAAAGTTTCGTTCGGCGCTCCTCCGTCGCTTATTTCCTCCCGAAACTTTGAATCGCTCCCGGTCCCCCCAAGTTGCACTCCGGACCCTCAAACCCAGCGGTGACTCCGTTATCAGAACGACGCACACATCTGACAGACACACCCGGTGCCCGCCAGTCGCTGAAGGAGAAGGACCATGGAACCGCTCACCATCAAAACCCCAGCCGACGTCCTCAGTTTCGTCGGCCACACCCTCGGATTCTGGCCACACGAAAGCCTCGTCTGCATCACACTGGACACCAACCGCATCGGCGCAACACTCAGAGTCGACCTCCCCACCCGCGAGGGCGGACTCAGCTACGCACGCACAGTAGCCGACTACCTCGCCCACGACACCAGCGCCGCCAGCGTGCTCTTCGCCGTCTACACCTCCGAAACTTGGAAACCCGGACAGCCCAAACCACACGCAGCAACCATCGCAGCACTGACCTGCGCCCTGGCCGAACGCGGAATGACCATCCGCGACGGACTCCTCGTCGGAGACAACACCGTCTCCCCCTACGACGGCGACCCCCGGGACGGACTCACACTGCCCGTGACGGCGACCCAGTCCAGCCAGATCAACGCCGAATTCATCTACCGCGGCAGCACCATCGCACCAACCAACCACATCACCCTGCCAGCCTCCACAAAAGAAGGCCGCACAGCGGACGCCGTCGACAACCGCGCGAAAAACAATCCACACGATGAACCCGGGCGAAGCGCTCGAGCAAGCCAGGACACTCTGGGACGGCATGCTGGAGGCGATCTCCTACCCCAACGACGATCAGACCATCAGCCTGATTGCCAACTTCCAGGCCCCCGCCATCCGCGACCAACTCATGGCCGACATCCCCGGAATCGACGAACCCATGGACCGGGTACTCCTGGCCCAAACACACGGCGGCCCACAATGGTCCCGGGTCGAATGGGCACAACAGCTGCTACTCCACGCCTACACGCACAGCAACACCAAACACTCCGCCCCCATCCTCACCGCCATCGCCTACGTCAACTGGTGGGAAGGCCGAGGCAGCAAAGCCCATCAATTCCTCCAACTCGCCCTCGAAGCCGACCCCGCCTACCGCTTGGCCAGGCTCAGCGACCTCATGATCGGCACCGGAATGGTCGCCGGCTGGAACATGGACAAAGACCGGGCCTTCCGGCCCTGGGGCCTCGAAGCGTCATAACCCGCAGTCACGGGGACACGGCGGCGGACGATGGCGGGACGTTCCGGAGCCAGTTCTCCACCGCCGCGTCCCACCCGTCCGGATCGGAATTCCACTCCAGCGTATGCTCCGCGCAGGGGAACGTCAGCAGCCTTGCCAGCAGCGGGCGCCAACGTCGGATGGATCAACCAACCCAGGGCTGCCCGGAAGAAGAGTCCGGATCCCACACACCTGCACCCTGCCGCCGGGTCGAACGCCGGCCACAGGCGCCTCCGGAGACGTTCCCGCTGAACCCGGATCGTCCTAGGAAACCTACGATCCAGGCCGCGAAGTCATGTCGCCTGCAACAGAGACCTGCATGAAAGTGGTGTCGGCAGAACCTTGAGGAAGGGATCAAAATGCGCGTCGAAAAGCAGGCGGTGGACAAAGTGTGGACAATGTCCACACCCCCTTTGGCCGGACAACCGACCACATTCCAGCTCCCCTACGCCATGTTAACCAGCGACGGGCGACGAATAGACTTCAAGAAATCTCGCCAAGGTCATGTCGTGAGCACAACCCCGCCCCATGAATAAGTAAAGGACCAACCCCGGCCACCACAGGAACAAGAACGGAGCCCGAGTGACCCCACATCCCAACAAGCAGAGGGCCCACCAGCCAGGACCCTGCCCCGCCACCCACACAACCGAAGAGGCGCCCGCGGCGCCAGCCACAGACCGCGGCCAATGTCAGAGGGGCCCGCAGAGGGTCAATGTCCACACATTAAAGCAAAAACCCCTCTGACGAGGGGTTATGCGTGCCCGAGGTGGGACTCGAACTGCATTCCCGGCCTTGCAAACGGTAATACTGGAATTGGTCTTGAACCGGTGTGACTCACTTGCAAACTGACGTGCCTGCGGGTGCTGTCTTCCCTGTGATCTGTCCGCCGGTTCAGGTTCCGCTATAAGCGCGTTGAGCCAGGCGGACATGACTTCATAGGAGCCTGATTCGACCAGTCCCATTACCGTTTTGTCTGCCTACCTGGCCCACGTGCCCGTCAACTGATCATTGATATCTCAGGGGCAGTTTCCATTTTGGCAAAAGAACTACTAAATGTCTTCGTCGGCGTCGACACGCATGCCGATACTCACCACGTCGCCATCATCAGCGAGTACGGCAAACCTCTGGCCGATCAGGAGTTCCTTGCCGTGGGCTCCGGATACCGCAAAATCCTGGACTTCATTGCCGGTCATGGAACGGTTGCCGCGGTGGGGGTCGAAGGAACCGGCTCATACGGTGCCGGGCTGTCCAAGGTGCTCCGCAGCGAAGGGCTCACGGTCCTGGAGGTCAACCGGCCAAACCGGGCTCAGCGTCGCCTGAAAGGAAAATCCGATCCCCTGGATGCCTACCAGGCAGCCCAGTCAGTACTGGCTCAACGAGGCCTCTCGAGTCCGAAAGCCAAAGACGGACCCGTCGAATGCCTGCGGATCCTACGTACCGCGCGTTCTTCGGCAATGAAAGCCCGCACGGCAGCAATCAATCAGATCAAGGGTCTCCTCGTGTCGGCACCGGACGCTCTCCGGGCGAAATACAGGGGGATGGCCACTCCCACCATGATCACCGCCCTTCAGCGGAGCAGGCCCTCAGGCCATGTGGCCGACCCGGAATACATGACGCTGCTGACCTTGAAAACCCTGGCCACCCGTTACCAGGCGTTGGCCGAGGAAATCACCGCCGCCGATGCTGCCCTGCAAGAAATCCTCGATTCCTATGCGCCCTTGCTCTGCGACCTCTCAGGCGTAGGACCAGACGTTGCCAGCCAACTCCTCATCACCGTGGGAGATAACCGGGGACGGATCGGAAACGAAGCCCAGTTCGCGGCACTCGTTGGGGTTGCACCCATCCCGGCATCGTCAGGAAAAACGACCCGCCACCGGCTCAGCCGAGGCGGTGACCGCAACGCAAACCGTGCCCTGCATCAAGTGGTGCTGACCCGCATGTCTTCGTGTCCACGCACGAAAAACTATGTCAGTAAACGCACCACCGAAGGAAAAAACAAGCGAGAGATCATGCGTTGTCTCAAACGCTACGTATCCCGTGAAATATACCGCCAGATATTCAACCCGGTACCGGCACCAGACATCACCGACCTACGCCAGAAACGCAAAAGCCTCGGGTTGACCGTCAACGCGGTCGCCGGCGAACTCAGCCAATGGCCCTCCATTATCTCCCGGCTCGAACGAGGCATCCTCCGCAACGACGACCTCGCAGCAAGCTACCGGAAATGGCTCGAGGAGCAAGCGACTCAAAAACCCAATTGACAACCATAGGAGCATCACTGGCAACGCCCGGAAGCATCCGGAATCCGGCCCGATACGCCCCCTGTACGACCCGATCCGAAGCCCCGAGTGTGGACATTGTCCACACGCCAATTTCCTCCGTTTCCGATCGCCGGCAATAGACGTCGAATGTACGCGGCTCTTGGTGGCCCTGGCAGAACCCTTCTGCAAAGCATCCACCAAATAGTGAGGTCCAGTTGCGGAGCCACCCTTGCAGCCCAGTTCCGGTTCGGACATAACGTTCGTCACCGCGGTGAAGTCGTCTTGTCTTCCACATCATCTACGAAAGCCACTTGAGTCGTGTATTGCTGATATAGCTGAATGGCATCTTCCAATGGGAGGCGTCCGAAGTTCAACGCCGTTTGCAGCCCCTCGAGCTGGGCATTGCAGGCCTCTGCTGCACTGACCTTTGCGGCCACTGAGTGCGAGTTAGCCAAGTTGGTCGATACAGCAGCGACGACGGACATCAACATCGCTGCCAAACAGAGCACCTGCCAAACTATGGAACTTTGTTCCAACGTCAGTGCTCCTTGGACCCCCGCAGCGAACTTGGGCCCGCCAAATGCGGGGCCCGCTGTAAAGCCCGCAGCCAACGCGCTACCCACCACGCTTGTCGTGGCCAGCCTGTTCCGACGAGGGCGCTCCTGTCGCAGAAACAGCTTGATAGCTGACTGTCGCAGCTCAATGTTCTCGGTCAGTCTCTGACGAGCCTCTTGTTCTTTCACGACTTTCTCCCCGACCCGGTGTCCATGATGCAAACCAAACCACCCGCTTGGAGAAGGGTGATCGTTAAGCACTCGTGGGATGCGTCGACATTTCGAGTGCTTGTGGCATCACCCCGTTGAGCACCATCAGAAACAGCGTCTGAGACCTCACCCAATCAAACACCTGTGGCGTTACCGACGCGTTACCGCCAGGGCGTCCATTCACGGATGGCCACTGCATTAGCTCGCGTTAACCCACCCTCATGCCGGTGATCTTGAGCAAACCTTTAGCCAACGTGGGTTGATTCCTGATTCTTGTGCAGCAGGATCAAGGCAGCCGGGGACTGCCGGTTATCGGGTGCCGTGCAAGGCCGAACGCCCAAAGCTGCTTGCGGCTGATAAACGAGTCGGACTCGGCGGCAAAAGTCCGCCGTGTTCCATTGTTTGGATGGTCGCTGATTGAAAGTAAGGTGAAATGCCATGACAAACGATGACCGTCCCTCGGATTATCTCGACGAAGGCGAGTCAGACCCGGCGTTGCCGTCCATGGGCACGCTAGTTATCCGCACATGGCACGAGCCGGACCAGACGCCAGGTTTCCGAGCCCGCCTGACCTTTAGTCAAAATCCAGGCGATAAACCGGGCACTCTCTCCACAGCCGATCCGGACGAGATCCTAAGCGTTGTGCGCCAGTGGCTGTCTGCCGAACATGGCCCTCGTAGCGAGCTCTAGGGATTTCCCCCTTGTGTACGGCTTGGCTGTAACAAAATATCCGACACGAGGCGCCTTATGGCCTCCGACGGCACAAGGTCCATATCCTCTCGCAATCTCGCTCGATACTTTTCGAAGGCCCGGAGCGCGGAAGCATTATTGCCCTGCTTCCGTTCCGCCTGGATGAGAAGTCCGACGGCACTTTCATACAGCGGTTCGAGTTCCAGTGCGGCCTCCGCGGCCTCCAGAGCAGATTCATAGTCAAAGCGCGCCAACGACTCGCGGGCAATGAGGTGGTAGGCGTGGAGCCGGTCCTGCCGCAGCCTGCCCTGTTCGAAGAGCACCCAGTCCTCATACCAGCCCGGGAGCAATTCGGCCTCCCGTAACTGATGCAGACATGAGGGGACGTTCCCATTCAGACCGACTCGGCTCAGTTCCCGGATCTGGGCGCGGACCCGGTGGAGGTCGACGTCGACCAGTTCGCTCAGCGACAGGACTGCCCCGCCATTGATGAGCAGACCGGGGACCTGCCGCGAGATGAGATGCATGCTGACGCGCAGGCTTTCGAGTGCCCTGGGCTCGCGACACTCAGGCCACAACAAACCGACGAGAAAACCTCGGGGACGGGGCCCGTTGATGGCCAGCGCTGTGATCAGCCGTTGTTGCCGCGCTGCAACGTGCACGATGTCTGCGCCGCGGCGAAGTTGCCACGACTGAAGCAGGCTCAACTGAAAACCATAGCCGTCGTTGCCCATAGGCACCCCCAAAATCCAGCGCGGGACTGAAGAGCTGGAACAGATAGCAACGACTTTCCGCAGTCAGGGGCGGGCTGTCAATGGCCTGCGTCATCTGGCAGATTCCCGAAGAAAAATATGCGTGTTCTTCAGCATCATTGGGTTTCATGAGCAACACCTGCCACGCACGGGTCCCAAACAGAGAGTCGACTCCGGAGTCTGCCAGGCCTGTGACATTCACGGCCGGTTTGACGATTTTCCTCCGGCGCCCCAACCGTTCCCCAGAATCCGAGCAATCTGATCATCCACAAGTAGGTCCGACCAATTCGCGGAAATTCTTCCCCTCCTGAGCTGTAACGCTCGGATAACGGACGAGTGTTTGGCTCTTTGTGCCAACGCTTTTCAGTTCGATCCGCAAGGCCGGCGTGCCGCGCGGCGAGACCGTTGTCATCGGCTTGGGGCGGAAGGTCGAATCCATTCATATGTAGGAGTGCCATGAGTGAGCCGGACAGCGGGACCAATTTCGAAAGCCTATGACGGGAAGGCTGATGCGGAGCATGCAATCGAAGTGGCCGCTGCTGGCCGTTACGTGAGCGTGCCTGCACCGTCTCTTCGGAAACTACCCGAAACGGGGCTGCTTTCTTACTGGGAACCGAGCACGAAAGGCCGTCACACGCCACCCGATGCCACCGACCTCCGTTCTCGAATAGTCCAAGAACAGGTGCCGACGGCGTCAATTCGACACTGGTTTTACTTGTTGCCGCAGTGTCGATGACGTGACGGCCATACCTGACGATGTTCAAGCACAGGATCTTTGCCCACCCGTACCGACCAAGCTAGAGGTGAAAGTCGACCGATTGTCCGTCAGCTCAATCGCAAGGAAAGATCATGACAACATGAGTATTCGGTCCCGAAATCGATGAGATCTTCGCCCGGTCCCGTGCAACGGAACTGCAAAGCGTGGAGGTCGCGGACGCGACGCGGACCGTCTCGGTACCGTTCCCGCCGCCATAGTGACTGGCGGGACTCGCTCCCGCTGCCCATTGTGTAATTTGCTCGGACTTTGACCGCGAACATGAACGGCGCATCCTGATCACTACCCGACATTTCTGAACGCGAGTGGTCCACACAGCACCAGGAGGAGAGCATGCCCGACCTTTTCAATAACCCAGCTTTTTACGGGATCCAGGACGGTGCCATTGAAGACGGCCGAGGTCTGCGGATCATGTACCCCACAGCCGAGAACTACGTCTTCGACGCCCCCATCCTGGACGGACCCTATCCGTTAGTGGTGTTCGCCCACGGGTCCCGCGCCGGTTCCGGCGTTCAGCTGTGCCCGACGGATGTCAGCCAGGATTACAAGCGATGGACATCAGTCCTGTATGTCCTCGCCCGGTGTGGCTTCGTCGTCGCAGCCCCAGATCTCAGCAATACACTCAGCGATCCCGTGTCGGCCTCCATTGTCCTAGAGGAAACTGTCCGGTGGATGCACAGGCACTGGGATGGACGGGAAGTGCTTTTCCGTCCATCCGTGTTTTTGGACCCGGACGAGTACCGTTTACGATCGGTTGCGGCGAAGGATCCTCGCGCTGATCTGGCGGGTGTGGGGGCGGGACTCGGGATAGGAGATGACGACACTCATTTCCTGGGAATGCCAACACCGGTCGGCGTTATCGGACACTCATGGGGAGCGCGGGCTGCGGCCCTGGCCGCAGCAAACCGTAACGTCGCGGTGGACGCTTTCGCCTCCGTTGCTGGAGCCTTCGACGACAACGAGGTAGTCAGCGCCGTCAGCAGCCTCCGGTCAACACTGCTCGTTGCAGGAGCATTGGACTCACTAAATGCCTCCTATCTCCCGCCACTTTGGACGCAGATGCCAGTACCGAAGAGCCAGGTCCTGCTCGCAGGCGCCGACCACTGGAGTTGGTTCAGCCCGGACAGCGGACTGCACCCGTGTCAGGCGGAGGACCGCTCGGCTTACTGCCCCATCGCATGGCAGGTCCTCGCAGAGGTGCTTAAGAATTTCATGGGGAAACAGCTTCTGAACTATTGGTTCGTACCTCCGTATCTGCTCGGGTCCAGTGGCGGACAACTCACGCTGATGAACCAGCTGTGGAACGATCCGAAATGCGCCCTGAGGGTGCGGTGGGATGACCCTCGGTCTGTGCCTGGCAGCGGTGACCAGACGTACGGCTTCTGGCTGGACGCACCCAGCTGGTGAGGCCACACGCCGGCGCCTGAGGCAGGCCGCAAAATACAGAAGTGCATTACCAGTGACAGCACTCAGGACCGCGTCAGACACCGCGGACAGTCCAGCTCAGGTATCAGCCACTGCGACTGGGAGGTACCAGTGATCGGAAACCACGAAAGCGCTAACGTCTTCGTCGGTTTGGAATGTCGGCAAGGGCGAGCACCACGCCATTGCAGTGGACCGGGTCGGGAAGAAGCTCTTCGACAAGGCTTTGCCCATCGACGAGGGCCGGTTGCGCGAGATCTTTAGCTCCCCGGGCATGCACGGCCGTATTCTGCTCGTGGTTGACGAGCCCGCGACGATCGGGGGCGCTCCCCGTCGCGGTTGTCCACGCCATCGGTGTCACCGTCGGATGCCTGCCCGGGCTGGCGATGCGCCGGAACGCTGACCTGCACCCGCGCGAGGCGAAACCGACGCCCGGAGGCGTTCATCATCGCCGAAGCGGCCCGAACCCCGCGGTTGACCCCACATCCCAGCAGCGGCCGGCCCATTAGCCAGGGCCCTGACCCGCCATCCACACAACCGAACAGGCCGCCGCGGAAGCTAGGCCACGGCCACAGGCCGCGACCCGCGTCAGGGGGACGTGCGGTCGGTACTCACGCTAAAGCAAAAACCCCTGACGAGGGGGAATGCTGTGTCGAAGCAGCCCCTCGCTTTCTTCGCAACGGAGCGCGCGACCCCTAGTTTTCAGGATGCATCCGAGTGCATGGAGGTCGAACGATACTGCCGCCACAAGGTCGAAGAAGACCCACGTCAACTGGACGGCCCCGAGCTGGTCGACGCATGCGAATAGGACTTCTTTGTCTTCGATCCGGACGAGGACTAAGCCACGCGAATCAGCCTAGTTGGCCCACAACCTCGTGAACCGGTTGCGCAGCCGATCCAGCCACACAGCCGCTTCCGGTGTCTCCCAGGCGAGTGATGAACCGCTCCGCATCCGCCAGGGCGGCCCCTTACTCGGCACGGTCGGAACATCAGTGTCTGCGGTAACAGCCATGTTGGATCGTTGGCGTCGGGCTCGTCTTCGTCTTCCTCGTGTCCATCGGCTCAGGTGTGGATGCGGACCGAATTGGAGCGCACGCCCGCGACGAATTCGGCTCGGTCGACGACGGCGACCACGTCGAGATCCCGGCCGTCCAGTTCGGGGTTGCGGTCGAGTACCGAGCGCAGATGGAACTGCGTATCAAACGTGCCGGAAGTTCCCGTGAGGGTCTCATCTACGACGACATCGCCCTCGGGTCCGCCCGTGATGACGATGAGCACTGGAATGCCGGAGCCTCCGGGGCTGACGTCCCCGCCCACGGCAACCGTCCCTCCACCGGATTCCGCCCAGATGCGCACGCGGCAGGCGAACTTGGCCTTGCACCGGGCGGTCAGCCCGCCGATGGGCGAGAGGAATTCGCCCGGCTCGATCCCGTCGACGGTCTCGGTGTATCGCCGTTCGAGGAATCCGTCGATTCGCACATCGATCGGAGGCTGTTCCACATAACGCCCGACGTCGTCGGGTGCCGCGATGACGACATCGACCATCCGCTCGCCGTGTCCCTCGACCCACACCCACTGATGCGGAATCTGCACAACGTAGCCATCGGAGTGCCCAGTGACCCGTACACGCAGATGAATGCGCTGGCGCTCAGCAGACGGGTTTCGAACCGCGACCGGAAGCGTAAGAGGATGCACCGGGCTGCCTGCCGAAAGGTCGAACTCGGAGATGTTCTCCTGCGCTTGGTTGTTGCCGCCCGTGACCTCGCCCAGCTGATGGGTGGCAACTACTTTCAGGCAGGTGTGCTCACCGACTTGTGGCACCCACACCGTCGTTGCGTCGAAGCTTGAGCCGCCCGCGATGGAGCCCACCGTGGCCGTTCTGATCGGCGCCCAGCTTCCGTTGTCGCCCACACCCGGAGGGGTGACGGAATAGAACGTCACCAGGACGTTGGTTGCCCCATCCGTCCCGTCGTTACGGATGCGGCAGTAGAAGTCGTTCTTGGCATTAACGAGCGGCTTGTCCCCGCTTCCCTGCGGGCGGCCCTCGGCATCCAAGGGCTGGTCGTACACGCCGTCCTGGTTGCGGTCAATCCAAATGTCGGGCGTCTGGTAGTAGTCATCCCATGGCTGGATGCGTAAATCGAACTTGCCGGCCGGATCGTTTGGGACATTCTGTGCCCACTCGATCCTCACCTTGCAGATCAGAGGCCACGCCTGGATGTTGTCGTCGACCACGGTGATCTTGAGGTCGCGCAGCGGATCGACGACTACGTCGCCAGTGCGCAGCACGTTCGGCGCGTGCGCGAGGGTGATGAACCGGGTTTGCTGGTTGTTGTTGACCGTGTCGAACAGCACGCGTGTGACGATGACCCCTCCACGGTTCGGGTTCGCCCCCCCGTCGAGAGGCAGAATCGGGTCGAACACCAGCCCGGTCGTGCCCGGGCGCTGCCTTACCTCGACGAAGTACGCCAGCGAAGGCGTGACGATGATCTTCAGTAGGTGATACCGGCCCTGAACCGTGTTCTCGGTAGTGCCGTGCGCTTGCAGCTCGACATCGAAGGTGCGGGGGTTGCGGTCCCACTCGACGCGCCCGATGTTCGTCTGCCCGCTCAGGTTCTCTTCGTCCGGGTTCGACGCGTGCGCGTCAGTGAACCACCCCAGGTTCTCTAAATTCGAGCCACTGAACAGTGCGTGAAATTTGTCGTGGGATCCCATGATGTCGAACGCGGCGGCCGTCGCCTCGGCGGGGTCGATAAGTTGGGACGCGTATATGTCCTCCTCGAGGAGGGCACCCGACGCGAACTTAGGATCGATGATGTTGTGCCCGGTCTCGTGCGCGAGGCGGCCCCAGTCGGCTTCCTCGTGAACCATGATGTAGGCGGTGTCCTTGCTGAGGGTCTCGTTAATGCTGAGTCCCGCCGCGGAAAACATAAACGTCTTGGCGCTCATGTTTCCCCACGCGCGCGCAAACTTTCCGCCGGTGTTGCACGTCACGGCGATCATGTCGGGCTCAGCGGCGGCAATCTCGGTCTTGTAGAGCTGGACTGCCTCAGCGACCAGCCGTGCCTTGTTCCAGAAGTTCTCGTACTTCTTGTCGGTGCCGTCGGGGTTCTTTTCGACCACAAAATTGCCCGTGTCGTCCGTCTCGAACACTGCGTGGCCGTTCGAGTCGTAAACCTGGTTGCCGCTGGAATCGAGCTCCCGCTTCAGCTCGAAGGTCCAGTGGTAGTCCAGTAGATTGCCGCTGAGCGTCTTCCAGCCTGCGGCCACCTCGGCGCTGACCGAGCACTTCGAGTAGCTCGCCTGATCGTAGTACGTGGCGACCGAAGCCCCGGGGCTGTTCCAGTTGTCGTCGACCGTTGTGAGTACGCTTGTCGCCGGCGTCGCCAGATCGGCCGGAGACACCAACGCGACGAAGACCGAGCCGCCCGACTTCGGCAGTCCCTCCTCGCCAAGTACCGGCGCGGGGGCTACATCAGACAGCACTAGCGGCGGCCCGTCGTCGAAGTACCCCGGGCTCTCGTTTAAGGTGAACGTGCCTGCGTCAAGGACGTCGGGGCCGACCCTGACGATAACGGAGCCGTCCCGGGTGTCGGGGTGCGTGAGCACACGCAGCCGATGGTCCGAGTGCTCCAGCACTGTCGCTGGCGCACCACCAGCCTCGACAGTAACCGGTGTCGCCCAGTCCCCGAACCCGCTGCCCGAGAGAACCAGCACGTCGCCGCCGTGTCCAAGCAGGGGCGAGAGGTCGGAGACGACGGGCCCTGGAGGCACAGGTGCAAGGTCGTAGACGATGACCTCACGGAGGCCGCTGATCACCACCCGATCCCGCACCATTCCGATGCTCGTGGGCTGCACGTCCCCGGCGTCGAACAGCGGCGCAGTCACACCGGCAGAGTCAATCTGCTCCACTCGGCCGCCTGTCCCCGGTTCCGCATGCAGCAGGAGCGTCTCGCTGTCGTCCGTCCAGGTGAGGCGGCCCGGACTCTCAAACGCACCCGTGAACGGTGAGATCACTCCGCCCAAAACATCGACCGCGAGGATTTCAGCCGGTCGCGAGACGTAGGCAAGCGATCCGTCCGCGCGCGCTGCGAGGCCCACCCCGTTGTCGAGAACGCCCGACAGACGCGAGACGTCACCCGTCGCCGGATCGATCTCGATGAGGCATCCCTCCGGCCCCGTTTGCACAGCCCACACAGTGGCCCGCCCAGGAACCCAGGCGATCTGCCCGGCCGTCCCGAAATCCTCAGCGACGAGCTGAGGCGCCGAGCCTGGCGAGGACAAGTCGAGCAGGTAGAGGCGGCCATCACGTATGGCCACGAACACGGCGCGACCGTCACTGGTGACCGCAAGATCAACGGCCCCGCGCAATTCGCCGGTGAGTGTCAGCACCGAGCGGTCCAAGCCGAGGCTCGACACCCGACCCGAGATCTCGGCGACATAGACCCTGTCGTCAATCGGGTTGTATCGGCATCCGCTCGTCGGAGTCAATCCATCTGCGATAGTCAAGCCCGTGACCATTGCTGCCTCCCAAATCATCTGCTGGTTCCCTGAGGGTCTGAACGTTCCGGAGTGACAGGTCCGCTGGCTGGGTAGGCGGGTCCACGTTTGGCTCGCTCATCCTGCCAGTGTCGGAGGACGTCGTTACTATGGCGTTACTGACGGTGAGAGTGTCAGCCGTATGGTCGGCGGCCGCCCCCTGCTTCTTGCCATCGTGAAGCACATGAACTTTCGGCCCAGGGTGGAGGGATCCGTTCGCGCGCCGGTGCAGCCAGTCCTCAGGGTGCACGGTCTTCGCGCAGACGGTCGATGATCTGCATGTCCCTCTGTCCGGGTGTGGATCCTCGACCGCGGACACCTCGACCCCGCTCGCGCGGCCGTCGTCGTGCCAAAGCAGAACCTGAACCAGACCCGCAAGCCGCGGCGGGTCCACCTCGAAGGCGAGCGGGCGCTCGGTGCCCATAGGAAGCAAGGGCGCATCGCCCGCGACCTCCATGTCGAAAACACACGCCGCAGAACTCCCACTCGGTCGTCCGGCTGGCCGCGAACTGCGCCTAAAGGACCGCGGCTGGGTCCCCTGCGTGCGCGATGATTTGGTCAAAAATGTGAAGCTGCCCCGGCGGTTGAGAGGGTCGGACCGTTTGTGCACTTCGGCCTTGAAGTCCTTTCTCCGGAGATGGCCGCTCCTAGCTGTTCAAACGGCACGATGGCGCAAAGACCTGCTGACGTCTTCTGGGTGCTTGGATTGTCGTTGGCAGCTGATCGTCGGGGTTCGTCCCCGGCCTGCGCAGCCTTGTCGGCACTCAGGCCGGGTTCGACGCCGCCGGGTATCAGTTCGCGCAGGAGCCGGTGCAGGCGGATGAGCAGCACGGCGCGTTCATGGCCCAGATCATCGCGACCTGTCAGCCAGCATTGAAGCACATCAGATTTTCGGCGTCGAGCTCAATGACGCGGAAATCAGCGGCTCCCTTTTCGAAGACACCCGCGACAACCGCCGCCTGCGCGGACAAGGTGACCAAGATGTCCCCCGGGTTCATTAGGACGGTGAAATCCATCGGTTTTGAAGGTCCTGGGGCGTGGAGATCCTGTCGGATGAACATCGTGCACTTCCCGTTGCGGAGGCACTTCAGCAGGCCCCAGCCACAGCAGTGGCTTGCTTTCCAACGCACTAAAGCGCTGGCCTGCTAAGTCCCACTAAGAAAGCCGAAGCGGCGACGGGTTATAGCACCCTGAGCCGCCGCGAAACATTCAGCTCCTCACCGCCGCAGCGCGCGTGGATATCTTTGGGGCCATCAATCCCCCAATTTGGAAAAGGCGACTGACCCCCTGGACCTGAGACGCATCAACGACTGAACCTACTGACCGGATCTAGCATCGAGATACGGCAGCAGAGCAGTCCCGTCAGTAGCGGCTACGTTGACGCCATTTCCGACGACAGGACCATCCTCTGGCTGCGCCCTCCTGCGCGAAACAGGAGGCTGTTCGAGAAGGCTGAATTCTATGAGGCATGGGCAACAGAAGGCCGCACGGGTCTCCACTACGAGGCCACGAAGGGCCTCGGCCGCCGGAACGAGTAGAACCCTGCGAGTAAGGAGTCGTCGTCGGTTACTCTCCCAACGTGATCACATGGTCGTAGGCGTGAGGCGGGTCCCATCCGGTAGATAGGCATCGCCGCTGTCGGGCGTCGCCCATCCAAGAAACCTTCTCCGCCCGACGGAGAGTCTCCACCGCGTTGGATCCGGCGCCGTGTCCCGCAACAGTGATTCGGTGCACGAGGCAGAGCAGTGCGTTCCGAGTCCTGGAAAGAGAGTCCGGGCTCTGCGTGGAGGCCGTGGCCGAGTGTTTCGCCTAATGCGTCTGTCGACCCTCGCCTTGCGGACATACTCCGTGTTCCATTTACCCGCGCTGATCCACCGGCCGTTTCCGGTCATCCACGCCAGCCTGCTCATGGCCGTTGAAGAGCAGGCTCAGAGAGACATGCATATGGGCCGCGCGGCCGAGTTTGGACACGTGTGACGGATCAACCAAACCAGGACAGCCCGGAAGAAAGTCGGGATCCCACACACCTTCACGCTGTCGACGGATCGTTCACCGGCCACAGGTACGCCACGAGAGGTGCCCGCCGACAGGAACGTCCCACGTAAACCAACGCTCTAGGCCGCAAAGTCATGTCGTCTGAAACAGAGAACTTCATGAAGTAGTGAAGGCAGCGCCAGGAGGAGGGGATCTAAATGCAGGCCGAAGAGCCGCCCGTGGACAGGGTGTGGACAATGTCCACACCCCCTTTGGCCGGACAAACACCTGATGAGCGGAGGCTGCCTGGATGGCAGGAAGCAGCTATCCGAGGAAAATCCTGGAAGAGGCTCCGGCTTGGTCATGTCGTCACCACAACTCTTGGCCATGAATGAGTGACGGCCAATAACTGGACCCCACATCCCAGCATGCGGAGTGCCCACAAGCCAGGACCCTGATCCCGCCACCCACATAACTTCACAGGCCACCGCAGCGCCAGCCATAGACCGCGGCCAGTGTCAGAGGAACCCGCCGAGGGACAATGTCCACACATTAAAGCAAAAACCCCTCTGACGAGGGGTTATGCGTGCCCGAGGTGGGACTCGAACTGCATTCCCGCCCCTGCAAACGCTGGGAAATCCCGAAAACATCCCCAATCCAAGCCAGTCCGGTACCGGTACGGCCGGGTCCGAAGGCAAATTTGTGCACAATGTGCACACCCCCTTTTGCCCACTTCTCTGCCCCATGCAGCCGACCAGCCCGTTGATCCAGAACTGCTCCTGCGCGTTTTCTCCCCTCGCCCTCCCCAGGTGTCCTGTCTCAAATAAGTTGGCCCACGAAAACCCCGGAAACTCGCGGTTGGGCCAACTGTAGTGAGACATATTTTCTCCGATTTGTCTCACTACAG
>NZ_LMPC01000022.1 GCF_001423745.1 Arthrobacter sp. Leaf337
ATCCCCAGCGGCCCCCGGCTCATCCGGAAGATCCATTACCTAGAAACTATCCCGCGGCCCGACACTCCGTCGATGGGCACCGCTCCCCATGCAGCCCTGCCCATACAGCACTGCCCGTGCCGTACTGCCCCACGCCTCTCACCTCAGTGCTCCGGCCCGGCTGAGGTCCGGATCGGCCTGGCTGCGGTTTTCCGGCGGCAGGGCAATCTGCAGCTTGCGGACTTTGCCGCGGCCCACGATGTAACCGCGGCCCGGAACGAAGTCGGAACTGATCTTGCCCAACGATGTGCTCAGCAGGCTGTCGCCCTCGATGTCGCCCGGGTTGATCAGCAGTCCGCGCCGGCCGGATTTGAACGGCTGCGACAGTGACCAGGCCGAGGACCAGGTGGAGGTCTCAGACTCGCCCACCACCCACTGGTCGGCCTTGATGGACGTGGTGACCAGCTGCTCGATGCCGGACTCGGCGCCCGTGTCCGTGAACTCGGTCAGGCCCTCGATGAAGATGGCAAGCCGGCCAGGGTTCTCCGAGGAGTAGTCCACCAGTGCGTCAATTGCCTCTTCGACGTCCTCGGCGCCCACGAGCGTCCGGTTCCAGACCTTCAGCGATGCGACGGCAGACCTGCGCGAGCCGATATAGATCAGCTCGGTACCGGGGTTGGACCGGCGCAGCGCATAGGCCATGGTGACCAGTGCCACCGTGCGGCCGGCCCCTGGCGGACCCGCCACGAGCAGTGGTCCCTTCGCCATGATTTCGGCCGGCTGAAGGGTCTCGTCGTCCACGCCGATGACCGGCAGATCCGGGCTTCCGGCGGGAAGAATGTCCAGGTCGACCTGCTCGGGCAGGCGTTCGATCTGGGGAGCCTTCTCCACCCCCTGGCGCAGCATGGCTTCGCTGAGCTTGTGGACTTCGCGGGCCTGGAGCGCCAGGTTGGAGTCGCCGCCCAGCACGGCAAGCTGGACCTCGTGCGTTCCCAGCAGGCCGCGGCCCGGGGGCGAGGCCTGGTTCAGGACGTCCCTGGGCACGTCCAGCGAAATATAGTCGTCTTCGGAGGAGAGCCGCAAGACCAGGCGCCGCTGGATGGAAGCCAGCAACGACGCCGGGACGGAGTTGGGGCGGTCACCGGTGACAACCAGGTGGATGCCCAGCGGCCGGCCATCCGTTGCCAGCTGCAGGAAAATGTCCCAGAGTGCGGACAGGCGGCTGTATTCGTAGGCCTCGCGGAAGCTGGACATGCCGTCCACCAGGATGAAGATCCGTTTCTCGTCCGGATCGTTGGCCAGTTTTCGGTATTCCACGATCGTGGAGGCCCGGACGTCGGCGTAGCGGGCGGCGCGGTCATCGGCCACGTCGCGCAGCCATCGCAGCAGCCTGCCCACGCGTTCGACGTCGTCTCCGTTGATGATCTCGCCGACATGCGGTAGTCCGTCGAGCATCTTCAGTCCCGAGGAACCGCAGTCGATGCCGTAGACGTGGACCGGGCCTCCGCGCGGTGTGACCGCAGCGGCGATGGCGATGCCCCGCAGGGCGGCTGACTTGCCCGAACCGCCCGTTCCGTAGATGGCCATGTTGCCGTCTTTGTCAGGCTCGTAGAACACGGTGGGCTGGTCCTGGCGGGCGGGGTCGTCAGCCACGCCCAGCAGGAGGCGCTCGTCCGTCCTGGGGTTGGGGAGCTTGGAGAAATCGTAGGTCTTGGCCAGCTCGTTGAGCCACGGTTTCCGTGGCGGGGCGATGGACAGGACCTCCGCTGCCTTGATGATGTTTGCCGTCATGCGGGCGATGTCGTTGGGCCCGGCAGGCTCCTCCCGCACCGGTTTCTCGGGCGCCGGCGCGGCCCAGGCGGGTCCCGAACCGAAAGCCATTTCGACGATGTCCATCTGCGGGGTCTGCGGTTTCTCCGTGGTCCAGCCGCCGGCGTAGCCGGTCTGGAAACCCTGGATCCGGCCGGGACCGGTCTTGGCGGCGCCGCGGCCCGGGATGGAAGGGTCGAAGTAGGCCGCGGTGGGTACCCCGAGGATGTCCGTGGCGTCGTCCTCGTCGGCCATGCGAAGGGCAACCCGCAGGTTGGTGTTGGCGCGCAGGCTTTCCTTGATCACGCCGGCGGGCCGCTGGGTGGCAAGGATCAGGTGCAGGCCAAGGGACCGGCCGCGGGCGGCAACATCCACCACGCCGTCCACGAACTCCGGGACTTCGGTGGCCAGGGCCGCAAATTCGTCCACGATGATGATGAGGTAGGGCGGAGCTTCGGGATCCGCCTCGCGCTGGAGGCCCAGCAGGTCCTTGGCCTTCTTCCGGTTGAGCAGGTGCTCCCGGTAGTGGAGCTCCGCCCGCAGGGACGTCAGTGCGCGGCGCACCAGGTGTTGCGAGAGGTCCGTCACCAGGCCCACGGTGTGGGGCAAATGCAGGCAGTCGGCGAAGGCGGCACCGCCCTTGTAGTCCACGAACAGGAAACTTACGCGGTCCGGGCTGTAGGCGGCGGCCATGCCCATCACCCAGGACTGCAGGAATTCGGACTTGCCGGCGCCGGTGGTGCCGCCCACCAGGGCGTGCGGACCCTCGTTCTTCAGGTCCAGGTACAGCGGTTCAATACCTTTGGACCCCACCAGGGCCCGGAGCGTGCCGTTGTCCTTGCGGTTTGCGACGGCGGTGGCGTGGACCGAGTTGTTCTCTTTCCAGCGGTCCGCCACCGCCTGGGGGTTGTCCATGAAGTCCTTGCCGATCAGGCTCACATAGGACACCGCGCGGGGAAGGTCGGAGTCGTCGTCCACGGGTTTGCCCACGTCGATCACCGGAGACAGCATCCGGGCCAGCTGGGAGGCGAGTTCGGCGTCGAGGCTTTCGCAGCTCACCGGGTAGGTGTGCCGGCCAAGCCGGACCTGGCCGGTGGTGGTTCCATGGTCGCCGTCCACCACCATGAAGTCGCGGCACGCGGCCGGGAGGGACTGGACGCTGGTGGCCACCCACATGACGTGGACGCCCGAATCCGGTCCGCGTTCCACCAGCCGGGTCAGCCGCCCGCGGTCAACGGGAGCGTCGTCTTCGACGATGACCAGCACGGAGGGCAGCACGGGTCCGGGGATGTCGCCGTCCTCGCCCTTGATGCCGGGCCGCGGCACGGGACGCGGCGACTGGGCGCCTGCTTCGCGTTGCTCGATGAGGTCCTCGAGCCATGCCAGCAGCGAGGAGCCGCCGGCGGGGCCGGCCGCGAGGTGGTCGCCGCTGAGCGGGCTGTGCCCGGAGCCTACGTGAGGCAGCCACTGAAGCCAGTTCCAGCGTTCCCGCGATTTGGCCGACGTGATGGCCGTGACCACCACTTCGGCGGGTGAATGCAGCCCCACAGTCTGCAGGACCATGCCGCGGGCAACGTCGTCCACCAGGCCGCGTGAACCTGCGAGCCCGAAGGCGCCGGCGGAGCGGAGCTGGGACACGATGGGAACGCCTTCAATGTCCCGGAACTGTTTAAGGCAGGCCTGGATCTCCTGCATGTACTCGGCTTCGGTCTCGTTGTTGGAGGGCTCATCGAATGAAATGCGCGACGGCGCGGTGCCCAGCCCGAAGCGTAGGCCGAGGAACCCGTTATGTTCCGGCCGATGGGTCCAGAGCAGCGGTCCGAGCTTGTAGATGGAATCCACGGTGTCGCTGACGGAGGGGGCCTCCTGGAGGCGCACGGACCGTTCGATGTGCTGCAGCTCGGTGATGTCCTTGCGGAACGCCGCCATGGCTTCGCGGAACTGTTTGAGCTGCTCCTTGCGTTCCCGCTTGCTTTGCATCTTTTGGTCCACGTAGTGGCCGATGATGAACAGCGGCATCATGATCATGAAGAGCACCGACAAGATGTTGCCCGTGACGGCGAACAGGATGGCGCCCATCATGAGCGGGGCGATCAGCATGATGTACGGGAACGGGTGGTGCTCCTGGCGCTTGGGTCCGGCCGGCAGCACCCGCTTGGGCGGGGCGAAGCGCGGCACCACCCGGGGCGAGCGGTTGAAATCCACCAAGGGCGACGTCGGCGCACCACCGTGGTGGCCGAGGCCCACCACGGAGACGGTCGTGTCGCCCAGGGTCACCGTGTCCGAGGAGTTCAGTGTTGCCCGGGTGACCGGCAGCCCGTCCATGATCAGGCCGTTGGCGGAATTCGTGTCCACGATTTCCACGGTCTCCCCCACTGTGATGCGGGCATGCCGCTTGGAGGTCATGGGGTCCGAGAGCCGGATGTCGACGTCCCGGTCCCGGCCGATGTAACTGGTGCCGGTGGGCAGCGAAAATTCCTGCCCGACGTCGGGCCCGGACAACACCCGGAGCGTCGCCGCGGCGGGGCCGCGGTTGCCGCCCGGCGCCGCAAACTGCTCGCTGACCTGGGTCAGCGAAACAATGGACCCGGGCCGGAGCCCCGATTCCAGCAGGTTGTCTGCGCGGTTGAGGATGTTGCCGCGCATCCCGCCGGCCACGAAGGCCTCGTCGATGCAGAGCGACAGGTTCTCCGGCGGCCGGGTGCCCCGGCGTTCGGGATCGGCGGCCCACAGCTGGGTGGCGATGTCCGCCACAGTTGCCAGGCCGTCCACGGTTACGGCGAGGTCTTTGGCATCGGCCGGGTCCCGGCGCAGCGTCAGTCGGATCTTCACGCTTCGTCGACCCCCCTCATTTTTTCGATCAGGTACAGGTCTTCAGCGGTCACCAGGTGCGACGTCACGGCGTGTTCAACCAGCCGCGCGCGCCGGTTGGTGGCCAGCTTGCCGCCGCCGCCGCCGCGGAGACCGGCCACGCCGACGCGGTCCAGTTTGTCGCACACATTGTCCAGCTTTCTGTTGAACCGGGTCAGCGCCCAGCCCAGCGTCTTGGCGGCGGCAGCCGACGACGGGATGGCACTGAACCCCGTGCCGTCCCGCCGCAGCATGGGCTCGGCCAGGGCAACGATCAGCGCCCTTTGGGAATCGGTGAAGACGACCGGTCCGATGGTCGTATCCCCGCCGCTCTCGTCCTCGGGGGCCTCCTGCCGGAAAGAGGGCGTCTTAAGGTGGACGGCAAACTCGTACGTCGTGGGACCGGCGGTGAAAATCACGTTCGTGTGGCTGAAGACGAGCGGAATCCGGGCGCCGGGTGAGAGCCAGGCCTGCATCCCGCCGCTGCCGTCCGCCACCGTCGCCGAGAGCATGCTTCCCACATTGCTGAGCCACCAGATGCCGTCGTAGCGGGCGATCTGGAGGAACCGCCGGTGCAGGTAAGGGTTATCGTCGACTTCCAGGTCGCCCTCGCGTCCGATGCTGAAGACGTCCTCGTCCGACGGCTCATACCATTCGCCACAGAAATCTACTGCTAGATCCCCCATTTTCCGTGCCTCCTCAAAGGGCAATGCTTACTCAAAGGGCAATTGTTGTATTCACTGGGCGCACTCATACGACGAGTCGCCACCCATGGGAGATGCCGAACCGTCGCTGCGCACGATCATCACCCAGATGCAGGCGAACTTGTTCGGGCCGGGAGTCACTTCAGCCTCCGTTGTTTCGGTGGCGTGGAAACCCTCGCCGGGGGCAGATGTCGACAGCTGCCACTTATAGGTATCCCCCGGCTTGGGATCCGGGTTGGTCCACGTGAACCGGGCCTTCCCCGAGTCCGTGAACTTGCCGACGAGGTTTGTCACGTCAGGCACCGATCCGTCACCCAGGGCATCCGGCGGTGGCGTGGAAACCTTCTCGGTGGGCTTAACAACCGGCTCCGGCCGCGACGCGCCCAGCACCAGCCCCAGGATCACGGCGACGACGAGTACCGCACCGCCGGCCACCGCCAGCCAGAGGTTCCGCTTGTTATGGTCAACCGGAGCTTCGGCCGGCGCTTCCTGCACGGCCTGCGGCCTGTTGACTGTAGCGGCGATGTCGGCGTCACCAGGTCCGCCGGTCCGCGGCTCTGCCGCGATGCTCCCCCGCAGCATGGTGCCCTGCGACCAGTCATCATGCTGGTCCGGACGGGCGGCGGGTCCGAGGACCGGCCCGGGGACCGGCCCACGGGCGGGACCGGCGGCCGGTGCCGGCGGCGCCGCAGGCGTAAACGCGGACGGAGCCACGGGACGCACCCGTGCCGGGAAGGTCGGGGCGTGTCCTGTCTGGTCAGGATCGACTGAGGCGATGCTCCGGACCCTGGTCTCTTCGAAGCCGTCGTCCGGGTGGCTCTCCTCGGCGTGGGCGTCGTCCAGGACCTCAAAGGGGGTGACTGACAGGTTCAGTTCCGCCTGGATCCGCTGCAACGCCAACGCGAAGGCGTGGGCCGAGGAGTATCTGGAGGCAGCCGACTTGGCCATCGACGTGGACAGCGCCAGCTCCAGCGATTCCGGAACATCCGCCCGCCCCAGCCGCGGTACGGGCGAGTTGGTAATCCGGGAAATCAGTTCGCGCTGGGAGTTGTCGGCCCCGGGCAGCACGAACGGCGACCGCCCGGCCAGGAGGGTGTACAGCGTCGCACCCAGGGCCCAGACGTCCACCATCACGCCGTCTACCGGGCCGTCCCGGAACTGCTCGGGCGGGGACCACGGAATCGACATCCCGGCGTCTTCGTCGGTGTCGCTGCCGAGGGTGCCGGAAATGCCGAAGTCGGTCAGTGCCGGACGGTTGTAATCGGTCACCAGGATGTTGGCCGGCTTGATGTCCCGGTGGGCAATGCCGGCGCGGTGGGCGGTCTCGACGGCGGATGCCACCTGGATTCCGACGGCCAGGACTTCGTCCACGCTGAACCGCTGCCGGCGGTAGCGGACGTCAAGGCTGGGCCGGGAACAGTACTCCATGGCCAGGTAGGAGTGTCCGTCCTCGGTGACCTCGGCTTCGAAAATGGTCACAATATACGGGTGCGAGGACAGTTGGGCCATGAGGTTCGCTTCGGATTCGAAGCGGCGCCGGGCACCTTCGGTCTTCAGGTCCGAGAGGAGTACCTTGACGGCCACCTTCCGCCGCGGCCTGTCCTGCTCATAGAGGTAGACGTCGGAGAACCCGCCCGAACCGAGCAGGCTGACATACGTGAAGCCGGGAATCGGCGGCGGCGGGGCTACGGGCCGCTTGGAACTCATAGAATCTCCTCGAACCGCAGCGACACATCATCGCCGAGTTCTGCAATATCACCGTCAAGAAGAATGGCCATCTCGTTCTGGGCAAGCCGCCTGGGCGGCTGACCCTCGCGGACCAGGACTGTTCCGTTGGTGGCTTTGAGGTCGCACAGCATCACGTGCCAGCCTTCCAGCCGGACTTCAATATGCGACCGGGAAATGTCGCCGCTGGGGCTTGCCACCTGGACGAGCCGGGGCATGCCTCCGCCCTGGACGCGGGACACGGAGGGCTGGCGGCCGATCACGAGTGACTGGTCCAGGTCGATCAGTTCGCCGGTGGACACCCGGACGCGCCCCAGCCTTGGCCGACGGACCTGCACGGCGTCGGACGCCAGCGCCATTCCGCAGCCGGCGCACTGCGAATGCGTCGGCGGGTTGGCGTGGCCCTGCGGGCAGACGCGGGCCAGGACCATGGGGCCGGTGGCCGGGTCGCTGCCGTCGGCCGTGCCCTGCAGCTGCGGGGTGGTCCCGAGTCCGGCGAGATCGCTTTTCATGATCGTTTCGCCGTCGTGGTCGCCTTCCGGCACCGGGGGCACTGCCGACGGGCTGCCCCAGTGCGGCATGTCACCGGCTGCGGGCGAAGCGGATACGGGAGCGAACGACGGCGGCCCGGACGGCCGGGCGGCCTGCCCGCCGCCGGTGTTCCAGGGGACGGAGTCGATCAGCCCGCCGTGCCCGGCAGGGATGAGGGGCTGTGCGTGCTGCGCGGGCGCGGCCGGCTCCGCGGCAGGCAACTGCGCGGGCGCGGCTGCTGCTTGGGGTTCGCCTACCCGCTCGGGGGCGCCTTCCGGGTCTTCCGTTTCCACGGCAGGCTCTTCTTCAGGCTCGTCCCGAACGGCGGCGTCCTCGATGCGGCGCATGACGGTCTTTTCCCACAGGTGGTCGTAGCTTCCGGTCAGCTCGTTCGCCGGAACGGGTTCCTGTCCGCCCGCTCCCGGGGAGGCGCCGGGCGCGCCGGTGCCGGCATCTTCCGTGCTTTCGTGTTCGTCCTCCGTACCTTCCGTGCCGGGACCCTCCATGCCGGGCATGCCGGCGGCCGTGTACTCGAGCTCGTCGTCGGGAAGACCCATCACCGTCTCGGCCGACGCACCATGTTCAGCAGGCACGTCGTGGACCGGCTCAGGGACGGGTTCGTGGACCGGCTCAGCCACCGGCTCCTCGTTGTGCACGGGTACCCGTTCGGGTACTGGCACCTGCTCGTGCACCGCGAGCTCGGCCGGGGCAGGCGCAGTGGCCTCCGGAGCCAGGGGCACCTCGGTCACGGGAGCCGCATTCGCCGCCGACCCCGATGCCGGAGGCAGTGCGCCCGTAACGCGGCCCACCGTGAGGCTCTGCAGCAGGACAACCCCCTCCCCCAGCGGGAGTTCGGCAGCGCCGGCAGCATCGCCCGGAACCGTCACTGTGTACCGTTCCGGTTCGCTGAGCCTGCGCTCGGTCCAGGTGGTGACGTCGCTGCCGTTCAACTCCACCGGTCCCGCGGCGAGGTCCGCTGTCAGCTCGATGTCGCCGCGGAGGAACACCCGCAGGGAATCCCGCATATCCACGATGCCGAACCACGGAAGTTGCGCCAGGGAGCCCGAGGAGGCGCTGGTCACCGCGTGAAGCACGTCGTGGACCTCAGGCTCACCGCCCAGCAGCTCCCACAGGGAGTCCACGAGCGCGGGCGGAGTCCCGGGCGCCAGCAGCACGGCGGTTCCTGCCCGGACTACCCCAAACCAGGTCCCCGGGGTGTAGCTACTTGAGACCATCGCGGCGGCCCTCATCATCGTTCCCGGAGTCATGCACGGACTCCTGGCCAGGTAGCGCGGCCGGCTCCGCGGGCTTGCGCAAATCAGCGGACTCCGGCGCGTCCACGGGCAGCACGGCCACGGGGGCCTCGGGAAGTTCCTCGGTATCCACTTCAGTGCTGTCCTGCACTTCGGCATTCTCCAGGACCTGGGTACGGGGCAGCGTGTCCTCGTCTTCGACGCCTGCGGCGGGCCGGGGCGCGGTGTCTGTTCCGGCGTCGTTCATCACGTTCTTGGCATCCACAACAATCACCGTGACGTTGTCACGTCCCCCGCTGCGCAGCGCCGCCTGGATGAGCGCGTCCACGGCATCCTGGGGGTGGCCCACCGTGCTCAGGATGCGGAACATATGGTCGTCGGTGAGCTCCGCGTTCAGCCCGTCCGAGCAGATCATGATGCGGTCGCCTTCCTCGACGGGCAGCAGCCAGTAGTCGGCGTCGGTTTCGTCACCGGTGCCCAGGGCGCGGGTCACCACGTGCCGGCGCGGGTGCACGGCAGCCTGCTCCCTGGTGATTTCGCCGGAGTCCACAAGCTCCTGGACCTCCGAGTGGTCCACACTGACCTGGGCGAACTCACCCTGGCTCAGCCGGTAGGTCCGCGAGTCGCCGATGTTCACCACCAGCCAGTACGGGACCCCCATCTGCTCCACGAGCACAACGCCGGCGAGGGTGGTGCCAGCCCGCGAACCAGTGGCGGTGCGGATCCGCTCATCCGCGCTGACCAGGTACTGCTGGACGACGGCGGCCGTAGCCGTCCGCTCCCCCGTGGCCAGCTGCGGCATTCCGGCGAGTGTCCGGACGCAGATTCCGCTGGCGATCTCGCCCCCTTCGTGGCCGCCCATGCCGTCCGCGACGGCGAACACGGGGTCGGAGGCGATGAAGGAATCCTCGTTGAGTTCCCGGCGCAGGCCACGGTCGGTGCCGTAGCCGCAGCTCAGTTGGAGTCCGGGCTCCCGGCCCGCTTCGGAAGTGGCGGCTGCCGGCTGGGAATTCATGCCTGTCCTAGGTGGAAGGTTCGGTCACCGAAGTGGACGGTGGACCCTGGGCGTACATAGGCGGGTTCCCCGGCCTGCAAGGCGGTACGGATGCCGTCCGGCGTGGTGACGGCGCTGCCGTTGGTGGAGTTGCGGTCCGTGACCCATACTCCCCCGTTGTCCTCACGCAGGTGCAGGTGGGTCTTGGAGATGGAACGGCCGGGGTCCGCCACTGCCAGCAGCTGTGCAATGTCTTCACCCGGAAAACCGCCGGGGTTCCGGCCGATGAGCGCCGTCCGGTCAAGCTGGAATTCGCGGCCGTCGTCGAGCCTGATGCGCAGCACGGCCACTGGTGCCGGAACGGTTTGTCCGCGCATTTGGGTGCGGTCGTGGTCGTCATCGGGGTGGAGGGCCCAAGCCTGAACTTGCGGCGCAGGGTCCTGCAGGGGCTTGGTCTGAACCGGGGCGGGTGCCGGCTGGAAGTGTGTCGGGACGGGCGCGGCCTGGGGCTGGGCCTGTCCCTGTGTCGGGACGGGAACAGGCGCGGGCGCCACGGGGGGCTGCCACTGGTTCGGGTTATGGGGCGGCTGCGGGACGGCGGCAGGCTGGCTGAAACCTTGGTGCGGTTCCGCGGCTGGCGCGGTCACCGCCTGGCCGGGCCTGACGGCCGCGCCCGCAATCGGTGACGAAACCTGCTGCACGGGCGGGAGGTCCAGCGGTGCGAAACTATAGGGCCCCTGGATGCCTCCGGTGGTGACGGGGTTCCGGCCGGCGTTGACATCGAACATGAGCGTCTTGGCCGCGGCATCGTGCCAGCCCCTAAGCTTGCCGTTCTTGTCCCAGGAGTTGGACGCCACCACGAGGAAAGCCCAGGCGATACCGAGCATGCCGAGCGGCACGAGGATCCACAGCGCGGCCCCGAACCACTTGAAAACCACCACGAGCACCGTTGCAAGCGAGGTCAGGAGGATGCCTGCCCCGGTGATGAGGCCGCGCAGGAACAGGGCTCCGGCGCCGGGGGCATAGCCGTCCTGGTCGGTGCTGCGGATGCCCATGAGCTGGTTGCCAATGGTGTTGCCGGAGCGGCCTTCGATTCCGAGCATCACCAGTGTGTAAACCACAGCGATGCCCACCGCAATGCTGCCCAGCAGCACAAGCATCGCTGTGTCGTAAATGATGTAGCCGCCGCTCTGGGTGCGGGTGATGCTGGCAAACCCGATGGTTAGCATCACTACAAGAACCGCGGCCGGCCCCACCCAGTCGAGCACCGCGGCGCCGAGCCGCCGTCCCGCCGCTGCGGGAACGATGTCCAGCTTGCCACCCATTCCGGTACCTCCCCCTTGTACGTGCGAGCCGTGCGTTTGCACACCGGCCAGGCGGCCGCCCTGCACAGGCACGCCCCGTCCGGGGGCACCCTGTCCATCAGGACCGTGTCCCTGGACCGATTGTCCGTGCACCGTCTGTTCCCTGAGGCCCGGCCCGGCGGCTTCCGTCCCGGCGTGCGCTACGGGGATACTACCGGGAATCGGACCGCCGTGCGCGGCCGCCCGCTCCATCAGCTCCCGCTGCGAGTGGTCGATGTTCCGGTCATTGCGGGCAGCCCGGTTGCTCAGCGGCGCGCCGCAGGACGGGCAGAACGCCGCTCCGGGACGTATCAACTGCTGGCAGCGCTGGCAGCGCTCGGCGTCATGGGTCATGGTTCGTTGCGGTTCTCTCGTAGGGTGCGCCTCAGCACGGTCTGTTCATTGTCCGGACCGGAAGTGGCCGGGCCGGAAGTGGCCGGCCCCGAAGCGGAAGCACCCGCCGGTGCCGCCGGTGCCGGTCCGGTCACCGGGCCGTCCGGTTGCCTGACAGGGTGGCCGGACACCGGTCCCGGGCCACCGTCCACCCTACCCGCGGGCTCCGTTTTGGCAGTCCGGACAAGCCTGGGTCCCTTGAGCTTGAGCGCAGTCCGGCCGTCGGACAGGAGGGACCGGGGCGAGAACCGGGCAGCCTGACGCCGCCAGAATCCAACAGTGGCGGTCATTTCCTTCAGCGAGCCGTCGACGATGGTCCAGTACTCCTGGACCTCCGCCTCGCTTGGCTGGCCGGCGCCGAAAATGGAGGCGTCGGCGCGCCGCGCCAGCAGGGCGGTTGTTCCGGCAGTCGCGGGAAAAGCTTCACCGAGGACGACGGCGGATTCCCGGCGGGTTGCCCGGGTGTCCAGGGCGGCACCCATGTCCGTGGCGAGGCTGACCACTTCGTTCCAGCCGCCGCCCACCCGCTGGGCCGGGTGCCCGTCGGAGAACCGGGCCCTGCGGCGCCGGCTCTTGAGCAGCGCGATGAGCAGAAGCGGCAGCGCCAGGATCGCAACGGGGATCAAGGCGATGCCGATTGCCGTGAGGATCGGTCCCCAGAACAGCCACGGGTTGTTCTTCTTCTCGTCAGCGTCCAGGGCGTCCGGGGAAGAGTCCGGCGGCAGGTCGGCCGGCTCCTGCGGCGGGGGCGGGGGCTGCAGGACCTGCGGTTTGGGCTTGGATTTGTTCTCGGGGTCCGGCGGAATGGGCACGTTGTCCTTGGGCGGGGTGGGGTCGAAGGAGACCCACCCGACACGGTCGAACGCGACCTCCACCCAGGCGTGGACATCCTTGCCGGTGATCTTTACTTCGCCGGCGCCGTTTTCCGGGCTCTTCGGGTCCGGGTAGAAGCCCATCACCACCCGCGACGGGATGCCCAGGTGTCGGAGCATCAGGGACATCGCCACGGCGTATTGTTCGTCGTCGCCCAGCATCTGCTTGGCGGTCAGGAGGCTCCTGATGCGCGCCGAGCCATGCCCTGAGACGCTGGGCAGCTGGCCTTCGTCGATCAGGCCGTTACTGAAGGCGCCCTTTTTCTGGAAATGGGCTTCGATCTGCCGGACACGGTCGATCGCCGTGGGGGCGTCGGCGGACAAATCGTTGGCCTGGGAGCCGACCACCGGCGGGACTTCCTGGGCATCCGGGAGCGCCACTTTGGCGAAGTCGTACTGCGTGAGCTGGCCGTGTTCGAGCTTGGCGGGGTCGGACACCTGCACGCTGTAGGCGTCGCCCTTCGCGAGGCCCCGGGTGGTGACCGCGGTGTCCGTTCCGGAGTTGAAGTAGAGCCCGGAGGCGGCTCCCGAGGACTCCCCGGTGAAGCTGATTCCGGTGGTGCGGCGGCCGCCGGGCAGGAAGTATCCCTGGTAGTCCTCGATGGTGATGTCCAGGGTGTAATCGTTGCTGGGGACGATGCCGTCGGAGTCGGCCAAGGTGTTGAGGGACTTGGCATCCCCCACCTTGCTGAAGTTGCCGGAGCTGTCCGGGTCCATGTTGTAGTTGGTGCCGTTGAAGGCGTCAAGGGCCGCCAGACGGATGCGCCCGTCCCGGGGCAGGCCACTCACCACGAACAGGTTGTCGTCCTTCTTGTCCTTGACGAAATTACGGAAGCTCGCCAGCGGAGTGATGTAGTCCTTCGGGTCGAACGGCGGAACGATCGCGTTGCGGAGTACCGTTCTGTCGTCGCTGGCCGTAACGAGCGGCGATGCCACCGCCGTGATGGCCACACAGGCCGCGATGACGCCCGCGGCGGACGCCAGCCGGCGGATCTTGGCGCGGCGTGCGGTGGCGGCATCCGCGTCCGGGCGGTTGACGGACACCTTTCGGGTGTCGTTGCGCCGGTGTGCGTCGCGTCGGAAGGTTGCCCAGGCCACAGCCACCACCGTGAGGGAGATTCCACGCTCCACGTTGAGGAAGCCGGCGTTGGTACTGAAGGCAATGCCGGTAACGAAGAGCACCAGCACAGGCAGGAGCGGCCAGTAAGGGCTCTTCAGCCGCCACGTCATCAGTCCTGCGGCCAGCGAGGTGATGAGGGCGCTGAGGAACGGGACAATGAGCATTCCGCCGGCTGTTCCCACCGGGACACCTACGGTCAGCATGTCCTTCCAGGCAAAGACCACGCCCAGCAGGAGGGTCCGCAGTGACTCGAGAGTGGGAACAAAGCCGGCGACGGCGGCATCGGGCACGGCAAACAGCGTTCCGAGAACCAGGTACGCGCCGAGTGTCGCTGCGGCGGTGATCAGGGCCCCGAGCCTGAAGTGGGCGTTGGCCGCGGCAATGCCCAGGCCCAGCAGGATGCCACCGAATCCGGCGATCAGGTAATAGGGGTCGCCGCCGAAGCTGAGGCTGAACCCGAGGACTCCAAGCCCCAGCAGGACCACCAGGGCACCGGCGTCGAGCGCGAAATGCCAGGCCGGCTGGCCGTCGCTGAAGGCGGACGGCTGCGATTGCGCGGGCTGCCTGCGCGGGCGGAATGCGGGCGCGGAGCTCATGCAGCCGCCTTTCTCAGGATGATGGCGAGGTCGGACAGGTCGCCCAGCGTCAGGACTGTCAGGTCAGCGATGTTCGCGCGGGCCGGCGCGGCGCCGGTCTCAAGGCGGACGGCGAGGCTGCGCACTCCCGGCGGCACCGAAGCCGACGCCGAACGGAGCTGGGCGGGGGTGACTCGGCTGCCCACGACGAAGAAAACCACCGAAGCGTTCGGGATAGTGTCCGCCAGCGTACGGGCCAGGTCGACGGCGGTCTTCCGCATCGGGGAACCCACGATCCGGGTCATGTCGTCGAGCATGTTCCGGCCGGTCTCACACCGGAGCGGACCCTTCTGGGTGAGGACGTCCAGTTCGCGCTGTTCCCGGATGGCCTGGCGCCCGATCGAAGCGGCCGCGGAAACAGCGAGCTCGAATTCGTGCTCCGAGTCATATTCGTCCGTGTTGATGGACAGCGAGATGGCGAGGTGGGCGCGGCGCGTTTCCTCGAACTGGCGCACCATGAGTTTGTTGGTCCGCGCGGTGGTCTTCCAGTGGATGTGGCGGCGGTCGTCGCCCGGCACATAGTCACGGAGGGCGTGGAATGACACGTCGGCGCTGGACAGGTCCGTGGTGGGCATGCCCTCCAGGTCGCGGATGAAGCCGGCGGCGGAACCGGCCAGGGCAACGGTCCGCGGGTGTACGTAGAGGTCCTCAGGCTCAGTCCACAGCACCTGGCGCCGCAGCAGGTGCAGGGGGTCGGCGCGGACGGAGCGCACCGGGCCCACCACAATGACGGCGCGCCGGGCGGTGGGGATGGTGAAGAGGTCCTCATGGACCTGCTGCGGTTTCATCCGCGGCAGGTGAAAGACGGCGGTGGCCGCTCCCACGGGAAGCTCCAGCGCGGCCGGCAGGAGGGGACGCGCGGAGGTATTGGAGACAGCGATGCTGCCGACGGCGCTGTCGCCGACGGCCACGCGGGTCCTGGCGAGGTCCAGCACCACGCCGTAGGAGGAGCGCCCCAGGATGAATCCGACGGCAAGGACGAACAGGACGAGGGCAGCCACTGCGGCGGCCTTGGCTTCCTGCCAGCCATAGGCCTGGCCGACACTCCACAGCAGGATCGATGCGGCCAGGACGGACCAGCCCAGGACGCTGACCACCGCGAGAACCGGCCAGGCGTACGTCAACCAGAGCACCCGGACTTTCGACCAGGCGGGCGCGAGCACCAGGCCCGCCGTGCTGACGGCTTCGGACCACATGGCGGCCGGGCGTAGGCGCGAGGCCTTCCCGTCACCTGAAAACGGCCTTTTCAGGCGTTCAGCAAGCCGGGTCAACGGAGTGCTGCTGGACATATCTGTGCCTTTGTTCGCGCGGTGAATGTGCCGGAATGGTGGGCGGGCACCGCTTAGACGCCGGCGCGCTGCTGCGGGGCAGCCACATCGGACAGCACACGGGCCAGTACGGCTTCGGCGGTGGCGCCGGAGAATTCCGCTTCGGGGTCCATCACAAAGCGGTGCGTCCAGACGACGCCGGCGAGGTCCTTCACGTCGTCCGGCAGGACGAAGTTCCGCCCCTGGCTCGCGGCCCAGACTTTTGCGGCCCGGACCATGGCCAGGGCTCCGCGGACCGAGACGCCGAGCCGGGTCTCGGGTGCGTTGCGGGTTTCCTCGCACAGCCGTGAAATATATTCCAGCACGGCGGTGTCCACGTGTGTGGTCGCAGCGAGGTCGGCCATGTCAGCCACCGCCTGCGTGGTGATGACCGCGGAGAGCTCCTTGGACCGGTCTTTGAGGTTCGCTCCTCCCAGCAGCTGCACCGTGGACGCGTGGTCCGGGTACCCGATGGACGTTTTGATCAGGAACCGGTCCAGCTGGGCTTCGGGCAGACGGTAGGTGCCCGCCTGCTCGATCGGGTTCTGCGTGGCCATGACCATAAAGGGGCGGCCGGCTTCATACGTGGTGCCGTCCACCGTGACCCGTGATTCCTCCATGACCTCCAGGAGGGCGGACTGGGTCTTCGGCGACGCACGGTTGATCTCGTCGGCCAGGACGATGTTGTTGAAGATGGGTCCCTTGTGGAACTCGAACTTCTGGGTCTTCTGGTCGTAGATGGTCACACCCGTGACATCCGAGGGAAGCAGGTCGGGGGTGAACTGGATCCGGTTGTTGGACCCCTGCACGGTTGCCGCGAGGGCACGCGCCAGGGACGTCTTGCCGGTTCCGGGCGCATCTTCGAAGAGGACGTGCCCTTCGGCGAGCATGGCCGTGAAGGTCAGGCGGATGACGTGGGACTTGCCCAGCACGGCCTGTCCTACGTTGGCAACGAGCTTCTCGAACGTTCCTGCAAACCAGTCGGCCTGCTCAGTTGTCATGGTCATGGGTCAATCCTCTTCCGGGTTTCGGCTGAATCTTCGGGCCGCAGCCCGCTTAGTCCAGCGATTAGTCTAATTGTTTGCTTGGGCCCTGATTACCTCAGCATTACCGCTGGGGCATGCCTGCCGGCGGGTTCGTGCCCAGGGACGTAGTGTCGCCGCGGGTGAAGTTGCCGGAGGCAGCACCCGACGTGAGGTGGTACCAGACCCTGCCGCTCCAGACCACGTAGTAGTCCGTCTGGGCTGTGTAACCCGTGTCGAACCACCGTCCGGGGCTGAGGCACTGATCGGGGTTGGTATCCCGGTAGCTGTCGGTTGTCCGGTTTGGTTCCGTGCAGGTCCTGACGGGCGTGGCCCGGATGTCCCACGACGTCGGCGCCGGCGGTGGCGGCTCCGCGCCGCTGCGCGAGGTATCGCTGCCGATGCGCCCCGCCTGGCCCGCGCTGATCGCGCGGACCCGCAGTGTGTGCGTCTCGCTGAAGCCGACGGTCTTCGAGAACGACCGCTGCCCGGTGTCCTGCCAGCCTCCACCGTCCAGGCTGTACTGGTAGCCCGTCACTGCCCGGCCGTTGCCGCTGGGCTCGTTCCAGTTCCAGGACACTGTCCTGTCCCCCACGCCGCTGCTGTTGCTGCCCGTCACAGTCGGCGCGAAGGCGAGCCCGTAAGGGTTGACGGTGTTGGAGGCAGGGCTTGCGTCGCCGGCGGTGGTACTGCGGGACGAGACGGCCCACACGACGACGGCGGTAGCGGTGCCGTTGGCAGCCGGGACGACTGCTCCGCCGGCAGCAATGTTGCCGCTGCCGCCACCCGACGTCAGCCGGTACTTGTAGGTGATCTCGCCGGGAGTCGATCCGTTGCGCTGGGCATCGGTCAACACGGGGAACCTCACGTCAATCTTTCCGCCGTCTCCGCCGGTATCGACGAGGGTCGCGGTGGGTTTGCCCACCATGTCCGGCTTGCCCACTGCCCGGACGGCCGCGGACTGTGCGCTCGTGCCGGACGTGCCGGCCTTGTTGGTGGCCGACACGGTGAAGGTGTAGCCCGACTCGGAGTTGTCCACCGTGACGTTCTGCGACGTCCCGGCGACCTGCTGGGTGGCGACGACGGCCCCGCCCCTCAGCGTGGTCAGTGTGTACGCCGAGATGGCGTCGCCGTTGTTGTTGGGTGCCGTCCAGGTCACCCTGAGCTGGCTCTGCGTACCCACCGAGTTTGCCGCCGTCGCGCTGGGAGCGGCCGGGGTGACCGGGACGCCGGCGGGGATTTCGGCGGCGGAGTAGGCACTCCACTCGGAGGGTTCCTTGGCGTCGTTCCGCGCCAGGACACGGACCTTATAGGAAACGCCGTTCTGCAGCCCCTTCCACACATAGCTGAGTGAGGTCAGGTTCTGGATCTGGGCGTTCTGCCCGGCGGGCGCCGGGGAGATCTCCAGGTCGTATGACTTGACGGGCGAGCCCTTGCTGGCCGGCGCCGTCCACGTCACGCTGAGCTGCTTGTCCCCGAACTTCAGCGCAGGGGCAACCGGGGTGTCGGGCTTGACGTCCGGACGGACCTCGGCCGAAGCCGGTGACCGGTCGGACTCGCCGAACTCATTCGTGGCTGTGACCTGGAAGTGGTACTTGGTGTTGTTGGTCAAACCCGTGAGCGTGCACGAGTTTGCCGGGCATTCCTGCCGGTAGCCGCCCTCGCCGTAGACCGTGTACTTGATAATGGGCGAGCCGCGGTCCGCCGGCGCGGTCCAGTTCAGCAAGGCAGTCTGATCGCCAACGCTCTGCGCCTGCGGCGTGGCAGGGGCCAGCGGCTTGTCCTTGACCGTCAGGCGGATGCGCGCCGTGGCATGCCGGGAGGTCTCCCCCGTCTTGTCCTCAACGGTGTAGGCCACCACGAGTGTCCCGGTAAAACCGGAAGCAGGCGTCACGTTCACGTCACCGCCGGCCACCTCGACGTTGCCGAGTCCGGTTTCGACGCCGGCCTCCACGATTTTCAGCGGAGTCTCCGGGAACGGGTTGGAATCGTTGGCCAGGACGTTTACGGACACGGTCTTGCCGGCGGCCGCGTTGGGTTCAACATCGTCGCTGGCAACGGGCTTGGGCCGGTTGGACGCGGTGACCGCCAGTTGGAATGTTGCAGTTGTTTCGAGTCCCCGGGGATCCTTTGCCTTGATCTGCACCGCCCCTGCAGTGCCGGTGGCCGTTGAGCCGTCCACGGACGCCTTAAGGGTCTTGCCTTCAATGCGGGCATTGAAACCGGCCGGACCGTTCCCCACCAGCTCGTACTTCATGTTGTCGACGTCATCGCGGTCGGGGTCGGACGTGAGCCGGCCCAGGTCGGTGTCCGCTGATTCGCCCTTTGGTACATCCACCGAGCTTCCCAGCAGGGTGGGCGGGTTATTCCGGTTCGGGTCCGGCATGACCTTGGTCCGGATGCTGAGGGTTGATTTGAGGCCCTGCGGATCATCCGGGCCGGTGCCGTCGGTGACTTCAAAGCTGATGGAGCCAGGCCCCACATAGTCCTGGCCCGCGGTGTAGTTGATGGCAGCACCGTTACCGGCAACCGGGTCACCGCCGTCGGAGCCGATGAGCTTGATCCGGTCCGTCTGGGTCAGCCGCGGCGACTTTCCGTCGCGGACCTTCACCCATTCCTTCAGGTCCACGGTAACCGATTGGCCGGCAATGACCTCGACCACCTCGTCCTTGGCCAGCGTCGGCACCTGCTGTCCCACGCCGGGCACCCAGATGATGGCGGTGGATTTCTGGCCGTCCACGTCCTCGACCGTGTACGGAATGAGCTGGGGCTGCTCGGTCAGCTCCACCACCATGTTGCCGTCGGTTCCCGGCCGGGCGGTGGTGGCTTCCGTGGCGATCTTCAGGTTCTCGCCCACGCCGTCCGGATCCTCGTCGTTCTTCAACACGGGCACGTCAACGGCAGTCTTGCCCAGGGTCTGGGCGGACGTCACACGGTCATCCCGTGCGATCGGTGCCTGGAGCGGAACGTCACCGCGGACGTTGACCCGGATGGTGGCCTGCGCCGACGCTCCGCGGTCATCGACGATCGTATAGCGGACGTTGACTATGCCCTCGCTCGCCGGCGCCTGCAGGAGGATGCGTCCGCTCGCCTTGCTCACGGTCGCCTGGAGTTCCGCGGGAGCTTCGATGCTGTCGGCGACAATGCCGATGGGGTCGCCATCGGGGTCCGTGTCGTTGCCTGCGGCATCCACGGCGATCTGGCGTCCCGGACGGACCTGGACATCGTCGTCGACGGGGGTGGGTTTCTGGTTTGCGTCGCCCCGCGGGGCAATGCCCACGGTCACCGTGCCGGTATTGACGGCGCCCTGCCGGTCAACCACCTTGTAGCGGAAGGTGTCCGTACCTGCGCCGTCACCGGCTGCGGTGAAGTCGATGAAGTTGCTGCCGACGGTGGCGGTGCCCATGTTGGGGGTGCTGTCGATGCCGGTCAGCTGCACCGAGTCGCCGTCGGGATCGATCCCGTCCAGTTCCACCGGGATGCGGACCGAGCCGGCCGCCACCACCCTTGCCGTCAGGTTCTTTGGCTGCGGCCGGGAGTTCTCGGCGCCTTCCAGCGGCAGGACGTGGATGGTGACCGCCGCGGCGCTCTTCTGGCCCTGCGGGTCAACGGCGTTGTAGATGGCGCGGACCGTCTTGGGCTGGGAACCGGCGATGAATCGCAACGTGTTCTCCGACACGAAACTCTTGCCGTCCTCCGCCGGCACCGCCTGCGGCAGCACCGGATCCACAGTCAGTTTCTGGCCCTGCGGATGGGTGTCGTTGGCCAGCACGGGAATGGTGACGACGTCGTTGACGCGGACGTTGACTTCGTCCGGTTTCGGCTGGGGCGCTTCGAGGACGGCGGGCGCCGGCACCGGCACCACGGAGACGCTGCCGGTGGCGGACTTGCGGCCGTTGGACATCGTGTAGTTGAACAGGAAGGGCTCTTTGGTGCCCAGCACGTCGGTGATCCGCAGCACGCTGTGGTCGATCACGCTTACGGATGCCCTGGTGTTGTCCGGAAGCTGGACCGATTGCAGCACCAGCACGCCGCCGGAGGGATCGGAGTCGTTGGCCAGGGGGTCCAGGAGCACGCTTCCGCCGGTCGGCATCAGCGCCACGTCATGGACGGCCACCGGGTCGCCGGTGTCCTTCCCTGATTCCACATCCACGCGGATGAGTCCCTGGCTGCTTTGCGGGCCGTTGCTGGCGATGTAGGTCAGGTACACCGGGCCGGCTGTCTCGCTGCGGAACGTGAAAGTTCCGCCGTCGGTGACGGGGCCGAGTTCGGCCGGGCCGGAGGCTTCCACCTGGGCGAGCCGCAAGGCGCCGCCATTGGGGTCGACGTCGTTCTTCAGCGGAGCGATCACCAGGTCCTGGCCGACGACGGCGGTGACGTGGTCCGCGTTGACCACCGGCGCCAGCGCGCCGGGCGGCTGAACGTTCACCACCACCTGTCCGGTGGTGGTGTCGCGGCCGTCCCACACGGACACCGTGACGGTTTTCTTGCCGGGTGCGGCCCCCGAATCCTGGTAGGTGAGCAGCCCGTCGCGGCGGACCTTGACCTGGTCCTGCTCGTTGTCTGCCTTGGCGTCCAGCAGCACGAGGTCGTCGCCGTCGGGGTCCGCCCAGTCGGTGAGGATGTTCTGGCTGACGGTCTTCCCCTGCTCCACCAGCATGGTGGTGGGCTCACCGCGCTTGAAGACGGGCGGCTTGTTTTCGTCAGGACCCACGACGTTCAGGGATACCTGTCCGCCGGCGGACAGGCCCCGGCCGTCCGCCGCGTTGTAGCTGAAAGTTTCGGAGCCGGGCTTGGCGTCGGCCGGAACCGTGATCTGGAAGGCCGTTCCGCCATAGATGTTCTGGAGCGTGCCTGAAGCGGGCCCGGAGCCTCCGACGGACGCCGTCAGGACATCACCGTCGGGGTCGGAGTCGTTGTCCAGCACGGGGAGGATGGTGGTGCGCCCCGGCCGGACGCCGACCGTGTCAGCCTTGGTTTCCGGCGGCCGGTTGGGCTTGGTCCGGTCCGGCAGGATGTTGATGGTGTTGTTGTCCGCGGATTCCTGGTCCTGGTCATCGGACTGGTTCTTGGGCGGGATGACGTCGTCCCAGTTGTTGACCAGCTGCATGTTCTGGTTGACCAGCCACACATTGCCCGAGTTCACATCGTTCAGCACCACCAGGTCCCGGTTCACCCGTGACCATGTTGGGCAATGCCGTGGCCAGCATGGGCATGATGGTCCGGATC
>NZ_LMPC01000023.1 GCF_001423745.1 Arthrobacter sp. Leaf337
AACTGTAGTGAGACAAACCATGAAAATTTGTCTCACTACAGTTGGCCCAACCGCGAGATACCGGGGTCTTCGGGGGCCAACTTAGATGAGACGGGACATCTGTCTCACTTCAGGTGGACCACCGGCCCATAACCCGCGTATTTCCGGGGACCTGGCGTCATCGGCACTTGCTGCGATTCTGCGTTTTGGGCCAACTGTAGTGAGACAAATCGGAGAAAATATGTCTCACTACAGTTGGCCCAACCGCGAGTTTCCGGGGTTTTCGTGGGCCAACTTATTTGAGACAGGACACCNCATAGAGCGGTTCAAGTTCCAATGCTGCCTCCGAGGCCTCCAAGGCAGACTCATAGCCGCGTATTTCCGGGGACCTGGCGTCATCGGCACTTGCTGCGATTCTGCGTTTTGGGCCAACTGTAGTGAGACAAATCGGAGAAAATATGTCTCACTACAGTTGGCCCAACCGCGAGTTTCCGGGGTTTTCGTGGGCCAACTTATTTGAGACAGGACACCGGTCTATTTCCTCGTCGTCAGGGCACGGTTGATCATCGATGGGACATGGCCCCGGTCCGAGCGCCCGCCCAAAGACTTCCATGCACATCGAGCACAGGATCTGCGGATCACGGGCGATCGTCATCTCCGGTTCCTCATAGCCGCACATTGCCCGCCGCCAGTCCAGATCCCGGCAACAGACAATGTGGACCACTTCGTCAGGGTCCTCGCTCCAGCCGTACTTGACCTTCCATGCCGGAGCGCGGCGCGTTTCCGTCGCACCGCCCTCGCCTGGCGTCGAAGGTTTTGCAGCATCGCCCTTCGTTTCCGTCATCGCGGTCCCCCTCCGTTGACGTTGAGCAGGATTCCCTCCTGCTCTCAACCGATGCTCGCGGCCTCATCCAGGGTGTGCGGTTCAAAGTGTTCCAGCAACCCTCGCATGGCCTCATATCCTTGTGTGAAGACGTCCGAGGCGCGCCACACTTCAACCTGTTCGAGCGACTCCCACGGGCCCGTGCTGATAAACCTGTTGGGAACATCGCGGTCGTGCATCAGGATGGCTTTTGCCCCGGGGAAATCCTCTTGTGTCTTTCTGGCGAGGTCCCGCCAGGCCTGCACAAAATCATTCTCCCTGCCGGGCTTCACCAGCCAGATTCCGAGCGTGTAAACAGACATCGCGAATGCCTCCATTCAGGTGCCGGGGTAAGTATTCCCGATTATCGTCCGGCAGTCCCGGGCCGGGTAGGGCCGGAT
Organism: Arthrobacter sp. Leaf337; assembly: GCF_001423745.1. Taxonomy (GTDB): domain Bacteria; phylum Actinomycetota; class Actinomycetes; order Actinomycetales; family Micrococcaceae; genus Arthrobacter. Next base: position 1,243 of record NZ_LMPC01000023.1, read on the forward strand.
GGCATGTGGTCCACTCCCCGGGCCCGGGCCCGGGGCCGGGTTCGTTCAGGCCCCGTCGTAAGCGGCCTGAAGTTCGGCGATCTCAAGCTTCCGCATACCCAGCATCGCCTGCATGGCCCGCTGCGCACCGTCAGGATCAGGGCCTCCCAGCAGTTGGCCCAGGACGGACGGCACCACCTGCCACGACACTCCGAATCTGTCCTTGAGCCAGCCGCACTGGCTTTCGGTGCCACCTGCGGTCAGCGCCGACCAGTAGCGGTCCACTTCTTCCTGCGAGGAGCAGTCGATCACGAAGGAAACAGCTTCGTTGAACGTGAACGCCGGTCCCCCGTTGAGCGCAAGGAACTTCCGGCCCTCGATTTCGAACTCCACCGTCATCGCCTGGCCGGCGGGGCCGGGTCCACCCTCGCCGTAACGCGCCACGTTGAGGATTTTGGAGCCGTCGAAGACCGAGACGTAAAAGTCGGCGGCTTCCTCGGCCTGGGTATCAAACCACAGGCAGGTGGTGATCTTTTGGGTCACAGTGTTCCCTCATCTCGCAGGCAGCGCCGGAACGGATTCCCGACGGCGACCCTTCAGTCGCGTTGCGAGCCTAGCCGGGCCCGGTTCCCGGCACAATGGCCGCCCAAACCGGCCCGGCCCGCCGTTATCATCGAGTATGTCCGTCGCCGACGCCCTCCTCCAGTTCGCCCTCGTCGCTGCCCTGCTAACCATAATTCCCGGGCTGGACACCGTCCTGGTGCTTCGCACGGCAATCAGCAACGGCCGCGCTCCTGCCTTTGCAACGGCGGCGGGAATCTGCACGGGCACCGTTGCCTGGGGTGTGGCTGCCGCCCTCGGTGCGTCCGCATTGCTGGCTGCCTCGGAGGCCGCCTTCACGATGCTGAAGGTGGCCGGCGCCTGCTACATGGCGTGGCTGGGCGTCTCGATGTTCATCAGGACTTTCAGGAGCAGCCCGGCGTTGCCAGCGGCATCGCCGCAGGGCGGACCGGGCGCCAGGAGCGCCTGGCTGACGGGCGTCACCACCAGCCTGCTGAATCCGAAAGTGGGTGTCTTCTACATGGCCATGATCCCGCAGTTCCTGCCCCAGGATGTGCCGCCCCTACTCATGGGCATACTGCTCCCCCTCGTCCATAACGTTGAGGGCATGCTCTGGTTCGCGGGCATCATTGTTGCCACGCAGTATGCCCGGCGCTGGCTGCAGTCCCCTGGGGCGGGCAAAGCCACCGACCGCATCGCCGGCGTCGTACTTGTCGCTTTTGCGGCGAAAATCGCGGCCAGCAAAGCCTGATACTTCAACCGGAACTAGCCACTAGTGCGGCAGCTGGCTGACCAGTCCAACGGTGTTGCCCTCGCTGTCGCGGATGAAGGCCATCCACTCGTCGGTCCCTGCGGGGCCCAGACGGTCGTCTGTATGGCTGAAGATCACATTGGGTTCAGCGACGATCTCCACTCCCCTGCTCCGGAGCCGGGCCACAGAGTCCCTGACGTCGGCGACCGCCAGGTACACCAGGGCCGACGGCGCTCCGGACTCGAGCAGTAGCCGGACGCCGTCGAGGTCAAAAAACAGCAGACCGGGCGGGTCGAACACGGCACGGGGCTCCGCACCGAGCAGCGCGGCATAAAATTCCGCAGCCCGCTGGAGGTCGCTGGCATGTTGCGCGATCTGGACAAGTCTCATGCTGCCGTCCGGGATTAGCTGGCGGGTGACGCAATAAGGCGGCGGGGTACGGGTCCCCGGTCACAGTGTACGGCCGCCCCGGGCGCTCACGTCAGGTCGTAGCAGCGGGAAACCGGAACTACTGTTGGAGATATGCCTTCCAGTACTGATCCAGCCCCCGTCCGCGCCGCCACCGCCAGGAATGCGGTGCTGCTTGCCGCCCTTGCCGACGCTGCCCTGATCCTGACGTTCGCAGCCATCGGCCGGGACGCCCACCAGCGCGGGGATGTGATCTCCGGGGTTCTCCTGACCGCCTGGCCGTTCCTGGCCGGAGCGGCCATAGCGTGGCTTGGGCTGCGGGTGTGGCGGGCGCCGTTGCGCGTATGGCCCGCGGGCGTCGCCGTCTGGCTTGGGACCGTGGCCCTGGGGATGGGGCTGCGGGCAGTGACCGGACAAACGGTGGTCCTGCCGTTTGTCATCGTCGCACTGTTGAGCCTGGGCACATTCCTCCTGGGGTACCGACTCATTGCGGCCGCCGCCGGCAGGCTGAAACGGCGCCGGCTGCTCCGCTGATCCACCCCCTCATGTACTAGGCTGGCAGCACACAGCAACGCCTGCCGTGCCCACAGGGGCGCACCGATCCGAAAGGTCAAGAGTGATCACCGCATTCGTCCTGATCAAGACAGACGCCTCCCGCATTCCGGAGACGGCAGAGGAAATTTCGGCGATTCCGGGCATTAGCGAGGTCTACTCCGTAACCGGGGAATGGGACCTGATCGCCGTCGCGCGGGTGGCGAAGCATGAGGAACTGGCCGACGTCATTGCGGACAAGCTGTCGAAGGTTCCCGCGGTGGTGCACACCACAACGCACATCGCCTTCCGTGCCTACTCCCAGCACGACCTGGACGCCGCCTTCGCGCTGGGCTTCGAACAGTAAGCCCGTCGCCTCCCTAGCCCTGGGTAAGGGCGACCCACTTTTCCAGTACGGCTGCTGCGGCACCTGAGTCAATCGACTCTTCCGCGCGCTTCAGTGCCGCCGCCATCCGGTCGGCCAGGGGACCTTCGGCATCGACGTCGAAGGCCACCAGGCCCGCCGCGGCATTCAGCAGAACAGCATCACGTGCCGGACCTGCTTCCCCGCGCAATACATCACGGACGACGGCGGCATTTGCTGAGGCGTCGCCGCCACGGAGCTCCTCCACCGTTGCGGGACGGATACCCAGAACCTGCGGATCAAACGTCTGCTCGATGACTTCGCCGTGCCGGATCTCCCAGACGGTGGACGGTCCCGTAGTAGTCATCTCATCCAGACCGTCGCTTCCCCGGAAAACCAGGCCGCGGCTGCCGCGCTTGGCCAGCACGCCGGCAACCAGCGGCGCCATCCGGGCGTTGGCGACGCCAACCGCCGAGGCCTGAACCCGCGCCGGGTTGGTCAGCGGGCCCAAAAAGTTGAACGCCGTGGGGATGGCGAGTTCGCGGCGGGGTACCGCAGTGTGCCTGAAAGACGGATGGAACACCTGGGCGAAGCAGAAGGTGATGCCGGCTTCTTCGGCGTTGCGGGCCACGCGATCAATCGGCAGGTCCAACCGGACGCCGAGCGCCTCCAGCACGTCCGCTGAACCCGACGACGACGACGACGCACGGTTGCCGTGCTTCACTACCTTTGCACCGGCTCCCGCGCAGACGAGGGCTGCCATGGTGGAAATGTTCACTGTGTTCAGCTGGTCACCGCCGGTGCCCACGATGTCGAGCTTCTCGCCGCCGATGTCGATGGGGTTTGCATGGTCCAGCATGGCCTCGACCAGGCCGGCAATCTCATCCACCGTCTCGCCCTTAGCCCGCAGGGCCACCAGGAATCCGGCGATCTGCGCCGGACTGGCTTCGCCGGACATGATGGTGTCCATTGCCCATTCCGTGTTCTCGGCCGTCAGGTCCGTGCCGTTGATCAGTGCCGAAATGAGCCGGGGCCAGGTGTTGCCGGCCGCCTGTGCAGATGCCTGTGAAGTCACCTCCTGATGCTATCGAGGCACCTGCCCTGATGACCAATATGAACCGGTCCGGGAACTTTTCCGCGCGAATTCGCGTCTTTGTAGAAAAAGTCCGTGCAAAAGGCGGTTTGCGTTGGGCAGGAGGAACTTTTACAGACATAATGTCTATGTGACATCTGCGACCCATGCCCCCAGTACCCCGGCGCACCCGACGCTGAACCGCCCGAATATGGTTTCCGTAGGAACCGTTGTCTGGCTGTCCAGTGAGTTGATGTTCTTCGCCGGTCTCTTCGCCATGTACTTCACACTCCGTTCGACGTCCGGACAGATGTGGGCTGAAGAGACAGCCAAGCTCAACTTCCCCTTTGCGCTCGTAAACACGATCGTCCTCGTGGCAAGTTCTTTCACTTGCCAGATGGGCGTCTTCGCCGCTGAGCGGCTCCAGCCGCGCCGCGCCGGCGGCCCCCTTGCATTCACGCGTTGGGGGATGAACGAATGGTTCACCCTGACGTTCATCATGGGTGCCTTCTTCGTTGCCGGCCAGGCGACCGAATACGCCATGCTCGTCTCGGAGCATGTGTCGCTCTCGTCGAATGCATACGGCTCGGCCTTCTACATGACTACCGGCTTCCACGGCCTGCACGTCATCGGCGGCCTCATCGCCTTCCTCTTTATCATCGGCCGTTCGTTCGCCGCCAAGAAGTTTGGTCACTTCGAAGCCACGTCCGCGATCGTCACCTCGTACTACTGGCACTTTGTCGACGTCGTGTGGATCGGCCTCTTCCTGGTCATCTACGTCCTCAGGTAGCCCCGACTTGACTCTTTTTCTACAAGAGGCAGAATTTCAAGAAGCGGCTCCCGGAGCCGACGCACGATCGAATAAAGGAACCACCACGTGAAGGCACTCTCGCAGAAGCGACGTCACCCACTGGCAGCCATAGCGCTGCTGCTGATGGGCCTCCTCCTCACTGGTGGGCTGTACGCCGTTGCCACCACCGTCAACGAGGCCAAGGCTTCCACCACCAGCTTCAGTGCAAACGACACTGAAGAAGGCGGAAAGCTCTTCGCCGCAAACTGCGCCACGTGCCACGGCATGGGTGCGAGCGGAACCAAGGACGGACCCTCACTTGTGGGCGTCGGTGCCGCCGCCGTTGACTTCCAGGTAGGCACCGGGCGCATGCCCATGCAGATGAACGGCCCGCAGGCTTACAAGAAGCCGGCACAGTTCAACGACGAACAGACCCACCAGCTGTCCGCTTACGTCGCTTCGCTCGGGCCTGGCCCGTCCATCCCCGAAGAGGGCCTCCTCGATGCCCAGGGCAATGCTGCAGAAGGTGGCGAGCTCTTCCGGGTGAACTGCGCGATGTGCCACAACGCAGCGGCCGCCGGCGGCGCGCTCACCCGGGGCAAGTTCGCACCCGCCCTCGCAGATGTATCCGAAAAGCACATCTACGAAGCCATGGTTACCGGACCGCAGAACATGCCGGTCTTCAATGACGCAAACGTCACCCCTGAAGGCAAGCGCGACATCATTACCTTCCTGAAGCAGATCGAAGCCAATGGTTCACCCGGCGGAGCCGATCTCGGCGCCCTGGGCCCGGTTTCCGAAGGTCTGTTTGTCTGGATCGCCGGCCTGGGCGTCATTATCGCCTTCACCATCTGGCTGACCTCGCGGACGTCCTAGCAGCGTCCGCAACTGTAAGAACTCCTGCTGACGAGTCAGCAGTATGGAATTGAAAACTAACCCGGCACCTGCCGGGACGAGAGAAGGATGAGGCGAATTATGGGCAACCATAGTGACGGCAGTCCGAACCACTCGGGCACCGTAGCTACGGCTGGTCAGAATGAGGTGGAGAAGTTCCAGGATCCTGGAATTCCCCCGCATCGTTTGCGCCTGGCTGACACGGACCCGAAGGCCGCAAAGCGTGCAGAACGGCAGGTTGCCGTCCTCTTCGGCAGCTCAGTCGTGGGCACCGTGATCTTCCTGGTGGCGTACTTCGCCATCGATCTTGGACCCGACTCCACGATCGCCACCATCCGGCTGCAGAATGCCCTGCTGGGCATTGGCACCGCCTTTGCCATGCTCGGCATCGGCACCGGCATCGTCCACTGGGCCAAGGCCCTTATGCCGGACCATGAAGTTTCCGAAGAGCGCCATGCCATCCGCACCGAGGACGACCGCCAGGCGGCAGTCCGCATTGTTGATGACATCGTCGAAGAAACCGGCATCAAGCGCCGGCCGTTGATCCGCAACACGCTCCTCGGCGCCGTGGCGCTGGCTCCGCTGCCCGCACTGGCCATCTTCGGTGACCTTGGTCCCCGCCCTGACGACAAGCTTGCACACACCATGTGGGCCCCGCAGGAGGGCAAGCTCAAGCGCCTCACCCGTGACCCGGACGGCACGCCCATCAAGGCCTCTGACGTCACCATCGGCTCGGCTTTCCACGTGATCCCGGAAGGCCTGAACGAGCTGCACGAAGGCAAGCTGAACGAAAAGGCCAAGGCCGTCGTCCTGCTTATGCGCCTGAACCCCGAGTCCCTCAAGCCTTCCGCAGGCCGCGAGGACTGGAGCTACAACGGCATCGTTGCCTACTCGAAGATCTGCACCCATGTTGGTTGCCCTGTTGCTCTTTACGAGCAGCAGACCCACCACCTGCTGTGCCCGTGCCACCAGTCAACCTTCGACCTGACCCAGGAATGCAAGGTTATCTTTGGCCCGGCAAGCCGGCCTCTCCCCCAGCTGCCCATCGCAGTTGACGCCGAGGGCTACCTGGTCGCTACGAGCGACTTCAAAGAACCCGTAGGACCGAGTTACTGGGAGCGTGATGAGCATGAGCGCAACATCAACAGCTAATGCCCCCGCCTTCGTCGCCAAAACCAAAGGCGGCCGCATTACCGACTTCGTTGACCAGCGCGTTGGCGGTTCGGGTATTCTCCGTGAGTTCGGCCGCAAGGTCTTTCCGGACCACTGGTCGTTCATGTTTGGCGAAGTTGCCCTGTACTCCTTCGTCATCTTGCTGCTCTCCGGCACATTCCTGACGTTCTTCTTCGATCCGTCCATGGCGGAGACGCACTACGACGGCTCATACACGCCGCTGAAGAACGTCGAAATGTCGGTTGCCTACAGCTCTTCGCTGGATATCTCTTTCGATGTCCGCGGCGGTCTGTTCATGCGCCAGGTGCACCACTGGGCAGCGCTGCTGTTCGTGGCCTCGGTATCCGTACACATGCTGCGCGTCTTCTTCACGGGCGCGTTCCGCAAGCCCCGCGAACTGAACTGGGTGGTGGGCGGCGTCCTGCTCATCCTCTCCATGGCAGCAGGCTTCACCGGCTACTCACTCCCCGATGACCTCCTCTCCGGCAACGGCCTGCGAATCATCGACGGCGTCATCAAGTCGATCCCCGTCATCGGCACCTACATCTCGTTCTTCCTCTTTGGCGGCGAGTTCCCCGGTACCGTCATCATCAGCCGTCTCTACATGCTGCACATCCTCCTGGTTCCGGCCCTGATCCTGCTGATGATCGTGATCCACCTGTTCATGGTGGTTGTTCACAAGCACACCCAGTACCCCGGCCCGGGCCGCAACGACGGCAACGTCGTCGGCTACCCCCTCGGCCCCGTTTACGCGGCCAAGGCCGGCGGCTTCTTCTTCATCGTGTTCGGTGTCGTCGCACTCATGGCGGCGTTCTTCACCATCAACCCGATCTGGAACTACGGCCCGTACGACCCCTCACCGGTTTCCGCAGGCACACAGCCTGACTGGTACATCGGTTGGGTTGACGGCGCCCTGCGCCTCATGCCCGGTGTCATCGGAGACTTCCACTTCGAGTACGTCATCTTCGGCCAGGTCCTGACCTTGAACGTACTTCTCCCGGCACTGGTTCCCGCCGGCCTGGTCTTCACCGTACTGTTCATGTACCCGTGGATTGAACGCTGGATCACCAAGGACGACCGCGAGCACCACGTCCTGGACCGCCCGCGCAACGCTCCCACCCGCACCGCCATCGGCATGGCCGGCTTCACGTTCTACTGCGTGATGTGGGCCGCGGCCAGCTCCGACCTCATCGCAACGCACTTCCACGTGGCCCTGAACGATGTCACGTACTGGCTGCGGGCGCTGTTCTTCATCGGCCCGGTCATCGCCTTTATCGTGACCAAGCGGGTGGCACTTGCCCTTCAGCGCAAGGACCGTGAAATCGCCCTGCACGGCCGTGAAACCGGCCGTATCGTGCGCCTGCCGCACGGTGAGTTCATCGAGGTCCACGCACCGCTGGACGACTACAAGCGCTACAAGCTGGTGGGCTTTGAATCTCCGGTACCGCTGCCCGCAGTTCCGAACGAACACGGCGTGGTCACCCGCAAGGAAAAGCGCCGTGCAGCGCTCTCCCGCTTCTTCTTCGAAGACAGGGTTGCTCCGGCTTCGCCGGCTGAACTCGAGGCGGCCCATGGCCACCACGGTCAGCACGAAGTCGAATCGGCCGAAGCACAGAAGACTCTGAGCCACTAGGTCAAAATTGCAGTACAAAGAGGCCCGGTCCGCAAGGACCGGGCCTCTTTCTGTGTTCCTCGGCTCTGTGTTCCGCGGCTCTGTGTTCCCTAGGGGTTCCGGTAGCCAGAGGCGTAGTTGCGCGTGGGCCGCACACCCGGTCGCTGTAGCGGCACCCACAGCTTGTAACGGTCTGCCCGGTAGTACGACACGGAGTAGTCCACCATCGACCGGGCAACAAAGGCGTGCCGCTGTATCTTGAGCAGCGGGGACCCGACCTCGACATTGAGCAGCCTTGCCGTGGACGGTGATGCTGCCGTGGCCTCGATCATGTCCTCCCCCCACTCCATGACCAGCCCGAACCGTTCGCTCAGGACGTTGTACAGCGAGGTCGGGGGTTCACCGTCGAGCAGCCCCGGCACCCGATGCGCGGGAATGAAGTTCTCATCCACGCTCATGGGTTCGTTGTCGGCCAGCAGGAGGCGCCTGAACCGCACCAGGGGTGTCCCCTCGTCCAGCTGGAGCTCGCGGGCCAGGAAGGCACTCGCGCTGATCTGTTCGAAGCTCAGCACTTTCGCTGCGGGCACCATGCCGCGGCGCTGCATTTCCTCACTGTAGGACGTGAGCTTGACCTGCAGATCGAGCTTCGGCTTCCGGACGAACGTCCCGAGGCCCACGACGCGTTCAATGACTTCCTCACCGACCAGCGCGTCAATGGCCTGGCGAACGGTCATCCGGGCCAGGCCGAATCGTTCGGCAAGGTCACGTTCCGAAGGCAGCGAGGAACCGGGCGGGCACGATGCCGCGATGTGCGCCCTGAGGAGCTCCCGCAGCTGGACGTAGATGGGCGTCCCGCTGGTGCGGTCGATCTCCCCCGCCATCCTGCTTGCATCAGAGGCCGGCATGGCAACGTTTCACATCAACATTCATGCTTTAAGGGTAGGGCACCCGGCGGGCAGGTCTAGACCACCGCCTCGACGGTTTCGGTGACCCAGTCCGCCGCCGCTACGCTTGTTCAGGAATGCAGTCATGACGGACGAAGCCCGTCGGAACAAAGGAGTCCTGTTGCCAGTGCGCAAGGCGATCGTTCAATCACCAATAGGCCTGCACGCGCGGCCGGCCGCCGTCTTTGTCCGGGCCGTCACCGATTCCGGTCTGCCGGTCCGGATCGGAAAAGAGGGCATCGCGCCCGTCGACGCGCGGTCCCTGCTCGAGGTAATGACGGCCGATTTCCACTGCGGCTGTCAAGTGGAACTGTCGATTGACCCCGATGCGCTCCCCGCCCGCTACAGCGTTGAATCAGCGGAGGCGGCACTGGAAGGCCTGATGCTGCTGCTGGAGGCTGACGCGGCCGCCTAAAGGCTCTGCAGGACCCCTCGGTCGGCGGCCCCTGGACGGCCGCCCTTGGACGACCGCTCGGCAAGACGACAAAACGACGGCGGCCCCACCAAGTGGTGGGGCCGCCGTCGTTGTCAGTTCAGCCTGTATTTGCTAGTGGGCGTGGTCCCCGCGGCTGTATTCGTAGACCCAGCCAACGAGGGCGACGACTGCCAGTCCGCCGGCGATGAACGTGACCCAAAAACCGATCGCCAGGCCCAGGAAACCGCCCGCGCAGGAGAGGCCCAGGACCAGCGGCCACCAGCTCCAGGGGCTGAAGTGGCCCTGCTCGCCGGCGCCTTCGTGGATCTCGGCGTCGTTACGGTCTTCGGGACGCATTCCCACGCGCTTGCCGGTGAATCCGAGGTAGGCACCGATCATGCCGGCCAGGCCGCCAACAAGCAGTACGCCAAGGATGCCGACCCATTCGGTCCAGTTGGTCAGGAATCCGTACACCACGGAGACCGGCACGAAGAAGAAGACTCCGGCTCCAAAAATCCATGATTCGATCTTCACTTGGCGGTGTCCTTCTGATCTGCGTTGCCAAGCACGGCTGCTGCCGGTGCCGGTGACTCAACGGTGTGCGACTGTGCGAGCTCCGGGTGGTGGAGGTCCAAGGCAGGACGCTCCGAGCGGATGCGGGGCAGCGAGGTGAAGTTGTGCCGCGGCGGCGGGCACGAGGTGGCCCACTCGAGCGAAGCACCGAAGCCCCAGGGGTCGTCCACCTCTACCCGTTCGTTGCTGCGCCAAGTGATGTACACGTTCCAGAAGAACGGGATCAGCGAAGCGCCCAGCACGAAGGAGGAAATGGTGGAGAACTGGTTCATCCAGGTGAAATTGTCCTGCGGCATGTAGTCCGCGTAGCGGCGCGGCATGCCTTCAACGCCCAGCCAGTGCTGGATCAGGAAGGTTCCGTGGAAGCCGAGGAACAGCAACCAGAAGTGGATCTTGCCAAGGCGCTCGTTGAGCATCTTGCCGGTCCATTTCGGCCACCAGAAGTAGAAGCCAGCGAACATTGCGAACACCACGGTGCCGAACACCACGTAGTGGAAGTGCGCCACCACGAAGTAGGAATCCGAGACGTGGAAGTCAAGCGGCGGTGAAGCCAGGATGATGCCCGTCAGGCCACCGAAGAGGAAGGTTGCCAGGAAGCCGATGCTCCAGAGCATGGGGGTTTCGAAGGTGATAGACCCCCGCCACATCGTGCCGATCCAGTTGAAGAATTTCACGCCGGTAGGCACTGCGATCAGCATGGTCATGAACGAGAAGAACGGCAGGAGCACCGAGCCGGTCACGTACATGTGGTGGGCCCACACGGTGACGGACAGCGCCGCGATGGCGATTGTTGCGTATACGAGGCCCTTGTAGCCGAAGATCGGCTTGCGGCTGAAGACCGGGAAGATCTCGGAGACGATGCCGAAGAACGGAAGCGCAATGATGTACACCTCGGGGTGGCCGAAGAACCAGAACAGGTGCTGCCACAGGACCGCACCGCCGTTCTCGGGGTCGAAGATGTGTGCACCGAAGCGGCGGTCGGCACCAAGTGCGAACAGGGCAGCGGCCAGCGGCGGGAACGCCATCAGGACCAGGATGGCCGTCACCAGAGTGTTCCAGGTGAAGATCGGCATGCGCCACATGGTCATGCCCGGGGCACGCATGCAGATGATGGTGGTGATGAAGTTGACCGCACCGAGGATGGTGCCGAAGCCGGAGAGCGCGAGGCCGAAGACCCAGAGGTCACCGCCCACGCCGGGGCTGAAGGTCGTGTTGGAGAGCGGCGCGTATGCGAACCAGCCGAACGACGCGGCACCCTGGGGGGTGATGAAGCCGGAGACGGCGATCGTGGAGCCGAAGAGGAAGAACCAGAAGGCCAGTGCGTTCAGTCGCGGGAAGGCGACGTCGGGTGCACCGATCTGGAGCGGCATGATCACGTTGGCGAAGCCCGCGAACAGCGGAGTCGCAAACATCAGCAGCATGACGGTGCCGTGCATGGTGAACAGCTGGTTGTACTGCTCCTTGGTCTGCAGGATCTGCATACCGGGCTCGAACAGCTCGGCACGGATCAGCAGGGCCATGACGCCGCCGAAGCAGAAGAACACGAAGGACGCGATCAGGTACATGTACCCGATGGTCTTGTGGTCGGTCGAAGTGATCCAGTTGACGACGATGCGTCCCTTGGACTTCGGTACAACGGGCGCCCCAAGGCTCCCGACAGGTGCGGATTGAGTGTAAGTAGCCACGTCGCTCCCCTTACTTAATTTCGTTCAGGTTCGGGTTGCGGTCGTACTCTTCGCCGAGCAGGCCGGTGTTGCCGTCCTGGCGCAGCTGGTCCATGTGGGCCTGGAACTCCGATTCGGAGACAACCTTCACGCGGAACAGCATTTCGGAGTGGTATTCGCCGCAGAGTTCGGCACACTTGCCGTCATAGGTGCCCTCTTTGGTGGGGGTGAACCTGATGTAGTTGGTCTTGCCGGGGATCATGTCACGCTTCTGCAGGAAGGCGGGAACCCAGAAAGAGTGGATAACATCGCGGGAGTTCAGCTCCAGGTCAACAGACTTGTTGACGGGGAGGTACAGGGTGGGCAGCTTTTCCTTGTCCACTTCAGCGCCGGTGAGGTGCGCCTGCACGCCGGCTTCGTGCACGTCTTCGGTGACGACCTCGCCCTGCTTGTAGTTGAAGTCCCATGCCCACTGCTTGCCGCGGACGTCCACAACGACGTCGGCCGGCTTGGAGCGGTCATCGATCGCCTGCTGGTCGCGGTCGGTGAAGTAGAAGAACACCAGCACCATGAAGAGCGGGATGGTCAGGTAAAAGACCTCAAGGGGAAGGTTGAAGCTGGTCTGGCGCGGGAACCCGACAGTGCCCTTGCGGCGACGGTAGGCGACGATGCACCAGACCATGAGTCCCCAGGTAATGATGCCCACGACCAACGCGGCAATCCATGAGTTGACCCAGAGGTCCATGATGCGGTCAGTGTGATTGGTGGTGCCACGCTCGGTGGGCAACCAGCCTCTCTGTACCTCTGGTGAACATCCAGTCAATGCCAACGCGCCGGCTAGTGCCAAGCCAGTGATCGTAGTGATCTGTTTGCGTCGGCTGCCGGTTCGGTTCTGCGAACTCACAGACGGCCCTTCCTACTTGTTGCTGTTGCCCGGGCCGTAGATGGCTCCCCGGGCACACTAAAAGTTTTACTACTCGATGTAGAGCTTACCGCTCCCCGGGGGTTTTCGCTCACATGTCGGCACCGTGCGTCGGCACCGGTTTCCACCGGTGCCGAGAGCAAGCTGTCATGGGGCAAAAGAGCCGGGTTAGTGGAAAGAATCACCGCAGGCGCAGGAGCCGCCGGCATTGGGGTTATCGATGGTGAAGCCCTGCTTCGAGATGGTGTCCTCAAAGTCGATGCTGGCGCCGCTGAGGTACGGGACGCTCATCTTGTCGACAACGACTTCGACGCCGTCGTAGTCGCGCACAGCGTCTCCGTCAAGCAGCCGCTCGTCGAAGTAGAGCTGGTAAATCAGGCCGGAGCAACCGCCCGGCTGGACAGCAACGCGCAGGCGCAGGTCGGTGCGGCCTTCCTGCTCCAGGAGGCTGCGGACCTTGCCGGCAGCGACGTCGGTCAGCTTGACCTCGTGCGTGGGCAACTCTTCGCTTGCGGTGCCTGTGGCTGCGGCGCTGTTTTCATTGGTTGTAGTGCTCATTGGCCTACCTTCTTACGACGGTGGTGGCGACTCGGCTTGCGCGTTGCCCGCCCCTACGGAAACGGTATGGGCTATAGCTACATGCTACGTCGATCCTGCGTGTAGCTCTAACTCCTGACGTAACCGTGGCCATACCCTGAATGTTCCCTGACGGTTCCGTAACCGCCAGGGAACATCCCCGATGCTGCGCGGCCGGCGTCAGGCAAGACCCTCACGGTTGAGCCGTGCCAGCAGGAGCGCTTCGGCCACTACGGCGTTGCGGAAGTCCTCCAGGTGCAGCGACTCGTTGGCACTGTGTGCCCTGGAATCGGGGTCCTCGACGCCGGTCACCAGGATCTGCACGTCCGGGTACACCTCCGTCAGGTCGGCAATAAAGGGAATCGAACCGCCGATCCCCATCTCCACTGCCGGAACGCCCCACGCTTCTCCGAGCGCCCACATCGCCATCCCGGCGGCGGTGGAACCCGTGTCGGTCAGGAAGGAGTTACCGCTCTCCCCCGGCGTGAACACCACCTTCGCGCCGAACGGCGCATTGGATTCAACATGGTTCCGCACGGCCTCCATGGCATCGGCCGGGTCCTGCCCCGGCGCCAGCCGCATGCTGAACTTGGCGCGCGCCCGCGGGAGGAGCGTGTTGGACGCCACATCCACGGCGGGAGCGTCGAAGCCGATGATCGACAAAGCAGGCTTGGTCCACAGCCGGGAGGCGATTGTTCCGCTGCCGGCGAGGCGGACCCCGTCCAGCACGGACGCGTCGGCCCGGTATTCCGCTTCCGTGAGGTCGACGGAAACGTCGTCCCTGCTGACCAGGCCCTTCACTGCAACGTTCCCGTCGTCGTCGTGCAGGGTCGCGATCAGCCGGGAGAGCAGCGTCGGAGCATCCAGGACCGCGCCACCGAACATCCCGGAGTGGACGGCGTGCTCCAGCACCTGCACCTCGATGGTCCCGTCGACCAGTCCGCGCAGGCTGGTGGTGAGCGCGGGAATGCCTACCTTCCAGTTGCTGGAGTCCGCCACCACGATGACATCGGCGCGCAGCAGTTCGCGGTGGGTTTCCAGGAACGTGCGGAAGGTGGGCGAACCGGCTTCCTCTTCGCCCTCGAAGAAGAACGTCACGCCCAGGCCCAGCTCGTCGGCCAACACCTCGGTGACAGCGGCGTAGGCGGCTATATGGGCCATGATGCCGGCCTTGTCATCGGCCGCACCCCGGCCGTAGAGACGGCCGTCGCGCTCGACGGCGCTAAACGGTTCGGTCTCCCACAGCGCCAGGTCCCCGGTCGGCTGGACGTCGTGGTGGGCGTAGAGCAGGATGGTCGGCTTCCCTTCGGCAGCGGCCCGCCGCGCCACGACAGCCGGTCCGCCCGGCGTGCCGTCCTCTTTGTTGCAACGCAGGATCCGGACGTCCTCGATCCCCGCGGCGCGCACCAGCTCCGCGACGGCATCCGCGCTGCGGTCCAGCGGGGCGGGATCAAAGCTCGGCCAGGCGATTCCCGGGAGCCTCACGAGGTCCTTCAGCTGTCCAACAGTGGTGTCGAACGACACGTGTACGGTCCGGCGCAGGGCATCGACGTCGATCCCGTCGAATCCTGCGCTGATTTTTTGCGGGGTCCCCGCCGGTGATGAAGTCATGGCCAAAACCCTACCTGTGTCCGTGACCACAGGAAACACTCCGGAACCGGCCGCCAGTCCCCACGGTTCCGCCGTTGCCGGAACCCTGTGACACATGACTTTTCGCCTGCGCGTGCAAGGTATTCTGTAGGGGTGTTTGGACGTAAAAAGGAAGCGCCGACGGCGCAGGACGTAGTTGACCAGCAGGCAGCCGAGGCCTTGGCCCGGGACACTGCCCTCGGCAAGGGCGCGCCCACGCCTAAGCGCAAGGCACAGGAAGCGGCGCGGAAGCGTCCCCTGGTGCCTGAGGACCGAAAGGCCTCAAAGGCAGCAGAACGGGCGGCCGTGCAGGAGCAGCGGATCAAGATGCGCCAGGCGCTGGACACGGGCGATGAAAAGTTCCTGCCCCTTCGGGACAAGGGCCCGCAGAAGCGCTACGCGCGTGATTACGTGGATGCCCGCTTCAGCCTGGGCGAGTACCTGATGTTCGGCGCCCTGGTGTTCGTCATTGTCTCCCTGCTGGTGCCTTCCACCAGCGAGGCGATGATTTATGTGCTCGGTGGTTTCTGGGTCATGTTCCTGGCTGTTTTCGTTGACGTCTTCATCCTGTCCCGCAAGCTGCGGAAACGCCTCACAGAGAAATTTGGCGAGGTGGAACGCGGCACTGTCTGGTACGGCTCCATGCGTTCCCTCCAGTTCCGCCGTCTTCGCCTTCCCAAGCCGCTCGTCAAGCGCGGAGAATTCCCCGCCTGACTCAGGCCACAAAAAAACCCCCGGCAGTCTGGACTGCCGGGGGTTTTGTCGTTTCCGGGCGCTTGCGGCCGGGGTGTCGGCTACGCGCGGGACTGGCGGCGGGCGGGGTGCTTGGCCAACAGGCGGTTGATGCCGGCGGCCCAGAACGGCCCCTCGTACAGGAACGCCGTGTAGCCCTGGACCAGGGTGGCGCCGGCGTCGAGCCGTTCCTGGACGTCCTTCGCTGTTTCCACGCCGCCGACCGACACCAGGGTAAGGGCACCGCCGGTTGCTTCCTTGAGGCGCTTGAGAACTTCAAGGGACCTGGTCTTTAGGGGCGCGCCGGAGAGGCCGCCGGCCCCGCACTCCTGAATTTTTGCCGGGTCGGAGGTGAGCCCCTCCCGGCTGATCGTGGTGTTGGTGGCGATGATCCCGTCCAGTTTGAGGTCGAGGGCCAGCCTCGCGACGTCGTCGATGTCCTCGTCCGTCAGGTCGGGTGCGATCTTCACCAGCAGGGGGACGTGCCTGCCGGCGGCACTGTCCGCTTCTTCGCCCACGGCTTTGAGCAGCGGGCGGAGGGTTTCGACGTTCTGCAGAAGGCGGAGCCCCGGCGTGTTGGGGGAACTGACGTTGACCACGAGGTAATCAGCCGCGGGCGCAAGGCTCCGGGCGCTGGTGAGATAGTCACTGACCGCGTCATCGAGCTCCACCACCTTGCTCTTGCCAATATTGACGCCGATGACCGGACGTACGCCGGGGTGGCGGCGCTGCAAGGCAGCCCTCGCGGACTTGAGCCGGGGGGCGACGGCGGCGGCGCCGTCGTTGTTGAATCCCATCCGGTTGATGACGGCTTTGTCCTCGATGAGGCGGAAGAGCCGGGGCTTTTCGTTGCCGGGCTGGGCCTGTCCGGTGATGGTTCCGACTTCCACATGGCCGAACCCGAGTTCGGTCAGCGCTTCAATGCCGTGTCCCTCCTTATCGAAGCCGGCGGCAAGGCCGAACGGCGACGGGAAGGTGATGCCGAAGGCCTCGGTCTGAAGCGACGGCGCGGGGGCAGTGAACTTCGCGAGCACTTTGCCCGCCCCGGAGCTGTGGGCCAGCCTGATGGCACGGAAGCCGATCTTGTGGGCGCGTTCGGCGTCCATCCATGAAAAGGCCAGGCGAAAGAAGGTGGGATATACGCGCATGACACCAGTTTTCCGGTTCAGGCTCCGCAGACCAAACCGGCGCGCTCGTGCGGCGTGCGGTGTGACGGATCCTGCAGGCGTCCCGGCCTGCTCGCTGCTGTGGCCTGCGTTGTTTAGGCTAATGAAATGAGGTGGCACACAGATATCCTGGGGGACGACTTCGAAGCCTGTTCCTACCAGGCCACGGGCGACGACGGGGTGGAGCGCACCGCTACCCTGGTCCGGCACGCGCCTAAGGGCGAAGCAGGGACCGTCCGTCCCGGACGCCGGCCGCTCCCCCGCCGGGCCTTGCTGTTCCTGCACGGCTGGAGCGATTATTTTTTCAACGTTGAGCTCGCCCGGTTCTGGACAGACAAGGGCTTCGAGTTTTTTGCCATCGACATGCACAACCACGGGCGGAGCCTGCAGCCCGATACCCACGGCGGCTATGTGGCCAACCTCGACGACTACGACGCCGAGATCAGCAAGGCAATAGGGATCATCGGTTCCCTCTGGCCGGAACAGGCCGGCGGGGTGCCGGTGACCCTCATGGGCCATTCGACCGGCGGCCTCATCGCAGCCCTGTGGGTCAGCCGGCATCCGGGGGTTGTCGCCCAGCTGGTGCTGAACAGCCCGTGGCTGGAAATGCACGGCAATTCCCTGGTTCGACGCGCCACCCGGTCCATGGTGGGACCGCTGGCACGGTACCGGCCGGAGGCTGTCCTGCGTCTGCCGGAACGTGGCTTCTACTGGCGCAGTATCAGCAGCGAGGCCGAGGGTGAGTGGACCCTGGACAACAAGTACCGGCCGCCCCTCGCTTTTCCCGTCCGGGCCGGCTGGCTCAGTGCAGTCCTGGCCGGGCATTCCCGGGTGGCCCGTGGACTCCGGATCGACATCCCTATCCTGGTGCTCCTGTCCGAAACCAGCGAGAACGGCATGTTCTGGACCGAAGCCATGCGAAGGGCCGACGCCGTGCTGGATGTGAACACGATCGCGATCAGGGCCATGGCCCTGGGCCGCACGGTCACCCTGGAACGGATTGACGGCGCCCTCCACGATGTCTTCCTGTCGCCGGCGCACGTCCGGGCTGACGCGTATGCCCGGCTGAGCCGCTGGATCCGGGGATACGTCCTGGACGACGGCGGACAGGAGTGAAGGCTGCGGGCCGGGTCGCGCCGCGTTGGCAGGCCGACCAACTCGGTGCAGCATTCGAGTCCCTGGCACTGCCGCTGCCCGACGACGACGAAGGCGCGGTATGTGCCACGCTGGTCCGCCATGTGCCTGCCGCGACGGCCGGACCGTTTCTTTCGGCGCTGCGGAACAAAGGCTTCCGGACGTTGGCCTGGCCGTCCCCGGACTCACCTGCGGGCGACAATCCCGGGCATCCCGTCGCCGTCATCTACCTTCACGGCTGGGCGGACTACTTCCTGCAGTCCGAACTTGCTGAATACGTCGGCGCCCACGGACTGTACTTCTACGCGCTGGACCTGCGGAAATTCGGCCGTAGCCTGCGGAGCTGGCAGACGCCGGGCTACACCACAGACCTGGCTGTCTATGACGAAGACATCGCAGCGGCCATGGATGCGATCAGGACGGACATGGCGGAGCGCACCGGTCAGACCGGGGAGCCTTCAATCCACATGCTGGCGCATTCACTGGGCGGGCTGATCGGCGCGCTGTGGGCAGACCGCAATCCGGGCGCGCTGGGGAGCCTTGTGCTGAATGCGCCATGGCTGGAGCTCCAGGGGAGCAGCCTGATCCGAAACATCGCCATGCACCTGGTGGAGCCGATCGCGCGGACGGATCCGCGGCGGCCGTTCCGTTTTCCGGAAATGCCAGGCTACTGGGAGAGCGTCAGCGACCAGGCCCACGGCGAGTGGTTCCTGGATCCGCAGTGGCGCCCGACGGCGTCGTTCCCCATCCGTGCGGGCTGGACCCGCGCGGTCCTGGCCGGACATGCAGCCGTCGAACGTCGCCTGGACATCGCCGCACCGGTCCTGGTGATGCTGTCGGACCGCACCAAAATACAGGCCGAGTGGTCTGCGGAGCTGATGTCCGCAGACGCCGTGATCGATGTGGATCAGACAGCCCGCCGCGCCCTCGGCCTGGGACGCCGGACGTCGGTATTCCGCTATCCGGGAGCCATCCACGACGTCTTCCTCTCACGCCGCGAACTACGCCAGGAGGCGTACCGGGACCTGGTGGCATGGCTGCATTCCCATTCCGGCTAAGCCCCTGCCGGTGCCGCATCCACAGCGCCGCCGTACCGCCGGTCCCGCCGGGCGTAGACTTCGACGGCGTCCCAGAGCGTGCGGCGGTCGACATCGGGCCAGAGCGTGTCCATGAAGACGAACTCGGCATAGGCGGACTGCCACAGCATGAAGTTGGAGAGCCGCTGTTCGCCGGAGCTTCGGAGGAAGAGGTCGACGTCGGGCAGGTCCGGTTCGTCCAGGTACTTCTGGATGGTCCGTTCGGTGATGGCGCCCGGCTTAAGCCTGCCTGCCGCCACGTCTTCGGCGATGGCCGTCACCGCATCGGCGATTTCGGCGCGGCCGCCGTAATTAACACACATGGTCAACGTGCACGTGCTGTTGCCCCGGGTGTAATCCTCTGCCTCTTCCAGTTCGCGGATCACCGAGCCCCAGAGCCGGGGCCGGCGCCCCGACCAGCGGATGCGGACGCCCCAATCGTCCAGCTGGTTCCGCTGGCGCCGTAGCACATCCTTGTTAAAACCCATCAGGAAACGGACTTCCTCCGGGGAGCGCCGCCAGTTCTCCGTCGAGAACGCGTACACCGTGACGTACTTGATGCCCAGTTCAATGGCACCTGCCACAACGTCCAACAGTGCAGGTTCGCCAGCCTTGTGCCCTTCGATCCGCGGCAGCCCGCGCTGATTGGCCCAGCGGCCGTTGCCGTCCATCACGATTGCCACATGCTGCGGGATGAATTCCTCAGGAATCGACGGCGGGACGGCCCCGGAGCTATGCGGATACGGTGCTGCCACCGGTGCGGTCCGCTGCCGGACGGGAGTTTTCTTCTTTCCAAGGGCCACAGTCAGCTACGCTCCACATGTTTAAGTGATTTCAGCACACGTTCAAGATGCCATTGCAGATAGCTGGCCACCAAACCGGCAGCCTCACGCCGGTGGACCGCAACGGAGGCATCCGCCGTCGCCCAGTCCCCTGTCAACAGTGCCCCGAGCAGGGAGACCGTCTCGGCCGCAGGCGCGGGAGATCCGGGCGGACGGCAGTTGGCGCACACCATGCCGCCCAGCGGCGCAGAAAAAGCGGTGTGCGGCCCCGGCGCACCGCAGCGGGCGCACACCGTGAAGCTGGGCGCCCATCCCCCCGTTGCCAGGGCACGCAGGAGATACGAGTCGAGAATAAGTTCCGGCGTGTGCTCGCCGCGGCTCAGCGAGGCAAGCGCCCCGACCAGGAGGTTGTATTGCGCGGTTCCGGCTTCGCCGTCCACGTCTGTCAGCTTTTCGGCGGTCTCGGTCATGGCCGCCGCCACGGTATAGCGGCCGTAGTCCGCCGCGATGCTGCCGCCGTAGGCGCCCTTGGCCACCGCCTGGGTGACGATGTCCAATGTCCGGCCGGAAATCAGCTGCAGGTCCGCCACCATGAACGGTTCCAGGCGGGCGCCGAAGCGGCTGCTGGTGCGCCGCACTCCCTTTGCCACCGCACGGACCTGGCCGTGGTGTTTTGTCAGGAGCGTGATGATGCGGTCCGCTTCGCCCAGCTTATGGGTACGCAGCACCACGGCGTCATCACGATAGGCACGCGCAGAAAAGGAGGATTGTTGGGCCACAGTTAATCTTCGCACTGACCTTCTGGAAAACGCGGACGCTGCGCCCCCGGACCGGTCCGGGCGCGCAGCGTCTCAGCGGATCGAATGATGATCCTAGGCCTGTGCGTCCCGGACCGCGCGGTTGACGGCCGAGATGACGGCCTTCAGCGAGGAGGTGGTGGTGTTGGAGTCAATTCCGACGCCCCACAGCACCCGCTCGCCGACAGCGCACTCAACGTACGCGGCGGCACGGGCATTGCCACCCTCCGAAAGGGCGTGCTCACTGTAGTCGAGAACCCGGACGTCCACGCCGTCCTGGCCCAGGATCGACAGCAGCGCCGCAATCGGGCCGTTGCCGGACCCGGTACGGCGGACCTGGACGCCGTCAACGGTGACCGTCGCGTGCAAGGTCATGGCGCCGTCGTCGTCAGTTTCCGTGCTGAACGATCCCAGCGAATAGCGGCCCCACTGGCCGTCCTCCTTGCTGGAGGGCAGGTACTCGTCCTGGAAAATCTGCCACAGCTGGGAGCCGCTGACTTCGCCGCCAACAGTGTCCGTCTGCTTCTGGATCACGCCGGAGAATTCGATCTGCGCACGGCGCGGCAGGTCCAGGCTGTGCTCGTTCTTCAGCAGGTACGCCACGCCGCCCTTGCCGGACTGCGAATTGACCCGGATCACCGCTTCGTAGCTGCGGCCCAGGTCCTTGGGGTCGACCGGCAGGTACGGGACCTGCCACGTGTAGTCGGCGACGTCCTTGCCGGCGGCCGCTGCGTCTTTTTCAAGTGCTTCGAAGCCCTTTTTGATGGCGTCCTGGTGCGAGCCGGAGAACGCCGTGAAGACCAGGTCGCCGCCATAGGGTGAACGCTCTGCGACGGGCAGCTGGTTGCAGTACTCCACGGTGCGCCGGACGTCGTCGATATCGGAGAAATCGATCATGGGGTCGATGCCCTGCACAAACATGTTCAGGCCCAGCGTGACCAGGTCCACGTTGCCGGTCCGCTCGCCGTTTCCGAACAGGCATCCCTCGATCCGGTCTGCGCCGGCGAGGTAACCCAGCTCGGCGGCGGCAACACCGGTTCCGCGGTCGTTGTGCGGGTGCAGCGAGAGGATGATGCCCTCGCGGGGGTGCAGGTGGCGGCTCATCCACTCGATGGAATCGGCATAGACGTTGGGTGTGGCCATTTCCACCGTGGCCGGCAGGTTGATGATTACCTGGCTGTCAGCCGAGGCCTCGAAGACATCGGCCACGGCATTGCACACGCGCACGGCGTATTCGAGTTCCGTGCCGGTGAAGGACTCCGGGGAGTACTCGTAGGTGATGTGCGTGTCCGCCAGTGTTTCCTCGTATTTCTTGCACAGGCGTGCACCCTGTAGAGCAATGTCCAGGATGCCGTCCTCGTCCTGGTTGAACACCACGCGGCGCTGCAGGACTGACGTCGAGTTGTAGAGGTGGACGATGGCCTGCTTGGCGCCAACCAGGGATTCGTAGGTCCGCTCGATCAGGTGTTCGCGGGCCTGCGTCAGCACCTGGATGGTGACGTCGCCCGGAATGTGGTTGCCTTCAATCAGCTGGCGGACGAAGTCGAAGTCGGTCTGCGAGGCGGACGGAAAGCCGACCTCGATTTCCTTATAGCCCATGCGGACCAGCAGGTCGAACATCTTCATCTTGCGCGCCGGGCTCATGGGGTCGATCAGGGCCTGGTTTCCGTCCCTGAGGTCCACGGCGCACCAGCGCGGGGCTTTGGTGATGACCTTGTCCGGCCAGGTCCGGTCCGGCAGCTCAACCTTGATCTGGTCCTGGAAGGGCAGGTAGCGGTGGACGGGCATTCCGGAGGGCTTCTGTGCGTTTCGCATTACTATCGGGGCCTTTTCTGTGGTTCCTGAGTGAAAGGTGGCCGGGCAACACAAACTCCGCGACGAGGATTGGCCTTGCGCTAGATCGCGTCTGAGGCCTCGCCGCGGCAGCTAAGAAGAAGGAGTTCTGCGCGCACCATTTCACAGTAACACGGGTGCGTAAGATGAAGGAGCAACACCTCCAGCAACGTCCACCATGCAGACGCTGCCACCGGTGCAAGCGCCGGGGCAGCCTTCACCTGAAGGAGCACTTGTGCCAAACTCGGGGATCGACCTGTCCAACATCGACCACTCCGTGCGGCCGCAGGATGACCTGTACCAGCACATCAACGGCGCGTGGCTGAAGAGCACGACGATCCCGGACGACCGGCCCCTCGAAGGCACTTTCACAGCCTTGCGGGACGGCTCCGAGCTGGCGGTCAGGGAAATCATCGAAGAAGCCGCCGCCCGCGGCTCCGACGCCACGGGCATCGAACAGAAGGTCGGGGACCTCTACCGGAGCTTCATGGACGAAACCACAGTGGAGGCCAAGGGCATGGATCCTATCCGGGATCGGCTTGCCGAGGTCTATGCCACGGAGTCCGCCACGGAAGTGATCGAACTGGCCGGACGGCTCTTCCGTTCCGATGTATCCGGGCTCTTCTATATCTACCCGGCCCCCGACGCGGGAAACCCGGACCGGGTCCTGCTGTACACCGGCCAGGGCGGGCTCGGTTTGCCGGACGAGTCGTACTACCGCGAAGAGAAGTTCGCTCCCATGGTCACGGCATACCGGGACCACGTGGGGACAATGCTCGGCCTCGCAAGGACCGCGGATCCGGAAGGCGCAGCGGAGCGTGTGGTGCGCCTGGAGACGGCCCTTGCCTCGCACCACTGGGACAACGTGACGCTTCGGGATCCGCAGAAGACGTACAACCTGAAATCCGCCGCGGAGGCGCGCGAGCTGTTCCCGCTGCTGGATGTGTGGTTCGACGCCGCAGAAATCGACCCGGACAAGCGCCAGGAGTTGGTGGTGAGCACGCCTGATTTCTTCGCCGGGGCTGCCGGCCTGCTCGAAACCGAACCGCTGGAGGCTTGGCAGGATTGGCTGGCCATGCGTGTTGTCAGCTCAGCGGCAGCTTACCTCTCCGCCGAGTTCGTGGATGCCAACTTCGCGTTCTACGGCACCACCATCAGCGGGACGCCGCGCAACAAGGACCGCTGGAAGCGTGGCGTTGCCGTCGTTGAAGCCTCATTGGGTGAAGCGGTCGGCCAGATCTACGTCGCCCGGCACTTTCCGGAAACCCACAAGGCCCGCATGCAGACCCTGGTGGCCAACCTCATCGAGGCCTACCGGCAAAGCATCACAGGGCTGGCGTGGATGAGCGAGGACACCAAGCTCGAAGCCCTCAAAAAGCTCGAGGCATTCCGCGCCAAGATCGGCTATCCGGAGGAATGGATCGACTATTCCGCGGTGGAGATCGATCCCACCGACCTCCTCGGAAACGTTGAACGGGCCCATAACGCCGACGTCGACCGGCACCTGGACGAGGTGGGCAAGCCGGTTGACAAGAACAAATGGCTTATGACGCCGCAGACAGTCAACGCGTACTACCACCCGCTCCTGAACGAGATCGTGTTCCCGGCCGCAATCCTGCAGGCCCCGTTCTTCACAGCCGACGCCGACGACGCCGTCAATTACGGCGGCATCGGTGCCGTCATCGGACACGAGATCGGGCACGGCTTCGACGACCAGGGCTCGCAGTTCGACGGCGGCGGCGCCCTCCGCAACTGGTGGACCGAGGATGACCGCACGGCGTTCGAGGCTCTGACGTCCAAGCTGGTGGCCCAGTTCGACGCGTTGTCGCCCACCGCGGCCCCGGGGCACCATGTCAACGGCAAGCTCACCCTCGGGGAAAACATCGGAGACCTGGGCGGGCTCACCATCGCCTACAAGGCCTACCTGATCAGCCTCGACGGTGCCGAGCCTCCGGTGCTGGACGGCCTGTCCGGACAGCAGCGGTTCTTCGCGTCCTGGGCTGCCGGCTGGCGGCAGGTCATCCGGAATGAGGAAGCCATCCGCAGGCTCGCCACGGACCCGCACTCCCCCAATGAGTTCCGCACCAACGCCATCGCCAAGAATCTGGACGCCTTCCATGAAGCCTTCGACGTATCGGAGCAGGACGGCATGTGGTTGCCCTTGGAGGACCGCGTCAGCATTTGGTGACCGGGCAGTAACGAAGAGACCTGCGGGGCCGGCCACTGTTGTGGCCGGCCCCGCAGGTCTTCGATCAGGGCACGTCGTCGAACAGACGCAGCGCCGCCGTGCCGTTACTGGGTGATCAATTCCGGATTGGCCTGCTGGCAGACGGTGTCGCCGGCAGTCTGATTGACGATGTCGGTGGGGAGCGCCACGGCGCCCATCTTTGTTCCGGACATGAAGTCGGTGCCGAGGTAGACCTGCACGCCGCCGACCCCGGTGGCGGGGAGGACCTGCGTGGCGGGAATTTCAAGCAGCGCCGCGACGTCGGCCGCCACATCCTCGAAGCCGGGTCCGTAATAGACAGCCGTCTTCGAGACGGACTGCGCCACCAGCGGAGCCACCTGGGTGAAGCCGCCGGCGATAATTGCCTGGGTGATTTCCTGGGTCCGCGCCGGAACTCCTGTACCGTTCGCGACGGTCACCGGCTGCAGCGCCTTGTCGTAGGCCGGCGGCGGGGTTGCAGTTGGCGTCGACGGCGAGGGGGCGGGTGCTGACTCGGTCGGTGCCGCGCTGGGGCTCGGCGGGGTCGTCGGGTCCGTCAGGTCAACGTCCTTGCGCAATGCGGCGAAAAGCTGCGATGCGGCCGGCTCGGCAACGGTGAGCCGGTTGGGATCGCTGGGCGCCGCCGTGGTGGGCACGGCCACGAACGCCACCTTGCTGATGTCGATGTTCTTGAGCCGGTTGCCGATGGTCAGCAGTGACGGGACGGAAGCCAATCCATCGTCCACCGTGAGGTTCTGTGTCACGACGTCGGCAATCTTGAGCATCTTCTGGGGATCGGACAGCGTGCCGTCATCCTTGATCTTGCGGGTGAGGGACGACAGGAAGCCCTGCTGCGCCTTGATGCGGCCCAGATCGCCGCCGTCCGCGAACGCATGCCTGGTCCGCAGGTACGCCAGTGCCTGCTCGCCCTGCACCTGCGAAGTTCCGGCGGGGAGCCGCAGGCGGGAGTCGGGGTCATAGACGGCGTCGCTGATGCAGACTTCCACGCCTCCCACGGCGTTGGAGAGCTCCTTCACCGCGTTGAAATCCGCCATCATGAAGTGGTCGATTTCCAGGCCAGTGATCTTGTTCACCGTATCCACCGCACAGCCGATTCCGGCCTGCTTCATGGCTTCGTTGATCATCACTCCGCTCTGGGCGGGGTACACCTGCTTGGTCTTCTGGTCCGTGCATTCCGGAATGTCCACCAGCAGGTCGCGGGGGAAGCTGATGACGCTGACCCGCTTGTTGTCGGCAGAGATGTCCATCATCATCATGACGTCGGACTGGCCGTACCCCGTCGAATCTTCGGCGGTGCCGTACTCCGAATTCTTGCCGTCGCGGGTGTCTGAGCCCAGGATCAGGATCTGCATCCGGTCCTTGGAATCGTTGACGGGATCTTCGGTGCGGCTGCTGCCGGCACCCAGGGGTGCCTTGTTGATGTTCAGCTGCAACCGGATTACCCAGAAGGCGGCGAAAGCCAGACCGCCAACGAGGAGCAGAGCCACAATCGCGCTGGCCACTTTGAACCAGCCGGGTTTGCCCCGCATGGCGCCGAGGTGCCTGGCCGGGCCCATGGCCTTGTTGTCAGAGTGCCGGGCGGCGGCGTCGGACGCTGGCGAACCAATGCCTTGTCCGGGAGTGTCTCGGCGTCGCACCACGTGGTGTTACCTTCCTCTATAAAACGGGTTCGGTCCATTTTAGTGGCCGAGACTGGGAAAATGCCCGATGCCCGGAGGCCGCCGTTGTGCGGGCACAGCCGGGCATGCCTGCGGCAATCGCGCGGCGGCCGGTTTGCCGTGGACCGGGAGGCTGCCGCGAATAGCGGTGCTTGCTAGAAACCGAGCTTGACCAGCTGCTTCGGGTCCCGTTGCCAGTCCTTGGCAACCTTGACGTGCAGGTCAAGGTAGATCCGCGTTCCGAGCAGCGCTTCGATGCCTTTACGCGCATTGGTGCCGACTTCCCGGAGCCGGGCGCCGCCCTTGCCGATAATGATGGCTTTCTGGGAGGGCCGCTCCACGTAAAGGTTGACCCGGACGTCGAGGAAAGGGCTGTCCTCGGGCCGGCCTTCTCGGGGAACGATCTCCTCAACCACGACGGCGAGGGAGTGCGGAAGCTCGTCGCGGACGCCCTCCAGTGCGGCTTCACGGATCAGTTCGGCCACCATGACGGCCTCGGGCTCGTCAGTGAGGTGCCCGTCCGGATACAGCGGCTGGGACGGCGGCATGTGGCTGATCAGCACGTCCGCAACCGTGCTCACCTGGAAGCCATCAGTGGCCGACACCGGAACGATGTCCTTCCAGCCTTCCTCGCCGAGGACTTCGCGTCCCAGTGCGGCGACGGCAAGCAGCTGTTCAGTCAGTGCCTGCCGGTCCACGAGGTCGGCCTTGGTCACAATCGCAATGATGGGCTTCTTGCCCACCGCGGCCAGCTGCGCGGCGATGAAACGGTCGCCAGGGCCGATCTTCTCGTTGGCCGGAAGGCAGAATCCGATGGCATCCACTTCCGAAAGCGTGTCCGCCACGAGATCGTTGAGGCGCTTGCCAAGAAGCGTCCGCGGCCGGTGCAGGCCGGGAGTGTCGACGAGGATCAGTTGGGCGTCGTCCCGGTGGACGATTCCACGGATGGTGTGGCGCGTGGTCTGCGGCTTGGCCGAGGTGATGGCCACCTTCTTGCCCACCAGGGCGTTCGTCAGGGTGGACTTACCGGCGTTCGGCCTGCCCACAAGGATCGAAAATCCGGCACGGAAGCCGCCAAAGGCCTCGCCGTCCGCTTTATTCTGCTTGCTCACGTGGAACTCCCTGTTGCGTTGTTTCGGCCTCGTCGAGTAGGTCTTCAAGGTCAGTTTGTTCTGGAACAGCGCCCTTTGCAACGGGCGCCGCGATGATGTGGCTGACCCTGTTGCGGCGGCCTTCCAGGCGGTCTGCCCGCAGCGAGATCCCGTCCACTTCGACGGTGCTGCCGACGATGGGAACCCTGCCCAGGGCCTTGGCAAGCAGGCCGCCGACGGTATCCACTTCGTCGTCGTCGAGTTCCACATCAAAAAGCTCACCGAGGTCGTCGATGCCCATCCGCGCGCTCACGCGGTAACTGCCGTCACCCAGCGCAACGGCCTCGGCGCTCTCCGTGTCATACTCGTCCACGATCTCGCCGACGATCTCCTCGATCAGGTCTTCGAGGGTGACCAGGCCGGCCGTCCCGCCGTACTCGTCGATCACGATCGCGACGTGCGTGGATTCCTTCTGCAGTTCGCGCAGCAGGTCGCTGACCTGTTTGGACTCCGGCACGTAGCGCACTTCGCGGGCAAGTTCATCCACGATGGGGGGTTCCTCCCCCGGGCGGAGGCTGTGCAGCGCCGCGGCTACATCCTTGAGGTAGACAATGCCCAGGATCTGGTCGGTGTTGTCCCGGATGACGGGGATCCGCGAGTAGCCTGACCGCAGGAACAGGGACATGGCCCGGTGCAGGCTCGAGCCGGCGTCGATGCTCAGGATGTCCGTCCGGGGCACCATCACCGCGCGAACCAGAGTGTCACCGAAGTCGAAGACGGACTGGATCAGTTCGGCCTCGTTGTCCTCGATCATGTCCGATTCGGTCGCGCGGTCCACGAGCTCGCGGAATTCCTCTTCACTGAACGAGGCCTCATCCACACCGCGTCCGCCCGGTGCCACGACGCTGCCCAGTGCGACTAGCCAGCCGGGGATGGGACCTAGGACCCAGCACAGGAAGCGGATGACCGGCGCCGTGGACCGGGCGACGGCGGCGGCATGTGCCCGGCCCAGTTGCCGCGGAGAAACGCCCACGATCACAAAGCCTACGAGGGCCATGATCCCGGTGGCAGCCAGCCCGGCGAGCCAGACACTGTCCCACAGGCTGTGCAAAAGGACAGCGACCGCCACGGCCGAGGCCATTTCGAACCAGATGCGCCAGAACCTCAGGGAGCGCATGTGCGCCATCGGCTGGTCCAGGATGCGTTTGAGGGCCTGCCCGTCGCTGCGAAGAACAGCTTCTTCGGCGTCGTGGCGGGGCAGGAAATTAAAGGCGGACTCGGCCGCTGTCAGCAGGGCGGCGAAACTCAGGAAGACTACCGCCATGCCAACGAGGATCAGTGGGGTCACTGCATCGTCTCTGACGGGGCTTCTTTGCCGGTGAAGCCCTCAAGCAGTTCCCGCTGCAGGCCGAACATCTCTTCTTTTTCTTCGGGGTCGGCGTGGTCGTAACCAAGGAGGTGCAGGATTCCGTGCGTGGTAAGCAGCAGCATCTCGTCCTGGGTGGAATGTCCCGCGTTCCGGGCCTGGACTTCCGCCACCTGCGGGCAAACGGCAATATCGCCGAGCATGCCCTGCGGTGTCGGTTTGTCCGGCGTACCCGGGGTCAGTTCGTCCATGGGAACGGACAAGACGTCGGTGGCCCCGGGCTCATCCATGAGCTCGAGGTGCAGCTTTTCCATGGCGGGTTCGTCCACGAGCAGGATGGAAAGCTCAGCCTGCGGGTGGATATACAGGCGTTCGAACACATACCGGGCCAGGGCAACCAACTCGGCTTCATCCACCTGGACGCCCGATTCGTTGTTTACTTCGATGCTCATGCGTGCTCTCCCCGCTTCTCCCGGGGCACGGAATGCTTCACCCGGTTCCTTTGTGCCTCGTCCCAAATACCGTAAGCGTTGACAATGTCGCCGACGAGGCGGTGGCGCACTACGTCCGAGGAATCCAGCACGCTGAAGTTGACGTCGTCAATGCCTTGGAGAATCTCCTCCACGATCCGGAGCCCGGAACGGGTGCCAAACGGCAGGTCCACCTGCGTGACGTCGCCGGTGACCACCATTTTGGAGCCGAACCCGAGCCGTGTCAGGAACATCTTCATCTGCTCCGGCGTGGTGTTCTGGGCTTCATCCAGGATGATGAACGCGTCGTTGAGGGTTCGGCCGCGCATGTAAGCGAGCGGGGCCACCTCAATGGTGCCCGCCGCCATCAGCCGCGGGATGGACTCCGGGTCCATCATGTCGTGGAGCGCGTCGTAGAGCGGACGCAGGTACGGATCGATCTTGTCGCTGAGCGTCCCGGGCAGGAAGCCCAGCCGTTCGCCGGCCTCCACCGCCGGCCTGGTAAGGATGATGCGGCTGACTTCCTTCTGCTGCAGGGCCTGGACGGCCTTTGCCATGGCAAGGAAGGTTTTGCCGGTGCCTGCCGGTCCGATTCCAAAGATCACCGTGTTCGCGTCGATGGCGTCCACATAATTCTTCTGGTTCAGCGTCTTCGGCCGGATTGTCTTGCCACGGCTCGACAGGATGTTGTAGGTCAACACCTCAACCGGATTTTGGAGCGACTGGCTCCGGAGCAGGGCCGCGAGCTGCTGGAGCACTGCCGGTGTAATGACCGTGCCCCGGTCAACGAGTCCCCTTACTTCGTGGAGCAGGCGCATGATCCTGGGAACGTCGGCCGCGGGGCCGCTGATGGCCAGTTCATTGCCGCGGACATGGAAATCCACGGCAGGAAACTGTTCCTCGATAAAACGGAGGGCCTCGTCGTGACTGCCGAGGGACTGAACCATCTGTTCGGAGTTGTCGAAGATGACCACCTCCGTCCGGACACCGGGAAGACTGTGGGGAAATTCACCTGTGGTGCGCTCACCGGCGCTGAACCGGGGCCTTCCGTTTGTTGCTTCAGTCATGGTGCCGGCCTGCGGGCCTCTGGTCCCCTCCAGTTAGGAAAATTGTTTCTCTGGCCGATCACTTCGCCCCCGCTGCTTCAGCGTCGGACTCCGTGCGCGGCCGAGTCCTTATATCTTACGCCAGTAAGCCGTCCGGGGGCCGCGGGGCGTGGCTGCCAGGCGTTTGGCCGCGACCGCTTCGTTGCAGATTCCCGTCATTAGGTATCAACTTCGTATCGGCCTCGTATCGTTCCCGTTGCAGTTCGGCAATCCGTCCGCAAACGCCGCAGGGCGCCTGGGACTCTATGTAATGCTGGAATCCATCGCGGGCTTTCGCCCGCCTTGGACCACTTCATCGGCAACGTTTATCAGGACAGGGCAGGTACCGGGATCACTATGGAGACCAGGAAACCACGACGCCGGCAGACAGCAGGAGGCAGGCGGACACGTTCCGCAGTGCTCCTGTTTGTGCTGCCCGCCGCCATGGTGCTGTCCTCCTGCGTCGCCACTCCCCAGCCGTCCACAAACACCGCTGCCAGCACCCCCCAGACAGTCACCGGATCCGCCACCGCGGGCGTTCCCAGCACGAGTGCCCCACTGGAAACCACGCAGGCTTCCAACAAGGCACCCGTGTACTGGATCGGCCGCAGCAACGAGAACGTCTACCTGTACCGCGAATTCCGGGACGTCCCGGAGCAGGAAAACCCTGTCACGCGGGCGCTGCGTTCGATGATGTCCCAGAAGCCGCTGGATCCGGATTTCTTTACCCCGTGGCAGAACCCGAAGAAGCTGGCAACGTCGATTTCCGGCAAAAACGTGATCACCGTGGACGTCTCGCCGGATGCATTCAACAGCAACCTTGACGAGGACATGGCCAAGCGGGCCATCCAGCAGCTGGTCTACACTGCAACGGCCGCAGGAGCGAGCTCAGGGCTGGTGGACTCGGGCCAGCAAATCCAGGTGGTCATCCTGGTTGACGGGCACACCGATTACCTCGCCTTCAACCACGTTCGGCTGGGCAGTCCCACTCCCCGCGGGGCGGGCATGGTGGCCCCGGTCTGGATCATCGATCCCCAGGAAGGTGTGGGCGTCCCCGACGGCAGCGTCAAGATCAGCGGACGGAGCACGCTGCCCGGGGGCAAACTTCGGTGGAAAATCCTGAAAGTCGACGGCAGCAGCGACAAGACCGCCTATTTGGGCGGCGAAGTCACTGCCTCGGCAGACCAGGCACAGTCCGGACTTTTCTCGCTGAATGTCAACCTGGCGCCGGGAAACTATGAGATCCGGGTATTCCAGGTCGACCCGGGGAACCCCGACCGGGAACTGAACGTGGACTCCCGCGGTTTCAAGGTTTCCTAGCGGGGCTACCAGCGACCCAGGATGTCGCTGGCGAGCACCGTGGCTGCCGGTCCTGCCGTGGATGACCTCAGCACATGGTGGCCCAGGAGCGCCGTCACGGCGCCGGCTCCGCACAGCCTGGTAACCTCCCGCGGACTGATGCCCCCTTCGGGCCCCACAATCAGCAGGATTTCGCGCGGCCCCGGCTCCGGTGCCCCGGCGTTGTTCTCGCACCACGCCTCGAGCACGCTCCGCAGCGGACGGACGGCATCTTCGTGGAGGATGATGGCCAGGTCCGCGGCGGAGACCGCTGCCTGAAGTCCGGCACCGTCGACGGCGGCACGGACTTCGGGAATCCAAGCCCGCCGCGCCTGTTTGGCGGCTGCGGTCACCACGGACTGCCATTTGGCATGGGCCTTCGCGGCCCGCTCGCCTTTCCACCGGACGATGGAGCGTTCGGACTGCCACGGGATGATCGCGTCGATCCCCAGTTCGGTGGCGGTTTCTGCGGCGAGTTCGTCCCGGTCCCCTTTGGCCAGTGCCTGGACCAGGACCAGGCGAAGGTCCGGGCGCTCCTCCGTGTCGAGGACTGAACACTCCACCGTCAGTTCACCCTGGCCAACGGCGGCGACCGTGCCAGTGAGCCTTTTGCCGGCACCGTCGGCGATGTCAACGGATTCCCCCACGGCAATCCGCTTGACGGTGACCGCGTGCCTCGCCTCTGCGCCCTCGAGGACAAAGTGCGAACCGGGAACCTGGTGGTCCAGGGCTCCCGGGGTTGCGAAAAAGACAGGGTTGCTCACCGCTACAGGTTACCGAGCCGGTCCCGCAGCTTGGCGAAGACACCGCCGCTGGCGGAGAGTTTCCCTTCGGTGTACTGCTCGCCACGGAGTTTCGCGAGCTGCCGCAGCAGGTCTTCCTGCGCGGCATCAAGCTTGGCCGGGGTCTCGACCTGCAGGTGCACTTTCAGATCGCCGCGGCCGTAGCCCCGGAGGTGGGTGACGCCGAGCCCGCGAAGGGTGATGACCTCACCGGACTGGGTGCCCGCCTTGACGTCGATTTCCTGCTGGCCGTCGAAGGTGTCGAGGCTGAGTTCGGTGCCAAGGGCTGCGGCAGTCATCGGGATGTGCAGGGTCGCGTGAAGGTCATCGCCGTCGCGTACGTACGTCGCGTCATTGTTGACCCGGATCTCCACATACAGGTCGCCGGAGGGTCCGCCGGCAGGGCCGGCTTCGCCCTGGCCGCCAAGCTGGATCCGGGTTCCGGTGGCAACGCCGGCAGGGACCTTGACCGTCAGCGAACGCCGGCTGCGGATGCGGCCCTGCCCGTTGCATTCATTGCAGGGATCCTTGATGACGGTTCCGAAGCCTTCGCAGGAGCCGCAGGGCGCCGCCGTCATGACCTGGCCCAGGATGGAACGGACGGCCCGCTGGACCTGGCCGCTGCCGCCGCAGATGTCACAGCGCACGGGGTGGGTCCCGGGCTGGCAGCAGGAACCCTCGCAGGTGGGGCACGTTACGGCAGTGTCCACTTCGAGCTTCTTGTTGACGCCGAAGACGGCGTCGCGGAGGTCGATGCGGACGCTGATGAGGGCATCCTGCCCCCGGCGGACACGCGAGGCAGGTCCGGATGAGCCGCCCGCACCGAAGAAGGTGTCGAAGATGTCCTGGAAGGCGAAGCCCTGTCCCGAATAGCCGGCGCCGCCAAAACCGTTATCGGTGCCGTTCTCGTTGCCGGTGGTGTCGTAGACGCGGCGCTTCTGCGGATCGGACAGCACTTCATAGGCGTGCGTGACAGCCTTGAATCGGTCCGAGGCATCCTCACCGGGGTTCACGTCCGGGTGCAAAGTGCGCGCAAGCTTTCGGTAGGCCTTCTTGATCTCTTCGCCCGTCGCTTCGGGTGAGACTCCAAGAACGTCGTAGTGGCTGCTCAAAGTTCGTATCTCTTCCTGGTTGTACTGCCTGTGATGCTGCTGCCGCACCCCGGAAGCCGGGACACGGAGGCCGGGTTGGCTGATGAAGGGCCGGTCACGGCCCGAGGATCCTGGAAAGGTAGCGTGCCACGGCACGGACCGCGGCCATGGTGGTGGGATAGTCCATCCGGGTGGGGCCAAGGACGCCAACCTTGGCACTGGAACCTGGCCCGTAGCCTGTGGCCACCACCGAGGCTTCCGCGAGGCCGTCGTAGGGATTCTCCCGGCCGATGCTGACGGTCACGCCGCGGGGGTCCTGCGCCATTTCGCTGAGCAGGCGGAGCATGACCACCTGTTCCTCAAGCGCCTCGAGGACCGGGCCGATGCTCAGCGGGAAGTCAACGTTGGACCGCGCGAGGTTGGCGGTGCCGGCCATGACCATCCGCTCTTCGCGGGTGCTGCTGGCCAGGGCATCCAGGCCGCGGGCCAGCGCCTGGGCGGCGTGCCGGCGTGCCGGTTCGCAGCTTGCGACGACGGCGGGCAGCGCCTGCGGGAGCAGGCTCAGCGGCGTCCCCGACAGGCTTTTCAGGAACCGTGAGCGAAGGCCGGCAAGGGCCTCGTCGCTGAGTTCCTGGCCGACGTCGATGACCCGCTGCTCGACCTTTCCGGTGTCCGCAATCAGGACGGTGAGGACCTGGCGCGGCGCCAGCAGCACGAACTCGATGTGCCGCACCATGGCACGACTGAGGTGCGGATACTGCACCACGGCCACCTGGTTGGTCAGCTGCGACAGCAGCCGCACCGTGCGCTCCAGGACGTCGTCCAGGTCTTCCGATCCTTCGAGCAGCGTCTGGATGGCCCGGCGTTCCGCCTGCGACAGCGGCTTGACGGCGGAAATCTGGTCGACGAAGAGCCGGTAGCCCTTGTCCGTAGGGATGCGCCCGGCGCTGGTGTGCGGCGCCGTGATCAGGCCCTCGTCTTCCAGGGCCGCCATGTCATTGCGGATGGTGGCGCTGGAGACCCCCAGATGGTGCCTCTCCACCAGGGCCTTGGAGCCCACAGGTTCGCGGGAATGGACGTAGTCCTCCACGATGGCGCGCAGGACTTCAAGCTTGCGTGGTTCGCTCATTCTCCACCTCCGATCGGCTTAACCCGGGCCGCGGACCGGCTCTGTCGCCTGCCAGATCCCGTCTACCGTTAGCACTCGTCATGTCTAAGTGCTAACCAGTCTAATATGAGTCGCCGCGTTGTTAGCATTGGTACCGCTCCGGGCGAAACTCCGGAGCAGGACAGGACATGCGCCTCCGTGACGCCACGGGCGCCGCTGTTCCCCTTCTCCTGTTTCACTTTCTGTGTTCACTTTTTCTAGCGCAAGGTTGTGTCTATCCGATGTCGTACCAGAACTGGGGCCCGCAGGACATCACGGCTCCCCGGAAAACCGAGCTTCCCGAAGTGCCGGTTGAACGCGGCATGGTGCTGGAAGACGTGCAGTCCGGCTGGGTGGGCGCGGTCACCAGGGTGGAGAAGTCCGGCGGGATGCATGTTGTTGCCCTGGAGGACCGGCGCGGGAAGTCCCGCACGTTCCGACTCGGCTACGGATTCCTCCTGGAGGGCCTGCCGATCCGGCTGATGCCCCCGGCACCGCGCGCCCAGGCAGCCTCCGGCACATCCGGCAGGACGGCCTCCGGATCCGTGCGGGTGGCAGGCCAGCGCGCCCAGGTGGCCAAGGCCAGCCGCATCTGGGTGGAAGGCAAACACGACGCCGAACTTGTGGAAAAGGTCTGGGGTGACGACCTCAGGGTGGAGGGCATCGTCGTCGAGCCCTTGCACGGAATTGACGATCTTACGGCTGCGGTAGCCGCATTCCGGCCGGGTCCGGGCCGCCGGCTGGGAGTGCTGGTGGACCACTTGGTTGCCAATTCCAAGGAATCACGGATCGCCGATGCCGTGATGGCGTCCCCGGGCGCTGCGGGCAACGTCCTCATCGTGGGCCATCCCTATGTGGATGTGTGGCAGGCCATCCGGCCGGCAGTGCTCGGCATTGACGCGTGGCCGGTTATTCCGCGAGGCGTGGACTGGAAGACCGGGATCCTGACAGCCTTCGGCTGGCCGCACGAGACCAAGGAAGACATTGGCCTCGGCTGGCAGAAGCTGCTGGGGGCGGTGCGTAGTTACGCCGACCTGGAACCGTCCCTGCTGGGCCGCGTGGAAGAAGTCATCGACTTCCTCACGGTGCCTTAGGCGGAAGTTACCAGTGCGTTAGGCGGAAGTCGAACTCTCCGAATGCACCCCTGACCCAGTATTCTTGATACGGCGGTTGTTGCTCCTGTGGCAGCGTCCGCTTATCCGGGAACCACCGCACCACTGCAATCCGAAGGACGACACCTTGGCAGAAGACGCACGTGAACAACGGGACAACCAGGCCGGCCATGGCCAGCCCCAGTATCATGGTGTCCCCGCCAACGCCCTGCCGCTGACGGCCAACGAAGACCGGCAGTGGGCAACCCTCGCGCACTTCGGCGGCATCCTTGGGTGCGTCCCGTCGCTGTTGATCTACCTGATTTTCAAGGACCGCGGACCGTTCACGGCGCAGGAATCCAAGGAAGCGCTGAACTTCACCCTGCCTCCCACGATCGCTGCAGTCATCTGCAACATCCTGGTGCTGCTGCCGGTGGTGGGGAACATCTTCGCGGTGCTGGCCACACTGATTTGGATCGCCGTGACGTGCTTCTCCGTGGCAGCCGGTATCCATGTGAACCGCGGCCAGCCGCACCGCTACGACTTCAACCTGCGCTGGATCAAGTAACCGGCACAATCGAATACCGGCTTCGAGCACCGGCCGGGTGCGCTCAGTCGGGCAGGATCCTTCGCACCACGGCGTCGGCAAGCAGCCGGCCCTTCAAGGTGAGCACCAGCCGTCCGCGGAAGGCCGACACGGGATCCACCAGGCCATCCGCGATCAGCCCGGCGACGGCGTGCTGGCCGGACGTTCCCAGCCCGGACACATCGAGTCCACTGCTGAGCCTGGCTTCGAGCATGACCCGCTCGACATTCCGGGTTTCGGCGTCGAGCGTTTCCCGGCCCGCCGCCGGCGACACGCCGCCGGAAAGCCTCCCCGCGTACGCCGTAGGGTGCTTCACGTTCCACCAGCGGACTCCGCCGACATGTGAATGGGCACCGGGGCCGATCCCCCACCAGTCGTCACCACGCCAGTACGCCAGGTTGTGCCTGCAGGCCTGCTCAGGTGTCCGCGCCCAGTTGCTGACCTCGTACCAGCTCAGCCCTGCCTCGCCGATCAGCTGATCGGCGAGTTCGTATTTGTCGGCGTGGTCGTCGTCGTCGATTCCAGGGACTTCACCGCGGCGGATCTGGGCTGCCAGTTTGGTGCCGTCCTCAACGATGAGCGCATAGGCGCTGATATGGTCCGGCTCATAGGACAGCGCGGTCTCCAGCGAGTACCGCCAGTCGGCCAGGGACTCCCCCGGTGTTCCGTAGATCAGGTCCAGGCTCACGGCCAGTCCCGCCTCCCGCGCCCACCGCACCACCTGCGGCACGCGGCTGGGCGTGTGCGTGCGGTCCAGGACTTTGAGCACGTGCGGAACTGCTGATTGCATCCCGAAGGACACGCGGGTGAAGCCGGCATCAGCCAGCAGCTGGAGCGATTCAGGGGTGACGGAATCCGGATTGGCTTCGGTGGTGACTTCAGCCCCGGGCTCGAGCCCCCATACCTCGATGGCGGCGCCCAGGATCCGGGCGAGGTCTTCTGCGGGGAGCAGCGTGGGCGTGCCGCCGCCGAAGAAGACAGTGCTCATGCGACGGTCCGGTAGCCCGGAGGTCTTGAGCACCTCGGCGGCCAGCCTCACCTCGGATATGGCGGTGGAGGCATACGCATCCTGGGATGCACCGCCGCCAAGTTCAGTTGCGGTGTAGGTGTTGAAGTCGCAATAACCGCAGCGGACGGCGCAGAACGGGATGTGCACGTAGAGCCCGAAGGCCCGGTCCGCCGCACCGTCCGCTGCTTGGGGAGGCAGCAGACCGTCCGACGGCGCCGGGTCACCCAGGGGAAGAACGCTAGGCATTGCGGCGGCTCCGCAGGGTTGCGGCCACGGTCATCACTACTTCTTGGCCTTGTCCTTGGATTCGTCCGTGGTCAGCGCGGCGATGAAGGCTTCCTGGGGAACCTCGACGCGGCCCACCATCTTCATCCGCTTTTTGCCTTCCTTCTGCTTTTCGAGCAGTTTGCGCTTACGCGATATGTCACCGCCGTAGCACTTGGCAAGGACGTCCTTGCGGATGGCACGGATGCTTTCACGGGCGATGATCCGGGAACCGATGGCCGCCTGGATCGGCACTTCGAACTGCTGGCGGGGAATGAGCTCACGCAGCTTGCCGGTCATCATCACACCGTAGGCGTAGGCCTTCTCCCGGTGGGTGATCGCACTGAAGGCGTCCACCTGTTCGCCCTGGAGCATGATGTCGACCTTCACAAGGTCGGCCACCTGGTCGCCGTCGGCCTTCCAGTCCAGCGAGCCGTAGCCGCGGGTCTTGGACTTGAGGATGTCGAAGAAATCGAAGACGATTTCGGCCAGCGGCAGGCGGTAACGGATTTCCACCCGGTCCTCGGAGAGGTAGTCCATGCCGCCCATCACGCCGCGCCGGCTCTGGCACAGCTCCATGATGGCCCCGACAAACTCGTTCGGCGCCAGGATGGTGGCGGACACCATCGGCTCACGGACCTCCGCGACCTTGCCGGTGGGGTATTCGCTGGGGTTGGTGACGTGGACAACCTTCTTGTCCTCCAGCGTTACCTCGTACTCCACGTTGGGGGCGGTGGAAATCAGGTCCAGCTTATACTCGCGTTCGAGCCGTTCACGGGTGATTTCCAAGTGCAGGAGCCCCAGGAAACCGACGCGGAATCCGAAGCCCAGCGCAGCCGAGGTTTCCGGCTGGTACACCAGCGCGGCGTCGTTGAGCATGAGCTTCTCCAACGCGTCGCGGAGCACCGGGTAGTCGGTGCCGTCCAGCGGGTACAGGCCGGAGAAAACCATGGGCTTGGCGTCTGCGTAGCCCGGGAGGGACTGGGAAGCAGGCTTGGCCAGGTTGGTGACGGTGTCGCCCACCTTGGACAGGCGGACGTCCTTCACGCCGGTGATGAGGTAGCCCACTTCGCCGACGCCGAGGCCCTTGGACGGGGTGGGCTCCGGAGAACTGACACCGATCTCAAGGAGTTCGTGCGTGGCGCGGGTGGACATCATCTGGATGCGTTCACGCGGGTGCAGCATTCCGTCGACCACCCGGACGTAGGTGACAACACCGCGGTAGGTGTCATAGACCGAGTCGAAGATCATGGCGCGGGCGGGGGCGTTCGGGTCGCCCACGGGGGCCGGCAGGTCACGGACGATCTTGTCGAGCAGCACTTCGACGCCCATGCCGGTCTTTCCCGAGACACGCAGCACGTCGTCGGGGTCGCCGCCGATCAGGTTGGCGAGTTCCTCCGCGTACTTCTCGGGCTGGGCCGCGGGAAGGTCGATCTTATTGAGGACCGGAATAATCGTGAGGTTGTTCTCCATCGCCAGGTACAGGTTGGCGAGGGTTTGGGCCTCAATGCCCTGGGCCGCGTCCACGAGCAGAACTGCACCTTCACAGGCAGCCAGGGAACGGGATACCTCGTAGGTGAAGTCGACGTGGCCGGGAGTGTCGATCATGTTCAGGGCATAGCTGGTGCCTTCAACTTCCCAGGGCATGCGGACCGCCTGGGACTTGATGGTGATGCCACGCTCACGTTCGATATCCATGCGGTCCAGATACTGGGCCTTCATGTCGCGGGACTGAACGACGCCGGTGTACTGCAACATGCGGTCAGCCAGAGTGGATTTACCGTGGTCAATGTGCGCAATGATGCAGAAGTTCCGGATGATGGCCGGATCTGTTGCGGCGGGCACCGGGGCGGTGCGGGCCATGGGAGACACGCAGGGTCCTTACTGTTGGCATTTCCGCGGCTGTGCTCAGGACGGCCGAAGCCGTCGCAGGACCTGCCGCACGTGAACTTATAGTGTCCCACGTCCTGCCCCCGCTCGGTGCATTGTTTGCGTGATCGGGCTGCGGGACCGCGAACGGCACCGATCCGGGGCACAGTATCGTTGCAGGATGGCATTCAACCTCCGCTCCCTTGGCAACGCCGTCCGTACCGTATTCCGCCTCCTGGAGGGGCGCCCGGCCGAGGATGCCACGGATCGACGGCGCAAGCGCCCTGCCGGACCGGTCCGACCGGCGCCGGGCCGTGCCACGAAGCCGTCAGCACAGCTGGAGACCGGCGCGGGCATCACCGGGACATACCCGGGTGACTTCACGGGCGCCGCTCATGTCCGGTACGCCCCCTCCCCCAACGGCAAGCCGGAACCGGGTGAAGTGGTGTGGACGTGGGTACCCTACGAAGAGGACCATTCGCAGGGCAAGGACCGGCCGGTGCTCCTAATCGGAAGCCGCGGGCGGTACCTGCTGGGGCTCATGCTCACCAGCAAGGACCACGACCAGGACCGCAGGAATGACGACAGCTACGTGGATATCGGCACAGGCAGCTGGGACCGGCAGCGCCGGCCCAGCGAAGCCAAACTGGACCGCATCATCCAGGTCAGCGCGGCGGACATCCGCAGGGAAGGCGCCGTCCTGGACCGGAAGCGTTTTGACGGCGTCGCGTCTGCACTCCGCGAGTTTCACGGCTGGAGCTGACGAAAGTTCCGAAGGGGCACGGGATCAGCAGGGCAGGCATCAGCCGAGGCAGCAGCATTGCAGGGCATCTGCTACTATTGACAGCTGTGTGTCCGTGCAGGTCGACGGCCACTGATGGTTGGCCGCCATAGGTATCCCCACGCCGCTCAGTCAATGGCCAATCTGAAAGCCCTCTAGACCATTTCCGCATTAAAAAGAGAGTTCACACGTGGCTAATATCAAGTCCCAGAAGAAGCGCATCCTCACCAACGAGAAGGCTCGCCTGCGCAACAACGCAGTCAAGTCCGAGCTGAAGACGGCCATCCGCGCCGTCAACACCGCCGTTGAGTCCACCGACAAGGATGCCGCTGCTGCTGCGCTGGTTGCTGCAAGCCGAAAGCTGGATAAGGCTGTCAGCAAGGGCGTTCTTCACAAGAACAACGCTGCAAACCGCAAGTCGGCGATCTCCAAGAAGGTCAACGCACTCTAAGGTTTTCCAGTTCAACTGAACTGATGATCGTGGCCGGCACCCCTCGCGGGTGCCGGCCACATCCATTTAACCCTCTTAGCTCGTTGACACGCTCCAGCTCACAGCCAGGTAGCTCGCAGGCGTGTAGGTCACCGCAGGCCTAGCGGCGCACCGACGTCGCGATGACGGTGACCGCGTGTTCCACTGCGTACACGGGGTCCCGGGAAAGGCCTTTGACCTGCGCATCCGCTTCGGCCGTCACCTGGATGGAGCGGACCAGGCCTTCCGGCGTCCAGCGCCGGACGTCCCGCTGCGCCTGTTCCACCAGCCACGGCTGCATGCCAAGCTGCCGCGCAATCTGGGCCGAGGAACCGTGTGCGCCCGCAACTTTGGCTACCGTGCGGAGTTTGGCGGCCAGCGCGGCCACTAGCGGAACAGGGTCCGCCCCTGTTGCCAGGGCGTGGCGAAGCGTGGAGAGTGCCAGCGGAGCGTTGCCTGCCAGCGCGGCGTCGGCAACTTTGAAGGCTGTCGCCTCGATCCGGCCGCCGTAGTAGCGGTCCACCATGTCTGTATCGACAGTCGTGGCTGCATCCGCGATGAGCTGGCTGCAGGCCGCGGCGAGTTCCGACAGGTTGGCCCCCACCGCGTTGACGAGGGCATGAACGGCCTCGGGCTCGATGCGGCGCCCTGCCGCCTTGAATTCGGAGAGCACGAACGCCGACTTGTCAGCGTCCTTTTTCAGAGGCTGGCAATCGACCACGGGCCAGCCGGCAGACTTGATGGCGTCCAGCAGCTTCTTGCCCCTGACTCCGCCGCAGTGGCGGACCACCAGCACTGCGTCAGGTTCCGGATCCGCCAGGTATTTGAGGGCATCCGCGAGGAAGGCGTCATTCATCGCTTCAGCGGACTCCACCTCGATGAGCTTGGATTCGCCGAACAGCGAAGGGCTGACGTTCATGGCGAGGGCGCCGGGTTCGTAACTGCCTGCGTTGAGCCTGGTGATTTCGACATCCGGCTGGGCTGCACGGACCTGCGACCTGATCCGGTCCATGGCGCGGATGCCGAGGTATTCTTCGGGTCCGCCGATCAGCACGACACTGGCCGGCGTTACATCGCGCCAGGTGGCCGTCGCTGACGTTGCCGGTTTGGATCGTGCTTTTTGCGCAGCGGCCACTCTTGGTTCCTCCCGGAATTCCGATTAATACCTCTAAGGCTCCCACGGCGGCGGCGCTCATCCAAGCCGGTGAAAAGTGGCACCAACTCCAGCAGGTCGATGGTCCTCCGGTGCGCCGCCAGGACGAGTGTGCCCACGGCGCGCGGGTGCAGAATGAGCCAGAGGAGCAGGACGGTGCAGGCGGAGAATGACACCATGGTGGCCGCGCCGAACGGCCCCTCCGGCCATGGCAGGGCCGCGCCGGGCAGGGCAGCGAAGAACCTGGCGACGGCGGCGATTCCGGCCGAGCAGCCACCCGCAACCGCCATGGGAACATTGGCCGCCCATGGCGCGAGCGGCACCAGCGGCACGGCCGCAGTGCCGAGGATGGTGACCGGTGCCACGAGGGGCGCAGCCACCATGTTTGCCAGGAGGGCGTAGGACGAAAACTGGGGCTGCAGCAGGACGATGACCGGCCCGCAGAAGAGCTGGGCGGAAAGCGGTACCGCCAGGCCGGCGGCAAGCCAGCGCGGGACAACCGGCGGCAGCCATTCCATGATCCGCGGCCCGGCAAGGACGATGCCGAGCGTTGCCAGCACGGACAGCAGGAAGCTGAAACTGGTACCGAGTGCCGGGTCTGCCATGAGGAGTCCGATCACCGCGAGGCAAAGGAAGCTCAGCCCGCGACCGGCCCGGCCGCCGGACAGGGAGACGAGCCCGATCGCCCCCATCAGCGCGGCCCGGAGGACACTTGCATCCGGACCCACCATCAGGACGAACAGTGCCAGTCCTGTGAGCGCGGCTGCCGCGGCCGGGGCCCGGGGTAGTCGAACACTCCGCGCGGCCAGCAACAGCGCCCCCAGGATGAGGCTGCAGTTGGCCCCGCTGACAGCGGTCAGGTGGGTCATGCCGACAGTCTTCATGGCGCTTTCCAGCTGTTCATCGAGGAAGCCCGTATCACCCGTGACCATTCCTGGCAGGAGGCCGCGGGCATCGCCGCCGATCCATTCCGCGGCAGCGGCAAACCCGCTCCGGAGCGCGACAGGTCCTTCCCGCCATGCCGAGGGGGCAACCGTGGTGGCCGGGCCGGTGGTGGCGGACAAAGTGCCCGCCTGTGCCTGGCCGGCATCGGGCGGCTGCAGTTTTCCTGTGGTCCGGACCCGCTGCCCGGGGACCACGTGCTGCCAGTCGTCACCGCCCACGATCAGCACGCGTGCATCACCCCTGATGAGGCGTCCGTTGGCGATGATCGTGATCGCTATTGCCTGGACAGCCCACCGGCCGGATCCGGCGCGGCCAGGAACCTTGAGTTCACGCGGCGAGCCTTCTATCTCCGCCTCAACCACAACTGCGGAGCGGGCCGTCACGGCGTCGGCCACGGGTCCGTCATGCTTCTGGGACGCTGCTACCGCCGAGTGGGACGCGACGGCTGCCGATAGCACCATGGCAACGGCAAGAGTGGTCAGGAAGCTGCGCGGCGCCAGCCTAGTCCCATGGGTCCGCACCCGGCGCCGGCTGATCACCACAAGCAGCACCACGGCCGAGAGGAGGAGTCCCCCGATCAACACGCAGAGCGCGGGCAACGGCAACCAGATACCGCCGACGGCGGCCGCCCAGGTGAGGAGGGCACTAGGCGCCAGGCGCAGGTCAGTCCTGCGCCGTGGTCTTCCGCCGGCTCCGGACGCAGGTTTTCCGATTCCCTGCGCCCTGTCCTCCGGCGGG
Source organism: Arthrobacter sp. Leaf337 (assembly GCF_001423745.1). GTDB lineage: Bacteria > Actinomycetota > Actinomycetes > Actinomycetales > Micrococcaceae > Arthrobacter. Next base: position 44,781 of record NZ_LMPC01000023.1, read on the forward strand.
GGAAGAAGGCGGGCGGCAACCATAGCCCGCAGTCCCGCAGACGTCCGGGGCACGATGCCCTGGATACCGGCGGAGCGTGTTCGCGGTGTACTGGGAAAAATCGACGTCGGGTCACCGGGAGCATGCGGCGGCGGCCGCAAGGCCTCGTCCTGCCCGCCCCGGACGGCTGCGTCGACGAAGCGCTGCCATGGACTGGGGCTGCCCATCTCAGGACACCCGCACGAGCGGCAACAGCGTTTCCAGCATCTTGGGGCCGACGCCGTCCACGGCGTCGAGTTCCTCGACGGCGCTGAACCGGCCGTGTTCCTTCCGCCAATCAAAGATGCGCTGGGCCAGGACGGGCCCTACCCGGGGCAGTGTCCCCAGTTCCTCCACTGACGCCGTATTCAGGTCGACTTTGGCACTGCCTGTTCCCTGCCCGCCGGAACCTGTTCCGTCGGACCCGGTTTCGTTGCCAGCCGTTCCCTGGGCCTCCGCCGGATCCCCCGCCTGCGGAACGTGGACCTTCTGGCCATCTGCCAGCACGGCGGCCAGGTTCAGCCGTTCCAGGTCAGCCGTGGCCGTACTGCCTCCGACGGCGGCGATTGCCTCGTGGATCCGACTGCCTTCCGGCAGTGCCACAACACCTGCGCTGTTGACCGCCCCCGTGACATGAACCACGATCTTCCTGCCGGAGGCAGGCCCGGAAGCCTGCCCTCCTTCTGACGTCCCGCCGGACTCCCCCGGGTCTGGTGTCCCGGTGCTTCCATCCGGCTGCCCGCGTGAGTCCGGGGTGCTGACGTCGCCCAGCGGCACCACCTGGCCGCGGCTGCTGGCGACGTCCCACCAGAACCAGCCGCCCAGCAGGAGGCTCACTATTCCCAGCAGCACCGCAATGCGGATGCCGGTGCGCCACCTGAACTTCGCGGGTCCGGAGGCCCTGCCACCGACGGAGGCGTCAGGCGTATCCAGATCCCGCTGCGCACCGCCGTCGTAGGTGAAAGTCCCTTGGCAGGGGGCTCCGTGCTCCAGCAGCCCCTGTCCTGTGGCCCCGGCTGTTCCTGGCCCGCCGCTGTCATCACCGCCGGCCGGCCCAAGGGAAGCCGTCAGCCGCCGCCGTGCACGCGTGGCCGCGGCAGGTGCTCCCGCTTCCGCTTTCCGGCGTGACATACCCGCAACGCTAGGAGAACACGTCGGGAACGGACACAGCGGAGGGCCGTATGTGGAAAGCGGCCGCACAACAGGTCACCGGGACGACAGCCAGTATTTTCACCATTGAATTTACATATTGACGGGGAGGCGCCGCCGCCTTAGCATTTTGCCCTGCCCCGAATCCGGGGAATGAGTCTGAAGAATGGGGACGGTCATGATGGCAAAAAGGTCTGTGCTCTTTTTCCGGTTGCGGAGTGGGTCTGGGGCTCCTGCTTGCGACCGGCGCGACGCCAGCCAGCGCGGCAGGCAGTCAAGGGACCCAGTTCACCGAATACTCGTCGTGTATCACGGATGAGCTTTCCGGCTGGACGTTTTGCCAGACGGGCACTGAACGGCATATCGAGGTGCATACGCCGAGCGGAGTCGCAGTCTTCCAGGGAAGCGGTGACGTGAGCGCCACCCAGATCTCCCCCGACGGCGAAACCATCACAGTGGACAACACGCACAAGTTCGTCAGCGTGTTTGCCTACTACGAAAGCCCGTGGTCCTTCGACGCTAATGTCATCAAAACCGGCGCGACAAGTGTCTACACGTTTCCCGATGGTGCCTCCTGCACCATCGTGTCGGACAGCATCAGCGTCCTCGAGAAAAGCCGCTACAACCGTGACACGGTGACCTGCAGCCCCTGACCCGGACTGTTCCGACTGGCTACTTCTGGTAAGTGATGTAGGCCTCGTACTGGACCCGCCATGCGTCAGGCGCCTTCGGATCGGGCACCGTCGTGGTGAGGAACTGGACGCTCGTCACCTGGCCCTTGAGATACTTCAGCCAGTTCGTCACTTCTTCGGACACGTCCTTGTCGAACTGCGCCACGTGGTGCACCTGCATTGTCATGGAAGCCTCCTTGCTCGGTAGGGAGCGTGCTTGGTGGGGAGACTGTACTACCGGCGCCGCTATTGGGCCAGAGCGGGCTCCTTTTGCGGTGTGCTGCTCTCCCCCACGATCACGGCGAGGACACCCAGCCCCGCGTGGGCGGCGAGGACGGCCGGCAGCGAACTGATCTGCGCCGGGGGTATGCCCGGGAGCGAGGCCGCCAGCCGTTCCGCAAGCTCAGCGGCTTCCCCGGGATTGCCGAAGTGGTGGACGGCCAGGCGCGCCTGGCCGTCAGGACGCGCGGCGGCATCCGCCACCACAATTTCCTCGAGGCGCGCCACGGCCCGCGCGGCGGACCTGACCTTTTCCAGCGGAACGATCTTCCCGCCGTCCACGGCGAGGATCGGTTTGATGGCAAGCATTGTCCCCCACAGGGATGCCGCCGCTCCGATCCGGCCGCCGCGGCGGAGCTGCTCCAGGCTGGGTACATAGAAATAGACCCTGGTACGCGCCAGCCGTTCTTCCGCAAAGGCACGCACGTCAGCGGCTCCCCGGCCGTCTGCCGCCGCGACCACCGCGCTCTGCACACCCATGCCCAGCGCCATGCCCACCGTCTTCGAGTCGAGCACTTCCACGGGGATGCCCACGCGCGATGCCGCGAGCCTGGCAGAGTCCGCCGTGCCGGAAAGTGCTCCCGAGATATGAACGGAGACCACCGCTTCGAAGCCGCGGCGCTGCGCCGCAAGATAGGCCTGCTCAAACTGGCCGGGCGACGGCCGTGAGGTCTTGACCGGAGTGCCCGTGGCCAGCGCCACCGCAATGGTCTCGGTGATGTCGTCTTCGCCTTCGCCGTAAATCTCCGGCCCCACCATGACGGGCATGGGAACCACAGTCAGCCGGCCGTCGGCGGCGAAGTCGCCGACCCAGTCGGCCGGAAGCGCCGCTGCGGAATCGGTCACCACCGCAGTGCGCACGACGGCGGCCGCCACCACGTCCGGGGTTGCTCCCGGTCGGTTGGCCGGCCGCAGGCGGACCAGGCGTTCCTTCAGCCACGGCCAGCCGGCCGGTTCCCGGTCGTTCACGGTGTCCCCCTGCTATTCCGGCCAAACGTGATGACCGGCCGCCGGCATTGCCGGCGGCCGGTGCCCCGGCTAAGCCGGGACGATGTTGACCAGTTTAGGGGCTCGCACGATGACCGTGCGGATACCCCGCCCGTCGAGGGCGCGCTGGACATTTTCCGATGCGAGGGCCAGTTCACGCAGCTCGTCCTCGCCGATCTCCGGGGAGACCTCCAGGCGGTCGCGGACCTTGCCCTGGACCTGGACCACCGCGGTGACAGTGTCCTGCACCAGGAGGGCTTCGTCGTGCGATGGCCAGCCGGCGTTCGCCACCGAGGCGGGATGCCCCAGCACGTTCCACATGTCCTCGGCCGTGTAGGGCGCAAAGAGGCTCAGGATGACCGCTACGGCTTCCGCTGCTTCGCGGACCGCAGGATCCGCGCCGCCCGCGCCGGCAGCTGCATCTATCGTCTTGCGGGTCGCGTTGACCAGCTCCATCAGCTTGGCCACCACAACGTTGAACTTGTTGCTGTCCAGCAGCGCGGCGGCGTCGGCGATGGTGCGGTGCGTGACGGAGCGCAGCGCACGGTCTCCCTGGGCGGCATCCGTTCCGGGCGTGCTGGTGACGTCCTGCGCCAAGCGCCAGGCCCGGGCCAGGAACTTCGCGGAGCCCGACGGCGACACGTCCGCCCAGTCGACGTCGTCCTCCGGCGGGGAGGCGAAGATCATGGTGAGACGCACGGCGTCCACGCCGTACTTGTCCAGCTGCTCACCGAGGTCAACACCGTTGCCCAGGGACTTGCTCATGGCCTTGCCCCCGTTGAGGACCTGGCCCTGGTTGAGCAGTGCGCTGAACGGCTCGTCGGCGTCGATCATCCCGAGGTCGTGGATGACCTTGGTGAAGAACCGTGCGTACAGCAGGTGCAGGATGGCGTGCTCCACTCCGCCCACGTACTGCCCCACCGGCATCCAGTCGTTGATCTTCTCCGGGTCGAAGGGACCCTCGGTGTACTGCGGGGAAACGAACCGCAGGAAGTACCAGGACGAGTCGACGAACGTGTCCATGGTGTCGGTGTCGCGCTTGGCAGGGCCGTGGCAGTTGGGGCACTCAACGTTGACCCAGGCTTCGGCGGCCGCCAGCGGGGACGTGCCCTTCGGGGACAGGTCTTCGCCGCGCAGGTCGGCCGGCAGGGTGACGGGCAGCTGTTCGTCGGGAACAGGAACCTCGCCGCAGGCGGGGCAGTGGATGATCGGGATGGGCGTGCCCCAGAAGCGCTGGCGGCTGAGCAGCCAGTCGCGCAGCCGGAAGTTGACGAACTTTTCGCCGGTGCCCTGCTTCTCCAGGATGTCGATCGCGGCGGGGATGGCCTCCGCCTTGGGCAGGCCGTCGAGAACACCCGAGTTGATCAGGGTTCCCTCCCCCGCTGTCGCCGTCCCGGTGACTGCGGGGTCGTCTTCTCCCGTGTCCAGCACGGCGCGGACGGGCAGGTCGAAGGTCTTGGCGAAGTCCAGGTCGCGCTGGTCGTGGGCGGGGACAGCCATGATGGCGCCCGTGCCGTAGTCAGCCAGGACATAGTCCGCTGCCCACACCGGCAGTTTTTCGCCGTTCAGGGGGTTGACGGCGTAACGGCCGGTGAAGACGCCCGTCTTTTCCCGTTCGGTGGACTGCCGCTCGATTTCGGACAGTGCCTTGACCTGTTCGCGGTAGGCGTCCAGGGCTGCGGCGTGCTCGTCCGTGACCAGTTCCACTGCCAGCGGCGCATCTGCAGCGACCACGAAGAACGTGGCTCCGTACAGGGTGTCCGGGCGGGTGGTGAAGACGGTGACGTCCTTGGCCGGCTTGCCGCCGTCGGCTTCGATCACGAAGTTGACGTGCGCACCTTCGGAGCGCCCGATCCAGTTCTTCTGCATGGCCAGGACGCGCTCGGGCCAGTGGCCGCGCAGCTCGTCCATATCGTCCAGCAGGCGGTCGGCATATTCGGTGATCTTGAAGTACCACTGGTTAAGGGACTTCTTGGTCACGGCGGTGCCGCAGCGTTCGCAGGCGCCGTTGACCACCTGTTCGTTTGCCAGCACGGTCTGGTCCTTGGGGCACCAGTTGACCGGGGAGTCCTTCCGGTAGGCCAGGCCGCGCTCATAGAAGCGCTTGAACAGCCACTGGGTCCAGCGGTAGTACCCCGGGTCCGAGGTGTGCAGGCGGCGCGACCAGTCAGCGGAGATCGCGTAGCGCTTGAAAGACGCCGCCTGGGTGTCGATGTTGGCGTACGTCCACTCGCTGGGGTGCGCGTTGCGCTTGATGGCTGCGTTTTCCGCGGGCAGGCCGAAGGAGTCCCAGCCGATCGGGTGCAGGACGTCAAAGCCCTTCTGGCGCAGGTACCGCGCCACGACGTCGCCCATGGCAAACGCTTCAGCGTGGCCCATGTGCAGGTCACCCGACGGGTAAGGGAACATGTCGAGGACATAGCGGCGCTCCCGGGAACCGTCATCGACGGGCGTGAACACCTTGAGGTCTTCCCACACCTGGGGCCATTTGGCCTCCATCGCGGCAAAGCTGTAGGTGCCCTCCTCGGGACCTTCGGTCGCGACTGCTGCTGTTCCGGTCTCTGTCTCCGGCTGAACGCTCACTGCTGCCCTCTTCTGTTCTGTACCGCTTTTCGTACGGCCCTGGCGTCCTGTCCGCCCCGGCCCCTGATCCCCTGCTTGCGGCCGGGAGATAGCCCCAGACACACAAAAGCCCCTCGACATGGAGGGGCGGCCGCTCGGCAATCCGTACTTGGTCGGGATACCGCGCGGCTAGCTAAGCAGAAGGATCGCACGCATAGAACTACTTTAGCGCACCTCCACCATCACCTAAACGTAAGTCGCCACGAGCGGCTGAATCGACCGGCTCGGACATGCCGAGCTGTTAAGGGGGCCCGGGAGCGGCTTCGGGCGTCCGCGATGGGCCCACTGCTGCGAGGGCCCCGACGCGAGCTTGCGAGCGTCGGGAGCAGCAGGGGACGGGCGGGGCCCCCTTAACAGCGAAGGCAAAGGCTCGCCGGGTCTACTTCACGTCCTCGTCGACCCAGTCCATGGACTTCGTCACGGCCTTCTTCCAGAGGCGCATCTGGCGGTCCCGCTCCCCTTCGTCCATCTGCGGTTCCCAGCGCTTGTCCTCGGACCAGTTGGCCGAGCACTCCCCCAGGTCCTTCCAGAAGCCGACGGCCAGGCCGGCGGCGTAGGCGGCACCGAGGGCGGTGGTTTCCACGACCTTCGGCCGGATCACCGGAACGCCCAGGATGTCCGCCTGGAACTGCATCAGGGCGTCGTTGGCGACCATGCCGCCGTCGACCTTCAACTCCGTCAGCGGAACACCGGAGTCCGCGTTGACGGCGTCGAGCACCTCACGGGTCTGGAAGGCGGTGGCCTCCAGCGCCGCACGGGCAATGTGGTTCCTGTTGACGAAACGGGTCAGGCCCACGATGGCGCCGCGGGCATCGGACCGCCAGTACGGCGCGAACAGTCCCGAGAACGCCGGAACGATGTACACGCCGCCGTTGTCCTTGACCGAGGCGGCGAGCGTTTCCACTTCCGGGGCACTGCTGATCAACCCGAGGTTGTCCCGCAGCCACTGGATGAGGGATCCGGTGACGGCGATGGAGCCTTCCAGCGCATAGTGCGGAGCAGCGTCCCCCAGCTTGTAGCCCACAGTGGTCAGCAGGCCGTTCTTGGAGTGGACGATTTCCTCCCCGGTGTTGAAGATCAGGAAGCAGCCGGTGCCGTACGTGTTCTTGGCCTCGCCGGCCTCAAACGCCGCCTGGCCGAAGGTGGCCGCCTGCTGGTCGCCAAGGATGCCGGCAACCGGCGTTTCACGGAGGAGCTGTGAAGTGTGGACCGTGCCGTAGACCTCGGAGGATGACTTGATGGCAGGCATCATGGAGGCCGGAACGCCGAAGGCATCCAGGATCTCCTGGTCCCAGGACAGCGTGTCAAGGTCCATGAACATGGTCCGGGAGGCGTTGGTGACGTCGGTGACGTGCACGCCGCCGTCCACTCCGCCCGTGAGGTTCCACAGGACCCAGCAGTCCGTGTTGCCGAAGACCAGGTCGCCGGCTTCGGCCTTGGCGCGGGCGCCCTCCACGTTGTCCAGGATCCACTTGATCTTGGTGCCGGAGAAGTACGTTGCCAGCGGCAGCCCCACCTTCTGCTTGAAACGCTCCGGGCCGCCATCCTTGGCCAGCTCGTCCACGATGTCCTGGGTCCGGGTGTCCTGCCAGACGATCGCGTTGTACACGGCCTCGCCCGTCGTCTTGTCCCAGACAACGGCCGTTTCGCGCTGGTTGGTAATGCCGACGGCGGCGATATCGTGCCGGGTCAGGTTCGCCTTGGACAGGGCGGAGGCGATGACCTCGCGGGTGTTGTTCCAGATTTCGGCGGGGTCGTGTTCCACCCAGCCTGCCTGCGGGAAGATCTGCTCGTGTTCCATCTGGCCCGAGGAGACGATGCTGCCGCTGTGGTCGAAGACGATGGCGCGGGTGCTGGTGGTGCCCTGGTCGATGGCGATTACGTACTGGTTCATGTTGACGTCCTTGTCTGTTGTCTGAAGGGCTTGGTGGGGATGTTGGAACGCGGGACGGGGATCAGGAAGCTGCCGAGGCGATGATCGGCACTACTGCTGCGACGGCGCCGGCGAGTCCGCCGCCTACCAGCGGGCCCACTACCGGGATCCAGGAGTAGCTCCAGTCGCTGGAGCCCTTGCCCTTGATGGGCAGCAGTGCGTGGGCGATGCGGGGACCGAGGTCGCGGGCGGGGTTGATGGCGTAGCCGGTGGGACCGCCGAGGGACACACCGATACCGACAACCAGCAGGGCCACGGCCAGCGGGCCAAGGCCGGAAGGGGTCCCGCCGAGGGTCAGGATGACGAAGACGAGGACAAAGGTGCCGATGATCTCGGTGATCAGGTTCCACGGGGTGGAGCGGATGGCAGGGCCCGTGGAGAACACGGCGAGCTTGCTGGCGGGTTCCGGTTCGGCGTCGAAGTGCTGCTTGTGGGCCAGCCACATGACCACTGCACCCAGGAACGCGCCCAGGAATTCACCGCCGAAGTAGGTCAGTGTGGATGCGAAGTCGACGCTGACGCCGGGAGCATACTCCGCCTTGCCGTTGAGCAGCAGGCCGAAAGTGACGGCGGGATTCAGGTGTGCGCCGGACTTGGCAGCCACGAAAACACCGCAGAAGACTGCAATGCCCCAGCCCCATGTGACCATCAGGAATCCGCCGTTGTTGCCCTTGGTGCCTTTGAGCGCGACGTTTGCCACAACGCCGCAACCCAGCAGGGTCAGCATTGCGGTTCCGAATACTTCGGAAAGGAAAACAATTCCAAGAGACATCTTTGACTCCTCTATTTTCTGTTGTCAGCCCTTCGCGAGTTTGAAGGGCTGTTGGGCCGGCAACGTTGTTGCGTTGCCGGCCGGCTGCTGCGCCGGCTGTTCCTCCAGCGGAACCGCGCAGCCCTTGCGCCCGGGCACTCCCTCCCCGGGCACGCAAACTATCTAGGCGACCAGGCTGTGGACCTGGACGCCGTGGAAGCGTTCAAGCACCTCCTGGGCGTAGTGGATTTCGGCTGCCCGGGCGGCGGCGTCCCAGCCCAGCGGAACGGCAAGGACCTCTGCGACCTCGTTGAGCAGTTCGCCGGTCACCAGCCCGCGGAAGGCCAGCGACGTGCGCCGGATCAGCACGTCGATGACGTGCCCCACCTGTTCGTTGCGGGCCATGAACTCGAGTTCGCGGACACTGAGTTCGCGGGTGGAGTGCAGGAGCCGGTCCGGTCCGGCGTCGAGGTAGCGCAGGACTTCTTCGGCGCGGGTGCCGTAGCGGGTCAGCAATCCGGAGATCCGGTCAGCGTCGCGGCCGGCGGACATGTGTGCCTTGATCCACTGTTCGATGCCGGACGCTGTGTCCGGGAAGCCGGCGCCGCCGCCGATGGCGAGTTTCGCCGTCGAGACTTTCCGTTCCAGTCCCAGTTCCTTGAGCACGTCATTTGTCAGGTGTTCTGCCAGGGCCCGGAACGTGGTCCATTTGCCGCCCACCAGGCTGAGCACGACGGCGCCGCCGGCCGACGTATGCTGTCCGCCGCGCTCGATCCGGTAGTCCCGGCTGACGAAGCCGGGCTGGGTGGCGTCGTGCCGGGGCAGCGGGCGGACACCGGCGAAGGTGTACACGATCTGGTCCCGGCTCACCGGGACGTCCGGGAAGACATGGCCGATCAGGTCGAAGAAGTAGTCGATCTCGGCGTCGGTGCAGACGGCATCCTCTGCCATGTCCGCATCGACGTCGGTGGTGCCCACCAGCACGCGGTCGCCCATCGGGTAAATCAGCACGATCCGGCCGTCCGTGTGTTCAAAGAAGATTTCGCGGCCGTTGCAGGCCTCGAGCAGCCCGGGGTGGTCCAGCACGATGTGCGAACCCTTTGTTCCGCCCATGAAGGAGGAGGCAGCACCCATGGCCTGGTTGGTCAGGTCGACCCAGGCCCCCGTGGTGTTGACGATCACGTCCGCCGTGAAGTCGAAGACTTCGCCGGTGAGTTCATCGCGCAGCTGGACAGTGCTGCCGCCCGTGGAACCGGACGAATTTCCGGCCGCCCCGCCCATGGACACGAGCGAAAGGTAGTTGCTGGCCCGGGCGTCACTCGGACCCGCGGCGCCGGCCTTTTCGCCGTCCTGGAGCACGTCCAGGGTGAGCCGCTCGGGGTTGTGGACCGAGGCATCGAAATAGGTGGCCGCGTACTTGATTCCGGGGTGCAGCCGCGGCAGTTCCGCCAGGGCGCGCTTCCGGCCGCGGAACTGGTGGCGCGGAACTGTGCCGCCGTCGCGTGAGAAGAAGTCGTACATGCTCAGGCCGAGCTTGATCAGGAAGGCGCCGCGTTCTTTCGGCTTGCCCTGCTGCTTGTGGGTCAGGAACCGCAGCGGCGCGGACAGCACGCCGGAGAAGGTGCTGAAGATGGGAATGGTGGTCTGGAGCGGCTTGACGTAGTGGGGGGCAATGCGCAGCAGCCTGTTGCGTTCTACAACGGACTCCTGGACCAGGCGGAACTCACCGTTTTCGAGGTACCGGATTCCGCCGTGGATCATGTGCGACGATGCACCGCTGGCCCCCTGGCAGTAGTCTCCGCGTTCGACGAGCGCAACATCGACGCCCTGTAGTGCCAGATCGCGGAACGTGCCCACTCCGTTGATTCCGCCGCCGATGATCAGGACCTGCGCGCGGGGCCGCTTTCGCAGGCTCTGCACTGAGGACCGCTGGCGGCTGGAAGACGGATGGCCGGATGAATCGTTGGTTCCCAAATCTGCTCCTTTGGGTTTGGTTCTGTGCGGCACGCCTCAGCGCGGCGCCGTTCACCACTATTGTTTGGACTAATGGAAAATGGAGTCAAGCACTATGCACAAACGTGCAGAACGGAAGCCCAATGCCGCGTTCACGCCACTCAGAAGCCCTCAGGGCTGCACAACTGTATTACCTCCAGGACCTCACGATGGACGCCATAGCCAGGGAGCTCCGGACCTCGAGATCCACGGTTTCCCGGCTTTTATCGACTGCCCGGGAAACCGGCCTGGTGCAGATCCAGATCCGCAATCCGCTCGACACGGGACCCGAACTGGAGAACATGATCCGCGCCCAATACCGCGTCGATGTGCACGTCGTTCCGGTGGTGGACACCCTGAATGAGGCGGAGACACTTGACAGGGTGGCCATGCAGGCTGCACGGACCATCGGTCCGCTGGTCGACTCAAACGCGATCATCGGCGTCGCGTGGGGATCCACCCTCAGCGCGGTCAGCCGCCACCTGACCCGCAAGATCACCCACGACAGCGTGATCGTCCAGCTCAACGGCGCGGGCAACATGCAGACCACCGGCATTACCTACGCCAGCGACATCATGCGCAGGTTCGGCAGCGCCTACGGGGCGCGTGTTGAACAGTTTCCCGTTCCGGCGTTTTTTGACCACGCCGCCACGAAGACCGCCATGTGGAATGAGCGCAGCGTCCAGCGCATCCTGGATTTGCAGTCACGCATGAGCATTGCCATTTTCGGTGTGGGATCAGTGGACGCCGACTACCCGAGCCACGTCTATGCCGGCGGCTACCTCGACGAGAACGACCTGAACATTCTGGCCAGCTCGGACGTGGTGGGTGACGTTGCCACCGTGTTCTTCCGCGGCGACGGTTCCTCCGACGGCATCACGCTCAACGAACGGTCCACCGGCCCGGCGCTGGCACAGCTGCGGCAGGTCCGGCGGCGGATCTGCGTCGTATCAGGAGCCTCGAAGATCAACGGACTGCGCGGCGCGCTCGCTGCCGGGCTCGCCACCGACCTGATCCTCGATGAAGCCATGGCGCGGCGCCTGGTGAGTTTCGACGGGTTGTCGTGACGCCGGCAGCGGCAGGCTTCACGGCCTGTCCCGGGGAGCCTGCCGCGGGGAGTCGGTAGAGTCAGTGCTATGAAAACCTCGCCCCGGCTAAGCCTCAACAACGGTGTGCTGATCGACCAGCTGGGCTTCGGGCTCTACAAGGTTCCCCCGGCGGACGCTGCCGGCCTGGTGACCATGGCCCTCGAAGCCGGCTACCGGCACTTCGACACTGCGTCCATGTACGGAAATGAAACCGGGGTGGGCAAGGCCATCGGCGCCCTCTCCGGCTTCGGCGGCAGCGGAGCCGGCGGCGGCTCCGGCGAGGCGGCGCCGTCGCTCTCCCGGGAGGACCTCTTCGTCACCACGAAGGTGTGGAATGACGACCACGGCTACGACGCAACGATGCGGGCCTTCCAGACCTCGATGTCCAACCTCGGCCTGGAATACATCGACCTCTACCTCATCCATTGGCCTTGCGCCCGCCGCGGACTCTTCACCGAAAGTTACCGGGCCATGGAAACCCTGTACCGCGAGGGCAGGATCCGGGCCATCGGAGTTTCCAACTTCCAGCCTGCCCACCTGGAGCGCCTGCTCGAGACGGCCGAAGTGGTCCCCGCCGTAAACCAGGTGGAACTTCATCCCTGGCTGCAGCAGGACGAACTCCGGGGCCTGCATGACCGGCTTGGCATCCGCACGGAGGCCTGGAGCCCGCTGGGCCGGGGGCAGGTGCTCGAGGATCCAGTGGTTGTGGAGCTGGCAGCGGCGCACCGCCGGACCGCGGCCCAGATCGTCCTGAGGTGGCACGTGCAGCTGGGCAACGTGGTCATTCCTAAAGCCAGCTCCTACACCCGGATCCGGGAAAACCTTGATGTCTTCGGCTTTACCCTGGACGCCTCGGACATGGCCGCCCTTGCCGCCCTGGAACGCAACCAGCGCACAGGCTCCCACCCGGACAACGTCAACTAGGATTCGACACCATGGAACAAGTGGACACAGGACCGGCACAGGCCCTGCACCTTTTCAGCGGCGCACTGGACGACAGGACGCGGGCCGCCAGCGTGGACCTGGATGGCTGCACTGTGGACTACTGGGTGTACGAGCCGGTTACCTTCACAGCGGAGACCAGGACGATCCTGGTGATCCACGGATTCCGCGGGGACCACCACGGCCTGCTCCGGGTTGCGGACCAGCTCCCCGACATGCGGTTGATCATGCCCGACCTGCCCGGTTTCGGCAGCTCCGGTGCGTTCACCGATGGTGAGCACAGCGTCGCGCGGTACGGGCAGTTCATCCGCGACTTCATGACCGCCATGGGCCTGGGTCCGGAAACGGTGCTGCTGGGACACTCCTTCGGATCCATCATTGCCAGCCATTTCGTGGCGGCCAACCCCGGCGCCGTGTTCCCGCTCATCCTCATCAATCCCATTGCCGCGCCGGCACTGGAGGGGCCCAAGGGCGTCATGACCAAACTGGCAGTCTTCTACTACGAGGCCTCTGCCAGGCTCCCCCGCCCCCTGGGCCTGTACCTGCTACGCAGCAGGCTCATTGTCAGGGTCATGAGCGTCGCCATGGCAAAGACCAGGGACAAGCAGCTCCGTCGCTTTATCCACGGCCAGCACAGCGCGTACTTCTCGGCCTTTGCCAACCGGGACAGCCTGCTTGAGTCCTTCAAGGCGTCCGTGGGCAGCAACGTCTCCGAAGTTGCTGCGGACCTGGCCCTTCCGGTGCTGCTGGTTGCCGGGGAAAAGGATGAGATTGCGATGCTCCCGGACCAGCACAAGCTGAAGGCCCTCCTGCCGGACGGCACCCTCGAGGTCATTCCGGGTGTGGGGCACCTTATCCACTATGAGACACCCGCACCGGCCGCCGGCTACATCAGACGCTTCCTGAAGGACCATCCCGCGTGAAAATAATTATCGATGCCCGCTTCACCCGCCTGGACCACCACGACGGAATCAGCAGGTACGGGGCCAGCCTGATCGCCGCCACGGCCAAGATCGCCGACGTCTCGATGCTCGTCAGCGATCCCCGGCAGCTGGCCCTGCTCCCGGACGTGCCCTACACGATGATCAACAGCCCGCTCTCCCCCGCGGAGCTCTTCGTTGCCGCCAAGGTCAACAAGCTTGGCGCCGACGTGGTGGTGTGCCCGATGCAGACGATGGGGACGTTGGGCCGGAAGTACGGCCTGGTCCTGACCCTCCACGACCTCATCTACTACGAGCACCCCGCTCCGCCAGGCTTCCTGCCTGCCCCGGTCCGAGTGCTGTGGCGCCTTTACCACAAGGCGTTCTGGCCGCAGCGGCTGCTCCTGAACCGGGCGGATGTGGTGGCCACCATCAGCCGCACCACCGAGGCCCTGATCGCCAAATACCGCCTGACGAAGCGGCCGGTCCGGATTGTGGGCAACGCTCCGCAGCACGGCCACACGCCCCGCGACCCCGGTGCCGGCGCGGACCCCACCCTGCTCTACATGGGTTCGTTCATGCCGTACAAAAACGTGGACACCATGGTGCGGGGAATGGCCGAACTGCCCGGCATGACGCTCCATCTCCTCAGCCGCATCACGCCGCAGCGCCGGGCGGAACTCGAGGCCCTGGTGCCGCCGGGAGCGGAAGTCGTCTTCCATAACGGCGTGACGGATGCCGAGTACGAGGCCCTGCTGACCCGGACCACTGCCCTGATCAGCCTCTCACGCGCGGAAGGCTACGGACTGCCGCTCGTGGAGGCCATGTCCCACGGCACGCCCGTCATCGCCAGTGACATCCCGATCTTCCGCGAAGTGGGGCAGGACGCCGTGACGTACGTCCACCCTGATTCCCCGTCCGAGTTCGCCGAAGCGGTGCGGCGGCTGGAACAGGCGGAGGTGTGGAAGGCACTGTCACGCCGTTCCGTGGAACGGGCTGCGGAATTCAGCTGGGACCACTCCGCCCGGCAACTCGTGGACCTGGCCGAAGAGGCCGCCCGGATCAGCAGGCGCTGAGGCCGGCCCCTGCGGAAGCTCCTCAGCCGCAGTTCGCCGTCAGCCGGGGCACACAACCAGGGCACGTCGGCTGGAGCACATCAGCTAGAGCACGTCCACGCCGTCAAGCCGGAGCTGGACGGGATCGTCGCTGCGCCGTGCCGCCGCCGCGGCCTTGACGGCCCGCATCGCACGCGTTGCTTCCGCCGCCTGTGCATAGGGAATGAACAGCAGCGTCCGGACGTCCTCGCCGGACTCCTGCCTGGCTGCCCGTGCATTCGACAGCACCACGGGCGCCGGACCAGCCATGCGCAGGGTAATGCCCTGCCGGGCCAGGCTCTGCTCAATGGCCTCGGTGAAGTGCCCGACGGCGGTCCGGCCGCCGGTCACCGAGGCAACCCGCACCGCCGGGGGCAGCTGGAGCTCCTGCCGTAATGACAATTCGCGCTGCGCATACCCGCTGGCGTCCCAGCGAAGCAGCGCGCCCACCCCGGCGGCGTCGTCCGCGGTGATCACCACGAGGCCCCCCTCAGCGGCAGGCTTGACGAGCGCCGCGGCGTTGAACCAGCGCCGCACGGCGTCCTCCCCTGCGCGGAGGTTTTCCCGGCGCAGCAAGGAGTCCCCATCCAGCAGCAGTGCGGCGGCATAGCCGCCAGCCGCCACAGGTTCCGCTCCCACGGTGGCCACTACGAGGGCTTTTGTGTCCGGGACGGTGGCTTTGACGTGGTCGCCTGACGACGTGATGACGGGTTTGCCCGGGAACGCCCGGCCCAGCTCCTCCGCGGTCCGCAGCACACCGGTGGCGGAGCGGCGGAGCCTGGGGCTGGTGCAGTGGCTGCAGCGCCAGGCCGGCGCCGGCGCTGAACACCAGCGGCACTGCGGTACGGCGGACGATCCGGCGGCGCCGGCAATAGCCAGGGGCCCGCTGCAGGCCGTGCACCGGGCAGGTTCCCGGCAGGAGTCGCAGACCAGCGAGGGCGCATAGCCGGCGCGGGCCACCTGCACCAGGACGGGGCCGCGTTCCAGGCCTTCCTTGGCGGCGCGCCAGGCCGCCCCCGGCAGCCTGGCGATCCGGGCGAGGGGGTCGCGTTCCTGTTCAAAGCTGTCCGCGGTGTTCAGGACACGCGGTACAGTCCTCCGGACCTCCGGGCGGGCGGCTTCCACGGTCCGGGCCCAGCCTGCGTCCACCAGGCGCTGCAGTTCGGTGCTGCGGGTGTGCGCCGCCAGCAGGCACGCTGCGCCCTCCTGCTCCGCGCGCAGGAGCAGGACCTCCCTGGTGTGGGCGTAGGGCGACCGCTGCTCGATGTGGAGGTCGTCGCCGTCGTCCCAGCACACCACCAGGCCAAGGTTGTGCACGGGGGCATAGGCCGCCGAGCGGGTGCCGACCGCGACGCCCGCGTTCCCGGTCAACACCCGCAGGTAGCTGCGGTAGCGGGGCGTCCGCCCGTCGTCGGCAGTGAGCCGGGCGATGTCTTCCCGGGGAAGCAGCCGCGCCAGGGCGGCCTCGACGCGGTCCAGGTCGCGTTGGTCCGGAACCACCACCACCGCGCCACGGCCCGCGGCACGGACGGCCGCCACGGCTTCGGCAATGAGCTCGGGCCAGCCGGCAGGGCCGAAACCCTGGAGCGCGCTTAGCACCGCGCGCGGCGACTCGCCCGCAGCGAGGTGCCGGAGGAAGGCGGTCCCGTTGACGTAGCGGGACCAGTTCCCGGGTGGGTGTGGAATGCGGGACGCCTCCGGCTCCGCGTCCGCAGCGGCTTCCGTCATTTGAGGGCTTGCGGAGAGCTTTCCCTCGGTGGCCAGCTCCTTCTCAAGCTTGGCAACCCGCGGCGGGATGGCCACGCGCAGGACGTCGCTGACGGTTCCGGCGTAGCGGGCTGCCACAGTGCCGGCCAGCGCGGCCATTTCCGGCGTGAGGACCTGCACGGCAGACACGACTTTATGGAGCGGTACGAGCACGTGCCCGGCGTCGGAATCAGCCACCCTGTCAAGGATGTAGCCGCTGAGCTCCTGGCCGTTGAATTTGACCTTGACCCGCACACCCGGCTGCGCGGCGTCGTCGACCGAGGCCGGCACGCTGTAGTCGAAGGGCCGGTCCAGATGCGGCAGTGAGGATTCGATGAGCACTCTGGCTACGGGCAGCGACGCCGCGAGCGGAGGACCGCCGGAAGACTGCGTCCGGGCGGCCGGGAACCCCTGGAGGAGCGACAGCTGGAGGGGTTCTTCGGCGGCGGCTGCCTCACCGGGAAAGGAAGCGATGGGACCAGTCTCCGTTCAGCATCTGCCAGTTGTGGTGGTCATGGGTCCGGCGCGGTGGAGCAATGCTCCACCAGCCGGAAAGCACAGTAGCAGGGCCGCCCGAACGGGGGCCCTGCTACAGCCAAACACACGGCACCGACATTGACTCCGGTGGCGGCCCTCAGGCGTTGAAGAAAGCCTTGAGGTCATCCACGCGGTCAAGGCGTTCCCAGGTGAAGTCGGGATCGTCGCGGCCGAAGTGTCCGTGCGCAGCAGTCTTTGCGTAGATGGGCCGCTTGAGGTCCAGCGCATCGATGATCGCACGCGGGCGGAGGTCGAAGATTTCCGAAATAGCCGCGCTGATGCGCTCGGGATCCACCGTTTCCGTGCCAAAGGTCTCGACATACGTGCCCACGGGCCGTGCCTGGCCGATGGCGTAGGCAATCTGGATCTCGGCCCGCTTGGCAAGTCCGGCAGCGACCACGTTCTTGGCCACCCAGCGCATCGCGTAGGCCGCGGAGCGGTCAACCTTGGACGGATCCTTGCCGGAGAAGGCACCGCCGCCGTGGCGCGCCATGCCGCCGTAGGTGTCCACGATGATCTTGCGGCCGGTCAGGCCGGCGTCGCCCACGGGGCCGCCGATCACGAACGCTCCGGCGGGGTTGAGGATGTTGCGGGTACGCGAGATGTCCAGGTTGGCTGCCGCCAGCACCGGGTCAATCACATGCGTGGCAAGGTCGGCGCGCAGCTGCTCGAGGCTGGCGCCCTCCGCGTGCTGGCTGGAGATCACGATGGTTTCGACGGAGACCGGCCGGTCGCGGTCGTAGCCGATCGTGGCCTGGGTCTTGCCGTCCGGGCGGAGGTAGGGAAGCTCACCGTTCTTGCGCACTTCGGTGAGGCGCTCTGAGAGGCGGTGCGCAATCCAGATCGGCACGGGCATGTAGGACGGCGTCTCGTCGCTGGCGTAGCCGAACATGAGGCCCTGGTCGCCGGCGCCTTGGAGGTCGTAGTCGTCTTCCTGGCGGCCTTCGCGGGCTTCCAGGGAGTTGAACACGCCGCCGGCAATGTCGTTGGACTGCTGGCCGATGGAGACGGAGACGCCGCAGCGTGCACCGTCAAACCCGTTGGCCGAGGAGTCGTAGCCGATCCCCAGGATGGTCTCCCGCACGATCTGCGGGATCTCCACGTAGGCGTCTGTGGTGACTTCGCCCGCTACGTGCACCAGTCCGGTGGTGGCCAGCGTCTCCACTGCCACGCGGGACTCAGGGTCCTTCGCCAGCAGGGCATCCAGGATCGCATCGCTGATCTGGTCGCAAATCTTGTCCGGATGGCCTTCAGTCACGGACTCCGACGTGAAGAGACGAAGGGATGGCGGCGTCGCGCCATGGGATGCGGGAATGTGCAGCGGTAAAGTCACTCAACTACCTTACTGGTTGGGAATCGGTCAGGCCTCGGCATGTGTCCCCCTGCTAAGGAGGCCTTGCACACGCCGGCCGTTCAAGCTCGTGGGAATACGCGGCTCAACTCGGAGCTGATGCGGTCAATGACGGCCGCCGCAACTTCGTCCTTCGAGCCGGATGCCGATTGTGGTTCGGAGCCGGTGCGGGAAAGGATGACCACGGAGTTGTTGTCCTGGCCGAACACCAGGCCCTCGCCCACGTGGTTGACCACCAGCAGGTCGCAACCCTTCTTCCGTAGTTTGGCCTCGGCGTGGTCCAGCACGTCCCCCTCGGCGTCGCCGGTTTCCGCGGCAAAACCCACAATCAGCTGACCGGGCCTGCCCGCCGCGCGGACCTCCACGAGTTCGTGCAGGATGTCCGGGTTGCGGAGCAGGTTGATCACTGGATCGGCGGTGTCATCCCGCTTCTTGATCTTGGTGTCCGACACCTCGGCGGGCCGGAAGTCCGCCACGGCGGCAGCCATGATGACGACGTCGGAATCGGCTGCCGCGCGCAGCGCCGCTTCCCGGAGCTGCAGCGCAGTTTCGACCCGGACCACTTCGACGCCGGCGGGAGCCGGTACGTCCATGTGGGCGGCCAGCAGCCGGACGCTCGCGCCCGCGTCGCGGGCTGCCACGGCAAGTGCCACTCCCTGTTTTCCGGACGAGCGGTTGCCGAGGAACCGTACCGGGTCCAGCGGTTCCCGTGTGCCGCCCGCGCTGATGGTGACGGTGCGCCCGGCAAGCGGCAGCTGCCCGGGAACGGCGTTGCCCTGCATCAGGGCCAGCGCGGCGGCAAAGATGGCGTCGGGCTCCGGCAGCCGGCCGGGGCCTGAGTCGGAGCCGGTGAGCCGGCCGCTGGCGGGTTCAAGGACCGTTACGCCCCGGCTGCGCAGCTTTTCCACATTGGCCTGGGTGGCAGCGTGCAGCCACATTTCGGTGTGCATGGCAGGGGCCATCAGCACCGGGCCGCTGGCCATCAGGAGAGTGTTGGTGAGGAGGTCGTTGGCATGGCCGCCGGCGGCACGCGCCAGGAGGTCCGCCGTGGCCGGGGCCACCACGATGAGGTCCGCCTCATGACCCAGGCGTACATGGTTGACCGACGGAACGTCGTCGAAGACGCTGTTGCTGACCGGGTTCCCGGACAGGGCTTCCCAGGTGGCCACGCCAACAAAGCGGTTGGCCGCCTCCGTGGGGATCACCGTGACGTTGTGTCCGGCTTCAGTAAAAAGCCGGAGGAGCGATGCCACCTTGTAGGCGGCAATCCCTCCCCCGACTCCGAGGACTATGCGCACGTGACCTCCGTCAACAGGCAGTCTTTTTGTGTAAGGAGATCTACTCTGCGGGTTCGATCGGCGTGGAAACGAGCTTGCCTTCGTTGATTTCGCGCAGGGCGATGGACAGCGACTTCTCGTTCAGCTTGGTGTCGACCAGCGGGCCAACGTATTCGAACAGGCCCTCGTGCAGCTGGGCGTAGTATGCGTTGATCTGACGTGCACGCTTGGCACCGAAGATCACCAGGCCGTACTTGGAATCAGCTGCCTTCAGCAGCTCGTCGATCGGCGGGTTGATGATGCCTTCAAGGTTCGTGGACACGAATTCTCCAAATTCTAACGGGCCGATCCGACCCTGCGGCTAGTGCGGGTGCGGGGTCAGCCCCATGAGTGAAACAAGCTCGTCCGCTGCGCGTCGAACGTCATCATTGATGACGGTGTGATCGAACTCCGGCTCAGCGGCAAGTTCTAGTTTAGCGGTTTCCAGTCTCTGCTGCTGTTCCTCGGCTGATTCCGTGCCGCGGCCCACCAGGCGGCGGACCATTTCCTCCCAGGTAGGCGGGGCGAGGAACACGAATTGGGCTTCCGGGACGGCCTGCTTGACCTGGCGCGCGCCCTGCAGATCAATCTCCAGCAGCACCGAACGGCCATCGGCGATGGCCGCGTCCACGGTGCTGCGAAGCGTGCCGTACCGGTTGCGGCCGTGGACCACGGCCCATTCGAGCAGTTCGCCGTCGGCCACCAGGGCGTCGAATTCCTCGGCCGACTTGAAAAAGTAGTGAACGCCGTCCTGCTCCCCCGGGCGCGGAGCCCGGGTGGTGGCCGAGACGGAAAGCCAGACTTCGGGATAGTTGTCCCGGATGTAGGTGGACACGGTGCCTTTACCAACAGCCGTCGGGCCGGCGAGGACTGTCAGTCCCGGTTTCTTGCTCACATATTCCTTTGGGCGTTATTCGGATGGACGTGATTCTCGTTCATAAAATCTACCAGCGCCCGGCGCTGGTGAATGCCGAGCCCCCGCAGCCTGCGGGATACGGCAATGCCCAGCTCGTCCATGATGGCAGCGGCCGTGACCCGGCCCACACCGGGGAACGCCTCCAGCATCTCGGAAACCTTCATCCGCGCGATGGCGGAATCACCGTCCCCGGAGGCGAGGAGTTCAGCCACCGTGAGCGTTCCGAGCTTTAGCTGTTCCTTGGCTTCCGCCCGGGCCGCCCGGGCGGCCGCCGCCTTACCCAGCGCTTCCGCGCGTTCCTGGTCTGTCAGGGGCCGCAGGCTCACTCAAGTCACCCCGATATCGTCGGTCGGATCCAAGGCAAAGGTCCCGGGAGTCCTCCGAACCTACCCTTTGCCTGGCGCAGAAATCAATGGACGCGAAAATCGATGGATCAGCTGGTCAGCAGGGGCTCCAAGGTGCGCAGGGCGGCCTCCCGGAGTCCGCCAACGGAGGGCCCTCCGGAGAGGATGTCCCGGCTTGAGGTGCCCAGGACCTGCGAATAGGCGGCACCGAACGTTGCCCGCAGATCCGCGGCCGTGGCGCCCTGGGCGCCGAGCCCCGGCGCGAGGATGATTCCGCGTACCGCCGCCAGGTCCAGTTGCAGGTCCGCCAGCGCTCCACCCACAGTGGCGCCAACCACCAGGCCCACAGAGCCCAGCGCGCCCGTATAGCGGAGATTTTCAGCAGCCGCCGCCTCGGTGATCCGGCGGGCCACGGAATCCGCGCCGCCGACGTGCTGGACGGAGGCACCTTCCGGGTTGGACGTCAGGGCCAGGACAAAGACGCCGCGGCCGTATTCTGCCGCAAGGTCCAGGGCCGGGCGCAGCGACTCGAAGCCCAGGTAGGGGCTCAGGGTCACCGAATCCGCGGCCAGCGAAGAGCCGTCCCGGAGCCAGGCGTCGGCGTAGGCTGCCATGGTGGAGCCGATGTCCCCGCGCTTGGCGTCGGCGATGGTCAGCACGCCCGCATCGGCAGACGCTGCGAGGGTGCGTTCCAGCACGGCCATGCCGGCCGAGCCGTGGCGTTCGTAGAGGGCCACCTGCGGCTTCACGGCGGCAGCGAGCGAACCCACTGCCTCCACGACCGTGAGCGAGAAGCGCTCCAGGCCGGCGGCGTCGTCGTTCAGCCCCCAGGCCTTCAGCAGCGCCGGGTGCGGATCGATCCCCACGCACAGCGGACCGCGGTCCGCCATGGCCCGGCCGAGCCGGGAGCCGAAGGACTCCCGGCCGGCCGTCATTGCTGCCGCTTGCTCAGCCATTCTGCAGGGCCTTCAGGTTCTCAGCGTGCTCCTGCAGGCTGGTCACCGACCATTCGTAGGTGCGCAATGCTTCGATCGCCTGGACGGCCGCGTTGAACTCGGCCACCGTGGTGATGCACGGAATGCCGATGGACGTTGCCGCCGCGCGCAGTTCGTAGCCGTCGATGCGGGCTTCTCCGCCGGACGGCGTGTTGAAGACCATGTCGATCTCGCCGGCGATGATGAGGTCGGCGATGGTGCCTTCCCCTTCGGCGCTGCTGCCTTCGGCGACCTTGCGGACCGGCGTGGCCTGGATGCCGTTGCGGCGCAGGACGTCCGCGGTGCCGCCGGTGGAGACGATCTCGAAGCCGAGGTCGGAGAGGCGCTTGACGCCCATGATGACCGAGCGCTTGTCCCGGTTGGCCACGGAGACGAAGATCTTCCCTTCGGTGGGCAGCGCGTTGTTGGCGGCCGCCTGGCTCTTGGCGAAGGCCGTGTCGAAGTGCTTGTCGATGCCCATGACTTCGCCGGTGGAGCGCATTTCCGGGCCGAGGAGGGAGTCCACAACCTTGCCCTCCGGGGTACGGAAGCGGCTGAAGGGCAGCACGGCTTCCTTGACCGAGACGGGTGCGTCGAACGGCAGGGTGGAGCCGTCACCGGTTTCCGGCAGCATCTTGTAGGCGCTGCGGAGCTGGTTGATGGTCACGCCGGTGCCGATCAGCGCGGCGGCCTTGGCCATCTGCACGCCCGTGGCCTTGGAGACGAAGGGCACCGTGCGAGAGGCCCGCGGGTTGGCTTCGAGGACGTACAGGACGTCGGAGGCCAGGGCGAACTGGATGTTGATGAGGCCGCGGACGCCGACGCCCTCGGCGATGGCCAGGGTGGCGGTGCGTACGCGCTCGATCACGTTGTTGCCGAGCGTGATCGGAGGCAGCACACAGGCGGAGTCGCCGGAGTGGATGCCGGCCTCTTCGATGTGCTCCATGATGCCGCCGAGGTACATTTCGGTTCCGTCGTAGAGGGCGTCGACGTCGATTTCGACGGCGTCTTCCAGGAACCGGTCGATCAGCACCGGGTGTTCGGTGGTGATCTCGGTGGCGTTGGCGATGTAGCGGGAGAGGTTGGGCTCGTCGTAGACGATCTCCATGCCGCGTCCGCCCAGCACGTAGGACGGGCGGACCAGGACCGGGTAGCCGATTTCGTCGGCGATCTTTTTGGCGTCCTCGAAGGACACTGCGGTGCCGTTCTTGGGCGAGATGAGCCCGGCCTCGTCCAGCACGCGGGAGAATGCGCCGCGGTGTTCGGCGAGGTCGATCGCTTCCGGTGACGTGCCGAGGATCGGCACGCCCGCGTCGGCCAGCTGCTGGGCGAGCTTGAGCGGGGTCTGGCCGCCGAGCTGGACGAACACGCCCATGACGCCGCCGGTGCGCTCCTCCGCCGCGATGACTTCAAGGACGTCCTCGAGGGTCAGCGGTTCGAAGTAGAGGCGCGTGGAGACGTCGTAGTCGGTAGAGACGGTTTCCGGGTTGCAGTTGACCATGACGGTCTCGTAGCCGGCTTTGCGGAGCGCCATGGAGGCATGCACGCAGGAGTAGTCGAACTCGATGCCCTGGCCGATGCGGTTGGGGCCCGAACCCAGGATGATGATGGACGGCTTGGAGTGCAGCGCCACCTCGTCCTCCTCGTCGTAGGACGAGTAGTGGTACGGGGTGTAGGCGGCGAACTCGGCGGCGCAGGTGTCCACGGTCTTGTAGACCGGGCGGATGCCCAGCGCCTGGCGGACGCCGCGGACCACGGCCTCCTGGTTGTTGGTGAGGGCGCCGATCTGCTCGTCGGAGAAGCCGTGGCGCTTGGCGCGCTGCAGCATCTCCTGGGTCAGGGCGGTGGACTTGCGGATTTCCTGCGAGATCTCGTTCAGCAGCTGGAGCTGGTCCAGGTACCACGGGTCGATCTTGGTGGCTTCGAAGAGTTGCTCCACCGTGGCGCCGCCCAGCAGGGCGCGCTGCACCTGGTGCAGGCGTTCGGTGGTGGGCCGCTTGGACTTTTCGATCAGCTCCGGGACTTCCCATTCGGGAACGTGGCTGAAGTCCAGCTGCGAGCCCTTCTGCTCGAGGGAGCGGAGCGCCTTCTGCAGTGCCTCGGTGAAGTTGCGGCCCATGGCCATGGCCTCGCCCACCGACTTCATGGTGGTGGTGAGGGTCGGGTCCGCTGCCGGGAACTTCTCAAACGCGAACCGCGGAACCTTGACCACGACGTAGTCGAGCGTCGGTTCGAACGACGCCGGGGTCTTCTGCGTGATGTCGTTCGGGATCTCATCCAGGGTGTAGCCCAGGGACAGTTTGGTGGCGATCTTGGCAATCGCAAACCCCGTGGCCTTCGAGGCCAGCGCCGAGGACCGGGAGACGCGCGGGTTCATTTCGATGACGACGACGCGTCCCGTGTCCGGTTCGACGGCGAACTGGATGTTGCAGCCGCCGGTGTCCACGCCCACTTCACGGATGACCGCGATGGAGATGTCGCGCAGGCGCTGGTATTCGCGGTCCGTGAGGGTCAGGGCGGGAGCCACCGTGATGGAGTCTCCGGTGTGCACGCCCACGGGGTCGAAGTTCTCGATGGAACAGACAACCACCACGTTGTCGTTCTTGTCCCGCATCATCTCGAGCTCGTATTCCTTCCAGCCGAGGATGCTCTCTTCGAGCAGCACCTCGCTGGTGGGGCTGTACTGCAGGCCCTGGCCGACGATCCGGCGGAGGTCGCCCTCGTCGTAGGCCAGGCCGGAGCCAAGGCCGCCCATGGTGAAGGAAGGCCGGACGACCATCGGGTAGCCGAGGTCTTCGGCGGCCTTCAGGGCCTCGTCGATGGTGTGGATGATGTGGCTGCGGGCGGACTCCGCACCGCAGCGTTCCACAACGCCCTTGAACTTTTCGCGGTCTTCGCCGAGTTCGATCGCGGCGATGTTCGCGCCGATCAGTTCCACGTTGTACTTTTCGAGCACGCCGTTCTTGTCCAGCGCGATGGCGGTGTTGAGGGCCGTCTGGCCGCCCAGGGTGGGCAGGACCGCATCCGGCCGTTCCTTGGCGATGATCTTTTCCACCACCTCGGGGGTGATGGGCTCCACGTAGGTGGCATCGGCGAACTCGGGGTCCGTCATGATGGTGGCCGGGTTGGAGTTGACCAGGATAACGCGCAGGCCTTCCTCCTTGAGGACGCGGAGAGCCTGGGTGCCGGAATAGTCGAACTCGGCGGCCTGGCCGATCACGATCGGACCGGAACCGATGACCAGGACGCTCTTAAGGTCAGTTCTCTTGGGCATTACTTCTTGTCCTCAGTCTTGGATTCGGTGGAAGTTTTGGAGTCGGCGGCAGCCTTCTTGGTGTCCGCCATCAGCTCGATGAAGCGGTCAAAAAGGTAGGCGGCATCGTGCGGCCCGGCGGCGGCTTCCGGGTGGTACTGAACCGAGAAGGCGGGGATGTCCAGGCAGGAAAGGCCTTCCACGACGTCGTCGTTGAGGCTCACATGGCTGACCTCGACGCGGCCGAACCGTTCCTCGGGGGCCTGGGTGGCGCCGTCGAGCGGGGCGTCCACGGCAAAGCCGTGGTTCTGCGAGGTGATCTCCACCTTGCCGGTGCGGCGGTCCATCACGGGCTGGTTGATGCCGCGGTGGCCGTAGCGGAGCTTGTACGTGCCGAAGCCGAGGGCCCGGCCCAGGATCTGGTTGCCGAAGCAGATGCCGAAGTACGGAAGTTTCTCGTCCAGCACCGAGCGGAGCAGCTTGACCTGGTTGTCGGCCGTGGCGGGGTCGCCCGGACCGTTGGACATGAAGAATCCGTCCGGGTTGACCGCTTTCACGTCGGCCAGGGTGGCCGTCGCCGGCAGGACATGGACGCGGACGCCGCGCTCGGCGAAGCGGATGGGGGTCATGCGCTTGATGCCGAGGTCGATTGCGGCGATGCTGAAGCGCGGCTCGCCGTCCCAGCCCCAGTCCTTCGGTTCCACGATGTAGGCCTCGTCAACACTGACTTCCTCGGCGAGGCGGGCGCCTTCCATCGGCGCGCTGGCCAGTACGGCGTCGAGCAGTTCTTTGTCCGTGGCCCGGGCCGCGTCGCCGGAGAAGATCCCGGCGCGCATGGTCTTGTGTTCGCGCAGGTGCCGGGTGATGGCCCGGGTGTCGACGCCTTGGATGCCCACAATGCCCTGTTCCACGAGTTCGTCGTC
Source organism: Arthrobacter sp. Leaf337 (assembly GCF_001423745.1). Lineage (GTDB taxonomy): Bacteria > Actinomycetota > Actinomycetes > Actinomycetales > Micrococcaceae > Arthrobacter. Next base: position 70,587 of record NZ_LMPC01000023.1, read on the forward strand.
GAGGGACCGCTCGGAGCGCCAGTTGGAGGGCCGGCGCGCAGCGTCGCGGACAATGTAGCCGGCCACCCAGATGCGGCGGGACTCGGCGTCGTCGGCGTTGACGCCGGTGTTGCCGATGTGCGGTGCCGTCTGGACCACCAGCTGACGGGCGTAGGAGGGATCGGTGATGGTCTCCTGGTAGCCGGTCATGCCGGTGGCGAAGACCGCCTCGCCCAGGGCGGTGCCGGTGGCGCCGTAGCTGCTGCCGCGGAAGAAGCGGCCGTCCTCGAGCACCAGCACGGCGGGCGCCGACGTTCCCTGTTCAGGTGCAGTATCTGCGTTTGCTGTTACTTGGGTTTCTGTCACGTTGTTACTTTCCACTATCGGCATCTGCCTGAGGGGCTGCGGAGATCAATTCTTGAAAGGCGTCGAGGATGGCCGGTTTGTCGGCGGCGCGCCGGGTCCGGAATCCGGTGTCCAGTTCACGGCCGCCCAGTGTCCAGCTGAGCACCAGGAGTCCGTCTTTCTCGACGAACTTGCCGGCCATGCCGCTGTCCTGCCGGACTCCGGTGAGCCTGCCGGCCGGGATGAAGACCGGTCCGGCACCTGACCGCTCGAACAGCACGCCTTCGGGGTGGACGGTCAGTTCGGCGTTGGTGCGGATTCCCAGGCCTTGAACGGCAATGCGGTCCAGCCAGTCCCCCGCCGTGGTGGTGGCGACGTACTGGCCGTCGGCCGCGGCAAGCGGCAGGCTCAGTTCCGCCGGCACCGCAGGCAACTGTTCGACGTCGGACTGGCGCCGCAGGCGGCTCCGCCAGCCGGCGCCGATCATGGCCAGCACGAGCGCGATGAGCGGCAGCGTGATGACCAGGGTGAGGGCTTTGTTGTCCATCAGTTGGCGCCCGCCGGACCGGTTGTTTCCGGGTGGGATCCGTGACGGTACGGGGTATTGAGCTCGCCGTTCAGGACGGTGGGATGACCCTTGAAGAACGTCGCCACAACCTTGCCCGGGAGTTCCCTTCCGGCGAACGGAGAGTTACGGCCCATGGTTGCCATCTTAGAAGGGTCCACGGTCCAGCGCGCAGCCGGGTCCACCAGTATGACGTTCGCGGGTTCGCCCACCTCCAGCGGACGTCCCTGGTCCGCCACCCGTCCGATGACGGCGGGAGCGGTGGAGGTGACCCGGGCGAAGTCCTCCCAGCCCATGAGGCCGGTCTCGATCATGGTCGCCTGCACCACGGACAGTGCGGTTTCCAGGCCGGTCATGCCCATGGCCGCCTGCGCCCATTCGCATTCCTTGTGTTCGCTCGGGTGCGGGGCGTGGTCCGTGCCGACGACGTCGATGGTGCCGTCTGCCAGGGCCGCGCGGAGCGCCTGGACGTCGGAGTCCGTGCGCAGCGGCGGGTTCACCTTGTAGACGGGATCGTAGCTGCGGACAAGTTCGTCGGTCAGGAGGAGGTGGTGCGGAGTCACTTCGGCAGTGACGTTGATGCCGCGGGCCTTGGCCCAGCGGATGATCTCGACCGAACCTGCCGTGGAGACGTGGCAGACGTGCAGCCTGGACCCGACGTGCTGGGCCAGCAGGACGTCACGGGCGATGATGCTTTCCTCGGCGACGGCGGGCCAGCCCGTCAGTCCGAGAACTGCCGAGACGTCGCCTTCGTTCATCTGGGCGCCGGCGGTGAGCCGGGGTTCCTGGGCGTGCTGGGCCACCACGCCGTCGAACGCCTTGACGTATTCGAGGGCCCGGCGCATCAGCACGGGGTCGTGGACGCAGATGCCGTCATCGGAGAACACCCGCACCTTGGCGCGGGAATCGGCCATGGCGCCGAGCTCGGCCAGCTGTTCGCCGGCGAGGCCTACGGTGACCGCGCCCACGGGACGGACGTCCACCCAGCCGGCGGCGCGTCCCAGGGTGTGCACCTGTTCCACCACGCCTGCGGTGTCCGCGACGGGGTTGCTGTTGGCCATGGCGTGCACGGCCGTGTAGCCGCCGAGGGCGGCGGCGCGGGTGCCGGTCTCCACCGTTTCGGCGTCTTCCCGTCCGGGTTCGCGGAGGTGCGTGTGGATGTCCACCATGCCGGGCAGTGCCACCAGGCCGGCGGCTTCGATGACGGTGGCGCCGTCAGCCGCGTCGCTGCCGGCCAGGTCGGTGCCGCGTCCGGTGATGATGCCGTCGCGGATCAGGAGGTCCTGGGCTGCGCCGCCGAGAATCGCCGCGCCGCGGATGAGGTATGACCCGGTGCGGGCTGCATCCTGTTGTTCGTGTGCCATCAGTGGCTCTCCTTGGTGGAATGGGCGGCGTTGGAATATGCGGTGCTGGAAGAGGCTGTGCCGGAAGAGGCGGTGGCTGCCGCTTCCCGGGTGTCCCCGGACAGCAGCAGGTACAGGGCGGCCATCCGGACGGATACGCCGTTGCGGACCTGTGCCAGCACGGTGGAACGGGGAGAGTCCGCGGCGGCGGACGATATTTCAAGGCCCCGGTTCATGGGGCCGGGGTGCATGATGATGGTGTCCTTCAGTCCCAGGGTGTCCAGGGCCCGGAGGCGGTTGTCGTCGAAGCCCCAGCGGCGGGAGTATTCACGCGTTGTGGGGAAGAACGAGGCGTTCATCCGTTCGCCCTGGACGCGCAGCATCATCACGGCGTCCACGCCCTTCGCCAGGGTTTCGTCCATGTCGTAGCTGACGCTGCAGGGCCACTGTCCGACGCCGATGGGCAGCAGCGTGGGCGGCGCCACCAGCGTGACTTCCGCGCCGAGCGTGCGGAGCAGCCAGACGTTCGACCGGGCCACCCGGGAGTGCAGGACATCACCGGCGATGGCCACCCGCATGCCCTTCAGGTCAGCCCCGGCGGACGGCGTCCCGTGGAGCTGCGCCCAGTGCCGCCGCATGGTGAAGGCATCCAGCAGCGCCTGGGTGGGGTGTTCGTGGGTGCCGTCACCGGCGTTGATGACGGCGGCGTCGATCCAGTCCGTGGCGGCCAGCCGGTGCGGCGCACCGGAGGCCCAGTGGCGGATGACGACGGCGTCTGCCCCCATGGCGGCCAGCGTCTGCGCCGTGTCTTTGAGGGATTCGCCCTTGGAGACGGAGGATCCCTTGGCAGCAAAGTTGATGACGTCCGCCGACAGCCGCTTCGCGGCGGCCTCGAAGGAGATGCGCGTGCGGGTGGAGTCCTCGAAGAACAGGTTCACCACGGTGCGGCCCCGCAGGGCCGGGAGCTTCTTGACCTCGCGTTCCCCCACCGCGGCCATCTCCTCGGCCGTGTCGAGGATGCGGATGGCGTTGGCCAGGCTGAGGTCTTCGGTGGAAAGCAGGTGCTTCATGCGCCTGCCTCGATGACCACTTCGTTGACCGGTGTGCCGTCAACGGAATCGGTCTCTTCAAGCCGGACCCGGACTTTTTCGGAGGAGGACGTGGGGAGGTTCTTTCCGACGTGGTCGGCCCGGATCGGAAGTTCACGGTGTCCGCGGTCGATCATGACCGCGAGCCGGACGATGCGCGGGCGGCCCAGGTCGACGATGGCATCCAGTGCCGCGCGGATGGTCCGGCCGGAGTAGAGGACGTCATCGATCAGCACGACGACCTTGTTGTCGATGCCGGTTCGGGGCAGTTGCGTGGGATAGGGCGGCCGCGTGGGCTGGTGGGAGAGGTCGTCCCGGAACATGGTGACGTCCAGCTGGCCCACGATGGCGGCGGCATCCACGGTGGGATCGGCGGCGGCGATTTTCTTGGCCAGGCGCACGGCCAGCGGATAGCCGCGGCGCGGAATGCCCAGCAGCACCAGATCCTGGGAACCCTTGTTGGCCTCGAGGATCTCATGGGCGATACGAGTGAGTGCACGGTCAATGTCCGCAGAGTTGAGTACAACCCTGGCCGGAACCGGTGCTTCTGTGACTGATGTCAACGCTCGTCTCCCCTTTCCCCGCCTCACGGGACGGAATTAAAAAAGGAACATTTGCCCTTCAAAATTACCACACGCGCCATCCCGGCCCGGCTGCCCGCCGGGCGCGCGGAGAGCGTTTAACATCACATCCGCCGGCCGGTGAGGCTGCCCGGGGCTGGTCGCCGGCACGGTGTTGCCTATGGTTGCCTCCAGTCCGCCGCCGCCGCACCAAAGCCGGCCTTGGATGCGGCGGTTGGCGGGACATAGGCTCAATCTCATGACATCGAACGCGCCTTGGCCGCAGCACGATCCGTCCGGCGGCCGTGGAAACGGGCAGCAGCCCCCATGGCCCGGGCGGGACCTGCCGCAGCAGACCAACCCCACCTGGATGGGCCAGGTCCGTCCCGACCTCTACCGTGCGGCACCCGCGAACAACAACGCGCCTGCGGTGACCACTGTCATGCCGCCGGCCGCCGTGCGCAAACGTTCGAGTGCGGGGGTGGCAGGCCTTGTGGGCGGCGGCGGTTTCCTGGCCTTCGCAAGCCTCTTCCTGGTCCTCCCGTACCTGGTGGGCAACACCGGCGTCACCGGGTTCGTAATCGGCTTCATCGCCTCCCTGATTCCACTGGGCGCCGTTCTTCTGGCCGTCTACCTTATTGACCGCTGGGAACCCGAGCCGAAACGCCTGCTGCTGTTCGCCTTCCTCTGGGGCGCAGTGGTGTCCATTTCCGTCACGTTGCTGATCCAGCCGTTCTTTGCACTGGCCGCGGCGCCGCCCGCCGGCATGGACTACAGGACGTTTGCCGTCACGGTCCAGGCCCCGGTGGTGGAGGAATTCGCGAAGTCCCTGGGCCTGCTTCTGCTCCTGCTGCTGGCGCGGAAGCACTTCGACGGACCAGTGGACGGTGTGGTGTTCGCTTTCACGATCGCCGGCGGCTTTGCCTTCACTGAAAACATCCTCTATTTCGGCCGGGCCATCGCCGAGTCCAGCACTCCGGGCGCGGACCTCGCGGTTGTCTTCTTCCTGCGGGGCGTGATGTCCCCCTTCGCCCACGCCATCTTTACCGGGACCACGGGGCTGATCCTCGGCTTTGCGGCGCGCCGCTGGCACACCGGGATGTCTGTCGTGGCGTTCTTCGCCGGCCTGGTCCCGGCCATGTTGCTGCACAGCATGTGGAACAGCATGGGCCAGGACTTCCTGCTGCAGTACATCGTGGTCCAGGTGCCCATCTTCGTCCTGGCCGTCATCGTGATAGTCCTGCTGCGCGTGGCGGAGAACCGGCTGACGCGCCAGCGGCTCCTGGAATATGCGGCCGCGGGGTGGTTCACGCCGCCGGAAGTGGACATGCTCGCGACCGCCGGCGGCCGCCGTGCAGCGGTCCGCTGGGCGAAGCAGTTCGGCCGGGGGCAACAGATGAAGGCCTTCCTGCACGCGGCCACGCAGCTTGCCTTCATCCGGCAGCGGATCCTCAGCGGCCGGGACGTTCCCGCACACCAGCTCGACGAGCACCGCCAGCTCGCGGAAATCTCGGCGCGGCGGGACGCCGTGCTTCGCTGAGCGGTCGCCAGCTGGGCGGAAACAGGCTGGGCGGAAACGAAAAAGACCGGCCCCCGCCTTTTGGCGGGGACCGGTCCTTTCCATTGGTGACACGCTGCGGTTACGACCGCAGCCAGGCACCGGGCGACTACGCCAGCAGCGAAGGCTTCAGCTGCTGCAGCCGGCCCAGGAGGCCGTTGATGAACGACGGCGACTCGTCCGTGGACAGCGTCTTGGCCAGGGCCACAGCTTCACTGACAGCCACGCCGTCGGGAACGTCGTCGTTATAGAGCAGTTCCCACGTACCGATGCGCAGGATGATGCGGTCCACGGACGGCATGCGTTCCAGCGTCCAGCCCTGGGAGTAGGTCTCCAGGAATTCGTCGATGGCGGTCTGGTGGGAGACCACGCCTTCAACGATTTCAAGGGTGTAGGGGTTGACGATCTGGTCGGTTATTTCACGCCGCGACCGCAGCACATCAAAAGCCGAGAGGGAGCGCTGCTCCGCCTCGAAAAGAACATCCAGGGCCCGGTTACGGGCCTTACCGCGGGCGCTCACTAGTCGTTGACCCGGCCGAGGTAGCTGCCGTCGCGGGTGTCGACCTTGACCTTGGTGTTGTTCTCAACGAACAGCGGCACCTGGATCTCGTAGCCGGTCTCGAGGGTGGCGGGCTTGGTGCCGGCCGAGGAGCGGTCGCCCTGCAGGCCCGGCTCGGTGTAGGTGATTTCGAGAACGACGCTCGGCGGCAGTTCGATGTAGAGCGGGGTGCCTTCGTGGATGGCAATGTTCACCATCTGGTTCTCGAGCATGAAGTTGGTGGCGTCGCCAACGGTCTCGGCGGACACGGTGAGCTGGTCGAAGTCCGAGGTGTCCATGAACACGAAGTCGGCGCCGTCCTGGTACAGGTACTGGTAGTCGCGGCGGTCAACCGTGGCAGTCTCGATCTTGAGGCCGGCGTTGAAGGTCTTGTCGACCACCTTGCCCGACATGACGTTGCGCATCTTGGTGCGGACGAACGCGCCGCCCTTGCCCGGCTTGACGTGCTGGAACTCGATGATGTTCCAGAGCTGGCCCTCAAGCTTCAGCACGGTTCCGTTCTTGATGTCGTTTGTGGTTGCCACTGGTATCCTCTGGTTTGTATCTGACCGCTTCAAGCCGCCAGCCGGTTATGTCACGCAGGCACGCCAAAAGGCTGCCAGCGAGTGTTTGTCAAAAATCCAAGAACCATTCTACCGGTAATGCGGGCGGGCTGCTGCGAGGGCCCCTAGGACGACATTTCCAGGACGTTCCGCGCCCGTTGCAGTGCGACGGTGGATGAGTAGATCAGCGCTGCATCGGCAGATCCCGCGACGCGCAGGTCAAGGGCCTTGGCGAACTCGTCGACGGCCGCTGCGGTGTTGCCGCCGGCATAGTAGGCCCGCCCCAGGTGCTGGTGCGCCAGGGCCTCCAGCTCGGTTCCCTGGACTTCGCCCAAGAGCTGGCGGAAAAGGTCCACAGCCCGGTCAAAACGCTTGGACACGCGAAGGACTTCGGCTTCAAACGTGCGCAGCCTGAAGGATTCGGGGTCGTTGTAGCGTGCCTCGGCGAGGAGCTCCGCGGCGTCTGCGGCATGGCCTTCCGCGAGCAGGACCATGATGCGGTCCGCCGGGTCGGTCGATGCCTGCAGCGCCAGGTTACATACTTCTTCGTTGACAATTCCCGGCATCAGCGTGTCCGGGTTGATTTTGATACCCGGGAACCCCGCATCCGGCCACTCGCTCGTGCCGCCCATGGAATCAATCATGACGTCGGTCGTCATCAAGAGGCAATCTCCTGGTAGGCGGCAAACAGCAGGGACGTGTCCGGAACGTCGAGGATTCCGGGCCGCGCAACGCCGTCGAGGACGACGAACCGCAGCAGGTCGCCACGGGACTTCTTGTCCCGGCGCATGCCGTCCAACAGCCCCTGCCACCGGTCGCGGCGGTAGGTGATCGGCAGTCCGAGAGATTCCAGGATGGCGCGGTGACGGTCGGCATCAGCGTCGCTGAGGCGTCCCACACTGCGGGCGAGTTCAGCGGCGAACATCATGCCCACAGACACGGCAGCGCCGTGCCGCCACGAGTACCGTTCCACGAGCTCGATCGCGTGTCCGAGCGTGTGCCCGTAGTTGAGGAACTCCCGCCGGCCGGTCTCCTTCAGATCCTCCGACACCACTTCGGCTTTGACTGCGATGGCCCGTTCGATCAGCTCGCGGAGGATCGCCGACTGCGGATCGGTGACGGCGGACGGGTCCTTTTCCACCAGGTCCAGGATGGCGGGGTCTGCGATGAAGCCGCATTTGATGACCTCGGCCATCCCCGAAATCAGCTCGTTCCTGGGCAGCGTGCTGAGGGTGTCAAGGTCGGCGAGTACGGCCGCGGGCGGGTGGAATGCGCCCACCAGGTTTTTGCCCTCGGCCGTGTTGATGCCGGTCTTGCCGCCAACGGCTGCGTCCACCATGCCAAGCAGGCTGGTGGGCATGTGGATGACCTTGACCCCGCGGAGCCAGGTCGCGGCCACGAACCCGGCGAGGTCCGTGACTGCGCCGCCGCCGACAGCCACCACGGCGTCGGAGCGGGTGAAGTCGTTCTGTCCGAGGACCTGCCAGCAGAAGGCGGCCACCTGGATGTGCTTGCCCTCTTCGGCGTCCGGGATTTCGGCTGTCAGCGCGGTGAATCCGGCCGAGGCCAGTTCGTCGCGGACGGTATCCCCGGTGAGCCGCAGGGCCCGCGGGTGGATGACCAGGACGCGTTTGACCCGCTCCCCCAGCAGCTCCGGAAGGCGTTCGAGCAGGCCGCGGCCCACAACGACGTCGTAGTTGTCAGCGGCAGACTTGCCAGTGACTTTGATGACGGTTGATTCGCTACTCACTTTTCAACTTCCTTTGTTGCGGCCACTGGCTCCGCCGCCGCGGTCTGTGCCGCCGCGTACTCACGCAGCGCCTCTTCCAGCCGATGCCCGAGATCCGCGACAGTTCCGTGGCGGACATCGAAAACGAGATCGGCAAGCCGTTCGTACACGGGCTGCCGGGTGGCAAACAGTGCACGCCAGCGGCCCATGGCGTCACCTGCCAGGAGCGGCCGGCCCGAATTCCGGGCAATCCGCTCGGAAACCGTGTCGGCGTCGCATTCGAGGTACACCACGGTGCAGCGGCGGAGCAGCTGCTGGGTGCCGGAGTCAAGCACGGCTCCCCCGCCGAGCGAAATGACAGTGGCGGCGTTCCCGGCGTCTTCGATGACCCGCGCCACGGTCCGGGCTTCGATCTCCCGGAACGCGGTCTCGCCGCGGGCGGCGAAGATGTCCGCGATGGTGCCGTGGTTTTCCACGATGACGACGTCGGTGTCGACGAACGCCGCACCGAGCTGCTGCGCAAGCTGGTGGCCGATCGCCGACTTTCCCACCGCCATGGGTCCGATGAGGGCGATGGGCCGTCGTGGCACAGCGCCGTGCCTGATGCTGCCCGGCACTACTGGCCGATCGAGTCCAGGGACGCCGGAATGTTGTCCAGGTAACCCTTGATGTTGCGGGCGGTCTCCGCGACCGAATCTCCGCCGAACTTTTCTGCCACTGCCTCGGCGAGCACCAGGGCCACCATTGCCTCGGCCACGACGCCCGCGGCCGGGACGGCACAGACGTCAGAGCGCTGGTGGTGGGCCTTGGCGGCCTCGCCGGTGCTCACGTCGATGGTCTTCAGGGCGCGCGGAACGGTGGCAATAGGCTTCATCGCGGCACGGACGCGCAGGACGTCGCCGATGCTCATGCCGCCCTCGATGCCGCCCGCCCGGTTGCTGGTGCGGATGATCCGCCCGTCGGAGTCCTTGACGATTTCGTCGTGCGCGGCGGAGCCGCGGCGCGAGGCGGTAAGGAACCCGTCGCCCACCTCCACACCCTTGATGGCCTGGATGCCCATGAGGGCAGCGGCAAGCCGGGAGTCCAGGCGGCGGTCCCAGTGGACGTAGCTGCCAAGTCCGGGGGGAAGGCCGTAGGCCAGCACCTCGACCACGCCGCCCAGGGTTTCGCCTTCCTTGTGCGCGGCGTCGACCTCGGCCACCATGGCGTCCGAGGTTTCCCGGTCGAAGCAGCGGAGCGGATCCGCATCAAGGGCAATGACGTTGTCCGGAACCGGCAACGGCCGTCCTTCGGGCACGGTCACGCTGGCGATCGAGACGGTGTGGCTGACAAGCTCAATGCCCAGCTGCTTGAGGAACTGCGCGGCCACGGTTCCGAGTGCTACGCGGGTGGCGGTTTCGCGGGCGCTGGCCCGTTCCAGAACGGGGCGGGCCTCGTCGAAGCCGTACTTCTGCATTCCCGTGAAGTCCGCGTGTCCGGGGCGGGGCCTGGTCAGTGGTGCGTTGCGCGCCTGGTCGGCGAGGATTTCCGGCGCCACCGGGTCCGCGGCCATGATCTGCTCCCATTTGGGCCATTCGGTGTTGCCCACCTGGATGGCCACGGGACCGCCCTGCGTGATGCCGTGGCGGACGCCGCCAAGCACGGTCACGACGTCCTGCTCGAACTTCATCCGGGCACCGCGGCCGTAGCCGAGGCGCCGACGGGCCAGGGCATCGGCGATCTGGCTGCTGGTGAGTTCTACACCGGCAGGCACGCCTTCAATTATTCCGACCAGTGCCGGGCCATGGGATTCACCGGCAGTCAACCAACGCAACATAAAATCCATCCTGCCACGTAGGGCGGTTAGAACACTCGTCGGGGTGCCCCGACTGCGTCACACATCACATCTATGACATCGGCCGTGACGTCGTCGCCGAGGCCGCTGAAAAACCGCACCTGCTCCACCGCCTGGTACAGCAGCATCTCCAGGCCGGGAACCACGGATCCTCCCCCGTGCTGCCAGACGGAGGCAATCCGGCTGGGCCAGGGATCGTAGGCGACATCGAGCAGGACCCCGGGAGTCGGGGTCCTGAGGCCCGCGAGCTGCTCCGCCAGGGCGTCTGCCCCGTGGGGAGGGAGGGTGGAAATTACGACGTCGGCGGCGGCCATTGCGTCGGCCGCGCCGGTCAGTGGAAGGATACGGACCGGAAGGCCCACGCCGTCGGACGCGGCCCGGGCTTCCGCCGCCCGCCGCACGTCGCGTACGTAAATGTCCGCAGACGGTGCGCCGAGGTCCTTGAGCGCGGCGACTGCAGCCGCAGCTGTGCCGCCGCCGCCCAGGACCACCGCGGACGGTGCGGCGGCCACGCCGGCATGCCGCACGGCGTTCACGATGCCGGCGACGTCGGTGTTGTAGCCGACCCGGCGCACGGAACCGCCTTCGGCTTCAAACACCACGGTGTTCACCACGCCCAGGATGCCTGCCACTCCGCGGACCTCGTCAACCTCGGAAACCATGGCGGTCTTGAGCGGCATGGTGACGGACAGTCCGCGCCAGCCTGGCTCGTTGCGCACGGCCGCCATGAATGCCGGAAGCTCAGGAACGGTCACGTCGATGGCGGAATACGCCACGTCAACGCCCAGGCGGGCGTACGCGGCCCGATGGAGTGCCGGGGACTTCGAATGGCCGATCGGATGCCCAAGGACGGCAGCCTTCAGGGTCACGTGCAGCGTCCCGCATTGGCGGCGCACCAGGTGTTGTATTGCTCCACATACACATTGTGCTCAGCCAGCGTCTTGGAGAACTTCGTCTCCTTGGTGTCCAGGTTGATGGTCACCCAGTACATGTACTCGTTGGCCTTTGGCTTCGCTGCCGCGTCGATGGCGTTCTTGCCCGGTGAACCGATGGGTCCCACCGGAAGACCCTGGTTGGCATACGTGTTGTAGGGGTTCGACTTATCGGCCTTCTGAGCCTCGTCGATGTGGAAGCTCTTGATTCCCAGCCCGTAGGTCACCGTGGCGTCGGACTGGATCAGGCCGGCCGTCTCGGTGTTGTTCGGCTTGAGCCGGTTGTAGATGGCGCCGGCAACATCTCCGTACTCGGCCTGCCCGCCTTCGGCCTGGACGATGCTGGCGACCGTGACGACGTCGTACTGTTTTGCGGGGTCGGTGACTCCCTGCGCCTTCAGCTCGTCAGTCGTAACGGTGACGAGCTTCTGGAGGATCTCCTTGGCCGGCGTCCCCACCGGGAACCGGTGCTCACCGGGGGCCAGGTAGCCTTCCAGGTTCTTGGCCTTCTCCGGCAGCCCGAACTGCGCCGGGGAGTCGCTCAGGGCCTTGAGCTCCGCGACGGGGATTCCGGATCCCTGGGAAATTGCCTGCAACGACTCGCCAATCCGGAGTCCCGCGCTCAGGGCGAAGTACATGACTTTGCCCTCGCCCTTGCCCAGCAGGACGGCCACCGCGTCGGAGTTCTTCATTTCCTGGCGGAACTGGAATTGCCCCGGAGCAATGGTCCCGCCGGAAGCGGTGAGCTCCCGCAGGAAGGTGTCTGCGTTGGCCACGACCTTCTGGTCCTGGAGCTTGGTGGCAACGGACCTGGTGCCTTCGCCGGGCTCCACGGACACGTTCACTTCTCCTGCACCGGGTCCGGGGTAATCGGCGATGGTGTCCGCGCCGAGCAGCGGTTTCAAGAACTGGGCGCCCACCACGAGGGCGGTGACGAAGACCCCAAGCGTCAGCAGGAGCGCCAGCCAGCGGCGGCGGCGGCGCACCTTCTTGGACTTGGCCGGGGCGACGCCAACGGAAGAGGCACCGGCCATCAGCGGGTGGCCGGGTTCGTCAGCGTGATGTTCGTGGTGCTCCGCGGGCGGATAGACGTCGGCGTCGTCGTAGACATGGTGTGCCTCGTCCTCGTGGTGCCCTGCGTAAGCGGCGTTGTCAGCGTAACCGTGCTCTGCGTAGCCGTGCTCCACATACTCGTGGTGCCCGGCGTCGTGGTGCCCGGCTTCCGGGTGCAGCTCAGTGTGCGGGTCGTAGGCATGTGCATCGAACTCCGCGGAGCCTTCGGGGTGCACAGCCTCTTCGTGGTGGAGCGGCGCAGCGGGCGCGGCTTCCTCGGGGTGCACTGCCTCTTCGTGGTGGAGCGGCGCAGCGGGCACGGCATCCTCGGGGTGCACTGCTGCCGCAGGGTGCACAGGACGTTCGTCGTGGAGCGGGACCGCCTGCTGCTGCACCGTGGGCGGCTCCGCCGGCATGGCGGGCGGCACCTGCGGCTCGTCACCGGGTGTCTCGAACGCCTGCGGTGGGACGACGTCATTGCCTTCGGTTGTCAGGAATTTCTCCCTGGCACGAATTTCCTTGCGCGTCAGTTGACGTCCGGAGTCACTGAATTCCTCACCTGAGGACTCGCCGCTGTTGACCGGGCTCACTGTAGCCTTCCATTTTCTGAAGATTGCACATTGTTTCCGGAGACTGCCTGCTCAGCGTTTCCCGCTGCGGCGTCCCCCGAAAGCCCCGTCTGCGAAACCGCGAACACGCGGCTTCCAACATCCGTTCCCCTGGCTTTTTGCATGTCGATCGCGTGCTGCAGAATTCCTGCGGCGGCAACCTGATCCACCACCTTACGGTGATTCCGGCTGCTCATGCCAGCTTCGTGCAGGTTGCGGTGGGCCGTCACCGTGCTCAAACGCTCATCAATAAGCTGCACCGGAATGTCTGACCCGAGTCCCGCAAGGGCTCCGGCCAGAAGTTCCGCGTAGTCCGTAGCCATCCTGGCCGAAGCGTGCTCTTCGCCCTTGAGCGTGCGCGGCAGGCCAACGAAAATCTGGACGGCGCCCAGCTCTGTCGCCAGGGCAGCCAGCACCCGGACGTCCGTGTTCTTCTTGGCATTCCGTTCGAGCGTCTTCAAGGGTGTGGCAAGGATGCCGTCGCGGTCGCAGACGGCAACGCCCACACGGACGGTGCCCACGTCCACCCCCAGTTTGATGCCCCGGGGGTAGGCGTCGGGTGCAGCAGATTCATTCACGGTTCGGTTATCGCCTCGTGATGGCGTCCACGACGGCGGCAAGAGCCGCCGGCACCTTCGAAGCGTCGGTGCCGCCGCCCTGGGCGACGTCGTCCTTGCCTCCGCCGCCGCCGCCGAGGATCCCGGCCGCGAGCCGGACAAGGGCCCCTGCCTTGACACCCGCTGCGCGGGCTTCCTCGTTGGTGGCGACCAGGATGACGGGACGGTCGTTGCTCACGCCGGCCACTGCAACGGCGGCTGCCTCGGACCCCAGCCGGCTGCGCAGGTCAAGGGCCAGTCCGCGGAGGTCGTCAGCGCCGCTGACCTGTCCGGCGTCGTGCGCGATGACCTTTACTCCGGAAGCGTCCTTGGCCGTACCGACCAGCTGCGCCGCGGCAGCGGTCAGCTGCTCCTTGCGCAGGCGCTCCAGTTCCTTCTCAACCGTCTTGAGCTTGGTCAGCGTGGTGGCGATGCGGTCCGCCAGCAGGCCGGAGGGTACCTTCAGCATTTCGGTGAGCTCCGTGACGAGGGCGCGCTCAGCGGCGAGGTGCCGGAACGCCTCCATTCCCACAAAAGCCTCCACGCGGCGGTTTCCGGACCCTACCGACTGATCGCCCAGCAGGGACAGGCTGCCGATGAGCGAGGTGTTGGCCACGTGGGTGCCGCCGCAAAGCTCACGGGACCAGGCGCCGTCGATCTCCACCACGCGGACTTCATTGCCGTAGTTCTCGCCGAAGAGCGCCATGGCGCCGAGGGCCTTGGCCTCTGCCAGTTGCATGACCTTGGTCTCAACGGTGAAGTTGTTACGGATGGCGAGGTTGGAAACTTCCTCGATCTCGGAGCGCGTGGCGGCGCTGAGCCCCTCGCCCCAGGCGAAGTCGAAGCGGAGGTAGCCGGCCTTGTTGTAGGAACCGCGCTGCAGGGCCTCCGGGCCGAGGATCTGGTGCAGGGCCGCGTGCACGATGTGCGTTCCGGTGTGGGCCTGCTCTGCGGAGTGGCGCCGCTCCCGGTCCACTGCGGCCTGCACGAGCGAGTCCGCGCCGATTTCACCCTCGCGGACGATCGCCTTGTGCACGCTCAATCCCTTGACGGGACGCTGGACGTCCAAGACCTCGACGACGAATCCGTCGCCCGTGATCAGACCGGTGTCGGCGGCCTGGCCGCCGGCCTCGGCATAGAACGGGGTCTCCGCGAGGACGAGTTCGATCTCGTCGCCCGTGGAGGCCTGGGAAACCTTGCGGCCGCCGGACAGAATGCCGCGGACCTTCGATTCGCCGGCCAGCTCCGTGTAGCCGGTAAAGACCGTCTCACCCTCGGCCAGCAGCTCCTGGAAGGCGCTGAGGTCGGCGTGGGACCCCTTCTTGCCCTTGGCGTCGGCCTGGGCGCGCTGGCGCTGCTCGAGCATCAGCTTGCGGAACTCGGGCTCGTCAACCTTGAGGCCGGCTTCTTCGGCCATTTCCAGGGTCAGGTCGATCGGGAAACCGTAGGTGTCGTGCAGGGCAAAGGCATCGGCACCGGACAGCGGCCGGCCGGCTTCCTTGGAATCCTTCACGGCGTCCTCGAGGCGCGCGGTGCCGGACGCGATGGTGCGCAGGAACGCCTTCTCTTCGGCGTAGGCGATGCGGCTGATGCGTTCGAAGTCGGTCTCCACTACGGGGTAGACGCCCTTCATGGCGTCCCGCGAGGCCGGCAACAGCTCGGGCAGGCAGGCCTTTTCGACGCCGAGGAGGCGCATGGAGCGCACGGCACGGCGGATGAGACGGCGCAGCACGTAGCCACGGCCCTCGTTGGAGGGCGTCACGCCGTCGGCGATCAGCATGAGCGAGGAGCGGATGTGGTCGGCAACAACACGCATCCGGACGTCGTCGGTGTGGTGGGGGTCCTCGGCGGATTCCGCCGAGGTGTACTCCCGGCCGGAGAGTGCCGCGGCCCGGTCGATCACGGGACGGACCTGATCGGTCTCGTACATGTTCTCGACGTCCTGCAGGA
Source organism: Arthrobacter sp. Leaf337 (assembly GCF_001423745.1). GTDB lineage: Bacteria > Actinomycetota > Actinomycetes > Actinomycetales > Micrococcaceae > Arthrobacter. The sequence goes on from NZ_LMPC01000023.1 coordinate 85,828, forward strand.
TCATCGCGAGGCGCTCCATGCCGAGGCCGGTGTCGATGTTTTTCTTAGGCAGTTCGCCGGTGATGTCGAAGTCCACCTTCGAGCGGACGTTATCGATCTGGTACTGCATGAACACCAGGTTCCAGATTTCCACGTAACGGTTCTCGTCGGCGATGGGGCCGCCCTCGACACCATAGGACGGGCCGCGGTCGTAGTAGATCTCGGAGCAGGGACCGGCCGGGCCGGGCTGGCCGGTGGACCAGTAGTTGTCCGCCTTGCCCATCCGCTGGATCCGCTCTGCCGGCATGCCGGTGTTCTTGAGCCACAGCTGCTCGGCTTCGTCATCCTCTTCGTAGACGGTAACCCACAGCTTCTCGGGCGGCAGGCCGTAGCCGCCATCGGCAACACTCGTGGTGAGCAGTTCCCAGGCGAACTTGATGGCGTCTTCCTTGAAGTAGTCGCCGAAGGAGAAGTTGCCGCACATCTGGAAGAAGGTGCCGTGCCGTGCCGTCTTGCCGACTTCCTCGATGTCACCCGTGCGGATGCACTTCTGCACGCTGGTGGCCCGGTTGTAAGGCGCCTCTTCGCGTGCCGTCAGGTACGGAATGAACGGGACCATGCCGGCCACCGTGAACAGCAGGGAGGGGTCGCTGGAAACCAGGGACGCCGAAGGCACCGCCGTGTGGCCTTTGCTGACAAAAAAGTCGATCCAGCGCTTGGTGATCTCCTGCGACTTCATAACCTGGTTACTTACCCTTCTTGGTTCACGCGTTCTGCCGCGCGACAGTTTGATTCTGATGGCCAGTACCGGAACAACGGATACTGCCCGTTTAATTCTCCCGCAGCGGCGGCTAGCGCCGCACCATGTCCTGGGATTCGATGCCCAGGGCTGCCCTCAGGTCGGTTTCCCGTTCCTGCATGCCTTCACGGACGGCGTCGGCGAAATCGTAGATGCCGTCGGCCAGCCGGCCCACGGCCCGGTTGAGGCCTTCGGGCCCCAGGGTGGTCTGCGCCTCGGTGATCTTGCGGAAGGCGATCACGCCAATGGCGACGCCGATTCCCATCCAGAGGATTCTTTTCATTGAGTGCTCCGTCGGAATTAGCGGCTGCGGCGGCCGGTGGCGGGTTTCTTGCGGGCGGAGAGGGCGGAGCGGACTCCGTAGCTGAACGCTGCCACCTTGATCAGCGGCGATCCGACAGTGGCCGCCACCAGGGACGACAACGCGGAAATATTGGCGGAGGCGTCCGAGACGTTGGACGAGATGCCGTCAACCTTCTTGAGCTGCTGGTTGGTGGTGGAAACCGTGGCGGTCACTTCGTCCATGAGCGGCGTAGCGCCGTCGCTGATCGCACGGATGGACGTCCGGACTTCGTCGAAAACCCGTCCGAGCTTCAGGATGGGCACGGCGAGTATCAGCACGAGGAGCGCAAACACCCCTGCCGCGATCAGGCCGGCAATATCGCCACCAGACATAGACGTTCATCTCCTTGTGTTTCCGTGGACTGCGGCGGGTCCCGCAGCAGCCTGATGGCCGCCCTTGCGGAACTCCCCCCAGTACCTTACATACAAAGAAGCCCGCGGCGCTTGCCACGGGCTTCTCTGTATACGCTGCTGGTATTTAGCGTGCGTAGAATTCGACGACGAGCTGCTCTTCGCAGGTTACGGGAACCTCGGAGCGCTTCGGGCGACGAACCAGGCGAGCCTGCAGGGCGTCGAGCTTGACGTCCAGGTAAGCCGGAACCTGGGGCAGGACGTCGCGGTGCGCGCCGGCCGCTGCAACCTGGAACGGAGGCATGGTTTCGCTGCGGCTGTGAACGTGGACCAGCTGGCCCTCGCCGACGCGGAAGGACGGGCGGTCAACGCGGATGCCGTCAACCAGGATGTGGCGGTGCACAACCAGCTGGCGGGCCTGGGCGATGGTGCGGGCGAAGCCGGCACGCAGCACCAGGGCGTCGAGACGCATTTCGAGCAGTTCGATCAGGTTTTCACCGGTCAGGCCCTTGGTGCGGCGTGCTTCTTCGAAGGCACGGGTCATCTGGGCTTCGCGGATACCGTACTGGGCGCGCAGACGCTGCTTTTCGCGCAGACGTACGGCGTAGTCGGAGTCCTGCTTCTTGCGGGCACGGCCATGCTCACCGGGGCCGTACGGGCGGCGCTCCATGTACTTGGCGGCCTTGGGGGTCAGAGCAATGCCGAGTGCACGCGAGAGGCGTGCGGTACGGCGAGCACGAGTGTTGTTAGCCACTTGTGTCCTTCCAATATCTGCGGTGTGTCAGTGTTACTGGCCTCCACGATGGAGAGCATCGGCCAACCGCCGCCTTTTGCTACTGGGCACAGGGCATAACCTCAACAAAGTTAATTTGGTGGATTGCGCGTCCGTGCCTTGCCAGACAACGAACTATCCTACCATGATGCGGCCTGCCCCCACCGACGCCTGCTGTCAGATCCGCGCGTGGACTCCGCGGCTTGCCTGCCGGCCGAAGGAAGCGGCGCCCAGGAACTCGACGGCGATGAACGGCTTGTCGCCCACCACCCACTCATCGTGGCCGGGAGGCAGCGTGTAGGTGTCGTTGGCATGGATCGTCGAACGGACACCGTCGGAGGTTTCCACCTCCATCACACCGGACACGCAGAATCCGAGGTGGTTGTGCTGGCAGAAGTCGGTTTTCTCGAACGGTTTGATGCTTTCGGACCACCGCCAGCCGGGGTTGAGGATCAGCCGGGCCACTGAGTAGTCGTTGACGGTGACAAGGTCGAATTCCGCCTTGTCCGGGCACCGTTTCTTGTCCGGGAGATCGAAGGACTTAACGGATACTGCTGTGACGAAATTTACGGACATGGGACACTACCTGAAGACTGGGACGGAGACGCATAAAGGTTGTGCCAAGCAAATTCTGTGCCGGCCGCCGACCTGGGGCCTGAGGATGCGAGTAACCGGCATTTGTGCGATGTCCCCCTCAAGGCACGCACGTCCAACAGATCTGTGCTGGCGTAATTCAACGTTAGCCCTCCCCCGCCGGAAGTCAACGGGGCGGACGCCGGCGGCTGTCCGCCGCGGCAGTCCGGGTCCCGGCGCCATCCCTCAGCCGCCGCGGATGATCTTCCGGAGCCGCTCCAGCCGGGTGGAAATATCGCGTTCGGCGCCATTCGCGGTGGGCTGGTAGTAGTCCCGGCCGACGAGGTCGTCCGGCGGATACTGCTGTGTGGCCACGCCGTGCGGGGCGTCGTGCGCGTATTTATAGCCCTGGCCGTGCCCGAGTTGTTTGGATCCCGGATAGTGCGCGTCCCGCAGGTGCGCCGGGATGCCGTTGCCCAGGCCCGCCCGGACGTCGGCAGTGGCTTTGTTGATGCCCATGTACGCGGCGTTGGACTTCGGGGCCGTTGCCAGGTGGACGACCGCCTCGGCAAGCACAATCCGCCCCTCGGGCATGCCGATCAGCTGCACGGCCTGCGCCGCGGCGACGGCGGTCTGCAGCGCGGTGGGATCCGCCATGCCGACATCCTCCGCGGCCGAGATCACGATCCGCCGGGCGATGAATCTCGCGTCCTCCCCCGCTTCCAGCATGCGTGCCAGGTAGTGCAATGCGGCATCCACGTCGGATCCGCGAATGGATTTGATGAAGGCGCTCGCGACGTCGTAGTGCTGGTCACCCGCGCGGTCGTACCTGACGGCGGCAACATCAAGGGCGCGTTCGGTGTGCCGCAGTTCCACGGCCACCGGGCCCTCGTCGGCGTCGTCTGCGTCACCGAACGCCACACCGGCAGCCGCCTCCAGCGCTGTCAGCGCGCGGCGAGCGTCCCCGCCGGACAACCTGACAAGGTGGGCCAGTGCCTCTTCGCTGAGCTTGACCGCGCTGTTCAGCCCGCGGGGATCAGCCACGGCCCGCTGGACCAGCCCCTCGACGTCGGCATCCGTCAGGGGGCGGAGCGTGAGCAGCAGCGAACGGGACAGCAACGGGGAGACCACCGAGAAGGACGGATTCTCGGTGGTTGCAGCCACGAGCACCACCCAGCGGTTTTCTACGCCAGGCAGCAGCGCGTCCTGCTGGGCTTTGTTGAAGCGGTGGATCTCGTCGAGGAAAAGCACGGTGGTGGTCTTGTAAAGGTCCCGGGCCGTGAGCGCCTCGTCCATCACGCGGCGTACGTCCTTGACGCCCGCGGTGATTGCGGAAAGTTCGACGAACTTCCGGCCCGGACCCTTGGCGATCACATGCGCGAGAGTGGTCTTTCCTGTTCCCGGGGGTCCCCACAGGATGAGTGATGTCGGTCCCGCGGGTCCGGAGGAGTCGGCTCCTGCGCCGGCGGCCAGCTGGCGCAGCGGCGATCCCTGCCCCAGCAGGTGCTGCTGGCCCACGACGTCGTCAAGGGTCCTCGGCCGCATCCGCACGGCCAGCGGGCTCCGGGGCTGCGTCCGCCCGGCGGCCGGCCCGGAAACCGCCGACCCGGACGGCGCCGCCGTTCCGTCGTCGTCGTTGTCCGGCCCTTGGCCAAAGAGATCATCCACATAGATAGGCTACTTCTAGTTCATCACCCCACTAACAACGGAGACCCGCGAAATGCCCACCCCAGACTCCCGTGTGGCGTTCGTCTCCGGTGAGCGCCTGCCCGGCTGGGTGGAGCGTTTCGCTGCCAGCCACGGCAGCGTCGCCGCGGAAGAGGTCGACGGCGGCCTGCAACTGTCCGCGGCGGACGGTGCCGTGGCGCTGCTGCAGCCGCCGTGGCCTGCGGACGGACGGCCCGGCAGCGGCCGCGATGCCGTGCCTCGCATGGCATCGCTGGCCGCCCAGTCCCGGACGCTCGGGCTGGTGCTGGTCCGCCGCGGCGGATACTCCGTGGCCGTGGTCCGTGACGGTGCCGCCCTGGCCGCGAAGACCGGCACCCGCCACATCCCGTCCAGGACCGCTGCCGGCGGCTGGTCCCAGCAGCGCTTCGCCCGGCGGCGGGCCAACCAGGCGGATGCGCTGGTGGAGGCAGTCGCAGAGCACGCCGGCCGGATCTTCAGCGAGCACCGGATCGAATATCTGGTGCCGGGCGGCGACCGGGCCCTGGCGGAACAGGTACTCGGCGAACCGGCGTTGAAACGCTACGCGGCGCTGACCCGGCTGCCGTTCCTGGATGTCCCGGATCCGCGCGCCGCCGTGTTGAAGCAGGCCGCGGCGGACGCCTGCTCGGTGCGGATCCTGGTGACCGATCCGGCTTAGCGTTTCCTGCTCGTTGCGCACTACTGCAACAGGCGCACTCAGGCTACTCATCAGGTAGGCGTGGCCTCCTGAGAGTTCGCGCGTGCAAGGAACAAGTAGTCACCACTCGTTTCTGCCAAATATTCCCAAAGTTAGACTCACTCCATCAATTCGTCTCACGTCTCGAATAATAGCGGGGGGTCGCTCAATGGATGCCTTTATGGAATCGGTCGCGAATGTTCGGCAATTCCGCTACGGTGTCTTTTCATTGACTATCCGCGCCCCGTGGACAAGGGCAGCGTGATGAAAAAGTCACCTCGAATTAGCGGCATCATTGCGGCAACCCTTGCGCTCCTGTTTACGGCAAACTATTTAGCCGGCGATCCACGGGTTGCCTCCGCCGCCGAACCCGTGAATTTGGTGAAGAATCCCTCGCTGGAACTAGGCAACGGCCAGCCCACCTGTTTCAAGCCCTCAGGCTGGGGAACACCAGGAAAGTGGGCCTTCGCCCAAGGCCGCAACGGCGGCCGATCTTATGGGGTGACGGTCACTGGGTACACCCAGGGGGATCGCAAGCTGCTTCAGACGGAGAGCATTGACTGCGCCCCCAAGGTCACCGCGGGACAAACCTACGAGATGGGCATCTGGTACAAGTCCACCGCATCTGTGTCGCTCACCGTCTTCCGGCATACTGCGCAGGGGTGGAGCTATTGGGGCGACATCGAGCGGCAGGCGCCAGCGGTCGGCTGGACCCTTGCCGCCGCCACTACTCCGGTAGTTCCTGAAGGTACCGATCAAATTGCCTTCGGCCTTTCGCTCTCGGCTAATGGGACGTTAATCACCGACGACTATTCATTAGTGCAAAATGTGGTTACTGAACCGGTGCCGAACACGGGGCAACTTGTTATTAATGGCAACTTGGCCGCCGGTGCGCAAATGCCGACCTGCTTTAGCATAGGCGGCTGGGGAAATCGCCAGTTGACCTCTTCACTGTCCACCGATGTGCCCGCAAATTCAACCGTCGGCACCCGGTCGCAGGACCTGACAATTGCTTCCTACGTTTCCGGCGACGCGAAACTCATTCAGTCGGAGCAGGCCGGCTGCGCCCCCGCCGTCGTACCTGGAGCGCAATACGACCTCAAAGTCGATTACAAGACAACCGCCGTTCCAGGCACAAACCTGACGGTCTTCGCTCACACTGCCACGGGCTGGCAATACTGGACCGACCTGAAGACGCTGCCGGCCAGTGCGGCCTGGACCACGGCCCAGGCACGGACCCCGGTGATACCCCAGGGCGTTGACCGGATCTCCTTTGGTTTGTCCCTCAGCGCCAACGGTTCGCTGAAGACCACCAACTACTCCATGGTCAAGTACGACCCTTCACCGCCTCCGGTTGCCGGCGGACCGGAACTCGTGGGCTCGTGGGACGTCCTGACCACCCAGCTCCCCATCCGCGCCATCCATTCGACCCTGCTTCATGACGGGCGCCTGCTGCTGATCGCGGGTTCGGGGAACGACGGGGCAGCCTTCACGGCGGGATCGTTCAAGGCCGTGGTCTGGACGCCAAGCACCAACGCCTTCAAGGACGTCCCGGTCCCCTACGACATGTTCTGCGCCGGCCACGTGACCCTGCCTGACGGCAAGGTCCTGCTGGCTGGCGGCACTGAAGCCTTCCCGGCCGGCACTGACGGACCGACCGCATTCAAGGGCGCGAAGAAGAGCTACTACTTCGATCCGGCAGACGACCAGTTCCACCAGATCGGCGATATGACCGGCGCCCACTGGTACCCGTCGCTTACCAAGCTGGGTAACGGGGATGTGTGGTCCGCGGGCGGAATCGACGAGCAGGCTCAGGGAACCGTCCTGACGGAAATGTTTGACACCTCGGCTATGGATTGGCTGCCGCAGAACCAGGTCCCGCAGACGTGGAGCTACTGGGGCACCTACCCGCACATGTTCCTGCTGGACGACGGCAAAATGTTCTATACGGGCGGCCATACCTTCGGAAACGGCCTGCCCGGCACCGGCGCCAGGGTATACGACTGGACCACGGCGCAGATGTGGGACGTCCCGGGGCTACGGCAAAAGGATATGAGGGACCAGGCCGGTTCCGTCTTCATCGGGCCCGCCCAGGACCAGAAGCTGATGATTGTGGGCGGCGGTAATACGGACGGAAACGCCCCGGGCATCAACCTCGTGGACATCATCGACTTCAAGCAGGCAACACCTGCTTACGTCCCCGGCCCGGACCTTCCCGGGCCCGGCAAGACGTACGTCAACTTGGTCAATCTTCCGGACCGGACGGTGCTCGCGGCGAACGGCGCGCAACTGAACCGCGCCGGCAATGTTCAGACCGCTTCCCTGTACAACCCCGTGAGCAACTCCTGGAAGGAAATCGGGGCTGATCCGGTGGGACGCAACTACCACTCGACGTCGATCCTGCTGCCCGACGGCAAGGTGGCCATCCTGGGTTCGAATCCGCTGGACAACTCCTTCGAGCTTCGGATCTCCGTCTACAGCCCGCCCTACCTGTTCAAAGGCACGCGCCCCACGGTCACGGCTGTTCCGGGATCGGCACGCTATGGCCAGACCATTGAACTGGGGGTCGCGGGCAACGTCTCCTCCGCCTCCCTCATGTCGCCGATGTCCGCAACCCATCAGACGGACACCAACGCCCGTCTGGTCGACCTCCCCATCGCAGGAACAGGCGGCAGCCGCACAGCACAGATACCGGACAACCCGAACCTTCTTCCACCGGGACCCTACATGCTTTCGGTCCTCGATACTGACGGCGTCCCCAGCATCTCCAAGTGGGTGTGGATCTCATGATGAATCTCAGGAAAGTAGACCGGCGCACACCAGGCCGCGGCAGGCGCTGGACCACTGTGCTGGCCACTACAGGCCTTGCCGTGGCGGCCGTCGTGACATGGGGCGGCATATCCGCCGTCTCCACCGTGGCGACAGTTGATGCTGCCGCACACCTGGCCGCGGCCCCGGGGGAACCCCTGCCTGCACCAGTACCGGCGTCAGTGTCCGGCGGGACGGCCGGCCCCACACACCACGACTCCGCCGCACGGCCGGCGGGCCAACCGGAGGTACTCCCGGAGAGTGCCCGGAACGACAGCACTGCGGCGGGCCGCGCTGATGAAGCACCCGGGCTCGGGAACAGGGCTGAGGTTTCACTCAGTGAGGCTGCAGGGGCTGAAGTAGGTCCGGCAGCAGGCGCCAGGCGCGACGGCCGGGACCGTTCGTCCGGCCTCGCGGAGCAAGCTGCCGTGGACCCGGCCGCGGTGCTGGGCTCCGGGGACGTTTCCCTTGGCGGCTGCCTCCCCCAGTACGGCGCGGACGGCCAGTGCCTGCCCGCTGTTCCGCCAAGCCAAAGCCAGCATCTCCAGGACATGAAGAGCGCAGGCATGGACCCCGGTTCGATGGCCCACGACTGGAACTGCGCTGAAGTCCGCGAGTACTTCCCGAATGGCATCGTCGTCCGGCAGGAAGGCGTCGACCCCCAGAAGCTGGACCCGAACGACGACGGGATGGCCTGCGGCCCGGCCGACTGAGCACAGCACTGCACCCCGAGCCGCCCCCACCTGAGTTTCACCCACCAAGCCATTCCCGGCCCGCCACCTTTCATTGGAGCTACCCCATGCCCGTTTCCGTGCTGGCCAGCGCCCTGGTCGTCCTGATCGCTTTGGCGTTGTTCGCCATTGCGTTGTCCACCCTGTACCTCAATACGTATGCGTGGTGGGATCCCAAGACCCAAATCCGCACGTCCTACTCGGGCCTGCAGGAGACGGAAGCGTGCTCCTTCTCGCTGATCATGCCGTGCAGGAACGAGCGGGAGGACGTGATGCGGGCCACCCTTTCAGCGCTGCTGGCCCAGACGCATTCCCGCAAGGAAGTGGTCATCTCGGTGGGCCACGACGACCCGGAAACCGTTCAGACGGCGTACAAGCTCGCCAGTGAACACCCGGACCTCGTCCGGGTAAGCGTGGACGTCAGTGAAACCAAGAACAAACCACGGCAGCTCAACAAGGCGCTGTCCATGTGCCGCAACAGCGTGGTGGGCGTGTTCGATGCCGAATCGATCGCGGCGAAAGAGTTACTGGCCCACATTGACAGCGTTTTCGCGACGAAGAATGCCGACGTGGTCCAAGGGGCCGTCCAGCTCATCAACTACCGTGACACCTGGTACTCACTGCGTAACTGCCTGGAGTACTTCACGTGGTTCAGGTCCCGGTTGCATGCCCACTCCCGGCAGGGGTTCATTCCCTTGGGCGGCAACACAGTGTTCATCAAACGTGAGCTCCTCAACGAAGTCCGCGGCTGGGACGGGAACTGCCTTGCCGAGGATTGCGACCTGGGGGTCCGACTATCCACCCTCGGCCGGAAAATCATCGTTGCCTACTCCCCCGAACTGGTCACCCGCGAGGAGACTCCGGACACCCTTAAGGCCCTGGTGCGCCAGCGGACCCGCTGGTCGCTGGGCTTCATGCAGGTATTCGCCAAAGGCGACTGGAAGAACCTGCCCACCCGAAAGATGCGTGCCATTGCCTGGTGGACGCTGATGCAGCAGCACTTCATGGCCTTCGCCGGCGTCTGCATTCCCGTGGCAATCTTCGCAGCAGTGTGGGGCGGGTTCCCGCTCGTTGTCACGCTCGTGGCCTTCCTCCCCCTCATCCCCACCCTGGCGACCATTGCCTTCGACATCTGCATGCTCCAGGAATTCGGCCGGGACCATAAGTTCACCATCATCTGGTACGACTACCTGCGCCTCATTGTCGGCACACCCCTCTACCAGCTGGTACTTGCGTTTTCCGCCCTGCGCGCCCTGCTCAAGTTCATCCGCCGCGACTTCGGCTGGGAAAAGACCGACCACTCGGGCGCGCATCTTTCCTACCTCGAACCCGCGGCGGCCGCCCCGGTCCGTCCCTAAATTCACCCCCGTCCGTCCCTAGATTCGAAGCAACCAGGCAAAGAAGGAGGAAATCATGGCAGTTGCGGAGATGGAACCGGCCGTCATTGAAGGCAAGAACAGCGGCTCACCCCAGCACCGGGGCCCGGGACCCGATGCACCGTTTTCCCTGACGCAGCTGTCCTTCTGGGACCGCATCACGTTGTGGGTGCTCACAGCAGCGGCGGCCGTCCTCAGCCTGTGGAATTTGACCGGCGCCCCCAGCTACCAGGACGACGAGGGGACCTACACGGCCCAGGCCTTTGCCGTTCATTCGGGAAGCCTGGCCCCCTACACCTACTGGTATGACCACCCGCCACTGGGGTGGATCCAGATCGCGGCCCTCAACTGGCTCCCGACGATGCTGGGGCTGGGCGACGGGACGGCCATCGGTGCAACGAGGTACGTCATCGCCGCATTCTTCGTTGCCAGCGCCGTCCTGCTCTACATGGTTGCCAGGCGCCTGAAAGTCCGTATTCCCTTCGCCGCGCTGACAACCGTGATCTTCATCCTGTCACCGCTTTCCCTGGTCCTGGGACGGCAGATCTACCTCGACAACATCGGCGTTCCCTGGCTCCTGCTGGCCTTCTATCTGGCCCTCTCTTCCCGCGACGCCCTGTGGCACCACGTGTGCGCGGGGATCTGCTTCGCCGTGGCGGTCCTTTCGAAGGAGACCCTTGCGATCTTCGGCCCGGCGCTGTTGATGGCGCTCACCTACCGTCCGCGCTGGAGCAACCGTTCGTTCTCCGTGGTGGGATTCCTTACGGTGGGAGGGCTGATCCTCGCCTTCTATCCGTTGTCGGCGCTGCTGAGGAACGAGCTCTTCTCCGGATCCAACCACGTCTCCTTGCAGGACGCCCTCTCGTACCAGTTCCTGGAACGCTCAGGTTCGGGAAGAATCTTCGAAGCCGGTTCGAGCCGCGCGGAGTTGTTGGCGGGCTGGCTCTACTTCGACAAGTACCTCATTGCCGCCGGCCTTGTGGCAGCCGCCCTCTGCCTATTGAGGAAACAGGCCCGGGTCCTAACAGTCGCAATTCTCTCCTTCGCCATTCCTATTGTTCTCGGCCAGGGCTACCTCCCGGCGATGTACATCATCGGGGTGATCCCGTTCCTCGCCCTGGCGCTGGGCACCGGCGTCGACATCGCGTGGTCCGGGCTTGAGAAGTACGTAAGGACCCGGCCGAGCCTACGAAGGCCGTTGCGGGCAGCGTTCGTGGCGGTCCTTTGCTCCTCGCTGGTGCTCATGTCCGTGCCGCAATGGTTCGAACAGGACAGGGACCTCCTGACGGCCGAAAACAATGCCAACTGGCGGCAGACGCTCTCCTGGGTTCAGGACAACATCTCCCGCGAGGACGTCGTCCTGGCGCCATACTCCATGTGGTACGACCTCAATTCCAGCGGCTGGAACGACTCCTGGACCATGATCGCCACGGAGAAACCCGACCTCGACAAACAATTTGAAACAGCCCATCCCGACGGATGGCAGGAGATCGACTGGATCATCGTCGGACCGTCCGTCACGGCCAACATCGACAGCCTGGGCCTGAACCGGGCAGCCTCCGCCCTGCAGCATTCCACGACTGTCCGGACTTTTGGCGAGTGGAGTATCCGCAGGGTGGAAGCCCCCGTCCGGCCACAGGCCAACGAGCGATAGGAGCAGGTACCGTGAAACTTTCAGTGATCGTACCCACTGCCAATGAAGCACCCAACATCGAGCAGCTCGTCAACCGTGTGGCGGGAGCCTGCAAGGATATCGACGCCGAAATCATCTTCGTTGATGACTCCACGGACGACACGCCCGAGGTCATTGGCCGCGTTGCGTCGACCGCGGCCCTTCCGGTCCGGATGATCCACCGGACAGAGCCCGAGGGCGGTTTGAGCGGGGCCGTCGTCGAGGGGTTGCAGTCGAGCTCAGCCGACTACTGCCTCGTCATGGCTGGTGATCTCCAGCACCCGCCGGAGCTGATTCCCGTCCTGCTCGCAGAGCTCGAAGGCGGCCGCCATGATGTAGCCCTGGCCTCCCGGTATTGCGGCCCGGGCAGTAGCGCCGATGGGCTCCCCAGCCTTTACCGGCGGATAGTTTCCGGCAGTGCGTCCCTGCTGACACGCTGCCTGTTCCCCTCAAAGTTGCGTGACTGTTCCGACCCCCTGACCGGATTCTTCGCCCTGCGCCGCTCGACAGTGGATTACGACAGGCTCCGCCCCGGTGGATTCAAAATCCTTCTCGAGATTCTCGGCAGGCATCGCCTGGCTGTCTCGGAAGTTCCCTTCATCTTCGACAAGCGCACGGCCGGAACATCCAAGGCAGGCGTCCGCGCAGGCATGGGCTTCCTCCTTCAACTCGTGCAGCTTCGCATTGGCCGGGCCGGGGTTTTTGCGGGCGTGGGCGCAGTCGGCGCGGTGCTCAACCTCCTGATTATGGGCCTCCTGCTGGCAGCGGGGACACACTACGTTTTCGCGGCCGTCGTCGCTGCGGAACTGACCATCGTTTCGAACTTCGTCATGCAGGAGCGGCTGGTTTTCGGCGCGAGCCTGCCCACAGCGAGGTCGCGGACAACCCGGTTCCTGCACTCCTTCGGGTTCAACAACGCCGAGGCACTGCTGCGGCTGCCTGTTCTGATGGTCGCCGTCGAAACGCTCATGATCAACAGCGTCGTTGCCCAGGGACTGACGCTGCTGGCTGCGTTCACCGTGAGGTATCTCTACCACTCCAAGGTCGTCTATCGGCCAACGCAGCCTGCACCGGCCGCCGCCACCATGCCGGGAGTCCGTCGCGAGCCTTTCGTGCCACAGGCACAGGGCGACCCTGTCATGTAAGGAGTCCGCATCGCGGAGCGCAGGTTCCCGTCCGGTAGCCGCTCAATCAGGCCGTGCAGGACCAGATCGTCCACGCGCCGGTGGGCTGTGGTCAGGGGCAGGCCGGCCTCCGGCCGCTCCCCTAGCCCGCCACGACGCTGGCCGCGCGGTCCGCATCCCGGCCGACCGCGAGTTTGGCGATGTCCCGGCCCGCCCGGTACCCGAATACAAGGGCCGGCCCGATGTGCGAACCGTAGCCCGGATAGCCGCCGCCGAAAACGCTCACGGCAGCCGCGCCGACGGCAAGCAGGCCGGGGACTGCCGTTCCCTCCGTGGTGACAACTTCCGAATGCTCATTGACCCCCACTCCGGCAAAGGTGCCCAGGTCGCCCATCTGGATCTTTGCGGCGTAGTACGGACCCTTGCCGATCGGGGCCAGGTTCGGATTCGGTTTGTGTTCAAGGTCGCCGCGGAAGTGGTTGTACAGGGTGGAGCCGCGGCCGAACGCCGGATCCTCACCGCGCACAGCTGCCGGGTTGAATTCAGCCACTGTGGCCGCAAGGCCCCGTGCATCGATGCCGAGCTTTCCGGCCAGTTCCGCCAGCGTGTTCCCCTTGACCAGGTATCCGGTCCGGTAGAAATAACCGCGGGGCATCGGCCAGGGCTTAGCGTAGCCGATGCCGTACTTGTGCATCGTCTTCGCGTCGCCGATCACGTAGCCGAACGTCTTGTCTTCGTCCTTGTTGTGCCGGATCATCGCGCCGCCGAAGTCGTGGTAGCTCAGCGCCTCGTTGCCGAAGCGCTTGCCGTGACGGTCGACGGCGATGAGGCCGGGCAGGCCGATGGCCCGCAGGTGCGGGAAGAGCCGCTCCTTGCCGCTCAGGTACTTGAACACGGTTACCGGTGCCCAGGAGCCCACGCTGAACACGGAGTCATCGATATGTCCGCCGGCACTCATCGCCAGGGTGGCGGCGTCCCCGCCGTGGCCCACTGTCGGCGTGAAGTGGTCGTCGCCGTCGGCGTCGTGCGGGAAGTACTGCTGCCGAAGCTCCTTATTGCCCGAGAAGCCGCCGGCCGCGAGGATCACGCCGAGCCGTGCTGTCACCGTGCCCGCATGCTCTCCCCCAAGGACGGCCCCGGTCACGGTTCCGGCATCGTCACGGGTCAGCGACAGGGCGGGCGAAGACTTCCACAACCGCACGCCCAGGTCGTCGGCGCTCTTCACCATGCGGGTCATCAGGGCGTTGCCGTTGGAACGCAGGACGGGACGCTTGTAGCGGGCAGCGTCGGCCCACGTGCGCAGCAGCTTCTTCGCCACATAGACGAACGATTTCACCGACTGGTTCACGTGGAAGAACTCGTTGATGTCGGGACCCACCTGCGGCATGTAGCCGAACACCGTGTAGGAGCTCATGTACGGCTGCATCAGGAGCCGCTTGTCCCCGAGCACGCGTGCGTCAACATCCTGCGGCAGGATGGCACGGCCCGAGAGTTTCGCCCCGGGCAGGTCCATCTGGTAGTCCGGGGACTTCTCCGGGTATGTGAACTTCACCTCGGTTTCGTCCTCGAAAAAGGAGATCGCCTCGGGCACCGTATCCAGGAAGTCCCGAACGCCCGCTTCGTTGAACGTCTCCGGGGCCAGGTTCCTCAGGTACGTCTCGGCGTCCTCCCGGGTGTCGCCCTGCGCCACACCCTGCTTATTGCCGGGGACCCACGCCCAGCCGGCGGAAATGGCCGTGGTCCCGCCAAAGTACTGCTCCTTTTCCGCAACGATTACCGTCAGGTCCTGCGACGCGGCCTTCAATGCGGCTGCCATCCCGGCCACGCCGGAGCCGATAACGAGGACATCACAAACGGTGGTCCCCGTGACTGGTGCTTTGCTCTTGTTGCTTGCCGTGCTCATAGATCCTGCTCCATTCAGTCAGCCGACCGCATCCTCGCGGCAGCCGGGTGGAAGGCTAAAGCCCCAGTAGACCCGGCAGTTCCGGCCACTGGCAGGAGGATTACCATTGAGCGGTAATCCTGAGGAGGAACAGTGGCCAATTCCGCGTCCGGCGAGTCGATCATCGGCCGCTTCGTGAAAATCGTGAGCGCGTTCGACGACCGCCACACCTCCATGACCGTCGCCGAACTCGGGCGCCGGACCGGGCTGCCCGTCACCACCACCTACCGGCTGGTCAACGACCTGCTCCGGGAACGGCTCCTCGAACGCGAACCCGGCGGAGACATCCACATCGGAACCAGGATGTGGGAGCTCGTCTCCCGCGGGTCCAAAATGCTCGGACTGCGGGAGGCGGCCCTGCCGTTCATGGAGGACGTGCAGGCCGTCGTGCAGCACTCCACCACCCTCGGCATCCTGGATTCGGACGAGGTGCTGTACATCGAGCGGCTTGGCTCCGACAAGACCATCGTGGATATCACCAAAATCGCCGGCAGGCTGCCGCTGCACGCAACGTCGTCGGGCCTGGTCCTGCTGGCACACGCCCCGGCCGCCTACCAGGACAGCTTCCTTGCCCGGCCGCTGACGAAGTTCACCGAAACCACCCTCACCGAACCATCCCTGCTGCGCCGCCACCTGGCCGAGATCAGGCAGCGCGGCTTTGCGGCCATGCCGGGCGTGATCGTGCCCGAATCCAGCGGCATCGCCGTCCCCGTCTTCGGACCGGACAACACTGTTCGCGCCGCGCTCAGCGTGGTGGTGCCGCGCAACGAGGAGAACGCGGCCGCCCGGGTCCCCGTCCTGATGGCTGCGGCCCGGGGCATCTCACGGGCCCTTGGCTGGCGGGGCGAGCTGAAGGGCACACTTCGCCAAAGCCACTGAGCAGAGCCACTGAGCAGAGGCACTGAGCAGAGGCACTGAGCAGAGGCACTGAGCAGATCCAGCCAGTGCCGTCTTTTCCGTTCATCGGCAATCATGTGGTTCCAGTCACACCTCCCCTGCAACTCTGGCTAGGACGCAGCAATGAGGCTGCAGGAGTTACGGAGGAGCACACCACATGAACACCACAGCGAACCGCGTGGCCGGCAAGACTGCCATCGTCACCGGCGGCCGCGGCGACCTGGGCAGCGCCACCGCCGCCCTGCTGGCGCAGCACGGCGCAAAGGTAGCCAGCCTGGACGTTGCCGGCATCCCGGCCGGGGCGGCCCATGCAAATATCAGCGAGTACGACGTCGATGTCACCAGCGAGGACAGCGTCGCGGACGCTATCCGCCGGGTCCGTGACGACCTGGGCACGCCGGACATCCTGGTCAACGCCGCCGGAATCATCGGCCCCGCCGGAGCCTCCCACACCGCATCGGTGACGGACTTCGACACGATCTTCAACGTCAACGTCAAGGGTGTCTGGCTGATGACCAAGCATGTGGTCCCCGGCATGATCGAAAAAGGCGCCGGCAGCATCGTCAACTTCTCCTCCATCCACGGCATCACGGGCGGACGGAACGTGCCCCTGTACCACGCGACCAAGGGCGCCGTCCGGCTCCTGAGCAAGTCCGATGCCGCGGCGTACGGAGCCCACGGCATCCGGGTGAACTCCATCCACCCCGGATCCATGGACACCCGGATGAGCCGCCGCTCCGCCGAGCAGTCGGAGATCGGCGCCGAGGCCTACTACAAGCAGCTGGTGGGCTCCAACCCCCTTCCCCGGCAGGGCAAGCCGGACGAAATCGCCTACGGCGTGCTGTACCTGGCCTCCGACGAATCACGGTTCACCACAGGTTCCGAGCTCGTCATCGACGGCGGCTACACCGCCGTCTGACCCGGCCCCTCATCTTCCGCACTTTTTCTTTTTTGAAAGGCAACACCCATGAAATTCGTTAATGGAACCGCAGCCGAAAAGTACGACGTCGTCATCGTCGGTTCCGGTGCCGGCGCCCTCACCGCGGCGGCCACCGCTGCCCGCGCCGGCAAGTCCGTCGTCGTCCTGGAAAAGAGCGCCCTGCTGGGCGGGACGTCGGCCGTCTCCGGCGGCATGCTGTGGGTGGCGGACAACCACCACGCCCGCGAGGCCGGTATTTGGGATTCCAAGGAAGCGGCCGCAGAGTACGTGCGGGCCGTGGCCCGGGGACGCGGCCGCGACGAGCTGCTGGATGCGGCACTCAATTACGGCGACCGGATGCTCCGTTTCGTCGAAGAGGAGTGCGGGCTCCGCTTCATCTTCCTCAACAACTTCCCCGACTACCGCCAGGACCTCCCCGGCGCCGTGGAAGGCGGCCGCACAGTGGAACCGGAACTGTTCAACAGCCGGGAAGCCCTGGGCGGCCTCAAGGAACACGTCCGCAGCGACGGCCGTGCCCCGTTCACGATGCAGGAATACGAAAACTGGGGCGCCTTCACCAAGTTCCCTTGGGACGACCTCAACCAGCGCCAGGAAGAGGGGCTGGTGGCCAAAGGGCAGGCCCTCGTGTCCATGCTGCTCGCCAGCCTGGTCCGCGACGGCGCAGCGCTCGTCACCGGAGCACGGGGGCACCGCCTGCTCACCGGCGGCGGCCGGGTGACCGGCGTCGAGCTTGAATCCGGTGAGGTGTTCCACGCAAACGACGGCGTGGTCCTGGCCACCGGGGGCTTCGAATGGGACAAGGCACTGGCCGACTCGATGCTCGCCTCGCGGCTCTACACGATGTGCTCGCCGCCATCGAACACCGGCGACGGGCTGCGGATGGCCCAGCGGATCGGCGGCCAGACCCGGGGCACCAGGGAGGCCTGGTGGGCCCCGATGTCCGTCACCGGCGACACCCGCGACGGCCAGCCGATCGGCACGTTGCTGCGCTTCGAGCGCCAGGGCCCGGGATCGATCATGGTGAACCGCCACGGCCGCCGCTTCGCCAACGAGTCGCAAAACTACAACGACCTCGCCCGGAGCCTGCAGTCCTGGGATTCCGCCGCAAACCGGACCCTCAACACGCCCGCGCATGTGATCGTGGACCACGCCTACATGGAGCGTTACGGCATCCTGGCCCACCGCGCCGGCCAGCCCACCCCCGGGTACCTGACCGAAGGGGCAACCCTGGAAGAACTGGCGGAAAAGATCAACGTACCGGCAGAGAACCTCACCGCAACCGTGGCCCGGTTCAACGAATACGCCGTCAGGGGCGAAGACCCCGATTTCGGCCGCGGCGAAAGCGCGTACGACAAATACTGGGGCGACGAGGAGTACCTGTACCCGAACCCGTCCCTGGGACCGCTACAGACCGGGCCCTACTACGCCATGGAAGTGGTCAACGGCGCCTTCGGCACCAACGGCGGCGTGGCCACCGACGGGCTGGCCCGCGTGCTCGACGTCGACAACCAGCCCATAGCCGGCCTGTTCGCCGCAGGCAACACCACCGAAAACGCCTACGCCGCGGGCTACCCGGGCGCCGGCGCCACCCTTGGACCGATCATGACCATGGGCTACCTAGCCGGGCGCACCATCACCGGCCAGTCACCGGACTACCGTCCGGCTGAACAGAACGAAGCGACCGTGGAACTGGTGGGAGCCTGAGATGATCCGCCACACCGTGCTCTTCAAGTTCAAACCGGACTTCCCGCCCGCCGACAAGCATGCCTGGATCGCCGGACTCAACAGGATGACCGGGAACATCCCCGGCATGCTCAGCCTGACCCACGGCCCGGACGTGCTCAACACCGAGCGCTCCTTCGACTACGCCATCGTGGCCGATTTCGAAACGGTCGAGGACATTGCGGTGTACAACACCCATCCGCTGCACGAGCCGCTCAAGGCCTACTCATTCCCCAACAGCCAGCAAATCCTGTCGGTGGACTTCCGCCTCGGGGATTCCCGGCCGGCTTCCACTAAGACACAGACGTCTTAAGGAGATCCCCATGAACACAGCACCCGCAACTCACGGCGCACCGCGCGAGACCCGGCGCGAGACCGAAAGCACCACCCCGCGCAAGACGCCCGGCAAGGCAGCCCTGGCATCATTCCTCGGCAGCACCCTGGAGTACTACGACTTCTTCATCTACGGGACCGCCGCCGCGCTCGTCTTCCCGCACTTGTTCTTCCCTTCCGCGGACCCCGCCATCGGCCTGATCGGCGCCTTTGCCACCTTCGGCGTGGCCTACGTGGCACGGCCGGTGGGCGGCCTGGTCATGGGACACTTCGGAGACAAGCTGGGCCGGAAGAAGATCCTGCTGCTCACTCTTGGCATCATGGGCCTGGCCTCGCTCGGCATCGGGTTCCTGCCCACCTACGAACAGGTCGGCGTCTGGGCCCCGATCCTGCTGGTGGCGGGACGGCTGGCACAAGGCTTCTCCGCGGGCGCGGAGTCGGCCGGCGCTTCCACCCTCACGCTGGAGCACTCACCCGAGGGCAGGCGCGGCTTCTTCACCAGCTTCGTGATGACCGGCTACGCCTCCGGCATGGTGCTGGCCACCCTGGTCTTCATTCCGGTCACCGCACTCCCCCAGGAAGCGATGCTGAGCTGGGGCTGGCGCATCCCGTTCTGGCTCTCCATCGTGGTGCTGGCGATCGCCTACTGGGTGCGGACGCACCTGGACGAAACACCGGTTTTCGAGGAAGCCCAGGAGAGCCGCCAGGTCGCCCCGATGCCGCTCAAGGAAGTGCTCAAATTCCAAGGCCCGGACGTGCTGCGTGTTGTGGGCATGTCGATCATGTCGGTCATGCAGACCATCTTCACGGTCTTCGGACTGGCATACGCCACCTCCACGGCAGGTTTCGACCGCGCCTCCATCCTGACCGTCAACGCCGTCGCCATTGGTCTGTCGATGTTCGCCATGCCGCTGGCGGCAAGGCTTTCGGACCGGATCGGCCGCCGGCCGCTGCTGCTGACCGCCGCCTTCGGGTGCTCAGCCACGATCTTCCTGTATTTCCTCGCGCTGTCCTCCGGGAACATCGTCCTGGTGTTCCTGGCGGCCTTCCTGAACATGACCGTGCTGTACTCGGGGTTCAACGGCATCTGGCCCTCGTTCTTCGCCGAACAGTTTGCCGCACCCGTGCGCTACACCGGCATGGCGATGGGAAACCAGCTGGGACTCGTCCTGGCCGGCTTCGCCCCGATGATCGCCGGCATGCTCCTGACCCCGGGTGTCACCGGCTGGGTTCCCGTGGCTGTCTTCGGCACAGCCTGCATGCTGGTCGCGGCAGCCTCGGTGTACTACTCCCGCGAGACATTCAGGACGCCGATCGAGGAACTGGGCGCTCCCTACCTGGCCGGTACCGCCCGCCGCACGGCAGCCGAGGGTTCCTAGCAGCCGGTCAGGTGCCGCTTGGGCCGCTCCTGCCGGTAGTAGTAGCGGCCCGCTTCCGTGAATCCCGAACGGGCATACAGCTCCCGGGCGCCGGCGTTGGCCGCCGTCACCAGGAGCCAGTAGCTGCGGATGCCCAGGGCGTCACCTTCACGCAGCAGGGACCCGAGGACCCGCGAGGCGAAGCCCCGCCGTCGGGCATCCGGACGCGTGGCCATGCAGTACAGGCCACCCACCTCTCCGACGGGAGGAACGGCAAGGCGTCCGACGGCGGCCGGCAACCCGTCGTCGTCCCTCACCAGGGCGTAAACCGACCGGCAGCCTTCCAGGATGGTGCGGGCGGTGGCGAGGGGTTCCTCGCCACCGCGGCCGTCCACGCTCCACCAGAGCCGAAGCCATTCGTCCGACGGCTCTGCTGAAAGCGTGACGCCGGCGTCAGGTGCCGCCACCGGAACTGCGGTCTCCGCGCCGGCGTCGCGCACCAGGATCACGGTCTCGGACTGCCGGGTGAAGCCTTCCTCGTCGAGAGCAGCGTTCAGGGCCGCACTGCGGAAATCGTCGAAGACCTGGAAGATAACGGGAAGACGGCGGCTGCGGTACCAGGCCCGGGCATCCCGGAGCATGGCCATCCGCTGGTGCAGGGTTCCGTCCGGCTCGGACCGCGGCCAGACCGAGTTGGCCCGCTGGGTCACGCCGCCCGCAGCGCGAAACACCCAGCCGCCGGAGTCCTCCCGATCGGGAGCGGGCCACGCGGCATCCATCAATGCCTCTAGGGCAGGTATCGTCTGCCGTTCCATCGGACTCCTCATTTTGCTTTGGGGGGACAGCAAAGGCTCCCCGGTTTCCCGGAGAGCCTTTGCTGGCATTCAGTTACCGCTACTTTGCTGCGTCCTCGGGGTCCTGCGGGACGGGCGCGGCTTTCTTGGCCTCGGGCTTGAAGTCGACGCCGGCTTCCTTGCGCTGCTGCGCGGTGATCGGCGCGGGAGCCTGGGTCAGCGGGTCGTAGCCGCCGCCGGACTTCGGGAAGGCGATGACGTCGCGGATCGACTCCACGCCGGCCAGCAGTGCGACCACGCGGTCCCAGCCGAAGGCGATGCCGCCATGCGGCGGAGCGCCGAACTTGAAGCCCTCCAGGAGGAATCCGAACTTGGTCTCGGCATCCGCCTTGTCCAGGCCCATGAGCTCGAACACGCGTTCCTGCACGTCACGCTCGTGGATACGGATGGAGCCGCCGCCGATTTCGTTGCCGTTGCAGACAATGTCGTAGGCGTAGGACAGGGCCGACTCGGGATCCTGGTCGAATGAATCCATGAATTCGGGCTTGGGCGAGGTGAAGGCGTGGTGGACGGCGGTCCACTGGCCGGCACCGACGGCTACGTCGCCCGAGGCCACTGCGGCTGCGGCGGGCTCGAACATCGGGGCATCCACAACCCAGCAGAACGCCCAGTCCGCGGGGTTGATCAGTCCGGTGCGGTGCCCGATTTCAACGCGTGCGGCGCCGAGGAGCGCGCGGGAGGGCGTCTTCTCGCCGGCAGCGAAGAAGATGCAGTCCCCCGGCTTGGCACCGACGGCGTCGGCCAGGCCGGCCCGCTCAGTGTCCGTGAGGTTCTTGGCCACCGGACCGGTCAGCTCGCCGTCTTCCTTGAAGAGGACGTAAGCAAGGCCCTTGGCTCCGCGCTGCTTAGCCCATTCCTGCCAGGCATCCAGGGCACGGCGTGCCTGCGAGGCGCCGCCCGGCATGACCACGGCACCGACGTAGGGCGCCTTGAACACGCCGAAGTTGGTGTCCTTGAAAAATTCCGTGAGTTCGGTCAGTTCCTGGCCGAAGCGGAGGTCCGGCTTGTCCGAGCCGTAGCGCGCCATGGCGTCGGCGTAGGTGATGCGCTGGATGGGCGTCGGGATTTCGACGTCGATCAGCTGCCACAGGGCTTTGACGATGTTTTCGCCGAGCGAAATGATGTCGTCCTGCTCCACGAAGCTCGCTTCGATGTCCAGCTGGGTGAATTCCGGCTGGCGGTCCGCGCGGAAGTCCTCATCGCGGTAGCAGCGCGCGATCTGGTAGTACTTCTCGAAGCCGCCCACCTGCAGGAGCTGCTTGAAAAGCTGCGGTGACTGCGGCAGGGCGTACCAGGAACCCGGCGCGAGGCGTGCGGGGACCACGAAGTCGCGGGCGCCTTCCGGCGTCGAGCGCGTCAGCGTGGGGGTTTCAATCTCCACGAAACCGTCCCGGTGAAGCAGCTCGCGCGCCACGCGGTTGGCCTCTGAACGCAGGCGCATGTTGCGGGCGGGGCCAGGGCGGCGCAGGTCGAGGTAACGGTGCTTGAGCCGGGCTTCCTCGCCCACCTCGACGTGCTCGTCGATCTGGAAGGGCAGCGGATCCGAGGTGTTGAGGATGGTCACCTTCTCTGCGATGACCTCGATCTGGCCGGTGGCCAGGGCCGGGTTCTCGTTGCCCTCCGGACGCTGCGAAACCGTGCCGATGACCTGGAGCACGTACTCATTGCGGAGTCCGTGAAAAACCTCTTCTTCCCGGACTACCACCTGGGCGACGCCGGAGGCATCGCGAAGGTCAACGAATGCCACACCACCGTGATCACGACGCCGGCCCACCCAGCCGGCCAGGGTTACGGTTTGTCCAATGTGCTCGGAACGAAGGGATCCGAGGTCATGTGTGCGCAGCACAGCACGCCTTTCTGAAGGAGACAGCAGGAATACAGAGATGATGTTGAATAGGAACGTTACGGGAACAGCCCCGTTCGAGTTTACCCGTTGGAGAGGCTTTCCTTCCGCCATGCAGACCCATCACCGGCTTCAGCGCCGGCTCGGAGTGCTTGACGCCACCGCAATCGGGCTTGGCTCCATGCTCGGCGCCGGCGTGTTCGTCGTCTTCTCCCCGGCCACCGCCCTGGCCGGCCCGCTCATGATTGTCTCTGTGCTGGTCGCCGGCGCGATTGCCTACTGCAATGCCGTTGCGTCCGCCCAGCTGGCTGCCAAATACCCGGCCAGCGGAGGAACCTATGTTTACGGCCGCAAACAGCTGGGCCAATGGCCGGGCTTCATCGCCGGCTGGGGTTTTGTCACCGGAAAGACGGCATCCTGCGCGGCCATGGCCCTGACCTTCGGCCATTACGTGGCACCGGGCTATGCAACGCCGGTAGCCATCGCCGCCGTCGCCGTGCTCACAGTGGTCAACCTCATGGGCATCACCCGCACCGCGCTGTTGACCAGGATCCTGCTCGGCGTTGTCCTTGCCACCCTCGTGTTCGTGGCAGTGGCGGGCCTTGCGGGGCCCCATCCTGAACCCGACGGTCCCGGGGCGGGCGTTGGCAGCGCCTGGGGAATCCTCCCGGCCGCGGGACTGATGTTCTTCGCCTTTGCCGGCTACGCGCGGATCGCCACGCTGGGCGAAGAGGTCAAGGACCCCGCCCGCACCATACCGCGGGCAATACTGGCGGCTCTGGCCGGTGCGTTCGTGGTCTATCTGGGCCTTGCCGTGCTGCTGCTCTGGCACCTCTCCCCTGCCCGCCTGGCGGAATCCGTGTCGCCATTGCTGGACGCTGTGGCCCTCTCCGGCTTCAGCGCGGGGGGACCATTCGTCCAGGCCGGAGCAGCCGCCGCCTGCTTGGGAGCCCTGCTGGCCCTCATTACGGGAGTGGGCCGCACAGCCTTGGCCATGGCCCGGGAACGCGACCTCCCGGCTCCCCTGGCCCGGGTGGGCGGACGCCACACCGTGCCTGTCGTCGCCGAATTGTCAGTGGCCGCCGCCGTGGTGGCACTGCTTGTCACCACGGATGTCCTCACCGTGGTGGGCTTCTCGAGTTTCGGCGTGCTGATCTACTACTCGGTGACGAATGCTGCCGCCTTCACCATGACCGAACGGCCGGGAAGCGCCCCCCGCTGGCTGAATGCCGCGGGTTTTGGCGGGTGCCTGGTCCTGGCCTTCACGTTGCCGCCGGCCTCGGTGGCCGGCATGGCGGCAGTACTGGCCGCCGGAGTTGCCGGCCGCTTCCTGGTGCTGCGCTTCCGGAAACGGCCGCTGCGTCGTTGAAGGCCGCTTAGGCGTTAAGGACCCGGACGTGCAGGTCCTCGTCCGACGGAGTCCACGTGGCGGGGTCGGCGTCCGTCTGCTCACCCGAGCGGATGTCCTTCACCTGGTGCTTGCCGTCGTCGTCCGTGAACCAGACGAACGGGATGCCCCGGCGGTCGGCGAACTTGATCTGCTTGCCGAATTTTTCGGCCTTGGCGGCCACCTCGGTGGAAATACCGCGGGAACGAAGCTGTGCGGCGACATCCTGGGCCGCGCCCCAGCTGTCGTCGTTGTTCAGGGCGACGAGCACTGCCGTGGGTACCTTGCGTGTGGCCTGGGCCAGTTCCTGGCTCAGGATCCTGGAGACGAGGCGGGTGACGCCGATGGACAGGCCCACGCCCGGGAACTTCCGGTTTCCCTTGCTGGCCAGCGCGTCGTAGCGCCCGCCGGAACAGATGGAGCCGAGCTGTTCATGGCCCACCAGGACGGTTTCCACCACGGTTCCGGTGTAGTAGTCGAGGCCCCGGGCGATGCTGAGATCCGCCACCACTTTGCCGGGCGCACGGTGCACCGCAGCTGCGATGACCTGCTCCAGCTCGTTCAGGCCCTCCTCCAGCAGCTCGTCCTTCACGCCCAAGGCACGGACCTTTTCGACGAAGGAGGTGTCCTCGGTGCGGATGCCGGCCAAGCTCAGGGCGGCCTGCGCCTGTTCCTCGGAGGCTCCCAGCTCGGTCTTCAGCAGCTCGGCCACCTTGGCAGGGCCGATCTTCTCGAGCTTGTCAATGCTCCGCAGGACTCCGGCGGTGTCCGTCAGGCCGATGCCGCGGTAGAAGCCTTCGGCCAGCTTGCGGTTATTGATGCGCAGGCGGAAGTCGGGAATCGGGAGGGCGCCCAGGGCCTCGGCGATGACCAGCGCGATTTCGACGTCGTAGCGGAACGGCAGCTCGCCGTCGCCGACAATGTCGATATCCGCCTGGGTGAATTCGCGGGCACGGCCCTCCTGCGGACGCTCGCCGCGCCACACCTTCTGGATCTGGTAGCGGCGGAACGGAAACGCAAGGTAGCCGGCGTTCTCCACGACGTAACGGGCGAACGGCACGGTCAGGTCGAAGTGCAGGGCGAGGGCATGGTGGTCACCCTTGGCGGCCCTGGATTCCTCTTCATCATCCTGCAGGCGGCTGAGACCATACACTTCTTTGTCGATCTCGCCCTTGCGGAGCAGCTGGCCCACGGTTTCCACTGCGCGCGTTTCGATCGAGGAGAAGCCGTGCAGTTCGAAGATACGCCGCAGGGTGTCCAGCACATGCAGCTCCACCAGCCGCTCCTCGGGAAGCCACTCGGGGAATCCGGACAGGGAGGCGGTGCGTGCCATGGTGGATTTTCTCCTCAGGTAACAGAAGGCCGGAGTACCCTGCCCGGTGATCCGATTCCGCCATGTGATCAAAAAGCGGCGGTAAGGGCGGGAGTCCAGCCAGTCATGCATAAACTATGTGCGGCAGTCAGTTTATGCTTTCGGCGCCTGCAACTTCTAATGGAGGGGCCGGAGCACCGCCTGCCGCTTGCTGCCGGACACCGGACGTCGCCCTTGGCCCGTCCGGCGGGCCGGCCCGACACCCAGGAGGACTTTTGGCGGCCAGTTCACGGAGCGCCCGCGAGGCAAAGCGGCGCATCCTGCAGATGGAAGCGAAGCGCGAGCTGCGGCGGCAGCAGGAAAAACGCCGTAAGCGCGACAACCTCCTTGCTGTCGGGGCGGGCGCCGGGGCGCTGGTCCTCGCCGTCGTCCTCCAACTCACCGTCTTCGCCAGCAACCCCTCGGAGGACGAGTACGCGGCAGCGCAGGCCGGGCTGACCAGCCCTTCGGCGTCACCGACGCCAGCGGCCACAAACGGCCCCAACATCCCCAAAGCGGAGACTGCGGCGGGCAAGGTGTTTACCGGCGAGCTCAAGCTGAACAGCGGGGCTTTGGGCGTTGAACTGGACGGAACCAAGGCACCGCAGGCGGCGGCGGTCTTCAAATCCCTTGCCGACGAGAACTACTACAGCGGCATCAGCTGCCACCGGCTGACCACGGGCGAGACGTTCGGCGTCCTGCAGTGCGGGTCGAAAACCGGTGACGGACAGGGCGACCCCGCGTACACCTGGGGTCCATTGGAAAACACGCCGGCGGACAACAACTATCCGGCCGGCACCATTGCCGTGGCGCGGACCGGAGGCAACGCCTATGGAAACGGCACCCAGTTCTTCATCGTCTACAAGGACACGGTCATTCCGTCCGATGCGGCCGGTGGGTACACGGTAGTGGGCAAGGTGACATCCGGCCTTGATGTGGTGACAAAGATCGCCGCCGGCGGTATTAAGACAGGCGGAAGCGCAACAGACGGCGCTCCTGCGGAACCAGTCACGATAGACTCGTTCTCTCTGAAGTAACCAGCCCCGGCCTCCACGCTGCGGGTGCAGGTATTTCCCTCCAAGCGAAAGACTTTTAGCGGTGACAGACAGTCAGAAATCCGACGAAACAGTAACAGCAGCCTCCGACGAAGCCGAGACCGGCGCTCAGGTGGTTGACGACGCACAGGCGGCTGGCAACGACGCAGCTCCCGAAGCTACGGCAGATGCGAAGTCAGCGGACCAGGAAACTTCCGCACCGGAGGCTCAGGCTGAGGCCCCTGCCGCTGAGGCTGAGGTACCTGCTGAAGCGCCGGCTGCAGAGGCTGAGGTGCCCGTCGCTCCGGCCGAGGCTTCCGCTGCGGAGGCTTCCGCTGCGGAGGCACCGGTTGCGGAGGCTGAGGCGGCCGCCGCGGAGGCTGAGGCGCCCGCCGCTCCGGCTCCGCGTCCGGCAGCCCGCCCGGCGCCTTCACCGGCTGCCTTCGCGGCGCGGCCGAAGGCTGCCTCGTCCCCTGCCGTCCCTGTGCCCGCACCGGTTTCCTCGGCTGCGTCCCTGGCCGAAGCCGCACGCTGGGGCCGGGTTGAAGGCGACGGCCACGTCTTCCTGACCATCGACGGCGAGGAACACCCCGTCGGCCAGTACCCGGATGTAAGCGACGAGGAAGCCCTCGGCTACTTCGCCCGGAAGTACGACGACGTCGTGGCCCAGATTGTGCTGCTCGAACAGCGGGTAAGCTCCAAGGCCCCGACCACCGACATGCAGAAGACCGTGACACACCTGCGCGAGCAGCTTGCCGAACGGAACATGGTAGGCGATCTCCGTTCGGCCGAAGCCCGTCTCGACACGCTGTCCACCCAGATCGCGGAACTCGAGAAGGCCGAAAAGGCTGAACACGACGCCGTGCGCGCTGCCGAACTGGCCGCCCGCGAAGCGATCGTTGCGGAAGCGGAAGAAATTTCCGGCCACGATCCTGCGCAGATCCAGTGGAAGACCTCCAGCGCGCGGATGAACGAGCTCTTCGAAAGCTGGAAGACAGCACAGAAGAACGGCGTCCGGCTGGGCCGCAGCAACGAGGACGCTCTCTGGAAGCGGTTCCGGGCAGCGCGGACGGTCTTCGACCGCCACCGCCGGGCGTACTTCTCCCAGCTGGACAGCAACAACTCCGCAGCCAAGGCCGCGAAGGAAAAGCTGATCGCTGAAGCTGAAGCACTGTCCTCCTCCACGGACTGGGGGTTCGCCGCCGGTGAATACCGCCGCCTGATGGACGAATGGAAAGCCTCACCGCGGGCAAGCCGCAAGGACGACGACGCACTGTGGGCGCGTTTCCGCGCCGCGCAGGACGTCTTCTTCACCTCGCGGCAGGCAGCCAACGACGAGATCGACCAGGAGTACGGCGCGAACCTGACTGTGAAGGAAGCCCTTCTGGTCGAGGCGAACGCCCTGCTGCCCATCAAGGACCTTGCCGCAGCCAAGAAGGCGCTCCAGTCCATCCGTGACCGCTGGGAGGAAGCCGGCAAGGTTCCCCGCGCGGACATGGGCCGGATCGAAGCCGGTCTCCGGAAGGTGGAGGACGCTGTCCGCCACGCCGAGGACGAAAACTGGAAGCGGTCCAACCCGGAGACCAAGGCGAGGACCAACAGCGCCCTGTCGCAGCTGGAGGCCGCGATCGCCGGGCTCAAGGAAGACCTCGCGAAGGCGGAGAAGGCCGGCGACCAGCGTAAGATCAAGGCCGCCCAGGAAGCCCTGGAGGCACGCGAGGCGTGGCTGGACCAGATTTCCCGCTCGGCCAGCGAACTGTCGTAAGCACGCAGGCTCCAAGTACAGGCCCCGTTCCGGTTATCCACATATCCGGAACGGGGCCTGTACCCGTTTAAGGCGGCAGGAAAAGATAGCTGAATGGCTACCTCGTCTCCGCTCACCCCACGCACCGCGCCAGCACACAACGGGCTCGCAGTCCCCGGGCCCACCGTTTCCGGGCCCACAGAGCTCTATTCGCCCGGCCGCGTATTCTCGTGGCCGGAATTGCAGGCAATGGCCGCGGACGGTCTGCTCAGCCAGTTGTACCAGCGGGGGTACATGCTGCCTGGAACTGCGGCGACTCCGCAGCTGCGGGCCCGCGCGGCCTCCTTTGCCGTCCCGCCGGGTATCAGGCAGCGGGTCGTTGCGGGCAGGATGACGGCGGCATGGATCTACGGCTGCGCCGGGGAACCCGACCGGCTTGCGCTCCTCGTGGATGCCACCCGCCGGGTGTCCAGCTTGAGGTCCACCCGCGGTTGCACCCTGCACGAAGTCAGGCTCGGCCCGTTCGACGTCGTCAGCCTGGGCGGGCTGATGGTTTCCAGCCCGCTGCGGACAGCCCTGGACATCGCGCTGCACGTGGACGCAGAGCGGGCATTGCCGGCCTTGCGGAAGATGCTGGCGCGTCCCGAGCTGGATGTCAGGCTGCGGCTGCTCACCCTGGCCGTCGAGGCCACTCCCCGGGTTCCGCATAAGAAGGCGGCCCTGGAAATACTTTCGGCCCTGAAGCCCGAGCCCGGATGGCCGAACCCAGTTACCCCGACGTGTTGTTAGCTGCGCCGCCTGTTTCCAGTGGTCCGGTAAACGTCAAACACGCCGTCGATCCGCCGCACGGCACTGAGCACGTGGCTGAGGTACTTGGGGTCCCCCATCTCGAATGCGAACTTCGAGATGGCCACCCGGTCCGTTGAAGTATGCACGCTGGCGGCAAGAATGTTGACATGATTTTCGGAGAGGATCCTGGTGACGTCGGACAGCAGCGACTTCCGGTCCAGGGCCTCCACCTGAATCTCCACGAGGAACACGCTGGACTGGGTGGGAGCCCAGTCAACCTCCACGATGCGGTCCGGCTGGTCCTTCAGATCGGAGACATTGGTGCAGTCCGTGCGGTGCACCGACACTCCTGATCCCCTGGTCACGAACCCCAGGATGGGATCGGGGGGTACCGGCGTGCAACAGCGGGCCAGCTTGACCCAGACGTCACCCACGCCGCGGACGATCACGCCGGAGTCGGAGTACTTCGTCTTGCTCACTTGAGTGGGGATGCTGACCTCTGTCAGGTCATCCTCCGGGCCCTCGTTGCCGCCGAGGGTCTCTACAAGCCGCTCCATGACGGACTGGGCCGACGTGTGCCCGTCGCCCACCCCGGCGTAGAGGCCGGAGATGTCCACATACTTGAAGTGCTCGGCGACTTCGGCCAGGGCGTCGTGGGTCATCAGGCGCTGCAGGGGAAGGTTCTGCTTCCGCATCGCCTTTGTCAGGAGTTCCTTGCCACGGTCAATTGCCTCTTCGCGGCGTTCCTTGCTGAACCACTGCCGGATCTTGTTGCGGGCGCGGGCGCTCTTGACGAAGTGCTGCCAGTCCTGGCTGGGGCCGGCACCCTCCGCCTTGGAGGTGAAGATTTCCACCCAGTCGCCGTGGTTGAGTTCGCTGTTGAGGGGAACCAGCTTGCCGTTGACCCTTGCTCCGATGGTCCGGTGGCCCACTTCGGTATGGACGGCATAGGCGAAGTCCACGGGCGTCGATCCGGCCGGAAGGGCCATGACTTCGCCCTTGGGCGTGAACACGAACACTTCGCGGGCATTGATTTCGAACCGCAGGGAGTCCAGGAACTCGCCGGGGTCGGACGTTTCCTGCTGCCAGTCAACGAGGGACCGCAGCCACCCCATGTCGCCGTCACGGGGGCTTCCGGGGCCGGCGGCCGTCCTGTTCGGCTGGTCCTTGTACTTCCAGTGCGCCGCCACACCGTACTCGGCGCGGCGGTGCATCTCGTGGGTGCGGATCTGGATCTCCACGGGTTTGCCGCCCGGCCCGATGACTGTGGTGTGCAGGGACTGGTACATGTTGAACTTCGGCATCGCGATGTAGTCCTTGAACCGGCCCGGAAGCGGGTTCCAGCGCGAATGCAGCGTGCCCAGGGCGGCGTAACAGTCCCGGACGGAGTCCACCAGGACCCGGACACCCATGAGGTCGTTGATGTCGTCGAAGTCCTTGTCGCGGACAATCATCTTCTGGTAGATCGAGTAGTAATGCTTAGGCCGGCCCGTGATCGTGGCCTTGATCTTGGCCGTCCGAAGATCGTCGGTGATCTGGTTCCGGATGACACTCAGGCTCTTTTCGCGCTCCGGGGTCCGGTCCCCCACCATGCGCACGATTTCTTCGTACACCTTCGGGTACAGGGCCGCGAAGGACAGGTCTTCAAGTTCCCACTTGATGGTGTTCATTCCGAGCCGGTGTGCCAGCGGTGCGAAGATTTCCAGTGTTTCGCGTGCTTTGCGGGCCGAGGACTCCGCCGACACGAACCGCCAGGTGCGCGCGTTGTGCAGCCGGTCCGCGAGCTTGATCATCAGCACGCGGATGTCCTTGGCCATCGCGACGACCATCTTGCGGACGGTTTCAGACTGTGCGGCTTCGCCGAAGCTCACCTTGTCCAGTTTGGTCACGCCGTCAACCAGCATGGCAACCTCGGGGCCGAAGTCCCTCTTAAGGTCCGCAAGCGTGTAGGGCGTGTCTTCAACCGTGTCATGCAGGAGGGCGGCCGCCAATGTGGTGCCGCTCAGTCCAAGTTCGGCCAGGATGGTGGCCACCGCGACGGGGTGGGTGATGTACGGATCGCCGCTCTTGCGTTTCTGTCCCCGGTGGCTCTGTTCGGCCACCACGAAGGCCCGCTGGATGAGGTCGAAATCCTCTTTGGGATTGTTGGCCCGAACGGTGCGGAGCAGCGGTTCCAGGATGGGTGAGTACGTAGCCGTTCCGCGGCCGGTCAGCCGGGCGAGCCTGGACCTGGTGCGTTCACGGCGTCCGGGGAAGGTGGGACGGAACCCTGAACTGTCAACCGGCACGCCTGCATCCGGGTGCCCGGACGCGACCAAACCGGTCTGCGGACCCTGGCCCGGACCTTCACCACCGTCGGCCGTTGGCGCCGACGTCGAACGTTCTTCCAATGAAGCACCCCTCACGACCCGTTAATTATCCCAGTCTATTCCCGCGGCAGGACACTTCCGTAACCGGGACGCAGATGCGAAGGACCGGACCCCGTCACGAATGACGGAGCCCGGCCCTTCGCAGCCAAACAGTTTAGGCTGTGGCAGTCTCAGCCGCAGCGGCTGCCTTCGCGGCCGACTCGCTGCGGCGGCGTTCAACTCGCTCCGCCTGCTTGACCAGCGCGGGTTCGCCCTGCCGCAGCCAGGCATACAGCGGGGCCGCGATGAAGATGGTCGCCGCCGTGCCGATCAGGATGCCAACGAACAGGGCAAGCGACAGATCGCGAAGGGTGCCCGCGCCCAGGAGGCCGGCGCCGATGAACAAGATGGCCCCAACGGGAAGAATGGCAACCATCATCGTGTTGATGGACCGGACCAGCGTCTGGTTGACGGCAAGGTTGACCTCTT
Source organism: Arthrobacter sp. Leaf337 (assembly GCF_001423745.1). Lineage (GTDB taxonomy): Bacteria > Actinomycetota > Actinomycetes > Actinomycetales > Micrococcaceae > Arthrobacter. The sequence goes on from NZ_LMPC01000023.1 coordinate 117,769, forward strand.
CCGCAAACGTGCGGCGGGTGGAGGCATCAAGGTCTGCGGTGTTCTCGCGGATCTTGTCGAAGACCACCACCGTGTCATACAGCGAGTAGCTGAGGACCGTGAGGAAACCGATAATGGCGGACGGCGTGACCTCGAAGTCACTGAGGGCATAGACGCCCGCAGTGACAAACATGGTCACGAGCATGCCCACCAACGCCGAAAGCGACATCTTCCAGGTTCGGAAGTAGAGCGCCATCAGGACGGCCGCAATGACAACAAAAATCACCAGGCCCAGGAGAGCCTGCTTGGTGACGTCAGCACCCCAGGTGGGACCCACGAACGTGGAGGTCACCTCGTTGTCCGTGACACCGTAGGCGGTGGTCAGCCCTTCCTTGATGCGGAGGGTTTCGTCATCGGTAAGCTTGTCCGTCTGGATCCGCATGGTGCTGCCGGCCACGTTGGCCACGCGTGGAATGCTGCCCTCCACGACGTCCTGGACGGCTTTCTCGCCGAGGGACGCTTCCGTGGTCTTCACGTTGGACACGGTGAATTCGGACCCGCCCCGGAATTCGATGCCGAGGTTGAATCCGCCCTTGGCCACCGGGAGGAGGATGGACAGCGCCACGGCGACGGCCGCGATGATGAACCAGATCTTTTTGGAGCCGACGAAGTTGTACGAGCGCTTGCCCGTGTAGAGCTCATTGCCGAACGTGGCAAAATTCGTGGTCATTTACTTGCCCTCCTTGGACGTGCTCTTGGAGGAACCGGCAAGCTGCTCCTGCTTTTCCGCCAGGCGGCGTTCTGCAATGGTCATCCGGCGCTCGGCTTCAGCTGCGGCGCCGGTGTTCTTGGCACGCACCACACCCGGCTTCTCTTCCGGCGTGCGGAGCCTGCCGGCACCGCGGTAGAGCGGCACGGCACCGAGGCGCTTGGGGTCAAGGCCGGAGAACCGGTGGCCCTCGCCGAAGAACTTGGTGCGGGCAAGGAGCTGCAGCGTCGGGTGGGTGAACATGAACACGACGATGAGGTCGGCGATGGCGGTCAGGCCAAGGGTGAACGCAAAGCCGCGCACGTTGCCCACGGCGACGAAGTAGAGGACCAGTGCCGCCAGCAGGTTCACCGCCTTGGAGGCCAGGACGGTGCGCTTGGCACGCTTCCAGCCGTTCTCCACGGCGGAGACGAGCCCGCGGCCTTCACGCAGTTCATCACGGATTCGTTCGAAGTAGACGATGAACGAGTCGGCCGTCTGGCCGATGGCCACGATGAGGCCGGCGACGCCGGCGAGTGACAGGCGGTAGTTCTCGGTCCAGCCCAGGATGGCAATCGCCAGATAGGTCAGTGCTCCGGCCACCACAAGGGAGAAAATGGTGACGAATCCGAGCGCACGGTACTGGAAGAGGGAGTAGACCACCACGAGGAGCAGGCCGATCACGCCTGCGAGCAGGCCCATCTTGAGCTGCTCACCGCCCAGGGTTGCGGAAATCTGCTGCTCGCTCTGGATCTCGAAGCTGATGGGGAGTGCACCGAAGCGCAGCTGGTCCGACAATGCCTTTGCGGACTGCTCGGTGAATCCGCCGGTGATCTGGGGACGGCCGTCGGTGATCACCGCAAGGGAACGCGGGGCGGAGATGACCTGGTCATCGAGGACAATCGCGAACTGGGCCTTGGGATCGTTGCCCGATTCCCCGCCGGCGGCCACGAAGAACTGGTACAGCCGTTCAGTGACTTCCTTGAACTTGGCGGTTCCCTGCTCGTCGAACTGGATGTTCACGGCCCATTCGTTGGTGACAGCGCCCTGCGCACCCTGCTGCAGCTGGAAGGACGAGGACTTGATGTTCGAGCCCTTCACTTCCACCGGACCCAGGATGTACTTGATGGCCGGGGACGTGGCAGTCGCAGGCTCACAGGTCACCAGCGGCTTGGCGGGGTCCGAGCGCTCCTGCTTGTCCTGCGAAGGGTTGTCGCAGTCCAGGGTCTCGAACTTCTTGTACACCTCGGGCGTGACCCAGTTGACGTCGCTGCTGTTGGTCGGCTCAGCTGTCGGCTTGGGCAACTTGTCGTCCGGAGTCAGTGATTCCGTCGGCACGGCGGCGCCCGCTCCGGCCTGGAGCACCGGCCGGAAGTTCATGTCGGCCGAAGCCTGGATGAGGGCGCGGGTCTCCTTGGAAGGGGTACCCGGAAGGCTTACCACCACGTTGCGGCCGGACTGCGTGCTGATTTCCGCTTCCGCGACGCCCGAGCCGTCCACGCGCTGGCGAATGATCGCAACGGCCTGGTTGAGCTGATCCTCGTTGATGTCCGAGCCGCCCTCGACCTTGGGCGCCAGGATCATCTGGGTTCCGCCCTCAAGGTCAAGTGCAAGCTTTGGTGCCCAGCTGGCCTGGCCGGAAATGGAGCCGCCGGCGAGCACGGCAGTCATGACGGCGAGGATAACGCCGAGCCAGACCAGCACCCTGAGTGCTGAGTTTTTGGGACCAGTACGTGCCATTGTCGATCTTTCTATTGTTTACGGAGGAGCCGCCGGGGTGAGCTCGGCCCACACACCGGCGGCAGCCCGCTACCGTCGTTAATTCTACTTAGCGGGACTTGGCGGAAACGCCAGACTAGCTGTCCTTTTTGCCTTCGTCGTTGAGACGCTTCAGCGATTCTTCCGGCGTCTCGTTAACAGCATCGGTGCGAACGGCCTCGGGGCGGTTGACGGCGTCGGCGCGGTCGGCGTCGTGCCCGGTCAGGGAGGAGGCGTCGTCCGGAACCACGGTGGGCTCCTCGGGAGCAACAACCGGCTCGACGATCTTGGTGACGGCCTGGCGGTGCACGGTGGCCAGGTTGCCCGGGGACAGTTCGATGACGACCTTGTTTTCGTCATCATTGATGGAGACGATGCGTCCGAAGAGACCGAAGCTCGTCATGACCTCCACGCCCGGGGCGAACTGCGACTGAAGCGTTGCCTGCTGCTGCTGGGTCTTCTTGTTGCGGCGGAACATCATGAAGATGAAGACTCCGAGCATCACGAAGAGCAGGATGGTCATGATGTCGATGCCGCCGCCGGCCTGCGGCTGGGCCTGGGCAGTAATATGTCCGAACACAGGAAGTTTCCGTTCTGTACTTGCGTAGCTGATTTACAGCAACGTCGGCTTCGTTTCGGCCCACCCGGCAGAATAACCATGCCCAGCCAACGGCGGCCGGAGCCGCCCACAGAAACAAAGACCCGAACGTGCCGAGCGTCATACCAGTCTAAAGGGAAAGTCAGCCGGACGCTGCTATTGGCTGTTCGGCAGCCATCCTGCCACCGGCTCGACGCTGAGGTCGTCCGTTTCGAACAGTGCCAGCGCTTCCTGGCCGAACACCCCGTCCGGAACCGCGTAGCCCAGGTGGGTCCAGGCCGGTGCCATCGCGATCCTGCCCCGCGGCGTCCGCCCCAGGAGCCCCTCGCGGACAAGGTAGGGCTCGGCGACGGTCTCCACCGTTTCCGGCTCCTCGCCCACGGCGATGGCCAGTGTGGAAAGTCCCACCGGCCCGCCTCCGAACTTGGTGATCAGGGCTTCCAGGACGGACCGGTCCAGCCGGTCAAGGCCCCTCTTGTCCACTTCGTACATGTCCAGCGCAGCCGAGGCCGTCCGCGCATCGATTTGTTCAATGCCGTGGACGAGTGCCCAGTCGCGGACGCGGCGGAGCAGTCGGTTCGCAATTCGGGGTGTACCCCTGGACCTGCCCGCGATTTCGCTGAAGCCCGCCGAGTTGACCTTGAGGTCCAGCAGCCCGGCCGAACGCCTCAGGACGAGCTCCAGTTCCTCAACGGAATAGAACTCCAAGTGGCCGGTGAAGCCGAACCTGTCCCGCAGCGGTCCTGGCAGGAGGCCGGCACGGGTGGTGGCGCCTACGAGCGTAAACGGAGGCAGCTCGAGGGGAATTGCCGTCGCGCCCGCACCCTTTCCCACCACGATGTCCACGCGGAAGTCCTCCATGGCCATGTACAGCATTTCTTCTGCGGGCCGGGACATGCGGTGGATCTCATCCAGGAAAAGGACCTCCCCTTCCGACAGCGAGGAAAGGATGGCGGCAAGATCGCCGGCGTGCTGGATGGCCGGACCACTGCTGATCCGCAGCGGAGCATTCATTTCGGCGGCGATGATCATGGACAACGTGGTCTTGCCGAGGCCGGGGGGGCCGGACAGCAGGACGTGGTCGGCGCTGCGCCCGCGCATTCGCGATGCTTCCAGCACCAGCGACAGTTGCTTGCGGACACGGTGCTGGCCCACGAAGTCGTGCAGGTTCTTGGGCCGGAGGGCCGCCTCTATGACCCGCTCTTCCGGTTCCTCTCCCCCGCCAACCAGGGTGGGCTCAGCCACGGCTGCCTACCCGGTTGCCTGCGCGCGCGCCGTCCTGGCCAAGCCAGCGCAGCGTGGCCCGCAGGATTTCGGCCACCTGGCCGCCTGCTTCGAGTTCCGGAGAATCCGACAGTGCCTTGTCGATGCTGGCAGTGGCATCCTTTTCGGACCAGCCGAGGCTCGTCATTGCTGCCACCACCTGAGGCTTCCATGGCGCGGAAGCGGCTGCTGCGGGCGCTGCCGCCGAACCGGTACCGTGCGGCACGAGTTTCCCGGCGAGTTCCAGGACTATCCTGCCGGCGACCTTGGGTCCTATGCCGGGGACTTTGGTGAAGGCCTTGCCGTCGCCGGTGTGCGCCGCGACGCGGATTGCCTCGGGGTCGTGAACAGCCAGTACGGCCAGTGCAAGGCGCGGTCCGACGCCGCTCACGCTGAGCAGGACATCGAACACCTCGCGTTCGTCGTCGCTGGAGAAGCCGAACAGCGTCAGTGAGTCCTCACGGACGATAAGCGAGGTGTACAGCTTGCCCTCTTCACCGATGCGCAGCCCGCTGAGGGTCTGGGGTGTGGCATTTACGCTCATGCCGGCGCCGTTGAGATCGATCACGGCGGAGGACAACCCGACGTGCGCTACGGTTCCGCGGAGAAAACTGATCAAGGCCGGGCTCCTGGGTCTACAGCAAAATGCAGCCGGCTTGAAACCGGCTATCCGAACATATCTACGAATACCCTAGCAAGGAGCCCGGACATTCACCGTGCACGGCGCGCCTTGGCCTCCGCCTCTGCCCAGGCCCGCTGGGCAGGGGTCAGCGACTGGCTGCCTGGGCCGGTCGTTGCGATGGCAGCCCCGCTGCCGGCCCGCCACGCATGCGTGATGGCCAGCGCCAGAGCGTCGGCGGCGTCGGCCGGACGGGGCGGCGCGTCCAGGCGCAGGATTTTCGTGACCAGTTTGGTGACGGCGTCCTTGTTGGATGTTCCGCTCCCCGTCACTGCGGCTTTGACTTCCGACGGCGTGTGCAGGGCCACCGGGATACCGCGGCGTGCGGCGGCGGCAATCACCACGCCGGATGCCTGGGCGACGCCCATGACGGTGCTGACGTTCAGCTGGGAGAACACCCGTTCCACCGCGAGGACGTGCGGTTCATAGCGGTCCAGCCAATCGTCGATGGACGTGGCGATAAGGAGCAGCCGCTGGTCCAGGCTCTCCTCCGGCGAGGTTCCCACGACGCCGAACGCCACCAAGGTGGCGCGACGGTTCTTCTCCACGTCCACGACACCGATGCCGCAACGGGTGAGGCCCGGGTCGACTCCCAAAACGCGGAGGGTCAAGGCCGGGCCTCAGTTTTAGAGCAGGGCTGCCGAATCACTCGGCTTCCAGTGCGGCCTGCACTTCGTCGCTCAGGTCTGCGTTGCTGTAGACGTTCTGGACGTCGTCGAGCTCCTCCAGCGCGTCCACGAGCTTCATGAACTTCTTGGCGGCGTCGAGGTCCAGCGGCACCTCCATGGAAGGAACGAACTCTGCCTCATCGGTGTCGTAGTCGATCCCGGCGTCCTTGAGCGCGTCGCGGACAGCCTGGAGGTCCTTCGGGTCCGAGTGGATTTCGAAGGTGTCGCCGTTGTCCTTGACTTCTTCTGCACCGGCGTCGAGGACGGCCATCAGGACGTCGTCTTCGCTGAGCCCGTTCTTGGGCAGCGTAACGACGCCCTTGCGGGAGAAGAGGTAGCTGACGGAGCCAGGATCGGCGATGGTGCCGCCGTTGCGGGAAATGGCCAGCCGGACCTCGGAGGCAGCACGGTTCTTGTTGTCCGTGAGGCATTCGATCAGCAGCGCCGAACCCTGCGGGCCGCGGCATTCGTACATGATCTCCGTGTAGTCCACGACCTCGCCGGTGAGGCCGGCGCCGCGCTTGATGGCGCGGTCAATATTGTCGGCGGGGACCGAGGTCTTCTTGGCCTTCGTGACCGCGAGCTCCAGCCCGGGGTTGCCGGACAGGTCCGGGCCGCCCATCCGCGCCGCTACTTCGATGTTCTTGATCAGCTTGGCGAACGACTTTGCCCGGCGGCTATCAAGGATGGCCTTCTTGTGCTTGGTCGTCGCCCATTTGGAGTGGCCTGACATGCTTTACGCTTCTCCTCTGATCATTCGAATAAACAGTTCGTGCACGCGCTTCTCCCCCGTCACTTCCGGGTGGAAGGAGGTGGCCAGCAGGTGGCCGGAACGCACTGCAACAATTCTAGCCGTCCCCTGCAGGGCAGCCGCATGCGAAGCATGCGCCGGATCCGCGGGTTCCACCTGTGCCAGGACCTCCACGCCGGGGCCCACCCGCTCCACCCACGGACCGCGGATGAACACCGCGTGCACCGGAGCGACACCGGCGCCCGTGTCACTGAACTCAAGCCCCTTGAATTCGAGGTCGGTCTCAAACGATTCCCGCTGGCGGCCGAACGCGTTGCGGCGGACCGTGATGTCCAGGCCGCCGAACGTCTGCTGCGGATTGCCCGCCAGGTCGGTGGCGGGGTCCGCGATTTCGTCGGCGAGCAGGATCATGCCGGCGCAGGAGCCGTAGACGGGCAGGCCGTCGGCGATGAGCTTGCGCAAGGGGTCGGCGAGTTCAAAGGCCCGGGCGAGCTTGTCGATCGTGGTGGATTCGCCGCCGGGAATGATCAGGCCGTCGATGCCGTCAAGTTCGGATGGCCGCCGGATTCCGACGCCGGTGGCGCCGGTTGCTTCTGCCGCACGCAGGTGCTCCCGGAAGTCGCCCTGGAGCGCCAGGACACCGATTCGCAGGCCTGCGCCCGCGCGGGAATAGTCCGTGGAAGGGGGTTTGGTCATCCAATCAGCATAGTGCTCCCCATGGCCGGAGGCTTGCCGCACCCGGCCGGCCGGCCGGGTTCCATGCCGTGACTGGGATATATTCAGAGCATGCTTTACTTCAGCGTTCCGCTCGGCAAGCTCGTCCGCCGGGTTTCCCGGCTCAGGGGCGGAGGCTCTGCCCTCCCCGGCCTCGTAGTGGAGAAAATCGACCCCGGTTTCATGCAGCGGACGCTGTCCACGCTGCCCCTGGGTGTAGCCGTGGTCAGCGGGACGAACGGCAAGACCACCACCACCAAAATGGTGGTCGAGCTGCTGGAGAGCCAGGGGCTGAAGGTCTTCACGAACCGCACCGGAAGCAACTTTACGCGCGGAGTCGCCGCAGCCTTGCTGGGCGACGTGGACTGGCGGGGCCGGCTCGACGCGGACATCGCGGTGCTGGAACTGGATGAGGCGCACGCAGTGCACTTCGTCAACAGGGTTCCGCCGCGCTACAGCCTGTTGCTCAACGTGCTCCGTGACCAGCTGGACCGCTTCGGCGAGATCGACAAAACCGCCCAGCTCCTGCAGCACATCGCCTCCAAAACCACGGGAACGGTCGTCCTGAACCGGGAGGATCCGCGCGTCGCCCGCATTGCGGACACCCTGGACGGACCCGAGGTCCGCTATTTCGGCCTCGACGATTCCCTGCTCAGCACGTTCCCGAACGACGACGACCTCCGCGCCGGGCCCGGCAGCCCGGTGCCGGCGCTCCCCGCAAAGCCGCACGCCGACGTCGTGCTGCGCCGGGTGGGCACCGATGACGCCGATTTTGAGTACGACGGCGCCACGGTCACCACCGGGATGAAGCTCCGCGGCGTCTACAACATCTTCAACGCTGCAGCCGCGCTTGTCCTGGCACGCTGCATCGCCGGGAACGGCGCCGCGCCGACGGATCATGACGGCTTGCTCAAGGCCCTGTCCGAGGTTGCGCCCGCCTTCGGCCGCGGCGAGAGCCTGGTGGTTGACGGGCTGCCGCTGGACCTGGTGCTGGTCAAGAACCCCAGCGGCTTCCGGCTGGGCCTGAAGTCTTTCCCGGCCGGCGGCTACGCCACGATGGTGGCCATCAATGACAACTACGCCGACGGCCGCGACATGTCCTGGCTTTGGGACGTGGAGTTTGATTCCCTGCGTGAAGGCGGCGTGGACCAGTTGTCCGGTTCCCGGGCCTACGACATGGCCCTCCGGCTGCAGTACGACGAGGTGGCAATCGGCGCGGTGAACCCGGAGATCGCGCCGGCACTTGCCGCATTCATCCAGGGTGCCAAAGACAAGCCCAAGCGCATTTTCTGCACCTACACGGCAATGCTGGCCATCCGCCGCGAGCTGTCCAAAATCACCACAGTGGAGGTGGTCTCATGAGCCCGGCGTCCGAAGAAAGCAAGGGAACCATCCGGGTCCTGCAGCTTTACCCCCGCGACATGAACATCTACGGTGACTGGGGCAACGCCCTGGTCCTCCAGCAGCGCCTCCGCTGGCACGGGTACACCCCGGAACTTCTCGAATACAACGTCGGCGACGACTTTCCGTCCGACGTGGACCTGATCGTGGGCGGCGGCGGGCAGGACAGCGGACAGTTGGTGATCCAGGACGACCTGCTCTCCCGTGAATCGACGCTCAAGGAGCTGGCCGAAGGCGGAACGCCCATGCTGCTGATCTGCGGGCTCTACCAGCTTTTCGGACGGTTCTTCAAGACCCGCACGGGATCGGTCATTCCGGGCATCGGCGTGCTGGACGTCGAGACGCACGGCACCGACGAACGCCTGATCGGCAATGTCACGGTGTCCTCTCCCGAGTTCGGGGACATCCTGGGCTACGAAAACCACAGCGGCCAGACGACGCTGGGCCCAGGTGTCCAGCCGCTGGGCACCACCCCCAAGGGCACCGGCAACAACAGCAGCGACGGGAAGGAAGGGGCGCGCTACCGGAATATCGTGGCGAGCTACCTCCACGGATCACTCCTGCCGAAGAACCCGGCCATTGCCGACTTCCTGATCCGCACCGCCGTCGAGCGCAAGTACGGAAGCTTCAGCGCCGGCGCGCCGGACGACCGCTACGCCGTGCTGGCGCGGGAACACGCTGCCCGGCGGCCCCGCTAGAACCCTACGGTTCTTCCACGCACCTGCAACGACCTACCGGTGACGCTTTGTGACCGGCCGGACAACGGACCGTGGGAAACTGGTCCCATGGACACTGCAGCCGCCAGCCTCCCGGAACACCTCCGCCACCCGTCCGGCCCGCGCGATCCTGGCGATGCCTGGGTCGAAGGCGCAGTGGGCAAATTCTGGGGCCGCTTCGGATCAGCCGGCCTACTGGTCCAGGATCCTGCCAAAGGCATCCTGTTGCAACACCGGGCCGCGTGGAGTCACCATGGCGGAACCTGGGGCCTGCCCGGCGGTGCCCTCCACCACGGCGAAGACGCCATCACGGGTGCCCTGCGCGAAGCCCACGAAGAAGCCGCCGTGCCCCCGGAGAACGTCCGCGTGCTGTTCACGTCCGTGTTCGACGTCGGGTACTGGTCCTACACCACGGTGGCCGTCCGCGTCGTTGAATCCTTCGACCCGGCCATCAACGATGCAGAGAGCATTGAGCTGAAGTGGGTTCCGGCAGGTTCCGTTCAAGACAGGGACCTGCACCCGGCGTTCGCAACGGCCTGGCCGGACCTCTGGCGGCGGCTGCAGCGGGACCACCGCTGATTCCTCAGGCGGATTCCCCTGACGGATTTCTCTGAAGGCGTAGCAGCAGCCGGACTACCCCCGGGTGCCGAACCGTTGACATAGGTAAGAATCTTGTCAGGAGGTGCACCATGGAGGCAGTCAGCAGCGGATTCAACGGAGCGAACGCTACCGAAGACCCCCTGGATTCCTATTCCGCCACGGTTATCCGCGTGGCCGAAACCGTCACCCCGCACGTGGCCGCCGTCGAAATGACCGGCAATGGGCGCAACGGCCGGTACCGCGCGGGCGCAGGCTCGGCAGTCCTGTTCACGTCCGACGGCTACCTGGTGACCAACGCCCACGTGGTGGGCTCGGCGGGAACGGGCCACGCGGTCTTTGCCGACGGCACCCGGACGGCCGTGGAAGTGGTGGGCGCCGATCCCCTGTCCGACCTCGCTATCGTCCACGGCAAGGCACCGATTGCCCAGCCGGCCGAATTCGGCGACGCCGAACTACTCAAGGTCGGTCAACTGGTGATCGCTGTGGGCAACCCGCTCGGGCTTTCTGGCTCCGTGACGGCGGGTGTCGTCAGCGGCCTGGGACGTTCCATACCGGTGTGGTCCGGACGCAACCGCCGCGTGATCGAGGACGTCATCCAGACCGATGCCGCGCTAAATCCCGGCAGCTCCGGAGGGGCACTGGCAGACGCCCGCGGCCGGATCGTGGGCATCAACACGGCCGTCGCCGGAGCGGGACTAGGGCTCGCGGTTCCGATCAATGCCACCTCGCGGCGGATCATCGCCTCGCTCCTCTCGGACGGACGGGTCCGGCGCGCCTACCTCGGACTGGTGAACACCCCGGTGCAACTTCCGGTGAGCTCGGTGGTCCGGACCGGTCACCGTGATGGACTCCTGGTGGTGGAAGTCCTTCCGGGATCGCCTGCCGACCGTGCAGGCCTCCGCGCCGGGGACGTGCTGCTAAGTGTCGGCCGGAAGTCAGTTTCGAACGCGGAGAGCCTCCAGAAGTTGCTCTTCTCAGAGGCCATCGGGGCGCCGTTGGACATTTCGGCACTCCGGGACGGAACGGAACTGCATGTAGTGGCCGTCCCGGAAGAAATGACCGACAAGGGCTAGTCCGAAACAATGGGGGCTCGGCGACGGTCATATTCCCGTCCCGCTGGCAGTGTCGCATCGCACGAAACACGGATGCCGCAGGGGGCGTTAGAGGTGCGTCCCAGCAAGAAGGCAGTGCTATTTGCGCAAAAAATAACCCATTGCGCCTATTCTGATTTCGGCCATCGCGCTATCGTTGTTGGTGAACAAGCCCCCCAATCACACAGACGTGGCGGACGGGTTTTGTTCCAGCACTACAGCCCGGCCGCCGGATTAGAGTTGCCGGAGCCGGGATTGTGGATATTGGGGTAGGCACGGGGGGTGCCCTCATATCGTTCTCCGTGCGCTTATCACACGCACCGTGGGGCACGGAGGTTCCCAAATGCGGCTGGGGCTCTGCGCCGCCGCTTGAATCAGTCACTGCAAAAATGGGGCAATGCGCCGATTCACGGAACGTATCGCCGCTTAAATTTGGGGCCATCAACCGCAGACAACGTCCGACTGGAATCCTATCCGGCGCCGCCATCAGCGTGGCGCGCTGGAACCCACACTGATCGACTATGGGCGATTCCGCATGCCCGCCGTCTGCGGCCTACACCTGGGAATGAACCACAAGATAGGAAGATCTCATGAAGAGGTCAATGGGATTGCTCGCATCCACCCTGCTGGCCGCAGGACTCGGTGTTGGGGGTACGGCAATGGCTGCCGGACCTGCCGCAGCGGATACGGGACTGAAGTCCGTCACGATTTCGGCTGAGAACTACCAGGGTTACACGGACCACTACAACCGTGACCGGGACCGCGACCGCGATCGTGACCGCGACCACCGCAAGTGCTACAAGCATGGTCACTGGCACTACTACCACCATCACTGGTACTGGCACAGCGATTGTGACCGTGACCGCCGCCACGATCGGGATCATTACGATTACAACTAGGCGGCCAGCCGCCGCCTGACCAACCGGTCTGCAAGAACCGGTGCGAGGCGGCAGGGAGGGGCATCGCTCGCCGCGATGTCCCTCCCTTTACGCCCCTTTTCGCCCGCCTCGGGCAGTACGCCCTTCCCGTGCCGGCAATCCGATGCCAGAGTCAATCCATGAGCATATGGGATCCAGGTGATGACGGCGTCGTCGGTTTTCCCTCCGGCCGGCGAATCCGAGGCCGGCCACTTCGCCGGCCACTTCCACCGGGTCCCGACCCCGACTTCGCGGTCTACCTCCTGGGCAGGCGCCCGGCCCGGACCCCATGGGAACAACGGTGGGTGCGCTGGCCGGACTTCTGGTTGCCCCTCAACGAAGACGACGCCATGGATGCCCTGGGGGAAGCATGGGTGCGGGCAGAATCGGAGCGCGTTGAAATTGCCTGCCAGGGCGGCCACAGCAGGACCGGCACGGCCCTTGCCTGCATCGCCATCATGGACGGCGTCGCACCGGGACAGGCTGTGTCCTACGTCCGGCAGCACTACGGGCCGGCGGTGGAGACCCCCTGGCAGCACTGGTACGTCAGGCATGTTGCCCGCCGGATCAAGTGAGACGGATCGCGTGCGACGGATGACGTGAGACGCTGTCCGCCTTCAGACAGCCGCTTGAGGTTGGCGGACTGCCGGGCCTGCATCACCCAGTGCGAGGGTTCCAGGACCACGACGCTCCTGAGCGGCTGAAAGCCATCCCGGTTCGCGTTCCAGCGCCGCAATTTCCCACCAATGGCTGCCGTCGGGATCCGCCGCAATACGGCAGCCCGCAACACGGTTTTGACAGCCATAGGGGCTGCTATCGTCCCGGCCGGTGGGCGGCACAAAGTTGGGCCGTGCCACGGCTAACCAATCCCGCTGCGGCTGACTTCACGGTTTGTTGGAAAGGATCAGCTCCCGGGCACCCGCAGCGGCTGCGCCCATCGATTCCACGACGGTCCGGGTGCGCAGACGCGTCGCTGCATCGGCCTCCGCCCCGGCACACGGCCCCTGCGGCGCGTCGGCCGCCACGGAACACCACCGGTACGGATCGCGGACTATGACAGATGGCACCCAGGCAAGATCCGAGGCCGACCATTTCCCGGCCGGGTCCTGGCTGAACTGGGCCCGTACCAGCAGGCCCTCATTGTTTACCTGGTACCACGGGGACTGTTCCGTGACGCCATTGCCCAGCCCGTAAACAATCCACGTCCCTTTGTAGTTCTCAACGGGCAGAACCGAGTGCGTGTGGTGGCCGTAAATCATGCTGAACTCGCCGCTGTCCACCAGGGCATGGGCCGTGTCCTGCTGCTGGGCATTGGGGACGCCGGCGTACTCGTCACCGGCGTGCATGGTTCCGAGCACGATGTCCGCACCCAGCGCCCTCGCCTTCTTTGCCTTGGCGACCATGTCCCCGACGTCCAGCATGTCCACCTGCCAGGCGTACTCGGGATATTGCCCGTTTAGGCCATAGGTGGCTTCGATCACCGCAATTTTGGCAGCTTCCGTCTGCAGGATCAGGATCCCCTGCGATTCCGCCTCGGTCCGGTAGGACCCGGTGTGCTTCAGACCCGCTGCGTCCAGGGCGTCCAGTGTACGAACGAGGCCGCCGGTTCCCTGGTCGATGGTGTGGTTACTGGCGGTGGTGCAGGCCTGGTAGCCAACGTCCTTGGCTGCCGCGGCGATCTGAGGCGGCACGTTGAAGGACGGATAGGCCGAGAAGGGACCGTCTGGGTCCGCGACCGGAGTTTCTTGATGGCAGATGGCGAGATCGCTTTCCCCAATGTACGCCCGCTGGCCCTCGAGCAGCGGGGTGAAGTCCAGGCCCGGCTTTCCGAGGGCAGCGGCGTCGGCGCGTGCCTGGTCCCACAGCTGGGCGTGCACCAGCATGTCCCCGGTCACCAGGACCGACGTGCACCGGACCGCAGCGCAGGCCGGGCCTTTGCCCGGCGTGGGTTCCGGCGTGGGTTCCGCAGAGGGGGCCGGCACCTCCGGGACAGTTGACGACGGCGGTGCCACGGCCGTCGTCGTGCGTGCTGCGCCGGCCGGGCGCTGGCCGGTGCCCTGTTCGGCGATGACGCCGCACGACGTAAGGCTGAACAGCAGGACGGCCGCGGCGAACACCGTGGCTCCCCGTCCCCGGTGGATTTTCGGTACCATCCTCGCGAGTTCCCCCATAGGCGCCATCCTACGGCGGCCAGTCCCGGCAACCCGTCAAATCACCATTGAGAACCGTCCAGTTACATGAAAGTGTTGCTTCATGACCAACCCCCTCCTGACTCCCAGTCCTTTGCCGTTTGGGCTCCCCCCGTTTGCCGAGATCGACGAGGCCGACTATTCCGAAGCGGTCCGGTCCGGCCTGGCGGAACACCTGGCTGAAATTCAGGCCATTGTGGACAACACCGAACCTGCCGCCTTCGAGAACACGGTCCTGGCGATGGAACGCTCCGGGCAGCTCCTCCAGCGCGCCGCCGCTTCGTTTTTCACCCTGGTCTCGGCGGATGCCTCGGACGGCATCCGCGCCCTTGAGACCGAGCTGTCCCCGGAGTTTTCCGCCCATCAGGATGCCGTTTACATGAACCGGCGGCTCTTCGACCGGTTCGCCGCCGTGGACACTGCCGGGCTCGATGATGAATCAGCCAGGCTCGTGGAGGAGTACCTCAAGGAGTTCCGCCAGTCCGGCATCCAGCTCGATGATTCCGGCCAGGACCGGCTCAGGGCGGTGAACGCGGAGCTGTCCCGGCTGGGCACCGAATTCGGGCAGCGCGTCAAGGAAGCCATGAAGACTTCGGCCCTGCTGCTCGACGATGCCGCAGAGCTGGCCGGGCTGCCGGCGGACGACGTCGCCAGCGCCGCCGAGGCAGCACGCGAGGCTGGTCACGACGGGAAATACCTGCTCACGCTCATCCAGCCGAGCAATCAGCCGGCCATGGCATCCTTGGAAGACCGCGACGTCCGGCGCCGCCTCTACCAGGCGTCGATCAGCCGCGGAAGCAGCGGCGGCAGCCTCGACGTCCTGGATCTGGTGAAGTCCATGGTTGCCCTCCGCGCCGAGAAGGCCCGGCTTTTGGGGTTCGCCAACTATGCCGAGCTCACCGTGGACCGGCAGACGGCCCCCGATTTCGCAGCTGTACAGTCCATGATGAACCGTCTGGCGCCCGCCGCGGTACGGAATGCCGACGCCGAGGCGGCCGCCCTTGCAGAGGTGGCAGGCCATCCGCTCGAGGCCTGGGACTGGGCGTACTATTCCGCGAAAGTGCGGCGGGAGCGGTACAGCGTGGACGAGCAGGCCCTACGCCCGTACTTCGAACTGGACCGGGTCCTTCATGACGGTGTCTTCTTCGCCGCGACTTCCCTCTACGGTGTCACCTTCCACGAGCGGCCCGACCTCAAGGGCTACCACCCCGACGTCCGGGTCTGGGAGGTCCGCAACGAGGACGGCTCCGAACTGGGCCTCTTCCTGGGCGACTACTATGCACGCGAATCCAAACGCGGCGGCGCCTGGATGAATTCGCTGGTGGATCAGTCCGCGCTGCTGGGTACGAAGCCGGTGGTGATCAACAACCTGAACATTTCCAAGCCTCCGGCGGGCGAGCCCACGCTCCTGACCCTGGACGAGCTCCGGACCGCGTTCCACGAATTCGGCCATGCCCTGCATGGACTGTTTTCCAACGTGACCTTCCCCCGGTTCTCCGGTACCGCCGTTCCACGCGATTTTGTGGAATACCCCTCGCAGGTCAACGAAATGTGGATCATGTGGCCTGAGGTGCTGGCCAATTATGCCCGCCACCATGTGACCGGCGAGCCCCTTGCCCAGGACATCGTGGACAAGCTCAACGAATCGCAGCTGTGGGGCGAAGGGTTCGGCACCACGGAGTACCTGGGCGCGGCGCTCCTCGACCTCGCCTGGCATGTGCTGGACGAATCCGGGGTCCCGGCGGATGTCCTGGCGTTCGAAGCCAAGGCCCTCGCGGCGGCCGGGGTGGCCCACAACCTGATTCCGCCGCGGTACCGGACCGGCTATTTCCAGCACATCTTCGCCGGCGACGGCTATGCCGCAGGCTATTACTCCTACATCTGGAGCGAGGTGCTGGATGCGGACACGGTGGAGTGGTTCAAGGAAAACGGCGGACTCAGCCGGGCCAACGGCGACTTCTTCCGCAATGAACTGCTCTCCCGCGGCAACAGCCGCGAACCGCTGGACTCGTTCCGCTCCTTCCGCGGCCGCGACGCGAGGCTGGAGCCGCTGCTGAAGCGCCGCGGGCTTGAGTAATCCCCTTCCCCTCCCCAACTGACTCGCACTTAACGTCGTGAAAAGCGCGTTTCAGGACGTTAAATGCGAGTCAGTTGAGTTAACAAACGACGCCGGGCGGTCACCAACAAGGTGACCGCCCGGCGTCGTACTGCTTGTGAAGCTGTTACCAGCCGCGCTCGGCGAGGCGGTGCGGCTGCGGGATCTCGTCCACGTTGATGCCCACCATGGCTTCACCCAGGCCGCGGGAGGCCTTGGCGATGACGTCGGGGTCATCGAAGAAGGTGGTGGCCTTCACGACGGCGGCGGCGCGCTGGGCCGGGTTGCCGGACTTGAAGATGCCGGAGCCGACGAACACGCCGTCAGCGCCGAGCTGCATCATCATCGCGGCGTCGGCCGGGGTGGCGATGCCGCCCGCGGTGAACAGCACCACGGGGAGCTTGCCTGCGGCAGCAACTTCCTTGACGAGTTCGTACGGGGCCTGCAGTTCCTTGGCCGCAACGTAGAGCTCGTCCTCGGGCAGGGCCGCGAGCTTGGCGATCTCGGAACGGATCTGGCGCATGTGGCCGGTGGCGTTGGAGACATCTCCGGTGCCGGCCTCGCCCTTGGACCGGATCATGGCCGCGCCCTCGTTGATGCGGCGCAGGGCCTCACCGAGGTTGGTGGCGCCACAGACGAAGGGAACCTTGAAGTTCCACTTGTCGATGTGGTTGACGTAGTCGGCCGGCGTCAGGACCTCGGACTCGTCGATGTAGTCCACGCCGAGGGACTGCAGGACCTGGGCTTCGACGAAGTGGCCGATCCGGGCCTTGGCCATGACCGGCACGGACACGGCTTCGATGATCTTGTCGATCATGTCCGGATCGGACATGCGGGACACGCCGCCCTGGGCCCGGATATCTGCCGGAACGCGTTCCAGCGCCATCACGGCCACGGCACCGGCGTCTTCGGCGATGCGGGCCTGTTCGACGTTGACGACGTCCATGATGACGCCGCCCTTGAGCATCTCGGCCATGCCGCGCTTGACGCGGTTGCTGCCCGTGACGCTGTTGGCGGACGAGCCGGCTTCGCTGCTTACATCAGGTGTAGACACAAAAACCCCTATGGGTAGCTAGATGTTACGTAGATCCGGTCTCTCGGTCCCGGCGCAGGCGGCAGCACAGACGGGAAGCCCACGCCGCGCGCACACCGGATTACCGGATCCAATGACCAGGTACAGCTAATACTAGTCCCACGCTGCGACGCTGCTGAATTCGGGTTACCCCGGCAGTCCCGTCTCTTCCAGCGACTGCCGGTGCACGGTGGCGATCCGCTGGACGACGGTCACCAGGCTGGCGGCAGCCAGGAGGGTCAGTGTCACCAGCAGGACCACACTGGGGAGCCCGAGCCCGGTGAATCCGGTGACCACCAGAACAGAAACCAGCCGCTCTGCGCGCTCGGCAATGCCCACGTTTGCGTGGAAGCCGAGAGCCTCGGCCTTGGCCCGCGCATAGGAGACCACCATGCCGAGCACCAGGCACACGACGGCGGCGATGGCGATCGCGCGGTCCGCGCCTCCCGTGAAGTACCAGATGGCAAGTCCGGCAAACAGGGCGCCGTCAGCAACCCGGTCCAGGGTGGAATCCAGGAAGTTGCCCCAGCGCCCGCCCCGCTCCTGCATGCGTGCCATGATGCCGTCAAGGACGTCGGAGAAAATGAAGGCCGTAATGAAGAGCGTCCCCCACCACAGCTGACCCAGCGGGTAGAACACCAGTGCGCCCACCACCACGCCTGCCGTTCCCACGATGGTGATGGCATCCGGCGAAACACCGATCTTCAGGAGCCAGCGGGCAAGCGGGGAGAACAGTGCGGTGAAAAACCCGCGGGCATGCCGGTTAAGCATGCTCGTCCTCCGGCCAGGCCTCGGCGACCTGCTGGCGGACTTCGCCGAGCGTCTGCGTGATTGCTTTTGTCTGGGCGATGATGGGGAAAAAGTTACCGTCCCCGCCCCAGCGCGGAACGACGTGCTGGTGCAGGTGGCCGGCGATCCCGGCCCCGCCCACCACGCCCTGGTTCATCCCGAGGTTGAAGCCCCCGGGGTTGGACACCTTGCGCAGGACCCGCATGGAGGTCTGGGTCAGCGCTGCGAATTCCGCGGTTTCCTCCACGGTCAGGTCCGTGTAATCGGGAACGTGCCGGTAAGGGCAGATCAGCAGGTGGCCCGGGTTGTAGGGAAAAAGGTTCAGGACCACGTATGCGGTGCGCCCGCGGTAGACAATCAGGGAGTCTTCGTCGCTGCGGGCAGGGGCCACGCAGAACGGGCAGTCATCCTCGTTCTTGAACTGGTGCTGCCCGCCCTTGATGTAGGCCATGCGGTGCGGGGTCCACAGGCGCTGGAAAGCGTCCGGAACTCCGGCCAGACCGAATTCATCGGTCACGTCGCCGTCGCCCGGATGTCCTCCGCCAGCGCCTGTGTTCTCCTGCACGTCGCCTGCCATTCCGCTTCCGCTAGCTGGTCCGGTTGCGGACGGCGTCGACAATCCTCTGGACGGCTTCGGCCACCGGCACGCCGTTGTCCTGGCTGCCGTCGCGGAACCGGAAGGAGACTGCCCCGGCCTCGGCGTCCTCGCCGCCGGCAATCAGGACGAACGGAATCTTGTCCTTGCTGGCGGTGCGGATCTTCTTCGGGAACCGGTCGGAGGAGATGTCCACCTCCGCACGGATACCGGCGGCCTTGAGCTGGCCCACGACGTCGAACATGTAGTCGTTGAAGGCCTCTGCCACGGGGACGCCCACCACCTGCACGGGCGCCAGCCATGCCGGGAAGGCGCCGGCATAGTGCTCAGTCAGCACACCCATGAACCGTTCCACGGAGCCGAACAGGGCACGGTGGATCATCACCGGGCGCTGGCGGGTGCCGTCGGCGGCCTGGAATTCGAGTTCGAAGCGCTCGGGCAGGTTGAAGTCCAGCTGGATGGTGGACATCTGCCAGGTGCGGCCGAGGGCGTCCTTCGCCTGGACGGAGATCTTCGGGCCGTAGAACGCAGCTCCGCCCGGATCCGGAATGAGCTCCAGACCCGAGGCTTCAGCAACTTCGGCGAGGGTGCGGGTGGCTTCCTCCCAGGTGGCGTCGTCGCCCACGAACTTGTCTTCGTTCTTGGTGGAGAGCTCCAGGTAGAAGTCGTCCAGGCCGTAGTCCTTGAGCAGGCCCAGTACGAAGTTCAGCGTGGTGGTGAGCTCGTCCTTCATCTGCTCGCGTGTGCAGTAGATGTGGGCGTCGTCCTGAGTCATGCCGCGCACACGGGTCAGGCCGTGCACCACGCCCGACTTTTCGTAGCGGTACACCGAACCGAATTCGAACAGCCGCAGGGGAAGTTCGCGGTAGGAACGTCCGCGGGAGCGGAAGATCAGGTTGTGCATCGGGCAGTTCATCGGCTTCAGGTAGTAGTCCTGGCCGGGCTTGCGCACGGTGCCGTCCTCATTCAGTTCCGCGTCGATGTGCATCGCCGGGAACATGCCCTCCTTGTACCAGTCCAGGTGGCCCGAGACTTCGTAAAGGTGCCCCTTGGTGATGTGCGGGGTGTAGACGAACTCGTACCCTGCATCCACGTGCCGCTGGCGGGAGTAGTCCTCCATGGCCTTGCGGATGATGCCGCCCTTGGGGTGGAACACCGGCAGGCCGGAGCCCAGCTCGTCCGGGAAGGAGAACAGGTCCAGCTCGGCACCGAGCTTGCGGTGGTCGCGGCGTTCAGCCTCGGCGATGCGCTCCTGGTAGGCCTTGAGTGCGTCCTTGGTGGGCCAGGCAGTGCCGTAGATGCGCTGCAGCTGCTGGTTGTTCTGGTTGCCCAGCCAGTAGGCGGCCGAGGACCGGGTCAGGGCGAAGGCGTTGGAGATGAGCTTGGTGTTGGGCAGGTGGGGCCCGCGGCACAGGTCGCACCAGACGCTGTCCCCGCTCTTGCGGTCCACGTTGTCGTAGATGGTGATATCGCCGACGCCGACCTCAACATTCACACCTTCACCGGCGTCTGCGGCGTTGTTTTTCTTGCCCAGCAGTTCCAGCTTGTAGGGCTCGTCCTTCATGGCCTCGCGGGCTTCGTCCTCGGAGACGACGCGGCGGACGAACTTCTGGTTCTGGTTGATGATCTTGAGCATCATCTTTTCCAGGGCCTTCAGGTCTTCCGGGGTGAACGGCTCGGCGACGTCGAAGTCGAAGTAGAAGCCGTCAGTGATGTAGGGACCGATACCGAGCTTGGCGTCGGGGCGAAGCTGCTGCACGGCCTGGGCCATCACGTGGGCAGTCGAGTGCCGGAGGACGTTAAGGCCGTCCGGGGAATCGATGGTGACCCCTTCGATGTCCGCGCCCTCGGGGAGCGGCTGGTCGAGGTCCTTCAGTTCGCCGTTTACTCGGGCAACAACGACGTCGCGGCGCTCAAAAAAGAGTTCCGCGCCGGTGGTCCCGGTAGTCACCTTGGTCTCTTCGCCGTCGACGATGAGGGTGATCTGCTGGGCATCTGACACGGGTGTCTCCTATTCAAAGTTAAGGCTTCGTAGCTTGTGGCGTACGGGGACCACAGCCAGCCTCGTCCATGCTATCGGTTGGGAGAGAGGCCGACCAAAGCGGCGCGGCCGGCCCGCGCGCCTGACCCATCCGGAGTTGAGGTTCAGCTGCCAAGCCCCGTGATGGCCAGGCTGCGGCTGATTCCGTCCAACGGCCCCCGTAGTTGGAGGTCAGGTTCCCAGGTGTCGGTGGATTGCTTTTCCGGGTACGGCAGGGTCTCGGTGCGGCTGAGGTCCCAGGCCATGGTGGCGCTGATGCTGATCCCGCGGGGACCGGTCCTGCGGGTGTTGCCACGGATCAGGAGCAGGCGGGTGCCGAACAGCAACGGTCCTGCCAGTTCCTGGGCCTCATGGAAGAATACGGAGTCCACACAGCCGGTTCCGTCGTCGATGCTGATGAACACCACCCGGCGCCCGCCGCGCATCGGCGGTGTCTGCGTGGCAATCCGGACCCCTGCCACCAGCACTTCGGTGCCGTTCCGGAGCCCCAGGAGCTTGTCCGCGGTGGTGACGCCCAGCCGGTCGAGCAGGGGCCTGTGGCTGGCCATCAGGTGTTCGCTGACATCCACCGCCATCAGGTCAAGTTCTGCCCGCACGTTTTCGATCATGCTCGGAGCTGGAAGTTCGGCCTTCAGGTTCTTGAGTTCAACATCACCCAGGGGCAGGGACAGCTGGCCCTCGATGACCTCAACGCCTTTCTTACCCGGGCGGTTCTGGAGGGCCTGGAGGTGCTGGACGAGGTCTGCCCGGTTGGCGGCTCCGCCGGATTCCCGGTGCAGCGCGTCGAATGCTCCGAGTTGGGCAAGCCGCTTGATGCTGGGCTTGCTCAGCCTGGAGCGGGCCCTCAGGTCTGCCAGCGAGTCGTAGGGCTGGCCGGCAACGATCCTTTTGAGTTCGGCCCCGGAAAGCCCGTAGATGCCGTTCAGGCTGAGCCGGATGCCCAGCTTCCCGCGGTCGGGCCCGGATCCGACCCGCTCCACCCGGTACTCTGCCTGGCTCCTGTTGATGTCCAGGGGCAGGATGGGGATCCCCAGCCGCCGAGCTTCGGCCACCAGGAGCCTCTTGGGATACATGCCGGGATCGTGTTCCCATAGCCCGGCGAGGAAAGCTTCCGGGTGGTGGGCCTTCAGCCAGGCCGACTGATAGGTGGGCACGGCGAAGGCTGCTCCGTGTGCCTTGCAGAAGCCAAAGCTGCCAAAGGCCTTGAGTGTTCCCCAGACCTTGTCCACGACCTCCGGGGTGTAACCTCGTGCCCGGGCTTCCCTGCGGAAAAATTCCTCCACTACGGGTTCCTGGAGTTCGTTTCCCAGGGCACGGCGGAATTCATCAGCCCGGGCCAGGCCGCACTTGGTCATGACGTCGAACGTCTTCAGGATCTGTTCGTGGAAGACCGTCACGCCGTGGGTTTCCTGGAGCACAGGTTTGAGGTCCGGATGCGGATAGACCTCCGGCGCGAATCCGTGCCGGTGTTCGAGGAAGGGCCGGACCATGTCCGATTTCATGGGCCCCGGGCGGAACAGCGATATGTCGATAATGAGGTCGTTGAATTCCCGCGGTGCCATTTTGCCGATGAGTTCCCGCTGGCCGGGAGATTCGATCTGGAAACAGCCAAGGGTATGCGTGCTCCGGATCAGCTCGTAGGTTGGTTCGTCATCGAGTGGTACGGCGTTGAGGTCGATGTGCCCGTCTGCCGAGATGAAGTCCGGCCCCGTGCCGTCCGGTCCGGGAAGATGTGCACCGGCAGCCACCACCTCTGCCTTTGAGGGGTGCAGCCGGATGACCTCACGGACGGCAAAGGCCATGGCGCTCTGCATTCGGACGCCGAGGACATCCAGCTTGAGCATCCCCATCGGATCCATGTCGTGTTTATCGAACTGGCTCATGGGCAGGCCAAGGCCGCTGGGCTGGACGGGGGTCCGGTCCAGCAGCGTGGCGTCTCCAAGGATTACGCCGCAGGGGTGCATGGAGATGTGCCGTGGCAGGCGGTCGAGCCTCTCTGTCAGGTCAACGAGCAGGTCGAGTTGCTGGTTTTCCGCGAATTCGCGTTGCTCCACCCTTCCTGCGAATTCCTTCAGTTCGGGTTTTTCCACCAGGGCTTCACGGAAGTTCCTTGCCGAGAACCGCCACAACTGCTTGGCGATCTCGCCGATGTCGCCGTCGTCCATGCCCAGTGCGTGGCCGGCATCCCGGACGGCACCGCGAGCGCGGTAGCCGTTCTGCATGCTCATGAGCGTGACGCGTTCCGCCCCGAAGCGGTCAAAGATCCGGCGGTACACGTTGTGCCGCTCGGCACTTTCGACGTCGATGTCGATGTCCGGAAGCGTTGCCCTGTCGCGGGAAAGGAACCGCTCGAAAATGAGGTCGTGCTGCAGCGGGTTCACCTGGCTGACATCGATCAGGTAGTTCACCAGGCTGGAGGCCCCGGAGCCCCTCGCCGCGGCCCTGACCCCCATGTCCAGGATCATCCGGGACACCTCGGCCACCGTGAGGAAGTAGGAAGCGAAGCCAAGGTTGGCGATGATCCTCAGTTCGTGCTCCAGCCGTGCCCGCATTTCCGCCTCGGCCCGCCCTGATATCCCCGGGAACCGCCGGCTGATGCCGGCCTCGCAGCGCCTGGTCAGCTCAACCAGCGGATCGCCATCAATGCCGATGACCGAAGCTTCGGGAACCACCGGCTGCTTCCACCCCATGTCCGCGACCGGGTCCATCCGGCAGCGGTCCGCGAGCGCCTCGGTTTGGCCGAGCAACCTGGTGAGGTCGGTGGCGCCGTAGCCCGCGGCATGGATGACCTCCTTGCCGAGTTCGAGCATTTGGGCGGAGGTCTTCAGCCACCCCCGGCCGTTGGGCTGAAGCAACGGCTCCTCAGTCAGTTCGGTCAGGGATTTCAAGGTGCGGGCAGAATCCAGCACATCCGCCGTTGCAGCCCCGTCTTCCGCGCAATACCGCACGGCGTTGGTCAGGACGGCCGGAACCCCGTGCTCGGCAGCAAGCTTGAGCATGCGCACGGCATGGGCAGTGCTCAGCGGCTCCCCGGGAGCGCTGAGGTGGGACACCACTTCTGCTGCCACGGTTCCCTTCGGCATGCTGTCCAGCCATTGTTTGAACAACGTGCGGGGGCGAAGGTACCGGCGGCCGCTCATTGCCCTGCCAACGTCTGAATCCGGCCCCACCAGCACAGTCAGCACCGGTTCCAGTGTTTCCGGGTGCAGTGCCCGGGAAGCGATTTCGGCGCGGGTCACCGCAACGGGCACTACTCCCCCGGCCTTGCCTGACGTACGGGCATGGGCATCTGAAATCAGGCGGCAGAGGGCCCGGTAGCCGGCACCTTTGTTGTGTCCGTGGGCAAGTACAACGACGCGGCCCGCGAGCTGGGTGCGGAGGTCGCCGTCGTCGTCATAGACCGCAAGGTCAACCCCGACGACGGGATCCAGTCCCGCCGCCATGCAGGCTTTGAGGTGTTTGACAGTGCCGTACAGGCCGTTCCTGTCAGTGCAGGCAAGCGCGGTGGCGCCGTCCGCGGCGGCCGCCTGGGCAAGCTCATCCGGCCAGGACACCCCATAGTGGGCGCTGAAGGCGGTGGAAACGTGAAGATGGGTGAAGCTCATGCTGATCGCGGCCTCAGGGCATCGTGGATCTTAAGCAGCCTCCACCGGCCGCTGCCGATGCTCCTGGTCAGGTCGAGGGTGAGGGCTTCATCCGGCGCCGCCTCCACATCAGCGGGCCGGACCTGGACGCGCCAGATCTCGTGGTCCACCAGTCCCGGGCCGGTTCCCAGTGGTGCGCGGGTTTCTTCGGCCCACCACTGCCTGCGCTCAAACCAGCGCACGGGCTCTGCGCAAACCGTGTAATGGCGACCAGCCCAGGTGAGCGTCGATGGCTGGCCGGCGGGTGTGCAGACGACGTCGACACCCTCGCTGAACAAGCCCATCGGCGCCTCCCGGAAGTGCACTCCCCCGACCGCCACGCGTGGGCGCAACGGCGCAGGGGAAATCTGAAATGATTCGTTCGAAACAATTCTTTCGAATATATCTTCGAATAATCAAGTCTACGCCGGAGCCGGGACAAAACCTATACAGGCCTTCTCGAAGCCGAAGCGGGGAGCTTTGCCGGACAGCCGGGCTTCAGCGCCGCCAGCAGTACGGGGTGGTTGTTGACACCCGGAGAAACCCGTAGCGCTCCAGGATCGGCCGCGAGTATCCGGTCGAATCACTGTGGATGAGTTTCTTGCCCAGCTTCACTGCGGACTGAGCGCGGGCCGCGGTGACTGCACGGCATATCCCTTGGCCGCGCCACGCGACGGAGGAGCGCTTCGGCGTTCTCGTCCGAACCCTTGCCATGGAGCCCGGGTGCATAGTCATGACCATGGGTTTTCCACTCCACCCGCACAACTGCCGGATCCCCGCGGAAGTACGCGAGCGCTTACACCACCCACCGGTCAATCGCCTGGCAACCGGCTCCATCGAGATTTCGATACGTCACGAAACCCCGGCCGCCCGCGAAGGTGCAAAGCAGCAACAGCCCCGGCCGCTCGACGGCGAGCGCACCTTGGGCCTCCGCGTCCGTCCGGAGTTGCCGGTCATATGCCGCCAGAAATTGGTCCGCAGAAGTCATGGGCCCCCACGGTACCGCCGCCGGCTTTGGACGTGAAGATCGACGGGTGATCCGAGCGCCCCGATGCCGCAAACATTCGAATGTATCTTCTAATGATTCACGTCTGCGCCGGAGCCCTGACAAAACCTGAATCAGGGGTGGACGGACGCGGGCGAGGGGGGCAGGATTGAGCCATGAGCTCCCATGACGCACTCCTGAAGCACGTAGCCATCGCCGCCAAGGATTCCACCTTGGTGGCGACTTTTGATATAGACGGCAATATCCCCGGGGCGGGCGCCTATGTCGTTGGCCTCGTCGCAGCCACACCGGATCATTCCCATCAACGAAGAATGGGGATCGAGTTCATGAACGGCGAAGCTGTGTCCTTCTACTGCTTCAGCCACGACGGCACCGAGGAGAATTTCGACCTCAGCGGCGTTTCGCATTCCGGCAGCACCATTACCGGCAACTTTCCCATGAGCACGGTCCTGGGGCTGGAGAAGGGTCACCTGATGACAGCCTTCAGCGACGCCGACGGCCGGGAATACCAGGCGAACGTTCCCGTGGAGGAATCGCTCTGACGGAGGAATCGCTCTGACGGAGGAATCGCTCTGAGCCGCTAGCTGCTGGCGTTGTGCACTTTCATCTCAAGCTCGGTGAAAGCCGTGATCATCGCACGGTAAGTCTTCTCCACAATGTCCGGGTCGATGTCTTTTTTCTCGGCGGCGGCGCGGACATGTTCGATGACTTTCTCCACGCGGCCCGGAGCCCTGACCTCCGCGTCATCACCCTTCAACGTGCCGGAAATCCGGATCAGACGTTCACGGCGGGCAATCAGGGTGACAATCTGCTCATCAACTTCATCGACGGCCACGCGGACAGCTGCGAGCTGCTCCCTGTCGGCCTGGGCGTCTTTGTCGTGTCCGTGATTTGTGGGCATGTGCATGACAGTATCTAAGAATGCAGCCTCGAGTCGACTTCATTTCATTAGGCGTCCGCAGTGTCGAGGCCTCCCGCGCCTTTTACGTGGACGGCCTGGGCTGGCCGGTCCACCGGGAAGTCCCCGGCGAGGTGGTCTTCATCCAGGCCAACCACGGCCTCATTCTTTCCCTCTGGGACGCAGGCCAGATGCAGGCCGAGGCGTCAGTGGGCAGCCCCGCCGGGGTCCCCTGCGTCACGCTGAGCCACAACGTGGGCAGCGCGGCGGACGTTGACCGGGTCATGGCGGAAGCAAAGGCGTCCGGCGCCACCGTGGTGGCGCCGCCGAAAACCCAGCCATGGGGCGGCTACACGGGGTACTTCGCCGATCCCGACGGCTTCCGCTGGGAAATCGCCTTCAATCCCACGTGGACCGTCGACGCCGGCGGCAACGTCACAGTCTAGAGTCACAGGTCCGGAGCCACAGTCTGGAGTCACGGGTCCGGTGGCCGGCTAGAACAGGCTGCCCACCGGCTGGATGAGCTCGGGCGAGTCATTTTTTACATTCCCGACGGCGGTGCCCACGGCATCAATGGTCCAGCCTTCGGCGACGTCGTGCGCACCCGCACGAACCAGATCCACCAGGCCGGCAGCGTCATCCGCCTGCGGATCCAGCCACGCCTGCATGGTCTCGCGGTTCATGGGCAGCGGCACCCTGTCGTGCAGTGCGGTGAGTTCGGCGAGCATTCCGCCGGCATAGCCTTCGGGCGGCGAGTCCGTAGTCATGATTGAGGTGGACAGCATCCACCGGTGCGGGTCGCCCTCGGGCTTGGACGGGTCCTTCCACCATTCGTAGAGTCCTGCGAACACCAGGGGCCGGCCGTCCTTCGGGTGCACATAGTAGGGCTGCTTGCCGCGCCCTTCACCCTTCCATTCGTAATAGCCGTCGGCCGGCACCGCGCAGCGCCGGGACCGGGTCGCTTTGCGGAAGGCCGGCTTCTCCAGGACGCTTTCGCTTCGCGCATTGATCATCTTCGAGCCGATTGAAGGGTCCTTGGCCCAGGACGGCACGAGCCCCCACCGGGCCACATGGAGCTGCCGGACCGGACTGCCGTCCACCAGCCGCTCCAGCACGATGGGCACATCGGCGGTCGGAGCAACATTCCACGACGGTGGAACCACCAGTTCCTCTTCCAGTTCGGCGTCAAACTCTGCCAGCAGGTCCCCGACAGCCCTGGCCATCACATAGCGTCCACACATGGCACCAGCATGCCACCGCCCCGATGCAGTGTCACCCGGCGTAACCCGAGGGGGCAAGGACAGGGGTGCGGTGCCCCGGCGCCCGGGGAATACCGGCCGACGGGTTACCGTTGAGTGAAAAGACAGCTGCTTTGATAACGACGAGCACTAACGATACTGAGGAGAACTCTGTGGATTTCACTCCCGAATCCGGCACCATCACCATGTTTTCGACTACCTGGTGCGGTTACTGCAACCGTCTGAAGAAGCAGCTGGACGCCCAGGGCATCGGCTACACCGAGATCAACATCGAAGAAGTCGAAGGCACTGCCGACCTCGTGGAGCAGCTCAACGGAGGCAACCGCACGGTACCCACCGTCCTCTTCCCGGACGGTACCGCGGCCACCAACCCGTCGGCAGCCGAAGTGAAGAGCCGGCTCGCCGCCTAGCCCGCTCGCAGGCTGGCGAAATCCGCGTAGTCCAGCTGCGCATACCCGGCATAGGTGTTGATGACCGCAGTTTCGATGGCGGCCACGTCCAGCCCGGGGACGAGGTCGTCAACGGCACCGGCAGTGGCCGGGTCCCAGTCAAGCCCGAGGGCCGCGTAGCTGGCTTCGAGGACCTTGCGGATCGGCGCGGAATTCTCCACCACGATCACCGAGCTGAACAGCCAGCCACCCGACACCACCCGCTGGGCGGTGCCGATCAGTTTGACCCGGTGCAGCGGATCTGCCGGGTCCAGGCCGTGGACGCTGAACTCCCCGGGGCAGTACTCCCCCGGGATTTCGCCGACGGCGGCCTGGACTCCGGCGTTCCGCAGCGCGTCGGCCAGCATCCCGCCGAAAAAGGCAAAGCGCCCCTTGGCGCCGGCGATGGCATCGGCATGGGGCTCCACATGGTCCACGATCAACGTTCCCTCGTGATAGGCCGCAGCCCGGCCGCCCGCCTTCCGGACCAGCGGCTCAAATCCGAGCTCCCGGCACGCCTGCGCTGCCGCCTCAAAGCCGGGAAGGTGCGCGTCGCGCTGGCCAAAGGCGACCGTCGGAGCCGGGCGGTACAGCCTGAGCGTCGGGCCGATCCGCCCGGTCTTGGCCATGCCCAGCAGCTCAATGCCGAATTCCAGGTCACGCGCCGCGCCCAGCGACTGCTCCTGCCGGACAATGGTCAGCGTGGCGGGTGCGCCGGCCGTATGCTGCATCTTGCTAAGCTCCCTTATGGTCATTCTGCAATTCCTGGTCGTCGCCGCCGCCTTCGCCGTCATTGACGCAATCTGGCTCAAGACGATGAACCCCTTTTACCGCGGACAGATTGGTGAACTGCTGGCCGACCGGCCCAATCTAGGGTACGCGGTGGTCTTCTACGTGATGTACATTGCCGGCATTGTGTTCTTCGCCCTGCGACCCGCGCTCGACGGCGGCAGCTGGCTTAGCGCGGTGGGCTACGGTGCCGCCCTGGGCGCCTTCGCCTACGCCACCTACGACCTCACCAACGCCGCGACGCTGAAGACCTGGCCGCTGCAGCTGATCATCGTGGACATCCTCTGGGGCGCAGCGCTGACTGCCCTGGCCACCCTGGCCGGCTGGCTGGTGTTCCACAAGAACTAGCGGCCGCAGGAGCCAGGTTCCGCGGCAAACTACGTCTTGCGGAGCGTCAGGATCTGCTCTGCCCGGCCGAAGGGCCCGTCCAGGTCGTGGAGCACCGTGGACGTCAGTCCGATGCCGTCGGCTCCGAAGGAGACGGCGTTGTCGAGGCCCAGCCAGTCGCCGGCGGGTTTCCGGTACATGTGGATCTGCAGGTCCAGGTTGGGGAACGCGTAGCTGTCCTTCCCCGGAGGTACCCGCGCCGCTATTCCGTTGGCGGTGTCCACCAGGCCCATGAGCCGCGCCAGGTCGCCACTGTCGGCCTTGTCCGTCAGCGGGTGCGCGGTTCGGATCCAGACTGTCCCGGAGCCCGGGCGGTGTCCGTCGGCAACACGCATTTCCAGGGACCGGATGTATCCTCCCGGCCAGACGCTCGCGGCGTCGTACGGAGAGCACTTTTCCGGTCCGGGAATGCAGGCATCTTCGACGGCGGCGACCGCCGAAGTATCGGACGTGATCATCCGCCACGCGGTGAGGCGGATGGCCACGCGCCCCCCAGCCACGAGTTCGGCCTGCAGCAGTTCGATGGTGCGGCCCGGGCGGAGGGTGGTGGTGACGACCTCAAAATCGCCGCCGGGGATCAGTCCCAGTATCTCGTAGCTCAGGCGCGCCATCCTGACGTCGTCCCGCGGGGCATGCCGCTCCAGGCAGTCCGCCATGATCCCGGATGCGGGCGCCATGTGCTGCTCATGCACGTTCCAGGCACCCTGGGCGTGGATCGTGGAACGGAACTGCCCGCCGCCCAATGACTCGTAGTAGAACTCCCCCTCGGCGAGTTCCGGAAGTGCTGCAGTCAACGTCGACCCTTTCGCATGGCTGGTGATGATCCCAGAACACACTATCGCTAGACGGCTCACAGCTTGCCTTTGTCCTCACAGCTTCCTCATAACAAGGCCTCATGGCCGGCATAAGTCCGAAGCCTAGAAATAAATGCATGACTCCTCTCACGAACGAAAAACGCAAAGGCGGCCGCATCCGGCGCGCCGTCGTCGCCGGGGCCGTCGCCCTCACCCTTTCCGCCGGCGGAGCCACCGCCTGGGCGCTGGACCGCTTTGTAGTCCAGCACGTGGAAATCTCGGAGGTCTCCGCCTACCAGGCAAGCCAGAGCAGTACCGCGGCCGACACCACGACCGAATCCACCGCCGAATCCAGCGGCACCACCGCCGCGGTCACCACCGACACGTCCTATGTTTCCGGCAGTTCCAACATCAACATCTCCACGGTGACCACCGGCAGCGGCGACAGCACCGTCACGTACTACGTTGCCGACGTCGTACTGGACGACGCCACCACCCTCCAGTCGGCGTTCGCCAATGACAGCTTCGGCGAAAACATCACCGAGACCACGTCCGCCATCGCCGAGGCCAACAACGCCGTGTTTGCCATCAACGGCGACTACTACGGCTTCCGCTACACCGGCATCGTGATCCGCAACGGCGTGGTGTTCCGCGACGAGGGCGCCCGGCAGGGCCTGGCCTTCTACCGGGACGGAACCGTCAAGGTCTACGACGAGACCGCCACCACCGCTGAGCAACTGCTGGCCGACGGGGTCTGGAACACCCTCTCCTTCGGCCCGTCCCTGTTGAACGACGGCGAGGTCGCCGCGGGCATCGAGGACATGGAAGTGGACACCAACTTCGGCAACCACTCCATCCAGGGCGAACAGCCCCGCACCGCCGTCGGCATCATCGACGAAAACCACCTCGTCTTCGTCGTGGTGGACGGCCGGAGCCCCGGCTACAGCGCCGGCGTGACCATGACCGGGCTGGCGGAAATCATGCAGGGCCTCGGCGCCACCACCGCGTACAACATCGACGGCGGCGGGTCCTCCACCATGTACTTCAACGGGGAACTGGTCAACAACCCCCTGGGCGAGCACAAGGAACGCGGCACCTCCGACATCCTCTACATCGCGCAGTAGGAGACCGACATGATCATCCTGATCCCGGCTTACGAGCCTGACCGGCAGCTGCCCGACCTGATCCGCTCCATCCGAGACGCGGAACCATGGGCCACGGTGGTGGTGGTTGATGACGGCAGCGGTCCCGCCTACAAGGACGTGTTCGACGGCGTCAAGGCACTCGGGTGCCACGTCGTCGGCTACGCCACCAACCGGGGAAAGGGCTTCGCGCTCAAGACCGGCTTCGGTTTCATCGCCGACCACCTCCCGGGCCGCAACGTGGTCTGCGCCGACAGCGACGGCCAGCACACCATCGTGGACATCCTCAAGGTGGCTGCCGCGGTGAAACCCGGCTCACCGGCCATGGTCCTGGGCACTCGAAGCTTTACAGGCAACGTCCCGGCCCGCAGCAGGTTCGGCAACAACGCCACCCGGCTGCTGTTCACCCTCGCCACCGGCCAAAGGATTTCCGACACCCAGACGGGCCTCCGCGGCTACCCCGCCTCGATGCTCCCCTGGCTCCGGTCCGTCCACGGCGAGCGCTACGAGTACGAGCTGAACCTGCTGCTGGAAGCCAAACAAGCGGGGTACGCGATCAACAGCGTGGACATCGCGACCGTGTACCTGGAGCACAACGCGGGTTCGCACTTCAGGCCGGTGGCGGACTCCGCCCGGATCTATGCCCCGCTGCTGAAGTTCCTGGCGTCCTCCTTCACGGCGTTCCTGGTGGACACCCTGATGTTCCTCATCCTCACCGCGGCCACCGACTCCCTGCTCCTGGCGGTGGTTGGCGCCCGGGCCGTAAGTTCGGCCGTCAACTTCGCCGTCAACCGTCGGTTGGTGTTCCGGCGCGGCCGCGAGAAGCCCGCCGCCCGGACCGGCGTCCGCTACTTCGCCCTGGTCGCGGTGCTGCTGGCCGCCAACTTCGGGTTGATCGCCGCCTTTGAAGCGCTGTCCCTGGCCATGCTTCCCGCCAAGATCCTTGCCGAAATCGCCCTGCTGGCCACCAGCTACGCGGTGCAGCAGCGGTTCCTCTTTGCCGGGAAGAATGCCGGGAAGGTCAACGGCAAAGCCGCGGCGGAAACAGCAGATGAACTCCCGGCAAACACTCATATTCCGGCCTAGGTTCCGTCACAGCACCTGCACAGTTTGGGCGTGGATCGTGAAAACCAGTCCACCAATCAGATTCCGGAGAATCCCATGACACCCCTCATCCTCATCGCCGCCGACCTGGCCGCCATCAGCATCCTGACCTTCGCCCTGTACCTCCGCCGGCACCGGCGCCGCGACCTGGTGGTGTCCTACCTCGGCATGAATGTCGGCGTCATGGCAGTTGCGGCCGCACTCTCCGGCTCGGCCGCCGGCGTGGGCCTGGGCCTCGGCCTCTTCGGTGTCCTGTCCATCATCCGGCTGCGCTCCACCGAACTGGCGCAGCACGAGGTGGCCTACTATTTCTCAGCACTGGCCCTGGGCCTGATCGCCGGCCTCGGCATCGACCCCGTGTGGCTGCCACTGGCGCTGATGGCCATGATCCTGCTGGTGATGTTCGTGGGAGACCATTCCCGCGTCCTGCCCGCGTACCGCCACCAGATAGTGATCCTGGACCGCGCCATCGCCGTTGACGAGGAACTCTACGCCCGGCTCGAAGATGTGGTCCACGGCAAGGTCCACTCGGCCACCGTGCAGGAGCTGGACCTCGTCAACGACAAGACGGTTGTTGATGTTCGCTACGCCTACGTCCCTGCGACCTTTCCGGCCGCAACCTTCACCGCAGCGTACCCGGAGGCCATTCCCGGAACCGTCCCGCAGCTGTCCGACCCCGTCTCCGCTCCGGCTTCCGCTCCCGTCCATGCCTCGGCCGGTGCGGCATGACCGCCCCGGCGCAGGCCGGCGTCCTGGACTCCCTCCGCCTGCTCCCGTCTATCGGGCTGGACCAGCTGAACGCGGAGGCCGCACTGCAGACCCGCGTGGACCGGAAGTACGTGGTCCCCGAGGCACAGGCACAGGAGCTGCTGACCACATTCGACGCCGATGTCCGGGTCCTTGAGATGGACGGCTGCCGCTGCTTCGCGTACGACTCCGTCTATTTCGACTCGGCCGGGCTGGACAGTTACCTCCTGGCCGCCTACGGCCGCCGACGCCGCTACAAGGTCCGCACCAGGACCTATGTGGACAGCGCCACCAGCTTCCTGGAAGTCAAGACGGAAGGCGCCCGCGAGGCCACCGTCAAGGAACGCATCCCCTACGAACTCACCGACCGCGCCCGGCTGACGGCAGAGGGCCTGGACTACGTCCGCGAGACCCTCACCACCGCGGTGGGCTGCGTTCCGGACAGCCCCCTGGGCCCGGTGCTGGAAACGCGCTACCAGCGCACCACCCTGTACCTGCCGGACTCCGGCAGCCGGGCAACCATCGACACGGACGTCACCTGGCAGCGGCCCGGGGAGCAGGCCTGGGTCCTGGATGGCGCCGTGATTTTGGAGACCAAGTCCGGGTCGACGGCGGGTCCGCTGGACCGGCACCTCTGGGCCCACGGCGTCCGGCCCTCCAGGATCTCCAAATTCGCCACAGGAATGGCGGCCCTCTGCCCCGAGCTGCCGGCCAACCGCTGGAACCGCACGCTACGCCGGACTCTGGCCCTCCGCCCCGCCGCCTGAACCCTTTCCCGCGCAGGCTTCCCCCGCCGGCCTCCCCCCGCTTCACGCACATACTTCACCGAAGGAACACACACCATGAAAAGCTTCCGCACTTACCTCTCCGTCACCGCCCTGGCCCTTGCCGTGGGCCTGGCTGGCTGCTCCGCGGCCGGCACCACCTCCACCGGAACCTCGATCACCGGCGCCACTTCCAACTCAGCAACGTCAGGGTCGTCCGGAACGGCCGAGGCCGTCTCCCTGGATACCCTCTCGGCGGACACCCACTACGACGCCGACGACCTCACCTGGGACGCCGCGTCCGAAGTAGCCGTGACCCTGGCGGACGGCGCCAGCGCTGTTACATCAGATTCGTCCTCCGCGGTAAAGGTCGACGGCGATACCGTCACCATCAGCGCTGCCGGAACCTACCGCCTGAGCGGTTCGCTGACGGACGGGCAGGTGGTGGTTGCCGCCGGTGAAGAGGACGTAGTGCGCATCATCCTGGACGGCGCGGACGTGACCAGCTCCACCGGATCCCCGTTTGTGGTGCAAAGCGCCAACGAAGCAATCGTCTTCCTGGCAGAGGGCACCTCCAACACCCTGGCCGACGCCGCCAGCTACACCGACCAGGGCGACGATGCACCCAACGCCGCGCTGTACTCCATGGCCGACCTCACCATCGCCGGCAGCGGCTCACTGTCCGTGGACGGCAACTACAACGACGGCATCTCCGCCAAGGACGGCCTGGTGCTGGCCGCGGGCAATGTGACCGTGGACGCCAAGGACGACGGGATCGTGGGCAAGGACTACGCGGTCCTCCTCGACGGCGCCTACCAGGTGACGGCCGGCGACGACGGCTTCAAGTCGGACAACGAAGAGGACGAAGGCCGCGGCTGGGTCCTCATCAACGGTGGAACCCTCAACGTCAGTGCCGGCGACGACGGCATCAAGGCCTTCAACACGCTCTCCATCGCCGCCGGCACCGCCACGGTGAAAGAGTCCGAAGAAGGCCTGGAAGCCCAGCACATCGTGCTCTCGGGCGGTACCGCCAGCGTCACCTCCAACGACGACGGCGTCAACGCTTCCGGGGGCAGCACGGGTACCACCTCGCAGGGCGGAATGGGCGGCGGCATGGGTGGCGGCGGCGGAGAAATGGCCGCAGGAGACTACACCGTGGAAATCAGCGGCGGCTCACTCACCATCAATTCGCAGGGTGACGGCCTGGACTCCAACGGCAGCGCCACCATCACCGGCGGCACGGTCGTGGTCAACGGCCCCACCAACGATGGCAACGGCGCACTGGACGTCAACGGCGAACTCGTGGTCAACGGCGGAACGGTGGCGGCCGCGGGAAGCTCCGGCATGGCTGTCACCCCGGGGACGTCCTCGGCGCAGTCCGGCGTCCAGCTCACCTTCGGCTCGGCCCTTCCGGCCGGCACCACCATCCAACTGGCGGACTCCAGCGGCGCAGTCGTGGGGACGTTCGTGACGTCCAAGCAGGCAGCTTCGCTGGTCTACTCCTCCGCAGCCATCACGGCCGGCGAGGAATACACGGTGTACACCGGCGGGACCGCCAAGGTCACTGCCGGCCTCGGAGAAGGAACACTTGACGGTGCCCAGGAGCAAGGCACCGTCACTGCCGGCGAATACACCGCCGCACGCGGTCCCGGCGGCCGCTAAAGGCAATACGCAGGCGGGGGACGACGGCGCGGCCGCGTCCCCCGCCGTCATGCCTGGCCGCTTTCGCCGGCCGCCCTTCCGTGGCGTCGTTCCGTGCGGGCCTTCTGTGCTCGGCACCATGTACGGACTAGACTCAGGAGTCGGTTCTCCTTACTACGCTCGGAAGAGGTATTCCCCTGATACGAGTCATCAGCTACAACCTTCGCAAGCACGCGGCGGTCGGTGAACTGCAGGATCTGGCCAGCGACTTCGGGATAGATGCCTTGTGCCTGCAGGAGTGCGACACCACGGATCTGCCGGACACACTGGGGCCGCTTCACCTGGCCGATTCAACCAAGGGCAACAGGCTGGGGCTCGCCATCTACTACCGGATGGACCGCTTCACAGCCTTTGAAACCAACACTTTCGCGTTGAAGAAGTCATTGCACGACCGCGTCCTGGCCCCGGCCCATGAGCGTCTGATCGGCACCCGGGTGGTGGACAACGAAACAGACCATGAGCTGGTGATCGCCTCGTTCCACGCGGCGCCCCTGACGGCCTCCAATTCTCTGCGCCGCAAGCAGATCAAGGCGGCCCACGCGGAGCTCCTCGGGATGGGCAGCGGGCTGATGACGCTCATGGTGGGTGACTTCAACTACCCGTTCTTCACCAAAAATCTCAACGAACACATGAAGAACTCCGGGTACGAGCTCTCCCTCAGCGACCGGCGGACTTATACGAGGTACAAGGTCTTCAAGGGGCATTTCGACTTTGCCACTTCCCTCGGCCTGGACATCGAAAGCGTGGAAACCCTGCCACGCGGCGCCTCGGACCACCTTCCCATCTTGGTCTCGGCCGAATACGGCCAGGATTACGGCCCCATCCAGGGCACACCGTAACCTGACGCCGACCACCAGCCCGGGAGGCCCCAATGCACCGCGATTGGATCCTGAAAGCCGTTCCGGGCATCCAACTGGCCCGGACATACCAGCTGCCCTGGCTCAAGTCCGATCTTGCCGCGGGAGCAGCCCTTAGCGCGGCGCTGATACCCGCCGGGATGGCCTACGCCGAAGCGGCAGGGCTGCCCGCGGTCACGGGGCTGTACGCGTCGGTGGTGCCCATGCTGTTTTACGCGGTTTTCGGGCCTGCCCGCGTGATCATCGTGGGACCTGATTCATCGCTGGCACCCATGATCGCCGCCGCACTGCTCCCGCTCGCCGGACGGGATCCGGCCCATGCCGTGGCGCTCGCCGGCGTCCTGGCAATCCTGATCGGAATCTTCCTCGTCGCCGGCCGGATCTTCAGGCTGGGCTTCATCACCGGGCTGCTGTCCAAGCCGATCCGGGTGGGCTACCTCAATGGCATCGCCCTCGCCATCATGGTCAGCCAACTGCCCAGGCTGCTCGGGATCACAGTCTCCGGCGACACGCTGCCGGCGAAGGCGACGGAGACCGTCGAAGCCGTCCTGCGTGGAGCCGCCAATCCCGTGGCGCTGCTGTTCGGGGTCGCCACAGTGGCCATCATCGTCGCCGGCCGTTTCCTTCCCTGGAAGGTTCCGGGCGTACTGCTGGCTGTGGCAGCCTCCATTGCAGCGGCCGCCGCCCTGGACCTCAAGGACGCCATGCCGATGGTCGGAGCCCTCCCGCCCGGCCTGCCGGCACCGGCGCTTGCAGGCATCACCATGCACGATGTTGTCGGGCTAATCGGGCCGGCGGCCGGCATCGCCCTGATCGCATTTGCTGATACGTCCACTTTGTCCAAAAGCCTCGCCGGACGACGCGGCATCCACACGAGCGGCAACCAGGAAATGGGGGCACTGGGGATCGCCAACGTGGCCAGCGGAATGCTCGGCGGCTTTCCGGTCTGCGGCAGCTCTTCCCGGACGCCGATCGCGCTCGACGCCGGAGCCCGCACGCCCTTCAGCGGCATCGTCGCCGCGCTCCTGGTGGTGGTCTTTATG
Organism: Arthrobacter sp. Leaf337; assembly: GCF_001423745.1. Classification (GTDB taxonomy): domain Bacteria; phylum Actinomycetota; class Actinomycetes; order Actinomycetales; family Micrococcaceae; genus Arthrobacter. The sequence continues at coordinate 154,975 of NZ_LMPC01000023.1, forward strand.
GTGGCGGCGCCCGAGGTGACGGCATTCCTCCCCACCACCACGCTGGCCGCCGTCGTCATCGTGGCTGCAGCCTCGCTGGTCGACTTCAAGACCATGCTCCGGCTGGTCCGGATGAGCCGGATGGAAACGGCCCTCCTCATTGCCACGTTCCTCGGGGTCGCGTTCGTCGGCGTGCTGCAGGGCATCGTCATTGCCATCGGGCTGTCGCTCATCGCGTTCGTCCGGCGGGCGTGGGATCCGTACCGCACTGAGCTTGCCAGCCTGGAGGACGTCCCTGGCTACCACGACCTCAGCCGGCACCCGGAGGGCCAGCGTGTCCCGGGCCTCGTGATCGCCCGCTTTGACGCCCCGCTCTTCTTCGCCAACGGTGCCGTGTTTGCGGAGCACATCCGCCATCTTGTTGCGAACGCCCCGGGACCGGTCAAATGGGTCATTGTGGCATCGGAGGCCATCACGGACCTGGACACCACCGCCTTGGACGACCTCGTGGAACTCGACGACGAACTGGCCGGCCAGGGCATCAGCCTGGTCTTCGCCGAGTTGAAGGGCCCCGTCAAGGACCGCCTGCTCAAGTTCGGGGTCAGCAGCAGGTTCGGCCCGGACCACTTCTTCCCCACGGTCAACAACGCGGTGCGGACCTACAAGCGGACGTTCGGAATCTAGGATCGTCAGTCCAAACCCAGCGGTATCACTTCGATGCGGGACCCAGGGCCCGTGATCACCAGGACACGGTCCGCCGCGACACCTTCCAATGCCCGGGCGAGCTGCTCGGACAAGCCGCCCGCGGCTTCCTCGGTGGGGCCGGACGAAGCAGTGCCGGACGACGCCGTACCGGACGCCACCGCGTCGGAGGTTCCGGCGTCGGCCTTTTTCCACACAGTGACAGCCGCACCGGTGACCTCCGCTGCCACCCGTACCAGCGGCTCCGGATCTCCCGCGGCCACCAGGATCAGTTTCCTGACCGTACGCTTCCGGGGCGCGGCAGCAGCAGTCAGCGAACGGTCGTGACGCCAGACCGCGAAGTGGTATCCGGCAGCGAGCCCCGTCGCCACCAGCAGGCCGAGCGGCGCCCGGGTGCGGTCCACCAGGCTTCCGCCGCTGACGTCGTCGAGCAGGAATTCGAAGACCCGGTATCCGATCACCAGGAGGGTGATGACGGCGACGATCGCGCTCAGGCCGAACACGGCGATGAGGTACACCCGCCGGCCGCGGCGTCCGAGTTCGGTCGGCTCGGGCGGAACCCCGGGTTTCCAGGTGAGCCACCAGAGAGGTCCACCAACTGCCAGCGCGCTGATTCCGCCGAGCAGCAGGGTACGGATGCCGTCGCCGGCCAGTGGCGTCGCCGCGATGCTGAGCGCTGAGTTGACCACAATGCCGATTCCGGTGGCGGCAGCCGCCAGGCCCACCCCTGACGTCACAAGCTTCGCCGCCTGCAGCGTGGTGCCGATTCGTCCTGCGGAGACGGCCCGGTGGTACGCCCAGACGAGGGAACCCACTGCGCCGGCCGCAATCGCCGCGCCGAGCGGCTCCAGGATTTCACTCACCGGGTCCGTGCGGTCAAAGGCAAGCCTCAGCAGGACAAACAGGACACTACCGAAGCCGCCCACCGTCAGGAGGACAGCACCGAGGATTCCAATAACCACCAGGGCGACGTCGGCGAAATCAGTCGTCAGCCGGCGTCCGCCGTCGTGAATCCAGTGCCACCACCAGATGGCGACGCCACCGAGACCCCAGGCGAGCGCCTGAAGCACCAGCTTCCACCACGGATCCCCGAGGGACGCGGACGCGGTGAAGCCCTGAATCGCGGTGTCCAGAAGATTCGCGAGCGCTGTGATCGAGCCGCCCGCACCGATGATGAGCCCGAAAGCCGCCCCCACAACCGTGGGAACGTCCGGAATCAGCAAGGGGCTCTTCCGCGGATGGCGCCACATCCAGCGGTGCCATGCCAGCACGGCGGCCCAGACCACTCCGTTGGACAGCGATAGCTGCCAGCCCAGCCGTTCGCCCCCGATGACCGCGGCCAGGGCACTGAGCAGCGCTGTGGCCGACGTGATGAGCGAGACCGCATACATGCCGGTCAGGTACAGCCCCCAGCCCGCGGACGACCGCTCAATGGCATCGTCGAGCCGCCGCCACACGAACCACCAGAGCGCAGCTGCCATGGGGCCGCCGATCAGGGTGAACGCGAGCGAGCGCGCCAGGCCTGCCACGTCACCCGCCACGAGCACCGTTCCCGCGCCAAGGAGCCTCCCCAACAGCCCGCTCAGGCCGATGGCGGTCACCACGACCAGGGCGAAAAGCAGCGTGTAAACGATGAGGCGCCGGACCGTCGGCTGGGCGGATCCGGCTGCGGGCGCAGGCACCGTCTGGGCAGCGGTCACGGCTTCACTCCACGGTTCGTGCAGACCCGGAGCTGCCAGGGAGCGGAATCGATCAGCCACTTGCCGTCCGTTTTGACGAGATCGAACACGTCCTCGGTTTCGTACTCCGAGTTACCGAAGGGTCCGCTCCCGTTGGACACCACCATCAGCACCCTCACGTCCGCGGACGACGCCCGTTCAGTGGTGGACACCAAGGTAACGCGCAGGTTTTCCGTGGACGACCGCTCAAAGTCGACGCACTGGGTCCGGGCTGTTTCCGTGAGGTAGGCGGTGGCCGCCGCCTCATCGCCGTCGATGACAGCTGCAGAGTAGCGTTGCACCACGCCCTGGGGCGTGGACTCATCCAGCAGGGCCGGTTCACCCCGCGAGAAGACCACAGCGAGCGCAGCCACCGCCAGCACGCCAATAATTGCCAGGATCACCACGAGGATCCTGTTAGGTCTTCCCGCCGCCGCGTTCATGTGGTCAGTATGGCGCACGGCCCACCCCCTAGCTACGGTACTTTCGGCCCTATCACCGGTGGTGGGCATCAACAAGGCTGGAGACAAATGTTTCTCCACGGGAAAAGGGAATCATGCGCAGGCTCCTGGCTGCCGTACTGCTTGTCCTGCTCGGCCTGCTCTGCGGTTCTGCCGCCGCCGCCCTGGCGGAGCCGCCGGTTGAGTTCGTGGTGGAGGACCGCGCGGGCGTGCTGGACCGCAGCCGGCTGGTCCCGGCGGTGGAAGCCATCGACTTCTACGAACCCACCCGCGTTGCCGTCTTCACCTACCGCGGTGCGGCGGCGGACAACCTCAACGAGGAAGTCCTTCGCTTCGCCCGCGCCGAACATCCGGAATGGATCAGCACGGACGGCCAGAAATGGGCGGATGGTCTCTTCATCTTCGCCTTGGATCCGGTAGGCCGCCATGTGGGCACGTACATGGGCGAGGACCGCAAGGTGTCCCTGGAACAGCGGGAGGAAATCCAGAACGCTTCCAAGGATCTACTGCGGGATGCCCAGTGGACCGACGGCACAATCGCCGGCATCCGGCGCGGAGCGGAATTGATCAACCAGCCCTGGTACCGGTCAGCGGCGTTCCTGGTCACGGCCTGGAGCGCCGTGGCAGCGGCTGTCCTTGGCGCCGCCACCTGGCTGATTGTGCGATGGCGGACCAGGGTGGACAGCCGCCGGGAACTCGCCCGCGGGGACGCCAGCTACGCCAACGTGAGCATGGACTTACAAGTCACCGAGCTGAACGCCGGCACCATCCCGGAGTCCTCACGGTACGGCAGCACCGTCCTGGAGAAGCACCGCACTTTCCTGGCCAAGTACAACGCGGCCACCCAGCTGTCCAACCAGGCGCACGCGCTGACTCCACGGGCCATGGGACGGCGGCCCAACCTGAAGCTGGCACGGAATTATGCCGACGCGTCTGCGGAACTGGATGCGCTCGATGACGTCATAGCCGACACCAACGCCCTGCTGAACCGCGGATCGGCGTGGGCACCTGCGTGGGACCGGCAGCTGGCGCCGTTCCGCAGCGACCTGGCCGCCATCGAACAGATGCTCAGCAAGCGCCATGCCGAGGGCGACTCGGCGACAGCTGCGGCGCTCCGGTCCTTCCGCGAGCAGAGCCAACGTGACATCGAGCGCTGGTCGGCCGAACTCGCCGAGGGCACCATCAGCCCCGAAACTGCCCTGGACCGGTTGCGTGATGCCCGGACGCACCTGACCGAACTGCTGAAGAACCACGCGGACACAGTGATCGCAGGCTTCACGAAGAACGAGCGGGAAGCCAAAATGATGCGCGAGGAAATGGAAAACGCCCAGGCGGGCACCAAGGCCAAGCACGGCCGCGCTTACGAGCCCAGCATCCTGGGCACGGTCTATCCGTCGTATTACTTTTTCTCGGTCCCGGCCTTCAATACCGGATTCAGCACAGGCGTGGGCAGCGTCAGCTCGGCCCGCGGCGGCGGCAGCACCACCGGCTATGGCGCCAGTGGCGGCAGTTTTTCCGGGTCCGGGAGTTCGTCCAGTTTCTAGGCACAGGGCTGCCGGCGGGCGGCCGGCTGCGTTCCGCCATGGGGTCTCGACAAGAATCCGGGATCGGAGGAAGCTGGGCATCGTAAGACGATCGCTACATCGGTTCGCCGCATGGGTTCAGGCCTGGCAAGCCGACTCCGCTGGCCGGTCGCCGTTGCGGCCCGGACAGCCCCATCCGCAATTCTGATTGATGGAGAGAGCCATGACCACGAATGTTGTCGCTCAACTCGCAGTTAAGTCCCACAATTCTCCGGACGAACAGCGCCGCCCCGATAAGACGGAAGTGGATCTTGTATCCGTCGACGCCTACACCATCGGAAGATTCAAATTTGAACCCGGCTGGCGCTGGTCCGAGTGCATCAAGCCCGTCGTAAAGACCGAGTCATGCCAGCTCAGCCATGTCGGTTTTTGCGTTTCCGGCAAACTCGTGGTCCAGACCTCTGACGGCAACCAGATCAACATCGCCGCTCATGATTCCTACAGCATCCCGCCAGGCCATGACGCGTGGGTCGAAGGCGACGAACCCTTCACCGGGGTGGAGTTCGTCAGCGCCGCGGTGTTCGCCAAGTCCCCCGAGTAACCGGCCGCGCCGAAGCAACCGGGCGCGAAACAGCCCGGTTGGCTGCGGGCCGGTTGGCTGCGGGGCCACTACCGCGGGTTCACTGCTGCGGGTGGATCCTGTCAATCACGAAGTCCCCGCCGGGGATGACAGTGGTTTGATGGCCGTCGTCGAATCGCACCACATACGGCGGCGCTCCATCAGCGCCGTGAACCTCAACGATCTGGCCGTGCCGCTCCGACGATCCGACCGTCTTGCCCCGGATAGTGATCCGGTCTCCCTGGGTTGCCTTCATGGCAATCACCTCCAAGAACCAGAGTACGAGTCTCGGGGCGGGGATAACAGGGCCGTTGCGCACTGGAAGTTCGAGGGTGTACGGCCGGGGATACGACTGAACTGACCTTGGCACGGGACCGAGGGGGAACGGCTATGGCGGAGGAAAAACCCAACAACTGGTGGGCTACGCTGCCCGGCCTGCTGACCGCTGCAGCAGCTGTGATCACCGCTGTGACGGGGCTGCTGCTCGGGATGGGGCAACTGGGGATGTTCGACGCCGGCCGTCCCGCCGCCTCGACGGCGAGCGCCTCCGGCATGGGTTCCCCGGCCGCTTCCACCGGCGCCTCACAGCCGGGCGCTGGTGCGTCGACGTCCGCCCCCGGGTCCGGCACAGGTAACAGCGCGGAATGGAAGGTAGCCCTGCCAGCCGAACGCACGTACCGGGCCGCCGACGTCGAATATGAAATTCTCAACGCCAGTGCGCGCCCCGATGTGTCCGGCAAAATCGCACTGACCCTCACGCTCAGGTGCACCAACCACGGCCGGTATGACCTGAACTTCTGGGACTCAACGTTCAGGCTGAACGTCGGTGGCGTCAGTTACTCCCCCGATCCCGGCCTGAACGAGTTGGTCGCGGGCGATTCGAGCAAGTCGGGTGGCGTCCGCTTCACCCTTCCGGCGGACACCCGCGACGCGCTGCTGCGCATCAAATTCGCGGAAGGCGAGAGCACGGCTCAGCTCACCATCTCGCCGCCCTGAGGGACCCGCGTGCCCCGTTGTGCCACGAATACGCGGAAGGCCGGCGACCTGCTGCCCCCAAGACAGCTGATCGCCGGCCATCTCGCCCGCTTGAGGAGGCGGCGGGGAGGCTAGGCTCCGGCGCGGACGAAGGTCACGCCGCCGGTGGCCGTCAGCCAGGACAGCGGGTGCGTGACGGTGGCGTTTACGCCGTTCATTCCGCCGCTGATCACCTGGCCGTCGCCGATGTAGATGCCGACGTGGCCGGACTGCACCACCATGTCGCCGGGCTGGGGCTCCCCCACCACGGAGCCATAGTTCATAAACTGCATGGGTCCCAGGTCGCCGACCGGAATGCCGGCTGAGCCAAGGGCCTTTTCCACCATGGCGGTGCAGTCCTGGGTGATGCCCAGCTGCGCGTAGGCGGCAGAAACCATGGCGGCGTTGACACCGCCGGCAACAGGCGCCGGGGCGGGAGCGGGCACCGCAGCCTGGACCTGCACGGAAACAGCAGGAGCGGCAGGCGCCGGAGCCGCCGCGGGGGCTGCCGCCACTGCCGGGACGGGCTCTTCGACCGGTACCTCCACGGGGGCGGGCGTGGTGCTGACGTCCGGACGCTCGTAGCTGATCCTGACATGGGAATCAGCGCTGAGCGGGGCACCCACTTCGGCATTGATGTCGGGGGCCGTCGCCGGAGCTGAGTCACGTTCCGCCGGGGCTTCAGCGGCCTGGGCCGCCATGCCGCTGGACAGGACCAGGCCCGAGGCAGCGGCAATGACCGCAGCCTGCCGGCCGGCCCTGCTCCGGCCCCCGGCCGATGTGGACCCGGAGCGCCCCGTGGGCGCGGTTGACCGATGATGAGCGGGCAGTTTGCGTGAAAGCATGAATTAACCTCTCCCGATGCCTGCGAGGTTAGCTGTCGGATTCGGATGGGAGACACCCGGCCGCAGCGCCCTTCCGCGTTGCGGATGGCGTGCGGCTTCACCCCGAAGACCAGCACGAACTCTGCCGGTCAAAAGTGGTTTCCCCGTCCCTGCCGGATGGTTTCGATCGGATCCCGGACCGCGGCAGGGTTAGGCAATCCGCCCGGGAGTGCCGGTATCTGAGACAACGGGCACCGTTCCACCGTACGCGGGCCACCGTTGGGATGTCACATCAAGGTAACGGGGCCGTCGGGCCCTCCCCCGGCACCGCTGCGGCCCGGCTCGCGCGGCTACAAGCAGGTAGCGGCACGCCACATATACTTGGATCTGCGGTTTGTCAAATTCGAGTGTTTTCCATTGACGCCGCGAGGCGTAGTCTACGTGCATGTTCTTGCGGGGGGACTCACACGCCTGGAGGAATCATGCGTTGGTCAAATCGTTCTGTCCACAACCAGCCACGTCATGTCGCGGAACACCCAGAGCCTACGGCCGGGGGTAGGCACGGCCGGCGTTGGGTCGCCATCCTGGGAGCGCTGTTGCTGGCTGTCAGCACGGTGGTGGGTGTCGCCGGCACATCGAAGGCCGCGGGGCCGACCATCGTCAGCCTGACGTTCGACGACGGCCTCGGCAGCCAGCTGGCCGCCGCGCAGGAGCTGAAAGCCCACGGTCTGGTGGGAACCTTCTTCATCACCACGTCCTTTGTGGACCAGTCCGGGTTCCTGACCCGGGCGAACCTGCAGACTCTGGCCGCCGACGGCAACGAGATCGCCGGCCACAGCGTAACCCATCCGGACATGACAACGCTCAGCGCAGCGGCCGCGAGCGCGGAGGCCTGCAACAGCAAGTCGACCCTCGAAGGCTGGGGCTTCACCGTCCGCAACTTCGCCTACCCCTTCGCTGCGGTGAATGCCACGGCCCAGTCCGCAGTCAGCGGCTGCGGTTACGCCAGTTCCCGGGGCCTCGGCGACATACGCTCTCCTGCCAGCTGCGCCGACTGCCCTGTGGCCGAAACGCTACCGCCGCAGGAACCCATGGTCACCAGGGCTCCGGACCAGGTGGCCGCCACGTGGAGCCTGGCGGACCTGCAGGCTACCGTCACCAACGCCGAGACAACCGGCGGTTGGCTGCAGCTGACCTTCCACGAGATCGCCAACGGAACGGACCCGTCCCTGTCGATCAGCCCCGCACTGTTCAAGGAATTCGTCACGTGGCTTGCCGCGCGGACAGCAAACGGTACGACGTCGGTCCGCACAGTCGCACAGGCATTGGGCCAGTCCCCGGTATCGTCCCCGTCGCCTTCCCCCTCCCCGTCTCCCTCGCCTTCCCCCTCCCCCTCCCCGTCTCCATCGCCCTCTCCGTCCCCTTCGCCGTCGGGCTCGTTCACGGACGTCCCGGCGAACGCACAGTTTTTCACGGAGATCAGCTGGCTCGCATCGCAGGGGATTTCCACCGGCTGGATTGAAGCCAACGGAACCAGCACGTACCGTCCGGCGCTCGCCGTCAACCGCGATGCCATGGCAGCATTCATGTACCGTCTCGCCGGAAGTCCGGCATTTACACCACCCGGCACCTCCCCATTTGTCGACGTCACGCCACAGACCCAGTTCTACAAGGAAATCGCGTGGCTCTCGTCGAGTGGTATCTCCACCGGCTGGGACGAAGGCAACGGCGCCAGGTCGTACCGGCCGCTGCAGACAGTGAACCGCGACGCGATGGCTGCCTTTATGTACCGCTTCGCCAGCAGCCCGGCCTACAACGCACCGGCCGCTTCCCCGTTCACTGACCTTCGCCCGCAGACGCAGTTCTACAAGGAGATCACCTGGCTCGCGTCAATGAACATCTCCACCGGCTGGGACGAAAGTAACGGCACCAAGACGTTCCGTCCCGTCCAGCCGGTGAGCAGGGAGGCCATGGCGGCCTTCATGTACCGCTACAACACCGCCTTCCCGCGGTAGGAACCGGCATGAAGCGGAATACTAGGTGAGACACTATTGCGTGGCGATCTGCCAGCTGAGCGATCAGCCGCAGGAGGACTTCGACGTCAATACCGAGCTCCTGATCCTTGAGGGCAAGGAGCTTCATGTGGCGACGTGGGACGCGGAGCCGCGGGACGGCGGCTTCGACGTCCTGGTCCTCAACGACCGCGTCAGCGCCCTCGGGTTCATGGTGGTGACGGACTGGGAGTTCCTGGAGGGCAAGGCCTACGCGGTGGTGGAGCGCCGGGCCGGCGGCTGAGGGGCGTCCGCCCGCGACAGCTCGGCTGCCCGCCTCAGCCACGGATCCGGAGCCCCCGCCCAGCGGTCCAGCACAACGTCCGCCCGTACCCTCGCCTGTCCTTCCAGGCCTGCGAGCAAGGGACGGACGACGTCGGTTGCGAGGGGGTCCGCCAGCTCACCCAGCTGCGCCTCCCGCACAAAGCCCTCGATCCGGGTGAGGTCGGAGTTGTCCAAAAGGGCAACACGGGACTGCAGCAGGACAACCGCCGCCAGCCGGCGTTCGAAGACGGGCGCCGACCACAGCTCGGTGCTGAGCGCGGTAATGTCATCGTGTGTGAGGTCCCGGTGGCGGCGCAGCATGTCGCGGATGGTCCCCCGCACAGCGCCCACGGAGGCGCCGTAGTACTGAAGCCCGTCGCCCAGCCGGGCTTGTGCTTCTTCTGCCCGGAGCCAGGAGCTCTCGCGCTGCAGCGAGGCATCCACGAAGTCACAGGCGTCGGTCATCCCACTATTCTGCCGTTCCCGCAGGCGGAGGATCGAACTCCCGAAGGCGTTCTGTGCGGTATAGCTGGAGCAGCCGCAACGGAATGCCGTCGTCGTGTAGTCCTCCGGTACTGCGGCGTGAGATGCTCGGTCCCATGCGTGAACTGGTCGTTCTCGGCACCGCGTCGCAGGTTCCCACGCGGAACCGCAACCACAACGGGTACCTGCTTCGCTGGGACGGCGAGGGCATGCTCTTCGATCCCGGCGAAGGCACCCAGCGGCAGATGATCCACGCCGGCGTCTCAGCCAGCCAGGTGACGCGGATCTGCCTGACGCACGTTCACGGGGACCACTGCCTCGGACTTCCGGGCGTACTGTCGCGAATGGTGCTCGATGGTGTGCAGCACCCGGTGGACCTTCATTTTCCGGTCTCCGGCACCGAGGTGGTCCGCGCCCTCGTGTCCCTCGCCTCCCCCGGCCTCGAACTGCGGCTGCACCCGCACTCCGCACCGGGGCCGATCGCGCCCGGCCTGGAGGTGCGGCCCTTGCGGCATCGTATTGAGACTTTCGGCTACCGGCTAGTCGAGCCCGCCGGCCGCACACTGCTGCCCGATCGGCTGGCGGCGGCGGGGATCTCGGGAAGAGACGTCACGCGGCTGCAACGGGAGGGAAACCTCCACGGGGTACGGCTGGAAGACGTGAGCGTTCCGCGCCCCGGCCAGAGCTTCGCGTTCGTGATGGATACCGCGGAATGCGACGGCGCCGGGGAGCTCGCCGAAGGCGTGGACCTCCTCGTGGCGGAGTCAACGTTCAGCGACGACGACGCCGGGCTGGCCTCCCGGTATCTTCACCTCACCGCCGGGCAGGCCGGCGATCTGGCGTCCGCTGCCGGGGCCGGAATGCTGGTCCTCACGCATTTCTCGTCCCGGTACGGGGACGTCAGCGTGTTGGCGGAACAGGCCGGTGCCCGCGCAGGCCGGGCCACCGTCGTCGCCGCAGAGGACCTGGACAGGATTCCCCTGCCCAGGCGGGAGCGGGCTTCCTGGAGTACGGGCGGGGCTCGGCCCGCGATTGGTACGCCGCGCCCGTTCCCTGCACCGTCAGTAGACGAAGATGTCGATCCAGGCGCGGTTGTGGGCATGCAGCAGGACCAGGAACAGCACGAAATCGAACAGCAGGTGCACGGCCACGATGTAGGACAGTGACTTTGTCCGGGTGAAGATGAACGCCTGGAGCAGGGCGAAGGGAAAGATGAACACCGGCGCCCAGGCGTGGAACCCCAGTTCCCAGAGGAAGGACGTGAACAGGACGGCCTGCAGCACGTTGGCCTGGGCCAGCGGCAGGTGCCGGCGCAGGAGGATAAAAACGGTGCAGATAAAGAAGAGCTCATCCCAGATCCCCAGCACGTTGGTGCCCAGGAAAAGCCGGAAGATCCCCTCCGGGTCGGACACCGCGGGCCAATTGCTGTAGACACCGGTGTTGACCATATACGCCGGAAGCACCGCGTAACCCATCACGACGACGGCGGCCAGGTACCATTTCTCCGCACGAGTCCAGGGGTGGCCGGTGAGCACAGGAAACTTAACCGCATGGTCCTTGTAGACAAAGCGCGAAACTGTGTAAGGAACGCCGACCGCGAGGATCATGGCCGTGCCCATGACGAGCATATGTTCGGTGCTGATGTCCGTGGTGATCGGCACCAGGCTGATGGCCACGAGCCCGGCGGCGATCAGGGCCAGGTCGCGCAGGAGCGCACGGTCGATCAGTCCCGCCGTGATGAGGGCCAGCGCCAGGAGGCCGTACCCCGCGATTTTCTGTTCCAGGACGAACAGGACAAAGCCGGAGAGCGACACCAGTGCCGCCGGGAGCAGTTTCATCGACATGCCGCTGCGGACGCTGACTCCGGCTCCTGCTCCCGTTCCGGCCCCGGGCGAACGGTTAGACATACTTGCTAAACCAGGCCAATGTGTCGTTCCAGGCGGCGGTGGCCTGGGTCTCGTTGTAGCGCTCGCCGGTGTCGTTGTGGAACGCATGGTCGACGCCGGGATACACCTTCAGCTCGTGCCGGACATCAGTGGCGGCAAGGGCATCGCGGAAAGCCGGCATCGCCCCGGTGATGCGGTCATCAAGTTCAGCGTAGACGCCAAGGACGGCCGGTTTGATGGCCGGGACCTTCTCCAAATCCGGGGCGGGCCCGTAAAACGCCGAGGTGGCCTTCAGCCCCGACAGTTCCGTCGCCGCCTGCCAGGTGATGCCGCCGCCGAAGCAGTAGCCCGTCATGGCAATCCGCCCGGAATCGACGAAGTCCTGTGCGTTCAGGTAGTCGAAGGCTGCCGAGAAGTCCCCGACGTGGCGCTTCGCTCCGGCCTGGGTCAGTGCGCCCGGGACGGCGTCCCGGTCCAGGCTCGCCGTTCCTCCCTCCCTGCTCAGCAGGTCCAGGGCCAGGGCAGCGTAGCCTGCTTTGGCGAAGCGTCGTGCCACGTCCTGGATGTGCGGGGTCAGCCCGCGGTTTTCATGGCAGATGAGCACGGCGGGTCCGGGCTTGCCGCCTTCCGGCCGGGCAAGGTAGGCGCTGATGTCGGTACCGCCGGCAGGGAACCGCACGGTTGCGGTGACCAAGCCGGGAGCGCCCTCGGGAACGGACAGCGGGCTCTTGGCGCCGGGCACCGCGCCTGGGGATGCCGTGCTTGTGCCGGTGCCGTTCGACGCCGCGGACGGGGTGGGCGTCGGCATCGGATCGGTGCTGCGCGGAAGCTCCTGCGGCGTGCAGCCCACCAGTGCCATGGCGGCCGCAGCAGCGGCCATGCTCCCGGTGATGAACGCCACCCGTCGCGTGAACGTGTGCCGGCTCATGGCACCGGCACGGTAATCGTCGAAGAATTCCTCGATCAGGTATTTCTCAAATTTGCCGAGTTGCTGGGTCATGGAGAGCCTCCTGCCGTTTGCCAATTATCCTCCCCTGCGGTCAATCCTGGGGCAAGGGCCCGCTGGGTTTGCCGCAGGATTGACCGCAGCGCTGTGGCTCCGGGCGTTGCCCTAGAACGGGTTGAGCAGCCGGTCCACGCGTCCGCGCCGCCCGCCGGCGTCGAGCCGGATGGCGTGGTGGACCCGGAGCCGGCAAGGGCAAGGGCTGCAGCTGCCATGAGGCCGATGGCGGAAAGACGTGTGCGCTTCATGATGAACCTTCGTCCTGTAGCCGGAAGGGCTCGCCAGCTGCACCGCAGGCCGGCAGTCCACCTCCGACGATTCAACATCTGCCTTGGGGAGAACAGATGCCCCGCGGGTTAGGCTCATGCCATGTCGCCCGATCGCTACCTCGCCGAGCTGGCCCGCTTCCTCGAACGCCTCACCGAGCTCGCCCGCCAGCCAGACGACGTGTTGTCCCGTCCGGTACCGGCCTGCCCAGGGTGGACGCTGGAACAGCTATTCGGGCACCTTGGCTCCATCGAACGCTGGGCGGCCGCGGTGGTTCGTGGCGGGAAATACGTCGAGGAACCGGCGCCGCCGGCCACAGGTGCGGCCGCCTGGTTCATCGAGGGCGCCGAACCGTTCCTCGCGACGATGACGTCCGTGGATCCCGGGGCACAGTGCTGGAACTTCGGACCGCCGCCGCGTACGGCAGGCTTCTGGCTCCGGCGCCAGGCGCACGAGCACGCCATCCACCTCATCGACGCCTGCCAGGCGTCCGGACGGGCGGCGCCGGCTTTGAGCGAGGACTTCATGATCGACGGCGTTGCCGAGGTCCTGGCGATGTTCACCCCGCGCCAAGTGAGGCTGGGCCGGATGCGGCCGCAGGAGCAGGCAGTTTCGTTCCGTGTGCCCGGCCTTCGTGTGCCCGGCGCGGGAAGCTGGACGGTGGGCAGCGGCACCGCTGCGGCATCCGTCACCGCGGCGCTACCGGACATGTACCTCGGCCTCTGGGGCCGGTCCAGCCTGCAGGAGACGGCAGCCATCGACGGTGACGCAGGCCTCGCGCTTCGTGTTCTGCGGGAGCCTCTTACGCCGTAAGGCGGACAAGCGCCCAAGGCAACCAGCCGCCGTCGTGCGCCGGTTCAGACCCGTGACTGCAGGCTTGCCACGCGGCGGAGCCTGCGCCTGCGCACCGCCCTGCTGACCCGGCCCTGAACCATCAGCAGTCGGGGAACGGCAAAGTAGACGGCCGTGGGGACCACCACCAGGGTCAGGACGAAGGCGCGAAGGACCGGTGGCCATTCCGGCGCGACGATTCCCAACAGGTACATTCCCTGCGCCGCCATGGGAAAGATCGCCACCCAGGTGATGAATGCCCTGGTGTGCATGGACGCCAGGCCCGGGGGTCGATGATGGTGCCCGTCCGTCTCATCTGCCGCACTCGGGCGGCAGCTCGTGACGGCATTGGAGGACCTCCCCGTGGTGGGCTCGGGTCCTGAGGCCGTTGCCGACTTCGCGGGGAGGTACTTCGATTTCTCGACAAGCTTTCCCAGCCTGGCCCGGCTGACGTTCTGGGAAGGGCTGGAGCGCGGCGATCCCATTGACGCCGAACGGCGGGCGCTGCTGGCAGCGAACAAGGCTGCTGAGATCCGCCGCGCGCTCCCGGCCATCAGTGAGGCGGCGGCCGAAGACCTGCTGTTGACCATCGTGACGCTGTGCCACGCCTGGGTCGCCGTCCCGAACGTGCGTGCTGTGATCACCCGACGGCGGACGGGGTACGCCGGCGCACGTCGATCGTGCGGACTGTTGAGCTGCTCTCCCGGGACGTCGAGAGCATGGGACCACTTAGCTACTGACGAGCCGGGCCTTCTTGGATATGCTCAGGGTCTCACGGGCCATTGGCCCACCCGCCCCGACGCTTCGGCCAGGGCCGAAAGACTGCCGGGCTGAGCAGAGAGGCCAGCCGTGGACTTTGCAGCGGACTTTACGCAATCGCTTGACCCGTTTCCCCAGTACCGGGCGATGAGGGAGAGTGCATCCGTCTTCCAGGACCAGCAATCCGGGAGCTGGCATGTCTTCCGGTACGACGACGTACAGCGGGTGCTGTCCGAACATGCCACCTTCTCCTCAAGGATGGGCGGGGACGATCCGTCGGAGACAGGCCAGCTGTTTGCGGCGAGCCTGATCACCACGGATCCGCCCCGGCACCGGCAACTGCGCTCGCTGGTGACCCAGGCGTTCACACCGAAAGCAGTGGATGCGTTGGCTCCCCGCATCTCAGCCCTGACGGACGAGTTGCTGGACGGGATCGTTGGTGCCGGCACTGCCGACCTGATTGAGGGATTGGCCTACCCGCTGCCGGTGATCGTCATTGCGGAGCTCATGGGTGTGCCCCCGGAGGACCGCGACCGTTTCAAGCAGTGGTCCGATGTCATCGTCAGCCAAACGAGGTCCGGGGCGGCGGATGCCGACCACCACGCCACCAACGTTGAGATGACCGGGTACTTCCTGGACCTGATCGAACAGCGCCGGATGCAGCCCGGAAACGACCTGATCAGCAACTTGCTCTCGGCCGAGATTGACGGGCAGAAACTCAGCGTGGCCGAATTGCTGGGCTTCTGCAGCCTGCTTCTGGTGGCCGGCAACGAAACAACCACCAACCTGATCGGCAACGCTGTGCTTTGCTTCACCGAAGTGCCGGGAACCATCGAACGGCTCCTCGCCGAGCCGCAGCTGCTGCCGCAGGCGATCGAGGAAGTGCTGCGGTACCGTTCACCGGTCCAGTCCATGTACCGGGTCGCTGCTGCCGATACCGCTTTGGGCGATGTTCAGATTTCAGCCGGCGCTCCGCTGGTGGCGTGGATCGGATCGGCGAACCGCGACGAGCGGCACTTCACGGAACCTGACCAGTTCGACATCGATCGTGGCCCTTCCCGGCATCTCGCGTTCGGCCAGGGCATTCACTTTTGCCTTGGCGCCCCTCTTGCCAGGCTTGAAGCCAGAATCGCGCTGGAGGCCATCCTGTCGCGGCTGCCCGGCTTGGCGGTTACCGAAGGGACGCGACTTGAGCGGATGGACAGCACCATCGTCTACGGACTCAAGGAGTTGCCGGTGACGTGGGAGGCGGGCTGAGGGTGCTGATCGCCATCAGCACCCGGCCGGAGGCATACTAAGGTATGAGCGACGCCGACGACTTCCTGATCTGGGTGAAGTCCTCGCTGCATGCGGCGGAACTGGCCCTCCATAACGGCGACTCGGCCCCGCGCCGGGCGCTTTGGTCCCGGCACGAGCCTGTGAGCATCCTGGGCGCGTGGCGGAATGCGTTTGGGCAGCAGGAGGTGGACGAGGCCTTCGCTGTCCTCGAGAGAGCCTTCTCCAACTGCACGTCCTACACTTTCGAACTGCAGGCCTACGACGTGGTCGGCGCCATGGCCTATACCGCCGGCTTGGAGCATATTTCCACCTCCGTCGACGGTCAGCCACGCAGTTACACCCTCCGCGCCACCCAGATCTATCGCCGCGAGGACGGCGAGTGGAGGGTGGCGCATCGGCACGCCGACACCGTGAACGGGTGACGATGATGTGTTTCTCGGCTGCCTTGGACCGCTGGCGGCACACAGGGCACCGCTGGCGGCACACAGGGTGAGGAGAAGGCCGTGACCGGAGGAACGAGGCATAGCGGACCGCACTGGCGGCGAGTGATGGCGGCCCTCGCCAACAACGACGCGCGGACCGTTTACGCCCGGATAGTGCTAGGCACCAAACTCCCCGAAGCTGTCCCTGATCTGAAGGATCAGCGACGCAACCGTGCCGTCGACGCCCTTCTTGAGTCCGGGCTCGTTGACCGGAACGCGGCCGGTGAACTGGTGGCGTCCGAGGCGGTCTTCCGTGACCTTCTCACGCAACAACCCCGGCGGCAGCCGGAGACGGGCGTGGCCCGGTTTATGCGTTTGGGCAGGATCGAGAGGTATCCGGCCAACAAGGCGGAGCGACGGTACCTCCTGACCTGGATCGTCGGCGATGCCATCAAAGCCGGCGAAGACCTCACAGAAAAACAGGTCAATGAACGACTTCTCAGTTATACCGACGACGTCGTGTTGCTTCGTCGCTACATGGTCGACTTCGGCCTTCTGGAACGGACCCGCTCCGGGTCCTCGTATTCCCGGCCGAAAGAGACATAGTGCCCTTGTGCGGCAAGGGCTGCTGACGAATCCGGCAAATGCATCAAAGAATGTCAGTGCCTCCTGAGATGCTGTGGGTATGGACAGCAGCACGGCCTGGAGCGCGGAGAGCAGGGACGCCATGACGGCCGTCTCCGCTTCCGCGGCCGTCATGGCGTCGTCTTTCGGCGCCGGCGCGGAACGCGCCTGGGTGCCCGACGGCGGCCTGCCGCCGGAGGCCGATCCGCTGCGGGATGTGGCGGATGCGTGCCTGGACGGACTGGCCGAACTGGGCCGGCTGGAAGCCCGGACCGCCGCTTTGAAGGTAAGGCTTGCCGCGGACTACCTGCGGGCGGCCACGGCCCTGACGCCGCCGGCGTTATCCCCTCAGGACTGCACCGCCCAGGAGATGGCCACCGTTGCCGAGCTCGCCTGCGTCCTGACCGTCACTGAACGCGCTGCCGGCGCCCTCCTGTCCGACTCCCTGACACTGACCACGGCGCTGCCGCTGACGCTGGCTGCCCTGCAGACCGGGACGATTTCCTGGCAGCACGCCCGGATCATCGTCGACGAAACCACCGGCCTGGATCCCGCCGGAGCGGCCGCCCTGGAAGCGCACTTCCTGGACCCGGACGCACCGAGCCCGGCCCGCGGGTGCCCGGCCGGGGACCTTGTCCCGTCCCGGTTCCGCGCCAAGGCCCGCACCTGGCGCGAACGCCACCACCGGGTCAGCATCGAAAAACGCCACACCAAGAGCGCAGCAGACCGGCGGCTCGAGTACCACCCGGACCGGGACGGCATGGCCTGGCTTTCGGCCTACCTCCCTGCCGACACCGCCGCAGGGATCTGGGAACGGAGCACCACCGCCGCCCGCGCCCTCCAAGGCCCGGACGAAACCAGGACCCTCACCCAGCTCCGCGCTGACGCCGCGGCCACCTGGCTCCTCACCGGCCACACCGCTGGCGAGCACCCCGGCGCGGCCGGCACCACCGGCGGAACGGCCGACGGCGGCACCGGGTTGGGCGGGAATGCGGCCAGGGGTGTCCCGTCGCCGCGGGCCCAGGTTCTTGTCACTGTCCCGGTCCTATCCCTCCTGGGGGCCACAGACGAACCGGCCATGCTCGACGGGTACGGCCCGATCCCGCCGTCCATGGCCCGCCGCCTGATCGCAGACGGCGCCGACTCCTTCTACCGCGTCCTGACGGACCCCCGCGACGGGGCGCCCTTGGAAATCGGACGGACCAGCTACCGCCTCACGAAAGCCCAACGTCAGTGGCTCCGGCTCCGCGACGGGAAATGCCCCTTCCCCGGCTGCAACAACCACTCCCTGGACAACGACGCAGACCACCTCCTGGCCTGGGCCGACGGCGGCACCACCGGAATCTCCAACCTCGGCCAGCCCTGCCCCAAACACCACCGCCTCAAACACAGCTCCGCCTGGACACCAACCGCAGCCAGCAAGAACAACCCGCCAGGATGGACCTCACCGTCAGGGCGCCATTACCCCAGCGAACACCAGGACTGGGAACCACCACACTGGCCACACCACATGGCGACAGTGGACGCACGCACGGATTTGGGGCCGCCCGCAGATCCAGAACATCGTCCCAACCCGGCACACAACGGCTATCTCATGCAGGAACCCTGCCTCGATTCCGAACCGGAGCTACCCCCGGACCCCTTCCCGGAATGGCACCTCTTCACGGCCGGGCATCGACTTCCCTCCGCGGACGCTGACGAGCACCCCAGGCCAGAGCCCTCGGAGGAGTTCCTCCCGGAGGCGTTCCTACTTCAGGGCGCCTGATCGGCAGTGTCCTGATTGACAGCGTGCTGCAGGATCCTTCACCCCTCAGGGGGCGTGAACTGGCTGGCGGTAAACTCCGCGCCTTGGGGGTCCCGGATTAGTGCCGTACGCGTCCACTTGGTCTCGTTCTGGCGAATGACTTGTGCGCCGAGTCGCTTGGCATCCGATACCGTCCGGTCCCGGTCAGCGACGGTGAATGAGACGTGCCAGTGCGGCGGTTCGTCGGGGGCCGCGGTCGCGATCCAGGCGATCGCGTCCTCGAAGCCGGGTGGGGCGACGAGCCCGGACTGCCTCGCCCTGATGTCCGGATCGACTGTCGCTTCAAGGTGGTCACCATAACCGGGCCTTCGGATCATTATCGCGAAACCAAGGTCGTCGACCTGCCAGTCGAACGCGCCCTGGTAGAACGCAATGGCCGCGCCGGGCTTGGCCGTGTGGAGGTCGCTGAAATTCCAGGCCCCTGGCAGATTGACCACTTGTGCCCCTAAGCGCCGTCTGGCCTGCCAGATGCGGAACTCGGCACCCTCCGGATCGGTCAGTGCCGCACTGCGTCCGCCTTCACCGGCATCTGCGGGGGCCAATCGCACCGTGGCACCGGCGGCGACCAGCCGCTGCACGGCGGCATCCGTGTCCTCGACGGCTATGTAGGTGCTCCACACAGCCGGACCCTCCTGGGCGCTGGCCATCCCGCCGACGTCCTGGCCGTCCAGCTTTGCTATCAAGTAACGGCCAGGCGCTCCCGACGGCATGACGTCCTCGAACGTCCAGCCAAAGAGTCCAGAGTAGAACTCGACGGCCGCCTCGACGTCAGGCTGCTCCGTGTCGATCCAACTTGGGACGCCGTGCGGGTAGGTCCGTTCGGTCATATCTGGCTCCCGTCCATGGACAAAGCCTAACGAGGCAGGATCCGGCCGGGTACCCCACATGGCCGGCGCGTTGGCGCCAGGGCGCAAGCGCGGGAACGGCCCCGCACGCGTCTGTCTGCATGCGGGGCCGTTCCAAATTTCTATTGGTGAAGCAAAGAAGAAGAACAGACTGAACCTAGAAGTCCCAGTCCTCATCTTCGGTGTTGACAGCCTTGCCGATCACATAGCTTGAACCCGACCCCGAGAAGAAGTCGTGGTTCTCGTCGGCGTTCGGCGACAGGGCCGACAGGATTGCCGGGTTCACGTCGGTAACGGAAGCCGGGAACATGGCCTCGTAGCCCAGGTTCATCAGAGCCTTATTGGCGTTGTAGTGCAGGAACTTCTTGACGTCCTCGGCCAGGCCGACGGAGTCGTAGAGGTCGTGCGTGTACTGGACTTCGTTCTCGTACAGCTCGAAGAGCAGCTCAAACGTGTAGTCCTTGATCTCCTGGCGCTTCTCCTCGGAGACCTTCTCCAGGCCCTTCTGGAACTTGTAGCCAATGTAGTATCCGTGCACGGCCTCGTCACGGATGATCAGGCGGATGAGGTCTGCCGTGTTCGTCAGCTTGGCACGTGAGGACCAGTACATCGGCAGGTAGAAGCCCGAGTAGAACAGGAAGCTCTCCAGCAGCGTGGAGGCCACCTTCCGCTTCAGCGGATCGTCGCCCTGGTAGTAGTCCATGACGATCTGCGCCTTCTTCTGAAGGTTCGCGTTCTCGGTGGACCAGCGGAACGCCTCGTCGATCTCCTTCGTGGAGGCCAGCGTGGAGAAGATGGAGGAGTAGCTCTTCGCGTGCACGGACTCCATGAAGGCGATGTTCGTGTACACGGCTTCTTCATGCGGGGTGATCGCATCCGGAATCAGCGAGACGGCGCCGACGGTGCCCTGGATGGTGTCCAGCAGGGTCAGGCCGGTGAACACGCGCATGGTGAGCTGCTGCTCGTCAGGAGTCAGCGTTGCCCAGGACTGGACGTCGTTGGACAGCGGGATCTTCTCCGGCAGCCAGAAGTTGTTGACGAGGCGGTTCCAGACATCCACGTCCTTGTCGTCCTGGATACGGTTCCAGTTGATCGCCTCGACGTGGCTAAGCAGCTTGACCTTTTCGGTCATGTCATCCCCTAAACGTTGGGTTGTTCTTGAAGTTAAGCGTACGACGGCGGGCGGGCGCCCGCCGTCGTACTGTCGCGATTTAGTTGAAGATTAGAGCATGCAGCTGACGCAGCCGTCCACCTCGGTCCCTTCCAGCGCTAGCTGGCGGAGACGGATGTAGTAGATGGTCTTGATGCCCTTTTTCCAGGCGTAGATCTGGGCCTTGTTGATGTCGCGCGTGGTGGCGGTGTCCTTGAAGAACAGCGTCAGGGACAGGCCCTGGTCCACATGCTGCGTGGCCGCGGCGTAGGTGTCGATGACCTTCTCGTAGCCGATCTCGTACGCGTCCTGGTAGTACTCCAGGTTGTCGTTCGTCAGGTACGGCGCCGGGTAGTACACGCGGCCCAGCTTGCCTTCCTTGCGGATCTCGATCTTGGACGCCACCGGGTGGATCGAGGAGGTGGAGTTGTTGATGTAGCTGATCGAGCCCGTCGGCGGAACGGCCTGCAGGTTCTGGTTGTAGATGCCGTGCTCCATGACCGAAGCCTTCAGCTCGCGCCAGTCATCCTGGGTGGGGATGTGGATGTTCTTGAACAGCTCCGCGACCTTCTCGGTCTGCGGGATCCATTCCTGCTCGGTGTACTTGTCGAAGAACTCCCCCGAGGCGTACTTGGACTTCTCGAAGCCGCCGAAGGTCTGGCCGGTCTGGATGGCCAGCTTATTGGAGGCGCGGACGGCGTGGTATACCACCGAGTAGAAGTAGATGTTGGTGAAGTCCAGGCCCTCTTCGGAACCGTAGTGGACCCGCTCACGTGCCAAGTAGCCGTGCAGGTTCATCTGGCCGAGGCCAATAGCGTGGCTCTGGTCGTTGCCGCGGGCGATGGAGGGCACCGAGGTGATGTTGGACATGTCCGAAACAGCCGAGAGCGAGCGGATCGCCGTCTCGATGGTCAGGCCGAAGTCCGGCGAATCCATGGTCTTCGCGATGTTCAGCGAGCCCAGGTTGCAGGAGATGTCCTTGCCGGTCTGGTCGTAGGACAGGTCATCGTGGTACGTGGTGGGCTGGGAGACCTGGAGGATCTCGGAGCACAGGTTGGACATGATGATCTTGCCGTCGATCGGGTTTTCCCGGTTTACGGTGTCCTCGAACATGATGTACGGGTAGCCGGACTCGAACTGGATCTCGGCGAGCGTCTGGAAGAACTCGCGTGCCTTGATCTTGGTCTTCTTGATCCGGGAGTCGTCCACCATCTCGTAGTACTTCTCGGTGACCGAGACGTCGGAGAACGGCATGCCGTAGACCTTTTCGACGTCGTACGGGGAGAACAGGTACATGTCCTCGTCCCGCTTGGCCAGCTCGAAGGTGATGTCCGGGATCACGACGCCGAGCGAGAGGGTCTTGATGCGGATCTTCTCGTCCGCGTTTTCCCGCTTGGTGTCCAGGAACCGGTAGATGTCCGGGTGGTGGGCGTGCAGGTACACGGCACCGGCGCCCTGGCGGGCACCGAGCTGGTTGGCGTAGGAGAAGCTGTCCTCGAGGAGCTTCATCACGGGGATGACGCCGGAGGACTGGTTTTCGATCTGCTTGATCGGTGCACCGACTTCGCGGATGTTGGTCAGCGCGAACGCCACGCCGCCGCCGCGCTTGGACAGCTGCAGGGCGGAGTTGATGGACCGGCCGATCGACTCCATGTTGTCTTCGATGCGGAGCAGGAAGCAGGAGACCAGCTCGCCGCGCTGCTTCTTGCCGGCGTTCAGGAACGTGGGGGTGGCCGGCTGGAAGCGGCCCTCGATGATCTCGTCCACCATCTGCAGGGCAAGCTGCTCGTCGCCGCGGGCCAGGTGCAGGGCAACCATGCACACGCGGTCCTCGTAGCGCTCCAGGAATCGCTTGCCGTCGAACGTCTTCAGCGTGTAGGACGTGTAGAACTTGAAGGCGCCCAGGAAGGTCTCGAAGCGGAACTTCTTCTTGTATGCGCGGTTGAAGAGCTCGCGAATGAAGTTCATCGTGTACTGGTCGAGGGTCTCGCGCTCGTAGTACTGGTTCTTCACCAGGTAGTCGAGCTTCTCTTCCAGGTCGTGGAAGAACACGGTGTTGTTGTTCACGTGCTGCAGGAAGTACTGGTGCGCGGCCTCGCGGTCCGCCTCGAACTGGATTTCACCGCTCGGCCCGTACAGGTTCAGCATGGCGTTCAGCTCGTGGTAGCCCAAGCCCTTGTAGGCGGCGGGCAGCGGCGGCTTCTCTGCAGTCTTCTCGACGGCGGGCATGGTTACTTCTGTGTCTGCGACAGTAGTGTCCAAAACTTGTCCAATCCTTGATTTACCAGGCGGACGTCTTCAGGCGTCCCCATGAGTTCGAAGCGGTAGAGGTGCGGTATCTGGCATTTGAAGGCGATGATGTCGCCTGCCATGCAGTAGTTGTCCCCGAAATTTGTGTTTCCTGCGCTGATCACTCCGCGGACCAGGGTTCTGTTCTGCGGGTTGTTGAGGAACCGGATCACCTGTTTTGGCACGGATCCCTCGCCGCCAGTCCCGCCATAGGTGGGAACCACCAGCACGAAGGGCTCGGAGGCCACGAGTTCAGGCTCACGCTGATGCAGGGGAATCCTGGCCGCATCCCGGCCGAGCTTCTCCACGAAGCGCCGGGTGTTCTCGGAGGCCGAGGAAAAGTAGATGAGGTGACTGGATGTCCGTGTCATCGGCGTCGTATTCGCAGCATCCGCTGCGAGCGGCGCATCGGCAAGTGCCGGCGCTGCCATGGGAGTCACCTCATCTACGTAAAGTTCTTTGCCGGAAACGGCGGATGAAGCTGGGGCTAGGCCACGGATGCGGCGGCGCTCAGCGCCAGCTCTTCGATCTTGTCCGGGCGGAAGCCTGACCAGTGGTCCTGGTCCGTGACCACGACGGGGGCCTGCATGTAGCCAAGGGCCTTCAGGCGCTCAAGGGCGTCTGCATCCTGAGAGATGTCGACGCTCTGGTAGGTGATGCCCTTCTTGTCCAGCGCGCGGTACGTTGCGTTGCACTGAACACAGGCCGGCTTCGTGTAAACCGTAACGGTCATGGTTCCTGTCCCCTTTGTTGAAGTCACTGCTTTTTGAAGTCTCTTGTTCATCGTTGCGGTAGACACTGCCCGGAACTGAAACCCCTCATCCGTGCCGGTCCTGCGTCCCGCTCAATCTGTATGTCGATACTACATGTAGTGCACGGCCCCGACGTGGACCCCAAGATGATGTATTACAAGTATGTCATTTAATGCACCGTTAATCCACAGGCCGGGTGGTCAAAAATGTCCGGGATTCAGCTGTTTTCGCGGACGAAATCCACACCCTGTGGAGTAGTTAGCCACAATTAATCGCTCCGCGTGTCGCCCGGTGGACGGCGTGTCGTGACTGTGCGGCGGGCGTGTCGGAGGGCACACAAAAGGGGCCCTCAATGCAGATTCAGGGCCCCGATGTGATGAACGGAACTAGATGTGGTGCTTTGTCGCTGCGTGGTCCAGGACTATCTGCTGGACGTCCAGGTAGCCCGTCTCGAACCCTGCCCGGGAGTAGCAGAGGTAGAACAGCCACATCCGCTGGAAGATCGCGTCGAAGCCCATGGCCGCCACCTCGTCGGCGCGGGACATGAACCGTTCCTCCCAGAGGCGCAGGGTCTGCGCGTAGTGCTCGCCCATGGCGAGGCGTTCACGGACCCGGAGTCCGGTCTGCTTCTCGGTGATTTCCTCGATGGCCCGGACGGAGGGGATGACGCCGCCGGGGAAGATGTACTTGTGCACCCACGTGTAGCTCGTCCGGGTGGCGATCAGCCGGTCGTGCGCGATGGTAATGGCCTGGATGGCCACCTTCCCGCCGGGGGCCAGGACGCGCTCGATGGTCTGGAAGTACGTGGCCCAGTATTCGTAGCCGACGGCCTCGATCATTTCCACCGAGACGACGGCGTCGTACTCACCTTCCACCGCCCGGTAGTCCTTGAGTTCAATGGTGACGGCGTCGGCGTAGCCGGCCTCGGCCACGCGCTGCCGGGCGAGCTCCTGCTGTTCGCTGGACAGCGTGACCGAGTAGACCGTGGCTCCGCGGGCAGCGGCTCGCAGCGCAAGCTCGCCCCAGCCGGTGCCGATTTCCAGCACGCGTGTCCCCTCGCGGACGCCGGCCTTGTCCAGCAGCCGGTCGATCTTGGCCTGCTGCGCCTCGGCGAAACCGTCCCAGGCAACGGTCCGAAGGGCGTCGCCGCTCTCCGGGAAGAGTGCGCTGGAGTAGGTCATGGTGCTGTCCAGGAAGGAGGCAAAGAGCTCGTTGGAGAGGTCGTAGTGCCGCGAAATGTTGGAGCGGGTGTTCTGCTCCGTGTTGCGCTCCCTGCGCGGCTGCCGCGGCAGGTAGAGGGCCCGCAGTTTCTGCAGCGGCTCCGGCACCAGGGTGCCGACGCGGGCAGCGAAAACCTCCATCACCGCGGTGAGGTCGTCGGCGTCCCAGTCGCCGGCCATGTAGGACTCACCCAGGCCGATGAGTCCGCCGTCGCCGAGCCGGGCAGCGAAGGCTTCGGGACGGTTCATGGTCATCACCGGGTACCGACGGCCGGGGGCGTCTGCCGTGCCGGGGGCCGCCTTTCCAAGAACGGTCCCGTCGGGGTAGCGGACTTCGAGCGGAAGCCGCCGCACGGCTGCCCTGAAGATGGCGTCGGCAGCCCGGCCGGCCACCCGCGCCTTGAGGGTGGAGGGCACCGTGGCAATGCTCGGCCAGATGTCGGCGTCAACCACGGCGGGCGGCTGGGGAACAGTGTAGGGAACCGTGGAGTCAGCGGCGAGGACGGCACGGTCCGGGGCGGAACGCTCGTTCGCCGGCTTTCCTGCTGCGGATCCGGTAGCTTCGGTGATGGTCACTGGACTGCCTCCTGTGAGGGGTGGTGTGGTCGTTTGATGATGGGCAGCCGACGTGCCCAGAGCTTGAGGCCCTGCCAGCGGATCTGCGCGGCTACACGCAGCGGTGCCAGGGGGACAGCGAGCGCTGCCGAGAGAATGTTCGGCAGGGAGGCTTCGTGGCGTTCGCCGTCGACGGTTGCGATGAAGGGCTTCTGCCCTTCGCGCTCCAGAACGATGGAGACCGCGAGCCGCTCCCCCGGTTCCGGGAGCCTCATCCGGTACTGGCCCTCGACGTCGTTGAACGGGGAAACGTAGAACGCTTTGGGCACGCTGGCCCTGCCGGCGTCGTCCGTTTCGAGCAGATAACAGTGCCGTTCACCATAGGTGTTGTGCACTTCGGCGACGACGCAGCGCAGGTTGCCGCCGGCGTCGTGGCACCAGAACAGGCTGAGCGGGTTGAACACGTGGCCGAACACCCTGGCGCTGGCCAGCATGGTGATCCGGCCGCCGTCGGGTTCTATCCCCCGGGTCCGCAGGAACCGTTCCACATTGCCCCGGAGCGTGCCTTCCGGGTCGCCGAGGTGATCCGAGGCACGGAATTCGGCGAGCGGCCGGAGCGGCCACGGCAGTGACGGAAGCCGGTCGACGTCGACGAACCAGCTGTAGCTGCGGTACGTGAACGCATTGTGCAGCGGCGTGCGGCGCACGTGCGCGATGGAGGTGCGGTAGATGGCTGCCTGTGTGTTCATCAGGCGCCCTCCGCGGCGACGCCCGCCAGTGCAGGACCGGACACGCCGGCCGGCTGTTCCCAGTCCCGGCCGAGCCGGGCGGCCGCTTTGACCCCCGAGAGCGCGCCGTCCTCGTGGAAACCCCAGCCGTGGTAAGCGCCGGCAAAGGCAAGGCGCCCGTCCCCCAGCGCGAGGATCTGCTGCTGGGCCCGGAGCGAATCGGGCGTGTACTGCGGGTGTTCGTACACCATTCGGTCCAGGACGGTGCCGTCGGCGATGAGTTCGGACTCACCGAGGCTCACGATGTAGCGTCCGCCGTCAGCGGGCTTGAGCCGCTGCAGGCGCGTCATGTCGTAGCTGACCAGCACTTTGTCCGGACGTGCGTCGCAGGACGGCAGCCGGTAATTCCAGGACGCCTGGGCATTTGCACTGGCCGGCAGCACCGCTTCGTCGCGGTGGAACAGCGTCTGGTTGACCGAATAGGGCATTCCGCCGAGCGCCTCCTTCTCAGCAGGGGAAGCATCAGAGAGCATGCGCAGTGCCTGCGCGGGATGCGCGGCAATCACGACGGCGTCATAGGTTTCCGTGCCGTGCGGGGTGGTCAGTTCAACACCCTCCCCGTGGCGTCGCAGCGCAGTCACCGGACTGGACAGCCGGATATCGGGAAGGGTGGCGGCCAGCTTGTCCACGTAGGTGCGCGAGCCCCCCTTGACCGTTCGCCACTGCGGGGAGCCCGACACTCCGAGCAGGCCGTGGTGGGCCAGGAAGGTAAACAGGTAGCGGGCCGGGTAAGCCAGCGCCGTGGTGGGGTCGCAGGACCAGACGGCGCTCACAACGGGTGTCATGAAGTGCGAGATGAAGTAGCTGCTGAACTTCTCCCGGGCAAGGAACTCCCCCAGCGTCAGTTCCGGCTCCGCGCTGACGTTCTCGTGACCGGACGCATCCTCGTGACGGGACGCATCGGTGCCCGGTCCGCCGTCGGGTTCCGCTGCCAGCAGGGCGCGGGCACGGCGGTGGAAGCGCGTTACTTCCAGCAGCATCAGCAGGTACCTGCCGCGCAGCAGGGTGGAGGGCCGCGGGATAATGCCGCGCCCCTTGGCGCGGGCACCGGCATATTCGAGGCCGCAGCCGTCGCAGCGGACCGACATGCTCATCTCGGAGTCCTGCGTCTCCACCCCGAGCTCCGCGAAGAGCCGCAGGAGCGTCGGGTAGGTGCGTTCGTTGTGCACGATGAAACCGGTGTCCACGCCCAGGACCGGGCCGTCCGCCTGCGGGACATCGTGGGTGTGGGCATGGCCGCCCAGCCGGGAGTCGGCCTCGAATAGGGTCACATTGTCCCGCTGGTTCAGGACATAGGCTGCGGTCAGTCCTGCCACGCCGCTGCCGATGACGGCCACCCGCCGGCCGTCCGGAATCGTTGCTGCTTGCGACACTGTTCTGCTCCTGTTGGCTTCGCCTGAATCGTCCTGATGAATCGTCTTATGGGCAATTCGTCACCGAAGGGCGCCCGGATGACTGCGAATTCCAGCCGGCCGCCTTGACGCGATTCTTCCCCATGGACACGGCCCGTCAGCGGCGACATTCCGGGGCCGCTGGGCGATATGCCACAATGAAGCGGGATTTCCGAGGCGAAGGACAACCATTGATCAACCCTGTTCACCTGCGGACCCTCGTGGAGGTGACCCGCCTGGGTTCATTCGCGGCGGCCGCCAACCGGCTGGGCTACACGGCATCGGCTGTTTCCCAGCAGATGTCCGCCTTGGAGCGGGACACCGGCGTGGATCTCTTCCAGCGTTCAGCCCGGAGCATCCAGCCCACCGAAGCCGCCCTGGTGATGACGCGGCATGCCGCCAAGGTCCTGACGGACATCGAAGCCCTGATGGCCGCCGCCTCCCGGACACACGACGCCACCCACCAGGAACTCAGGCTCGGCATCTTCCCCAGCCTGGCAACCTATGTGCTGCCGCGGATCCTGCAGAACCCGAAGTGGAAGGATCTGGGCATCGACCTCAGGGTGTCCGTGGCGGAGCCGTCCCAGACCATCCAAGGGCTTCGCACAGGCGGCGAACTCGACGTTGCCCTGGTCTACCAGGTGGGTCAGTCCGGCCTCGCGTGGCCGCACACCGTGAACCGGCAATGGATCGGCGACGACGAATTCCGCGTGGTGCTGCCTGCGGCCTGGGGTTTCCGCGCCGACGCCAAGGTGGCGGCGGACCACCTCTCCGACATGCCGTGGATTGTCCATCACCCGGGCACCAGCGACGCCACGGTCATTGAGCGCCTCTTCGCCAGCTGTAACCTGCACCCGCGCGTGGTGGCCTACAGCGACGACTTCCACGCGAGCCTGGAAATGGCAGCCGCGGGCCTGGGTGCCGCGCTCGTGCCCGAACTAGCCCTTCGGCACCGGCCCACCGGAGTGGTGGTCCTCGATGTTCCGGAGATCAGGCTCGCCCGCAACGTGTTTGCCCTCCTGATCAATGACAAGCAGACGGCGCGGGTCCAGCTCTTCGTCGAACTGCTGGCCGACACCCTGCACAGCCTGGGAGCCACGCGCTAGGATTCGCGGCCCTGGGAACGGCGGGCTTTGGAACGTCGGATTTTCGGAAGCCCCGGCGCCCGCCCGGCGAATGACAGCAGCGCGGTCACGAGCTTGTCCTTCGCCTTGCCGTACGGCGGATACGCAAGACCGAAAGTATCCGGCCACAGCGGCTTGTCCAGGCTGGCCCGCTCATGCGAGAACGTCCGCACGGAATGTTCGCCGTGATAAGCCCCCATTCCGCTGCCGCCGACCCCGCCGAATGGGAGGCCCGGGACAGAGACGTGCGCGGCCGGCGCCCCATACGCAAGCGCACCCGATGAGGTCTCGGCAGCGAAGGACCCGCGGACGCTGTCGTCCGTGCTGAACACATAAACGGCCAGCGGCTTGGGGTCGGCATTGATCATGCGGATGGCTTCGTCCCGTCCTGATACAGGCACCAGCGGGAGGAGCGGGCCGAAGATTTCTTCGCCCAGGATTGCGTCCCCGGGGGCCGGCCGCAGCAGGGTGGGTGCGAAGTAGCGGCTGCCGCGGTTCCGCTGGCCGCCGTGGACCACCGTGCTGCTGTCCGCCAGTTCAGCGAGCCGGTCGAAGTGCCGGTCATCAACGATCCGGCCGTAGGAAGCGCTGCCCGCAGGATCCTTGCCGAACATAGCGGTGATGGCGTCCACGATCAGCGGTTGGAGGGCGTCCAGTATCTTGGGTGTCGCCAGCACATAGTCCGGAGCCACGCATGTCTGGCCGGCGTTCACGAACCGGCCCCAGGCAATGCGCCGTGCAGTGGTGGCCAGGTCGGCGGTTTCGTCCACGAAGGCCGGGCATCTGCCGCCCAGTTCAAGGGTCACGGGAGTCAGGTGATCGGCAGCAGCCCGCATGACCACGCGGGCTGCGTCCTGCCCGCCGGTGAAGAAGATGTGGTCGAAACGCTCCGCCAGCAGCGCCGTGGTTTCCGGGATGCCTCCGGTCACCACCTCCGCGGCGCCGCCAAGGTATTCAGGCATCCAGCGGGCCAGGGCCGCGGACGTGGCGGGGGCATGTTCGCTTGGCTTGACCACCACGGTGTTGCCGGCCGCCAGCGCTCCGGCCAGGGGTGCAAGGGTCAGCTGGACCGGATAGTTCCAGGTGCCGATCACCAGCACCACACCGAGCGGAGTCAGCTCGGTCCACGCCCGGGCCGGTTGCAGGACAACGGGCACGTCCAC
This sequence comes from Arthrobacter sp. Leaf337, assembly GCF_001423745.1. Taxonomy (GTDB): domain Bacteria; phylum Actinomycetota; class Actinomycetes; order Actinomycetales; family Micrococcaceae; genus Arthrobacter. The sequence goes on from NZ_LMPC01000023.1 coordinate 184,764, forward strand.
CGGGCGGGGCCGGAGCCAGGCCGCCAGGTGCCGTTCCAGATGGGCGGCTTCGGCCGTCACAAAGGAAATTTCGGTCATCGCGGACTCAGTCCGATGCTTGCCCAGGTCGCTGAATAGTGCAGCGATGAAATCCTCACGCCGTTCGGTCAGCATCCTGCGCAGGTTGCCGAGTTGTTCGAGGCGCCACGCCAGCGGGCGGGTCACCCCGCTGTCGAAGAGCTCGCGGGATCGGGCGACGGCGGCGGCAGTGTGCATCCGATCAATGTACCCGTGCCGGGACGCAGCCCGGGCTGCAGCCCGGGGATACAGCCCCAGAAAAAATCCCGGATGCTGGAATGGACTGCCCGAGAGGGCTATGTTGAAGATATGAACAAGGTAGCGAGCCGGCACTTTGGTGAAATCGAGCTCAACCACGGCCGGGACCACAACATCGCAGCGAAGCATGAACTGGGCGGCCAGCCGGTAGAGCTGGACCTGAACATCAATGCCCACGACCACTTCGACGAGGCGGCCATGCACAAGGTGGACTACCGGCTGCGGTACTTGCCCGAGCTCGTGGACCAGGTCCGGGACATGATCGCCGATGAGCTGGAGCAGGAGGGTACCAGCCCCCAGGAGTACCGGCACTTCCACTGCAACGCCATCAAGGAGGAGCACCTCAAGAAGGTGTTCGGCGTGGAGGACAAGAGCCAGCTGACCAATGCCGTGTTCCTGAAGGCTCTGAAACTAGGCCATGTGGGTATCTACCCCGGCCAGCCCGAACGCTACTTCGTCCTGGATTTCACCCTGGGCGAGCACTTCACCGACGAAGTCCTGGTGGCGTCCGCGGACGAGGACGGTGTGGTGGACGACGAGATCGTCTGGGAGTCGTAAATCGATTGTTAAAGCCCAGAGGCGGGCAATCTGTCCCGGCTTGTCGTCCACCAGGACGGTCAGCCAGGAATAGGCCTGCGGGGGTCCGCCGTGGGACCGTCCTGGTTGCCGTAACCAGGTTGCGCAGGGACTCTTCGGTCTCGGCGTAGCCGCGGGTCTTCAGGCCGCAGTCCGGGTTGACCCAGAGCTGGCGGGACGGAACGTGCTTCACAGCGGTGCTGAGCAGCTCGGTGACTTCCTTCTCACCGGGGACGCGCGGCGAGTGGATGTCGTAGACGCCCGGGCCAACGCCGCGGCCGAAGCCGTGGGACTCGAGGTCGTGGACAACCTCCATGCGTGAACGTGCGGCTTCAATCGACGTGACGTCGGCATCCAGGCCGTCGATCGCGTCGATGATGGCGCCGAACTCGGAGTAGCACAGGTGGGTGTGGATCTGGGTGGCGTCGGCGGCACCGGCGGTGGCCAGGCGGAACGAGTTCACGGACCAGTCCAGGTATGCGGCCTGGTCGGCCTTGCGCAGGGGCAGGAGTTCACGCAGGGCGGGCTCGTCCACCTGGATGACCTTGATGCCGGCGGCTTCGAGGTCGGCGATTTCGTCGCGCAGCGCCAGGCCCACCTGGTTGGCGGTCTCGCCCAGCGGCTGGTCGTCGCGGACGAAGGACCAGGCCAGGATGGTGACCGGACCGGTGAGCATGCCCTTCATGGGCTTGCTGGTCAGCGACTGGGCGTACTCGGCCCAGGCCACCGTGATGGGGGCGCTGCGGGTGACGTCGCCCCACAGGATGGACGGACGCGTGCAGCGTGAGCCGTAGGACTGGACCCAGCCGTGGACCGTGACGTCGAAGCCCTCCAGGTTCTCGGCGAAGTACTGGACCATGTCGTTGCGCTCGGGCTCGCCGTGCACCAGGACGTCATAGCCGAGCTCTTCCTGCAGCTCCACAACGCGCTTGATCTCGTCCTTCATGAGCTGCTCGTACTGCTCGTTGGTCAGGTCGCCCTTGTTGTTGCGGGCCCGGGCCGAACGGATTTCGGAGGTCTGCGGGAAAGAGCCGATGGTGGTGGTGGGCAGCGGCGGCAGGTGCAGGGCCTCTTCCTGGGCTGCTTCGCGGACCGAGTACTCGGAGCGGTTGAAGTCGGCCGGGGTCAGGGCCGCGGTGCGGGCCCGGACGTCGGCGCGCTGCACACCCTCGGCGGCGGCACGGGAGGCGATGATGCGGGTGGCTTCGTCGATGGCGGGCTGCACTGCGCCGGCATCGGTCAGCAGGCCTGCGAGGGTGACAACCTCAACGGCCTTCTGGTCGGCGAACGCCAGCCAGCTGCGGAGCTGAGCGGACAGCTGGGCCTCTTCCTCGACGTCGTGCGGGACGTGCTGGGTGGAGGTGGAGGTGCTGATGGCGAGCTTGGCCACGGACTTCTTCAGTTCGGCGATCTTCTCCGCGGAGGCGGCAAGATCGTTGCGCCAGATGTTGTGGCCGTCCACGACGCCGGCAACCAGGGTCTTGTTGCCCAGTGCGGCGAGTGCCGCCGCGGACGGAACAGCGCCCTTGAAGACGTCGATGTGCAGGGCGTCGATGTTGGTGGCGGCGAGGGTGCCGAGCTGGCCGTTCAGTGCGCCGTACGGGGTGGAAACGAACAGCTGCGGGCGCTGGGCAACAGCGGACAGGACTTCATAGGAGCGGGCAACCGCGGCCTGGATCTCCTCGGCGGAGGTGTCCTGGTCAACCACCAGGGCGGGCTCGTCCAGCTGGACCCAGCTGGCGCCGGCGGCGGCGAGCTTCTCCAGCAGCGCGGCGTAGACCGGCAGGACGTCCTCGAGGCGGGACAGCGGGCTGAAGCCGGCCGGCGCGTCGTCGGAAGCCTTGCTCAGCAGCAGGAAGGTGACCGGACCCACGATGTACGGGCGGGTCTCCACACCGTTGGACAGGGCGTATTCGAATTCCTCGACAATGCGGTTGGAGGTCAGCGCGAAGTTGGTCTCCGGGCCGATTTCCGGGACGAGGTAGTGGTAGTTGGTGTCGAACCACTTGGTCATTTCCAGCGGCTGCTCGTCCTTGTTACCGCGGGCCAGCGTGAAGTAGCCGTCGATGTCCAGCTGTCCCTCGGCGTTGAGGAGGTTGCCGAAACGGGCCGGTACGGCGCCGAGGTGGGTGGCGGCGTCGAGCACCTGGTCGTAGAAGGAGAAGGTGCCCGGAACAGCGGCGGCTTCGGTCAGGCCCAGGCCCTGCAGGCGCTTGGCGGTGCCCAGCTGGATTTCCTTGGCGGCGGCGTCCAGGGCGGCGGCGTCGATCTTGCCGGCCCAGTAGGCTTCGACGGCCTTCTTGAGTTCGCGGCGGCGGCCGATGCGCGGGTAGCCCAGGATCGAGGCGGAGGGGAAGGGCGTGGTCACGGCCGGGGTGTTCTGCTCAGTCATGTGAAGTCCTTGAAGGTATTGGTGAAAGTCAGGGGTGAATTACTGCTGGAAGATTTGGTGCTGGGGGCCAATACTGGCGGGCGGAGCCGGCGGTTGGGACCGGCTTCTAGCTCGCCATTTCCTGGTGGCGGCGCGCAATGGCATTGAGCCTGCTCGCCGGACGGGCAGGGCGTGGCAGGGCCAGCTTGTCCAGGACCTCCAGCGCGCAGGCGTGCTCGTTGAAGGTGTACAAGTGGATTCCCGGCGCTCCGGCGTCCAAGGCGGCGTTGGCCAGGTCCACTGTTGCCCGGACCCCGATCAGCCGGCGTTCGGCGTCGTTGTCCGCAGCGGCCAGCCGCGCCATGAGTTCCGGAGCGGGTTCGACGCCGGTCAGCTCGCCCAGGCGGTTGAGCCTGCGCACGCTGGTCAGGGGCATCACACCCGGAATGATGGGGATCGTGACCCCCGCCCGGCGCGCCCTCGTGATGAGGTCGGCGTACTGCTCGGTGTGGAAGAACACCTGCGTGATGGCGAAGTCCGCACCGGAGCGCTGCTTGGCCAGCAGCACTTCGACGTCGTGAGCCTCCGTCGGTGATTCCGGGTGCCGGGTGGGGTACGCGGCAACGCCCACCGCCACCTTGCCGGCACAGAGCAGCGCCGAACGGCGCTGCTCCACGCGCCGGATCAGTTCGATCAGGTCCTGGGCGTACCGCAGGGAACCGCTCGCCGGGGTTCCGCCGTCCTTGGGCTGGTCACCACGGAGCGCCAGGATCCCGCGGACGCCGACGTCGAGCAGTTCACCGATGATTTCGGAGAGTTCCTCCGGCGTGTTGCCCACGCAGGTCAGGTGGGCAAGCGGACGCAGCGTCGTTTCGAGCAGGAGCCGGTTGATGAGTTCGACGGCGGTGTCCCGGTTGGAGCCGCTGGCTCCGTACGTCACGGAAACGTAGTCCGGGTCCGTGGCTTCGAGCTCGCCGATGGTGGTCCAGAGCGACGCGGCGGCAGCCGGGGAACGCGGCGGGAACAGTTCATAGGAGAGCGCCACCGGAGCGGTGTCGGAGAGATTCGGATGTGTGTCAATAAGGCTAGGTGGAGACATTTGCGTCCTTGGCTTTGGGCCATTGCCGGCATGTGCACCTCAGTCCAAGGGACCTCGGAAACGCAGAACCGTCAATGAATTTGAGTTTGGGAACACGGAGTGAACTTCGGCAGGGCGCAGCCGCGACTGTTACGCCTGATAAGAAGTTGTCCGTGAGCAAATGTCAGGCCCACATGGGGGCACCCACACCCTCCTGGCGGAGGATCGCTGACACGTTACCTCGGTAACTTGTATAAGACTCTAGGGCGCAGCTTGGGGGCGTTCAAGCTGGCCCCCGAATTAAGACGCACCTTTACGCTCTGTTGCGCCGCCGCGCAGAACATTGTTCGCCGAAAAGCCCGAAATTGGCCTTGGCCTCTGGCCCGCCCGGCCAAGGTGCTCCTAGCATGGCGTGAAGAGCAGGTAAGGAGGCATCGTCCATGACCGGCTCCGGACCCCCGCACCTGACGGCACTCATCCGCAATTGTGTCATCGGCTGGATGGCCTCAACGGCTATTTATCACGCCGCCCTGCGCCCGCATCTCCTCCGCTGGGGAGCTACCCGGGGAGAAAGGGCGGCATCCATGCCGGGCGACTCCCTGGTAGCTGACCCGTTCGTGGTTTCCACAAGGGCCGTTTCCATTCGGGCCGCTCCTGGTAGCATCTGGCCGTGGCTGGCGCAGATGGGAGACGGGCGCGGCGGCCTGTACAGCTACGATTTCCTCGATCGCGCGTTCGGTATACTGAGCCGTCCAAGCGTCAACCGGATCCTTCCCGAGTTTCAACAGCTCGGAGCAGGCGACGTGATCCCGCTTGGCAGGGGTCCGGATTGGCCGGTAGCCGCCCTTGACCGGGAACGGCACTTGGTGCTGGAACCTGTGCCGGCCCGCGTCAGCTGGTGTTTTGCCCTGAACCGGGACACGAACGCCACCCGGCTGGTGAGCCGCGTGCGGATCAGGATCTACACCCGGCCCGTGCTGTGGGTTCTTGCGCCGCTCATCGATTTGGTCTGGTTCATCATGGAGCGCAGGATGCTCCTGGGGATACGCGCGCGTGCAGAGCGGCTGGAAAATACCCAAGCCCCCGAAGAACAGTGAAGATCACCAGGGCCTGTCCGTGCCGCTCCCGGCATCCGTGTTGCCCAGGTATTCTTCCCGCTGCCTGCCGCCGTTTCGTTCCCGCTGCGCGGACTTGGCGGACTCCTCCAGCTTGTCCAGCTGGCTCTGCTGCGGCTCCGGATCGGGCTGCGGCTGCTTGTCCACGTCCCCGGTTTCAGCGTCGGGCGCGGCGCCGCCGAGCTTACCCGCTTTGGACTGCAGCCGTTCTTCCGCTCCGCGGAGGCGGTCACCCTCGCCTTCTGCGCCGTTGGCGTTGTCCTTGCTTTCGTCCGGGCTGAAGCAACCAGGCGGAGCAGCCCTGATTACAGCCAGGCCGTCGTCATACAGGCGGGCCGCATCAGCGGCAGACTGCGCGGAGTTGGTGGCAGCGGTGGCGTCGGCGGCCGCTGCTGCCGCGTCCGCCAGCCGTTCAATGCTGAGGACCAGGTTGACGCGCACCTTGCACTCGTCGGCTGGCGGAGCGTCAGCGAGGGATGCCTCAAAGCGGGCGCGGGCCCCGGTGAAGTCCCCGCTGAGGACCAGGGCGTCGCCCGCTGCAAAGGGCGCCTTGTGGCGTTCCACGAAGTTGGCAATGTCCAGGCCGGACGCTGCGGAAGCAGTGCCGGCCTGGTCGCCGCGGCCGAATGACGCTGCCGCTTCGCTGCCCAGATAGCCGACGCTCAGAAGTTTGACGGCGAGCGCCACGGCAACCAGCACGGGCGCTGCGGACAGCAGCAGCAACCGGCGTCGCCTTTGCTTGCCTCGGCCCGGCACGGCGGCCGCGCTCTTTTCCCGGTTCATCAGCCGGCCTCCGTTCGTCCCGGCCGGAGTTGCCTCAACTGGCGTAGGACGCGGATGCTCTCCCACAGCGCAAGGACGAAAGCAGCCAGTGCCGGGGCCCAGTAGAGTTCCGTTCTGCCCTCGAGTGACTCCGATGTTTCCTTGAGCGCGCCGGGCCTGGCCGCCTGCATCATCGGGGCCGTCCCGTCCCCGGGCGCGCGGTGGACGTAGGGAACGCCGAGCTGTGCCGCCACCTCCCGCAACCTGTCCTCGTCGATCCGGGACACGGCGTCCCCGGCGCTTCCGCCGCTGCGGTCCTGGATGTAGGCAGCGGCATCGCCGGACGAATAGCTGGATTTTTCCTTCATCCGGCCGCCTTGCCCGGTACCGTAACCAAGCACAGCGCCGCCGTTGACCAGCGAGGCATCGACGTGCATCGGCTCCGGCGCCTTGCCGCTGGTCTGCTCGCCGTCGCCGAGGTAGTACACAACCCGTGCCCGCTCAGGGTGGCTGTCCCTGGCCGCCTTGAGCCGCTCGTTGAGGACAGTCCGGGCAACGGTGACACTGCTGCCTGTCGAATACTGGGTGATCTGGGGTTCCAACACGCCGGTGAGTGTGCCGAGGGCTGAGGTGTCCGTGGTCAGCGGCATCCGGACCACCGCCTGGGAGTCGAACGTGATCAGGGAAAACCGTGCGCCGGCCAGCTCCCCTGCGATAGCCATGATGTCCTTCCGGACGCCGTCGAGCCTGGGGCTGCCGTTGCCGTAGTCCTCGGCCGCGATGCTGCTGGTGGTGTCCACGACAAAAAAGACATTCAGATCTGCTTCTGCTGCCCGGACGCTGCCGCCGGGCAGGCCCGGCCGGAGTGCCGCGAGCAGCAGCAGTGCCACGAGGCCCGCGGGCAGCAGCAGGCCGCGGAGTCCTGCTCCGTGCTGCCGGCTTCGGACGGCCGTCCATCCCAGGAGAACGACGACGCCGGCAATAACAGGAAGCATGATCCACCACGGCCAGATGGGTTGGAAGGTCACGACCTCAGCCTCCAGGTTGCGCCGGCCAGCACCAGGCCGGATACCAGAGCGATGCCCAGCGGGATCTCGGCGCGGTCCGAAACGACGGCCTGCGGGGCGGCGGTGAAGGCCGTGGCCTCCGTCGACTGAACCTTGCGGATGATCTCCGCGACCGCGTCCGGGCTGTCCAGGGGGTAGTAAGCCCCGCCCGTCCCTTCCGCGGCCGCGCGCAGTTCGGCACCGGGTTGATCGGGGTCCGTTCCGTAGTCGAAGTCCCCGGGGTTGAGGGCGTAGACACGCACGACCTTCTTTTTGGCCAGCGCTGCCGCTTCCGGCAAGGTAAAAATGGGTTCGCCCGAGACGAAGTTGTCGGTGGCCAGGACGACCGAACGGGACCGCTCCTGCGAACCGCCGCCTCCGGCCGGGCCCCCGCCATCGGTTGCCGGGAACCCCTGCACGCATGAGGCCAGGCCGTCCCCGATCAGGGAGGATCCGGCGCCGTTCCACGTGCCGTCCAGGAATCCGGCGCTGCCGGGTGCGCCGTCAAAAGCTTTCTTGGCCGCCTGCAGCTGTTCCTGCACGAAGTCGTAGTCGTCCGTCAGGGGAAAGACCTGCACCGCGCTGCTGTCGAAGACGGTCAGGCCAATCCGTTCGCCATCGAATCCCTGTGCCAGGCGGGCGAAGACCTCGACTACGGCCGCGTCGGCGCTGTTCATGGATCCGGAGGCGTCAAGGCACAGGATGATGTCGCGGTTGCGTTGTTCGGGGCTGACAGTGTTGCGCTCGGCCGGCCTGGCTGCGGCCACCACCGCTGCTGCCATCAGGACTCCCCCTGCCACGGCAGCCACCGTGAGCCAGCGGCGATGGCGACGCACCGCTGCCTGGTACTCCGGCAGTTCGGTGAGCCGATTTCCGTGGGCCACCGGCCGCAGGGTGGTCTGGCGGCCCCGCTCCCGTATCCGGGCCAGCCAGTACGTCCCCGCACCAAGGAGGAGGGCAGCCGGAATCATCCACCAGAAGATCAGCTCCATGTCCGGACCACCTCCCGCGCCGTTTCCGCGGCGGTTGCGACAGAGTCGCCGGGTTCCGGGTCGCCGGGTTCCGGGTCCCGCGGTTCAGGGCCGAATTCCGCAGGATAAAGGCTGCTGACGGCCAGGGCGGCTGCGGGAATGTTCTGTTCGCGGAGCTCTGCCAGGGTCATCCGCGGGGCATCGATCCCGGCAATGTCGCGGACAAAGCTCCTGATGAGCAGGCTGAGCGCCTGGTGCGCGGCGCGTGCGGACAACCGGCCCATGGCCGAGTCGGCTGCCACAGCATCAATGCGGCGCAGGTAGTCCCCTTTGAGGCTGGACGGATCCGACGGCGGCCCGGAGGCGGGCGCCGTCCATGAGCCCGTTTTTTGCCGGGTGCTCAGGAAGACATAGGCCAGCCACACGGCCACGAGCAACAGCAGGCCCAGGCCGGCCCACGGCAACCAGGGGCTGTAGCTCAAGGGGGCATAAAACCCTGCGTCATTTTCCACGGCGGTGCCGTTCCAGCAGGGTGAACACGGCAGGCATCACGTCGTGGCTGCTGCCTGCCTGGACGTGGGCAATGCCCAGCCGCCGCAGCACGGACTCCCGGGCCGCATCCCGCTGTTCCTGTGCCGCCGTGTACGCGCGGATCACCGCATCCGACGCCGAGAGGCGGCCGGGCAGGAGCCCGGCGTCCGCAACGTCAAAGCGGTCGGCAGTCAGGGCGGCCGTTTGTGCCCCGGCCAGCTGTGCGTCCCGGACTGTCAGCCAGAGGACCTCGTGCTGGGCACGCAAACGGCGCAGCAACCGCTCCATCCCGGCATCCGGTACCAGCTCGTCGGCCACCACGAAGAGCAGCATGCGCTGGCCGAAGTTGCGTGCCACATAGGAGAGCTGCTCGCCGATGCTGCTGCGGGGTGAGGTCAGCGCCGTGCTGTCGTTGACTTCGCGGAGGAGCCTTTCCAGGTGCGCTTCACCGGCTTTCGCGGGCAGGGACCGGGATGAGGTCTCGTCACCGCACACCAGGCCCACCACGTCGCCGTGACGGTGGGCAAGGTAGCCCACCACCCCCAAGGCCATCACGGCCACATCCGTCTTCGGCTCGCCACCGAGCGAGGAAGCAGCCATATTGCGTCCGGTATCAGTCACCAGCAGCACCGTCTGCCGCCGCACGGCAACATAGCGCTTGATGAGCGGGGATCCGTGCCGGGCGGAAGCCTTCCAGTCGATGTCGCGCACTTCGTCTCCGGGAAGATAGGCCCGGAGGTCGTCAAAGTCGAGGCTGCGGCCCTTAAAAACGGAACCGTATTCGCCGTCGAGCATTCCGCGGGCTTTGCGGTGGGCGAAGATGGACATCTTCGATTTCACCCGGGTCAGGAGGCTGGACACAGGCCCGGGCTCAGGGAGTCTGTACGGACGCCACGATGGCATCGATGACCGTCTCCACCGGAACCTGCTCTGCCACCGCCTCGAAGCCAAGGATGATCCTGTGCCGGAGCACGCGGTGGGCCAGTGCTTTCACGTCCTCGGGGATCACGTGGTCCCGGCCGTTCAGGAGGGCGACTGCGCGGGCGGCCTGGCTGAAGGCGATGCTGGCACGCGGGCTGGCTCCGAACTCGATGAAACCCGCCAGCCGGGCGTCGATGTACTGGCCGGCATTCCGGGTGACGAACACCAGGCCGACGATGTACCTGACGATCGCCGGGTCAATGTAGACGCGCTTGACCAGCTCCTGCACCTCCGAGACCGCGTCCAGCGACGCGGCGGCGGCCGGGCGCTGTTCGTCGGTGAAGACGCCCGAATCGATCCTGCGGATGATCTCGGCCTCTTCGGCCGGTGTGGGGTAGTCCAGGACGTCTTTGAGCATAAAGCGGTCCATCTGTGCCTCGGGCAGCAGGTAGGTGCCCTCCTGCTCGATGGGGTTCTGAGTTGCCAGCACCAGGAACGGGCTGGGCAGCCGGTGCACCACTCCCCCGATGGACGTCTGCCGCTCCTGCATGGCCTCGAGCATGGCACTCTGTGTTTTCGCGCTGGAGCGGTTGATCTCGTCCAGAAGCACAATGTTGGCGTGCACCGGCCCCAGCTGCGTGACAAATGTTCCCTTGGCTGCGTCATAGATCTGGGTGCCTACAATGTCGCTGGGCAACAGGTCGGGGGTGCACTGGATCCGCCGGAACTCTGCACTCACGGATTCCGCCACGGTCTGCGCAGCGGTGGTCTTCGCGAGCCCGGGGACGCTTTCCAGCAGGATGTGGCCGCCGGTCATGAGTCCTACCAGCAGCGATTCCCGGAGCCTCACCTGCCCCACGACCTTCGCGTCGAAACTGCGCGAGATGCTGGCCATGACCTGCTGCGCCCTGGCCAGTTCCGCCGCTTGGATCCGGACGGCGGCCGTTGACTGAAGCACTGGAAGTCCCCCTGGTTGCTGTTCGTGAACGGCCGCTGGTGCTGCCGGACTGCGTTGCGGTCGCAACGCGTCCGCCACGGGCCATCCTATCCAAGCCGTGGTCCGCGGATTCCGCAATGGGGAGCCCTCCCCATGCGGGCCGCTCAGGACTATCCTGATGGCATGATTCAGCTTCCAGCCAGTTACCAGGAGTATCTCGCCGGCAAGAGCGAGAGTTTCATCAACACCGTCCGGCCGATCCTCATGCAGTCGGCGGCGGAGAAGTTGCATGGTGTCAGGGTCCTCTACAACCCCGGCCCCACCGGCCACCAGGCCCATCTGGATGACACGATCCCGTTCGGGACGGTTGTCGAAGACATCGACTGACGGCGGGCTCAGCCCTTCATTGCACCGGAGAGCGCAAACGATCCGCCGGCCCCGCGCGCCACGAGGACGTAGAGGACCAGAACCGGAACCGAATAGAGGATGGAGAATGCGGCCAGCTGGCCGTAGGCAATTGCGCCGTGCTGTCCGAAGAAGCTGAAGATCGAAACCGATGCGGGCTGCTTCGACGGCGACAGCAGCAGGATGAAGGGCACGAAGAAGTTGCCCCAGGTCTGAATGAAAACGAAGATGAACACCACCCCGAGGCCTTGGCGCATGAGCGGCAGCACCACGGCGCGCAGGGCCGTGAGTCCGGACGCGCCATCCACCCAGGCGGCCTCTTCCAGCGAAACGGGAACCGCATCCATGAAGTTCTTGGTCATCCAGATCGCCATGGGCAGCGCGGTTGCCGCCATGAAGAGAACCGTGGCCAGCTGGGAATCAAGAAGCCGCAGCTGGACGAACAGGCCGTAGACAGGCACCATGATGGCGGTTACCGGCAGGCAGGTGCCGCACAGGATCGAGTACATGAACGGCCGGTTGAACCTGGACTCGAAGCGCGACAGAGGGTAGGCAGCCAGCACGGCGGCCACCAGGGTCACGGACGCTGTCCCGGCTGAGAGCAGCAGGCTGTTCCAGAGCGGCCTGAGGAGCAGCTCCGGCGTAAGGACCGCTGTGAAGTTGGCTAACGAGGCGCTGGCCGGCAGCCGGGTCTGGTAACCCGCTTCGGCGTCCAGCGAGCCGAACACCAGCCACAGCAACGGCAGGACGAAGCAGGCGCCGATCAGCAGCAGAGCAGCATCTGCCGGACCCCGGTTCCGGTGGCGTCCCGGCCATGCCCCTTCGCCGTGCCGGGGGCGCCGTAACGTCTCTTCGAAAGTCCGTCGGCCCGCCGTCGTCATCGTTTATCCCCCCTGAGCAGCCGGACGTAGGCAATCCCGAACACCAGGCCCAGAACGATAAGCACCGAGGCGATGGCGGTACCGTAGCCAATGTCGCCGAACTTGAAGGCTTCCTGGTAGGCAAGGACGGGCAAGGTGGTGCTGGCGCTGGACGGACCGCCGGCCGTCATCACCCAGATCAGGGTGAAAACGGCCAGGGTCTGGAGCGTCACCAGCATAAGGTTGGTGGCGATGCTGGACCGGATCAGCGGCAGGGTGATGAACACCAGTCGCTGCCAGCCAGCTGCACCGTCCATCAGGGCGGCTTCGGAGATGTCCTGCGGCACGTCGGCCAGGGCCGCCCGGTACACCAGCATGGAGAACGCGGTGCCGCGCCAGATGTTGGCCAGCACCACGGCCACCATGGGGTAGGCGTACAGCCAGTCGGCGCCGGCAACGCCCGCACCGCCAAGCACCTGGTTCAGCGTCCCGTCCTTGCTGAAATAGGCGTAGGCGGCGAAGGCCGCAACGATCTCGGGTAGCACCCAGGCCGCCACCACGGCGGTTCCGACGACGGCGGCCACCGGCTTGCGGGCACGCGTCATCAGGCCCGCGATCAGGAGTCCAAGCATATTCTGGCCCACCACCGCCGACGCCACGACAAAGACAACCGTCAGGACAACCGAGGCCGGAAAAGCAGCGTCTCCCAGCAGCCGCACATAATTCTCGACGCCGGTCCAAGCCGGGTTCCTGGCGTTGCGGCCGGTGAGGGCCGCGTTGGTGAAGGAGGCGTGGAAGGACCAGAGGATGGGAGCGGCCAGGAAAACGAGGATCAGCAGGACTGACGGCAAAACCGGCAGCAGCCGCAGCTGCTGCCGGACCGTTTTTCGTTCAACCATGCGTCATTTCTGCACGACCTTGGCGTCCCCCACCAGGTCCTTGACTGTCTTGTCATACTGCGCGGCTGCTTGCTGCGGCGAGAGGGCGCCGGTGATCACGGCTTCGGTGGCAACCTGAACTGCGGCGGAAATCCGTGGATAGTCAGCTGTGGCAGGCCGGTAGTGGGTGACGGAAACGAGATCGGAGACGTCCTTGACGAACGGATTCGCTGCCAGGTATTCGGTTTCTGCGGCGACATCCGTCCGGACCGCGATCTGGGAACCGGACACGGTGAACGCCAGGGAGTTCTTCTTGCTCAAGGCCTCGGACAGGAACTTGAAAGCCAGGTCCGGGTTCTTGGAGTCCGCCCCGACGGCCAGCGTCCAGCCTCCCGACATGCTGACGCCGCCGGGTTCCTGGCCGTGTTGCGTGGGGAACTTCGCCACGCCCATGTCCTCGGCGTAGCCGGCCCACTCGTAGTTGCCGCCCTTCTGCCAGAACGACGGCGTGTAGGAGCCTTCCACGGTGGCTCCCATCTTGCCCTTCGGCAGCCATTCGCCGAAGACTTTCTTCCAGACGTTGGCATCGAGCGCCTCGGCGGGCGTCACGGCAAGCCCTTCGTCGTAGAGTGTCTTCAGGAAAGCCAGGGAATCCTTGAACCCTTGGGAGCCCACCACCCATTTCTTCTCCTGCTGGTCATACAGTTCGCTGTCCGTGCCGTAGAGAAGCTCGTAGAAACTCTGCATGACGGTGCCCTCACCGGTGGCCTTGCCGGCATACATGTTGAAGGGGACCAGCGACGGGTCCGCGGCTTTCATCTTGCGGGCCGCGTCCAGGATTTCGTCCCAGCTCCGGGGCTGCCATGGGACGGTGATTCCTGCCTTTTGCAGGACTGTCTTGTTGTACCAGATGGCGCGGGTGTCGGTGCCGAGGGGCACCGCGTAGATGCCGCCGTCGTCGGCGGTACCGGCGGCTTTGGCGGCGTCGTTGTACAGCTTCCAGTCCGCCCATTTCTCGAGGTAACTGTCCAGTTTCAGGAGGTACCCGGCGTCGACGTCGGACCGTACCTTGAAGGTGTCCTCATAGAAGACATCCGGGGCGGTCTCCGCCGACCTCAGGGCCAGCGACAGCTTGGTGCCGTAATCGTCATCGTTGGCCTCGATGGGCTGCAGGTCCACGGTAGTGCCCTGGTTTGCCGCTTCGAAGTCCTTCTTGGCGTCCTTGAACAAAGTGTCGAGGGCAGTAAACGAATCGGTCTTCTGGTAGACGATCTTCAGGGTCTTTTTTTCGGCGGCCGGCTGTTCCGCGGAGCAGGCTGATGTTGCCACCAGCGCTGTCGCACAAAACAGCGCCACAAGGAATTTGGCAGGGCGGTGCATGACGCTCCAATCTTCGAGCGGCTGCAGCCCCCAATGTCCTCCAGCTGGCCCCAGCCTTTAGCCGATTTGCAATTTCAACTTAGTGCTTCCCGCTGTCAATGCAGGGGACGCGGCCTCAGCCTTCCAACAGCAGCCGCTGCGCGCGAGGGGCCAGCGTATGCTCGAGCACCAGGCAGGCGGCGCCGATGGCACCTACGTCCTCTCCAACACCGGTTCCGACAACTTCAATGTCATGGATCTGGCGGGCCGCGCTGTTCTCCGCCAGCAACCCGGGGACGCGGTCCAGGTATCGACGTGAGAGGCGTGTCCAGAACGGACCGCCGAAAACGACTCTTTCGACGTCGAGGGTATTGGTGACCACAGCCACGGCGCGGGCGACCAGGACAGCGGAGTGGTCGAGGATCTCCGCCGCCTTGCGGTTGCCCGCGTCGGCTTCGTCACAGAGCCTCGCGAAGCTTTCCTGGATGTCCAAGGCGCCGGAAGGGTGGCGCACAACGTCAAGGACGCCGGCGGTTTCGGCCTGCGCCACGAGGACCTGCGGGATGCTGCTGGATTTCACGCAACCCCTCAGCCCGCAATCGCACGGCGGGCCGTCCGGGTCCACAATGATGTGCCCGATTTCACCGGCATTCCCCGAAGTTCCGCGGACCACTTCGTCGTTGAGGACGATGCCGCAGCCAATGCCGGTGCCCATGTACATAAAGACGAAACTGCCGGAGCCGCTGGGCCCGCCGGCCCACGTTTCGGCGACGGCTGCGCTGGTGACGTCCTTGTCCACCAGGGTGGACAGGCCGGTGGCCTCCGCGAGGGCGTCCCGGAGCGGCACCCTGTCCCAGCCGAGCAGGAGGGGCGGATCAACGACCGTTCCCTCATCCAGGTTGATCGGGCCGGGGGCGGCAACGCCCAGGCCGGCAATTTTGTCAGGATCAACGCCGGAGGCGGCCACCAGGTCCTTGATCTCCGCGGCAATGATGGCAATGATTCCGTCCGGATCGCTGGCGCCCGGGGTGTTGATCCTGGAGTGCCTGACGACGGATCCCACGAGGTCCAACACCACGAAGGTGGTGACGGTGGGATCGAGGTGAACGCCCACCGCGTACATGCCGGCGGGGTTCAACCGGAGGATGGTGCGCGGCTTTCCCGGTCCGCTGCCTTCCTTGCCGGCTTCGACGATGAGGTTCTGGTCAAGCAGGCGGCGTGAGATGTTGGAGATCGTCTGCGGGGACAGGCCCACGATCTGGGCCAGTTCCACCCGGCTGAGGCCTCCCGAGGAGCGCCGGATGGCGTCAAGGATCACCGTGAGATTGAAGTCCCCCATACGGGGCAAATTGGTTCCGCGCCTCGGCGATGGCGTGCGGATCTCAGTCACGGATTCCCCTAAACTTCTTCGGTTATGCACTGCTGATGCTTGAATCGTACGTTACCCGCGCGCGCGGCGGTACGCTCACACGCGGACTTTGGCCACGGTGGTTTCGCTGCCGTGGCGTGCTTTCACCCGGCCCCGGCATCCCGGCATCGCCGCAGTTGCCGTTACGCAGGGCGGCAGGTGCTGACCGCAACAGTGAATTTGGCGTTCCTGCCTGCCACTCGGGTGGGCCCGACGAACCGTTCCAGCGCGGGCAGATACTGCAGGTGGCTGTTGTAGACGGTCCAGAGTTCCCCGCCCGGCGCCAGCACCCTTCCGGCGGCACGGAACATTTTGATTCCCGCCCCGGCGTGGACGCTGGCACCCAGGTGAAAGGGCGGATTCAACAGGATGAGGCCGGCGCTTCCGTCCGGCAGGGAGTCCATCGCGTCGTCCTGGAGGACCGTGATCTGACCCGCCAGGCCATTGGCTTCAGCGGTCGCCCTGGCAGAGTCGACGGCCGCGGCCGACTGGTCAGTCGCCGTGACGTTCGATTCCGGATGGCTTCTGGCATACATGGCGGCCAATATGCCCGTCCCGCAGCCGAGGTCCACAACGTTGGGTACCGACGGCATGTCGGGCAAGTACCTCAGCAGGAACCGTGTTCCGATGTCGAGCTTGGTACCGGCGAACACCGCGCCGCGCGCACAGACCGTGAGGTCCAGTTCGCTGTTGCTGTCCGCCACGGGAAACGGCGGCGCTCCCGTTACGGGCTTGGCGTCCTTGGCTATCAGGACCCTGGATTTTTGCCGGGCCAGTTGGGGTTGGACGTCGTTGAAGTACCGCTGCAGGACGCTGTTCATGCCCAAGCTCATGTGCTTGACCCGGCCTCCAGCCAGCAACACCGTGTCCGGAGCCGCGTAGCGGGCCACGGCGTCCGCCGCTTCCTCGAGCTCCGCGAGCGTCTTGGGCAGTTGGAGCAGCACCACGTCGGCGTCGTCGAACAGTGCGGCACCGAGCGGCAACTGCTCAAAACCGGCGTCAACGCCAAGCCCCGCGGCATTGTTGCGAAGTGCCCGCTCCCCCGTGATGAGGTCCTGATGAACCTTCACGTCCCGGACGCCGTAGCCGGCCAGCGCCCCCAGCGTGAGGGCCCCGTAGCGGTCACCGATTACTGCGATCCGGCTCTCCGGCGTCAGCAGTTCCGACGCCGTTTCGAGGAGTAGCTTGTCGGTGGCATCCCAGGCCTGCAGGTTCGGGGCTTCAACGTCCGGGAACCGGCGCAGGCCGCCGAGTACTGATGCCACGCTGTTGTCCGCCACGTGCAAGCTGCCGCCTTCCCTGTCCATTGTCATTCCGCCGGCCGGGAGGGAACCACGGGGCGAAAAGCTACCCAGTAAACCTACCGCGAAACGGTCCTGTCCGCGGCTGGCGCAAACGGTCAGGTCCGCACTTCTCCGGCCGCGCGGCGCTCGAACATCCGCAGGATGCCGGCCACTGCCGCCCGGCCGGCCCGGTTTGCGCCGATAGTGGACGACGACGGCCCGTAACCCACCAGGTGAACCCGTTCCTCCGCTGCCACCTGGGTGCCGTCCATGGCGATGCCCCCGCCGCTGCCCCGCAGGTGCAGCGGGGACAGGTGTTCCAGCTCGGCCCGGAATCCGGTGGCCCAGAGGATCACCGCAGCGGCCAGGAAGCCTCCATCGGCCAGCCTGACGCCGTCGGGCTCTATCGCCGTGAACATCTCCCGCCGGTCCAAAGCGCCGCGCGCGGCAGCCGCACGCAGCGAGGGGGTCCGGAGAAGACCCGTCACAGACACCACGCTCTGGGGAGGAAGTCCCTGCCGGACCCGCTCTTCGACGAGGGCGACGGCGTCGTGCCCCGCCTGCCGGTCAAACTCGGCGTCGCGCCACACCGGCTCCCGCCGGGTAAACCAGCTCGTGGTGGTCACCTGGGATATTTCGTCCAGCAGCCCGACGGCGGAAATGCCGCCGCCCACCACGATGACGTGCTGCCCGCGGAATTCCTCTGCCGCTACGTAGTCGGCCACGTGCAGCTGCCTGCCCCGGAAGCTGGACTGACCCGGGTAGATCGGCCAGAACGGCCTGGTCCACGTGCCGGTGGCGTTGATGACCGCCCGTGCGGACCAACCGCCCGCGGAAGTTTCGATCCGAAGGCGCCCTGCGGGATGGCCGTCTTCTCGGGACACCGAACGGACCTTGACGGGCCGCAGGATATTCAGCCCGAGCCCGCCCTCATAGTCCCCGAAGTAGCGTGACAGGAACGCCGAACTCGGCTCAGCCGGGTCGACATCCGGCTTCGGAATGCCCGGCAGGTCGCTGATTCCGTTGACGGTGGCCATCCGGAGGCTTTGCCAGCGGTGCCGCCACGCGCCGCCAGGCCCGGCTTCGGCGTCCAGCACAACGTAGGAACCCGGCGCGTCCGCCACAACGGCGGGAGCGGCGTTTTCGTCGGTTCCCCCCGCGGGCAAAAAGCCGCGACGCTGCAGGTGGTAGGCGGCGGACAAGCCGGCCTGGCCCGCGCCAATCACCACTACATCCGCGGCCTGCAGGCCGGCCGGCTGGGCGTTGAGGATCTCGAGTCCCGCCTAGACCTTCTTGACCACGCTGGATTTGAGCTGCATGGGTCCGACGCCGTCCACTTTGCAGTCGATGTCGTGGTCGCCCACTCCGTCCATCAGCCGGATGCCGCGGACTTTGGTCCCGACCTTGATGACCGTGGAGCTTCCCTTGATCTTGAGGTCTTTGATGACCGTGACGGTGTCACCGTCGGCGAGGACATTTCCCACCGCGTCCTTGATGACGGACTCCGTTACCCCTGCGGCATCCGTTGCCTCGGCAGACCACTCGTGGGCGCACTCGGGGCATACCAGCAGCGCACCCATCTCATAGGTGTACTCGCTGGAGCATTCAGGGCAGGGAGGGAGGGATTCGTTCACGCTCCCATATTAGTCGAGCGTTAAACAACAGAAGCCGCCCGGTCGGGCGGCTTCTGTTGTGTGAATCTGAGTGGAGCTGAGGGGACTCGAACCCCTGACCCCCTGCATGCCATGCAGGTGCGCTACCAGCTGCGCCACAGCCCCAAACTCTTGTGTCTTCCGGAGCGATCTCCGTAAGCAACTTGATTATCTTAAACCACAATTGTGTAAGACGCCAATTCGGGCCCGGAGTGCCGGGTTCGTCAGCCGCCGCTGCCTAGTCAGCGAGCCTCGGCGCGGACAAGGGGCCCGGAGAACAAAAAAAGTCCGCCGGAATCTTTCGATTCCGGCGGACCATTCGGTGGAGCTGAGGGGACTCGAACCCCTGACCCCCTGCATGCCATGCAGGTGCGCTACCAGCTGCGCCACAGCCCCGAATTTTCATTGCTCCGGCACCTTCAGTCTTCACTGACGGGCCCGGTTCTGCGTCCGGATCTCTCCGAAGCAACTCAAATATCTTAGAACAGGCATTCCGAAAATTCCAAATCGGGCATATTCGGTGGCCGCCCCGGATTACTCGCTGTCTGAGGAAACAGCCGCTTTGGCCGAGGTGTCTTCCCCGAGCTGAAGGTCAACCACGGGGCAGTCCTTCCACAGGCGCTCGAGGGCGTAGAAGACGCGGTCTTCCTCATGCTGGACGTGGATGACGACGTCGGAATAGTCCAGCAGGACCCAGCGTCCGCCGGAACGGCCCTCCCGGCGCACAGGACGGAGCTCCTGCTTGCCCAGTTCCTCTTCGATGCCGTCCACGATGGCGTTGACCTGGCGCTCACTGGGCGCCGAGGCGATCAGGAAGACGTCGGCCAGGGCCAGCCGCTCGCTGACATCCAGGCCCACAATGTCCTGGGCTATTTTGTCCGCAGCGGCACGCGCGGCTACGCGGGCTATGGCGATGGATGAATCGGTTGCAGTCACGGGACTCCTTGTTGTGGTTTAAAGCTATGTAGGTCGGACGCGATGGGTATCAGCGTCGTGGTGTCGGGGAGGACAGCGGTGCGGATAATGCCCCGGTGCGTTGAATCAGGGCGCCAGGCCGCTGATGATCATGGTCACGCCGGCAATGAGCGCGACGATCCCCAAAGCAAGGACGGCCAGCTGCAGCAGCCGGATCCGGTGCGCCCGGCCCAGGCCGGCGGTGACGGCGTCGAGCGGTTCCAGGCCGTAGGCACTGTTGGCCGCTACACGCGGCTTGTCCACGAAATTCTCACCGGATTCAGCAGCCCACGGCTCTGCAGCCGGGGATGCCGGCAGGGTTGCCGCAGGATCGGCGGCCGCCTGAGCGGCAGCCTCCGCGCGGGCAAGTACGCCCGCCCGGCCGGTGGCCGGCGCCGCGTTCCGCCGCGGCGGACCGGATTTGCGAGGTCCTTTGGTGCCGGGCTGCTGCAACCGGGGGCCGGGGTTGGTCACCACGGGGACATATGACGTAGCAGGCTTTTTCATTACCGGCCGGTCAACGCCGGGAACCTTTTCGAACTCCAGCGGAGTCACCATTGCGAGGTTGCTGACGGCTGAGGGCTCGGTCTTCGGGTGTGCAGGCTGGCTGGCCTGCTCGGCCAGCTTCTGCTTGGCCATGGCCCGTTTGTTCAGGATGGCGGCGCGCTCGGCCAAGGCGATCTGCTCCGCGAGGATTTCCGGATCCACTGCTTCGGGATCGTTCGCCGCGATGTGCTCCATCTTGGCGATCTGGTTCCTGGCCTGTTCGGCGATGAGGGAACGCGCGGCGAGGGCCTGCTCCACGGTCATTCCGTCGGGAAGCCTGCTGTCCGCGTTGGCCTCCGGCGGCTCCGTCCGCGGAGCCTCAGTGGGCGAAGTGCCGGGCTGCGGCGCCGGCTGACTAGGACGTGCCTGCGGTGCGGACTGTCCGGAACGCGCCTGCGGCACGATGCGCTGGGAGGACGTGCGGGCCGGCGGAACGATCAGGTTCGCGGCGGTGGCAGGTGCGGCCTCAGCCTGGAGCTGCTGGAGCCGGAGCTGGCGGCGCGTGGGCGGACCGCCGCCGGACAGCCGTTCCTCCTTTTGCGCCAGTTCCTTGATGGTGCGCAGGGCAGCCCGGTCCCTTGCCCGGCTCTGCGAGGAGCGTTCGGGGCCCGCAGGAGTCCGGACCGAGTCCACGGGACCTGGCGCCACACGACGGATGCGGCCGGTGCCGCCCTCGCCGTCCGGCGCCGGCGTCCCGCTCCCGGGCCCCATTGAGGCAGGGGGAACCGGGCCCGGTGCCGGGGGCACCGCGTCCTGAAGTGATTCCGCGCGCTCATCTCTGGCCTGCCGCAATTCGCGGCGGCTACGGAGGGGAGGCTGTTCCTGGCTCATCTAACAACTCACTCGGTACTGGCTGGTTCGTGTAACTCGGTAAGTGCGGCACTGTCGTCCGGGTCGGACTGCCCGGCATACAAGCCGTATTTCGCAATATATTGGACCACCCCGTCGGGCACGAGGTACCAGACAGGATTCCCGGCCGCGACGCGTGTCCTGCAATCAGTCGAGGAAATCGCCATGGCCGGCACTTCCAGGAGGCTGACGTCTTTCCTGCCCATTCCGTCGAGGACGTGCCCGGGACGGGTCACGCCAACGAAATGCGCCAGCGACCACAGTTCATCAATGTTCTTCCACGACAGGATCTGCGCCATAGCGTCCGCGCCGGTGATGAAGAAAAGGTCCGCATCGGGACGCAGCGTGCGGAGGTCACGCAGGGTGTCGATGGTGTACGTGGGGCCGGGGCGGTCCACATCAACCCTGCTGACGGTGAACCTGGGGTTGGAAGCCGTGGCGATGACGGTCATGAGATACCGGTGCTCCGGTTCGCTGACCTTCTTGCTCATCTTCTGCCAGGGCTGGCCGGTGGGGACAAACACCACTTCGTCGAGGCCGAACTTGGCCGCAACCTCGCTGGCCGCGACAAGGTGACCGTGATGGATGGGATCAAATGTGCCGCCCATCACACCCAAACGCAGGCGACGCTTGGCGCCGCGCCGCTTCAGGACCGCAGTGATGTTAGTGGCCTTGGCCGTGATCGTGCTTGTTCGGGTGCTGGCGGTGGGGATCCGAGTGCTCCTCGACGGCCTCATGCCGGTTGCCCAGGTTGCTGTAGGACAGCGTCACGAACATCAGAACGAGCATGATCGCAAAAATGGACACACCAAAGACCCACGGTTCGGCCCACAGCGGAGCCAGTTCTTCATGTTCGGCGACCGACGCGCCTACCTGCTGCAGCAGCATTTTCTCCCCTAAAGAGTTCACACAATGACGACGGCGGTACTTCCCGCCGTTCCGGACTTCTGTTCCATGTTACAGCGTTGCTAGCTGCGGACCTGGCCCTCGCCCTGCACTATCCACTTGGTGGTAGTGAGTTCAGTCAGGCCCATGGGACCGCGGGCGTGGAGCTTCTGGGTGGAAATTCCCACCTCGGCGCCCAGGCCAAGTTCACCGCCGTCCGTAAACCTGGTGGAGGCGTTGACGATGACCGCCGCTGAGTCGATTTCGGAAATGAAGCGTTCGGCGTTCGCGAGGTCGTTGGTGATGATGGCCTCGGTGTGGCCGGTCGACCATTTACGGATGTGCTTCACGGCCTCATCGAGGTTGTCGACCATGCCCACCGCGAGGTCCAGGTCCATGTACTCGGTGGCCCAGTCCTCGTCCGTGGCCGGAACGGATTCCACGGACGCAGGAAGCGCGGCGCGGACCCTCGCGTCCGCGTGCAGTGTCACGCCCGCTTTCCGAAGGGCGGCGGCGACGGCAGGCAGGACGGTGGACCCGGAATGCACCAGGAGCGTCTCAACGGTGTTGCAGACGCTGGGCCGCTGGGTCTTGGCATTGAGGAGGATTTCCACGGCCATGTCTTCACTGGCGGATTCGTCAATGAAGATATGGACGTTGCCCTCGCCGGTCTCGATGACGGGTACGGACGAGTTGTTGACCACGGTCTGGATCAGGTCCCTGCCGCCGCGGGGAATCAGGACGTCCACCCGGCCGCGGGCCCGCATCAGTACGTTGGCACCTTCACGGCCGAACTGGTCCACGCTCTGGACTGCGTCCGCAGGCAGGCCCACTGAATCAAGAGCTTCGCGGAGGACCCTGATAAGGGCCTCATTGGTGGCAGCGGCGGCCGTGCCGCCTCGAAGGATCACCGCGTTGCCGCTTTTCAGCGCCAGCCCGGCAATGTCCACGGTCACGTTGGGACGGGCCTCGTAGATGGCGGCAACGACGCCCATCGGAACGTTGATCTGGCGCAGGCGCAGGCCGTTGGGCAGCGTCTGGCCTCGGACCACATTCCCCACGGGGTCCGGCAGGCCCGCAAGGTTCTCCAGCGCAGCGGCCAGGGCCTCGATGCGCGCCTCGTTCAGCGTCAGGCGGTCCAGCAGGGCAGCCGACGTTCCGTTGGCACGGCCCGCTTCCACGTCCTTGGCGTTGGCGGCCAGGATCTTCGTCTTGCTGGCGATCAGGGCCGCACCGATGGCGCGAAGGCCCTTGTCCTTCCAGGCACGGTTTGCGCGCGCCATCCGGCGGGCAGCGTGACGGGATCGATCAGCAATGGCGTGCACGGCAGCCTCGACGTCAGCCGGGGACATCCGGGCATTTTCCGTCGCGGAAGATTCCTCCGCGGAGTCGTGGGATTTCTCGGCGGCTTGGTGGATCAGTGCCTCAGTCATCATTCAAGTCTAGGCGAATCAGCCCGCTAGACCAGAACCAGGTCATCAACGTGAACAACCTCACGGTCGAAGCCGCGGCCGAGTGACTCCCCCAGTTCCACCGTGGAACGTCCCAGCATTTGGGGCAGTTCCTCCGAGGAATAGTTGACCAGCCCGCGGGCAATGACCGTACCGTCCGGCGAAACCATTTCGACGGCGTCGCCCGATTCAAAGGTGCCCTCAACGGCTGAGATCCCGGCCGGGAGCAGCGAAAAGCGGTGGTCACGGACAGCCTTGACGGCGCCGTCGTCGAGAATCAGCCGGCCCTGCACGTGCGCAAGGTGGGCGAGCCACATCATGCGCACCGATTTGCGGCCGCTGTTGACGGAGAACCAGGTCCCCACGTCCTCGCCGTTCAAGGCTGCCGCGGCGTTCGCGGTGGAGGTGACCAGTGCGGGGATACCTGAGTCGGCGGCCATCGTGGCGGCTTCAACCTTCGTCTGCATGCCGCCGGTTCCAACGCCGGCTTGACCCGGCTTGCCGATGTTGACGCCCTCAAGGTCCTGGGGTCCGTCCACCTGGGGAATCCGTTTGGCCCCCTTCGAGGGAGGCCCGTCATAGAGAGAGTCGACGTCGGAGAGCAGCACCAGTGCGTCGGCGCGGACCAGGTGCGCCACAAGGGCGGACAGCCGGTCGTTGTCACCGAAGCGGATCTTGTGCGTTGCTACAGTGTCATTCTCGTTGACCACGGGCACCACACCCAGGTTCAGGAGCCGGTTCAAAGCACGGAAGGCGTTCATGTGGTGGCTGCGCCGCATGAGGTCGTCGGCGGTCAGCAGGACCTGGCTCACGGTCACACCGTGCGCTGCGAAAGCGTGTGTGTAACGGGCCATGAGGAGGCCCTGGCCGACGCTGGCGGCTGCCTGCTGGGTGGCGAGGTCCCGGGGACGCTTCACCAGGCCAAGGGGGGCCAGGCCGGCCGAGATCGCACCGGAGGAAACGAGAATGATCTCGGTTCCGCCGTTGTGCTTGGCAGCCAGCGCGTCGGACAGTTCGATCAGCGCCTCTTCGGAGATTCCACCCTTGAGGCTGGTGAGCGACGACGATCCGACCTTGACCACGATGCGGCGTGCCCTGGCGAGCATGCTGCGGTCGTCGGTCCTGGGTTCCTCGATGACAATTGCGGAATTATCGGTCACGTGTGGGGGTTCACTCCTCATATTCGGTGGTCAGTCCGCTCTCCTGGAGCGGCCGTGCGGCACGGCGCCCGCTGACTGATTCGGTCCAGATCCCGGCCTTGCGCTCGGCTTCCAGCTCGGCCCGGGCCGCTGCCTTGGCGTCGCGGCGCTCCTGCTGCTCGTCGCGCTTCTGCCCTCGGGTGGGTCGGTCGCCGATATCGGCAAAGCGGACGTCAGTGCCACGCGGCGAGGCAAGCAGTTCGGCGCCGGCCATCATGGTGGGCTCCCAGTCGAAGACCACGCCGTCGTCTTCACCGATCACTACGGTGTCGCCGGGCTTCGCGCCCTGCTTGAACAGCTCGTTTTCAACGCCCAGCTTGGCCAGGCGGTCCGCGAGGTAGCCGATGGCTTCCTCGTTGGTGAAGTCGGTCTGCTTGACCCAGCGCACGGGCTTGTCGCCCAACACGCGGAACAGCGGCTCGAGGTTCTTTTCCTCGCGGCGGATCTTAAAGCCGGACTCGTTGACTGCGCGGGGGCGCAGCACGGGTGCGTGAACCTTGGGCGGTGTCGCGGCCACGGCGTCCCGGGCGGCCTTGACGATCTCCGCCATGGCGAAGCCAAGCTGGCGCAGGCCTTCATGGCTTGTGGCGGAGATCTCGAAGACGCGGTAGCCACGGGACTCAAGCTCGGGCCGGACGAATTCGGCCATGTCCTTGCCGTCCGGCAGGTCGACCTTGTTGAGCGCCACCAGGCGGGGCCGGTGGTTCAGCGGGATAACCTCGCCGTCGCTGCCGGCGAAGCTCATATCAACGGCGTATTTTTCGAGTTCGGCTTCGATGATGGCGAGATCCGAGAGCGGATCGCGGTCAGCTTCGAGCGTGCCGCAGTCCAAAACGTGCACCAACGCCGCGCAGCGTTCCACGTGCCGCAGGAAGTGGTGGCCCAGGCCCTTGCCCTCACTGGCTCCCTCGATGAGGCCGGGGACGTCTGCAATGGTGAAGCGGACATCGCCGGCCTGGACAACGCCCAGGTTGGGGATCAGCGTGGTGAAAGGATAATCGGCGATCTTGGGCCGTGCCGCAGACATGGCGGCAATCAGGCTGGACTTGCCGGCGGACGGGAAGCCCACCAAGGCGATGTCCGCAATGGACTTCAGTTCGAGGACGATGTCGCTGGATTCGCCTTCGATGCCGAGCAGCGCGAAGCCCGGGGCGCGGCGCTTCTGCGAGGACAGCGCGGCGTTGCCGAGCCCGCCGGGACCGCCGGCGGCAGCAATGAACTCGGTGCCTTCGCCGACCAGGTCGGCCAGGACACGGCCGTCCTTGGTCTTGACGACGGTGCCTTCAGGAACGGGAAGAATCAGGGTTTCGCCGTTTTTGCCGCCGCGCCAGTCGCCCATGCCGGGTCCGCCGTTGGTGGCGTGGCGGTGGGGGGCGTGGTGGTAGTCCAGAAGCGTGGTGGTCTGGGGGTCAACGCGCAGGATGACGTCGCCGCCGTCGCCGCCGTTGCCGCCGTCGGGACCGCCCAGGGGCTTGAACTTCTCGCGGTGGACGGAGACACAGCCGTGGCCGCCGCTACCGCCGGATACGTGCAGTACTACCCGGTCTACAAAGCTCGCCACGTGAATCTCCTCTGTGCTTAACCTGACCGTCTTGGACGCCCAAATTGATTGTAATGCGGTTAAAAGAACAGTGGAGCGGGCCATCATGGCCCGCTCCACCGGTTTGGATCTTGTTGTTACTCTGCAGCTGCAGCAGCAACGATGTTCACGACGCGACGTCCGCGGCGGGTGCCGAATTCGACGGCGCCGGGGGTCAGTGCGAACAGGGTGTCGTCGCCGCCACGGCCCACGCCGGCACCCGGGTGGAAGTGGGTGCCACGCTGGCGGACGATGATCTCGCCTGCGGAAACTACCTGGCCGCCGAAGCGCTTGACGCCGAGGTACTGGGCGTTGGAGTCACGACCGTTGCGAGTGGAGCTCGCGCCTTTTTTATGTGCCATTTGAAATGCCTGCCTTAAAAATTCTGGGGAATCTGCTGAAAACCTGAAAAGTAACGGAAGGTTACTTGATACCGGTGATCTTGACCTTGGTCAGTTCCTGACGGTGACCCTGGCGCTTCTTGTACCCGGTCTTGTTCTTGAACTTCTGGATGACGATCTTCGGACCACGAAGGTCCTGGAGGATCTCAGCCGTAACCGTTACCTTGGCCAGGTCCGCAGCGGCAGACGTGACTTTGTCACCGTCTACCAGGAGCAGTGCGGGCAACTCAATGGTGCTGCCGGCTCCACCGGGGACGCGGTTCAGGGTAACGAAGTCTCCAACGGAAACCTTCTCTTGGCGGCCGCCTGCGCGGACAATCGCGTACACCACTGGGGAACTCACTTCTCTCGACGTTTATTACTAGATTTGCGTGCGGAACCTGGGTCCAATTGTTTGGCCTGGCTCACGCTGTGCCTCAACGCCGGTGGATTCCCCGGGGGAACCCATGAGTTATCCCACGAACTATTCCGTTTGTCATTCCAAACCGAGCAATCCGGGGTCATAACCCAAGTGTTGGCGTAAGCACCGAAGATCTAGACTACGCTAATTTTGCCTTCGGCCGCAAATGAGGCTGGCTCCGGTGGTAGTACGTGATGGGCGCCACTCTGTGCAATACAGACTGCCGCTGCAACGACTTCCGGAACCGTGCCCCACTACCTTACCGGCTCTGGAACACTTTGCTGTTCAGCATGCACCCGCGGCGCGTCGAAAAAATCCACCTCGTAGCGGCACGACTGCCGGAAGGCCAGCCGCATGGCCTGCCGTTCCACTTCGGAGGCGGCCTGTGCGGCGTCGTCGGTGATTCGCACCGCTTCCCTGGTGGCGGCGGCGAATTCTTCGTCCGCGTACGTGCGAAGCCAGTCGGCGTAGGGATGGACCGACGGCGACCCGGCCGCCTGGAACTGACCGTGCAAGGTGGCACCCACCTCGGCGTACAGCCAGAAGCACGGCAGCACGGCGGCCACGAGCACTCCGTAGCTTCCGGAAACAGATGAGGCCAGCAGGTGGTCCACGTAGGACTTGGTGACCGGTCCCAAGGCGGCGTCCACGGTCCGGGTGCTGAGCCACGTCCTGTGCAGTTCGGACTCGACTTCCAGGCATTGCTGTGCCGACCGCGCCCAGAAGAGCTGCTCGGCCTCGGTGGGGGCAATAGCGGCGGCACGGGACAAGACCCTGGAATAGCCGTTCAGGTAGATGGCGTCCTGGGCAAGGTAATACGCGAAGTGCTGCTCGGTAAGGGAGCCGTCGGCCAGGCCGCGGATGAAGTCCAGCCCGTAGATGTAATCCAGGTCCGGCCCGGCGTCCTGCCGGAGCGCCGCTGCGAACTCTCCTGCAGCCAGCGCATCCTGGCCCTTCGGGGCCAGATGGTGGAAATGGTGTACCGGGCCGTTGCCCGTTCCCACCTCCAGTGCTTCGGCTTCCCGGAGCGCTCCCTGCAGCCACGGCTTCACTGCCCGCAGGGATGCCTCCCAATCCCCCAGCCTTGCCTGCGCGGTGGCCATGGCCGATGACAGGGAACAGCCGGTGCCGTGGCTGTTCCTGGTGTCGATCCGCGCGCCCGGGACCACCACAACGTCCTGGGCGAGCAGCCCTTCGGTGTTGACGAGGGCGTCGGGGCACGCGCCGCCGTCGAGGTGTCCGCCCTTGACAAGGACGGTGGTGCCGGCCTGCGCAGCGAGGCGTTTGCCCTGGGCGAGTGCCGCTTCCCAGTTGTTCGCCAGGGGTTCATGGAGCAGCATCGCCAGTTCGGCCAGGTTCGGCGTGATGAGGTCGGCCAGGGGCAGCAGTTCGCGCAGTTCCTCCTCGGCAGCCTCCTGCAGGAGCCGGTCCCCGCTGGTGGCGACCATCACGGGGTCGAGAACCACGACGGCGGGACGGGCTTTCCCAAGCCAGCTGCGGACGGCGGCAATCACCGCAGAGTCGCCCAGCATGCCGATTTTGACGGCATCGATGCTGATGTCATCGCTAATGGCCTCGAGCTGCGCAGTCAGGAAGCCGGCCGGCGGAACGTGGACCGCCCGGACGCCGTGGGTGTTCTGTGCCGTCAGGGCGGTAATGGCAGCCATGCCGTATCCCCCGTTAGCGGCAATGCTCTTGAGGTCCGCCTGGATCCCCGCCCCGCCGGACGGGTCGGAGCCGGCGATGGCCAGCACCCTCGGGGTACTGCGCAAGGGGGCGCCGCCTCTTGGTGCGGGCGCTGCGGCGTTGGCAGGGGTGGGCAGGAATGATGAAGCCAAAGGAGACATCCCTTCGCCGGTGCTAACCGGACAGGTTCAACGGGTCTGGATCTCAGCCGGCCCTGTGCGCGGCACCCCGTGTCAGTCCCCTAGCCTAGCTTTTCCCTGCAACGAACTCGCGGGTACGGCCCGAAACCGGCGTATTGCTACGCCTGTTCCGGGCCGCACCCGCGGTGTCAGCCGGCCGGATCAGAGCCTGGCCGGATCAGAGCTCCGAAGCCGGGACCCCCACGCCAAGGATGATCGGCTCGTTGGCCGGCGCTTTGGCGGGCGCGTCCTTCTTTGCCGGCTCAGGTGCCTTAGCTTCGTGGGTGTGCCCTGATGCGGCGACCGGGGCAGTCTCGTGGTGCTCCACGGACGTCTCGTTCGCTGCGCCCTGGGCACGGCTCGCGCTCCGGTTGCGGCGGGGACGGCGGGCCCGGCCCTGCACCGCAGTGTGGTCGGTGTAGTCGGCTTCAGGAGCCTGCGCCGCCTGTACCTGCGCTGCCGGCGTTTTGGCCGCCTGCACCTGGGCCGCCGGTGCCTGGGCCGCCGGTGCCTGCGGTTCAACCGGTGATGCCGGGGCCTCAGCCGCGGCAGGCTCGCCAAGGTGGGCGAATGCCTCGGCCAGGCGGTCAAGGGTCAGGGCCGCTCCGGAGGCAGGAGCTTCCCCGGCATGCTCAACGAACGGCAGAGCCACTTTTTCGCCGCCGAACGTCAGGACAGCCGCCGGCCGCCCTGCAGCAGCCACCTCGGCTTCCGACACCTTCGCGGGCCGGGCCGTTGCGGGTGCAGACGGGGTGGCCTGCGTCGGACCCGACTTGGCCGGCGTCACCGCTTGCCCGGAAAGTACCTGCCCGGCCGGGGCCTGGGCGCCCTGTGCCTGGGCCGCCAGTGCCTGGCCCACTGCCTGTGCTGCCGCGGCCGCAGCCGCAGGTGCTGCATGGCCTGCCTCGGCATCGTGCAGGTGGGCAGCATGCGCTGCCGCTGCGATGTTGGCCAACGCCACGCGTGTCGCTTCAGCCTTGGCATGGCGCTCGGCGTCAGTGGGCTCGTGGTGCACCGGAGCCGGCGTCAGCGGAGCAGCCTCGGAAGACGGCTGGCCGCCCTTGCCGCGGCGGCGGCTCTTACGCTCCGTACGGGGAGGCTGCTGGGCTTCCGTCCGCGGCACCCGGTGCTCGGCGGCCACAACGTTGGCGCGGCGGTGTTCCACGGGCTCGTCGTGGGTGACAATGCCGCGGCCGGCGCAGGCCTCGCACTGCTCGCCGAAGACTTCCAGGAGCCCGGTACCCATGCGCTTGCGGGTCATCTGCACGAGGCCCAGCGAGGTCACTTCAGCAACCTGGTGCTTGGTCCGGTCGCGTCCGAGGCACTCCACCATGCGGCGAAGCACGAGGTCGCGGTTGGATTCGAGCACCATGTCGATGAAGTCAATGACGATGATGCCGCCGATGTCGCGGAGCCGCAGCTGGCGCACCACTTCCTCGGCCGCTTCCAGGTTGTTCTTGGTAACGGTTTCCTCAAGGTTGCCGCCGCTGCCGGTGAACTTGCCGGTGTTGACGTCCACCACGGTCATGGCTTCGGTCCGGTCGATCACCAGGGAGCCGCCGGAAGGCAGGAACACCTTGCGGTCCAGGGCTTTGTGTATCTGCTCGTCGATCCGCCAGGCCGCGAAGATGTCCGTGTCCTTGGTCCACTTTTCGAGCCGGCCCACCAGGTCCGGGGCCACATAGGTGACGTACGCCTCGATGGTGTCCCAGGCTTCCTCGCCGGAAACGATCAGCTTGGAGAAGTCCTCGTTGAAGACGTCGCGGACTACCTTGATGGTGAGGTCCGGTTCGCCGTAGAGAAGCTCCGGCGCAAGGATCTTGGTGGACGTGGCCTGGCCCTCGATGCCTTCCCACTGGGCGCGCAGGCGGTTGATGTCGTGCGTCAGCTCTTCCTCGGACGCGCCCTCGGCGGCCGTGCGGACAATCACGCCGGCATCTTCCGGAAGGCGGTCCTTGAGGATCCGCTTGAGGCGGTTGCGCTCGACGTCGGGCAGCTTGCGGGAGATCCCGGTCATGGAACCGCCGGGCACGTACACGAGGTAGCGGCCGGGCAGGGAGATCTGGCTCGTGAGGCGGGCGCCCTTGTGGCCGACCGGGTCCTTGGTGACCTGGACCAGTACGGAGTCGCCGGACTTCAGCGCGTTCTCGATCCGGCGCTGCTTGCCTTCGAGGTTGACGGCGTCCCAGTTGACCTCGCCAGCGTACAGTACGGCGTTGCGGCCGCGTCCGATATCCACGAAAGCGGCTTCCATGGAGGGCAGGACGTTCTGGACCTTGCCCAGGTACACGTTGCCGATCAGGGAGTCCTGCTGGGTCTTCGAAACGAAGTGCTCGGCCAGGACGCCGTCTTCCAGGACGCCGATCTGGATTCTGTCATCGCGCTGGCGGACGATCATCTGGCGGTCCACGGATTCACGGCGGGCCAGGAACTCCGCCTCAGTGATCACGGTACGGCGGCGGCCGGTGTCGCGTGATTCGCGGCGGCGCTGCTTCTTGGCCTCAAGCCGGGTGGAGCCCTTGACGGACGTGACGCGGTTGTTGACCGGCGCCTCGCTGATGGCCCGGGGCGCACGGACGCGGGTCACGGTGTTGGGCGGGTCGTCGTCTCCCCCGCCCGTGAGCTCGAGGTCCTGGTCGCCGCGGCGGCGGCGGCGGCGACGGCGGGAGGTGACGCCGTCGTCCGCGGTAACGGTGGACTCCTCATCGGCGTCCTCGTCCCCGGCGGCGCCTTCGCCAGCCTCGGTCTCGCTGGCAGCTTCCCGGTCAGTCACGCGGCTGCGGCCACGGCGTCCGCGGCTGCGACGGCGGCGCGAGCCGCCGGCGTCGACGTCCTCGCCTTCGTCCTCCGTGTCTTCTTCTTCGCTTTCCTTGGCCACGGCAGGCGCAGCTGCCGGGCGGACCACGGCGCTCAGGTCCGGTGCCTGGAAGATCATGGAGGTGACGGCGCCGGGTTCGAGGAAGAGTGCACCGACGGGGCTGGCGGCTTCAGCCGCTGCAGGCTGCTCCGGCTCGGCAGCTACGGAAGCGGCGGATTCCTGGCCTGCGGCGGCCGCCTCCTCTTCTGTTGCTATCGGTTCTTTTGTTGCTACGGGTTCGGCAGCAGGCGCGGCTTCTTGGGCGGCAGCAGGCGCGGCTTCTTGGGCGGCGGCAGCTTTGACGGGGGCTTTGGCACGTGGGGCCCGGCGGCGGACGGGCTTTTCGACGACGGCGGCTTCTGCCGGCGCGTCTGCCTGCCCGGTTTCAACCTGCTCTGCTTCAACTTGATCCGCAGCAACCGTCGCCGACGCTTCATCGGCGAAAACCGGAAGCGGCTCGGCAGGCTCCACCTTCTTGCGTGAACGGCTGCGGCGCGCCGGCGGCTTTTCCTCTGCAGCGGCTTCGGCAGCCGGGGCTTCTGCTGCCGGGGCCTCTGCCTGGGCCGGCTCCGATTCGACGGCTTCGACTGCCTCAGCCTTGGGGGCGGCCTTGCGCCGTGTCCGGACGGCCCTCTTGGGCGCTGGGGGCGCTACTGCCTCTTCGCTAGCAGCGGTTTCTTCGTTAACGGCTAGAACCTGGTCATTATCCATATGTGGCGACACTCCTGCCCCTGACGCACCGCCACATCCGGCACCCATTGGGGCACATATTGTCAAAACCCGCAGGCGTTGACAGAAGTCAATTGGATACCCTCAGGTTCGCACCGGCAGTGGGGTGCGGCAGCCCTGGAGGGCCGGTGGCGTTGTTCTGAAACCCGTTGTTCCTGAAAGCCACAACCAGGTGCCGTCCAATGGCATTGCAGGTAGTCCGGGATCTATCGTGGATCCGGAGCGTGCCCTGCTCATCATTGGCGGTCTTACAAACAAGCCACCGGACTGAAATTCGAATGTGGATCGTATTCCAGCCAGCTTCATTCTCTCATACGCTCAGTCAATCGGGGCGGAAGCGGAGCGATCCGACTCACGGTCAGCGCGTGGCGGGAACAAGTCTGTGGGGCCAGTCCAGCCTCCGGCGTTACAATCAGGGCGAGGAGCCCTCTAGAAAAAGGACGCGACATCCCATGCCCAGCATCTCCAATTCCATGCAGAACGATTTGGTGGACGGTGACCTCCGCGAGCGTGCAGCGGCCCGGGAAGGCTTGCCTCCCATGACCCGGGACAAACCGTTTGGCTGGCTGATGGTCATTACCGGCGTCATTGGCTGGCTGGCCTCCGGCGCCCTGGTCCTGGAGAAGCTCGCGGTCCTCAAGGATCCGAACCACGTCACGGCCTGTGATATCAGTCCGTGGGTCTCCTGCGGAGCCGTCATGCAGACATGGCAGAGTTCCCTCTTCGGCTTTCCCAACATGTTTATCGGCATCGTGGCATTCGCCGTCGTGATCACCACGGGCATGGCAGTTCTCTCCGGCGCCAAGTTTGCCCGCTGGTACTGGCTTGGCCTGCAGGCCGGCGTGACGCTGGGCTTTGCCTTCGTGGTGTGGCTGTGGTCGCAGGCGCTGTACTCCATCCACATCCTGTGCCCGTTCTGCATGGTGGTCTGGGCCGCCATGATTCCGCTCTTTGTGTGGACAACGGTCCGGAACATCGCACACGGCGTGATCAAGCTTCCGGCAGGCCCCGCGAAAATCGCTGGCGACTCAGGCTGGATCGTCACCGCCCTGCTGTACGTGGCCGTCATCGCCACGATCTTCTTCGCCTTCATCCAGGTCTTCGTCGGGACGTCCGGCTACTAACCCGGCTACTAACAAGCGCGAGCGTACAGTTGAGGCCCCCGTTTCTTCGGAAACGGGGGCCTCAACTGTACGCTCGCGCTTAGGCGGAGGGCTGTTAGTCCTGGAACCAGATCTTGATCTCGCGTTCGGCGGACTCCGCCGAATCGGAACCGTGCACCAGGTTCTGCTGGACCTTCAGGCCCCAGTCCCGGCCGAAGTCGCCGCGGATGGTGCCGGGTGCCGCCGTCGTCGGGTCGGTGGTGCCGGCGAGGGAACGGAAGCCCTCGATCACTCGGTGGCCTTCGAAGATGGCGGCGACAACTGGCCCGCTGAGCATGAACTCAACGAGTGGCTCGTAGAACGGCTTGCCCACGTGCTCCTCGTAGTGCTGCTCCAGCAGTTCGCGGTTGGCGTCGACCTTCTTGAGCTCGGTCAGGGTGTAGCCCTTGGCTTCAATCCGGCCAAGGATGGCGCCGGTCAGGTTGCGGGTCACGCCGTCGGGCTTGATCAGGACGAGGGTGCGCTCAATGCTCACAACTGCTCCAATGTGGTTGGGTGGGGGTTCGAGATTAGTTTAGTTGGTTTCGCCGTCAGGGTGGGCGGCTTCCCATTCGGCCTGTTCACGTTCGCGCTGGGCGGCCTCGCGGTCGATCCGGATGCCGGTCCTGATCCCGTACCACCACGCTATGGCGAACAGGATCCCCACCACGAACATCATGGGTTCGATGAATCCGGTGGAAATCAGGACAAGCTGGAGGATCCAGCCGAGGGCAACACCCCACGGTTTGGACAGCACGGCGCAGGTGAACACCAGCACCAGGCTCAGGCCGATCCCCACGGAGAGGATTACAGCCGGCGGGAACTCGTCGCGGCGGAGGCCGAAGACCGCCAGCGTGGCGAAGAACGCAACGAACCCTTCGAGAACCAGGACCGTGGAGGCGAACATGACCTTGGTGGAGCGCCGCTTTTTGGGCATCCCCGGACGCCACTCCCGCTGCGCTTTTGTAAGTCGGGCCATGGTCAGGCATCCGCCTTTCCGAGCAAGATCCGGGCTTCGGCCACGAGCGTGATGGAGCCGGTCACCAGGACGCCGCCGGCCAGGTCCTCATTGGCTTCAGCGTGCTCAACGGCCCATTCCAGGGCGTCGTCGAGCTTCTCGGCAACGTGGATGTTGTCCTCGCCGAAGCCCAGGTCCAGGGCGATTTCTCCGAGGTCCTCGGCCGGTACGGCGCGGGGCGAGTTGGACTGCGTGAAGCAGTATTCGGCCGCGAGGTCGCCCAGGGACTCCTTGAGCTGGCGGAGGATTTCCTCGGCGTCCTTCTCCTTCAGGACGCCCACCACAACTACGAGCTTGGTGAAGCTGAAGGCCTCGTGGATCGCCTCGGCCGAAACGCGGATGCCCTCGGGGTTGTGGGCGGCGTCGACGATGATGGTCGGGGCAGTCCGAAGCACCTCCAGGCGGCCCGGGGAGGTAACCGAAGCAAACGCTTCCTGGAGGATTTCGGCGTCGAGCGCCTTTTCCCCGCCGAAGAAGGCCTCTAGCGTGGCAATGGCGACGGCGGCATTCTCCGCCTGGTGCGCTCCGTGCAGCGGCACCAGCAGTTCCTCATACCGTCCGGCCAGGCCCTGGATGGTCACCATCTGGCCGCCGACGGCGACGGTCCGGGACTCGACGCCGAACTCCACCCCTTCGAAGCGGTACGGGGCCCCCGCTTCCCGGGCCTTCTCAAGCAGCACCTGCGCGGCACCGACAGGCTGCGCGGCGCTGACCAGGAAGCCTCCCGGCTTGATGATGCCCGCCTTTTCGTAGGCAATCTCTTCAGTGGTCTCGCCGAGGAGTTCGGTGTGGTCCAACGAAATGGGAGTCACCACCGCCACCTGGCCGTCGCCGACATTGGTGGCGTCCGTGATGCCGCCGAGGCCAACCTCCATGACGGCCACGTTGACCGGCTGGTCGGCAAAAACGGCGAAGGCCAGGATGGTGAGGCACTCGAAGTACGTCAGCCGGGGCTGGCCCTCGGCCTCGAGTTCGCCGTCCACGATCTGCAGGTAGGGCCTGATCTCGTCCCAGATCCGGACGAAGGTCTCATCCGACACAGGTGCGCCGTCGACGCTGATCCGCTCGGTGACCTTGGACAGGTGCGGGCTGGTGTAGCGCCCGGTGCTCAGCCCGTGGGCCCGCAGCCCGGCTTCGATCATCCGGGCCGTGGACGTCTTGCCGTTGGTGCCGGTGACATGGATGATCGGGAACGCCTTGTTGGGCTCCCCCAGCACATCCATGGCCCGGAACAGCGGCGCGAGGCGCGGCTCCATTTTGTTTTCCGGCGCCCGGCCCAGCAGCTCGGCGTAGACGCTTTCCACGGAAAATTCATCGGTCATTGTTTAGGCCTCTACTTTTTCTGCCGCGGTCTTGGCAACGGTGACCTGCGGTTCGTTGACGTCGGCCGCGACGGTGTCCAGCCGGACTGTCAGCGTCTCGGTCTTGACGAGCTCAGCGTTTGCCAGCAGGGCATCAACGACGTCCTGCTTCGCGGTGACGGTGGTGTGGATCCGGTCGCTGACGTTGAGTCCGGCGTCCTTGCGGGCCTGCTGGATGGCGCGGACCATGTCACGGGCGGCACCTTCGGCTTCCAGTTCCGGCGTGACCTCGGTGTTGAGCACCACGAACCCGCCGCCGGGCAGGACGGCGGCAGCCCGCGATCCTTCGCCTTCCGCGGCTTCCGCAACGACGGTTTCCAGGGTGTATTCCTGCGGCTCGAGGGCCAGTCCACCGGCGGTGACCACGCCTTCTTCGCTAACGGACCAGTCACCGGACTTGGAGCCCTTGATGGCCTGCTGGACGTTCTTCCCCAGGCGGGGGCCCGCGGCCCGGGCGTTCACCACGAGCTTCTGCTCGATGCCGAACTCCTCCGGGGAGGCGCTCTCGGCGTCCAACAGGCGGACGGAACGCAGGTTCAGTTCATCCGCGACGACGGCGGCGAAGCCTTCCAGCGCGTCCGCGCCGGGTGCCACCACAGTGAGTTCCTGCAGTGGCAGGCGGACACGGAGGTTCGCGGCCTTGCGCAGTGAGGATCCGGTGGAACAGATCTGCTGCACGCGGTCCATTGCTTCCACCAGCGACGGGTTGGCCGGGAAGAGTTCCGCGTCCGGCCAGTCGGCCAGGTGCACGGAGCGTCCGCCGGTGAGGCCCCGCCAGATCTCCTCGGAGACCAGCGGCAGCAGGGACGCGGCCACGCGGGAGACGGTTTCCAGCGCAGTGTAGAGCGCGTCGAAGGCATCGACGCTCTCGTCGAAGAAGCGCTGGCGGCTGCGGCGCACGTACCAGTTGGTGAGCATGTCCAGGTAGCTGCGCAGTTCGTCGCAGGCACCGGAGATGTCATAGCTGTCCAGCTGGGCGGTCACATTGCGGACCAGGTCACCGGTGTTGGCCATCAGGTACTGGTCAAGGGTGTCCGCGTAGCCGTCGTAGCGCAGCTTCGCGTCATAGCCGCGCCCGCCGTCGGCGGCGTTGGTGTACAGCGTGAAGAAGCTGTAGACGTTCCACAGCGGCAGGATGACCTGGCGGACGCCGTCGCGGATTCCCTGTTCGGTGACCACGAGGTTGCCGCCGCGCAGGATGGGGCTGGACATCAGGAACCAGCGCATGGCGTCGGAGCCGTCGCGGTCCAGGACCTCGGAGACGTCCGGGTAGTTGCGCAGGCTCTTGGACATCTTCTGCCCGTCCGAGCCCAGGACGATGCCGTGGCTGATGACATTGCGGAAGGCCGGCCGGTCGAACAGCGCGGTGGACAGAATATGCAGCATGTAGAACCAGCCGCGGGTCTGGCCGATGTACTCGACGATGAAGTCCGCCGGGTTGTGGGTGTCGAACCATTCCTCGTTCTGGAACGGGTAGTGCACCTGGCCGTAGGGCATGGAGCCGGAGTCGAACCAGACGTCCAGGACGTCCTCGACGCGGCGCATCACGGACTGGCCCTCTTCGGGGGTCCGCGGGTCGTCCGGGTTCGGGCGCGTCAGTTCGTCGATGAACGGCCGGTGCAGGTCCACCTGGCCGGCCTTGTTCAGCGGAAGCCGGCCGAAGTCGGCTTCGATCTCGGCCAGGGAGCCGTAGACGTCGGTGCGCGGGTACTCAGGGTCGCTGGACTGCCACACCGGGATGGGGCTGCCCCAGTAGCGGTTCCGGCTGATGGACCAGTCGCGGGCGTTGGCGAGCCACTTGCCGAACTGGCCGTCCTTGACGTTCCCAGGGATCCAGTTGATGTCCTGGTTCAGCTCGGACATGCGGTCCTTGAACTTGGTGACCTCCACGTACCAGGAGGACACCGCGCGGTAGATCAGCGGGTTGCGGCAGCGCCAGCAGTGCGGGTAGCTGTGCTCGTAGCTGGCCTGGCGCACCAGGCGGCCCTGGGCGCGGAGCACCTGGGTGATGGGCTTGTTGGCATCGAACACCTGCAGGCCCACGATGTCGTGCAGGTCGCCGTGCGAGAAGAGCGGCAGGAACTTGGCGCCCTCGTCCACCGACAGCACCACGGGGATGCCGGCCTCTTCACAGACCTTCTGGTCGTCCTCGCCGTAGGCGGGCGCCTGGTGGACGATGCCCGTGCCGTCGGTGGTGGTGACGTAGTCGGCCACCAGGAAGCGCCAGGCGTTCGCGGTGCAGTACTTTTCGGCGTCGCTAAAGTCCTTCCACAGCGGCTGGTACTGCAGGCCGGCCAGCTCGGCGCCTGTGTAGGTGGCCGTGACCGCGGACTCGGCCGCCTCAACGCCGGCGGTGCCGTCGCCGTAGCCAAGGTCCTTGGCGTAAGCGCCCAGCAGGTCCGCCGCGAGCAGGAAGCTGCCCTCGACGGGGGCTTCGGCCGACGCCGCCTTGATGCCGTTGGGTCCGGCAGGCAGCACGGCGTACGTGATGGCCGGCCCGACGGCGAGCGCCAGGTTGGTGGGCAGCGTCCAGGGCGTGGTGGTCCAGGCGAGGGCCTGCACACCGGCGAGCTGCTGTGACAGTCCGGACTCCCCCGCGGTGATGGGGAACGTGACCGTGACGGTCTGGTCCTGGCGGTTCTTGTAGACGTCGTCATCCATGCGCAGTTCATGGTTGGACAGCGGTGTCTCGTCCTTCCAGCAGTACGGCAGGACGCGGTAGCCGTTGTAGGTCAGGCCTTTTTCGTGCAGCTGCTTGAAAGCCCACAGCACCGACTCCATGTATTCGACGTTGAGCGTCTTGTAGTCGTTGTCGAAGTCCACCCAACGGGCCTGGCGGGTGACGTAGCTCTTCCACTCGTCGGCGTACTTCATGACGGAGGCGCGGCAGGCGTCGTTGAACTTGTCGATGCCCATGGCCTCGATCTGGGTTTTGTCCGTCATGCCCAGCTGCTTCATGGCTTCCAGCTCGGCGGGGAGCCCGTGGGTGTCCCAGCCGAAGCGGCGCTCCACGCGGCGGCCGCGCTGCGTCTGGTAGCGGCCCACCAGGTCCTTGGCGTAGCCGGTCAGCAGGTGGCCGTAGTGCGGCAGGCCGTTGGCGAAGGGAGGACCGTCATAGAAGACGAATTCGTTGCTGCCGGGCTGCCCGCCGGGGGCGTCAGCGCTGCGCTGGTCGATGCTCGCCTGGAAGGTGCCGTCCTGGTCCCAGTACTTGAGGATGCGTTCTTCGATCTCCGGGAACTTCACGGAGGCGGACACACCGGAGGTGTTGGAAGAAGAGTCGGTGGAGCCGGCGCCTGCGGCGGAGGCCTTGGGGTAATAAGTCATCTCGACATCCTGGGTTGAGCTAGTGAACAAGTGGATCATTCAGGATGCGAGGACGGCCCGTGCGCTGTTTTCCAACTGCACCGGTACCGCGGTACCACCTCACTTACCGTCGCCGGGCCCCTGCGAAAGGACAGAGCACCGGCGTCGGCCGCTCATTGCTGCTGTGACGGGCTTACCCGTCCGGTTCTACTGCCCCGGGTTCCTGCACTGCAGGGGTCCGAAGGTTCTTCCGGAAGCTCACCGGTGATGGCCGGGTCAACGCTGTTACCCGATTCTACCCAGAGTTGCCTTGGGTTGTGGTAGCCGGAAGGGTAATCCCGGGCACAAGCGGACGGTTCGACTGCATAGACTCGGAGCCATGACCATCCGCACCACAGCCTCCACGGGCTCCAGCCGCCGACCACGACGCCGCCGGTCCGCCGCCTGGCCGGTGCTCTGCGTGCTGGCGTCAGTGCCGGTGGCGGCCCTGTCGGTGCTCCGCGCCATCCCGGCGGAATGGCCCACCATCGTTGTCCAGCTGCTGTCCTTCACACCGTGGCTGCTGGTTCCTGCCGGCGTCGCATTGCTCCTTGCCGTTGCGGGCCGGCGCAGGTGGCTGGTCTGGCTGACGGCGGTCGCGGCGGCGGCACAACTCCTGTGGCTGTTTCCGCTGGATTACGGCAGGAGCATTACGGATGCCGCAGCGCCCACGGTCCAACTGACGGCGATGAACATCAATTCGGAATTCGGCCAGGCGGACGCAGCGGAAATTGTCCGCCTGGTGCGGGAGAACGGCGTCGGGCTGCTGACCATCCAGGAACATACGCAGTCCCTGGAAGACGGGCTCACGGCTGCGGGGCTGCCGGAGTTGTTGCCGAACCGGCTCAGCGATCCTACAGACGACGCCGGCGGCAGCGCCATCTATTCAGCGCACCGTTTGGAGGCGGTTGGCGTCCTGCCCGACACACCGTTCCAGATGCCGGTTGTCCGGCTGACAATGGAAGGAACGGGAACGCCGGCCGTCCTCGAGGTGGCCAACGTCCACGCGCTTCCGCCGGTGGACGTACGCGTGGACCAGTGGCGCAGCGACCTCGCGGCCCTGGCCCGGCTGGCTGCACGGCCCGGCAACCGGCTGCTGATCGGCGACTTCAACGCCACCTATGACCACAAGGAGTTCCGTGCGCTGCTCGACGGCGGCCCGGACGGCCGGAAAATGGTGGATGTGGGGACGGCCGCCGGAATGCGGCTCGTCCCCACGTGGCCGATGGAGGGGCAGCGGCTACCCGGCATCGCCATCGACCACCTCGTCACCAGCCCCGGCATCGCCAGTTCCGGATACGCGGTCCACCGCATATCCGGAACTGATCACGCCGCCGTCCTGGCCACGTTGGCCGTCCCCTCCGCAGGTTAGTTCAGGGTTTTCGGCTGGTCGAAGCTCCGCGGCAGCTTCATGCCGGCCTCAGCCATAACGTCACGGAGCCTGTCCGGGTAGTCGGTGATGATGCCGTCCACACCGGCGGCGATCAGCGAGCGCATGGTGGGCTTGTCGTCCACGGTCCACGGGATGACCTGCATGCCTGCAGCATGGGCGCGCTGCACCATGTCGGCCGTGACGTAGGCGACGTAGCCGGGATCCGTTACCGAGCCGTTCTGCGGGGAGCCGTGCACCGGGGAGATAGCGTCGAAGCCTAGATGAGATGCCGCATTGACGAGGTCTCCGCCGAAGTCGTCCGAATCAATGCCGCCGAGCCAGGGTGAGCTGCCCGGTTGCCCGGCCTGGAGGAAGTCCTTGTTCGTCAGCGCAACAGTGCGGATCTGCGGATCGCGCTGCTGTACAAGGCGCAGCGAACCCCAGTCGAAGCTCTGGATGGAAACCCTGTGCTGCATGTTGGCTGCTTTGATTTCCCGCAGGGCGACGTCCACGAACTGCTCCCGCGGCGCCGTTTGCTCCGGGGCGCCGGCTTCGACCTTGGTCTCGATGTTGAACTTCACCTGGCTGGCCCGGTAGGACTCCGCCAAGGCGAACACTTCGGAAAGGGTCGGCATCTGTGCACCCGGAGACGCGGCCTGGCCCGGGAACTGGGAAAGGGTGAGGCTGCCGCAGTCCAGGCTCCGGACCTGGGCAAACGTCAGATCCTTGACGTACTTGCCCACATACGGGAACTGCGGATCCCCTGCCTGGACGGGAGCCGTGTCCCGGCATTTGTTGGGGCTGATCTTGCGGTCGTGCGTAATGACTTCGCGGCCGTCCTTGGTGATCTGCAGGTCAAGCTCGAGCGTCGTAACGCCTGTCTCGAGGCCCTTGGCGAAGGAGGCAAGGGTGGACTCAACCGTGAGTCCGATGCCGCCCCGATGGGCCTCGAGGTCGAAGTGGTTGTCGCCCCCTTGGGGGTTGGTGTCTGCGGCCATGGCCTGGGACGGGAGGGCGATGAGCAGGGCTGCGCTGAGTACGGCAGCGCCAAGCGTCTTCGGGTGTTGCATGGTGTGGTCTCCACTCTGGTGGTGTGCAGGTGCACGTGCCACCGTCGCCGTCGAGCATCAACAACTGGTCACGGGTGCGGAACGCACAGACCAACCCGGGATGAACCTCCGGTGGCGGGAAGCCCCTCACGCCGGGCTACCCTGCCCTCCTCCCCCGGATTAGGCCTGCTTGCGGATCAGCTTGTAGTTGGCCGCCTGCGCCACCGGCCGGATCACGATCTGATCCAGGTTGACGTGGTGCGGCGCAGTGACTGCGTAGCGGACCACGTCGGCTACATCGTCGGCAGTGAGCGGCTTCTCCACGCCCTGGTAGACCTTTCCTGCGGCTTCCTGGTCGCCCAGCCTGTTGAGGGCGAACTCCTCGGTGTGCACCAAGCCCGGGGCAACTTCGATGACCCGGACGTTGTTTTCCACCTCTTCCAGCCGGAGAGCGCCGGTCATGGCGTGCTGGGCAAACTTGGCGGCGTTGTAGCCGGCACCGCCCTCATAGGCGGCGAGTCCCGCCGTCGAGGTCAGGTTGAGGACTGTGCCCTCACCGTTCGCCCGCAGCATGGGAAGGAAGGCGCGGGTCAGTTTCATGGTGCCCAGGACGTTCACGTCGAACATCCATTCCCAGTCCTCGGTCTTGGCTTCGGCAATCCGGTCCGCGCCCCGTGCACCCCCGGCAATGTTGATCAGGGTGTCAATGCCGCCGGCCTTCGTCACCTCGGCCAGGAGCCTGTCCACGTCATCGTCGTCGGCGATGTCTGCCGGCACGGCCGTAGCTCCGGTGGCCTCGGCGAGCGCCGCAAGCCGGTCCGCCCGGCGGGCAACGGCGAAGACCGTCCAGCCCTCGGCCCGCAACGCGCGGACCGTCGCCTCGCCGATTCCCGTGCTTGCTCCCGTAACTACTGCTGCCTTTGTGCGCTTTTCCTCAGTCATGGCACCACCCTAACGTTGGAGGAAGTCCAGAAGCACACGGGCATGGTTGGTCTCAGGATCCCTGGCACCGTAGAGCAGGGTGACGCGCCGGTGCTTCACAGCCAACTCCTGCAGGGTGGCCACTGCCGGGTTGCTTTCGAGTTCCGCCTCGTACTGTTCGCGGAAGTCCGCGAAACGTTCCTTCATGTGGCCGAATTCGGTCCGCAGCGCAGTCGACGGCGCGACCTCCTTCAGCCAGAGGTCCAGCATGGCCCGTTCCTTGCTGATGCCGCGCGGCCAGAGACGGTCCACCAGGACGCGGAAACCATCGTCGTCGGACGGGGCATCATAGATGCGTTTGGTCACCAGTTTGCGGTCTTCACTGTCCATACCGGGATGCTAATGCAGGGGCCCGCGCAAGCGAAGGAAGAGAACATGAAACAATTGCTCCATGGCTGAAGACACTCAGGGTACAGACACGCCCACTACCGCCCCTATCAACGTTCCGGACAAGCCCGCCCTCGAGGGGCTGGAAGCTGCCCTGACGCAGCGCTGGCTTGACGAAGGAACCTACAAGTTTAATCGGGAGACCACCAGGGAGCAGGTCTACTCGATCGACACGCCCCCGCCCACGGCGTCGGGATCCCTGCACGTGGGGCACATGTTCTCCTACACCCAGACCGACGTCCTGGCGCGCTACCAGCGCATGACCGGAAAGAACGTTTTCTACCCGATGGGCTGGGACGACAACGGCCTGCCCACCGAGCGCCGTGTCCAG
The DNA here is from genome assembly GCF_001423745.1 of Arthrobacter sp. Leaf337. Lineage (GTDB taxonomy): Bacteria > Actinomycetota > Actinomycetes > Actinomycetales > Micrococcaceae > Arthrobacter. Next base: position 227,933 of record NZ_LMPC01000023.1, read on the forward strand.
AACTACTACGGTGTGCGCTGCGATCCGGCCATCCATTACGACGCCGCCTACCGCCCGCCGGCTGAACCGGCCAAGAACCAGCGCGATTTTGACGTCATCTCGCGGCGCAACTTCATCGAACTCTGCGAGGAACTCGCCGTCGAGGATGAGAAGGTCTTCGAGAACCTCTTCCAGACCCTTGGCCTCTCCGTCGACTGGGACCTGACCTACCGGACCATCGATGACAAGTCCCGGGCCATCTCCCAGCGCGCCTTCCTGGCGAACCTCGCCGCCGGCGACGCCTACATGGCCGAGGCCCCCACCCTGTGGGACGTCACCTTCCGCACCGCGGTGGCCCAGGCTGAACTCGAGGACCGCGAGGTGGCAGGCGCCTATTACCGCTACCCGTTCTTCACCGAGGACGGCGAGAAGCTCTACATCGAGACCACCCGCCCGGAACTGCTGGCCGCCTGCGCCGCCCTCGTGGCAAACCCCGACGACGAGCGGTACCAGCCGCTGTTCGGCAAGAAAGTCACCTCTCCCCTGTTCGACGTCGAGGTGGAGGTGAAGGCCCACCACCTCGCCAAGGCGGACAAGGGCTCCGGCATCGCCATGGTCTGCACCTTCGGCGACCTCACCGACGTGACCTGGTGGCGTGAGCTCCAGCTGCCCACCCGCGCCATCGTGGGCCGTGACGGCCGCATCATCGGTGACACTCCGGACTGGATCACCACCGAGCAGGGCCGCACGGCTTTCGAGTCGATCGCCGGCAAGACGGTCTTCAGCGCCAAGGAAGCAGTGGTCGAGCAGCTCGCCAGTGCCGAACTCCTCGACGGCGAGCCCAAGAAGATCATGCACCCGGTCAACTTCTTCGAGAAGGGCGACAAGCCCCTCGAAGTGGTGACCTCGCGCCAGTGGTACATCCGCAACGGCGGACGCGACGAGGACCGCCGCGAACGGCTGATCGGACGCGGCAACGAGATCGAGTTCCATCCGGCATTCATGCGCTCCCGCTACGAGAACTGGATCTCAGGACTGAACGGCGACTGGCTGGTATCACGTCAGCGCTTCTTCGGCGTGCCGGTGCCGGTCTGGTACCCGCTGGATACCGACGGCAATCCTGAATACGACGCACCGATCGTCCCGACAGACGAGCAGCTCCCCGTCGATCCGGCTGCCGATGCCGCACCCGGCTATGAGGAAGCCCAGCGCGACCAGCCGGGCGGCTTTACCGGTGACGCCGACGTCCTCGACACCTGGGCCACGTCCTCGCTGACGCCGCAGATCGTGGGCGGCTGGAGCACCGACGAGGCGCTCTTTGCCAAGGTGTACCCGTTCGACGTGCGCCCGCAGGCCCACGACATCATCCGGACCTGGCTGTTCTCCACCGCCGTGCGTGCCGACGCGCTGCAGGACACCGCGCCGTGGAAGCACGCCGCCATTTCGGGCTGGATCCTCGACCCGGACCGCAAGAAGATGTCCAAGTCCAAGGGCAACGTGATCGTGCCCACCGATGTCCTCGAGGAGTACGGTTCGGACGCGGTCCGCTACTGGGCGGCCTCGGCCAAGCTGGGTGCGGACACGGCCTACGAGATCGCACAGATGAAGATCGGCCGCCGCCTGGCCATCAAGCTCCTCAACGCCTCGAAGTTCGTCCTGAACCTGGGCGCCACGGAAAACTCGGTGGTGTCCACGGACCTGTCCGTACTGACCAACCCGCTGGACCGCGCCGTCCTGGCACAGCTGTCCGACGTCGTGGCACAGGCCACCAAGGCGTTCGAGAACTATGACTATGCCCGGGCGCTGCAGATCAGCGAGAGCTTCTTCTGGCAGTTCACGGACGACTACGTGGAACTCATCAAGGACCGCGCCTACGGGGCAACCGGGGAAGCAGAGCAGGCGTCGGTGCTGGCGGCCCTGGCCACCACCCTGGATACTTTGCTGAGGCTGTTCGCGCCGTTCCTGCCCTTTGCCACCGAGGAGGTCTGGGGCTGGTGGCGCACCGGATCGGTGCACCGTGCAGAGTGGCCCGCCGCTTCAGAGGTCGCCGACGGCGACACCACCATGCTCGCGACTGTCGGGGTTGCACTGAGCGGTATCCGCAAGGCCAAGTCCGAGGCCAAGGTCAAGCAGCGCACTGAGGTGCTGTCCGCCACGATCACTGCCACGGAGTCGATCACCACGCAGCTGAAGGCCGGCCTGGCCGACCTGAAGGCTGCCTCGAATGCCCGCGAACTCACCCTCGTGGCAGGCGACGGCGAACTGACGGTCAGCGATGTTGTGCTGGCCCAGCCGGAAGAAGCGCCGGGCGCCTAGCCCGTTCACCGGCCACCGGAAACATGCGGAAGCCCCATCAGCGTTCAACGCTGGTGGGGCTTCTGTCTTTGGCGGGGTCCGTTGTTTTTGGGCAAAGGGGAAGCCCCATCAGCGTTTTGCCGTTGGTGGGGCTTCGACTTTTTCGATTGTCTCGTGACGTCTGTGACAATCTGGCGGAATCCTCGGAAGTTCAGGTCTTCCTACCTCGTCACTGGTAGCCAGCTTCTGACTTTGCCGAAGGCTGCGTCAGATGCGTGTCACTGAATCTTTGGTTTCCGTGTCCCTCTTCTTTCGAAGTGGGTAAGAACTATTGTTGTCCCACCAGGGCCGATCCGCAAGGGTCCCGAAAGAACTACACGCTAGTAATTCCGGTTCCCGCGCACGGGCGTCCGGCGGGGCCCGTCAGTTGAATTCGGGCCGCTCCGTGCGGCTGCGCTTGATCTCGAAGAAGTGCGGGTACGCAGCCAGGGTCACCGCGGCGTCCCACAGGCGGCCGGCTTCCTCGCCCCGGGGAATGCGGGTCAGGACCGGGCCGAAGAATGCCGTGCCGTTGAAGGCGACTACGGGCGTTCCCACGTCCTGGCCTACAAGGGAGATACCCTCTTCGTGGCTGGCGCGTAGCTGCTGGTCGAAGGTGTCCGAGGTTGCTTCGGCCGCGAGCTCGGCAGGGAGCCCGCACTCAGCCAATGCCTTGCTGATCACGACGGAAAAGTCCTTCTCGCCGCCGTCGTGGATCAGGCTGCCCATGGCGTCATAGAGCGGCTTGATGACCTGGTCGCCGTGCTGCTCGCGGGCGGCGATGATGACGCGGACAGGGCCCCATGCCTTGTCCATCGCCTCGCGGTAGCCGGGATCCAGTTCGCGGCCCTCGTTCAGGACGGCAAGGCTCATCACATGCCATTCGGTTTCAATGTCCCGGACTTCCTCCACTTCGCCCACCCAGCGGGACGTGATCCAGGCGAAGGGGCACAGGGGGTCGAACCAGAAGTCGGCTTTGCTCACGGTGGTTTCAGGCACGGAGATCTCCTCGTAAAGTCATCGGGGCGTGGCGCACCTCAGGCGCACATCTAGCAAGAGCGAAGAACTAGGCGGATTTATTCCGGCGCTTAGCCACAACGTCGTGCGCGATCATGGTGGGCTGCGCTTTTTTCGCTACGACGTCGGCAGTGATAACGACGCTGGCGATGTCGTCCCGGCTGGGGAGGTCGAACATCACGGGGAGGAGCACTTCTTCCATGATGGCGCGGAGCCCGCGGGCACCGGTGCCGCGTTCCAGCGCCTGGTCGGCGATCATGTCCAGGGCTTCGTCGTCGAACAGCAGTTCCACGCCGTCCAGCTGGAACATTTTCTGGTACTGCTTCACCAGGGCGTTCTTCGGTGTGGACAGAATCTGGATCAGGGCCGGACGGTCCAGGTTGGAAACGGTGGTGATGACGGGAAGCCGGCCGATGAATTCCGGGATCAGCCCGAATTTCAGGAGGTCTTCCGGCATGACCTCGCCGTAGGAGTCGGAATTGTTTTTGACTTCATTCAGCGGAGCACCGAACCCGATGCCCTTGCGTCCCGAACGGGAGCCGATGATGTCCTCGAGCCCTGCGAAGGCTCCCGCAACGATGAACAGCACGTTGGTGGTGTCGATCTGGATGAACTCCTGGTGCGGGTGCTTACGGCCGCCCTGCGGGGGAACGGACGCCACTGTGCCTTCCAGGATCTTCAGAAGGGCCTGCTGCACGCCTTCGCCGGAGACATCCCGGGTAATGGAAGGGTTTTCGCTTTTCCGGGAGATCTTGTCGATCTCGTCGATGTAGATGATGCCCTGTTCGGCCTTCTTGACGTCATAGTCAGCGGCCTGGATGAGTTTCAGGAGGATGTTCTCGACGTCCTCACCCACGTACCCGGCCTCGGTCAGTGCCGTGGCATCGGCGACGGCGAAAGGGACGTTGAGGCGTCGGGCCAGGGTCTGGGCCAGATAGGTCTTGCCGCAACCGGTGGGGCCGATCAGGAGGATATTCGACTTGGCGATCTCGACGTCGTCGTGATGGACGCCTTCGGCGAGGCTGCCGCTCTTGGGGGCGTGGCCGGCCTGGATCCGCTTGTAGTGGTTGTAGACCGCGACGGCGAGCGAGCGCTTGGCAGGCTCCTGGCCGATCACGTATTCCTGGAGGAAGTCAAAGATCTCTCGGGGCTTGGGCAGTTCGAAGCTGCCGAGGTCCGCTACTTCGGCGAGTTCCTCTTCAATGATCTCGTTGCAGAGTTCAATGCACTCGTCGCAGATGTAGACGCCGGGCCCGGCAATGAGCTTGCGCACCTGCTTTTGGCTCTTTCCGCAGAAAGAGCACTTCAGCAGATCCGTGCTCTCGCCAATCCGAGCCATATGTGAACCCCTTAGTATCCTGCTGCTACCGCAGCACTGCACCGGTTGCTGGAATCACGGTGGGTCCGGAAGGTCCGGCCGTGACATGTTCCACTCTAAGTCACATTCGGCCTGAGGGGTGGAACCTTACGTATTGAAAACGAAAGCCGGTGCGGTCCATTTTCCATGAACCGCACCGGCTCCGCGTGTCGTGCTTAATTACCTGCTGATCGCCTGCGGCTTGATCTTGCGGGAATCAAGGACCTGGTCGATCAGGCCGTAGGACTGTGCCTCGGCGGCGGTGAGGATCTTGTCACGCTCGATGTCGTTGTTGACCTGCTCGGACGTCCGGCCCGAGTGCTTGGCCAGGGTGTCTTCGAGCCAGGACCGCATGCGCATGACTTCGGCTGCCTGGATCTCGAGGTCGGAGGCCTGTCCGCCCTGGCCGCCGGACAGTGCCGGCTGGTGGATGAGTACGCGTGCGTTGGGCAGTGCCAGGCGCTTGCCGGGCGTGCCGGCTGCGAGCAGGACAGCTGCCGCACTTGCCGCCTGGCCCAGGCACACGGTCTGGATCTCGGGACGGATGTACTGCATCGTGTCGTAGATGGCCGTCATGGCGGTGAAGGAACCGCCCGGGGAGTTGATGTACAGCGTGATGTCGCGGTCCGGGTCGGTGGACTCGAGCACCAGCAGCTGCGCCATCACGTCGTCCGCGGAAGCATCGTCCACCTGGACGCCGAGGAAGATGATCCGGTCCTCGAAGAGCTTGGTGTACGGGTCCTGGCGCTTGAAGCCGTAGGGCGTGCGTTCCTCGAACTGCGGCAGCACATAGCGGCTGGTGGGCAGGTTCCCGGCAGACGATCCGAAATTGTAGTTCATGTTCATTTCTCCTGGAATCATTTCTGTCTTCGCCGGTTACTTTTCCGAGCCGCTGGCGTTTTGCGTTCCGCCGCCGCCGGCCACAGATCCCGCGTGCGCGGCAATCTTGTCGAAGAAGCCGTACTCGAGGGCTTCGGAAGCCGTAAACCACTTGTCGCGGTCATTGTCCTTCAGGATGGTCTCCACGGTCTGGCCCGTCTGGTCTGCGGTGAGTTCCGCCATGACCTTCTTCATGTGGAGGATGAGCTCAGCCTGGATCTTGATGTCCGAGGCCGTGCCGCCGATGCCGCCGGAGGGCTGGTGCATCAGGATGCGCGCATTCGGGGTGGCGTAGCGCTTGCCCTTGGTGCCCGAAGAGAGCAGGAACTGGCCCATCGACGCGGCCAGGCCGGTGGCGACGGTTACGACGTCGTTCGGGATGAACTGCATGGTGTCGTAGATGGCCATGCCGGCCGTCACGGAGCCGCCCGGCGAGTTGATGTAAAGGTAGATGTCCTTATCCGGGTTTTCCGCGGACAGCAGCAGCAACTGCGAGCAGATCGCGTTGGCGTTCTCATCGCGGACCTCGGAGCCGAGCCAGATGATTCGCTCTTTCAGCAGGCGGTTGTAAATGTAGTTGTCCTGGGCTGCCGGATCGACAGTAGCCATCCGGGGTGCCCCTGCTTGCTGTGACATATGTACTTACCTCTCGCTGGCGACGGTGACGTCACGGGACGACGCCACTGAAAATCACTACTTGGACACTAACCGGTTTCGCGGCCGTTTTGTTCACGCGGATCGCGCTGTTCGCTGACGGCGCACGATTGCCGCAACGGCCCATCGCACAGCACGACACCGCCGCTGTTCGGGGGTCCGCTCCGGGTTAAACAGGAAGCCCCCGGATCAGGGATCCGGGGGCTTCCGTGCAACGTGATGTTAGAACTTCACTGCTGCCGGATCGTCGATTGACGCTTCTTCCTTGGCGGCAGCTTCGCCTTCAGCAGCTTCGCTGTCGACGGCGGGAGCTTCTTCAGCTTCGGCGGCAGGAGCTTCTTCGCCACCGGGGCGGACGAAGTCGCTCAGGTCAACCTTGTTGCCTTCGGAGTCGGTGACCTCGGCCTGGCCCAGCACGACTGCCAGGGCCTTGCGGCGGCGGACCTCGGAAACCATCATGGGAACCTGGCCGGACTGATCGATGATCTGGGCGAACTGGTTCGGGTCCATGCCGTACTGGCTGGCGGTGGTCACGATGTAGTCGATCAGCTCGTTCTGGCTGACTCCGACCTCTTCCTTGTCAGCAATGGCGTCCAGGATGATCTCGTTTTGGAAGGCACGCTCGGTGTTGGCCTTGACCTCGGCGCGGTGTTCCTCGGTGTCGTGGTCACCTTCGCCGTGGGAGTTCTCGGCCTTGAAGTGCTGCTCCAGCTGCTCTTCAACCACCGAGGCGGGAACGGGGACCTCAACGAGCTCAACGAGCTTGTCCAGGACCTTGTCGCGTGCCTCGACACCCTGCTCAACAACCTTGGATTCAGCAGCCTGCTTGCCGAGATCCGCACGCAGTTCTGCAAGCGTGTCGAACTCGGAGGCCAGCTGGGCGAAGTCGTCGTCAGCCTCGGGAAGCTCGCGCTCCTTGACGGACTTGACCACTACCTTGACCTGGGCGGCTTCGCCGGCGTGGTCGCCGCCTACGAGGGTGGTTTCGAAGATGGCGTCCTCGTCGGCGCTGAGGCCGGTGACGGCCTCGTCCAGGCCTTCGAGCATGGTGCCGGCGCCAACCTGGTAGGACAGGCCTGAGGCGGAGTCAACTTCGGCTCCGTCGATCGAGGCGGTGATGTCGATCGTCAGGAAGTCGCCGTCGGCGGCCGGGCGGTCAACGGACTTCAGCGTGCCGAAGCGGCCGCGGAGTTCGTCAAGCGCCTTGTCAACGTCTGCTTCGGTGGACTCGGCGGCAGCTACCTCAACCTTGATGCCGGAGTAGTCCGGCAGCTCGATCTCGGGACGGATGTCAACCTCGGCGTGGAACTTGAGTTCGCCGTCGGTCGCGGTGGGGTCCGGAACCTCGGTGATTTCAACCTCGGGACGGCTCAGCGGACGGATGCCGGTTTCCTGGACTGCGTCCTGGTACCAGCCGTTGAGGCCTTCGTTGATGGCCGTTTCCAGCACGTAGCCGCGGCCAACGCGCTGATCGATCAGCTTCGCGGGGACCTTGCCCTTGCGGAACCCAGGGACCTGGATCTGCGAAGCAACAGTCTTGTATGCCTCTTCGATGCTGGGCTTCAATTCCTCAAAAGGGACCTCAACATTGAGCTTGACCCGCGTGGGGGTGAGGTTCTCGACAGCGCTCTTCACAGTCTAAGTACTCCTGGTTTTGTGGGATGGGGTTCTGCAAACGCAATGATCTGACAAGCTGCAGAGTCGGGGTGACAGGATTTGAACCTGCGACTTCCTGCTCCCAAAGCAGGCGCTCTAGCCAAGCTGAGCTACACCCCGTAAGTGCACAGAACAGTCTACGGTCATATCGGCCGGATATGCACATTTGACACCGGGGCCCTGAATTAGGTTTAGTTATATCCGGCTCGAGCAGCCGACCGGAAGTGCAGCGCCGCGGCGCAGTAAGCAGCAGTACAGTAGTGGCAGTACTGTAGTTGCAGGACAACAACAGTGCATTCCCGGGGACGTAGCTTAATGGTAAAGCCTCAGTCTTCCAAACTGATTACGCGGGTTCGATTCCCGTCGTCCCCTCCAGGACAACAAGTCTTCTCCAAGACAACAAACAGCCCCTCTCCGGAGGGGCTTTTTTGTACCCTCAGGACCCCTGCTGGCACACGGGGCACCAATAGAGTTTGCGGGCAGCCAGATCCGTCAGTGCCACCGGGGTCCGGCAGTTGCGGCAGTCGAGGCCCTGCCGCCGGTAGACGAAGTGCGAGTCCTCCGGCGCCGGCAGTCCGGCGGCCGGCTCTGTCCAGTAGCTGGGAGGGGTGGTGATGATCCTGCCGTCGCGGACGCCGTCGGACATAACGGCAACAGTGTCCTCCCACAGCGCGCCGGCCGCTTTGGCGTCCAGTGAACGGCCCGGAAGCCAGGGATCCAGTCCCTGGCGGAAGAGCAGTTCTGCGCGGTAGACGTTCCCGACGCCGGCAATCACCTTCTGGTCCATCAACAGCGCCGCCAGGGGCGTCTTCCGTGCCGTCACTCCGGCGACGAAGGCTTCCCGGTCCCCGGGAAGATTGCGGAGCGGGTCTGGCCCAAGCCGCGCCAGGACGGCGTCGGCTTCGGCCTCAGTGATGGCGTGGCATGTGGTGGCGCCCCTGAGGTCAGCCCAGCCGTGGGCGCCGGCCAGCCTGACCCGGACCGCGCCGACAGGCGCCGGCGGGCCGGCGTATTCCGAACCGTTTTCCACCGAACCGGCGGCGTCGTCGTCGAAGACCTCCCGCTCCCCCACCTTCCTGGGTGCGCCAATGCTGGACGCACCACGGAACGAGGCATCACCGCCGAAGTCCCACGCACCGTACAGGCCAAGGTGCACGTGGAGGACGAGCCCGCGGTCGAAGTGCAGGAACAAATGCTTTCCGTGGGCCGCCGCGTCCACGAGCGTGCTGGCGTCCAGCAGCGCCGCGCCGTCGGCGAACCGCCCCTGGGGACTGGATACAGCGAGTCGCTGCCCGGAGAACACGTCCGCAAACTGGCGTGCCAGCCGGTGGACCGAATGCCCCTCCGGCACTAGGCGATAACCTCGCCGGTGTTCTCGTAGGCCGCGATCTTGCCGATGCGGCGGACGTGGCGTTCATCGTTGCTGAACGGTTCCTGCAGGAAGGCCTCGATGATTTCCGTTGCTTCGTCCACGCTGTGCTGGCGGCCGCCGACTGCGACGACGTTGGCGTCGTTGTGCTCGCGGGCCAGCGTAGCGGTGGAAAGGTTCCAGGCCAGCGCGGCCCGCACGCCCTTGACCTTGTTGGCGGCGATCTGCTCGCCGTTTCCGGAGCCGCCGAGCACGATGCCCAGGGCGTTCACTCCGGCAGCCTGGTCCGCAACGACGGCGAGCGCAGCGTTGATGCAGAAGGACGGGTAGTCATCCAGGGCGTCGTAGACCTTGGGCCCGTGGTCCACCACGTCGTAGCCCTTGGCCGTGAGGTGGGATACGAGGTGGGCGCTGAGTTCCATGCCGGCGTGGTCGGTGGCGATGTGGACGCGCGGAAAATCGGAAGATGTGGTCACGGCAAGGTCCGTTCAGTCATAAGCACCGGTAGGCTTCCGGGCTGCTTCGGGGGTCGCATCCAAGCGTACTAGGGTGCGGGCGCCGGCTGCCTGCCATGAACACTCTGTGGACGCCTGCGGCGAAACCCGGCCAGCGAACTCAGGGCTGGGGCGGGCGCTTCTCGCCGCGGGCCCGGGCGGCGACGCGGGACAGGACGGCGGCCACTCTTTCGGCGGAGTCGGGGCTCCCGCCACTGACGGCCGCTTTCCTTCCGTCCGCGCGGTTGACGACGACGGCGGGGCCGCTGCTGACTAGCATGGCGGTGGTCCCGCCGTGGTGGCGGTAGCCCCAGCCGCCGTAGTCTGCGGCGCGGACATCGGCCGGCGTTGCCGAGGAAATCGCCGACGCCGGAATTTCCATCACGCGCACGAATCCGGCAGCGAAAACCCGCAACCCGTTCCGGTCAACGATGACCCGGGCGAAGAGGAAGGCGGCGGCCAGCACCGCCAAGACCACCAGGAGGAGGCCCAGCCACGGGACGGCGATGGAGACAAGGGCGGCCGGGAACAGCGAGGCGACGCCCAGCATCACAAACACGGAGCTGCGCGCATGGACCCACAGCCGCACTGAATCCGCCGCCAGCTCGGGGTCCGATTCGCGCTCCAGCGCCTCCCGCAAGGCGCGCTCATCGTCCACTGACCACCGCTCGTCGGCCTTGAAAACGAAGCCCATGATGACGCCCAGGGGCAGTGCCGCCCCGCTCCCGAGTGCCAGGACGGACATATCCACACGTGCTTCGCGGACATCGGCGATTCCCGCCTGACCCACGAGCACTGCCGCCAGCACCGTGGTGACAAAGAGACTGAGGCTGAGCCCGGCGCCCATCATCAAACGCCGCATGACGGCGGGCCGGCTCAACGGCACAGCCTGCCCCAGGACGAGCCAGCCCACCACCGCGATCATCAGGCCGCCCCAGGCCACAAAGGCGGAGAACGGCGCAAAACCGGTCGGTCCGGCCTCGGACCACAGCACCGCCATGGGGTCCGGCACATCCGTCCGGAGCAGGAAGGCACAGACGACGAATGCGACAGCCAGCAATGCAGGGAAACCCACCGCGAACCGCAGTGCCCTGACGTCCACCGAGTCCCTGAACTTTCCCATACCCCAACGCTACTCCGTGCGGATGCCGCGTGATCCACCTAACTTGCCATCGCCGGGTGAAGTGAAAGAATAACTTCACAGTGCCGGCAATGACCGTTGCCGGCCGGCAACCGCAACCCTTTCTGGAGGCCCCACCTTGCCAGGCATGAACCTGACGCGCGCCGAAGCCCGTGAGCGCGCCAAACTCATCTCCGTTGAGTCCTACGACGTCAGCCTGGACCTGACCCAGGGTGACAAAGTCTTCGGATCCACTACTGCCGTAAAGTTCAGCGCCCGGCCCGGATCCTCCACCTTCATCGACGCGATAACCCACAAGGTCCACAGCGTCATGCTGAACGGCCTTGAACTCGACCCGGCGGAGGTGTCCGACGGTGTCCGCATCCAGCTGCCGTACCTCGCCGCGGAGAACGATCTGCTGGTGGTTGCCGAGGCGCCCTACATGAACACCGGCGAAGGGCTCCACCGCTTCGTGGACCCGGTCGACAACGAGGTCTACCTGTATACGCAGTTCGAGGTTCCGGATTCGCGCCGGATGTTCGCGGTGTTCGAGCAGCCCGACCTCAAGGCGAGCTTTACGTTCACCGTCACCGCGCCGTCGCACTGGAACCTGGTGTCCAACTCCCCCACGCCTGTCCCCATCGAAACCATTCCCGGTGAAGACGGCGGCGCCCGCTCGGTCTGGGAGTTCGCTGCCACGCCCCGGCTGTCCTCCTACGTCACGGCACTGATCGCCGGTCCGTACCAATCGGTGCGCAGCGAGGTGAAGTGCGCCGACGGGCGCGTCGTTCCCCTGGGCGTGTTTGCGCGCAAATCGCTCATGCAATACCTCGACGCCGACAACATATTCGAACTCACCCGCCAGGGATTCGAGTTCTTCGAGGCGCAGTTCGGCTGCCCTTATCCGTTCGCGAAGTACGACCAGCTCTTCGTGCCCGAGTTCAATGCCGGCGCGATGGAAAACGCAGGCGCCGTGACCATCCTGGAGGGCTATGTGTTCCGCGGGAAGGTCACGGGCGCGCAGGTGGAACGCCGCGCCATCACTGTGCTGCACGAGCTCGCGCACATGTGGTTCGGCGACCTGGTCACCATGCGCTGGTGGAACGACCTGTGGCTCAACGAATCGTTCGCCGAGTACATGTCGCACCTGGCTGCGGTGGAGAACACCGAGTTTGACCATGCCTGGACCACGTTTGCCTCGGTGGAGAAGTCGTGGGCCTACCGCCAGGACCAGCTGCCCACCACGCACCCCATATTCGCCGAGATCAACGACCTGCAGGACGTTGAAGTGAACTTCGACGGCATCACGTACGCCAAGGGCGCCTCGGTGCTGCGCCAGCTGGTGGCCTGGGTGGGTCCGGAGCAATTCATGTCCGGAGTCCGCGAATACTTCAGCAAGCATGCGTGGCAGAACACCGAGCTCAGCGACCTCATGGTGGAGCTGGAAAAGGCCAGCGGCCGCGACCTGGACGAGTGGGGGCGCCTGTGGCTTGAAACCGCCGGTGTCAACACGTTGACTCCTGATGTGGCGGTGGATTCTTCGGGAGCCATCACCTCATTCAGCATCGTGCAGTCCGCGGTGGCCGAGCAGCCCACCCTTCGCCCCCACCGCCTCGCTGTCGGCTTTTACGACGTCACCGACGGGCAGCTTGTCCGGGTGCACCGCGAGGAACTGGACGTTGACGGTGAACGTACCGAGGTGCCCGCCCTGGCCGGCCTGCGGCAGCCGGACCTGATCCTGCTCAACGACGACGACCTCGCCTATGCCAAGGTCCGGCTCGATCCGAAGTCGCTGGCTACCGCAACGGCCCACCTGAAGGACTTCCGCGAGAGCCTGCCGCGGACGCTCGTCTGGGGTTCGGCCTGGGACGCTGCCCGCGACGGCGAAACACCGGCCCGCGGCTACGTCGACCTGATCCTCGCCAACATCGCGTCCGAATCCGATTCCTCGGTGATCCTGGTCCAGCTCCGCCAGTTGGCCACAACGCTCAGTTATTACGTAGCCGAGGAGCACCGGGAGAAGACGTCCGTGGCGGCAGCGGACACTCTCTGGGACCTGGCCGGTTCCGTGCCGGCGGGCTCGGATGCGCAATTGCAGTTCGTGAAGTCCTTCGCGCTGCTGGCGCGCAGCGACGGCCAGCTGGATACCGTTGCGGCACTGCTGGACGGCTCGGCCTCCCTGGCAGGACTCACCGTCGACCAGGATCTGCGGTGGGAGCTGCTTGCTTCGCTGGTGGCCGGCGGCCGGGCAGGCCAGGACCGGATTGACGCTGAACTCGAGCGGGACAACACCGCGAACGGCCAGAACGCGGCAGCGTTGGCCAAGGCCGCCATCCCCACGGCCGAGGCCAAGGCTGCGGCCTGGGATTCCATCGTGGTGAAGGGCGAGCTGTCCAACGCCCTGCAGGCCTCCGCGGTGGCAGGATTCACCCGGGTGCTGGACCCGGCGCTGCTGGCGCCGTACACGGAGAAGTATTTCGACGCCGTTCCCGGCATCGTTGCCAACCGCACCCACGCGCTCGCCCAGCAGATCGTCGTCGGACTTTACCCGGCCCAGCAGACCACCCAGGCAACTGTGGACCGGACGGACGAGTTCCTGGCCGCGCTGCCGGAGGAGGGCACCGCCCTGCGGCGCATGATGCTGGAAAACCGCGACGGCGTGGCGCGGGCGCTGCGGGCCCGCGAGGCCGACGTCGGATAGCCACCGGCATCTGTCCCCACGAACCGGAACCCCGGAGCTGCCGTGCCGCTGCCCCGGGGTTCCGGCGTTCGGCCTTATTAGAGGTGCTGCGTTACTAGAATTGCGGCATGACGCTTGATGAGCACCGCTACGCCGTGACTGTGCGATGGACCGGGAACCGCGGAGACGGAACGTCGACGTACCGGGGGTATTCCCGCGACCACGACATCGAAATCCCCGGGCTTCCCGTCCTCAAGGGGTCAGCCGACGCCACCTTCCACGGGGACAAGACGCGGTACAACCCCGAACAGCTGCTGTTGACCGCCCTGTCCCAGTGCCACATGCTCTCGTTCCTGCACGTGGCGGTGAAGCACGGCGTGGTGGTAACGGCGTACGAAGACCGTGCCGTGGGCTTGATGCGGACCAACCGTGACGGCAGCGGCCAGTTCGAATCCGCCACACTCAGGCCCGAAGTGACCGTTGCCGCCGCCGTGGACGCCGCGCTCCTGGTAAAGCTGCATCACGAGGCAAACAAGGTCTGCTTCATTGCCCGGAGCGTGAACTTTCCCGTGCTTCACGAAGCCTCAGTGCACGTTCAGGAACCCTAGCCTCAGGCAGGAATTGGTCCGGGCAGGAATTCTTCCACGAGCCGCCGCTCGGTTTCGGCGCTGAGCCCGGCTTTCCGTTCCCTGTCCAGGCCGCGGCGGCGTTCGTCCTCGAGCGTGTCCCGCAGTGTCTCCTGCCACGGCCGCAGGCTGAGGCCGGCCGCAACAGCCGCAGCGTTGGAGCGTGTGGCAAAACCGTCGTGGCCCGCCGGGAGCCAGAGCGGCAGTGAATCCGGACCTGCCCAGTACCCGATCCCCCGGGCAACCAGCCAGGCTTCCGGGACGCTGTACGACCGGCCGGAGTACATGCCCTGGCGCCGGGATTCATCCAGGTAGTCGCCGAACCGCACGGCGGTGCCCACCGCATTCAGGGCACCCGTGATCTGCAGTCCGGCGGCCTTCAGGATCCACGCGGCAAGGTCGCGGACGTCGATGACCTGCGTCGCGCTGGAGCCGATGTCCGGAATGATGGCGGGGGCGGCATCCCGGGCAAACCGTGCGGGCCAGTAGCCGTAACGGTCCGAACTGTCGCCGGGGCCGCCGATCAGCCCCGCCCGGCAGAGGTGGACCTTGCCCTCGGCGATGGTGGCCGCGTCGTGCTCAATCGCCGACTTCGCCTCGCCGTAGTTCTCCGGGACAGCGGCTGTGCCCGGCGTGAGCGGCGGTAGTAATGCGGCACTTTCGTCTGCGCCCGGCACCGAATGGTCTGCGTACACGGAGCAGCTGGACACTACTGTCCAGTGCGCTGCCATCGGCGCCAGCGCCTCGAGTGCGTCCCTGGCTTGCTCCGGATCACGGGTTACGTCGATGACGGCGTCCCAGTCCCCCAAGGCCTCATCGTAGGACTGGCGCCCGGTGGTGCGGTCAGCCCGCAGCCAGGCCGTCCCCTCCGGCGGGCCGGCCGTCGAACCGCGGGCAAGGCAGGTCACATCGTGGCCCGCGGCGGCCGCCTGCCGGGCAATTTCGGCTGACAGGAAAGCGGTGCCGCCAAGAATCAGGATGCGCATGTGGCCACGCTACGACGCTAGTGTTGAAGGTGAACAGAGTGTTATGCGCCCGGCGAACGCCCGGCAGCTCCGGCTGAAGCCGATAAGTAATAAGGAGCATCCCTGCCGATGTACAGCATGTTGTCGATCACCCCGCCCGCCACACCGGACATTTCCGGAATCAATGCCGCAGGAATTGTGATCAGCATCGGAGTGGGCGTCACGATCTGGCTCGTCGCCTCCTTCGTGATTGCCGGAATCACCAAGAGCGTGGCCGCCGGCACCACATTCTTCAAGAAGCCGCACTTCCGATGGGTGGCCCCGGCCCTGCGCGCCCTGGACCACGAACGCCGGGTCCAGCGCGCCAGGACGATCGGATCCCTGTTGAACAGCGTGGCGGGTGTCCTCATCGCCGTGATCACCATCATGTACGTGCTCAAGAACCTGGACGTGGACATCGCGCCGCTGCTGACGAGCGTGGGCATCCTGGGTGTCGCCATCGGCTTCGGCGCCCAGCAGCTGATCCGCGACTTCCTGGCCGGCATCTTCATCACCATCGAGGACCAGTACGGCATCGGCGACGTCATTGAGACCAGCGAAGTGGTAGGCACGGTCGAATCCATGGGCCTGCGCATCACCCGCGTCCGTTCCGACGACGGTGCCATCTGGTACCTGCGCAACGGCGAAATCCTGCGCGTGGGCAACCGCTCCCAAGGAAACTACGTGGCCCCGGCGGACGATTCCGCGGATGTGCCCGCCCCTGAGACCGCACCCCAGCAGAAGGCCGGAGAATAGAACCATGACGATTCCCAGCGCCGGCGAACCCCGCCAGCCACAGCAGCTGATGCAGAACGATCCCTTCACGCAGCCTGGTTACACCGACAACTTCTACGACGCAGTAGGCGGCCACGAGACCTTCGTGAAGCTCATCGACGTCTTCTACGACGGCGTGGCCACCGACCCGCTGCTCCGGCCGATGTATCCGGAAGAGAACCTGGGTCCGGCGAAACGGCGTTTCCTGATGTTCCTCGAGCAGTACTGGGGCGGCCCCACCACCTATGGCGAGGAACGCGGACACCCGCGGCTGCGCATGCGCCACATGCCGTTCCGCGTCACGCCCGAGGCCAAGGAGCGGTGGCTGCACCACATGCGAACAGCAGTGGACGCGCTGGAACTGCCGCCTCTCTATGAAGGCACCCTGTGGGACTACATGGAGCGCGCCGCTCTGTCCATGGTGAACAGCCCCTCGGACGCCTGAGGGCGGTCCCGCATCTAACGCTCGGTCAGGGCCGCTTCCGCCGCGTCGCGAGTGCGGCGCGTGCGTTGCCGCCAACATGCACCAGCAAGGCAATCACGAGGAACGCAACGAGCACCTGCGCCGTCGTAATCAGCGCGGCCGGCCAGCCGCCCTCGAGCGTCGGATCGAGGAAGTCGTACACGTACCAGCCATCGATGGCCCCGCGTATCCAGGAGTAGACGAGGAACGCGGACGGGTAGATGAGCCAGGTTAGCGGCCGCGACCATTTTCCGTGGACAGTCTTCGTGACCAGGAGCCAGTCGAGCGCGATGAACAGCGGAGCCAGGCGGTGGTGTGACAGCTGGGGCCAGTACATGTCCCAGCTCCACCACGGCTCGTCCGGCGGGGCGACGAGGACCGCGTAGATGATTCCCGTCATCACCAGATAGAACGTGAGTGCGCCCAGCACATGGTCCCACCACTCCGGCAGCCTCGCCCGCGTCCGGGCGGCGGAAACGACAAGGACCAGCCCCAGGACGAGGTTCGACTGAACCGTGAACTCCGAGTAGAGCTGGCCGACGTCCACGTCGCTGCCCGGAAGGGTGGCGTCGTACGTCTTCTGGACCAGGGCGACCAGAACAATGAGGCCCACCGCAAAGCGGAGCAGGCGGATCCAGATACGGTCGGGATGCAGCGCATCGTTGAAGGCGAGGTGCCGCTCGATCGGGGGAACCAGTACGGCCACGTCGCTCATGCGGTCAGTATGTCAGGCCGCCAGGGCTGGCGGGAGGAGCTAAAGTCCCGACCCTGTGCGCGCCAGGACGTGTCCGCGGGGTCCGCTGAGCCGGAACCAGCGCCCTGCCCGGTAGAGCTGCTGTTCACCGTCGGCTAGGAAGCCGAGGGTGAGGGCGGCGAAGGCCGCGCCCAGCGGCAGCCCGGCAGCGCCGGGGAGTTCCCTCCCCCAGACTGTGGCCCGGGCGTTGTTGACGATCAGCGCGCCGGGTTTGTCCGGGATGATGGCGGCGATCTCGGTGATACCGGCCTCTGCGGCCCGGCGCAGTTCAGCGTCCGGCAGTGTGGCGACGGGCTCCCAGCCCCTGCGGGGCGCACCGACGCCGGCCCACGATTCGGTGACGGTCACTGGCGGCAACGGCAGTTCGACGTCGTTCTCCCCCGCCCTGGCGAGCCGGTCAAGGACCGCCGAAATCGGAACGGTGACGTCGGTGTCCGCTGGCTGGGCCAGGGCCATGGTACGCAGCCCGAGGATCGTCGGCGTCGCCTCGCCCAGCAGCCTGGGGCGCAGCACGCACACGTAAGCGGCCAGTACCGGGCCGGAGGCCTGGAGGCGGATGGCGCCGTCGTCGATCGACTTGGCGCGGGTGGCAAAGGTGCGCAGATCGGCGAGGTCGCGGGGATCGGTGAACTGCAAGGGCTGGGTTAGGACGTCAGACACAATATCGACTCTACCGGCTGTGCCTCTTTGGGACGGCGCCGGAGTCACGTCTAAAGTCGAACCATGACTGAAGCCGATGCCGGACTGCAGGGGACACCGCCCGTGGACCCTACCTCCTCGCTTATTGAACTCCTTGACCTCGGCGAGCTTGAGGGTGCCCGGACCGATGAGGACATCTTCATGGGGCCATCCCAGCGCCAGCCGCGGCAGCGTGTCTTCGGCGGCCAGGTCCTGGCACAATCGCTCATCGCCGCAAACCGTACTGTTGACCCCGCGCGCAGCGTGCATTCCATGCACGGATATTTCCTGCGACCGGGTGATGCCAACAAGCCCATTACGTTCGGCGTCCAGCGGCTGAGGGACGGCCGTTCATTCTCGGCCCGCCGGGTGCACGCGTACCAGGATGGCATGCCCATCCTGTCCATGATCGCCTCCTTCCAGGAGGAAGACGAGGGAATCGACCACCAGTCCGCCATGCCCGCGGGCATCCCCGACCCCGAATCGCTGCCCAGCACTGCGGATCTCCTGGGCAAGTTCGACCACCCGGTGGCACGGCACTGGGCCTACGAGCGTCCCTTCGATATCCGGCACGTGAACCCGCCGCTGTATGTTTCGGCCAACGGTGAGAGGGAAGCCCGCAATGCCGTGTGGATGAAGACCTTCGGGCCGATGCCGGACGACGCCAACACGCACCGCGCGGCCCTTGCCTACGCCAGTGACTACACGCTGCTGGAATCCATTCTGCGCAAACACGGTCTCAGCTGGATCACGCCGGGCATGAGCGTCGCAAGCCTCGACCATGCCATGTGGTGGCACCGGCCCGTTCGCGTCGATGAATGGCTACTGTACGTTCAGGAATCTCCGAGCGCCCAAGGCGCCCGCGGGCTGGCCACCGGCAAGATCTTCAGCCGCGACGGGCAGCACGTGGCCACGGTGGCACAGGAGGGCATGGTCCGGGTTCCGACCGACCTCAAAAGCAAAGTTGCGGGCGCTGTCCAGGCAAAGGTCCTCCAGCACCAGCTGCGCAAATCCGGGAAGGACTGACCCGGCAGTTTCGGAGCGCGGCCGACGACGGCCCACTCCCGGCTGTTGGCGGGGATGCAAAAGGCCGGCTCCCCGAAGGGAGCCGGCCTTTTTGCATGACCGCGGTGGCTGTGGGGCCTAGTCGCGGGTCAGGCGGCGGTGCGTGACGCGGTGCGGCTTGGCCGCATCCGGGCCCAGGCGCTCCACCTTGTTCTCTTCGTACGACTCGAAGTTTCCTTCGAACCAATACCATTTCGACGGGTTTTCCTCGTCACCTTCATAGGCGAGGATGTGGGTGGCCACCCGGTCCAGGAACCAGCGGTCGTGCGACACCACCACGGCGCAGCCGGGGAACTCCAGCAGTGCGTTCTCGAGGCTGCTGAGCGTTTCGACGTCGAGGTCGTTGGTCGGTTCGTCAAGGAGCAGCAAGTTGCCGCCCTGCTTGAGGGTCAGCGCCAGGTTCAGGCGGTTGCGCTCACCACCGGAGAGGACACCCGCCTTCTTCTGCTGGTCCGGGCCCTTGAATCCGAACGCCGCTACATAGGCGCGGGACGGCATTTCAACGTGGCCCACCTGGATGTAGTCGAGGCCGTCGGACACAACTTCCCAGAGTGTCTTGTTGGGGTCAATGCCGCCGCGGCTCTGGTCAGCGTAGGAGATCTTGACCGAGTCGCCGATTTTCAGGTCGCCGCCGTCCAGCGGCTCCAGGCCCACGATGGTCTTGAACAGGGTGGTCTTGCCGACACCGTTGGGGCCGATGACGCCGACGATGCCGTTACGGGGCAGCGTAAAGGACAGTCCGTCGATGAGGGTCCGGTCCTCGAAGCCCTTCTGCAGGTTCTTCGCCTCGAGCACCAGGCCGCCGAGGCGGGGTCCCGGCGGGATCTGGATCTCTTCGAAGTCGAGCTTGCGGGTACGGTCCGCCTCTGCGGCCATCTCCTCGTAGCGGGCCAGGCGCGCCTTGGACTTGGTCTGGCGGCCCTTCGCGTTGGAGCGGACCCATTCGAGTTCTTCGGTGAGGCGCTTGGCCTGCTTGGCGTCCTTCTTGCCTTGGACTTCCAGGCGGGCGCGCTTCTTCTCCAGGTAGGTGGAGTAGTTGCCTTCGTACGGGTAAAGGTGCCCGCGGTCGACCTCTGCGATCCATTCCGCGACGTGGTCGAGGAAGTACCGGTCGTGGGTTACGGCGAGGACGGCGCCGGCGTAGCTGGAGAGGTGCTGCTCCAGCCAGAGGACGCTTTCGGCGTCGAGGTGGTTGGTGGGCTCGTCCAGCAGCAGGAGGTCAGGTTTCTGCAGCAGGAGCTTGCACAGCGCGACGCGGCGGCGCTCACCACCGGAGAGGAGGGTGACGTCGGCATCGGCCGGCGGACAGCGGAGGGCATCCATGGCCTGCTCGAGCTGGGAATCGAGGTCCCATGCGTCGGCGGCGTCGATGGCTTCCTGGAGCTGGCCCATTTCCTCCAGCAGGGTGTCGTAGTCGGCGTCGGGGTTTGCCATTTCCTCGGAGATCTCGTTGAAACGCTGGATCTTGCCGTAGATCTCGCCGACGCCTTCCTGGACGTTGCCCAGGACGGTCTTCTCCTCGTTCAGCGGCGGCTCCTGGAGCAGGATGCCCACCGTGTAGCCGGGGCTCAGCCGCGCCTCACCGTTGGAGGGAGTGTCCAGGCCAGCCATGATCTTGAGGATGGTGGACTTACCGGCACCGTTGGGGCCAACAACACCGATCTTTGCACCCGGGAAGAAGGACATGCTCACATCGTCGAGAATGAGTTTTTCGCCAACAGCCTTGCGGGCCTTGGTCATTGTGTAGATAAATTCCGCCATGGTTCCAAATCTAGTGGGTCGGCGGGGTTAACTCACATTCGCGGTTGTCATCGGTGGGTGGTTGGTAGCGGTCCGGTTGAGGCTCAGCCGCCGACGAAGCACTTTCCGGTTGCCAGCACGGGCAGGACTGTGACGACGACACTTCCGTCGCGGATCTGGCCGATCACACAATCCGCACCCTGCAGGGCGGCGGCCTCAATGGCGTCGACCTCCAGGCCTGTAGGCGTGCGGCTGGCGGATACCTGCAACGAACCGGCGGGTATTCCCGCACCGGTCAAGGCCGCAGTCAACTGTTCCTGCCCCGGTTTGGGGTTGGCCGCGGCGACTCCCTGCAGGGCGTTGGTCACAGTGTCCTTCAACCTGGCAGTCGCCGCGTCGGGTTCCGGCTCCGCGGCAGCGCCTGTGGCAGTGGTCGCGGTCCCGGCTGGCGTTGCAGGCTGCGCCGCCTCCGATGCCGGCACAGCGGCCGGGGAAGCCGACGGCGAGGCCGGGGATCCGGAGTCCGTGCTGGTGCAACCGGCGAGGGCCACCGCAAGCATGGAAGCTGCGAGGAGCAGCACTGGCGCGCCCGTTAGGCGCCGTCGGGTTCCGAACTGTCGCGTTCCGGACCGGCTGATCCGGTACCGGCGAATTCCGGATTGTCGCTGGGATGTCTCTGCTCGGATCACTTGGCCATTCTGCCATGCGGCACCGCAGGGGGACGGTGCCGCACTGGCGGCATCAACGGGATGTGTTCAGGCGGCGGCCCCGGTAAGTTCGCCCGTCTCCGAGTCAAGCTGCAGGACGTCACCGTTTTCGTCGTCAACGAAGATCCCGTCTGCGGACGTATCGCCGGTTTCATCGGGGTCGGCAGGGTCGCCAATGCCCTGGGTGTCGGAGGCAGAACCTTGCGGGTCCTGGCCCGTGCCCTGCTGCGCGGGGTTACCGGCGTTGCGGATGAAATTGGCCGAACCCCACATGAGGTCGTGGCCGACGGAGTCTGCGTCGATCTCGGCAGAGTGGTAAATCCGGCCTTCCTTTTCCCAGCTCCGCATTTTGAGCCTTCCCACGATGATGACCCGCTGGCCCTTTTTGATGCTGCAGGCCATGTTGCCGGCAAGCTGCCGATAGCCCTGAACGGTGAACCAGTTGGTATTCCCATCGACCCACGTACCGGATGCGCGATCGTACCGGCGGTCCGTGGAGCCGAGCCGGAAGGATGCCGTTGGGACGCCCCCGGGCGTGGTGGAGGTCTTGATCTCCGTGGCGACGAAGCCCCGGACGGTCATATTGTCAGTCATCTTGGTGTCCTGTCTCGAATGATGATGCCCTAGCAGGCACCTTCAGCTTCACGCCGCAACGCAGCCGTTTCGAGGCACGGCTCCCCCTATGTGCAAAACTCCGGGGAACAAGGGGTTGTTGGGGATGAGTCGAAACGCCGCACACGGGCTGACTGGCCGAACGCGCGCGGCACTGTAAACTTTTCTAGGCGCCGCCGGAGCAGTCCGGAGGCGCCCACGTGCCCCAGTAGCTCAGGGGATAGAGCAGCGGCCTTCTAATCCGCCGGTCGGGGGTTCGATTCCCTCCTGGGGCACAAGAACGAGGCGGCCCGCCCCTGCATCAACTGCAGGGGCGGGCCGCTTTGTTCATTCTGCGGACCTCAGGATTCGAGACCTCCATCGAGGCTGCCAGTGCACCCCTCCGCCTTTCCAGCCGGCATTCCCCGGAGGACAGTATTAAGTGACATGCAGGAATAAGGGATCGCGCCCTTCTCCACGCTATTTACGCTAAGCATGCTTATGATTTGATGGCGGCGCCGGCTCATTTGAAGTGGCGCCGGCGCCGCACCTTCCACGACGGTGGAGCACCTCGAAGAGGATGGACCGAATGACTCAGCAATCACCGGACTACGAGCCGAACGAAGCAAACGCGGTTCCGCCGACCCCCGCAGCTCGGCCGACCCAGGGCACCCCGGCCCAAGGCGTGCAGGTTCCGGACGCACCTGGCCAGGCTCCGGGCCCGCGCGCCACACCAACTGCACCGATTCCGCCAGAGGACCGGCATGTGACGCGCGCAGGCATGGTCTGGGCCGCCGTCGCCACCGCGTTGGCGGTGATGGTCCTCCTGATCATCTTTATCCTGCAGAACCAGGACTATGTGCAGGTCAGGTATTTCGGGCTGGAGGGCGCCGTTCCGCTGGGAATTGCACTCTTCATAGCGGCTGTGGGCGGCGGGGTGCTTGTGGCAGTTGCCGGCGCAGCCAGAATCATCCAGCTGCGCGCCGCGGCCCATCGACGCCGAGTGCTTTCGCAACGGGTCCGCTAGGCAAGGCGCAGCCGTCCGCTATGAGCGCGGATGCGGGGCCGCGTCACCCGTGATCGACGCCGGGGTGCCCCTCCGGCGTGTCATCCATCTCAGCGATGTCGGGCTCAATCGTTGCGGCCAGGTCACCGGCGATGGAATCCCGTGCTGCCTCGTCCGCCGGCCGTGACGTGCCGTCGTCGCCGCGCGCGCTGCCGTCTTCGTCTGGAATCTCAGTCATGTGCCCAAGCTAGCCCCGGACGTCCTTCTTGTCGACGGGGCGCTCCTCCCCAACCCGCCACCCCGGCAGGCACAATGCCTTCAGCGTTCCAGCACTTCCTTGAGGTTCCCCAGTACCATTTCCCAGAGTTTCGCGGACTCTTCCGCCTCGGAATCGCTCTTGTTGTTTCCCTGCCTGATCGTGACCTGCGTTCCCGCCGGCGTCTCATCCAACCGGTACTCAACAGTGTGGTAGTTTTCCGGCACGTCCGGCAGCCCCGACAGCGGGCTGTAATGGGTGATGCGGAGCAGCTCCCCGGGCCGGTTTTCGAGGACTATGCCCTTGTCCTCATAGCTCTTGCCTTTCCACTCCCCGGCGAACGTCACGGGGTCACCTTCCCGCCAGGTAGTGGTCAGGTTGGTGCCGAGGAAATATTGTTTGACGATCCCGGGATCGGTCAGTGCCTCCCACACCGCGCTCCCCGGGGCCGTCACAAGCACCGTGGCTTCAGCGTCCTTGATCTGCTCATTCATGTTTAGTCCTCCTCCGCACGACAATACGCGCGAGCATCGGTCCTGTTAAGGGAACAGGACGGCTAAGGGAACACGACGACGGCCCGGCACCGCTGGGGGCGGTACCGGGCCGTCGGATGGAAGCGGTCAGGCTGGATGCGGTCAGGCCGGAAGCGGTCAGGCGTACGGCAGGACGAGTCCCGCGTAGCGCTCCTTCATGGTTGCCAGGACGCTGTCGCCGTCGGCGTCCCAGATCTCCTGGTTGAAGATCTCCACTTCGATGTCGCCGGTGTAGCCGGCGTCCCGGACCCAGGTGCCGATGGTCGTGAAGTCAATAACGCCGTCGCCCATCATGCCCCGGGACAACAGCGCGTCGGCCGCGATGGGCAGGTTGAAGTCGCACACCTGATAGGAGGCAATACGGTTCTCCCTGCCGGCCCGTTCGATCTGCGCCCTCAGTTCCGGATCCCACCAGACGTGGAAGGTGTCGACGGCGACGCCGACCGCCTTCGCGTCGTACGGTGCCGCCAGGTCCAGCGCCTGGCCAAGCGTGGAGATCAGGGCGCGGTCCGCGGCGTACATCGGGTGCAGCGGCTCCAGCACCAGCCGGACGCCATTCTCGACGGCGAAGGGAACCAGGTCCGCGAGGCGGTCAGCGACGCGCTGGCGGGCAGCCACCACGTCCTTCTCCCCCGGCGCAAGGCCGCCGACCACCAGGAACAGCTCCCGGGTGTCCAGCGCCACCGCTTCGAGGATGGCCGCGCGGTTGTCGGCGAGCGCAGCAGCCTGCCCCTCGGCGTCAACTGCCGTCAGGAAGCCTCCACGGCACAGCGATGAGACGCGCAGGCCGGCGTCCCTGATGAGCTTGGCCGCCTTGTCGACGCCGACCTCGTGCACGCGGTCACGCCACGGGCCGATCGCGGGGATGCCGGCCCGGGCGCAACCGTCAACGGCCTCCGCCAGGGTCCACTTCTTAGTGGTGGCGCTGTTGAGGGAAAGCCTTCCGAAGTCGGCACCTGAGAAGTCGCTCATACTCCCACTCCGTTGATCCGCAGATAGTCCGACATCCGGAACGCGGCCAGGGCCGGGTCCTTCAGCAGCCCTGCCTGGTCGGCCAGTTCGAAGGTCTTGGCGAGGTGCACCACGGAGCGGCCGGAGTGCAGTCCGCCCACCATCTGGAAGCCCGGCTGCTTGCCGTTGAGCCAGGACATGAACGCGATGCCGGTCTTGTAGTAAAACGTGGGGGTGCTGAAGATGTGCTTGCCCAGCTCCCGGGTGGAGTCCAGGATGGCACGGGCCTTGACGGCGTCGCCGGCGTCGTAGCTTTGCAGCGCTGCCGAGGCCGCCGGATAGATGGCGGCGAAGATGCCCAGCAGGGCGTCCGAATGGCGGGTGCCGTCGCCGTCGATCAGTTCCGGGTAGTTGAAGTCGTCGCCCGTGTAGAGGCGGACGCCCTCGGGGAGGTTGGCGCGGAGTGCGACTTCATGGCTCGCGTCCAGGAGCGAGACCTTGACGCCGTCCACCTTGTCCGAATGTTCGCGGATCAGCGACAGGAACGTATCGGTGGCCGTGGTGACGTCGTCGGAGCCCCAGTAGCCGGCCAGGGCAGGATCAAACATGGTTCCGAGCCAGTGCAGGATGACGGGCTGGTCAACTTCCCGCAGGAGGGTCGAGTAAACATGCAAGTAGTCGTCTGCTCCGCCGGCCACCTTCGCCAGGGCACGGGAGGCCATGAGGATCACCTTGGGGCCGGCTTCGGACACCACGGCGATCTGCTCGCGGTAGGCGTCGATGACGGCCTGGATGCCCGCAGCGCCCTGCGGCAGGGCGGCCGGATCCAGTTGGTCCGTACCGGCGCCGCAGGACACCAGATCGCGGACGGACTTGCCGGCCGTGGCGGCGCTGCGCGAGGAGACCACTGACGCGGCCTCTGCGCCGGTGCGCTTGATGAGCTGCTGGGTCGCTGCCCAGTCAAGGCCCATGCCACGCTGTGCCGTGTCCATCGCATCGGCAACGCCGAGGCCGTAGGACCACAGCTCGTGCCGGTAGGCCAGCGTGGCATCCCAGTCGAGCTGCGCCGGGGCGCCCGGGGTGTTGTCCGCGGTGACTTCCGGGATGACGTGGGCCGCTGCATAGGCGTGGCGCGAGGTGATGGGCGCGGCGGGCCGGGACCAAGCCGGGGCGGACTGGAGCCGGTATTCGCGGGTTCCGCCGTCGTGGGTGGGTAGGATCAGTGATGTCATCAGAGCGAGATCTCCGGGATGTCGATGGTGCGGCGTTCGTCGTTGGACTGCAGGCCGAGCTCGGCGAGCTGGACGCCGCGGGCGGCGGAGAGCAGGCCGAAACGGTGTTCGCGGCCGGCGACGACGTCCCGCAGGAATTCTTCCCACTGCAGCTTGAAGCCGTTGTCCAGTTCGGCGTTGGCGGGGACTTCCTGCCACTGGCTGCGGAACGATTCCGTGACGGGCAGGTCCGGGTTCCAGACCGGCTTGGGAGTGTGTGCACGCTGCTGGGCGACGCACTTGTTCAGGCCGGCGACGGCGGAACCGTGGGTGCCGTCGATCTGGAACTCAACCAGTTCGTCGCGGTAGACGCGGACGGCCCAGGAGGAGTTGATCTGGCCGATGACGGGCTCGCCCGCGGGGGTTTCGAGTTCGAAGATGCCGTAGGAGGCGTCGTCGGCCGTGGCTTTGTATTCCTTGCCAGCCTCGTCCCAGCGGGCCGGGATGTGCGTGGCGGTCTTGGCGTTGACGCTCTTGACCTTGCCGATGATGCCTTCGAGGACGTAGTTCCAGTGGCAGAACATGTCGGTGGTCATGCCGCCGCCGTCTTCCTTGCGGTAGTTCCAGGACGGGCGCTGAGCTGCCTGGATGTCACCTTCGAAGACCCAGTAGCCGAATTCGCCGCGGATGGACAGGATGCGGCCGAAAAAGCCTTCATCCACGAGGCGGCGCAGCTTGACCAGGCCGGGCAGGTACAGCTTGTCGTGCACGACACCGGCAGTGACACCGGCCTCCTTCCCGATCAGGGCCAGTTCGATGGCCTCTTCGAGGGTTTCGGCCGTGGGCTTTTCGGTGAAGATGTGCTTGCCGGCGCGCATGGCCTTCTTCAGCGTCGCTGCCCGGAGGCTGGTCATGGATGCATCAAAGACAATGTCCACCGTGGGGTCGTTAATGACTGCGTCCAGGTCGGTGGACCATTCGGAGACCTTGTGCAGCTCGGCGAGCTCCCGGATCTTCGCTTCGTTGCGCCCGACCAGGATCGGTTCGACCTGGACCTTGGTGCCGTCCTCGAGGGTGAAGCCGCCGGCGTCGCGGATGGGGAGGATGGAGCGCAGCAGGTGCTGGCGGTAGCCCATCCGGCCGGTAATACCGTTCATGGCGATACGGATCGTCTTTGTTTCGAAGCCCATGTGTCCTCCACAGTTCGTTATCTCATCAGGCGTTGGGAAAGCGCGTTCCCACTGCATTTATGATGCATCCTCCGGCGCCGCATGGCAAGCGCTTTCCCGAAAGTCGTTCAAACTGCCATAATGGCCACTACGCGTACGTTGGCTGAACAGGAGAAACCGGTGGCTGCAAGTACCCTCACCGAGGTGGCACGACTGGCCGGGGTCTCACCGGCTACTGCATCACGCGTCCTCAACGGTTCCGCCCGCAAACCCGGCCCGGGAGTTTCCGAGCGGGTCCGGCAGGCGGCAGAAGCCCTCGGCTACATCCCCAACGCCCAGGCCCAGGCGCTCGCGAAGTCCAGCTCCGGACTCGTGGGCCTGATTGTGCACGACATCGCCGATCCGTATTTTTCGGCCATTGCCCGCGGGGTGCAGGAAGTGGCCCGCGAGCAGCACAAGATGGTGCTGCTGGCCACCACGGGGGGCACGCCGGCCGATGAGAAGGAAGCAGTAGCCGCATTTGCGGCCAGGCGGGCCGACGCCATTGTCATTGCCGGCTCACGGTCCAGCCGGCCGGAGGACGCACAGGGCAATGCCGAGCTGGCCGCCGAACTGGACCGCTACTGCCGCAACGGCGGGCATGTCGGTGTGGTGGGGCAGGCCATCGTCGGAGCCGGCGCGCTGGACGGATATCACTTGGTGGAAGTGCCGAACGAAGAACTTGCTGCGGAACTCGCCGGAAAGCTGGCGGCAAGCCACTCGGGCGACTTCGTGGTCATCGGCGGACCCGAGGGACTCATCACCTCAGATGACCGGATCCGGGGCTTCCAGTCCGGCCTTGCCGCGGCCGGCCGCCCCGCAGCTGAAGTCCTCCGGGCATCCTTCAACCGCGCCGGCGGCTACGACGCCGGCCTCGCGCTGGCCGAACGCTTGAGGAATGCACGGCAAACCGAACCAGCGAACGAGGGCGCAAGGCCCGACCTGTGCATCTTCGCCGCGAACGACGTCATGGCAATCGGCGCCACGGCAGCGCTCCGTGCCCAGGGATTCAGGATTCCCCGCGACGCCCTGATCGCCGGGTTCGACGACATCGAAACCCTGCGGGACTTCCGCCCGGGACTCTCAACCGTCCGCCTTCCGCTGGAGGAAATCGGCCGCCTGGCCACCCTGAGCACCGCGGGGCCCGGTCCCGACGGTACCGAAGGACACCACGACGACGGTCCGGCTGTCACGGGTCAGGTGACGCTCAGGCGGAGCACCGAGTGGACCGCCTGAGCGGCGGTCCCGCGATGCCGGCCGGCCTCAGCGTCATCCCGGCCCGCCAGCCTCCTGCCCGGAGGTCCCCGGCGATGCTGGTCCTTCCGGGCGGTGGCTACGAACACCACGCCGAGCACGAAGCCGAACCGGTGGCTGAATGGCTGGCGTCGCTGGGCATCCACGCCTTCGTGCTCCGGTATCGGGTGGCTCCGCACCGCCACCCGGCCCCGCTGGCGGACGCGAAGGCCGCCCTGGCCTGGATCAGGCGGGGCAGCCACGGACTCCCGGTGGACAGCTCGCGCGTGGGGGTGCTGGGATTCTCCGCGGGCGGCCACCTGGCTGCCACCCTGGCCGCGGGCCTTTCCGCCGGAGACGACGCTCTCGACCTGCCGGAGTCCCGGCCGGACCTCGCCGTCCTCTGCTACCCCGTCGTGTCCTTCCAGGCGTCCGTCCACCAGGGCAGCATCAACAACCTGCTCGGCGGCTCACCGCCCGGTGGCCTCCTGGAAGAGCTCTCCGCCGAGCTGACCGTCACGGGCCGCACTCCCCCGGCCTTCATCTGGCACACGTCTGACGACGAAGCCGTCGATGTGGAACACAGCCTGCTCTACGCCCTGGCGCTGCGCCGGGCAGCCGTCCCTGCGGAGTTGCATATCTTTCCGCACGGCCGCCACGGTCTGGGTCTCGCTGACGGGGTGGCCGGGGTCGAGCGATGGACGGAACTCTGTGCCACCTGGCTCGCCGGACACGGCTGGTGCCCGTGACCGCAACGCCCGCGACTACAGCGCCGGCCGACTGGCCCGACGTCGAACGCCTCTTCGGAGTACGCGGTGAGCCGTCGCGCTGCTGGTGCAGGTTCTTCGCCCTGACGGGTGCCGGATGGAATGACTCCACGCCCGGGGACCGGAAGAAACAGTTGCGGGCAAGGTTCGACGCCGATGCCCCGGCACCGGGGGTCCTCGCCTTCCGGGACGGACAGCCGGTGGGCTGGTGTGCGGTTGAACCGCGCGACTCCTACCCGCGTATCCTGCGTTCGCAGGTATTCAAGGCGGCCGGACCGGCCGTGCACAGCCAGCCGGAGGACGGTCCCGACGGGTCTATTTGGTCGGTGACCTGTTTCGTCGTCGCACCGGGGCACCGCCGCAGCGGCGTGGCTGCAGCACTGCTTCGCGCCGCCGTCGGACATGCCATAGGTCATGGCGCCGGCAGTGTGGAAGGCTACCCGGTGGATCCGGTGCTGCGCCCCAAAGCCGGCCCGGCGGACCTGTACCAGGGAACGTTGAAGCTGTTCCTGGACGCCGGCTTCGAGGTGGTCAGCGATGCGGTACCCGGCCGGGCAGTGGTCAGGCTCGCCGTTCGAGCATGAGATCTTGCCGGTCCCGAAAGCCTAGGGTCCCGGCCTCAACCCCTGTGGTGCGGCCAGGACGGAACGCAGGGCACTTCCGGCTGCTCCCAGGAGGGCGGCCGACTGGCCGAGTTCCGAGATTGCCACACTGGCCGGGCCTACGACGCCGGGCGCATAGTCGGCCAGGCTCCGGACCACGGCAGGTGCGATCCACGGTCCCATCCGGGTGAAATGGCCACCGAGGACCACGGCGGAGAGGTCCATCAACCGGGCAGTGGACGCCGCGGCGATCCCGAGGTAGTGGCCGGCGCGCGACACTGCGGAAATGGCGGCCGCGTTTCCGGCTTCAAGCAGTGCGGTGAGTTGTTCGAGCCTCGCGGAGGCGGTCCCGTCGGGAATGCCGGCCTCAGCGAAGATGGCCTCCTGGCCCGCGAAAGTTTCCAGGCAGCCGCGGCCGCCGCACGAACAGTCCGGTCCCGAAGGATCCACCACCACGTGACCTACTTCGCCGGCCTGCCCGCGGGGACCCGCAAAGAGCCGTGAGCCGATGACGAGGCCGCCGCCGACGCCCACTTCGCCGGAGACAAAGAGGTAGTCCTGGAAATCCACGCCGTGCCCGTACCAGAGCTCGGCCAGCGCAGCGCAGTTTGCCTCGTTATGCAGGAGAGTGCCCTGTGGCGCCCCCGGCAGCAACCCGTGCAGCTCAAGGACAACCCCGTGCCATTTCAGGTTGGGGGCGCTGGAAACAGTTCCGGATCCCGTGTCCACAAGTCCGGGAACAGCCAGTCCCCCGCCAAGGATTTCGATTCCGGCTGCGGAGGCCTCTGCGGCAACATCAGCGACGAGTCCCGCCAGCAGGGCCATCACGGATTGGGGTGATTTGCCGCGGTTGCCGCTTTCCAGTGTCCTGTGGATCCGCAGGGTCCCGCCAAGGTCAAGGAGCCCGGCCGAAATGTAGTCGACATTGATTTCCATGCCCACCACGCCGCGACAGGTGCTGAGCTCAAGGCCCACGCCAGGGCGGCCGCGTTCACCGTCCCGGGCAGCACCGGATTCCGCCACCAGTCCGGCGTCCACGAGCTCGGCGACGAGGCTGGACACGGAGGCCTTGGTCAGGCCGGTCCGGGAGGCCAGGTCGGCACGGGTGGGGCGTACGTCCGGATCAGTGCGCGGCTCCGCCAGGGACGCCAGGATGCGCACCAGGTTTCCACGCCGGACATCCTCGACACGCCCGGGGGCAGGACGCCCCGCACCGCCGTCGGTATTTTTTCCGAGAGACATTTCCGCCGCCTTCATCATTGACCTTAGTCAATCATGATGCATATAGTTCAGATTGAAAACTAATTGATCCACAGCCGCTGCTGCGGTGGACCGCAATCTGAACCCCAACCTCCAAATCTCTGAACCAAGGACGCTTCATGACCCTCTTGCCCTCCCCCGCTGATAAGTTCACTTTTGGCCTTTGGACCGTCGGCTGGACCGGCGCCGATCCGTTCGGCGTCGCCACCCGCCCGGCCCTGGACCCCGTTGAGGCCGTCCACAAGCTCAGCGAACTCGGCGCATACGGCATCACCTTCCACGACAACGACCTGGTTCCGTTCGATGCCACAGCCTCCGAGCGCGAACTGATCCTGAAGAACTTCAAGGCAGCCTTGGCCGAGACCGGCCTGAAGACACCCATGGTGACCACCAATCTGTTCAGCCACCCGGTCTTCAAGGACGGCGGCTTCACTTCCAACGACCGTTCCGTCCGCCGGTTCGCACTCAGCAAGGTCCTGCAGAACATCGACCTCGCCGCCGAGCTGGGTGCAGAAACCTTCGTCATGTGGGGCGGACGCGAAGGCAGCGAGTACGACGGTTCCAAGGACCTCTCCGCCGCCCTGGACCGGATGAAGGAAGGCGTGGACACGGCCGCGGCGTACATCAAGGACAAGGGCTACGGCCTGCGGATCGCCTTGGAGCCCAAGCCCAACGAGCCCCGCGGCGACATCTTCCTGCCCACCGTCGGCCACGGGCTGGCCTTCATCGCCCAGCTCGAACACGGCGACATCGTGGGGCTCAACCCGGAAACCGGCCACGAGCAGATGGCGGGACTGAACTTCACCCACGGCATCGCCCAGGCGCTGTGGGCCGGGAAGCTCTTCCACATCGACCTGAACGGCCAGCGCGGTATCAAATACGACCAGGATCTCGTCTTCGGCCACGGCGACCTCACCAGCGCCTTCTTCACCGTGGACCTCCTCGAAAACGGCTTCCCCAACGGTGGCCCCAAGTACGACGGTCCGCGCCACTTCGACTACAAGCCCTCCCGCACCGACGGCTACGACGGCGTCTGGGAATCCGCGAAGTCCAACATGTCCATGTATCTGCTCCTGAAGGAGCGAGCCCTGGCCTTCCGCGCCGACCCGGATGTCCAGGATGCGCTGGCCACCTCCGGTGTCTTCGAACTCGGCGAGCCCACGCTCGCCGCCGGGGAGACCGCCGCGGAGCTGCTCGCTGACGCGTCCGCTTTCGCGGAGTTCGACGCCGATGCGGCCGCGCAGCGATCGTTCGCGTTCGTCCGGCTCAACCAGCTTGCCATCGAGCACCTGCTCGGCGCACGCTAAGCCAAGCTCCCACACCCAACAAACACCCGCTGCCGCCGGATCCGGACTCCCGGGTCCGGCGGCAGAGCCCTCCAGAAAGAACCCGACATGCCACTGGTAGCAGGAATCGACAGTTCCACGCAGTCATGCAAAGTGGTGATCCGTGACGCAGCCACCGGTGAGCTGGTCCGCCAGGGCCGCGCTGCCCACCCCGACGGAAGTGAGATCCACCCGGACCACTGGTGGACCGCCCTGCAGGAAGCCATTGCCCAGGCTGGCGGCCTCGATGACGTTGCCGCCGTCTCAGTCGGCGGCCAGCAGCACGGCATGGTCTGCCTGGATGCCTCCGGTGCGGTGGTCCGGCCGGCCCTTCTGTGGAACGACACGCGCTCCGCCGGGGATGCGGAACAACTCATCGCAGATGCCGGCGAAGGCGACGCCCGGGCCGGCGCCGATTTCTGGGCGCAGGCGACGGGCACGGTCCCGGTGGCATCACTGACCATCACCAAGCTTCGCTGGCTGGCCCGCAACGAACCGGACAATGCACGCCGCGTCGCGGCCGTCTGCCTGCCGCACGACTGGCTCAGCTGGCGGCTGGCCGGCCACGGCCCGGGAAGCGGTCCCTCCTCACTGCAGCTCCTTCGCACGGACAGGTCGGACGCGTCCGGCACAGGATACTTTTCCACTGCGTCGGGAACCTATCTCCCGGAAGTCCTCGAACAGGTGCTGGGCCACGTCCCGATACTTCCCGCCGTCGCCGGCTCGCTCGAGGCCACGGGCAGAATGCCGGCCGGCGCGCTTATCGGCCCCGGCGCCGGCGACAATGCGGCGGCAGCCCTCGGCGTGGACGCGCGTCCGGGCGACGTTGTGGTGTCACTGGGGACATCGGGAACGGTTTTCGCCGTTTCGGAGACCCCGTCCGCGGATGCCACCGGACTCGTTGCAGGATTTGCCGACGCCACCGGTAACTTCCTCCCGCTGGCCTGCACCCTGAACGCCACCCGGATCTTCGATTCCACGGCCGCGCTGCTGGGCGTGACGCTGGCGGGACTCACCGAACTGGCCCTTGCCGCCCCGGCCGGTTCCGGCGGCCTCACGCTTGTTCCGTACTTCGAAGGCGAGCGCACGCCCAACCTGCCGGACGCCACAGGCTCCCTCCACGGGGCCACCCTGGCCAGCTATACCCGGGACAACCTGGCCCGGGCCGCGATCGAGGGCGTGGTCTGCTCCCTTGCGGACGGCCTGGCCGCCTTGCAGGCCCAGGGAGTCAGGGCCGGCCGGATCATCCTGGTGGGAGGCGGGGCCCAGTCAGCGGCCGTGCAGCAGATTGCTGCATCCGTCTTCGGACTCCCCGTGGTAGTGCCCGAGCCAGGGGAATACGTGGCCGACGGCGCCGCCCGTCAGGCGGCGGCCGTCCTTACAGGTCAATGGCCGCAATGGGGTTCTGGTGGCACCGAAATAAACGCAGCAGACGGCGGTGCGCCGGAGGTCCTTGACCAGTACCGGCGGTACGCCGGGACCTACCTCACCAGCTGAGTTCTGCCTCAACGACTGCTTGCGCGGACGGTCCAGCTGGCCTCGTGGGACTCCCCCGGGGCCAGCCGGACCACGTCGGTTCCGCTGTTGAAGGCGTCAGGCGGGCACGTCATGGGTTCAACTGCGAGGCCCAGGCGGGACGGCCCTGCGGGCTTGTCGGCCGTATGGATCTGCAGCCACGGCCACGCAGAATCCCACTCCAGCTCGACGCCGGTGCCGGACGGGTCGTAGGCCCGAACGGACGCAAGGCCGTCCCCGTTGTGAATCAGGCCGGTAAAGGCATGGTCAATCTCCACCGCACCCAGGACCCTCTCGGTCCGGAAGTCAAAGGCATGCCCTTCGACGCCGGCCATGCCCGCCGGCAGCAGCCGTTCGGCGGACACCTCCATGAATTCGGTGGCCGGGATCTGCACCGTCCACTCATCCAGCGGGGCGGCTCCGGCGAGGAGGTACGGATGCGGGCACACGCCGTACGGCGCGGCGTCCCCGCCAACATTCTCGGCGTGCACAGTGCTGCGCAGCCCGTCAGCCCGGAGCTCGTATTCGACAGAGATGTCAAGGCGCCCCGGATACGCCTCGCCGGGTTCAATGCGGGTACCGAGGCGGACAGAGCAAGCGGTGCGCTCTTGGAGCTCCCATAGTGCTCCAAACACCAGGCCGTGCAGGGCGGTCCCCCGGGCCTCCTCATTGACCGTGGACTTGAAATCCTTGCCGTCAAAGCTGTACCGGCCGTCAGCCAGCCGGTTCGGCCACGGGGCGCAGATGACGCCGCGGTAGTCCGGAATCCCGCCGTCGGCGCCGAAGCCGACCACCAGATCGCGGCCCTCGTGCTGCAGTCCGCGGAGTGCCCCTCCACGGGCCGTGGCGACAGCGGTGTACGGGCCGAAACTGATCTCATGCTCGGTGGGGTTCATAGGGTGTCCATTTACTGCCGAAGACGGTGTGTTAGCGCTCACTATTCTAATACATCGCCTCTCAGGGCAAGGTAAGGATGACGGGCCCCTCCGCGGTGATCGCTACCGTGTGCTCGCTGTGGGCCGCGCGGCGTCCATTGGCGGACCGCAGGGTCCACTCGTCTTCGTCGTGGTAGTAGTCGTCCTTGCCCCCAAGGATCAGCATGGGCTCGATGGCAATCACCAGCCCTTCCGTCAGCTTGATGCCCCGGCCTGGACGGCCGTCGTTCGGTACAGGAGGCTCGGCGTGCATCGTCCGGCCGATCCCGTGGCCTCCGTGATGGGCCAGGAGGCCGTAACCGGCGCGGCGGGCAACCCCGCCGATTGCATAGGCGAGGTCCCCCATCTTGTTGCCGATCCTGGCCATCTCAATTCCGCGCGCCAGTGCTGCATCGGTGGCGGCAATCAGCTCAAGGTCCGCCGGATCCGCAGTGCCGACCACGAAGCTGACGGCGGCATCGCCGCACCAGCCCTCAACGAACGCGCCGCAGTCCACGCTGAGCAGGTCACCGTCCTCAAGGCGGTAGCCGTTCGGGATGCCGTGGACCACGGCGTCGTTGACGCTCGTGCAGATGACACCCGGGAAAGGCACCGAGGCCCACCGCGGGCGGTAATTGAGGAACGCCGGGGTGGCGCCAGCCTCGGAAATGGACTCGGCGGCAAGTTCATCAAGCTCCTTCAGGGAAACACCTACGGCGGCAGCGGCCCTGACAGCGGCCAGTGTGTTGGCCACGACCCGGCCGGCCTCGCGCATCAGTCCTATTTCCTGGGGATTTTTGATCATGGACATGGCTTTCCTCCGGATTCAGCTTGTCTGGTCCCACTCTAGGACTCCGCCGGACCGGCTGGTAAGCGGCTGGCTTGCACTTGGCAGGAGCCGGGCGCGGCGCCAGTAGAGTTGCCACCATGGCGAACGAAGATCTGATAGCCGGGATCCGCAGCCAGCTGAGGGCCGCGGCAGACCCGGTACGGGCGGCCGGAAGCCAGGCCTACATGAAATCGGACATGCCGTCGCTGGGGGTCAGGGTTCCCGAGGTGCGGAAGGTCACCCATGCCGCCGCCGCGCAGTGGCCCTGCAGTTCAGTCCAGGAACTGAGCGATACTGTCCTGGCGCTCTGGCGTTCGGCCGCATTCCGGGAAGAGCGGTACGCCGCCATTGACCTGACGGGTTCGCGGCTTGCCAGCGGGCGGCTGGAGCTGCTGCCGGTGTACGAAGAAATTATCCGGACCGGAGCCTGGTGGGATCTCGTGGACGGGGTGGCTCACCGGATGTGCGCACTGCTGCAGGCACACCGTTCGGAGCTCGACCGGATCCTCCGCACGTGGAGCAAGGACCCCGATATGTGGATCCGCAGATCCGCCATCACCGCCCAGCTCGGGGCAAAGGCCGCCACCGATCCGGAGCTGCTCGCCTCCGTCATCGAGGCTAACGTGTCAGACCCGGAGTTCTTCATCCGCAAGGCCATTGGTTGGGCGTTACGCGAGTACGCAAAGACTGATCCGGCCTGGGTCCGGGAGTTTGTTGCCCGCCACGGCACGGATCTCAGCCCCCTCTCCCGCCGCGAGGCCGTCCGGAACCTCCCGGCCGGATGACCGGCGTCAGATAACCGGGCGGGTGGTTACCGGCTCATCCGGCTTGCTGAACAACTGCTTCGTTTTGGGATCCAGGAAGATCAGGTACAGCGCGAAAAGCAGGGCGATGATGGCCGCGGCGTTGCGCGCCAGGGCCAGGGGAAGGCCCAGGTCCTCCGTCTGCAGGTAGGGGAAGACTTCGAGCTGGTCCGAGATGGCGTAGACCATAAAGAAGGACACGATGAAGTAGAGAGCCTTTACCTGCCAGTCATCCCGGATGCCTGTGACGGCGAACAGCGGGATGAGCCATACAACGTACCAGGACTGGATCATGGGGGCGAGCAGGACCACGGCCGCGAACCCCAGGGTGAGGCGGCGCATCAGGCGGTCGTGGTCGCCGCGGAAGATCTGCCAGGCAACAATTCCGACAGCCAGCAGCTTGCCGGCGTCGTAAACCCATTTGGCCAGTCCCCAACCGTCCAGCCCGAAGGCGTTCGAGATGGAGGCCACCACAAGGCCCAGCAGGCCCACCGGCGCGTACCAGATCCAGATGCTTCCCGGCGCGGACAGTCCGTTCACCCAGCCGAAGCCAAAGCCGTTCACCAGGCTCATGGCGTACAGCATCGCCAGGCTGATGCCGGCAGTGAGTCCCCAGAAAACGAACTTCCGCAGCCAGCCGGCGTTCTTTCCCGCCCACAGAAGTCCGATAAACGGCAGGAACACGATAGTGATCGGCTTGACGGAGATCGACAGCGTCACGAGGACCAGCCCGAGCACCACGCGTTTGGTGGCGCAGTAATAAAGTCCGGCCAGTGCCAGCCCGATCATGAGTGCATCGTTATGGACACTGGCGATGAAGTTGGTCAGGAACAGCGGATTGGCTGCCGTGAGCCACAGTGCGCGGTGCGGATTCACGCCGTGCAGCTCCGCCAGTTTGGGAACATACACAATGCACAGCACCACGCCCACCAGGGCGGCAACGCGGAAGAGCATGATGCTCGCCTCGGGCTGCACGTTGGTGGACCACACCACCAGTTGTTCGATCCACAGGAACAACTGCCCGTAGGGAACGGGTGCCTCGGTCCACATCTTGTCGGCCCCGAGTTGGAAATAGTTGGAGAGTGCCGAAATCCCGTTTTCGTAGGGATTGAAGCCTTCAACCATCAGGCGGCCCTGCCCGATGTAGGCGTAGACGTCACGGCTGAAGAGCGGGACGGAGAACATCATGGGCAGCCCCCACAGTGCCACAGCCTGCAGGGTGGCCTTTCGTGCACCGGCCCCCCAGACGCGGACACGCTGGCCAAGGCGAAGCCAGGCCCGCACCAGGAGCATGCCGCCCACGGCCAGCAGCACGATGGACAGTGCCACCCCTACCGCTTCGGTGCGCATCCAGATGAACAGCGGCAGGCGGCGAAGCTCAGAGACGGGCGCGAGCCAGCCGACGCCCAACGAGCCGATCGCCATGAACATCGAGCCGGCGAACCCCGAGAGGAGCGGCGAGAGGGCGTTGTCCACTTCAGCCGCGGCCGGCTCCGGTGACGGACCGGCAGCCACATTTCCCGCCGCAGGCACACGCGCCGTCATCTCAGGATCGTCCAATCTGTTGTGGGGCATTATTCACCCGCTAGAAGCCGGACAGGCCGGCGGGGGTGGGGCCGCGGCAGCGAAAAGAGGGCACCGCCACGTATCGAAATCCTAGCACCGGGCAGCTCCGTGGCAGCGGAACGGTAGGCTGGTCGGGTGCCTATTACTAACGAACGCATTGTCTGGATCGACTGCGAGATGACCGGCCTGGACATCAAGAACGACGCCCTTATTGAGGTGGCCGCACTGGTGACGGACTCCGAACTCAACATCCTGGGAGACGGCGTTGACGTCGTCATCCGGCCGGACGACGCTGCGCTCGCCCAGATGAACGATTTCGTCCGCGACATGCACACCCGTTCCGGGCTTCTCGAAGAGCTTCCCCACGGCAAGACGATGGCAGAGGCCGAAGCCGTGATCATGGAATACATCGCGAAATGGGTTCCGGATCCGCGCAAGGCTCCGCTGGGCGGCAATTCCGTGGGCACGGACCGCGTCTTCCTCGCCCGGGACATGCCTGCCGTGGTGGAGCACCTGCATTACCGGGTCATTGATGTCAGCACCATCAAGGAACTGTCACGCCGCTGGTTCGCGCGGGCATACTTCCAGGCCCCGGCCAAGCACGGCGGGCACCGCGCCCTCGGAGACATCAAAGATTCAATCGATGAGCTGCGTTACTACCGTGAAGCAGTTTTCGTCCCGGCCCCGGGACCGGACAGTGCCACCGCGCAGCGTATTTCGAAGTCCGTCATGGCCTCCGCCGAGCCCCTTGCAGAGGCGTCAGAAAAGTAATCTGCGCCACGTTTGAAGGAAATTTTCCCGAAACCGGCAAAAGTGGCTAAAACAGCCCCGCGGAGCAGGTAAGCTATATGACGTTGCCTTCCAAGACAGCCGGTAACCCGGACGGTCTCGCGGGGCACATGGTGGGCTTAGCTCAGTTGGCAGAGCGCCTGGTTGTGGTCCAGGAGGTCGCGGGTTCAACCCCCGTAGCTCACCCTCATGAAGGGCAGGATTTTCGCCCTTACCTAAAGGCCGCACCGGTTATCCGGTGCGGCCTTTACTTGTTTCCGCACTGCATCAAAAGGAACCACCTGACATGACCGTTCTGCCGATCACCATTTGGGGCGAGCCGGTTCTCCACCGCCGGGCCGCCGAAGTGGAAGTCTTCGACGACGAACTCCGCACCCTTATCGCCGACATGTTCGAAACGAACGACGCCGCCAACGGCGTGGGGCTCGCCGCCCCCCAGGTGGGCGTTGGCAAGCGCCTCTTTGTGTACAAGTTCGCCAACGACGACGGCGTGCCCCCTGCGGGCGTCGTGGTGAACCCGGTCCTGACGCTGTCCAAGGTTTCCGGCGCACTTCCGGACCCTGATGAGGAAGTGGAGGGCTGCCTGTCCTTCCCCGGCGGCCAGTACCCGCTCAAGCGCGCGGAGTGGGCGCGGGTGCAGGGGTTCGACGGTGACGGAAATCCGGTGGACTTCGAGGCCACTGACTGGTTCGCCCGGATCATCCAGCACGAATACGACCACTTGGACGGCAAGCTCTACGTGAACCGGCTGATGGACCGATACGCCCGCAAGGCCATGAAGCAGGCCAAGCGGAGCGGCTGGGGTATTCCCGGCCTGACGTGGATGCCCGGCGTCGACCCCGACCCGTTCGGGCACTGACTTTAATCGGGCACTGACCCACACTGCCCGCCGCTACCGCGGAATAAGGGTCTGCTGCTGCGGGCACGACGCCAGGACACGTTTCATGGCATCCTTTTCGGTCTGGGTCACCCACAGCGCATAGGCCGCTTTCACTGAGATCTGGCGGGCTACGTAATGGCACCTGAAGGCCTTGTTTTTCGGCAGCCAGCTTGCTGCGTCCGAGGCGCTCTTTTCCTGGTTGGCGGGACCGTCTGCGGCCACGAGGTTGAGAGGATCGTTGGCGAGGTTTTGGCGCTGTAGCGGCGTCAATTGCTGGGCCCCCTTCTGCCACGCGTCGCCCAGAGCCACGACGTGGTCAATCTGGACTGCTTTGCTGCTCTCCGCTCCCCTGGTGAAGGTCACCACCGCTCCGGTGTATGGCTCATGGAGTTCCCCACGTGCCACACGGCACCGGGAGCCCTCGGTGAACTGCGCGCCGCCCAGGTCCCGCCGGAGGATGTCATTGCGGGTGTCGCAGCCGTTGCGGTCCACATCCAGCCAGGCCTGGCCGAACGCGGTGCGCTCGTAGTTGTCGTTGGCCGCCCGCCCTTTCACCTCGAGCGATTCCAGCACATCAGCCGCACGTCCTTCCGGTACGGGGCGGACGGGCGGAACTGCTTTCATCCACGCCGGGTCCAGCACGGGAGCAGTGCTGGGACCGGTGACTGGCGGCTCCGCCACGGCAAACTGGCCTGCGGTGAAAAACCAGCACACCGCGGAGACCAGCCCTACGGCCAGCACGATCAGCACGGCCCAGGCCTGGCGGGAGCGGCGCTGCG
Source organism: Arthrobacter sp. Leaf337 (assembly GCF_001423745.1). Classification (GTDB taxonomy): domain Bacteria; phylum Actinomycetota; class Actinomycetes; order Actinomycetales; family Micrococcaceae; genus Arthrobacter. Next base: position 268,301 of record NZ_LMPC01000023.1, read on the forward strand.
CACGGCGATAGGCCGCCCAGCTGATGGTCATGGTCGCAGAGCCCGATGATGATTCCTACGCACCGGACGAGCTTAGGCGCGGCCACTGACAACGCGGCCGATATCCACAGTGTGGAGGGGCAGTTACTGCTCCTTCATCACACGCTTCAGGTCTACGGTGGCAAGGTCAAGCAGCTCCTCAAGCTGTTTGATCCTGCTATCGGGAATCTCTCCCGCGGCATGCGCCACGCGCGCCTGTTCAAGGAGGCGGGTAGCTTCCTTGTGGTTCTGCCGTGCTACGTCGAGGGCGTGTTCGAGGGTGGTTTCATGTTCGAGAGTCGATTCGTGTTCCATGACACCATTTTGGGTCCGTTTCCCGGCCGATGCCAGAGCATCGGCCGGGAAACCTCAGACCCGGACCCGTCCGGGCCCCTAGACCGAGATTGCCGCCAGCGCCGCGGCCGGTTCCTTGACCGGGAACGACGGCGGGTTGACGCCGGCCATTTCCTCCATCACGCGGACCACCTGGCAGCTGTAGCCGAACTCGTTGTCGTACCAGACATAGAGGACCAGGTTCTTGTCGTTGGAGATCGTGGCCAGGCCGTCAACAATGCCTGCACGGCGCGAACCGACGAAGTCCGTGGAAACGACCTCGGGGGAATCAATGTAGTCGATCTGCTTGCGCAGCTCGGAGTGCAGGGACATCTGACGCAGGTAGTCGTTGACCTCGTCCTTGGTGGTGCCCTGCTCCAGGCTCAGGTTCAGGATGGCCAGCGACACGTCCGGGGTGGGGACGCGGATGGAGCTGCCGGTGAGCTTGCCGAGGAGTTCGGGCAGCGCCTTGGCAACTGCTTTGGCGGCACCTGTTTCGGTGATCACCATGTTCAGCGCGGCGGAGCGGCCGCGGCGGTCGCCCTTGTGGAAGTTGTCGATCAGGTTCTGGTCGTTGGTGAAGGAGTGGACCGTCTCGACGTGGCCGTGGACCACGCCGAACTTGTCGTTGATGGCCTTCAGGACCGGGGTGATGGCGTTGGTGGTGCAGGACGCCGCGGTGACGATCTTGTCCGAGTCCAGGATGGTGCCGTGGTTGATGCCGTGGACGATGTTCTTCAGCTCGCCCTTGCCCGGTGCCGTGAGCAGGACACGGGAGACACCCTTGCTCAGGAGGTGCTGGGACAGGCCTTCGGCGTCGCGCCAGCGTCCCGTGTTGTCCACCACGAGGGCGTCCTTGATGCCATAGGCCGTGTAATCCACGGTGGAGGGGTTGTCCGAGTAGATGACCTGGACCTGGACACCGTTGGCCGTGATGGTGTTGTTCTCGGTGTCCACCTTGATGGTGCCCTCGAACGATCCGTGAACGGAGTCCCGGCGCAGCAGGCTGGCGCGCTTGGCAAGGTCGTTGTCCGAGCCGCGGCGGACCACAATCGCGCGGAGACGGAGTCCGTGACCGCCACCGGCCTTTTCGATGAGGAGGCGCGCCAGCAGGCGGCCGATGCGGCCAAAGCCGTAGAGCACGACGTCGGTGCTGGTGCGGTCGTCGCCGCCACGCTTCCCCACGACGTCCGCGAGTTCGGCCCGCAGGAACTCTTCAAGGCTCGCACCGTTCGCCTCGGCCTTGAACTTCTGGTTCAGGCGGGCGATGTCGATTGCCGCAGCACCCAGATCCAGCCCGGCGAGGGCATCCAGCAGCGGGGCCGTCTCTTCCAGGAGCAGCTCGTCCTTGCTCATCCGGCGCGCAAAGCGGTGCGCCTTCAGGATGTTCATGGTGGACTTGTTGATCAGGCTGCGGCCGTGGATGGAAGTCACCACGTTGTTCTCGCGGTACAGCCGGCCGATCACCGGGATCATGGCCTCGGCAAGTGCCTCACGGCCCATCCACGTATCAAGACAAGAATCTGACGTCTGGCTCACAGAAATACCTTCCTTGGGTCAACCACATACGTCCTCGTATGCGGATGTCGGCCACCGGAGGTATTCCGGGGCACAGGCATCGGCGGGGATTCGGTCCACCCCGGACACCTTGGAGAATCGCAAAGAAAAACCGCCGGCTGCGAACGCAGACCCGGCGGAAGAACTTCTACGTTCGCTATCCATTCTAGGGTGGCGGCGCCGCCAGTACTGCCCCGCAAAGCGTGAAGTCACTCACATGCCGGCGACGGGAGACGTGCCCGAAAGCGGTGATGGATGGGTTGACCGATACGCCGGGTTCTGTGTTCCCGCTCCGTTACCGGTGCGGAAGTAGCGGCCATCCATCTACGAACGCCGTTGCCGACGCCCTCCAGCGGCCTACCCGGACACTCGGGCGAGCAGCCCTCGAACGTGCCCTGTCTGGCCTTGCTCCGGGTGGGGTTTACCTAGCCTTCCCGGTCACCCGGGAAGCTGGTGGTCTCTTACACCACCGTTTCACCCTTACCTGCTTCGTGCCGCTTTCAAACCGGCGCGACGCAGGCGGTCTATTCTCTGTGGCACTGGCCTGCGGGTTGCCCCGAGTGGGCGTTACCCACCACCCTGCTCTGCGGAGCCCGGACGTTCCTCGAGCCACTTGCGTGACGCGCGGCCGCCTGGTCAACCCATCCGCATTTCATTCTACGTGCTGCACCGGCGCCCGGCGTGCGGGACGTCCTGCGGGCGCCCGGCGGGACGTTTCGGGCGCCAAAGTGGGACAATTGGACAAGGTCAACTCATGCAAGAAAAGAGGGGATCCTGATGGACCCCACCGGTACGTACATCGCCATCGCCGTCGCAGTGCTGCTGTTCATCTTCCTGAAGATGTCCATCCGGATCGTGCGGCAGTACGAGCAGGGGGTGCTCTTCCGGCTGGGCAGAGTTATTGGCATTAGACTCCCGGGCCTGCGGTTCATCATCCCGGTCGTCGACCGCCTCCCGTTGGTCAGCCTGCGGATCGTGACCATGCCGATCCAGTCGCAGGGAATCATCACCCAGGACAACGTGAGCGTCGACATTTCCGCCGTGGCTTACTACCGCGTGGTCGATGCCGTGAAATCGGTCGTGGCCATCGAGAACGTGGCGGCCGCCATCGACCAGATCGCGCAGACCACGTTGCGGAAGGTAGTCGGCAGGCACAGCCTGGACCAGACGTTGTCAGAAACCGAGCGCATCAATAGCGATATCCGGGAAATCCTCGATGCCCTGACGTTGGCGTGGGGTGTCGAGGTGACCCTGGTGGAACTGAAGGACATCCAACTGCCCGAGAGCATGAAGCGCGCAATGGCCCGCCAGGCCGAGGCCGAGCGGGAAAAGCGGGCGAAGATCATCGCCGCGGAAGGCGAAGCCATCGCAGCCGCTGCCCTCGGCGACGCGTCGGACACCATGATGGCCCACCCGCTGGCCCTGCAGCTGCGGAACCTGCAGTCCCTGGTCGAAATCGCGGTGGACAAGAACTCCACGGTTGTCTTCCCCGCGCCGCTGATGAGTACGATCGGCGAACTGTCTGCCTTCCTCGCCCGCGAAAACCAGGCCGCGACGGCCGCCGCCAAACCGCCGATCAAGGCGGCCTGAGCTGCGGGCCGGTGGGGGGGCCTTCACGCCTATGATCGGCTTATGGAATTTGCGACGCTCGGACGCCGGCGGCTGCTGGAACTCGGAGCCGGCGGTGTGACTGCCGCGGTGCTGGCCGCATGTGCGCCGGTCGCCGACGGCCTCACGGCTTCGACCGGGGAAGTTCGCAGTGGATCCTTCACGTCGAGGTTCCGCCCGGACACGGGAACGAACTGGTCCGTGGCGATTCCGGCCGGCGGCGCCGACAGCGGTCAGCGCCCCCTCCCCGTGGCGCTCTTCCTGCACGGTACGGGCGCGGACCACCGGATGGTTTTCGACGACCTGCAGGCTGACCGGTTCCTGGCACAGCATGTGGCCCGCGGCGGGTCGCGTTTCGCGATCGCGGCCGTCGATGGCGGCGAAAGCTGGTGGCACCCGCGCGCAACGGGCACGGAGACGCAGTCCATGGTGGTGGAGGAGTTCCTGCCCTTGCTGGCAAGCCAGGGCCTGGACACCGGCAGGACCGCCGTGTTCGGCCTGTCGATGGGCGGCTTTGGCGCCCTTCTCCTCGCCTCCCGGCACCGGATTCCCGGCCTCCGGGCCGTCGCAGCGATGAGCCCGGCAGTCTGGAGCATGCACGACGCCGGGCGGGCGGACAACTTTGACAACGCCGCGGACTTCGAGGCCAACGACATCTTCGCGCTCAGGCCGGAACTGGAAATGTTGCCCAAGAGGATCGACTGCGGCACCGGTGACAACCTGCTTTACAGCGTCAAGGACTACGTAAGCGGCCTGCCCGGGGAGCATGAGGGTGGCTTCCAGGACGGCGGCCACGACAGCGGCTACTGGCGCTCCATCCTGCCGGATGTCATCTCGTTCCTGGGTCGGAACCTGGCCTGACCGCCGGCCCATCACTCCGCTGCCCCGCGCCGGTAAGATCGTACGGTGCTGATTCTGCTGCCGCCGTCTGAAGGCAAGACCCCCGCTGTCCATGGTGAAGCCGTCGACTGGACCGCCCTGAGCTTTCCGGTGTTGAACACTTACCGGGCGAAGGTGCTGGAAGCACTGGGCGACGTCAGTGCCCACCGCGACGCCCTCGCCCTGCTGGGCGTCGGGGCCTCGCTCAGTGCCGACGTCGAACGCAACACCCGGCTGCACACGGAACCGGCGGCGCCGGCGCACCAGGTCTATTCCGGCGTCCTGTACGACGCGCTCGGCTACCAGTCGCTGACGGCGGCGCAGCGCCGGAAGGCGGATGAATCGGTGCTGGTCATCTCCGCCCTCTGGGGAGCCATCCGCTTTGCTGACCGGGTGCCTGCCTACCGGCTGTCGATGGGAACGTCACTGCCCGACGTCGGCCGCCTGGCTTCATTCTGGAAGCCGCAGATTTCGGCGGCGCTGGCAGCCGCAACCGAAGGGGCGCTTCTGGTGGACTGCCGCTCCAGCACATATTCTGCGGCCTGGACTCCCCCGCCGGCGCAGACCGTCGCCGTCAACGTGTTCACGGAAGTGAACGGCGTGCGCAAGGTGGTCAGCCACTTCGCCAAGCACACGCGCGGCGAGCTGGCCCGCCACCTGCTGACGCGCCGGGGTGCCGCTCCCCGGACCCCCGCTCAGCTGCTCAAGGCGGCCCGCGAAAAGTGGGAAGCCGAGCTGGTCGAGGGCACTCCACGCAAAGCGCACGCCCTCAACATCATTCTCGGCGCCTAGGCCCATTCCGAGGAGCGGACCAGGATGCAGCCGGAGTCCGGGCAAAACACGATGTCATCCTCGGCCGCTGCCTTGATCTCGGCAAGGTCGCCGGGGCTCAGCTGCATCCCCGAACCTTCGGACTTGCCGTGGAAAAGCCGCGCCGCCCCGACTCCGCGCCTGGCCAGCGTCTTGTCATAAACGGCCAGCAGCCCGGCATCAAGGCCGGCGGCAAACTCCGCACGCGCGGCGCCCACTTCGGCGGCCTCGGCGGCAATCTCCGCCAGGGCGGCGTCAAGCTCCGCACGGATCCCGCCGAAGGATCCCTGGACGTCGTCCACGATCTTCTGCTGCGCCGCCTGGCGTTCACGAAGCCCCTCCAGCCGTTCCATGACCTCGAGCTCCACATCTTCAAGGGCCGAGCGCCGCTTGTTGAGCGAGGCAATGTCGCTTTGCAGGGCAACCAGGTCCTTGGACAGGCCGGTGCCGCTGTTCAGGCGCGCTTCATCGCGTTCGATCCTGGACGCCACCTGCTCCACATCGGCTTCCGAGCGCTTGAGCTCGGCTTCGGCGTCGTGGACCGCCATTTTCGCGGCACCGAGTTCACCATTGGCCACGGACAGCGCAGCCTGCAGGTCACTGATCCGGGGATCGTTCTCGAGGGTGTGGCGGCGGTTGGACAGCGATTTGAGCCTGGCGTCGAGTCCCTGCAGTTCGAGCAATTTCAACTGTTCTGCCGGTGCTGCCTTGGCCACTATTACCTCCGCTTGTTCCCACCGGCCGCAGCCGGGCACCGGACCGGCGCAGTTTAGACTCTAGTCCCCGCCCGGAGTCAGAATGAAGTCCCACGGATCACTGTTGGTGGTGCTGACCCGGATGTCGACGTCGTGGCCCTGGTCGTTGAGGACGTTTCCCAATGCCTCGGCCGCCGCCGGCAGCCACAGCCACTCGCTGGCGAAGTGGGAAACGTCGATGAGGTACGGCCTGTCATTCACGGCATTCTCACGCGCCTCGGACGCCGGGTGGTGGCGGAGGTCCGCGGTCACGAAAAGGTCAGCGTTGCTCGCCCGGACCTCGTTGAACAGGGAGTCCCCCGCGCCGCCGCACACTGCGACGCGGCGCACCAGGCCGTCCTTGTCCCCGGAGACCCTGACGCCACCGGCGACGGAGGGCAGGATGCCGTATACGCGAGCTGCAAAGTCCCCGAGCGTCATGACGTCTTCAAGGTCGCCAACGCGGCCAATGCCTTCTTCCGGCAGGCCGTTCGTGGCCGGAGTCAACGGCACAACATCTTGGAGGCCCAGGGCATCCGCCAGGACATCGGACACGCCCCCAACCGCGGAGTCACCGTTGGTATGGACAGTGAGGAGCGCTGTACCGGATTCGATCAGGCGGTGGACGGCTTTGCCCTTGGCCGTCGTGGCCGCGACGGAAGTGACTCCCTTGAGCAACAACGGGTGGTGCGTGATCAGCAGGTCAGCGCCCCATTCGATGGCTTCCTCAATGACGTCAAGGGTGGGATCGACGGCGAACATGATTCTGCTGACCGCTGCTGAGGGATGGCCTGCGACGAGGCCCACCTCGTCCCACTCCTCGGCGAGGGACTCGGGCCAGAGTTCTTCGACGGCCAGCAGGATCTCGCCCAGTGCGGGGGCATCCGAGGGCTCGGCAGCGTCAGACTCAGCACCGGCCGGATCAGCAGCGGTGCGGGCGTCTTCTGCAACGTCGGTGTTCACAGGTTCCATACCCTCATTTTTACCCTATTCGCCGTCTTCGCCCGCACGCGCAACAGTCTCGTAAGGTGGTTGGGGAATCATCAGGGCGCTTCAACCATTGAAGAGGACATGAAAACTTTTGTGCTTGGCGGAGGCTGCTTCTGGTGCCTTGACGCCGTCTACCAACAGACCAAAGGTGTTACGGCGGTCATTTCCGGCTATACCGGCGGCCACGACCGCCATCCGGACTACTACTCGGTCTGCTCGGGCACCACAGGCCACGCCGAAGTTGTGGCCGTGAGCTTTGATGAAGACGTGATCCCGGCCGAGGTCATCCTGGACATGTTCTTCGCCCTGCACGATCCCACCACACTCAACCGCCAGGGATACGACGTCGGCACCCAGTACCGCTCGTCGATGTTTTACGAGACCACGGAGGAAAAGATCCTTTTCGAGGAGGCGATCGAACGGAACCAGGCGCTGTGGGCGCATCCGATCGTCACCGAGGTCAGCAGGCTGCCCGTGTTCCATGTGGCCGAGGATTTCCACCAGAACTACTACGGCAAGCATCCGGAACAGGGCTACTGCCAGGTGATCATCAACCCCAAGCTGGCAAAGGCAAGGAAATATTACTCTGCATGGCTTAATGCTTAGCTAGGCTCCGGCCGCCCTCGTTAGGCTGACCTCAGTATTCGCTGTTCAGAGAACTCTTCAGAGATAGGCACAAATACATGGCACGGATCTACGACGACGTCACCCAGCTTGTCGGCGGCACTCCGCTGGTCAGGCTCAACCGGCTGACAGAGGGCCTCGACGCCCAGGTGGCGGTCAAGCTCGAGTTCTACAACCCGGCCAACAGCGTCAAGGACCGTATCGGTGTGGCCATTGTGGACGCGGCTGAGAAGTCCGGCGCCCTCAAGCCCGGCGGAACCATCGTCGAAGGAACCTCCGGCAACACGGGCATCGCCCTGGCCATGGTGGGTGCCGCCCGCGGCTACAAAGTCATCCTGACCATGCCTGAGACCATGTCCACCGAGCGCCGTGTCATGCTTCGCGCGTTCGGCGCGGAGATCGTGCTTACCCCGGGTTCCGAAGGCATGCGCGGCGCCGTGGAGAAGGCCCAGGAGATCGTGGCCAACACGGAGAACTCCATCTGGGCCCAGCAGTTCGCCAACGAAGCCAACCCGGAGATCCACCGCACCACCACCGCCGAGGAAATCTGGTCCGACACCGACGGCAAGGTGGACATCTTCGTCGCCGGCATCGGCACCGGCGGCACCGTCACCGGCGTCGGCCAGGTCCTGAAGGAACGCAAGCCGGACGTCCAGATCGTTGCCATCGAACCGAAGGACTCCGCCATCCTGAACGGCGGCGCTCCCGGCCCGCACAAGATCCAGGGCATCGGCGCCAACTTCATTCCCGAAATCCTCGACACCAACGTCTACGACGAAGTCCTGGACGCCACCCTGGAGGACTCCGTCCGCGTTGCCCGCGACCTCGGCGTCAAGGAAGGCATCCTCGGCGGCATTTCCTCGGGTGCGATCGTCTGGGGAGCCCTCGAACTCGCCAAGCGCCCGGAGAATGCCGGCAAGCTCATCGTCGCGGTTGTCTGCGACTTCGGCGAGCGTTACATCTCCACCGTGCTCTATGACGACATCCGGGGCTAAGCCTTAGCCCGCCACTCACCGTTTCCTGTAGAAAGGTCTTTGTGAGCTTCTTCGCAAGACTTAAGGAAGACCTCGACGCCGCCCGGTCGCATGACCCGGCGGCTCGAGGTTCTTTTGAGAACTTTTTTGCCTACTCCGGCCTCCACGCAATCTGGGCACACCGCCTGACGCACAAGCTCTGGCAGAATCCTTCGCTTCGCTTCCCGGCCCGGCTGATTTCGCAGCTGGCACGCTTCCTGACCGGGATTGAGATCCACCCGGGAGCCACGATCGGAAAGCGGTTCTTCATCGACCACGGCATGGGCGTGGTCATCGGTGAAACGGCCGAGATCGGTGAGGACGTCATGATCTATCACGGCGTCACCCTGGGCGGACGCTCGCTGGCGAAGGTCAAGCGGCACCCCACCATCGGGGACCGCGTGACCATCGGCGCGGGCGCCAAGGTCCTGGGCCCCATCACGATCGGACGGGACAGCGCAGTGGGCGCCAACGCCGTCGTGGTCAAGGACGCCCCGCCGGAATCCATCATCACCGGGGTTCCTGCAACGTGGCGCCACCGGGACGCCCAGCGCGAAACCAAACCGGCTGTGGACCCTGCCGAGTACTACATCGAGTACCGGATCTAGCGGCCAAGCCGCTGGTAGATAGTCCAGAAGATTACGTCGAACGCACGGTCCGGCAGGATCCTTCGCAGGGTCAGGATGGCGCGCGCACCCTTGCCCACCGGGTAGCGCGTCTTCGGGCGGGCCGCCGTTGCGGCATGGACAATGGCATCGGCAATAACGGCAGGGTGCGTTGACATGGTGGAACCCTCGGTGGAGGCCAGCGCCGCGGCGACGATCTTCGCCTGGTCCCGATAGGGGCCGTGACCGGACGTTTCCAGCAGGCTCTCGCCGGAGATGCCTCCCCATTCAGTCTGCGTGCCTGCCGGTTCGATGATTGACACCTTGATGCCATGCGGCTTGAGCTCCAGGCGCAGGGAGTCACTCAGGCCCTCCACGGCGAACTTCGTGGCGTGATACCAGGCGCCCAGAGGCTCGTACATCTTGCCGCCGATGGAGGAAACATTGATGATCCTCCCCTGGGCGGCGGCCCGCATGGCGGGCAGCACGAGCTGGGTCATGCGCGCCAGGCCGAAGACGTTGACGTCGAACTGCCGCCGGCCTTCAGCCAGGTCCACCTCTTCCAGCGACCCGTAGGACCCGTAGCCGGCGTTGTTCACGAGGACATCGATCCGGCCGTGCGCCTCGAGGATTCCGCCCACGGCCGCCGCCATGGACGCCTCATCCGTGACATCCAGCGCCAGCACCTTTACGCCGTGGGCCTTCAGCGGCTCCATCTTCTCGACCCGGCGGGCGCCGGCGTAGACAGTGAATCCCTGCCCACTCAGCTTCTTGGCGGCCTCGAAGCCGATGCCGGTGGACGCACCGGTAACAAACGCGACTGGCTGCGACATGGGCTGCACTCCTTGGAGACGACAATCATTGGACAGGCGGCGCTTGGAAGCCGCGGCCACCGAAAGAGCAGTCCGCAAACGGCAACGGCCGGCACCTCCCAGAGTATCCGGGAAGCGCCGGCCGTTGCGGTCAGAGCAGGGTGTGGCTTGAAGCTAGTGGGTGTCCACTGCCTCGATTTCGGACTTGTCCTCGCCCCACAGGGTGTGGAACGTGCCCTCGGCGTCAACACGGCCGTAGGTGTGCGCACCGAAGAGGTCGCGCTGGCCCTGGATCACGGCGGCCGGCAGGCGCTTGCGGCGCAAGCCGTCGTAGTACGCCAGCGACGAGGAGAACACCGGTACCGGGATGCCCAGCTGAACAGCCGTGGCCACCACGCGGCGCCATGCCGGCAGGACCTCGGCGATGGCCTTGGTGAAGGCCGGTGCGAACAGCAGGTTGGCGGGCTTTTCGTCCGCGGCGTAGGCCTTGGTGATTTCCTTCAGCAGTTCCGCACGGATGATGCAGCCGCCGCGCCAGAGGGAAGCGATCTCGTCCAGCTTCAGGTCCCAGCCGTATTCCTTGGCAGCCGAGGTCAGCATGTCCAGGCCCTGGGCGTAGGAAACCAGCTTGGAGGCGTACAGCGCCTGGCGGACGTCCTCAACGAACGTTTCCGGAACCTCGACGGCGATTTCTTCACCGGCCAGGAGTTCCTGGGCCAGCTTGCGCTGTTCCGACTGGGACGAGAGAGCGCGTGCGAACACGGATTCGGCAATGCCCGACGTCGGGGATCCCAGCTCGAGTGCGGAGATAACCGTCCAGCGGCCCGTGCCCTTCTGCCCTGCGGCGTCCACCACGACGTCGACGAACGGCTTGCCGGTGCGGGTATCCACGTGGCCGAGGACCTCGGCGGAGATTTCGATCAGGAACGAGGCGAGCTCGCCCTTGTTCCACTCGGCGAAGATCTTGGACTGCTCGGCCGGTTCGATGCCGGCACCCGAGCGGAGAAGGTCGAAGGCTTCGCCGATAACCTGCATGTCGGCGTATTCGATGCCGTTGTGGACCATCTTGACGAAGTGGCCGGCACCGTCGGTGCCGATCCAGGCGCAGCAGGGCTGGCCGTCAACGTTTGCGGCGATCTTTTCCAGCAGCGGTCCGAGGGCGTCGTAGGACTCCTTGGAGCCGCCGGGCATGATGGACGGGCCGTTCAGGGCGCCTTCCTCACCGCCGGAAACACCGATGCCTACGAAGTGCAGGTCCTTCTTGGCCAGGGCGGCTTCGCGGCGGCGGGTGTCCTCGTAGTGCGAGTTGCCGGCGTCGATGATGATGTCGCCGGCTTCCAGCAGGGGCTCGAGCTGCTCGATCACGGAGTCGACCGGCTTGCCGGCCTTGACCATGATCAGCACGCGGCGGGGCTTTTCCAGCGAATCCACAAGCTCCTGGAGGGTTTCGGTACGCACGAAGTCGCCGTCGTGTCCGTGCTTTTCCAGCAGCGCGTCAGTCTTTTCAACAGACCTGTTGTGCAGGGCAACGGTGAAGCCGTTCCGGGCCAGGTTGCGGGCGAGGTTGGCCCCCATCACCGCAAGGCCGGTGACACCGATGTGTGCTGACATCAAAACTCCAATTCATTTCTGTGCAACGTGTGCATTCTGTTCCGCACTTCCTGCGGAACACGCTTTAAGAACCAGTGGCTGTCAATAAACCATATGTATTTCCGTCGACTACGGGAAAGTTGCGCCCACGTTTTGGAAGGTGGCGCGTCACAAAACAGTCTATGATGCCGCCAGCGTCATGACAGGCGAGGATGTACGCCCGGGCCGCGGACGGTGCCGCGCAGGACGGCGCCGCCCGCCCCATTATGCTTACGACTATGTCAACCAGCCTCCACCACCGCGCCATCGAAAACCTGGGCACCCGCATCGTGAGCGGCGCGCTGCCCACTGGCCATGTGATGCTGGCTGAGCAGCTTGAGGACGAACTGAAAGTCTCGCGTTCTGTGGTCCGCGAAGCAGTCCGCGTCCTGCAGTCCCTCGGCCTGGTGGAAACCATCAAGCGCGTGGGAATCCGGGTGCTGCCGGCACACCGCTGGAACCCGTTTGATCCGCTGGTCATCCGCTGGCGCCTGGCCGGTGACGGCCGCGGCGCCCAGCTCAGGTCCCTCGCGGAGCTGCGCTCCGCCGTCGAGCCTGTTGCCGCCGAACTGGCGGCCGCCAACGCCCCCCAGGCGATCCGGCAGGAACTGCTGGACGTCTCGCTGGCAATGCGCGACGCCGGCGAGGCCGGCAACGTGGCGGAGTTCCTGGAGCTGGACATCAAATTCCACTCGCTTCTCCTCACCGGATCCGGCAACGAAATGTTCGCCAACCTCGTCGGGCAGGTGGCGGAAACCCTGACCGGCCGTACGGTCCACGGACTCATGCCGGACCGCCCGCGGGAGACGGCCCTGCAATGGCACGTGGATGTGGCCGAGGCCATCGCCGCAGCGGACGCCGCCGGAGCCCGCGAGGCTTCCAGCAGGATCATGCGCGAGACGATCTCCGAGATGGAACCCGGCTGGCGGGACCAGCCCAGGGTCTTCATTCCGCTGCAGCAGGGCTGAAGTCCAGCAGCACCTTCCCTGATTCCGCGGAGTTTCTGGCCACTTCAAAGGCCTCGAGTCCGCGCTCCAACGGAAAGTCGTGGGTGATCACGGGGTCCACAAACAGGGTGCCGTCGGCGAGGGCCGCGATGACGTCGTCGATCTCGTCGTTGAAGCGGAAGGAACCCTTGAGCTCCAGTTCGCGGGTGATGGCCAGCGAGATCAGGACCGGCTGCGGGCCGGTGGGCAGCAGCCCGACCATCACGACGGTGCCGCCGCGGGCGGCGCCCTGGATGGCGGAGGCCAGGCCGTGGTGGTTGCCGGAGGATTCAATCACGACGTCGGCCTCGACGGCGGCGATCGCTTCCGCGTCGGAGGCGGCGAGCACTTCGTCCGCTCCCACGGCCGCCGCGATTTCCAGCGGCCTGGCGTGCATGTCCACGGCGACGATCCGGCCTGCGCCGGCGCGCTTGAGGACGGCCACGGCCAGCGCGCCGATGGGGCCGCNCTGACGTCCCCGGCACGGGACACCGCGTGCCAGGCCACGGAGGCGGGCTCGATCAGCGCCGCCGTGCGCAGGCTGAGGCCTTCCGGCAGCGCGCGCAGCATCCGCGCCGGCAGGTTCACGTAACGGCTGAACGCGCCGTCGGTGTGCGGGTAGCGGGCGGCGCTGCCCAGGTACGTGCAGCCCGGGGACAGGTTGGGCCGGTCCGCCGGATACCGGGCCGCGCCGGGGCCGGGCGTGGCCGGGTGGACGGCAACCGGGGTGCCGGCCACCGGTCCGGTGCCGTCTGCCGCGGCACGGATCACGGTCCCGGAAATTTCGTGCCCGAGCACCAGGGGTGCGCGGAGGATGGATTCGCCGGCGGCGCCGTGCAGCCAGTAGTGCAGGTCCGAGCCGCAGATACCGCCATAGCGGACTTCGACGACCGCCTCGTCGGCACCGGGGGCCGAGACGGGCACGTCTTCGATGCGGAGGTCGCCGGCGGCGTGCGCCACCACGGCCGGGCCGCTGGCAGGAAGTTGATGAAGGCCGCCCATCAGACCACCACCGTCATTCCGCCGTCGATGAAGATGGTCTGCCCGTTCACGAAGTCCGACCCGTCCGAGGCCAGCCACACCGCGGGACCGGCCAGATCCTGCACGGTCCCCCACCGGTGCGCCGGGGTCCGGCCCAGGATCCAGGCATTGAAGTCCTCGTCGTCGACCAGGTTCTGCGTCATCTCGGTATGGATGTAGCCCGGGGCGATCCCGTTGATCTGCAGCCCGGACCCGGCCCACTCCGCGGTCATCGCCCGGGTCAGGTTCCGCAGCCCGCCCTTCGCCGCGATATACGGGGCGATGGTCGGGCGGGCGAGGTCGGTCTGCACCGAACAGATATTGATGATCTTCCCCCGGCCGCGCGGGATCATGACCCGGGCCGCTTCCCGCCCCACCAAAAACGCGCTGGTCAGGTCCGTGGAAATCACCCGCTCCCAGTCCGCCACGTCCAAATCCAGCATCGGCACCCGGTGCTGGATCCCCGCATTGTTCACCAGGATCTCCAGCGGCCCCACGTTCTCCTCCACCCACACAACACCCCGCGCAGCCTCAGTATCGGACGTGACATCGAACGCGCAACTGTGCACCCGCCCCGGCGGGTACCCGGCCGCCATCGCAGCCTCAGCAGCTTTCAGCCGTTCAGTATTGATGCCGTTCAGCACCACCGTCGCGCCGGCGTCCGCCAGCGCCCGCGCCAACGCATTGCCGATCCCCCGGCTCGAACCGGTCACCAGGGCAACACGCCCGGTCAGGTCAAAAAGTGCACTCATCGTCTGCTGTTCCTCAATTGCTCTTGATTACTGGTGTGACTGCTGGTTGTGACTTGCGTCCCTGCTGAGATTCGAAATCGCCTGCCGGACGGCGGCGAGGTCGAGGTCCCCGAGACCCTGGCGCTTCAGTTCGGCGTAGAGTTCGACGCCGGCGGTAGCCATGGGAACAGCCGCGTCCACGACGGCGGCGCTTTCCAGGACGAACGAGAGGTCCTTGTGCATGAACTTCGCCGGTCCTGTGGGCTCGTAGTCCTTTGCAGCGAGGCGGGGCCCCACAACTTCCAGGACCCTACTGCCGGCCAGTCCGCCGGCAAGCACCTCATACAACGCCGCGACGTCCATGCCCGAGCGTTCGGCGAGCTCTGCCGCTTCGGCGAGCGCCGCCGTCGTGGTTCCCACGATGAGCTGGTTGCAGGCCTTTGCCAGCGACCCGGATCCCAGCGGCCCCAGCCGCCGGACGGTGCCGCCCATAGCGCTGAACAGCGGAAGAAGCCGCCGGAAATCCCGCTCCTCCGCGCCGGCCATGATGGCCAGGGTCCCGTCCTCGGCACCCTTGGTGCCGCCGCTGACGGGTGCATCGACGACGGTGGCGTTACCGCGGCTCAAGCGGGCCACCCTTGCCCCGAAGTCCCGAACGGCTGCGGGCGACACGCTGCTCATGACAACGACGGCGGTACCAGGCGCGGGCGGCTCTGCGGCCCAGCCGGCGAGGAGCTCCTGGGCCGCGTCCTCAATGTAGGACAGGTCGGGGAGCATGAAGATGATGACCGGTTCGTCCCGCAATGCTGCGACGTCAGCGGCACGGATGCCGCCGCGCGCGGCAAAGTCGTCCAGGGCGGCAGCTGACCTGTTCCAGCCGGTGACGGCCCAGCCGGCCTTCAGCAGGTTGACAGCCATACGGCCGCCCATCAGGCCCAGCCCGACGAAACCGGCCCTCTTTTCACTCAAATTTTCGCTCAGATCAGGGTTTGCCTGCACATCCATCGGCAGCGGCACCTCACTTCATCGTGGTTATCTTCGTGGTTAGTTCTGGTTAACAGGAGGAAATCTGTTCAATATCCTAGCCTCCATTCAGTATGATGAACACTATGACGACTAAAACCACCGTCGCAATCGCCGTCCCGCTCGAAGCTGAGCTGGTTGAGCGCATCCGCGCCGTAGATCCCGCCGTGACCGTCCTCTATGAGCCCGACCTCCTCCCGCCCGAACGGTTCCCTGCGGACCACGCCGGCGATCCGCACTTCACGCGCACTCCCGAACAGGAGGAGCGCTACTGGAACATGTTGAACAAGGCCGACGTCCTGTACGGCTTCCCCAACGAGAGTCCCGCCGGACTGGCCCGGATCGCCGGCAGCAACCCCCGGCTCCAGTGGATCCACGCAATGGCCGCAGGCGCGGGCGGAGCGGTCAAAGCTTCCGGCCTGGACCAGGAAACCCTGCAGAAATTCAAGGTGACCACCTCAGCGGGCGTTCACGCCCTGCCGCTGGCGGAGTTCGCCGCGCTGGGTATCTTCAACGGCTTCAAGCGCAGCGCAGAGCTTGCAGTGGACCAGGTCGCCAAGGTCTGGCCCGAACTGCGCACCCCGACGCGCCTGGTGAACGGCTCCACGCTGGTGGTGACGGGCCTCGGCGAGATCGGGCTGGAAACAGCCCGCATCGCCCGGGCACTCGGCATGAAGGTGAGCGGCACCAAGCGGAACGTTGAGCCGATCGACGGCATCGAAGAGGTGGCCGGGAACGACGGCCTGGCCGGCCTGCTTGCCACGGCGGACGCCGTCGTGAATACCCTGCCCGGCACGCCGTACACGGAAAAGCTGTTCAACCGGGAGGTGTTCGCGGCCATGAAGCCGGGAACCGTCTTCATCAACGTGGGCCGCGGCACCGTGGTGGATGAAGACGCACTCCTGGAGGCACTCGACGACGGCCAGGTGGGCTACGCCTGCCTCGACGTGTTCGCCGTCGAACCCCTGCCGCAGGACAGCCCGCTCTGGAACCACCCGAGGGTCATGGTTTCCCCGCACACGTCGGCCCTGAGCGCCGCTGAGAACCGGCTGATCGCCGAACGCTTCAGCAGCAACCTGCGCACGTTCCTGGACGGCGGGGAACTCCCCCACCTCGTGGACACCGTGCACTTCTACTAGGCCCTACCAAGCCAATCTTCACCCGCCCATCGGCCCGCGCGGCCGCCGGGCATTTCGGCACGCCGCACTACAGGCCGGCCCCTCTTGGGGCACGCCGCACTACAGGCCGGCCCCTCCCCTGGGCGGAGGAGCCGGCCTGTTTGTTTGTGCCGGGGACTAGTGCCGCTTTGCCCGCTCGACCTCGGCGGCGGTCCCGGCGTGCCCCCGGGCAGTAAGTCCTGCCACCACACCGTCGATGTCGGCGTCCGGCCGGTTCTGGCTGAGCTTGGTCTTCGCCTCGATCCGGGTGATCACCAGTTCCAGGCCCACGATGGCGCGCAGCTGCCCGGAGATGTAGCGCTCCGGCGCGTCGTCCACGCTCCACGGGTGGTCGAAGCCTGCTTCGTTGACGTCGGTCAGCCGCCTGACCTGGCCGGCGAGCCAGGCCGGATCGTCGTGGACAACCAAGTTTCCGTATACATGCGCCGTGGAGTAGTTCCAGGTGGGGACTACGCGCCCGTGCTCGGCCTTCGATGCGTACCAGGACGGCGAGATATAGGCGTCCGCGCCCTGGATGATGGCGAGTGCCTCTCCGATCACCGGCTCGGACCACTGCGCGTTGTTCCGGGCTACGTGGGTGTTCAGGGCGCCGTGTTCGCCGATCGACGGGTCATAGACGAAGGGCAGCAGCGTCGCAAGCAGGCCCTGCGATGTCATGGTGACCAGATTGGCTGCGGCCGGCCGGGCGAGGAGATCCTGGATGGCGTCGGGTCCGGCGGCGAAGTGGGCTGGGGTGTACATGATGCTAATCCTTTGCAGGCTGGAGGGATCGTGCGGCGTGCGGGACGGCGGGTGGGGCCGTTTGCGGAGCGGGCGCCGGTTTGAGCCGGACCCGGACGGCGGCGCCGGCGCAGAGGATGACGGCGAGGCCGCCGATGATGGTGGTCCAGCCCAGGCTCTCGCCAAGCAGGAGTCCGGCCCAGCAGATGCTCAGTACTGGCTGGACGAGCTGGATCTGGCTGACCTGGGCCATGGGGCCGATGGCAAGGCCGTGATACCAGGCGAAGAAGCCCAGGAACATGCTCACCACACCGAGGTAGGCGAACGCCGCCCACTGGACGGGAGAGGCCGACGGCGGCTGCTGAGCCAGGGAGAGCATCGTCAGGACCGCCATCAACGGCGACGCCAGCACCAGAGCCCAGGATACGGTCTGCCAGGGGCCCAGTTCCCGGGCCAGCAGGCCGCCTTCCGCGTAGCCGACGGCCGCGGCCACCACTGCGCCCAGGAGCAGCAGGTCCGCAGAGTGCAGCTGGCCGAATCCGCCGGACTGCATGAAGGCGAAGGCGATAGCCGCCAGCGCGCCCAAACCGGTGATCAGCCAGAACACCAGAGGTGGACGTTCGCGTCCCCTCAGCACGGCGGCCGTCGCCGTCGCGGCCGGGAGCAGGGCGATGACCACCGCGCCATGGCTGGCCGGTGTGGTGGTGAGTGCAAAGGACGTGAGCAAGGGAAATCCGATCACGACGCCGGCGGCCACCACTGCGAGGCGTGCCCACTGCACGCCGCGGGGAAGCCGCTGCCGGGTGAGTGCCAGTGCGAAGGCGGCGAGGACGGAGGCCACCACCGCGCGGCCGGACCCGATGAAAAGGGGCGACAGTCCTGTGACGGCAATCTTGGTGAAGGGGACCGTGAACGAGAAGGCCGCTACTCCGAGGAGGCCCCACCACAGTCCGGAAGGAGTGCGGGGCAGTACCACTGGGCGATTGCGTGTAGTAGCGCTACTATTGTCTCTCATGAACAACGATAGCAGTTCCCGAATTGCGACGCGACTGCGGGAGTGGATCGCCAAAGCCGCGCCAGGATCGAAGCTGCCGTCCACCCGGTCGCTGGTTGCTGAGTACCAGGCAAGTCCGGTGACCGTGCAAAAGGCACTGCAGGCCCTCACTGCGCAAGGGCTGATCGAAAGCCGGCCCGGCGTCGGCACTTTCGTACGGGCCGTCCGGAGTGCGCGCCCCTCGGACTACGGCTGGCAGACGGCGGCGCTGCGGTCACCGCTGGCACCCCTGCCGTCAGCCTCCAGCACCATGCGCGACGTGCCGAACAATGCCATCGCCTTCCACTCCGGCTACCCGGACCGGGAACTCCTGCCCGAGCGCCTTGTCCGGGCGGCACTCACACGCGCAGCCCGGAGCGACGCTGCATTGTCCCGTCCCCCGGCAGCGGGCCTGCCGGAACTGCAATCGTGGTTCGCGCACGAACTTGGCGGCTCGACACCGGTCGGAACCACACCGCCGAACCCGAGTGACGTCGTTGTCCTGCCGGGAAGCCAGAGCGGCCTCAGTTCCATTTTCAGCGCGCTAGCCGGGCGCGGACAACCGCTGCTGATGGAATCACCAACCTACTGGGGCGCCATTCTGGCGGCGGCGCAGGCCGGAGTCCGCGTTGTCCCGGTGCCCAGCGGACCTGACGGTCCGGACCCGGCGGAACTGGCCAGGGCCTTTGAGGAAACCGGCGCGCGCCTCTTCTACGCCCAGCCGAACTACGCGAACCCCACCGGTGCACAGTGGGCTGCCGGGCGGGGTGAAGAGGTCCTGGAGGTGGTGCGCGCGAAGGGCGGGTTCCTGGTGGAAGACGACTGGGCCCACGACTTCGGCATCACCACCAGTCCGGTTCCCGTCGCCTCACGCGACGACTCCGGCCACGTGGTGTACCTCCGCTCGCTGACCAAGAGCGTATCCCCGGCCATCCGCATCGCCGCCGTCATCGCGCGCGGTCCGGCCCGTGAACGCATTCTCGCGGACCGGGCCGCCGAGTCGATGTACGTCAGTGGATTGCTCCAGGCTGCAGCGCTCGACGTCGTGACGCAGCCCGGGTGGCAGACGCACCTGCGCAGCCTCCGCCACCAGCTCCAGTCGCGCCGCGACCTCCTGGTCACCAGCATGCGCGAGCACGCCCCGCAGGCACACATCGAACAGGTCCCCAAGGGAGGCCTGAACCTCTGGGCGAGGCTGCCCGACGGCACAGACCTGGAGCGGCTGACCCGCGACTGCGAAAGCGCAGGGGTCATCATCGCGGCCGGGCGGGAGTGGTTCCCGGCCGAACCCGCCGGTGCGTTCATCCGCCTTAACTACTCAGGGTCCAACCCGGGAGCCTTCCCGGAAGGGGCGCGGATCATCGGCCAGGCACTGGAACGCAACAGCTAGGGACCAGCGGTGTCCAGGGCCGGGCTGGAGGAACCTGCCAGGTGAACCGGCGACGGCAGAGCTAAGGCTGTGGCCCCCTCCGTGCGGAGGGAGCCACAGCCTTTGTTTCGGAGTGCAGTTCCGGTGATGCGGGTGGTACTAGCTCGCGTCCTCGGTAAGGACGAGGTCACGGCCCACGGTCTCCGGAGTGAAGAATGTCGTGGCGAACGAAATGAGCGCCAGCACCAGCGAGTAGATGGCGAGCACCAGCCAGGAGTGATCCGTTGCCGCCAGGAGCGACGCGCCAACGAGGGGAACCAGGCCCCCGGCCATAACGGCGGAGAGTTCACGGCTCATGGCAACGCCGGTGAAGCGGTACTGGGATCCGAAGAGCTCCGGCAGGAGCGGGCACTGCGGTCCGAGCATGGACTGGACGCCGATGGCGATACCCACCACCATGACCACCCAGACCAGGGTCACGTTGCCCAGCGTCACCAGGTAGAACGCCGGAAGTGCGATGACGGCCTGGAACAGGGCGCCGTAGCGGTAGACCGGCACCCGGCCGAAACGGTCCGAGAGCGCGCCGAAGGTGACCACCATGACGGCGGCGAAGCCGGCGGCAATGAGCAGGCCCACGGGTCCGATGAACTTGTCGCCCGGGAACACCCCGTCCTTGGCTGCCAGGAAGGCAATGAGGAGGGCTGAGTAGATCGACGAGTTGCCGTTCTCGCCCATGCGCAGGCCAATGCCGATCAGGACGTTCTTCTTGGAGTGCTTCCATAGCTGGCCGATGGGGTTCTTGACCACGTTTTTGTGCTTTTCGAGCTCCTGGAATACCGGAGTTTCCTTGAGCCGCAGCCGGATGAAGATGGCTACTGCAATCAGGATGATGCTGGCCAGGAACGGTACGCGCCACAGCCAGCCTTCGAGCACGGCCTTGTCAGCCATGGCAATCAGTGCGAAAGTACCGGCTCCGAGCAGGGTGCCGAGCTGGATGCCGACGAACGGCAGGGAAGCGAAGAATCCACGACGGCGGCGCGGCGCGACTTCGGATATCAACGTGGTGGCACCGGCCTGTTCAGCCCCGGCGCCGAGGCCCTGGAGGATGCGCAGTGTCACGAGCAGGACCGCACCCAGCATGCCCGCCTGCTCGAAGGTGGGCAGCAGGCCGATGGCGAAGCTTGCGGTTCCCATCAGGCCGATCGTCAGGATGAGGACCATTTTGCGGCCGAACCTGTCGCCGATGTAGCCGAAGATGACCCCGCCGAACGGTCGGGCCGCAAACCCGACGCCATAGGTGGCGAAGGACGCGATCAGCGCGCCGTCTTCGCCGAGGGGCTTGAAGAAAAGCGGTCCGAAGATCAAAGCCGAAGCGAGGCCATAAATGTAGAAATCGTAGTACTCCAGAGCGGAGCCCACGGAGCTGGCAAGAGTTGCCCTCCGCAGTTGTTCCGGTTCGACGACGGCGTCGTCCGCATCGGCCAGTGGTGATTCAGTACGAGTTGTCACAAGCACTCCCTTAAGAACACTCCAGACCCCCGTTGGTCTGGTGGGATAGCGACGGCACCGGTGGTGTCGATCACTATATTGAACAGCGTACAGCACCATGAACGGTTCGCCAATGATGAAAGCTGATTTATTTTGCGGCGGAATCTGCGCCGGCCCTCAGCCTCCCTCCCCTAGCCCATGGGATTGCCCAGCGACCGGGCCAGCTCCTGCAATTCCTTCACCATCATGGCGCCCTGCTCCTCGGAATAGGTGGCCTTCAGTGCGGTAACAGACAGCCCCAGGCTGGGACCGTGCGCCCCCCTCGTCGGGACCGATACCGCCAGGCACACAACTCCCGTGGTGGACTCCTCGTCCTCGAAGGCATATCCGCGCTCCCGGATGAGGGGCAATTGCTTCTTGAATTCAGCACCCGTCCGGAGTGATTTCGGGGTCAGCACGGGAAGTTCCTGGTCATCAGGGAACATCTCGTCGATGTCGTGGTCATGCAGCCTTGCGATGAGTGCCTTACCCACGGCACACAACGACACGGGCATCTTGTCACCGATATTCGAGGTCAGCCGGACCGCGGGATGCCCTTCGTAGCGGGCCAGGTAGATGACGTTGGTCCCGTCCAGCATGGCGATCCGGACGGTTTCGCCAGACAAGGTGGGCGCCTGCTCACAGAAGCGGTAGAACTCCTGCACCTCGTCCAGCCGGCTCAGGTAGGCGGCACCTAGTTCCACGAGTTTGCGCCCGAGCGTGAAGTCGGCCCCCTGCCGGTTGATAAGGCGCGCCTCCTCAAGGGCCAGCAGGAGGTTCGATGTTGATGATTTGGGGATGCCGAGTTCCCGCGAGAGGTCGCTCAGCGTAAGCCGACCCGTCGCTGAAGCGGCCAGGGCCTCGAGTACTGCGGCGGCACGCGTCACGGCCGGCGCGGGGGACGCACTCCCTAGTCCGTCGGAAGTGCGGGGAGCCCGGGAATCGGCCATGATTCTCCTTCAGTTAAAGCGCGTCCGTAAGTGCGCCGTTCATTCACAACTGTTCATTCAGCTGAACAGTAACCATCATAATGTCTGCCGACCCGATTTGCGCCCCCTGCGTGTATCGCCGGAGCGGGGCCCGCGCCGGCACAGGCGCCGGCACCGAGGGACCTTCGACTCTGGGAGGATCGGCCAGGGCATGAAAATGTTTCACATTTCCAAAAATTCACTGTATATTCATTCCAAGCCTTCCACCGCGGCATCCCCCAATAGCCGCGGTGGAAGGCTTTTCCAATTCCCCGGGATTCCGCGGTCCAGAGGATCAAGCGGCGTCGGCCACGGCGTCCCGGAGCCGCCAGCCGCCACCGAGCCCGTCACGGATCAATTCCATGGTGGTCAGTGCCGAGTTCTCGTTGCGGCCAAGGCGCGCCTGGACCCGCCACACCTCGATGTCCACTCGCCCCAGGCCCTTGGGCATCCTGCGCTCGGCCTCCCACCAGCTGATGCGCTCAAACCAACGGACCGGCTCGGCACTAATGGTCCATTCGCGGCCACCGCGGAGAACGGAAAGCGGCCGGCCGTCCGGGGCCAGCCTCATCATGACGTGTTCCATGCCGCCACACTATGAACAGGGTCCGACATTCCTCCCCTGGCGCCAATGACCAAGGCCGGGACGACAAAAAACCCCGCCTTTGCCTGCCTGATCGGCCTGCAATGACGGGGTTTTGCTGGTGGGTCCTACCGGGATCGAACCGATGACATCCACGGTGTAAACGTGGCGCTCTACCAGCTGAGCTAAAGACCCGAACCGTGGTTTCCGCGCCTCAGCGCTTCAACCAACGAACAGCAACTCTACCGGACAAGTCCCGCCGAACGCCAATCGACTAACCCGCCACAGGGCAGTGAGGTGAACGTCACAGGTCCGGCAGTTCGGCCGCCAGCCACGTCAACGATTCACTGACCCCCGCCTCCAGCTTGATGGTGGCCAGGTCGTCGCCGCGCGTGGCTCCCCTGTTGATGATCACCACTGGCTTCTCCTGCTTGGCGGCGTGACGGACGAATCGAAGGCCGCTCATGACCGTCAGTGAGGATCCGGCAACAACCAGAGCGCCGGCCGCGTCGACCATGGCGTACGAGCGCTCCACCCGGTCCTTCGGGACATTTTCACCGAAGTACACAAAGTCGGGCTTGAGGGTGCCCCCGCATGCCGGGCAGTGAGCCACGATGAAACTGCTGATCAGGGCCGAGTCCTCCACGGTTGCATCGGCGTCGGGCGCGATCTCCACCACGCCGTCCGCCAGGGCCCGTTCCAGGAATCCGGGGTTCAGTTCCTCCAGCACTCCTGCCAGCAGGGTCCTGCTGTAGCGGCGGGCGCAGGACAGGCAGGCCACCCGGTCGAAGCGGCCATGGAGGTCGACAACATTGATGCTGCCCGCGTCTTCATGGAGCCGGTCCACGTTTTGGGTGATAAGGCCGGTGAGAAGGCCCCGCTTCTCAAGCCGGGCCGCGGCCGCATGGCCCTCATTCGGATCGGCGCGCCGGAGGTGCGACCAGCCGATGTGATTGCGCGCCCAGTACCGCTGGCGGTTGGCGGCGTGGCCGATGAACTCCTGATATGTCATGGGCGCCCGTGGAGCCGCACCGGGCCCGCGGTAGTCCGGGATGCCAGAGTCGGTGCTGAGGCCGGCCCCGGTCAGGAGGGCGAAGCGCTTTCCCGCTATGGCGTCCCTGATGTCCGCCAGGGCTCCGATTTCGTCAGGGGCAGGAGCGGCAGCACCCACCGGCGGCAGGCTGGCGAACCCAGTCATGCCAAGTCCGGGGTGCCGCTGCCTCATTCCGTCAGTTCCCGCCGAGCTCCGACAGGGCTGCGCGGTATCCCGCCAGATCACGGGCCTGGCCGCGCGGATTCACCACGACGTACCGGATGATGCCGTGCGCGTCGATGATGAACGTTCCACGCTTCGCCATGCCGCTGGCCGGGTCGAAGACGCCGTATTCCGATGCCACGTCCCCGTGCGGCCAGAAGTCGGCCAGCAGATCAAATCCATAGCCTTCCTTTTCCGCGTAGGCCCGCACCGTGAATTTGCTGTCCACGGATATCGCCAGGACAGTTGCGTTCGCATCTTCGAACAGCGAAAGGTTGTCCCGGATCTCGCAAAGCTCTCCGGTACAGATCCCCGAGAAGGCAAACGGATAGAAAACCACGACGACGTTGCGCCCCCGAAGCTCCGACAGCCGGACCGGTTCGCCGTACTGATTGACCAGCTCAAAGTCAGGGGCCGGCTCTCCGACCTCCGGGACGCTGGTCGTTGCGGGATTTTCTGCCGTTTGCAGCGGCTGAAGCGTCACTTGTTCTTCCTGGTGACCAGGCGCGTGGCGCTCCAGTCCTTGGATACACCGGCCGAGGTGGTGAGGTGAAGCCCTGCCGTGGGTGCCGCTTCCTGGATCTCCGCCGGGGACACGTAGCCGTGCCTCCCCGACTTCGGAGTCAGAACCCAGACCACACCGTTCTCACTCAACGTGGTCAGGGAATCCATGAGCGTGTCAACAAGGTCCCCGTCGCCGTCCCGCCACCAGAAAATGACGGCGTCTACAACGTCATGGTCGTCTTCATCCAGGAGTTCGGACCCGGTGAGGTCCTCAATATCATCACGCAAGTCGAAGTCGACGTCGTCGTCGTAACCGAACTCCTGAATCAGATCCCCGTTTTTGAAACCCAATTTTTCCGCCACATTTACCGAAGTGGCGGCGTCGGCCTCACTCACGTGTTCCTCCAATGCTTAGTCATTTGCATAAATCTAGTGATTTCCATTACTACAAGCCAACACCCTTTGTGCCTGCTCTTCAAGCTACTGCCCCAGCGATCCCACTTATTCTGCGTCACACCAAGGGTCTGGCGGCGGTCCGGCCCGGCGGCTACCGTCACAAACCAGTATGACGTCAAATACGACAAGCACGTCAGGCAGCGGCTACGCATCGGATAGCTCTCACAGCTAGAGTGGCTGATGACGTCTATACCGGCGGGGCGATCGCCCTGGATTTATGCGGTCATAGACGTGATAGGACCCTGCCCGGCGCACATGACCGGGCTGTTGTAACCGATACGTCGCACACGTCGCGTTCACGCCAGGCAGTTACCCTGCCGGACCTGAGTGCGCCGATGCATGCGCGCAAAGAGAGGTTGGACGTGGCTGCAGGAGAAGATACCTCCCATATCCTCAGCGGGTTGACTAACCAGCTGCCTGATCGTGATCCGGAAGAGACCGCCGAATGGATTGAGTCCCT
>NZ_LMPC01000024.1 GCF_001423745.1 Arthrobacter sp. Leaf337
CACACCGCCGTCGTTCAATTCCACCTCAGTGGTCTTAAACCCCGGATAAATCACCGCACCCGCCACCAACGCAGCACCGGCCACCGCAAAAACCGTGCCCGAAACCAACTTCCTGCGGCGTTCCCTGAGACCCAGCTTGCCGAACAGAGTTGTCACCAGTTTTCAAATCCCTCAAAATCGCAGCCGCCCCCAGGGCAGCGTTTCCAAAGACCCGGTACCGGGCTCTCTGTTTCCCGCGACAGCCTACCCAACCATCCGGCGGACCGCGATGGGGAGCTCTCCCCGGCTGCCTGACCTGCGGCTACGCCCGTCATCAACACCGCGGGATCCCGTGGGAGTACGGCTGACCGAGCTGCGAGTGCCCCGCAACCATGTAGTAGCCCACGTTTCGGTTGGATCCCGGCTCGACCCGATAGAACGGCTGATCCGGCGTGTTAGTCCATTGGTCGTTCATCATGACGTAGCAGTGGACCACGATCCGCTCGCCGCTGTTGACGTAGAACCACGGCGGAGTGTCGCCCTTGTTGATGCCCTGGCAGTCGAAGTACGGGTTCGGCCGGTAGCTGGCCTTGCCGTATTCGAAGGTGCAGGTGCGCACTAGGTCCGTGCCCTTGACGACGGTTGTTATCCATTCGCCTTGCGCCCCGGACTTGGCGGACGCGGAAACCACTCCGCTCTCGGTCCCCAGGGAGTTGACGGTTTTCACGTCGATCCGGTGGGACTCAGCGAATCCACCGGTGTTGATGACCCGGCTGCCGGACGCGGCAACGTTTTCCCAGCCGCCGCCATCAATCCTGATCAACGTCGACGCGACGTCGTTGGTCGTGGTTGACGGGGAAGACCAGCTCAAGGTCAAGGACTTCTGGTTCATGGCACCGTCCTGTCCCGAAGCCGACGGCGTGCCTGGCGAACCGAACGGGGTGGCCGATGCGCCGGAACTGGCGTTAGAGCTTGGCGCCACGGTGGAGTGGGCGATCACCGTAATCGTGGTCTGTGCACCGTTGGTGAAGCCGCCCACGGTCTGCCCTGGCGTGATCGGACCGGTCTGGCCGGTGCTGGCGTTGTAGCTGTAGCTCACCTCGCCGTGGGCCGAACCATTGCGTTCTGCTGCGGTCAGCTCCTTGAAATTGATGGTCACCTGCCGCCCTGCTCCCCCGGTGTCTGCCACGGCGGCGCTGACCCCGGAGACCTGGCCCAGCTTGCCGGTGGCGCGCCGGGGCGCCGACGGCGGACTGACGGCGCCCTTCCCCGCCTTGTTTTCGGCCTGGACAGTAAAGGTGTACTCAGCTTCGGAATTGTTGGCCGTGAAATTGGCGGTGCGCACGGTGCCCGCGATGGTCTGCGTTTGCGGTGCGCCGCCGCCTCCACTCATGGTGACGTAGTAGTTCTTGATCGCGTCCCCGTTGGTGTCGGGTTCGGACCAGTTCACGCGCAGCTGGTTGGTGGTTCCCACGGCAGAGGCCACGGCCGACGTCGGTGCCGCCGGTGCCGCGGGTACTCCAGCCGG
This sequence comes from Arthrobacter sp. Leaf337, assembly GCF_001423745.1. Lineage (GTDB taxonomy): Bacteria > Actinomycetota > Actinomycetes > Actinomycetales > Micrococcaceae > Arthrobacter. The sequence goes on from NZ_LMPC01000024.1 coordinate 1,508, forward strand.
GTTGTCCTCGGAAGAGTAGATGCCCCACTCGGACGGGCCAAGCTCGTTGACGGCCTGGGCGCGGACCTTGTAGCGCACGCCGTTGGTCAGGCCGGGCCACGTGTAGGTCAAGCCGGTCACACCGTTCTTCACGGCGATTCCGCTGGCCGGCGGCGGGGAGATCTCCAGGTTGTAGCTCTTAACGGCCGAGCCTTCAGTCTTCGCCGCAGGCCAAGCGATCACCATGTTCTTGTCGCCCGCTTTGACCGTGGGCGCCTCCGGCGGAGACGGTTTCTCGTCCGGCCGGATCTCGTTGGAGGGCGGCGAGGATTCCGACTCACCGACGTCATTGGTGGCCGTGACAGCGAAGACATACTTGACGTCATTCGTCAGGCCGCTGAGCGTGCAGGTGGTGGTGGCGCAGTCCTGGCTGAAGCCATTGGACCGCACGGTGTATTTCGTGATCTGCGCACCGTTGTCCGACGGCGGAGCCCACTTCAGGACGGCGGTGCGGCTGCGCACGTCCGTGGCGGACGGTGCCGAGGGGGCGTCGGGTTTGTCACGGACGGTAACGCGGACCCTGCCGCTCACCTGGCGTGACGGGTCATCCGTCTTGTCCGAGACCGTGTACCGGAGCACCATAACGCCCTTGGAACCGTCCGCTGGCGTGAACGTGATGGAGTCCCCGCTAATGAGGGGTTGTCCGGCGGCGGAACCGGTCTCCACCGCAACCGAGGCGATCTTCAACGGGGCATCGCTGAACGGATTGAAATCGTTGGCGAGGACGTTGATGGTCTCACTCCGGCCGGCGTTGGCCTTGTCGATGACATCCTCATTGGCCGTAGCGAGCGGCCGGTTGGAGGCGACGACGGTGGCCGTCACGGCGGCTTTCACCGGACCCGAGCGGCCGTCGGTGACTTTCAGCGGGATGGCGCCCTTCCGGCCTGCGGCCAGGCCGGGTTCCGCACTGACCCTGAGCGTCTGGCCCTCGATCGTTGCCCTGAAGCCTTCCGGCAGGGTTCCGTCAAACTCGAATTTCAGCTTCTCCTGGTCTCCGTCGTCAACGTCCTTGGCCAGGTTGCCCAGTTCCAGGCTGGCAGTTTCAGCCAGGGGCACCTCGAGGTCGGTTCCGCTGAAGACTGGATCGTGGTTGGCATTGGGGTCCGGAACCACTCTGGTGATCACGGTCAGGGTGGACTTCAGTCCCTGAGGATCGTCGGGGCCGGCACCGTCCGTGACTTCGAAAGTGACGGAGCCGGGCCCGACGTAGTCCTTGAGCGCGGCGTAGCGCAATGCGTTTCCGTCCGCGGCGATGACGTTTCCGCCATCGGCGCCTTGGACGCGGACTTTGTCCGCCTGCGTGATCCGGGGTGTGCGCCCCTCCCGGACGCGGACGTACTCGTTCAGGTCGATGGCGGCTTCCTTGCCCGCCATCACTTCGACGACGTCGGTGCGTGCCAACGACGGGTGCTGTTCGCCCTGCCCGGGAACCCAGATGACCGCCGTCGAGCTTTGGCCGTCGACGTCGGTGACGGTGTACGGAACCAGCTGGTCCGTCGGTGCAAGGCTGACCAGCATGTTGCCCTCACCTCCGACGCGCGCGTTGGGGTTGCCGTCGGGCAGGCTGATCTTGAGGTCGGCGGCGACGCCATCGGGGTCGGAGTCGTTTTTCAGGACCGGGACGTCTACGGCGGACTTCCCCAGCGTCTCGGCCTGAGTGACCACATCGTCCTGTGCGATGGGCGCCTTGAGGGCGGCGTCGGGGCTAACCCGGACCCGGATCACCGCGCTCCCCTGGGCCTTCTTGTCGTCCTGGACCTTGTAGCTGACGCTCTCGTTGGCGGCAGCGCCGGGCGCCGTGAGCAGCACCTTGCCGCCGTCGGCGGACTCAACGCGGAGCTCCGGGCGCGCCTCGAAGGCGTTGGAGACCAGGCCGATCGGGTCCCCGTCGGGGTCGGAGTCGTTACTGAGGGCGTCCACGGCGATCTGTCGGCCGGGGCGGACGTCGACTGCGTCGTCCACTGCAATGGGCTTCTGGTTGTTGGCTTCCGGCGGGGCGATGCCCACAATCACCGTGCCGGTGTTTTCGGCGCCGATCCGGTCCCGGACACGATAGGTGAAGGTGTCTGTGCCGGCGGCCGTTCCGGTGGCGGTGAACGCGAGGTAGCCGTCCTTGACCACGGCCGTTCCCATTGCGGGGGCCTTGTCCACGCCGATCAGCTGCACGGAGTCGCCGTCGGAATCGATGCCGTCCAGGGGCACGGGGATCCGCACCACCATGCCGGCCACCACGCGGGCGGTCAGGTTCTTCGGCTCGGGGCGGGTGTTCCGCTCGTCATCGCGGGCGCGGATGCGGATGGTGACCTGCTGGGAGTCCGACTGCCCGGATTCGTTGGTGACCTTGTAAATGGCATAAACCGTCTTGGGCACGTCCCCGGCGATGAACCGCAGGGTGCCGCCGGAGCGGAACATGCGGCCGTCGGCGTCGTCCGGCTTCTGCGCGAGTTCGGGCTCAAGGGTGAGCTTGCCGCCGTTGGGGTCGGTGTCGTTCTCCAGGACGGGGATGGTGACGACGTCGCCGGTCCGGACCGAGGCCTCGTCCGGTTTGGCCTGCGGTGCCTGGAGCTTGGCCGGTGCCGGTACCACCAGCACGGCGATGTCTCCGCCGGCCGAGGCTTTGCCGTTGGAAATCGTGTACTTGACGTTGAGCTGGCCCTGCGCCCGGATGTCGGTGATCCGGACGACGGAGTGGTCCAGGACTGACGCGCTGACCGGCTGGCCGTCGGCCGCCGTGACGGACTGGACCACCAGCACGCCGCCGGAGGGGTCCGAGTCGTTGCCGAGGACATCCACCAGTACGCTGCCACCGCTGGGCAGCAGCGCCGTGTCCCGGACGGCGACGGGCGCACCGTCGCCATTGCCGGGAACCACATCCACGCGGACCAGTTGCTGGGCACTGGCCGGACCGTTGGTCACAAGGTAGGACACGTAGTGGGCACCCTGGGCCGTGGAGTTGAAGGTGAAGGTCTGCTGGTCCGCGCCCATGGTGGCGGTGGAGTTTCCGTCCGGAGAGACCTGGGCAAGCCGGAGCGCTCCGCCTTGAGGATCCGAGTCGTTCTTCAGGGGTGCGATGACTGTGTCCACGCCGGCGACTGCGACGATGTGGTCCGCGTTGGCTATGGGCGGAAGCGCGCCCGGTGCGCGCACGTCCACGGTGACCTTGCCCTCGGCGGTGGACTGGCCGTCGGACACCGTCAGGGTGACCACTTTGCGGCCGGGCTCAGAGCCGGCGTCCTGGAAGCTGAGCAGGCCGTCCGGCCGTGCCTTGACCTGGTCGCGGGGGTCGCTGCTGCTGGCGCTGACCACGTAGAGGTCGTCGCCGTCCGGATCGGTCCAGTCCGTGAGGATGTTCTGGCTGACGAGTTTGCCGGACTGCACCACCAGGGTGGTGTTCCGGTTCGGCTTCTGGCGCGGGGCGGAGTTCTCCCCCGGCGGGATGATGTTGAGGGTGACGTCCGCGGACGCCGTGAGACCGCGGCCGTCGTCGACTGTGTATTTGAACGTCTCGGAGCCGGTCTTGTCGGCCGGCACGCTGACCTGGAAACCGGTGGAGCCGTAGATCGGCGCGAGGACGCCGGAACTGATGGCGTCCGGAGCGCGGACGGTGAGGATGTCGCCGTCGGGATCGGTGTCGTTGTCCAGGACGGGGAGGATGGCGGTCTTGCCCGCGCGGACGCCGAAGGTGTCCGGTTTGGCGACCGGTGCGCTGTTGGGCTTGGTCCGGTCAGGCAGCACGGTCTGCTGGACTTCGTCCGCGGAGTCCTTGTCGGCATCATCGGAGGTCTGTTGCGGCGGGATGACGTCGTCCCAGTTGTTGACCAGCTGCATGTTCTGGTTGACCAGCCACACATTGCCCGAGTTCACATCGTTCAGCACCACCAGGTCCCGG
>NZ_LMPC01000025.1 GCF_001423745.1 Arthrobacter sp. Leaf337
CCGCACGCCACAAAAGCGCCGTTTTCCAGGCCGTTCAACAAGGGGGTCGGTCGCTATCTTTCCGCATCAGCGGCGGCGACTCGAATTACTTTACACGCCGCACGCACCCGGCACAAATCCACCCCCGCACCACACGTGCGGGCCGCAAAACCCCGGAATTCCGCGGATTCCCGGCCCGTCCCGCCGCTTAGAGGCACCCCAAGTCCGTGAAAGAGCTTATGTGGACTGAGTCACAGCAAATACGAAGGAGAAGTCAGCCTCCCGCGGCGTCAGCCGGTAGCCCTCCAGCACGCCCGGGCCGCAGGCAGCGGTGCCGATTCCGTGCAACGCGTGGTCGAGGTACACGTAGCTGCGGCCGTCCGGGACGAGGTCCGGCCGGTGGTTTGCGGCATCCAGCACTTCCAGGCTGTAGGGGCGCACAGTGAGGGCGAACCGCTCACCCGCGATGGCGAGCCGGCCGGCGTCGAGCTCCAACGCTGCCGTGTACACGCCGGAACGGGCGCCGGACTCCTGGGGCCGGACGTATTCGACGTCCATGTCGGTCACCGGCATGCGATGCCAGCCAAGCCTGGTGCCCTGGCCGGTATCCGGGTAGCTCTGGTGCGGCCCCTGACCGAACCACCACACGGACTCAGCCGCTGAAGCCAGCACGAGTTCCAGGCCTATCCGGGCCCACGGCACTGGCTGGCCGGCGTTGACCCACGAACCGTCGGGCCTGACCGATGTCCGAAGGCTGACTCCGGAGCCGTCACTGGTCCAGACGTATTCGGCCAGGACACCGAACTGCTTACCGGCGGCGGCAACCCGTGTCCGCACCACAAGCTCTTCGCCGCCGTCTGCCGAAGGACGGGAGGAAATCCCGACCAGCCGCGGATGCATCCGGTTGAGCCCCGCGTCCAGCCATTGGGTGGCCACAGGACGCGGATCCGGGCTGCCCCATTCCGCACCGAGGTCGTTGTCCGTGGGTGCACGCCACAGCAGCAGCCGGAATCCCTCGACGGCAGTCTCGCCCAGCCGGATGAGCGAACCCGTGGCCCGTTCGAAAACAGCCGGTCCCAGCCGGAGGAAATCACCGTCCACCTTCACAACGGCCGCGGCCGCCGGCGCAGGTGCCATCCGCACGTTGGCTGACGCCTGGCCCCACGCAACTTCATGGCCCGCATCTGCCCACACTGCATCTTTCGCGAGCACCGCGCTGACCGTCAGCACCGCCGGCGCCTGAGCAGCCAGCCCCGGCGCGTGCACGGCGCGTTCCAGCAGTCCTGCCGGCAGCTGGAAATCGGCAGATTCGTGCGGCGCCACGGGCGCTACGTCAACCCGACCGCCGTCGACCGTCACGCCTTCGGACTCCACTGTGTACCGGAATTCAAGACCCGCTGTGTCGGCGAAATCGAAGCGGTTGGTGAGCGAGAAAGCGGACCAGTCCCCTGCTACCTCAATGGCCAGCGGCTCGATGACCTTCTTGAAATCCAGAAGGCCCGGGCGGGGGACGCGGTTGGCGTCCACGAGGCCGTCCGTGACGAAGTTGCCGTCGTGGACTTCCTCGCCGAAGTCGCCGCCGTAGACGAAGTATTCCTGGCCGTCAGGGCCCGTGCGGGTGATGCCGTGCTCCAGCCACTCCCACACGAAGCCGCCCATAAGCCTGGGGTGCCGGTGGAAAAGCTCCTGGTACTCGGACATGCCGCCCGGTCCGTTGCCCATGGCGTGGACGTACTCGCACAGGACAAACGGCATGGCCCGGCGCCGCGCGTCCAGCGCCGCATCGTCCAGGGGAGGTTCCGTGCCCTGGCCGATCAGCGCCGTCTCCGCCTGGCTTGCATACATCCGCGAGTAGACGTCCACGTACGCCGAGCTCCAGTCGCCCTCATAGTGGATGGGCCTGGACGGGTCACGGAGTTTGGTCCAGCGGGACATCGCCGCGAGGTTCTCGCCCGTCCCTGCCTCATTGCCCAGGGACCACATGATCACCGATGCGTGGTTCTTGTCCCGTTCCACAGTCCGGGACATCCGGTCGAGAAGGGCCGGCTGCCACTGCGGATCTGCGCTGGGGTTCTGCTTCCACCCGCCCTCTTCGAAACCGTGCGTTTCAAGGTCGCATTCAAGGACAACGTAGAAGCCGAGCCGGTCGGCCAGCGCCAGGAAGTCCGGATGCGGCGGGTAATGCGAGGTCCGGATGGCGTTGATGTTGTGCTGCTTCATCAGCCGCAGCTCGCCCTCCATGACGTCCTTCGGAACCACGCGGCCGAGCCTGGGATGGTGCTCGTGGCGGTTGACGCCGCGGAGCAGTATCCGCTGACCGTTCACTTTGAACTGTGCGTCCTCGATAGCGATGCTCCGGAAGCCGATCTGGACCGAAACGGTTTCCCCCTGCTCCCCCGCGGTGGCTGTGCTGACGGTGGCGTCGTAGAGCCGCGGCACTTCTGCCGACCACGGGGAGACCCCCGGGATCCGACGCTCCTCCCCGGCGGGCAGTTCCAGCCCCAGTTCCGGAACGCGCACGACGGCGGCAACCGGCTCACCAGCCCGGCTCGCCTCAACACGCAGTATGCCTTCGCCGCTGTGATGGTCGAAGTCCGCGTGGACAAAGACGTCGTCAATTCCGTCCGACGGCCGCGCCTGCAGCGTCACGTCGCGGAAGATGCCCGGCAGCCACCACATGTCCTGGTCCTCGACAAAGCTGGCCGCCGAGAACTGGGCGACCTGCACTGCGAGCACGTTGCTGCCCGGCACCAGGACGCCCGAAGCATCAAATTCGTGGGCAAGCCGGCTGCCGCGCGTGGTCCCCAGCAACGTGCCGTTCAGCCACACGGTTCCGGCCGACTCAATGCCGTCGAAACGGATCAACGCCGACGGGAAGAACTCTGGACCCGCCTCAAACTCGAGGAAGAGATCACCGACGGGGTTGGCGTCCGGTGCGTGCGGTGGTTCCACAGCGAAGGGGAACTGAACGTTGGTGTACCAGGGCGTTCCGTGGCCGTGCATGGGCCAGCTCGAGGGCACCGGAAGATCGCCGAAATCCGGACGGTCCCCGCCTGCCTGCCAGCCGTCCTGGGGCGCCTGCCGGACGCCGGCGTGAAGCCTGAACTTCCACACGCCGTTCAGCGACAGGCCCGGCGCATCGCTCTCGAGATACGCCCGTGCCGGCTTCGTGCCCTGTGCCGGAGCCACCGACGCGAGATCAGCGACCTGCTCGGCGGCAACGTCCAGGCGCTGCTCGGGAGCAGCGGCCGCCGGCTGGGCCGCGGACCGGGAGCCGGGGGCCGCACCGCGGCTGGCGGCGGCGTCGACGGCGGCGCTCACTGCGGAGGTTGGGCTGGCGGTTGTGGGCTCAACGGGCATGGCGGTCCTCGGTTTTGGGGTCGGTTCCAGTGCAGTGTGCGCCGGTGCACTTGTGCGTCGTCGCAGTTTCGTGAACGTTCACGGTCCAATCGATACTACGTCAACGCAACGTGCTTGAAAAGGGCTCACTGCCCCTGGGCTAAGCCAAATTCCTGCCTCCCGCCCGCAGCGGCCCGCCAATGTGACCACGCCTATTTCGGTTAGACCGGCGAGCCACCGGCGACGCTGTCCCGGCGGCATCACGGCCGTCAATCACGAACTCCGAGCCTGTAACGAAGGAGGATTTGTCATCCAGCCGCCTCATCCGTGCTTCTGCCCCTGGAGTTGGCTTCGAGCCGCCGAATACAGCTCGCTCGGCAAGGCTTCGGCTGACCGGGCTGCATAGCAGCCGAATGGCATCAGGCAGTTTCCCGGAGCGCCAGCCGATGCTGCAAGGTCAGCCGTGATTCCACTGATCCGGGGGTGATTGACCCCGACAGCAGACCATCAAGAAGTTCGACGGCGGCCCGTCCAACCTCGCGGAGGTCCAAGGCCAGCGTGCTGAGCTGCGGTGTCAGGAGTTCTCCGAGGGGGATTCCGTCCATGCCTACCACCGCACAGTCTTCCGGCACGCGACGTCCCGCATCAGCTGCAGCCTTAAGGACGCCGGCGGCCATGAGATCGTTGAAGACCAAGATCCCGTCAGTCTCCGGATGCGCCCGAAGGAACGCAGCCGCGGCCACCTTGGCCGCCTCTGCTGTCTCTTCGGCGACGATCAGGGACCAGGACATCCCGGCCTCGTCCAAACGCCCAGCCACGGCCTTACCGCGGACGGTGCTGGGAACATGTACGCCGCCGGAGGGAGCGGCAGCCGCCTCCAGATAGGCGATGTGCTGCCGTTTCGTGTGGATCAGTCGATCCACGGCCAGCAGTGCAGCGTGATCGTAATCGAAGTTGATTCTTCCGGCCGCACCTTCCTGAGCCTCGTCCAGGACAATCAGCGGACGACGCCCCAGGACGGACTGCGCGTGGTCGGCGTGGCCGCCAAGGTAGCCGATCACGGCGTCGACCTGGGGTGCCAGATGCTCGACGGCGTCCAGGCCGCTGCGGCCGCCGTGACCATAGTCGTCGACCACCACGTGCCACCCGCGGAGTGTGGCCAATTCCACGACGCTTGAGGCAAAGGCAGGGTAATACGGGTTGGTCAGATCAGGAATCGCCAGGCCAACTGACGTCCGGGCCCCCTGGACGAGGCCTTTGGCGAACCGGCTCGGGGTATAACCCAGCTCCTGAGCCAGCTCCTGCACGCGTTGGCGGGTGGATTCCTTGATCCCCGGCATGCCATTCATTGCCCGCGTGACTGTTTGGCGGGAGACCCCGGCAGCCGCGGCCACGTCTAGGATTGTGGCCCGCTTGGCAGGGTATCCGGACGGTGTGTGGCTCATGAAGTGTAAGTCTAGGGGCGCGCCGGCGGGAGAGCGTTGCCCGGGGGCGGTGCCGGGTGGTGAGGGAGGGTCGGGGGTGTGGTGTTAGGGGTGGTTTAAATGCGGGAGAGCCCCAACCGTGTGGTTGGGGCTCTCGACCTGAATGGTGTTCCGGCGGTGACCTACTCTC
>NZ_LMPC01000026.1 GCF_001423745.1 Arthrobacter sp. Leaf337
GGCGGGATGACGTCGTCCCAGTTGGGCGGGATGACGTCGTCCCAGTTGTTGACCAGCTGCATGTTCTGGTTGACCAGCCACACATTGCCCGAGTTCACATCGTTCAGCACCACCAGGTCCCGGTTCACCCGGAACACATACGACGGCGACGCACTCGCCTTGGGCACCTCCACGTTCTTATCATCGGCATCATTCACGCAGTCCCGGACATACTTGTTCGCCCCCGACCACGCCGCATGGACACACCCGCCCAGCTGCACCGGAGCCGCCGGCACACCCTCACCATCAAAGGACACCGTCTTCGCCGTCGACCCGTCCAACGGCTGCTTCAACAACGCCTTCCGCGTCGCCACCGCCACCACATCCGACTCCGGACCCGACTGCTGCAGCTTCGCCTCCTGCGCATCCGCCACATCCAGCGCACGCCCGCCCGGCAGGAACAGCTTCCCCCGCCCGGCATCCAGCACCACCGGCTGSTCCCCCACCACAGCCAGCTGCAGATCCCCGGCACCCTTCAGCCCGTCCCACGTACCGGACTCGGTCGACGCCACCGCACCGTTGGCATCAACAGCCGTCACCGTCACCGCACCGGTCTTCGGATCCGCACTGTAAATCCGGTTATCCGCACCAACAGCGGACACCAGGCCCTCCGAACCGGCCAACACCGGCTCCGTGGACTCCTCGTCAAAACCGTTGACAGTGGACGGCGAAAGCGCCCACACCTTGCCCTTGGCCGGGTCCGTCACCGAAATAACCTCGGAACCAAAACTCACATCAGCCGCACCCGGCAACTGCTTATCCCCGCCCAACTGCATATTCGCCGGAGACACCTGATTCAGCGTCGAACCCGTCTCATCATCGACAAAAACGTCACCGGAATTCTGCAGGATATCGAAAGTCGTACTCGCCGGGGTCACCGCACCATCCAGCACACGGGACGGATAATTCAAMCGGCCAACAGCATTCCTGGCCTTACTGACCACCCACACACCGCCGTCGTTCAATTCCACCTCAGTGGTCTTAAACCCCGGATAAATCACCGCACCCGCCACCAACGCAGCACCGGCCACCGCAAAAACCGTGCCCGAAACCAACTTCCTGCGGCGTCCCTGAGACCCAGCTTGCCGAACAGAGTTGTCACCAGTTTTCCTCATCATCGACAAAAACGTCACCGGAATTCTGCAGGATATCGAAAGTCGTACTCGCCGGGGTCACCGCACCATCCAGCACACGGGACGGATAATTCAAMCGGCCAACAGCATTCCTGGCCTTACTGACCACCCACACACCGCCGTCGTTCAATTCCACCTCAGTGGTCTTAAACCCCGGATAAATCACCGCACCCGCCACCAACGCAGCACCGGCCACCGCAAAAACCGTGCCGCGGAGGATCCTGGTACGCCGGTGGTTCGGCGTCCGTTCCGGTTTGGGCGTCACGGATCGAAGTAGCCGTTTCATTGCCAGATTTCCCCCACAAAAATGCATTCCGGGCATGCTAAGGCCCCATAGAGCGACATACGGGGACAGTCCGACTATGTCATAAGACCATCGATTTGAGAAACCAGCCCCCGCCGTCCGCTAATGCGGGAGTCCGGCGGACGCGGGCGGAACGGGCTTGTGGATTTCAGTCCAGGACGAGTCCCCGGCCACTGCCGCGCTGCAGCAGGACGGGGTGTATTTCACCGAAGCCACGCACCTCTTCGGCTGCCTGCGGGACCAATACAAACCGTTCGTCGTGTTCCAGCGCGGCGGCCGTCATCGAATCGACCAGAACGGTGCCCGGATCCGCCAGTGCAGTCAGCCGCGCGGCAAGGTTGACGGTGGGACCGTAGATGTCGCCCAGCCGCGACAGGATCCTCCCCCACACCATGGCCACCCTGGCCTGGGGCAGGATCTCATCCTCGGTAAAGGCCTGGCACAGGGCGAGGGAAATTTCGGCGCCCGCTGCCGGCGTCTCGGCAATATAGAGGACTTCATCCCCCACGGTTTTCACCAGCCGGCCGCCGCCGACCGAAATGATCTCGGCGCATTTGTTCTCAAAACGCTGTACCAGTTGAGCCAGCGTCTTCTCGTTCATGCGTCGCGAAAGGCTGGTGTACGAAACCAGGTCCGCAAATCCTACGGCCCGCGCCAGTGGCAGCGGTGCGTCATCCTCATCGCCCTCGCGGCCCTCTTCACTGGCCTGCAGCCCGGCCTCTGCCCGCACGGCGAGGCGCTGGACCCCGGCGTTGAGCTGCCTGCGCCAGGAGTAAACCAGCATTTCCTCGAGCGCGTCCACCAGGGACGGCAGCTGGTTGACCAGCCGCTTGCGGGCTACGGCGTCCGACACACCCTGCCGGTGCACCATGTCCTCCACGAGGGCTTCGATTTGCCAGACCACCATGCGGTCGGTCATTTGCCCGATGGCCCGGGTAACGGAAATAGCCGCTTCCTCGGTGAGCTTCCCCGCCCGGACCAGGTCAACCACGGTGGACAATGCAGCCTGGTCGCGTTCGGTGAAGGCAACATCCTCGTCGCCAAGGTTGGGAAAGCCCAGGGCGCGCCACAGCTTGCGGGCGGACAGCAGCGACAGCCCGGCACCGGCAGCCACCTCACGGCGGCGCAGCTTGCGCTCACCGCCGAGGAGCCTGGCCTCCAGCGCCTTCGCGGCGAGCCGTTCGGCAGAAAGGGTTCCCGTGGGAGTGGCTTCATTCGAGGATGATCCCGGCAGAGGAGGATCGTACTGGGCAGGGTCGTGGGGTATTGGCTGGTGGGCGGCTGCCGGGGTGCCGGCGGGGTCGCCGGGCACGGACGTCTCAAGCACCGGCGCCTCCAGTGAAACGGGCGGCTCCAAGGAAACCGGCGCCTCCAGTGAAACCGGGTCCAAGGTGGCCGTTTCCAGGACAGCGGCTTCGAGGGTGGCGGTCTCCACTACGGCGTCCGGCGGAGAGGGCAGCTCAGACGGCTCTGCCTGGTCGACGGTTCCGGCGTTGTCCACGGGTCCGGCATTCTCAGCGCTCATCTCTTCCACCTTCTCTCGTATCCCACGTCTCTCCCCTATCCCACGGCCGGTATCGCGGCATGTCCCCGGCGATGTCCTGCGCCCGGTCTGACTCGTAGATCACTCCGGGCGGCAGTTCATCGATGGCATCGAGCACAAAGTTCCGGAACTTCGCAGCCTCCGGAACGTCCGGGATGACCGATTCGGCACCGTGTCCGGTATCCAACGATATATTCCCGGAACGCAATATGCGCTGCCACAATGACTGACTGACGCCGACATGATGCACCGCCGCGAGCGGGATCTGCATGTCCCGCCTGCGCAACATACCGTAACGGGCAATTATCCGTCGGCTCGTCAGCACGTACTGCGTAGCGTGCCACCTGAGCAGCCGCGGCAGGCAGTATCCCAACAGTATCCACGCAACTCCGCCGACGCACACTGCGACAAGCCAAATAGTCCATTCTTCGGAGATCAGCGGAACGAGCCTGGCCGGCTCGCCCCTGACGATCCATGCGCTGGCGAAGGCGCCGAAAGCGGGTCCAGCGATGAACAGCAGCCCCGGGAAAAAGAGCTTCCGGGGCTGCGGCCGGGTAACAGTGATGACCTGTTCACCCGGCAGGAGCTCTTTACGCATATCCGCTTTCCGCGGTGCCGGTTCCCGTATCGGTTCCGGTACCGGGCGGGGTCCAGGGGCGGAGATGGACGACGTCGCCGGCCGTCACCACGTGCTCGTGCTTGCCGGCGTCCACCACGAGGAGGGAGCCGTATTCGTCCAGGCGGGAAGCGTGGCCGATGATCTCGTGGTCGCCGGGCAACTGTGCGCGCACCTGCTTGCCGAGGGTGGACATCACGGATTCCACGCGCTTGTGCAGCGACGGTCCGCCGGCCATCCCGGCGGCGGGGTCGCCGTCGGCATTGCAGAAATTGCGGTACAGGGCGGCAAAGCGCGACAGGTAGCTCTTGAGCAGCGCGGTCCGGTCAACTGTCCGAGCATTTTCCAGCAGCACGGACGTAGCCGTGGGGACGGGGAGCTCCTCGGCAGTCAGGGTCACATTGAGCCCGGTGCCCAGGATCACAGGCGGAACAGTGCCGTCCCCCATCGGTCCCAGCTGAGCCAGGATGCCCGCAATTTTCCGCCCGCGCACCATGACGTCATTGGGCCACTTGATCTCTGCCGGGATCCCTGCCGTCTCCAGGAGGGCCTCGCGGAGGGCAAGGGCGGCGAGCAGGGAGAACCACGAGTAGCTGTGGGTGGGCAGCGGCCGTCCTTCGGCGTTCACCGGCCGGAGCACGATTGACACGGACACGGAGCTGAGCGGCGGCGCCTCCCAGTGCCGGTCCAGGCGGCCGCGGGCCGCGGTCTGGTGCTCGGCGGTAAGGACGGACAGGTCCGGCCAGGCGCGGGGATCCACGGTCACTCCCTGCAGGAGGTCCGCATTGGTGGAACCTGTTGAGTTCACCACGGTGAGCTGCGCTATGCCGTTGGCAGCCAGGAAATCCTCATTGCCCAGTTCGTTCCTGTTGAGTCCTACGCGGGCAGCGGGAGACTGCGGGGTGATCGGGTCCTGGCCGTCGGCAGGCTGTGGGGCGTCCATAGTTGAATCCTACCGAGTTGGTGCCGCGCCGGCGGCGGGAGGACGGGTTCTCAGAGGAAAATGTCAGGGACCAGCCGGTCCTCCGGGGCGCCAAGGCTGTACGGCGAAAAGTCGGTTACCCCGGCTGCGGCGAGCACTTGTTCGTCCGTATAGAAGTTGCCGCTCCGCCTGCCCGCCCCGCCTGCCAGGTTGCTTCCCGTCAGCACGGCATGTGCCGCATCCGCCATGATCTCCGGTCCGCGGGCTGCCTTGACCATGTTCTCGCCCCCGGGCATGTTCCGGATGGCAGCCGTATCGATCAGCGTGCAGGGCCAGAGCGAGTTGACGTTGATGCCGTCCCCCTTGAGCTCCTCGGCCAGGCCGAGGGTGGTGAGGCTCATTCCGTATTTGGCCATGGTGTAGGCAAGGTGCATGCCCGCCCACTTGGGATCCAGGTTCAGCGGCGGTGAGAGGGTCAGGATGCTGGCGTCTGCTGAGCGTCGAAGTGCCGGCAGGGCCAGCTTGGAGAGCAGGAAGGTTCCCCGGACGTTGATGTCCTGCATGAGGTCGTAGCGCTTCATGTCCACGGCGTCGGTCTTCGACAGATCGATCGCAGAGGCGTTGTTGATCACGATGTCGATCCCGCCAAACCGTTCGACGGCGGCGGCAACCGCCCCGGCGACGTCGTCGTCATTGCGGACGTCGCCGACGATCGGGAGCGCCTGGCCGCCCGCTGCTTCCAGTTGTTCCGCGGCGGTGAAGACCGTGCCCTCGAGTTTTGCGTGCGGCTGGCCGGTCTTGGCCATCAGCACGATGTTGGCGCCGTCGCGCGCGGCGCGGAGCGCTATGGCGAGGCCGATGCCGCGGCTGCCGCCCGACATCAAAATGGTGCGTCCCTGAAGGGAACCGGCGGCCTGATACGGCCCTGCGGCGGTGCCCGAAGCATCGTTGCTTGAAGTCATAAGGACACTCTAGCCGAAGTATGTTACTGGTGAGTAACATAACGGTCAGCGTCACCCGACGGCAGAAAATTGTAGGTTTTCTACAGCGGTCCCGGCCAATAGCGTCACTAGACTAGCCAACAGGGTCCTGCTTTTGTGCGGAAGCTACTTAAGCGCCGTTGCGACACAGGGCCAGCGACCATCAGCTACAGAGCCGGAGACACTTGATGAGCCACGATCTGACAACGACTGCGGGAAAGATTGCAGACTTCCGCGACCGCCAGGCGCGTGCCGAGCAGCCATCCGGCCCCGAGGCCATCGAAAAGCAGCACGCCCGCGGCAAGAACACGGCACGCGAGCGCATTGACCTCCTCCTGGATGAGGGATCGTTTGTGGAGTTCGACGCACTGGCCGTCCACCGCTCCACGGCCTTCGGCATGGAGAAGAAGAAGCCCCTGGGTGACGGACTGGTGTCCGGTTACGGCACGGTGGACGGCCGCCCCGTGGCCGTGTACAGCCAGGACTTCTCGGTCTACGGCGGCTCGCTCAGCCAGGTCAACGGCGAGAAGATCGTCAAGGTGCAGGAATTCGCGCTGCGCAACGGCTGCCCCGTGGTTGGCATCCTTGACGGCGGCGGCGCCCGCATCCAGGAAGGCGTGGCCTCCCTGGCCATGTTCGCGGACATCTTCCGCAACAACGTGCACGCTTCCGGAGTCGTCCCCCAGATTTCCCTCATCATGGGCCCCTCCGCCGGCGGCGCGGCCTACTCCCCCGCCCTGACCGACTATGTGGTCATGGTGGATAAGACCTCGCACATGTTCATCACCGGACCGGACGTGATCAAGACCGTCACGGGCGAGGACGTCGACATGGAGACTTTGGGCGGGGCGCGGCAGCACAACGCCACCACGGGCACGTCCACGTACCTGGCGTCGGACGAGGCGGACGCCGTCGAGTTTGTTCGTGAACTCCTGGACTTCCTCCCCTCCAACAACCTGGCCGAGGCTCCGGTCCTGGAGCACCAGCAGGACCTGGAAATCGACGACGATGACCTCGCCCTGGACACGCTCATTCCGGATTCCGCCAACCAGCCCTACGACATGCGCAAGGTCGTTGAGCAGATCGTGGATGACGGGCACTTCCTGGAGATGCAGGCCCTCTACGCACCCAACGTAATGATCGGTTACGGCCGCATCGAGGGGCACACCGTCGGCATCGTGGCCAACCAGCCCATGCAGTTCGCCGGCACCCTGGACATCTCGGCATCGGAAAAGGCCGCTCGCTTCGTCCGGCACTGCGATGCCTTCAACATCCCCATCATCACGCTGGTGGACGTACCGGGCTTCCTGCCGGGCAAGGACCAGGAATTCCAGGGCATCATCCGCCGTGGCGCCAAGCTCCTGTACGCCTACGCCGAAGCCACCGTCCCCAAGCTCACGGTCATCACCCGCAAGGCCTACGGCGGAGCGTACATCGTGATGGGTTCCAAGAAGCTCGGCGCAGACCTGAACATGGCCTGGCCCACGGCCCAGATCGGCGTCATGGGGGCTCAGGGCGCCGTCAACATCCTGTACCGCCGCGAACTTGCTGCGGTGGCGGAGGCCGGCGGCGACGTCGAGGCCAAGCGCGCAGAGGTCATCCGGCAGTACGAGGAGGAACTCCTCAACCCGTACCAGGCCGCCCAGCTCGGGTACGTGGACGCCGTCATCGCGCCGTCCGAGACCCGGGTGCAGATCATCAAGGGCCTGCGTGCCCTGCGG
Organism: Arthrobacter sp. Leaf337; assembly: GCF_001423745.1. Classification (GTDB taxonomy): domain Bacteria; phylum Actinomycetota; class Actinomycetes; order Actinomycetales; family Micrococcaceae; genus Arthrobacter. The sequence continues at coordinate 7,259 of NZ_LMPC01000026.1, forward strand.
GACAAGCGCGCCAGCCTTCCCGCCAAGAAGCACGGGAACATTCCGCTGTGATCCCGGACGTGGAGCCTGCCGCGCACCCTGCCGTTTCCCCGGCCGGGAACGAACCGGCGCCTGAAACGGCAGCCGAGGAGCCGTTGTTCTCCGTGGTCAAGGGCCAACCGACCGACGTGGAACTCGCGGCGCTCACTGCCGTCGTACTGTCCCTCGGCAATGCCGAGCCCGAGGGCGATGCGAAGCCCAGCGTCCGCCACTGGGTGCGGCGGCAGCAGCTGCGGCTGGCCCCCACCCCGGGGCCGGGTGCGTGGAAGCGAAGCCGCGGCTAAGTCCGGGTCCGCCGCATAACCGCAGCGGGCCGGGAACTGACACACCGAAAAGTTCAGTGAGTCTTTCATAACTGGGATCGCCCCGTTAGTCTCGTGGGGTGACTACCGAAACCGCAGCCTCAGCGCGCCCCCACACAGCCATCGACGCCGTCGCAGACGCCTACACGGACACCCTGATCAGGCTTAACCCCAGCTTCGCCACCACGCTCGGGGTGCCCGGCCACGAAACTGAATTCCAGGACTTCTCGCCTGCGGGCATCGAAGAATTCATCGCGGCGGCGCGGAAGGCACTCGGTGACCTCGACGGCCTGGAGCCCGTGGACGACGTGGACGCCGTCACGTTCGACGCCATGCGGGAACGGCTGGGGCTGCAGCTGGAAATCCACGAATCCGGGTGGGATGCCGCGGACCTGAACAACATCTCCTCGCCGGCACAGGACATCCGGGCCATCTTTGACCTGATGCCCACCGATTCCGTGGAGCACTGGGAGCACATCGCCGGCCGCGCCCACAGCGTCCCTGGCGCGATCGACGGCTACATCGAGTCCCTGCGCCACGCCAGGGAACAGGGCAAGGTCTCCGCCTCCCGGCAGGTGTCCATCGTCGTCGAGCAGGCCACCAAATACGCCGCCGAGGACGGCTTCTTCGCCAAGATGGCCGCAGGCGCGAAGACCGCGGACGGCCCGCTTTCCCCGGAACTGCAGGCAAAGCTCGACGACGGCGCCTCGGCGGCCCGCGCGGCGTACCTCAAGCTGGCGGATTTCCTGTCCGCCGAACTGCTGCCCTTGGCACCGGCCAAGGACGCAGTGGGCCGGGACCGGTATGCGCTGGCATCCCGGGCCTTCCTCGGCGCGACGGTGGACCTCGACGAGACCTACGCCTGGGGCGTCCAGGAACTGGAACGGCTCATCGCGGAACAGGAGCGAGTGGCCAACGAGATCCGTCCCGGCGCGTCGGTGGCGGAAGCCAAGGAAATCCTGAACAGTGATCCCGCCCGCCAGCTCAAAGGTACCGACGCCCTCAAAGCCTGGATGCAGGGCCTCTCGGACAAGGCTGTGGCGGATCTGGCCGGCGTGCACTTTGAGATCCCGGACATCATGAAGACGCTCGAATGCCTGATCGCCCCCACCGACGAAGGCGGCATCTACTACACCGGACCTTCGGACGACTTCAGCAGGCCGGGCCGGATGTGGTGGTCCGTCCCCGCTGGCGAGGACACCTTCACCACCTGGGCCGAAACCACCACGGTGTTCCACGAAGGCGTACCCGGACACCACCTCCAGATCGCCACGGCCATCTACCGCCGGGAGCTGCTTAACAAGTGGCGCCGCAACGTCTGCTGGACCTCCGGCCACGGCGAAGGTTGGGCGCTGTACGCCGAGCAACTGATGCAGGAACTGGGCTACCTCAAGGACCCGGGCGACCACATGGGCATGCTGGACATGCAGCGCATGCGGGCGGCGAGGGTGGTGTTCGATATCGGTGTGCACCTGGAGCTGGAGGTGCCGGAACGCTGGGGCAGCGGTATCTGGACGCCGGACAAAGGCTACGACTTCCTGAAGCAGAACCTGGCGATCAGCGAAGGCCAGCTCAACTTCGAATTCGCCCGCTACCTCGGGTGGCCGGGCCAGGCTCCGTCCTACAAGGTGGGCCAGCGCCTCTGGGAGCAGATCCGTTCCGAACTAGAAGCGCGCCCCGGCTTCGATCTGAAGACCTTCCACACCAAGGCACTCAATATCGGATCCGTGGGCCTCGATACGCTCAAGCGGGCGCTGCTGGGGTAAGCCGCAATGCCATCTTTCCGGAGGGACGGACATCCTCGGCGTGCTGCTCCTTCGTCGCTTTGACGCACGCTGCCGGATGCCCGTCCCTCCGGTCACTTCAGCGAGACGTTTGCCACACGGATGCCGGGAATAGCTTCACAAAAGCGCCTAGCTACGCCGTTTTGTAGGGATTTCCTATGCGCGCGCGGAATTTATTCCCGTAACATTTCTCAACATCCGTTCGTGGTGCTAAGAGAACCGGTCCTAGCGTGTTCGGGTGACCACTCAAACCAGCACCCCCTCCCCCGCAGGAAACACCGGTTTCCGGCTGCCCGCATGGGCCGGTTCATTCGGCTTCCAGATCATTGCCGCCCTGATCGTGGGCCTTGGCCTTGGCCTCCTGGCCAAGTACACGGGCAGCACCAAGGCAAACCCCAATGCCCTCGGCGCCACCCTCCAGACGATTGGCTCGAGCTACGTCTCGCTGCTGCAGACCGCCGTGGTTCCCCTTATCTTCACCGCGGTCGTCAGCTCCATCTCGAACCTCCGGCAGGTCTCCAATGCCGCGAAACTGGCATGGAACACGCTGCTGTGGTTCGCCATCACGTCGCTGATCGCGGTGCTGATCGGCATCGGCCTCGGTGTGCTGCTGCAGCCCGGCGCCAGCACCGGCATTACCCAGGAAGCCAAGTACTCGGGCAAATCCGGCGACTGGTGGGCGTTCCTGATCGGCCTCTTCCCCAAGAACTTCCTGGGCCTGGGCGCCAGCTCCACCGTTGCTGAATCAGGCGCCGTGACTACCGCCGTCAGCTTCAACGTCCTGCAGATCCTGGTGATCGCGATCGCCGTCGGCGTGGCCGCACTGAAGGTTGGCAAGGCTGCCGAGCCCTTCCTGAACCTCAACGCGTCAGCCCTCGCCGTCATCCAGAAGGTGCTGTGGTGGATCATCCGCATCGCCCCGCTGGGCACTGTGGGCCTCATCGGCAACGCCGTGGCCGTCTACGGCTGGGACACCATCGGGTCGCTGGGCAAGTTCACCTTTGCCATTTACGTCGGCCTGGCCCTCGTCCTGTTTGTGGTCTACCCGGTGCTGGTCCGCACCCACGGACTGTCTGTCAAGCAGTACTTCTCCGGTGTCTGGCCCGCTGTTCAGCTGGCATTTGTGTCCCGCTCGTCCGTGGGCACCCTGCCGCTGACCCAGCGCGTGACAGAGCGGAGCCTGGGCGTACCCCGCGCCTATGCCTCCTTCGCCGTACCCCTGGGCGCCACCACCAAGATGGACGGCTGCGCCGCGATCTACCCGGCGATCTCCGCGATCTTCGTGGCCCAGTTCTTCGGCATCCAGCTCGACTTCAGCCAGTACCTGCTGATCGCCCTCGTCTCCGTACTGGGTTCCGCGGCGACGGCGGGTACCACCGGCGCCGTCGTGATGCTGACCCTGACGCTCTCCACGCTGGGACTGCCGCTGGCCGGCGTCGGCCTCCTGCTGGCGATCGACCCCATCCTGGACATGGGCCGCACTGCGGTCAATGTGGCCGGGCAGGCGCTGGTCCCCACAATCGTGGCCAAGCGCCAGGGAATCCTGGACGAGGCGCTGTACAACGCTCCGCGCAACGGCGACCCGTTCGCGGATGACTCCGCCACTACAGATCCGACGGCGGCCGCTCCGGCAACTGAACGGGACGAACGCGAGCTGGCGGACGCCAAGGCGTAACCCGCTTCGTCGCCGAAGCGCGAACGTACAGTTGAGGCCTCAAATCCACACGGGTTTTGGGGCCTCAACTGTACGTTCGCGCTGATGTGGCGGGACGTCCTAGTGGCCTCCGCCGCCTATCACGCCGTTCTCCACGGCTTTGGTGACGGCGTCGGCCTCCGCCTGGGTGAGCTTGCCGTCCGCGACTGCCTTATCCAACCGGGTCTTCAGGGCCGCTGCGCGCTCGGACCGTTCCTCTGCGCGCAGCTCCTCAATGGCTGCGGTGACCTTGGATTCGTCAATCCCCAGCGACTCCGCGAGGGACTTGGCGAGGGCTGCTTCCCTGGCAGCACGGTCCGGCTTCTCTCCCTCGGCAGGCCGCGTCGCCGGCTTGTTGGCATCGCGGAACGCCTTCAGCGCCTCGGTGACCTTTGCCTCGTCGACACCGAGCTTGGCGGCGAGCTCCGATGCCTGCACGCCACCTGCGTGCCCGTGACGGCCGCCCTTGTGTCCGCGGTCGTGGCCGTCGGTGTTGGCATCGGCCGATGCGCTGGCTGACGGAGTGGGGGTCGGAGTGGTGGCCGCCGACGCAATTCCGCTGACGCCGATCCCGGCCCCGACAACCAGGGCAGCGGCGCCCAGGCCGAGGCCCAACTTCTTTCTGCTTGTCATGGCACGTCTCCTCGATCTGCCGCAGCATCGCGGCTGCTTCTGGTGGCAGGTACAGTACGCCTACCTTCCCTAAGGCTCCCGCACCTACATAAGAATGAGCTGTAAGGAAGCTGTGAATCTGAGTTGCCGAAAAACTTGCACAGAGTGTAAAAATGCACGTAGTGTAATGCCGTGCCCGCCACCCAGAATGCTCCAGCCATCCCGCCGCGCAGCGAAACCGCCGACCCGCCGCCGCCCTCGCGCCGGGAACTCAACAAAGCCGCAACACGCCAGGCCATCACCGATGCCGCCCTGGAGCTTCTGCGCAGCAAGGGGCCGGGGAACTTCACCGTCGAAGACATTGCAGATGCCGCAGCCATCTCCCGGCGCACCTTTTTCAACTACTTCAGCAGCACCGAGGCGGCGCTGGCTTCGGTGACCCACGGCTTCTTGGACAATGCACTGGCACAGTTCCGGCTGAGGCCCGCCGACGAGCCCATCCTTGAGTCGGCGAGGGCTGCCCTGATTCAGTTGGCCGACCCCATGACGGTGGCCCCCATGGCCGAGCTGTACAGCCTGGCGCAGTCCAATCCGCAGCTCAACCGTTCCGAACTTGAAGCGTGGGACCACTGCACCGCGGAAATCATCGACGCAGCCCGCGAACGCTTCGCAAGGACCACGGGCGAGGAGCTCGACGAGCTTTACCTCCGTGCGCTTGCGGGGTCCATCATCTCCTGCGGGAAGGCCGCCATGGACGTCTGGTTTGCCGAGTGCGGCGCGGACCTTTCAGCCACGTCGCTTGCAAGGCTCCGCCAGCTCCTGATCGACGCCATGGGCCTCCTTGGCTCAGGCTTTACGCCCACCGCCAACCTCTCCACAGATCGGCACTGACATGGCCCTCTTCCTATACCGCCTCGGCAAGTTCTCGTACCGCCGCCGCTGGCTGGTCATTTCGCTCTGGCTTGCCGTGCTTGTGGCCGTGGGCGGGTCTGCGGCCGCATTCCACGGCACACTGTCCAACAACTTCCAGATCCCCGGCACCGAAACACAGCAGATGGCGGACAAGCTCAAAAAGGAGCTCCCCTCCTCTTCCGGCGGCTCAGCCAGCGTTGTGTTCGAAGCCAACGACGCCCAGTTCAGCCAGGCCGGAAAAGACGCCGTCACGGCTGCACTGACCAAGCTCAAGACCCTCCCCGATGTCCAGGGCACGGTTGATCCCTTCGCCACCCAGGCGCAGCTGGACAAGGCGGTCGCCGATCTCGCCGCCGGAAGGGAGCAGTCCGCGGCCGGCAAGGCCCGGCTGGACCAGGCCGCTGCCGAGCTTGCCGCCGGAAAAGCACAGCTGGGAGCAGCAGAACAGCAGATGACGGCCGCCGGTTTGCCGGCCGCCGCGATCGAGGCACAACTCGGCCAGCAGAAGGCTGCCCTCGCCGAAGGCCAGGCAAAGCTCGACGCCGGCAGCAGGGAACTGGAAGCGGGCGAAGCCAAGCTTGCGCTTGGCGCCCGCCGGCTGGAGGCTTCGAAGGGGCTCCGCTTCGTCTCCGAGGACGGCAAAGCCGCGATCGCCCAGGTCCAGTTCAGGACCTCCATCAACGGCCTGACGCCCGATGTCCGCCAGCAAGTCCAGGACATCGTGAAGGAGGTCTCGGCCGCCAACGTCACTGCCCTGCCCAGCAAGGAAATCAGCGAGGACATCTCCGAGCTCTTTGGCACCGCTGAGATCATCGGCATCGCGGTTGCGGCCCTGGTCCTGGTCGTCATGCTTGGAACCCTGATCGCCGCCGGACTTCCGCTGCTGATGGCCGTCGTCGGCGTCGCCGTCGGTGTGGGCGGAACGATCGCCCTGAGCGGTGCCACGGAAATGAGTTCCATCTCCCCCATGCTGGCGCTGATGCTCGGCCTGGCAGTGGGAATCGACTATTCGCTGTTCATTGTCAACCGGCACCGCAGCCAGTTGCTGACCGGCATGGATGCTGAAGAATCCGTAGCCCTGGCCACGGGCACTTCCGGCAACGCGGTAATGTTCGCCGGACTGACCGTCATCATCGCGCTGGCTGCCCTGGTGGTCCCCGGGCTTCCATTCCTGGCCGTTATGGGTCTCTCGGCGGCCGCCACGGTGGCTGTCGCCGTCGTCGTTGCCTTGACCCTGACGCCCGCTGTTCTCTCCCTGGTTGGCCGGAAACTGATCTCCAAGCGGACATGGGCCAAGGCGGAAAAGCACAACGCCGCTCCGGGGCACGAAACTGAGGACCGCACCAGGGACGAATACCGCAGCAGCCACGGCTGGGGCGGCATGGTCACCAACCACCCGTGGCTGGCGTTGCTGGCTGGCGCGGTCCTGCTCGGTGTGGTGGCGCTGCCCGCGAGCCAGCTCAGGCTTGCTTTGCCGGATGCCAGCTCAGAGCCGGTCGCCTCGCAGGCCTTCAAGGCCTATGACGTCACCAAGCGGAGCTTCGGCGAGGGCATGACCGGCCCGATCATTGTGGTGGGCGACCTCCCCGAGGGACTCAGCGACGCCGAGGCGCAGGCCAAGCAGTTCGATGTCGCGGACATCCTGCGCGAGACCGGAAATGTCACCGCCGCCGTGCCGCTGGCACTGAGTGAGGACCGCCGCACAGCGGTGTTCCAAGTGATCCCGAACGAAGGCCCGGCCAGCGCAAGCACCGTCCAGGTTGTCTCCGAGCTTCGCGCCGAGAAGGGCCAGATCAAGGACTCCACCGGCGTCAGCATCGGACTCACCGGACAGACCGCCGGCAACGTTGACGTATCCACCAAACTCGGTGACGCACTGCCGCCGTATCTGGCGATCGTGGTTGGCCTCTCCTTGATACTGCTGCTGCTGGTGTTCCGCTCCATCTGGGTGCCGCTGCTGGCCACCGGAGGCTTCCTGCTCTCGCTCGCCGCAGCGTTCGGCGCGGTCGTCGCCGTCTACCAGTGGGGCTGGCTCGGTGCGGTGTTCGGCGTCGAAAATCCCGGTGCTGTGCTGAGCTTCCTGCCGATCATCCTGATCGGCGTGCTGTTCGGACTGGCCATGGACTACCAGGTGTTCATCACCTCCGGCATGCGGGAATCGTTCATGCACGGGGAATCGGCCAAACACGCGGTCCGCTCGGGCTTCAGCCACGCCGCCGCGGTGGTCACAGCCGCCGCGATCATCATGGTCAGCGTGTTCTCCGGCTTCATTTTCTCGCACCTGAACATGGTCCGGCCGCTTGGCTTCGCTATGGCCTTCGGCGTGCTGATTGATGCCTTCGTGGTCCGCATGACGATCGTTCCGGCCGTGATGTACCTGCTCGGCGAAAAGGCATGGTGGCTGCCGCGCTGGCTCGACCGCATCCTGCCGGATGTGGATGTAGAGGGAGCGAAGCTCCGCAAGCCGGCGCCGGCCGCCGAGGTGGAACCGGAAGAAGTCGGAGCACGCTGACGGGCCTCTTCTAGTCCGCACGGGTTCCAGTCCCAGATGGGCCGCCCGCTGATCACCCGATCGGCGGGCGGCCCGTTTTTGCTTCTGTTCTCTGCGATCCGTGGCCGACCTACGCCGCGAATGGAGCGTCCCGCCGCGACCGGAGGGCACGCCTGTGAATCTTGGCGTGGTGGCGGATCTCTTTCCAGTGGCGGGTCTCTTTCGGGTGGACGGACTCTGTGGCCGGGCCGCCGCGTTGAGTCCGCGGAAGCGGCGGCGCGATGGATTGGTAGCTGTGGCCGGTGGGGGTTGTCAGTCGGATGGCATGCCTGGTTCCGCCCGGGGCGCTGGTTCCGCCGCGTGCGTTTGGTCCGTTGGCCGGGTGTGCTTTCCAGCCCGGCATTTCCTTCGTGTGGTTGCAGGCTTCGCAGAGCCCGGCGCCGTTGGCCTGTGTCGTAGCGCCGCCGACGTGCCAGGGTACGACGTGGTCCAGATGGCGGATGGGTGCGTCGCAGTAGGGGGTGCGGCAGGTGTCGTCGCGTGCCTCGATGAAGCGGCGGAGCCCCGCGCGGAAAAGCCTGGCGCGGGAATCCATCGCTACCAGCTCGCCCGTGGCGGGGGCCGTGTACAGACGACGGATCCACGTGTTGAACGCCTGATCAGCTGCCGCTCCTGATGGCAAAGCGCCTGGCGGGCGTCCGGCAGGCGCGGGAGCGCCGGTCAGCGAGGTTGCTTGCGCCCGACCGCCCCGGCCAATGATGCTTCTGGCCCACCCGCCGGGAACCACCCCATAGCCGGGGAGGCGTGCGGGTTCGCTGTCGCCTTGGAAGAGCGTGCGGTCGGTCATGACGAGCTGAATTTCAATCCCGCTGATCCCGCCCGGTGTCCCGGTGACGCGTTCAACCAGATCATCGGCCATGATCTGGCCCCGGGACCGGGGATCCCCGCCGGCGCGGAGAGAGTCCGCGTTCCGGATGAGCGCCGCTTGAACGGCGACACCGGCCGAGACGGGCAACAGGGCGGTCAGGTAGCACATGGTGTCCGGCGCGGGACGGAGGCTGACGTGCCTCGCCGTGGCGGCGTGGGCGGCGCGCTGCGTAACGGAGCGCGGGTCGCGGCGATAGGCGGCGGTACGGGCGGCTGCCACCAGCTCCCGGTCACCCACACCTGCCAGCGTCCCCGAATCGGGTGCCAGTTCCTCATCGACGCCATACCGGTCCGCCGGGGACAGGCACGCCGTTTCGCGCACCAGCAAGGTCGCCCGCCACTCATTCAGCTGCCCCGTCTCCAAGGCAACGAGCGTGCGCGGCATCTCCGTCACCAAAGCCTTGGCCAGGCCTAACAGCCGGTTTCTTTTGGCCGGGGATTCGCGACGGGCGAGGGCGATCTGCGCTCCGACGCCGACTCCGAGCTGGTCAGTGGGGATCCCGGCGTCGGACTGCTGCCGGCGCTGCAGCTGGTCAAAGACGACCGCGAGCCGGGCCTGACGGGCAGCCAAAGCAGACTTCCTGTCTTCCAAAGCCCGGATCTCATCAATCAGCCGGGCGCCACCCTCCTCAGACGCGTCCCCCGCAGAGCTGCCACCCGCAGAAATACCGCCGCCCAAGGCTCCAGCGCCCATCGCAACGGCTGCATAATCCGTTGCCGGCTCCCGACGGCAGCAGCAAACACAACAGCACTCCGCTGCCGCCAGAACCGCTTCGGACCCCCAACTGCCATCCACAACTCAAGTGTCCCTCTGGGCTATGACAGTAACTGCCCTGATGTTAACGGCCAGGAGATTGATCATGGCGCGGCGGAGCCGGTCAGCCGCTTCGGATGCCAGCGGTGAGGTCCCGATCCCTGACGTGGCTATGGGCGCGCGGCTCAGGACAGCCGCCACTTGAAGGCGGGTCCTGACGATAGCCAAAGCGGAGACCACATCGTCCAGCCGCCGACAGAATTCGATCTGCTCTGCACTGCCCTCGGGCACAGTAATCTGTCGAAGCGCAAGGCTGCATATCGCCACCACCGCGGGGAGGTTGACCTCATCCCGTTCGGCCATTGCCCGTGCCCCCTTCGGTCCATGTTTCTCGTCCATGAACCCACTATGCCGCCGACCTCCGACAATAAGACTTGAGCGACAAAGCCCGGGCGACTGACCCAGCGCCCCACGACAATAAAGCACTGCCAACCGGGCCGAAGGGAACTAGGCTGGATCGGTGACCCGCCTCATTCTTGCCTCCCAGTCCCCCGCACGCACCAAACTGCTGAGCCACGCCGGCATCCGCCACGAGATCCTGGTTTCCGATGTGGATGAAGACGCGGTCCAGGCCCGCTACGGCGTGACCGATCCGCACGACACCGCCCTGCTGCTGGCCCGCGCCAAGGCGGAGGCCGTGGCCTCGCTGCCGGAAGCGGAGGGCGCGCTGGTGCTCGGCTGCGATTCAGTTTTCGAGTTCGACGGCGAGGCGCACGGCAAGCCGTACACTGCCGACGTCGCCAAGGAGCGGATGCTGCGCATGAGCGGCGCCATGGGCGTGCTGCACACCGGCCACTGGCTGGTGGACTGCCGCGACACCGAGCCGGACGAGGACGACGACAACGACGACGGATACGGTTCCGACACCGGCACCGGGACGGGCGCCACACTGGGCTCCGTCACCTCCGCGGAGGTCCATTTCATGGACATGAGCGTCGACGAAATCGATGCCTACATCGCCACCGGCGAGCCGCTCCAGTGCGCCGGCTCGTTCACGATCGACGGCTACGGCGGGGCCTTCATCCGCAAGGTCGACGGCGACCCCCACACCGTCGTCGGGCTTTCCATTTCCACCCTTCGCGCGCTGCTGGGCCAGGCGCAGGTGGGCATTACCGAGCTGTGGACCGGCGGCGCCATTGACCCCGCAGAAGTCCGCGCTGAGTGAGCCAATTCGCAACTCTTTGTAGCTTCCCTACAAAGGACCGGAGCTTTACACGCGGAATCCGCAAGTAATATCGGCGGAACCCTCAAAATCGCGCTAGGCTCCCTGAAGGAAAGAAGGAGACGCCTTGTCAGCAAATACGGAGCAGTCCGCAAGTCCAGAGCAGTCCACCGCCCCCAGCCACGCAGGTGCCGCCCTGACGAGCTCCAAGCGGCTGAGCAAAGTCCTGATCGCCAACCGCGGTGAAATCGCAGTGCGCATCATCCGCGCCGCCCGCGACGAAGGCATCTCATCGGTGGCCGTCTACGCCGACCCGGACCGCGACGCCTTGCACGTGCGCCTGGCGGACGAAGCCTACGCGCTGGGCGGCAACACCGCCGCGGAGTCCTACCTGGTGATGGAAAAGCTCATCGAGGTCGCCCACGAGTGCGGCGCCGACGCCATCCACCCCGGCTACGGCTTCCTGGCCGAAAACGCCCAGTTCGCGGCCATGGTCATCGGCGCCGGCATTACGTGGATCGGCCCGTCCCCGGAGGCGATCTCCGCCCTCGGCGATAAGGTCCAGGCCCGCCACATCGCGGAAAAGGTCGGCGCCCCGCAGGTCCCCGGCACCGCCGACCCGGTGGAATCCGCCGAGGAAATCCTCGAGTTCGTGGACAAGTTCGGGCTGCCCGTTGCCATCAAGGCTGCCTTCGGCGGCGGCGGACGCGGCATCAAGGTTGCCCGCACCCGCGAAGAAATCCCCGAACTGTTCGAATCCGCCGTCCGCGAGGCCGTCGCCGCCTTCGGCCGCGGCGAGTGCTTCATCGAGCGCTTCCTGGACGCCCCCCGCCACGTCGAAACCCAGTGCCTGGCGGACGCCTACGGCAACGTCGTGGTGGTTTCCACCCGCGACTGCTCCCTGCAGCGGCGCAACCAGAAGCTGGTGGAAGAAGCACCGGCACCCTTCCTCACCGAAGAGCAGAACCGCCGCCTGTACGAATCCTCCAAGGCCATCCTCAAGGAAGCCGGCTACCTCGGCGCCGGAACGTGCGAATTCCTGGTGGGCCAGGACGGCACTATCTCCTTCCTGGAGGTCAATACCCGTCTCCAGGTGGAGCACTGCGTTTCCGAGGAAGTCACCGGAATCGACCTTGTCCGCGAACAGTTCCGGCTGGCCCGCGGCGAAAAGCTGGGCTACGACGATCCCGAAGTGCGGGGACACTCCATTGAATTCCGTATCACCGGCGAAGACCCGGGCCGTAACTTCATGCCCGCCCCTGGCACCATCACCACGCTGAAAAACCCCACAGGACCCGGCATCAGGATCGACTCCGGCGTGGAGCAGGGCGATGTCATCAGCGGCAATTTCGACTCGATGCTCTCCAAGCTGATCGTTACAGGCGCCACCCGCGAGCAGGCACTGCAGCGCTCCCGCCGAGCCCTGGAGGAGATGGTGGTCGAAGGCATCCCCACCGTCATTCCTTTCGACCTCGCCGTGGTCACCAACCCCGACTTCGCCCCTGTGGAAGGACCGTTCAAGGTCCACACCCGCTGGATCGAAACGGCTTTCGTCAACGAAATTCCCGCGTGGACGCCCAACGGTGCGGAGGGTGAAGCGCCCGACGCCGGCGATCGCCAGCGCGTGGTCGTCGAGGTGGGCGGCAAGCGCCTTGAGGTGGTGCTGCCGGCTTCGCTCGGTTCGTTCAGCAGCGGCGGCGGCTCGGCCAAGCCGGCCAAGGTCAAGAAGCGCTCCCGCTCCGGCGGACCGGCTGCAGCTGCCGGCGGCAACGCCCTGACCTCCCCCATGCAGGGGACCATCGTCAAGGTGGCCGTCGTCGAAGGCGACGTTGTTGCCGAAGGTGATCTCGTCGTCGTACTCGAAGCGATGAAGATGGAGCAGCCGCTCACGGCGCACAGGGGTGGCACCATTACCGGCCTGGCCGCCATCGCCGGCGAAACTGTGTCCGCCGGTGCAGTGATCGCCACGATCGAGGACTGATCCGGCCGGTTCACCGTCAGCTCGACGCACAGCATTACCCGCCGCCCCCGGCGCGCCCATGGCGCCCGGGGGCGGCTGCATGCAGACTTAGCGTGTGAAGCCATTTCTACTTCTTGCATCGCGCGCCGAGGACAAGGCAGCCGAGGAAGAATACGAGGCCTACCTGCGCTACGGCGGCCTCGAGCCCGCACAACTCCGGCGCATCCGCATGGAAGCCGGGCCCCTACCGGAGCTGGACCTGGCCGACTACTCCGGCGTGATTGTGGGCGGCAGCCCCTTTACATCCAGCGACCCGGCGGACCACAAAAGTGCAGCGCAGCTCCGGGTGGAGGGTGAACTGCGCCTGCTGCTGGACCGCATTGTGCCGGCCGACTTCCCGTTCCTGGGGGCCTGCTACGGGGTCGGCACGCTGGGCCTGCACCAGGGAGCGGTCATCGACAGGGCCTACGGCGAGGGGCTGGGCGGCACCACCATCAAACTGACGGCGGAAGGGCTGCAGGATCCCCTCCTGCGCGGGCTGCCGGAAAGCTTCACGGCCTTCACCGGCCATAAGGAAGGCTGCACCGTCCTCCCCGCCCACGCGGTGCTGCTGGCCAGTTCAGCGGCCTGCCCGGTGCACATGTTCCGGATCAAGGACAACCTGTATGCCACCCAGTTCCACCCGGAACTGGATGCGGAAGGGCTGGTCACCAGGATCGACATCTACCGCCACGCCGGCTACTTCCCGCCGGAATCGGCCGAAACGCTGATGAATGACGCCCGGCAGTTCATCGCCACGGAACCGATGAAGATCCTCCGCAATTTCGTGGAGCGCTACGCGAAGTAGCGCCGGAAACGACAAAATGCCCGGCACCCCAAAGGGCACCGGGCATTTGTTGCGAGCGAAAAGGGTCAGGCTACGTTGTTCTCGTAATCCAGGTCCCGGGTTTCCTTGCTCAGGAACAGCGCGATAAGGGTCAGCACGGCCATGGCGCTGAGGTAGACACCCACCAGCACGGGGCTGCCCTTGGCCATTTCCCAGAGCCACACCGCGATGAACGGGGCCACCGCAGCACCCAGGATGCTGGAGACGTTGTAGCTGACGGCTGATCCCGTGTAGCGGACGTTGGTGGGGAAGAGTTCCGGCAGCAGCGCGCCCATGGGACCAAAGGTCAGGCCCATCAGGGTGAAGCCGAGGATCAGCAGGGCCATGGTGCCCACGAAGCCGCCGCTGAACAGCGGAACGAACAGCATGCCGAAGACGAAGATTCCCGCGGTGACGGCGATGAGCATCTTGCGGCGGCCGTACTTTTCAGCCAGCGGGCCGGAAACCAGGGTGAAAATGCCGAAGAACACGACGCCGGCAATCAGCATCCAGAGGAAGTCGTTGCGCGTGAAGCCCAGGCCCGGGACGAATGCGGCGGCTGCGGCCTCCGTCATCGGCTTACCTGCCTTTTCTGCGGCTGCCTTGGCGGCGTCCAGCGTGGCCGGGCGTGTTCCGTAGGTGAGCGTGAACGTGGTCATCAGGTAGAACAGCACGTAGGTGGCCAGCATGATGAACGTGCCCAGGATGAGCGGGCGCCAGCTGGTCTTGAAGACGCGGGCCAGCGGGAGCTTGGCAACCTCGTTGGATTCCAGCACCTTGGTGAAGGCGGGGGTTTCGATCAGCTTCAGGCGGACGTAGAGTCCGATGATCACCATGACGGCGCTGAGCAGGAACGGAACGCGCCAGCCCCAGGCTTCAAACGCCTGCGGTGAAAGCGTGTAGCTGGCCACCAGGAAGATCACGTTGGCAATGATGAACCCGATGGGTGCACCCAGTTGCGGGAATGTGCCGTAGATGGCGCGCTTGTTGGCGGGGGCGTTCTCGGTGGCCAGGAGGGCCGCGCCGCTCCACTCCCCGCCGAGGGCCAGGCCCTGGGCGAAGCGCATGACTACCAGCAGCGCCGGAGCCCAGAAGCCCCAGCCCGGAACCAAAGCGGTGGGGAGGCAGCCGATCAGGAACGTGGCGATACCCATGGTCAGCAGCGATGCCACCAGGGTGCCCTTACGTCCGAACTTGTCGCCGAAGTGGCCGAAGACAATCGATCCGAGCGGGCGGGCAATGAACGCGACGCCGAACACGGCGAAGGAGCTCAGCAGCTGGGTGGTCTCGTTCTGTCCGGGAAAGAACAGCTTGGGGAATACGAGCACAGCGGCAGTGGCGTAGACGTAGAAGTCGTAGAACTCAACGGTGGTGCCGATGAGGCTGGCGACGATCACGCGCCCGCGCGAGTTAACCTGCTTGGCTGACCCCGGCTGCGGTGAGGTGGCAGTGGATGACATGTAGTAACGCTTTCGTGAGAAACCGGGCGGTGCCCCAAAAGACTGCCCGGCTAAGGGATACGTATCTCTCAATAATAGTTCCCGCCGTCCAGCGACTGGACAAAGGGTCCACTATGCGGACTTTTGGATTCGTCTCACTAACTGCGCCTCACGCCGTCACAAATGCCCCGATAGGCAAACTTCACAGCACGTTAACAAACGGCGACGCTTCACGAAACGCGCGCTCCCTACCTTTGAAGAACAACAAACCCCCGAAGGAGGTACACCGTGACTGTTGACCGCACGGCAGAGGCCGGCGCACAGCCCGGCACTACCCGCACCGTTCACGCCCCCGCCCTTGAAGTCCGCCCCGGCCGCTGGATCGCCAACTGGGATGCCGAGAACAAGGAGCAGTGGGAAACCCAGGGCCGCTCCATCGCCCGGCGCAACCTGAACTGGTCCATCTTCGCCGAATTCCTCGGCTTTGTCGTCTGGCAGCTCTGGTCCATCGTGGTGGTCCAGCTCCCTGCGGCAGGCTTCACGTTCTCCACCTCTGAAATCTTCTGGCTGATCTCCATGCCCAGCCTGGTGGGTGCAACTCTTCGCATCCCCTACACGTTCATGATTCCGAAGTTCGGTGGCCGCAACTGGACCATCGTCTCGGCACTGCTGCTCCTCATCCCCTCCATTGGACTGGCAATGTGTGTCTCCAACCCGGAGACTCCGTTCGGTGTCATGCTGCTGGTTGCAGCACTTGCAGGCTTCGGCGGCGGCAACTTTGCCAGCTCCATGGCCAACATCACGTTCTTCTACCCGGCCCGCGAAAAGGGCTGGGCCCTGGGCCTGAACGCCGCCGGCGGCAACATGGGTGCCGCCGTCGCACAGCTCGCTGTGCCGATCGCCATCACGCTCCTGGCCGCCGGAACCGTCAACCTTCCGGTCGCAGGCCTCATGTGGGTTCCGCTGATCCTGCTCGCAGCGTTCGGCGCCTACAAGTACATGGACAACCTCACCAGCGCCAAGGGTGATGTGGCAGGTTCGATCGCTGCGTTGAAGGAACCGCACCTGTGGATCATGGCGCTGCTGTACATCGGCACCTTCGGATCGTTCATCGGCTTCGCCGGTGTATTCCCCAAGCTCATCAAGGACTACTTCCCCGCCTTCTCCTCCATCGGCGTGGGTACGGTGGCTCTCTCGCTGGCCTTCCTCGGCCCGCTGGTCGGTTCCCTGGCCCGCCCCTACGGCGGCCGCATGGCGGACCGCATGGGCGGCGCCCGCATGACCGTCGCAGCCTTTGCCTCCATGGCCGTCATCACCCTCACGATGATCTGGACGCTGCCGATGAAGAACTTCTGGCTCTTCCTGGTCCTCTTCCTGATGCTCTTCACCGCCAGCGGCTTCGGAAACGGCGCCACGTACCGGATGATCCCCATCATCTTTGCCACCAACAGCCGGGCAGCACGTAACGGCGCCAGCACCGTGGCAACGCAGCGGCTGGCATCCTCGGCCCTGGGCCTGATCTCGGCGATTGGCGCCTACGGCGGGTTCGTCATCCCGCAGGTGCTGAACGCCTCCAACACGGCCAGCGGTTCCTACACCCCCGCTTTCTACGGCTTCGTCGGGGCTTACGTCCTGATGCTGGTGGTCTGCTGGGCCTGCTATATCCGCAATGCCAACCGAAATGCGATGGGACACGTCTAACATGACCACAAGCGCCGACACGCACTGCCCCTACTGCGCTTTGCAGTGCGCCATGACGCTGAAGTCCCCAGCGGCTCTGACCCCGGCTGTCCAGCCGGGGTCAGACCCCGTGCCGGCTCCATCCGCTCCGAGCGTGACCGCCCCGGCTGGACCCGTACTGGAAGTTTCCGGCCGCGACTTCCCCACCAACCGCGGCGGACTGTGCCGCAAGGGCTGGACGTCAGCGTCCCTGCTGAGCCATCCCGGACGCGTCACCGAGCCCATGCTGAAGGGTTCAGACGGCGTGCACCGTCCCGTCAGCTGGGATGACGCACTGAAGCTCGTTACCGCAGCCGTGAAGGACACCCGTGCCCGCTACGGTGCGGACGCGGTCGGTGTGTTCGGCGGCGGCGGCCTGACGAATGAGAAGGCCTACATGCTGGGCAAATTTGCCCGGCTCGCCCTGGGCACGTCCCGGATCGACTACAACGGCCGGTTCTGCATGTCCTCCGCGGCCGCCGCCGGCATGCGGGCCTTCGGCGTTGACCGCGGCCTGCCGTTCCCGCTGGCAGACCTCGACGGTGCCAGCACCATCCTGATGCTCGGCTCCAACGTTGCCGAGACCATGCCGCCCTTCGTCCAGCACCTCCAGGGTGCGCGCGACGCCGGCGGACTGATTGTGGTGGACCCCCGCCGTTCCGCGACTGCAGCGTTCACGTCCGACGGCGGCGGCCTGCACCTCCAGCCGCTGCCGGGCACCGACCTCGCCCTCCTCCTGGGACTCTCGCACGTGGTGATCCACGAAGGCCTGGCGGACACCGAATTCATCCAGGCGCGCACCAGCGGCTTCGAAGCCCTGGCCCGCAGCGTCAACGCCTTCTGGCCCGAGCGCGTCCAGTCCCTGACCGGCGTTCCCGCGGACCTGATCCGCGAGACGGCCCGCAGGCTGGCCCATGGGGCCACCAAGGGCGGAAGCTACATCCTGACCGGCCGCGGCGTGGAGCAGCACGTGGACGGCACGGACACCGCCACCGCCGCCATCAACCTCAGCCTGCTGCTCGGCCTGCCGGGTTCCGCCCGCAGCGGCTACGGCACCCTCACCGGCCAGGGCAACGGCCAGGGCGGCCGCGAGCACGGCCAGAAGGCCGATCAGCTCCCCGGCTACCGCAAGATCACCGACCCCGCGGCCCGCGCGCACGTGGCCGGGGTATGGGGCGTGCCGGAATCGCTGATTCCCGGCCCCGGCCTCCCCGCCGTGCAGCTCCTGAAATCGCTCGGACAGCCCGACGGCGTCCGTTGCCTCTTCGTGCACGCCTCCAACATCGCGGTGGCCTCCCCCGATGCCAACGCCGTCATTGCGGGCCTGCGCAGCCTGGACTTCCTGGTGGTCTGCGATTTCTTCGTCTCCGAGACGGCGGCCGAAGCCGACCTCATCCTGCCGGTCCTTCAGTGGGCCGAGGAGGAAGGCACGCTGACCAACCTCGAGGGACGTGTCCTGCGCCGCCGTCGCGCCCTGCAGCCGCCGGCCGGGGCCCGCAGTGAACTCTGGATCATGGCCCGGCTCGCCGAAGCGCTCGATGCCCCGTCCACCTACAGCGAGGATCCCGAGACGGTCTTCGAGGAACTCCGCCTGGCCTCAGCCGGCGGGCTCGCCGACTACTCGGGCATCGACTACGCCATGCTGGACCGCGGCGAGGCAGCCTACTGGCCCTACCCCGTGGGAAGCACCGGCACGCCGCGGCTCTTCCTGGACGGCTTCGCCCATGCCGACGGCAAGGCGGTCATGACGCCGGTGGCGCCCCGCCGCCGTCGTACTCCTGTTCCGAACCCCGATCAGGACGCCAAATCCATGACGCTCATTACCGGCCGCCTGCTGGAGCATTACCAGTCCGGGTCGCAGACCCGCCGCGTGTCCGAGCTGCTGGAATCCCAGCCGGAGGCGAAGATGCAGATCCACCCCGCGGCGGCCGCGTCCATGGGCATCACCGACGGCGCCTTCGTGTCGGTGGCCAACGAGCGCGGCGAGGTGCTTTGCCGGGCCGAACTCAGCACGGCCATCCGGCCCGAAACGGTCTTCCTGCCGTTCCACTTCCCGGAGCTCGAGAGCGCCAACCGCCTGACGGAGGCGGCCACGGATCCCATCTCCGGAATGCCCGAGTTCAAATTCAATAAGGTGTGGGTCCGGGCGGCCGCAAACGGACTTCAGCACAGCGTTCTTCAAGCATCGGAGGCCTCATGAGTGAGCAGATTGTAGTTGTTGGCTTTGGTCCGGTTGCCGCACGGCTGATCGACGAGCTGCTGCCGGCAGTGCGCAGCGGGCTGGCCCGCCTGACGGTGATCGGCGAGGAGGCAGACGCTGCCTACAACCGCGTGCTCGTGGCCGACCTCGGTGTCGGGCGTACCACGGCCGCTGCGCTGGCGCTGTCCGACGCCGCCGCCCTGATCGCCGACGGCGTGGATGTCCGGCTCGGCGTCCGCGTCCGCCGGGTGGACCGCGCCCGCCAGCAGGTGGTCCTCACCGACGGCACCACCCCGCACTATGACCGCCTGGTGTTCGCCACCGGCTCCCGCCCCGTCATTCCCAACCTGACCGGCCTCAACCCGGATCCGGCCCACCCCGTGCTGCCCGCCGGTGTGACCGCCCTGCGCGACCTGCGCGACGCTGAGGCGCTTCGTGCGGCCGTTTCCGGCGGCAAGCGCGTGGTGGTGCTCGGCGGCGGCGTCCTCGGACTCGAGACGGCCCTGGCCGCCGCCGAGGAAGGCGCCACCGTGACCGTGGTCCACAACGGACCGCACCCGCTGGGCCGGAACATCGACCGCGGAGGCGGAGCGGTGCTGGCCGCCAACCTGCGCAACTGCGGCGTACGGATGGCCGGCAATGCTCGCTCCACCGGCCTTGAACACAACGCTCCCGACGGCGGGTTCTCCGCTTTGCTGCTGGATGACGGTTCAGCGATCGACGGCGACCTGCTGGTGCTGTCCTGCGGCGTGCGTCCGCGCGTGGAACTGGCCGAAGGCTGCGGGCTGTCCACGGCCACCGGCATCCTGGTGGACCACAAGCTGCGGGCCCACCACGAGCCGCACATCTTCGCGATCGGCGACTGCGCCGAAGTCCGCTGCCCGGATCCTTCCTGCAGCGAATGCCGCACTGCGCGCGGACCGTCCGGCCTGGTGGGCCCGGGCTGGCGCCAGGCAGAGTGGCTCGCAGAGTACCTGACCCTTCTTGCCGAGGGGTCCGCCGAGGCAGCGGCCGAAGGCGCCGGCGAGGCCGGGTCGGCGGAGGCTGCCAATTCCCTGCCGGAACTCCCTATGGAGAAGCCGGGCGTCATTGTCCTCAAGGCACGGGGCCTGAACATGGCAGTGGCCGGCGACAACGCCGCCGAGCCGTGGGACGACGAAGTACTCACAGCCGGTGCCGTGGACGGCCGCCCGCGCCTGCAGATTGCGCAGTGGGCGGATCCGGAACACGGCCGCTACGTCAAAATGACCACGCGCGGCGGAGTGCTCGAAGGCCTCGTGGCCGTGGGGATGCCGCGCAGTGCAGCCGAGCTTGTGTCGCTGTTTGAGCGCGGCGACGAACTCCCGGCCGACAGGTCGCTGCTGCTCCGCCTGGACGGCCCGGACCAGCTGGCTGCCGCCGCCAACACCGACCCTGCGCGCACCGTGTGCCGGTGCGCCGGCGTCAGCGGAACCAAGATCGCGGACGCCGTGGCTGACGGGTGCTCCACCGTGGCCGAGGTTTCCGGAGCAACCCGCGCCGGCACCGGCTGCGGCGGCTGCCACTCCGACATTAAGGACATCATCGAAAAACACTTCCAGGCGGCAACAGCCGCCTGACGTGACGTGAAGCGGCAGGGACCCCGCCGGGGCCCCTGCCGCTTCGGTGTCCCCGCCTGCTAGCCTGAACCATCACGACGTGGGGGGTGCTGTGAATCAGGCTTTGGTGCAGGTTCTGGCCGCTGCATTAATGCTGATGGCTTCGGGTTGCGCCGCCCCCGCCCCGGGATCAGTTGAGTCCGGCACCGGGCCACTCGTCCAGCAGGCTACGGCTACCGTTTCCACTTCGTCGGAAACATCCGGCCCTCCTCCCGATTCCCCGGCCGCTTTTCCTTCGTCAGGGCAGCCGGTGCCTGACTTCTGTGCGGCCGGAGCGGTGTACCTGGCACGCTTTCAGGGCCTGCCACGCTATGAGCCCGAGGGCAAACGCCCGCCGTCCCCGGATTCGTCCGGGTGCGCCTATTCTGAGTCCGGTGACGAAACAGGACCTTTTGCCGTGCTGACCTTCACCGATTTATCTGTTGCCAGTGAGATGCAGGCGTTGCTGGCGGCAAGCTGCAAGTACAGTGAGCTGGCCCCCGGGGTGACAAAGGTCGAGACCCTTGCCCGGGAACGTGGATGGCAGGCGTGGACCGCCACGAAGGAAGCTGGTGTCCACGAAGCCCAGGTCTGCACCGGCAGTCATATTTACAACGCTTCACTCAGCAACATTCCTGGCACCGTGCCGGAGGACGCCCTCGAAACCATTCTTGCTGTCATCCGCTAGAGGCGCAGCGCGCCCGGTTTTCCAGGGACCTTGGACCCCTTGCCCTGAAACCGGGGCAAGGGGTGTCATGGAACATAGAGTCCGTGGATCCAAGGGAGGGTTGCCATGTTCGCCGTCACGATCTTCCTGGCCGCGGCCGCACTCATCGTGGTTGCCGCCGTGATGGGCATCGTCTCCCTGCGGAAGCTGGACCGCCCCGCCCGGGCAAGAGCACTGATCTGGACGGCGGCCGCCATCATGGCAGCGTTTACGGTCCTCGCCGGCCTGTTCATCAGCGGCTACGCCCTGACTGATCCCGGCGGCACCGAAGGGATCACGATTGTCCTATCCTGGGCTGTTCCACCGGCCGCGTTGGCCGTGCTTGCCTGGCTTCGTCCCGCGTGGGCCACACCTGCCCTTGCCCTACTGACCGCGTTGCTGGTCGTGGCAGGCATGTGGTTCGCCATGGATTCCGCATCGTGGCGGGCATTCGAGAACGCCAATGGCCCCGTCCGGGCCGTCGCAGTCCTGGTGATCGCCTTACCGGCAGCGGTACTGGGCTTGAAACGGACGGCCGCTGCGGGCTGGCTGCTCGTGGCCCTCGGCATCGGCCCGATAGCCTTCTCAGCCCTGGGCAGCCTCGCCGGGGTGGTGTCGCTCTCCGCCATCAGCGTGATCCCGCTGATCACCGGGCTGCTGTACCTGGCAGCTGCCAGGATGTCCCGTTCCGCAGTGGCCACGGAACACATCCGGGCCGCGCCCGCCTAACGGGGGTTCGACGAGCGCAAACACCGGACCACGAGCGCAACCAGCGGACGTTACATATGCACGTGCAGGCGCCGTGCCGCTTCCGAGATGGACCCGCTGAGTGACGGGTACACCGTGAAGGTGCTGGCGACGTCGTCGACGTGCAGTTTCTGCGTGACCGCGATGGAAATCGCGAAGATCAGCTCGGACGCGTTCGGGCCGACCACCACGCCGCCGATCACGGTACCGGAGCCCTTGCGGGCGAAGATCTTAATGAAGCCGTCGCGGTGGTTGCGCATCTTGGCGCGGGCATTGCTGCGCAGCGACAGCTTGATCACATCGCCCTGGTATTTGCCGGAGTCGATCTCCGCCTCGGACACGCCGACCGACGCGATCTCGGGCGAGGTGAAGATGTTGGAGGCCACCTGGTGCAGCTTCAACGGGGTGACGCTGTCGCCCATGAAGTGGGCAACCGCGATGCGGCCCTGCATGGCGGCGACGGACGCGAGGGCCAGGACGCCGGTGCAGTCGCCCGCGGCGTAGATGTTCGGTGCCGTGGTGCGGGAGACGCCATCCACTTTGATGTGGCCGGCTTCGGTCACTGCCACGCCGGCTTCCTCGAGGCCGATGCCGGCCGTGTTCGGAATGGAGCCGACGCAGACCAGGCAGTGGCTGCCGGTGACCTTGGAGCCGTCACCCAAAGTGACCACCACGCCGTCGTCCGTCCGCTCGACCGTTTCCGCACGGGAACGGGAGAGCACGTTCACGCCGCGGCGTTCAAAAACGCCTTCCAGGACCTCTGCGGCGTCGGTGTCCGAGCCCGGCAGCACGCGGTCGCGGCTGGAAATCAGGGTGACCTTGGAGCCCAGGCCGTTGTAGGCGGACGCGAACTCCGCGCCGGTAACACCGGAGCCCACCACGATGAGTTCCTCGGGAAGCTCGTCCATGTCGTAGATCTGCGCCCAGTTCAGGATCCGCTCGCCGTCCGGCCGGGCGGTGGGAAGTTCGCGCGGGTGGGCGCCCACCGCGAGCAGGATGGTATCCGCTTCCACCGTCTCGGTGCCCTCAGCCGTGAGGACCTCGATCGTGTGGCTGTCCAGCAGCCGGCCGGAGCCGATGAGGATGCGCACGCCCTGGTGTTCCAGTCCCGCCCGGATGTCCTCGGACTGCTTCCGCGCAAGGGTGAGCAGCCGGTCGTTGATGTGCTTCAGGTCCGCCCTCATCACGGGGGCGAAATCGCCGCCGTCGACGTCGAACTTCACTCCCAGCTCCCCCGCCTCACCGACGCGGGTCATCAGGTCCGCCGTCGCGATCAGGGTTTTGGAAGGCACGACGTCGGTGAGCACCGCCGAGCCGCCCAGGCCCGCCCGCTCAACGATGGTGACCTGAGCCCCCAGGGAGGCGGCCACCATGGCGGCTTCATAGCCGCCGGGCCCTCCGCCGAGGATTGCGATGCGAGGTGAGCTGAAATCCGGATGCGTAGTCACAAAGATCCATTCTCTACCCATGCGGCGCCGCACACCAATAAAAGGGACCTCGCCACTGCTGGGCAGGGCGTCGCGGGCAGGATAACTTGTACCAGTGAGTAATACAGAATTCCTGAACACGGACCCTTTTGACGCCGCCCGCGCGGCCGCCGACTATATCGCCGAGGAGACGGGCGTGGACAGCCACGACGTCGCGCTGGTCCTCGGCTCGGGCTGGGGCGATGCCGCGGACCTGATCGGCGAGACCACAGCCACGCTGTCCGCGGACGAAGTCCCCGGGTTCCATGCACCGGCGGTGGAGGGGCACGTAGGCACCATCCGCTCCGTCCTGACCAAGGAAGGCAAGCGCGCCCTGGTGCTCGGCGCCCGGACGCACTACTACGAAGGCAAGGGCGTCCGCGCCGTAGTCCACGGAGTACGGACCGCCGCGGCGGCCGGCTGCAAGGTCCTGGTGGTAACGAACGGCTGCGGCGGCCTCAACGAGGGCTGGGCTCCCGGCACTCCCGTGCTCATCAAAGATCACATAAACCTCACCGCCACGTCCCCGCTGGAAGGCGCAACCTTCGTTGACCTGACAGATCTGTACTCTGCACGGATCCGTGGACTGGCCCGCGAAGTGGACCCTTCCCTCGACGAGGGCATCTATGCGCAGTTCACCGGACCGCACTACGAGACTCCGGCGGAGGTGCAGTACGCCAAGCGGATCGGTGCCGACCTGGTGGGCATGTCCACAGCGCTCGAAGCCATCGCCGCCCGTCACGCAGGCATGGAGGTCTTCGGCATCTCGCTGGTGACCAACCTCGCCGCCGGAATCAGCCCCGTGCCGCTGAGCCACCAGGAAGTGCTGGAAGCCGGGCAGGCTGCCGGCCCGCGCATCTCCAAGCTGCTCGCCGAAATCATCGCCAAGCTCTGACCCCGCACCCGTGCACGGCGCCCGCCGGGTCCTAGAAGTTCGTTCTAGCAGTTTGTTCTAGTACCTGGCGGGCATCAGCCGGCGGAGTACGTCCTTCCGGGAGCCGGGAAACTTCCGCTCAACCGAGGCGGCAATGCCTGCGATGGTCTGCCGGGACAGCGTCTGGCGCCACACAAGCTCGGCCTGCCGCATGGTCTGCGACACGAGGCAGCTGCGCAGATAGTCCTCGCCGGGCTCTGCGCCGGGTGCGTTCGCGAGGATGGATTCGCAGCGAAACGCCGGTTCCGGACCTTCAATGGCCAGGACAACGTCCAGCACGGTGATCTTTTCCGCGGGCTGCGCCAGCTGGAAACCGCCGCGGGGTCCGGATACGGAGGACAGGATGCCCGCACGGACCAGCGCCTGAAGCTGCTTGTTCAGATACGCCGCGGGCAACTGATACAGCTCCGCCAGCCTGGCACTGTTTACGGCCTCCCCGGCAGGGGCCCAGGACATGTTGACGCAGCAGTGCAGCGACCACTCAACCCCCTGCCCCATCTTCATTTTTCAGACATTACGTGTCCGGAAAATTTACTGTCAAGGTTCCGGGTTGCGCATGCCGGGCACCGCATCCGGGTCGTTAGGCGATAGCTTTGTTCCTATGACGTCTTCCGATGCCGATTTTCCGCAGCTTTTGAGCGCCGCCCGTAACTGGGCCGCCCAGGACCCGGATCCCGCAACTGCCGCCGCTTTGACAGAACTCGTCCAGCTTTCCTCGGACGGGGTTCCCGCAGCCCGCCAGGAGCTCGAGGACAGCTTCAGCGGAACGCTGCAGTTCGGCACGGCAGGCCTCCGCGCTGAGCTTGGCCCCGGCCCCAACCGCATGAATCGCGTCGTTGTCCGGCGCGCGGCCGCCGGCTTCGCTGCGTTCCTGACCGCCGCCGTCGCCGAAGCCTCGCCGGGCGCCCGGCCCCGTGCCGTCGTCGGCTATGACGCCCGCTACAACTCCGACATTTTCGCGGAGGAGACCGCCGCGGTCTTCACGGCTGCGGGAATCGAGACCTTCCTGATGCCGCAGGCGCTCCCGACCCCGCTGCTTGCCTACGCCGTCCGTGCGCTGGATTGCGACGGCGGCGTGATGGTGACTGCCAGCCACAACCCGCCGCAGGATAACGGCTACAAGGTGTACCTAGGCCGGCACGCGGTTGAGGAAAGCGGGCGAGGGGCGCAGATCGTGGCACCCTACGACGCCCGCATCGCCGCGGAAATCGATCGTGTGGGCACCCTGGACTCCATCACGCTAGCCCCTGCGGGCTGGACCGTGCTGGAGCCCTCGATCACCGCCGACTACGAGGCAGCAGTGGCGGCGCTGGCCCTCCCCGCGCAATTCCCGGCCAGGGACCTGAAGATCGTCCTGACCCCCATGCACGGCGTGGGCGGCGACACGGCTGTTGCCGTTTTGCAGGCGGCGGGATTCGACGACGTCACGCTGGTGTCAGAACAGGCCCGGCCGGACCCGGATTTCCCCACGGTGAACTTCCCCAACCCGGAGGAACCCGGCGCCCTTGACCTGGCACTGGAAACGGCAGCCCGCGTGGACGCCGACATCGTGCTGGCCAACGACCCCGACGCCGACCGTGCAGCCGTCGCCGCCAAGGATCCGGACACGGGTGCTTGGCGCATGCTGCGGGGTGACGAAGTGGGCGCGCTGCTGGGGGCACACATTGTGGCCAGGCTCGCCGGCGGCGAAACTGCAGCACATGGTGTCTTCGCGAATTCGATCGTTTCCTCGCGCCTGCTGGCACAGATTGCCGCCGCGTCCGGGTACGCCCACGAAGAGACACTGACCGGGTTCAAGTGGATTTCCCGCGTTCCGGGCCTGCTGTACGGCTACGAGGAAGCGCTGGGTTACTGTGTGGCCCCGGAACTGGTCCGGGACAAGGACGGCATCTCCGCCGCAGTGCTCATCGCCGAACTTGCAGCCGCGGCCAAGGCCGACGGCAAGACGATTTTCGATACGCTGGACGAGCTGTACCTGGTGCACGGGCTGCATGCCAGCGACCAGCTCAGCATCCGCGTCGCGGACCTGGGCCTGCTGGATGCCATGATGAACCGGCTCAGGGTCAGCCCGCCGGAATCATTCGGCGGATCCGCCGTCGAAACGTTCAAGGACCTGGCCGAAGGCAGCGAAAACCTGCCGCCGACGGACGGCCTGCTCTATCTCACCAAGGACCTCAGCCGGGTGATCATCCGGCCCAGCGGCACCGAGCCAAAACTGAAGTGCTACCTCGAAGTTATCCGGAGCGTGGGTTCAGCTGCGGAACTGCCCGAGGCGCGGCAGGCGGCACGGGCAGCCCTCGACGGCGTTCTGGGAGACGTTCGGGAGGCCCTGGGGCTCTAGTTAGAGCTCTACCTCGACGTAGCCGTCCACCACACGGGTGCGGTACGTGGGGAGGCGGAGCTCCGCAGTGCCAAAGCACTCGCCGGTTTCCAGGTCGTAGACCTCCTTGTGCAGCGGGGACGCAATGGTCTGGCGCGCTCCGCGTGAGCCCACAATGCCGCGTGCCATCACATGGGCGCCTGTAGCGGGATCTTCCTGGGCCACCGCGAATACCTCTGCAGGCGCCGTCCGGAACAATGCCACCTGGCGGCCGGCGATCAATGCTGCCTCGCCCCAGGCCAGTTCCAGCTCCTCCACGGCACAGACACGGTTCCAGCCCGTTGCAAAGCCGGTGCTCTGGTCTTCAAGTTCAAGTACTGCGGTCATTTCCGACCCCTCTCGCATTGCCTGCTGCCCGGCGCTCCTTGGAACGGCAGCCGGGCCCGGACCGCCAACGCGGCCACATCTCAAAACTAGGGCTGCGGTGTTTCGGCGGCGTGCAGTCAATGTGTCCGGCACGTAAAAGGCAACTCACCTGTCCGGAAATCCATTCGTGATGCAGAAGTTAAGTTCACGAAACATAAGGGAAACTGAAGCGAAACTGCGCGTACCTAGTCTGGATGGACACCTCGATTGAGATGGTCGCAGATCACCGCTGCGCCCCATGCGAAAGGCCCACAGTGACCGAACAGACTTCAAGCACCGAGACTCCGCGCCGCATCGTCGTCGCCGGCGGCGGCCCCGCGGCCCACCGTTTTGCGGACGCAATGCATGCCCGCGGCCTCGAAGGCTGGCATGTCACGGTCCTCACTGAGGAAGCCCACCTCCCCTACGACCGCGTGGCCCTCAGCAAGGCGCTCACCGACAGCGACGTGGACCTCACCCTCGGCACCGCCTCCATGTGGGACCACGACGCCCTGGCCCTGAAGACCGGCGAACGCGTCATCAAGATCAACCACGCTGCCAAGTCCGTTGAGACGGCAGCCGGGAACACCTACGAATTCGACGAACTGGTTGTCGCCACCGGTTCGGACGCCGCCCGCCTGCCGATCCCCGGCGCGGAGCACGTGCACGTCTACCGCACCCTCGAGGACGTGTGGGCGATCAACAAGGCGATCGCCGAACTCACTGCGAAGCTCGGCCGCAAGATCAACGCAGTCACCATCGGCGGCGGGCTCCTTGGCCTCGAATCGGCTGCAGGCACTGAACAGCTCGGCGCAACTCCCGTTGTGATCAACGGCGCCCCGTGGCTCATGAACACCCAGCTCGACGAAGGCGCCGGCCAGGCGCTCGGCCGCCTGATCGAAGCCAAGGGCTTCACGGTCCACGGCGGCGTGTTCCCCTCCGAGGTGCTTTCCGAAGACGGCCAGGTCACCGGCGTGCTGATGGCGGACGGCCGCATCATCCCCGCCGACCTCGTCATCGTGGCCATCGGCGTCAAGCCGCGCGATGAACTCTTCCGCGCCGCTGAAGGCGAGGAGCAGCTGTTCGATCTGGGCCAGCGCGGCGGCGTCGTAATCAACGACGGCTGCGAAACCCAGGTTCCCGGCATCTGGGCCATCGGCGAGGTAGCCAACTTCGGCGGCATGTGCCTGGGCCTCGTGGCCCCGGCCAACACCATGGCCGAAATCGTCGCGGACCGGCTGCACGGCGGCGACGCAACTTTCCCCGGCTTCGACACCGCCACCAAGCTCAAGCTCTCCGGCGTGGACGTGGCCAGCTTCGGCGACGCATTCGCCCGTACGGAACACGCGCTGGAGATCGTCTACGCCGACCCCGCCCGCGGCGTCTACCAGAAGATCGTCACCACGGACGATGCCAAGACCCTCCTGGGCGGCATCTTCGTAGGCGACGCCACCCCGTACACAAGCCTGCGTCCCATGCTGGGCCGCGAACTGGCCGCCGAGCCGGGCGCCTACCTCACCGCTGCCGGCGGCGGCGAGGCCCCGGAGACGGAACTGCCGGACGACGCCATCCTGTGTTCCTGCAACAACGTGACTGCCGGGACCATCCGCGACACTGTCAACGGCTGCGGTGCCTGCGACGGCAACGCTCCCGTCCAGGAACTCGGCGAGCTGAAGGGCTGCACCCGCGCCGGAACCAGCTGCGGTTCCTGCGTGCCGATGCTCAAGAAACTGCTGGAAACCGAACTCACCAAGTCCGGCGTCGAGGTCTCCAAGGCACTCTGCGAGCACATCGAACTCTCCCGCCAGGAACTGTTCGACGCCATCCGGGTCCTGGAACTGACCTCCTTCGAAGAGATCATGGCCAAGTACGGCACCGGCGCCGGCTGCGACATCTGCAAGCCGACCATCGCCAACATCCTGGCCAGCCAGAACAGCGCCTACGTCCTGGACGCCGGCCGCGGAACGCTGCAGGACACCAACGACCGCGCCCTCGCCAACATGCAGAAGGACGGCACCTACTCGGTGGTCCCCCGCATCGCCGGCGGCGAAATCACCCCGAAGAAGCTCGGCGTCATCGCCGCCGTGGCCGAGAAGTACAACCTGTACACCAAGATCACCGGCGGCCAGCGCATCGACATGTTCGGTGCCCGGCTCGAGGAACTCCCGGAAATCTGGAAGGAACTGGTGGACGCCGGCTTCGAATCCGGCCAGGCCTACGGCAAGAGCCTGCGTACGGTGAAGTCCTGCGTCGGTTCCACCTGGTGCCGCTTCGGTGTCCAGGACTCGGTGGCCATGGCCATCCAGCTCGAGCTTCGCTACCGCGGCCTCCGCAGCCCGCACAAGCTCAAGATGGGCGTCTCCGGCTGTGCCCGCGAGTGCGCCGAAGCCCGCGGCAAGGACGTCGGCGTGATCGCCACGGCCGACGGCTGGAACCTGTACGTCGGCGGCAACGGCGGTGCCACCCCGGCCCACGCCCAGCTGCTGGCCAAGGACCTCGACGACGAGACCCTGATCAAGTACATCGACCGGTACTTCATGTACTACATCCGCACCGCCGACCGCCTGCAGCGCACCGCGCGCTGGCAGGAGGAGCTCGACGGCGGCATCAAGCACGTCGAGGATGTGGTGGTCAAGGACACCCTGGGGATCGCCGCAGACCTCGAGGCCGCCATGGAAAAGCACGTTGACACCTACATCGACGAATGGGCTGACACCCTGAAGGATCCCGAGCGCCTGCGCCGGTTCCGTTCCTTCGTCAACGCCCCGGACCAGAAGGACGACTCCATCACCTTTGTCTCGGACGAGCGCGGCCAGATGCGCCCGGCTACGGCAGAAGAGAAGGGGAAAGTCCTCATCGGGGCCACCATCCCGATGCGTCCCTCCACCCCGGAACTCGACAAGAACGAGGTATAGGCATGCAGCTCAGCATTGATCTCACGGGCCGTGAAGTCCTGGTCACCGGATCCGACCACGCCGCCCGGCAGGCGGTCCGCCGCTACCAGGCTGCCGGCGCCGTCGTCTCACGCCTCAGCACCCCGCAGGGCGCGAGCCACGACGGGCCGCTGCCCGAGCGTCCGTTCCTCGTGGCTGCCGTCGACGACGGCCAGCCCGGCTGGGACGCGCTGCTGGACCGTTGCCGCGCCACCGGCATCCCCGTGGCCGTGGAACCGGCTGCCGGAGCAGTAGGGCACGTGACCCTGGTGGGCGGCGGCCCCGGTGTCGGCGAGCTGCTGACCGTTGCCGCCGTCAAGGCGCTGCGCGATGCCGACGTCGTGTTCTACGACCGGCTGGCCCCCTACCAGGAGCTGCCGTCCCTGACCTCGGCCGAGCTGGTGGATGTGGGCAAGCAGCCCGGCCACCACAAGGTGAGCCAGGGCGACATTGAAAAGCTCATGGTGCAGAGCGCCCTGGCCGGAAACAACGTGGTCCGCCTCAAGGGCGGTGACCCCTACGTCTTCGGCCGCGGCGGCGAGGAAGTTGCCGCCTGTGTGGCTGCCGGCGTTCCCGTGAAGGTCGTTTCCGGTGTCACCAGTGCCATCTCCGTCCCGGCCGCCGCCGGGATCCCGGTCACGCACCGCGAGGTCAGCCACATGTTCACCGTGGTGTCCGGCCACGCGCCTCTTACCGAGAAGGAGCTCACGCACCTGGCCGGGCTGGGCGGGACCATCGTGGTCCTCATGGGCATCGGAACGCTGCACCAGCTGGCCGCCGGCCTGCGCCGGGCGGGCATGCGGGCAGACATGCCGATGGCCGTCGTCGAACGCGGCTACCGCCCCGGCCAGCGCACTACCATCGCCCAGCTCGGTACGATTGTCACAGCGGCCGCCGACTGCACTAACCCGGCTGTGCTGGTCATCGGCGAGGTGGTGCGGGTGGCTGAAGCCAACCGCGGGCACGCCGAGGCGGCGGCTGATCTCGACCGCCTCGCAGCGTCACTGATGGAATCGTGAAAGAAAACCCATGAGCGCCATGAACTCTATTGCCCCCGCTTCCGCCCCCGGCCCGCAGGACTCCCCTGCTGCCGACGGCCCCGATTCGCCCCTGGAGGGATTCCGGATCGGTGTGACGTCGCACCGGCGTTCCCAGGACCTGATCGAGGCCCTGGAGCGGCGCGGAGCCGAGGTGCTGCACGCACCTGCGCTCAAGATTGCGCCGGTGCAGGAGGACATGCGGCTTATCGACGACACCCGGGCCATCATTGCTGCCAAGCCCGACCTCTGCATCGCCACCACCGCCTACGGCATGCGCCGCTGGTGCGAGGCGGCCGACGCGTCCGGCATCGGCGATGAGCTGCTGGAGACCCTCGCGGCCTGCCGGATGTTTGTCCGCGGGCCCAAAGCCCGCGGTGCCGTCCGCGCCGCGGGACTGGCCGACGTCGGGATCAGCAGCGACGAAACCACGGCCACCCTGGTGGACATGTTGCTGAAGGAAGGCGTCCGCGGCAAGACGGTGGCAGTCCAGCTGCACGGCTACACGGACGTCCGCCAGCTTGAGCGCCTGAGGATGTCCGGCGCCACCGTCCTGACCGTCACCCCCTACCGCTGGGTCAAGCCCGACGGCGAGGACAAACTTCCGCGCCTGATCGAGGCCGTCTGCAGCGGCAACCTGGACGTCCTGACGTTCACCAGCGCGCCCGCCGTCGACGCCATGTGGAGCACGGCCCACGAGATGGGCCTCTACAAGCAGCTCGTCGACGCCCTGAAAACCACCGTCACCACCGCCGTCGTGGGTCCCATCACGGCGCAGCCGCTGATCGACGCCGGACTGTCCCCGCTCATTCCGGAACGCTTCCGGATGGGTGCCCTGATCCGGCTGGTCTGCGAACACCTTGCCCTGAACCATGTGCGCCGCCTGGACACCCGGTCCGGCAACGTGGAGCTCCGCGGACGGTCGCTGCGGATCGACGGGGAAGCCGTTGAAATGGCACCCGCGCCGCTCCTGCTTCTGCGTGCCCTGCTGGGTGCCGAAGGCGCCGTCCTGTCCCGGGAATCGCTCTCCGACCTGCTCGAACTGCGCGGCTCCGTGCATGCCCTGGACATGACAGTCAGCCGGCTGCGCTCCTCCCTGCCGGACGGCCGGATGGTGGAAACCGTGGTTAAGCGCGGGTACCGGATCCGGGTCTAGCACTCCCCCTTGGGGTTCCGTGCCCCGTTTCCGCAGCCGGATCCGTGGACAGACCCGGTCCGCAGTGGGAACATGTCGCTATGGTTTGCGTCTGACCGCCCCGTGGCCGCCTTCGTACCGTTCCGGTGCGTGGCGGCCGGGGCGTTTGGCGGGGCAGCTCTTCCGAGGGGAATTGCGTGGAACCGGTGGTGCAAGGGGACGATGAACCCGCGGAGTCTGTGGACGCCGTGGTGGTGGGGTCCGGCTTTGGCGGATCGGTAGCGGCCTACCGCTTGGCGGCCGGCGGACAGTCTGTGGTCCTGATGGAACGGGGCAGGGCCTACCCGCCCGGGAGTTTCGCCCGGACGCCGTCCGAGATGGGCCGGAATTTCTGGGATCCGGACAAGGGCCTCTACGGACTATTTGACGCTTGGACTTTCCGCGGCCTGGAAGGAATCGTCTCCAGCGGACTGGGCGGCGGCTCACTCATCTATGCGAACGTGCTGCTGCGCAAGGACGAAAAGTGGTTCGTCCAGGAATCCCCTGTGCCCGGCGGAGGCTACGAAAGCTGGCCGTTCAGCAGGCAGGACCTCGACCCCTACTACGAGGCCGCCGAAGCCATGCTCAGCCCTGTGCCCTACCCCTATCAGGACACGCCGAAGACCCTGGCCATGGAAAAGGCTGCCCGCGCGCTCGGACTCAGCATCACGCGGCCGCCCATCGCCGTCACGTTCTCCCAGTCCCCGGGCTCCACTCCGGCCAGGAACCAGGTGCTGGCGCCGGCACCGTACGGGAGCGTCCACGGCGAGGGGGCCGTGCGCACCACCTGCACCCTGTCCGGGGAATGCGACATCGGCTGCAACGCCGGCGCCAAGAACACCCTGGACCACAACTACCTGTCCGCGGCCAAGGCTGCCGGGGCTGACATCCGGACCCACCACGACGTCCGCGGCATCCGCCCGCTCCCGGCGGGCGGCTATGAGGTCCGCTACGTCGTCCACGATCCCGCCGACGCCCGGCCCGGGCTCCTGCACGAACAGGTGATCCGCTGCCGCCGCCTCATCCTCGCCGCCGGCACTTTCGGCACCACGTTCCTGCTGCTGCGCAACCGCGCGTCGCTGCCCGCCCTCAGCCCGGCACTCGGCACACGGTTCAGCGGAAACGGCGACCTGCTGGGCTTCGTCCTGGACGCTAAGGACCCCGACGGCGCCACCCGCACCCTTTCGGGCAGCATCGGACCGGTGATCACCACGGCCATCCGCACACCCGATTCCACCGACGGCGGCGACGGCCGCGGCTACTACATCGAAGACGCCGGGTACCCCTCGTTCATGAACTGGCTGCTGGAGACGGGACAGTTCCGCCAGGTGGCCAGGCGCGCCGGCAAAGTGATGGTGCAGCTCCTCAAGGACCGGCTCTTCCAGGCCCAGCGATCCAACATTTCCGCCGATCTTGCCGCCGCACTGGGAGACGGCAGGCTCTCGGCATCGTCAGTTCCCCTGCTCGGCATGGGGCGGGACATCCCGGACGGCGTCATGACCCTGCAGGGCGGCCGGCTGGCCATCAACTGGACCTTGGCCACCTCAGCCGCGTACTTCGGCCGGATGCAGGCCACCATGCAGGCGATCGCCAAGGAACTGGGCGGCAGCTTCAAGCAGAATCCGCTGTGGTGGAGCAAACGCGTCATCACCGTGCATCCGCTCGGCGGTGCCCCGGCCGGCCGGAACAGCAACGAAGGCGTGTGCGACGCGTACGGTGAGGTGTTTGGGTACCCCGGGCTGCATGTGGTGGACGGCGCCGCGATGCCCGGGCCGGTGGGCGCCAATCCCGCCCTGACCATAGCCGCCTTTGCCGAACGGGCCTGCCACCGGATCCTGGAGGGAACCGACGGCGCCAGGCAGCGGGGCGGCCTGGCCGGGGCCGGCGTCCCGGCTGGCTCTTCCAACGGACCGCTGGGTAGCGGAACCTACGACGGCGGAACGTACGACGGCGGGCCGCCGCGCGCCCTGGTGCCGGACGCTACCAAAGGTGCGAAGGCACCCCGGAAGGAAAGAACGTGGGTCCCGCGCACCGGCAGCCGTTCCCTGGGGCTCACCGGCGCCGGACCCGCAGATGACGGCGTGCTTTCCGAAAGCGAGGCCTTGCAGGAGGCCGAAATCGAAGAGGGAACGGAGCAGGCCGAAACAGGGCCTGCGTCGGTCAGCTTTACCGAACAGATGCACGGGTGGTTCAGCGCCGGCGTGTCAGACCCCGAGAAGGGCCGCGGCCTGGGCCGTGACCGGAGCCTCCGGATGATGTTCGAGCTCACCATCACCGCACCGGATATTGACGCGTTTGTCCGTGATCCGCTCCATCCGGCCACCGCGGAAGGCTACGTCCTGGCCGACCAGTTCGGCGGCCGCCTTCCGGTGGAACGCGGCTGGTTCAATCTCCTCGTCAAGGACGGCGGTCCCGACACGGCCGGACGAAAGATGCTCTACCGGCTCTGGCTGCGGGATCCCGGCGGCACCCCGCTCACCTTCCTGGGCCACAAGGACGTCCGCAACGACGCAGGCTTCGACGTCTGGGCTGACACCACCACGCTGTACGTCACCGTCCTCCGCGGACACCTGCCGCCGCCGGAATCGGCCACTGCCACTGCCGCCGTGGCGGGGGCCGGCGTGCTTTACATCCGGCCGTGGGACTTCGCCCGGCAATTAACCACGTTCCGGGCGGAGGGCCCGTCCCCGGCGAGCGCCCTTGCCGCATTCGGGAAGGTGTTCCTGGGTGAGCTCTGGCAGGTGTACTCCGGCAAGGTCACCGGCCGGGCCACCGGCAAAGTCACCGGCCGGCGATGAAGGGCGGCGCGGCGTGAAGCGGGCTGAGCTGGCGCAGCACAGCAACGGACTTGGCTTCACTCCGCGGGACGCTGTGCGCTGGCTGGCCCCGGCCCAGCTGGGCAGGACCGCCGTGCGGGTTGTCCTCGCGTCCGTCTTCGCCGATTTCGGCGACAAACGCGAACTGGAGGGCGGCTTTCCCAGCTACGAGCTGGACCTGGAACGGCTGCCTGTCGCGGGCCAGCCCGCGCAGCCGGTGGTCCGCGACCTTGGCCTGCCCGGGATTGATAAAGCCGGTGCGGCGGCTGGCACGGCGGCGGCCGACGCCGTCGGGTCTGAACGGTCTTCCGGGGCCGAAGAGCTGTGGCTGGATTTCACGGCTGACCTGGGCGACGGCTTCGACTCCACCTACACGGTGGCGTCATTGCTGGCGGAAGCGTCGCTGGAGGTGGACGGGCAGGAGCTTCGCCGCGGAAAGGTGCTGGTGCTGGGCGGCGACGAAGTGTATCCGGTGGCATCGCCCGCCGCGTACGAGGACCGCATGGTGGGTCCCTACCGGACGGCGCTTCCCGGCGGCCGCTCCCCCGGCCGCGCCGGCGTGCTGCTGGCCCTCCCCGGAAACCATGACTGGTACGACGGCCTGACCTCCTTCATCCGTCTGTTCACCCGGCAACGGAACATCGGCGGCTGGCGGACCATCCAGACGCGAAGCTACTTTGCCCTCCGCCTGACTGGCGGGGACGATTCTCCCGGCTGGTGGCTTGTGGGGCTGGACAGCCAGCTGGGTCAATACATCGACGAACCACAGCTGGATTACTTCTACAACACGGTGACCACCAGGCTGCTGCCGGGCGACGCCGTCATCCTCTGCGTGGCGGCCCCCTACTGGGTGCGGGAAACGGAAAACGCCAGCGCCTTCCGGCAGGTGCATTTCTTCGAGCAGGACTACCTTCGGCGCCGATTCAACCGCCGCGCCGGGATGTTCGAGGAAACCGGCGCTTCCGTGCGGTTGTGGCTCACCGGGGACCTGCACCACTATTCGCGCTACGAGGAACTGCCAGGGGATGCGGCCCTGCCCGCCGCCGGCCGAACCGGGGCCGACCCGCGCCGGACCCAGCTTATGACCTGCGGCCTGGGCGGCGCCTTTCTAGCGGACGCCCGCTGGCTGCCGCCGGAGCTCACACTTCCCGCACACCGGCCGGCCCCCGCACCGCCGGACCACGTGACGCCGGACCACCAGCCGGCCCAGGGCCGCCGTTTCGTCCTGGCTCCGGGGACGTTCCCGGGACGGGCGGAGTCCCGGCAGTTCCGCGGACGCCTGGCCAATCCGTTCTCGCCCTTCTGGCTTCCGGTGCGCAACCCCGGGTTCGGCTCCGCGCTCGGCGTCGCCCACATGCTGGCCGCCCTGACGCTCTGGACCGTCTTCAGCGCGTTCCGCGGACTCTCCTTCCCGGACAGCCTCACCACCCTGAAAACCGGCAACACCGTGCTCCTTGCGCTGACCATCCTCGCCGTACCTTTGCTGCTGCTTCTGCTGCTGGCCACCCTCGGCACCGCGCTCGGACTCAACCGGGATCCGGGGGAGAACGGCGCCGGGTTCACCGTTTCCCGCGGCGCGCTCTGGCAACTGTCGGCGCTCGGGGCGGGGATCGCCGTCGTCCTCCTCCTTCCCTGGCCGGCCGGGTTGCCGCCGTTCCTGACCCTTGGGCTGGTGCTCACTTTCACGTTTACAACCGGCTATGCGGTCGGCAGCGAAGCGTTTGCCTTCTTCATCCTGGGCACGGGAAGCGGGGAGGTTGCCTCGTGGGCAATGTCCGGCCAGGCCATTGAAGACCACAAGGGCTTCCTGCGGATCCGCATCGCCCCGGATGGCAACCTGACGGTCTATCCGGTGGCAGTGGACCGGGTCTGCCGGGACTGGGACCTGGAAAGGACCGACGACGGCGGCCTCCGCCCGGTCCCTGCCGGCGGGCTGCCGCCGCTGCGGCTTTTCGAACCGCCGATCACCATCGCAAAGGAGGGATTCCCGCTATGACCAACCCTCGCACCATCACCCGGGCGGACCACGTCACGGAAGTCATCCCCTTTCCCGCCGGTGACGGAACCCCGCTGACCCTGGTGCACATCACCTCCGCCGTGCCTCGTGACGCCGGAGCACCGGAGAAGGGACCCGTGCTGCTGGTCCACGGGGCCGGCGTCAGGGCCGAGCTCTTCCGCCCGCCGCTGCCGCGGACGCTGGTGGACGCCCTGCTGGAAGACGGCTGGGACGTCTGGCTGCTGAACTGGCGGGCCTCCATCGACTTTGAACCCCTCTCGTGGACGCTGGGTGACGCGGCGGTGTACGACCACCCCGCCGCCGTCGACTATGTCCTGGGCGCGACCGGGGCCGAAACGCTGAAGGCGGTCATCCACTGCCAGGGCTCGGTGTCCTTCACCATGGCAGCCGTAGCCGGGCTCCTCCCCCGGGTGGACACGGTGGTCTCCAACGCTGTGTCCCTTCATCCGGTGATCCCGCTGTGGTCGATCGTGAAAATCACCTACCTGGCCGAGCTGCTGAAACCGTTCACTCCCTACCTGTCCCCGTCATGGGGCTATAAGTCCAACGGGTACCTCTCCCGCATCCTCCGGTCCATGGTCAAGGCCACCCACCACGAATGCGACAACCTGGTGTGCCGGCTGGTCAGCTTCACGTACGGCAGCGGCCGGCCCGCACTGTGGTCGCACGAGAACCTGGATGAGGCCACCCACAACTGGATCAGCGGTGAGTTCGCGGAAGTGCCGTTCACTTTTCTGTCCGAGATGGGACGCAGCGTGCTGGCCAGGCGCATGGTGGCCGCCGGAAACCACCCGGAGCTCCCCGCGAACTTCCTGGCTGAGGCGCCGCAGACGGATGCCAGGTTCTCGTTCCTGGCCGGTCGCAACAACCGGTGCTTCCTGCCCGAAAGCCAGGAGCGGACGTTCGCCTTCTTCGACGGTCATCGCCCCGGCAAGGACTCGCTGCACCTGCTGTCCGGCTACGGGCACCTGGATGTCTTCTTTGGAGCCCGCGCCTGGGCGGACACCTATCCCGTCATCCTCAAGGAGCTGAACAGATGAACAGACTCATCGGACTGGCTGCATCCCTGCTACGGCTGGTGCCCTCCCCGGTGCCGCACCGCCAGGAGCGCCTGCGCGGACATCATGCCACGGTGGACGGCATCAAATACTCCATGCCGGTCAATTCCGACGATTCCCCGGTCCTGATGGCGGCGTTCCCCATCAACAAGCGCGCCGCCGCAGCCGTCCTTCCCGGCACGGAGCTCCGGCCGTTGAGCCTCGGCGGGAAGGGGTTGCTCGTGGTCACCGTGGTCAATTACAAGTCGACAGACATCGGCCAATACATTGAATACTCGTTGGCAATCGCCGTCACTCACGGTTCCCGGCCGGCGCCCCCGCTCCTGCCGCTCGTATTCCAGAAGACGTTCGGGCTAGGCCAGTACGTGGTGGACCTTCCGGTCAGCACCGAGATTTCGGTCAAGGGCGGCAAAGGCATCTGGGGCATGCCCAAGCACCGGGCCAGCCTGGACTTCGTGGTCACCGATTCAACCGTTTCCGCGCAGTACGACGACAGCGGCAGGCTGGGCTGCTTCATCGAAATTGAACGCCCGCGGCCGATGGGCATCCCGCTGAAGCTGGCCGCCTCCAACTACTGTGCTTTCCGCGGGATGCTGATGAAGTCCGACATCTACTTCGAGGCCACCGGGGACATCGCCCTGGGAGGCGACGCCAGGGCCCGGCTGGTGCTGGGCGACGCTCCGGGCGTTGCCGCCCTCAAAACCCTCCAGCCGGCGGACAAACCGGTATTCACCGCCTACCTTCCCGAAGCACGCGGAGTACTGGACGACCACTATGAGGCGTGGTTCCTGACCGCACCATCTGCCGAGGAGGCCGCCCGGATCCCCGGCGGCGACCCGCTCGAATCCGTCGTCGGCCTGGGCCAGGGCCAGGAATGGCTGCCCGGACCGGACCGGGGACGAACGTCCCCCGCCACGTCCCAGGGCACGTCTGACGGTGCCGGCACCGGAGACGCGCCGTGAACTGGCTGCTGCTGCTGAACGCGCTGTATTTCCTGTTCGGCGCCACCATGTACGTGGGCACCATGTGGGTCCTGAAGTTCTTCCTCTACCCCACATGGGAGTCCCTGGACCGCGGCAACGTGGACATGCACTTCGGCATCCCCACCCGCCAGGCCACCAAGTTCTTCACTGTGGTGGTGCCGCCGATGTTCATCGCCGGCATCATCCTCGTCTGGACGGAGTGGGGCACGGTCCGGATCGTCCCCGCGGCGCTCTGCCTGCTGGGGATCATCGTCCTCACGGTGGTGGGCCAGGCCATGATCATTCCCGTCAACATCAGGATCCGGGGCGGGGACTTCGCCGACGACGCCGAACTGCGTTCCCTGCTCCGCCGGTGGATGCTTCTCAACGACATCCGTTTCTACGTCTCGACGCTCACGTGGCTGGCCATCATCTGGCTGCTGGTGGACCGGGGCCGGCTGTGGGAGGCGTTCGCATGAGCGGGCCCGGTTTTATGAGCGGGGACAGGTCATGAGCGGGATTGCCCGCCCTTCGGGGCCGGCTGTTCCCGGCGTCGGCGCCTGGATCACGGCAGACCCGCTGCGCGCCGTCCTGGCCGCGATCGCCGTCGTCACCGTCTTTTCCGGGGCCGTCCAGATACCGTTCGGCGGCGCCGTCCTTGAGCTGCTGGGGGCGGAGCCGACGACGGCGGCGCGCCAGCTGTTCGGCACCGTGGGCATGTTCATGGTGGTGGTGGGCGGACTCCTGCTGCACACGCTGCTGCGCCCCCGGCCGGCGGCCGAGGTGCTGCTGTGGTCGGGAGTGCAGAAGGCGGGGGCCTGTGCCGCCGTCGCGATCGGGGTCATCAACGGCGTTTTCGCGCCGGTGGCGCTGGCAGTAGCGGTCTTCGACCTTGCGACGGCGGCCCTCTGCCTGATCTACCTTCGCCGGGTCTACTGGGAGAGCGGGCCAGGCAAAGGCCGCGGTCAGGGGGCGGGGCCGTGAAGCGCTCGCTTGTGCTGGCCGGCGGCGGAATGCGGGTGGCCTGGCAGGCCGGCGTGGTCCGCGCGCTCGCCGAAGAAGGCCTGCACTTCGACCATGTGGACGGGACGTCCGGCGGCATCCTGACGGCGGGCATGCTGCTGTCAGGGGTGCCTGCGGAGGATATGTGTCGGAACTGGTCCGGCGTGAACGTCAAGGACTTCGGCTCGGCACTGCCGCTGGGCGACTATGCGAAGGGGCCGTGGTCGCTGCCCGCCATCGGTGACGCGGACGGCCTGCTCCGCAAGGTTTTTCCGGCCCTCGGGATCGACGACGGCGAGATCAGGCGCCGGGCAGCCCTGCCGGGCGCCGTCGAAGGCACCTTCAACGTAGTGGAATTTACCGGAAAGCTATGCCACGCCATCGACGCCCGGGACGTCGATGCCGGACTGATGGCAGCCGGAATGTCCTTGCCCATTTTCCTCACGCCGCTGCGGCGTGACGGGAAGATCTGGACTGACGCCGTCTGGGTCCGCGACGCCAACGTGGCCGAAGCCCTCCGCCGCGGGGCGGACGAGGTGTGGCTGGTCTGGTGCATCGGCAACACCGGGTACTGGGGCGACGGCCCGCTTGAACAGTACGTCCATATGATCGAGATGAGCGCCATGGGCGCCCTCCTGGCCGACTTCGAGGCCGCGAAGGCTGCCGGCAGGGATTTCATCCTCCACGTTGTCAGGCCGGAGAATCCCCTGCCGCTGGATCCGGAGTTCTACCTGAACCGGATCGATGCGGACACCTTGATCGGCATGGGGTACCGGGATGCCCGCAGCTACCTCAAGGACATGACCGCCGAAGGCCTGCCCAAGGACGCGTCCTGCACTGCCATGGTGGAACCGCCGGCAGGCATCCGCTTCACCGAGCGGTTTGGCGGCCGGGACGCAGGCGGCGGGGGCGACCGCGCGGGCGGTGGCGCGGGCGGCGCGGGCGGTGGCGCGGGCGGCGGCTCCACCGGCTCGGAAGTGCGCCTCACGGTAACGGTGGCCCTGCCCCTCAAAGATTCAGGTGCAGCGGCCCGGCTCACGGGGTTCCTCGACTACGCACCCTTCGGCCCACGGGTCTTCCTGGCCGGCGGGCGCGTGGACGTCCGCGGCGAATCGGTGACCTACCGGGCTTCCGTCCGCGCGGGCGGCGCCTGGCACCGGCTGTCCCTTGCCCGGGTCTTCCACGACGATCCCGGCCCGGACGCCTGGGACGACACCAGGCAGGCCCGGCTCACTGTGGGTTCGCTGCTGGATGTTCCGGTCACCATGGGACTGGCGGACGCGGCGGCCCTGATCGCCTCCGTGGAACCGGCCGG
The DNA here is from genome assembly GCF_001423745.1 of Arthrobacter sp. Leaf337. Taxonomy (GTDB): domain Bacteria; phylum Actinomycetota; class Actinomycetes; order Actinomycetales; family Micrococcaceae; genus Arthrobacter. The sequence goes on from NZ_LMPC01000026.1 coordinate 48,686, forward strand.
CGTCCATGGCCCCGGCGACAAGGCGGGCGTCCTCGCCAACATCGCAGCCCGGGGCCTTCGTGAGGCTTTCCGCCGGTACGGCTGAGCGGTCCCCGCAGGCAGCAGGGCCGGAAGGGGGCTGACTGTGAGGCAGGACACAACGAAAGTACACGTTTGTTGCCGTCTGGTAAACAGTGTGGAACGGGCAGGGACATTCCGGCAACAACCGGGAAACACCCTCGAAAAACCGGAAGCCTACGCTGGGTTTCATCACCAACCGGGGCCAAACGAAGGCCTCACCAGCGAAAGGGCCTTCACATGTCCGCCTCGGCACCGTCCACCCCCTCCTCCGCCTCGTTCCAGGCGCCGCCGCCTGTTCCGCGCGTGGTCATCGCCGGAGCCGGACCTGCTGCCCGTGCCCTGGTGAGCAAGCTGGACGGATCCCGCTTCGCAGGCAGCATCACTGTACTCAGCAACCGCGACGACGCCCCGTCCGAACTCCTGGAACTGGCGGCGCTCCCCCAGGTTTCAATCCGCTTCGGCCAGCCGGCCAGCTTCATCGATGCGGCCAACCGCGTGGTGACTACCTCTGACGGCATGGAATTCAGCTACGACCAGCTGGTGATTGCCACCGGCTCCGCCCCGGCATTGTCTCCCGTGGACGGCGCCGGCCGCTGCCTCAGCTACTCCACCATCGACGACGCCGCCCGCATCGGTGACGCCGTGAAGGAAGTGACCCGCGTCCTCGGCCGAAGGCCGCTGGGGATCCTGGTGGGAACCGGCCCGGAGGCCGGCCAGGCGGAAGCGGTGCTGCGCGCCCGCGGCGTGAGGCCGGTCCGCACCACGCTCCGGCCGGCCGCCGTCGTTCCGACGCTCGCCGGCTCTGTCCTCCCGGCCGCAGGAATCGTCTTCGACGACGGCAGCAGCATGAATGGCGACCTCGTGGTCCTGGCCGAGGAGCGGGTGGCGCGGGACGGCCTGGCGGCCAGTGCCGGCCTGGAGACGGCTGCAAACGGCGGCATTGTGATCGGCCAGGACTTCCGGACCTCCGTCCCGGGAATCTGGGCCATCGGCGACGCCGCCTCCTACGACGGCGTCCGGCTGGGCCTCCTGGTGGCCTCCGGCTCCGCCGCGGGGGCCTGCGCGGCCCAGCTCATGCAGGCAACGCTGCAGGCGCCTGTGCAGGCTGCCGCCTAGCATCGTTGTGGCAAGATGGTCACCTGAGAAGCCACGAAGAAAACGGCGCCTGCTGCCCACGAGGCCCGGCGGGCCCACCAGGAAGGACCACCATGAGCAACGAAGCCACCGCGGCCGGCACACCTGACGCCACCGCCGCGGGAGTCACCGCACCCGGTGCCACAGCATCGGCAGAAATAGCCTCCTTCATCGACCACACGCTGCTGAAGCCGGAGGCCAGTGAAGCGGAGATCCTCAAGGTCTGCTCCGAAGCCGCCGAATACCACTTCAAATCCGTTTGCGTGAACCCGGTGTGGGTCAAGACCGTCAGCACCGCGCTCAAGGGTTCGGGCGTCCTGACCTGCTCGGTGGTCGGCTTCCCGCTGGGAGCCACGCCCACCGACGTCAAGGCCTTCGAGGCCCGCGGCGCCGTGCTCGACGGGGCCGACGAGGTGGACATGGTCGTCAACATCGCAGCCGCCCGCGCCGATGACAAAGGCGCGCTGGTTGATGACATAAGGGCCGTCGCCGAGGCTGTGCACGGCAGCGACGCGATCCTGAAGGTGATCATCGAGACAGCCCTGCTCAGCGATTCCCAGAAAGTCCTCGCCTGCGAGGCGGCGGTGGAGGCCGGAGCGGACTTCGTCAAGACATCCACGGGATTCAACGGCGGCGGCGCCACCGTTGAAGACGTGGCCCTGATGCGCCGCACGGTGGGCCCGGATGTCGGCGTCAAGGCCTCCGGCGGCGTGCGTTCGCTGGCTGACGCGCAGGCTATGATTGCAGCAGGTGCAACACGTATAGGCGCCAGTTCCGGCATTGCGATCGTCAAGGGTGAACAGGGTTCGTCCGCGTACTGACCTGGTCCGGAAACGCCACAGTTTTTTGAGCCCTTCGGGGCGTTTTGAGCCCTGCGGGGCCGAGGAGGAATGAATGTCCAAGACCGTTGATAGCCCCAAGACCCCTCAGAACGAGAACAGCCTTGCCGGGAGCATCGCCGTTTTCGCAGTCATGATGGTCCTGTTCCTCGGCTCCATCTACTCGCTGTCCTTCCTCACGCTCGGCAACCCGTGGCCGATGGCCGTCTGCCTGGGCCTGTTCGCGGCAGCGTTCTGGATCCCGCAGACCATCCTGGGCCGTTCGGATTCGGCCGGCGAGCACTAAGCCTTCGAACTTAAGCGCCTGAAGCCCCCGGATTTTCCGGGGGCTTCAGCTCTTTAAGCGGCCGGCTCTGCAAGCGGCCGGCTGCTTAGGCGGCCGGCCGCGCCGCTGGCTGCAGTGTGCGGCTAGCCGGCGCCGAACAGGCTGCTGACCAGGGTGCTTCCGAGGGCAAGTGCGGCCGGGTAATGCGCCTTGGCCAGCGCCCAGGCGGCCACGCACATCCCCACCATGGCGTAGGCGCTCACCGGAATCAGCACAAGCCACTCGCGGCGGGAGCCGGCCCGTCCCAGCAGGGGGATCGAAAAAGCCCCGTTGGCCTTCCAGACGTCGTTGAGCACCGGCAGCTTCCGCAGGAACCTTGGCGGCTTGATCACGATCGGCCACAGCAGTGGGACTCCCCCGGTGGTGATCATGTCTCCGACGATGTGGACCACCACCCCGGTGAGCATGGAGACCGGCAGCCAGGTCCATTGATCCGGCGCGAACCAGGTGACGAGGCCGGCCATGGTCAGGGCGAAGAGCCAGTTGCTGATGAAGCCTGACTTGGGGAAGAGTTTGAGGGCCTTGGCGGCGATGTTGATCATGAACATGCAGAGCAGGCCGGCGCCCACGGACAGCAGGCCCCAGTCCGTGTGGAGCTGGATCTGCCCGGCAATGGTGGCCAGCAGCACGAAGAAGGCCGCCCCGAGTACGGAGTGCGTTCCCTGTCGGTGGCCGCCGCTGGCATTTTCGATCCCGACGGCAATCACGTTCGAGAGCGGCGGCAGCGAATTGGCGACCGTGCTGTGCCGGTGGTCCCAGTCGCACACCAGCGCGGTTCCAGCTGTCGCCATGCCGCCGATCAGGATTCCGGTGGCGTCCAGCGGGTACCAGCCCAGGGTGTACGGCCCTGTTGAGGCAATGGCTACCCACGCCGCGGCTCCCGACGCGGCGTGATGTCCTCCCATCATCCTTTTATTTCACCGCCGGTGTCGCAGATACAGCGGCATCAGCGAAGATATTCCGGATGACCCCGTTGGCCCACTCCAGGATCTCGGCGTCCTGCAGGTCCCGGCCGCCGATCTTGGCGGTCTTCGGTTTGGGAATGAGCACCGCGTCGAGGGCGGGCTTGGACTGCGCACCGGGGTACATGCGGTTGAGCCGCATCGTCTTGGATTCGGGCAGCTGGGCCGGGGAGAACTTGATGAAGTTCCCCTGCAGGGCGACGTCGGACAGCCCGGCTTCGCGGGCTCCCACCCGGAAGCGCGCGACGGCGATCAGGTTCTGCGCGGGCAGCGGCGGTTCGCCGTAGCGGTCCACGAGTTCGGCCAGGACCTCGTCGATCGCTTCGTTCGTGAGCGCCGACGCGAGCTTGCGGTAGGCCTCGAGGCGCAGCCGTTCGCCCGGCACATAGTCGTGCGGCAAGTGGGCGTTGACGGGCAGTTCGATCTTCATTTCGGCGGCCTTCTCCTCTGCCTCGCCGCGGAAGTCCGCCACGGCCTCGCCCACCAGGCGGATGTAGAGGTCGAAGCCCACGCCCTGGATGTGGCCGGACTGTTCGCCGCCCAGCAGGTTGCCGGCGCCGCGGATTTCGAGGTCCTTCATGGCCAGCTGCATGCCTGCGCCGAGCTCGTTGTGGGTTGCCACGGCTTTGAGCCGTTCCAGCGCCACCTCGCCCAAGGGCTTCTCGGAGGGGTACAGGAAATACGCGTAGGCGCGTTCGCGGCCGCGGCCCACCCGTCCGCGCAGCTGGTGGAGCTGGGAAAGGCCGTACTTGTCCGCGCCGTCCACGATCAGGGTGTTGGCGTTGGAGATGTCCAGTCCGGTTTCAATGATGGTGGTGCACACCAGGACGTCGAAGCGCTTCTCCCAGAAGTCCACGATGATCTGCTCGAGCCGGCTTTCGGACATCTGGCCGTGGGCCACCTCCACGCGGGCTTCAGGCACCAGCTCGCGGATCTTGGCAGCGGTCCGTTCAATCGTCGACACCCGGTTGTGGACGAAGAACACCTGGCCCTCGCGCATCAGTTCCCGCCGGACCGCGGCGGAGGTCTGCTTGTCCGTGTACGGGCCCACATAGGTCAGCACCGGGTGGCGTTCTTCCGGCGGAGTGGCCAGGGTGGAGGTCTCGCGGATCCCGGTCAGGGACATTTCCAGGGTGCGCGGAATCGGCGTGGCGCTCATGGCCAGGACGTCCACGTTGGTGCGCATCTTCTTCAGCGCTTCCTTGTGTTCGACGCCGAAGCGCTGCTCCTCGTCCACGATCACCAGGCCGAGGTCCTTGAAGCCGAAGTCCTTGGACAGCAGCCGGTGCGTGCCGATCACAACGTCCACGGAGCCTGCCTTGACGCCGTCGGCGGTTTCCTTGGCCTCCTTGCCGCTCTGGAAACGGGACAGCGGCTTGACGACCAGCGGGAATCCGGAGAACCGTTCGGTGAACGTCTCGTAGTGCTGCTGGGCCAGCAGCGTCGTGGGGACCAGCACGGCCACCTGCTTGCCGTCCTGGACGGCCTTGAACGCGGCCCGGACGGCGATCTCGGTCTTGCCGTAGCCCACGTCACCGGAGATCAGCCGGTCCATCGGGATCTCGCGCTCCATGTCGGCCTTGACCTCATTGATGGTGGTCAGCTGGTCCGGCGTCTCCACGTAGGGGAAAGCCTCTTCCAGCTCGCGCTGCCACGGGGTGTCCGGGCCGAAGGCGTAGCCGCGGGACGCCATCCGGGCCGAGTACAGCCGGATCAGCTCGCCGGCGATCTCCTTGACGGCCTTGCGGGCCTTGGACTTGGTGCTGGCCCAGTCCGCGCCGCCCATCTTGCTCAGCGCCGGGGTGTCCCCGCCGACGTAGCGGGTGACCTGGTCCAGCTGGTCGGTGGGGACAAAAAGCCGGTCCCCCGGAGCGCCGCGCTTGGACGGGGCGTATTCCAGGACAAGGTATTCGCGCACGCCGTCGCCGCCTCCCGCCACCTTGCGCTGGATCAGCTCCACGAACCGGCCGATGCCGTGCTGTTCGTGCACCACGGAGTCCCCGGCCACGAGCTGGAGCGGGTCCACGGCGTTCCGCCGCTTGGACGGCATCCGGCGCATGTCCTTGGTGGAACCGGCGGACGTGCGCCCCAGCAGGTCCGCTTCCGTCAGCAGGCCGAGCTTGAGGCCGTCCAGCACAAAGCCCCGTCCGACGGCGGCGGTGGTCACCTCGATGATGCCCGCCTGCGGCTCGTCATCCAGCGAGTCCACCCGGGCGCAGGGGATGTCGTTGTCGTGGAACAGTTCAGCCAGCCGCTGGGCCGGGCCGGGACCTTCCGTGACAACCACAAGTCGCCACTGGTCCCGGACGTGCGAACCGATGAACTCCATCATCTCGGCGACGTCGCCCTGGTAGCCGCGGGGTTCCCGGGCATGCAGGTTGAGGACGTTGATGTCCGGAGTCAGCTCTTCGTCGGTGGCCAGCGAGGTGATGGACCACCACGAGACCTCCTGGCCCAGGGCCGCGGTGCGGGTCTCCGTCAGGGAGCGGAAGCTTGCCGAATGCAGGGCAGCCGAGGCCGCGGAACTGAGATCCAGCGGTGCGGTGCCGCCGTCGGACGCCGTTGACCATGCAGCTTCCAGGAATTCCTCGTTGGTCGCGGCCAGGTCGTGGGCGCGGGTGCGGACCTTTTCGGGCTCGATCACCACGGAGATGGACCCGGCGGGCAGCTGTTCGACGAAGGGCACCATGGCATCCACCAGGACGGGAGCCAACGATTCCATGCCTTCCACCGCGATGCCGCCGGCGATCTTCTCCAGCATGTCCGCAGCGGCGGGCAGCTGTGCCTTCAGTGTCGCTGCCCGGGACATCACGGAAGGGGTGATGAGGATTTCGCGGCATGGCGGGGCGTGCAGTTCCGTGGGGTGGTGCAGGCCGGGCGAGGACAGGGAGCGCTGGTCGGCAACGGCGAACCAGCGCATCTGGTCCACCTCGTCGCCGAAGAACTCGACCCGGATGGGATGGTCCTCGGTGGGCGGGAAGACGTCCAGCATGCCGCCGCGGACGGCGAATTCGCCGCGGCGGGACACCATGTCAACCCGGGCGTAGGCGGCGTCGGCCAGGCTCTTGACGACGCTGCTGAAGGGAGCCTCCTGGCCGACCTTCAGGGTCACGGGAACCAGGTCGCCCAGGCCGGCCACGATCGGCTGCACCACGGCGCGGACGGGAGCCACCACCACGCGGAGCGGTCCTCCCGAGGCCGTGCCCGGGTGGGCCAGCCGGCGGAGCACCGAAAGCCTGCGGCCCACGGTGTCCGAGCGCGGGGACAGCCGTTCGTGCGGGAGGGTCTCCCAGCTGGGGAACTCGGCCACGGAATCGGCCGGCAGGAAGGCCCGCAGCGCCGCGGTGAGGTCCTCCGCCTCACGTCCGGTGGCAGTGACGGCCAGGACTAGGGGCGCGCCGGGCGGTGTGCCGGCGGCTGCTTGCGTGGCCGCACGCGAAGCGCCGGCGGCGGCGTGCAGGGCTGCGAGGCCGTCCGACATTTCCGCCAGCAGCGCCGCGCGGAGGCCTGCCGGCGCGCTGATCTGGTAATCCTCGCTGCGGGTTCCGAAACCCCGGGACGCTTCAGCCTGCACGCGGGCAAACGTTGTGTCTCCGGCGAGCGCGCGGCGAAGGCCTGTGAGTGACGGGCCGTTGAGGCTCATGGCAGAAGCTCCTGAAATGATCACGGGAAAGCAGGCAACACGAAAACCCGAAATTCGCGAGAATCCCGGGTCTTCCCAGCCTACCGCGACGGCGGAGCGGTGAGTACGCTCCTGCGGAAGTCCGGCGATGCAGCCGGACCCGATTGCTAAGCTGGCTGTGCATCGACGCACTCCGCTTTCGTTCCAAGGAGATCCACATGAACGGCATCCCGAAAACCGTGCTTGTCACCGGCGCCACCGGCTATATCGGCGGACGCCTGGTCCCCCGGCTCCTCGAGGCGGGCCACACGGTGAAAGTGGTCGTCCGGACTCCCGCCAAGATTGCCGGCGTGCCATGGCTGGATCAGGTTGAGGTCATCCAGGGCAGCCTCGACGACGGCGGCATGCTCCGGGCAGCACTGGACGGCGTCGACGTGCTCTATTACCTGGTCCATTCAATGGCAGCCGGCGCCGGCTTCGAGGCCAAAGAAAAGGCGATGGCGGAGACTGCCGCCGCGGCGGCCGCCGACGCCGGGGTGGGAAGAATCGTCTACCTCGGCGGCCTCCACCCCGAAGGTGCGAAGCTGTCAACGCACATGCGTTCCCGGGAAGCCGTCGGCAAAGTCTTCCTCGCGGGTCCGGTGGACGCCGTCGTGTTCCAGGCGGGCGTGGTGATCGGGTCCGGGTCGGCGTCGTTCGAGATGATCCGGCACCTCTCAGAGACCCTCCCCCTCATGCCGGCCCCGAGTTGGGTCCGGAACCGGATCGAAGCGATCGCCGTCAGGGACGTCCTGTACTACCTTGTCGCAGCAGCGTCCCTGGAAGAGCACATCAACCGCACCTTCGACATCGGGTGCCGCCAGGTCCTCACCTATGCGGCCATGATGAAGGAGTACGCCGCCGAGGCCGGCCTGCCGTACCGCGTGGTGCTCGCGCTGCCCATCCCCGCACCGAAACTCGCCGGCATGTGGGTGGCCCTGACCACGCCGATTCCCCTGTCCATGTCCCTGCCGCTCGTCGAATCGCTCCAGCACGACGCCATCTCGAGGGAACATGACATCGACGACTACATTCCGCTGCCCGAGGGCGGACTGACACCGTATCGGCGTGCCGTGTCCCTCGCCCTGGGCAAGGAACGCGACGCCCAGGTGGAAACGACGTGGGCCAGCGCCGGCGCGGACGCGGATCCGCTGCCGAGCGACCCGGAATGGGCCGGACACCGCGTGTACATGGACGAGCGAAGCTATTCCAGCCCGGTGGATCCCAAGTTCGTCTGGACCATCATTGAGGGCATCGGCGGCCGCAACGGCTGGTATTCCCTGCCGCTGGCGTGGCGGGTCCGCGGCTGGCTGGACAAGCTCACCGGAGGGGCAGGCCTGCTCCGGGGCCGCCGGCACCCGCACCTGCTCGCCGAGGGCGAAGTGGTGGACTGGTGGCGGGCTGAACGGATCGAGCGCGGCCGGCTGCTGCGGCTCCGGGCGGAGATGCGCGCCCCCGGCCGTGCGTGGCTGGAGCTGTCGGTGGAGCCGGACGGGACGGGCAGCCGCTACCGGCAGCGCGCTATCTTCTTTCCGAAGGGCCTCAGCGGCAAGCTGTACTGGCTGGCAGTCCTGCCGTTCCACAGCGTCATTTTTCCCGCCATGTCGCACAACATCACGGCCGCTGCGCAAAAGCTGGCAGAAGCCGAATCGGAGTCCGCGGCGTCCAGCACATAGGATGTGGGAGGCAAAAAACCGATGCCCCATACCCCCAACCCAATGGAGGAACAATGGCACTGAGTGCTTCCACCACCCTGCCCCACAGCGTCGACCGCGTGACCGCTGTGTTCGCCAACGAAGACTTCCAGCGCCACACCAGTGAACTGGTGGGCGGAACCCTTGAATCGTTCAAGGTCGACGGCGATCTTGCCGGGGCTTTCAGCACCACCTCGGTGCGCACCCTGCCCACCACCCGCCTGCCGGAGATTGCCCGCAAGTTCGTGGGCGACAGCCTGAAGGTAACCCAGTTGGAGACGTGGGAAGCCCCCGCCGCCGACGGCTCCCGGCAGAGCAGCATCAGCCTGAAGATCGCTGGTGCCCCCTTGGACGTCAGCGCCGTGCAGCGGCTTGTCGCCGACGGCGGCGGCACCCGCGTCGAGCTCGAAGGCAATGTGACGTCTTCTGTTCCGTTCCTGGGCAGCAAGATTGCCGATGCTGCCGAGCCCATGGTGGGCAAGGCCCTGAACATCCAGTCCCAGCAGGCGCAGGCCTGGCTGGAAAGCCACTAATCCCGTGCAGCTTCCCGTTGCCCTCGCCTGGGTCCTGATTATTGCCGGCGTCTGGTCACTGGTGGTCTGGCCCCAGTTCCTCAAAAGGGTGATGAAGGATCCGCGGGCCCGTGACGCGACCGGCAAGGCGACCAGGTTCCTCACGGTGCACGTGGTCCTGGTGTCCGTTTCGATGGTGCTTGGCGCCGCTACGGCGGCGATCGGCATCGCCGGCCTCGTCGGCTAGCGAACCGGCTGTTTCGTTCCTTCCGGCCGGCGCCCTGCCGGCCGGAAGGAACGGCCTAAACCTGCCTGCGCGACTTCCAAAGCCGCGCGGCGACGCGCGCCGGCCTGCCGACGAACTCGAAGACGCTGGTCCGGCGGACCACTGTCTCTTCCAGGGCTGAAACCCGCCGGCTGAGGTCCTCCAAGGTAGAGACAACCCGGTCGGCCAGAACCCGCGCCTCGGCCGCGGCTTCCTCCTGCTGCCCGCTCAGCTGGGCCAGGTACAGCAGGTACCCCACTCCCGTCTTCCCGGCCTCGCGGCGCAGGAAAGCATCCCGCACCAGGCTGTCGAACTTCGCGTGTTCGGCGGCGGCGGCAATGACGCTGTTCCCCATGTCGCCGCTGGCTTCGGGGCGCTGGCACCAGAAGGCCAGGGGCTCGTCGTCGAGCAGTTCCATCGGATACGCCTGGAGGAACCGCAGGTAGAACTCCCAGTCCCCCACGACGTCGAGTTCCTCGTTGTAGAATCCGATGTGGTCATGGACGGACCGGCGGTACAGGAAGGAAATGGGGACGATCCGGTTGATCCGCAGCATGTCTGTCAGCGTGATGGCCTGAAGATCCGGCCAGTACGCGAAGGAGCCCGTCTCCACGATCGCGCCGTCACGGACTTCCTCGTACACCACATTCGTCCTGACGGCGACACCCTGCGCGGCGGCTTTCCCGTCCAGCAGCCCCACTGTCTTGAGCAGGAAATCCGGATGCCACCGGTCGTCGTCGTCATGCACGGCGATGTACTCAGACGTTGCGGCCGCAATGCCTGCGTTGCTGGCTGCTTCCATGCCTTTGCTCTGCGGGTGGTGGATGACGTTCAGTTTCCCCGCGGGAAGGTGACGGTACCCGTCCGCCAGCGCGTCAACCGGCGCCGGGTCCCCGCCGTCGTTGACCACCACGATGGAGAAATCCTGGTACGACTGGCCCAGGATGTTTTCCAGGGCACGGTTCAGCAGGACGGGCCGGTTCTTGGTCCGGACCACCACCGTCACTCGGCCGCTGGCCATCAGTGCTTCCTTCCGGTCAGCCGGCGCGCAATGTCCGCGCCGCGGCCCAATAGTTTCGCTGTTTTGAAAGTCCGTGACTGCAGGATTCTGTCCTTTTCCCGTATTGCTTCATCCCGTTCGCGGATGAGCACATCGCGTTGGGACCGTACATCGTCCCACTCCGTCCACTGCCGTCCGATCCCCAGGCTCAGGGTGCGGAACAATTCCCGCTGTTCCGAGGCCTGGCGGGACCAGGGTTCCACCGCGCGAAGGGGCGGTGCGTCTTCAAGCCCCGCGTAGCTGCCCGCGCCGCCACGCAGTACAGCCGCCACGGCGTCCCACCATGTCGCCTGGGAGCGCTCGAATCCGGGCCGCAGCCCGTCCAGGTGGCGGCGGATCTCGTCGCGCCGGCTCCAGGCCTCAACCACCGCTTCGTCCACGCCGCCCGGGGAAAGGCTTGGCTGCGGAAGGGACCAATCGCCCAGCCCCCAGTTCCCGAGTGCACCGGCAAGGCGGATATCGGAGTAGGCGTCGTTGGCCAGGGCGACAACCGGCACGCCGGCCGCCAGGCCGAAGACGGCCGGGTGGTAGCGGTTCGTGATCACCAGGGCGGCGGCTGCAGTCACGGCTGCTGCCGTGCGGACCGGCAGCACTGGCAGCATTGCCAGCCGTCCCGAGCGCGAGTGCGCCAGCACGGTGCGGTGGGATTCGTGGTCTGCCCCGTTGTCCGCAGACTCCAGGGTTCCCATGTGCGGCAGCAGGTACACCGGAAGTCCCGTGAGCTGTGCCGCACGGTCCAGCACGGCCGCGAACCCTGCCAGCGTGCGGGTTCCCTCGCGCCAGGCATCGGGGCCCACTGTGGCGGCTATGTAGCCGTCCGCCGGAAGGTCCGGAAGGCCGGGAAGGCCGGGAAGGCCACTGTCCTGAAGACCGCCGTCCGCCTGGGTCTGCAGGAAGCTGCCGTCGTCAAGGACGCGGACAAGCTTTTCCGAGCCGAGGCCCAATTCAAATCCGAGCGCGTAGGAAGCAGGTTCGCGGGCCCCGATCAGCGCCGCGCTGTCGAGGAGCTCGTGCAGTACCTTCCGATCCTGAGGCAGCAGGGTGGGGCCGAACGTCTGTCCGCTCACCACCAGCGGCTTGCCAAGTTCCCTGGCGATAATGCCGACGGCGGCCCGTTCGTATAGAAGCCAGCCGTAGAGGGAGTTCATATTGCCGCCGCCCGCGATCAATACGCCGTCGGACGTCGACACTTCCTCGATGACGCCCCACACCGGGTCGCCGACCGGGAGCGCGGCGCGGTCGCCTGTCGCGGCCCGGCGGATGCGCTCCAGGTGAGCGCTCCGTTCCTCGGGCGGCCACGGAAATTCAAGGGTTGGTATGGCGCGGGTGCCATAAAGTGCTGCGGTCTGCGCCGGGTCACGGGACAACAGCACAACTGATGCCCCGGTCCGCGGCAGAAGTTCATCCACTGCGGCCAGTGCCATGGCCTCATCGCCGACGTGATACGCACCCTGGCCCAGATCGCCCTGCACCACGAACTTCACTTGACGGTCCTCTTCCACTACTTGTCTGATGACGCAGCCGGAGACGGACCCTTTGCGGGACCGTTGGCGCGCAACCAGACTACCGTCTTTTGCGGAACCGCCCGCCCGGACTGTGGTCTCATGCGGACACAACCGGCCACCCGAGTACTCGGGATGGCAAATGGAGTAGGAGGGGGCTTAGATGAAGTGGACAACACGCTGTTATCTGAACGTGATAAGCCGTAAATTTCTGCTATGGACGCGCAAGATATGGAACGGGTTTGGCACGGTAGCCACCGTAAAATCGACCGCAGAAATTGGTCGTTGTATTTCGCACTGACCCTATTGGGGCTTATCGCGTGGGTAATTGTTGTATTTCCCCACTAATCTTCTTTTTTCCGCACTTCAATCAAAAGCTCCGGCGGGTCCCCACCTACCGGAGCTTTACTTTAAGCCGGCTGATATCACCGCACCGCATGATCACCGGAGCGGTGTTACCGGACGAAATCGGAGAAGCCGGCCATAATGGTCAGCACCGTGAGCACCACGAGAGCTAACACGCAGACTATTTCTGCCCTGTGAATCCTGTGCTGCGTTTGCCGCACTTCAATGTCGTCCTGGCTATCAACCATATTTAGAGGCTACTGGCCCCTCCGGCATGCCACTAGAGTAGTCACTACTCGTCTTTATCCCCATTGCCGTGCGCTCTTCACATCAAGCTCACCATGCCATAAAGTGGCAGTAAGATCGGCGATCGGCTCAGCGACGTTTGTCTCAGGATTGAAGTACGTCCTCAGGATTGAACTACGTCCCAGGAGAGCTGAGAACAGTGGCCGCTGAAGGATTTTCAAATACCCGTTTCCTCACAGTTTCCGAGGTCGCAGAAGTCATGCGGCTGTCCCGGATGACCGTGTACCGGCTCGTCAAAGCGCACGACCTCCCGGCCGTCCGTTTCGGCCGCTCCTACAGGGTCCCGGAGCACGCGATCGAAGACTATGTGCAGCACCATTCAACGCTCGCGGACGACGAGCATCCGGAAGCCGGCAAGACCTAGCGGCCGGAGGCTACGGCCTGCCGCAGTGCGTCCTCGGCAGCCACCCACGCCAGCATGGCGCATTTGACCCTGGCCGGATACTTCGCCACTCCCGCCAGGGCCGCCGCATCACCCAGAATCTCGTCGTCCGGCTCAAGCCGGCCGCGTGAGCGCATGAGCTCCCTGAAATGGCCGATCATTTCCTTCAGCTCATCCGGCGATGCACCTTCGGACAATTCGCTCAATATTGAGGCAGAGGCCATTGAGATGGCGCAACCGTCGCCATGCCAGTGGATGCCTTTCACCGTTGGCTGGCTTCCTGCCGCTTCGAGCTCCAGGCGCAGCGTAATTTCGTCACCACAGACCGGGTTCAGCTGATGGCACTGTCCCACGCCCGGCTGGTGAGGCATTGACGTGGCCTCGTCAGCCGTCAGGTCGGACCCGCTGCGGGACTTCGCGTGCTCCAGGATCAGCTGCTGGTACATCGCATCAAGTGCGCTCATTTGGATGCCCCCGTGCCCGCTACGCCGAAGTAGGGCCGGACCTGGGCCACAGCCTCGAGGAGGAGGTCCACTTCTTCGGTGGTGTTGTACAGGTAGGTGCTCGCCCGGGTGGTGGCCGTCAGGCCCAGCCGGCGGTGCAGCGGCTGCGCGCAGTGGTGACCGACGCGGACGGCGATCCCCATGCTGTCCAGGTACTGCCCGACGTCGTGTGCGTGCACTCCGGCGACATCGAAGGCTGCCAGTCCGAGCCGTTCCACGCCTGCCGCCGGGCCCACGACACGGATTCCGTCAATGGCGCTCAGCCCTGTGACCAGGCGCTGGCCCAGGGAGGCTTCCCAGCCGGCAATGCGTTCCATGCCGGTTTCGTGGAGGTAATTGGCGGCGGCGGCGAGCGCCACGGCCTGCGAGATGGGCTGGGTGCCGGCTTCGAACCGCTGGGGCGCAGGAAGGTATTCGGCCTTCTCCATCGTGACGGTGGTGATCATGGAGCCCCCGGTGAGGAACGGTGGCATGGCGTTCAGCAATTCCCGCCGCCCATACACTCCGCCGATGCCCGTGGGCGCCAGCATTTTGTGGCCGGAGAAAACGGCAAAATCGACGTCCAGGGCTTTGAAGTCCAGGGGCAGATGCGGCACCGACTGGCAGGCGTCCAGTACTACGAGGGCACCCGCTGCCCGGGCCAGCGCCACAAGCTCGGCAACCGGGTTGATGGTTCCAAGCACGTTTGAGGCGTGGGTGAACGCCAGGATCCTGGTTCGTCCCGTGATAAGCCGCGCCGCCTCCTCAAGCCGCAACGCGCCGTCGTCGTCGATGGGTATGAACTTCAGCGTGGCACCGGTGCGCCGGCAGAGTTCCTGCCACGGAATCAGGTTCGCGTGGTGTTCCATCTCCGTCACCAGAACCTCGTCCCCCGGGCCAAGGGCGAAACGCCCGGCCTCACCGCGGACGGTTCCGACGCTGGCATTCGAGAAGGCGTACGCCAGGAGATTCAGCCCCGCGGTGGCATTCGCGGTCCAGACCAGTTCGTCCTCTGCCACGCCCACAAAGCCGGCCACGGTGGCCCGCGCGTCTTCGAACGCGTCGGTGGCCTGGACAGCAAGGTGGTGGGCACCCCGGTGCACGGCGGCGTTCCGCAGTTCATAGAACTCCTGCTCGGCCTCGAGAACGCTTCTGGGGTTCTGTGACGTGGCGCCGGAATCCAGGTACACAAGGGGTCGGCCATTGACTTCCTGGTCCAGGACGGGGAAGTCGTTGCGAATTCGCAGGACCTCGACATCACTTAGCGCGACCTGGGCGGCTGCGGTGGCGGAAGTGGATACCATGACCAAACTGGAGCTCCTTGATAGGCAAGACCTGCCGACGGCTCGCCGCCACGGGCAGGCACACCGCTTGCGTCCGCGGTGCTACTCCTCAATTGTCCCACTATTGCCCGGCACCGTTTATGTGCGCAGCGTCACTGCCGTGTGCTGTCCAGGCTGTGCCAGAGTTCAGCGAGCTCCTGGCGGCGGGAAACCCCCAGCTTGCCGTAGATCCTTTGCAGATGCGCGTTCACTGTGTTCACTGCGATCCCGAGTTCTTCCGCTACACGTGCACTTCCCATCCCGGTGACAACGAGTACTGCCACTTCCCGCTCCCGTTGCGAGAGCTTGGCGGGATCCGCGGCCTGCCGCTTCATTTCGGCTGGCCCGCGGTGGCTGGCGCCGGTCCGGCCGAAGGATTCGACGGCGGGGGCACCGGGGCCGGGAACAACGTTCAGCAGGTCCAGGGACTCGCCAGGCACCGGACCGCTGTTCCCGTCACTCGACCACCGCCAATCCGGCAGCCCGTCGGCGGCCTGGTCAAACGCCGTACCTTCAGGCCGTCCCGCGACTCCGAGGTTCAGCAGTTCCCGTGCCCGGCGGCCCCTGGCGCCGTCAGCCGCCTTGGCCGGCTTCCGAAGCATCCTTTGGGGTGGCCCGGCGGTTCCGGTAACGGCCGGACGTGCCACGGCCGCGTACGTTTCAGCCAGCCTGGCCGCGACGTCGCCGTCAACCGCGCGGTCGTCCCCGGCCAGGTCGTCCCCGGCCCGGTACTCGGCGGGCGCCGGTGCACCAGTCGGTCCAACCGCCTGCAGCTGCGCCAGGTCCCACGTCAGCCACTCCGCAGTGGCCTGCGCACCCAGGGTAAGGGCCAGCAGATCGTCCGGCTCAGCGGCTGTTCCGCCGTCAGCGCCGGACACACGCAAGGGGGTGCGGCCGGCAGCCGCATGCCGGCAAAACATCATGGCCCGGAAAAGTTGCAGGGGTCCGCCCGGGTAGCTCATCCATCTGTTGCGGCCGGCGCGCTTTTCGGCGCTCCCGGCGTCGGCACCCTGCCCGAACCTGGCCAGGTTGGACGCATGGATGGTGAGCACCATGGAGTGGAAGTCGACGCTGCACCGCGGCAGGCGCTCCACCGCGTTAAGCGCCCGGGTGGAAAGCTCGACGGCGTCGGCGGACTTGCCCCGCGCGGACAGCCCCTGTGAGGCCAGTGCCAGAAGCAGGATGCCGGCGTGGGTGCCCGGCGCCTCGTTGCTACCGGGACTGCCGCCGTCGCAGGATCCGGCCGGGCAAAGCCGGTGGAACAGCTCCCCGCCCGTGCTAGGCCAGTTTCCTTCCCTCGACTCCAGGTAGAGCTGCAGGACGTCCAGCTCATCCTGGACTGCGTTTTGGTAGGTGTCGGCGGCCGTATCTCCAATAGAGGCAGCCGCTGCGAGGGTGAGCCGCCGCCTCGCACCGTCCAGCACGGACTGGAGGGCGTCGCGACCGGGATTCATCGGCAGGAGTGCCTGCAGGAGCAGGGCAACAGCCCGTGCGAACTCCATGCTCAGCACTGCGGGGGTGGTTTCCACGAGGCCGCGGAGAATGTCGGCACTCTGGCCGTACTTGTGGGAATGGAACAGGGCCCGGGCGGCCTCCGTCTGTGCCATCAACCGGAGCTCAGGTGCCTTGACGGATTCGGATGCCTTCAGGGCACGGTCGCTGTCGTAGAGATTGTTCGCAGCGGTGGCCACGGCCAGGAGGTCCAGGTCTGCAACAGCTGCCCCGGATTCCAGCGCCGCTTCCACCCGGCGAAAGAGGTCCCACAACGGTTCCTCCCCCGGCCGGCCGGAGAAGCGGGGCCTCCTGCCGTGCAGATCCGCTTCGCTGCGCAGGTCCAGGGGGCCGGCCCCACCCGGAAAGAGCCGGGCTGCACTGGCCTCGGCTTCGTGGTTCAGGGTGACGTCGGCCCCGCCGTCGCTCCTGATCTGGAGCCGGATGACATGACCTTGTTCCAAGGCGGCCAGGGCGTCCGGTGGCACCGCCCTGGCCAGGATGGACAGTGGCGCCGGATCACCGGCTGCCAGGAAGTCGACCACCTGGCGCTGCTCCGGCGGAAGCGCTTCTATCCGCCTGCGGGCCAGGTCGATTTGGCGTGATTCCGACGGGTCCAGCGGCTGGACGATGGCGCAACTGCCGCCGCGCTCCACAATCCGGCCACCCGCCAGGGCTTCCTCGACAAGCCAGCTGGCCGTTAGCGCATTGGCGCCCGATGCCGCATGGATGTCGCGCACCAGGGTGGGCACGGGCGGGGCCGGGAGCCGGGACTCGAGGAACGTCCGGAGCTGGTCCAGCGTGAGGTCATCCAGTGTCACGATCGACAGCTGCCGGGCCACCACCGATTCCATCAGCTCCATCGGCAGTTGCCGGTCGGAACGGTGGCTCGCCAGCATCCTGATATCCGGTTCTGCGAGCAACTGGTTGATGACCCACAGGGATGTCCCGTCGAGGTGGTCCACATTGTCCAGGACCACCAGGATTCCGTTGGCTCCCGGGTCCTGGCTCCGCAGGGCATCACGGCAGGCCCGGACCATGTTCAGCGGCGACACCTTGGCACCTGCAGGCAACGCAGGTGCCAATACACTGCCGATGCCGAACTTCATCCGACGGCAGGACGCGGGAATGCTGTGCACAATGACCGTGAGCTGGCCGGAAAGTGCCTCGGCCGCCGCTGCGATGAGCCTGCTACGGCCCGATCCGGCTGCCCCCGTAACAATGACGCCTGAACTCTCGGATCCTGTGAGGGCAGTGACTGCAGCCCGCAGTTCAGCCACCCGAATGACCGGGGGGAAAGGTGAATTTCCTGCCCTAACGTCCATGGTTGCGCCGATTCCTTAGCCGTGGAGCGCGAAGATCCGGACCGCCCCCAACCCACCTGCCGGCATTAGCAACTTCCACGCTACCTAGCCACTGCTTGCGCTGGCGTGAGTGGTGACTACTCGAATTATGCCCGCCCCTCGCTCTCAGCCCCGTTCAGGCTACTCACAGGCATCCGTGTAAAGTGGAGCGGGTGTTAACGGTCTCTTCGGGTCTCTTGACGGTCCCGCTGGCTGCTTCTGGGGAGTATGCGGCTTAGCTGGTTTCGCTATCAGCATTGATTCTGGGCGCGGCCATCGCTGCGCCAATCTGGCGGTCATGACCCGTACTTGGCGTGCCCTCATGGGGTACCTGCCATCCCTGTTAATGTCCCCAACAGATATGTATCCCAAAAAAAATGAAACACATGACCACACCAATCATGGCTGTGTTGATCCTCCTTATCGGAGTATTGACCGCCGGCTGTGCCGCCCAATCGGCGCCCAGCCCGTCGGCCTCCACCAGTCCTTCGTCAGCCAGCGCAGAAGCGTTGCCGGCAACTCCGAAGGCATCACCCTCACCGAGTAAGACGCCGGCGGCGGCCCCCGTCGAGGAACCTGCACCAGCTGCGGTTTCCGCTCCCGAAACTGCTGCCGCGGCTCCCGCGCCGGTAGCAGTGGCCGCAACAGTGCCCGCGGCCGCGCCCGCAACCAGCAAGTACCCCTTGCACACCAACGTCGTAAGCACCACTTTCTGGGTCGGCGAAATCTTCAACGCCAGCCTTGCTGACGGATCCCAGGTGTGCTCGACGTACAACGGCCAGTGGGCGTTCCAGCACACCGGCATCAACGCCGGCACCACACCCGCTTCGGCCTCAGGTTGCCCCGGCAGCATCTACGGCGGCTGCGACGGCGTGAGCTCCGGCACCGGCGCCTCGTTCACCTGCGCTACCGAAGCACGCGACGCCTCCAACGGATACTTCCCGAAGAACCAGCCCGCCCCGCTGGAGAACCCGTTTTACCTTGACCTGCCCTACGACGACGTTAATGACAGCGTCGCGTTCCAGCAGCGCTGCCAGGTCATCCCCTGGGCTGCCGCGGACAACGCTGCCACCGGTGTTGACCACTGCGCCGACGGCAGCTACTCCTACATGAAGAACCGCTGGGTGCAGATGACCGGACCCAACGGCAACGTCTGCTACGGACAGATTGAGGACGCCGGTCCTTCAAGCGGTTCCGAATACCATGATGCGAACTACGTTTTCGGTGCCGCCGACGCACGTCCGGCGAACACCGATTTCTCCGCCGATGGCACCCAGGGCGCGGGAATGGATGTTTCCCCCGCGCTGAACGGCTGCCTCGGCTTCGCCGAACTGGACGGCAGCGGCGACCATGTCTCGTGGAGGTTTGTTGACCGCGCCGACGTCCCCGCCGGGCCGTGGCTGAACGTCCAAACTACCTCGGGTGTGAGCTGGTAACAGCAGCATCCCGCTGAAAGCAGCGGCGCCCCTCCCCTGGACATAATGTCCCTCGGGAGGGGCGCTTTTCTGCGCTAACGGGTGACGCCGGCGCCCGCGGTGGCTTCTTCCAACTCGAGCACTTCACCCTGGACACGACGCATCGGGCTTACCCACACGCCCGATGAGGCCGCTGAGTAGGCCCGTGGCAGGACCATCAGGCAGATCACCGAGTCAAGGATCCGCATGAACGGGAAGAACGGCGCCATCAGCAGGATGGCCGGCCGGCGGAGGGCAATGGCCGCGATGACGGTGAGCGTGAGGTCCGGGATGAGGACACCCAGCAGGACGTCCTGCGGACGCAAGAGACCGGACAGGTACAGGAAGGATGCGCCGTTGTCTCCGAAGGCTTCCAACTGCATTGACGCCACCAGAGAGAGCAGGAAGACCGGAATCAATAAGACGAAGAAGATGCAGCTGATGACCAGTTCGATGATGTAGAACACCAGCACGAACCAGAATTTTCCGGCCTGCAGCCGGTGCCGCCGGACAGTCTGCCAGAATCCGAGGATCCAGCGCCGTACCTGCCTGGTGTAGTCCTGCAGGTTGTCCGGATCCTGGGTGTAGGCGACGGCGGCCGAAGGGTGGAACGCGATCCGTCCCAGTTTCTTGGCATGGATCTCAAAGGTCATGTTGAAGTCCTCGATGACCAGGCCCGGTGCCAGTACTTTGATTTTTGCGAGGGCGCTGGTCCGGTACATGCTGGCAAAGCCCGGCACGATCGAGACGACGTTGGCACCCCTGGCTGCCTGCCCGTATTTCAGCAGGAGCTGCACCACAATGTACAGCCGCTCACGGTAGGCAACCAGGAAGCGGCCAAGCACCGTGGGCGCCGGCGGCGTCATGATGGACTTGGCACGGCCGGCCACGGCAACCACAAGGGGATCACCGAAAAGCGGCAGGCCGGTGTCCAGGTAGTCGGGGGTTGGCCGGGTGTCCGCGTCCAGCATCATCACCACTTTGAAGTTCCGGCACAGCTCGAAATAGGCAATTCCGGCGGCAAGCGCCCCGGCCTTCCCCCTGTTCGGTTCCAGATCCAGCACCTTGACCCCGGCGGCGCGGGCAATCGCTGAAGTATCGTCCGTGGACATGTCCGAGATCACGTGGATGTTCCGGAGCGGCACCAGGGCCGCAGCTGCCCGGATGGTCTCCCGAATGACCAGCGCCTCGTTATGCGCAGCAATGAGAACCGCAACATTTGCCGGCAGGATCCTCGGGTCCCTGGCACGGTGCCGGCCATGCTCCCGCTGGATCTGCCCGCGGTGTGCCCGCGGTGCAGGCAACGTGTGGACGCCGTGGACACGGGAGCCAAGCCGGTTGGCCAGCGGCCAGCGCTGCAGGAGCCGGAGCAGGCGTCCGCTCAGCGGAGGGCCCAGCGCCACCCGCCGGATGTACTGCTCATTGGCCAGGCGCAGCAAGCCAACGAACGACCAGAAGATCGTGCTGATTCCAAGAACGAGGACGATATATACGGCTATCACAGCGACGGTGCTCCAATCGTGTCGTACATGGCATAGTCATCCGTGACGAGCGTGCCATTCCTGAAGAGGTTCAGCCCGAAGCTGATCGCGGTTGCGCCGGCGGGCAACGCGGGAGTGGTGAAGGTGGCCTGCGTGTAGGAACCTGCCGCTGCGAACCAGGGACTGGACGTCCAGTAAACCCAGGTGCCTGCAGAGTTCCGGTAATACACGGCGAACTGCGTCACCGTCGTCGAGGTGTACCAGGCGCGAAGCGAGTAGGTCCGGCCGGCGGCGGCCGCCGGTGCGCACGATCCGGCGTCGAGCGTTGGCAGGAGCTTGGCATCACCGCTGGAATAGTTGCTCACCACGAGGCGCTCTGCCTTGGTGCCTGTCCTGGCGGTTGAGACGGTGCTGAAGGAGGCGGTGTTGGAGCCGAATCCCGCGGTTTGCCAGCACTGCGGCGTGGAACCGGCGCCTGCCGTTTCAAGGCTGGCATTCTGTACCAGGTTTGTACCGGCTGGCGGTGGTGGCGGAGGTGGCGGCGAGGACGCAGTGTCGGTCATTTCGTAGTCGTCGGTGGTCAACGTGCCATTGCTGAACAGGTTGAGCCCGAAACTAATGCCACTGGCTCCCGAGGGCAGGGCGGGCGTTGTCCAGCTGGCCTTTTGGAACGTAGTGGCGGGCCCGAACCACGGGCTCGAGGTCCAGTACACCCAGGAGCCGACGCCTGTCCGGTAATAGAGCGCAAACTGAGTGTTGGCCGTGGACTTATACCACGCGCCCAGCTGGTAAGTGTGCCCGGGCGTAGCCGTCGGAGAGCATCCGCCGAGGTCCAGGGACGGCAGGAACTTTGCATCGCCGTTGACGTAGCCGGTCACTACCAGCCGCTCGGCCACGGATCCGGTCCGTCCGGGGCTCACCGTGGTGAACGTTCTCGAATTCGTGCCGTAGCCGCCCTCCTGCCAGCATTGGGGCACACCGCCGACCAGGGTTTCGAGGCTTGGGTTCTTGACCAGGTTGCCGCTCGTGGGCTGCGGCGGAACGGCGGGGCCGGACACGGCTGGCTTGACCGTTCCGCCGATGACCTGATCCACCGTTTTCACCGTAGTGGTGGCCGGCCGGGCTTTCAGCCAGGCCGCAAACTGTTGAAAGACGGTCGGGGTGACGTTCAGGGGATCCGCGCTGGAGGCGGCGATGTGATGGAACGTCAGCTGGATCCAGCCGCCCACCGATTCTGCCTGTGTGACGGACCGCTGGAGATCGGCAAGTGACCAATTGTTGTCTACCTGGTCCGGCGCGGCGGTGTTGTAGGCATTGGCTGGCGGGATGGTCTCGGCCAGGGCACATCCGGCACAGCTGAACCTGGTCTGGATATCACCCAGGCCGCGCGCGCTGTTGTATCCGCAATTCTTTACGGTGCCTTCCGTCGTTGCGTTGGAGGATGCGAACGGATAGGCAAAACTTGTGACGGCGAAACCCCAGTTGGTCAGGTTCACCCTGTCGTTGCAGACCTGCCGGGTCGCCTCGTCCGCGGGGAGTGTGACGAGGTCCGGGTGGGTTACTGTGTGCCCGGCGATCTCGTGGCCGTTGGCAGCCAGGCTCTGGAGGTTGGCGACGGTCAGGTAGTTGGGGGTGCTGATGACTCCCGAGGTGATGTAGAACGTCCCGTCCAGCCCATAATTGTTCATGATCTGGGCGGCGGTCATCTGGTCGGCATTGCCGTCGTCGAACGTCAACGACACCACGGTGGGGCCGGCGGCCTGGGCGGGAAAGGCCAGCGCAGCCACACCGGACACTGCAAGGGCCACGATGCCCAGGACCGTCACCACGGTCTGTGCCAGTTTTCCAATCATGCGGCGTGCAGGGCCCACGTCAACCTTCCTTGGCAATCGCCCCGGAGTATTGAACCTCATGGGAATCGACTCGATTCTTGTTTTCGAGCCCGTGGAGCCTCAGCACTGGCAACGGGCGGGGCCTAGGGGGCGGCCGGCGCCCCCGTGTCGTACATCTCGTAGTCATCTGTAGCCAGCTCCCCGTCGCTGAACAGATTCAAGCCAAAACTGATCCCGACGGCGTCTGCCGGCACCGGCGGTGCAGTCCACTCAGCCTGCCGGTAGGCAGCGCTGGCGGGAAACCATGGGCTGGCTGTCCAATAGGTCCAGGTGCCAACCTTGTTGCGGTAGTACAACTCGAACTGCGTGGATGCCGTGGAGCTGTACCAGGCCCGCAGCGTGTAGCTGTGGCCGGGGACGACGCTTGGCGCGCACGCCCCCAGGTCCATGACAGGAAGCAGCTTCGCGTCCCCGGATGTGTATCCGGTAACGTCCAGCCGCCGCGCGATACTGCCGGTACGGCCGGGAGCCAACACGCTTAGCGCGTGTGAATTCTCGCCGTAGGAGGAAACCTGCCAGCACTCCGGAAGTCCGTATTTTCCGGCTGTTTCCAGCCCCGGGTTGCGCAGCGCGTTGGTGCCTGGCGGCGCGGGCGGAGCAGAAGGTCCCGGAACTGCGGGTTTGGCCCCTCCCCCAATGACGTCGTGCACGGTGCGGATGGCAGTGGTGCCCTCGTCAGTCCGGGTTACCAGCCATGAGACGAAGTCATTGAAGAGTGCCGGGCTGATGGACCGCGGGCTGCCGCTGTCGTCGATGTCATAGAAGGCCAGCTGCAGCCACCCGCCCGTGGTCTCAGCTTCCATCACTGACTGCTGCAGATCCGCAATGGTCCACGCGGAACCGACCTCCGGCGTCGACCTCGTGCTGAACGGGTCGGCGGGCCGCACCGTTTCAGACACGGCGCAGTCGCCGCAACCCAGCCGGCTGCGGAGATCGCCCTGGCTGCGTGCACTGTTATACCCGCAGCCGGCCACCATCGCCTTCGCCTCCGGCGACTTCGCGGCGAACGGGTAGGAAAAGGAGGTGACCTTGAAACCCCAGTCAGTCAGGTTGGACCTGTCGTTGCAGACCTGTCGGGTGGCTTCATCAGGTTCAAGTGCCGTCAAGTCGGCGAGGGTTGCCGTGTGGCCGCCAATCTCGTTGCCATCGGCGGCCAGCGTGTGCAGGTCCTCCACTGTCATGTAGTCCTTTGCCCCCATGAACCCGGAGTTAACGAAGAACGTCCCCCGCAGTCCCTGGCTTCGAAGGGTCCGGGCGGCAGCCAACTGGCTGGCCCTGCCGCCGTCGAACGTCAGCGTGACCGTGGTCAGCGCCAGGCTGGTGTCCACTGGTGCCGCAAAATTCTTCAGGGGCCCCTGTGCGTCCTTGGCCGGTACCATACTGTCCTTTGGCGCCAGGGCGGCGGACCCTGTCAGGAGTGCCAGCCCGGCAAGCCACGAAACTGCCCAGAGCGTTGTCCGTTTCCGTTGCCTGGCCAATCCGGAACCGGGCGGACCGCCCTGCTCCCCCGGCAGTTCATACCTTTCGCTCATGACAGATATCCCCTTTTACATCCGTATCGCCCGGCCGCAAGAGGATCCCCCAGGCCGCAGTGTTTCATGAAGTGACACCTTGAAGGGGTCGGTGACGACTGGGGGGAAGCCTTGGTCTCAAAGGCTTGTTCGCCACCGACCCCCGTTCATGGGCCCCGGGCCTGCGCGCCAGGGCTGGCTGCCTCGCGGCAGCTGCGTCGGCAGAATTGGGAGAGGTTTCACCGGCGGGTTCCGCTGGCCCGGGCATTCCTGCCGCCATGGCCGTCACGGACTGCCGTTCAGGGGTATGGTTGCGTGCATTCGCCCGCAAAGGTGCGTCCATTCCCATTTTGAGACCCGATTCTCCCCCGGAACTCTGTATCTATCCGACATCCAAAGCCTATTAAGCCGGGTGGCCTGCGGCACGAGTGGTGCCTACCCGTCTTTGCCTTTATCGCGTGCCGGGTGGGCCCGGCGCCACTCGCCCGCTACCCGGTGCGGTACTCGTTGCGTACCTGAAGACACCCGAAGTGGCAGGCGCATAGGAGCCACCGAGAGGGGTGCCGTGGTGAAATGGTGTCTAAGTAAACCAGAGGGGGGCGTGGGAACCGGATGTCAGCCATCAGCCGAGGCTCGGGTCCAGCCGCCAGGGCCGAAAAGGAGCCGTCGCCGCGGCCGGTTGCGCAGCCGGTGGCCGGTGGATCCCGTGCCCGCCGCCCGTTTCAGCTGCGTCAGCCCTCGTCGCCCCTCATAACCGGTCTTGCCGTGGCCACCATCCTCGCCAGCGTGATCTTTTTTTGGGCCTGGCGTTCCGGCCTGCCCACGGGAGCCGCGCAACCCACCTGGTTCGCCGGGTACGTCGATGTCACTGTCTCCCCGCCCTACGCCTTCGAGGCGGGTGCTACGCCGGGCACCAGGGACGTTGTGCTGGCGTTTCTTGTCGCTTCCCCGCAGGACTTCTGTGTGGCCAGCTGGGGCCCCACCTACGGCCTCGAGGAGGCAAACACCGCCCTGGGCCTGGAGAAGCGGATCTCCGATCTTCGCTCCCGCGGCGGATCGGCGGCCGTGTCCTTTGGCGGGGCGCGGAACAGTGAACTGGCCACAACATGCCGGGACGAAGGGAAGCTCCGCACCGCCTACCAAGACGTCGTTGAGCGCTACGAACCTGCCTTCATCGACTTCGACCTGGAAGGCGCCGACCTGCTGGACCAGGCCGGCGGCGAACGCAGGGCCAGGGCAGTGGCGGCATTGCAGGGAGACCGCAATTCGTCAGGGAAAGAGCTCCCGGTCTGGCTGACTCTTCCTGCTTCTCCGCGAGGACTCACCGACGCCGGCATAGCCGCCGTCGAACAGATGCTCCAGGCTGGCGTGCAACTGGCCGGCGTCAACATCATGACCATGAACTACGGCGCCAGCCGGAGCATCTCCCAAGGCATGCTCGAAGCCGCCAAGGCTGCTGCGGATGCCACGCATGACCAGCTGAGCATCGTGTACCAGCGAGCCGGGATCAACCTCAGCCGCGAACAGCTTTGGAAGAAGATCGGGCTGACCCCCATGATCGGACGCAACGACCTGCCGGGCGAGATCTTCGGGCTGGACGCTGCCCGTGACCTGAAAGACTACGCCGTGGAGTTGGAGATCCAGCGCCTGTCGATGTGGTCGCTGAACCGCGACGCGACCTGCCCCTCCAGTGAGCAAAGGGAAGACGCCAGCTTTACCTGCAGCGGCGTGGACCAGGGAGGCAGCAGATTCTCCGATCTCCTGGGATCAGGACTCCCCGGCCGGATGGATTGAGGCCGGATGGATTGAGCGCGGGCCCTACTTCACCTGGCTGGTGGTGACTACGTCCAGCCAGGGGCCCGGCGGAACTTCCTTCTGATCCACGAATTGCCAATCCACCTTGTCCGCTTCCCCGTTGAGGGTGCTGAAGCCGAGGCAGCCGTTGAGGGCCGGCGAAACGTCCATTCCGGCGCCATTGAACTTCTTGTTGGCCGGCCGCGCATCGTTTGCACCAAAGACGTACTCCTTGTCCTGGTATTCCCCCGGGCCTGCATCCTGTATTTGGCCGTAGCACTCCCTGCCGTCCTTGCGGATCTTGACCCAGCGGTTTTTCATGTAACTGAAGGAGCGGTTGGTGGCCTGGCCTTTGTATCCTTCGTCGTTTGCCCAGGGGATGACTGTTGCCCGTTCCCGGAAGGCGGCGGCATTGTTGATATCGTCATACGGCAGGTCGAGGTAGAAGGGGTTCTCCTTTGGCTTCATGTTGGCGGGCGCATAACCGTTGGAACCTGACCGTGGTTCGGTCTCACAACCGTCAGATGTGAGCCGGCCGTCACAACCGCCATAACTGTCCATCCACTTCGAGTCATAGGTGGAGAAGACCTGGCTGCCGTCCGCGGCGTCGGGGTCAAAGACTTCGCCCACCCAGAAGGTGGTGGCAACAATGTTCGTGTGCCAGGGGTACTTCCCCTGCGACCGTTGCTCCGACTCCGGAGGAGTGCAGGCTGTGGCCACCATTGCCAGCAGCAGCACGGCCGCAGCAAAACCGCGGAAGCGGCGGCGCTTGGAGCCTGGATCCTTCACCTGGTCCCCCGAATCAATGAACGTCAACCTGCGGTAATAGAGTCCTGCGGTACAAGTACAGCGGCGAGGGCGGTCGCACTGCCGGGGGAATCCCCGGCCGCGCGGCCGCCCGTAGTATCTAACCGGTTAGGGACCTGGCTACATTCCCTTCGGGAAGTTCAGGTTGTAGCGGTAGACAAACGCTGCCATGGCGTCCCTGGCGATCGGCTGGACCGGCCGGAATGTACCATCCGGGTAACCCGTGGTGATCGCCGTCGCTGCCAGCCAACGGATCTCGTTGTAGAACTGGTTGCCGGTGGTGACGTCAGGGAACGTCGGGGCGGTAGTTGGTACGGCGGGCTTCCCGTTGTAGCGGTAGAGGAACGCCGCCATTGCGTCACGGTTTACGGGGTCCAGTGGCCGGTAGGTTCCGTCCGTGTACCCCGTGGTGATGCCCTGGGCCGCCAGCCAACGGATTTCGTTGTAGAACTGGTTGCTGGGGGCCACGTCAGTGAACGTCGGAGCGTTGGCCGGTACTGCGGGGCTGCCCGCCAACCGGTACAGGAACGCTGCCATCGCGTCCCGGTTGATCGATGCTCCCGGCCTGAAGGTGCCATCCGCGTAACCCTGGGTGATCAGGTTGTTGGAGAGCCAGCTGATCTCGTTGTAGAACTGGTTGGTGGCGGCAACATCGCTGAACGTCTTGATGCCTACCGTGTCGTACAGCTCATAGTCGTCCGTGACCAGGGTCCCAATGCCGATCATGTTCAAGCCGAAGCTTATGGCCGTTGCACCGGCAGGAACGGCCGGTGTCGTAAAGGTCAGCTGGGCCCAAACATTATTCGTAGGGAGGTAAAGAGAGCTGTCCGTCCAGTACGTCCACGTGCCGGACGCCGTGCGGTAGTGCAGATTGAACTGGGTATTCCCGCCGGTGGACTTGTACCAGGCTTTCGCAACGTAGGTGTGCCCCGGGATGGCACTCGGCGCACACTCTCCCGTGTCCAAGGTGGGCAACAGCTTGCCGTCGCCGTCGGTGTAGGCCGATATCACCATCTGCTGGGCGGCTGTGGCTGTTCCGGCGTGCCCTGGGGTCACGTTGCTGAAGACCCTGGTGTTGTTGCCGTAACCGCCGGCCTGCCAGCACCGCGGAACCAGGGAACCGGCAAGGCCCGGCGTCTCGAGGCTGGGGTTCTTGACCAGGTTGCCGGCAGTCCGCGGCGTTGGGGGCGGAACCACGGCGGGCGCGGCCTTGAGGGTACCGCCGATGACTTCCCGGACAGTTTTGACCTGCACCGGGTTTGTGGTGTTGGTATCCCTCTGGGTTGCCAGCCAGTCGATGAACTGGTTGAACGTGTCCGTGCTGACGGTCAGCGGATCCACCACCGGTGAGCCGATCAGGACGCCGTCGCCCACGTGGTGGAAGGTCAGCTGGACCCAGCCTCCACCGTTGGCCTGCGCCTGGGTGACCAGACTCTGGATATCCGCCAAGGTCCAGGTATTG
Source organism: Arthrobacter sp. Leaf337 (assembly GCF_001423745.1). Classification (GTDB taxonomy): domain Bacteria; phylum Actinomycetota; class Actinomycetes; order Actinomycetales; family Micrococcaceae; genus Arthrobacter. Next base: position 76,772 of record NZ_LMPC01000026.1, read on the forward strand.
TCCAGCTGGTCCGGGGCGCCGGTGAAGAAGAGGTTCGCAGGTGTCAGGGATTCAGCGAACGGGAAGGTCTCCGAACCCGCAACCTTGCTCCGGATGTCGCCCAAGCCCCGGGCGCTGTTGTAGCCGCACGCTGCAACGGCTGCTTCTGCGGCCGGACTTGTCGAGGCAAACGGATAAGCGAAGCTTTGGATGTTCAGGCCGTAGCCCATCAACGTGGCCCGGTCATTGCAGACCTGACGCGACAGCTCCTCAGGTCCAACAGCCGCCAAATCGGCGTGGGTCACACTGTGGCCGCCGATCTCGTGCCCGGCGGCCTGCAGGGCCAGGGCCTGGGCAGTGGTCATATAGTTCGTTTGGTTCATGTAGCCGGAGGGAAGGAAGAACGTTCCGCGCATGCCGGCCGAGACCAGCTTGTCGGCGGCGACCATCTGGTCAACGTCCGCGTCGTCGAACGTCAGCGTGACGACAGTTTCACCAACAGCATTGGCAGCGGGGGCAGTCAGCCCCAGCAGGGAGGCGGCGAGCGCCACCGTTGTGGAAGCGGCCAGCCAGCGGGCCTTTCGCCGGCCGGGGGGCCTTTCAGCCCTGTGCCGGGGCTCTGAGACCGCAGTAGAGCGATGCAGAAGCGTCATGGAACTCAACTCTCTCGTCGAAGGTGCACATAACTTTTGACGGTTGCCGCCCCCCGTCCGGCGCGGCACCTCACGGACGGCTAGTTGGCCGCCATCGTGACTTTCCACCCGAGCGGATCGGGTGCTTTCACCGGGCGGTGATCGGCCGCCACGTTCTGGATGATCTGGTCCAGTGTGGTCTTGGGGTCGAAGCCCACCAGATCTTTCGCTTTGCTGTTGTTTGGTACTCGGCGGCGCATGTCCTCATAACCCTCCGCGTAGGCCTGTTCGTAGGGCACCAGGGTGATGGGGCTTTCACTGCCCAGCAGCTCGACGATTCGCTGTGCGAGGGTCAAAATCGAGATCTCATAGCTGCCGCCGAGGTTGTACGCATTGCCGTGGGCGGACTCTTCCTCCGAGATTTTGGTGATAGCCGGGACGATGTCGCCGACGTAGGAGAAGCACCGCGTCTGGTGTCCGTCGCCATAGACCGTCAACGGCTCGCCGGCCAACGCCTGTTTGACGAGGCGCGGCACCACCATTCCGTACCGGCCGGTCTGCCTCGGACCAACGGTGTTGAACAGCCGGACGATGGCAACCGGAAGGCCGAACTGCCGCCAGTAAGCGTGCGCGAATGCCTCGTCGATCCCCTTTGCCGCTGCGTAGGTCCACCGGGACTTGAGCGCGGAGCCGAGGATCCGGTCCGACTCCTCTGACAGGCTGTCTGAGGTGTTCTTTCCGTAGATCTCACTGGTGGACGCCAGGAGCAGCGTGGCACCGGACTCCAGGACAGCATCCAGGACCACTTCCGTGCCGTGGATGTTAGTGCGCAGGCTCTCCAGCGGGTGCTCGACGATGAGGTTGACGCCGACTGCTGCCGCCAAGTGGAACACCCGGTCAGCACCTGCCACCACTTTGTCCACCGCCGCGCGGTCCAGGATGGTGCCCTCCACGAAGTGGAAGTTCCGGTGGCCAATCACTGTCCGGAGGTTCTCCAGGCGCCCGGTCGAGAGGTCATCCAGAACGGTGACTGTGTCTCCGGCCGCGAGGAGGTGCTCCACGAGATGGCTCCCGATGAAGCCGGCTCCGCCGGTGATTGCTGTTTTCACTTCTCCTACTTTCTTTTGAAGCCCAGCGGGGCCGCTGGAATCACAACCTGAATTCACAATCTCGTGACGTTGGTCCCGGCCGGAAGCCGGTAGGTGGTGTCGAGGACGGCCGGCGCGTCGCGCAGCCACTCGATGTCCATTGCCGAGTGCCTCGTGTGAAGGATGACCAGGTCTGCGTCCCAGCCCGAGGGATCGTCCAGCGATTCCAAGGCACTTCCCTGGCCGTCGGGAGCCGTGGGGCACCACGGATCGTGGTAGGCAACGACAGCGCCGTGGGCGACCATTGCGGCGATGATTTCCAAGGCCGGCGATTCGCGGAGGTCCTCGACGTCCGGCTTGTAGGCCACGCCAAGAACCAGCACACGGGCTCCGCTGATTCCGTGGTTCCGGTCCGACAGGATGCGGCGGGCCTTTTCAACTACCTGGTGGGGCCTGCCGGCGATGCCCGCCATGGCGTGCTCGATGACCGGCGCCGTGACCCGTGCCTTCCTGAGCTGCCACAACAAGTAGTGCGGATCGCACGGAATGCAGTGGCCGCCGACACCCGGGCCGGGGGTGAACGGCATAAAGCCATAAGGCTTCGTCGAGGCCGCGTCAATCACGTCCATGACCTCCATGCCCAGCTCGTGGCAAATATCCGCGAACTCATTGGCCAGCGCGATATTCACCGCACGGAAGGTGTTTTCGACAAGTTTGGTCATCTCGGCCACATCAGCGGACGGCACGACGTGCACCAGCTTGGTGCTGGCCTGGAGCAGTGCCGACGCGACCTCACCGCAAGCGGGAGTCACTCCGCCTACCACCCGGGGGACGTCCTCATGCGAGAAGGCGTCCACTCCCGGGTTGATCCGCTCCGGCGAGAAGGCCACGAAGACGTCCGTGCCGGGGATCAGGCCCTTGGCGGCCAGCGGCACTGCCAGGAGATCCCGGGTGGAGCCCACGTAGGTGGTGGACGTCAACATCAGGAGCTGGCCCGGTACCGCGAATTCCACCACGGAGGCGCACGCCGCCCGCAGAATGCCGAGGTCCGGCACCAGGTACGGATCCACCGGCGTGGGGACACAGACCACCACTGCCGCCGCCCGTGCCAGCAGGGACAGATCCGTGCTGATCATGAACGTCGGATCCTCCAGCGCGTTGCCCAGCCGGGCCTTGTCGGAGTCCAGCAGGTCCGCCTGGCGGGACCGGATGACAGCCAGCCTGTTCTCGGACACGTCAAGTCCCAGGACGCGCCGTCCTGAGGCGTTGATGGCCAGCGCGGTCGGCAGGCCAACGTACCCGAGTCCGACTATCGCGACATCGAACGTGAACGTGAGATCCTGGGCGGCGTCGTCCGCCACAGCCTCTGGTTCCATGGCCTCGGGCGCCAGTTCGGGCGCCCCTGCCCCGTTCTCCGGCCATTCCCGGGAATCGTCAAGCAGCGGTGGAAGTTCGGCCCGGGTCAGCGGGGCCTTGTGAGCCTTTAGTTTGGTGTTCGGTGTCATGCTAAACCGACCTCCCGGTATTCGATTTGTCCCGTTTGTGTGAAGGCCGGCGACGACGGGTGGCAGGTCCCGGTCTCAGAAGACGCTGCCTGCTTCGTCGCCGGCTCGAATGGGGTGCCCGCAATCGGCGGTATGCTGGTCGCCCTGGAGGAGCGTTCGAGGGCGATTGCCACCTGAAATTCCGAAAGCCGGTTGTCAGCTGATTGATACACTTAGAAATTCACTTCTTTCCCCAATAAATGCCTGCGGCCCAACAACCTACAGCGTATTAACCAACCACCTGCCGGGGCGCGAGTGGGCTCTACCCGTCTTTGCGGGTGCATCACTGAGGGGAACGGGGTGGTACCCGCGCGGTCCGCCCCCACCACTCGCATGGATACTCGTTTGAGTGCCGTGCGAACGCAGCGGCGGCTCCGGTTTCGGGGCGCAGGCAATTATCCAGCGGGTAGCCGGAGGTTTGACTACCGTTGGCGGGCGCTATTTAGTCCGATCCGTGGCCGGAGGGGGCAGGACGGGGCAGAGCCTGAATCAGCGAGCCGGGCCCGTCATGGCCCTAGGCAGGGCCGGGCAGGCCGGAGTGGCGGGCACCGTAGGCCACCGAAGCCAGATCCTCACGGTGGCTGATACCGAGTTTCGCGAACATCCGGTAGAGATGGCCTTCCACCGTCCGCAGTGAAAGCCCCAACTGGAGCGCGATCTCCCGGTTGCTCGCCCCCGCCTGGACCAGAGCCGCGATTTCCTGCTCGCGCCGTGTCAGCTTGTGCAGGTCAGGCGGGATCTCGGCCGCCGAAGCACCGGCCTTGTTGAGTGCAGCATTCCGCTGTTTGACGAGTTTCTGGGCCTCGAACTGCCGGGGTTTGTCTCCCCGGGTTTCGAGGATCCGCAGGGCGTGGGCGGCGCATTCCGCGGCCGCCAGGTCCAGTCCGTCCCGTGCTGCCGCATCACTCATTTCCACGAGGCGAGTGACGTCCTTGGCAGCCAGGGCACGGCAGTACGCGGCCAGGAACTCCGCGCTTCGCCCTTCACAGCCCTCCGCCGCCGCAGCCAGGCGCGGCACAATGGACAGGTCCCCGAGCCGGAGCACCAGGGATAGGATCTCCACTTCGTAACTGAGGAATCCGGAGGTTGCCGCGGCGTCGGCAAGGGCCAAGAGCTTTGATACAGCTGCCTGGACGCCGACCCGTTCGGCCCGCGCCGCAACTGTGTAGGCCTGTCCCAGCAGTGAGGCATGGCGGTGATCCGACAGCAGCGCGTCGTAGGCGTTCGCGTTTGCAGTGGCCGTGTCCGTCCGGTTGAGGATGGACGCGGCGTACGCGGTGGCCGCGAGCGCATCGGGCAAGTCGCCGCCGGCGTCGGAGAGGCGCAGCACCTCGGCGGCCTGGCTCAGCTTCGGCAGGGCCGCCCCGATCGTGCCCCGCCGCAGGTCTGCAGTGCCCGCCGCGAGGTGCAGCATCCCGCCAAAGTAGATCAGGGAGTTCGAGGCCTGCGCGATATGGTTCTGCAGGTAGTCGTCGAGGACGTCGAGTTCACCGGCATGGAGCAGCGCCAGCAAGTAGCGTCTCATCACGAACTCGGCGTATTCAAGGCGCCGGTCACCGCTGGCGGCGAGGATGTCCTCGACGTCCATCACAATCTGCAATGCAGATACGGCGCGTCCCGTAAGTGCCAGCGACTCCGCCAGCAGCGTTCCGGCCAGAAGCCGGGACTCGTCGTCGTCCGTGGATTCCCAGATCTCCTGGAGTTCCGGCTCCGCTTCCACATGGCGTCCTGCCGCCTGGTAGCCCTCCAGGGCAAGGAGCCTGCTGCCCAGCCGGGCGGTGGCCAGCTCCTTCGTGTCGAACCCGGGAGTGGCGTCTTCCAGCCTGGAGACGGCCTCTGCCCACGCATCGGCTGCCCGCAACACGGCCTCCGGCCCGTTGCGCTTGCCGGCGGCAAGCTGGGCCGCCAGCATGGATGCCTGCCGGACGGTGCGCAGGTCGGTGGCTTGTTCCACCACACCCTCGAGGCACAGGCCCGCTCCGACGGGATCGCGCCCATAGAGTTTGGCGCGGGCCAGTTCCACTTGTGCCGCGAGTTTGAGGGACGGCTCGCGGATCGCACCCACGACCCGTTCCACGTAGTCGGGAATGAAGAGTCGGTTCGCCAGCTGGGCGGCCTCGAGGATGTCTGCGTCAGGAACGGTTGCCCCGGACTCCAGCGCCCAGGTGACGTGCCGGAGCCTGCCGTCCAGGGTCTCGGGGCGGGAGTCCAGAAGGTCGACAATCCGCCGTCGGATGGTCACGCTGCGGGCGGTCGGTACCAGCTGCCTGATCACTTCGCCGATCAGCGGCTGCGCGAGGCGGACGTGCCGCGCGGCGTCGGCAGAGATCGCGATGAACTGGAGCTCCTTGAGTTCATCGACGGCGTGGCTGTCGCTGGCCCGCTGCAGGACGCTGAGCGGAATCGCCTCTGCCAGCGCCACCGATTCCAGGGCCTGGCGCTGTTCGGGGTTCAGCTGCATGATCTGGTTCCGGACCAGGTCCATCAGCCGTACAGTGGCCGCTCCGGGCTCGCCGAGGAGCACCCAGGTGTCATTTCGCTGAAGCAGGTGGCCGCGGGACTTGGCATGGGCTATCAGTTCCAGCAGGAACATCGGGTTTCCGCCGGATGACCTGAACAATACGGCGCTGGCGCTGGGGACGAGGGGCGAGCCAAGCACGCGCGTGCACAATTCGTCCACTTCTTCCTTGGTCAGCGGCTGCAGTTCGAAACGGTCCACCAGCCCTTCCGACCACATCGATAGCACTTCCGGAGGCGCCGAAGGATGCGGGCGGCAGAGCAAAACCACCCTGGCGGCCTCCGCAGCGGCCAGTTGTGCAATGACTGCTGCACTGCTGTCGTCCAGATGCTGGGCGTCCTCCACCACCAGCACAGCTTGTGACTGGTCCCGCAGGCCCTCCGGATTGAGTTCCGTTACCAACGCCTTGAGCACTGCGCGCGGCTGGTCCGTCTGTCCGGGAGTCAACGCGGTCAGCAACGGTGCAAGGGCGGCGTACGGTACCTCGGAAAGCGAAGGACCCGCGTAGACGTAAAAGGGCCGGATCCGGCTGCCAAGCTCAAAAACAACTTCATTGATCAGGGCCGTCTTGCCGATGCCGGCGTCTCCAAGGATGAGTGCGCCGGGGCCGTTGGCGTCGAGGAGGCAGTCGACAACGGACGCAACCATGCCGAATCTCCCGATCAGCCGCTCTGCCGTGATGGTGGTTTCAGTCATGGCTGGTCATCTCCTGTACTGCCAAGGGCTACCGGAAGCTCCAAGCGCTCTTCGATTTTTAGCTTGCCGTAAATCTGGTAGAGGTGGCCCTCCACTGTCCGCACTGACACGTGCAGTTGGGCCGCGATGCTCTTATTACTCGCCCCGGCGGCGGCCAGCTGTGCTATCTGGAGTTCGCGGGCCGTCAGCGTTAGCCGGTCATGGGTGCCGTCCTGTGGCGTCCGCAACCGCCGGCGACACGTTTCCGCCAGGTGTTTCGCCTGCCGGACCAGGCTCCTTTCGAGGTGCGCCTGGTCGAGGTTCAGGATTGACTCCGCGATGTCCAGGGCGAACCTGTCATTGTGAATCCTGGCTGCGAGGTTTGCGGCAGCCATGAGGTCGTCGGCTTCGCGGGTCATGACGCCCCGGGCGTAATGTGCACACAGTTCCGCGAAGGGTCCTTGACTTTCGCGCGCACTATTCAGCAGCCTCGGCGCCGCATCGGATTCCCCCAGCCTGACGGCCGAACTCAGGCACAGCAGCTCATGCCCGACGTTGCCGGAACCACGGTCATCCTCCGCCATGCGGAGCAACTGCTCAATTCCCGTCCGCGAGCCGTCCAGTTCCGCCCGCGCAAGGGCCGTGAAGTAACCTTCTGCCCGGGACACCTTCCAGGTTTTCCGCCTGGACGCGGATTCCGTCTCTGCGAGATAAGCGAGTGCCACTTCCCGTTCGCCCTGCAGCGCGGAAGCATAGGCCGCCGCGGCACAAGCCAGGGGCAGGATGCCTTCGCTGTCCTGGATTCGCAGCTGGCTGATGCCGGGAACGAGGAGATCGAGTCCATCGCGTCCGCGGCCCTGCATGCAAGCACAGATCGCTTCCGGTATTTCAGTGGCACTGAACCGCCGGTAGATAACGGATGACGGGAGCCAGTCCTCCGTTGGCAGGGTCTCGGTCGCCTCATCCCACCTGCCGGCCACCAGGTACGCAAAGCGGAGCCGTGAGATCACCGACTGCGCGATGGCCACCGGGATCTCGGGCCGCAGGCACTGCAACTTCAGCTGTTCGGCGAGCTCGGCGGCATCCGACTGGCGTCCCGTCACGGCCCACGCTTCACACAGCCAGCTGCCCGCCTGAAGCCTGAATTCCGGGCTGTGGAACTCGACATTGTTCAAGGAATCGGTGAGGTCCGCCGCCATGTCCCGGTAGCTTCCGTCATAGCCGGCGGCTTCCGCTTCGGCCAGCGTGAGCTGTTCCCTGATGCGCCTGAGGTCCGGTGCCGACATTTTCTCTGCCGGACCGGACGCATCGTCATATAGTATTTTCCGGGCCTTGGCCAACGACGCCGGCGCCTCGTGCCAGGCGTCCGGGGTGGCGAGGAACACCGAGCTCTCCGCCAGCAGGATGCCGATCGATTCAGCGAGCGCCGGGTCTCCCTGCGACGACTTGCGGTGCCGCCGAACCACAGCCAGGGCCTCCTCCACTTCACCGAGGGTCATCAGCGCCGCCACTTCTTCGGTAACTGCTGCGGCCAGCGCATCGTGTCCCGGGATGGAGCGGACGAACCGCAGTCCGAGGGCAGCATCCAGCCGCCTGTTGGCGAGCCGGGCGGCCGAAAGGGATTCTTCGGCCGACAACGGGGCGCCGCAGTCGAGGGCCCAGACCGCGAACGGCAGTTCCGTGGCGGGTGTTCGGAGGGAAGGGGCGGCTGCCAGGAGGACCATTTCACGGAGCTCGTTGCTCCGGCCAGGCGGAACGTTCTCGCGGACCACATCTGCCACCAGCTGGCTTTGGATCCTCACGCGGCGGGGCAGGGAGTCCTCGACCGCAAGGACCCCGCGCTCTTCGAGGGCGTCCACGTCGTCGGCAGCCACGAGCGTCAGCAAGGTGTCCAACGGCAGGGTCTCCGCGAGCGAGAGGATCTCCAGGATCCGCCGGTCAGCCTCGCCCATGCGGCCCAGCCGCGTGGCGATCAGGTCGGTGATGGCCCGTCCATGGACCCTGTGATCGGCCGTCAGGACCCACACCCCGTCCCGGACCACCAGCGAACCGGAGTCAGCCAGCTCCATGGCGAGCATCTTGAGATAGTGCGGGTTGCCATCGCTTGCCGCCCAGAGCGATTGGACGGCAGAGTGTGAGACCTTTGCGCTGAGGCCTTCCTCAAGCCAGCTGACGGCTTCCCGGAAGGACAATGGTTCGAGGTTCACCCGGGTCAGGAATCCGCCGTCGCACAGTCCGGAAATCTCTGCCGACAGCCGCAGCGGGTCAGAGCAAGTCAGAACCAGGCGCACTGCGCGGTTCCGGGCGAGCTGGGCGATTGTCACGGCCGTCAGTTCGTCAGCTTCGCCAGCGTTGTCGACAAAAAGGTAGACGGTCTTTCCCTTGGCCCGTTCCCGCAGGAGCCGCATGAGACCGGACAACACGAGCACGGGGTGGTTCAAGTACCCCGGCTCCAGGTCGCTCAGCAGCATGTTGAGGGCGCCGTACGGCGAACGGGACAGCGCGGCACTGCACCGAAGCGTCACAACCAGGGAATCGTCACGGAACTGCTTGAGTGCGTGGGTGGTAAGGAACGTCTTTCCGGTGCCCGAGGTTCCGGTCACCAGTACTCCCCCTGCTGACTCTGCCAGGGCTCGGGTAATATCGCTGACCGCCTGCTTGCGACCGATCAAAGGCCATGCGGCGCCCCGTGACATTCCGGCGGACCTGGTGGCGTGTGAACTGGCCACATTATCAGCTGTCAACATGAGTGAGACCTCTGTATTTACGAGCGATTCCTGGTACCCCAAATTAACCAGCTGTCACGCCCGCGGGCACCAGTAGTGAGTACTCGACTTTGCGCCTTAGCCATACCTGTACTTGGAAAGCAAGTACCCCTGGTCGCCGGGCAAAGGTACGCAGGCCCGCGGATCTACCGCTGACAGACGGCTAGTGCGGCGCCCGGGGCGCTTCGAAATAGTTAACAAGTTGCCGTCGCCGTACCGTTTCGACGGCCGCGTCCGAGTAGGGCCTCCCGGTCCAGGTACTCATTTCCCGGGTGATGGTTTGGCCTTAACCGGCGGGTCCTCTCCGACGCCCGCAGCGGCAGCCAACTCGTCACGTCCCGCGATGCCAAGCTTCAGGTAGCAACGATAAAGGTGGCCTTCCACCGTTCGGACAGAGATCTGGAGCTTGTCCGCAATCATCCGGTCGCTGAGTCCGGTGGCCGCCAGCCCCACGATGTTCCGTTCGCGCTTGGTCAGGATGGGGGCCACCGTGTCCGGCTGGGCTTCGTTGCCGGCGTGGCCCAGCTCTTCGTTGCACCGGGCGATGCCGGCGCGGGCCATGGCAGCCAGCTCCCGGTTCCGGCTTCGGTCCAATGAGGTCAGGGCTGCGGCATAGGCATCCGAGGCCAGTTGGAAGGCCGAGGCCGCGAAGAGGGACTCCCCCGCACGCAGGAACAGTTCGGCGCTGCCATCGGCGAGCGCGGCAGAGTACTCGGCCAGTGCCGCAGCCCAGATGCCTTCCACCGCGCCCGCCAGCTCCTGCAGCCGCCCCAGCCTGGTGGTGTCTCCCAGGCCCATGGCCAGGGCGAGGGCATTCAGTTCCAAAAACGCGGCGCCCTGTTGCGCGGCTTCCTCCGCACTGCGGTGCAGGGCCGCGATGCCGGATCCGTTCCCTGCCTGGAGCTCCTCACCGGCAGCAAGGAAGTCCCGCGCAAACGCTGTCACAAGGTGCATGCCGCGCTCACCCCACGCTTCATAGTCTGAGCGCAGCCTGTCGGCCTCTGCCTTGAAGCCCTGGGCTGCCGCCACGTAGTAGGCCATGGCCGCGCAGAACCGGAACATCTGCTGGGGATCGCTGTCGCGGAGGGCCTCAAGCCCCGTGACCAGCAACTCCAGGGCTTCGGCGAGCTTCCCCTGCCGGAGTGCTATGTAGCCCATCACGACGTACGAGGCACCGCTGAACGAGACCATGGCGGAACCGAAGGACGTCTGGGCGTAGCCGTCCAGGAGCTGCTGGGCCTCGGCCCACTCCCCGGCGGCCAGGTCGCAGGCAACAAGCCGGACCACAGTGAACTCCGGGAGGAAGAAGATGTCGTTATCGGGAGGCTGGACCTGGCCGTAGGCGTCCATCGCGAGCTGGCGCCCTTGCAACGGATACCCCAGCGCGCACAGCCGTTCGGCCTGCAGGGCCAGTGCCATCGACCTGGTGAGCGCGCCGTCCGGTTCCCCGGCGGAAGCGTCGGCTGCCAGCAGGTCATCGAGCCTGGGACCCATCTGCCTGTAGTCGCCCGCGAGCGAGTACGCCATGAGTTCCACCAGGGACGCCCGCCGTGCCGTGACCTTGAGGATGGCGGCCGACTCCCCGGGGTGGGCCGCGGCCTCTTCTTCGCCCCACTGGCGCAGCCGCCGGGCATCGTCCGTGATCGCCGAGGCGGGGTGCCCCAGTGCCGTCCGGGTGGCCGACCTCAGGAGGCTGTTCACCACCATGTGCGTGAGGCCGCTGCCGGCGTCCACATTCACGTTCAACAGGGCGGCGGCTTCGTCGTAGTGCCCCAGGTTGTAGTGCGAGCGGGCCATCACGGCCCGTGCAGTCTGCTGCAGTTCGGGATCCCGGACAGCCCAGGCGATGCGCAGGGCCGTTTCGCTTTCGAAGAGCTTGCAGGCCAGCACAGCAGCCCGGATCAGCAGTCTGGCAGGAACTTCTGCTCCGCAGTCCAAAGACCAGGAAACCATCCGGAGCAGGGACTCGGGTTTATCAGCGGAAAGTTCCATCCGGGACACGAGCTCCCGGTGCAGCTGCAGGCTTCGGGCCGCGGGAACGATACGGCGCAGCACTTCCCCGTAGACCGGGCTGACCAGCCGGAGGGTCGGTTCACTGTCCACCGACTGGACCACCAGCCGCTGGTCCAGCAGTTCCTTGACCGCGGGCTCACCCGCAATTTCTCCCACGAGGGTCCTGTCCACCGGTTCAGCCAGCGCAATCAGGTTCAGCGCCTCACGGCCGTCGGCCGAGATGCGCATGAGCTGGACCTTGACGACGGCGGTGAGTTCCAGCGTCCGTACATGGGAGGAACCTGCGTTGAGCCAGACCCCGTTGCGCTGGATCAGGTCGCCCGAACGCTGGGCCTCGCGAATCAGGGTCTTCAGCAGCAGCGTGTTCCCGCCGGCCTGCTGCCAGTATTCACGCGACGTGCTGTTGAGCACTTTGCCCTCAAGCAGCGCCTCGCACAGTTGATGACCCTGTTCCAGGGTGAGGGGGGCGATGTCGAACCGTTCGGCCGTGCCGTCATGCCAAAGCCGGAGCAATGGCTGGGGTATGCCGGGTCGCGGAATGCAGGTGGCGACGAGTTTGGCCCAGCCCGCCTGGACAAGTTCGGAAATCATCTCGGCCGTGGCGGTGTCGAGGTCGTGGGCGTCGTCCACCAGCAGCAAGGCCGGTCCCGGCCCCTTCCTGCCACTTTCGAGGTGCGCCCACAGCGCCCTTAGGACGGCCACCTTGGAGGTCACGTCCTCTACTGAGAGATCAGCGAGGTACGGGGATAGGGCACCGTACGGAACGGGCGAAAGTGACGGGCTTCCGTGGATACTCATAACCGCCTGCCGGCCATTTCCGGCGCTATTCAGTTGCGTCAGAAATGACGACGCTCCCAATCCGGCGTCGCCGACGACGAAAACCGCCCAGCAGTCATCCGACGCGAGGGCGTCTTTGACCGCGGACAGCATGTCCCCCCGGTCTATCCAGGGTTCATCAGCATTCTGGCGCCGGGTCCCGGCGCGCGACCGCCCCGAAGCCTTCCCGTCAGACTTGAGCGGTTCCTTCAAGCTCACTCCTCGATGAAATCCCCATTTTCGTGAAGATTTGGTAGAGATGGCCTTCCACCGTGCGTATGGAAAGCTGCAGCCGGTTGGCGACTTCCTTGTTGCTCAACCCCTGGCTGGCCATCCTGGCAACCTGCCGTTCCCGTTCGGTCAGTTCAGGTCCCACCGTATGCGGCATCAGCGGCAGCACCGGCAACGTTTCCACGAGCCGGTCCAGCCGGTGCTGGGCGGCACGTGCGGACTGGGAGTCCCCCTTTTCCCTGGCGATGTCCAGCGCCAGCACCACGCATCTGGACTCCACCGCGTCGAGGTGCAGCTCCTGGGCCAGTGTCGCCGCCTCAAGCAGTAGTTTGGAATCCTTCTTCCTGCTCCCCTCCCCGACCAGACGGTTGACGCTGGCCATCTTTCCCTGCCTGCGGGAGGAAACCTCGGTCAGCAGGACCAGTTCTTCCTCCGTTCCATGCACCGTAGCACCGAACAGGCTGATGGAGGCAGTGGTGGTCCGCCCTTTGGAAATGTCCTCGTGCGCGGACTCGATCAGCTTCTGCTTTGCGCCCGGATCCTTGAGCCACCGCTTGGCCATCCGCACGCAGAAGTCGGCCATCCAGGAGGTGAACCAGGCGACATGCTGTTCCTCCTGGGCGGCCAGGTCGAGGAAGTTTCGCGATTCCTGGATATCACCGGCCTGGGCATAGGCGAAGGCCAGCGCTGAGCAGGCCAGTGACGGTCCGTAGTAGCTCCGCCTGATTTCCAGTTGCGCCTGGGCGCCGAGCAATGTGTCGATGGCGAGGTCGGCCCGTCCGGCATAGGTGTAGGCGACGCCCAGCGCAAGTTCCGCCGCCCCGCCCAGATACTGCATGATTTTGGGCTTCTGGTCCAGTGCGTCCGTGAGTATCCTGACGCAGTCCTCCCATTGGCCGCTGCAGAGCAGGGCGGCAAACAGTCCTTCTGCCTGCCAGCTCAGCATTCCGGGCGCCACGTTGGACTGTTCCATCCGGTGCTGAATCTCGGCTGCCAGGGCAATGGCGTCGGCTTCCCTGCCCAGGACTGCCCACGCCATGGTCAGCAGGCAGGCGCAGTTCAGGACGTACAGCGGGTCGCCGGCTTCTTTGTAGGCCTGTTCCAGGTCTCCGGCGACGGCGGCATACTCACCCTGGTGGATCATCTGCTCGAATTCGGCGAGCATGATCAGCTCGTGGGCACGGGCAAAGTCGGCAGGTGTCTCATTGCCGATGGATGCCCTTTCCCGCCGGGCCAGCTCCTGCCGGGCCGCCGACAGGATGCTGTCGATCCGGGTGTACCCTCCGTGGACCCAGAGCAGCGCGCTGCAGAAATCCTGCACGCAGCTCGCGTAGGCGGTCGCGGGGAGTTCAGCCTGCTGCTCGGGTGTGACCTCCTCCAGGACCGCCACAGCCGATTCATGCTCGGCCAGCGTCATGTAGGCGGCGGCCCGTTGCCTGGCAGCTTCAGCCCAGTGAGGATCTCCGACGTGGATCTGCGCCAGTGCTTCCAAAGCGAACATCGGGTCGAACAGCCGGTTCGCCGCAGCGGCTGCGGCCAGTGCGAACGCCGGCTCCACAGGCTCACCGCAGTCAAGGGTCCAGGCGACATACCCCAGGAGCTCTTCGACATCCATCTCGGCAGGGGTTGCACCCACAACCCGTGCGACGAGCTGGTGCAGTTCCTTGCGCCGCGGCAGGTCCATCCAGCCCCGGATGACTTCGCCGACGTATTCGTCCTTCAGGCTCACCCAGCGGCGGCCCGTCTCGCCGACTTGCAGGTACCCGGCCTTTTCGAGGTCGGCTACGACCGCCGGGTCCAGGACATCAAGGAGGACGAATAAGGGAACCCGCCGGATCAGGGCCAGCCACTCCAGGCCCTCCCTGACTTTGGGGGTTTCCCGTGCCAGCCTGGACCTGACCAGGTCCACCAGGGCGTCGGCTTCCGCGAGGTTGATCCCCCCGCGGAGCGCCCAGACTTTCCCCGCGAGGTGGAGGTTGCCTGAACGCAATTGCTCAATCACGATCGCCTGGAGAACGAGCGGGTTTCCGCCGCTCGCCGCGTACAGCGAACTGGCGGCTGTAGCAGTCACGGGACGCCCGAGAACGCCGGCAAGCAGTTTGCTCACTTCCGGCCGGGTGAATACTTCGAGCCGGACTTCCTCGAGCGAATTGTTGCGGAGGAGCCGGATCAGGTCTTCGGGCATGTCCGTCACGTTGCGTACGGTGACCATGAGCTTCGCGGCGCCGCTCAGGATGAGGTGCATCAGGACGGCGGTGCTCATGCTGTCGATCGCCGGCAGGTCTTCGAGCACTACCAGGACAGGGCGCCCGGCGGCGTCTTCGCGGATGAGCCGGGAAATGCCGTGGACAATTTCGCCCGGGGATTCCAGCACATGTCCGGGCAGCCGGGCCACGAGAAAGGCCAGTTGACCGAACGGAATGGCAGGATCGGTGGTGGTTCCGTGGAGGTGGATGACGTGCATCTTGCCCACCAGCTTGGCTTCCACTGCGCGCGCAAATGTGGACTTGCCGACGCCTTGCGCGCCGACAACTACGACGCCGTGAAGATCGTTCTCGGACAGGATCGAGACGACGGACGCCTGGATGTCCTGCCTGACCAGAGACGACCACTTACGACGCTCGGAGGCTCCCATGCCCCGGCGTTCAGTCTCCAGGAGCCCCCCATGTTCAGAGCCTGATGATGCAAGCACGATCGATCACGCTACCTTCGTGGCTCCAGCTGATGCGAGTTGGCTGAGCCGTCGGGTGTTCAGTTTTCCGATGCCGCCAAACGAGGCAACAAGACCTTGAATGTGAAAATTACCATAGCAGGTATGGCTAAACAATTAGGCCGCTTTATGCAACTGGTTAACCAATTGCATTGCACTAACCGTGACCAGTCCCCCACCCGCAGGCTACCGCTAAAATGGCGGCTTCGAGGCATAAATACTAAACCGACGTGTGATATTTCTGCTGCGCGGCCGCCAGGCCGTCCTTGACCACGGTCTCCACGGCGTCGGCGGCGTCATCCAGGAGGAACGGCAGTTCCTTTTTTTCGGCCGTGGCGAAGTCCTTCAGGACAAAGTCGGCGGTATCCATCCGGCCCGGCGGACGCCCCACTCCGACGCGGACCCGAAAGTAGTCCTTGGTGGCCAGCGCTTTCGAAATGTCCCGGAGCCCGTTGTGGCCGCCTTCGCCGCCGCCGATCTTGAGCTTGACGGTATTGAAGGGAATGTCGATTTCGTCATGGACCGCCACGACGTGCTCCGGACCGATGTCATAGAACTTCGACAGCGCGGACACCGGACCGCCGGAGACGTTCATGTAGCTCATGGGTTTGGCCAGGATGACGCGGGGTCCGCCGATCCCGAGCCGGCCCTCCAGTACGTGGGCGCGGGCCTTGTGCACTTTGAAGCTGCCGCCCACCCGGCGCGCGAGTTCATCCAGCACCATCTGGCCGACGTTGTGACGGTTGTTGCTGTATTCGGTGCCGGGGTTGCCAAGGCCCACGATCAGCCAGGTGTCAGTCATGCGTCAATCCTAGGGTTGTTACAAACGGGCTTTAACACGGCAGTGGCCGGGCCCCGACAGGGACCCGGCCACGAGAAACGGGCTGCCGGAATTACTCGGCTGCAGACCCGGATGCCTCGGAGGCGGCGCCTTCGGAAGCCTCTTCCTCGGAGACCTCAGTGGCCTCGGAGATGTTGACCACCAGGGAATCGGGGTCGGCCAGCAGGATGGAACCCTTCGGCAGGACCAGGTCGGAAGCGTGGATGTGCTCGCCGGCGGAGCGGCCTTCGATGCTGACCTCGACGGCGGTGGGCAGGTGGGTTGCCTCGGCCTCGAGGGAAACAACGGTCATTTCCTGGTTGTAGGCGTTGCCCGGAGCCAGCTCACCGGTGAGGTGGACGGGAACGTCGACGGTGACCTTTTCGCCGGTGCGGACGGTCAGGAGGTCGAGGTGCTCGACGATCTGCTTGATCGGGTTGCGCTGGATGTCCTTGACGAGGGCCAGGTGCTGTTCGCCGTTGATGTCCAGGGTCAGCAGGGCGTTGGCGGTGCGGACGGCCAGGGTGGTGGCCTTGGCCGGAAGGGTGATGTGGATCGGATCTGCGCCGTGGCCGTAGATGACGGCGGGGATCAAGTTGGCCATGCGTGCGCGGCGGGCGAAGCCCTTGCCGAATTCGGTGCGTACTTCTGCTGCGAGCTTCTGCTCAGACATGTAAATCTCCTTGAAATCTAAACGGGTGTTCAGCAAGGGCGGAGGTCTGTTTGCGACCTTCAACGCCGGGCGGCCCGTGGCCGGCCCTTCAAGAAGGGAGATTCAGACCCAGTCGATAACGGAGACTGCTCTCCCTCGCCAAGGTATCGTGGACCAGCTTACCAGCGTTGGGCCCCGTTACTGAAAACGGGACCCAACGCCGGCGGGCTTAGGTCAGGAAGCTCAGGCGTTGCCGTCGAACAGGCTGGTGACGGAGCCGTCGTCGAACACTTCACGGATGGCCCGGGCAATCAACGGTGCGATGGACAGCACTGTCAGCTGCGCGAAGCGCTTGTCGGCCGGGATGGGCAGCGTGTCGGTGACCACCACTTCGCGGGCACCCGATTCCGCGAGGCGGCGGGCCGCCGGGTCGGAGAAGACGGCGTGGGTCGCCGCGATGATGACATCCTTGGCGCCGGCGTTCTTGAGCACCTGGACGGCCCCGGAGATGGTTCCGCCGGTGTCGATCATGTCATCGATCAGGACGCAGGTGCGGCCTTCGATCTGGCCCACGACGGTCTTGGACACGGCCTGGTTCGGAACCGTGAGGTCGCGGCTCTTGTGGACGAACGCCAGCGGGGCACCGCCGAGGCGCTCGGCCCACTGTTCGGCCACGCGGACGCGGCCGGTGTCCGGCGAGACAACGGTGATGTTGTCCGCGGCGACGCGTGTGCGGATGTAGTCAGCCAGCAGCGGGATGGCCATGAGGTGGTCAACCGGGCCGTCGAAGAAGCCCTGGATCTGCGACGTGTGTAGGTCAACGCTCATGATGCGGTCCGCGCCGGCCGTCTTGTACAGGTCAGCCACCAGACGGGCGGAGATCGGCTCGCGGCCGCGGCCCTTCTTGTCCTGGCGGGAGTAGGGGTAGAAGGGCGAAACCACGGTGATGCGCTTGGCGGATGCCCGCTTCAGCGAATCAATCATGATCAGCTGTTCCATGAGGTGGTTGTTCAGCGGGGCCGGGTGCGCCTGGATGACGAAGGCGTCGGTGCCGCGGACGCTTTCTCCTGCGCGAACGTAGATTTCCCCGTTGGCAAAATCGTAGGCATCCACCGGCAGCAGTTCAGTGCCCAGCTCCTTGGCGATCTCCCGCGCAAGCTCGGGATGGGCCCGCCCTGCGGCGAGTACCAGTTTCTTCTCGCCGCGTGCCGTAATTTCGGTCATGATTGCTTGCCCTCTTCTGTAGGTGCCGGGGTGCTTGAGGAATCCAGGGGCGGCTGTGCCGCGGCTGTTTCGCTGACCGGCGCCGTTGCCCCCGCGGCTTCGGCCAGTACTGCTGAGATGGAGCCCGGGCGGTGCGAGACGACCCAGCCTTCGGCATTCCGCTGCTTGGCCACCGAGATGGCCAGCGCGCCGGCGGGAACGTCCTGCCGGATCACTGCGCCGGCCCCGCTGTAGGCGCCGTCACCCACCTGGACCGGAGCGACGAAGACCGTGTTGGAACCCGTGCGCACGCCGGAGCCGATCACGGTTCGGTGCTTGTGCTCGCCGTCGTAGTTGGCCGTGATGTTGCCGCAACCGATGTTGGTGTCCTCGCCGATCTCCGCGTCGCCGGCGTAGCCGAGGTGCGACAATTTGGAACCGCGGCCGATAGTGACGTTCTTGGTCTCGTAGAAGGCGCCGATCTTGCCGGTCTCCCCCAGCACCGTTCCCGGGCGGAGGTAGGTGAACGGCCCGACGCTCGCGTTCGCGCCGATCACGGCTCCGGAGCCGTGCGTCCGCGTCACCTTGGCGCCCTCGCCAATGGTGACGTCAGTCAGCGTGGTGTCAGGCCCGACGACGGCATCCCTCGCCACGGTCGTGGCGCCGTGCAGCTGGGTGTTGGGCAGGATCCGGACGTCCTCTGCGAGCGTCACCGTTGAGTCGATCCAGGTGGTGGCGGGGTCCACGACCGTAACTCCGGCGCGCATCCAGGCCTCCACCGTGCGCCGGTTGTGTTCGGCTCCCAATGCCGAGAGCTGGACACGGTCGTTGGCACCTTCCACCTGCCAGCGGTCGTTGGTGACCACAGCGGCCACCCTCCCGCCGGCCGCGCGGGCAATGCCCAAAACGTCGGTGAGGTACATCTCGCCCTGGGCATTGTCCGTGGTGACGTGGGCCAGGGCATCGCGGAGGACGGCGGCGTCGAAAGCGTAGATCCCGGAATTAATTTCGCGGATTTCACGTTCCTCGTCGGAGGCGTCCTTGTGCTCGCGGATTCCCGTGACAGTGCCGTCGGCCGCCCGCAGGATGCGGCCGTAGCCTGCGGCGTCGTCCAGGACCGCGGTCAGGACTGTGACGGCGTTGCCTTCGTCTTCGTGGATGAGGACCAGCTCGGCAAGCAGCTCCGCCGAGAGCAGCGGCACGTCGCCGTAGGTGACCACCACGGTGCCGCTGAGCGGACCGTCGGCGTCGAGGGCTTCCAGCGCCGCCTGCACCGCGCGGCCGGTGCCGGGGACTTCATCCTGGTCCACGATCAGCGCTGCGGGATCGAGCCGGGAGACGTGTGCGGCCACGAGGTCGCGCTCGTGCCGGACCACAAGGGCCAGTTGACGGGGGTCGATGGTGCGGGCGGCACGCAGGGCGTGGCCAACCAGCGACCGGCCGCCGATTTCGTGGAGAATCTTGGGCGTCCGGGATTTCATCCGGGTACCGGCACCTGCAGCTAGGACGATGACGGCGGCGGGGCCGGTTGTCTCGGGGCTCACGTACAGGCTCTCCTTGCTTGGTGGATCTCAGTTGCGCACTTTCACACCTTCGCCGGTCTGTTCCGGATCCGGGACCCGTCTACAGCGGCAGTTCCGCCCATAGGATTCGAACCTATACTCCACGGCTCCAAAGGCCGGGGTGCTGCCATTACACCAGGGCGGACCGTGCCCGGACCCGCAGCCCCGTGGCACGAGAACCAATTCTGCCACGAAGGTCGGCGCACTTGCGACTCGGGGCCCTGCGCATCCCTTAAGGCATGATGGGACGGTGAGCAAGATCAACGGTGCGCCCGATGGCGCCGGAAACCCTCCCGGCAGGCCCGTCAGGGCACCCGGATACGTCCCCCGGCCCCGGATGACCGGTGCGCAGCGTCGCTCACAGCTGATCGACATCGGACGCGGGCTCTTCGCCATCCGGGGCCTTGACGGCACCACGATCGAAGAGATTGCGGCGGCTGCGGGCGTGTCGAAGCCCGTGATCTACGAGCACTTCGGGTCCAAGGAAGGCCTCTACACCCAGGTGGTGGAGTACGAGTTCCGGATCCTGCTGGCCGCCATCAATGACGCCCTCACGGACGAAGCCAAGCCACGTGTCCAGGTGGAGCGGGCAGCACTGGCCCTGTTGACGTACATCGAGGACCGTACCGACGGATTCCGGATCCTGATGCGCGACGCACCGCCGTCGCAGCCCGAAGGCGCCTTCTCCACGCTGCTCTCCCACGTCACCGCGCGGGTGGAGCACATCCTGTCTGACGAGTTCGCCCGCCGCGGGTTCAGCGCGGCCGACGGTGCCATGTACGCCCAGATGCTGGTAGGCATGGTGGCCATGACCGGGCAGTGGTGGCAGGACAGCCGGACCCCTGACAAGCGCGCCGTGGCCGCCCACCTGGTGAACCTCGCCTGGAACGGTCTCACGGGTCTGCAGAAGGAACCGGAGCTCCGGTCCGAGGCCTAGTCTTATGGTCACCTTCGCGGCGCAGTGGCCCTTCGCCGTCGCTTAGACACGGCGCAAATGGGCCCCTGCGGTCGCTGAGCGACCTCCGGAACCCGATGCGCCGCGATGCGCTCCTACGCGAAGGTCCCCCGCACCGCCATTGCCGACTCGCCCGCCTTGCTGCCACCCTGGTGGTTATTCGCCCAGGACTTCCAGGGCATCCAGCCATTCGAGTTCCAGGGCTTCGCGTTCTTCGGCCAGGGTTTTGAGCTTCTTGTTCAGGTCGGCCATGGCGTCGAAGTCGTTGTCGGCCGTGCTCTTGACCATCTGGGCGTGGATCTTGTCTTCCTGCTGGGTCAGCTTGCCCAGCTGGCGGTCGATCCGGTTCTTGGCCTTGCGGGCGTCGCGCTTTTGGGCTTCCGAAGGGCCAGCCGGGCCGGCGGTGGCGGGTGCCGAGCTGCCGCTGGCGCCGATGACGGGGTTGCCGCCGCCTGTGATGGTGGAGCCGGCCACGGCACCTTCGCGCAGTTCGAGGTACTGGTCCACGCCGCGCGGCAGCGCGCGGATCTTGCCGTCGCCCAACAGCGCCATCTGGTGGTCGGTTACGCGCTCCAGCAGGTAGCGGTCGTGGCTCACCACAACGAGCGTGCCCGGCCAGCCGTCCAGGACGTCTTCGACGGCGGCGAGGGTGTCGGTGTCCAGGTCGTTGGTGGGCTCGTCGAGCATCAGCACGTTGGGTTCGCCAACGAGCAGGCGCAGGAGCTGGAGGCGGCGGCGTTCGCCACCTGACAGGTCCTTGACCGGGGTCCACTGCTTCTCATTGGTGAAGCCCAGCTGTTCCACCAGCTGGCCCGCGCTGAATTCCTTGCCGCCGACATTGAAGGACCGCTTTTCGCGTTCGATCACTTCGATGACGCGTAGGTCCTTGACGTCGTCCAGCTCCTTGACCTCCTGGGTCAGCACGGCGGTGACAACAGTCTTGCCGCGCTTGACCTTGCCGGACGTGGGCTGGATTTCGCCGTTGAGGAGTTTGAGCAGGGTGGTCTTGCCGGCGCCGTTGACGCCGACCAGCCCCAGCCGCTCCCCCGGTGCAAGGCGGAGTGTGATGTTGTCAAAGAGCTTCTGCCCGGGCTCGCCGCCGAGGAAGTCCAGCGACACGTGCTCAAGGTCCAGCACATCTTTGCCGAGGCGCGCAGTGGCCATCTTGCTCAGGGCCATCGAGTCGCGCGGCTCCGGGACGTCCGCAATCAGCGCGTTGGCTGCCTCGATGCGGAATTTCGGCTTGGCGGTGCGGGCGGGCGCGCCGCGGCGCAGCCAGGCGAGTTCCTTCTTGACGAGCTGCTGGCGCTTGCCTTCCATTACGGAAGCCGAGCGGTCACGTTCGGCGCGGGCCAGGACGTAGGCCGCGTAGCCGCCTTCGAAGGGGTCCATGATTCCATCGTGGATTTCCCAGGTCTTATTGCAGACTTCGTCGAGGAACCAGCGGTCGTGGGTGACCACCAGGAAGGCGCCCTGGTTGGCGCGCCAGCGGGTCTTGAGGTGGCGGGACAGCCAGGCGACGCCTTCGACGTCGAGGTGGTTGGTGGGCTCATCGAGCATGATGACGTCGTGGTCTTCGATCAGCAGCTTGGCCAGCGCAACGCGGCGCTTCTGCCCGCCGGAGAGGGCGTGCACGTTGGCGTGCCAGTCGACGTCGGACACCAGGCCGCCCATCACCTCGCGGATCTGCGGGTTGCGGGCCCATTCGTAGTCCGCCTGGTCGCCCACGATAGCGGCACCGACCGTCAGGTCGCCGTCGAGCACATCGCTCTGGTCCAGGTAGCCAATGTTGACTTCGCTGCGTTTGGTGACGCGCCCGGAATCGGGCGTCGAGCGCATCGCCAGCAGGCGCATGAGGGTGGACTTGCCGTCGCCGTTGCGGCCCACCATGCCGATCCGGTCACCCTCTTCAAGGCCGAGGGTTACGCCGTCGAGGACGGTGCGGGTTGCATACGAGACCGTGAGGTTCTCGCCGCCGAGCAGGTGAGCCACTGGGAACTGCTTTCTTCGGTGGAAATTCGTTGAACGTGAAGGATCGAACGGAGTCGAAAGTACTAAAGGAGCGTATCGGAGATGATGCGGGCCCCGTGCACTGGTCCATGGACGGCCAGTGCGTTCAGGCCGTGATGACTGAGGTCTTCCGCGAGGCTGGCAGCCGCAGCGGGGCTGTGCGTGAGCAGGGCCACGGTGGGGCCGGAGCCTGAAACAAGTCCCGCGATCGCTCCGCACGATTCGCCAAGTCCAAGGATATCGCGCAGTCCCGGCGCCAGCTCAATGGAGGCGCGTTGGAGGTCGTTGACCAGGACGCGGCTCAAGGCGTCCGCGTCCCCGCTGCGCAGCGCCTGCAGGATCTTTGGATCCACGGCGTCGGGCTCTTCCACGGTGATGCCTTCGGCCAGGCGAAGGCGGTCCAGGGTGCGGAAGACCTCCGGCGTGGACAGCCCGTAGTCAGCTGTGACCAGGACCCAGTCCATTTGCGCTTTGGCCAGCGCTGGAGACAACTCGTCCCCTACGCCTAGTCCGACGGCTGTGCCGCCGAGCAGGGAAAACGGGACGTCGGCCCCGAGCTCTGCGGCCAGGTGGGCGAGTTCGTCGCGGGACAGCCCGCTGTTCCAGAGGGCGTCGCACGCGAGCAGCGTGGCTGCCGCGTCTGCTGAGCCGCCCCCCATGCCGCCGGCCACCGGGACCCGCTTGGTGATTTCCAGGTGGACACCGGTGGAGTGCTCAGACACGTCGGCCATGATGGCTGCCGCCTTGTAAGCGAGATTCCGTTCGTCGAGCGGTATGTCCACGTCTGCCAGGTCCAGCGTGCTGGCCGGACTGATGCTGACCGTGATGCCCTCCGCGGGAGTGCTGGTGGCGGCCACTTCCTCATAGAGGGAAACGGCCAGGTAGACACTGGCAACGGAATGGTAGCCGTCCTCACGCAGCGGGCCCACATCCAGCGAGACGTTGATTTTGCCGGGAGCCTTGACCCGGACCGTCCTCGCGGCAAAGCGCCCTCTCACTGCGTTCATGAGTCCAAGCTATGGCATGGCAGCGTCAGGCTCCAAGCATGCGCCCCCATGGAAACACCCGATGCGGCAGCGCCCCCGGGCCTCAACCCTGCTGGGCCTGGCGGGCTTCGGCAATCCGCGCGAACGCAGCGATGTCGATTACTTCGCCCCGTGCGGTGGGGTCAACACCTGCCGCCAGCAGGCACCGTTCGGCCTCCGCAGCGCTTCCGGCCCATCCTGCAAGGGCGGCCCGCAGGGTTTTCCGGCGCTGCGCGAACGCGGCGTCGATGACGGCGAAGACCTGTTCCCGCGTGGCCGACGTCACGGGCGGCTCACGGCGGGTGAAGGCGACAAGCCCCGAGTGGATCTTGGGTGCAGGCCAGAAGACGTTCATGCCGATCACGCCGGCCTTGCGCATGCTGCTGTACCAGGCGGCCTTCACCGACGGCACGCCGTAGGTCTTGGAACCGGGGCCGGCCGCGAGCCGGTCCGCAACCTCGTCCTGGACCATGACCAGGCCGTGCCGGAGACTCGGGAAGTGCTGCAGGAGGTGGAGCACCACGGGCACCGCAACGTTGTACGGGAGGTTCGCCACGAGGGCGGTCGGTTCCACAGGCAGTTCCGTGACCCTCATGGCGTCGGCCAGCACCAGATGGAAATCCTTCGCGGCGTCGGGGCGCCATTGCTGCACGGTGCCCGGCAGTTTGGCGGCAAGGACCGGATCGATTTCGACGGCGACGACCGACTTGGCGGCGTCCAGCAATCCCAGGGTGAGCGAGCCCAGTCCGGGACCGACCTCAAGGACGGTCTCGTCGGCGTGGATGTCAGCGGCAGCGACGATCCGGCGGATGGTGTTGCCGTCGATCACGAAGTTCTGGCCCAGGGTCTTCGTGGGGCGGACCCCGATCTCCTCGGCGAGCCGGCGGACGTCGGAGGCGCCAAGAAGCGGTGCGGGCGCGGTGCCGGAGGCGGCGGGGGTCGGTTCAGTCACCTAGGTATCCTATCCCGCCGGCCTGCGGCGGCACGGCGCGTGAAGCCCGACCGCGGGACGGGGACCGGGGACAAACTGGAACGGCGAAGGGATACGGCGAAGGGATACGGCGAAGGCCGGGTCCGGTGTGATCCGGACCCGGCCTTCGATTCTGCCGCGGCGGTGGTCAGCTGCCGCGGCTGTTAGCACTGGTGCGCGTTACCTGAAGTGACTGTTAGCTGCTCGCGGCCCAGCCGCAGCCCCAGGGCTGGAGACCGCGCTGTGCGTACACGCGGTTGGCGATGTCGATCTGCTGTGCCTTGGTTGCGAGGCTGGCGTTGGGTGCATACGCCCCGCCGCCGGAACCAATCCAGGTCTGGATGTCGAACTGCAGGCCGCCATAGTAGCCGTTGCCGGAGTTGATGGACCAGTTACCGGTGGATTCGCACTGCGCGATCTTGTCCCACATGGCTTCGTTCATCATGGCGGGGGCTGCTGCACCGGTGTTCGCAGCGGCTTCAGCCTTGGGCTTTTCCTTGGTCCCCACCGAGACCTTTTCGGTCACGGGCTGGACGGAGACGGTCTCGGAGACGAGGGTCCGGGCGGCTTCGCGGCCGTCCACCAGCACCAGCTTGAAGTTCTTGTCCACCTTGCCGGGGACACCGGCCTGGGTGACCTTCTTCTCGCCTACGAACAGATCGGCGCTTTCGGAACTCATCGTGTCGAAAGGAACCTCCTCGGACGTGGCAGCTGTCTTCGTGGAATCCACCCGGGACACCTTGATCGCCATGTCATTGACGACGTGGGCGTTCCGGGGCTGGGAAAGCCGGTCGCCGGCGCCGACGGTCACTCCCGCGTCCTTGAGGACCTCAGCCACGGTTGCCGCAGTGGTGGTCGCTTTAGTGGCTTTGCCGTCCGCCAGGATGCTGACGGTCTTGGGCGTGGAGATGGCCACAAAGGAACCGGAAACAGCCAGCTGGGCATCCTTCGGCACGGAGACTTCCGAGGCGCTGGCAACGCCGAGTTCCGTGACCAGTCCTTCGACATTGGCCGAGGTGGTGTTGATGGTCTTTTCGGCCCCGTCGAGGCTGATCTTCACAGCCTTGGCGAGATTGACGTTGATGACTGAGCCATCCTCCACGCGGGCGTCCGCAGACGGGGATACCCGGTCCGCGGCCTGCAGCTCCACCTTGGCACTCTTGACCACTTGGCCTACGGTCCCGCCGAAGGTCTGGACGGAGCTGACTTTGCCGTCCACGTTCAGGGTGACTGTTTTGTTGTTGCCTACGAAGGCCACGAGGCCCAGCACGAGTGCCGAGAGCACAAGCAGCTGGGCGCCGACCTTGACGAAACTGAATTTACCGTCCGAAGTGAAGAACTTGACCACGATTGCCCGTAACTCTAGGACCATCCGGGCACGGGGAAAAACGCACATCACCCACCGACGCAAACACCCTCAGGGCAACTCCGGACATGGTCCGGATGTTTGCAGCAGACGTGTGCGCCGCCATACTCAGGACTCCGCAGACCCGCCTCTCGGCAGGTCCGGAACTGAGCGAAATTATCCGAAGGCCTTCCCCGACCCCGGCTAATAGTTATCCACTGTAACCGAAGCGTTATAAAGCAGCCAAGATATTGTGCATACCTGGTATTCCTGACGGTTCCCTGAGAGAGGTCGTTGCTAGTCCCAGGATCCGTATGCCTGCAGGGAATTTTGGGCTATTTGGGCACAAATGTCTGACAAATCAGTGCTTGTCAACTCGGCCATTGCCCGGACCGTATGCGGGATGAGGTAACTGGCGTTGGGGCGGCCGCGGAAGGGGTGCGGGGTCAGGAAGGGCGCATCCGTTTCCACCAGGACCCTGGCAGGGTCGGCAATCGCAAGCGCTTCTCGCAGGTTGGCGGCGTTCTTGAACGTGACAGTGCCCGCGAAGGACATGTACCAGCCTTCGTTGTTGCAGGTCCGGGCGAGCTGTTCGTCTCCGGAGAAGCAATGGAACACCACCCGCTCCGGGGCGCCCTCTTCGCGCAGGACCTGGACGACGTCGTCGTGGGCGTCGCGGTCATGGATCTGCAGCGTCAGGCCGAGGCGCTTGGCAATGTCGATGTGGCGCCGGAACGAGTACCGCTGGTGCTTCAGCCCCTCCCCCTCGGTGCGGAAGAAATCCAGGCCCGTCTCACCAATGGCGCGGATCCTGGGATGCGCTGCCAGGGCTTCAATCTCGGCCAGCGCATCCTCCAGCTCACCGCGGGCTGCATAGTCCGGGGCGTCGTTGGGGTGGATGGCAACAGCACCGAGAAGACGCCGGTCCAGGTCAACGGCCTGCACCGTGAACCTGGAGGACTCCAGGTCGCAGCCAACCTGCACGGCTCCCTGCACGCCCACTGACGCGGCCACGTCCAGGGCGGCAGCCACCTCCACCTTCACGTCGGCGTTGGGGAAGTCCAGGTGCGTGTGGTTGTCCATGACCGGGACGGGCAGCGGCTCGGGAGCGGGCGGATAGCCCTGCCGGCCGGAGCCGTCGCTTCCGGGCACGCGAAACGGGGCTGGCGTCAACGGGGTGTTCATCCTTCTACCCTAGCTTCCCGGGCATTCCGGATCCTGCCGGGAAATACCGGAACTCTCTGTTAGCTCCGGCAGTTGTGTTAGTAGTCTGGTGGCATACGGGCGAACGCCCGACGGCGGGCGCCGGCACTTCCTGCCAACCCGTGCCAGGCTTCCCCAGGTCTGAAAGGCTGCCGATGGACTCCCACAGACGCACGACAGTAGATGAAGCCCTCCCTGACGGGCAGGTCTTCCCCGACAGTGCGGGAGTGGCGGGAAACCCACTGAACGGGACCCGGCCGCCGGCCATGGACGCAGAAGCCTTCCACGCTGCCAGCGAGCGCATCCTGACAGCCATTAATACGGTCATCGACGGCAAGGCCGAAGCGGCGAAGCTTGCCCTCACCGTTCTCCTGGCCCAGGGGCACCTGCTGCTTGAGGACGTTCCCGGTGTGGGAAAGACGCTGCTCGCAAAGACACTCGCCCGCACCATCGACTGTTCGGTGAGCAGGATCCAGTTCACCCCGGACCTCCTGCCCTCGGACGTCACGGGTGTGTCCATCTACAACCAGGCCTCGCGGCTGTTCGAATTCAGGCCCGGCGCCGTGTTCGCCAACATTGTCATCGGGGACGAGATCAACCGCGCCTCCGCAAAGACCCAGTCTGCGCTTCTGGAGTGCATGGAAGAGCACCAGGTCACCGTGGACGGGCACTCCTACAAGCTGGACGAACCCTTTATGGTGGTGGCCACCCAGAACCCCATTGAGATGGAAGGAACCTATCCGCTGCCGGAAGCGCAGCGGGACCGGTTTATGGCCCGTATCTCCATGGGCTATCCGGACAAGGACTCGGAGATCGAGATGCTGGAGACGCACCAGGCGACCTCGCCGCTGACCCGGGTGACCGCCGTCGTCACCTCGGCCGATGTGGCCGCCATGATCGCCGCCGTCCAGCGCGTCTACGTTTCGCAGGCAGTCAAGGAGTTCACCGTGTCGCTGGGGCGCGCCACCCGCGAAAGCGCCATGCTACGCCTCGGCGCCAGCCCCCGGTCGATGCTCCAGCTGCTGCGGGCAGCGAAGGCCACCGCCGCGCTGGAGGGCCGGAACTTCGTGCTCCCCGACGACGTCGTCAGCGTTGCTGAAGCCGTGCTGGCGCATAGGATCATCCTCGACCGCAAGGCGGCCAGCACGGGCGAAACTCCGCATAGTGTGATCCGCAGCATCCTGGCCAAACTTCCGGTGCCCCAGGAAATGTCCGCAGCACCGTCCCGGGGCGGCCGCCCGCGCGGCGGCACGGACCTTCGGCATACCCGCTAGCGGACGGCGCCACGATGGCCCTCACCGACAGGCTCCCGCGGCACCTCTTCAGCACACGCGGCTGGGGGTTGCTGGCTGCCGGTGTGGTTTCGTTGCTGGCAGCACAGGTCATGGGCCGGCGCGATCTCCTTTCGCTCGGCATCCTGCTGATCGTCCTCCCGCTGGTCTCGCTGGCAGGGATCCGCCTCCTCAAGCCCCGGTTCAAGGTGTACCGCGAATTCAGCCCCGCCAGCGTGGAAACCTCCTCGACCACCACCGTGCGCCTCGCCGTGGCCCGAACCGGCCCGGCCACCGGCCAGGTGATCATGGAGGAACGCCTGCCGTCACGGTTCGGTGAATCGCCGGCCTTCCGTTTCCCGTCCCGCGCGGCGACCGGCGGGACCAGCCGCTACGAATACCACCTCCGGTCCGGCAAACGGGGTCAGTTCGTCATCGGCCCGGTGACGGCCGAGTTCACCGACCCCTTCGGACTCTCGCTGCACCGCCACGCGATCGACGAAGGCGACACACTGACGGTGACGCCCGCCGCCGTCGAGCTCCCCGCAACGGGACTGGCCGGCGCACGCGGCAACGACGGCGTTACGGCCACGCGGATCCGGGCGAACCCGAGCGACGACGACGTCATGACCCGCGAGTACCGCCACGGAGATCCGATGCGCCGGGTCCACTGGGCTGCGACCGCCAGGCACGGTGCCCTGATGGTGCGGCAGGAGGAATCCGTGACCACGCCGGAGGCCACCATCATCCTGGACCAGCGGTGGTCGGCGTTTGCGCGCGGACCGGGCGCCGCCTTTTCAGCCACGTCCGGTGAGGACGGCCACGAACTGATCACCAGCGACACCTTCGAATGGGCGGTTACGGCCGCCATGTCGGTGAGCGCCCATCTGGCCGAACGCAACTATGCCCTGCGGTTCCTCGATCCCGCGGGGGAAGCCGCCTTCCTGCATTCTCCCTCCGCCCCGGAACCTGAGGCCGAGGAATACACCGGGTCCGCGGGCCTGCAGTCCATTGCCGAGAGCCTGGCGGCCATCCAGCTCTCCGGCGCGCACCATGCCGCACACCACGCGGCGCCCGAGTCGGGTCAGCGGGCCTTCGACGACCGGCTCATGGACAAGCTTTCCGCCCACCGCCAGCGCGGCCCCATCATGGCGATCCTGGGACACGTGCAGGCAGCCGAGGCACGCTCGCTGTCCGCCGCCGCCGGGTTCGGGGCCAACGCTTTTGCGATCATCGTCACCGACCATCCGGGAGAGTGCCACGACGCCGTTGAGTCGTTGCGGTCCGGCGGCTGGCGGGCCGTGGCCATCACCCCCGCCACATCGGTGGCAGCGGCATGGTCCTCTTTCGACCAGCGCGATGCGGCTGCCGCCACGGCTGCCGCGGACGTCCGCCGCGCCACAGGAGTCAGCAGATGACCATGACTCCCCAGCGGCACTCCGGTCCGGGGACCGGCCGCACCTCCGAAGTCCTGGCACCATCCACGGCTCCCGCTCCACGGCCGCGCCGAGTCGGTGCGCATCCGTGGGTCATGGCCGCTGCTGTCGCCATTGCCGTCGCCGGCGCCGCCCTGTCCCTCAACGGGGTGCTGCGGGGCTGGGCCTGGTATCTTCCGGTGCTGACCACAGTCTTTGTTGTTGCCCTGGCCATGGCCGTCCTGCGGGCGCTGCGGGCGCAACCCTTCCTGGTGGCGCTGGGCGGCTTCGCAGCGCTCGTCTTCATCCTGACCTTCACCTTCTTCCGGAGGTTCAGCATCGCCGGGTTCATTCCATCCGGGGACACCATGGAGCAGCTGGGCAGGTACCTGCGCCGGGCCAGCGAAACAGTCCTGGCCGAGAGCTCCCCGGTGGCGCCCAACGCCGGCATCGTACTGGTCACCTGCGCCGTCCTGGGCCTGGTGGTCATCCTGGTCGATGCCCTTGCCGTGCCCCTGGCTCTGCCGGCAACCAGCGGGCTGGGGCTCGTGGCCATCCTGGTGGTGCCGGCCATGGTCAAACCGCAGAGCGTCGGGCCGTGGGCGTTTGCGGCCGCTGCCGCCGGCTACCTGATGATCCTTGCCTGCAGCCAGTGGTTCGCCCCGGCTGACCGCACCACGGCCGACACCGCCCGGAATCCGGGACAGTTCCGCCGCGCAGCCCTCACCGGCGGCATGGCGCTGGCGATCACGCTCCTCCTCCCCCTCGCCGTTCCGGGCTTTGACCAAGGCACCTTCCCGCAGGGTTCCAGGCTGAATCCGTGGGGTTCGTCCACCGGCCTCAACCCGATGATCAGCCTGGGCAACAGCTTGCGGAGTCCCGCCGGCGACGGGCGCATCACCTATGCCACCAGTGCCAGCAGGCCCCCCTACCTGCGGTCCGTCACCGTGGACCGGTTCGACGGCGATTCGTGGTCGCCGGACGACCGTGACCCTTCCCGCCGGGTGGGGGTCGGGCGGATGGACACCGGGTACGAGATCGTCGCTGACGAGCAGGTCCGGCAGGTCACGGCGATCAATACCGGGCGTTTCACCAGCCCGTACCTGCCAGCGCCGTACGCTCCGGACTCGGTCAACGGCCTGGCCGGACGGTGGAGTTGGGATCCGGCCACCTTGAGCATCAAGGGCGTGGACACCAACTCACGGAACCAGCAGTATGTTGTGCAGTCCACCGCCCCCAGGCTCACGCCCGAACTGTTGTCCCAGTCCACAACGGCCGTGCGCGGGATCTCGGAGGAATTCATCCGGCCGCCCAACAACGTGCCGGACATCGTGCGCAGCACCGCGGACACCGTGACCGCGGGAAGCAGCACGGCGTATGCCAAAGCAATGGCCATCCAGAACTACCTGCGCTCCGTCGAATTCACGTATTCCCTGCAGTCCCCGGTGCAGGGCGGCTACGACGGCAACGGGCTCTCAGTTCTCGCGGATTTCCTGACCCAAAAGAGCGGCTATTGCATCCATTTCGCCTCGGCCATGGCGGTGATGGCCAGGCTGGAAGGCATCCCCAGCCGCATCGCCGTGGGTTACGCGCCGGGCCGGTCCACGGGTGGCACGGTTTCGGTTCCCGGGCAGGGCGCACTGACCGAATACGAAGTTGACTCCAGGGACGCGCACGCCTGGCCCGAACTCTATTTCCAAGGACTCGGCTGGGTGGCGTTTGAACCGACGCCTTCACGTGGAATGGTGCCGGACTACGCAGCGCAGGCCTTCACCCCGGGCGGCGCCGGCACCAACGAAAACAACGACGACCTCATCCCGTCCAATGCCGCCACGCCGGGCGCCACACCGGAAACGCCGGCGCCGCTCCCGGGGCTGGATTCGGCCGGTGAAGCAGGGCACCCGCTGACGCTGCCGCTCTACGGCGCCGCCGGCCTCCTAGTCGTTGCCCTGATCGCCGCATCGCCCCGGATGGTGCGCACGGGCCTGCGGTCACGACGACTCCGGCGCGCACCGTCCTCCGCGGGCAACACGGCCGCGGCAGCCTGGGCGGAACTGCGGGACCTGGCCACCGATTACGGACTGGCTCCCGGCCTCAGCGAAACTCCGCGGCACTTCTCCGGCCGGCTTCGCGGGTCGGGGGCTCTGGGCGGGCCGGACAATGCGGACGACGCCGGCGCCCGGGCGGTTGCGTCACTGACCGCGGACTTCGAACGCCAGCAGTACGGGCCGCCGCCCGGGCACACGGACGGTGCCGCCGCTTCCGGGGCCGCCGGGGCCGCCCCGCCCTCCGCGGCAGACAGGATAGCGGTGGTTCAGGCATCGCTGCGGAGGCACTCGCGGCCGGCCCGACGGCTCCGGGCGGAATGGCTACCGCCGTCGGTCATGAACCGGTGGGGGCGCATGGTCACCGCCCCGTTCCGTGCCATCGCACGGGCAGCCGCCATACCGGCGCAGGCCGCCGCGCGGTCCTGGCGGACGGTGCGCGACGGCCTGCGGCGGCTGCGGCAGGGCTAGCCTGCCGGTTGCCCTGCGTCCGGACTAGCCGGCGTAGGGGTCGGCGATGCCGATGTACTGGGTGTAGAGGTATTCCTCGATGCCTTCGAGGCCGCCTTCGCGTCCCAGCCCGGACTGCTTCACGCCGCCGAAGGGGGCCGCCGCGTTGGACACGACGCCGGCGTTCAGGCCGAGCATGCCGGTCTCCAGGCGTTCGCCCATCCGGATGCCGCGGTTCAGGTCGCGCGTGAAGACGTAGGCCACCAGGCCGTACTCGGTGTTGTTGGCCAGGCGGACCGCCTCGTCCTCGGTGTCAAAGGTGATGATCGGCGCGACGGGTCCGAAGATTTCCTCGGACAGGATGCGGGTGCCCTCGGTGACGCCCTTGAGGATGGTGGGCTGGTAGAAGTAACCCGGGCCGTCCACCGGGCCGCCGCCGGCCACAGCCACCGCGCCGGAGTTCACGGCGTCGGTGACGAGCTCGTGTACCTTGTCCCGGCTCTTGGCATCGATCAGCGGGCCCACCTTGGAATCGGGCTCGGTGCCCCGGGCCGTGGTCATCTCGCCCATTTTCGCCGCGAACTTCTCCGCGAACTCGTCCGCGACGGATTCGTGCACGATGAAGCGGTTCGCGGCTGTGCAGGCCTCGCCCATGTTCCGCAGCTTCGCCAGCATGGCCCCGGCCACGGCGGCGTCCACATCGGCGTCCTCGAAGACCACGAACGGGGCGTTCCCGCCGAGTTCCATGGACGTGCGCAGGACCGTTTCGGAGGCGTCCGAGAGCAGCCGGCGGCCCACTTCGGTGGAGCCGGTGAAGGAGAGCTTCCGGAGCCGGGAGTCCTTGATCAGCGGGCCCGTGGTGGCGCCGGCCGTTGAGGTGGGGATGAGGTTCAGGACACCGGCGGGCAGGCCGGCCTCCTGCATCACGGCGGCGAACAGCTGGGAGGTCAGCGGGGTCAGGTTCGCGGACTTCAGCACCATGGTGCAGCCGGCGGCCACGGCCGGGGCGACCTTGCGGGTGGCCATCGCCAGCGGGAAGTTCCACGGGGTGATCAGCAGGCAGGGGCCCACGGGCTTCTTCGTCACCAGGAGGCGGGACTTGCCATCCGGGGACACCGAGTAGCGGCCGAACGCACGGACGGCTTCCTCGGAGAACCAGCGCAGGAACTCGGCGCCGTAGGTGACCTCGCCGCGGGCCTCGGCCAGGGGCTTGCCCATTTCCAGGGTCATGAGCAGCGCGAAGTCCTCGGCGCGGGCCGTGACCAGTTCGAACGCCCGGCGCAGGATTTCCCCGCGCTCACGGGCCGGGACCTTCGCCCAGGAATCCTGCGCGGCAGCGGCGGCGTCGAGCGCTGCCTTGCCGTCCTCGGCGCCGGCGTCAGCAATGCTAAGCAGCACCTTGCCGGTGGCGGGATCCTCGACGTCGAACGTCTTCCCGGACGCTGCCGGGCGCCATTCGCCGTTGATCAGCAGGCCGGTGGGAACAGAGGCCAGCAGCTCGCTCTCGCGCTCCGCAGTAACAGTGGGCTGTGCAGTTACAGTCACGATGACTCCCTCGTCAGCAATTGGGGTGTGGGATGGGTTCAGCTCTCGGCTGCTTTACAGCCACGGTACTGCCGCGCGCTCCGGAGCGTCTATGCATGGGCGCACTACGCACTCCGAATGTTGCTGTGCAGCTGCACAAGACCGGATCCCGGCTCCTAGCGGGCGGCCAAGACCGCTGAGTAGAGCTCCCGCTTGCTGACTTTCGCGTCCTCGGCCACGGCCGCCACGGCTTCCTTCAACCTGATGCCCTGCGCAATGAGCCCGTTGACTGCGGCCACATGGTCCTCCGTCTTGCCCGGCTCACGCTCCGGGGCGCCGCCAACCACCACCGCTATTTCACCGCGCACCTCGTTGGTTTCTGCCCATTGCAGCAGGTGGCTCAGCGGCCCGCGGATGACTTCTTCGTAGGTCTTGGTGAGTTCACGGCACACTGCGGCCGGGCGGTCGCCGCCGAAGCGCTCGCGCAGCGCCCGAAGCATCGGTTCCAGCCGGTGCGGCGCCTCGAAGAAGACCATCGTCCGGCGTTCGGCGTCGAGCTCGGACAACCGGGAGGCACGTTCACCGGCCTTGCGGGGAAGGAACCCTTCAAAACAGAACCGGTCGGTCGGGAGCCCGGAGAGGGCGAGTGCTGTGAGGACCGCCGACGGCCCCGGCACTGCGGTGACCGTCAGGCCGGCCGCCACGGCGCCCTCAACCAGCCGGAACCCCGGATCCGAGACGGACGGCATACCGGCGTCAGTCACCATCACGAGGGTCTTTCCTGCCCGCACCTGATCCAGGAGCTCGGCGGTCTTCGCGGCTTCGTTGTGCTCGTGGTAGCTGATCACACGCCCGGGCACGGCGATCCCCAGGTTCTGCACCAGCCGGTGCAGGCGCCGGGTGTCCTCCGCGGCGACGATGTCAGCCGTGGTGAGTAATTCAACGAGCCGGGGGGACGCATCGCCGACATTTCCGATGGGCGTCGCAGCCAGCACAATCCTGCCCGGCTGCCCTTCCGTGGCGCGGGCCGCAGGTTCGGCCGCCGGAGCCCAGGGCTCATCGAAGGTGCCGGCGTCATCGGAGCTGCCCGCGGGGGAAGTACTGAGTTGTTGGTCCACACGACCAGCCTACTGCTGGCAGGCTCTTCCAGCGCCAAAAGGTAGCATGGGCACGTGACGCAGACCTCCGTACCTCCTGTCGAGGCCGACCCGGCCGACCCGGCCAAACCAGCACGGCCGGCCTCCGGGACTTCGGGACGCAACCTTGAGGGCCAGCGGTGGATCCGCCGGCCGCGGGAAGCGTTCACCGAAAGCGCCCTGCAGGAGCGGCTGATCGGCGGGATCCGCAGCTGGCGTGACTATCCCCCGTCGCTGCGGCTCTGGTTCTGGCTCATTCCGGCCATCACCGCGGCGATCGGCGGCGCCCTCCGCTTCGTCCGCCTTGAGAGTCCGCGCAGCCTGGTATTTGACGAAACCTACTACGTCAAGGACGGCTATTCGTTCCTGGTCAGCGGGTACGAACGCAGCTGGCCGGACAAGGCCAACGAATCCTTCGTGGCCGGGAACCCCGGCGTCATCCTGTCCTCGCCCGAGTATGTTGTGCATCCGCCGGTGGGCAAGTGGATGATCGCGGCAGGAATGTGGCTGTTCGGCCCGGACAACCCGCTGGGCTGGCGCTTCGGCGCCGCGCTGACCGGGACGCTGTCCATCCTCCTGATCACCCTGATCGCGCAGAAGCTCTTCCACTCGCTGACGCTGGGGGCTGTGGCAGGCCTGCTGCTGGCGGTGGACGGCCACCATCTAGTGATGTCCCGGACCTCCTTGCTGGACATCTTCCTGATGTTCTGGGTGCTTGCAGCTTTCGGTGCGCTCCTGATGGACCGCGACGACGGCCGACGGCGGCTGGCAGCCAGGCTGGGGCGCCAGGCCGGAGCTGCCCCGGACGGCAGGCCCTCCGTGGTCCAGCTCGTGTCCGGGCCCTGGCTCGGCATCCGCTGGTGGCGCGTTACCGCGGGCATCTGCCTGGGGCTTGCCGTGGGCACGAAGTGGTCGGCGCTGTTCTTCATGGCGGCCTTCGGGCTCCTCACAGTCTTCTGGGACCTGAGCGCGCGCCGGATCGCAGGCATCCGCGGGTGGATCAGCGGAGGCATCATCAAGGACGGAATTCCCGCCTTCCTGAGCATCGTGCCCGTCGCCGTGCTGGTCTATCTCACCACCTGGGCCGGCTGGTTCCAGTCGAAGGATGCGTACTTCCGCCATTGGGCCGACACCAACCCCTCAGCCCAGTGGGGCTGGCTTCCGGGGCCGCTGCGGTCCCTGGCCCATTACCACCTGGAAGCGTACAAGTTCCATCAGGGACTCAGCTCCGACCACCCCTATGAGGCGAGCGCCTGGAGCTGGCTGGTGATGGGGCGGCCCACGTCGTTCTTCTATGAGTCCCCCAAACAGGGCAGCCCCGGCTGCGACGTCGCCAACTGCACCTCGGCAATCCTTTCCGTGGGCAACCCCCTGATCTGGTGGAGCGCCACGGTTGCACTGGTGATCCTGCTGTTCTGGTGGGCAGGCCGCCGCGACTGGCGGGCCGGCGCCATCCTCGCCGGGGTCGGCGCGGGCTACCTCCCCTGGTTCATGTACCCGGAACGCACCATGTTCACTTTTTATGCCGTGTCCTTTGAACCGTTCCTGGTCCTGGCCCTGACATATTGCCTGGGCCTGGTGCTCGGACGACGCTCGGACCCGTTGTGGCGCCGGCGTTCCGGCCTGTATCTCGTGGCAGTGTTCGTGGTCGGAGCGGTGCTGGTCTCGGCGTTCTTCTACCCCATCTGGACCGCGGAAATCATTCCCTACCAGGACTGGCGGTTCAGGATGTGGATGCCGTCCTGGATCTAGGGCAGTATGGCAAGGGTGCCGGGACACCGCATCACGGATCCGGAAGGGAGACTGGCTGTGAGGGAAGCAAGCACTGAACTGCTCGTGGAGCTGGATCAGAACAGCAACGTGACCGACCTGCTGCTGAGGCAGCACGCCAAGGATCCGTCGCACGCCATATATTCCCGCAAAGGCCCCAACGGCTGGGTTGATGTCCCCGTCCAGCAGTTCTTGGACAAGGTAGTGGCACTTGCCAAGGGGTTGATCGCCGGAGGCCTGGCACCGGGCGACACTGTGGCTGTGATGTCCGGGACCCGGTATGAATGGACCCTGGTGGACTTCGCCATCTGGTTCGCCGGCGGCGTGACCGTTCCGGTCTATGAAACCTCCTCGGCAGGCCAGGTCGAGTGGATCCTGCATGACTCCGGCGCCCGCAGGGTGTTCGTTGAGGACCCGGCCAAGGCCGGGCTCGTGGCCGGCGTCCTGGCCCACTCCGAGCTGCTCGGCGATGCTGTGGTGACAGTCGTGCGCATGGACGACGACGGCGGCGCACCGAACCTGGCTAGCCTCGCCGCCGCCGGCGCCGGCGTCACTGATGCCGAGCTGGAGCGGCACCGCAGCACGGCAGGCCTGGCCGACGTCGCCTCGCTGGTGTACACCTCCGGCACCACGGGCAAGCCCAAGGGCTGCGAGATAACGCACGGCAACTTCGCCCTTGTGGCCACCAACATCGTGGACTTCCTTCCCGAAATCCTGCGGCAGGAGGGTGCCAGGACAATCATGTTCCTCCCTCTCGCCCACGTCCTGGCCCGCGCTGTCCAGGTGGTGTGCCTCAGCGCGGGAGTGACCCTGGGCCACACGTCCAGCGCCGCCCAGCTGCTGGCGGACCTGGCCTCGTTCAAACCCACGTTCCTACTGGTGGTGCCCAGGATCTTTGAGAAGGTCTACGCAGGTGCCGGCCATAAGGCTGCCCTGGCCGGAAAGGAGCGGCTCTTCGCGGCCGCTTCCGCGGTGGCCATCGACTACTCCAAGGCGCTCGACGCTGAGGCCCGCGGAAAAGGCAGCGGGCCCGGCCTCATGCTTCGCGCCAAGCACGCCGTCTTTGACCGGCTGCTCTACCCCAAGCTCCGGCAGGCCTTCGGCGGACAGGTCAAGTACACGGTCTCCGGTGCCAGCCCGCTGAGCTCCAACGACGCACACTTCTTCCGCGGTGCCGGCATTCCCGTGCTGGAGGGCTACGGCCTTACCGAAACCACCGCCCCCTGTACCGCCAACACCCCGTCGCGGACCAAGGTAGGCACGGTGGGAATTCCCGTGCCCGGCACCACGGTCCGGGTCGCCGACGACGGCGAGATCCTGGTCAAGGGCATTGGCGTCTTCAAGGGATACCACGCGAATGAGGCCGCCAACGCGGAAGCGTTCGTGGACGGGTTCTTCCGCACCGGAGACCTCGGTGCGCTGGATGAAGACGGCTTCCTCACCATCACCGGCCGCAAGAAGGACCTCCTCGTCACTGCTAGCGGGAAGAACGTAGCACCCGGGCCGCTCGAGGAAAAGATCCGGGAGCACCAGCTCGTGGCCCAGGCTGTGGTGGTGGGCGACGGCCGGCCGTACGTCTCCGCCCTGGTCAACCTCGATCCGGAGGGCCTGGAGAACTGGTGCTCGGCCCAGCGAATTCCGGTACTGGGTGTGGCCGAAGCAACGTCGGATGTCCGGGTCCGGGAAGCCGTACAGGGCGCTATCGACCAGGCAAACCTGCTGGTCTCGAAGGCGGAATCGATCCGCAGCTTCGTCCTGCTGGATGCCGATTTCACAGTGGAGTCGGGTCACCTGACACCGTCACTAAAACTCAAGCGGGCCGCCGTCGTCCGCGACTTCGAAGCCCACATCAACGGCCTGTACCGCTAACCCGGGGCTGGTCGCCCCGGCACGTGCCGCACACAATAATGAATGCCGTGCACACAATGAAGGCGACCGGCCTGCGCCGGTCGCCTTCACTGTGCCTCTGCGGAGTCTGTTACACCGTTGCGGAGTTTCCACGGGTGCGTCGCTGCGCGGCGTCGGGGAGGTCCGTTGTCCCGGCGTCCCCGTCCTTGACTGACGCAACCAAGGCGTCGGTGTCTTTGTCCTTCGTTTTCCTGGCGAGGCCGCGGCGCTTCCGCGTGGGCCAGGTGAGGATCAGGGTGGCAACGGAGGCGATCAGGACCAGTGCGCCGATGACGATCCCGGAATCAACCCAGAACTGTCCCGGGAAGAGCCGGATGAGGGTGTCGTCCAGGGCGAACGTCCACGTCCCGTTGGCGAAGAAAATCCGGTGGAACTCGGTGAAGAACTGCTGCCAGCCCAGCGCCGCCAAAGTGCCCAGCCCCAAAATGATCACCAGCGTTGCGACGGAGCCGGCGAAGAGGCCGCGGCGGACTCCCCCGGTGCTGCGCCGGCGCAGGTAGATGATGGCGATGATGCCCAGCAGGATCAGCAGCGCGCCGCCGGCGAACGTTGACAGGATGACGAGCTTGACGTCCGCCATGTGGCTGACTTCGCCTTCCTGGAACAGCGCATCGCCGCTGCGGTTCACCAGTTCGCCGAGATACCGCGGGCCGGACCAGTTGGTGAGGTAGTCCACGGCGTAGGACCCGTAGGTCATGCGGTCATCCGTGCTGAAGCCGTAGCCGTCGCCGGGGAAGCCCGGACGGTTGTATTCAACCCAGAGGAACAACGGACTCGCGACGGCCCGGACGGCCAGGACCAGGAGGACCAGCGGGTAGAAGACCGCGAGCAGCACCTGCATCACGCGGGGCAGGACGGGCTTGGTGTTGTTCGCCAGCTCCCGTTCGGCGTTCCGGCGCTCCACTTCGTCCTGCGGCGGGCGCACCTGGAGGGCCGAAGTGGGCAGCGGCTCGCGGAAATGCGTGCCCCTCCCCTGCGGCTCCGCGGCCGGTCCGACGGCGGCCTCCGCCGCTTTGCGGTCGGCGCGGCTGCCAGCCTGGGAACCAGGCGTGCCGGCATTGGAAGCAGGCATGCCACCTTGGGCGAGAGGGGCACCGGTCTGGGAGGCAGGGGTGCCGCCTCGGGCTGCAGGGGCGCCGTCCTGGGAGGCAGGGGTGCCGGCGGACGCTGCCGGCTGTCCCTTGCCTGCGGCAGCGCCTGGAACAGGTGACGTGTTTCCGGCGGGGGCTGTTCCCTGTGCTTTGGCCGCCGCTCCTGCCCCAGTGCCGGCAGGCTTCATCCAGTCGAAGGCGGGCTCGGCAGTGTCGTCGGCCGGATCCAGGTGCGGATCCTGCCGATTCGGCGGGGTGGGCGTCTTTTCAGTCACTGCAGTTTCACTTCCGTAGGCGTCCGCGTTGCCGGACACCGCCAGGCAACGCTACTTATCTCCAGATGAGCCTACCGTCAGGCACTCCGTGGCGGCAGGTGCCACCCCGTTCCGTCACGTATTCACGAAGCCAGCGCCGTGTAGCCTGCATCAGCGCTGTCCAGGTCGCCCGACGCGCCCGAACGATACGCACGTCTGCCCCACACCAGGACATACGTCCAGTACGCAGCCAGGACCGCCGCACCGATCGTAATTTTGGCCCACACCGGAAGGCTGCTGGGGGTGACGAAGCCTTCCACGAGGCCGGAGACAAACAGCACCACGACAAGTCCCAGCGCCACGGTGATCAGCGAGCGCCCTTCCGCAGCCACTGCCTGGCCCCTGGTCCGGGGTCCGGGGGAAACCATGGCCCAGAAGATCTTCAGGCCCGCGGCGCAGGCAATGAAGACTGCGGTGAGTTCCATCAGGCCGTGGGGAAGGATGTAGCTGAAGAAGACATCGGCCTTCCCGACGGCGGCGAAGACACCGGCCGCAATCCCCAGCCCCTGGGCGTTGCTGAAGAGGATCATCGGAACCCAGAAACCGGTAATGCCCAGGGCCACCGCCTGGGCAGCGATCCAGGCGTTGTTGGTCCAGACTGCGCCGGCGAACGACGCGGCGGGATTCTCCGAGTAGTAGTCGACGAAATCCCGCTCGACGTACTGCTTGACGGTTGCGTCCGAACCGAGGGCCCGGAGCGCGTCGGGCGACGTGGCGATCCACAATGCGTACGCCCCCGCGACCAGGCAGAACGCCAGGCCGCACCAGACGGTAAGCCAGCGGATCCGGTACAACGCCGCCGGCAGTGCGATGACGAAGAACCGTGCGAGGTCGTCCATGAAGTTGGACCGGGCCCCGGTGAAGCGTGTGCGGGCCTGGGCCAGTGTGGCCGACAGGGAGGCCGAGAGCCCTGTTTCGGGGGCCACGGAGCGCAGCAGGGAAAGGTGGGCGGACGTGGTCTGGTAGAGGCGCAGCAGTTCATCGGCTTCGCTGCCGTCCAGGCGCCGTTTGTACGCCAGTACGTGAAGCCGCGCCCACTTGTCCCCGTTGACCGCGGAGAACGCATCGATGTCCACGGCACTACCCTAGCGCCCCCGGATTAGACTGTGAGCGTCCGTAGGCGGCGTGTAGGGGACGGGGACCCGGCTTGAGCTCTATCATCACAGGTGAAGCAGTTGTCTTGGAGCTCCGCCCGGCGTCGTTCGCTGCGCGGGCGCTGGGCCTGATCCTGGACGTCGTTGCGAACGTCGTCCTCCTCATCGTCATGATGACGGTGATTTCGTCTGCCTACAGTGACCTGGACGGGGCGGCTGCGCGTGCCCTGGTGCTGGTCAGTGTGGTTTTTTGTTTCGTGATCCTCCCGGTGGCGGTGGAAACCCTCACCCGGGGCCTCTCGCTGGGGAAGCTGGCTGCCGGGCTCCGGATCGTCCGGGACGACGGCGGCGCCATCCGCTTCCGGCACGCGCTGATCCGCGGCCTGATCGGCTTCCTGGAGATCTACCTGACGTTCGGCGGACTGGCCATCGCCGTCGCATTGTTCAATGACAAATCCAAGCGGCTCGGTGACGTGGTGGCAGGAACCTACTCCCTGCGGCGCCGGGTGCCTACCGAACCGCCGTTCGTCCCGTTCGTGCCTCCGCACCTGAGGTCCTGGGCGGCGCTTGCCGACATCGGCCGGATACCGGACCCGGTGGCCCGCCGCTCGGCGCAGTTCATCCGCCAGGCGGGACGGATGGCGCCGGCGTCGCGCGCTTCCATGGCGGTGTCCCTCGCCACCGAGGTGTCAGCGTGTGTGGCCCCGCCGCCGCCGGCAGGCACGGGTCCGGAAGAGTATCTGGCAGCCGTGCTGGTGGAACGCCGCGAGCGGGAACTGGCCCGGCTGACCCGGGCGCGGGCCCGGAGCACGGGTGTGGGAGAACGGCTGAACCGGCTCCCTTATGGCCGGGACAGCCGGTAGGCCGCCTGCACTACCGCTTGGCGTACTGCGCCCAGGGAATGTTCCAGTCGCCATAGCCCTCCAGCGGCTCCACCGGCGGAGCGCCCGTGTTGAGGGTCTGGACGACGTCGCCGGTCTTCATGTTGTTGAAGAACCACGCAGCATCCGCCGGCAGCAACCCCACGCAGCCATGCGAAACATTGGCCTTGCCGACGTAACTCCAGGCGGACTCAAGGGCCTGGTGGACGTAGACGCCGGACGACGTCAGCCTGTTGGCGTATTCCACGGTCAGCGGCGGGTAGTAACCCTTGTCCCCCGGCTTGAGGCCAATGCTTCCGGCGTTGAATTTGGAGTGGCGTTCCTGCTCCATGATCACGGCGTAACCGGTGGGCGAGAGCCACTCGGCGTCGCCCAGGGTAACGGGAGCCGTCCGGACCAGCTGGCCGTCAAAGTAGACGTTCATGGTCTTGGTGGTATCGTCCACGATGGCCACCCGCTGCGGGCCGACCTTGAAGCTGACCTTGGTGTCCACATTGCCGACCATCTTGTTCCCGAAATCGACGCCGAACAGCTTGAGGTCCACCGTGACCTGGCTGCCCGAGGCCCAGAACGCCTCGGGACGGATGCGCACGCGCTGGTTCGAGTACCAGCGCCAGGCGACCGCCTGGCCCGAGGACGAGGTGACGGTGACGGCCTTCTCCATGGCCTCCTTGTTCAGGACCGGCTCGGAGAAGACAATTTCGATCGGCTGGCCCGAGCCCACGGTGGAACCGTTTTGCGGGTACACGGCAGCGTCGGCCTCGTTGGCCGTTGCCACCGTGGTGAAGGACTGGGTCTTTTTCGTTTCGCGGCCCGCCTGGTCCACGATCGTGAAGGCGTAGTCGTAGGCGGCGTCGAACTCCAGCGGGTCCAGGGCGGTCCAGGTGGAACCGTCGGCGCTGAGGGTGCCCTTGACGGGCTCACCGCCGGCAGTCGTCAGGACAACGTCCTTCACGGTGCCGTTGACGGCTTTGACGGACGGCGCAACGGCGGGGTTGACTCCAGCCGCGCCGTCGGTGGGGGTCACGCCCAGTTCGACTGGCTTCACCACAGGAGCAGCGAGCCCCGGTTCGTTGCGGACCGGGCTGGAAGACTCCGACTGGAATACGGGCTCGGCCCAGCTGGGAGCCGTGGCAACACCGATGCCGCCCGCAGCGACCGCAACGCAGATGGCGGCAATCCCCAGGATTTTCATGGTCTTGCGTTTGTGGACTTTTGTCATGACCTTCTCCATGTCCCCCGACAGGCCCGTGATCAGCCCAAATACCGTCTTGAATCTTCAGTTGATACGTTCGCCGGCACGTCAGTGAGGTGTTCAGCACTCACCCGTGACCAGACGATTTTACCGTATGGCGAACGGATCAATTGGCGTACTGCGCCCAGGGGATGTTCCAGTCACCGAATCCGTCGTCGAAGTTGGCGTTTTCACCGTCGGTATTCACTACCTGGACAACGTCGCCCGTGGTCATGTTCTCGAAGACCCATTGGGCGCCGTCCGGGCCCAGTCCGATGCACCCGTGCGAGAGGTTGCTGACACCGATGTAGGGCATTGCGGAGTCGGTGGCCTGGTGGATGAATTCCCCGCTGGGTGTCAGGCGGGTGGCGAAGTTGACGTCCAGCTCGCCGTAGTATGCCGGGTCGCCCGGCTTGAGTCCGATGCTGGCGGCAGACATGTGCTCCACCCGGTACTTCTCCATGAACACGAGGTAGCCCTTGGCCGAAGGGAACCGGGTATCCCCCATGGTGGCCGGCCATGAGCCGGCTGGTTTGTCATTCACACTCACCGAAAAGGTGTGCGCGGTGGCGTCGGCCACGGCGACCTTCTTGTCGCCGATGTGGACGGTGACCAACTTGTTAAAGTTTCCGATCTGACCGTTGCCGAAATCGACGCCGAAAAGCTGCATGTCCATGGTGACCGTGCTGTTCGCCGCCCAGAAATTCTCTGTCCGGTACCGGACCATGCTGTCGCTGAACCAGTGAAACTCGCCCACCTGGCCGGACGTCGAGGAGACCTTGATGGCTTTTTCCACCGCGTCCTTGTTCAGCACAGGTTCGCTGAAGGTGATCTGCAGCGGCTGCGCGACGCCGACCTTCATGCCGTCCAGCGGGTAGACGGCGGCATCCGCCTCGTTGGCGGTTGACACCGTGGTGAACGTTCGAGTGCTGTTGGTCTTGCGGCCGGCAGCGTCGCTCACCACGAAGCTGTACGTGTAGCTGCTGTTGAACTGCAGGGGGCCGGAGGCCGACCAGCCCGTACCGTCCGGGTTCAGGCTGCCTTCGATTGCTGCGCCGTCGCCGCCCGTGAGCGCCACGCGTTCAACGGTTCCGTTGGTGACTTTCAGCGATACGGGGGCTGCCGGATTTACCTGCTGCGCGCCGTCTGCCGGCGACGCTGCCAGCTGCACAGGCGCCACCACGGGCGCCGCGAGTCCCGGCGTCGTCCGCTCGGCGGGACCCGCTTCGGATTCGAAGGCGGCGCGGGCGGCTCCGGGTGCCACGGCGGCGAAAACGCCGCCGCCGGCGGCGAGCAGGCACAGCGCCCCGAGCAGGAAGACCTTCCGGCCGGTGGTCCAGCGTTCCCTTGCCGTCACGGCGCGGGGTCCTTTGCAGTCATCATGGGCACAGCATAGGGCACGCTCCTTGGAGCTGACGGGCAGCCGGCGCCCGAGGGCCACGGCGAAGGGCCCCGGAATTCATTCCGGGGCCCTCGCGATGCTGCTTATCTGCCGCCTGGGCTTGCTGCCGCCTTGGCGGCGGCACCCTTAGTAGCGGTAGTGATCCGGCTTGTACGGGCCGGCAACGTCCAGGTCCAGGTACGCGGCCTGTTCCTTGGACAGTTCCGTCAACTCGACGCCGAGGGCGTCCAGGTGAAGCCTGGCAACCTTCTCGTCAAGGATTTTCGGCAGCACGTAGACCTGCTTTTCGTACTCCCGCTCGCCTTCGGGCTGGTCCCGCTTGGTGAAGAGTTCGATCTGCGCGATCGTCTGGTTCGCGAACGAGTTGCTCATCACGAAGGACGGGTGGCCGGTGGCGTTGCCCAGGTTCAGGAGCCGGCCTTCGGACAGGACGATGATGGACTTCTCGGCGTCCGTGCCCTGGTCAAATACCCACTCGTGCACCTGCGGCTTGATTTCCACCTTCGTGATGCCCGGAATCCGGGCCAGTCCGGCCATGTCGATCTCGTTGTCGAAGTGGCCGATGTTGCCGACGATGGCCTTGTCACGCATGCCGGCCATGTGCTCGGCCATGATGACGTCCTTGTTGCCGGTGGTGGTGATAAAGATGTGGCCCTCGCTGAGGACCGATTCCAGCTTGGCCACCTGGTAGCCGTCCATGGCTGCCTGCAGTGC
The DNA here is from genome assembly GCF_001423745.1 of Arthrobacter sp. Leaf337. GTDB lineage: Bacteria > Actinomycetota > Actinomycetes > Actinomycetales > Micrococcaceae > Arthrobacter. Next base: position 121,737 of record NZ_LMPC01000026.1, read on the forward strand.
ACAGATCGGATCGATTTCGGTGACGATCACCCGGGAGCCCTGCCCGCGGAAAGCCTCCGCCGCACCCTTGCCGACGTCGCCGTAACCGCAGACGACGGCGATTTTGCCGCCCATCAGGACGTCGGTGGCACGGTTGATGCCGTCCGGCAGCGAGTGGCGGATGCCGTACTTGTTGTCGAACTTGCTCTTGGTCACCGAGTCGTTGACGTTGATGGCCGGGAAGAGCAGCTTGCCCTGCTCCGCCAGCTGGTACAGACGGTGCACACCGGTGGTGGTTTCTTCCGTGACACCCAGCAGGCGGGAGCCGATGCGGGTCCATTTCCGGGCGTCCGCTGCGAGCGAAGCACGCAGGACGTCGAGGAAGACGCGCCCTTCATCGGACTCGTCCTCTGCTGCCGCCGGAACGGACCCGAGGGCTTCGAACTCGACGCCCTTGTGGACCAGCATGGTGGCGTCGCCGCCGTCGTCAAGGATCATGTTCGGACCGAGCTCCGGGTTGCTGTCCGCGCCGGGCCAGGTGAGGATCTGCTCGGCGGTCCACCAGTATTCTTCGAGGGTCTCGCCCTTCCAGGCGAAGACGGGGACGCCCTGCGGGTCCTCGACCGTACCCTTGCCCACCACAACGGCGGCGGCAGCTTCGTCCTGGGTGGAGAAGATGTTGCAGGAAGCCCAGCGGACCTCGGCGCCCAAAGCGGTGAGTGTTTCGATCAGCACGGCGGTCTGGACGGTCATGTGGAGCGAACCGGCAATCCGGGCGCCCTTGAGCGGCTGGCTGGCGCCGAACTCTTCGCGCAGGGACATGAGTCCGGGCATCTCGTGCTCCGCGAGGCGGATCTGGTGGCGGCCGGCCTCAGCCAGTGAGATGTCAGCAACCTTGTAATCGAAAGTCATGTGAGTCCTTGTGTTGTATCCGGAAGATTCTGGAACGGCGGAAGTCCGTGTCCGTTCGGCGAACTATGGGAAGTTCGGCGCCAAGCGGAAGGGCGATGGGCCGGCCGGGCAGTTATTCAGGCCGGCGGGGGAAGTTATTCGGCGCCGTCGGGGTCTGATGCCGCGGGGTTTGATACCACGGGGCCGTGGCCGCCGTCATGCTGGTCCGATGCCGCAGCGTTCGCGGCGGCGACGAGTTCCGGCGGCAGCAGCAGCGGAATGCCGTCCTCGATGGCGTAGCGCAGCGTTTCTCCGGACGCACCGGCGGCAGTCGAGACGAGTTCATCGCCTTCCTGCACCAGTGTTGAGCCGGTAACGGGACAACGCAGGACGGACAACAGGTCAGGACTGATCTTTGGCATGGTGACTGCTCCCTGATGGGCGCCGCAGCAGGCGCCGGTGGCCGATGGATTTGCAGCTTCCAGCGTACAAGCTTCGCGGCGCGGCCGGGCTCAGGACGGTTCGCGGAGGATGCGCAGGTGTCCCCGTCGGGCGCCTTCCGAAGCCGGCGGGGCCTCGAGCGCCGCATGGGCGGAACGCTGGCCCGGGGCAGGGTCCGCGGCGGGCGGTCGCAGGGCCGCCTCGCGGACGGCGTTGGCGAGGGCCAGAAGGTCATCGGGTCCCGGCTGCGGCGGGGTCGCCGGCATGGCAAGGCGCAGTACTTCCCAGCCCCGCGGCACTGTCAGTGACCCCGCATGCTGTTCGCACAAATCGTAACAATGGGGCTCAGCGTACGTGGCCAAGGGCCCCAGGACGGCTGTGGAGTCCGCGTAGACGTACGTCAAAGTGGCCACCGCAGAGTTACGGCAGGCTGACCTTGAACATTGACGAATAGCACCCACGACATCACAGACTACTCCCCGTTGGCCGTTGTGCCGCGCATTGCGACCGCAGTGTCCTGCGGTGTCGTCCTGTGGTACCGCGAGTTGCCGGGATGGTCCGTGTGGCGTTTCTAGTTATGTCGCGTATTTCAGGCGGCGGGTTTAGAGTCAATGTATGCAGCAATCGCACCACGTTCCGGGTTTCACGGTCCGGTTGGCTGACCCGGGATCCGGCCAGCCGGCGGACACCGCCGCGCCCGCGCCAACAGTCCGCGGGAAGAGCTTCCGGGAGCGCCGCAGGAACCGCCATGGGCGTGGCCTGCGCGGCGAACTGATGCTCCCCACGCTTCCGGGCTACCGCACCCGTTCGGACCGCTTCGACGAGATGGTCATGGACTCCGCCCAGCGTCTCCATGACATCTGGGGAAAGCCGCTGGACGGTGTCAGGTTTGCTGTTGATGAGATCCCGCAGGGCCTGGAACAGCTGGTCGCGGACCGCTCCCCCGCGCCCATGGGTCTTTATGAGCCCGCCACCGCCGACGAAGGTCCGGTGATCACGCTCTATCGCCGGGTCATCGAGAACGCCTGCTCCGGCCGCGAGGAACTCCAGGACCTGGTGCACGACGTCGTGGTGGAACGCACCGCTGAAATGCTCGGGGTCGCGCCGGAAACCCTGGACCCCGTGTACCGGCGCCGGTACTGATCGCCGGCACTGGCTGGCTGCTAGTAGCCGAGCTTCACCGCGACCTGTTCCTGCCCCGCGGCGCCCGGCGCCACCGCCACTGCGCCGATGTCCGCGCGCCCGTCCTGCTCCAACAGCACGGTGCCGTACGCCGCATCGCCGGATGCTGATACGACGTACCCGAGCACCGCGGAATCGGCCACTTCGGCCGGCACCTTGATGACCGCGGTGGTGCCGCCTGCGATGTCCGCGGCGGCGGCCGTGCGGACCTTGCCGTCAGCTGTGATGGGCGTGTAGGTGATCTTGGCCCGGCCTTCGGGTGCACCGAAGACCAGGTAGCGTTCTCCACCACGCGGCACCGCCACCACGTGCTGGCTTCCGAGCCTGGCGGATGACGGCGACCACGCAAAGTCCGTGGCGCCGTCCGACTTGAGGCCTCGGGTGACGCGCGCCGCAGCGGCGAACGACACGTCGGAACTGGCCGCAACGGTGTATTGGCCGGCCGGAACACCGGCCAGCGAAACCTCGGTCACGGACCCGCCCTTGGCCGTCACTACGCCGCCGCCCGGCAGTGCCTTTTGCCCATCACGGCTGTACAGCTTGATTTCCACTACGGCGTCCGCGGGGCCGGGGACAGCGATCTGCAGCGCCGCCGCGGCGTCCACAAAGCCCTGTTTGGCAATGAGTGCCTTAGTGGAGGCCGGGTCCTGGATGTCCAGTCCGGACATGACCTGCCGTGTCGCCGGTGCCGCGCCGGGCACAATGAAGTCCACGCCGCCGGGAGTCAGCCCCCTCAGGACACTCTGCTGGATAACGGCGGCGACCGGTCCGCCGGCGCTCCGGGCGTGGATGCTGAGCTTTGGCTGGCCAGGCGCCAGTCCTGCCAGCACGATTGAGCGGGTGGTTCCCGGTGCAACCAGGAGTCCGCGGCTGCCGGGAGCCTGGATCCGGCCCTCGGCGCCGTACAGGTCCAGGCTGACTGTTGCCGGTGTGCTGGAGGCGTTGCTGAGGTTTAGTACAGCGGTCCGCCCCAGCGATGTGTTCGCCCCTACAAGCCACAGGTCGTTCGACGGTGCCTGGCAGCCGGCCGCGGCCAGGCCCTGCAGGTCACCGTCGGTGGCGGTGTAGCTCATCACGCCGCCGGCCGTGGCCTGCTGGTTGCCTGCCGCGTCCGCACTCAGGACGCTGACGGAATCCACCGAGCGCTCGGACACGACCCCTGCCAGCAACGCAGGAGGAGCGGTGGCAGCGGTAGGGCTGCCGGGATCCTTGGCGATCTCAGCCAGCGGATTCCCGTTGAGTTCGGCGAGCCTGCTTCCGGGCAGCACTCCTGCGTTGGTGCTCAGCACTGCCCCGTTGACCAAGGTCTTGGCGGTGGCCGATTCCGGGCTGAACTGCGGGTCGGTCCCCACTGGCGTGCCCTCCAACAAGCGGGCGGGTCCGGGGCAGATCCCCACGTTGCTTCCCGCGGGTACTGCCGCCAAGGGTGCTTCGAGCGTACGGCTGCCGGAGCTTTGCGGGCCCATCGACGCCGCCGCCACCAGGCTTCCGGCGGCGGCCACGATCACCACTGCCCACGTCAGCCCGGCCACCGTTCCGCGCACGGCCGTCCCGCGGGCCTTGAATCCCTTCAGGCGGCCGGCCGCGGGCGCGGATCCTCCCGCATGGTCAGCCGTGTGGTCCGCGGTACCTGCCGGCGCGTCTGAACCTTCTGGTCCCGCTGTTGGTCCGGCGGCGGAGGCGACGTCTTCCTTATGTGCCGGCGGCACGCCGTCGTTCCCGTCCTTATGCATGCTGATGTTCCTTACGCAGGGAGCCTTCATCGCGGGAGAGGCCGGTGTTCGGCCGGCGGGCGGGCATGGGGATGGCGAGCAGCACAGTCAGTCCAATGACGGTGGCCTGGACAACGGCGGTCCACACCGCCCACGGGTTTTCGTAGCGGATGGTGAGCTGGCCCGCCTGGGCGGGGAGGGTGAACGCCTGGGACCAGCCGGACGTTGTGGACGTCAGGCGCCTGCCGTCCAGCCATGCGGACCATCCCGGATCCGCACGTTCGGCGAGAACCACGAGCCGGCCTTCCGGCCCTTCCGGAACAGCGGCATCAACCGATTCCAGTCCCGAGGGCAGGAGCCCTATCGCGGCTCCGGCACCGTCCACGATGCGCACCCGGTGGGCGACATCCGCGGCGTCGATGACGGGCTGGTTCAGCGGGCTGATCCGCCAGAGCCAGCCGACATTTGTTTGCCCCACCGCCACCAGTCCGGGCACGGCATCCATCCGGCTCGCGGTCAGCTGCGCGGCGGTGTCCGAGGACCGGAGGACAACGAAGCCTGCCCCCAGCCGTTCCAGCTCAGGGCGCGGGTCAACGCCCTGGCCGGCGACCACTGTGGCCACGACGCTGCGCAGGGCTGCGGTGACGGCGTCGTCATCCCTCACGGTCTCCTTGCCCGGGTCGCCCATAATGTTGCGGGCGGCCGCAATGGTGGACAATCCGTCCAGGGTGGTCCCGGCCCCCCTCACGATCGAGGCGCTGAAGCTGCCGTCCTCAGCCGTGTCAATAACCAGCGTCCGTGTCTGCTCCGGCCCCTGGCCGCGATCGATGGCCGTTGCCGGCAGCGTGCGGGCGGTGGTGGAAGCAATCTGCCGCGGGGTTCCCCACGGGGCCGTTGCCGAGGCCTCAGGGGCAGGTCCGGCTGGTGCAGCCAAGGAGGCGGACTGCAACAGGTTCTGGGCCGCCCAGGCGCTCAGTCCGGCCACGGGTCCGGCCACCAGCAACACCATGGCAAGGACGGACATGGACTTGAGCGCGATCCGGCGTGCAGCCGGCGCGGCGGCCGTCCTCTCTGCGAAGCAAAGCAGACCGTCGGCCCCGATCAGGGCGGCCCCCAGCAGCAGGAATCCGGACGCAGACACGGCAGGTCCCGTAAAGGGCGTGACCAGGGTGTCGGCGCTCGCGCCGGTGGCGACGTGGCCGGCAAGCCAACCGCCCGCGAGGATGATCAGCGCAGCCACCCACAGGGCACGGGCAACGCGGGTGCGTTTGCCGGGGACAAACAATGCTGCCGTCGCGAGGGCCAGTACCGGGAAACCGACCAGGAGGGCAAGGAGCAGCGCCCACGGGACGGCAGATCCGTCGAAAACCGGAAGGCCGGCCAAACCGCCGTCGGCATCAAAATGCAGCGGCTGTCCCAGCACCTGCTGCCATAACGGCGCGCCATCAAAACCGAGCGGCACGCCGGGGTCGGCCAGCAGCGCACGCGGGCGGTCGAGGACGGAGAACCCGAAGGGAACGAAAAGCGCTGCACTCGGCAGCAACGCCCACCAAACGGTGCGCCCGCGCCTGCCCAGCAGGATCCCTGCCAGGACAACCACGGCGGCGGACGGAACCAGCAACGACGGCGCCGCCGCTGCCACCACAGCCAGCGCCAGGCCGGCCGCAGCTGCGGCGGTCCACGATGGCATCCCGTTGACGCCCGGCTTGGCGGGAGGCTTTTCCAGGAACCGGCGGTCCCCCGGCTCGGGGACCGCAAAGCGCCCCTGGCCCCGGGCAGTGCCGGTGGCACGCAGCAGGCCCACCACGAGCAGCGGAATCATGATGTGCGCTACCAGCGCACCCAGACGTCCCTGGTTCAAAGCAACCTGCAGGGCGGGCGCCCCGCCCCACACGAGTGCAGCCACGAGGCGGAACCGCCGCCGCGTGGTCAGGCCGCCGGCTGCAAACCAGGCAGCGAGGCCGGAGAGGGGCATGGCCAGGAGCAGCAGCCAGGCCAGGGCGCTGTTGGCATCGCCGCCGCCGGCGATGCCAAGAACCCACAGGAGAAGGGCGAAGGGGTCGCCGTGGCCGGGAAGTCCGGCGCCCAGCCCGATCCACCAGCTGGTGGCGTGGTGCCAGATGTCCGAAACCTTCGACGAGACCGGAATAAGGCCACCACCGGAAACGGCTTCCGCACGGAACAACCCCGAAAGCCCAATCAGCGAGGCAGCAGCTGTCAGGATCACGGCCAGCAGGGCGCCGTTGCCCACCCAGCCGCGGTCCGACGTGGTCAGCGCGGCGAAATCATCCGTGGAGTCACCGCTGGGCTGTTCGGCCAGCGGATCGATCCGCGCCGAGTCCGCGTCCTGGTCGTCGGAGCCCAAAGCTTCAATGAGAGAACGCCGGTGTGCCCAGACTTCGCGCCGCGGGGTCTGGAGTCCCTTGATGACCGAGCGGCGGATCCGTCGCGTCCGTGCTGCCTCGCGACGCCCGCGGATCACCGCCGCAGGACGGCCAAGCGCCACAAACGTCGCCATGAGCTGGGAAAATCCGTGGCCGGGATCCTTGACCGCAATGCTCAGGACAAGCTTGAAGAAACTCCCCAGCAGTGCCCCCGCCGCGTGCAGCGGCACCTTCCACCACACGGTGTGCTTGAGGCGCAGGTGAACCTGCGCCTTGCGGGCCGCGCTGGCGCTCCCCAATGCGTGCGGCCGGTGCGACACGTGGAACATCCGTGCGGTGGGCACCACCACCACACGGTGTCCGGCCAGGCGGTTGCGCCAGCAGAAGTCCACATCGTCCCCGGTGCCGGGCAGGGCTGCGTCAAAACCACCCAGTTCCTCCCAGACGTCCCGTCGAACCAGCATGCCGGCGGAGTTGACCGCGAAAGTGTCGCTGCGGCCGTCGTACTGACCCTGGTCGAGTTCATCCGCTTCAATGAGGGTCAGCCGCTCAGCCCAGCGGCTGGTGGAAAGTCCGACGTCGATCAGCCGGCGCCTGGCGTGCCAGTCCAGCTGCTTGCAGCCGGCCACCGTCACCGACGGTGCCCGCTCCACGGCATGGAGCAGCTCGGCAAGCGCTTCCGGCGCGGGCGCGGCATCATCGTGCAGCAGCCAGATCCATTCGGCGTCGGCCGTCGTCCGGTCACGGTCCCCGGGATCGTCGTTCCGGGGGGCCAACGCGGCCAGGCCGGCCTTGACGGCATCCCCCATCCCGGCCCGCCCCTGCTGGAAGGTGGTGACGTTGGCCTCGCCGAACGCCTGGTCCAGCAGAGCCAGGGAATTATCCCGTGAGCCGGTATCGACGCCGATGAAGGCATCAACGGGTCGGGTCTGCTCCGACAAAGCCGCCAGGGTCCTGGGGAGATAGTCACCGCCGTTGTGGGCGACCACAACGGCGGTGACATGTACTACTTGAAGAATTAGACCGCTCGCTTCCTCAGCCGACGGCGCTCGCGCTCGGAGAGGCCTCCCCAAATGCCAAAGCGTTCGTCGTTCGACAGTGCGTATTCCAGGCACTGCGAGCGTACGTTGCAGGCGCCGCATACTTTCTTGGCGTCGCGGGTGGACCCTCCCTTTTCGGGAAAGAATGCCTCCGGATCAGTCTGGGCGCACAATGCGTCCGTCTGCCAGCCGAGCTCGCCTTCGTCGTCGAAGTTCTGCTCGAAGGGTAGCCCGATCCAGACAGGTTGTGCGGTGGTTTCCGAGTGGAGTGTCTGCAGTTCCATCGGCGGATCGTGCAGATCGTTGTCCTGGTCGGGGTTGCCCGCCAGGAGTGCTTCATGCGCTGCCAGGAAGGCCGTGGCCTGGTCCTGCAGCAGATCGTTGGTGCTTTGGTTGTAACGCTCTGCGGCATCCGGATCGGCCGGATCTACATACCAATCACTTGGCACACCGCGCGAACGGTACTTTGCCGACGCCTGACCCGCGACGACTGCATCTTCATGGATACGCTCAACTTGCCCCATTATGGCGTCCCTCCTGATGTTGCTGCCCCTGACTGAATACCTGGACACTCGGTTGTGTGGCCCGTATCTGCGCAATGGCGTTCGATAACTAATTACACGTGTGTAAGTCGTTGGGAGTCAAGCGGCTGCCGGGATAATAATCAACTTCGTTCCCAATCCGCTGCCACGCCACGCCCATGAATTTTCGGACGACTCGCCGCCATCACGGGAATTTCGACAGCATACTGACTAGTTTTCTGGGAATTTGCCGGGAATCCCGGGAAATCCTCCGTCCACCGCGATTTAGGCAATCAAAGTGATCAAAAATGACGTGTCGCAAATCACACGGCCTTCGCGGTGGCCGCGTTCCCGTGGCCCCGCGCACCACCTCCCGCCCCGCCGGGCACCGTGGCAAGATGTTGGCATGAGCATCCCCGCAATCGACTTGATGACTGCACTGCGGTCCGGCCACTCCACCTCTCCCCGACTGACCTGGTACGGACCGGACTCCGAGCGGGTGGAACTGTCCGGCCGGGTCCTGGACAACTGGGTAGCGAAAACCAGCAACCTGCTGCAGGACGAACTCGATGCCGAGCCCGGGATACGGCTCCGGCTGGATCTGCCGGCGCACTGGAAGTCGATGGTCCTGGCCCTTGCCGCCTGGCAGCTCGGGATGGAAGTTGTCCTCGACTCCGGTGACGCAGAGCTCCTCGCCACCCAGTCACCGGAAGCTGGTAGCGGCGGTGCCGCCTTCGACGCCGTCATTGCAGTGCCGCTTCCGGCACTGGCCATGCGCTGGCCGGGCGATCTGCCGCCCGGCGTCGTCGACTTCGCCGCCGAAGTGCGTTCGCACGGCGACGTCTTTATGGCCCATCAGGATCCGGAAGGGTCACAGCGGGCCATAGTGTCAGCTGCCGGCACAGCACATACGCACTCAGAACTGCTCGAAGGCTTCGCCGCCACGCACGATACCGGCGTGCGGCTGCTGGTCCGGGCAGGCGAGGGCCTCGAGGAGGCCCTTGTCCAGTCGCTGGGGGCCTGGCACAACGGCGGTTCAGTCGTCCTGGTCCACCCCGACGTTTCGGTCACCGAGAAGCTCCTCAACGACGAACGCGTGCAGGGAGACTAGGCCCTAGCTAGCTGCGGGGCGGGGCGGGGAGGTCCGGATCCTGCACCTCGTCGGCGGGAACGCGGACGGCGTGCCTGTCCTGGTGGTGGTGCAGTTCGATGATCTCGTGGTCGTGCGAGAACGACGGTTCTTCGTCCAGTTCCTTGTTGAAGACGAGGAACCGGTAGGCGAAGAAACGCACCACGGTGGCCACGAGGATGCCGGCCACGCCGGCCAAGAAGAGCATGTTCTTGTCCGTGATGCCGAGCGAATACTTGGCCAGGGCAGTGAAGCCGGTGGAGATGCCGATACCGATGCCGTTGATCAGGATGAACATAAAGAATTCGCGGATCACATTGTCCTGGCGGCGGTGGCGGAACGTCCAGAACCGGTTGGCGATCCAGGAAAAGACCGTGGCAACCGATGCGCCCACGAACCGTGCCTTGGCCTCGCTGTCAGTCATCGGGCCGTGCATCAGGTAGTAGGTCAGGCCGTTGTCGATCACGAAGGCGACACCGCCGACGGCGCCGAACTTGGCCACCTCACGCCAAAAAAGCGAGGCGAGTCCGCGCAAACGTTCTGCAAGTGTGTAAATCATGACCCTCCATGGCCGTCTGAGATTTCGGGCCACAGGGCCGAGTACCCATTTTAGCCCGTTAGCTGGAAACAGTCTGAACGGGCGACGCAACGCAGGCTCCCGCTGGTTCGAAATATCGCAAATTCCGGGCCGAAACGGTGGTGAAGCCCGGAACTCCCCTGCTCTTCTGTAGGCTGGTTCTTGTGACTTTTCCAGTAATAGGCGTAGTTGGCGGCGGCCAGCTTGCCCGCATGATGGCCCCCGCCGCAACGGCCCTGGGCTTTGAACTACGCGTCCTGGCCGAGGGCGAAGACGTGTCCGCCGTGTCCGCCGTGCCGACGTCGCCGGTTGGTGATTACAAGGACCTCGACGCCCTGCTGGAGTTTTCCCAGGGCCTCGACGTCATGACGTTTGATCACGAACACGTCCCGAACGACCATCTGCGTTCGCTGCAGGAGGCGGGCGTCAACGTGCAGCCCGGGCCCGACGCGCTGGTGCACGCACAGGACAAACTGGTGATGCGCGCCGCCATCGACCGGCTGGAGCTGCCGAACCCCGCGTGGGCCTCCGTTGCCGACGTCGATGCCCTGATTGCTTTTGGCGAGCAGACCGGCTGGCCGGTGGTGCTGAAGACGCCCCGCGGCGGTTATGACGGCAAAGGCGTCCGCATGGTCGGCTCGGCTGAGGAAGCCGCCGAAACCGCCGACTGGTTCGCGGCCATGTCTCCCCTGCTGGCCGAGGCCAAGGTGGAATTCAGCCGCGAACTGTCCGCACTCGTCGCGAGGACACCGAACGGTGAATCCCGCGCGTGGCCGGTGGTCCACACCATCCAGGTGGACGGCGTCTGCGACGAAGTGATCGCCCCCGCCCAGGACATCCCGCTCGAGGTGGCCGCGGCCGCGGAAGACGCGGCCATCCGCATCGCCAACGAACTGGGAGTCACCGGCGTCATGGCCGTGGAACTCTTCGAAACTCCCGGCGTCGGGTCCGGCTTCCTGATCAACGAACTCGCCATGCGTCCGCACAACACCGGCCACTGGACCCAGGACGGATCCGTCACGAGCCAGTTCGAACAGCACCTGCGCGCGGTACTGAACCTCCCGCTCGGCGCCACCGACGCCCTGGGGCCGATTGTTGTGATGAAGAACTTCCTCGGCGGAGACAACCAGGAACTGTTCTCGGCATATCCGCTGGCCATGGCGAGCGAGCCGGCCGCGAAAATCCACTGCTACGGCAAAGCCGTCCGGCCCGGAAGGAAGATCGGCCACGTCAACCTGGTGGGCGCAGCCGCTTCCGACGTCGACTCCGTCCGGCAGCGCGCCACCACCGTCGCCAACATCATCAGGGACGGCCGTGCTCCGGCCCGAACAGCACCAGGGAACTCCGAGGAGACCGTATGAGCACGCCTGCAGCAGCAATCCACCCGGCTGAAACCGACGCCGCGGCGCCGATCGTCGGCCTCGTGATGGGCTCCGACTCGGACTGGCCGGTCATGGAAGCCGCAGCCGAGGCCCTGGCCGAGTTCGGCATCCCGTTCGAAGCCGATGTGGTCTCGGCCCACAGGATGCCCACTGAAATGATCCGCTACGGCCAGACAGCCCACGAGCGGGGACTGCGCGTCATCATCGCCGGAGCCGGCGGCGCGGCCCACCTGCCCGGCATGCTGGCATCCGTCACCCCGCTGCCGGTCATAGGCGTCCCCGTACCGCTGAAGACGCTGGACGGCATGGACTCGCTGTTGTCCATCGTCCAGATGCCCGCCGGAGTTCCGGTGGCCACGGTGTCGATCGGTGGCGCACGGAACGCCGGCCTGCTGGCCGTCCGGATCCTGGCCTCCGGCACAGACGACCTTGCCCTCCGCCTGCGCGATGACCTGATCGAGTTCGCGCAGGAACTCAACGACGTCGCCACCCGCAAGGGCGCGACGCTGCGGCACAAAGTGAGCGAAGTGTTCTCCGACGGCAACGTCGTTCTCCGGGGCAGCCGTTAGGAATCAGATGACCACCAGCCACTCCCGTCCCAAGGCACCGCAACCGGCTTTAACGGACCCCGTCCGCAATCCGGTGAATGCCCCGGCGCCCGTGAGGACCAAACGCGCGTTTGTCCTCCTGGTGCTGACCCTGTTCGTCCCCGGCAGCGCCCAGATCGTGGCCGGCGACCGCAAATTGGGAAGGATCGCCCTCCGCGTGACGCTGGGCGCATGGGGACTGGCGATCGTGGCACTGGTCCTGCTGCTGGTGAACCGCACGCTCCTGATTGGTATCCTCACCAACACGGTGGCTTCACTCCTGATCATCGTCATCCTCATCGCCCTCGCCATAGGCTGGGCCGCGCTGTTCGTCAACACCCTCAGGCTCATCCGGCCGGTCCTGCTGGCGCCCGGAATGCGGCCCATCGTCGGCGTCGCCCTGGTCCTGGCAATGGTGCTCAGCAGCGGCACGCTGGGCTACGCGGCCTACGTGTTGAATGTGAGCCGGAACGCCATCGGCAGCATCTTCTCCGCCGGACCGGCCATTGATCCCGTGGACGGCCGCTACAACTTCCTGATGATGGGCGGCGACGCCGGAGACGACCGCACGGGCCGCCGTCCGGACAGCCTCTCCGTCCTCAGCGTCGACGCCAAGACGGGCCAGACCGCCATCATCTCGGTGCCGCGCAACCTGCAGAACGCACAGTTCAGCGAAGGCTCGCCGATGCGGCAGATCTACCCGGACGGCTACGACTGCGGCAACGAGTGCCTCATCAATGCCATCAACACCGAAGTGACCAACGAGCACGCGGACCTCTATCCCGGCGTCGCCGATCCCGGCGCCCAGGCAACCCTCGAGGCTGTCTCGGGCACGCTCGGCATCACCGTCCAGGCCTACGTCCTGGTGGACATGGACGGCTTCGCCAAGCTCATCGATGCCATGGGCGGCATCAGGATCAAGGCCGGCGGCTGGGTGCCGCTGAGCGGCGACATGGTGGACGAGGCCAACGGCATCCACGGCATGCCCCTTGGCTGGATCCCGGCCGGCGAACAGCACCTCAACGGCTACCACGCGCTCTGGTACGGACGCTCCCGCGAATTCGTTGATGACTACGCACGCATCCAGCGTCAGCAATGCGTCCAGCAGGCCATGCTGAAGCAGCTGGACCCGGCAACGCTCCTCGCCAAGTTCGAGGACATCGCCAACGCGGGCACCAAGGTGGTTGACTCCAACATTTCCGCGAGCCAGCTGGGCAGCTTCGTGGACCTGGCCATGAAAGCCAAAGGCAAGGAAGTCAGCCGGCTGACCATTGGACCGCCGGACTTCGACGCCTCGTTCTCGACCGTGCCGGACTTCGACCAGATCCACCAGAAGGTGGACCAGCTGTTGGCCGCACAGTCCGAAAAGTCGGCAGGTGCGGCCGGGGATTCCGCCGAAGGGAACAGCACCGTGCAGGCCGGAACGGCCCCAGGCCATCTGATGGCGGCCGCACCGGCGGCGCCCCTGACGCAGCCGGCGCCATCGCCGTCGTCGTCGGACTTCACACCGGTGACCACCACCCCCGACGGCGAGCCGATCACCGAAGAGATGCTCAACCAGTTCAAGCGTGAGGGCAACGAGCAGGCGATCCGGGACCTTGTGGCCACGAACGGCCAGTGCCGCCCGTTGTAGGCGCCCCCTGCCCGACCGCCTGACGCCGTAACTGCTGCAATGAGATAAAGGACACCTGGCTGTGTACGAAATTGAGAATGTCCTCCGGCCCTACGCCTGGGGCTCCACCACGGCCATTGCCGGCCTGCTCGGCAGGCAGGCCTCCGGTGGGCCGGAAGCGGAGCTGTGGGTCGGCGCCCACCCGGATTCGCCGTCCGTGGCACTTGCGGCCGACGGCGGTCCGCTGGCTTTAGATGCGCTAATCAGCTCCGATCCGGGCCACCACCTGGGAAGCGCCAGCGTGGCGGAGTTCGGCCCACGCCTGCCGTTCCTCCTCAAGGTCCTGGCCGCCGAGAGTCCGCTGTCGCTGCAGGTACACCCGACGCTGGAACAGGCACGGGCGGGCTTTGCCCGCGAGGAGGCTGCCGGCGTCGACCGTTCCGCGGCGGAGCGGAACTACAAAGATGACAACCACAAGCCGGAGATGATCTTCGCCCTGACGCCGTTCGAGGCGCTCTGCGGCTTCCGTCCGGCCGCGTCCACGCGCGCGCTCTTCGAGCACCTGGCCACGTCCATGCGCGTGATGTCGCTGGAGGTTCCGCACGTGTTCCTCGACGTTGCCCAGGACCTCGCTGCCCCGGTGGAGCACGACGGCCTGAAAGCCGCGTTCACCCGGCTCATCGGCGGCGGCCACGCCGTCTCGCACGCCGTGCGCGAACTTGTGGCAGCACTCAAGGCCGGGCTGCCGATGTCCCCGTACCAGACCGAGCTGTCCACGGTGGTCAGCCTGCACGGCCACTACCCCGGCGATCCCGGAGTGCTCATCTCGCTGCTGCTGAACAGGATCTCGCTTGCCCCCGGCGAGGCCGTCTACCTGCCGGCCGGCAATGTTCACGCGTACCTGCACGGCCTCGGCATCGAGGTCATGGCGTCGTCGGACAACGTGCTCCGCGGCGGGCTGACGCCGAAGTTCGTGGACGTTCCCGAACTGCTGGCTACTGTGGAGTTCGAGTCCGTGGGCGTACCAATGCTGGCCGCTGAGACGTCCGAGCTGGGCCAGGAACTCTACCGGCCCCCGTTCCGTGAATTCCAGTTGCAAAGGATCGAATTGGAGCCCGACGGCGGCCCCGTCCCGCTGGCACAGTCCGGCGCGGCTGTGATCATTGTGGTCTCCGGCTCCGTGCTGCTCGACTCCCCCAAGGGCGATCTCCATCTGGACCGCGGTGCGAGTGCGTTCCTTCCGGCCGCGGAGGCGCCGGTCAACGTACACCCAGCAGCGGGCTCCGCGGGGACCGCCGTGGCCTTCGCCGTGACCACTGCCGTAGGGGCTTGATCCGGTGGAATACTTCCTGCAGACCCCGCAGTGGGCCGATGTCCAGCGATCCCTCGGGCGCACGGTGCACGAACAGTCGGGTCCCGGCTGGAGCTTCCTCGCCGTGGAGGAGAAAAACCCGGCGGGCAAGGTGCTTTACGCCCCATACGGCCCAATTGCTGATTCACTCGAAGCATTCGACGCCGCGTTGGCCGCCTTGGTGGCACTGGCACGCAAGTGCGGTGCGGCCTTCGTCCGGATCGAGCCGGTCAGCGCCGGATTCGAAAACGCGGCATCCGAAACCGTACTGCGCAGCCGCGGCCTGCGACCTGCTCCCGTCAACCAGCAGCCCGAGCTGAGCTGGATCGTGGACCTGGACCGGGACTTCAAGGAGGTCCTGGCCGGTATGAAGCCCGTCAACCGGAACCTCTACCGGAACATCCACAAAAAGGACGTGACCTTCCGGACGTCGCAGGATCCCGAAGAGATCCGCGTGTTGTTGAATTTCCTGCACATGACGGCCAAGCGGAGCGGATTCAAGCCGCAAAGCGATGAGTACCTCAGCCAGGTGGCCCGGTCCCTCATGCCTGCGGGCGCGGCCACGCTGTTCATCGCCGAACGCCACGGCGGCCCCATCGCCGCAGCTCTGGCCTACGATTCCGCCGACACCCGCACCTATGCGCACGCAGCCCTGGACGACTCACACCGGAAGCTCAGCGCGGGCATTCCGCTGTTGGTGACGCTCATGGCGGATGCCAAGGAGAAGGGCCTGAAGTACGTCGACCTGTGGGGCGTGGCACCGGAGGATCAGCCGAACCACAAGTGGGCCGGGTTCACGGCGTTCAAGAAGTCCTTCGGCGGGCGCGAAATCGCCTACCCGGGCACCTGGGACCTGCCCGTGAAGAAACTCCGCTACGGCGCCTACCAGCTCGCCCGGAAGACCCGCGAAAAGCTCCGCGAACTCCGCAGCTGACGCTGAACACCCACGCGCTCTACAAGCGCGAACTGAGCGTGAACTTAGCGCGAACGGACACTTGCGGCCCTCCGCACGAGCGCGAACGGACACTTGCGGCCCTCCGCACGGGCAGCTTTGGGGCCTCAAATGTCCGTTCGCGCATAGCCGGGGAATCCGACCTGTGGATAACGGCTTTGCCCGGCCCCCGGCGTTGCAGACTGAAGCATGTCCAGAACGTCCCTGCCCAAGGAACTCCTCACAGGATCCTTTACCTCAACGACGGCCAGCGCACTAGGGGTGACCCGAAAGCGGCAGAGGCAACCCGACGTCGCCATACCTTCACGTGGCATCCGCGTCCCGTTTGCGGGAGCTCGCGGTCCGGCTGCAAGCCTCCGGGCGTACACGGAGCTGGACAGCACTTCAGTCCTGACCCATCATTCCGGTGGCCGCATCTGGGAGTGCGCGTTGCCCGCCTGGATGCAGGAGGACTGGCGGATCCATGTGGCCAGGGATCGGAACGGCAGCAAGCCGCGGCGGCACAACGTCGTCGGGCACCGCCTGACCTTCAAGGCTGGGGAAGTTGTGATGCACGACGGCGTCCGGGTCACCTCACCGGCGAGGACGTGGCTCGACCTCGCCTCGCTGATGAGCGTCGATGACCTCATCGCGGCCGGCGATTCGCTGGTCTGTGCCCATGGCACTGACTTCCCCAAGCCGAAGGAGGGCCTCTGCACCCTGGCCGAACTGCGCCGAATGGTCGGGGCCCATCCCGGAATGCGCGGAATGAAGACCGCAAGGCTTGCACTCTCTGAAATCCGTGTAGGCGCCGACTCTCCTCAGGAGACCCGGATGAGGCTGATCCTCTCCCGCTTCGGCCATGGCGAACCTGCACTCAACTACGTCATCAGGAACAGTTGGGGACAGCCGGCCGTGTGGCCGGATGCGGCCTATACGGAGCAACGGATCGCATTGCAGTACGACGGCGGCCACCACGCCGATCCGCTCCAAGTCGGCAGCGATCTTCGCCGCCATTCCCTGACAGAGCGGGCGGGCTGGCATGAAGTCAGGGTCTACAAGGAGGATCTCGAGGGAGACAAGCCGTTCCTGCTCGAGAAGGTGAGAGCGGCCATGACGCGCGGTATTGATCGGCAAACAAAAGCGCGAACGTACACTTGAGGCCCCGGTGTTGGGGGCCTCAAGTGTACGTTCGCGCTGGATGAAGCAGGGGGCTAGCTCTTGCGGGCGTAGCCTTCCCACTTGCTGGCCTGGTGCTCGCCGTCCACGAAGCGGATGGTGCCCGACTTGGACCGCATGACGATCGACTGGGTCAGGACCTTGTCCTTGGAGTAGCGCACGCCGCGGAGGAGGTCGCCGTCCGTGATGCCCGTGGCTGCGAAGTAGCAGTTGTCGCTGGAGACGAGGTCATTGGTGGACAGCACACGATCGAGGTCGTGCCCGGCGTCGATGGCCTTCTGCTTCTCGTCATCGCTCGTGGGCCAGAGGCGGCCCTGGATGACGCCGCCGAGGGATTTGATGGCGCACGCGGCGACGATGCCTTCCGGCGTCCCGCCGATGCCCATGAGCGCGTCCACGCCGGTACCGGAGCGGGCTGCGGCGATGGCGCCGGCAACGTCGCCGTCCATGATGAACTTGGTCCGTGCACCGGCTTCGCGGATTTCCTCCACGAGCGGGCGGTGGCGGTCCCGGTCCAGGATCATGACGTTCAGCTGGTTGACCTTCACGCCCTTCGCCTTGGCGATTAAGTGCAGGTTCTGCTTGACCGGGAGGCGCAGGTCAACCATGTCGGCAGCTTCCGGGCCCGTGACGAGCTTCTCCATGTAGAACACGGCGGAAGGGTCGAACATGGAGCCGCGCTCTGCGACGGCGAGGACGGCGAGGGCGTTGTTGATGCCCAGGGCGGTCAGGCGGGTTCCGTCAATGGGGTCGACGGCGACATCACACTCGGGGCCGGTGCCGTCACCGACGTGCTCGCCATTGAAAAGCATGGGAGCTTCGTCCTTCTCGCCTTCACCGATAACCACAACGCCGTTGAAGTGGACGGTCTGCAGGAAGGAGCGCATGGCGTCGACTGCTGCGCCGTCAGCCTTGTTCTTGTCGCCGAAGCCAACCCAGTGGCCGCCGGCAATTGCCGCAGCTTCGGTGACGCGCACAAGTTCAAGGGCAAGGTTGCGGTCCGGTTCGTCAATGCCTACGGCAAGCGACGGCGAAATCGTGGAATACTGCTGGGTCATAGGCGCTGGTGACACGTGAACCTCTTCTTCGAGTGGCGATCATTGAACCCGTGCGGCCGGTACAGTCCGTCACGGTGATTCCTCTGATACTGATCATAGTCGCGGCAGCATCCGAAGGTCATGGGATGACCGGCCCGTGATACCCGGCGTTTCCTCACCTCCGAATTGCAGGAATGTGAGAACGACATTCACATGGGCGACTATAGAAGCGTGAGCGAAACGCAGGACAAGTCCACCCCCGACACCCAAACGGCCAGCACGGGCTCCCCCGCGGCCACCAACGGCACCCCCGATGCACCCGTCGTGAAGCCTGTTATCCGCGCGGCGGCGGCGAAAAGGGCCAATGCCTCAGTCATCGGCATGATCATCGCCCTGTTGGTGAGCGTCGCCGCATTCCTCCCCATCGTGCTCATGAACCCGTCGCCCAAGACCGACGGTTACCGCCCGAATGTCAATGTCAGCGCCGTGGCCCAGAACGCCTCCGGTGTGGCGGGATTCACACCCGTGGCACCCGAGACCGGCGACACATTCAGTCCGAATTACGCCCGCTGGGAGTCCGGCGCCGGGAGCGGCGTGCCGACGTGGGAGGTCGGATACCTCACTCCGAAGGATTCCTTTATCGGCCTCGTCCAGACTGCCCAGGCGAACCCGACCTGGTTGCTCCAGCAGACTAACAATGCCCCGGTCACGGGCAGCCGCAACGCCGGCGGCATGGACTGGGAACTCCGCGACACCGGCAAAGGCGAGCGAAGCATGGTCCTCGTCCACAAGGGAACCACCGTCATCCTGACCGGCACCGCGCAACTCGACGAGTTCGCCGTCCTGGCGGACGCCGTCGTGAAGTCCATGGAAAGTAACGCTGCCGCCACGGTTTCACCCTCGGCCACACCTTCACCGTAAAGTGGCCCCGTGGCTACTTACTTGACTCCCGCGCTGGCTTGGCGACGACTGCGCGAAGGAAATGAACGCTTTGTCGCCGGAGAATCCTCCCACCCCAACCAGGACGCATCACGCCGTTCCTCGCTGGTGGAGAACCAGCATCCGTTCGCGGTGATCTTCGGCTGCTCGGATTCGCGCCTCGCCGCTGAAATCATCTTCGACCTCGGCCTGGGCGACGCGTTCGTTGTCCGCACGGCCGGGCAGGTCATCGACGACGCCGTGCTGGGCTCACTGGAGTACAGCATCGGTGTGCTGGGTGTGCCGCTGATCGTGGTCCTCGGCCATGACAGCTGCGGCGCAGTCAGTGCAACCAAGGACGCCGTCGAGACAGGCAAGATGCCCGTGGGATTCATCCGCGACCTTGTGGAGCGGATCACGCCGTCCGTGCTGACCTCGCTGCGCAACAACGAAACCGAAGTCAACGACATGGTGGTGGAGCACGTGAAGCAGACCTCACACCGGCTCGTGGACAGCTCCCGTGTGATTTCCAGCGCAATTGAAACCGGACGCGCAGCGGTGATCGGCCTCTCCTACAGCCTCAAAGAGGGCCGGGCGGACCTCGTTTCGGGCATCGGCGAACTCTAAGTCCCCGCTGTGCGGGCGTCCGCCCGCCGCCCGACTCAAGCGCTTCACGGTTTCAGCCAAGGCCGCCAATCGCCCTAAGCTAGCCCCATGACTTCCACTGAAGAATTCCGCATTGAACATGACACGATGGGCGAAGTCCGCGTCCCCGTGAACGCCCTGTACCGTGCCCAGACGCAGCGTGCAGTTGAAAACTTCCCCATTTCCGGCAAAACCCTGGAACGCGCGCACATCGAGGCCCTCGCACGGGTCAAGAAGGCTGCAGCCCAGGCCAACGCAGAACTTGGAGTGCTCGACGGCGAGCTGGCCAAGGCGATCGCGGACGCCGCTGATGAGGTTGCTGCCGGGAAGTACGACGGCGACTTCCCCATCGACGTCTTCCAGACCGGTTCCGGCACGTCCTCCAACATGAACACCAACGAGGTCATCGCCGAGCTCGCCACCCGCGCACTCAAGGCCGCCGGAAGCGACAAAGTTGTCCACCCGAACGACCACGTCAACGCTTCGCAGTCCTCCAACGACGTTTTCCCCACCTCCGTCCACGTCGCCGCGACCTCCGCGCTGATCAACGACCTCATCCCGGCCCTCGGCTACCTGGCCGACTCGCTGGACCGCAAGTCGGTCGAGTTCAAGGACGTCGTGAAGTCCGGCCGCACGCACCTCATGGATGCCACGCCGGTGACGCTGGGCCAGGAGTTCGGCGGCTACGCAGCACAGGTCCGCTACGGCATCGAGCGCATCAACGCCTCGCTCCCCCGCGTGGCCGAAGTTCCCCTCGGCGGAACCGCCGTGGGCACCGGAATCAACACGCCGGCCGGCTTCCCGGAGCGCGTCATCGAACTGCTGGCCACCGACACCGGCCTGCCCCTGACCGAGGCCCGCGACCACTTCGAAGCCCAGGCCAACCGCGACGGCCTCATCGAAGCCTCCAGCCAGCTGCGCAACATCGCGATCTCCTTCATGAAGATCAACAACGACCTCCGCTGGATGGGCTCGGGCCCCAACACCGGGCTCGGCGAAATCGCCATCCCGGACCTGCAGCCGGGCTCCTCGATCATGCCGGGTAAGGTCAACCCCGTCATCTGCGAGGCGTCCATCATGGTCTGCGCCCAGGTCATCGGCAACGACACTGCCATCGCCTGGTCCGGCACCAACGGCGCCTTCGAGCTGAACGTGGGCATCCCCGTCATGGCCGCCAACCTGCTCGAATCCGTCCGACTGCTGGCCAACACCAGCCGCGTCATGGCCGACAAGATGATCGACGGCATTACCGCCAACGTGGAGCGCGCCCGCTTCCTCGCCGAGGCCTCGCCGTCCATCGTCACCCCGCTGAACAAGTTCATCGGCTACGAGAACGCCGCCAAGATCGCCAAGAAGGCTGTCGCCGAGGGCCTCACCATCCGCGAGACCGTCGTCGCCATGGGCTTCCTGGAGCGCGGCGAGCTGACCGAAGAGCAGCTGGATACCGCCCTGGACGTTATGTCCATGACCCGCCCGCCGCACAAGGCATAGTTTCCAAGACGTACGACGGCGGCCGCCCACCTTCCAGCGAAGGCGGGCGGCCGCTGGCGTTTAAGGGAGCCGTCGCGTACGGGAGCCGTCGCGGTTGGGGCCGGAAGTGTCCGCCCGCGCTAAAATTGCACTAATCATAGATTGGTGCAAAACTTTACTTTGTGAATAATAGTGCAATAAGCGACGGAGGGCTCCGCGAACGCAAGCGGGCCGCAACGCGTGCGGCGATCACCGCCGTCGCGCGCAAGCTGACCGCCGAACGCGGGCTCAACGGCTACACCATTGAAGAAGTCTGCGAGCAGACGGATATCTCACGCCGCACCTTCTTCAACTACTTCCCCACGAAGGAAGACGCCATCATTGGCCACGTGGACGACGAAATTCCCGGCGACGTCATTGCCGGCTTCATCCGCGGCGGCGAGTCCTCCGCGCCCGGCGAAATCTCCGCCACGCTGTTCCAGGACCTCATCGAACTCTCGTTGAAGCTGTCCGAAAACATGGCCGCCTCCGAAGAGGAAACCCGGCAGCTGATCGGGGTCATCAAAAAGGAACCGCAGCTCATGCTGAGGATCATCGGCGCCACTGAGGAACGCGAGGCGGAGTTCGCCCGCGTCCTGGCCATCCGCGAAGGTGTGGAGCCTGACCACCCGGTGGTCCAGATGGCCGTTGTCCTGCTGGGCAATATCGCCCGCAAGAGCAGCATGGCCTATTTCTCCGATGGCAACACCCGCACTTACCAGGAACTGTTGCTGGAGAACGTCGCAGCCGCCCGCCAGCTCTTTTCCCTCCCCTTTGAAGAACCCGTACCCGCAGAAGGACGCCCATGAGCACCGCCGTCAGTCCCAAGGCAGCCGAGCCGCTGCTGCTGACCCAGAAACGCATCTGGATCATTTTTTCCGCCCTCATCGCCGGCATGCTGCTTTCCAGCCTTGACCAGACCATCGTCTCCACCGCCATGCCCACCATCGTGGGGAAGCTCGGCGGAGTGGAACACCAGGCCTGGATCACCACCGCCTACCTGCTGGCCACCACCATCGTGATGCCCATTTACGGCAAGTTCGGTGACGTGCTGGGCCGCCGCAACCTGTTCCTCGTGGCCATTGCCCTGTTCACCCTCGCTTCCGTCGGCTGCGCCTTCGCCACCGATTTCTGGGGCTTCGTGGTCTTCCGTGCCATCCAGGGCCTGGGCGGCGGCGGACTCATGATCCTCTCGCAGGCCATCATCGCGGACATCGTCCCTGCCAAGGACCGCGGCAAGTACATGGGCCCGCTGGGCGCCATCTTCGGCCTCTCCGCCGTCGCCGGCCCGCTGCTGGGCGGCTACTTTGTGGACCACCTCACCTGGGAATGGGCCTTCTACATCAACATCCCCATCGGCATTGCGGCCTTCGCCATTGCGTGGTTCACCCTGACGCTGCCGACCAAGAAGGCCGAAAAGCGGATCGACATCCCAGGCGTGCTGTTGCTCTCTGCCGCAACCACCTGCCTGATCTTCTTCACGGACTTCGGCGGCAAGAAAGACGAGGGCTGGGATTCGCCGCTGACCTGGGCATTCGGCGCCGGGCTGGTGGTGGCCGCTGCCGCCTTTGTGATGGTGGAACGCCGCGCCGAGGATCCCATCATCCCGCTGGGCCTGTTCAAGAACCGCATCTTTGTGAACTCGACTGCCATCGGCTTCACCCTGGGCCTGGGCATGTTCGCCGCCATCGCGTTCGTCCCGACGTTCCTGCAGATGTCCTCCGGGACTTCCGCCGCGGAATCCGGTCTGCTGATGCTGCCCATGATGGCGGGCCTGATGGGCATGGCCATCTACTCGGGCATCCGGATCTCCAAGACCGGCAAGTACAAGATGTTCCCGATCATGGGCGCCGCCCTCACCATGGCAGCCATGCTGTGGCTGACCACGCTCACGGCGGACACGCCCATTTGGGTCATCTGCGTCCAGCTGTTCGTCTTCGGCGCCGGCCTGGGCTCCATCATGCAGGTGATTGTCCTGGTGGTGCAGAACTCCGTGCCCGCGGAGCAGATCGGCACGGCCACCAGCACGAACAACTACTTCCGCGAGGTGGGTGCATCCCTGGGCGTGGCCGTGTTCGGTTCCATCTTCACCTCCCGGCTTGCCGAGGCCCTGACCAAGGCGTTCACCGGGGCCGGCGCGTCCGCCGACCAGGCAGCGCAGTCCACCCAGACCCTCGATCCGCAGGCCCTGAGCCAGCTCCCGGAACAGCTCCGGGACGCCATCGTGAACGCCTACGCAGATTCGCTGGCACCGGTGTTCTGGTACCTGCTGCCGTTCCTCGGGATTGCGCTGATCCTCGCGCTGACCCTGAAGCAGATCCCGCTCTCCGACACCGCCGGAATGGTGGCCCGGGGCGAGGCTGTGGGTGGCGAGGAGGCAGAACGCCTCGAGGCTGAACGCCAGTCCGCCTCAGTCTAGGAGGCCGCTCTGAAGGGACTCCCTCATCAGGGAGTCCCTTCAGGGTTCGTAGTGGACGGCGTCCTCGGGCAGCAGCGCCCGCCGGATGCACTCGCGGTCGCCGGGCCTGATGTCCGGAAGTCCCTCCAGCGGAAACCAGCCGACGGCGAGGGACTCGTCGTCGTTCACGCGTGCTTCACCGGACACATGGCGGCAGCGGAACACAATATCCAGGAAGTCGCACACGTCGCCGTTGGGGAAGGTGACCGGACCGACGACGCCGACCGACACCATGCGCTCCGTTTCGGCCACGACGGCTGTCTCCTCGAAGATCTCCCGCACGAGTCCGGGAGCAGGGTGCTCCCCCGGCTCCAGCATGCCCGAGATCAGCGCCCACCGGCCGTTGTCAGAGCGCTGGCCCAGCAGGACGTGGCCGTCGTCGTTGAAGACCACCCCGCGAACCGCGGGAATCCACAACGGATCATGGCCGATTTTTTCGCGAAGCTTGAGGACGAATTCAGGTGCTGGCATGCCTTCAGCCTAGCGGCAGCAACGCTTGCGCAGCCCCTCAGGCCGCAGGCAGGAGCAGCATTGCTGCGGCCGTGCCTGCCAGCATAAACGGGCCGAAGGGGATGTCCGATTTGAGGGTGCCGCGGCGGGCAGCAAGCAGGCCCAGGCTCCAGAGCCCGCCCAGGAGGAAGGCGGCGAAGGTTCCGGCGAACACGTGTCCCCAGCCGAGGTAGCCGAGGTACAGGCCCAGCACACCGGCAAGTTTCACGTCGCCGAATCCCATCCCGGGCGGATAAACCATGCGCAGGATGAAGTAGAACAGCCACAGCACGGCCCCCCCGGCAAGGATGCGTCCGCCCGGGAGCCCGAAAAGCCGGGCGGCACCGTCGGGTACTGCCGAGGCGTCTGCACCGACAGCGAGGACGGCGACAACCGCCGCCAGCAGGAGCACGCCGCCCACGGCATAGGACGGGAACACAATCCTGTTCGGCAGCAGGTGGTGCCTGACGTCGATGACGGTAAGCCGCACCGCCATCACTCCGTAGTAGGCACAGGCCGCCAGCACCAGCCAGAACCCCAGCGGGGTGGATTGCCAAAGTTCGCCCAGTCGTTGGATCACTCTCGGATGCTACTGGATTTTCCCGACCCGCCGCGGAGCCCGCGCGTAAACTGTGGATATGTCGACATGGGACGCGAGGCGCCAGGGGGAAGCCGGTCAGCAGACCAGACCGCCGGACATGGCCGCAAACTTCCGGAACCTGTGCCGTTCCTCTCCGTGGAAGTGGCAGAGCCTCCGTTTTGAGTATGTGGACCGCCCGGTCCCGGACCCCTCAAACCCCGGCACCGCAGATCCGGGCGCCGAAAACCCGGACCCGGACAACACCGTTCGTGCGTGGCTGCGCCGGCCCGGCGCCCTCCGCCTGGAGTCCTCGGCCGGCGTGGTACTGCACAGCACCACCGGCATCAACGACTCCAAAGACGGCTTCTACGTCAGCTCCACCAGGAAGTCGTGGCTCCTGCCGCCGCAGCTGGTCACCCCCGTGTATGACGACGGCGGGCTGGTCCGGCGCCGCCCGGAGGCCGCCTACGGCGAACCGTGCTTCGGAAACGGCCGCTTTGCCGCAGCGCTGGATCCGGTGGAGCTGGCAGGCAACGCCCCCGTTCCCATCGAATTCCCGAACACCAACGCCGTGGAGCTCGGCCCCATCACCGAGGTGGACCATCAGGGCCGCCCCGCTTTTGAAGCCGTCGTGACTCCCAATGCCGCCTACCGGCCCTCAGACCCCTTGGCACCGCTGTGCGGACCGGGACGGAACCTGATCCGCATCGATGTCGGCACCGGTGTCTGCGTGCTAAGCCGCTCGCTGGAGAACGAATCGGCAGGTCTTGGCCATTGGCTCAGGATCCTCGGCGTGGATGAGTACATGCTTGATGACCTGTTCCTCGCAGAATCCATGAACCTCACCGACGTGCGCCGCCACATCAGCTGGGACATCTCGCGGGGCGTGTGACTGGCTGCGCACGGGCCCCACGGCTAAGCTTCCCTGATGACTGAGCCCGCCACCTTCTGGCCCCCGTTCGCCCTCACCCTGACCACGCCCCGCCTTGCCCTCCGGCCCATTCGTGATGAGGACATCCCGGCCGCGGTGCAGGCGGCGCTGAGCGGCATCCACGATCCCGGCCACAGTCCGTTCAGCAGGCCCTGGGCAGAATCCCCTGCCGAGGAGCTGGGCCCCAACATGGCTCAGTGGTACTGGCGATGCCGGGGGAACATGTCGCCGCAGGAATGGACGCTCCTGCTCGGCATCTGGCACGACGGCGGGTTCATCGGCTGCCAGGACATCGAGGCCAAGGATTTCGCGACGCTCAAGACGGTCACCACCGGTTCCTGGCTCACGAAAGCGGCGCAAGGCAAGGGCTTCGGCAAGGAGATGCGGGCCGCCGTCGTGAGCTATGCCTTCGATCACCTGAAAGCGGATGTCGCGGAGTCCGAGGCAGCCGCCTGGAACGAAAAATCCCTGGGCGTCTCCCGCTCCCTCGGCTACGAACTGAACGGCGTCACCAGGGCCTCCTGGGGCGGCAAGGTTCAGGAGGTCCAGAAGGTCCGAGTCACCCCGGCCACCTTCAAACGCCCCGACTGGACGCTGAAGGTAGAAGGCCACGAACCCACGGCCAAGTTCCTGGGGGCGTAGCAACGAAGTGGTGGTCAGGTGCGCCGGCCAGCCTTCCGGAAGCGTGCGTAAAAGCGAGGAACGAGCTAGCACGCGGAGGAAGGGTGACCGGCGCAACCAAACCAGGAGGCCTAGATTTCCGCCCCTTCCAGCAGCTCGGTGACGAGTGCCGCGATCGGCGAGCGCTCCGAGCGGGTGAGGGTGATGTGCCCGAAGAGCGGGTGTCCCTTGAGGGTTTCGACGACGGCGGCAACGCCGTCGTGCCGGCCCACCCGGAGGTTGTCGCGCTGGGCGACATCGTGGGTCAGGACGATCTTCGAGTTCTGGCCGATCCGGCTCATTACCGTCAGGAGGACGTTCTTTTCCAGGGACTGCGCCTCATCGACGATCACGAACGCATCGTGGAGCGAGCGGCCGCGGATATGGGTCAGCGGCATGACTTCGAGCATGCCGCGGTCCATGACTTCCTCGACGACCTCCTGGCTGACCAGGGCTCCGAGGGTGTCAAAGACGGCCTGCGCCCAAGGGTTCATTTTCTCCGCTTCGGATCCCGGCAGGTAGCCGAGCTCCTGCCCGCCCACCGCGTAGAGCGGCCGGAAGACGATCACCTTGCGGTGTTCGCGGCGTTCCAGCACGGCTTCGAGGCCCGCGCAGAGTGCCAGCGCCGACTTGCCTGTGCCGGCCCGGCCGCCGATCGACACGATGCCCACGGACGGATCCATCAGCATGTCGATGGCCAGCCGCTGCTCCGCGGAACGTCCGTGCAGTCCAAAGACGTCGCGATCCCCCTTGACCAGCCGGACCTGCTTGTCCGCGCCCACGCGCCCCAGGGCTGAGCCGCGGTTTGAGAGCAGCACCAGTCCGGTGTTGACGGGCATCTCCGCAGCCGCCGGGATAAAGACGGGCTCGTGGCCGTAGAGGGTGGAGACGTCCTCCTCGCTGGCCTCGACTTCGGCAACGCCGGTCCAGCCGGAGTCCTTCACCAGTTCGTTGCGGTACTCGTCGGCGAGGAGCCCCATGGCGGATGCCTTGACGCGCATCGGCAGGTCCTTGGACACCACCGTGACGTTCCGGCCCTCGTTGGCGAGGTTCTTCGCGACGGCGAGGATGCGGCTGTCGTTGTCCCCTCCACGGAACCCGGCGGGGAGCACCTCGGGGGAGATATGGTTCATTTCCACCACCAGCGTGCCGCCGTCGTCGCCCAGGGGGATGGGCCGGTCAAGTCCGCCGTGCTGGACCCGGAGGTCGTCCAGGAGGCGGAGGGCCTTACGGGCGAAGTAGCCCAATTCGGGGTCGTGCCTCTTGCCCTCAAGCTCCGTGATGACCACGATCGGCACAATGACTTCGTGCTCCGCGAACCGCAGCAGGGCGCGGGGGTCCGAGAGCAACACCGAGGTGTCGATGACAAAGCTCCACAAGGTGTCATCCGCCGCAGCACCGCCGCCGGATACAGCAAGACCGGCCGCAGCGTCATAGTTCGCTGCACCGGTCTGTGAGGTGGCTCGCGCGGTGCGAGAGGTAGCTTTCTCTCCCTGGTCGGAAATGACGTCGGGCAGGTGTTCAGAAATAGCCACATCGACTCCAGCCCCGGGGCGCACGCCCGGATAATTTATAGGTGAGGCGGAGCGGCCACGAGGCCGGTTCCGGCCTCCCATACATCCGGTGCGAACATTCGCTCCATGTACTGGCCTCCCCGATTAGCGGGCAGTGTGCCTGCTAATGGATTCAACGTAATTCCCCGCTGCTTTGTTTCCCAAACTATTTCGCGGCGATTCTTGTTGCGATCACGTGAATTCCACGTGAACCGGCCATGAGCGGGCGCCGTTCCAGGTGTCCGGGCTTGCAGGCGTCCGGGCTGCCGGGCGCCGGGCTTCAGGAGCCGAAGCGCCGCTGCCGGCCGGCGTAATCGCGCAATGCCCGCAGGAAGTCCACCTTGCGGAAGGCGGGCCAGAGCGCCTCGCAGAAGTAGAACTCGCTGTAGGCGCTCTGCCACATCAGGAAACCGGACAGCCGCTGCTCACCCGACGTGCGGATCACCAGGTCCGGGTCCGGCTGCCCGCGGGTGTACAGGAACCGCGAGATGTCGTCGACCGTGAGGTCGTCCGCCAGCTTGCCGATGTCCTTGCCCCGGGCTACGGCATCATGGAGGAGCTCCCGGACGGCGTCCACGATTTCGCGGCGTCCGCCGTAGCCCACTGCCACGTTGACATGGAGTTTTTCATGGGCCGGCGTCCGCGCCGTCAGATTGTTGAGCCGTTCGGCGAGGTAATCGGGAAGCAACTCCGGCGCGCCCATGGCGTGGACGGAGATGTCCTCGTCCTCGTCCAGCCGGTCCAGGGTGTTCGCAATGATGCCCATCAGCAGGTCCAGCTCTTCACCGGAGCGGCTCATGTTGTCGGTGGAGAGCATGTACAGCGTGACCACTTTGACGCCGAGTTCCTGGCACCAGCCGAGGAACTCATGGATTTTGTCAGCGCCCGCCTGGTGTCCCTGGCTGGTGGGCGCGTTGAACTGTTTGGCCCAGCGGCGGTTGCCGTCCACCATCACGCCGATGTGTTTGGGGATGCGGTCCTTGTCCAGCGAGCGCAGGAGCCTGCGTTCGTAGAAGCCATAGAGGATCCCGGGCAACTCCATCCGGAGACTCACCTGACTTCCTTGATGTACGACGGCAGTGCATTCCTAGGCTACCCGCCCGCAACGGCGGCGGGGTGCACAAGGACTTCCGATTCCGGCCCATCCACTGGTTACTCATCAGTAACTTACTGGAACGTAGTTTATTCTTGAGCAATGGAAAGCAAAACTCCCCAACCGGATGCGGGAGCAGGCCGCGGCCGGAAATCGGGCCCGATGGACGAGGCCGCTGTCCGTATCGCGGAGCTCCTGACGATCAAGCCCAAGTGGCGCGGCTGGATCCATACCGTCACCGCCCCGCTGGCCTTTGCCGCGGGGCTGGTCCTGATCCTGCTGGCCCCCACCGCCGACCTCAAGATCGCTTCGGCCGTCTACGCCGTGACGGGAGTACTGCTCTTCGGCATCAGTGCCGTGTACCACCGCGGGAACTGGTCACCGGGAGTCAAGATCGTCCTGAAGCGCCTCGACCACACCAACATCATGCTGGTGATCGCCGGCAGCTACACGCCGCTGGCATGGGCGCTGCTGGAACGGCCCAAGGCAGTGGTGCTGCTATGGGTCATCTGGTCCGGCGCGATCCTGGGTGTTCTCTTCCGGCTGCTCTGGACCGATGCACCGCGCTGGCTCTACGTGCCCATCTACATAGCCCTGGGCTGCGGCTCCCTGTTCTACCTGCCGGACTTTTTCGCGGCCAGTGTCGCCTCGGCCGTCCTCATCTGCGTCGGCGGCGCCCTCTACATCGCCGGCGCCGTCTTTTACGCCCTCAAGAAGCCGAACTTCAGCTACCAGCACTTTGGCTTCCATGAGCTCTTCCACGCTTTCACCGTGTTCGCTTTTGCCGCGCACTTCATCGCCATCGCCATCGCGGTGCTCGGCAGGCCTGCCTAGGGCCTGCCCGCGGCGATGAGGTCCGGAAGTTCCCTCATGTGCCGGAAAACCGTGGTTCCACACCGAGCGTCCGCGCAGCATGAAGGAACAGATCCGGGGCCGGCTTTCCGCGGTCAACCTCCGAGGCGCTGAAGATGCGTCCTTCAAACGTTGGCAGCAGCCCTGTCTGCCCGAGCGTCCGCCGCATCTTGGCGTGTGTGCCGCTGGAGGCAACGCAGTGCCGGAGCCGCAGACGCGCCAGGGCTTCCTCGATGCCGTCAACGGCAGCCAGGTCCCGTTCAAACGCCGTCCGGTACCAGTGCTGGTACTTCTCCTCCCAGTCCGCGTCCAGCCTGACGCCCAGGTGCCGCTCCGTCTCCGCCACGAAGTGCGCCTCGGACTTGCCAACGAAGCGCTCCACGATCTCGTCGAGGCCAAGCTCCCAGCCGAGATCTGCGAGGACCCGCTGGTCCACCCGGATGGCGATGGACTCGGAGTCCACCAGGACACCGTCACAGTCGAAAATGACAAGGTCAAAGGCGCGCTGGACCCCGAGAGCCACGGACTGCGGGTGCGGCAAAGAAGTCATCCGGCCATCGTAGCCAGTCGCTCCAGAAGTTCGGCCACGGAACCCACCGGACGCTCGCACACCATCCCGCGGCAGAGGAACACTTGCGCTGAGCCGTCAGGCGCCGCCGTCCTGCCGTCCAGCAGCGGCACGGCGGGCGCGGCGCCAGCGCCCGCGGCTCCAGCGCCCGCCTCACTCACGGCAGCCGGGCTCCCGGCTTCGGAGGCCACCGCCACAACCAGCCCCGGGCTGGCGGACAGCAGCAGTGCGTGCTGTAGTTCCGCACGCGCCGGACCGTCAGGCCCGACGACGGCGGCCTCCACGGGACCGGCCAGCGCAGCCTGTGCCGTGGCCAGCAGCCAGCCTGCCGCCCGGGGCGCCCGGGTTGCCAGCGGGGGCAGCAGCGAAAGGATATTGCCGGCCATGATCCGGTGGTCGCTGGAACCGGACAGCGCTGCATAGCTCAGCAGCGCGCCTGCGAACGCGGCCGCACCGCTCGGCGTGGCGTTGTCGAAGGGCTCCAGGCCTGCCCGCTGCCCCTGCGCGTTGAACACCTGGGACGATTCGCGGGCGGTGTCCACCAGCGTTCCGTCCGCGGCGAACCGCAGGCAGGCAGCCAACAGGATGTCCTCGGCCAGCAGGTACCACCGGGTATTGCCCGTGACGCCGTAGAGGGTCAGGAACCCGTCTACGCAGAAGGCATAGTCTTCGAGCAGGCCGCCTATCCCGCGGGCCCCGCCGGCATGCGACACCCGCATCAGGGTGCTGTCGGTCCAGTGGATCCGTTCAAGGTAGGCGGCTGTTCGCGCTGCAGCAGCCGTCAGGTCGGGCCGGCCGAGGACGGTCCCCGCTTCAGCAAGCGCAGCGACGGCCAGGCCGTTCCAGCCGGCCACCACTTTGTCGTCCCTGGCGGGCTGGGGGCGGCCCGAGCGCGCAGCCAGCAGCCGCGGCCGCGCACGGTCCCA
The DNA here is from genome assembly GCF_001423745.1 of Arthrobacter sp. Leaf337. GTDB lineage: Bacteria > Actinomycetota > Actinomycetes > Actinomycetales > Micrococcaceae > Arthrobacter. The sequence goes on from NZ_LMPC01000026.1 coordinate 152,854, forward strand.
CAGGAGGTGCTCGGCGCCGTCGAGCCTGCGGCCCGGATGCAGCGGCGAAGCTGCCTTCGTCACGGTGCCCTCGGGAGCAACATTCATCAGCCGCGCCACAGCGGGACCGTCCTCAGGCCCCAGGATGTCCAGCAGTTCCGCGGGGGTCCAGAGGTAGCTGGCGCCTTCGAGGTGTTGGCCGTCCACCACAGTGTCCGCATCCAGCGACGAGGCAAACGCCTCAGCCCGATCTGAGCCCCCTCCTGTACCGTCTCCAGGACCGGCGAGGCCCAGCGACGAGATCATCCAGTCCGCGGTGCGCGTTGCGGCGTCCGCGGCCTCCTCCGCGGTGTACACCGCGTTGCCTCCGAGCCGGACCCAGTGCACGAAGGCACGCAGCAACTGGGCGTTGTCGTAGAGCATCTTTTCGAAGTGCGGTACGGACCAGTCGCGCGTCACGGAGTACCGTGCAAAACCGCCGTCCAGCTGGTCGAACAGCGCGGACCGGGACATCGCTGCCAGCGTCCGGCCTGCCATATCCCTCGCGGCATCGGCGGTGTCGGAGGCCACCGCGGCGTGCCGGACCAGGAATTCCAGCACGGGCGACGGCGGGAATTTCGGCGCGGTGCCGAATCCGCCGTCGTGCGGGTCTTCAGAGCGGGCCAGGACGCGGACCGCTTCGGAGAGCAGCCCGGCGTCGACAGGGTCCGGCGAGCCGGTCAGTTGGACGGCGGCCGCAAGCTGCGTTTCCGCCATTCCGCGGGCCAGGGTCTCGGCGTTGTGTTCGACGGCCTCGCGCCGCTCCAGCCAGGCTTCGCGGACCGCCTCGAGGACCTGGCGGAAAGAAGGCCGGCCGGGCATGGGCTGGGGCGGGAAATATGTTCCGGCATGGAAGGCGCGTCCGTCCGGAGTCAGGAAGACGGACATCGGCCAGCCGCCTTCACCGCTGATTGCCTGGGTTGCGGCCATGTAGACGGCGTCTACATCCGGGCGTTCTTCCCTGTCCACCTTGATGGCCACGAAGTTGGCGTTGAGGAAGTCCGCAGTTTCCTGGTCTTCGAAGGACTCGTGGGCCATCACGTGGCACCAGTGGCAGGCGGCGTAGCCGATGGACAGGAACACGGGAACGTCGCGCTGGGCGGCAAAGCCGAACGCTTCATCACCGAAGGGCCGCCAGTGGACAGGATTGCCGGCGTGCTGCCTCAGGTAGGCGGAAGGTTCGCCGGCCAGGGCATTGGCAGCACCGGGCCGGGCGCTACCGTTGTCCGCGTCGTTCCCAGCACCGGGCCGGGCGCTACCGTTGTCCGCGGCCTTCATCACCGTTGCGTTCCGTCCGGAGATCGGCGCCGCCCTGCGGGCCCCCGAGTGTGCCGGCATCATCGCTCGCGCCGTCTTCGTCGCTTCGCGGCGCGTCCGCTCCGGGAACCTCGGGCATGTCCTGCTCTCCGGCAGCCAGTGCAGCCAGGCGCTCCTCTTCCACCTGGGCCCGGTAGCGGACCCGCCGGATGCGCCGCACCATGTCCACGATCAGCAGCGTGGTGGCCAGGACGAAGAACGCGGTCATGATGAAGCCCCACATGCCCGGCGTCACCTGGTCTTCGGAGAGGCCCGGGCGCAGGGACGGCGTGGGGCTGGGCGCCGGAGTTGTCGCGAGGGCGAGGAGCAAGTGATGCACGGTTAGACCTTCTGTGGAGCGTCTTGAGGGCCCTGACTTCTACAGGGCATAGAACATGGCTTGGTTCTATCTTAGTCCGGCGAAGAGATCCTTTTCCGGCAGGTCCACCGGCACCCGCGACTGGATCAGGCTGTAATCCTCCCAGGGCCACGCGCGGCGCTGCATGTCCGGGGATACGGCGAAAAAGAATCCCAGCGGATCAATCTGGGTGCGGTGGGCACGGAGCGCATCGTCCCGGGCTTCGAAATAGTCCCCGCAGTCGACCTGGGTGGTGGTGGGGTGCGTCGGGGCCGGTGGCGTGTGGCCCTCGGCATCAGCCTCGAGCCAGGCCGCCAGCCGCTCGGCATAGGGCGACTGCAGGCCCGCCTCTTCGAGCGCAAAGTGGAGCGCCCGGAACCGGTCAGGGCTGAACGCGCGGTCGTAGTACAGCTTGCTGACTGACCACGGTTCGCCGATACCTTGGTACCGTTCCGGATCGCCGGCGGCTTCGAACGCCTCAACGGCCACGCGGTGGGCCATGATGTGGTCCGGATGCGGATAGCCGCCGTTTTCGTCGTAGCTCAGGATCACCTGCGGCTTGAAGTCGCGCACCAGCCTGACCAGCGGAGCCGCGGCTACTTCCAGCGGCTGGAGGGCGAAGCAGCCCGGCGGCAGCGGCGGAAGCGGGTCACCTTCCGGCAGCCCTGAGTCCACAAAACCAAGCCAGCGCTGGCGGACTCCCAGCACACGGGCGGCATTGTCCATTTCCAGGCGGCGGGCGCCGGCCATGTCGCGTTTGGGGTGCGGCTCGTGCTCCATTGCCGGGTTCTGGATGTCGCCCCGGGATCCGTCGGTGCAGGTGGCCACCATGACCTCAACGCCTGCCGCTGCATACATGGCCATGGTGGCCGCACCCTTGCTCGATTCGTCGTCAGGGTGAGCGTGGACGGCCAGCAGGCGGAGCGGCTTGGACTGGCTTGCGGACGCTGTCATCTGAAACGGCTCACTTTCTTCGAATTTGGGCTTGCGGGTTTATGGCTGCAGGGACGCGGAATTATCCCGTTCGGATCCACACTAAACTGGAACGGTGACTTCCGAGGATCGGCCGGCCATTTCGACGCCGGCAACTACCACCCTAGCCAATCGTTACGGGGGCCAAAAGCGTGCCCTGTCGCGCAAGGCCAAGCGCAACATCGGAATCGCTGCACTTGCTGCCGGCATGGGCTTCATGGCGTGGATCTCCACTTCCCTGAACGCGGAGACCGTGTCATTCAAGGACATCGGCTACAGCACGACGGACGCCACGCAGGCGGAGATCGATTTCCAGGTCACCAAGGATCCCGGAACCAGTGCCAAATGCGCGGTTAAGGCGCTGGACGCAAAATTTGCCGTGGTCGGCTGGAAAGTGGTCGATATCGGACCGAACCCGGCCGAAGCCACCCCCGACGGCGGACGAACGACGGTCCACCGTGCCGTAGTGCGCACAGAGTCATTGTCCGTTTCCGGCGTGGTGGACAGCTGCTGGATTCCTGGCTCGGAGAAGTAGCCGCCCGCGGCCCCAGGAGCACTCCCGGCCTGACCGTGTGACCCACGCCGCAGGCGTTCTTTGGTTTGTCCACCGCATTGACTACAATGGATCAAATACCTTTACCCCGCTGAGCTGGTTACTGAGTCCCACAAGTGGCCACCGTGGCGGGGTCTTTACTTGTTTGACCGCAAACTTGTTTGACCACGAAAAAGGAGAAGTCCGTGTCTACCACCAACAGCGCAACTGCAGCTTGGCTTACCCAGGAAGCTTTTGACCGCCTGAAGGCAGAGCTGGACCACCTCTCCGGCGCCGGCCGGGCGGAAATCGTCCAGAAGATCGAAGCTGCACGCCAGGAAGGCGACCTCAAGGAAAACGGCGGATACCACGCCGCCAAAGAGGAGCAGGGCAAGATCGAGGCCCGCATCCGCCAGCTCACCGTTTTGCTCCGCGACGCCCACGTGGGCGAGTCCCCGGCGGACGACGGAATCGTCGAGCCCGGCATGATTGTCGTCGCCCGGATCGCCGGCGACGAGGAGACGTTCCTGCTAGGCTCCCGCGAGATCGCGGGCGACTCGGACCTCGACGTCTTCAGCGAAAAGTCACCGCTGGGGTCCGCCATTGTGGGCCACAAGGAGGGCGACAAGCTCAGCTACACCGCCCCGAACGGCAAGGACATCACGGTGGAGATCCTCTCCGCCAAGCCGTACGCAGGCTAGGAGCGCAGCTCCCCAACCACGGCAAAGCCCTAACGCACGACGCCGGCCCTCCCCTCCGCGGGGATGGCCGGCGTCGTGCGTTAACGCTGAGTTCTATGTGTTTTGGTTCTCCGCCACCTGGCGTCCCCGCGTCAGCCGCCGGGGCTTCAGCAGCACAGCGGCGGCAACACCGCCCAGCGCACCGCCCAGGTGGGCCTGCCAGGAGACGAATCCTGCCACGCCCGGAAGGACCCCGAAGAGGATGCCGCCGTAGCTGAGGAACAGGAGCACTGACAGGGCGATCTGCCACCAGTTGCCGTTGAAGAACCCGCGGACCAGGAGGAAGGCGAAGAGGCCAAAGACCAGGCCTGAAGCACCCACCGTGATTCCCCAGCCGCCAATCAGCCACACCACCATGCCCGAACCGAACCAACTGAAGGCCACCGCGGTGACGAAGACCCTGAGCCCGGACATAAAGACGAGGAAGCCGAAGATGATGAGCGGCAGCGCATTGGAAACCACGTGGCCGAGGTTGGCGTGGAACAGCGGAAAGGTGAGGATGTCGAGCAGTCCGTCGGCGCTGCGCGGGCGGAGGCCGAACGTCCTGTTCAGTGCATGGAACGTGGCAGCGTTGACGAACTCGATCGCAAACAGGAGAACGACGAACAGCCCCGTGACCAGCAGCCCGCCCTGCGCACGTGCGGCAGGGCTATGCCTTGTGGTCTGCGGCCGTCCCCCCTGTGCATCCAGCATCATGGCCCCTAGTGGACCACGATCGGCTGGAAGCCCTCGGCACGGAGTGCGCCCAGGACCTGCTCGCAGTGCTCGTGCCCCTTGGTTTCCAGGTTCACGGTGATGGAGACGTCTCCCATGGAGATGGAACCGCCAACCCGGGTGTGGTCCAGGCCTGTGACGTTGGCGTCGTTCTCGGCGATGATCCGGGCGATGGTGGCCAGCGAACCGGGGCGGTCGTCCAGCATCATCCGGACGGTCATGTAGCGGCCGGCGGCGGAAAGACCGCGCTGGATCACCTTGAGCATCAGCATGGGGTCGATGTTGCCGCCGGAAAGGATCACGGCGGTGGTGCCGGGGTTTTCGATCTTGCCGTCCATCAGGGCGGCCACGCCCACGGCGCCGGCGGGCTCCACCACCATCTTGGCGCGTTCCAGCAGGAAGATCAGCGCCCGGGCGAGGGAGTCCTCGCTGACCGTTACGACGTCGTCCACGAGCTCACGGATGATGCTGAACGGCAGCTGCCCCGGACGGCCCACGGCAATGCCGTCCGCCATGGTTGAGACCTTTTTCAACGGAACCAGGGCATCTGCGGCGAGCGAGGGCGGGTAGGCCGCGGCGTTTTCGGCCTGGACGCCGATGATCCGGATGTCCCGGCCCAGCTCCCTGGCCCTCGCCTTCACGGCCACGGCGACGCCGGCGAGCAGTCCTCCGCCGCCGACACCCATCAGGATGGTGTCCACATTGGGGATCTGTTCCAGGATTTCCAGCCCCACCGTGCCTTGTCCGGCCACAACGTCCACGTTGTCGAAGGGGTGGACAAACACGGCGCCGGTCTCATCGGCGTAGCGCTGGGCTTCGGCGAGTGCTTCGTCCACGTTGTGCCCGTGCAGGACCACTTCGGCGCCGTGGCTGCGGGTGGCGGCCAGCTTGGGCAGCGCCACGCCCAGCGGCATGTAGATGCGCGCCTTGATACCCAGGCTCTTCGCTGCGACCGCCACGCCCTGGGCGTGGTTTCCGGCGGACGCCGCCACCACGCCGCGCTTCTTCTCTTCGGCGGACAGCTTGGCCATGCGGACGTAGGCGCCGCGGACCTTGAAGGAGCCGGCCCGCTGGAGGTTTTCGCACTTGAAGAAGACTTCGCCGCCCACCATGCTGCCCAGTGCCCGCGAAGTTTCCACCGGGGTCCGCGTAATAATCCCCTCAAGCAGCTTCTGCGCCTCCAGGACATTGTCCAACGTGACGGGCAGGCTATTGAGGGTTTTCACGAACTAGTCTCCTTTGGGGAATTCGGCTGGGGAGTCCGGGCCGGCATGTCCGGCGGGAGTTCCCGTTGACTGTGCGGCGCCCTTGCCGCGGCCCGGATTCGCACCGGGAAGGTAGACATCCTTGAAGGTGTTGTCTTGGCTGGATCCGGAGTCCCCGGGTACACCCGGGCCATCCGCCACCAGCACTCCTTCATGTTCCCACGTTCTGGCAGCAATATATCGAATCGCCGAGTTTGCTACGGCGAGGATGGGCACCGAGAAGAGGGCGCCGGGGATGCCGGCAAGGTAGGAACCGGCCGCCACAGACAGGATCACGGCCACCGGGTGAAGGGCCACAGCCTTGCCCATCACCAGCGGCTGCAGGATGTGGCTTTCCAGCTGCTGGACCAGCAGCACGATTCCCAGCATGATCAGCGCGTTGACCCAGCCGTTGGCCACGAGGGCAAGGAGCACGGCCACTGCGCCGGTGACCAGGGCGCCAACAATGGGAATGAACGAACCCATGAAGACCAGCACACCCAGCGGAAGCGCCAGCGGAACTCCGATGATGGCGGCGCCCACGCCAATACCCACGGCGTCCACAAATGCCACGAACATCTGGATGCGCGCGTAGCTGACCATGGAGGTCCAGCCCTTTCGGCCTGCACCGAACGTGGCGGCGCGGGCTTTCCTTGGAAGAAGCCGGACCAGGAAGGCCCAGATCCGGTCACCTTCGAGGAGGAAGAAGATCAGCACAAACAACGCAAGGATGAGTCCCGCGGCAAAGTGGCCGGCGGTGCTTCCGAAGGAAAGCGCGCCGCTCAGGATGCTGCTGCTGTTGTTCTGCAGTGCATCCGTGGCCTCCTTCAGATACTGGTCGATCTGGGCCGCTGTCAGGTGCAGCGGCCCGTCCGCCAGCCAGCCCTGGATCTGCTGGATTCCGGTCAACGCTTCGCTCCACAGTTCGCTGAATCCTGTAACCAGCTGCCGCCCCACCAGCGCCAGGGAGCCGCCGATCACGCCGAGGAAGCCCAGCACGGTGATGGCGACGGCGCCGCCTCTCGGGACGCGCCGGGCCTTGAGCCAGCGTGTGACGGGACTCAGCAGGCCGGCCAGCAAGGCGGCCACCATCACGGGGATGATGAGGAAGCTGATTTTGCTCAGCAGCCAGATCAGCGCGGCGCTGACCAGGAGGATCAGCCCCAGCCGCCAGGCCCAGGAGGCGGCGATCCGCACGCCATAGGGAATGTCCTGGTCCAGCTCGCGGTCAGTCAACACCCGCAACGGGGCCGCGGGTGCGGCGGCCCCGGTCCGGGCATCAGGGCTATTGGTTGGTGCGGCGTCCTCAGCTGGCGTCATAGCCTAATACTTCCCCAGCCGCGCTCCGATGGGAAACCGCTGCGGACTACAGCGACGCGCTGATGCCCCACGTCATGGTGAACGACTCCCCCGCCGGCAGCCAGCGCAGGCCGTCGCCGCTGTTGAACGCATTGGCCGGGCCTGTCATGGGTTCGATGGCAACAGCTTTTGCCCTGCCGGGGAACTGGTCCGTGACGAAGACGTGGACGTAGGCGCAGCTGCCGTCCTGCCAGAGGCTCACCCTGCGGCCGTCGGACGCCTGCAGCGTTTGGCGGGCCACGCCGCCGTCGAACTCCAGGTCCGTGTAGGCGACATCGATATCCAGTTCGGACACGGTCCGGCCGCCCCGCAGATCCGTGTCACCGCTGACCGGCTCCGAGCTGCGGGGTATGAGCCGGTCATCTGCCACGAGCCGGCGCCCGGCCCCCACCGTCAGGACCAGGTCCCCGGCAGGGACATCCCCCAGCCTGAGGTAGGGGTGGGAGCCCAGGACGAAGGGTGCGGATACCTGGGAATCGTTGAGCAGGGTCTGGCGGACAACAAGCCCAAGGTCCTCGGCCAGTGCGTATTGGACGCGGTGCCGCACCAGGAACGGGTAGCCGTGCTGCGGGAAGATCGGCGCCTCCAGGGTCACCGAAAACTCGGACTCATCCACTAGTTCGTAGGAGGCGTTCCGCAGCAGGCCGTGGCTGGCGTTGTTGCGCGAAACCTCGGTGATGTCCAGCTGCTGCTTCTTGCCGTCCAGGTACCAGACGCCGTCTTCAACCCGGTTGGCCCAGGGAGCCAGCGTGATTCCGGTGGCTCCCGGAGGGATGTCCCCGTCCCCGTACGTTTCCGTCAGCTGGACGCCGCCCCGGGAGTAGAGCCGCAGGCCAGCGGCCAGCTCGGTGACAACGGCCAGGGCATCGCCGCGGCGGAGCTCGTACTGCCTGCCGGAGGCGTAGCGGCGCGGCGCGCCCTCGCTAGTGCCGGAGTCAGCCGGGCCGGAGGCTGCGATGTTGCCTGCTGCGGAGGTGCTGCCCTGGCCGGAAGGAGGTGCGCTCGGAGTCATGGGCACAACCGTACCTGCTCGGCCGCGCCGCCTCACCCGCCCACGGGCCATCTCAACGCATCTTGTTATCTTTTGTTCGAAACTATTTCTTTTTGATCGTTTTGTGGGAGAATTGAAGTGCCTGCTGCCGCGCCATACCCACGGCGTGGCTCCGATGGCCGCCGCTCGAAAAGGACTAGACGCATGACACACATCTCCAGCACCAACCTTGCCGATGGCCGGGAGCTGCTCTATTTCGATGACGCTACGGCAGATGCTGCCTCGGCGGACAATGCCGCGTCAGATAGTGCTCCGGCAGGACAAAACACGCGCCGGCCGGAGCAGAACCCCGACCTCCGCGAGCTGCCGGCCCGGAGCGAGCCGGGCGAAGTCAGGTTTGACGCCCTCACCGGCGAGTGGGTGGCCGTGGCTGCGCACCGCCAGGGCCGCACCCACCTCCCCCCGGCGGACCAGTGCCCCATCTGCCCCACAACACCCGCCAACCCCTCCGAGATCCCCGCGCCGGACTACGACGTCGTGGTGTTCGAGAACCGCTTCCCGTCGCTCGGGCCGGCGCTTGGACCGGTTCCCGGCAACGCAGGCTGGGGAACCACCGGAACGGCATTCGGCCGCTGTGAAGTGGTGTCGTTCACCCCCGAGCACACCGGTTCGTTCAGCGGGCTCAGCGAAGTCCGGGCACGCACTGTCGTCGAGGCCTGGGCGCACCGCACCGCCGCGTTGAACGATTTGCCCGGCATCCGGCAGGTCTTCCCGTTCGAGAACCGCGGCGCGGACATCGGTGTGACGCTCCACCACCCGCACGGCCAGATCTACGCGTACCCGTACGTCACGCCCCGCGCAGCTGTGATGGGTGCCGCCGCCCGCAAATATTTCGACGACGCCGACGGCCGGCAGACGCTGACCGGCTCACTGCTGCGGTCCGAACGTGAAGACGGCAGCCGCATGGTCCTCGAAGGCGAGAACTTCAGCGCCTACGTTCCGTTCGCCGCACGCTGGCCGTTGGAGGTGCACCTGGTCCCCCACCGCCAGGTGCCGGACCTCGCGGCGCTCAGCGGTGACGAGAAGGACGAACTGGCGCATGTATACCTGGACCTGCTCAAGCGGTTCGATGCGCTCTATCCGACGCCCACCCCGTACATTTCGGCCTGGCACCAGGCACCGCTCGATGACGTGCTGCGGCCGGCCAGCTACCTCCACCTCCAGCTGACCTCGCCGCGGCGGGCTGCGGATAAGCTCAAGTACCTGGCCGGTTCCGAAGCGGCCATGGGTGCTTTCATTAACGACACCACCCCGGAACTCGTGGCGGAGCGGTTGCGCACCGTCACGGTTCCCGCATCAGCCCTCAAGCCACTCCCGGAAGGCGCACACGCATGACCGCCCCACTCAGCCACGGCGACCTGAGCAGCAATGACCTCGAGACACGGTTCCGGGATGCCTTCGGCGCAGGTCCCGACGGCATCTGGCAGGCGCCCGGCCGCGTAAACCTGATCGGCGAGCACACCGACTACAACGACGGCTTCGTGCTCCCCTTCGCCATCGACAGGACGGCGCGGGTGGCTGTCCGGGTCAGGACCGATTCGACGCTCAGGCTTCTGTCCACCTACGGCGACCAGGGCATGACGACGGCGGACACCTCATCCTTGGCGGGCTCACAGGCCAAGGGCTGGACCAAGTACCCCCTCGGCGTTATCTGGGCACTCCAGGAGCGCGGCATCAACGTCCCGGGCCTTGACCTGCTGCTGGACTCCAACGTTCCCCTCGGCGCTGGGCTCTCCTCGTCCCACGCCATTGAGTGCGCCGTCATCTCAGCCCTCAACGAGCTGACCGGTGCAGGGCTGAAAGCAGAGGAAATGGTTCTGGCCACCCAGCGTGCCGAGAACGACTTCGTGGGAGCCCCCACGGGCATCATGGACCAGTCCGCCTCACTGCGCGGCGCCAAGGGCCATGCCGTTTTCCTCGATTGCCGGGACCAGAGTGTCCGACTGGTTCCGTTCGAGACCGAACCGGCCGGCCTTGTCCTGCTGGTGATCGACACCAAGGTTTCCCATTCACACGCCGACGGCGGCTATGCGTCGCGCCGGGATTCGTGCGAGCTCGGGGCCGAAGTACTGGGAGTCAAGGCCCTCCGCGATGTTGGCATCGAGGACCTGGACGAAGCCAGCGGCCTCCTGGATGAGGTCACGTTCCGCAGGGTCCGCCACGTGGTCACTGAGAACGACCGGGTCTTGCAGACTGTGGAACTCCTCGGTTCGGCCGGACCGGGCGCCATCGGGCCCCTTCTCGATGCCAGCCACCGTTCCATGCGGGACGACTTCGAGATTTCCTGCCCGGAACTGGACCTCGCGGTCGACACCTCCCGCGCGAGCGGTGCCATCGGAGCGCGCATGACGGGCGGCGGTTTTGGCGGCGCGGCGATTGCCCTGACGCCGGTGGCCGCCGAACAGCAGGTGCGCACCGCCGTCGAGCAGGCTTTCTCCCGCGCCGGGTACCGCAAGCCGGAGATCTTCACCGTTACCCCGGCGGCAGGGGCGATGCGGCTGGTTTAGCCCGGGCGTAGGCTGGGCGCATGTCAGAAGCAGTCATCGTTTCCACTGCCCGGAGCCCCATCGGACGCGCCTTCAAGGGGTCGTTGAAGGATGAGCGGCCGGATGACCTTGCCGCGGCGATGGTCACGGCAGCCCTGGACAAGATCCCGTCCTTCGACCCAAGTGGAGAGACTGGCGCCGGCCTGGACGACCTCTATCTTGGCTGCGCCGAACCCAGCGGCGAAGCGGGCTCCAATATGGCCAGGGTGGTCACCATCCTGGCCGGACTGGACAACGTCCCCGGTGCCACGATCAACAGGTTCTGCGCTTCCAGCCTGCAGACCATCCGGATGGCGTTCCACGCCATCAAGGCTGGCGAGGGAAACGCATTCGTCGCTGCCGGCGTCGAGTCCGTCTCCCGGTATCCGAACTGGACCGGTGCCGGGGAAACCGACGCCGGCACCCACAACCCGCTGTTCGAATCGGCACGCCGTCGCACCGAGGTACGGGCCGCGTCCAACACCCCGTGGACGGACCCGCGGCTCGGCGGGCGCATGCCCGACATCTACATTGCGATGGGACAGACCGGGGAAAATGTGGCCACAACGTACGGCATCAGCCGGGCCGAGCAGGATGAATGGGCGGTCCTGAGCCAGAACCGCGCTGAAGCGGCCGTGGCCTCGGGATTCTATCCGCGCGAAATCACGCCGTACACGCGCCGCGACGGCACCGTGGTGGAGCGGGACGACTCGCCGCGCGCCGGTGTCACCCTCGAAGGAGTGGCGGCGCTCCAGCCCGTCTTCCGCAGCGAGGGGACGGTAACCGCCGGCAACGCCTGCCCCCTGAACGACGGCGCCGCCGCGGTGGTGGTGATGAGCCATGACCGTGCCCGGGAGCTCGGGCTGGAGCCGCTGGCACGGATTGTGTCCACGGGCGTCAGCGCGCTCTCCCCCGAACTCATGGGCATGGGGCCGGTGGAGGCAACCCGCCGCGCACTGGCGCGGGCAGGCCTGGGCATCGGCGACATCGACCTCGTGGAACTCAACGAGGCGTTCGCCGTGCAGGTGGTGGCCAATGCCCGCGAACTCGGCATCGACCACGAACGGCTCAACGTCCACGGCGGGGCGATCGCTCTGGGGCATCCCTTCGGCATGACGGGCGCCCGCATGACCACAACGCTGCTCAACGGGCTCCGGGAGCGCGACGCATCGCTCGGGCTCGCGACCCTGTGCGTCGGCGGCGGCCAGGGCATGGCAGTGGTTTACGAGCGGCTCAGCTAAGCAGGACCCCGCCATAACGGAATGAGCCCCGCCGGGTAGCGGGGCTCATTCGGGGTTCAGCACGACTTAATGCACGACGGCGTGCGCCGTCCAGGGTCCTAGTCGTCGCCGCGGAGGATCGCCAGGAGGCGGATGATCTCCACGTACAGCCACACCAGGGTCACGGTCAGGCCGAACGCGGCGGTCCAGGAGAACCGCTCCGGTGCCCCGTTGCGGACGCCTTCCTCGATGCTGGTGAAGTCCATGATCAGCGAGAACGCGGCGAGGCCGATGGCCAGAACGCCGATCACCACGCCGATGATTCCGCTGCGCAGGCCGAACGGTTCCGTCGTCAGGCCTGTCAGCATCATGACGAGGTTCACCACGGAGAACAGGGCGTACCCGGCAATGGCGATCATAAAGAACTTCATGGCCTTGGGCGTTGCCCGGACCTTGCCACTCTTGAACAGGAGCAGCGTAACCGCAAATACGGACAGCGTCCCGACGACGGCCTGCAGGCCGACTCCGGGATACATGGTGTCGAGGACGCGGGTCAGGCCACCGAGGAACAGGCCCTCCAACGCGGCGTAGGCCAGGATCAGTGCCGGTGACGGCTGCTTCTTGAACGTGTTGACGAGGGCGAGCACAAAGCCGCCCAGTGCACCAACGATCATCAGCAGCGAGGCCAGCGACATGCTCACGAAGAGCGTGACCGCCGCGCCGGCAACCAGCACGCCGAGGCAGGCGGCGGTCTTGATGATGACGTCGTCGAACGTCATCCGTCCGGTTTCGGCCGGACCGGCTGCCGGCTGGTTGTACATCTGCTGCAGCTGGTCATGGGTCATGTTCTGCTGCTGGGCCATCCAGCCGCCCTGCGCATCCATGACCTGGCCGGGGGCGCGTCCCGGAGCCTGGCCGTAAGGGTTCTGGCCGTACTGAGCCTGCGGAACAGGCGGTGCCTGGGTGGCTCCACGGAAATTCTTTCCGTTGAAGATCGGGTTTCCGCCAAGTGCCATTGCGGGTGTCCTCCAAATAAAGGGGGTGGGTGGTGATCCTTATAGTTCAAGGTATCAATTCCCACGCCCGGAGGGCAGGGATAGTTCCCCCGTACCGCCAGCCGAAACGCAACCGTGACATAGGCTACTCCGGGCTGTGACGGAGCCCACGGGCCGTGAGTCGAGGCGACTGTTTAGGAATACTCAGAATCAACAAAAGTTTTCTTTAGCAGTTCTGCATTAATTCGAAGGTTTGGCTTCACGGTTGTTATCCGATCGCTATCTTAGGCGTCCTTGGACGAGGCTTCATTGGTCCCCGCTGGCTGTAACATAAGCCCAAGCAGGGTGACTGACATCACAAGGTATTCGGTTTAGCTACCGCATATTTGGCGCCACGACTACGTCCCCCGCACCGTTCGCAGTGGTTGTAAAGGCGCAACCCAGTCCACCCCCATGTGGAGGTTTTCATTTTGAGAAGCACAACGAGAGGCCTGTCGCACAGACGGCGCGGCGGATTGCTGAAGACGATGGGGGCCGTATTTGCCGCTGTCGTTGCAATTCTCCTCGTCGTTGCCCCGGCATCGCAGGCCACCACCCCCTCACCGACACCATCCCCGTCGAACCAGCAGTTCCAGAACAGCATCAGCGGCTTCCTTCGGGACGATGCACGTGCACCTATCGCTGACGTTACGATCACCGCCAAGAGCGGCGATTTCACCGGGACCGCAAAATCAGGCGCCAACGGCTCGTGGACCATCGGAGTTCCGGTCCAGGGCACTTACGAAGTGGAACTCGACGAATCCACTCTCCCCGAAGGCATCAAGCTCGCCGACGGCCAGGAAAATCCACGAAAGGTCACGTTCAGCCAGACATCCAACCTGTCAGTGATCTTCGCCTTTGGAAAAGGCATCGTGGTCCAGCAACAGGACTTCGGCCAGAACCTGCTCAACCGGCTCGTAGCCGGGCTTAGCTTCGGCCTTCTTCTGGCCTTGGCCTCGGTCGGACTCTCGTTGATCTTCGGAACAACCGGCCTCACCAACTTTGCCCATGGCGAAATGGTGACGTTCGGTGCGGTGCTGGTCTTCGCCTTCAATGCCATGAGCCTTCCGTTCTGGCTGGCGGTGGTCCTTGCCCTACTGGGCGGCGGCCTGTTCGGCTATGTCCAGGATGCCGGGCTGTGGAAGCCGCTGCGGCGCCGCGGGACCGGCCTGGTCCCCATGATGATCGTCAGCATCGGCCTTGCGCTGGCAGTCCGCTACGTCATTCAGTTCTACTTCGGCGGATCCACCCAGCAGCTGCCGTACGCCCAGAGCTCCGAGATCCAGATCGGCCCGGTGTCCATCTCGCCAAACAACCTGTGGTCGCTCGTCATCAGTGCCGTCGTGATCGCACTGATCGGGTTCATCCTGCTCAAGACCCGTCTTGGCAAGGCCACCCGTGCAGTAGCCGACAACCCCGCCCTCGCGGCAGCCTCCGGCATCGACGTGGACAACGTCATCCGGATTGTCTGGGTGGCCGGCGGCATGCTCGCCTCCCTCGGCGGCATCCTCTGGGCCTACTACCGGCCCGGCGTCACGTTCGACATGGGCTCACAGATCCTGCTGCTTATCTTCGCGGGTGTGACCCTGGGCGGCCTCGGCACCGTTTTCGGTGCACTGATCGGATCCATCATCGTCGGCATCTTCGTGGAGCTGACCACCGTGTTCGGCCTAGCCGCCGACCTCAAATATGTGGGAGCACTGTTCATCATGATTGTTGTCCTCTTGTTCCGGCCGCAGGGCATCCTGGGCCGACGCGAGCGCGTGGGTTAGGAGACAGCCATGGACTTGGGATTCATTTTTTCCAGCGCTGCCGGTGAACTGTTCAGCCCGACGACGGCGGCGTACGCGCTTGCCGCCCTCGGCCTCGCCGTTCACTTCGGCTACTCGGGCCTGCTGAACTTCGGGCAGGCCGGCTTCATGGCGGTAGGCGCCTACGGCTTCGCCATCTCCACGCTGACTTTCGGCGTGCCGTTCTTCGTCGGCCTGCTGATCGCCGTCATCTGCTCGGCGATCTTCGCGCTGCTCCTGGGTATCCCGACCCTGCGCCTGCGTGCCGACTACCTTGCCATCGTGACCATCGCGGCGGCGGAAATCGTCCGGTACATCGTCACCACCAACCAGCTGACGTCCGTCACCGGGTCGGCCAACGGCCTGGCCGCCTTCGAAGGCGGGTTCTATGCCATGAACCCGTTCCCGGACGGTTCCTACTTCGGCATGAACAACAGGGACTTCTTCATCCGCGTTGTGGGCTGGGGACTTGTGATCATCTGCTGCACCCTGGTGTGGCTCCTGATGCGGAGCCCGTGGGGACGCGTCCTCAAGGGTATCCGCGAAGACGAGAACGCCGTCCGCTCGCTGGGCAAGAACGTCTACGCCTACAAGATGCAGGCGCTGGTCATCGGCGGCGTCCTGGGCGCCCTCGCCGGCATGATCTTCACCCTTCCCCGCGGTGCAGTCCAGCCAGCCAACTACGGGACTGAACTGACGTTCTTCCTGTACACGTGCCTGCTGCTGGGCGGCCTCGGAACGGTGCTCGGCCCCGTCGTGGGCGCCATGATCTTCTGGGTGGTGCTTTCGCTCACCCAGGGCATCCTCTACGGCTTGATTGAATCCGGCGCTGTGACGTGGCTGAACACGGTCCAGGCCGGGCAGCTGCGTTACATCCTGGTGGGTGTCGCCCTGATGCTGCTGATGATCTTCCGGCCCCAGGGCGTCTTCGGCAACAAAAAGGAGTTGGCGTTCGCATGAGTGAGCAACATAATGTGCCAACAGCAAAAGGCACGGGTAGTACCGAAAACATCGATTACATGACGGACACCCGGCCGATCGCCGCCGGCGAAACAGCTCCGGGCTGCAAGAAGCGGGATCCGATCGTCGTCGCCGAAAACGTCACCCGCAGCTTCGGCGGCATCAACGCCGTCGACGTCGAATACCTTGAGATCCCCCGGCACAAAATCACTGCGCTGATCGGACCCAACGGCGCCGGCAAGACCACCCTGTTCAACCTGCTGACCGGCTTTGACACGCCGAACTCCGGCAAGTGGCAGTTTGAAGGCAACAGCCTCGCGGGCGTCTCCCCCTACAAGGTGGCCCGGATGGGCATGGTCCGCACCTTCCAGCTGACCAAGGTGATGGGCAAACTGACCGTCATGGAGAACATGCGGTTGGGCGGTTCGGAACAGCCCGGTGAGCGGCTCTCCAAGGCGCTGTTCAAGGGCATGTGGGGCGGCCGGGAAAAGGAAATCACAGCACAGGCGAACGTCCTGCTGGAGAAGTTCAAACTGGACGCGAAGAAGGACGACTACGCGGCGTCGTTGTCCGGCGGCCAGCGCAAGCTGCTCGAGATGGCGCGGTCGCTGATGGTCAGGCCCAAGCTTGTGATGCTGGACGAGCCCATGGCTGGCGTCAACCCCGCGCTGACCCAGTCACTCCTTGACCACATCAAGAACCTCAAAGCGGAAGGCATGACCGTGCTTTTCGTCGAGCACGATATGAACATGGTTCGCCACATCGCCGACTGGGTTGTGGTGATGGCCGAGGGCAAGATCGTTGCCGAAGGCCCGCCGGTTGAGGTCATGAAAAACCCGGCCGTGATCGATGCCTACCTGGGCGCCCACCACGACGTGGATCTGGGCGACGCTGAAGGCATCAAGGAACTGGCTGCCGAGCTCGTGGCCGACGAGGAGTCCATCGTGGGCACCGAGAACGCCGGCATCATCGCCGTCGACGTCATCGCCCCTGAAACGGACGCTGACACGGTGACGCCCGAAACCAGGAAGAAGGACACCGAATGAGCGCCACCAGTGCTGCCGCGGCCGCCACACCAGCCGCAGCGGATGAATCCGTCGTCAAGGTCACCGACCTGGTGGCGGGCTACCTCCCCGGCGTGAACATCCTCAACGGCTGCAGCATCGAGGCCCGCAAGGGTGAACTGATCGGCATCATCGGGCCCAACGGCGCCGGCAAGTCCACGCTCCTGAAGGCCATGTTCGGCCTGGTGAAAGTTCACTCAGGGTCCGTGGTGGTCCGGGGCCAGGACATCACCGGGCTCAAGGCCAACAAGCTCGTGTCCAAGGGTGTGGGCTTCGTCCCGCAGAACAACAACGTGTTCGCCACGTTGACCATCGAAGAGAACATGCAGATGGGCATGTTCCAGCGGCCCAAGGATTTCGCGGAACGGTTCGACTTCGTCACCAGCCTCTTCCCGGAGCTCGGCAAGCGACGCGCCCAGCGGGCCGGCTCGCTGTCCGGCGGTGAACGCCAGATGGTGGCGATGGGACGAGCGCTGATGATGGAACCCGCCGTGCTGCTGCTCGATGAGCCGTCGGCAGGCCTCTCCCCCGTCAAACAGGACGAAACCTTCCTGCGGGTCCACGAGATCAACCGGGCCGGCGTTTCAGTCATCATGGTGGAGCAGAACGCCCGCCGTTGCCTGCAGATCTGCGACCGTGCCTATGTGCTGGACCAAGGCAAGGACGCTTACACGGGCACCGGCCGGGAACTCATGAAGGACCCCAAGGTGATTCAGCTGTACCTCGGCACCCTGGCGGACGAGGTCTAAGCCGCCACCAGGAGCCGCAGAAGGGCCGTCACCGTCCGGTGGCGGCCCTTCTGCGTGCCCGGGCCGTGTGCTGCCTTCGCGGGGCGCTTGAAGGATGCTGAAGGAGGCTACCTAGGGCGCTCCCCGGGCAACAGAAAGCCCCCGTCCGGTTGGACGGGGGCTTTCGTGCTATCTAGGTTGAGTCGGCTTTTACAGCTTGCCGAATTCTTCCTTGGACGGCTTGTAGGTGTTGTCATCCTGGTACTCGTAGATGCCGATGTAAGCCTCCGTCGGGTCGCCTGCGTCGGAGAAGGTCACCGGACCGGACTGGCCGTCGTAGTCGATGTCCTTGCCGTTGCGGAGCAGTGTCACGCAGGATGCGAAGTCGGTGCACTTCTCCCCGGCTTCAGAGACTGCCTTGAGCTGCTTGGCGACGTCGGTGCCCTTGGTGCTCTTCGCGGCCTCGGCTGCCAGTGCAATCAGGTTGACGGCATCGTAGGACTCGCCAGCGTAGCTGTAGTCCTTCAGGGCCGGGTCAATGGCCAGCAGCTTCTTTTTGAAGTCGTCCTTGGCGAACGTGCCTGGGATGGTGCCCTGGGCGCCCTTCAGCGTGCCCGCCTGGAAGTCCTTGCTGTAGTCCGACGTGTTGCCGTCCACCAGGAACATCTGGGTTGCCTTGATGCCCTTGCCGGTCATCAGGGGGACGATGCTCTTGGCCTGGTCGAAGGTGATCAGGGCAATGGCGTCAGGCTTGGCTGCGATGACTTTATCCACCTGGCTGCTGAACTGCGAGTCGCCTTCGTTGAAGAGCTCCTCGGCAACGACCTTGCCGCCGGCGGCTTCGAACGCAGACTTGACGTTCTTTGCCAGGCCCGTGCCGTAGGCGTCGTTCAGGACGATCATGCCGACGGTCTGGGCACCACAGGTAGCCATGTAGTTGCCGAGCACCTTGCCCTGCAGCACATCCGAAGGAGCCGTGCGCCAGTAGAGGCCCTTGTCATCCCAGGTGGTGAAGTCAGGAGACGTGTTCGCAGGCGAGAACTGGATGACGCCGGCGCCCGTGATCTGGTTGATGACGGTTTTGGAAACGCCCGAGGAAGCAGCGCCGATGATGGCGCTGACACCGCTGCCAAGCAGCGCCGTGGTGGACTGGGTGGCGATGTCCGTCTTGGTGTCACCGGAGTCGCGGTGGATCACCTCGACGGGCTTGCCCAGTACGCCCCCTGCGTCATTGACTTCCTTGATGCCAAGGTTGACACCGGCAATTTCGGGCGGGCCGAGGAACGCCAGCGACCCCGTTGTCGGCAGGAGCGATCCAATCTTGAGGGGTGTGTCGGTTGTGGTGGTCGAGGCCGGAACCGAGCCGCCTGCGCCTGCTCCGGTGGTGGCACTGCCGCTGGCGCTCGGCGCCGGGCAGGCAATTCCGGATGCTGCGGGAGTGGTGGAGCCTGTCGAACTCGGGGTGGACGAGCCGCCACAAGCCGTAGCCAGAAGGGCGACGCCGATGCTAAGCGCTGTGAGCTTAGCGACACGCGGCGCCGCCTGGGGGAGTGAAATCATTGAGAGTCTCCTCGATCGAAAGGTGCGAACGGCCTTTGATGCGAATTACCAGGTGTACCTGATTTAGATTCAAGCTAGTGCAAATTCCCCGCGAACATAAGTGACTATGGTCACATCCTTATAACAGTCGTTGCATATGGGACACCACGGGGCATGGAAAAGAAAAGTTGTACCCCAGGTGGGACTCGAACCCACAACACGCGGATTTTAAGTCCGCTGCCTCTGCCAATTGGGCTACTGGGGCGCCCGGTCAATGGTATCCCGTCAGAGCCGCTCAAAGGGCGCGGCGTACCGGAACGTCCCGTGGATGCCTCCGGGCCAGACAGCGAGCGGGAGCACCTGGAACGAGTCCCCCCACTCGGCCGTCGGAGGGTCGATGCCCAGCGAGACCGACGGCACAAAGCCGAAACGGGAGTAGTACTCCGGGCCGCCCAGCAAAGCGATGCCCCTCTCCCCCGCGGCATTCGCGCGGGCCACGGTTTCCTGGATGAGGGCCGAACCGATGCCGTGCCGCTGCAACCGCGGCACCACGCCGATGGGGCCGAGGCCCAGCAGCTCAAGGTCCCCCACCCAGCCCCGGGTGCTGATCACGTGGCCCACGACTTCGCCGTTCTGTTCCGCAACGATGCTGAACTCAGGCAGGTACTCGTCACAGTCGAACAACTGCTTCAGCAACCCCACTTCCACCGGTTCGCCGTCCACGGGCAGCCCCGTTGCCGGCGACACCGAGAAAGCCGCCGCCGTGAGTTCCAGGATCGCCGGCCTGTCCGCCGACTGTTCGGTACGCAGGACGAGTGCGGGAGCGGGCGCGGGCTGGTCGGAGCTCTGGGCGGCAAGTTCGTGCAGTATTTCCAGGGCGCGGTCGGCGTCGGCCACCGGAACCAGGAGATGGTCGTGATGGAACCCGGCGAGGACGTTGCAGCTGATGCGGGCGTCGGTAAGCGCCGCGCTGACGGCCGCTGTCAGTCCGACAGCTTCAAGTGACGAATGCACCTGAAGCGTGATCCAGGCGGCTACAAAGTCGTAGCGCAGCTTCAGCCTGTCCGCTTCGGCCCGGGGCAGCACTACCGTGAGCCCTTCCGCTTCCCGGACGGCAGCTTCGATGCCCGGCACGAGGGGCCGGCCGTACGGCCACAGGACATATACATATTCCCCCTCGCGCAGCACGGGATGGATGGATGCCAGCAGGGTCCGGATGTCCTTTTCACCAGTCATTGAGCCATTAAACAACAGCGGCGGCCGTTCCCCGGGGGGAACGGCCGCCGCTGACGGAGTTGCGCAGCTACTTGGTGTCAGCCGAGACGGTCTGCTTCTGACCGCTGTTGCTGCCGGATTCGGCCGGCTTGTCAGCCGCCGGTGCGGCCGGAGCAGCAGCCGGCTTGGGCGCCGGAGCGGCTGCGGATACGAAGGCTCCGCGCGGGTTCTCCAGGTCGATCAGCTGGGTGGTGTCGCGGCCAACAAAGAAGCTCAGGATCCAGTTGAAAATCACGCGGAACTTGCGCTCGAACGTGGGCATGGCCATGCCGTGGTAACCACGGTGCGCCAGCCAGGCCAGCGGACCCTTGAGCCCGATGCGGCCCAGGAGGTTGATGTTGGCAACGCCCTTCCATTCGCCGAAGCCTGCAACGGCGCCCAGGTTCTTGTGCTTGTAGTCCTTGAGCTCCTTGTCCCAGCGGGAGGCCCACAGGTTCTTTGCGAGGCGCTTGGCCTGGCGAAGGGCGTGCTGCGCGTTCGGCACGCAGGTACCGTCGGGCAGGCCGCTGCCCGTGAGGTCCGGAACGGCGGCGATATCGCCGGCGGCCCAGGCGTTCTCAATAATGCCTTCGTCGCCTGCGACGCGCAGGTCCGGAAGAACGCGGACGCGTCCGCGCGGCTCCAGCGGGAAGTCGGTGGAGCGGACCATCGGGTTCGCCTGCACACCGGCAGTCCAGACAAGGGTGTCCGCCTCGAATTCCTGGGCGGGGGTTTTGTCCGGAAGGTTGATGAGCTTCAGGGAACCCTCGGCATTGTCCAGCGAGGTGTTCAGCAGGACCTCGATGCCTCGGCTGCGCAGGTGCTCCACAACCCAGTCGGCCTGCTTGGCCGTGACCTCGGGCATGATGCGGCCCATGGCTTCGACCAGGACGAAGCGGACTTCCTCCTGCTTGACGCGGGGGTTGTTCTTGACCGCCGCACGGGCGAGGTCTTCCATCTCGGTGATGCACTCGATGCCGGCGAAGCCGCCGCCAACCACCACGAAGGTGAGGGCACGGGCGCGCTCTGCGGGATCGGTGATGGTGGAACCGGCTTCAATCCGCTCGAGGACCTTGTTGCGCAGCGCAACGGCTTCCTCGATGGTCTTCAGGCCGATGCCCTTGTCCGCCAGGCCCTTGATGGGGAACGTGCGGGTGATGGCGCCTGCGGCCATGACGACGTCGAAATAGGGCACCTCAAAGTTCGGTCCGCCGTCGGACGGGGCAACCACGGCGGTCCGGTTGGCATGGTCGATCGAGGTGACGCGGCCCTGGATAAGTTCCGTCTGCTTCAGGTGCTGACGGTGCGAGACGACAGCGTGGCGCGCCTCGATGTTTCCGCCGGCAACTTCCGGCAGGAAGGGCTGGTAAGTCATGTAGGGCAGCGGATCAACGACGGTGACGATGCCACCGGCATTCGCGATCTTGTTCTGCAGTTTGAGGGCTACGTACAGGCCGACGTACCCGCCGCCGACGACGAGTACCCTGGGACGGTCCTGGAGCTGTGGGGTTGTTGCCATGACTCAAGAATACAGTAGTTTGTGAAAATCTTCACTAACTAAATCGTCGCCGTTACGTTCCGTTCGAGTCCACCTTGTCCAGTACCCCGGTCTCCGGCTCGTCGGGCACATTTCCGGGGTTCCTAGTGGCCCGCCGCAGCTGGAATGCGGCGCCCCCGATGATGCCCGCGAACAGCAGCCCGAAGCCGATGACCACCACGGCCGGCACGGCGCTGTCCAGCTGGGACGGCGCCTCAGCCACCGGTACCGTGGCCACGGGCAGTGTGGGAGGCGCGCTGGTGGGGCTGTCGGCGGGCTCTGCGGCGGGGGCGGTTGCGGCCGCCTCGCCCCGACGGTGGATCCTGATCCAGTCGGCCACGGTACCCAGCGGATTCACCTTCGTTTCGGGCACATCCTCCTTTAGCGCGGCTTCCGCGTTGAGCACGCCGAACCCGTAGATGGGGTCCTTGCCCGGCGCCCCGGCATCCTTGGCCGTGGTGACAATCCTGTTGATGACCTGACTGGCCGACATCTCCGGCCATTTGGAACGGATCAGCGCCGCCACGCCGGACACAATCGGTGTGGCGCCGGATGTGCCGGCCCATTCCGCATAGCCGTCCCCGGGCATCCCGCCGATCAGGTTTTCGGCCGGTGCGGCCACGCCAATGCTGATGCCCTGGGAGGACGAATCGATGCTGGCGGCACCCTCGCGGTTCAGGCCCGCCACGGTCAGGACGCCCGGGATGGTTGCCGGCGCTCCGACCTGGACGTTGCCGCCCACCCGGTTGCCCGCGGCGGCCACGATGACCACGTCCTTTTGCTCGGCATAGAGGAACGCTGCGTCCCAGCTCTGCGGCCATTCGGGCGAGGTGCTGCCCAGCGAAATGTTGATCACGCGCGCGCCGTTGTCCACGGCCCAGCGGACGGCCGCCGGAATCTGTTCCTGGTCGGTCTTCCCGCCGGGGTTCTGGGAACCAAGCCACGTGGACACTGACAGGATCTGCGCTTCCGGAGCCACGCCTACGATTCCGTCGGGGCCGGGTGCAGCAGTGGCGCCGGGTGCGGGGCTCGCCGTGGACTTCGGCGGCTGGTGCCCGCGGCCGGCCAGCATGGTTGCCACCAGTGTGCCGTGCTCAGGCTTCGAGCCGATGCTCTTCTGCCCGTCCGCGCTGCCTGCCCCGGAGGCGTCGCTCCCGCCCACCACGGCGCCCTTCAGATCGGGGTGCTTGGCATCCACGCCGCTGTCGATGACGGCAACTTTGACGTTGGCGCCCTTGGAAACCTCCCATGCCTTGGTGATGCCGGACTCGGCCAGCCAGTACTGCTTGTCCCGCCATGAATCCGCACGGGCTTCCGGTGCAGCGATCAGCGACGTCGCCAGGCTGCCTGTGGCCAGGGCAATTGCAGTCACGGCAGAGGCCATCCGGCCCCAGCGGGTTGTTGCTCTGGTCATTCGGGTCCAATCGGCTGTACGTGCGAAGTCATGAGCTGATGCCACGTCTAGCTGATGCTCAGGGCAATTCCGTCGAGAATATCGTGTTCGCTGGCGACAGCCGAAGTGATCCTTCCCTCCGTTACTTCAGCGAGGCGCTCCAGCACGCGCCGCCAGACCAGTCCGCCGGCACCGATGACGTCCACCCGGCCCGGATGCATGTAGGGAAGTCCGGCCCGTTCGGCCTTAGTCATCCCGAGCAGATCCGTGCACGCCTCGCCAAAAGCCTCAAGAGGCAGCTCCGCGCCGTGGATTGCCGCAGGCGAGTATTCCGGCAACCGGAGCGCGTGGGCCGTAATGGTGGTGACGGACCCCGCCACGCCGACGACGACGGTGGTGCGGTCCAGCGGAACGGCCAGTCCCGCCTCGCTGATGGCGGCGTCGACGTCGGCTTCCGCCGCAGTGACCTGCTCCGGCGACGGCGGGTCGTTGCGGAGGTGGCGTTCCGTCATCCGGACGCAGCCGACGTCAACGGACTTGGCGGCGATGACGCCGTTGGCGTCACCGAGCACGAATTCGGTGCTTCCACCGCCGAGATCCACCACAAGGACAGGGTCGGTGCCGCGGGACGGAAGTACACTGCTGGCACCGGCGAAGGACAGGGCAGCCTCTTCGTCGCCGGTAATCACTTCAGGTTCCACGCCGAGAATCTCGCGGATGCCGTCCACGAATACCTTGCGGTTGCTGGCGTCGCGCGTGGCGGAGGTGGCAACGAAGCGGACCTTCCCGGCCCCGTGTTCGCGGATGAGCGCGGCGTAGTCGGTAGTGGCTGCGAAGGTCCGGTCCAGGGCTTCCTGGGCCAGCTCTCCGGTTGCGTCCACGCCCTGGCCCAGCCGGACCACACGCATTTCGCGCACAACGTCGGTCAGCTTCGGGCTGCTCCCGTTCCCGGCCACGTCGGCGATCAGGAGCCGGATGGAATTGGTTCCGCAGTCGATGGCGGCAACGCGGGTCACTTGGCGGCCTCCGTGGAGTTGTCAGTTTGCTCTTCAGCGTAGTTCTCTTCAGCGTTCCGCTGCGTGTTGCGCGCGGGTGCCGGACGGCCCACGATCTCGGGCAGGCCCTGCGGCCCGTGCCGGCTGAGGTCCCGTGAGGGCGCTTCCCCGCCGGTGTCCCACGCGCCGTCGCAGTAGCAACGGTCCGCGGTCCACCATTCGCTGATGGCCTCGAGTGCTTCATCGCCCAGCGGATTGACTCCGGGACCGGCAGCAAGAGAATGGCCCACCAGGACATGAAGGCACTTGACCCGGGTGGGCATGCCGCCGGCAGAGATGCCGTCAATCTCGGGCACGGCGCCGATGCCGGACCGCTCGCCGATTTCCGCACGGGAAACCAGATACGCATCGTGGGCGGCACGGTAGCTGGCGGCGAGTCCGGAGTCCCCGGCCAGGCGTTCGTTCATCCGGTTCATCAGGCCGGCTGCCTCAAGGCGCGACACCGCGGATGTGATGACCGGGTGGGTCAGGTAGAACGTGGTGGGGAACGGGGTTCCGTTGCTGAGCCGCGGCGACGTCGCCGCGACCAAGGGGTTGCCGCAGACACAGCGGGCGGGAATTTCGACGACGTCGCGCACGGGACGCCCCAACTGGCGGCTCAGGACGTCCAGGTCGCGGGCGGACGGGTGGCTGTACCCGGGCACGGTCGAGGCCTCGTTTCTTGCCGGATGCCCGTCCGGAGCGTTGTCGCCTACTGCTTGCTGGTCCACTGGCGCGGCCGCCTTCCTGCCCTTGGAGGCTGACCCGTGGGAAAGCCGGCGGAGGGCACCGCCTCTAGTCTGTTGCCGAGCGCCTGATGGACTCCCAAAGCGAGTCCACCCATGGCAGGTTTGCCGGGTCCTGTGCTGATCCTGTGCCGCCCTGGCCACTGGCGGTCCCGGCCGGCAGATCGCTGCCAAACACCCAGTAGCCGGTCTCTCCCGGCATAACCATGTTAATGCGGTCGCGGGCCTGCTGTTTCACGTAGTTGGGGTCCTGCCACCGGGAGACCTGGAGCTTCAGTCCCTCCTGCTCCGCTTTCCGTGCCGCGATATCCGCCTCCAGTGCTGCGATCTCCGCCCTTTTGTCGATGAAGATCTTGACGGTGGGGGCCAGCATGATGGTGATGGCAATCATGACGACGGCCAGCGCCAGCATCCGGCCGGAAAAGGCCTTGGCAGGCACCGGATCCTGGTTATCCGCCCCTTCCCTGACGTCGCTACCCGGGGATTGGCCGGGCTGCTTGCTGCCGTCCGGACGGCGGGCCGCCTGTCTGCCGGCGGCAACCCCGGCCTTGACCGAAGCCCCCAGCCGTCCGGCAGTGGTGGACTTTCCTTGTGCAGCGGGCGATTTGGTCACGGGCGTTTGCGCAGCGGGCCCTCGCCCGGCCGGTGTGTTCGCGGCGGGCGATTTCGCCTCCCCGGCAGCGGGCAGGTGCCGCGTCGCGCCGAAATCGGCGCGGATGACGTCAGCGCCGTCGTCGGCGTCCTTTGACTGACGCGCCGCGGGCGTAGCCCGGGGAACCTTGGGACGGCGGGTGGCCATGACACTCCTTCAAAAGCGGACCACAAACAAAAACCGGTGGCCATGGTCTTTCAACCATAGCCACCGGTCAGCTGTTTTTTTGGATGCTAGCCCTTGAAACGCGGGAAAGCGCTGCGTCCGGCGTAGCGTGCGGCGTCGTCGAGTTCCTCTTCGATGCGCAGCAGCTGGTTGTACTTGGCGACGCGCTCGGAGCGGGCCGGGGCGCCGGTCTTGATCTGTCCCGCGTTGGTGGCAACGGAGATGTCAGCAATGGTGGTGTCCTCGGTTTCGCCGGAGCGGTGCGAGGTGATGGTGGTGTAACCGGCACGCTGGGCCAGCGACACGGCGTCCAGCGTCTCGGTCAGGGAACCGATCTGGTTGACCTTGACGAGCAGCGAGTTCGCGGTCTTGGTGTCGATGCCGCGCTGCAGGATGGACGGGTTGGTGACGAAGAGGTCATCGCCCACGAGCTGGACCTTGTCACCGATGCTGTCGGTGAGGGTCTTCCAGCCTTCCCAGTCGTTCTCGTCCAGCGGGTCCTCGATGGAAACCAGCGGGTAGTCGGCCACGAGCTCGGCGTAGTACGCGCTCATCTCGGTGGCGGAAAGGGCCTTGCCTTCGAACTGGTAGGCGCCGTCCTTGAAGAACTCGGAGGAGGCGACGTCCAGGGCCAGGGCGATGTCCTTGCCCGGGGTGTAGCCGGCGTTCTTGATGGCTTCCTGGATCAGGTCCAGTGCGGCACGGTTGGACGGCAGGTTCGGCGCGAAGCCGCCTTCGTCGCCCAGGCCGGTGGAGAGGCCCTTGGCCTGCAGGACGGACTTGAGGTTGTGGTAGACCTCGACACCCCAGCGCAGGCCCTCGGAGAAGGTCTCGGCGCCGATCGGGACGATCATGAATTCCTGGATGTCCACGTCGGAGTCGGCGTGCGAGCCGCCGTTGAGGATGTTCATCAGCGGAACGGGCAGGACATGCGCGTTAGGGCCGCCCAGGTACTTGTACAGCGGCAGGTCAGCGGACGCTGCAGCGGCGTTGGCCACGGCCAGGGAAACACCCAGGATGGCGTTGGCGCCGAGCTTGCCCTTGTTGGGGGTTCCGTCCAGGTCAATCATGGCCTGGTCGATGCTGCGCTGGTCCGTGGCGTCGAATCCGGTCAGTGCCGGTGCGATCTGGTCGATGACGGCGTCGACGGCCTTCTGGACGCCCTTGCCAAGGTAGCGGCCCTTGTCTCCATCGCGGAGTTCCACGGCCTCGTGTTCGCCGGTGGAGGCGCCGGAGGGCACTGCTGCGCGGCCGATCTGGCCATCGGAAAGCAGGACTTCAACTTCTACGGTCGGGTTGCCACGGGAATCGAGGATCTCGCGGGCGTGAATGGCATCGATAAGCGCCATGAATATGCTCCTTATGGTGAAGCGATTTACTGGGAAACTAGCGGAAAAACTCGACGTCCTCGTCAGGGACTAGCGTAGTCGAGAGTGGTGCAGGTTACGGAAACCTATCCAGCACCCGGACGTCATGATCCCGTCCGTGGCGCAGCTGGGTTAATGGGGCGGTGGCTGTCCTGATATTGCCGGACTGCCGCGCGGAGGGCGCGTTCGGCGTCAAAACCCCTGGTCCGGGCAGCGGCCACGACGGCGAGCAGCAGCTCGCCGAGTTGCTGCTCGGCGTCCATGGTTTCGACCAGCTCAACCACCGGGTGGACATCCTCAACCACCGGACTGGCCTGCTCAACCATAGGTCGTTGAGCCCGTCGAAACCCGGCCCTTGCCGCCCGGTCCAGTGACTTCTGGGCCCGGGCCAGGGCCGGGAGACCTTGCGGAATTCCCTCGAAGGGATCACCACGTTCCGGTTTCTCGGCCCGCTTGATGGAGTCCCATTTCCGGACGATCTCCTCCACGCTGGCCGGGAAAGTGTCCTGGAGCGAGCCGTCCGGCCGGAACACGTGCGGATTCCGGCGGATCATCTTAGCCGTGAGGCCACGGACGACGTCGTCGAAACCGAAACTGCCGCGTTCCTCGGCGAGGCGGGCGTGCAGCACCACCTGGAGCAGAACGTCGCCCAGCTCGCCTCGGAGCTCGGCCTCGTCGGCGCCGGTTTCGATTGTTTCGGCTACTTCAAAGGCCTCCTCAAGGAGGTACTCCACCAGTGACTCGTGGGTCAGCGCCCCCATCCAGGGACAGTGCTCCCGGAGGGCGGCAATCACGGCCACCAGGGAGGAAACCGGGACGGAATCTTCCTTAGGCAAGATTGGCGTAGGCGTCGTTGATGTACTCAACGAGTGCTTCCTTTTCCTCCAGCGGCAGGAAGGCGGCCTCGGCGGCATTGAGCGTCAGCTCAAGGATGTCGTCCAGGTCGTAGTCGAACGTCTCCACGAGCAGTTCGAATTCGTCGGTGAGCGTCACCCCGCTCATCAGGCGGTTGTCGGTATTGATGGTGACGTTGAAGCCAAGCTGGTACAGCATGTCCAGCGGGTGGCTTTCGATGCCTTCGCCGAAGCCTGCGATAGCGCCGGTCTGGAGGTTGGAGGACGGGCAGATTTCCAGGGCGATGCCGCGGTCGCGGATCCAGCTGGAGAGCTCGCCGAGGGTGACCATGCCGATGTTGGCATCGGCTTCGTCGGTCTCTGCGTCAGCGTCTTCGTCGTCGAACTCAACGGTGATGTCCTCGGCGATGCGCACGCCGTGGCCGAGGCGCAGCGCCCGGCCGTCAACGAGGGCGGACTGGATGCTTTCCAGGCCTGCTGCTTCGCCGGCGTGGACCGTGGCGGGGAAATTGTGCTGGGCGAGGTATGTGAACGCATCACGGAAGCGGGACGGCAGGAACCCGTCTTCGGCTCCGGCGATGTCGAAGCCCACGGCCCCGTTGTTGCGGTGGCGGACGGCCAGTTCGGCAATTTCCTGGCCGCGGTCAGCGTGGCGCATGGCGGTGATGAGCTGGCCCACCTGGATCTCCCGGCCGGTTTCGGCGACGGCGTCCACGCCGGCGTCGAGCCCTTCCTGGATGGCCTCGACCACTTCGTCCAGCGTCAGGCCCTTCTGCAGGTGCTGCTCCGGTGCCCAGCGGACTTCGCCGTACACGACGCCGTCGTCGGCAAGGTCTTCCACGAATTCCTTGGCCACGCGGAAGAGGCCCTCTTTGGTCTGCATCACGGCGATCGTGTGGTCAAAAGTTTCGAGGTAGCGGACCAGGGAGCCGGAGTCTGCGGATTCGCGGAACCACTCCCCTAGCGCCACGGGATCGGTGGAAGGCAATGTGTGTCCCACGGCTTCCGCCAGTTCGATGATGGTGGCCGGGCGCAGGCCGCCGTCCAGGTGGTCGTGCAGGGATACCTTGGGGAGGCTCTTGAGGTCGAAGTCGATGGCAGGGGCAGCGTCAAGAATAGGCTCAGTCACGTACCAACCTTAGGGTCGGACGGCGTCCGGCGCCACCCGGAAAGCGGTGGCTTTAGCGGCGGCCCCGGTTCAGCGGCGCGTTTCCACTTCGACGACGGCGGGAACGGCCAACGGCGCGATCTCCACCACCGCCTCCCGCTCAGCACGGGCACCCTGTTCTGCCGCTGATTCCTTACCGGATTCCTGGCCGGATGCAACATGATCGTGGCGGCCCAGCCGCTTATGCCACCAGCGCAGCAGGTGGTCGATGATGATGCCGAGGATGATGGCGAACACCACGGCAATGCCGGCCCCGAGCAGCGGGTTGTCATGCAGCAACGGGAAGGAGCTGGCGAGCAGGCCAATCCCAATTGAGTAACCCACCCATGTGACACAGGCAAAGGCATCCAGGACGAAGAACCTGCGGTGCGGGAAAGCGGTGGTGCCGGCAACGTAGTTGACCGCCACGCGGCCCCACGGGATGTACCGGGCCGTGAAGATCAGGACGGCGCCGCGCTTCTCCAACTCGTAGTGGGCCCAGGCAAAGACCTTTTGAACCTTGGGCTTCCGCATCCAGCGCCAGCGTTCAAGCCCGATCTTCCGGCCGAGCATGTAGGCCATGTTGTCTCCGGCGATGGCACCGACCAGGGCGGTAGCGCCGAGGATCCAGAGATTGGGTTCACCGCTTTGGCGTGAAAACGCCGCAAGGGCCACGATGAGTGTTTCGCTGGGGACAACCATCGCAAAACCGTCCACAAAAAAGAACACCAGCAGGATGGGATAAATCCACCATTGGCCTGCGGCATGGAGCACTGCCTCATTGATAAATTCCACGCGGGGCCCTGCTCCTATGAAGTGACGGAAATCGCTATTAGTGTCCCATGGCAGCGGCATAATCCGCTACGCTAGAGCCGCGAAAGCTCACCCGCCGTCATGTGTCTCCCGGCAGTTTGCAGGGCGGCCCCCACAGCAGGTCAGGGGCCTGCCGCTGATTCTTCCGCGGGTTTCTCAGGCAGCCGGCCGCGGAGGCGGCTGATCAGGATGTCCACGATGATGCCGAGCAGGATCGCGCAGACGATGGCGATGGTGGCGCCCAGCAGGTGGTTGTCTTCGAACCACTGCCCGAAAAACAGGCCGATGGATACTGAATACGAGGACCACAGGGCTGCGGACAATACTGTCAAGCCCACGAAACGCAGGTGCGCGAAGTGCGTGGCACCCGCCGTCAGGTTGACGGCAACCCGTCCGATCGGGACGAAGCGGGCCACGAGTACCAGGGACGCCGGCCGTTTCCTCAGTTCATTCCCGGCCCAGTGGAAGGCGGTCTGCATTCGCGGGCCGCGCATCCACCCCCACCTGCGGGTACCCACCTTGCGACCGATCAGGTAGGCGATGTTGTCGCCGCTGAAGGCACCCAGCGCGGCCACGAGCATCAGCAGCCAGGGATTGGGGACGTCCGCGGTCGCTGCCACGGCCGCCAGGCCCACGACTACCGACTCGCTGGGGATCGGCGGGAAGAACCCGTCGATCACGCAGCAAGCCAGCACCAGGAAGAGCACCCAGGGCTGCCCCGCCGCCGCGAGAATGAAGTCGTTGATAGCCTGCACAGTTTCCTAACGGCCGGGGCCGCCCGTTTTCTCCCCGGCCGGTCTGCGGGCAGGCCGTGGGGCCCCCGAAGGGAACCGGCCGGGAAGGGTCACGGGATCAGGCGATGCGGTCGATGATGAGCTTCTGCGCCGGCCGGGAGCCCTCCGGCGCAACCACAACGGCCCCTTCAAGGGCCTCCTTGGCGCGGCCGAATTTCTCCGGTGTGTCTGTCAGCAGCGTCATCAGGGGTTCTCCGGCACGGACCACGGCACCGGGCTTGGCGTGCAGCCTGACGCCCGCGCCGGCCTGGACCTGGTCCTCCTTGCGCGCGCGGCCTGCACCCAGCCGCCAGGCGGCAACGCCCACCGCCAGGGCGTCGAGCTCTACGAGGACACCGTCGGCCGGAGCGTAGATGACTTCGGATTCCCTGGCAACGGGGAGCTTGGCCCGGGGATCCCCGCCCTGCGCCTCGATCATGCGGTTCCACACGTCCATGGCCCGGCCGTCCTTGAGCGCCGCGCGGGGGTCTGCATCGTGGACTCCGGCGCAGGCCAGCATTTCCTCGGCCAGCCGGACCGTCAGTTCGACGACGTCTTCCGGGCCGCCGCCGGCCAGCACCTCAACGGATTCCTCCACCTCGATGGCGTTGCCGGCGGTGAGGCCCAGGGGCGTGTCCATGTTCGTCAGCAGGGCCACCGTGTTGACGCCGGCGTCCTTGCCCAGGGCCACCATGGTCTCGGCCAGTTCCCGGGCGCGGGCCTCGTCCTTCATGAAGGCACCGCTTCCCACCTTGACGTCCAGGACCAGCGAGCCGGTGCCTTCGGCGATTTTTTTGCTCATGATGGAGGACGCAATCAGCGGGATCGCCTCCACCGTTCCCGTGACGTCACGCAGGGCATAGAGCTTCTTGTCGGCGGGCGCCAGACCCGCGCCGGCGGCGCAGATCACGGCCCCGACGTCCTGCAGCTGGGCCATCATTTCGTCGTTGCTGAGTGCTGCCCGCCACCCCGGGATCGATTCCAGCTTGTCCAGGGTGCCGCCTGTGTGGCCGAGTCCCCGCCCGGAGAGCTGCGGAACGGCCACGCCGAAGACAGCCACCAGCGGTGCCAGCGGGAGCGTGATCTTGTCCCCCACTCCCCCGGTGGAGTGCTTGTCCGACGTCGGCTTCACGCCGCCGTCGGGACGCCGCAGGGCGGAGAAGTCCATCCGTTCGCCGGAGGCGATCATCGCAGCGGTCCACCGCGAAATTTCCGCGCGGTCCATGCCGTTGAGCAGGATGGCCATGTTCAAGGCAGCCATCTGCTCGTCGGCAATGGCGCCCCGGGTGTAGGCGTCGATGGTCCAGTCGATCTGGGCCGGGCTCAGGACGCCCTTGTCCCGCTTGATGCGGATGATGTCGACGGCGTCGAACGCTTCCGTGTTGCTTGGGGTGTGTGTCACCGGGGTTCCTCCAGGTGTTGGGGACCAAAGGCATCGGGTAGCACCTGGCCCATTGTCTTGATTCCGTGCGTGGTCATGAGTTCCATGTCGGCCGCCCGGAATTCGTACAGCAGCTGGCGGCAGCGCCCGCAGGGCATCAGGACGTTGCCGCCGGCGTCCACGCAGTAGAAGGCGCGCAGCTTGCCGCCGCCGGTCATGTGCAGGTTGCCCACGAGGGCGCATTCGGCGCACAGGGTCAGTCCGTAGCTGGCGTTTTCCACGTTGCAGCCGCTGACGATCCGGCCGTCCGCGGTGAGGGCAGCCGCCCCCACCGCGAACTTCGAATACGGCGCATACGCGTTCTTCATGGCGGAAACGGCGGCTGCTTCGAGCGCCGTCCAGTCCACCGTGTTGCGTTCCACCGCCATCAACCCTTGACGTACGGTATGCCGCTGGCGGCCGGAGGCCTGGAGCGGCCCACGAGTCCGGCCACGGCAAGCACCGTCACCAGGTACGGCAGCATGGCCATGAACTGGCTCGGAACGGGAGTGCCGATGATGGTCACGATGCTCTGCAGGTTGTCCGCGAAGCCGAACAGCAGCGCGGCGAAGAAGGCACCGATCGGGTTCCACCGGCCGAAGATCAGCGCGGCAAGCGCGATAAAGCCGCGTCCGCCCGAAATCTCCTTGGTGAAACTGTCGATGGCCACCAGGGTGAAGAAGGAACCGCCGATGCCTGCAACTGCACCGCCGAGGGTGACGTTCCAGAAGCGGGTGGCGTTGACCTTGATGCCCATGGTGTCCGCCGCCTGCGGGTGTTCTCCGACGGCCCGGACCCGCAGGCCCCACTTCGTCTTGAAGAGGCCGATCCACACCACGATGACCGCAATGTACATCAGGTACCCCACGACGGACTGCTTAAAGAGGATGGGGCCGATCACCGGGATGCTGGACAGCACGGGGATGTCGATGATGGGCAGCCGGCCCGGTGAGTTGAACTGGGCCTTGTTGGCCTGCATCACCGTGCTGAAGAGGAAGCCCGTGAGGCCGGAGACCAGGACGTTGAGCACCACGCCCACGATGATCTGGTTGACCAGGTATTTGATGCTGAAGACTGCCAGCACCATGGAGACAACGGCGCCGGCCACTGCCGCTGCCAGCAGCCCGACGAAGGGGCTCTTGGTCAGCGTGGCCACCATTGCGGCGGTGAATGCACCGCCGAGCAGCTGGCCCTCAATGGCGATATTGACGACGCCGACGCGTTCGCAAAGAACACCGGAAAGGGAGCCGAACACGAGAGGGACCGCGAGGGTCACGGAACCGGCGATGAGCCCGGCAAGCGAGATGCTCGGCGTGCGGGCGCCGCCCACCACCCAGATCAGGAACGCTGCCACGAAGAGCACGATAAAGACGATGGGCAGCCAGCCGGGAGAGGCCTCGTTCCGCGTCTTGAGGTACACGGCATAACCGGCCAGGCCCAGCATCAGGACCGACAGGACGATTCCGCCCAGGAAGGCGGGCACTTCGATGGCCGGAAGCTGGAAGAAGTCGCCGCTTGAGGAGATCCCGAACCTGGCCGTCTGGTTGGGTCCCATGACACCGAAGAAGATGAAGGCGACGACGCCGAGCACGGCAAGCAGGACCGGCACCTTCCAGGTCACGGGCTTTGCCGAAACTGCGGGGGCTTTCTCGCTGGCCGACTTCGGTGTTCCCGGCTGTTGTTTTCCCTGCTGCGGCTTTCCCGGAACGGGCGATGTTGCTGTTGTGCTCATGCTGCACCTCCGGTGGTGGCTGCCTTCTTGGACTTACCGGCCGTTGCGGCCTTCTTCTTGCGGGGATTGAGCCCGAAGAGGGCACGCACCAGCGGCGGCGCCGCGATGAACAGAACGATCAGGGACTGGACCACGAGCACAATGTCGATCGGGGTTCCCGTCTGGATCTGCATCTGCACCGCCCCGGCGCGGAAGGCGCCGAACAGAAGCCCGGCAGCGAAGGTGCCCCACGGCGTCGAACGTCCCAGGAGTGCAACGGTGATGGCATCGAAACCGTAGGTCGCGGCAACGCCGTCGGTCAGGACCTTTTCGGTTCCCGCGACCTGCGCCACGCCTGACATGCCGGCAAGGGCACCGGCGATCGCCATGACCAGGACCGTGGCCCGGGGCACGTTGATGCCCGCAGTCAGAGCCGCTTTGGGGTTGGCCCCGACTGCGCGGAATTCAAAGCCGACGGTGGAGCGGTTGAGCAGCCACCAGACAAAAACGGTGGCGGCGATGGCCAGGAGAAAGCCCAAGTGGAGCCTGTACTGCGTACCGAGGATCTGCGGATAAACGGCGCTGGGATCCAGGATCGGCGAGATGGGGTTGGACTCCCCCGGCCGCTGGAAGGCCGGCGTGTTCAGGAGGTAGCGCAGGAAGTACAGGGCGATGTAGTTGAACATGATGGTCAGGATGACCTCGTGGGCCCCGGTGCGGGCCTTCAGCAGGCCCACGAGTCCGCCCCAGAGGGCACCGCCCACGATGCCGGCAATGAGGACCAGCAGCAGGTGCAGGCCCAGCGGCAGGTGCAGCGCGAAGCCGACCCAGGCGGCGAGGATGCCGGCCATGATGATCTGTCCCTGCGCACCGATGTTGAACAGGCCCGCGCGGAATGCCAGTGCGACGCCGAGGCCGGCCGTGATCAGCGGAGTGGCGATGGTGAGGGTTTCCATCAGCGGAGCAAACTGCACAGCGACGCTGGAGCCGCGGGGGTTGAACACCGAGCCTTGGAACAGCGCGACATACGAACGGGTCGCGGCAGTCCAGACGGCCGAGAGGAAGTCCGAGGGGCGGGCAAAGAGGTAGCTCGCGGTGGCGCCCACCTGTTTGTCCGTGCTGGCGATGAGGAGTCCGCCGAGGATCAGGGCAAGCAGGACGGCGAGCACCGACACGATGCCGCTGCCGGTAAAGATCCGCCGGACCAACGTGTCCGCACCGCCAGGAACAATGCCGCTCTGGGCCGAGACGGGAACTGCCGAGGGCTGCATCGCCCCGCCGGCTGTGTCCAGTGCGGTCGCGGCTGCTGCGTCTTCGGCCGGCGTCTTGGGTCCGGGTGCAGTCTTTTCCGGTGCCCGGCCTTCCGGTGCCCGGGTGGCCGGGCTTTCCGTTGTATTTTCGTCAGCCACGTGCTTGGGCTTGTCCTGTTCACTCATGGTCGCCTCCTTCGGCACCGGAGGTGGAAGTCTGTACGGGCGCGTGGGCGGTGTCCGCGTGGGCGCTTTCCGGGGAAAGCCCCGCCATCATCAGGCCCAGGACGTCGCGGCCGGTGCCTGCGGGCACGATGCCCACCAGCTTGCCTCTGTAGAGCACGGCGATCCGGTCCGCGAGTTCGATCACTTCATCGAGTTCGGTGGACACAATCATCACCGGAGTGCCCCGGTCGCGTTCAGCCACGATGCGTTTGTGCAGGAACTCGATGGATCCCACATCCACGCCGCGGGTGGGCTGGGAGGCAATGAACAGCCGCAGCGGCCGGGACAGCTCCCGGGCCATGACCACTTTCTGCTGGTTTCCGCCGGAAAGCGTTCCCGCGGCCAGTGATCCGGAAGGTGTCCTGACGTCGAACTCGTCGATCCGGGACTTGGCGTTTTCCAGGATCCTGGCCGGGCTCATGCTGATGCCTTTGGCGTAGGGCGCCTGGTCGTAAAGGTCCAGGACCAGGTTCTCCGCGATCGAGAAGGTGCCGATGAGCCCGTCAACGGTCCGGTCTTCCGGAACGAAGCCGACGCCGGCCCGGAGTACTTCCTTGACGCTGTGGCCCAGGAGCTCCTCGCCGTCCAGCAGGATTGACCCGTGGCAGCGTTCCTGCAGGCCAAGGATGGCTTCGGTGAGTTCTGTCTGGCCGTTGCCCTGCACACCTGCCACGGCGAGGATTTCGCCGCGGGCGATGTCGAAGCTGATGCCGTCCACCACATGCTGGCCGGTGGGGGCGATCACGGTGAGGTCCTTGACCTGGAACGTGGTTTCCTGCGGCTTCGCCGGGGCCTTGTCCAGGGTCAGGTTCACTGCGCGGCCCACCATCATGGAGGCAAGCTCGGTGGTGGACGCGCCGGGATCCGCAGCGCCCACCACTTTGCCGCGGCGGATGACCGTGATGGTGTCGGAAACAGCCTTCACTTCGCGAAGTTTGTGCGAGATGAAGACGATCGAGGTGCCGTTGCTTTTCAGCTGGCGCATGATGTCCAGGAGTTCGTCGGTGTCCTGCGGTGTCAGCACGGCGGTGGGTTCATCGAGGATGAGCACCTTTGCATCGCGGACCAGTGCCTTGATGATTTCCACGCGCTGCTGGACGCCCACGGGGAGGTCCTCGATCAGGGCGTCGGGGTCGACGTCGAAACCGTATTTGTCGGAGATTTCCTTGATCTTCCGACGGGTGTCATCCAGGTTGAGGAAGCCGCCGGCTTTGGTGGTTTCGGCGCCGAGCGCCACGTTCTCCGCAACAGTGAACACGGGAACCAGCATGAAGTGCTGGTGCACCATGCCGATGCCTGCAGCCATGGCATCGCCCGGGCCGCGGAAGGTGACGGCCTCGCCATCCACCAGGATTTCGCCCTCGCTGGGCTCGTAAAGTCCGTACAGGACATTCATCAGCGTGGATTTGCCAGCGCCGTTTTCACCAAGCAGGCAATGAATTTGCCCGGGTTCAACAACCACATCGATGTGATCGTTGGCAATAAGGGAGCCGAAGCGTTTGGTGATCCCTCTGAGTTCAAGTTTCAAAACTCTGACCAATCTCGAAGCGTCCGGAAAATGTGCCCGGACGGGATATGTGGCTGCAGCACCAGCCTAGTGCCTGCAGCCCTTGGCGGAGCGGGCGGCGCTCCTCGGAAAAGCTGACGCCCAACGAAAAGCGCCACCGCCCGGAAGTCAGTGACCAACCGGGTGGTGGCGCTTTGCGGAGGAAGTTAGGCCTTCGGGCTCGCTGCCGACTCGACCTTCAGCTTGCCGTCAACGATGTCCTTCTTGATCTGTTCCAGTTCAGTCTTCAGGTCCGCGGGAACCTGGGACTCAAGTTCGTGGAACGGAGCCAGCTGCACGCCGTCGTTCGCGAGGGTTCCGACGTACGGCGTGTTGCTGAACTTGCCGTCCTTGTCTTCCTTTACAACGGTCTCAACAGCTTCGCCCATCTGCTTCATGACGGAGGAGAGCATGAGGTCCTTGTAATCCGGAGCGGTCAGGAAGCCGTCGGAGTCAACCCAGATGAGCTTGACGTCCTTGCCTGCAGCCTTTGCTTCCTTCAGCGCGGCGCCTGCGCCCTTGCCCACGGGGCCGGCAACAGGCATCACGATGTCGGCGCCCTGGTCCAGGAAGTTCTGGGTCAGCTGCTTGCCCTTGTCCTGCTTTTCGAAGTCACCGGTGAAGCTGCCGTCCTGCTTGGCCTTGTCCCAGCCAAGGACCTTGACGTCCTTGCCCTTTTTCTCGTTGTAGTACTTGACGCCATCGGCGTAGCCGTCCATGAAGATGGTGACGGTGGGGATCTTGATGCCGCCGAAGGTGGCCACCGTTCCGGTCTTGGTGGAGCCTGCAGCCAGGTACCCGGCGAGGAAGGCGGCCTGGGCGGTGTCGTAGATGATCGGCTTGACGTTGCTGATGGGGGTCTCGTAGCCGAAGTCGATGATGGCGAAGTGGCTGTCCGGGTTGGCCGTTGCCTGCGCCTTGGTGGCGTCGCCGAGGAGGAAGCCGACGGTGACGGTCAGGTCGCAGCCTGCGGTGACCATGGCGCGGAGGTTCGGCTCGAAGTCGTTGTTGGTCTTTGATTCGACCTGGTTGACCTTGATCCCAAGGTCCTTCTCAGCCTTCTTGAGGCCTTCATAGGAGGACTGGTTGAACGACTGGTCGTCGAATCCGCCCGAGTCGGACACGATGCAGCCCGTGTAGTCACTTGCGGTGGCGCTTGCGGTGCTGCCGGCTTCCGGGGCGGCCCCGCAGCCGGTCAGCAGGAGAGCTGCCGCCCCGGCGGTGGCGACGCCGGTCATTGAACCGCGCTTGAGGGTTGCACGCAGTGAGTTCTTCAATTTTCCTCCAGGAACAAAGAGATAGGCGCTACGACGGGTGTTCAATGAGTGTCCGTTTCGAATGCTCCACACTGAAATTCTGTTTTCACTGATGGGTTCGCAGCACTGCGCCGAGGCGCACTGATGACAGTTACTTTAGTGGCCTGGAACACGTCCGGGTACCACAGGGGCACCCGGACGCGGAGATCGTTGAGAACTTGTTACCTACCGGTAGCCGCTACCGCAAGTCATGTCCATTTCCTAGAGCCGGACCAGCATCTTGCCGGTGTTGGCGCCGTCGAGGAGGTCCATGAAGGCCTGCGGGGCGTTTTCGAGGCCGTCCACTACCGTCTCGTCGTAGCGGACGGTACCGTCAGCCACCCAGGCGGACACGGTCGCCACGAACTCGGCCATGTGCTGCCAATAGCCGCCGACCAGGAATCCTCTGAGCGTGAGCTGCTTGCCGATGGCCAGCATGAGGTTCCGGGGAGCGGGTGTCGGTTCCGTCGAGTTGTACTGCGCAATGGCGCCGCACATGGCCACGCGGCCGCCGACCGTGAGCGCGGACAGCGCCGCTTCCAGGTGTTCGCCGCCGACGTTGTCGAAGTACACGTCAATCCCGCGCTCCCCGGCTGCTGCCGCGAGCTGCGCGGCCACCGGGCCGTCGTTGTAGTTGAACGCGGCGTCGAAGCCGAGCTCCAGCAGGCGCGCCACCTTTTCCGGCGACCCTGCGCTGCCAATAACCCGGGAAGCACCCATAGCCTTGGCGATCTGCCCCACGAGCGAACCGACGGCACCTGCTGCCCCCGAAACGAAGACCACCTCTCCGGGTTTGAATTCCGCGACTTTCAGGAGGCCTGCATATGCCGTCAGGCCCGTCATGCCCAGGGCGCCGAGGAACGCTGATGCCGGGGCCAGGTCGGTGCGCGCCAGGGACGTGGCGGCGGCGTCCAGTACGGCGTATTCGCGCCAGCCGAGGGAATGCACGACGACGTCCCCCACCTTGCGTTCATCCGATCGGGACGCGATCACCTCACCGACGGCGCCGCCGTCGAGCGCTGCATCAAGCGCAAAGGGTGCCGAATACGACTTGACGTCGTTCATGCGGCCGCGCATGTAGGGGTCGACGGAGATGAACTGGTTGCGGACCAGCACCTGGCCGTCCTGCAGTTCCGCGAGGTCGGACTCGGCCAGGCGAAAGTTTTCCGGGACGGGGCGGCCATGCGGACGGGATGCCAGCTGGATTTCGCGGGTGGCGCGGGGAAGGGTTGCGGTGTTGGCGCTCATGCGGCCACCTCCAGGATCTTGATGTCGACGTTGATGTTGCCGCGGGTGGCATTCGAGTAAGGGCAGATCTGGTGCGCCTTGGCCACGAGGGCCTCCGCCGTCGCCAGGTCCAGCGCAGGCAGGGCGATTTCGAGCTCAGCGGCCAGGCCATAGCCCACGCCGTCCTCGAGCGCGCCGAAGTGGATCTTGGCTGCCACCGCGGAATCCGTGAGGTCGGCCTTTTCCTTCCGGCCCACCAGTCGCAGGGCGGAGTGGAAGCACGCGGCATAGCCGGCGGCAAAGAGCTGTTCGGGGTTGGTGCCCTGGCCGTTGCCGCCCAGTTCCACCGGGCTGGCCAGAGTGACGTCAAGCCTGCCGTCCTTGGTGCGGGCGTTCCCGTCCCGCCCTTCGCCCGAGGCGAGTGCTTCAGCTGTGTAAAGAGTCTTCACGTGGTTTCCGTTCTGTTGGGATGAAAATTTCCGGCTGGCCAGTGTCCACCAGGCGCTCCGCCGGGGTTCAAGCTGGGTTCAAGCTGGGTTCAAGCTGGGTTCAAACGGAGGAATGGAGGGCGGCCGTAAGCCGGCCCAGGGTCTCCCGGAGCTGGTCCAGCTCTGCCGCGGACAGGCCGGCGGCGTCTGCGAGCTGCTGGGGAATGGCGTTGGCCCGGGCGCTGAGCGCAGCGCCGGAGTCCGTCAGGAAGACCTCCACCCGCCGCTCGTCCTCGGTGGAACGCCTGCGCTCCACCAGTCCCAGCGACTCAAGCCTCTTCAGCAGCGGGGACAGGGTGCCTGAGTCCAGGCCCAGCTCCTCCCCCAGCTCCCTGACGCTGCGGGGCTGGTCCTCCCAGAGCACCAGCATGACCAAATACTGCGGATAGGTCAGGCCCAGCTGGTCCAGCATGGGCCGGTACACGGCAGTGGCCGCCTTCGACGCGGAGTACAGGGCGAAGCACACCTGCCGGTTCAGGCGGGGGGCGTTGAGTCTGGGAGCGTCGGTCATGGATGAAACGATATCGCACAATTAGATTGTGCACAACTCATCCGCGCCGAAAGAGAGCGCAAACTGGCACTTCCGGCCCCGCAGCAGCGCGAACGGACAGTTGAGGCCCCGGGTCGGGGCCTCAACTGTCCGTTCGCGCTGCGGGGCGGGGGGCTTAAGTGTCCGTTCGCGCTTCGGGGGTGGGGATTTAAAGGTCGCGGATGGTGCGGAGCGCTGCGGCGGTCAGGACCTGGATGCCGTAGCCCAGTGCACGCTCGTCGAGGATGTAGTCACCCCGATGAAGGTCGTATTCCTCACCGCCGGGCGTTTTGGTGCCCAGCCGCATCATCGCGCCGGGCAGCTCGGCCAGGAACCAGGCGAAATCCTCTCCGCCCATGGACTGGGGCGTGAGCACGACGGCGCTTTCGGCGATTTCGGCGCGGGCTGCCGCTTCGATGAGCGCGGTTTCATGCTCGGAGTTGACTACCGGCGGAACACCGCGGGTGTGCTCCAGCCGGACGTCCACGTTGTAGGGCGCCGCCACCTGGTGGACCACTTCATCCAGGAGTTCGCCGGCGCTGTG
Source organism: Arthrobacter sp. Leaf337 (assembly GCF_001423745.1). Classification (GTDB taxonomy): domain Bacteria; phylum Actinomycetota; class Actinomycetes; order Actinomycetales; family Micrococcaceae; genus Arthrobacter. The sequence continues at coordinate 193,968 of NZ_LMPC01000026.1, forward strand.
CCAGGCGTCGCGGTCCAGGCACCGCATGGTCCCTGCCATGTAGCCGGTGCCGGGAATGGCATTGGGTGCCGAGCCGGCCGAGATGTGCCCCCAAACGACGGAGACGCCGCTACGGACATCCACCCGGCGTGACAGAACGGCCGGAACGTTGACGGCGATTTGCGCCAGCGCGAACACGAGGTCCTCCGTCAGATGCGGCCGGGAGGTGTGGCCGCCGCGTCCGGAAAGCTCGATCCTGATGGTGTCCGAGGCTGACGTGATGGCACCGATCCGGGTGCCGATCTTGCCCACGTCGATTCGCGGGTCGCAGTGCAGGGCCAGGATGCGCGGCACACCCTCGAGCACGCCCTGTTCGATGCAGGAATGCGCTCCGCCGGGCATGGTTTCCTCGGCGGGCTGGAAAATGATCCGGACCGTGCCGCCCAGCGGGGATTCCTGGTGCATGCGGTGCAGCACCAGCGCGATACCGAGCATGGTGGTGGTGTGGACGTCGTGGCCGCAGGCGTGGGTGACGCCGTGGTTCTTGGACGCAAACGGCAGCCCTGTTTCCTCAATGATGGGGAGGGCATCGATATCACCGCGGAGTGCCGTGGCAATAGGGCCCTCACCGACGTCGACCGTGAGGCCTGTGCCTTCGAGCCGGCGAGGCTTGAGCCCTGCCGCTTCGAGCCGGTCCGCCAGCTTGTTCGTGGTCCGGAACTCCTTGAAGGACAGCTCCGGATGCGCATGGAGGTCACGGCGGAAATCGATCAGTTCCGGCAGCAGCGGCTCCAGCCACGGCCCCACGAGGGCGGTGGGCTCGGTTTCAGTAGTGTAATTGCGCACGAAACAACTCTAGCGAGGCTGCTCCGAATACCAGCATCAGTGTCGGAGGTTACGGATCCGGGAGCCGGCTCCCGGCGCCGGAAACGGCTCAGCCCAGGCTTTCCCGCGGCGGGGAAGGCCTGGGCCGGATCCAAGTTAGAGGACGTCGGTGTCGCCGCTGGCCTTGAGCGCGTCCACGGCGGCTTTAACCCGCTGGGAGTTCGCCATGGTGGTGACCAGCAGGGCATCCGGCGTGTCAACGATAACCACGTCCTTGATGCCGATCAGTGCAATAACGCGTTTGGTGTCCGTGACAACCACGCCGCTGGCGTTTTCGGTAAAGACTCGGGCACCTTCGCCGAGGACAGTGACATCGTCCACTTCCCTGGCACTGTTGAGCCGGCCCACGGAGGCAAAGTCCCCGACGTCGTCCCAACGGAAAGTGCCAGGCACGACGGCGACGTCCCCGGCCGCCGCGGCAGGCTCCGCCACCGCGTAGTCGATGGCGATCTTCGGAAGCGTGGGCCAAACGCGGGCCGTGACCTCGTCGCGTTCGTCAGTGTCCCAGGCCTGTGCGATCTCCGTGAGCCCCTTGAAGAGTTCCGGCTGGTTTTCTTCGAGGTGTTTCAGCATGAGTGACACGGGCGCGACGAACATGCCTGCGTTCCAGACGTACTCTCCGCTGTCGACATACTGCTGGGCGACGTCCTCGCTGGGCTTTTCGACGAACTCCACCACGGCCTGCGCGCTCGGGGCGTTCTCGATGGACAGCTTCTGGCCCGCACGGATATAGCCGAACCCGGTGGACGGGTGCGTGGGCTTGATGCCGATGGTGACGATCTTGCCGGACGCCGCCGTGTAGATGGCCTCACGCACAGCGTCCTGGAAGAGGTCGTCCGGGCTGATCACCTGGTCCGCGGCGAAGGAACCCATGATGGTCTCCGGGTCCCGCTGGTACAGGATGGCTGCCGCGAGGCCGATGGCCGCGCCGGAGTCCTTGGGCTCGCTTTCCAGCACGAGGTTGGATTCCTGGACCTCGGGAAGCTGGCCGCACACCGCGCTCCGGTGGGCCACGCCGGTAACAACCAGCACGCCCTTGCCGGCAAGCGGCTCCAGGCGGTCGTAGGTGGCCCGCAACAGCGTGCTGCCTGAACCGGTGAGGTCGTGAAGAAACTTCGGGGCTGCTGCACGTGACAGGGGCCAGAGGCGGGTCCCCACTCCGCCTGCAGGAATTACCGCAATAAAACGGTCCAGCGGTGAATTCCGGCTTGTCACTATGTCTGTAGTCATCAAGGCCTACTTTAGCCGACCACCACGCGGATACCGGCAGATGCCGCCCCTCCGCGCCCCGCCGACGGCCTTAATGTGGCGTTCGTCTCAAAAATGCGCAAAAACCGCGCGGGGAGGCGTCACCTAGGAGTTCCTGAATTGAATAAGCTGTGAGCGAAGCCTAGATTTAGGCTTGAGCTTACGAGTGCTCTCGCAGCAGGCGTTCCCCCCGCGTGGATCCCATGCCAGCGCCGCTGTGTTGCAGGGAGGTTTATTCAGTGCCGACAAAACCAGCTGGCACCTTGTACCGCGGCCGTGAAGGCATGTGGTCCTGGGTTGGACACCGCATTACCGGTGTAGTGATTTTTTTCTTCTTGTTGGTCCATGTGCTGGACACCTCATTGGTGCGCGTGTCCCCAGAGGCATACACCGCCGTGATCGGCGCCTACAAGAACCCCCTGATGGCCCTGGGTGAAACGGGCCTCGTCGCAGCGATTGTTTTCCACGCCTTCAACGGCCTGCGGATCATCGCCGTCGACTTCTGGAAGAAGGGCGCGAAGTACCAGCGCCAGATGCTGTGGACGGTCCTGATCCTCTGGGTCATCGTCATGGTGGGCTTCTCCATCCGCCACCTTTCCCTCGCCTTCGGAGGTCACTAAGCCATGACTGCAACCATTCAGAGTCCCCGCAGCGGAAAAGACGGCGGGAAGCCGGGCGCAGGATTGATTGCCCCCAAGTACCGCCGCAGCGGTGCCTCCAAGGGCAACTTCGAAATGGCGGCCTGGCTGTTCATGCGGCTTTCAGGCGTTGTCCTGGTGGTCCTGATCTTCGGGCACCTTTTCGTTAACCTCCTGGTGGGCGAAGGCATCCACGCTATCGACTTCGGTTTCGTGGCCGGCAAGTGGGCCGATCCCTTCTGGCAGTTCTGGGACCTGGCCATGCTCTGGCTGGCCATGCTGCACGGCACCAACGGCGTCCGCACCATCATCAACGACTACGCCGAGAAGGACTCCACCCGCTTCTGGCTGAAGATCGTCCTCTACGCCGCAACAACCGTCATCATCATCCTGGGCACCCTGGTGATCTTCACCTTCAACCCGTGCCCGGTGGACGTCAACGGCGTACCGCTGCCCGGCGGCTTCTGCCCCGCAGCCTAGCGGCACCTTCCCTTCCGGGGGGATCAGCTGTGCCCGCGCTGAGCGGGTCAACGGTTTTACGGTGCGGGCTCCGCCCGCCCGTGGTTTTATAGCGAATTTTGAGAGAAAGAGCATCTGGTATGCAGGTCCATAAGTACGACGTCGTCATCGTCGGTGCCGGTGGCGCTGGCATGCGCGCCGCGATCGAATCCGGTCAGCGCGCGCGCACAGCAGTACTGACCAAGCTCTACCCCACCCGCTCGCACACCGGTGCGGCGCAGGGTGGCATGTGTGCGGCACTGGCCAATGTCGAGGAAGACAACTGGGAGTGGCACACGTTCGACACGATTAAGGGCGGCGACTACCTGGTGGACCAGGACGCGGCCGAGGTCATGGCGAAGGAAGCCATCGACGCCGTGCTGGACCTGGAAAAGATGGGTCTGCCGTTCAACCGCACGCCGGAAGGACGGATTGACCAGCGCCGCTTCGGCGGCCACACCCGTGACCACGGCAAGGCTCCGGTCCGCCGGGCCTGCTATGCGGCTGACCGCACGGGCCACATGATTCTGCAGACCCTGTACCAAAACTGCGTCAAGCACAACGTGGAGTTCTACAACGAGTACTACGTCCTGGACCTCCTGACGGTCGAAGAGGACGCAGTCCGCGAAGACGGCACGCCCTACAAGCAGAAGCGTGTTGCGGGCGTCGTGTCCTACGACCTTGCTTCCGGTGAACTGCACGTGTTCCAGGCCAAGTCGGTGGTGTTCGCCTCCGGCGGCGCAGGAAAGGTCTTCAAGACCACCTCCAACGCGCACACCCTGACCGGCGACGGCATGGGCATCGCGTTCCGCCGCGGCATCCCCCTGGAGGACATGGAGTTCTTCCAGTTCCACCCGACCGGCCTTGCCGGGTTGGGCATCCTCCTCTCTGAAGCAGCCCGCGGCGAAGGCGCCATCCTGCGCAACTCCGAGGGTGAACGCTTCATGGAGCGCTATGCCCCCACCATCAAGGACCTCGCACCCCGCGACATCGTGGCCCGCTCCATGGCCAACGAAGTCCGCGAAGGCCGCGGCTGTGGACCCAACAAGGACTACGTGCTCCTTGACCTGACCCACCTCGAGCCGGCGCACATCGATGCCAAGCTGCCGGACATCACCGAGTTTGCCCGCACCTACCTGGGTGTGGAGCCGTACACGGAGCCGGTTCCGGTGTTCCCGACGGCCCACTACGCCATGGGCGGCATCCCCACGAACATCACCACCGAGGTCCTGCAGGACAACGACACCGTGGTGCCGGGCCTCTACGCGGCCGGTGAAGTGGCCTGCGTTTCGGTCCACGGCTCCAACCGCCTGGGCACCAACTCGCTGCTGGACATCAACGTGTTCGGCAAGCGCGCCGGCATCGCCGCTGCGGAGTACGCCAAGACAGCTGACTTCGTGGAGCTCCCGGCGGACCCGGAGGCGTACACCATCGAACTGCTGGACATCGCCCGCAACGGCAGCGGCGACGAAAAGGTGGCCGTGATCCGCAAGGAACTCCAGGACACCATGGACGCCAACATGCAGGTGTTCCGCACGGCAGACACGCTGAACCAGGTTCTCAAGGACATCGAGTCCTTCGAGGCGCGGTACAAGAACATCAGCGTCCAGGACAAGGGCAAGCGCTTCAACCTGGACCTCCTCGAGGCCGTTGAGCTGGGCTTCCTGCTGGAACTGGCCAAGGTCATGACGGTTGCAGCCCTGCACCGTGAAGAGTCCCGCGGCGGACACTTCCGCGAGGACTTCCCGGAACGTGACGACGAAAAATTCATGAAGCACTCCATGGCGTACAAGGACGACCACGCCCCGGCGGACGGCTCTGCAGAGGCAATCGCCGGCATCCGCCTAGCCACCAAACCGGTTGTCTTTACCCGCTACGAGCCGATGGTGAGGAAGTACTAAGATGTCCGCCGAACTTGCTGAGCCAGCCTCAAAGATCGAACTGCCCGCACACATCGGAGGCGGCGGAGAGATTCCGACGTTCGACGTCACCCTGCGCGTGCGCCGCTACAACCCGGAAGTTTCCGAGGACGCCACCTGGGACGACTTCAAGGTGACCATGTACGGCACCGACCGCGTGCTGGATGCCCTGCACAAGGTCAAGTGGGAAATTGACGGCAGCGTCTCCTTCCGCCGGTCCTGCGCCCACGGCGTCTGCGGCTCCGATGCCATGCGCATCAACGGCCGCAACCGCCTCGCGTGCAAGACCCTGCTGAAGGACCTGGACACGACCAAGCCCATCACCGTCGAGCCCATCAAGGGCCTGCCGGTGGAGAAGGACCTGATCGTGGACATGGAGCCGTTCTTCCAGTCCTTCCGTGAAGTCATGCCGTTCCTTATCAACAAGGGCCACGAGCCCACCAAGGAACGCCTGCAGTCCGCCGAGGACCGCGAACGCTTCGACGACACCACCAAGTGCATCCTGTGCGCCGCGTGCACCTCCTCCTGCCCGGTGTTCTGGACCGACGGCCAGTACTTCGGCCCGGCAGCGATCGTCAACGCCCACCGCTTCATCTTCGATTCCCGTGATGACGCCGGCGACATGCGCCTGGAAATCCTCAACGACAAGGAAGGCGTGTGGCGCTGCCGCACCACCTTCAACTGCACCGAGGCATGCCCCCGCGGCATCCAGGTCACGCAGGCCATTGCCGAGGTCAAGCAGGCAATTCTGTCCCGCAAGATCTAGCACCACCGGAACCAAAAGAAGTACGACGACGGCGCCTCTCACCTTTCAGGTGGGGGCGCCGTCGTAGTTTCACGGCAATTTACCGGCACCAACTGAAAGGGTCCCCCCATGTCCCGCTCCGAAAAAGTCAGCTTCGAAGGATCCACCGGAGAATTGCTCTCCGGCATCATCGATATCCCGGAAGGACCGGTGAAGGGCTGGGGCGTGTTCTCGCACGGGTTCACCCTGGGCAAGGACAGCCCGTCGGCGTCCCGGATGTGCAAGGCGCTGGCTGACAACGGCGTGGGGATGCTGCGCTTCGACAACCTGGGCCTGGGCGATTCCGCAGGGTTCTGGTCCGAAGGTTCCTTTAGCCACAAGGTGGCGGACACCGTCAAGGCGGCAGAGTTCATGCGGACCGAAGGGAAGCCGGTCTCGCTGCTGGTGGGGCATTCCTTCGGCGGTGCCGCCGTTTTGGCAGCAGCCAAGGAGATTCCGGAGCTCGACGCCGTGGCCACCGTGGGGGCGCCGTTCTCGCCGAAGCATGTGGCCCATGTCTTTGACGCTGCCCTGGACCGGATCCTGAGTGAAGGCAGCGCGGAAGTGGACCTCGGCGGCAAACGCGTGGAGATCCGCCGGCACTTCGTCGAGGACCTGGAGAACGCGGACCTGACGGACTGCATCAAGCAGTTGCACAAACCCCTGATGGTGCTGCACTCCCCCACGGACAACACCGTGGGGATCGAGAACGCCAGCACCATCTTCCAGACGGCCCGGCACCCGCGCAGCTTCGTCTCCCTGGAAGGCAGCGATCACCTGCTGACCGGCAAGGGCCAGGCCGCCCGTGCGGCGAAGATTATTTCCGCGTGGGCCGATCAGTACCTCGACGCCGGCCGATAGCCAGGCCCTTGCGTTCCCGCTCCACCGGAGTCTTTCCCGGCTGGACCTGGCGCGAACCCCACCCGGTCGTTGCCTTGGCTGACGGGGCGTTCTTCAGGTCCTCTTCCCGGATGGCGGACCATGCCGCGGAGACCAGGTAGACCTGGCTGACCAGGTTGAACCAGATAAGCAGCCCGATGATGATCGCGAACGGCGCGAGAATCGGGTTACGGCCGGCGTTGGCAAGCAGCTCCGTGCTGAAGATCTGCAGCGCAGTGGTACCCACGGCCGACAGGACGGTTCCTTCGAGTAACGCCTGCCGGGTAAGTTTCAGACCCGCCGCCAGCCTGAACATGATCAGCGCGGTGACCCAGCCCAACGCCAGCGGCACTCCCACCTTGATGGCCGTGGTCAGCGGCCAGGCCATCACCGGATCCAACTGCAGCTGCTCAGTGACCCATCCCGCTGCGGTACCGAAGATCAAGGAAGCGCCGGCGCTGAGCACCAGCGCCACGCCAAGCAGCAGCAACGTGCCGGTGTCCCGCAGCTTCTGGACTACCGGATTCATCTTCAGCGGTCCGAGCTGCATCACGCCCCGCAGGCCTTCCCGGACACCTGCTATCCAGCCGAGGGAGGTCACGATGGTGACGACGGCCGCGATCACCGCGGTCCATCCAAGGCCGGCAGGATTCAGCAGGTCCTGCGGGTCCACCAGGCCGTCGCCGCCGTCAACCTTCACGAGGCCCGGCGCGCTGGTCGCCACGCTGCTGACGATCCGGTCAAGCAGCGCCGGTTGGCCGCTCAGCAGCAGCCCCGCCACGGAGAAGCCCGTGGCCAGCAGGCCGGTGATGGAGAAGAACATGTTGAAGCCGATGCCGGCGGCCATGAGCGGCCCGTGCTGCAGGTTGTAGTGCTGGAATGCGCGCATGGGACGAAAGGCGTTCAGCCGGGCCAGCAGCCACTGGAACATTGCCATCAGCCCCGCCACGGGGCCGCCGCCGGACCTGCGTGCCTTGCTCCAGTCGACCTTCTTCCGGCTCACTTCCAGCTTCAGCCGGGCGCGCTCCGTGGGCAGCGGAGGATTATTCGCGGCCTGCGCCCCCTGTGCGGCCTGCGTCGCCGGAGCCGGACGCGCCTCGGGGGTGGTCAGTTTCGATACCAAAGTCGAGTTCTTCCCGTAGCTGCCAAATGCCATTGATGTCATGCTCGTACAGCCCCATGCTAACCACAGGGAAGGTGGCCCGGTAATCCTTCAGCACCGTTTCGGCCTCATCCAGGCTCTCCGGCGCGACATCGTGGGCAATGGTCACATGCGGGTGGTAGGCAAAAGGCAGTTCCCGTTCCAGCGGCCCGGTCTGCAGCTGTTCGTGCAGCTTCACGCAGTCACCAAAACCGTCTTCAACCTTCAGGAAGACCACCGGGGATACGGGCCGGAAGGAGCCAGTCCCCGCGATGGTGACGGTAAACGGCTCCTGCCTGCGCGCGATCTCGCGGACATGGCATCGGGTAGCTTCCCAGTCTTTGGTGGGGGTGGTGGTGACCAGTGTGATGTGCGCGGGGATGACACCGGCCATGGGGTCCCCGAAGGAGGCCCGCCAGCGCCGCAGTTCCTCGGCAATGTCAGGTGGAAACCCCAGGATGACGCCGACGCTCATCCCGTCGGTCCTGGCCTGGCGCTTACCCGGCTCAGTGCCCCGGACCATGGCAGCGTTATCATCGGCGTCAACGAATTTTCCCTCGCCGCGGTATGCAGGGGAGTTTTCGTTTGCAGTGACTTTGCTGACGGACGACATGGGGCTAGCGGACTCCTGCAAGGCTCAGGGACGGCAGGAAGCCCATCCGCTCGTAGACCTGGCCGAGGGTCACGGAGGCGATTTCGCGGGCACGTTCGGCGCCCTGGGCCAGTAGCCTGTCCAGCTCGGCCGGGTCCGCCATGAGTTCATTGGTGCGGTCCCGGAGGGGCGTGATGAAGTCCACCATGACGTCGGCCAGGTCCTTCTTGAGGTGGCCGTACATCTTGCCTTGGTATTCCGCCTCAAGATCGGCCACGGACTTCCCCGTCAGCGTCGAATAGATGGTGAGCAGGTTGGAGACGCCGGGCTTGGCTTCGGCGTCGAAGCGGATTTCCGTTCCGGTGTCTGTCACGGCGGACTTGATGCGTTTCGCGGCGATCTTGGGGTCCTCCAGGAGCTGGATGGAACCGTGGGGCGAGCCGCCTGTTTTCGACATCTTGGCAGTCGGGCTCTGGAGGTCGTAGATCTTGGCGGTGGCCTTGAGGATGGTGGCCTCAGGCACCGTGAACGTCTGGCCAAAGCGGGTGTTGAAGCGCTGGGCCAGGTTTCGGGTCAGCTCCAGGTGTTGCCGCTGGTCCTCGCCGACCGGGACGAGGTCGGTCTGGTACAGAAGGATGTCCGCGGCCATCAGGGTCGGGTAGGCGAACAGGCCCAGTGTTGCGGACTCCGTTCCCGACTTCTGCGTCTTGTCCTTGAACTGCGTCATCCGGGAGGCTTCGCCAAAGCCGGTGATGCAGTTCAGCGCCCAGGCCAACTGGGCATGCTCGGGGACATGCGACTGGACGAAGAAGATGCTCTTGTCCGGGTCGATGCCGGCCGCAATGTATTGGGCAGCCACCACGCGGGTGCGCTTGGCCAGCTCTGCCGGTTCGAAATCCACGGTGATGGCGTGGAGGTCGGGAATGAAGAATACGGCGTCGTATTCCGCCTGCATGTCAACCCAGTTGCGGACGGCGCCAATGTAGTTGCCCAGATGCAGGGAGTCCGCTGTGGGCTTGGCACCTGAAAGGATGCGCTTCTTGGTCACCGGGGTAGTCGAGCTAGTCATTGTGAGAAAAACCTTCGGGCTTAGAGCTGGTAGTCCACTACCAGCGGGGCGTGGTCGGAGAAGCGGGTGTCCCATGACGGAGCCCGGTCCACCACTGCCGAAATTGCAGCGGCAGCGAGGGCGGGGGTGGCCATGTGGTAGTCGATGCGCCAGCCTGTGTCGGTGTCAAAGGCCTTGCCGCGCTGGGACCACCAGGTGTAGGGGCCTTCTACGTTTCCCGCCCGGCCCCTGTGGACATCCCTCCATCCGATTTCATCGCCAAAGAAGCGGTCAAAGTAGGCGCGTTCCTCCGGGAGGAAACCGGCGCGCTTCACATTGCCCTTCCAGTTCTTGATATCCAGCTCCGTGTGGCCAACATTCAGGTCACCCACCACGAGGGCATGGTCGCTGTGCTTTGCCAGCTCCGGAAGGCGGGTGGTCATGACGTCCAGGAACCGGAATTTGTCGTCCTGCTTCGGGGTCCCGGCCTCACCGGAGTGAACGTAGGCGCTCACTACGGTCAACTGGGCGGCAGCACCGGCGGCATCCCTGACGCGGAAATCCGCCTCCACCCAGCGTCCGGCGGTGGCAAAGTAATCGTCGCCGATGTGGGAGCGGGTAGCCAGCGGTTCCTCGCGGGAGGCAATGGCCACGCCCGCGCGGCCCTTGGCCTCGGCTTCCTCGTGCAGGATGAACCAGCCGTCGCCCAGGAGTTCGCGGACGATCTTGTCCGGTGCCCTGACCTCCTGCAAGCAGAGGATGTCCACCTCGCGCGGCTCAAGCCACTCCGCCATACCGTTCCGGTAGGCAGCGCGGAGGCCGTTGACGTTTACTGATGCGATACGAAGGTGGTCCTTCTTCAATGCCGAGATCACCCGCTCCACTCTAGTCGATGATGGTTCCGCTGACCGGTTCGTCAGCGCCACCGGAGGACTTGATCATGTCCCTGGCGTTGGTGGCGGTGATTTCGATGGTCTCCAGTGCGCGGCGGATGGTGTCATGGTCCGATGCTGCGCCCTTGGCCCGTTCCTGCTCGACGACGCGCACCTGGACCTGGACGATCTTGAAGGAATGGTCCAGTTTCATGTCCCGGACTTCGTCGGCTTCGCTACGCGACCGGACCAGTCGTGTGCCGCCGTGATCGGCGCTGCCGGACGACGGCGCCCGGCCGGTGGCTGCATTGAAGGCGTTCTGCGCTTCGTTGAGTTTGACGGTCGCCTTCTTGGCCGCCTTCTGGATGCTGAAGACGACGAACGCTGCCAGCGCGAGCCAGAAGCCGGCGATGATCGCCACCACCCAGCCCACGACGTCGTTCTGGTTGGCAGCAAAGATGACGGCCACAACGAAGGCGACGACAAACACCATCATTCCCGGACCGCTGATACGCAGCATGGAGAACCCGCCCTTGGCCGGGTTGGACGCAGAGTGAGGGTTACCCAAAGTTCGCATGGGTCCATTGTCTCAAACGCCGGAGCAGGAAAATGGACGCTTCCACCCCGGGCGAACGTTATTTCAGGAACAGCTTGCGCAGGCGGCCGGCCGTGAGCATGACCCCCAGCACGATCATCACCAGGTAATACCCGATGTGGATGGCCGTGGCAGGGGTGAAGATTCCCACGCTGATCTGCCGGAGCAGTTCCACACCGTGCCACAGCGGCATTGCCTGGATCAGCCACTGGATGGACTGCGGGTAGACGCTGAGCGGGTAGAACGTGGCACTGAAGAGGAACATCGGCAGCATCACGAAGTTGATCCAGTCCATCTGCTGGAACGTCTTCATGAAGCTCGTGATCCCCATGCCGAAGCTCGCGAAACCGAAGGCGATCAGCACCGAGGCCGGAATCATGAGGATGGCCCATGGCGTGGTGATCAGTCCCATAACGCCCATGACTGCGGTGAATCCGGTGGCGTAGAGCAGGCCCCGCAGCAATGCCAGGAAGATCTCCCCCATGGCCACGTCCAGCGGACCCAGTGAGGTGTAGAGCATTCCCTGGTACAGCTTGGCGAAGTTCATCTTGAAGAAGACATTCCACGTGGAGTCGTACACGGCGCCGTTCATCGCGGACACGGCGAGGAGCGCCGGCGCAATGTAGGCGGCGTAGCTGATCTCCTGGCCGCCGGGTCCGTGGACGGCGCCCACGATGGCCCCCAGGCCCACGCCCATCGAGATCAGGTACAACACCGGCTCGAAGAAGCCCGAGAGCATCACCATCCAGTTGCTGCTCTTCGTGGCCATCAGCCCGCGGGCAATGACAGCCCTGACGTTCCGGGAGTACATCGGCCCGAAATGGCGGTTCCGCGCGGCCTCGGTCACGCTGTGGCCGCCCGGGTTGTGACTTTCAGACAGAATGCTCATTGCCCCAGCCTCCTGACGAACTGGCGTTTTGTCAGCAGCCACCCCGCCACGGCGAGGCCTACCAGGAACACGATGTGCAGCATGGTCAGCAACGGCGACTCGTCATAGCCGTAGCTGAAGACACGGCCCAGCTCAGTGCCGTGCCAGATCGGAGAAATCCAGCCGATCCAGCGCACCACGAGCGGCAGGGAATCGAGCGGGAAGAACGTTCCGGAGAACAGGAACAACGGGGTCACAATGAACCGCATCACCATGGCAAACTGGCCCTTGTCCTCCTTGATGGAGGCGGCATACGCCATCAGGGGAAGGCCGAAGGAGAGCCCGGCGAGGGTGGCCACCAGGACGGATACCCAGCCCCAGCCGCTGGGTGACGCACCGAAGAGGGCCACCACCGCGAAGTAGATGGCCGACTGCAGCAGGAACCTGAGGGTCACGGCCATGATGTGGCCCGCGGCGATTTGCTCAGGCGTGAGCGGGGACGCGTGCGGGCCGTAGTACACCCGCCGCCACTTGAACCCGTCCATCACCGGGAACGTGAATTCATTGGCCGCTGTCATAACCGCCGCAGAGATCAGCAGTGCCGGGGCGATGAAGGCGAGGTAGCTGACCCCGCCGAACACTCCTTCGCTGCTCGTGTCCACCAGCGTGGCCAGGCCCACCCCCATGGCAAACAGGTAGGCCACAGGCTGGCCCACGCCGTACATCACGATGGTCCAGCCGTAGCTCTTCATGACGCGGAGGACCTGCTCCGCGTAGTAGAAGGCTCCCCAGCGGCGGGCGCGGGCCGCTGACACAGCTGGCGAGTGGGCGCGCAGCACGGAAGGTCCGCGGCCGCCTGCGTCCGCCACGGACGGCGAAGGCTGCTCAGTCAACGAGGCTCCTGCCGGTGAGGCGGAGGAAAACATCCTCCAGGGACGACCGGCGCACCAGTGAGGTGACCGGCCGGAGTCCGCGGGCCGACACCTGCTCCAGGGCCGCCTCGCCGTCGTGCGCGTAAATCAGCACCCGGTCCGGAAGCGTCTCCAGCCGTTCGCCAATGCCTTCGAGCTCAGCGCCGATGGTGGCGTTGCGTTCCGATCCGAAGCGAAGCTCCAGGACTTCCCGGGTGGAGTACTCGCGGATGAGGCTGGCCGGCGAGCCCTCGGCCATGATGCGTCCTTTGTCCACCACGATGAGGCGGTCGCACAGCTGTTCCGCCTCGTCCATGTAGTGCGTGGTGAGGATGAGCGTGACGCCCTGCTCCTTAAGCCGGAACAGCCTGTCCCAGAGGATGTGCCGGGCCTGCGGGTCCAGGCCCGTGGTGGGCTCGTCCAGCAGCAGGATCCGGGGTTCGTTGATCAGCGAGCGCGCGATGGTCAGCCGCCGCTTCATACCGCCGGAGAGCGCGTCCACCTTGGATTTCGCCTTGTCCGTCAGCTGGGCGAACTCCAGCAGCTCATCGGCCTTGGGCCGGAGGTAGCTCATGGGCAGTCCGAAGTAGCGGCCGTAGACCAGGAGGTTGTCGCGGACCCTGAGTTCCTCGTCGAGGTTGTCCTGTTGCGGCACAACACCGAGGTGGGCGCGGACTTCCGGCCCGTGGCTTTCCGGATCCAGCCCCATGATGGACAGGCTTCCGGACGTGCGCTGGGAGACGCCGCCGATCATCTTCATGGTGGTGGACTTGCCGGCACCGTTGGGACCAAGCAGGCCGAAGGCCTCACCGGCGGGAACGCTGAAGGAAATGCCGTCGACGGCGGTGACGTCGCCGTACGTCTTGGTGAGGTTTTCGGCGGTGATGACGTACTGCATCTGGTCGCCCTGGGGCTGGCTGCGGGATTGTTGGCTTGAGAGTTCTTCGTTGGACACAAGTTCAGGCACTCACCCCACGTTAGTACGCACGTTCGAACAAATAAAGAGTTCGATCTCAAAAAATCCATTCGATTTTGTCGCGTCGGCCGCGGACCCGGCGACCCGCAATCGGGGCCGCCGGAACCCGCCTACTTTTCCTCGCCGCGCAGGACCTGCAGGCGCTGTCGGTACTCCGTCTCATCGATTTCGCCGCGCGCGTAGCGTTCCCGGAGCACCCCTTCGCCGCCCTGCCGGGCAGCCCAGCGGTGGTTAGTCCGCCAAGTGCGCCGGGCAACGAAGATTAGCAGGCCTATCACCAGGATCCAGAACAGCGGGAACAGCAGGAACCAGGGTGAGAAGCCGCCGTCGTACCACGGCGCGTGGGCGGGGACGGTCCCAAAAGCAGTGCTTATTGCAGTCAGCATGTCAGCTCCAGACTCTCTCTGCGAGCCGGATTTCGGCTCCGCTTCAAGTCTGGTTTCGGCGCGCTGCGCCGTCGTCCGGCGGCGGGAGGCACTTGCGGCGTACGCCCTACTACCCGGGGAGGCAGCCGGGTTCCTTAGATGCTCCAGCCGGGGCGGACCAGGCCCGACTCATAAGCCAGCACCACCAGCTGAGCGCGGTCGCGTACCTGCAGCTTGGTCATGATCCGGGAGACATGGGTCTTGGCGGTCAGCGGCGTGATGAAGAGCCGCCCGGCGATCTCCGCGTTGTTCAGTCCCTCCCCCACCAGCCGGAGCACTTCCCGTTCGCGTTCGGTAATCCGGTCCAGTGCGGCGTCGGACGGCTTGCCTGTCGCATAGGACTGCACGGCCAGCTGGGCCATGATCCGGCGGGTCACCGACGGCGACAGGAGGGCGTCGCCGTCGTGCACCACGCGGACCGCTCGGAGCAGTTCCTCCGGTTCTGTGTCCTTGACCAGGAAGCCGGCGGCACCGGCGCGCACAGCCTCGGCGATGTACTCGTCAAGTTCGAAGGTGGTGAGGATGATGACCCGCGTTCCGGGAAGCGCCGGGTCGGCCAGGATCGTGCGCGTCGCCTCGAGCCCGTCGCCCTGCGGCATGCGGATGTCCATCAGCACGACGTCGGGCCTCTCGCGGGCGGCCAGCCTCACGGCGTCGTCGCCGCCAGCCCGGGTTGAGCGGCAGGAACCGCACGCTGCCGCCCAGCGCAGCGGCGCGTTCCCGCATCCCCCGCAGCCCGTTGCCTTCCGGTGCCCCGGCAGCTCCGCGGCCGTCGTCGTCGACCGTAACGGTGAGGCGTCCGGCGTCGGGTCCGTCCGCCGGAATTTCAACCACGACGGCGGTGCTGCGGGCTCCGGCGTGCCTCACCACATTGGTGAGGGCCTCCTGCACGATACGGTACGCGGCCTCTTCGGCTGCGGCGGGCGGCCCGCCGGTGCCGGGATCCGTCCGGATGTCCAGCTTCACGTCCAGTCCCGTGCGCCGCGCGTTCTCGGCGAGCTCGGGCAGTTTACGCAGCCCGGGACCCGATGCAGGGCGGAGCGGCGCGTCATCCCGGAGCACGCCCAGCAGCTGGCGGACTTCGTCCAGTGACTCTTTGCTGGCCGATTTAATGGCTTCCAGGGCGGGACGGAACTGTTCCGGGTCCCGGTCCCCCAGGTGCAGCGCCACTGATGCGCGGACGTTGATGAGGGACAGGGAATGCGCCACAACGTCATGGATATCCCGGGCCAGGGCGAGCCGGTATTCGTCCCGGGCGGCCAGCTCCCGGGACTCGCGCTGCCGCCGCCTTTCGGCCACGCGCTCGTGGCGGAACCTGGCACCCTCCCCCAGCAGCACCAGGATCACCAGCCAGGACGTTCCGGCGACGGCGCGGATCAGGGCGCCTTCGTCCCCGCTGGCCATAAAGAAGGCAGCCAGCGCCGCCGCGCAGGTCCCGGCCACGGTCCAGGTCTGCCAGCGTCGTCCGGCGGCCGCCGAGAAGACGATGGCCAGCGCCAGGGACAGCAGGACAGGACCCCACGGGTAGCCTGCGGCAAGGTAGAGGATCGTCGCCGCAGCAGCCGCAGGCAACATCACGCCGGGCCAGCGCCGGCGCAGGGACAGCGCCGCCGGGCCGGCGAGAAGCAGCACGAAAGCCAGCACGTCAAGGGGCCGGTGCTCGGGCTGCCGCGCAGCGGCGAAGACTGTGCCCACGACCTGGACAACGGCCACGGCGATCACCACGAAGGCGGTGGGCGGACCCTGGAATCGGCGCGGCATACTCCGAGCCTAGCGGCGGCGGCGTACCCGCGTCGTCCGCTTAACGGCGCAGGGCGCCTACTCCCGCGGGAGTAGGCGCCCTGCCTGCATTCCGTGTAGCTTAGGCGACGCCCGCGTGGCGTTCCGCCGCAGCTTTGCGTTCCGCGGCTTCGACCACGTTGGTCATCAGCAGGGCCACGGTCATGGGACCCACGCCGCCGGGGTTCGGCGAGATCCAGCCGGCCACCTCGGCAGCTGCGGGATCGATGTCGCCATGGACCTTGCTTTTGCCCGTCTCGGGATCGGTTTCACGGGTGACACCAACGTCGAGCAGCGCCGCGCCCGGCTTCACGTCCGAAGCCTTGACGATGTGCTTGGCACCCGCCGCGCCCACAATGACGTCCGCCAGCCGCAGCAGCTCCGAGAGGTTCTCGGTGCCGGTGTGCGTCAACGTGACGGTGGCGTTCACTGCCCGCCGGGTCAGCAGCAGGCCGATCGTGCGGCCGATCGTGACACCACGGCCCACCACCACAACGTGTTTGCCGGCCAGGTTGTATCCGTTGCGTTCCAGGAGCTCAATGACGCCGCGGGGCGTGCATGGCAGCGGCGAGGTGATCTCACCGTTGACGTTGAGCACCAGCCTGCCGAGGTTGGTCGGGTGCAGGCCGTCTGCATCTTTGGCGGGGTCGATCCGCTCGAGGATTGCGTCGGTATCCAGGTGCTTGGGCAGTGGCAGCTGCACGATGTACCCATGGCAGGCGGGGTCCGCATTGAGTTCATCAATGAGGTCCTCAACCTGGGCCTGGGTCGCATCGGCCGGAAGCTCACGCTGGATCGAGTTCATCCCGATCTCCACAGACTGCTTGTGCTTCATGGACACGTACAGCTGCGAGGCAGGGTCCGCGCCAACGAGCACTGTGGCAATGCCCGGGGTGACGCCGCGGGCCTGCAGTGCCGCGACACGCTCGGTCAGCTCGGATTTGATGGCGGCTGCAGCTGCCTTGCCGTCAAGGATTTTCGCGGTCTGCGCCATGGACGGGTTCACCACTGTTCGTGCTGCGGGTAGAGCGGGAAGTCGGCGGCGAGCTTGTCCACGCGGGCCTGCAGGGCCTCGATATCGGTGGCGGAGCCGGCCTTCAGGGCGGTGGCGATGATCTCGGCCACCTCGGTGAATTCCTCGGCGCCGAAGCCGCGGGTGGCCAGTGCCGGGGTACCGATGCGCAGGCCGGAGGTGACCATCGGCGGGCGGGGGTCGAACGGAACAGCGTTGCGGTTCACGGTGATTCCCACGGAGTGCAGGAGGTCCTCTGCCTGCTGGCCGTCCAGCTGCGAGTTGCGCAGGTCCACCAGGACCAGGTGCACATCGGTGCCGCCGGTGAGCACGGAGACGCCTGCTTCTGCGACGTCAGCCTGGTTCAGGCGGTCGGCGATGATCTTGGCGCCCTCGAGGACGCGCTCCTGGCGCTCCTTGAACTCAGCGGTGCCGGCGATCTTGAAGGCAACGGCCTTTGCGGCGATGACGTGCATGAGCGGTCCGCCCTGCTGGCCGGGGAAGACGTTGGAGTTGAGCTTCTTGGCCCATTCCTGCTTGGCCAGGATCACACCGGAGCGGGGGCCTGCGAGGGTCTTGTGCACCGTGGAGGTGACGACGTCGGAGTACGGCACCGGGCTCGGGTGCAGGCCCGCGGCCACCAGGCCGGCGAAGTGGGCCATGTCGGTCCAGAGCAGCGCGCCGACTTCATCGGCGATCGAGCGGAAGGCTGCGAAGTCCAGGTGGCGCGGGTAGGCGGACCAGCCGGCGATGATGACCTGCGGCTTCTCGGCGATGGCCTGCTCGCGGAGCTTGTCCATGTCGATGCGGAAGTTGTCCTGCTCCACCTGGTAGGCAGCCACGCTGTAGAGCTTGCCGGAGAAGTTGAGCTTCATGCCGTGCGTCAGGTGGCCGCCGTGAGCCAGGGACAGGCCCAGGATCTTGTCACCGGGGGTGATCATGGCGGACAGTGCGGCGGCGTTGGCCTGGGCGCCGGAGTGCGGCTGGACGTTGGCGTACTCTGCGCCGAACAGGTCCTTGACGCGGTCAATCGCCAGCTGTTCAGCGATGTCCACGTATTCGCAGCCGCCGTAATAGCGGCGGCCCGGGTAACCCTCGGCGTACTTGTTGGTCAGGACGGAGCCCTGGGCTTCCATGACGGCGCGCGGGGCGAAGTTTTCCGAGGCGATCATTTCCAGGGTGCCGCGCTGGCGGCCAAGCTCCTGGTCCAGTACTGCGGCGATCTCGGGGTCGAGCTCC
Organism: Arthrobacter sp. Leaf337; assembly: GCF_001423745.1. GTDB lineage: Bacteria > Actinomycetota > Actinomycetes > Actinomycetales > Micrococcaceae > Arthrobacter. The sequence goes on from NZ_LMPC01000026.1 coordinate 212,256, forward strand.
GCCAACGGCAGGTTGCTGACGGTGGAGGAAGTGCTAACGGAAGTCGGAGAAGTAGTCACGAATAACTCCTGGCTAGGGATGGGCGCTGCTAAGGTCAGGCTACCGGCTGTGACGTTGCCCGGCCCCTTGATTACGGGGAAACCCGGTGAGGGCAACCCGCTTGAGGGCAGGACATCGCAGAGGAACGGCAGCGGTTAAACTGCCGGCCGGCAAAACATGACCCTCGGCCCAGGCGTACGATCCGTGGTCTTCGTCAATGCCGCTCCCTGATGGTTAGCCATCCAACGCCAGTTGCGACCGGATAAGCCTATCAAAACCTTTCCGAATCCCGTCGGAATCCCGCGTGAATCCCGTCCGAGTCCTGTCCGAATCGCGTTGAGAGCGCTGCCTCCGGCGCGGGTAGGCTGTTATTCGTGACTGAAGACCAGCTGACCTCCGCTTATGTTCTGACCCTCTCCTGCCCGGACCGGCCCGGCATCGTGCATGCCGTGGCGGGAGCATTGCTCGTGGCCGGCTGCAATATTACGGACTCGCAGCAGTATGGAAGCCACGCAACCGGCACGTTCTTCATGCGCGTCGAAGCCACCACGGACGCGTCGCAGGCAGAAGTCCACGCCGCGCTGCAGCCCGTGACGGAGGCCTTCGGCATGCAGTGGAGCCTCAACCCCGCCGGCCGGAAGGTCCGCACGCTGCTGATGGCGAGCAAGTCGGCGCACTGCCTCAACGACCTCCTGTTCCTGCAGCGCTCCGGCACGCTGCCCATCGAGATCCCCGCCATCGTGTCCAACCACCAGGACCTGGCCGGGCTGGCGGAGTTCTACGGCATTCCCTTCCACTACATCCCGGTCACTGCGGACACCAAGGTCCAGGCAGAGGACCAGCTGCGCAAGATCATCGCGGAGCAGGACATCGAGCTGACCGTCCTGGCCCGCTACATGCAGATCCTGTCCAACGAGCTCTGCACGGAGCTCACCGGCAAGGCCATCAACATCCATCACTCCTTCCTGCCGTCCTTTAAGGGTGCCAGGCCGTATCACCAGGCCCATGCCCGCGGCGTCAAGCTGATCGGCGCCACGGCGCACTACGTCACGGCCGCCCTGGACGAAGGGCCCATCATCGAACAGGAAGTCATCCGCGTGGACCACCGCCGCACCGCGGAACAGTTCGTGCAGATGGGCCGCGATGTGGAAGGCCGCACCCTGGCCCAGGCCGTCCAGTGGCACGCCGAGCACCGCGTGCTGCTGGACGGCAACCGCACCGTCGTCTTCAACTAGGGTCGGGCAGGACGTGGCGCCGGCCATGGAGGAGTCCGGAACCCTGGGGCGCAGCGGCGAGGACCGGCTGGCAGCGTTCTACAACCAGCGCGCCCTCCTTCATCCGGAGCATCCCCTGACTCCGCAGCGGGTGCAGCAGCGGGAACGGTTCATCGCCCGGTTGAAGGCCGAAGGCAGGCACGCCGTACTGGAAATCGGCTCCGGCGGGGGCCTCGACGGCCTCAAGTTCGTCCAGGCCGGCGTCCATTACACGGGTGTGGACCTCTCCGAGGAACAGGTGCGGCTGGCTACGTCCAAGGGGCTGAATGTCTCGGTCGCGAGTGTGCGGAGCCTGCCCTTCGCCGACGGCGTTTTCCCGGCACTGTGGACCATGAGCACGCTGCTGCACATCCCCAACAAGGACATCGACGACGTCGTCCGTGAACTCGTGCGGGTGGCCGCGCCGGGGGCGCCGATCGCCGTCGGGCTCTGGTCCGGTGACGATGAAGAGGTCCTCAACCCCGAAGACGAGATCCAGCCGCCGCGCTTTTTCAGCCGCCGCAGCGACGCGGCGCTCCAACGGATCTTCGGCCGGCACGGCGAGATTGAGGAATTCGTGACGTGGCCGGAAGGCACGGGCGCGGAGTCCGGGCCGGGTGCCGGCCACTGGACGCAGCATTACCAGTTCCTGGTCCTCCGCACTCCCCCGCCCTGACCCAACTGACTAGCACTTAACGTCGCGGAATCCGCGATTGACGACGTTAAGTGCGAGTCAGTTGGGGAAGCGGGGAGGGTCTGCGCTCCCCGGCGGCCGCTGCCCATATATCCGCCCAGCAAAGCGCTCGCCATTAGGACGAGAGCCCCGACGCGCGCCAGGCCGACGCCGAGGTTGCGGCGGCCCCGGAGCCGCGCGGCCCAGGACCCGGCGAAAATCAGCACGACCGCACCATTCAAACCGGCATGGACGATGCCAACCCGCTTCGTTCCGCGGCCGGCCAACGCCCACTCGGCCCATCCGGTCAGTGCGGTGGGCGCCGCGGCCAGAACGCCAAGGCCCACCAGCCGGGTGGCCGCCCGCTGCGTCCCGGGGTCGGAGTACAGGTCCAGGTACATGGCCATGAACCATGCGCCGAATGGTGCGTCGGTCAGGATGCCGTGCAGCGGTATTCCGGTTGCATCGCCGTGCAGGAAGCTGCGAAGACGCCGGTTGCGGACCAGCCGGCCAGCCGGCGGCTCGACCGCACGGACAGCCGGGTCAAGGGCCTCCAGCTGCTCAATCCGCCGCATCAGCCGGCGGAACCGGCCGGGCACTCCGCCACCGTCCGGCCGCAGGTGAAGTCCTTGCAGCTGCAGCCCTGACGGGCCAAAATCCCGTAGTTCCATGGCCCCAATGGTAGTGAGACCCGTCGGCGGCGTCACTAGGTCACAAAGCCCGCCTGTGGAGCCTGCTTCCGAAGGCCGGCGCGAGCAGTGTCCTAGGCTGGGCACATGGCTCCTCTTTATCCTTTCGCCGGCACCAGCCCGGACGTCCACCCATCAGTCTTCGTCGCCCCCAGCGCCTCCGTGATCGGCAAAGCCACCCTCGCCGCGGACGCCAGCGCGTTCTACGGTGTCTCCGTGCGGGCCGACACCGCCGCCATCACCGTTGGTGAGGGCAGCAACCTGCAGGACAATGTTGTGCTGCATGCCGACCCGGGATTCCCGTGCAGCGTCGGGGCCCGCGTCAGCGTCGGCCACAGTGCCGTGGTGCACGGCTGCACGGTCGAGGACGACTGCCTCATCGGCATGAGCGCCACCATCCTGAACGGTGCGGTGATCGGCGCCGGCTCCCTGGTGGCCGCCGGCGCCGTGGTCCTTGAAGGAACCGTCATCCCGCCCCGGTCATTGGTGGCCGGCGTCCCGGCGAAGGTCCGCCGTGAACTCACCGACGAGGAGTTCGACGGCGTGAAGCGCAACGCCGCCCACTACCGCGAGCTCGCGCAGGCGCACCGGGAGCTTCACGCCGGCTAACAGGGTCAGCAGCCCGGGCTAGTCCAGGCTGATCGGTCCCAGTGCGTCCAGCAGCTCGCCCGGTCCCGGGTTCCCGGCGGCTGACCGGCCGCCCAGGTGGTTCACCACGCCCCACACCGCGTTGAGGCCGGTGGTGACGGCGCCCTCGGCCCAACCGGCGGTGAAGGACACGTCATCGCCGGCCAGGAAGATCCCGCGCTGGGCTTCCGGCAGCTTGTCCTGCTTGAAGTGCGTGAACAGCCGCTGCTGGTAACGGTAGTGCCCGGGCAGGTTCGCCTTGAAGGCGCCCATGAAGTTGGGGTCCGCTTCCCAGGAGACGGTGATGGGCTGGCCGATGATGTGGCTGGCGATGTCCACGCCCGGGTAGATCTGCTCCAGGGAGTGCAGCATGAGCTCCACCCGCTGGTCGGCGTCGAGCGCCAGCCACTTCAGCGCGTCGTCGTTCCACGTGTAAGAGAGCAGGATGACGGCGGGCTTGTCCGGACCGTCGTCGAGCAGGTAGGTGGCGCGGTTCAGCCGGTCGGTCAGGGTCATGGACAGGACATCCCGGCCCGTAGCGGGATCGGTGTCCTTCCAGAACGGGCGGTCCACCATCACGAAGGTCTTGGAGGACTGCATGTAGTGCGAGCGCTCGATCGCCGTCCACAGCTCCGCCGGAAACAGTGCTTCCTCGGTGTGGATCCGGGTGGACAGCAGCCAGGACTGGCACGTGGTGACGACGGCGGGATAGCTCGCCTCCCGGCCCCAGCGTTCGCGCAGGCGCAGGTCGCCGTTGGCGTCCCGGCTGATGCGGTCCACGGCGCCCCTCGGGGAGCCTGAATGCAGCGACGCCAGTGACGTTCCTTCCGGCCAGTGGGCCATGCCCGACGGCGCGTGCTGCCACAGCGCCTCGGGGAGCCGCTGCGCTCCCCCGGCAATCAGGCGATGCTGGTCATCGGCGTCGGTATAGACGACGCGGAGGATTTCGAGGATCGAGTTGGGGAAGTCGGTATCCCAGCCGCCGGTGCCGAACCCCACCTGCCCGAATGCCTCTCGGTGCGCGAAGCCGGCCTTCTTGAAGGACTCGCTGGCCGCGATGAAGCCGTAGAACGTCTGTTCGTCCATCAGCGGCAGGAGTTCGTTCCAGATCTCCTTGATCCGGGCCGTGTCCCGCGCCCGGATGGCGTCCTGCATCTCACTGAAGCGGGCGCCGTCGTTCACTGCCGCTTTCCACGCGTCCGCCACTTCACGGAAGAACGGCGGCAGGTCCGCCGGCGTGCTCGCGTAGTGCTTCTGCCCGGCCAGTTCAATCACGGTGCTGGAGGTGACCGGGGCCAGCGGGTTGGGGAACTCCTGGGTCTGCAGGCCCAGCAGTTCCACGTAGTGGTAGAACGCCTTGCCGGACACCGGGAACCGCATGCCGCCGAGGTCCGCCACCACGCCGGGAGCCGACGGGAAGCTGGCAGTCCGCAGCCGGCCGCCAATCTGGTCGGCCTCGTACATGACCGGGCGTAGGCCCAGCTTCATCAGTTCGTAGGCCGTGACCAGGCCGGACAGGCCCGCGCCGACCACGGCCACCTGGGTGCCGTACAGCTCTGGCGGGACCGAGCCGAGGCCGTCCGGGTGCGCGAGGTAGTGGTCGTAGCTGAACGGGAAGTCCGGGTTCAGCATGGTGATGGGGGCGTCGGCAGCCCGGCCCGCGGCGGAGGCGGCTTCGGGGCCCGGGGCCGTAGCGGGGTTGTTGGCCGGCAGTTCGGTGGCGATGGTCATGAAAGGTCTGCCTTCGTCGGTTCGGGGGTGGACAGTGGTGAAGATTCGCGCCCGCTCAGTTCACGGTATTCCTCGTGGCCCAGCGCCGCCACCCTGGAGTGCTTCCGGCCGTAGCCGAAGTAGGCTGCGAGGCCCACTAGCATCCAGATGCCGAACACGGCCCAGGTGTCGGCGCCGAGGTTGGCCATAAGGTACGCACACATAAGCGCGCCGAGGATGGGGGTCAGCGGGAACAGCGGCACGCGGAAGGTGCGCTTGAGTTCGGGCCGGTTGCGGCGCAGGTAGATGACGGCCACGTTGACCAGGGCAAAGGCGAACAGGGTGCCGATGCTGGTGGCGTCCGCCAGGTCACCGAGCGGAACCAGCCCGGCCGTGAGGGCCACGAGGACGCCCACGATCACGGTCCCGGCAACCGGGGTGCCGGTGCGGGAGGAGACGCGGCCGAAGATCCTGGGGATGAGGCCGTCGCGGGACATGGAGAGCAGGATGCGGGTCTGGCCGTAGAGGACGGTCAGGACGATGCTGGCGATGGCCAGCACGGCGCCGACGGCGAAGACCAGGGCGATCCACGGCTGGCCTGTGGTTTCCTCGAGGATTTTCACCAGGGCGGCCTCGGTGCCGTCGAACCAGCCCCAGGGACGGGCGCCGATGGCGGCGACAGCCACGAGGACATAGATGGTGGTGACGATCACCATGGAAAGCATGATGGCGCGCGGCAGGTCCCTTTTGGGATTGCGCGCTTCCTCGCCGGCCGTGGAGGCTGCGTCGAAGCCGATGTAGGAAAAGAAGACCGTCGAGGCGGCGGCCGAGACGCCTGCCGCGCCCATCGGCAGCAGCGGCTCGAAGTTGCCGGCGTTGAAGGCCGTGAATGCGACGGCGCAGAAGAAGAGGAGGATGCCTACCTTGATCACCACGATCGCGGTGTTGATCCAGGCGCTCTCCCTGGCCCCGCGAACCAGCAGGATCGTCGCGAGGACCACGATGACCATGGCCGGGATGTTCATGATGCCGCCGTCACCGGGCGGCTGCGAGACGGCATCCGGCAGGACCTGCCCGAACACCGCGAGGGTCTCGTTCACGTACTGGCCTGCACCGACGGCCACGGCGGCCACCGACACCGCGTACTCCAGCACGAGGCACCAGCCGCAGATCCAGGCCATGCCTTCGCCCATCGTGGCGTAGGTGTAGGAGTAACTGGAGCCCGCCACCGGGACCAGGCCGGCCATTTCGGCGTAGGACACGGCCGAGAGCAGGGCGGCGAGCCCGGCGATGGCGAACGAAATCCAGATGGCGGGACCGGCCAGCGGCACGGATTCGCCGAGGATGACCAGGATGCCGGTTCCCAGCGTGGCCCCGACGCTGATCATGGTCAGCTGCAGAACTCCGAAGCTGCGGACCAGCTTGGTGCCGCCATGGCCGTTGTCGGCCTCGCTGACCATTTGGCCGATCGGCTTGCGGCGCAGCAGTTGTGCAGCCAGGTCCGGACGGCGGGCAGCTGCCGGCGGCCGGCCGGTGAGTGTAGGCACAGTCATCATTGACGTCCGTTCGTGAGTAGTTAGCGGCTTTCCCCTGGTACAGCTTAGGTTTGTGAGCCACCTCTCATCGTTGTGCAAAATGACCTATAGTCTTCTGGCATGAGACTTAATGCACACACCGAGGGCACGCGGAACGCGGCGCTCACCGGACAGGTCAGCGTTGACCTTTCGGCCATCGCAGACAACATCCGCACTCTCCGCCAGCGCTCCGCGGCACCCCACTTCATGGCGGTGGTGAAGGGCAACGCCTACGGCCACGGACTTGTTGACGTCGCCCGGACGGCACTGTCGGCCGGCGCGGACTGGCTGGGAACGGCGCAGCTTCATGAGGCGATCGCCCTGCGCCGCGCAGGCATCACCGCTCCGGTACTGTCCTGGCTGTACCTCGCATCCGCCTCCAGCGAGACAATCCGGGAAGCGCTGGCGTACGACGTCGACGTGTCGCTGGGCAGCGTCGCCCAGCTCGACGTCGTGGCCGGCATCGCCCGCCAGCTGGGCCGTCCCGCCGTCGTCCATCTTGAACTGGACACGGGGCTGAGTCGCGGCGGGGCGCGGGCGGAGGACTGGGCGGAACTCGTCACCGCTGCCCGGGCGGCGGAGCGTGACGGCACGCTCTGCGTGCGCGGCGTCTGGACGCATCTGGCCTGGGCCGACGTTCCGGCACACCCGGCCAATCTGGCGGCGGTGGAGGCTTTCGAAGAAGCCGTCCGTGCGGCCAGGGCGGCGGGCCTGGAACCGGCTCTCCGGCACGTCTCGAGTTCGGCCAACATCCTTGACCGGCCGGAATTCGCCTTCGACATGGTGCGGGCCGGCCTGGCGTTCTACGGGCTGGCTCCGGCCGACCACCTGGCTCCGGCCGACTTCGGCCTGCGCCCCGCCCTGACGGTCACGGCCCCGGTGGTGCTGGTGAAGAAAGTGCCGGCCGGGACCGGCGTGAGCTACGAGCACCAGGCCATCACGCACGAGCCGCGGTATCTGGGGCTGATCCCGCTGGGCTATGCGGACGGGATCCCCAAGGGCATCACGGGCCGCAGCCTGATCCTCGTCGGGGGCCGCCGGGTTCCGGTGATCGGCAAGGTCTGCATGGACCAGTTCATGGTGGACCTGGGCCCGGATTCCCTGGGCGTGGCCGTTGGTGACACAGCTGTGCTATTTGGCGATCCGCGCACCGGGGCCGCGAGCGCCGATGACTGGGGCGCGGCGATCGGCAGCCACGGCGACGAGATCATCAACCGGATTGCCCCGCGCCTGCCGCGCGCCTACGAGTGCCCGGACTACCAGGAAGCCGGTGCTCCCGGTGGCGCCTGAGGCAGCCGTCGAGCGGCTCGGCTTCGTCACGCTGGAGCAGTTCCTGCAGAAGCTGCCGCCGGAGCTGAGAATACTCCACGACGGCGGCAACGGTGCCGGGATGCTCCGCTGGGTGGAGCCGAGCGAACTGGAGGATCCGACGCCCTACCTTCTCGACGGCGAGTTTATCCTCACCGCCGGGTTGCCGTTCCTCGGCGAGGGCGGCCGCGAGGGAAAGGTGGACGCCTATGTGCAGCGGCTGGTCGGCGCCGGGGTGGGGGCCCTGGGGTTCGGACTGGAGCCGTACTTCGACGCCGTGCCCGGGACCGTGCTGGCGGCATGCCGTCGCCACAACCTGACCCTGGTGGAGTTTCCCAGGACTGTTCCGTTTGCGGCGATCGGACTGGCGTTCTCGCAGCTGCTGGAGTCGGACAACGCCAGGGTGTTCCGGCAACTGGCGGACACCAACCGCCAGCTGATGCGGGCGGTCCTGTCGGCCAGGCCGGAGCACGAACTCCTGGCGGCGTTGGTGCAGCGGGTTCCGGTCTGGGCGCTGCTCGTCGGGGCCGACGGCAGGATCCGCGCCCGGGCCGCGGCCGACGGCGGAAGCGGCAACAGCAGCGGAACTGGCGCTGCCGGCCCGGCCGGCAACCAGTCCCCGCCCGCCGCCGTCGAACTCTCCGCTTTGCAGCCGCTGCTGAAACGGCTACTGGGCGGCAGCGGCCCCCGGGTTGAGATGGAGTCCCTCGAGGAACCGCGGCCGTCCACGGTGTTCGGCCACCCGCTCCGCAGCACCCGGGATGCCAACCTCGGCGCGCTGATCCTGGGCTCCGGCGGACCGCTCACGCCGGCCCAGAACAGCGTGGTGTCCTCGGTGGTGGGGCTCCTGGAACTGCTGGTGCGGCAGCGGACCAGCGGCTCGCTGGCACCCAGCCAGCTCGCGACCGCGCTGTTGCTGCATCCGGACAGCGTGGCCTCCGGCGGCACGAAGCACATCAACGGCCTCAAAGACCTCCTGGCGCAGAGCATCTCCTCCACGCGCTCGGCACACCTGCGGGTTGTCCAGGGTGTGAAAGCGGAACCCGGCGGTCCTGCGGGAGACAGCCCCGTCCGGGAACTCCTGCAGTGGCGCCGCATATTCGACACCAAGCTGGTGGAGATCACTGACTACGGTTTTGCCGCCATCACCCGCCTCAAGGTCGACGATGCCCTGCTGGCAGAGGCGGAGGAACTCGGCTGGCGCCTGGTGATCGGGGATGCCACCGAGTTCCAGGCCTTGGCGTCCGCGTACCGGCGGGTGACGTCGCTGCGCGCCCGGGTTCAGGCAACCGGCAGGAGCGCCCGCGTGGACGAGGTGACCTGGTCCGTGGCCGGACTGCTTGGCCGCGAGGCCGGGACCATGCTGGCGGCACGCCTGCTGGAGCCGGTTCTTGGCCAGGAGGATCCCGAGCGGCGCGCCGCCCAGCTGGCGGTGCTGCGGACGTGGCTCGGAGAGAACGGGAGCTGGGACGCCACGGCGAAAGCCCTGGGCTTGCACCGGAACAGCGTCCGCCGGCAGATCAACGCCGTGGCCGAGCTTCTGGAGACCGATCTCAACCAGGCCCAGGTCCGCGCGGAGCTCTGGTTCGCCCTTCAGTACGTGGACGAATCCCCGCCGGCAACGGAAGCCGCGCCCTCCCAGTCCGAGTAAAGCTCCGGCCGGCGCTCCCTGAGGTACGGCACGGCTTCCCGCGCGTTGCGGGCGCTGGCGGCGGACACCTCGGCGTACAGCAGTTCCGGCGCCGGTCCTGCAGCGGCCAGCAGGGAGCCGTCGGGACCGGCGATGACGCTGCCGCCCAGGAACTCACAGCCGTCTTCCTCCCCTGAGTGGTTGGCATAGGCCACGGTCAGCTGGCTCTCCAGAGCCCTTGCGCGCAGCAGGACCTGCGGGACGGAGTCGAATCCCCGGGACAGGGCCGTGGGAACCAGGAGCAGTTCTGCGCCGCGGACCGCGGCGGCACGAACGGCTTCGGGAAACTCGACGTCGTAGCAGATCACCATGGACGTTTTGATGCCCTGGAAGTCCACGACGGCGGGAGGTTCGGCGGCCGGGCTGAACGCCGTGCGCTCCTCCTCGCCAAACAAGTGGACCTTGGCGTAGTTCAGCACCTCGGCCCCTTCTCGGTCCACCAGCGTGGAGGTGATCTGCCACCGGCCGTCCGCGGTGACGGCGGGCAGGCTGTACACCAGGGCGATGCGATTCTTCCGCGCGATGCCGGCCAGCGTCCGGCGGATGGCCGGAAGGCTTGCGGGATCCAGTCCGGACCGGACCCGGAGGGGCGCATACCCCACGGGAAACAGCTCCGGGGTGAGCAGCACCCCCGCCCCGGCGGACGCGGCCGACCGGGCGGCGTCGTCAATTGCCCCGCAGTTGGTTTCCACATCAAGTACAGCGGCGTTCGCCTGCAGGAGTGCCAGCAGCACCGTTACCACCTCTATAGTCTCCGGGATGCCCGCGGGAAACGCGGGCCGCCTCTTCTTGCAGCCTCTTCCTACCAGCCTAGCGAGGGTGCAGACTGTGCCGTAGGTGCATTTCCGCCCGGAAACCGGGGCCCGCAGTGCGGAACGTCCGTGCGTGCGGCAAGGGTCCTGCAATGGCGCCTTGCGTTAACTTCTTGACTACAACGGTGCAGATGGTGCACGCTTCATTGCATGCCCTCATCACCGCGCTCAACGAGGAGCCGAACCAAGAACCCTGGTTCACAGTCCGCCCTGAGGCACCTGAACCAGCAACGGATCATCGAGTGCCTCCTGAACGGTCCATCAACCCAGGCGGAACTCGCCCGGCAGACCGGTTTGTCCACCGCCACGGTCTCCAACATCGTCAAGATCATGCAGGACGCCGGACTGGCGTCCACGGAGCCGATCACCAGCTCCGGCCGGCGTGCACTGAACGTCCGGCTCAACAGCAACGGGGCGGTCGCCGTGGGTATCGACTTCGGCCGGCGGCACCTCAGAGTGGTCCTCGCAACCCTGAGTTACCACATCATCGCCGAGGAATCCGTGCTGCTGCCATTAGGCCATCACGCCGACGAAGGCATCCGGGCCGCCGTCGAACTCCTTGCCAAACTGCTGGCGGAAAGCGGCGTGGAACGCAGCGCCATAGTAGGCGCCGGCGTCGGAATCCCGGGCCCCATTGACCGCCGGACGGGCACTGTGGCGCAGGGGGCCATCCTTCCCGAGTGGGTGGGCATCAACATCCTGCACTACCTTGAAGAGACCCTGAATTTCCCCGTGTTCATTGACAACGACGCCAACCTTGGCGCCCTGGCAGAGGTCACGTGGGGACCCCACAGCGGCATCAGCAACCTGATGTTCATGAAGATCGGCTCGGGCATTGGCGCCGGGCTGATCCTCAACGGCGCCCCGTACTACGGCAACGTGGGCATCACCGGCGAAATCGGCCACGCCACTATCCACGAGCACGGCCTCATCTGCCGCTGCGGGAACCGGGGGTGCCTGGAAACCATTGCTTCCACAACCACCATGATCGAGCTCCTCAGCCGCGGCGAGGAGAAACCGCTCAGCGCGGAGGACATCGTCCGCAAGGCGCTGGAGCGGGACTCCGCGACACTGCGTGTCATCGACGACGCCGGCCTGGCCGTAGGCCGTGCCCTGGGCAACGTGGCCAACCTCATCAACCCTGAAGTCATTGTGATGGGCGGTCCCCTGGCGGGGCTGGGAGACCTGCTCCTGGACCCCATCCGGCGGGGCCTGGTGCGCCACGCGGTGCCCGTCATCGGCGAGACCACAACGCTGACAATGTCCTCACTCGGCGACCGGGCGGAGGCCCTCGGGGCGGCCGCCCTCGTTTTCCAGCATGCGGGAATCCGCCGCTCCTGAACCTATTCGTTATCTGGCTGTTGCGTTAAAGACTTGACGACAACGGCTGTGATCAAGTTTACTTTTTCATCAGACGGCCCTGCGGTTTGCAGGGCGGACAACGAAGTCATGCATTGGAGGCGTAAGGGCAAATGACGTCCCAGACCACGCAAAGCGATCCGATTCTTCTCGAGATGCGCTCCATCACCAAGGAATTCCCCGGCGTTAAAGCTTTGTCCGAGGTGAGCCTGCGGGTGAAGGCCGGCGAGATCCACGCCATCTGCGGCGAGAACGGCGCCGGCAAGTCCACCCTCATGAAAGTCCTGTCCGGTGTGTATCCGTTCGGCACGTACGACGGCGACATCGTCTACCAGAACGAAGTCCAGCAGTTCAAGGACATCCGGGCCAGCGAGCATGCCGGCATCGTGATCATCCACCAGGAACTGGCGCTCATCCCGGAGCTCTCCATCATGGAGAACATCTTCCTGGGCAACGAGCCCACCAAACGCGGCATCATCGACTGGGCCGAGGCCCGGACGCGGTCCACTGAACTGCTCGCCCGGGTGGGCCTGCGGGAGGATCCCGATACCGCCATCAAGGAAATCGGCGTCGGCAAGCAGCAGCTCGTCGAAATCGCCAAGGCGCTGAGCAAATCAGTAAAGCTCCTGATCCTCGACGAGCCCACGGCAGCCCTGAACGAATCCGACTCCCAGCACCTGCTGGACCTCATGCTGGGGCTCAAGGGCCGCGGCATCACGTCCATCATCATTTCGCACAAGCTGAACGAGATCGAACAGATCGCGGACTCCATCACCATCATCCGTGACGGCAAGTCCATCGAGACCCTCGACGTGAAGGCCGACGGCGTGGATGAGGACCGCATCATCAAGGGCATGGTGGGCCGCACGCTGGAGTCACGCTTCCCGGACCACGAACCGAAAATCGGCGAGGTGTTCTTCGAGGTCAAGGACTGGAACGTGGGCCACCCGCAGATCCAGGACCGCCTCGTCTGCAAGAATTCCAACTTCTTCGTCCGCCGCGGCGAGATTGTCGGTTTTGCCGGGCTCATGGGCGCCGGTCGCACCGAGCTCGCCCGTTCCGTGTTCGGCCGCTCCTACGGACGGTTCATCTCCGGCCACATCTACAAGGACGGTAAGGAGATCACCCTCCGCTCCGTCCGCCACGCGATTGACGCCGGGCTGGGCTACGTCACCGAGGACCGCAAGTCCCTGGGACTGAACCTCCTCGATGACATCAAGACCACCACCGTCGCGGCGAACCTGAAGAAAATCAGCAAGCACAACATCGTGGACCCCAACAAGGAATTCACGGTTGCGGAGCAGTACCGCAAGTCCCTGCGCACCAAGACGCCCTCAGTGGAAGAAGGCGTCGCCAAACTCTCGGGCGGCAACCAGCAGAAGGTGGTGCTCGCCAAGTGGATGTTCACCGATCCGGACCTGCTGATCCTCGACGAGCCCACCCGCGGCATCGACGTGGGCGCCAAGTACGAGATCTACGGCATCATCCAGCAGCTGGCCAACCAGGGCAAGGGAGTCATCGTGATCTCCTCCGAACTGCCTGAGCTGCTGGGACTCTCGGACCGCATCTACACCATCTTCGAAGGCGCCATCACCGGTGTCCTGAACAAGGATGAAGCCAGCCAGGAAAGCCTGATGAAGCTCATGACATCCGCCCGCAAGACCGCCGCCTGACCTTCTGGATACCTCCAGAACCTTCCAGACACAAGGACCGAAACAATGAACGCGCTCAAGAAGCTATTTGGCGGCAATACCCGCCAATTCGGCATGATCTTCGCCCTGGTTGCACTGATCGTCTTTTTCCAGATTTTCACCGAGGGCCGCACGCTCACCCCGGGCAACGTCATCAACCTCTTCAACGGCAACTCCTACATTCTGATCCTGGCCATCGGCATGGTGCTGGTCATCATCGCCGGCCACATCGACCTCTCCGTGGGCTCGGTGGCAGCTTTTGTCGGCGTTACCGTGGCCCTGGCCATCCGTGACTGGGGCATCCCCTGGTACGCCGGTGTACTGCTCGGCCTGGCCCTCGGGGCTCTGATCGGGGCCTGGCAAGGGTTCTGGACCGCCTATGTGGGCATCCCCGCCTTCATCGTGACCCTGGCCGGCATGCTGCTCTTCCGCGGCTTCAACCAGTTCGTCGGCAAGTCCAACACCATCCCGGTCCCCAACGACTTCCAGTACCTTGGCTCCGGGTACCTCCCCGAGGTGGGGCCGTCCACGGGATACAACAACCTCACCCTGCTGCTGGGCCTGCTGGCCGTTGCCTTCGTCATCTTCAGCGAAGTCCGTTCACGCCGCCGGGCCATTGCCCTCGGCGCTGAAGTCCCCGAGGCCTGGGTAATGATCCTCAAGCTCGTCCTGATCTGCGGTGCCATCCTGTACGCCACGTACCTGTTCGCCACCGGCCGTCCGGGAACGTCCTTCCCGATCCCGGGCCTGATCCTGGCCGTCCTGGTCCTCATCTACGGGTTCATTTCCTCCAAGACCATCGTTGGCCGCCACATCTACGCCGTTGGCGGCAACCGGCACGCAGCCGAGCTGTCCGGCGTGCAGTCCAAGAAGGTCAACTTCCTGGTCATGATGAACATGTCCATCCTCGCCGGCCTGGCAGGCATGATCTTCGTGGGCCGCTCCACCGCGTCCGGTCCGTTCGACGGCGTCGGCTGGGAACTGGACGCCATCGCAGCCGTCTTCATCGGCGGCGCTGCCGTGACCGGCGGCGTGGGCACCGTGATCGGCTCGATCGTTGGTGGCCTGGTGATGGCTGTCCTGAACAACGGCCTGCAGCTCCTGGGCGTCGGTGCCGACCTCACCCAGATCATCAAGGGCCTCGTGCTCCTGATCGCCGTCGCCTTCGACGTCTACAACAAGACCCAGGGCAAGAAATCAATCATCGGCATGATGATGAAGAACTTCGGCCGCAGCAGCAGCGAGCTCCAGCCGGATGAGACGACAGCCACGAAGGACGCCATCCGCAAGGAAGCCTGAGCGCTTCCCCACGATTCTCCGCACACCATCTATAGAAAGTGAACCAAGCAATGCAAATGATTGGTAAAGCAGGAAAGGCAGCAGCAATCGCTGCTATTGCGGCACTGGCGCTGACTGCCTGCGGCCGCGCCGAGACCGGCACCACAGGTGGCAGCAGCGGCGGCGAGGCATTCCCCAAGAACTCCTCGATCGGCGTCGCCCTCCCCCAGAAGACCAGTGAAAACTGGGTGCTGGCCGAGAAGCTGTTCAACGACGGCCTGAACGGTTCCGGGTTCAAGGCCGATGTGCAGTTCGCCAACGGCGGCGTCTCCGAGCAGCAGAACCAGATCAGCGCGATGGTCACCAAGGGTGCAAAGGTCATCATCGTGGGTGCCATCGACGGCGCCCAGCTGGGCACGCAGCTCAAGCAGGCCAAGGACTCCGGCGCCACCATCATCGCCTACGACCGCCTGCTCCTGAACACGGAGAACGTGGACTACTACGTGGCCTACGACAACTTCAAGGTGGGCGAACTCCAGGGCCAGGCGCTGCTGGACGGCATGAAGGCCAAGAAGCCTTCCGGCCCCTACAACATCGAGCTCTTCGCCGGTTCCCCGGATGACGCCAACGCAAAGGTCTTCTTCGACGGCGCCATGAGCGTCCTCAAGCCGAAGATCGACGACGGCACCCTCAAGGTTGTCTCCGGCCAGACCTCGTTCGAGCAGGCTGTCACCCAGGGCTGGAAGGCTGAGAACGCCCAGCGTCGCGCAGACACCCTGCTGACCGGCAGCTACGGCACCGCGTCCCTGGACGGCGTCCTGTCCCCGAATGACACCCTGGCCCGTGCAGTCCTGACCTCCGTCAAGGCCGCCGGCAAGCCGCTTCCGATCATCACCGGCCAGGACTCCGAGGTTGAGTCCGTCAAGTCCATCATGGCCGGCGAGCAGTACTCCACCATCAACAAGGACACCCGCAAGCTCGTTGAGCACGCAATCACCATGGTCAAGGACATCCAGGCCGGCAAGACGCCTGAGATCAACGATGACAAGTCCTACAACAACAAGGTCAAGACCGTTCCGGCGTACCTGCTGGATCCGGTGATCGTGACCAAGGAGAACGTCAAGACGGCCTACGTGGACGATCCGGTACTCGGCCCGATCACCAAGTAATTCCGCGCTGAGGCGCCTCCAACCGCAGTGACGAGCCCCGGCTCACCCGAGAGGGTGGGCCGGGGCTTTTGCGTACCCCGGTTCCGCATACCTGCAGCCTGCCTCCTTCAGCCCTCGGCCGTCGCCCGGGCGCCGGCCTTCACAGCGCAAACATAGCTTCGGCCCGTTCTCCGCACAGCCAAGCGCACCACTGTTGGATCAGCAGCCGGTCATTCCGTCCGGCCAGAGATTCTAGGAGTACCGTGAGCGTCCTCGCCCGAAGTATAGGCAATGCCTTCAGAAACAAGGTCCGGACCGGGGCCGTGGTGGCAGTGCTGGCCGTGGCGATCGGCCTGGCCCTGTCCATGCTGGTGGCCAACCAGGCGGTTGCCGCCAAAGTCGCTGAACTGAACGCATCCGTGGGCACCGTTTTGACCGTCAATCCGGCCGGCGGCCAGGGCTTCGAAGGCGGCGGCGAACCGCTCACGGCAGAGCAGGCCGCCACCGCGGCCGCCGTACCCAACGTCACCAGCGTCGTCGGCACCAAGGCGCTGCGGCTGCGCAACGCCACCGAAGCGGCAGCACAAGCCTCCGGTACCCAGGCGGCCGGACCCGGCGGCGGCCAGGGCGGACCCGGCGGGCAATCCACCACCACGCTGACCACCAGCCTCACCGCCGCCATCGACGCCGGAACGCTCGGCAACCGCAACCAGGCCAGCGAGGGAACCAGCGGATCAACCGGAACCGCCCAGCCGGTGCGCAGTCTGCCTATCACGGCCACCGGAGTCGGCGCCGAGGTGGACAGCACGGGCAAGGCCCTGGCGATCACCGAAGGCACCGGCCTGGGCGACTACACCGCGGAATCGGCCACCGCGCTCCTCGGCACCACCCTTGCGGAAAAGAACGGCCTTAAGGTCGGTTCCACATTCACCATCAACGACCAGACCTACACCGTGGCCGGCCTGTTCGACGCCGGCACCACGTTCGGCAACAACGCCCTCTACGTCACCCTCCCCTCCGCCCAGACGCTGGCCGAACTGCCCGGCGAGCTCTCCACCATGATCGTCACGGTGGACACCCTGGAAAACGTCGATTCCACCAAGACCGCCCTGCAGTCCGCGCTCGGCACCGACAAGGCCGACGTCACCCAGGGCCAGAACCTCGAAACCGCCGTCAGCTCGCTGGACAGCGTCAAGAACATCTCGTTCATCGCGTTCGTCGCGGCACTGGGCACGGCCGGCCTGATCATCCTGCTGATCATGGTGATGCTGGTCCGCGAGCGCCGTCGTGAAATCGGTGTGCTCAAGGCGATCGGCGCCCCCAACCGCACCATCGGGCTCCAGTTTGTCCTGGAGGCGCTGGTTCTCGTGGCGCTCGGCAGCGTGGTGGGCGCCGCCGTCGCCTCCTTCGCCAGCGGCGGCATCGCCTCCGCGCTGATCAGTTCCAACACCAGTACGACGACGGCGGCAACCACCGGGCGCGGCATGCCTGGCGGGGCGGCCGGGTTCCCCGGCGGCGGCGCCGGCCTTCCAGGCGGCCAGGGCGGTCCGTTCGGCGGAGCGTCGCAGCTGCTGACCACCGTCACCGCGAGCGCCTCCCCCGGCGTGATCGCCGCCGGTATCGCCGCAGTGTTCGGCGTGGCCATTATCGGAGCCCTGCTTCCTGCACTCCTGACCGCCCGCATCCGCCCCATCGAAGTCCTCCGAGGAGAGTAACCATGATCGAAGTCAAGAATCTCGTCCGCACCTTCAAGTCCGGCGACCGCACCATCAAACCCGTCAACGACGTCAGCTTCGAACTCGAACAGGGCACGTTCGCGTCCATCGTGGGCAAAAGCGGCAGCGGCAAGAGCACCCTGTTGTCCCTGCTGGGTGCGCTGGACAAACCCACCAGCGGAGACGTCGTCGTCAACGGCGTCAGCCTGGCCAGCATGCCGGACGGCAAGCTGACCGAATACCGGCGCCGCGACATCGGCTTCGTGTTCCAGCAGTTCAACCTCATCCCCAACCTGTCCGCCGTGGACAACGTCATGCTGCCCATGGAGTTCGCCGGAGTGCGCAAGGCTGTGCGGCTGGCCCGGGCCAAGGAGCTGCTGGAGCAGGTGCAGCTGGATCCGGAGAAGCACGTGCGCCGCATCAACCGTTTATCCGGCGGCGAGCAGCAGCGCGTGGCGATTGCCCGGGCACTGGCCAATGAGCCCAAGCTCATCCTCGCCGACGAGCCCACGGGCAACCTGGACGAGCAGACCGGCGAACACATCATCGAACTCCTCAGCTCGCTGAGCCGCGACCACAACACCACCATCCTGGTGGTCACGCACGACCGCCAGCTCGCCAACAAGACCGACCGCCGCTTCCGGCTCCAGCAGGGCCGCCTCACCGAAGAGCCCGCCCGCACCAAGGTGGCATCGGCCGCTACGGCGTAAACGGTGTAACGGACCCGGGGCGCAAGCGGGAGCTGAGCAGGGCGAATCCCAAACGCTCTCTCAGCTCCTGCCGCCTTTAATCTGACGCTCTCTCACTTTTCGCGCGAAAAATTCGGATCCTCCCTCACTTCCTGCGGGTAATTCCCTACCGCTCCCGCAGTCGGGTGAGAGGATGGCACAATGAGTGCCCCCATCGCGAAGCCGTGGCTATTCAGCCAGTCCGACCAGGATCCCCGTTCTTCCACCGGACGTCCGCTGCGGTGGGGAATAGTGGCGACAGGCAGTATCGCCCGGTCGATGGTGCAGGACCTTGCCCTTCTCGCTGATGCGGAGCTGTATGCGGTCAGCTCGAGAAGCCAAAAATCGGCTGATGCTTTCGCGGCAGAGTACGGTTTTGCCAGGGCGTACGGGGACGACGACGGCGCGCCGGGTTACCGGCGGCTCCTCGCCGACGACTCCGTGGACGTCGTCTATGTGGCCACTCCGCACGCCCAGCACTACGAAGTTGCGCTGGCGGCCCTCCAGGCGGGCAAGCACGTGCTGTGCGAAAAGGCGCTGACCATCAACGCGCGGGAAGCCGCGGAACTTGTGAACCTCGCGCGTTCCAAGAATCTTTTCATGATGGAAGCGATGTGGAGCCGTTTCCTGCCGAGCATGCAGCGGGCCTTCGAGATCGCGGCGTCCGGGGAACTCGGGACAGTCCAGTGGGTCACCGCGGATCTCGGCTTCCCGGCGGTCTACTCCCCCAGCGCACGGCTGTGGGCTCTCAAAGACGGCGGTGGGGCCCTCCTTGACCTGACGGTGTATCCCCTGCTGTGGGCTCTGGGCACCTTGGGTTTCCCGCAGGCCGTCAGCGCTACGGGATCAGTGAACGACGACGGCGTGGACACCCAGAATGCGTTAACCCTGGAGTACCACCACGGCGGGCAGGCCCAGCTGACGTCGTCGCTGATGGCCTACGGTCCGCGCGCAGCCACCGTCGCGGGGAGCCTGGGCTATCTACACACCATGGGGTCCATCAACAATCCCAGGGAAATCCTGGTCAGGGTCGGCATGGCGGAACCGCGCACCGAGCACTTCGACGTTGTGGGCCGCGGTTATTCTTACGAGCTCCGCGAGGTCACCAGGTGTATCCAGCAAGGGCTTACGGAGAGCCCGGTCATGCCGCTCGAGGATTCGCTGAATGTCATGCGGCTGTTCGACGGGGTCCGTGCGCAGCTGGGCGTGAGCTACCCGAATGATGCCCACTAACCCCGATTTGAATGGGCGGGAAATAATCAATTCGCCGGATTATTTGTCGTGAACCTCTGGACTCCAGATCTAGGTCGTGCCTAGGCTGTAGGCAATCGTCGATTTTTCGGGGAGCCGGGGGGTGGTGCACATGGAAGGTTTGTCATGGCGCGCGCTCCGTCCTTTGCTCCTTGCCGGCGCAGCAGCCACAGCTTGGCTGACCCTGTCAGCCGCCGGCGCCAGCGCTGACGTCGCATCAGATCCCGGTTCATTACTAGGGAACGTCAGCCCTTCTGTCTCCTCAGCAACCCAAGCCGCAGTCAACCCTCTCGCGGGCACCCTGGTCGCTGTGGCACCTTCTATCGCTCCGGGCGCGGCTGATGCGGGCAGTGCCGTACTTCCCGCCCAGCCAAGCGCGGCTGAACCTACCGCCCTCCTCCTGCCCCTCACCGGTTCTGCAACCGGCACCGTTGACCAGCTGATTGAAGCCGTCCCGCTGGTGAACCAGATTGTCCCGGCCGGCACCATCGGCGCCGCCACGGCACCGGTTGTCGAGGCGGCCGACGGAATCGTCGTCGAAATAGCCAAGCAGGCATTGCCGGCGGCCGGCGAAGCCGTTCCCGCGCTTGATCCCGTCGTGGAGCCGGTTGGCGATCTGCTGCCTGGTGTTGATTTGCTTCCGGATTATGGTGCCGCAGCAGCGTTTCCGACTGTTCCGGGCCTCTCCGCCTCGGAAGGTGGATCCGCTGGCGAGGACGCACCATCTTTGGTCCTGAACGTTCGCGCAGACGCTGAAAGTTCCCGCGAACTGCCCGTCGCCGACGTCGATAAATCAGCTGTCCTGCATGCCTCAAATCGTTCTGGTACGCCGCCAGCGGCTCCGCATGCCGGAAGCCTCGAAGCTCCGCACCCGGAGCCCGGAACCCCGGACCCCGCTGCGCTGCCGGCTGTTCCGGGCTCCGGGTCGGGAAGCAGCCAATCCGCAGGCGGCGGTGCCGGCGGCGCGGCCTGGCTTTCTGACTTTCACATCGACGTTCCGCTGAGTCACGCAGTCCCGGTCAGCGGCCCCCTGCAGAATTCCCCTGCGCCGGTGTCTTTCGACCCCGGTTCATCTCCTGACTAGTTAGGGCTTCCCTGCGCCCTGCGCAGAAAACGGCCATCCGGGCTGCCATGGGCGCCCGACAAACAACTTTCAGGAGATATCACCATGCACGCAAATATCCGCAGAGGGCTGCTCAGCACCCTCTTCGCCGGCGGGCTCCTAGCCCTCGGCTCCACCGCTGCCAGTGCAGCGGATACAACAAGCGGTTCCGACGGTCTCATGTCCGGCACTACCGCCACGGTCTCAGCGGCAG
This sequence comes from Arthrobacter sp. Leaf337, assembly GCF_001423745.1. Classification (GTDB taxonomy): domain Bacteria; phylum Actinomycetota; class Actinomycetes; order Actinomycetales; family Micrococcaceae; genus Arthrobacter. Next base: position 233,117 of record NZ_LMPC01000026.1, read on the forward strand.
TTGCCGCCAACTCGTCGTTGGGCCTACTGGGTGACCCAACGCCGGAAAACAGCACGGCCGATCTCGTTGCAGTCGTGGACCTTGGCCTCGGCACCAATACCGGCACTGCAGGAACCGACAACGCGACAGCAGATCTTGACGCCGTCGTCGACCTGGGGCTCGGGGTCGGCACAGATTCAGGGACCACAGGAACCGACACCACCACGGCCGACCTCGGAGCAATCGCGGACGTCAACGTGGGCAACGGCAGGGTCGGCACAGATTCAGGGACCACAGGAACCGACACCACCACGGCCGACCTCGGAGCAATCGCGGACGTCAACGTGGGCAACGGCAGCATTGGGACGGCGGGCTCTGACACCACCGCCGCCGACGTCGCCGCGGTGCTGGACGTCAATCTCGGCACCAATACCGGCACTGCAGGCGACAACGCGACAGCAGATCTTGACGCCGTCGTCGACCTGGGGCTCGGGGTCGGCACAGATTCAGGGACCACAGGAACCGACACCACCACGGCCGACCTCGGAGCAATCGCGGACGTCAACGTGGGCAACGGCACCATTGGGACGGCAGGCTCTAACACCACCGCCGCCGACGTCACCGCGGTGCTGGACGTCAATCTCGGCACCAATACCGGCACTGCAGGAACCGACAATACGACAGCAGACCTTGACGCCGTCGTCGACCTGGGGCTCGGGGTCGGCACAGATTCAGGGACCACAGGAACCGACACCACCACGGCCGACCTCGGAGCAATCGCGGACGTCAACGTGGGCAACGGCACCTTGACGCCGTCGTCGACCTGGGGCTCGGGGTCGGCACAGATTCAGGGACCACAGGAACCGACACCACCACGGCCGACCTCGGAGCAATCGCGGACGTCAACGTGGGCAACGGCAGCATTGGGACGGCAGGCTCTGACACCACCGCCGCCGACGTCGCCGCGGTGCTGGACGTCAATCTCGGCACCAATACCGGCACTGCAGGCGACAACGCGACAGCAGATCTTGACGCCGTCGTCGACCTGGGGCTCGGTCTCCTCGCGAACAACGGCACGGATACCGCCGTTGATCTGGGAGTCGATCTCGGTGTTGGCGGATCAACCGACACGGGCACCGACAGCTCAGGCGACCTTGGCGTTGACCTTGGGATCGACCTCGGCGTAGATCTGGGTATCGGTGGACCAGCCACTGGAGGTCCTTCCACCGGAGGTCCTGCAAACGGCGGCACGGTCCCCGGCGGCACCGTCCCGGGTGGCACCGTCCCGGGTGCTCCTGCAAGTGGCATCGAACCAGGCGGCAACGTCCCGAGCGTCAACAACCCGGGCGGTGCCGCTACCGGAACCGGTATGAATTCGTCGGCTCCAACGCCGACCGGCACGGGTGCCAAGGTCACGGCAGCTTCCAATTCACCGATGCTGGCCAACACGGGAGCCAACCTTGAGCTGGCAATCGCTGCCCTTCTCCTCCTCGCCGGCGGCATGATCATCATGCTGGTCCTGGCCCGGCGGAGGAAGGCCTAAGCTGCCGGCGGGCGGGGGCCGGCATCGCCGTCGCCCTGCCCGCCAAGCCAGCTGGGCCACGGACTGGACTGGCCCGGAAAGCCGCTCAGGGCTCTCCGGGTCAGCCCTCCGGGCACGGCCATTTCCCCCCGAGGAGGCCCAACTACCAAGTACCCTTATGAAAATGCATACCCGTCCCCGTATCATTCTCTAGAGCGCGTTCCGAGGGAACGCTGAAAAGGATGGGGACATCGTGGAGAGTTCGCCCAGTCAAACGGCGGAGGTCCTGGCCGGCCGATACCGCCTCGGCGAGGTCATCGGACGCGGCGGCATGGCCTCGGTGTACACGGCCAGGGACGAGAACCTTGGCCGCGACGTGGCATTGAAGCTCTTTGCCCCGCAATCGGCTGACGCGGACGAGCTGAAGCGTCAGGAAGCCGAGATTCAGCTGCTCGCCACCCTGAACCACCCCAGCCTCGTGACGCTGTTCGACGCCGGAATCGACTCGCGCGTGCCTGAAGAGCCCCGCCCGTTCCTCACGATGGAACTGGTTGAGGGGCAGGACCTCCGCAGCAGGATCCGTCACAGCCCCGTCCCACTGGATGAACTGGCAGTGATCGGAGCCGGCGTGGCCGATGCCCTGGCGTACGTCCACAACCTGGGCATCATCCACCGTGACATCAAGCCAGCCAACATCCTCCTGGTACAGGTCCGCCCCGGAGAGCCCCTGCGCCCCAAACTGACCGATTTCGGCATTGCCAGGATCGTCGACGGCACCCGCCTGACCGCCACCGGGACCATGGTGGGAACGGCTGCATACCTGAGCCCGGAACAGGCACGGGGCGCCGATCTTGGTCCCGCCAGCGACATCTACTCCCTTGGCCTCGTGTTGCTGGAGTGCATTAAGGGAGCCGTGGAGTACCCAGGCAGCGCAATTGAATCTGCGGTGGCGCGCCTGCACCGAGCCCCGGAAATCCCCGGCGATGTTCCGGTCGAGTGGGCCACCCTGATCACATCCATGACAGCACTAGACCCCATGGACCGCCCGACGGCGGCTGATCTCGAGACCGCCCTTCGGCAGGCCCTGGTCTCCCCGGCGTCAGTGCCCGGCACCGTGTCCGAGGAACCGACGCGCATTCTTCCGGCACCGCCGTCGCGGCCGCCCCTCGTGCTCCCGGACAGCACGAAGGAAATGGAATCGGGGACCGGCGCCCGCACAACGGCCCAGTTGGCGGCCAGCCGCGGCGGCCCGCCCCGCGCCCGTATCCGCGCCGCGGGCCGCCGCAAGCTAGCTGCTGTGTTGGCCGCGTTCGCCCTCTTCGTGGTGGGCGCCCTGATTCTTCTGACGGTCAACACGCCCAACGCGCCGGAGCCTGTTCAGTACCCTGCAGTTACCGGCACGCTGGGAGAACACCTGGAGCAACTACAGAAGAGTGTGGAACCGTGACGTCGTGTGCAGACAACCGCCTTCGTATGGTGCCGCCTCGCCGCTGGCGGACGCTAATCGCGGCCGGCCTGCTTTCGGCGGCCCTCGCCGGCTGCAGTTCCACGGCCCCCGATCTGGAACCTGATGCCGCTCAGACACTGCAGGCAAAGGTGCTAACGGTTTCACAGTCCGCGGCCGGCAACGACACATCCGGCGCCCTCAAGTCGCTCGACGAACTCGTGGTGCAGCTTGACGCTTCAGCGGCCGAGGGAAGCGTGTCGTTCAAACGCCATCAGAGCATCATGAAGGCCATCGAGGCCGTGCGGGCGGACCTCACTACTGCGCAGGCCGCAGCGAAGGCCCAGGCCGACGCGGCAGCAGCTGCCAAGGCAGCAGCCGATGCGGCGGCGGCAGAAGCAGCGAAAGCAGCCCCTGCTCCCGCTGCCGAAGTCCCCGCCCCCGCACCTGCACCCGCTCAAGTAGTCCCAGGAAAAGGGGAAAAGGGCAAAGGTGCCTCAGGACGCTGACGCCGGTGACGGCGGCCGGAACCACCTGGAGCGTTCGGTAAGAAGGATCCGCCGACCGGGGATCCCGCCGTCGGCCTCCGCTCCCGGGTAGCCGTACCGCATTTTTTCATCAGTAAACTTACTATTTGCCGCGAATGTCGCTAGGTTTGTTAAGCGTGCCCACGAAGCCCGCAACGAGATCAGAACCACGGGCCACCGGCCCGCCAGCTGAAGGAGTGATGTACGCATGGCAACTGTCCAGGAATCCATCAACGTAAGCGTCCCGCTGAGCCAGGCCTACAACCAGTGGACCCAGTTCGAGGACTTCCCGCACTTCATGAGCGGCGTGGAAGACGTGCGGCAGCTCGACGACACCACAGTGCACTTCCAGACCAGCATCGGTGGCGTCAAGAGGGAATACGACGCCCGGATCACCGTCCAGCAGCCGGACCAGCGCGTCACGTGGGAGAGCATCGACGAGCCCCGCAACGCCGGAACAGTATGGTTCGAAGCACTCAACCCGACTGAAACCAAGGTCAGCGTGGAACTCGCCTGGGAGCCCGACTCCGCGGTCGAAAAGGTGGGGGCGGCGGTGGGCCTTGATTCCCGCCAGGTGGCCTCGGACCTTAAACGCTTCAAGAAGTTCATCGAGGAACGCGAAGTGGAGACCGGCGCGTGGCGGGAGCGCGTCAGCGAAGGCGCAGTCAGCGGAGCCGGCGCGGCAACAGCAGCCGGCACGACGGCGGAAATTCCGCTCGACGCCGCGACCGCCGTTCCCCTCGAGGAGGAAGTGGGCTATGACGCCGTGCCCACGGAGCAGCCCGTGAACACGGATCCGGATATGGCCACCGAGCCTCCGTTCGGCAAGCACGTCCAGCGCTAGCTGCAGCAGCCGGCACTTCGCAGTAGCCTTCAGGCAAGCAGAACGCCCCGCCTCCCGTGATGGGAGGCGGGGCGTTCTGCGTTTTGGCGGGTCCGGCTACTTGGCCAGTCCCGAGAGCACTTCGGTGAACTTCGCGGACGGACGCATCACCGCGGCAACCTTGGCAACGTCCGGGTGGTAGTAACCGCCGATGTCCACCGGGGAGCCCTGAACCGCGAGCAGCTCGGCGACGATGGTGTCTTCGTTGGAGGTCAGTGCCTCGGACACAGCGGCGAAATCGGCGGCCAGCTCGGCGTCGTCGGTCTGCTTGGCCAGCTCCTGCGCCCAGAACTTGGCGAGGTAGAAGTGGCTTCCGCGGTTGTCGAGTTCCCCGACGCTGCGGCGGGGGGACTTGTTCTCGAGCAGGAACGTGCCGGTGGCCCGGTCCAGTGTGTCGGCGAGAACCTGGGCACGCTTGTTGCCCGTGGTGGTGGCGAGGTGCTCGAAGCTGACGGCGAGGGCCAGGAATTCACCCAGGCTGTCCCAGCGCAGGTGGTTTTCCTTCAGCAGCTGCTGGACGTGCTTCGGGGCGGAGCCGCCGGCGCCGGTCTCGAAGAGTCCGCCGCCGTTGATCAGCGGAACCACGGAGAGCATCTTGGCACTGGTGCCCAGTTCGAGGATCGGGAAAAGGTCCGTGAGGTAGTCGCGGAGCACGTTGCCGGTCACCGAGATGGTGTCCTCGCCCTTGCGGATGCGCTCGAGAGTGAAGGCCGTGGCCTTGACCGGGGACATGATCTCGATCTGGAGGCCCTCGGTGTCGTACTCCTTGAGGTATTCCTTGACCTTGGCAATCAGGTTGGCGTCGTGGGCACGCTCTTCATCCAGCCAGAACACAGCGGGGGTTTCGGAGGCACGGGCGCGGGTGACGGCCAGCTTGACCCAGTCGCGGATCGGCACGTCCTTGGCCTGGCAGGCACGCCAGATGTCGCCCGGGGCCACCTGGTGTTCGATCAGGACATTGCCCTTGCTGTCCACGAGCTGGACGGCGCCGGACGACTGGATCTCGAAGGTCTTGTCGTGGCTGCCGTATTCCTCGGCCGCCTGGGCCATGAGGCCTACGTTCGGCACGGTGCCCATGGTGGTGGGGTCAAAGGCGCCGTTGGCGCGGCAGTCGTCGATGACAACCTGGTAGATGCCGGCGTAGCTGCTGTCCGGAAGGACGGCCAGCGTGTCGGCTTCCTTGCCGTCCGGGCCCCACATGTGGCCGGAGGAGCGGATCATCGCGGGCATGGAGGCGTCCACGATGACGTCGGACGGAACGTGCAGGTTGGTGATGCCCTTGTCCGAGTCCACCATCGCCAGTGCGGGGCCTTCGGCGAGGCCCTTCTTGATGGCAGCCTGGACGCCTTCGCGGACGTCTTCGGGAAGTTCTTCGAGTCCGCCCAGGATGGAGGCCAGGCCGTTGTTGGCGCTCAGGCCTGCGGCGGCAAGCTGCTCGCCGTACGTGTCGAACAGTTCAGTGAAGTAGGCCTTCACCACGTGGCCGAAGATGATGGGGTCCGAGACCTTCATCATGGTGGCCTTCAGGTGTGCAGAGAACAGCACGCCTTCTTCCTTGGCGCGGACAACCTGGGCTGCCAGGAATTCGTCCAAGGCGGCGGCGCGCATCACGGTGCCGTCAACAACCTCGCCGGCCAGGACGGGGAACCCGCGCTTCAGGACCTTGACGGTGCCATCTTCTTTGACCAGCTGGATCTTGACGGTGTCATCAGCTTCGATGACCACCGACTTTTCGTTGGCGCGGAAGTCCTCGGCACCCATGGTGGCCACGTTGGTCTTGGACTCCGGCGTCCAGGCGCCCATGGAGTGCGGGTTCTGGCGGGCGTAGTTCTTCACGGACAGGGGCGCGCGGCGGTCGGAGTTGCCTTCGCGCAGGACCGGGTTGACGGCCGAGCCCTTGATCTTGTCGTAGCGCGAGCGGATGTCCGTCTCGGTGTCGGAGGACGGGTTGTCAGGGTAGTCCGGGAGGTCGTAGCCCTGGGACTGGAGCTCGGCGATCGCGGCCTTCAGCTGCGGAATCGAGGCGCTGACGTTGGGCAGCTTGATGATGTTGGCTTCCGGCTTCTTTGCCAGGGCACCCAGTTCGGCCAGGGCATCGCTGATCCGCTGCTCTTCGGTGAGGTAGTCACCGAACACGGAGATGATGCGGCCAGAGAGGGAGATGTCGCGGGTCTCCACTTCCACACCGGCAGTCGACGCGTAGGCCTCGATAATCGGCAAGAACGAGTAGGTGGCCAGCATGGGCGCTTCGTCAGTGTGGGTATAAATAATCTTGGCCATTGGTGGGGCGTCTCCTGAAGGTATACATACATCTGGAACTCTGGCGTTATTTCAACATTCTTAACTTACCCGAGCAGGGCGCGTCGGCGCCCATCGTGGCGTTCAGCGACGCGTAGCATGCCCCCGACGGTCGTACTGGCCGGCTCGCGGAGAGACGGAAACCACATCCCACCAGGCACAATACGAAACTTGAGTATCTATTTACAACAATTGTCACAGTGGGTAGGTTGATCTCCACCAGCGGCGGCCACCACCTGAGGCCGGCGCAAACTTTCTGTTGAGGACACCCATGACGAAATCGAAGTCTCTGGCCACCAGCCTCCTGAGCCTGTCCGCCGCCGCCCTGCTTGCCGTCAGTGCAGCTGCCGGAGCTACTGCCGCGCCTGCATCCCCGCAGGCCCCGTCTCCCCAGGACGGCGGGCAGGTTGCCAGCCAGTCAGTGGACAGCACAAGTGCCGCCAACTACTGGACCGCTGACCGCATGCGTGCCGCTGTCCCCGGCGACGTGCTCGCCAGCAAAGCGCTGCAGCGCGGTAACGCCTCCCCGGCCGCCGCCGTGGAAAAGGGTTCCAGCACCAAGATTGCCGGCAAGGCAGGCAACGGCAAACCCGCACCCCTGCACGCCGACGAGAGTCCGGTGTCCCACATCGGCAAGGTCTTCTTCACCTTGGGCGGCAGCAACTACGTCTGCTCCGGCAACTCGGTGGTGTCCACCAACAAGAGCACCGTGTCCACCGCCGGCCACTGCATCAACGAGGGCCCGGGCGCCTTCGCCACCAACTTCATCTTCGTCCCGGCCTACCTGGACGGCGCCGCCCCCTACGGCAAGTGGGCAGCCAAGGCCTTGTATGCCCCCACGCAGTGGAGCTCCGCGGGCGACATGCAGTACGACACGGGCTTCGCCGTGGTCTCACCGCTCAACGGCCAGAGCCTTGCCGACGTCGTTGGCGCTTCCGGTGTCCAGTTCAACGCAGCCCGCGGCCTGACATACAAGTCCTACGGCTACCCCGCAGCGGCGCCGTTCGACGGTTCGTCACTCGTTAGCTGCACCGGGCCGGCCAGCAACGACCCCTACAACCCGCAGTTCCAGTCCCAGGGCATCCCCTGCGACATGACCGGCGGATCCTCGGGCGGCCCGTGGTTCATCGGCACCAGCTCCGCCGGGTACCAGAACTCCATCAACAGCTACGGTTACGGCAGCCGGTCCCAGGTCATGTACGGACCGTACTGGGGCTCCGTCATCCAGCAGGCCTACTCGAGTGCATCGTCCGCCAACTGACAGCCCGTGACTACGGATAATGCCGCTGCGGAACACGAACCTTCGGATCAAGGGTCCTCGAATGACGACGCCGTGAGCCGCAGCGAGATCAGCCAGGCGCCGGAGGATATCCTCGCCTACTGGACGCCGGAGCGCTTGGCCGACGCGAAACCACGCGAGGTCCGGCTCCCCCAACCTGAGGCTGACCACGAACCCGACGGGGACTAACTGAATAAACGACGACGGCGACCGTCCCCTCCCGGGGGCGGTCGCCGTCGTACGCGGTCAGGGTTTCAACAGGCTCAACCACCGGAGCCGGTGACTGGGTCTGTCCGTCTTCCTAGTGGAAGAAGTGCCGCGCACCCGTGAAGTACATGGTGATGCCGGCGGCGTTGGCCGCGGCGATGACCTCGTCGTCCCGGACGGAACCGCCGGGCTGGACCACGGCACGGACGCCGGCGTCGATCAGGATCTGCAGGCCGTCTGCGAACGGGAAGAAGGCGTCGGAAGCAGCCACCGCACCGCGGGCCCGCTCGGGAGCGCCGGACGCGTCTGCGTTCGAGGCACCGCCGGCACCCTCAACCTCGGACTCCACGGTCACACCGAGGGTGTTGGCGCGTTCCACGGCCAGCTTGCAGGAATCGAGCCGGTTGACCTGGCCCATGCCGATGCCTACAGCGGCGCCGTGGTTCGCCAGCAGGATGGCATTGGACTTGGCCGCGCGGCAGGCGGTCCAGGCGAACGCCAGATCTGCCAGCGTTGCGTCGTCTGCGGCTTCGCCGGCCGCCAGGGTCCAGTTCGCAGGGTTGTCGCCCTCAGCGTCCACCTTGTCGGTGGCCTGCACCAGCATGCCGCCGGACACCTGGCGGAACTCCGTCGGGTAGCGGCCGTAGCCCTCGGGGAGTGCCAGCAGGCGGATGTTCTTCTTCTTGGAGAGGATCTCCACGGCTTCGTCCTCGAAGTCCGGGGCGATGACCACTTCGGTGAAGATGCCCGCCACGGTGCGAGCCATGCCGGCTGTGACCGTGCGGTTGGACGCGATGACGCCGCCGAACGCGGAGACGGGATCGCAGGCGTGGGCCTTGGCGTGGGCGTCGGCGATGGGGTCCGCCGCGTCAGCAGAGCCAACAGCCACGCCGCACGGGTTGGCGTGCTTGATGACGGCGACGGCGGGACCGGCGAAGTCGAACGCGGCGCGGAGGGCGGCGTCGGCGTCGACGTAGTTGTTGTAGCTCATGGCCTTGCCGTGCAGCTGGTCCGCCTGGGCGATGCCGGCCGGAGCAGCCCCGTCAACGTACAGTGCGGCCTGCTGATGCGGGTTTTCGCCGTAGCGGAGCACTTCGGAACGCTCCAGGGCCACGCCTGCGTAAGCGGGCCAGTCAATCACGCCGTCGCCGTCCTCGTCGAGGAACTGGCTGGCCGTCCAGGTGGCCACGGCGTTGTCGTAGCTGGCGGTGTGCGCGAAGGCCTTGGCGGCCAGGCGCTGGCGGGTCTTCAGGTCAAAACCGCCCTCGGCGGCGGCGCGGACAACATCGCCGTAGAAGTTCGGATCCGTGACGATCGTGACAGCAGCGTGGTTCTTCGCCGCGGAGCGCACCATTGCGGGCCCTCCGATGTCGATCTGCTCGACGACGTCGTCCTGCGCGGCACCGGACTTGACGGTATCCACGAACGGGTAGAGGTTCACAACGACGAGGTCGAACGCCTCAATCTCCATCTTGGCCAGCGTCTCCATGTGGGCGGGAACCCGGCGGTCGGCCAGGATGCCGCCGTGGACGCGGGGGTGGAGCGTCTTGACACGGCCGTCGAGCATTTCCGGGGAGCCGGTGACTTCCTCGACTTCCTGCACCGGGATGCCGGCGGCAGCGATCTTCTTCGCGGTGGACCCGGTGGAAACAATCTTGACGCCTGCTTCGTGCAGGCCCTTCGCGAGCTCCTCCAGACCGGTCTTGTCGTAGACCGAGATCAGGGCTCGGCGGATGGGAACACGGTCTAGCTGCGTAAAGCTCACAAAGGTCTCCGTCTTTTGACACGGTGGGTGCCGCGGTTGGTGGGGATGAGGCCAGTTTATCGCGTCCCGCCGGATGCCCTCCCTGCGTGCCGGTGTGTGAAGGCCGCGCGCAGACCCGCCACTGCGACGTAGAGTTTTCCCAGGAGGCCGAGATGAATACTTACACCACTGTGCCCAACGGCGAACAGGTGGTCCAGGAACTGCCGTGGCGGTGGAAGGTCCAGGGCCGGATCTTCCTGATCGGCGGCCTGGGTTTTATGTTCGATGCCTGGGATGTGACGCTCAACGGGATCCTCATTCCGCTGCTGTCCACCCACTGGGCGCTGTCCCCCGGCGACGCCGCGTGGATCGGAACGGCGAACCTGGTCGGCATGGCGCTGGGCGCGTTCGCCTGGGGCACCATCGCGGACACTATCGGACGCAAGAAGGCCTTCACCGCCACCTTGCTGATTTTCTCCCTCTTCACGGTGCTGGGTGCCTTCTCCCCCGATTTCATCTGGTTCTGCGTGTTCCGTTTCATGGCCGGTTTCGGCTTGGGCGGGTGCATTCCCGTGGACTACGCCCTGGTCGGTGAATTCACGCCGCGGAAGCAGCGCGGCAGAGTGCTCACGGCGATGGACGGCTGGTGGCCGGTGGGCGCCGCGCTGTGCGGCTTCGTCTCGGCCTGGCTCGTGGCCGCGTTCGCGGACTGGAGGCTGACCATGCTGGTGATGGTGCTGCCGGCCCTGCTGGTGTTCTGGGTGCGGCGCAGCGTGCCCGAGTCTCCGCTGTTCCTCATCCGCAAGGGCCGCCGCGACGAGGCCGCCAAGGTCATCGACGACCTGGTCAAGGCCACCGGCGCCGAGCCCCGCGCCTACAGCCTGCCTGAAGCACAGGATGCCCCGCGGCTCTCCGCCGGGAGCGCCTGGCTCCAGCTGGTCCGCGTCTGGCGTTTCAACTGGAAGATCACCGCGGCCGCCTGGTCCCTGTTCTTCAGCATCCTGCTGGTCTACTACCTGTCCCTGACGTGGATGCCGCGGATCCTCATCGGCGCCGGTTTCCAGGACTACAAGGCGTTCCTCACGACGGCGTCCATGGCCGCCGTCGGGCTCCTGGGTGTGGTGGTGGCCGCAGTGCTGGTTGAGCGGGTGGGCCGCAAGTGGATCCTGGCAATTACCGGGCCGCTGTCGGCGCTGACGCTGGTGATCGTGGCATTCGTGGTGGACATCCCGTCGGCCGCTGTGTTCTGGCTGCTGGTGTTCGGCTTCATCGTGCAGGTGGCCATCCCAGTGCTGTACACGTACGTCTCCGAGCTGTACCCGACGGACCTGCGCGGCACGGGTTTCGGCTGGGCGTCCACGTTCTCCCGGCTGGGGGCAGGCTTCGGCCCGCTGATTTTCGCCTCTATCCTGTGGCCACAGCTGGGCCTGGCGACGTCGTTCGCGCTGGCCGGCGGCCTGGTCCTGCTGTCGGTGCTGTGGATGGCGTTCTTCTCCCCCGAGACCAAGCAGCGCACGCTGACGTAAGCGGCTCATTCGCCAAGCAAGCCCCCGCTCCCCCAACTGACTGGCAGTTAACGTCGCGAAACGCGCTTTTCACGACGTTAACTGCCAGTCACTTGGGCACCCAGCCGCGGCTCACGAGTGCCGTGCGGACCTTTGCCACCGCCGGCCGGGCATCGTTGACCATATGCCGCTTGGATATCCGGACAAGTGTCCACCCGCCACGGCTGAAATCCTCTTCACGGGCGATGTCCCGGATAACCTGCGCCGCCTCGGAATGCCCGTCGCCGTCATACTCCACCGCCACTTTGTGTTCCGGATAGGCGAGGTCCGGTTGACGCACGACGCCGGGACGCAGCTCCGCGGGAACGTTCAGTTCGGGCTCCGGCAGGCCCGCGTTCTCCAAAGCCAGCCGCAGGCGGGTTTCCGGCGCCGAATCCGCTCCCACGCGCGCCTGTTCCAAAGCGAGCCGGGCTTTGCGGATGCCGGGAGTTCCCTTGTGCCGGTCCAGCATGTCCGCGAGTTCCTCCAGCGTGGCGTGCGGCTCCGTTCGGGCGTCGAATTCGGGCCGGGGAATCCTCAGCAGGTGATCTGCCACAACGGTCAGTTCATTGATGCTCATCTTCCGTGAGCAATCCAGCCAGGTCCGTGCAGGGGTGGTAATCAACAAGCCTCCGAGGTTGACGACCTCGTCGGAAAAGAACTGCCCGACATGCCCCACCACGCCTCGGCGACGCGGAATAGCCATCGTGTCAGGACGCGAGATATGTATCCGCTCATCGTCCCGATTTGGGAGGTACCCCGGAAGCCCCCACAATACAAAAGCCGTGGTGTGCGAGGCCGCCGAGAACGGGGTCACCACCATGTACGGCCTGACGAGCTTGAGCCGGTCGAGAGGCTCCCCGGTACTTGGGATGCGGACGCCGCGGCTTGGGACGCGCAGTTCACGGAACCTAAGACGCCCGGGAGTCACGCCGGCGTCGACAGCTTCGTAGACAGTGAAGGGTGCATCACCCAGCGGGGCGGGCAGTGGGTTCGGATCTCGCATTCCTCATGATTTCAAACGCCGGGCCCGCACTCAGGAGTTATCCACAGAACTGCGCACGATCACCCAACTGACTCGCAGATAACGTCGTGAAAACCGCGTTTCACGACGTTAAGTGCCAGTCAGTTGGGTGCGCACACGACAAGAATTAGGCCGCGGCGAGCTGCGCCAGGGTCGAGACCAGGAGCCTGCGCTCCACCACCTTGATGCGTTCGTGCAGGGTGTCCTCGGTGTCGTCGTCGCGGATGGCCACGGCTTCCTGGGCGATGATGGGGCCTGTGTCCACGCCGGCGTCGGCCCAGTGAACCGTGCAGCCCGTGACTTTGACGCCGTAGGCCATGGCGTCCCGGACACCGTGGGCTCCGGGGAAAGCAGGCAGCAGGGCCGGGTGCGTGTTGAGGTATTTCCCGCCGAACGCGTCGATGAACTCGGGGCTGACGATCCGCATGAACCCAGACGACACCACGACGTCGGGCGCATATGCGGCCACTGCTTCGGTCAGCGCCGAGTTCCAGTCCGCACGGTCGGCGTAGGACTTGAAGTCCACTACGAAGGTCGGGATTCCGGCGGCCGCCGAACGCTCCACGCCGTAGGTCCCGGGCCGGTCAGCGCCGACGGCGGCTATCTCCACGTCCAGCTCGCCCGCCTTGACGGCGTCAATGACGGCCTGGAGGTTGGAGCCGGTACCGGACACGAGGACAACGATGCGCATGGCTCTAGCTTATGGGGCCGCTCGCGTAGGCTGGAAAACATGAACCCCCCGAAGGACCCCGCAGGTCCCCAGCAGGCCCGGCAACCCCTCACCGAGGCCGCGAAGACGTCGCTGCTGAAGACGCACAACCTGTTCCGTGCATTTATCGTGGCCGTCCTGGGCGCCTTCTTCGTCTATCAGCTGGACGTCACCTACGTGTGGCTGACCGCCATCCTGACGGCCGCGAGCATCGTGCTCGGCGTTATGGTGCTGGTCCGGGCCATCAAGCTCAAGGAATCCAAGCTGGTCCTTTTCGGGACCATCTCGGGGCTGGTGGTGTCGGCGGTGATGGTGCTGCTGATCCTGGTCTCCGCGGTGTTCTTCAACCAGGTCCGCGACTTCCAGCAGTGCTCCCGCAGCGCACTGACCCAGCAGGCACTTACCCAGTGCCAGACGCAGCTGCAGAAGTCCCTTCCCGCCCAGCTCCGCTGATCCTAAGGAAAGTAACGCCCGACGGCGGCACCTCCTACGGCTTGGACACTTCCAGGTCCGCTTCACGCAGTTTCTGCTGGCGTTCCAGCCACGGTCCCGCCGCGTAGCCGATCACGACGCCGATGGCCACCTCGGTGGCCACCCACAGCGCGGTGCCCAGCGGGTCCGGGCCGATGTCCGTGAGGCGGCCGATCCCGGCCGACCCGCGGGCCATCCAGGCCAGCCCTCCCGCCATCAGGCCCGCCGCGACGCCGATGATTGCTCCAAGAACGACGGTTGACGCCGATGCCGTGAACCAGCGGGAACGGACCTTGATGGACAGCCATTCGTCGAAGTGGTTTTCGCCTTCGCGCAGGAACCACCAGCCTGCCAGTGCACCGGCCAGGACCGGCACCACCAGGGCCACGAAGCCGTAATCCAGTGATCCGGAGGGCAGCGCGGCGAACACCGGAATGGACGGCAGCGGGCCAACCGCGGTTCCCAGCGGGCCGGCCTGCGAGCCGACGCCCAGGGCGAAGCCGGACCCGGAGGTCCAGGCGAGCGCAAAGACGGCCAGGTTGGGGAGGAAGCCGAGCTGCGCGATGGTGAGCGCGGCACCGCCCATTGCGCCGGCGTCGAGCCCTTCATACACGGCGATCACCAGGTCCCAGTGGATAAAGAGGTCCACCGCAAGCAGCGCGGCGGACATGGTGAACGCGGCCATCAGGGCCACGAAGCCGGCTTTGACCGCGGAGCCGAGGTAGGAACCGGCCCAGCGGGAATGCTGGCTGGTGCGGGCGATCCAGTCGACAGCGTCGACGCCGATGAGCCGGCTCCAGGACCCCGCTTCGCGCCGGGCACCCACCACCATGCCCAGGCCGAACGGGACCAGCGGCATCAGCCCGGCGAACCAGAGGAAAATGGCGACGTCGTCGGTGCGGCACACGAAGCCAGTCGCCATCCCGAAGCCGGCATACACCAGCCAGGAACCCAGCAGGGCCTGCCACAGCTGGTCCGTGTACGAGGCCCGGGCCAGGCGCCGGCCCGCCCGCCACGCCAGCAGGAACGGGATGAGCGTGAGGCCCAGCGGGATCAGCGACAGCGTGCCCGATTCCGGCTGCGCCGCGGCTTCCCCCGCCACGGTCGTCAGATGCAGCGGCACGCCGTGGATCAGCAGCCAGGCCTGGCCGCCAAGCCGGGCCAGGGCGTCGAAGTTGTTGTTCTGGAATCCGGCCGTTGCCCACACGGCGACGATGGGCGCCAGCACCACCAGCGCGGAAATGACCGCCGCCTGCGCCGACTCGAGCGCCCCCTGCAGCCACAAGGGCATGGGAATGCCACGGTCTCCGGTCTGATCAGCGCGCAGTTTCATCGTGTTCCATGGTGTCACGGGAGGCGCCCCGGGCCCGTGTGCGACAGGCTCAAAGCCCGGAGTTACCAGAGCTCGTAGTTGTCCGTGCTGATCATGAAGCCGTGGCCCGTCCGAAGATGCGCGCAGGTCATGGCGCCCGGCGCCCGTTCGCACACGATGTTGCCCAGCCGCACGGTCTGGCCGTCCTGGATCCACGGCCCCGGGAACGCCGGTCCGGCCACTTCCTCCGCCTCCATGGGCGACGTTCCGTTGCCGCACAGCCCGTACTGGGCGCCGCCGTCGAGCGTTACCACCGCATATCCGCCAAAGTACTCGCTGACCCCCGTGCACTGGCCCTTGATGTCACCGGGCCGGGGCGGGACTTCCGTGAGCAGGTGGCAGGCAGCAGCGTCGGCGCTGATGGAACACTGCATGTCCTTGCCGGCCGACTGCACCACCACGGGCAGCGGCGCCGCCCACGGCTGCGCGTTCACCTTGGGCAGGAGCTGCTCGGCCCTGTTGAGGGGGCCGGGGTTGAGGGGGCCGGGGTTGAGGTGCCCCGGTTCGCCCATCCTCAGTATCCCGATAGCAGGCGCTGTCCCGGCCGGCACGGCCACGCTGCAGCCGGCGGCGGAGATAAGCACGACGACGGCCAGCAGGGTTCGGAGGATCGGTGTTACAAGGCTCATGGTCCTGCCAGTTCAGCAGAACGGGACCGTCCTGTCGCTGGGCAGAACTCCCCATCCCCCAGCGCTTTTTTCGTTACTGAGCCGTAAAATTGGATTGTCCGCAATCAGTGGTTGGAGGCAGAAAAATGACTACCGCATCGCCACATGCACATGGCGTTCACTTCGGGCGTACCGACGTCCAGAACGTTGGCATGGGTGTAGGTATTGTCCTGATGTTGGCGGGTGTCCTGGCGTTTATCCCGGGCATTACCCAGCAGTACAGCGAACTAAGGTTCTTGGGGCCTGATTCGCACGCCATGTTCCTCAACCTGTTCCAGGTATCCATGCTGCTGAACATTGTGCAGCTGGTCATCGGTGCAACAGGCTGGGCAATGTCCCGCAATGGAATGGGCGCCCGGAACTTCCTTATGGGCTTTGGCGCGCTGTACATCGTCCTCAGCATCTTCGGGCTCAGTGTCGGAGTGGGATCGGCGGCCAATTTCCTGTCGCTGAACACGCTGGATAGCTGGACCCTCATGGTGCTGGGTGTGGTGATGATTGGCGCCGGCTGGATCCTCTCAAGGCATCTGGCCGAGGACCGCAGGTAGCCCGGATCGCGTAGCCGGGACATAAGGAGCCGCTAATGAGGAACGCTTCATAGCAATCTGAATGTTTTAACCACCGGTTGGTGCAGTTGCCCTGCGTAGGCGCAGGCGGCTGCACCAGCTTTTTGCTTTAAAGGGCACGGCGGCCGGGGCGGGATCGCGGGCAGTGGAGGCCCAGAATCTGCACTCCTGTAAAGATTTTCACTTTAATCAAGAAGAATCATTGACTCGCTAAAAATCTTCACTATAGTTGTGTGAGTTAGCTCACCAACGAAGGATGCGGCAATGACCACCGAGACACCCGCCCCACCGGCCACCAGCGAACTTCTGGCGACCGTCGGAAACAAGGTGCGCACCATGCGGAAGGCCAAGGGCATGACCCTGGCCCAGCTCTCGGACATCACCGGCCTCAGCCAGGCAATCGTCAGCCAGATCGAACGCGGCTTGGCCAACCCTTCCTTCACCACGCTGGCACAGCTGGCCCACGGATTGGACGTCCCCGTAGGGAGGTTCTTCATTGGCCAGGATGAATCCAAGTCCCCCGTCGTTCGAAAGTCGGACCGACGCAACCTGAAAAACGTGACCCGCGAGTCGGTGGGCGAAGCAATTCACGAACTGCTGACCCCCAACCGCGACGGAAACATCGAAGCGCAGTGGATCAGCACGCCCCCGGGGCATGACACCAGCGGCACACCCTTCACCCACAGCGGTGAGGAGTTCTGCTACATCATCTCGGGCCGCAAGGACGTCTTCCTGGACGGCGTCTGCTACAGCCTTGAGGAGGGCGACTCCATCACGTACTCCTCAGAGATCCCGCACTGGTACAAGAACAGCTACGAAGAGGTATGCGTAGCCATCTGGGTCAACGCACCACACGCGTGGTAGCACTGCCGTCCCCAACCGGCACCTGCGTTTTACCCTAACTGTCCGGACACGAACCGTGGCCGCAGACACTCCTTGCATCGTTCGCACGAAGCGCCTTTTCCAACAGGCGTTCCTGCGTCATACCCTCCCACGCCCATTGCGGCGTAAGCGTAAGGACACTTCCATGCTCGAAACACAAACGGCAGACCCCCAAGAGACGGACAACGCCGTCACGTCCCCCTCCCCCTCGTCCCGCACCAAGCACGAAAAATTCACCCCCGAGGTCCGCAAGGGCCTGCTGGGCCTCGGCCTCGGCAACGCCCTCGAGTGGTACGACTGGATGGTCTTCGGCCTCCTCTCTGCCTTCATCGGGCCCAATTTCTTCCCCAATACCGATCCGCTCTCCGCCACCTTGAACGCGCTGGCCGTGTTCGCCGTCGGGTTCGCCTTCCGTCCGCTGGGCGGGATCCTGCTCGGCACCCTGGCCGACCGCGTGGGCCGCCGCCGGGTCATGCTGCTGTCCATCATGCTCATGGCAGGCACCACGCTGATCATCGCCGTCACCCCGAGCTACCAGCAGATCGGCGCGTGGGCCGGCATCATCCTGCTGGTCTGCCGCGTGCTGCAGGGCATTTCCACGGGCATCGAAGCCCCGCTTTCCACGTCCCATGCCCTGGAACTGGCGCCCGAAGGCCGCGAAGGTTATGTCGCCGGCCTGATGAGCTTCTACGTGAATATCGGCATTCTGCTGGCCTCACTGATCAGCTTCCTGTGCAGCCTGGTCCTGGGCGGTGCCGTCATGGCCGAGTGGGGCTGGCGCGTGCCGTTCATCGTCGGCGCCCTCTTCGGTTTCGTGGTCCTCTACCTCCGCCGTTCGCTCCCGGAAACCCTCAAGGCCGAGGAAATGGCCAGCAACACTCCCCGCGCCGTCTGGTCCGGAGTCCGCAAGCACTGGCTCTCCGTGCTGGCCATCATCTTTGTGGTCGGCGCAGCACAGGCCTACAACTACGCCTGGAACGTTGGCCTTCCCAGCGCCGCCCGCAGCGGGTTCAAGGAAGACCCCACCGCCGTCTTCGCCCTCACCACGGTCCTGGGCGTCATCCTGGTGGCAGGCAGCTGGATCATCGGCAAGCTGACCGACGGCAAGTCGATGTCCCGCTGGTTCCTGATCACCCGCATCCTGGCGATCCCGTCGGTGTTCCTCATGCTCTTCTACGTCCAGCCGGGCATCGGCGGCTTCGCGGCAGTCCTGTTGGGCGGCTCCATCGTCCTGGTGCTGAACATGACCCTCTACAACGTGGTCAGCTCCTCCCTGATGCCCAAAAACATCCGCGGCACGGGCGTAGCCCTGGGGTATGGAATCGGCGTCGCACTCTTCGGCGGCACCGCCTCCTACCTGCTGGTCTGGTTCCAGTCCCTGAACCTCAGCTGGATCTTCCCGGTCTACGTGGCCGTTCTCTCCATCCTCAGCATCGTTTTCTACCTCGCCGCCCGCCGCTCCAACGGCATCTTCGTCGGAAAGTAAGGACTCCCCATGACCTCCCCCGCAACGTTCAACTCCCTGGAACTCAGCACCACGACGGCGGACCTCACCGCCCCGGTCATCTCCCGTTCCAACGTCCTCGTGGTCGGCGGCGGCCCCGCAGGCGTGGCCGCGGCCGTCACCGCAGCCCGCTCCGGCGCCAAGGTCACCCTGCTGGAACGCTACTCATCCCTCGGCGGCCTCGCTTCCGGCGGCATGGTGCTGGTGCTGGACGACATGATCAACGGCCAGGAAATCACGGTCACGGGCATCGTCTCCGAATACGTGGAACGGCTGCAGAAGCTGGGCCTAGCCGTCGTCCCGCCGGCCGATGACCGCAAGACCTCCGAGGAACTCTGGAACAAGTGGGGCCGCTACGGCACCTTCGATTTCCACTCCCACACCAGCCCCAAGCCCATCTGCTACGCCGCGGCATTCGACCCGGACGGCTGGAAGCGCGTCTCCAACGACCTGGTCCGCGAGGCCGGCGTGGACCTCCGCCTGCACTCCTGGTTCTCCCGCCCCATCGTGGACAACGGCGTGATCAAGGGCGTCATCTGCGAAACAAAACTGGGCCCGCAGGCCTTCATGGCGGACGTCGTCATCGACACCACCGGCGACATCGACGTCGCCTCCCGGGCCGGCGCCAGCTACGCCAAGGACAACTACCTCACCACGCTCGTCTTCCGCCTGGGCAACGTGAACACGAACGCCGCCGAAGCCTTCGAGCAGGCCAACCCGAAGGAAGCCCGCGCCATCAACCGCAAGATCAAGCGCCTCCTCGGCGGCGCCTGGGAACTGTGGTGGCTCAAGACCCCCATCGACGGCGTGGTCTGGTGCAACGCCCCGCACATGACCGGCTTCGACGGCACGGACCCGGCGGACATGACCGCCGCAGAGTTCGCCGCCCGCGACCGGATCTCCGAGGCCGTGGACTACGTCCGCGCCAACCTGCCCGGCTTCGAAAACTGCTACATGCTGGACGTCGCCTCGCAGATGGGCGTCCGTCAGACCCGGCTGCTGCAGGGCGAGTACGTCATGACCAAGGACGACGTCACGCAGCGCCGCCACTTCGCCGACACCGTGGCCCGCGGCCGCGACTACTACTACCCTTACCGCTCGCTGCTGCCCAAGGAAGTGGATCAGCTCCTCGTCGCCGGCCGGCACTACTCCGCCACCCCCGAGGCGCAGAAGATGTCCCGCGAAATCCCGCCCTGCATGGCCATGGGCCAGGCCGTCGGCGTCGCCGCAGCCCTCGCTGTGGAGAACGGCCTCCTGGTCCGCGACGTGTCCGCGCTGGACATCCAGCAGGGCATGCGCCGGCACGGCGCCGACCCGGGCGACGTCCCGTCGTCGAACGCCACCGTTGACGCCGAAGCGGCGGTGCCGGCATGAGCACGGTGACTTTGGAAACGACAGAGCTGGAACGCACGACGGCGGCACCGGCCGCCGCTGCTGAACCCACCACTACCCCGCTGCCGCTGGACGGCATCAAGATCGTGGACTTCACCCAGGTGTTCATGGGGCCGTCCTGCACGCAGATGCTGGGCGACTACGGCGCGGACATCATCAAGGTGGAACGCCCCGGCGCCGGGGACATCTCGCGCAACTCGTTCCCGGACAAGGACGGCCAGGACAACCCGATCTTCCTGTCCATCAACCGGAACAAGCGCAGCGTCTCGATCGACACGCGCACCGAGGAAGGCCGGAACGTACTGCACGCCATCATGGCGGACGCGGACGTGGTGGTCAGCAACTTCCGCTCCGGTGTCATGGAACGGATGGGATTCGGCTACGAGGAACTCAAGGCCGAGAATCCGGGCATTATCTGGGCCTCCGGCACAGGCTTCGGCCCCGTGGGACCGTACTCGCACAAGGGCGGCCAGGACGCGATCGCGCAGGCTTACTCCGGTGTGATGTGGCGGCGGGAATCGGACGACCAGAAACCGTCCATCTACCCCACCACGCTGTGCGACTACATCACCGGCATGCACCTCATGCAGGGCATCCTGCTGGCGCTGCGCACCCGTGAAACCTCCGGCGTCGGCCAGAAAGTGGAGGTGACCATGTACGACTCCATGCTGCACCTGCAGATGCAGGAGGCGTGCATGCAGCTCAACCGCGGCTACGAGGTCAACTGGGGCGCCATGCCCCTCAGCGGCGTGTTCGAAACCACCGACGGTGCCGTGTGCATGGTGGGCGGTTTCACCCCGGACCCGCTGGCCCGCATCTCCGAAGCCCTCGGGCTGGACGAGGACCTGACGCAGCGGCCCGAGTTCGCAAACCTGGAGCAGCAGTTCGCGCACAAGCCGGCGCTGCAGGCCATCTTCCGCGAGCGCATCGCCACGAACACCACCGAGTACTGGACCGGCAAGCTGGAGGACCAGGGGCTGCTCAACGCCCCCGTCCACACCCTGGAACAGGCCCTCGCCGATGCGCAGACCGAAGCCAACGGCATGATCGTCGAGGCCGAACACCCCGGAGTTGGAACGGTGCGCATGCTCAACGCGCCCATCCGGCTCTCCGCCACCCCTCCTACCGTCCGCCGCGTGGCGCCCCGGCTGGGCGAGCACAACGTGGAGGTCCTGCTGGAGAACGGCTTCGACGAGGCCACCATCAAGCGTCTTCAGGAACTCGGGGTCCTGCGGTGACGGCAACTTCTGTGGAAAGCACGACGGCGGGCGCCGCTTCCGCTGCCCCCTCACCAGTGGACCAGGTCACCCTGACCATCGAGAACCATGTGGCCACGGTGGTGATCGACCGGCAGCACGTGCTAAACGCCGTTGACGGCACTGCGCAGGCCCGGCTCAACGAGATCTGGGCGCAGCTGGAGCAGGACACCGACGTCCGCGCCGTGGTCATCACGGGTGCGGGCACGCGTGCCTTCTGCGTCGGGGCGGACATGTCCGCCTCGGCCGTGGACAAGACCGGCCTGGAGTACTGGGCCGGCCTGGACCCAAACGGTTTTGGCGGGCTTAGCCTTCGAACATCGCTGGATGTGCCCGTGATCGCCCGGGTGAACGGCTACGCACTGGGCGGCGGCATGGAGATCGTGCTCGGCGCGGACATCGTGGTGGCGGCAGAGAACGCCAGGTTCGGGCTGACGGAACCCCGGGTGGGGCGTTTGGCGCTCGACGGCGGCATCCACCAGCTGGTGCGTCGCATCCCCTACACCCAGGCGATGGGCATGCTGCTGACCGGCCGGAAAGCTGACGCCGCGGAAATGCAGTCCATGGGACTGGTCAACGAGGTGGTCCCGGCAGAAGAGCTCGACGCCGCGGTGCAGCGCTGGGTGGACCAGATCCTTGCCTGCGCCCCCACCTCCGTCCGGGCCGTGAAGCAGATGGTCACGCAGACGCAGCACCTCACTGCCAAGGAGGCCCGCGGGCTCCGCCTGCCGGCCCTGATGGCGGCGCTCGACAGCGAGGACTCGGCCGAAGGCGTCCGCGCCTTCCAGGAAAAGCGGCCGCCGGTCTGGCCCGGCCGCTGACCCCCAACAATTTTCGAGGAGGATTCCATGAACGAACCACAGAATGATGCAGCCGGGAACGATCCCCGCGAACCACAGGAACGCGAGTCCCTGGCTCCCGGCGTCTGGGGCGTAGTGGCAACGCCGTTCCAGGGCAGCACCCTGGACGTGGACCTGGACAGCCTGTCCGAACTGGTGGAGCACTACGAAGCCATCGGCGCCACGGGGCTGACGGTCCTGGGTGTGTTCGGCGAGGCCGCGGCCCTCACCGCGGAGGAGCGCCGCCAGGTGCTCGACATCGCCATCGAATGCACGGACCTCCCGCTGGTGGTGGGCATCACCGCGCTGGCCACCCGGCCCGCCATCGACGAAATCAAGGCAGCCCAGGCCGTGGCCGGCGAGCGCCTTGCGGCCGTCATGGTGCAGGCCAACTCCGCCCGGCCCGAAGTGGTGATCGCACACCTGGACGCCATCCACCGGGCCACCGGCGCGAAGGTGGTCCTGCAGGACTATCCGCTGGCCAGCGGCGTCAGTATCAGCACCTCGGCCCTTATTTCCGCGGTGAAGTGGTGCAGTTTCGTGGTCGCGGTGAAGGCCGAAGCGCCGCCCACCAGCGTGGCCATCGCGGAGCTGACGGCCGCCGTCGAGGTTTCCGTTTTCGGCGGGCTGGGCGGGCAGGGCCTGCTGGACGAGCTCATGGCCGGCGCAGCGGGCGCCATGACCGGGTTCTCCTATCCCGAAGCATTGATTGCCTGTGTCCGCGCCTGGCAGCGCGACGGCTACGAGGCCGCCCGCGACCAGCTGCTGCCGTACCTGCCTCTGGTCAACTTCGAGCAGCAGGCCAAAATCGCACTGGCCGTCCGGAAGGAGTGCCTGCGGAAGCGCGGACTCATCAAGGATTCGGGCGTCCGGGCTCCTGCCGCGGAGTTCCCCGAGAGGCTGCGCTACAGCATGCTCACGCACCTGCGGGAAGCCGCCGCCGCGCTTGAGTCAGCTGCAGCCAACCGCCACACCACTGTAGGGAGTTACTGATGGACCTCGGAATCGCCGGAAAAACCGCCCTGGTGGCCGCCTCCACCGGCGGCCTGGGCCTCGCCGTGGCCCGCGCATTGTCCGCCGAGGGCGTCCGCGTGGCGGTCATTGGCCGCCGCCGCGATCGCGCCAAGGAGATCGCCGCCGACCTCCATACGGCGTACGGCACAGGAGCCATCGCCATCGAGGCGGACCTCACCACGCCGGAAGGCATCGAGTCCGCCGTCGACCAGACAGTGGCGGACCTCGGCCCCATCGACATCCTGGTGCTCAACGGTCCGGGCCCCAAGCCCGGTGCCGCGGCGACGCTCAGCTCCGAGGACATCGCCGCCGCGTTCGAGCTGCTGGTCAAGCCGCACCACGCCCTGATCTCGCAGGTGCTTCCCGGCATGCGGGAACGGCGCTGGGGCCGCATCCTGGCCGTCGGGTCCAGCGGAGTGGTGGCGCCGCTGCCCAACCTGGCCGTGTCCAACACCGGCCGGGCCGCACTGGCCGGCTACCTCAAGACCCTCGCCGCCGAGGTGGCCCTGGACTCGGTCACAGTCAATATGCTCCTTCCCGGCCGCATCGCCACGGACCGGGTGGCTGAGCTCGACCAGGCCGCCGCCAAGCGCCGCGGCACCACGGTGGAGGACATCCAGCTCGAATCCCGCAAGACCATCCCCGCCCGCCGCTACGGCGAGCCGGAAGAGTTCGGCGCCGCCGCCGCGTTCCTCTGCAGCGCCCCGGCGTCGTACATCACCGGCGTCGCACTCCGCTGCGACGGCGGCCTGATCCGCAGCCTGTAGCTCCGCAGACCTCCCCACGATTCCCAAAGGAACCCCATGACTTCCACAGCCACCGACGTCACCACCTCCACCGACCGCGAACTCATCACCGCCCGGCACCTCATCAACGGCGAATGGCTCGGCGAGGCCGACACAGAGCGGATGAACCCGGCCCGCCCGGGCGAACTCGCAGCCCTCTCCCCCAGCGGCACCGCCGCGGACGTGGACGCCGCCATCACGGCCGCCGCGGCAGCGCAGCCGGGATGGGCGGCACTGCCCGCACCGTCCCGGGGCGCCATCCTCATCACAGCCGGAAACCTGCTGATCGAACGCCAGACCGCCATCGCCGAGGATCTGGTCCGCGAGGAAGGCAAGACCCTCGCCGAGGCAAAGGGCGAGGTCAAGCGTGCCTCGGACGTGCTGCGCTTCTTCGGCTCGCTCGGCTGGGCCGCCACCGGCGAAGTGCTGCCCAGCGGCCTGCCGGACACCACCATCACCACCCGTCGCGAGCCGCTCGGCGTCGTCGGGCTGATCACGCCGTGGAACTTCCCCATCGCCATCCCGGCCTGGAAGTCCGCACCGGCGCTGATCAGCGGCAACGCCGTCGTTATCAAGCCGGCCGAACTCACCCCGCTCTCCGCCACGCACCTCGCCCGCGCCCTGCAGGATGCCGGGCTGCCCGCCGGCGTGTTCAACGTGGTGCACGGCAAGGGCCGCGTGGTGGGCGACGCCCTGGCCCGCGACCCGCGCATCGCCGGGCTCTCCTTCACCGGCTCCACCAATGTGGGGCTGGGACTGCAGGAAATCCTGAACGCCCGCCGCGCCCGCGTGCAGCTGGAAATGGGCGGCAAGAACGGCGTCCTGGTCCTCGACGACGCCGACGCCCGCAAGGCCGCCAAGGTGGTTGCCGGCGGCGCGTTCGGGCTCACCGGCCAGGCCTGCACCGCAACCTCCCGCGTCTACGTCACCCCGGGCATCCGCACCGCGTTCCTTGACGCCCTGACCGAGGAAGCCGCGCAGTACACCGCCGGCGACGGCATGGACGCTCCGATGGGGGCTGTGGTGAGCGGCCAGCAGTTCGCGCAGAACACCGCGGCGGTGCGTTCCGCCGTCGAACGCGGAGCCACGCTGCTGACCGGCTCCGGGATCCTGGACGAAACGCACGACGGCGACGCGGACCGTCCGCTGTACTTCCCCGCCGCCGTGCTCACGGACCTGCCGTTCGACGACGCCGCCGTCACCGAGGAGATCTTCGGCCCCGTCGTCGCGGTCCTGGAAGTTGCCGATTACGAGGCCGGGCTGGCCGCCATCAACGACTCCCGCTACGGCCTCACCGCCGGCATCTGTACTGATTCGCTGAAGCTCGCCACGGACTTCTCCGCCCGGGCACAGGCCGGCGTGGTCAAGGTCAACCGGCCGACGGCGGGACTGGACCTGAACGTGCCGTTCGGCGGCGTGAAGGACTCCTCCACCAACACGTTCCGCGAGCAGGGGAAGTCCGCGCTGGACTTCTTTACCTGGGGCAAAACCGTTTACACCGGTGTGTAGCGCACCATGACGTATGTGATCGCGCAGCCGTGCGTGGATGTGAAGGACAAGGCCTGCATCGAGGAATGCCCGGTGGACTGCATCTACGAGGGTGAACGCTCGCTGTACATCCACCCGTCCGAATGCGTGGACTGCGGTGCGTGCGATCCGGTGTGTCCGGTGGAGGCGATCTACTACTCGGACGACGTTCCCGATGAGTGGGCCGACTACATCCGTGCCAACGTGGAGTTCTTCGAGGAGCTGGGTTCGCCGCAGGGTGCCTCCGCCCTCGGGAACCTCGGCCGCGACCACCCCGTGGTGGCGGCCGAGCCGGTGGCAGAACCCACCCACTAAATCAGCGCGAACGGACAGTTGAGGCCCCGCCGTTCGGGGCCTCAACTGTCCGTTCGCGCTTAAGCCGCCGTCACCTCACCGTGCGGACCAAACCTGCCGGAACTTGCCGCTGCGGTCGGGCCGGGGCGGCTCGTCTGCATGCTCAATCGCCACCGATCCGGCGCCAACGGCAGCGAAGTACTCGTCCAACCGCTCCGTCACCGCCGAGCGGACTCCGGCCAAGGCAGCACCCGGCAACGCCTCGAGCCGCACTGTCAGGTTCCCCGGTCCCGTGCGGATGGCCTGGAACCTGCGCACGCCTGGCGTCTCCTCGATCACCGTGCCGAGTGCGAGCGGAAGGACTGTCACGGCGGTCCCGTCCGGTGCCGCAAAGGAGACGAGGTCTCCCGTCCGGCCGTCGATGCTAACGGATGGAAACGAGCTGCCGCACGGGCACGGTTCCGTGGCGAGCGTTACCCGGTCACCGAGGTCGTAGCGGATCAGCGGCTGCACCCGGTTGGCCAGGTTGGTGACGAGCACCGTGTGGGAGGTGGTGCCTGCCGGGACCGGCACGTAGTTCGCGTCCACGGGTTCGAGGATGTACCAGTCCGTGTTGATGTGGAAAGCGCCGTGCCGGCACTGGCTGGTCAGTGCCGGGACCTCCGAGGAAAGATAGCGTTGGGTGACCCGGCAGCCGAACGCCGCTTCGATGGATTCCTGTCCGGTTGCGGACAGATTCTCGCCGGAACAAATGGCCAGGACGGGCCGGATCCCGAGGCGCCCGGCTTTCTGCTCCGCGGCCAGCTGGATCACCGCGCTCGGATAGCCGAACAGCAGGGTCGGCCTAAAGGTGTTGAGTTCCTCCACCAGCTCGGGCAGCGGCCTCAGCACCGAGAAGACCCGGAGGCGCCGGGCAATGGCGGGGGCCCGACGTCGGGCGTTTTCGGTCAACACGACGCCGGCGAAGTGGCCGCCAGACGCCACGAGGGCCGCCGCCCGCAGCCCTCGGAGCAGAAAGTGCCGCACTTCCGAGGCCCTCACTAGAGTGCGGCGTTCCCGGATCCGGACCACCACGTTCACCATCACCCAGGAGAACCGGTCATGGATCAGGACAGCCGGCTCACCTGACGTGCCGGACGTGGTCACCACCAGGTACTGCCCGCCGTAGAGTCTGCCCAGCTGTGACAGGTCGGAGAGCAGTTCCGACTTCAGCTTCGCCAACGAGATGTGCGGATCCGTCACCCAGTCGTCGAAGTTCGCCATCAGCTCCCGTTTGCCCACCGGCGGAAGCTGGTTCGGCCCGGTGACCGTGTCCGGGAGGTCCCGGTAAAGGCGGCGATAGTACGGCGACGCGGACCGGGCGAACTCCACGAGTTCCGCAAGGCGGGCCTGCTGCAGGCGTTTGATCGCCTCCGGGCCCCCGCGCTCAGCACGCCAGGTGTCCCACGCGACCCGGAGTGTCCATCCGGAAAGTCCACGCATGGCAAGTGTCCTCTCCGGATCAGTCCTCGGACCCATGTCCCACCATTACACGTCTGCAGGCACCACAACAGGGGCCTTCTTCCCCCGGTCGAGCCCAATTGCTGGACTTCGCAGCGGGCGCCGATCAGACTGTCTACAACAGCTGGCCCGGCCGTCCGGAATTACCCGCATTCCGGCCTTCCAGGAACGAACAGCTGGAATATTGGGGCTTTACCGCAATGCCTGATCCACACCCTCGAAAGGACCTGGCCATGCCGGACTTGTCAGCATTCTTCCCGCTAATTGCCGCCATCATCGGGGCGGTTCTCGTCGTCGGCTTTGTCTGGGTGGCTATAAAGCTGATGTGGAAGGTGGCCGAACCCAACGAGGCCCTGATCATCTCGGGTTTGACCCGCGGAACCTTGGAAACACGGGCCGGAATGGACTTCAAGATCGTCACCGGCAAGGGTGCGCTGGTATTTCCCGGGCTTCAGACAGTACGGACCCTGTCACTCACCCTGAACGAAACTGAGCTCAAAGTTTCCTGTGTTACCTCGCAGGGCATACAGGTAATTGTGGAGGGTGTTGTTATTTACAAAATCGGCGACGCCCCGCCCTTCATTGCAAATGCGGCCAGGCGCTTTCTGGGCCAGCAACCCAAAATGGAAAGCCAGGTATATAACGTCTTTGAAGGACACCTGAGGTCGATCATTGGCAGCATGACTGTGGAGGAAATCATCCGCGAGCGGGACAAGCTCGGTTCGCAGGTCCGCAGCGCCAGCGGCGTGGAAATGGAGAAGCTGGGCCTGGTGGTGGATTCGCTCCAGATCAAGGACCTGCAGGACCCCACTGGCTATATCCAGAACATCGCCAAGCCGCACATCGCCCAAGTGAAGATGGAAGCCCGGATTGCCGAGGCCACCAGGAACCGCGAGGCGGCGGAGAAGGAAGCGGAGGCCGCCGCACTCATTGCCGATGCGCAGAGTGTCTCGGCCATCCGGCAGTCCGTGGCGCAGGCCAACGCCGAACGGGCCAAGGCCAACGCCGCCCAGGCCGGTCCGCTGGCGGATGCAACCGCACGGCAGCAGGTGGTGGTCCAGGAAACCGAGGTGGCCAAGCTTGAGGCTGACCGCGAAGAGCAGAAGCTCCAAACCACCATCCGCAAGCCCGCCGACGCCAAGGCCTACGCCAAGCGCACGGACGCCGAGGGCCAGAAGGCGGCCGACATCAGCGCCGCCGAGGCGCTTGCCCGCCGCACCGAACTCGAAGCCCAGGTGAACGCCCGCCGGACGGAACTCCAGGCCCAGGCAAATGCCACCGCTGCTGCGGCCGCGGCAGGGGCCACCAAGGTCACCGGCGAGGCGGAAGCTGCAGCCACCCGGGCGCGCGGTGATGCGGCCGCCTCTGCCATCAAGGCGAAGGCGCTGGCGGAAGCGGAGGGCATCAAAGCACGCGCCGAGGCCCTCGGGACCAACCAGGACGCTGTTATTTCGCAGCAGCTCGCCGAGAACATGCCGGCCATCATCGCAGCTGCGGCGGAGCCGTTCTCGCACGTGGGACAGATGACGGTGCTCAACGGCGGGGAAGGCGTCAACAAGATGCTCGGCGGCATCCTCGCCCAGGTGGGCGACTACCTCCCGGCCCTCTCCTCGGCGCTGAGGAACAGCAGGGAAGGCAAACGTCCGGCGAAAGCCCCTGATGCGTAAGGACGTCGACCGCAGCCTCACCGGCAAGATCGGGCGGGTGACTGGGCGCATCGGCCCGGGCACCATCGGCGAAGTCATGCTGCCCTACCTCGGCGGCATCATGGCTTTCCATGCACACCCGTTCGACAAGACCAGTGTGTATGCGGTGGGTGATGAAGTGCTGGTGATCTATTTTGATCCGCCGCAGACGGTCTATGTGGATGAACTGCCGGAGGTGTTGAGGCACGACGGCGGGCGGTAAGTCGCGCGTCAGGCGCCGCTCGGCGCCTGTGGCCAGCAGACGTGAGCGACCGACAACCGTGGCTGCCGGCATCCGCGGACGGGATCAGAACTTCCAGAGGGAGTACGGAACGCTGGGCAGGTTGCCCGCCATCCAGGGCCGTTCGGACTCCTCCCGCGGCAGGATCCCCCGGCCGTCGCGCAGGACCACCACCACCGTTCCGATCACCCCCAGCAGGGCAACGACGGCAAGGAAAATCAGGACGACGACGATTGGCCCGGACATCACTGGAACACCTCTGCTATCAATTTTACGGCGTCCCGATCCGGCTGCAGAGAACCCCGCTCACCGGTCGGTGGCACGCTCCCGGTCCGCCGTCTTCCGGTCCGCAAGCGTGGAGGTCTGGACGGTGAGACAGCTCCGGGCGTATCCTGATTTTCCATTGCCTCTGGGGGGTGATCTGGATGGTGCGTACTTTCCGTGATCGTTGCCGGTCTTCCGTGCGCCCGCTCCTGCTCGCCGTCGTTCTGACCGGTTCCTGGCTGGCGTTGGCCGCCGGCCCGGCGAATGCCGCCTCTGATGCTCCGAACCCGCTGGGCGGGATTGGGCAGGCGGCCGCGTCGCTCGTCCAGGACATCGTCCCGTACGCCGAGCCGCAAGCCGTTCAGGAACCCGACGAACCTCCCGTTCAGGCTGTCCATGACGTCCCAACTCCGGCCGTCCGCACTGCTGCGATCGTCGTGGACGTTGTGGATCCTGTGCTCAGCGGGACGACTCAAGTCGTCAGCGACGTGATGGACACCGCCGCTCCGCTCCTTCCGGCCGCGCCGCTCGTTGATACGGTCACAGATTCGGTGACCGGCACAGTGGACGAGCTCGGGTCGGTGGTGGATTCCCTCGCTTCCACCCTGCCGGACCTCCATGTGCCGACGGCGCCCCTTCCGACGGAGCCCGTGTCCACACTTCCACGGCCAAAGATCCCGCCCCAGGTTCCAGGGCAGAATCCGGACACGGCCGCGCCCGGTCTCTTAAGCGGAACCCGAGTCCCGCCGTCGGAGTTTCCCTCACAACGGGCGGCAGCCACCAGCGGCGTTGAGGCAGCCTCCAGCGTTGCCCGAGTCCTGCCCGCAGGAGGTGCGCCGCAGCTGGTCAGGAGCGCGCTTTCTTCGCTGCAGTTCCTGGCGAATACGCACGCTGTGCGAGCGCTGGCAGCAACCATCGGCTATGTGGTTTCCGCCGGGCCCACGCCGGCTGACGAACCTGCCCGCGAAGGGGGGTTCCGATTCGCGGGCGTCCAGAACCAGTCCGGCTCGGCGTCAGGCACGGGCAGCGCCGGCGCCGAGGCGTCGGGCGACGTCGACGGGTTCTGGGACTTGCTGCACGATGCCGGCCGCTGCCTCGTGCCGGACGCCGCCCTCATCCTGGCCGCGAGCCCGTCATTTGATCCGGGGTCTTCCCCCGACTGAGCAGGTCACCTCTGCGCTTTTTCAGGCAGAACATGGCCACCACCGACGCCATCGGCGTACGGAATAGAAAACTCAGTCAGGAGAAAAGTCATGTCCGTCCACACCCAGCTTTCCAGCGCCACCGTGATTGTCCGCTCCGCACCCGCCCAGTCCCGCATCGGCAACTGGCCCGACCCCATGCAGTCCCGCATCGGCAACTGGCCCGACCCCATGGGCCGGGCGGGTTCGGCGGCAGGCCGCTGATCATCAGGCCGGTCCGGATGCTGTCCCTTGTCTGCCTGGGGGTGTCAAGGGGCAGCATCCGGGCCCTGTAATTTACCGGGTCATGTAATCGGAGGCCCACCAGGACGGCTACCACTGGGAGCCCCCGGCGGCGAGCGCCGCCGCCGTCGTGTGCCGCCGCCGTCGTGTGCCGCCGCCGTCGTGTGCCGCCGCCGTCGCGCCTCAAGGCAGCCCCGCTGTTAACCCAACCTTCCCTTGCCCGTCATGCCCGCTCCCCCTCGGCGCAACGCACCGCCCGCACCGTGGAGGTGTGAGGATCGCAATTGTTGCTGAATCATTCCTGCCACTGATGAACGGGGTGACACACTCCATCCTTCGGGTGCTTGAGCATCTGCAGGAGAGGGGCGATGACGTGATGGTGATCGCCCCGTCGACACAGGACACAGAGGTCCTGGATGTGGTGCACGGCGCGTTCGTGCACCGGCTCCCGTCCGTGCCGCTGGCCGGGTACACGAACGTGCGGGTGGCGTTGGGCGGTGTGAACCGGGTCAAGAGAATCCTTGCCGATTACGCGCCTGACGTTGTCCACCTCGCATCCCCGTTCGTACTTGGCTGGCGGGCAGTGCAGGCGGCCCACCAACTGGGCATTCCCACAGTGGCGATCTACCAGACCGAGGTCCCCAGCTACGCGGCCCGCTACGGTGTGCCGTTCATGGAGAACTGGGCCTGGAACCGGGTGGAGAACATCCACCTGCTGGCTTCCCGGACTCTGGTGCCGTCCACTTTCGCGCTGAACCAACTGCGCGGCCGCGGGGTATTGCGGGTGGACATGTGGCGGCGCGGTGTGGATACCGCGCGGTTTGCGCCGGGAAAGCGCGACGACGGGTGGCGGGCATCCGTTGCCCCGGACGGCGAGCGGATCATCGGCTACGTGGGCCGGCTGGCCGTTGAAAAGCAGGTGGAGGATCTGGCCGTGCTGGCCGATGTGCCGGGGACCCGGCTGGTGATCGTCGGTGACGGCCCGCAGCGCGAGGCGCTGCAGGGGGCCCTGCCGAACGCCGTTTTTGCGGGGTTCCTGGGCGGCGAGCAGCTCGCCAGGGCGGTGGCGTCCTTCGACCTGTTCGTGCATCCGGGCGAGTTCGAGACCTTCTGCCAGACCATCCAGGAGGCCATGGCATCGGGCGTGCCGGTGGTGGCCACGGGCCGCGGCGGTCCGCTGGATCTGGTGGAGAATTCCCGCACGGGCTGGCTCTACAAACCGGGCGACCTTGCCGGGCTGCGTGCCCATGTCATGGACCTGATGGGCGACGACGCCAAGCGCCGCGCGTTCGCCGCGGCAGCCCACGCATCGGTCCAGGGGCGGACGTGGCCGGCGCTGAGCGCGGAGCTGGTCCGCCATTACCGAGCGGTGATCGCCGGTGAGCCGGCGGTTGAGCCTGTCGAAACCCAACGAGGAGCAATACTGTGAAGATTTCCGTCATCGGCTGCGGCTACCTTGGCGCCGTGCACGCGGCAACGCTGGCGTCGATGGGCCACACCGTGGTGGGCATCGACGTCGACGCCGCCAAGGTGGAGCAACTGGCCCGCGGTTTCGCACCGTTTTTCGAGCCTGGCCTGGACGAGCTGCTGCAGGACGGCCGGACCACCGGCCGGCTCACGTTCTCCACGGATTTCGCGGACGCGGCCGGCGCAGAGGTGCACTTCCTCTGTGTGGGTACGCCGCAGTCCAAGACGTCCGACGGCGCCGACCTCAGCTACCTGCTCGCCGCCACCGAAAGTGTTCTGCCGCACCTTGGCCCGCATTCCGCCGTCGTGGGTAAATCCACGGTCCCGGTGGGGACTGTCGATGTGCTGGCCGGCATCCTTTCCGGGCGCCCGGATGTGGTGCTCGGCTGGAACCCGGAGTTCCTGCGGCAGGGCACCGCAGTGAAGGATTCCCTGGTGCCGGACCGCCTGGTCTACGGCGTGCCGGGCGGCAACGCTGCGGCGTTCGACCGGACAAACGGTGCCGGCCGCGGTGTGACGGCAGCCCTGGATGCCGTATACGAGCCGCTGCTGCGCACCGGGATTCCGCGGCTGGTATGCAACTTTGCCACGGCGGAACTGATCAAATCGGCGTCGAACGCTTACCTGGCCACGAAGGTCAGCTTCATCAATGCGATGGCCGAGCTGTGCGATGCCTCCGGCGCGGACGTCACCGAACTGGGTGAGGCTATGGGGCTTGATCCGCGGATCGGCAGCCGGTACCTGCATGCCGGGCTGGGCTTCGGCGGCGGCTGCCTGCCCAAGGACATCCGCAGCTTCCGGACCCAGGCCGCGGCGCTGGGTGTGGGGTCGGTGGACGACTGGATGGGAACGGTGGATGCCATCAACCTGGGCCAGCGGTCGAGGACAGCGGACATCGCCCGCCAGCTCTGTGGCGGCAGCCTGGCCGGGCGGACGGTGACGGTGCTGGGTGCGGCGTTCAAGCCGGACACGGACGACATCCGCGACTCCCCTGCCCTTGATGTCGCCCTGCAGCTGGCCGAGGCCGGCGCACACGTGACCGTGACGGATCCGAAAGCCATCAACAATGCGTGGATGCGGTACCCGCAGCTGCGCTTCGAGGCCTGCACCAACCGGGCTCTTGAGGGCGCCGAGCTGGTGCTGCTGCTGACGGAATGGGACGAATACCGTTCTTTGTCTCCCGAGGATGCAGGGACGCTGGTACGACGGCGGACGGTGCTGGACGCGCGCAATGTGCTGGACGCGGCGGCATGGCAGGCGGAAGGCTGGACGGTTCGTGGTTTGGGAACCGGGCTCACTACGGGTGCCGCCGTTGAGGTTGCCGGATACGGGCGGTCAGGGTCTGAAGCCTCGCAGCCCGGTTGATCCCGCCGCTTGGAAGTGTCTCTGCGCTACCTCTGGCCCAGACTCATAAGTCTACTTATTATAGTAATAGGGCATGCCGATCAGGTTTGGGGGCGAAGTACAGGTGGACCAGGCGACGATCCTCAGTTACGCCGCCGGCTACGTTGCGGCTTTAATCCTGGCCTTCCTGATACTGCTGCCCGTGCTGATTCCCGCCCTTCTGCTCCTGCTGGTGGCCGGGTCGGTGCAACTCCTGCTGATGGGGGTGGGGGCACTGGCCCTGG
Organism: Arthrobacter sp. Leaf337; assembly: GCF_001423745.1. GTDB lineage: Bacteria > Actinomycetota > Actinomycetes > Actinomycetales > Micrococcaceae > Arthrobacter. The sequence continues at coordinate 267,056 of NZ_LMPC01000026.1, forward strand.
GCTTGTACCGGTTCACAGCCAGGCTGTTCCACGCGCTGGCGCGGGCGATCAAGGCCCGCGGGGATGGACCGCGCCGAAGCCACGGAGCCGGCCCTCTTCATCTGCACTGACGCCGCTTCCCATGTGACAAGCGGTTCTTCCCGGCGCCCTCTATGATGTGCGGAGGGGAGGACATGCCATGAAGAATTTGCGGTCTCATTTTGTCTTTACGGTGCTGTGATGGCGCCGCAGGGAAGCCCGGAACCGGGGGCAGTTTCAGGCCAGGACTATCAGGCCATCGTTGATTCGCTGCCCGACGCCCTGTTGGTGCTGGCCCAGGACGGCACCGTGGTGCTTATGAACCCGGCCGCTGAGCGGGTGTTCGGCTACTCACGGCAGGAACTGGTCGGCCATAATCACCGAATCATTCTTGCTGAGGGCTACCGCCTGGGATTCCAGCGCCTCTTCAAGGCCCTTCGTGTCGGTGGTCCGGAGTCCGGCTTCGGTTCGCCGTTCGAGGCGTACGGGCTCAGGAAGGACGGCACGGAGTTCAAGGGCGAGATAGCGTGCGGTGTCTTGGAAACAGCCGCCGGCCTTTGCATGTCCGTGTCGGTGCGGGACATGACCCATCGTGAAGAACCCGACGACGGACTCCGCGAGGCCGTATCCCTTCTGAGCGCCACCCTTGAGTCGACGGCCGACGGCATTCTCGTTGTCGGAACGGACGGCCAAATCGCCGGTGTCAACGAGCAATTCGTGTCCATGTGGGGCATTCCGCGCGGGCTGCTGACGACGCACGATGATGAAGCGGTGATCGGCTATGTGCTCGGGCTCCTGAAGAATCCTCAAGGGTTCCTGGACAAAGTGCACGATCTCTATGCCCACCCGCTTGCTGAGAGCAACGACGTTCTGGAGTTCCTCGATGGCCGGACCTTCGAACGGTACTCCCGTCCGCAGAAGGTGGCGGAAAAAGTGGTGGGACGCGTGTGGAGCTTCCGCGACGTGACCCCCAGGCTGGCTGCCCAGGACCAGGCGAAGCGGGCGATGGCCGATCTGGCCGAGCAGGCAGCCCAGCTCAAGGCCCTGGCGTTCCAGGACCCCCTGACCGGGCTTGCCAACCGCAAGCTATTCCATGACCAGTTGGCTGAATCGCTCCGGGACGGGCCGGCTGGGACCGTGGATGTCCTGCTACTGGATTTGGACGATTTCAAGGAAGTCAACGACATCCTGGGCCACCATGCCGGTGACGAGATGCTGACGGAAGTGGCACGCAGGCTGAGGTCCTGCGTCCGTCCCGACGACACGGTGGCCCGTCTCGGCGGAGACGAGTTCGTTGTCCTGCTGACCGGCTCCCCTGAACCGGATGCGGTGGCGGAATCCATCGTGGCCTCTCTGAACGTCCCCATGTGGATCGACGGAACCATGCTTCGCCCCAGCCTCAGCCTGGGCCTGGCCTCGGCGGGCCAGGACGCGGTGGCGGCCTCCGAGCTGCTCCGCCAGGCTGATGTCGCCATGTATGCGGCGAAGGCGGCCGGAAAGAACCGGTACATGAGGTTCGAGCCGGACATGATGACGGCGCTGGTCCAGCGGACGGACATGGAAGCCGGCCTCCGGCTAGCGGTCGACGCCGGGCAGATCATGGTCCACTACCAGCCGGTGATTTCACCGAAACTCGGCGAGGTGGTGCAGTTCGAAGCATTGGCCCGGTGGAAACGCAACGGTGAGATGATTCCGCCCGGACAGTTCATTCCGACGGCAGAACGCAGCGGCCTGATCTCGGCGATCGGCATGCAGGTCATGCGGCATAGTTTCGTTGAGCTGCAACCCTGGCTGTCTGAGGATCCCGGACACTCCGTTGCGGTCAACATTTCGGGGGTGCAGCTCAAGGACTGCCAGTTCGCCGAGGGCGTCCTGCGCCTGGCGGCCTCCTGCGCCACGGATCCGCGGCAGCTGGTGCTGGAAGTGACGGAGAGCGTCTTCTTTGATCCGGACGCACACGTGATCCGGCAACTCAACGCGCTCCGCGACGCGGGCGTGCGGGTGGCGCTGGACGACTTCGGCACCGGCTACTCCTCGCTGGGGCGGTTGCAGGAACTTCCCGTGGATGCGGTGAAGATAGACCGTTCCTTCGTTTCCATGGTCCGTACCGGCGCGGAGAAACTACCCATCCTGAGCTCAATGATCAACATGGCCCACAGCCTGGGCCTGACGGTGACAGCGGAAGGAATCGAGACCGGGGCCCAGGCCGGTTACCTGACCAATCTGAACTGCGACTCCTTGCAGGGGTATCTGTTTTCCCATCCGGAACCGGAATCAGGGTTGGAGCTTGCGCTGCTCCGCTCGGCGGACGCCATTGACGAGCTGCAGGGCGTTCACCTCGAGGCCTGAGGCGGAGACAGGTTCCCGCCAAAGTGCCTCAATGGACCCTGCGCCGCCGGCGCAGGGTCAGCTCAGCTGGTCGATCCTGTCCGTGCTGACCAGCGCCTCGCTGCGGTCCCACAGTTGCCGGGCCAGCCCGGCGTCGTAAGCCTGCTTGTTGGCTTTGGCCAGCGCCCGCTTGGCATAGTACGCGCCGGAGACCCAGTCGTGCCCCGGCTTAGTGGTCGCTAGCCACACGAGGGTGTCTGCGCCCTGATCGGGGGTGAGCATGAACCGCTTGATGAATGTCTTGTAGGCGAAACGGAACCAGCTGGTCGATTCCGCCGCGAAGTTGGTGGCGACGCCGCCCGGGTGGAAGGCGGCCGTGGCGATGCCGGCAGCGTTGTACCGGTAGTGCAGCTCGGTGGTGAAGAGGATATTTTCGAGCTTGGCAGTGCCGTAGGCCTTGTTGGTGGAGTACTTGCCGGCCGCGTCAAGGTCCTCAATGTCCACGTGTCCGAACGCGTTCGCAGCGCTCGACGTGTTGATGACCGTCGCGTTGCTTGCCGTCAGCACTTCCATGAGCTCGTTCGTCAGCAGGAACGGCGCCAGGTGGTTCACTTGGAAGGTCTTCTCGTGTCCGTCCACGGTCAGCTCTCGCTTGCCCATGATCCCGCCGGCGTTGTTCGCAAGCACGTCGATCCGCGGGTACTTCTCTTTCAGCTGCCTCGCCAGCGTGCGCACCTGGGATAGGTCAGCGAAGTCGCTGACAAAGTAGTCAGCGCCGATCTCGCGTGCCACCGCCTCGGTCTTTTCCGCGGAACGCCCCACGACGACTACCCGCTCCCCTGCCTTGGCCAGCGTCCGCGCGGCGGACGCGCCGATGCCGTCGCTCGCTCCGGTGATAACGATGGTTCGTGCCGTCATGAAGTGTCTCCCAATCATTGATGGAACGTGCCGATAGCCGGCGTCCCGAAGCCCAGTCAGTACAACGACGGCGGCGCACCAGGGGTTCCAACCCCGTCAGACGCTCTCTCACTTCCTGCGCGCTTTTCCCCCGACGCTCTCTCACTTCCTGCGGGCTTTTCGCCGACGCTCTCTCTTGACCACATGTCGGGCGCCGGGGCCATAATCGGTCTGGGCACAATTGCGGTGCCCCATAGACTAGCCAGCGGTTGGCGCCGCCGGAGCAAAGGAGTCCTCGAATGACGAAGTACCTGATCTCGTTCCCCGGTGAGGCCATGGTAGTCCCCGAGGAGGAATTCGAGTCGGTGGTCGAAGCGTCGCATGCCGTCATCGAGGAGGCCAAGGCGGCGGGCGTGTACGTCTTCGCCGGCGGGATCGATGAGGACGTAGACCCTGTACTCGTCGCCGGTGACGGCACCGTCACCGGCGGCACGTACCCGGGCCACAAGGTGCCCAACGGCGGCTACACCGTGCTGGAGCTGCCGTCGCGGGAGGCGGCACTTGAGTGGGCCGCGAAGATCGCCGTCGCCTGCCGCTGCCCGCAAGAGGTCAGGCAGTTCCAGTTCGACCCGGCCAGCTGAGTTGGAACTGTTGGTTTTGGTATTGGTGGTTTAAATGCGGGAGAGCCCCAACCGTGTGGTTGGGGCTCTCGACCTGAATGGTGTTCCGGCGGTGACCTACTCTCCCACACCCTCCCGGGTGCAGTACCATC
>NZ_LMPC01000027.1 GCF_001423745.1 Arthrobacter sp. Leaf337
CACGCTGGACCTCAGACAAAGAACTATATGCACGCATAAAAACTGCTCCCCGGAAGTCGGAACTGAATTTCTCAGTCCAACTTCCGGGAAGCAGTTCATCCCGGCCGTGCGGCCGTGGAAGTGAGAGAGCGTTCTGAAGAAACCCGCCAAAGGTGAGAGAGCGTCCCAAAAAAACCGGCAGGAAGTGAGAGAGCGTCCGTACTGGATGGGGCCAGTCGGTCCTAGGCGTCCGTGCGGAAGACCTGGACCACGGAGGGGCGCGGGGCACGGACCTGGCCGCGCGCCGGCGTCGTGCCTGCCGGAACGTAGTCCGGGAAGTACGAGTTGGGCGCGTCGAACGTCCCGTCCTCGCCCGGGTGCTGCACGGAGACGAAGACGGTGCGCTCGTCGTCGTGGATGATCGGTCCGCAGGTCTCGCCGTCGCGCGGCACGGCCAGGAACTGCTCCACCTTGCCGCGCTCAGCACCGTCGAGCGTGACCTTGAACAGGCCGTCCGCGCGGCCGATGCCGGAGGGGGCGCCGTCGGTGGAGATCCAGAGGTTGCCCACGGAGTCGAACGCCAGGTTGTCCGGGCAGGAGATCGGCGAGACCTGGTCCACCGGGAAGCCGGAGAAGTAGGTGACGTCGCCCTGGGCCGGATCGCCGCAGACCATCAGCAGGTTCCAGGTGAACTTGGTGGAGGTCTGGTCGCCGGTTTCGGTGATCTCCACGATGTGGCCGTCGCGGTTGGCGTTGCGCGGGTTGATCTCGGTGGCGCCTTCCTTGCCCACCTTGCCGCGGTCGGAGTTGTTGGTGCAGGCCACGTAGACCTTGCCGGTGTGCAGGCTGGGCTGGACATCCTCACAGCGGTCCATCTTGGTGGGGCCCACCTTGTCGGCGGCCAGGCGGGTGTAGACCAGCACCTCTTCCACGGACATGCCCGTCACCTTCGACACGCCGTTCTCAACCAGCGCCAGCCACTCGCCGGTGCCGTCGAACGAACCGTCGGACGGAACCGCTCCGGTGCCAGTGATCTCCGCGGCAGGCGAGTTGCCGGTGAACTTGGCGACGTACAGGTTGCCCGCGGACAGCAGAGTCATGTTGTGCTTGCGGTCGCCCTCGCGGTACTTGTCCTTGGAGACGAACTTGTAGAGGTAGTCGAAGCGCTCGTCGTCGCCCGAGTAAGCCACCACATGGCCGGACTCGGCCACGATCACGTTGGCGCCTTCGTGCTTGAAGCGGCCCAGCGAGGAGTGCTTCTTCGGGGTGGAGGTGGGGTCGAACGGGTCAACTTCCACGATCCAGCCGAAGCGGTTGGCCTCGTTTGCGTAGTCGGCGTTACGGGTGTCGAAGCGGGGATCGTCCAGTTCCCACTGGCGGGCCGTGGGCTTGTTCGTCAGGCCGTAGCGCTTGTCGTAATCGGACGTGCCCGGGGAGACGAAGTAGCCGTTGAAGTTCTCTTCGCCGGAGAGGATGGTGCCCCAGGGGGTGGTGCCGCCGGAACAGTTTCCCAGCGTGCCCTTGATCCAGCGGCCCGCATCATCGCCCTTGGTCTTGACCAGCGAAGAGCCCGCAACGGGACCCGTGAGTTCGTAGACCGTGCTGTTCAGGTAGCGGCGGTTGAGCCCGGCGCCCTTGACGTAGCTCCACGGCTGGTTCTTGTTCTTCCGCTCCAGCTCCACCACTGTGAGGCCGTGCGCGGCCTGGCCGACTTTCCGGACGTCCGCGGCCGGCATGGTGGCCGGGAACATGATGCTCTCGTTGGTGTATTCGTGGTTCGCGAACAGCAGGGCGCGGCGGCCCTTGCTGCCGGAGATCTCCAGGATGTCCGAGTAGTCGTTGTTGTAGCCGAACTGCTGTTCCTGGGCGGCGGCCGTCTGGTTGTTGAGGTCGAAGTCCGGCGCGGTGTTGAAGATCGGGTCGCCCCAGCGGATGACCGGCTGCCAGGTGAACCCTGCGGGCACGGTCAGCTTGTCCACGTCCGCGGCGACGGACGGGATCGCGGTGAACTGCAGCTTGGATACGCCGAAGCCGTCCTTTGCAGCGGCGGCGAGGCCCGTGCCGCCGTCGGCCACTGCAGTTCCGGCGGACGTTACTGCACTGCCGAGCACGACGGCGAGCGCGCCAGCGGCGCCGAAGCCGAGGGCGGCGCGGCGGGACATCGTGGCAGAGGCGATGTCGCGGAAGTAGCTGTTGGAGCTGGTGTTGCAGACCTCGCCCGAGCAGGCGTTGTCGCACTTCAGCGCACAGGTGACGGGGCTGCGCTTGCCTTTGGTGTGGCCGAGCATGGGTAGCAGGGCAAACTTACGTCCGGTCGTATCAGACATGGGGGCCTTCCAAGGGATGTGATGCGGTCCCGCCCACCCTTCCAGCGGATCCCAACCGGCAGTTGTCAGACAGGTGAAGATCCGGTGAACAGGAAGGAGTGAGAGAGCGTCGCAGGAAAACCCGCGGGAAGTGAGAGAGCGTCGCAGGAAAACCGACAGGAAGTGAGAGAGCGTCCGGGGTGGGGGAGCGGGGAGGTTACGGGCGGTCGCCTGCCGGGGATGCCAGCAGGGCGTGGACGCGGCGGAGGCGCTCCAGCCACCAGTCCCGGCGGTCCGGGGAAGCGGCGTATCGCTCCAGCAGCCCGGCGTCGGCGCCGACGTCGCGGACGCGGATGGCGCCGTCGTCGGCCACCAGCGGGTCCAGCGTGATGTCCTGCTCAAACAGTGACACCGTTCCCAGCCCGCACGCGTACGGCAGTTCGGGGAGCGCCGCCGCCAGGGCCAGCCCGGCGCGGATCCCCACCGAGGTGTCCAGCGCGGAACTGACGACGGCGGGCAGCCCTGCTTGGGCGACGATGTCCAGGGCGCGGCGCACTCCCCCGAGCGGCGCCACCTTCACCACGATCAGGTCGGCCGCGCCCGCCCGAGCCACACGAAGGGGGTCGGATTCCTTCCGTACGCTTTCATCCGCGGCAATCAGCACGGGGATGCCGGCGGCCCGCAGCCGGCGGCGCACTTCGGCCAGGCCCTCGATGTCCGGCACCGGCTGCTCGGCGTATTCAAGCCCGACGGCGGACAGCCGGGTCAGTGCCTCGACGGCGGCGGGCACGTCCCAGCCGCCGTTCGCGTCCACCCGGATGGCTGCGTCCGGGAGGGCGCTGCGGACGGCGGCAACCCGGGCGGCGTCGTCGTCGAGCGTCTGGCCTCGTTCGGCCACCTTGACCTTGACGGCGTCCACCCGGCCGAAGCGGGCCAGGACGTCCGGAACACGGTCCGAGGCAACGGCGGGAACGGTGGCGTTGACGGGAATCACGGAGCGGACGGGAGGCGGAAACCCCTCCCAGCCGGCCTCGATGGCGGAGGCGAGCCAGGGGGCGGCTTCGTCGTCGTCGTATTCGGGAAAGGGGCAGAACTCCCCCCAGCCGAGCGGGCCGTCCAGCAGCAGGGCCTCGCGCCGGGTGATGCCCCTGAACTTCACGCGCATGGGCAGGCTCACCACATGTACGGACGCCGCAAGCTGCTCCAGCGAAGGCAAAGCCGGGAACGAATCAGGGAGCTGGCGTTTGGCGTCGGCGGGCATGATTTCACTCTACCGGCCACGTCTGACGGTTATGGGGCCCGCGCTTTAAGCGCCTGGGCCAACAAGTCCTTGGTAGGGCCGACGGCGACTGGGGGCGAGCTTCACGTTTTATGAGACTCGTCGCCGCCGGCCCAGCTCAAGGAGCCCCGGGCATGCATTCCCTGCGGTTAGCCGCCTGATCTGCTGCGGGGCGGCCGGTGTAAAACCCGGCCGTTAAGAAGATCGTAGGGATTGAATGCCGGGCCCACATGAGTGAGTGCTACTCGTTTTTGCCGGTGGATGGTACTCAAGGAAGCGGCCATCACGCGCCGCCAATAGCGCATGATGGCCGCCTCCGGTGAGCGGCATCCAGTGGGTCGTTTGAGTGGGGCTACCGGTGCCCGCGGCCGTCATCATTGGCGCGGTCCAGCAGCTTGCAGATGTCCTTCGCGCGCCGGATGCTGTTGTGCTTAAGGGCCCGGGCCCGGAGACGTACTTCCCCCCGATAGCAGCGCCAGCGATAGAGTGGCGGGCATGGTTTTGCGGATGCCAATGCCCGTAGTGTCACCGTCCCGGGTCATTGGCATCCGCTACGGCCGCCGGCTTAGTGCTGATCGGCTGACGCCCGCTACGTCCCAGCCTATGAAAAATGGCCGCCGCCCGGCACGAGTATTTGCTACCTGTTTTGGCGGCGGATTGTTGCCAGTGTCCGCGGCGGATACGGTGCTCTCCTCCCCCAATCCAGCACCGGTCTCCGGCCTGTTCCCAGCTTTCTGTGGGACGCTGATGGTGATGAGTTCCCACCTTAAAGATTCCCGACGACGGCGGCCCGCCGGGCAGGTGCGTGGCGCCGTGGCGCTGGGTGCTCTGTGCATCCTCGCGACGCTGGCCTGTGTGGCCGGCCTGATCGCGACGTACTACTTCTTCGTGCGGACCACCACGGGCCAGTACATTGACGAATCGGCGCTGGTGGAGGCCGTGGCCATCCACGGCCCTGCCGGGAAGGCCGCCACCCGGTTCCTGGACTGGCTGCCCACGGTGTCGCTGGTGGTGGGCGCCGTCGTCGTCCTCCTCGTCTCGGTGATCCGGAAGCGCTGGCGTGCCGCCGGCATTGCCGTTGCCGCGTGCATCGGGGCGAACATCGCCACGCAGGTCCTGAAGGCGCTGTTGCCGGAGCGGCCGTTCCGCGGCGTGGAGACCCTGGAGCTGAACTCGCTGCCGTCCGGCCACACCACGCTCGCTGCCTCCGCCGCTGCCGCGGTGTTCCTGATGGCCTCACCGCGGTGGCGGCCGTTCGCAGGATTTGCAGGCGGCAGCTTCGCGATCATTTCCGGAGTTTCCACCGTGGTGAACCAGTGGCACCGCCCGTCCGACGTGATTGCGGCCTTCCTGCTGGTGGGCGTATTCGTCATCCCGGCCGGCTGGCTCATCATCCGCACCGGGAACACCTGGAACGTGTGGGACGGCTTCGGCGGGCACTGGGCGTCCTCGCGCTGGTGGCTGCGGCTGCCGGCCCTGATCTGCCTGGTATTCGCCGCGGCCGCCGCCTTCCTGCTGACCCGCTACGTGCCCGGCGAGGGCGGCAGCGGCACGAGCTACTTCTGGGGCGGCATCTCGCTGGTCGTGGCGGCCGGCTACCTCGCCGCCGTGGCAACCACCGCCCTGTTTGCGTTTGCCGCGCGCCGCCCGGCGGGTGGCTGACAGTCCGGCTACTCCAGGAACGAGGCGTTGAAGGAGTTCAGGTCCACCGGAATGCCGTTGAGGCTCTGCTCGAACTTCTGCTGAATGCCGATCCGCATGGTGCTGGAGGTGTTCCAGCCGCCGTACTGCACCGGCGTAGGCGCGAGGTAGTCGGCCGTCCAGGTGGAGTAGTTAAGGTTGCTTGCAGTGTTGGTGTCCCAGAGCGGCACGTCGGCGAAGGCCGTGCTGCCGCCCATGAGGTCCGGCCACATGCCGCTGCCGCTGTAGATAACCGGCCGCACGCCCATGCTGCGGACGCCGTCCACCATCTCGCGGGTTACCGGAGGGCTGCCCGGCTCCACGTCCAGGGCGAAGAACTGAAGCTGGGCTGCATACGGTCCCGCGGCGCTGATGCCGCCCCGCCAGCAGGAGGCGTCCCGCGTGTACACGGCAATTTTCAGGCCTGCGTCCAGCGCCATCTTCAGCTGGGCCTGGGTCCGGTACCAGGGGTCGCAAGTACCCCATGCGGTGGAGTGCATCACGTAAAGCCTGATCCCGGCGTCGTACGCTTTTTTGAACCAGGCGGGATCTGAGATCGCGGCTGTCGTGTCCACTACCTTCACCGAAGGGCTGGTGGCGGGCGGGCGGACCTTGGCGGGCTGCATCTTCACCTCCTGGACTGAGTTCTTAAAGGCTGAGTCGTTACGCGCCGAAGCGGGCTGCAGCGCTGCCGCCTGGACTTCCGACGCCGGCGTGGCCGCGGCGGGGGCCGAAACCGGTGCCGCGGCGGGGGGCGTTCCGAGGCCCAGCAGGAGGGGCAGTGCCGCGAGGGCGGCAACAAGGTTGATCTGAAGCAAAACGATACTCCTGGGTCTGGCCGGCCCGGTTGGATCGGGGGCAGGCATGGCGCAGCGAAGGCCGCGTTCGGGTGAGATGCGCAGTTGATCGAGCCCAGTTCCCGGTCAACCCATGGGACCGCGCACAAGGTGCGCCGAGGTCCGCCCCCTACTTTACGGATGTTGCAGCAGGTAGCGAAAAGCGGAAAAGAGAGTTGACCTGCCGGGTCCCTCATTGGTATAGGCCAGCGGAGTTCCGTCCCATTTACATTGCCGCCGGCGGGGGCCAGAATAAATCGCACAACAGCCTCCACTGGCTCAGCAGCGAGCTGACTTCCGTGCTGCTTAACCAGGGGGCTGATTTCATGGCCGGCATCTACGATTCAAAACTCTCCACCCGCGTGGATTTCCCGGCCCGGGCCAGGGCGGTGGCGTCCATTCCATCCTTGCTGAGGGTGCAGGGATTCCTGGGCACCCATGCCCGCCGCCAGCATGACCCGGGAATCTGCGATTTCACTTTGGGCAATCCGCATCAGATGCCGCAGGAGGCGTATGTCTCGGCGTTGCGGGACCAGCTCGAACCCCGGAACGAAAGCTGGTTTGCCTACAAGACGAACGGCGCGGAGGCCCAGGTCGCCGCGGCCCAATCGCTGCGGCGTCTGCTCGAGATGCCGTTCGAGCCGGAGGACTTCCTGCTCACCACGGGCGGTTTCACGGCCATAGCCATGGCGTTGAAGGCCGTGGCCGATCCGGGCGACGAGGTGATTTACAGCCTGCCGCCGTGGTTCCTGTACGAACCGATCATTGTTGAGGCCGGGCTGGTGCCGGTCAAAGTGCACATCAACCCCGAGACGTTCGACCTGGATCTGATGGCCATAGCCTCCGCCATTACGCCGCGGACCAGGGTGGTGATCGTCAATACGCCCAACAATCCCACGGGCCGGATCTACCCGGAGACGCTGCTGGTGAAGCTGGCCGCGATGCTGGAACTCGCCTCGGAGCGGAACGGGCGGCGGATCTATCTCCTGTCTGATGAGGCCTATAACCGGATTGTGTATGACGGCGCCCGCTTCCACAGCCCGGCCGAGTTCTATCCGTACACGCTGCTGGCCTACTCCTACGGCAAGACGCACCTGGCACCCGGGGAGCGCGTGGGGTACCTCGCTCTGCCGCCCACCATGCCGGACCGGGACGGCCTGCGCGAAATCCTGAGCGCCCTTCAGGTTGCCCTGGGGTGGATCTACCCCAACGCCCTGCTCCAGTACGCGTTGCCCGCGCTGGAGACGTTCACCATCGACGTCGCGCAGCTGCAGCGGAAGAGGGACCGGCTGTACCAGGAGCTGACCGGGATGGGCTACCAACTGCACCGGCCGGAGGGCTCGTTCTACCTCTTTGTGCACTCGCCGGTGGCCGATGACGAAGCGTTCACCGAGTCCCTGGCCGCCCGGAACGTCTATGTCCTGCCGGGGGTCCTGTTTGAAACACCGGGGTTCTTCAGGATCTCGCTGACCGCCAACGAGGACATGGTGGAACGCAGCCTGCCCGTGTTCGCAGAGGCCATCCGGCTGGCGGAGGTTGGGTAGGGCGGAAGCAGAAGCGCGAGCCAGGGGCCCTAATCGTTGCCCTGTCCGAGCCTGGCCACTATGGACGGGTGCACCAGCATGTTGCCCGTTTTCGCATGACGGAGCGTTTCCAGCACGAGCGCCAGGGGGCCTTCCTTCGGAAGGAAGGCACACACTCCCATTGCCGCGGCTTCGCACAAAGCCGCGGGCGTACATTCGGCGGTCAGCATCACGATTCTCGTCTCCGGTAACGCCAGCAAGATCTGCCTGGCGGCGTCCAGCCCGCTACCGTCAGGCAGCCGATAGGACATGATCACGGCATCGGGCTTCACGGAACGCGTCATGGCCACACCTGACTCGACTGACGTTGCTGCCCCCACGCCATGCAGGCCCGGCTCGCGCTCCAAGGCATCAGTGAGCTGCTCGACGAACATTTCGGGGTGTCCAATTGTCAGGACCATCCGTTCGGCCTCCCCCGGCTCCGGTCGCCTTGGCTCGGGTCGCGCGTGTCCGGTGCCTCCAGTGCCTGGGGTACCCGCAATCTCGAGTACGGTCTCCGGTTCGTCGGTAGCGGCCGTGCCTTGCAGGAGGCGGGCGTGCGCCGCCTGCAGGATCGGCCCCGGCGCGCACCCCATTTCCTGGTCCATCACGTGCCGGCACCGGTCAAATTCCCGCAGCGCTGCGGTCAGCTGCCCGGACCGTTCCAGCCCAAGGACCAGCACCGTCCAGGCGCGTTCGGCCAGGGCATCGTCCTCCAGCGCGGCGGCTGCCCAGAGGATGGCGGTTTCTGATTCTCCCAGCGCGCACGCCGCCTGGGCAGCTTGGACTTTGGCCTCCACCACCCGCGCCGCGTGCAGGGTTCTTTCCTCCTCCGCCCAGGCGGGCAGGAGTTCTCCGCCGAGCAAGGGCGCTGGAGCAAGGGCGAGTGCCTCCGTCAGGAAGCTGAGAGCCTGCCGCGGTTCAGCCTGCGCGGCCAGGCGGAACAGGACGTCGAACCGGTCGAGGTCCAGGTCCACCAGGGCCCTGTCCATGAGGTAGCCGCCGGTCACTGTCTTCAGCGGTCCGGCCCGTCCAGACCCGGGCTGCAGGTGGCGGCGCAGGACGCTGACGTGGCTTTCCAACGTTGGATGCGCCAGGACGGGGGCGCGACCCTCCCACAACAGGTCGATCAGCCGCCCCTTCGACACCGGGCTGCCCAGATGGAGCAGAAGGATTTCCAGGATCTGGCGTGGCTTGGGTCCGCCCAGGTCATGCGCGCCCAGCGTCAGAGCCCCGCGTCGAACGGTCAGCGGACCCAGGATGCTGACGTCCAGCTTGCCGGACGGAACCATGGCCTCCGAAGCCGACAACCCTCTGTGCGGTTCTGAAACCAATTCCACTTCCAGCATGCGGGAAACCCCCAATTCCACACCGACGGCGATTAGGGACCATCCTTACTCAGCAAGCTGATCATTAGCCTGAGTAACCGCTACTTGTTAATCGGCCCCGGCTCCCTCAAAAACCGCCGTCGGCTACCCACTGCCCCTGCCATTCCGCCGAACACGCCGGGCCATGTGTTGACTCACCGCGGGTCGCGGAGGAATATCGCAGGTGTCCGCACCGGCGCTGTCAGGGCTCCCGCCGTCGTGCAGCGCGGGTGGCCCCAGCCGGAAGAAGGATCGCGCATGTCCATATTCGCCACCACTCCCGAAAGCCAGGCGTTCGGCCAAAAGGCGAAGATTTACGACGACGAACTCCGGTCCCGCGGTTACGTCGCCAAGCACGCCAAGGACCTGGCGGTGAACCCGGAAGCGTATCTGGCGTTCGAAGCGCTCATCAGCGCCATCACCCAGAACATGGACCTCCGGCGGTACGAGCTGGTCACCCTTGCCGCAGCCCAGGCACTCGGATCCGCCCATTGCCGGCTTGCCCACGGGCTAAAAGCCCTGCGGGCCATTGACGAGGAAGAGCTGATCCAGATCGCCCGGGACTACCACAACGCGGGGCTGTCACCGGCGGAGGTGGCCATGATGGAGTACGCCGAACGGATCAGCACCGACGCCGTGAACATGACGGACTCGGACACGCTGGAGCTCAGGGACCACGGCTTCACCGACCGGGAAATCCTGGACATCACCCTCGCGGCTGGCGCCCGCAACTACCTGAGCCGCGTGCTGCAGGCCATCGCCGCCGAGGTGGACGTACCCACCAAGCTCTCCCCGCAGCTCCGCAGCGCCCTGTTGGCGCCGCTGGCCAAGTATGGAGCCGCCGCGAAGCCCCGCCACCGGGACGCCTGAACCCGCCGCCGTCAGGCCGCACGCCAGGCCAGCTCCTTACGCCAAAGGGGGCTCCCTACGCCAAAGCAGCTGCGAGCGCCCTGAGCATCCACTCCCGGTATGCCTCCGGGGTCCAGCCGGCGTCGTTCACCAGCGTGCGGTAGGCCTGAGGGTGCCCCAGCGACCAGATGGCAGCGGCAGCGTCCTCATCCGACATCCCCGACGTCAGGCCGCCCCGCTCCCGGACAGCCGCGGCCGCCTCGTGGTACCGCGTCAGCCGTTGCAGCGCCCGGGCCTTTTCCAGCTTCGCCACTTCCGTATCCACCGCCGCTGCCTGGGCAATGACACCCAGCACCGCCCCTGTCCGCTGATGGACTTCGACGAACCAGTCCGCCAGCACAGCCAGCATGGATTCGAGATCCGGAGCCCGGCGGGTCCGTTCGCGCATGAACTCCAGCACCTGCACCGGCGCGTTTGGCCCCGATGCTGCGGCGTCCAGCACTGCGGAGAGGAGCGCCGCCTTATTGCCCACGGAGTTGTAGACGGTCTGCACCGCAACCCCGCTCTCCACCGCGATGCCTTCGATGGTGGTGCGCACGTAGCCGTTCGCCAGGAAGAGCCGGCGGGCGGTGGCCACAATGTGCAGCCGGGTGTCCGCCGCCTGGGCCGTCCTGCGGGTGACCTTGGGTGATGCAGGGGTGGGTGCTGTGGTTTTTCCTGGCATGAGATTAGACTATCCCTCCACTCACTGGAATGGTATTCTAACCATATCGGAGCATAAGGTCGTTCGGTCAAGGGAGCCAGTCATGGACCAGGACGTGCATCAGTTTGATGTAGTGGTGCTCGGCGCCGGGCAGGCGGGTCTTGCCGCGGGCTATCACCTGTCCAGAGCGGGGCTGCGGTTCGTCATTCTGGAGCAGGCACCCCGGATCGGGGATGGCTGGCGGGCCAGGTGGGACTCCCTTCGGCTCTTCACCCCGGCCCAGCGCGACGGCCTCCCCGGCCTTGCCTTCCCGGCGGCCCGCAACACGTTCCCTTCCAAGAACGAGTTCGCCGACTACCTTGAGGCCTATGCCCGGGAGTTCAGCCTTCCGGTCCGGACCGGGGTGCACGTGGCGGGCGTTCGTCCAACGGACTCCGGCTTTGCCGTCACCACAGGCGATGGCGTGCTTCAGACGCACAACGTCATTGCCGCGGTCGGCGCCAACGTGGTCCCCCGCGTCCCGGCTGCGGCCGCCGGGCTGGATGGCGGGATCCTCCAACTTCACGGCTCGCAGTACCGGCGCCCGTCGGACATTCCGGAGGGGGACGTCCTGGTGGTCGGCGCCGGGACCTCCGGTGCCGAGATTGCGTTGGAGCTCGCTGCCACCCACCGGACCTTCATCGCCGGCCGCCCCACGCCGCACGTTCCCGACCCTGTGCTGCGCTGGGCCGACCCCCTCTACTGGCGCTTCATCCATTTCATCCTGACGACGGACAACCCGCTGGGACGGAAGGTGCGCGCCAATTTCCACCGGCGCGGGGCGCCGCTGATCCGGATCTCGGTCAAGGACCTGGACAGGGCCGGCGTGGTCAGGCTGCCGCGGTTCAGCGCCGTTGCCGGCGGACAGCCGGCGTTCGACGACGGCACGTCCCGCAGCGTACGGACCGTCATCTGGGCGACGGGCTACAAGCCGTCGCTCGAGTGGATCGAGGGCCTGAGCCTGACGGAGTGGGGCTGGCCGGAAACCCGCCGCGGCGCCGTGCCGGATCTGCCCGGGCTGTATTTCGTGGGCATGCCGTTCCAGTACTCGCTCACGTCGGGCCTCATCGGCGGAGTGGGCCGGGACGCGGCGTATGTTGTGGACGGAATCCTGGCGCGAACCCGGGAAGGCGTCCCCGCTCAGGTTAAGTAGCCCCGCTCCCCCAACTAGGTAGCAGTTAATGTCGTTATGGGGGCTCAAAACGACATCTAATGCGACCTAGTTGGGCGGGGCGATCTAGTTGGGCGGGGCGAGTTCGAAGATCCCGCAGCCGAAGCCGTCCGCGTGGATTCCGCCGTCGTCGACCGTCACGCCCTTGCCGATCAGGCTCCGGACTGCCGAACCCGGAGGAAGCTCCACCGTCACCCGGGCCGCACGCCGGAGCGGGTTGACGACGACCAGGTGCGTCTCGTTCCTGAGGTAAACGAGCGGATAGCCGACGGCGAGCAGTCTTCTGGACGGCCGGGTTCCCAAAGCCGGGGTTGATTTACGGAGTTGGACCAGGCCCCGGACAAAGTGCAGGAGCGACTGTGGATCGTCCATTTGTTCCGCTACGGTGGGCCGTTCCGGGTCGGGATCCTGCGGAAGGTACAGCTCCTGCGGCGGCGCTGTGGAGAATCCGGCGTTGGGAAGGGAGTTGTCCCACTGCATCGGGGTCCGGCAGCCTGCACGGTTGTATTTGGGCGTCCAGATGCTGCCTTCCTTCTCGGGGGCATCTTCCAGGTAGCGCATGCCGATCTCGTCGCCGTAGTAGATCGACGGAATGGAACCCCAGGTCAGCAGGAACGTGAAAGCCGCCGGGAGTTGTTCCCGCGTCCGGTTCCCGCACACCAGCCGCGAGAAATCGTGATCGGCGGAGGGCAGCACCACCAGGCGATCCGTCCCGTTGGTCTCGGGATGGTGATTCCACAGGCTGAGGAACCTCTCAAAAGCACGGGTTCCCGCGGCAGCGTCAGCGTCAGCGTCGAAATAGCAGGGCTCGGTGCTCTCCTGCCAGGGCAGGATGCCCGCGCCGCCGTTGTTGAAGAGCGCGCTGTGTTCGTCGTGGATGACGAGCGAGAAGTCCGCATCGAAGCCGCCGCGCACTCCGGCGTCCGCGGTCCTCAGCTCATCGCTCTCCGGGATGAGGACGGCGTCCGGATAAGCGCCGCGCATCCACTCCCCCAGCTCACGCCACAGAGCCGTGGTCTCAACGAGGCCGGGGTCGTCCTTCACCAGGGAGAATGCCATGTCCACGCGGAAACCCGCGATGCCCTGATCCAGCCAGTACCCGATGATTTCCCGGAGCGCCGCCCGGTTCTGTTGGGGTCCCGCCGCGTCCGGCAGTTGGCGCCACGGTTCGTCCGGCGTCAGCCGCGCAAATCCAAAATTCAGCGCCGGCTGCTCCGGGAAGAAGTTCTTCAGGTACCAACCGGGGCGGCTTCCCGGCGCGGCGACAAGGGCATCACCGGCGCGGTCCGACCAGACGTAGCGGTGGTCGGACTCGTCGTTCATGGATGCCTGGAACCACGGATGGTCAACGGACGTGTGGCCCGCCACCAGGTCCAGCAGCACCCGGATTCCGCGCGCGCCCGCTTCCTGGACGACGGCGATCATGTCCTCGTTTGTCCCGTAGCGAGGGGCGATGGTGAGGTAGTCCGACACGTCGTAGCCCGCATCGCGGAAGGGCGAGGCGAAGCACGGGTTGAACCAGATCACGTCCACCCCAAGCCACTCCAGGTAGTCCAGGTGCCGCCGCACCCCGGCGAGGTCACCCACACCGTCTCCATTCGAGTCCGCGAACGACTGGGGATAGATCTCGTAGATCACGGCGTCCGCCAGCCACTGAGGGGCCACCACGGCGCCGGCCGTTGCCTCCCTGCCAGCAGATGCCTCCACGCCGGTCACGAAGGCGTCCCCGGCAGAGCGTGGTGCGCGGCGGGGTCGAACGGGTCAAATGCGGCCGTGCCCATCATGAAGATCCCGCGCTGGGGAATCCAGAAGTCGCCCAGCCGGGTCTGCACCGGGAGGGGTTTCAGGCTGCCCAGGTCCTCGCCCCGCAGCGTGGCAGTGCTTCCCGAGATGAACCACACCCGCTTGGGGTTGGCCCGGAAACCCTGCCCGTTGGGTACCCGGCCAATGAGCCCCATCTTTCCCGACTGCAGCACCGGGCCTGCCACCGCTCCCATGACCCGCAGGAACGCCGGGTTCCGCCACAGTCTGGCCGGCAGGGCGGAGGCGACCGCGGACATCGCCCGGGTGATTGGTGTGGCGGCGAGGCTGACCTCCCAGTGGAGGCCGACGTCGTCCGCTATATCCACCGTGAAGCGGTGGTCATCAAGCCACGCGACGTCGATCCGGTGGACCGAGGTGGACTCCAGGGCGCTGCCGAAGTAGCGCGGGCAGGACACCGCAGCGGGCACACTCGTGTACATGGTCCAGGAACCGGAGGGGCGGCGCACCCACACCGACGTGTAGCCCGGCCCAACAGAGGTGACAGCGAACCTGCGCATGGCGAGCAGGTAGCCGGAGCTGAACGCCTGCCCCATGAGGCCGTAACCGGAAAACCGCTCGTCTTCCCCGTCCGGCAGCCGGGATTCGCGATCGGCGGAGGCGATGATCGCCCTGATGGACTCCATGGCGCGCCCCTACGCCTGCCGCCGGTAGGTGGCCTCAACCACCTGGTACGGGTCGTGGCCCGGAACCACGTTGTGCATGGTGATGCGTCCGCCGTTGCCGTCGCCGGGCTCGACGTGGATCTGCCAGCCCCAGTCGGGGCCCTCCGGAGCGGGATACGTGCAGGCCAGCCGGGCCACGCCGTCGTCGTCGATCGTCCCGGACAGGGTGAGCCACTGCGGCGCCGCATGGAAGGAATCCACCCACACGGCGGTCGCGCCCGCCGGACCTGAGCCCAGAAGCAGCAGGCCGTTCTGCGGCTGGCCCTCCTGCGACCAGGTGTACTCGATGGTCACGAAGTCCTTGGCCGTTACCGCGACCGTCGCGGCCGACACTGATTCCTGGTACTCATCGGTGGGCATGAACCGGAAACGGTTGTGGCCCTGCCAGCTTCCGGTGAACGGCGCCAAAAATTCGACAATTTTCATACGGGCAGTCTGTCCCGGATCCGCCTGCACCGCTAGTAGCGCAGCCCGGCGAAGCACATATGACAAGGGTAGGATCGTGAGGTGAAAAAACAATCCTGCGGTGCCTGCGGTTCGGCCGTTTACTTTGAAAACTCGGTCTGCCTGCATTGCGGGACCAATCTCGCTTACCTGCGGAGCTCGCGCGCCGTGGTGGTTGCGGACAGCCAGGGCCGGCACACGGATGCGTCCGGAAACACCTGGCACCGCTGCGTCAATTTGTTGCTATCCGGGTGCACTTGGCTTGCGCCGGAGAGCGGCCGCCAATGCTTCAGTTGCGAGCTCACGCGTACTCGACCGAACGACAGCGATGCCAAAGGCCTGACGCAGTTCGTTGCCGCCGAGCAGGCCAAGCGCCATCTCATTGCCGAACTCGATGAGCTTGGCATGCCCATCGTGACCCGCGCCGAAGATCACGACGGCGGCCTGGCGTTCGACCTGTTGTCCAGCGTCAAGGAAGATGTGGTGATCGGACATGCTGAGGGTGTCATTACCATCAATCTGGCCGAGAGCGACGACGCCTATCGCGAAAGAATGCGAACCCAACTCGATGAACCGTACCGGACCATGCTTGGTCATTTCCGGCATGAAGTGGGGCACTATTTCGAGACGGCGCTCGTGTTCGGCCACGAGGGACGGACGCGCGAGGCGAGGGAACTCTTTGGCGACGACACCAAGGACTACCAGGCAGAAATAGACCGCCACTACAGCGAAGGCGCTCCGGAGGACTGGAACGAGCAGTACATTTCAAAATACGCCACCATGCATCCCTATGAAGATTTCGCCGAGTCTTTCGCCCACTACCTGCACATCTGCGACACCCTCGATACCGCACGGGAGTTCGGACTAATTTCTGCCGCTTCCCGGGATTCCTCTTTCCGTACGCGTGTGGAAGAGGAGTGGCTGCCCCTCTCCATAGCTTTGAACCAGGTCAACCGCAGCATGGGGAAAGCCGATCTCTACCCCTTCGTTCTCTCAAGTCCCGTGATCGACAAGCTCGAGTTCGTCCACGGGCTGCGCACTTCAGCGACCCCCTAAGCCCGCCGGCGGCGGGCGGCCCCGGCCTCCTGTTTAGGCTGCTCGGGAACTGCCAATGGACCCACTTACCCTTCCGGCTCGCCGGCCGACATATCGCCGACGTCGGGCGTGCCCTCGGCGAGCGCGTAGCGCTGCAGCACCGCCCCCTTCGGTGAGGCGAGCACCGGCTCGATGAGGGTGAGGTTCGTCGGCACCACCCCGTCGGCGAAGACCTTCTTTCCACTGCCGAGGAGGATCGGATACACCCAGAGGGTGAGCCGGTCGAAGAGCTTCTCGGCGAAGAGGGTCTGCACGAAGTTGAGGCTGCCGATGACGTGGGTGTTCTCGTGCCGGTCGCGCAGTTCGCGCACGCCGGCCGCCACATCAGGGCCGAGCAGTGTGGAGTCGGCCCACTCGAGGGTTGGCGCCTGCCGGGAGGCGACGTATTTCGGGAT
Source organism: Arthrobacter sp. Leaf337 (assembly GCF_001423745.1). GTDB lineage: Bacteria > Actinomycetota > Actinomycetes > Actinomycetales > Micrococcaceae > Arthrobacter. The sequence continues at coordinate 16,192 of NZ_LMPC01000027.1, forward strand.
GCGGTTGAACAGCTGCGCGATGTCACCGTGCTGATGCGGCCAGTACGCGGCAAAGATATCGTAGGTTCGGCGCCCCAGCAGCAGCGCGTCCATCCCGGCCATCCCGGACTGGATCTGCTCGCCGACCACCTCGTCGATGAGGGGTGCCTGCCAGCCGCCAAACTCGAAGCCGTCCGCAGGGTCCTCGTCCGGGCCGCCGGGCGCCTGCGCCACGCCGTCGAGCGTCGTGAACAGGTCTATGTGGATCAGTCCCATGCCGTGTTCCTCCTCTGTCGCCCGTCGTCGTCCCGGCGACGGGATCACTTCGAGGCTGGCACACGATTCCCGGCGAAGCAACAGGTAATGGACGCCGGCCGCTAGTAGTTCCGGCGGTGCCTGAGCCGGGGAATGGTGATGGCAAATACGACGGCGGCGGCGAACCCCAGTACGCCGGTGGCCCACACGCCGGCCCCCAGTGAGACGGCGGCGGTGACGCCGGAGAGGAGCACCGGGCCGCCGGTGGCGCCGGCGTCGGCAATAAAACGCCAGAGCCCCAGGAACTGGCCGCGGCCGCGGTCCGGAGAAAAGTCTGCGCCTAGGGTCATGATGAGGCCGGAGCTGATGCCGTTGCCGAACCCGATCAGCAGCGCCGCCAGCAGCAGGCCCACAAAGCTGCCCGTCAGCGGGATGAGCATCAGAGCGGTACCCATGATCACCGTGGACGGGATGGCCACCCACTGCCTGCCCTTGCGGTCCATGAGCTTGCCGGCCGGGTAGAACACCAGCATGTCGATCGCCCCGGAGAGTCCGTAGATCAGCGAGGCGTGCGTGGCGTCCATGCCCAGGTTGTCCGCCCACAGCGGGATGACCACCTGACGGGACGCTCGCAGTGCGCTGAGCAGCAGGATGCCGGCGCCCACGGTGAGGAACACCCCAGCGTGGGACCTGGCGATGCCGCGCATCGTGGGTTCCGGTCCGCGGTGCGCGTCGCCCGAACCGCCAACAGCGGGCAGGTCGGGGATGGTGACGGACAGGACGGCGGCCGCGGCCATGGCGGCCACACCCACCCAGTACGCGCCGCTGATCCCGGCAAACTGCATGACGCCGGCGCCTACGAACGGCCCGATGAAGATGCCGATCCTGCTCACGCCGCCCAGGGTGGACAGGGCGCGGGCGCGGAAGGCCACCGGCACCGCTTCGGTCAGGTATTTCTGCCGGGCCAGGCTGAAGACGCTTGCAGCCATCCCGACGACGATCATCGCCACGGCGAGCAGCCACAGTCCGTTGGGAATCACCGAGGACAGCCCCGCCGCCGTCAGCGCCAGCGCACCCGCCGCGGCGGCCCCCACGATGGACCAGCGTTCCCCGAATTTGAGGGTGATCAGGGAGGCCGGCAGGTTGAAGAACCACGAGCCCAGGCCGATCAAAGTGACGATCAGCGCGGCCACCGCCACGGACGCGCCAAGGTCGCGGGCCGAAAGCGCCACCACCGGCAACACCGCTCCCTCACCGATGCAAAAGAGCAGCGCGGGCCCGAACGCGGGGACGGCAATGCTGCGGAGGCTGAACGGTTTCGTGGCTTGTGCGGAGGTCATCCCTTTCATCCTATGCAGGCCCGGCCCGGACGGCCGCCCGGGCCAAAGGACTCGCAATACAGATTCCCGTGGCGGAATGGAATTTGATTGTTTGGCCGCAATCTCTGTGGCATTCTTTGCATGTCGCTGCGCTTCCGGGGCCAGCGAATCCTGGGGGCTACCGGAGGTCTCATCGCTGCACCATTTCCCCCGGCTCACATGTCTAAAACGGGGAGAAATCAATTGCACCAATTCACTACAAGTCTGCGCTCGTTGCGGAATACCAGAACTGCACGCAAAGCCGCAGCCGCCCTCACCTGCACCGCACTGCTTTCGGCCACTTTCTTTGTGGGCGGCACGGCAGCCACTGCGGCTCCGGTAGCGCCGGGCGCGGAAACATCCAACGCCCAGGGCGAGCAGGTGGGAGCCCCTGCAGTCGCACCGGCACCCACCGGTAAGGCGCTCGACGCCGGCCAGGCACCCGCCGCCGGCAGCGGCGCCGTCACCGGCGGCGGCCCCGTCACCGAGGGTGCCACGCCTGCCGGCGGGACGATCGACAGGACAAACAGCCAGCAGATCACCGATGTCTTCAACGCCATCAATGCCTTCCGGGCCACCAAAGGGCTAAAGGCCGTGACGTTCAACGCCACCGTGTCAGAAATGGCCGAGGACTGGTCCGACTACATGGCCACCAGCGGCAATTTCGGACACAACCCCGGCTTTTATTCGGATCCTCGAGTGGAAGGCCGCTGGACCTACGCGGCGGAAATCATCGCCGGCCGCCCGGACTACTCAGGCTCCGGGCTTGTGGATCAGTGGATCGCCTCACCCGGCCACAATGCGATCATGAGTGACCCCAACTACACCACCATCGGCGTCGGAATCGCCCGCGTCCAGGATGAGGTGTACCTCCTGGGCACCGTGAACTTCTTCAACTTCGAAGTCGCCCCGGCCGGCAGCTACACCACGGCCGCGGACTTCCTGAACAGCGGGTCCGAAATGTCCGGGCCGTTCGCGGATGTCCCCGCCGGAACCCAGTTCGCGGGCGAAATCAACTGGCTCGCCAGCAAGGGCATCAGCACGGGCTGGAAGGAAGCAAACGGCACCACCACGTACCGCCCGGTGACACCAGTCAACCGCGACGCGATGGCGGCGTTTATGTTCCGCCTGGCCCGCCTGGGAGGACAGCCCGACTACACACCCCCGTACTACTCGTGGTTCGATGACGTTGCTCCCGGGACGCAGTTCTACAAGGAGATCAACTGGCTGGCAGAGTACGGCATCTCCGGCGGCTGGGATGAAGGCAACGGCCAGTACACGTACCGTCCGCTGACGACGGTGAAGCGCGACGCCATGGCGGCGTTCCTCTACCGTCTGGCGGGCCAGCCCGAGTTCACTCCCCCGGCCACCTCGCCGTTCGCGGACGTGACCACGTCGACCCAGTTCTACAAGGAGATTACCTGGCTTGCCTCCGTGGGTATCTCCTCCGGCTGGGACGAAGGAAACGGCAGGTTCACCTACCGTCCGCTGAACTCCGTCAACCGCGACGCCATGGCTGCCTTCATGTACCGCCTGTACAGCATGCCGGTCAGCTAGGTACGGCTGGACAGGTGTCGACGGCGGCAACCGGCATGTCTTGTTGACGGTCGTTAACGGTCGATGCGGCAGGCGAGTTCATAGCCGTCGATCTCGTGAGTGATGGTGTAGTCGGTGGATGGGTGCAATCGCTTGACAATGTTTTTGAGGTTGCCCCATTCCTTGGGAATGCCTCCGGCGATCCGGTCCACGAGGATGCAGTCCGGGGTGGGGTTCGTGTTGCCGATCCAGTACACGTCGTGGTCATCGACTAGATAGTTCATCAGCCCGATGTCTGTCTCAACGCTCGCCCCGGCCGGCACCGGGGCGAGCACGGCCGCTGCGGCATCAGCCCGGGCGGGCGTTGTCCAGGCTTTCGGGTCAGTGAGGGTTCGTAGCGGTAGACCGGGTTGAAGCACCACCGCTGCGGTGATCGCGATGGCGACACCATGGGAGGTGTAGGTGCGCAGCCAAGCCCAGCGGCTATCGGGTCCGTGATCGATCGCGTCGAGGAGGGCGACGAATGCGATCGGCATGAGGACCGCACTGTAGTGCCAGGTGGGCCCCCAATGGCCGTCATTGGTGGACAGGAACCGCCATGCCAACGTCGGAACCAGCACGAGCGCAGCGGGGGACCGCGCTATCAGCCCTCCGGTGACCACGATGAGCAGGAGCAGAGTCTCACCCTTGGACGGATTGAAGAGCGAAGCGGGGTCGGACAGGACGGCCACGGGGTTCGCATTGCCTGCATAGGCCCATGCCCCGTTCGGGTTCAGCCCAGGCAGGATGACCCGGGTGGCCAGCACGAACCAGCCGATACCCCACACGGCCAGCCAGACGCCGACGGGTTTGCGGGCACGATAGGCGATGAGAAGGCCGACCGCGACCACAGTAAGCCCGAGGTCCTCTTTCACGAACACCAGGGGTGCCGCCCAGATCGCGGCCGCCCACCACCGGCTCTCAAGAACGGCGACGAGACTGGCGGTGAGGAGGGGAACGGCGAGGGCTATTTCGTGAAATTGAGCTTCCGCGGCGTTCTGCAATCCCCAGCTGAGCCCGAATGCGATCCCCAGGAGGATGCCAGCCGCTGGGCCGAGGCGTCGTTGCGCTGCGCGGGCGAGGATGCCTGCGGCCGCGGCGAAGCACAGCGCCTGGATCACGAGGAGGGTGAAGGCGTGGGGGAAAGCAGCGTAGACCGGAGCGAAGATGGCCAGCAACGGGTGGAAGTGGTCACCCAGAAGGTTGAACCCGTCACCCTTCACCGTCACAATCGGAGCCCGCAGCGTTGCGTACCGGTCGAGGAGTTGGGCGAAAATGCTCAGATCCCACGACTTCACCGTAAACTGCGACCACTGCCACGCCGCGAACACGACGTACGCCGCGGCGACGATAACTGCCACGACGACCGGTGCTATCCACAGAGAGTGAGCGTGGCGGGCTGGCTCTAGGCGAGAGGCAGGCTGCACGGCGGCCACAGGCCCGACAAGATGTTGATCACGGAACCGACTCTAACCCGCCGCTGGTGGATCCGGGATTGGCCTGACACGCCGGGCGGTGCCTGGAATGGCTGGGGAAGCATTTGTTCGACATGTTAATCCGGCCGGAATAGACTTCGCTCACTTGCACTTTTCCGGGTGCCGTTTGGATTCATTCTCTGGGGGAACAATTGAAAATGCTCGGGCGGCCCAAAACATTCGGGCCGGTAATCCTCGCGGTGATTCTGCCGCTGCTGTTTATGGCACCGGCACCAGTGGCCACCGCGGCAGTCGAAGCCACCATAAGCGGTACGTTATCCGTTCCCCGGGGTGCGGATGTGACGAATGCGTACGTGGCCATTTCGGGTACGAATTACTCCCGGCAGATCGGCGTTTCCGCGGACGGTTCGTACCGCTTTGGCGAACTCGCTGCCGGGTCCTATACGGTGCGCTTTGACTACCAGTCCTGGCCCAGCCCGGACAGCGCCCGCCCTGCCCCGCAGTGGTACAAGAACGGTGCCACATTCAGCCAGGCAACCAGCATCACGGTTGCAGCCGGCCAGAGCGTTAGCGGCATTTCGGCAACGCTCGACGACGGCGCTTTCATCAGCGGCCGGCTCACCTTGCCGTCGGGCGTGGACGCCTCAAAGGTCAGGATTGTTGCCAGCGAGACGGGACATACCAGCTACCTGCACTCCGCCACGGTATATGCACGGGCTGACGGCAGCTATACGCTGAAGGGCCTCCCGCCCGGCCGGTACCAGCTGTCCTTCTCTTCGCAGGACCGGGCCGGCGGCGGCATTGTCAGCACCTACTACGGCGGGTCCACCGAGGCCGCCGCCAAGGTCCTGGACGTCCCCCACCTCGGCGGCATCAACAATGTGGACCAGTCGCTCACCGCCGCCGGCGCCATCAGCGGTACGGTCACGGTTCCGGAAGGCATCTCGCCGGCGGGGGTCTTCGCCACCGCCAATCCGCAGGACGGGTCCAGCGGGGTCCCCAGCGCCCGGACGGATGCCAGCGGAAACTTCGACATCGGGCATGTGACTCCCGGGACGTACAAGCTCCTCTTTGAAGCAGACGGCCTCGAGCCGCAGTGGTACGGCCAGACTGACTGGTCCGTGGAGTCGCCCGTGCTGACGGTGGAGGCCGGGCAGGTCCTCTCGGGGCTGACGGAGGACATCCTGCTGACGGCCCCCGCTTCGCCGCTGGTGTTCGCAGACGTTCCCCCGGGCACCCAGTTCGAGGCGGAGATCAACTGGCTCGCCGGCCAGGGCATCAGCACCGGCTGGACTGAACCGAACGGCACCAAGACCTACCGCCCGCTGGGGCCGGTGAACCGCGACGCCATGGCCGCCTTTATGCACCGGCTGGCCGGCAAACCGGATTTCTGGCCGCCGCCCGTCTCACCGTTCGCCGACCTGGCTCCGAGCGACATGTTCTTCAAGGAAATCATCTGGCTTACCGCCCGGAACGTGTCCACGGGCTGGGTTGGCGGCAACGGCACCAGGACCTTCGGCCCGAGCCGGCCGGTCAACCGCGATGCGATGGCCGCCTTTATGTACCGCCTTGCCGGCAGGCCTGCTTTCACTGCGCCGGCCGCGTCGCCATTCACGGACGTGTCCACGGACAACGTGTACTACCACGAGATCACGTGGCTGGCCGCCCAGGGCATCTCCACGGGTTGGAAGGAAGCGGACGGGACTAAGACCTTCCGCCCGTACCAGGCGGTGAACCGGGACGCCATGGCGGCGTTCATGTACCGCTTCGCCTCCAAGTTCACCCCGGTGTAGTCCCGGATCGAATCCTCCCGGTCCTCTCTCGTGCCGGCCCTTTGCGGACTACGATCAGAAGTATCGCGAACTACACCTTCGCAGTCCCCGGGTTTACGTCGAATAAGGACGACACATGACATCGAAGTCCGCCAGCACGCGTGAACCGGTTGAACAGCCGCCTGCCGTCATTGGCGGGCTGGCTGGCCGGCTCAGTGACCTTGCCCGTGACCTGCAGCAGGAACAGGACACCGAAGCGATCCTGGCCACCATCGTCCACGCCGCCCTGGAACTGATCCCGCACGTCACCGATGCATCCATCAGCCTCGTGACCGGCCGCCGCCAGGTTCAGTCCCGGGCCGCGTCGGGGGAACTTCCCCTCAAGGTGGACGCGCTGCAAAGCGAAAAAGGCCAGGGCCCCTGCCTCGACGCCGCCTATGACCAACGCGTCGTCCGCGTCCCTGATCTGAGCAAAGGCAAACGATGGCCGGATTTTGCGCAGGCGGCCTACGACATTGGCGCGCGGAGCATGCTCTCCATCCAGCTCTTTGTGGAGGGGGACAAACTCGGCGCCCTGAACCTTTACGGCGACGAGGTGAACGTCTTCGACGAGGAATCGGAACAGATCGCAATGCTCTTGGCCGCCCACGCCGCCATCGCGTTCTCCGACGCCAAGGAAATCGCGCAACTGACCCGGGCACTGGACACCAGGGACCTGATCGGCCAGGCGAAAGGGATCCTGATGGAAAGATTCAAGATCACGTCCCAACAGGCCTTCCTGGTCCTGACCAAGGCCAGCTCCGAATCGAATATCAAGCTCAGGGACGTCGCCGAGCACCTCACCAGCAGCGGGGAAATCCCCACCCGCCGGAGATGACCCGGAGCTCTGCCAGCATAGGAGGCACGTTATGAACATCGCCGTCGCCGGGGGAACCGGGACTGTCGGCCGCCATGTGGTCAGCGCCGCCAGGGGGCGGGGGCACCAGGTGGTGAGCCTGAGCCGCGCAGACGGCGTGGACCTGCTCACCGGCCGCGGCCTCGACGAGGCACTCCGGGGCGTGGATACGGTTATCGACGTTTCCGGCCCCCGGGCCGTGTCCACCAAGAAGGCCGTGGACTATTTCACAAACAGCACCCAGAATCTGCTCGCTGCGGAGAAGAAGGCGGGGGTGCGGCACCACCTTGCCCTCTCGATTGTGGGCATCGACAGGGCGGCGTCGGGGCTCTACGCGGGAAAGCTGGTGCAGGAGGAGGCTGTCCGCCACGGGGATGTGCCGTGGACCATCTTGAGGTCCACGCAGTTCCACGAGTTTGTGCCGTTGACCGTCAGCGTCGCTTCACTGGGCCCGCTGGTGTTTGTTCCGCGGATGCGGACCCAGCCCGTGGCGGCCCGGGAGGTGGCGGAGGCGCTGGTGGATGCCGCAGAGGCAGGGCCGAGTGGCCCCATGGCAGACCTCGGCGGGCCACGTGCGGAGGAACTGGACGAGCTCGTCCGCGCCTACCTGCAGAAATTCCGCATGCGGAAGCAGATCGCGAAACTTTTCATCCCCGGTTCCATGGGCAAAGCCATGCGCAGCGGCGAGCTCATCCCCAAGCCGGGTGCCGCCGTCGGACGCCAGACGTTCCAGGAGTGGTTGGAGACGGACGCTTCCTCCCCAACGAACAGCGCCTAGACGTACCCGTCCACAATCGCGGCCGCGATCTCCTTGTAGGCGCGGCGGGTCTCGGGGCGCAGCACGTCCAGGGTGACCAGGTCGCCGTCGGCCACTCCGCGGTCATGCGGGACGGCGATCAGCTGCCGGCAGATGCCGGAGAGGTGTTCCTCGATCGCGTCCTTGTCCACGCGGGAGGAGACCTCATCCTTGTCCGTGATCACCACGATCGCGTTGCGGGCCAGGTCCTCGTAGCCGTGGCTCGCGAGCCACTGCAGGGTGCTGCGGGCACGCTTGGCGCCGCTCACCGCGTACCCGGCGGCGATCACCAGGTTGTCCGCGGACTGCAGGATGCCGCTCATGGCGTTGTGTGTGACGCCGGTGCCGCAGTCGGTCAGGGCCACGGAGTAGTAGCCGGAGATGAGCTTGCGGATCCGGAGGTATTCCTCGGCCGTGAGAGAGTCGGACACTTCCGGGTCCTGCTCCCCCGCGATCAGGTGCAGGCGGCCGGCGTGGTGCATGTAGCGGGCCAGTGCGGTGAGGGAGTCCACGGAGTCGATGTTCTTGAGCAGGTCCGTGATGGTGCGCGGGCTGGACTGCTGGTAGATGCCTTCGCCCAGGGCGCGCTCCACGAGGTCGCCCGAGTCCGGGTTGGCGTCGATGGCGCAGGGGGCGTCGCCGCGGAATTCGGCCAGCGTCAGGCCCACGCCCACGGTGGTGGAGGTCTTGCCGATGCCGCCCTTGAGGCTGAGCACCGCGGTGTTGTAGCTCCCCTGCAGCTGGCGCGAGATCCGCCGGCCCAGTTCGTCCTCTTCGCGCTGGCGGGGACCGGGGCCCAGGTTGATGGCTCCGCCGGTCAGTGCGAACAGGGCGCCGCGGAAGCCGCCGCGGGGGCGCGGCTTCTGTTCGCGGACAAAGGAACCGGGTGAGGTGATGAAGTCGGAAATGGGCGCGTCCGCAGCCGCCAGTTTGGCGGCCTGGCGGGAAACGTTCGACGGCGGCGCGCTGGGTTCCGCGGGCACGCCGCCCCGGCGGGAAGTGGCGGGCTGCGCCTCAGGCTGCGAGGCGGGCTGGGCCACCGGCTGGGCGGTGGGCTGGGCAGGAACAGCTGGAGCGGACGCCGGCACCGGGGCCGGAACCGGGGCCGCCGCGGAAACCTCGGCGCCACCTTCCGCTTCCACCTGCGCGTCCGCGACGGCTGCCGCTTCGGCCCAGGAACTCCGGCGGGTGGGCGCGGTGCGGCTGTTGTTCGGGGTGGCAGCGGCGGGCATGGTTCCTGTCCGGGCGTCCGGAGATGCACCTGCCGGGCGACGGAGGTCGCGGCGGCGGCGCGTCTGGGGCTGCCCTGCATTGTGTGCAGTGGCGCGTGCGTTCTTATCGGCCGATTCGGGCATGTTCGTCCCCCCAGGACATTCGGCAAAGCGTGCAACGGCTCTTTACGGCTTCGGTCAAGGAGCAATTCTAGGCGCAATAGGCCAAAAGTCCCCCATATACCGGCCAGGTTCCGGCGGAAGAGAGGCACGGCACAGTTGCCCGGGCGGTGCGTGCGCTTTACATTGAGGCATGGCCAACTCTTCCGAGCACGAGCGCGTCCTGGAACTTCAGGACCTCATTGTCGGCACGCAGAATGTCGCCGAATTCCTGCAACGCCTGTCCGTCATGGCGGCGGGGGCGCTGAGCCGTGAAACGTCCGGCACCGTCGAATGCGGTGTCACCCTGAAGCGGAGGCGCCGGACCTTCACCGTGGCCGGGAGCAGTCCCAAGGCGGTCCTCCTGGACGAGATCGAACAGCGCATCGGGGACGGCCCGTGCATCGAGGCGCTCCGGGTGAAGGCGCCGGTGCTGCTGGCCAACGTGGACACGGATCCGCGCTGGCCGGTCTACCGGGAAGCACTGGAGGCTGAGGGATGCCGTGCCACCCTGGGTGTGCCGCTGGAACTCGGTGAGGATGCGGCCGCCGCGCTCAACTTTTTCGCGTTCGAATCAGGCGTGTTCACCCCGGCAGTCGTGCAGGAAGCCGTGGAATTCGCGGACCTGGCCGGCGGTGCCGTGCGGCTGGCTGTGAGGCTGGGCACCGCGCAGTCGCTGGCGGACGATCTCGCCGCCGCCATGCAGAGCCGCACGTCCATCGACCTGGCGTGCGGAGTGATCATGGGCCAGAACCGCTGCAGCCAGGCTGAGGCCATGGCCATCCTCACCAAGGTGTCCAGCCACCGCAACCAGAAACTTCGCGTAGTGGCCGAGGAGATGCTCGCCAATCTTGTGGGCGGAGGCGTCCACACCCACTTCGATCCCTAAGGATTGAGGCACGACGCCGGCTGGCCGGCGCTGCGGAGTTCAGCGGACCCCACCGAAGCAGGGCCCCAAGGAGCAGCCCGCCGCTGCAGAGTTCAAACGTCAACTGGCCTGTGCGGACAAGTAGGGCTTGCGAGTGGCGCAGCTGCCAAAACAGGTACTGGCTACTGCCGTCTCAGCAGTTGGCAATCCATAAGCTTCAACCCATGAGCATCCAACACTCTCCAAGGTCGGGGCATCCAGTGGCGATCGGGTTTGTCATCGCAAGCTTGGCTTTTGCAGCGGGCGCGGCCGCGACGTCCTTCCTTCACGCATTCGCCGATTCCATCGACTGGCCGGATTACTGACCTACATCAGCCCGCCGGCGCTTCTTTACCCGTCGTCAGCCTCTCGGCGAGTCCGGAGAGCAGGATGCTGATTCCTTCATCCAGCTCCGCCTCTCCGTCGTAGTCCGCCAGGACGGGCGCCAGCTCGCGCAGGTTGGGGAAGTCCCTGGCAGGGAGCCGGTGCAGGCCCAGCCGGAGCAGCGCCACGTTTTCTTCCGGATCCACGATGTATTCCTGAAGTTCGTTCAGGATGTGGCCGTAGAGGAAGCCGTAATAGGCGCGGTAAACGTGGAGGGCGTCGTTCGGCGCAAAGCCCGCCTCGATCAGCAGCCCCAGGATCTGCTCCAGCGGGCGCAGCGTCCCCAGCGGACGGAGGCCCAGCGGTGTGGACAGCGGACGCGTCACCAGCAGCGGCACAACGTTCGGATGCCGGAGGGCCAGGAGCCGGAGGTCGTGCGCGATCCTGCGCAGCTGGGCCTGCCAGTCGGGGTCCGTCGGGAAGATCGCCAACTCGTTGAGGACCAGTTCGGTGATCCCGTCCAGCAGGTCGGCCCGGTTGGCGGCGTAACGGTAGAGGCCCATGGGGTCCCGGTCCAGCGCCTGGCCCAGCCGGCGCATGCTCAGCGCCTCGAGCCCCTCGGAGTCCACCAGCTCAAGCGCTGTCCGGAGGACTTCCTCCCGGTTCAGCCTTCTTCTGGAATCTGTTTCCTGCGGGGCTGACATGGCAGTGGGTCCTTACGTCGGTGTGGCCGGTGGGTGAAAGCATGTGGCTGTCCACTCTTGCTTAACCCGTAGTCTACGCCTAGAGTCTACGGTGTAGATGCATTCGGCGGAGACTAATTTTTAGCCCTACGGATGCGGCTCGTCACTGCTGCTAATCCAGGGCGTGGAACTCCTCAGGCCATGTGCAGGGATCTGGGGTTCAGCTGCTGTAGCCGAACGGCGGCACTTGACGCACGGTACGGAAAGAGCCAACCATGGGCATTTCAAAAATTGATCGTTTTCTCACTGAAGCCACCGTTCCGGACCAGGACGGCGACTCCTCCCTCAGGAAAGACCAGCTCTACGGGCTGTACACCAGCTGGTGCATGCTCAATCAGTTCATCCCGGCAACCGCCGGGGAATTCTGGTCGGAGATGAAGGCGCGCAGGATCAGGTCGTCGGACAGTCGCCTGCGCATGACCGGGGCAGCCGCCGCGGACTACATCCTGGCCACCCGCCCGGTCCTGGTCTAGCAGACAGCAGGCCCGGCAGAAGCACGACGACGAGAGGCCGGTTCGCGGTCAGCCTTGGGGGCTGACCGGGGAACCGGCCTTTTTTGCGCCTACCGGGCCAGGGCCTTCATCCCCTGCTTCGAGAGCGACGAACGCTGCCCGCAGTTGGAGCAGGTGATGCGGTACGCGCGTGACATCGTGAAGATCGGGATGAAGAACAGCGTGAACTTGTTCGCCCGTTCTTCGAGGTGCTGCTCCACGTACTGGCCGCAGGAGCGGCACACTGAAAGCCTCCCGGGCAGTGCCCGCAGGACGGTCTTGAGGCCGAAGAGTAGAAGCATCTCTGCCTTTCTGGGTTTTCTCGACCCGGGGTGGCGAAACACCTGGATTATCAGGGTGCTTACGGTCCAATAGTAATCATGCTTAGTATTAGGTGAGGTTTATCCAGCAGACCCACCACCGTGCTCCCAGCCGCGGTCTCCCGGAAGGCAGGCAACACGCACATGGCTTTGGCCCAGCAGAACAGACCGGCAGGATGGTCCACCCACCGCTTATTGTCGACGGCGGCGCGGCTGGACGAGCGCAGAATTAACCGCCGGCTGGTCGGGCTGGGGCTCACCAAGTCATCCTTCGACGCACTGGACTGCGTGGAGGAGCTGGGCCCTGCCACGCAGAACTGCCTGGCCGACGAACTTGGGATCACCGCCCAAAGCCTGGGCAAGATCCTGGACCGGCTAAGGGACCTGGGTCTCCTGACCAAGGAGCGCGGCGCGGGCGACGGCAGGAGCCGGAGCGTCCGGCTGACGCCCCGCGGGCGGTCCGTGCTGCGGACGGCCGAGGAACTCGTGCGCGGACTCCCCCGGCCCGAGCTTAAGGCGGAGCTGGATTTGCGGCGGCACCTGGAACAGCACATCGCGCATCTCGCGGAGCCCCCGGAAGCCCAGTCCGGCGATACCCAGTCCCGCGATACCCAGGCAGAGGCATAGCCTGACGCGAAAAGAGCCGGCCGCGAATGCACAAACTGCACCCACGGCCGGCCCTTCGAACCGCTAGCTAGTTCCGAACTTCGCGTTGTACCGGTACATGAACGCAGCCATCGCGTCCCGGTTCACCGCCTGGACCGGAGCATAGCTCTTGGACCCGTCCCCCGCCGTCCAGCCGGTGGTGATGCCGGTGGACGCCAGCCAGGTGATCTCCTTGTAGAACTGGTTGTTCGTGGCCACGTCCGTGAACGGGGACACCGCCGGCGGCGTGAACGCGGGCTTCCCGGCCAGGCGGTACATGAACGCAGCCATGGCGTCCCGGTTCACTGCCTGAACGGGGCCGTACGTCCTCGTTCCGTCGGGGTCCGTCCAGCCGGTGGTGATGCCGGTGGACGCCAGCCAGGTGATCTCCTTGTAGAACTGGTTGTTCGTGGCCACGTCCTTGAACGGGGACACCGCCGGCGGTGTGAAGGCCGGCTTGCCGCGCAAGCGGTACATAAAGGCGGCCATGGCATCCCTGTTCACGGGCAGCACCGGACCGAAGGTCTTGGTGCCGTCCGCCGCCGTCCAGCCGGTGCTGATGCCGCTGGATGCCAGCCAGGTGATCTCCTTGTAGAACTGGTTGCCTGTTGACACGTCCGTGAATGACGGCGCGGGAGCAACAGTGGCGTCCGGCGTGGTTGCCGAGGCCAGTAGCGTGCCTGTGCCCTTGCCGTCACCATAGATCCGCACCTGGATGGTGCTCTTGGCGGCAAGCCCGGTCAGTGTGACGTCGGACTTCTGTCCCGCCGCAACCGTCACCTTCGGACGGGTCAGGTCCCCGTTGACGATCACGTGGTAATCAACGGAAACGGTCGACGCCGCGTTGTTGAGTGAGACTGCAGCCTCGGCAGGCTTGGCCGGATCCAGCGTGATGGTTGCCTTCGGATCAGTCACGGGCACCACCGGGGCGTCCGGTGTGGTTGCCGAGGCCAGCAGTGTTCCCGTGCCCTTGCCGTCACCATAGATCCGCACCTGGATGGTGCTCTTGGCGGCAAGCCCGGTCAGTGCGACGTCGGACTTCTGTCCCGCCGCAACCGTCACCTTCGGACGGGTCAGGTCCCCGTTGACAATCACGTGGTAATCAACGGAAACGGTCGACGCCGCGTTGTTCAGTGAGATTGCTGCGTCCGCCGGCTTGGCCGGATCCAGCGTGATGGTTGCCTTCGGATCAGTCACCGGCGCCGCAGGGGCGTAGGTCAGTTCACCCGCCGGCTTGTCAGTCCCCACCGTCGCGCTCACTGGAACTGCCGCGGTTTCCGTGGTGACATTGCCGGAGAACAGCTTGCCCAGCTCGGGCTTGTTGTACGGCGGAGTGACAACCAGCAGGTACTTCCCGGTAGTCAGACCCGAGACGGTGAACTTGCCCTGCGCATCCGTGTACGTCATGCGGGTGACCAACGAACCGTCCGCGGTGTAGGCCTGGACCATCGCGTTAGGAAGGGCCAGCTTCGATTTGTCCGTGACGGTGCCGCTGAGGCTGCCGCCCTTGACCAGGGTTCCGTCCTTGCCGGTGATGGTCTGCCCGGTGGTGACCGCAACGGTGCTTGCGGCACCCACACCGGCGGACTCAGCCTTGTTCTGGAAGAACTGGGCCTCGGCCAGGGAGAAGCCGCTGGACCGGTTGAAGGCAACCTTGTAGCTTCCTGCTGCCAGGCCGGTGACGCTGTAGGCACCGGTACTGTCGGCGTAGCCCTGCTTGACCGGAGCGCCGGTACCGTCCAGGACAGTCACCGGGTTCTGCTCCCCGGCAGAAAGTCCGGCGAGCTTGCCGCTGATCGTGGCGCCCTTGACCAGCGTGGCGTTGATGCCCGTCAGATCCTGGGCCGCGGTCAGGGTCAGCGCGTTAGCAGTACCCGCCGTCGCCGCATTGTTGTACCACTGGTCCACGGCACCGCTGCTGTTGCCTGCGAACCTCACTTTGAAGGATCCCGCCGGGAGTCCGACCAGTCGGTAGCTGCCGTCCGCGGCAACCGCGGAGTAGGCCATATAGATGGATTTGCCGTCTGCGCTGTCAGCGTTGACGCTGACGTTACTCAGGCTGATTCCTGCGGGTACGGTCACCTTGCCGCTGATCGTGGCGCCCTTGGCGAGGGAGGCGTTGATGCCGGTGACATCCTGGCCCTTCGCGACGGTGACGGGATTGGCTGCTTCCGGCGTCGCTGCGTTGTTGTACCACTGCGTCAGGGCGCCGCTGCCGTTGCCGTTGAATTGGACCTTGTAGGATCCGGCAGGCAGCCCCACGAACCGATATGTGCCGTCGGCAGCAGGCCAGGCATTGCCAACATATGTTGCCGCAGCATCGGCCGTGGTCAGGCTGACGTTGGTGTGAGTCACGCTGATGCCGGCGGGTGTTGTGACTTTTCCGCTGATGGTGGCACCCTTCGTCAGGGTGCCGTTGATATCTGCGAGGTCCTGCCCCGGCGTCACGGCAACCGCGGTGGCTGTAGCGAAGGTCTCGGCATTGTTGTACCACTGGGTCAATGCTCCGCTGCTGTTTCCGGAGAACTGGATCTTGTAGGAACCTGCCTCGAGACCCGGGAGACGGTACGTGCCGTCCGCGGCCACCGTGGCTGAGGCTGCGTAGCCCGTTTCAGACGCAGCGGTGAAGGCCATGACGTAGAGCTGGGTGGCATCAGTGCCGGCAGGCACAGTGAGCTTTCCCCGGATGGATGCGCCCTTGGCCAGGGTGGCGTTGATGTTGCCCACGTCCTGGCCCGCGGTGACGGGAACGGCGATGGCGGTTTCCGCCGAGATGGCGTTGTTGTACCACTGGGACAGGGCGCCGCTGTTGCCTCCGGAGAACTGGAGCTTGTAGGACCCGGCGCGGAGCCCGCCCAGCTTATACTTGCCGTCGGCCCCCACCTGGGTGTTTCCGGCATAGGTGGCCATGCTGTCACCCGAGTACGCCGTCACGTTGACGCCGGTCAGCGTTATCCCAGCGGGAGCGCTGACGGTACCGCTGATGGAGGCACCCTTCACCAGGGAAACATTGATGCTGGCCACATCCTGCGCGGCTGCCACGTCCACGGCGTTCGCTGATGCAAACGTCTCCGCGTTGTTGTACCACTGCGAGATGGCACCGGTGCTTCCGGAGGAGAACTGGAGCTTGTAGGACCCTGCTTTCAGGCCGGCCACTTTGTAGCTGCCGTCCATGCCCACCGAGGCAAAGCCGGCCTGGGTCATTTGTGAGTCCGAGCTGTAGGCGCTGACGTAGGTGCGGCTGGGGTCGATCCCTGCCGGCACGGTGACCTTGCCGCTGATGGATGCACCCTTGACCAGCGCAGCGTCAATGCCAGTAAGGTCCTGGCCTGTTGTCAGCGTCAACGCGTTGGCTGCCTCAAGCGAGTCTGCGTTGTTGTACCACTGCGGCAGCGCACCGGCGTTGCTGCCTACGAACTCGATTTTGTAGGATCCGGCGGGCAGGCCAACAACCTTATAGCTGCCATCCGGGGCCAGCCTTGTGTAGGAGGAGAAGAAACCGCTCTGGGGGTCCGTGGGTACCACGTTGATGGACACGGAGCCCAGGTTGACGCCGGCCGAAGCGGTCACTTTGCCGCTGATGGTTGCACCCTTGACCAACGTGGCGTTGATGCCCGTCAGGTCCTGGCCCGCGGCGATATCGACTGCGTTTGCGGTGCTGAAGGATGCCGCGTTGTTGTACCACTGAGTCAGTGCCCCGCTTTGGTAGCCGGAGAACTGCAGCTTGTAAGAACCGGCGGCCAGCCCGGACAGCCGGTAGGTGCCGTCCTGGGCCACCTGGGTGCTGCCGGACTCGTTGTACTCTGCGTCAGTTGTGTACGCGGCTACCCGCATATTCGTCATGTCGGTCCCGGCGGGCGCGGTCACTTTACCGCTGATGCTGGAACCCTTAACAAGGGTCGCGTTTATACCGCTGAGGTCCTGGCCCTTCGCCAGGACCAGGGTTTCCGCGCCTGAGAACGTCGCCGAGTTGTTGTACCACTGCTCAATCGCGCCGCTGTTGTAGCCGGAGAACTTGAGCTTGTAGGAACCCGCGGCCAGTCCCGCGAGCCGGTAGGTGCCGTCTGCGTTCACTGAGACGCTGGTGCTGGGGCTGTACTCGTAGGCCGCCAGGGAGGCGTTAACCTGCATGGTGGTGATGTCAACGCCGGCTGGCACGGTGACTTTTCCGCTGATGCTGGCACCCTTGACCAGGGTGGCATTGATGCCGGTCAGGTTCTGGCCTACGGTCACAGTAACGGCCGTAGCGGTTTCCTGGGTCGCAGCGTTGTTGTACCACTGGGTTTCGGCCCCGCTGTTGTAGCCGGAGAACACGATCTTGTAGGAGCCTGCCGCCAAGCCCTCCATTCGGTACTTGCCGTCTGATGCCACCGAGGCCCAGCCCCAGGTTTGGGATTGCGGGTCCGAGGGTTGCCCGCTGACGTACGTGGACGCCAGGTCCACGCCGGCAGGCGCTGTCACGGTGCCGCTGATGGTGGCAGTGTTGGTGTCCACGGCGAGCGCCGGGACGTTTCCGATGAGCAATGTGGCAGCCAGAACCGCTGCAATTGTGGCGGTAATCCGCCTGAAAATGTGCGTGCGCAAGCGCATTTAGATGATTCCCCCATTAAACGATGCGACGAACACTGCCCCCGCAAGTGAACCCTGTTAGTCACAGGTGATCGCACTATATAGCCACGTAATCAATTTTCCAGTCGTTTTATCCTCAAGACTGTAATAAAGGCGATTGCCGCAGAAAATTTCCTTTCCACACGGCCGAAAGACACTCCTGAAAGCGCAATAATGATGAGCGTTGCCCATTGTTTGACTTGGAGATTAGTGAAAAATCCTGTCGGCGCACGGACGTTCACCTGGGCGCCGTCGCTTGCCATATGTGTCATGGTGGGTTCCCTGCTCGCATTCCTGCCCGGCGGCCTGTTCCGATTTGCCTGGGCCAAGGTGGTGGTTGTTCTTATTGCCTTGGGCGCAGGGCTCCTGGCCGGACGCGCCAACCAAGGCGGACGCCTGCCGCCGTCCACCATGATTCTCCTGGGCGCGGGCTCGATTGTTCTGTTGCTTGCCGCGCTACTCTCCCCCAGTCCGGCCGCTGCACTCTTTGGCCGGTGGCCGCGTTACGAAGGGGCAGTGGTCCTCGCGGTCTACGCCGCCACGCTGGTGCTGGGCGCCAAAGTCCTGGGCGGCACGGACAGCACCTCCAGATGGCAGGTCCTTCACCGTGCCCTGGCTCTGGCCTCAATCCCCCTCGCCATGATCTGCATCCTGGAATCAGCCGGCCTGCGGCCCCTGGGCGGCGCAGCCGACCTCAGGCCGGGCGCCACGCTGGGAAATGCCTCCGATCAGGGCCTGGTGGGCGTGATGATCGCAGGCGCCCTGGCCCTTCCCTCGCTGCAGCCGGGCAAGTCGTCCTGGCTGCTGCGGACAGGGTGTGCCGCAGCAGTTCTGATCGCGGTCCTGTCCGGCTCGCGTGCGGCGCTGCTGGGTCTGGTGGCAGTGGTCTGCGTCTGCACCCTGGGCGTCTTCCTCGCCAGACGCCCCGGCAAGCAGAGCCGCAAGAGGACCCCCACGCAAGGCCTCACGTGGAATGGAATGGCCATTGCGGGAGGCTCGCTCGCAGGGCTGGCGCTCCTCGTCGTCCTGATACCCGGTGCACGGGACCGCTTGTTCTACGGCGACACCGTGACCGGCCGGTGGCTTCTCTGGCAACAAACGCTGGAAATGGCGTGGGAGCACCCGTGGTTCGGCGTGGGCCCCGGCGGCTTTGTCGACGTGTTTCCCGGCTACCAGACCCAGCAGTGGGCGGAACAGACAGGTGGCGACTTTCCACCGGATTCCCCGCACTCATGGCTGCTCCAGGCACTTCTCGCCGGAGGCATTCCGCTGCTGCTCCTTGCCGTTCTACTGGCCGTCTCCACTATCCGCACGGCCGTAATCCGGATCCGCTCCGCGGAGGGAACCCAGCGAAACACCCTCATCGGTGCGCTGGCCGCCGTCGTGGGTTACGGCGTCGGACTCCTGACGGGGTTCACCTCCCCCGGCACGACGCCGCTGGCCGCTTTCATCTGCGGCGGACTCCTCGCAACTACCGTCGCCGCTTCAACGCAAAGTCATACGTCCCGGCTCCGCCAGTGGTTCCAGAGTCCGCCCGCCCGAACAGCTGCAACAGCGGCCGGAGCCCTCGCCGTCGTCGGGGGTCTGATCTTTGCCGTTCCGGCGGCTGTTGCTGAGTGGCCCATGGCGGCCGGAGTGAGCGCCGCCGGGAACGGGGACCTTGCCCAGGCGCAGCGCCATTTTCAGGCGGCGCAGGCACTGCGGCCATGGGACAGCGACACCGCCCTGCTGGCCGCGCAGGCCTTCGCCGGACCGGCCGCCGAGGGTGATCCCGAAGCTGCCGCACGCGCCGTGGAGTGGGCCAAAGTGTCGCTGGCCAGGACGCCCGACTCCGTCGAAGCCGGGCTGGCCCTGTCCATCGGTTACCTCAACAGCGGGGACATTCCGGCCGCCAAGCAGCAGCTGGACGAACTTGTCCAGCGCGCTCCCTACACGTCCGCGCTGTACGTCCAGCGCGGCATCGCATGGTTCGGCCTGGGCCAGCCGGAGCAGAGCATCGCGGACCTGCAGACGGCGGCGGCCCAGTCACCGGATTCGCCGGTTCCGTGGCAGGTGCTGGCCCGGGTGTACCAGCGCGTCGGCCAGGACGGCAAGGCCGCCCAGACGCAGGAGCAGGCGGACCGGCTCTCAGCCCCGCAAATCTCGTTACAGGAGTTCCCCAAGTAAATTCCCGTCAGCCACGTTCCACGGATCCGGGTAGCACTAGGGACCACCAACTTCGACTGGCGTGAGCCGTGTCTGATAGGTTCCGTCGCCCAGCTGGCCATAACCGTTGTCGCCCCAGGCATAGAACGTCCCATCGGTTGCAAGCGCGTATGCTGACCTGGCGCCGGCCACGACGCTCCGCGCCGGGGGGAGGCCGGCAATCTGCATGGGAAGGGACTTCTTCCACGGCCATTGGAGCGAAATGCCCAGCTGACCGTAATAGGTGTCGCCCCAGCCCCAAACAGTCCCGTCTGATTTCAGCGCATAAACGGTTGAATAGAAGCCGCTGATACTTTCGACGCCGCTCAGGCCCGGCACCTGAACAGGAGTGCTCCGGTGCTGGTCTGTTCCGTCGCCCAACTGCCCCTGCAAACCGTAGCCCCAGGCCCATACAGTGCCGTCGCTATGCAAGGCGTACGCACTTCCCCATCCTGATGTCACGGAGCGGACGTTGCTCAGCCCCACTACCTGCACGGGAGTCAACCTGGTGATCTCGGTTCCGTCGCCGATCTGGCCCACTACATTGGCACCCCAGGCCCATACAGTGCCGTCTTCAGCGAGTGCGTAGGCGTTGCCCGAGCCTGCGGCCACGGACCGGACCTTGCCGAGGCCCTGGACCTTGACGGGCAGCAGGCGGTTCGTTGTGGTCCCGTCCCCGAGCTGTCCGTCATAGTTGTGGCCCCAGGACCACACGCTGCCGTCCGCGTCCACGGCATAAACACTGTAGTAGCGCGTGGAGATGGACGTAATGTTTGAAAGGCCCGGAACTTGAACGGGCTGCAGTCGCGTCGTGGTCGTCCCATCACCAAGGGTTCCCCCGTCGTTGTATCCCCACGACCACACCGTCCCGTCAGACTTCAAGGCGTAGGCGGATCCCGTACCTCCCTCAATAGCCACAACATCCGTCAGGCCTACGACGTCGCCCGGCAGCGCGCGGCTGCCTGTGGTGCCGTCGCCCAAGGAGCCGTCGCCGTTGTAGCCCCACGACCTGACGGTTCCTCCGTAGTTAAGGCCGTAGGCAGAGGCGTATCCGCCTGCCATCGCTCTGATGTCTCCTGGGCTATGTTCTTCCGGCGGCGGCGTAGGATCCGGATCGGGCGCGGGATCCCCCGGCGGGAACGCCGCATCAAGATCCGACTCCCACTCGTCCAGGATGTATCTTGCTGAAATTGAGAGGGGCACGCTGTCGAAAAGTGTCTTGTCAATGATCGGGATTGTAATTCTTACGGCGACTTTGAGCTCGCCCTCTATGAACACCCGCACTGCAAAGCGATAACCGGCCGCGTCGCCGGTCACTTGGCCAAGGGCACCGGCCTGCATACCGATGACGAATACCGGACCGCCGACGTCGTAAAGCTTGGTGATCGCGTCAACAGTCGGGCCCATGCTGGCTTCGATGGAGCCTGCCACCTGGGCATCCCCGTTCCTTCCGTACACCGGTGTCTTGTAGGTCGTCTTCGGTGCTGTGCTCTTGTTCTTGATACTGGGTCCGCCGACGGTCGAAGCACTAAAGCCAATATCCTGGGTCCGGTGCACACCCAAGGCCACGGACACGGAGGCCTTGGCGGAGAACCTGCTTTCGAAGGAAACATCCAACGCGTTGGTTATGACCACCGGGACTGGTCCAATGAAAAAGACCTGCGACGGCAAGTCGATGGTGAAAAGCCGATTCTTGAGTGCTTCGGTTGTCTCGACCTTGAGAAAAGCCTCCGCAGTTACATCCACTTTTGTGGACGTCGTCAGAACCACACTGAATTCGTGCACCGTCACGTTGACTTTTCCCCAGTCGAACGACTGGGAAATCTTCGACACCACGCGAAGCCCGAGGCCTATCTGTGCGTTCCCTTCGAGCGCGATCCCGCCGGACGCTTTCATTGCCGCTTTGCTGGCTGCCAAGGTTGCGTCCGAGGCCGCTGACAGGTCCTTCTTGGGCTGGCCGGTCTCAAGCGCAAACTTGACCGCCATGGACAGAGACTCGTGGTGGTCAAGAATCACGCCGTCGTCTGATGCCTCAGCTCGTCCCAGCGCCTCGGGCCGAAGGACCTGGCTGGACGCCGGACCCGCAGAGCCGGCCAGGGTCTGCGCGTCCCCCGCATTCTGGTACGGAGCCAAGTCCACGTCCGCTCCGGTGGCTACAGTCACCGGTTGCACGCCCTCGTCCACCGCCACTACAGGGGTGTCGCCGGGCGCAGGGCTAGCTTCCTTGACGGCTGCCGGGTTCATTCCGTCGAGGACTACCGTTTGGTCGAAGTCGGACTGGTGGATGGCTTCCGTGAGGGTCGCAGGGACTGTGCGCGCCACCCAGCCCGCGGCAGTTTCATCAACCGATACCACGCGGCGGAGGAATCCGTTGGGAGCGGCCGCGACGGCTTGGGATGCAACAATCTCACCCGGAACAGCGGGTGGCTTGCTGTCAAAAAGTATCTTGTCCGGCGTAACCGCCTTAGGGGCGGCCGAACTATCCGTCGGGTCGAGAACCACAACGTCCGCAGCAACCACCGTTTCAGTTGGCCCGGGAAGCGTCGCCGTCACAGAAATACTCGCCGATGATCGGGCACCTGCCCTGTCGGTTGCCCTGACTTCAAAGGTGTAGGAACCGGATGCCGGAACACTCGTTTCCAATGTCCACCGTGTGCCTTGGGGGGTCTGCCGAACTCGAGGGAGTCCAATCAGGTTTCCGGAAACATAGACCTCCATGGCCGACAGGCTGGTGCGGTGCGTCCCCAGGGTGCCTTCCAGCGTGAGGCTGCCCGAGGCGCTCATGTCTATGGTGGCCCCTTGGGCCGGGCTGGTAACTTGCACGGACAAGCCCGAGTCTCCGGTTGCAGCCGCATTCGCTGCCAGCAGCGTTCCCAGCGGGAGGATGGTGGCAGCACCGGAGCCGGCGCTGAGACTCAGCTGCGTTTCGGAGCCGTCGAGAGGGATGAAAGCGAGTTGCGGGGCCGCGCCGGCAATGGCGTCAACCACGGAACCACCGCGTTCGGCGCCCCCGGCGGCCAGTACGGGCGCGCCTTCTACGGGCGCGCCTTCTACGGGCGCCGCTGAGACCAAGGCCAAGAGAACGGCACTGTCCGCTGGCGCAGCGACCTTCACGCCGGCGCCTGTGCCGCTGGCAATCTTCACTGTCTGCCCCGCGCCGGAGGGACTTGGAAGGTAGCTACCCGACACGTTCACCCTCGAGGAGTCTGCTGTGTGGTCGGGGATATAGCCGCGCACGTCCAGACGCAGCGAACCTGATCCTTCCTTCATCGATGCGGGCACCGATCCATCGTCTGACGGCGTGAGCACCGTGGAGATGATGTTGATGCCGGCGCGGACCGGAAGCAGCTGCCCGGCAAGGTCGAGCGTAGTGTCCTGGCTGCTGCGTACATCTACGGTGACGTAGACCCCTCGGACGCCGGTCGCCGGCACGCCCCCGGCGCCCGTGAGCCCGACCCGGCTTTCGTTGGCGGTCAGCGAGGCACCCCCAAGGCCCTGTGCAGTGTCTGCGCGCGTGACAGGTCGGTCTAGCACAATCGTGGAGCCCGGGGACGCCGCGTTGCCGTCGAATGTCGCGATGAGTTCCACCCGTACGGTGCTCGCCGACGAAGCATTCAGGACTGCTGCGGCGTTGTTCAGGGGCGCGAGCACTGTTGTTGAAGCTGCCCCTCGGGCCTCCACATGCAGGGCGGGTACTCCGTTAACGGACAGCACTGTTTCTGCTTGTGCATTTCTGACAGTGAGCCGGATCAATGCAGATGCGTGCCCGGCCGCACGCGCGCCCAGGTTGGCTGTGACGTCCTTCCCCGCCGGCAAAGGCTGGTCGCGCGCACTGAACCGGAACATGAAGGCAGCCATGGCATCCCTATTCACAGCCTGCAGGGGCCGGTAGGAGCGGCTGGCGCCCCCTTCGCTCCAGCCGGTGGAAATCCCCGTGGCTGCCAGCCAGGTAATTTCCTTGTAGAACTGATTGCCCCCGTCCAAATCAACAAACGGAGACACAGCGGGCGGTGTGAATTCCGGTTTGCCGGCCATTCGGTACATGAACGCGGCCATGGCGTCCCTGTTGACCGGTTGCAGCGGCCTATAGGTTCTGAAACCGTTACCTTCGACCCATCCTGAGGAAATACCCTGGGAGGCGAGCCACGCTATTTCTTTGTAGAACTGGTTATTGGGGGCTATGTCCGTGAACTGAGACTGAGCCGGAGCGTCGAAGGGTTGCTTTCCCAGAAGCCGATACATAAAAGCGGCCATGGCGTCCCTGTTAACCGGCGCCACTGGCCGGTAACTTCCGTCAGGCCATCCAGTGGAAATATCCTGGGCAGCCAGCCAGGTGATCTCGCGGTGGAACTGGTTATCGCCGGCAACGTCGACAAACGACTTTGCGCCGGAGGACGTCATGGCATCGGCATACACAGCGCCGGGAGGTTCCTGCGCCTGTACATACGGGCGTGACAGGTCCGCCCGGGCCGGCGCAACGCCTGCTGCCACCAGGAGAACTGCCAGGCAGCCGGCGAGAAAAAAGTCCCATGGTTTGCGGCTCGTAAATGCAGTCGTCAACGTCTCCCCCAAAAGTTGCCTCTCCGGCCTGATGGGATTCTACGGGCAACGTGCCCAAGGAACTATGAATTGGCGAAATACGACTCAACGGGGTTACAAGAGTTACAAGAGTGATAGAAGTGACAAAAATAAGCTTTAGTGAATCTTGATCATTTCTTTGAACCTGCTTGATGATCATCCCGAAGACTCGATCTATCGGAGCCGGACAGGCCTCGAAGGTCTGCGGATAAGCCGCACAAGTTCAAGGGGTACTGGAATGAGCAAAGTAGCTGGACGCAAGAAGCGCATCATCATCACCACCGCTGCCATGGTGGCAATCGGCGGCGGCGCGGCTTTCGCGTACTGGTCCGCAGTTGGCGTCGGCACCGGTGCGGCAACCGCCGGCCAGACGGTGGCGTTCAAGGTCCTCAGCAGCCCGGCCACCGGCGACGCCTTGAGCCCCGGCGGCCCCATCCAGACTGTTGCTTTCACGGTCAAGAACGAAAACACCGGTTCGCAGAACCTGGCAAGCGTGACCGCCAAGGTGGCCAAGGCTGACGGCACGGATTGGGTTTCCGGAACCTGCTCAGCTGCCGACTTCACTGTCACCTCGCCCTCCATCGCTACCGGCCAGCTTGCCGCAGGGGCTACTGCCTCCGGCACGGTCACCATCCAGATGGTCAACAAGGCCGCCAACCAGGACGATTGCCAGGGCGTCACGGTACCGCTGTACTTCGAAGCAAAGTGAAGGGGTAGCGCGCTGACGCTCCTTCTCAACACCGTCAGGTTCATTCCCCAATGGTGAACGTGGCACCCCACCACCCCCAAAGCCGATGTCGAAAAGGTGCGTATGTCCGGCAGGCACAACACCAGCTCCCCCGAATGCCCACGCGGCTTCCGGCGGGGGCTGGTGCTGTTTCAGCGCCTGATCCGTCGCGGCATTGCGGTCTGCGTCGCACTGGTTCTTGCGGTACTTTTGGGAGCTCCGGCAGCATCCGCATACTGGTCGGCAACCGGAAAGGGAAGCACGACGGCGGCCGTCACCACTCTGGCGCCGCCCACCAATGTGACGGTACCGTCGAGCAGCAACTCGAACGTGTCCGTGTCCTGGACAGGGTCGGCCGGGACGCCCGCAGCGACGGGCTACTTCGTCAGCCGCATCACCGGTTCCACATCCGTTCTGGCCTGTGGCAGCAGCCCGGCATCGCCGATAGCAGGCACCAGCTGCACGGACTCCTCGGTTCCAGAGGGTACGCACACGTACTTGGTCACCGCTGTCCACCGCTCCTGGACTGCGGTCAGTGCAGCCAGCGGAAACGTCACGGTGAACAACATGGACACCATCAACTTCATCGTCCAGCCGGCAGCCAGCGCAACGGCCGGGGCTTCCCTGCAGGGCGTGACCGTGGAGCTTCGGACTGCACTGGGGCTCAAGCTGATGAAGCCCGGGGTGCAGATGACCATCGGCATCGGCAACAATCCGGGCGGAGGGACGCTGTCCGGCACACTGACGGCGACCACCGATACATGGGGTGAGGCCACGTTCACGGGCCTGTCCATCAACAAAGCCGGCACCGGTTACACGCTGCTGGCTTCCAGCCCCGGCGTTTCCGGGTCGGTGAGCGCCCCGTTCACTGTCACGGCAGCGGCCGCCGCGCAGCTTGTGGTCACGGGTCCCGCTGCTGGCACAGCGTCCGCAGCCGCTAACATCGGGCCGTTCACTGTTCAGCGCCAGGACGCCTATGGAAACCCAGTGATCGCCGGCAACACCGCGCTTACACTCTCCTCGAACTCCAGCGGCACCAAGCTGTTCGCTACAACGGCTGGCGGATCCGCCGTCACGACGGTGACGATTGTCGCGGGCTCCGCGTCGGCGTCGTTCTACTATGGCGATACCAAAGCCGGTTCCTACAGCGTTAGCATCACCGCCGCAGGGCTGGCGCAGGTTTCGACGCCGGTTAATGTTTCGGCTTCCACGGCCGCGATCATTGAGTTCGTTCAAGGGCCGGTCGGCACGGCCAATGGGCAAACGATGGCGCCTGTTACTGCCCAGGTCCTGGATGCCTTCAGGAATCCGCTGATCACGAGTGCTAACCCCGTGACCATCACCAAAGTCGAACAGTCCGGTAACCTGAGGGGCGCAACACCGCAGTATCTCGCCGGCGGTCTGGCCACCTTCAGCGGGCTCTCGATCACCGGTAAAGGCGCCTATCACCTGATGGCGCATTACGGAACACTGAGCGTCACCAGCGCGGGCTTCAATATCACCTGAACGTCGGATCCGGTTCAATCTGAAGCGGTCGGTGCCTCCTTGGCCGGGGCTCGAGTTGTCGGAGGATAGGGGCATAAGTCCCGATCAATAGGCTGAGTATTGCAGCTTTGCCGCCCAGCCAGGGGCAAATCGGCAACCCGCCCGTCCCGCTGTCCGGTTAACCCGCGCTCACCTGCCTTTTAGCGACTGTAGTTGCTTTCGCACTGGCAGGGGCTGCAGCACTGATACTCGGCCCGACAGATCTGTTCCATCACAAGGCGCTTCAGGTTGGGACCGGATGCCTTGCCTTGACAGTGGTCGCCGCCACCGTGTGTGGAAGCGTGGGCTACGTCCGGGCCCACCGCCGGGACATGGTGATGGGCAAGGGTGCGGTGCAGCTAATTGACACCGCCTTGCCCCCTGAGATCGCTTCAGGGCGGCGCTGCGTGGCTCTACGACGGCCCCTCGACCTGTTCCGGCCTGGTCGGCGGGAGTCTGTACCCCACGCCGCGGACCGTCTGCAGCCATCGCGGATCTTCGCGGTTGTCCCGGAGCTTGCGGCGAAGATTGCCGATGTGGACCTCAACCGCCCGCTCATCGGCTTCGCTGACATAGTCGTTATCGCCGTAGTAGTCGCCACGGACAACCCGAACCAATTCACTCCTGGACTTTACCGCTCCGGCTCCGCGCATCAACTCGTGCAGGAGATCGAATTCGCTGCGCGTCAATTCGACAGGAGCCCCGCCCAGGACGGCCGTCCGGCTCCTGGCGTTCAGCGCCAGGCCATTATGCCGGAGCAGGCCCGGGGTGTTAGCAGCCGTGCGCTTTTCGGCCGCGAGATCTGCGGAGGAGTCTTGCCTAGGCCGACGCATCATCGCCGATATCCGGGCTCGCAACTCCAGAGGCCGAAATGGTTTGGTAATGTAGTCATCAGCCCCGCCTTGAAGAGCTGTCAGCAGATCAGGCTCGTCGGTCCTGCCGGTGAGCATGACGACATAAGCGCCGCTGAACTGACGGATACGGCGCAGAACTTCGAACCCGTCAATATCCGGAAGCCCGATGTCCAAGGTCACCACATCCGGCTGCTTTTCCCTTGCGACGTCCACACCCATGCGGCCATCGGATGCGATATGAACTACAAATCCCGCCTGAAGCAACACGGACTGCAAGAGATTGCGCACGTCGGCGTCATCCTCAATGACTACAGCCACGCCTAAATCGCTCATGGCCCCCCCATTCGCCCGGGCAAACCGCGCCAGCCCAGCCCCACCGCGGTATTCATGCCACATTTTCTAGGCTACAAGAAGCGGGTTTGTTCGCCTAACTTGTTGCTACGAACGTGCGCCGGGAAGCCGAATCGATTCGGGGTTGTCTATCCCTGGAACAGCGCCGCTGCCACCACGCCCGCGGTGATCACCACGAGGACGCCGAGCAGCAGGTAACCGCGCCACTTGGGGCCGGAGCGGTGCGGATTGATATCTACGTAGGGCATTACCGGCGGACCTTTACGGGAACGGGCTTCGCTGCGGCGCCGCGCTTGAGGCGGAGCAGCAGGTACAGAGCGGTGAACGGAATGAACAGGGTTCCCATCAATGCGCACAGCGCAAAGGCATAGTCGGTCAGGGCCACGGAATTACCTCCAGAATGCGTCGTTGCACTCGAGGCTGGCACGCTACGTGGAAACTTTCGCGCTAACGGCCGGCAACGAACGGTGGGATCCCCCATGTCGGATCGTGGATCACTCTATGGTGGCCGCACCTGATTTGTCCAACGCAGTATAGGCGCGCCACAAAACCTGTCAACTGGATGCCGGTTTTAGGCCGTGTGATTCCCGACTCAGCGACCCAGCGCCATCCACACCACGACGGCGGTGGCAGCGGCCAGCGCCGCCAGCCCCACGTTGGCCAGCACGCGCAAACGCCGCTTCCGCACCTCACGCCGCCAATCCCTGGACGTCAGACCACTCGTATATTTCCCCATGACGGCGATAGTACCTGCACAATGTTTCAGGAAAACCAAGTCAAGCGGTTTAAGACGCAGGAATTAGTGCGAGAACCCGTTCGCATCCCGCAGCGGGAAAGAGTTCCGGGTTTCCGGGGGCATGTTCTGCTGGTCCAGCCAGGATCGGACGGGGTACGGATCATCAGCGACGATGTTCCTCGCCACGAAGCGGCGGAACGCTTCCTTGATGGCTCTAATCATGCACTTACGCTACGGGCCTCCAACTCCTCTAGACAGAGTGGTCTGTACTCGTCTTTTCGGGGTTTCACCACTCGTAAGAGGATGTAAACGGTACTTGCTTTTCCGGAAGAGCGGCAAGAGTGTTAGCGGGCATTTCAGCAATTCAATAACAGCGAAAACCCCCTGCTTTTAAAACATTCGCACCGCATCTAGCGCCACTTCCCGGCGGAGGAGCATACTTTTAACGCCGCCCCAATCGATGGATATTCTCCACCCGGACGGCCCAACACCGGCCGTACCCATCGGGTCCGCCGGCATCCTGGCGAAGGCAGGGCATCCCGCCCCGTGCTTCGCGTCCCTTGCCGAACAATAATCTCGGGTCTCAGAGGGTTGGAAGAAAAAATGAGGAATCGCACCAGAACAGGACTGATGTCCATGGTGGCCGCAGCGGTGCTGGCCGTGGGGCTCGCACCCGCAACCGCCGTTGCGCATGACGGGTCCGGGCGCGGCGGCGACTCGGACAAAAGCGACGACTGGAAGAAGAATTCGCAGCAGCGCAAGCTGGTCAAAACGCTGCGGGATGTCACTGACGATTACCGCTGGCTGGATAACGCAAAGAGGGACGGCTACAAGAAGATTACCGAATGCATCGAGAAGGACGGCGTCGGCGCGATGGGATTCCATTACGCCAAGGAATCCTTGATCGATGACAAGACCCAGGCCCGCAAGCCGGAGATTCTGGTGTACATGCCAAATGATCGCGGACGCATGAAGCTGGTGGCGGTGGAGTTCCTGTCCACGGCAAAGGACCGGCCGGAGATCGCCGGACTGGACTTCGATAACGGGCCGTTCCCGGGTTCTTTTGCCCTGCACGCCTGGGTATGGAAGGACAATCCGGACGGCATGTTCGCGGCGTACAACCCGGACCACAAGTGCCCGAAGTAGCTGACTCCTAACAAAAGGTCACTCACGAAGGGTGGCGGCGCCGCGGTCCTGCCCGGTTGCCGCCACCCTTCACAAAGGTTGCAGGGGTCTCAGCCCTTCGCGGTGATCAGTGCATTCTGCAGGAGGGGAACCAGCTTAGAGTTCCGGCCCCAGACGGGGTCGAAGATCTGCAGTTCCCAGCACTCGGCCAGCGACTTGGCCAGTGTCTCGTTGGTCCAGTCCGTGTAGGTCTCGTGGGCATAGGATGGACCGCCGGAGCTGCCCAGCCAGGTGAACTCCCTCGCCCCGTCCAGCGTCACGCAGATCTGCCCGTTGCCCGACTCCCCCGGAGGGAACACCAGCACCACCAGGTCCGTTTCAACAAGCACTGCCGAGATGACGGCTGCCGACTGTTCCGTGCACCGGCCGGTCACAAAGGCCCGCTGCCCGTGGCCGCTGGATATCTCCGCCCCGGGCTGTGAGTCGTCCGTAAGGAAGCCAAGCCGGTTGATGGCGGCCAGGGCGTCGCTCATGGGGCCGTTCTCGCCAGCGTACTGCGGCGCGGCATAACCGGGCACGAAGCTGAGGGAACCCTCAAGCCAGCGCGCAGTCAGTTCGCAAGCGCCTTCAAGCGTGGTGCAGTTGCGCCACGCGTCCTCGTCGGGGACACCTTCAAACATGCAACTATCTCCTTCAAGTTCCCCAGTAGTCACAAGCAGAATGTATCACTGCTCACACTGGTTACGCTTCGTCACTTGTGTAACACATTGGTGATTACGGGGGCCGTGCGCGAATGACGAGTGTTAGGCATGAGCAGGAAGTTTCTCAGTTGGCAGGAGTTAAACAAGTAGCCTGGCATGAAATCCGAGTGGTGGACTGCTACCAGTGCGTACCAATTCGGGTATCCCCTACTGGTGTCACCCGGGGAACCTCTCCGTAGGGTCGGACGTACTGAGGAAACGACCGGGTGGCAGAAACGGAGCGAGTCCCGATGCAGGTCCGGGCCACAAGCGGCCCGGGTGCCGGCGACGGACCCGTTTTTTGCGTTTCTGGCATTCATCGAATTCCCTCGCGGTATTGATCCCCGTTGACCGGCGGCCATCCGGCGGCGGGTGCATCCGAGCGTCTTCCTCGTTGCCCCTGCAAAACTACTGCCACCCTGGGACGGTGCCCCATGCCCGATTCGATCAATTTAGTCCTCACCATCCTCGGCCCTGTCGTGTTCGTCGGTGTTTCCCTCATAGGCGTGCGGATGGCCTCCTACTGGTGGAGTTTCCTGTTCCGTTGGAAGCGCTTCCGCCGCAGCAAGCCCGTCTCAACCGACGATCTGCACGCCTTGGACGTGCCCTATGTCAAAATCCAGATCACCACCCGCGGATCAGCGGGGAGCACGGAAGTGATAGCGCGGGGAATCCGCAACATTGTCGCACTGGCGTTGGAGGATCCGGCTTTCTACGGCCGGTTCCTGTCCGTGGAGGTCGTGACCGAATCAGCGGCGCAGCCGGACGTGTTCCGGAACGCTTTCCGCGGCTCGCCCATCGTCGTTGACACCCTCGTCGTCCCGCACGTATACGAAACACCGAACGGCACCCGGCTCAAGGCCCGGGGGCTGCACTACGTGGTGGAGCAGCGCCGCGCGCTGTGGAACCGGAAACCGGGGCGGACCTTCATCGTCCATTACGACGAGGAAAGCGTTATGGTCCCGGCCGAGCTGCGCAAACTCATCGGTTGCCTGGCCACAACAAACAAAAGAATCCTCGAAGGTCCTATCTACTATCCGCTGGAATACATGCACGCCTCTGTCCTCTGCCGCGCCATGGAAGCCAACCGCCCCATCGGCTGCTACGAATGCCGTCAGGTCATGGAGTCCGGCGCTCCCCTGCATCTGCACGGATCAAACCTCGTCATCGACGAGTCGCTGGAAAACGATATTGGCTGGGACATCGGCTGCCTCGACGGCCAGCCGTTCATTGCCGAGGACTACGTATTTGGGATGAAGGCTTTCACCGGCTACGGGACGGACGTCTTTGGCTGGCACGGGTGCGTCATGCTCGAACAGCCTCCCTTCTCCGTCCGCAGTGCCTTCAAGCAGCGATACCGGTGGATTTTCGGGGTCCTCCAGGGGATGAACGCCATGAGCCGCAATCCCCTCTTCAAGTCGCTGCCCCGCAGGACGAGGACATCCTTGGTATGGGGCACCCGCTACCGGATCGGCACCTTCGCCCTCGGAGCGGTAGTCGGTGTGCTCTCCGCAATCATCTTCCCTGTGTTCCTGGTCCGATCCATGGAATCGCTGCTATTCAACAATGAGGCTCCGCTGCCAGCGCCAGGGAGCGCGTGGCTCGCCCTCGTGGGAATCATGTGGATGGGCTCGGTCTTCATCGGAGCCTGGCACAACGTCGCAGACGCCGGCCTGGACCGCTGGAGCCGCACGGCGGAAATAGCCAGGGCCCTCGTCGCGGCCCCGGTCGCCGGCCTGATCGAAAGCTCGGCAGCGCTCTGGGCCGTTCTCCAGTGGGCCGGGGGAATGCGCGAAGTCAGCTGGGTACCCACCCCTAAAACCAAACAAGCAGACCTCCAAAGCATCAGGAGCGGTGACTAGCCATGGAACAAAGCACCTCCATCCTCATCAACAACTCGCCCCTAGTCGCCGAAGGAGGCTTCCACCCGGAAACCCATGCCCGGGGCCACTACACCGTGGTCAACCTGCACGCGTCGTCGTCCGTGCAGCGCGCCCTGCTCAGGTCACAGATCAGCTGCGTAGCCCTGGTGTTCGCGGCCCTCCTCCTGGCCGGTGCGTACATCCTGATCCCGCTCGCAATGGCCGTGCACTTCGCGGTTCATCCGGTCCTGCTGTCCGTCACGATCGCAGCAGCCCTCCTGACTGAGTTGGCGCTGTTGGTGACGTTCATCGTCCTGAAAACCGAAAAGCCATCGGAGTAACCAATGGAGAAGCCCCCGATTTTCAGGAACCTTGCCCTCCTGATGTCAGTCATCGCGCTGACCACCGGCGGCCTCGCGGTCACCTTCAACGAAGCCCCGGGCAGGTTCCCGCTCCCGCCGGCGGGCCAGACCTACTTCGGCATCCAACTCGACTCCGAATTCGACGACGTGGAGGGCTACGCCGCCCGACTCGGTTCAACCCCGGCCCTCTACGGACGCTACGTGAATTTCCCGCTGACCGCCGAGGACGAATACCTCGTCAGCAACGAGATCCAGGACCTCGCCAAGAACCGATCGTCCCTAATGCTCACCATCGAACCAAGAAAGGACCTCAGCGTTGTGACCCCGCAGTCGCTCACGGACCTGACCCGGGCCCTGACCAACTGGAACCGTAAGGGGGTACCTGTCATGGTCCGGTTCGCACACGAAATGAACGGTTCCTGGTACCCGTGGGCCCAGCAGCCGGCAGCCTACATCGACAAGTTCCGCCAGGTCGCCGACGCCGTCCATAAATCCCCGGCATCGGCCATGCTCTGGTCCCCCAACGAAGGCGGAGGCTACCCCTTCGAAGGCGGCCCCTACGCCGCCCGAGGCGGCACCCCGGACTTCCAGGCCCTCGACACCAACAAAGACGAAAAAGTCAACATGGACGACGACCCCTACGCCCCCTACTGGCCCGGAGACGACGCCGTGGACTGGGTCGGCCTGTCCCTGTACCACTTTGGCTATGCCTACCCCTGGGGCGAGAACACAGTCCCGGAGCCCGGCAAGCTCGCGGCCAAGATCTCCGGTATGTACAAGAACCCCGATTCAGACCAGACCGCCGTACCGGATTTCCACGCCGAATATGCTGCCGGGCACCACAAGCCGTTCGCGATCTCGGAGACAGCTGCTTTCTACAACACCTCGCGAAGCGACGGCGCCCCGGAACTGACGATCAAGGAAGCGTGGTGGAACCAACTCTTCGACCCCGACCTCCAGCAACGGTTCCCCCAACTCAAACTTGCCGTCTGGTTCGAATTCTCCAAAGAGGAAGACCAGCCCGGGAACCCCGTCATCGACTGGCGAACCACCGCAGATCCGGCCACCGGTGAAGCCTTCGCCCAGGCATTGCCCAACCGCTTCGCCATGGCGCCGCTGAAGAAATAGGAAGACACCCCCATCGGCGGTCCTGGGAGACCGCAGCCGATCAGCCGGGTCCCTGCTGCGCATCTGATCGTTCCTGAATCATCCGGCGGCATGGCCGCCGCCGGGGCCTGCCGGGTCATGGGCCGGCAGGCAGCAGGGCGGGCCGACGGCTGCCAGGACCAGCATCACGCTGGAGGGCAACCGTCGGCCCCCATCCGCCCCTGCCGCCCGGCCAGAACCACGGACTTGCCGCAGCCCCGGGTGCCGCAGCCCTGGGCCGCTTAGTGGAGGAGACTGTCCAGGCGGAAGAGGAACGCCGCCATCGCGTCGCGGCTGATGGGCTGCAGCGGCCGGTAGGACCGCGCTCCCCCGGACTCGGTCCAGCCGGTGGAGATGCCGTTCTCGGCCAGCCAGGACATCTCCTTGTAGAACTGCTGGCCGGTGGAAACGTCGGCAAACGGTGACACCGCCGGCGGGGTGTAGTCCGGCGACCCGGCCATCCGGTAGAGGAACGCCGCCATCGCATCGCGGCTGATCGGCTGCAGCGGCCTGTAGGACCGGCTCCCGTCCGCTTCGGTCCAGCCGGTGGAGATCCGCTGTTCAGCCAGCCACGCCATCTCCTTGTAGAACTGCTGACCGGTGGACACGTCAGCAAAGGGCGATGCCGCAGGCGGCGTGTAGGCGGGCGAACCTGCCATCCGGTACAGGAACGCCGCCATGGCGTCGCGGCTGATCGGCTGCAGGGCCCGGTAACTCCGGCTCCCATCCCCTTCAGTCCATCCCGTGGAGATCTTCCGCTCCGCCAGCCAGGCCATTTCCTTGTAGAACTGCTGGCCCGTGGAAACATCCGCAAACGGCGAGGTAGCCGGCGGCTCGTAGGCGGCGGCCGTGGTCTTGAACGTGGCCGTCCATTCCGCTGCGGCATCCGAGGCCAGGACGTAGTCGGCTTTGGCGCGGGCTGTGACAGTCACCGTGCCGATTCCCGCGTGGGTCCCGGCTTCCACAGCCTGGCCACCCACCAGATAGTCAACGCCGTCTGTCGACGGCACCGTGTAGGTGTCGTCTGCAGTGCCGTCTTTGTCGGAGAAGACGACGGCGGCAGGTGTCACGGCGTAGGGGGTCGCCTTGAAAGTGGTTCTCCACTCGGCGGTAGCGCCTTCGGCCAGGACGTAGTCCGTCTTGGCTCGGGCGGCGACGGTGACCGTCCCGGTGCCGGGGTAGTCCCCTGCCCCGGTGAGGATGCCAGCCACGAGGTACTCGACACCGACCGTGGTCGGAACCGTGTACTTATCTTCGTCGGTGCCATCCTTGTCGGTGAACACGACGGCGGCAGGAGTCACAGTGTAGGGGGTCGCCTTGAACGTGACAGACCATTCGGCTGTGACACCCTCAGCCAGGAAGTAATCCGCCTTCGCCCGAGCCTTCACTGTGACGGTCCCCGACCCCGGATGCGTTCCGGCTTCAACTTCGGTGTCGCCGAGCAGGTACGCAACGCCCTCGGTGGCCGGAACTGTATAGCTGTCCTCGGCGGTGCCGTTCCTGTCCGTGAACACGACAGCGGCAGGCGTCACCGCATACGGAGTCGCTTTGAAGGTGAAGGACCACTCCGCGGTCGCGCCCTCGGCCAGGACGAAATCCGCCTTGGCCCGCGCCTTCACAGTGACTGTCCCGGATCCCTGGTGCGTTCCTGCTTCGACGACGGTGTCCCCGAGGAGGTATTCGATGCCTTCCATCGACGGAACCGCGTAGGTATCCTCGGCGGTGCCGTCCTTATCGACAAATACGACGGCGGCGGGAGTCGCCGAATAGGGCGTCGCCTTGAAGGTAGTGCTCCACTCGGCAGCCGCGCCTTCGGCCAGGACGTAATCGGCCTTTGCCCGAGCCTTGACTTNCACGGCGGCGGGAGTCGCCGAATAGGGCGTCGCCTTGAAGGTAGTGCTCCACTCGGCAGCCGCGCCTTCGGCCAGGACGTAATCGGCCTTTGCCCGAGCCTTGACTTTCACAGTTCCCGACCCCGGATGAGTCCCAGCCTCAACGACCGCTTCGCCGAGCAGGTACTCAACACCCTCGGTCGCAGGGACGGTGTAGGTGTCCTCGGCGGTGCCGTCCTTATCGACAAATACCACGGCGGCGGGAGTCGCCGAATAGGGCGTCGCCTTGAAGGTAGTGCTCCACTCGGCAGCCGCGCCTTCGGCCAGGACGTAATCGGCCTTTGCCCGAGCNACGGCGGCGGGAGTCGCCGAATAGGGCGTCGCCTTGAAGGTAGTGCTCCACTCGGCAGCCGCGCCTTCGGCCAGGACGTAATCGGCCTTTGCCCGAGCCTTGACTGTCACAGTTCCCGACCCCGGATGGGTCCCAGCCTCAACGACCCCGTCGCCCACCAGGTACTCAACCCCCTCGGTCGCAGGGACCGTGTACGTGTCCTCGGCCGTGCCGTCCTTATCGGCAAATACGACGGCGGCAGGGGTCACCGAGTAGGGCGTCGCCTTGAACGTGGCGCTCCACTCCGCGGTCGCGCCCTCAGCCAGGACGTAATCGGCCTTGGCTCGTGCTCGCACGGTAACTGCGCCGGTGCCCGGATGAGTCCCAGCCTCAACGACCGCGTCGCCGTGCAGGTACTCAACGCCCTCGGTCGCCGGAACTGTGTAAGCGTCCTCCGCAGTGCCGTCCTTGTCCGTAAATGTCACCGCTGCTGGCGTCACCCTGTAGGGAGTTGCCTTGAACGTGGCGCTCCACTCTATGGGGGCGCCACCCGCGAGGACGTAGTCCGGCTCCGCCCGAGCCCTAACAGTAACGGTCCCCGAGCCCGCGTATATTCCCGGTTGCACGACGGTGTCGCCTAGGAGGTAGTCGACACCGTCTGTGGCCGGAACCGTGTAGGTGTCCTCCGCTGTCCCGTCCTTGTCAGTGAAGACGACTGCCAGCGGCGATTTCTGATGTTCGGCGTCGACGACGGTGAAGGTGAGGAACTCCAAGCCCAGGCCATCCGTAGGGTTCAAAGTTTGCGTCCGGTTTCCCGCGACATCCATGTACTCGACAAACCCGATCCTGTAAGTCCCCGCTGCCCACGTAAGAGCGTCCACAGTTGCTAGAGAATAACCGCTGCTCAGATCACCAACACGAGATTCGGCACCCCGCCCGAAAATCCGTTGCGTCTTACCCGGCCCGTACAGCCAGAACTCAACATGGGCAATGTCAGACGTATCCGAAACCGTCCAGGCAAAACCGACCATCTCCCCCGGCCCAACTACCTCCGGCGACACCAAAGACACACTCGTCAACGCCGGCGGCGTGACATCCGGAGCGGTTCCTTCAACGGTGAAGGTAAGGAACTCCAAGCCCAGGCCATCCGTAGGGTTAAAAGTTTGCGTCCGGTTTCCCGCGACATCCAGGTACTCGACAAACCCGATCCTGTACGTTCCCGCTGCCCACGTAAGAGCGTCCACAGTTGCTAGAGAATAACCGCTGCTCAGATCGCCAACACGAGATTCGGCGCCCCTCCCGAAAATCCGTTGCGTCATACCCGGCCCGTACAGCCAGAACTCAACATGGGCGATGTCAGATGTATCCGAAACCGTCCAGGCAAAACCGACTGTCTCCCCCGGACCGACAACTTCCGGCGACACCAAAGACACACTCGTCAACGCCGGCGGCGTGACATCCGGAGCGGTGCCTTCGACAGTGAAGGTCAGCAGTTCCAGCTCCAGGCCATCCGTAGGATTCAGGGTTTGCGTCCGGTTTCCCGCGACATCCATGTACTCGATAAACCCGATCCTGTACGCCCCTGGGGACCAGGTAAGTGCGTCCACAACCGCGGAAGAATAACCACTGCTCAGATCGCCAACACGAGATTCGGCACCCCGCCCCAAGATCCGTTGAGTCTTGCCGGGACCGTACAGCCAGAACTCAACATGGGCGATGTCAGATGTATCCGAAACCGTCCAGGCAAAACCGATTGTCTCCCCCGGACCGACAACTTCCGGCGACACCAATGACACACTCGTCAACGCCGGCGGCGTGACATCCAGAGCGGTCGCCGCACTCGCTGCGGGTGACGTGAATACGAGGAGGATAACGAAGGTAGCAGCGAGACCGACCGAAAACCAACGACGAATTTTGAACCCCCAGATGTCAGCAAGGCACCAGAGCCAGATACGCTACCCCGCCCCCAACACCCGCAATGCAGAGTCAGAATAGCCCATCCATTGAAGATTCATGCAAAACCCGCAATGCGGAGTACTGAACGCTAGAGGGTACGCGAAAGCGCACCGTCCCTTAGTGGTGGGGCCTGTCAGATTAACGGTAGGTCTGGCCTGGCATGTGATTAATTGATTCTGTTCTCGAATGCGATCGCGAACGCGTTCAATGCCGGCTTCCACCTCGTGGCCCATCGTGCCCGGCCCTGCCCTGCCCTGTGGGGTCAAGGGACCGGGTCACGAGGTAGAGGCATTTCAGCGCCGCGGCATCATTCGGGAAATGGCCCCTAGCCCGTACCGCGCGCCGGTAGCGGGCGTTGAGGGATTCGATTGCGTTGGTCGAACAGATCACCCGGCGGATCTCGGCGTCCCAGTCAAGGAACGGGGCGAACTCGGTCCAGGCGTTGCGCCAGAGCCGTCCGATCGCCGGGTACTTCGTGGCCCATTTGGCCTCGAATTCCCTGAACCGTTCACGGGCTGCAGCCTCGGTCGGGGCGGTGCATACGGGCTTGAGGTCCCGTGCGAGCTCGTCCCAGTGCTGGCGGGGCGCGTAGCGGAAAGTGTTGCGGATCAGATGGATCACGCACGTTTGGACGGTGGCCTGTTCCCAGACCGCGGTGATCGCCTCGGGCAGGCCCTTGAGCCCGTCGCAGACCGAGATGCACACGTCCTCCACGCCGCGGTTCTTGATTTCGGTCAGGACCCCGAGCCAGTACTTCGCGCCCTCCCCGCCGCCGTCTCCGGCCCAGATTCCGAGGATGTCGCGTTCACCGTTCACGGTGACGCCCAGGACGACGTAGAAGGGCTTATTGCGCACTTGCCCGTCGCGGACCTTGACGTGAATAGCGTCGATGAAGACCACCGGGTAGACGCGGTCCAGAGGCCTGTTGGTCCATTCGGCCATCTCCTCCGAGACCTTCTCCGTGATCCGGCTGATGGTGTCCTTGGAGACAGTGGCGCCGTAGACGTCATCGAAGTGCGCCGCGATCTCTCCGGTCGTCAGGCCACGGGCGGTCAGGGACAAGACGAGCTCGTCGATCCCGTCCAGGCGGCGCTGGCGCTTCTTTACGATCTGCGGCTTGAAGCTGCCTTCGCGGTCCCTGGGAACATCGATCTCAACGGGGCCGACCTCTGTGAACACGGTCTTAGTCCGGGTCCCGTTGCGCACGTTCCCGTGCTCGGCCGCCCCGTGCCTCACGTGGCCGAGGTGCTCGGTAAGCTCCGCCTCCAGGGCGGTCTCGAGCACGTTCTTCGTCAGGCCCGCCAGCAGCCCACCCGGGCCCAGCAGGCTCACGCCCTGCTCGCGTGCCTGCTCCAGCAGCGCCTCCGCGAGCTCCTTCTGATCAATGATCTCTCCGGTCATGGGATCGATCATCTCTGCGGTCTCGGTCATAGCCTCGCCTTTCGGTCAGGCCACGCCGTTCCCACCGTTTTTCTTACAGTCCCTAGTGGTGCGCCTGCGTCTCCTGCAGTCTCTTGATGAACCAGCGGGACTGCTCCGCTCCGGCCCGTACGGCAGCACCGGGATCGCCTTGGTGGCGTCGCTGGGGGTGTCTCGGATGGACTGGATGGCCTGGCGGACGGCGGTGGACATGGTGTTGGCCATGGTCTTCACGAACTGGTCGCTGCAGGGTTCGCCGTGGCCCGGGATCAGGAATTCGTAGCGGTGCCGCAGCGCCGAGATGTGCCGCAGGGCATCGGCCCATTCTTCCGGAAAGGCGTCCTCGACGGACGGGTGAGAGCCCTGCTCCACCAGGTCGCCGGCGTACAGGGTGGTGGAGGTTCCCACCAGCAGGTCGCCGTCGGTGTGGCCGCGGCCCAGGTAGAACAGCGTGACGGTCTGGCCGCCGAGGTCCACCAGGACGGGCTGGTCCTTAACTATTGCGTTGGGGACCACGAGTTCGGCGTCGGCGTCGGCGTCGGCGTCGGCGCCTTCGCGAGCGCATGCCTGTTCAAATCGGCGCCCAAAGCTAATCCTCAGGGTGTTACATGCGCGCCGTTAAATGCCCTCCCGTCAAGTTGCTCGATCCGCCATGCGCCGCCGCGCCACTTTTAGCGTCCAATAGGCCTGGCTCAGGCCCGAGTTTCGTGCTGGTTGTGTTCAGCGGAAAGTCGAGTGAAGACAGCGTTGCTGCATGTTCCCGTCACAACTGGGCGGGCCTGAATCAGGTGTCGCAGCCTTGGCCCCGTGGTCCGCCGTTTGGGATATCCTTGCTGGCACCATAATGCGCGCCATAGGTCAACCGGCACGTCCTCAGGACCCCGGTTGCATCAGCGACTCAGCGGAGGAACAGGTCAGCCGTTCCGCCATTCAGCTCCTGCCGCCTGGGTGCCTTGGTTGCACGGCACCACGATGCCGTCCGCGGGGTTTTGGGTCATGTTCCCGCCCGGCGCCGCCACATCGACGGCTGCTCCGTAGTTGGAGTACGGTGCCAGATTGCCCGTGCGGGTGAGGGCGGCGACAGAGAGG
The DNA here is from genome assembly GCF_001423745.1 of Arthrobacter sp. Leaf337. Taxonomy (GTDB): domain Bacteria; phylum Actinomycetota; class Actinomycetes; order Actinomycetales; family Micrococcaceae; genus Arthrobacter. Next base: position 56,482 of record NZ_LMPC01000027.1, read on the forward strand.
ACGTTCCGGCAGTTGGACGGACTGGCATCGGCAGCCGGCCGGTTCTCGTTGCCGGCAGCGGCGATCACTGCCGCCCCGGATTCGTAAGCGAAGTTGACGGCACTTTGGAAGGTTGCCGGGCAGGCCACGTTACCGCCGAGGCTCAGGTTGATGACGCGGGCGGGGTTTGGGTTCGCCGGCAGTCCGGCGACCGACCCGCCGGCGGCCCAGACGATACCGTCCGCGATGTCGGACATGTAGCCGCCGCAGGGCCCCAGGGCGCGGACCGGCAGGATCTTCGCCTCGGGTGCAACTCCGGAGATGCCGCTGGAGTTGTTGGCTGCAGCGGCGATGATGCCTGCCACCTGGGTGCCGTGCCATGAGGAAGGGCTGGCGGGTGCACCGTCACCGCACATGCCGGGCGGGGTCCAGTCACCTTCGTCGCGCCGGTTGGCGTCGCGGCCGCTGGAGTCCCTGGAGTAGGCGGGATCGGACATCATGTCGTAGCCGGGGAGCACGCTAGCATTCAGTTCCGAGTGGCTGGTGATCCCGGTGTCCACTACGGCCACCACCACGCCGGCGCCCCGGTTGAGTGACCACGCGTCGGGCATGTTCATTGTGCCGGGCCAGCCGCCGGACAGCAGTCCCCACTGCAGCGGATAGTACGGATCGTTCGGCTCCGCTGTCGGGTACATCCGGATGTCCGGTTCGGCGGATTCGACGGCGGGATCCCCCCTCAGCGCCTCCAGCGCCTTTTCGGTTTCGCCGGCATCCAGCGTGCGTTCGGCCCGCAGGACTCGGGCACCTGCGGCTGTTCCGCGGACGTCGGTCACAGGGACACCCAAGTTCCGGGCCGCTTTGCCGAGGGACTCTGTCCGCATGGGAGATCCCGCGGCGGTCTTGTCTTTGAACTTCACAATGAACTGGTCGGTGGCAGCACCGGTGCTGACGGCGGGAGCCGCCGGCGCAACCGGAAGCACCGGCGCGCCGTCAGCGGCAGCCGGGAGTGAAACCACGGAGCCGCAGACCAGCGCCCGGACACCGGGTATCAGTAAGCGGGCGGACAGACGGGTGCGCAGAGCGTGCAACATCGCGAAATCCTAGGGGCCAGGCGTCGCCCCCCCCCCCCAGGAGCCGGACCGCGGGAAATAGAGACCGCGGAATCCGCGTCAAGCACGAGTGTAACAACGTGTTTATGAATTGCTAGCCCTACGGCTCCGCCGGTTTTTAGTGGTGTGCCTCCGTCTCCTGCAACCGTTTGATGAACCAGCGGGACTGCTCGGGTCCGTAGGGCAGCACCGGGGAAATAATGGCTGCCGACTGCCCGTGCAGCGGCCGGTCACAAAGGCGCGCTGCCCGTGTCCGCTGGACATCTCGCTCCCGGGCTGGGAATCGTCCGTGAGGAAGCCAAGCCGGTTGATCGCGGCCAAAGCCTCGCTCATGGAGCCGTTCTCTTCGGCGTACTGCGGCGCGGCATAACCGGGCACGTAGCGGAGGGAACCCTCAAGCCAGCGTGAAGTCAGTTCGCAAGCGCCTTCGAGCGTGGTGCAGTTCCGCCACGCGTCCTCATCGGGGACACCTTCAAACATGCAACTATCTCCTTAAAGTTCCCCCAGTAGTCACATGCAGAATGTATCACTGCTCACACTCGCTATGCTCTGTCACTTGCGTAACACAACGGCGCGCAGGGACCATCCGTCAGGGCTGCACTTTGTAGCGGTACATGAACGCCGCCATCTGGTCCCGGAGGATGGAGGCTGCCGGCCGGAAAGTCTTGGACCCGTCCTCTTCAGTCCAGCCGTTGCTGATGCCCTGCTTGGCCAGCCAGGAGATCTCCTTGTAGAAGTTGTGCGTCGTGGGCACGTCGGCGAACGGCGACTCCGCCGGCGGAACATAGTCCTTCGGGCTGCGGCCTGCCGGAACAGGAAGGCCGCCATGTGGTCCTGATGAAAAGCTCACTCGACTACAACAAGGTCGCCTACAGGGGTAACGCGTTCTTCGTCATGACCGGTCGGCACGTTGAAACCAAGGGCAACGGCTCAGCGGGAACCACATGGACCGGCGCGGAAGGGCATTTCCAGCACACCGGGGCAGTGGCCCGCTCCGTGTTCAATGGTGTCCGCTTCGTCATCACCGGGGCGCATACCGAGCTACTCGACCTGTGGAACGGTGACGGCGACTTCATTGATGAAACCTCGCTGGACGCCTTTGTCTTCAACCAGCCGACATTCAGTTGGGGCACGGATGGGCCTGGTCGGCCTCGTTCGCCAGCCGTCTCGCGGTCTTCCCGCATAAGCCTTACGTCAACGAGACTAACGGGCGCCGGGGATCAAGCCGGGGGATTTTCCGTGGGGTTGGCACCACCGACTTGCGCCCGTACTTCGGCGCATCAGTTGTGCCAGGCCGGACTCAGACAGCAGCGCTGCCCACAGTTGTCCCGTCAATATCTGCAGGCGACGCGATGTCAAGGGTGCGGAAATCTTCGCCGACCAGTCCGGAACGAAGCCCATCTCGGCAGTGATCTGGGCTGCGCCGGCCACGGCAGCCGGGACCAACAACGCGATCTTCAAGGTTCCGGTCTACGTCGGCAGAATGTTCCTCGCGGACATCCGGGCGGACATCACCGTGACGGGATCCGACTCGCAGCGCGTTGGATACATCAACTTCAAAGCGCAGAACGGCGTCACCTTCATGTCCGCAGAAGCGGCCATGACGCTGACAACGGTTCCGACCGGGACCAACACGGGCCTGTCACTGCTGCCCACCTACTCGCAGCTCAAGGTTCCTGCAGGGACGCACTACGCGGAGATCGAACTCCAGCTCACGAAGATCCGCAACGGCGACTCGATCACCTTGTACCACCCGCAAGTGAACGTGGTGTAGGTTCCAACTCAGGCTCTGGAGTCCTCACTTGGGTGAGACTCCAGAGCGCGAGGATCGTGTAGCAGGCGAAAGCGATGGACTGGTTGCCGCCCCATGGGGAGAAGAACAGGTCCCAGATACCGTGGAGCGACGCGAATACGACGATGGGCATCATGGCGCCGTTCACGCGGATTATGGCGAGCACGAGCACTGCCAGGATGGCCACTGGCAACAGCACGCCGAGGACTCCGCCTTCGACCCACGCAGTAAAGAAGATGGAGTGAAGGGACACGCGGTGCCCGGCGCGGATCCAGACCGGCAGGTACATGGCCGGGTTGTGCATACCTAGGAAGTCCGCGACCCGGACGCCTTCCGCCAGTGTGATCGGATCGAGGCTCTGAACGTTGCCCCAGCCAAATAGTGGCTCTCGCATGATCATGGCAATGGACAAGGGCGATTCAGTGCGTCCGCCGAGGATCGCCGGTGTGTCATCGAGCGTCTGGCCGATGGTGCGCTGCTGAATCTCCAAGCCGAAGTACCCGGCCTTCATGGCCGACGGTAGGACTTCGGACAGAACGTAGACGATGATCCCGCCGACAATAGCTCGCATAGGCCGCCCCTTGCGTGGGCCGCCCTTCACGTAGATTGCGACCGCCGAGAGCATGCAGACCAAGCCCATTGATCTGTAGTCCCAGAAGATGCTGGCGATACCAACCAGGATGAGCATTGGGATAAGCATTGGCTTGGCGCGGGAGTTCATGAAGATGTAAACCAGAACTGTTCCCACGGGGTAGGCGATGCCGTACTTCCAAAGGTCATCGAACCCACCAAGCGTGTTTTCAGGCCGTGCGATCAAGTAGTACAGCAATTGCCCGAACGTGAACCATGCCAGGAGTTGCGCCGCCTCGATCTTGCTCGTGGTGATCCGGCTGAAGGCGAACAGGAAGATAGCGAACGACAGCGACTGCCCAACGTTCGAGTCCGGGATTTCAACGCCCTTGAACACGCAGACCAGTACGAAGGACGCCGAGCCGATCCCAGCAAACAGGAGGATTCGCTTCAGCCCGGCAGGAGCCTTGGTAGCGCTACGGAGCGGAAGCGTCGCGAGTGCGAGTATGAAGCCGAAGGGCATGGCCGTTCCAAGCATTGGAACGTTCGAGGCAAGTGCCACCAGACGACGGAAACCCAGCTTGTGATGTAGAGGCTGCTTATCACTTTGCGACAGGGTAGGTACTGGGATTCGACTTGCCTGCCTCACCGGGTGGCCCCCGCAGCTGACCGCTGCCTAGCCGGCGCAGCGCCAGCCGAACGCTTTGTCTTCAGCTTGAGCGCGGGCTTCTCCACCGATAGGAAGCTCGCAAAGGCAAGGGGCAGTGTGCATACGATGCTCAGCGTCACATACACCAAGGGCCCCAGTGCGTGAGCCCCGGCCAGGACTAGCAACTGCTGGACCGGAAAGGCGTACAGGTATGTCCCATAAGATATGTCCGTCTTGCTTCCGATGTGCCTCACCATCTTCGGCATGGAATTCCCAAGGTACATCATCAAATAGGCCGTCGGCAGGGCCGTCAGTGAGCGTCCGAAATCAAGAGCGCTGGCGGCTACGATAGCGACTGCCGCAAGTGCTGCGAGGCTCGCGAGCGACGGTATTTTCTCGGCGTAGGCGTGGAGCGCGGCGCCGGCGACGAAGAACGGAACCAGCAGGCCGAGCTCCCCAACGATTCCGCCGGTACCTCGTAGATCGATGACAACGCTGACCGCAGTCGCAGCGACAAGCGCAATCGGGAACAGGGCTACTGTCGTTCGAGCCTTCCTCCCCAGCAGTACGAGGCCGATCACGACGTAGCAGGCAAATTCGTAGCGCAAGGTCCAGAGGGAGCCGTTCCAGGCTTCCGGGTAAGGCGCCCCCGCCAGGGTCGTTCCGATATCACCGCCGCCAGCTTTGATCATCAGCGCGTTGCTGACCAGAAACTTCAGTCCGTCGAGCAGTGTCCACGAGCCGCGGAAGGCGCCTGCTAAGCCAGTTGCTGCGAAAGCTGTGAAGACCAGGCAGACCCAGTACCCCGGGAAAATTCGCAAGACCCGGCTCCACATGTACGTGCCCAGTCCGGACTGAAAACGACTGCGCGTAATGAGGTAGCCACTGATTGCAAAGAAACCACCAACAGCGAAATGGCCGAGGCTAAGATCGCCCACTGCCGGGTCTGGACCAAATCCGCCGATTGGAAATGAATGTGACACGATCACGAGAACCGCCAGCAAAATTCTGATCAGATTCAGGGCGTTGTCCCGCGTGATTTCTAGCGTTCTCATGTTTCCCCAGTCATTTCGTGGTCCGCCCATTCCACGCACCCATCCCGCTATCGTACTCGCCGTGCACTACGGTTCGGCTACTTCCCTTGCGTCAGGAATGCCACCAAAGGCCACAGGATCAAGAGCACTACCAAGTGAGCGCCCATCAAGCGATCGGGCTTATCCTCGGTCCGCCGAGTATCGTCTTCGCGTCGAGCGGCGAACCAGTTTGAAACGTGGTCGATCGGCCCAATGCGAGTCCCCCAAGGAAGAGTTGCAAGTATGCCCATAGTGTATCGGCTGACATAAGTTGCGTCACATGATGGGTGGCACCACGGCCGCAACAACATTTCGTCGGGTAAGGGATGCTGTAACACAGGTAGCAACAGGTAACATGCGTCACAAAGACGGGTATATGCCACTGTCGTTTACGCAGTAGCTACGCAGGTACCTTCTAGCCATGAACGGCAAGAAGAGTAACAATGCAGTGTCCCCCCAGGGCGGGAACGCCGCGGTGAAGCGCCGGGGACTTCTCCGGATTGGCACCCTCATGACGGCATTCACTAGCGCTTCCGCTATCTCAGCTTTCAGTAACACTGGGGCTCAAGCGGCTCCGGGGGATAAAACCTCTCAAAGTTATGTGCCTACCGCCGAAAAGGGCGTTGCATTAGGCGTCGCAACGTTGGACTCTGCGTCCAAAATTCCGCCTGCGCAACTTCCAGACCTTTCTTCCACCGTTGCCATTAAGGGCCTCGAGAGCTCCAAGGTGGATAAGGCGGGGACAGGATGCGTCTACGCGACCGACTATGGGGTGACCGCAGACGGCACAAGCGACGACACCGTCGCTCTCCAGGCATTCGTAACATATATATGCAGTAATGCGAGAGTCGGAATCCTCCCGGCCGGGACGATAAAGCTCACCACCAAGATTGATTTCCCGCAAAGGCCAGGGTGGCAGCTGCGTGGCGCTGGCTCAGAAAAAACCATCATCTTGCAGGCCGCGGATAACGTCCCGATCTTCGATATCGGCGCAACGTCGGGGCCGGCTGTTCACACTTTCTTGATCCAAGACATACGCTTCACCTTCGCCAACATACAACCGCCGACTAACACGAATGCCAACCCCATCGTGTTCAGCAAGGAAGCCTATTGGGGGACGTTCAGCCGACTCGTCTTCGTGAGGGGGTTCTATGCCTTCAAGGTGAACAACGCGGTTGGTGGACCATGGGGTTCAGTGTGGGACGGGATTCGCTGCGGATCGGAAATGACCGGCGGCGTAATGAACTGGTCGCTGTGCATTAACGGCGTACCGAACAATCACTTCGGGCGCATCTTCCTAGACGGGTCCAACATGCTCGGACCGATCTTCTGGGTCCGAGGTTACAACTTCACCATTGACACCATCGAGTTCGCCGCTGTTCACCAAGGCGCCCAACTGCTGGTACTCGATCCATCGTCACGTGTAGAGGTCTGCACCCTGAAGCTGGAAAACGGCACCTACGGACCCGGCTTCAACGGCAAGGCGCTGGTGGAGCTAAAGGGAAATGCCTACATGAATCTCGGCAACTTCCACATGGGCGGCAACAACATGGTCATGAACATGACCGGCGCCAAGTGCTACATGTTCGCCGTTAACAGCGGTGCAGGCGGCGGCGGGTACCTCCGCGCCGAGTTCGTTGACGCTCAATGGACTTCAAGGGCCGGCAATTCCTACGTCGCTTCGCCAGGCACCCTCGCCCGCGGCATTGATATCGGGGGGACACTTCTCTCACTCTGGGATATTACGGATTCCTCTTCGTCAACAACGCAGAACCGAACTCGCATCCTGTCCGCGATGAACGGCCGAATAAGCCTGGACAGAGGTGACGCCGACGTCACCCTGTCAGTCGGCAACGACAACATACAAATGTTCAACACACCGCTCACCGCGCCCCGCGTCGTCACGCTGCCCAGTGTGGGTGCCGCGTTCAATGGCCTCGAATACACCATCGTCTCCGCCGGAGCCGTGAACGGGGCCAACATCCTGACAGTCAAGTCCGGCGAAACTCCGCTCGCTACCCTAGCGGTGGATAACACTTCCATGCGCATAGGCTTCCGACGAACCAACACCCGCGACTGGGTCGTGATCCCTAAGTAACTGTCATACCCCAGATCGAAGGACCGAAAGACCGGGACCGTTCCCCAAACTTAGGCGCCGCTCGGATTGTTTCCAGTTAGGCGGGCGAACCCGAGGGGGTTCGTGACTACCGACGCGCAACGTAACATTAGGTGTTCTGGAGATTCGGGACAGACTGTTTTCAGACCCAATTGCAGGGATACCTTTTACTCGCCTCCCGGCCGGTACCACTCGAAAGACGTCGGCCCCTATCGCTCGTGGGCTCCCATGGAATCTCCTGCAACCGCTGAGCTATCTCGACGCCCCGCGCTTGACCCCTCGGTGAGAAGGGAACGATAGACCGGCCTGGCGAACCCCGCCATGAGCGAGCAATGGCACGATTCCCGCGTGGAATTGAATACCTAGATGATTAATTCCTATTGGTTTCAGTGGTCGCAGGCGATTAGGGAGCGCTTGCGGGGCGCGCCGGTGAGCCAGTTGTGCCAGATTCCGGCCGCGAGAGCAAGGAGCCGTGCAGCGACGCGTGCTTTGACGCCTTCAAGGGTGCGCCCGCCGTGTTCGTCGAGGGTGAGTTGGCCTTTGAGGGCATCGAAAACTGACTCTATCCATTGCCGGATGCCGCCGGGTTTGCCGAAGCGTGGCTTTTCGTCCTTGTGGTCAGGTCTGATGAGGTGTGCGCCGAGGTCTGCTGTGATGAACCGTTCAAAGTCCTTGCCGGCGAAGCCTTTATCGCCCAGGATGACCTGCCCGGCTCGGACGAGGTGATGGTCCTCTTCCAGAAGGGCCTGGGTGGCCTCGCGTTCGCCGACATTTCGGGTTCGCCAGGCCCCAGATGACCGGCATTCCTTCAGGGGTGCTGATCAAGTAGAGACGGAAGCCCCAGAAGAAACGTGAATGCGACGCGCAGTAGCCGTAGCTAGCATGGCCGGCAAGATCGCTGCGTTGGACGGTTACCCGTGACATTCCGCAGGGCAGCGGGGTGGAATCGACCAGCCGGAGCACGTCATACCAGGACGGGATGTCCTTGGCCAGGGCTGTGATCGTCGCGGAGATCAGCGTCCCGGCGGCCCGAAACCGTTTGTTGTATCCAGATTGCTGCGGGATGTCGGGGAACATCCCGGTCAGGTGCGTCCGGGCGTAACGGATCCACCTGGTTTCGGAGGAGTATCCGAGTAATTGCTGTGCCACCACCAGGCAGAGCAGCTCGGCATCAGACAGCCCGGGCTTGCGCCCGGGCCGCCGGTCCCGTGACACGCCAAGATCAGGCAGGACACGGTCGGTGAGAAGGACATAGAGTGTGGTCAGGACGGTGTTTAGTTCGGGGTTCACATACCGGGTTTAACACTCTCCGCCTTACTTTAAAAGGCTCACCACCGTCCTACGCAATAGGAATTACTCATCTAGTGCTGCGCGCGAGTCTCCTGTAGCCGCCTGATGAACCAGCGGGACTGCTCCGGCCCATACGGCAGTATGGGGATGGCCTTGGTGGCGTCGCTGGGGGTGTCGCGGATGGACTGGATGGCCTGGCGGACGGCCGTGGACATGGTGTTGGCCATGGTCTTCACGAACTGGTCGCTGCAGGGTTCGCCGTGGCCCGGGATGAGGAATTCATAGCGGTGCCGGAGCGCGGAGATGTGCCGCAGGGCGACGGCCCATTCCTCCGGGAAAGCGTCCTCGAAGGAGGGGTGTGAGCCCTGCTCCACGAGGTCGCCGGCGAAGAGCGTGGTGGACGTTCCCACCAGCAGGTCGCCGTCGGTATGGCCGCGTCCCAAATAGAAGAGGGTGACGGTCTGGCCGCCGAGGTCCACCAGGACGGGCTGGTCTTTCACGATGGCATTGGGGACCACCAGTTCGGAGTCAGCTCCTTCGCCTGCCGCCATTTCCGGCTCCAGGGCGGCGACCATGCGGCGCTGCTGGTCCCCGTTGTCCTCAATCTCCCGTGCACAGTTCTCGTGGGCATAAAACTCCGTGACGCCTTCGTCCGCGAAGATAGCGTTGCCGAAGAAGTGGTCGTAGTGGGCGTGCGTGTTCACCACCATCAGCGGCAGCTGGGTCTTTTCCCGCACCGCCGCCAGGATTTCCCGGCCCTGCCGGGGCCCGCCGCCGGTGTCGATCACTATGGCGCGTTCGGCACCGATTATGAGTCCGGTATTGAGCTTCGAGCCTTCGGTGGTCAGCACATGGTTGCCCTGGCCGACCTCCATCCATCGCGACATTCTGTTCTCCGTATTCGTGCGTTCCGGCGATCCTAGGACTCGATTCTACCCAGGAGACTTTGAGACCCCCGAAGGGGGAACGGATTCAGCGCGACCCAAGCCGTAACCGTAGCGGACTAAATGTTTACCCGTCCGAAACCTTTACCTGCGTACTCTCTGACTATGGGGACTAAACAACACAAAGCTCTTTGCTCGGCGTGTGGAACGGCAACCAACCACGTTACGGTTTACTGGAATTCCAGCGACGACGGCTCTCTAATTGCGAATGTTCAATGCTCCGAGCACTCGGACGTACCAGCATCTTGCTAGTGAACGCGAATTGATATCCGTGGCGAACCCATGTTGGACATCGGTTTTTGACGAAAAGTCCGGCCGGCAGTGAAGTCACGACCGCAACGCCAACGTCTTTAAGCTGGGAGGCGCACTGCGGAACATTAGAACGTCACATTCCCTACGGAGCTTCCCGGCTTTCACTGCAACGCCGACGGGAGGGTTCAGCTCAATGATTTCCCATGTTTGGCATGCCGGTGCGGTTACCGGGGGCCAAGGGCGTCAGGCGATTCCCGTGGCCGGACTGCCAGAGAACAACCGTCACCGAGGAGCATCCGATGGCTGGATCCCGGGCGAAACTCACTGCCCGGGCCGCCGGGTGGGCGACCGATGCACCGCAGCGTTCGATCTCTCGGCTTCCGCCCTGGCCCACCATCCCTGCGTTTCCGGCTCTTCGCGGTTGGTGGGGAAATGATTTCGTGTCGTAGCTAATAAAGGGCCCGTGACCCTGCTGGGATGAGTGTGTCTAGCATTCAACCAGGAACAGGACCACGATCCTTGACTAAGGCTATCGTTGTGGCGTCCGACACTGCCACCGCCACCGCGCCATGGACCCGGCCTTCCAGGATGACTACCGCACCCACCGGCCCATGGTCGAGCGGTCCATCGCCTGGCTCACCCGCGGCTACCGACGCGTTCCCCACCGCGGCATCAAACGGGACAACGCCTGGCTGAAGTTACGGACCACGGGACTAATCTTGCGACGAATGCTTGCCCTCGGACTGACCACGAAGAAGGGACCATGGGCGCTGGGATGATCCACCGCCCGGACACCGGCCAATCTATAAAACCACTGAATGACGCCCCGGATCCGAAGCAGAATGAACGCAAGCGGGCGGAACGACCCCGTTGTCGCACCTTAGGGTGCTGACCGGAACACGCCACTTGACGGCCATTGGTGGCGTTCCGTCCGCCCCACCACCAAGTTGTTCAGCAGCCTCCTAGGGCATCGGCAGGCCCCTGCAGATCGGCGCCGAAGCACTCACCGCAAAAAAGGCCGCCGTCTATCCCCGAAACCTACGCCAGCACATAACTCATGCGTTTACGCCTCAGGAAGCCCTCCCAGTAAACCGGTTCACTGCAACACGTAGGACCCACAAGATTCTGTGTGGCTTGCGGAATACGTGCGCAGTCAATTGAGCCACCGTCCTAAGCTGACTGGCTCGAAGCTGGAATTTTCCTACTGGAGAAGGCTCTATTTGGACGTCAAAATATGCAGCTACAACCTCGGGGGCGGCTCGAACTCCTCGCAATGCGTTGCCAATATTCAGACCATGTACCATTTGCAACCACATAGGATGAGTCACTACTTGCCTAATCGGCCCAAATTCGGCGATCTTATCATGCCGTCCCACATAGACGCCACGCAAAGGCTTGGCAGTCCGTCTTTCAATTAGTGAGATAAAAGGGCCAGATGGATCCGAACGGTAGTAAACTTCCCCTTCATCCGACATCTGGAGGCCGGACTGAAAGTTTATGAATTGATGATCCTCTTTACCGAATTGCGCCTGCACTGCATCGATGAAGTCCCGAGCCAATGCATCGTCATTGTCCACTCTCGTGGTGATAACCCAATCAGCGCTTACTCGTTCCTGCACGGCGGCAGCAGCCTTTTCTGGGCTTAGTGGTCCATCCACCCATACTGGCTCAAAAACTCCGGCAGCAAGGCGGTCAACTTCATCCTGGAACCATTCATCGCGATCGGCGTCGAAATAGATCAACCATCTGAAGTTCTTGTTTGTCTGGTTTATGACAGAGTAACGACACAAGCTTTCAAAGTATCCGATGCGATGGCGTAACCAGGCCTCACTAGCCCGCGCATCAAGCCGAGTATTAAATCTCGTCAGCAAGAAATGGTCGAAGTCCGAAGGATTAGGCGAAACGGTCCCCATGAGTATTCCTGTCTACTTTGCCGGGCCAGTTCGGTCTTCCGGCGAGCCCACGCTGTTTTCGTGGGCTAATTGAACGTCAATACGCGGTCTTCAGCCGATCAGCTGTAACGCAATGTTCGTGGCTTAGTATAGGTCACACCAACTACGAACAGGCGGCATGTAACTCCATACCTTCCCGACCACGCCTCCGGGAGCGCGACTAATCCCCGAAGTCTGGGTCGTCGCCTGCCGGTACTCTGCAGACATTGGAAGGTGCGGAAGTTCGACCCAAGCAGCCTTGTTCATCGTTCATCTGATGTTGGCATCGCAAACCCTTGAAGACCCAGGGCCAATCATCCAGCTCGAATCGGTCGAATAGCATGTGCCAGTAACAAACTATCTCCTGTCAGGTACCGGCATAGGATCACCATCGCGGGGTCCGGGCCGTGGGCGAGGCAATGCCTCTCCTGCATGAGCCGGCACCTGGGTCCGGTTCCTCCCGTATGCTAGAGGTCATGGGGAACAACCTGATTCTTTTGACCGCCGCAGTTACGCCTGATGTCGCCTTCGGGTCTTCTCTGTCCGATCCGAAGGAAAGGCTCCGTCAATACCGCTCGGCCATCGATGAGTGGTCACGTGTAGCGGATGCGTCCGATTGCGATCTGGTCACTGTTGAAACGACGGGTTCCGGTGATTCCCTGCGCGATCAGGTAAGAGTCGTAGACTTTCACGCCTCTGAAGACACAAAACAGCACGGGAAGGGCGCAGTTGAATCCGCAGCCCTCGACGCGGCCATCTTGGCTTGCGGACTCCCAGACAGCTCGACAGTCCATAAAGTGACAGGACGACTGACGCTCCGCAACGCTGAACGCTTAGTCGCTCCCCTGGATAATGGCGCGAGGGTTCGGAGAACGTTGGACCGAACATATTGCGACACCCGTTTTTTCTCCACAAACGTTAAATTTTGGCAAACTCACCTGTCCGGTATGGCTAACGAGGTGGCCGACGATAGTGGTCGCTATTTGGAGCACGTGATGGCTCACCGCCTGATGAATGCTGAGTATGGTGGCACCGCTGTCCAACGCTTTCCTGAACGCCCGATGCTTCTTGGTGTTTCCGGCACGACGGGCAAATCATATGGCACTCTGTGGCAGCGTGCGCTTTCCCCAGTTTTGCTAAGAGTTGAGGGTCTTCTCGACACCCGACTCAGGCTAAAGCAAATCTGACCAAAATCCATCACCTCCACGGAGCATGAGGCCGCGCCAGCATCCGGCTAACCTATCTGACTCCAGTCGCCTTAGTCCATAACGGGCGAGCCAGAGCACTATCTAGGCGGATGTTATTCGCCACCGACTTGGGTCGGCGTATTATCCTCCCTACGCCCCATCTTCATGCCCAGTGGGCGTCGTGGAAATCCGTCGGCAGCCCTACCCAACGCAAGATGTAGGAGGCTTAGACGTCGGTCAACACCGTCCCTGGGTTCTCCATCGCATCAGCCACGTACCGTAAGAACCCTCCGGCCGCGCCCCCATCGCACACCCTGTGGTCAAATGTCAGTGTCAGCTCAGTGACTTTGCGGACGGCAAGCTCACCATTGACGACCCACGGCCTGTCGATGATTCGGCCAACGCCAAGAATCCCCACCTCCGGCTGGTTGATGATCGCAGCAGAGCCGTCCACTCCGAAGACCCCGTAGTTGTTCAGCGTGAAGGTGCCGCTACCTAGCTGGGAAGGCGTCGCCCTGCCCTCCCGTACGACCACGGTGAGCCGGCGGATTTCGGCATCCAACTCACGAGCACTCATCCTGTCCGCGTTGCGGATGGATGGCACCATGAGCCCGCGTTCCGTCTGCGCTGCGAAGCCCAGGTTGACTCCGTCGAATGCGACGATCTCCTGGCTCTCACCGCCGACAGCGTCCTCCGTGGTGACGATTCTGGTGTTCAGCTCCGGATACTTCTTCAGCCCGGCGGTGACAAACCGCGCTATGAACGCCAATAGGCCGGGGGTGTTGTGCGGGTTCGCCCTCTTCAAGGCAGCACGCATCTCCACGAGGGCCGTAGCATCAACATCTACCCACACCGTGGCTTCCGGGATCTCCGAGCGGCTGCGGGTCATATTCGCGGCCACTGCCTTCCGAACGCCGCGGACAGGCGTCCGGGCGGTGACGCGAAGGCCAGTGCGGGAGTCGGTTTCCGCTCCGGTTTCGACAGGCTCAACCACCGGGGCGGGAGCAATCGCCGCTTCGACGTCCTTACGCATGATCAGCCCGCTCGTTCCCGAGCCCTGCAGGTCGCTCAAGTCAACGCCGTGGTCACGGGCCATTCGGCGGACGAGCGGCGAAATTACGGCACCGAGTTTGCCAGGCACGCGTGTACGCAGAAGCACGAGATCGTCGGCGGCTTTCTCGGCACTTGTCGTTTCGGCGGGCTCAACCACCGGGGTACGAGTTGCGACAGCACTGGCCTCAACATGTTCGACCACCGGCTGCTTCCGCGCGCGCGTGCGGCGGGCTACACCGTGGCCGCCGGATGTTCCGTAGCCGATGAGGACGTTGCCGGAGCCGGCTTTTTCCTCTTCGCGGTAGGTTTCGGCCGCTGTGGTTTCTGCAGGCTCGGTTTCAGCTGGCTTGGTCTCGACAGGCCCGACCGCCGCTTTGGCGCCAACGGGTGTCACCGAGATCAGCGGCTTCCCTACGTCGAGCGTCTGGCCTGGCTCCCCATGCAGCACAGCGACAGTGCCGGCGTACGGGGACGGGACTTCCACCATGGACTTCGCGGTTTCGACCTCGGCGATGGGCTGGTCCACCCGGATTTCGTCGCCCACTGCCACGAGCCAGTTCACGAGTTCGGCTTCGGTGAGGCCTTCGCCCAGGTCCGGCAGCAGGAATACTTTCGTTTCGCTCATCTGATCAGTCTTCCCACTGGAGGTCGTCAACGGCGTCGAGGATGCGGTCCACGCCGGGCAGGTAGTAGTGCTCAAGTTTCGGCGCCGGGTAGGGCACGTCGAAGCCCGTGACGCGGCGGATCGGCGCGGCCAGGTAGTGGAAGCACCTCTCCTGGACGCGGGCCACAATTTCCGAGGACACCGACGCGAAGCCGTGGGCCTCGGCGATGACCACGGCCCGGCCGGTCTTGCGGACCGAGGCGCAGACGGTTTCGTCGTCGAACGGCACTATGGACCGGACGTCGATGACTTCCAGCGAGCGACCTTCTTCGGCCGCCGCGGCTGCGGCGGCCAGCGCCGTGGGCACCGACGGACCGTACGCGATCAGCGTGGCATCCGTACCTGGACGTGCGACGGTGGCACGGCCTCCCGAGGATGTCCCCCGTTCGGTGTTGGCGGCGTGTTCGGCCCGGAGCCCTTCCAGGTCCACCAGGTCCTTGGACCAGTAGAGCTTCTTGGGCTCCATGAACATCACCGGGTCGTCGGAGTCGATGGCTTCGCGGAGCATGCGGTAGCCGTCGGCCACGGTGGCCGGGGTGAAGACCTTGAGGCCGGCGGTGTGGGCGTAGTAGGACTCGGAGGAGTCGCAGTGGTGCTCCACTCCCCCGATGCCGCCGGCGTACGGGACACGGATGACGATGGGCAGCTTGACCGCACCCTTGGTCCGGTTGTGCATCTTGGCCACGTGGCTGACGATCTGTTCGAAGGCCGGGTAGGCAAAGGCGTCGAACTGCATCTCGATCACCGGGCGCATGCCGTTCATGGCCATTCCCACGGCCATACCGACGATGCCGGACTCCGCCAGCGGGGTGTCAAAGCACCGGGACTCACCGAAGGTTTTAGTGAGTCCGTCCGTGATCCGGAAGACGCCGCCGAGCATTCCGACATCCTCGCCGAACACCAGCACGGAGGAGTCGGCGTGCATGGCATCCGCCATGGCGGTGTTTAGGGCTTTGGCCAGGGTGATGGTCTGCGGTCCGGTCGATTCAGCCGTGGCAGCTGCCTTGGCGGCGGCACGGGCGGTGGCCGCGCTGACGTTGCCATGGACCTCGGAGGACGTAGTGACGGTGGGGCTCATTTTGCGGCCTCATCCCGGGAGATTTCGTCGGCGAGCATGGCTGACTGTTCCTTCAGCTGTGGGGTTGGTGTGGAGAAGACGTATCGGAAGAGGTCCTGCGGGTCCACTGGGACGTCCTCGCCCAGGCCTTCGCGGAGCTGCGTGGCAACCGCCTCCGCCTTCTCCGCAATCCGGGCGGCGCCGTCGTCGTCGAGCAGTCCGCGATCCGTCAGGTAGGTCTGCATCCGCTTCAGCGGATCCCTGGCCACCCACTGGGCCACTTCGCTGTCCTGGCGGTAGCGGGTGGCGTCATCGGCGTTGGTGTGGGCCTGCATGCGGTAAGTGTGGGCCTCCACCAGGAGCGGGCCGGAGCCCTCGCGGGCCAGCTTGACGGCGCGGCCCAGCACGGCGAGCAGGGCGACCACGTCGTTGCCGTCCACACGTTCACCGGCCATGCCGTAGCCGACCGCCTTGTGGGCGAGCGAAGGCGCGACGGACTGGTGGGCCAGCGGCACCGAAATGGCGTACTGGTTGTTCTGCACGAAGAAGACAACCGGCAGATGGAAGACGGCCGCGAAGTTGAGGGCCTCATGGAAGTCGCCTTCGCTGGTGGCGCCGTCGCCACACATGGCCAGAACAACGGTGTCCTCGCCGCGGAGCTTTGCGGCGTGGGCGACGCCGACGGCGTGGAGCAGCTGGGTGGTGAGCGGCGTGCACTGGATGCCCACCTTGTGCTTTGTGGGGTCATACCCACTGTGCCAGTCGCCGCGGAAGAGCGTCATGGTCTGAACGGGATCCACGCCCCGCGCCATCACGGCCACGGAGTCGCGATACGTGGGGAAGATCCAGTCGCCGTCGGCAAGGCAGAGGGCGGCCGCCACCTGGCAGGCCTCCTGGCCGTGGCTTGATGGGTAAACAGCCATGCGGCCCTGGCGGACCAGAGCGGAATTCTGGTCATTGACGCGGCGGCCGACGACAAGCTGCTCGTACGCGGCCAGCAGTTCGGCGTCGCCGGGCAGCGCGTATTCGTGGCCGGGCTGGGCGCCCTGCTCGGTGTGGGGGTTCAGGGTGCCGTCCTGGTCCACCATTTGGATCTGGTGGCGGGCCGGCAGCATGTAGTCCTCCACCGTGATGCCGAACTTGCGCACAGCCTCGGCTGCCGCACCTTCGGTCACGTGGTTCCCGTTCGCCTGTTCCGGCGCGTCCTGCCCGAGGGCGGTGTGGTCCGCGGAGATCGTCATTGGTCCGTCCTTCTGTAGCCACTATTCGCTTCAAGTATCGCTCTGAAGGAACTTTCGTATCCAGTCCCGTGCAGAATCGTGGAGAAGTACGCGATTGTGGCCTAGTCTGAAAGACGAATCGTAAGTGTGAGCTGCATTACCGGCGGGAGTTGTGGACAAATGGCAGAGACGGAAGCGGACCAGGCGGCGGTGCCGCTGGATGACGTGGACCGGAACATCATTGCGGAGCTGACCCGGGACGGGCGGATGTCCGTGACGCAGGTGGCCGAGAACGTGCACATCTCACGGGCGCACGCGTATACGCGGATCGCCAGGCTGACCGGCGAGGGCGTGCTGACCAAGTTCACGGCGCTGGTTGATCCTATTAAGGCGGGACTCAAGTCCTCTGCCTACGTAACGCTGAAGGTGAGGCAGCATTCCTGGCGCGAACTGCGGGAGCTGCTGCGTGCGATTCCGGAAGTGCACCACATTGCCTTGGTTGGCGGGGACTTTGACGTCATCCTGCTGGTGCGGGCCCTGGACAACGTGGACCTGCGCCGAGTGATCTTCGACCAGTTGCAGTCCATGCCCGGGGTGTTGGATACGCAGACGTTTCTGGTGTTTGAGGATGTGGATACGCGGTAGAGGCTGGATCTCGCGACCACCAGTTGACGACTCCGTCTTGTATCGCACCGTAGATGGCAATTCACACCGACGAGTCAGCTCTCGAACCAACGCTTCAGCCCGCAGGCCAAAGTTGACCGTGAACCGCGCGAACTCCTGACCACCGACGCCAACTTGAGTCCCCGACGGGTTCCACTTTCAAACAGGCATGGCAGAGGGTTCCAGAAAGCACAACCCTCTCTGGTGCCGGCACGAGGGCATCAGGACAGCAGCACAACACCTGCGTTCAGATATCGGAATGGTTTGACGGAAACCTAATGGCCGTGCTGCCGACGCCCGGAATCGAACAAGTCTTAGATGTGCGGCGTCACCCTCCTAGTGCGAATTGAATAAGGTGTCCGACCGTTAGAATGGACGGGATGCAACACTCGCGCTGTGGTGGTGGCAACTTCCCGCCGACAGACCTCAGCAATCGACACAGGGGGCCTGGCTTGGATTTACGCGACTATATCCGCATTTTGCAGCGAAACTGGATGGTAGTTCTAGGCGCTATGTTGATTGGACTGCTTGCGGGAGGCGCAGCATCCGTTCTCGTCAAGCCAACTTACACGGCCGAAACGCAGCTATTCGTCGCCATTCAGAGCTCCGGGTCGGTTCAGGAGCTCCAACAGGGCAACACATTCAGCCAAGCCCGAGTTCAGTCCTATGTTAAGACTGCGGCCACTCCGGTTGTGCTTCAACCAGTAATCGACAGCCTGGGCTTGGACTTATCGCCCGGCGATCTGGCTGAACGGGTAACAGCTTCGGCCGATCTAAATACAGTGCTAATCAAGATTGCTGTAGATGACCAGTCTCCAGTCCAAGCTGCTGCAGTGGCTCAGGCAGTAGGCGACAGCCTCATTCGCGCAGTCGAGAGACTCGAAGCCCCGAAAAACGGCGGCACTTCGCCAATCAGTCTTTCCGTAATCACTCCCGCTGCGGCACCATCTTCGCCATCGGCGCCAAATACAAGACTAAACCTCCTACTGGGTCTTCTAGTTGGCACATCGTTAGGAGTCGGTGCCGCGCTGCTGAGAACTACCCTCGACAACCGTATTCGAGGTGAAGCTGACCTGCGAGGTGTGACCGAATCACCCCTCCTGGGCGGTATCGCGTTCGACAGCGACGCCACAAATAAGCCCCTGCTTACGCAAGCGCCGCACCAAAGCCCTCGTGCTGAATCATTCCGCCAGATACGAACAAACTTGCAGTTCGCGAACGTGTCCGGAATTGCTCAAACGGTTCTGATTACGTCATCCCTGCCGGGAGAAGGTAAGAGCACCACAGCAACCAACATAGCGATCGCCCTGGCCGAAGCCGGTCAAACAGTATGCCTTGTTGACGCAGATCTCCGGCGGCCCATGATCAATGAGTATCTGGGTCTCGACAGGAACGCGGGTTTGACTACTGCTCTGGTGGGCCTTGCACCGGTTGGCGACCTTCTTCAACCTTGGGGTAACGACCAACTGTTTGTCCTAACGTCCGGCCAGATACCACCAAATCCGAGCGAATTGCTAGGGTCGGCTGCCATGAAGAATCTGATTAGCGGTCTGGAAGCGGAGTTTGACGCCGTCATCATTGACGCTCCTCCCCTACTTCCGGTCACAGACGCGGCCGTACTCTCACAGCACGTGGGAGGAGTAGTTGTCGTAGTCGGATCACATAAGATCAAACGCCAAGACCTCGAGAAATCCATGCGGGCACTGGAAATGGTGGAGGCTAATTTGCTCGGGATAATCTTGAACCGCCTTCCATCCAAAGGTCCGGATGCCTACACCTACAGCTACTACAGCCATGAGGGCGACTCGGGACGCAGGCGCGAGAAACGCGGACGTAACGAAGGACAGTTCCACATAACGAATAGTTACGACACTTCAGACAACGACGGTTGGAACACCGACACACGACCACCAGCGTTCTTCCCGGATTCGCGCGTTTAACCGCGTTCCGGGTCTAGATGAGAATATTCGCTGTAGCGGAAGTCCGCTTGGTTACGCATCTCTGACAAGGGGGGTCCTAGCCAAGTCAGATTATGGCCCGCTGGCTCTGACACTTAGCCTGCGGCGCGCTAAAGGGGAGTCACAAGGCCTGGTCAGATTCCGCAGGCCGAGAGTCCTCGGATCGTGTATTCCACGCGCTCAGCGCGCCAAAACGAAGTAATATGCAGACGACCTTAGGGATTCCCCTATGGTCCGAGTGGATTGACGACCCCAAATAGTACCGCAGTACTTAGGTGCCACAGTTTAGAGGAAGTAAGAAATGCCCAGAAGAATCGACGCTTTGGAAACGGTTACAACTGGCGCCCGGCCCGGATCCGGACGCCCATAATGAGCGGACTTATAGTCCACGAATGGATTTCGAAGGCTGGAGGCTCGGAAAAAGTTCTCGATGCCTTCACGGAGATTTACCCCGATGCGGACATAAGGTGCCTTTGGAGTGACGTTAATGATCGATATGCAGATCGAAACGTACACGAGACATGGATGGCACGAACACCGCTCCGCAAATCAAAGGCGGTAGCACTCCCATTTATGCCAGTGACATGGGCTATACCACCCAAAAAGGACTTCGAGTGGGTCCTGACCAGCTCTCATTTGTTCGCTCACCACGCCCGAGTCATGAACGGATCGCTACCAGCAAGAAAGTTCTCCTACGTGCACACTCCGGCGAGGTACCTCTGGAGTTCCGACCTCGACGAGCGGGGAGCAAATCCGGCAATCCGGGCGGTTGCGCCTCTATTCAGAGTCATAGATAAAGCTGCTTCAAAATCTACATTCGAATTTGCGGCTAATAGTGAGTTTATTCGAAAGAGAATTCAAACAACGTGGGGCTGCGATGCGAAGGTAATATATCCACCTGTTGATGTAGCCAGAATTCAAAGCGTGGCGGACTGGTCGGATTTTGTAACAGGCGATGAACGACGCGTCCTAGATTCCCTTCCCACAAACTTCATTCTTGGTGCTTCACGTTTTGTTCCATACAAACGACTTGACCTAGTGATCGAAGCAGGTCTGGCGTCGTCACTTCCTGTCGTCATAGCCGGTTCTGGGCCAGGCTTGCGAATGCTTAGAGAGCGTGCCGACGAAAGCGGCATTCCAGTGATATTCGTGGAGCGACCATCCGATGAAATGCTCTTCGCACTATACCAACGCGCCATGGTCTTCGTTTTTCCGGCCATCGAGGACTTTGGCATTATGCCCGTTGAGGCCATGGCGTGTGGCACTCCTGTTGTTGTTAATTCCGTTGGCGGAGCCAGCGAAAGTGTCAATGCGCCGATTGCGGGGGTTGCAATAGAGGAATTCACAGGAAGGGCCATTGCGGATGCCGTCTATAACTCGGCAGGCATCGAGCGAGATGTGGTCTCAGAAAATGCACGAAGATTTTCGCTCCAAAGGTTTAAGACCGAAATTGCCGAGTGGATTAGTCGGGGAAATTCAATATGAACAAACTAGCGGCACACGCTAATAGAAGAACCAGTCAGCCGAATATTTTGGTCCTGGGGACCGCTGACTGGGATCAGGCTATCGCGACCAACCAGCACTATATTGTGCGTGAATTACTTCGCTCTTATCCCTTGACCTACAGTGAATCTTTCGGACTACGAAAACCGGAGTTTCGGCGCCGCGATTTGTCACGAATGGTCAAGAGGCTTCTCCCTCGCAGAAAACGATCGGCAACTATAGCCATGAAGGGCAGGCCTCGACCAACAGGACTAGATGTCGTATCACCTATTATTATCCCATTGCACACCAGCATTTCACGCCCTTTTAACAAACGGAAAATTCATCGCCTTTTTCGTCACTGGATCACGGCGGAGGGGCCGAAGATCCTGTGGACTTACACACCCGTGACATATGGCCTTGAGGAATATGCCGATTCGACTGTCTATCACTGCGTAGATCTCTTGGGTGAGTTTCCCGGCGTCTCAGCATCGATGATCAGGAACCAAGAAGCTCGTCTGGCACCACACACAGCTACGGCTATTGGTAGCAGCCAGGTCGTCGAACAACATTTAATTGATACAGGATTCAAAAACGTTCTACATTGGCCGAACGTCGCGGATGTTGAAACTATCCTGAATGAGCGACCGACCGAATCAGCCAGAGACCCCAAGCGCGTTGTGTTTGCGGGGAATCTAAGTCGAGCCAAAGTGGATTTCAAACTGCTGCGCGACATCGTTGAAGCTGGCTTTGAATTGCACCTGGCTGGCCCGATCGCCGAGGGCGGAGGAGACGCGACTCCAGAAGTGGAGGACTTAAGGGAGCGCGGAGCCGTCTATCACGGACTCCTGTCGCTAGAGGAACTATCACGACTTTACTGGACCTGTAGCGTCGGACTAATTCCGTACAAACTCACGTCGTACACACGTGGCGTCAATCCACTTAAGACCTTTGAATACCTCGCGGCGGGCTTAGGCGTCGTCTCTACAGCCGTTCCGGCAGTCCAAGCTGTCCCAGGACATGTCGTTGTAGTCGAGGATGCCATCGATTCTGCTGCTGCAATTGAGGCAATCTTGTCGGTGACCAACTCAGATGCCGTCGACTCCAGGATGGAAATTTCCAAGATGAATAGCTGGCTCGGCCGAGGTGAATCTGCTCGACAACTAGTGGCTGATACCTTCGCCGATATCGACACGCCTGGAAGTCTATAGTTGAGATTCTTTAGTTCGTGCTGGCTGCGGAAGGATTTCCATTCCTTCCGCGGGCGTGCTCCAGCCGGACGTTGACTTAACCTGAAAGGAAGCAAATGAAAGTTCCTGACGCGCCCAGGTCTGGGCCCGTGGTCATTATGGAGCCAAATTTCAACGGCCACCGCATGGTCTATTGTCGACTAATATCGGAATTTGCGCTTTCGCAATCGAGGCAAGTAATTCTCGCAACTAGCTCCGAAACAATTGATTCGACCGAGTACAAGACCCACATGAAGCACCTATCTCATAAGATATCTATCCATGATTTAGGGCCGCTCATGCCAAAGCCTAGCTGGCGATACCAGCGAAGATTGCTTCGCAACATTGACCGAATAGTAGCTGGTGATCATTTTGCCCACATAATTGTCTTGGAGGGGGATAAGTTCATTCTCCCACTGGCCGCCCATACTACGTCTCATCGAAAGGCCTTGACCGTACTTGTTATGAGGGCTCCCCTTGAAGCCCGAGTTTCAGGGTTCAATAACCTCCTCAAGCGATTCGGCATCGCCGTATCTCAGCGGCGAGGCGTTGATATAAAAGTTCTGGCACCAGCACTCAAAGCTATACACCCCTATCGCTACCGGGGATATGATGCCGTGCCTGATCCAGTTGACATCAGTTCTACACCTGAATCAATAGAACGGTACCGGGCGGATATGAACCTGGATATGTCCAGACTGTGGGTGGGCGTATTTGGAAACATTACTCCGCGAAAGAATCTCGATCTAGTTGCCGACGCAATCGGGAAGTGCCATTCATTGCAATATGGCCTTCTGATAGCTGGAAAGATCACCCAGGAAGAGCGTTCAAGGTGCGATCCGAGTCTCCAGCGTCTTCGCGATTCCGGAACAGCCGTGATTTTCGACTCTCGACTGCTATCCGATAGCGAGTTGGATTCAGCGATCGCATCGGTACAAGTAGTAGCCATTGCTCACAGTTCGGAGGGACCCAGCGGAATCTTGGGCAAAGCCGCTGCTTCCGGCGTCCCAGTTGCGGCAGCTGGGGCAGTCAGCCTGCGAGAAGATATTGAACGGCTTGGCGCTGGCACGTGGGCACCGCTAGATGTAGACGCTTTCGCCGACGCGTTGCACGGCGCTGCGACCTCTACTCGTAAGGAAAACGCCGGGTTGGCTGATGGTCGGGACTTCGCTTCAGCTTTGCTGTCAGTCACGCCGGGCAAGCAGTGAGTTTCTTCGGTAAGTTGTGGGCGCAGAAGAGATTTGGTTCTGCTCTAGCTTTCCGAGTCATCGCCCGGTTCGCTGGTTCACTAGGTCAAGCTGGGTTCCTGATTCTTCTAGCACGAGAACTCGGACCCGCTGAATTTGGCATAGTAGCCATCGTTTTGTCTGTCGGATACATAGTCAGTGCGTTCACGAGCTTTGGCACAGGCGTACGAGTCCTCCGGTTGGCGGCTGAGACCGATTCTCAGCGAACGGCTACAAAGTTCCTGTACATGCGGATAACTGGCACCGCATTGACGGCTGTGATTTGCAGCACTATGGTCTTTGCCGCAAGCCCGACCTCGACGTTAATTGCCGTCTCTATGATTGCCAGCGATCAAGTGGTCGATTACGCTCAGGCATATTTGGCTGGTACCAATCGGCAGATCAAGTCGTCGCTGGTTGTCATTTTCCAGCGACTCATTCCGTTCATGGTGATCGGTTCTGCGAGCCTCGCCAGTTTTTTCTCCGGAGAGCTGATCATGATCAGCTTCTTGTCGACTCTCATTTGCGGCCTACTGATTCCCTTGCGAGAACGAGCGAAAAGTGTGAGGTATTGGTCAAAGGACACTTGGTCGGAACTTAAAGGTTCCACTGGCTATTGGATGAGTAGTCTGGCTCCCAATATCGGTCAGTTGCAGGCACCGGCGCTAGGGCTAGTAGTCGACGCTGCGAGCGTTGGCC
Organism: Arthrobacter sp. Leaf337; assembly: GCF_001423745.1. Classification (GTDB taxonomy): domain Bacteria; phylum Actinomycetota; class Actinomycetes; order Actinomycetales; family Micrococcaceae; genus Arthrobacter. The sequence continues at coordinate 80,625 of NZ_LMPC01000027.1, forward strand.
TCTTTGCAATAGCTGCAAGGTTGACGAACCCACTCTCGATTTTGGTCGGGGCTCTTCAGACTCTTCTGATGCCCGAGCTAGCCCGCCGGCGGGGCACGGCTCGATTTCGAACCCTGTATCGTGCCTCAGTGTCAGCGTCGGCTGCCTACGGACTCGCACTATGTCTTTCAGCATGGCTAATCACAGATATCGCAATTCTACTTCTAGGACGAGACTATGAAAGTGCGCGTTGGCTCATCATCGGGATGATCATTGCGTCGGGAATGTCCGCAGTCTCTCAGGCATTCCAGTCGAAGCTCTTGGCTGAGGGCAGGGCCGCGGTTGTTGCATGGATCGTCGGTACTGGAAGTTCTATCGGACTTGCAGCCTTAGTGGTAATCGTGGCCCTAGGTGGTATGCCGTGGCTCTGGGTGAGTCCAATAGTTGCCCAAGCCATAATCGCGGTAGGCCTTGCGTCGAGCGCCAACGCCGCCCTTCCCAGAGTGGGTAGACATTCCAATCACTAGTCTGCCCAGGCAGAGGACGCCCCAGTTTCCGGGACGCCATTCGCTCCCCGGACCACTCCTCCTGACGAACTCTGGAAGCCTTCCCCGGTTAGGTTGGTGAATGACCCAGCCGAGAAACATTCCTGTCAATGGCGTCGCTGTAGGTAGTATTGGGGCGGATAAGCTTCACAACATCGCGCAGCATTCCTTGTTGCGCGATTCTTCATTTTACTTGGGGGCACCTTTGACCAAACGCGCGTTAATCACCGGCATCACTGGCCAGGATGGCTCTTACTTGGCAGAACTACTCCTGCGTAAGGGGTACGAGGTCCACGGACTCATCCGAAGGGCTTCGACGTTCAACACGGCACGGATCGACCACATGTATGTAGATCCTCATGACCCAGCAGCTAAGCTTTTCCTTCATTACGGTGACTTGAGCGACGGTGCTAGGCTCGTAACGCTCCTTGCGGAAATTAAGCCAGACGAAGTGTATAACCTGGCCGCACAGTCCCATGTGCGAGTCTCGTTTGATGAACCAGAGCACACGGCAGATACAACAGGTGTCGGCACAATCCGCCTTCTCGAAGCGGTTCGTATGTCAGGTATCAAGACTAGGTTTTACCAAGCTTCCTCCTCCGAAATGTTCGGTGCCACACCGCCGCCCCAGAATGAAGAGACGCCCTTCTATCCCCGCTCTCCCTATGGCGCGGCCAAGGTGTACAGCTACTGGATCACAAAGAACTACCGCGAGGCGTACGGCATGTTCGCTGTCAACGGGATTCTCTTTAATCATGAATCCCCCCGCCGCGGTGAGACGTTCGTCACTCGGAAGATCACGCGAGCTGTGGCTGCAATCAAAGCCGGGAAGCAGGACGTTCTGTATATGGGTAACCTGGATGCCGTCCGCGACTGGGGATACGCTGCCGAGTACGTTGAGGGCATGTGGCGGATGCTCCAAGTTGATGAACCGGATGACTTCGTTTTGGCCACGGGCGGGAACTACACCGTGCGCGACTTCCTTCAGATCTCATTCGAACACGCCGGCCTCAACTGGGAGAATCACGTACGCTTCGACGAGCGCTACCTGCGCCCGACGGAGGTTGACGCTTTGGTGGGCGATGCCTCTAAAGCTCAGGAGAAGTTGGGGTGGAAGGCGTCCGTCCATACGCCGGAACTGGCGCGCATAATGGTCGACGCTGACATTGAGGCTCTCAAGCATGCGGGCAATCATTGGATCGACAGTGTGGACCTGGCAACGTGGAAGAACTAAACGTCGTGCCGACCGATTTCACACCCGGCGAACTTGATAGGTCAGAAACTTTCTACGTTGCAGGTCATAAGGGCCTAGTTGGGTCCGCCATTTGGCGAAACCTTAAAGCCGCAGGTTTCACTAATCTGATCGGCCGCACTTCGTCCGACCTCGATCTGAAGGAGCGCGATGCGGTGTTCGCGTTCTTCGCGGCAACCAAACCAAAGTATGTGGTGCTTGCGGCGGCTAAAGTCGGAGGAATTCTGGCTAATAGCACCTATCCAGTGGACTTCCTCAGCGAAAATCTCCGGATTCAAGTAAATGTCCTGGATGCTGCGGTCAAACACGGTGTAGAACGTCTCCTATTCCTCGGGTCGTCGTGCATCTATCCCAAGTTTGCTGAACAGCCCATACGTGAAGATTCCCTGCTCACAGGTCATCTAGAGCCGACAAACGATGCCTACGCAATCGCCAAGATTGCCGGAATCATGCAAATTCAGGCCGTCCGTCGGCAGTACGGGCTGCCGTGGATTTCTGCTATGCCGACTAATTTGTATGGGCCGGGAGACAACTTTTCTCCTGAGGGGTCACATGTACTGCCGGCAATGATTCGGCGTTATGACGATGCTGCCAAGTCGGGTGCCTCCAGCGTGACCAACTGGGGCACGGGGACTCCTCGGCGAGAATTCCTGCATGTGGATGACATGGCGTCTGCGTGCCTGCACCTCTTGGAGAACTACGATGGGCCCGCCCAAGTAAACGTGGGCACCGGGACTGATGTAACTATCAAGGAACTCGCAGCGATAGTTGCTGATGCTGTGGGCTTCGACGGCGAGATGGTCTGGGATACCACCAAACCGGACGGTACGCCACAGAAGCTCTTAGATGTATCTGAGCTCACCAAAGCGGGCTGGACTGCAGGGATCGGGTTGCAAGACGGCGTTCAGCGGACTGTCGAGTGGTACCGCGCAAACGTCGACAGTGTCAGATCCTAAAGGCTAGCAATGGGGGCAGCGGCAGGCTTGAAAACCAAAGTCATAAAAAGCATTCGAGAATCAACGGGCGCTTCTGACTGGCGGCGACGGTACTCGTCACGCATTAGGTTTATTGACGCCGGAGTAATCATCTGGGCAGTGGCGGGTGCCTTCGGCATCAGATTCGGTATCCCTGACCTCGACACCAGCCACATTCGTGACTCTGACTACGTCCTGCTCTCCATTGCACTTGTTGTAGCGTGGTGGATCTTACTTGAGGTCTGGGGCTCACGAGAGGCTCGAGTACTCGGCTCAGGAGCAGAAGAATACAAGCGCGTTATTGCCAGTTCCGCCTGGTTGTTCGGTTTAGTAGCGATCGTGTCTTATGCACTGAAGATAGACACAGCCCGGGGTTTTGTCGGTTTGGCTTTCCCCGCAGGTGCCGCGGGCCTGCTAATAGGTCGTTGGCTCGTCAGACAGCACCTTTCCCTGGAACGTAAATATGGGAAGAGCGACTCACGGGTACTTATCATTGGCGGCCCATTCTCTGCGGCCCACTTGGTCCGATCACTTAATAGCGCACCTTCAGCCGGGTATCGCCCTGTTGGTGTTCACTTGCCCGGGGCTGTTCCTGAACTGACGTCGAACTTCTCAGTGCCGGTCACTGGCACTCAGGCCGACTTCGATTCCATACTGGCCATCATTGTCGAGGCAAATGTAGATGCTGTGGCTGTCTCTGCGGGTGTTAACATGCATCCCCAAGACCTTCGACGACTCGGGTGGGAGCTTGCAGCGAGAGATATTGGGATGATCTTGGCACCGGCTCTTACGGACGTAGCGGGACCTCGAATTCATACCCAGCCGGTCGCTGGTTTACCACTGATCCATGTGTCTACCCCCAAGCTCACAGGCGGGAAGAAAGTGGCCAAGCGGGCTTTCGACATAGTAGGTGCGGGCGTGTTGGTTGCCTGCCTCGCGCCGTTGTTCCTTGTGTTGGCTGCGCTAGTCCGCTTTACGGATCCTGGCCCTGTCTTCTATCGCCAAGAACGAATTGGTCTTCGCGGGACGACTTTTCACATGCTGAAGTTCCGGTCTATGAAAGTCGACGCTGACGCCCAGTTAGGCGAGTTACTGGCAGCACAAGGCTCCGCTGATACACCTCTTTTCAAGGTTGAAAATGACCCGAGGATCACGCCCCTAGGACGGGTCTTGCGAAAGTACTCTCTGGATGAGCTGCCCCAGCTACTCAACGTGCTGGGCGGTAGCATGAGCCTTGTCGGCCCGAGGCCGCAGCGCGAAGGCGAAGTTGCACTCTATGACGACGCGGCCCATCGGCGGCTCTACGTTAGTCCTGGCATGAGCGGCCTTTGGCAGGTCAGTGGGCGCTCCAACCTTAGCTGGGAGGAGAGCATCCGGCTCGACCTCTACTATGTGGAAAACTGGTCGCTCATGGGTGACGTGGTCATTCTCTTCAAGACTTTCAAAGCCGTATTTACAAGCACGGGCGCGGTTTGAAAAGTTCCGCTCTTTTTCAACGGCAACAACCGCCCATTCTCTTGGGGAAGGCATCAAAATGCGTATATCAGTAATCGGCTGCGGGTATCTCGGAGCCGTCCATGCAGCTTGCATGGCCAAACTTGGACACGATGTCGTTGGCATAGACGTTGACGAACAAAAAATTGCTGCACTCTCAGCAGCCAAGGCACCGTTCTACGAACCGGGACTTGAAGAGCTTCTCGAAGAGGTCCAGACAACCGGCCGGTTGTCCTTCACAACCGACATGTCGGCGGCTGCCGGCAGTCGTGTGCACTTCGTCTGTGTTGGCACTCCACAGAAGAAAGGCGAGAACGGCGCGGACCTGACCTACGTCGATGCCGCCGTCAATGGGCTCGTGCAATACTTGGCGCCGGGGGACATCGTCGTAGGAAAATCGACGGTCCCCGTTGGAACAGCCTCGCGGCTCTCCGATCTGGTGAGAGCTCACGAGTCGGATGCCCATCTGATATGGAATCCCGAGTTTCTTCGCGAAGGCCACGCAGTAACCGACACGCTCAATCCTGACCGGTTCGTTTACGGCGTCGCCGGTGGCTCCGAAGACCATCCGGCTGTCGCTATCCTGGACGACGTCTACTCTGTTTCGCTCTCCGCTGGAACTCCTCGGCTCATCACTGATCACCCGACCGCCGAGTTGGTCAAAACCGCCGCCAACTCATTCCTGGCGACCAAGATCTCCTTCATCAATGCAATGGCTGAACTGTGCGAGGCTGCTGGCGCTGACGTAACGCGTCTGGCGGATGCTATCGGTATGGACGACCGAATCGGCCGGAAATTCCTCAATGCCGGCATCGGCTTCGGCGGAGGCTGCTTGCCGAAGGACATTCGGGCTTTTATGGCACGAGCCGGCGAATTGGGTGCGGACCAAGCCCTAACCTTCCTGCGGGAAGTTGACTCTATCAACATGCGGCGCCGCACGCGCGTGGTGGAACTGACTCGCGATCTCTGCGGCGGAACCCTGCTGGGCAAGCGAATTACAGTTCTGGGAGCAGCATTCAAGCCGGAAAGTGACGACGTTCGAGACTCCCCCGCGCTCAGTATTGCCGCGCAACTCCAGCTGCAGGGTGCCGTTGTGACCGTGACAGATCCCAAAGCCCTTGCGAACGCGGCCAAGAGGTTTCCGGAGCTTCATTACGAGACCGAGACAAACATTTCAGTCGAAAAGGCCGACGCCCTGCTGCTACTTACGGAGTGGCAGGAATACCGGAATCTTGACCCGTACGAGCTCGGCGGGCGCGTCTCATCCCTCCGCATCCTTGACGGACGCAACGTTCTGGACTCGGAAAAGTGGCGAGCCGCGGGCTGGGTTTATCGCGGGTTGGGACGCCCTTGACGATGGGTCACATGGATGACGACCAAAACCCGGCCGTAAGGGGCCCCAGTCGCTCTAAGGGTCTGGCTAGAAGCAAGCGGCGCCGTCCGCTCCTTATTTCGGCGGTGGTTCTTGCCTCGGTTGGACTCCTGCTGCTGGCTGCTGGCGCATGGTTGGGTACAAGAGCGAACATCGTCAAGAACCAGCTTGAAGCAGCGGCTCAGCTAATCCCTGTACTCAAAACGGATATGGCGGACAACAAGCCCGAACAGGCCTCCGATACGGTCGAACAGCTCCGCTCGCATACAAAAGCGGCACGCGAAGCCGTCGAAGATCCGGTCTGGACATTAGCCTCCGTAGCGCCCGGCGTTGGCCCGAACTTCAGTGCAGTGGCTGAGGTTGCTCGCTCAGCTGACGACGTATCCACGTTGGGCGTCGCCCCACTGGTCCGGGTGTTTGATTCGCTCAACTGGGACAGCCTTGTACCGAGCAGCGCAGGGACCGACCTGAGCGGCCTCCAAAAGGCCTCCCCTAGTATTGTGTCCGCGGCTCATGCTGTTCGCGTATCTGCGGATCGGCTCGAGCGAATCGATGCCGGCGATCTCTTGCCCCAGGTCGCTGACCCACTGGCGCGAGCTAGGGAGCAACTTGAGGCAGTGACCGGAGCGCTGGACGCTTCGGCCGATGCCTCACAGGTCGCCCCCGGCCTGCTGGGGGCAAACGGCCCGCGGAACTACCTGCTGATGATCCAAAACAATGCCGAAGTCCGGGCCTCGGGAGGCATCCCCGGAGCTCTTGCCGTGCTGACCGTCGATCAAGGGAGACTCTCGCTGGCCGCCCAAAGCAGTGCTGGCGACGTTGGAGTCATGCAACCGCCTCTGCCCGTTGACGCCGAACAACAACAGATCTATTCCGGACGCCTTGGAAAATTCATGCAGGACGTCAACCTGACGCCGGACTTTGCTACTACTGCGACTACAGCCCAGGCGATGTGGGAGCGAAAATCAGGACAGCGCGTCGATGGCGTCATTTCTATGGACCCTGTGGCACTGAGCTACATTTTGGACGCCACGGGCCCTGTCAAAATCAGCAACCCAGAACTACTCGCATTGGCTTCCGGTCTCCCTACGGAGTTGAACGGCAAGAACGTTGTGCCGACTTTGCTCTCCGATGTCTACGCCAAGATCGAACAGCCAAAGCTTCAAGACGCCTACTTTGCAGGCGTCGCCCAGGAAGTCTTCACTGCTCTCTCCAACGGTAAGGGTGACGCGAAGGCCCTCGTCGAGGGCATTACGCGCGGAACTAGTGAAGGGCGCGTCCTTGTTTGGTCGGGCAAGACGGATGAACAGTCGATCATTGCAAAGTACGCCTTGAGCGGCTCAGTATCCGGCGCCAGCGTCGCTCCGGCTCAGTTCGGCGTGTACTTCAACGACGGAACAGGCGCCAAGATGGACTACTACGTCAAGCGCACGGTGCAACTCGTTGAAGAATGCACTGGAAATGACTACGGACAACTAAAAGTCCGGATCACGAGCACCAATACAGCACCGGCGGATGCCGCTAACGCATTGCCGGAATACGTGACTGGGGGCGGCATCTTTGGCGTACCGCCGGGTTCGGTACAGACAAATGTCATCGCTTACGGCCCAGTCCAAGCGAACGTCGAAACCGCGACCGTAGACGGCAAAAAGACGGATTTCGCCGCGCACAGGCACAGCAACAGGCCAGTAGGATCCGTAACAGTCACTTTGGCGCCTGGTCAAAGCAGCACAGTGGAACTGACTTTCGGAAAGATTGTCCAACACACTGAACCTAACCTGGTTGTCACGCCGACTGTCCAGCCAATCAAAGATGTGGTGCTCGGCACCAAACCGGCAGAATGCGTTCCGGGTAAGTAGACATCGCGTTAACAGTATGTAAAGCGACTTGATTCACTTTGGTAACACCCGTCACGGGGTGTTACCGTTTACTCGGGCACATCAAATGAGATTTCAACCTACGGTCACTCGGGGGATCGGAAATCTCCACCACATCACGTGACACATCGTAATTACGGTCTCAGGGGGACTCATGAAGAAATCACTTGCAGCAATCGCACTTGCAGGTTCCATCGCACTTATCGGCGCAGCTCCTTCCGTGGCTGCAACCTACCCGGCACCGCCGGCCAACGCCGCAGTTTCTGACGGGACCGTTGGCCCCGGCGAGCAGTTCGTCTTCCGCGGCAACGGCTTCCTGGCCGGCGAAGGCCTGTCCATCACCGTGACTCTGGGCAGCGCTCCGGCAGCAACCGGCTCCAGCGTCTCCAACGGTAGCCGCACGGTACCGACCAAGATCACCCTGCCGCTGGCACCGCAGACCTTCTCCACAACGGCTGACGCCAACGGCGCTTTCGCCTTCCCGCTGACCATCAGCGAAACGGGAACCTACACGCTGACCGCTACGGGCCTCACCTCGGGCAAGACAGCAACCGCCGTTGTCACCGTTGAGGGCACCGGCCTCGCCAACACCGGCGGCGCTCCGCTGGCTAACACCGGCGCCGGCCTTGCCAACACCGGTGCCGACGCAAGCCTGGTTCTCTGGTCCCTGGTGGGCGCAGGCGCACTGGCTGCCGGCGCAACCTCGGTAGTTGTGGTTCGCCGCCGCGCCAAGGCTGAAGCCGCAGCGTAAGGCTAAACCAACAGCACCAAAGAGGGTGGGTGGTCTCCGGGAAACCGGAGACCACCCACCCTCTTTTTTGCGATTTCGACGACCTCAATCACCGCTGTGTGGTATTGATAAGACTTATGGGGAGACATTGGCGCAGACCACGCTGGCAGTTCGACTTCACTGTGCCGCTTCCCCCGCCACAGGCACTCCCCTACCTCGTCCTGGCGCTCCTAGCCATCGCGGCGCTGGGAGTGGCGGCTTTGGCGCTGCTCCGGACGTCCTGAGGCCCGTTTGAAGCGCCTGAAGCAGCCGCGGTTTTGGCGGGGAGTGCTTGCTGCCATGCTGGTTCCGCTTGCGCTGGTAGCCTTCTGGCCCAGCCCGGTCGACCAACCAGTGCAGGACCACCTTGCTGTCTTCCTCTTCGTCATCCATGCGCTGGGAATTCCCGGCTGGGTAAATTACGCGTTCGTCGAGGCCACGGCCAACGTGTTGCTCTTCGTGCCGCTCGGCGCGGTTGCTTCACTAGCATTCCCAAGAAAGCGGCTTTGGCAACTTGGCGCGTTCGGTCTGGTGGTCTCGGGCTGCATGGAGCTAGGGCAGCAGCTCTTTCTTCACGATCGGTTCGCGAGCCCGCTGGACCTTGTCACAAACACCGCGGGCTGTGTCATAGGGGCACTGGCGGCCCGGGCTGGAGTCCTGGAGCTCAAACGCCGACAGGCTCAACGCCAGATGACGTTGAGCCTGCCGAAAAGCAATTTATGAACCGACTTACTCGTTCACGAATTCCTTCATCCACGTCTTCAATTCTTCACCGAAGTCCACGCGCTCCGAGGCGATAGAGATAACAGCCTTGATGTAGCTGAGCTTGTCCCCGGTGTCGTAGCGGCGTCCACGGAACACCACACCGTACACACCGCCGCCTTCGCCCTCGGCGGTGGCCAAGGTTTGCAGCGCGTCCGTCAACTGGATCTCCCCGCCACGGCCAGGCTCCGTCTTCTCCAGCACGTCAAAGACCGCCGGGTGCAGTACGTAGCGGCCAATGACGGCCAGGTTGGACGGAGCCTCGTCCACGGACGGCTTCTCCACCAGGCGGTTCACCTGGAAGTAGTCCTCGCCTTCCACGGCCGTGATGTCCGCGCAGCCATACGCGCTGATCTGCGACGGGTCCACCTCAATCAGGGCGATCACAGAACCGCCGGTCTTGGCCTGGACGTCGATCATGATGCTCAGGAGGTCCTCCTGAGCATCAATGAGGTCATCACCCAGCAGTACCGCAAACGGCTCGTCCCCGACGTGCTGGCGGGCGCACAGCACCGCGTGGCCCAGCCCCTTCGGATCGCCCTGCCGCAGGTAATGCAGCGGCGCCAGGCTGGACGCGTGCTGGACGGCCTCCAGGCGCTCCAGGTCGCCCTTGAGCTCCAGTGTGCGCTCGAGAGCCGGGGCCCGGTCAAAGTGGTCCTCCAGCGCGCGCTTCGAGCGGCCCGTGATCATCAGCAGATCGTCCAGGCCCGCCTTGACGGCTTCTTCAACCACGTACTGGATTGCGGGCTGGTCAACAACCGGCAACATTTCCTTCGGCATTGCCTTGGTAGCGGGCAGGAAGCGAGTTCCCAATCCGGCAGCAGGAATGACGGCTTTTTTTACAGTTTTCCCCAAAGTCATAGCTGAACCATATAAATCCTTAGTGTAATCCCGCAATCGGTAGCCAACATTAAGCGCACGCGCGCATAGCACCTTTACAATTCATACCCGCGTAACGATGGGTACCCCTGCCCATCGCGAGCGGTTCGCTTCCACGACATACTTCTGCTTGCAGCTTTCACAAAAATTGGGGGACATCTTGAATGACGAACAACAGCCCGGCGTTCCGCAGCAGCCGGAGCACAACGGGTGGCAGCAACCGCCTTATCCGCCGCGCGCGGACCAGTACAACTTCAACCAGCCGCCGTACGGCAACCCCGGACACGGACAATATGGCCAGCCCGGCCCGATGCAGTTCGGCCAGATTCCGCCGAAGCGCAAATTCCCGGTGTGGGGCTGGGTGCTCATCGGTATCGGCACCCTGACCATCCTGGCCTTTGGAGGTCTGTTGTGGCTGGGAGCAATTGTCCAAGCCTCGCAAGCCTCCCCGACGTCCCCGAATACGGCCGGCAGTTCAGAGTCCGCTCAGGCGACGGAGGAAGCCACCACCGACGAATCCTCGGCCGCAGCCTCCGGCGAAGAGGACCTCTACATCTTCCAGGACGCCGACTTCACCTCGCCGCCAGTCTGGTCCGTGCAGATGCCTGCCGGCTGGACCATCTCAGATACGAAAGACGGCACCACCCAGTACCGCAGCAGCGACAACCCCTGCCTCTTCACCACCCACCAGGCCATCCTGCCGCCCAGCGGTGCCGTCACCGATGAGGAGGCCACACAAGCCTCCATGCAGGCGGAAATTGAAGGCGTCAAAAAAGCAGCCGCCTCCCCGGTCACAGTAGTGACCGACGCTGACTCGCTCTACGCCAAGCTCCGCAACGCAGACGGCCGCGTTATCGAGCTTCAGGAAGCCGAGCTGCGGTTCAAGAACAAGATCGACGTGGACCTGGTGGTCCGCCTGGCCGTGCGCGCCATGCCGTCCGGAAACGGCCTGATGGAACTCGACCTCGCCTGCCCCGCCAACATGCCGACAGAATCAGACGTGTGGACGGAACTGACGGGCAGCGTCACCATGGTGGACGATCCGGCGGTTTAATTTCAGCGGCCGTTGAACTCCGGTGTCCGCTTTTCCTGGAACGCCTTGAAGCCCTCCGAGTAGTCCTCGGACTTGCACAGCCGGGCCTGCTCCGCGTTTTCCTCTTCCATGGCTTCCCAGAGGCCGAGGCGCTGGTCGCGGATGTGGGCCACCAGGTCCTTGCTGGCGTTGAAGGCACCCGTGGCACCCGTGGCAACCTTCGCCACGATGCCGCGGGTGTTTTCCAGCAACTCGCCCTTGGGCATGGCACGGCTGAACATGCCCTGCGCCACGGCCTCGGCGCCACTCATCAGCTCGGCCGTGTAGATCAGGTCCAGGGTCCGGTGCATGCCCAGCCGCTCGGTGAAGTACCAGTGCCCGCCGGAGTCCAGCGTGGCGCCCAGCTTGGCGAACGGCGAGCCGAACTTGGCGTCCTCCGCCACATACACCACGTCCGTGGCCAGCAGCAGGCCCAGCCCCACACCCAGGCACGCGCCCTGCGCCGCCGCGAACGTGGGCGCCGGGAATGCGGTCATCTTCTTCAGCAGCGGCTGCAGCAGTCCGCCCAGGTACCCCTGGACGTCGTCCGTTTCCGGCGTCACGCTCGCAATGTCCCGGCCAGCGCAGAAGGCGCGTCCCTCTCCCCTGAGCAGCAGCGCCCGCACCTCACCGCGAGAGGCGGCGGCAGCGGCGTCGTCGTACGCCTGGGTTAAATCCTTCAGCGCCTGCTCGTTCAGCGAGTTCAGCTTGTGCGGGGCGTTGAGGACAACCTCGGCGATGCCGTCGGCGATGGAGAGGGAGATCATGGGGCTCCTGTTCGTGGCCGTGACAGCCGGGTTGGGAAAGGCTTAGACGTCGAAGTCGACCGTGACGTCCGGGGTGGTGGGGTGGGACTGGCAGGTGAGCACGTAGCCCTTGTCCAGTTCATCCTGCTCCAGGGCGTAGTTCTCGTCCATGGTCACCTTGCCCGTGACCAGCTTGGCGCGGCACGTGCCACACACTCCCCCGGCGCACGCGAACGGCACGTCCGGGCGAACGCGCAGGGCGGCGTTCAGGATGGATTCGCGCGCATGGGTGGGGCTCTCCACCTTGCCCTCGAGGCCGTCCAGCTTGAACGTGATCTTGTAGGTCTCCTTGGACTCGTCCGCGATCACCGGGCGGCCGATGTTGCCTTCGGGGCGGTCCGGCTTGCCGGAGGTGAACAGTTCGAAGCGCACATGCTCCGGCTGCACCCCGCGGGCTGCCAGGGTGTCCCGGCACAGCTGCACCAGCTCGAACGGCCCGCACAGGAACCACTCGTCCACATCGTCGGCGTGGATGGCGGTGCCCAGCAGCGCCTGGAGCTTCTCGGCGTCGATCCTTCCGCTCAGCAGCGGCGCGATGCGCTGCTCGCGGGACAGCACGTGGTGCAGGGCCAGGCGGCTCGGGTACTTGTCCTTCAGGTCCGCCAGCTCCTCCAGGAACATCACGTCCATGGCGGCCTTGTTGGCGTAGATCAGGTCGAAGCGGGTTTCCGGGTTGGCCGCCAGCAGCGTGCGGGCAATGGCGATCACCGGGGTGATGCCGGAACCGGCGGCGATGGCCACGAAGCTGCCGGGCTCCCCCGCCAGGTCCTCCGGGTGGTTCATGGAGTTCATGACGTTCTGCTCCACCGTTTTGCCGTCGCGGCCGTGCTTGGAGACGAACGCGCCCATGGGGCTCATCACGTCCAGCTGGTCGCCGGCCTTCAGCTCGGCGTTCGCCCAGGTGGAGAACAGCCCGCCCAGGTCCTTCTTGATGGCCACGCGGATCTCGCTGGTGCCGTCTGCGAAGCTGCGCGGCTCGGCGCAGATGGAGTAGCTGCGGCGCACCTCGTGCGGCTGGCCGTCCTCATCCGGCATGGTGGTACGCAGGGCCACGTACTGGCCCGGCAGGTAGTCGTACTGGCCGGCAAGCTCCGCCGGAACCCCGAACGTCACTTCGATGGCATCTTCCGTGAGCCGGCGGACTTCCGCCACCGTCAGCGTGTGGAAGGACGCACGACGGCGGCCGGTGGCCGTGGCCTGTTCGGCGGCAGTCTGGCGGACAACAGTCATGGGAGCACCTGTTCCTTACAAAACTTTGAAGTAGTCGAACGGTTCCTTGCAGTCCTGGCAGACGTACAGCGCCTTGCAGGAGGTGGAACCGAAGCGGGTGAGTTCCTTGGTGTTCAACGATGAACACTGCGGGCATTTGACGGCCAGGCTCAGGCGGACGGGCCCGGCGTGGCGTACTGCGTTGCTGTGGCCGCTGGGCGGCGCGATGCCGTACTCCTGCAGCTTCGCCTTGCCGGACTCGGTCATCCAGTCCGTGGTCCACGCCGGGCTGAGCACCAGCTCCACGTGCACGTTGGGGTAGCCCTCCTTGGCGAACACCGCATTGAGGTCATCGCGGATGGCGTCCATGGCCGGGCAGCCCGAGTACGTGGGCGTGATGGTGACCTGGACGGCGGGCACCATGCCGCCGTCGTCGAACAGCTTTACATCCCGCAGGATGCCCAGGTCCGCAATGGTGAGCACCGGGATCTCGGGATCGCACACCGTGGCGGCGAGGTCCCAGGCCTTCTGCTCCGGAGTTTTCGCTTCCTTGCGGTCGCTCTCGGCGGTGGGGTGGCTGACGTACATGGCTACCAGCTCGCTCCGGGGTGCTGGCGGGCCAGCACCTGCATCTCGGCCAGCATGTAGCCCAGGTGTTCGGAGTGCTTGCCGCGGCGTCCGCCGCCCAGTGCGGCCGGAACCTGCGGAACCTCAAGTTCTGCCTCGGCCAGGACCTCGCCGGTGAGGCGGTCAAAGTCAGCGCGGAGGCTGGAAGGCTCGACGGCGGCACCCGCCGCCGCGAGGCGGGCGGTGAGTTCGTCGTCGGCAAACAGTTCGTCGACGTAGGGCCAGATGACCTTGAAGCCGTGGATCATCTTGCGGCGCGATTCGTCCGTGCCGAGGGCCAGGCGCAGCACCCACTGGGCGCTGTGGTCCCGGTGGTAGTCCACTTCCTTCACGGCCTTGGCGGCGATGCCGGCCAGCGTGGCGTCCGTGGAGTGCGTGAGCCGGCTGTAGAGCTCGAACTGGTAGTAGCTCACCACGAACTGGCGGGCGATGGTGACGGCGAAGTCCCCGTTGGGCTGCTCGAAGAGTTCCACTGAGCGGAACTCGTCCTCGGAGCGGAAGTAGGCGAGGTCGTCCTCGCTCTTGCCGTTGAGGCCACCGGCGTAGCTGAGGAAGGAGCGGGCGTGGCCCAGCTGGTCCAGGGCGATGTTGCCCAGGGCGATGTCCTCCTCCAGCTCGGGGGCGCGGGAGATCCAGTGGCCCAGGCGCTGGGCCAGGATCAGGGCGTCGTCGCCCAGGCGCAGTGCGAACTCGGCCACGTCCTCGGTGGGCTTGGCGGTGCCGCGGCTGACGGCGAGCGCGATGTCCTCCGGGCGGAGCGCGTTGCCCGGCGTGATGCGGGTGGCGCTGGCGGTGGCGTCTCCGCTGGTGCCGGCGGTGGTGACGCCCACGGAGATGTCCCCGTGGCCGCCTGTTTCTTCAGTGGTTGCGGGTGAGGTGCTCACAGGTGCTTCACGCCCTCGCTCTTGGTGTAGTACGTCGCGTGCCGGTAGTCCTTGCCCTGGGGCGACTCGAAGAAGGCGCCCTTGGCGTCCGGATCGCTGGAGGCGATGGCGTCCGCGGGGACAACCCAGATGGACACGCCCTCGTTGCGGCGGGTGTACAGGTCACGGGCGTTGCGCAGCGCCATCGCTGCGTCCGGCGCGTGCAAGGACCCGGCGTGCACGTGGGACAGGCCGCGGCTGGAGCGGACAAAGACTTCCCAGATGGGCCAGACGTTGCCGGCGGGGGTTTCGGGGCTCATGCTGCGGATTCCTTCTCTGCTTGCTTGCGGGCGTACGCTGCGGCGGCTTCGCGCACCCAGGTACCGTTCTCGTGTGCTTCGCGGCGACGCTCCAAACGCTGGGCGTTGCAGGGGCCGCGGCCCTTCAGGACCTCGTGGAACTCGTCCCAGTCCAGCGGGCCGTGTTCCCATTTCTTGGTTTCTTCGTTGAAACGGATGTCCTTGTCCGGGAGGGTGAGGTCCAGGACCTTGACCTGCTCCATCATCATGCCGACGAAGCGGTTGCGCAGTTCGTCATTGCTGAAGCGCTTGATGTTCCAGGCCATGGACTGCTTGGAGTTGGGTGAATCATCGTCCGGCGGGCCGAACATCATCAGGGCCGGGGCGTACCAGCGGTTTACGGCTTCCTGGGCCATCTGCTTCTGCTCGGGGGTGCCGTGCGAGAGTTCCAGCAGGATCTCGAAGCCCTGGCGCTGGTGGAAGGATTCTTCCTTGCAGACGCGGACCATGGCGCGGCCGTAGGGGCCGAAGGACGCGCGGCACAGCGGAACCTGGTTGGCGATCGCGGCGCCGTCCACCATCCAGCCGATGGCGCCCATGTCCGCCCAGGTGCGTGCGGGGTAGTTGAAGATGGAGGAGTATTTGGCCTTGCCGTCCATCAGGTCCTGCATCATTTGGTCGCGCGGCTGGCCCAGGGTCTCGGCGGCGGAGTACAGGTACAGGCCGTGGCCGGCCTCGTCCTGGACCTTGGCCATGAGGATGGCCTTGCGCTTCAGGCTGGGGGCGCGGGAAATCCAGTTGGCTTCCGGCTGCATGCCGATGATCTCCGAGTGCGCGTGCTGCGAGATCTGCCGGATGAGGGTTTTGCGGTAGGCAGCCGGCATCCAGTCGCGGGGT
This sequence comes from Arthrobacter sp. Leaf337, assembly GCF_001423745.1. Lineage (GTDB taxonomy): Bacteria > Actinomycetota > Actinomycetes > Actinomycetales > Micrococcaceae > Arthrobacter. Next base: position 96,301 of record NZ_LMPC01000027.1, read on the forward strand.
TCGATGCGCGAATCCTCCGCCATGACGCGGTCAAAGTACGCCTGACCTTCAGCCTCGTGCCGGGCTGCCTCTTCCAGCTGTTCAGGTGTCAGCTCAGCGGGCACTGACTGCAGGGTCTGCGTTGCCATGGTTGCTCCTATGCATATCCGATAAATAATTACCGACCGTTCGTTCAGGATATGCGGAAGCCGTGAGATGCGTCAAGCACCGGGGGCGCTTGGTGGGGTTGTTTTGTGCCTGACGCGGCAGGGCGACCTGGTGCCAGCGGGAGTACTGGATACTAAATCCGCGTATGTAGGCTGTGGGCATGACGGCACCGCAGATCTATGTCAGTTTCCCCGGCACGGCGCGCGAAGCACTCACCTTTTACCGTGACGTCTTCGGTGGAGAGCTATCCCTCTACACCAAGGCGGACTTCGGTAGCAGCGACGGCCCGCCGGATCACATCGCCCACGGAGTCCTCACCGGCACCGTTGCCCTGGCCGGATCGGATGCGCCAGCCGACGGGAAGACGGTCCGGTTCGAAGGCCTCATGCTCTCGTTGCTGGGGAACGCCGAACCAGAGACCCTCCACGAGTGGTTCGACAAGCTCGCCGTCGGCGGCCACGTGGTGGATCCCCTTGCCCCCAAGCCTTGGGGTGCATCCGATGGCCAGGTGATCGACCGCCACGGGCTCCACTGGCTCATCGGGTACGAGCCCGCCCCTTGAGCAGTGCGGCTGCTCGAACAGTTGCCCAACGACCGCATCAACCAAAGCCGCACCCGGGCGTTGTGGGGTAGTTTTGGGGCGTGAACGCAGCCGCCCGAAGGAAGCTCCCCCTCTGGGCTTTGCTCGCCCTCAATATGCTGGTGGCCCTCCTCGCCATCGCCTTGGTCCAGGCGTTCCTGGTCAAGGTGTATCGGGTGCCGTCCGGCTCCATGGAGCAGACGCTGCAGGGCTCGCAGGGCGGCGGCGACCGGATCCTGGTGAACCGGCTGGCTTACGCGGGCAGCTCACCGCAGCAAGGGGACGTGGTGGTGTTCACCCGTCCGGCCTCCTGGCAGCATGAAACAGCAGCGCCCGACGGCGGCGGGCTGGGTTCCGTGGCACGCGCCTTCGGCGACCTGACGGGGATCGGCGTTTCCAACGAGCAGTTCCTGGTAAAGCGCGTCATCGCCGTGGGCGGCCAGACCGTCAGCTGCTGCGGCACCGACGGCAGGCTCAGCGTGGACGGCCAGCCGCTGGACGAGCCCTACATCTACCAGGACTTCCCCTTCCAGGCCGGGGTTTTAGACTGTGCATCCGTTCCCAGCTCGGCGCGCTGCTTCCCGTCATTCACTGTTCCCGAAGGCCAGCTGGTGATGCTGGGCGACCACCGCTCCGGCTCGGCGGACTCGGTGGTGGACTGCCGGACGCAGGCCGGGAACCCGCCGTCGGCGTTTTCGAATGACGCGTCGCCGGAGTGCGTCCGGACGGTGGCGACTTCCGAGGTTATCGGTGAAGTGGCCCTGCGGATTTGGCCGCTGGATCACGCCGGCGGAGTTGGCTGAGGTCCTTGACGATCTTCGGGACAGCGCGCAGGAAGCGGGCCCACCGGGCCTGATGCTGCCGGAGCCGGCCTCGGAATGACAGGTCCGCGTAGATGTTCCCCGTGAGGAAGACCTCTGTGGGCGGGAAGACCGCGCGGAAGAGCATCTTCGGCTTGTCCCGCAGCGGGGCCTGGGCAATGGCGATGATCCGGGCGCTGCCCGGCTCCTTCGCTAGCAGGCGGTTGCGCCATTCCGTGGAAGCCTCCGGCCATTCTTCTGGCTGCGAGCCCAGGTCCTCGAGGAAGGGTCGCATGGCCGCCAGGCAGCCGGTGGCCGTGGCGACGGCCAGGATTTCCGCCGCGTGCGACTCCCGCTTGGTGAGCTCCGCCAGGAACACGAGCTCCTGGCTGCACGCCGGAAGATGGGGCGAACGGAGGGCATGCAGGGCAAGGATGAGGATTCCCAGCGCCTTTGACGGGACCCGCACCACCTGCCCTGCAAGTTCAAGGTCCTCCGTGTGCGCCCACATCACGTCGAAGGAGTCGCCGGGAGGGTTTTCCATTCCGGGAAAGCGGAAGTGGACGTCGATGCAGCAGGGCCATTCCGGGTGATCGATGGTGGTGGAGTGACGCGGGAAGCTGCGCTCGTCCGGGTCCACCGGGCGCTCCCGCCAGCCCCTCTCCCGCATGCCGTTGAGCAGTGGTTCCAGGTCCGCCGGGGGCACAAAGACGTCCACGTCCACTGACATCTTGGGCAGCCGTAGCCCCTGGACCACGCTGGCCGGACCCTTGATGAAGAACGCCCGGATCCCCAGGCTGTCCGCCACCCGCTGGACCAGGGCATGGCCCAAGAGCACGGCTTCGGGAATGCTCAGCTGCGTTTTGTCGGTTGGGTTCTGCGTGGCTGGGTTCGGCACGGCTGACCTAGCCCCGTGCCCGGCGCCCGGCGGGCACCGGTTCCAGGACGTCGTCGTCGTTCTTCCGCTGGATTTGGCTCTGGAAGGTGTCGTCAACAAACGCCTCCGGGGCGAGGGATTCCGGAGCGGAGTGATAGTCGGGTGCCGATCCGGTGGCGGAGGTGTACGTGCCGTAGTAGGAGTATGCGTCCGTGCCCTTGGTGGGCACGTAGTTGAGAACGGCGCCCAGGATGCGGCCCTTCACCTTTTCCAGGTTGCCCAGGGACTGCCCCAGCTGTTCCTGGGTGGTCCGGCCCGTGCGGATCACCACGATGGCGCCGTCCGCGACGCGGGACAGGACGGCAGCATCCGTGACGGGCAGCAGCGGCGGGGCATCAATCAGGACGATGGCATTCTCTGCCAAGGCATTGAGCATGTTCTTCATGGCCTTGGACCCGAGCAGCTCGCTGGGGTTCGGCGGAATCCGGCCCGAGCCGAGGACGGACAGGTTCGGCAGCGCACCCCAGGGCTGCAGGACGTCCTCCAGCTCGGCGGTGCCGGTGAGCACATCGGTGACCCCGACTCCCGGAACCAGGTTGAAGACGTCCACCAGCGTGGGGCGGCGGAGGTCGCCGTCGACCACTACAACGTTCTCGCCGGCGGCCGCCATGGTGACCGCCAGGTTGGCGGTGACCGTGGACTTGCCTTCAGCCTGCATGGAGCTGGTGACCACGATGATCCGCGGCGGCTGGTCCACGTCCAGGAAGCTGATGTTGGTGCGCAGTTCCCGGAGGGCCTCGGCCATCGCGCCGCCGGCGTCGTGGAGTTGCGCGGCGGCGCCCGCGTCCAGGATCGTGCTTTTTTCGTCCAGGCGGTGGTCAATGGGGAGGGTGCCGATGACCGGGACCTCGAAGAGCCGTTCAATCTCCGCGGCGTTGCGGATCCGACGGTCCAGGTGCCGGCGGACCAGCGCATAGGCCACGCCCAGGGCCAGGCCGATCAGCGCGCCGAGCGCAAGGGTGAGCTTGACGTTCGGGGACACAGGGCTAGTGGGAAGGACGGCCTTGCCCAGCGGGAGGATCCGGACGGCGGAGGCCGTGGCCGCTGGTGCGGTGGCAGCGTCCGGTGAGGTGCCGGCGTCGGGCGTGGTTGTTTCTGTTGTGGCTGTTTCCGGGGTGGCCGTTTCGATCGCTTCCACCTGGGCGGCGAGGCCGTTGACCCAGGCATCGGCCACGCGCTGGGCGGTTGCCGGATCCGGCGACTGGGCCGTCACCCGGATCTCCGCGGTGTCCAGCGGAACCTTCACACTGATGGTGCCGAGCAGCGCATCGGCGGTGGTCTTGAGCTCCAGGGAGGCGATGACCCGGTCCGCTACCAGCCGGGACTTGGCCACGGACTCGTAGTTCTTGACCTTCGCCTTGGCCAAGCTGTCCCCGGCGAGGGAAAGGCTCACGTTGTCCGAGCCCGGCGTGACCACAATGCCGCTGGAATCGGACGAGTAGATCTTCGGCTGAAGGACCGTCCAGCCGAAGGCCGTCAACGTGGCCAGCAGGGTGAAGGCGACGATTGCCTTCCAGTACGTACGCACCACCCGCAGGTAGTCGGCCAGGTCCAGGCCGGCTGGTGTTTCGCCCGCGGGCACAGTGTTGACGCTCATGGTGGTTCCTTCCAAGTTTGTATGTTTCCCTGCCCGGTCTTCGTCGCCGGAGTGATGCGTCGTGCGGTGCCCCGCGCGGCTGGCGGCTAGTCGCCGCCCTGCGTATTCGGTGCCTTGCGTTATTCGGTGCCCTGTTCCAAGACTGATTTGGCGATCAGCTGCCCGGCGGCTGCAGCGACGGCGGCTTTGTAGTCCTCCGGCCGGCCGTGCACTTTTGCGATTTCTTCGGCCAACTGGTCCAGCGTTACTGCGTTTGCGGTTGCTTCCCAGATCGCCGGCCCGATCCCGCTCAGCCGCACGATCTCCGCTTCCAGCATCACCAGCAGGTCGCCGTCGACCGCTACGGCATCCTTCGGTTCAACCCGGCGGATCCAGCCGTCCGGGATGGGGGTCGCGTCGTCGGGCTCGGCTTCTACTGCGCGCGCTGGGCGGGTGCGGGCCTCCCAGACGGGCTTCGAACGGCGCTGCTTGCGGAAGAGCGGCTCCAGGGCTGCCGGCAGGTCCTCGGCCTCCGAATAGGTCACCTGCCAGACTCCCCCGACGCGGTCGATCAGCCGGCACAGCGACTGCAGCGGCTCGTCGATTTCGGCCTGCGAGGACGAATCCGGGATGAGCGCCAGCAGCCCGTCAGCCAACGGGAGCTGGCGGAGGGTTGGCTCCTGGTGTGCTTCTTGGTCCGGTTCAATCCGGTTGAGCAGCACGATGGACTGGATGAAGGGCTTGGCCGGTGCCGGCAGGAGCCCGAGCTCGTCGGGACCCACCTGGCGTTTGGGTGCGCCGGGCCCCTGCTTCACGGACAGCGGCTTGGGGTACGGAAGCACCGAGCCGTCCGGTCCGATGGCGACCGTTTCGTCCGTGACATACCCGTACGTCCCGGCCAGTACCGAGGCAGCCGTGGTCTTGCCCGTGCCGGACTTGGCCACGAGAGCCACCACGGCGCCGGTCTCCGGAGAGGCCACGCCGCAGGAGTGGAGCATCATTAATTCGCCGGCGTTCTCCAGGATCGCGGCGACCGTGAGCCGGGAGGTGAGGTTCTCAGCCAGCTCCGCAAAGGAGGCTGCCTGCAGGGGGAACGTGCCGCCGTCGTACGTTTGGGACAAGTAGGAGACGGAAGCGGAGTACGGCAGGGATTCCGTGGGTTCCTTGGCGAGCGGCGGGACCATCGGTGCCCCGGCGCCGGCACAGCGCGACCAGGCAGAGCGCATGCTTTGCTGCTGCTCGAGGGTGACCGAGCGGCCCCAGCGGATGGCGAACTGGGTGCCGAGGACGTCGACGCTCAGCAGTTCCCCGCCGCCGCGCAGATCCTCAAAGAGCCGGGCGTCCCAGCCGCTGGAGAAGTCCCAGTCGAGCTGCGAATCTATGCCATGCTCATTGTCCTCGCCGCTCATGACTCCCCCTTTCCGTCCAGCCGGTTGGTGCTTTGGTTTCTACTAACCCGGGATGCCAGCAGCTTCGATGAGCCGCTGGGCTTCCAGGCTGGCCAGGAAATTTTCCACTTGGTGCGCCAGTTGGCCGGCCGCGTCCTCGAAGGTGGCTTCCAGTTCGGCGATGACGTCCGCCTGGTCGCGGCGGCCGTCGATCAGTTGCCAGATGGCCGCAGCCGTGCCGTCGAGGACTACGGGCTGGGTTGCGTCCAGGTGGAGAAGAGCAACCCGGTTTGTTGACTCGGTGCGGACTTCTGCGACCAGGGTGCCTCGGCGGTAGATCACTTTGTCTGCCTCTATCGATCTAGGGTCACGGGAAGGTGACCGAAAGTGCGATGCCGGGCAAGGTGACTGACTTGCTGTCGGGCAGCGTCAGAGTGATGGTCATCGTGTAGGAGTACGTCACCTTCTTCGGCAATGGGTTGACGCGCTGGTACTGGAAAGAAAGAGGAATGTTCAGTGTCTCGCCGCTTGCAAGGGGACCAACGTTCGAGAACGTAGCGCTGTACTCATGGGCAGTGGAGTAAGCAGGCGAGCCCAGGGCAGCCGGCGCCATGGACTGGATCCCGGCTCCTGCGAGCACTCCCCCCGACGGGGCAATGTTGACGGTTCCCGTGATTGTTCCGGTGATTGCGCTACCAGTGTTCTGGATGTCGAAACTCGTGGGCCCGATGCCGGTAAGGTTCGTGCCCGTACCTGTACTTGTCGAACTGACAAAAGTTAGGCCGGCTGTATTTGCGCCCTTGAGCGTCAAGGTAGCGCTGTAGATCGGCCCAGACGCCGACGCTGCCGGCGCTGCAATAGCGGCTGCGATGACCGGCACGGACCAAGCTGCTCCCTTAACAATCCTGCGACGGCTGAGACCGCCCTCTTCGCTGCTCGTGACCTCTGCGTTCAGAACCTCAGACAATTTCGCCCCCACATGTTTTTCGGCTGGGGCCAGTCCTGATTGGACCGGCCGTGTGCTTTCACCGCGTTTTCGCCGGCTGCGACCACTCTTCCCAACGACGCGAAAGGTTCACGCAACCGTCTTGCAAGATTCACTCAAGGTTTCCTGTGTATGCAGAATTGAGGATTTCGGGTTGCCCCTTAAATGTCAGTCCCCACTGGCAGAGTTATCCCATGGAAGCCGTTGGAGAACTCGCCCCGAACCAGGCCACGCGCCTGGGCGGGTTTTCCGATGTGCCGCCCCTAGTAGTCACGCCAACGCGCAGCCTTCGCGCGGTGACCGCAGGCGCCCTCGCCGGCTCCCACTTTCGCGTGCCGGCGTCCGACGACGGTGGTTCCGATGATCTGGTCCGGAGCCTTGAGCTGCTCAAACGTGCCGTGTCAACGGCGGTCGAGGACGCCGGGCGGCTCGGTTTCCGGGAGGCTGCCGACTTCGCCGCCAACGTCGAGGACGTCTCCCGGACCCTCGAATATCTGCAGATCGTCGCGGCCGGAGCTGTCGACCGGACGCGGCGCGAGGCTTCTGCGGCCGCGCGGGCGGGCACCGGCTCGGTCTCAAGTTCGGGCGCAGCGGTTGGCTGGACCACGGGTTGGGGCACCGACGCGGTTGCCGCCCAAGGGCCGGTCGGCTGGGCCCCCCGGGCCGGTGGCTGGGTCACCGGCCCCGGACCAGCGGCAGCGGATCCCGACTCGCTGGAACCCGAACCGACGAATACCGGATCCATGCCCTCAGGCCCGGTGCCAGATCCGGCTGATGACGGGTGCCGGAACGCCGCCGAGTTCCTCCGCACCAGCTTGCGGATCAGCATTGCCGAGGCCCGGCGGCGCCTCAGCTTGGCTGACGCGGTGCTGCCGAGGACCGGGATTACCGGGCACATCGAGCCTCCGGAACATCGCGAACTCGCGGCCGCCGTCGCCGCCGGAACCGTTGCGTCCCGCTCAGCGACCATCGTCACCATGGCACTGGAGCGGGTCCGGCACCACGCCCCCGAAGACACCATGGCCCGGATGGAACATGACCTGACCCGCCACGCGGCCGGGAGCGACCCGGATTTCGTGTCCCGGATCGCGAAGCGCTGGATCGAGGGGCTCGACCAGGACGGGTCCGAACCGTCTGAAGAAGAGCTCCGCCGCCGGCAGGGCGTGTTCCTCCGCCAGCCACGCCGCGGGCTGTACCATGTGGAATTTTTCGCCACCGCCGACCAATACGAACCGCTCCTGACCGCCATGAACACGGCCACCAACCCCCGCACCCGCACAGGCGCCGACACCGGCGCGGGTAGCGGCGGCGGCAGCGACAGCGACAGCGACACCACCGGCACCGGTGAAGCAGAGCAGGACCTGGAACTGGAACTGGATCAGCGGACCCGTCCGCAGCAGCTCCTGGACGGCCTCGTCGGCGCCTGCAAAGCGGGCTTGGTCGCCGGGGCGCTCCCGGCCGCGGGCGGGCTCCGGCCCCAGGTCATGGTCACCATCGACTACCGCGACCTCCTCGACAAGCTCGAGAACCTCGAGCGCACCACCGCGGCCTCAGGCACCGGCCAGAGCACCGACGCCACACGCAGCACCGGCACCGGCATCCCGGGCACGGGCTCGTTCACGTTCACCGGCCCCGTCACTCCCGCCACCGTCCGCAAGATCGCCTGCGATGCGGACATCATCCCCGTCCTCCTGGGCAGCCAGGGCAGGATCCTGGACATCGGCCGCACCACCAGGGTGTTTCCGCCGCACATCCGCAAAGCCCTCACCGCCCGCGACCAGGGCTGCGCGTTCCCGGGCTGCACCATCCCCGCACCCTGGTGCGAAGCCCACCACATCACCTACTGACCCTGCTCTGCAGCCATCACCACCACCTGATCCACAAGGAACAGTGGCAGATCCACGTCAAAACCGGGGTGCCCTGGTTCATCCCGCCACCCCACATCGACCCACGCCAGGTCCCGCGACGAAACAAACTGCTTCAGGTGCTGAAAGTTCAGGCACTGAACAGCGGGCTGGGCACTGCCGCCCTGCAAAGCGGCCGGCGCCCCACCTCATGAGTGGATGGCCCCACCTCAGAGGTGGATGACGGAGGTGCACGCCAGAATTGTCGGCGCCTGCTTGCCATGCTCGTGGACGGTGACTTCTGCGGTCACCTCGAAGTCGCAGCGATCGCTATTCCTGCCACGCCGGCCATAACCGTCGATCGCGAAGTCCAGCTCCGTTGAACCTGCGGCCACCTCGTACATGAATGCCGCCGTGAACGTGGCACCCTTGAGCGTTAGGGTCGGCAAGACGCATGCCGTACCCACGCTGATGAAGGAAAACGACAGGCTGCCAGGCACCGGCACCTGCCCGCCAACGCGCAAGGCCGATGAGACGGGCACTACCGGATTGATGGTGATTCGGACGCTCACCTTTCCGGAAACGGCGCCAAGACCCCGCAGGCCGAGCTCGACAGGGACCTTGACGGCGGGCCGAAGGTGGCCGGCCTCATTGGGATGCGTGGTCGAAGGAATGGCCCGAATGCCCGAGACGAGCACCGCTGAAGCTGACCCGGTCGAAGCAGTCGCCGCCGCGGCTGGCACAAATGAAGCTGGCGTAGCTGAAGCCGTCGTCTCTGAAACCAGCGAAGCCCCGGCCGGCGTCACTGAAACCGCCGTGACCGGTGCCGCCGTGACCAAAGCTGGCGCCGTCGCGGACTGGGAGACGGTGGCAGCGGTCATGGCCGGAGCCGGCCGCAGGCCGCCCCACACCGCCCTGCGGCGCGTGGCTCCGGCATGGTCCTTGATGCGATAAGCAAGCTCTGACATCTACGTCCCCCGTAGCAATCGGTTGGGCCTCCCGGCCGGGCCGCCCAGCTGCTGTGACCGTGTTCTTCACCGGTTGACCCCACTGTGCCTGTTGTGCCTTCAGGTTCACGCAACCGCGCGGCAAGATTCGATCAAGATCTGCCCGTTCCTCCGGGCGGTTTGCCCCCGGACAGGAACTGCCTGCGTGTTAAGTTGAAGATCAGGGATCGCACCGATCTGACAGCCACTCCGGAAAGAGCCCTCACCGTGGAATCGCCAACGCCCGTACGGATCCTCACAGTCTGCACGGGAAACATCTGCCGCTCCCCCGTGGCCGAACGCCTGCTGCAGGCCGGCCTGGACCAGGTCCTGCCCGGCGGCTTCGAGGTGCGGAGCGCCGGCACCCGCGCCATGGTGGGCAGCCCCATCCAGCCGCTCTCCGCCGACATCGTGAACATGTACGGCGGCACGGACAAGGGCTTCGCGGCACGGCAGCTGACCCCCAAAATCCTCCGCGACACGGACATCGTGCTGACCATGACCTCCAAGCACCGCGGCGAGGTGCTGCAGCTGGACGCCTCCCTGCTCAAGCGCACATTCACCATTCGGGAATTCGCGCGGATGCTCGAAGCCCTCGAGGAGCGTGACGCCGCCGCGGGTGAAGCCAGCCGCAATGAAGGCAACAACAAAGCGCCCGACGCCGGCACGCTCTGGCGTGGCCTGCCCGCCCGCCTCGCCTCAGTCCGGCACCTCGCCCTGGCCGCGGACAGCGCGGACAACGAAGTGATCGACCCGTACAAACGAGGCCCCGAGGTGTACCGGCAGATGGAAGACGAACTGGCCCCCGCCATCCTCACCATCCTCCGCTACGCCCGGCTCAACACGCCCACATAACAGCACTTCCGGCGTCGCCCTTTTCCGCATCAGCGGTGGTAGCGTCCGGTTATGGACAACCAGTCTGATCCGGAAGGAGCGGCTGAAAGCAAGCCGCCGCAGGGAAATTTCGCGTGGCTTCCCGTCTGGCTGCGCCGGCAGCCCCTTTGGCTCAAAGCCGTCCTGGCCATGGTCCTGGTGATCGCCCTGGGCAGCACCGCGTACGCGTTCTCGCAGGTGGGACGCGGCGGTCCGCCTGCTCCCACCGCCAGCGGGGTGGCGACGTCGGAAAGCGCCACCGCGACGCCGTCACCCACCGAACCGGCCCCGGCACCGCCCGCGCCTCCACCGGCGCCCGAACCGCCGCCCGTGGCCATGAACATCCTGATCATCGGCAGCGACAGCCGCGGCGACTCTCGGGCGGAAGAAGCCCAGGCCGCCGCCGGAACACCGGCCGATCAGCGCGGCGACGTCCTGATGCTGGTCCACGTGCCGGCCGACCGGCAAAGGATCTACGGCATCTCGATCATGCGCGACATGTGGGTGAACATCCCCGGCCGCGGCGAAGCCAAGATCAACGCCGGGCTGGAACTGGGCGGTATTCCGCTCATGGTCCAGACCGTGGAGGGGCTGTTCAACACCCACATCGACCACGCCGTGATGGTGGACTTCCCGGGCCTGTGGGCCGCCACCGATGCCCTGGGCGGCGTGGACGTGAACGTCACCGTCCCCTTCACGTCCACCCACGACACCCGGCAGAATTTCCCCGCCGGCATCAACCACCTCACCGGCGGCCAGGCCCTTGAGTTCGTCCGCGAGCGCTACGCATTTGCCGACGGCGACTTCCAGCGCATCCGCAACCAGCAGACATTCCTCAAAGCCGTCATCAGCAAGTTCATGAGCGCCGGCACCCTCACGAACCCGCAAACGGTGCTGAACGTGGTCAACGCCGTCCGGCCGCACTGGACGGTCAGCCCAGGCCTCACCGTGGAAACCATGGCGAAGCTGGGCTTCAGCCTGCGTGACGTGGGCCCCGAAGATGCCATCTTCTTCCGGCTGCCCGACGGCGGCTTCGGCTTCAGCACCACCGGGCAGTCGATCGTCTTCCAGAACCCCGGCGCGATTGGCGCAATATCAGCAGCACTCGCCAGCGGAACCCTGGCGGACTACGTGGCGGCCAACGGATTCGAGGGCGGGAACTGAGGGGTCTGGACTTGAGGGCTCGAGACCACCATGCCAAAGGGCCATCTGCAGGCGATTATGGGCCTACACAGGTGGCTGTTGAAGCATGGTGATGTTTTCGGTGAGATGAGTTACCGGCGACGGCGGCCGCTTAGGCGGCGAGGCCGCCGTCGTGCGTTCCGGTAACGTGCGTTCCGGTAACGTGCGTTCCGGTGAGGTGAGCTCCGCTGCTTAGGCGGCGAGGCTCATGGCCCGGTTCCTTCGTCGGGTTGCCGTCTCCGTACCCTTGTGCGCGGTAACCCGCGGTGCGGGAGCCAGGACGCTGATGTTGCATTCCGACTGGAGCGGATCAATGGACGCCGGCAGGTGGTGCGATTCCGAACATGCCTGCAGCTGCTCCATTGCAGCCGGCTCAACATGTGCGTGGCTCACATCCAACACCAGGTGGAGCCCTTCTTTCAAATGATTTGCCCTCTTCACAACCACATACAGGGCCTGGAGGCTTTTCGCCGTCACATGTCCTTGGGCGGCGACTTCAGCCTGTCCGCAATCGAGATCGAGCCGTACTAAAACCTTGAGTTTGTCGTTCAAGTGTTTCCCCTATTCACTGCATGGCCGCGACGCTGCGACCTCCATCAGACTAAGGAGCGAATGTGACCTACGCAACACTGAGCGTCACATGCGGAAAGAGTGGCGTTATGAACGGCGGGGGGTGTTGTGGCCGGCTGCGGCGTGGGGTAATGACTCGCCTACGATGGAGCCGGTGAAGACCTGGACGTTTGTGGCATGGATGGAACGCCGCCAGATCGGCCTGTATCTTGCCGCGATTGTGGCCGGTGCCGCAGCGGGTTTGTTGGCGCCGGACTCGGCCGCCGCGCTGGAGCTGGCCATCAATCCGGTACTGGGGCTGCTGCTCTACGCGACATTCCTGGGGATCCCGTTCGCGTCACTGGGACGCGCCCTACGCGACGTGCCCTTCATGGCGACGGTGCTGGTGCTCAACTTCGCCGTGGTGCCCCTGGTGGTGTTCGGGCTGAGCCGTTTCGTCGCCGGCGATCAGGCGCTCCTGGTGGGCTTACTGCTGGTACTCCTCACGCCGTGCATAGACTACGTGATCGTGTTCACCGGTCTGGCCGGCGGGGCCGCCGACCGGCTGCTCGCCGCGGCACCGGTACTGATGCTCGCCCAGATGCTCCTGCTGCCGGTGTACTTGTTGATGTTCGTGGGGCCGGAGCTGGTGTCGGCGATTGATCCGGCGCCGTTTGTGCAAGCACTGGTGGGGCTGATCATCGTTCCGCTGGGTTTGGCGGCGCTGACGCAGTGGCTTGCCGGGCGGTTCTTGCCGGGCGGGGAAGGTGACCTTCCCGCCGTCGGGCACCCGGGTGACGGCGCCGCCGTCGGGCGTTCCGTTATCGGTTCCGCTGCGGGGCACAAAGTCATGGCGGTGATGCAAGCGCTGATGGTCCCGCTCATGATGGCGACGCTGGCCGTGGTGGTGGGTTCGCAGATCGTGGGCGTGCGCCAGGAACTGGGTTCGCTGCTGGCCGTGGTGCCGCTGTATGCCGCGTTCCTGCTGGTGATGGTGCCGCTGGGCCTGCTCGCGGCCCGGACCGCCCGGCTGGATGCCCCGGCGAGCCTGGCCGTGGTGTTCAGCGGCGCGACCCGCAATTCGCTGGTAGTGCTTCCGCTGGCACTGGCGCTTCCCGAGCCGCTGGCCCTCGCCGCGCTGGTGGTGGTGACGCAGACCCTGGTGGAGCTAGTCGGCATGGTGGCCTATGTGCGCTTCCTGCCGGGGTTGGTGCCTGCCGATTCGCGGCTCCGACACTAGGCCCTGGCATACGGTGGGGCTGAGCTATTCACGCTGGGCTGGGAAACTTCACGTGAGCTAAGGGCCGGCGGTGCCTGGGGAAGCCTCGGTCTCAGAAGGCTTATCACCGCCGGCCCAGCTCAACGTGATCCGGAACGTTGTCCGGGCCAAGTATCGGACTGGCGGGAGTTCCCAGGGGGACCAGGTCCTCCGCCGACCGACTCCTACAGACTATTTACCGCCAACATCCTGTGCGTGAGTGGCCACTACTTGTCTTTAAGTTGTAGAAGTGACGCGGTGTGCAGGGCGCTACGCACGAAGAAAGCGGACCACTCTATCCCCCGGTAGCGAACGCGGGTGCCCGGAGCGGAATAGCTTTATATATTGAGTCAATGACCCAGACTCCAGTGCAGCACCCTGCCGACCACACCCCTGCGTCCGCCGCCCCCGTTGCCCGGAAGGTCCCGAAGGAACGGACCCACCACGGCGACACCTTCGTGGACAACTACGAATGGCTGCGGGCCAAGGACTCCGAGGACGTGGTGGAGCACCTCAAGGCCGAAAACGCCTACCAGGAGAGCGTCACCGCCCACCAGGAACCGCTCCGGGAAGCGATCTTCCAGGAAATCAAGGGACGCACGCAGGAGACAGACTTGTCTGTCCCGAACCGCAAGGACGGCTGGTGGTACTACACCCGCTCCGTGGAGGGCAAGGAGTATGGCATCCAGTGCCGAGTCAAGGCCCGGAACACCGGGGACCCGGTGGCCGACTGGACGCCCCCGGCGGTGGAGGCCGGCGTCGAACTTCCCGGCGAAGAAGTCCTGCTGGACTGCAACGTGGAAGCCGAAGGCAAGCCGTTCTTCGCGGTGGGCGGCACCGCCGTGACCGTGGACGGCAACCTCTACGCCTACGCCGTGGACAACGCCGGCGACGAACGCTTCACGCTGCGCTTCAAGGACCTGCGCACCGGCGAAATGCTTCCGGACGTCATCGAGAACATCTTCTACGGCGTCTCCTTCTCCCCCGACGGCACGCGCCTGTTCTACACCGTGGTGGACGACGCCTGGCGCCCCTACCAGGTGAAGTCCCACGTGCTGGGCACGCCGGTCGCCGACGATGAGGTGATTTACCAGGAGGACGACGTCGCCATGTGGCTGGGCTTCGATCTCTCCTCCGACAGGCGTCACCTCGTGCTGAGCATCGGCTGCTCCGAGTACAGCGAGACGCGGCTGCTCCGCTTTGACGATTACGACGCCGGACTCAGCACCGTGATCTCCCGCGACGAACGCGTCCTCTACGAGGCCGAGCCGTTCCTGCTGGATGGTGCCGAACGGATTCTGGTGACGCACAACCGGAACGCCATCAACTCCATGGTGTCGCTGGTGGACCCGGCCGAGCTCGCTAAGCCGCTGGCCGAGCAGGAGTGGACCACCGTCGTCGAACATTCCGACCAGGTGCGCGTCAACGGCGCGGGCGTCACGTCCACGCACGTGATTGTGTCCGTCCGCAAGGACACCATTGAGCGCGTGCAGGTGCTGGCGCTGGCCGGTCTGGGCACGCCCGCGCAGGGCGATCCGGTGGAACCGGCGTTCGACGAGGAACTGTACACCGCAGGTGTGGCGGGGTCCGACTACGAGGCGCCGGTGATCCGGATGGGCTACACGTCCTACTTCACGCCGTCGCGCGTGTACGACTTCGTGCTGCCCACCGCTTCCCAGCCCGCGGGCGAGCTGCTGCTCCGCAAGGAGAGCCCGGTGCTGGGCGGCTACTCGCCGTCCGACTACGTGGCCACCCGGGAATGGGCGACGGCGGCCGACGGCACCCGCGTTCCACTGTCGGTACTGCGGCACGCCTCGGTTTCCCGCGATTCCTCCGCGGCCGGGCTGGTGTACGGGTACGGTTCCTACGAACTGAGCATGGACCCCGGCTTCGGCATCCCGCGGCTGTCGCTGCTGGACCGCGGGATTGTGTTCGTGATCGCGCACATCCGCGGCGGCGGCGAGCTGGGCCGGCACTGGTACGAGGACGGCAAGAAGCTCCACAAGAAGAACACGTTCACGGACTTCATCGCGGCCACGGACTGGCTGGCTGGTTCCGGATGGGTCGCGCCTGACCGCATTGCCGCGATGGGCGGGTCCGCGGGCGGTCTGCTGATGGGCGCCGTGGCCAACCTGGCACCGGAAAAGTACGCCGCCATTGTGGCCGCCGTGCCGTTCGTGGATGCGCTGACCACCATCCTCGATCCGGAGCTGCCGCTCTCCGCCCTCGAGTGGGAGGAATGGGGCAACCCGATCACGGACCCTGACGTGTACGCGTACATGAAGTCCTACACGCCGTACGAGAACGTTGGCGCCCTGCCCTATCCGAAGATCGCCGCCGTGACCTCGTTCAACGACACGCGCGTCCTGTACGTGGAGCCGGCCAAGTGGGTGCAGGCCCTTCGTGCGGTTTCCACCGGGTCCGAGCCGATCGTCATGAAGATCGAGATGGACGGCGGCCACGGCGGGGCCTCCGGCCGGTATGTCCAGTGGCGCGAGCGGGCCTGGGACTACGCCTTCGTGGCCGACTCCGTGGGCGCCGTGGAGCTGCTGCCGGGGGCCGGGCTGAAGTAGGGTTCAACTCCCCATCGATTGCTCCGTAACGGCCGTTCTGAGCCCCCAAAACGGCAGTTACGGAGCAGCGGATGGGGTATGTGGCGGGCTATCCGCCGTCGTGGTGTTCGGCCAATAAGTCCGCGAGGGTCTCGAGGTTCGCGCGGACCGTCCGGGTATGGGCCTTCTGCACGAACGGGTCGGCCAGTTTGCCGAAGACCCCGCCGAGCCCGGTGCCTGCATCGATGCGGTGGGTGAGGCGGGTCCCGTCGCCCTCGGACTCAAGGGTGTCTGTGATGGTGAAGTCGAACTTGCCTTCAACGGAACGGATCACCGTCTTGTTGGGCGGATCGAAGTGGGTGTTTTCGCTGACCCAGTCGAAGTGCCGGCCCAATACCTTGCTGCTGCCTTTGGTCCGCGTGCCCACCCCAACGGGACCGTCGCCTATCTGTTCTGCCTGGACAACGGATGAATCCCAGACGGGGATGTTCTCGCTCTTGATCAGGAACTCGAAGACCTCCTGGGGCGGGCGGGCTATGAAGACACTTTCTTCGATCACGGGCATGGCGGGCACTCCTCGGACACGCCTGCTGACGGCACGGCTCGGCCGCCAGGTAGGTTTAGCGCCAGTGTGGTCCGCCCCCGGCTGTGGTGTCAACGCTGCGGCGGCCCGGCGGAAGGGCCCGTAGAACCCGACGATAATCCGATGGTTGAGCCTGTCGAGACCCGGTCCCGACAGGCTCCATCACCGGTGGTTGGCTCGAACTATGCGGTGACTGGACCCGTCGGTGCCGCGGCGCTGGCGGCCTGTCCGCGGCGGCCGCTGGGCCACATTTGCACAGCCATGACGAACGCCCAGGCGGCCATGAGCACCAGCGCCACCAACCGGGGCGCCGAATCGAACAGGCCAACATAGGAAACCATCAGGCCGTGGATGATCCATGCGATTCCCGAAGCCGCGGCCAGCCATCCCGGCCAGCGGGCGAACGCGTAGCCGTACGCGATAGCCAGCCCGTAGAAAATCAGCGCGAGTCCGAGCAGGATGTTGGAATAGCTCTGCAGCGCGTACTCAGTCCATCTCAACCCCATGGCTGCCGAAAGCGCTGACGACTCCTGATCGGCGGGAGCCACCGCCCAGGAATCCACCGCCCATTTGAGCGCCACACCATCCACCGCCTGGAGCATGGTGATGGCCGCCGCGGTCAGCACCACCGCGACCAGGCCGAACCGCGCCAGCGGTTTTGGCCCCTCCTTCTTGGCGGTCATGGCAAAGTACAGGGCCACGAGCCCGCCGAAGAACATCAGGGCGGCGAGCCACTGCGTGAAGTGGATGGCAATCCAGCCATCGGTCTGCGCGTACTCCCTAAAGACTGCAGTGTGGTTCATGGGGTCTTCCCTGGACGGGTGCACCGCCGTTGCGGCCACCAGCAGGATGACCCCGAGGGGAAGCGCAATCGCACCGATCCTCCCCCAGAATGCTCTTGGTTCCACGTCCGTTTCCATCGCCTTCTCCTCTCCAAGCCGGCTGCTTCCCAACGGTGCCCGTGATCCCCTGCGGGAGGCATGGCCAGGCTTTCCATCGCTTCAATGTGGCTGGAGCGGGCGAGATTAACTTCGCCCGTAGCAACAGATTAGGAGCATGAAGCTAGAAGAGGTAGCCCTTCTCGAAGAGCGCACCCTGGCCGCTTCAGCACACTGGGGGCCATAGACACTGCCACCGCATCTGCAGCCTGCGTACCGTGGTGGATGTGGACGAAGTGAGCTACTCCAGAACCGATGCTGAACCCCTACGGAGAGGTAACACACGATGAGACTGACGCTGATGCAGTTCTTAACCTTGGACGGCGTGTCGCAGGGTCCCGGCTCCCCGGATGAGGACACCAGCGACGGCTTCACCCAAGGAGGGTGGTTTGTCCCGCACTTGGATGAGGAGTTCGTGCAACAGGCTGTGGACTGGCTGGGCCAGGCGGACGCTTTGCTATTCGGCCGCCGCACCTACGACAACTTTTCGCGCGACTGGCCCCAGATCACGGACCCCGATGATCCGTTCTCCGAAAAGATGAACGGCCTGCCGAAGTACGTGGCCTCCCAGAGCTTGAAGCAGGCCACGTGGGCACCGACGACCATCCTCTCCGGGGACGTCGCCGCACAGGTCGCCGAATTGAAGCGGCAGCCCGGACGGGAGCTGCAGATCCACGGGAGTTCCAGACTGGCGCAGTCCCTGCTGGCCGCCGGGCTGATTGACGAGGTGAGGCTGGTGATCGCCCCGGTGGTGGTGGGGAACGGGCGGCGGCTGTTTCCGGTGGGAGGCGCCCCGGCGGGCCTGCGCCTGGTCAGCAGCAGTACGACGCCGGGCGGACTCGCCATTCTTGTCTATGAGTCGGCAGGGCCTCCGGAGTACGGGACGTACGAGGCCGGCGCCTAGATCCAGGCAGCTGGCGCGTCAGCTGCCTGCTTTCCGTGCTGTCCATTCGTCGCGCAGCATGGCGTAGACAACTTCCGTGGCCCACACGCCCTTGTACCGCCACTTGTCCACGTGCTTGCCCTCCAAGCGCATGCCCAGCCGCTCGCAGATCGAAGCCGACGCCGTGTTCAGCGCGTCCAGTTTGGCGTCGATCCGGTGGAAGTCCAGGCCCTCGAACCCTAGCTTCAGCATCGCCTCCGCAGCTTCGGTGGCGTAGCCCTTGCCGCGCGCTCCCGGGGCCAGGCTCCAGCCCACCTCCGCCTGGCCGAGGCCCGGCAGCCATTTCAGCACCACTTCGCCGATCAAGCCCGGAGAATCCGCGGCCTCAATGGCCAGTGCCACCCAGTCGCCTTCCTTTTTGAAAACAAAGTTGGCGTAGTTGCCCACCCGTTCCATGCACTGCGTGTAGCTCTTGGCTTCGCCCGGCAGGAACCGCGCGGTTGCGGGCAGCGAGTGGTAGGCGTAGAAGGCGTCGAGGTCGGCGGCCTCGAAACGGCGGAGGACCAGGCGGTCGGTGCGGATGGGCAGTCTGATGTCCGGCATGGTTTGAGCGTACCCTCCGCCGCTTCAGCACACTGGGGGTGTCCGATAGACACTGCCACCGGGCGGGCGGCCTGCGTAGCGTTGTGGATGTGGACAGAAAAGACGAAATCCGTGAGTTCCTGATGTCGCGTCGCGCGAAGATCAGCCCGGAGCAGGCCGGCATCCCGAACTACGGGGAGCTGCGGCGGGTGCCGGGCCTCCGCCGTGAGGAAGTGGCGCAGCTCGCCGGGGTAAGCACGGACTACTACACGCGGCTGGAACGCGGCAGCCTCCGCGGCGTCTCTGACTCGGTGCTTGAGGCCGTGGCCTCCGCTCTTCAACTGGACGACGCCGAGCGGACTCACCTGATGGATCTGGCGCGGACTGCCAACTCTCCCTCGCGGGTGGAGTCGCGCAAGGCACCCCGCCGGCCCACGCAGCAGCGGGTCCGTCCCGGCGTGCTGCGCCTGCTGGACGGTATGACCGGAGTGGTGGCCATTGTGCAGAACGGCCGGTCCGACGTGCTGGCAGCCAACCTGCTGGGCCGCGCGCTGTACTCGGAGGTGTTCGACTCCCCCGCATCATCCGGTCCGGACACTCCCGGCCGGCTGCCGAACCAGGCGCGCTACCTCTTCCTCGATCCGCGCGCAGCTGACCTGTACCCAGATTGGCGGGCGATCGCGGCCACCACAGTCGCGATGCTCCGGCTGGAAACGGGGCGGAACCCCCACGACCGGGCGCTGAACGAGCTGGTCGGTGAGCTGACCACCCGCAGCGGACTGTTCGCCGCGTTGTGGGCAGGGCACGACGTGCGGATCCACACCACCGGAACCAAGCGCTTCCACCACCCGGTGGCCGGGGACCTGTCCCTGCAGTTCGAAACCCTGCACCTCCCCGGCGACGAGGGACAGACCCTGTTCACCTTCACCGCGGAGCCGGGCTCCGCCTCCGAAAACGCGCTGGCATTCCTCGCCAGCTGGGCGGCACCGCCCGCCGACACAACCACCAAACCCGAAACATCCACACGGAAAGACAGCACAACACAATGACTGAACAGCACGACACCACCACCGCGAACACCACCGCCGGGAACAGCACCGCCGGGAAAAAGGTCTGGTTCATCACCGGCGCCGGCCGCGGCATGGGCACCGACATCGCAAAGGCGGCGCTAGCTGCCGGCCACGCCGTGGTCGCCACCGGCCGCAACCCCGAAAAGGTCACCCAGGCCGTTGGCGAAAACGTGCATCTGCTGGCCGTCAAGCTCGACGTCACCGACCCCGCCGACGCCGTGGCCGCCATCCAGGCAGCAGTGGACCACTTCGGCCGGATCGACGTCCTTGTGAACAACGCCGGCAACTTCTACGCCGGGTTCTTCGAGGAAATCACCCCGAAGGACTTCCGGGCACAGATCGAAACCACCATGTTCGGGCCCATGAACGTCACCCGCGCGGCCCTGCCGGTGATGCGGGCGCAGCGCTCGGGCCTGGTGGTCACCATCTCGTCGACGGCAGGCATCGCGGGCGGGGAGTTCCTGTCCGCATACGCTGCCTCGAAGTTCGGCGTCGAGGGCTGGGCGGAGTCCCTGGCGCCTGAGGTGGCCCCGTTCGGCATCCGCACCATGATCGTGGAACCCGGGTTCTTCCGCACCGAACTGCTCACCCCGGAATCGACAAGCTACGCCGAATCCACCATTGGGGACTACGCCGAGCGCACCGAACAGACCGTGGCCGCGTGGAAGGGCATGAACGGGCTGCAGGGCGGCGATCCGGCCAAGCTCGCCGACGCCCTCATCCAACTGGCCGAACAGGATGAACCGCCGCTGCGCTTCGCGGCCGGAGCCGACGCCGTCGGCGTGTTCGAGGCCCGGGCCAAGGCTCTCCAGGACCAGGCCGACGCCCACCGCGAACTGTCCAGCAACCTCGCCCACGCGTAGGAAGTGAGAGAGCGTCCCGGGAAAGGCAACCAGAAGTGAGAGAGCGTCCCGGTTAGGAAGCGGAATGCACGACGGCGGCGGTCGCCTCCGCGATGGCGCGCTCCTCGTCGGTGGGAACCACCAGGACGGGGATCAGCGACTCTGGCGTGGAAATCACGCGGGGTTCCTTGGACCGCTCACTGTTCAGCCCGGCGTCGAGCTCTATGCCCAGCGCCCCCAGCTTGTCCCCCACCAGCGTGCGGAACTGGTGTGAGTTCTCGCCGATGCCGGCGGTGAACACCAGCGCCTTCGCCCCGCCGACGGCCACGTGGTAGCCGCCGATGTACTTGGCCAGCCGGTAGGACGCGACGGCGAGCGCCGTGGCCGCGCGGGCATCGCCGGCTTCGGAGGCCTCCACCACGGAACGCATGTCGTTGTTTCCTGCGAGGCCCTTGAGCCCGGATTCGCGGTTGAGCAGGGAGTCGATGTCCTCCGTGGACCAGCCGGCCCGGCCCAGGAACACGAGGATGGACGGGTCCAGGTCGCCCGAGCGTGTGCCCATCACCAGGCCCTCCAGCGGGGTGAAGCCCATGGAGGTGTCCACGGACTTGCCGCCGCGGATGGCCGTGACGGAGGCGCCGTTCCCCAGGTGGGCGATGATGCCGTCGAACTCTTCCACCGGAAGGTCCAGCAGCGCTGCCGCCTGGTGCGAGACATACTCGTGCGAGGTGCCGTGGAAGCCGTAGCGGCGGATTCCGTGGTTGGTGTACAACGAGTCCGGCACCGCGTAGCGCCATGCGAGCTCGGGCAGGGTGCGGTGGAAGGCGGTGTCGAACACGGCAACCTGCGGCATGTCCGGCCACTTCTTGGCGATGGCGCGGATGCCCAGGACGTTGGCCGGGTTGTGGAGCGGGGCCAGCGGGTTGAGCCGCTCGATGGCGCGGGTGATCTCGTTGTCGATCAGCACCGGCTCGCCGAACCGCTCACCGCCGTGCACCACGCGGTGGCCGACGGCGTCCAGCTTCCGGTCCCCCAGCACCTCGTGGATGGCGGCGTCCACCTGCTCCAGCGCCTCGGCATGGTCGCGCGGGCCCTCGATCTCGCCGTCGCCTTCACCGCCGTTGCCCATGCCGATCTTTTCGATCAGCCCCTCGGTCAGGACACTGTGGGATGCCACGTCCCGCACCTGGTACTTGAGCGAGGACGAACCGGAGTTGATGACGAGGACGAGCACTGGGCCTCCTAAGCCGTAGCTGCTGCGGTGGTCGGTGGAAGTTCGATCGTAGCGCCATTGCGTCAGCCGCGGCGGGCGCTTAGAGTCGGCGGACCAATGGGACAACGCACGGAGGGCTTTTCCATGACTGACAGCACCACCCAGCCGGACAGCACCGGGGACAGCACCGCACCGGAGAGCGCGGGACCTGCGGGCAACGCGCCGGACACCGGGTCAAAAAAGAAGGATCCCACGGGCATTGAGGGCGCGAACCCGGCCCTGGACGATACAGGGAACGTCAAGGCCGCCGAGGTGGGCGAGTCCCCCGAGCCGCCCGAGAACGTGGAGGACCTGGACCTCACCCCCGCCGGCTTGGCCGATGAGCTGGCCAAGCCGGAAGACCCGGACAGCCCGGCCGAGCCGGAAAACAGCTGACCGGAGAACAGCTGACCGGACAACAGCTAGCTACGCGTGCGCGGCCGCGGCTGCCGGTTCGGCGGCCGGTTCCACTGACTGCGCCTGCACGGCCGTGATGGCCACCGTGTTCACGATGTCCTCCACGGTGCAGCCGCGGGAGAGGTCGTTCACCGGCTTGCGGAGCCCCTGCAGGACGGGCCCGACGGCGACCGCCCCCGAGGACTGCTGCACCGCCTTGTAGGTGTTGTTGCCGGTGTTGAGGTCCGGGAAGATGAACACGGTGGCCTGCCCGGCGACGGACGAGCCCGGCATCTTGGACTGCGCGATCGCGGCGTCCACGGCGGCGTCGTACTGGATGGGGCCTTCGACGGCGAGGTCCGGGCGGCGTGCCTTCACCACTTCGGTGGCCTGCCGGACTTTGTCCACCGCCTCCCCGGTCCCCGATCCGCCGGTGGAGTAGGACAGCATGGCCACGCGCGGTTCCACGCCGAACTGCGTGGCGGTCTCCGCTGAGGCCAGCGCGATGTCCGCCAGCTGTTCGGCGTTCGGATCCGGGTTGACGGCACAGTCGCCGTACACCAGCACCCGGTCCGGCATCAGCATCAGGAACACCGAGGAGACGATCTTCACGCCGTCGCGGGTCTTCACGAACTCGAGCGCCGGGCGGATGGTGTGGGCGGTGGTGTGCGCGGCGCCGGACACCATGCCGTCCACCACGCCCAGCTGGACCATCATGGTGCCGAAGTAGCTGCCGTCCAGCATGACCTCCAGTGCCCGGGCCAGGTCCACGCCCTTGTGCGCACGCAGCTCCGCGTACTTCTCGGCGAACTGCTGGCGCAGCTCGGACGTGGCGGGATCCACGATCTTCATGCCCGACAGGTCGATGCCCTGCGTGGAAGCCAGTTCGCGGACGTCCGACTCGTTGCCCAGGATGGTGAGGTCGCAGACGTCCCGCCGGTGCAGGATTTCCGCGGCGCGCAGGATCCGCACGTCGTTCCCCTCGGGCAGCACGATGTGCCGGCGCTGCAGCCGTGCCCGTTCGATCAGGTCGTGCAGGAACCGCAGCGGCGTCATCCGCTCCAGCCGCGGCAGGTGCAGGCGCTCCACCAGCTCGGCCTCGTCCACCCGTTTGGCCCACAGCCCGACGGCGGAGGCCACCTTGCGGCGGTGCCCGGACCAGATTTCGCTGCGGACCTCGGAAACGCGCTTGGCGGTGGTGTAGGTATCGTCCGGGCTGGCGAACACGGGGAACGGCGCCTGAGCCAGCAGTGAGTAAATGTTGGGGTCCGGGGCCAGGCCGCCGGTGAGGATCAGCGCAGACGGCACCGGGAATTCGGGCGAGAACGACGACGCCAGGCACGCGACCATCACGTCCGCACGGTCACCCGGGACGATCACCAGGGCGCCGTCGTCGAGCACGTGCAAAAAGTTGGCCACACTCATGGCCGCCACCTTGATGGAGTGGACGTCGCGTTCCATGTCCTGCCGCCCGGCCACCTGGCGGATCCCCAGGGCCGTGGCCACCTCGCCGGTGGTGGGCCGGGCAATGTCCTCCAGCTCCGGGAAGACGTATACGGGCCTACCGGAAGCGCCGGGCTTCACGGCGGCAACGATTCCGTCCACGTCCTCCGGGTCGGCACGGTTCACCATGATGGCCAGCAGGCTGCAGCGTTCCGCCGCCAGTTCCTTGCGGGCAACCTCGACGGCGTCAGCCGCCTCCGCGACGGTGCGCCCCTTAGCGCCCACCACGGCCACGATCGAGGCGGCCAGGTTGTTGGCGAGGCGTGCGTTGAGGTCGAATTCGACGGCGGCATCCTGGCCGGTGAGGTCGGTGCCCTCCACGATCACCACATCGCAGTGGCGGGACATGTCGGCGAAGATCTCCACGCAGCGGGCGTCAATCTCCGCCCGGTTTCCCTCCGCCAGCAGGGAGCGGACCTCGGCGAACGTCAGGCCGCCGCGGCAGCGGTCGTCGTCGAGGTCGAACCGGGCTTTCATCAGGGCCACCATGGGGTCCGAGGCGGCGTCAGCGCCGTGGACCACGGGTTTGAAGAAGCCGATGCGGTCCGCGTGCCGGTGCAGCGTGTCCGCAAGCCCCAGCGCTATCAGCGACTTACCGGATCCCGGTGTGGTCGCGCTGACGTAAATCCCCTTGGCCATGATCCGCCCTTAGGTAGTGACGTGGTGGTGCTCCGTCCCTCCATACTTCCACGGTCAGGACCGCTGGACATCCCTGCTCTGGGGTTGCGGCTCGGAGGCCGTGCGGACCGGCGCCCCGGGCTGCCCCTGGGCCGGCCCGACGGCGAGCTCACGGATGTGTTCGGTGGCGGCCCAGCTGGCCAGCAGCCGCAGCCGTTCATCCGACGGCGATCCCGGCACGGCCGGGTAGACGGTCAGCCTGAAACCGGGGTCCTCGGCGAGATCCATGGCTTCGTACGTGAGCTCGAGCTCCCCCACCACCGGGTGGTGGAACATCTTGGTGCCGGCGTAGTGGCGGCGGACGTTGTGGGCTGCCCAGCGGGTGCGGAATTCTTCGCTGCGCGTGGACAGTTCCCCTACGAGGTCCGCCAGGCGTTTGTCGAAGGGGTTCTGGCCGCTGTAGGTCCGCAGAAGGGCCACGTTGGTGTTGGCGGCCAGATCCCAGTTGGGGTAGAAGTCCCGGGCTTTGGGATCAAGGAAGATGAACCGGGAGTGGTTGGCAGGCCGGGCGGGACTGCGGTACATCTCGGAGTACAGGGCATAGCCGAGCTGGTTGGCCGCCACAATGTCCATGTGCTGGTTGCCGATGAAGGCCGGCGCTGCCGTGATGGCGTCCAGCATGAACTGAAGGGGCGGGCGAACGGTCCCGCTCTGGAGGGGCCGCTGCTTGGTCCTGCTGGACGCGCTGGAGGCCCTGGCAAGGTTGTAAAGGTGGTCACGTTCCGCTTCGTCCAGCTTCAGGGCCCTGGCGATGGCGTCGAGGACACTTTCGGAAGTCCCGGACAGGTTCCCGCGCTCGAGCTTCGTGTAATAGTCCACACTGACCCCGGCGAGCATGGCGACTTCTTCGCGGCGCAGGCCGGGAACCCGGCGTCGTCCGCCAAAAAGCGTGAGTCCGGCCATTTCCGGAGAGATCTTGGCGCGCCTTGAGGCGAGGAACTCCCTCACCGCCATCCTGTTATCCACTCGTTCACGCTACACCGGGGCGGCGGGTCCTAGGGAGGTACTGCCAGAACCCGGATAAGGAGAGCCGTGGCTTGGAAGGGCGCGGCCGGGTTGAATGGAAAACCAAGCCCATCACCACTGGAACGGAGCCAGCATGACCGCCACCGGCGCCCCTGCACACGCCACTGCACCCGGACCTGCTCCCGCACCCAGACAGGCCGTCGGCCGGCCGCTTGCGGTGGTACTCGGGCTGTTGACAATCTTCGGTCCGATTTCCATGGACCTCTACCTGCCGGTCCTCCCGGCCCTCACCGCGGAGCTCCGCAGCACAACGTCCGTGGCGCAGCTGACCATCACGGCGTGCCTGCTCGGCCTGGCCATCGGGCAGGTGGTGGCCGGGCCCATGTAGGACCGCTTCGGCCGCCGGAAGCCACTGATCATCGGAGTGATCGCCTACACGGTCACCTCGGTGCTGTGCGCGCTCAGCCCCACGGTCGAAACCCTCATCCTCGCCCGGTTCGTCCAGGGCCTCGCCGGCGCTGTGGGCATTGTTATCGCGCAGGCCGCCGGCCGGGACGTCTACTCGGGCGGGAAGCTGATCCGCTACTACGGCCGCCTCACCGTGCTCGGCGGGCTGGCCGCCATCATCGGCCCCGTGATCGGCGGCCAGCTCGCGGCCGTCACGGACTGGCGCGGGGTGTTCCTTTTCCTCGCCGCAGTAGGTGTGGCCATCCTCGTCGCGTCCCTGGTGATCTTCCGGGAGACCCTCCCGCAGGCCCGGCGCCTCACCGGCGGCCTTTCCCACACCCTCAATGACTTCCGCCGGCTCCTGGCGGACCGGATGTTCGTCGGCGCCGTCCTGATCACGGGCTTCACCTACTCGGCGATCTTCGCCTACCTGAGCGGGGCAACGTACATCCTCCAGGGCATGTACGGGCTCTCCCCGCAGGGGTACTCGTTCGCCTTCGGACTGAACTCCCTGGGCTTCGTGATCTTCGGGTTTATCTCCGGCCGGCTGGCCGAGCACTGGTCCGAACGGGGAACCCTCGCCGTAGGCCTGGCCATGGCGCTCGCCGGCGCCCTGGGCCTGCTGGCCACGGCGCTCCTGCACCTGCCGCTGATCGCGATCATCCTGTCCCTGTTCACTATGGTCAGCGGTGTCGCCGTGACCAGCCCGCCGGCCACCTCGCTTGCGCTCAAGGAGTACCCCGACATCGCCGGCACGGCCTCCTCGCTCTTGGGCCTGGCCCGGTTTTCCTTCGGCGGCCTGGCGGCACCCCTGGTAGGCATCGGCGGGGCCAACGATCCGGTGCCTTTCGGCATCGTCGCGGCCGCCGCCGCAGCAGCGGCCGCACTCTGCCTGGGACTGGTCCGCCAGCGTCGAACGGTCAGCGGCGCGGGCGGGCCTGGCTGAGCTGCTGGATGAAGCGCCCCAGCGCGGTGACCTCCGAAGGGTTGTCAGCAAGTGCCACGAGGCCGCATGCAACACTGGCGAGTTTGATGTTGCTGCTGTTGCTGTAGGCGGTCAGCAGTTGGAAGGCCTCATCCGATCCGATCCCGAGCCGGCCCATGAGGATGCCCTCGGCTTTCGCGATGGTGCTCCGGGTAGCCATTGCGCCGCGGACGGCTTCGCGCGCGGCCAGCTCCGTCTCCCGTTGGATTGTTGACGTCAGGTCCAGCATGACTCCCGAGATCGTCGACACCTTGCCGGCCTCGTCCAGCGCTGCCTCCCCCGCCGTCAGCACTTTGCGCTCGCGGGACGCGGCATCGATCAGGCGATGGTAGATGGCAACATGACCGCCATGTGCGAACAGTTCGTTGCTGACCTCTTGGATTCGCGGCAGGTCAGCAGGGTGCTTGTGCGCCATCGTCAGCTCCATTGTTGGAACGACGTCACCGCGGCGGTAGCCGTGGATGCTGTAAACCTCGTCCGACCACGTCATGGCCCGGGATTTGGCATCAAAAACAAACGTCCCGGCCAACAAGTTTGACGCCCCCAAAGCACTTGAGTACGTCCGCGCCTGCCCCAAAATTCCGCTCATGGCGTCCCCTGTCATGGGTCGGCTTCCCCCGCCTCCGATCGTACGCCGATCGCGCCTGATTCCTAAGGTTCAGCCCTCACCGGCGGAAAACTGATATTCCCATTCCAGTTCGGGATCAGCGAGGCTATGCTCAGCAGACGCATGATCAGGAGGCTCCGTGAACCCGTTCAAATTCCTGGCGGCCCTGCCGCAGCCCGTGAAGACCTTTTACATCCTGTTCTTCATCGTTTTTATGGTCACCTTCGTCTCAGTTCCCCTGGGCGCCAGGGATGTTACCCGCTGGGCGTCCGGTGCCCTCGGCGCCGTGGCCATCCTCCTTGGGCTGAGCCTGCTGACGAATCTGAACGGATCCGCAACCGCCATGTCGAAGTACCTGAAGGAATCCAAACCGATGGGCGTCGACTACTCCGGATCGTTTCTGGCCAGTCCCGCATATGCCCGGTTCTTCGGCGGATTCTTCGCCGTTGTCGGCGGGATGTTCGTGTTCACGTCCTTGACCAGTTCCGAGATGTGGGGCAGTTAGCCGGACCGGAAAGCACCCCCAAACGCCCTCGCACTACCGCCGGAAACACCAGCGGCTCTTGACAGCATGCCCCAAAATGGGATTACCTAATGAACATTCGGTAAATAAAGCTGGAGGCAATGACGCATGGCTGAAGCAACACTCTCCGGGGCCACCCACCCCATCCTTGAAAACGACTATGCCTCTGAATGGATGGGCATCGAAGTCCTCAAAGTGGACGACGGTCACGCCACCATCCGCATGACCCTCCGGCAGGAAATGCTCAACGGCTTCGGCATGGCCCACGGCGGAATGATCTTCGCCTTCGGCGATACCGCATTTGCCCTGGCCTGCAACCCGGCGGGCCCGCCTGCCGGCACGGCGGGAGCCGACGGCGACACGATCACCGTGGCATCCGGCGTCGACATCAATTTCCTCAAGCCGGCCTTCACCGGCCAGGTGATCACCGCCGTCGCCAACCGACGCGCCCATGCCGGCCGCAGCGGACTCTACGACGTCCAGATTTACGCCGCAGACCCCCACACCGCCGCAGGCACCAACACCGACGCCCCCGCAGGCACGAACGCCGGCACTGCCGCCGGCAGCGCTAATGATGAAACCCCGGGCGAGCTCATCGCCGAGTTCCGCGGCCGCAGCCGCACCATCTCCAAGAAATAGAAACAGGGACCCCCAGATGACCCTCCACGCCACTGAACCAGCAGCTGCCACCGACGCCGTGCTGGACCGCGAAGAAACGATATCCCGCGACGAGCTGGAGGCATTGCAGCTGAGCCGCCTCCAGCACACGGTCGCCTACGCCTATGACCGCGTGCCACTGTACAAGCGCAAGTTCGACGAGGCCGGCGTCCACCCCACCGACCTCCGCGAACTGGCCGACCTGGGCAAGTTCCCCTTCACCACCAAGGAAGACCTCCGCCTGGAGTACCCCTTCGGCATGTTCGCCGTGCCGCAGCACGAGGTGGCCCGCATCCACGCCAGCTCCGGCACCACCGGCCGCGCGACGGTGGTGGGCTACACCAAGAAGGACCTCGCCGACTGGGCCAAGCTGGTGGCACGTTCCCTCCGCGCCTCCGGCGTCCGCCCGGGCATGAAGGTCCACAACGCCTACGGCTACGGCCTGTTCACCGGCGGCATGGGCGCCCACGCCGGCGCCGAGGCCCTGGGCTGCACGGTCATCCCGATCTCGGGCGGCCAGACCGAACGCCAGATCACCCTCATCCAGGACTTCAAGCCCGACGCGATCCTGGCCACCCCCACCTACCTGCTGACCATCGCCGACGCGATGATGAAGCAGGGCATCGACCCGGCCTCCACGTCCCTCAAGTACGCCGTGCTGGGGGCTGAGCCGTGGACCGAGGAAATGCGCCACGAGCTCGAAACCACCATGAACATCAAGGCCTGCGACATCTACGGCCTGTCCGAGGTCATGGGCCCCGGCGTGGCCGGTGAAGCCGTGGAAACCCAGGACGGCAGCCACATCTGGGAGGACCACTTCCGCCCCGAGGTCATCGACGCATTCGACCCCACGAAGGTCCTGGGCGACGGCGAACACGGGGAACTGGTGTTCACCTCGCTCACTAAGGAAGCGCTGCCCATCATCCGGTACCGCACCAAGGACCTCACCCGCTTGCTCCCCGGCACCGCCCGCCCCGCGCACCGCCGCATGGGCCGCATCACCGGCCGCAGCGACGACATGATCATCCTGCGGGGTGTGAACCTGTTCCCCTCGCAGATCGAGGAAATCGCGCTGCGCATCCCCGAGCTCAGCCCGCACTTCCAGCTGGAACTGACCCGGCCCGAGGGCCAGCGGATGGACCAGCTCACGGTTAAGATCGAACGCCGGGAATCCGTCTCAGTAGAGGGCGTGGCCTCGGCCGCCAAGGTCCTGCAGCAGCAGATCAAGATCCACGTCGGGTCCTCCTGCACCGTCAACGTCGTCGAGCCCGGGTCGCTGGAGCGCTCAAACGGCAAACTCCGCCGGATCTACGACCTGCGCCCGAAGGCATAGCGCGAACGTACACTTGCGGCCCCACCGGGCAGCAGCCACGAAGGGTCCGGGTCCCCCCGGGCCCTTTTGGCGTGCCCGGGCCACCGGCTCCTACTGGCCCATCGCCGTGTACATGATGGTCATCGTCGGCATTTCGCTGGTCCAGGCGATCAAGGCCCCGGAGACGAAAGACCGCGACCTGACCCTGGAGGAGAACGCCAGCTAGGGCGGCGCTCACCCTTCATAAAGCGCCCGACGTCGGAAGGTCACCGACATGGGGAAGGTCCCCGGCTGCTGCAGCCGGGGACCATCCTTTTACGGGAGGCATTCAGTGCACTACTGCCAATGCGCGACAGCGCTGTGACGTGCCGATGGCTAACCGCCAGCCGGGCAGCCCAACGTGCCTGATCCCGTCCCGATCCTTGAAACTTTTGAGCCAGAACCGGCTCCGCGCCGATAGTTCCTCTACAAGCTTTCTAGCACCGGGGCACGGCGCAGGCAAGGGATTTCTGGTCCATGACACCGATTGCGCCTAATAACCGAACGTTCATGAGAAAATAGCCGGTATGTCCACAACTGATGCACCCACCAAGCGCGGCCGCCCCGGATACGACCAGCAGTCGGTGCTGCAGATCGCCGTCGAGGTCTTCAACCGCCACGGCTACGACGCCACGTCCATGGGCATCCTTGCCGAAAACCTTGGTATTTCCAAGTCGGCCATCTACCATCACGTCCCGTCCAAGGGCGACCTCCTCAAGCTCGCCCTGGAAGAGGCGCTGGGCGGACTGGAGGCCATCCTCGAGCAGCCGCAGGCCCAGACCGGAACGGCCGAGGCCCGGCTGGAGTTCGTGCTCAGGCGGACGATCTCCGTGCTGGTGGAACGGCTTCCGTTCGTCACGCTGCTGCTGCGCCTGCGCGGCAACACGGACATCGAGCGTGACGCCATGGAACGCCGCCGCACCTTCGACCACAAGGTGGCTGCCCTGATCTCCGCCGCCCGCGATGAAGGTTCCCTGCGCGCGGACATCGATCCCCGTACGGTTACGCGCCTCCTGTTCGGCACCATCAACTCGATCGTCGAATGGTACAAGCCCGGCGGCTCGCTCTCCCCCGAAAAGCTGGCCGACGACGTCATCACAATGGCATTCAAGGGGCTCAGCGCGCCACGCTGACGCTGTTCTCGCCCACATTCTCCCGGCGGCTGCGAGGGCAGTCATTGACGCCGGGAATGGCGGCGACCACCCTGTAGTCATGGCCACGAAGTTATCCGAAGTCATCTTCGGCACGTTCCCCCAATTGCGTTACCAGCCCACTCCCAAACGGGTCCGGGCCATGGTGGACGGGAACGCCGTCGTCGACACTTTGTATGCGCTCCTGGTGTGGGAGCCCAGGCGCGTTACTCCCATGTATGCCGTGCCCGAGGTGGACCTTCAAGCCGAACTCGCGCCACCGAAGCAGCAGCCGGGCCAGATTGCGGAACACGGTTTCAGGCTCGGCCGGGACGGACCGCATGGATTGGATCCGCGCACGGGTTTCGGCCGCCACACAGCGGACGGTGAGGAGTTCGACGTCGTGACCTCCGGGGCGAGGCTGCCCCGTGCGGCCTTCCGGCCGGCCGACCCCGACCTCGCCGGACACGTGGTGCTGGATTTCAACGCCTTCGAATGGCTGGAGGACGACGAGGAGATCATCGGCCACCCCCGTGATCCGTTCCACCGCGTAGACATCCGGGCGTCGTCTCTCACCGTTGAAGTGAGGCTCGACGACGTCACGCTGGCCACCACGAACGCCGCCCAACTGCTGTACGAGACCATGCTGCCGGTGCGCTACTACATCCCGCCCGCGGACGTCCTCCTGGACATCATGGAGCCCAGCCCCAAGAAGACGGTGTGTCCGTACAAGGGGACGGCGAGCTACTGGACCTACCCGCACTCCGAAACCGGGCGGAACATCGCTTGGATGTACGACCAGCGGTTCCGCGATGCCGCCCAGATCCACGGGCTGGTGAGTTTCTTCAACGAACGGGTGGACGTGACGGTGGACGGCGTCAGGCAGGAGCGGCCGGTTACACCGTGGTCCGCGACGCCGCCGGAATCGCCGTGAGGCCGAGTGGTCCTTGATCACCCTGAAGCAGGCAAAAAGATAGGGCGTCCCGCTGAGCCGGGACGCCGGTCCTCTTCGCCCTGGCCGGCTTGGTCACCGGCAGGGCCACAGGGCTAGAGCTGGTACTCCGCCTGCTGAATGCCGAGGGTTTCGTGAACGCAGAGAATATTGTTCTCGGTGTCCATGAACCATGCGCATTTTTCGGAATCGGTAGTACAAATGTGGTGTTCGCCAGTCTTCAGATCAGGGCGATCGTAATCCTGGAACCGGACGCCGCGGGCTTCCATTTCATCAACGGTCCGCTCGATGTCCCTGACCTCAAAGCTCAGCGTGGTGTGCTCGGAGTGCCTGCCATCCTTCACTGGCATCAGCTGCAGCATGGGGCCGTCGCCGCTGCCAAACAATTCGCTTCCGTCATCTGCCACGCCGCGATGAGGCAGTCCGAGTGTTTCCGCGTAAAAACGACGGGCGCGCTCTTTGTCATCCACGGGCAGGACGGTTGTGGCTGTGTTCAATACTAGGGTCATTTCGCCACCTCCTACGCAAAAAATTCTACGCCGGGGCAGGGCGGAAAGATCTTACGAAACCCTCTCTCACATCCTGCCGCCCAAACCCTGACGCTCTCTCACCGGTGAACTGGTCCACCGGGGTGAGAGAGCGTCGGCGGAAAGGGCGCAAGAAGTGAGAGAGCGTCCGGGGTGGGGACTACTTTTCGAGGCTGTTACTTTTCGACGCTGCTACTTTTCGACGAGGGTGAGGACGTCGTAGGTGGCTACGATTTCGTCGTTCTGGTTGGTGAGGACGGCGTCCCAGGCCACCTCACCGTACTCGTCGGTCTCGCGGGGGGTGATCTTCTTGGCGGTCAGGGTGACGCGGATCGAGTCGCCGGCGGCCACCGGGGTGATGAAGCGCAGGTTCTCCAGGCCGTAGTTTGCCAGCACCGGGCCCGGAGCAGGCTCCACGAACAGCCCGGCGCCCCAGGCCAGCAGCAGGTAGCCGTGCGCCACGATGCCCGGGAAGAACGGGTTGGCCTCCGCAGCCTCCTGGTTGGTGTGGGCGTAGAAGGTGTCGCCGGTGGAGTTGGCGAACTTGGTGATCTCCTCGAGGGTGACTTCCCGCAGCCCGGAGCGGACCGCATCGCCGATGTGCAGGGTGCTCAGGTGCTTCCGGAACGGGTGCTGGCCTTCGGTCTCCAGCGTGAAGTTGCGGTCCGCGCCGGTGTGCCAGAGGCCCGTGACGGCGGTGAGCATGTTGGGCGAGCCCTGGATGGCGGTGCGCTGCATGTGGTGCATCACCGAACGGATGCCGCCCAGTTCCTCGCCGCCGCCGGCGCGGCCCGGGCCGCCGTGGACCAGGTGCGGCACCGGTGAACCGTGGCCGGTGGAGCTGCGGGCGTCCTCGCGGTTGAGCATCAGGACGCGGCCGTGGTGGGCGGCGATCCCGGTGACGAGTTCGCGGGCAACCTCGGGATCGTTGGTGCACACCGAGGCCACCAGCGAGCCGCCACCGCGGGCGGCGAGGCGCACGGCGTCGGCCAGGTCGGTGTAGCCGATCACCGACGAAACAGGACCGAAGGCCTCCAGGGAGTGGACTTCCTCAGCTTCGGCGTCCGCCCAGCTGAGCAGCACCGGGGACATAAAGGCACCGTCTTCGACGACGGCCACTCCCCCGTCCGCTTTGGTCACCTTGGGCGAATCGAGCGTGCCGTACGCGAGCTCGCCGCCGGCGTCGAGCATTGCCTGGACAGCGGCCCGGACGTCGGCCAGCTGCTCAAGGGAGGCGAGCGCACCCATGGTGACGCCCTCGGCGCGGGGATCACCCAGCACCACGCGTTCCTCAATGCGGGCACCCACGGCGGCAACGACGTCGGATACCAGTTCGCGGGGCACGATGGTGCGGCGGATGGACGTGCACTTCTGGCCGGCTTTGACGGTCATTTCGGTGACCACGGACTTGATGAAGGCGTCGAACTCCGGCGTGCCCTTGACCGCGTCCGGGCCCAGGATGGCGGCGTTGAGGGAGTCGGTCTCCGAGGTGAAGCGGACGCCGCCCTTCACCACGTTCGGGTGCGACTTCAGCGAGTTGGCGGTGGAGGCGGACCCGGTGAAGGCGACGAGGTCGCGGTAGTCGAGGTGGTCCAGGAGCGTGCGGGCCGATCCGGAGATGAGCTGCAGCGAGCCCTTGGGCAGGATGTTGGACTCCACAATGGCCTTGACCACGGCCGCAGCCACGTAGCCCGTGGGAGTCGCCGGCTTGACGATGGTGGGGACGCCGGCGATGAACGCGGGCGCAAACTTCTCCAGCATGCCCCACACCGGGAAGTTGAAGGCGTTAATCTGGACGGCGACGCCAGGGATACGGGTGAAGATGTGCTCACCGGCAAAGGAACCGTCCCGGGAGAGCACCTCCATGGGACCGTCCACCACCACCTGCGAGTTGGGCAGCTCGCGGCGGCCCTTGGAGCTGAAGGTGAAGAGCACGCCGATGCCGCCGTCGATGTCCACCATGGAGTCGATCTTGGTGGCGCCGGTCTGGGCGGACAGCTCGTAGAAGTGCTCGCGGCGGGCGTTCAGGTACTGGGCCAGTTCCTTGAGCTTCAGGGCGCGCTGGTGGAAGGTCAGCGTGCCGAGTTCCGTCTGGCCGGTGGTGCGTCCGTAGTCCACGACGTCGGCAAGGTCCAGTCCCTCGGTGCTCACCTTGGCGAGGAGCTCGCCGGTGCTGGCGTCCAGGACGGGGACTGCGGAAGCCGCGGCGGCGGCGTCGGGCGTCCACCAGGCGTCCCGGACGAAACTGGGAACGGTCTCCACAGTGTCCAGCGAGGATTTCGGAGCAGTTGCAGTGGTGGTCATCGTTGACGGGTCCTTCCAGCGGGGGCAAGATCATCACGGCCAGTGCATTACTGACCGTCCGTTCGGTAATATGTCTACAGTACATGAATGTGCCGTGCTGCACACTAGCCTGTTGCACACTGGGAAGACCCGACGAAAGAGAAGTGGCCCATGCAGCCCGAAACCGGCAGCGCCGAACTGTGGAAGATCACGCTCGGCGAACTCGACGAGAAGATGGGCGTGAAAATCGTCGAGGAATCCGTGGAGCGCGTTGTTGCCACGATGCCCGTCGAGGGCAACCGGCAGTCGTTCGGGCTGCTGCACGGCGGCGCCTCACTGGCCGTGGGCGAGGCCGTGGGGTCCTGGGCCGCCGTGATCCACGCCAGCACCCTGGGCAAGACTGCCGTGGGGGTGGATGTGTCCGCCACGCACCACAAATCAGCGCGCGAAGGCCAGATCACCATCACGGCCACGCCCATCCACCTGGGCGGAACGCTGACCACGCATGAAGTACTGCTCACCAACGAGGCCGGCCAGCGCCTGTGCACCCTCCGGATCACGAACCTGCTGCTGGACCGGAAAGGCCGTGCAGGGACGGACCGGAAGGGCCGCGCGGAAAAAACTTCATGACTTTGCATCCAAAGAGGGGCTCCCGCCGGTAGTAAAGGCGTAAGCACAAACACAGCCCGACACCGGGCGTCCCTCTGAGGAGTTTGAAATGCGCAAAACAACCTACGCCGCCGGAGCACTGTCGCTCCTGGCTGCACTGACCTTCGCGACCCCCGCCCAGGCCGGCGGCTGGAACCACGACGATGCCCCCGCGAAGCTCTCGGTCCTGCACGGCGTGCCCGGCCTGACCGTGGACGTGTGGGTGGACGGGAACCT
Organism: Arthrobacter sp. Leaf337; assembly: GCF_001423745.1. Classification (GTDB taxonomy): domain Bacteria; phylum Actinomycetota; class Actinomycetes; order Actinomycetales; family Micrococcaceae; genus Arthrobacter. Next base: position 131,998 of record NZ_LMPC01000027.1, read on the forward strand.
CACCCTGGATGACTTCACTCCAGGAACCCTCGCGGGCCCGCTGGAGCTCGCGGCCGGCGAGTACGAAATCGCGGTCACCGCCGCGGACGCCACCAGCGCCGACAACCCGGTGATCGGGCCGGTGGACGTTGAACTCGACAGCGGCGGCAACTACACCGCGGTGGCCCACCTCGATGCCGACGGCGGCCCCACGGCCACGCTGTTCACCAACGACACCAAGGCTCCCCGCAACGACAACAAGGGCAAACTGACGGTGAGGCACGTAGCCGCGGCGCCCGCCGTCGACGTCCTGGCCGGCGGAACGGCAGTGATCGAGGAACTCAGCAATCCGGACGAGGCAACCCTGAAGCTCGAGGCCGGCACCGTTTCCGCGTCGGTTGCCGCGGCCGGGACCACCGATCCGGTGATCGGGCCGGCTGACGTGACCGTCGAGGCCGGCAAGAACACAATCGTCTACGCCTGGGGCAGCCTGGCCGACGGCACCCTGGACGTGGCCGTCCAGGTCGTTGACTCCGAGGACCGTGGCTGCGGCCGCGGCTGACGCATCCCCGAGTAGCAACGCATCGCTAATATCCATCACCGGCGGGGCCGCCTGAACGGGCGGCCCCGCCGGTGTGCTTCAGAGCGCTCCGCCCGCCGCTTCCGGCGTTCCGGAGTCATGGCCTGCGCCGCCATGGCCGCCGCCGTGCCCGTGGTGGCCGCCGCCCCCGCCGCCGTGCCCGCCGCCGGCGTCCCCTACCCGCTCACGGGCCAGGAACATCTCGACGTCGAACATGTTGTCCGCCCGGCGAGCGACGTTCAGGAGCGTGGACATGGATGCGACCTCTTCCACCTGTTCCTTGAGGAACCAGAGCATGAACTGTTCGCCCAGGGGGTCGTTTTCCGCCCGGGCCGCGGCAAAGAGTTCCTTGATGCGGTCCGTGACTTCAATTTCCTGGGCCAGGGCAAGGACCAGGGGTTCTTCCGCCGAGGTGAAATCATTCCTGACCGGCTCAACTCCCGGAATCGAGATCCTGATGCCGCGGTCCAGGATGTACCGGACCATCATCATCGCGTGGTTCCGTTCCTCGAGCGACTGCCGGTAGAAGTGCTTCGCAAGCCTGGGCAAGTCCTGCCCGTCAAACCACGCGGCGATGGCGATGTACTGCTGGGATGCCGCGAACTCGTTGCCCACCTGTTTGGCGAGCAGGTCATTGAATGCTGTGGTGCTCATGGGGCTCTCCTGGAATCGGGGTTCAGGGCTGAGGACCTGCGGCACGGAGGCTCTGCTGGGCCCGGGGCTGCCGGAGGGCCTTCTTTGAGCTTGCTCCGCTGCGGCGGCGGCGGTCAAGACCCCGCTCCCTGGCGGGCTCCCAGGCGGAGGCTCCGGCCCGCTCTCTGGCGGACCGTCAGCGGGCACGGCATAATGTGGTTCCACAGGTCTCACTGCCGCTCGAAGGAGCCATCGATGACGCCTGCCGGCCCGCATGATTGGGACGCCGCTCTCGATCATGCGTTCGCGTCCGGCAAAGAAGCGGCTCTCGCCGAGGCCTACCGGCGCCTGAGTCCGCTGGTGTACACCCTGGCGCTGAGGTCGCTGGGGGAACGCTCAGCGGCCGACGACGTCACGCAGGAAGTCTTTATCCGCGCCTGGAAATCGCGCGCCAGTTACCGGCCGGAAGCCGCCCGCCTGCCCGCCTGGCTGGTGGGGATCACCCGCAACGCGATTTCCGATGCACTGTCCGCGCGGATGCGCCGGCAGGAGCTGGAACACGCCGCCGGGCAGTTCGTGGGTGACGACCGGGTGGCCGGGCCGCCGGCAGCCGACGTGGAAGCCGTGGCCGACCGCATAACCTTGGAGGAAGAGCTGGACCGGTTGGGCGATCCACAGAAGGCGATCATGAAGCTGGCGTTCTACGAGGACCTCACGCACGACCAGATTTCGTCGCGCCTTCAACTGCCCCTTGGTACGGTCAAGAGCCACATCCGGCGCAGCCTCTCCCGGATGCGGACCCGCCTGGAGGTGGGCCATGAAGCATCTTGACGACGAGCAGCTGAGCCTGATGGCCCTGGGCGAACCCGCCCTGACCCCCGCCGAGGCGGACCACCTCGCGTTCTGCAGTGAATGTTCCGGCACCCTCGCGGCCCTGGAACGCACCGTGCGCGCCGCCACGGTGGATCCCGCCCGGGTGGAACTGGCCACGCCCGGCCCGCGCAACTGGGCAGCCATCCATCAGGCCCTGGGCCTCTCCCCCGAACAGGCGGAGGACCCGTTGAGCCGGCAGGGCGCCGCGGGCAGCACGACGACGACGGCGGGCTCCGCGACGCCGCTCACCCCTCCGACGCCGCTCCGTCCCCGGACCGAAGGCACGGCGGCAGGCTCCGCAGGAGAGGCTGGTTCCGCTGGATCCGGGTCCCCTCGGACCGGCGCGGGTGCCCGGCGCTGGGTGGCGATGGCAGCCGCCGCAGGGATCGTAGTGGGCGCGGCCGCAGTGTGGGCCGGCTACAACGTCCTCGGTCAGGGCCCGCAAGCGGGTCCCTCACCCTCGCCCACTGCTCCCCAGCCCGTGGTCATCGCCCAGGCTCCGCTGCAGCCGCTGGCGTCCTACACGTCCACCGGCAAGGCCCTGGTGGAGGAGCTTCCGGACGGCACGCGACAGCTGGTGGTCCAGCTCTCCGACGGCCAGATCAGCGGGTTCCGGGAGGTCTGGGTGATCTCGCCGGACCTGTCCAAGCTCGTCAGCCTTGGCGTGCTGGACGGTGAGCCCGGCGTTTTCGCCCTCCCCGCCGGACTCGACCTCGCGGAATATCCCATCGTGGATGTGTCCAACGAGCCGTTCGACGGCAACCCCGCGCACTCTTCGGACAGCATCGCCCGTGGTGAACTGGCCGCGGAAAACTAAGCCGCACGCCGTCGTGCCTTACACCCGTTCTCCCGTGCAATGAAGGGCCGATCGGCCCGGAAGTGGAACGGCCGGGACTGCTACGTTTGCTGTGCCGAGCGACGAAACACCGCCTGCACTAACCGGCAAGACCGGAAGGGAACAACCATGCTCTCAGACACTGCATCTCCTGTCATCAAGGCGACGCTGCCTGTAGTTGGCGAGCACATCGAGGAGATTGCCAAGCGGTTCTACAAGCACATGTTCGAGGCGCGTCCGGACCTCCAGGACGGCCTTTTCAACCGGGGGAACCAGGCGGACGGCCGGCAGCAGCAGGCGTTGGCGGGGTCCATTGCCGCGTTCGCCGGGTTCCTGGTGGACAAACCCGATCAGCTTCCGGACCATCTGCTGTCCCGGATCGCCCACAAGCACGTCTCGCTGGGCCTGGCCCCGGACCAGTACCAGGTGGTCCACGACCATCTGATGTGGTCCATTGTGGACGTGCTCGGAGATGCCGTGACTCCCGACGTGGCCGCCGCCTGGGATGAGGTCTACTGGCTCATGGCCAACATGCTCATCAACAAGGAACGCGGCCTCTACAACGCCGTGCACCTCTCGCCCGAGACGATCTGGCGGACCTGGCGCGTAGCCCGGCGGATCCAGGAAACCGACGACGTGGTCACGTTCATCGTGGAACGGACCGACGAGCGGGACGTCAAGCCTTCCCTGCCGGGGCAGTACGTCACCATCAAGATGCTGATGCACGACGGCGTGCACCAGCCGAGGCAGTACAGCCTCACGAAGGCCGACGACGGCCACCACCGGCAGTTCGCGGTGAAGCGCGTCCATGGATTGCCGACACCCGACGGCGAGATGTCCAACCTGCTCCACAACGAGATCCATGAGGGTGACGAGGTGGTCCTCTCGGCACCGTTCGGTGACGTGGTCCTCGAATACACCGACCGGCCGGTGGTCCTGGCCAGCGCGGGCATCGGCATCACCCCGATGGCCGGCATGCTGTCCCATCTGGTGAAGTCCGGCTCCCAGCGCCAGGTCGTGCTCCTTCACGCGGATGACACGCCGTCGTCGTTCCCGCTGCGGGCCCAGGTCACCGAGGACCTGGCGAAGCTAACGGACGGGTCGTTGAACACCTGGTTCCTCGAGCCCGGTGATTCATCCGCCGCTTCCGGAACCGAAAGTGCGCCGGCGTTCAAGGGGTTCATGGATGTCAACGCGGTGGAACTGCCGGACGACGCCGAATATTACCTCTGCGGCCCCCTGCCCTTCCTGAAGTCCGTCCGGAGTTCGCTGGTTGCCCGGGGTGTACCGGCCAAGGACATCCAGTACGAGGTCTTCGGTCCGGACCTCTGGCTGGCCGACTTCCAATAGCTTGGAAGACGGCTGCGGGACGGCTCAGCGGCGGGAGCGCCGCCTGGCAAGGACCAGCGCGGCGCCGCCGAGCAGCAGTACGCCTGCCCCGACGCCGGCCGCAGTGAGCAGGCCGTCGGCGCCGGTGGCCGGCAGCTGACCCGAAACGCCCGCCGGGGTGATCGCGGCGGGAACAATCACGGGCGCCGGGTCAACCACGAAGGTGAGGTTCACCGGCGCCGAGGCCACGCCGTCGACCGTCTGGCTGACTGCAAGCGTGTGGGCTCCGGCCCCGAGCCCGGCCGGAACCGGCGAGCTCCACGTGCCATCCGCTGCGGTCTGCACTGCTGCGGCGCCGTCCACTGTGACGGTCACCGCCGCGCCCTTCAGCGCTGAACCGGTGATCCGCTGGGGAACCGCGTCGTGGGCGAAATGCTGGCCGTTCTGGATGTTCGCAACCGCGGGCGACGGCGGCACTACCGTGAACGTCCGGCTCGCCGCCGGGCTGTCGGCGGCGCCGCCGGCGGTCTGCACTGCCGTGACGGTGAACGAGCCGAACCTTGCGGGACCGGTGACGGGTACAGTCCAGGTGCCGTCGGGCCCCACCACCGCCTCCCCGGTGGCGTCACCGGAGAGCTCCACCCTGGCACCGGGAGTTCCGGTCCCTGCAATGCGCTCGAGTGCCGTGAGTGCTGCGGCCTCTCCGGGCGTCGAAATGACGGGTGCCGGCAGCTCGGCCGGCAGCACCGTGACGTCGAACGAACTGGCGCCGGAATGGCTGAAACCGTTGACGGTTTCCGCGGTAAATTGCAGCCGGCCCGCCGGGGAGGGAGCGGTGAACTGCCACTGTCCCGAGGCGTCCACGGGGACGTCCATCGGCGCCTCGCGGGGCATGGTGATGCGCACCTTCGAGCCAGCCGCTACCGCGGAGGCCGGGGCCGCAGGGACCTGCCCGGTGATGGGCTGGCCGAGCGCCACTCCCGTACCGTCGGCCGGACTCGTGAGTGAGGGTTTGTTGAGGAACAGCTGGAGCTGGACGCCGGGAAGCCGGGTCATGGCGTCCTCCAGGGTGGTGGCCACGGCGAAGTTGTTAATCGGCTGGCCGGGAACCACCTGGTCCCCCGCGGAGTGTGTGCCGACGGCGAAGTTGCCGCTGATCCAGGGTCCGCCGGAGTCGCCGCCGCTGGACTGCACGGAGGTGGACAGGAAACCGCGGAAGGCCCGGAGGTCGGCCGGATCCTTGGTGAACCCGCCCACGACGTAGATGCCCACCTCGTCCACGGTGCCGCAGGACCAGCCGGCGGTACGGCCGGAGCGGCAGACTGCCTGCCCCGGCGACGGCGAGGCGGTTCCGATGATCTTCACGGCCGTGGATCCGGGATCCGTGGGTGCGTCCCAGCGGCTGGCCGCGGGCTGGACCTCGACGCCGGGCCGGATGCCCTCAATGACCGCGATGTCCGTGCCCACGTTTCCGGGGTTGGCTTCGTCGCCGGTGATCCAGGAGTTGCCCGGGCCGCCGAACTGGCTGAAGCCCAGGGTGCCGAGCAGGTTGTTTGCCGGTGATGCCGGACGCTCCACGTTTGCCGTGGTAACGGTGCCGTCTTCGGTGCAGTGGCCTGCGGTGAGGACCAGCGGCTCCCCTTCCGGGCTGTAGGCGCCGTAACCGGCGGAGCAGATGACACCGGTGTTGAGGACATAGCCCTGTCCGCCGAAGAAGTCCTCCTCCGGCGCTAGCGGTGCGCCCTGCTCCAGCCGGACGTTGGTGTAGCGCGCCACGAATTCCGACGGCGAGGGCGAAGCCGCTGGGGTTCCGGGAGCCACGGTGTTCGCCAGGGTGCCGCCGGCCTCCGGCTGGTTGGTGCCGCCGGTGCGGATCACGAAGCTGCCGTTGGCGTAGGCCACTGCCTGAAGGCCTTCGGCACCCACCTCGCGGACGTAGTCCTTGAACAGCTGGTCGGTGCTGGCCGCGACACGTTCCGGGGCGGCCGGCTCAGGCTGCGCAGCGGCGACAGTCTGCGCGGATGCCGCAGTCGTCGTGGCAGCCACCAGCACAAAATCGCCAGGTCCGGCCGCATTCAGTTCAGCCACCCGGGCTTCAAGCTCGGGGCCGCCCCCTTCGACCACAATCCGGCCGTCGTTCAAGCTGATCCCCACATAGCCGGGCAACGCACGCAGGGACGCAACGGCGTCGGCCGCGCGTTTGCCCTGGTCACCGGCCGCGTTGAACTGTTCCAGCGTCATGCCCAGGTCGCGGAGAACGGCCTCCGTCAGGCCTGCGTCGCTGATGACCGGTGCGGAACCGCCCGGGGCGGGCGCTGCCGTGGCAGGCGCCGACGTCGAAACGGGCGCTGAAACGGGTGCGGAAACCGTAGGATCGGGGACCGGCGTACCGGACTCCGCGACGGCGGGAACCGCGAGGAAGGTGGCGCCGAACGCCAGGGAAGCCGTTGCGGCCAGTCCCAGGGCGCGGTTGAACGGATGCCGGCCGGAATGATGCGTCAAGGTGTCCCCCATAGTGTGTTCACGTCGTCACCCTGCTTGCCAGCCGCGACAGGATGGCAGCCAACTCGGCCGGGGTGATCCCGTGCCGCAACAGGTAGTTTCGGGTATCCAGGCCCCGGACGAATTTCAGGGCTCCGCCGCCGCGTTTCTCCAGTAGAGGCACCAAAGTGTCCTCATCCAGGTAGCGCTCATGTTTGTGGGGCGGACCGACTGTCCGGTGGCGTTCGTTGATGCCCCGCATGGCAGCCTGGTAGCCGGCCACGATCTCGTGGTCTCCGGCACCGGTGAGATCCTGGAGCATGGCGGCGATCATTCCGCTGCGGTCCCGCCCGGCCGAGCAGTGGATCACTACGCCGGCGGGGGCCGCGGCTATCGCCCTAAAGACGGCCGCAAGTTTGTCCGGGAACAGCCGGGCGTTGGCCGCGTAGCACGCCGGATCGTTCAAGTAGGGGAAACATAGTTCTTTGAACTCCGGGTGGTGCGGGTCCTCGGTGGGGGCGTGCACCACGTCGAACGACGCCAGCACCTCCGCGCTCACCTCGGGGTCGGTGTCCCTCAGCCCTTGTTCCGACGGGTTCCGGAGGTCGATCACGGTGCGGACACCGTCGTCGTACGCCTGTTTCCAGCCCGACTCGGTGACCCATTCCCGGCGCCCCATGCGGAAGACGCTGCCCGAAATGCGCCAGGCATTCACGGCTCCGTCCCAGTGCACGGGCTGTCCAGGCTGTTCCATCCAGACAGCTAACCACAGACCCCCGACATCCGGCACGCGTAACGGCTGAAGATTAGAGTGGCGTCCGGCAATAAACGGGTACTCCGGCCCGTGTCCGGCGGGCAGGCGTCAGCGTAGCGTTGGGCGTACTTGCGGCCTGGCCGCGGCCCGTGGCTCCGCAGCCCCGGTGCACAGTTCAGAACAAAGGGGAAACTGATGAGTGACCGGAAATTACGACGGCGGCGCGCGGCATTCGCGGCCGGTTTGGCAACACTGGCGCTGGCTCTGGGGCTGGCGGTGCCGGCTGAAGCCGCCCGCCCGACTGCCTACGTTGCATTGGGCGATTCATACGCCGCCGGGGTGGGAGGGGGCTCGTATCAGGATCTGGATTGCTACCGCAGCGAGAACGGTTACCCAGCCGAAGCAGACGAGAGCAAGTCCGTCCTTCTGGCCGCCAATGCGGCCTGTAGCGGCGCGACCATAGCGGATGTCACTACGAAACAGTTGAAGAGACTGAACACCGGCATCACTCTCGTGACCATCACTGCCGGTGGAAACGACATCAATTCAACGGCCGTCCTCTTCACCTGCGTGCCTGACCCAGCATCCATTCAATGTGCTGAGGCCTTTGGATCGGCCGTCGCCATGATCGGCCAGGTCGAAGGCCGCGTGGTTGACATGGTGGAGGCCGTGCGTGCTCAAGCCCCCGAAGCGAAAATAGTCCTCACGGGCTATCCGTATCTGTTCGACCCCAGTAAGGGCACGACGCCGCAGGAAGTTGTTTTTATGACGACCGTCAATACTGCAATCACTGAGCTCAACGGAGCCATAGCCAGGGCGGCAGACACGTCTGAAGCAGAATTTGTCGACGTAACAGATGAATTCGCCCCCCACGCCTCAAACTCCCCTGTTCCGTGGATCAACGGCCCGGAAGCGGGCACAACCGAGGCCTTCCACCCCAATGCAGCCGGGTACCTGGGCTACTACAAAGCCTTGGACGCGGCGAACGCCTACGCGACGCCCGCCACGCCCTAGCGCTGCTTGGCCAGCCTGAACTCCAGGCTGGCCCGGACCATGGGCCACTCGTGCTCCAGGATCGAGAACACCACGGTGTCCCGGAGCTGGCCGTCGGCTGTCCTGGAGTGGCTGCGCAGCACGCCGTCCTGCTTGGCTCCGAGCCGCGCAATCGCTTCGCGGGACTGGTGGTTGAGCCAGTGTGTCCGGAACTCGACCGCCGGGCACCCCAGCGTTTCAAAGGCGTGCCGCAGGAGCAGCAGCTTGGAGTCCGGGTTGGTCCCTGTGCCGTGCGAAGAAGCCGCGTTCCAGGTGGAGCCGATCTCCACGCGGGGAGTGGCGGCGTCGATATTCATGTACGTGGTCATCCCGATCACGCGGCCGGGACCGCCGGTGGCCGGGTCGATCAGGCGCGCGGTGAACGGGAGCATGGCGCCCAGCTCCTGGAGTCCGAGCCGGCGGTCGATCTCTGCAGCCATGCCCTCCGGGGTGGGCACGCTCGTGTACCAGAGCTTCCAGAGCTCACCGTCCCGGGCAGCCTCCACCAGGCCGTCGTGATGCGCGTGGCTCAACGGCTCGAGGACGACGTGTTGACCGGTCAGCGTGATGGGTTCAATGGAAGTCACCGCACCATCCTAGGGCGCAGCGGCTAGGCTGTCGGCATGATCACAGTAGCGGGAACCGTCAGCTCTCCCCTCCGGGCAGAGGAAGCCTTCACCTACCTGTCAGCGTTCGAGAACACCGCCGAATGGGATCCCGGGACCCCCGTGGTCAAGAAGCTCTCCGAGGGTCCCGTCGCCGTGGGCCACCGGTACCACGCCGAAGCCGAATTCCGGGGCAAGCGGCAAACGCTCATCTACGAGGTGGTGGAGCTGACCCGGAACCACATCAAGCTGCGGGGCGAAAACAAAACGGTGATTTCCGAGGACTCCATCGACGTCTCGTCCGACGGGACCGGCTGCACGGTGAAGTACACAGCGGAGTTCCAGCTCAAAGGTGCCCTGAGGATCATCGAACCGTTCATGAAGCCGGCATTCATGTCACTGCGGGACCCCGCCTTGGACGGCCTGAAGTCCGCGCTCGACGCGCGGGCCGGGCACTAGGCCGGGCACTAGGCAGCCGGGCGCTCAGCCGCCCACGCCAGGCGGGAACGCCGCCGTCGGGCGCTAGGCCGGCCAGTCGAAGAAGCCCTTGCCGGTCTTCCGTCCCAGTTCGCCGCGGGCCACTTTGTCGCGCAGGATCTGCGGCGGCGCAAAGCGCTCCCCCAGGGTCGACTGCAGGTATTCCGCGATGCCCAGCCGGACGTCCAGGCCCACGATATCCGTGGTCCGCAGCGGTCCGGTGGGGTGCTTGTAGCCCAGCACCATGGCGTTGTCGATGTCTTCGGCGGACGCAACGCCTTCCTCCACCATGCGCATCGCTTCCAGGGCAATGGCCACGCCCAGGCGTGAAGAGGCAAAACCGGGAGCATCATTGACGACGACGGCGGTCTTGCCGAGCGCCTCAACCCACCTTTTCGCTGCGGTAGCCAGCTCCGGTGACGTCCGCTCGCCAAGCACCACTTCGATCAGCGTGGACGCCGGAACCGGGTTGAAGAAATGCAGGCCCAGGAAGTTCCCCGGACGCTTAAGCTCTTGGGCCAGTCCGTTGACGGACAGCGAGGACGTGTTGGAGGCGAGGTAGGCGTCTGCGGCGAGGCGCTCCTCGATTCCGCGCAGGGATGCCACTTTCAGGTCCCAGTCCTCCGGAACGGCTTCCACCACCAGCTGGCGGTCCTTGAAGTCGTCGTAGTCAACAGTGACGGAGAGCCTGGAGACCATCTCGTCCAGGTTGCCGTCGGTGGCGCCGCGCTCGATGCTCTTGGCCGCGGCGGACTCCACACGTTCCCGGGCTGCTTCGGCCGAGGCTTCGTCCCGTTCCACCACCAGGACGTTGGCACCGTTGATCAGGAAGGCGTGGGCGATGCCCGCCCCCATCCGGCCGCCGCCGAGGACGCCCACAGTTGCGGGAAGGCCCGCCGGAAGTACGGAATTGCCCATGGTTACTTCGTCCCGTCTGATTGGTCTGAATTCTTGGCTGTTTTCTTATCTGTTTTCTTATCCAGGAAAGCCTGCATCCGGTCGAACTTCGCCTGGGATTCGAAAAGGATCCCCTGTGCCAGCTGGTCGATCAGCGGGTGCGCCTCGGCCGGTGCGTGGAACACGGATTTGGTGATCCGCACGGCCAGAGGATCCTGTCGCGCAATACGGTCGGCGAGGCTGTGGGCGCCGTCCATCAGCACCGGTGCCTCGTGGATCTCGGTGATGAGGTTGACGGCGAGGGCCTGCTCAGCACGCAGCACCAGGCCGGCCAGCAGGATCTGCTTGGCAACGGGTTCGCCCACCAGTTCCTTCAGCCGCCAGCTTGCGCCGGCCGCGGCGAGGATGCCCAGGCCGGTCTCCGGATTGCCGATGCGCACGCCGGGCGTGCCGATCCGGAAGTCCGCGGCGTAGGCGAGCTCCGCGCCGCCGCCCAGGCAGTAGCCGTCCAGGGCCGCAATGACGGGCATGGGCAGCTTGGCGATCCGGACGAAGATCGTGGAGTTGATGCCTTGGAGGGCGTCGTCCCGGCGCCGTTCACGCAGCTGGGCGATGTCCGCACCCGAGGCGAACACACCGTCTGTGCCGGCGATGATGAGCACCTTGGGGTTCTGCTCAAGCGCGGCGCAGACGGCGTGGAGTTCGTCCACCATCTGCTGGTCGATGGCGTTCCGGACTTCGGGGCGGTTGAGGAGCACCACCACGCGGTCGTCACGCTCCTCGACGAGGAGGGTTTTGAAGTCAGTGGTGCTCAAGTGTCCGTTCGCGCTTTCCGGGGCCGCCATTACACGCGCTCCAGCAGCATCGCGGTGCCCTGGCCGACGCCGATGCACATGGTGGCGAGGCCCATCTTGGCGTCCTCGCGTTCCATCCGGCCCAGCAGGGTGATGGCGATCCGTGAGCCGCTGGAACCGAGCGGATGCCCCAGACTGATGGCGCCGCCGTCGCGGTTCACGATCTCCGGGTCCAGACCGAGCCGGCGCATGCTGGCCAGCGACTGGGTGGCAAAGGCTTCGTTGAGTTCGACGGCGCCGAGGTCGCCCACGCTGTAGCCGCTCCGGCCCAGCACCTTCTGGGTGGCGGGGACGGGGCCGATGCCCATGATCTCTGGTTCGCAGCCGGCGGAGGCGCCGTCCACGATGCGGGCCCGCGGGGTGAGGCCGAGCTTCTGGATGGCCGCTTCGGACGCGACGATGATGGCGGAGGCGCCGTCGTTCAGCGTGGAGGAGTTGCCTGCGGTGACGATCGAGCCGCCCTTGACCACGGGGCGGAGCCCGGCGAGGACGTCCATGGTGGTGCCGGCACGGGGGCCTTCATCGGTGTCCACCACCGTTTCGCCCTTGCGGGTCTTGACCGTCACGGGGACGATTTCGTCCTTGAACCGGCCGGCGGCGATGGCCGCGAGCGAGCGTTCGTGCGAGCGGACGGCGAAGGCGTCGGCGTCTTCGCGGGAGATGCCGTCAACGCGGCCCACTTCCTCGGCCGTTTCAGGCATGGAGTAGGTCATTTTGCCGTCGCGGGACAGCTCGCCCTTCTGGAACAGCGGGTTGGCGAAGCGCCAGCCGATGGAGGTGTCGAAGATGGCGCCGGGCTTGGCGAAGGCCGTCTGCGGCTTTTCCTGCACCCAGGGCGCCCGGCTCATCGACTCCACGCCGCCGGCGATCACGATGTCCGCAGCGCCGGACTTGATCATCTGGCTGGCCATGATGATGGCGCTCAGGCCGGAGGCGCACAACCGGTTAACGGTGATGCCGGGGATGTGGAGGGGCAGGCCCGCGAGCAGGGTGGCCATGCGGGCCACGTTGCGGTTTTCCTCTCCGGCGCCGTTGGCGTTGCCGAGGATTACCTCGTCGATCGAATCGGGGTCAAGGCCTGCGCGGGTGACCGCTTCGCGGACCACGAGGGCGGCAAGGTCGTCCGGGCGCACAGCGGAAAGCGCTCCTCCATAGCGGCCCACCGGTGTCCGGGCACCGCCCACCAGAAATGCCTGCGGTCCTGCTACTGCTGAGGCCATGGAAACACCCTTCACGCGATTAACGGCAATGTCATCTGCGGCGGCCAGAGCTCGGGGCTCAATTTACCGACCGTTCGTTCTATAAAGATTACACTGCGGCCGCAAGGGGTCAACCGGGTTACGCAGTAACCCGCCCCCGCCCCTCCGGAGGCTAGAGAACGGTGACGCCGAGATGCGCTGCCAGGAGCGGGGCCAGCAGGCTCAGCTGGTAGTCGTCGATCACCACGCCGGCCAGGCTCTCGAGTCCATTGATGGTCCGGAAGTCGGTGCCGCGCAGGTCGAAGTCCTTGAGCTTCGCGCCGGCAAGGTCGAGGGTGCCGATAGTGCAGTTCTTCAGCGCCACCCTGGTACCCGTCACGGAGCCCAGGTCCAGCTCGTTGATGATGCAGTCGCTGATCTGCACGTCGGTCAGCCTGGAGCCGCGGAGGTTGACGTAGTCCAGTTTTCCGCCGTCGATCCGTACCGAGGTCCAGCCACTCTCGTACAGCTCCGCGGAACCCCACCGGGGATTGCCGATCTCTACATCACGCAGCGTGGCCCGCGCGGCGGTAAACACCGGGGCGTAGACGTCGGCAAGGATGCAGTCCCGGAACGTCGCACCGCGCAGCTGCGTCTCGTTGAATGAGGCCCCTTCGAATTCACACTCGGCGAAGTCCGTGCCGCTCAGTTCAAGGCCGTCAGCGTCGGCTCGGCTGAACCTGAGGCCGTCATACCGCTCACCCCGCTGGAAGTCCGGGGCGGGTTCATCCCTGAGCTCCTCGAGCCTCACCGCTGAAAGCCGGGGCGCTGTCACCCTGGGCGCTTTTCCTGCGGCCAGCCTGCCCGCCATCAGAGGGACTCGGCCTTGGCCGCAATGTCGGCAAGGTCCTTGGCGAGCGCCTTCCGGGTAATGCTCATGCCGATCTTGCCGAAGAGGGCCATCATGACCTTGCTCAGGACGGTGGGTTTGACCACCTGGGCGCCAAACGTCAGCGTAAGGTCCGTCCCGCCGTCGCGCTCGGCAAGAATAAACCGCGTGGTGTAATCCGCGCCGCCCTGGAGCGCCTTGACGGTAGTGGTGCCGGCCCTGGCGGACGACGGCGGTTCGGCCTGGGAAACCCACATTTCCACAGTCTCGGCCCGGCCCATCATGGTGCGGGTTTCCTTCCACCGTGTGCCTTCGCCGTACCCTCCCTCGCTGAGCATCTGGACAGAGTCGACTCCTGAGAGGGTGGCAGCGGAGCCCGGGATGTCCGAGATCACGGCCCACACTTTGTCCGGGCGGGCATTGACGTGACGCGTGAGGGTGGTCTTGTGGTCCATGCCTTCGAGCCTATCCGGCATCGCCGACAACCGTCACGGGCGACGCCGACCGGACCGTCCCACCTGGTGGATTCACTTCTTGAATTAGTAAGCATGCTTTGTGTTATGGTGAAACCGCTTAGTTTTTTAACCGGCAACGAGAGGTGGAATACACCATGGGTATCGGCGACAAAATTCAGAACGAAGCAGAGCACCTCGGCGGCAAGGCCAAGGAAGCGGCCGGCAACGCCACGGACAATGACCGTCTGCGCGCAGAGGGTCAGAAGGACCAAGTTGTTGCTGACGCCAAGAAAGTTGGCGAAAACGTGAAGGACGAGTTCAAAAGAGACTAGAGCATCCCAGGCGGTGGCTTCGGCCGCTGCCGCGGGCAACGCGGCGGGCATTCCTTTGGGGGATGCCCGCCGTTTTTGTGAGATTCTCGGGTGGATAGCAACCGCCAACGGAAGGTCCGCCCCCATGACGATTATCGACCTCAGCGGGCCCGGCACTCCAGGGGGCTCCCGCAACCTCCGCGGATACCTGGCGGAACCCGCAGGAACGGGCCCGTTTCCCGCCGTCGTGATGATCCATGAAGCGTTCGGCCTCAACGATATTGCACGACGCCAAGCGGACCGGCTGGCAGCCGCCGGGTACCTAACCCTGGCGGTGGACCTCTTCAGCGACGGCGGAGCGCGGCGCTGCCTGGTCTCCACCATGCGCTCGCTCCTGTCCGGCTCGGGCAAAGCCTTCGCGGACCTGGCCGCAGCGCGGGACTGGCTGGAAGAGTCGGGACGCACCAACGGCAAGATCGGGGTCATCGGCTTCTGCATGGGCGGCGGCTTCGCACTGCTGATCGCCAAGGACGGTTTCGACGCCGCGGCCGTCAATTACGGCAGGCTGCCCAGGAACCCGGAAGAAGCGCTGCTCGGCGCCTGCCCCGTGGTGGGCAATTTCGGCAAGGCGGACCGCTCCCTGCCCGGCGCAGCGGCGAAATTGGAAACCGCGCTGGACAAGCTGGGCATCGAGCACGACATCAAGGAATTCGACGGCGCCGGACACGCGTTCATGAACGACGCCGAGGAAGGCCCCCGTCTGCTGCGGCCGCTGTTCCGGGTCATGGGCGTCAAGCCGGACCCGGAAGCTGCGGTGGAAGCCTGGCAGCGGATCGAAGACCACTTCGCCCGGCACCTGAGGACTAGGACCTGAAGGACTGACCCCCGGGCGCTCACACCCGGGAACGACGACGGCGGCGGCCACCGTGGAAGGTGACCGCCGCCGTCGTCGTACTGCCTTGGTGACAAGCGTTAGCTGAAGAGCTCGCTCTTCGGTTCGTTGTTCCTGACCTTCTGCCAGCCGAGCCACAGCACCAGGGCGAAGAACGGGATGGTGGCCAGGGTCCAGAGGCCGAGGTGGAAGACCTCGCCGGTCTTGCTGGTCATGGTGTCGAAACCGATCAGCACCGTGATGGCCAGCAGGGCAACCAGGCCGGCCCAGCTGCTCCAGGTTCCGCCCGGCGCGGGCAGCGAGGAGACCTTGCCCTTCTTCTTGCGCAGCGCGATCTGGCTGGCGAAGATGGCACCCCAGGTGAAGATCACGCCGATCGACGCCGAGTTGAGCGCCAGGTCGAAGGCGTGCGAGCCGCCCAGCCAGATGTTGAGCAGAATGCCCACGAGGTACACCGCACCGATGGCCAGGATGGCGGCGTACGGCACGTGGCTCTTGGACATCCGGGTCAGCCACTCCGGGGCGTGGCCGTTGTTGGCCATGGTGCGGAAGATCCGGCCGATCGAGTACAGGCCCGAGTTGCAGGAGGACAGGGCGGCGGTGATGACGATCATGTTCATGACGTCGCCCATCCAGCCGAGGCCCATCTGGCCGAACACGGTGACGAACGGCGAGGTGCCGGCCACGTACTGGTCAGACGGCAGCAGCATGGCCAGGAGGGTCACGGAACCGACGTAGAAGACGACGATGCGGAACACGACGGCGCGGATCGCCTTGGGGACTTCCTTGGCAGGGTCCTGCATTTCGCCGGCCGTGATGCCGACGAGTTCAATGCCGTTGTAGGCGAAGATCACCGCGTTCAGGACCAGGATCATAACGAGCGCACCCTTGGGGAACATTCCGCCTTCGGCCGCGAAGAGGTTGTTGACCGATGCGTGGCCGTCGCCCACCTGGGCGTTGGTGACCACCATGAAGGTGCCCACGGCCAGGAAGATGAGGATGGCGCCGACCTTGAGGCAGGAGGCCCAGAATTCGAATTCGCCGAACGCCTTGACACTCAGGAGGTTGACGCCTACCAGCAGCAGCAGCGCTGCGATGGCGGACAGTTCAACGGGCACGTTGGGGAAGAAGAACTGGAAATACAATCCGATCGCGATGAGCTCGGCGATGCCGGTCATGGCCCAGTTGATGAAATACATCCAGCCGGACAGGTACGCGCCCTTTTTGCCGAACATTTCGCCGGCATAGCTGACGAAGGAACCCGATGTCTGGCGGTACATGATGAGCTCGCCGAGGGCACGCATCAGCAGGTACGCGATGACACCCGCGATGGCGTAGGAGAAGATCAGCGCGGGGCCGGTGGAGGCCAGCCGTCCGCCGGCGCCCATGAAGAGGCCGACACCGATGGCGCCGCCCATGGCGATCATGGTGACCTGGCGGCCGCTCAGGGACTTCTTATAGCCCTCGGCGCTGAGGGTGGAGTCGACGACGGTGGATTGCACCGTCGGGCTCTCGAGTTCTGTGGGGGTACTTTGTGGCACAACTGTTCCTTGTGGGTCGGGGGATGGCCGGCTCAGGAACGCGGAGTTTTCGTACAGATAATTCGGGTTTATCCCCCGTTTGGGGCAATTATCCGGACAAAACTCACAAGGCGTCGAAGTTCGCGCGGCCTCCCCAGTTTACAAGGCCCGCAGAACCATCAGTGACGCAGACAACAGCTGGAAGGAGTTATGCCGAACTAATTCCCCTACCTGGAGGATGTTCGCAGAATAATATTCTGGTGGTTGTCGATTTGGACGTCATAGCTGGTCAGAGGTTCGGCGCCGGTGGTGGAGCAGCCGGTGTCCAGCTCAAAGGCATTCTGGTGCAGCGGGCAGATCACCACACTCTGGTCGATGGTGCCGTCCGCGATCGGACCGCCCTTGTGCGGGCAGACAGCGGACAGCGCCCGCAGGCTGCCGTCGCGGAGCCGGAACACCGCCACCTGTTCGCCGTCGACGCCGAACGCCCGGCCCTCCCCGAACGGCACCTGCTCGACGGGGCCGAGGTTGAATCCCGCGCTCATCGGACCGGGACCTGTGGCAGCACCGTGAGCGGCAGCGAGGTGCGGAACTGTCCGGGCGTGAGCGGATCGTCGCGTTCGGTCCAGGGATCCACGTAGCTGTCCACGGAAGCCTGCATGGCGGCGTCCAGCCCGGCTGCAAGGCCCTCGGCATCGTCCACCACCACTGCCCGGATGTGGTCGATGCCCACCCGCGGCACGAACGCGTAGGTGCGCTCCAGCCAGTTGGCCTTCTCCCGGTAGTACTGCATGAACCGGCCGGTCAGCACCTTGACCTCCTCAGGGTCGTCAACGGTGGCCAGCAAGTCGCCCTTGCGGATGTGGGCGCCGGCTGCTCCCCCGACATAGATTTCCCAGCGGCCGCCTTCCACGGCAACCACACCGACGTCCTTGACGAGCGACTCGGCGCAGTTCCGGGGGCAGCCGGACACCGCCAGCTTAAGTTTGGCCGGCGCCTCGATTCCCTGGAACCGTGACTCGATGTCGATGCCGAGCCTGGTGGAATCGCCGGTTCCGTAGCGGCAGAAGTCCTTGCCCACGCATGTCTTGACCGTGCGGAAGCTCTTCCCGTAGGCGTAGCCGGACGGCATGTCCAGGTCCGCCCAGACCTGCGGCAGGTCCTCCTTGGGCACTCCCAGCAGGTCGATGCGCTGCCCGCCGGTCAGCTTGATCAGCGGAATGTTGTGCTTTTCGGCGACGTCGGCAATCCGGCGCAGCTGCTGCACGGAGGTCACGCCGCCCTTCATCTGCGGCACCACGGAGAACGTGCCGTCACGCTGGATGTTGGCGTGGACGCGGTCGTTGATGAACCGCGCGTCCCGCTCGTCGATGTACTGGTCCCCGAGCATCATCTTCATCAGCGACGCCAGGCCCATCTTGGATTTCGCATCCTCCGCGCTGCCCGGCGCCAGCGCAGCGAACACAGAAGACACAGAGCGGAGCCCCTGCTTGCGGATGGCCGCCATCAGCGAGGGCTTGTCCAACGGGATGCCCGGGACGTAGTAGCTGGCGGCGGGGTCCTCCTCCACCGCGCCGTCAGCTGCCCATTCCACCACCTGCTTCACCAGCAGCTTGCAGGAACCGCAGCCCTTGCCGGCCCTGGTGGCGTCCATGGCTCCGGCCACGGTGTTGCACCCGCCTTTGACCACATCCACCAGGGATTTCTTGCTGACGCCGTTGCAGTTGCAGACCTGCGCGTCGTCGCCGAGCTCGGCCACGCCCTGTTCCTCCGCGGGGCCGCCCAGATCGAACATCAGCGAGATCCGCTCCTCCGGCAGCGGCAGCCCCTTGTCGAAGGCCTGGGTCAGGTAGGCCACCTTGCGGCTGTCACCGAGGAGGGTGGCGCCCACCATCTTGTTGTCCCGGATGACGATGGACTTGAACACCCCGCGGCTGGGCTCGGAGAACACGATGTGCTCGTCCGTCTCCCGTTCGGGGCCCTGCAGGCCCATGGAGGCGACTTCGACGCCGGCAACCTTGAGTTTGGTGGCGATCCGGGAGCCGAGGTAGGCCGCGGCGGAGTCCGCGCCCGTGACGTGGTTGGCGAGCACCACGGCCTGCTCCCACAGCGGCGCCACCAGCCCGTAGACCTCCCCTCGGTGCTGGACGCATTCGCCCACGGCGTAGATGTCGTCCTCGTCCACCACGCGCAGCTGGTCATCCACCACAATGGCGCGTTCCACATGCAGTCCGCTCAGGACGGCGATATCCACGTTGGGGCGGATGCCGGCGGCCACCACCACCATGTCGCAGTCGATGTCCGGCCGGTCCCGCAGCCGGACGCCGGTGACCTTGTCCGTGCCCAGGACCGCTGTGGTGCGGCTCCCGGTGTGCACCCGGATGCCCAGGGCCTCGACGCTCCGGCGGAGGATCGCTCCGCCGTCGGGCCCCATCTGGGCGTTCATGAGGTGCCCGCCGGAGTGCACGACGTCGACGTCGATGCCGTGGCTCTGGAGCCCGCGCGCGGCTTCGAGCCCCAACAGTCCGCCGCCGATGACGACGGCCCTGCGGCGCCTGTCCGAGGGATGGTCTTCCACCTGCGCGTGCTTCACCATGTTGCGGGTGTCATCGATGGTGCGGAAGGTGAAGACGCCGGGCTTGATGGACCCGCTGGGGGTGTAGAGGCCGTCCATCGGCGGCATGAACGACTGGCTGCCGGTGGCAATGATCAGCACGTCATAGGGAACCACGTGGCCGTTGTTGGCGAAGACGTACTTGGTGAACCGGTCGATCCGTTCCACCCGGACTCCGGCGTGCAGCGTGATGTTGTTGTCCTGGTACCAGTGCAGGGAGTTCAGGAAGATGTCCGCATCGCTTTCCTCGCCGGAGAGGACGTGGCTGAGCATGATCCGGTTGTAGTTGCCGTAGGGCTCGTCGCCGAACATGGTGATGGTGAACTGCTCGGCCCCGCCGCGCGCCAGGATCTCCTCCACCGCCCTGGCACCGGCCATGCCGTTGCCGATCACTACCAGCCGGCGGCGGGCGTCCGGTGTTCCCGGCGGCCGCTTGCCTTTCACCGCGGGAACGGGCCCGGGCATCCTGTGCTGTCCTTTGTGCTGGGACTGGGGCTGCGTCTTGTCGGTGACGGCGGTCATCAGTGTTCCACCATGCCCAGGTCGATCACGACGAAGCCCGCCACGCCCTCGGCCGCCAGCAGGAACACCTCAATCACCGAGCCGCCCTCAATGTCCTCCACCACGCGGAGCGGCACATGGACGTCGCTCTTGGCGCCGATGGGGAAATACCGCATGGGCACGCCGTCCCGCATCAGGACCACGGTGATCAGCTCGGAACTGGAGTTCCCGCCCCGGAAGTAGAGGGTCTGGTTGATGATTCCGTCCGGAACAAAGTGGGCAAGCTCCCGGTGGATGGGAGCGGGCTTGTCGAGGCCCGCTCCTTCAAAGGGGAAAACGCCCTGCAGGAAAAGGTTCTTGGTGATCACGGGAGGGATCCTTTCGGCCGGCTGGGTAGGCCCGGCGGCTGAGCGCGCGGGTGCTACTTGAGCGTGGGAATCACTGACTCCCTTCCATCCTGCTCCGCAGTTGTTTCGGCCCGGCGCGTGCGGAGTAACGATCCTTTAACGCAAACCTCACCGTTTTCCGGGCTGCTGCCGCGCCCCGCCGCTGGACGGGAAGCTACACCAGCGCGCCGTCCAGCATGGAGTACCGCAGCCAGCTCCCGCCGGCGCCCTCCCGTGCGGCGCATTTGTTGAACCACTCCCCCAGGGCACGGTCGTGGCTCACCATGATCAGCGTTCCGCCGAATTCCGAAAGGGCCGCTTCCAGCTGCTCCACCAGCACCGGGGCCAGGTGGTTGGTGGGTTCGTCCACCAGCATGGTTCCGAAGCCGCCCAGCAGCAGCCGGGCCAGGGCAAGCCTGCGCTGCTGCCCCGCGGAAAGGCTGCCCACGGGCACGTGGAATTCGGTGGTCCGGAAGAGGCCCAGCCGCAGCAAGGCCTCCGCATGTTCGTCGATGTTCCCGCCCAGGCCTGACACGAATGCCGGAAGAAGGCGCTGCCCCGGGCGGCGCGGCGGCTCCAGTTCCTGTTGCAGATAGCCGATCCGGCCGTGCCGCACCACCGTGCCCGCGTCCGGTTCCAGTGTTCCGGCGAGGACGGACAGCAGCGTGGATTTGCCGGCGCCGTTGGGGCCCGTGATCAGGATCTTCCGGCCGGCCTCCACCCGGAAATCAGTTCGTTCAAGCCGGCCGTGAACTTCCACGCCGAGGGCTTCCAGGGCGGGGGTTTCGCTTGCACCGGAGCCTTCGGTCGCGCCGGGGCCGTCGGTGGCACCGGGGACTTCCACAGCGGGACCGGCGTTCGCGCCGGATCCGTCCTGCAGGTCCACCGCCAGCTTCAGGGGTACGGGCGGGCGGTCCACCGGGTTGGCCTCGAGCCGGCGGAGCCGCTCCTGGGCGTTGCGGACCTTGCTGCTCGCCGCCTGCTGCCAGGTGCCGGCCTTGAAGTCGAAGCCCATCTTGTCGCCGTCGCGCCGGCGGGCGTAGCCCATTTTCCCGGCCACGGTGTCCGCCTGGAGGCGCTCGGCAGCCATCGCATCGAGCCAGCCCCGGTGCTGCTGCACCCAGCGTTCACGCTCGGCTGCCTTCTCCCGCAGGTACCCTTCGTAACCATTCCCGTAGCGGTTGACGGCGCACCGTTCGGCGTCCACTTCGATGACGGAAACGGCCACCTTGCGCAGCAGCGCCCGGTCATGGGAAACCACGACGACGGTACCCCGGTGGGCGGCCAGCCGCGCCTCGAGCCAGGCCGTACCGCTCGTGTCCAAATGGTTGGTGGGCTCGTCCAGCAGGAGGATGTCCGCGGGATCAGCAAGCACACAGGCCAGCGCCACCCGGTGCTGCTCCCCGCCGGAGAGCGAACCCAGCGTCCGCTGCCGGTCCAGTCCGCCCAGGCCCAGGCGGTCCAGTGCCGCTTCCACGCGCGATTCCGCGGCGTAGCCTTCGCGGAGCTGGTATTCGGTCTGCAGGTTGCCGTAGCGCTCCAGCTGTTCCTCGTCCGCATCGGCCAGGCCGGATTCCAGGCTGTCCAGCTCGGCCTCGACGGCGCGGAGTGACGCCAGTGCCTCGTCGATGGCGTCTCCTACTGTGAACGATGCCGGCAGGCCGGTGGTCTGGGCAAGGTAGCCGATGCGGCCGTGGCTTTGGGCGGTGCCCTCGTTCGGCGGCTCGAGCCCGGCCAGGATCCGAAGCAGCGTTGATTTGCCGGCTCCGTTTTCGCCGACGACGGCCACGTGCTCACCGGCGCCAATCGTGAGGTCCACGGCGGTGAAGAGCCGGCGGTCACCATAGCCATGGGTGACGCCGGTCAGGGAAAGATGTTCAGTCAAGGGAATGTCCTAGCGGGTCCGCAGTGTATGGCTGTCGCCGATATTAGTGCCGGGAATTGTGTGCGGGAATGCAGCCGGATCGAAGGGCTGCGCTTAGGACTTCATCGGTCCAGACTGCCGGGCGGAGGCATGACAGTCAAGCAGTGACACCACAATGACACCATGAATCGCCAAAAGGGTATTGACGTGACACCATGGTGACGCCATGATGGTGTCATGCAATTGACTCAGTACGTCGCCGCCGTCCAGTCCCAGCTGGACGTTGCCGCGGAAGCCGGCGGCCCGGACGCCCGCGCACTCAGCGAGCGCCTCACGGCCACCCTGGAATCAACGGTCAGGCTTGTCCTGCTGGAAGCACTCTCCGACGCTGCCAGCGAGATCACCCTCGAGCTGGCCCCGGCCTCGGTGGAGGTCCGGCTGCGGGGCCGCGATCCCGAGTTCGTGGTGACCAACCCGCCCGCCGCCAACGACTTCGAGACGGTGGTTGAGCGGCCAAGCCAGCAAGGCCGGCAACCCACGGAAGATTTCGACGGCGCCAGCACCTCCCGCACGACACTCCGTCTTCCGGATCACCTCAAGCAGCAGGTGGAAGAGGCAGCCGGCCTCGAAGGCCTGTCCGTGAACTCCTGGTTGATCCGGGCTGTCGCGGACGCTCTCGCCGGCCAATCAACACAACGCACCGTTCGCCGGGATCCCGGCGGGCAGAACTTCACAGGATGGGCACGCTAATGAAGACGTTCGAGACACCGCAGCCAATCGCCGTCGTGGTTGATGTTTCCATCCGGGCAGATATCTGGATCGTCGCCGGCAACCGCGCGGACACCGTGGTCAACGTCCAGCCGCGCAGTGCTACCCGCGCCCTGGACGTCAAAGTGGCCGAGCAGACCACAGTGGAGTATTCGGAGGGTCGCCTCCAGGTCCGGTTGCGGCCCCTGCGCCGGTACGCCTGGTTCAGTGACGGCGGCGCAGTGGACATCACTGTTGAAGTCCCCATCGGCTGCAGCCTCGAGCTGAAGTCCGGCATGGGTGACCTCCATTGCGAGGGCGAATTCAGCTCCGCCGAGCTCTCTACCGACATGGGCCACGTCCGGATGGACCACTGCACGGATCTGCGCGTCCACACCGGCATGGGCGACGTGACAGTGGAACGCGTCGCTGGCCGGGCCGAAATCAAGACCGGATCAGGCAAGGTCCGCATCCGGGAAATCGACGGAACGGCCAGCGTCAAGAACGGCAACGGCAGTACGCACATCGTTGACGCGGCCGGTGAGCTCCGCGTGAGTGCCGCCAACGGAGACGTAGCCATTGAACGGGCGGGTGCAGCCACAACCATCAAGGCCTCCAACGGAGATATCAGCGTCGGCGAGGTGGCTCGCGGGACCCTCACCCTCCAGTCCGCCGCGGGCTCACTGGCCATCGGAGTCCGCGAAGGCAGCGCGGCGTGGCTGGACCTCAGCACCAAATACGGGCGCGTCCGCAACGGACTCGACGCCGCCGCCGGGCCGGGCGATACGGACGCGAAGGTGGAGATCCGGGCCCGCAGTGCCTACGGCGACATCACCGTCCGGCGCTCCCCCGTACCCACCGTGTAAGTACCTGACAGGCAGAAACCCAGCGAAGGAGGAACCATGGCTAGCACCACCCCTGCGGCCGTTTCAGTGGCCGGGCTGCGCAAGGCATATGGCAGCAAGGAAGTCCTTAACGGCGTTGACCTCGCCGTTCCGGCGGGAACCGTGTTCGCCCTCCTCGGCCCGAACGGCGCCGGCAAAACCACCATCGTCCACATCCTGTCCACGTTGATCCGCGCCGACGGCGGGGAGGTCGCGGTGGGAGGTTTCGACGTCGGGCGCCAGGCCGACGAGGTGCGCGGGAAGATCGGGCTGACCGGGCAGTTCTCGGCCGTGGACGGCCTGCTCACGGGCGAGGAAAACCTGGCCCTGATGGGCAGGCTCCGGCACCTCCAGCCGGCCGAGCTCAAGCGCCGCACGGCAGAGCTTCTGGAAACGTTCGACCTTGTTGCGGCAGCCAAGCAGCCCCTTGCCACGTACTCGGGCGGCATGCGGCGGCGGCTGGATTTGGCCATGACCCTCATAGGCGATCCCGAGATCATTTTCCTGGACGAACCGACCACGGGCCTGGATCCCCGGAGCCGCCGCGCCATGTGGGAGATCATCCAGGGACTCGTGGCCCGCGGCCTCACCATCTTCCTGACCACCCAGTACTTGGACGAAGCAGACCAGCTTGCCGACACCATCGCGGTACTGGACCAGGGCCGGATCGTGGCCCAGGGCACCCCCGCCGAGCTGAAGCGGCTCGTCCCGGGCGGGCACATCCGCCTCACGTTCGGTGACCTGGCCGCTTTGGAGCGGGCCGCCGTCGTGCTCGATCCAAGCAACCGCGACGACGACGCCCTCACCCTGGACGTCGCCGGCGACGACGGCGTCCGGTCCTTGAAGGACGTGCTGGACCGTCTGGAGCGCGCCGCCGTGGATGTGGCCGACCTGTCAGTCCACACGCCCAACCTGGACGACGTCTTCCTCGCCCTGACCAGCCAGAAGGAGAACGCACGATGAGCACCGTCAGCTATGCAGCCAGTGACGCGGCAACCATGCTGCGCCGGAACCTCAAACACGTGCTCCGCTACCCCTCGATCCCGCTGTTCGTCGCGGGGACCCCGATCATATTCCTGTTGCTCTTCGTGTACGTCCTCGGCGGGACGCTGGGCTCGGGACTGGGCGGCGGCAGGGATGACTACCTTGCGTACATTGTGCCGGGCGTGCTGATGCTCACCCTCACCGGGGGTGCGACGGGAACCGCCATCTCGGTGTCCACGGACATGACCGAAGGCATCGTGGCCCGTTTCCGCACCATGGCAATCTCCAGGGGCGCCGTTCTCACCGGCCATGTCCTGGGCAGCCTCATCCAAACCATGGCCGCCATGCTGCTGGTGGCGGCCGTGGCGGTGCTGATCGGCTTCCGGCCCACAGGTTCCCCGGCAGGCTGGCTCGGAGCCCTGGGCGTGCTGACGCTCATCGCATTCTCCGTGACCTGGTTGTCCGTGGCCATGGGCATCAACGCCAAGAGCGTCGAAACAGCAAGCAACCAGCCCATGATTTTCCTGCTGCTGCCGTTCCTGGGCAGCGGCTTCGTGCCGACGGAGTCCATGCCAGACGCGTTGCGCTGGTTCGCCGACGTGCAGCCGTTCACGCCGTTCATCGAAGCCGTCCGCGGGCTTCTGATGGGCACACCCGTGGAGGCCGGCACCATGCTTGCCGCGCTTGCCTGGTGCGCAGTGTTCAGCGTGGGCGGGTATGTGTGGGCGCTGTGGCTTTACAACCGCAAGTCCGTCCGGGCCTAGCCGGCCGCGTGCGGGCCTGGGGCGCACCGCCCCAGGCACGCGCCGCCGTCGTACACCTCAGGCGGCGAGTGCCACTGCCTTCCGGCGGCGGGCCTTCGCCAGCCGGGTGCCAATCAGCCCCTGGCGCGGGCTGAACAGGTAGACGACGGCGAAGATGGCACCCTGGGTGAGCACCACCATGGCACCGGAGGCGGTGTCCAGGTAGTAGCTGAGGTAGATGCCGGCGATCGAGCACACGGCGGAGACCACCGGGGCGATCACCAGCATGCGGGAGAACCGGTCCGTCAGCAGGTACGCCGTGGCCCCGGGGATGATCAGCATGGCCACCACCAGCACCACCCCGACCGTCTGCAGGGCCACCACGGAGGTCAGCGCGAGGAGCCCCAGCAGCAGCGCCCCCAGCCGTTTCGGCGACAGCCCGATGGCGTGGGCGTGCGTGGGATCGAAGGCGTACAGCGTAAGGTCGCGGCGCTTGAGGATCAGGATGGCGAACGCCACCACACCCAGCACCAGGACCTGGATGAGGTCCGGGATGCTGACGCCGAGCAGGTTGCCGAAGATGATGTGGTTCAGGTCGGTCTGGCTGGGCGTGACGGAGATGAGCACCAGGCCCAGGGCGAACAGCGAGGTGAACACGATGCCGATCGCCGCGTCCTCCTTCACCCGGCTGGTGTTCCGGACCACCCCGATCAGGGTGACGGCGATCAGCGCGAACACCAGCGCCCCCAGGGCAAACGGCGCGCCCACGATGTAGGCCAGCACGACGCCGGGCAGCACGGCGTGGGACACGGCGTCGCCCATGAGCGACCAGCCGATCAGCACCAGCCAGCAGCTCAGCACGGCGCAGACAATGGCGGCGAGCGCGGTGGTGATGATGGCGCGCACCATGAAGTCGTAGCTCAAAGGTTCCAGCAGGATGTCGAAGAGGTCCATGGCTTAGCTCCAGTCCTGTTGCTTGGAAAGGCGGCGCTCCGGGCCAACATCAAGCACCGGGCCGACATCAAGGTCCGGGACGTCCCGGGCCGGAAGGTCCCGGTTGAGGACGTCCAGGCCGAAGGCCATGGCCAGGTGCTCGGGCTGCAGGACCACTTCGGGCGGCCCGTGCATCAGGACCTTGCGCATCAGCAGCACGGCTTCGTCGCACAGCTGCGGCAGGGCGTGGAGGTCGTGCGTGGAGATGAGGATGGTGCAGCCGTCCGAGGCAAGTTCCCGCAGCAGGCGGGTGATGGTGGCTTCGGAGCGCTTGTCCACCCCGGCGAACGGCTCGTCCAGGAGCATCATGGTGGCGCCCTGGGCGATGCCCCGGGCCACGAACGCGCGCTTCTTCTGGCCGCCGGACAGCTGGCCGATCTGCCGGTTCGCGAACTCGGACAGTTCCACCCGGTCCAGGGCGAGGTCGACGGCGGCGCGGTCCGCCTTGGAGGGGCGCCGGGTGAACCCCTGGTGCCCGTAGCGGCCCATCATCACCACGTCGCGGACGGACAGCGGGAACTGCCAGTCCACGTCCTCGCTCTGCGGGACGTAGCCGATTCCCCCCTCCTTGCGCGCCTTGGCAGGTGACTGGCCATTGATGAGGACGCGGCCGGCGTCGGGCTTGATCATTCCCATGATCACCTTGAACAGCGTGGACTTGCCCGAGCCGTTCATGCCGATCAGGCCGCAGATCCGGGCCGTGTCCAGGCTGAGCGATGCTGCGTCCAGCGCCAGGACTTCGCCGTAGTGGACGGTGACGTTTTCAACGAGGATGGCCGGTTGTCGGCTCATGATGCCGCTCCCGCAGTGGCAGTAACCAGTGCTTCGGTGATGAGTTTGGAGTCGTGCCGGATGAGGTCCAGATACGTGGGCACGGGGCCGTCCGCCTCGGACAGCGAGTCAACGTAGAGCACGCCGCCGAATTTCGCACCCGTGGCTCCCACCACCTGGCGCATGGGGGCGTCGGACACCGTGGACTCACAGAAGACGGCCGGGACCTTGTTGGCCTTGACGAATTCGATGGCCCGGGCGATCTGCTGCGGCGTGGCCTGCTGTTCGGCGTTGACTGCCCAGATGTACACCTCCTTGAGGCCGGCGTCGCGGGTCAGGTAGGAGAAGGCACCTTCGCAGGTCACCAGGGCACGCTGCGCCGCGGGGACGGTTGCGAGCTTCTGCACCATCTCGTCCTTCACCGCCTGCAGTTTGGCCTTGTAGGCCGCACCGTTCGCCTCGAACGTGGCGGCATTCTCCGGATCAAGCTCTGAGAACGCCTTCACCATGTTGTCCACGTAGATCTGCACGTTTACCGGCGACATCCAGGCGTGCGGATTCGGCTTGCCCTGGTAGGAGTCCTCGCTGATGGACATGACCTTCACGCCCTCGCTCACCACGGCGTGCGGGACATCCAGGCCCTCGACGAACTGGGCAAACCAGGCTTCCAGGTTCAGGCCGTTGTCCAGGATCAGGTCCGCTTTCGAAGCCTTCCGGATGTCGCCGGGCGTGGGCTCGTAGCCGTGGATTTCGGCGCCGGCCTTGGTGATGGATTCGACCTGCAGCTTGTCCCCTGCCACGTTCTGGGCGACGTCGGCCAGCACGGTGAAAGTGGTCAGCACCACGGGCTTCTCATCGCCGGGTCCCTGGCCCGGGGCGGCACCCCCGCACGCGGCCAGTGACAGGAAGAGTAAAGCGGCGACGACGGCGGCTCCGGCAGAGCGAAGGAAACCGGTTCGGCGGACTACTTTGGCGCACCGAAACAGAAATTTAGGCATACCGAATATTCTACCGGGCGCCGTAACGCCACTGCAACGCCGGGCCCCCGCTCCACCCAACTGACTCGCACTTAACGTCGTCATTTGCCGTTTTCACGACGTCAGCTGCCAGTCAGTTGGGGAAGCTAGGCTGGACACATGGGAACAGCTGTCCGCAATTCCCCGGCGCCACGGCCGGAGCTCTACCGTTTTTCCGTGCTCGACTACACCACCGTGGGGCTCTACGTGGCCGTCGCGGCACTCTTTGCCGTAGCCGGACCGCTGCTGCAGCCGTTGCTGCTGCAGCTGTCCCCGGACCCCACCGTGGCCGTGTACTCGGTCAACCTGCTGTTCTACGGCGGCGTGGGGATCCTGGCCGTGGCCGCTGCCCGCCATGTCGCCGCCCGCGACCTCCGGGTGCTGGCCACCAGGCCGTGGTTCACGCTGATCATGATCCCGGTGGCAGTGGTGGCCATGCTGATCCTGACCGCCATCCTGGTGGCCCTCACCGGACCCGTGCAGGGCTCCGCCAACCAGGCCAACGTGCAGGCACTCGTGCAACACGTGCCGCCGTGGCTGATCGTGCCCCTGCTGGTCATTGTGGGCCCGTTCGTGGAGGAGTACATCTTCCGCCACCTGCTGATCGGCAAGCTGAGCCGGCGCGTCAACATCTGGGTATGCTGCGTCCTGTCCACTTTCCTCTTCGCAGCACTGCACATCGTGGGCCAGGAAACGCTGACCCTGCCCGTTCTGATGCCATATCTCGCCATGGGCGCCACGCTGGTGTTCGTCTACGTGTGGACCGGGAAGAACCTGATGTTCTCCTACTTTGTGCACGCCGCAAAGAACCTGTTGGCCGTAGTGTTCATCTACGCCATCCCGCCCGAACTGATGGAGCAGCTGCAGCAGGTCCAGCCCTAGCAGTCGCAACGCTCCCCCTACCGCCGCACGCGCCGCCGTCGTACTTTTGGGTAATGGGACTCAACATTCAGATCGTCATCGACTGCAAGAACCCGCACGAGCTCGCCGACTGGTGGGCGGAAACCCTGGACTGGGCCGTGGAGCCTCACGACGAGGCCTTCATCCGGTCCATGATCGAGCAGGGGTACGCCACCGAAGCCGAGACCAAAACCCACAAGGGCAAGCTGGTCTGGGAGGCCGGCGCCGCAATCCGGCCGGTGGAAGAGCTCGACGTCAAGGCGCCGGAGCGCCGCCTGCTGTTCCAGACCGCGCCCGAGGAAAAGACCGTCAAGAACCGGGTGCACTGGGATGTCCGCCTTGCCGGCAGGGACAAGGACGAGGTGCGCAAAGAGCTGGAGGCACGCGGCGCAACCTTCCTCTGGACGGCCAGCCAGGGGCCGCACGAATGGCACACCATGGCGGACCCCGAAGGCAACGAGTTCTGCATCAGCTGAGGCGATTACTAGACTCGGTCTGTGAGCAACGTATTTCCAGCCAAGGTATCCGACGTCTTTGACCCCTCCCGGTGGCGCACCGTGGCCGGCTTCGACGACTTCCAGGACATGACCTACCACCGGCAGGTGGAGCGGGATTCGGACGGCGCGGTGCTGCGCGACCTGCCCACGGTCCGGATCGCCTTCAACCGCCCGGAAGTCCGCAACGCCTTCCGCCCCGGCACAGTGGACGAGCTCTACCGGGCCATGGACCACGCCCGCATGACCCCCAACGTGGCCACCGTGCTGCTGACCGGCAACGGGCCCTCGCCCAAGGACGGCGGGCACTCGTTCTGCTCGGGAGGCGACCAGCGGATCCGGGGGCGTGACGGGTACCGCTATGCAGAGGGCGAGACCAAGGAGACCATCGACCCCGCCCGTGCCGGCAGGCTGCACATCCTGGAAGTCCAGCGGCTCATGCGCACCATGCCCAAGGTGGTCATCGCCGTCGTCAACGGCTGGGCGGCCGGCGGGGGACACTCGCTGCACGTGGTCTCTGACCTCACCATCGCCTCGCGCCAGCACGGCAAGTTCAAGCAGACGGACGCCACCGTGGGAAGTTTCGACGCCGGCTACGGCTCGGCGCTGCTGGCCCGCCAGATCGGGCAGAAGGCCGCCCGCGAGATCTTCTTCCTGGCCCGCGAATACTCGGCCGAGGACATGGTCCGGATGGGCGCAGTCAACGAAGCCGTGGACCACGAACGCCTTGAGGAAGTCGCCCTGGAGTACGCGGCGGACATCGCCCGGCAGTCGCCGCAGGCCATCCGCATGCTCAAGTTCGCCTTCAACCTGGCCGACGACGGCCTGGCCGGACAGCAGGTGTTCGCCGGCGAAGCGACCCGGCTGGCTTACATGACGGACGAGGCCGTGGAGGGCAAGGAAGCCTTCCTCGAGAAGCGCGACCCCGACTGGTCCCAGTTCCCGTACTACTTCTAAAGCCCGCCCAACTGACGAAGGCAGCCTCCGTGACCTCCCAGCCGCTGAACACTGAACCTGCAAACACCGAGCCGCCCAACACCGAGCCTCCCAACATCGAGCCCGCGCTCAAGGCGCTGGCGGACGCCCTCCACGGCGAGGGTCCCGCCGTCGAGCTTTCCGCCGACGCCGACGGCAATCTGGTGGTCTCCGCGGTGGAAACGCCGGGCTTCGAGGACGCCGCCGTGGTGGTCCGGACCTCCGGTTCCACCGGTGCCCCCAAGGCGACGGTCCTCACGGTGGAGGCCCTGGCGGCGTCCTCCGTGGCAACCGCCTTCGCACTCAAAGGCGAAGGCCAGTGGCTGCTGGCCCTGCCCGTGCAGTACGTGGCCGGCGTGCAGGTCCTGGTGCGCTCCCTTTTCGCCGGCACGCGGCCGTGGGCCATGGACCTCTCCGGCGGTTTCACGCCGGAAGCCT
Source organism: Arthrobacter sp. Leaf337 (assembly GCF_001423745.1). Taxonomy (GTDB): domain Bacteria; phylum Actinomycetota; class Actinomycetes; order Actinomycetales; family Micrococcaceae; genus Arthrobacter. The sequence continues at coordinate 162,882 of NZ_LMPC01000027.1, forward strand.
TCACCGCGGCCGCCCAGGAGCTCACGGACAAGATCCGGTTCACGTCCCTGGTACCCACCCAGCTGCAGCGGCTGCTGGACTCGCCATCGGCCGAAACGCTGGCCGCCCTCCGCCGCTTCAACGGAATCCTGCTCGGCGGCGGCCCCGCCACACCTGAACTGCTCGCCGCAGCCCGGGACGCCGGCGCGCGGGTGATCACCACCTATGGCTCCGCGGAAACCTGCGGCGGCTGCGTGTACGACGGCTTCCCGCTCGAGGACGTCCTTGCACGGGTCGACGGGGACGGCAGGATCCTGCTGGGCGGCGCCACCCTGGCCGCCGGCTACCTCGGCGACCCCGCCCTCACTGCGGACGCCTTCTTCGAGGAGGACGGGGTCCGCTGGTACCGCACCAGCGACCTCGGCTCCATCGACGCCACCGGGAAGCTCACCGTGCTGGGCCGCGCCGACGACGTCATCATCACCGGAGGCGTCAAGGTATCCGCCACGCACGTGCAGGCCGAGCTGGAGAAGCTCGACGGCGTGCTGGCGGCTTTCGTGGCCGGCGTCCCGTCAGCGGAGTGGGGACAGGCAGTGGCGGCCTACGTCGCCGTGGACGACGCCACGCCCGCCGGCATCGAAGGCTTCACCGCGAAGCGGCACGATGCCCTGGGTGCCCTCGGCGCCCTGGCGCCCAAAACAGTCCTGGCTGCCGGAGACCTCATGATGCTGCCCAACGGCAAACCTGACCGCCTCGGCATGACCGTTCTGCTGGACGCCCTGCATCAGGGAAAATAGAAAAGCTCTTCCCAAGCTGAACCGAACAACGAACCAATCGGAGTACTGACCGTGGCTACAGCCGCACAATGGATCCAAGGCGCCCGACCGCGCACCCTGCCGGCTGCCATCGCACCGGTCCTGATCGGCACCGCAGCGGCCTTCGAGCTGGACGCGTTCAAGCCCGTCAACGCCATCCTGGCCGCGCTGGTGGCCCTGCTGCTGCAGGTGGGCGTGAACTACGCCAACGACTACTCGGACGGCATCCGGGGTACGGACGAGGACCGTGTGGGCCCGCTCCGCCTGGTGGGCTCCGGTGCTGCGAAGCCGGAGATGGTGAAGCGCGCCGCGTTCGCCGCGTTCGGGCTGGCGATGCTGTTCGGCCTGGTGCTGGTGCTCATCACGCAGGCATGGTGGCTGATCCTGGTGGGTCTCGGCTGCGTCCTGGCGGCCTGGGGGTACACCGGCGGCAAGAACCCCTACGGCTACATGGGCCTGGGCGACGTGTTCGTGTTTGTGTTCTTCGGCCTGGTGGCCACCCTTGGCACCACCTACACGCAGGCGGGGCAGGTCAGCCTGCCTGCCATCATCGGCGCAATCGGCACCGGGCTGATCGCGTGCGCGCTCCTGATGGCAAACAACGTCCGGGACATCCCCACGGACATGCAGGCAGGCAAGAAGACCCTGGCCGTGCGGCTGGGTGACAAGCACGCCCGTGAAAGCTACGTCCTGATGCTTGCCGTGGCCATCCTGCTGGTGATTGTCCTGGCACCGGCGCGCCCGTGGATGCTCATCGTGCTGCTCCTGATCCCGGCCAGCCTGATGCCCTCATGGCTGATGATCAACGGCCGGAAGCGCAAGAGCCTGATCCCGGTCCTGAAGCAGACGGGCATGATCAACCTGGGCTACAGCGTGCTGTTCTCGCTGGGCCTCGTGCTAAGCCACGGGCTCTAAGCGTCCTCGCCTCTAAGCTTCCGTGCCTCTAAGCATCCTTGCGGGGAACTTCCGTGCGGGGGATTTCTGAGCGGACGGTGATGTCCGGGTTGGCATCCACCAGGGTGTCCTCGGCGTCGGCGTCTTCAACCTCGCCGGCGGTCCGGATGGGCTTGGCCCGGCCGGAGAACCGCTCATGCAGGGTGGCCGTGGCGGCGTCGCGCTGCTTCTGGAAGAACAGGTAGCTGATCGCGAAAGCAATGAGGCCGGCACAGACCGCAGCGAGCAGGATTCCGATTTGGAGGAAGCTGAACAGCACGAACAGCGGCACAAACAGTGCCAGACGGATCAGGGAGTATTTCATAAAGGCCACAGTCCAAGTTTAGCCGTCCGCCGCCCGGCGCCCGGACGCTAGACTGGTGGTATGCCCCGTGTATTGGTCGCCGTTGCCGTTCTTGCCATATTCGTCTATGGCCTCGTGGACGTGATCCGGACTGACAAGCACCTCACCAGGGGTATCTCCAAGACGGCCTGGATCGTGGTGATGGTTGTCCTCCCGGTAGTGGGAGCGGCACTTTGGTTCATCATCGGCCGGCCACGTGGAAGCAGCCCCGCCCCGCAGTCGTACACCCACACCACGGCGCCGGATGACGACCCCGATTTCCTGCGCAACCTGGAAATCCGCCGTCGCAACCAGGCCGAAGCGGACCGCCTGAAGAAGCTCAAGGATGAACTCCAGGCCAAGGAACGCCAGGTCAATGGCAGCGCTGCCGGCGGCGCCGAGGGCAAGGGAAAGCCGAACGGCACCCATCGGGGCGACAAGCACACCGAGGAATCACACCACCCCGAGACCGACGCGCACGGCACCGACGAGGTCAAGTAGCGCCGTTCGCGGTTGAGTAACGCCTCGGGGAAGTAACTCGGCCCGGGGTCAGACAACGGTCGACCGCCGCTCAATCAGCACGGTGTCGCGCCACTGCCCGGCGCAGGGGCCATGGGCCATGAGGGCGATGCGCCGCCGTCGTCCAACAACGGTGTAACCGTTGGCGAGGTGGAGCCTGAGGCTGGCTTCGTTTTCGGGAAAGACACTGGCCTGGATCGTCCAGATCCCGCCGGCCTCCGTGGAATCCGCCAGCGCCTGAAGCAGCAACCCGCCTACGCCCATGCCGCGGGCGTCCGCCGCCACGTAGACGGAGTGCTCCACAACCCCGGCGTAGGCCGGGCGGGAGGACACGGCCGAGACCGCCGCCCAGCCAAGGATTCGGTGTGCCGGCGTTTCGCACACCAGCCGGTGCGGAAGCAGCCGCGATGTGTTGAACCATTCCCAGTCCGGCGCCTCGGATTCAAAGGTTGCGTGACCGGTCTCAATGCCTTCGCGGTAGATCCGCTGGACGTCCGGCCAGTCAGCGCCCGTCATGGCGCGGATCGTGAGGCCCGTTGCCGACTGCGGGTTCACAGGCTCTCGAGGAGTCCGGCCGTCTGTTCCAGCGCGCCCGGGACCAGGGAGTAATAAGCCCACGTGCCGCGCTTCTCGCGGTGCAACAGCCCGGCCTCCACCAGGATTTTCAGGTGGTGGGACACGGTGGGCTGGCCCAGGTCCAGCGGTTCAGTGAGGTCGCAGACGCAGGACTCACCCGAGTCGCCCGCCTTGACGATGGACAGCAGTCGCAACCTGTTCGGGTCGGCAAGGGCCTTGAAGACCAGGGCCCGCTGCTGGGCCTCGTCAGCGCTCAGCGCCGGCTTCACCGACGGGACGCAGCATGAGGCGTCCACCGGAGCTTCGACGATCTGCAGAGAGTTCATAGACCAATTATGCACATAGATTGACATCCATCGATATAGGTGGGGATACTCTCTATATCGATCCTCATCAATTTATCTTTTTGGTTCCATCGGGACAAAGACCGGCCGGCGCCGTCGGGCCCTTGATTGAAGGCCCCGTCCTTGTTGCACTTGTTTACGCAGCGTTGCGGCACAGCGCTTACGAACCACTACCCAGGAGACCACATGACCGCCGAAGTAAGCACCGAACAGCTGATCATCATCGGTTCCGGCCCCGCCGGCTACACCGCTGCGATCTACGCCGCCCGAGCCGGCCTGAAGCCCCTGGTTCTGGCCGGCTCGGTAACGGCCGGCGGCGCCCTGATGAACACCACCGAGGTGGAGAACTTCCCGGGTTTCCCATCCGGCATCCAGGGCCCGGAACTCATGGACGGCCTGCAGGAGCAGGCGCAGCGGTTCGGCGCGCAGGTGATGTTCGACGACGTCACTGAAGTGACACTGTCCGGGCACCTCAAGCGCGTGGTCACCGGCGCCGGCGACACCTACGAGGCACCCGCCGTCATCCTGGCCACCGGCTCCGCCTACAAGGAACTCGGCCTGCCCGAGGAGAAGAAGCTCAGCGGCCACGGCGTCTCCTGGTGCGCCACCTGCGACGGCTTCTTCTTCCGCGACCAGGACATCGTCGTCGTCGGCGGCGGGGACTCCGCCATGGAGGAGGCCACGTTCCTGACCCGCTTCGCCCGGACGGTCACGGTGGTGGTCCGCAAGGGTGAACTCCGGGCCTCCCGCATCATGGCCCAGCGCGCCAAGGACAACCCCAAGATCAGCTTCGCCTGGCACTCCGCGGTGACCGCAATCCACGGGGACCCCAAAGTCACCGGAATCACGCTCACGGACACCCGGACCGGCGAAACCCGCGAGCAGGCCGCCACGGGCATCTTTGTGGCGATCGGACACGTGCCGCGGACGGAACTCGTCGAGGGCCAGGTTGAGCTCGACGCCGAGGGCTACATCAAGGTGGACTCCCCCACCACGGTCACCAACCTGACGGGCGTCTTCGCCTGCGGCGACGCCGTGGACCACCGCTACCGCCAGGCCATCACCGCCGCCGGGACCGGCTGCGCCGCCGCACTGGATGCGGAGCGGTACCTGGCCGCCCTGGATGATGCGGACAGCATCGCGACGGCCTTGGTCGAGGAACCAACCCACGCCTAGGGATTCGCTGAATAGAACTTCCCAACAGGAGGGAGGTGAGCTGTATGGATACCGGATGCTGCACCGACAACGGCTGGTGCGAGGACGAATCCTGCACGGATCAGGACTGCTGCTAGCCGCCCTCCCCGCCCGCCACCTTCCACCTTGCTTGCGAACCGCCACACGAACTGATGAAAGAGGACACCTTGGATTCGACGTCGAACCTTCCCGTCGCTGTGATCGGCGCCGGCCCCGTAGGCCTGGCCGCTGCCGCCCATCTCCTGGAACGCGGCCTGGAGCCGCTGATCTTCGAGGCCGGTACGACGGCGGGAGCCGCCATCGGGCAATGGCGCCACATCCGGCTGTTCTCACCGTGGCGGTTCAACCTCGACGCCGCCGCCGTCCGCCTGCTCGAAGCCTCCGGCTGGGAATCACCCCGGCCCACGGCCCTCCCCTACGGCGGCCAGCTGATTGATGATTACCTCGCACCGCTCGCCGCGCTCCCGGCCATCGCTTCCCGGCTGGAGACCGGTGCCCGGGTGGTCGCGGTGACCCGGTCCGGCATGGACAAGACCCACACCCGGAACCGGGACACCGCACAGTTCGTGGTGCGGGTGGAAGGTGCGGGCGGAGAGGTCCGCGACCACACCGTGGCCGCCGTCATTGACGCCTCCGGCACGTGGTCAATCCGCAATCCGCTCGGCATCTCGGGCCTGCCCGCCATCGGCGAAGAGACCGCCGCGGACCGGATCTCCTCGCCGCTGCCCGACGTCACCGGCCGGGACCGCGCCTCCTTCGCCGGCCGCCGTGCCCTGGTGGTCGGGGCAGGGCACTCAGCCGCCAACACGCTCATCAGCCTCGCGGACCTCGCCAAGGCGGAACCCGAAACCCGGATCCTGTGGGCCGTCCGCGGCGCCTCCGCCGAGAAGGTCTACGGTGGCGGCGAAGCCGACGGACTGCCCGCCCGAGGCCAGCTCGGCAGCCGGCTGCGCCGCCTGGTCGAGGCCGGCACCATCGAACTGCACACCGGCTTCGGTATTTCCTCCCTCAAGTCGCTGGACTCGCACGTCACCGTGGCAGCCGTTGACGGACGCACCCTGGACGCCGACATCGTGGTGCCCTGCACCGGCTTTCGCCCGGACCTGGATATCCTGCGCGAACTCCGGCTCGAACTGGACCCTGCCGTGGAGGCGCCCCGCCGGCTTGGCCCGCTGATCGACCCCGAATTCCACTCCTGCGGCACCGTGCCCCCGCACGGCGCCAGGCTCCTGGCACACCCGGACAAGGACTTCTACATCGTCGGCATGAAGTCCTACGGCCGGGCCCCCACTTTCCTGCTCGCCACCGGCTACGAACAGGTCCGGTCGGTGGTGGCAGCCCTCGCCGGGGACCGCGAAGCCTCGGACACCGTCCAGCTCGAACTCCCGGAGACCGGCGTCTGTTCCTCCGACGCCGGCACCAGCTGCGACGTCCCCGCCACAGCCGCCGCGGACACCGAATCCGGCTGCTGCGCCGCTCCGGAGCCCGTGCTGGTCGGCTTCCCCACCGGGCTCTCCCACGGCCGCTCCGGCATCAACTAACGCCCGCTTTGACCCCGCAGGCATCACCGCTCACGAAGGAACCAACACCCCTATGACCCAGGAACCCAGCAGTACACCGAAGATCCCGGCCGTCCTCTTCGTCTGCAGCAAGAACGGGGGCAAGTCCCAGCTTGCCGCCGGACTGATGAAGCAGCTGGCCGGCGGGACCGTCGCCGTCTACTCCGCCGGCACCAAGCCGGGGAAGTCACTGAACCCGCAGTCCGTGGAGTCGCTGGCCGAACTCGGGATCGACATCACCGGAGAACACCCGAAACCGGTCACCGAAGAAGTCGTGGACGCAGTGGACGCCGTCATCGTCCTGGGCACCGAAGCGAAACTCGAACCCCGCGAAGGCACCCGGTTCGAGGTCTGGGAAACGGACGAGCCTTCCGAACGCGGCATCGAAGGCATGGAACGCATGCGCCTGGTCCGGGACGACATCAATGCCCGCGTCCGGAAGCTATATGCGGAGCTGACCGGGAACTAGGCGTGCCCGCCCCGGCCGACGCCCCGGCCCTGGTTGCGGAGGGTGCACCCCGCGGCGGCCTCGCCGCCCTGTGCATCACCCAGACCACCGGCTGGGGCATCCTCTACTACGCCCTGCCAGCCGCCGTCCTGCCGATCTCGGGGGACACCGGCTGGGAGCCGGCGCTGGTCACGGGAGCTTTTTCGGCCGGGCTCCTCGTGTCCGCCGGCGCCGGCATCCTCGTCGGCCGCGCCCTGGACAACACCGGCCCCCGCACCCTGATGATCGGCGGCTCGCTGGTCGGAGTCGCCGCCCTGGCCCTGGTGGCCCTTGCACCCGTCCTGCCGCTGTTTGCCGCCGCCTGGCTGTTGGCCGGGACTGCGCCGGCAGCGGTCCTGTACCAGCCGGCGTTCACCGTGATCACCCGCTGGTACGGCACCGGGCGGGTCCGGCCCCTGACCATCCTGACCCTGGCAGCGGGGTTCGCCTCCACCATCTTCGCGCCGCTCACCGCAGCCCTGAGCAGCAGCATCGGCTGGCGGGCGGCCTTCCTGGTCCTCGCCGGGCTGCTGGGACTGATCACTGTGCCGCTGCACGCCCGCTACCTCAACAAAACCTGGAATGCCGGCCCTCGAAGGGGTGCGGGAACCCTGGACCTGAGCAGCGTGCGCGCCATCCGCCGCAGCCCTGAGTTCCGCCGCCTGCAGGGCCTGATGGTGCTGCTTTGCCTCGGCCTCTACGCCACGACACTGAATATCATTCCCCTGCTGATGGAAAAGGGCGCCAGCTATGCCGCAGCCGCGCTGGGCCTCGGACTCGTGGGCGCAGGCCAGGTCGGAGGCCGGCTGCTCTTCGGCTTCATTCCGGTCCGGACGCGCCTGCCTGCCATCACCGGCGCTGCCGCCGGCGCGGTCTTGCTGCTCGCCGCACTGCCGGGACCCCTGCCTGTCCTGATCGCAGCAGGCATCCTGGCCGGCGCTGTCCGCGGCTGCCACACCCTGCTGCAGGCCACTGTCGTCGCAGACCAGTGGGGAGCGCGGAACCTCGGCACCCTGCAGGGAACCTTCGCCGCACCGCTCACAACAGTCACCGCTCTCGCCCCCGCTGCCGGCCCGGCGGCCGCGGTATGGCTCGGCTCCTACACGGGCATGGCGTACGCCATGGCCGGCGTGGCAGCGGTCGCTGCCCTCATGGCCGTTCTGGCCTCACGGGGCCCGGATAGTCCGGCGCGGTAGTCCGGACCGGCGGCCTTGCTACAGTCCCGAGTACGAGTGCAGGCCGTTGAAGAACTGGTTCACGATGGTGAAGTTGAAGACCACGCAGAGGTAGCCCACGATCGACAGCCACGCGGCGCGGGTGCCGGTCCAGCCGCGCGTGGCTCGGGCGTGCAGGTAGCCCGCGTAGACCACCCAGATCACGAACGTCCAGACTTCCTTGGTGTCCCAGCCCCAGAAGCGGCCCCAGGCCTTCTCGGCCCAGATTGCGCCGAACATCAGGGTGAAGGTCCAGCCGACGAAGGCGATGGCGTTGATGCGGTAGGACAGGTTTTCCAGGCTCAGCGCCGAAGGCACCAGGCGCATGAAGCCCAGCTTGTCCGCGCCGCCGGAGGCGATGGTCTTCTGCCGGTGTGCCTGCACCAGCTGCAGCGCGGACATCGCGAACGTCAGCGTGAACAGCGCCGAGGACAGCACCGCGATGGACACGTGGATGACCAGCCAGTAACTCTGCAGCGCCGGCACCAGGTGCCCCACGGGGGTCCAGTAGGCCACCGAGGCCGCCACAAGCATGATGATCGCCAGGCCGATCACGAACGTGCCCAGGAACCGCAGGTCGCGGCGGATCAGGACCAGCAGGAAGACAGCGACGGCAACGAAGGCGCCGGTGGTGAGGAACTCGTACATGTTGCCCCACGGCACGCGGCCCGCACCGAGGGCACGGGTGAGCACGCCGGCGCCGTGGATCACAACGCCCAGCACTGTCAAGGCAACAGCGACGCGGGCGGGAACGCGGCGTTCGGCAGCGTAGCGCATGCCGGCGTCGGCCGTCTGCCCGGCGCCAGCTACGGCCCCCTTGGAGGCGCGTCCGGTGGCCGACGACGGCCGCTCGGCACGGCCGGCAGGTCCGCTGACGTCCGAATCGGCGCGGTCAACCGCGGCGTCGTCGGCGTCGGTAAGGTCACGTCCTGCACGGTCAACGGAGCCTCCGGCACCGACGCCGGCAGCCACGGGGACTTTGGCCGTCGCTGCCGCGGACGCCTCGGCCGCGGCCGCAGCTTTGAGGTCCACCGCGAGGAGCGCCTTGCTGCTCTTGGCCAGGTCCCAGGCGAAGGCGATAAAGGCAACCGTGTACGTTCCGGCGGCCAGCAGCATAAAGAGCTCGCTGTACTGGCCCATGGTTTCGTTGATGGCGAGCATTACTGGTCCTTCTTCGACTCGGATGAGCCGGCTGTTGACTGGATGAAGTCTTCTGGGCGAGATTCCGGGGAGGCGCCCTTGGTGGCACTCTCCGCGGGGCCATTATCTTCCGGCCCGCTGGGAGCTGTCTGTGAAGCCGTCCGGGAGTCCAGGCCCCATTCCTCCGTCAGCAGTCCGCGGATGGTTTCCGCCTCCGCCGCGAGCCGGTGGTCTTCGCCGCGGGCCAGGAGACCGTACTCCACCATGGTGCGGCCGTCCGGGTGCGTACCCGTGCGGACCCAGACCCGCCGGCGGTTCACGTACAGGGAAGTCACGAGCCCGGCCACCGCCAGCAGGGCGAAGATCAGGGCGTAGAGCTGGCCCGGGTTGTGGTGGATGTCCACGCCGATGTAGCGCTTCACGCCGTCAAAGCTGATGGTGCCCTTGCCGTCCGGGAGCGTATAGGTGCTGCCGGGAGCCAGGGTGATGCCGCCGGCGTCGAGGTTCCGGGCATTGAGCGGCGTCAGCTTTTTCACGTCGAGCTCAAACACGTTCTGCGGTGCCCCGGCGTTCAGTCCGAGGTCGCCGAAGTACGAGTTCAGCGTGAGCTGCGGGTTGATCAACTCCGGGTCCCCGCTGAAGGAAACTCCTTCCTCGGTGACGAACGCCGTGGGCAGGAAGAACCCGGCGAACCCGAGCTGGTCCGGCTTGGCGTCCGGGACCTTGATCACCACGGAGGAGTAGTAGTTGTCGCCCTGCAGCTTCGCCACCACCGGGCCCTGCATGGCGACGTTGCCGGCGCCGTCGCGGATGGTCACCACGGGGGCGTAGCCGTTGCCGGTGAGGTAGATGCTGGTGCCGCCCAGGCTGACGGGATCGTTGACCTTCAGCACCTGCTTCTCGGCCGGCGCATCCGGGGTTTCCCGGGTGGTCACGTCCGCCTTGAAGTCGATGGGCTGGCCGAACTTGCCCTTCGATTCACGGTCGAAGGTGATCTGGAACTTGTCCAGCTGGATGGAGTAGGGCTGGAGCTGGCTGCTCTGGAAGTTGGTGCCCGGGGTGAACTGGTCGTAGCCCACCAGGGTGTTCACGAACGTGTCGCCCTCCACCAGGATCCGCTGCCCGCTGTACCCGAACAGGCCACCGGCCGCCACGGAGACCAGCACGCCGATCAGCGACGTGTGGAACACGAGGTTGCCCACTTCCTTCAGGAAGCCGCGCTCGGCCCCCAAAGAGGGCCGCTCGCCGTCGTCGTCCCTGACATCAACGCGGTAACCGCGTTTCTTCAGCTTCGCGGCAGCGTCCGCAATAGCGTCCGACGCCGGGATCCCGGCATCCGCGGGGATCACCAGCGTGCCGTACTCGGGAAGGCGGGAGAGCCTGGCCGGGGTGCGCGGAGGCTGGGAGCGCATGGCCTTGTAGTGGGCGATCGCGCGGGGAACCACGCAGCCGATCAGCGAGATGAACAGCAGGATGTAGATGGCGGAGAACCACGCGGAGGAGTACACGTCGTAGAGCTGGAGGGAGTCCAGGATCTTGCCGTAGTCCGGGTGGTCCGCAATGTACTGGGTGACGATTGAGGGGTTCGCAGGGCGCTGCGGGAACAGCGATCCGGGCACGGCCGCAACGGCCAGCAGCAGGAGCAGGAACAACGCGGTGCGCATGCTGGTCAGCTGGGTCCAGGCCCAGCGCAGCATGCCTTTGACCCCCAGCGCCGGCATGGCAGCTTCGGCCTTGGCCTTCGCCACGGGGTTCGCTGCAGCGTTGTCTGCGGGTGCAGGCTTCTTCTTTTCGTTCACTCGCTCGCTCATCAGATCGGCAATTTCACATCGGTTTGGAACCAGTACTGCAGCCCGGACACCCAGGCTCCCCATACCCCGCTGGCCATCAGCAGGCCGAGGACCACCAGGATTCCCCCGCCGATCCGCTGGATGGCGAGCCGGTGCTTGCGGAAGAAGGACATCACGCCCACGCCCCGGCGTACGGCCAGGGCAATCAGCAGGAACGGGATGCCCAGCCCGAGGCTGTAGACGAAGGCCAGGAACGCGCCCTTGGCGGCCGAGGACCCTCCGGACATGCTCAGGAGCTGGACGGCGGAGTAGGTGGGCCCGATGCACGGCGCCCATCCGAGGCCGAAGGTGATCCCCAGCAACGGCGCGCCCCACAGTCCGGCCGGCGGTTTGGCGTGGATTTTGGCGTCGCGCTGCAGCCAGCTGAAACCGCCCATGAACACGACGCCCATGATGATCACCAGAACGCCCAGCACCTGGGTGATCCAGGCATTCTGGCCACCGCTGATCATCGAGCCCAGCTGGCCGAACGCTCCGCCGAGCAGGACGAATATCACCGAGAAGCCGAGCACGAACAGGCCGATTCCGGCCAGCATGCGGCCGCGCTTCTGCTTCTCCAGGTCCACGCCGGTCAGCCCGGTCACATAGCCCAGGTATCCCGGCACCAGGGGCAGGACGCACGGTGAGAGGAAGGACACGAATCCCGCGAGCAGTGCCACCGGGATGGCAAGCAGCAGGGAACCGTTCAGGATGGCTTCGGCGAAGGGGCTGTTCACGTGGGAGCGCCGCCGTTACTCTGCCACGGCGGCGGCGATCAGGGCCTTAAGCGTGCCCTTTTGGATTTCCCCGAGGACACGGGAGGCCACCCGGCCCTGCTTGTCGAGCACCAGCGTGGTGGGCACGGCACCAGGAGGAACCAGTCCGGACACGGCCAGGAGCACGCCGCCGTCCTTGTCGTGGAAGCTGGGGTAGGTCAGGTTGAACGTCTTGTCGAACGCCTCGGCTGCGGCCTTTTCGTCGCGGAGATTGACGCCGTAGAACTGCACTCCCTGGGGCTTGAACTCCTGGTGGAGGGCTTCGAGGGACGGCGCTTCGACGCGGCACGGCGCACAGGCTGCGAACCAGAAGTTGAGCACGGTGACTTTTCCGACGAAGTCCGCCGGCTCCACGGTGGTGCCGTCGAAGAGCGTCCCCTTGATGCTGACGGCGGATTTGCGGTCGGCAGCAGCGAACTCGGTCACGGATCCGTCACCGGCCACGTAGTTCTTGTTGTCCCCGGCCTTGGCCTGCTTGGCCAGGGCATCCTCCTGGGCGCACGCGGAAAGCCCCAGGGTGAGCGCGGCCAGCCCCAGGCCGCCGGCGGCCAGGACACTGCGGCGGGAGGCGGCGTTGGTCGCTTCGTGTGCGCTGGCTGCCTTGTTGAACTTGAATCCGGCCACGCTCAGGCCCCCGGGGTGTTCGAGGCGCCGGGCAGGAGTGCGGCGGCAGGCTCGCTGTATTCCACGCGCAAGAGGGTGCCGTCGTCGTCGAACACCAAAGACGTGATGGACGTGAGGGTGCATTCGCGCTTGCGCGGATCGTGCCAGAGGGGCTTGCCCTCGGCGCTCAGGCGGGTGGACCAGATGGGGAGCTGGTGGCTGACCAAGATGGCTTCCGCCTGGTCGCCGCCCAGCTCAATGGCCCGGAGGCGTGCATCCTGGACTGCGGCGATGACGCGTGCAGCCTGGGCTTTGTACGGCTCGCCCCAGGACGGGGTGAACGGGTTGCGCAGATGCGGCCAGTGCCTGGGCTTGAGGAGTTCGGCCTTGTTGACCCGGAGCCCTTCGAAGTGGTTGCCGGCCTCGATGATGCGCGCTTCGGTGTGGATTTCGAGGTTCAGCGCTTCAGAGATGGGGAGGGCCGTTTCCTGGGCGCGGGTCAGCGGCGAGGCCACGAGATGCACAATGTTCGCCCCGCCGGCAACGCGGTCGCTGAAGTGCACAGCGAGCGTGTTGGCCATCTGCTGCCCGAGTTCGGAGAGGTGGAATTCCGGCAGCCGTCCGTAGAGGATTCCGTCCGGATTGTGGACCTCGCCATGGCGAAGGAGATGAACAGTGGCTTGGGGCATGTTTACCAGTTTCTCAAAGATGTCGGGTGATCTGAAATCTTCTACAGGAAGTAGAACTGAGAAGTTTGGAGAAATGTTCCCCGGAGTTGGAATAAAAGATGCATATGCATGTTTATACTGGGTGAAGCAGTTAGTTGAGACTTCAAGCAAAGAAGTTTCGGCTGGCGATCAGATGTCCTTCCGCAAGAGAACTTCCACCACAGATCACAAGGAGCAACACCATGGCACTGCCCGCCAACATCACCACCGGCACCTGGACCCTCGACAACTCGCACAGCGAAATCGGCTTCACGGTGCGCCACGCAGGCATCAGCAAGGTCCGCGGCCAGTTCACCGATGCCGTAGCCACGCTGGACCTCGCCCAGAACGTTGCCGACTCCAAGGTCAACGCAACCATTCAGACCGCCAGCTTTGACTCGGGCGACGCCAACCGCGACGGCCACGTCCGCGGCGAAGATTTCTTCGACGTCGAGGCGTTCCCGGAAATCTCCTTCGTCTCCAACGCGATCGTTCCCAAGGGCGACGCCTACGAGCTCCAGGGCGATCTCACCATCAAGGGCGTCACCCGCCCGGTGGCGCTCGAGACCGAGCTCCATGGTGTGGCTGTCGATCCGTTCGGCAACACCCGCGCCGGCCTCACCGCCGAAACCACCATCAGCCGCAAGGACTTCGGCCTGACCTGGAACGCCGTCCTCGAAGCCGGCGGCGTGCTGGTCAGCGACAAGGTTGCCATCAACCTCGAGCTCGCGTTCATCGCTCCGGCGGCCTAGTTCTTCGCCTTATAGTTCTGCACCCCACAGCACCCTGCTCCGTCCCCGCGACGGAGCGGGGTGCTGTGCTTAATCCGGCTGCTGAACCTGACCGGCGAGAATACCTCTGCGGAATGATCCATCGGGCCACCGCAGCGGGGTACGGTGGAACCAAACCATGCTGGGGGCAGGGGAACCGTCACTGATCCCGGTACCCGTTTTGTCAGTAGTCGACCCGCGAAGGACCAACTATGAGCACGCCTCCAGCCACCCCGAACGAACCCGAGAACGGCAAGCCTGGCCCCGACGCTCCCCAGTACGGGCAGAACGCGCCGCAGTCACCTGCCGCCCCCCAGTACGGGCAGCAGCCCCCGGCCACGCCGCAGTACGGCCAAAACACGCCGCCGGCCGCTCCCCAGTACGGGCAGAACGCGCCGCAGTACGGGCAGCAGCCTCCCGCTGCCCCCCAGTACGGCCAGAACGCGCCGCAGTACGGGCAAAACGCACCCCAGTACGGACAGCAGCCTCCCGCTGCTCCCCAGTACGGCCAGCAGCCCTACGGCCAGGCGCCGCAGCAGTACGGCCAGTCCCCCTATGCCCAGTACCCGTCCGAACAGCCGCAGGGTCCCGGAGCCGGCGGGGTTCCGAAGATGGTCAACAATGCCTTCTGGATGATCATTGCAGCGGGCGCCCTCTGGCTCATCTCCCTTCTGGTCGCCATTCCCGCGCTGGATGATCCCGCCATGCGGAGCACGTTCGAGGAGCAGATGCGGGCAGGCGGTGCAGACATCGATTTTGAATCGATCAAGGGCGTTGTCATCGGAACCATGGTTGTGATGGGCCTCATCGGTGCCGGGCTCTACGCACTGGTTGCCTTCAACGTGCGCAAGGGCAAGAACTGGGCGCGCATCCTGGGCACCGTTTTTGCTGCCCTCTCGATCTTCAGCCTGCTTCCGCTCAGCATCGGCACCATCGCCGTCCTGCTCGGGATCGCGGCCATCGTGATGCTCTACCTCCCGGCATCGGCCCCGTACTTCCAGAAGCAGCAGCCGTTCGGCGGTCCGTACACCCAGCCGGGCAACCCCTACGGCCGCTAACTCACACCGAAGCACCACACCACAGCACAGCACAGCACAGCACAGCACAGCACCACTGTTCCACACCCGGAGGGCGTGGACTTTGGACGGCACCCGCGGCATCAGTCGCGAGCCTCCGGAGTCCGCGCCCTCTGTGTTTGGCCGGCAACCTCTTGAGCGGAAATTGAGCCGCAAACTATGCCCAGAACGCCCTTCCGCACGGTACCGTGTTACCAAAATCACGCTGGGGGCAGGTGAGGTGGCTGATCCCGGTGCCGATTACTGAGTAACCGACTCGCAAAGGATCACTAATGAGCACTCCGCCCGTCCCGCCGTCGTATCCCAGCGATCCAAGCGGCGGTTCCTACGGCCAGCAGGCACCGCAGTACGGGCAGGATCCGTCCGCCTTTGCGCAGGCACCGCAGTATGCGCAGGCGCCCCCGTACAGCCAGCCCGCGCCGCAGCAGTTCGGGCAGGCGCAGTACGGGCAGGCTCAATATGCGCAGCCGCAGCAGTCCGGGAAGCCCCAGTACTTCGCCTACCCCTCGGAACTGCCGCAGCAGGGAACCTCGGGCACCGCCGCTCCCCCGCTGGTCAACCTCTCGTTCTGGCTGCTGATCGTCGCGTGCGCGCTCTGGGTGGGCTCCGTGTTCCTGTCAATAGGTTCCATCGACGACCCCGCGATGCGGAGCCAGTTCGATGCCAGGCTGGCCACCAGCGGAGCCGACGTGGATTTCGAGGCCGTGAAGGGCGTCATTGTGGGAATGGTGGTGCTGATTGCCGCCGTCGGCGTGCTGCTGTACGCGCTGGTGGCGTTCAACATCCGAAAGGGCCGCAACTGGGCCCGTGTCCTGGGCACCATCTTCGCGGCGTTCTCCCTACTGGGCGTTCTGCAGATGGGACTCGGAACGCCGTCCATCCTGGCCGGCGTCGCGGCGATCGTACTCCTGTACCTCCCCGGGTCAGCGCCGTATTTCCGGAAGTACCAGCCGTACGCCGGCCCCTACGGGCAGCCGGGCTACCCCTACGGCCGCTAGCGGCGGCACGACTCGACGACGGGATTACCCGACGGCGGGATTCGACGACGGCGGGAGACCCGGCGGCGGGGATTACTCGCCGTCGTCGGGGTTCTGGATCCGCTGGGCGTGGTAGGCCAGGATCTGCAGCTCGGTGGCCATGTCCACCTTGCGCAGGTTCACGCCCGGCGGCACCTGGAGCATCACGGGCGCAAAACTGAGGATGCTTCGCACGCCGGCCGCGATGACGCGGTCGCACACGCCCTGGGCCACGGCGGCCGGCAGGGCGAGCACCACCATGTTGGCACCGGTCCGCTGGAGGACAGGTTCCAGGTCCGCGACGTCGCTGACGCGCAGCCAGCCCACCTCGTTGCCCACCACCATCTGGTCGGCGTCAAAAATCGCCACCACGTCGAAGCCCCGCGATTCGAAACCGCCGTACCGTGCCAGGGCCTTGCCGAGGTTACCGGCGCCCACGATTGCCACTTTCCAGTCCCGGGTGAGTCCGAGTGCGGCCGAGATGTTGCGGCTGAGGTACTGCACTTCGTAGCCGACGCCCCGGGTGCCGTAGGACCCGACGTGCGAGAGGTCTTTGCGGAGGGTGGACGAGCTGACGCCGGAGGCTTCAGCGAGGGACTCGGACGAGACGCGTTCGACGCCTTCGGCCAGCATTGTGGTGAGGGCGCGCAAATAGATGGTCAGCCGGGCCACGGCTGCGGGCGGAATCTGCTTGGCCGCAGTTCCGCTATCCCCATGGACAGCCTCGGGGGATGAATCCAGCGAAGTCACTATCTGCTCCATTGCGTCGCGTTGTGAGTCCACTCTAGAGCCCCCTCCGCACTGCCAACAAAGCAGAAGTCGCTGCGCCTATTTGGCCACAGCCTGGCGTAGGATCCGCTCCAGCCGGGTTTCGTCGATCTTCCAGAAGTCCCGCTGGATGCCGTCCACCAGGACAACGGGGATCTCTTCGGCGTAACGCTCGCGCAGCTCCGGCTGGTTGTCCACCAGTTGTTCCGTCCACTCGAGTCCCAGTGCCGCAGTGACCCGTCCGACGGCGTCGCGCGCCGCCTCGCAGAGGTGGCAGTCAGCTTTGGTGATCAGGACGACGTCGGGTTTTGCCATGCCTTAACCGTAGCCCGGCCGCCGCCCGGCTGCGACGGCAAGCCCGCGACAGCGTGGACTCGACGGCGTGGACTCGACCATTGACTAGACTCAAGTCATGCCCGAGGAGAAGTACGTCGCCGTAATCCGGCAGCCGGCCGGTGCGCTGCAGCACGGCGAGGCCGCCTTCTTCGACGTCGACAACACCCTCATGAAGGGCGCCAGCCTCTTTCACGTGGCCAGAAAGATGCATCAGCGCGGCGCGTTCACCCTGCCGCAGGCGGCAGGCATGGCCTGGAAGCAGTTCAAGTTCATTCTCCGCGGCGAGAACATGGATGACGTCCATGCGGTCCGGGACTCGGCCCTGACGCTGGCGGCCGGCATCACCGTGGAGGACATCAAAGCCCTTGGCGAAGAAGTCTTCGACGAAATGATCGAGTCCAGGATCTGGCCCGGCACCAAGGCACTGGCCCAGCAGCACCTCCGGGTGGGGCGAATGGTGTGGCTGGTGACGGCGACACCCATCGAGGTGGCCACCGTGATATCCACCCGGCTGGGCCTCACCGGGGCCCTGGGCACCGTCGGCGAAGTCAAGGACGGGGCGTACACCGGCCGGCTGGTGGGCGACATCCTGCACGGCCAGGCCAAGGCTGTGGCTGTCCAGGGCATCGCAGACGCCGAGGACCTGGACCTCAAGCGCTGCTGGGCCTACAGCGACTCACACAATGACATTCCGCTGCTGAGCATGGTGGGCCATCCCGTGGCGATCAATCCCGACGCCCGGCTCCGCCGCCACGCCCGGGACAACAACTGGCCGGTGTACGACTTCCGCTCCGGACGCCGCGCGGCCACGCTTGGACTGAAGGCCGCCACTGTCGGCGGCGCCGCCTACGGCCTGTGGCGGGGCTTCACCCGCTTCCGCGGCCCCACGGTTTAGGACTCTGCCGCGGCGGCCGGCCCGGAGGCGCCCGGCGCAGCACTGCGGCCGGGACCTGTCAGGGCCCAAAGAAAAATGCCCGCTGCCAAAGGCAACGGGCATCTCACGCTGTAGGAAGTATCTCTACTTCTTGTTACGGCGCTGGTGGCGGGTCTTACGAAGCAACTTGCGATGCTTCTTCTTGGCCATACGCTTGCGACGCTTCTTAATAACTGAACCCACGAAAGTTCCTTACAAACTAGATGGAGTACCTGTCTGATGGAAGAGGTCCGTGGACTAGGCAACAGACTAAACAACAAACAGATTCTTACAATAACGAAAAACGTTCCCTAACAGGGTACCGCTTATCCGGCGCTCCCACTGACCCCGCCCGACCGCACACCTTGGTTGCGGCCGCTGCGGAGGTTAGGCGGTGTCCGTCTGGCCTTCCACAACAGCACCTTTGACGTACTGTTCGACGGCGGACTCGGGCACCCGGAAGGAGCGGCCGAACCGGACGGCCGGCATCTCTCCGGAATGGACAAGGCGGTACACGGTCATTTTGGAAACGCGCATGAGCTCGGCCACTTCGGCCACAGTCAGGAACTGAGCGTTCGAGAAGTTAGACTCTGCGGACATTTCCCTTATTCCTTTGTTAACAGCTGATAAAGGCAACCCCATTGAAACCCCATTGCGGTGTGCCGATGCTGAGCCATCAACCTACCCTGTGCTAGTTACTCTAGTGGCTGATGGTGCCATTGTGAAAGTCATTTTGAGTAACCACTTTCGCTGAACCACTAGGGACTTTCAGCCCTGGCAGGCGCCCCGGCGCTTGCGGGCTGACGATGCCAGCTGGCCCAGTACCGACGCCGTGACGTCCCATTCCATACAGGCATCCGTCACGCTCTGGCCGTAGACCAGTTCGTCCGTACCGGCGGCGTGCTCGGCCACGTCGAGGTTCTGTGCCCCGCCCACCAGGAAGCTCTCCAGCATGACGCCGGCAATCGCCGCGGCTGCCGCTCCGCCGTCTTCCAGTTGCGCGCCGATTTCAAGGGCCACCTCGGCCTGGCGGTGATGGCTCTTGCCGCTGTTGGCGTGGCTGGCGTCCACAATGAGCCTGGGGTTGAGCTGCTTGGCCGCCAGCTTGGCGGAGGCGGCTTCGACGTCGGCCGCGGAGTAGTTGGGTCCCTTGCGTCCGCCGCGGAGGATCACGTGCGTGTCCGGGTTGCCGGCCGTGGCCACCAGCGCGGCCCGGCCGTCGCCGTCGATCCCGAGGAACGCCTGGGAGGCCGCTGCGGCACTGCAGGCATCCACTGCCACCTGGAGGTCGCCGTCGGTCCCGTTCTTGAACCCGATGGGCATGGACAGCCCGGACGCCAGCTGGCGGTGGATCTGGCTTTCCGTGGTGCGTGCACCGATGGCGCCCCAGGACACAAGGTCGGCCATGTATTGCGGGCTGATGGGTTCCAGGAATTCCGTGGCCGTGGGAAGGCCAAGCGACGTGACCTGCTGCAGGAACCGGCGGGCTGCCCGCAGGCCGGTGGCGATGTCGTGGCTGCCGTCCAGGTGGGGATCGTTGATGAGGCCCTTCCAGCCCACCGTGGTGCGGGGCTTCTCGAAGTACGTCCGCATCACGATCAGCAGGTCTTCCTTGTGCTTCTCGGCCTGGCTCACCAGTCTGCGGGCGTATTCCAGGCCGGCCTTGGGGTCGTGGATGGAGCAGGGGCCCACGATCACCAGCAGGCGGTCGTCCACGCCGTCCATGATGGCCCGGACTTCGTCCCTGCCGCGTTCGACGACATCTGCCACCCGGGCGTCAAGCGGCAGTTCCGCGATCATGTCCTGGGGTGACGGCAGTGCCTGGAATTCGCTGACGCGCAGGTTTGAGGTGGACTTGGAAGGCTGTGTTTCGGTGGCTGCTGCGGTGCTCATGGGTGCGGGGTCCTGTTCCGGAAGGTGCGGAGCGGGCCCAGATCAGAACCCGCCGGAGAAATGGCGAAGGGCAGAGAATGATCTCTGCCCTGTTGGCTCTGAAGGAAAGTTGGATGCGTGTCAGTTAGACGCGGGCCCCTCCAGAGCCAACGAAAAATACGCATACCAACGGTTAGTCATAGCCAAGACCATAACCGCGGAAACCATCCGCCGCAAACCCGGAGGCGTCACAAAACTCCACCGACGCCCTCCCCCGGCTCACCGCCCTCCCCAACTGACTCGCAGTTAACGCTCCGAAATCGCGTTTTCGGAGCGTTAACTGCGAGTCAGTTGGAGGCGTAGGCATTACCCGAGCAGCTTGCGCAGGTACTCGAGCTGGCGGTTCCACTGGTGTTCCTGGCCGCCCTCATGGTTGTTGAACCGGTACACCTCGATGTCCTTGGCCGGCGCCCCGCTGCCAGCGCCCGCGCCGTAGGCGTTGAAGCTGGCAAAAACGGTCGACGGCGGGCAGATGTCGTCCGCCTGCGCGGCCGAGAACAGCGCCGGCGCCGTGGCCGCCCGGCCCAGGTTGACGCCGTCGAAGTAGTTCAGCACGGCGAGGATCGACTCATATCGGTCGCGGTGGCGGGCGAGGAATGCGGCGATTTCCGGATAGGGCCCGCGCGGGGTGATGTCGATGGCGCGGGGGAAGTCCTGCAGGAACGGAACGTCCGGCAGCGCGGCGATCACGCCGTCGAGCCTTCCGGCCGCAAGCCCGGCCACGGCAACGGTGATGCCGCCGCCCTGGCTGACGCCGGCAACCACTACCTTGGAGGCGTCGACGGCGGGATGCGCCTGCGCCGCCTCCACCGCGCGGAAGGCATCCACATAGACCCGGCGGTAGTAGTAGTCCTCGCGGCTTCCGGCGCCGCGGGTCATCAGTCCTGCGTGCGCCACGTCGCCGGCGGAGGGGTGCGGGTCCGCGGTGTGCCCCAGGAGTCCGCCGTAGCCCTGCCCGCGGGTGTCCATGATGAAGTGCGCGTAGCCGGCCTGCGCCCACTTGGTGTCCTGGTTGGACAGCCCGCGGCCGCCCGAATAGCCCGCGTACTGCACGACGACGGGGAGGGGCTCGTCCGCCGGGCGGTTCGCCGGCAAGTGCAGCCAGCCCTTCACCGGGGAACTGCCGAATCCGGCAAACGTAACATCGAACGTGTCTACTACCGTGAGGTAGTTGTCCACGGGCTCGAAAACCGCGTCCAGCGGGTACGCCCGGGCTTCGCTGATGGTGCGGTCCCAGAAGGCATCGAGATCCGCCGGCGCGGTGACGCCGGACGTGTAGTTTCGGAGCTGCTCAAGCGGTAGGTCGAAAAGGGGCATCGGGATTCCGGTTCTGTGAAGCGGGCTGACATAGGCGTTGTAGAGATCGTGTCAGGCAGTCGCAGTGGTTGCCAGCCGCCGTGGCGCCAGGTTGAGGACTGTGTCCGAGTGCGGCCTGGGGTTACGTTCCTGGACGTGGCCGCGCACCTCTCAGACCAGCGCCGCCTGAAAGCTTTCCAGGGGCTGCGAGCCCCGCACCAGGGCCCGCAGCTCGCCGAGCCCTCCCGACACCACGCCTGCCGCCCGGGCCTGGACCAGCACGTTGCCGAGCGCGGTGGCCTCGACCGGTCCGGCGATGACGCGCTTGCCGGTGGCGTCGGCCGTGAGCTGGCACAGGAGCCGGTTCTGCGAGCCGCCGCCCACGATGTGCACAACATCGACGGGCACATCGGCGAGGCGTTCGGCGTCGGCGATGGTCCGGGCGTAACCCGCGGCGAGGCTGTCCAGGATGCAGCGGGTGATCGCGGCGGGGTTGTCGGTGAGGACCGCGCCGGTGTTGCGGACGGCCGCGCGGATCCGTTCAGGCATGTTGTCCGGGGCGATGAAGTAGGGGTCGTCGGCGTTGACCTGGGGTCCGCCGAACGGCAGCGCCGCGGCGCTGGCCAGCAGCTCGTCCAGCGTCGCCGTGTAACCCTGCTGAGCCCAGGTGCGCTGGCATTCGCTGAGCAGCCAGAGCCCGCCGACGTTGCGGAGGTACCGGATGGTGCCGTCCACGCCGCGTTCGTTGGTGAAGTTCGCCTGCCGGCTCGCATCGGTAAGCACGGGCTTCTTCAGCTCGACCCCGACGAGCGACCAGGTTCCCGACGAGATGTAGGCGAAGTTCCCGTGTTCGGCCGGGACGGCGGCGACGGCGGACGCGGTGTCGTGCGATCCGACGGCCACCACTTTCGTGGCCTCGGCCAGCCCGGTGCGGGCGGCGATGCCGGGCAGCAGGGTTCCGACCGTTTCGCCGGGCTGGATCAGCGGCGGGAACAGCTTCTTGGGCAGGCCCAGGGCGGCCAGGAACTCGGTGGCCCACTCCCCCGCGACGGCGTCAAACAGGCCCGTGGTGGAGGCATTCGTTGATTCCGTGCGCCGCTGCCCGGTGAGCAGGAACGCGATCAGATCCGGGATGAGCAGGGCCTGCAGCCCGTCCAGGTCCTTCTCGGTGGCCAGCTGGTAGATGGTGTTGAACTGCAGGAACTGCAGGCCTGTGGTGGCGTAGAGCCGCGCCGGGTCGAGTTTCTTGTGGACCCGGGCGACGGCGGCACGGGACCGGTCATCGCGGTAGCTGAAGGGCTGGGCGATGAGGTCCCCGGCCGCATTCACCAGGCCGTAGTCCACTGCCCAGGTGTCGATCCCGATGCTGCTGATCGTCTCGCCGCGCCCGGCCGCGGTGCGGGCCGCGGCAGTGAGCCCGGTCAGCACCTCGGCGAACAGGGCGTCGAAATTCCAGCGCAGGCCGCCGTCGGACTCCACCACCCTGTTCGGGAAACGGTGCACCGTCTCCAGCTTCGCTGTGCCTTCAGCACCGGCGCTATCCGAACCGGCACGGCCGGAAACACGGCCGAGGATGACCCGGCCGGAGGAGGCACCGATATCGACGGCAGCGAAGACACTGCCGGCGAACAAACCGCCGTCGATATCGGTTGATGGCACGTTACTCATCGCAGGAAGGCGGCGGCCACACCGGCGTCCACGGGAATGTGGAGGCCGGTGGTGTGGGACAGTTCGGCACTCGTCAGGACCGCGGCGGCGTTGGCCACGTGCTCAGGCAGGACCTCGCGCTTGAGCAGGGTCCGCTGGGCGTAGTACTTGCCCAGTTCCTGCTCATCCACACCGTAGACCGCGGCGCGCTTTGCGCCCCAGCCGCCGGCGAAGATCCCTGAGCCGCGGACCACGCCGTCGGGGTTGATGCCGTTGACGCGGATGCCGTATTCGCCCAGTTCGGCCGCGAGCAGCCGGACCTGGTGGGCCTGGTCGGCCTTGGTGGCGGAGTAGGCGATGTTGTTCGGGCCGGCGAACACGGAGTTCTTCGAGGAGATGTAAATGATGTCCCCGCCCATGTCCTGGTCGATCATGACCTTCGCCGCGGCCTTGGCCACCAGGAACGAACCCTTGGCCATGACGTTGTGCTGGATGTCCCAGTCCTTCTCCGTGGTTTCCAGCAGCGGCTTGGAGATGGAGAGCCCGGCGTTGTTGACCACCAGGTCCAGCCCGCCGAACGCCAGCACCGCTTCCTGGATCGCCGCGGCGATCTGGGCTTCGTCGGTGACGTCGGCCTGCACGCCGATGGCCACGTCCGGCCCGCCGAGCTCGGCAGCGACAGCCTGGGCGTTCTCAAGGTTCAGGTCCGCAATCACGACGCAGGCGCCTTCCGCGGCGAGGCGGGTGGCGATGGCCTTGCCGATGCCGGACGCCGCACCGGTCACAAGGGCGATGCGGGTGGCGTGCGACTTCGGCTTGGGCAGGCGGGCCAGCTTCGCTTCTTCCAGCGCCCAGTATTCG
Source organism: Arthrobacter sp. Leaf337 (assembly GCF_001423745.1). Taxonomy (GTDB): domain Bacteria; phylum Actinomycetota; class Actinomycetes; order Actinomycetales; family Micrococcaceae; genus Arthrobacter. The sequence goes on from NZ_LMPC01000027.1 coordinate 186,515, forward strand.
ATCCGGAACTTCTCGGATTCCTCGATCGGGGCGTAGGTGGAGACCGCCTCGGCGCCGCGCATCACGTTGATCGCGTTGAGGTAGAACTCACCGGCAACGCGGGCGGTCTGCTTGTTGGCGCCGAAGGAGAACATCCCCACACCCGGGACCAGCACGATGGCCGGGTCCGCGCCACGCAGGGCGGGGGAATCTGCGTCGGCATGGCGGTCGTAGTAGGCCTGGTAGTCCTCGCGGTAGTCGGCGTGCAGCTCATGCAGCCGGGCGATGGAGTCCTCCACCGAGGCGTCGGCGGGCAGGTCCAGGATCAGCGGCTTGACCTTGGTGCGCAGGAAGTGGTCCGGGCAGGAGGTGCCCAGGGCTCCCAGCCTTGGGTGCTCCGCAGACTCCAGGAACTCAAGCACGACGGCGTCATCACTGAAGTGCCCCAGCTGCGGTTTGTCCGTGGACGCCAGCCCGCGGATCACCGGTGCCAGCGCGGCGGCCTTGGCCCGGCGTTCTGCTTCGGGGAGTGCGGCGTAGCCGGGAAGCTTCGCGCCGAACGGCTGCGGACGGCCGTTTTCGGCGATGTAGTTTTCGGCCTGGTCGATGATCCAGAGCGAGTTCGCTTCCGCTTCCTCGCTGGTGGCGCCCCAGGCGGTGATGCCGTGGCCGCCCAGGATGGTGCCGACGGCCTGCGGGTTGGCTTCCTTGATCGCGGCGATGTCCAGGCCAAGCTGGAAACCGGGGCGGCGCCACGGCACCCACACCACCTTGTCACCGAAGATCTTGGTGGTCAGTGCCTCCCCGTCCACCGCGGTGGCAATGGCGATGCCCGAGTCCGGGTGCAGGTGGTCCACGTGCGCCGCGTCCACCAGGCCGTGCATCGCGGTGTCGATCGACGGCGCAGCGCCGCCCTTGCCGTGCAGGCAGTAATCAAAAGCGGCCACCATTTCGTCTTCGCGGTCCACCCCGGGGTAGACATTCTTCAGTGCGTTCAGCCGGTCCAGGCGGAGCACTGCCAGGTTTTCGGCTTTCAGGGTGCCGAGGTCCCCGCCGGAGCCCTTGACCCAGAGCAGCTGGACGTCCTCGCCCGTGACCGGGTCCTTCTCGGTGCCCTTCGCAGAGGTGTTGCCGCCGGCGAAGTTGGTGTTCCGCTTGTCCGCACCCAGGCGGTTGGAACGTGCAATCAGGTCTTCAACAGTCTTGTTAGTCATGCTCTTATGCGCCCCATCCGGCCTGGTGACCGCCCACGCGGTCTTCGTTGATCTGTTTCTGGTAGCCGCTGGCCCTGAAGGCCGCCAGCGGGTCCGCGGGCAGGCCGCGGGACTCGCGCCAGTCGGCCAGGATGGGCCGGACGTCTGTGTAGAAGGCATCGTTGAACACCGCATTCGCGGCCAGGACATCGCCGGCGCGCTGGGCTTCGCCCAGGGCGGCGGTGTCGATCAGCAGCGCCCGCGCGGTCATTTCCTGGACGTTGAGGACGGAGCGGATCTGGCCCGGGATCTTCTCTTCCAGGTTGTGGCACTGATCCAGCATCAGGGCCACACCGGAGTCCTTCCCGAACCCGCCGCCGCGGATCACCTCGTGCATGATGCGGAACAGCTGGAACGGGTCCGCCGCACCGACGATCAGGTCATCATCGGCGTAGAAGCGGGAGTTGAAGTCGAAGGAACCGAGCTTGCCCAGGCGCAGCAGCTGCATGACGATGAACTCAATGTTGGTGCCCGGCGCGTGGTGGCCGGTGTCCAGGCAGACGAACGCCTTCTCGCCCAAAGCGAGGGTCTGGGCGTAGGACGTGCCCCAGTCCGGAACGTCGGTGTGGTAAAAAGCCGGCTCGAAGAACTTGTACTCCAGCACCAGGCGCTGGTTATCGCCCAGGGCGGCGTAGATCTCCTGCAGGGACGCGGCGAGGCGGTCCTGCCGGCCGCGCATGTCGTCCTGGCCCGGGTAGTTGGTGCCGTCCGCCAGCCAGATCTTCAAATCGCTCGAGCCCGTGGCGTGCATGATCTCCAGGCACTCGAGGTGGTGATCGATGGCCCGGCGGCGCACTGAATCGTTCGAGGAGGTCAGGGAACCGAACTTGTACTCGTCGTCCTGGAACGTGTTCGAGTTAATGGTGCCCAGCCCCACGCCCAGGCCCGCCGCGTACTCGCGCAGGGCGGCGTAGTCATCCACCTTGTCCCACGGAATGTGCAGGGCAACGGTGGGAGCCAGGCCGGTCAGTTCGTGCACCTTCGCGGCGTCGGCGATCTTCTCCTGCACGGTCCGCGGGGTGCCCGGCGTGCCGAACACCTTGAAGCGGGTGCCCGAGTTGCCATAGGCCCAGGAGGGTACTTCAATGGCAAGCTCTTCCAGCCTGCCCAGCGCCGTTGCTACGTCATTCATGTTGGTTATTCCGGTCTCTTGTGTTGCTGCGGTATGGGGGTGGTGGTGCTGCGGCCCCGCTGCTGGAGCCTGGGTGACTCAGCGTGCTGTGGCCTCCGCCGCCGCAAGCTGATCGTCAAGATTGAAGACTTCTTCGAGGACCAGGAACCCTTCGTCGGGGGCTTGATCCGTGTTGTCCGGATTGTCAAAAAGAGAGGCCATCTCCGCCTGCCAGCGGGCGTTGACTTCCGTGAGCGCCATCCGCGCCCTCACGGCGTCGAAGTCGTCGCATTCCACGTAGCCCACCAGCAGCCCGTCCGTGCCCAGGAACAGCGAGTAGTTGTGCCAGCCCGCATCCTTGAGCGCGCCCAGCATCTCCGGCCAGACGGCCGCGTGCCTGCGCCTGTACTCATCGATCAGTCCCGGTTGGACGGAGGAGCGGAAACACACCCTCATCTGCGACTCTCCTGAATTTCGGATTCTTTGAATCGTTTCATTGTTACGATTCAAAGTACTCTTGAAGTCGAGTAGGTGTCAAGCATTTGTCAGTGGATGAAAACCGTTTATCCGGGAATGCCGTTTCGCTCGCAAGGGAACCCGCACCGGGCAAGGACAATTGGCGCGAGGGGTGTGATCCGGGCGTTTGCACACGCGGCCCCGCACGAGAGAGCTTGGAGAAACATGTCACGGTCAGCCAGCATCAAGGATGTTGCGAACCATGCCCGCGTAGCGGTGGGCACGGTTTCCAATGTCCTGAACTACCCGGACCGGGTGTCACAGCGGACCAAGGATCGGGTTCTGCAGGCCATCGACGAGCTCGGGTTCGTCCGCAACGACGCAGCGCGCCAGCTCCGGGCCGGGCACAGCCGCACCATCGGCCTGATCGTGCTCGACGTCGGCAACCCGTTCTTCACTTCCGTGGTCCGCGCCGCCGAGGATGCCGCCGCCCTGCAGGGAAGCGCCGTCCTGCTCGGAGACAGCGGCCATGATGCGAGCCGCGAGTCGAACTACATCGACCTCTTCCAGGAACAGCGGGTCCAGGGCCTGCTCATCTCGCCGGTGGGCGATGTCACCGAGCGCCTCGACCAGTTGCGCGAACGCGGCGTGCCCACCGTCCTGGTGGACCGGCTGGCCGACGAGTCCAGGTACAGTTCCGTTTCCGTTGACGACGACGCCGGCGGCTACCTTGCGGCGCGGCACCTGCTGGACATCGGCCGCCGTCGGCTCGCTTTCGTGGGAGGCCCGACGTCGATACGCCAGGTGGCGGACCGCCTCCAGGGGGCGCAACGCGCCGTCGCCGAGGTTCCGGACGCTTCCTTGGAAGTGTTGGATTCCGCCGGGCAAACGGTCCTGGCGGGCCGCGGCGTGGGCGACCAACTGGTCCGCCGCAGCGCCGGCGAACTTCCGGACGGAATGTTCTGCGCCAATGACCTGCTCGCCCTGGGCGTGATGCAGTCCCTCACCATGCTCCACACGCTGCGGATTCCGGAAGACATCGCCCTGATCGGCTACGACGACATCGACTTCGCCGTGTCCGCCGTGGTGCCGCTCTCGTCCATCCGCCAGCCCACGGAAGCACTCGGCCGGACCGCCATCGAGCTGCTGACCGAGGAAGTGGACGCCATGGGATCCGCCTCGGACCGACCCCACCACCGCGCCGTGATCTTCACTCCTGAACTGGTGGTGCGGCAAAGCACGGCGGGTGCCGCCACCCCGGAGTAGGCGCGCCGGGAGGACGCTCAGGCCCTTGCCTGCGATACCCCATGGGGGTATCTTGAACTATGCCGTTGCGCTCCTTTTTCCGCCGCACCCGTTCAGCGCCGGGCCGGCCGCTGCCTCACGGAAATCGACGACGGCGGGCACTCCGGATCGCCGTCGCGGCCGTGTTGACGATCATCGGTTTGCTGGTGGCCTCCACAGCGGCGAATCTCGTCCTGGAAGGGACTGAACGCTCGAATGCCGTGGCGTACGGGGAGAAAGTCCGGATCGACCAGGGCACCATCAATGTCTCCCGTTCCGGGGAAACCGGTCCGACGATCGTGCTGCTCAGCGGGCTGGGCACGCCCGCCCCGGTGCTGGACTTCGCTCCGCTGGTGCGGGAACTGACAGGTTTCCGGGTGGTGGCGGTGGAGGGTTTCGGCTACGGCTACAGCGACATGACCGCCCGGCCCCGGACCATCGAGAACATGAGCGAGGAACTTCATACCGTGCTGTCCACACTCGCCGTCGACCGACCGTACATCCTTGCCGGGCATTCAATAGCAGGCTTTACCACCCTGTACTACGCCAACAAGTACCCTGCGGAAGTGTCTGCCGTTATCGGCATCGACCCCTCGGTGCCCGCCGGCATGGCCTCCGAACAAGATCCCGCCCACACCGATGCGCCGGCCGCAGGCAACTTCTGGGAACGGCTTCCTTCGACCACCGGCCTGGTCCGCTGGGCCGCGGCGTTGGGCCTGGCAGACCCGGCAGGCGACAACCACACGCCGGAAGAACGCGAGCAGATGCGCATGCTGGCCAGCTGGAACTACGGCAACGGGGCGCTGACCGACGAAACGAACCGGGTGGCCGAGAACGCGGCGAAGCTCCGAGCGCTCAGCTACCCTGGCCACGTTCCCGTCCTTGAGTTCCTGTCCCGGGAAACGATCAACCAGCAGCCGGCATGGCTGGGCTCCCACGAACGCCAGCTGCAACATGTGGCGCGCCACGAGCTGGTCATCCTCGACGGGAACCACTACCTGCACTGGACGCAGTCCAAGGCCATGGCGACGAAAATAGCCGAATTCCTGAAACCGGCCGGCACCGTTCCCTGACCATCCGCGGTCCAATCGTGCGCCGGATCATCAGTTCGGGAGGGGCTACCAGTACCCGTATCAAGAGGCCCTCCCGCCGGGGATCCACTTCCAGTTGTATGGGCATAAACAACGAAAGGAACACCCATGGCTACCTGGCTCATCACAGGATGCTCCACCGGACTCGGCCGCGCCCTCGCCCAGTCCGTGCTCGCCCGCGGCCACAACGCGGTCGTCACCGCGCGCAACGCCTCCACGCTGCAGGACATCGCGGCTGCTTACCCCGACACAGCCCTGGCCCTCCCCCTTGACGTCACCGACACAGCACAGATCAGCTCAGTGGTGCAGCAGGCGCGGACGCGGTTCGGCGGCGTCGACGTGCTGGTCAACAATGCCGGCTACGGCTACCGCGCCGCCGTTGAGGAAGCGGACGACGCCGACATCCGGCAACTGTTCGACACCAACGTTTTCGGCGCCGTCGACATGATCAAGGCAGTCCTCCCGGACATGCGGGCAAAGAGGGCCGGGCACATCCTGAGCATCTCCTCCATCGGAGCGCGGATCAAGCCGGCCGGCTCCGGATACTATTCGGCCACCAAGGCGGCCCTGGAGGGCCTGTCCGGTTCGCTCCACAAGGAACTGCAGCCGCTCGGCATCAACGTCACCGTCATCGAGCCCGGCGCGTTCCGGACTGACTTCGCCGGCCGCTCCCTCACCCAGTCCGCGACGGCCATCGCGGACTATGCGGAGACGGCCGGGAAGCGACGCAAGGAGAACGACACGGTCCACGGCACCCAGCCCGGCGACCCGGCGAAGGCCGCCGAGGCCATCTTGGCGATCGCCGAAAGCGCGACCCCGCCGTCCCTCCTGGTCCTCGGCCAGGACGCGTTCAACGCCTTTGGCGCCGTCGCCCAGGCAGAGCGCGCGGAACTGGACGAATGGCGGGATCTCAGCCTCAACACGAGCATCGAAGGCTAGAGCTTCTCCACCGTGAGGTTCCGGTAGGCGGCACGTAGCGGCGCCATCTGCCGGAACCCGAGATAGCCCCCGCCCAGCACCCTGTCCGAGGAATCGGTCCATTCGAAGAGGGGCAGCCCGTTGATGGAGAACGCCACGCGCGGGCCGTCCTTCACCAGTTCCATGCGGTAGAAATCCCTGGCGTCCTCCGCCGGCGGCAGCGGGTCCGCGCCCTGGGCCACCAATTCGAAGCCGGCACTTTTCCGCAGGTTGCAGGTCCGGAAGGCACGCTCGGACTCGTACTTGTGCCGGAAGTAGGACACATGGAGGGCATCGATGTCACCCGAGTGGTATTGCGGGTAGAAGCCCGTGCGCCGGGCGAGTCCAGCCGAAAACAGGTCCTGCCCGCCGTGACCCGTCGCCGAAAAGAACAGCATGGCCAGCCCCGGCTCCGCCAGGGGCAGGAACTCCCAGCTGATCCGGATGCCGTCCGGGAACTCCACCGGACACCAGAAGGTCCAGTGCGCGTGGTCCCCGAACTCTTGATCGTCCAGTGCGCCGGAAAGCTCCAGGGCACTCCCCGTGCTGCCCTGCCGGAGCGGCCCCTCGGCCACCCAGCCGGACACGTCCGCCGGACCGGCAAGCGGGTTGCCGTAAAGCAGTTCCGTACTGGCCGGGTCCGTCCTGACCGGGCCCGTCGTGAGCCGCGGCGCGCCCACTCAGCCCCGTCCCGCCGTCGTGAGTCCCGCCGTCGTGAATCCCGCCGTTGTGCTCGTTTGCGAGCCCGGCAGGGCATCCGGTCCGAAGCCGAGCACCCCGAGCCGGCCGGCCACTTCGCCGGCGACCAGGGAGGCACCGTACCCGGAGAAGTGCGTGTTGTCGGCCAGTCCGTCAGCCCAGTGGGCGTGCCCGCCGGGACCGAAATGGCAGAACAGCGGCTTCGATTCCTCGACGCCCAGCCCCGGGTAGAGCGCGCGGGTCCAGGCGTTGAGGTCGACGACGGCGAGGTGCAGTTCGAGCGCGATCTCACGGACCACTTCGGGATAGTCCTCCAGGCTGTCTTCCAGGGTGCCGTCCGCCAGGAAGTGCCGGCGCTCCACCGACGTGCAGAGCACCGGCACCGCCCCGAGCGCCTGCACCTCCGCCACCATCCGGCGCAGGTTTGCCGCGTAGCCCGTCCTCGCGGCCAGATGGGGGCGTTTCTGGTCGTTGTGGCCGAACTGGATGAGCACCAGGCTGCCCTCCTCCGCTGTGTCCAGGAGCTGGCCCCAGAGCCCCTCTTCAACGAAGGACTCCGTGCTGGCACCGCCTTTCGCGAAGTTGTGCACGGCAGCCCAGGGGTGGACGTACCGGGGCAGCTGCGCGCCCCAGCCGCTCATGGGGTACTCGTGGGTGGGACAGTTGGCCACAGTGGAATCACCGGCGAGCAGTATTTTCATGCTGTTCTTTCTGTTGGGGCGTCCTGGAGGTGCTAGCTCAGCCCTTGACGGAGCCGATGAGCATGCCTTTGGCGAAGTGTTTCTGCAGGAAGGGGTAGAAGATCAGGATGGGCAGGGTGGCCACCACGATCACTGCGAATTTGATGCCCTGTTCGGGCGGGATGTAGTTCGGGTCCACGTTGCCGGCGCCCAGGAGGTCGGACGAGGCGGTGACCTGGCGCAGGTACATCTGCAGGGTCCATTTGGAGTTGTCGGACAGGTACAGCAGGGGCGACATGAAGTCGTTCCAGATGCCCACGGCGTAGAAGAGCGCGAACGTGGCCAGCACGGGTTTGGACAGCGGCAGCAGGATCCGCCAGAGGATTCCGATTTCCGTGGCGCCGTCCATCTTGGCGGACTCTTCCAGCTCGGCGGGGAGTTCCTGGAAAAAGTTCTTGATGATGATCAGGCTGAACGGGTTGATGGCTGCCGGCAGGATCAGCGCCCAGTAGCTGTTGAGCAGGCCGAGGTCCTTGATCAGCAGGAAGGTGGGGATCATGCCGCCGGAGAACACCATGGCGAAGACCACCAGGGACAGGATCAGCTGGCGGCCGCGGAGGTTCCGCTTGGCCAGCGGGTAGGCCATGGTGACCGTGAGGATGAGCTGGACCACGGTGCCCACTGCCGTGACCAGCACGGTGGTGACAAGCGCCCGGATGAACGCGGGCGTGGAGAAGATGTACTCATAGGCTCCCAGGCTGAACTGCTCCGGCCAGACGAAGAAGGCCCGGCGGGTGATTTCCGCGTCGGTGGCAAAGGAGCCGGCGAACACGTAGACGAACGGCAGCAGTGTCAGGACGCCGATCAGGGCCAGGAAGACGTAGTTGGCGGCGTCGAAGATCCGGCCGCCGGTGGTGTTGTGAATCTTCATTAGAACAGTCCGCTCTGGTTGAACCGCTTGGCCAGGGCGTTGGTGCCGAAGATCAGCACGATGCCCACCAGGGACTTGAACAGGCCCACCGCGGTGGAATAGGAGTACGCGCCCTGGGTGATGCCCACGAAGTACACGTAGGTGTCGAAGACGTCGGCCACGTCGCGGTTGAGGGCGTTGGTCATGAGGTAGATCTGCTCGAAGCCGGTGTTTAGCATCTGCCCGATCGCCAGGATGAGCATCACGATGATGGTGGATCGGATCCCGGGCAGGGTGATGTGCCAGACCCTGCGGAACCTGCCGGCGCCGTCGATGATCGCGGCCTCATACTGGTCCTGGTCCACGGTTGCCAGGGCTGCCAGGAAGATGATGGTCCCCCAGCCGGTGTTCTTCCAGATCTCCTGGAGCACAATGAGCGGCCGGAACCATGCGGGGTCGGACAGGAAGTCGATGTCCGTGCCAAGCACTGAGTTGATGAACAGGAACAGCGGCCCGAAGTCCAGGGCGAACAGCAGGAAGCTCAGCGACGCCACGATGGTCCAGGACAGGAAGTGCGGGATGTAGACGAGCGTCTGGACCGTGCGTTTGAGGATGGACAGGCGGACCTCGTTCAGCAGCAGCGCCAGGACGATGGTCAGCGGAAACGCGATCCCGAGGTTCAAGAATGCGAGGATCAGGGTGTTGCCCAGCAGCCGGCCGAAGTCCGGGTTGGAGAAGAAATCCTGGAAGTGCTGGAAACCCACCCAGGGGCTTGCGTTGACGCCCAGGAACGGGACGTAGTCCTTGAACGCGATGGACACCCCGTACATCGGGGCGTACCGGAACACCGCAAAGTAGATGACCCCCGGCAGCAGGAGCAGGTACAGCCACTTGTAATGCGCGAAGTGGACGGCAAAGCGGCGTCGCCGCCCCGGGGCAGGCGCTGGTGGCGGCGCCTGCTCCGGGGCTTTGACGTCAACGGTGGACGTTGTCACTTGCTGTCCTGCCAGAGCTTGTTGATCTCTTCCTGGACCTTGTCGCCGCCGCTGGTCTTCCACAGCTTGATGGCAACTTTCAGGCCCTGCTCGTCGGTCTGGCCGGCCAGGTATTTGATCCGGGCGTCAGCCACGATGTTGTCCAGCTGCGCGCCCTTGGCAACGTAGGTGGGCGAAACGAACGCCGCGGCCGGGTTGTAGACGGCGCTCTTCAGGTCCTCCGCCATGACCTCGACCCGCTTGTCAAAGACTTCCTGTTCGTAGGCCGAGGCCTGCTTGACGGGGTAGAAGTTGTTGCCCGTGACGTTGGTACCCAGCTGCGCGTAGCTCTTGATGTCCGTGGCCACGGTCTTGCCTTCGGGGGTTTCGGGTTTGATGGTGGCTGCCTTGCCGTCCTCGACAGTGAAGTTGACGCCTTCGATGCCGTTGTTGAGGAGCGCGGCCACTTCCTTGGAGTTCATCTTGTCGAGGAACTGCAGAACGTTCTTCAGTTCAGCCTCGGTGCGGACGCTGGTCTTGGGCACCGCCAGGAAGCCGGAGTAGCCATCCGTGGGATGCGTGTGCAGTTCGCCGTCCGGGCCTTGGAGCCCTCCGACGAAGCCCACCTTGTTCTGGAAGTCGTTCGGGTTGGCCTGCTTGAACAGGTTGATCAGGACGCTGACGCGGGAGTCGACGTCGACGATGATGCCGCCCTTGCCGTTGAAGAACGGTTCGTTCCACTTGGTGCCGTCAAAGGTGGCAAAGTCCGGGTTGATGAGCTTCTCGTCTACCATCTTCTTGACGAAGCGGTTGGCTTCCAGGAACTCCTCGGTCTCGAAGCTCGGGATCAGTTTTCCGTCCCTTTCGGTCCACCGGTTGCCCGCGCCGTACCAGGTTTCAATCATGTCGTACGGACTGTTGGTGCCCAATGCCCCAAACTTGGGAACGGTGATGCCCCACGTGTCGTTCTGGCCGTTGCCGTCCGGGTCCTGTTCGGTGAACGCTTTGGCCACCTTGTACAGGTCCTCCGTGGTTTCGGGAGCCTTCAATCCGAGCTTGTCCAGCCAGTCCTGGCGGAACATGACGGCCGACCGGATGGGGTTGCGGGCACGGAAGACGCCGTAGACCTTGCCGTTGACGCTGGCGTTCTTCTCGACCTCCGGGAAGGTGGTCTTCAGGTTGGGGTACTCCTCCAGCTTGTCCGTGAGGTCCCAGAAGGCCCCGGCCTCGGCGTTCTTGACGAAGCCCGGGGACTTGCCCTGGACCACCATGACCTGCGGGATCTCGGAGGAGGCGAGCGTGATGTTCATCTTGTCCTCGTAGGACGCGTTCGGCGTCCAGGTGATGCTCACGTTCTTGCCGGTGAGCTCCTCCAGCTTCTGCTGCACGGCGCCGTCGGCGGACGGCGGCTGCGCCTCCAGGAACGGCGCCATGATGGTGATCTTCGAGGAATCCGCAGCCGGCGCTTCACCTCCGCTGCAAGCCGTGAGGGTCAAGGCGGTGGCGGTCACGACGGCGGCCGCCAGGCTGAGTTTTCTACGGGTCATGATGTTTTCCTTTTCCACTTCTTCGAGGTCGGTTGGGTCAGTTTTTGGGGCTGACTCTGGAGTCAGATGGGTGTTCGGGAAGTCCGGGGCAACTTTTGATACGTTTCATTTGGTTGCCCGAAAAAGTTAGCAACGCTAAAGGCGGAGGACTCCACGCGGCAGATCCGGCAGCTCATGCGGGCGTCGGATGGCTCAGCCAAGGGGAGCTCCAGCCATTGCAGCCGGGAACCTGGCGGCCGCGGCAGCCTCGTCAACATTGCCAGCGACGGATTCGTCGTTCGCAGTGAAAAACCGGTCGCACAGCCAGCCGGTCACGTAGAGCCACGCTCCGACAGTGAAAAACGGAATGAGACCCGGCACGGCCTGGCTGGCGAATAGCGCGACGGCAGTCACGAACAGCAGGATTGCCGTGCCTGCCAAGTGCCGGAGGGCAAACCGCGAGGACATCAGGAGGTACTGCGGAAGCGGCAGCTCGTAGCGGGCAAACAAGGGAAAGAGGTGGCAGGCGACGGCCACCAGGAAGATCGCGGCCAGGAAAGCACCCGCCGCCATCAACTGCGACAGGAGGTCGCCGGAGCGGGAGAAGTAATTCCAGTTCAGCGCCAGGGCCGCACCGGCCAACAGGACCGGCAGCATCAGGCCATTGGCGCGGCCGAAGTTGCGTCCAAACTCCCCGGCGAATGAGCGGAGCAGCGGAGCAGCCTCGCCCCTGACCCTGCGGCGCACCAGGATCTGCGCCGCTGCCGTGGCAGGCCCTACCCCGAGGACGCCCAGCCCGGCGAGCGAGAACACCATCCACAGCAGATTCAAGCAGGCAATCCACAGCAGGGTATCGAAAAATGAGTACGCCTTGGCATTAAAACTTCCAGCCAGCACAGCCAGCCCCCTTCGGATCTCCATCGTTGCAGAAACGGGGGCCGCAGTGGTCCACGTCACGTCAGTAAGCGGTTTCTCGAAAATCTAGACGCTTTTGCAGCGGCGGTCAAGGCACAATTTGAATCGTTACATATTCACCGGAGCCGGGTTAGACTGGTGGCGACAACAATTTGGAAAGCGCTTACCAGCAGCTGGAGCGGGACCCACGGCCTACTCTGAAAGCGACGGGCACGGGCCTGCGCCCGGCGAATTCCGCATCGACACCGACGTCAGACCCGGCCCTGGGAAAGGGAAATACCGGGAACAGAAGAGGAGAGCCATGGGCACCCTGTCCGAGCCCGTCCCGGAAGAACGCAAAATGCCCACCGAAGAACGCAAGACCACCTCCGCCCCGGCCAGGGTGGCACTCGTCGGCGTTCACGGCTTCGGCACCCACCACCTCCGCAACCTTGAAAGGCTCCAGCAAGGCGGAGCCGTCACCCTCGTGGCTGTCGCCGACCCGAATCCCCCGGCCGCCGGCGCGCTCCCTCCCGGGACCGCGGTGTTCGGCACCCTGGACGAACTCCTTGCAGCAACCCCTGCGCTGGACCTCGTCATTGTGGCCACTCCCATCCAGACGCACGCACCCCTGGCTCTCACCGCCCTCCCCCACGCCGACGTATACCTGGAGAAACCCCCGGTAGCATCGCTGGCCGATTTCACCCGGCTACAGGACGCCGCCGCAGCCGCCGGACGGAGTGTCCAGATCGGCTTCCAGAGCCTGGGCTCGCAGGCCCTGCAGGCCATCGAAGACCTGCTCGCGGCCGGGGAAATCGGCACCCTCCTGGGAATCTCCGCCACCGGCCGCTGGGTGCGCGACCGCGCGTACTACAAGCGGTCGCGCTGGGCGGGCAAACGCAGCCTCGACGGTGTCGACGTCGTTGATGGCGTGGCTACCAACCCCCTGGCGCACGCCATCGCCACTGCCTTGCGGATAGCCGGCGCGCGGACCGGGGACGATCTCGCCTCGGTGGAAACGGACCTCTACCGCGCCAATGACATCGAGTCGGACGACACCTCCGTCATCCGGGTCCACACCACGTCCGGCCTTCCGATCACCTGCGCACTGACCCTCTGCGCCACGGAGTCCGTGGAACCGTACGTCACCCTGCAGGGCAGCGAAGGCACGGCAGTGTTCCACTACACCGAAGACCGCGTGACCGTCAGCACCGCCGCCGGCGAACGCCACGAGGTGTTTGGCCGGGACGACCTCACCGAGAACCTGCTGGAGCACTCGCGACACCGCCGCCTGCAGGACCTGCCGACGGGCGCACCGTTGATCAGTTCCCTCGCGGACAGCGGAGCATTCATGCGCGTACTGGAGGCCATCCGCACCGCCGAGGCCCCTGCCCTGGTCCCGGACCGGTACCTCGACTGGGTAGGCCAGGGCGACTCCGCCCACGCCGTGATCACCGGCGTCGAAGATGCGCTGGAACGCGCGACGGCGGCGCACGCCACCTTCAGTGAACTCGGCCTGCCCTGGGCGCGGCCTTCCGCCGACAGTGCGGACACATTGTCACTTTCCACAGTGCCGCTCGTTACTGCCCGAACCGGTTCCGCCCTCGCGGCCCGTCTCTCGCCCCGCCCGTACCTGCATCCGGTGCGGTCGCTCGGCGGCGTCACTGTCACCGACCACCTGCCCGCGGACCACCCGTGGCACCTGGGCGCCGGCATCGCACTGCAGGATGTGAACGGCATCAATTTCTGGGGCGGCAAGACCTACACCCGCGCTGCCGGGCGGTACGAGGAACGCCCGGACCACGGCCGGATTGTGCTGCTCGCGGCAAGGTCAGAACCGCCATCACCGGGCGGCGACTCCCTCCACCAGGACCTGAGCTGGCAGGCACCGGACGGCAGCGAACTCCTCCGCGAGCGCCGCACCACCCGCGCCGGCAGAGTGGACCACCGCACCTGGCGGCTGGACCTGGCAACTGAACTGACCGCCGTCGTCGATGCGTCGCTGGGCGGTCCCGGGTCCAACGGTGCCGCGGGCAGCGGCTACGGCGGGTTCTTCTGGCGGTTGCCCGCGTGCTCCGCGGCGGACGTCTTCACGGCGGACCGGCAAGGTGAGGCGGCCGTCCACGGCTCCGTCTCGCCCTGGCTGGCCTGGACCGCGGAGTTCCCGGAGGGCGCGGCGAGCCTGGTGTTTGCCGCGCCGGCCGAGGCACCCGATCCCTGGTTCGTCCGGCTGCACGGCTACCCGGGGGCGGGTTCGGCCCTGGCCTGGGACCGTCCGGTAATCCTCAGCGCGGGAGAATCCGTCCGGCGCTCCTTCACGGTGTGGATCGCCGACGGCGTGCTGACCCCCGCCGAGGCTGCCGCATTGGCTGCTGACAGGTGACGGGCCTTCTTGCCGCCGTCGGCCTTCTCACCGACGGGCTTGAAACCTGCCTGACGGCAGCGAGGCGCCCTCACTTCGGCTGGGCGCTCGAGGCCGGGAAAGGCAACGATCCGGCCTCCTGCTATCAAGGCGCCTACCAGCTCCGGCTCAGCGACGCGGCCGGTACGCTGCTGTGGGACTCGGGCACCGTGGACTCCGGCGAGCAGCACTACGTTCCCTACGGCGGTCCGGACCTCGCGCCGGACGCCGACTACCGCTGGGCCGTCCGTGTCCACGACGCCGCGGGCGTCCCCGGGCCCTGGTCCGCGCCGCAGGGTTTCAGCACGGGCCTCGACACTCCGGACTGGAATGCCGAATGGATCCGCCGGGCGCCCGGCGGCCGCGCTCCATTGGAGGTGCACGACGGCGCCTTGCGGGTTGCCGGTTCGCCCTACCTCCCGCTCCCCTGCCCGCCCGTCCGCCAGCTCCGGCTGGAGGCGCGCCTGAGGCCGGTGATGGGATGGGCGGGCCTGCTCCTACGCACCACCGGCCCCGGTACCGGCCTGCTGCTGGAACTGAATTCGGCCGGGACCGTGGTTCTCCGGCGCGCGGCCCCGTGGGAGATCCCCTCCGCTTCCGTGCCCGCGACCGAGATCCTGGCCAGCGCCCACCAGGAACGCGGCGTGAACATCAGCCAGGAACGGCTGCCCGGCAAGGACCTGGTCCCCGGCAACTGGCAGGACCTGACAGTCACTGATGACGGACGCACCATCACGGTGACGCTCGACGGCGCGCAGTTGCTCACCGTGGATGAGCCCGTCCCCGCCGGGTTCCGGGGAAGCCTTGCCCTGCACCAGGGCCCGCGTAGCCAGGCCGAATACGGCTCGATCGTGGTCACGGACGGTGCCGGGTCGGAGCTCAACGGCTACACCGGCAGCCCGGCCGGCCAGTTTCTTCTTGACCACCGGTTCGACGCCGGAGCTAACCACGTCAGTGCCTGCCTCGCCGAGTGGACCCGCACCACAACCCACCGCCAGCCCGACGAGTGGACGCTGGCCCGAGCGGACGTACCGCTTTCCGGCAAGGTGGTGCGCGCCAGGCTGTTCGCCGCCGCCAGCCACCAGGCCGTGTTCAGCATCGGCACGGCATTCTCCGGCAGGGCAGTCCTGGAGACGTCGTCCTTCGGCTACCCGGGTGAGGGCTATTACGATGCCGCCGACGT
Source organism: Arthrobacter sp. Leaf337 (assembly GCF_001423745.1). GTDB lineage: Bacteria > Actinomycetota > Actinomycetes > Actinomycetales > Micrococcaceae > Arthrobacter. The sequence goes on from NZ_LMPC01000027.1 coordinate 201,913, forward strand.
CACCGCCCTGCTGCAGACCGGGGTCCGCAATGTGGTCCTTTCCGCCCGGGTGCACTGGTACGGGCCGGGTCAGGGCAGGGCTGCCGGAGTTCCCGGGTTCCTGGCCCAGCTCCACGTCGACTATGACGACGGCCGCCGCGAGGTGTTCGGCACAGGTCCCGGCTGGCAGGTGGCGGAAGGTCCGTACCGGCAGTCCGGTTACCGGAACGATGAAGGCGACCCGGTGGAGCATCTGGACGCCACAGCCCCGGGCGCTCACGCCACCGCCCCGGCCGTCTGGGAACCAGCCACGTCGCTCGGCAGGCACCCGGTCACCGACTTTCCCGCCGTACTCCCCCGGCGCACGTTCCTGGCCCGGACACCCGTCCGCGCGGCCAGGCTGCTGACCGCGCACGACGGTACAGTCGTGGCGGACTTCGGCCGCGTACTCCCCGCCCGGCCAACGGTGGACTTCGCCGACGGCCTGGCCGGCCGCACCGTGATGATCCGCGCCGGCTACACCCTGGGTCCGGACGGCCGGGTTGACCGCGCCAAGTCCGCCAGCCAGAACACCGATATGTCCTTCCCCTACACCCAGATTTCCGGGCCGCAGCGCTATGAAGCCGCCGTGCATCTGGGGTTCCGGTACCTCGAAGTACCCGGGATTCCGGCGGGGGAAATCGCCGCGGTGAGCGGCGTCGTCGTACATTCCGAACATCCCGGAAGCGGTCAGCGGGAGGGCAGCTTCAGCAGTTCCGATCCGGCCCTTGACGCCGTGTTCACGCTGCTGCGGGACTCCGCGCTGTACGGCGTGCAGGAACAGTTCGTGGATACCCCCACCCGCGAAAAGGGCCAGTTCCTCGGCGACGCCGTCAACATCTCCTACGCCACCATGGCGCTCTTCGGCGAACGGAACCTGACGGCCCAGGCCTTGCGCGAGTTTGCGGCATCGGCCGGGCGGTACTGGTCCGACGGCGGCGAGCACGGCCGCTACAACGCTGTGTATCCCAACGGCGACGGCAAGCGCGACATCCCTGATTTTTCCCTGATGATGCCCGAATGGGTGGAGGACTACCACCGGAACAGCGGCGACACCGCGCTGGTGGAAGAGCTGCTGCCGGCCCTGCGCGCCACCGCCGGTTACGTCCTGCGCCACATCCCGGCAGAAGGCCCGACGGCGGGGCTCGTCACCTGCCTCGGCGGCGGCTCGGGCCCCTACCTCCACGGAATCGTGGACTGGCCGGCGCCCGGGCGGTTCGGCTACGACATGGAGTGCGCCGCGAAAACCACGGTTAACGCCCAGGCTGTCTCCGTCCTGGATGCAGTGGCCGGGTTGTGCGAGCTGACCGGTCGACGCCGGGAGGCCTCTGAGTACCGCGCGCACTCGGACGAGCTGTCCGCCGCCATCAACATCCGCCTGCGCGTGGACGGCACGATGGTGGACGGACTGCACGCCAACGGCACACCAAGCGGCCATGCCTCCCAGCACGCCACGTCCTTCCCGATGTCGCTGGGCATCACCCCGGAGATCTGGGTGGAGCGGGACGGCCGGCGGCTGGCCGGGATGGGAATGCGGCAGGGTCCCATGACTGTGCACCGCCTGGTGCGGGCACTGCTCGCGGCGGGGATGGTGGACGAGGTGCTGGACCTGCTGACCAACCCCGGGCAGCCCGGCTGGGCCCGGCTGCTGGAATCCGGCGCCAGTTTCACGTGGGAAGCCTGGGAGCTGGACGAGGCCACGGACTACAGCCAGTCGCACGCGTGGTCAGCTTCCGTGATCCGGGAAATCCTTAGCCACGTGCTCGGCGTCCGGGTGGCAGACGGCGGAACTGAGGTCTGCATCGAGCCGCCGTCCTGCCGGCTGCAGCATGCCAGCGGGAGCGTCCCGCTCCAGCGGGGAATGGTTTCGGCCAGCTGGCGCCGCGGGGGCGCCGGCATGGAACTGAGCTGTACGGTGCCCGCCGGAGTCCGCGCCGCCGTTGTGCTGCCGGCCGGCCGTTACGCGGTGGAGGGCCCGATGCCGGATGCCGCCGTCGTCGGGCCCTCCACGGGAGCTGATCCCGCCACGTTCCGGATCGATCCGGGGACCTGGCTGTTCCGGCCGGAACAGCCGGATCCTAGCCCGGCCCGCTAGCTGAGTCCGCTCTTGATCTCCTCGATCGACTTCTTCGCGGCTTCCTCCGGGCTCAGCCGGCCGAAGTGGACCTCGGTGACGAAGCGGGTGAGGATTTCCGAGGCCGGGCTGGACCCTGCGGGCGGGACAACGGGGGCGTCGCCCACTTCATCCGCAATGTCGTTGATGAAGGAAGCCGTGGCGGCGTCCGCCGGGCTGAGCTTCGACTGAATGGCGTCGCGCACCTCGGAGTTGCCGGGAATGCCGCGGTCAGCCAGCGCAATCTCGCCCGCCTCAACGCTGTTCGCCAGGAAATCGATGAACTGTTGCGCCTCTTTCGGGTGCTTGGTGCGCGAGCTCGCCGACCAGAGCTGGGACGCTTTGTAGTACTGCTGTGCCGACTTCGCGTCACCGGCGGTGCTCGGCGGCCGCTTGATCTCCAGGGGCTGGCCGGAGGCCTTGGTCAGGGCACCCAGCTGGTTGGACCACAGCCAGCCCATGGCGAACTTGTTGGTAGCCAGGCCTGTCTGGTCCAGCGAGGCGCTGGCCTCTTCAGTCATGACGGACGCGGGCGGTACCGACTTGGCGTCGCGAAGTCCGGCCTGGAACTCGAAGTAGGACGTGGCGTCAGCCTCCTCGAACCCCAGCTTCCCGTCCGGGGTGAAGAGGGACTTTCCGTGCTGCCGCAGCCAGAGGTTGAATGATGCGTCTCCTGTGATGGGCCCGGACCCGAAAGTGCCCGCCTTGCCTTTGGCTGTGATGTCGGCAGTCGTCTTCTCGTAGTCCTGCCAGGTCCAGGACTGGTCGTCCGGCAGCGGCACGCCGCTGGCTGAGACCAGCGAGGGGTTGGCCAGCACCACCAGTGCATTCATTCCCGCCGTCACGGCAAACTGGCCGTCCGGTGTCTTCCCCGCGTCGGCCGCAGCCTTGTCGAATTTGGACAGGTCCACCTCCTTCAAGTCCAGCAGCGCCCCGCGCTTGGCGTATTCACCCAGGTACTGGAGGTCCATCTGGATGACGTCCGGAGCCTGCTGCGAAGCCACCTGGGTGGCCAGCTTGTCCCAATAGCCGGACCAGTCCCCGTATTCGCCTTCAACCTTGATGTTGGGGTTCTTGGCCTCGAACGCGTCAATCAGCTTCTGGGTCATTTTGTGCCGGACATCCGAGCCCCACCAGGTGAAGCGCAGCGTCACGGGGCCGCCGGCATCGGACTGGGCACCACCTCCGCAGCCGGAAAGGGTCAGCGCGAGGGCGGCTGCCACTGCCGCTATCTTGGGAGTCCGGGATTTCAGGGCGCGAAAAATCATTCGATGTCCTCTTCGACGGGTGGAGTGGGACGAGCGAGAAAGCGCTTTCTCATCCACCCTAAATGTGCTCCGGGTCACAGTCAATAAGGATGCGCTGCCGAGTTTCTGTCCGGCTCAAGGGAGGTCGGCGGATGGTTAGCTCCGCGTTAGCTGGACAAAAACCCGGCGCCGGACCGCCGTCGGGCATTGAGCCACAGCAGCATCCCGATGACTGCAGCGGACAGCATCCCGAGCGCGCCGGTCACCACCAGGCCGGTCCTGACGCCGAACTCTTCCGTCAGCCAACCGGCCAGCAGCCCGCCGAGGGCGTGTCCGCCCAGCAGCAGCGGCAAGTACAGGGCAAGGACGCGGCCCCGGACGTCGGCGCCGGCCTCCAGCTGGACGGTGGTTGCCGCGCTGGTCAGGAAGAGCAGCGTCATCACCCCCACCAGCACCAGCATGGCCACAAACAGCTCCTGCGTCGGCATCAGGGCAGCCACCAGCTGGGTCAGCCCGAACAGCCCCGCGCTCACCACTATTCCGCGGCGCCCCAGGGTGCGGAGCCGCGCCGCCAGCAACGCGCCGGCCAGGGCACCGCCGGCGCTGAAAGTATTGAACATGCCAAAGCCTGCGGCGCCGCTGTGCCAGACGTCGTTGGCGAACGCCGCAAGCACCACGGGTCCGTTCATGCCGAACGCGCCCAGGAGTCCGGCCAGCAGCATCACCAGCAGGAGGGAGTGCCGGTGGCGCACGTAGCGGAAGCCGGCCAGAACCTGCCCGCGCCCGCGAAGGGGCGGCTCGCTGGGGTGGAGCTGGGAGGTACGGATGGCAGTAATCATGCCCAGTACCGCCAGGCACACCAGCGCGTTCGCGGCGAACGCGGCAGCCGAACCCGCCTTGGCGATCAGCAGGCCGCCGAGGGCGGGGCCCACCATCGCGCCGAGCTGGCCTATCGCGTTGTTCAGGCCGATCGCGGGACGCAGCGCGGCATCCCCCACCACCTCGTTGACGAACACCTGACGGGCAGGGCCATCAACGGCGGACGTAATGCCCAAAGCCACACAGCAGGCATAGACGGCCCAAACGGTGATCCCGCCGCCGGCATCCAGCACGGCGAGGGCCAGGGCCAGGACGGCGGTGACGGACTGGCAGATCAGCAGGATGCGGCGCTTCGGGAAGAGGTCGACCAGGACGCCGCTGAGGGGGCCCACCACCAGCATGGGCAGGAACTGGAGCGCCACCGCAACGCCCACGGCCGCGGGGCTTCCGGTCAGCTGGAGCACCAGCCAGTCCTGGGCAAGGCGCTGCATCCAGACGCCGGTGCTGCCGGCGAGCTGAATGGCGACGAACAGGCGGTAGTTGCGCTGCGCCAGCGGGTGGTACCAGCGCGGCGGCCGTTCTGAGCCTGGCGCGGGGGCTTGCGCAGAGGCCTGTTCGGGGGCTCGTCCTGAATCTTGTTCGGGGGCTTGGAGGGACTCTTCGGACGGGTGGCGCTCGGAAGTCACGTCTGGCTCAACTCGGTTGTGAAGTGGACCTGCTGGGACGAAATAGTGCTATGCGCGCGCCGAGCGCATCTTGACTGCGGCCGAGGCCAGGATGAGGGTGCCCGGCACCACGACAAACAGGGCGGCCAGCATCCAGACGAACACCACCGCGGCAAAGAGGGCGGCGGCCAGCAGGAGGGAGCCGCTCCAGTCCCGCAGCGAGAGTGCTTTGGCGGCATCAAGGGCGGACGGCCAGCCCCGGCCTGGCGCCGGGCCGCCCGCAAAGTCTGACCACGCTGCGGCAGTGCGCAGCAGCAGGATGGCTCCTGCGGCCGCCAGGATGACCGTGGCCGGAAGGACCACCGAACTCCCCGGCAGCTGCCCGACTATTGCGAGCAGGAGGTTCAGGACAATCACGACGGCGGCTGCCGCCGTCGCGATTCCCAGCTTCCAGCTGCCCGGCAGGGCCGAGCGGAACGTGCCCCAAAGGGAACGGAGGGAGTCATCCCTTCCGGAGAGGTGCCGTTCGAGGTGGGCGATGCCCGCGGCGTAGGCGGCCGGGATGGTGACCAGCGGAATGGACAGCACCAGCACCAGTACTCCGGCCAGCAGGGTCTCGGAAAACAGTGCGAAGCGGTTGACCGGGATCGGTTCCTCGCGGCCGGACGCGGGTGTGGTGCTGTCCACGCCGTCAGCCCTTGAGGCCCTGGGTGGAGACGCCTTCGACGATGTAGCGCTGGAAGACGAGGAAGAAGATCAGCACCGGCAGCAGGGCCAGGACGGACATGGCGATCATTGCTCCGTAGTCCGAGCTCTGGGTCTGGTCCACGAAGAGGCGCAGGGCCAGTGGCAGCGGGTACTTCTCCGGGGTGTTCAGGTAGAGGAGCGGGCCCAGGAAGTCGTTCCAGCTCCAGATGAAGGAGAAGATCGACGTTGAGATCAGGGCCGGTCTCATCAGGGGCAGCATGATGGAGGTGAAGATCCGGACGTGGCCTGCGCCGTCGATGCGTGCCGCTTCATCGAGTTCGGCCGGGAGGTTCCGCATGAACTGGACCATGAGGAAGACGAAGAACGCGTCGGCGGCGAGGAACTTGCCGATCAGCAGCGGGATGTAGGTGTCCACGAGGCCCAGCTGCTGGAACACGATGTACTGCGGGATGATCACGACGTGGAACGGCAGGAGCAGGGTGGCGATCATCATGCCGAAGAGCACGCTGCGGCCCGGGAACTTGATCCGTGCGAACGCGTAGGCCGAGACGCTGGCCGAGAGGATGGTTCCCACCACCGCGCCGATGGCCAGGACCAGGGAGTTGGTGAAGAACTGCAGGGTGGAGACCCCGCCGATCCCGTCCATGGCGGTGACGAAGTTATCGAAGCTGAAGTTTTCCGACCACAGCGACGTGTTCGCGCCACCGATCTCGGAGTTCGGCTTGAACGATGAGGCGATCATCCACAGTGCGGGGTAGAGCACCACACCGGTCAGGGTGAGGGCGAGGATGTGGAAGATGACGCTCTTGGCGCGCTTGCCACCCGCGGACTCGGACTTCGGGTTGTACACGGGCGCCGGGGCGTGTGCTGCCGGCTTGATGGGTTTCGGCTGTGTGGGGGTTGCCATGGTTGTCATTTTGCATCACCGCTGTAGTGGACCCAGGATTTGGAGGTTTTGAAGAAGATCAGCGTGATGATGCCGACGACGATCACCAGGAGCCAGGCCATCGCCGAGGCGTAGCCCATCCGGAAGTCGCTGAAACCGCGCAGGTAGAGGTAGAGGGTGTAGAAGAGGGTGGAGCCGGCCGGGCCGCCTTCACCGTTGGAGATGATGTAGGCCGAGGCGAAGATCTGGAACGCGTGGATGGTCTCCATCAGCAGGTTGAAGAAGATCACCGGGGAGAGCATGGGCCAGGTGATGTTGAAGAACTTCCGGACCGGGCCGGCACCGTCCATCGACGCGGCCTCGTAGAGGTCCGCGGGGATCTGCTTGAGGCCGGCCAGGAAGATCACCATCGGGGCGCCGAACTGCCAGACGGTCAGCAGGATCATCATCGGCATGGTCATGGAGGGGTTGCCCACCCAGCCGCCGAGGTTGATGCCGAAGAAGGACAGGCCCTGGTCCACCGGGCCGGAATCGCCGAACATCGCCTTCCACACGATCGCGATGGAAACGGAAGCGCCGATCAGGGACGGGGCGTAGAACGCTGACCGGTAGAAGCCCTGTCCCTTGCGCTTGCTGTTCAGGAGCATGGCGACAGCGAGTGCGGCGGCGAGCTTGAGCGGGGTGCCGAAGACGACGTAGGACAGGGTTACGCCCACGGACTGCAGGAACCGTTCGTCCTGGAACAGGGTGGTGTAGTTGTCCAGCCCGATCCACTTGGGCGGGTCGAAGAGGTTGTAGTTGGTGAAGGAGAGGTAGAGCGAGGAAATCATGGGCCCGACAGTGAGGGCGATGAATCCCAGCAGCCAGGGCAGCAGGAAGGTGTATCCGGCGCGGGCATCCGCACCCCGCTGCCGCGACTTGCGCGGCAGCGGCGGCGTGGACGACGTCGAACGCCTGTTCAGGGTTGGGCTTTGAGTCATGTCTATTCCGTCAGTTGCGAATGCCTGGATCAGGAATTCTGCTTGATGAGGTCTTCGGCTTCCTTGAACCAGGCATCGGCTGCACCATCGACGGTCACCTTGCCGAAGTTCAGGTCGGAGCTGATGCGCTTGAAGGAGGTTTCCAGCGTGCCGAAACCGACGATGGGCGGCTCGGGGGCGTCCTTGAGGTACTTTTCGATGGACTTCTCGTAGTCGACAACGAGCTTGTCCGTGCCCTCGAAGGTGGTTCCGTCGCGCTGGGTCTTCGACGCCGGGACGCCGCGGGAGGTCTTGAAGATCTGGCCGACCTCGGGGTCGTTGACCATAAAGTCGATGAACCGGGCGGCCGCGTCCTTGTACTTGGTCTTGGCACTGGCAACCATCAGCATCGAGGGCTTGAGGAACAGGCCCAGGTTGTCCTTGTCATCGGAGGGAACCGGGACAAGCTTGAGTTCCTTGGCGCCGCTGTCTCCAAGGTAGGCGGCCATGAAGTTGTCCCAGGTGGATTCGGTGGCGGAGACGTTGGAGCCGAACGGCGACTTCGGGGCGAGCTGGGTGACGCGCTCCTCGGAAACGATGGCAGGGGTGCCGCGGAGAGCCGCTGTCTGGTTCCACCACTTCTTGAGGTCGTCCTTGCTGAAGCCGAGCTTGCCGTCCTCGGTGAAGGCTTCGATGTTGTTCTGGCGCAGCCAGATGTTGAACATCCACCAGATGCCCGTGTAGTCCGTGCCGCCGAAGAGAGCCCCGTTGCTTTTTGCCCCGACCTCGGCCAGGAAGGCGTTGTACTCCTTGTAGGTCCAGGTGCCGTCCGGTTCCGCGATACCCAGGGACGCGAGCTTGGCCGGATCGTAGTAGACGGCGAAGGCGTTGGTGCTGGTGGGAATGCCGTAGGTCTTGCCGCGGATCTGGCCGGAGGGCAGCAGCGACTTATCGAAGGCGTCCGTGTTGATCTTGACGGTACCGAGGTCCAGGAGCTGGTTGCGCTGGCCGTAGTCCCGCAGGTAGGAAAGGTCCCACTGCATCACGTCCGGCAGGCCGCCGCCGGCGGCCTCGGTGGCCCGCTTCTGCCAGTACCCGGCGAAGTCGGTGAAGTTTCCGTTGACCTTGATGTCCGGGTTCTTCGACTCGAACAGTGCAATCGCCTTGCGGGTGCGCTCCGCGCGGTCGTCGTTGCCCCACCAGGTGTAGTTGATGGTGACCGGGTTCGACGCGGAACCAGTCTGCGCCGGAGCGGGCTGTCCGCAGGCCGCCAGGACAGCGGCAGATGCGGTGCCCAGTGCCACGGTGGTGAGGAAATTCCGTCTGTTGATCATAAGAGCCTCCTTGCTCGGTTGTGTAAGCGCGATTCCCTGTGATTCTCTACAACGAGAGTAGTGATCTGGCTTACACGCTTTCTGAAACGATACAATATCCTCATTCCCACATTTGGGCAAGCGTTTTCCAAACATCTGCTTTCATGCCATGATCGTGCACCAGCATCGACGAAGGAGTCCCATGTCATCCCAGCAAGAATCCACTCCGCCACCGGTGTGGAACAGCCTCGAAGGCATTGCCTTCGGAGGCGACTATAACCCTGAGCAGTGGCCGGTCAGCACCCGGCTGGAGGACCTGGAACTGATGCAGGAAGCCGGGGTCACCTTCCTCAGCGTCGGCATCTTCTCCTGGGCACTGCTGGAGCCCTCCGAAGCCGAATATGACTTCGGCTGGCTGGACGACGTCCTGGACAACCTGGCCGCGGCCGGCATCAAGGTGGCCCTCGCAACCGCCACGGCCGCTCCCCCGGCCTGGCTGGTGCGCAAGCACCCGGAAATCCTCCCGGTCACGGCTGACGGCACCGTGCTGGGTCCCGGCTCACGGCGGCACTACACGCCGTCGTCGGCCGCTTTCAGGCGGTACGCAACCGGCATCACCCGGGTGCTGGCGGAACGCTACAAGGACCACCCGGCGCTGGCGCTGTGGCATGTGGACAACGAACTCGGCTGCCATGTTTCGGAGTTTTACGGTGACGAGGACGCCGCCGCCTTCCGCCGCTGGCTTGAACAGCGCTACGGGACCATTGACGCGCTGAACGCCTCATGGGGAACGGCATTCTGGTCCCAGCATTACGCCTCGTTCGAGGAGATCCTGCCGCCCGGCGTGGCACCGTCCACCCTCAACCCGGGTCAGCAACTGGACTTCCAGCGCTTCAGTTCCTGGTCCCTGATGGACTACTACCGCACCCTGCTCGGGGTACTGCGGGACGTGACGCCGGAGGTGCCCGCCACCACCAACCTCATGGTGTCCAGCGCCACGAGGTCCATGGACTACTTCGCCTGGGCCACGGACCTGGACGTGATTGCCAACGACCACTACCTCGTGGCCGCCGATCCGGAGCGGCAGATCGAACTCGCGTTCAGCGCGGACCTCACCCGCGGCGTTGCGGGCGGTGACCCGTGGATCCTGATGGAACATTCGACGTCGGCAGTGAACTGGCAGCCGCGCAACCAGCCCAAGATGCCAGGCGAAATGCTGCGCAATTCCCTGGCGCATGTGGCCCGCGGCGCGGACGCCGTGATGTTCTTCCAGTGGCGGCAGAGCTTCGCCGGCTCGGAGAAGTTCCACTCCGCCATGGTCCCCCACGGCGGACGGGACACCCGGGTGTTCCGGGAGGTGGTGGAGCTCGGCTCCGCGCTGCAGAAGCTGGCGTCGGTGCGCGGATCCCGCGTGGAATCGCGGGTGGCCATCGTGTTCGATTACGAGGCCTGGTGGGCCAGCGAAATTGACTCCAAACCCAGCATTGATGTGAAGTACCTGGACCTGATGCGCGCCTTCCACCGGTCCCTGTTCCTGCGCGGGATTTCGACGGATTTTGTGCACCCGTCCGCGTCGCTGGAGGGTTACGATCTGGTGCTCGTGTGCACCCTGTACAACGTCACCGACGCCGCCGCGGCCACCATTGCGTTGGCTGCCGAAGGCGGTGCCACGGTGCTGGTCAGCTACTTCAGCGGGATCGTTGACGAGCAGGACCACGTCCGGCTCGGCGGGTACCCGGGCGCGTTCCGTGACCTGCTGGGTGTCCGGGTGGAGGAATTCCATCCGCTGCTGGCCGGGTCCACCGTCAAGCTCAGCGACGGCGGCGTGGGGACGGTATGGAGCGAGCATGTCCACGCGGCGGGCGGGGCTGCCGGTGACGCCGGTACAGAGGTCCTCGCGACGTTCACCGAGTACCCGCTCGACGGCGTTCCAGCACTTACGCGGCGCTCGGCGGGTTCCGGATCAGCGTGGTACCTGGCCACTTTCCCGGACCCGGACGGCATCGAAGCGCTGGTGGACCGCCTGCTCGCCGAGTCCGGAGTTTCCGCTGCGGCCCACGCGGACCAGGGCGTCGAGTTGACGCGGCGCCGCAATGCTGACGGCACCAGCTTCGTGTTCGCCATCAACCATTCGCGTGCGGACGCCAGGGTGGAGGTGGCCGGGGCCGATTTGCTGTCCGGCGAACGGTTCACGGGATCGGTTCCTGCCGGCGGCGTGGCGGTGGTTGTGGAGGCGGTGGTCGCGGAGGACTAGCCCCGCACCGAGACGGCATGCAGAAGTGCCCCCACCCGATTCGCAAGGATCGGATGGGGGCACTTTCAGCAGGAACTGCTAGCTGATGGCCGACTTCATTTCGTCAACAGCCTTCTTGCCGGCTTCCTCAGTAGACAGCCGGTTGAAGAGAACCTCCGAGGTGTAGCGTTTGACGATCTCCGCGATGGCGCCGGCTCCCTTCGGCGGCGGGGCCGGGGCTTCACCGAGCTCGTCCTTGATCTGGTCGATGAACTTGACCACCTTGATGTCGGCGGGGGTCAGCTTGGCCGCGATTGCCGCCCGGACTTCGGAGTTGGGGTAAACGCCGCGGTCGGCCAGGAGCGTTTCGCCGGCCTTGGTGTTGTTGGCCAGGAAGTTGATGAACTTGGCGGTTTCTTCCGGGTGCTTGGTGCGTGACGACGCGGACCAGAACTGGGAGGCCTTGTACCAGAGCTTGGCGTCGGCGGACGTGCCGGTCTTGGACGGGAACCGCAGGATCTGCAGCTCACCGCCTGCAGCCTTCTCCAGGGCCGGCAGCTGGTTGGACCACCAGAAGGCGAGCCCGTTCTTGCCCGTTGCCAGGCCACTCTGGTCCAGCGGCGCCGCTTCGGCCTCAACCACCTCGGATGCCGAGGGCACAGCCTTCTTCTCGCTGAGTTCCTTCAGGAACGCCCACCACTCGGCGATGTCGCCCGGCTCGAAGCCCAGCTTCCCGTCGCTGGTGTACAGCGACTTTCCGTTCTGCCGGAGCCAGACGCCGAGCGACGCCTCGTCGGTGCCGTAGGCTGCGGCGCCGTAGGTGCCCTTCGGCGACTTCGCGGTGACCTCGGCGGAAATGCGCTCGAAGTCTTGCCACGTCCAGGTGCTGTCGTCCGGCAACTCAACGCCGGCAGCCTTGAACACGGCAGGGTTGGCCAGGATGGTGGCTGCGTTGATGCCCGCGGGAATGCCCGTCAGGCCGTCCTCGTTCTTGCCGGCGTTGAGGGCGGCTTCGTTAAGCTTCGAGGTGTCAATGTCGTACTTGGACAGATCCAGGAGAGCGCCGCGGCTGGAGTACTCCGTGATGTATTTTTCGTCCATCTGGATGATGTCCGGGGCGTCGTTGGCCGCCACCTGGGTGGCGAGCTTGTCCCAGTAGCCGCTCCAGTCGCCGAACTCCGGCTTGATCTTGATGTTCGGGTTCTCGGCTTCGAAGGCGGCAATCGCGGCCTGCGTCAGCTGCGCCCGCTTGTCCCCTCCCCACCAGGAGAACCGGAGTTCGACTTTGCCATCGGCGCTCTGCGGCGCCGCTCCCCCGCCACAGGCACTGAGGGCCAGGACGACGGCGGCAGCTGCGGCGACCGCGCCGGTTCGGCGCAGCCTCCGTCCGGCTGGGGCGGATGTTGCCTCTGCTGCACCACGACGGGCGGCTGAGGCGGGGCGGGAAAATAGCGGCACTTGAGTCTCCGATCTTCTTTGATCTTGAAAGCGGATGGGGTTCGGTACTGATTGGTCTGGAAAGTCTGTGAGAAAACGCTTTCTCATAACTGAGAATACAAGCAAGACACTTGTAATACAAGGTGTTTCGCCGGGCCAATTTGAACTGCCACCTAACGCGCCGGGGTGGACGGACAACGAACATCCGCCCACCCCGGGAACTGCTGCAAAGCTAACTGCCAGGAGCTACCGCAAGCCGCCCGGAAGGCCACGCACAGAGCACGGCTGGTGCACGGGCAGGCCTACTTGATGCCCGTCGTCGCGATTCCCTTGATCAGGAAGCGCTGGCCGAACAGGAACACCAGGAACACCGGCAGCAGGGACACGATGGACATTGCGAAGAGCGAGCCCCAGCTGGTGGCCGACTGCGAGTCCACGAAGGCACGCAGGGCAACCGGCACGGTGAACATCTCGGGATCGGTCAGGTAGATCAGCGCGCCGAAGAAGTCGTTCCAGGTCCAGATGAACGTGAAGATGGTGGTGGTGGCCAGCGCCGGAACCATCAGTGGCAGGATGACCCGCAGGAAGATGCGCGGGTGGCCGGCGCCGTCGATGCGGGCAGCCTCGTCCAGCTCCTTGGGAATGCCGCGGATGAACTGCACCATGAGGAACACGAAGAATGCGTCCGTGGCCAGGAGCTTGGGCACAATCAGCGGCCAGAAGGTGTTCACCCAGCCGATCTGCGAGAACAGGATGTACTGCGGAACGATGATCACGTGGAACGGCAGCATGATGGTCAGCAGCATGACGCCGAAGAACAGCTTCTTGCCGCTGAACTGCAGCCTGGCGAAGGCGTAGGCGGCCATGGAGCAGGAGATCAGGTTTCCCAGGATGGAGCCGATCACCACCACCGCCGAGTTGAGCATGTAGTGGCCGAAGGGATGGGTCAGCGCGGACCAGCCGTCGACGTAATTGCCCATCTCCAGGCTGTTCAGCCAGAGGCCCGGTTCGCGGAAGATCAGGTCATTGGGCCGCAGCGACGAGACAACCATCCACAGCAGCGGGTAGATCATGATGCCGCCGGTGAGGATCAGGACGGCATGTTTGGCCAGGGCCTTGATGCGCGCGCTGCGGCTGAAGGCCAGGGTTCCGCGGGATTCGCGTTTCCGGCTGCCGCCCTTGGAGCCTTTGCCCTTCGTTTTCTCTCCGGCGGACGGCACTTTCTCCGGAGCCGGCTTGGTCTGTAGTTCAGTCATCGTAGAACACCCAATACTTTGAAGCGATGAAGTTGATGGCCGTGAAGGCGCCGATGATTACCAGCAGGAACCACGCCATCGCCGAGGCGTACCCCATGTCGAACTGGCCGAATCCCTTCTGGTAGAGGTAAAGCGTGAAGAACATGGTGGAGTCGGACGGTCCGCCGTTGCCGCCCGAGACGATGAAGGCCTGGGTGAAGGACTGGAACGAGCCGATGATCTGCAGGACCAGGTTGAAGAAGATGATCGGGCTCAGCATGGGCAACGTGATCCGCCAGAACTTCTGCAGCGTGGTTGCTCCGTCAACCTCGGCCGCCTCGTAGTACATGTTGGGAATCTGGCGGAGGCCGGCGAGGAAGATGATCATGGGGCTGCCGAAGGTCCACACGTGGAGCAGGATGATGGATCCAAGGGAGGTGGACGGGTCCGAGATCCAGCCCGGCCCGGTGATTCCGAACATGGCCAGCACCTGGTTCACCAGGCCGGAGGTTCCGAAGATCTGCTTCCAGAGGATCGCTACGGCCACCGAGCCACCGAGCAGGGACGGCAAGTAGAAAATGGACCGGTAGAACGGCAGGCCCCGCAGGCCCTTGTCCAGCACCAGTGCGATCAGCAGCGCAACGGCCAGCTGGAGCGGAACCCCGACCAGGACGTAGGTGAATGTTACGCGAAGTGAATTGTGGAGCCGCGCATCACCAAGCATGCGGGTGAAGTTGTCCAGCCCCACCCATTCCGGCGGCTGCAGCAGGTTGTAGTCCGTAAAGGAAAGGTAGAGGGACATGATCATGGGGCCGACAGTGATGGCCACGAGGCCGATCAGCCACGGCAGCAGGAAGATGTAGGCAGCCTTGTTGTCGCGGCGGTTCGCGCGTTTTTCCTCGGGCGTGGCCGGCCCTTTGCGCCGGCTGATGGAGGACAGTTCGCTGATAGCGCTCATTGCCTCCCCCTCGGTTGACGGACGCCTGCCGGCGTCCCGGGGTGATGCTGTGCGGCCATGTGGTCTCCTTTGGTCATCGTGGCCTTCCACGGCGGGCTGGTGTGAAGTGCTTTTCGCCGTCCCGGGCCGCGCGGACCGTTCCGACACTACCCGTCTGCGTGGCTTCCGGAGTGACCGGGCCAACAGCGGCTTTGTACCAAAGTAAACGCTTTCTTGACCGCTGTACAGCCTTTTGCTAATTTTTGAGAAAGCGTTTTCTGACTTTCGGCTACCTCCGGATCAGAGCACAGCGAAAGGCAGGACAACGATGTTTGCACCCGGCACCGCGCCGCGGCCCAGCGCCATCGGCGGCTACGAGGACTGGCCGTCCTATCTGCGCACCCATCCGCGGCACATTGCGGAGACTTCCGCGGGGCAGGAACTGGCGGACGCGCTCGGTGTTCCTGCGGCGCCGGAGTCCGCCGCACTGAGCACGGCGGTGATCGAGTCGGAAGCAACGCACGACGGCGTCACTACTTCGCGGGTCAGCTGGCAGTTGGGCTTCGGTCCCCGCACCCGCGCCTGGTTCCTGCGCCCGGCCGGCGCAACAGGGCCTTTGCCCGGAATCCTGGCGCTCCATTGCCACGCCGGCATCAAGTCCGTCGGCGCGGGCCGCCTGGTTGATCGGCGCTTGGCGGATCGGCAGGTCGCGGACCTTCAACAATGCCTCTACGGCGGCCGCCCTTTTGCCACCTGGCTCGCAATGCAGGGCTTCGCCGTCCTGGCCCACGACACCTTCTCGTGGGGCAGCCGCCGCTTCAACCTCGGCACGCCCCCGCGGCGGACTGCCGCCGTTGTGGAGGGCCGCAAGGCGCTCTGGCGGGAGGCCGGCGTCGTGCCTTCCGAAACGGAGCTGTACGACGCCGCCGCGGCGGCCCATGAGGACACGGTGGCGAAAGCGGCGGGACTCCTGGGCACGAGCTTCGCCGGGATGGTGGCGCACGACGACCTCGCTGCCCTGCACGTCCTTGCCGGCCTCCCGGGCGTGGACGCCGGCCGGCTGGGCAGCGTCGGATTCTCCGGCGGCGGCGGCAGGTCACTCGTGCTGGCCGCACTCAGCCCGCTCGTCCGAAGCTTCGTCGTCACCTGCATGATGACCACCTACCGCTCGCTGGTCCCGGCCTACCTGGACGCCCATTCCTGGCTCCTCCAGACCCCTGGCCTGTCCCGGCTGGGCGATTATCCCGAACTGGCGTCACGCTCCACCGCGGACAGCTTCCTGGTGCAGTACGCGCTGGCGGACGATCTGTTCCCCGAGCACGGAATGCGCGACGCCGACGCCGTCCTGGGCGCCCGGCCCACCGGCCGCTACACCGGCAGCTTCTGGCCGGGCGGACACGCCTTCACCGCGGACATGCAGGAGGAAGCCGCCGGCTTCCTCCTGCAGCAGCTTTCCCCGGTTCCCCTCACCACAGCCCGCCAGAACGGACTCTCATGACAGCCGATACTTTCAGTTCTGCCACCACCGGCCAACGCCGGCAGGCCACTGCCCCTGTGCCGCGGGTCGCCCTTGTGGGCGCGCACGGCTATGGGGCCCGCCACCTGGACAATCTGGCCCGCCTCAGCGCGCTCAACTTCGTGCAGCTCGTGTCGGTGGCGGACCCCCGCCCGCCGGCCGAGGGCACGCTTCCTGACGGCGTGGCCACGTTCGCGTCGCTGGAGGAACTGCTGGCAGCCGGGCCGTCGCCCGACGTCGTAATTCTGGCCACGCCCATCCAGACCCACGCGCCGCTTGCCCTGGCGGCGATCGCCGCCGGTGCCGATGTCTACGTGGAAAAGCCGCCCATGGCGTCCCTGGCCCAGTTCGATGAAGTGCTCGCCGCGGCCCGGCGAGCCGGCCGAATGGTCCAGGTAGGCTTCCAAAGCCTCGGCTCCCACGCCCTGCCGGCCCTGGACCGGCTCGTGGCCTCGGGTGAAATCGGCGAGGTCCGCGGAGTAGGCGCCGTCGGCACGTGGGTGCGCACCAAGGGCTATTTCAAACGCTCACGCTGGGCCGGCAAACGCAGCCTGGACGGTACGGACGTGGTGGACGGCGTAGCCACCAATGCACTGGCGCATGCCGTGGCCACCGGGCTGAAGATCGCCGGCGCGGAATGGGCGGACGATGTCCTGTCCGTGGAGACGGACCTCTACCGTGCCCACGCAACCGAAAGCGACGACACCTCGGTGATCCGGGTCCGCACGGCCCGCGGCGGCGTCCTCCTCTGCGCGCTGACCCTCTGTGCCGACGAACAGACCGCGCCGGTCGTCACCGTCCACGGCACCCTGGGCAGGGCCGATTTCTTCTACACCGAGGACCGTCTGACCGTTACAACGGCCAGCGGCGAGCGCACCGAAACATTCGGCCGCACCGATCTGCTGGAGAACCTGCTGGCGGCCCGCCGCTCCCCTGCCAGTGCGCACCAGCTGCTGAGCCCACTGGCCGGGAACGGCGCCTTCATGACGGTGCTGGACGCCATCCGCACCGCGGAGCTTCCCCGTGCGATCGGCGCCGCACACGTCACGTGGGAAGGCGAGGGCGACGACGCCCATCCGGTGGTCCGCGGAATCCGCCAGCTGGTGCGCCGGGCCGCTGCGGCGCAGGCAACTTTCGCGGAACTCGGCGCACCGTGGGCCCGGGAGCTGCCCGGTGATCAGCCCGCATTCACGGTGAACGGCCGCGCAGTGGCCCGCGGAAACGACGGCGGCCGGATAGCACCCACATCATCGCCCCGCCCGTACCTCCACCCGATCAGCACCCTGGCGGGCACCGTAGTGACGGACCATCTACCCGAGGACCATGTGTGGCACCTCGGTTCGGGGGTTGCCATCCAGGACGTGGACGGCGTGAATTTCTGGGGCGGCCGCACCTATACCCGCGACGCCGGCGCCTACGTCTGGCGTCACGACCACGGCCGCATCGTCACAGTCGCGGCTGACCTTGACGAGAATGTGCGGACCGAAACCCTGAGTTGGCTCCGGCCGGACGGCACTCCCCTCCTGAGCGAACAGCGGACGTGGAGCTGGGCCGCCGTCGGCACCTCCACGTGGCGGCTCACGCTGGACTTCACGCTGACGCCGAACGGACCGAACCCGGTCTCGTTGGGCAGTCCGGGCTCGAACGGCCGGCCGCAGGGCGGCTACGGGGGCTTCTTCTGGCGACTTCCCGCCGTCGACGGGTCAAGGGTGTGGACAGCGTCCGCGGAAGGGGAAGAATCCCTCCACGGCGCGGTCCCCTCCGCCGCGGCGCCGTGGCTGGCGTGGTCAGGCGCCTTCCGGAAGGGAGAGCCCGACGGCGGTCCCGCCACGCTGGTCTTCCTGCCGCGGCTGGAGCCCGAGCAGCCCGGCGACCCCTGGTTTGTCCGCGTGGCGGGGTATCCCGGCGTCGGCCTCTCCCTGGCATGGGAGCAGCCGGCAGTGGCCAGCCACGCCAACCCGCTCCATCGGACCGTCACCGTGCTGGTGGCCGACGGGCTCCTGTCCACCAGCGATATCGAACAGCTCATCAATACCTTGGGGGAAACCGCATGAACACCGTTACACAGCAAACGCAGCAGACACAGCAGTCGCAGCAGTCGTCGAAACCCGTCAACGCCGCGGCCCCGGGAAACCCGGCCGACCGGGCCGTCAAACGCCAGCGCATCCTGGACATCCTGGACGCTGCGGGCCGGGACTCGCTCCTGCTCACCACCAACACGGCGCTGACCTGGTACCTGGACGGGAGCCGGGTCCACATCAGCCTCGCCGGCGACCCCGTCGCGGCCATGCTGGTTGACCGCGACGGCGACCATCTGGTCACCTTCAACAACGAGGCCGCCCGGATCTCGGCGGAGGAACTACCCGACGGCGTCGCCCTCCACACGGTGCCCTGGCACGGGCAGCTGCACGCCGCCGCTTCCATGCTCGCTCCGGAAGGGAAGCCGCTGTCGGAGGCCGACGTCACCGCCGAGCTGAGGACCGCACGCCAACAGTTCCTGCCCGGCGAAAGCGCCCGGTACGCCCGGCTCTGCGCCGACGTGGCTGCTGCCATGACCGACGCCCTCGCCGGGGCCACACCCGAAACCACCGAGTTCGCCGTGGCTTCCGCCCTGGCCGCACGGATCGTGGCGATGGGGGCCGAGCCGCTGGTGCTCCTGTGCAACGGCGCCGGCCGCAGCGGGTTCCGGCATCCGCTGCCCACCCATGCGCCGATCGGCCGGCGGGCCATGGCGGTGGTGTGCGCGCGGCGCAACGGGCTGGTGGCCAACGTGACCCGCTGGGTCCGGTTCGACCCCGGCACCCCGGCCGAACTCGATGCCGAAACCCGGATTGCCGCGGTGGAAGCGGACATCTTCGACGCCACCGTTCCCGGGGCACGCCTTGACGGCATCTTCGCGGAAATTCGGGAGGCCTACGTCCGGCACGGCTTCGGCGCGGACCAGTGGACCTTGCACCACCAGGGCGGTCCGGCCGGATATGCAGGCCGCGACCCCCGGGCGACTCCCGCAACCGACGACGCGGTGGTTCTCAACCAGACCTTCACCTGGAATCCGTCCGGTCCGGAAGTGAAGATCGAGGACACGGTGCAGCTCACCGGGGCCGGGATCGCCGTCCTCAGCGTGGATCCACGCTGGCCCGCCGCCGTCGTGAACGGCGTCCGGCGGCCTCTCACACTGGAGCTGTGAGCACGCAACATGGAGTCACCGGTATAGACCGGTAGGCAGTATCGGGAGAAAACCAGGGAGATTTTTCTGCGCCGGACGGCGACTATATGGCCCATCGATTGGATTTGACTTGAAAACCGAGTGCGATTCGGTGGGGCCCGGCGACTCCCGGCAGCGCTGAAACGTGCGGCTGCACGATCCGCGGCAGCGGGGTTGTTGAGCCTCCGTTACATGGCCGGCAGCGGGTTTTTTGGCGTGTTCTTTCTCACGATCGGTTCCCTTGCGGGCCGCACTGGAGCGTCAATAGCGTGGCACGGGACCGCGACGTACCAGCGAAGGACTGCAATGCCATCAGCACCCGCCAAGACGGACCCGCCCGCCCCGACAAAACCACCGACAGAGGACAAGGCGGCTAACCGTAGCCCGACAAACCGGCGCCCGTTCCTGACCGACGGACTCCGCTGGGACCTGCCGGCATCCCTTGTGGTGTTCCTCGTGGCCGTCCCGCTGTCCCTGGGCATCGCGGCCGCCTCGGGCGCCCCGGTCATGGCCGGCCTGATCGCAGCCGCCGTCGGCGGGATCGTCGCCGGAAGCCTGGGCGGTTCACCGCTGCAGGTCAGCGGACCCGCCGCCGGACTGACAGTCATCGTCGCCGGCCTGATCGAACAATTCGGCTGGCCGGCCACCTGCGCCATCACCGCGGCGGCCGGCGTGCTCCAGGCGCTGCTGGGCCTGGCACGGGTGGGCCGCGTTGCGCTTGCCATCGCGCCGGTGGTGGTCCACGCCATGCTCGCCGGCATCGGCATCACCATCGTGCTGCAGCAGCTGCACGTGATGCTCGGCGCCGAGTCCGCCAGCGAGGCGTGGGACAACATCATGGCCATGCCGGGCAGCATTTTCGCCGCCGACCTCGCCGCGGCAGTCCTCGGCGCGGTGGTCATTGCCCTGCTGCTCGGCTGGAAACACCTCCCCGCGGCAGTACGCCGGGTTCCCGGGCCCCTGGTCGCCGTCATCGCGGCCACCGCCCTCTCCCTGCCCTTCAACGTGGACCGGATCACCTTCGACGGTTCCCTGCTGGCCGCGTTGTCCCTGCCCGAGATGCCCGGCGGGAACTGGACCGCCGTGGTCATTGGCGTGGTCACTGTGGCACTGATTGGCAGCGTTGAATCCCTGCTCTCCGCCGTGGCAGTGGACAAGATGCACCACGGACCGCGCACGGACTTCAACCGCGAACTCCTGGGGCAGGGCGCCGCCAACGTGACCTCCGGAATGCTGGGCGGGCTGCCCGTCACCGGAGTGATCGTGCGGAGCGCCACCAACCTCGAGGCCGGGGCCCGGACGCGGAAGTCGGCCATACTCCACGGCGTCTGGGTGCTGGTCTTCTCGCTGCTGCTGGCAGGACTCATCCAGCTGATTCCCCAGGCCGTCCTCGCGGGCCTGTTGATTGTGATCGGTTCCCGCCTGGTCCGGGCGGCCGACATCCGGACAGCACGGCGGACCGGTGACCTCACCGTCTACGGGGTCACCCTGTTCAGCGTCGTGTTCATCAACCTCCTCGTGGGCGTGTTGACCGGATTGGTCCTTGCCGTCGCCCTGGTTCTCTGGCGCGTGGCGCGGGCCAGCATCCATGCGGAACGGACCGGCGGCGGCGACGGCAACCGCTGGCGGGTGGTGATCGACGGGTCCTGCAGTTTCCTCTCGCTGCCGCGCCTGAGCACTGTCCTGGCGTCTGTTCCGGCCGGCACCCACGTCACGGTCGAGCTGGAGGTGGACTTCCTCGACCATCCCGTGCACGACACCCTTGAGGCCTGGCGCAGCCGCCACGTGGGCAACGGCGGCACGGTAGTCATCGAGGAAAGCGGCACCGCCACGCTGCACGATGCCCAGGCGGGCCCGCCGAGCCGCGGCAGTTCGCGTTCCGCCCTGAGAAGCGGCTTCGCCCCGTGGCGCAGCTGGCAGCGGCGGCTCATCGGGCACGCCGCTGCCGGACAGGACGCGGCGGGGCAGGACGTTGCTGGAGCACACGTTTCAGTGCCTGACGTTCCGGGGCCGCTGCGTTCGGTGCTGGACGGCGTGGACAACTACCACCGCCGGAACGCCCATCTGGTGCGTCCCCATGTGCAGGAGCTGTCCTCGTACCAGGATCCGGGCACCCTGTTCGTGGCCTGCTCGGATTCGCGTCTCGTGCCGAACCTGATCACCAGCAGCGGCCCGGGTGATCTCTTCACCGTGCGGAACGTGGGCAATGTGGTGGGCGACGACGGCCGGGACGCCTCCATCGAGGCGGCCCTGGAGTTTGCCCTCAACGAACTCTCCGTGGAGTCGATTGTGGTCTGCGGGCATTCAGGCTGCGGTGCCATGACCGCCCTGTGGGCGGACCCGGAGGGCACGGTTGATCCGGACGGCGCTGTTGACCCGGACGGCGCGGGGGATCGAGGCGCCATCGACGTCTGGCTCGACCACGCCCGGCCAAGCCTGACGGCTTTCCGCGACGGGCACCCCGTACAGGCAGCTGCAGCCGAGGCGGGTTACGGTGCCGTGGACCAGCTGGCCATGGTGAATGTTGCGGTCCAGCTCGACAGGCTCCAGCGCCACCCCGGTCTGCAGGAACCGCTTGAGTCAGGACGCATCCATGTCGCCGGGCTGTTCTACGACATCTCCACGGCCAGGGTCCTGCAGATCACGCCCGAGGGAGTCGGCCATCTGGACCCCGCCGCAAGCAGCCGCTAAGCGGGCCTGCTCAGGCGTTGGAGAACCACACGACGTGCGGTTCCCGCCGGGCCGCGCGCGGAGCGGCGAGCCGCTCCGCGCTGGCCACCTTGTCCACTCGGGCAGAGTCCACGCGGGCAGATCCGCGCCTCGCGGCCGCAGGCTTGGCGGGTTCAGACCTCGCGGCCGCAGGCTTGGCGGGTTCAGGCCTCGCGGCCGCAGGCTTGGCGGGTTCAGGCCTGGCCGGTTTAGGCGTCACAGGCTCAGCCCGGGCGGCCTCAACCGCAACAGACTTTTCGACCCTGACAATTTCCAAGGCCTCCACGTCCAGCAGCTTTCGCGCCCCCGTTCGCGAATCCACGATCCAGAAAAGGTCCGTGGAAGGAATAGTCTCCGTCACGCTCCCCCGGTGGAACAACCGGCCCTTGTGCCAGGCCTCAATTTCTTCCCCGACTGCCAAATCCGAACACGTCCGGATGGTTGAATGTCCGCTTGCTTCCACTGTGTGCCTCCCCTGGCGATACTCCTGGGATCAGCTTCCCCCAACAAGATTGCGGCTACGTTTCCGGGCGGTGATCTTCCTGTGTCGCCTGCCCGTGAACTGACCTGTGAAGCTACGGAAGCACCAGCACACCGTCCACACGGCGCGGAATGCCGAGCGGGTTGGCTTCACGCAGGGCAGGATGGAGCACCGCTTCGGGAGCATCCTGGTAGGCAACGGGACGCTGGAAGCGGCGCACCGCCGTCGAGCCCACCGAGGTGAACAGCGAGGTGGTGGCCGGGTACGGCCCGCCATGCTGCTGCGCCCAGTTCACGGCGACGCCGGTGGGCCAGCCGTCAAACAGCACACGGCCGGCGAGGCCGGAGAGCTGCTCCACCAGGCCGGACACATCCTCGCCCGGCTGCGCGTGGACCGTGGCGGTCAGGCTGCCGGGCACCAGGGCGAGCGCTTCGGTCAACTCGTCCGGGCCCGAATACTCGATCAGCAGCGTGGTGGGTCCGAAGCACTCCTCCAGCAGTTCCTCCGGGCGCTCCAGCACGTTGGCCGCGGAAGTCAGGAAGACCACCGGCGCGGCACCGTTTGCAGCAGCGTCCTGGTCGACTGACCCGACGACCACCTCGACCGCGGCCGCACCTGTTGCATCGGTCAAGGAAGCGACGCTCCGCAGCCCGTCCGGGTAGGCCTCGGCGATGCGCTCCGTCAGCATGGGCGCCGCCCCCTTGTCCTTGGAAGCTTCCGCCAGCAGCGCCGGGAAGTCGGTGCCGGCCGGGATGAACACAAGCCCAGGCTTGGTGCAGAACTGCCCGGCGCCGAGGGTGAAGGACCCTGCGAGGCCTGCGGCCAGTTCACCGGCACGTTCCTGCAGTGCGGCCGCCGTGATGACCACCGGGTTCAGGCTGCCCAGTTCGCCGTAAAACGGAATGGGTTCGGGCCGGGATACGGCCAGGTCAAACAGTGCCCGGCCGCCCGGAATGGAGCCGGTGAAGCCCACAGCCTTGATCGCCGGATCCTGCACCAGCGCGGTGCCGGCTTCCCGGCCGCTGACCAGCGCGAAGAAGCCGTCCGGGGCACCGGCCGCGGCCAGCGCCTCCGTGACGATTTCCGCCGTCCGCTCGGACAGCCTGAGGTGGCCGGAGTGCGCCTTCACAATCACGGAACAGCCGACGGCGAGCGCAGACGCCGTGTCACCGCCCGCCACCGAGAACGCGAACGGGAAGTTCGACGCCGAGAAGACGGCCACCGGCCCGATCGGCTTCAGCAGCCGCCGCAGGTCCGGTTTGGGCGGCGTGGCCGAAGGGTCGGCGTGGTCGATCACCGCTTCAAGGTAGGACCCTTCGGTGATCACCGCGGCGAAGAGCCGCAGCTGCCCGGTGGTGCGGGCCACTTCCCCGGTCAGCCGTGCGGTACCCAGCCGGGTTTCCGCATCGGCAATGGCCACCAGTTCCGTTACGTTGGCGTCCAGAGCGTCGGCGACGGCATTCAACCAACGGGCCCGTTCGACGTCGGACGCTGCCGCGGCCGCTTTGGCCGCCCGGGTGGCGGCAGCCGTCAGGGCGGTGAGGTCGAGGGTTGCTGTTGTCACAATGAGTTCCTGTCCTGATGGTCGGAGAGGTCCGAGAAGGCGAACCCCAGCCCTGGCCGGCCGGCGAGCGTGAGCCGGCTGTTGCTGACGTGCACGGGCGAGGGCGCGTCCAGCACGCCGAGCTGCTCGAACGAGGCGTCCTCGACGTCCTCCACCAGCGTGGGCTCGGCCATGGTCAACGCGAGCTGGCCGGAGAGCTCCGGCAGCAGGTGCGGCATGACCCTGATGCTGTGCGTGCGGGCGAGTTCCACGATGCGCCGGAAGGGGGTGATACCGCCGACCCGGATGATGTTGGGCTGGATGATGTCCACCGCACCCGCCTCGATGAAGTCGCGGAAGCGGTAGATGGTGTGCAGGTTCTCGCCCAGCGCGATGGGCACGGTCGAGTGTTTGCGCAGCCTGCGGTAGGCCCAGAGGTCGTCCGCGCGGAGCGGTTCTTCCAGCCATTCGAGGCCGAACTCCCCCAGCACGTCCAGGGCCCGGAAGGTGGCGGGCAGGTCCCAGCGCTGATTGGCGTCGATCATGAGCTTCCGGTCCGGGCCCAGGACCTTGCGGACGGCGGCCACGCGCTCGGCGTCCTCCCGGATGTCCGGCTTTCCCACCTTGATCTTGACGGCGTTGTGCCCGGCCGCCACCCAGCGTTCCACCTGGGCCACGAGCTCCCCGAGTGAATAGTGCAGGTTCACGCCGGAGCCGTACATCTCCACGGAATCCTGGCGCTGGCCCAGCAGCCCGGTCACAGAGGTTCCGGCGCGGCGTGCCTGCAGGTCCCACAAGGCAAGGTCAACACCGGCCATGGCGATGGTGGTCAGTCCCCCGCCGCCGGCTTCGTGCAGCCGCTTCCACAGCTGGTCCCACACTCCTTCGGGATTCGCGTCGAGCCCCGTGATGAAGGGCGCGACGTCGAAGTCGAGGAGGGCTTTGACCGCCTGCGGGCCGATGGTTGGCGTCCAGGAGAAGCCGTGGCCGGTGCCGCCGTCGTCCGTTTGGAGTTCGGTGACGATCACATGGTTTTCCGGTGCCTCCGCACCCCAGCTCCGCAGGAGCGGAACCGTCAGGAGGCGGCTGGACAGTCCCGTAATGAGCGGTGCGGTCCGGACCGCTTCGGCAACTGGCGCTTCGGCAACTGGCGAGCCCATTAGCGGCCGGCCAGCTCGTAGCCCTTGGCCAGGATGGACTTGAGCTGGACGAGCTGGTCCTCGGAGGGGTCAACGAGCGGGGCGCGGACCGGACCGACCGGCAGGCCGCCCAGGCGCAGCCCGGCCTTGATCAGGGAGACACCGAAACCCGGGGTCTGGTCGCGGAGGCGGACCAGCGGAGCGTAGAAGCCCTCCAGCAACGCGTGCCGGCGGTCCTCGTCGCCGGAGATGTAGGCATCGTAGTAGGCCTTGGCGATTTCCGGCGCCATGGCGAACGCAGCCGAGGAGTACAGCGGGATGCCGAGCCCGCGGTAGGCGCCCTGGGTCAGTTCCGCGGTGAGCAGGCCATTGAAGAGCAGGAAGTCCTGGCGGCCGGTGGCGTTGATGGCACTGACGATTTCCTGGGCGAGGCCAACGTCGCCCAGCCCGTCCTTGAAGCCGATCACCTTGGGGTTGGCGGCCAGGCGGGCCATGGCGGCGGCCGTGTACTTGGCGTTGCCGCGGTGGTAGACGATCACCGGCAGGCTGCTGGCCGCGGCCACCGCCTCGATGTACGCCACCAGGCCCTCGGTGGGGCCGGTCACGAGGTACGGCGGGAGGACCAGCAGGGCGTCCGCCCCGGCTTCCTCGGCCACGCGGGCGGCGGCGAGGGCGTGTCCCAGCGGCCCGCCGGCACCGGCCACCACCGGCACCTGTCCCGCAACGGCTTCGACGGCGGCGGTCACCACGGTGCGCACCTCGTCAATGCTCAGCGCATGGAACTCGCCGGTGCCGCAGGCCGGAAACACGCCTCCCGGTCCATGCGGCAGGCGGGACGTGATGTGCTCCTTGAGGATGTCCACGTCCACGGTCCCTTCCGGTGTGAAGGGCGTGACGGGAAAGAACAGTACGCCGTCGAATTTCATCGGGTCTCCTTTGATCCTGTGCCTGCCGCGACCAGCACGGCAGGGGTCTCGTCGTTGAGGTTGGTGTCAGTCTTCAGCTCGCTCCGCCAACTTCGCCTGGGTTCCCAGCCGAGCAGCTCGCGGGCCTTGTCGATCGAAAAGGCCGGGCTGGTGCCGGTGAGTCCGGCCGCAAGCTCCGAACTGCCGGGCAGGAACTGCGGCATCAATTCGGAAAGAGGTGTGGTGGCCAGCGCGTCGGCGGCTCCCACGAAGAAGGTCTGGCCGTTGGGGATGGTGTCCATCTTGGCCAGCAGCAGGTCCAGGAAGTCCGCCACGTCACGCGCGTCCACGTAGTTGAAGAGCGCCGGCGCCGAAAGTGCGGGGTCTGCGAGGCGCTCGGCAACGGTGTGGCCCTGCTGGGTGGGCGCCCCGTCCCATTCCTCGGGCGAGATCACATAGCAGGGCCGGAAGGCCGCGTAGCGGATGGCGTCTCCCTGGGCAGCGGCGAACATCTGCACTGTCTGTTCGGCAATGAGCTTGGACAGCGCGTAGGCGTTCCAGGGTTTTGGGGTGGTGCGCTCATCCACCGGGAAGCCCTGCGGCAGCCAGCCGGCCGGCGAACCGTACCCCAGCACGGTGGGGCTGCTCGCCG
Source organism: Arthrobacter sp. Leaf337 (assembly GCF_001423745.1). Classification (GTDB taxonomy): domain Bacteria; phylum Actinomycetota; class Actinomycetes; order Actinomycetales; family Micrococcaceae; genus Arthrobacter. The sequence continues at coordinate 228,633 of NZ_LMPC01000027.1, forward strand.
TGACGATCTTGCCGATGCGCAGTTCGGTCGCCGCGCTGACGACGGCGTATGCCAGCCTCGTGTTGGTGCTGAAGATGACGTCTTCCGGCGCGCTGAACGGTACTGCGATCGCCGCAAGGTGGACGACGGCGTCGGGCGCTGTTTCGCTCAGGAGGCGCACTGCCTCCCCCGGCGCCAGAAGGTCGGCTGTGTGCTGCTCAACGCCGTCGGGCAGCTGGGCCGCGGGGACGGCGTCACGGTCCACGGAGATGACGTGGTGGCCTGCGGCGGCGAGGCCGGCAACAACGCTGCGCCCCAGCCGGCCGGAGCCGCCGGTAACAAAAATCCTGCTCATGGTGCTTCCTTTAGGATTTCAGGCCGCGGGCTAGGCGCCGCGGCGAAGGTCGGCGCCGAGGTCCAGGTCCGCGGTGCGGACCGGCAGCCCGGATTCCAGGGAGGCATTGCCGGCAATGCCTACGGACACGGAGCGGAGTCCGTCGAGGTAGCCGGATGGGCGGCCCAGCGGGTCCTCGCCGGGGCCGTTGAAGAGGTCGGAGAGCAGGAGTTCGTCGCCGCCGCCGTGGCCTCCTTCGCCGTTGACGATCGGCACTTCATAGGCCGCCTCCCAATGCCGCTGGACCACGAGTCGTTCGCCGTTGCGGCGGACCGCGTCATCCTCTTCGACCGGCGTCGCGGAGGGGTCCACCACGGTCTTCTTGTCGGTGCTGTGCACAACTGCTGCGCGTTCCACCACTTCGAGTTCGGCGCGGCCCTCGGTGCCGTTGACGGCCACGCGGTAGCCTTCCCACGGGCTGTGGGCGTTCAGGGAGTAGCTCAGGCGCGGTCCGCCCTGGTACTCCACGACGAGGGCAAGGTTGTCTTCGATGGTGATGCCGCCGGTGAAGACGTCCTGGTCGCGGCGGTAGCCGTCGTAGTGCTCGTTGTCCAGGAACAGTGCCTTGAGGCGTTCGTCTTCGCGCAGGTCCAGTGCGAAGGGGTCCTTTTTAGCGGAAGCCTGCCCGCCGGCGTCGGGCGTTCCACGCTCCGGACGGGGCCCCAGGCCGCGCTCGGCGGCGTTCTTGTCGCCGTAAAACTTCAGTCCGCCCGAGGCGAAAACGCGCTCGGGAACGTCGTCGATCCACCAGTTGACCAGATCGAAGTGGTGGGAGGCTTTGTGGATCAGCAGTCCCCCGGAGTTCTTCTTTTCGCGGTGCCAGCGGCGGAAATAGTCTGCGCCGTGCACGGTGTCCAGGACCCAGCTGAAGTCGATGGAGGTGACCTTGCCGATCACGCCGCTCTGGATGATTTCCTTCAGGGCGCTGTTGCGTGGCGAGTACCGGTAGTTGAAGGTGACCACCACGTTGCGGCCAGTCTCTTCCACTGCCCTGGTGATCCGGCGGCAGCCCTCGGCGTCGATGGTCAGGGGCTTTTCGACGACGACGTCGGCACCGGCCTCGAGGCCTTCCACGATGTAGTCGGCGTGGGTGTAGTCCGGCGTGGTCACCACGACGCGGTCAATGCCGTTGGCCCGGATGAAGGCGGTCAGATCGGCGGGATCGAAAGCCGCGACGGGACCGGGAGCGCCGAGTTCCTGGATGAGCTTCTGGTAGAACTCCACGCGGCCGGGGTTCACGTCGGAGAAGGCCACCAGTTCGGCGGTGTCCGAGTGCTTGCCGAGGATGGCACGGATGTACATTTCGGACCGGCCGCCCGTGCCGATCAGCGCGATGCGGGCTTTGCGGACAGGGCTGGCGGAGACAGAGCCGGCGGCTGCGTCGGCTGTTGTGTCGCTGGCTGTTGTGTCGTCGGCTGCGACGGTGCTGCCCGGAGTGACGGTGTTGGCGGTGTTGCCCATTGCGGTGTAACCCTTTCGGAAGGCAGGAACGCTGGCCGCTTGACGGCCGGTAGTGGTGCGGTGAGAATTGTGAGAAAGCGTTTTCTCGGAGCGTTATAAGCTTTGTATCAAGACTCTGGCGGTCCCGTCAACCATCCACCGAACGGGGAGGCCCGAACGGGAAGACAAAACCGGCAGGAGTCGGAGTAGCCCGGAAAGGGGCAGCATTGGGCAGGAGAGCCACCACCCGGCGAATCGGCATTGCCGACGTCGCCCTCAAGGCCGGCGTTTCGCACGCCACCGTGTCGCGTGTCATGAACGGCAACTTCACGGTTGACCCCACCATCGCCGAGCGGGTCCGGGCGGCCGCAACCGAGCTGAACTATCAGCCAAACCCGGTGGGCCGCAGCCTGGCGCTCGGCAAGACGGACACCATCGGGATCGTGGTGCCGGACCTCTCCAACCCCACGTTCCAGGCCATCCTCCGCGGCCTCAGCATGGCGGCCGCACAGGATGGCTACCGCGTCCTGATCGCCGATTCCTCCGAAGTGTCCAGCGAGGAAGCCATCCTCGCCGGCGAGGCGCGCCGACGCTGCGACGGCCTGGTGTTGTGCGCACCGCGCATGGCCGACGCCGAACTGGAAGAGCTGGCGCCGTCGCTCCAGCCCATGGTGCTGATCAACCGCACCACCGTGGACACCCATACGCCGAGCCTCATGGTGGACTACGGCCAGGGCATCCGGGAACTGGCCGAGCACCTCGTGGGCCTGGGCCATACCCGGCTCGCCTTCCTGGCCGGCCCGGCCCGAAGCGCGTCGAACGGCCTGCGCCTCGCGGGCCTGGCAAAGTTCACGGCGGCCCACCCGGGGATTGAACTGCAAATGCTCGACGGCGGCTCCACCTTTGAGGCGGGGCACCAGTCAGTGGATGCCGTCCTGGCAAGCGGCGCCACGGGCATCCTGGCCTTCAACGACCTCGTGGCCATGGGCCTGCTGAGCGGACTCCACGAGCGCGGGGTCCGGGTCCCTGAAGACATGTCCGTCACCGGCTTCGACGACATTCCGTTTGCCCGCTACACCACCCCAACGCTTACGACGGCGGCGGTTCCCATCACCGAACTTGGCCAGCAGGCCTGGCACCGGATGCGGGACCTGATCCGCAACATACCCTCCGACGAAGCCGCCGGGGGGCCCACGGTGTTCGAGCCAAAGCTCGAGGTCCGCAGCAGCTCGGGAGCCGCACCCGGGACCGCCTAAACCGCCCAGCCCGGACTCGGGCGAGTTCCGCCTAACCCGCTCGCCTAGGCGCCGGGCGGTGCCAGCAGGGGCGCCAGCGGCTCCGAGCCGAGGCGCCGGCCCGGAGCCTCGGCTCCGGGCGGGCCGGCGGCCTAGGCTCCGGGCGGTGCCAGCAGCACGTCGACGAGCTGCGTCAGGCCGTCCGCCATGTCCACGCTTTTGTCGTAGAGCCACTGCAGCTGGAGGCCGTCGAAGGCTGCCACCACCAGCCGGGCCAGCATCGTGGCGGACACGTCCGCGCGCACTTCACCGGCGGCCTGGCGCCGGCCGATATCCTCGGCCAGCTCCGCCACCACCTGGGCATAGCGTTCCTGGAAATAGGGGTGCGAGTCATGCCCCGGATCATTCGCCGTCGCCGAAGCCACGGCATAGAGCGTGGTGAGTCCCGGCTCCTTGCGGTTGCGCTCAGCGATCGGCGCCATCAGCCGCAAGCCCACCTCCTCGTGGTCGCTGATGGCCAGGCTCCGCCGGTCCCGCTCCGCTAGCACCGCCGTCAGCAGCTCCTGCTTGCCCCGGAAGTAGTGGAACAGGGTAGCCTCCTTGACCCCCACCAGCTCCGCTACGCGCTTGAGCGCCGTCCCTTCGAAGCCTTCGGTGGCAAAAACATCGGTGGCCGTCTGGATGATCTGTTCGCGGCGTTCCGCTCCCTTTGCGTACTGGCCGCGTGGCTTCGACGTAGACATTGAGTCAGTGTATTTCACTTTTTTCGTTGAAAATCTAGTCACACTCGGTTTTTGTCGCTACCATCGTTCTCAGGACCCAACGGAGGGTCACTTTTCGTCAGGAGGCAATGTGGCCGTCAAGACCATTCCCCAGGATTCCGAGGCTTCTCCGGCCGGCGGAACACCCATCAGCAGTACTTCAACAAGCACCGCCGCTTCGAGCACCACCGCCTCTGGCGCGGCGCCCGCTGCGGCACAGACCAAGGCCCCGCGCGCCTACGTCATCGGCATGCCCATCGCCAGCGCGGGGCTCTGGATGGCGGTGCTGGCACCGGCCCTGGTGGTCCTGGCCATCAAGGTCTCGGAAATCACCACGCCGGACACCCGCGCCGGGGCACTGAGCCTCGTGGCCGGCGTCGGCGCCCTGGTTGCCCTGCTCGCCAACCCGTTCTTCGGCAGGCTGAGCGACCGCACCACGTCACGGTTCGGCATGCGCAAACCCTGGATCGTCGGCGGCTCCCTCCTGGGGCTCGCTTCCTTGTTCCTGCTGGGTTCAGCCACGGGTGTTGCCGGCGTGCTGGTTGCCTGGGTCATCGCCCAGCTCGGCTTCAACGCCGCCCTCGCAGCACTCGTCGCCACGCTTCCGGACCAGGCAGCCCCGGCTGAACGCGGGCGCCTCTCCGGCCTGATCGGCATGACCCTTCCGATCGGCCTGGTCGCCGCCGCCTTCTTCGCGCAAATGTTCGACAACGCGCTGCAGATGGCCGTGGTGCCCGGAATCGTCGGCACCGCAGTGGCCATTGCTTTCGCATTCACCTTCAAGGACCGCGTGCTGACGGAAAAGCCCGCCCCGCTGAACCTCAAGGAGATCCTGGGCTCGTTCTACTTCAACCCCCGCACCTACCCAGGACTGGGCTGGGCGTGGCTCACCAAGTTCATGGTCTACATCGGCTACTGCGCCGGCCTGCTCTACCTGCCGTACTTCTTCACGGACCACCTGCACGTGGCTGAAACCCAGGTCACCAGCCTGGTGTTCCAGGCCACCCTGGTCAGTTCCGCCGGCACGGTCGCCACGAGCCTCGCCGGCGGCTGGATCAGCGACCGCATCGGCAAGCGCAAAGGCATGGTGATCATCTCCGCCCTGATCATGATGGTGGGCCTGATTGTCATTGCCACCAGCAGCACCACCGGCCAGGTCCTAGTGGGCCAGGCGATCGCAGGACTGGGCCTTGGTTGCTTCAGTGCCGTGGACGTCGCCCTCATCACCGACCTCCTGCCCGGCAGCCAGGGCGACAACGCCAAGACCTTCGGTGTCTTCAACATCGCCCAGGCACTCCCCCAGTCCCTTGTGCCCGCCGTCGCCTTCCCTGTCATTGCCTTCGGCGGCTACCCCGCACTGTTCCTCGGCGGTGCGGCCATCGGCATCATCGGCGCCGTCCTCGTCATCCGCATCAAAGGAGTCAAGTAAATGAACCCCGCACTTTCACCGGCCGTGCTCGCCCCGGCGTCGGATTCCCCGGACGCCGAGGCCCGGATCCGCGAACTCGCCCAAAGCCTCACCCTCGAACAGCAGGTACAGCTACTGACCGGCGCGGACGTCTGGTCCACCCACGCCATTCCGGAAATCGGCCTGAGCCGCGTGGTGATGTCGGACGGCCCCGCCGGCGTCCGCGGTGAAGACTTCGACGAGCGCCACGACTCCGTCTCCCTGCCGTCGTCGTCCGCTTTGTCCGCCACCTGGAGCGTCGAAACGGCGCGCCGCTACGGCCAGGTCCTCGGCCAGGAGGCGCGCCGCAAGGGCGTGCACGCCGTCCTCGGCCCCACCATCAACCTGCACCGCTCCCCGCTGGGCGGCCGGCACTTCGAATGCATGAGCGAGGATCCGCGGCTGACCGCAACCATGGCCGCCGGGTATGTTGCCGGCGTGCAGTCCATGGGTGTCGGCGCCACCCCCAAGCATTACCTGGCCAACGAGGCCGAGACGGACCGTTTTACCGCCGACTCGGTAGTTGACGAACGTCCGCTGCGCGAGCTCTACCTGGCGGCCTTCGAGGACGCCATCACAGAAGCCCGCGCATGGCTGGTGATGAGCTCCTACAACTCCATCAACGGCACCACGGCGAGCGAAAACAAGCTGCTCGAAACCCCGCTGTCCACGGAATGGGGTTTCAACGGCGTCGTGGTCTCGGACTGGACCGGAGTCCGCTCGGTGGATGCGGCCAACGCCCACCAGGACCTGGAAATGCCGGGACCCGTGGGCCACTGGGGCCCCAAGCTGCTGGCCGCCGTCAAGGACGGCCGTGTCAGCCGCGACGCCATCGTGGAGAAGGTCACCCGGATCCTGCGGCTGGCGGCGCGCGTCGGCTCACTCGAAGGGTTCGCGCCTGCGGTGACCGAGCTCCCCGCCCAGCTGAACGGCGCCGCCGTCGCCCGTGAAGTGGCTGTCCGCGGCGCAGTGCTGGTCCGCAACGAAGGCGGAATACTTCCGCTCGACGCCACGAAGCTCGGCAGCGTGGCGGTCATAGGCCACAACGCCGAAGAAGCACGCACGCAGGGCGGCGGCAGCGCCACCGTGATGCCCAAGTACACCGTCTCGCCCCTGCAGGGCCTCCGCAAGGCACTGCCCGACGACGTCAAGGTCACCTATGTCCGCGGCGCCAAGGTGGCCGAGGGCCTCCAGGCCTTCCCCCGCACCTCGCTCCGCAACCCCGTGTCCGGAGTGCCCGGAATCCGCGTGACGTTCCTTGCCCCTGACGGCACGGAGATCTCCGGCGAAGACCGCCTCGCCTCGCACCTGATCTGGTTCGGCATCGGAATTCCCGACGGCGCCGCCTCCATCCGGATGGAGGCCGACTGGACTGCCGAAACGGCGGGCGTCCACCACCTGGGCGTCGGCACCGTGGGCCAGATCCGGCTCGTACTTGACGGAGCCGAGGTGTTCAACAGCGAGCTCGAAGACGACACCGACGTCCTCGGCGCCGCCCTGTTCGATCCGCCCAAGACCGTCCATGCCATCGCAACAGCCGCCGGCCAGAGCGTCCGGATCGAGGCCGAATACCAGCTGCCCGCGGAGCAGGTCATCCCCTTCACCGCCATCCTGCTCGGTGAGGAAACCGTGGTGGCGGACCCGCAGTCGGAGATCGACGCCGCCGTGGAAGCCGCACGGGCAGCCGATGTCGCCGTTGTGGTGGTTGGCACCAACGCGGCCATCGAATCAGAAGGTTTCGACCGCAAGGACCTGGACCTCCCCGGCCTGCAGAACCAGCTGGTGGAAGCCGTGGCCGCAGTGAACCCGCGCACGGTGGTGGTGGTGAACTCCGGTTCGCCCGTGCTCATGCCGTGGCTGGACAAGGTGGGCGCCGTGCTGCTGGGCTGGTTCGGCGGCCAGGAATTCGGCACGGCCATCGCCGACATCCTGCTGGGTGCCGAGGAGCCGGGCGGCCGCCTGCCCACCACCTGGCCGGCCGCGCTGGCGGATGTCCCCGTCCTCAACACCACGCCGGTGGACGGCAAGGTGGTCTACTCCGAGGGGATCCACATCGGCTACCGGGCGTGGCTCAAGCAGGAAGCCGCGGGCGGAGCCGCTCCGGCCCTGCCGTTCGGCTTCGGCCTGGGCTACACCACCTTTGAGCTGGGCACCGCCCACGCGCCCCAGTACGTGAGCGCCGGCCAGGACGTTGTGCTGCACGTCCCGGTCCGGAACACCGGCACACGCACCGGCCGCGAAGTGGTCCAGGTGTACCTCGACCGTGCAGAGTCTGCCGTGGAGCGACCGGTCCGCTGGCTCGCCGGCTACGCCGGAACGCACCTGGCGCCGGCGGGAACGGACAGCGTTGAGGTCCGTATTCCGGCAAAGGCCTTCGGGCATTACGACGGCGGCTGGCAGTTCGAGCGGGGCACGTTCCGCCTGCTGGTGGGACGGCACTCTGCCGACGACTTCCAGACGCTGGAGATCGAACTGCGCTAAGCCATCGCTCATGGCTAAAGCCGGGCTGGGTCCGAATCCTTCGGGCCCAGCCCGGCTTCTTTGTAATACCCCTCGATGTGGGCCGCCACGAGCCCGGCCGCCCTGCCGCCGTCGTGGTTGTTAATGGCGGCGAGGATGTCGCGGTGTTCGGCGCGGAGCCGTGCGGCGGTGGCGTCCCAATCGGGAAGGTTCGCTGTGAGTTTGCCGGCGTAGCTTTGGATCGCTTCCCGGAGGGAGCCCATCATGGCGCTGACCACGGCGTTGCCCGCGGCCTCGGCGAGGGCAAGGTGGAAACGGACGTCGAGGGCCAGGAACTCATCGGTGTCCGGGCAGGCGTCCATCTTTTCGAGCAGCGAGGCGGCCTCCGCCAGGGCCGGAGAGTCCGTGCGGGCCCGGGCAACGGCCCAGGACTCAAGCAGGACGCGGGTCTGCACAATGTCCGCGACCGGCAGGTGCGAGGTGGCCACATGCAGGCGCAGCGCCGAGCCGAGCGCCGCCGTCGGGTCTGCGATGACCACGGTGCCGGCGTCGGGACCGGACCCCACGCCGGCCCGGACTACCCCCATGGCTTCCAGAATGCGGATGGCTTCACGGACGGAGGTGCGCGAGACCTGCAGCTGTTCGGCCAGCGTCCGCTCCGCCGGCAGCCGGCCGCCCAGGGCCAGTTCGCCGCTGGAAAGCTGGTTCTCGATCCATTGCAGGACCAATTGATGAGTACGCATGGGCCAATGGTACTTGATGTGGTTGGACCACATCCCTTAGAGTGTGGTTAGACCACAGAGCCACCACCACAGCCCGATGCCCCGGAGGCAGCAATGACGCACACCATCCAGCCCAACAACCCCGAGACCACCCCGGCCCCCGAAACATCGGATGCGCCGGCCGCTGGCGCCGCCGCGCCAGCGGGCACCTCCCTGTCCGGCGCATTGAACGGCGCAGTAGCCAAGGCCTCAGCCGCGGTCCCGGCAGCCCTCAAGCGCCGCGTGCCTAAATACTCGGACCTAGCGCCGCTGATGCAGTTCAAGAAGCCGGAGTTCAGCCGCGCCGCGAAGCTGCAGCGCGCCAGCACCATCTGGGAACTGCGGGACATGGCCAAGCGCCGCACCCCGCAGGCTCCCTTCGACTACACCGACGGCGCAGCCGAAGCCGAAATCACGCTGCGCCGTGCCCGTGAGGCCTTCCTGGACATTGAATTCCGGCCGGGCATCCTCCGGAATGTCTCCAGTATCGACCTGAGCACCGACATCCTGGGCAAGCCGTCGCGCCTGCCCGTCGGTATCGCGCCCACGGGCTTCACCCGGATGATGCAGTCCGAAGGCGAATACGCCGGGTCCCAGGCCGCCGAGGCCGCCGGGATCCCCTACACGCTCTCCACCATGGGCACTGCCTCCATCGAGGACGTGGCCGCCGCCGCCCCGAACGGCCGCAACTGGTTCCAGCTCTACCTATGGACGGACCGCGACCGCTCGCTGGAACTGATCGAGCGCGCCGCCAAAGCCGGCAACGACACCCTGATGGTCACCGTGGACACCGCCGTCGCCGGCGCCCGCCTCCGCGACGTCCGCAACGGCATGACCATCCCGCCGGCACTGACCATCAAGACCGTGCTGGACGCGTCCTACCGCCCCGCCTGGTGGTTCAACTTCCTCACCCACGAGCCGCTGACCTTCGCGTCGCTCTCCCGCTACACCGGCACGGTGGCGGACCTGATCAACTCCATGTTCGATCCCACCCTGACGTTCCAGGACCTGGACTGGCTGCGCGAAACCTGGAAGGGCAAGCTGGTGGTGAAGGGCATCCAGACCGTCGACGACGCCCGCAAGGTGGTGGACCACGGAGCCGACGGCGTAGTGCTCTCCAATCACGGCGGCCGCCAGCTGGACCGCGCGCCCATCCCGTTCCACCTGCTGCCGGACGTCAAGGAAGCGTTCACCAGGGACAACTCGGACGCCGCAATCATCCTGGACACCGGCATCATGAGCGGCGCGGACATTATTGCCGCGCTTGCACTGGGCGCCGACTTCACGCTGATCGGCCGCGCCTACCTCTACGGCCTCATGGCCGGCGGCCGGGCCGGCGTGGACCGTGCCATCCAGATCCTGGAAAAGGACATGACCCGCACCCTGGCGCTGCTGGGCGTCAGCAAGCTCTCCGAGCTGACCCCGGACCACGTGCGGATCCTCGGCAGGTAGGCCGGGTCCCGTTTTCGGAGACCCGCCCAACTGACTGGCAGTTAACGCTCCCAAAACGCGTTTTCACAGCGTTAACTGCTAGTCAGTTGGGTGAAGGCCGGGCTACTTCTTGCGGCCGAACTTGGGCAGGTTCGCGATGAGGTCGGCGGCCTTCGTGGCGGCCCGGCCCACGGTGCGGCCGATCTGCTGTGGGACGGTGTCATCCCCGGCCGTGGCCACGGGGATCGCAACGGCCGGGCTCAGCTGGCCGCCTTCCGAGGCCGCGGACACCGCCGCAGCGGCCGGTCGGGCGGTGCCAGCAGCAGCCGGCACCGGCGACGGCGCCACGGTTTCCGCGATCTGCTCCGTCTTTACCTCCAGGATCTGGGCGGCCGGGGAGCTGACGACGGCGGCGGCGCGCGGCCCGACGTCGAACGTCCCCAGCCAATCGGCGACGCCGGCAAGGGGCTTGGGGTTCAGCGCGTAGTAACGCTTCTGGCCCTGGGCGCGCATGCTGACGAGGTCGGCCTCGCGGAGTACCTTCAAATGCTTGGAAATGGTGGGCTGGCTGGCGTCCAGTTCCTCTACCAGTTCCCCCACTGCTTTGTCCCCCGAGCGGAGGGATACCAGAATGTCACGCCGGGTTGCCTCAGCAATGACGGCAAATACGTCGTCTGTCACCATGTGATCCACCCTAGCGACATATACGCCGGATGGCATCCACTATTTCGTCCCGCGCACGACCGCCATTGCCCTGTACCGGCGCCGGTGCTAGAACGGACTCACGGTTGCCCCGGGCTGTCCGGCTGCAGCCGCTCAAACATGAGGGGTGGGTGGCAATGGATTTCCTGCGCCAGCAGCTGTTCAACATCATCGCGTTTGTGTTTTTGGGCCTGTTCGTGGCGGTCTGGGGCTCCGTGCTGCTGCGCGTCGGGTTCTGGGTGCCGGACGGAAGGACGGTTGCGCCGCCACTGAACGGTGCCCTGGTCACCGCGGCGGGCGTGCTGGCCACCTCACTGAGCTCGCTGACGGCGTCGGCCCTCGGATTCACCATCGCCGAGGTGCGCCGCGACGAAGAGGCCCGCCGCGACCTTGCGCCAGGCGACGCGGATGCCGTCTCCTTCAACCCGGCCGAGGTCACTGCCCGCCTGTCCGGCCGGATTGTGGCCGCAGTGGTGGTGTACCTGGCGGTGGGGCTGCTGGTGTTGCTGCTCTGGCTGGTGAAGGGAACAGCGTCCACCGACTTGATCGGCGCCTTCGCGCTGTCCTTGCTGGGCTGGCTCATCGGGGCCGCCGGGGTGGTGTTCCAGACCGAGAAGCCGATTTCCTAGCCTAGACAGGCCAGCGCTAGTCGAACCAGGGATCCAGTCCGTACAGCGGGAACACTTCCTTGCGGGTGGCCATCACGGTGCGGTCCACTTCGTCGTTGGGATCGAAGCCCACCTCCCACGAACGCCACCACACATCCACGTCGTCGCCCATGAATTCGGGCGCCGGCACGCCGTAAACGGCCCCGTACTTTTCCTGGACGTACTGCCGCCAGTCGGCCGGGACGGGGGTGCGGAGCGGCACCGGACGGCCGGCCGCGATGGCAATCAGATGGCTCCAGGACCGCGGCACCACGGTGATCACGTTGTAGCCGCCCCCGCCGGTGGCAATCCACCGGTTGTCGCAGTAGCGGGCAGCGAGATTCCCGACGGCGGTGGCCGCTTCACGCTGGCCGTCCACGCTGATGTTGAGGTGCGTCAGTGGATCCAGCCGGTGCGAGTCGCAGCCGTGCTGGCTCACAATCACCTCGGGCTCGAAGGCACCGATCAGTTGCGGCACCACCGCGTGGAATGCCCGGAGCCAGCCGGCGTCGCCGGTGCCGGCTGGCAGGGCCACGTTCACCGCGCTGCCTTCCGCGTTGGGGCCGCCGATCTCGTTCGCGAAGCCCGTCCCGGGGAACAGGGTCAGGCCGGTCTCGTGCAGTGAAATGGTGAGGACCCGGGGGTCATCCCAGAAGATGCTCTGCGTCCCGTCGCCGTGGTGTGCGTCGACGTCGATATATGCGACGCGCTGCACACCGCCGTCGAGCAGTTTCTGGATCGCCAAGGCCGCATCGTTATAGATGCAAAAGCCGCTGGCGCGTTCACGGGAGGCGTGATGCATGCCGCCGCCGAAATTGACGGCCCTGACTGCGCTGCCGTCCAGGATGGCACGGGCAGCCAGCAGTGAGCCGCCGGCAAGCCGCGCGCTGGCCTCGTGCATGCCGGCAAAAGCGGGGTCGTCTTCCGTCCCGAGGCCCCGTTCAAGGTCGGGGACGTCCGGGTTTGAGCTGACGCGGCGGACCGCAGCCACGAATTCGGGACTGTGGACGGTGCACAGTTCGTCGTCGCCGGCCACGTCCGGGGCGGCCACGGTGACGTGTCCCAGGTCCAGCAGGCCCAGGCTGCGGGCCAGGCGGGCGGTCAGCTCCATGCGTTCGGGTGCCATCGGGTGCCCGTGGCCGAAGTTGTAGGCAGTCATGGCCATGTCCCACACCACCATCGTTGGCAGTGCGGGCTGCGTGAGTCCGGGCAGGAATGTCATCAAGGACAGGCTACCTGAGCCGGGCACCCGGATTTCCCGGTCATCGCGCGGAATATAGTGGTTTACTACTGAAGGAAGCCGATTCAACCGAGGAAAAGCCGCACATGACGCAAAGCCAGCCGAGGTCCCAGAGCCCGGCTAACTGGCATCCCGGCGTGCCGGAGCGTGAGGGCCTGTGGATTTTCACGGGTATCCGCGACTTTATCGACAACATCGCCAACACGTCGCCGGCACGGCTGGCGCTGACCGCGTTCGGTGTCGTCATCATCTTGTTCACGGGGCTTCTGTCCCTGCCGGCGTCCTCCGCCTCCGGCGATTTCACTCCCCTGCACCAGGCGCTCTTCACCGCGGTGTCCGCGGTCTGCGTCACCGGCCTGACCGTCGTTTCCACCGCGGTGCACTGGTCCTTCTTCGGCCAACTGATCATCCTGATCGGCATTTTCGTCGGCGGCCTGGGCACGCTGACGCTGGCCTCGCTGCTGGCGCTGATGGTCAGCAAGAAGCTAGGCGTCCGCGGCAAGCTGATTGCCCAGGAGGCCATGAACAACGCCGGCCGCCTTGGCGAAGTGGGCACCCTGCTGCGGATCGTCATCACCACCTCCGTGGTCATTGAGGCTGCCCTCGCCGTTGCCCTGGTCCCCCGCTTCCTGGCGCTGGGAGAGAGCTTCGGCCAGTCGGTGTGGCATGGCGTCTTCTATGCGATCTCAGCCTTCAACAACGCCGGTTTCACGCCGCACTCGGATGGCATCGTCCCGTACGAGACCGATCTCTGGATCCTGGTCCCGCTGATGCTCGGCGTCTTCCTGGGCAGCCTGGGTTTTCCCGTGGTGATGGTGCTGCAGCAGAACGGGCTGAACTGGAAGAAATGGAACCTGCACACCAAGCTGACCATCCAGGTGTCGTTCATCCTGCTGGCGGCCGGAACAGTGCTGTGGGGGCTCATGGAGTGGGAGAACATGCGGACCATCGGTTCCATGGACATCGGCGACAAAATCACCCACTCGCTGTTCGCCTCCGTGATGACCCGGTCCGGCGGCTTCAACCTGGTGGACCAGAACCACATGGAATCCACCACCATGCTCCTCACCGATGCCCTGATGTTCGCCGGCGGCGGTTCGGCCTCAACGGCCGGCGGCATCAAGGTGACCACCATCGCCGTCATGTTCCTGGCCATCGTGGCCGAGGCCCGCGGCGACGCCGATGTGAAGGTTTACGGCCGCACCATCCCGCAGGGAACCATGCGGGTGGCCATCTCGGTGATCGTCGCTGGCGCCACGCTTGTCTCCGTCTCAGCCTTCATGCTGCTGCACATCAGCGGGGCGTCCCTGGACCGGGTGCTCTTCGAAACCATCTCAGCTTTCGCCACCGTGGGCCTCAGCACGAACCTCAGTGCCGAGCTGCCGCCGTCGGGCGTTTATGTCCTGTCCGCGCTGATGTTTGCCGGACGCGTGGGCACCGTGACCCTCGCCGCTGCGCTGGCCCTGCGCCAGCGCAGCCAGCTGTACCACTACCCGGAAGAGAGGCCCATCATTGGCTGATTCCTCAGGCGCCGTAAATCGCCCCGCCCACAACGCCCCCGTGCTGGTGATTGGACTGGGCCGCTTCGGCTCATCCACCGCCGAACAGCTGGTCAAACAGGGACGCGAGGTCCTGGCGATCGAACGCGACCGCAACCTGGTGCAGAAATGGGCTCCCGTACTCACACACGTCGTCGAGGCCGACGCCACCAACATCGACGCCCTGCGGCAGCTCGGCGCGCAGGAGTTCAGCTCCGCCGTGGTGGGGGTGGGCACGTCCATCGAGTCCTCGGTGCTGATCACCGTGAACCTTGTGGACCTCGGGATCCAGCACCTCTGGGTCAAGGCGATCACCCCGTCCCATGGCAAGATCCTGACCCGGATCGGCGCCAACCACGTGATCTACCCGGAGGCCGACGCCGGCGTCCGTGCCGCGCACCTGGTGTCCGGACGGATGCTGGACTTCATCGAGTTCGACGACGACTACGCGATCGTGAAGATGTATCCGCCGCGGGAGACTGTCGGGTTTACCCTCGAGGAATCCAAGGTCCGTTCCAAGTACGGAGTGACCATTGTGGGCGTCAAGACCCCGGGCGAGGACTTCACATACGCCCGCCCGGAGACCAAAGTGTCATCGCGGGACATGCTGATCGTGTCCGGCCACGTGGACCTGCTGGAACGGTTCGCCGCCCGCCCGTAACCGGTGCAGCCCGTAACCGGTGCAGGGTTTGTGCGGCGGCCCCGGCCGACGCGTCTAGCCCAGTTGCTGGGTGATTTCGGCTGCCCGGGCGGCCGCGGCGCGGGCGCCGTCGGCGATGATCGCTGGCAGGCCGCGCTCGTCGAACGTGGCAATGGCGCGCTCGGTGGTGCCGTTCGGGCTGGTCACGGCCTTCCGCAGTGCGGTGGGATCCGCGCCGGGCTCAGCCAGCATCAGGCCGCCTCCCGCAACCGTTTCCCGTGCCAGCAGGAGTGAAAGCTCCGGATCCAGCCCCAGTTCGACGCCGGCCGCCGCCATCGCCTCGGCCAGGTAGAACACGTAGGCCGGCCCCGAACCGCTGATGGCGGACAGGGCATCCACCTGCTCTTCGGGCACCTCCACGACGGTCCCGGCACCTTTGAGGATGTCCTTGGCCAGTTGCAGCTGTTCGGGCGAGCAGTTGGTTCCGGGCGAGACGGACACGACACCGCGCCCGAGTTTGGCAGGCGTGTTCGGCATGGTGCGGATCACGGGCTGGCCCGCCGGCAGCGCAGCTTCGAGCTGCGCGATGGACACCGCGGCTGCCACACTGATCACGATGGTTTTCGGGGACAACGCACCGCTGATTTCCCTCGCGAGGTCGGCAATTCCCACAGGCTTGACGCCAAGGATTACGACGTCGGAGCCGGTGGCCGCCTGCATGTTGTTCTCCGGCTCCTCTTCGCCGGCTATGGCCGTAATGCCGGGGTGCCGCTGGGCAAGTTCGGCGGCACGCTCTGCGCGCCGGACGGTGGCCACGACATCCGCGGGATCCGTTCCAGCCTCCAGCATGCCGCTCATGACGGCCTCGTTCATGGATCCACAGCCAAGGAATGCGATTCGGTTGCTCATTGGTCCATCATGGCAGTTCGCCGCGCTTTGTCGCATCCGGCCCTATTCACAGCTCGCTCACATGATGGCCGCAGCTTCTTCACAAAGTGGACCCATAACGTAGTTATTACCTCATTGAGGGTGCGAGTGATGAGGCAAGCATGGGGATGTTTGCCTGGCACCGGTGGTCTGCAGCAGGTTTCCCCCATTTTCCTGCAAGGGCCGCCGGTGCTTCTCTTTTAAGTCCTGACTCCCGGCCCGGCCCTCAGCCCCGGCCGGTGCACATTGCCAGCCAACGCACAGGGAAAATTCCTGAAACACCCAAACTGGGTCGCTAACTTGGAAAGTGCCTCACAGGTGCGAGTGATGACAGCCGGTTCTTCGGAACCGGCGCGGCGCCGGGCGGCTGCGGAAGGGTTCCCCCAATTCCTTCGGCAGGACCGTCCGGCGCTTTCTCTTTTAACCGGCGCCTTTCTGGTTTACAAGTGCTTTGCGCCTGGAACGGAAGCGTTCAGGACAACGGCTGGTCAGCCGCGGGTAGTTCAAGCAGCCGGCCGTCAAGGAACCGGCGCTCCGCCGCGTTTCCGGCCAGGGCAAGCGCGTTCTGGTATTCCTGGCTGGCTTCGGAGTAGCGGCCCAGGCGCCGGAGGAGGTCCGCACGCACCGAGTGGAATACGCCGTAGCCTCCAAGGTCCAGCCCGTCAACCAGCTCGAGGGCCGCGGCGGGGCCGTTCACTTCGGCAACAGCCACCGCCCGGTTGAGGGCCACCACCGGACCGGGCGACGCCTGAAGCAGCTGATCGTACAGCCGCAGGATCTGGTCCCAGTCCGTCGCACCGGCCGACGCGGAGTCGCTGTGGACCGCGTTGATGGCGGCCTGAAGCTGGTAGGGTCCCGGCCGGTTCAGGCGGAGGCACCGGCGCACAATAGCCTGGCCTTCGAGGATCAGGTCCTGATCCCACAGCGCCCGGTCCTGGTCCGCCAACAGTACTGTGCCGCCGTCGGGCGTCATTCTGGCTGCGCGCCGCGATCCAATCAGCAGCAGTAGCGCCAGCAGCCCCTGGGCTTCGGGTTCGTCCGGCATCAGCGAAACCAGGACCCGGGCCAGCCTGACGGCCTCCGCGCAAAGCTCGTCCCGGACCAGTGCCTCGCCGGAGCTGGCGCTGTAACCCTCGTTGAAGATGAGGTAGACGACGGCGAGCACGGCCGTCAGCCGCTCCGGCAGTTCCGCGCCGCGGGGAACGCGGTAGGGAATCCGGGCGTCACGGATTTTGGCCTTGGCCCGGACCAGCCGCTGGGCCATGGTCGTTTCCGGCACCATGAAGGCGCGGGCAATCTCCGCGGTGCTCAGCCCGCCCAAGAGGCGAAGCGTCAATGCCACGCGTGCCGGCGTTCCGAGGGCGGGGTGGCAGCAGGTGAAGATCAGCCGCAGCGTGTCGTCGTTCACTCCGGCCTCCCCTCCCAGTTCATCCAGCAGGTCTTCGGGCGCCGCTGCCGAGGCGTCCCCGCCCCGGGCGTCAAGCAGCGCCGCCTGGGCATATTTGTCGTCGCGGGCGGCGTCACGCCGGAGCCGGTCAATGGCCCTGTTGCGGGCAGTAGTGATGATCCACCCGGCCGGGCTGGGCGGGATGCCCGCGGACGGCCAGTGCTGCACGGCCGCGGTGAACGCGTCCTGGACGGCGTCCTCGGCGATGTCAATGTTGCCGAATACCCGGACCAGGACTGCCACGGCGCGGCCGTACTCCCGGCGGAAGATCCGTGCCATCGCGACGGCGGGATCCGCGAGGCCGGGATCCCCCGGACTTGGACCCCCCGGACCGGTCCCGGAATCGTGTCCCGTCATCGGAAGCGTCCGAACGCCTAATGCTGGAAAGGGCGGACTTCGACCGGCAGGGTCACGATCTTTGCCAGCCTGCGGGCCCAGCCGAGTGCAGCGTCGAGGTCGTCCACGTCAACGACGGTGAAGCCGCCCAGGTGCTCCTTGCCTTCCGTGAAGGGGCCGTCGGTGATGAGCACGTCGTCCCCCTGCGGTCGCAGGACTGTGGCGGTGTCCGCCGGATACAGGCCGGCAGCGAACACCCAGGCGCCGGCCGCCTTCATCTCCTCGTTGAGGGTCCCCAGCTCGCGCATGATGGGCTTCAGGATCTCCGCGTCCGGCACGGGACCGTCGGGCTGGTAGATGCTGAGCAGGTACTGTGACATTTGGTTTTCCTCCTTGCGGATCCGGCCGGCCTGGTGCCGGCGTCTCACCCTCTACACGAACGGCCGCCGCCCGTATCGACGCATCCCGCTTCCCTTTTTGAGAAAACCTGTGGAAAGGGTGGCTAGGCCTCCCGCGCCGCGACCAGCGGGTGGCTGAGATGCTGGCGTGCGAACGTCAGGGTTTCGTTCAGCCACTCTTCGCGCTCCCCCGCGAACTTCGCCCGTCGGGTGGAGATTTCCGCCACCACCACGCCGTCGAATCCGTTACTTGCCAGGTGCTGCAGCGCTTCGGCGCAGCCCTGGTTGCCGCGCCCGGGAATGAGGTGCTCGTCCCGTCCGGAGCCGGACCCGTCCGTGAGGTGGATATGCCTGAGCTTGCTGCCGAGGGCTTTGATCGCCTCAACGCTGTTGGCCCCCGCGGTGGCGGCGTGCGAGAAGTCCCAGGTGACGTCGTCGTAATCCTGCCCCAACGGGTCCCAGTGCGGCAGGTAGGCGACCGTCTCCCGCCCGCGCACGCGCCACGGGTACATGTTTTCGACGGCGATCCGTACCTGGTACATGTCGGCGAGCTGCCGGATGCCGGCCGGGAAATTCTCCGCGTAGTTGTTTTGCCAGCGGAACGGCGGATGAACCACCACGGTGCCGCAGCCCACCTCGCGGGCCATCCGGCAGGACATTTCGATCTTGTTCCACGCCGAACCCCAGACTTTCTGGGTCAGCAGCAGCGTGGGCGCATGGATGGAGACGATCGGCTGCCGGTAGCGGTGGCTGAGCTCCAGGAGGGAGTGCGGGCTTTGGCTGGTCGTGTTGTTGGTGACCATCACTTCAACGCCGTCAAAGCCGAGGTCCTGCGCCACGGCGAAGGCGTCGTGCACGCTGAGCGGGTAGACGGACGCGCTGGACAGCGCCACCGGGATCACACGCTTTTCGTCAGGGGAACGTTCGACGCCGGCGCTCATCTCAGTCGGCCCTACCGCCGGCCGCGCCGGCCGGGGCCGCTGCGGCAGCCGCGGCAGCTACGGGGGCGGGGCCCGGGGCGGTTATCGGGGCGGGGGTGGTTGCGGCGGCCGGGCCCGGGCCGGCCGCTACCGGCGGCAGCGCCACGTGGGACGCGGGTTCCAGGGGACCCTCGAAAATCAGCTGGTCCAGCCTGCGGAGGATCAGTCCTTCACGCAGCGCCCACGGACAGATCTTCACCTTCTTGAACTCGAAGAGTTCCAGGGCGGCTTCGGCCACGAGTGCTCCCGCGAGGAGCTGGTTGGCGCGGGCTTCGGAGACACCGGGGAGGTGCAGCCGGTCCTCGGTCTTCATGGCCGATATCCGCTGTGCCCAGATGCCGAGGTCCGTGGCGCCCAGTTCGCGCTTGACGTACGGTCCGGCGGCGCTCGGGGCCGCACCGGCTATGCGCGCCAGGGAACGGAAGGTTTTGGATGTCCCGGCCACCACGTTGGCCCTGCCCAGCTCATTGAAGCTTTTTACAGCGGGTTTCAGGGTGGCCCGGATGTAGCGCCGGAGCTCCTTGACGCTTTTCGCGGTGGGCGGGTCCTCGTGCAGCCAGTCGCGGGTGAGGCGGCTCGCTCCCAGCGGCACGGACGTGGCCAGTTCCGGCAGCTCATCCTGGCCCAGTGCCATTTCGAAGGAGCCGCCGCCGATGTCGAGGTTCAGGATGGGTCCGGCGCCCCAGCCGTACCAGCGCCGGACGGCAAAGAACGTCATGGACGCTTCTTCGCTGCCGGTGAGTTCCTGGAGCGTCACGGTGGTTTCGTGCTTGACCCTGGCCAGCACGGCCGGCCCGTTGGTGGCTTCGCGGATGGCCGAGGTACAGAATGCCAGCAGGTCCTGGGCTTTGTGCTTGGCAGCGAACTCCCATGCTTCCAGCACGAATTCGATGAGTTCGTGCTGGCCGGCGTCGTTGATGTTTCCCTCGGCGTCGAGGAACTGCACGAGCGACAGCGGGCGTTTGTGCGAGGCAAAGGGCACCGGTCGAGCGCCGGGATGCGCATCAACCAGGAGCAGGTGGACGGTGTTTGATCCTATGTCGAGGACGCCAAGACGCATTCTGCCATTATTCACCGATAGCAAGCCGCCGGCGCAACTGCGTCGGCGGCTTGCCTGTCTGCGTCGGGATTAAAAGCGGCTGCTACTCGACTGCTGCTTCGGTGGACTCCGTTGAAGGCTGGTCGGCCCGCTTGAAGTCGCGGCGGATGTTGGCCACGCCCTCGGGGTCGATTTCAAAGCCGAAGGCGCTGCCCGGATTGATCACCATACCGAGCTCATCGCCGAGGTTGCCGATGATGGCGGCTCCCTGGGTGCCCAGGACGTTGGGGGCCGCGTCGAGGAACTGCTGGTCCACCCGGCTCGGGTGCGAGAAAACGGCGAGTACGGGCTTTCCCTCGGCGTTGGACAGCACCAGTGGTTCCACCTGCGCGTCTTCGCCTTCAAGCGCATCGGAGCTGATGATGTAGACCTCGTTGTTGAGGAACGACAGGATGACGTCCACCGGGTTGGCATCCGGGTGGTCACCTGTGGCGAGCTTCTCTTCAAGGTCGTTCAGGGGCTGGATTTCCGCGGGTGCAGGCTGTTCAGTCATGTCTCTACTCGACCACGTTTCCCGGGCGGGGCGCAAACGCGAATTCGCCGGACAGCTGCGAAATCGCCGGAAATTTCCGGCGAATTCGCAGGCTTCCGGCGAATTCAGCGAGCACGGGGCCACTCTACTTCTTGGCGACGGCCTTCTTCTTGGCCGGGGCCTTGCGTGCGGCGGCGGGACGCTTGGCCGGGCCCTTGGCGCGCTTCTCCGCCAGGAGTTCCACGGCCTGCTCGCGCGTCAATTCCTCCAGCGAGGTGGAGCGCGGAACGGTGATGTTGGTGATGCCGTCGGTGATGTACGGGCCGAAGCGGCCTTCCTTGACCACGATGTTCTTCTCGGACACCGGGTCCGGGCCGAACTCGGCGAGCGGCGGCACGGCGGCGCGGGCGCCCCTCTGCTTGGGCTGGGAGTAGATCTCCAGCGCCTGTTCCAGCGTGATGGTGAAGATTTCCTCTTCGGAGCCGATGGACCGCGAGTCCGTGCCCTTCTTCAGGTACGGGCCGAAGCGGCCGTTCTGAACGGTGATGACGTTGCCTTCGGCGTCCTCGCCGAGTACGCGCGGCAGGCTCATGAGCTGCAGGGCCTCTTCCAGGCTGACCGTGTCCACGCTCATCGAGGCGAACAGCGAACCGGTGCGCGGCTTGGCCTTGACGGGCTTCTTCGGCGGCTTGGGCTTGCCGTTCTTGTAGTACTCCACCGGCTGGTTGGCCAGTTGCTCGTCCGTCATTTCCGGAATGACTTCCGTAACGTACGCGCCGTAGCGGCCGTTCTTGGCGACCACCGTGTGACCGGTGTGCGGGTCATCGCCCAGGACACGTTCCTCCGGCGCGGCCGTCTCCATCAATTCCTTGGCTTTGGCGGCCGTCAGCTCATCCGGAGCCAGGTCCTCGGGGACGTTGGCACGGGCAGACTCGACCACCTCGCCGGTCTTTGGGTCGACCGTGGGGATTGAGCTTTCCAGGTACGGGCCGAACTTGCCCACGCGAAGGGTGATGCCCTCGGCGATCGGCACGGAGTTGATTTCCTTGGCGTCGATTTCGCCCAGGTTGTTCACGATGCTCAGGAGACCGGGGTCGGAGTCTTCGCCGTAGTAGAAGTGCTTGAGCCAGGCGGCGCCCACGGCCTGGCCGTTGGCGATCTTGTCCAGGTCGCCTTCCATGTCCGCGGTGAACTCGTAGTCCACGTAGTCATGGAAGTGCTGTTCGAGCAACCGGATCACGGAGAAGGCGATCCAGCTCGGGACCAGCGCGGAGCCCTGCTTCCGCACGTAGCCGCGGTCCTGGATGGTGGAAATGGTGGAGGCATAGGTGGACGGGCGTCCGATGCCTTTCTTTTCCAGCTCTGCCGTCAGGGAGGCTTCCGTGTAGCGCGGCGGCGGCGAGGTCTCGTGGCCAACGGCAACAATGTCCGAGGCGGTGAGTGCATCATCCTTGGCCACGTTGGGCAGGCGGCGGGCTTCCTCGGAATCGTCGTCGCCGCGGCTTTCGTCCTTGCCTTCCTCGTAGGCTGCCAGGAAGCCGGGGAACGTGATGACCGTGCCGGAGGCGGAGAACTCGGCATCCCGGCCGTCCGCAGCCACCGCGCCGAGGCGGATGGTGGCCGTGGAGCCCTTGGCGTCGCCCATCTGGGAGGCGACGGTGCGCTTCCAGATGAGCTCGTAGAGCCGGAATTCGTCACCCGAAAGCTGCTTGGCCACCTGCGCCGGGGTGCGGAAGGAGTCACCGGCGGGGCGGATAGCCTCGTGGGCTTCCTGCGCGTTGGCTGCCTTGCCGGTGTAGACCCGGGGCGACTGCGGCACGTACTCCGGGCCGTAGAGTTCGGAAGCCTGGCGCCGGGCGGCCGTCACAGCTTCGTCACTCAGCGCGGACGAGTCCGTACGCATATAGGTGATGTAGCCGTTTTCGTAGAGGCGCTGGGCCACCTGCATGGTGCTCTTGGAGGAGAACCGCAGCTTGCGCCCGGCTTCCTGCTGCAGCGTGGAGGTGGTGAACGGAGCGGCCGGACGGCGGGTGTACGGCTTGGTGTCGACGGAGCGGACACGGAATTCGGCGGTCTGCAGGCCCGCCGCGAGGGACGTGGCGAGTTCCTCGTTCAGGTGCGCGACGTTGCGGGAGGTGAGTTCGCCGTCGTCGTTAAAATCACGGCCGCTGGCCACCTTGGCGCCGTCAACGGCCGCCAGCTTTGCTTTGAAGGAACCGGAGCCGGCGCCGAACTGACCCGTGAGGTCCCAGTAGGACGCTGCCTTGAACGCCATGCGTTCCCGTTCACGGTCCACCACCATGCGGGTGACCACGGACTGGACGCGGCCGGCTGACAGGCCGCGGGCCACCTTGCGCCACAGCACCGGGGAAATTTCGTAGCCGTACAGGCGGTCCAGCACGCGGCGTGTTTCCTGCGCATCCACGAGGTCCTGGTCGACGTCGCGCAGATTGCCCATGGCGCGCTGGATGGCTTCCTTGGTGATTTCGCCGAACGTCATCCGGTACACCGGCACTTTGGGCTTGAGCACTTCCAGCAGGTGCCACGCGATGGCCTCGCCCTCGCGGTCCCCATCGGTTGCGAGGTAAAGTTCGTCGGCGTCCTTGAGCGCTGCTTTGAGCTCAGACACCTTCTTCTTCTTGTCCGCGGACACCACGTAGTACGGCTTGAAGTCGTTTTCGATGTCGACGGCGAACTTGCCAATGGAGGTCTTCTTGAGTTCGGCGGGGAGCTCCGAAGGCTGCGGCAGATCACGGATGTGACCGATGGAGGCCTCCACGATGAAGCCCTCGCCCAGGTACTTGGCGATGGTCTTGCTCTTGGCCGGAGACTCCACGATCACGAGTTTTTTGCCGGTTTTGGCCTTGCTTGGCACGGTGCTCCTACAGAAAAAGGTTGGCTCGGGCAGATGAGCCCATACTCGCCTAGTTCACCATATTTTGAAGGATGATGCGCATTCATGTGGAAAACGGGTGCCGGGCATCACTTGCGGTCGTCAGGAATCATGGACCACATTGTGGCCATTCTCTCGGCACCCTCGGGGACCTGGTCCGGGTCCTCCAGCTCGTATTCCTTCAGCAGCCCGAACACCTTCGCGGTGAGCTCCGAGCGCTGCGCCGCTGTCAGGTACAACAGGTGCGTGGAGAGCACCACGACACCGGGCGCCTCCGTGGATTCGCTGATTTTCCGGCGTTCGTCACGGACCTTGGCGTAGGCATCGACCCTGCGCCGGAAGGCGTCCAACTCCAGGTCCAGGACGGCAAACTCGGGGCTGGCCACTCCCCCGCCTGAATTGATGGTGAAGTCCGTTCCGGCAGCCCGCCACCGGCGTTCCCGTGCATCGCCGGCAGTGGCGGCCGGCTCCACGATTCCCCATTTCTGCAGGGCCCGCAGATGGTAGCTCATGGCGCTCGGCGTCAGGCCGGTCTGCGCGGCAAGCTCCGTGGCCGTCCGGCTGACCTGAGTGGAATACAGCTCCGAGATCACTTCCAGCCGTGCCGCGTGGGCAAGCGCGCGGATGGCCTTGGGGTCGGTGATCTCCACCTTCTTCTCCGGCCGTGCCCTGCGCCTGGCACCCTCTAGTGCGGCCGGCTCCGTTTGTGGAGTTTCTGCATTCACGCCTCCATTCTATCGGCGATCCGGCAACTCTGAAAGAAACGCTTGACATTCCCTTGCGGCGGGGGGTAGTTTCGCGGACATGGGGGACACGGCCGGGAGATCGCCTGCCTTAATACAAATAAGTCCAGCGCTTTGGCGAAACCGGGACTTCCTGCTGGCAAGCAGCGCCCGGTTCATGGCTGCCGCCGGCATGGGTGCCGTTGTGGTCAGCGTGATGCTGCATCTGCAGGCAGTCACCGTGGCCGGCACCGTCCCGCTCGCGGGCTCCTGGCTCGTAGCCACCTACCTGCTGTGTTCGGCCCTTCCGCTGGTGGTCCTTGCTCCGTGGGCAGGACGGCTCGCTGACACCAGGGATTCCCGGACACTCGCGACGGCGGCTTCCGCAGGAAGTGCCGCAGCGGTTGCAGGCATGGGGCTGAGCATGCACTATCTGGAAAACTACATTCCCGTGCTCTTCGCCCTCACGTTCCTTCTGAACGCCTGCCAGGCCGTGGCCGGCCCGACGTTTCAGGCCCTGTTGCCCCGGATTGTCGGGGAAGAACGAACACCCAGTGCCGTGGGCACCATGCAGGCAACGATCATGATCGCGGGAATGGCAGGGCCTGCGGCAGGCGGAGTGCTCAGCGGGTGGGGCGGTTCACTGCTCGTATTTTCCGTGGCGAGTGCCCTATACGTCCTGATGGGAGTAGGCGCGTTCCTGATCCGGACCCGGAGGGGCACGTCCGCCGACCGTGCCGGGCGGAAGCTGCCCGCTCTGATGAACGGGCTCGGGCTTATCCGGCGGGACAGCCTGGTGTGGGCACTGGTGCTCGGCGCACTGTTTTTCATTGCCGTGGGGGAAGCAACCAACGTCCTTGAGGTGTTCCTCGTCCGGGGCGAGATGGGCGCTTCCGAAACGCAATACGGCCTGCTCGTGGCCGCTTTTGCCCTGGGAATGGCCGCCGGGGCCGTTCTCGCCGGCCGGATCAAAACAGCCCCGGTCCGGCTCCGCATCCTCTTGGGGTCCATGGCGCTGACGTCCGCGGTACTCGCCGTCATTGGGCTGGTGCCCACCGTGGAGATGATGTTCGTCGCGTACACCGGGATGGGGGTATTCTGCGGTGTCCTCAATGCCTGCTTCGGAGCGATCGTGATCCTGCGGATGCCCGAGGAAGGCCGCGGCCAGGCGATGTCCATGATCGGCGGCCTGACCCGCGCCATCACCGTTGTGGCGTTGGCGTTCGGGGGACTCCTCGGCGTCCTGCTGCCGGTCCGGGCCGCCTTCCTACTGGTCGGCGGGATCGGCGCGCTGGTGTCCTTGACCATCGCCATAACTGTTCTGTGGCGCTTCGGTTCAGACGACCTGGCTCCGGCCGGACAAGCCGGAGCCGGACGAGCCGGAGCGGGACAAGCCGCAGCGGGCCAAGCCGAAGCGGGCCAAGCCGGCGCCGGGCAGACCGGCGTCATCGCAGATCCGGCAGGTCCGGGCGGTCCGGAGGAAGCGCCCGCAGTGTCCGGTTCAGGCCGGCAGGAGGAACCCGTCGAGGACCAGGTTCCGGACTTCGGCGAGGAGCCCGTTCCGGAACGTTTCGCCGTCGAACCCGTCGCCCCCGCCCAGCAGCGCTTCAAGGGCACCGGTGATCTGCCCGACGGACAGATCACCGTCGCACGCTGACACGAAGCCGGCAAGCTCAGTACTCAGCAGGTTGGTGCGCCGAAGCCCGGAGCCCTGGCGCAACAGGATCACGCCGGGGTGTTCCGCACCGGGCCGCTGGTGGCGCTCCTCCGTGACGTCCTCCGCCACCAGCAGGTGGGTGGCGGCAAGATTGTTCGCGGCCACCCAGTCGGCCCGCTCCACCGCTGCGCCCAGGCACGGGCCAATGGGCTGCTCGATGGGATAAGTGATTTCCTCGAAGCGGCTGATGACCGGCCGGGCGCCCGCGGCGGGGCGCCGAAGGAAGATCATGCCGAAGCCGATCCCGGCCACGTTGCGTGAGGCAAAGTCGTCCAGGT
The DNA here is from genome assembly GCF_001423745.1 of Arthrobacter sp. Leaf337. Classification (GTDB taxonomy): domain Bacteria; phylum Actinomycetota; class Actinomycetes; order Actinomycetales; family Micrococcaceae; genus Arthrobacter. The sequence goes on from NZ_LMPC01000027.1 coordinate 254,577, forward strand.
AGGCGGCGTAGGCGTCCTGGTAGTGCTGCCGGTCGCGGGATTCCGAAGCGTCCCGCAGCCACGTTTCGGCGTACTGTTCCGGCCCCACGAGCTCGCGCTGGATGAACCAGGCGTCCACGTCCGGTCCGGCCCAGCTTTGCGGCCGCTCCTGCCAGGAGGTCCCCGCGGTGACCTCCCAGTTGCCCAAGAGCTGGGCTGTTCCGGCCGGAGCCAGGACGGACGGCAGTTGCCGGACCAGCGACGCGACAATGTCGTCGCCGGGCAGCCCGCCGTCGCGGTAGGTGAACTGGTCTGCGGCGGCCTCCCCCAGGCTCCGGGGCGTGATCACGAACGGCGGATTGGACACCACCAGGTCAAAGGTTTCGCCGGCCACGGGTTCCAACAGCGAACCCAGCCGCAGGCTCACCCGGTCCTCCGGCTTGGCCGGGTCGATATGCAAGGCTTCGGCGTTCAGGAGAAGGTTGAACCGGGTGAAGGCAAGGGCCCGCGCAGAGATGTCCGTGGCTGTCACGTGGTCCGCGTGGTGCAGGAGATGGAAGGTCTGGATGCCGCAGCCGGTGCCCAGATCGAGGGCCTTGGAAACCTTCCGGCGGATGGTGGTCTGCACCAGCGTGGTGGAGGCTTGCCCGATCCCCAGCACATGGTCGTGGCGCAGGACGCCGGGCTGCTGATGCGCCGCGAGGTCGCTGGCCACCCACAAGTCGGCGCCGCCGCTACTGTCCGCATCCCTATCGTCCGGGTCTGCCTCGTCTGCGCCTGTCACGGCATTGCCGCGCCAGCCGTACGGCCGGAGATCGGCCTTCGCCCTGACGGTTCGCCAGACAGCATCCGTGCCGACCTTCCCCGAGGACGGTTCGACGAGCCCCAACGCGAGGAGACCCTCCGTGCGGATCCCCGGGAGGGCGGCGTCGAGCACTTCAGCGTGCTGCGGCACGGCCAGGAGCCACAGGCGTACGACGGCGGCGAGCGCCGCTGCGTTAGGGTCGCCTTGCGCGGCGGCGTCGGTGGCAATCAGCGACGGGATGAGCTGGTCGCGGCCGAGCGCGGAATAGGCGGATTCGCCGAGCAGCCCGGCGACTCCGTCCACGGTGTAACCGATGGCCCGCAGGTCCGCCGCGAGGGCGGACAGCAGCTCCGGGAGGTCGCTGCGTGGGGCGTCGGAGGTGTTGCCGGCCGTGAAGTGCATAGCTGTTTCAGTCACGGTGCAAGTCTAGGGTTCCGGGGCGTGCCCGCTGGGCTTCGTCCGCCGGTGTACGCTCGCCTTCGTTCGCCGGCCCGATTCACCGGGATAGTCCCGCCTACGGCGGGATTGTCAGCAGCACCACCTATGCTTCTGAGCATGAGCCGCAAAAGTGTGATCTTCGTTGACGCAGGTTTCCTCCTGGCCACGGGCGGGCTGCGGGTCACCGGGAACTCCCTCCGCTCGGCATTTTCGGTTCAGTACAAGAACCTTGTGGACGGCATCCAGGAATTTGTCAGCGAACGCGACAGCCGGGATCTGCTGAGGATGTACTGGTATGACGCCGCCAAGGATGGCGTGTTCAGCGACGAACACAAGCGGATCGGCCTGCTGCCCGGAGTCAAGGTCCGGCTGGGGCGGATGTCCTACAACGGCGAGCAGAAGGGCGTGGACCTCAAGCTCGGCCTGGACCTCGTGGGAGTTGCGCGGAACCGTTCGGCCGACGTCGCCTACCTGTTGTCCGGCGACGACGACCTTGCCGAAGCGGTGGAAGCAGCGCAGGACCTCGGCATGAAAGTGGTGCTGCTGGGGATTGAGAACCAGGGCCACCGGCTCGGCGTCACAGCGGTGGCCGAGCATCTGGCGCTGCAGGTCGACGACATCGCCACACTGCCGCAGTCACTCTTGGACCGTTGCTTTGCGAAGTCGGCGCCGGTGGCGGGGGTTGCCGTCCAGGCCGCTGCGCCCGCCGACGTCAGCGTTTCGAGCAACGGCGCGGGCCATGCTCCCGGCACGAGGCCTGTTCCGGGGCCTGGTGTTTTGCCGGCCTTCAGTCCCGCGGGGTCGGAAGCAGGCGCTGCCGCAGCCTCCGGTGCCGAGGCTGCCGGCGCTCCCGCTGGCGCCGAGCCCGCCGATGACTCCGTGTCCGCTGCTGCCAGCCCGGCAGGCTCACCCGGCCGGCCCGTGCCGACGCCGGGCCCACGGCGCGTACCGCAGGACCTGCGGCCGGTGCCGCCAGCCGGCATGGTGCGCCGGGAACCGGTGTATTCCACCGCAACAGGCGCCCCTGCTGCCCAGAGCCCCTGGTTCGACCTGGTGGAGAGCGCCGAGGCGGTGGCAGTCAGCCTGGCGGACAACTGGCACGGCAGCGTCAGCCAGCGGGAACTCAACGAACTCCTTGCAGAGCGTCCCCTGCTCCCGCCGACGATTGACCGGGTCCTGATCAAGGACTGTGCCGCGAAGATCGGCGAAGCGAAGACGGACCTCCAGGACATCCGGAAGGCCATCCGGGCTGCGTTCTGGCGCCGCCTCGACGAGCTGGTTTAGCAGCGCCATGGCAACGCCCCGCAGAGGCCGGCAGCGCCGAAGTTGGTTGCGGCCGGGGCGCGTTCCGGGGCACCATGGTCCTATGCATCTGCAGCAACGATTTATCAGCCCTCGGCCGCTTTCCGGCCGCACGGGCTTCTTGTTGCGCGCATAATTTGCGGGCGCCGGGGTCCGTCCGGTGCAGCGGCTGAGGGTGATTCTTCCCTTCCCAAAGCTGCCCCAAAGGATCCCCCATGAAGAACTACCTCTCCCTGACAGAACTCAATGCCGCACTCGCCCTGCGCGACCTGACGGACCCCGCCACCGGAGCACACGCCATGCAGCGGCTGCTGGCGGACGTCGTCGCAGCGCTGGAACGGCGCTGGGACATCCCGTCCGAAACCCACCGGCTCAACCCGCTGGTGGCCACCGCGGACAACTACGACCGGCTGGGCTATGCGCCCGGGGACGTCACCCGGAACTCCCGGTATTCGCGCCATGTCAGCCCCACCGTGATGCTGCGGAGCCACACGTCGGCGGGCATCCCGGCAGTCCTCGACTCACTTCGCGGCGAGCAGGGCCGCTACGACCGGCTGCATGTGCTGCCCGGGCTGGTCTACCGCCGGGACGCCATTGACCGCACGCATGTGGGGGCGCCGCACCAGGTTGATCTGTGGCGCATCACGGCGCGCGGCTTGCTGGGGCCCGCGGACCTGCAGGCGATGATGGCGGCAGTTGTTGAAGCTGTACTTCCGGCGGCAGAGCACCCCGGCGTGCAGTGGCGGGCAACCCCGGCCACGCACAGCTATACGGCGGCCGGCCGGCAGCTGGACGTATTCGTCACCCTGCCGGACGGCCGCAGCGGATGGCTGGAACTCGCCGAGTGCGGCCTGGTGGCTGCCCCGGTGCTGCGCAGCTCCGGCTTGGATCCCCGGAGGTGGGCCGGCCTGGCCCTCGGCATGGGGCTGGACAGGGCGCTCATGCTGCGCAAGGGCATGGACGACATCCGGCTGCTCCGCTCGGAAGATCAGGAGATCCAGGCGCAGCTGCTGGACTTGACGCCCTACCGCCCGGTTTCACTCATGCCTGCAGTCTGCCGGGACCTCTCGCTGGTACTCACGGACTCTGCCGACGCCGACGTCGAGCTGCTGGGCGACCTCGCACGGTCCGCCCTTGGCAAGGAGGCGGATGTCCTTGCCACCCTGGAGATCAAAGCAGTGACGCCGACGGCGGAACTGCCGCCGGCCGCCGTCGACCGCCTCCGCATGGGGCCGGGCGACGTCAATGTCCTGCTCCGTCTGGCGCTCCAGCCGCTCGACCGGACGCTGACCGATGAGCAGGCGAACCGGCTGCGGGACCGGGTGTACGTTGCGCTGCACCAGGGAAAGGTGCAGGAGCTGATCGCCGGCTAGGCTTTCCCCGGGGCGGGTCAGGGCCCCGGCAGGGGTCCGGACCAGCCCTTTTCAACAGGTAAGTTGGAGGTATGTTTTCACGTTCAACCGGGCCCTGGCGGCTGTCTGCGCTGAGGCGCGTCGTCGGCATGGCGGCTCTCGGCGCCTGCCTCGTGGTGGCCGCTTCGGCCTGCTCCTCAGCCGTGTCCATCGAGAATGCGGACGTCCCGGCCTGGAAGGCCACGGCCCTGCCAACCGTCGGCGGAACCGTGCTGGAGGATGCCGGCAGGATCCTGAACCGCCAGCCGCTGGTCAAGGACGCAGCCGACGTTCCGGCCGGCGTCTACACGCTGACGATGACGTGCGACGGCGGGGGCAAGGCCTTCTTCACGGTCAGTACCGGAGGAACGAAGCTCGCCGAAGCCGGGGCCGCCTGCAACGGCAGCCGCGAGCGCGCCAAAGTCACTGTCCCTGCCACCGGGCCCGTGCAGATCAGTACCTCCAGCGTGGACGCTCCGCTTATCTACGCCTACTATTTGGCGGCGGCGGGCTAGCTGTGTGACTTGCACCGTCAGCGATGGTGCGTATGCTCAGGGGCATGTCAGCTCTTTGGGGGAAGCGGATGGTCAGCGTTGCCGTGGTTGTGCCTATTCTGGCCCTGCTCGCCGCGGTGCTAGGCGGTTGCGAATACGGCACGGACCAGTACGCGGACGACGGCGATCCTGATCAGTCCCGACCGACCGCCGGTGCGTCCCAGCTGCCAACGGATGCTGGCCGGGACCTCTCGGATTCCCGGGCCGCCCGACGTAGCCCGCAGGACAATATCGACGCGCTGGCCGAGCTGCTGGGCAGCCCTGACGGGAGCGGGCTTCCCTACATGTCAGGCGGCACGGCCTCGTGGACCGCTGACATTCCTGCCGGGGAGTACTTCCTTACAGCTGCATGCGTTGCCGCACCGGGCGCGGAACTGGTGGTGCGACTGGGGAGCGCCGACCCGGAACGCACCTCTTTCCGCTGCGGAATGGGCAAGGTGACGTACTTGGACCACAAGGGTGGCAGGATCAGCGCCGAAGTTGTGCCGCCGGCCGATGCGCCGTACTTCGTCACAGGCGTCAGGCTGGATCCCGACAAAGCGCCTCGTGGCCCCTCTGCCGCCGTAACAACAGCCTGGGCTGCCGGAGAGCTCGGCCGAATTCCGGGGTTATCCATGGGAAGGCCAGTGGCATCATTCCGGCGCGCCCGCAGTGGCGGGCAAGCTTACCTTCACGTTCGTCTGCGACGGGCCCGTCATGGTGGACATCACCGTTCTCCGGCCCAAGGGTACGGATCTGTTCCGAGGCGACGTTCCCTGCGGCAGGCCGTTTTCGGCCGATTTGCCAGTAGGACCCGACGGCGTAATGGTGATGATGGACTCGAACAACTATCCCGTCCAGTCTGCCTACAGCCTGGTGCCCGCCGCCGGAGGCGGGCAGTGATGGGGACCCTGGCCCGACGCCGGGCGGCCTTGCTGGCGGCAGCGGCCCTGATTGCGGTCGCCGTGGCCGGGTGTGAATACGCGGACGATGTCGGGCCAAATCAGTCCCGACCGACCGGCCGCCCGGCAACCACGGTTGCCGGGCGGCCGGTTCCGCTCGCTAGCATGGATCCCGCACTCGAGGCTGAGCTGGAACGAAACATGGCCGCCGTCGAACTGAAGCTGGCGGACCTGCCCGCGGGGGCGAGCGGCGGCGCAGGGAGTATCGGCGGGCACAGCAGCGCGGGCGGCGGACTCACATTCAGCGTCGTCCTGACACAGGCGGGGACATATACGCTCACGGCCATCTGCGTAGGCGCGGACAAGGCGAAGCTGATGGTCACCTCACGCGGAGCAGTCAGCAGCTCCCAAGGCAACGATGTGCTGTGCGGAACGCTGGTCAAATGGCGGGTGGAGCTGGGAACCGGGCCGGTCACCGTCCACCTCGTGAGTCCGGACGAAGCCGGCCTCCACAAAGCCGCAGTGGGCGTTGTACGCATCTTCGACCCCGTGCCTGGCGACCCCGTGCTCTGACGTTCGCGTGGCTCGGTTGGCCGCGTCCGGCCGCCTCTGGTTCGGGCCTGTCTGCGGGCCTAGAGTCAGAGTATGCACACCGTGCGGGCACCCCTGGTGCCACGGCGGACGGCCGCGGCAGCCGCCGTCGTGCTTTCCGGTGTTCTGGCCGCAGGAGCGGCGCTGGGCGGCTGCGAGTACGTGTACGACGACGGCCGCGGGCCGCTGCCGACCGCAACGGCGCCGCCGTTTACGGATCCGGCACTCCCGCAGGACCCCCGCCGGAACCTGCCGGTGACCGGCGCGGAACTTGATCAATGGGTGGAACAGGTCCTCCCGGAGACGGCCGGGCAGGTTTTCCATACGGGCTTCGGGCTGCTCAAAGCGGGCACCACGCGCCAGGAAAGCACCGGGCACCTGCCAAGCGGGACGTACTCGCTGACGCTGGCCTGCAAGAGCCCCCGCCGGGTGTCGTTCACGGTACGCAACGGGGAGCTCGCGCTCGTGGACCTAAGCCTGCGGTGCGGAACGTCAAGGGTGAACGTGATCCATGTGGCGAATGACGCCGTGCTCAGTGTGGAAGTGGCAGCACAGTCGGCAGCGAACTTCGCCTACCGGATCAGCCGGCTCTGAACCGGACTAGGCAGCGCAGCCTTCCGGGCAGCGGAGGGTCTCCGGGCTGGAGGCGCACTCCGCGCAGTACAGCGTGAGGGTGCGGCAGCTCGGGTTGGAGCAGTTCTCGAATTTGCTGGTGGGGCCCGAACAGCGAACGCACTCGCCGATCGTTTTGGCGTCCTCGCTGAATTCGAGGTGCATGCGCTTGTCGAAGACGTAGAGCGACCCTTCCCAGAGGCCCTGGTCCTTGAAGGTTTCGCCGTAGCGGACAATTCCGCCGTCGAGCTGGTAGACCTCCTTGAAGCCTCGGTTCACCATGAGGCTGGAGAGCACCTCGCAGCGGATTCCGCCGGTGCAGTAGGTGACCACCGGTTTGTCCTTGAGGGAATCGTACTTACCGGACTCGAGTTCCTTGATGAAGTCGTGCGTGGTGGCCACATCCGGAACTATCGCGTCCTTGAACTTGCCGATCTGGGCTTCAAACGCGTTGCGGCCGTCGAAGAACACCACGTCCTCGCCGCTTTCCTTCTTGGCGTCCACCAGCTCGTGGAGTTCCTCGGGCTTGAGATGCGTGCCTCCACCCACCACGCCGTCGGCGTCCACCTTGAGTTCGCCGGGGGCACCGAAAGACACGATCTCATCCCGCACCTTGACGCTGAGGCGGGGGAAGTCGGCCGCTCCACCGTCCGACCATTTGACGTCGATGCCGTGGAAGCCCTTGTATTCGCGCGTTGTCTTCACGTACTGTTTGACAGCGTTCAGCTCGCCGCCCACGGTGGCGTTGATGCCGTCCTTGGAGATGAGGATGCGGCCGGTCAGGCCCAGCTTTTCGCAGAGGGCGCGCTGCCACAGGCGCACGGCGTCGGGGTCCGCGATCGGAGTAAAGCCGTAAAAGAGCACAATTCGGTTCAAAGCCACGTGTTTAAGGGTACTTGCTGACTGAAAGCGGCTGAAACGGGGCCTTTGCCTCTACCGGCGGCTCCGGTCACAATTCAGTAAGCAAGCCCGCTTCCCGGCCCATACCCCCTGTTGCTCGCGGCAGGGCTGGAATACTCTCATCACATGAGCCCAGACGCCATGGTTGAAGACATCACCCGCCTCGTGGAAATCTGGGTGACCGGATGGGCCGGTTGCCGAGGCTACGAGACGCGAACGGAAGGCCGCTTCCCGGCCGCGCTGCGCGCGGACACCACCAAGGAGTGGGAGTACTTCGCCCACGATCCCTCTGACACCGAATTCGCCGAGCTCGCCGCCAAGACCGCCGAAGCTCCGGCCAGGATCCTCACCATACTGACCAACGACGTCGCTCGATACACCTATTTGGCGCAGCAACACGGGCTGAACGTCACATCTGCATCCCAGACGATGATGATCGTGGACATGGAAACCCAGGACTCCGAAGATCCTTGGCTTTCCGACGATGACTTGAAGCTGACCACATCCAAGAAGGACAACGTCCACCACGCCGTGGTGCGCGCCGGTGAGGCCGTTGCCGCCAGCGGACGCGTTTTTGTGGTGGGTCACACCGCCGTCTTCGACAAGATCGTCACGGAACCGGCCTACCAGCGGCGCGGCCTGGGAAGTTTCATCATGAAGGCGCTGGCGGCGCAGGCCTTTGAGCACGACGTGGAAAATGGCCTGCTGCTGGCTTCCCTTGACGGGCAGAAGCTGTACTCGCACCTGGGCTGGACCACCTTGTGCCATGTGCTGATGCTGTCCGCCTCGGACGAAGGCTCCGACCTGTCCGTCGGCTGACGCTGCCTGGACCGGCAGGCTTGTTGATGCTGGTCGTCGCTGCCGGCTGCGTCCGGGGGCGTAATTCCGGCTGTTCGTGCCGGGCGATTTGAGCCCGGATGAAACAATACTGAAGTGAACCCCCATGACTCCCTGATTCCCCTGCTGGGCCGTGGCCCGGACCCGGAACAGCTGCGTCATGTCCGCACCATTCCCGCCCGGCAGGCGGTGAACGAACCGTGGCCGGAATGGGTCCACCCCGACCTCGTCAAGGCATACGGCACGCTGGGTATCCACGAGCCGTACCGTCACCAGATCCAGGCGGCAAACCTTGCCCACGGCGGGGAGCATGTGGTGATCGCCACCGGCACAGCGTCCGGCAAATCGCTTGCCTATCAGCTGCCTGCGCTGGACGCGATCCACCGCTCGGAGCTGCGGGTACTTGCCGAACCTGGAAAGATCCACGACGACGGCGCCGTCGCCTTATACCTCTCACCCACCAAGGCCCTGGCCGCCGATCAGCTCGCTGCCATCAGCTCTCTCAGGCTCCCGACCGTCAGGGCTGAAACGTACGACGGCGACACGGACCCCGCGTCGAGGCGCTGGATACGGGACCACGCGAACGTAATTCTGGCCAACCCCGACATGCTGCACTTCGGCATCCTGCCCAACCATGCCTGGTGGGCCAGCTTCTTCCGTCGGCTCAAGTACGTCATTGTGGACGAGGCCCATAGCTACCGGGGTGTCTTCGGTTCCCATGTAGCCAACCTGATGCGGCGACTGAGGCGAATCTGTGCCTATTACAGCGCCGGCGCCTCCCAGCCCGGCCCGGTGTTCATCGCGGCCTCGGCAACGGCATCCGAGCCGGGAACGTCCTTCGGCCGGCTCATCGGGGCACCCGTCCGGGCTGTGTCCGAGGATTCCTCACCGCACGGCTCCACCACGGTTGCCTTCTGGGAGCCGGCCCTGACGGAGCTGCGTGGCGAGAACGGTGCGAAGGAACGCCGGACGGCCGTGGCGGAAACCGCCGAGCTGCTGGCCAATCTGGTGTCCTCCCGCATCCGGACGATTGCGTTCATCAAGTCCCGGCGCGGGGCGGAGACCATCTCGGCAATCACCAAGCGGCTCCTGGATGAGGTGGATCCCAGCCTCCCCCAGCGCGTTGCCGCCTACCGTTCCGGCTACCTCCCGGAGGAACGGCGGGCTCTGGAGAGGGCCCTGAGGTCCGGGGAACTCCTGGGTGTCTCCAGTACATCGGCGCTCGAACTCGGCATCGACATCTCCGGGCTCGACGCCGTCCTGGTCGCTGGCTGGCCCGGCACCAGGGCTTCCCTGTTCCAGCAGATTGGCCGGGCGGGGCGGGCCGGCCAGGACGCCATCGCCGCTTTTGTGGCCAGCGACGATCCCTTGGACACCTACCTGGTGAACCACCCCGAAGCCATCTTTGATGTTTCGGTTGAAGCGACGGTATTCGATCCCTCCAATCCGTACGTGCTGGGGCCGCACCTGTGCGCCGCCGCAGCTGAACTGCCGCTGGGTTATGCAGAACTTGAACTGTTCGGCCCCACGTCGGAGAAACTGCTGGACCAGCTGGTGTCCCAGGGTTACCTGCGGAAGCGGCCGGCAGGCTGGTTCTGGACGCATCCGCAAAGCGCGGCGGCCATGGTGAATCTGCGCGCCGACGGTGGGGGTCCGGTGAGCATCGTCGACGCCGAGACAGGTTCCCTGCTCGGCACGATGGACTCTCCGCAAACGCATTACCAGGCCCACACGGGTGCCGTGTACGTGCATCAGGGCGACAGCTATGTCGTGGAGGACCTGAAGGAGGGAGACCACTGCGTGATGGTGCGCCGCGCCAACCCGGACTACTACACCACGGCCCGCGACGTCACCCAGATCGAGGTCCTGGAGACGCAGCGGACAGCTCAGTGGGGCGACGTCGCCGTGCACTTCGGCGATGTGAAGGTAACAACACAGGTGGTCTCCTTCCAGCGCAAGGCACTGATTTCGAATGAGATTTTGGGCGAGGAACCGCTTGAGCTGGGCGCCCGGGACCTGTTCACCAAGGCTGTGTGGTTTGTGGTGGACAACCGTTCGCTGACGGGGGCGGGGCTGATCGAAGCCCAGTTCCCCGGCGCATTGCACGCCGCCGAACATGCTGCCATCGGGCTGCTCCCGCTCGTCGCTTCCAGCGACCGCTGGGACATCGGCGGGGTGTCCACTGCCATTCACGCCGACACCGGAGTGCCCACCATCTTCGTGTATGACGGGCACCCCGGCGGCGCAGGCTTTGCCGAACGCGGCTTCGACAAGGCCAAGGTATGGCTTTCCGCGACCCGTGACGCCATAGCGGCCTGCGAGTGCGACGCCGGCTGCCCGTCCTGTGTGCAGTCGCCCAAATGCGGCAACAAGAACAACCCGCTGGACAAGGCCGCGGCGATCACCTTGATCGACGTCCTCCTCAAGGACGCCACCGAGCAGCCCGCCGGGCAGCCTGCCGGGCAGCCGGGAGCTCCCCGGCCGCATACCGCCGGGGCGGAAGAGCGCGCGGCCCGCTTCTGAGACCGGCCTATGGCGGCGGGCCTGCCCGGGCATGCCCGGTGGCCGTGCCGAACATGCTTCGGTTCAGGAGCTCCGTCCGCACCTCCATTGTGTTGCTTCCCCCTTCCGTGCAGCTGGTGATTTTCGCCCCGTGCAGGCCTGCGACGTCGGCCGCAACGGTGCACGGCACACCCTGGCTGATCCCTCGCAGTGCGTCCGCGGCGGCCAGCGCTGCGAGGTCCGCAGCTGCTGCAGCCCTTGACGCCATCACGGCTGACTGAGCCAGGAGCAGCATCAGCGCCATCGCCACCATCAGCACCATCCCGAGCCCGGCGGCAAGAACCGTCCCGGATCCGCGCTCATGAGCCTGGCCCGGATGGCCATTTTCCACAGTCAGCGGGTCCGGAAGCCCGGCTTCCGAGTTTCCCCGCGGCGAAATTGCCGGCGCGCTCACGAGGCCTCAGCTTCCAGATCTTGAAGCCTCCCCTGTGCGGTCGGCGCCCGTACGGGCCACGCCTCCTGCGGACGCAGGCGTGCGGACTCGGCCGTTTCGCCCCGTGCCAACGCCCGGGCAGACAACGTCCACGGCACAATCGACCCGACGGGGCCGGAGACCCTGCCGGACACCGTGACACTGACCCATTCACCGTCCGCCACGACCGATGATGACGCCGAGGCTCCGGCGAGCTGCCGCACGATTCCCTCGACCGCGCCCGCATCCTCCCCGCGCGCCAGGGCCCTCGCCCCTGCCCTGGCAGCCTCCTCCAGCCGAAGCTGGGTAATCCCCGCCGCCGACCCGGCAAGCAGCAGTGCCAGGAGAAGGAGGACGGCCGGCAGTGCCACCGCAAATTCGGCAGTGACCGCCCCGCGGTCCTTCCCCGAACCCCGGAAGGCCTTCATCGCTGGCGCACGCCGGCGCAAGCCCGGCATCATGGCAACGCCAGCGCCGTCCGGATCAGGTTCAACAGGAAGCCCCGCACTTCATCGCTTCGGAGGATGAACACCAGGATTCCCGCAAAACCTACGGCAGCCAGTGTGGCGATGGCGTATTCCGCGGTGGCCATTCCCACCTCGGATCCCATGAGCCGGCCGCGGGCCGGGGCCGTAACGGGCGCCGCGTCCCTGGCGCCGGGGTAGATCTCGTGCACCTCCGCGTCGGCCTGGCCAGCGGCTTCGGAGGGCTCAGGCTGAGCTTGGGGACGGTGGTTGGAAGTGATTGACATGGTATTTCCTCTCATTGGTTTCCGGCTGATGTGCCGGCTGACTCGACTCTCCCGGCTGGGCCGAACGGAGATAAGGGGGAAGCCCGGCTAAGTGGATAAGCCCGGAAAGTCCCGGCTGTGGAGGAACACTTGGACGTCGTGACGCCCCAGGCCCGGCTGCAGGAGTCAGCTTCCCGACGGCAGCATCGCGAGCAACACCGGGACCACGCCAAGGCAGATAAAGGCGGGCAGCGAACAGAGGCCGAGCGGGACCACCAGCCGCACGCCGAGCGCGGCCGCGCGCTTTTCCGCTGCCCTGAAGCGCTCCCGCCGCAGCCTTGCGGCCTGAGCGTAGAGAATGGCCGACGACGGCGCCCCCGTCAGGGCCGCAAAACCCAGGGCCTGCCGCAGGACCAGCAGCTCAGGGGTCCGGACCTCGGAACTGCGCCACGCTGTCTCCCAGTCGGCACCAATGGCCAGCGCGGACACCACGGGCCGCAGCGACCGGTGATACTCAGGTGAGGCTGAGTCCGCGACGAGCTCCAAGGCACGCCCGATCCCCGACCCGGCGTCCAGCATTGCTCCGATCAGCTCCAGCATCATTGCTATGTCGCGCAGGCCCTCGCCGGCCGGCCGAGTGGCCCCGGTTGTGGTTCCACCCTGGCCGTTAATTCCGACGCCGGGACGCCCCTGGCGCTGCCGGAGGAGCCTCCTGTGGGTGCTGGCGCGCCCGGTCAAAGCCAGTGCCGCGGCGGCGGCCAGCATCAATGCCACGGCCACGGACGGCAGCCATGCCGCCGTCATGATGTTCCAATGGCCGAGCGGACAAGCCTGGCAGACCAGATCCGGCCAGCCACTGTCAGCACCACGCCGGCAGCGAGCGCAGCAATCCCTAACGGCGTGCCGAGCAGGATGGACAGCGGATCCACACCCAGGGCGACGCCCAGCCCAAGACCCAGGACGGGAAGCCAGGTCAGGAGGGTAACGGTGGCTTTCGGCCCGGCCAAGGCGGTCTGGCGGGCTGCTTCTGCGTCGTCCTCCACTTCAAGCTGCGCCGCCAGGCGGGTCAGGACGCCCGCCAGCGGGCATCCGCTCGCTGCGGCAATGTCGAAGCACGCGGCGAGCTCACCCCAGATTCGTCGTTCGCGGCTTTCGCTACCGGGGAAGGCCGCAGCGGACGCCGACCGGATGGCCTCGGCCACGGGGGAACCCCGCATCGCGGCCGCCCTTGCCACGGACACCATCGACAAGGACGCAGGAGAGAGTCCCTGAACGTCGTCCGGTCCGGCCCCGGGACGCTCCTCCGCGGCATAGACCAGCCAGAGTTCGTCCCACAGCCGCGACGGTGTTCGGCCGCCTTTGAGCAGTGCAGCCAACTGTTGGACCACAACAGTGAGGGGCACGTAGCGGGATCGTTGACGGGGCTTTCCGGGCAAGACGGAGAGCCGGGCCCTTGCCGTATCGCGGGAGGCGCCGCTCCGCCTGCCATTACGGGCACTTGGGCCGCCGGTCCGGCCCCGCGATGCGGGGTGCCCGGTACGCAGCGCCGTGCGGATTCTTCCTGATCGGCCGCCGGGAGGCCGGGCCACCAGCCACGCAGCCAATGCCAGCACGGTGATCAGCAGAATCATCATCCGTTTGCCCCGGACCCGGGTTCCGTCGGCACCGCATCGCAGCCACCGGTCAGGGATTCGTCAATGCCCAGCCTCCGGGCCAGCCCCGGCCACGACGGACCCGGGCTGATGGTTCCACCGCGTACGGAAACAGCCACTGAGACTTCCAGTCCGTGGGCGCCGTCTTCAACGACACCGATGCACGCCACGTGACGGAGGCCGCGGGACCGTTCAACGTGCACGACGACGTCCAGGGCACTGGCAACCTGCAGCCGCATGGCGTCCTGGTCCATCCCGGCGAGGGCGCCGAGCGCCGTGAGCCGGGCAGGCACGGCCGCCGCTGTGTTGGCGTGGATGGTTCCGCCGCCGCCGGTGTGTCCGGTGTTCATGGCTGTCAGCAGTTCGCGAACCTCTGCCCCGCGGCATTCCCCTACCACCAGGCGGTCGGGCCTCATCCGGAGAGCCTGCCGGACCAGTTCGGCCAGATCCACTGCACCGCCGCCTTCGAGGTTTCCGTGCCTCGATTCAAGCGACACCACGTGGGGATGGACGGGATTAAGTTCGGCGGCGTCTTCGATCAGGACCAGCCGTTCGCCGGGATGGCTCAGCCCCAGAAGCGTGGACAGCAGGGTGGTTTTACCTGACCCCGTGGCACCGCTGACCAGGAAGCTCAGGCGCCGGGAAACCATGCGTTCCAGCACGTCCTGGACCAGGACACCGAACATGCCGCCGTCCCGGAGTTCGTCCAGCGTGAACACCTCATAGCGTCGGATTCGGACGCTCAAGAGTGTCCCAGCGGTCGAAATGGGCGGCAGGACCGCGTGGATGCGGTATCCGGCCTCCAGCCTGACGTCCACGCAAGGGGACCCGTCGTCAAGGCGCCGCCCGCCCGCAGCCACGAGGCGGGCCGCCAGGGAACGGACCTCATTTTCAGAGGAAAACGACACCGGCGCCTGCTCCAGCCCGTTTCCGCGGTCCAGCCAGACAGAGTCCGGGGCGTTGACGAAAATGTCGGTCACGGCCGGGTCCCTCGTCAATACCTGCAGCGGCCCCAAACCGTTGAGCTCAGCGCTGATCCGCTCGACGGCGGCCAGCGATCCGGCCGTACCCAGGAGTCTGCCCGTGGCCTGAACCGCCGCTGCCACGCGGGACGGGGTCACCGGGCCGGAATCGGCCATCACTGATTCCCTCACCGATTCGAGCAACCCGGCGTCCAGGGCGCTGCTCTGCCGCCGCCTTAAGCCTCCGGCCGGGCCGGGAAAGCGGGGCAGCCCCGGCGACTGCGACGGCGTGGTCATGGCAACCCGCCGCCCAGCAGATCCAAAACCGAGGCGGCGAACCGGCGCACGGTGCGCCGCCGGCCCATCTCCAGCAAGCGGCCGAGCTCCGTGGCATTGGCCGTGCCCTTCACTTCCGGGACGAGTCCCTGCAGGGGCAGCCCCACGGATTCGGCGATCAGCGGCCCGTCGAGGACGGCCCCCGCTTTGCCCCGGATCACCAGGGCCGTGTCCACCGGCGGAAGTTCCTGCAGCAGCCTGGCGGATGAAACGGCGGCTTTCAGCTGCGCGGGCGCCACTACCAAAATGCGGTCGCAGTCCCAGGCGAAAGTCCGCAACGGTTCCGTTCCGCGGCCGATGTCCACCAGGACCAGTTCGTAGCCCCGCCGCGCAGCGTCGAGAACGCCGCCCACAGTGGCGGCTTCCACGCCGGGCTGGCGTTCGCGGCTGCCCGGCCAGGACAGGAAAGAGAACCCGCCCGCCACAGGAAGAGCGTCGGACAACTGTTCAGGATCGATGCTCCCGCTGGCTTCCGAAAGATCGGTCCATCGAAGGCCCGGTATTTCCTCCGCGGCCAAGGCAAGCTCCAGGCCACCGCCCCACGGGTCGCCGTCGATCAACAGGACCCGGGCTCCCCACTCCGCCGCGGCCTGGGCGATCCAGATCGCAGCGGTGGTGGCACCGGCTCCGCCGCACCCCCCGGTCACCCCCAGGACCAGTCCGCCGGCTTCCGGCGACCGCGAGCGGCTCAGGTATTCTGCCAGCCACGCGGCAGCGTCCGGCAGCACGGCCACCCGTTCGGCTCCCAGGACCGCGGCGAGGTGCCAGAGGCTGTCGCCTTCGCCGCTGAGCCCGACGAGTACAGCGGGTGCGCGGCGGCGGGGCGGCAGTTCGCGGATATCACTGCCCACGAGGACCACGGCCGCGGTGTCCCAGAACGGTGCCGCCTCGGTGGCGTCGGCGGCGACGCGAAGCTGGCCGCCGGCAGCCGCTACGATCCGCTCAACCTCGCCGCGCAGGAAGTCGAAGCCGGTCACCAGGAGCGTTTCCGCGGACTCGGCGGGAAGCCATGCGCCGGGAGCCCGCTCCCCCGCTGACGCGCCCCTGCCCGAGGCAGCTGCCGCGGGTACACCGCGGGCCGCCGGACCGGCCAGGCCGGCCGGATCAGGCGGCCTGCCTCCGTCAGGCTGCCGCCCCAACTGCTGCCGCCCCCGCGTTTGCTGACTCCGCGCTTGCCGGCTCCGCGCTTGCCGCTTCCTCGCCTGCCGGCCGGTTGGCTCCTGCGTACCGGGGACGGCGGCCGTCACGTGGCCGGGACTGGTGAATTCCGGTGTGAACTCCGGTGTGGGTTCCTGAAGATGCTGCCTGCTCATCCTGCCACTGTGCCGGGCGGCCGCGCCGCCGGACAGCCCCACGGCAAGCCATGTGGACAACCCCCTGCACCGAGCACCTGTGGAGGGATAGTGAGCCCACAGGACCAGCACTCGGAGGCAGGCCGTCAGCGATCGCCGAACCTGCGGCGCAGACCATGCCGCTCCACAAGGCAGAATTGAGGCTATGTATCTGCTGCTGTCCGCCCACGCTGACGGCGCAGCCCTCCAGGAGCTCACACCGGACGGCTCCCCCGCCCCGGGCAGTCCCGAACCGCGCCTGATCAGCGCCGGTGAGCTGGCCGGCGTCGTACGTCAACTCGAAAAGCGGCGCCCGCGCTGGATCTGGCACCGGACGCAGGAGTGGTACCCGGCGCTACTGGCGGCAGGGGTTGAGCTGGAGCGCTGCCATGACCTCGCGCTCTGTGGCGCCATCCTGGCCCATTCGGAGTTCACCGCCCACACGGACTACGCCCGCAACGCCGAAAAGCTCACGCAGGACGACGACTCGCAGCAGCCGCCCCGCACCCTCCAGCCGCCGCCCCAGCCGGCACACCAGGGGGCACTCTTTGAAGACTCCGGACTCGGCCGTCAGCCCAGGCACTCGCCGGAAGAGCTGCGCACCGAGTTCGCAGCCCAGCAGGAAGCGCTGGGCCAGGCGGGCACGGATGCGAACCGAAGGCAGCGCCTGCAACTGCTCCTCGCCGCGGAATCCGCCGGCGCCATGATCGCCGCGGAAATGCAGCACACGGGCGTGCCCTGGCGGGAAGAACTGCATGAGCAAATCCTGGCGGACTACCTGGGCCCTCGCCCGCCGCTGGGCCACCGGCCCGCCAAGCTCGAGGCGTTGAACACCGAGCTCCGCAGGCTCCTGAATTCCCCAAGCCTGAACCCGGATTCGCCGCAGGACCTTATGCGCGCCCTGCACCGGAACGGTATCGAGGTCAAGACCACACGGCAATGGGAGTTGAAGGAATCCAGCCATCCGGCCATCGAGCCGCTCCTTGCCTATAAGAAACTGTCCCGGCTGCACGCGGCCAACGGCTGGGCCTGGCTGGACGCCTGGGTGAACAACGGCCGCTTCCAGCCCGAGTATGTGGTGGGAGGTGTCGTCTCCGGACGGTGGGCATCCCGCGGCGGCGGTGCACTGCAGATTCCGCGCCAGATCCGCGGCGCGGTGCACGCCGATCCCGGCCACAAACTCATCGTGGCCGACGCCTCCCAGCTTGAGCCGCGCGTTCTGGTTGCCCTGGCCCAGGACTCCAAAATGGCCGAAGCAGCCCGGGACAAGGACCTCTATGCCGGTATCGCTGCGCAGGGTTTCGGCGGTGACCGCGCCAAGGCGAAGGTGGCCCTGCTCGGTGCCATCTACGGTGCCACAACGGGCGAATCCGGGCGGCTCATGCCGCAGCTGACGCGCACCTATCCGCGCGCCGTCGGCTTCGTCGAACAGGCCGCCCGGGATGGCGAAGCGGGCGGAACCGTCACCTCGAGGCTGGGCCGCAGCAGCCCGCCGCCGTCGGACCGCTGGCTGCAGAGCCAGCAGTCCACTACGGCGGAGGAACAGCGCCGCGCAGATGCAGTTGCCCGCTCGCGCGGCCGGTTCACCCGCAACTTCGTGGTCCAGGGCTCTGCCGCAGACTGGGCAGCCTGCTGGCTGGCGGAATTACGACGGCGGCTCCGCGCAATGCGGTCGGCCGGCGGCACCGCCGGCGAACTGGTGTTCTTCCTCCATGACGAAGTGATGGTCCACTGCCCTGACGATTCAGTGGATGCCTGCATTGGCGCCATCGAGGAGGCAGCCGCGGCGGCCAAGGAACTGCTGTTCGGCCGGATTCCGGTGGAATTTCCGGTGAGCGTGGCCGTTGTGGACTCCTACGACAAAGCCAAATAGCTCTCCGAAAGACGCGGCCTGTAACGTACCCGCGGGTAGCTTTGTGAACTGTCTCACCTCCCGGTTAAGCTCAATTAGCCGGTTCGCAGCAGTGGCAGTGCAGCACCGAAAAAGAACCGGCCGATGCAATGACGCATGGAAATTTGGGGAGGCACCACACAATGGCTGGCACATTCGAAATCATCAACGCTGAAGAAGAAGCTTTCTACTTCCGGCTCAAGGCCGACGACGGCACGGTAGTGGCGGTTTCGCCGCGGTTCAAGACACTCAAAGGCGTGGTCGCTGGCATCGATGCCGTCCGCGAGAACGCAGCCACAGGACTCGTGGTCAACCGTGCCCGGCGGGAACTGGCCACCGGCTAGCCCCGGGCCGACGGGGCGGGTGCCCTGAGGCGGACGCCGGTCCGGCCCGCAGACCCGTCCGGGAAGTCAAATATCGATCTGGTGCAGCCGGGTCCGGTCCCACGGAACGGCCCAGCCCAACTGGTCAAACAGTTCGTTCAGGATCATCCCGGTGAAACCCCAGACCACTACGTTGTTCACTGCAAAGGCGGGGCTCAGGAACGACTGGCCGCCCCGGCTGACGGTTGCCATCACCCTGTTGTCCGGGTCCAGCAGGTCGCGGACCGGGATCCGGAACACCTGGGCCGATTCACCGTAGTCCACCACCCGGACCGGAGACGGCGAGTGCCACCAGGCGAGCACCGGCGTCACCAGGAAATTCCCGCGCGGCAAGGCCAGCTGCGGCATGGCGCCGAGAACCTCCACACCGGCCGAATCGAGGCCGGTCTCCTCCTCCGCTTCACGGAGGGCAGCTTCAATGGGTGTTTCGCCCGGGTCGATTCCGCCGCCCGGAAACGCCACCTGGCCGGGGTGGTCGTCCAGGGTGTGGGCACGTTCCAGCAGCAGGACATCGAGGTCGGCCGGGGCCAGGTGTTTCGAGGAAACGGCGGGCACGTTGTCCAGGGCGCCGAAGAGCATCAGCACGGCGGCCTTGCGGGCAACGGAATCGTCCACGGTCAGGTTCCGCCAGTAGGGATTGCGCTCCGGGCCGTTCCCGGCGGTGATGGCGTCAATGAGGCCGACGAGGTCCTGGCGGGCAGTCATTTCCCCCGCTTTTGTGATTCCATCCGGATTTCGGCAGCCCGATGGGTCTCCGCCAGGAGCTGGGCCAGAAGGGCTTCCTGCCCCGGGGCCAGCTCGTATTTGAGCAGCTTGGCTGCTTTCACCGGATCCGTCTCCCCTGCTCCGTAGCTGGGGCACCACGTGGCCACCGCGCACGCACCGCAGGCGGGTTTGCGCGCATGGCAGACGCGCCGCCCATGAAAGACCACCCGGTGCGACAGCATGGTCCAGTCCCTCGGTTCGAACAGCTCGGCCACGTCGGCTTCGACGCGCACGGGATCATCCGAGTCGGTCCAGCCGAACCGGCGGGCCAGCCGGCCAAAGTGCGTGTCCACGGTGATTCCGGGAATGCCGAAAGCGTTGCCCAGCACCACGTTGGCGGTTTTCCGGCCAACTCCGGGCAGCGTCACCAGGTCCTGCAGCCGGGGCGGCACCTCGCCGTCGTACTCGTCCACCAGCCGGTTGCAGAGCGCCATAACGTTCCGCGCCTTCGCGCGGAAGAACCCCGTGGGCTTGAGGATCACCTCAAGCTCGGCGGGGTCCGCCTCTGCCATGCTCCGGGCGTCCGGATAGCGGGCGAACAAGAGCGGCGTGATCTGGTTGACCACGACGTCGGTTGTCTGGGCCGACAGGACCGTGGCCACCAGCAGCTCGAAGGGGCTGCGGAAATCCAGCTCGGCGTGCGCGTAAGGGTAGAGCTCCGCGAGCGCCCGGTTGATCCTGCGGGCGCGCCGCTTGAGCGCCAGCAGGGATTCGCCCGCCGCCCTGGGGGTGATGCTGCCCGGATTCGGAGTCCCGGAAACGGTGGCCATCAGGACCGGCTAGCCGCGCTCGATGTTGCTGAGGTCCCGCAGCACGCCGACGCGGCCGTCGGTATGCTGCACCAGGAATTCGTGCCCGCGGTCTTCCAGGGCCAGAACCCACCCGCCGGGTTCGATCACGAACGCAGGCATGCCCGTCCGCTCGTCGACTGCAGTCCGGGGCTGGGCGACGGCGAACCAGAACGCCTCGTGGACCGGCTGTTCGCCGTGTTCTTCCGGACGGCTGTAGGGGTCTACGGTGGCGCCGATGGGCTCCTGCGACTTCACCTGCGGGTTCAGCATCGTCGCAGCGGGCGCCGAAGCTGCCGGAGCCGCCGCTGCATGCTCCGAGGCAGCGGGCGCCGACGTTGCGGGCGAAGCACCCGTGGCGGGACCGGTGGCTGACTCCCGGCCCACGGCCGCGGGAACTGCGGCAGCCTGCGTCCGCTCTGCAGCGGAAGGAACGACGTCGGCAGCCTGCGTTGCGGGCGAAGCGTCTGTACCGCGGCTGGCGGCCGCGGCACCTACTGCTGCTGCCGCAGTAGCGGCAGCAGCGTTGTTGCCGGCTGCGTTGCCAGACATGGCAGTGGCGGCCGCAGCCGGCACTGAGTCTGCCTGCGGCGCGGCGCCCTGCGTCTTACCCCGCTGCGTTGCTGCATGCTGCGTCTCTCCGTATGAGGTTGCTGCGTGCGGGGCTTCACCGGAGCCAGCTCCGGCGTACGGGCGGTCGGCCTTCGGCGCACCGGTGGCCGTTGCGCTTCCTGCTGCTGCGGCGCCTGCTGCACCCGCGGCACCCGCGGCACCCGCGGTCAGTCGCTTCGACCAGCCAGCCAGCGTGCTGGAACCCGGCTCCTTGGCGGCCTTGGGCTCCTTCGGGGCGCTGGGCTTGCGGAACGGCGCGGCGGACTCTCGGGCCACAACGTGTGCGGGAACTTCCGCGCGGTCCAGGAAGTCACCGGCAAGGACGGGAATGAAGCGTGCCAGCACCGTGGCGGCAAACAGTCCGACGGATCCGATCAGGCCCACCAGCATCACCGGAATGAAGGCTTCGGCGGCGGACAGGAAGAAGAACCCTGCGGAGAACGACGCCACCACGGACGCGAACTGGTCAATTGACAGCGATCCCACCCGCACCTTGGACTCCGGGCTAAGCCGGCGCGCCACGAAGAGGGCCGTCACGATCAGCGGCAGGATGATGCCCAGGCCCAGGAAGAACAGGCTGCCAAGGTTCCACAGGTTGTAGCGGGAATCGAACATCGGGATCAGCGACGCGACGAACAGAATCAGCGTTGAGGTGAAGACGGTGAGGTCCCGCACGGTGAACGGGCCGAGCACCGTTTCGTTCTTCTTGGCCGTCAGCCTGCTTCCCGCAGACTTTGGCTCGCCGGAGCCTGCCGGCTTACCGGAATTCGCCGGGCCGGTCGCTTGGCCGTTCGCCTGACCGGGATGCGTATGGACCGCCTTATGCTGTCCATGGCTTTGCTGGTTCATTCTGTTCTCCTTAGCACGGCGACGCCCTGGACAGCGTCTCCTAACGGCAGGCAGGAACGGGACCGCAAGCGGTCCTGTCGCCTCCATCGGATGTCACAACTCCATCTCAGCCTAGCCAAGTGGTTGGCTGATCACTAGCTGACGGGCCGGAGGCGGGACCGGCAAAACACCCGCGGATTTCCCTAGCACACCCGCCTGTTTGCCGGGTGAACGCGGGGCGGCCGGGAAGGCCGGCGGAGGCTCCGGCTCCGGCACGGGAGGGCACGGCCCCTGCCGCCCGGGAACCATTCGGCGCTTAATAAACACCGCTCACGGTTCGCTATGTGACGAGGCACACGTCTGGTGCGGGGCAGGCGTTAGTGTGTATTTCGGAACAGCTCTTTGCGGTACAGCCGCGACCAGCCGATGCCCGATGCCGCGCATGCGGCCCGGCTGCGGCCCGGTGGCGGCCCGTCCCGCGCAGCAAAGATCGATGAATGATGAGGTTCACCATGTCCCAGGACACACCCAGCTCCACGGCCACCGCTGCACACACCGACGTGCCGGCCAACTTGTCCACCGCCGGAGCCGTTGCAGTCTCCGCAGCCGCAAGCCCGTCAGCCAACGGAGCCCAGGGCGGGAACGGCGACGCCTTCGAAAACCTCTCCCAGGAGAACCGGAAGTTCGCCCCGTCAGAAGAGTTCGCTGCCAACGCGGTGGTCACCGCTGCGGATTATGCTGAGGCCGACGCCGGCCGTCCGGCTTTTTGGGCGAAGCAGGCCCGCGAACTGCTCACCTGGAGCAAGGACTTCACCGAGACCCTGGACTGGTCCAACCCGCCTTTCGCGAAGTGGTTCGTCGGCGGCGAAATCAACGCCGCGTACAACGCCCTGGACCGGCACGTGGAGAACGGACTCGGGGACCGGGTGGCCATCTACTTTGAAGGCGAACCGGGCGATTCCCGCTCCTACACATATGCGCAGCTCACCGAAGAGGTGAAGAAGGCTGCGAACGCGTTCGAGTCCCTCGGCGTGGCCAAGGGCGACCGCGTGGCCGTGTACCTGCCCATGATCCCCGAAGCCGTCATCACGTTGCTGGCCTGCGCCCGGATCGGCGCCGTCCACTCGGTGGTGTTCGGCGGCTTCTCCGCCGAGGCCCTGCGCTCCCGGATCGACGACGCCGGGGCCAAACTCGTCGTCACCGCCGACGGCACCTACCGCCGCGGCAAGCCCAGCTCCCTGAAGCACGCGGTGGACGACGCCTTGTCCCACGAAGGGGACGGCAGCGGGCACACCGTGCAGAACGTCGTCGTCGTCAAGCGCAACGGCCAAGACGTGGACTGGCACGAGGGCCGGGACCACTGGTGGGCCGACACGGTTGGCACTGCTTCCCCGGACCACACGGCCGTGGGCCATGACTCCGAGCACCCGCTGTTTATCCTCTACACCTCCGGCACCACCGGCAAGCCCAAGGGAATCCTGCACACCACCGGCGGGTACCTTGCCCAGGGCGCCTACACCCACAAGGCCGTCTTCGACCTGCACCCGGAAACCGACGTGTACTGGTGCACCGCCGACGTCGGCTGGATCACCGGCCACTCCTACGTCGCCTACGCCCCGCTGATCAACGGCGCCACCCAGGTCATGTACGAAGGCACGCCGGACTCCCCGCACCAGGGCCGCTGGTGGGAGATCATCGAGAAGTACAAGGTCTCCATCCTCTACACCGCACCCACCGCCATCCGCACCTTCATGAAGTGGGGCAAGGAGATCCCGGCCAAGTTCGACCTCTCCTCGATCCGCGTCCTGGGCTCCGTGGGCGAACCCATCAACCCCGAAGCCTGGATGTGGTACCGCGACGTCATCGGCGCCAACGCCGGCAAGAACGGCGAGAAGAAGGAGAACCCGGCACCGATCGTGGACACCTGGTGGCAGACCGAAACCGGCGCCCAGATGATCGCCCCGCTGCCCGGCGTCACGGCCACCAAGCCCGGCTCCGCCCAGGTTCCGCTGCCGGGCATCGCCGTCGATGTGGTCGATGAGCTCGGCGAATCCGTGCCGAACGGGCACGGCGGCTTCCTGGTGATCCGCGAACCGTGGCCGGCCATGCTCCGCGGCATCTGGGGCGACCCGGAAAGGTTCAAGGAGACTTACTGGTCTCGCTTCGAGACCATGTACTTCGCGGGCGACGGCGCCAAGAAGGACGACGACGGCGACGTCTGGCTCCTGGGCCGCGTGGATGACGTCATGAACATCTCCGGCCACAGGCTTTCCACGGCGGAAATCGAATCCGCCCTGGTCAGCCACCCGGCCGTTGCCGAGGCAGCAGTCGTGGGCGCCGCCGACGAAACCACCGGACAGGCCGTCGTCGCGTTCGTGATCCTCCGCGAAGATGCTGTGGACTCCGGCGACGCGATCGTCCAGGAACTCCGCAACCACGTGGGCAAGGAAATCGGTCCGATCGCCAAGCCCAAGACCATCCTGGTGGTGCCCGAACTGCCCAAGACCCGCTCCGGCAAAATCATGCGCCGGCTCCTCAAGGACGTCGCCGAAGGCCGCGAGGTAGGAGACGCCACCACGCTGGCCGACAACACCGTCATGGCGCAGATCGCCCACTCGCTCCGAAAGTAGCGGCCGCTCAGAAAGTAACAGCCCCGGAAGCTTTCCGGGCACCAGCCGGCCCCGTTTTCCCTTGCCACGGCGGGGAAAACGGGGCCGCGGTGCTTTGTGACGATTCAAATAACGGTTGCCGCCAAAATGTTCTTTCCCGTTCTTTCCTGTTCCCTTTTGAGACGTTATAGTCATGAGCATGTGAGGTGTCTCACATGCAGCTATTTTTCAAGGGAGAGAACATGGCAGCACAGTTTGATGCGTCGGCAACCGCTTTTCCGAGCCGGCGGACCATCCTCAAGACCGTCGGCGTCGGCGCAGCAGGCGTGGCCGGGATTCCGTTCCTCGCGGCCTGTACCGGCGGGAGCGGGCCGTCGGCCACAGGTTCCGACTCGCCCGGCCTGACGTTCGGTTCCGGGTCCTCGGATGATGTTCCCAAGCGCGCCTACCAGGCCGTCACGGATGCCTTCACCGCCAAGACCGGCAAGAAAGTCACCACCAACGTGGTGCCGCATAACGATTTCCAGAACAAGATCAACTCCTACCTGCAGGGCTCGCCGGACGATACCTTCACATGGTTTGCCGGTTACCGCATGCAGTACTACGCGGGCAAGGGACTCCTGGCACCCATCGACGACGTCTGGGAGAGCATCGGCGCCAACTACTCCGACGCGCTGAAGAAGGCTTCCACCGGACCTGACGGCAAGATGTACTTCGTCCCCAACTACAACTACCCGTGGGGTTTCTTCTACCGGAAGAGCCTCTGGGCGGAGAAGGGCTACGAGGTTCCGGAGACTTTCGACGCGCTCAAGGCCCTGGCCACGAAGATGAAGGCTGACGGCATCATTCCCATCGGCTTCGCCGACAAGGACGGCTGGCCGGCCATGGGCACCTTCGACTACATCAACATGCGGCTCAACGGCTACCAGTTCCACGTGGATCTGTGCGCCCACAAGGAATCCTGGGACCAGCAGAAGGTCAGCGCCGTTTTTGACACGTGGGCCGAACTCCTTCCGTTCCAGGACCCGGCAGCCCTGGGCCAGACGTGGCAGGACGCGGCAAAGGCACTGGAAGCCAAGAAGACCGGCATGTACCTCCTCGGTTCCTTCGTGACCCAGCAGTTCACTGATCCCGCCGTCCTGGCGGACATCGGCTTCTTCGCCTTCCCGGAGATCGCCATGGAAGGCCGCGACGCCGTCGAAGCCCCCATCGACGGCCTCCTGTTGTCAAAGAAGGGTGGCGAAAACAAGGCGGCCCGGGACTTCATGGCCTTCCTGGGATCTGCCGAGGCCCAGGACGCGTACGCCGCGGTGGATTCGTCCAACATTGCCACGGCCAAGGGCACCGACACGTCCAAGTTCACGCCGCTCAACAAGACGTGCGCGGACACCATCGCGAACGCCAAATACATCAGCCAGTTCTTCGATCGGGATGCCCTTCCCGCGATGGCCAACAACGTGATGATCCCTGCGCTGCAGAGCTTCATCAAGGACGGCAAGATGGACGTCAAAAACCTCGAAGCCCAGGCCAAGACGCTGTACGCCGCCCAATAGCGAGGGAAGACTTCCATGAGCAGCACCGCACGAGAACTGATTCCGCCGGAATCCCGGGAGCCTGAAGGCGCTCCCGGGAGAACCGGCAAGGCCAGGGGCGGGCGGGTCCGCCGCCTGTCCGGGCGGGACAAGCTTGTCCTGTCCCTGATGGTAGGCATCCCCACCCTGATCGAACTGACCCTGGTGTGGCTGCCCATGCTGATGTCGGTGGGCCTGAGCTTCACCCGGTGGAACGGCCTGGACCTGGGCGACATCCGCTCCGCCGGCCTGGACAACTACCAGTACATCTCCCAGGACTACCCGCCGTTCTGGCCGGCGGTGCAGCACAACATGCTGTGGCTCCTGTTCCTGGCACTCATCGCAACGCCGCTGGGCCTGCTGCTGGCTGTGCTGCTGGACCAGAACATCCGCGGCAGCAAGATCTACCAGAGCATCTTCTTCGCCCCCGTGATGTTGTCGCTGGCGCTCATCGGCATCATCTGGCAGCTCTTCTACCAGCGCGATAACGGGCTGCTGAACTTCCTGCTGGGCACGGCCGGGACGCCGCAGGCCGTGGACTGGTTCGGGGACTCCTCGGTGAATATCTGGGCAGCCATGATCGCGGCCACCTGGCGGCATGCCGGCTACGTCATGCTCCTGTATCTGGCCGGGCTCAAGGGGGTGGATCCCAGCCTCAAGGAGGCCGCCGCGATCGACGGGGCCAACGGCTACCAGACGTTCTTCCGCGTGGTGTTTCCGGCCATGCGCCCTATCAACATCGTGATCGTGGTCATCACCATCATCGAGTCGCTGCGGGCCTTTGACGTGGTGTACGTCATCAACCGCGGCACCAACGGCCTGGAAATGCTCAGCGCCCTGGTGATCCAGAACCTCGTGGGCGAAGGCCAGGTGATCGGCGTCGGCTCGGCCCTGGCGGTGGTGCTGCTGGTCATTTCCCTCGTCCCCATCGTCTTCTACCTCAGCCGCACGTTCGGCAAGGAGAACAAAGCATGAGCACCACCACAGCCCGCGCCGGCGGACAAGATACCGCCCCCGCCCCCAGGTCCGGCAGCCGGCCGAAGCGCCACTACGGGACCCACATTTTCCTGACGGTCATGGCCGTCATGTGGCTGATCCCGTTGGGCTGGTCCGTCTTCACTGCCCTCCGGCCGGTGGCGTCCACCAACGAGCACGGCTATTTCAGCCTGGCCGGGGCCTTCAATTTCGACAACTTCATCCAGGCCTGGACGCAGGGCGGATTCGCCACGTATTTCTGGAACTCGGTCATCATCACGGTTCCCGCCGTGCTCGTGACCCTGTTCCTGGCGTCCCTGATGGCGTTCGCCGTGAGCCGGGTGAACTGGAAGTTCAACATCACCCTGCTCATCATGTTCACCGCCGGTAACCTGCTGCCGCCGCAGGTCCTGGCCGCGCCGTTGTTCGAGATGGCCAAACACTTCGAAGTGCCCTATTCCTTCAGCGATTCCGGCAACATGCTGAACACATACATCATCGTCATCGCCGTCAACACGGCCTTCCAAATGGGATTCTGCACGTTCGTGCTCTCCAACTACATGAAGGCACTCTCCGCCGACCTGACCGAAGCCGCGTTGGTGGACGGCGCCGGCATCTGGCGGCAGTACCGCGAGATCATCCTGCCGCTGTGCCGGCCGGCGTTTGCTGCGCTCGGCACCCTGCAGGTCATCTTCATCTACAACGACTACTTCTGGCCGCTCCTGTTCATCCAGAGCGGCAACCGGCTCCCGATCACCACTGCCATCAACAACCTCCAGGGCCAGTTCCTGAACAACTACAACCTGCTGGCGGCCGGCGCCGTGATCACGGTCATCCCCACGCTGGTGATCTACCTGCTCCTGCAGCGGCAGTTTGTTGCGGGGCTGACTCTTGGTTCTTCCAAGGGGTAGACCATGATGGAACTTGACGGGGGCAGCACTCCCCCGCCCGCAGCCCGAAAGGAATTCCATGCTCCCCGCAGCACGCCACCAGGCAATCGTGGACGCCGTCCAGCGCGAGAGGGTGGTCCGCGTCTCGGACCTGGCCCAGCAGCTTGGTGTGTCGCTCATGACCGTTCGGCGGGACATCGAGCTGCTCGAGGAAGGCGGCCGGGTGGAGCGGATCCACGGCGGCGCCAAGCTTCCCGGCGATGCCAGCACGCACGAACCGGGCTTCGAGCAGAAATCCACGCAACTCACAGCCGAGAAACGGGCCATTGCCCTGGAAGCGGCGTCGCTTGTCCATGAAGGGATGGCGGTGGGGCTGGGCGCCGGAACCACCACGTGGGCGCTGGCCAAGGAGCTTGTCAACGGACCACGGATCACGGTTGTGACCAACTCCATCCGCATTGCCGACGTGTTCCATCACGGCTCATCCTCCGGTGCCGGACGGTACGGTTCCACGGTGATCCTGATCGGCGGCGAACGCACGCCGTCGGACGCGCTGGTTGGACCGATTGCGATGGCGGCGCTGAAGCAGCTGCACCTGGACCTGCTGTTCCTGGGCGTCCACGGCATGGATCCCGATGCCGGCTTCACCACGCCCAACATGCTGGAGGCCGAGACTGACCGCGCGTTCGTGGCGGCCTCGCGCAAGGTGGTGGTGGTGGCCGACCACACCAAGTGGGGCACCCAGGGCATGAGCACCATCGCGGGGTTCGAGGAGGCCGATGAGGTCATCAGCGACGCCGGCCTCAGCTCGGACGCGCGCCGGTTCCTGCAGGAAAGCGTCAGCCGGCTGCGGATCGTCGACGCCGGCTAGCGGTGTTGCCGGAAAACTCTATGGGCAGCCGCAGGACTGCCTGACCAGCAGCTTCGTGGGAAAGACGTGGTGCCGGGGCGGCTCGCCGCGGCCCGCACCGACCAGCGCGCGCACTGCGGCGTCCGCCATGGCACGGACCGGCTGTTCCACGGTGGTCAGCGGGGGCCAGGAATATTCGGCCTCCACCGAGCCGTCGAAGGCGGCCAGGGCAATGTCGCCCGGCACAGTGAGTCCCGCTTCGTGCAGGGCCCGGAGGATGCCCACCGCCTGCATGTCCGAACTCGCAAAAACAGCGGTGGGCCGGTGCCCCGACGCCAACAGGCGCTTCCCGGCGGCGTAGCCTCCGTCCCGGGTGAAGGCGCTGCGCGCGATCGGGCCCTCAGGCAAGCCGGCAGCCTTGAGCGCCTGCAGCCAGCCCTGTTCGCGGTCATCGGCCTCGTTGGCGGTGGTGGTACCCATGGCCAGTCCGATGTTGGTGTGGCCATGCCCGATCAGGTGTTCCACGGCAGTGCGGGCACCTGCGGCGAGGTCCACGCCGACGCTGGTGACGCCGGCGGGCCTCTCGCTGTGGCTTAGCAGGACCGATGAAATCTCCGCCGCTTCCAGGTCCGCTAGGTCCGGTTCGGAGAGGACGCTGGCGAGCACCACTCCGTCCACCTGGCGCGCGGCGAGGTTCCGGATGTGCCGGCGTTCCTTGGCGAGGTCGCCGTCGGAGTTGGTCAGGAACAACGCGTAGCCGAGCTCGCCGGCTGCGTCTTCCACCGCGTGCGCCAGCAACGAAAAGAACGGGTTGCTGTTGTCCGGAATGATCAGGCCGATGGTCTCGCTGGACCCGAGTTTGAGCGCGCGTGCGGCGGCGTTGGGACGGTAGCCCAGGACGCGGATCGCGTCCTGGACCTTCGCTTCCGTGGCAGGCGCCACCCGTTTTGGGCCGCCGTTGACAACGTAGCTGACCACCGCCGTGCTCACACCCGCATAGCGGGCAACATCCTTGCGGGTTACTACCGGACCTCGGGTCGGGTGCGTTGCGGGAATGGTCATGGAGTACATGCTAGCTATGCGTCCCGCGGTGCGTCGCCAAAATCGCGGATGGGCAAGCGTTCGCCGTTCTGCTGGGCCGAGGCATGCGCCACGATTCCGGGAAGCGTGAACCGCGCGGCCACCCAGGCATTGACGGGCGGCAGCGTTCCCTCATTGACCGCGGTCACGAAGTCGTCCACCAGGAACTGGTGGCTTCCCTCGTGCCCGTTCGGGGCGCCGCGGAATTCCTCCGGCAGGCGGCTGCGGTCATGCACGGGGGCAAGGCCGGAGATGAACGCGTCACGCAGTTCCGGGGCGACGTCGGCCAGCGAGGGGTCGTCCAACGGGATGCTGGGCCGGGTTTCCACCTGTTCGGAGATGTCGTGGACGTTTTCCTTGTCCTGCCACACCGTGACCTTGGCCAGCTGCTCGAAGCTGGCTTCGGTGCCGAAGAAGCGGAACCGGGATTCACGGATGTGCGACGGGTACCCCACCCGGCGCATCTCGTTGGTCCGCATCGCGCCGCCGTCGTTCAGTTCAAAGAGCGCGGTGGCGTTCGAGAAGTCGTTGCCGAACATGCTGACTTCCTTGTCGAAGACGCCGTCCCCGCGGTCGTCCTTGACGCCGATGCAGCTGACACTGACCGCGTGGGACGGCAATGCGCCCAGGACGCCGCCGATGGCGTGGGTGGGGTACAGCATGGGCGGGTAGCTCGCCGTCGACTTCCAGGCGTCTCCGCCGCTGTACTGGTAGGCGTCGTAGAAGCCCAGGTCCATGTCGTGGACGTAGTCGCCTTCGCTGTAGAAGATCCGGCCGAATTTGCCGGCGGCGTGCTGGTTGCGGGCGTAGACAGTGGCGGGGTTGTAGTAGCTGGTCTCCCCCATGGCGTAGACCAGCCCGGTTTCCTTCACGGCCTCGATGATGCGCTCGATCTGTTCTTCCGAAACTGCCATGGGCACTGCGGAGTAGACATGCTTGCCGGCGCGGAGCGCCTGCTCCACCAGCGGACCGTGGGTCCAGCGCTGCGTGAAGATGGCGACGGCGTCGACGTCGGACGCCAGCAGCTCCTCGAAGCTTGCCTTGGTGCCGTCGAGCCCCCAGCGCTCCTGCGCCGCCGCGGCGCGTTCCGGCCGTTCGTCGACGACGTAAACCTCGCTGACTCCCGGGTGGAGCTTAAAGAGATGGGCGAAATGGCCGCCGAACTGTCCGACACCGACGACTCCTATTGAAAACGCCATTGTTTACCTTCCCTTGGCTGGCCCGCGATTGCGGGCATGAAGGCCCAGGTTGGGCCTGGGCCAAAGTCTTCCACCCGAATCTACTCGAGTCAACGAATTATCAAGTGGAGCCTTAATTTTCTTTGTTTGCAGGAAAAAATACTTGCCAGCCCAAATCTACTCGTGTAGATTCATCTTCAGTTGTTACCCACATCACAGTCAGGAAAGGGTCGATGATGACCACCCTTACCAAGCAGCAACAGGACCCGGCAGCCCGGGCCGGACTCCCCAAGGCCGGGAAGACCGCCCGTAAGGGCCGCCTCCGCCGGCTCGGCGACTTGAAGATGGCATTGTTCTTCATCTTCCCGGCAATGATCGGCTTTGTTCTCTTCTATCTGGTGCCCACCATCCGGGGCGTCTACCTCAGCTTCACCGAGTACAGCATCCTGGGCGACCCCACGTGGATCGGCATCAAGAACTACACCGCCATGCTTGGCGATGAACTGTTCTGGAACGCCATGGGGGTTACCGTCCAGTACGTCGGCCTGAACATCGGCTTCCAGACCCTGATCGCCCTCGGACTGGCCCTCCTGATGCACCGGGTGGCAAAGTCCACATTCATCCGCGGCGCGTTGCTGCTTCCCTTCCTGGTGGCCAACGTCATCGTCGCCCTGCTGTGGTTCTGGATGCTCGACTACCAGATCGGCATCGTCAACGAAATCATCAACTGGATGGGCCTGCCGCGCATCGCCTTCTTCGGCAGCGAGCAATGGGCCATCCCCACCATCGCCGCCGTCAACGTCTGGCGGCACATGGGCTACACGGCCCTCCTGCTCTTCGCCGGGCTGCAGTCGATTCCCAACCACGTCTACGAGGTTGCTTCGCTGGACGGGGCGTCCCCCACCCGGACCTTCTGGAGCATCACCATGCCGCTCCTGCGTCCCGTGTTGGTGCTGGTGCTCGTCGTAACCGTCATCGGTTCGTTCCAGGTGTTCGACACCGTGGCAGTGACCACCGGCGGCGGGCCAATCAACGCCTCCCGCGTCATCCAGATGTACATCTACCAAAAGGCCTTTGGCGAATCGGACTTCGGCTACGCATCGGCCCTGTCCGTCATTCTCTTCCTCATTCTTGCCCTGGTGGCCTTCGTGCAAATGAAGTTCCTCAAGGGCAACGAATCGGATCTGGACTAAGGAACCCCAGCCATGAGCACCTCCACACTCACCCGCAAGTCCGTCAACAAAGTTCCCGTCAACAAGAAGCCCGTCAACTGGCGGCGCGTCGGAGCCTGGGCCCTCGTGGCCGTCGCAGTCGCCGTCACCGTGGCACCCTTCCTGTGGATGCTCCGCACGGCACTGTCCACGAATGCCTCGCTGGCCTCCAACGCAGGCAACCTCCTTCCTGCCGATTTCAACCTCGGGGCCTTCAAACGGGTCCTCGGAATGCAGAGTCCCGAGGAGGCCATCGCCGAGGGAGGCTCGGGAGCTGCGATCAACTTCTGGCTCTACCTGCGGAACTCGATCATCTTCGCCAGCGTCACCACGGCAGGGCAAGTCTTCTTCAGCGCCATGGCAGCCTACGCATTCTCCCGGCTCCGCTGGCCCGGACGGAACGCCGTATTCGGTCTGTTCCTAGCCACCATGATGGTCCCGCCGATCTTCACAGCGCTGCCCAACTTCCTGATGATCAAGAACCTGGGCCTGCTCAACACCTTTGCCGGCATGACGCTGCCCTTCCTGTTCATGACCCCGTTCGCCATCTTCTTCCTGCGCCAGTTCTTCCTCAGCATGTCCCGGGAAGTGGAAGAAGCCGCAATGCTCGACGGCGCCAAGCACCTACGGATCTTCTTCCAGATCGTCCTGCCCAACGCAGCGGCGCCGCTGGCCACACTGGCCCTCCTCACTTTCATCGGCCAGTGGAACGAATACTTCTGGCCGCTCCTGGTGGGCCAGGACGAAAACGTACGGGTGCTCACGGTGGGCCTGGGCGTCTTCAAGTCCCAGTCACCGCAGGGCGCCCCCGACTGGACCGGCCTGATGGCCGCAACGCTCGTGGCCGCACTCCCGGTGCTCCTGCTGTTCATTGCCTTCGGCAAGAAGGTGGTCAACTCCATCGGCTTCTCCGGAATCAAGTAACACCCCCAGTTCACTCTCCCCAGAAACACGTTCGTCTCCAGAAACACCCTCGAAAGGTCCATCATGAAGAAAACCATCGGCGTCGCAGCTGCCGCCGCGGCAATCGCACTGTCCCTCTCCGCCTGCGGCGGAGGCAGCACCGCCTCCACCGAGGCCAAGGGCGAAATCAACTACTGGCTGTGGGACGCCAACCAGCTTCCGGCGTACCAGCAGTGCGCTGACGATTTCACCAAAGCCAACCCGGACATCAAGGTCAAAATCACCCAGCGCGGGTGGGATGACTACTGGACCACCCTGACCAACGGCTTCGTCGCCGGCACCGCCCCGGACGTCTTCACGAACCACCTCTCGAAGTACCCTGAGTACGCCGCCAAGAAGCAGCTGCTCTCCCTCGATGACGCCGTGGCCAAGGACGGCATCAAGCTGGACAGCTACACCAAGGGCCTGCCGGAGCTGTGGGTCGGCCAGGACGGCAAGCGCTACGGCCTGCCCAAGGACTGGGACACCGTTGGCCTGTTCTACAACAAGGCCATGGCCGATTCGGCGGGCCTGACCGCCGAGCAGATGGCCAACCTCGACTGGAACCCGAAGGACGGCGGCAGCTACGAGAAGGCCATCGCCCGCCTCACCGTGGACAAGAGCGGCAAGCGCGGCGACGAGGCAGGCTTCGACAAGAACAACGTGGCCGTCTACGGCCTGGGCCTGGCAGGCAGCGGCTCCGGCCAGGGCCAGACCGAATGGAGCTTCCTCAGCGCCACCACGGGTTGGACCGCCACTGACAAGAATCCCTGGGGGACCAAGTTCAACTACGATGACCCCAAATTCCAGGAGACCATCGCCTGGTGGGCCGGCCTGATCGAGAAGGGCTACATGCCCAAGCTGGAAACCACCGTTGGCGCCAGCCTGGCGGACAACTTCGGTGCCGGCAAGGCGGCCATCAACACCACGGGTGACTGGCTGATCGGCCAGTACAAGAGCTACAAGGGCGTGGAGACGGCGTTCGCCCCCACCCCCAAGGGTCCCGACGGCAAGCGTGCCAGCATGTTCAACGGCCTGGCCGACTCCGTCTGGGCGGGCACCAAGAACCCGGCGGCATCCGTCAAGTGGGTCGAATACCTCGGTTCGACCGCCTGCCAGGACGTTGTGGCTTCCAAGGCCGTCGTCTTCCCCGCCATCACCAGCTCCTCCGAAAAGGCAGCCGAAGCGTTCAAGGCCAAGGGCACCGACGTCTCGGCCTTTACCACCCACGTCGAGGACGGCACCACGTTCCTCTTCCCCATCGCGGACAAAGCGGCCAAAGTTGACGGCATCATGAAGCCCGCAATGGACGCCGTGCTCTCCGGCAAGAAGCCTGCCAGCTCCTTGACCGAAGCCAACAACCAGGTGAACGATCTCTTCAAGTAGACCGCACCTGCAGTGGCTGCGTAAGTGGTCGCAGCCACGGCCCCAGGTGCCGCCGTTTCATCCTCGCGAAGCGGCGGCACCCGGGGCACTCCACCCCGCACGTTCATACGAAACACACCATACAAACCCGCCGGCAGCGTCACGGTACGCTCACCGCCACATCGAAAGAGTAACCCCATGGATCCCCTGCACCTCCGCTCCGCCGGCACCAGCCTGGTGATCAGCTTCGACAGCGGGGAGGCCGAGGTCATTCATTGGGGCGCCGATCTGGGCGCTTCACTGCCCGATCTGGCCATCCTCGGCGAACCGATCCCGCCCTCCGCCGTCGACGCCGCCGTCCCCGCCGGGCTGCTGCCGCAGGCATCGTCGAGCTGGCGCGGACGCCCTGCCCTCCGCGGGCACCGGATCGCCGACGGCGTGCCCGGCTACGATTTCTCCGTCCGCCTCCGCGTCGCGGACGTCAAAACCGGCGGAAAGTCCGCCGTCGGGAATTCAGCTGTGATTGTCCAGTCAGATCCGGACGCCGGCATCACCGTCGAATCCACGCTGGAACTGCA
The DNA here is from genome assembly GCF_001423745.1 of Arthrobacter sp. Leaf337. Classification (GTDB taxonomy): domain Bacteria; phylum Actinomycetota; class Actinomycetes; order Actinomycetales; family Micrococcaceae; genus Arthrobacter. Next base: position 289,368 of record NZ_LMPC01000027.1, read on the forward strand.
CGACGGCGGCCTGCTGGAAATGCGCCACACCGTCACCAACACCGGCACTTCACCCTTTCAGCTCGACGAACTGGCCACCGTGCTGCCGGTGGCTCCTGACGCCGTCGAACTCCTTGACCTGACCGGACGCTGGTGCCGTGAACGCCACCCGCAGCGCCGGGCCATCCAGCAGGGCACCTGGGTGCGGACAGGGCGGCACGGGCGCACCGGCCACGATTCCTCGCTGCTGCTGGCGGCCGGCACGGCGGACTTCGGCAACCGCCATGGCAGGGTCTGGGCCACCCACCTTGCCTGGAGCGGAAACCACGAACAGTTCGCGGACACCATCGGCGACGGCCGGACCATGATCGGCGGCTCCGAGCTGCTGGGCCCTGCCGAAGTGGTCCTCGAGCCGAACGGCAGCTACACCACCCCCGCACTCTTCGCGGCGTACTCGGACCGCGGCCTGGATGGCATCAGCGAGGCCTTCTACAGCTGGTTCAGGAACCGTCCGCACCACGTGCTGCCTTCGGCGTCAGCCGTTTCGGGCGCAGGCAAGGCGGGCACCGGCAAGGCCCGGCCCGTGGTGCTCAACGTCTGGGAAGCCGTCTACTTCAATCACGATCTCAGCACGCTGATCGAACTGGCGGATTCGGCGGCGGACCTGGGCGTGGAACGCTTCGTGCTCGACGACGGCTGGTTCCGTGGCCGTCGGCATGACCAGGCGGGCCTCGGCGACTGGTACGTTGACGAGGGCCTGTGGCCGGACGGCCTCACACCGCTGATCGATGCCGTCACGTCCCGCGGGATGGAATTCGGCCTCTGGGTTGAGCCGGAAATGATCAACCTGGACTCCGACGTGGCGCGCGCCCACCCGGAATGGATCGTTGGACCCGCTGTCCGGTCCCACAAGGACGGCGGCCGGCTGCCACTGACCTGGCGCCATCAGCACGTCATCGACCTGGTCAACCCCGAGGCCTGGCAGTACGTCTTTGACCGCATCGACGCCCTGCTCCGCGAAAACAACATCAGCTACCTGAAGTGGGACCAGAACCGGGACCTCACCGAGCACGGCCACGCCGGGCGCTCCTCCGTGCACGAGCAGACACTCGCCGCCTACCGCCTCTTTGGCGAGCTCAAGAGGGCCCACCCGGGCCTGGAGATTGAGAGCTGTTCGTCCGGCGGCGCCCGCGTGGACCTGGGGATCCTGGAAACGACCGACCGGATCTGGGCTTCGGACTGCAACGACGCCCTGGAGCGCCAGACCATCCAGCGCTGGACCGGGCTGGTGGTGCCGCCGGAGCTGGTGGGCGGTCACATCGGCCCCACCACCTCCCACACCACGGCACGCACGCACGACATTTCGTTCCGAGCCATCACTGCCTTCTTCGGGCACTTCGGCCTGGAATGGGATGTCCGCCAGGTCCACGGCGCGGAGCGCGAAGAACTCAAGCGGTTCATCGGCCTTTACAAGGAGCACCGCGGCCTGATCCACTCCGGCCGGATGGTCCGCGCCGACGTTGCCGACGATTCGCTCATGCTTCACGGCGTGGTGTCCCAGGGCACCCCGGCGACCGGAGACACGGCCGCACTGTTCGCGCTGGTCAGCACCAGGACCTCGTTCGCGGAGCGTCCGGGGCGCATCACCATTCCGGGACTGGACCAGGACCGCAGCTACCGGGTTGAGGCCATCTTCCCGACGCCCGGCGACGCAGACTACGCGCACAACTTCACCCAGGCGCAGCCACCGGCCTGGCTGGCCGCCGGAGCGGAAGCCAGCGGCCGGTTCCTGGCCGAGGTGGGGCTGCCCATGCCCGTCCTCAACCCGGAACACGCACTGCTGATGCGCTTGACTGCCGTGTAGGTTCAGCGACTCCCAAAGAGCCTGCCGGCCGGGTACCAAACCCGGCCGGCAGGCTCTCTGCTTTCCACGTCCGCTCAGCGGGCGTCCAAAGTCCGCTCAGCGGGCGTCGACAAGGACCACCTCGTACTTGCTGGCCCCTTGAACGCCGAACTTCGCGTTAACCACGGCGAGGGTATCGCCAAACAGGGCCGCCGTCGTCGGGACCTGGAAGTCAGGGCTGGTGATGACGTCCTTGACCTCGAAGGAATCCAGCCGGGAGTCCAGCCGGACGCGGCTCACCTGGTTGATCATGTTTTGCACGGCCCAGAGGGTGTTCCCCTTCACCACAATCCCGTCCACGTAGGGCAGGCTGGCACCAGTGATCTTTGCGCTGTCGGCGGTCTCACCGGAGCCCGGCTCCACCGTATACAGGGCTTCGTTCGCGGAATGCGCCAGGATCAGGGTCCGGCCGCCCCGGACGGCCGCGATGCCGTTCAGGTTGAAGTCGGCGGGAGTCTCGGCAGCAGGTCCTTTCAGCGTGAGCGTCCTGACGTCTTCGCCCGGCTTGCCATGTCGGTCAACCGGGACGAAGTACAGCTCGCCCTTCGTGGAGTTGGTGAACCAGGCGCCGTCATCCGTCACCGCGACGTCGTTGATGAAGGCTGGATCCCGGGTCAGCTGGTAGGTGGCCACAGTCTTCCGCGAGCCGGTGTCATAGACGTAGGCCTGGCCGGTGGTGCCGCCGGCAACGAAGAGCAGGCCGTTCTCCACGTCAACTTTCATGCCAACCGCCATCCGGCCGTCTGGAACGTCGATGTAGAGCCTGGCGGTTCCGCGGCGGGTATCTCCGCGGTAGATGTCCCCCTTGAACAGGTCCCCGGCGAAAAAGGTGGTGCCCTCGCCCTCAGCTATGCCTTCGGCGGACGACGCGCCGGGAAGCTCGATGACCTTGTCATCGCCCTTGGTCGACGGCGGACCGGCAGACGCAACGGGTGCCGGAATGATGAGTGCTGCGAGGGCCACCAGTCCCACGGCGGCACGGCGCATTGCTTTTCCTGAATCCACATTTTTGCAGCGCATGATGACGCTCTCTCCAGATCGGGCTTTTCGCGCGAGCTGACCGGCACGGGAGCTCCGCACGATGGTCCTTCAAGTCTAGGCACCGGCACAAAGCGTGGCCAGAGGCCCGGAAATGGCATGCGTGCCAAGATGAAGCATGACCGATTCGTGTGAGGTTCTGGTGGTCGGCGCCGGGCTTGCGGGGCTCCAGTGTGCCCGGGAGCTGCAGGCAGCCGGGCGTGACGTGCGGGTGTGGGAAGCGGCCGACGACGTGGGCGGCCGGATCCGCACGGAGCACGTGGACGGATTCCTGGTGGACCGCGGGTTCCAGGTTCTGAATCCCGCCTACCCGGCCGTCCGCCGCTGGGTGGACGTCAGTGCCCTGGAGCTGCAGCCCTTCGGCGCCGGGCTCGGAGTACGCCGTGATGACGGTCTCGCGGTGCTGGCCCATCCCCTGCGCGAACCGCAGCTGATCGCCAGGACCATTGGCAGCGGCCTTGCGAAGCCGCGCGAGGCGGCTGCCCTCCTCCGCTGGGCGGCTCCCGCCGTCGTCCGGTCATGGCGGCAGTACGACGGCGGCGGACGTCGCGCCGCCGTGTCTGGCCGGGACGTGACGCTGCGGCAGGCACTGGACGACGCGCGTTTGGCGGGCGAACTCCGCCGGGTGGTTGATCGGTTCTTCGCCGGGGTGCTCCTCGAAGACGACGGCAGCACCTCCAACGACTTCGCCCGGCTCCTGCTGCGCACCTTCGCGCTCGGAGTGCCGGGGCTGCCGCGAATGGGCATGCAGGCCCTGCCGCGGCAGCTGGCCGCCTCGCTCGCCACGCCTGTCCGCACCGGGATAAAGGTGAATTCCATCCGGCGCGAAGGCGGCTCCATGCTGGTCCGTGCCTCCGGTGCCGAGCTCCGGGCTGAGCAGGTGGTGGTGGCTACGGACCCGGCCGGCGCCGAAGCCCTGGCGCTAGGAAACGACGGCGGCGGTGCGGCGGGCGGCCTTCCCGCCATGAAGGGGGTGCTGACGCACTGGTTCGCGGCCGGCGAGCCTCCGTCCCGGCTGAACCTGCTCTGCGTTGATGCGCGGGAGCGGCCCGGCGGCCCCCTGGTCAATACGGCGGTCGTTTCCAACGCAGCTCCGGGTTATACCCCCGCCGGCAGGCACCTTGTGCAGACATCGGCGCTGTTCGGCCGCGGCCGGCCGTTGCCCGGCGATGATGCGGTCCGCCGGCATGCCGCTGAAATCTACGGGGCTGATGCCACCGGATGGGAACTGGTGGCCCGGCACGAAGTTCCGAATGCCCTGCCCGTCCAGCCTCCTCCATTGGGGTCCCCGCAGCCTGCTGAGATCTCACCCGGAGTCTTCGTCTGCGGCGACCACCGCGCCACCGCCTCCATCCAGGGCGCCCTCGAAAGCGGCCACCTCACGGCGCAGGCCGTCCTGCGCGCGGACTTCCGGTAGCGCGGATGCGCTTATCCGTGTCCCGGCACATCGAGGCGCCCGCCGCGGACGTGTGGGAGCTGCTCACCGACGTCGGCCGCTGGCGTGAATGGGGGCCTTCCGTGAGGGGTGCAGAACTGGACTCGCCCGGCTTCACGGCCGGCAGCACCGGCCGGGTGCGGACGGTCGCCGCTGTCACATTGCCCTTCACGGTGACGGAATACCGGGCAGGCCGTTCCTGGTCCTGGTCCGTGGCCGGAATCCGCGCGACCGGGCACCTTGTGGTTCCGGAAGGGGACGGCTGCCGGGTCACGTTCACGGTTCCTTGGTGGGCGCCCGCCTACCTCCCAGTTTGCTCTGCGGCACTGCGCCGCATTGCCAGGATCACGGTCCGCCCCGTCAGCCCGCCGTAAAGAACAGCGCACGCCGCATGCAAAGCGATAGATTTGCTCTCATGACTGAAGCCTCCCCCGCCACCGAAGCCGGCCGCGGCACCATCCTTGTCCTCAACGGACCCAACCTGAACCTGCTGGGTACCCGGGAACCGGAGAAGTACGGCACCGCAACGCTGGCCGACGTCGAACAGCTCGCCAAGGAGGCCGCCGCCGCCTACGGCCTGGAAGTTGAATGCTTCCAGTCCAACCACGAGGGTGCACTGGTTGATGCCATCCACGCCGCGCGGGGCAAGGCCATCGGCATCGTCCTCAACGCCGGCGCCTACACCCATACGTCTGTGGCCATCCGCGACGCCATCTCCGCAGTACAGCTGCCCGCGGTGGAAGTCCACATCACCAACGTCCATGCCCGTGAAGAGTTCCGGCACCACTCGTATCTTTCGGACATCAGCAAGGCCGTGATCGCCGGCGCCGGCGTGATGGGCTACCGGTTCGCCGTCGAATACCTCGCAGAACTGAACGCCGGCAGGGCCTGATCATGGGCGCGGGGAACGCGGGCACCGCGGACTGGTACCGGAACTTCGGTACAGTCGATGCGCCGGCGTCCTCCCCGTGCTACGCAGAGTGGTCGCTGGGAATCGCCGGCGATCCTGAACTGATCAGCCGTATTGAACTGTGGCCGCACAACAAGCGGCAGCCCCTGCTGATCCTGGCGGCAGCGCGGTTCCTGGGCGCCGGGATCACGCCGTACCGAGAGTTCCGGGAGTTCCTCCTTGCACGCTGGGACGAGGTCTCGCGGATCGTTCTCTCCCGCGCCACGCAGACCAACGAGGCAGGCAGGTGCACCACTCTGCTGCCGTCCCTCGCCGTCATCGCCGGCTCGACAGGCCGTCCCCTGGCACTGATCGAGGTGGGTGCCTCGGCCGGGCTCGCGCTGTTTCCGGACAAGTACGCCTACGAGTACGACGACGGCGCGTCAGTCACGCGGCTGGTGCCACAACCGGACGGGGCCCGGTCCGCGGCGGAGGAGCCGCCCGTTCTGCGCTGCACCGTGGAAGGGGCCGTCCCGCTTCCTGCAGAGCTCCCCCAAGTGGTGTGGCGGGCCGGGATCGACCTGAACCCCCTGGACATCAACGACCCCGACGACGTCGCCTGGCTTGAAGCCCTGATCTGGCCGGAGCAGGACTTCCGCCGCGAGCGGCTGCGCCGGGCCATCGCCATAGCGCAGCAGGATCCGCCGCTGCTGGTGGCCGGCGACCTCAACGAGCAACTGGTGTCGCTCGCCGACCAGGCGCCGCCGGACGCGACCCTGGTGGTATTCCACAGCGCCGTGATGGCCTATCTGGACGCCTCCCAGCGGGAAGCCTTCCGTGCCACGATCGGTACCCTTGCGGCAGAGCGCGGCTGCCACTGGCTGTCCAATGAGGGCCACACGGTACTTGCCCAGGCCGACGGCTCCGTGGTGGTGCCGGAAATGGATGACTCGCGGCTGCAGGGCCGGTTCCTGCTCCTCCAGGACGGTGTGCCCGTGGCCATCGCCGGGCCGCACGGCCAAACCCTGGAGTGGCTCTAGGGCCCCCGCCCGCTTACTTTTGTATGCACTGCCCGCTTATTTCTGGATGCACTGCCCGGAGGAAACGGGGCTGCTCAGGCCCGGCGCCTGGGCGGCCACCGGCCCGAGGTCGTCCATGGTGATGGCAAAGCCCAGCTCGGCATCCGACGTGGCTTTCGCGAAGATCACACCGGCAACCAGGCCTTCAGTGGTGAGGAGGGGTCCGCCGGAGTTGCCCGGCTGGACATCGCCGGCAAGCCGGTACACGTCTTCCGGTGCCGGGTTGCCGCCATAGATGTCAGGGACCAGGACGGTGGTGATGTCCTGGATCGTTGCCGGTTTGGACTGGAAAGGCCCGCCGTGCGGATAACCTGCGAACGCGGCCGGGCTGCCGGCCGGCAGGTCCGCACTCAGTTGGAGCGGGGACGACGGAAGTCCGTCCACGGCAAGGACAGCGAGGTCATGCTGGCTGTCGAAGTAGACCACCCGGCCGGGCAGGGCCCCTCCTCCCGGGATCTCGACCACAGGCTGCGACACGCCCGCCACCACATGGGCGTTGGTCACAACACGCCCCGGCGACACCACGAAACCGCTTCCGGTCTGGTTCTGGCCGCATTGGTAGGCGGTGCCCGCGATTTTCAGGACCGACTCCGCGGCCTGGTTCAGGGCCGGTGTGTCCGTGCTCGCGTTGGGAATGGCTACCTGCTGGCCTTGCCCGAGCCCTTCGATGAGCGTGGGTATGCCGTCCCCGATCACGGTGGAGCGCAGCTGCGCCACGGCTGTTTTCACCGGCACGGGCGTGAGTCCGTCGATAAAGCGAATGACCTTGGACTCCGCCAACTGCTGGGAAACGAACGGCACGCCCAGGGCGCTGATGCTGAAGGAGAGCATGGACATGACGAGGGCCGCCACCACCACGTTGACTGCTCCGCCCACCACCCGGTCCATGGCCCGCAGCGGCTGGATCCGCACGGCACTGCGGATTTTGCGGCCGATCATGGTTCCCAGCGCATGCCCCAGGACAATAAGCACGACGGCGGCGGCAACGATCGCGGTGAGCCGCCAGCCGCTGTCCTCCACTAGGTTGCTGACGATGGGCACGGACACAAACGCAGCCACGGCACCGACGATAAACCCGGCAATGCCGCCAAGGGTCACCAGGAAGCCATTGCGAAGGCCATAGATCAGGTAGGACAGCAGCGTCAGGATCAAGGCCAGGTCCAGGATGGTCAAGCCGAACACACGGGCTCCTCACAAAAACAGGTAAGCCCCAATTCTAGTGGCGATCCCTGACAGTTTGCCGTGACTGACAGCCGCCCAGGGCAACCGCGAGACGCTCCGGAAAGCCCGGTCCCGCCGTCGAAATCTGCGTTGTAAAGGCGCCCCACAGGTCCGGTGCCGGCCTCAGAACCGCCATTTCAGGCGTTTCGCGTGCCAAGTACGTCACAGAACCTTCAAAATTCTGAAACAATGGCTGAAGCGCCCCAGCCGACACATTTTACTCAGGAGATTTCATGGACATCGAGGTATTGCGCCGCGCACCCCTTTTCGCCACGCTCGACGACGAAGCATTCCGTCTGCTCACGGACGAGCTCACCGAGGTGGACCTGTCACGCGGAGCCTCGGTCTTCCGCGAAGGCGACCAGGGTGATCAGCTCTACTTCATCGTCTCCGGCAAGGTGAAGCTGGGCCGCACGTCACCGGACGGCCGCGAGTCCCTGCTGGCAATCCTCGGCCCGGGTGAGCTCTTCGGCGAAATGGCCCTCTTCGATCCGAGCCCCCGCACGGCCACGGCAACTGCCGTCTCGGAGACCCGCCTTGCCGGCCTGAAGAACGAAAGCCTCAACGCACTGCTGCGTACCCGCCCGGAGGTCTCGGCCCAGCTGCTGCAGGCACTGGCACGCCGCCTGCGCCGCACCAACGACTCCCTGTCGGACCTTGTTTTCTCCGACGTTCCGGGCCGCGTGGCCAAGGCGCTGCTGGACCTGGCCGACCGCTTCGGCCGCCCGGCAACCGACGGCGTCCTGGTGGCCCACGAGCTCACCCAGGAAGAGCTGGCCCAGCTTGTGGGCGCCTCCCGCGAAACCGTGAACAAGGCCCTGGCCGAATTCGTCCAGCGCGGCTGGCTCCGCCTGGAAGCCCGTGCCGTAGTGATCCTCGACATGCAGCGCCTCCGCCAGCGGTCACGATAGTCAAACTGCGTCCGGCCCGAGGCCGGCATCCTCCGCGTGCTGCTCGTTCGTCGCTTTGACGCACGCTTCCGGATGCCGGACCTCGGGCCTTTGCGTTTATTCAGGGAAATTGCCGGTCGTCCCTTATCGGGAGAATGACGCGCAAAAATCCCCGCGACACAGAAAATGCCTGGCGACACCCGAATAACGGTGTCGCCAGGCATTTTCAGTGTCGTCAGCCAATTTGCGAGTCGTCACCGATCGGCCTCCAGCACCAGGACCGACAAGACCTGCGAGAGCGTCGCCGAAAAACCGACGGGAAGTGCGAGAGCGTCGCCGAAAAAGCGACGGGAAGTGCGAGAGCGTCGCCGAAAAACCGACGGGAAGTGCGAGAGCGTCCGTTATAGCCGGGCGGCTGTCCTTCGAATAGGGGCGCATCGGGTTCCGGAGGCCGCCCAGCGACCGGAGTGACGCCCATCGAGCGTGTTTAAGCGACGCGAAGGCCGGTGCCCGGCTAACGCGACCACGGGCACTGCCGGACCGCGACTAGCGCTCCCGCTGTGGCTCGCCGGCGACCGTCTTGGCAGCCTCGACTTCGAGCATCAGCTTGCCGCCTTCTTCGACGAGCTTCGGCTGGTAGACGTGTGCCTTGCGCTTGTAGCTCAGATAGGCGATGCACCCGTTGGCTGCCGCCATCTTCTCCAGCATGATCTCGGAGCCCGGAACCAGCAGCCGGCCGAGGGTTAGGCCCACGGTGTTTTCCTGGCCCACTTCATCGCCCAGGGCGGTGGTGTCACGCTCCGCGATGACCTTGCTGGCACAGACCCAGCGGCCCCAGACACCTTTGCTTCCCAGCAGCGTGGGCTGCTGGTTCACGGGCACAGTGGCGGCAAAGTAGCGGGTATTGAAGCGCCGGTGGGCAAAGTCGGGGCTGAGCCAGTTGACCAGCGGTTTCAGCAGGTCCGTGCGGAGGGAAAGCCCGCGCTTGGCCAGGACGTCGGTGAAGGATTTTTCCTGCTCGGCAACAGCTATCCTGGCGCGCATCCATTCCGGAGTGGAAGTGGCTTCCACCGTGGTGGACAGGTCCGGGCCGGCCAGAAGCACACCGGTTTCTTCGAAGAGTTCGCGGATGGCGCCCACCACATGGCGGCGCGCCAGCCCGACGTCGTCCGTTCCCATTTGTTCCGCCCAGTGCTGCGGTGAGGGGCCGAGCCAGCTGACGGCGTCGTCGTCGGACGCCTCAAGGGAACCGCCGGGAAAGGCTAGGACTCCGAGCGGCGAGGATCCGGGACGGTATCCCAGCCATGTTTCCAGCCCCGTGGGGGCGTCGCGGAGGAGGACCACGGAAGATGCGAGGCGGGCGGCACGTGGTGTCCGCTCGCCGTGTTCGAGCCAGCTTTGTGCTGCCCCCTCAAGATCGGGAGGCAGCACAAACAGGCGACGGGCTAACTGGGGCAAGGGAAGTGACCGGCCTTAGCTAAATTCGGCGATCAGTTCGACTTCGACCGGCGAGTCCAGCGGCAGGACCGACACGCCGACAGCGGACCGGGCGTGCTGGCCGGCATCGCCGAGGACCTTGCCCAGGAGTTCCGACGCGCCGTTGATGACGCCCGGCTGGCCCGTGAAGGACGGATCGGAGGAGACGAAGCCCACCACCTTCACGATCCGGGTAATACGGTCGAGGTCGCCGATCACGCTCTTCACCGCCGCCAGGGCGTTGACTGCGCAGACCGCAGCGAAACGCTTGGCGTCTTCGGGAGAGACCGTCGGCTCATCCGCGAAGCCTTCGGTGCCCGTGGACACCTTGCCGGTAGCTTCGAGTTTGCCGTTAATAAAGGGCAGCTGGCCGGAGGTGTAGACGTGGTTGCCGGAGATGACTGCCGGGACGTAGGCGGCCACCGGGGCCGCGACTTCCGGAAGGGTCAGTCCCAGCTCTGCCAGCCGCTGTTCCACGGCCGATACCGGCGCTCCGTTTTCCGCGCCGGAGGCCGAATTTTCCGCGCGGGCCGGGGATTCCGGCGCCGTGCCTGCGGGGCTTGTCATAACTACTGCTTCTCCCTCTTGAGGTAGGCAACGAGGCCGTTGCCGTCAGGACCGGTGACGACCTGGACGAGCTCCCAGCCGTCCTCTCCCCACTGGTCCAGAATCTGCTTCGTGGCGTGAATAATGAGCGGAATCGTGGCGTACTCCCATTTGGTCATGAGCTAAAGACTAGTCCTTGCCGGTAAAGTGGAAAACATGGCGACTGGTAAGAACCCTTTATTCGACACGGCCACCACCCTCGGAAAGATCCTTGCTTTCCTTGGCGTGAGCGCTATTTGTGGTGTCCTGGTAGCGGGCCTGCTGGTCCCGGCGGCCGCTGTTTCCGGCAGCACAGCCAGCGGTTCCATCGAGTTCTTCGACACCCTCCCGGCGGAGCTGCAGGTGGACCCGCCCAGCCAGTCCACCAAAATCCTTGCTTCTGACGGAAGCCTGATCGCCAACCTCTACGCCGAAAACCGAACGCGCGTTGCACTGGACCAGATGTCGCCATTCATCAAGGACGCAGTGATCGCCATCGAGGACAGCCGGTTCTATGAGCACGGCGGCGTGGACACCACCGGCATCATGCGTGCGCTGGTCAGTACGGCCCGTGGTAACAAGCAGGGCGCGTCCACCATCACGCAGCAGTACGTGAACAACGTCATCAACGCCTCCCTCGAGGCCGAAGGCAACACCGAGGACATCAAGCTCAACGGCGTGAACAAGGGCGTGGGCGACAAGCTCCGCGAGATGAAGCTGGCCATCGCCCTGGAGAAGAAGTTCACCAAGGAGCAGATCCTCGAGGGTTACCTCAACATCGTGTTCTTCAACCGGGACGCCTACGGCATTGAAGCCGCGTCCAAGTTCTTCTTCAGCACCACGGCGAAGGACCTCACCCTCCCGCAGGCGGCGCTGCTGGCCGGCGTAGTGAACAGCCCGTCGTTCTACGACCCCATCACCAACCCTGAGAACGCGAAGACCCGCCGCGACCTGGTTCTCAAGTCAATGCTCACACAGCACAAAATCAACCAGCCGGAATACGAGGCAGCGGTCGCCGCCCCGGTGGAAACCAAGGTCACCCCGGCCCGCCAGGGTTGTGCCTATGCGTCCACCGCCCCGTATTTCTGTGATTACGTCCTGCACCTGCTGCTCAACGATCCGGCCTACGGCGCCGACGCCACGGAACGTGAACGGAAGATCTTCCGCGGCGGCCTGACCATCACCACCACCCTTGACCCCAAGGCTCAGAACGCGGCCCAGGCCCAGGTGGACGCGTCCGCAGGCGCCAACCCGGACAAGTGGGGCGCTGCGGTGGTTTCCGTCCAGCCGAACACCGGCAAGATCACCAACATGGCGCAGAACACGGTGTGGTTCGCCGGCGACGGCAAGTTCGACAGCCAGCTCAACTTCAGCGTCGACCAGTATGACGGCAACGGCAACGACCTCAACGGCCTCGGCGGTGCACAGCCCGGTTCAACGATGAAGCCGTTTACATTTGCCGAGTGGCTCAACGAGGGCAACTCGATGAACACGATCCTGAACGGCGCGGTTCGTCGCTATCCGCAAAGCTTCCCCTGGAAGAACACCTGCCAGACGCCGACTGTTGGCTGGTATGACAGCACCAACGGCGAATCCACGGACCTGCAGAATGCCGAGCCGAACTACTACCGTTCGATGACGGTCCTTGACGGGCTGGCCAACTCAATCAACACCATGACGTTTGCCACCGCCGCCAAGGTGGACCTGTGCGGAATCCAGAAGATCGTGGACGCCGTGGGCCTCCACGAAGGCCTCCCGCAGCGGGACGACACGGGAAAGATCACAAACCCGACGCCGCCAATCACCATGACGACGCTGGGCAACCTTCTTGGTTCCAGGCAGACTTCGCCGCTGGCCATGGCGAGCGCATTCGCCACGTTCGCGAATGACGGTAAATACTGCGCCCCGATCGCGATCACTTCGGTGACGGACCAGACCGGCGCCCAGCTGCCGGCCCAGGCCACGAGCTGCCGCGATGCGATCAAACCGGAAGTTGCCCGCGGCGTGAACTACGCCCTCCAGGAAGTCCTCAACCGCGGTTCAGGCTCACTCATCCAGCCCCGGATTTCCACCAAGACCAACTTCCCCATCGCAGCCAAGACCGGTACCTCCAACAACAACGGGTCGACCTGGGTGGTGGGCCACACTACCGGCCTGGCCACCGCGGCGTGGTTCGGTGATGCGCTCGGAACTCAGCAGCGCGCGGGCCAGAACGTGACCGTCAACGGCAAGTTCTATACGGGCATCGACGGCTACATGATCGCCGGGCCGATGTTCTCCAACTTCATGTCCCAGGTTGCGCCCGCGTACGGCACCAACCCGTTCACGGCCCCGCCGTCCAACATGGTCAACGGGGCGCCCACGCGGACCACCACCCCGACGACGCAGAGCACCGCACCGGCAACCGCGCCGGCCACTCCGGCTCCGTCGCCGGAGCCCAGCAAGGACAACGGCAAGGGCAACGGGTAGAGCACCGATGGGGGACAAAGCAACGCTGGCAAGCCGCGCCCGGAGCATCGGGCGCGGCTTTGCCGTAACCGCGGCCGCCGGTGCCGCAGCCGGCATGGCAGCGACGGGGTACGGGCTGTGGGAGAAGAACCAGTTCGTCCTGCGCGAAGAAACCCTGCCCATTCTTCCGGCCGGTTTCGGTCCGTTCCGGATCCTTCACCTGAGTGACATCCACTTCGTCCCGGGACAGACCCGGAAGGCCCAGTGGCTGTCCTCGCTCGCGGAACTGGAACCGGACCTGGTGGTGAACACCGGGGACAACCTCAGCCATACCAAGGCGATCGACCCGCTCCTGAAGGCGCTGGCCCCCCTCCTGGAATACCCCGGCGTCTTTGTGCCCGGGTCCAACGACTACTTCGCGCCCACCATCAAGAATCCGGCCTCCTACCTCCTGGGACCGTCGAAAGCCCAGAAGAAGCCCGTGGAACTCGACTGGCCCAGGCTGCGTTCCTACTTCGGAATGTCCGGCTGGGTGGATTTGACCAACCGCCATCAGTCCGTGGTGCTGAACGGCCTGCGCTTTGATTTCTCCGGCGTCGACGATCCCCACCTAGGCCTGGAGAAGTACGCCGGCTGGCCCCGCGGAACCAAGGGCCAGGACAGGACCCCGCACCTCCGAGTGGCTGTCATCCACGCCCCTTACCAGCGCGTGCTGGACCACTTCACCGAGGACGGTGCGGACCTCCTGCTGGCCGGCCATACGCACGGCGGCCAGATCTGCCTGCCCGGGTACGGCGCACTGGTGGCCAACTGCGACCTCCCCACGTGGCGCGCCAAGGGACTCAACAACTGGGAAAGCAACGGGAGCACGACGCCGGTCAACGTCTCCGGCGGGATAGGCACCTCGCGCTTCGCACCGGTTCGCATCGCCTGCCGCCCCGAAGCCGTGCTGCTGACGCTGACCTCTGGCTGACTCACGGGGCGATCGAGTCCGTCGGGATTTCGGTTTCGGCAAGCTCAACACAGGCAGGACAGCGCATCCCGTCCGGGCGCAGTATTGCGGAATGCAATGAATGGGGAAGATTTCCGCGAGGCCCCGAATCCTGTGAACCGTGTCACTCGATGGCATAGGGTAGTTGCTAAAGGAAACTACATTCGCAGTTGAGCTTTAAGAAGCGGGCATGGCCAAGCAGACTCCATTCTTCACATCAATCAGCCGACTCTATCCCCATGTGAAGCCGATCATCCCCCGGCTTGTGATGGGACTTTTGTGCGCACTCCTCGCCAGTATCGTGGCGCTGGCCATCCCCCAGGTCCTGAGGGTCCTCATCAATGACTCGCTCCGGGTGGGCGGTGCCACTGACGCTGTGTGGGTCGCCTCCCTGATCATCCTGGGCCTGGGCATCGCCGAAGCCGGGCTGGTTGCCCTCCGCCGCCAGTTCGTCATCAACCCCGCAACCACCGTGGAAACCCGGATGCGGGTGTCCCTCTACGGGCACCTGCAGGACCTGACGGTCTCCTTCCATGACCGTTGGGGATCCGGTCAGCTGCTCTCCAGGGCCATGACGGACCTGAACTTCCTGCGCCGTTGGATGGCGTTCGGCGCCATCATGCTGGTGGTGACCACCCTGACGGTGGTGATCGGCGTCGTCGTGATGTTTGCCATGAGCTGGCAGCTGGCACTGATCTTCCTGGCCGCGGCCGTGCCCATCATGATCTACGGCTTCCGGTTCAGGACCCGCTTCAGCAAGGTGGCCCGACGCAGCCAGGACCAGGCCGGCGACCTCGCCACCACGGTCGAGGAATCGGTGCACGGCATCCGCGTGCTCAAAGCGTTCGGCCGCAGCCGCGAAGCCTTGGAGAACTTCAACGAACAGGCCGAGGAACTCCGCCAGACCGAGATCGCCAAGGCGAGGCACCAGGCCACCTTCAGCATGGTGGTCACCCTGCTCCCCGAGCTCGCCCTCGGCGCCGGGCTGGTGGTGGGCATCATGCTGGCTGCGGATGGCCAGCTGAGCATCGGTTCGCTCGTGGCGTTCTTCGCCACCGCAGCCGTGGTGGCCGCGCCCGTGGAATTCAGCGGCATGCTCCTGGCCATGGCGCTTACCGCCAAGACGGCCATCGACCGGCATTTCGAGGTCATGGACGCCGCCAACACCATCACCAGCCCGGAGCATCCCCGGGAACCCGACTTGCTCAAGGGCGCGCTCAGCTTCAACGCGGCGACGTTCGCCTTCGCGGACGCCCCGGACAAACCGATCCTCAAGGACGTCAGCCTGGACATCCGCCCAGGCGAAACCATGGCCCTCGTGGGAATCACCGGCAGCGGCAAGAGCGCGCTGCTCCAACTGGTCCCCCGGCTCTATGACGTCACGGCCGGCTCCATCACCATCGACGGCGTGGACCTGCGCGAGTTCTCCGTAGAACAACTTCGCACCGTGGTGGGCGTCGCCTTCGAAGACACCACCCTGTTCTCCAATTCCGTCCGCGACAATGTGCTGCTGGGGGCAAAGGAGCGGAGCCAGGAAACGCTGGAGGAAGCCCTGGACGTTGCCCAGGCCCACTTCGCCTACTCCCTTCCGGACGGCCTGGACACGCTGATCGGCGAGGAAGGCCTCAGCCTGTCCGGCGGGCAGCGCCAGCGCATCGCCCTGGCACGCGCCATCGCTGCGAAACCCAAGGTGCTGGTCCTGGATGATCCCCTGTCCGCCCTGGACGTCAACACCGAGGAACTCGTCGAAGCCCGGCTGCGCGAGGTGCTCGCCGACACCACCACACTGATCGTCGCCCACCGGCCCTCCACCGTGGCGCTGGCGGACCGGGTGGCGCTGCTCGAGGACGGCCGGATCGCCGCCGTCGGGACCCATGCGGAACTGCTGGCGCACAACGAGCACTACCGCTACGTGATCGCCAGCCTTGAAACGGAACCGCGGGACCTGGATTCCGAACTGTCGGACCTCTCAGAATTAAGCGACGAGTCCGAGGAGATTTCCCAATGACCACCGCTACCTTCGGCACCGCCAACGAGGACAACGCCCACCTGAGCAAAAGCGAAAGCAAAACCGTACGACGGCGGTCGCTCGCCTTGCTGGGCTCCCTGATCCGCCCCGTCCGGCTGAGGTTCTGGCTCACCATCACCATGGTGGTCCTCTCGCAGGCCGCCCGGGTGGCCGGACCGGCGCTGATCGCCTTCGGGATCGACCATGCAATGCCGGCACTCCGCGCCGGGGACAACTTGCCGCTAGTGCTCACCGGCGTCGCGTATCTTGCCGCGGCGATTGCCACGGCCGGCCTCACGGCACTGTATGTGACCTCGACGGCGAAGCTGAGCCAGGCGATGCTGCTGGACCTGCGGGTCCGCGTCTTCCGGCATACGCAGCGGCTCAGCCTCGAGTTCCACGAGAAGTACACGTCAGGGCGCATTATCGCCCGGCAGACCTCCGACCTTGAGGCACTGCGTGAACTCCTGGACTCCGGCGTCAGCTCCCTGGCCTCGGGGATGCTCTTTATGGTGTTCACCGCCATCACGGTGTTCGCCCTGGACTGGCGCAGCGGCCTCATCGTGCTGGCCGCAGGCGTTCCCATGTACTTCCTGGCTCGCTGGTACCAGAAGCACTCCCAGATCGCCTTCCGCGAATCCCGTGTAGTGTCCGCCCGGCTGATCGTGCACTTCGTGGAAACCATGACGGGCATCCGGGCCGTGAAGGCCTTCCGCAAGGAGCGCGAAAACGCCGCGCGCTACGGCGAACTGTCCGAGGACTACCGCGAGGTGACCGTACGCTCGATCAACCTCAACGGCGTCTTCCAGCCGGGGCTGGTGCTGATCGGCAACGTCTGCGTCGCGGTGGTGCTGCTTTTCGGCGGCTTCCGTGTGCTGGGCGGGGACCTCGCAGTCGGCGTGCTGCTGGCCCTGATCCTGTCCACCAAACGGTTCTTTCAGCCGGTGGACCAGATGGCCATGTTCTACAACTCTTTCCAGAGCGCCCAGGCGGCCCTCGAGAAGGTCTCGGGTCTGCTGGAGGAGATTCCCACCGTTCGGCCGCCGAAGAACCCCGTAGCGCTCCCCGACGCACGCGGCACCATCGAATTCAACGGCGTGGAGTTCCGGTACGGCGACGGACCCCTCATCATCCCCCGGCTGGACCTGCATATTCCGGCCGGGCAGATCGTGGCCCTGGTGGGCCAGACCGGTGCCGGCAAGTCCACGCTGGCGAAACTCATCGCCCGCTTCTACGACGTGACCGAGGGGTCGGTGACACTGGACGGGGTGGACCTGAGGAACCTCACCACGCCGGACTTGCGGCGGAACGTGGTGATGGTGACGCAGGAAGCCTTCCTGTTCAGCGGCTCCGTGGCGGACAACATTGCGCTGGGCCGTCCGGAAGCCTCCCGCGAGGAGATCGAAGAGGCTGCCCGGGCCGTTGGCGCGCACGACTTCATCATGGAACTGCCCCAGGGATTCGACACCGACGTCAACAAGCGCGGCGGGCGCGTCTCAGCCGGCCAGCGCCAGCTCATCAGTTTCGCCCGGGCGTTCCTGGCCCGCCCGGCGGTACTCATCCTCGACGAAGCCACCTCCTCGCTGGACATCCCGTCGGAGCGTCTGGTGCAGAGCGGGCTCGCCGGCCTGCTGGCGGGCGTGGCAGGGCACGACGCCGGCCGCACGGCCTTGATCATCGCCCACCGGCTCTCCACAGTGGAGACCGCCGACCGCGTCCTGGTGGTCCACGACGGACGCGTCGTGGAGGATGGTACGCCGGAGGAACTGATCGGCGGCGGCGGGCGATTCGCGGAGCTGCACGGGGCGTGGAAGGACTCGCTGGTGTAGCTCCCGCGGGGTGTCCGGGCGCCGATTTCACATGAGGGCCGGAATCCGATACTCTTGTGAAGTTGCTTTTGAAGCAACGGATCGGGATGTGGCGCAGCTTGGTAGCGCGCGTCGTTCGGGACGACGAGGTCGCAGGTTCAAATCCTGTCATCCCGACCAAAAGCAAAGAGGGTCTTCCATTCGGAAGGCCCTCTTTGCGTTGCTCCTGCGGCGTTGCCGGCCGTGGCCTCAGAGGCCCTCGAACGTGGATCGCTGGCTGGACTGGCCGTCGCCCAGCAGTGGAACCCGTGGCCGGTTGGAGCCGTCGTCCTCCCGGTAGTCTCCGCGCGTTTCATAGGTCTGGACCTGGTTCACGTACCGGCGCCTAAGCCGGAGTCCGTAGGCAAAGAGCACGAGCGCCTCCAGCAGCGACGCAATGCCCACAATCCCCCACACCAGGGTTCCGGCGTCGGCTGTCCCACCCACGACGGCGATTATCGCCGACCCCGCCACGGCGGCGACGATCAGCGAGGTCCCGGCGATGGTCCACGCGGCATAGGCACGCTTCAAGTCATTCGGTTCCCTGCGGTTCATGACACTCCCCTTGCATCGTTTGGCCAAAAAAATAGCTCCGGGACATGGTTCGCGCATGTCCCGGAGCGTGTGTTCCCTTGCGGGAAGTACGTCAACCGCCTACATCGGGTCCGGCCAGTTGCCGATGTATGCCGGGAAAGACATGGGGTCCGGCCAGTTGCCGATGGCCTGGGCAAACTGCATGGGATCGGGCCAGTTACCGATAGCGGTGGTGCTTCCCAGCTGATCCGCCCAATTGCCGGTAGGACCTGCAGACAACACTGCGGGGGCTGCGGCTGAAAATGCCAGTGCGCCAGCCAGTGCGGCGGCGGCTGCAATCTTCTTCAACATTAGGTTTCCTCAATACGAGTCGGATTCGTTACAAAGTCAGCACTGCCCTTGTTGACATACATTGTAAAATGTTTTCCACAGAGACTGTCAAGCATTTGGTATAAAGACTGTCCGGAATAAGGAGGAAACCCGTGGGGAACGGATTCGGGGAGAAGCTCCGCGCCGAACGACTCGAACGTGGGTTGACGCAAGCAGAACTGGGAAAGGACCTCTATTCTCCCAGCTACATCTCCCTCTTGGAAACAGGTCGGCGTGAACCAACCGCCGATGTTATAGAAGAGTTAGCCCGCCGGCTGGAGCTGGCCCCCAAAGCGTTGGAAGCCTGGAGCCAGCCCATCTCGGTCAGCGACGCCGAGTATGTCCTGGCCGGACTCTATGCCCGGCAGGCCTGGGACCTCCGGGACTACCCGCTCGCGGCGGCCCACGCCGCCACTGCCGCCCAGATTGCCCTCGAAGGCAAGAACACCAGCGCATGGTGGAACATGACCTACATGCAGGCGGAATGCCTGATGAAACAGGGCCAGCTGCAGGAGTGCCAGAACATCATGCAGCACCTCCTGGAGCACCCCATGGCCACCGAGTCCGCCGGACTCGGGGTGCGTGCCCGGCAGATGCTTGCCGCTGTGTGCCACGGGCAGGGACAGCTGGCCACCGCCGTCGAGCATGCCCAGAAGGCCGTGGAACTGTGCTCGCAGCTGCCCAAGGGCTCCACGCTGATCATCGGCGCCCTGCGTGCGCTGATCGGCGCCCTGGCCGAGAGCGGCCGGCTGGACGAAGCCTGGACGTACTGCCAAGCCATGAACGACCAGATGGACGACCAATCCATCTCACAGCTCGCAGGCGAGGTGGCCTGGGTGATCGGCAACGTGGCTTTTATGCGGCACGACTACCCCGAGGGCATCAAGTACCACGAGCGGGCCGCCAAACTGCTCTCCCCGGCCAACGACATCGAGCTGTGGGCACGCTTCAACAAGGCCTCCGCGGCCGTCCGGCTCTCCTCCGGCATTGTGGAACCGGAGACCCTGTCCGCGATCGAGCGCGCCGAACTGGCATTGTCGATCGTGGGCGGCAACAAGACCGACCAGCTCGAGGTGGCCTTCATCCGCGCGCGCTGGCTGTACCTCACGGGCGACATCCCGGCCGCCGTGGAGAAGCTGCGCGAGATCCACGCCGAGCGGAAGGCCCTCGCCCGTCACACGGCCGGCGAAGTTTCACTCCTGCTGGGGAAGTCACTCAAGGCCGCGGGGGAATCGGATGAAGCCCTGGTGCTCCTCGAGGAAGCGCAGCAGGAATTCAGCGCCGCCGGCGCTTCCGACCGTGTCCAGCAGGCCATGGACGCCGTACTGGAGATCAAACTCGCCCAGCGGCGCGCTGCCGCGGCCAAGGCCGCGGCAGAAGCCAGCTAGGCGAACTTACGCCCGGTGAGCTTTTCGTACGCTTCAACGTAGCGGCCGCGAGTGCGGCTCACCACGTCCTCCGGGAGTGCCGGCGGCGGCACGTCCGAAGCCCGGTCCCAGCCAGACTCGGCGGACGTCAGCCAGTCACGGACATACTGCTTGTCATAGGACGGCTGGGCTTTACCCGGCTCATAGGTGGCCGCGTCCCAGAACCGCGAGGAGTCCGGGGTGAGGACCTCGTCGCCCAGGGTGATGACGCCGGTGGACACGTCGAAGCCGAACTCAACCTTGGTGTCGGCAAGGATGATGCCGCGCTCCCGGGCGATTTCCTCGGCCTTGGTGTAGATCTTCAGGGTCAACTCACGGAGGCGCGCGGCGACGTCTTCGCCCACCAGGGCCACCACTGCGTCATAGGTGATGTTTTCGTCGTGCTCCCCCACCTCTGCCTTCGCTGACGGCGTGAAAATGGCTTCGTCGAGGCGGGAACCGTCCACCAGGCCCTCCGCCAGCGGAATGCTGCACACGGTGCGGGACTGCCGGTACTCCAGCAGTCCGGAGCCGGTGAGGTAGCCGCGGGCGATGCATTCCACCGGGAACATGTCCAGCTTCTTGCAGATCATGGCGCGGCCTTCGACTGCTGCCGGGACGCCGTCCTCCACGGTGGAAGCCAGCACGTGGTGTTCCACGTCCAGCTGGTCGAACCACCACAGGCTCAGCTGGGTGAGGATCCGGCCCTTGTCCGGGATTTCGCTCGACAGGACATGGTCGTAGGCGCTGATGCGGTCGCTGGCCACCACGAGGACGCATTCCTGGCCGAACTGCGCCACGAGGGAATCGTCAGCGGGAACGTAGAGGTCCCGGACCTTCCCGGAGTAGACGTGCCGCCAGCCCGGGAGGTCCAGTGTTTCGGTGTCCAGGCCGGCCTTGGGAGCCGTCTCAAGGGGGGAATTCTCAGTCATGCTATGCCTTCGCCTTCGTCACGGGCAGCGTTCCGGTGGCGCTGGATACCACCTTGATTTCGCCGCGCGCCGCCTTGCGCCCGATGTCGGTGCGGAACTGTCCGCCTTCAAGCTGGATCAGTTCCACGCCGTCATACGCCCGTTCGCGGGCCTCCACGAGGTCGGTTCCCAACGCCACCACGGCAAGGACGCGCCCGCCGGCGGAGACTACTTTGCCCTCCTCGTCCAGCTTGGTGCCCGCGTGGATGACGTGCACGCCTTCCAGCTCGTCAGCCTTCTTCAGTCCGCGGATCCGGTCGCCGGTCCGCGGGGTGTCCGGGTAGTTCTCGGAGGCGACGACGACGGCAACGGCGGTGTCCTTGGACCAGCGCAGCTCTTCCGCCTTGTCCAGTTCGCCCTTGGCCGCGGCCAAGAGCAGGGATCCCAGCGGAGTCTTGAGCCGGGCCAGGACGGCCTGGGTTTCGGGATCGCCGAAGCGGACGTTGAACTCGATGACGCGGGTACCGCGCGAGGTCAGGGCAAGGCCCACGAAAAGCACGCCGACGAAGGGGGTGCCGCGGTGTGCCATCTCGTTGACCGTGGGCTGCGCCACGCGGTCGATGACTTCCTGGACCAAGCCTTCCGGGGCCCACTCCAGCGGGGTGTAGGCGCCCATGCCGCCAGTGTTGGGGCCTTCGTCGTTGTCGAAAATGCGCTTGAAGTCCTGCGCCGGGGAGAGTGCGACGGTGTTCCGGCCGTCGCACAGGACGAAGACGGAAACCTCGGGTCCGTCCAGGAACTCCTCGATCACCACGGAGCCCCCGGCGTCGAAGCAGGTCTGGGCGTGGGCCAGGGCTTCGTCCCGGTTGTTGGTGACCACCACGCCCTTGCCGGCGGCCAGGCCGTCGTCCTTGACCACGTAGGGGGCGCCGAAGGTGTCCAGTGCGTCCGCGGCTTCCTCGGCGGTGCTCGCAACCCGCGCCATGGCGGTGGGCACTCCGGCCTCGGCCATGACCTGCTTGGCAAAGGCCTTGGATGCCTCCAGCTGGGCGGCCGCTTTGCTGGGTCCAAAGACCGGGATTCCTGCGGCGCGGACGGCGTCGGAAACCCCTGCGGCCAGGGGCGCCTCGGGCCCGACCACCACGAGGTCCACACCCAGCTTGGTTGCCAGGGCAGCCACGGCGTCCGGATCATTGCCGTCAATGGCGTAGGTGGGGACCAGCTTGCCGATGCCCGCGTTGCCCGGAGCCGCGTGGACTTCGGAAACGTTGGGGTCTGCAAGCAGGGAGCGGACAATGGCGTGTTCGCGGCCACCAGGGCCAATGACGAGTACCTTCACAGTCTCCAAGGGTACTTTGTGCACCCGGTCCGCTCCTAAGCCGTGACCCGCCCCCGTCAATCCTTAACGCCGGCGGCTACGAACCACCGGCATGAAGAAGCTCACGAACTGGCTCAAGGGTCCCACCGCGCTGGCCGCGCTGGCAGGCGTGGCCGCGGCCGCCGTCGTACTTTCCGTTGCGGAACTGATCGGTGCGTTCTTCACGGCGCGGGCAACGCCAATCATTGCCCTTGGCTCCACTTTCATCGACTTCACGCCGCCGTGGCTGAAGGACTTTGCCATCGCGACGTTCGGCACCAATGACAAGGCTGCACTGTTCGCCGGCATGGGGCTCACCATCTTCCTGCTGGCCTGTGTGCTGGGTGCGGTGGCGTACCGGAAGTGGGCGCTGGGCGTGGCCGGCGTCCTGCTGATGGGCGCCGTCATTGTCGCCAGCGTGGTCACCCGGGCAAGCGTGGAGCCGCTGGACGCCATCCCCTCGCTGATCGGTACCGCCGCCGGGCTGGTGGTGCTGCGCCTGCTGATGACGCGCCTGTGGCGGATGCGCCAGTGGCCCGGTGTGGCCGCGGATGTGGCAGCCAAAGGGGCCGAACGCCCGGCCACGACGCGTCGCGCCTTCTTCGCCGCAACCGGGATCACTGCCGCGGCGGCTGCCATCGCGGCCACCGGGGGCCGCCTCCTCAGCGCGGCACGCAGCAACGTCGCCCAGGCCCGTGAATCCCTGCAGCTCCCGTCGCCGGCAAAGGCCGCCCCCGCCATCCCGGCCGGAGTGCAGTCAGCCGCCCCGGGCGTCACGCCGTGGGTCACCCCCAACAATGAGTTCTACCGGATCGACACCGCCTTGAGCGTGCCGGAGATCAACGCCCAGGACTGGGAGCTCCGGGTGCACGGCCTGGTGGAGCAGGAAGTCACACTCACGTTCCAGGACCTGCTCGACGCCGAGCTGATCGAATCGCACGTGACCCTCACCTGCGTGTCCAATCCCGTCGGCGGAAACCTCGCCGGCAACGCCAAGTGGCTGGGCTTTCCCCTCCGCGAGGTCCTCAAAATGGCCCGCCCCACGGAGGGCGCCGACATGGTGCTGTCCACTTCCGAGGACGGCTTCAGCGCCTCGACGCCGCTCGAAGTGCTGCAGGACGACCGGGACGCCATGCTGGCGATCGGCATGAACGGAGAGCCGCTGCCGCTGGAACACGGCTACCCCGTGCGCATGGTGGTCCCCGGCCTGTACGGCTTCGTCTCTGCCACCAAGTGGGTGGTGGACCTCGAAGTCACCCGCTTCGCGGACAGCAAGGCGTACTGGACGGACCGGGGCTGGTCCGAGCGCGGCCCCATCAAGACCATGGCCCGGGTGGAGGTGCCCAAGTCCTTCGCGCAGGTCGCGGCCGGCAAGGTGGCGATCGGCGGCACCGCCTGGGCGCAGACCCGCGGCATCACCAAGGTGGAAGTGCAGATCGACAACGGGCCGTGGACCGAAGCCGTACTGTCCACGGAGGCGTCCGTGGTGACGTGGCGACAGTGGTCGTTCGAGTGGGATGCAACGCCGGGGCCGCACTACATCAAGGCCCGCGCCACCGACGGTACCGGCGAGGTGCAGACGGACAAGCGAGCCGATCCCGTGCCCGACGGCGCTTCCGGCTGGCAGTCGGTCATGGTGACCGTGCAATAGCCCGGCCATGGCCCCTGATTTCCCGGGTTTCCAGCACCGGCACCATAGACTTTAGCCATGCCAGAAAATCCGCATGCAACATTCACAGTGGAGTCCGCCGTCGAACTGGCAGTCGTGGAACGAAGCGGTTTCGTTGAATCGCGGCACATCGGCTCAGCCGTGGTTCTTGCCGCCGACGGAACGGTAGTCACGCAGCTCGGCGACATCACCACCCCTATCTACGCCCGCTCTGCGCTGAAGCCGCTCCAGGCCCTCGCCGCCATGCAGGCCGGCGTCCCGCTGCGCGGCGCCCAGGTTGCCCTGGCCTGTGCCAGCCACACCGGGTCGCTGGATCACATGGATGTGGTGGAGGGGATGCTCAAGGCCGCCGGCGTCAAGGAAGAGCAGCTGCAGTGCCCCACCGCCTGGCCGCAGGACGAGAACGCCCGCCACTGGCTGATCCGCTCCGAGCAGGGACGGTCCAAGCTCGCTTTCAACTGCTCGGGCAAACATGCGGCGTTCCTGTGGGCCTGCACGGAGAACGGCTGGGACACCCACAGCTACCTTGAACCCAACCATCCGCTCCAGCAGCGCGTCCGTTCCGCGATCGAGGAGTACTCCGAGGAGCGGATCGCCCACCTGGGCATCGACGGCTGCGGTGCTCCGGTGGCAGCCATCTCGCTGACCGGACTGGCCCGCGCTTACTCCCGGCTGGCCAAGGCCCCGGGGGACAAGAACTCCAATGCCCGCGCCGCCACCATCGCCACCTCCATGCTGGACTACCCGTGGGCTGTCCAGGGCAAGGGCGAGCCGAACACCATCGTGATGGACGAACTGGAGATCATCGCCAAGATCGGCGCCGAAGGTGTGCTGGCCATGGCCACCACCACGGGCGTCTCCGTGGCCATCAAGGTCCTGGACGGAAACCTGCGCGCCACCACCCTGGTGGGGCTCACGCTGCTGGCCGCCTCCGGCGCCGTGGACATCCCGGGCGTCTCCAGCGTCCTGGAAAAAGTGGTGGAACCCGTGCTCGGCGGCGGACGGCCCGTGGGCAAGATCCGGCTGGGCCACGCCGTCTCGGCCCTGTTGGACTGACATGGCCGTTTCACGACGACGCATCGATATCGACGAAGGCCGCGCCGCCCTGGCCGCGTGGCTGGCAGCCGGCGTCCCGGTCTCCGGCCTCCCGGCGTCCGGCGTCCCGCGTGCCGTGACGGCGACGGCGGTGCGGTACACGCTCGAAGAGGTCACCGCCAGGGCGCCCGGCAACTCCGTAGAGGTCCGCGTTCCGCCGTTCGGCGTCACGCAGTGCGTGGAGGGCCCGCGCCATACGCGCGGCACTCCCCCGAACGTGATTGAGTGCGACGCCGCCACATGGCTGGCGATGGTCACCGGCCAGTTGAGCTGGGCAGACGCTGTGGCGTCCGGGAAAGTATCCGCGTCAGGGCTCCGGGCGGATCTGTCGGAACTGCTCCCGCTGTAGCTAGTTGACCTTGGCCGGGAGCTCGACTGCCGGGTGCGGAACGGTGCTCTGGAGCTTCGTGGACAGCGCGATCACCACGGCCAGCACAAACGCCATCACCGCGATCAACAGGGACATGATGGCCACGTGGCCGTAGCCGTCAATCCGCGGATCAAGGAACGGGTAGGGGTACCAGTCCGCGAACGGGCCGCGCAGCAGGCTGTATACCAGGTATGCAAGCGGGAAAACCAGCCAGATGAGGGACTCCCGCAGCGAGATCCGCTTCCGGGGCAGGTCCACGAGCCAGTCGATCACGATCACTGTGGGCATGGTGTAGTGCAGCACCACGTTGATCCACGGAACCGCCGTGTCCACCTCGATGTTGCTCAGCAGCAGGCTGTAGGTAATCCCGGTGATGGTCATGTACATGGTGGCGGCGCCGCGCAGGAGCTGCAGCCAGCGGGCGGTCCGCCCCTGCCACGCGTACCAGCCGGCAATTCCGAACGTTGCCGTGGCGATGATATTGGACTCGACCGTGAAGAAGCTGAAGAAGTTCAGCGGCCGGTAGCCGGCGATGTTCTGGACGTTGTACGTGAACTGTCCCACGAGTGCCGCCAGACACAGCGCCGCGAAGAAGAACCGGAATAGTGCAAGTCCCCTGTTTGCCGTCATGGGTTGATCCTAGGCCAGGCCTGCGGGGAAGGTCGGGGAAAAACGCGCAGCCCCGCCCCGGTGTTTTCCGGGACGGGGCTGCGTTTGGTGCGGTTCTGCGGGTTCCGGTTGTACGGCCGGCCCCTATTCGTGGTTGATAGCGGCCGAACTGCGCTCCGGCGGACCTGAGTGGCCGCCGGGCCGGCTCATTTGGAATCCGGGGATGTCCTTGGGGTTGGGACCTCCCCGGAACTTGGGCGACGGTGCTTCGCCGCCGCTGATCCGGGCAAGCTCCTGGTCCTCGAAGTCATCCTCGACGCCGAGCATGATGGCCGAGTCGTGGTTGGTGATTTCGCCGCGGAAGGCACGGACCATGACGCTGCGGTCGAATTGGCCCTCCCACTTGGAGACCACGAACGTGGCCACGCAGTTGCCCAGCAGGTTGACCACAACGCGCATGGAATCCATGAGGCGGTCCGCGCCCAGGAGCAGGGCCACGCCGGCAACCGGGAAGATCCCGAGGGCGGCAGCGGTGGCCGACAGAGCGAGGAACGAGGAGCCGGGCACGCCGGCCATGCCTTTGGAGGTCAGGAGCAGGACACCGAGAGCGGCCAGCTGCTGGCCGAGGTCCAGGTGGTGGCCGAAGGCCTGCGCCAGGAAGAGCAGCGAGATCGACAGGTAGATCGCGGCGCCGTCGAGGTTGAACGAATAGCCGGTGGGAACCACCAGGCCGGTAGTGGCGCGTGAGCAGCCGGCATTGGTCAGCTTGGTCATGATGCGCGGCATCACAGCCTCGGTGGAGGCGGTGCCGAGCGCCAGCAGGAACTCCTCGCGGGTGTACTTCAGGAAGTGCCAGAGCGGAACGCGGGCAAAGCCCCAGGCCACGAGGAAGAGCAGTCCAATGAAAACGATGGCCGCGCCGTAGCAGGCGGCAATCAGCAACGCATAGGTGCTGAGGGTGTCGAGTCCGTACTGGCCGATGATGAACGCCATGGCGCCGAAAGCACCGATCGGGGCCACCTTCATGATCCAGGACATGATCTTGAAGATAAGCTCCAGGACGGTCTCCATGAGGCTGATGACCGGCATGCAGCGCTCGCGTCCGATGACGACGATGGCCGCGCCGAAGAACACCGAGAAGAACAGCACCTGCAGGAGGCTGTTGTTCGCGAAGGCGCCGATGACGCTGGTGGGAATGACGTCCAGGATGAAGGCTGCGGCGTCCTTGGGCACGGCATGGCCGGTCTTGGCGTCCAGGGCCTCCTGGGACAGTGTGCTCGGATCGATGTTCAGCCCGGCACCGGGCTGGACGATGTTGCCTACGATCAGGCCGAAGACCAGCGCGAACAGCGTGGCCGCGGTGAAGTAGAGAAGGGCTTTGACTCCGACCCTTCCGACCGCCTTGACGTCGCCTACGGCCGAAATGCCGGTGACGATCACCAGGAAAATCAGCGGCGCGATGATCATCTTGATGAGCTGGATAAATCCATCACCGAGAGGCCTCAGCTGCGAGCCGAGGTCCGGCCAGAAATGTCCGATAAGAACACCTGCCACGACGGCGATCAGAATTTGGAAGAAGAGCGACCTATACAGGGGCTTCTTCTTCGACGGCGCCGAACTCGCCTTCAGCGCCGCGGAATCTGGGATCTTCATTGATCTGTACCTATCAATCGGGAACAGCCCCGGAGATCGGGGTCTGTTTCCAAAGTAACCCCGCTCACATTATTCCGCAAGGGGAAATAGAGTTTTCACAATGCGGAAGTCTATGGCGGTTTGCGGGGCACGAAAAAAGCCACGGCCGCGGACGTCCGCACCCTGGATCACAGGTGCGGACGTCCGCTTCCGTAGCGGAATGTAGCGGAGTCTTAGGCTGTCAGCCGCGGCCGATGAATGGCATGCCGGCGGCGGTGATCACCACCGAGCCCACGCTGGCGGACGGCGGCATGCCGGCCATCAGAAGCACCGCACGTGCGGCGTCCTGCACCGGGAACGTGGGCTCCACCCTGCGGCTGCCGTCAGCCTGCAGGGCACCGGAGTCCACGCCGATGGTGCCCATGATGTCCGTGGCCGTGTTGCCGATGTCGATCTGGCCGCATGTGATGCCGAACTCCCGGCCGTCCAGGTCGATGCTCTTGGTCAGGCCTGTCATGGCGTGCTTGGTCACCGTGTAAGCCACGGTCCGGGGCCGCGGCGAATGAGCGGAAATCGACCCGTTGTTGATGATCCGGCCGCCCTGCGGCTCCTGGGCTTTCATGGCCCGCACCGCAGCGGCAGCGCAGAGCATGGAACCGCTGAGGTTCACCGCCACAACCGCATCCCAGTCGGCCACGCTGATCTCGTCCACCGACGCGGCCGGACCGAACACGCCCGCGTTGTTGAACAGGACGTCCACTCTCCCCCACTTCTGGCGGGCCGCAGCGAAAAGGCGTTCGACGTCGTCGGGCACTGTCACGTCGCACAGCACCGTCAGGGACTGGCGGTGGCCGGCAGCGGACTCCAGCAGCGGAGCCTCGCGGCGGCCGGCCAGCACCACGCGGTATCCCTCGGCCAGCATGAGCCGCGCCACCGCCCGGCCGATCCCGGAACCTGCTCCGGTCACGACGGCGACCGGCCCCGGCCGGTGGGGTGGAACGGGCCTGTGGGTTGCAGTCATTCGTCGCTCCTTGCGTTGAGGGCCGGGCTGCCCAAGCCCGGGCTACCGCGCGGCAGGCACTTCCGCTGCCGTTATGGGCCAGCCTATGACTGTCTTGGGCCGCGGTGTGGCGTAAGTCCGGACTTTGGACGTGGACAGTCCCAGCCGCACCAGGGACTCCGCGATCGTCACAGCCGCCGCCACTCCGTCCACCACCGGAACCCCGGCACGCTGGCGGATCTCCTCGTCCAGTCCGGCCATGCCGCCGCAGCCCAGGACAATGACCTCCGCTTTGTCCTCGCGGACGGCAACCAGCGCCTGCTCGATGATCGCTTCCACGGCCCGCTCCGGCTCCTCTTCCAGTTCCAGGACCGCCATGCCGCTGGCCCGAACGGAGGCGCACCGGGCATCGAGGCCAGCCAGCTTCAGCCGGTCCTCGATCAGCGGAACCGCCCGGTCAAGGGTGGTGACCACTGAATACTTGTGTCCGAGGAACATCGCCGTGGAGGCTGCCGCCTCAGTGATGTCGACGACGGGGACGTCCAGGAGCTCCTGCAGCCCCTCGCGTCCGTGCTCGCCGTAGCCGGCCTGGATAACGGCGTCGAACGGTTCCGGGTAATTGACCACGGCGTCCATGACGGCGATCGCAGCGAGGTAGCTTTCGAAGTTTCCCTCGCAGGAGTCCGCGCCGAACCGCGGCGTGATCCCGACGATCTCGGTTCCCGGCGCCGCGACGGACCGTGCCTGGGCCGCGATGGAGTCGGTCATGGACTGCGTTGTATTTACGTTGGCGACAAGAATGCGCATGTCTGTCTCTTCCGTTTTCCGTGCTGAACTTTTCCGTGCCGGACTTTTCCGTGCCGGACTTTTGCGCGGCGGCGTGTCAGTGGGTGCTCGCGATGGCGATGGCTTCGCCGTCGACATCTTCGAGCCGCTGCGAGCGGTCCGCAATGAAGTAGTACACCACTGCGGCGATACCGGCCGCGAAGAACCACGCAAACGGGGCGGCTGCCTCGAGCGCCGGAACGAAGGCTATCAGGAGCGCGACGGCGGCTGCCGGGACCAGGGCGATGATGGCCCGGGGGTTGAAGCCCTTCGTGTAGTAATACGCTCCGGCGGGGTCGTCGCTGTAAAGCTCCGGCACATTGACCCGTCCTCGGCGCAGCAGCCAGTAGTCGGCCATGACTACGCCGAACAGCGGGCCTAGCAATGCCCCTAGGCCGCCGAGGAAGTACACGATCACGAGCGGGTTGTTGTAAAGGTTCCACGGCAGGATGATGAGTCCGATGGTGCCGCTGACCCAGGCCGCCTTGCGGAAATTCAGGTGCTTCGGGAACAGGTTGGTCAGTGCGTAGACCGGGGCCACGAAGTTGGCCATCAGGTTCACGGCGATGGTCAGGATGAGCAGGGCAAGGCAGGCCAGGACAAGGAACAGCGTGTTCGGAATGGTCTGGACAATGTCCGACGGGCTCTGGATGACAGTGCCGTTGATTTTGAACTGGCCGCCGGCCATGACCACCACGATGGCGCCGAAGAGAAGCATGTTGATGGGAATTCCCCAGAAGTTGCCTCGGACCACGGCCTTCTTGGAGACGGCGGACCGGGTGAAGTCGCAGAAGTTGAGGACGAACGTTCCGTAGATGGCCACCCAGAGGGCGCCGCCGGCGAAGATGGTGCGCCACATGTCGGCGCCTTCGAGGGCGTTGTCCGAGGCCCAGGCGATGGAACCGCCGGCTTCAACGAAGATCCAGATGGCGATGGCCGCCATGGTCACCAGGATGACGGGGCCGGCAAATGCTTCGTATTTGCGGATCATCTCCATGCCGAAACTGACAATGACCAGCTGGACGATCCAGAGGAACACAAAGGCCGCCCAGCCCAGCGTGGATAGTCCGAGGACCGAGTTGGTGTCCAGTTCATGCAGCGAAGGAACCATGGCCACGAGCATGACGCGGAGCACGACCGACGCCAGGTAGGTCTGGATGCCGAACCAGGCAACCGCCACCGCGCCGCGCAGGAGGCTGGCGATCTGGGCTCCCCTGATACCGAAGCTGATCCGGCTCATGACGGGGAACGGCACGCCGGTCTTGACGCCCATGAAGCCGGAGAAGCTCAGGAGGGCGAACAACAGGACTGCGCCGACTCCAAGGGCAAGGAGGATCTGCCAGCCGCCGAGGCCCAGTGCGAAGAGGCCGATGGCGAAGGCATAGTTGCCGAGGCTGTGGACGTCATTGGCCCACAGGGTAAAGATGCTGTAGCTGGTCCAGCGGCGGCCTTCGCGCTTTGTCGGAGCAAGGTCAATGTTGTACAGGCTGGGACTGATGGTGCGCCCGGACGCGGCACTTGCGGCTTCGCACAGGGCATCGACGCCCGTTGCAGGATGGACCGGCTGGCCCGACGACATTGTCGGGCCGGGAGCCGTTTCGACGCCGACTGATGGGGTCGTCTGCATCTGGATCTCCAGTTCTAGGGATGGGTTGGGGCGGAAGTCTGCGCTTCCGAAACTTGGTTCCACATTATGGAAAACTGGTTTTGTGGAGTGGAATAACTTTATGACCTGCGTCACGCCGCGGTCAAGGAGGCGACACTGTCACAATCGGTCCACAAGCACCCTTGAAGCCACCCCGGTGCGCCGGATCACAACCCCGCCTTGACCACTCGCCCACTCCTGCATAATCTCGAATGGCAAGAATGTTTTCTCACAATACGAAAACTTAGAGCCCAGACATTCAAAGATGAAAAGAGGCTGCCGTGGCTGCAGGAGAAGATACCTCCCATATCCTCAGCGGGTTGACTAACCAGCTGCCTGATCGTGATCCGGAAGAGACCGCCGAATGGATTGAGTCCCT
>NZ_LMPC01000028.1 GCF_001423745.1 Arthrobacter sp. Leaf337
AAGTGAGACACGCCGCACCAATGCCTTAAGTGTGGTGAGACAGAAACCGCCAATGCATCATCTGTAGTGAGATTGCCTCAACTTAGATGAGACAGGACAGCAACGCAAAGTTGGAAGTGAGACACGCCGCACCAATGCCTTAAGTGTGGTGAGACAGAAACCGCCAATGCATCATCTGTAGTGAGATTGCCTCAACTTAGATGAGACAGGACAGCAACGCAAAGTTGGAGTGATCCGCACCTCTGCCTGTCCGTCCATGTGCCATGGACTGCAAAAATCATTAAGTTTACAGAATCTCCATTATCGGCGATCAAACGGTGAGGGTAGAAGTAGCCGAGAGATACCAGATGTCCGTTGTCAGTTGAGTTGGCAGTTTTGTCAGAAGACGCGGCAGCTTACGGGCGGGCGGCGATTGTGTCAGTTAATGTGGCAGCGTGACTTTGCTTCCGAGCAGCGGCTCGGGTCGAAGACTCACTGCGCGAGCAGGCCCGCCGCGGGACTGAGTGGCCTGAGAACCGGACAGCCACAAACCATGCAACTACTCAGGATGCAGCTACGTACCTACGGAACCGCCAAATCGAATGACAATCAAAACGCAGGACCGCTGTCAGTAGAACTGGCATTTTCCCACGTCAGCACTGCCAGATTCACTGACAACGGACACCAGACAGGAAGGAACTGGACGCTTCATCACTGCGGGGGTTGCCTCGCCAGCATGACCTACTACTGACGCCCGGAATCTACAGCGCCGTTAGGCCGCCGTCCACGGTAAAGATACCTCCGGTGGCGTAGGCGGAGTCATCACTGGCGAGAAACACCATGATTCCTTCGACGTCCGCTGCCGTCCCTGGGCGGCCCAGCAGGGTGGAATTCACCAGTCCTGCACGGCTGACGGGGTCATCCGCTATCCTCTGCACCAATGGAGTTTCCGTGTAGCCCGGAACCACCGTGTTCACGCGGATCCCGGCGTGGGCGTAATCCGCCGCCACCACCCGCGCCAATCCGTGGACTCCTGCTTTGGAGCTGGTGTAGGCGGTAAATGTCTGGCCACACCCCACAACGGCCGTTGGGCTACCGGTGCAGATGATGGAGCCCCCGCCGGTTTCCAATGCCCGGACAGCGTATTTGAGAGTGAGGAATGCGCCGCGCTGATTGATACTGACAGTCTTTTCCCAGACTGAAAGGTCAAGGTCACCCACTTTGGCATCCTGGCCAAAGAGTTGGACGCCCGCGTTTGCCACGACTATATCGAGGCGGCCGTCCCCGGCGATGGTTGCATAGGCGGCAGCCACACTTTCCTCGTCCGAGATGTCCATAGTGAGGGCCCGCGCGCCCTCAGTGCCGGTGGCCGTAGCGGCCTTTTCGACGGCATCGGCATTTATGTCGGCGAAGTAGACGGTGGCCCCTTCGGAAATGAACCGCTGGGCAACGGCAAGGCCTATCCCGGAACCTGCCCCGGTGACCAGGGCAGTTTTACCTTTAAGACGCAGCCCCATCGGGTCTCCTTTCGCTAATGTGGCGCCGACCATCGAGTTTGATGACTAGTTTGTATCGTGGTCAGCTGCTCGCCCGGGAAATGCACATGGCCGGCCGAGCAAGCCCCGAGCGTCAGCTGGCCATCCGTTTAATAAACACGCCCCTTCGGCGGTTCGCTATCCGTATAGTTGCCCGCGGCCCTATTACCACAGCTGCAATTCGTCTCGATCTCTAGGCGTACTTGAACGGTTGATTGGTTTTCAGGGACGGTTATGACCAGCGTTCGTTCGTTTTGGGCTGAATTTGTGCTCATTATGGTTCCTGTCTTTGACTTACTCTGGCCAGAGGTCGCTTGGTCAGGTGGATTTTTTCGGGGGAATGACGACAGACTTGATGGAGTAGGGGTCTTCAGATCCAGTTAGCAGCGCTGCTTCGACCTCCTCGAGACTGAAGCGGTGCGTAACCATGGAGTCCAAGTCCACCTTGCCCGAGGCCACTAGCTCTATAGCGGTGGGCCATGTGTTGGTGTAGCGGAAAATTCCCGTCAGTTCTATCTCTCGGTTTTGTATAAGGGAAACTGGCAGCTCCACCTTTTCCGAGCCCATGCCCACAAGTATTGCTTTTCCACCCGGCTTTACCGCCTGAAGACCGGTACTGATGGCCGGCGGGGCACCGGAGGCGTCCACGAAAACGTCGAAAAGCGCACCACGTTGGGACGGATTATCGCTTTGGGGGTCCAGGACCTGGGTTGCACCCGCTTTGAGCACGAACTCGCGCCGGTGGGCTGCAGGGTCGGAGACGGTGATCTCTGTGGCTCCGAATATCCTGGCAACTTGCGCTACCAGGATGCCTATGGGCCCGGCTCCGGCAATAAGGACTGTGCTGCCAGGGGTAACGGCCGCCTTGCGGCAGGTGGCGATGGCAACGGAAAGCGGCTCCATCAGCGCCGCGGCTTCGTCACTCACGTGGTCGGGCACGGTGTATGCGTAATCAGATTCGATCGCTGCGTATTCTGCAAACGCACCGTGAACAGGGGGTGCTGCGAAGAACTCGATGTCCGGGCAGAGGTTGTAGCGACCGCTTTTGCAGTATTCGCAGGATCGGCACGACTTTTGCGGTTCAATGGAAACTCGCTCGCCAATCCGGTGTGTGGGCACGTTTCCTCCTACAGCGACAATCGTCCCCGCCGCTTCATGGCCTAGGATCAGCGGCTCGTGCACACGCATGTCGCCAATGTGGCCATCCTTGAAGAAATGCGTATCAGACCCACAGACGCCTACGGCAGAAACCTGAACCAGAACTTGGTTTTCCGTCAATGCAGGGACAGGAACATCCTGTACGTGGACCGTACCCGGTTTTAACAGGAGGCTCGCTCGCATGGTGGCTTGGGAGCTCGGTAAAAGGGTCTGAGGCAATTTAGCTACTTTCCTTGCTGAAATAGGAACCGAATCAGCCGACGCGGCAGCACAGCCGTGCTTACCCGTATGCGGAGTTCTGTTCTCGCCGCTGACGTGGGCTGCTGATCGGCGAAGGTGCCGGATGGGTCGAGTCATGGGTGGTGCCCTTTGAAGAAGAGGAAGAGCGGTTTTTGGAATAATCAGATTCGCCAGAGCGTGCATGGATCTCGGCGACGACCACACGGACGTTCTGAGACTTCAGCCGGCGGATGTCTTC
This sequence comes from Arthrobacter sp. Leaf337, assembly GCF_001423745.1. Taxonomy (GTDB): domain Bacteria; phylum Actinomycetota; class Actinomycetes; order Actinomycetales; family Micrococcaceae; genus Arthrobacter. Next base: position 3,151 of record NZ_LMPC01000028.1, read on the forward strand.
AGATGCCGTCTGGGAGTCAACGATTACGACGTCGAATGCGGTTAAGGGCGCAAGCGAGTAGAGGGCGCGTTTCTCGAACTTAGTGTGGTCAACCAGGAGAATCCGTTTGGCTGAAGCATTGAACATCGCGCGCTTGATGTCCACTGTTGCCTCGCTTTGAAAGAAGCAGGTGTCGTCCGTTATCGCTGCAGTGGACATGATGAAGACGTCCGCCCTCAACTTGTTGATTGCCTCGATGGTCGTGCCGCCCATGAACGAACTGCACCAGTTGTAGTAGCTGCCGCCCAGAGCTACGAGGGAGAGGCCCCGGATGCCCTTGAGCTCGTTCATTAGCGTCAACACGTTGGTGATAACCGTCAAGGGCGTCCGTGACGAGATGTGGTAGGCCAACTCGTGCACCGTAGTGGAATCGTCGAGGAAAATTGCCTGCCCCGGTTCGATGAACTCAAGGGCAGCGCGCGCTAACGCCCGTTTTTCCGCGCGCTGTTGTCCGCTACGGAAAACATCGCTGGATTCGACGAGGCTGGATGACAATGCAGTGGCCACTCCCCTCGATTTTCGGAGGAGACCGCGAGCTTCGAGTTCATCCAGGTCGCGATGAACAGTCATTTGACTTGTTCCGAAACGCTGGGCCAGTTCATCGATGCGCACTGCCCCTTCGGCCATTACCGCCTCGGATATCGCTCTTTGTCTTTCTCCCTGACGGGAAAGACGTGATGTCTTGGCGTCTGCCTCAGATTCCATTCGAGCTCCTGAACTTATGGAGACGTACCGGCGATGCCCGGGACGGCCCCTCTACGCCGTCCTCGTAATTTTTGCGGGACGTGCTGCTTCTCCAATGATGCTTGACAGTGCATCGACGTCGTGTGCGAACCGGCCCAGGAACAAGCCGTCCACACCCGGTCCGAGTTGCGTCATTAGACCTGGCCCTGCGCTTCCTCCGTAGATGACGGACCAGTCATCAAACTGGTTTTGAATGCTAAGCCACTCGCGAATGAGCGCGCATACGCCGGTGATGTGCTCAGCTGACGCGGGATTGGAGGCGCCGATAGCCCAGACGGGCTCGTACGCAACAACGACCGCGCCGGTTGACTTTCCAGTTTCCAGTGAGAGGGCCGAGCGGAGTTGCCCGATGCAGGCGGCCGCGGCCGCCTCAACCGGCGCCTCTTCAATTTCCCCCACGCAAAGCACGGGGATTAGGCCGTTCTGCAGGGCAGCATGTGCTTTAGCGGCCACAACTGTGTCATCTTCACCGAAAATACGGCGCCGTTCCGCGTGCCCTACTTCCACATAACGGCAGCCGGTTTCCCGAAGAGCTGCGCCGCTTACCTCGCCTGTATAGGCACCTTTGTTCTGCCAGTGGAGATTCTGCGCGCCGATAAGCACGGGTGTATCGGCGAAAATTTGATTGGCCGGCACCAGGGCCTGGAAGCTGGGGAGCACAAAGAGCTTCACGTCGCCCTCCTGTAGGGCAGGGTGGCGTTTGGCCATGTCGGCTACCTCCCTGCACCACTGGAGTGTTTCATTATGACCGAAGTACAGTTTTAGGCTGACTCCAAGGAGGGCCGGTTTCGGTTCACCTTTCACGTGAACACCGTGCGCGTTGTCTGGCGAGAGTCATGCATTGCGGTCTGCCTCGTAATCGCTCATCAGTTGTACTTTTTCAGCCGAGGGTGAGTTCTCGTCGAACCGATACGTGAGCCACTCACGGGCCAGGCGCCGGGCAAGTTCCAGCCCTACGACCCGCTGTCCGAATGTGAGTACCTGGGCATTGTTACTGAGAACGGATCGTTCGACCGAATAGCTGTCGTGCGCCGTGACGGCACGAATCCCCTCGACCTTATTGGCGGCGATAGCTACCCCAAGGCCAGTGCCGCAAACCAGCAGGGCACGATCAGCGGTTCCGGCAGCTATCATTTCGGCGGCTGCCAGAGCAATGGTCGGGTAAGCGGTCTGGCCGTTCTCGTTGACGCCCACATCCTGAACCGATTCGACGCGCTCGTCCTTTTCGAGGTCCGCCTTCAACGCCTCTTTGTATGCGTATCCCGCATCGTCGCTGCCGATTACGATTCGAAACTTTTCATTCATTGCCTTCTCCTTTTGAATCCAGGGCGTGCTCAACCGCCCTGATGATCATGGCCATTGAAACGGCACCCGGGTCAGGACTTCCCATGCTTTTTTCTACATGGGGGCGTGCTCGACCAATTTTGGGAACTAGTGATGCCGTTGATTTAGCGGCGTGGTCAGCGGCATCTGCCGCTGCGTGCCACGTTTCGTCCAAGGACCGTCCGGAATCAAGCCCTTCAGTGAAGGCTTGGCCGAACGGAATCAGAACATCAATAAGGGTTTTGTCTCCAAGCTCAGCTTTACCGAAGTCCATGACCCGTCTTCCCGCCTGGGTGATACCCAGGGATATACGGGCGGCAGTCGGCGCGTCCTCATCGCCCAGAGATTCACCAATTGAATTGAGAATCATTCCCCATAGGGCCCCTGAGGTTCCACCCGCTCGGTCGGCCCACGCGTCACCGGCAAGGGTCAGCAAGGTGCCTGCTCCGGCACCATCAGCAAGGGCTTTTCGCCCTGCATCGGCTGCGGCCCTGACGCCGCGTTGCATGCCAATCCCGTGGTCTCCGTCTCCTGCGATGGCGTCCAGGGCACCGAGGTCGGCCACATTGTCGTCAATCACGGACTGGGCTGCATCTAGGAGGGATTGAACTGTTCCTGCTGCCTGCCGGGAAGCCGAGGAAGCGCTCGGGAGCTCTTTCTTTACTTCCTGATTTAGTTCATCAGCGGCGTAGCGAGGACCGGTATCAGTGACCGCGCCTCTGCGAAAGGCCGGAGTGCTCGCCGGGGCCGTCCAGTATTTTTCGAGTTCATAATCAAGCCAAAAGAGGCTCAGCGATACACCCGCCATTTCAAAGCTCGTCACGAGCTCGCCGATTTCGGGCTCCACGGGAGTCAGTCCAGCGAAGTCCAGAAGCTGTGCGATTTTTCTGTATACGACGAAAAGCTCTTCGGACTTCACGGCCCCGAGGCCATTGAGTATGAGCCCCACACGGTTCCCGTTCATTTCCTCCGGCGCTTCGGAGAGCAGAGAGCGAACCAAGAGCTCCGCAACTTCGTCGGCTGTCGGAAGATTCTGTTCGCTAATGCCCGGCTCACCGTGGATTCCCATGCCAACTGCCATTCTTCCCGCTGGCACAGTGAAAAGGGGAGTTGTTGAACCGGGTAGGGTGCATCCGGAAAACGCAACACCAAGCGATCTGGTGTTGCTGTTTGCGAGCGTCGCTATGCGGAAGACATCATCTAGGTTCAGTCCAGCATCGGCGGCGGCGCCGGCGACTTTGAAGACCGCGAGATCCCCGGCGATTCCTCGCCTTTTCGCCGTTTCGGCTGCAGATGCGCTGGCGATGTCGTCAGTCACCGCCACCATGCGGGTAGGAATTCCTTCTGCGTTCAGGCGGTCTTGGGCCTGGGTGAAGTTGAGGACGTCCCCGGCGTAGTTGCCGTAGGTCAGGAGGACTCCACCGCCGGCATGGGCTGCCTTCGCCACAGAATAGATCTGCTGAGCAGAGGGCGAGGCGAAGATGTTTCCCATTGCTGCACCATGAGCCAGCCCCGGCCCGACAAGGCCTGCAAAGGCGGGATAGTGACCGGACCCGCCGCCGGCTACCACAGCGACGTTTCCCGGGGCGGTGCCGTTGCTGCGAACCACGCCGCCAGGCACCTGGCGGATCCACTTGGGATAAGCCGCCGTGAGTCCCTCGGTTAGCTGCTCGGCGAAGTCGAGCGGATTGTTGAACAGATAAGCCATGAGTTCCTAGTGTCCTTGAGCAGGAGGGTGTAAATGTTTGAGCTGTCGGGCCGGCACCAAGTTATTGAGCTGCTGCCGGCCCGACGGCCATATCTACTCTGAAAGGGTGAATGCGGACGTGTACTTAGCCACGTTGTCCTTGGTGATCAGCGTGCAGTCAAACGCCTGCTTCTCCTCCGCGGCGTCGGTCTTACCCGTCTTGATGAATTGATCGGCCATTTGTACTGCCTTTTTGGAGAACTCGGCGACCGGCTGGAGGACTGTGTAGGTCAGGGACCCTGCTTTGACGGCCTCCGCAGCGTCAGGAGCGCCATCAAAACCGCCCACCGTGACTGTCTCCAGCTTTCCTGCTTCCTTGAGTGCGGCGATAGCGCCCAGTGCCATCTGGTCATTGCCGGCTAGGACACCCTGGAGGTCGGGATGGGCCTGCAGCATGGACTGCATCTTGTCGTGCCCTTCCTTCTGGTCCCAGTTGGCAACCTGCGCATCCAGGAGCTTCAGGTCTGGGTACTGGGAGAGGACGGTAGCGAACCCGTTGGAACGGGTTGCCGCGTTGTTATCAGACGGTGCGCCTTTCAGTTCAACGTAGCTTCCCTTGCCACCCATTGCCTTAACGAACTCCTGCGCGCCCAGGGCCGCTCCCTGAGCGTTATTTGAGACCAGCTGAGCTTTTGCCAGACCCTGTTCGTTAATTTCCGCGTTTACGAGGAACACCGGAATGTCAGCTGCGACAGCCTTTTGGACGGCTCCGATGGAACCGTCGGCGTTCGCGGGATCGATGATGATGGCAGCGGATTTATTCGTGATCGCTGCGTCAACGAGGTCACTTTCGGCCTTCGTGTCTCCCTTGTGGGATGTGACGTCAACCTTGTATCCCAGCTTCTCGCCCTCGGTCTTTGCTGCGTCGCCCTCCGTAGCCCAGTAAGGATTTGCGGGGTTGTTGACGATTACAGTGAGGAGATTGCTGCTACTCGCGCCTGCCGATTCCGAGGTACTTCCTGTTCCTGTTGACGCTCCACAGCTGGTTACAGCGAACAAGGTAGCGCATGCAGTAAGTAGGGCTGCAGCTTTGCGGTTCATGTGATCTTCCTTCTAAAGGTGTGTGATTGTTAGCGGGATAGTCTTAGGACACCGGCTGATTCGGGGTCCCCTGGAGCATCTTCTCCGGGGGCGCCGGCGCCGCTACGGTTTTAACCTCTTTGACCTTTTTGGACCGGTACTCGAGGCGGTTAAGCATGACGGCGACCACGATTACAGCGCCCTTGAAAACCATCTGCCAGTATTCGGACACGCCGATGATCACCAGGCCGTCGGAGAGGAAACCAATAACGAACGCACCCAGGAGGACTCCACGAATGTTGCCTCGGCCACCGGAAAGCGCAGCACCACCAATGACGACAGCTGCAATCGCGGTCAATTCAAAGGAGTTGCCTGTTGTGGGATTCGCCGATGTAAGTTCTGAGGCGATGATGACACCGGCAATCGCTGCGCATACACCGGAGATCACGTAGATGCTTACCTTGACCTTTTTCACGGGAATGCCGGACAGCTCTGCCGCACGTTCGTTTCCGCCGGAGGCGTAGAGCCACCTTCCGAAGGCAGTGCGGGTCAGTACCAGGCTCCCGATTAGGGCTATGACTACCATCACGAGCACACCCGTTGGAATGCCGAATATGCGGTTGAATCCGACCCAGTCGAAGCCGGTGTTACCAAGCTCGGGGTTGCCGCGGAGGTTGGAGTATGTGAGTCCGCCAGTGATCAGCAGCGCAGCGCCCCGGACCACATACAGTGTTCCCAGCGTCGCCACAAAGGGCGCAACCCCAAACCGTGATACGAGGGTTCCGTTGATCCAGCCGACGAAGGCGCCGACCCCGACTGCGACTAGCACAGCAACCCATACGGGCGGGTAAAGGGTGACACCCAGTGCCGGAATCGGCACCCCCTGCATGAGGAAACCTGCAACAACCCCAGCAAGTCCTACAGTGGAACCTACCGAAAGGTCGATTCCGCCGTTGAGGATAACCATGAGCATGCCGACGGCGAGAATCGCGAAGACCGCAACGTGTGCGGACATGGTCAGGAGGTTGTTGACGCTTAGGTAGTTTGGCGACAGCAGGGAAAAGATCACTGTGATGACGATCAGGGCGATGAAGGCGCGCCCTTCAAGGAGGAGCCGGGGGATGTCAAGGCCACCGGAGAGCCATCCTGGGCGTGCTCCTGGCAGCGTGCGTGCAGAACTCATGTCTAGTGTCCGTTCATGTTTGATGCTGTGGCGGATTCACCAGACGCCGCCATAATTTGCTCTTTGGTTGTAGTTGCTGCGTCGAACTCGGCTGAGATTCTGCCTTTGCTCATGACAATCACCCGATGGGCGATGCTTAGGCATTCCCCTACTTCAGATGTGGAGTAGAGGACTGCCAGGCCTTTCTCCGCCAATTCCGACAGCAGACCGAATACTTCTGCCTTAGCTCCGACGTCAATGCCGCGACTTGGCTCGTCCAAGAGGATCACTTTGGGATTGGTAGCAAGCATTTTCGCGATGACGACCTTTTGTTGGTTGCCGCCGCTGAGGGAACCGATGGCCGCCCCGGGTCCTGCCGTTTTGACTCGCACATCCCGTATTCCTTGCGAAACCAGAGTGTCCTCTGCCGTCCCGGAGAGCAGCCCGCGCTTGATAAAGGAGCCAAGGCTGGCAAGGGAAAGATTCCGGCCCACCGACATGGTCTGGACCAAGCCGTCCCGCTGCCGGTCCTCCGGTACCAGGCTCAACCCCTGCTGAATTCGCTCTGCGATGGAAAGGCCGTTCAGGTCTTTGCCTTGGACCTTTACCTGTCCTCGAAGGAGCGGCACTCGTCCCGCAGCAGCTTCAAGCATTTCGGTTCGTCCGGCTCCCATAAGGCCGTAGATACAAACAATCTCCCCTGAATGCACAGTCAGGGAGACGCCATCGACGGAGAGACGGCCTGGGTTGGATGGATCAGCTACCTGAATCTCATTGATTTCCAGAGCAACATCAGAGAATGCGATGCTCGCAGGCGGTTGTCCGAGGTCAAAGTTTCGCCCCACCATGTTGCCAACGATCCAGTCCAGGTCCACATTGTGGGTCTCTTCGTGGGCGACAATTGTCCCGTCTCGAAGGACTGTGGCGAAGTCCGAAATTTCGATCGCTTCTTCAAGATGATGTGAGATGTATACGATCGACACACCTGTAGCGGTGAGATCGCGCATGACCTTGAAAAGGACTTCAACCTCACTGGCGCTCAGCGCCGAGGTGGGCTCGTCCATGATAAGGATCCGCGCGTTGACAGAAAGTGCCCGGGCGATTTCTACGATTTGTTGTTGTCCGAGCCGAAGATCTGCCACGAGAGTGTCCGGGTCAATCGGCTCCTCGAGCCGGGCCATGAGTTCCTGGACGTTTTTTCTTTCCGCCGCGTAATCGACGCCTCCGGCAGGGCCGGTGATCTCCCGGCCCATGTAGATGTTGTCTCGCACGCTCAAGTTAGGGCACAGGCTTAGCTCTTGATGAATGATCGATATGCCTTGATCGCGGGCTTCCACCGTGTTGGCAAATCGAACGGGTTTTCCGCGCAGTTCAAGGTGGCCTGACGTTGGAGCTTCGATGCCGGAGAGGATTTTCATCAAGGTGGATTTCCCGGCACCATTTTCGCCGAAGAGGGCAGTAACCTTCCCCTCTGCAACTTCAAAGTCCACACCCTTCAGGGCATGCGTTCCGCCGTAGCGCTTTTCGACATTTACGGCCCGGAGGATAACGCCGGCGTTCACCCGGTCACCTCGAACTTGACCGGGGTGATGATATAGGCGGCCGGATTGATCGGCTGAAATGCGCCGGTTACCGAGACGGTCTTTCCCTCGAGATTAGACTTGTCCACGCTGTCCAGGACGACTTTCTTGACTTGGTTATTCAGCTCAGCGCCAACATTCTGGTATTCAATCTGGTTCTTGAACTGCGCAAAGTCGACCTTTCCGGTGGCGTCCCGGATGGCTGTTCCGTTGATCGCCGGGCCCATTTGGACGAGGACCTTGATATCCGCCGGGACCCCTTCAACCTGGACAGGAAGGAGTCCGTTGGCATCCATCTGGCCCGCGATACCCGTCAGATTCACTGAGTAGACCGCCGGGGATGACCCCGTCACCACCCCGTACTGCTCAGCCGCGCCTGCTGGATCCGCTTTTAGGGCGTTGCTCACGACAGCCAGGTCCTCGGCCCTATCAGAAATTTCCGGGGCAATTTCAGATTCGAATTTTTCTTGTGCAAATGACTGGGGGCTGAAGGTGCCAGATGCTGCGCCCGAGGCATCTGAGCCCGTAACGATTTTGGTGCTGGCGAACATCAGGACCAAAAGGATCAATGCTGCTGCGCCGACGACGAGTCGGACGGGCTTCTGGGTTAGGGAGTTACGTGTGCTCATACGTGGAGTCTTTGCTTTGTCGGCGTCAGGGGGAGGGTACTAGTCATACTCATTGGAGAATTTGGGACGTTACGTCATTGGGCCGGATCTGCAACTTGCGCCCGGTGCCCTTGCGGAACTTTTCCAGAGCCTCGTCGTAATCATCCAGAGTGAACGAGTGGCTGATCATGGGGGCGCTCTTGATGGCTCCAGCTTCGAACATCTCAACAGCACGGCCGAACGTGTTCAACACCGCCATCGTTCCCACAATGTTGATCTCGTCCCGATACACACGGAAAGGTGAGTATCCCGCTTTCGCTTCTACTGGAGCGACCCCGAAATGCTGGAAAGTTCCTCCTGCTTTCACACGCGGCAGGCCGTCTTCAATGGCGCGAATAACTCCGGTGCAGTCAATCACCACGTCCCACTGGTCCCGGTCGGCGTCATCAGCGCTCGAGAGAACGTTCTCGATGCCCACTTCGCGGGCTGCCTGGAGGCGGCTTTCGTTCAGGTCGACAATAGTTACGCTTGCGGCCCCGGCCCTTGGGGCAAGCTGTGCCATCAGCAGTCCCATGGTGCCTGCACCGTATACGAGGTAGTGCTCACCCATTTTGCGCGGCAGGATGTCATAGCCACGAATTGCACAAGCGAGCGGCTCGATCAAGGCTGCCTGGTACAGATCCGTCTCGGGCTTGAGCTTGAAAACGTTACTCACTGGAGCCTTGAGGTACTGGGATGCCGCACCGTCGCTGGCGACTACCCCGAGCCCATTCCAGTTCCGGCACAGGTTCCCGCGCCCTGTGAGGCAGTATTCACACTCACCGCAGGTTGTGCTCGGGTTCACCGCAACATGGTCTCCGATTTCGAGACTGGTGACAGCTTCGCCGACTGCGGTGACAATACCGGACGCTTCATGCCCTGGAATGAGTGGAAAGACCGTCCCTTCAAACTCTCCGTCCAGGACATGAGTGTCCGTACCGCAAATACCCACGGCGGCAACTTCGATAACTACTTCCTTGGGTCCGGGCACTGGGTCCGGAACTTCTCGGAGCCCAAGTTGTCCCGGGCCTTCGAAGACTATTGCTCGCATCTGCTTTGACGCTCCTGTTCCATAAGAACGCACCGCCTCTGCTCTGATTCGGTGCCGTTGTTGAGTCACCCGTTACTGACGTGTCGAGCGAACCGAGATGTTCAGCGTGTTAGAAGCATGTGATCTTGGTGCTGAACCGTGTTATAAATAAAACATAGCTGTGAGACATCTCACTGTCAAACATTGCTGGTTGCACAGGGAAACGACCCGCATTGCGGCGGTGGAGAAGGCGCAAACCAAGCCAGTGGCTGACTTGCTTGGCGCTGATGCGCTCATAGGGCGCGACCCTACAGAATGGCGCTGAAGTCGTCGTCCATGACGGGAAGCGATGGATTCTGCCAACATCATTCGCCGCTGTGGCGTCTCGTCCTGAGACATCTCACCCAATGCACATGAAACAACTTCGCGCTGTATGAGCGCTTTTAGAAAGGATTCATCTTGTCCCAGCTGAACAACTTAGAGATCGCGAAATCCACCGTAGGCTGCACCGACCTTTCTTGGAGCAGCCAGGATGAGCGCGCGGTGGACACTGTCCGTGTGTTGGCTGCAGATGCCGTTGAAAAGGTGGGGAACGGCCACCCGGGAACGGCGATGAGCCTGGCTCCGGCCGCGTATCTTCTCTTCCAGAAACTGATGCGGCACGATCCGCGGGATCCGGAGTGGCTGGGCCGTGACCGGTTCGTCCTGTCCCCGGGGCACACCTCCCTGACGCTGTATATCCAGCTGTTCCTTTCCGGGTACGGCCTGGAGCTGGAGGACCTCCAGGCGTTGAGGACGTGGGGTTCGCTGACTCCGGGGCACCCGGAGTACAAGCACACCGCAGGTGTTGAGATCACGACCGGCCCGCTGGGCCAGGGCCTGGCGTCCTCGGTCGGCTTCGCTTACTCCCAGCGCCGGATGCGCGGCCTGTTCGACGCCGACGCTCCCGCGGGCGAGTCCCCGTTCGACCACACCATCTGGGTCATTGCCTCCGACGGCGACCTCCAGGAAGGCGTGACGTCCGAAGCTTCGTCGCTGGCCGGCCACCAGGAACTCGGCAACCTTGTGGTTGTTTACGATGAGAACCACATCTCCATCGAAGATGACACCGACGTTGCGTTCACCGAGGATGTCCTCAAGCGGTACGAGGCCTACGGCTGGCACGTCCAGCGCGTGGACTGGACCAAGACCGGCGAATACAAGGAAGACGTCCAGGAACTGTACGCGGCCCTGGTCGCGGCGAAGGCCGAGACCACCAAGCCCTCGATCGTGTCGCTGCGCACCATCATCGGCTACCCGGCGCCGAAGAAGCAGAACACCGGCAAGATCCACGGTTCGGCCCTGGGCGCCGAAGAAGTATCGGCGCTGAAGGACGTCCTGGGCTTTGACCCGGCGAAGACCTTCGAGGTCGACGAGGAGGTCCTGGCGCACGCCCGTGCCGTCGTTGACCGCGGTGCCGCTGCCCGCAGCGAATGGCAGGACTCCTTCGAGGCATGGCAGGCCGCCAACCCGGAAGCCGCCGCGCTGCTCGAGCGTGTCGAGGCCCGCAAGCTCCCCGTCGAGCTCGACTCCGCCCTGCCGGTGTTCGAAGCAGGCAAGGATGTTTCCACCCGTGCCGCGTCCGGCAAAGTCCTGAACGCGATCGGCCCGGTCATGCCGGAACTGTGGGGCGGTTCGGCCGACCTCGCCGAGTCCAACAACACCACCATCGAGGGTTCGCCCTCGTTCATTCCCGCGTCCCGGTCCACCGGTGCTTGGAAGGGCAACCCGTACGGCCGCGTGCTGCACTTCGGCATCCGTGAACACGCCGCGGCGTCCATCGTGAACGGCATCGCCCTGCACGGGAAGACCCGGGCGTTCTCCGGCACGTTCCTGATCTTCTCCGATTACCAGCGCCCGGCCATCCGCCTTGGCGCACTGATGGGTGTCCCGTCCCTGTACGTCTGGACGCACGACTCCATCGGCCTCGGCGAAGACGGCCCCACCCACCAGCCGGTGGAGCAGCTGGCCTCCCTGCGTGCCATTCCGGGCCTGGACGTTGTCCGCCCCGGTGACGCGAACGAGGTCGCCGCTGCCTGGAAGGTCATGCTGGAAAACCACGAGAACCCGGCCGGAATCGTGCTGACCCGCCAGAACATCCCCACCTACGCCCGCGGCGAGGGCGACGCCGAGGGCGACACCTTCGGTTCGACCGCAGGTGTGGCGAAGGGCGGCTACGTCCTGGCCGAGGCCTCCAAGGACGGCAAGACCGCCGACGCCCAGGTCATCCTGATCGGCACCGGTTCCGAGGTCCAGCTGGCCGTGAATGCCCGCGAAGCGCTCCAGGCCGAAGGCATCCCCACCCGTGTGGTGTCGATGCCGTGCGTGGAGTGGTTCAACAAGCAGGACGCCGCCTACCGCGACGCCGTCCTGCCGCCGGCTGTGAAGGCACGCGTCTCCGTCGAAGCCGGCCTGGCTTTGGGCTGGCGCGAATTCGTCGGCGACGCCGGCCGCACCATCAGCCTCGAGCACTTCGGCGCCTCCGCTGACTACAAGCGCCTCTTCCAGGAGTTCGGCATCACCGCAGAAGCAGTCGCCGCCGCCGCCAAGGACTCCCTCGCAGGCCTGAAGGCCTAACCACCAAATTTTCAGGAGATAAAAATCATGACTACTCCCACCCAGCAGCTCTCCGACGCCGGAGTCTCCATCTGGCTCGATGACCTCTCCCGCGGACGCCTGGACACGGGCACGCTCGCGAAACTGATCGAGGAAAAGAACGTCGTCGGTGTGACCACCAACCCGTCCATCTTCCACGCCGCCATCACCGCAGGCACCGACTACGACGCCACCATCGCCGCCCAGGCTGCCGCCGGCGCCTCGGTTGAAGACACGATCTTCGAAATCACCACCACCGACGTCGCCGACGCCTGCGACCTGTTCGCGCCGGTAGCAGCAGCAACCAAGGGTGTTGACGGCCGGGTGTCCATCGAGGTTGATCCCCGCCTCGCCTGGGACACCGCCGGCACCATCGCCGAAGCGAAGCACCTGTACAAGAAGGTCGCCAAGGACAACGTCCTGATCAAGATCCCGGCAACCCTCGAAGGCCTCGAAGCCATCACGGCCACCCTGGCCGAGGGCATCAGCGTCAATGTGACCCTGATCTTTTCCCTGGAGCGCTACCGCGCCGTGATCAACGCCTTCCAGTCCGGCCTGGAGCAGGCCAAGGGCAACGGCCACGACCTCTCCAAGATCCACTCCGTGGCATCGTTCTTCGTCTCCCGGGTCGATGCCGAAATCGACAAGCGCCTCGACGCTATCGGCACCGACGAAGCCAAGGCGCTCAAGGGCAAGGCCGGCCTGGCCAACGCCCGCCTTGCCTACCAGGTCTACGAAGAGCTCTTCTCCACCGAACGCTGGGCACTGCTGGCCGAGGCCGGCGCACTGCCCCAGCGCCCGCTGTGGGCCTCCACCGGCGTGAAGGACCCGGCCTACCCTGACACCCTCTACGTCACCGAACTCGTCGCACCGGGCGTGGTGAACACCATGCCCGAGAAGACCCTCGACGCCGTCTTCGACCACGGCGTCATCACCGGGGACACCGTCACCGGCACCTACGCGGAAGCAAACAACACCCTCGACGCACTCGAAAAACTCGGCATCGCCTACAACGACGTCGTAGCAATCCTCGAATCCGAAGGCCTGGACAAGTTCGTGGCCAGCTGGAAGGAACTGCTCTCGGACGTCGAAGGTGCCCTCGCCTCAGCACGGAAAGCCTCCTAACCCACAAGTGGCCCGTGGGTGGGGGCCTTAGCCTCCGCCCACGGGGCCTGGCTACCTACGGAAAGGTAGAGAACCATGCCCGTTTCACCCCTGAAGTGCTGCATCAACCCCAGTATCCTCTCTGCCGACTTCGTCAACCTCGAAGCCGAACTTGCCCGTATCAGCAACGCCGATGCGGTGCACGTGGATGTGATGGACAACCACTTCGTGCCGAACCTGACCATTGGCTTGCCGGTCGTGACCCGTATCCAGAAAGTCAGCCCCGCGCCGCTGGATGCCCACCTGATGATCCGCAATGCCGATCACTGGGCGCCCCAGTTCGCCGACGCTGGCCTGGACTCGGTGACCTTTCATGTTGAGGCGTCCGACGCCCCCATCAAACTCGCCAGGGAACTTCGCGCGCGAGGATCAAAAGCAGGCATGGCTCTGCGTCCGGTAACGCCCGTGGAGCCGTACTTGGACATGCTGCCGGAACTGGACATGCTGTTGATCATGACGGTGGAGCCGGGCTTTGGCGGCCAGGCATTCTTGGACGTCATACTTCCCAAAATCCGACGGGCCCGTCGCGCGATCGATGGCTCGGGGGTGAACGTAGCCATCCAAGTTGATGGCGGCATCACCGAAGAGACCATCATCCGCGCCGCCGAGGCCGGCGCCAATGTTTTTGTGGCAGGTTCGGCTGTGTACGGCAAGCCTTCACCTGCCGACGCCATCGAGTCACTGCGAGCCAATGCCCAGCTAGCCTTCGCCCCCACAACAGTCCCATCCGCCGACTTCGGAGACTTGCCACACGACTCGTCCAGATGAGACAGTTTTACCCGCGCAGGAGCGCGCCTCCGGCGCGGCGCCAGTGCTTCTAGCCACTGATGTAACCAACGGTCCGATGTATCGCATGGTTAGTTGGCTGACAGCCGCCGTCATGATCGATTCGTAGCAGTCGTCTGCGGCGCTTTCACATCCTGGAGAGCCGGATGTGAATGCCAGACTAAGCAACACCCCGTTTGAATCAACAACTCATACGCAGCATTCTCAGTGCAGGGCATTGCACGGGCAGCAGCCGTCTTACCGGAGGACAGTAGTGAGCACACGCGTGGCAGTAATCGGATCCATCAACGCCGATCTTTCGGTCAACGTAGAACGCCACCCGCTACCTGGAGAAACTGTCCTGGGCAGCGGAGGGGAGCTCTCACCAGGCGGAAAAGGCGGCAACCAAGCACTGGCTTCAGCTCGCCAAGGCGCAGAAACCATCATGATCGGGGCAATCGGCACGGACCCCTACGCAGACGTAGCGACCCGCCTTCTTCGAGAAGCTGGCGTTGACCTCACCTACGTAACCACAAATCCCGGGCCAACAGGCCTGGCTATCGTTGCAGTTGATCCGGGCGGGGAAAACAACATCATCGTCGTTCCCGGAGCCAACGCCACCCTAACCCCCCAACACATCGCCGCCGCCGACGAAGCCCTCGCTACCTGCGCGGTGGCAGTCGTACAGGGAGAAATTCCTGTCGAAACCATCGAAACTGCATCACGGATCCTCGAGCCGCTCGGTGTCCGGCAGATCCTCAATCTGGCGCCGGTGCTGAATCTCTCATCGGAAGTCCTGCGGCGATCCGACCCCTTGGTCGTCAACGAACACGAAGCAGCGCAAATACTCCTGGAAACCCAAAATCGGGTCATCACCCCTGCCACGACAGAAGCAGAGTACGGGCAAAAGCTCGCAACCGCCCTAGTCGAAAGCGGCATCACATCAGTGGTCGTCACTTTGGGATCCGCAGGGGCAGCACTGGCCACAACTGAATACGCTATCCACATCAACTCACCCAAAGTTGAAGCCATCGACACCACCGGAGCGGGAGATGCATTCGTTGGCGCGCTGGCCGCATCCCTCGCTGCAGGCGACAACCTACAAATAGCCTGCCAACGGGCAGTACGCGTCGCCGCGCACTCCGTGACAGGCCACGGAGCGCAAACGTCCTACCCCTCAACCACCGAAACGCTCCCCCGCTGATTCACCCGCGGATGCAGCCACCCTGATCCCGTCGAAGGGCATTGCCGCACTACTGGTCGCGCCCGGGTTCGAAAAAAACCATGAGTATGACGTGCCGCAATGCGGAAAAGCGATGTTCCCCTTTTGGCACTTTGCGTACTGGCAAGCGTGCATGCTCGATTGCGACTACTCGGATCCGGCATAGCGGCTATTCGTCGGGTTTGGAGCACACCCCAACCTGACACACCGGCGCGCGATAGGTTGACGGAAGGACCGCGTCATGTGTCTGGTCGGGGCAATCGTGCTGATCGCGGGGCGCCGGCCAGGGGGTAAGAGCAGGCTGGGTCGCGGCCGATAACGTAAACCCCGGTGGCCGGAGCCACCACTTTCGGCGCGAATTGTCGGTCTTTCATGAGGAACCTCACTGATACGGCAACCAGCTGAAACTCCGTCAGCTGCCGTTTCCAGCGGTCATGATCGCTCGCGCTGTGCTCTCAGCGACTGGCAGCTGCGGTAGGAGAACCGCTTGAAGCGCGTGGTAGATGTCTGGCTTCCCGGACCACATTGTGTAGCTTGGGCGGTTGTTGGGGTCGAGAAGGGGGTGCCAGCTGCCGTGTTCGGTGTCGATGAAATGCATTTGGGCGAAGTTGGCCCATTGCTGCAGGTGGTTTGCGTAGCGTGGGGCGCCCGTCAGCCGTGTCCAGGTCGCTGCCGCGCAGATCGCTTCCGCTGTTACCCAGTGCGGCCGGTCACGAATGACGGGCCGGCCATTCCAGTCCACCGTGTACACGAAGCCCGCTTTGCTGTCTGCAGCCCAGCCGTGCGTCACGGCTGTTTCGTAGAGACTTGCGGCTGCTTCGCGCAGCCAGGCCGGCGGCTGCTCGAATGTTGACTCCAGTTGCAGCAGGAGGCGGCTCCATTCAAACAGGTGACCGGGCGTCATTCCGTAGGGGTGGAATTCGTGGCGGGGATTGTCTGCGTTGAACTCGGGCATCGGTGCCCAGTCCGGTCCGTAGTGTTCGTTAAGCCACCACTTCACAGACCGTGCCCGGGTGTTGATGAAAGTCTCGGCGATGCGCAGCCCGAGTTCCCGCCACTCGGTGTTTCGGGTGTACCCGTAGAGTGCGAGCAGTGCTTCAAGGCCGTGCATGTTGGCGTTGGCGCCCCAGTAGGGTTCCGGTTCGGCGAACTCCCGGTCCCAGGATTCGAAGAGGGCCCCGGCTTCACTCGACCAGAAGCGGGCCTGGAGCACGTCGGAGACGTGCTCCAGCAGTGACTCGCCGCCTAGAATGCCGGCGGTGGCGGCGCTGGATGCAGCCAGTGCGACAAAGCATGTGTCATATGCTCGCTTCCGTTGCGCGGCCGGTGTCCCGTCAAGGGAGTTCACATAGCCGCCAAAGGCTTCGTCCCGGAATGTGCCGAAAAGGCTGGCAACACCGTGGGTCGCGTAGCGTTCGACGTCCGGCATGCCGAGCAGGGAGGCAATGCTGAAGCAGTAGGTCATTCGGGCAGTGACAAAGCAAGCGGGTGATCGGTTCTTTTCCACGGCTCCGAAGCGGTCAAGGAATCCGAAGCCGCCAGGAACGGCTGACGGCTTGGCGAAGTCAATCAGGCGCGCCAGTTCGCGATGGCTGGTGACGGTCGTTGAGTGGGGATGGATGAGCAAGGGTCACCTCTCTGTGCTGGATCAAGCCGCTTGATGGAAGGGTCGTATCGGCCAGCGGATCATGCAACCCACCTCCCGGGCCCAACAAAACGCGATTGCCGCCACCTTGGCGGCCCAGCCGTCGGGTTTGCGGACGGGCCGGTCAGGGCAGCGAGACGGCCCAGTTAGCCAAGCGACATAAGGCTTGGCTCAGGGGAAGTCAGCGCCGGGCTGGACTGGCACGACTGCCGTTCGATCAGTTTGACGGGAAGAACGTTTTTGCGTCGGAACCTCTTGGTAGGGGCGGAAACCCGGGCAAGGATGCGTTCGGCCGCTACGCGTCCAACATGGCGGGGGTCCTGGTCGATGACGGTCACTGAAGGGCGGAGAACATCCGCCATCGTGAAGTCGCCATAACTGATGAGGGCAATATCGGTTCGGTTCATTGTCTGAAGGGCTGGAAAAACGCCGATCGAAAAGCGGGCGTTGGACGAGAAGATTGCGGTTGGGGGCTCGGGCAAGGCGAGCAACGTTTTGCAGGCCGAAGCGGCACAGTCCGCATCGTGGGAACCGAGCATGACCAGGTCCTTGTCGACCTTCAGGCCTGCGCCGTCAAGGGCAGCCAGGTATCCCTCCAGGCGAAGCTTTGTGGTGGGCACCTCGGTGGAATCTCCGACGATGGCGATCCGCGTGTGCCCGTGTGAGATGAGGTGCTGGGTGGCTTCGCAGGCTCCCCCGAAGTCGTCCTCCACGAAGTAGTCGGCGTTGAACTTCGAAGGCGTCCGGTCAATGAAAACGATGGGGAAGCTGTCCTGCCAACGCGCGAGGTAGGACTGATCTGCGGAGATCGGGGCGATAATGAGGCCGCCGATCTGGTGGCGGACAGTTGTTTCGATGATGCTCCGCTCCAGGGATGGATCATCCCCGAGGCTGGTCACAACTATTGCCATGTCCTGTTCACGTGCAGCCAGTTCGATTTCCTTCGTGACGGCCGCGAAGAAGGGATCCGCGACGTCGGGAACTGCGATGCCTATGACGGCTGACTTGCCTTCGCGGAAGGTCCGCGCCAGCATGTTCGGCACGTACCTGAGTTCCCGCATGGCCGACTGCACGCGTTCGCGGGTGTCTTCGGTGACATGTGGGTCGTCGTTGAAAACCCTGGAAACCGTTTTGGCGCTCACACCGGCGCGCGTGGCCACGTCCTGCATGGTAGTCACTGTTCGGCTCCTTCATCGTCCGCTTCGAACCGCCGCGTCACCCTACTGCCATGACGCGGGAAACATCTTCGCGAGCACCCCGATCATGTCACCGGTGACAACCGCCTGCGCCTCCATCCTGCCCCATGGCTGAAGGAACTTCAAGCAACCTATGTCATCGATGACATAGGTTTTCACTTTTTTCTTGACATCGATGACATGAGGAATCTAGATTGCTGTCAGGCAGGTCACAACGAGCCCTCCGCCAAGCAGGACGGAGCGCAGATTCCAGACTTTCCAGTTGATTGAGACAGCGCTTCAATGGTGTAGCAGCACAGCTTCTTCACCGTGGCATGACCATCGGAGGAGACAGTGATGACTACCGCTGAAGATCAGACGCATGCCCCGCACCAAAGGGGAGAACGACTGAACTGCACGCTGGAGGAGCTGGTGGAGCGCGCCCGGTCCCTGGCTGCCGGAGGAAACCGCTTCGTGCTGGGAATTACCGGGGCGCCCGGGGCAGGCAAATCCACGGCGGCACTGGCCATCGTCAAGGCACTGGGTGACCAGGCAGCACTGGTGGGCATGGACGCGTTCCATTTGGCCAACGGGGTCCTCGCCCGCCATGGTTCACGTGGCCGCAAGGGCGCACCGGACACCTTTGATTCCTGGGGTTACGCCCATTTGCTTCGGCGGCTGAAGTCCAACCGAGAGCCGGTGGTTTATGCCCCGGCATTCGACCGCAGCCTCGAGGAATCCATTGGCTGCGCCGTCCCGGTGGGCTGTGACGTTCCTCTGGTCATCACCGAAGGAAACTACCTTCTGCTGGATGCCGAGGGCTGGCGGGAGGGCAGGGAAGTCATAGACCAGGTCTGGTACCTGGACACAGGAAACGACGAGCGGCAGCGGCGACTCATACGGCGCCACGAAGCCTTCGGGAAGCCTGCCGCGGAGGCGGAGGCGTGGGCGCTGGGCAGCGACCAACGCAATGCCGACATTGTCGAAAGCACCCTGGAGCGGGCCGACCTGATCATCAACCTGACCGGCATCCACCGGCCGCAACCCAGCGCATGAGTGTGAAAAGAGGAAGGCAAGAGTGACAGCACAAAGAAGTGTCTCCGGCCAGCTGGCCGGGACTGAGACGACCGACCACCATCTGACAGGTACCAGATCATGACTACCATTCCGGTTCTTGAAGCACGCGGCCTGACCCGCAGTTTCGGCAACGTCCGGGCCCTCGACGGGGCCGACTTTGACGTCAACGCCGGTGAGGTCGTTGCCCTGATCGGCGACAACGGCGCTGGAAAATCGACGTTGGTGAAGGCACTTTCGGGCAATCTCGCCCTAGACTCAGGCCAGATCCTCTTTGCCGGCGGCGAAGTCGAACTCACATCCCCCAGTCACGCCAACAGCCTGGGCATCGAAACCGTCTATCAGGACCTTGCCCTGGCACCACACTTGAACGCGGCCCAGAACATGTTCCTCGGCCGCGAGATCCCCAAGCCTGGCCTTCAGGGCCGGCTCGGGTTCATGGACAACAAGGCCATGCGGCTGAAGTCCCGGGAGGCGTTTGACGAACTGGGCGCCACGGTGCGCAGCCTCTCGGACCCGGTCGGCAGCATGTCAGGCGGCCAGAAGCAGGCCATTGCCATTGCACGCGCCGTAGCCTGGGCCAAAGGCGTCATTTTCCTGGACGAACCGACGGCCGCCCTGGGCGTCGTGCAAACCAGGAACGTGCTCGACACCATCCGCCGTGTCCGCGACAAGGGTGTGGGCGTCGTCTTCATCAGCCACTCCATGCCACACGTCATCGACGTCGCCGATCGGGTCCAAGTCCTCCGCTTGGGGCGCCGAGTGGCCACCTACGAGGCAAAGAGAACGTCTGTGGAAGAACTAGTCGGCGCCATGACCGGCGCCCTTGATGGAGCACAATCATGACCACCACCGAAGTCACCCCCCGTTCAGCAGGGACCGCCAGCGCCCTCACACGCACCCATTCCCTTCGGCAGGTACTGCAGGTTCAGTCATTCCAGATCCTGCTCGTCCTGCTCGTCATCTTCCTGATCTTCGCAGCCATGGCACCGGAGGTGTTCCCGACCTGGGGCAATGTCCGCCAGATCATCCAGAATGTCTCCATCCTCGGCGTCCTGGGCATTGGCATGACGTTTGTCATCGTCACCTCGGGCATCGACCTGTCAGTCGGTTCCAACCTCGTCTTCTCCGGCGTCGTAGCTGCCAAAGTCATGCAGTCCATGGGCGATACAGGATGGGGAACGGCCTTCGTTGGCATCATCGTTTCCGTCAGCTGCGGACTCGGATGGGGCCTTCTCAACGGCGTCCTCATCGCAAAGGCTAAGGTGCCGCCCCTGATCGTCACGCTGGGCACCCTCGGCGGAGCGCTCGGGCTCGCCCAGGTCATCACCGGAGGCGTGGATATCCGGGAAGTTCCCGCGGTTCTGCAGGACACCATCGGCTACGGCAACGTCCCCGGGACCACGCTGCCGACCATTTCCCTCATCGCGATGGTGCTCATCGTGATCTTCGGAATCGTGCTGCACAGGACCCGGTTCGGCCTCTACACGTTCGCCATCGGCTCCAACGAAGAGTCGGCCCGCCGGGTGGGCGTGAAAGTGGACCGCCAACTGATTTCCATCTATGCACTCTCCGGGGCCCTGGCCGGCGTGGCGGGAATCCTCTCACTGGCCCAGTACGGCACTACGGCCATCGCCGGCCAATCCGCAACCAACCTGAACGTGATCGCCGCCGTCGTGATCGGCGGAACCTCACTTT
The DNA here is from genome assembly GCF_001423745.1 of Arthrobacter sp. Leaf337. GTDB lineage: Bacteria > Actinomycetota > Actinomycetes > Actinomycetales > Micrococcaceae > Arthrobacter. The sequence goes on from NZ_LMPC01000028.1 coordinate 23,820, forward strand.
TCGGCGGCGTCGGCACCATCTTCGGCACCGTCGTCGGACTCTTCATCCCCGCAGTCCTGCAAAACGGCTTCGTGATCGTCGGCGTCCAGCCGTTCTGGCAGCAGGTCGCCGTAGGCGCAGTCCTCGTCGCCGCCGTCTACGTCGACCAGCGACGCCGGGCCGCCGCGGCACGCGGCCATTCAGCCAAGGATGACGGCAGGACGAGGCTTTTCGGGCGCCGGTCCAACTGACGTACCGGTCCGACGGATTCACCTACACCCCCAACAGATCAAAGCAACTAGAGGAGCTAGACAATGAAGTTGACCCCTAAGATCACCCTGCTTGCCGCGGGCGTGCTCGCCGTATCGTCCCTTTCGGCCTGCGCCGGCGGCAACGCCTCCACGGGGACTTCCGGTTCGGCGCAGCCCAAGCTGGCGTTCATCCAGGGTGTCGCCGGCGATGAGTTCTACGTCAGCATGCAGTGCGGCATCGATGCTGCTGCCAAGTCGGCGGGGGCAACCATCAACACCCAGGGGCCGGCCAAATTCGACCCTACGCTGCAAAAGCCCATCGTTGATTCCGTTGTGGCCTCGAAGCCGGACGCCATTCTCATCGCACCCACGGACGTGGCGGCAATGCAGGCGCCACTGAAGGCAGCTGCCGCGGCCGGGATCAAGGTCGTGCTGGTTGACACGACGGTACAGGACCCGTCCTTCGCCGCGTCCTCAATCGCTTCGGACAACAAAGGCGGGGGCCTGGAAGCCTTCAAGGCAATCAAGAACCTCAACCCCAACGGCGGCAAAGTACTCGTGATCTCCACCGATCCCGGAGTCTCGACAGCCGATGCCCGAGTCGCAGGTTTCGAGGAGGGCGCGAAAGCTGACCCGGCATTCCAGTACCTGGGCGTGCAGTACAGCCACAACGACCCCGCCGAAGCAGCCAAGCTCGTTTCCGCCGCCTTGGCCAAAGACCCCGACATCGTGGGCGTCTTTGCTGCCAACACGTTCGCCGCCGAGGGAACAGCCACCGGCATCCGCCAAGCCGGCAAGCAGGACCAGGTGAAGATCGTTGGATTCGACGCCGGACCGGCACAGGTTCAGCAACTCAAGGACGGCGTCGTGCAGGCACTGATCGCCCAGGAACCGGCTTCCATCGGCACCCAGGGCGTGGAGCAGGCCCTCAAGGCGATCAAGGGCGAATCCACGCAGAAGGACATCCAGACCGGGTTCAAGCAGATCACCGCCGACAACATCAGCGGCGAGGGTGCGCAGTACGTCTACAAGTCCTCCTGCTAGCAGCCGGACGGCCGGTGCTGTTGCCCGCACTCCAAACGGGCAACAGCACCGCCCAACCCCCACTGAAGGAAAGAATGACATGACGTCCCTGAACGAGGCAGCCCTTCCAGGACTTGCCCGCAGACTGCCGGTTCCTACATACGACCGCTCGGCAGTCAAGACCGGCATCGTCCATTTCGGAGTCGGAGGATTCCACCGCTCCCACGAAGCCATGTTCATCGACAGGCTCCTGAACCGCGGCGCCTCGCAGGACTGGGGAATCTGCGGCGTGGGCGTCCTGCCCTCGGACGCACAGATGCGCGACACCCTCACACACCAGGACGGCCTCTACACCCTGGTGCTGAGGGCCCCCGACGGCACCGAAACCCCCCGCGTCATCGGTTCCATCACCCAATACCTGTTTGCCCCCAATGACCCCGGCGCGGTCATAGCCAAACTCGCTGATCCTGACACCCGCATCGTCTCCCTGACCGTTACAGAGGGTGGCTACAGCATCAATGACAGCACCGGGGAATTCGAGCCCCTGGCCCCGGACGTCGTCCACGACCTGCAGCCCGAGGCCGTCCCATGCTCGGTGTTCGGCCTCATCACCGCAGCCCTGGCCCGGCGGTGGGAGAAAGGCGCTCCCCCGTTCACCGTCATGTCCTGCGACAACATCCAGGGAAACGGCGAGACCGCCCGCAAAGCCCTGGTGTCCTTCGCCCGGCTCAAGGACGCAAACCTCGCCGACTGGATCAGCGAGAACGTCGCCTTTCCAAACTCCATGGTCGACCGCATCACCCCTGTAACAACGGACGCCGACCGTGAAGCCGTCTGCACCAACTACCAACTGACGGACGCGTGGCCAGTCGTGGCCGAACCTTTCGAACAGTGGGTCCTGGAAGACACCTTCACCAACGGCCGCCCGCCCCTGCAAGACGTGGGCGTGCAAATCGTCAACGACGTTGAACCCTACGAACTGATGAAGCTTCGGCTGCTCAACGCCAGCCACCAGGTCATGAGCTACCTCGGCTACCTCGCCGGCTACCGGTACGTCCACGAGGTCTGCTCCGATCCACACTTCGCCGAATTCATCCTCGGCTACATGGCAGAGGAAGCGACGCCAACGCTGCAGCCCGTACCCGGCATTGATCTGGACGCCTACCGGACAGAACTGCTCCGGCGCTTCTCCAACCCGGCCATCCAAGACACTCTCGCACGCCAAATGGTCGATGCCTCCGAACGGATTCCCAAGTTCCTTCTGCCCGTCATCCGTGAACAGCTCCAACTCGGTGGGCCCATCGACCGTGCGGTCCTCGTCATCGCCGCCTGGTCACGGTTCCTGGAAGCCGCCGATGAAAAGGGCGCGCCAATCGAAATCACCGATCGGCGGCTTCACCAGCTGCAGATGGCTGTCCATGCCGACCAGGCCGAACCGGGCGCATTCCTGAACCTGGCCGAAGTCTTCGGAGACCTGGGACAGAACGCACGCTTCACCGCCGCCTACCGACAGGCCCGCGCAGCCCTGCAATGCTCCGGCGCGCTCATCGCCGTCCAAGACCTCACCGACCGATCCGTATCAACAAGGAGAACTTCGTGAACCACCCGTCAACTACCAGCACCAGCCCCGAAGCACGTTCAGCAGCGATCGACTTCAACGGCCGCACCATCCTCGTCACGGGAGCAAGCGGCGGCATCGGGGCCGCGACGGTCAGGCAGCTGACCTCCGCCGGGGCAAAGGTCATCGCCAGCGCACGGACGCTCGACTCGGTCGCCGACCTCTGCGACGAAACAGGCGCCCAACCCCTGGCCTTCGACCTCACCGACGAGGAAGGCATCAGGGACGCCATCGAAGGCCTGGACCTGTGGGGCGTCGTGAACTGCGGCGGCTTCGGCGGCGAAATTGCTACCCCGCAGGACACCGATATCGACGTCTTCGATAAGGTCATCAGCATCAATGCCCGCGGCGCCCTCCTGGTCATCAAGTACGCCGTGCCTTCCATAATCCGACAGGGCAACGGGGGCGCCATCGTCAACGTCTCCAGCCAGGCCAGCCTCGTCGCCCTCCCCGGGCACATCTCCTACGGTTCCTCCAAAGCCGCCCTGGATAACATCACGCGTGTTTCCGCGCTGGAACTGGGCAAGCACAACATCCGCGTCAACAGCGTGAACCCCACCGTAGTCATGACCCCGATGTCCGCCTGGTACTGGGGAAGGCCCGATATTGAGGGCCCCTTCCTCGACCAGATGCCCCTGGGACGATGGGCAACCGTCGAGGAAATCGCCGCACCCATCGTCTTCCTGCTCAGTGACGCCGCCTCAATGATCACCGGCGTCTCCCTGCCCATCGACGGCGGATACTCCAACCGCTGACCCGCTTCGGCCGCTAACGCAAAGCCGCGACCTCGAACGGAAAACACTCACATGACAGAAGAAACCACTTCCGAAGCGATTATCGTCTGCGGAGTACCCGCCAGTGGCAAGACAACATTCGCCCAGGGACTCGCCCGCGAACTCCGCTGGACCTACCTCGACCTCGACACCCTGACCAATCCGTTGTTCGAATACATGGGCGGCGAGTTCCTGGTCGACGTACCAACGTCGGAACCCCCCACGCGCGCAAGCGTGAACGACATCCGCTACACCTGCCTCTTCGACACCACGCGGGAAAATCTCGGTCTGGGCAACAGCGTCGTAGTTGTCGCCCCGTTCACGTCCGAGCGCACCTTCCCGGCGGCCTGGGCGCGGCTTGTTGAACGCCTGGCAATTCCGGCCTCCCGCGTTCACCTCGCCTGGATGGACACCCCGGCGGACGAAGTTGTGGTCCGCATGCAGCTCCGCGGTGCCGCACGCGACCTCGAAAAGGTCAAAGAACCGGAACGCTTCCTCTCCCCCGACGTGACACGTCCTCCCGGTGTCCACCACACCCGAATTGATGGGCTGCTCGCCCCGCACGACCAGATCAACCACTTCCTGCAGGACTTCACCGTTCGCGAAGCCGTGCACTAGCCGCCCGTCGAAGCCGACCTACCTCTAACACCAGCAGAGAGTGATGCCTTAGCAAAGGCCACCCTGTCAGCCGGCGTGTCCGAACACCAGCGCTGCGGCCCGTCCTGTCGGGCCAGCCAGTGACCCACAAGACCATAACCACCAAATAGGAGAACCCAGTGAACGAACTTACGACCCTTGAACGCCGCGGTATGGCCGCGATCTCGACGCCGGGCGGAAAGATGCTCATCGTCGCTGCCGATCAGCGCAATGGCATGAAGGCCGTCATGAACGACGCCCCGGAAGGACCCGGCTCGATCACCGCCCAGCAGCTCTCCGACGCGAAGTCAGACCTTGTCCGCTACCTGGGCAACGCTGCCCCGGCAATTCTGCTCGATCCCGAAGTCGCACTCCCCCGCGTAGCAGACGAGGGAATTCTCTCCCGCGACACCGCGCTCGTCGTCGGCCTCGACGCTTCCGGCTTCGAGACAGTCGAGGGCCTGCGCTACACGAAGTACGTCCCCGGCATGACGCCGCGCAAAGTGCGCGAACTGGGCGGCGACGTCGCCAAAATGCTCTGGTACATGCGGCCCGACCTCCAGGACGCTACCTCGCGGGTCGCTGACGAGATCCGTGAACTCGTCACTGAATGCTCCGCCGAAGGCCTCCTTCTCATCGTCGAGGTCCTGGTCTACCGGCTCGATGGCGAAAGCGAGCAGGACTACGCCGCAGCCTTCCCCCGACTGGTGGCCGACGCGGCAAAACTGTCCGTAGAATGCGGCGCTAAGGTCCTCAAGCTCCAGTACCCGGGATCAGCCGAAGCCAGCGCATCCGTCACCGAAGCCGCCCAGGGCGTGCCGTGGGCCGTCCTCTCCGCCGGCGTTGACCACGAAACCTTCATCAAGCAGGTCGAGATCGCCGTCGCGAACGGGGCAGGCGGCGCCATGGCCGGCCGTTCACTGTGGAAGGACAGCCTGGCACTTTCGGCCGAGGTCCGGGAGCAGCTGCTAACCACACGGGCGCTGCCCCGCCTGCACGAACTCGAAGCCGTAGTGGACGGCACCCTCGTCAGCTCCTAAAGACCGATAGGTGCCGGCAGCTGCCTAAAAATAGAACAGCAGCTGCCGGCACCGGATTGCTTCCCAAAAATACGCCGACATGACCGCTATACACCTCAGCGAAGCTGAACTACACCCCAACCTGACGTCAGGTACCCCTGCCGATAATGGTCAGAGTAGGGTCCGCCTGACGGTTTCCAGACACGTCTCTTGGCAAGTCTTAGGCTTCAGCCTGACAGCTTATAGGCGGGATTGGCTTGGATCGCGTGACCACGCTTTCCCTTGTCACATAGAAACGAACGTCTGATCCGCGCATCTAAGCTGCCACATCGTCAGGAGCAATAGGGAAGAAACGGGAGTCGCCTACCGGCAGGCATAGCTTTTACGGAGGCTCACGGGCGGATCAAAAGTAGTTTCAGGCTCCAAACTGTTGCATAGAGGCAGACTTTGGACTCCACCGGGGTAGGAGCGCTGATAGGCGTGATTACGTCGGCCTACGGCCTAGAAGGGGCTGGGGTTCTCCTCGATTGGCGAAGCTCCGGTCAAATAGCGGTTGACCGGAGCTTCGGTTCATTATGCGCAGCCGAACCTTCGGTTTCGCTGGGAAAGCGGAGTCACTGCGAGGAAGCCCGGGAGGCTTGGGCCCTGCGCCAAACTTCGGCAAAGGCTGTAGCCGGATTTGGTGAAGCTGACACCCAGAAAGATCGGTTGAGCTCAGATGTTCGCTCGGGGCTATCGCTATTCCCCGCCGATTTCACGCTTGTCGACCTTCTGGAAACACTGAGAAGTGGTGACGACTGGCGCGGTTGGTTAGTGCACGAAGGCAGGAACGAAGGAGTCGCTGAAGGGCTCGAACCAGTCCTTGAGTTCCATGGGGGCGAGGCCGAGCTGCATGTTCAGTTCGACGTCGCCTTCGAAGCCGTCCATCGCGTTCTGGTAGAGCATTTCACTGTCGGTGTCTTCGAGCATGCGTTCCTCCAGCCGGCCCCGCCAGCCGTCTGCCAGGTCAAGGCCGTAGAGGTCCTGGATGACTTCCACCTGGTCCAGGAGGCACCGGACCGCCAGTTCCTGGGCCACGCAGGACGGATGGGTCCAGCCGCGGATCAGCGCACCGGCCATGTCGGTGGCGATGACCAGGAAGCGTTGGGCAAACCGGATATCGTATTTCTCGGCGTGCCTGGGTGGCAGCCCGGACAGCACCAAGCTGCCGGCAATGTCCTGCCGGGTGATGTGGACGAGGCTTCGCAGCTCGGCGATGTCCTCGAACAGCTGGTCAATCAGGACCGCCGACGCCTCCCAGAGCGCACCGGCAAGAAGCTTTGCCTGGACCAGGCTTTCGTCCCGCTGCTCCGGGGTCACCGACTCCATCCATTCCAGCTCCCAAGTCTCCAGAACGGCCCTTTCATCGGCGCTGAGATCTTCAGGACGCGGTTCGTACCCCAACTCCTCGCGACTGATACCGGTCAGCTCCTCACCGACGTGGATCAGGTACTCGACATAGTTCTCGTGCTCCGGACTCATGCGCCCGATGCTACAGGTCCACGCGAACGGCTGCTCCGGAGATTAGAACAGGGGTCGGCCGGGAAACCGCCGATCCGTCCAATTGCGCAGACAATGTCTACACAATTGGACGTGCTCATAAGAGGCGGCAGGGTCGACGAAGATGAAAGGTTCAGGGCGACACTCCCGGCTGAGCGGACACGCCGGTACTTTTCCGTGGACAACGGTGCGGGAGTTATTCGCGGGTCCTTAGCCGCGCCCGTCGTTGCCGGTGGACATGCTGTGCGCTACCGGCGGCAAGGCTCAGTTCGTCTCCCCGGTGTGTCGGCCCCGCACCCTACGATGGATCACCCCGGGGGAAAGGAACAGGTGATCTCAGGTGAACGAACAAGGCAGTGGCAAGACGACTCGGGTCCAAATCGCGGGACTGTGGATCGCGGCCTCCAGCCTGGCCCTGGCGCTACTTCGCACTGTTTTAGACGTGCTCGAACTGCTCGGACAATGAGCAGAGGCGTCGTCCGTGGGGCGGGGGCTGCCGCCGGGGGTTGATCCCGGTTCCCGTTCGTCCAGGTTTCCTGCTACTCCTACTCGGAGGCCGCTGTCGTTTGCCCGCAATTGTCCAGACAATGTCTGAACAATTGCGGGAGGTATCCACGGAGCTTCCAATTCCCTACCGCTGGGCTTCCCGACCCCACCGGTTTCCCGGGCAAAATCCCATCCGCAGCCCCGCAATCTGGCGGAACGAAAATCCGAAAGAGCCCGGGCACTCGGAGGCATCATCGCCAATTGTCCAAAGTTCTTTGGACAATTGGCGGACTCGTGAGGCATCCACCTCTGCGTCGTGCCCGACACGCGCAGCGCGTGCGCACCCGAACCGGACGGGCAGTGCCACCATCAATATATGAGCGCTCCCACTGTGGATGCAGCGATCAACGACCTCTTGGACTGGGCATGGCACGCAGTGTACGAACTGCTTGCGGGCAGGGGCCTGCTCGGCGAAGGCCTGGACGTCGGAGAATACACCGGGATGTCGTCCTGGGTGGAGGGCCCGACCAGGTACACGGTGGTGCACTCCATCGCAGTCGCCATCCTTTTCATCGACACCGATCCGGTCGACGCCATCACCTTCCACCGGGACCTTCTGGGCTCCGAGGATCCGAAAGCATTCTTCGAGACCGTGACGACCGCACGCCAGGGACTTTGATATCCCGCAACCCACGCACGAATCCCGTGCCGGTCAGGAAGAAGAACAGCCATGAACGACCTCTCGACGCTGAGCTTCTCCCTGACCTATGCGGGCACTCTCGGGGTGGCCCTGCTGATATTCCTCGGACAGGCCGTCGTCTTCGCCACCCTCCTGCTCCTCGCCGGGTCCCTCTGCCTCCTAGCCTGGACCGGCCGCATCATCACGGGACGACGTCGGACGTAGGAACACTCAACCCGCCGGCCAAACGAAAGTCGTGCCGCTCCTCACCCCCCCGGTTCAGCGTGTCTGCCCGGCTTTCCGTGGGCAATGTTCGTACTGTCAAGGCATGCCACGGGGACGATCGGGAATTGAGGCGGGAGCCATTCATCCCCTTGCCGGTCAGCTGTCGATCGACGACGTCCTCAGGGACAGGTACGACCTGACTCCCCAGCTCCCGCTGTATTGGACCCAGTACGAGACCACTCCCCAGGATCCCCATCCCGACGTGACGGCGAAGTGATCAGTCGGCCTCAGCTCCTGCGATCCGATAACGCCCGGAGACGGAAGGGTACTCACCTCGCCAAGCTTGGGTGCGACCGAGCAATTGTGTACTCGATCGTGACCGGTAATTTGTATACGGCCCCCGCCACCGCGGTGTACCTTCGATGCAGGAAACCTACTTCCCGACCCTAACCGTATGAATGAACCCCTCCCGGCTTTGTGCGCGGCCGGGCGGTTATGCTGCTGTTGCCTCGCGGCAGCCCTCCATGCACCTGAGGAAAGAGCCTGCCATGGCCACCTCGCATTTTCAGCAGTTCCTGAACGACGCTACCTCCCCAGCTCCGGACACGGACGTCCCGCTGGGGCCCGACTGCCTCTACGGGCTGTACACGAGCTGGTGCCTGCTCCACGGTATGGCGCCCAAAACCAGCGCATCCTTCCGGGTCGGCATGCGTCTCTGCCGGATCAATGTCCACCACAGCCGGCTGAGCATGAAAGGACGGGCAGCCGCGGACTACATCCTCGCCAGCTACCCGTACACAGGCTGATCATCATGTCACTGGACCTTTCAGCCTTGCGCCCGGATGGCGGCGACCTGCCCCCGCACGTGCTGCCGGTAAGGTGCACCGCCTGCAACACCGACCGCGACCTCACCATTACCGCGGTGACACACCCTCCGGAGCAACCGGCCGACGTCGTCATGGTGTCCCACACATGCAGCCGGTGCGGGCACTTCAGTGAGCATCCCGCCTGGGTGGCTGAACTGTCCATCGTCCTGGCCCGCCTGGGACAAACAGACGACGTGCTCATCCTCAGCGGCCACTACATGCACTGCGGGCAACCGATGGAACGGACGCACACGGAACTCCACCGGCTGGCTGCACCCATGTCCACCGAAGACACAGCCGAAGACGATCTGGAGATCTATCTCCCCACCCGGGTCCTCAGATGTGCCTGCGGATTCCAAATGGAACTGCCCGAATGACGGTCCTCGACCGGGCGGACGAATCGGATCACTATGAGGCGGGGTTCCGGCTCGCCTGCGGCCCCCTGGAACCTGTTCGGTGAAGCGCGGGTCTCGCTTTGGCGCACTCTGATCCCGGAATGTGCGTGGGCAACCCGAGGGCACGGAACGTATGTTCCGTGCCCTTCTTCGGCCCACCGCCCGGTCAGAGACTCGGGCCCCGGCGGCCTTGGTCGGGTGTGGCGCTGGGGCTACGGCGTTCTGCCCGTCGCTTTGCTTCCTGCGCGGCCTTTTCTTCCTGTGCCGCCCGGATCTCATCGCCGGCGTTTGGTGCAGCGGTGCGGGCTGCTTCGCGTTCCTGCCGCGCCTTTGCCAGACGTTCCTTCGGCGACTCCTGGGCTTGCCCGGCCGTGGTTTCCTCGGCCTGCCTGCGGGCGGCTATATCGTTCAGTGCCTCGCTGACAGCGTGCGGAGCCTGCTCAGGGGCTGGCGCACCCTGACGGGCTTCGCGGTTTTCACGGACCCGCCGGACCATGGCAGCGACACGTTCGGCCCGTTCCTGCTCCGGGGTCAGGGGCACGTCCTGGGAGCGTTCCTCCCGCAGCCGGTCCACGACATGTTCTGCCGGGGTAGGTTCGGTGGCCACCGTTGCTCCGACGTCGGCGGCGTCTGCCATGAGTGCCGCGTCGTCGGCGGATAGGGGTTCCTTCGCGGTTTGTGCGGAGTATTTGTGCATGGCGGTGACACGGGCGGCCAGCGCGGCACCGGTTCCCTTTTCGGTGTACTCGGCGGGCAGGACCGTCGCCTCGGTCTCCGGGATCCGGTAGGTGTCGCGGAAGGTTTTGACCTCCACGGCAAGGTCCCGCCATTGCTGCTGTTTGACGGTGTCGGAGGGCACGGGTCCGAGGGCTGCGGCCCAGGTCGGCGGGGCGGCGGCCAGTTGGGAGCCGAGTCGGTTGACTTCCTGGGCCATGACCTCGCGGCGTCCTTCGAGTTCCTTGCGCCACAGGGCCGGTGTGTCCCGGTGGGTGATGACATCAGCCGGTGCCATCCATGCCGCCAGACCATCCGGGGCCGGGGCCGTGGCCACGGGTTCGGGCAGGCGCCGACGGAGGATCTGTTCTGCTTCGATCCGGCGGAGGATCTGATCAGCTGCACGTACCCGGGGTGCGTTCTCGTCGCGGCGGTAGTTGGTGACGGCTCCGCGTTCGTAGGCTTCATCAGCAGGGACCGGTTCAGGCATCAGTTCACGCAACGCTTTCTCCTTCTCCAGGGCCCCGGCGAGCCAGCGGGCCTTGGCGGTCGCCGGGGCATCGTTGATTGTGGCATCGGTGCGCAGCTGTTCCTTGGCGCGGGCAATCCGTATGTCCAGGTCATCGTCCGTGAGGTGGCCGTGGAGCCGGGACTGCCAGGGGGTTTCCTTGGTTTCCTTCCGCCACTGTCGGGCGAGGTCCTTCGCACTGGGCGCGGCGGTGGCGGGGTTCTGTCCGGCGTTGGCCTGGGCGCGCATCAGTTCACTGACGGCCCGGCGCTGGAGGCGTCTCAGCGCTTCGTCGCTGACCGCTTCCAGTGGCCGGCGCACGGGTGCTTGGGCTCGGGTGCGCCAGTAGTCCAGCTTGTCTTCTACCCGCCAGGCCAGCACCGCTCCGATGTCCTGGGATTCCTCGAACGGGTCCTTTGCGGCGTCGGTCAGGAGGTTGGCGATGTTGAAGCCTTCGTTCTCGGCCTTGCGGAGGTGTGTGGCGATGGCACCCCAGGCGTCGGAGGCGATGAACGGCTGCGCTTGACCTTCGCCCAGGATGTTGCGGGCGGTGTTGGCCATGCGAAGTTCGTTGGCCTGGTCATCGATGTCTTTGTAGACGGTGACCATGTCCGGGAGCGCACGGGCTGCTGCCCGGGCGGCGTCGATCTGTTCGTGCGCGGTGAGGTTCCCGTCGTGGTTCCCTGCGACGGTGCGCAGCACGTCGGCAAGGGTTTCGCCTTCCTGGACTACCCCGTAGAGGTTGTTGGATTCCCGCCCGCGGGACGCGGCGACGTAGGCCAGGGAGCGGGAGAGACCCGAGCCGATCAGGGCGTGTGTGGTGTCGCAGGTCAGGCCCTGGGTGCGGTGGATGGTGGCGGCATAGCCGAGCATCGTGTTCTCCCGCACGTACTGCGCGGGCAGGGTGATCGTTCCGGCGTGACCGTCATGTTTGGCGGTCAGGGACCCGTCTGCGTGGACCTCGACGACGGTCCAGACGTCGTTGTTTTTCACGAAGTCTTTGCCGCGGTTCACGCTCAGGCGGCGGTTGTTCTGCCGGGTGACAATGACGTCCCCGGCCCGTGCGGCGAGTCCGTCACGCAACGCCGCGGCCGGGCCGTCGGCCAGGGCGCCGGTGCCGAGCCGATAGGCCTGGGCGCGGGCGTTGAGTTCGGTGACGGTCGCGTTATCGAACGCCATCATCACCGAGTGCTTACCGGCCGCGGTGTCTTTCTCCCATGCGGTGTAGACGTGGGATGTCATTGTTTCGGCGTCCCCGCCGACCACGCGGCGGTTGGCCCGGTAGAACTCCCACGGGTCATCTTCGCCAACGGCCGGGGGTTCGCGCAGCGCCAGCGTCGCGGCGGCTTCGGCGTCGTTGGGGGTCCCGTCCTCGTTCCGGAAACGGTGCAGGTCCTCCAGGTGCACAGCGCCGACGGTGTTCTTCAGATACCTCAGTGCGCCACCGGAACCGACAGCGGAAAGCTGGTTATCATCGCCCAGCGCGCGGACGACAGCGCCGTGCTGTTCAGCGATCGTGACGGCTGCCGCGAACAGCTGTGTGCCAACCATGCCGGCCTCATCAAGGAAGATCACGTCCCCCGGCAGGGGGATGACACGGTTCGGATTTTGCGTCTGGTGGCCGAGCACAAAGGAGTCAATGGTGGTGGCGTTGGCCCCGAGTTCCTTGCCCATGACTGCCGCTGCGGCGGCGGTGGGGGCAAGGCCTATGACGTTCCCGCTGGCGTGCCGGACCGTGTCAGCGGCAAGCTTCAACGCGGTGGTCTTACCGGCACCGGCGGGTCCGACACCGACCACCAGGAGCTTGTCGCTGCACGCGAACTCCCGGGCCATGCTCAGTTGGCCGGCATCGAAAGTCTTCTCCTGCGCCCCTGCAGCGAAGTCAAAGGACTCCTGCGTGGCGGCGGGGATGACGCTGCGCTGCGCTGCGGTCAGTAACCGGTCTTCACTGTGGAGGACACCGGAGGAGGTGTAGAGGGTGGAGTGGACTTTGCCGTACCGGCTGGCACCGTTCTTCAGCCGCAGCCCCTCAATCTCGGAGGCCGGGTTGGTAGCGGTGATGCGCAGGGAGAACTGGTCGATGGCGCGGGCCTTGACCTGTTCAATGAGGTCCTTGGGGATGGGCAGCTCACCGAACTTCGACCCCAGCCGGCGGCGCGTCTCGGCGTCGATGTGGTGTTCTCCCCATACGCCGCGGCTGCGCTCAAGTGTGTGGATGACACCGGCTGCCTCGATTTCAGGGTCCACTTCATCGGCGTGGGTCACCAACGGTTTGCCTACCCGTTCGGCGGCGTCACGGGCGTCGTGGCGGTGGGCCTGGGCCTTCTCGATCGCTGCGGGACCGACGACCATGCCGGGGACCTGGGAGAACTCTTCGGTCCATTCGGTCACCAGGTCCGAGAGTCTCCGTGCGGCCTTCTTCTCGGGCCGGGTGTCGAGGGTGGCCTGCTGGGCCAGGGCGATCATCTGCTTGGTGTTCGGGGCGTAGCCGTGGTCCTCGGTGAACTGCTGGACCAGGTTGTCCAGGGCCGGCTTGATGTCCCCTGAGCGCGAGGATCCCGCTTCGATGGCGGCGACGTCTACCCCCGCGATCTCGATCACGGGCCGGTCCCCGGCGACTTTGCGTTCGGTCACTCCGACGCCCAGGCGAGTGCAGACTTTCTCCATGACGGTCCGGTTGTAATGCTCGGATGCGGCGACGTTGAACTGGTAGAGCAGGCGTCCGTCGAGGCTGGACCACTTCCCGTCAGCACCCATGACCTTGTTGGAGACCACGACGTGATCGTGCAGCTGCGGGTCCCCGCAGCGGGAGTCGTAGTGCCGGAACGTTGTGTAGACGAGACCGCCCTTGACGTCCTCCTGGCGGACACCGTTGCGGCCGCGACGGGTGAACGTGGCTTCCTTTTCCAGGAAACCCATCGTCTCTTCAATGGCTTCGTGATGCGCAGCTTCGATCTGCTTCCGTGCATCATCCCCACCAACAGCCCAGAGGACAGAAACCGACTTAGCGGGTGCGAAGACCAGGTCATAGCCTGCGACGGTCTGTGATGCCGGCTTGGTCTGGGCGGTGATGAACCTGCCCAGTTCCTCCTTGTCCGAGGGGTTACGTCCGTTGAGCTCGCGGAAGTACAGGGCGCCTTCCTTGGTACGGATCAGACGACGGGCATCCGCGTCCGGCTCCTTATGGTTCATCCGCCGGTAGTCCCCTGTCGCGGTGTTGATGCGCGCCTGGAGCTCGTTATCCTTCTGCGTCGGCTTGCGGTAACGCTGCCCCAGGGCGACCTTCGCAGACGGGTCAGCGGCAAGCTTGGCAGCGGCGTCCGGGTGCAGCCCTTCACCGAACAGGGCCGCCATCTGGGCCTCTGATACCTCACCGGAAACGCCCAGGAGTGCAGCTCCGCCGCCGCCCCACTGACCCGGAGGGTTCCCGTCCACGGTGTAGTAATCGCCCAGGGAACGGTCCTTCGTGCGCAGCTCGTCACCGCTGGCGACTTCACGCGTGTAGTACGTGTATCCGTCGCCGGCACTGAGCTTGTGCACGGTCATCATCGCCCCAGCCTACCCGTCAAGGCACCTCACTCGTCGATGATGCATGAGGTGTGACAGATATTGTGTCTTTTGGATTTGTGGAATCGGTGACGGGAGGGACGAGCAAAACTCGATGAAACGAAGCGAAAAGGCGCAGGATCAGGCCATCAAGTCTTTGATGCGGTTCTGCACATGAGAATGGGCGGTGGGTAACACGCTTTTCCGTTATCCACGGTGCGTTCGATTGTGTGGAACCGCTAACGGAATGGTTTATCCACAGGTGGGCAGCGGAGAGACCGGATCTATCTCGGAGCTGTCCAGGTGTGGGGAAACATTCCACGGCCAGCCCGAGCATCGCGAGGTCCGATCCTGTAGGTTTGTCCGGGAGTGGACGAACCCGCTGGCTACATTCCGCGCGAGAGTGTGGGAAGGCCAGCGGCCATACCGGATGTGGGCCCGACCCGGCGCTAGCCGTTAGGTCCGGGCCACGGAAAAACCCAAGGGGAGGGACCCAAGAAGATGGCAGCACCACGGAAGTCCGCGCAGCAGTTGGCCGCACGGGAGAAGGCCCGGGCCAAAGCCCAGGAGCTCACCGCCCGCCACGAGAAACTGATCGACCTCGCCGCCGAGTTCTTCGAACAGCAGGAACAGGCCGACCAGGTACGCGCCGAGGCGCAAGCCAAGGCTGACGCCATTCTGGCGAAGGCAGAAGAGGACGCCGCAGCGGCCACGCGCGGCGCCGCCGGCACAGTGGCCGCCATGCTGGCAGCCGGCGAAGCGAAGTCCGCAGTCGCTGCCCGTCTGGGACTCTCCGGCGTGGAAGTAAAGAAGATGCTCGACCTCCACGCGGCCGAGCGCAGCGAGGCAACACCCGCAACCACCGGCGAAGAACAGGGCGAAGATCAGGCCGCTGCCGCGCACGCCGCCTAGGCACTCACCCAGCGGTCACAAGAATGGTCCCCGGCAACAATGCCGGGGACCATTCCCGTCTTTGGGGAAGCTGGCTAGAACAGCGTGGGCGCCTCCGGGTCTGCCCCGCTGATCAGGGCGCGAATGCGTTCCTCACGATCCCAGCCGTGAACGCGGACCTCGTCCCGCAGGAGGCGGGAGCGGTCTGCGAAGAGAGCGCGGGAGAACCCGCGCCAGCGGAACATGGAACCGTTGGCATCCCTTCCTTTGACGAGTCGGTCCGCCATGTTCTCCCGGTTCGTTCCCGGGTCCAGGTGCGTGTCAGTACCCGCAGTGACACGCACGCAGATCGGCACGTCGCATCGGTGCATCAAGGCCCCGAAGGATTCCATGGGAACGCCGTGAACCAGGTGGAACGCGAACCGGTGAGGACGGACTGCCTGCGTGCGTCCGTCGGCGTTCAGAGTGAACCGCCCGTACCCGTCATCAGATACGGCCGCGCCCCACAGCCAGCAGTCATCCGGGCGTGGCCCCTTGATGACCTTGGACCAGAACCGATCCTCCGGCGCAGGAGTCATCGCTCCGTCACCACCCGCGCCAACGGAGCTCGAGCTTGTTCGCCGCGAAAAAGAACCCGGCCATGAACAGGAAGCCCGGAATCGCCTGCAGAACGCCCTGGCCAATCCAGAAAACGACCGCGGCCAGCAGCGCGATCACGCCGGCAGCCTTGCAGAGGAAGATCAGGACGCCCTGGCCCGCCTGGATGGGATGGGTGAGTGCGTGGATGACCCAGCCCACCAGGGCCACAGCTGCGAAAGCTGCCAGGAAGAAAAATATGAACATGATCCCCTCCTATTGCTGCTCTGCGGTTCGTCTCCCGGGAAAGCCGGCGCCCGCCGTCATTGAGTGTCCTCTGCGGGAGTGTCGCCTTCTGTGATCAGGCCGGACGCGATGCGCTCAGCGGTCTTCGCGTAGGCGGCATTAATGTAGGCCGTCAGGTCGTCCTGCCGAACCCGCCAGATGCCCCTCCCGCCGAACTGAGCGGCCCTCAGTTCACCGCTTTTCACCAGCGCATAGACCAATGGTTTGCCGAGATTCAGGATTTCCTGGACCTCGTCCAGAGTGAGCATCCTCGGGAACGGCACGGCAGTGGGCGCGGTTGTTTTGTTCACTTCGCCACGTTACGTTTCCTCGTTTCGGTGCTGCATTTCATTCATGGTTCTCTGTCCGCGGCGCAATTCGCCGGCCTTCACCGGCGGCCACGGCTTGCCGCCGTTGTACTTGCGCTGCAGACGCTTCACCTCGCGCATGGTCGCCCGGACAATGAAGTCCGACACGCTCGCGTCGCCCTCCTGCAAACCCGCCGCCTTGAACGCGGCCCGGACCTGTCCGGCCTGGTCCTCGGTGTAGTACGGCGTGAACGCAGGAAATCTTTCCGGCTTCTTCGCCATCAGGAACCCAGCCTGTTGATGGACGGCACGGTCTGCCGCCGGCCACGGTTGTTATCGAGGGCGGGGATCTCGGCCATGGTCTCTCCTCTTCTGGTCGCAGGACCAGGGCGGTATGGGCGTGTGGGCCTGAGTGTGCCGGCAGCTCACCAGTATGCCGGTTCGCCGTTGGGGCCGGGTCGGTTGATCCGCCCCGTCGGGTTGGCTTCTTTGCCGAACCAGGGATCGTCTTCGGCGAACTGGGGGGCGGGTTCGCTGATGGGCCGGTAGGTGTCATCCCCGACGTCGCCGGTGTCGTTCTTACTGTTGTCCTGGCGGGCGTTGGGGGTGCGGCTGACCGCCACGTTTTGGAATCGCATGGACAGGCCGATCTCTTCGACTTCGAGTTCGATCACGGTCCGCTTCTCCCCCGTCTTCGTCTCGTAGGTCCGGGACTTCAGCAGCCCAGAGGCAATGACGCGCATGCCCTTGGTGAGGGATTCCGCGACGTGCTCCGCGGCGTCCCGCCAGACGCTGGCGGACAGGAACAGGGTTTCGCCGTCCGCCCATTCGTTCTTCTGCCGGTCGAAGGTCCTGGGTGTGGAGGCGATGGTGAAGTTCGCGACCGCGGATCCACCCTGGGTGAAACGCAGTTCGGGATCGTTGGTGAGGTTGCCGATTACGGTGATGCTGGTTTCGCCTGACATTGGATTCGTTCCTTCTCTGCTGGTTTCGTTCGGTGCGGCAAAGCGTTGCGTGCGGTGGGGCCGGGGGCGGCGCTGTCAGTCTTCGAGGTCCTCGAGGGCCGCCAAGCGCTGGGACAGCTGATCGGCGTAGATCTCCTTGAGCAGTACACGGTTTTCCATGAAGTACTCCCCGTCCTCGGGGGTGTCCCCCGACAGGAGGGAGGAGGCTGCGTGGAAGCGGGCTTCCGGTCCTTCGGCGGGGTTCTCAAGCCGGTGCAGGCTGTAGGCGATGGCCCGCAATTCGGGATCCTGGTCGAACCGGGCGGGCACGTCGTGCCGGGTAAGGACGGTGGTGATGGTGATGGTGCTGGCGGTCATGATGCTGCCTCGATTCGGGTGGGGGTGTGGTTCATGAGGGCCTGGACGAGCTTGTCGCGGCGGAGGCCGGACCAGTGGTCCTGGTCATCGGCGTTGTTCTGCACCACGGGCGCCTGGGAGTAGCCGAGCTCTTCGGTGATGTATTCCAGTGCGGCCGGCACTTCGGTGATGTCCACGGCGGTGTAGCTGATGCCTTTGGAGTCGAAGTACGCCTTGGTCTTATCGCACTGGGGGCAGTCGGGTTTGGTGTAGACCGTGTACTCGGTGGTGGAAGTCATTTCAGCACCTGGTTTCGTATCTCGATTAGTTTCGTTCGTCTGGCTGACTTGCTACATCTATTCTACCAATCATTCAACTGAATGAATAGACGTTTAGCCGCTAATTCTAGGCGTTTTTTGATTAATACTTTTACCGGATCGTGGTGGGCCCGTCAGCAGAGTGGCGTAAGCCGCCCCGTGCCTGGTCCTCGGAATAGAGCCGCCGTAGAAGCTGCCGCCCGCCGCCGCGAGCATCCGTGCCGGCCTCGTCTGATCGTTCACAGGTCATCGTCCATGGCTGATCTTTTGCGGCCGCCGGCCGCTTCTAATCTTTGAAGTTAATGGCGCCGCCCTGGAGGTGCATGTGTGTAGCGTGGCCGGGGTAAGTAGTCCGTGACAGCGAAAGGGATTTCAATGGCCCAGGGTGATATCGAGACGTACTACGAGGACGGCGCGTGGAAGAACAAGCGCGAAGGCACAGACCGCCCATTTTAGACCGGCGGCACCAAGGATGAAGCGGTCGCTGAAGGGCGGGAAGCTGCGAAGCGGGACAAGGTTGAGCACGTCATCAAGAACCAGGACGGGCAGATCGCCGGCAAGAACAGCTACGGAAACGATCCTCGCAACGTTCCGGGCTAGTTGTGGCTGAGGCTCTGCCGGCGGGACTTTCCCCGCCGGTGCCCTTGGTGCTGGCCAAGGTGGTGCCCCGGATCCCGGCCGCCGGCGCGCTACCGGGGGGCTGTCTCTATGAGCCCAAGTGGGATGGCTTCCGTCTCGGAATTTCTGTGGACGCCGGCGCAGCGTCATTGTGGTCCAGGCAGGAAACTGATTTGGCCCGCTTTTTCCCTGAACTCGTAGCCGCTGCAGAAGACCAGCTCCCATCCGGGGTCGTCCTGGACGGCGAGGCAATCATCTGGTCAAAAGGCCGGCTGGACTTTGATGCACTCCAGCGCCGGATGACGACATCGAAGACGCAGCTGGCCTCCCTGGTACGGGAGCTCCCGGCGTCGTTCGCGGCATTTGATCTGCTCGCAGTCGCCGGTCGCGACATTCGCGGCGTTCCGCTCTCTGGCAGGAGGGAACTGCTGGAGGCGCTGGCCGCGGATTGGCGCCCTCCATTGAACCTCTCCCCGGCGACGAGGGATCGGGAGCTGGCGACTCGCTGGTTTGAGGAGATGCCGGCGACGGGTATCGAGGGTCTGGTCATCAAAGGGACGGCGCAGACCTATGACGGTGGGCAGAGAATTTGGTCAAAGGTCAAACACAGAAACGTCTTGGACGTAGTGTGCGGCGCCGTGATCGGAAGCAGGACAGAGCCCACAGCGATCGTCGCGGGCCTGGTCTTTGACAATCAGCTCCGGATCGTTGGCCGGTCCTCGGTCCTCTCGTCAAAGGTGGGGCGTGAGGTGGCCCGCTACCTGAGGCCACCCGTATCGACTCATCCGTGGCCGGAAGAGATCAGTCAGGGCGCTCTGGACAGGTTCAGTAAGGACAAAGGACCTGTCCGGCTGACGCGGGTGGAACCTCTGGTGGTGGAGGTTTCGGCGGATGTTGCCTGGTCCGGCCAGTCTTTTCGCCACGCACTCAGGTTCTTACGGGTCCGTCCCGAGCTGGATCCGGGCGGGGTTGACCTGCCATCGACGCTCAAGGAAGGGCGTTAAAAGCGGCCGGGCCGGCGTGAGCCGGCCCTGCCTGGGGTTTCCCTCTGCAAAGGAAATCTGTGGGTTCAGCTTAGCTGAACTGTTTCTGGTGCTGCCGCTGGCCCGGGACTCCACATCACTTTGAGGCGTGCGGTGGGGTCGGCAGTGGTTCTCCACGGGGCGAGCTGTTGGAAGACCCGTTCAGGTGCCGCCAAGTCGCGCTCCGTCACTGAGCCGATACGTCGCACGGTAACCGTCCCTGGTTGCCACGGTTGCTGTTTGGGATTTGCGGTCGATTCTTGTTTTGCCGTTCCGGCCGAAGAGGTCCGCATGTGCGGCGACTTCCCCCGGCGTTAGGTTGGGCAGCGGCGGCCGGCTGTCTTCGAGCACACGAGCGAGTGCTCTCGTGAACCGCCCGGCGGGCGTCTGACCGGGGTGGTCATTGCCCCGGTTCGGTGCCTCGTCCTCCTCGTTGACGGGGCGGAGGGTGAGTCCGATGAAAATGGTCAGCCCGGAGAGGATGAGTCCGATGCTGACGAAGAAGAAGTCGACAGACCAGCCTTGCGATAACGGCAGTAGCACGGCGAGGAGGAGAATTTTCGCGTGTGTACCGGTCGGACGGAGTTTCGGCAGGGGGCCGGTGAAGTAGAGCCGGCACACCGCGAAAGTGATCAGGGCCAGCGTCGCCATCAGGCCCCAGCCTGCTAGCAGCAACACCAAGAGGGCCACACTTTCAGCCGGGTTGGTGATGATCCCCAGGATGCCGCCTGCTGCTCCAGCGTAGGCAAGGTATCGGAAGGTGGTCGTGCCGGCAGTGATCAGGTTCAGTCGGGCTTTCATGGTGGTCATCCTAAGTTTGAGGGCGGACATTGTTGGTAGGTGGCGGTGGTGCAGCGCGGCACCCGGTCGCCCGGGATGGGCCGCGAATGGCGGTCCGCCGCTGGTGAGTGGCTGCTGTGGTTCGCCGTGGGCGGCGGACCGCCCGGTTCTGGGAGGTTCCTGGCCCTATCGTGGTGAGTGAGCTGGGACTTTGCCGGGCGGTGGGGGTTCCGCCCGGCAAAGGTGTTTCAGATCAGGCGGCTTCGGTCTTTTGGTCGCTGTCGATGATGATCTGTTCGACTTCGCTTGCTGTGTATCCCCATGTGACCAGCTGGTTTAGGTAGTCCCGGTGGGTCTGGCTGGGTGAGCGCCACGAGTCCTTTTGGATGGTCTTTTCGTACCCGGCGCAGATCAGGGCGATCAGTGCGAACTCGGGGCGTGCGGTGGTCTTCGCGACGTGGTCCCTCAACGGGTTCCATGCCCACTGATTGGACTCTTCGAACTTCGCTCCTACCATTTCAGCGGCGACCTTGCCCTCGTATCCGCTGGCGGTTTCGGGGTGGTGGGTGATGGCGTGGACGGTGAAGTACTGCCAGCCCTTGGGGGCCTGCTTCCTGGCCAGCAGATTTTTGACCCATTCGCGCCGGACCGTGGTGGCTGACTGCATCAGTTTGTTGTTCTCGATCAGGGTCTTTCGTTCGGCTTTCTGTTCCTCGGTCATGGGGCCTTTTGGGGCCGATGACGTGCCGTAGCCGCTGTAATAGCGCAGGGTGTAGCCGAGTTCCTGCCAGCCGGTGACCACGGCGACGGCGGAGTGCTCGCCCCTGTAGTCCGTCTCGATGTAGACGGCATTTCCGTCTTCGTCGGTGGCCGCTTCCCCGTCTGCCCTTTTCAGCGATGTGACTCTGAGCGTTTCGCTGTCCTCTCCGTAGCCGCAGTCGGGAACAACGGTGGTTCCTGCCGCTTCCAGTTCGGCGGTCAGTGCGGCCAGTGCGGCGGCGCGGTCCCGCTTGTCGCGGAGCTGTTGGGTGACGTGCAGGAGCATGTCAGCTTCGTCCCGGATCACTGATTCCAGTTCGTCGGTCGCGTCCGCGTCGTCCTCGAACTCGGCCAGAATCAGGGCTTCCTCGACGGTGTAGCCCTTGCCTAGGGCGGCGGTTCCGGTGTTGGTGGACTTGGCTTTGAGGGCGCTTTCGACGGTGGTTTTGGTTCTGCCGGTCTTCTTGGCGATCGCGGCGGCGGATACGCCGATCAGGGACAGTTGGTGGTAGGCGTCGGCTTCGTCGGCTTCGGTCAGTTCGGTGCGCTGGATGTTCTCCACTACCTGTGTCACGATGCGTTCGGCTTCTTCGGGGCTGTTGATGATCATCACCGGGATGGTCTCGCGTGCGGCTTCGACGGCGGCGCGGGTGCGGCGCTGGCCCATCAGGACGTGCACGGTTCCGTCGTCTTTGCGGTGGGCGATCACAGGTTCCATGACGCCGTGTTCTTTGATGCTGGCAATGAATTCAACGGTCAGTGCGGCATCCTTGCGAACGTTGATATCAACGGTCAGTGTTGCCGGGTCGAGCATTTCAAGCGTGGGTGTTGCGTTCATGGTGTTGCTCCTTTTGCAGAGGATTGGGGTGGGTGGGGCGGCCAGGTGACCGGCCAGCTCCCTTCTCCCCGACGCTTCTATGTCTGTCAAGCGGCTGGAAAAGGGTGCGGGCGCGGACCAGTGGTGGGGCAGTTCAGGTGACCGGCCAGCTTCCCCTCTCCCCCGTTGTTTTGGCTGCTGGCGAAGCTTGCGGAGCTGTGGCCGACGGAGGCCTGTCTACCCGCAGGGCAAGGTGCGGGAAATTCCCGGAGGAAATCAGCGACGTAGGAGCGCCGCAGGGACATTTCGTGCGCCGCAGGCCCCGACAGAGGAGGGGCTAGACGGGCCGGAGCGGACACGTACAATCCGTCAGGACAGCAGCCAAAACAAGAAGAACGCTTCTACAGCCCGAGCGAAGCGAGGCCCTTTTCAGCGTTTAAAAGGGCTGAGGCCGGCCCCGTGGGGCCGGCCTCAGTTTTCCCTCAGCAAAAGGAAAATTAGGGCTGCAGCGTCATCGCTGCAGGAAACTTACAGGTCCAGCGGGGATTTCTCCCAGGAGATATCAACGATGGGGGCGCTCGGCTGCGGCATGGTCAACATCGAGAGCTCGAGGATGTCCTGGGCATGGGTGGCATCGGCAGGTGCTGCGTCTTCGTCCGTCAGGATGTACTCGTGGCTCATGTGCTGCCCCCAGGCTCTTAGTGGTCGTGTTCCTTTCCCACTTTAGCCCGGCGTCTGGCCGTTGCCCGCCGCTGGTGCTGCGCCCGCGGCAGCGTGATCGGCGGCCGGAGGAGCGCATGCGGGGGAGGCCGCCCGGCGCACCCAACGGGGCCGGACCGTTTCCCGGTCCGGCCCGACGCTTTTTAGTGGTGCCGCTTATAGGCGGTTGCCTGGTTCTTCGCGACCGGGGCGATGGTTCCCCGGCTCACCAGCTGGCCCATCAGTTCCGCGAGCCGGTAACCCGGTGTATCAGCCAAAGCAAGCCCAAAGTGGTCTCCGGCTACTGACGACTGGCCTTTGAGGTACGTCAGCCATCCGATCAGGGTCAGCAGGGGCGCCCGGTAGCCTTCGGGGGCGGCGTCGATGAGGTTCCGGGCGGTTTCCTGCGCCCGGTCCACGCGGTTCCAGTCCGGGGCGATCCCCTCCCCCACGAGCAGATTCCCGCTTTCCTCGGCGTCGGTCCGATCCGGGTCGATGACGTTGCAGAACATCACGTCGCGCAGGTCCGGGCGCTGGAAGCAGGCCAGCAGCTCCGCCGCTGTCTGCGGGTCCGTCCAGCTGTCCCGGGTCAGGGCCTCTGCCCACAGTTCCCGGCCCGGGTCCAGTTCCGCGCCGAGCACGCCCGGGAGCGCGTGGCGGATCTGTTCCTCCCTGTCTGCCGGGCCTGCGAACGGTGCGTAGCTGGTGCCGGGGTTCTTTTGGTAGCTGCTGCCACGGAACACCAGTTCCGCGTTCAGCTGCCCGTCGGTGATGGATTCCAACGGTTCGGGCGGGCAGCACCCGGCGTCGCTGTCGCACAGGAGGTTTTGCCAGTGCGACGGGGTGACCAGCCACGCGTCCTGCAGCGGGGTACCCGCGCTGTCCAGGGCCTCAATGACGGCCTCGACGTGGTCGTGGAAGGGGCGGGGCTGACCGGGCGCCGGGGTGCTGGCCGTGTAGATGGCCAGCAGCACCGCCGTGGCCTGAGTGTCCAGTGCGAGGTATTCCACCATGGAGCGGGCGAACGCGACGGGTTCGGCTGACGCGGGGGCGTCGACGCGCAGTGTCGCGCCCAGTGTCCTGCCCCGCATGGTCAAAAACACGAAGGATTCCTGCGGTACGAACCCGAGGGTGTGCGGGATGAAACCGAGGATGTCGGCGGGGCTGGAGATGCGGATTGCGTCGTTCATGTTCAAAGTCCTTTGCTGAGGATGATGGTGGGTGGGGCGGCTCGTGGTGACCGGCCAGCTTCCCTTCTCCCCCGTTGTTTTGGCTGCTGGCGAAGCTTGCGGAGCTGTGGCCGACGGAGGCCTGTCTACCCTTGGGCAAGGGGCGGGAAATTCCCGGAGGAAATAAGCGACGAAGGAGCGCCGCAGGGACATTTCGTGCGCCGCAGGCCCCGACGAAGGAGGGGCTAGACGGGCCGGAGCGGACACGTACAATCCGACAGGACAGCAGCCAAAAGGTCGTAGACAGACTGGGCCAGAGACGGCGGAGCCCTGCGGAGCCGGCACTGGACCCACAGCCGGCCGCGCCAGCGGACGCCCTTTTCCTGGTGAGCCCTGCGAACCCTTCATCAGCACCCCGGGTCTTCTTTCGGCGTCCCCGACTCCGGCGGCCGCGCGCCCTGGTCGCCGGCACTGAGTGTGCGATTGGCGGTCCGCCGCCGCCGACCCACAGCGTAGGCCGGCCACGACGGCGGACCGCCAGCGGTGACCGCCCCGGCAACGGGACGGCCACCTGAAGGGGCTAGTCTGCGAGGAGTTCGGCCAGTTCGGCTGCATCGGACACCAGCACCGCCGCGCCTTCTTTCAGGAGCCGGTGGCATCCTGCGGAGTTGGCGCTGTGCACGCTCCCGGGGACGGCCGCGACGTGCCGGGCAATGGTTTCGGCGTGGTGGGCGGTGTTCAGCGCCCCTGAACGCCACCGGGCTTCCACGACACAGGTCACCCCTGCGAGGGCGGCGATGATGCGGTTTCTCTGCAGGAACCTGTGCCGGGTCGGGGCGGAACCGGGCGGGAGCTCTGAGAGGGTCAGGCCGTTACCGCGGAGCGCGGCCGCGAGGTCAGCGTTACCGGACGGGTAGTCACGGTCAAGGCCTCCGGCCAGCACCGCGAGGGTCGCCGGTCCTTCTCCCTGGCTTCCGGCCAACGCGGCCCGGTGCGCGTGCGCATCGATGCCGTAGGCAAGGCCTGAGATCACGCAGATTCCACGTTGGGCCAACCCGTATGCCATATCCCCTGTAACGGAGGCGCCGTAGCTGGTCGAGTCCCGGGAACCGGTAAGGGCCACACACTTCGAAGGCGCCGGGATGCCGTTGTCGATGCTGCCCCGGTACCACAGCCCGTACGGGGCGTCGGGCAGATCGTCCAAGCCTTCAGGCCAGCGTTCATCCCCCGGGATCAGGAACCCGCCGCCCAGGCGTTCGATGGTTGCCAGGTCCTTCTCCGGGTCGACCTCCGGAACCCGCGGCGCCCACCGTCTCAACGCTTCTGAGAGTTCTTCGACCGTGGCCTCCGGAATGGCGTGTACGGTCTGCGCGCCGGTGGCAAGCCTCAACGCGGCGTACGCACCGAGCCTGCCCACGAGGGCCCGACCGACACGGTCGCCGGGTTCGAAGAGTCGGGTCAGGGCTGCGCGTGCAATGCGATCGTTCATGGTTTTTCTCGTCCTTTGCTGAGGATCCGGCGGGTGGGGCGGCCTTGGTGACCGGCCAGCTTTCCCTCTCCCCCGGTCGTTTTTGCCTGCTGGCGGAGCAGCGCGTAGCTGTGCCCGACGGAGCCGGGGCAACCCGAAGGGCAAGCAGTGGAGGGGTTGTGGGAGGAAATAAGCGAAGCGCCGACACAAGGCGTCGGTTGCGCGGCCGTCCGCAGGACGGTTGAGCCGGTGGAGCGGGCACGTACGATCCGGAGGACAGCAGCAAAAAACAGAAAACGCCTTAACAGCCCGAGCGCAGCGAGGTCCGAGGGCCTAACCCTGGCGCCACCCGGGCGAGGCTGGGGCACGATGGCGTCCGTCACCCGATGTTCAGGAGCGCCTATGTTGTGGTGCTCTCGCGTGCAGCGGGGGCTTGCTGGCGGCGGTAAAGCCTTGCGCGGCTCCGGCCGACGAGGCAGGCGGCGTCTTCCGCGGTACGTCCCTTCGCGCGCCGAGTCCCCGCAAGCCGGGCAGGAGTTTCTTTCTTCAGGAGGAAGGACTGGTCAGTGCGGGCGCGTCAGCCCCCGCACGAAGGGTGCTTTCGTCAAAGCGGTCCGTTCAGGGCGTTCAACAACGTGCGCATTCATCTGGGTGTCCCATTACCCCGTGCAAATCATCGAGGAAAACGGCCAAGGGACGAACCCCGTCACCTGGCGGGACGGGTGACCATACCCGCGTACGGTCGTGTGAAGGTCAGCGTGGCATTCAGGGACTTCCGCGGCCGCCCCGTTTGCCACTGCCACATCCTGTATCACGAGGACCTCGGCATGATGGGTGCCATCGAGGTCCTGTGAGACGTCTCATCGACGGACCTGATCAGAAGTCGGGTTAAGCGGTGCCCGGGCCGGTCGATCAAGCGAAGCCTGTACTGTCTCGAGTGCGGCCCAGACAGAGTCCGAAAGAATCTGGTCGTGCCATCACCTGCACCGGTTGCGTGAAGCCGGGGCAGGTCAGCCAGGAACAGGTACCACCATGACAAAAGAGACCACGACTGCCCGGAACAGCTCGGGTGCGGCTGCCGTTCAGGACAAGCCCGGGGCGATGCCGCTTGGTGCCCGTCGGCTGTTCATGATCGGCGGACTGTGCGTGCCCGTCGGTCTGGTGGCGGGACCGTATCTTCTGGGCGCCCAGCTGCTCGCCGTCGCCGGAGTCATCCTGGTCGCCGTGGCCCTTTCCTACCGAGTCGGGTGGCGGTGGTTCTCGCGCTTGTCCTGGGCGGCCGGCGTTGCGGGTGCACTCTGGCTGGTCTGCACGGCTGGTTACTGGGGGTCCATTATTGCCGCGGCGGATTCGTCCGTGCCGCCTCCCGGATTCGCTCCGGTGTTGTTCACCGCCGGAGTGGTGTCGTTTGTGGTCATGGCCGGCGCCGCCGTCACTGCCATGGCGTTGCGGATGGTGCTTTCCCGTCGCAGTCCCGTCCCGGTGGTCTGACGCCGAGGCCCGATCAGCCTGCCCGGAGCGGCTCCTGCCCGTGTCCCCCTGGGTGGGTGCCCAGGGGGACAGGGGCGTTTGAGCTACGGCGTGGGGTTGTTGCGCCTGTTGCGCAGGAGCAGCCCTGCACCGATGGCGGCGGCCAGGATGGCCGCTGCGATCCCGAGAACGAGCGGGGCGTTGTCGTTGTTGGGCGGCGGAACCTGGGTTGGTGCGGGAGCCGTGGCCGCGGTGGGGGCGGCCGACGGCGAGGCGGTCGACGGCGTGGCGGTGGGCGCCGCCGAAGACGTGGGGGCTCCGGCGCCGGCCGCGGTCTGGACGGTGAAGCTGTATTTTCCTTCGATGGGGTGTCCGTCAGATGACACGGTCCGCCACAGGACGGTGTAGGTTCCGGCCGTTCCCGGGTCGAGGGTGGTGGTGAGTGTCGGGCCGTAAACGGTGACTTTGCCGTCGCTGACGGTTTTCCCGGCGCCGTCGGTGACGGTGATGGTGCTGAAATTCAGGTTCTCGGAGTTCGCCGGCGGTTCCGAAAGTGTCAGGGTCACTGTTTCCGGGGCCGTAGTTGCAACGGAGCCCTGGGTCGGGCTCGTGGATGAGAGTGCGTCGTGCGCCAGGGCCGGCGAGGCTGTTGAGGCCGCGGGGATCATGATCACGGCGACGGCTGCCAGCCGGAGGCGTGTCTTGAGGGTCAGTCGTGCATTCATTGTCGGTTCTGTTCTTCCGTGGGAGACATGGGTCATCGCTGCTGATCTGCACCACGGCACAATGCGTAATTCTGGCGCGTTCGCTGAACGGACGTGCCGGGATCCGTAGGTCGTCACCGGCGGTGACGACAGGGTTGGGTCGAAGAGAAGTCGCTGTGCCGTTAGATGCAGGCGGCGGAAGGTGGTCCCCGCAAGGGGGGACGACGCAGAACCCTCCATCGGCGCAGCGTGACGGTCCGGGGAGCAGGCAGGGGCTGACGCGGCAGGAACAGAATCCGCACCACGGGAATGCCCGTCAGCGGGCGTAGCCATGCTGCCAGGGCCCAGAGCGCTGCTTCGCTTCTGGCCAGCAGGACCGCGGTGGCCAGTGTTGCGAACACGTGCAGCGTCAGCATGGGCGGATCAAGGTCCGCCGGCAAGTGCCGGTGCAGTTCCTGTCCGGCAGAGGCCGCCGGGACGCGGACGACCGTTTCATGGACGTGGAGCGCCGGGGCGTTCGACGGCGGGGCCGTGGCTCCCGAGAGGATGGAGAAGGCTTCGTGGAGCAGTGTTTGCCCGGCAGCCAGAACTGCGGCCAGGGAGAATGCCGTCATTTCCCATTTGGTCACGACGACCACACCGAGCGCAGTCAGGGCCGTCAAGGCGGCCATCACCGGTGCCGGTGGGAGCTGCCCGCCGGCCAGGATATGGGCTCCCGCGGCGAGTGAGATGACCGCGGCCGCCACGACGGCTGTGCGGAGCAGCCGGAACGGCGCACGCTGTTGTGTCATGGCACGCCGCTCCTCTCCGATGGGTACCTATTGACCACGGGGGCGCCCTCGCCGGGCTCACCCTGGGTCTGTTGCTGTTACTTGGCGGCGTCGGTCAGTTTCTGCCGGAAGTCTGCCTCGGTGCTCAGGACCAGCTTCTCACCGTTGAGGAAGAAGGTGGGCGTTCCGGTCACGCCAAGGGCCCTGCCATCGGCGACGTCCTTCCGGATCCGGTCAATGGTTTTCTCATCCGCCACGGCCGCGTCGTACTTGGCCAGGTCCAGCCCCAGTTCCTGCGCGAAGGTCCTGAACAGCGGCGCCTGGGAGTCCTGCTTTTCGCCCCACTGGGGTTGGGTTTCGAACATCTTGGCGTACATCTGCTCGTACTGGCCCTGCTGCGCGGCAGCTTCCACGGCCAGGGCCGAGGTGCCGGAGTTCCGGTGTCCCGGGAGCGGGAAGTACCGGTTCACGAACGTGATCCGGTCTCCGTACTCTTTCTTGAGTTCCTCGACGAGGGGATAGGCGGCGCGGCAGGACTCACATTCGAAGTCCAGGAACTCGACGAGCTGGGCTTTCTCCGTGGCGGGTGTGGTGACGCGGTGGCTGTCCTCGCGGACCAGTTCCGCGGCCGCCGCCGGTGGCGCCGGGGCCGGCGCGGGTTTCGTGGTGGTGAAGACGGCATACCAGATCACTCCGGCGGCGACGATGACGCCGAGCAGGATCCAGATGACGAGGCGGGCCTTCTTGGCCGGGTCTTTCGGAGCGGGAGCGGGTTTCGTGGGTGTCTGTGTCATTAGTGCGGGATGCTTTCCTGGTCGCGGTGGGCGGCGGGTTCGATTTGGAAGGTGGAGTGTTCGACGCTGACGTCGAAGTGTTCGGCCACGCAGCGCTGCAGCTCGGCGAGGATGGTGGCTGCATGACCGTCGGTCATGCAGCTGTCTTCGACGGTGACGTGGGCCGAGAGGACCGGGGTTCCGGAAGCTACGAGGGAGGCGTGCAGGTCATGGACGTCAATGACGTGGGGCAGCGCCAGGATGTGTTCGCGGACTTCTGCCATGTCCAGTCCCTGGGGTGCGTTTTCCATCAGGCCCGAGGCGCAAGGGGCTTAGTCCCGTCGGGCCGCCTGACGAGACCGGGACATCGACCTGTCGGCGGCCGAAGCGATCCGGGTCATCGCGGTGCAGCTGTGTCCGGGGAGCGATCCCGTCCGGCCGGAAGCATGCTCCTTGCGGAGGTGGCCGGTGAGGAGCGGGCGGCGGGGCGGCGGTCAGTCGCCGGTCCCTGCCCGAGGGGACAGGATGGTGCCCATGACGAGGAGCGCGACTCCAGTAGTGACGAACACGTCGGCGAGGTTGAAGGTTGGAAACCAGCCGCTGTGGAGGTAGTCGACGACGCCGTGCCCATCGAGCCTGTCGATGAAATTCCCGGTGGCGCCACCCAGCAGCAGGGCCGATCCTGCCCGCGACAGGCCGGTCATGGACGGGGCGGTGGAGACGGTGTACCAGGTCAGGGCCGCGATGATCAGCCCGGTGGCGGCGATGACGATCCAGGGTGCCAGGTCCGCGCCGAGGCTGAACGCGACACCGAGGTTGTAGAGCAGCCGGATGTTGATCGGGCCCAGGTCGGTCGTCGCGCCGGTGGAGAGCAGGGCCTCGGCCATGGCCTTGACGACCAGGTCGGATGCGGCCAGGACGGCCGCCCAGAGCAGCAGCACCATCCTGAACCGTCGTGCCCTCCGGGCAGGTACGCCCGGCCGGACGGTGGCTTCGGCCCTCACGCGGTCGGTTCCAGCGCGGGTACAGGAGCGGTAGCGTCCAACGCTGTCCTGCTGCGGAGCCGGCCTGCCCGAACGCCATTTGCGATCACGACGATTTCGGCCAGTTCGTGGATCAGCACTACGGCGGCCAGGCCGAGCATGCCGAGCAGGGCCAGTGGGATCAGCACAGCGATCAGCAGCAGGGACAGGCCAACGTTCTGGAGCATGATCTGCCGGGTCCTGCGCGCGTGGTCCAGCACCTGGGGCAGGTGCTTCAGGTCCTCTCCCATCAGGGCGATGTCGGCGGTTTCGATCGCGACGTCGGTGCCCATGGCCCCCATGGCGATACCGGTGTCGGCGGTCGCGAGTGCCGGGGCGTCGTTCACGCCGTCCCCGACCATGGCGGTTGGCTGCCGGGCCTTGAGCGTGCGGATGATCTCCGCTTTGTCCTCGGGACGAAGGTCGGCGTGGATTTCACTGATGCCCGCGGCCTTACCCAGCGCGGTGGCCGTGATGAGGTTGTCGCCGGTGAGCATGGCCGTGGTGTAACCGGAAGCGCTCAGCCGGGCGATGACCTCGCGAGCTTCGGGGCGCAGCTCGTCACGGACCGCGATCGCCCCGATGACCAGGCCGTCGTCCTCGATCAGGACAGCGGTGGCGCCGGCATGCTGCATCCGCTCGACCACGGCGGCCAGCGGACCGGCGTTGATCCAGCCCGGCCGGCCAAGGCGGACGGTCCTGCCCTCGAGCCGACCTTCCAGACCGGCGCCGGGGATGGTGTCAACATCGGTGACGACCGCCCGGTCCGTGGCCGCGGCGAGGATGGCGCGGGCGAGCGGATGTTCACTGCGGGCCTCCAGTCCGGCAGCGAGGGCCAGGACGTGTTCCCGGGTGGCTGCGCCGGTCGCAGCAACGTCGATCACGGCGGGCTTGTTGCGGGTGAGCGTTCCGGTCTTGTCCAGTGCGATGGTGCGGATTTTGCCGAGAGTCTCCAGGGCGCCGCCGCCCTTGATGAGCACGCCGATGCGGCTGGCCGCGCCCACGGAGGCTACGACCGTCACGGGCACGGAGATGGCCAGTGCGCAGGGCGAGGCGGCGACCAGGACCACGAGGGCCCGTTCGAACCACAGCAGCGGCTCCCCCACGATGAAGCCGAAGATAATGATCATGACAGCGGCGATCAGGATACCCGGGACGAGCTTGCTGGCGATGGAGTCGGCCAGGCGCTGGCCCGGTCCCTTGCGGGACTGCTCGGCCTCCACGATGTGCACGATCCTGGCCAGTGAGTTGTTCTCCGCCGTGCTGGTCACTTCAACCTCAAGCGGGCCGGTTCCGTTGATCGACCCGGCAAAGACCTCGCTTCCCGGCCCGGCCTCGACCGGCACGGATTCGCCGGTGAGCGCCGAGGTGTCCAGGGACGTGCGGCCGGTGATGATCCTGCCGTCAGTCGCCAGGCGCTCCCCCGGCCGGACAACCATCCGGTCTCCGCGGGTGAGTTCTGCTGGGGGGACGGTGGTTTCTATGCCCCCGCGCAGGACGGTCGCCTCGGCCGGGACAAGGTCCAGCAGGGCACGCAACCCCCGGCGGGTTTTAGCCATCGAGTACTCCTCGAGGCCTTCGGAGATGGCGTAAAGGAAGGCCAGCATGGCGGCCTCCTCGTACTGCCCGAGGGCGACCGCACCGGCTGCGGCGATCGTCATCAGCGTCCCGACCCCGATCTTGCCTTTTACCAGGCGCCGGAGGGTGGAGGGAACGAACGTCCAGGCGGCGACCAGCAGCGCGCCAATCTCCAGGGAAAGTGTCAGCCACTGCGGCCCTCCGGTCAGCGAAGCGACCCATGCGACCAGGAGCAGGACACCGGACACCGCTGCCGCCCGGACCTCGCTGACCTGCCAGAACCCAACGGTCTCCTCCGCCTCTTCGGACACTCCGGTCCCGGTCTTTTCGTCGCCGCAGCCGCAGGCGTCGCTCATCGTTCGCTCACTTTCATCATGGGCGCACCCGTACTGCCGGTGCCGTAGTTCGGGCACAGGCTGACCGCATTGCCGGTGGCAGCAAGCAGTACCTCGGCCTGGGCGAGCATGTCCATCAGCTCCGGACGGGACAGCGAGTAGTACACACTGCGGCCCTGCACCCGCCCCTCCACCAGGCCGCAGTCACGCAGGCACGCCACATGGGCAGATACGGTCGACTGGGCCAGACCCAGCTCGCCGGTGAGGTCACCAACACGCACCTCGCCGCCGGCCATCCGTTTCACAATGCTCAGCCGGGTCGGGTCACTGAGGGAATGGAACAGCGCCGCCGCGGGATCGAGCTGCCCGCAGGGATCGATGGGAACCACGGATTCAATCGTCATAAAACGATGATAGCGGCATTCGATGATGTCATTGTCGGACGCCGTAAGGCCGGACGTCCATAAGCCTGCCTCATCCGATAAAAGGCAAGCCGGTGCACATCGGACTTGAAAGGCGTCCGACAAGGGATCCCCACACCCGTGACTTTCGGCGTGCAGGCCGCTTCCTGGCACTAACCCACGAGCAAGCCGGCCGAGATATCGCGTCGCCCTAACCAGGGCAGGTACATCCGAAGCCCCTCTCACCACTCTCTACCGTGGAGAATATGCCGAGGCGCTCCGGGCCGGCAGTAGCGGTCAACACACTTCGGGAGCTGCCCCTGACCGAGGCGCAGTTCTGCAGGAGAGCTCGCCCGCAAACCGACGACGTTCCAATTTGCCCCTCTTCGACGCATCCCCGGATGCCGGTGGGGGTTGTCTTCAGGAGGACGGACGTGTCATCGCCTGCCCGGCAACCCTCGCACGAAGGGTGCTTTCCCTAAAGCGGTCCGTTCAACGCGTTCAACAACATGCACATCCACCGGGGTGTCGACTACACCGGCGTCCTCGAGCGCGCCGGCCACGGCTGTCCCAACCCCCTCGGTGGAGGCTCCGGGAGCGAGGCCGGCGAGGAGCACGCGAAGCCCGGAAGGCTTCTGGATGACCTGCCACCCCGCGCTCCCGGCTTCATCGAGGACGTGGTGGAACACGATCGGATGGACATTGACCGTGCCTGCCTTCCCGGGCAGCTGCAGGACATCTTCGATGCGCCCTTCGATGTCCTCCAGGACGGTGAAGGAGCGCCGGCAGGGGCAGCCCCGTCCGCCCAGGCTGACAGTGTCGGACATTTCGTAGCGGATCAGCGGAAGGGTGCGGGAGAACAGGACCGTGACGAGGAGCTTTGCCCCGGTGGTTCCCGGAGGCACGGGGTTTCCGGCCTGGTCCACGGGTTCAACGATGAGCAGGTCTTCGTAGACGTGGCGGTTCCGGTAGGTGCAGGGGGAGGCGATCCCGGCCGTTTCGGTGGCGGCGTAAACATCAAAGGGAGCGCTCCCCCACGCCTCCTCCAGCTCGGCGGCGGTGTGCGGGCTGAGCACTTCGGAGGCGGACATCACGCCCTCCGGTGAAATGCGCAGCCTCCCGGCGCGCTGCTCTGCCGCGAGGGGTTTCAGCGCTGAGGCATATCCGACGAGGATCCTGGGCTGGAACCGGTTGAGCGCGGCGACCGTCTCCTCCAGGGGTGCGGTGACGTCCAGGCGGAGCGTGGGGACGAGTCCGGAGCGCAGCGAGGCACCGACGACGGCGGACTGGTGTGTGGGCACGCGGGAACTCACCAATGCCATTTTCAGCGGCTTGGTGAGCCCGGCGGAGATCCCGGCCCAGTCGTTGGCGCGGGCATAGGAAGCCAGGACGGTCGCCCATTCGGAACGGTTCCAGACGAAGGTTCCGCGCCGGCCCGTGGTGCCGGCGGTCGCCGCAGCCCACCACCTGCCCTTCCACGGCACTCCCGGGTCTCCCCCGCTCTGCGTCAGGGATCGCAGGTGGTTCTCCAGATCCGCCAGCCTCAGGTCCGGTGTGGTGATGGCTTCGTCGAAGTGCTCCATGAGGTCCGCTTTCGTCACGGACGGCAGCTGGTGCAGGGGGGCGTCGTGCAGGCCGGCGTGATGGCGCCGGTAGAACTCCGAGCCGGCGTAGGTTGCGCGGCGCAGCTCCCGCAGGGCGTGGTCCTGGTGGGCAGTGATTTGGGCTGCGTCCCAGTGGTCCCGTCTCCGCCAGGCGGCCCGCAGGAACAGCACACGGGTGATGAGGCGGAGGTCCATGGCCGCGGCCGCCTAGCGGTTACCGGCCGGGGCCAGCGGCCGGTCAGCATGCGCGGTGGTGGCCTCGGGTGTTTCCGGCCGGGGCAGCCGGAGCCTCTTGAGCAGCAGGGCGTTGACGGCGACCAGGAAGCTGGACCCGGACATCGAGAGGGCCGCGATCTCGGGGCTGAGGACAAGGCCGGCGAAGGCGAAGACCCCTGCCGCGATGGGCAGGGCTATCGCGTTGTACCCTACTGCCCAGCCCAGGTTCTGGCGCATCTTGCGCAGGGTGCCTTTGCCGATCCGCAGGGCGATGGGCACATCCAGCGGGTCCGAGCGCATCAGGACGAGGTCGGCTGTTTCGATGGCCACGTCGGTGCCGGCGCCGATCGCGATGCCGAGGTCGGCCTGGGCCAGGGCCGGGGCGTCGTTGACGCCGTCGCCGACCATGGCGACTTTCTTCCCCGTCCGTTGAAGTTCGGCGATCTTCGCTGATTTGTCGCCGGGAAGCACCTCGGCGATGACGGTGTCGATGCCCAGCTGGCCGGCGATCCTCCGGGCGGTCGCTTCGTTGTCCCCGGTGAGCATGACGACCTCGATCCCGGCCTCGTGCAGGGCCGCGACGGCGGCGGCCGCAGTTTCCCTCGCGGCGTCCGCCAGCGCGATCACCGCCGCGGCCCTGCCGTCGACGGCGACGAGCACGGCGGTCCGTCCGGTGGCGGCAAGTTCATCGCGCACCGCGGCCAGCGGGCCCAAGTCGATGCCTTCGTTGGCCATGAGTCTGCGGTTGCCGACCAGCACCCGGTGCCCGTCCACGGTCGCGCCGGCGCCGTGACCGGGAACATTGAGGAAATCCGAGGCTGCCAGGACGGGTGCACCCTGTTCCCGGGCATGCCGGACCACGGCCGCAGCCAGCGGGTGTTCGGATTCCTGCTCCACCGCCCCGACCAGGGCCAGGAGTTCGCTTTCGTCTATTCCCTCGACGACGACGTCGGTCACTTCCGGTTCGCCCTTGGTCAGGGTTCCGGTCTTGTCCATCACGACGGTGTCGATCCGGGCGGAAACTTCAAGGGCGGTGGCGTTCTTGAACAGGACGCCGCGTTTGGCGCCGAGGCCGGTGCCCACCATGATGGCCGTCGGGGTGGCAAGCCCCAGCGCGTCGGGGCAGGTGATCACCACAACGGTGATCGCGAACAGCAGGGCCGTCTCGACGCCGGCGCCGAGGGCGAGCCAAACGGCGAACGTCAGGGTTCCGCCGATCAGGGCGACCAGGACCAGCCAGAACGCGGCCCGGTCGGCCAGCCGCTGGCCCGGTGCCTTGGAGTTCTGGGCCTCCTGGACGAGAGCCACAATCTGGGCCAGGGCGGTGTCGGCGCCGACCTTGGTGGCCCGGACCCGCATCGTGCCGGTGGTGTTGATGGACGCGCCGATGACTTCCGAGCCGGTGCTCTTGGTCACCGGAAGGCTTTCGCCCGTGACCATGGACTCGTCGACCTCTGACTGGCCGTCCTCGACCTCCCCGTCAACGGGGATTTTCGATCCCGGCCGGATCAGCAGCAGGTCCCCGGTCTGGACTTCGGAGGTGGGGATCTCGACCGTGTCGCCGTCACGGATGACGACCGCGACCGGCGGGGCAAGCTCGAGCAGCGTGCGGATGGCCTCGTTCGCCCCGCCGCGTGCGCGCATCTCGAACCAGTGGCCCAGCAGCACGAAGGAGGTCAGGACGGTGGCGGCTTCGTAGAACACTTCACCGCCGCCGGTGAAGGTGACCCAGACGCTGTAAAGCCACCCGGTGCCCACGGCGATCGCGACCAGGACCATCATGTCCAGGGTATGGGCCTTCAGCGCCCGGTAGGCGCCGTCGAAGAAGATCCAGGCCGAGTAGAAGATGACCGGCAGGGACAGGATCAGGGCCATGACATCGTCACGAAGCCCGAACGGGGCCGGCGCGGTGAAGCCGAGCATGTCCCGGCCCATCGGCGACCACAGCGTCACGCCCACCGACAGGATCGCCGCGACCAGGAACCGGTTGCGCATGTCCCTGACCATGTCATCCATCGACATTCCGCCGTGGTGTCCGCCGTGACCCATCATGTCCTGCGGGGTCCGGGTCGGCCCGGGGTGCGGACCCGGCCCGTGGCCGGCATGGCTGTCCGCCGGCGGCCGGGCATGGCCTGGGTGGGGTTCCGCGGTTTCCGGCGCATGACGCGCGTGCATGCCCTGGTGATCAGGCTCCGTGGGGTGCACATGGTCCATTGTGTGTGCGGCACCGGGGTGGACGTGTCCGGACGGCGGATGGGCGGCTTCGGACTTGCCGGCGGTGTCATGCTCCGTCCCGGGTGTGGGTCCTGTTTCGTCCATCGGGTAGCAGATGTGGTCGGGGACCGATTCGCCCCGGCAGTGGTATCCGCAGTCCCGGATCCACCCGGAGATCTGCTCCAAGGAGGTCACGGACGGGTCATAGCTCACGGTCGCGGTCTGGGCGACCGGGTTCGCGTCGACGGCGACGACTCCGGGCCGCTGCAGCAGGACATGTTCCACGACCACTTTGGAGGTGGCCCAGTTCAGGCCGCGGACCTCCACGACGGTGCGTTTCAGAAGCGTGCTCACTGCTCCTCCTTCGGCGCCGCTGCTGCCGGACGGGCCGTCCGGATCAGCAGGCAAGCTGGTGTTGGCCACTGG
This sequence comes from Arthrobacter sp. Leaf337, assembly GCF_001423745.1. Lineage (GTDB taxonomy): Bacteria > Actinomycetota > Actinomycetes > Actinomycetales > Micrococcaceae > Arthrobacter. The sequence continues at coordinate 60,600 of NZ_LMPC01000028.1, forward strand.
CGGTTGGTGATCGTGTGCGGGCTGGGGTGCGGCAGGCAAGGTGTGTCCTTTGGCAATGAGGGATCAGGGGAGGGCTGCGGGTTCGGTCCACCCGCTGCCGGACCTTCACTGCGTATGGGCCGTGGCCCGGGACGTCGTTTTCCGGTTAAGGCGAACATATACCCCCTAGGGGTATACGTCAATGCCCCTGCTCCGACATGACGACGGATGGCTCTCGGCGTCCCTGGCGCCCTATCAGGATGTATCCCAGGCGCCCATTGCTGCCTCCCGACGGCGCTCAGGGGCACGTCTGCCCTTGCGGTTCACTATCAACCCGCCAGGCCTGCCGCATCAGAGAGTCCTTCGTCCACCTGCCTTGGCCTCGCCGGCCGTGGGTCAGGTGGCCGCTTTCCCCGGGGAAACTGCGGGACCTAAACCAGATGAGGCACGAGGCTCGCCTAAGGGGTCAAGCAGGGCCCTCGGATCCTTGGAACCATGGCAGGAAACCATACGAGGAGAGGGGTAGCAGGATGGTGCTAATAACTCTTGCGGCTTATACCCCCAGGGGGTATCCTTGGAGGTGTTGTCAGTGACGTGGTTTGTCCGGCCCCAGGCCGCTACAGCCGTTCAACCACAACAGCTCTTTTATCCCACGCTTCGAAGGAAAACTGACATGTGCGGAACAACCGAAACACGAACCCAACTCCCCCTGGCCTCCACCGCGGAGCACGGCTGCAGCTGCTGCGCCCCCGCGGCCGAAACGCAGGCTGCGGCTCCGGCCGCCGGAACGTCGGAGGCTCAGGTGCCCGGTACGCAGTACGCCTTGGAAGGGCTGACCTGCGGGCACTGCGTCCAGACCGTCGAAAAGGCCGTGTCCGGTGTATCCGGAGTCCGCTCAGCGGCCGTGGACCTGGTCCCGGGCGGAACGTCGCGGCTCAGTGTCACCGGCACCGCCGACCAGGAGTCGCTGGCTGAGGCCGTGCGCTCCTCCGGCTACGCCCTGACCGGCGCGAAGTAGCGTCTCCACGCCCCCTTGGCCCCGGCGAAGGACCTCCCTACCGGGTGTTCAGCGATTTCCCGGTGTTCAGTGGCCTCCGGTGTGCTCGCTGGTGTGGCCCGGGGTGGGTACCGGCCCCGGGGGCACGTCGGCTCCGGTGCCACTGATTGCCGGGCCGATGACAAACGCTGACAGGGAAAACATGGCGGCGAAGACCAGTAGTCCCAGCGCCGGTGCGATCCAGCTGCCGAACCGGCGGTAGAGGCGGACCAGCATCGGAATGGATGCCAGAAGCCCGAGTGCCCCGAACAATGCGGTGCCGCCGGATCCGGCCACCAGCGCGGTTCCGGCGAGCAGCCCGATGTGGTGCAGGACGTGTGGAAGGAATCCCATGATCAGGCCCACTGCCCCGACCACCGTGTGCCACAGCGCGTGGAGCCTCCCGCGGACGGTCCGCACTGGAGCCGTCCCGCCGTCGGGGCCGCGGCGCGGACGCACGTGGGAGGAGTGGTCACCGGTCAGGGCCCGCTGCTTACGCTGGAGGGGGTCCCCTTGCGAATCAACGGATCCCTCACTCCTCGCCTACGGCCCGGGACCGGTTCCGGACCACGAGCACCGGGCAGGGGGCGTGATGGAGAACCTGGGTGGACACGGAGCCGAGCACCAATCCGGTAAATCCGCCGAGACCACGGGACCCCACGACCAGCAGGTCAGCGTTCCCGGCCGCCCGCAGGAGTACGGCGGCCGCGTTTCCCTGGACAACGTCCCCGGTCACCGTAACGCCCCCGGTGTCCACGCGTTTCAGGGCCTCGTTCTGGAGCTGGCGTGCGGCCTGAGGGAAGACGTCCGGGTCCCAGACCAGGCCTTCCATGCCGACCGTGACGGGCGGGAACTCCCACGCGGTCACGGCCCTGACCTGGCCGTTACGCAGTCGGGCCTCCGTAATTGCCCATTCCAGGGCGAGACGCGACGGGGCAGAACCGTCCACCCCGGCCACGATCCTGAAGACACCGTCGCCGGCCATGAGCCCGCCTTCCGCACGTCCTGCATCTGTTGCCCCCAGTGTGGTCCCCGCAGGGTTTGGCCCGCAAGGTTCCGAGCATCCCGGCCCTCACCTGCCCCGGTCGGCGGCAGAAACAAAGTCCCTTACAGGATCGTTGTACCGGTACGTGCCCTGCCACAGGGCCGGTAACCTTAAAACAGAAAGCCCGCACCAGAAGGGAGGACCGTCATGACCGCACCGGCACACGCCCCTGCGATCACGTTCCTTCGCCGTGCGGGCCTGTTTACCGCGATCCTGGCCCTGATCGCCGGGATCTTCGGTATGCATGTCATGACCGCCACCCATGCCATGCACTCCCCCGCCATGGCGGCAGCAACCGCCGGCGCCCATCACGACTCCTCCCCTGCCGGCCACGCGGTAGAAGCTCCTGCCGGACCATCCTCCGCCCCGGAGACGCCCGCAGCACAAGACGAAGCCGGTGCCCGGACCGTGCAGTGCACGGACTCGGGCAACTGCACCAGCATCCAGTCCATGACAGCGGCCTGCACCCCGTCAGCGAAAACCGGCTCCCTGGCCGCCCCGCTGCCCGGCACCGGAATCATCGTCCGGAACACCAACGCGGCGGTGCCGAGCGCGATCGGCCCGCGGTGGTCCTATCTTCCCGGCAGTCCCTCACCCGGCGAGCTCTGCATCAGCCGAACGTAAAACGGGGCTCTGCGCTGTGACCTGACCGGCGCCCGCCCCTTCCTGGCTCTCCCCTGAACCAGGCGCATCACTGATGCACACACTCCCTTGGCGCCCACGCGCCCACTGATGTCTTGAAGGACTTAAACAGCCATGATGAACACGAAATTTCTGCCCCTTTCCGCGACCGCCATCGCCGGTGCCCTGGCCCTTGCCGGCTGCTCAACCAGTTCCCCCGCACCGTCTGCCACGCCCAGCAGCCCTGCGTCCTCCGCAAGCTCAATGCCGGGCATGGGGCCCGGGATGATGTCCAGCAGTGCACCGGCCGCTGCTACCGAACACAATGAGGCCGACACCATGTTCGCCCAGGGAATGATTCCGCACCACGAACAGGCCGTGGAGATGAGCGAGATGATGCTTCAGAAGAAGGACATCCCCGCCTCGGTCACCGACCTGGCCACACGGATCAAGGCAGCCCAGGCACCGGAGATCGAAACGATGACCGGCTGGCTCAAGACCTGGAACGAATCCGCGACCATGGGTGCCGGCCACACCATGGACGGCATGATGGGCGCGGGCGACATGAAGCGGCTCGAGGCCGCCCAGGGCACCGAAGCGGCCAAGCTCTTCCTGACGCAGATGGTTGTCCACCACCAGGGCGCCGTCAGGATGGCCCAGACCGAAATGTCCCAGGGTAAGAACGCCGACGCGATTAAACTCAGCAAGGACATCGTGACGGCCCAGGAAGCCGAAATCAAGGAAATGCAGGAGCTGCTGGCCACCCTCTGACCGCTGCCCTAAGCGCCGGCCCCTCGCGGGCCGGCGCCAACCCCCTGACCTTCCACTCCCATCTGATTCCTTGGAGCCCCCATGCCCAATCCCTCCCGTTCCCGGGGCCGTGCGACAGCCATCCTGGCAGCTGGCGTCGGCCTCATCTTTGCCTTGTCCGCATGCAGCCCGTCCTCCGGCGCGGCCGGACCCGCCCCCGCAGGCAGCAGCGCCGCTAGCTCCCTGCCGGACGCCCACGTGCACGGGCTGAGCGTCAGCACAACCGGCCAGGTGCTCCTGGCTACCCACGATGGCCTGTTCGACGTCACGAAGCAGCCCGCTGCCAAGATCGGGGCCACCAACGACCTGATGGGTTTCACCGGCGGCACCGATCACGGCGTCCTCTACGCTTCCGGACACCCCGGGGAAGGCTCCGACATGGCCAACCCGCTCGGGCTGATCAGATCCACCGACGCCGGTAAGACCTGGAAAAAGCTCTCCCGTCAGGGTGAATCCGACTTCCATGCGCTCACCGCGACCAAATCCGGAATCGTCGGTTTCGACGGCGCACTGCGCACCAGCCCGGACGGGAAAAGCTGGACCACGGTGGCTGCGGATTTCGTCCCGGCCGTCCTAGCCGGGAACCCCACCAGCGACACGGTCCTGGCAACCACCCCACAAGGGATCCGCCGCTCAACGGACGGCGGTAAGACCTGGACCTCGGTGGACTCCGGACCAGTGGCCCAGTTCGCCGCTTTCGCCAGCCCCGCCGAGGCGGTCGGAATCGAACCCGACGGGACAGTCCACATCTCGGCAGACGCCGGCGCGACCTGGACCCGAAAGGGCAAAATCCAGGACACGGTCCAGGCCGTGGCGGCAGTGAAGGGTCCGGAGGCAAGCCCCACCATCTGGGCCGCCACTGCCAGCGGGATCGTCGTCTCCACCGACGGAGGAGTCACGTTCGGGCCCGCCGACGCCTCCTGACCGCACCACGCGTGGCGCGTACATGGTCCTGCCCATCATGTGCTCCGTCGTCCGTCCAAGGTTCTGCGGAGTCGCGGCGGTTCGTCTCGATAGGGCCTTCCAGGGCCGGCAGACCTTGCCCCTTCAAGCCGGCGAATACACCGCCAGGGTCCTCCTCCAGCGCATTCTGTTGTTCCTGACGGGCCCCGTCATCGTGCCGGGGCCCGTCAGCCCCTAGGAAGGGGCCCTTGGTCCCTTCCTAGGGGCTGACGGCGTGAGCATCGCGGGTTTAGGGTGGGCATGACGGCCGGGCAGGCCGGCCGCCCCATCACCGCGCGACAGGAGCTGCGTCATGACCCACCACATCGCTGCCATGCTCGACGTTCACCCCCAGGCGGCAGAAAGCGCCGAGAAAACAAAGCTGGCCGAATGCATCGCCGCGTGCTTTGAGTGCGCCCAGACCTGCACAGCCTGCGCTGACGCGTGCCTTGCCGAAGACATGGTCGCCGAACTTGCCTCGTGCATCCGCACGGATCTGGACTGCGCGGACATCTGCGCCGCCACCGGAGCCGTCATGACCCGCCAAACAGCGTCCAACGCGGGCATCAGCCGCGCAATTCTGGAGGCCTGCCGTACCGCCTGCGCCGCCTGCGCCGAGGAGTGCGAGAAGCACTCCGGTATGCACGAGCACTGCAGAATCTGCGCCGAAGCCTGCCGCCGGTGCGAAGCGGCCTGCGCTTCGCTCCTGGCTGCGCTGGCCTAAATATCAGCCGGCCATCCGCCGGCCCGTGCGGTTGCGTTGAAACCGGCCCGGGTGGACCGGGACCTCGGACTCTACCTGCCGGCTGACGCCGGGCCAAGACTCGGAGTATCCCTCTGAAGCGAAAGGCGCCGGTCATGATGTGGGGTTACGGACAAAGCATGGGTTGGATGTGGCTCTGGACTCTTCTGCTGTTCCTCGGGATCGCGCTGCTGGTGCTGCTGGCGGTGAGGGTCTTTACCGGCGGTGTCCGTAGTGGATACGGACCTCCAGGCCCCCAGGGGCCAGGAGCACCGCCGCCGGCAGGTGGCAGCCGGGCCCGTCAGATCCTCGACGAGCGCTTCGCGAGAGGAGAACTTACTGCGGACCAGTACCGCGAAAGTCTCAAAGTGCTCGGTGAGGGCCCGTAGTGCAGCCCATCAGCCGCCGCCAGGCGGTACTGCTGGGTGGGCTCGGCCTCGCGGGGACAATGGCCGGAAGTGCCGGGCTGATCTGGACCCTGACGTCGCGGGAGACTCCCGTTACCGGAAGCGAGCTGGCCCAGCCTCGGGAGGAACGGAGCGCAAAGGGCCAGCTGCAGGTACGGCTCGAGGCTGCACCCGGACAGATACTGCTGGCAGGCCGGCAGACCGCAGCCCTGGGTTACAACGGCGGGATCCCCGGCCCGACGCTGCGCGTACGCCCCGGCGACGTCCTGAAAATTGGCCTCGTCAACAAGCTGACCCAGGCCACCAACCTGCACGTGCACGGCCTCCACGTGTCCCCCGAAGGCAACGGGGACAACATCTTCATCGCGGTGGACCCCGGCGGCACCTTCGACTACGAATACAAACTGCCCGAGGACCACCCCCCGGGCGTGTACTGGTATCACCCCCACCACCACGGCATGGTCGCCGACCAGATCTTCGCCGGGCTCTTCGGAGCAATCATCGTCGAAGACCCTGAACCGATCGAGGCAAGTGCGGAACGGGTACTGGTCATTTCAGACACCACCCTGGACGGCCTGGGGAACATCCCGGAAGCCCCGGCGATGGAACGGATGATGGGCCGGGAAGGTGAACTGATCCTCGTCAACGGCCAAAGCAACCCGCAATTCAGCGCACGCCCAGGACAACGCGAACGGTGGCGCATCATTAACACCTGCGTGTCCCGCTACCTCCGGCTGCGACTCGACGGACAGCAGCTGCAGCTCCTGGGTATGGACTCCGGCCGCTTCCCGACACCCAAGACAGTCGACGAGCTGCTCCTCACGCCCGGAAACCGGGCGGACCTCCTCGTGACCACCACCACCGGGGAATCCGTGCTGCGCGCGCTCTACCAGAACCGGGGAAGCATGCCGGGAATGATGGGACCGGGGTCCGGAACACGCAACCCTGCACACCAGCCGGACGGCGCCGCGCTGGCCACCCTCCGGGTAGCCGGCGAACCGGTCGCAGCACTGACGGCCGTGCCGTCCCAACTGGGGCTGGGAGACCTGCGGTCCGACACCGTCGCCGCCAGCCGCCAGATTCTCCTGGCCGCCGGAATGGGCATGGGCATGGGCATGGGCATGATGCGCTTTACCATCGACGGCAGGGAATTCAACGAGGCCAGAACAGACACAACGGTAGCTGCCGGGACTGTGGAGGAATGGACGCTGACCAACACCAGCCCCATGGACCACCCGTTCCACCTGCACGTCTGGCCGATGCAAATCATCGAACAAAACGGTCAAGGCACGAACACCGCCATCTGGCAGGACGTGGTCAACGTCCCCGCAAACGGGCGTGTGAAAGTCAGGGTGGCATTCAAGGACTTCCGCGGACGATCCGCCTACCACTGCCACATCCTGGACCACGAAGACCTCGGCATGATGGGTGCCATCGAAGTCCGGTAAGAACGTAAAGACCGTTAGGCATTCCCGCCTTCCTGGTACGTGATCAAGACGACCGCAGACGCAACGTATTGGACCAATACTGGGCGGCCGGACTGCGAAGACGCAGCTGGAATGCCCGACGGCACTGAAGTCACAGCATGGGTACCCGAGTCAATAGACCAGAGTCTGCTGCCCTCCTCTTCCAGCAGACTCAAGGTACCGGCGAGTGATTCATCGAGCATTTTCTGGAGGGCCATCATCGCTTCGGAGATGGAATGGAAGCCATCGGTGGCGACAACGAGGGATTGCGTTTTGGTCATGACAAGAGACTTTCCGTAGACCCACGCGAACTCAGCGCGTGGCGTGCCTGATCTGAAAAGGGGGCTTGAAGCCGTGGATGCGGGCTCATCGGGCCGGAATAGGGTGGCTTCCAGTGCGCTGCGTTTACGTCCGGCTGATCGAAAGTTGAACGAGCGAGAGGCCAACGGGCACGGCATCTTGAACTCCGGTGATCCGACCCTGCACATTGCCATCGCGGACGAGCCCACCAGAGGTCACGGGCAGAATTAGCACGTCCGGGGCTGCGCTGCGGACAAGAGCTCCGTCCCGGGGATCGTAAATATCGTGCGCGCACCCTTCGTCACCGGCAGGTAAGGACTCCGCTGGCTCGACGTCGACATTTGAGGTGTCTACCCCGGGAGCAGCCAGCCCCTCGCCGCTCAGATGATCAGGAGCTGAGGTATCAAGAGCGTGTTCGTTGGGAGAGATGGTCGGCACTGGCTATTACGTGCGATTGACTTCCGGTGTCTGCTCCTGCGCCTGCGTACATCCCGGCCAGACAGGTCAATGCAGAGCAGGCAACCAGGAGAACCATCGTGATCACAGCGGCGACGACTGGCAGCGACAGCCCTGATTGACGCATGTTGGCGCCCCCAGCAAGTCCGCCCACGTGCGCCCTCTCTGCTCAATTGACGACATCATACTGGACTGCCGCCGTGCATCGATTCTCCCCCAACAACTGAGACCTGCCGCGTTAGCCCTCACCCCATGGCCGCTACCGCCCCGCAACTGCTGCCACCGGCGGGTGTTCACGTGTTTGGGCGCGGACGACCGGCTGCGGCCGGGGCCAAGAATAACCGTCATGCCGGGGCCGGCTTGGGTTGACATAGTCAGGGCACTGCGGTCGTCGTGGTCGTTCAGTCGATGAGACGCCTCATATCCCAAGGGTTGTGAGACATCGACAAGTGCAACAGGGAGATACAGGCGGCTGTCAGATGTAGCTGCAGATCTGTTCTTTATCGCAGTTAATGGGGTCTGCTGCATCGATCGTCCTGAAATGTTCCGCGACACTGGCTCGTAGCGCAGTTAATTCCGCGATTGTCTTGTCCAGATCGATGAGTTGCTGGCCGAGTATGTCTCTTACTCGGGTGCATGGGGTTGTGCCGCTATCCCGGATGTGGAGAATTTCTTGGATCTGCGCCAGAGTCAGTCCGGCGCTTTGGCAACGGCGGATGAACTCCAACCGGCTGATCGTGTCGGGACCATACTCGCGATAACCATTGGCGGAACGCGCAGCTGGCGGGAGCAGGCCTCGATCCTCATAGAATCTGATCGTCTTGCTTGTTAGGCCGACAGCAGAAGCGGCCTCTCCAATTCGCATCTGGGTCCTTAATCTCACTCCCAAAATTTCTATATCCTTCCACGCTACTGGAAGGTTGTGACCGATTGGCAGGATCCACTCACGAGCTGCGGCCCGGAATTGACCTTCCCGTGCAGGGGAAGGTGCAGACTGAGGACAGCACGCAACAAGGACGATTCGGGTGTTCACGCAAAAGTAGCTGGAGGACCAATGGCTGATGCAGCACCGCAGGATTTTGATTTGGCCGTAATTGGTTCGGGTGGCGGAGCCTTTGCCGCCGCGATCCGTGCCACCAATCTTGGCAAGCGGGTCGTGATGATCGAGCGGTCAACAGTGGGCGGGACCTGTGTGAACACCGGCTGCGTGCCCTCAAAGGCCCTGTTGGCCGCCGCTGAAGCCCGGCACGTTGCGTTGGACGGGACTGGACGATTCTCGGGGATCAGCACCTCGGCCGGCCCTGTGGACATGGGCGCGCTCATGGAAAGCAAGAGGGCCCTGGTTGAAGGTATGCGCTCGGATAAGTACGTGGATTTGGCCGCTGATTACGGGTGGGACCTGCGCCATGGCACTGCCGGGTTCGCCGGCACCCCGGAAGAACCGGCTTTGGAAATCACCGGAGCTGACGGCGCCCGCGACTCCCTGACCGCTGCCCATTATCTTGTCGCAACTGGCTCGGCCCCATGGGCACCGCCGGTGCCGGGACTGGATAAGGTGGAGTACCTGACCTCGACCACGGCGATGGAACTGAACGAGGTCCCTGAGTCTCTGATCGTCTTCGGAGGCGGGTACGTGGCTTTGGAACAGGCGCAGCTTTTTGCCCGCCTCGGATCAAAAGTGACCATATTGGCCCGCTCCCGGCTTGCCTCGCAGGAGGAACCGGAGGCCTCCCGCGCTCTGGTGAGTGTCTTCACCGACGAGGGCATCCGGGTGGTCCGCCGTGCAGCAGTGACATCGGTCCGCACGGACGCGGTCGGCTCAGAGGTCATTGTCACGGCCACAGTAGCCGGTGCCCAGCAGGAGTTCCGGGCAGAGAAGCTGCTGGTGGCCACCGGCCGCCGCGCCGTGACCGACGGACTGAACCTGGATGCAGTCGGCGTTAAGACGGGTGACACCGGCCAAATCCTGGTCGAGAAAACCCTGGTCAGCTCCAACCCCAGGATCTGGGCTGCCGGGGACGTGACCGGGCACCGGGAATTCGTCTACGTTGCGTCCGCGCACGGGACCTTGATGGCGGAGAACGCCTTCAGAAACGCCGGCCGCGAAGTCGACTACCGGCACCTGCCCCGCGTCACGTTCACCAGCCCCGCCTTGGCAGCGGTCGGTATGACCGACAGGGAAGCTAACGAGGCGGGCCTCCGATGCGAGTGCCGGGTGCTGCCGTTAGAGTACGTGCCACGGGCACTGGTGAACCGGGATACCCGCGGCTTCATCAAAATCGTCGCTGATACCAGCACCGGGCGCATCCTTGGAATCACAGCGGTCGGCAAGGAAGCCGGAGACCTCGCCGCCGCCGGAGTGTACATCCTCGAGGCCGGCATGACGGTAGACCAGGTAGCGAACCTTTGGTCTCCGTACCTGACCATGGCCGAAGGCATCAAAATCGCCGCGCAATCCTTCACGACCGACGTCTCCAAACTGTCCTGCTGCGCCTCATAAGGCGCGGTGCTCTTCGGATCGGGTACCGTGACCGGAGTAAACGAGCAAGGGGCGAACTGGGAAAATGGAACCGACCAAGGAAGACATCCTGGCCGAATACCGGCGGGTACGAGCCGACCTTGATGCGTTGCTGTCGGACGCCACTGCCGCCGAGCTTGACCGCAAGAGCAACGGCACCAAGTGGACAAATGAGGAACTACTCTTCCACATGGTCTTCGGCTACATGGTCGTCCGCGCACTGCTCCCGCTAGTCCACTTCATCAGTCGACTGCCAAGTGGCGTCGGCAGGGCCTTCGCTTCACTCTTAAACGCGGGCACCCGCCCCTTTGACATCGTGAATTACTGGGGCTCCCGCGCTGCAGCCCTGTACTTCAACAAGCGACGGATGTCCGGGAGACTGGACAGGACGCTCCGCGCCATCACCCGCAGGATGGACCGCGAGAGCCAGGAATCGCTCTCCAGGTCAATGCCGTTCCCAGATCGGTGGGACCCTTTTTTCGCCCCCACCATGACGCTCAGGGACGTCTACGCGTACCCCACAAAACACTTTGACTTTCACGCCAGGCAACTCAGTCTTAAGCGCTGAGGCACGCTGCATCATTTGCCTGCTTGAGAAGATCGCCCCCGTGCAGATCCATAACCGGCGGGTCCGCCCCGACACACATGATGTTTCGTAGGCAGTTGGAGCCCTCCTAATCCCTGATCAAGTGTCTCGAAACCTCCGCGACTCAAAACCCTAGCGATATGAGGCGAGCAATAGCTGGGGAGCCGAGTTTCGACAGGTCGCGCTGAGGGGTTCGAGTAAGCTCCCGATTGATGCGCCTTCCAAATTAGGGTCATGCGCCACGGCCAAGGGACTTAGCCGACCACCTCAAGAACCAGGATTGCTGAGGCTGTGCAGCTGACGATGTGCTCCTTCTTGGCAGGGGTCTGCCCCTTCTGGGTGGGATCGGGCCGGTTCCGCTGTGGCGTAAAGGGTGTTGAGTTGGCGGTAGAGGGTTCGGGCGATGTAGCGCTTGAGGGATCTGCGGATTTCGCGGTAGCTGCGGCCTTCTTGGGTGCGTTTGGTGACGTAGTCCCGTGTTCCGGGGTCGTGGGCCATCCGGGTCATGGTGATGGTGTGCAGGGCTCGGTTGAGGCGCCGATCACCGCCCCGGTTGAGCCTGTGCCGGACAGTGTTACCGCTTGAGGCGGGCAAGGGATTCACCCCTGCCAGTGAGGCGAAGGCAGCTTCGCTGCGGACTCTTCCTGGATGCGACCATGCTGTCAGGACGGTGGCGACTGTGACAGCCCCGGCACCCATCATCTCCAACAGCGGCGCAGCGGGGCTTTGTTGGATCAGTTCTGTCATGCGCTTGTGGTTCGCCGTCAGCTGTGTGGTTACTTCGAGAACGCGGCGCGCCAGCCGGGCTGCTTCCTCGCGTGCGATTGATAGTTCGATCGGTTCCTGTCGTTCCCGCCATCTGGTGATCGTGGCGATCTGGGCGGGAACCAATGGTTTACGAGCGTCGATTCCAAGGTCGTGTGCCCGGAGTAGGGCGATGAGTGCATTGACATTCATTGTTCGTTCCCGGGTCAACTGATCCCGTGCTGCGTTCAGGATCCTGAGTCCGGCACGGGTGCCTTCGCCCCGGCGCGGGACTCGAAGCTGGGACTCCTCTAAGGCCAGGACTGCGGTTCCGATGGCTGCGGCGTCCAGCGGGTCGGATTTGCCGATCCCCCGGCGTCCTCGGGCGTTCATTCGTGGAGCTTCGGCGACGTCGTAGCCGGCGTCGGCTACTGCCCTCGCCAAACCTGCCCCGTAGGAGCCGATACCCTCGACGGCCCATAGACAGGCCATATCGCCGTCTGTCCGTCGGCCCACCCAGGTGAGTGCGCGGGAGATCCCTGCCTGGGTGGTCGGGAACTGCTCGCACGCGACCTGTCGCTTGGTATTGGCGTCGATAATGGCGTAGGTGTGGGTGCGGGCGTGGCAGTCCACGCCGATGACGAATGGGCGGGTCTGCGCAACGATAGTCAACGCGGCCACCCTCCTTTCTTTCGAACGGGCAAGACTGGTCGCATCGCGACCGGCACTGACCTGGGAGGAGTCACTTCGAGGCAATACTGTGATGAGCCACAACCGCAGGGCTGGGCAAGCTTCTAATCAAGCCACCGTCGTGGGGACAGGTCAACGCCGGTCGCTCCACCTGGCGCGGACAAGTCGGGGGAAATGCACCCTCAAGGGGGCAATTGTTTTTTCGAGTCACGCGTCAGGCAGAACGGCCGGCATCAACACTGCCAGCTAGTCCCAGACCAGCCACTGAAAGACTCACAGTTGTTTTTTGGTTGCTGGCAAGCTTGCTTGCTCGTGGCCGACGGAGGCCCCCTCCACCCGCAGGGCCAGGCACCGGAAAATCTGCGGAGGAAATAAGCGACGAAGGAGCGTCGCAGCAGAATTTCCGGTGCCGCAGAACCCGACGAAGGAGGGTTTGGAGATCAGGGGCCGGAGCGGACATGGATAATCCGAAGGAATCTCAATGATCTTGTCAACGGATGTTGGCGGTGCCGCTCTCGTTCCCCCGGCCGCCTGGCCGGGGGAACTTGGGGAGCTTTTAGGCCATCCAGCCCGGGTAGGGCTTACGGTCCTGCACTGGCAGCCCGGCGGCCGTGACGGGGAGGTTGTCCGGACCGTCGGACTGCCCACAGGCCCAGTGGAAGAACACCTCAGCGGTGATCGCCTCGAAGCAGGCGTCTTGGGTGCGGAACCAGTGCGTGGAGGTATCGCCTTCGACGCAGGTGCCGTAGCCGAACAGTTCCCCGTAACCGTCCCGGGTGCGGGCGACGGCGAAGATGACATAGGGCCAGGATCCGGCGTCCCAGCCTTCGCTGCCCCAGTTCGGCAGCACGGACCAGGCGGTGCCCTCGAGGGTGTCCATCCAGTCGTACCCGTCTCCCGTCCTGTTGTCCGCGGGAAGGGCCGGGGCGGTCACCGGTTCGGCGGTGTCGGTCGTGGCCGTGCGGGTCATGGTTTGTGTGCTCATGAGGTGACGCTCCGTTTCACTCGGGCGGGGCGGGTGCCTGAACCATCGGCTATCCCTCTCCCCCACCATGTTTTTTGCCTGCTGGCGGAGCATCGCGTAGCTGTGCCCGACGGAACCGGGGCAACCCGAAGGGCAAGCAGCAGATGGATTGTGGGGAGGAAAGAAGCGCAGCGCCGACCACAAGGCATCGGCTGCGCTGCCGTCCGCAGGACGGTTGCGCCGGTGGAGCGGGCACGTATGATCCAACGGACAGCAGCAAAAAGAAAAAGAAAAATGCTTGTGCTGCCCGAGCGCAGCGAGGCCCGTATCGGCCCCTGGCTGTCTCCCGTAATGCCAGCTTCCGGCCATCCGGAAGAGAACACTGCCGTGCGCGGTGGCCCCGATGAAGAGACGGTGGCCGCTGCGCGGGCGCAGTTGTAGCCTTATGGCTAAACGCAGGAACGCCTCTCCTGCGATCAAGCAACGGGCTTGAAATCCCGTACTTCTGCGAAGTTCGGGACGTCAAAGAGTGTGGGTTCTGATGGATGAAAACCAGCAGGAATTGACTCATGTTGCGTTCCTGCTCACAGACCTCGAGCTAGCGTACTTCGCGTACGGGGGCAACCAGAGCCTATTGGTCGTCGATGCATATCTGAACGGACTGATTCCGCTATCGACCCACGACTGCAACCTGCTGGCGTTGGTCCTCAATGAGCGCCTGAGCGAACTCCACTTGCCTCACCTCGCCTCCTACAGTGGCTAAGGACGGCATCACGCAGCCTTCAGTTCCGCAGCAACAGGGGCGTAAGTGGTGCCGTCGCGGAACATGGCCCAGAGGACGTTGAGGCGGCGGGGAGAGCATGGCCTGGATGTGGGAGTTGCCTTCGCCGCGTTTACGGTCGTAATAGGGCCAGGAGGCCGGAGACGTAGACAACCCGGAGCAGCCCCCGGTCGTAGCGCCGGGGCCGGTGGTGATTGCCGGTGATCCTGCCGGAGCCCCGGGGTGCCGGGGCGAGCCCGGCAACGCCGGCGAACCCGTGAGCGGTTCAAAGACGGCGAGGACGGGTCCGAGGCCGGGCATGCTGGGTAGGGACCGGGTGTGGCGGTGTTCCACCACACGCTCAGAGATAAGGGCATCCAATTCGGCCCGTTCCTTTTGCAGGTCCAGGATCTCCCGTGCCAGCGGCCACGATCATCTTTCCTGCCCGCTGGGCGGGAACTGCTGCGGGCTGATCCCTCGGCGCGGCCATAGCGGTTTCGGCCACTGCCGCGCTGCTGCGGGCATCCCATCCTTCTCTGCCCCAGTTCGACAGCACGTAACCGTTCGGCAGCCGGGGACGACTTAGCGCCAGTTTTTCGCGAGATGGTCCCCGCCCCCGACCCCTAGCAGGCCCCTGGCGCTTTTAGTAGGAGCGTGGGTGAGGAGTACGCGACTACATCTGATTACAGTTTCTCCAGAAGTCACATAAATGGCTTGTGCAACGTCAATGCCTGCTATTGTTCGTTTTATAAGTGCCCGGGGCGTCCCGCTCATCAACAAGGGCCAACCGGGCATACGCCCGGTCCGCAGGTCCTTGGGGGAGGACGTGTCGTCCCCCGGGTATCGAAAAGCAAAGGTCTCAACCATGCTTCCCGTTTTCGCAATCCGCCCCACCCCCGCCCGCAAAACCGCAGCCAAGATGCTCGCCGTCACCGCGCTCACCGCCGGGGTCCTGCTCACCGCCCCGTCAGCCTTCGCGGCGGATTCGATCACCCAGACGGTGACCGGAGGATCCAGGACTGCGTCCGTCGCCGATCTTGCCTTGGCTGACGTCGCCACCTCGCACTCGGGAACCGCTCTCAACACCGGGGTAATGACCCTGTCCGTCGACGACTCCACCGGCACCGGTGCCGGCTGGAACGTCACCGAGCAGGTCAGCAGCTTTGCGTACACTGCTGGGGGAAACAGCGGCACTGCGATCCCGGCCGCTAACTTCTCCATCACCTCGGTCGGGGCTGTCACCTCCAGCGCCGGCCAGGCGATCGATGCCACCGGCACCGACGTGGCACCGACCGGGCCGCAGAGCGGAAACATCGACACTGGTGTGACTGGCACCCTGGATGGACCTGTGACGGTGCTGCGGGCCGGTGCCTCCTTCGGGCAGGGCACCTATTCGCAGGCAATCAATGTCAACCTGGCCGTTCCTGCCAATAGCCGCGCCGGCACCTACACGGGAACCCTGACCACCACGATCACCGCGGCTCCGTAGGCCAGAGGCTAAAGTAAGAGGCTGCAGGGCCGGGGCCTGATGACGCCCGTCCTCTGCAGCCTCTGCGTCCCGAAGAAAAACGGTGAAGGTTATGCGTGCCAAACGCCCACGCTTAGGGGCGGCCCCCGTTGCGCTGCCCATCGCGGTGCTGGCCGTGCTGGCCCTGGCCGTGCCGGCTTCCGCGGCGCTTACGGCGAGCGTGGAGAACCTGGAAATGCCGGCAGTACCGTACTCCCACTACCCGCAGACGACCTCCGGCCGCGCTGTCCTGACCGCAGAGGACAGCTCACTGTACGCACTAGGGCTAAACCTCCTCGGCGTCGGCTGGAATGTCACAGAGCAAACTTCCGCCCTGGTCTACAGCGGACCGAACCAGGGAACGAGCATTCCCGCTGCGAACCTGTCCGTCGCCTCCGTCGAGGCGCCGGTGGCCCGGACCGGCAGCCAGCCGATCCACCCGACCGGCGGCCCCAAGGCAGCCGCTTCTCCGGCCGGTTCTTTGGATACGCCGCGCAAGGTCCTGCAAGCAAATTCCGGATACGGGGCCGGGACCTACACCCAGGGAATCGCCCTGTCCCTGACCATCCCTGCGTACACCAGGGCCGGGACCTACACAGCGACCCTCACGACGACCATCAGCACCGGACCCTGACGTCAGGCGCGCGCCTGACGTCCGGCAGTACTCCTCGAATCTTCCGAAAGCAGCCCTCCATGCCCAAGCCATCCCGCCGGCGCTTCGCCCGAATCCTGCTGGCACTCGGATGCCTGATCGCTGCCCTGGGCGGCCCCGTCACGATCGCCGCGGCAGATGAGCAGCAGCCCGTCAAACTCAGCCTCAAACCCGTGGACCAGCCAGGTTCCTATTTCAATCTGACAATCAAGCCCGGCCAGAGCCAGCAGCTGAAAGCGGAGCTGGGCAACAACGGATCCGCAGCCATACCCGCCCGGACCTACGCCGCTGACGCATACTCCATCGTCAACGGCGGATTCGGTGCGAAAGACCGGGACAGCACCCCTACCGGGACCACGACGTGGCTGTCCTACCCCACTCAGGTCCTGCAACTGCCCGCCGGTCAGGCCAACATCCGCACCTTCATCGTGTCCGTGCCCGCGGGCACCGCACCCGGGGAATACATCAGCAGCCTTATCCTGGAAAACGACGTCCCGATTCAGGGTTCAGGAACCGTTGTCCTGAACCAGATCGTCCGCCAGGCCGTCGCCGTATCCATCCGCGTTCCCGGCCCGCTCGAGCCCGCATTCACCCTTGGAACCGCCAGCCACAAGATCACCGCTGAACGCTCCGTAATCGACGTCCAGATCACCAACACCGGCAACAGCAATCTCAAACCCGCCGGCAACCTGGTGATCCGCGACCACAACGGTAAAACCATCAGCCAGGCACCCGTGACCATGGACTCCCTCTACGCCCATGCCGGGACGTTGGTGGAAACCACTTTGGCCGGGAAGCTGAAACCCGGTGACTACACGGCCGGCATCACCCTGACCGACCCGACCACCAAGGTCAGCGCCACAGGCGCTGACCTGCCGTTCACGGTGGCCGAGGACGCCGCCTTGAGCTCCAGCGGGGCCCAGCAAGGACAGCTGCCCCAGATTATGCAGGACGCCGGCACCGGCATCAACCCCTACCTCATCGCCTTGGCCGCCTTGGGCGCTTTGGCCGCCCTCTATCTCCTCATCCGCAGGAGCCGACGACGCACTGCACGCAAAAGCAACCGCAGGGGGACTGCGTCCAGAGCTGACTCAGCGGACGGGACTGTCTGAATAACGGTGGATTCCGGGGTCGGGACCACCTCGCGGTAACTGGCGCGAAGCCGTCCCTTGTCGGCGAACGGTAACGTTTGTTCGTTTTACATGTCTGGGTGCTGAAAGTCTCCGCAGGTCAGCCGAGCTGGTCTTCCTGTCCCGCGCCGTAGAAGGCCCGGTGCAGTTCGCCTTTGCGCCCGTGGAAGAAGCGCCGGGCCCGGACCTGACGGCCCTCTTGAAGGTTCGGCTGCGACCGTCCTCCGCCTGACCTTAGGCCTCACGGACCATCTCGGCCGCACCCATCCCTCGAAGGGTTCACCCCCGGTCAAGCCATAGTCGTCGAGGCCCTGCCGACGCTGGGGCTGGTCAGCACGGTTCTGGGCGCCCGCTTCCGGGGCGCAGAACATAAGCCCGCTCTCGGCCCCAGGCGAGACGGTAGCCCGGCGCACGTGAATGGCATGAAATGGCAGGCGCTGGCCGCATCGCCACGGCAACAGCGCACTGGCTCGCGCGGCGCCGTCGTCCACGGACCTGCAGCGGCGCCCCGCGCCCTGCATGCTGCGCGCGGACCCGGCGGTAGGCTCAGTCAAGCAGACAGGGGGGCTGAGGTATGACAGAGAGAGAATCGAATACGCCGCGGGCTGGGGATATTTTAGTCTGCGTATTGACTGTCCAGGTGGTCTTCGTGCTGGCCGCCGGCGCCGTCGTGATCCTGGATCCGGCAGAGGTACTGGAACACCTCGGCGTCCGGGTGGTGGCAGGCTCGCTGGTCCTGATGCCGATCGTCATGGTCTGCCTCGTGGCCCTGCGTTTCCGCAGGAATCACCGCTCGGAGAGAATCCATACCGGGAATGTTTCCCGGTTATTGGACAGGGTGCTGAGCACCAGCCATGAATGGATATGGGCGGTCGATGACGAGTGGAAATTCACGTTCTCCAGCCAGACCAGCGCGGATCTTCTTGGTTATCTGCCTGCAGAACTCATCGGTGAGCCCTGCAGCGTGATCATCGACCCGGACGATCTCGCCAGGGCACGTGGGGCCGTGGCGATCTCCCTTGGCCGGGAAGGTTCCTCGTGGAACGGGCTCACCGTGCGCTGCCGACACCGCGACGGCAGCACAGTCTGGATGGAAGTATCCGGTGGTATCCGCCCGGCTGCTGACGGACAGCCTGGTGGCTTCGACGGGACCAGCCGGATGCTCCCCCGGGAGACCGCACAGGAAGCAGCCGCTTCGCGCAGCCAAAACCAGATCCGCGAGATCATCGACGGGAAGTTGCTGCTGACGGCCTTCCAGCCCATCCACAGTCTGGGCACCGGGCACCTCATCGGAGTGGAGGCGCTGTCGCGGTTTGTCAGCGATGACGGCGCAGGCGCGGAGTACTGGTTCCAGGAGGCCGCCGCCGTTGGCCTCTCCGCAGAGCTCGAATTCGCCGCCCTGACGACAGCGCTGGAGGCCGCACGGGAGCTGCCGCCGCTCATTTACGTAGCCCTGAACATTTCCCCGGCCACCTGTCTGGACCCGGGACTCCCCGGACTACTGGAGCGTTCGTCCCTGCCCCTGGACCGGATGGTACTGGAGCAGACCGAACGGCTCGAAGTGCCGGAATACGGTCCCCTCATCGCTGCCCTGGCGCCGCTGCGGGAGCGCGGGCTGCGCATTGCCGTCGACGACGCCGGCTCGGGCTTCGCCTCCATGCGCCACGTCCTCCACGTCCGGCCCGACATCATCAAGCTGGACCGCAGCCTCACCGCGGGGATCGACGATGATCAGGGCCAACGCGCCCTCGGCGCCGCCCTGGCCGAATTCGCCAGACGGATCGGCGCCACCCTCGTCGCGGAAGGCATCGAAACACAGGCAGAGCTCGCTGCAGTCACCGGGCTCGGGATGGCTGCCGGACAGGGCTACCTTCTCGGCCGGCCATCTGTCCACCCGCGGGAATGGGCAGCGTGGCATCAGGCCTCCACCCGGGAGTCAAGGCCACCCGATGAACGCGCGTCACCCGGTCCCGGACCATCGTGATGACGGATAGGCGTCGGGATTGTCCGCCCCCACAAGGGTGGACCTTTGTCGGGCCGGGCGCGCCTAACGCTGATCGCGCCTGAGGAGCCCGAACCACTCCGCCAGCCTTGGGATCCGGCCATTCGAAGAACAGATGTCACCGCCATCGCCCGCCGCGGCCGCACCTGAACCCACCGGACCGACTGGACGGCCCACCGCGTCCCCCCCCCCAGTACTGAGCAGAACGAAAGCGACACCAGATACATGGTTGGAGACTTCGTGAGTCCGACCATCGCGATCAGCGCATTCATTTCCATGTCGGAGGACCGCTGACCTGCTGCGGACCCGAAGTAGTACGCGCGCGCACCCTCCCGGCCGTTGCCGGCACCGGGCTAACCGGCGGTCAGCGGTCAGCGGTCAGGCGGCCACTGGTGGTGATGCCGCAGGGGCCGGGGTGTAGGTGGTGCCGTCGCGGAGCATGGCCCAGAGGACGTTCAACCTTCGCCGGGCCAGGGAGAGCATGGCCTGGACGTGGGTTTTGCCTTCGGCACGTTTACGGTCGTAGTACCTCCGGGATGCGGAACAGCTCTTCAGGGCCGAGAGCCCTGAGAGGTAGAAGACGCGCAGCAGCCTCCGGTCGTAGCGCCGGGGCCGGTGGTGGTTTCCGCTGATCCGTCCGGAGTCCCTGGGGGCCGGTGCCAGCCCGACGACGCCTGCGAACCGGTCGGCGGATTGGAAGACGGTGAGGTCGCCGCCGGTGGCGCCCAGGAACTCGGCGGCGAGAACTGGGCCGAACCCTGGCATGCTCAGCAGGGTCCGGGCGTGCCGGTGCTCGGTGACCTTCTCGCTGATCAGCGCGTCCAGCTCGGCCAGTTCCTTGTCCAGGGTCATGATTTCCCGGGCGAGGGCGGCGACAATCTGTTCTCCGAGGTGCTGGGCCGGGACGGTGGTGTGCTGGGACTTCGCGGCATCAACGGCGGCCTGGGCGACCGCGGCGCTGGACCGTGCGCCGTGTTTCTTCAGCCAGGCGTGGAGTCTGGCCTGCCCGGTGCGGCGGATCCCGTCCGGGGTCCGGTATCTGGTCAGCAGGAACAACGCGGCTTTGGAGCGGCTGTAGTCAAAGGCCCGTTCCAGGGCCGGGAAGTATTCCAGCAGCTGGGCCTGCAGGCGGTTGATCGCCCGGACCCGGTCCGCGGATTTATCGGCCCGCCGGGCGGTGAGGATCCGCAGCCCGGTGCTGGTCTCGTCCCCGGCCCGCAGGGGTTGCAGGTCACGGCGCATCCGGGCCTGGTCCGCTATCACGGCGGCATCTTTCGCATCGGTTTTGCCCTCGCCGCGGTAAAGGCGGGAGGCGTGGTGGACGATCCGGCCCGGGATGTAGAGGATGTTCTGGCCGTGGGCGACGAGCAGGGCGATCAGCAGCGCCGGTCCGCCGTGGTTCAGGTCGGTGGCCCAGAGCACCTCGTCCCCGCCGGCCAGTTTCAGGACGTTGGCGATGAGCTCGAGCAGGGCCGGTTCGTCGTTGGGGATTTTCTGCGAGAGCAGCCGGGTTCCGTCGGCGTCGATTACGACGCAGTGATGATGGGCTTTGCCGGCGTCGATACCGGCCCACAGTTTCACCAAAACAGCCTCCATTCCCTTGATTACAGGTGCCCGGCAGATAACCGCGCCGTCGTGTCCTTATCCGGCGATCATGTCGCGTCTCTCAATCAGCGGTCGGGTCATCGCGGGGTGGCGGGCGGCCAATCCTACGAAGCCGTCACGCACGAGTCGTCCGGCCACAGCAACAAAGCCATACCCGCCTCCCCTGGGTAGCCACGACCCTACAATGGCCGCGGAACTTCACCCGGTAACAACATAAGGACAGCAGCAAAAAGAGAAAAAAGAGCTTTACAGCCCGAGCGCAGCGAGGTCCGAGGGCCCAACTCGGGCGCTACGTGGGCGAGGCTGGAAAATGAAGGCCTCCGTCACCGGCCGTTCAGTCGCACTTATTTTGTGGTGCTCTCGCGTGCAGCGAGGGCTTGCTGGTGGCGATAGAGCGTTGCGCGGCTCCAGCCCACGAGCCGGGCGGCGTCTTCCGCGGTGCGTCCCTTCGCTCGGGCGTCCTGGGCGATCGCCAGCTTGTCCGCGATGACGGCCGGGTCAGACACGGGCCGGCCGAAGCGGGTTCCGTTCTGTCTTGCGGCGGCGATGCCTGCGTTGACTCTCTCGACGATCAGTTCGCGTTCATACTCGGCGAGGGTGGCGAGCATGTTGAGCATCAGCCGGCCCGTCGAGGTCGCGGGGTCAATGCCGTCCGAGATGGATCGGACGTGAATGCCGCGGTCGCGCAGCAGGGTCACGGTGTTGAGCACGTCGATCAGCGATCGGCCCAACCGGTCGACTCGCCACACGACCACGGTGTCGCCCTCCTCGGCGTACTCGAGGAGTCTTTTCATGCCGGGCCGCTCGATTGCCGCCTTGCTTCCCGAGGTGACGTCGGCGAAGACGTCGCGTTTCTGCACGCCGGCGGCGACCAGCGCGTCCAGCTGCAGCTGGGCATCCTGACCGGAAGTACTGACGCGCGTATAACCCAGTTGCCTCACAAAGCCATTCTGACTCGGAAAGTCTCGGGAGCACCCTCGCTGAGACGATTCTTGGTGAGACGCGTTAGCGAGACATCAGTGGGCCCTACTTTCTCAGCTCCTCGGCCGGCGTATAGGGCCGCGGGTCGATGTCTTGGAAAGCTGTTGTTTTTCAAGACGCTAGGCAGCCGAACTAAGAAATTTGTTTTCTTCCGCGCCTCGCGCCCTAATCAGCTCCCGGCCGGCGCCCGTTCAGCTGTCTCATAACTAAGGATGAGTACTCGATTTTCGCCAAGGGGTTATGAGACATAGATACGAGAATCGCCCTTGCCATCGCGCGTCCAAAGTTCCGCAGAAAATCTGTGACTGTGCAGGTCAGACGACTATCCGCTCGTCGAGATGTCTCGTTTCCCAGGGGTTGTGAGACGCACGTAATGCTCAAGTTTGGGGACCTTCACAGGGTGATAAATCGGACAGTTCATTTGGGCACTCCGAGACCGCCTCCGGTGTCCTGGCCGGTTCGATGCGGGTGTCCGCGCGTCCGCGTCGGTGCAGGTCATCGACTATGACCTTGGGCGGAATCGGGAGCGCGCCTTACGCCGCGTACCAAGCACCGACGCAGGTCACTGTCACACGAGCAGCGCCTCGAGCTCCGGAAGTCGGCCGAACAGGTCGGGGAGGCCGCGCACCCCGTTGCGCACGGACTCGTGCGACAGCGCGAGGTCAGGGCCGGTGCTTGCCTCGACACCGGCGAGGCACCGGAGGATGTTCCACCTCGTGTGCCCCAGCCAGGCGCCGATCATGAACACAAACCAGCTTGAACCTGACGGCGGCAGCGCTCCGCCCCCCGCGACATAGCCGTCGAGAACCGAGCCGAAAATGGCGGGCTTGATGTCGTCGAAGCCAGGTCCCTTCGCGAGGCTCAGCGCGGTCGAGCCGAGCTCACTGGACAGGTCGAGCATCCCCGAGAGCTCCCAGTCGAGCACCACCGGCCGACCCTCTCGAGCGAGCAGATTCCACGGTTGGATGTCCCTGTGGGTCAGCACGACGGGGCCTGGCCGTTCGCAGGTGTCGACGAAGTGGGCAATCGCGAGGAACGTCTCGACGTGAGAGGCGAGCTCGTCGGCCCACGGCTGTCCGGTCGCCGCCGCCCTCGCGGCGAGCTCGGACCAGTCCCGTGACGTCGGGTCCTCGATCGACACATGGGTCCACGCGACGTCGAGCGCGTGGACGCGCGCGAGGATCTCACCGATCTCAAACGCGTACACAGCCGACACTGGCGCTTCGGGCACCTTCTCGCCTTCGACCCATCGGTGAACGAGCGTGTAGTGGCTGGCCGAGATCGGCTCTGGCATCGGAATGCCAGCAGCGAACGCCGCCCGCTCAAACCTGAACACGTCCTCGACGCGATAGGTCCAGCGGCGGTCGACGAGGTTCAACTCCTTCACCGCGAACGACCCCTGGTCGGTGTCGAGCCGGTACATCCGGTTGGCGAACCCGCCGTGGACACGAATCATCGGCCCGATCGGCGCGCCGAGATGCGAAAGGTTCACCCACTCATTCTATGAGCTGGCAGTTCATCGATGCACCGAACTTTCCCGCAATGCATGCTCACTGTCACCGCCACGCCGACGAACGGCCACAGCCCGACCACTTACCAAACACGCCTGAGCCCGATTCGGTGTCTCGAATCCTCTGCGCCTCGAAACCCAAGGGTTTCGAGACAACCTCCTGGAGGTAGCGTTAAGGGCACCCTCTCCGTACATGGCATCGTGCGCCGGAAAACGTGCGCATCGAGGCAGGGCTACTGGATCCGTGCAGAAAGCATGCCTGGCTGCACACCGGACGACCGGCTTGCGGGCGCTGGCGAGCCGCCTAATAACGCCTGCCATTCCGGTGGTTCGAGGTGCTCAGATTGAGACCTAGAAGGCCTGATATTTTGCTGCCCCGTGTGTAAGGTCGGTTCATGGACGCAACTGCAGCGTATCGATCACCGCGGTGGTGGCCTTGGGCGCTAGCGATCCTGGGCGTAATCGTTTTAAACGCCTTCTTCATCGGATCACGGGGAGGTGAGTGCTTTGACTACGTGATTGAGTCGGGCGCCGCCGGTACCTGCACTAGTGGTCCGATGCTCGGGATCGAAGGGACGTGGATCTTGGGCGTCGTAAGCGCGGCGGCCGTCGTTTACTTCGCTCGTCGCGTCGTGCGCGTAATTAGCGCCGGAGGGACTACGGAAGAACATCGCTAGCAATCACATGTGGGACATCGTTCAGCGAGCCGGCTGTTGGCGCCACAAATGGACCCCATGCGCATCTGTCCTGCGTATTCGCGGTGGACGATCCGGTTACGGGAGATCTGAATTCCTGTGCCTCATAACTTCAGCGACCCGAATCCCTAGGGTCTGAGACGGTTGGACAATGGTTCCATGACTGATCAGCCTTTCGAGTCCAAGTTCTCTTCCGAGGACCCCCCTTGGAAGGCTCCGGATGCCGAATTGATTGCGGTTGCTAGAGAAAACGGTGTTTCTCTGCAAGCCCTTCTCCTGGCCGCTCAAGACCATGCCCGCAAACTAGATGCGGCTCTGCGAGACCTGGGTGCCGCAGGCATATCTCCACTCGCAATCGCGGCTGAGGCCGGCTTAGGTGAAGCTCATGTTTCGGCTGTACTGGCTGGCCAAACCACCCTGGACTTCCTTTTGGAGCTCTCAAGAACCGACTAGCCAACCGACATGGGCCAAGCCTGAATTACGTTCTATTTCGCTGTGCCTCAAGACCGAGCGTCGTGGTGTCCGGTGAAGGATTCCCCTTGCGGGACAGCTGAATTCCTGCGTCTCGAAACCTCACTGCCTCGAAACCCTAGGGTTTCGAGACAATTTTTAGCTGGCCCATGGGAGCGCGACAAATAGCGCGGCCAAAACGCCGCCATTTACTGCTGAAAATCAACGCACGGTCGGGCACCCATTTGCTCGCCCGAACCTCTGAAGGTGCTCCTACACGCCCCTCCTACAAGCCTGCAGTTGCGGACCGCGCGGCAGAGATCTTGACGTGACACTTGCATTTTGCAAGTATTATGCGCATGAGCCTCTTCATCACCTGCCCGGTCGAGAGCGTCGAGCGCGCGACCGCCTTCTACACCGCCCTGGGCTGGAGCCTCAGCCCAGAAATGTCCGATCACAACGTGTCATGCTTCGCGATCGCGCCCGAGCAGTACGTCATGCTCGGCAGCCGCGAGATGTACGCGAGCGTCGGCGGCGCCGAGGAGCTGGTCGGCGGACCCGACACGCCATCGAAGGTCACGGTCTCGTTCGACCTCGGCAGCCGCGAGGCGGTCGACGAGCTAGTCGAACGCGCCGGCGCCGCCGGAGGGCGGATCGGTGACACCGACGACTACCCCTTCATGTACCAGCGCCAGTTCGACGACCCTGACGGCTACCACTACTCGCCGTTTTGGATGAAACCGGACGCCGATCCGCCCGAGTGAGCGACCTCGCCGCGGCCCTCGATATCGTTGGAGCACGGTGGGCCTTGCTCATCGTGGAGCGGCTGCTCGACGGGCCGCAGCGCTACGGCGATCTGCAGCGCGACCTCGGAGTGCCGACGAACATTCTCGCGACCCGCCTGCGCGAGCTCGAAGCCGCCGGGATACTGTCCCGTCTGCCCCTCCGGCACAACACCCGGGCCTATGCGCTGACCGATCGCGGGCTTGCCTTGCGTGAGGCGATCATCGCGCTAGGACGCTGGGGCAGCGATGAGGCCTAGGCGTGGCGCGGAATCGCGACGCGCTTCGATGAGTTGGCTGGGCTCTGCCCCTGCAACACGTGGGCTGGCTGGATCCGTAGAGGCTAAAGGGTGTTGAGCTGACGAGAGCTGACTTCCGCGTCGAAGCGTAGCGGAATGCCTTGCTGGCCTTCCCGAGCGGGAAGGCCAGCAGGTCAATCGCTTATCACCAACGCCTAGCCTAGCTAGAGGCCATTGCCCCCGTCCTTGCCGTGAAAACAAGCAACGCAAGTTTTTAGCGGGCAAGCCAAAGCGAGCACTTCGGCGAACATCCGGCTGCTCGGCCCCTGAAGGCCCGGGGCTCAGCTGGTGAATTCGTTGGCGCCGAGGGGGAAGTCCCAGTGGCCGATCCCGTTGCCGGCGAGGCCCACGGTGATCAGACCCATTCCTTCGAGCCAGTGCGCCATTTTCAGGCCGCCGACATCCAGCGGCCACCTATCGCGGGGACGGCAAGACCGACGCTCTGGTGGAATACTTCCCTTCGCTCGAGTGGGCGTTCGATCACTCCAGAAAAGCGCCCCTCATCCTTCTCGGGCGGCTACTGATCCGGTTATCTTTCAGTGGGCGCGCGCGGTATCGGCTGTTACTGCGAACCGGTGTGCCGTGTTTCGGCTTGGAGGGCTTTGGGCGGGTTGGATTCGGGGCTGAACGGGTTCGCCGTGATGGTTTCGGCTCCGGTCGCGTATGAGGCCCGTTCCGATTTCTCTGGTGGCCGTGATCCCGGCTACTGCGGCCTGTTTCGTGGGAAATATCGTCGATACCGCTACGGTGTGGCCCGATTTGTCGACGAGCCGGAAGCGGTATCCGCCGTTGGGTGCGTCAAGTAGTTCAAAGTGTCCGGACATGGGGATTACCTTCCCTTCTCCCTTCCTCGCGAGAATGATTTAAGGGTACTCCTGGACGTATCGTGCTGGCTCGCTGTCTTCGGCGGGCAGCTTAGCCCGTTTCCTGCTCGCCAGGGCGGTGTTCGCCGTTGGCTCCCTCGGTGGGCGCGGAGCCGGAGGTGTCCTATTCCTCGTTGTCCGGGCGGGCATCGGGGGTTTCGGTCAGGTCATCTGAGTAGGGTGCCCGGAGCCGGGGCACGGCGTCGATGAGTTCGTTGGCGGCCATGGCCAGCAGATCCCGCTGCACCCTGGGAAGGGACAGCAGGCCCTGGAGGTAGGCTTCGACTTCGTATTCGCCGGCCGCGCCGCCGATGCTGAAGTAGTTCAGCCAGAGTTCCCCGACGGTGATATCCACCGCTTGCAGTGCCGCCCGCAGCTGACTGCGCTGTTCGGGTTCGGTGGGATCGAAGCCCATCGTGTTGCCCTAGTTCCGGTCGGCCGGCGTTCCGGCGGTGAGTTCGGCGCTGAGCTGGACCAGGGTGGTGTCCCTTTCGCGGGCCTGCTGCATCAGGTGTTGCAGGGCCGCCTCGTGGTTGAGGCCGTGGCGTTCCATCAGGATTCCGCAGGCCCGGTTGATGGTGTCGCGGCGGTGCAGTGCGGTTTGCAGGTTTTCGCTGATGCGGTGCGGGGCTTCGCTGGTTTGGATGTGGGAGAGCAGGGTGGCCGCGGGGGCGGCGAACAGCTCCAGTAACTGGCCTGTGCCTGGATCGTATGCGGCGGGCAGTGCCGCGTAGATTTTCAGCGCCCCGATGCATTCCTTCCCAGTCACGAGCGCGGCGCTTACGACCGAGCGGATGGGCAGTGATGAAACTGCCGCGCTCCACTGCGGCCAGCGCGGGTCAGTCCGGACGTCGTCGACGAGCACGGTTTCTTCGGCTGCCCAGGCTGTCAGGCATGGGCCTTGCCCGAGCTCGTATTGGAGGGCGTCGGCCCGTTGGACGACACGGTCGGTGAATCCGGCGCTGGTCCGGCGGCCATGGGTATCCATGAGGGACACCCCGGCCCCGATCGTGCCCGGAATGGCGTCCTTGATGGCCCGGGCCAGGATCTGCACAGCACGGTCGACTTTTTCTTCGGTGAGGAGGAGGCCCTTGATACGGCCGACGGCAGTGGAGAGTTCATCAAGGGGAAGATTCTGTTCCATTAGCATTCCCTCCGGTCAGTTCCGGGCGGACCAGCCTCGGAACGGTGCGGAAGTAAGCCACCGCGCACAAAACCATGCGCCATCTTCAGCATAGACCCTTACAGCGTGGTGCCTCCCTTCCCAACCGGAGGGAACCGCGTTCATAGTCAGGGCGCAAGAGCTGTGCCGCCGAAGACACCGATGATGACGGCAGACCGTGACTGTTCCCGGCATGATGAGCGAACCTTCCGAGACCGCGTTCGGCCGCGGCCGCCGTCGGCGCTGTCGGACACGCCGGGTGGATCAGCAGGGATTTCGGAGCTCAGAAGTTCTTGCGAGCTTGAATTCGTAGTGCTATTAAATCTGTATCAGCGGATATACATCCGGTCTATCAATTGGGTGATAGGAGGTATGTGATGTTGATGATCAACGACCCGTTCCGCCAGTTCGACCGTCTGGCCCAGCAGGTCCTGGGCACGGCTGAACGCCCCGCCGCGATGCCTATGGACGCCTGGCGCGAAGGGAATGAATTTGTGGTTGCGATGGATCTGCCCGGTGTCGACGTCGAGTCTGTGGACCTGGACGTCGAGCAGAATGTCCTGACGATCAAGGCCGAGCGGAAGAATCCAGTCGGCGAGGACACCGAGATGTTCGCTTCCGAACGTCCTCGCGGTGTGTTCAGCCGGCAACTGGTGCTAGGTGAGGCCCTGGAGACCGAGAACGTCAAGGCCAGCTACGACGGAGGTGTCCTGATCGTGCGGATCCCTGTTGCCGAGCAGGCGAAGCCCCGCAGGATTGAAATCGATACCGGAGACCAGCAGCAGCAGATCAGCGCCGCTTAATGGACCGGACGGGACGCCTCGGGCAAGAGCTGCATCTTGGGCGGCTGACCTTTCTGGCGGACGCCGACGCCTTGTAGAGAAGCAGTGGGGATCCCGCCCGTACCGTGGTCCCCGGCCAACACAGCCGGGGACCACGTCACCCGCCCTGCAGAGCATCACCCAGCTGCCTTTCCCGATTGCGCGGCTCGATCGCGGGTCTTGATCGCCTGTCGTGAGGTCCTCTTCCTCTGCCTGATCCGTCGACGTCGGTGAAATGGTCCGCTTCGAAGCCTGGGCGGGTGACCGGCACCTGTAGCTCAGCTGGCAGAGCAGTGGACTTTTAATCCTCGGGTCGTGGGTTCGAATCCCACCGGGTGCACCATTGGTTGGTATCGTCCCTTCCCCTCGCCCGGAAGCGGTGCTGGCCGGCAGAGATAGCACTGGGCACGGAATGAAGTGTTCCCCTCAGTTCCTTCCGGGGATCCGGTTCTTTCCTCCGGATGCGGGGATGGGCCCTCTGATTGCCGAGGGTTAGGTATGGGGCGTGTTTCCGATGAACGTCCCGGGCGGCATCCGGGCGCCGAACACGGGACCTGGTTCCGGCCTCTTGGCCTGCCGGTCTTCGACGGAGATCCGTTGTTTGATCCGCTGCAGGACCCAGGGGACCAGATGGTCGCGTGCCCAGACCAGGTCATCTGCCCTGGCTTCGCGCCAGCTGCGCTCGGGCAGGTCTTTGGGTGTCATCGGCCGCAGGGTGTGGGGGATATTCAGGGTGTCCAGGACCATCATGGCTATGGTGTGCTGGCCCAGCGGGGAGAAGTGCAGCCGGTCAGGGTCCCACATCAGCGCGTTCGTCAGCTGACGCAACGCCCAGAGGTCCGCGATCACGGCGTCATGGCGGGCAGCGATGGTCCGCAGATTCTCGTTGAAGACGGCCACCCTCCCGCGGACCTGTCCGAAGACCGGTGTCGCGCCCCAGTCCGGGCCCGTGAACAGCACCACCGTTGCCCCTGTGGAGGCCAGCAGTTCCACGCCGGCATCCATCCGTACCGCGAGTTTATCGGGATCGCTCCTGTGGAAAATCAGGTCGTTGCCCCCGGCATTGAGCGTGATCAGATCCGGCTGCAGGGCCAGCGCTGGGCCCACCTGCTCATCCAGGATCTGCTGGAGCAGCAGTCCCCGGACAGCCAGGTTCGCATAGGCGAAATCCTCGTGCCCGATGCTCAGTTCTTCGGCGACCCGGTCAGCCCAGCCCCGCAGGCCTCCCGGGCTGCGCGGTTCCGGATCCCCGACACCTTCCGTGAACGAATCACCCAGGGCCACATAACGGCTCCACGGATGCAGGCGGGCCCGCGAATCAACGGAACCACCCTGCGGACTGTCGGCGCCAGGGGCGTTCATTCCCTCATACTGCCCCCAAGACACGGCGGGCGCCATGCCCGCCGCGGCCCGGAACACGAAGCCGCATGAGGTCGACTCCGGCATCGTCGGCGCACTGACCAGGGGGACGAGCTGCCCATGACCACCTACTTCGACGAATGAGCCGGACACGGTCGCTGCTGAAACCGCGTGGCAGACGGACAAAGCGAACCGACCGTGGGCATTTTCGCCCACCCCGGCGGGGCCGGATCCGGCACTCCTTCAACGCCGCTGGTAACGGGCGCGGGTCAGCACCGACCGGGCCGGGCGCGGCAGTTTGGCAGCAGCGCCGCCACCGAGCAATGCACCACCGGGACTGGCACGTGCACCACGCCTGGCCCGGACCCGGAACCCCTTGACCAACGTCGGGCCGGGACAGGAGAGTTCTGACAAATTCCTGATCCGCGTCAGGCGGCAAACTCTAGCTACGGAGAGTTTTCAGTGCAGTAGACCAGGAGATGAGCTGTTCCAGGAGCGGTTCCAGCGCCTCTTCAGCGACCTGACTGGGGGTGAATGTGGTCGCGTTCTCGAAATCCGTAGCAAAGGGGAGCGCCACCTGGGCACGGACGTCGGCAATCTGGAGCTCCCCGGCGATCAGACGCAGGTTTTCGACGGCGCGAACACCGCCGGCACTTCCGTAGGAGACGAAGCCTGCGGCCTTGTTGTTCCACTCGGCGTAGAGGAAATCCAAAGCGTTCTTCAATGCCCCGGGAACGGAGTGATTGTATTCAGCCGTGACAAAGACAAAGCCGTCAAACCCGGAGATCGTCTCAGCCCAGATCCTGGTGTGCTCGTGCCGGTAATCCCCCATGGAGGGAGGCAGCGGCTCATCCAGCAGCGGCAGCCTGAAGTCAGCGAGGTCCAGCAGCTCGAAGTCTGCACCGCCTCGGGATATGGCTCTGGTCAGTACCCAGTCCGCCACCTGCTTGCTGCGCCGGCCCGGCCTGGTGCTCCCGACCACCACGGCGATCTTCACCATGTGAACCACTCCCTTTCGGTATCAGCCCTTTTGGGCCCACACTACGCGCACGGCGTGGAACGGTCCGCGCCACGGGCCCTCCACCCCGCGCGGCCCTCCGCTGCGGAAGCTGGGCCACCTCCAAACTCAGCAGACGGGACCAACACCGGATGCGGTGTGCCCAGGTAGGTGCGCAGCCGGTCGACCTGACCACCCGATCTTTTCGCTGTGGGCGCATTGGGTCGAAAGAGTCAGCCTTCACACTCGGTGCAGTACTTCCTTCCGTCTTTCTCCACGGCCAACTGGCTGCGATGGTGGACAAGGAAGCAGGACATGCAGGTGAATTCGTCCGACTGAACAGGCACGATCCGGACCAGCAGTTCCTCGTTGGAGAGGTCCGCGCCGGGCAGTTCAAAACTGTCGGCGAGGTCAGCCTCATCCAGATCAATGACAGCGGCACCCGAAGCGCCCTTTTCGGATTTCAACTCCTCGAGCGGCTCCCTGACGTCGCCCTCGTGCGCCGATCTGGGCGCGTCGTAGTCGATGGACACCCTGATTCTCCTTCGATTCTTCGCGGACAAATTCCCGACAACCACGATGAAACCCAAAAGGAAACATCAATATTCCCGCGGACAATAATGACCGAACATGGTGCTGCCAGGCGCGCTTTGGAGCAATCCATGTTCGTCAGCCCGGTTTCGATCCTCTTCGGCCGGCGGGACCCTCGGTATGGACCGGGCGAACGCGACGTGCCCACGAGGGCGTCCCATAGTCCCGTGATCCAGCGCTCATCGGGGTCCGACGAGACAGCACGGATCCCTGCAAGTAAGACAGCCACGGGGGGGGAAACAGGTAGTTGACACTTAGGTCCGTGAGGCATTTTTCTGAGTCCTGGAGGTCACTCTCGGCGGTAGCGATGCGAATGCCCGGCACAATGGTGACACCGGCATTGGCATGCTTCTCCCGACTGTCGGGTCCGTGCCCGTACGACCGTCTGAACCGGGGCTGGCGCGGCGATTTCCTGCCGAGACCATTGCGCATCCCAGGTCGCGGGCGTCCCTCATAAAGAATTTAGCAGCTGAAAAGGTCTCTTGGCTCTATCGAGAAGCGCGGACGCTGGGGACCATCGGATTATGAACAACGAGCATGACCATGACCCGGCACATCCCATGCCACGGGAGTCGAGGGACGGGCACGTCCCGGGCGCCGGAAGCCCTACAACCAGACAACTGCGTACCGTGGGCCAGCGCCGCCGGGACGCGGAACTGAAACTGGAGCAGCATCTGATGGAAGCCCGGCACCAGAAAGAACCGCACAACAAGGTCCTCTAAGCCGGTGCCTTCAAGCGCGCATTGACCTTGCACGGTGGGCACGCCACCGCGTCTCAGCAAGATGTTCGCCACTGAACCTCGCGTTCAACTGCGACCAGCGATGCGCAAGTCGGGCAGGTGAGGGTAGGTGACCGCCATCAGGAGGACGACAGTACACGGGACTGGGACAGTGAAGGCCTCAGACGCTATTGGACCGAGGGTTTCGAACTATATAGTGCCGGAACGCCTGGAGGATCTGCGGGGGGACTGGGCGGAACTCACTGAGGCAGCAAGAGGCTCGGAGGTGATCGACTTTCATGCCTGCACCCGGTCTGGCCAGCCATGGGTGGAAGACTCAGCTGCTGTTAGGGCAGCCGGGGCGACGCTCCGCGAGTTCCCGGCCGTGGACGAGCCATAGGCAACTTAGCGCCCCGCCGGGCACACGGAAAGCGGGTAGTGTCTGCTGATGGCAGGATTGCTTCTGTGACGAGCAGACGCCAGCGCCGCGCCCCTGATGCTGAGTGGGTGCTGATGTACCGGAAGGGGCTCACGCCGGCCCGGATCGCCGGTCTGGTGAAGGCGTCGCCTGCCCTGGTCACCTATCACCTTTCTATCGCGAGGGAACAGGACCCGGAGCTGCGGGTAGTCCACGAGGCGGCCGCCGGTGAACGGCCCGCCCGGGTCACCGGCCGGACCATGCAGCAGATGAATGATCTCCTCGCGATGGTCCAGGCCGAGGGCAGATACCCCTCCTCCAGAGCCGGTGGAGCGGCGGAGCGGGCGTTGGCCTCGTGGCTGCAGCGCCGCCGCCGGGACGCCGCTGAAGGACGCCTCGCCCCTGCGGTCCGGGACGGGCTGGCGTGCCTGCCCGGCTGGCAGGACGGCCACCGCGCGGCCATCAACGAGGAACGCTGGCAGCAACGGCTGGCCGAGCTCACCGCATACCGGGCGGCGGGGCAGGACTGGCCGCGCCACAAGAAAACCGTCACTGATACGGAACATGATCTGGGCGTGTGGCTGCACACCCAGCGGTACAAGCTACGCCGCGGCGAGCTCGACCCGGCGAAGGAGACGGCCCTGAATGCGGCGGTGCCTGGCTGGTCCGCGGGTCGTACCCGCGGCAGGAAAGCCCGGCCCTCGCCGGACAGCGGTGGCGGGCCGGGTTTAGATTGGTCCTGTGAGTGATGAACTGGTGATCAGGAAGGTCTGGCCGGCCCCGCGTGGCCGCTCTGTGGTCTCACCGTTTGAGGCATCGGAGGAGTTCACGCAGGCATGCTGGCAGGCCAACGAAGTCATCGCCGCCTCCCCCTCGGACCTGTTCTACAGCTCCACCATCGCCGGTGAGGAAGTCGTGCGCCTGATTGTCGTGGACCAGCCCGAGGTTGATCCCGGCTACGGGGTCCCCGAAGCCGGCGACGGACTCGAGATCGACTTCATGGAAGTCGCCGAGAGCCGCCGCCGCCAGGGTTTCGGCACACAGGCCATTGAACTGCTGCGCCGACAGCATCCCGGACGGACCGTGTTCGCCAGGCCGCCCGAAACCGAAGAAGCCTTCTGGCAGTCCCTCGGCTGGGACCACGTCCGCCATTCCCGGAACGCCGACTATCCCCCGCTGTTCCTGAAACGCTGACCACAACAGGCCCGCCCTTTAAGTCGCGGTGTCCGGGTTATGCCCACTGGGGCCAGGTGGAGCCCTCCGCACAGCTCAAAGCTGTCCCCATCGTGCATGACCCGCCCGTTTCTGGCTGCGCCCGAAACGTGGATGGTTCTTTTGTCGCACCCCTCCGGGTAGGATGAATGAATCGAACATATATTCGAATAAAGGTGTGTTGTGGGCGTTATTGTCGGTCCCCGCGTGATAGAGGCGGGTGTGTCGTTGTTGTCGGTGCTGGTCTCTCCGGTGCCGGTTGCGGCGGGGTTCCCCTCGCCGGCGCAGGACTACTTTGATGGCCGGATCGACCTGAACGAACATCTGATCAAGGACATCACCAGCACCTATGTGGTGCGGGTGTCCGGGGAGTCGATGGAAGGCGCTGGGATCAGCGACGGCGATGAGCTGATCGTCAACCGGGCCCTGGAACCGGTGGACGGGTCCGTGGTCGTCGCGGTTCTGGACGGGGAGCTGACGATCAAGCGGCTTCGGATCACGCCGGCCGGGGTGATGCTGCAGGCGGAGAACCCGGCCTATCCGGACATCCGGGTCCCGGCGTTATCGGACCTGGTCATTTGGGGTGTGGCCACCCGATGCCTTCATTACGTTTAGGGCAGGGGCCATGTCTAAAGCCGGCTGTGATGCGGCGGATGCCGCAGATCGCGCATGTGGACGTGAACTGCTTCTACGCCTCGGCCGAGCGGGCCTTCGACCCGTCGCTGGAGGGCCGGCCTGTCATTGTGCTGTCCAACAATGACGGCTGCGCCGTCACCCGCTCCCCCGAGGCCAAGGCCCTGGGCATCCCGATGGGTGAGCCGTGGTTCAAGCTCGCCCCCAGGGCGAAGGAATGGGGACTCATCGCGCTGTCCAGCAATTATGAGCTGTATGGGGACATCAGTGCCCGGGTGATGGAGCTGCTGGGCCGGTACTCGGCCTGGCTGGAGGTCTACAGCATCGACGAGGCCTTCCTCGGCGTCAAAGGCACCCCGGCAGAGCTCCTGGCTCTTGGCCGGTCGATGAAGGCTGCCGTGCGGCGGAACGTCGGGGTGCCAGTCTGTGTCGGGATCGCCGCCACGAAGACCCTGGCGAAGCTGGCGAACAAATGGGCGAAGAACAACCCGGCGTTCGGCGGGGTCTGCCACTGGGACTCCGTCCCGTTGCCCGAACGGGAGGGGCTGATGGGGCGCCTGTCCGTGGTGGAGATCTGGGGTGTCGCGACCCGGCTGACCAGGCGGCTGAACGTGATGGGCATCTTTTCGATCCTTGACCTGTCCCGGGCCGATCCGGTGATGATCCGGGACCGGTTCTCCGTGGTCATGATGCGTACCGTCCTGGAACTGCAGGGCACTCCCTGCATTCCGATGGAGGAGGAACGGATCGGGCGGGATCAGCTGATCTTTTCCCGTTCCTTCGCCGTCCCCATCACCACCGCGGCAGGCATGCGCCAGGTGCTGTCCGTGTACGGGCAGCAGGCCTCGGCGCGGCTGGCCAAACATGATCTGCAGGCCAAAGTCCTCACCGCGTTCGCCGGCACCTCACACTTCAATCCCAAAGACACGTCCTACCCCTCGGTGTGTGTTCCGCTGCCGATGCCGACAGCGGATCCGGTGATCCTGACCAAGGCAGCCCACGCGCTCCTGCCCCTGATCAATGAGGGAATCCGGTACGCCAGGGCCGGGATCATGGTCACGGACCTGCGCCCGACCGGGAACCAGGCGCCGCTGGCCCTGTTCGAAAACCCGCATGAGGAACGCCGCGTCGGAACACTGCTCGAAGACGTCACACGCCGGTACGGCCGCGGTTCCATCGGCCTGGGCTACGGCGGGATCAGGGGCGGGCCGGACTGGACCATGAAACGGGACATGCTCTCTCCCCGCTACACCACCCACTGGGACGAACTCCCCCTCGTCAAAGCCGCCTAAATCAGCACACCGCACGAACCACGAAAGACTGCGCTCCTCATGACCATCAGCTCCGAAGCCCCGGCAAGAAACCACATCGTCCAGGTCAGGCTTGGCCCGGCAGGGAACCCTCTGGCCATCCGTCACGACGGAAGGATCTGGCTCGTGGACCCCGACACGGATTCCCAGCACTGGTTCGCCCGGGATTCCTGGTGGGACACCAGACGCAACGCCGCCGTCGGCAGCGGGGACCTGGTCAGCGTGGAGTACTGGCGCGTCCAGGTCCTCGGCTCCCACTCGGCGCTGCGGACCTTCACGCTGCGCCGGGAACCGCTTGCTACGCAGTGGCTCCTGGAATCCATCGATGACGGCTCCTGAATGCCGGCCCCGGTGAGACCCGGATCGGTCAGTGATCAGACGTGGGAGGCAATCAGGACGGAATTCGGCCTGCCTGCCCTGGAGCAGGTCCGTCGCCGGCTCTCCGAGCTCGTCGAGGACCCGGAACCGGTGATGCGCCAGCTCGTCCGGGTCTTCATTGACGAGGGCACCTACTGCCCGGGATTCCAGTTCCTCGCCGGCGGGCGTCTCCACCCGACCGTCACGGCGTTGTTCCAGCGGGCGATGGAACTGAAAATCCCGCACAACTACTTCACCATCTGGATGATCACGCCGTCCAGGGAACTCGGTGGATCCCGCCCCGTGGACGTCCACAAGGACCGCCGCGCCCCCTTGCAGCGATCCCTGGAGGCCCTGGGCCGGAGGTAGGCGCCAAAACTATGGGTCTATGGCAACGGACCCTCTAGTTACGGTTCCGGTGGGCCACCGGACGCGTAGCGTTAGGACATGGGACTCATCTACGACGATCCGCGGCTGGCGGCGCTAACGCTCACGCGCATTGCAGCTGAGGAGTCCGAAGGCCCCAACGAACTGACCGGTCGCATGCATGCGGTCCTGATTGACCTTGTGCAGCGCAACGGGCCGGCCTTCCTGGCAGAGCTCATCGTCGCCTTGGCCCGTGCCGGGTTCGTCGCACTCGATGAGTTGGCCAAGGTCACCGGGGCCAGCACAGGTGAGTTGCTGGATGCGGTGGAACTCCAGGTGCTGGAAGGCCTCGATGACGGCTGCTAGATCGTCGGCCGGAACCGGGCTGCCGGCGGGACTGGTACCCCCAGTGCAGGTCGCCCTGGCCCGGGCTGTCACGAAGATGCCCCGGGCCAGCGGCCGCCCCGGGACTCTGCTCTATGAACCCAAATGGGACGGCTATAGGGCCATCGGAATCCGTGACGATAACGGGGCCACGTTGTGGTCCCGGCAAGGCAAGGACCTCACCCGGTATTCTGTTGGCGTGAAGCGTCGCCGTGCTGACGTTTGGCCTGGTGAGAGCGCAGTTATCAGTGCGCGACAGGTGTCGTTCACTTGGTCTGAGTATGTACTTCATTCAGGACCACCAGGATGCCTGACTCAGCACCAACGCCACGCTCGTCATGCCCCAGTTTCGAGCCTTCGTGAAAGTTTGTCCGCGGCCTGCCCATTCTCGTATCGGCCGAATCTAGACGGCCGACACCCCGGAACCTTTAGCGTCCGCTGAGGAACCCTCAACCGCGCCATGACCGCGATGCTTTGTTAGGTTCCGGCTTGCCGGGGCGTCCGTGGTTGGGAGCGCGGGGATGATTCCGAGCGAATACCCAATGGGATTCCAGAAAGCCTCCCAAAGGCAGCATCCGCGTGATGACTTACCTGGACAGGCACTTGATCCTCAACGAGAGTTATAGCGTGCTTGGCAAGCCGTTCCCCGCCCGTTCGCGTCAGTCTTCAACACGGCTATCGCGGGGCACCGAGGGGCGCGTCCGGGCACGAATTGTGCAGGCTTCCACAACGGTGAGGAGTGGAAGTCTGCGCACCTTCCCGCTGCCTAACACTCCCGTTGGTAATTCTGCTGGCGAAGCTTTTCGGAGCTGTGACCGACAGAGGCCTGTCCGTCCTTGGGCACGGGATGAAATTCCGGTGGAATTAAGCGACGCGGGTTCGCCGGAGGCTTAGAAACGGCCGCTGCAGAGGCCCAGGGCACCCTGTCCACAGATATCACGGCGCGCGTCGAACCGGAGGTGGATACTCACTGCAATGGCCCGGGCTGTTCGGTTGGTCCCGGTCTCGGCGCGGTCGGCGGCTGGCCGGGCCGGTGGCGGGATTGGCTTCTGAGCTGGAGGATCCTCGCGGCTCCGGCAACGGCCACCAGAATCCCGCCTGCCACGGCGGCGATGAACAGCGCCATGCCCAGGGAAAGCTCTCCGGCCACCCCAAGATAGTGCACGGTCACGCGATCCTGGTTCTGCAGGATGAAGATGATGAGCAAGATCAGGAGGATCAGCCCGGTGCTGACGGCAACCCAAATCATCCCGGCTCGAGTCACGGCCGCGTCCCCGTCCGCGCTCCGGGCCCGCGACGGTCTCCGGGGAGGCCGTTTCGGCATGGAAGGAACGGACTTATTGACCGGGCGCGGGAAGTGGCTTGGCCCGGTTGAAGGATTCGACGCTGGGTTGACAGCCACGTTAAGCCCCTTACATCAGGAGTTGCCTGTCCGTACCTGACGGCTATTTCACAGCGTACTCCTCCCGCAAGCCAGCGTCCCCCTACGTTGCCGCGCAGATAGCCGGTCTGCAGAAACGGGGTCGGCCGGGGCCATTTGGCGCTGTTTAGGGTGGGTGCCGGCCCCACCTGGGTCCGGGTGCCGCTGGATGCCGGTCAGGGCCTAGTGTGCGCCCAGGACCGTTACCGTTACCAGGAATCCGGCACCGCCTACGATCGGCAGATGAGTGATGATAACCGCGATGACCACCATCAGGCCGGCAAGAACGGTCAGGACACCATAGACAGCGCGGGCGGCCTCATCTCGGAAGGGCCCGGCCCGCAATTTCAGGTTCAGGTCCGGATCCGCTGCGGCCAGGTCCTGCTCCAGTTTCTCGA
Organism: Arthrobacter sp. Leaf337; assembly: GCF_001423745.1. GTDB lineage: Bacteria > Actinomycetota > Actinomycetes > Actinomycetales > Micrococcaceae > Arthrobacter. The sequence goes on from NZ_LMPC01000028.1 coordinate 99,289, forward strand.
GACGCCTTCAATCATCAACCGACAGCGGCATCGCAGCATCCTCCTCCCGGCCTAGCCATGCGGGCCCTGTACCTTTGGCCAACCGTTTCCTTAAATTGTCCGCCCGGAGCGCCGCGGGTTCCCATAACCCACCCGGCCCCGTTGCCACCGGGAGCGGCCGTGGTGCTCTGTGTTCGACAGGCCTGCGCCGCTAGAATGAGAACCTCTCAGGAGGGTCAGCAATGGCACATCCAGGAATCCGCGGGATCGTAGTGATCACCGTTCTTAGCCTCTGTGCCTGCACGCCCGGCGGGAACAACACAACGCCAACACAAACGGGAACAACGTCGGCCGGCCCGGGCGGGATGACAGAAACACCGTCGCCGGACACGGAAACGACTGCCCCCGCGCCCCCGCCTTCCCCAACCTCCCTGCCGCAGGGCCCGGGAAGGGGCAGCGCCGAACTGGCCATCATGGTCAAACCGTCCGCTTCGGAACCTGCCGTCAACTACACCCTGGTCTGCGTTGATGGCGCTCCGGCAGCGGAAAGCCAGCACCCGGACGCAGCCGGGGCGTGCGAACTGGTGAAGAACAATCCTGCAGCGCTGACTCCACAACCGCGCGGCAAGGACGAGGTATGCACCCTGCAATACGGCGGTCCTGCGACGGCCGTTGTCACCGGAATTGCCGATAATGTGCCAGTGGACAGCTCATTCGCCCTGCGTGACGGCTGCGAGATCAGCCGGTGGAATGCAGCCAGAAGCGTTCTCGGATCCGCCGGAACCCTTTAGCTGATACAGCACACGGTTCAGGATGTCCAGGCACGTTCCGCAACCATGTCCTACAGAACGCGACGGCATGCGGGCCACACCGATCAGAGCTGCGGTAGGTCAAATCGGCGGTCGGTCACGGTAGCGGGTTCAGGGCTGAGCGAGATGGGAAAGACCGTCGCGTATCGCTGCCCGGACAGCCGCCAGGAGACAACGATCCCCACAACTTCGCGCGTGAGCGGCGCGTCTGCCCACTGCATTTCCCGCAAGGTGATGGGCGCCGGATGCCGGGCGCAGTCTATTTGGCGACCCTGCCCACGATCTGGCGGGCGATCAGCCGGTCGATTCCGGGAAGATGGCTGGTCCGTATGATCCACCGGCGCAGGAGGCGCTGGGTCCGGTTGGCGGGGAGGAACGACGATGCGGCGCGCCTCCCGGCGGCTTGGGCCTCCTCGACCACGGGTCGCCAGCGTCGCTCGAATTCGGCCAGGGCCGAACTGATCTCCTCAAGTGCGGTCACGGGTCCCAGGACATCCCCCAGGAGGGCGGCACCTGCGATGGCGAGGGAGCCGCCCTGCCCTGCCAGGAGCGACACGGCCCCGCAGGCGTCCCCCACGAGAACGGTCCGCCCCCTCTGCCAGCCCGGCATAACAATCTGCGCGACGACGTCGTCGTACGGATGCTCAGGGCAGAGCTCCAGCAGCCGGTCTACCGCGTTTCCGAGTCCGGCGAACTCGCGGCGCAGCCGCTCCCGCGGACTCCCGGACGACAGGCGGCCTGTCGCGCCTGCGGCCTCCCGGTAGACCATGAATGCCGCCACCTCGTCCGAGCGGAGGCTGTAGAGCCCGGCCATCCGGTCGATGCTGTCGGTCAGGACGAACCGGTTCCGGAAGCGGGCATTGAGGAGCGGCTCGGTCACGATGAAGGCGGCAGCACGCATTCCCAGCGGGCGCAGGTACTCCACTTCGGGACCGAACACCTGGGCCCGCACTCCGGAATGGATGCCATCGGCACCCACCAGTACGTCCGCGGCGAACATCACGTCCGGCGAACCATCGACGGCGACCCGCACCTCGTCGTCCTCACTCCAGACCCGGGAAACCGGCGCCCCGTAGCGGACCCGCACCCGGGCGGAGGCCACGTCGTCGAGCGCAGCGAGGGCGGCCCGCTCCATATCGGGGCGCAGCAGGCTCAGGACCTTCCCGCCGGCAAGCCGCGCGAACTGATCATAATCCAGGCTGGACGTCGGGTGTCCCGTTGCATCGACATACTCGGCTGCCTCGACATGGTAGGCGACCGCGGCGAGCCGGGGGTAGAGACCAATCCGCTCCGACGCTTCCACTCCCGGGCCGAAGAAGTCCATCATGTAGCCATCCGGTCGCGGAGCTGCCGACTTCTCAAGGACCTCGACGTCCCAGCCGGCCGAACCGAGCTGGCGGGCCGTCACAAGGCCCGCGATGCCTGCCCCGACAACCACAGCCTTCATGACCTGCCTCCCACGATCGGATCAGCCTGGCCCGAATTGATCCTGCCGTGAGCGCAGGATTCCGCCGGGCACTGCTGGCTCATTCTTGACTCGATCCTTGCAGGCTGTCCAGCGCTCACAATTTCCTGCTGCCGCAGCTCCTGCGCAGCACGGGCGGGCGACGGCAGCGAACCCCTAGTCGGTGGTTCACCGGCGTGGCCAGGGGTAGCTGGCGCCCCGAGGGCAAGGCCGCTTGCCGGTGCGGCCCGGCCTGTTGCCCGCACGCAGCACGCCGGGGCGCTTCCTAGCTCATATCTAGCCTTCACATTCCCGGCAGTACTGGTGGCCGTCGTGTTCCCTGGCCATTTGGGAGCGATGACGGACCAGGAAGCAGGAATGGCACGTAAACTCATCCGCGGCCTGCGGGACGACATTGATGATAAGTTCCTGAGCGACGATTTCGCCGCCGGGAACGCCGAGCACGTCAGCATCATCGGGTGCGTCGAGTTCCCGCACCACGCTCAGGGCATCAGGGGCGTTGGCGGACCTTAAGGCCTCCAAGGACTTATCCTGCGTTTCCTTCACGTCGGAACGCAGTGCATCGTAATCAGCAGACATGATCTGTTCCTCGTTCTCTTGTGATCGCGCGAGTGCGATGAACCCGCGGTGGCCCTTGTTCCCCGAATTTACAGGTCAGCTTGATGATCATCTCTTCACTAAGGCAGGCGTCGCAGCGCTTCTCCTTTAGCGTGCCGGGGCTGAACCGTCGCCAATTGTTGGTTGTCGTGCAGGTAGTGCGGGAATGGATATCCCAGGAGGCCGGGATTTGTTTGCATTTTGCCATCGTCCTTTCAGGTTTATGGTGCCCTCCAGTGCCGGTCTTGAAGGCCGTAGCCGTTGAGGAACCAATGCGCTCCGGCAATCATCAGCAGGAAACCGGCGACGCCGACAACGATGATCTCTGTCGCAACGCCCACGATGACGAGCGCGAATCCGGCTAACAGCATCAGAACCCCACGAACCATCGTGGCCCTGTGGTGCTTTCCGGGCGCGCCGGCCTGCAGCCTCTGGTACAGATCCGGATCGCTGAACGCCAGCTCCTGTTCAAGCTTTTCAAGGCGTCTGCGCTCTTCTTCCGACAATGCCATTTGAAGCACCTCTTCAACTTTTCAATTCAGGCGTGGCTTTTGACCCGCAGGTCGGGCACTTCCTCCGCCGGGCGAGAGGCTTCGACAACCCAACGCAGCACACTGTCCGGCACACAGCCTCTCCTGCGGTCGCCTCTGGCACTGCCAAGCCGGTACCCGACGCCCGCTTCAACGGGGATGGTAGGGGTATGCGGGGTAGGAGTTTCCCGGGCTCCAGTAGGGCGAAAAGCCGTAATGGCGGTACACCCCCTCGTAGTACGATCCGGCTTCTGCGAGGTCCGGGTCGTAGTCCGGGGCGCCGACAACCTCGTCCCGGGTAGGGCCGATGAGAACTTCTGCATCACTTTCATTGATGCTCCTCACGGCATCGACCGGGAGGAACGTCTTGTCCTTGCCGATCCCCAGGAATCCTCCGGAAGCAACGATCAGGAACCGGACCTTTTCCTCCGCTGCATCAACCAGTGATTGTTCTTCCTTTCAAACATCGCCGGCAGCCGGACTCAACTCACCGGTCACCGGCAGGTATGCTTCCGGCCGGCGGGCCCTGAGGCCGATCAACCAGTGATGGGCAACGGGGTTTCCAGCCCTGGCTACCTTCCTGGTCTTGGCCGCGGATCACCCCATGGGGTGAAACTCAGGGTCGGTAGTCCGCCCGTTGATCGAAGCTGAACCCGCACGCACACCGGTAAGTGAGCAGGCTGGCTCCGTTATTTGCTGCGGTCGGTTCCCCCGGAAGGGCCGGGTCGGTGCCGACCAGCTGCATCTCCTGGCCGCAGTGGATGTGTGAGGTGAGCATCCGGCGCAGTTGCGGATCCTCCAAGGGCAACCCGCGTGCGGTGCCCCTTAGCAGTTCCCTCTGGCGCGCACGACGAGCTACCCGGGACACCTGTGGATGTGTCATTTTGACTGCCTCCCTCCTCAGCCCAGTGAGGAGAGCAGTTCGGCGCAGGCGCGTTCACACCGCCGGCAGGCTTCGGCGCACAACTCACAGTGCCGGTGCATCGAGGCATGCTGACCGCACTCATCGGCACACGCCCGGCAAGCGGTACGGCACGCTTCGAGAACTGACCGGGTGATACCGGCGTCATCGTCCCTATCGCGGGAAAGGATCTTCCCGGTCGCGGCGCAGATGTCGACGCAGTCAAGATTGGTGCGGATGCACTTGGTGAGCTCAGATACCCCATCTTCATTCAGGCACGCGTCAGCGCACGCAGTGCAGGTTTGTGCGCATTCAAAGCATGCCTGGATGCATTCAGCGAGCTTGGTCCTGTCGATGCTTCCGTAGTCCTTGGGGTGGGCGTGCAGCATGGACTGTACATGTGTCATTGGTTTCTCTTTCCAGGTCTAAACGGCAGGGTCAATAACGTGAAACGCGGCGAACCGTGTCTACGTCCTGCTGATGGAAAGCCTGATCACTGTCAGCGCCGGCAAGTCCGGTTCCGGAGGCACGGCACCGGAAATTACCCGGTCTCCGTGCTGCTGACTCGTCACGGACGGCGGGTCCACAGCGCCGGTCCGGATCGGGGCCGGTTCACTGCGGGGGGCCTGGCGCCGTTCGCAGCTCAGGCTACTGCGCTCAACCGAGGTAAAGCCGGCCGCGACAATGGCACTGCGCAAGCGGCCGTGCGGAAAATCGCTGTTCAGGACGTTGGGCCCAAGATGTACCAGAAGTTGAGTGTGTGAATCCATTTTTTTGGCCCCGGAATGTTGGTCATACTCGGCTCCAATGAAGTGTGCTTGCCCGGGGTCCTCCGTCAGTCAGGGGTGATGTGGGGACCGATAGACTGGCTGGAGGTGAGCCGGGAAGTCTGGTCGGCACGTGATTTGTCGACCCATTGTTTAGGACACCTTTCATGAATGAAAATCCGTCTGTTCCTCCGCGTTCCTCCGTTTTGGAACGGGGAAGCTACGGCGAAGTGCTGCGGGTCGGCGAGATCCTGCGGAAGGAGACCGTTGGCGGCATTCTGCTGGTTGGGGCAGCGGTCATTGCCCTGATTTGGGCGAACTCCCCCGTTTCTGATAGTTACTTCGCGTTGCGCGACTTCCGTATCGGGTATGAGCCGTGGCATCTCGAGCTCAGCTTGGGGGCGTGGGCTGCTGACGGGTTGCTGGCGATCTTCTTCTTCCTCGTGGGGCTGGAACTTAAACGTGAGTTCGTGGCCGGGGATCTCCGCGAATTCAGCAGGTCCGTGGTGCCTATTGCGGCGGCGGTCGGAGGTGTGGTGGTCCCGGCTGTTACTTATGCGCTGATCAATTCCACCAGTCCTGAGACGCTGCGGGGATGGGCTATCCCTACGGCCACGGATATCGCTTTTGCCGTGGCTGTGTTGGCTATTATCGGTTCGCACCTGCCCAGTGCGCTGCGGATCTTCCTGCTGACGCTGGCCGTTGTCGATGACCTGATCGCAATCAGCATCATTGCGGTGTTCTACTCCAGCGACATCCAGGCCGGGCCGCTGCTGCTGGCACTGATCCCGCTGGCGGTTTATACCTTCCTGGCCCAGAAGTACCGCCGTTTCTTCGGCACCAGGCCCGCTGCGGCATGGCTGATCCTTCTTCCCCTGGGCGTGACCACCTGGGCGTTGGTGCATGCCTCCGGTATACATGCCACGGTCGCCGGCGTCCTGCTGGGGTTCGCCGTCCCGGTGATCCGGTCCCGGGCCGGCGGAGGCCCCTCCGCGGGGCCTGGCCTCTCCGAGATTTTCGAGCACCGGTTCCGGCCGATTTCCGCGGGCATCGCCGTGCCGGTCTTTGCGTTCTTTTCCGCCGGTGTCGCCGTGGGCGGCTGGGACGGCCTGGTCTCAGCCCTGACGGACCCCGTGGCCATCGGCATCATCGTGGCCTTGGTACTGGGCAAACCGGCCGGGATCCTGGGCACCACCTGGCTCCTCACAAAGGCCACCAAAGCCTCCCTGGACCGGTCCCTCAAATGGATTGACGTGTTCGGGATGTCCCTTTTGGCCGGGATCGGCTTCACGGTTTCGCTCCTCGTGGCGGAGCTGAGCTTCGGACCGGGTAGCGCCCATGATGACCACTCCAAGGTGGGGATCCTCGCCGCGTCGCTGCTGGCGGCCCTCCTGGCAGCGGCAGTGCTCGGAACCCGGAACCGCCAATACCGTGCCGTAGAAGCGGAAGAGTCCATCGATACTGACCGGGACGGCATCCCTGACGTATACGACAAAGACCGCCGCCCATGACCTGACCCGACCCAAAAACGGAGGGGCCCTTCACCGGCTCTACGGCAGGGGACCCTCCGTTGGGTTTGGGCGGACCACGGATCAGTGGCCGGCGCCGAGTTTCCCGCCAAGTCGTTCGCGCATCAGGGTGCTGGCATCGTTCAGACCGATGATTTTCACGTCCGTGCCGTGGCGGCGGTACTTCTCGGTGATCGCGTCCAAGGCCGCAATAGTGGAGGCGTCCCAGAGGTGCGAGGCGTACATGTCGATCACCACCTGCTCAGGGTCCATCGCGTATTCGAACTGGGTGTAGAGGTCGTTGGAGGAGGCGAAGAACAGCTCCCCGTCCACCACGTAGGTGGCGGTCTCGTGCCCGTCGACGTTTCTCACGGTCCGCTCGACGGTGACGAAGTGCGCCACGCGGCGGGCGAAGAGGACCATCGCGACCAGGACGCCGACGCCGACGCCGATGGCTAGGTTGTGCGTGGCGACCACCACGATGACCGTGGCGATCATGACCAGGGTTTCGCTCTTGGGCATCATTCGCAGGGTGCGGGGGTGGATGCTGTGCCAGTCGAACGTGGCCCAGGAAACGAAGATCATTACCGCGACCAGGGCGGCCATCGGGATCACGGAGACGACGTCCCCGAGCGCCACGACGAGGATGAGCAGGAAGACGCCGGCCAGGAAGGTGGAGATCCGGGTGCGGGCGCCGGATGCTTTGACGTTGATCATGGTCTGGCCGATCATGGCGCAGCCGCCCATGCCGCCGGTGAACCCGGTGACAATGTTTGCCACGCCCTGGCCCCAGGCCTCGCGTGACTTGTGGGAGCGGGTGTCGGTGACGTCGTCCACGAGCTTGGCGGTCATCAGGGATTCGAGCAGGCCTACGAACGCCATGGCGAGGGCGAACGGGAAGATGATCTGGAAGGTTTCCAGGCTGAACGGGACGTTCGGGATGAACAGGGTGGGCAGGGATTCGGGCAGGTCGCCCTTGTCGCCCACGGTGGGGACAGCCACGGAGGCGAGGACCGTGATGAGTGTCAGGACGACGATGGCGATCAGCGGGGCCGGCACTGCCCGGGTCAGCTTCGGCAGTCCGAAGACGATTACAAGCCCCAATGCCACCAACGGATAGACCAGCCACGGTACATTGATCAGTTCGGGGACCTGGGACATGAAAATCAGGATGGCCAGGGCGTTGACGAAGCCCACCATCACCGAGCGCGGGATGAAGCGCATTAGCTTCGCCACCCCGGACAGTCCCAGGATGATCTGGAAGACGCCGGCGAGGATGACGGCGGCGATGAAGTAATCCACGCCGTGGGACTTCACCAGCGGCGCGATGACCAGGGCGATCGCACCGGTGGCAGCCGAGATCATGGCCGGACGGCCGCCGACGAAGGCGATCGTCACGGCCATGGTGAAGGAGGCGAACAGGCCGAGCCGCGGGTCGACGCCGGCGATGATCGAGAAGGCGATCGCTTCCGGGATCAGGGCCAGGGCGACGACCAGTCCGGCGAGGATTTCGGTCTTGAGTCGGCGCGGGGACTTGAGTGTTTCCCGGACAGACTGCAGCTGTTCAGGGGTATAGGAGGCGGGGGTATCCCCGGCGGTTTTGACGGCCATCGCTGGCTCCGTTCATGGTCAGGAAGACGCAGGGCATGCGGCTTCTCTTTTCGAAGAATGAAGGGGGCGCAGCTCCGCGCCGGGAAAGCGGGAACTACCCTTGAAGGTCTCACCGCTCACCAAAAACTCTACCCTAACGTGATGGTAGAGTTTGAACCTAAGCAGCACGGAGGCCCCCTGATGACAGCAAAGACGACCATGCACATTGGTGACCTGGCACAACGGACGGGCCTGTCACTGCGGACCATCCGGCACTACGACGACGTCGGGCTCCTCCCGGCCACGGCACGCACTGACGGGGGCTTCCGTGTCTATTCAGAAGACGACTTCGAACGCCTCATGGTCATCAAACAGATGAAACCGCTGGGATTCTCGCTGGAGGAAATGGCCGAAATCCTCAGCATCCTGGCCTCAAGCGAGGCCACGGGCACCCCGGCAGAAGCGGGCGCCAGACTCTCCGGGTTCCTGGAGAAAGCGGTCCATCAACGGGCCAAGATGGCCCGTAACCTGGCCCAGGCAGACGAGTTCATCCAGAGGCTCAACGCACAGCCCTGAGATGCCATTGCCTCCAGCCCACCGATTTCGCGGAACAGTGGCGTCCGCTGGGTGCTGGCGCCGCACCGGACCGTTGCCGAAGGGCGCGACCAGACTGGGACCCCTAAGCTACGACGGCTACCGGCCAGTCGCCGCATCCGGTCCCGGCCGCACCCGTGTGCGGTCCACCGGTGCCATCGAAACCTTTCACAGCCAACGAACACCCGGTTTATGGAAGAGCAGCTCTGGTCGGAGCTGCCGGGCCGCCCTCGCCGTAGGCTTGGACAGTGAGCGAGACTCGAGTGGTCCAAACACGCCTGGGTCCTGTGGAAGTCATGTACAGGTCCGGGGACAAGCCGGCTGTGTTGTTCTTCCCGGGAGGTCATTGCTCTGCGGCCAGCGATTGCGGTTGGAGTCTGTACACGTCAGAAGGGCACGGGATGCTGGCGTTCTCGCGCCCTGGCTATGGGAACACGGACGTGGGACCCCTGAATGCCGCCGAGTTTGTTCCCGCGGTGGCTGAGTGTTGCCAGGAACTGGGCATCGACCAGACCGTAGCGGCCGTTGGGGTCTCCTTCGGTGGCATGCAGGCCCTTCACGCCGCATTGTCCCTACCGGAATTGGTGCCTCGACTGGTCCTGCACAGCTGCGCCCCTTCGACGCTCCCGTACCCGGAGACCCGCCTCGAGTCAGTCTTCGGCCCATTGGCTTTCTCTCCGGCCCTGGAGGGCCTCACCTGGGCGATGGTGGCATGTTCCATCAGGTCCGATGCCGGGCTACGTCGGATGGTCGGCGCACTGTCCAAGACACCGGTGGCCGAGTGGTGGGACACCTGGTCCGTGGAGGACAAGGGTCGGGCGCGGGCGCTGTTCCGGACGATGCGCTCCGGGACCGGGTTCGTGAATGACCTCCAGCAGGCCCGGCCGGACCGCGCGGCGTACCGCCGGCTGGTCCAAACCCGGACCACCTGTCCGACGTTGGTGACCGCCTCGCGCCGGGATGCCGGTGTTGCTTTCGCCCACGCGCAGGATTATGCGGACACTATCCCCGGGGCCGTGCTCGTCGAACTGTCAGCGCCCAGCCATCTGTTCTGGCTCGGACCGGCCCGGGAAGAAGCCCAGGCAGCCGTCACCGACTTCATGGCATCCAGGTGCCTGACCAACTCCTTGCCCATGCACAGCCCATTAGGCAGTCAAGTCACGCCGTCGAAGGGAATAGGCGGCCAGGCCTGCCAGGGCGGCCGCAATGGCCGCCAGTGCCAGCGCCCCGCCGGGGTCGAAAGGTTCCACGGGCATGGCCGGGGAGTGCCGGAACGGACTCACGTCCTGCAGCCACACCGGCAGGCCGAAGAGCTCCCCGAATTCGCCCAGTACAAGTCCTGTGGCCAGCATTCCCCAACCCAGTAAGACACTGAGGCGCGGTGCGGCGGCGAAGACCACAGCGGCGGCGGCGAGGAAAACGAGGGCGGCCGGGATGTGGGCCATCGCTGCCGGCACCAGAGACATGGCAGGTCCGCTGGACGTGCCGGAGAGTCCCAGTCCGATCGCGGCCGTGACCCCTGCCGTTCCGGAGACACCAACCGCTGAGGCGGCGGCGATCAACAGGTTCGCGCCGAGCCACCGGGCCCGGGTTGCCGGCGCGGCGAGCAGGGCTTCTGCCCTGCCTTCGGTCTCTTCTGCGCGCATCCGCAGCACCGCCTGAATGCCTGCAGCGGCCGCGAACACCCCGGCCACGCCGAGCAGGGCCGTGACGAACACATCAATGAGTCCGGCCTGGCCGCCCGGCACGAGCCGGGAAATGAGTTCCTTCAACGGCGCCACACTGGACACCGTTTCGGAAACCAAGGGGCCGAGAGCGCCAGCCACCGCGCCCAGGACCGCGGCCCCGACGCACCATCCGGCCAGGGTGGAACGCTGCAGGCGCCAGGCCAAACCCACGAACGATGTGCCCCCGGCCCCGGCCCGTTCCCTGCCGTCACGCTGGGGCAGCAGGCTGGCGCCCACATCCCGCCGTCGCCGGATCAGCACTGCAGCGGCTGCCAGGACCAGCGCAGCAGCGAGAAGGACCAGTAGCGCGGACAGGTCCGGACTGGTGAACGGCCGTACCCGCTGGCCCCAGCCGATGGGCGACAGGAGCGAGGGCCAAGCACTGCCCACGTGCAGCAGGTCCGCCGCCGGTGCCCCCAGCGCGTCCCCGACACCCCGGAGCAGATACGCGGCCCCGACCAGGCCGGCAGCAGCACCGTTCGCGCTCCTTCCCGAGGGCAGGACCTGGGCGACGGCCGCGGCCAAGCCGACAAAGAAGACACCGACGGCACCGACAGCGGCACCGGCCCCCACTGCGCCGGGAACCGGAAGCCCGGCGGCGACGAAACCGGCGGCGAGAAACATGGCCAGGAGCATGTTCGCGGCCGCGCCCAGCAGAAGCGTCGCTGCCAGGGACGCTGCCCGCGGGAGCGGGACCGAGCCGAGGAGTTCGGCCCGGCCAAGCTCTTCGTCGGTGCGGGTGTGCCGTACCACCAGGAAAGTGCTCATCAGTCCGGCCAGGACGGCAGTGAACGCAAAGCCCTGGAAGAACACGACCGCCCCGACACCGGTGCCGTCGGGCAGTCCGCGGAGGAAAAGAAACGCCGGGTTCGATGCGGCCAGGGTCAGGATCGCTGCCTGCGAGGGCTCGTCACCGAATTGCGTGACAACGGCGCTGGAGGTCGCAAAGCCGAGTAGGGCGATGCCCAGGATCCAGACCGGCAGCGTCACCCGGTCCCTGCGGGCCTGGAACAAAAACAGCCGCAGCACGCCGGACATCACCGCGCCTCGCTTTCGGTGCGGTCACTGTAGTGGCGCAGGAACAAGGACTCCAGCGAAGGCGGTGCGACGCTGAGTCCGCTGATCCCCGGCTCGGCGATGCCGGCCAGGACAGCACCGAGATCCGCGGCATCGGCGTCAAACTCGGCAACGGCGCCGTCAATGCTGATCTCGTGCATACCGGGCAGCGCCGCCAGGCGCGCCGGCTCGGACAGTCCGATGACCCGGAAATGCGTGCGTTTCAGGTGCCGGAGTTCACCCAGGGTCCCGGTCTCGACCGCGGTACCGGACCGGATGATGGTGATCCGGTCACAGAGCTGTTCGACTTCGCTAAGAATGTGGCTGGAAAGCAGGACGGTCGCCCCGCCCCTGCTGACACGTTCAATGTGGCGGCGGAACACGGCATCCATCACCGGGTCCAGGCCGGCGCTGGGCTCATCCAGCAAGTACAACCGGGCAGGGCGGGCGAACGCGGCGATCAGGGCGACCTTCTGCCGGTTGCCTTTCGAGTAGGTCCGGGCCTTCTTCCGCGGGTCGAACTCAAACTCCTCGATGAGCTCCCGGCGCAGATTCCCGTCGGCGCCGCCGCGCAGGCCGGTGAGCAGATCGATGACTTCCCCGCCGGAAAGGTTCGGCCACAGACTCACATCCCCCGGGACGTAGGCAATGTCCCGGTGCGTGGCGACAGGATCAGCCCAGGGATCCAGACCGAACACCCGTGCCGTGCCGGCGGTGGGGCGGATCAGGCCCAGAAGAACCCTCAGGGTGGTGGATTTCCCCGCACCGTTGGGGCCAAGAAAACCGTGGATTTCACCGGCGGCGACGCTCAGATTCAGGCCGTCCAAGGCCCGCGTCCTGCCGAAATTCTTAACAAGACCCAGGGTCTCGATGACAGGTTGTGTTGCTGCACTCATGAGCCGGCCGCTCCTCAGGTCATCACGCGAACACCCGAGGCGGTCGCCGAGGGCGTTCCGCAGGCATTGCCCACGGGCCGACCAGGCTTCCCGGCTCTCCGATCCACAGCATACAAGCACCCGAACCGACGAGGAAGACCTTCACACCCCCTCCGGCCCGGAGGTGTGCGCAACACGCGGGCCGCACCCCGACAGGGTCCAGTGCCCGCCGAAACCGGAGGTGTTAAGGATTCGTAAAGACTGCCCCTTAGCCGGCGGTGCGCCGGATTTCCGGTGTTACGCTCCGTGATGTTCTCGGCAGTCCGTCCGGGTCCCGGACCAGGGCGCGCAGCGCTGTCCGACGAGCGGAAAGGACCATCCGATGCCGGCACCTGAAAGGCTAGCGCCCGGGCGCGGCCTCGCCGGAGCGCTGCGTTCCCGGACGGCCTTACTGCTGGCATTCTCTTTTGCCGTGATGGCCGACCCCGTGTCTTCAGTCGCGTACGCCATTGAAGCAGCCCTCCGGGCGCTGAACGGCGACCTGGGCCTGCTCGTACCCACAATGGGTCTCGTCGTTGCCATCATCGCCTTGGTGATCCTCAATTACCGGCAGCTGGTCATCCGCTACCCGCAGGGCGGCGGAGCCTCGGCAGCAGTCGGTGAAGCCTTCGGAGACCGCTGGTCCTTCATCCCGATCGGCGCCCTGGTGGTCGATTTCGTCCTCACGATCGCCATCAGCGTCTCGGCCGGGGCATCAGCGGCAATCGCCTACTTTCCCGCCCTGGCCCCCTGGCGGCTGCTGCTCGCACTGGCGCTCGTCATCCTCGTCGGCGCCGGCACATGGTTCGGGCATCTGGGGCGCCTGGTGTTCGCCGCGATGACCGTGGGATTCATCATTGTCTCCGTCCTCGTCCTGCTCTACGGCCTGGGCGCCACCCCGCAACCGGTCGGGACCATCACCGACACTCCCGGGCACCCCCCGGTCATCGCCGTGGTCCTGGCCTTCCCTGTGGCGATGGCCTTGGCCACGGGTGTGGAAGCCCCGTCGTCGGCGATCGCCCAGCTGGGCCAGCTCGATGACGCCGGCCGAAGCCGCTTCGGCAGGGTCACGCTGTGGCTGACCCTCGCTATCGTTGGAACGATCACCCTGAGCCTGACCCTGGAAGCCGCGCACCTGCAGGTCGGTATCCCGCCCGAGGACAGCACCCAGATCGCTGAACTGGCCCGGCTTGCAGCTCCCGGTCCGGTCTTTGCCGCCTTCCAGCTCGTGACCGCACTGCTGCTGCTCTCCGCAGCCAGCTCCTCGTTCCAGGCGGGCCCCGGTCTGCTCAAAGCCCTCGCCCGCCACACCAACAATCAGGGCGATACCGTCGGAATCCTTCCTCCCGCGCTGGGACGCACAAACACCCACCACACGCCCTACTGGGGGGTGGTGCTGTTCATCGCCCTGGCCTGCGCTGTCACCGCCGCGGCCGGCGGCGTCGACCAGGAACTCGTGCTTTTTTACGCCGTGTCGGTTTTCCTGAGCTTCCTGGCCGGCCTGCTTTCCATGGCCTTTTTCTCCCACCGTGACCGTCGCCGCGGCTACCTCATCATGAATATTGCGGGTGCCGCGGTAGTGGCGTTCACCCTGGTCGCCAACCTCTCCCGGGGCCTGCCGGTCATCAGCCTGGCCGCGGCCCTGATCATCGCGGCCGTCCTGTACGGGGCATGGGTCAGGGCCGGGCGGCCACGGGGTATCCGCAACGTCGCGGCAGAGGCCGAGGAGATCTCCGAGTGAGGGCCGGAAGAGAAGAGGGTCTGAAAATCCGCAATGCCGCCGCCTGGAAAGGTGGCCCGCAAAGGCAGCCCCGGGTCAGAGTCCAAGGCGACAGTGTCGGGCGCGCGCTGCTGCATCCCGTCCGTTCGGTGCCCCTGGCGTTCCTCGCCGTGATCCTGCTGGGCGCCGGACTCCTGATGCTGCCCGCCGCGCGGACGGCAGCAGAGGCAGACCCTGTACTTCCTGCACTGTTCACAGCCGTCTCGGCTGTCTGCGTCACAGGCCTGATCACCGTCGACACCCCAACGTTCTGGACGCCTTTTGGACACGCCGTGATTCTTGGGCTGATTCAAGTCGGCGGGTTCGGCATCATGACCTTGGCGACCTTGCTGGCGCTGCTCGTGCGCAAAAGCATCGGGCTCCGGGGCCAGCTGGTCGCGCAGTCCGAAACGCACACCCTGAACTTCGGAGATGTCCGTTCCGTCCTTTTCCGGGTCGCCCGGATCATGATTGTTTTCGAAGCCGTCACTGCCGCCGTTCTCACGGTCCGCTTCTGGTTTGCCTATGACGACAATCCGGGCACAGCCCTCTGGCACGGGACCTTTCACGCTGTTTCTGCGTTCAACAACGCCGGGTTCGCGCTCTACAGCGACAGCCTGATCAGTTTCGCGGACGACCCCTGGATCATCATCCCGGTCTGCCTGGCGGTGATCGCCGGTGGGCTCGGGTTCCCCGTGCTCATCGCCCTGCTGAAGGGCGGGGTCAGGATGAAAGACTGGACGATTCACCTTCGTTTGACCGTCTTCGGCACCCTGCTGCTCCTCGCCGCCGGGTTTGTGCTCTTCGGCGCCTTTGAATGGAACCGGGACGAGACCCTCGGACCGATGTCGGCGGGCGGGAAACTCCTGGCAACCCTGGCCGGGAGTGTCTTCCCGCGCACGGCAGGGTTCAACAGCATCGATTACGCCGCCGCGTCCCCTGAGACCCTTATGATCACCAATATCCTGATGTTCATCGGCGGTGGCAGCGCCGGCACGGCCGGCGGCATCAAGATCACCACGTTCCTGGTCCTGGGGTTCGCGATCTGGAACGAGATCCGGGGCCGCGACCAGGTCACCATCGCACACCGCTCCATCAGCTCCTCCGCCCAGCGACAGGCTCTCTCGGTCGCGCTCCTGGGAGTCGCCGCCGTGGTCAGCGGCACACTGTTGCTCCTGATGTTCACGGACTACAGCCTTGAAAAAGTCCTCTTCGAATCAATTTCGGCGTTCGCTACCGTGGGCGTCAGCACTGGAATCACCTACGACCTGCCCGCCAACGCCCAATGGGTGCTCATGGCTCTCATGTTCACAGGCCGCATCGGCACCATCACCGTGGCCTCATCCCTCGCCCTGTCCTCCCGCCCGCGGCTCTACCAACTCCCGGAAGAACGACCCATCATCGGCTAGCCCCGTGCCCACGACGGCGGCAGACGCACCCTGAAGGCCCTCGCGGGAGTCCGGACACAAGAGGGGGCTCTATGTACTTGCCCCGACGGGTTGGGTGCGTCGGTAGTGGATGCCGATTGCGATGAGCCAGCCGTAGGCGGCGAGGAGCGATAGTTGCTCAAGGATCCCCGCCGGTGCCGGCCGCCAGATCCCGAGTGAGTCCAGGCGGTAAGCGATCCCGGCCGCAACCGAGAAGACAATGATGAGGGTGCCGGTGACGGTCGAGAAGGTCGCCAGCACCCGTGCACCCGGACGGAACCGTCTTGCGAGGATGAATGCCGCTGCGGCGAGGCCGCCGAAGACGAGGGTTCCGGCGCCCTGGTGGATTCGCCCGGCAAGCGTTGGGACGGGCAGCTCCCCCGGCGGGTAACCCAGCGCAGGATCTGTGGGCACGAGGCCGCTGATGATGAAGCCGACAGCGGCCATGGCCATCACGATCGGCCCCCACGTCGCCCCAGGGCCGGGTCGCAGCACGTGGCGAAGTCCGAGGGCGAAGCCTCCGAGGAGAACGCCGCCGAGAACGAACGCGACTGTGAACACCCACGCCCCGTCGCCGGTTCCAAGTTGGCTCACACCATTGCGCCACACGCTGTACCCCCGGCGGGTGGCTCCGACAACTCCGATAACGACGGGCAACATCACTCCTGCGATGATGCCGCCCCCGAGCAGCCACCGCGTGGTTGCAATCCGGGCGTACATGGTGGTCTCCCTTTCGACGAGGATTCATCCCGGTTTATGAAATGGCTACCTGCGCGCATATTTGCCCCCGTGCAACGCCCCTATGGCACCGCGATGCGCTCCAGCGCGGTGACCGCTGCGGATACTCCGTCCTCGGCACATACACGGTGGCCCAGCTCCTGGGCCGCACCTGCCATATCCGGATCCGTGGCCGCGGTGGTGATGGCGGAAGCCAGTCCGGCGGCTGTCAGCTGGCGCTGCGGCTGAGGTGCCGGAGCGACACCGCGGTGCTGTGCCAGTCGAGCCCAGAACGGCTGGTCGGCGATGAAAGGCACACCACCTGCGGGCGTCCGGAAGCGAAGGCGGTGCCGGTTGTGCCTGCGCCGCCGTGGTGCACCACGGCAGCCATGCGCGGGAACAACTGTTGGTAGTCCACATCCTCCACAGCAAGAACATCATCACCTGACATGCTGCTGTCCAATCCGCCCCAGCCCGCCCCGATCACCAGGCGTTTCTCTGCCCGGCGTGCCGCTTCCAGAACCAGGGCCGTGCTGCGCTCCGGATCACTGCCGGACATTGAACCGAATCCCACGAACACCGGCGCATCCCCGGCACGAAGGAAGTCCTCGACGCGCGGCGGCAGCGCCTCGTCCGAGGGCGGGAGAAACCAGTAGCCCGTCGTGTGCACTGAGTCCGGCCAGTCCGCTGGCGGGGGCAGCACCGAAGGACTGAACGCGTGCAGCACCGGAGCCCGGCCGTTATCCGGCCGGCGCAGCGGGTCGTGCCGGCCGCGGCGGGGCGGGAGGCCGAGGGTGTCTTCGCGCCACCGGTCAACCACCCGCCCGAATATTGCCGCCGGTGCCTTCATCCCCACGAAGGTGGCGCGATTTGCCCACGCGGGCAGCCACGTCGGCATGCCCACGCCCGGCCAGGGAAACTCCCTGGTCGGCACGTATATCGGGAGTGGCAGAGCAAGCACTGCCGGGATGCCCAGCTTCTCGGCCACGTGCTGCCCGGCGATGATCTGGCCGTTGTGCACCACGACATCCGCACCGGCACCCGCGCCGTGCGAAGCGACGGCCCAGCAGTCGGCCAGCAGTTGAGTAAACATGGCCGGCATGGTCCGTGCCTGCCGTAGCCGGGCACGCGCACCACCCTCGATCACCGCACCCGCATTTGCCGGGTCGTCCATCAACCGCATCGGGCCGTCATCCACGCCCGCGAACGGCACCCCATGACCAGCGGCGAACCCGGCGAACCGTTCCGGCGCGGTCAGCACCACTTCGTGGCCGGCACCGAGTAATCCCCGTGCCAGCGCCACGAACGGCTGGACATCACCGCGCGTCCCCAGCGTCATAATCAATACCTTCATCAGTAGGTCTCCCTTTTGAGATGTGCTCGCGATGATGAAAACGCCGAGAGGATCAGGCGGCGTTCATGAGGGCAAGGGTCCCCCGTTGGCCGGGCGTTCTGGCTGCCGCCCGGTCGCGCCACCATGGGAGAGGCCGCTAAGGAACCAACTGGCTGCTCCGACCATCAGCAGGAAACCGGCGACTCCAATGACCGCAAGCTGTGTGACGATTCCGGCGATGACCAAGGCGAAGCCGGCAAACACGGCCAGCACAGCGTAGACAGTACGGGCGGATGCCCAATTCCGGGACATCCCGGCCTGCAACTGCCGGTCCAGATCCGGGTCGGTTGCCGACAATTCCTGCTCGAGCTTTTCAAGGCGCCTGCGCTCTTCATCGGACAGGGACATGGCGGCGGCTTTCTGCCCTACCGGGTACAACTGTGAACCCGAAGACCGCAGTATCCCAGTGCGTCCGGGAGGGATCGGCCCAACGACCCAACCCGAGCATCCGGACAGGTCCGGCCACCGGACGGATGAACCCCAACAGAATGCTCAATGGCGTGGATTTGCAGGCAGCGTCGGGGCCCGGGAATCCTGCGACTTCACCGGCAGCGACCGTCAGGTAAGGTCTGCACGGTGCACGTGTTTTAGCCAAGTCTTTGACTGGACCGAATGGCTTAACGACGGGGATCTTTGCTGCATTCATGAGCCGGCCGCTCCTCGGGTCATCACGCGAACACCCGAGGCGGTCGCCAGGGCGTTCCGCAGGCATTGCCCACGGGCCGACCAGGCTTCCCGGCTCTCCGATCCACAGCATACAAGCACCCGAACGGCCAAGGAAGACCAGCCCAGCACAAGGCCGCCTAGTCTTGGCTACGACCCACGAACTCCGAAGGCTTGCCCCCACGAAGATTCGAAATACATAGGTAAACCGGGCTTTGTATCGATCACGCTCAACCCGGAAAGGCGGTATGGAGGTAGGCGATGTCACCCGAGACATCCAGGGGGGCGAGGCGGTTCAGTCCGGGTAGGCCGCCTGCTGGATCGTGCCACGCCGGCCAGCTCAGCCACCGCTTGCCGCCGGTTTGTTGAGCTGACCCATGAGTTGGCGGTTCGCCTCCCGGGCGGCACCTAGTTCTTCCTCCTGGTCCTGCAGCCTGGCTTGTAGTTCTTGGATTTCGTCTCGCAGTGCCTGGTTCTGCTCCTCGTGGGCGGCGTGGTTGTGGGGTGCTCCCAGCCCGGTTCGTGAGTAAGCCTGCTCGCCGAGGAGCTCCGACAGTCGCGCTTCCAGGTCTGAGATGTGCTGAGTCTGGCGGCGGACAGTGGCCCGCAGGTTCAGGTTGTCGGCTTCGAGGCTTTGGCGCGTAGTCGTGGTGGCGGTGGCTGCGGCCGATGGCTGGTCGGCGGCCGCGTAAACGTCCGCGCGAAGGTCGAGATGGCGGTGGATAAAGGAGCGGTGCACTTTGGCTCGGGCCGCGACCGAGGAGATGGTGATCGCGATGCCTTCTGTTCGCATAGCGTCGAGTGCCTGGGCAACGCGGGTGCGGCGCGCATTGACGTCGCGTTGTCGGGCGGCGGTCAGCGGGCTGGGACTGGTTTCGGGCGTCATGACTGCCCCTTTTGGAGGCCGATGGCGGGCATGCCCAGCGAGACCTTCTGGCGGGCGCTGCGAATCACGTCGATTGCTTCTTGGATCCGCTGCTGGTCCGCGGGGCTCAGCTGATCGAGGTCGTCCTCGACGCGGCGGATCAACCCGCGCAGCTGGTCGATCTCTTCATCACTGGGCGCCGCCTTGGCCCGTACCCACTCCTGCACATCGGTCGCGGCGAGGATCCGTTCGCGGTCTGCGAGGAGCTGTTGGAGATACGACTTCAGTTCAGGTAGGTAGGAGGCGTCGCTGCGGAAATGGCCGCAGCCGATGCAGCTGTACTTGTAGGGGCAGGCGTGGCCGCCGGCTTTAACGTTTGATGGCTCGGTGCACACCCCGAACGGCACGGCGATCTGGCCCACACGCAGCCGCGCGTGTTCTTCGGCGACGAGCCCGGCGACGTCGGCGAAGACACGGTGGCCCTGACTGTCGAACTGGTGCTGGGCGACTTTGTTTACTGCATGGCGGACCCGTTTTTCGGTCACCCGGTAGTAGCCCATCGTGGTTTCCATCGAGACATGGCCCATGAGGTCGCGCAGCACGTCCGGGGGTGTGCCGTTGTCGGCATGACGCTGGGCGTAGCTGTGCCGGTAGGCATACGGCACCACGACCGCGGCGGGAAAGGGCTGGCCGGCGTCGTCGACGAGCTGGTCGGCGATGGAGTCAACGAAAGCTCTGTGAGCTTTGCTCATGTGCGGGACACCGACGTGGACGGTGCCATAAGGGTTTAGTTGGTTTCGCGGGAACAGCGCCAGCTGGTCCAGCGGCGTGTTGGGGAAGCGCTGGCGGACGTTCTCGCGGTGCTCTCGAATGATGTCGGCGGTTTCGACGCTGATCGGGAGGCGACGGTTCGGTCGGTTGTTTTTGCTGTCCGTATAGATCAACACTTGATGGCCGTCCGCTGTGGTGTCCAGGCAGTCCCAAGGGAGCTGGCATGCTTCCTCGGGGCGGCGGCCGGTGTCGATCAACACTTCGACGATACGGCGCACATCGAGTCCCGCGCGTGCCTCGAGTTCTGCCAGATGTGCATTGATGGTCCGCTGCACGGGCGTGGGAAGATCACGGCCCGGCCCAAGATCCTCTGGGGGCCTGGGGACATCACTATGACGCAGCCGGAAGTCGTCCGGCAGCCCAGCCAAGGGCCGTGCCGGCCGGGTGAGTCCGAAGGCGCGGACATCATCGAGAAAGCGCCGAACCCGGGTGCTGATGACGTAGCGCTTTTTGCTACTGATCTCACCGCGGCGTTCCAGGTATGCCAGACGGTTGGTGAAACGGACGATGTCGGTGCGGTCGAGTTCGCTGAGCACGAGGCCGTGGTCCGGGCGACCGTGCTGCAGGCTCCAGGAGAGATACCGAATGGCCCGGACGGTCTGCTTGGAGGTGGCGGTGGCTTGTCGGCCGCGGTGGAGGGGAAGATCCTCCAGCACCCAATGCTTGGCTGCCTCACGGAGCCACGGCTGGGACAGAACTTTGAAGTTGATCTGCCCCTTGCCGCCGAAGATCGCCAGGTCCCATCGGTCTCGCTGTTGCTCTCGCTCAGGCGAGGTCAGGCTCCGTTGCACGGCGAGAGTCAGTGCCCGGATCAACGCGGCCATGTGCCTGGACTCGCTGCATATTTCGTGGTCAAGGAGATCGAAGATACTGGCCACCTGGAGTTGGCGGGCATGACGTACCAGGGCACGCAACACAATCATGGAGGTCTTGGTGTAGTCATCGGTCCGCCACTGCAGTCCAGCGAGGATTTCCGTGATCACCTGATCGGGCAGTCCCTTGAAGGCCACGATCCGGCCGCTGTCGACGGGCGGTTCCTGCGATCGAGCCCACTCCGCCAGGTCCGGTGGCGGATCTGTCCGGCGGGACCGGCTCCACCGCAGGGCATGCGGATGGCAAAGCCGGTTCGATGCGCCCGCGACGCGGGAACAGGAAGGTACCCGGCATGGTCCGAAAGACGACAACGGCGTTGGCCTGGCGGCCTCCAGCCAATCCTCAACGGTTGATGAGGGATCCTGGATGAAGCGGAAGTCGTGCGCCGAGCACAGGCCTGAGCGCTTGAAGGCTGGACGAGGGCACCCCGAGACGCGGCAGAACCTTTCGCCGCGCACCGGGCGTCCGCTCGTGGTGTTCAGGAATGCCTCGATCGATAGGCTGCTGCAGCGGAATTCACGCCCACAGGCCCGGCATAGATCGTGGCCGGGGGTAGCGACACCGGTGCTGCACTCCTTCCGCGCGCACTGCCGGACGCCGAGCAAAGGATGGTTCCGCGGGGGCGCCAGGATCTGTTCGTCAGCCTTCCAGCCGACTTCGGCCAGAAAGTCGGGCCGCAACGCGGCACTCAGCACATCCAGTTCGCTGTTCGGTGCTACCGCCTCGACTCGGAACCGGCTGCCGCTGCTCAAGTAGCTCACTGTCCGTCTCCCGTCGTTCGTGGTCCGGGGACCCGCTCGACGACGGCACGGAGCCGCTCAGGCGATGGGTGTAGATACACGTCGCTGGATGAGATCCAGGCATGACCGAGGAGCTCTTTGAGCACGTCGGCGGTGCCGCCGTGCTCCGCCACGTTGGTGGCGAAGCTGTGCCGCAGCATGTGCGGATGAACCGGTCTCACCAGGCCGGCACGAGACGACAGCCGGACCAAGACCTCGTTGATGCCGCCTGGCCGCATCGGGGTCCCAACGGGATCGGCAAACAGGTTCACCAGAAGGAAGTCCGACCGCCCGCGCGGGTCGACGCGGTCCCGCTCAACGATGTACTGGTCGTAAGCCTGAACAGTCAGCCAGTCAGCCGGCACGACCCGTTGGCGGCGGGACTTCGCCCATGCACCGTTCGGATTCGTCCTTCGCACGACATGCAGGTGCGTGCCCCGAAAGCCGCAGCCGAGCTGGGAGGCATCAGGCACGAAGTGGACGTCCGACCGGCGCAACCCGGCCAGCTCGCCCCGGCGTAACCCCATCCTCCACATTGCAATGACTATGAACCGGTCACGGGCGTTCCGGGCCGCTCGGATCAGTTCTGCCACGTCCTCCCCCGCAGCGTTCACGATTGGCGAGTCCGGCTCGGACAAACGATGCCGGGCGCTTGCCCGGTGATAACGGGCTCCGCGTGCGGCCTCATTCACCCTATTTGTGTCGAAGGAGTCATAGACCACCCCCAGCACCTCCGGGTCCAGTTGACCCACCGAGGCCGCGTGCCGAAAGAAGCTTCGCACCGCCGCCATGATCGCGTTCACCCGCCGCGGCCCACGCACCACTGCTGTGCGACGAGCGGCCACCTGGTCAGGGCGATAGTGCTGAAGCCAGTAGACGAACCGGCCTAGATAAGGGGCGCTCTCCCGCCACGGCTTACGGATCGATGCGGCCCAGTCAAAGAACAGTGCCAACGACGCCGCATAGGACTGGCTAGTGGACTCCGCACCGTCCCGGCCCATCCGGTGGTGCAGCAGGAAGTCATCCGCTTCCACGACCACGCGATACGCCGGATCGAGCACAGTCCAGTAACGAAAGTCCGAAGGCAACCTCACTGGGAAAGACCTGAAGGTCGTCATGGCACGATCACCCCTGCACCTCATCCCGGAGATGATGCTCATGCCAAGGATGCTAGAACTCGCGACGTTAAGGACGTGCCCGACACACCGATAGCTGCTGTTCCGGACAGATGCCGCAGTACGGAAATGCGACATGCGCGACAGCGCTATTGGGCCCAACAGAACCGGTACTTCCCGGAGCTCGTTGCGGCCACCGCAGCCGCGGTGCCGCCCGGCTGCGTGATCGACGGCGAAGCCGTGATCTGGACCCAAGGCCGGCTGGACTTCTCCGCCCTACAACAACGCCTGAGTGCCGGCCCGAAGACCCTTCCCGGGCTGGTCCGCGAGACACCGGCCAACTACACCGCATTCGACCTACTGGCCGTGGCCGGACATGACGCCCGGGAACTGCCGCTACACCACAGACGCGCGCTCCTGGAAGAACTTGCCAGCGGATGGGAGCCACCGCTATCCCTCTCCCCCACCACGACCGATCCCGACCTGGCCGCCAGGTGGTTAGACGAGCTGCCCCGCACGGGCATCGAGGGGCTGATCATCAAACGCAGCGACCAACCGTACGCCGGAGGGGTCAGGAACTGGATGAAACTGAAGCACCGAGAGACCGTGGAGGTCGTGTGCGGGGCGGTCATCGGGCCGATCAACCAACCCTCAGAGATCGTGGCCGGGCTGATCCTGGACGGTGAGCTGCGGATCGTCGGCAGATCCACACCGCTTAAGACAGCGGCCTGCCGCGAGCTGGCCCGGTGGCTGCAACCGCCCCGCAGCGCCCATCCATGGCCCAAAACCGTGAAAGGTACGACACTGGACCGGTTCAACAGGGACAAAGAACCAGTGACGCTGACACTGGTCGAACCCGTGGTCGTGGAAGTCTCCGCCGACACAGCCTGGTCAGGCCGGTCCTTCCGACACCCACTGCGCCTCGTCCGGGCAAGGCCCGAGCTCTCTCCCGCGGATATCAGCCTGCCCGATATGCTCGGGCCGGCCGATCACTAAAACGGTGCCCTAGTTTTTGTCAGGGGTCCCTGACACACTGACTGTCAGGATCACCTGACAGAAGGGTGCAGGCTATGGGCTGGATATCAAGCGACAACGAACACGAGGGCTATGCAGCCTGTGTGGCACCGGACGGAAGACTGTCCGGTTCGACAACCGCCGGAGGCATGCTCTTCAAAGGCCTTACCGGACACTACCCACCGGACACGACGATGACCGACTACGAAGTCATCCCGGACAGCGAGATCATCGGCTGGCGCGGAGCCTGTGAATGCGGCTGGCGAGGCGAACTGTGGCAGCGGGTCACGTCGCCGGCGGCCGCCGACTTCAGCCGCCGGCGGGACTACGTTTCACCCGAAGAATTCGCCAACGCTTCCGGCCAGGTCGAAGACGCCATCCACGACGAGTGGAAAGCACACATCGCCCCATCAGAAGCCATCCTCGGTGTGGAAGCAGCCGCGCGAGAATATCATCAGGCCGGCCACCGGCTCGACAAAACCGTCGCCGCCGCCAAAGCCGCCGGAGCATCCTGGGCCGACATTGGCCGCGCTGTCGGCATCAGCCGGCAGTCCGCACACGAACGGTGGGCAGACAAGTAGTGAACCTCATCCCGAAGCAGCGACCGGTTACAGTGATAGTCCGCCGTGCCCGAATCGTAGGAGCCCTACCGTGCAGCCGCTGACGAGTATCAATTTCGACCAGCTCATCAGCCTTGCCTTTTCGTTGCATTCAACCCCTGGGTCCTATGCCTTCGTGCTTGGCGCCGGCATCTCCATCCCCAGCGGAGTGCCGTCGGCATGGGGAGTGCAGGAAGACCTGCTGATACAGATGGCAGGGGCCGAAGGTGAAACCCCGGATGATCCCTTTGCCTGGTACGAAAGGAAATTTGGCGAACCGCCATCCTATGAAAGCCTGCTGGAGCGACTGGCGCCAACCCAACACGAGCGCCAACAATTGCTGCGAGGATACTTTGAACCCTCCGACCTCGAACGTGAGCTTGAACAGAAGAAGCCAACCGCCGCACACAGAGCTATCGCCCGCTTGGTGGCCACCGGCTCTGTACGGGTAATCCTCACATTGAATTTTGATCGGTTGATGGAAACTGCGCTCAAGGACCTGGGCATCGAACCGGTTGTGGTCAGTCATCCGGCCGACGTTCATGGGTTGGCTCCCGTTCACACAATGCAAGCTTTGGTTGTGCACCTACATGGTGACTACCTGAACCCCACCGCGATGCTCAACACACAGTCAGAACTCGCTGTGTATCCCGAACACGTCGATTCGTTCCTGGACAGGATCATGTTCGATTACGGTCTGGTCATGGTGGGCTGGTCCGCAACGTACGATCCCGCCCTTCGTGGAGCAATATCAAGGAGTGCACGTCGCGTCTATACGCCCTACTGGATCGAACCAGGATCACTAAGCCCTATTGCGGAGAATCTTCGTTCCCAAATTGCAGCGGTCAAAATCACCTCAAACGGAGACACCGCGATCGGCCGACTGGCTGATGCCGTTGATGCCCTTAGCGATAGGGAATCCAGGCACCCCCTGGTTCCAGCCGTCGCCGTCGGAACGGCCAAACGCTATTTGGCCGGAAGAACGACATCCATCCGACTCCACGACCTCCTACAACTAGAATTCGACAACCTGCACCAGCAGAAAGACCTGGTTCTGAGCCGCACCGGAACGGAGTCCCCTGACGGCGGATACGCGCGGATGCTGGCCCAAGTAGAAGAAGCCACCCTAGTTCCAACGGCGCTCATCGCCACGGCCGCGTACTGGGGAACTGACGAATCCGATCAATGGTGGATAGGGGAAATCGCCCGCTTCACGGCCGAGATAAGCGCTCCTGGACTACGTCATGTAGGAGAGCTCCCACTCATTTCCGCGTTGCAGATGTTCTATGCGGCCGGCATCGCCGCAACGGCTTCCGGCAGAATGGACCTCGTCCACAGACTCCTGAACTTGCACGCAGAGGACCCGGCCAGAAGGCGCCTTCCCCTGTCACAACTGCTGTCACCCGACGTGGTGTTTCGCGAAGACGCATCTCCCGGCCGTCACCTTTACAAGCTGTTGTCTCCGCTTTTCGTTCAACACCTGACCGTGGGCACCAAAAACTTCGAAGAGTCATGGGACACCTTCGAGTTCCTCCGTCTCGTGGAATCAACCTTTGCGAAACCTTCGTCCGTCCGCCTTGCTGAGGTTGCCCGCGAGACGGCTAGTCACCTGGATTCAGCCAGGCAGCGCATGGATGCAGCCAACTCCAGCAATGACGTGGATGAACACGACGCCGCCGAGAAGTCGCTACGTCTTGCCACCCGCCATCACGACATGCAAATCGGCGGGCTCGCGGACAACGTCTCCGTCTGGAGACCCTACGTCAGGGTGCAGAACACGAGCATCGAAGTATTCAGGTCATCCATCGGACAGAAACTACGAGCTCAACTAGACATACAGCGCGCTCCTCACATTCTGGCCCAGGCGGGATTAGCCGGAGGGGAGCCGAACGACCTCAAAGCCCTGGTTGCGGCTGTGGACGTAGCCATTGGCATTATTGGCCGCGACGTCGCCATTGGCAGCCTGCCCGGCGGTGGCGGAGTTGTCCCCGACAACTTTCGGATAGGTGATCTGTAGCTTCATCGCTCCGAGCCCGCCACTTGCCTGAATAACCGGGTCGTGAGTCTCCAGTACATTTCGTCGGGAGATAGTCACATGAGTGCCGACATGGCTGGCAGGGCGGAACCCACGAGGTATAAAGCGCCAATTAGCCGCTGCCCTCCTGGGGTGCGCCAGCTTCCAGAGCAATGGTGAGGTAGACGGCCTGAGTCCCTGGCGCCGACGACTTCTGACATCGGACGGTCCCGCTTACAAAAGTTTCTTCAAGCCCATGGAACAGAATGGAGGGCATGCGTCGTAGTAAGGGCATGAAGAGCATCAATGACCCGAGTGAGGGAACCGTGACAGACAGCCCGGAGCTACACACATCCGATTTGGACGACCTAGATAGATCCGGCTTTTTGGTCCCGGCCGCAGAGACGTCGCCTGAGTTGTACCCATACATGTCGAACATGTCGGCCGGGTTCATGTTCCAGGCCGTGCTGGTCTCTCTTTCCCCAAAGCCGACGGAGTACGTCACGCTGAGGATGGCGCAAGGGTTGGCAGAGAACACCATGATGAAGCAACTGGCGGTGGCCAAGTGGAACATGATGTGGGAGGCAGGACACTACCGCCGGCGGATCTTCGACGAGGACGAACTCCCCGAAGACATGCGGAGGATTGCGAACATCGGCGACGTCAACGTGATGTTCGTGCCGAGGACGCGATCTCGGTATTACGAGTACGCACCCCTGCTTCATCTGCTGCGGCGTTCCACACTTGAGCGGTTCGGTCTTCCGTTTGTGCGAGCCGGTCAATGGCCGTTCGTGATGGACTCGACGGGTCCGGATCGATTTTTGCCGCCTGATTTCGAGCAGCGACTCGCTAGCGCCTGGTCTTGGGAAATCTGGCGCCGTCTCGTGCCAGGATCCCCCCTCAGCGCTTTCTCCAAGGACGAACCTGTCCGCATGCTGTCGCACAACCTCGATTTTTGGCTTCCCCCGGTTACGGAGGTTATCCGGACCATCCTTGGTGACTTCCCCGAGGTAGATAAGGGGGTTGCACCCGAAAGGATACGTCTTGAGGACGGCAGCTTCCTGGACGGGGCGGTGAAGGGTAACCCGCGTCAGGGTGGTCCTATCTGGATCGGAGAAGAAGATGCAGCGGAGGCCCTCGATTGGTCCATCGAGGCCGCCGATAAGACGGGCAATCTGCGTAGCATCCTCGATGCCGTGCGCTCGAATCGGGTTGAAGACGATTTCTCCGACCGCTGGTCCTTCGCGAGGGAGGACTTCGAACGCAAGCTGTACCGTAAGCGGTCCAAGATTAGAGTGCGGTTCGTCGAGCTCAAAGACACCATTCCTGTGCAGGGCCCCGAGAGCGAGATCATCGGCCAGCTCGTCACGAACGACTTTCTGACCCTGCTCGACGGCCCGAACCGCCAGATCGTCGTACTGCTAAACAGCGGAGTCACGAGCCAGTCCGAGATAGCCCAAATACTCGGGTACGCAAACCACAGCGCTGTCTCAAAGAGGCTCAAGCAAATACAGAAGAAGGCCGCTAACTACTTCGACGACCTCTAGAACGGTGCCGCCAACTTTGGAAACTGAACTCCGACGAACCCGGAAATCCGAAGGCCCGGACGGATTTCCTGGGCGCCTCACTGATCCCAACCAAAATCCACCAACAATTCCCCACGTCGGTCGAGAGCGGCCGTCCGGGGAAACCCCAGCCGGCTCCTGCCCTCCCCGCACCCCTCCCTATACGGTTCTCGCATCGGTATCGCACTCGTCTCGTCATGGATATCGTCACGTGACTCGCATACTGGCACCTATCTGCGTTCATTCGCATCTCGACACTCGTGTGCAACGCGCACACCAACCCTGTAGCTTGTTCCCATGACCACCGACCCAAACATCACCGTCGGAGAGGTCTTCGATCCCTTCGACGGGATCGAAGACCTGCCCACGATCACCTCCGAAGCCACCCGTATCGAACTCCTTAACGCTGCACGGCGTGGCTTTGTCCGCATCCGCAAGGACTTCGTCCAGCAGGAATCTGTCCCCCGCGGCGACACAGTGCTGGCAAAGCTCGTAAGTGGGCACAAGGAACGCGCACTCGACGCGCTGCTGACCATTCATGCCCTTCAGCCAATTCTGGGCGACTCGCCCCTGCCCCTCGCAGTCTGGGCCCGCCTCCTCAACTGCACCCCACGCTCTGCCGGGGCAGCATTGAGGGTCTTGGAATCTCTGGATGTCCTGGAGCTCTCAGGCACCCGGGTCGTACCGAAAATTATCCTCAAACGCGAAAACGGGGACGGTAGGCCATGGTCCGACGTCGCTGAAAGTGAGCGGCACGGGCGGGGTTTCTTCACCATCCCCTTCGATTTCTGGACCGCCGGCACCATCGACTCGCTGGGAATGCCCGGAAAGGCCATGTTCCTCATCCTGCTGAAGGAAACTCAGGACCCCAACGCCAAGCGGCGGTCGTTCATCATGGCCAACGAGCGCGCCCAGGATTGGTACGGCATCAGCGAACGCACAGCAGAACGCGGGTACAAGCAACTGAGAGAGGCGGGCATCCTCTTGGAGAAGCGGCAGCTAGTTCCTTCCGCGCGCCACCCACTCGGACGCAGCGAAGAGTGGCACCGCGCCCTCAGTCACCCATACAGCAGCGACCACCGTGAGGCTTTGCGTCTCCTGGCACAGAATGCCGCCCAGGGAATCAACACCACCTCGACCACGAAGGACCCAGCATGACCGATGATGACCACCCGCAGCCCTGGACCGTAGAAACGTGGGAGGACGGCAATGGTCGCAGCCCATTTGGAAAGTGGTACCTAAAGCTGCATGAGTACGACCAGGCGATTGTCGACGCGACCATCGAGCATGTGTTGCAACCGCTGGGCATGGACATCTGTGAAACCGAATGGGGCAAGTCCCTCGGCGAAGGACTCTACGAACTTCGTATTCGCGCGTCACTGAACGCAATCCTCAATCGGGGCATAAGCGGAGAGGAGCAGGTCTCCGTTCCCGGAGGCGACAAAACTGTCCTCCTCAGGATCTTCTGCACCTTCCACGGACAACGGATCGTCTTGCTATTCCAAGGCTATGACAAGGGCAAGGACGCCTCCGACAAAAGGCAACAGAGTGAGATCAAGAGGGCACGAAAGCACCTGAAAACGTGGAAGAAGGAGAAGTAGGTCCCCTTTGACACCGATATGTGTTAAAGCACATACTGGTGTCTGAAGTTAATCCAAGGAGACACCATGCCGAGCCGCAACTATAGCGATATCGCAAAGAAGGCCCGCGCGAAGTGGAGCCCACGGGCCCATGAAATTGCCGCCCGGCTGGGCGAACAACTCGACGCAGAAGTTACCGACCAAATCACCCTTGGCCGTGACCTCGCGGCTGCTCGTCTTGCAGCGCACCTGACACAGCCACAACTTGCCGCCACTTCAGGCATCCAGCAGGCAGACATAAGTCGCATTGAGCGCGGGCTAGGCAATCCCACCCGAGACACGCTCCTTAAACTTGCGGGGGCCCTCGATACGCGCCTGACGTTTGCTCCGCGACACCACAGCACCACGTCGCAGGGATAAGCTCCCAAAAGCAACCACCATCAGTTCCGCGCGGACGCGACGACGCCCAAACGCGGACGAGCCGGCATCTCAAGACATCTCCCCCCACGAGAACGCTGGGTGTCTCATTTCCTTGGAACCGGGACAGCACAAAGTGGAACACTCTCCAGCGGCTCGAGTTGCAGCTGGATGCCGCGTAATCTGACTGTCCCGCCTGTTGTTCCAAAAACCGCGCAAATTCACCCGTCACAGCGACAACTTTCGCCACGAAGGACTTTCCAGCGATCTTCGCCATTCAGGAACACCTACACCGTGTTGCTCTCGCGGGGTGCGAGGCCAACTGACGGTTGGTGCACGGGACTTCGAACAAAACGACGGTTTGTGCAGATGGCGTCGAGCGGTTCCGTGTCAGGAGTCGCCTGCACCAGTCCCGTACTTCCTCGGGAGCCAGTGCAGACGATTTCTGAAACTGACACCAGTCTGACCGAATTCCCGAGGGGTCCCTGGCGTCAGTTTTGGGTATGCCCATACCGGACAGTCAAACAGAGTTCCTGAGCTACAGCTGAGCGGGTCAATCTCATTCAAGAGCACTGACGGCCTAATCCGGGACCACCTCCAATGGCCTGTGGACTCATGGTCATCCACTGATCCATCTGAACCCGCAACCCTGAACAGTGAAGCCGGAGGCTGTTGCGGGGATGTAGATGGTGAACTGGGGCGCGATATTGATGAAGTTGTTCTCCAAGATGTTCCCCTGCGCGTCCGAGATTTCCCAGTAGCAGTCCTCGACTTTCTCACCCTGTGACTGCCAAGTTCCCGGTTGGACGCTCTTGCCGACAAGGTACTTCCCGGAATAGACAAGCTTGCCGTTGGCTCGGTCAGATTCCAGGGCGACGCCTGCGGCGGCACTTGCTTCAAGTTCCGCTCGCTTGGGATGGTCCGGGCACAGGGTCAAGGCAACTGAAATCTCCTTGGCCTGTGCGCTACTGACCTGTCCGGTAAAGTAATGGTCGGCCGTTTTCGCGCAAAGCGAATACAGGTACTTCGCTCCATCCACCGACGTGGCTCCGGAGGCGTCCGAGGCCGTTTTCTCCGCGGGTGAAGGGTTACCGGCGGTCCTCTCTGCTGTACACATATCGAAAGGTTGTGCCCACGCACTTCTGAAGTTTGTGAATTCCGTTCTGCTTCCGGATGCGACGGTGCAACTGATTCGGTAGGACATGCCGGTTGGTGTGGGCATGGGAGTTACACTCGGCCCCGAGGTCATACTGCTCGCCGTCGGCTTACTCGGTGTTGGTGACGGCGACTCCCTTTTCGGTCCTGGCACGAGTATCAGTTGCACTTGTGAACCGAGTTTCACATGCTCACCGCCCCTGGGATCTGTGGCATCCACCTTCCAACTGCCAATGTCTTTGACATACTTGGATTTGCCCTCAACGACGTGCTCGAAGCTGACTCCTGCGGCTTCCAGGCGTTCCATCGCTTCGCTAAGAGGCAAACCGGCGACTTCAGGGACTTCACGCCCGCTCGTGTCCGCTGCCCCCGAATTTCCCGGGCCGCATGCCGTCAACGCGAAGAATAAAATCAGGACCAGCGCGGCAGGCTTCGCTTTCGCACGGTGAACGGCAGACCAGCGCAATCTTTCCGGAAGTGCACCAGAAGGTAAGGCGGCATCAGGCTTTTTCATTACTTCCCCCATCGGACGATGCTTATGCCGTGATGCTACTGCTCCGGCGTAAAAGGCGCCTCCTCCAAACTCAAACGTGAGTACCGGGCAGTCGTGCCGACGCGCCGGAAGCACCGCTGAAATGCGGATCGCGGGGGTCCATCCGAGGCTACATTCAGTTCATGGGTGTGCGGCGGAAGCTTTTTCGAGGCGGTCTGAGACTTGATGACCGAAGAATGTCTTGGGTTTACAGCGCTCCGCCTCTCGTGGTCGGAGCGGTCTGTTTTGGGCTGTGGGGTGCTCCCGACGGGGATGCAAAGGCGCAGGCTTACCTGCTCTTAGGACTTGCACTGGTTTCGATGATGTTTTGCTGGCGTTGGGCGTTCAAGCTCGCCAGATCGGGTGCGTCTACGGCCGACTACGTCAAAGGAACAACCACTTCCAGGATGATGGTTTGGTTCTGGGCGGTTTTCGGTGGCCTTGCTTTGGCATCCCCGGCGGCCGGAGTCGGTGTGGATGTGTGGTTACCGCTGTGGGCACCACCGCTGTTCACGTTCGCAGGAATCGGTTCTGTCCTTCTCACGGCTGGTCCTGCCTATAAGGAATACAAAGAAGTTATTCACACTGACGCACCACAACTGGATCCGCTAGGCGGGCTGGAGCCACGTCAGCCTGCCATGCACGCGCTGACCAGATTTACTAGGGCTCGGCCGGCCTTGGCTGCCGCACTTGTCTTAGCTGCCGCCGTGCCGAGCTGGCTGCTCGGAAGGGAGCGCGGTAGGCGGTCCCATCTGGATGGGTGAGTGGGCGTGAGCTGCCTAGGGCCAGACAGCGGGCTGTTCTATGTCCAAACTCTGAAAAAGCTATGCCCGGTGCCCTGTCTGTCTCGTCGTCAGCGTGTTTGCTGAACCATAGCAAGGCTTCAGCAAGCGGTGCCCAGAGATAGCACTGGCTGACACGGGACAGGTACCAAGCTGCGCGCTGTTGAAGCTCAGCTTCGCTCCAAGCGTGTCTCTTCCTGATCCAGCCAGGACCGAATGGGCAGATGCCGTACGGAAGGTCCCCGAACCCGCCCGTACTTTCAAAGGTGACTAACTGGTGCGTTCGCTCTCCACGAGCAATCGCCAAGGCGCCCACTGCAGACCCCTCCGGTTGCGGCAATAACCTTGTCTTTCTCGGCCATGCAAGTACTGCCCCTGAGGCAACTCAACTGATGACACAGAAAAACGCGATCCCAGATCCGGTCATTTGGGTGAGGTCCCGTTCGATACCTCTGGGGTTCTGCAGACGTTTGTCCGGGTCGTAAACATAAGCAACAACGGCTTCGCAGTTTGGGTGGGCTGGGTAGCGCCCCGCGTCAACAAGAAGCTCCTCACCTAGCTTTTTGGCGCTCATGGTTTCCCGAGTCATCTTGGTTTCGACGACTACCCCGACCTCGGGCAGTACGAAGTCGACTCTCGAGTTCGCTCCTCCCCTCGACGGGGTGTAATCCTCGGGCCTGACATCGTCGAATAGCGTCCGGAGCAATGCTTCTACGAGGACCTGTAGCTCTCTCTCGTCCTTTATAGCCTCTCCGATTGGCCAGTCCGGGCGGCGCTGTTGCAAAACATGGATAAAGTCAGGGAGGCGTCTCAGAACTTTTGCAAGATCTGCTGCCACAAGGGCAGCTGGTGATTCCTCTGGTTCGGCGTCGGCTAAGAGACTTCGCTGCTTCTCCAACCGGGTGCGCACATTGGTGAAGGGGTACTGCCAGCGGCCCAGTGGAAATGATCCATCAGCTGCCTTTAGTAATGACTCTGTCCGAGGTTCACTTAGGAATCGATCGATCCCGTTCTTAAGAATCCCGCCGTCTCGTAGCTCATCGAACTTTTTCCTGGCATCAGGGGGTAGGACGCGCCCGGCACGGCTGTGCCAAGCTCGGTAGTCCGCCCGGACGGAAGTAATATCCCTAGGTTGGGGCGTTTCTCCTTCCTGAAGTAACGCCATGCGCTCTTCAAACTCCTCCGATTCGGTGATCAGTTGAGAGATGTTTGAGGCCTTGGGCGCGGGGATAAAAGTCATGACTCGAGAGTAGAACACCTCGTCTTGGGAGGAGGCGGAACTGACTTACGCAACGTTCTGAACTAGGGCCTGGGACCCCGGCGCCAGCTTGCCTGTTCGCGGCCCGAGAGCCCTAGTCAGGGTGGACATGCTCACGCTGAGAGTCTCAGCGGTCTCCTGCAGTTTCTTTCCCTGACGCCGCAGATCTTTGGCCGCCGCAAGTTTCGTCGCCATCATCGCCGGCGGACGTCCGCCGAGGCGTCCCCTGGCTTTCGCGGCCACTAACCCTGCCCTCGTGCGTTCGGACAACCGGTTCGTACTCCGCCAGAGACGCGAACATGTCGAAGATCAGCTTCCCGTACGCGCTGGTCGTGTCCAGCCAGGGTTCCGCCAGCGACCGGAAGCCTATCCCCCTGCGCCCGAGTACTGTCACGATGTCGGAAAGGTCCGCAGTGCTTCCCCCTAGCCTGGTCAGGTCGGTCACCACCAAGATGTTGCCCGGTTGAAGGTGTTCCAGACAGTCTTGCCACCGCACCCGAACACGTCAAAAACCCTCTTTCCCGCGTTCAGGCCGGCGTTGATACCGGCAACGGGTTCTGACCAAAAATATCGGGCCAAAGCGTCATTTTTCGGCAACGATTCCGGCAAGTGGATATGACCAGTCAAAAATGGTCGTTACTGACAGACGCTTTGATGCGTTTAGACCAGGCGTCCGCTATCCCCCGGCGGCCTGGGCCGACCTAACTCGGTGTATTCGGGCGTGGGCTTTGGTATTTCGTCGAGGACGAAGGCCTTGTATCCCCACGAGGACGAAGGCCTTGTATCCCCAAGCCAGGAGCTGGGCGAGGTGTCCGTTGTGGACCTGTCCCGAGCTGGGAATGCTGGGGTGAGCCACCTGCCTTAGTCGCGCACGCAAGCCTTCATTCCGGCTGTCATGCTTGCATGCTGGCTTTCTTGCCTGCATTCAAGGTTTCATGCTTGCAGGCAGACATACATGCAAGGCTTCTTCGCAGGCGACCCGCAGTCCGCACCTTACTTTGAGCATGCATTCCAGCATGAATGCATTCTTGCATGCATTCATGCTTTCAGTCATGCAGGCAGACATACATGCAAGGCTTCTTCGCTGGCGACCGCACATCTTACTTTGAGCATGCATTCCAGCATGAATGCATGCTTGCATGCATTCATGCTTTCAGTCATGCAGGCAGACATACATGCAAGGTTTCTTCGCAGGCGACCCCGCAGTTTGAGCATGCATTCCAGCATGCATGAATGCATGCATGCTGGAATGCATGCTTTCAGCCATGCAGACTTGCATACAAGTAGGCACTTTTCACGGGCCGCCCCCGCAGCGCACACATTCAGTAACCAAGGAACCGATCCCGGGCACGGCTGACAAAAACCAAGAATGTGTGCGTCAACCCATGAACAGCGGGAGATTTGAACCCATTTCTTGCATGCATACTTTCTTTCTTGCATGCATCCATGAAAGCTGGCATTCATGCCAGCTTGATCACAACAGGGAAGTGGTCGGCGTGGCTAGTTGTAACGCACATATGTGTCCGGGAAGCTTGCATGCATGCAAACAATCATGGTTTACAGTGAGTCCGGCGGTGCCACGAAAACAACGACCGCAGTGTCCCTGGCGGCTGTCACGGCCGATTCAGGACGCAAAGTTGTACTGGTCGACCTCGATCCGCGGGCCGCGGCGAGCAAGTGGCTCGGTGTCGAGCCTAAAGAGGACGGCCTCCACGTCGGCGCCATCCTTGGCGACTCGGATCCGGAAGGCTGGGCCCAGGACCTCGCCGTGGAGTCTAACTGGTTCCCGAACCTGAGGGTCGTTCCCTCAGCCCGCAGCGTCTCGAACCGCGAAGCAGACCGCGCCGACCACGCTGAACTGCGCCTGCGCACCTCACTCATCGGAATTGACGCCGATGTTGTCATCATCGACTGCCCGAACCGCCAGGGCGGCCCGCTGACCCTCTCGGCGCTGAACGCCGCCGACACAATCGTGTACGCCGCGGGCGCCACCGTCGACGGGGTCGACGGTGTAGCCGGCGCCCGCAAGAGCGTCCAGCAGTTCCGGATGTCCCGTCAGCGCATCGGAGCTCCGGACAACTTGCACGAAGCCGGCATCGTCGTCGGTGCCGTCGCCTCAACGGTCATGTCCCGCATTGCAGTGGCCAGCATCGAAGAACTCCGCGAGACCGGAATGCTGCTCACCCCCTTGGTCCCACACCGGACCATCGTCCAAGAGATGCGCATGACGCAGGAATGGTATGGGGAGTACCGCAAGGGCCAGCCCGTCGTGGACGCCTACAACAAACTGATGAAGGAGATCATCCGATGAGCGAAGACCTGAAGGACCGCCCGGCAGTCCTGCGCCGTACACCGCGGCCGGCCCCTGACGAGAAGGTCGACCCTGTCGACTATTCGCCGGCAGTTGTGGCAGCAGCACCAGTAAAGACTGATGGTCAGGCCCCGGCAGGCGGGGGAGTGGAGACAGCCACTCCTCCTGCCGCGCCGGCGCTCGGCCACAAACCCCTCCAGGCCTTCGTGGCCGACGAGCCCGTTGTACAGACTGCCGCACCGGTCGCCCCTGCACCGGCTCCGGCGCGCCAGTCTTCAAAGTCCACTAAGGCGTCCAAGACGGTCGCGAACCGGAAGACTACGCGCCGTGAGGTGACGTTTCCGCTGAGCACACGCTTGTCCCAGGAAGTCATCGACGTGCTGTACGCGGCCGCGGAGGACGAGGGCATCTCGGTCCGTGAAGCGATCGAGCAGGCTATCAAGTCCCGCTGGGGCCAGAACTAGAGGAGAGGCCGGGGCTGCTTTGCCTGCACGCTTGCATGCATGAAGGCATGCAAGTAGCCCCGCCTCAACCCCTACCCGGCCTTGGTGAACGCCATATCCACGAGGGCCCACTCGTCCGGCGGGCCCTCGAACGTCTCCCAGGGATAGTCCTCACCGGGGGAGAGGAGCTCCGCGACGGTGTTGACGTTCTTGGACAGCCATTCCTTCCAGAGGATCCGTTCGATCCGGTAGCGCTGTAGCTGCGCCGCAACGGCTTCCAGGACGCCGAAGTGCTCGGCGAGGTCCTTCAGCGACGTCGTGGCCACCACTGACCAGGCCCGTGTGGTGTCCCGGGCGATCATGTTCCATGCTGCCATCACCTCGAGCGCTTCACTGACTGCCGTCCGGGACAGCTTGGTCACCTTCACTATTTCCGCGGTCGTCAGGGCAGGGCAGTGCTCCAATGCCTCATAGATAAAGGCCGCCGGTAGGCCAAGTTCCCTGAATACAGGCCGAAGTGCGTGGATTTTCCCCTTCCGCCAGGTCAGGTCTTCGGCTGCGGTCTTCACATCCTCCGGCACGGTCAGCATGTAGAGGTCTCCCTTGGTGCCGCGGCCCCGTTCAACAAGGGTCACCAGCGGGTCCTTTTCGCTACGTAGTGTCCTCAGATGGGATCCCACAGTCGTATGGTCGAGGCCTGTAGCCACTGCGATGGACCGGTCGCCGAATTCAATGAATCGGGACGCCGTCATGTGGGCTGCCTCCGCCAGAGCCCTCAGCACCATCCTTCGCGCCAGCCCTGTCCTGGACTCCGTGTAGGTGTGCTCTCTCAGACGAAGTGCATTGCGCCAGGTTCGAATGAACCGATGTTCCGCATCGGGGTTCGATGAGGTTGGATTCCCCTTTAACCCCTGCGGCTGTGTATTTGGCTGGCTTGTGGGGGATATACGAGCATTGTTCTTTTCGATCTTGGATCCGGGGTTTTTGCTCAGGTACGTGACCGCTTCCAGCCAGTCCCTTCGCAGTGCCGGGGCCCGGTGGCGGGAGGCGTAGCGGGCATAGAAGGAAGCGAGACCCGGCCAGGTCCCCTGCATCATCCGGCGTTCCACTTCGATGAGCTCCATGCCGCAGGCGGCCGCCCCGGTGAGGATGGCCTGGCGGGCATCCGAGTCGGAGGCGTACCGGTTCGTGTCGTAGAGCCCCGTCTGAGCCATGAGCTGCATGGTCCGGGACATCCGCCCCGTCCGCTGCTGGATCCGGGGCGTTTCGGCAGTGGCCGGTGTAAACGTGCCTTCAAGACGGAGTGCTCTAACCGCGGCGATCTCCCCTGCCAGATCGGTCGTCATAGCTGCCCAGATTGAGGCCGAGTTGGGCCGGCGGGCAACGTCATAGGCCATGGACAACGACATGGCGAGTTCCTGGTGGCCGCCGCGCTTGTGCGGGGATCCGGGTGTGCGCATGCAGCCGTGAAGAAGGTTCTGGTGCGGGGTCTTATCGAGGCTCCGGTACCGCGTGCCCAGAGCCTCGACAAGATCACGCGCGTCAGAGAATGTGACCCGTTGCTCCAGCGGGATATAGACATGCCGGCCGCCGTTGGGGGAGTAGTCCTCAATCCAGCGGGCACCCACCGCGTGCAGCCAGTTCTGGACTGCTCGGACGTCGGCTTCAACCCAGTCGACGCCAGCGACAGAAGAGTCGAAGTCGAGGAATATCGCCGCGCAGGTGCCGTCCTTGCCGAAGATCCGGACGGCCGCTGGGAATGTGGGCAACGCCTCAGTCAGGACCCGCTCGTGCTTCTGCGGGTACGTCCTGCCGGCATCCCTGGAGAGCCGAACCCGGGGCTGACCTGCGAGAATAGGTGCCAGGGCAGCCCATACCTGAGCGGGACTGTGTTTGGGGAATGCCCCGCGAGACACGCCAGCGCGGTTTGTTGCTGGCAGCACGGGGGAGTGCTGTTGTACGATGATGCTGTTCCTGTCAGAGGGAATGAGTAAAGGCCGGTCCGCCAAGACCGGTTGCAACACAAAGGAAGCCCTGTGAAGGACTTTCCGCGATTTACGATCTGTCAGCCGGCAAGCATTCCGGATCGTGAATCTTCAGCTTCGAAGGCCCGCCTCGTGCGGGCCTTCCTCTTTTAAGAGGCTAAGCGGCCAAGAGGCAACTCCTCCTGTTGTACAAGCGCGTGAATATTGGTGTTGGCGAGGCGTTCATCGACCAAATCGGACAGCCAGTCACTGACGTACTGGTAGCCCTCCGCTTTTGCCAGAACATCCATGGCGTCTGCCTTGGGTGTAGCGATGCGGAATCCGACGAATTTGCGGTCGCCTTTGGAGCGTCGGCCACTACGAGTTGCTGGAGCCATCATCCCTGTCCTTTGAACGCAGTGGCCGGGGCCACCGTTACTTCAATAGATTTGGTCGGACCAACGTGGAAGGTCCTAAGGGTGGAACTACTTCGGTTCCGTTCCTCTTGAAAATGAAGCTATCACCGCCATGCCGTGAGCCCCTGTATTGAAACTGAAACACCTTCGGCGTGTTGAAACAGAAACATGTTTACCTAAGCTGGCGCTGCTCCGGAGCTTCGCGCAGCCTTTCGTCTACCTGGGGGTCACATTCCCATGACGTGATAGCCGCCATCGACGTGGACGATCTCGCCAGTGGTGGCGGGGAACCAGTCGGAGAGCAATGCCACAACCGCTTTGGCGACGGGCTGGAGATCAGTCCTGTCCCAACCCAATGGCGCTCGGTTTTCCCACACACCGTCGGCACTTTCAATGCCGTCGATAGCAGCCACTGTGAAGTTGTCCAGGGGCCCGCACGCCACCAGGTTCGTGCGGATCTTTCGTCCGCCGAGGTGGTAAGCGAGGTACCTGTTGGTGGATTCGTAGGTAGCTTTGGCCACCCCGGCCCAGCCATAAATGGGCCACACCGGTGTTCCGTCGAGTGTGACACCTACGATGCTGGCCTCGTCATTCAATATAGGCATGCAGGCCTTGGTGACGGCTTGGAGCGAAGCCCCCGAGACTTGAAGACTCGTGGAGAGGTCGTCCCAGTCCGCTGTCATGAAGCCGGCGCCGACGGCTTCTGGTTTGCTGGCAGAGATGCAGTGAATGATGCCATCCAGACTTTCCGTATGCTCCAGAATCCTGGTGTGCAGGGAGTCCAGGTCTTCTTGGCTAGTGGCGTCGAGCTCCAGAACGGGGCCAGATGTGGGGAGTCGCTGAACGATCTTTTGCGTGATCTTTGAGCGGCGCCCGAAGCCTGTAAAGATCAGCGTTGCACCCTCTCGCTGTGCGAGTTCGGCAGCTGCATAGGCGATGCTGCGCTCGGTGAAAATGCCGGTGACTAGAATCGTCTTTCCATCCAGAATTCCCAATTCATGCTCCCTGATTGGTGGGGACGAGGCTGGTCATGAGGTAGCGGCTTTGACCGTCGGTAGAGCCGATCGGCGCAATCGAGATGGCGAATTCCTGCCATGTTTCATTTGTGGTTCTGAGCCGCACAGTGGCCGATGATTCAGGCCCTATTCGTCCTGCAGCGGCGGCGGCGAGGTGATGCTCGAAGGTGAACTTGTCGTCAGGGTGGGCCAATGCGGCCAGGTTTCCTTCGAAATCTGGGATGAGCCCGAAGTCGGCCCATCGGTTGGACGTCCGGAACGTCACTTCCT
This sequence comes from Arthrobacter sp. Leaf337, assembly GCF_001423745.1. GTDB lineage: Bacteria > Actinomycetota > Actinomycetes > Actinomycetales > Micrococcaceae > Arthrobacter. The sequence goes on from NZ_LMPC01000028.1 coordinate 139,484, forward strand.
GTTGCATGTCGACGGCGGCGAAGGCTCGATCGGCTGCCAAGGCAAAGAGTGCCTCAGTCACGAGTCCGGCCGTGACTGGCGAGAGACCCGGCGTCACCAGTTTCGTGGGGGAGTCCACTTCCCGACTGAATCCGCGGAGCATGATTGCCTCGGGATAGTCGGAGTCGTCGTAGGCTCTGGCGGACATGGCGATCTGCTTCTTACGAGGATTAGGGCTTCCGTAGCCGTAGACGATCTCATAGGAAAGCAGGTGCCTGCTGCGGTTGTTTACGGAGATGCCGCTGTCTATCACAAGTTTGATGGTGTCTCGGTCCTTGGTGGAAACAAGCTTGGCCAACCATTCACCGGCGGGTCCGCGCTTGCTTTCAACGGTCGCGGGGTCGATCCCGTAAATCTTGAAGAGATTCGCGTCCCACAGAGATGAGTCGTCGCCCACGTTCTTGCCGGTTTGTTTGCATACCCGCCACTGCCACGTGCCAATAACAGGTGCGTCCGGGATCGGGTGCCCGGGATGATCAAAGATTCCGTAGGCACCTACAACCTGTTTGCCGTCGGGTGACACTATCGGTTTGGCGACTACAGCAAACTCGGCAGACGCGTATCGGACAATGCCGTCGAACGCTTCTGCTGAGGCTATGGCTGCCCGCAGTTTGTCGAGCAGTACGGTCCTGGTGCGTGCGTCCAGCCAGTTCCTCGGGCTGATGCCGGGATGGTTTTCCGTGCCGACGACCAGGAGTGATACCCCTTCCTGCGTTGTATCCAGAACGACCCAGCGTCCTTTTGCATCGATCTCTTGCTTAGACATGGGGTGCCTTTCGCTCGCGCTTGCATGTGGCTTGTGTTGTTGAAGGCGTCAAGGGGTCACCGAATAAAGAGCTCAGGTGAACGCCTAGGTGGACTTGCCCGTCAATGGTTCTCAGGATTCCTGCGGCTTCCAGCTTGGAAAGTTCATGAGTAACCACGGAGAGGCATAGCTCTAGACCTTCGGCGATCTCCTCTGGCCGCTGCGGAACCTGGAGGAGGTTCAACGCGCGGAGGATTCGGAGGGATGGGGTAGAGGCTGCGGCGCATACGGCATTTAGTGCATCGGTGTGCATGACTTTGGGCCCTAACAAATTGAGGGTTGGAAGCCAGCACACCACTGTCCAGCAGCACACTTGAGGTATAGGAGATATGGGCCCGAAAGCTCGCCGGACCACTTTGGACACTACCTGTAGAGTGCAAACGTGGGCAAGTTTATGGTTGAGTCGCCAGTCGTATTTGTAATTGGAGCATCGCGGGGGATTGGCAAAGCAACTGCCAGGCGTTTCTTGGAAGAGGGCTATGTTGTGGCCGGCACCCACCGCGGAAGCGGTGTAGAAGACGGTGTACACGGAATCGAATGCGACGTGACGGATACACCTGCGTTGAAGGCGGCCTTCAAAGAAATTGCGACGACCTTCGGACGCCTCGACACAGTGGTCTATAACGCGGGAGTAGCTCGTCAAGATCTTCTCATTCGGATGCGTGACGAAGACTTGCGGTCAGTTATGGAAACGAACCTTTTCGGGGCTTTTGCCAGTGTCCAGGAATCGTTGAAATACATGGGACGAGCCCGTTCTGGGTCCATTGTGCTGATCTCCTCTGAATCATCTCGGACTGGGATTCCCGGTTCTGCTCACTACACATCGTCGAAAGCTGCACTCGATGGTCTGGTGCGCTCTGCAATGTGGGAGGCAGGCCCTCGTGGCATCCGGATCAATGTGGTCGCCCCCGGCCCCACGAAGACAGACATGTTGGCCAAGGTCGAAGAGGCTGACATGAAAAAGCTCATTGAAAGTTCGCCCCTGAGGCGGATAGCGGAACCGGATGAAATCGCAGACGCCATCTACAAGGTGAGCACGTTGACGTACCTGACCGGCGCCCTCATTCCTGTGACGGGCGGCGAGGGCCTAGGTTACTAGCCCTCCCGCGGATCTTGGCCGGGAAGAGGCTTCAAAAGGTCAATGCCAAGGAAGTCGTAAAGCGCCTTTGCCATTCGGTTGTACCTGTCTGTGTTGACTTCCCACCTCGTCGACCGGCCGACGCGTTCACCGCGAGGGGGGTCTCCTATCAGGATTCCAAGATCTTCAAGCTGATCAAGATTTCTGCCAACCAAACTGCTGTCCAGTGACAACTGCTTGATCAGTGTCGCCCGCAGTGTCGGTCCCTGCGTGTAAAGATATCCAACGATGGCCAGACGGGCCGGCGTGCTGATAACCCGCTGAGCCAAGAGGAGATCCTCCGACCAGTTCTCCTCGGGAAGGGCATATTTAGGCACGCTCCCCATTTTGCCCCTAATCAGCGCCGTTTTCATATTTGCATCACATTCATCAGTTCTTACACTAACCCCATGAGAGCTTTTAATACTCTCTTCGATTCGTTTAATGCACTCATCATGCTACATTTTAAGCAATGATGAAGGCATTAAGCGACTTCTTCAGCCCTCGTGCACCTAGTTGCAGCCGTTCGCTGGCTGGCTCGTGGGCCCGGAAACGTCTCCTGGGAGTGAACAAGTGACTGCCCGACGGGTAATGGCTGGTACAGCAGCCGCAGCTCTGCTCGCTGTGGGGCTCATTACCGTCGTACTTGATGAAGGCGACACCGCGCAGGCAGCTTCGTCGTGCACCGCACCCTCCAGTACCGGCGCTGGACCTACGCCGGCTGCGGGAGTGGCCGGCTTCGATTTCGAACAGATAAAAAACGCTCGGGCAATCATGGACGCTGCCAAGGCGCTAGGGCTCCCGGTGGCGGCTCAGCTGATCGGAATCCAAGCAGCGACTGGTGAGTCCACGCTGCGCGTTGCTGACTTCGGCGACGGGGCAGGGCCGGATTCACGTGGGTTGTTCCAGCAGCGTTCCAACGGCGCGTGGGGATCGTATGCGGACCGTATGGACCCCACCATTTCGGCGACGAACTTTTTCAAGGCCCTGCAGAAAGTGGAGCGCTGGGAAACCCTCGAACCGACGATTGCGATCCACCGGACTCAGCGGAACGCGGACCCGAACCACTACACGAAGTTCCGCGCCCAGGCCACGGAGGTCTTCAAGGCCCTGGGTGGGGAGTCCGCTTCTGCGGTGGACCCGTCCGGCGTTTGCCCGGCCGCGGGCAACCAGGTTGTCGGAGACTTGGCCGGCAGGTGGGTCAAGCCCATGGAAGGGGCGTTCAACAGCAGCGGTTACGGTCCACGCCCGGCCCCATCTGGCACTGCTGGGGGAGTGCTGGCGAACTTCCACTACGGCATCGACTTCGTGCACCCCGGGGGGCCGGGAACGATCGTGGCCATCACGGACATGAAGATCGTCAAGGTTCGCAACCTCGACGGCCTCTTTGGTACCGGCGTGACCGGTCAGACCGTGGACGGCAAGCTCACGATCGGCATGTACCACATGGAAGCTGGCTCGGTGAAGGTCAAAGAAGGCGACACCGTTGCCGCCGGAACCCCACTGGGCACGGAAGGGGCAACAGGCAATGTCACCGGCCGCCACCTTCACATGGAGTTCTTCGCCGGCGCCCTGCCAAACCCCATGGTCCCGATTAATCCCACGACCGACCCGACCCCGATCCTGAAAGAGAAAGGCATTCTCTGATGCGCAAGCACATTGCCCTCGCAGCCGCACTTGCCGCCGCGCTTTCCCTGAGTGCCTGCGCCGGAAACGTGGGCACCGAACCGGCAGCTGGTTCCACCCCAACGGTGAACTCCGGACAGGCCGGCCAGGAGAGTCACCACGCCGAGGACGGGCACGAGCACGGCGGGGATGAACACTACGGAGTCCCTGAAGTGACGTGGGACCCGGCAGCGGAGAAAGCGGTGAAGGACACCGCTGCCAAGGTCATGGGACTGTTCGCCCGCCCCGATGTTTCGGAGACGACCTGGTTCGCCGAGCTGGCCCCGCACCTCGCACCTGAGTACGCCGACGATGCGAAGTACATCGACCCGGCCCGTGTTCCGATCCGGAAAGTCACGGACGGTCCGGCGATCAGCAGGGACGCCGGCAACCCGCTGACGATCACCGCAACGTTCTCCACCGATGCGGGCAGGTGGCAGATGCTCCTGCACCGTTCCGGCCAGCAGCAGCCGTGGCTGGTGACGGCCATTTCCCCGCAAGACCCGACTTCATGAAACCAACGACCGAACCTGAAACGAGCGAGAGGAACACTCCGGATGAGCACGACCTGGCAGGGGAGCGAACGGAAGAGCCGCACGACCATAAGTCTTACCGACACCGAACCCGAACCAACGGCACCGGATCCGGCAACCATCATCCACGCCGAACCGGCAGCAGCCGAGTCGAAGCCTGAGACGGTGGTGGATCACCGCGAAGCGCCGCTGGTCAGCGGACGCCGCAGCGCAGCAGTGCTGCGTAAGGAAAACGTGAACGACCAGCTACCACCGGCCACCGGCTGGCAGGCCTTCCTGCGCGCAGTCAGCTTCGGCCTGATCAGCCCCAAGGTCGGCGCGGCCGAGTTGGCCCGTCGGGCGGACCTGTCCGCGATCCAGCGTGTCTACTCGCGACCGATGCAGATCATGGTCGCCCAGCCCCTCGGCGGGGTGGGCAAGACGATGTGCAGCGTTGGCCTGGGATCGACGTTCGGTATCCACTCTGGCCAGCAGGCGCTGGTGTGGGACAACAACGAGATGATGGGCACCGCCGGCGTCCGGACCAACGCGAACGACTCCACCCGGACGGTATGGGATCTGTTGAACGTCCTGGAGTCCTTTGAGACGGTCACCGCCCGCAAGGGTGAACTGTCGTACTACACCCGCCATCAGGGCAACAACCAGTTCTCCGTGCTGGTCGCGGACGAGGACGCGGACCGGATGAAATCCATCGGGGCCGACGAGTTCAACCGCATCCACACGGTCGTCAGCCGCTTCTACGACACCATCATCGTGGACACCGGCAACAACACCCGGTCAGCCAACTGGCTTGCCTCCGTCGAGGTCACGGACCAGCTGGTGATCCCGACGACGTTGAAGCGCAACGCGGTCGTCTCCGCGTTGCGGATGATCGAGCAGCTCGAGTCCATGTCCGAACGCACCGGCAACCCGCATTACAAAGACCTGGTAGCTAATGCGGTTGTCCTGGTCACCCAGGGCGGCGGGGCGAAGGTCTCCGCCGCCGAGCAGGCCGAACTCCGGGAGAACCTTGCCTCCGCGGTACGGGTGCTGATCGATATTCCCTACGACGGGGCCTTGGATACCGGCTCCATCATCGACTGGCAGCTCGTCGGAGACCCCGCCCGCCGTGCGTTCGAACGGGCCTCTGCCGAAATCGCCGCCGGACTCCTGGCCGCCGACAACAAGCGCACTACTTCAACCAAGACCATCAACCGATAGGACCATGACCATGTTCAGCACCCTCGCAAGCGAAATCATTATCCGTTCTGCCGTCCCCGCTGCCGAGAACCCCCTGGGCGGGGTCACCCCTGACATCAGCGTGTTCGGCGTGAAGTTCCAGAATGCCATCCAGCTTGTCCTGGGCGGCATCTGGGCTTTGGCACTGATTCTCGTGGCGGCCGCGTTCCTGTGGAACCTGGCCAAGTGGGGCTTTGCCCGGCAGCGCGGACACTCGGACGACATCGAGGAAGGCGCATCGGGTGCGAAGAAGAGCGGTATCGCTTTCGCCGCCGTAGCCGGCGCCAGTGTCATTCTCGGTGGCATCCTCGCATTGACCAGCGCAGCGGGGGCCTAGCCGATGCGGAAGCACTGGAAAGCACTTACGGCGGTAGGTGTGGTGATCCTGGCCGTCGCTGTTGCGGTGATTCTGATCAACCGCCCGGCGCCGGCCAAGGAGCCGGACCCAAGCTCGCTGCAGGCATCCGGGAAGTTCGGGTTTCCCGTCTCCGATATCAAGATCGGCGAGGGCGGAACTAAGAAAGCAAGTGACGGCAAAACCATCACCGGCTACAACGGCACCTGCGATTCCGCTGCCCAGGCCGCCGCCAACTACACACACCTCATTGAGGATGTGAATCTCACGACGTGGGCGCAGCAGAAGAAGACCCTCACTGAGGTATCCAAACCCGGTCCATGGTTCGAAAAGGTCGCCTTTAATGGGGATCTGCTGGCTAACGCAAAGGAACTGCCAACGGGTGCTTTCGACGGCCAGTGGTACTCGCGCGCTGACGTGGTCGCTGGTGGTTTGTACCGGGTCGCCAGCTGCGAAGAAGAGAAGCAGGCGGTTGTGCAGGTATTCACCGGCGGCGTCGTTGCCAGCGTAAACGAGGCACCCAGCAGCTTCTTCCAGACCGTCACGTTTGAGCTGGCCTGGGACGGTGACTGGAAGGTCTCAGACGCCGCAATCGTCCCTGCCGGCCAGGATTTCGGCGGCCGGGTCAAAGACGCCGGGCCCATGAGCGTGGGCACGAACATGGGGGAGGCAGCCACGCCGGTTCTTCGGGACGATTTGGTCAATGCCTTCTTCAAGGACAAGAGCAGGGAGGGGTGGGTCGAGTATGCGAACGCTAAGCGCTAGCAGGACGATCCGCCTCGTCGCAGTTCTGCTGGCCATGTTCCTTGGCTTGGGCGTAGCGTTCGCTGCGCCCGCCCAGGCGGCGGACGACGTGAATACGACTGACAAGCTGAACGCCGACCAGCTAAAGCGCCTCGCCGGGTTGCCGGAGGCCCAGCGCAATCAGATCCGGGACCGGTTGACCCAGGAGCTGGCCAAGACAGCCTGTGGTGACTTTGCCTTCTTCACAGCTATCGGCGGGGACGGCTGCGAAGCAACCTCTGCCAAGGCGTTCGGCTCTTTTCTGGCTACCCCTGAAAAAGCGCTGGACTACGACAGCAAGAACATCGTGCCGTTCTGCGCAGGTCTGTCCGGCGCTGGCGCCCCTGCGACGGCCACCACGTGGTGCGCTCAGGGAGCGGCCTGGAAGAAGTTCGCTCCGATTGGTGGGGCGGTGCTTCGTTCGGCTTTGGCGGTGACACCTGGCGGTCAGGTGGTGTTGGGCACCGTGGATACGGTGGCTTTCATCGCCAACGCGAAAGACGGGTTTGAAAGGTTCGCGAACACTGTCAAGGACGAAGGCGTGACGGCCACGAACGAGGTCCTGAACAACCTGCTAAAGGTCTCCGCGTTCGAGATTGACGATTCATTCCGGACGACCTGGGGGGCGTTCTCGGGTATCGGGATCCTGATCATGGGGCTGATGTATTTCAAGCTCTGGACGGACGTATCGAACGAGGAGATTGACCTGGACTCGGCCCGGCAGTCTTTGCTTTGGTACGGTCCGCTGTCGATGATCCTGGTTTTGTTCGGCCCTGCTCTGGCGTATGTGGTGAACGGGTGGCTTACCGGTATCACGGAGTCCGTCGCTTTCTGGACCTCCAGCCGGGTCACAGATTTCGGGGTCGCGATTTCCCGGTTCGCCTCGTATGAGTCCAGCGGCGCGTTCGGGCCTTTAGCGGCCGTGGTCCTGTTCGGTCTGTTGTTCGTTGCTGCGTGGGCGCTTCTGGGTCTGCTGGCGTTGCAGCCGCTTGCTCTGTACCTGCTGGGCCTTGGCCTGGCTCTCATGATCGGTTTCATGATCCATCCGAAGTACCGGGAGCGCGTGGGCAAGACCGGTGCCCTGTGGCTCGGCATTGCCCTCTCCAAGCCGTTGCTGCTGCTGATGATGGGCGCGGTGTTCAGCTTTATCGCTTCCCGCCCGGCGTTCAGCGGTGAAGGCGTTGACGATGGCATGGTGAACGCCTCATCGGTGTTTATCGCGGGTGCGGGAATGCTCGTCCTGGCGTTCGCCCCCTCGCTGCTGTTCAAGTATGTGCCGATCCTGCCGTCCTCCTCCACCGGCCTGGGCGCTAACCGGCAGTCCATTGCCGGGGCAGCGATGGTCGCTGGTGCCGGGGTGGGTCTCTCTGCTGCCATCAGGCAGCGCAGGACCGCCCAGATCCAGTCCAGGACCTCTCGCACCGGCAGTACCCGTGAGGGCGGCAGCATGGCCCCGCAAACCGCGATGCAGGGAACATCGGGACCGACGGGTGCGGAGCAGGGCCCGGCGGGCCTTGGGGCACAGGGCCGGCGGAGTGCGGCCGGGCGGCTCGCCAACGCCCAGGAGCCCGAGGGTGCACAGGAGACCCGGACGATGGGTGAGCTGCAGAAGGCCGACCGGGCAGGGACCGGCGGTGCGAAAGCGGCTGCGGCCGTGCGGACCGCGTCGGCATCGGTTGGCCGGGGCTCGGTCAAGATCGCCGCCGGGGGCGCGACGGCGTTCCTGCTGGCGGGCCGGGAAACCGCGCGTCAGGCCTCGATCCGGGGCCAGCGCGCCGCGCACTCGATGGCACCGGATACCGACCACATCAGTGGCCGGTAAGAGCAGTACAGGCAGGGGAGTAGGTAGTCATGGGAAGAATGGTTGTTGTCGGCGGCGAGGTCCAGCGCCGTGGCCTGTTCGGTGGAAACCGGACAGCCCCGGAATGGATCGGCCTGTCCGCGGCCATCGGTATAGCGCTCTTGGTGGTGATGGCCGGAGGCAGCCAGGTTGTCAGCCTGATCATCGCCGCCGTCCTGGTCCTGGCCGGGGTCATCCTGACCACGCCCAACAAGTTCTCCGGACACCGTTCCCTGGGTGCCCTCTTCGTGGAGGCACAACACAAGAAGCTGCGGCGCCGGAACAATTCCCTGACTTTCGTCCCGGTCAGCGCCCGGCCCCGGACCCGGATGGTCAAGGCCGGCAAGAAGGACAAGCACCGGGCGGATGAGAAGGGCATGATCGAGATCCCGGTCCACCACAAGGACAATGCGCCGCTGATGGTGGGCACCGTCCGCCATTTCACGGTGACCACCCCGGAAGGGCCGATGGTGGTCTTCCGCCATCAGGGCAAGATCCAAAAGGCCTACTACACGGTCACCATGGAAATCCTCGGCTCGTCCTCGGCCATCCGGGAGGAGCACCGGAAGGAATCCGGGCATGTGGCCCGCGGCCAGTACCTTGCCCGGCTGGCCCGCCGCCAATCCCTGGTGACCCATGTGCAATCCCTGGCCCGGGCCGTGCCGATGGACTCAGCGGATCACTTGCTGTGGGTGAAGAAGCGGGTAGCCAAGAGCGTTCCCCAGATTCTGCTGGAGTCCTACGGGGCGCTTTGCGAAACCGTGCGGTCCCGGTCCGAGCAGCACCGGACCTATGAGACGTTCCGGATCCCCAGCTCCGGGGCCCTGTTCCGCCGCGCGGACGCCCTCGGTGGCGGGGATGAGGGAATCGGGCAGGTGATCTATCAGGAAGTCCGCTCGGCCATGGCCCAGGCCACGATGATGGGTTCGATCCTTGACTTCCGCCCCCTCGGTGCCCGTGCGATGGCTGCGCTGTTGCGCCACCTTCAGGACCCTGATTTCGACATTGACGACTTTGAGGGCGCGGACCTGATGGACTGCTGGCAGCACCTTGATGGCGGTGCCTCGCCGCTGTCTGTGGTCGTTAATAACCACTGGCGCATCCGCACCGGGTATGTGCCGGCGTCGGCGTTCAGCCCCCAGGCCATCCCGGTCGAAGCACTCGAAGCGGTGATCAGCGGCATCCAACCGGCAGTGGTGCATTCGGTGTCCATGGTCATGGAACTTCAGGATGCCCGCAGTGCCCGCTCCAAGGCCCGTACCGACGCGGCGATGGACCGGGCCAAGAAGAAGGCCATTGATAAGTCCGGTGTCGTGACCGACGGTTCGGACGATGTTCTGCTGGACGCCTCCCACCAGCGCCTCCTGGACCTGAAGCCCGGATCCGGGCACCACGGCGCCGCCTACGCGCTGTACATCTCGTTCGCCGTTGAGAACGAGGACGAGATCCTGTCCATCACCGACATCGTTGAGGCCGCCGCCTCCGATGCCGGTATCGAGTTCATTGACTGGATGGACCACCGCAACGACCTTGCCCTGATCACCACCATGCCGTTCACAAGGGGAATCCGATGACCACCACGAACAACGTCAAACGGTTCAGCCTGCCGTGGGCCGTGACCGGCAAATCCCGCCGGACACTCCGGACGCAGGCACGGGCCGCACAGTTGAGGCTGGACGCTGCAGCGGCACAGACCACCTCTGATGGCCTGGACCGGAACCGTCCGGTGTCCTTCTCCGCCGCGAAAAAGGCCGAAAAGAAGGAAACCCAACGACGGGAGCAAGCGGAATCGGACGCCAACGCCGCAACGCGCTGGCACCACGAGCGTCAGTGGAAATTCGCGTCCCGGCTCGGGTTCTATGACCCGGCCGCACCGGGTGTGGAGTCCTCCACCCGGCAAATGGAATTTTCACACATGGCCATCGCGTCCCCTCCGACGTCCCACCGCGGGCTGGTGTTCGGTGTCGATGCCGGGTCCGGGTGGATGATCGTGCACGATCCCTTCACCGCCTACGGGGACACCATTGAGTCCCCGAACGTGTGTTACATCGGTGACCTCGGGCAAGCCAAGTCCTCGGCCATGAAAACCTGGGGCGTCCTGCGCCAGCTGATCCTGGGCCGCCGCGTCGTCGTGATCGATAAGAAGTACCAGACCGACATCGGCGGCGGCGAATACACGCCGCTGGCCCGAAAGCTTGACGTGGCCCCCGTGCAGTTCCGCATCGGCGGCGGCGGATCCCGGATCAACATCCTGGATCCGGACATCGCCGCCCGCCTGAATGAAGAAGCAGGCGACGGTGACCTTTCCACCCCTGCCGGTCAGTCCATGCTCGTCCGCGCCGTCATGGAAGAAGCCCTCCGCCGGCCCATGAGCCCCAAGGAAGGCAAGGCCGTCCGCGTCGCCCACCGCCAGGCCCTCGCCGACGCCAAAGCAGCGGGAGAAATCGCGCACATCGGGCACATCCTCAAAGCCCTCTACGCCCCGGCCCCGGAGGTCGCGGAAGCGGCCGGGCTGACCGTGGACGAGCTGCGCCAGTGGGGCCAGGACCCGGCCTTTGAACTCGAACGCATGATCGAGGACGACCTGGCCGGCCTCATCGACGGACCCACCAGCGAGAACATCCGGCTCAACAGCGGCCTGACCGTCTTCGACGTCTCCCTGCTCCCGGAGGACGGCCCGGCGCTGCCGATCGTCATGACCATCATCAACACCTGGCTCGCGAACACCCTCTACCGGCAGAGCACACCGGTCCCGACAACGCTGCTGATCGAGGAAGCCTGGCACACCGTGCAGGGCTCGGTGGCCACCGTGACCCGGCGCAACACCAAGCTCTCCCGTGCGCTGTCCCTCTCCTGCCAGTTCGCGTTCCACCACATCTCCGACATTCCCGAAGACAGCCCGGCCATCGCCATGCTCAAGGAATGCGGAACCGTCCTGCTCTACAAACAGCAGAAGACCGCGGACGCCCTGGCCTGTGAGCAGATGTTCAACCTCCCGCCGGGATCCGCCGACGTCATCTCCCGGCTGGTCAAAGGAACCTGCCTGTTCAAGATCGGCAGCCACGACCCGTTCGAAGCCATCCATATCCGCAGCCCGCTCGAAATTGAACTGACCGACACCGACAGTGCCATGAAATCCGCCAGCACCATCGCCTTCAACGAAGAACGCACCGAAACGGAGGTACCGGCATGAGCAGCAAGACCTCAACAGACACCGCCATGAAAATCGGTCTGGCCGTGATCGTCGTGGTGCTGGCGGCCCTGGCCTGGGTCTCGGCGTTCCTTGGCGAGATGCTGACGCCCACTCGGATGCCGTGGACGGACTTCGCCGCTCTCTGGGCCACGATCAAGGCCGGTCAGTTCATCTGGCCGGGCGCGTCCACCTGGATCCTGATCGTCCTGTCCGTGCTGGCCATCGTTGGTGCCGGGGCCCTCAGCGCACTGTTCGGGTCCACGAAAACCCGCGAGGACGGGCTGCCACGCTACAAGGACCTGGAAAAGCGGATGGGCAAAACTGCTGCCCTGGCCAAGGCCAGGCAATCCCTGGAGCTGCCCGCAGAGGCCACCGAGGACGAAATGATTGTGGCGCTGTGCAAGCTCGACGGTCAGACCCTCTACGTTCAGCATGAGGATTCCATGTGGGTGTTCGCCCCGCAGCGCTCCGGTAAAACACTGTTCCTGGCCGTGGGTATCGTCCTGGACGCACCAGGTGCTGTGATCGCCACGTCCACCAAGAATGACCTGCTGATGCTCACCGCAGTAGCCCGGCAGCGCAAAGGGGAAGTGTCCGTGTTTGACCTTCAGGACATATCAGGCTGGGAGAACAAAGTGCGGTGGAACGTCATCGACGGGTGCGAAGATCCGGACGAAGCCCTGGCCCGTGGGAAGGCCTGGGCCGGTGCCCAGCCCATGGGGGACGTGAAAAACGGGGACTTCTTCAACTCCAAGGCAGCCGCCGTCCTCGGCCGGTTCCTGCACGCTGCCGCCCTGGGCGGGAAAGGTATCGAGGACGTGGTGAAGTGGACGAACGACTTCTCGAATGCTGAACCGCTGGACATTCTCACCCAGCACAAGGCCCCGGCCGCCTTCACCACGCGGCTGCGGGCGCTGACGGAATCCCGGGCAGGGGAAACGGTTGACTCCATTCAGGAGACCCTGGCCGGTCTGCTCGAACCGCTGTCCTCGCCCAAGGCGATGCACATTCTCAGCCCTGCCAAGAGCGAGGGGTTCGATATGGAGAAGTTCCTGGACAAGCCGAACACCATGTACCTGCTAACCGACGGTGAGCGGTCACCGGTGGCACCGCTGGTGGCCATGTTCGCTGACTTCATGTTCCGCAAAGCCCAACGCATCTCCCAGAACCTGCCCGGGGGCCGGTTATGGCCGGTGCTGACGATGGTCCTGGATGAAGCCCCGAACGTTGCAGCGATCCCGGACATGGCCGGCGCACTCTCGGACTCCGGCGGCCGCGGGATCCGCATCATCGGGTTCAGCCAGTCATTCGCGCAGAACCGCCAAAGATGGGGCTCTGAAGCTGCCACGGCGATCCGCGGCACATCGTCCATCCGGTTGTTCCTGCCGGGCCTGGAAGAACTCGACGAACTCGACAAGATCGCCCGCGCAGCAGGGACCACCCGCAAGCAGCGCGTTTCCACCTCCCAAGGACGGAACGGGTCCTCCCGCACGATCAGCGAAGAAGAACGGCCCGTGATCCGCGGCAGCGAGATCCAGCAACTGCCGGTGGGGGAAGCATTCATGCACTACAGCAACGTCGCCCCGGCCAGGGTAACCCTCACACCATGGTGGGACCGTCCTGACTCCGCACAGATCACCGAAGACAAAGCAGCGGCCCAACAGCTCAAAGACAAAACTGCCGCCCACCCCCGCACCGAGGCATCCATCGTATGAGCGAGAACCAGGCAACCGGGCTGGCCGGCATCGAAGAGGTCCTGGTCGAACACGACGAACGACTGGCGGACCTCGGCGAATCGGTAGACTCCATGGCGGCCGCGGTGAAGAACCTCCTGGCGTCGCCCCCCGCGGCCACGCCAGCGCCGTGGAACTGGCAGGAGCTCAACGGCGAACAGTCCGTGAAACTCATGGAGGCCCTCAACGAATGGGTCACCTGGATCAACGAACGCTACGGCGTTACGGACAGCTTCCGGATCTACGGCTGCTGGTACCGGCACACCGCAGTCGTTGAAGAACTCACCGCCGCGTGGATCGCCTGGAAGGCCGCCTACTACGGCCACAAGGACCCCACCAACGATCCCGCGTCGTGGCACGACGGCACGTTCTGGCCCATGATGAAACGGATACGGACCGAAACCTGGGGACTGAGCAACTGCCACACCGAACACGCCGATCCCCGGCCATCGTTCAGGGAATCCACGGATCCCCACTTCACGGATTTCCTGGCCGAGTTGGGAGCCAAGACTGGCCCCGTCCCACCCGGAGACGACGAAACCTCGTTGTGAGGTCCAGAGGGCGTCCTAACAGGAAAGGAGTGCTCTTGCCAGCATGCACGGCGCCGCTGTTTTATCCCCGAGAACGTGCAGTGGTTTAAGGGTGGACTGCACCCCTTGCCGGGCGGCCACCGAAATGTGCCACAGCCTGTGACGCAATTGAGGATCGGTGGGGTAAATGCATGACGTCTTCAGAAATCGACCTGCCCGCAGATTATGTGGAATTGCCGGAGGCAGTGAGGGTACGCGTCGTCACGGACGCCAGGACCCAGGCGCAACCCGTCCAGAGCGCGGCGGGAACCGATCCAGTCCATACCTGAGCGTGACTGAACAACCCGCTCAGCCCGGACGACACTCCGGCGACCTGGCGAGGAGGGGGTTTCCTAGTGGCCAGTGGAGTGTGGATGTCTGGCTAGATTCCGGCCTCAGACCAATATGATCGAACGCATGACTGACGCCCGTGACCTCGTCCTTCCCAGCGGCTACACCGACCTCCTCGGCGACCTCAAGAACCGGGTCCGGGCAGCCCGCACTCGGGCGATACGGACCGTCAACACCCAACTCATTGAGCTCTACTGGTCCATCGGCAAAACCATCCTGGAACGCCAGGACATCGAAGGGTGGGGGAGCGGTGTCATGGGTCGGCTGGCTGATGACCTCCGAGCAGAATTCCCGGATATGAAGGGCCTTTCCCGCCGCAACCTCTTCTACATGCGAGGATTCGCGGCAGCCTGGGCGGAATCAATTGTGCAACAGCCTGTTGCACAATTGCCTTGGGGACATATCACCGTCCTGTTGGACAAAACGGAGACCCCAGAGCAACGGGCCTGGTACGCGTCTGCAGCAGTGGAGTACGGATGGTCCCGAAACGTGCTCCTGAACATGATGATGAACAAGTCCATGGAACGGACCGGGGCGGCGCCCTCGAACTTTATGCAACAGCTTGTTGCACCGGATTCCGAACTCGCCCAACAGTTGGCCAAGGATCCCTACAACTTCGAATTCCTTGGCCTTTCCGGCGAAGTAGCAGAACGCGATCTCGAAAACGCTTTGACGAGCAGGATCACCGAAACCCTGCGGGAACTGGGTCCTGGCTTCGCCTTCGTCGGGCGTCAGGTCCACTTTGACGTCGACGGGGACGACTTCTACGTTGACATGCTATTTTTCAACATTGACCAGTCGAGATACGTGGTCATCGAACTGAAAACTGGCAAATTCCAGCCCGAATACGCCGGGAAGCTTAACTTCTACGTCGCCCTCGTCGACGACGTCCTGCGCCGGGACCACCACAACGAAACCATCGGCATCCTCATCTGCGGGACCAAGAATGACCGCAGTGTCCGGTACAGCCTCGGCCGCTCCACATCACCCATGGCCGTCGCCGCCTACACCTACGACAAACTGCCCCCGGCAGAGCAGCAGGTGCTCCCTGACGAAGGACACATTGTGGCAGCCCTGGAATGGGCAGAACCTGAAACAATCGCCGGTGAAGCCTAGAGCCACTCACAGTAAGGCCATAGAACCGACCTCGGTGTAGGCAAACAAGTGGTCCGCGGTCACGATCTCATGACTCTGCTGGGCGTCGTGACCGTTATGGCGTGGTGTCCTTCCGGCGGCCGGCCCGAGTGACACGATGGTCCCCAAGGGAGGACAGACGGCCGGGGGCTCCATGAATTCGCACGGTACCTGACGGGCTGGATACGTCCGCCTTAGCCCTGACCCTGACTCTTATCGGCACCCTGGGCGTCGCCTTGTCGATGTTCGTCGGTCAGGTCATTTCCTGCACTGTCTTGCTGGGCCTGGCAGCGGCAGCACAGCTGGTGAGCTGGGCTGTCCGGGCCTAAGGTTTGCGGTCAGGATGGCATTCTCGAACAATTCCATGGCCACGGGACGGCCCCGGACTTTAAACGCTGAGCTCAGGGATTACTCAGGTTTGGGCAGGCATAATGGACCGGAGCTTCGGTCAACCGCTATTTGACCGGAGCTTCGCCAATTGTGGGCGTCCGGGTTGCACCCGGTCCGTCATTGGCCATGATCCTTGAGGCAGCGGGATCGCGGACGTGTCGTCCGCGCAGAACCACGGAACTTATCCGAATGTGGACCGCAAGAAGCCGGACGCTTGACTTGCCGTAGGTGCCGGCCAATTGTCCAAAGGACTCTGGACAATTGGTGAGGGTGCTCTGGCAGGTCCGGGCGGTCACCATCGCATCACTTCGAGCACATCGAATACGGTGCGCAGAAGCGCAAGGACCAGGCTCGCTGCTGCGATCCACAGTCCCGCGATCTGGACCCGCGTGGCCTTGCCGCTGCCTTGTTCATTCACCCTGGACCACCTGTTTCCTTCGACTGGGTGACCATCGTAGGGTCGAGGCGCCGACACTTCGGGCCGGCAGTAACGGCCTCGCCGACGTCTGCGCACAGCCTGTCCACAGTTGCTTCCGCACTGCATAAGGGGCTGTGAAGAACTACCTTCCCGTTGTCCACCGGGTAATCGCCGGCGTGTCCCTTCGTTCGGGAGTGTCGTCCGGGATCTCACTCCAGCTCACCGGAGACGACCTCAGCGTGTCCCGCGACCGTCGTCGTCCCTAATAGTACTATTAGGGACATGAACGGATATGAAGAGTGGACGCCACGGCCAACCCCGTGGTCACCGCCTCCGAGCGGTGCACCGACGCGGCCGAACCGCGCCTCGCGCCGGACCAAGACCGGTTTCTACCAGAAGGATGAGGACGCTGACCGGATGCGTGGCGCCTATCTGAACACCACGCATGTCACCGGGTTCAGCAACCTGAGCGAGTTCATCCAGTCTGCCGTCAACGAGAAGGTCACCGGCCTTGAACGTGCCCACAACAACGGTGAGCCGTGGGAGCCCGTCCGGCCAGGAGTCATTCCGCAAGGTAAGCCCCGGACAGTCCGGCCGGCAGCAGCGCCGGCGGCCGCCCCCATCGTCAGAGAGGAAATCCCCATGCCCGAGAAGCCCATTCAGGACCTTGTGGACGTCATCGAGAAAATTCGCGGTGATCTCAAGGAACCCGAGGTGTTCTACAGCGAAGACGGCAAGAAGGCCCTGGTAATGACCCACAACCACCGGGACGATGTCGACGACCTCCGCGCGTACGTCTACCACGCCGAGTGGCGGCCCATTGATGCCTACATGTACAAGTCCGTGAACTGGGAACAGCAGGACGACATCGAGCTTCCCAGCCAGGCTGCCAAGGACAACTGACAGCCGCCGGGGGCGACGCCCAGGCCTTTTTGGCGGCGCCACCCCCAAATGGAACTCCGATAACCGGGCCATGTGTTCGGCGGCCAGTTGAGGGAATGCATCGGTAGTGTCAGGGTTGAATCTGAGACCTACTCTAGCCATTGTCAGAAGGTCAGAATCGGGCTCTATTCTGACGCCGTTGAGGCGCCAGCCTGACGTCAGGTTGGGGTGTAGTCAGGCTGTCACTTTCAGAAGTCATCTGCACGGCATGTCAGAAGTCGTCTGCACAAGGAATCTGTTTGCTAAACGGCCCGCGGTGGACCTGATTCAAACCCGCCACAGCGGACCTGGATGAGACCTACTGGCGCATAAGTCTCGTTCCGTGCTCCGCGATGGACACAGAGCGCATCTGGTGGGGGCCCGAGGGCAGACTTAACTGGATGACCGGCGCCTTCGATGTCCTCTTCAGTCCGCCGTTACGAGAGGCAAGGCATCGAGTCGTTAGCCGTGCGATGCCCTGTACGCGGCCGCGGCCGCGGGGTGCAGTGGCAGTCCCGCTGTGTTGATGAGTGATTCCGGGCTCAGGAACTGAACTCCCAGGCTGGATCGCGGTATGAGTTCCTGGGCATGGCCAACCAGTAGTTCGACGGTCCTCCTCACGGTGCTGGCATCCAGATCGTTCCGGCACAGGAGCAGATTTGCCACGCCGACCGTCCACACAGCCGGAATGCCTTCATAGCTGCCCTCGGGAATCAGCACACGATCGTAGAAAGCGCCGTAACGTGTCCGCGCCGCAGGGATCAGCGTGGAGAGGTCGAGGAATCCGAGCCCGACTTCTTTGTTGGTGGCCGTGATGGCGGCGGTGGGCACCCCCCCCGACCAGAACAACGCATCCACTGAGCCGCCCCGCAGTGCAGCAAGTCCATCGTTGAGCCCGAGGTTTATCACAGTGATCGTCTTGTCGGTGGTGTCGGCACCGGCAGGGGAGGCGCTTAGCCCGGCTGCCTCGATGAGGCGGGCAGCGGTCAGCGAAGTCCCCGACCCGGGTCCGCCGACGGCCACGTTCCTGCCAGCAAGCCCGGTGACGTCCCGGATGCCGCTGTTCTTCCGGACGACGCAGTGGACGTAGTTTTCATACACCTTTCCCAGGGCGGCAATTTCACCATCTGACGTGTTTTTCGCTGCCGACTGCCGGGCCGCTGAGTCTGCCAGTGCGACGGCGAAGGTGGCCTTGCCCGTCAGAAGATGCTGCAGGTTGTCCAGGCTCCCTCCCGTGGTCAGTGCCACGGCATTGTCCGCCACTCCATGACGCTGAAGGGACTCTGCAAGCAGCGTTGAGAACTCAAGGTAGAAGCCACCCGGCTCACCCCCCGCCACGGTGACCGTACTCGGGCGGTTCTCGGAAGTGCATGCGCTGAGAGCCGGCACCAGTACGCTGGCCAGGCCAGCGGCCAGTCCGGCCCTGAGGGCGGCCCGTCGGGGAGGAAGCCACCGGGCGGTGATCACGTCAGCCATGGGAGTGTTCCTGGCCGGGTGGGGTCACCGGGGAGGGAAACTCGAGTCCTGCAATCAGGCCGTGGGGTGCCCGTTCGGCCAGCAGCAGGCGGCCTCCATTGGCTCCCGCAAGCTTGTCCACGATGGTCATGCCCAGGCCGTTGCCGCGGATATCCCGGTTCCGCGGTGACCGCCAGAACCTGGTGGTGGCCGCGGCCCTTTCCTCCGCCGTAAGTCCGGGCCCGTCGTCGGACACCTCGATTATCGCCGCTCCCGACTGCGCGCGGACGCCAACGGAAATACGGGCGCCGGGGGCGTACTTGATCGCGTTGTTGAGAAGTTCCCCCACCATCTGGGCGAGTTCGGCGGCGTTGCAGGCCAGTATGAGTGGCGGATCGGGTGGACCCTCGAGCAGGATTGAGGCTCCGGCGCGCTCCGCGGCTGGCCCTGCCCGTTCGACCTCTTCCTGCAGAACAGGGTAGGGGTCGATGAGTGCCCTGTTCCCGCAGGACCCGGGGCCAAGTGCGCCGCGGGCAGAATCCTCGAAGGCCCTGTGCTCGGCCGACGCCAGCTTCAGGACCCCGTCCAGGATCTCCTCCACCCGTTCGAGCTCAGCCAAAACCCCCGCCGCCGCGGTGTGTTCCCTGTCAGTCTGGAGTTCCAGCTGCAGCAAATCGATCCTCAGCCGCAGGGCGCCGATGGGATTGCGCAACTGGTGGGACGTGTCCGCTATGAGCTGGCGTTGGGAATCAATGCTTTCGCTGACCGTCCGCGCCATGGTGGTGAAGGAACGGCTCAATTGCCTCAGTTCCGGCGGGCCGTCCTCCGGAAGATGGCTCGTCCGCCCCGTT
Organism: Arthrobacter sp. Leaf337; assembly: GCF_001423745.1. GTDB lineage: Bacteria > Actinomycetota > Actinomycetes > Actinomycetales > Micrococcaceae > Arthrobacter. The sequence goes on from NZ_LMPC01000028.1 coordinate 158,854, forward strand.
GCTTCAAGTTCGGTCACCGCCGAATTCAGGCGATGGACAGGCCGCAGCACCCAGCGGGTCACGCGTGCCGCGGCCAGGAGGAGCACCGCCCCAAGGGCGGACGCCGCAAGTCCAACGACGAGCCACCGCTCCCGCAGTTTCTGCCGGGCCGGCTCGGTGTTGACTTCGAGGACGGCCTCGCCAAGGACCTGGCTCGCGCTCCCGAAGGACCTTGAGATTACTTCAGGGCCGGTTCCGAACGGTTGCAGCGGGGTGAGCGTGGTGTCGCTGAGGTTGAGGTTCGCCCTGGCCACTGCATCCCGGACGTCGGCCCGGTCCTCGCTCAGGCCGCCGGAACGCAAGGTGCCCTGCTGGAGCCGGATCAGGACCCCCTCCCCGTACAGCTCGGAGTACCTGTCCATCTCTCGCTGGAGCTGGGTGGAGTCGCCGTCCAGCGCCGCGTCATAGGCCACCTGGGCGAACCGGTTCAGCGCTGCCACCCGGTTGATCTGGAGCTCCTGGGTGAGCTCCCGGCTGGCGGACGTCAGCATGGCGTTGGAGACGAAGATGACCATGAGTACTGACAGAAGGCTGAGGATGCCCAGGACACGCAGTTTCACGCGGGATCTGCCTCGATCCGGTAGCCGACACCGCGGACGTTGATGATGAAGCCGGGCAGTTGCAGTTTTGCCCTTAGGGCGGTCAGGTGCACATCCAGGGACCGTGATGATGCCAGGAAGGCGTCACCCCACAAAGCGTCGAGGATCTGTTCCCGGGTGACCACGGAACCTGCATGACGAGCCAGCAGCGCGAGGAGATCGAACTCGGTGGCTGTCAGGGGCAGCACGCGTGATCCGAGTGCCGCCACGCGCCGCTCGACGTCGACCTCCAGGTCTCCGAGCACGATGCTTTGCTGCACCTTCCCGCCGGAACGGCCCGCGCGCCGGGTGACAGCTTCGATGCGGGCAAGCAGTTCAACGAGTTTTACCGGCTTGACGAGGTAGTCATCAGCCCCGGACCGCAGCCCCAGCACCACGCTCCGCTCATCGTCGCGGGCGGTGAGGATCAGGATGGGACAGGGCGTGACCTGGCGGAGTTTGCGCAACACCTCGAGGCCGTCCATATCAGGAAGCCCCAGGTCCAGGAGGATCACCTCGAACTTCCGGTGGGCCAGCAGGGCATCAGCTCCTCGGGACACCCTGGTTGCCTGGTGGCCCGCGGAGACGACAGCTGCGTCAAGAGCGGCCGCCATGGCGTCGTCGTCCTCGACGATGAGCACTTCCATGGTCTGGTCCCTTTATCGCTGGTCGGGCGTCCGCATCTGCTGCCCGCTTTGGAGATTACCCTTTCTCCCACTTTTTTGCCCTGCGCCGGTGTTGTCCCGCGGGATGGGCAGGAAGGGAAAACCTAAGGAAGTGTTAGGAAACCCCCGTCCACGTTGGTTGTGCCCTGCATCACCAATAGTTTTGATCGGGTCCTCTGTTGTTCAGGGGGACTCTCAACGTCGAGGAGGAACCATGAGCAAAGATGCCATGGACAGCAAGCATGTATGTCAGGAACTGCCGCCGGTTGCGGCGTCGTCAAGGAAGGTTCAATGATGAGCACCCAGCAAGCCGTGACCCAGAATGAGGCAGCACAGACCCGCCGGGCCGTGAGCAACATCCTCAAGGGCTCCGCAGGCAACCTCGTGGAGTGGTACGACCTCTACGTCTACACAGTCTTCGCAGCCTACTTCCAGTCCCACTTCTTCAACTCCAAGGACGAGCTGCAGGCCGGCCTCGAAGCGATGGCCGTCTTCTCGACGTCGTTCCTCATGCGGCCCGTTGGCAGCTGGTTCTTCGGCCGCTATGCCGACCGCAACGGCCGCAAGGCGGCCCTGACCCTCAGTGTGACCATGATGTCGGCCGGCTCATTCGCCATCGCGATCCTGCCCACCACCCAGCAGATCGGCGTCTGGGCACTGCTGCTGCTCATCCTCGTGCGCCTTGTCCAGGGCTTCTCCGTGGGCGGCGAATACGGCACCAGCGCCACGTACATGTCCGAGGCCGCCACCTCCAAGCGCCGCGGCTTCTTCTCCAGCTTCCAGTACGTCACCCTGATCGGCGGACAGATGCTGGCCCTGCTGATCCTCGTCATCCTGCAGAACACCATGGGCAAGGACGTACTGACGGAGTGGGGCTGGCGCATTCCGTTCGCCATCGGCGGCGTCGCCGCGCTTGTGGTCCTGTGGCTGCGGCGCTCCATGGAAGAGACTGTCTCCGAGGAACAGGTTCTTGCGGCCAAGGCCCCGGTTGTGGCCGGCGAAGCCCGGCCCGGCACCATGAAGCTGCTGTTCACCCAGCACTGGAAGCCCCTGCTGACCTGCATCGGTGTGACCCTCGGCGGCACCGTTGCGTTCTACACGTACACCAACTTCATCCTGAAGTTCATGAACGATACGTCTGGCATCGCCAAGACCGACACCTCCGTCATCAACTTCTGGGCCCTGCTCATCTTCATGCTCCTGCAGCCCGTCTACGGCATGATCTCCGACAAGGTGGGCCGCAAGCCGCTGCTTCTCTGGTTCGGTTTCGGTGGCCTGCTGTTTACCTGGCCGCTGCTCTCCACCCTGGCCGGCACCAAGGATCCGTTCACCGCGTTCCTGCTCATGATGGGCGGCCTGCTGATCGTCGGGGGCTACACCTCCATCAACGCCCTGGTGAAGGCCGAGCTGTTCCCCGCGTCGATCCGCGCCCTCGGCGTCGGCCTGGGTTACGCCATCGCCAACTCGCTCTTCGGCGGGACCGTCCCGCTGATCGGTGCGGCGCTGCAGAAGGCCGGCCAGGTGGACCTGTTCTTCACCTACGTCACCGTGGCAATCGGACTCTCCCTGCTGGTCTACATCTTCGCCCTGAAGAACAAGAAGTCCACGCACCTGGACCGCGAGCAGGGCGACGCCTGGTCCCGGTCAGCTGTTGCCGAGGATGCAGGCCGCACGGACGACGACGAGGACCTCGTGGGCGCCTCGCGGCGCTAAGTCAGCCAGCCGTTTCGATGGTTCCCTGCACACTCGAAGCCCGCAGTCGGCCCGCGGCACTGTGGCGAACCAACTAATGAGTGATAGCTGACAGCAATAACTTGATTAGAAATTCATCTATTGTGCAATAACTGAGCCGTACATACTCTGGAAATGTGCCGTTCATCACTCGGCAACTTCCCAGCAAGACAAAGGAATCGCATTGAGCATCGTTAGCCAGGATTACGAGGAGTACCAGAGCGCCGGACGGATATGGGGCTTGGTACCGCAGGAGCGCATCCGGAAGATCAAGTTCGACCGGCCCTCCCGTGCCATCATCGACCGCTACCTCGCAATTGAGGACCTCACCACCACCGTCTCTGACGTCCTGGACAGCTTGGGTATCATCGGCACCGTGCCCGCGTCTTACCTGAAGCCGCTCTCCACTGGGCACCGCGTCGTAGGCCCGGCCGTGACTATCCGCAACCTCGTGGAGCGCAAAACACCTACGCAGGGGTATGTGGACAAAGACTTTATCCGCATGTCCACCCGCGACATCTATTACCTTGCCGAGCCCGGGGACGTGTTGGTCACCGACACTGGCGGCAACCTAGATGTGTCCAACATGGGCGGCCAGTCGTGCACCGTTGCCCAGACCCGCGGCCTGGCCGGCAGCATTGTTAACGGCGCAGTCCGTGACGCGAACACCATCCGCAAGCTGGATTACCCGGTATGGAGCGCAGGAATTACCCCACTGACCGGCAAGTTCCGCATTGAAGCCATCGAGATGAACGCCCCCGTGCAGGTCTGGAACATTCGCGTGGAACCGGGCGACCTGATTGTCGCCGACGATTCTGGCATCTGCTGCGTCCCCTTCGAACACATCGAGTACGTCATCGACCAGGTCGAAGAAATCACCGCCAACGAAGCCCACATGGCAGAACTCATTGTCAAAGATGTTCCCCTGGACGAACTGCGGCCTCTCTTCCGGAAGCGGTACGACGGATGATCGCCTCGCGCGCACTTGCGGCCATCACACTCGCCGCCGCCGGCCTTCTGGTGACCTCCTGCTCCGTCGGCGCCGGCCCACAAAGCGGGGGAACAGAGGCCGACTACCCCAACGCCTCCATTGAAGCAGTCGTCCCCTATGACGCGGGCGGCGCCACGGATCAGCTGGCCCGGACCGTCATCTCAGGGATGGAACCTGAACTGAACGGACAGTCCGTCGTCGTCCTCAACGAATCCGGCGGAGCCGGGACCAGCGGCATGACATCGGTAGTCAACAGCGAGCCCAACGGTTACAAGCTGGCTTTTATTGCCGGCGGCCCGCTAACCGTTCAACCCCACTACGGCAAGACCTCATACTCCTACGATGACGTCACCCCGATCGCCCGCATCGCCACCTCACCCATTGTTCTTGCCGTCCGGGCCGACGCGCCATGGAACACCATTCAGGAACTCGTCGCCGATCTGAAGAAAAATCCGGGTTCATTCCGGTATGCATCGACGGGTGTGGGCAATCCGGCCAGTATCGCGATGGAGAAATTCGATTCCGCCGCCGGCGTGGATACCAAACAGGTTCCTTTCAAGAGCAGCAGCGAGACCGTAACCGCACTCCTCGGGAAAAACGTAGATGGCGCTGCAGGCTTGCCACAGGGTTTCACCGCCTCGGTGAAGTCCGGTGATCTGAAGATCCTGGCCAACCTCGGCAGCGTCAAGGATCCGAGCTACGAGAAGGTGCCGACCCTGAAGGAAAGCGGAATTGACGCCTCAACAGATCTCACCTCCGGGATCGTCGGCCCCAAAGGACTCAGCAACGAGGTCGTGACCGCCCTCGCAGACGCCGTCCAGGCTTCCCTCAAAGACACCAAAGTCCTTGAGCGGATCTCATCCTCGGGCGCGGTGCCCGACTTTGGGACAGGCGAAGAATACGCTGCCGACATCAAATCAGACTTCGATGAAAACGGTATCGTCTTGAAAGAATTGGGCCTGATCCCATGAGCCAGCAGTCCGAGGACGTACGGTCGAACCTCGGTAGCGGCCAGCCAAGCGTAAAAACACGCATCTACAGTGTGGCGGTCCCTGTCGTCCTCGGACTCTGTGGCGTCGCACTGCTCGTCGGCTCGCTTGCCTTGGGCGTCGGGACTACCAACGAACCTGGTCCGGGGCTTTGGCCGTTTGCCATTGCCTGTACATGGACACTAGCCGCGGCGACCATAGCGTGGGAGAGCTTCAAAGGCACGGCTCTCCCACCGGTCGGCCCTTCGCAGCGGCCCGCGGTGGGCTTCGGCCTGACTCTGGCCTTCATCCTGATCTTTAGCTACATCGGGCTGATTCCGGCGGTGCTTATCGTCACTTCAGCGTGGATGAAGTTGCTCAGCGATATGTCCTGGAAGAGGATCCTCATCGCTTCCTTGACCATCACGGCGCTGCTCTACATTCTCTTTGCAATCATCATCGGCACAGCTTTCCCCGCTTCCGTGCTGCCGATCCCTTAGGAAACGAACTCACATGAATGACTCGATTCTCCTTGGGTTCAGTGTTGCTCTGGATCCGATGAATCTCCTCGCAGTCCTCGCCGGCTGCCTCCTTGGCGTCGTCGTCGGTGTACTGCCCGGCCTTGGCCCGATCACCACAATCTCGATATTGCTTCCCTTCACCTACGCGATGGAGCCCACGACGGCGATCATCCTTCTGGCCGGGATTTACGCGGGTGTAATGTACGGCGGAACAGTCACCTCGGTGCTCCTGAAACTGCCGGGCGAAGCTGCCTCCGTTGTCACCGCAATTGACGGATACGAAATGGCCCGCAAGGGGCGCGCAGGGCCCGCGCTGGGAATCTCCGCAATTGGTTCCTTCATCGGAGCGACCGTTGCTCTGATTGCCCTAACGTTCTTCGCCCCCGCCCTCGCCGAACTTGCAGTGAAGCTTGGTCCACCGGAATACGCCATGCTGGCACTTCTGGGCCTGTTGCTGATCGCATACCTTGGCGCAGGAGCCTTCGCAAAAGCAGTCGTTGCAGCCGCCATAGGCCTCTTCCTCGCCACCGTCGGGCTGGATCCCATCTCAGGCGACGCCCGCTTTGTGGGCGATTCGCTGCAGCTCCTGGACGGGATGGATGTAGTCGCCGTTGTGCTCGGTCTGTTCGGTATCGGCGAAGTCTTGTTCTCACTCAGGGAACGCGACTCAGAAGCTGAGCTCGTCAGCAAGAAGGTCGGCAGAGTCTGGCCCACCAAGAAGGACCTGAGCGATAGCGCCGCACCTATCGCCCGCGGTTCAGTCATCGGAACGCTCGTCGGGCTTGTCCCGGGAGGCGGGGGCCTGCTCTCGTCCCTTTTGAGCTATGGCGCCGAACGCCGATTTGCCAAGAACCCTGAGGAATTCGGCAAGGGAGCCATCCAGGGAGTAGCCGGACCCGAGACAGCCAACAACGCTTCCTCGACGTCCTCCTTTATTCCGCTGCTGAGTTTAGGTATCCCGTTCAACGTCACCATATCGCTGCTCTTCAGCGTGCTGCTCATCAACGGAATCACACCCGGGCCCCGGCTGGTCACCGAGAACCCGGACCTTTTTTGGGGTGTCATCGCCTCTATGTATCTGGGCAACGTTGTTCTCCTGATTCTCAGTCTTCCCTTGGTGGGGCTGCTGATTCAGATTCTGCGTGTCGATATGGCCGTGCTCAGTCCGTTCATTATTGTCTTGAGTCTCGTTGGCGTTTACACGATCGACAACAACACCTGGAATATGTGGGTTGCCCTGTTCTTCGGCGTAGTCGGCTACTTCATGCGCATCTGGGGCTTCCCACCCGGTCCGCTGGTTTTGGCCTTCATTCTTGGCGGGCTTCTGGAGACCTCGCTCCGTCAGTCGCTTCTCCTCGGAGACGAAGGATTCCTAGTCTTCCTCCAACGCCCAGGATCACTCGCGCTGATCGCCGTGTCCGTACTGCTGATAGGCGCCTCGACCTTCTCCGCAGTTCGGAAGCGCAGGGCCCAGACCGGGGCAGCAGAGGAAAGCATCCACGTCGGTTCCTAGACCGGCCGGTCGCTCTCCTGCGCGTCCGCCACGAGTGCCTGGGCGCAAGCACGGGCACTCGTGAGGACGGCCTGGGTTATCTCCGTCTCGTCAGAAGCCGGCCGAAGCAGCTGAAGCGGTATTCGCAGTTCCTCGTTGACTGGCCGGAAGACAATGTCGCTCCGGTCCCGGTCAACAAACAAGAGCGGCTGAACGGCCACCCCAACGCCAGCCCCCACCAAAGCAAGCTGGGCATGCATATTGTCAGCCTCAGTAATGGTGGAGGGCGAACAAGCACGCCGCGTATACAAACTGATCAGCTCATCGTAGAACTCAGGATTGCGGTCCCGGGGAGCCATAACAAAGTCCATACCATTCAGCTGCTCCAAATCGACCCTCGACTGGCCTGCAAGCGGGTGGTCCGACGGAAGCACAGCGAAAAGTGGCTCATGCATCAAAATTTCGCTCACAAACCCTGGAAGGGACTCCGCGGTCCGCACAATGGCTATATCAATTCTTGACTCCCGCAATGCGCGCAGCTGCTGGTGCGAGGGCATTGGATACAGACTGATTCGCAAGTCCGGGTATTGCGTATGCACATCGTGAAGCACGCTCGGCACCATCCGACGCAACGCCGGATTTACGGCACCCAATCGCAGTTGCCGGCGGCGCCCGGCGGCAACATGCCTGACATCACGGGTCAGAGCGTCAGCGTCCCGAAGAAGCAGCCTTGCGCCCTGTGCCAGCGTTTGCCCGGCCTCCGTCAAGCGGCTTTTACGGGTCGTACGTTCGATCAAAGAAGAACCCACAAAACGTTCAAGCCGCTGAATTGTTTGAGTCAACGTGGGCTGTGAAATGTGAAGCCGCGCAGCAGCGTGCCTGAAGTTCAGTTCGTCCGCAAGAACTACAAACTGTTCGAGATCGCGAAGGACCAGCATCTGACTCCATAAAAAGTAGGTAACTCCGGAACGCCCGTACACACGCAAAACCGGCGCCCAATAGCCTTGGCGTCCAGGACTACTCCGCTGTTGAAGTCCTATGAGCGCATCCAATCTTCCCACGCCAGAGTTCCCAGGAAAGGAGCTCATACCCATCCCGTTCTGACTGTGACGGCTTACAACCGGTCTCCATTGTCGCCCCCAAATGAAGGAACTACATTGTCCAATCTCTTGCACCGCCACAAGAAAATCGTCCGTCTCGGAAGGAATCAGATTCCCAGCCCGAGCCCGTCTACTCAGTCCCAGCAGCAAGGCCGAGTACGGCATTTGGAACCTATACCCGACTGGGCCAAGCTCTCCCGCCACGACGAGATCACTCTCCACCGCGACGGCAAAGAAGTCGCATCAGGATACGTCGACATGCTGGCCCTAGATGGCAGCGTCCTATGGCTGATCCAAAACGACGGCAAAGGACGGGCAATGTTCCACCAGAAGGATGGACTTTTCGCCGTTCGCGAAGGAAAAACGCTAAAGCTTGGAGTACCTAAATTTCACAGGGCCTGACACGGGCTTTCGGGCCGCGAGTAAAAACGCGCCTCGACAAGCGCCCGGACCGCTGCCAAAGGTCAACCCGGTAACGCTTTAGCTGGACCCCTGCCCAAGATCAGCAGCTGAAGTCGCACTGGGCCTAAGAGAGGGATTGTAGGAGGATTCGTAGTGACCCACCGAGACCAGAAGAGAGATCACCCACCAGCGTTGCCCAGACACGCCCAGCTGGAACCGGTGCTGAATTGGACAAAGCTCGCCCAGCAGGACGAACTCGAACTGGTGCGGCGCAACGGGAAAACGCTGACCTCCGGGCATGTCGATATGCTCGCCTCGGACGGCAGCGTCTTCTGGCTCAATCAGGACAACGGAAAGGGACGGGCCATGTTTATGGCCGACGACGACGTTATTGTCTTCCGGCGCATCTGCACCGGCCCAATCCAAGAGCGCTCCCCGACCGTTGAGGGCCGATAATAAATATTCCGTCAACCTGCCTCGGCAGGGCGCACCCGTGCGTGCTGATGACGCGGCCGGAACTGGTGGCGACTCTGATCCGTCCATGGCTGGGGTCAATTCGGGTTATCCACGGCTGGAAATTGGGAGCCGTTGGGGGAGCTCCCTGGCAGCGGTAGCGGTGGATAACCTTTGAGAATTGTCCCCGGCTGTGGGCGGCGGCAACATACTTGTCAGGTGGGGGTGTACTACAGGCGTACGCGCTTTTGGACGTGGAGTTTGTCGGCGTGGAGGAACAGTCTGCGGGTGTCTGCGCCGTTCGGGGTGAACCAGAAGACGCTGCCGTCCAGGGCGACCATGTCGACGATTCCTGACGCCACGAGTTTCCCGTTCTTGTAGACATTTAATTGGTCGCCACGTTGTAGTCGTGTCCAGTGGGGGACCGGTTCTGTTTGGCGGGCTGGCATGGCCATCCTTTATTGTGCTGACCGGACGGAGCAGCGGACTGATACTCACGTCGTGTTGGGAGCTTTCGGGGAACAAACGAGAAGGCGGGCTGAGAGTTCAACCCGCCTTCTCTTGGCGGTGGGTTAGATCACGACGAACAGGAGCCAGGCCAGCAGGGGTGCTGCGACGATCATGGACATGCCCCAGATCATCATGCCGCGGAAGGTTTTTTCGCGTTTTTCTTCTTCGGTGTTGGCTACAACGAGCGCCCCGCCCGTGGAGAAGGGGCTGGAGTCTACGGCCGATGCGGCGATGCAGAGCGCGATCACGAAGCCCAGGACGCCGATGGAGCCGGTGGTGAGCAGGGGTGCTGCCAGTGGGACGAGTACGACGAACATGGCGTTGGTGGAGGCGAAGGCTGATACCACACCGGCAACAACCAGCATCATCAGTGCTGCCAGCAGGGGTGTGCCGATGCCGGCGACGGAGTTGGCGAGTTCTTGGATGACGCCGGCGGTTTCGAGCATGCTGATATAGGTGACGATGCCGCCGATGAGGAGGATCACGTTCCAGCCGATGTGTCCGAGGGCTTCCTTGGAGTGCTGCGGGTAGAGGGCCGACAGTGTCACGGCGGCGGCGAGGGCGAGGAATCCGACGTCGAGCTTGAAGCCCAGGGCCCCGACGAGAATGCTGGCCATTAGCACTACGGTGACGATTTTCTGGCCGGTCCAGGTTGCTGTCTTTGTGATGGTTCCGGTGCCGCCGCCGAGGTATGAGGTGGTGGAGTCCGCGGTTTCTTCTTCGCGTCCGCGGCGCATCAGTTCGGGTCCGCCCAACAGGATGAACGCCACTGCGTTGATGACAACGTTTGCGATGAAGGTCCAGAGAAAGAGCTGGCCGGCGTCCACCGAGACGCCGACTTTGTCCAGGACGCCGTCGACGATGTTGTAGTACACGGCGATGGGGGAGAACCCGCCAGCATTGGTGCCGTTGATGATGCACAGGCCCACAAGGAGCGGGTTGATCCTGTAGCGCTGGGCGAAAGCCAGCCCGACGGGGATGAGGATCGCGTTCGTCGCTGCCGAGAGCGCCCCCGAGCCGGTGATGATGGCGGCAAGGATGAAGAAGACCCAGGGGACCAGGGCAACCCGACCCCGAACTGCTCCCACGGCGCCTCCGACAATCTGGTCAATAGTGCCGTTGGCCCTGGCCATGCCGAAGAGGTAGGTCACGCCTAAGAGTGTGATCAGGAGGCTGCCCGGGAAGCCGGAGGCGATCCCGGATGCTGTCTGACCGAAGTACAGGACGCCCAGCAGGAAGGCGACAACCAGGGCGACGGCGCCCATGTTGATACTGCGCCACATTGAGAGGCCGAAGATAAGGACAAGGCCGGAAACGGCCACGAGTTCTTGCATGGCTTAGTTGATCTCCACTTGGTATCGGAATGATGATGCCAGCCCGTAGGACTCGCGGTACTCGGCGACGTCGCCGGTGTGGGTGCGTGCGATGCGGTTGATTTTGACGAGGGGATCCCCGGCTGCGCAGTCCAGGAGTGCGGCCTGAGGTTCGGTGGCCTGGGTGACCGAGAGTTCCTCGGTTGCTGAGCCGATAACGAGGCCAATCCGGTTTTCGTATTCCGGATACAGCAGGCTCCCGAGTTCAGCGGGGTCGATGTCGGCGATCGGCTGAAACTTCGGCAGCGGTAGCCAGATGTCTTCGACGAGGAAGGGTGTATCTTGCCACAGACGCAGCCGGTGCAGGTGCAGTACCGGAGACTGTTCCTCTAGATTTAGGGCCGCGGCCACCTCGGCCGGGGAGTCCTGCGTGTTTCGTTCCAGGATGCGGCTGCCGGGTGTCTGGCCCGTTCCTCCGTGCATCCGGAAGAAGCGGAACAGAGAGTTCTGGAAGGTAGCCCGACGGACATACGTGCCGCGTCCCTGATGGCGCTCCAGGAGTCCCTCAGCGGCGAGCTCCGCAAGGACGCGCCGCAACGTACCCACCGAAATGCCGTACTCCTCAGACAGAGCAGATTCGGCCGGCAGTGGTGTGCTGCTGCCCCACTCGTTCGCCCGGATACGCCGGATCATGTCGTCTTTGACCCGGGCGTGCAGAGGCAGACGCTGATCGGTGTGTGCCAGTGCTGGGGAGGCAGAAGCTTGTGTCATGCCTCACAGCCTAGAGCAGATTCCTTTATAGGTCTAGTCCTATAAAGGTTTAGCAGATTGCGCTACAGTGATTCCATGTTCCGAGCCTCTGCACCACTGGTCGACACCCATGCGCACATCTTCTACCGGGGACTTACACCTACCGCCAACGCAAGGTACGTCCCGCACTACGATGCGACACTGGACCAGTACTTGAGCGTCCTGACTGCCCATGGTGTGGCACGGGGGGTCCTCGTGCAGCCAAGTTTCCTGGGTTCGGACAACAGTTACCTTCTGACTGCGTTGGCGGCGGAGCCAGACAGGCTCCGGGGCGTGGTCGTGGTTGACGACGCAACCCTGCAATGCGAACTTTCAGAGGAAAGGGTGCGCGCTCTGGACGCGGCGGGCGTGCGGGGCGTCCGCTTGAACCTCGTGGGCCAGCCTGTTCCTGACCTCTTTTCCGCCTCTTGGATGGTTGCGGGAGAGGTGATGGCGGACAGCAGGTGGCACTTGGAAATTCAGGCATCGGGGCAACAATGGCTCGAGCTTGCTCCCGCCCTCTCGGCGTGGCCCACAAAACTGGTCATCGATCACCTCGGCCTGCCCAAACGAGAACACCCCGGGGCGATCGAAGCGGTATTAAACCTGGCCGGGCTCGACAAGTGCTGGGTAAAGGTATCCGCTCCTTACCGCTCTTCCTACGACCAGGCGGAGTCGATATTTTCCCTTTTCCTGAAGCGTGGTTCCACTGACAGGCTCCTCTACGGCAGCGACTGGCCATTCACACGTCACGAAGACAACGGCTACCCGGAACTCCTTGCATGGGCCCGGAAACTCGCGGGCGAGGAACTGCTCAACCGCATGATGACCACAAACGCCTACACACTTCTTGAGTGGCCGGCAGAATCCGACAACCTCGTTGCTGAGCCGATACTCCAGCGCCCTAACTAAAAACGCCGAAAACGGTATTCCGTCAACCCGCCTCGGCTGGCATACCCTGCTTGCTGACCACGCAGTCGGAACTCGTGGTGACCCTGATCCGTCCACGGCCGGGGCCAATTCAGGTTATCCACGGATGCAAAATTGGAAGCCGTTGGGGTAGCTCTCTGGCAGCAATAGCGGTGGATAACCTATGAAAATTGTCCCCGGCTGTGGGCGGACGGACCTGATTTCCCGTTCAAAACGTAGATCAATTCCCTTTGCTCGGAGGACCGAGCAAAGGGACCGTGTGTCAGCTTTGGCTGTGCTCTTCAATGACGAGACGGCCTCGGAGCTACACCATCCGGACGCCATGGGGTGGGAGCCGCTGGTCGTCGAAGCTTGAGTGCGCAGATCTAGTTTCCCCTCGACACGATCGCTGTCAGTTCCAGGTACGGCGGATGTACGTTCCTGGTTGTTGTTCTATGACGCGCCGGCTGTGGGCTCCGTCCTGCATCAACCACAGTAGAGATCCGTCGGCCATGACAGCTTCGACGCGCCCGCGGTCGGTCATGCTGCCGTGAGTGTGGACTTCGACGTCCTGGCCGGTCAGCACAGTTCAGTCGTCAACAGGCTGCCACGGTGCGAAAGAGTGGATGTTTGTTTAGTCTTGATTCGGCGTCGTGCTTGTTTGCATGTCGTCCTCGAGCTTCATGCAGCAGGACGCTGAGCAACTTTGTGACGGGGAGCATAACGTTCGCGAATGATGTTTGTCTTTTGAGCGTCTACCCGAACAGGACGGCGGCTTCGTCGTAGCGCTGCTGCGGGACGGTCTTGAGCTGGCCCAGAGCTTCATGGAAGTTGACGTGTTTAATTTCCGTTCCTTTGAGGGCCACCATGGTGCCCCACTTGCTTTGCATGATCGAGTCGATGGCGGCCATGCCGAGCCGGGTGGCCAGGACCCGGTCGAAGGCGGACGGAACGCCGCCGCGCTGGATGTGGCCGAGGATAGTGGCGCGGGTTTCGATGCCGGTGCGGGCTTCCAGTTCCGGGACGAGCTGGTCGGCGATCCCGCCCAGGCGGGGACGGCCGAAGGTGTCCAGGCCGCGCTCGGAATAGGCCCCGTCCATATGTTCGGGAATGAAGCCTTCTGCGACGACCACCAGGGGTGCGCGGCCACGGTGGTGGGCTTCCTTTACCCACTGGGTAATCTGGTCGATGCTGACTTCTTGTTCGGGGATGAGGATGGCGTGGGCGCCAGCCGCCATGCCGGCGTGCAGCGCGATCCAGCCCACGTGGCGGCCCATCACTTCGGCGATCATGCACCGGTGGTGGGATTCGCCGGTGGTCCGCAGCCGGTCGATGGCTTCGGTGGCGATCTGCACGGCGGTGTCGAAGCCGAAGGTGTAGTCGGTGGCGTCGAGGTCGTTGTCCACGGTCTTGGGTACGCCCACGATTTTCAGTCCGGCGTCGGTGAGGCGTTTGGCGGCGGCCAGTGTTCCCTCACCGCCGATGGCGATGATCGCGTCGATGCCGAGGCGGTCCATGTGGGCCTTGATGACATCCGGGCCGCCGCCGTTGTCGAACGGGTTGGTGCGTGAGGTGCCCAGGATGGTGCCGCCCTGTTTGGCTATGCCGCGGACGATGGTGCGGGGAAGGTCGATGATGTCGCCCTCCACCACGCCGCGCCAGCCGTCGCGGAATCCGACGAATTCGTGGCCGTGGATGGTGATGCCCTTGAGCACGGCGCCGCGGATGACCGCGTTCAGTCCGGGGCAGTCGCCACCGCTGGTGAGGATTCCAATTTTCATGCGTGATTCCTAGGTTCAGTTGCCATGTTGGAAAGGGGCCATCAGAAAAGCCCAAGACAGGCATAAGGCTGATTTCGCCCTATCGCCTTCGTGTACTACCAGGTTGTTCGTTCGTAGCTCATGCCGCAGGGAACATTTGGGTCAAGGCTTACGATGACCGTTCCCGGAGCCGTCCGGGTTACCAGAATTCCCTGCTTCCGATGCCTCGCACAAACAGAGAGTTCTTGGACGGCGGCCTCCACGGCGGCCTCCAAATGGGATCGCGTGTGTGCGTGGATGGTGATGGAATCGTGTTGCGTGCGTTCATGCTCGTGGAAGTCCGTGCAGGTGGAATTCTCTGTCTGCATTTATCCACTGCTCCTACAGTTCATTCGCGGTGGGATATATAGCCCTGGGAGTTGTTCTTCTGCCAGCGCCAGTGGTCTTCGCACATTTGGTCCACGGTCTTGGTGGTGGACCAGCTGAGGTCGGCCACAGCGGAGGTGGCATCTGCCCAGAAGGCAGGGAGGTCTCCGGCGCGGCGGCCGGTGAGCTCATAGGGGATGGGCTTGCCCACGGCCTTCTCAAAGGAGCGCAGGACCTCCAGCACGGAGGAACCCTTACCGGAGCCGAGGTTCCAGCGGAACACGCCGGTGGTGTCCGCGATATGGTTCAGGGCCGCGACGTGCCCTTCCGCCAGGTCCACCACGTGGATGTAGTCGCGCAGGCAGGTGCCGTCGGGGGTGTCGTAGTCGCCACCGAAGACCATGAGCTTCTCTCGGCGGCCCACAGCCACCTGGGCGATGAACGGCACCAGGTTGTTGGGGATACCCTGCGGGTCCTCGCCAATCCGTCCGGAGGGGTGTGCACCCACCGGGTTGAAATAGCGCAGCAGGGCTATGTGCCAGCGCGGGTCGGCGGCGCCGAGGTCGGAGAGGATGTCCTCGATCTGTTCCTTGGTGCGCCCGTAGGGGTTGTTGGCCCCGATCTCCATCTTTTCCACATAGGGGATGGGGTTGTGCTCCCCGTAGACGGTGGCCGACGAGCTGAAGACGATGGAGCGGACGTCATACCTGTCCATCACACGGATCAGGTTCAGAGTGCCTACAAGGTTGTTGTAGTAGTACTTCAACGGCTTCCGCACGGATTCGCCCACCGCTTTGAGGCCAGCGAAGTGGATGACGGCCTCGATGGCTGCGCCGGCAAAGACCTTGTCGATGGCGGCCTCGTCCACCAGGTTTACCTGATGGAACTCTGCGGTCTTGCCGCTGAGTTCGGCTACGCGGCGCAGCGACTCCTCGCTGGAGTTGACCAGGTTGTCGATGACGACCACGTCGTGGCCGGCTTCCTGCAGGGACAAAACAGTGTGGGAACCAATGTAGCCCGTGCCCCCTGTGACCAGGATTTTCATGAACGGGTGCGGGTTGGGTCGGCTGGTATCGCTTCAATATTCCAGCTCGCGGTATGACTCTGCCCCGGGAGGAGGACTATGAGGTCCGTCCTGGTGTTGAAGGCATTAGGCGGACAGGTCATTGGTTCTACTGCCAGGCCAGCTCTGCTGGATTCCGCATCAGGGAGGTCGGCTGTGTGTATCTGCACCCAGGGGCAGTCCCGACCCCATGTCATCGAAGTTCCGGACCCGTCCCATGTAGTCAGGCATGCGGTTGAGTAACCTTCGTTGTCACGTACGAGATCAGTGAACGCATGGTCGAGTGTTGTGGAACCGATGAGGCGGGGGGCAACAAAGTCGTAGTGTCGATCCTCTGAAACGTCGCTAACTCCTGTAGGTATCAAAAGGTCCGGGCTGACTTGCTGCACTTTTCGTGCGGGCAGTTCGAGAATCCAGTCGTCGACCCGGCCCTCCCCGGCGACCAAGTATGGGTGCCCGGCGGCCCCGTAAGGTGCTGAGCCGGGGCCGGTGTTGGTGGCTGTAACAGTGGTGTGCAGCCCGGAAAAATCCAGCTGGTAGGACACCTGTACGTCCAGGCGGAAGGGGTAACCGCTCCTCGCTTGAACGACGGTGGACAGAATGACCGAGGACTCGTCCGACTTAACCGGGCACCAGTCTTCCCAGGCCAATAGGCCATGAAGTGCGTGGCCCCGGCTCGGTTCGTTGACACCGAGCTGGTATTCCACACCTTCGAATTCATACCGTCCCGCGATAACCCTGTTAGGCCAAGGCACCAATACTGCCCCTCGGTAGGCGGGGCGGACCTGATGTTCCGAAAAGGGGAGAATCAGGTCCCTGCCGTTGTAGCGCAAGGAGCGTAACGATGCACCGACGCTGGCTATTTCGGCGGTGTAGGGGCCGCAGCGCAGCGTGGTCTGCCTACCTGAGATCGGAACGGTATCGGCGCTCATCCTGGACATCACGAGGCTGGTCATTCGGAGGCCGCCAGGCGGAAGGTGAGCGTCCGCGCCTCCGGCGCCAAGGCGGACTCGGGCCAGACATCCGGGCCACACGAGCGAGTGCCGAGCCCGTGCTGGGCCGCGTCGAGGTATAACCATGAACGCGTGGCCGGAGGCAGCTCATGCGGGTGCCGGGCCGCGGCGAGCTCCTGGGCCGTGTACCGGCTCAGGGTGAAGCCCGGCAGGCGGCCCCGCGAGTCCGCGAACGCGTCTACCCGTACCCACGGCTCCGAGCCCCGGAGCAGGTCGAGGGAGCGCATACCCCCGCGGTGACCGGTCTCCTGCGGGCACGCATACGGCACGGCGAGCTGATCGATCCCGGCTGCGTACCGTCCCACAAGCGCAGCTTCGAGGCTGTCAGGGTAGGACTCGTGCGGTCCCAGCCCGAACCATGACGCCGCGTCCACGTCGGCGGGCAGCCCGAACCGCACACCGACACGGGGCCACACACCGTCCCAATCGGAGGACGGCAGAATGTCCACCCGCAGCCACAAACCTTCGGGGTCAAGAATCCATTGCTCCTCGACGGTGACGGTGCGCACCTGGTCCGCCGCGGCGTACCGGGTGCGTACACGGAGGGCACGGTCATCAAGCACTTCGACTGCCTCAACACGCCCGTGCAGCCGGTCCAGACCGGCCGCGTGCCAACGCGCTGCCGACGAAGGCCCGGGAGCTCCTACACCCGGGATGCCGTCTGCGTCTGGCACCCAAGGGTCGGTGTCGATGTATCCGCCCCGGGATTCGCCGCGGTCATTGTCCGTGGGCGCCCGGAACAGCTCAAGCCGGGGCCCATCCACAGGGAGGCCAGCGAGCTTAACGAGCCGCCCTTCATCGAAGACTGCCGGCCCGAGCTCCAGGAGCCCGGCGCCTTCTCCCGGCCGCCAATTTCCGCCCAGGAGCCCGGCTGCAAACGGCAGCGGGCGCCTCGCGGGCGACGCGAGACGGCCCTGCGCTGAGGCGACTTCGTGCCCGGAATGCGCCCACCCGGCATCCTGCTCGAGGACCGCCTCGACGGTCACCCATACCTCTCCAGTGCATCCCTCGGCGGACACCGGAAGGGGGACCGCGGCCGAGGCGCCAGGGGCGAGTGGACTACCGTCGAGCCCATCGACGGCGAGCTCACCGGAGGCGACTGGTTCGCCGTCGTCCTCGATCCGCCAGCGAAAGACCATGTCTCCCAGATCCGCGCTGTGTCGCAGGTTGGTCACCCGTACACAGGGCTTGCCGCCCGGCTCGAGCCCGTCAAAGGCAAGTCCCACGGGCGCCACGACGGTCTTGAACTCATACAGTCCCGGCGAGGGCATGGAGTCGGAGAGGATGAGGCCGTCGAGCACGAAGTTGCCGTCATGGATTTCCTCGCCGAAGTCGCCGCCGTAGGCGAAGTATTCGGTGCCGTCCGCAGTGCGGGCGGCGATACCGTGGTCGCGCCACTCCCAGACGAACCCGCCGTGCAGCCGCGGGTATTTCGCGATGAGGTCCTCGTACAGCGATATGTTCCCGGGCCCGTTGCCCATTGCGTGGACGTACTCGCACAGAATAAACGGCTTGGTCCGCTGCCGCGCCCCCTCGGCAGGGGAGCAGCCCAGCAGCGGTGTGGTGTCGCCGTCGCGGCCGATTGTCTCCACCTCGGGCAGTGTCGCGTACATGCGGGAGTACACGTCGGTGTACGCGCCGGCGTAGTCGTTCTCGTAGTGGACTGGTCTGCCCGCATCCCGTGCATGCACCCACGCGGACATAGCGGCGAGATTCTGTCCTGTGCCGGACTCGTTGCCGAGGGACCACATGACGATCGAGGGACGGTTCTTGTCCCGCTCCACGGTCCGTTCGATCCGGTCAAGGAGCGCCTCGCGCCACATCGGCTCGTCGCTCGGGTTCCGGGCCCAGCCGTGCCGCTCGAACCCGTGCGTTTCGAGGTCGCACTCGAGGATTACCCAGAAGCCCATCTCGTCCGCGAGCTCGAGCAGTCGCGGGTGGGGCGGGTAGTGGCTGGTACGGATTGCGTTGACGTTGGAGCGCTTCATGAGCGCGAGGTCCTCGCGGGCGAAGTCCTCGTCGAAGACGCGGCCCAGCGTGGGGTGGGTCTCGTGGCGATTGACACCGTGGAACACCACTTTGCGTCCGTTGACCAGAAATTGGTCTCCCACGATTTCTACGGTGCGGAAGCCGATCCGCAGTGACACCGTCTCGGCCTTGCTGGCCACGGTCGCATCGTAGAGCCGCGGGGTTTCGGCGGTCCAGGGCTCGACGGCAGAAACAGGTACCGGTGCAACATCACCGGGATTAGCCCACTCGACGTCGATGCCGAGCTCGGGTACGCGGAGGCGAACAGGGTACGACGATGCCGGCGCTTTCACTTCCGGTTCCAGGGTCCCCGCCCCGTCGTTGTAGCCGGTCCGGAGCCACACGTCCTCGATGCCATCGGCCGGGCGGGACAAGAGGGTCACCGATCGGAAAATTCCCGGCAGCCACCACTGGTCTTGGTCTTCGAGGTAGCTCGAAGCGGACCATTGATGGACGCGGACTGCGATGGTGTTGGTACCTGTGCTGACAGCGTCGGTGACGTCGAACTCCTGGGCAAGGCGACTTCCGGCGCCCCATCCGACTTCTGTGCCGTTGACCCATACCTTGTACCGGGATTCGACGCCGTCAAAGCGCAGGACGACGCGGCTCTCGCCGCCTGTGTCGTCGGCCTTCCAGCCGTCGGGCAGCTCGAACGTACGGCGATAGTCCCCGGTGGGGTTTTCGTCGGGGACGAACGGCGGGTCGATTGGGAACGGGAACTGCACGTTCGTGTAGATCGGGCGGCCGTACGATCCGTCGCCCTGGAGCACCCAGTGGGAGGGTACGGTGAGCGAGGCCCACGAAGAGTCGTCGTACTCCGCAGCGGCCATCGCTTCCACGGCCTCCCCCGGGGACAGCACCCCACGCCCGCCGGGTGTTCCGGGGACTCCCTTGAGGAGTCGGAATCGCCATTGCCCGTCGAGGGACAGGGACGGGGCGTCGGTGCGAAGCCAGGAACGGGCTGGTACTCGCCGTCCTTCTCCCGGGCCCGGGTCGGTGACGTAGGCGGTGGAGGCTGTGGCCTCCGCTGGACGGGGGCTCATTTGACGGCTCCTTCTGTGAGGCCTCCACGCCAGAAGCGCTGAAGGACGATCATGGCGATGGCGAGCGGGATGACAGACAGCAGTACGCCGCCGGTGGTCAGCTGGTAGAACTCCGGGAGCCGGTCTGCCTGGCTAAGCCAGTTATTCAGACCTACCGTGATGGGGAACAGCTTCGAGTCGGAGAGCATCACCAGCGGCAGGAAGTAGTTGTTCCAGATGCCCACGAGCTGGAACAAGAACACCGTCACCAGGGCGGGAGTGAGAACCCGCAGCCCCACGGAGTGGAAGATGCGAAGTTCGCCCGCGCCATCGATTCGCGCAGCCTCCAACAGCGCCGGATCCACTGTTGCCTGCGCATAAACCCGACACAGAAACAGGCCAAACGGCGAGACGAGTGAGGGCAACAGGACGCTCCAGTACGTGTTGGCGATGCCGAGCTGGCTGAAGAACAGAAACAGGGGCAGGGCCGTGGCGGTGCCGGGGACGAGGACGCCTCCGAGGACGAGCCCGAAGATGAGACTGTTGCCCCGGAAGTTGTACTTGGCCAAGGCGTAGCCGCCAGCAGCGGCGAAGTACGTCGCGGCCAATGCGCCAACCCCTGCATACAGAATTGAGTTGAGGAACCAGCGCACAAAGACGCCGTCCCCGTAGGAGAGGACGTTGGCAAGGTTGTCCCACAGGACGAAATTAGGGGCGAACAGGAAACCGTTGGTCGCGAACAGGTCTCCGCTGGTCTTGGTCGCAGCGACCACAACCCAATAAACGGGGACCAGGAAGTAGAGCGCGGCTACGACAAGCAGACCCGTGACGAGGATCGTTGTGGAGCCGGGGCGTCGGCGCCGGGTCACAGGGGGCTCCCCGGCGACGCTCTGGGGCCGGCTAAGGGTGGGAGTGGCAGTCATGAGGACTTCCTGTTCGTGAACCGGAGGAAGGTGAAGGAGAGGATGAAGGCCGCGAGGGCGATGAGCACGGCCTGGGCTGCGGCAACGTTGTAGTCGTTGTATGCAAAGGCAGTGGTGTAGGCGGAGAGGTTCGGGGTGTATTGGCTGTCGACGGCCGGCGCCACAGTCTGGAGGACTTGCGCCTCGGCGAACAGTTGAAGCGTGCCGATGATCGAGAACACCGTTGTGAGCACGAGGGCGGGCCGGATAAGCGGCAGCTGAATGGTCCACGCGACACGGAAGGGCCCCGCACCGTCCACGCGCGCAGCTTCATATATCTCGCCGGGGATCGACTTGAGCTGGGCTATGACGATGAGCATGTTGTAGCCCGTGTAGCTCCACGTAACGATGTTGGCGATGGACCACAGCACGGTGTCCGGGCCGAGGAAGTTCACGTTGAGGCCTACGGACGTGGCAGCGTCCACGATCGGGCTAAGACCTGGGACGTAGAGGAAAGACCAGAGAATGGTCGCGATGACGCCCGGCACGCCATACGGCATAAAGTAGGCCGCGCGGAAGAACCCGGGCCACTTGGCCGAGGCCGACTCCAGCAGGAGCGCAAGGACTGTACAGAGGGCGATCATGACAGGAACCTGGACCACGCCGAAGAGCAGTACGCGGCCGATCGAGGCGAGGAAGCTGCCGTCCCCGAGGGCGCGGGCATAGTTCTCGAACCCCGCAAACCCGGAGTGGACGCCCGTCTCGCCGAAGAGGCCACTGCGGGTCACTTTCGTAAAGCTCGAACCGACAGCAGCGATGATCGGGAAGATGAACGTGAGGGCAAAGAGCGCCAGGAAGGGCGCGAGCAGTATCCAGGGTGCACGGGTGACAGCGCTACGCTGCTGCCTTGCCCGTCCGCGCCCCTCCCGCTGGACTGCTGACGGATGTGCTTGTGCGGTATCTGCGGTGGCGCTCATGCCTGCTCCTTTCTAATCGTCAGCCCTTTGTTCCTGAAGGCGGTCATGATCTGCTGCTCGGCGGCTGCTACGGTGTCGACCAGGCTCGTGCCCGATGCCTTACGGCGGAACCCGTCGCCCAGGATGTTGAAAGACTGCGTGGTGACCGGCCACCAGGACCAGTCCATGTTCTGCGACTTACTCGCCGGAACGATGACGTCCTGGTTGTAGTTCTGCCCGCCGAAAAAGTCGGAGGGCTTCTCGCGCTTTGCACCAATGATGCCCGGCACGGGCGACCATCCGATGCCACTATTGGCGATCTCGGCGTCGATGCCGGCCTGCGTGGACGTCATCCAGACAGCGAACTCGAGGGCCTCGCGGGGGTGCTTGCTGTTAGCCAGGACCGCCGCGGTGGAGCCGCCCAGGTAGCTTGAGCCATACCCTCTGGGGTCCCAAATGGGCATGGGCGCCACGCGCCACTTGCCCGCTCCGCCGCTGACGCTCTGCACAAGGGCATCGGCCCAGCTGCCGCTCGTGAGCGACGCGAGCTCCCCCTTCGCAGCCGCCGCGTACCAGCCGGGGGTGAAGGGTCCATAGGCGGTGGTGACGATGCCGTCGTCGATTGCCCGGTCAAAGAAACGCGCGACGTTCAGCGTTGAGTCGTCGGTCATGTTGATGACCCATCCGTCCTCGGCTGGGCGCAGCCAGGAAGCGCCAGCCTGTGCGGCGAAAGAGACGAAGTAGGAGGTGTCCGCGAGAGAAAAGCAGTCGATGTAGGCGTTGGCACCGCGGAGTTCCTTCCCAACGGCTGCCCACTCCTCCCAAGTCACCGGTGCCGCCGCGCCTACCTTGGCCAGGACGTCGGGGCGGTAGAACGTGGCCATCGGCCCCGAGTCCTGGGGGATGCCGTAGACGCCCCCGGAGAAGCTCACCTGGCTCCAAAGTGCGGGGTCATAAAGGTGTGCGTATTCACGGGCACCGTAGCGCGAGAGATCCACGAGCCCGTTGACGAGCATGAACTCAGGAACGGTACGCATTTCAACCTGCGCTAGGTCAGGGCCGCCGCCCGCCGCTAGCGCGGCGTAAAGCTTGGAGTACCCACCACGGTTGCCGCTGGGGATCCAGACCGTCTCAACCTGGACATTGGGGTGGCTCGCGTTCCAGATATCGGCGACCTTCTGAACATTCTTGAGCCAAGACCAGTACGTGAGTGTCACCTTCTCACCGGTACTGGCCGCAGGAATGGCAGGTGCGGCATTGACGGAAACAGTGCCCGGAGTGGCGCATCCGGTGAGAAGGGCAAAGGCGGAGGCGCCGAGTCCACCGCAAAGGAGTTGTCGTCGTGTCAGAGATGGCATGAGTCCCACTTCGTTATGGTCAGCGCCGCGGACACGGCGCCGGGGCCGTGCGGCCCGACGTGACAAGGCTAACACAAAAGCTGAGTGGATGCTCAGTTTTTAATGAAACTAGACTGGATTCCATGACTAAGAAGGCGAACGCACGCTCAGGCCCGCGCGGCCCCTACGCCAAGACCGCTGAGCGCCAACGGCAAATTCTTGAAGCCGCCGTAGAGGTCTTCGGGTCACGGGGCTACAACGGCGGCAGCATCCAGGACGTCGCGGACCGGGCAGGGATCAACCAGACCACGCTCCTCCACCATTTCCCCACCAAGGCTCAGCTGCTCGTGGCGGTGCTCGAGTACCGCGACCGGATCTCCACGAGCACCCCGGGCACACGGGAGCGGTTTGCCGAAACCATCGTGCGGCAGGCGAAACACAATGAGCGGATTCCCCACCTCGTAGAGCTCTACTCCGTCCTCTCCGGAGAAGCCACGACTGAGGACCACCCGGCCCGTAACTACTTCGTCCAACGCTTCGCCCGGCTTCGGAAGGAATACAGTGGGGAGCTGCGGTACCTCGCGAGCATTGGCCGGCTTCGGCCGGGCGTCGACCCAGATGTCGCGGGCCCTACCATCGTGGCTCTATGGGAAGGAATTCAAACCGAGTGGCTCCTCAATCCTGACACCGTGGACGTGCCCGGCATCCTCAAGGGCTACCTCGACCTGATCCTTGTGCCGGAAGAAAATGCAGGGTGGTCATCTGGTACCGAGACCCCCGTGGAAGCGCTGAATACACTTTGAAGACGATGCTTCACTAATCGGTTCCCGATAGAGGCGGCCGCCGTTCCCCGCCACGGGGCCACGGCAACGCCGAGAATGGATATTCGGTCAAGTAGCTATCGGGTAATGCCACGAAGCAGGAGCCGTGTGAGGGTTCCCGCACGCCTTGCCCGTAAAAGTTTCTCTGAGGTCGCCTCGCCCTAGAGCAGCGTTGGACAGGGTGACGGGGAGCGCGGGCAAGTTGCGGCGCCGGTCTGGCGTCAGAATAGCGCGAAATTCCGCATTGTTGACGGTGGCTCATGATGTTCTCAGATCCCACCCTGACAGTTGGAGGGGCAGGAAACCGAGCTGCGGTAGCCCGAGAACTATCAAAATAGTCCGAAGAATCAGGTCTTGATGGAAGTCGCTTAGCGAAGGGGCGGGTGATGTCACCTCCTGCGGTTCGTCAGGTGTCTGAGAACCAGGCCGGAGCTCCACCTACGGGGCAAGTCTTCCCACGTCAGGCGCCCCGACGTCAGGTTGGGGTGTACTGAAAGCGGATTGTGTTGTCATTCCTTCCGCCGTTCTATCGTCAGAGCACGATGGTGCTTTGGCGGAGAAGGGTCAATGGTGAGCATGGTCAGCGGATCGTGTAGCCGCCGTCGATTGTAAGAGTGTGTCCGGTTATTAGTGCGGCGGCGTCGCTCAGGAGAAATGTCACTGCCCCTGCTATGTCTTCCGGTTTACCGAAGCGGCCGATGGGGATCCTGGACAGGAGTTCGGCTGCCCAGTCGGGGCGGTTGAGGGTTGAAGCGGTTAGTTCTGTGCGCACGAAGGTTGGTGCTACGGCGTTGACGCGGATTCCGGTTGGGGCCCATTCCAGGGCCAGAATTTTGGTGAGGTGAATGAGGCCGGCTTTGCTGGTGCCGTAGGCGGCGCGTTCCTCGATGGCGACGATTCCTGCTTGCGATGCGACGTTGACTATTGCCCCTTGGGTTCCGTTTTTTATCCAGTGCCGGGCCAGCGATGTGGTTAGGAAGAAGCTGCCCTTTAGATTCGTGTCAAAGACTGTGTCCCAGTCTTCGGGCGTCAGGTCGAGTGCGGGTTTGGGTATATTGACGCCCGCGTTGTTCACGAGCAAATCGATTCCGCCGCTCTCCTGTATCAGGTCGTCAGCGAACCGGTCTATCTTGGCGTGCTCAGTGAGGTCAATGGCTAAGGCAGGCGTTCCGTAGCGTTCGCTGATCAGGTGTGCGCTTTGGGCCTCGCGGCTGGTTCCATAGACAGTCGCGCCGGATTGGGCGAGGCCATCGGCGATAGCCTTGCCGAGTCCGCGGGCTGCTCCGGTAACCAGTGCTTTCTTACCGTCCAGGCGAAAGTCAGGCACTTGTGAAATCCAGCCGTCGGATGTCTGGTCTAACCAGGGCAGGGCGGGGGCACGTTATTTCGCGGCCCCGACATCGCCAGAGCGGGCGTGTCCTTCGAATCGTTCCACCCGTGGGGCGCGTCCGCTGAGTTCCCGGAAGAAGAAGCCGCGGCTGTGGAGGTATGCGGCCAAACCGTCCTTCGCTGGAGTTGGCCAGACGGATGGCGGCGTAGCCTCGCTGGTTGATGAGCTGTTCAGCTGCGGCGCGGATGGCTCGGTAGCGCTGCCCCCGGGCTTTCTCCCGCAGCCCGACGTGGCGCCTATCAGCGGTTGGTACCGAGCGCCCGTTCCCAGCCGCGGGGCTGTAAGTTTCGGTGTCGATAACAATCATTTGAACAGCACGATCTGGCGGATGGCCTTTCCGTCGGCGAGTTCATCCATCGCCTCGTTGATCCCCTCCAGGGCGATGACCGACGACGCCAGCTTCTCGACCGGCAGCCTTCCTTCGCGCCACATCTGGGCATAGAGCGGGATGTCGCGTGCGGGCACTGCCGAGCCGAGGTAGGAACCGATGATGGTCCGGGCCTCGGCCGTAATTCCAAGCGGTTCGATTGCTGACATTGCTCCGGGAGCCGGCAGTCCGACAGTTACGGTGGTGCCACCGGGCGCCGTTGAGCGTACCGCGGTTTCGAAAGCCCGCGGATGGCCCGCTGCCTCGATGACGAGGTGGGCACGGATGCCCAGTTCTTCGGCTGCGCCAGGAGAGTAGGTCTCTGTGGCCCCCAGTTCCCGCGCCACGGTCAGTTTGTCCGGGTTCGCGTCGATCCCGATGATCCGAGCGGGTTCATCCCACGCTGAGCAGACCGCGACGGCGGTCAGCAGGGCTGCCATTCCGACTCCTCCGAGCCCAACGATCATGATGTCCTGTCCCTCGACGGGGTGGCCCGCGTTGATGACAGCCCCGCCACCGGTCAGCACAGCGCAGCCAAGAAGCGCAGCGACCGACGGCGGCACGTCGCTACCGACAGGAACAACCGAACGCCGGTTGAGTACGGCATGCGTTGCGAAGCCCGAAACTCCTAGATGATGATGAACTGGCTGGCCGCTGCGTGTGAGGCGGGTGGGTCCGCCGGGCAGTGTTCCGGCCCCGTTTGATTCTGTGCCCACGCTGCATGGCAGTTTGCCTTCGGTCCGGCAGTTGACGCACTCCTCGCAGCGCGGCAGGAAAACCGTGACCACCCGCTGGCCCGGTTCCAGGTCATCAACCTCCGTGCCAACAGTGACGACCGTCCCGGCAGCCTCATGGCCGAGAAGCATGGGTAGCGGACGGGGGCGGTCGCCGTTGACGACAGAGAGGTCCGAGTGGCAGATGCCTGCAGCCTCCATCCGGATCAGGACTTCCTTCGGTCCCGGTTCGGCGAGGTCAAGCTCCGCAACTAAGAGGGGCCGGGACTGGGCATACGGGCGGGGAGAGCCCGCGGTCTCGAGGACCGCGCCAGTAATCTTCATGGTTCCCTTTCCTGAATTCGGCTGTGATATCGGCGATCCGATAGGTGCCGGGCCGACGACGAAAGTTGCGGGCGGTTACCCGCTGCATGCCACACGGCTTTTTGGATAGCTCCTATGTGGGAGGGGTGGATGCACTAAAGGGCTCTGGGTGCTGGCAGGCATCGGCAGCTTGATGGCCGGTTACTGACAACTAACGCATTTCAAATACGTATGCTGCAAACTTAGTTTGGGGCGGACCCTGATCCGTTGCTGCCGGTGAGGCCAGCCAGCTCGGTGCTTCCACGGACGATGAGATCGCAGGGGAAGTTCACCTTCCGCGGCGCGTGTTTTGGTGTGTGGACTCGGTTGATCATCATTTCTGCTCCGGCGCGGGCCATTTCGCGGCTTGGTTGTCGGACCGTGGTGAGGCTGAAGGAGTCCCAGGCTGCCATGTCGACGTCGTCGTATCCGATGACCCAGCAGTCCTTGGGCTGGATGTGGTGGGCTCGAAGGGCGTCTAAGGCGCCGAAGGCCATGTGGTCGTTGGCGCAGAAGATGGCTTGGGGCCGGTCGGCGCGGGCGAGCAGCCGGTTCGTGATCTGGGCGCTGATGTCGTGGGAAAACTTGCCGTCGAAGCGGAAGTGTTCTGGGACGACGTGGCCCTGCTCTGCCATTCTTCCGAGGAATCCGCGTCCGCGTTCGCGGGAGGTACTGGCGTTTTGCGCGCCGCCGATGAAGGCCACACGTGTCTTGCCGTGTGCCAGCAGGTAGTTGGCGACGGCGGTGCCCCCGGCGGTGTTGCTGCTGGTGACCTGGTCGCAGTCCAGGCCTTCCACTACGCGGTTGATGAGGACGATGGGGCTGTTCTTTTCGATGGCTGCCTGCAGTTCCAGTGAGTCTTCGGTGGCGGTCGTGAAGATTACTCCGTCGACGGCGTGTTCGCGGATGGCCTTGAGCGCGTCGTGGTGGCTTCCGCCGCCGGCGTTCCAGATGACGACACGGAAGCCAGCGGCGTCGAGTTCGCGGCTTAGTTCGTCCAGCACTTCGGGGTAGAAGGGGTTGGTGAGGTCCGCGACAACGACGCCGATGGTGTTGGTCCGGCGGGTTTTCATGGCTTGGGCGCCGGCGTGCGGCACGTAACCCAGGGTTTCCATGGCTGCCTGGACGCGGGCTTTGGTGGCCGGTGAAAGTTTCGCGGGGGAGGACATCACACGGGAGACGGTCGCCTGGGAGACACCGGCGAGTTCTGCTACATCGCGGCTTGTGACCATCGTGCCCTCCTTTCCGTTGACTGATTGTTCCGGTACAGGGTGCACCGGGCTGCTGTACTGCGTTGTTTTCAGACTAGGCCAAGCTCAACCCACCCACTGGCACCCCGGACCCTGGGCAGTGTGGGGGAGGCCGGAGCGGCGGATCCCGCTGGTTCGGGCTCCGCCGCTCCGGCCGAGTAATGCCACTCTTCCGGTTAGGCTTTCGTTCCGGTGAGGGCCGGCCTCTTGCCGATTTCAGCCAGGTCAAGGTCTTTGGTTTCCTTCGCGAAGGAGACCGAGATCATGGCGATGATGGTTGAGGCGATGATGATCAGTACGACGGGCCAGGTCCCGCCGCTCCAGAGGACGAGCGCGCTGGCCAGCGCGGGCATGAATCCGGCGAGCAGGATGGATGCCATCTGGTAGCCGATGGAGATTCCCGAGTACCGCACGGCGGTGGGGAAGAGTTCGCAGTACAGCGCCGGGAGTGGTGCGTAGACCAGCGCGTGACCCAGGGCCAGGAACAGTGCGACACCGAGGATGATGGCCAGTTGCTGGCCCGTGCCGACCAGGGCAAATATCGGCCACGCGGTCAGCACTATTGCTGTGCCGCCGAGCAGGAAGGTCCGCTTGCGGCCGATGCGGTCTGAGAGGCGTCCGAAGACCGGGATCATGATGATGTTCAGGGCAGAACCGATCATGACTGCGGTCAGTCCGTAGTGCTGCGGGACCTTCAGGGTGGTGGTGACGTAGGAGAGGACGAAGACGGTGAAGAGGTAGTAGTTTCCGGCTTCGGCGAAGCGGGCGAAGATGGCGATCAGCAGCGGCTTGCGGTGGTGCTTGAGCAGTTCGGCAATGGGGGCTTTGCGGTGCTGGGCCTCCTTTGCCATTTTTTCCTTTTCGGCAAGGAATTCCGGGCTCTCGGTTGCGTTGAGTCGGATGTAGAGGCCAACTGCGGCCAGCACGATGCTCAGGAGGAAGGGTATGCGCCAGCCCCAGGTTGTGAAGGCGTCACCTGTCAGGGCGCCGGCAAGTGCCACGGCTGCGGTGCCCAGGAGGAGACCGCACGAAACGCCAATCTGTGGCCATGAACCGTAAAAGCCACGTTTTCCTTTGGGTGCGTTTTCCACGGCGATAATGGCGGCCCCGCCCCATTCCCCGCCCACCGCGAAGCCCTGCGCCAGTCGCAGCACACACAGCAGGATAGGGGCCAGCACTCCGACAGCCTCATAGGTGGGAAGCATGCCGATCAGTGCTGTGGAGGCGGTCATGATCGCGAATGTGAGGATCAGGGTCGATTTTCGTCCGATCCGGTCACCAAGGTGACCGGCGACGAACGCGCCGAGCGGGCGGGCGACGAATCCGACGCCGAACGTTGCCAAGGCCGCGATCTGGGAGATGCTCGGGTCCATTGCGGGAAAGAACAGGGGCCCGAAGACCAGGGCGGCAGCGGTGGCGTACACGGTGTACTCGTACCATTCAACGATCGCGCCGATGGTGCCGGAGAACAGGGTCCGTCGGCGGACCTGTTCTGTTGTCATGGACTTCTTGTCTGACATGGCAAAACTCGATTCTTGGGAAAGCGATCAGGGGTTCTTGTCAGTTCCCGAAGGTGTGATCGGACCAAGGCAGGGTGGTACCGCGGTACTTGGCGGCACGGACGTCGCCCGAGCGGGCGTGTCCTTCGAACCGTTCCACCCGGGAGGCGCGCCCGCAGAGTTCGCCGAAGAAGGCGCTGGATTCGGTGTTGGTCACTTCCTGGTAGGTCACGGTGCGCAGGTACTTGCCGACCCAGAGGCCGCCGGTGTAGCGGGCCGCGCCGCGGGTGGGGAGGACGTGGTTGGTGCCGATGACCTTGTCTCCGTAGGAGACGCAGGTTCCTTCGCCCAGGAACAGTGCGCCGTAGTCGTGCATCTTTTCCAGCGCTTCGCGGGGGTTCTCGGTGAGGATCTGGACGTGTTCGTAGGCGTACTCGTCGGCCAGGACGTAAGCGTCGTCGAGGGTTTCAACCACGTGGACGGCACCCCAGTCCCGCCATGCGGCACCGGCGTAGTCGCGGGTGGGCATGTCGACCAGGATCGTGTCGATGTGCTCGATAACTTTCCGGCCGAGTTCTTCGCTAGTGGTGATCAGGACAGCGGGCGAATCGGGGCCGTGCTCAGCCTGGGACAGGAGGTCCACTGCGACGATGAACGGGTCAGCGTGCTCGTCGGCCACGATCAGGACTTCGGTGGGACCGGCGAAGAGGTCGATGCCGACTTCACCGAAGAGCTGGCGCTTGGCCTCGGCCACGAACGCGTTGCCGGGCCCGGCCAGCATGTTGACCGGCTTGATGGTCTCGGTACCGATGGCGAGGGCGGCTACGGCCTGGATGCCGCCGAGCAGGTAAATCTCGTCGGCACCGGCCAGGTACATGGCGGCGACAGTGGCATCAGGAACCTCACCCTGAATTAGGGGTGTGCAGGCGGCGACGCGTTCGACACCTGCGACCTTGGCGGTGACGATGGTCATGTGCGCGCTGGCCAGCAGCGGGTACTTCCCGCCCGGGATGTAGGCGCCGGCCGCTTGGATCGGAACATTTTTCTGGCCCAGGAAGACACCCGGCAGGGTTTCAATCTCGAAGTCGGACAGTGACTCGAGCTGCTTCTGCGCCATCACCCGGACCTGCTCCTGGACAAACTTGATGTCCTCGATGGTCTGTCCCGGAACGCGGGCCATGATCTCCTCCAACTGCTCCTTGGTGAGCAGGAAGGACTCGGGCGCGTACTTGTCGAACTTCTCGGAATATTCGCGGACGGCTGCGTCCCCGCGTTCACGGATGTCCGCAATGACGCCTTCGACGGTGGCTCGCACCTCAGGGGTGCTGCCCCGGTTGACGCTGTTCTGAGCTGGCTCCTTCAACATCACGG
Organism: Arthrobacter sp. Leaf337; assembly: GCF_001423745.1. GTDB lineage: Bacteria > Actinomycetota > Actinomycetes > Actinomycetales > Micrococcaceae > Arthrobacter. The sequence goes on from NZ_LMPC01000028.1 coordinate 189,536, forward strand.
AGTCCACGGCCGAACTGATTGCTGCTGTAACTGTCATGAGGATTTTCCCCTCCATCGTCATTGATGGGCGACCTTTGAGCGCCCCGATCCAGACCAACGGCCTGCTTGATCGTCAACTGTATACGTATACATTCGGGTCCACAATATGTTCCGCTGAAAAATGTATACGTATACCTTGTGCGGGTTGGTGGTGCATCGGGTCGGGTCGTGATCGGTTTCGGCGGTGGGTTCTCCATGCGGCGGCGCGGACGAGCCCCCAAAGAACATCGAGCGTGAAGGACGACCACCCCGGAGCGGCAGCTGGATTGACCAATGACGCCCTGAACAAAACGCGAAAATGCAGCTTCCGTCAGACAAATGGCCGGTCAGGTTGAGGTGTGCCGCAACCCGGCGAAGGAGTGATCGGCTGTGGTTGCGACTCGGCCCATGAAATACCGCTCGGCCGTCACCGAGTCTGCGACGCAGTCTGTCGCTGGACACCCAGCCTGGGAACTGGAGGTCATCGTCCGGGTTCCGACCTTCCAGGGTTGCAAGAGTGTTTTCGGCCCAAAAAAATGCACTTTGTCAAAGTCGAAGCCAACAGTTGTCAGACCGAGTCGGGAAATGGGACGGTCTCCCCTGCCGGTTAGTGCGGTCCGTGTTGAGGTGAAATCGGCTGAGCTGGCGTATGGGTCATCGACCTCGAACGTCTTGCGGGACGCTGCCGGAGGCCAGTCACCGTTGATCAGCAGGCCGGTTGGAATACCAGCAAGGAATTGACGAGTCAACGGTGGGCGACGACAATGGGGCTACATTTCCTGAGGGTTCCGTGGGGTTTTGTACAGTGGGCAGAGAATCTGGCTTTAGTCGGCGTGGGACTCGAAGGTGGAGACGGTTCGGCTTTCCAGGATGGGGATGATGGTTTCGGCGCCAATGCGCTGGAAGTGGGGGGTCTGTCGGTGGGCATCGAAGTCCTCGGAGGTTCGGTAGGTCTCCAAAATGACGATTCGCGAGTGGTCCTCAACGCCTTGGAAGTATTCGTATCGGAGGTTTCCAGGTTCCTTGCGGCTGGCTTCGGCTAGGGCACGCAAGTTTTCAAGGACATCCGCTTCCCGTCCGATGAGCGTTGTATAAGTTGCTACGACTTCAAATCTGGTCGCTGACATGTGGTCCTTTTCCGAGCTGGATATGGGGAGGTCGTTAAATGGTCACGGCATTGCCGTACAGCGCGCCCTCGTAAGGGGTGAAGCGGCGCATGACGTCTGGGTCATGACCGGGAACGATGATGAGGCCGGTTGTCTTGGCCTGCTCTCTGAGGTACGCGAACAGGTAGTACATCGCAGGAAGATTGCTGATTGCGATGAACGGCATGTCCCGTTCCAGTTCTTCGTAAGAGTGCATTGCGTCCGAAGCGAGCATGACGAGTTCGGCTGTGGTCTGGAGTCGGACCATGGCCTGCCCGGGGGTGCGTCCGCTGACTTCTAACACGTCGAGCCCGGGCGCGGGGGAGCAGTGTCCTCTGAAGAGATTGAGCTTTCCTGCGCGGTGACCTTGTCGTAGATATCCTATTTCCTTCTCTTCAGCGTAGTAGGAAAACTGGGTGTGAGCCGCGGTCGGCGAGGTCCAGAACCTGTATTCGGATTCGGCCATGTGGAAAGCTGCCCAGGGAAAGAGGTCAGCGTTTCCACCCTGGTGTGCCTTACCTGTTGTTATGCAAATATCCGAGTAAACGTCCGGAGCCGCTACCGCTTTGCTTGGCACGCCGTGGTGGTGATGATGACGATCACCAGGACAGCGACACTCATAAGAGCAGCGAAAGCGACGGCTGCGACAGTAAGGCTGGGCCCGCTGTCGACCCGTAAGGGCAGCATCGGCGCGAAGTGGGACCAGGTAGGCCGGCCCCTCCGAGGCCTTGGCTACCCCACCACAGACCGGATCGACGATGGTTGCGTCTCCACCGGCTGCCAGTTGGAGCCGGCGCTGCTGCTCAGTTCTGCCGCATTCAGGACGCGCTGAACTTGCAGCGCGTCTGAAAATGAGGGCTCCGGCTGCTGTGCAGCGGCTATCGCTCGGACCAAATCCACCACTTGGTGGGTAAAGCTGTGCTCATATCCCAGCCCATGGCCTGCAGGCCACCAGTTTCCCACATAGGGATGCTCTGGTTCGGTGACGATTATTCTGCGGAATCCGGCGCTTTCGGTGTTTTCGGTCCCATCGAAAAACTGGAGCACATTCATGTCCTCGAAGTCGAAGCACACTGAGCCGTCCGAACCGTTGACCTCAAGTCGCATCGCGTTCTTGCGTCCCAAGGCGAAACGTGTGGCCTCGAACACACCGACAGATCCGCCGTCGAACCTGGCAGTGAACAGAGCGGCGTCATCAACGGTTACCGGGCCCCGTGCCGCATCCGGGGCAGAGTCGCCTTGTCCGCCGAGGCCTACGAGGTCGCCTCCGGCGGGCCGTTCCTTGACGAAGGTTTCCAGAACGGCGGACAGGCCCGTGATCTTCTGCCCGGTGACAAACTGGGCCGCGTCAACGATGTGAGCGCCGAGATCCCCCAGCGAGCCGGAACCCGATTTCTCCTTGTCGAGCCGCCAGGTCAGGGGGGCGTTTTCGTCGGAAAGCCAGTCCTGCAGGTACTGTGCCCGAATGTGTCGGATAGTGCCGAGTTTCCCCTGTTGGACCAGCCGGCGTGCGAGAGCCAGCGCAGGGGTCCTGCGGTAGCTGAAACCACACATCGCGAAAATGCCTGATCTTGCCGCCTCTTCCGCCACTGTTGCCATCTGCTCGGCCTCCTCGACCGAGTTGGCAAGGGGCTTTTCACAGAGGACGTGCTTTCCTGCCTTCAATGCTGCCATCGCGATCTCCGCGTGGGTGTTGCCTGGTGTGCAGATGTCGATGAGGTCGACGTCATCACGTCCGATGAGCGTCCGCCAGTCGGTTTCCGTTTCGGCCCAGCCCATTTTCTGTGCTGCCCGCTTCACCGCAGGCTCATTTCGTCCGGCGAGTACTGCAAGTTCCGGTTGCAGGGGCAGATCGAAAAACTTGGGGGCGGTGCGCCATGCGTGCGAATGCGCGGCACCCATGAAGGAATAGCCCACCATTCCCACTCGCAGGGGCCGGTTAGTGTCCAGCGACATATCTATGTCCACTTTCTCGCGGGTCAGGCTTCTCGCCGGGTCCGCGGAATACTTGAAGATCGAAGGTAAGATTCAGACTCAGATACCAGGGAGTTAGGCGGAGGGTGCTGCCCCTACCCTTGAGCCGGCCATGAACACCTCCTGCACTGACGGCCAGGCGAGCAGCGCGTCCCTGACTGCAGGCAGGGACTCATCGTTCACGGCAGCGGTATAGGCGGCACTTAGAACATGCTCCATACTTACCCGCTCCCTCTGCTGGGCCGACAGAACAGCTGCCTCTACCATTGCCAGACTGAGCACATTGGCGTGGATCTCGCCGGAGGGAACGGTTCCCGTCCGCAGAGCACTCACGAACTCAGCCAGGGACCCTTCAATTTCCTCCGCCCCGTCGTGGTCAACCCGCTGTGGCAGGGACACCTCGCCCGTGCCTTCACCCGCAATTTCGAAGTCGGCCTGGTTCTCCCCGTCCCAGCGTGCTGTGCCGTGTGCCCCGCTGATGCGCCAGCTGCCGTTCCAGGAAGTTTCCAGACCGGGGCTGCACCAGCTGCCGGAATAGATGTACCGGGCACCGCCAGTGAATTCGAAGATGGCAGTGGTCGCTGCGTCCCCGGCGTACCAGCTCCAGCTGGGGTTGTATTCCTCGCAGTAAACGGACACGGGCTCCTGGTCCAGCAGATAGCGGGCCACGTCGAAGGCGTGGATGGCCATGTCGACGAGCAGGACGTGCTCCATTTCCTCACGGAAGCCCCCGAAGTGAGGAGCCTTGAAGAACTCGGTCGTCACGGTTCCGACATCCCCCAGCGAGACCAGGTTGTCTTTCAGCTCGGCCAGGTTCCGGTAGTAGCGCCGGGACTGGCTGATCATCAGCAACTGCCCGCTCATTTCGGCGGCGGCAGCCAGGGAAAGCGCCTGACTGACTGTTGGCGCTGCCGGTTTTTCGCACAGTACGGGCAGCCCTGCGAAGAGTGCCTCCACGTTCGTTGGATGGTGTGCCACGGGCACGGTCACGTTGATGACCGCCTGCGCGGCAGTGGCGTTACTGACCTCAGTCAGGTTTGTCCCGCAGAGCACGTTCTCGATGCCCGCGTCCCGAAGTGCTGCTTCTGCTGCGGCGAGGTTGAGGTCAACCAGTCCTACGAGCTCAACGTCGGGCGATGCCATCAACACCGACAGCCATTTTTTTCCCATCAGTCCTGCCCCGAGGAGGACGACTCTGACGGGCGACTTCGTATCTGGCAGGGTGGCGAAGGTGCTCAATTGTGCATTGCTCCCTTGTAGCCGTGGCCGTTGTAGAAGTCTTCTGTTTCGTAGCGCAAGAGCACAGGGCTTGTCCGCTCGGGACGTTCGGTCTTGGCCCATTCAACGCCGTTGGCGATCACCCGACGTACATCCTTGTGGTGGTAAACCGGGTAGTCCTGGTCCCCGGGGCTGAAGAAGAAGATCTTGCCGTAGCCACGCTTGAACGTGCAGCCGCTGCGGAAGACTTCCCCGCCGGAGAAGGTGCTGAGGAAGATCAGTTCATCTGGCGCGGGGATGTCAAAGAATTCCCCGTACATTTCCTGCTCGGGAATGATGAACGGGTGCGGGATGCCCTTGGCGATGGGGTGGGTGGGATCTACTGTCCAGACGATTTCGCGGTCCTGCTCGGAGCGCCAGCGGAGGGTGCAGCTGGTGCCCATGAGCTTTCCGAATATTTTTGACCAGTGCCCGGAGTGCAGGACAACCAGGCCCATGCCAGCCAGAACGTGCGTGTGCACCCGCTCAACGACGTGATCGGAGACCTCTGCATGGGCGGCGTGCCCCCACCACACCAGCACGTCGGTGTTTGCCAAAACCTCTTCGGTCAGTCCGTGCTCGGGATCATCGAGTGTCACGGTGGTTACCTTGGCCTGCTGGCCCAGGTTCTCCTCGATGCCCTGCCGGATGGTGTTGTGCATGCCCTCGGGGTAAATCTCCGCCACCTTCGGCTGTACCTGCTCGTGGCGGTTCTCCCCCCAGACGACGACCCTAAGGTGCCCGGCGGTGCTTGTTTCAGACATTGTTTTCCTAACTTTGTGTACGTGGTGGTGGAATAATCTCGGACTCGGTGGGTCCCGACGCGAGTGTTTGGTTACTTGACGGCTCCGCCGGTGGCCCCGGCGGCTATGTATTTCTGTGCAATCAAAAGCAAGACAATCGCCGGCAATGACGAAAGCACAGCGGTGGCCATCACCGCGCTCCAGTTGGAGACCTCAGATCCCAAGTACTGGTAAATGCCAAGCGTCACAGGACGCACGTCCTGGGTGGTGGTGAGGGTAAGGGCAAAGAGAAAATCGCTCCAGGAGAACAGGAAGGAGAACAACCCTGCCGTGATCAGCGAGTTACGGCTGATCGGCACCACTATCGAGAAGAACGCTCTTACCAACCCGGCGCCGTCAACCCTCGCCGCCTCAACAATTGACGGCGGAATACCGATCATGAATGCGCGCAGGATGAGAATCGCGAACGGAATCGCATGCGTGGCATCGGCCAGGATCAGCCCGGGGATCGAGTTCAGCAGTCCCAGGTCGTTGTAGGCGGCGTATAGAGCGTTGGCGATCACGATTCCCGGGATCATCTGCGAGACGAGAATGACGAGGAGCGCCACGTTAATCCAACGAAACCGGAACTGGGCCAGGGCGTAAGCCGCCGGCGCCGCGATCGCCAGGCTGAACAGGACCGTTCCGACGGAGACGATCAGGCTGGTGACCAGGTTCCTGCCCTGCTGTGAAATCGCTGTTTCGTAGCCGCCGAAATGGGGATTCGTGGGGAAGAGTCCCGCTGTCAGGGTGTTTCCTGATGGTTGGAGTGAAGCGTTCACCATCCAGTAGATCGGGAAGAGCATGATGGCCAGGAACACAACGCCAAGTGCCGTGAAAAGTCCTGGATGAACAGGTTGCCTCGAGCCGGTGGCCTTTTTGTGTGACTCTGGGCGGAGTTTGATTGCTGCCGCTGTTGTCATGGCATGTGCCCCTTATTCGTCGACTGCGCGCCGGTTGGCGCGGAGATAGATGATTGCGAACAGGAGGGAGATCAGAATGAGGACGTTGCTGTATGCCGCTCCCACACCGAACTCGAAGTCGATGAACGACTCCTGGTATGAACGCACGGCCAGTGTCTGGGTGGCGTTCGCCGGACCGCCGTTCGTCAGGCCCAGGATGATGTCCAGAACCTTGATCGTGTAAACGACGCCGAGGACGAGAACGACACTGACGACGGGCTGCAGGTTCGGCCAGGTGATGTGCCGGAAGGCTTTCCACCCAGTCGCTCCGTCCAGTGCCGCGGCCTCGTACAGCTCGTCCGGGATATCCTGCAGACCGCCGTACAGGATGGTGACATTGAACGGTATGCCTACCCAGATGTTCACCAGTACCACCGCCGTCAACGCGACTGCGGGGCTCGTCAGCCACGGGACAGGATCCTGGATTACCCCTATGGCTTCGAGGAACCGGTTAAGGATGCCGCTGTCCTGATCCAAAATTGACCGCCAGGTGGCGCTGCCCACGATCAGGGGGAGCAGCCACGGCAACAGGAGCATTGAGCGCAGGAAGTTGCTTAGCGGGAAGCGCCGTTTGAAGAATGAAGCAAGCGCCAGTCCGATGGCAAATTGCCCGGCGATGGATCCGATGGTGAAGAGTGCGGTGTTAAGCAACGCCGGTGAGAACAGGTTGCTGGAAAAAACTGTCACATAGTTCTCGAAGCCCACCCAAGGCGCTTCTCCGGTGAAAAAGGTTCTTGTGGTGTACTCCTGCAGGCTCATGGTGATGTTTTTCACCACGGGATACCCGAAGAACAATGCGATGTAGAGACCTGCCGGCACGACAAAGAGGATCTTCATCAGGTTTTCCTGCGAAAACCTCTTGCGTGCAGACAGGGTGTTACGTGTCTGGGGCACCGCGATGGGTTGCAGCGCGGACCGCTGAATTGTTGGCATTATTGTTGGCCCTTCCGGCTCCGTCGTCGAAACACCCTGCCTGGATTTCAGAACTCAGTATCAGCCCGCTGATGCACGCGAGAAAGCGTCCTCGACCGAGGCCTGGCCGGTGAGGGCCAGCTGGACGGCGGTGTAGATCGTGGTACCGGCCTTGGGCCATTCAGCGCCAAGTTTCCCTGTCCGCGCCTTGGCATTCTCTACTTGTTCTGTGAAAGCCTCCATCGTCGGCAACTCCTTCACATACGCTTCGTGAAGATCCGCCCGAACGGGAACAGTGTGTCGGGCCTTGCCCAGCGCCATCTGGCTGTCTTCGCTTCCGGTGCACTCAACGAACTCAGCGGCCTTCTTCTGCTTCGCTTCGTCCCCCGTCATCGGGACGGTCCAAACCATGCCGCCAAGAGGTGCAGTGGGTGTTTGCCCGGGCTTGTTTACCGGAATCTGCACGGTGTCCCACTTCACCTGCGGCGCCTGGGCAAGTGCGGGGATCTGCCACGGCCCGTTGATCATCATCGCGGCCTTGCCCGCAAGGAACTGATCCTTTACATCCGCCTGGGTCCAGTTCACGACGCTTCGTGAGGCTGATCCACTATTTACCAGGTCGACGTAGAGCTGCAGGGCTTCCTTGACTTCCGGAGTGTCCAGCTTGGTCTCATCACCGCCGTTGGTCCACATGAAGGGCAGGAACTGCCACGCCCCTTCATAGGTGGCTGCTGCAGAGAAGGCCAGGCCGTATTGATCACCAACGGTGAGCTTGGCTGCTGCGGCCTTCAGCTCATCCCAGGTCTTGGGCGGCTCAACGCCGGCGGCTGCAAGCAGGTCTGCGTTATAAAAGAGGCCAAGAGTATCCGCTGGCAGCGGCAGTCCGTAAATCTCGCCCTCATGGGTCACGGCATCAAGGCTGTTCCCGGCGAACGGTGCGGTGTCTACGCCGTATCCACCCAGGGGAGCGAGTGCCCCTGTAGCGGCCACGTCCTTCACCTCCGGGTTATCAAGCATCAAGACGTCAGGCAGGGTCCGGGAGGATGACCGCTGCAGTACCGTCTGCATCCGGTCCTTGCCGGGAACCGTGGTTCTTTCAATCGTCACGCCGACCTGCGCAGCGCATTTGTCGATTGCCGCCTGCAGAATGCTCTTGTCGGGTTCGTTGTTGTAACTGTCCAACACGGTCAATGTCTTAACGTCCTCGCCGGAGGTCGCCCCGCCGCCTCCGCCGCTGCCACAGGCCGTGAATGTCAGTGGCACAACCGCCGCCATCGCCAAGACCGCGGTGATTTTCTTTCTGGTGTTCATGCTCAAAAGCTCCCTTGCTTATGTGATTGCGACTGAGATTGTGCCTGCGACTAAACATCGATGAGGCCAAGTTTGTGGATCTAACGATCCTGTTAAGCGGTTAACCGAGACCCGCCGTCGATGCTCGGCTGAAGTGCTTGGGATATCGAAAACAACTCTGCCCGTCGGTGAGAAGGGTTGTCAAGAACTAATTTAACCGGTTAACTGAGATCAGCGTTGATCAGAGATTGCAAGTGAGGGAGGTGTGCCGTGCCCACGATGAGGGACGTTGCAAAACTGGCGGACGTCTCGATTGCCACCGTGTCCTTCGTCATCAACGATACAAAGCCCGTTGCTCCCGCCACCCGGGCCAGGGTAGAGGAGGCGATGCGCCAGCTCGATTATCGCCGCAACGCCCTCGGCCGCGCCCTAGCGAGCAAGCGCACCCGGATCATCGCGCTGCTCTACCCCGCGCTGCAGCGCCGCTTGACCGAGACTGCCGTGAAGTTCTTCACCAGCGCAGCACAGACAGCAAAGGACCTGGGGTACAACCTGGTTCTTTGGCCTATCAGCAACGAGGCCGGGCAGGTCGAGGAGCTCATCGCAAGCGGCTTCATTGACGGTGTGCTGCTGATGGAAGTGCAGTTGGACGATCCCCGGGTGGAGCCGTTGCAGCGGTCCACGATGCCGTTCGCGCTGATCGGGCGGACCAGGCATCCGGAAGGCCTACCGTACGTGGACGTGGATTTCGAGCGCTCGATGATTGAGGCTGTGTCCTACTTGGACGGACTGGGCCACCGGCGGATTTGTTTCGTGGACAGCGACGTCGCCGAACAGGGCCTGAGTGACTACGGCCCTCTCGTCCGGACCAGGTCCACTTTCGTCGCGGAGATGGAGCGAAGGGGACTCGTAACTGCCCACATCTCCTGTGCAAATTCGCCGATTTCAGGGCAGGCGGCCGCAGAAGAGCTCCTCGCCACGGCCCCCGACACCACGGCGGTGATCCTGATGAATGACAACGCCTCGTTCGGCTTCACCAACGGGCTGAACAAGGCAGGGCTCTGCGTTCCCGCGGATATGTCGGTCCTTCTGATCGGATCCTCCCCGGCCATTGCCGCCGCCACTGACCCGCGGCTGACCGTCATGACCCTGCCCAGCACCGCCCTAGGCCGGATGGGCGTCGAGACCCTCATAGACCAACTCGAAGAGCGGGGCGAGCCGATGCGGCAGGCCCTAATCAGTTGCAGTTTTGAGGAGGGACAGTCCACCGGGCCAGTCAGGGTACTGGAACCCCGGAGCCTCTCCCGGGTTCTCCCGAAGCTGTGAAAGCCAATCGTACGCACTGTCCCTGTAGGCCATGAAGGGACCGATGAAGATTCGGTTGGCGCTTGCCTGCGGGGATTGGCGGCTCTTACCGGTATATCGGGACGTTGGCCAAAGCAGGGGCGCTGGAGGTCGTGCATGAACGACCCGTCCGCGGCACAACGGAGCGGACCTACCGCCTCGAGCTCGACCGGCCCTCCGTGAATGACGCTCCGCTACGCGCCGCTCCATCAAGGTACCTCGGGGTAAGCCTCCCGTAGAGCCGCGTTGGACGGGGTGGGGGCATCGGGGGCCAACTTGCGGGCAGCGGTCTGCCGTCCTCATCTGGCACGCGAAATTCGACGCGACGATCTTCGTTGGTGGCAGGATAGCGCCGAAATTCCGTTTTATCGACAGTGGATCATGATGTTCTCAGATGCCACCCTGACAGTCGGAGAGGCAGGAAATTCGGGTGCGGTAGCCCGAGAATCGTTGAAATAGTCCGCAGAATCGGGACTTGACGGAAGTCGCCTGCGGCAGGGGCTGGCGATGTCACCTATTGCAGGTCGGCAAGTGTCTGAGAACAAGACCAGAGCAGCCGACAGGCGAATCCTCCCTGGCCAGGCGGCCCGGCGTCAGGTTGAGGTGTGCCTCAACTTATCAGGTCCAGCACGGCCGGGTTCGGCGATTCCGGTGGATAGTGCGAACCTGCCAGCCGTCCTCCCGGCGGTATGTTCGTTCACCTCTCCCATAGGAGAGCTTGAGCCGGATGATGCTTTGATCTGAAGCCAGGTCTTCGATTACTCCACGTGCAATGACTAGGTGTATTGACCACGGACGTTAGGAACATGCGGCGTGGTTAGGTGACAAAAAGAAGACCTCCGAGTGGAGTGGGGCTTGTCTAGAGTCCGAACCACAAGGAGGTCTTCAATGTCCCATGGTAACGCGCTTCTGACGCCGAAGGGACGGCTCCGGCTGGGCCCTGTATTGACCACGGACGTTAGGAACATGCGGCGTGGTTAGGTGACAAAAAGAAGACCTCCGAGTGGAGTGGGGCTTGTCTAGAGTCCGAACCACAAGGAGGTCTTCAATGTCCCATGGTAACGCGCTTCTGACGCCGAAGGGACGGCTCCGGCTGGCCCGGTGCGTGGTCGAGGACGGGTGGTCCCTGCGCCGGGCGGCTGAGCGTTTCCAAGTATCGGTGACGACCGCGGCACGGTGGGCGGCCCGTTACCGGGAGCAGGGGGAACACGGGATGGGTGATCGTTCCAGCCGGCCGGTCAGCTCCCCGCGGCGGACCTCCGTGCGACGGGAGCGGCGGATCATCGCGATCAGGGTCAACCGCCGGTGGGGACCGGCACGGATCGGCTACCTGCTGGGCATCCACCCCTCTACCGTGCACCGGGTGCTGTCCAGATTTGGGATGGCGAGGCTGTCCTGGCTGGACCGGGCCACGGGCCGGGTGATCCGCCGGTACGAGCACCACAGCCCCGGGGACCTGGTCCACGTCGACATCAAGAAACTCGGACGGATCCCTGACGGAGGCGGACACCGCAGCGTCGGCAGGACCGCCGGCAACCGGAACAAGACCGGCACCGCGGCGAACCGGCGACCGGGCTACGCTTTCCTGCACAACGCCGTCGATGACCATTCCCGGCTCGCCTACACCGAGATCCTGACCGATGAGAAAAAGGACACCGCCGCCGGATTCTGGGCACGTGCCAACGCCTACTTCGAGTCCCACGGCATCACTGTGAAACGGGTCCTGACCGATAACGGCTCCTGCTACCGCTCCTACGCGTTCAAAGACGCGCTGGGACCGGACATCAAGCACAAACGCACCCGCCCCTACAGGCCCCAGACCAACGGCAAAGTCGAGCGCTACAACCGCACCATGCTCGACGAATGGGCCTACGCCCGTCCGTACCGCTCAGAGGCCGAGCGTGTTGCCGCTTTCGCCGACTGGCTCCATCACTACAATCATCATCGAGGCCACACCTCACTCAAAGGTCAGCCACCGGCCAGCCGCGTCACCAACCTCTCAGGTCAATACAGCTAGC
>NZ_LMPC01000029.1 GCF_001423745.1 Arthrobacter sp. Leaf337
CTCTGCGCGATTTCGATGCGGCAACGAAACATCTTCTCGCTGATGCCTTAAGTGAAGTGAGACACGCCGCACCAATGCCTTAAGTGTGGTGAGACAGAAACCGCCAATGCATCATCTGTAGTGAGATTGCCTCAACTTAGATGAGACAGGACAACCGGATAGTCGACGAACGCACATCCTGATCCCGCAGATCCTGATCCCGCGGGGGATGCCCAAATTCCGAACTACTTTACATAATGTAGATTATCGGCGTTATAGGGGAGAAGTCCGGCCAGGCGAGAGGGGGCCTGTTTTCCGCCCGTTTTCCGTGTCGTGGTTACGGCTGATCGTGCCGTGCTTAAACCGCGTTCCGTTCACCCTGAAGCTCGGACGTTCAGCCGCCGACGTACGCTGCGAGGTGCTCGCCGGTCAGCGTCGAGCGTCCTGCAACGAGTTCTGCCGGGGTTCCTTCGAAAACGATCCTGCCGCCGTCGTGCCCGGCGCCCGGGCCGATGTCGATGATCCAGTCAGCGTGAGCCATGACGGCCTGATGGTGTTCGATCACAATGACCGATTTGCCGGAGTCGACAAGCCTGTCCAGCAAACCCAGCAACTGCCGGACATCGGCAAGGTGGAGGCCGGTGGTCGGCTCGTCGAGGACGTACACGTCGCCCTGCTCGGCCATCTGGGCGGCCAGCTTCAGCCGCTGGCGCTCACCGCCGGACAGCGTGGTGAGCGGCTGGCCCAGGCTGAGGTAGCCGAGCCCGACGTCGGAAAGCCGCGCGAGGATCTTATGGGCAGCCGGAACCTTCGCGTCGTCTGAATCGAAGAAAACCGTCGCCTCGGTCACCGGCATCTCCAGCACCTCCGCGATGTTCCGGCCGCCCAGCGTGTATTCCAGGACCGATGCCTGGAACCGCCGGCCTTCGCAGTCCTCGCAGGGCGACTCGACCGTGGCCATAACGCCAAGTTCGGTGAAGATGACACCGGCACCGTTACAGGCGGGACAGGCGCCTTCAGAATTGGAGCTGAAGAGCGCCGGCTTGACGCCGTTGGCCTTGGCGAACGCCTTCCGGATCGGCTCGAGCAGGCCTGTGTACGTAGCAGGGTTGCTGCGGCGCGAGCCCTTGATGGCTGCCTGGTCGATGACCACCACGCCGTCGCGGCCGGCAATAGAGCCGTGGATCAGCGAGCTCTTCCCGGAGCCCGCTACCCCCGTGACGACGCAGAGCACGCCGAGCGGGACATCGACGTCCACGTCCTGGAGGTTATGCGTCGATGCGCCGCGGATCTCCAGTTTGCTGGCTGACGTACGAAGAGCGTCCTTCAGGACCGCCCGGTCGTCGAGGTGGCGCCCGGTGGTGGTATCGCTCCCCCGCAGCCCCTCGACGGTTCCCTCGAAACAGAGCGTTCCGCCGGCCGTACCTGCGCCCGGTCCCAGGTCGACGACGTGGTCTGCAATGGCGATCGTCTCCGGCTTGTGCTCGACCACCAGCACCGTGTTGCCCTTGTCGCGCAACTGGAGCAGGAGCCGGTTCATGCGCTCGATGTCATGCGGATGCAGGCCGATCGTGGGCTCGTCGAAGACATAGGTGACGTCGGTGAGCGACGAGCCCAGGTGGCGGATCATCTTGGTCCGCTGTGCCTCTCCCCCGGACAGCGTCCCGGCCGGCCGGTTAAGCGAGAGGTAGCCGAGGCCTATTTCGGCGAAGGAGTCGAGCAGGTGCTGCAGTCCCTTGAGCAACGGCGCCACTGAGGGCTCGTTGAGGTCACGGATCCAGTCGGCAAGGTCGGTGATCTGCATCTCGCAGAGCTCGGCGATGTTCTTGCCCTGGATCTTCGAGGTCAGGACGTTCTTGGTCAGCCGCGTGCCTTCGCAGTCGGGGCAGGTCTGGAACGTCACCGCCCGCTCGACGAACCGGCGCACGTGCGGCTGCATCGCCTCGGGGTCCTTGGAGAGCATCGACTTCTGCATCTTGGGGATGATGCCCTCGTAGGTGAGGTTGATGCCCTCCACCTTGATCTTGGTGGGCTCGGCGTACAGCATCGTGTCGAGCTGCTTCTTCGTGAACTTGGCGATCGGTTTGTCCATTGGCAGGCCGACTCCCTCGAACAGCCGGCCGTACCAGCCGTCCATCGAGTAGCCGGGAACCATGAGGGCGCCGTCGCTGAGTGTCTTGCTGTCGTCGTACAAGGCGGTGAGGTCGATATCGCTGACATTGCCCATGCCCTCGCAGCGCGGGCACATGCCGCCCAGGTAAACAGCCTGGCTGACAACGCTCTTCTCGACGCGGCCGCCCCGGTCGGTGGACATGACGCCGCTGGCCTTGCGGGTGGGCACGTTGAATGAGTATGCCGTTGGCGGGCCCACGTACGGGCTGCCCAAGCGGCTGAAGAGGATCCGCAGCATGGCGTTGGCGTCGGTGGCGGTGCCGACCGTGGAGCGCGGGTTGGCACCCATCCGCTCCTGGTCCACGATGATGGCCGTGGTCAGGCCCTCGAGGAAGTCGACGTCGGGCCGCGCCAGGTTGGGCATAAAGCCCTGCACGAACGCGCTGTAGGTTTCGTTGATCATCCGCTGCGACTCGGCGGCGATTGTCGCGAAGACCAGTGAACTCTTGCCCGATCCGGAGACGCCCGTAAACACCGTCAGGCGCCGCTTAGGGAGCTCCAGGCTGATGTCCTTGAGGTTGTTCTCCCGCGCACCCTGCACACGGATCAGGTCGTGAGTGTCGGCTACATGCAGCGCGGACGACTGCGGGTCCGACGTGGTGGCCATGGTCATCGTCTCTCCATCTGCTCATCGGGGCCGCCTCGTGGCATTCGCCGGGCGGTCACCTGGCTCAATCTAACCAGCCTCTAGGGGTCCGCCGGGCTTCCTACCGTATGGTAGCCACCATTGTCTTAAGGCGAAAGCTCACTGAGAATGAACCATGACGGTCTACCTGAGGTCCCTGGAAACTGCTGTCCCGCCCACCGTACTCATTCAGTCCGAGGCCCGTGATGTGTTTGCTGCCCAGCCGGGGCTGACCAGGCTGGGGTCGCGGCTCGTGAACACCTGTTTTGATTCCGCCGCCATCGACACCCGCCATACTGCCGTCACGGAGCTGACCAAAGAGAGCCGTGCCGACGATCCACAATTTTTTGACCCCGATACCGGCCTGGTACTGAGTCCCAGTACGAAGGTCAGGAACGACATCTTCGGCCGCGAAGCCACCAAACTCTTCGTGGAGGCTGCCAAAGCCGCGCTTGATGCCTGTCCCGGCGTCGAGTCAGCTGATATCACCCATCTGGTCACGGTCTCGTGCACCGGTTTCTTCAACCCGGGTCCTGACTACAAAATCGTCCGCGCACTGGGCCTTAACCCGGCTGTGCAGCGCTACCACCTTGGCTTCATGGGCTGTTACGCGGCTTTTCCGGCCTTGCGTGCCGCCAAATCCTTCTGCGAGGCGGACCCCGACGCCGTGGTCCTGGTGGTCTGCGCCGAGCTCTGTTCGCTCCACGTCCGCACCTCCAACGACCCCGACACCATCATGGGCTCGGCCCTGTTTGCGGACGGCGCCGCTGCCGCGGTCGTCTCGGCCCGGGACATCCCCGACGGCAACCCCCTGCTGCGGCTGGACCACTTCGAGACTGTGCTCACTCCGGTCGGCGAGGAATCCATGGCATGGAACATCGGCGACGAAGGCTTCGAGATGGTGCTGGGCAACTACGTCCCCCACATCATTGACGACCACATCATCGGCGCACTGGAGCCGCTGCTTGCGCGCGACGAATCCCTGCGGGGACTCCCCTACCGGGACATCACCCACTGGGCCATCCACCCCGGCGGGCGGAGCATCCTGGACAAGGTGCAGTCCCGGCTTGAGCTCACGGACGAGCAGCTGGTTCCTGCCCGGGAAACCCTCCGCAAATTCGGCAACATGAGCAGCGCCACGGTGCTTTTTGTCCTCAAGCACATCGCCGGACTCCCGCCGCAGGACGGCGACGAACGCATCTGTTCGATGGCGTTCGGGCCGGGGCTCACGGTGGAAACGGCGATGTTCACCAAGGTGCGTGCACCGCTCGCAGGATCTTCACCCGAGGCAGCCGGGGAGTCCTCAGTACTGCCTGCTGCAGCACGGACAGAGCCGTCGCTCCTCTGATGGCAGCCCGTTTGATGGCTGGCTCGGGATGGCTGCGCGAGCGGGACGTCCACGCCCTTGAGGAAATGGACCGTCCCGGCTGTGATCCGGCGCGGCTGGACCGCACGTACGCGCAGTTTTCCGTGGTGAACAGGGCCATTGCCGGGTGGCGCGGAATCTACCGGACCCATCTCAGGCCCGTTCTCTCAGCCACAGAAGTGACGACGTTGCTGGACATCGGCTGCGGCGGCGGGGACGTGCCCGTAATGTTGGCGGCGTGGGCGGCCAGGGACCGGCGGAGGGTGGAGATCACGGCCATTGATCCGGATCGCCGGGCCTTCGAGTTCGCCCTGCGCCGCAGGCGCGTCGACGGCGTGACGTTCCGGCAGGCGTCAACTGCCGGCCTGGTAGCCGAGGGACAGCGCTACGACGTCGTCCTGTCCAATCACGTCCTGCACCACCTGGACACAGTTGAACTACCGCAGTTCCTTGCCGAATCGGCGCTGCTATCCCGCGGCCACGTCCTCCACAACGACATTCGCCGCAGCCCCGCCGCGTACGCGCTGTTCTACGCCGTTTCGTGGCCGTTTCCCGGATCCTTCATCAGGGACGACGGGCTGACGTCCATCCGCCGCAGCTACACGGCGGCGGAACTCCAGGCTGCCGCTCCCCCGGGCTGGGCCGTTGCGCCCCGTTTCCCCTTCCGCAACCTGCTCACTCTGGACCGGACCAATCGCGGTGATTGACGTCGTCGTGGTGGGCGGCGGGCCGGTGGGGATGTTCCTGGCGGCCCTCCTGCTGCAGCACGGAGTGTCGGTCCGGATCCTGGAACAGCGCGCGGAGCCCAACGCCCACTCCCGCGCCATCGGCATCCAACCCCCGTCGCTGGAAGCCCTCGACTGCATCGGCGTAGCGTCCGGCCTGGTAGCCGAGGGCGTCCGGATCCGCCGCGGAGTTGCCATCGGGGGCGGCGTGGAAGTGGCGGGAATGTCCTTCGACTCAGTGTCCCGGCGCTACCCGTTCGTGTTGTCCGTTCCGCAGGCGCGAACGGAAGCCGCCCTGGAACGGCGCGTCCGGGAGCTGGACTGCGGCGCGCTTCTCCGCGGCGCAACCGTGACTCGAATTCACGACGACGGGACGTCAGTTGCGGTGGACGTCCTCACCGCCGGCGGGGAATCCAGGATTCATGCGTCCCTGGCAGTGGCCGCGGACGGGGTGCGCTCCACTGTCCGCCAGTTGCTGGACGCCCCCGCCCGGCTGAAGGTGTATGGCGACAGGTACCTGATGGGAGACTTCGCCGACAACACGGCGTTCGGCCCGGACGCAGCCCTTTTCCTGGAAACCGCCGGCATCGTGGAGTCCTTTCCGCTGCCGGGCGGAGTGCGGCGTTGGGTGGCCAGATTGCCGGGCGCCCTGGTCGCTGCTGGCGCTATTCCGGGTGCGCCGACTCCCGGCAGCCTGGCGCGGATCGTGCAGGAGCGGACCGGGATCGCGGTCGACGCTGGCACCAATTCGATGCTGAGCAGCTTCGGCGCCCGTACCCGGCTGGTGGAGCGCATGGTCCACGGGAGGATCACGGTCATCGGTGACGCCGCCCACGAAATCAGCCCCATCGGCGGCCAGGGCATGAACCTGGGCTGGCTGGATGCTGCTGAACTGGTGCCGGTCATCCTCCGCCGGCTGGCGCGGACCGGGCTGGAGCGGGATCTCCGGTCGTTTGAAGGTCACAGGCTGCGGGCGGCCGCTAAGGCTGCCCGGCAGGCAGAAATCAACATGGCGCTGGGCAGGCCGTTGGCGCATCCGTGGTGGACAGTCCGGAACCGGCTGATCGGATCTGCGGCGGGCGTGCCGGCGGTCAATTCACGCGTGGCCGCCCGGTTCACCATGCACTAGCGCAGTTCACCGCCGCAGCGGACTACTCCGCACCTGCCGGGTCCGCCTCTGAATCACTGCCGAAGTAGCAGTCGTAACTGTCCTGACTGGTGATTCTTCCGTCGCGGACCTCGAAGACCGATGTGGTGCGGGCCCGGATCGTATCGCCGGCGTCCCAGTAGCGCAGGTCCATCAGCAGCGTGGCCGACCAGTCCGCTTCCAGGACCACGCGGCCTCCTTCGCATGTGGTCCGCCGGACGTCGAAACGCTGCCCGGACACCACCTGGCGGCTCTGATCCGCCCCCGCCAGCACCTGCGCACGGCTGCGAGTGGACCCTTCCGGCGCGAGCAGGTGCGGCGCTTCAGCCAGCGTGAAGTCCTCGGCCAGGAAGCTGTCCACTTCAGCGGCGCCGCCGCCGGCCTCAATGGCGCGGACAAATCCAAGGACACAGTTGAGCGGGGTCTGTTCGGTCATGGAACGAGGGTAGCCCATGGCCAGGCGCCCGGATTCAACGGGCCTTTAGACTGCTGGCATGGACGGCGCAGCGCAAGGGAAGCGACGATGGTCAGCAACAGCCGCCGTCGTACTCGCTGCTGCGGTGGCAGTTCCGGCGCTGCAGGGCTGCAGCACGGAGGCGGCGGTGGCCGCTCCGTTGACGGCGGAACTCAACCAGTTCAGGGACAACTACGGCAGGCAGATCATCGAGATCCAGCTCAGCAACACCTCGTCCGTGCCGCTAACGGTCTTCAGTGCTGAGGTGTCCAGTTCCCTGTTCCCGGCGGGCACATCCTGGCGGGCAATGCCGGAGGGCACCGAAGTGCCGCCGGGCCAGACAAAAAGCCTGCCGGCCATGCTGCCGGCGCCAGCCTGCGGCAGCCCTGGGGCGGATGCCGACGCAGATACCTCGGCGGGCGCGGCGGCGGCGGAGGTAGAGGTGTCCTTCCGCCAGGGCTCTATATCCAGCGACGTGCGTTTGCCGGCAGCGGACCCCTTCGGAGTCCTGCCACGGAACCGCGCTGAACTCTGCCTTGCGCAGGACGCCGGGCGCATCGCCCGGATGGATCTCGCCCCGGAACTGGAGGTTGCGGCGGACGGCCGGACCGCCGTCGTACGCCTTCAAGTGACGCCCCGCGCGGCCGAAGCCGGGACACCGCGCACCCTGACCATCGAAAGCATCGAGGGCACCACCCTTCTCGCCGAAGCCCCGAACAGTCCGTGGCCGCGCGGAGTCATGGTTGCTGCCGGCGGGAGCCCCGGCGAGTTCCGGCTCCGGTTCCGCCCCGCCCGCTGCGATCCGCATGCCGTCGCTGAAGACAAGGTGGGAACCCTGCTGCCCCTGCGCCTTGATGTCGGCGGACGGCGCGGCGTGTTCAAGGTTCCTGCCGGTGCCGCCCTGACGGGCCGGATCCACGCGTTCGTCACGGCGGCCTGCACAGCGCACTAGGCTTTTCCCATGCTTCACGTCGCGAACCCCACCCCGTTCAGCAACGCCCGGATCAGGGAAACCGTCCAGGAGATCCTCGCCGCCGGGGTGCTTCCGCCCATTGTGCAGGCCGGCCATCCGGTGCTCCGGCAGCTCGCTGCACCGTACGACGGCCAGCTGAACAGCGCCGAACTCGCGGCGCTCATCGCGCTGATGCGTGAGGTGATGCATGACGCGCCCGGGGTCGGCCTGGCGGCCCCGCAGCTGGGCATTCCCCTGCAGCTCGCCGTCCTCGAGGACCAGTACGACGTCGACGCCGACATTGCCGCTGTCAGAAACCGGACACCGCTGGAGTTCTTTGCGGTCATCAACCCGAGCTATTCCCCAGTGGGGACCGGCGCCGCGGCCTTCTACGAAGGTTGCCTTTCGCTCCAAGGCCTGCAGGCCGTGGTGTCGCGGCACGAGTCAGTGCGCCTCGACTTTACCGACGCAACCGGAACCACGCTGCAGCGGGATTTCTCCGGCTGGCAGGCGCGTATCGTCCAGCACGAGACGGACCATCTGCAGGGAGTGCTCTACATCGACAAAGCCGAGCTGCGCTCCCTCAGCAACAACGCGGAATACGGTGCGCGGTGGGCCCACCCGGACATTGGCCTCGCCCGGCAGGAGCTGGGCTTCCTGCCGGACGAACCCGCGGACTAGGGGTTGGCCCGGGTGGGCAGGTAGCGGGACCACCAGCGCAGGATTTCCTCGAAGCGCTGCTTCCGGTGGTGCGGGGTGCCGGACCGGGACAGCTCGTGGTTTTCGCCCGGGAAGACAAGGAACGCAGCGTCCACACCCTGCTGCTTCAGTGCCGTGAAATATCGCTGGCCCTGTTCCACCGGGCAGCGGAGGTCTTCTTCACTGTGGATGACCAGCGACGGCGTGCGGACGTTGCGGACGGTGGCCATGGGGCTTTGGGCGGCCATCTGTTCCGCTGAACTTCCGGTGTATTCGCCGCCGAAGAACCAGCCGATATCCGAGGAGCCGACGAAACTGACCGGATCGAGGAATCCGCGCTCCACGATGGCCGCTTTGAAACGGTGGTCCTGGCTGATGGTCCACGCCGTGAGGTATCCCCCGTAGGAACCTCCCATGATCCCGAGCGAACCGCCGTCGAGCTCCTGGAACTTTGCCAGCGCGCCGTCGAGGAAGGACAGGACGTCCAGCATGTCCACGGTTCCCATCTTTTCCTTGATGGCACGCCCGTGGGCCTGGCCGTAACCGGCAGAGCCGCGGGGGTTGCACATGAGCACCGCGTAGCCGGCCGCGGCGTAGACCTGGGCTTCGTCGAACAGGGCCACGGTGTACTGCGAGAAAGGCCCGCCGTGGATGTTGAGCAGGACGGGGTGCGGACCTTTTCCGGGCGGCAGCACCAGCCAGCCGTGGACCGGGTAGCCGTCAGCCGCATCGAAGGTCAGTTCCCGGGGCTCAATAATCTCGGCCTGAAGCCGCAATTCGGCCGAAAAATCCGTCAACAGCCTCAGCTGGCCGCCCTCCAGCGCCGCGACGTCCCCCGCTGTGGCGGCGTCGCAGAGGCTGACGAACAGTGAGCCGCCCGCGGACGCAGCGCCTGTGACGACCCGGTCTCCGTGGACCAGCAGCGAGTGGTTGCCTGTTGCTCCAAACTCGAGCAACTCAACCGTTCCCTGCGCGTTGTTCAGGAGCAGTACCGAATCAGGGCCGCGGAGCTCCAGTCCCCCCGAGCCTCCGGCAAGGTCCATCATTTCCACGTCGCTGAGGACGCTGGCGTCGCCGCCTTCCGCCGGCATCACGTACAGGGCCGTATTCCGTGCCACAAAGTCCTGGCCGGACTCGCCGAGTTCCTGGGCGGTGTAGAATAGCCACTTCCCGTTCCTGGACTGGCGTGCGGCACCGACCGTCTGGCGCCCGCTGTTGGCGGCTTTGATGGATACCGGCTCACCGCCCGAGGCTGCCACCCGGTACACACCGGCTTCCAGATCACGGTCACTGCCTTCGTGAAGGGCGGCAACGAAGTACACGGATTGTCCGTCCGCGCTGAACGATTCACCGCTGTGGTCTGCCGCGGCAAAGGTCAGTTGCCGCGCGGCCGGGAGCAGTTCGCTCGCCGCCGCATGGGCTGCGGCTTCGCGGGCGTCGGCGTCTGCCGCCGGACCGGGGCCCGCCGCCGGATCTTTCGCTGCGGGCTTGCGGGCCTTCAGCGCCCGGCCAACCGGCGCCACGCGCGGTTCGTCGTCCAGTTCGGGGACCTCCACGATGAAGAGCTGGAGGGGCTTGTCCGCCGTATACCCGACACCGTTCATCCGGTATTTGTAGTCCGTGATCAGCCTTGCGTCCTCAGCACCGGCGGATACGCCGTCCAGCGTGCCG
Organism: Arthrobacter sp. Leaf337; assembly: GCF_001423745.1. Classification (GTDB taxonomy): domain Bacteria; phylum Actinomycetota; class Actinomycetes; order Actinomycetales; family Micrococcaceae; genus Arthrobacter. The sequence continues at coordinate 9,791 of NZ_LMPC01000029.1, forward strand.
TACCGGCCGTCGTCGGGCGTTCTGGCGCCGAAGACAATGCTGCGCGAATCGGGAGACCACGCAAAGGATGAGACGCCGAGCTTGGCGTTGGTCAGGACCTGCGGTTCGCCGCCGGCCGCCTCCACGACGTGAAGCTGCGGCCTCCCGCCTGCCGTCGCGCGCAGGAACGCCAGCACCAGCCCGTCCGGCGAAAAAGCCGGGGCAGTGTCGCGGAAACCGCGGGTCAGCCGGCGGGGCAGCTTCTCCGGATCCAGCGGCACGGTCCAGAGCTGGCCCACGTAGGTGTCGGCGTCGAAATCGGGGCGGACCACCGAAACCACGGCCCGGCTGCCGTCAGGGTGGACGGCGGGGGCGGAAACGGACTTCAGCAGGGGCAGATGTTCAGGCTTCACGCCTGTGAGCCTAACGGCTCCCGCATGACCTGTGAAATAACTCACGCCGCGCTCGGTCGCGGTGCTTCAGGCCGTGGGGCGCCGGGGACGGCGACCCCCGCCGCGGCCCTAGGATTGGGTGCATGCTTCCCGACGCCGCCCGTTTGCTCCTGTGCCCCGTCTGCCGGAACAGCCTTACCTTCCGCGGAGACCGGCTGGCCTGCCCGGAGGGCCACAGTTTCGACGCGGCCAGGCAGGGCTACTTCAACTTGCTGGTGGGCAAGGGCACTGTCTTCGAAGCCGATACCGCCGCTATGGTGGCCGCCCGCTTCGACTTCCTGTCCAGCGGGCATTACCGGCCGCTTGCCGACGCGGTCGCGGAACTGGCCGCCGCGGCGCTTCGCGGGGCGGACGCTGCGGTGCTGGATGCCGGAACGGGAACCGGACATTACCTGAATGCGCTGCTGGCGGTGGCCCCCGCGTCCGCCATTGGCCTGGATATTTCCAAATTCGCGCTGCGGCGCGCGGCCCGGATGAATCCCGACGCCGTCAACCTGGTCAGCGACGTCTGGCAGCCGCTTCCGGTCGCGGACGCAGCTGTTGACGTCGTCACGGTGGTTTTCGCGCCGAGGAACGCCGCGGAATTCGCCCGCGTGCTCCGCCCCGGCGGGCGGCTGATCGTGGTCACCCCGCGGTCAGGCCATCTTGCTGAAATAGCGGGACAGACCGGCATGCTCGGGATCGAGCCGGCCAAGGAGGAGCGGCTTGCCGCCTCCCTGGCGGGACATTTCGCCCAGCGCTCCACCCGGGAGTTGGACCTGGATCTGGGGCTTGAACCGGCCGACGTCGGCAATCTGGCCCTGATGGGGCCCGCCGGCCACCACTTGGATCCCGCAGCCCTGGACGCCATCATCGCGGCGCTGCCGCCCCTCACGCAGGTCTCGGCCCGGTTCCGAATCAGCGTGTTTGAACCCTTGGAGCAGCCGCCCGCATAACGACTTGACTACTTTCCGAACGTGCCAAACGGTCCCCTCCTGCGCCCCGCCGCTTCGGTCTAGGATGGAAGGACAGTTACTGAGGGCCTGCGTCCGCAGCCCCGGGGACGGAGGGGGAACGCATGTTTGAATGGCTTAACGAGAACTGGTGGGCACTGTGGCTCACCGTTTTCCTGGCGTTTGCCGTGGTGGAGATGCTCACCTTGGACCTCTTCTTCATCATGCTGGGAGGCGGAGCGCTGGCCGGACTGCTGGCTGATTTCGCCGGTGCCGACTTCTGGCTGCAGATCGTGGTCTTCTGCGTAGTCTCACTGCTGATGGTGGTCTTCGTCCGTCCGGTTGCGCTGAAGCACCTGAAGAAAGGCCCTGCGGAGCAGCGGACCAACATCGACCGCCTGATCGGCGAGTCCGCCCTCGTCATGGAGACCGTCAGCACCTCCTCCGGGCTGGTCAAGATCGGCGGGGACGTCTGGAGCGCACGCTCGGAGAACGGCGTCCTGAACGCCGGGCAGCGAGTAGTGGTTTCGGCCATCGAAGGAGCCACCGCGGTGGTGGCGCCACAGCCGGAGACGGCCGTCCAGTAGGACCGGCAGCGCCAGCACGCAAGGACATTTTTCCGGCCGCCGCCACCGGCGCCGGGCACGCGGCGGACCACCGCCGCGAAAATAGCAAGGCACATAACTGGGGAATAGGTGATGTATGGATATCGCAGTCGCAATCGTGCTGCTGGTTCTCGTTGCGTTCGTAATAATAGTGCTGGTCCGGTCGGTGCGGATCGTCCCGCAGGCCCGCGCGGGCGTCGTGGAACGGCTCGGTAAGTACCAGCGGACCCTGCTCCCGGGCCTCACCATCCTGATTCCCTTCGTGGACAGGCTCCTGCCGCTCCTGGACCTTCGCGAGCAGGTTGTGTCATTCCCCCCGCAGCCGGTTATCACCGAGGACAACCTCGTCGTCTCCATTGACACGGTGGTCTATTTCCAGGTCACGGACGCCAGGGCAGCCACGTACGAGATTGCGAACTACATCCAGGCGGTCGAACAGCTGACCACCACCACGCTCCGAAATGTTGTTGGCGGCCTGAACCTCGAGGAGGCCCTGACCTCCCGCGACCAGATCAACGGCCAGCTTCGCGGCGTCCTGGATGAAGCGACCGGCCGCTGGGGCATCCGGGTTTCCCGTGTGGAACTGAAGGCCATTGATCCGCCCCACTCCATCCAGGATTCGATGGAAAAGCAGATGCGTGCCGAGCGCGACCGCCGCGCAGCCATCCTCACGGCTGAGGGCACCAAGCAGTCGGCCATCCTCACGGCGGAAGGGCAGCGCCAGTCTTCCATCCTGAAGGCCGAAGGTGATGCCAAGGCTGCCATCCTCCGCGCCGACGGTGAAGCCCAGGCCATCCAGAAAGTATTCGACGCCATCCACAAGGGCAACCCGGACAACAAGCTCCTGGCGTATCAGTACCTGCAGACACTGCCGAAGCTGGCCGAGGGTTCCTCCAATAAGCTCTGGATCATCCCCAGCGAAGTCGGGGAGGCCCTGAAGGGCATCGGCAATGTCCTCGGAGGCAACAATGCCGATCCCCGCACCGGCGGTCTCTTCGACGGCGGCAGTGACACCAAGTCGGACGACGGCGGCACTGGCGGCGGCACCGCCGCCAATCACGGGGGCACGCAGCCCGCGGACCCGCGGCAGCCTCTGTAGGCAACAACGTCCGGCATTGGCCGCGGGAGGTGTCCGCGTTGCGGGCACCTCCTTGCGCCTGCGGCAGCGTCCGGCTTTACGCGCCGGGAAGTTAGCCCGTATAATGGGATATTTGTCCGGCCGGTTCAGACCTGCTGGAACAATCAAGCTTGGCAAAGCGTTGTGTCTAATGATGCAGGGCAGTGCAAACAGTAGTCCGAGGCGTGAGCTGCCCCGGCTAGCGCGGAGCCTGGCTCCGCGAACCGACCAAAGGGAGAAATCATGAGCGATCGCAGCCTCCGGGGCATGCGTCTTGGCGCACAGAGCATGGAGACCGAGTCCGGTGTTGAGCCGGCTCCGCGCCAGCGGGTTGAGTATCGTTGCGAGGACGGCGAGCAGGTCTTCGTTACCTTCTCCTCCGAAGCCGAGATTCCTCCGGTGTGGGTTTCGAAGACCGGCAAGGAAGCCTTGCTCGTTGACGGCGAACGCCCCGTCAACAGCAACGAGAAGGCCGTGCGCACGCACTGGGACATGCTCCTGGAACGCCGTTCACTGCCCGAGCTCGAGCAGATCCTCGAAGACCGTCTGACCATCCTTCGCGAACGCCGCGGCGAACGGCGCTCGGCCTAAACCGGCGCCCCGCGAAGTCGAGAACGCAAGGGCCGGGCCCGTAACCTCTTGGAGAGGTTACGGGCCCGGCCCTTTTCTTGTGTCCGGCTAGTGTTTCTTGTGTCCGGCTAGTGCCGGACGTTCAGCACGGGCCGGCTAGGACGTGGCCGAACCGCGGCCTGTGAGCTTCCGCCAGCGGGCGGTGAGTCCCCACTTGGTGACGTTGATCATGGCTTCCACCACGATGTTGCCGCTCATCTTGGAAGCTCCGAGTTCCCGCTCCACGAACGTGATGGGTCGTTCCACGATCTTCAGGCCCATTTTGGCCACCCGCCAGGCGAGGTCCACCTGGAATCCGTAGCCCACGGAGTCCACCTGGTCCAGGTTGAGCTTCTCAAGCGTCGTCCGCCGGAAGGCGCGGTAGCCGCCTGTGACGTCCTTGATTTTGATGCCCAGCATAAGGCGGGCGTACGTGCTGCCGATCCGTGAGATGCCCTGGCGGTACAGCGGCCAGTTGACCACGCTGCCGCCCGGCACCCAGCGGGAGCCCATGGCTAGGTCTGCGCCTTCTTCCACGGCGTCCAGGAGCTGCTGCAGCTGCTCGGGCTGGTGGGATCCGTCGGCGTCCATTTCCACCAGGATGTCGTACCCGGCTTCCAGCCCCCACTTGAAGCCGGCGATGTAGGCGGCTCCCAGGCCGGCCTTGCCTTCGCGGTGCAGAACGTGGACCTGGCTGTCCTCCGCGGCGATGCCGTCCGCAAGCTGTCCGGTGCCGTCCGGGCTGTTGTCGTCCACCACCAGCACATCGGAAGCCGGGACGGCTGCACGCAGACGTGCGAGTGTCTTGGGCAACGATTCCAGCTCGTTATAGGTCGGGATGATGGTGAGGACACGCACAGCGAGGCCCTTTCCTTGATGGGAGCGGTCACGCGCCACGAAGCCGAACAGAAGTGAGGGCTTTAAGGCGCAAGTCACCATTATAGGGAGTTTGCGCTGGCGGGGCGCGTCACGCGGGCGGGCCGCGGGCAGGTCCACATGCCTCGGGCCAGTTGCATCCGGATACGATGTGCCTCGGCGGAACTGTTTTCTGCTGCAAAGTGGACCTGCCCCCGGGACTGCCACGGTCTGGCCCGACGGCAGGTCCGGGCTGGGCACCTGCTGGCGAGTCACGCGGCCAGACGGAGACCCCTTGACTGTTGGTTCCGTCCGTTGCGACTCAATGCTACGGACAGCCCCGGCAGTGTCAACCCGGGTTTGACCTGCAGTTTTAGGCATAACTGCAGGTCAGGAGCATACGGCGCGCCGGTAAGCTTTCCGGCCTATGACCGCAGGGAGCCGTTTGTGAACAACTCTTTTCCGTCCCGGACGGTCTGCAGGCACACAGGATCGCGGCCGGTGTCCAGCGCCGGCAGCAAGGGTGTGCGCGCCCGGGGGTCCGTACTCCAGGACTGAACCCGGCCGTCGGCGACCTGCACCATGAGTTCCTCCACTTCCCAGACCGCGAAACTGGCCGGTGCGCCCGGAACCAGCTGGCCGGCCATCGGGTTGCGGTACTTGGCTGCCCGCCAGCCGGCCCTGGTATGGCCAAGGAACGCCGCCCTCGCTGAGATCCGCTGGTCCGGGTTGCTGTGCTCAAGGCAGGCGCGGACGCTTGCCCAAGGGTTGAGCGGAGTGACAGGACTGTCGCTGCCAAAGCTGATGGGAACCCCTGCGGCATAGAACGATGCGAAAGCATTCATCCCGCGCTCCCGGTGCCCCAGCCGTTCCTGATAAAGGCGCCCGGCCCCGCCCCACGCCGCGTCGAATCCCGGCTGCACACTGACTGTCACGGAGTATTTGGCCAGCCGGCCGATTGCTTCGGCATCGGCCATTTCCACATGTTCGAACCGGTGGCCGGCGGCCCTGACCCGCTGCTCCCCCACTTCCGCGGCCGCCCGGTCCAGTGCGTCCAGGGCCGCGTCGAGTCCTGCGTCTCCGATGACGTGGAAGCCCCCCTGGATGCCCAGCATGGAACAGGCGGCCAGGTGGGCGGCTGCCTGGTCCACCGACAGGTAGAGGCTGCCGCGCTCTCCCGGGGCATCGCTGTAGTCGTCCCTCAGTGCGGCAGTGCGGGACCCAATGGAACCGTCAACGTTCAGGTCACCGGCGAGTCCGCGCACGCCTGCTCCGAGGCCTGCCAGGATAGCGCGGGCATCTTCCTCGGACCCGGCCAGCTGGCCCCAGTACGGCAGGACCTCGGGCATCGGCTTCCCGAGTGCATCCGGGCCGTTCCAACCGGCGGCAATCCGCAGGTCTGCAGGGCTGCCGATATGCGGCGCGGCCATTTCCGCCACTGCCACATAGCCGTTTGCGGCGGCGTCGGCCAAGGCGCGCGACTGGTAGCTTCGCAGGGCCTCGTCCGGCAGTTGCCGCGCGGCAAGCCTGGCCGACGTGTGGGCCTGGCGTTTCACCTGGCTGCCGGCCGAGTAGCCGTCCAACCCGGCCAGGCCGGCTGCTTCGGCCAGGGATGATGACACCAGCGCGGAATGGGCGTCGACGCGGGAGAGATACACGCGCCGGCCCCCTGCCGCACGTTCCAGTTCCTCGCGGCTGGGCAGTGCCGGGTCGGACCAGTTGCTCTCGTCCCAGCCATGGCCCAGGACGGTGGCACCGGCATCGGCTGACGACCCCGCAACGGAGGCAGCCACGGCATCCAGGAGTTCGGCGGCCGAGCGCACTGCGCCGAGTTTCAGCGAGTCCAGGGCAATGCCCGTTTCGGTCAGGTGAACATGTGAGTCAACAAAGCCGGGGGCCAGGAGTGCGCCATGAAGGTCGACGATGTCCATGGTCGAATCGGCGATGGATGTTGCTGCCTGCTCTGAACCGACCCATGCCACGGTGTCACCGTCCACCAGCAGTGCGGTGGCAAAGGGGTCGGCAGCGGTGTAGACGGAACCATTGCGGTAAAGCGTAACTTTGCGTTCTCCGGCCGGCTGGTCCGCCCGTGCGTCAGTCATGTTGTGTGGTGCTCCTAAGCAGCCTTGAAGGTAGTGGAAATGTGCGGGCGGGACCGTTGGGGTCACACCACCGTGGAGTAGGCAACCACTCCGCGGCGCACCAGGATGATGGCCTCCGAACAGAGCCGTGAGAGCCTCGGATCCAGGCCGGGGATCTTCGCCAGCTGGTCCAGGAGGTCGATGACCTGCTTGACCCACCGGACAAAGTCGCCGGCTGCCAGGTCCGTGCCGCTGAGGACCTCCTGGAGGTGCCTGCCCTTGGCCCACTTGAAGATGGGCCACACGAGCCCCAGCTCCGGCTCACCGGTCAACGGAAGCTTGTTCTCTTCCTCGGCATCTTCCAGCACAGACCATTCCCGAACGACGATGTCAACGGCGGTCTCCAGCGACACGCTGGGCATCCTGGGCCGCAGCCCGCGTTCCTCCCGCTTGGCCTGGAAAACCAGCACGCTCGCGAGTGCCGCCACTTCGGTGGCGTCAAGGTCGCTGAACGCACCCTGCCGGAGGGACTGGGAAATGAGGAGGTCCTTTTCGCCGTAGATACGGCGCAGCTTCTGGCCGTCGGCGTTGATGGTCACCCTTCCCGAATCGGACGTTTCGAGGTAGCCATAGCTGGAGAGAAGGTCGCAGACCCGGTCGAACGTCTTGGCGATGGTGTTTGTCCGGCCCTGGATTTCGCGGGCCAGTCCGTCCGTTTCGCGGCGGAGTTTCAACCAGCGCTCCGACCAGCGTGCGTGATCCTCGCGTTCACTGCAGCCGTGGCACGGATGGGACCGGAGCGCCAGCCGCAGTTCGGTAATCCGCTTCTCCTGGTCCGGCAGGGCAGCCGCCCTGCCGAAATCAGTGTTGCGGGTGTTTCCGGGCGCCGGGGGACGGTTTTCCCGGATGGCGTTGCGGACCGAAGCCGCCAGGTCTTTGCGCGACTTGGGGACCTTCGCGTTGAACGACTTGGGGATGCGGACCCGGGTCACCGGGGTGATGGGCCCTTCAAGGTCCTGGATGCCTATCCTGCGCAACTGGTTGTCCAGCGTCAGCACCGCGGGACGCGGCTCGCGGGAGTTGTGGTCTGAGCCGAGCACCACAGCCAGACCGGGCGCCCTGCCTGTCGGCACGTCCACCACGTCGCCGGGGAGTAGCCTGCTCAGGGAGTCCTCGGTAATGGACTTGCGGGCCTTCGAAGTGCTGCGGGAGGCGGCGTTTTCCGTGTCCGAAAGTTCCCGCCGAAGCCGGGAGTACTCGGTGAAATCACCGAGATGGCATGTCATGGATTTTTGGAAGCCGGCCAGGGACTCCTCCCTGCTCCGGACCTGCTTGGCCAGGCCCACCACGGAACGGTCCGCCTGGAACTGGGCGAAGGAGGACTCCAGGATTTCCCGGGCACGCGGCCTGCCGAACTGCGCCAGGAGGTTGATGCTCATGTTGTACGTGGGGCGAAAGCTCGAGTTCAGCGGGTAGGTGCGGCGGGACGCGAGGCCTGCCACTGCTGTGGGGTCCGTCCCGGGCTGCCAGAGCACCACGGCGTGGCCCTCGACATCGATGCCGCGGCGTCCGGCGCGGCCGGTGAGCTGGGTGTACTCGCCGGCGGTGATGCCAACGTGGGCTTCGCCGTTGAATTTGTCCAGCTTTTCGAGGACCACGGAACGTGCCGGCATGTTGACGCCCAGCGCCAGGGTTTCGGTGGCGAAGACCGCCTTGACCAGGCCTTCGACGAAGAGCTTCTCCACGACTTCCTTGAACGTCGGGAGCATCCCTGCATGGTGGGCTGCCAGACCCCGCAGGAGGCCGTCGCGCCAACTCCAGAATCCGAGTACGTCCAGATCGTCAGAGGGGATGTCCTGTGCCGCTTCGTCAACGCGGCTGGCTATGATCTGTTGTTCCCGCTCGGTAGTCAGCCACAAGCCGGCTGCGACGCACTGGGCCACTGCAGCATCGCAGCCGGCGCGGGAGAAGATGAAGGTAATGGAGGGCAGCAGGTCCTGCCGGTCCAGGCTGGCGATGACCTGGGGGCGGCTGGCCTTGCGGACGGCACTCTGCTGGGCTGCCTGGGAGCGGTTGTCGCCGCGCTGGTTCTGCTGGCGACGCTGGCTGCGTCCGCCATGGCCGAAGCGGGCCCGTGAATTCATCTGGCTCTCGGTGCGTGCCATGGCCAGCAGGTCGGGGTTCACTTCAAACCCCCGTTCGAGGGCTACGTTGGCCGTCATGGCCGTTGCGCCGGGGTTCGCTTCCCCTTCGGGGGCAATCTCATCGAATGTCGTTTCGCCCGCGAAGAGGTCCACGATCTCCCGTCCCACCATGACGTGCTGCCAGAGCGGCACCGGCCGGTGCTCGGTAACGATCACGTCGGTGTGTCCGCGGACAGTGTCAAGCCAGGCGCCGAATTCCTCGGCATTGGAAACTGTGGCGCTCAGCGAAGCCACCTGGACTTCGCTCGGCAGGTGGATGATGACTTCTTCCCAGACGGCGCCGCGGAACCGGTCAGCGAGGTAGTGGACCTCGTCCATGACCACGAAGCCGAGGTCGTCCAGGGTGTCTGAATCCGCGTAGAGCATGTTCCGCAGGACTTCGGTTGTCATCACAACCACCGGGGCGTCGCCATTGAGGCTGGTATCGCCTGTCAGGAGTCCTACGTTTTCCGGGCCGTACTTGTCCGCCAGCTCCGAGTACTTCTGGTTGCTCAGCGCTTTGATCGGGGTGGTGTAGAAGGCTTTGAGCCCGCGCTGGAGTGCCAGATAGATGGCGAACTCCCCCACGATGGTCTTGCCGGCACCGGTGGGGGCCGCGACCAGCACTCCCCTGCCCTGTTGCAGGGATTTGCAGGCCTGGCGCTGGAAATCGTCGAGTTCGAAATCCAGCGTCCGGACGAATGCGCCGAGGTAGGTGTTGGCTTCTGCGGTCCGTTCGGCACTGGCCCGATAGAGTTCGGATGGCGACTGTGGCCCGGTTGTGGAGGACATACTTCCAGCCTAGTGGGCGAGGGGCTACAGTTTCCCCAGTTCCGACCCGGGCGTCGCGATGTCTGCCGTCGCGTCAGTTTCGGCGGCGATCTTCGCAGCCTTACGGTCCCGGCGCCGGTCGTTGAAGATACAGAGTCCGATGGCGGCGAAAAACAATGCAAGCAGCGGGCCTGCGAGCAGGAACATGGACAGTGCGTCCGCTCCCGGTGCCGCGACGGCGGCAAGCACGAAGACCAGGAAGACCGTGATGCGCCATGCTTTCAGGATGGTCTCGCCCCTGATAATGCCGGCCATATTGACGCCCACCAGGACGACGGGGACGAGGAACGCGAGGCCAAGGAACAGGACCATGCGGGTGACGAAGTCGACATAGTCGCGGGCATCGATGAGGTTGGAGAACCCGGCAGGGGTGAACTGGGTCAGCGCGCGCACCACCTGCGGCGTCACCATCCAGCCAACCCAGACGCCGGCAAGGAAGAGCGGCACGGCTGCGGCCATGTAGCCGAGCGTGTAATGCCGTTCCTTCTTGGTAAGGCCGGGGGTAATGAAGGCCCACAGCTGGTAGATCCAGATGGGGCTCGAGATGACCGCGCCGATCAGCAGCGAAAGCTGCAGTTTGAAGTCAAACGGCGATGCAATGCTTGAGAAGTTCACCGAAGAGGTGCCGCCGGTTGTCTCGGCGATCCGATCGACGGGTTCCTTCAGGGCGCTCAAAACCGGGTCGTAGAGGATCCAGCCCCCGATGCCGCCGATGACAAGTCCGATGGCCGACTTAATGAGCCGGTTCTTGAGCTCCTTAAGGTGGTCCATCAGGGCCATCCGGCCCTCGGGGTTGGATTTACGGCCCTTCGTCAGTGCCACTTCAGGTCAAACGCGGTTCGACGGCGGAACGTCGGTGCCGTCGGCGCTGCCAGTGCCGCTGCCGGTGTCACCGTTTTGCGGCCGGGACTGCGGGTGGTTGACGATTTTGCCTTCAACCGGGTCCGTGCCGTCTTTGGCCTCGGGCTTGCCGTCGTTCTTCATTTCCTTGACCTCGGATTTAATGATCCGCATTGACTGGCCGAGGCTGCGGGCCATGGCCGGAAGCTTGGGGGCAGCAAAAAGAAGCAGAGCCACGATGATAATAATGACGATGGGCCAAGGGCCATCAAAGAGTCGTCCCACTGGAAGTCCTTTCCTCGAAATACATCCTACGTCTAACCGAAATCGATGTCGCGCAGCGCCTGGGGCTGGCCACGGTCCGCTTTGCGCTGAACCCGCCGGCGGCGGCGTTCATCCCTGCGGGAGGATTTGGACGTGAGGTAATCATGTCTCATCTGCATCGGCGAGGCAAAAACCGCTGAACCGGCCAATGGGTGCCGTTCCGGGCCGTGCTCCCCGTCGGGCGTCTGGCCCAGCAACGGTGCTGGGTCGGTGAGGTTGGCGAGCGGTGCGCCGAACCGTTCACCGGCAGCACCCAGGTCCCTGGCCGTGGCCATGAACTGCCTGAACAGCCTTATTCCCAACAGCACATAAAAGAGTAGGGAAACGGCTACGAGCGCTATCCAGATCAGGATCCAAGACCACCAAGGCATGCTGAGTAGTCTAGCCGCCGTAGCGGGCCAGGGCCGCGCCGATCCAGTCACTGGCAGCCTCAGCCAGGCTGGCGGGCGCAAGGATACGGACGGCTCCGCCATGCTGGGCAACGAACGTCGGTAGCCACCCGGTGCTGCCGAACCTGATTTCGGCAAGGAGACCGCCGTTGGGAAGCGGAGCCGTCCGCTCCGAGTAGTAGTCGTCGGCGAGCCCGATGGCCTGCGGCGCCAGTTCCACGGTGACCAGAGTGTCGTCGTCGTTCGGGGTGAAGAGTTTCACCGGGAAACCCTCGGCGGGCTTTGCAGCTTCGGTCACGGGCCGGCCGTTCGGTTCCAGGCTCTCGATGCGGTCCAGGCGGAAGTTCCGGAGCCCCTGTGCGCTGTGGCAGTAGGCCTCGAAATACCAGGTGTTGTCCAGTGAATAGAGCCGCAGCGGGTCGACGTCCCGTTCGGACATGGCGTCGCGTTGCGCGGAGAAGTAGGCGAGGTGCAACTGCAGGCCGTCCGCGATGGCCTGCCGGATCGTCGAAAGGTATGCGGAATTAGCCGGGCCCACCTGGGGTCCGGCGATGGACGCTGCCTTCAGGCCCTCCTCGCCCGCCGCCGCCATCAGTTTCACCGTGACGGACTCCAGGGCGCTCCCCTCTGCGAGCTCGGGCAGGCCGTTGAGGGTCTCCAGGCCCGTCAGGAGAGCGCAGGCCTCGTCCACCGTGAAGCGGACCGGACGGTTGAGGTCAAGGTCCTGGGTGATGAAGACGTGGTCGTCTTCCCACTGGATGTCCAGGAGGTCATCCGGGTACCCCTCGGGCAGGCCGGAGCAGATCAGGATCCGCAGGTCGTCTTCCAGTTCCTTCCGGGTCACGCCGAAACTGGAAGCAACCTCGGTGATATGCAGGCCCTGGTTGTGGACCAGGAACGGCACCAGCTGAAGCATCCGCTTGAGCTGGTCCTCGGACGTTCGCTTACGCGGGCGCTTCGCCGGGGCAGCTTCCGAAAAGGCGATCGCGGGCGCCGGCGACGCTACGAAGTCCGCTGCAGCTTTCAGCCGCCTCCGGACTGCCGATACCAGTTCGGCCGGCGCGCGGACCACCACGTTGGGCCCGTAGGAGGCGAGTTCCTCACCCAGCACCTCAGCATCCCTGAAGGGGACGCTGAGCCGGTCCCACCCGGCGTCGGACGTCTCCAGCGGCGCGTCCAGCGGGATGTCTGCGGGGGCTTCGGTGGCGCGCTTGCGCAGGCCAAGCACCCTGCCTTCCGCCACGTCCACCACCGAGGACTGCACCGGCAGCTCGGGGAGGGAGTCCAGCTCCAGCCGGACGTTGAAGCCTTGCGGACGCGAGTAGTCGTCTTTCTCCTGGACGGCTACGGCGGACGTAAAGCGGGACAGGCGGAAGAAACGCTTCGCTTTACGGGCCCGGTCGAAGCCCACCAGGTACCACTGCCCGAAGCGGCTGCCCAGGCCCCAGGGCTCAACGGTCCGGGCTTCTTCACGGCCCGTGCTGCCGGCCAGGTAGGTGAAGCTGACGGGATGCTGGGCGTGCATCGCCCTGATGAGGTCCTCAAAGGCCTGGCCGGCGGGCTTGATCCGCGGCTGAACGCCGGCCGGCAGTTCGGCCTCCGTGAGGCCGCCGGCCGCCTGCAGCTTGCGCATGGCGTCCTGCGCTGCCGATCCGAGTGCGGCCTGCTCCCAGAGCTGCGCCGCCAGGATGAGCACCGTGCATTCGGCGGAGGTGAGGCTGACGTCGGGGAGCCGGTTGGACTCCTTGCCGATGCGGTAGCGCGTTGTGGCAGGATCATCCGAGCCCCAGCCCTGGTCCATCACTGTTTCGACGTCGAAGCCGAACTGGCGGAGGTCGCTCTTGTCCCGCTCGAACATGCGGCCGAAGGCAACCTCGCTGCTGCTCGTGTCGTGGTACACCTTGTCGCGCAGTTCACTGCGTCGCAGGCCGTAGCGGGTGTTGAGGAGCGCGATGAGCAGGTTTAGGAGGCGTTCTGTACGTGAGGCGGACACCTTGGCTACGTTACTAAAGCCGTTGCGCCTTAACCCCGAAAGCGCGGCAACAAACGGAAATTTCCTTCCGATTGTTACCGCGCTTCCTCAGGCGTGTCCGGCTGGCGCCGGACCGTCGTCCGTTTAGCGGACTCCGACGAGGTCCACCACGAAGATCAGTGCTTCGTTGGGTCCGATCGCTCCGCCGGCGCCGCGGGAACCGTAGGCGAGCTCGGAGGGGATCTCCAGGCGGCGGCGGCCGCCGACCTTCATGCCCAGCAGGCCCTGGTCCCAGCCCTGGATGACCTGGCCAACGCCAACGCGGAAGTCCAGCGGTGCACCGCGGCCCCAAGACGCGTCGAATTCTTCGCCAGTGGACCAGGCGACTCCGACATAGTGGGTGGAGACGGTGTCGCCCGGCTTGGCCTCGGCTCCGTCGCCCTCGATGAGATCGGTGATCACCAGTTCGGTGGGGACATCCCCCTCGGGGAAGTCAATTTCCGGCTTCTGGCGGTCGAAATTGCGTTGTCCAAATGACATGCTTGCTCCTTCTTAGTTTGGGTTGGCTTGGAGGTTGAGTGGCTTATTTGACGCCGAGGATATCGACGACGAACACGAGGTCGCCCTTGGCTTCGCCCTGTCCGGCATCACCGTAAGCAAGGTCCTTCGGAATCACGAGGAGGACCCGGGAGCCTACGTTCTTGCCGGCCAGGCCCTGCGTCCAGCCCTTGATGACGCCGGTCAGCGGGAAGCTGGCCTTTTCGCCGCGGTCAAAGCTGGAATCGAACTTCGTGCCCCCGTTCAGGGTGACACCCACGTAGTTGACGGTCAGGGTATCGGTTTCCTTGACCGCCGGGCCGGTCCCCTTGATGAGATCCTGGGACACCAGCTCAGTGGGTGCCTTCACACCGTCAACAGAGATCTCCGGGATTCCTTTGTCGTTTTCCTTGACGGTCGGGAGTCCGGCAGGCGGCGTGACCGTCTCACCCTCCGGCTTGTCCAGCACCTTAGGGGCGTCCTTGGCGGAGAGCACCTTCACAACAAGCAGCTGCGTGGGGCCGGCCTCGGCGCCTTCCGCGGCGGCCTGGCCCGGCACGGCGAGGGCAAGCTGCGAGCCTATTTTGGCGCCCACAAACGCGTTGTAGATCACGGCGTTGCCGGTCTTGAGGGCGTCGTTCAGCTCAAGCGGCTCGGGGTCCTTGGCGAAGGTGTCCTCAAGGGTGCTGCCGTCCTTGCCGCTGACGGCGAGAATCGAGATGTCGGCGATCTGGTTGGCCTTCAGGCGCTCTCCGTCACCCTCGGTGACCACCTTGACGGTGGGTTCCTTCACGTCCAGAGGCTTGTCGAATTCGACGCCGGGTGCCTTCTTGTCCCCGTTATCCGTAAGCTTCAGGGAGTCGAGCTTGGCGGTCTCGCCAGCAGACTGGCTGGTGGGCTCCGGGGCTGCAGGCGATCCGCCGCAGGCGGTGATAAGCAGCAGTCCGGGAATGAGAATTGCTAGTAGTCGGCGCACGTAAGAACTTTCGTCGGGGCAAGATGGATGCGATGCCGCGAGTGGTGCGCGCGGCAACGCAGTCGGGGCCGGATAAACGGCCCCATCCAGAATAGCCCCTGAAGCTGGGTATCAGCCCATAGAGTCCAGCAGGGCGTCCACGCGTTCGTCCACGTTGCGGAACGGATCCTTGCACAGGATGGTCTGGTGGGCCCGGTCGTTCAGCTTCAGATGCACCCAGTCAACCGTGTAGTCGCGGCCCAGTTCCTGGGCACGGCGGACAAAGTCGCCGCGGAGCTTGGCACGGGTGGTCTGCGGCGGCGCATCGACGGCGTCCTTGACGGCTGTGTCATCCACCACCCGGCGGACGGCTCCCCTGGACTGCAGCAGGTAGTAGAGGCCGCGCGTGCGCGAAATGTCGTGGTAGGTGAGGTCCAGCTGGGCGATCCTCGGAGCGTCCAGCCCGAGTCCGTGCCGGTTACGGTAGCTGTCCATCAGCTTCTTCTTGATGGCCCAGTCGATCTCGGTGTCGATCGTGCTGGTGTCCCCGCTCTCAATGGCAGTGAGCGTCCGTTCCCAAAGGTCCAGGATGAGGGGCACGTGCTGGTTGTGTGCGCCGTTTTCAGCGACGAAGGACGTGACTTTGTTCAGGTACTCGCGCTGGATCTCCAGCGCCGTCAACTGCCGTCCGTTGGCAAGGCGGATGAGCGCCCTGCCACTGAGATCGTGGGAGATCTCACGGATGCTGCGGATCGGATTCTCCATCCGCATGTCCCGCATGATCACGCCAGCCTCGATCATCCGAAGGATCAGGTCCACGGTGCCGACTTTCATCAGGGCCGTGGTTTCGGACATGTTGGAGTCACCCACGATCACGTGCAGGCGGCGGTAGAATTCCGCGTCTGCGTGGGGCTCGTCCCGGGTGTTGATGATGGGCCGCGACCGGGTGGTGGCCGAAGAAACGCCTTCCCAGATGTGGTCCGCGCGCTGTGAAAAGGCGAAGGTGGCGCCGTGCGGGGTCTTCAGGATCTTTCCGGCCCCGGCGATGAGCTGGCGCGTCACCAGGAAGGGAATCAGGATCTCCGCCAGCCTCGAGAATTCCCCGCGGCGGGGTATGAGGTAGTTCTCATGGCTGCCGTAGGAATTGCCTGCGGAGTCAGTGTTGTTCTTGAACAGGTAGACCGTGCCGTTGAAACCTTCGGCGGCAAGTCGTTCCTGTGCCTCGTCCACGAGGTCGTCCAGGATCAATTCGCCTGCGCGGTCATGGGCGATCAACTGCGCCAGGTCATCACATTCGGCGGTTGCATACTCGGGGTGGGACCCCACATCGAGGTACAGCCGGGAACCGTTGGTCAAGAAGACATTGGATGAACGTCCCCAACTGACCACCTTGCGGAAGAGGTAGCGTGCCACCTCCTCAGGTGCGAGCGGACGCGAGTCGGGGCTCGAGTATGAGATCCCGAACTCGGTTTCAATGCCGAAAATTCGCTTGTCCATTTCAGTTCTCCTCAGACAACAGGGCGGCGATTTCGTCGTCGCCGAGGCGCCGGAAAGCCCGCCGGGATCCCCGGGTGCTCTCTGAGGCGCGGTCCAGTACCGCCACTTCCAATGCTGACGCCGGCAATTCGCCGGCCTCCTTGTCCGTGACGAGCCCCTTCATAGCGAGCCTGATGGCACCGGCGAAGTTCAGTTCCCGCTGCCATCCGCCCTCGACGGTCTCGGCGACTTTGTCGGCCTGGCCGCCCATCACGATAAAGCGCTTTTCGTCAGCGATTGACCCGTCGAACGTCAGCCGGTACAGGTGGTCGTCCGCCGCACTGCCCCCGACTTCCGCAACAGCAAGCTCAACTTCGAACGGCTTCTGTTCGGCCGTAAACACGGCGCCGAGGCTTTGCGCATAGACGCTGGCCAGTCCCCTGGCGGTGACGTCTTCCCGGTCATAGGAGTAGCCGCGGACATCCGCGTACCGGACACCCGCCTGGCGCAGGCTCTCGAACTCGTTGTACTTGCCGACGGCGGCGAAAGCGATTTTGTCGTAGATCTCGCCGATTTTGTGCAGCGACGGCGACGGATTCTCCGCGACGAGGGCAATCCCCTCTTCACAGCTGATCACCACGACGGAGCGGCCCCGGGCAATTCCCTTCCGTGCGAAATCCGCACGGTCCTTCATCAGTTGTTCGGGCGAAACATAAAACTGTTGAGTCATATCAGGCCTCCCGCCGTGCGGCAGTTCTGGCCTCGATGATGGCGCCCGCTACGGCAGCCAGATCATGCTCGGGGATGCGCCTGGCGCCTGTCCGGCCCACGGTGTAGACAACCGGCCACAATTGCCGGACGGGGTCCGGCCCGCCAGTTGCCGAGTCGTCATCCGCGGCGTCGTAGAGGGCTTCCACGGCGACAGCGACCGCTTCGTCCTCGGTAAGTCCCGGCCGCCAGAGTTTCTTCAGGGCTCCCCGGGCAAACATGGAACCGGAACCCACGGCATGGTGTTCCTGCTCCTCATATCGTCCGCCGGTGACGTCGTAGGAAAACAGGCGGCCGATGCCCGCCGGCAGGTCGAAGCCGGCGAAGAGCGGCACCACGGCCAGGCCCTGCATGGCCATCGGCAGGTTTCCGCGGATCATTGCGCCGAGCCGGTTGGCCTTGCCCTCGAGGCTCAGCAGCGTTCCTTCGATCTTTTCGTAGTGTTCCAGTTCCACCTGGAACAACCGCGTCAGGTCGATCGCGATGCCTGCGGTGCCCGCAATTCCCAGCACCGAGTACCGGTCGGCCGGGAAGACTTTTTCAATGTGCCTGCTCGCGATGACGTTCCCCATTGTGGCGCGCCGGTCGCCGGCCATGAGGACACCGCCGCCGTACGTCAGCGAGACGATGGTGGTGGCGTGCGGCACCTGCAGCGGCTGTGAACCGGCGGAAGCTGCAGGCAGCGGCTGGTTGAAGGGAAGTAAGCCGGGCCTGTTGCGTTGGAGGTGTTCAGTGAATGATGACGTCGCGTTGGCAGCTACCTGGTTGGCTGTGGTGTCCTGCACTGATGCACTCCTTCAACGTGGTGGGTCAACGTCTCTTCGGCCGTCCGGGCTGCCGTCCCTTCGGTTCAGGCGGTGGCAGCCTGGGCCCTATTGGCCGCCTTTTTGGACGAAGGCCCGGACGAATTCTTCGGCGTTGGATTCGAGTACGCCGTCGATTTCGTCAAGAAGATCGTCCACACCCTGGGTGGCTGCCGATGCCTGGGCGTCCCCGGATGCGGGCGGCGTGGCGGGGGCGTCGTCTTCGAATTCGTCATCGCGTGACTGCGGCTGCTGCTGCTCCTGGCCTGCCATTTCCTTCTCCTTCTATCCGTCCCCGATGAGAGGGGACATCCTGTAAGCCCATATTGCCACGCCTTAAGCCGTGGTGGGGTGCTTTATGCCGGTGGCGGAGGCGGAGTTTGTCCCAGCAATTCGGCCAGGAACGATCCGGCGTCCCTGTGCCTCGCGAACAGGCCTCCGGTGAGGGCTTCCGTGCCCCTCAACGGCTCGCGGGTAGGCACTCGCTGGAGGCGTCCGTGGCCGGGGACATCGAAGATTACCGAGTCCCAGCTGGCGCCGACAACGTCTTTGCTGAAGTTGCTGACGCAGCGCCCCCGGAAATAGGCGCGCGTGTCCGACGGCGGTTCCGTGACCGCACGGGCGATCGTTTCGTCGTCGACGATCCTGTCCATGCGGCCCCGGGCGAGCATCCGGTGGTACAGCCCCTTTTCCGGCCGGACGTCGGCCCACTGCAGGTCCACAAGCCCCAGCCGGGCGTCGTTCCACTCCAGTCCGTCCCGCTGCCGGTATCCGTCCAGCAGGGAAAGCTTGGCCAGCCACTCCACGGACGAGGCAGCGGCGGTTCGGTTGCTGTCGAGATCGGTCAGTGTTGCCGCCCAGCGTTCCAGGAGGGCGTGGGTATGGCCGTCTCCGTCCACGGCATCGCCCACTCCGGTGTCCTGGGCGAGCTTGGCGGCGGCTTCGTAATAGATCCACTGCAGGTCCAGGGCCGTGACCCGTCGTCCATCCAGGAGCCGGAGGGTGGCCGTCAGCGAGGTGTCGTGGCTGACGGTCTGGAGGGCAGCTACCGGCTCGTGGACCTCGATGCGGGGTGCCAGCCCGGCCTCGATCAGGCTGAGCACCATTGCCGTGGTGCCGAACTTCAGGTAGTTGGCCACCTGGCTGAGGTTCGCATCTCCGATGATCACATGCAGCCGGCGGTACTTGTCCGCCGTGGCGTGCGGCTCATCCCGCGTGTTGATGATGGGCCGGCGGATGGTGGTCTCCAGGCCTACCTCCGCCTCGAAGAAGTCGGCCCGCTGGCTGATCTGGTACCCCGGCCGGGAGCTGTCCTGTCCAAGGCCCACGCGGCCGGCGCCGCACATGACCTGACGCGTGATAAAGAACGGCGTCAGCCCGCGGACGATGTCGCCAAAAGGGACCACTCGCGGCATGAGGTAGTTCTCGTGCGAGCCGTAGGACACTGATTTGTTGTCGGTGTTGTTCTTGTAGAGGTTCACCGGCGGCAGCTGCGGATCGGTCGCCATTCTGCGCACCGCGGAGAGTGCAACGACGTCCCCGGCGGCGTCCCAGGCGACCGCATCCGTGGGACTCGTGACCTCAGGGCTGGAATACTCAGGATGCGCGTGGTCGACGTACAAGCGCGCGCCGTTGCCCAGCACCATGTTCATCAGGAGCGAGCCGGTTTCGTCCTCGCCGTCCTGCTCCAGTTCTTGCCGTCCGTAGGCCAGCGCCACCGCTTCGGCGTCAAGGACCGGCGGCTGGTCCGTCAGCTGGCTGGGATCCGCCTGGTTCCGCTCCAGCGTCCAGCCGCGGGCATCGTGCAGCGGCTCCTCATCGGTGTAGTCCCACCGGGTTTCGGCGCCGCCGGCGGCGCGCTGCCGGGTCAGCTGGGCGTAAGCCTGGATCACGCGGGCGGACATCATCGTGGCATTGGCGCCCGGGGCGGATGGGGCATGGATGCCGTATTCCGTCTCCGATCCCATCACCCGCATGGCGCCGCCTACCGGCAGCGGCCCCCCTGGTAGCCCGTCGCGGCGAGGCGTCACAGGTACTGGCCCGTGTTGGGCATTGTCTCGATGGATTTACCGGGCTCCTGTCCTGCCTTGCCCTGGACGATGGTGCGGATGTAGGTGATGCGCTCACCCTTCTTGCCTGAGATGCGTGCCCAGTCATCCGGATTGGTGGTGTTGGGCATGTCCTCATGTTCACGGAATTCGTCGACGACGGCGCGCAGCAGGTGGTCGATGCGGAGGCCCTTTTGCTGCGTGGTCAGAAGGTCCTTGATGGCGTACTTCTTGGCACGGTCCACCACGTTCTGCACAACGGCGCCGGAGTTGAAGTCCTTGAAGTAGAGCATCTCGGTATCCCCGTTGGCGTAGGTCACCTCGAGGTACTCGTTGGACTTCTCGGTGGAGTACATCGCTTCAACGGTGCGCTGGATCATGGCATCGACGGTTTCCTGTACGTCGCCGCCGTGTTCGGCGAGATCGGACTCGTGGAACGGGAGGTCCGTGGTGATGTACTTGTAGAAGATGTCGGCGGCGGCCTCCGCATCCGGACGCTGGATCTTGACCTTGACGTCCAGCCGGCCGGGGCGAAGGATGGCCGGGTCGATCATGTCCTCTCGGTTGGACGCGCCGATGACAATCACGTTGTCCAGGCGTTCAACACCGTCGATCTCGCTCAGGAGCTGGGGCACGATGGTGGTTTCGACGTCGGAAGAAATGCCGGTGCCGCGGGTGCGGAACAGCGAATCCATCTCGTCAAAGAACACGACGACGGGGCTGCCGTCCGATGCCTTCTCCCGTGCTCGAGAGAAGATCAGGCGGATGTGCCGCTCCGTTTCGCCCACGTATTTGTCCAGCAGTTCCGGGCCCTTGATGTTGAGGAAGTAGCTCTTCAGGTCCACGTTGCCGGTCCGCTCGGCTGCCCGTGCGGCCAGCGAATTGGCCACCGCCTTGGCGATGAGCGTCTTGCCGCATCCGGGCGGACCGTAGAGGAGGATTCCCTTGGGAGCCTTCAGTCCGTGTTCGCGGTAGAGGTCCGGGTGCAGGAACGGCAGTTCAACGGCATCCCGGATCTGCTCAATCTGCGGGCCCAGGCCGCCGATGTCCTCGTACGTAATGTCCGGGACCTCTTCGAGCACCAGGTTCTCCACCTCGGAGCGCGGAACCTTCTCAAGGGCATACCCTGTCCGGGAATCGATGGAGAGGGCGTCGCCGACGCGGAGCTTTTCCGACATCAATGCCCCCGACAGGCGGATGACGCGCTCCTCGTCAGCGCGACCCACCACCAGGGCACGGTCCGTGCCCAGCATTTCCTTGAGCGTGACCAGTTCTCCGGCGCGTTCGTAACCGAGTCCGGCCACCACCAGCAGGGCTTCGTTGAGGAGGACTTCCTGCCCCACGGCCAGCTGGTTCATGTTCACCAGAGGGCTCACGCCGACGCGCATTTTGCGGCCGGCGTTGAAGATATCCACCGACTCTTCCGTGGCGGCCTGCCCGCTGTTGCCGGCAGTGGGCTGCCGTTTGGGGTTCAGCTGCAGAATGGTGCCAAAGCTGTAGGGCGGCTGGCCCTCCTGGTCCAGGGCGTTCTTAAGACGCAGGATTTCCGCCTTCGCGGTTTCCAGCATGCCCACCAGTTTTGAATTGTTCTGCGTCGCGGCAGCAAGCTGGCGGTCTATGTGCCGCAGTTTGTCCCGGAGGATGTTCACCTGCCGGTCTGCAACTGAGAGTTCGTTTGCCACATAGCGGGCATTCTCAGGTTCCACAGCCCCTGCGGCTTCGTCCGGTGTCCATGAGGAGTCGTTGTTCGGAGTTTCCATCATGCATCAGCCCCTTCCTGCGCTTCTATTAAGACCATAGCCCCAAGAAGCCGGGTACTGCTGGAGACATCCGAAATACGGACTAGTTCGTGACCTCCGGATCGTCCTTCACATTGGTTCCGGCAATTGCATCGCGGGCAGCGCGGCGGAGTTTCTTGTCCGAGACGAGCCGCTCCCCCACTGCGCCCGGAGTCCAGGCATTGACGTCCTCTTCGTTGAAGTCGGTCTTGGACGGCCGCCGCTTCACCGAGATGCCGGTGACGCCGTCCGCGAGCCTGCGCGTAACCAGCAGGAAGCCGGTGTGGGCGACCATGCGG
Source organism: Arthrobacter sp. Leaf337 (assembly GCF_001423745.1). Lineage (GTDB taxonomy): Bacteria > Actinomycetota > Actinomycetes > Actinomycetales > Micrococcaceae > Arthrobacter. Next base: position 31,624 of record NZ_LMPC01000029.1, read on the forward strand.
TGGTCCGGCCGCACAGCCAGGCCTTCCAGGTGCCAGCCGCGGACCATGGATTCCCAGGCATCGGGCTCGGTGAAGCGGCCGTCGGCACGGATGGCCTCCGCCGTCCTGGACAGCTGCGTCACGGTTGCCACGTAGTTGATCCAGACACCGCCGGGGGCAAGGACCGTGGCAACCGCGTCGAGGCATTCCCACGGTGCCAGCATGTCCAGCACCACGCGGTCCACTGAACCGGGAGCTTCGCTGCGGACCACTTCCTCCTGGAAGTCGCCGAGGGAAATCTTCCAGGCGGGGTGCGGGCCGCCGAAGATCGTTTCCACGTTGCCGCGGGCGATGTCCGCGAATTCCTCGCGGCGTTCGAAGGAATGCAGGTAGCCGTTGTCTCCGACGGCGCGCAGCAGCGAAATCGACAACGCGCCTGAACCTACGCCGGCCTCCACCACGCGGGCGCCGGGGAAGATGTCCGCCATGGTGACGATCTGGCCGGCGTCCTTGGGGTACACCACAGCAGCTCCGCGGGGCATGGACAGCACGAAGTCCGAGAGCAGCGGGCGCAGGGTCTGGTACTGCTGGCCCACGTTGTTGGTGACCACTGAACCGTCCACCTTGCCGATGATTTCATCGTGGTTGAGGAAGCCCCGGTGGGTGTGGAATGCTCCCCCGGCCTCCAGGGTGATGGTGTTCATCCGGCCGCGCTCGTCAGTCAGCTGCACACGTTCGCCCTCGCGGAACGGTCCGCGACGCCGGGCAGCGCCCACCGGCGTTGCCCCGGTGGTGCCGGCGGCGTCTGCGGTGTCGACCGGCGTGATGTTGTTGGCGGCAGTTTCGCTGCTCATGGGATATTCCTCGCTTTTGTAAACCTGTGTGGCCGTGCATCAGGATGGCCTGGCACCAGTCGCCGGGCCCGGGGCGCCGTTATTTCACGACCGGCAGGTAACTCTACCGGTTCCGCGCCTTGGCGCGCCCGCCGCGGCGCATTTCCTTGCCTGTAATGGCAGTCACTACGGCGGATTGGCGGAGCAGGCCGGTCACCCTGCCGTGGTGATCGACCACTGCGTACTCCTGTCCTTCGAGCTGGGCGAGGAACTGCACCAATTCCTGGCCCTGGGACCACTCGGGCACGTAGGCGCCTGCTCCGAGGGCGTGCGAGACCGCGGTTGCCGGCGTCACTGCTGCCGACCCCGCAGGAACGGAGGCGACGGCGACATCGGAGACGATTCCCGCGGGCCGTCCGTCCGGTCCGCACAGGACAATGACCGGAGTTCCCTGGGGGGACAGCCGAAGGATGTCGGCCACGGTGGAGGATTCCGGGATTCCGATGGCCGGTTCGGCGAGGGCGGCGGCGTTGACGAGATGCAGCCGGCTGCGGAGCCGTCCGTGCTGGATGGAAGCCGAGGCCCCCATCCAGAGGAAGCTGCCCACCAGTACCGTGATGAGCATCAGCGACACGTCGGGGCGGTCACCGCGCGCCAGCGGAAGCAGGACGAACCAGACAGCGAGGCCAATGACGATGATCCGGCCTGCCCAGCCTGCGGCCACGGTGCCCTTTTCCTGGCTTCCCGTGGCTTTCCAGACGGCGGACTCTACCAAGCGGCCGCCGTCGAGGGGAAGGCCGGGGAGGACGTTGAAGATGCCGATGAGCATGTTCGCCCAGACAAAGATGTTGGACAGGATGCCCGCCACACCGGAGGGGTCCGCGGCGAGGATGAACAGCCAGCCGGCGCCGGCCAGGGCCAAGTTCGCAGCAGGCCCGGCCATGGCCACCAGCACCGAGCGTCCGGGCGTGGCGGTAAAACCCTCGAACTGGGTGTGGCCGCCCCAGAGGTTGAGTACGATCTTCTCCGTGGGCCAGTGGAAGATCTTGGCCGTCAGGGCGTGCGCGAGCTCATGGACCAGGACTGAGATGAGCAGGAGCAGTGCATAGGCGAACGCCACGTAGTAGGCTGCGATGCCCATGTCCGGGTATTGCCCTTCGAGCACAGGTCCGTAAACAATCACCGTGAACGCGGCGATGATGAACCACGAATAAGCCAGGACCACCCGGATCCCTGCGATGCGCCCCAGTGATATGCCTTCCCTGCGGCCGTTGGGTGCCTTCGGGTCCCCGCCGCGCGTAGGTTCAGTCAAGGCCGTGGCTCCGGACTGCTGCATCCTCGAGGCCGATGTCCCCGGCCGGGAAGTCGCCCCGGCGGGCCACCAGCTGCTGCAGGTCGCTCACGGTGCGTCCTTCCAAGGAATGCCAGGTGGCCCGGGCGGGGTCGGCGGGCAGCGGAACGATGTGCGGGATCGCCACGGTGACCACTCCCGAGGCCATGGCAGCGGCAACTCCCGGTGCTGAGTCTTCCAGCGCCACACAGTCGTGGATGGTGAGCGCGGGGTCTTCCTGTTGCAGAAGTTCAACTGCTTTCAGGTAAGCCTCGGGGTGGGGCTTGCCGTGGGTGACGGTGTCCCCGGTGACCAGGAATTCGAAGTAAGGCTTCGGCAGCGCCGCGACCACCTCGCGCGCCAGGGGCCCTTCGGACATCGTCACCAGGGCGCACCGGACACCTTCCTCGTGGAGCTGGTCCAGCAATTCACGGGCTCCCGGCCGCCACGGAACGGACTTGCGGACTTTGCTGACGACCTGGGCTGTCAGTGAGTCGATGATCTCCCGGGCCTCAAGCTTGACTCCGGCTTTCTGGAGAACGCCGGCGGAGAAAACCAGGGACTGTCCCACCAGCTGCATGGCCTGGGCATGGGACCACTGCCCGCCATGGGCTGCGACGAGCGCATGCTCCGCTTCGATCCAGTACGGTTCGGTGTCGACGATGGTGCCATCCATGTCCCATAAAGCGGCTTTGAGAAGGGGCTGGGAGGCTGAGGATCGCATGGCTCCAAGTCTACGGTGCTGACATCCGGAGCAAGCGGGCAGTACGCCCTTGGCGAATATCCTGCGGGACACTGCGGTGTGGCGCGGTACGGATGCGGCCCGCCGAAGATTTGTGGCGCTTCATTCCATGCACCCGGCGGGGTCTTGGACGTAGGGTGAAGAAATGAATAGCTTCGACGGAGACACCAGCGAACCGGGTGCCACGCCCGAGCCGGAACGGCTGCTGCAGCCCGTGCCAGAAGGCCAGCGCATCACTGTAATGCTCGCCGCCTTCGAGGGGTGGAACGATGCCGGTGAAGCAGCGAGCGACGCCCTGCGCTACCTGAACAAACTGTGGGGCGGCAAGAAGGTGGCCTCGATTGACGCCGACGAATATTACGACTTCCAGTTCACTAGGCCCACCATCCGCCGTACCTCATCCGGGGAACGCAAAATCAAATGGCCGTCCACGCGGATCTACAAGGCCAGTGCCCCGGACGCGAATGTCGATGTGATCTTTGTCCAGGGCACGGAGCCGTCCTACAAGTGGCGGGCCTACACGGCTGAGCTGCTGGTCCATGCCGAGGCGCTGCACGTGGACTACGTCATTCTGGTGGGCGCCCTGCTCGCCGACGTGCCCCACAGCCGTCCGATCCCGGTAAGCACGTCCACGGACGACAGCGCGCTGCGGGAACGGATGAACCTGGAGGCGTCTCAGTACGAGGGACCGGTGGGTATTGTCGGCGTGCTCTCGGAAGTGGCGCTGCTTGCGGGGCTGCCGACCGTGTCCCTCTGGGCGGCGGTACCGCACTACGTCGCCCAGGCCCCCTCGCCCAAGGCGCAGCTCGCCCTCCTTCACCGGATTGAGGAATTGCTCCAGGTGCCGCTCGATACGCACGAACTTGCGGAAGAGGCGGATGCCTGGGAGCGCGGGGTGGATGAGCTCGCCACGGAAGACCCGGAGATTGCTGCTTACGTGCGGCAACTGGAAGAGGCCAAGGACACCGCGGACCTTCCCGAAGCAAGCGGGGAGTCGATTGCCCGCGAATTCGAGCGGTACCTCAAGCGCCGCGGCAAGGACAAACAGTAGGGCCTGGCGAGGTCTAGAGTTCGACGCCGAGCAGTGCGTTAACGGCGTCACTGACCAGCGCCTGGTCCATCGGCGAGCCGGCAGCCGACCGCTTCCGCGCGTCGGCGGCCCAGCGGTCCACGGCCGAGAGTGCGCCGGGGGCATTGAGGTCGTCCGCGAGCTGGGCCCGCATTTCGGCGATAAGGGCCGCGGCTGATCCTTGCGGGGCCATTGTCAGGGCGCTGCGCCACTCCTCCAGCCTGGCCTTTGCTTCGGCGAAGCCGGCGTCCGTCCACGACCAGTCAGCGCGGTAGTGGTGGGCGAGGATTGCGAGGCGGATGGCCGCGGGTTCCTCGCCGGCAGCCCGGAGTTTGGATACCAGCACCAGGTTTCCCTTGGACTTGCTCATCTTTTCGCCGTCGAGTCCCACCATTCCGGCGTGGGCGAAGTGCTGTGCCAAGGGAACCCCGGCCAGCGAATAGGCGTGGCCTGCGCCCATCTCGTGGTGCGGGAAGATCAGGTCTGATCCGCCACCCTGCACGGTGAACGGTGCAGGAAGGTATTTCTGCGCGATGACCGTGCACTCAATGTGCCAGCCGGGCCGGCCCTCCCCCAGTTCGCCGCCGGGCCAGCTGGGTTCCCCGGCACGGGCCACCCGCCAAAGCAGCGGGTCAAGGGCCTGCCGCTTGCCTCCGCGGCCGGGGTCGCCGCCACGTTCGGCGAAGAGTTCAAGCATCTCGGTTTCGGAGAGCCCGGACACCGATCCCAGTGTCCAGGCCCCGGCGTCTGCTGACTGCTTGCTGGCGGCCTCGACGTCGTAATAGACGTCGCCGTCCGGCTCACCGGCAGTGCCGGCGACGCGGTAGGCCAGGCCCAGGTGCAGGAGGCGCTCGATCGCGGGAACGATTTCCGGGATGGCTTCGACCGCCCCCACGTAGTGGTCCGGCGCCAAAACGTTCAGGGCCGCCATGTCGGTCTGGAAGAGGTCGATCTGGCTCGCGGCAAGGTCGCGCCAGTCCACGCCCGTGGCCGTTGCCCGCTCGAGCAGGGGGTCGTCGACGTCGGTCACGTTCTGGACATAGGCGACGCGCTGGCCGCCGTCCCGCCACGCACGGTTCAGCAGGTCGAAGGCGACATAGCTGGCCGCGTGCCCCATGTGGGTGGCGTCATACGGGGTGATTCCGCAGACATAAAGTGATTGCTCACCGGTCGCCGCCAGGGTGCTGTAGGCCCCCTCGGCGGTGTCGAAAATCCGAACAGCGGGCATTCGGCCCGGTAGCTGAGGGACAGGGCGGGAGATCCAGGATTTCACAGACCAAGCCTAGTGCTAGGCGCTGATGACATTGAAACCGAGCAGTAAGTACAGCGCCAGCCCCAGGAAGATGCGGTACCAGACGAAGAGCCGGTAGCTGCGGGTGGAGACGAACTTCAGGAACCAGCCGATGATCACGTAGCCAACAACGAGGGCTATCACGGTGGCCAAGGCTGTTTCCGGCAGGCCGAAGGGGCCCGTGATCCCTTCCTTGGATACGACCTTGTACAGCTGGTAGAGTCCGCTACCGAACACTGCCGGAATGGCGAGGAGGAACGAATACCGGGCCGCCGCTTCGCGGGTGTATCCCATCAGCAGGCCGGCCGTAATGGTTCCGCCGGAGCGCGACACGCCGGGGATAAGCGCCATCGCCTGCGCGAACCCGTAGAGGATGCCGTGCTTGTACGTCAGGTTCGTCAGGTCGCGCTCCTGGCGGCCTACAGCATCCGCCACGGCGAGGATGAGGCCGAAGACGATGAGCATGGTGGCCACGATCCAGAGGCTGCGGAGGACGGACTCAATCTGGTCCTGGAAGATCAGGCCGAGGACGATGATGGGAAGGCTGCCCAGGATGACCAGCCAGCCCATGCGGGCATCCGGGTCGTCGGACGGCACGCGCCGCGTCAGGGAGCCGAACCAGGCCTTGACGATCCGGACGATGTCGCGCCAGAAGTAGATGATCACCGCAGTCTCGGTTCCGAGCTGCGTGATGGCCGTAAACGCTGCTCCCGGGTCCGCCGCATTGGGAAGGAACGAACCGACGATGCGCAGGTGGGCGCTTGAGGAAATCGGGAGGAATTCGGTCAGCCCTTGGACAAGACCCAGCAGGGCCGCTTCAAACCAGTTCACGTTTATAGACCCTACGTCATGGACCCGGGTGAATCCCCGTAAGCTAACTGCTATGCAGCAGCGTTATGTCGGCAACAGTGGGTTGCGCGTGTCCTCACTCTCCCTTGGAACCATGTCGTGGGCACGGGAGACGGATGAGCAGGACGCCTCCGAACTGCTGCGTTCGTTCGTTGACGCCGGCGGAACCCTGATCGACACTGCCGCGTCCTACGCCGACGGCCAGGCGGAGGCCCTCCTGGGGTCCATGCTTGGCGACGTCGTGTCCCGGTCGGAGGTGGTGATTTCCACCAAGGCGGGAATTTCGACGTCGGACGGCCGGCGGAGCGTCGATACCTCCCGTAACGGGATGTTGTCCGGGCTCGATGCCAGCCTCGCCCGGCTCGGCACCGACTATGTCGACATCTGGTTTGCGCAGGCGTGGGATGCCAACGTCCCCCTCGAGGAGACGCTGTCGGCCCTGGAATTTGCCGTGCGCACAGGCCGCGCCCGGTATGCCGGTGTGTCGAACTTCACAGGGTGGCAGACGGCCAAGGCCGCGGCGGTGGCCGGCTTCCCGCTGGTGGCAAGCCAGTCGGAGTACTCGTTGCTCCAACGCAAGCCTGAATCCGAGCTCATTCCGGCCATCGAGGACGCCGGCCTGGGCTTGTTTGCCTGGGCACCCCTGGGCCGCGGAGTGCTGAGCGGCAAGTACCGCGGGCACATTCCTGCGGATTCGCGGGCGTCGCAGAAGAGGCTGGCCAGCTACGTGGAGCCGTATCTGGGGCAGCCTGCGTCCAGGATTGTGGAGGCCGTGGCGATGGCCGCGCGGGGACTCGGCCGGTCACCGGTCGATGTTGCCCTGAGCTGGCTGCTGTCGCAGCACGGCGTGGCCACCGCAATCGTGGGGGCCAGGTCCCCCGTGCAGCTCAAGGAGATCCTGGACGCGCAACTGACTCACGTTCCTGCGGAAATCGCCCGGGCGCTGGAAGACGTTTCCGCGCCGGAGTAGGCAGTCCGACTAGTGAGCATTGGGGCGGGCCGGCGCCCGTAGTCAGTCCTGGACGATTTCGAGGTCCTCGTCGTCCTCGGCATCCTGCTCGTCGTCGTCATCCACATCGTCGATAACCTCCAGCGGAGTCACTTCGCCGTAGGCCTCGTAGAGTGAATCGTCATAGACTTCGAAGGCATCAGCAACGGCAAAGAACGCCGCTTCGACCGTTGGGTCTCCTTCACCCCGCCGGGCGGAGGCTGCGATCAGGTGTTCTTCAAGGGCTGTGGTCAGGGACTGAAGCGCGACACGCGGATCGATGCTCATGACTTCACGTTAGTCGGAAATGGACGAAAATGGAGAGCAATGAAAGAACATTTTCTGAGCAGTTCAGTCCAGCGGGAGCGGGACTACGCGAGGCAGTACGAGTACCTCGTACTGACGGTCAGCCCTGACGATTCGCTGCCGGAAGCCCGGCGGCGCCTGGTTGAACACTCCGAGTACGGCAAATGGGAACTGGAGCGCAGCGTCCTCTATCTGGGCGGCGGACGGCGCTTCTGGCTCCGCCGGAAAGTCATTCAGGTCCAGCGGACGGTGTAGCGCCCGGCCCCCCGATTAGTAGTGCCGGCGCAATTCAGCACGGCCGGTGCTATGGCGTCTCCAATGGCCCCAGCCAGGCATTGGCCACGGTGTTGTGCGCCGACTCGTCGTCCGAGGGGTGGAACATCCCGGCGAGCACGTCGCGGTAGAGCCGTTCGAGTTCAGTCCCCCGGAAGTAGCTGGAGCCTCCGGAGACCCGGATTGCCAGGTCCACCACCGTGCGCGCAGTTTCCGTAGCCTGGACCTTGAGGCCAACGAGCTTGGGAAACCACTGGCCGCCGTGATCCGCCAGGCCATCAACGTCGCGGGAGAGTTCGGCCAGCCGGGGATATAGGGCGTCCATCGCCATGGCGGCCTCCGCCACCTTCCAGCGGATGTCAGGATCCTGGGCGTAACTCCGCCCGTCATTCTTGAAGGACGTCCGGCGTTTGACGGCGTCGACGCCCAGCTCCAGTGCACGTTCTCCCAGGCCGGTGTAGACCGCGGCCAGCAGGGTCTCGAAGCAGGCGAAGATCGCGAAAATCAGCGGGTCCGCGTTCGGTCCCACCGGAAGTTTCCGGAAGATCCGGTCCGCGGGCACCACAGCGCCGTCCAGCACCGTGGTGTTCGACTGGCTGGCCCTCATACCCAAGGTGTCCCAGTCGTCAAGGATTTCGTAGCCGGCGGTGTCCCTGGAGATGAATCCGTGGACGAGTTCGCCTTCGCCTGCCCGGGCCGAATTGTCCTTGCCGAAGATCCCGAGCCTGGTCCACGCCGGAGAGAGGCTGGTGAAGATCTTCCGCCCGGTGAAGCTGTAACTGCCGTCGGCATGCGGGGTGGCCACAGTCCGTGAATCGAACAGCACCGAGTCGTTGCCTGCCTCCGAATTCCCGAAAGCGAAGATCTCCCCCTGCGCGGCCTCCTGGAGGACAAAGTCCAGAGACGAATCACCGCGGGCTGCCAGCACATGGGCGACGCCGGTCCACACCAGATGCATGTTGACCGCCAGCGCGGTGGCGGGGGCCGCCGTCGCCAGCTTCCGTTGCAGCTGCGCTGCCGCCGCAAGCCCAAGGCCCAGACCGCCGTCGGAAGCTGGCACAAAAATCTTGAGGTATCCCGCTGCGGTGAGTTCCTCCAGATCCTCTGTGAAGAACGAGTTCTCCCGATCGTAGTGTGCGGCACGGCCCCGGATGCGTTCCAGCAGGGGCTCGGTGAGGATCTGGTCCGGTGTCATGGCCTGGCTTAGGTCAGCTTTCTGTGGTTTGGGAACAGGGCATGGTTCAGTAGGTGGTCAGCAGCCTGTCCAGCACCCTGGCGCCGAATTTGAGTGAGTCTGCGGGGACCCGTTCGTCCACGCCGTGGAACATGCCGGTGAAATCGAGCTCGTCCGGGAGCTGGAGCGGAGCAAAGCCGTACCCGGTGATACCCAGCCTGCTCAGGGACTTGTTGTCAGTACCACCGGACAGCGTATAGGGAAGGACCTTGGCGCCGGGATCCTCGGCGTGCAGGGCGTCAATCATGGAGTCCACGAGGTTGCCGGCAAACGGCACCTCAAGGGACACGTCGTTGTGGACGTATGACACCTCTACACCTTTGCCTGCCAGTTCCCTGACGATCTCAAGCACCTGCTGTTCCTGCCCCGGAAGCGTCCGGCAATCCACCAGGGCCTCGGCCGACTCGGGAATGACGTTGTGCTTGTACCCGCCTTTGAGGAGCGTCGGGTTGGTGGTGTTCTGCAGCGTGGCGCCCACGAAGCGCGCCACGGTTCCGAGCTCCTTGAGAAGCTTCTCCGGATCGTCCGGATCGAATTCCACGCCCGTGAGTTCCGTCACGCCGTCGAGGAACTGCCGGGTGGTCGGCGTCAGCTCTACCGGCCACTTGTACTCGCCGATGCGGGACACGGCACTGGCGAGGCGTGTCACGGCGTTATCGGTGTTGATCTGCGAACCGTGGCCCGCCCGGCCGTGGGCCACCAGCCGCAGCCAGGAGAGCCCCTTTTCCGCGGTTTGCAGGAGGTACGTGCGTTGGCCGCCAATGGTGGCGGAGAAGCCTCCGACTTCAGAGATCGCCTCGGTGGCGCCGTCGAAGAGTTCGGGACGCTTCTCGACGGCGTAGCGGGCGCCGTAGGTACCGCCCGCCTCCTCGTCGGCGAAGAACGCGAAGATCAGGTCCCGCTTTGGCTTGCGCCCGGTCCGGGCAAAGTTCCGCATGACGGAGAGGATCATGGCGTCCATGTCCTTCATGTCCACGGCTCCGCGGCCCCAGATCAGGCCGTCCTTGAGCTCGGCTCCGAAGGGATCCACTGACCACTGTTCCCGCAGTGCAGGTACAACGTCCAAGTGCCCGTGAACCACCAGGGCGCTGGCCGAGGGGTCCTCGCCCGCAATCCGCGTGACAACGTTCGCGCGGCAGGGCGCCGATTCGAAAATCTCCGCGTCCAGCCCCACTTCGGTGATGAGGCCCGCGGTGTATTCCGCGGCCGCACGCTCCCCCGGTCCTGTTCCGTCGCCGTAGTTCGAAGTGTCGATCCGGATCAGTTCCTGGCAGATCCTGACAACTTCATCCTCGGGGCGTACTTCAGTCATGTTTCACTCCTCGTGGGGGCGGCCTGATTGCTGGTTTCAGCCTACCTACAAGCCTCCTCCAACCCTCGATTATTTGTTTCCGGAAAAGTCGTGCTAGAGTCTTTCTCGCTGCTTCGGAGAAATCCAAAACGCTGAAAGGCGGAAACGATCTCCGAATTACCACCTGCGCGGGTGGCGGAATGGCAGACGCGCTAGCTTGAGGTGCTAGTCCTCGAAAGGGGGTGGGGGTTCAAGTCCCCCTCCGCGCACAAGGGAAAACCCCCGGAATCCAAGGATTCCGGGGGTTTTTTTGGGTGATGTCGCGCGCATGATGGCATGACGATAGCTCCTGAAACATGCCGGCATCGTGATGACCCGCCCGCGGCTAACCCGCCGGCGGAGCGGCGGGGACGCTGAGTGCAGCGCCGTTGCCCCAGCCGGCGTCCACTGCAGCCTGCGAGAGCGCGCGGGCCATCGCGTCACCGTCCGGGACGTCGGAACCGGCCATGGGCGGTGATGCCACGTAGGGCATCTCGAGGGTCTCGTTGCCACGGACTGCTGTGAGGACGACATTCGCGGAAGCGCCGCCGGCCTCACCCCGGAAGTATCCCGTCCACTGCAGGCATGCGAAGTCGCCGATGCCGGTGACGGGTGAGCAATCGGGCGTCGACTTGGCTTTGGAGATGTCGGCGGCCGACGCGGGAGACGTGAGTGCCACCGACAGGGCCGTCAGACCTCCCTCTTTTGACTTGCTCGAATAGGTGCACAGGTACGCCTTGCTGCCTGGCGGCCTGGCGGGGCTGTTCTGGCCCGCGGGCATGAGCCCGGGTTCGACCTTCGCCGAAATCTCCGGGGTGATGAGATTGCAGGCCGGGATGCCCGTGCCGGAGGTGGGGCCAGGCGACGAGGCCTGCCCGCTTTGGCCCGCAGGCTGGGAGCACGCGGCGAGGAACAGCGCGGGCACGGCCACGAGCATGACCCCGAGTCGGGTTGGCCAGGAGTGGTGACTAGGCATGGGGTTCATTTCCGGCCTCGCGGGCGAGGCCTACCCGGGCGTTGCCGGCCAGATGCACGAGCACCCCGGCTATGAGGAACGCTGCGAGCACCTGGGCGCTCGTGGCGATCACTGCCGGCCAGCCGCCGTCGAGCCTCGGGTCCAGGAAGTCGTAGGGATACCAGCCGGCGAGGGCGCCGCGCACCCACGAGAAGATCAGGAATGCGACCGGGTAGCAGAGCCACAGGAGGGGCCGCTGCCACGGACCACGGACGGTGCGGGTGACGACGAGCCAATCGAGCGCCGCGACAACCGGTGCGACGCGGTGGGTGATCATCCACGGCCAGTACATGTCCAGCGTCCACCACGGCTCGTCGGGCGGTGCCACGAGCACCACGTAGATCATGCCCGTCATCACCAGGTAGAACGCGAGAGCCCCGATGAGGTGATCCCACCACGGCGGTAGCCTCACCCGCGGGCGTGCGGCCGACACAAGCAGCACGAGCCCAAGGACGAGGTTCGACTGGAACGTGAACTGGGAGATGAGCTGGGGAATGTCGACGGAGTTGCCCGGCTGCGTCGCGTCGAAGAGCTCCTGGGCGAGGGCGGCGAGCATGGCCAGTCCGGCCCCGCCACGCACCAAGCGGATCCAGGGACGGTCCGGATGCAGGGCCCGGTTGGTGCCCACGTTGCGTTCGACCGGGGGAACCAGTGTCAGCACCACACTCATTGCACCAGTGTGATGCTGTGGAGGGACGATCCCCAGAGTCAAAAGTACCGGTGATGGAACGGGACCATCGCCCGGGATCACGCGCAGTCGGTCAGGACGCCCTGGATCGCGTCGTGCTCGGGCGGGGTGACCCAAAGCTTGTACTTTGCCTTCACCGCGGTGATCCGGGCCGTATATTCGCATCTGAAGGCCTTGTTCGGCGGAAGCCAGGTGGCGGCATCCTTGTCGGACTTGGCCATGTTGGAAGGACCGTCGGCGGCCATGAGGTTCAGGGGATCGTTGGCGAACTCCTGGCGCTGGTCGTCGCTGATCTGCTGTGCCCCGGTCTGCCAGGCCAGGGACAGCGGAACGATGTGGTCTATCTGGACAGCCGAGCTGGTGTCCGCGCCGCGGACAAACCGGATTGTCTTGCCGGTGTATCTGTCAGCCAGGGTTCCGGTGGCAACTACGCAGTCGTGAGTGCCGGGTTTGAACGTCTCTCCGGTCAGGTCCCGGGCCAGGATGTCGTTGCGTGTGTCGCAGCCGTTGTGGTCGGTGTCAGCCCAGGCGGGACCGAACCGGTCGCGGCTGTAGCCGGTCTTCGGAGCGCGCCCCTTCACCGGGATGGAAGCGAGCCGGGCGATGGCGGCAGTAATCTCATCGGGGTCCGTGGCCGGCTGTGCGGCCGAATTTTTCCCGTCAACAGAAGGTGCGGCGCTGCGGAGGGCTTCCGCGATCGCGGTTCCGGCGGACTCCGCGGCGCCGCAGCCGGCCAGGCCTCCCAGTAGTACAACGGCTGTCACAAGGGTCAGTGCTTTGGAACTGCGGCGTGGAATCGTCTTGTCCTTCATTGATACGGAGTCCAGCTCAGGCTATCGCCGCAGCGGACACTGACCTGGCAGGCGTGGGGGTGCCGCCCGTCACAGCAGGCCAGTCGGGCTTAGTGCCGCCGTCCGCAACAAGCCCAGGGCGGGGCCTAGGGCGTGCCGTATGCCGAGCGGGAGCCGTAGAGGTACGCGAGATCGTTGAGCGTCTGCAGGGTCAGGTCCCGCGCCTGTGTAACTGATCCTTCGCCGGCAAGCGTCTTCAGGTACTCAAGCTCAAGGCGGCCGCGGACGCCGTCGGCCGTTGAGTGAATGTCTGTGACCGCGAGGAGCGCAAAGGCGACATGCCGCCGCTCCATCCGCAGGCCGGCTCGCAACGCGAGCCTGAACAGTCCGTCAAGCTCCAGGCCGGCGGGGGCTTTGGCCTTACCCACGTAGATTTCGGCCGCGAGGCCGGACTCTGCAGCCGTCCATCGGAATCCGACGGGCACGCTGCGACCTTTCCTGGACAGATACGTGGCGGACACGGCCAGCTGCTGCCCGTTGTCCAGGCCTTCATTGGTCAATGCAATGTCGCTCAGCTTCTCCTGCCGGCAGGCGGCTATGAACTCCTGCACGGCCTTGTCCCACAGCCGGTCCGTAACTCCGTTCTCCATGTCATGCACCCCCAAATAAACGGTACCGGCCAATGGCGCGACGGGTCAGGAGACTCGCTGCTGCAGCTTCCAAAATGCCGGCCCGGCAGGCGTCCAAGGCCTAGGCTGGACATGTGACGTTGTCCCCTGCCCCCCTTGAAGCTGCGCTTTCGGCCCCTGCCGAGTGGTGGCAGATCGTTGCCGCACTGGGGCCGCTGGCGGTCCTGGCCGGTGCCGTCCTTGCCGCTTTCATCGGCTGGCGGACCCTGCGGCAAAAAGCTCTGGCGGACGCGCAGGCACTCAGGCAAAGGACACGGGCCGACGACCGGGCCGAGTGGTGGAAACGCACGCAGTGGGCACTGGATAAGGCCCTCGACGGCGACGAGGATGCCAAGGCCCTTGGCCTGGCATCGCTTGCGGTACTCGCACGGAGCGACCTCGCCCGGGAAGAAGAGCTTGAGCTGCTGGATATTGCGTGGCAATCGGTGACCGAGGCCAACGGCGGCGACGGCACGTGGGACGAGGACGTCGACGCCGTGGACTCCGCGGAACCAATCGGCGACAATGGAACAACGAGCACGGACCGAACGGAGGAGGGAAGGCCATGAGCACCAGCACACCGGAACAAAAGAAATCCCGGACACCCCGTCACGTCTCCGCGTCCCGCGATAAGCAACTGACCCCTTCGGAGCACAGGGTCCAGGTGGCCGCAGCAAGGCTGCGGGTTGCACTCGACGAACGTTTGGGCCGGTCCACCCCGGCTGAGACCAAGGCGCTCTCCAAGGAAGACCTTTAGGCTGGAGCCCCACGAAGCCAGTGCCCACAGAAAAGGCCCCGCAAAGCGGGGCCTTTTTCTTGTTTCTTTGTCCAGGTTCCGTTAGACCTTCTCGGGGGTGCGGTCCACCACCGGCTCTGAACCTGTGAACTTCCGTTCCCGGCGCGGGAAGGCCCAGAACTTGAAGTCCTTCGCCTCGACGCGTGGCTCGGGCTGCTTCTCAGGTTCCCTCGAGTCCTCTTTCCGAATGTCCCTCCGGAAGTCCTTGTTATACGGATAGCACATCCCTGACCTCCTCATAGTGAATGCCCTTTAATCCTCCTCCCAATTTGCGCGCGGGTCGACAGTTTTTGGACCGAAGGTCAGGGGGTGTCGTTAGGCCCAAGACACCGGCGGGAGTTGCACCATAGATTGAACAACCACAGGTGCGTGGGGACCGGCAGGGAGCTCACGCCACCATGGATGAGGAACGGGCAGGCAGCAGTTTCAGTTTGGATGAGAGGCAATGCACATGGCGAAGACAACGGGTGTGGCATCACGGCTGGCCGAAGCACTGGCCGTAGTCCTCGGCACTGAAGGGATCCCGCTGAGGCTGCGCGCCTGGGACGGTTCGGAGGCAGGTCCGGAGGACGCCCCGGTCCTCGAGTTCCGCTCCAAGCGGGCCCTGCGACGTATCATTTGGTCGCCCGGGCAACTGGGCCTCAGCCGGGCTTACGTAGCCGGGGACATCGACGCGCCGGGGGACGTTTTCGCCAGCTTCGCGGCGCTGAGCTCGGCCGGTAAGTTCGCCGAGCCCGGGCCGTTTCCGCCGCTGACGGCAAAGGAAGCGTGGACACTCGCCAAGACCGCAGTCAGGGTCGGCGCGATTGGTCCGAATCCTGCTCCGCCACCGGAGGAATCCAAGATCCACCGGCACGGCCGGCGCCACTCCAAGAGCCGCGACGCCGCAGCGATCTCGCATCACTACGATGTGGGCAACGACTTCTATGCCCTCGTCCTGGGTCCCTCAATGGTCTACTCCTGCGCTGTCTGGAACGACCAAACGGACGAATCTGGGGGCCCGAACAGCCTGGAAGCGGCCCAGGAAGCCAAAATCGACCTGGTCTGCCGGAAGCTGGGACTGCGGCCCGGCATGCGCGTATTGGACGTCGGCTGCGGCTGGGGCAGTTTCGCCCTCCACGCAGCCCAGCGTTTCGGCGTCGATGTCGTAGGGGTGACCCTTTCGAACGAACAGGCGGGGCTTGCCCGCAAACGTGTGGCGGACGCCGGCCTGACAGACCGCGTGGACATCCGGGTCCAGGATTACCGTGACGTGGACGATGGCCCGTTTGATGCGATCAGCTCCATCGGCATGTCCGAGCACGTGGGCCGCGAACAGATTTCCCGCTACGTATCCCAGCTCCACGGACTGCTGCGTCCCGGCGGTCGGCTCCTAAACCACGCCATCTCCTGGAATGCGGGTCCGACGAGCCCGGACCCGGACTCGTTTATACCCCGCTACGTCTTCCCCGACGGCGAAATGCTCAGCCTCGCGGACATGATCGGTGCGCTGGAGTCCGGCGGACTCGAAGTGCTCGACGTCGAAGCGCTTCGCCGGCACTATGCCCTGACCCTCCGGGCCTGGGTGCGAAACCTGGAGCGGCACTGGGATGAGGCCGTCAGCACCGCCAGCCCCGGGCGGGCACGGATCTGGAGGCTCTACATGGCCGCCAGCGCGCTGGGTTTCGAGGACGGCCTGACCGGAGTGAACCAGGTGCTCGTGCAACGCCCTGGCGGAACCGAACCGCCGCTACGGCGGCATGCATGGATCTGACGGAGCGGAATTCAGCCAAGAAACGGGCCGGAAGACAGGATCAATGACTGAACGCGTGGGCATCATTGGAGGCGGCATCGTGGGCATCGCGATCGCACGCGCCCTGAGCAGCCGCGGGCTCGCGGACGTCACCGTCCTGGAAAAGGAACAGCGGGTCGCCGCGCACCAGACCGGGCATAATTCCGGGGTAGTGCACGCAGGCCTCTACTACGCGCCAGGCTCCCTGAAAGCCCGGCTATGCCAACGCGGGCGGGTGCTCACGCGTGACTTCTGCCGCGACAGGAATCTTCCCTACCGGGAACTCGGCAAACTGGTCGTTGCCCTCACGGAGGGCGAACTTCCGGCCCTGGCAGACATTGAAAGCCGCTCCGTGGCGAACCGCGTGCCCGGGCTGCGCCGCCTCGGTGCCGCCGCGATGCGCGAGGTCGAACCGCACGTCGCCGGGGTTGCAGCACTGCATTCGCCGCACACCGCCGTCGTGGACTTTGTGGCCATCACAGAGGCCATGGCCGATGATATCCGGTCCGCGGGCGGGCAAATTCTGTTCGGGCATGAAGTCGTCGCCATCACCCCCGGACCCGGCGAAGTCCGCGTCACAACAACTCACACCGACTTCGCGTTCGATCGCCTCATCGTGTGCGCCGGCCTACAGTCCGACGTCGTCGCCGGACTCGCCGGGGCCTCTCCGGCACCTAAAATCCTGCCCTTCCGCGGAGAGTATTGGGGGTTGTCGGCGGCGAAGCAGCACTTCGTCAGGGGCATGATCTACCCCGTCCCGGACCCCCGCTTCCCTTTCCTGGGCGTCCACTTCACCCGCGGTGTCTACGACACCATCCATGTGGGGCCGAACGCTGTCCCTGCCCTGGCCCGGGAGGGCTACGGCTGGAACAAGGTGTCCTTCAAGGACACCGCTGCGTCGATCATGTGGCCGGGGGCCCTGGCCCTGGCCAGGAAACACTGGCGCATGGGGGCCAAGGAGATTGCCGCATCCCTGGTTAAGCCGCTGTACTTCCAGCAGGCCCGCAGGTTTATCCCTGAACTTCACATGGATGACCTCACTGCGAAGACTGCCGCCGGCGTCCGCGCCCAGGCATGGTCACTGGACGGCAGCCTCCTTGACGACTTTGCGATCGAGAGAGTGGGCCCGGTAACGCTCCTACGGAACGCCCCCTCCCCCGCGGCGACCTCGGCGATGGCGATTGCAGACTACGTTCTTGAGCATCACCATGTCCCCCGCAAATGATGCGCGGCGGCAACCTGCGTGGTTGATGGACAACGGTGGCCTGCCCCGTTAGATTGACGCCGGGGCAGGTTTCCCGGCCCTGAAACGCCGGGGGAATTGCAGCCGCCCGGCTGCACTGGGCACTGCCCCTTTGGGGGAGTCAATGACATACAACACCGGGGCCAATGTCAGCGTGGGCCGTGTAAGCCAGGGCATATCGCGGATCACCCTCCGGCCCAGCGCCCGGATCACGGAGGAGGACGGGCAGCGCACCCGGGAGGAACTGCTGGCCTTGACCGGGGGCACGCGGGGCGGCGTGCTACTTGAGATCACGGGCGTGGGCTCAGTCAGCAGGGAAGCGATCAGCGTGTACAGCTCAGCGGTCACTGTCAGTGCGTTCGCCATCCTGGGCAGCACTCCCGTGGACCGAGTCATTGCCCACGGCCTGCTGGGTCTCCCGCTGCCGGCCTGTCCGAGCGAGTACTTCACGGACGAGGACGAAGCACTCAACTGGCTTCACTCCGTCAGCGGGTGAACTTCCGCTTCGGAGGGCCAACGGGTTCACTCAGCGGTAGCCCTGAAAGAATGGGCGCATGACAGCCATCTTCCTGGTGTGGAACCAGGACCGCGAGGACGACTGGAACTACACATCCGTCGTCGTGCAGGTGCAGGAAACCGGGCAGTCCCACAGTGAGTGGAGCGTTGCGGGCGCGGCCGGTATCCCCGATGGATCGGACGCCTGGCTGCTGTTGAGGGGAAAGCACTGGCGGGGCCTGCTCGGGCACGGCGTGGTGATCTCTGCGGGGCGCTGCCCCGGACCGCGCTCCGGAGCTGCCGGAAGGCCTTCGTCCCGCCTGATTGTCGCGTTCGACTCTCTCCTTCCCCTCGGCGACCAGGTGGGGCCGGAGATCCTCAGCACTAACCTTCCCGAAATGCCGTGGAACGACGTCCGCAACGGCCAGGCCATGGACCCGGCCGCAGAAGCCCGGGTCCGTGACCTCTGGCGGCTAGAAGGCCCGGCGCCGATTCCGGAGACGACCTTTCCGCTGCCAGGGAGCTACCCTGCGTGGGCCGTGAGTACAGTTGTGGTGAATCGGTACGAAAGGAATCCGGAGGCGCGGCGCGCCTGCATCGCCCACTACGGGACCAGCTGTGCCGCCTGCGGCTTTTCCTTTGAAATCGCGTACGGCGAAGCCGGCAGGGACTTCATCGACGTCCACCACACCGTTCCGGTTTCGATGCTCGACAGCACCTACAGGCTGGATCCCGTCACGGATCTGCTGCCGCTCTGCGCTAACTGCCATGCCATGGCGCACATCGGTGTGTCTACACCGCGGGCGCTTTCGGAGTTGCGCCAGATGCTGGCCGGCGCCGGCTTCATGCGCGGACAGACCCTGCGCCCCGCGGAAGTTGAGTCGCAGAACGAGGCACTGCGGATCCTGGGACCGGCAAGGACTGATCCCGGGCATCCGCCGGGACCAGAACGCTAGGAATGCCCTGGCGGGCTTAGCCGGACGGCTTGAGCGCGTTCCGGACCACTCCCACCAAAGAATTGAAGCGGCCGTTTTCCGGCAGATCGTCGATGAGCACAGGACCGTCCGGCCCCGCAAGCGGGATGCGCCAGTTAGGGTGTTCCGCGTCCGTTCCCGGCTGGTTCTGCGTACGGGTTTCCCCGACGGCGTCCACAAGGGCGACACCCAGCAGGGCAGACGGCGTCAGGGCGGTGAAGGCGTACAGCGCCTCGACGGTGCGCTGAGCGTCGGCCGACGAATCAGGAAGCAGCCCGCGTTCGCGGACAAGGGCCAGCACGGACTCCTGTTCGGCCGCTGCCTCTGCCCGCTCCTCTTCGACCGGCCGCAGGAGCAGGCCCAATGATTCGCGGAGTGTCACGTGCTCACCCGCAAGGTAACCCGCCGTCGGTGGCAGATCGTGGGTGTTGACGCTGGTCAGGCACTGTTGACGGTATTCCTCCGGGGACAGCGGACCTGATTCATTGTGTTCGAACCATAGGATGGACGTGCCCAGGATCCCCCGCTCTGTCAGGTAATCCCGTACCCACGGCTCGAACACGCCAAGGTCCTCCCCGACAACGGTCGCGCCGGCCCGCTGGGCTTCAAGGGCCAGGATCCCGATGAGGGCTTCATGGTCGTAGTACACATACGTGCCCTCGTCCGGACCGGCTCCTTCCGGGATCCACCAGAGGCGGAAGAGTCCAAGGATGTGGTCCACGCGGATGCCGCCTGCATGGCGGAGTACCGTCCGCAGCATGTCGCGGTACGGCTTGTATCCTGCGGCCGCGAGCCGTCCGGGGTGCCACGGCGGCTGGGTCCAGTTCTGTCCCTGCTGGTTGAAGACGTCTGGCGGGGCACCGACAGTCACGCCTTGGGCGAGCACGCCGCGAAGCGTCCACGCGTCTGCTCCGTTTGTCTTGACGCCCACGGCCAGGTCATGGACGATGCCGATGGCCATCCCGCAGTGTTTGGCCGTCCGCTGGGCGGTAGCCAGCTGCTCATCGCAGATCCACTGCATCCAGCGGTAGAACTCCAGCCGGTCCGCCTGCTCAAGACGCACGTTGTCGCAGTACGGGGTGTCCGGTGACAGTGCCTCGCCGGACCACTCGGGCGCCGTCGGCGGCAGTCGCTCCGCGAGCGTGCACCACAGTGCGAAGTCATCCAGGCCCTTGCCTTCCGCTGCGCAGAAGTTTTCAAACATGCGGACACGGCCGGGACTGCGGCGGACCTTGAAAATGAGCTCAAGTGCCTCGAGTTTGGCCTGGTAGCTGGCGTTTCTTTCCAGCAGGCCGTCCGCCGTATTGGCGGTGTGGAGCAATGCCGCGTTCTTCTCGATGCCTGCCCTGGCTTCAGGGTTCAGGTATCCGTACTCCGGCACGTCCTCAACGCGGATATAGAGCGGGTTGAAGAAACGGCGGGTGGTGGGCAGATACGGCGAATCCTCGATGGGAGGTCGGGGTTCCCCCGCATGCAGGGGATTCACCAGGACGAAACCCGCGCCGTCCTTTCCTGCAATCGCAGCAAGGTCCACAAGGTCGGAGAAATCGCCGATGCCCCATGAACGGGAAGACCGGACCGAATACAGCTGGGCTGTCAGCCCCCACTGCCGGTCGGACGCCAGACGCCGGGTGGTCTCCAGCCGCTCGGGCGTAATGACCAGGGCACATTCCGCGAGTTCTCCGCCAGCGTCGGCATGCAGGGTGTGCCAGCCCAGGGGCAGATCGCCGGAAATGGCAAAGGAGGCCCGGCCGGTGAGCGTGCCGTCCACTTCACGAGGCTCCTCCCAGTTGTCCCGCTGCTCGGCGTCCACTCGGTTCCCATCCTCGGTTACCGCCCACACACTGACGGGTGTTCCGTGCGGGACGTGGACGGCAACGTGGATTTCGCGGCCTTCCCTCGAAACGACCGACGGCGGGAGGAGGCGATGCCACGGCGCCTGTTCCGCATCGCGCAGGGCGCCATGGAGGTCATCAACTGTCCCGGTTCGGTCCCCCAGTGCAGCCAGCACGCCGTGCAGCGTCCCGGCCGCGACGGGATGTTCCCTGCCATCCCAGCCGCGGAAGGAGGTGCTCACGCCGCGGGCTGCCGCCAGTTTGCGAAGCAGTTCATCGGCCATCCCTGTGGTTTCTTGTCCCGTTCCATGCGCCATGGCCCTTACTCTATTGGGTCGCCGGGCTTCGGCAAGGACACCAGCGCCACCTATTTTCGTGCTGCTGCGCCCTGTGCTAGTGATGCGCGCTGCCCCGGTGGTGCGCGTGCTCTTCGCCCACCAGCTCGTGCAGCCCTGAGACGGCTTCGGCCAGGGACAGTTCGGGCGATGACACCACAAATGGCATCAGGAGCCTGTTCTCTTTATCCAGGTGCAGGGCAAAGATGCGTTGAATGGAGCCGGCTGCTACGGCGGCGGCGACGCCCCGCGCGCCACGGAACTCTTCGACGAGTGCCACGACCACCTGGTGTTCTGCCAGCATGCCTTCAACCAGCAGCCTCGCTTCCGCTGATTTCCGGGGACCACCGTAGAGCGGGCCTTCTTCGGCGAGGGCATGGGGCACCAACTCGTTTTCCAACCATTCCAGCAATATCTCGTGCGCATCATGCTCGCCCCCGGCATCGCGTTTCTCCACCGAACTCGTCAAAGCGGCAACGAGCGCCGTGAGGCGTTTCAACATGCTCGCGTGGTGCCTTTCCACGGCCTCCAGGGCTTCGTTCTCCGAAGCAGGGTCCTTCTCTGACGGATGGTTCATCGTCCCTCCCGATCTCGTGCGCGCCTGCCGTCCGGCGGGCGGCCCCTCACCGGGCGGGTACTGGCTTTACGCAATTTCACTCTACGTACGCGCGGCCCGTCGGTGAGGGGTCTTATGGCCCGAAAACCTTCTGCCCTTTAGACTCGGCCCCCGCGCCGGGCTAGCCTTGAATACTATGGTTGACGTCGAGAGATTCCGGATCCTGCTTGAATCCGAGCGCGCCCGGAAAACGATATTGCTGCCGGCGCTCCGTGCCGACATCACCGCCGCGAACGCTGCTCGCCAGAACTCGAACGTCGATGACGAGCATGATCCCGAGGGCGCCACTATTGCCTTTGAGCTTTCCCAGGCTGCCGCGCTGATGCAGCAAAGCAGCGCCACCCTTGCGCAGGTTGAGGCGGCACTTGCCCGGATAGCGGGTGGCAGCTACGGCCACTGTGAAATCTGCGGCGTGGCGATTACCGAGGGCCGGCTCGAAGCCCGCCCTTGGACGCCCTATTGCATCGATCACGCCGGCGGAAAGTCAGGTCCGAGGCCATGACGGATGTTGCCGGTTCATTGTGGGAGCGTATCGTTTCGGGATTCTCCCAGTCGCCCTTGCCTCAGGTGACGGCGACGGAACTGTTGATTGTGGTGGTGCTTGCTACGGTGTTGTCGCTCCCCCGGGCTTCGTGGCGGTACTTCGGGCTGCTGGCCACCGTCACCCATGAACTCGGGCATGCGTTCGCTGCCCTCATTACCGGGCAGCGCCTGGGCGGTATCAGGCTGAGCCTGGACCACTCCGGGACCACCACCACGTACAGCAGGGGACGCTTCCCCGCAGTCTGGTCCACGTTCTGGGGCTACCCCGTGCCCGGCGTGGTGGGAGCGGCCATGGTGTGGTCGGGTTTCAACGGCTGGGGACCGGCGGCGTTGTCCGTCGGCACGCTGATCCTGGCGGGTTCGTTCCTGTTTATCCGCAACGCCATGGGGCTGCTCATTACCTCTGCAGCAGTCGTGGGCAGCGCACTCCTGGTGCTCTTCGTCCCGCCGCAGTTCACCGGCCATGTGGTGATTGCACTGGGCCTCGCCCTGCTGGTGGCCGCCGTCCGCGACCTGGCCAAGCTGTCAAACGTGCACCTGCGGCGCCGGGACAGGCTGCCCACATCCGACGCGCATCTCCTTTACAGGGCCACGTCGGTTCCTGCCGCCGTCTGGATCCTGCTCTTCGCCGCGGTGGTTGCCGGTTCGTGGTGGGTGGCCTGGCAGCCCATGGCCCGGGTGTTTGCAACGCTGCTGAGCCAATAGGGTGGAAACATGACTTCAGTTTTCCGCGCCGCGGCTGATCACTCTTCCGACCCCGGATTCAGCACCAAGGGCTCATACGTCACCGGCGGTGAAGAATTTTCCCGGGACACCAACTACATCGAGGACCGGATCACCCGGGACGGCGCGCCGGGACGGAACGGGGAGCCGGGGTGGCCGGTGGAAGCGGGACGGTACCGCCTGATCGCAGCCCGTGCCTGCCCCTGGGCGAACAGGACAGTTATCGTCCGCAGGCTGCTGGGACTGGAGGATGCCATCTCCCTGGGGCAGCCCGGCCCTACGCATGACGCGCGGTCCTGGTCCTTTGACCTGGACCGGGGCGGCGTTGATCTTGTCCTCGGAATTGAGCGGATCCAGGACGCGTATTTCAAGAGATTCCCGGGGTACCCCCGCGGAATCACCGTGCCGGCCATCGTGGACGTACGCTCAGGCGGCGTGGTCACCAATAATTTCCCGCAGATAACGCTCGACTTCTCCACTGAGTGGGCCGCGTTCCATCGGCCCGGGGCCCCGGAACTCTACCCTGCCCATCTCAGGACCGAGATCGACGAGGTTAACAAGAGGGTGTTTACCGAGGTAAACAACGGCGTCTACCGCTGCGGTTTTGCCGGTTCGCAGGACGCCTACGACGCCGCGTACACACGCCTGTGGACCGCCCTGGACTGGCTGGAGGAACGCCTCGCCGGCCAGCGGTACCTGGTGGGCGACACCATCACCGAAGCGGACGTGCGGCTGTTCACCACGCTGGTCCGTTTCGACGCCGTCTACCACGGCCACTTCAAGTGCAACCGGCAAAAGCTTAGCGAGATGCCGGCGCTGTGGGCCTACGCCCGGGATCTTTTCCAGACCCCAGGATTTGGCGACACCATCGATTTCGTGCAGATCAAGCAGCACTACTACATCGTCCACGAGGACATCAACCCCACCGGAATCGTCCCGCAGGGGCCTGACCTGGCCGGATGGCTGACAGGCCACGGCCGCGAGGCCCTGGGCGGCCGCCCCTTCGGAGCGGGCACCGCTCCCGGTCCCGTCCGCAGCGGCGAGGAAGTTGCCGCGGGACACGGCGCACGCTGATCGGGAGTGATCCTGGCGCGCCGCTAGTGTTGTCCCATGCAACTTTCGTCAGGCTTTGCCGTGCCCGAATACCAAGCCGTCCGGAGCCTGTTCGATTCATTCCTCCGGGATGACCCGCAGTACAGCGCCCAGCTTGCCGCCTACCGTTCAGGCACGAAAGTGCTGGAGGTCAGCGGCGGGCCCCGCCTGGCAGCGGACTCGATCACGGGCACCTACTCCTGCTCGAAGGGTGCCGCCGCGTTTGTCATCGCCCTCCTGGTCCAGGACGGACTGCTGGACCTTGACCGTACAGTGGCGCACTACTGGCCCGAATTCGCTGCCCACGGAAAAGACACGATCACAGTCCGCGAGGCGCTCTCGCACCGGGCCGGGCTGCTTGGGGTGGAAGGAGGATTCGCGCTGAGTGAATTCACGACGGCGGACGCGGCCGGGAAGCTGGCTGCGGCGCCTCCGCTGTGGCGGCCGGGCGCCACGTTCGGATACCACGCCCTGACCATAGGCATCATCATGGAGGAACTCTGTCGGCGGCTCTCCGGCAGTACCCTCCAGGAGCTGTACGCGTCACGCATCCGGCTGCCGTACGGCATCGACTTTTTCCTGGGGCTCCCGGCGGAGCAGGAGCCCCGTTACCGGGACGTGCTGTACACCGTCGACCCCAGCCAGCCTTGGCTGGACCCGCTGGGACTTGAAGGCCTCAACGGCAATGCCGCAGTCAGCACAGTGATGGAACTCCCCAACCAGCGAGTCATTCGCGAACACGGCATGAGCAGCGCCGGAGGCGTGGGATCGGCAGAGGGTCTGGCCCGGCTCTATGCTGCCGCCACCACTGGCCTAGAGGGCCGTCCGGCCTTCCTGTCACCGGAAACCATCCGGATCATGTCCGAAGAACAGGTATGGGGGCTGGACCGCGCGTCCGGGCTGGACAACGCCTTTGCTGTTGTCTTTATGAAGCCGCACCCCAGCCGCAACTTCGGCAGCCACCGGGCGTTCGGCCACGAAGGTGCCAGTGGCGCCCTGGGTTTTGCGGATCCTGCCTACGACCTCGCCTTCGGCTACGTGCCCGGAACGCAGGAGGAAGGCAGAACCCCGGGCCGCGCACACCGGCTGGCCCACGCGGTCCGGCAGGCGGCTGCCTCCGTCGGAGGGGCCACGGCGCCAGCTCTTACCCGTGAGTAGGTTTATCCACTTGTAGCAGCTTCAGGACAGCCCTATGGTGAGGCCCAATGGCTAACTCAAAACAGCAGGAAGAGGCCCTCCCCTCGCGGGCCGGCAAGATATGGCAGTCCGTTACGGACAGCATTGCGGTGGCACTGTCAGGCCCACGGCTGAAACTCGCAGCCAAGGCAGGGCTGGCCGCCGGGCTTTCCTTCCTCATTGCGCCCCTGATGCCCGGCGCCGCGGCCCAGTACCCTTACTATGCCCCGCTCGGCGCACTGGTCGCCATGTACGAGAACGTGTCGGGTTCCATGAAGCAGGGCGTCCAGACGCTGGTGGGCCTTGGGCTTGGCATCGGCCTGGCCTTCCTGCTGATCAGTGTCAGCAAACCCTCGCCTGTCACCGTGGCCATCTTTATGGGACTCGGCGTCCTGTTGGCCGGGCTGCCGCGCCTGGGGGCCGGCCGCGACTGGATCCCGACGGCGGCCCTGCTGGTGCTGCTGGTAGGCGGAAACAACCCTGACGATTTCTCCTTCGGCTACCTTGTTCAGATGGGCGTCGGAGTCGCCGTCGGTATCGCCGTCAACATGCTGGTTTTCCCGCCCCTGCATTTCAAGGCTGCCGCGCTCAGCCTCGCCGAGCTCCGGTGGGCGCTCGCCAAGCAGCTCTCGGACATGGGCGAGGCCCTGAGGGAAACATGGCCGCCCGAGCATGAAGACTGGGCGGTGCGGTCGGAGGAGCTCGCCCAGTCGGCCCGGGCTGTTCGGGCCGCCGTCCAAAAGGCGGATGCAAGCCGGCAGGCCAATCCGCGGCGCCGGCTCCATCCACATGACCTGGACCGGGACTACAACAACGTCAGGGGCCTGGAGAGCGTTACCTTCCACATCCAGGACATGACCGAGGTGCTGGCGGACGTCATTTGGGACAAGGACGTGCCCTTCGTCATCCCACTGCCCTACAGCGAGCCGCTGGCTGATGCACTGGCCGCAGTCAGCGAGGTCCTCAGGTCCATGGAAGACGAGCACCCGCAAAAGCAAAACGAGCTGATTGAGTCAGCCAAAACCGCCGTGGACGCACTGGCAGAGCGGATGGCATCCGACGATGTCAATCCGGATGCCCCCAGCGCTGCCGAATCCATCGTGCTGAATCTCCACCGGATCCTCCGGGTGGTCTCGGCCGGGCAGTCCTGAGCTACAGCAAACTTACGCTGCCTGTGAAGTGCCGGCGGCCGGACCGCGGATTCCATGCGGAGTAGTCGGAGCACAGCCAGGCCCCGGCAGGGGTATGGACCGAACTGATGTCCAGCGCGACCCGTGCCGGCAGGAACACCGGCGCTTCAAACGCAACATCCCAGCGGAAGGAATCCCCCTTCACGGCGCCGACGTCGGCGAGTGCCCGCGAGGCCAGGTACATGCCGTGCGCTATGGAACGGCGCAAACCCAGGGCTTTGGCCGAGAGCACGCTCAGGTGGATGGGGTTGAAGTCGCCGGACACGGCCGCATAGGCCCTTCCCGTGTCAACGCCCAACTGCCACAGCGCCGTGGGATCCGGCGCAGAAAACGACGCAGGTGCAGCCGGCGCCGAGGGCTTGTCGATCCCGGGGAGGAAGACGCCCTTGGCGAGGTAGGTGGACGTTCCCTTCCAGAGGACCGCGGATTCCCCTGCGCGCCGAACCTCCGCGACGATGTCAACCTGCGTGCCGGCACGGTGACCGCCCAGGTTCTCGGCCCAGGACGTGATGTCCAGGGCCTCCGTGAACAGGATGGCTCCGTGCTGCTCCACTTTGTTGCTCAGGTGCACCATTCCTAGTAGCGGCAGCGGAAAATCGTCACGGTTCATTACGCTCATGGACACCGGAAACGCCAGGGCGTGAATGAATCCGGCAGGCAAAACGTCGCTTGCCGTCTCGCCCACCAGATGCTGGTAGGCGGTAAGATTTGCCACCTGGGCCCGCACTCCCCTGACTTCATGCCCGCAGGGTGGAAGCGTGATCCCCGCGTCAGTACCCAGCACCCGGCGCCGTGCTGCGGTGGCCGCGGCATTCACATAGAGCTTGGATAACGACGGCATGTCCCCGAGGATCACGGGCTGGGCACCGGTCATGCGCCCACCAGGCTCTGTCCGCACACCCGCAGCACTTCGCCGGTAATGCCGCCGGCGGCGTCGCCCGCCAGGAACGCGATCGCCTCTGCGACGTCTTCGGGCCGGCCGCCCTGCTGGAGGGAGTTCAGGCGGCGGGCAACTTCGCGGGTGGCAAACGGAATCCGGGCAGTCATTTCGGTTTCGATGAAGCCCGGCGCCACAGCGTTGATGGATCCGTGGCGTTCCGCGAGCAGCGGTGCCGTGGCACGCACCATGCCCATCACGCCGCCTTTGGATGCCGCGTAGTTCGTTTGCCCGCGGTTGCCTGCGATACCGCTGGTGGACGCGACCGAGACGATCCGCGGGGAGTTGCGGAACTGTTCTGACGCCAGCAAGGCCTCATTGATGCGCAGCTGGGCGGCGATGTTGACGGCAATGACGGAGTTCCAGCGGTCCGGATCCATGTTGGCCAGCAACTTGTCCCGGGTAATGCCAGCGTTGTGGACAACTATGTCCAGGCGTCCGTGCCTGCCCACTGCATGGTCGATGATCCGCTGCCCGGCGTCTTCCCGGGTGATGTCTAGCTGAAGCGCTGTGCCGCGGACCTCGTTGGCCACTGCCGCCAGATGGTCGCCGGCGGCAGGGATGTCGACGACCACCAGGGTGGCCCCGTCCCGGTGAAGCGTGCGGGCAATTGCGGCGCCGATGCCGCGGGCAGCACCGGTCACGACTGCGACCTTCCCGGCCAGCGGCTTGTCCGGATCGGCCGGCAGTTTCCCTTCCCCGGATGCAATGGTGAGGAACTGGCCGTCGACGAAAGCCGACCGGGCGGAGAGGAAGAACCGCAATGCTCCCAGGGCGCTGGGACTCGTGGTGGTTACCCCGTCCGCAAGGACGATGCCGTTTGCCGTGGCGCCGGCGCGCAACTCTTTAGCGAGGGAGCGCAATAGTCCGTCCACACCCTGGCGCGCTGCCGCAGACGCCGGACCCGGCGCGCCTGCCGCTGTCCGGGACACCGTCACGACGCGGGCGTTGGGTGACAAATCCCGGATGGACGCTGCTGCCGCGAGGACGGGCCCTTCCAGATCCTCGGGGCGGGCCAATTCGTCAAGCACCAGGATGATGGCGCCCAGCTTCTCCCGGGGCACCGCATGCCGGCGGACGTCGAGGTCCCAGGACAAAAGGGCAGCGGCCAGTTCGTCGGCGCTGTCGCTGGAGCCCTGGACCAGGATCGGACCGGGGACCAGGGGCTGTCCCGGCTGGTAGCGCCGGAGCACTACCGGCTGCGGCAGGCCGAGCTTTTTGGCCACATCCTTGCCGATTCCGCGGCTTACAAATTGTGTGTACTTGTCAGTCACACCGGCCTCCTTAGAATGCTTCAAGAATGGCGACGACCCCTTGGCCGCCGGCGGCGCAGATGGAAATCAGGCCGCGCGCCGGACGGCCGTCCACCCGGCCCTTTTCGTGGAGCATCTTCGCCAGGGAGGCCACGATCCGGCCGCCGGTCGCAGCAAAGGGGTGCCCCGCGGCCAGTGAGGATCCGTTGACGTTCAGTTTGGAGCGGTCGATGCTGCCCAGCGCGCCGTCCAGGCCCAGGCGAGTGCGCCCGAATTCCTCGTCTTCCCAGGCGGCCAGCGTGCTGAGGACGGTGCCGGCAAACGCTTCGTGGAGCTCGAAGAAGTCGATGTCATCGAGCGTCAGGCCGTTGCGGGCCAGCAGGCGCGGCACGGCAAATGCCGGCGCCATCAGCAGACCGTCCTTGCCGTGGACGAAATCGACGGCGGCCGCCTCGCCGTCAATTACGGTGGCGAGCTTGGGAAGTTCGTGGGCGTCGGCCCATTCCTCCGACGCAAGAAGCACGGTGGACGCGCCATCGGTGAGGGGTGTGGAGTTGCCCGCTGTCATAGTTGCCTCGGCGCCGAGGTTCTTGCCGAAGACGGGCTTGAGCGTTGCCAGTTTTTCCAGGGTGGTGTCAGCGCGGAGGTTTGAGTCCCGGGTCAGCCCACGGTAGGGCGTGAGCAGATCGTCGAAAAAGCCTGCATCGTAGGCGGCGGCGAGGTTGCGGTGGCTGTTGTACGCCAGCTGGTCCTGGGCTTCCCGTGTGATCTTCCACTGTGCGGTGGTGAGGGCCTGGTGCTCACCCATGGACAGCCCGGTCCGGGGCTCCCCCGTATTGGGGGCGTCGGGTGCCAGGTCCTTGGGACGAAGGCGGCTCAGGACCTGAAGCCGCTGGGGCAGGGTTTTGACCCGGTTGAGGTCCAGCAGGACCTCGCGCAGACCCTCACTCACGGCAATCGGCGCATCGGATGCTGAATCGACGCCACCGGCAATCGCCGAATCAATCTGTCCAAGCTTGATCTTGTTGGCTAAGCCCAGGACCGTTTCGAGCCCCGTGGCACACGCCTGCTGGAGGTCATAGGCGGGTGTTTCCGCGGAGAGCGCCGAGCCCAGAACTGCTTCCCGGGTGAGGTTGAAGTCGCGGGAGTGCTTGAGCACGGCGCCGGCGGCAACCTCGCCGATCCGTTCATCCTGAAGGCCGAAACGGGCGATCAGACCGTCCAGGGCTGCAGTCAGCATGTCCTGGTTCGAAGACTTGGTATATGCGCCGCCGGTCCGCGCGAACGGAATCCGGTTTCCGCCCACCACCACAGCTTTGCGCAACGAGTCCCGTCCATGTGTGGCCGCTTGGGCGTTGGATGATTCCTCTGGTCCGGTGGCGGACTGTCCGGTAAAGGACATGTGCTGTCTCCTTTGGCTGAACTCTGATTACCGATACCCAGCGTACCTGATACGCTGAGTATCGTGAAGATTCCCCCCGTTGATCCTCCCGCGCGCCGGGACGGCAACTCCCCCGGCGGTATTTCCGCAAGCGGCACGGCCATCGACGGACGTGCCGCCCGCTGGCAGTCGCACCGTGAGGAGCGGCGGCGCGAACTGATCAAATCGGCTCGGAAGGCAGTCCACGCCCTGGGGAGCGACGCTTCCATGGAGGACATCGCGGCTGCAGCCAGCACGTCCAAGTCCGTGTTCTACCGCTATTTCGGCGACAAGGCCGGCCTGCAGCAGGCAGTCGGCGAGGTGGTGCTCAGCCAGATGCAGCGCCGTATCCAGGAAGCAGCGCAGAGCGCGCAAACGCCCAGGGAGGGGCTTCTGGCCATGGTGTCCGCCTACCTCCAAATGGCTGAAACCAGTCCCCACGTCTACACGTTCGTCACCACCTATTCGGCGGGCGAGCCGGGAACGACCACCGGCGGAATGGCCGCCGCCGGTGCCCTTGGCCACTTCTTCGAAGAAGTCCGCGACATGATCGCCCGGCCCATGCGGGAACACCTCGGAGCTGGCAAGGAAGCTGTGATCGGGTACTGGCCTACCGCGGCGATCGGACTCGTCCGGAATGCCGGGGAGCAGTGGCTCGCCACACCGGAATCATCCAACAAACCGGACCAGGAAACGATGGCCCGCCAGATCACGGCGTGGCTGTGCGTCGGGATAGCCCCGGAACTCGAAGTCCTGGATCCGCTCCATCCGACCCTTAGTGAATTGTCAGAACCAAAGAAGGAATCGACATGACTGACGTAGTTGACCGCCCCGCCAGCCAGGCAAGCCGCCCCGCCGCCCGCGCACACCACCGCGCAGACGCAACGCCGTCCGTCGACGTCGCGGCGCTTGGTGAGCAACTTCTGGGCAAGTGGGCCCGGATCCGCCTGCACTCGCGCGAGCTTGCAGGCCGCCCCGAACTGTACAAGACCGAGGGCCTGACCCATACGCAGCACCGGATGCGCACATTCGGCCAGCTCAAGTACCTGGTGGACAACGGCGCCGTCCACCGCGCCTTTCCCGCGTCGCTGGGCGGTTCCGATGATCACGGCGGCAACATCGCCGGGTTCGAGGAACTCGTCACGGCCGATCCGTCGCTGCAAATCAAGGCGGGCGTCCAGTGGGGCTTGTTTGGTTCGGCTGTGATGCACCTCGGCACTGAGGAACACCACGCCAAGTGGCTGCCCGGCATCATGAATCTGGACATTCCCGGCTGCTTCGCGATGACGGAAACCGGGCACGGCTCCGATGTTGCCAGTATTGCCACCACGGCTACCTTTGACCCGGCCACCCAGGAATTCGTGGTCAACACGCCTTTCCGTGCAGCGTGGAAGGACTACATCGGCAACGCCGCCATAGACGGGCTCGGCGCCGTGGTGTTCGCCCAGCTGGTCACCAGCGGCGTGAACCACGGTGTGCACGCCTTCTACGTGGACCTGCGGGATCCGGAAACGAAGGAATTCCTGCCGGGCATCGGCGGTGAGGACGACGGCGTCAAAGGCGGCCTGAACGGCATCGACAACGGCCGGCTTCATTTCAGCAACGTCCGCATCCCGCGGACCAACCTGCTCAACCGCTACGGCAACGTTGACACTGACGGCGCCTACACCTCGTCCATCGCCAGCCCCGGCCGACGCTTTTTCACCATGCTGGGCACCCTGGTCCAGGGCCGCGTCTCGCTGGACGGTGCCGCGGTGGCTGCCAGCAAGATCGCCCTCAAGACCGCCATCCAGTACGCCACCGAACGCCGCCAGTTCAACGCTTCATCACACACTGACGAAGAAGTGCTGCTCGACTACCAGCGCCACCAGCGGCGGCTGTTCACCCGGCTGGCCACGACCTACGCCGCGGGCTTCGCCCACGAGCAGCTGCTTCAGAAATTCGACGACGTGTTCTCGGGCGCCCACGACTCCGACGAGGACCGCCAGGACCTCGAGACCCTGGCCGCTGCGCTCAAACCTCTCAGTACGTGGCATGCCCTCGACACGCTCCAGGAATGCCGTGAGGCCTGCGGCGGTGCCGGGTTCCTGATTGAGAACCGCTTTGCATCCCTGCGCGCCGACCTGGACGTCTATGTCACCTTCGAAGGTGATAACACGGTGCTGCTCCAGCTGGTGGCCAAGCGGCTCCTCGCGGATTACGCCAAGGAATTCCGCAACGTCGATGTCGGGGTGCTGGCCCGCTACGTGGTGAGCCAGGCCGCCGGCACTGCAGTCCACCGGACGGGCCTTCGCCAGGTCGCCCAGTTCGTGGCCGACACGGGCTCCGTCCAGAAGGCAGCCATTGCGCTGCGGGACGAGGCCACGCAGCGGTTGCTGCTGACCGACCGGGTGCAGACCATGGTTGCCGAGGCGGGAGCCGCACTGAAGGGGACGAACAAGCTGCCGCAGCAGAAGGCTGCCGAGGCGTTCAACCAGCACCAGCACGAACTGATCGAAGCGGCGCAGGCGCACGCGGAGCTATTGCAGTGGGAGGCCTTCACCGAGGCCCTGGCCAACGTGAAGGACCCGGGCACCAAGCGGGTGCTGACCTGGCTGCGGGACCTGTTCGGACTCTCGCTCATCGAGAAGAACCTGTCCTGGTACCTCATGAACGGGCGGCTGTCGATGCAGCGTGCGCGAACGGTGGGCGACTACATTAACCGGCTCCTGGTCAAGATCCGTCCGCACGCAGTGGATTTAGTGGACGCCTTCGGGTACGGACCGGAGCATCTCCGGGCGGCGATTGCGACCGGCGCCGAACAGATCCGGCAGGACGAAGCCAGGGCCTACTTCCGTTCGCAGCGCGCCGACGGCAAGGCCCCCGTTGACGAGAAAGTCCTTCTTGCGAAGAAGGCGCGTGAGTCCAAGCCTCAGCGCCGCTAGGTTCCCGGCACTGTCCGGACAGTCTGAGGACGATCGCTGGTAGGAAAACCGCTTCTAGGAAGTCATACCGGCAGGAAACCACGACGGCGCCGCCCCCTTAGGGGGTGCGGCGCCGTCGTCGATTAATTCCGTTTAGGCAAGGACCGAGCGGTACACCTCAAGGGTGGTTTGCGTGATGGAGTCCCAGGAGAAGTGCTCCTCCGCGCGGCGGCGGCCGGCCTGTCCCATGGCGCGGGCGCGCTCGGGGTCGGACACCACCTCGGTCAAGGCGGCTGCGAATTCGTTGACGAACTTCTCCGGATCCAGCGGGGTTCCGGTGCCGTCGGTGACCTGTTCCAGATCCACCAGCAGTCCGGTTTCGCCGTGCTGGACCACTTCCGGGATCCCGCCGGTGGCGCTGGCCACCACGGCCGCACCGCAGGCCATGGCCTCGAGGTTGACGATCCCCAGCGGTTCGTAGATGGACGGGCAGGCAAAGGCGGTTGCGTGGCTGAGGACCTGGATCAGTTCGTTGCGCGGAAGCATCCGTTCAATAAGGACAACTCCGCTGCGCTGACTCTGCAGCTCCTCGATCAGGCGGGCAGTTTCCGCGGCGAGTTCGGGAGTGTCCGCCGCGCCGAGGCACAGCACCAGCTGGACATCCGCCGGCAGCTTGGCCGCGGCACGCAGCAGGTACGGAACACCCTTCTGGCGGGTGTTGCGGCCTACGAACACCACGCTGGGCAGGGCCGGATCGATGCCCAGGGCGCGGATGGCGTCATCGGCCTCGTCACGCTGCCAGAGTTCGACGTCAATGCCGTTATGCACCACGCGGACCTTGGCCGGATCCACATCGGGGTAGCTGCGCAGGATGTCCTGCCGCATCCCTTCGGACACGGCGATGATGGCAGCGGCGGCCTCGTAGGCGGTCTTTTCCACCCAGGAGGACAAGGCGTAGCCGCCCCCGAGCTGTTCGGCTTTCCACGGCCGGAGCGGCTCCAGGCTATGGGCGCTCAACACATGCGGGATGCCGTGCAGCAGCGAGGCCAGGTGGCCCGCCATGTTGGCATACCAGGTGTGCGAATGCACAAGGTCGGCCCCCGCGATGTCCGGCACGATGCGCAGATCGACCCCGAGCGTCTGGACGGCGGCGTTGGCGGCTCCCAGATCCTCCGGAACGGAGTAGGACGTCACCTTCGCCCCGTGATAGTCGGGATCCCGGGGCGCCCCGAAGGCCCGCACCTGCAAATCCACATGCTTGGCCAGCACGCGGCTCAGTTCAGCCACATGGACCCCGGCGCCACCGTAAATCTCGGGCGGGAACTCTTTAGTCACAATGTCTATTCGCACGATACCCAAGGTAGTCCTTACGGCGTATCTGTTCTAGTGTGAAGGGGTCCGGGCGTGCCGGACTATTGGGGAAAGATACGAAGGCGTACAGGAGCGACCACCATGCCGTTGAATAAGAAAGTCCTGGCCATTGTCCTCGCAGGCGGCGAGGGCAACCGTCTGATGCCATTGACGGCGGACAGGGCCAAACCCGGCGTGCCTTTTGCCGGAAGCTATCGGCTGATTGACTTTGCACTTTCCAACCTCGTGAATTCCCGTTATTTGCAGATTGTGGTGCTCACGCAATACAAATCCCACAGCCTGGACCGGCACATTTCCGAAACGTGGCGGATGTCCACGCAGCTGGGAAACTACATTGCTTCCGTCCCCGCGCAGCAGCGTGTGGGCAAGAGCTGGTTCCTTGGCAGCGCTAATGCCATTTACCAGTCCCTGAACCTGATCCATGACGCCAACCCGGACATCGTGGTCGTCGTCGGTGCGGACCACGTCTACCGCATGGACTTCGCGCAGATGGTGGAGCAGCACGTCGCCAGCGGCGCCAAGGCAACGGTGGCCGCCGTCCGCCAGCCCCTCAACATGGCCGACCAGTTCGGCGTCATCGAAGTGGACCAGAACGATCCCCAGAAGATTGCGGCCTTCGTGGAGAAGCCGTCCTCAACTCCGGGCCTGGCCGCTGATCCGACGCAGTTCCTGGCTTCCATGGGTAACTACGTGTTCGATGCCGATGCCCTGGTGGACGCCCTGCATGTTGACGCCGAGCGCCTCGACACTAAGCACGATATGGGTGGCGACATCATTCCGTACTTCGTCAACAAAGGCGAAGCAGGCGTTTATGACTTCACGCTGAACGACATTCCGGGTTCCACCGAACGGGACCGGACTTACTGGCGCGACGTGGGCACCATCGACTCCTTCTACGATGCGCACATGGACCTTATTTCCCCGATGCCGGTTTTCAACTTGTACAACTCGGAATGGCCCATTTACACCCGGCAGAGCATTTCCCCGCCGGCAAAGTTCGTTCGCGGCAAGGGAAACACCGTGGGTACGGCGCTCGATTCGATCGTGGCCAGCGGCGTGGTGATCTCCGGCGGCATCGTGGAGGGTTCAGTCCTGTCCAACGACGTCTACGTGGGTACGTCCAGCCGGGTGGTTGATTCGGTCCTGATGGACAAGGTCCAGATCGGCGAAGGAGCCGTAGTCAACCGCGCCATCATCGACAAAAACGTCAAAGTACCCGCCGGCGCAGCGATCGGCCTGGACCCGGAGCGCGACCGGGCCCGCGGGTTCAAAGTCACCGATTCGGGCATCACCGTGCTGTCCAAGGGCCAGGAAGTCCCCGAGCCGGACGACGCCGAACGCGCACTGTCCGCCGCCAACCTTCACTTGGTCCCCAACGCGATAAAGGCGGCAACGGAAAACTACCCGGCTGTGCGGGACACCGTGACCAAGCTGGGCGAAGCCCACGCAGCGACGCTGGGTGTGACGGTCGCCGACTAGGACCCGGATCCCTATCCCCCGAAACCTGACGGCAGGCCGAAGGATTCCCAGGCTGTAAAATTGGACCAATGAACACCGCCGATTTGACGCCTGAGGACATCCAGGCCTGCCTCAAGGTTCTCAACACCATCCACGCCTACGACGAGGAACACCCTGACTACGTCTCGGTGCGCCGCGCCACGGGCAAGATGTTCAAGGCTGTTAAACGCCACCGCCGGGTCACGAAACGCGACCTGATCGCGGAATCGGACCGGGCAGTGATCGCCCAGACGGCCACGGCTGCACCCGACCGGATCGACGACGAAACCCGCGGGAACAAACTGGAACCCTCAGCGACGGGGAAAGTTGCCGGGCACCTCATCAGGTCCCGCCCCTGCTACATCTGCAAGAACCACTACACGCAGGTTGACGCTTTCTATCATCAGTTGTGCCCTGAGTGTGCTGCCTTCAGCCACAGCAAGCGTGATGCGCGCACCGACCTCACAGGCCGGCGCGCTCTGCTCACGGGAGGGCGCGCAAAAATCGGCATGTACATTGCGCTGCGGCTGCTCCGCGACGGCGCCCACACCACGATTACCACGCGGTTCCCGAAGGATGCTGCACGTCGCTTCGCGGCCATGGAGGACAGCGGTGACTGGCTTCACCGGCTCCGGATTGTGGGCATCGACCTCCGTGATCCCTCCCAGGTGATGGCCCTGACCGACTCCCTCGACGCCGCGGGGCCCCTGGACATCATCATCAACAACGCCGCCCAGACCGTCCGCCGGTCCGGGAACGCGTACAAACCCCTGGTTGATGCCGAGGACGAGCCCTTGCCGACAGCCCTTGAAGTAGCCAATGGCGGCCCGGAACTGGTGACGTTCGGCCATGCCCATGACAAACACCCGCTCGCCCTTGCCAGCAGCGTCATGGAGCACCCCGTCCTGGCCGGGGATGCCATCACCTCCCTTGCCCTCTCGACAGGCTCGGCATCGCTGGAACGCATTGCCTCCGGCACGGCCATTGACGCCGGCGGACTGGTCCCGGATCTTGCCGCGATCAATAGCTGGACCCAGGTGGTGGACGAAGTGGATCCGCTGGAAATGCTCGAGGTGCAGCTCTGCAACGTCACGGCGCCCTTCCTGCTGGTAAGCCGGCTGCGTGCAGCCATGAAGCGCTCCACCGCGCACCGGAAGTACATCGTGAACGTCTCGGCCATGGAGGGCCAGTTCTCACGCGCCTACAAGGGCCCGGGCCACCCCCATACGAACATGGCCAAAGCGGCGCTGAACATGATGACCCGGACCAGTGCGCAGGAAATGCTTGATTCCGACGGCATCCTGATGACCGCGGTGGACACCGGGTGGATTACCGATGAGCGGCCCCACTTCACGAAGGTCAGGCTCATGGAGGAAGGCTTCCATGCACCGCTGGACCTCGTGGACGGTGCAGCCAGGGTCTACGACCCGATTGTCATGGGCGAAAACGGCGAGGACCAGTACGGCGTCTTCCTCAAGGACTACAAGCCCAGCCCCTGGTAGGCGCCACAATCCTGGTAAGGCGCAACAACGCAGCTCGTCCGCTATCAGAGGCTGTTGTGGTGCCGCAAGGGGCCCTATGGCCCTAATGGGCATGGCGGCAGGACCGTAACGTGGGTTTACATGAACAACATGACGCCGCCCGAAGGCCAGCTGTCCATTGACCAGTGCTGGGTCATGCTCGACACGGAGACGGTGGGAAGGATCGCCCTCATTGTCGACGGCCACCCCGAGATCTTCCCGGTGAACTTCGTGCTCCAGCGCCGCAGCATCGTCTTCCGCACTGCAGGCGGGACCAAGCTCTGGGCTGCCATGACCGCCAAGCCCGTGGCTTTCGAAATCGACGGCTATGACGCCCATGAAGAGATGGCCTGGAGCGTCGTTGCCCGCGGCGAAGCCGAACTGATCGAGGCCAAGGACGAAAAGGACGAGGTTGATGCCCTCTTCCTGGAACCATGGCAGCCCGGCGACAAGGACTACTACGTCAGGGTCGCGCCAAAGGCCCTGACCGGCCGGCGATTCAAGGTCAAGAAGCCGGACCTGTGGAACACCCGGCTCTCCGATCCCCGGCGCGCGGCTTTCGAGTAGGCAGCGCGGCCTTCGGACAGGCCGCGCACGCCCGGCCGCCGGCGTCTACATTCGCCGGCGTCTACATTCCGCGCGTCAACGCTTCTCCGGGGTGTGCACCACCAGCACCGGGCAATGCGCGTGCGCAACGCAGGCAGAACTCACGGACCCTAGCAGCAGGCCGCCGAAGCCGCCGTGGCCGCGGCGGCCGACCACCAGCATGTCCGCGGTCCGGCTGGCGTCAATGAGGGTATGACGCGGGCGCCCCTGCACCAGCCGGGTCTCGACGTTCGGCGGTGTCTCCGGCCCGAAGGCCTTGGCTACGGATTCGTTCAGGATCTCCCCGGCACGGACATCGAAGTCGTTAATGCCCATGGCCACGTAGCCGTCGTACACGGGTGGGTAATCCCAGCACGCCAGCGCGACAACCTGGGCTCCGAGTTGCCCCGCAAGGCCCTGCGCCCGCTTCAGGGCTTCCACCGACGCGTCCGAACCATCCACTCCGACAACGATGGTACGGACATCCCTGGCCTCATTCATGTCGTTCCCTTTCGCAGGGGCTTTCACGGGTGGAACCCGGCCGCGGACCGGCAGGTGTTCTTCAAGGATGTGTGCCGGAACCGCGCGGTGCTAGGGCCTAAAGTCATGCCCGCTGTGGGTCCAAGGACCCTTGTTGCGCCCGGAGGTGTCAACGAGAATGGCAGGGCCGGATGAGGGAAACCGGGTCCGGACAGACATAATGGGATCTGCACCGCACCGCAAGCCGGTTGCGGACCGATGATGGCGGCTCCGGCCGCCGGACAGGAGGACCATGATTCCTCGGGCAGACCAAGGTCCCACCGCACAGGACGCGCACACTGACCTGATCCGTGTGTTCATCCTCGATGACCATGAACTTGTCAGGCGCGGGCTTCAGGAGCTTCTTGAGGGCGAGGGTTTCCAGGTTGTGGGCAGCTCAGGTTCCGCTGTCGAGGCAACGCGGCGCATCCCCGCTCTGCACCCCGACGTTAGCGTGCTCGACGCCCGCCTTCCGGACGGCACGGGCATCGAAGTCTGCCGGGATGTCCGGTCGGTGGACCCGAATCTCAACTGCCTGATCCTGACGAGTTTCGACGATGAGCAGGCCCTGCGGGGCGCGGTACTCGCCGGCGCCCGCGGTTACGTCCTGAAGGAAATCGGCGGCACTGACCTCATCGGGGCACTCCGGCGTGCGGCTGCCGGTGAGTCGCTGTTCGACGACGGCGTGGCGGCCAGCGTCGTCGAAAGCCTCGTCACGCCCCAGCAGGTGGACCCGAGGATTGCCGGGCTCACACCGCAGGAGCGGCGCGTCCTGGAACTCGTAGGTGGCGGCCTGACGAACCGGCAGATTGCTGGGGAGATGTTCCTGGCGGAGAAGACCGTTAAGAACTACGTGTCCTCGCTGCTGGCAAAACTTGGGTTTGAACGGCGGACGCAGGCTGCGGTGTATATTGCCAACAGCTCCATGCCGGCTGCGTCGTCTTCAGGGCACTCCGCAGCGGCACATTCGTCCTCGGCCCACTCGGCCGGCACCGATTCCGACGGGCACAGGCACTAAAGCGGAACCGACCACTCGAGGCTGGTGCCCGCACCTGGCGCGCCGGTGATGGTGCACGTTCCCTCCAGCATCCTGGCGCGCTCCTCCATGTTGTTGAGACCGTTGCGCTTCGTGGAACCGTTGAACCCGCTGCCGTTGTCCGTGACCAGGACGGTCATCCTGCCGTCCAGGGCAGAAACGGACACCTCGATCGAGTCCGCTCCCGAATGGCGGATGGCGTTGCTCAGCCCCTCTGAAACTACGGCCACCACATGTTCGGCCTTGTCCGGGAGGACTGAGTCAACCGGGCCTTCCAGCATGAGTCCGGGCGCAAAGGGCAGTGACTTGGCCGCGCTCCGGGTGACGCGGCGGAGCCGCGCGCTGAGCAATTCCGTATCGCCGTTGCCGGTCCTCAGCGAGTAGATAGTGTCCCGGAGGCTGCGGATGGCCTCATCGAGTTCCCCGGTGACGGCGCGGATCCGATCCAGGGCAAGTTCTTCCTTCGTGAAGCGGTTCAGGCTTTGGACGCTCAGGCCGGCGGCGAAGAGCCGCTGGATTACGAGGTCATGAAGATCGCGGGCAATACGGTCGCGATCGGTGTACACCAACAGTTCTTCCCGCAGTCGATGGACCCTGGCGAGTTCCAGCGCCAACGCGACATGGGACCCAAAAACAGCGCCCATCTCCACATCGATCCGGCCGTACGGGCCGGCCCCGGAATCCCGGACGAGGAGGAGCAAGCCATGATGGGCGCCCTGGGTGCTGAGTGCCACTGCAAGCAGGGGTCCGGCCACGGTACCTTCCAACACTCCTAGCACGTCGGCGGCGTTGTCCACGAGAACGGGGTCGCCTCCGGAGAGCACCCCCCGGAGCGCTTCCGAATCCAGGGACAACGTCAAGGGGGAAAACAGATCGGCGCCTTCGCCGTCGGCCCCGGCCACGACGTAGCCGTCGCCGTCCGCCGCGGGTTCCACGATCAGGGCCAGCTTGGATCCGGACTCTCGAAGGGCCCTCCCGGCGATGGGACCAAGCCCGGCGGAGTGGGCGGGATCGGTCCCCAGCATCAGCCCGGCAACATCCATGCAGGCCTCAAGCCATTGGGCACGCCGCCTGGCGTCGTCGTAGAGCCGCGCATTTTCGATGGCTACGCCGGCGGCTGCCGCGAGGGCAACGGCCAACTCTTCATCCTCCACCGTGAAGTCGCCGCCGCCCACCTTCTCCGTCAGATACAGGTTTCCGAAAACAACGTCCCGGACCCGGACCGGAACGCCAAGGAATGACTGCATGGGCGGATGGTGTTCGGGAAAGCCGTAGGCCTCGGGATGGGTCCTCAGGTCATGAAGCCGCAGTGGCCGGGGGTCGGAGATCAGCAATCCCAAGACGCCATGGCCGGTGGGGAGGGGGCCGATCTGCTTGGCGAGTTCGCCGTCGATCCCGACCGTTATGAAGTGGCTGAGGGCGCGGTCATCCCCGATGACACCCAAGGCCCCGTAGCGGGCGCGCAGTAGCTGGCAGGCTGACTGGACAACCCGTTCCAGGACGGCGTCGAGGCTCAAGTCCTCTGCAACGGCAACCACCGCTTCGAGCAGGCCACCCATGCGTTCCTGGAACTGGAGGAGTTCACCGGCCCGGGAAACAAAGTCCTTG
Organism: Arthrobacter sp. Leaf337; assembly: GCF_001423745.1. GTDB lineage: Bacteria > Actinomycetota > Actinomycetes > Actinomycetales > Micrococcaceae > Arthrobacter. The sequence continues at coordinate 72,448 of NZ_LMPC01000029.1, forward strand.
AGCAAGTCCTCGATCCTGGTGCCGCTTGGCGCGGTGTATCGCCCCGGGCCGTCGCCATCGGCATGCATATCCACAAACCACTCCTGACCGCGTCCGTCCGCTCCGGCGTCGTGAGGCCACAATACCGTTAAGGCAATCACCATGGGGTGAGTGGGGTGTCGATTTGGCGGCAGGGACCTTGGGCCCTAGCTTTCCGGACCTACCCTCGCTTAGGCTCGGCGTCATGAGCACTGATCCTAAACCGGGCGCTGACCATCCGCACGAAGTCGAAAACCTTGACAATCACGAATGCTGGCGTTTGCTGCGGAGCGTCTCAGTGGGCCGGCTGGCAGTCTGGGTCGAGGACCACCCGGACATCTTCCCCATCAACTACAAGGTGGACCACGGAACTCTCGTCTTCCGCACGGCAGATGGCACCAAGCTGCAGGCAGCCACGGGCGACACTCCTGTTGCCGTGGAGGCAGACGGCGTGGATGCGGACAGCGGCGTCGCCTGGAGCGTGGTGATCAAAGGGCAAGCCGCGCCGGTCAAGAACCAGCAGGAGGTTCTGGACACTGTGGGACTGCTACTTTTCCCCTGGCAGGCCGGCAAGAAAGAGCACTTCGTCCGGATTACACCGGACACGGTCACGGGCAGGCGTTTCAAGGTCACTCCCCCGTTGACCTGGTGGACGCCGCTGGATGACGCCACCAGGTCCGGGTACGAATAAGCCTGCCAAGGCCGCCGGCCTACGCCAGACGGGTGATTTCGACGCTCACGTTCAACGCGGAACCTCCGCCGCCTGACAGGATGCCCTTGAGCGGCGGCACATCCCGGTAATCGCGTCCGCGTGCCACGGTGACATGGAAGTCGCCGGCCGGTTTGTGGTTGGTCGGGTCCCAGCTGCGCCATTCGCCGTCCCACCACTCCAGCCACGCGTGCGACTGGCCTGCCACCGTTTCGCCGATGTCCGCCGTCGAACGCGGGTGAAGGTAACCGGAGACGTACCGGGCCGGAATACCGCAGCTGCGCAGCGCCCCGATGGCGAGGTGCGCCAAGTCCTGGCAGACGCCCTGGCGTTGCCCCCAGGCCTGCGCGGCGTTGGTGGTGACGCCGGTTGAGCCTTTCATATAGGTCATCTCGCCGCGCATCCATTCGAAGATGGCCATGGCGGACCCGTGCGGATTCCTGCCTTCGACGATCCCCGGAATGATCCCGAGGACTTCGTCTCCGGGACCGCTCAACCTGGACTGCGGGACCCAGTCGCTGAACTGGTTAAGCGTCTCAGGCGCCTGCAGCACGTCCCACGAGACGATGTCGCCCTCCGCCGGGACGCGCTCTGCACGGTGGACTTCGACCGTGGTGGTGGCGACCACCTCCAGGTACTCGTGCGGCATCTGCATGTCGAAGGCAGTAACGCGTGTGCCCCAGTAGTCGCGATAGCTGCTGATGGCGGCCTGCGACGGCGCAACTTTCATGGACGATTCCAGCACTACCTGCTGCGGATCCGTCAGCGGCGTCATGCGGGCTTCGTTGTACGAGAGCGTGACTCGTTTGTTGTACTTGTAGCCGGTTTTATGGATGATGCTCAGCCGGGTCATGAAACTTCTCCCACCCAGGCCAGTTCGTCCGCCTGATTGAAGTACTTACGGGAAATGGCGTCGGACGCCTGCGACACAGCCTTCTGGACGCGCTCCATGTGCTCCGGCAGTTCGGACATGAGGTCGTCCGTACGGTGGAACTCCAGGAAGGTCCGGGCCTGGCCCACGATCCGGCGTGCGTCGTTGATGAAACCGACACGCTGGGCGGAAGGGTCGAGCTTCGCCAGGCACTCATCAGCATCACGCAGGGCGTAGACGATGGAACGCGGGAACAGCCGGTCCAGCAGCAGGAACTCGGCGGCATGCTGGTCCCCGAAGGCGGCCCTGCGGGTCCGGAGGAAGGACTCATATGCCCCGGCGCAGCGGAGCATGTTGACCCATGACATGCCGGCGGAGAGCACATCGCGGGTTGAAAGCATGCGTGCCGTCATGTCGGCACGCTCCAGGGAACGTCCCAGGGCCAGGAACAACCAGCTGTCGTCGTGGCTCACGGTGGTGTCCGCCAGGCCGCTGACCATGGCCGTGCGCTCCAGCACCCAGTGGCAGAACCGGTAGGTGCCGACGACGTCCTTGCGGTGCTGGTTCAGGCCGTAGTAAGTGGTGTTCAAGCTTTCCCAGAGCCCGGAGGAAACCGTTTCGCGGGCACGGCGCGCGTTTTCGCGGGCAGCACCCAGCGATCCGGCGATCGATGTGGCGCTCTGTTTGTCGTAGGCGAGGGCGTGCAGCAGCTCCTCGAGGCCGAATTCGTCGCTCTCGGGCCGGGCTCCCATAACAGCCAGGAGTTCCCGGGCCACATTGTCCCGTTCCTCCGTGGGCAGGTGGTTGAGCCGCTCAAGGTGGACGTCGAGGATGCGGGCGGTACCGTCAGCCCGCTCCACATAGCGGCCGATCCAAAATAGGGACTCAGCAATACGGCTAAGCATTCGCGGCTACCTCCTGCGGGTCCGAAATCTGCATGTACATAAAAATGGAAACTGGTGCGGGGAGCTCCCGACGGCGGCGGCTCACTGCTGCTGTTCCGTCTGGCGGTCGCGCCAGTTGCTTTCGACCGGCCACACCGAAACCCGCTCGCGGACGGTGATGGACGGCCTGGGCAGGAGCTCCACCGGAACCTCGGGAGAATCCGACAGCACCCACGTGTCCTTGGACCCGCCGCCCTGGCTGGAATTGACGATCAGCGAACCCTCCTTGAGGGCAACCCGCGTCAGTCCGCCCGGAAGCACCCAGACTTCGTCGCCGTCGTTGACGGCGAACGGTCGCAGGTCGACGTGCCGAGGGCCAAACTTATCACCGCTGAGGGTGGGAACCGTAGACAGCTGCAGGACCGGCTGCGCAATCCAGCCACGGGGATCCGCGATGACGCGCTTGCGGAGCGCCTCGAGTTCTTCCTTGGACGCGTCGGGCCCGATGACCAGGCCCTTGCCGCCGGAGCCGTCCACCGGTTTTACCACCAGTTCATCCAGCCTGTCCAGGACGTGCTCACGCGCTTCCTTCTCCTCCAGCCGGAACGTGTCCACGTTGGCGATCACGGGCTCTTCGTTGAGGTAGTAGCGGATGAGGTCGGGCACATAGCTGTAGACGAGCTTGTCGTCGGCTACGCCGTTGCCCACCGCATTGGCGATGGTCACGCCACCGGCGCGGGCCGCATTGACCAGACCGGGGCAGCCCAGCATGGAATCGGCGCGGAACTGCAGCGGGTCGAGGAAGTCGTCGTCAATCCGCTTGTAGATCACGTCAACGCGCTGTTCGCCGGCGGTAGTACGCATGTACACCCGGTTGCCGCGGCAGATGAGGTCGCGGCCCTCAACGAGCTCAACGCCCATGAGACCGGCCAGCAGGGTGTGTTCGAAGTACGCGCTGTTGAACACGCCGGGCGTGAGGACCACTACGGTGGGGTCGTCGACGCCGGACGGTGCCGTCTTGCGGAGTGCCGACAACAGCCGGCGGGGGTATTCCTCCACCGGACGGATCAGTTGCTGGCCGAACGCCTCGGGCAGGCCCTTGGCCATGGCCCGGCGGTTTTCCAGCACATAACTTACGCCGGAGGGTACCCGCACGTTGTCTTCGAGCACCCGAAAGGTTCCCGCAGCGTCACGGACGACGTCGATCCCCGAGATGTGGACGCGCACGCCGCCGGCCGGCTCGAAACCGTGAACCTGGCGATGGAAGTGGGCACTGGTGGTGACGAGCTGGCGCGGGATGACGCCGTCTGCCACGACCGTCATCTTGTCGTAGACGTCATTGAGGAAGGCTTCGAGGGCACGGACCCGCTGGGCCACGCCCTTCTCCAGGACGGTCCACTCATCGGCAGGGATCACCCGGGGGACGATATCCAGGGGAAACGGACGTTCCTCTCCGGCGAAGTCGAAAGTGACACCGCGGTCCAGGAACGTACGCGCCATCGAATCGGCACGGGCAGTGACATCGGTGAGGGAAAGTTCCCGGAGGGCACCCGCGACCTGTCCGTAGGACTTCCTGGCTTCTTGGCCGGGTGCAAACATCTCGTCGTAGGCGCCGGTGCGGCCGGCAGCCTCGGAGTAATCCTGGAATAGGTCAGACATGGTCATTAGCCAACCACCTTTTTGTTTCGAATTCATTACTGATGCCCATTGGGGCGTGTTGAAGCCACCCTTCCGGTTCGTGTTTTTCCGCACTGTTCCGGCAAGGTAGGTGAGTGCCATTGCCCAGATTCCCCGCCGCCCTCCAAGGGCGGATCTCCACACGGATCCCACCCCTGTTGCCGGGACTACTCACTGCCGTTTTCGCCGTCGGGGTGGCCTTTACCGTACACGCAATGGTGCCTGTCCTGCCCGCCATGACCGTCGCCGTGGTGCTGGGCCTGCTCGCTGCGAACCTCCCCGGCACGGGAACCTGGGCGGCGGGGCGGGCGCGTCCGGGGCTCGACTTCGCCGGCAAGCACCTGATGCGGGCCGGGATTGTTTTCCTCGGACTGAAAGTAAGCGTGCTGGACGTCCTGGGGCTTGGCTGGCAGTCGCTGCTGCTGATCACGGGGGTGGTTCTGGTCAGCTTCGTCGGAACATACGGGATTTCCCGGATGTTCCGGCTGACCCGCGATGCCTCCCTGCTCATCGCCACCGGCTTTTCAATCTGCGGCGCCTCTGCCATTGGGGCGATGGCGGCGGTCCGCAGGATCCGCCATGTGGACACCGTCCTGCCGGTTGCACTGGTCACGCTGTGTGGCACGTTGGCCATCGGTGTCCTGCCGCTCCTCCTGCACCCGCTGCAGCTCACTCCTGAAGTGTTCGGCGCGTGGACCGGGGCTTCGGTGCACGACGTCGGCCAGGTGGTGGCCACCGCACAGACCGCAGGCACCGGTGCATTGGCGATCGCCGTCGTCGTGAAGCTGACGCGGGTGGTCCTGCTGGCCCCCATGGTGGCCGCTGCGGGGATCCACCAGCGGTCGGCCATCAACCGCGATAAGCGCAACGGGGCTGTGCCGGACGGGGCTGTGCCGGACGGCGCGGGGACGGACGGGATTGCCCGTGCGGAGTCGGGCGGCCCGGCATCCGACGCCGACGGTGCGGAGCTGCGGATGCCGCCCGTTGTTCCGCTGTTCGTCATTGGATTTGTGGCCATGGTGGGCGTGCGGTCCACCGGGTGGCTGTCCCCCGGTTGGCTGGAGGCGGCGGCCGCCGTGCAGGACCTGCTGCTCGGCACGGCGCTCTTCGGCCTGGGCTCGGCGGTTCGGGTGCGAACCCTGCTCCACACCGGCGCCAGGGCCCTGTTGGCTGCCCTCGCCGCGTGGCTCCTCATCGCCGCCCTGGGCCTTGGGGCTGCCATGCTGATCGTTCAGCCGTGACTGTCTGGTCCCACCCGGACAACGGCACCGGAACTGCGGCACCGGTGATCCGGCTTGCGCCATGATTCAATAGCTTGGTGTCGAATGAGAACCTGCAACGCGATGAAGCGGCTAATCGCTCAGCCCTGATCACCACCCATAGCTACGACGTTTCGCTCGACGTCCGCACGGCGCTGGATCCGGAGGTTACCGGCTACACCAGCCGCAGCGTTATCAACTTCTCCGCCCGGGAACCCGGCGGCTCCACATTCCTGGACTTCATCAGCAGCGACGTGCACAGCGTGTTCCTGAACGGGAAGGGGCTGGCCGTCGCCGACGTCGTGGACGGATCCCGTATCCGGCTCGACAACCTGCGGGCCGAAAACCAGGTCACCGTCACCGGGACCGCGCTGTACAGCACATCAGGGGAAGGCATGCACCGCTTCTTCGACCCCGCCGACGGCCAGTGCTACCTCTACACGCAGTACGAGCCGGCTGATGCCCGGCGGGTGTTCGCCAACTTTGAACAGCCCGACCTCAAGGCGGAATTCACGTTCCATGTGATGGCTCCCTCCGACTGGCAGGTCGCTTCGAACGGCGCCGAGGCAAACCGCACGCAGCTGACCAGCGATCCCGCAACGAGCCGCTGGGACTTCGCACCGACGCGGCGAATGTCCACCTACATCACTACGGTGCTGGCAGGGCCTTACTTCAAGGCTGAGGACCACTGGAGCGGAACCCTGGAGGACGGCACTGCGCTGGAAATCCCGCTGGCGCTCTACTGCCGCAATTCCATGGCAGGATCCTTCGACACCGGGCACCTGTTCCAGCTCACCAAGCAGGGTCTCGGATTCTTCAACAACCTCTTCGACTACCCCTACCCCTGGGGCAAGTACGACCAGGCGTTCGTGCCCGAATACAACCTCGGTGCCATGGAGAACCCCGGGCTGGTCACCTTCACTGAAAACTATGTGTTTACGTCCCGGGCCGCCGATTCCCAGTACCAGGCACGCGCCAACACCCTGATGCACGAAATGGCACACATGTGGTTCGGCGACCTCGTGACCATGCAGTGGTGGAACGATCTCTGGCTCAAAGAGTCCTTCGCCGACTACATGGGCACCCTGGGCGTGGACCGCGCCACGGACTGGGACACGGCCTGGGTGAACTTCGCCAATAACCGCAAGGCGTGGGCCTACGTCCAGGACCAGCTGCCCACCACCCACCCGATCGTGGCTGACATTCCCGACCTCGAGGCGGCCAAGCAGAACTTCGACGGCATCACCTACGCCAAGGGCGCGTCCGTGCTGAAGCAGCTGGTGGCCTACGTCGGCTTTGAGGCGTTCATCGCCGGCTCGCGCCGGTATTTCCGGGACCACGAGTACGGCAACACCACCCTGGCGGACCTGCTGGCCGCGCTTGGCGAGGCGTCCGGCCGGGACCTCGCAGCATGGGCCCGCCAGTGGCTGCAGACTTCAGGGATCTCCACCGTCACGGCAGAAATCGAAGAGCACGACGGCGTGCTGGGCAGGGTGGCCCTCGTCCAGGAGGCAGTGGACCCGGTCACCGGACAGCAGGAACTGCGGCCACACCGTCTACGGGTCGGGCTGTACGATTTCGACGCCGACGGGTTGCTGGTCCGCACGGACAGCGTGGAGACCGACCTGACCGGCCAGAGCACGGTGGTCCCGGAACTGGCGGGCAAGCCTGTGCCCGCCCTCCTCCTGGTCAACGACGACGACCTCAGCTACGTGAAGGTCCGCTTCGATCCCCGATCGGAAGCCACCGCGCGGGCGTCCCTCGGCGCCCTGCAGGACCCGATGGCGCGGGCGCTCTGCTGGACAGCGCTCTGGGATGCAGCCCGCGACGGTGTGGCACCGGCGGACAGCTACGTTGCGGCCGTGGAGAAATTCGGCGCCGCTGAAAACGGAATCGGCGTCCTGCTCAACGTGTTGGGCAACGCTTCGACCGCCATCGACCGCTACGTCCCGGTTTCCGTGCGGGACTCGGTTCGCAACCGCTTCCTGGACGTGGCTGCCCGGGAACTTGGCGCAGCCCGGCCGGGTTCGGACCACCAGCTTGCCTGGGCAAGGACCCTCGCCGCCACGAGCAGGCAGTCAGCAGGCCGGCTAGGCCTCGTGAGGGGGATCCTGGACGGCACAACCGTCGTCGAGGGCCTGGCGGTGGACCCGGAGCTCCGCTGGAGCCTGTGGCATGCCCTGGCGGCCAACGGACAGGCAACGGAGGCTGAACTGGACGCCGAACTTTCCCGTGACACCACGGCTTCGGGCCGGGCGGGCCACGCCACGGCGCTGGCAGCCCGGCCCGAGGCGGCCGTCAAAGCCGCAGCCTGGGATGCCGCCGTCAAAGGCAGCGCTCTTTCCAACCAGCTGCTCAGCGCCACGATTGCCGGTTTCAACACGGCACCGGGCGGCCTGCTGGACCCGTTTGTGGAACCGTACTTCGAATGCCTGGAGAACGTCTGGGCGGAGCGCAGCATCGAGATCGCCAGCCGGATTGTCCGCGGGCTCTATCCGGCTGGCCAGGATTTGGACGGCAGCAGTCCGGACGCCCACGCCGTGATCGTCCGGACGGACGACTGGCTCGCCGCGCACCCGGAGGCTCCACGGGCGCTTCGCCGCATCGTCATCGAGCAGCGGAGCCACCTGCACCGTTCCCTCACAGCACAGGCTCGCGGACGGGGCTAAGGCACCCGGTGCAGCCATTCCGAGGTGCCGAATTTCGCCGTCACGCGATCACGGGCGGCGGCCAGTTCTCCGTCAGTCAGGACTGACGGAGTGGCCCCGTAGCGGCCGCTGAACACATCCATCATGGCCGCAACAATTTCCGTTCGGGCCAGGCCGGTCTGGCGGCGCAGCGGATCGACGCGCTTTTTGGCACTGGCGGTGCCTTTGTCCGAGAGTTTTTCCTTGCCGATCCGGAGGACCTCCACCATTTTGTCGGCGTCGATGTCGTAGCTCATGGTGACGTGGTGCAGCATGCCGCCGTTGGCCAGGCGCTTCTGGGCGGCACCGCCGATCTTGCCCTGCTCCGTGGCAATGTCGTTGAGGGGGACGTAGAAGGCACTGATGCCCAGTTTCTCCAGTGCAGCCATGACCCAGGCGTCCAGGAAAGCGTAGGAGTCGGCGAAGCTGATGCCGTCCACAAGGGTCTGGGGCAGGTACAGCGAGTAGGTGATGCAGTTGCCCGCTTCCATGAACATGGCTCCCCCGCCGCTGATCCGCCGGACCACGCTGATGCCGTGGCGTGCCACGCCCTCGGGATGGACCTCGTTGCGGACCGACTGGAAACTGCCGATCACAACTGACGGTTCCTCCCAGTCCCAGAACCGGAGGGTCGGGTTACGGCGCCCTGCCCCCACTTCCTCGGTGAGCACCTCGTCCAGGGCAACGTTGATGTGCGTCGGCAGGACCGAGGGCGCGATGACATTCCAGTGGTGGTCTGCCCAGCCGGTCGCCTTCGCGAGGGCCCTGCGGACAGCGATGGACACGGCGTCGGCCGAAAACCCGAAGAGCACAGCGTCTTCGGGGAGGCCGGCGGCCACAGCGGCGGAGATGTCCGCCGCTGCAGTTGTTTCCGATAACCCAGTCAGGGCGCGGTTAATGTCCAGCAGCGCTTCATCGGGTTCCAGGAAGAAGTCACCGCTGACGGAAACGTGCGCGAGGCGGCCCCCGACGACGTCGAAATCCACCACAACGAGCTTGCCGCCCGGGACCTTGTACTCACCGTGGCGCCGGCCGCCGTCGTGCGTGCCGTCCGCCGGACCGGTCTCAAAAGGAGGGAATGTCATGCATCCCATCCTGCCCCACCAACGCAAAAGCCCGCATCTTCCGGAATTCCGGAAGATGCGGGCTTTTCCAACTGCCTTGGGGAGAAGTTGTTACTTCTTGCCGCCGAAGCCCTTGAAGCGAGCGTTGAAGCGCTCGACGCGGCCTGCGGAGTCCATGATGCGCTGCTTGCCCGTGTAGAACGGGTGGGACTCGGAGGAGATTTCGACGTCGATGACCGGGTAGGTGTTTCCGTCTTCCCACTCGATGGTCTTCTTGGAAGACACAGTCGACTTGGTCAGGAACTTGACGCCGGAAGCCAGGTCGTTGAAAACAACAGCTTCGTACTTCGGGTGAGTATTAGACTTCATAATTGGACCTTCGTTCGCACAACTGGATTTTGCCAGCTGCCAGGTATGAATGGGATGAGGGTGCGGGGGCAACGATGATTGCTAAAAAGCCATGCAAACACCGGGTGTCCGGACCAACACTCAATCCTAGCCTAAACACGGTTTCGGCACGAATCAGAGGGGCGCGAACCGGGCAGGGTGGCGGGCGGGGTCAGCCCTTCGGGCGGAGTTCCCAGAAAGCGACGGCGGAGGCCGCCGCGACGTTGAGCGAATCGACTCCCGCCCGCATGGGAATCTTGACGGCGAGGTCCACGGCGGCGAGCGTCTCCGGGCTCATGCCCGCTCCTTCGGTGCCCAGCACTAGCGCGAGCTTGTCCGGGTTGCGGGCGGCCAGTTCGTCGAGGTCCACGGCGTCTCCCGTGAGTTCCATGGCCGCCACCGTGAAGCCCTGCTCCCGGAGGACTTTAAGATCGCCCGGCCACGACTCCAGGCGCGCCCACGGAACCTGGAACACGGTACCCATGCTCACGCGGACACTGCGCCGGTAAAGGGGGTCCCCGCACCGTGGCGAGACGAGCACGGCGTCCACGCCCAGGGCGGCCGCGGACCTGAAGATGGCGCCGACGTTGGTGTGGTCCACGATGTCTTCGAGGATCGCCACCCGGCGTGCACCGGCCAGGAGTTCGGGCAGCGGCACGGGTGCCGGGCGGTGCATGGCCGCCATGGCGCCGCGATGCAGGTGGAATCCGGTGATGTCTTCCAGCAGCGCGGCGCTGCCGACAAACACCGGGACGTCCGGAAACTGGGCAAAGACGTCGGTCAGGTCCTCAAGCCACTTCTCGGCAAGGAAAAAGGAGCGCGGCCGGTGACCGGCAGCCAGGGCGCGCCGGAGCACGCGCGATGATTCCGCGATGTACATGCCTTCCGCGGGTTCCCGGACCTTGCGCAAGTGGACGTCCGTCAGCCGGGTGTAGTCGGACACCCGGGGATCATCAGCGGATTCGAGGTAGTGGAAAGTCACTGGAAGTCATTTCATCGGGACGGGTGATGCGTCGGGTCAAGTGATGGTCATTTGAACAGGTTCGCGATCATGAACCCCAGGGCCACGAGGCCCAGCGCGAAGATGACGCCGCGCAGAACGGGCGGGGAAAGCCTCCGGCCCACCTTGGAACCGACGATGCCGCCGATCAGGGAGCTCACCGCGATAATGGCCACAACCGGCCAGTTGATGCGCCCGAATGCGAACAGCAAATAGGACGCGGCCGCCACGATGTTCACCCCGAGGACGAGGATGTTCTTCATGGCGTTGGCGTTCTGGATGGTTCCGGTCATAAACACGCCCAGGATGCCCACCAGGAGGATGCCCTGCGCGGCCACGAAGTAGCCACCGTAGACACCGGCCAGATACACCAGCACGATCAGGAGCACGCCGTGGCGCTTGTCGTTGATCGCGTGCTCGGGGTTTGCCTCCCGGTTGCGCACCCACTGCTGGAGCCGGGGCTGGAAGACTACCATCAGCAGGGCGAGCACAATCAGAGCAGGCGCGGCGTAGTGGAAGACTTTCTCCGGCAGATGCAGCAGCAGCCAGGCCCCGCTGATGCCGCCCAGCAGGGATGCCGGCAACAGCCGAAGCAACTGCCTGCCGCGTCCCGCGAGTTCTTTCCGGTACCCCCAGGCGCCGGCGGCGTTCCCCGCCACCAGCCCCATGGCATTGCTAATGGAGGCTGTTACCGGGGTAATGCCCAGGGCAATGAGAACAGGGAACGTGACCAGGGTGCCTGAACCTACAACACTGTTGATGGTTCCGGCCCACAGCCCCGCGAAGAAGATGAAGACGCCGTTGAGTAACTCCACGCTTGGAAGGCCGCCGGGTCAGCGGCGTGCGGTGGCGGCGTAGCGTCCCGCGTTGACCGTGACGTCGAGCGGCAGGCCAAAGGTCTCGCTGAGGTGCTCGGAGGTCAGGACTTCGGCAATCGGACCGGCCGCCACAACGCTGGCATCGCGCATCAGCATCGCGTGGGTGAAGCCCGGCGGAACTTCCTCGAGGTGGTGTGTCACCAGGACAATCGCCGGGGCAGCCTCGTCGCGTGCCAGTTCACTGAGGCGGTGCACCAGGTCCTCGCGGCCGCCGAGGTCCAGCCCTGCCGCGGGCTCGTCCAGGAGAAGCAGTTCCGGGTCTGTCATCAGGGCACGGGCAATCTGGACCCGCTTCCTTTCGCCTTCGGACAGGGACGCGAACGCACGGTTCAGGAGCGGACCCATCCCCCACTCGTTCAGGAGCCGGAATGCACGGCGTTCGTCGTCCTTCTCGTACCCTTCGCGCCAGCGTCCGGTCACTCCGTAGGCAGCCGTGACCACTACGTTGAGTACTTTCTCCTGCTCGGGAATCTGGTTGGCAAGGGCAGCCGAGGACAGGCCGATGCGGGGCCGGAGTTCAAAAACGTCAACAGCCCCCAGCATCTCTTCCAGGATGCCGGCCATCCCGCTCGTGGGGTGGAGCCGTGCCGCCGCAATCTGGAGCAGAGTGGTCTTGCCCGCGCCGTTGGGTCCGAGGATTACCCAGCGTTCGCCTTCTTTGACCTGCCAGTCCACTTTGTTGAGGAGCGTTTTGGCTCCGCGGACAACGCTGACAGCAGCCATTTCAAGAACATCACTCATAGGAGTAGACACTAGGACAAAACACGGCGCGACTGATAACTGATACACCACGCCCGGGGCCTGCAACAGGGCGGGACGAAACGAATTCGGGTGCCGCGAGTGCGCTGGCTAAGATTGCAGCCATGAGTTCGAACGTGACTGCGGTCAGCTACGGCGTCAAATTGTCCCCTCCGGAACTGGAACACCTCCGTTCCCTGCTGACCGGAGCAGGCGCTTCCTTCTCCGCAGAATCCCGCGGCGGCGACCACCGCTTTGAGGTGTACACAGTGGATTTCTCCGTGGAATCCGGCACCGCTGCCGAGATCGCCGCGCTCCGCCATGCCGTGGCTTCCGCCGGCTTCACCGCGATGGACACGGCCATTGTCCCGGCCGTCCTCCGGGAGGCACCCCGCAAGTTCCTCATCATGGATGTTGATTCCACGCTGATCCAGCAGGAGGTCATCGAGCTGCTGGCCGCCTACGCCGGGAAGAAGGAGGAGGTCACTGCGGTCACCGAAGCGGCCATGCGCGGCGAGCTCGACTTCGCCCAGAGCCTGCATGCCCGGGTGGCGGTCCTCGCCGGGCTGCCGGCCGACGTCGTCGATTCCGTACGGGCCGAGGTGAAACTCAGTGAGGGCGCAGCGGACCTCGTGGCAGCGTTCAAAGCGGCAGGTCACGCCGTGGCAGTCGTTTCGGGCGGCTTCAACCAGATCCTGCAGCCCATCGCGAAGGACCTCGGGATGGATCACTGGATCGCCAATGAGCTGGAAATTGTCGACGGCGCGCTGACGGGCAAAGTGCTCGGCGCGGTGATCGACCGTGCGGCGAAGGAGAAGTACCTCCGCGAGTGGGCTGCCGCCGAGGGCATCCCCATGGAACACACCATCGCCGTGGGCGACGGCGCCAACGACCTGGACATGCTTGGAGCCGCCGGAATCGGCGTGGCCTTCAACGCCAAACCCGCGGTGCGCGCAGTCGCGGACGCAGTAGTCAACATGCCCTACCTGGACGCCGTGCGGCACATCGCCGGGGTCTGAGGCATTAGCCGCTTGAGGCATTAACCGCGAGATGGCACGCCGCGGCAATGTTCCTGGGAACAATTGCCGCTACGTGCCATCTGGGCGGGCTGGGCGCTAAGGGTCCTAGCCGGCCTGGCCGGTGCTCTTGCCGAAGTAATCGGCACCGCCGGCGTATTCGGTGTGGCCTGTTTCGACGTCGGCAGTCACCATCTTGGCGATTTCCGCGGCGAACTCGGCGACGGAATACAGCTTGCCGGCCTCGGCCCGGCGGGCCTCGATGGCGCCCGGGTTGGAGCGGTCAAGCAGCGTGGCCGTCACGGTTCCTTCGATCATGTCGCCGGAAACCACCACGAAGGAAATGCCCTTGTCGGCAAGGTTCGGGATGAGGGCGCGCAGGGCATCCTCGCCGGCCCGCTTGCTGCGTGCTACCGGCTCGTACTCCGGCATGGTGGGGACCGAATCGATGAAGTGGGCCTGGTGGCTGGTGACAAACACCACGCGGGAGCCTTCCCGCATCAGCGGCACGGCGGCGTTGAGCATGTTGACCTGGGCATCCCGGTTCAGCTTCAGGGCGTAGCCCTCTTCCATGCCCGATTCCATGCCGCCGGAGGCGTTGAGAACCAGGACATCGAGCGTGCCGAAGTTTTCCATGGCGGCGCTGGCCAGTGCCTGGACGCCTTCCTGCGTGGTCAGGTCGGCGCCGACCGCCGCGGCACGGCCGCCGGCGGCCTCGATTTCGGCCACAACCTTGTTGGCACGCGGTGCCTTCTGACGATAGTTCACCACGACGGCGGCACCTTCGGCAGCGAGGAGCTTGGCAACATCAGCGCCGATCCCCCTCGACGAACCGGTCACAATGGCAGTCTTGTTGTCCAGCAATCCCATTCGAGCTCCTTTGTTCCAAACGTCCAAAATCTGTCGGTCTGCCATCCATCATGCCAGCGGACGGGAAGAATCCAGTTGTTCAACGTCAACAAAGAAGCGGACCGGGGATAGTTGCGGCGAGGCGCATGCCATTGCTGGGCCCCGGCGGACCGGCGTAGGCTCGCCGCCATGAAAGCCAGGGACCTCCCGTCAGAAGTCGCGCCATGATGACCCGCGGTGCCGCCGAGGAGTCCACCCCGGAGGAGGTCTTCCGCGGTTCCCCGCTGGGCCTGGAGTTACTGCGGCAGGTGGAGGGCATCCTGGCCGCGTACCCGCCGTCGACCATGAACGCCACCAAAAGCCAGGTGGCGTTCCGCGGACACCGCGGATTTGCCTACATGTGGTGGCCGGCCAGGTACATCAGGTCGGACGTGCCCGCCGTTCTGTCGATAGCTTTGCCGCGACGCATCGATTCGCCCCGGTTCAAGGAAGTGATCAGCCCGGCCCCCGGCGTGTGGATGCATCACCTGGAGCTGCGCTCCCGGGCCGACCTCGACGACGAAGTGGCGGGCTGGCTTGGCGAAGCACGCAGGGAAGCGGGCTGAGGGCCACGCCTGCCGTTGGGGCGGCCATCATTAGCCAAGGGTCTGGAGAAATAGGGCATATTTTAGTTTCTTAATTACTCCACCGAGGCTGTACAGTTTCGGAGTTAGGTAAGCCTAAATCCCCTAGGAAATCCATGGTCCTCATCCACAGCCGGCGCACTGGCGCATATCCGGCCGACGCCGACGTTCTTGCCTCCCTGAGTATTCAAGCCGACGTTGCGCGGGTGCCCTTCGCTGCTGAACTAGCCAGCCGAGGTGAACGGCCGGCGATCGTTACGGCAGAGCTCGTCCTCAGTTACCAGGAGCTCGCAGAACGCGTCGAGGCTTTGCGGCTCCGACTGGGAACCGCGCGGCGGCTCGTGGCCCTTACTGCCGGCAACGACGTTGCCTCCGTCGTCGGGTACCTCGCGGCGTTGGCCGGCGGCCATCCGCTGATCCTTCTCCCGGAAGACAAGCCTGCTGCCTTCGACTCGCTCGTGGCCGCCTACGACCCCGACGTCATCCTGAGATCCGGAGCCGACGGACAGAACCTGCTGGAAGAGCGACGGGAAGTAACCCGGCACCAGTTGCACCCCGACCTCGCGCTGCTGTTGAGCACGTCGGGCTCCACGGGATCCCCTAAACTGGTCCGGCTTTCCCACGCCAACCTCCAAGCCAACGCCGAGTCCATTGCCGACTACCTCGGCATCGGAGAGGACGACCGTGCGATAACAACGCTGCCCATGTCCTACTGCTACGGACTGTCCGTGATCAACAGCTACCTGGTGCGCGGAGCCAGCCTTATCCTGACAGACCTTTCTGTTGTGGACACCTGCTTCTGGGAGCTGTTCCGCCGGCATCGCGTCACATCGTTCGCTGCGGTCCCTTACACTTTCGAACTCCTCGACCGCGTGCGGTTCGCCGACATGGAATTGCCCAGCCTCCGCTACATCACGCAGGCAGGCGGCAGGCTGGCGCCCGATATGGTGGCACGCTACGCCGAACACGGCCGGCGGCGCGGGTGGGACCTCTTCGTGATGTATGGGCAGACGGAGGCCACCGCCCGGATGGCTTACCTTCCTCCACGCCTGGCGGCCAGCCGCCCCGGCGCAATCGGAATTCCCGTCCCGGGCGGCACCTTCCGCATCGACCCCGTTCCCGGGCTGGAGGACGGCGAACTTGTCTACACCGGCCCGAATGTGATGCTCGGGTACGCGCAGAGCCCTGAGGATCTCGCGCTGGGCCGGACCGTCCGCGAGCTCCGCACCGGCGATCTGGCCAGAACGGATTCCTCGGGCCTGTACGAGGTTGTCGGCCGGCGCAGCCGGTTCGTGAAAATCGTCGGGCTCCGCGTCGACCTCGGGCAGGTCGAACGCATCCTTGCGGACCTCGGCATGGAAGCTGCCTGTGCCGGCACGGACGAAGGACTCGTCGTCGCTGTCAAAGGCTCCAACGATCTGCAACTCGTGGCCAAGGTCCTGGCGCAGGGCATAGGCCTGCCGCGGGCGGCGCTGGAAGTCTACGGCGTGCCGGAGATTCCGCGCCTCGCTTCGGGCAAGGTGGACTATCAGGGAATCCTGGCCCTCCCGCAGCACAAACGCGTGCCAGTGGAGCCGTCAATTGCCTCCGTCGAGGATACCGGCACCGGGCGGGACAGCGTCAGGAAAATCTTCGAAGCCACACTCGAGCGGACGGACGTGACCGACGGCGACACGTTCGTCTCACTTGGTGGAGACTCACTGTCCTACGTGGCGGCGTCTGTGCGACTCGAACAGATGCTCGGGCACCTTCCGCCTGACTGGCATGTGACACTGGTCCGGGATTTGGAACCGCAGGCCCGGACTCCGCATCATCCCGCACGAAGGCGCTGGTTCGCCCCGACTGATACGAGCATTGTGCTCCGTGCGGTTGCGATCATTCTGATCACCGGTACGCATGTCGGACTGTTCAGCTGGCCGGGTATGGCACACGTGCTGATGGCCGTCGCGGGATTCAATTTTGCCCGCTTCCAGTTGGCCGGAGATCGCGTTCCCCGATTGAAGCGGCAACTCGGGAGCCTCTCCCGCGTGGTGATCCCCAGCATGGCCTTCATCACGGTTGCTTACCTGTTGACAGACCGCTATAGCCTGGCAAATATCGTCCTGCTCAACGCAGTCATCGGGCCTGAGGAAGTAACCACCCAATGGCATTTCTGGTTTGTCGAAGTCCTCGTATATGTGCTGCTGGGGATGACGGCGCTGCTCGCCATCCCCTGGGTCGACAAAGCGGAAAGGCGTTTTCCGCTACTCTTTCCGCTTACCCTCCTGGCGGCAGGGCTCACAACCCGCTACGACCTGGTCGATCCCGGAGT
This sequence comes from Arthrobacter sp. Leaf337, assembly GCF_001423745.1. GTDB lineage: Bacteria > Actinomycetota > Actinomycetes > Actinomycetales > Micrococcaceae > Arthrobacter. The sequence goes on from NZ_LMPC01000029.1 coordinate 89,419, forward strand.
CCCGCACACGGCGCCGGCCTTGTGGCTCTTCGCCCTGGGATGGGCCGTGGCCCGATCCAGGACCTGGGCCCACCGCTGCACGGCGTCGGCTATCGCGGTACTCAGCATTCCCGGATTCTTCGACAACCCGGTCCGGGAAATGACCCTCCTCGCCGGAATCCTCGTGCTGATGTGGCTGCCCAGCATCCCCGTACCGCGCGGACTTCAACGGCTCACCGGTCTGCTGGCAAGCTCCTCGCTGTATATTTACCTCGTCCATTGGCTGGTCTATCCGCCAATTTCAGAAGTTAGCCAGGCACTGGCAGTGGCCGCCTCGCTCTGCGCAGGTGTGGCTTACTGGGCTGTATGCAGCCACATACCCCGGCTGCTGACACGTGCGATCGGCTACGGTCGCCGTCAGCCCGGTTACACCCAGTAGGCCGGGCCGCAACGGAAGCCGGCGCCCCTCCTCAGCTGTGGTTGATCTGAATCTTGCGCGTCCCGGTTGCCGGAGCTTGCTCGCTCGCCGGCGCGCGGACTTCCAGGACCCCGTCGTTGTAGGAGGCCGTCACGTCTTCCTCCCGGGCGCCGGGCGGCAGCGAGACACTCCGCGAGAATGAGCCGTAACGAAACTCCGAGCGATAGCCGCTCTTGCTCTTGTGTTCGGATTTCTCCTCGCGCTCCGCTTTGATGTGGAGCATACCGTCGGCCACGGAGACGTCCACGTCCTTCTCGGGATCAATGCCGGGCAGTTCCGCCCTCACCACGAGCGCGTTTCCGTCCATGAACTGTTCCACGCGCATGGACGGCATCGTCAGGTCTCCTTCAAGGAACCGCCGGATCGGGTCCAGAACGTCCGACGGCGTCCACTTGTTGAGATCGGCCATGATAGCTCCCTAGTGTTGTTCGCTGCAGATTGTGGCCGGCCGGGAATGGTCACGACCGATATGCCCATTACACACCCGCAGGAGCGGGGTGTAATGGGCAGAAAGGTCCCCTCATGGCCAGGGGTTCGGCGCAGCGCCGGGAGGATGCGAAAGGTCAGTGGCCCATGCCCAGGCCGCCGTCAACGGGGATAACGGCACCCGAGATGTAGGACGCTTCATCACTGGAGATCCACCGCACCACGTTCGCCACTTCAGCGGCTTCGGCGAAACGTCCCGCCGGCACCTTGGACAGGTAGTCCTTCTGGGTGGCCTCCGGCAGTTCCGCCGTCATATCAGTGTTGATGAATCCCGGCGCCACAACGTTGGCCGTAATGCCGCGGCCGCCGAGTTCGCGGGTCAGCGAGCGGGCAATTCCCACCAGTCCGGCTTTGGAGGCGGAGTAGTTGATCTGGCCCGGAGCGCCGTAAAGCCCGGAAACAGAGGAAATCAGCACAACCCGGCCTTTGCGCATGCGGATCATGCCCTTGGAAGCGCGCTTGATGACGCGGAAGGCGCCGGTCAGGTTGGTGTCGATGACCGAGGTGAAGTCGTCTTCGCTCATGCGCATCAGCAGCGTGTCCTTGGTGATTCCCGCGTTGGCCACCAGCACCTCGACCGGGCCGTGCGCAGCCTCAACCGTGGCGAACGCGGCGTCCACGGACGCCTCATCCGTGACGTCGGCCTTGACGCCCAGGATTCCCTCCGGGAGTGCCGACTCGCTGCGATAGGTCACGGCAACTTTGTCACCGTTGGCCAGGAAGGCCTCGGCAATGGCCAGTCCGATGCCGCGGTTTCCGCCGGTGATCAGGACGCTGCGGCCGGTCGATGCTACTTCAGTCATAGTTTGCTCCGGGATTCTGCGGCATGGGGCACCGCGGTGAGGGGCGGGATTTTTACTGCCTCCGATCTTAGCCTCCGTTTGGGCGGCACTGGTGAGGGTGAGAGAATTGGATTAAGCCTTGGGAGCGTGATGAAACAGCCGTGACACTTGCAAAACGACCCGGACCTTCGATGTCCGGTGAACCGGACGCCGTCTCCGGTGACGCCGAGGTTCACAGCATCACGGATGCCGCCAGCGCCCATTCAGAAGAGATGCGCGTGCGGATGATCAAGTATGCCGTGGCGATGGGCATCCGCATGGTGTGCCTGATCCTGGTGTTTGTTGTCGATGGCTGGTTCAAAGTCCTCCCGATTGCCGGGGCAGTATTCCTGCCGTGGATTGCCGTGGTCATCGCCAACGGGAGCGACAAAGCAGAAATTCACAGCGACCACCTGCTTGACGCTGCCCCGCTGGCAGAGCTCGAAGCACCGGAATTCCCGGCCGCCGTCACGGACGAAGGCCCCACGGTACTCCAGGGCGAACTCATCGAGGACGAAGACGATAACGACGGCCAGGAACGGGCAGCTTCATGAACATTTTTGACCTTGCCGGCGGCGCCGCCGGGCCTGCGGAAACGGCTGCACCCATGTGCTCGAGGAAGGCCTGCCGGACCGGCGCCGCCTGGCAGCTGCTGTGGAACAACCCGAAGATCCACTCGCCCGAACGCCGCAAAGTCTGGCTGGCTTGCGAGGAGCACCGGCTGTGGCTGGAAGATTACCTGCAGACCCGCGGCCTCTGGAAAGAGACCCTGCCGCTGGATCTTGCCGCTGTTTCAGGCACGGACAGCTGAATGTACCGCTTCCTCTTCTCCAGCAAATGGCTGGGTTACCTCTTGCTGGCTGCGATTTTTGCCACTGCCTGCGTGTTCCTGGGCCGCTGGCAGATGGACCGCAGGGCGGAGACCCTGGCGGAGATCAACAGGGTCACGTCGAACTACTCGGCCACCCCCCTGCCCTTCGCAGCTGCCGAAGCACAGTTCTCCCGGCTGGACGCCGACAAAGAGTGGACCCAGGTGGAGCTGAAGGGCCGTTACGACGTCGGCGGCCAGCGAGTGGTGCGGAACCGCCCGCTCAACGGCCAGCCCGGCTACGAAGTGGTGGTCCCCTTCAGGCTCAGCACCGGACAGACGGTTGTTGTGGACCGCGGCTGGCTCCCAATCGGGAACAACACTCCAGGTCGCCCTGATTCCGTTCCGGAACCGCCGTCGGGCGATGTCACCGTGGTGGTCCGCCTGAAACCCGGTGAGCCCGAGCTTCAGCGCGGCGCTCCCGACGGGCAGCTTGCCTCCATCGATCTTCCGGCCTACGCCGCCCAGCTAGGCTACCCGGTGCTAACCGGCGCGTACGGGCAGCTGGCCTCCGAAACACCGGCCGTCGCCACCATGCCGTACCCCTTCCCGAAGCCCTCCGTGGAAGAAGGGACACACCTGTCCTATTCACTGCAGTGGTTCGCTTTCGGCGTGTTGATGTTTATTGGCTTCGGCTACGCGGCGCGTCAGCAGGCACGCAATGCGGAGATTGACGCGCAGGACGCAGCCGAGGACGGTACACCCGAGTACGCCATGGCCGCGAACCGGCGTCGCCCTGCGCCCCGCAAGCGGAAGAATCCGACGGCGGAGGAAGAGGAAGACGCGATCCTGGACGCCCAAGGGTACTGACCGATGAGTTTTGACAGCATCCCCGAACCGGTGGCCAACGTCAAGCGCACCCTGACCGCGCTGGGCGCCGACGACACCGTGACGGTGTTCGACTCAAGAGTCCCGACGGCCGCAGCTGCCGCCGCCACGCTGGGCTGCGACCTCGCGGCGATCACCAACAGCCTGGTGTTCGACGTCGACGGCGCCCCGCTGCTCATTCTGGCCAGCGGCGCCGCCAGGGTGGACGTCCGCAAGGTCGCCGAGCAACTGGGCACGGGCAAGATCCGCCGGGCCTCCCCCGAGTTTGTCCTGCAGCACACGGGGCAGGAAGTGGGAGGAGTAGCCCCGGTAGGCCACCCGGAGAAGATCAAGACCCTCCTGGACACCTCCCTCAAGACGCACGGCGTCCTCTGGGCAGGAGCCGGCGACCACAACTCGATGTTCAGCATCACCTACGACGAGCTACAGAAGATCACCGGCGCAGAAGAAATGGCCGTCCGCTAAGCAGGGATGAACGCAGCCTAAGCCAGCGTAATGAGGTCCAGGTAGTCTTCGTTCCAGTGGTCCTCGACACCGTCGGGCAGCAGGACAACGCGTTCGGGGTTCAGCGCTTCGACGGCACCTTCATCGTGGCTGACCAGGACGACGGCGCCGGTGTAGTTACGCAAGGCGCCCAGGATCTCGGAGCGGCTGGCGGGGTCCAGGTTGTTGGTGGGCTCATCGAGGAGCAACACATTCGCGCTTGACGCCACGATGGTTGCCAAGGCCAGGCGGGTCTTCTCGCCGCCGGAGAGCACGCCGGCAGGCTTGTCGACGTCGTCACCGGAAAACAGGAACGAACCAAGGATGCCGCGCACCTCAGCGTCATTCATGTCCGGTGCGGAGGACCGCATGTTCTGCAGGACAGTGCGGTCGACGTCGAGCGTCTCGTGTTCCTGGGCGTAGTAACCCACCTTCAGCCCGTGCCCGGCGATCACTTCGCCGGTGTCAGGCTTGTCGACGCCGGCCAGCATCCGCAGCAGGGTGGTCTTGCCGGCGCCGTTGAGGCCCAGGATGACCACCTTGGAGCCGCGGTCGATGGCCAGGTCCACGTCGGTGAAGATTTCCAGCGATCCGTAGGACTTGCTGAGGCCGTCCGCAGTGAGCGGGGTCTTGCCGCAGGGCGAGGGATCCGGGAAGCGCAGGGCAGCCACGCGGTCGTTTTCGCGAACAGCCTCGAGCCCGCTGAGCAGGCGTTCGGCGCGCTTGGCCATGTTCTGCGCGGCAACGGCCTTGGTGGCCTTCGCCCGCATTTTGTTGGCCTGGTCGAACAGGACCTGGGCCTTCTTTTCGGCGTTGGCGCGTTCCCGCTTGCGGGCGCGTTCGTCCGTTTCGCGCTGCTGGAGGTAGCGCTTCCAGTCCATGTTGTAGAAGTCGATCTGCGCGCGGTTGGCGTCCAGCAGGAACACCTTGTTAACAGTGGCTTCGAGCAGTTCCGTGTCGTGGCTGATCACGATCAGACCGCCCTGGTGGTTCTTCAGGAAGTCGCGGAGCCAGGCGATGGAGTCCGCATCGAGGTGGTTGGTCGGTTCATCGAGGAGCATGGTCTCGGCATCCGAGTAGAGGATGCGGGCGAGCTCCACACGGCGACGCTGTCCACCGGAGAGTGTCTTCAGGGGCTGGTTCAGCAGGCGGTCCGGCAGCGCCAGGTTCGAGCAGATCGCTGCCGCCTCGGCTTCGGCCGCATAACCGCCGGCAGCCAGGAATTCCGATTCCAGCCGGTCATAACGGTTCATCGCCTTGCGCTGGACGGCTGCGTCCTCGCTTGCCATCTCTTCATGGGCCAGGCGAAGCTTGCCGACGGCAACGTCCAGGCCCCGGACGGAAAGGATCCGGTCCCGGGCGAGCTGTTCCATGTCCGGCGTGCGGGGGTCCTGGGGAAGGTAGCCGATCTCGCCGCTGCGGGTGACCTTGCCGCCGGCGGGCAGTCCCTCGCCGGCCAGGACGCGGGTGAGCGTGGTCTTGCCTGCACCGTTACGGCCCACAAGGCCGATCTTGTCTCCCTTGTCGATCCGGAAGCTCACCTGATCCATGAGGAGGCGGGCGCCGGCGCGCAATTCGAGATCCTGGACGGTAATCAATGCAGCTAAGGCCTTTCACAACAGGGAACGCCACGGCACAGCGGATGGAGTCTGGGCGGGGCCGGGGCAGTGTGGCCGAGAGAACGGCCTTTACCAGTCTACCGGCACCGCACGTCCTGGAAGACCCGCAGGGTGTACCCCGCCCCGGCACCCGCCGCACGGCTGCGTTGGCCACCCCGTCCAGAGTCAGCGCCTTCCGTTAGTGGATCCCCTACAAAAAAGGGTTGCGGCCGGAGACGTATCGTCGGAATTGAGGGGAAAAGGCTGCCCGCAGGCAGTTGCCCCTCCCCGTTGCATCGCACTTGCACTGACCGACAGGACTTCCCCATGACCCACACTGACAAGGCCGTCACCAACCAGCCGGCCACCAGCCCTGAACCAGGCGCCCAATCGGCCCGGCACCGCTGGAACGCCACGGATCTAGGCCTCATCGCCGTTTTTGCCGCCCTCGTGGCCGGCTCCGCACTCATCGCCGCGATTCCCGTGGGCGGCCTCGGCGTGCCCATCACCTTACAGACCCTCGCGGTGATGCTGACGGGTATGGCGCTTGGCCCCGGGCGGGCGTTCGCCGCCGTCGGCCTGTATACCCTGCTGGGGCTCGCCGGACTGCCGATCTTCAGCGGGGGCCGGAGCGGCCTGGGGATCCTCGCCGGCCCCTCTGCCGGCTACATCATCGCCTTCCCGCTCGCCGCCCTGGCCGTCGGCTGGCTGACCACCATCGTCCTCCGCCGCACCGTGAAGTACCGTGGCCTGTTCCTCTTCGCCGCGGCCATGGCCACCAGCATCGTGCTCGTCCACAGCCTGGGCGTGCTGGGCATGATGGTCAACGGCAAGCTGGACCTTTCCAAGGCCTTCCTCCTAGACCTCGCCTACTACCCCGGCGACATCATCAAGAACGTCCTTGCCGTCACGGTCGCACTCGCCCTGCACAAGGCGTTCCCCGATCTCCTGATCCGCCGTGCCGGTGTCCGGAACAACGGGGCGGTCGCCACCCGAGAGGGCCAGGCCGGCAACTAGCATGGGCAGCATTCTTCTGGACGAAGTCGACGTTCGGGTAGCGGTGGACGGACATCCCGAGCCGAAGACACTGCTGCACGGAATCTCGCTGAGCCTCACCGAACAGCGGATCGGAGTGATCGGCGCGAACGGGTCAGGGAAGTCCACCCTCCTGCGGCTCCTGAACGGACTGGTCGCGCCGAGCCACGGAACCGTGACGGTTGACGGTGACGATACCGTCAGGTCGGTCCGCGGCGTGCGCCGGAAAGTTGGTTTCGTGTTCACGGACCCGCTCTCCCAGCTGGTGATGCCCACCGGCCGGGAGGACGTGGAACTCTCCCTGCGGCGTTCCGTCCGGAACCCGAGGGAACGCCGGGACGCCGCCGCGGCGATCCTTAACCGCTTCGGGCTGTTGGCCCTGGCCGACCAGAGCATCTACGAGCTTTCGGGCGGCGAACGGCAACTGATGGCACTCGCCGCCGTTCTGGCAGTGGGGCCCTCGGTCCTGGTGCTGGACGAGCCGTCCACCCTCCTGGACCTCCGGAACCGTGAACTCCTCCGCCGGACCATAGCGGGCCTCAGTCAACAGATCGTGATGTCCACCCACGACCTTGAGCTGGCCAGGGACATGGACCGCGTCCTGGTGGTGGACTCAGGACAGGTGGTGTTCGACGGCGGTGCGGACGCCGCCGTCGAACATTACCGGGCACTCTCCGCCGCCGGCCTCCCGCCGGTGGGCGCCGCGTCCTGGCCGCACCATCCGGAGTCCACGTGAGCGGCCACGGATTCCTGCTGGTCAACTACGTTCCGGGTACGTCACTGGTCCACCGGGCACCGCTCTGGCTGAAGTTCCTCTCGGTGGTTGGTTGCGGCATGGCGTCGTTCCTGGTGGTGGACTGGGTGGTTGCCACGGGAGTGCTGGCCCTGATGTGCATTGTGTTCCTCGCCAGCGGTGCCGGCCCGGCCCGCCTGTTCAAGGCAGTCAGGCCCATCCTGCCGGTGCTGGCGGCCATCGGACTGCTCCAGTGGTGGCAACTGGGCGGTCCGGTTGCTGCGCGGATCGTCCTGAACGTCCTGGTCTGCGTGGTTGCCGCGTCCATACTGACGGCCACCACTCCGATGCAACGCCTGCTCGACGGCGTCGTCTCCCTGGCGGTCCCGTTCCGACGCTTTGGTGCGGACCCCGAACGGTTCGCGCTGACCATTGCGATCATGCTCCGCAGCATTCCGTTCATCGCCGGAGCCTACTCGGACGTCAGGGATTCAGCCCGTGCCCGCGGACTTGAACGCAACCCCCGGGCACTGGTGCTGCCGGTCTTCATCACCACGGTGGCCTATGCGCGACAGACGGGCGACGCACTTGCGGCCCGGGGCCTCGGTGAGCCCGGCACGGAGGACGACGACATGAAGGACAACGACATGCAGGACGACGCCGGGCGGGGCTAGCCGTCGGCCGCGGTTTACTGGCCGCGGGTCCCGTCCAGCCGTTCGTATCGGAACAGGGCAGCGGTGCCCATCCCCCCGGCAATGCTGATCATGGCCAGAGCCAGCGGGCCGGCCCTGCCGCCCGCGGACGGTGATGTCTTTCGGGCCTGAGCCAGGAGCCGCGTGACCAGAACGGCGCCCGAAGCACCGTACGCATGGCCCAGAGCCAGCGCACCGCCGTCGAGGTTGGCCCGTTCCGGGTCGATACCGAGGGCATCCAGGCACGCGAGGGTCTGGGACGCGAAGGCCTCATTGAACTCCACCAGGTCAATATCCGCGGCCGTGACACCGTGCTGCGCCAATAGGCGCCCGGCCGCCGCGGCGGCCCCCATTCCCAGAACTCGGGGGTCCACGCCCGCGGTATCGGTACCCAGCACGAGGAGCCCGTCCGCCGCCCCCAGTTCCCGTGCACGCTGCAGGGAAGTAATGACGACGGCGGACGCGGCGTCCGCGTCGAAACAGGAGTTGCCGGCGGTGACGGTGCCGTCCTCGGCGAAGACGGGCGGGAACCGGGACATCAGGGCGGCCGTCAGGCGTGCCCGCGGACCGTCGTCGGACGCCACGGTTCCGCTGCAGGCCACGGTTCCGGACGTGGCCTGCAGCGGAACCGTCTCGCCGGTGAAGCTCCGGGCCGCTGCTGCCGCCAGCGCGCGCCGGTGGCTTTCCAAGGCAAACCGGTCCTGGCGGTCGCGGCTGATGCCGTAAACAGCGGCCACGTTGTCCGCTGCGGCGCCCATGTCCGGATCGCCATAACTGAGGGGCACGAACTGCGCCCGGCGGAAGAACTCGGGGCTGCCGTCGGCGGCCTTGTTCGCGCGGAGCGGAGCAGTACTGATGCTTTCGACCCCGCCCGCAAGGTAGGCGCCGCCGCCTCCGGCCGCCACTAACCGCGCGGCGAGCACAATGGCGTCGAGGCCGGAGCCGCACTGCCGGTCCACGGTGACGCCCGGTACGCTGACGGGCAGGCCGGCCTCCAGGGCAGCCAGGCGCGCAACGTTGCCGCCGCCTCCCACCGCGTTGCCGATCACGACGTCCGTCACTGCGCCTGCAGGCAGGCCCGTCCGGTCAAGGAGGCCGCGAAGCACGGGGGCCAGGAGTTCATGGGCCCTGAGTTCTTTGAACGCTCCGTTGACCCTGCGGATTGGAGTCCGCAGCGCCGCGATGACCACCGGCTGGCGGTCGGGCGGCAGCTGGTCGGGGAGCATCTGCGCGGCGGCCGGCTCAGCCAAGGCGGCGGACCCGTGTATCGCCGCGTTCAATCCAGTCCAGCAGCAGTTGCCTGCTGACTTTCCCCCGGTCCGTCACAGGCAGCTCAGTCAGGGCGAAATACTGCAACGGCCGCTTGTCCCTGGGCAGGACGTCATCAAGGCCGGCTTTCAGCTGGGTTGCCGTGATGCCCCCGTGGGAGGGGACCACCCCTGCCACGACGCGTTGGCCGCGGACATCGTCCTGCATGCCTGAGGCAACGGCGGCCGCCACGCCGGGGACGGACGCGAGGGCCAGTTCCACCTCATGCGGGTAGACGTTCTTGCCCGCCGTGATGATCATGTCCGCGCGGCGGCCCAGGATGTGAAGCTCGCCATCCTGCAGGTACCCCTGGTCCCCCACCGTGTACCAGCCGTCGAAACAGCGCAGCGCCTGACCGTCGTCGCCCCAGAGGTAGCCGTTGCTGACCATTCCGCTGCGCACGCAGATATTGCCGTCCGTGCCGTCGGGAAGCGGGGCGCCGTCGTCGTCCATGATCCGGACTTCGACGCCGGGGAAGGGCTTCCCGATTCCGGTTCCTCCCGCGTCCAGCGGAGCCCCGGAGCGCAGCGCAACCCCGGAAACGAAGCTCAGCTCGGAGGCGCCGTAGTACTCGAAGATGGTTGCCCTGGGTGCCCAGCGGCGCGCGGCCTCCAGGGTCCGGGCATCCAGCTTGGACCCCGCGCAGATGATGGACGTAATGCCGGACGCATCCACGCAGCCGGCAAGCCCGCGCTCACTAAGCAGCCGGAGCATGGTGGGGACCAGGACCAGCCGGGTGATGCCGTCATGCGTGATGGCGGCGTGCACATCGCCCACGTCGAAGGATTCCAGCGTGTGGAATTCCGAGCCGGCATAGAGGCACTCGGACAGTGCATACAGGTTGAGGCTGGCCGCCAGCGGCCCCGGGGCGAGCGTCTTGTCCTGTGGGGTCAGTCCGAAGAACTCGATGGACGCGTCAAATGAGAGCTGCCACGAGCGCCTAGAGCGGGTGAACGCCTTGGGAACCGAAGTGGTGCCCGACGTCAGGCCGATCAGGAACACGGAATCCGGGCTGCCGTCCCGGAGCGCAGCCGACGACGGATTGCCGGGTTCTGTGTGCAGCCGCTCCGCGATCTCGGCCTGCAGCTGCGCGGGCCAGGTGGGGTCGAGGACGGCACATTGCCGGTCGCCGGACACCGCGGCGGCGAACGACACGGCGAAGTCGACCGAGTTCGCCTGAGCCAGCACGGTCACCTTGCCGGTGTCCGCCGCCTGCGCCGCGGCGGCGTCCCGCAGGGCGGCCCAGCTGAGGTGCCGGCCGGCCACGACGACGGCGGTGTCGTCGGGGCGGTCATCGGCCCAGCGTTGGAGTCTGTTGAGGAATGGCATCGGATCAACTTTACCGGCGACCACGGGTCCGGGCCGGGCCTGTCCGGCTATTGTGACATTATGAGTTTCAATGACAATGTCCAACTGGACCCGTCGCAGGTCCAGGACCGCCGCGGCATGGGCCGCGGAACCAAGATCGGCGGCGGCATCGGCGGCGGAATCATCCTGCTGCTGGCCGCACTGTTTGGGATCAACCCCCAACTGCTGGAAGGCCTGGCCGGGACGGTTCAGGAGCCGCAGAGCACGGGAAGTGCACCGGCCTGCGAGTCCGGCGCCGACGCGGACGCCCGGCTCGACTGCCGCATTACCGGGACGGTAAACAGCCTCAACGCTTTTTGGCCGGCCTACCTTGCCCAGTACAACACCGAGTATCCGCGTCCCACGACGGTGATCTTCAGCCAGGCCACCAATACCGGCTGCGGCGGTGCAACCTCCGAGGTGGGCCCGTTCTACTGCCCCGCTGACACCACCGCCTACTTCGATCCCGGTTTCTTCCAGGACCTCGTGGACCGCTTCGGATCGTCCGGCGGACCGCTGGCCCAGGAGTATGTTGTGGCGCACGAGTTCGGCCACCACGTCCAGAACATCCTGGGCAACCTTGACCGCGCCCAGCAGGATCCGCAGGGTCCCCAATCGGGCGCCGTCCGCGTCGAGCTGCAGGCTGACTGCTATGCCGGACTCTGGGTCCGCCACGCCACCACCCAGCAGGACCCCAAGACCGGGCAGCCGTTTCTTGAGCCGCTGACCCAGCAGGACCTGAATGACGCCCTATCCGCGGCGTCCGCCGTTGGTGACGACCGCATCCAGAAAGCAGCTACCGGCCGCGTTTCGCCGGAGGCCTGGACCCACGGGTCCAGCGAACAGCGGCAGAAATGGTTCTACCAGGGCTACAAGACCGGCGATATCAACCAGTGCGATACGTTCAGTGCCGCCTCGCTCTAGCTGAACCGAAAAGAACGACGGCGGCCGGTTACCTTCTCCAAGGAAGGTAACCGGCCGCCGTCGTTATTTAACCGCGGTTGCTAACGGGAGCCTAGATGTTGAAACCCAAGGCCCGCATCTGGTCGCGTCCGTCTTCGGTGATCCGCTCCGGACCCCATGGCGGCATCCAGACCCAGTTCAGCCGCCATTCGTCCACGACGCCGTCGAGGGCCTTGCCCACCTGCTCCTCGATGACGTCCGTGAGCGGGCACGCCGCCGTGGTGAGCGTCATGTCGATCAGGAGGGCGCCGTCGTCGTCCGAGTACTTCAGGCCGTACAGCAGCCCGAGGTCAACAATGTTGACGCCGAGCTCGGGGTCGATGACGTCTTTCAGTGCCTCTTCGACATCTTCGAGGCCCGTACGGGCCGCTTTGATTTCGGTCATGGCGTTGTCCTAACTAGCCCTGGACTGCAGCGTCAGCTGCAGAGATGGTGGCTGCGCCGGCACCCTTGGCGTAACGGTCGTAGCCTTCTTCTTCGAGGCGGTCGGCAAGTTCCGGGCCGCCTTCTTCGACAACCTGGCCGTCGACAAAGACGTGGACGAACTCAGGCTTGATGTAGCGCAGGATCCGCGTGTAGTGCGTGATGAGCAGCGTGCCCATGTTGCCTTCGGCGTGGGCGCGGTTGACGCCTTCGGAGACGACCTTCAGTGCGTCGACGTCCAGGCCGGAGTCGGTCTCGTCCAAGACGGCGAACTTCGGCTTGAAGAGCTCGAGCTGGAGGATCTCCACGCGCTTCTTTTCGCCGCCGGAGAAGCCTTCGTTGACGTTGCGCTGGGTGAAGTCGGCGTCGATCCGCAGCTTCTGCATGGCGGCCTTGACGTCCTTGGTCCAGGTACGCAGCTTGGGCGCTTCGCCGTCGATGGCGGTCTTGGCGGTGCGGAGGAAGTTGGTCATGCTCACACCGGGAACCTCCACCGGGTACTGCATGGCCAGGAAGACGCCGGCGCGGGCGCGCTCGTCCACGGACATGGCCAGGACGTCTTCGCCGTCCAGCGTAATGGAGCCGCTGGTGACGTTGTAGCGCGGGTGGCCGGCGATGGTTGACGCCAGGGTGGACTTGCCCGAACCGTTGGGGCCCATGATGGCGTGCGTCTCACCGGTCCTGATGGTCAGGCTGACGCCCTTCAGGATCTCCTTGGTGCCCTGCTCGGTCTCAATGCTGACGTGCAGGTCCTTGATCTCAAGAGTTGACATGCTCTTCTTTCTTTTCGTTCGTAAGTCTTGTGAAGCCGGGCGCTCAGTAGTTGTTGACCGTGGCGCCGTTCAGAACATTGGTCACGTCCACGTAGACGTCGTCACCGTGAAGCTCGACGGCGAAGACGGGCACGGGATCGTAGGCAGGAAGCTGAAGCGGCTGGCCGTTGCGCAGGTCGAACTGCGAGCCGTGGCCCCAGCACTCGATCGCGCAGCCTTCCACCTCGCCTTCAGACAGCGAGATGTCCGCGTGCGAGCAGGTGTCGCCGATGGCGTGGATTTCGCCCATCGAATCCTTGACGACCGCTACGGGGTAGTCGTCGATCAGGATTCGCAGCGCCTGTTTCACCTGGATGTCGTTGGCATTGCATACCAGTTCACCCTTGGGCTGTTCACTCATGCGTGCCGGCCTGCCCGTTTCAGTTTTCGCTCGCGGCGAGCTCGCGCTCGACAGCGTCGGTCAGGCGTTCTTCGAGTGCCGGAACATTGATCTTCTGGATGATCTCGTTGAGGAACCCGCGAACTACCAGACGGCGGGCAACATCTTCGGGGATGCCGCGGGCCATGAGGTAGAACAGGTGCTCGTCGTCGAAACGCCCGGTGGAGCTTGCGTGCCCGGCACCTTCGATAAGACCCGTCTCGATTTCCAGGTTCGGAACCGAATCCGCGCGGCACCCGTCCGTCAGGATCAGGTTCTGGTTCTTCTCGTACGAGTCGGTTCCCAGGGCCTGCTTCTGGATCAGGACATCGCCGACCCATACGGTGTGCGCATCCTTGCCCTGCAGGGCGCCCTTGTAGAGCACGTTCGACTTGCAGTTGGCCACGTTGTGGTCGACGAAGGAACGGTGCTCCAGGTGCTGTCCGGCGTCGGCGAAGTAGAGGCCCAGCAGCTCGGCCTCGGCGCCCTCGCCGGAGAAGCGGACGTTGGAGTTCAGACGCACGATGGATCCGCCCAGGGACACGGCGATGTGCTTGTACACAGCATCCTTGCCAACCTGAGCGTCGTGCTGCGCGAGGTGCTTGGCGTCGTCTTCCCAGAGCTGCACTGAGATCACGGTGAGCTTGGCGCCTTCACCGACGATGACTTCCAGGTTGCCGTTGTGGTCGGCGGCACCGGTGTGCTCCAGGATCACGACGCTGCGGGAGTTGGCGCCCGCTTCAAGCACGTAGTGTGCGTTGGAGCGGTGGCCGGCGCCTGCGCCGTGGACCAGGATGCGGAGCGGCTCGGCCGGTTCGGCGTCCGCGGGGATGACGACGTGCAGCGCCTCCTCCGTGTTGGCGGAGGCGACGGCGGCGGCACGGTCCGCAGGGACCAGGACGGTTCCTCGCGGTGCGGACCCGGCAGCCAGCGGGCTGCGGACATACCCTTCCGGCGCTTCGACCGTGAAGTCGGCGGCCGGAGCGGGATCAAGATCCGTCGCGGTGTCGGAGAGCAGGTTGGCCAGTGCGCGGACCGGGCTGAAGCGCCATTCCTCTTCGCGGCCCGTAGGCAGCGGGAAGTCGGCGACATCGAAGCTCGTGAGGCGTTCGGCGCGGGAAGACATCACAGTCACGCCGTGATTGTGGCCGTGGTCCACCTTGGCGGCAACCAGACCCTCGCCTTCCTCGGTGAAGCCGGCGATGGAAGGCGCCCCGATGCGGGCCTTTTCAGTAACAGTTTCGGCAGTCATTAACCGACGGATCCTTCCATCTGGAGTTCAATGAGGCGGTTCAGCTCGAGGGCATATTCCATCGGCAGCTCGCGGGCGATCGGCTCGATGAAGCCGCGCACGATCATCGCCATGGCTTCGTCTTCGCGCATGCCGCGGGACATGAGATAGAAGAGCTGCTCTTCGGAAACACGCGAAACAGTTGCCTCGTGGCCCAACTGGACGTCATCTTCGCGGATGTCGATGTACGGGTACGTGTCCGAGCGGCTGATCGTGTCCACGAGGAGAGCGTCGCAGCGGACCGTGTTGGCCGAGTGCTTGGCGCCTTCGCGGATCTGGACCAGGCCGCGGTAAGCGGCGCGGCCGCCGCCGCGGGCCACCGACTTGGAGATGATGGAGCTCTTGGTGTTCGGTGCGATGTGCACCATCTTCGAGCCCGTGTCCTGGTGCTGGCCTTCGCCGGCGAACGCAATGGACAGGGTTTCACCCTTGGCGTGCTCGCCCACAAGGTAGACGGCCGGGTACTTCATGGTCACCTTGGAGCCGATGTTGCCATCGATCCATTCCATGGTGGCGCCTTCTTCGCAGATGGCGCGCTTGGTGACCAGGTTGTACACGTTCGTGGACCAGTTCTGGATGGTCGTGTAGCGGACGCGGGCGCCCTTCTTCACGATGATCTCCACCACGGCGGAGTGCAGCGAGTCCGAGGTGTAGATCGGCGCCGTGCAGCCTTCGATGTAGTGGACGTAGGAGTCCTCGTCGGCGATGATCAGGGTGCGCTCGAACTGGCCCATGTTTTCGGTGTTGATACGGAAGTAGGCCTGCAGCGGGATGTCCACGTGGACGCCCTTGGGGACGTACACGAAGGAACCGCCGGACCAGACCGCCGTGTTCAGCGAGGCGAACTTGTTGTCGCCCACCGGGATGATGGTGCCGAAGTACTCCTGGAAGATCTCCGGGTGCTCGCGCAGCGCGGTGTCCGTGTCCAGGAAGATGACGCCCTGCTGTTCCAGGTCCTCGCGGATCTGGTGGTACACAACTTCGGATTCGTACTGTGCTGCCACGCCAGAAACCAGGCGGCTGCGCTCAGCTTCCGGGATGCCCAGCTTCTCGTAGGTGTTGCGGATGTCCTCGGGGAGGTCCTCCCACGTGGCGGCCTGCTTCTCCGTGGAGCGCACGAAGTACTTGATGTTGTCGAAGTCGATGCCCG
Source organism: Arthrobacter sp. Leaf337 (assembly GCF_001423745.1). GTDB lineage: Bacteria > Actinomycetota > Actinomycetes > Actinomycetales > Micrococcaceae > Arthrobacter. The sequence continues at coordinate 105,093 of NZ_LMPC01000029.1, forward strand.
AGAGGTCTGCACCCCAAGTGGGCATGGGCTTGCGGTCGAAGTACTTCAGGCCCTTCAGGCGCAGGTCCAGCATCCACTCCGGCTCGTTCTTCTTGGCCGAAATGTCCCGGACAACTTCGTCGTTGATGCCACGACGTGCGTTGGCTCCGACATCGTTCTTGTCGGCCCAGCCGTACTCATAGGTGCCAATACCGTGGAGCTCGGGGTTCTTCTCCAGAATCTCCGAAATCACAGTAGTTTCAGCAACCTTGTTCTCTGATAGTTGGTCCGTCATCACGGCCTTTCTTGCAGATGGTTGGATACTTCGCCCAGGCTGTCCGTGGTGCGTCCGGAGCCGGATGGCCCCTTGGCGGCCGGACGGCCTGTAGGTATGTGGGTGGTGCAGACGTGTCCGCCACGTGCCAGTGTGGACAGCCGCCGCACGTCAACGCCGACGAGCCGGGAAAACACTTCGGTTTCGACGTCGCAGAACACGGGGAACTTCGTGGCCAGCTGTTGGATGGGGCAATGCCCCTGGCACAGCTGGACGCTGGAGAGCGCAGCGGGGAGCGGCGCCTTGGCTTCGATGGAGGCCGCGGAGGCGACGAACCCGTCGCGGCTCAAAGCTGCGGAAAGAGCTTGCGCCCGTGCGGTGATATCCGGTCCGGCAGCCTCGATCTCCGGCGCGTAGCGGCGCTCCATGTCGGCAAACCGCTCGACTGCGAACTCGCGGACGGCGTCGGGGCCGGCGATTTCCCCCAGGCGCTGGAGAGCCAGGCCGGCAATGTCGAGGTAGTCGTCGCCGAGGCTGGACTGGCCCTGGGTGCTCAGGACGTAGCGCCTCGCCGGGCGTCCTGCGCCGGCCCCCGCTTTCGCCACGCGCTTGACTTCAATCACACCGCTGCGTGAGAGGTGGTCCAGATGGCGGCGCACGGCTGCCGGAGTGAAGCCGAGCAGGTCACCGAGTTCTGCTGCGCTGACCGGCCCGTGCTCCAGCACGGCATTCAGGACGCGGTCGCGGGTGCGTTCGTCCGAGTCCGCCGGCAACGTGTGCGGCGTGGCGGGCTGCCGGCCTGTGGGCGACGAACTCCCGGGCCGGAACGAACCGGCGGCGCCATTTGGCGCGGCAGACCCGGTTCGGGGCGCAGAAAGTCGAGTGCTCATGGAATACACAACACAATCATGTCGTAATTTACTCCCCCGTACTAGTAAGGCGAGGCTGACCTACGGTCATATCCGGTCGGGTGGTGCGGCTACTACATCCCGTAGAATGCTTTGGTGCGATCTCCCGATTCTCCCGTCCTGTCCATTAAGGGACTCATTAAGGACGTTGGCCCGCTGGCCTCCCTTGACGGCAAGATGCTCCGGGTGGTCAGCGGCGTTTCCCTTGCCGCCGAACGCGGACAGGTCACCGCCCTGCTGGGGGCCAACGGTGCCGGCAAGACCACCACCATCGAGTGTGCGCAGGGCCTGCAGCGGCGGTCGGGCGGGGCAGTCACCCTGCTCGGCCAGGACCCGGACACCGCAGGGGCGTCACTCCGTTCCCGCGTGGGTGTCATGCTGCAGGACGGCGGACTGCCGCCGTCGGCCCGTCCCATCCCCCTGCTGAAGCATATCGCCGGAATGTACCAGAATCCATGGCCTGTCGATGAGCTGATCGGACGCCTGGGCATTGACACCTTCAGCCGGACCACCGTCCGGCGCCTTTCGGGCGGGCAACGCCAGCGGCTTGCTCTGGCTGCCGCCTTGGTGGGAAACCCCGAAGTCCTCTTCCTGGACGAACCGAGTGCAGGCCTGGATCCGCAGTCGCGCCAGCTTGTTTTCGAGCTGATTTCGGAACTGCGGGATGCCGGCATGGGAATCATCCTGACGACCCACCTCATGGACGACGCCCAGCGCCTGGCTGATTACGTGTACATCATCGACGCCGGCAGGAACGTGGCCGAAGGAACAGTGGCACAGCTGCTGATGCGGAACCTGAGCACGGATAACGCGCAGGAACATGTCCGGACGCTGCTTTTCGAGGCTCGGCCCGGACTGGACTTCACGGGCGTTCTCCCCGCCGCCGTCGACGTTCGCGAAACCCGGGCCGGGAGCTACGCCGCTACCGGTGCGCTGACGCCGGAAGACCTGGCCGCGCTGACAGCCTGGTGGGCCGCGCACGGCATTATGCCCGGTTCCATGAGCCTGGAGGCGCGGAGCCTGGAAGACGTATTTTTGGATATCTCGGGAAGGGAGATCCGATGAGCCGGGTCCTCGGCAGCGCTCCTGCCCCGCTTCTTCGCCGCATTCTGCTGCAGGGCAGGTACGAGGCGCTGACCATGCTGCGGAACGGCGAGCAACTGATCCTTGCCGTCGTCCTCCCCCTGCTTGCCCTGGTGGGGCTGACCGTCACCCCGTTGCTGGACGGCCTGGGCGGCACCCGGGTCGACGTTGCGGTACCGGGCATCCTCGCGCTGTGCGCCATGTCCACCGCCTTCACCGGCCAGGGCATCTCCACCGGTTTTGACCGGCGCTACGGGGTGCTGCGTTTCCTGTCCACCACTCCCCTGGGCCGGACCGGCCTGATCGCCGGCAAGATCCTGGCTGTCCTGGCAGTCCTGGTCCTTCAGGTGCTGGTAGTGGGGGCGGTGGCATTTGCGCTCGGTTGGCAGCCGACGACGGCGGGCTGGCTCCCGGCGCTGGTGCTCCTGGTTCTGGGGGCGGCAGCCTTCACTGCCCTGGGGCTGCTGGTCGCGGGTACGGTCCGGCCCGAGGCGACGCTGGCCATCACCAACCTCCTGTGGATCCTGCTCGGAGCCCTGGGCGGCATCGTCCTGCCCGCCGAACGGTTGCCCGGCCCGGCCCGGGAACTGGTCCACTTCCTGCCCTCCGGGGCATTGGGCGAGGCCCTGAGGGACGCCTTCCTCGCTGGCACCTTCAATGGAGGCGCCACCCTAATCCTGCTGCTTTGGACGGCTATCGCCGGCGCAGCGGCCATCCGTTGGTTCAAGTGGAATTGAGAAAACCGTGAGTACGGCATCGCGCCTCCCCCAAATCCTCGGACGCATGACGTCCAAGCTCCCAGTTACGGTCGACTCGACCGTCCGCCGGCTGGCCGTCCTGTCACTCATCGGCCAGACGGTGCTCGTGGTAACCGGCGGCGCGGTCCGCCTCACCGCGTCCGGGCTCGGCTGCCCCACCTGGCCCCGCTGCACCGACGTGTCCCTGGTCAACACACCGGAGATGGGTATCCACGGGTTCATCGAATTCGGAAACCGGCTCCTGACGTTCGCCCTGGCCGCAATCGCAGTCCTGATGTTGGTCTACTTGTGGAACCTCCGCAAAGAGCGACGGGACCTCTTCCTGTTGGCCCTGGGCCTGCTGGCCAGCATCCCGGCACAGGCCGTCATCGGCGGCGTTACGGTGCTCACCCAGCTCAACCCGTGGGTCGTGGGCCTGCACTTCCTCGTCTCGATGGCCCTCGTTGTTATTGCCACCCTGCTGGTCAACAGGGCGTACGGACGTACGGGACGGTTCCCCGCCGTCGGGCTTCCCGCCCTTCCGGGCGCCGCACGTCCGGTGATGGCCGCCGTCGCCCTGTTCTCTGCCGTCGCCGTGACCCTTGGAGTGGTGGTGACGGGCGCCGGACCGCACGCGGGTGATGCGGATGCCCCCAGGAACGGCCTTGACTGGGACCTCTTCTCACACATCCACGCGGTGCCTGCCTATCTCGTCACCGCCGGAGCGCTGTTCGGTGTGTTCCTTGTGCTCCGGGACCGGATCCAAGGCCCCTTCCGCACTGCCGTGGTGTTGCTTCTTGGAGTAACTGTGCTGCAGGCGGCCATTGGCTTCACGCAGTATTACAACGGCATTCCCGCCTTGCTGGTGGGTGCCCACATGCTGGGTGCCGCGCTGCTCATGAGCGCCGCCACGAACGCCGCGGACATCGCAAGGTTCAGCCCGGTCAAGTAAGGACTGGTCGTGCTGCAGCACGAGGCCGTCACGTAAGGCAGCCTCCGTCAAGCAGTACAGCCCGATGAGCACCCCGGTCAGCATTTCTTGACCGGGGTGCTTCTCTTTGCCCGCCTGACCTTGGCGGACGCTCTCTCACTTCCTGCGGTATTTGGGCGGACGCTCTCTCAGATCCTGCGGGCTTTTCACCGACGCTCTCTCAGATCCTGCGGCCCAAAACGAAAGGCTCCTTCACCCTGGGGTGAAGGAGCCTTTCCGGGAAGCCGCGGAAGCTGAGAGAGCGTTGCCGATTTTGCCACTAGAGGTGAGAGAGCGTCCGGTATTAAACGGCAGGAAGTGAGAGAGCGTCCGGGGTTAGGAAGTGGGAAGGGGGCTAGCCCATGATGGCTGAACCCACGAAGGGGTCCACGGCCAGTGCGATGAAGAGCAGGGTCAGGTAGCTGATTGAACCGTGGAAGACCTTCATGGCGCCCTTGTTGGAGACGTCGCCACCCTGGGCCCGGTTGTACAGGGCGTGCGATTCATACAGGAACCAGGCGCCGGCGACGACGGCGGTGACGGTGTATACCCAGCCCGCCCCGCCCGCAGGGACCAGCAGCAGCGAGCAGGCAACCATGGCCCACGCGTACAGGACGACCTGGACCGAGACCACCTTCGCACCCGCAATTGCTCCGAGCATCGGCACGTTGGCGTTGCGGTAGTCCTCGCCGTAGCGCATGGACAGCGGCCAGTAGTGCGGCGGAGTCCACAGGAAGATCACCATGAACAGGACGATGGCCGGCCACTCCACAGTGTTGGTCACGGCGGACCAGGCGATCAGGACCGGGAAGCAGCCTGCCGCTCCGCCCCAGACGATGTTCTGGGCCGTGCGGCGCTTGAGGATCATTGTGTAAATGACCACGTAGAAGACGATGGCGCCGAGGCCAAGCCATGCTGAGAGAGGGTTGGCGCCGAACCAGAGGATCGCGATGGCGGCCGCACCCAGCAACCAGGAAAACACGAGCGCTTCGCGCGGTGTCACTTCACCGGTTACCAGGGGCCGGTTCTCGGTCCGGTGCATCAATTTGTCGATGTCGCGGTCGATGTAGCAGTTGAACGCACCGGCACTGCCGGCAGCGAACGCTCCACCCACGAGCGTCGCCAGGATCAGCCCGATGGAGGGGAATCCGCGTTCGGCGTAGATCATGGTGGGCAGAGTGCTCACAAGCAGGAGCTCGATGACCCGCGGTTTCGTGAGGGCAAGGTACGCCTTGGCTTTGCGGGCTATCCCGATCTTTCCGGGGAGCCGGGAGGCGTTCAGCGGCGTATCTGTTGTGCTCACGGTGGCAGTCACTCTGTTCTGTCTGGCTGTTCAGTCCGGCTGGTTCTCGCAGCGGCGGCGGCCCAAAAAGGGCCCGCTCCCTCCGGCGGTGGCCTCCGAATATCATACCGTGGCTCTCCGGCGCCCAAAGCCTCCATGATTCCGGCAGGTTAACCGATCCTCACGGCAGTGGCGCAGCGTGGTGATTCATATAAGGAAAATTCAGTCCACTTAGTGAGATACACGCTGACCAGCCCTTGGAATGGGGCTAAGCTGTCTGCAGATCAGCACGCAAGGAATGCCAATGGAATGCGCATTCCCGGAATCTCGAACGCGACTGAATGAAGATCAACGTTTCAATGGTGAACGGCTGGTACTAACCGCAGCGGGCACCAACATGCGTGCCCCCGCTCCGGCCTGTTCGTACCACCTGCCGTCAGCACAGAGAGGGGCCCGGTTTTCGTGCCACATTTGGAAGAGCAAGAACTGTCATGGACCAGTTTGGACCAGCGAGCCGTTGATACGGTCCGCATTCTGGCCGCGGATGCGGTCGAAAAAGTAGGGAACGGCCACCCGGGCACCGCGATGAGCCTGGCCCCGGCTGCGTACCTTCTCTTCCAGAAGCTGATGCGCCATGACCCGAAGAACCCGGACTGGATCGGCCGCGACCGGTTCATCCTCTCCCCCGGCCACACGTCCCTGACGCTGTACATCCAGCTGTTCCTCTCCGGTTACGGCCTGGAACTGAAGGACCTGAAGGCGTTGCGTACCTGGGGTTCGCTGACACCGGGGCACCCGGAGTACAAGCACACCGCCGGTGTGGAGATCACCACCGGCCCGCTGGGCCAGGGCCTGGCCTCCTCGGTCGGCTTCGCGTACTCCCAGCGCCGCCAACGCGGCCTGTTCGACGCCGACGCTCCCGCCGGTGAGTCCCCGTTTGACCACACCATCTGGGTCATTGCGTCCGACGGCGACCTCCAGGAAGGCGTGACCTCCGAGGCTTCCTCGCTGGCCGGCCACCAGGAACTCGGCAACCTTGTCGTTGTTTACGACGAGAACCACATCTCCATCGAAGACGACACCGACGTCGCCTTCACCGAAGACGTCCTCAAGCGCTACGAGGCCTACGGCTGGCACGTCCAGCGCGTGGACTGGACCAAGACCGGCGAATACAAGGAAGACGTGCAGGAACTGTACGCCGCCCTGATCGCCGCGAAGGCGGAGACCTCCAAGCCCTCGATCGTGTCGCTGCGCACCATCATCGGCTACCCGGCCCCGAAGAAGCAGAACACCGGCAAGATCCATGGCTCGGCCTTGGGCGCCGAGGAAGTCGCGGCACTGAAGAGCGTGCTGGGCTTTGACCCCGCGAAGACTTTCGAGGTTGACGAGGAGGTGCTGGCCCACGCCCGCGCCGTCGTGGACCGCGGTGCCGCCGCCCGCACCGAATGGCAGGACTCTTTCGAAGCATGGCAGGCCGGGAACCCGGAAGCGGCCGCACTGCTCGAGCGAGTCGAGGCCCGCAAGCTGCCCGTCGAGCTCGACGGCGCCCTGCCCGTGTTCGAAGCCGGCAAGGACGTCTCCACCCGCGCCGCGTCGGGCAAGGTCCTGAACGCAATCGGCCCGGTCATGCCGGAACTGTGGGGCGGTTCGGCCGACCTCGCCGAATCCAACAACACCACCATCGAGGGTTCGCCGTCGTTCATTCCCGCTTCCCGCTCCACCGAGGCGTGGAAGGGCAACCCCTACGGCAGGGTCCTGCACTTCGGCATCCGTGAGCACGCCGCGGCCTCGATCGTGAACGGCATCGCCCTGCACGGCAAGACCCGCGCGTTCTCCGGCACGTTCCTGATCTTCTCCGACTACCAGCGTCCGGCCATCCGCCTCGGTGCACTGATGGGTGTCCCGTCCCTGTATGTATGGACGCACGACTCGATCGGCCTGGGCGAAGACGGCCCCACCCACCAGCCGGTGGAGCAGTTGGCCTCACTGCGCGCCATCCCGGGCCTGGACGTTGTCCGCCCCGGTGACGCCAACGAGGTCGCCGCAGCCTGGAAGGTCATGCTCGAAAACCACGAGAACCCGGCCGGCATTGTCCTGACCCGCCAGAACATCCCCACCTACGCCCGCGGCGAAGGCGACGCCGAGGGCGACACCTTCGGTGCCGTCTCCGGTGTTGCCAAGGGCGGCTACGTCCTGGCCGAAGCGTCCAAGGACGGCAAAACCGCAGACGCCCAGGTCATCCTGATCGGCACCGGGTCCGAGGTCCAGCTGGCCGTGAACGCCCGCGAAGCGCTCCAGGCCGAAGGCATCCCAACCCGCGTGGTGTCGATGCCGTGTGTCGAGTGGTTCAACAAGCAGGACGCCGCCTACCGCGACGCCGTCCTCCCGGCCAGCGTCAAGGCACGTGTCTCCGTCGAAGCCGGGCTTGCCCTGGGCTGGAAGGAATTCGTTGGCGACGCCGGCCGTTCCATCAGCCTCGAGCACTTCGGCGCCTCCGCCGACTACAAGCGCCTCTTCCAGGAATTCGGCATCACCGCCGAAGCAGTCACCGCCGCCGCGAAGGAATCCCTCGCAGGTCTCGCCAACTGATCCAACACCACGGTTCCGGGGGACCCAGGTCCCCCGGAACCCATGATTTCCAGGAGTTAATGACATGACTACCCCCACCCAGCAGCTCTCGGACGCCGGCGTCTCGATCTGGCTTGACGACCTCTCCCGCGGCCGCCTGCAGACCGGCACCCTGCGCAAGCTCATCGAAGAGAAGAACGTCGTTGGCGTCACCACCAACCCGTCCATCTTCCACGCCGCCATCACGACCGGCCACGACTACGACACCGTCATCGCAGCCCAGGCAGCGGCCGGCGCCACCGTTGAAGAGACCGTCTTCGAAATCACCACCACCGACGTCGCCGACGCCTGCGACCTGTTCGCTCCCGTAGCCGCCGCGACCAAGGGTGTTGACGGCCGCGTGTCCATCGAAGTGGATCCCCGCCTCGCCTGGGACACCGCCGGCACCATCGCCGAAGCGAAGCACCTGTACAAGAAGGTCGGCAAGGACAACGTCCTGATCAAGATCCCGGCAACCCTTGAAGGCCTCGAAGCCATCACGGCGACCCTGGCCGAGGGCATCAGCGTCAACGTCACCTTGATCTTCTCGCTGGAACGCTACCGCGCTGTCATCAACGCTTTCCAGTCCGGCCTGGAGCAGGCCAAGGGCAACGGCCACGACCTCTCCAAGATCCACTCGGTCGCGTCCTTCTTCGTCTCCCGCGTGGACGCCGAAATCGACAAGCGCCTCGACGCCGTCGGAACCGACGAAGCCAAGGCACTCAAGGGCAAGGCCGGACTGGCCAACGCCCGCCTGGCTTACCAGGTCTATGAAGAACTCTTCTCCACCGAACGCTGGGCCCTGCTGGCCGAAGCCGGCGCCCTGCCGCAGCGTCCACTGTGGGCTTCCACCGGTGTAAAGGACCCGGCCTACCCGGACACGCTCTACGTCACCGAACTCGTCGCACCCGGCGTGGTCAACACCATGCCGGAGAAGACCCTGGACGCCACCTTTGACCACGGCGTCGTCACGGGCGACACCGTCACCCGCGGCTACGACGACGCGAATGCAACGCTGAACGCCCTCGACGCACTGGGGATTTCCTACAACGAAGTCGTGGCACTGCTTGAATCCGAAGGCCTGGACAAGTTCGTGGCCAGCTGGAAGGAACTGCTGGGTGACGTCGAAGGCGCCCTGGCCTCTGCACGGAAGGCTTCCTAACCCATCATGAGCACACTCAGCTACGACGCCACCGGCGCAGCCCGCGAGGCACTTGAGCAGCACCTCCCAGCACTGCTGGAAGACCGCATTGCCACCCGGATTTTCGCGAAGGACCATACCCTGTGGGGTCCGGACGCCGAACAGGAATCCGCCATTCGGCTGGGCTGGGTCGAGGCGGCTACCGTCTCCCAGCCCCTGGTCAGCGGCATCCTGGAACTCCGCGATGCACTGAAGGCCGAAGGCGTGACGCGCATTGTCCTCTGCGGCATGGGCGGCTCCTCGCTGGCACCTGAGGTCATCGCGGGCACCGCTGGCGTCGAGCTGACTGTGCTTGACAGCACCGACCCGGAACAGGTCAGTGCTGCATTGGTGGACCGTCTTGCCGAAACCGCGATTGTGGTTTCGTCCAAGTCGGGTTCCACGGTGGAGACGGATTCCCAGCGTCGGATCTTCGAGCAGGCCTTCACCGACGCCGGCATCGATGCCAAAAGCCGCATCGTGATCGTCACCGATCCGGGCTCACCGTTGGACAAGGCCTCACGGGAGGCGGGCTACCGCGCCGTCTTCAACGCCGACCCCAACGTCGGCGGCCGCTTCTCGGCACTGACCGCCTTCGGACTGGTCCCCTGCGGCCTGGCCGGAGTGGACATCCAGGGTTTCCTGGATGAAGCCGAAGAGGCAGCCGAAATCCTCAACGAGGACGCACCCGAGAACATCGGCCTCGCCCTGGGAACGGCCCTTGGCGGCACCAACCCGCTGCGCAACAAGATCGTCATTGCGGAAGACGGATCCGGCATCGTCGGCTTCGCCGACTGGGCCGAACAGCTCATCGCCGAATCCACCGGCAAGCTCGGCACCGGAGTACTTCCGGTCGTAGCCGGCCCGTCCGCGCCGGAGGTCACCTCGGGTGCGGCTGACGTCCTGGTGGTGCGCCTGGTGGCGGCCGACGCCGACGACGTGCAGCTCGGCGAAAACCAGGTCGCCATTGCCGGCGGCCTGGCAACGCAGATGATGGTGTGGGAATTCGCAACGGTAGTGGCCGGCCGACTGCTCGGCATCAACCCGTACGACCAGCCCGACGTCGAGGCCGCCAAGATAGCGGCCCGCGGACTGCTGGACGCACAGCCGGAGCCGACCCCCGCCAATTTCGTCGACGGCGCCATTGAGGTCCGCGGCGGCGACTGGCTGGGTGATGCCTCCACGGCGTCCGCAGCCGTGTCCGCACTGCTCTCTCAGCTCGCTGACGACAGCTACCTCAGCGTCCAGGCCTACTTCGACCGGCTGGCTTACGCCCCGTTCGAAGGGGTCCGCGACCAGCTCGCTGCGGCCACCGGTCGTCCGGTGACGTTCGGCTGGGGCCCGCGCTTCCTCCACTCCACCGGCCAGTTCCACAAGGGAGGACCCGCCATCGGCGTGTTCCTGCAGGTAACTGCCGACTCCCCCACGGACCTGTCCATCCCGGAGCGGCCGTTCACGTTCGGTGAGCTGATCTCGGCGCAGGCCACCGGCGACGCCCAGGTTCTCACCGAGCACGGCCGTCCCGTCCTCCGCCTGCACCTCACGGACCGCGCTGCCGGCGTGAAGCAGCTGCAGGACATTGTTTCAGAGCTCGCCGGCCAGGCAGCATCCCACACTGAAAGTTAAGGCACCGAAGCAACCATGCCAGAAACTGAAAACGGCAGCAGGAAATCTGCTGGGCGGGGCCGCAACCCGCTGAGGGACCCCCGGGACCGCCGGCTGAATCGTATTGCCGGTCCCTCCTCGCTGGTCCTCTTCGGAGTAACCGGAGACCTCGCCCGCAAGAAGCTCATGCCTGCTGTGTATGACCTGGCTAATCGTGGCCTGCTGCCGCCGAGCTTTGCCCTGGTGGGCTTTGCCCGGCGGCAGTGGGAGAACGAGGACTTCGCCGCCGAGGTGAAAGCTGCCGTGATGGCCTACGCCAGGACCCCGTTTGATGAGGCGGTGTGGAACCAGCTTTCGGAGGGCATCCGGTTTGTCCAGGGCGAGTTCGACGACGATGACGCCTTTGAGCGGCTCGGCGACACGATCGATGAACTGGATGAGCAGCGCGGAACGCGCGGGAACCACGCGTTCTACCTGTCCATCCCGCCGAAGGCGTTCGAGCAGGTCTGCCGGCAGCTGTCCAAGCATGGCCTGGCGCAGGCGGAGGGCGATAAGTGGCGCCGTGTGGTCATTGAGAAGCCGTTCGGGCACGACCTTGAGTCGGCCCGGCAGCTCAATGACATTGTGGAGTCCGTGTTCCCGCCGGATGCGGTGTTCCGGATCGACCACTACCTGGGCAAGGAGACGGTTCAGAACATCCTGGCGCTGCGCTTCGCGAACCAGCTGTTCGAGCCGCTCTGGAATGCCAATTACGTTGACCACGTCCAGATCACCATGGCCGAGGACATCGGCACCGGCGGCCGGGCCGGCTACTACGACGGCGTGGGCGCTGCCCGCGACGTCATTCAGAACCACCTGCTCCAGCTCCTGGCGCTGACGGCCATGGAGGAACCTATTTCCTTCAACGCCGACGACCTGCGGGCCGAGAAGGAAAAGGTTCTGGCTGCCGTAAAGCTCCCGGATGACCTGTCCACCCACTCGGCGCGCGGTCAGTTCGCCGGCGGCTGGCAGGGCGGCGAGCAGGTCCTCGGCTACCTGGAGGAGGAAGGCATCCCCGCCGACTCCACCACGGAAACCTACGCGGCCATCCGCGTGGACATCCACACCCGGCGCTGGGCCGGTGTGCCGTTCTACCTGCGTGCAGGCAAGCGGCTGGGACGCCGCGTGACGGAAATTGCCGTCGTCTTCAAGCGCGCCCCCAACCTGCTGTTCCGCGACCACGGCGAGGACGACTTCGGCCAGAACGCCGTGGTCATCCGGGTCCAGCCCGACGAAGGCGCGACCATCAGGTTCGGATCCAAGGTTCCCGGCACGCAGATGGAAGTCCGCGACGTGACGATGGACTTCGGCTACGGCCACTCGTTCACCGAGTCCAGCCCCGAAGCGTACGAGCGGCTCATCCTGGATGTGCTGCTGGGCGAACCGCCGCTGTTCCCGCGGCACCAGGAAGTGGAACTGTCCTGGAAGATCCTGGATCCCTTTGAAGAGTACTGGGCAAGCCTGGGCGAACAGCCCGAGCCGTACGCCCCCGGAAGCTGGGGCCCGGCCGCGGCCGACGAGCTGCTTGCCCGTGACGGACGAACCTGGAGAAGGCCATGATCGTAGATCTTCCCGATACAACAACCTCAGCCATCTCCAAGAAGATCATGTCCCTGCGCGAGCAGGGCGGCGTGATCGCACTCGGACGGGTGTTGACCCTCGTGGTGGTCACTAAGTCCGGGCTGGAAGAGGAGGCCATCGAAGCGGCCAACGACGCCAGCCGGGAACACCCCTGCCGGATCATCGTCCTCGCGGACGCCGGCGCCAGCGCGCCGACCCGCCTGGACGCCCAGATCCGTGTGGGCGGGGACGCCGGTGCCTCCGAAGTGATCGTGCTGCGGGGTTACGGCGAGCTCGCCGAGGAAAGCGAGTCCCTCGTGGCCGCACTGCTGCTCCCCGACGCGCCGATCGTGGCCTGGTGGCCGCACGGTGCACCCAAGAGCGCGTGTGAGACCTCCATCGGCCGGATAGCCCACCGCCGGATCACCGACTCCGCCAACGAGGAGGACCCGCAGAAGGCGCTGGACAACATCCGCAACACCTACAAGGCCGGCGACACCGACCTCGCCTGGACCCGCCTCACCAACTGGCGGATACAGCTCGCGGCCGTTCTCGACCAGGTGGACTCCTCGCCCGTCACGGCCGTCGCCGTGGAAGGCGCCTCGGACTCCCCCAGCACCCTCCTCCTGGCGGCATGGCTGACATTGGCCCTGGATGCCCCGGTGACCATCGTGGCCGACCCCGCCGGAACCGGCATCCGCCGAGTTCGGCTGAGCCGTGCCAGCGGCGACGTCCAGCTGTTCCGTCCCGGCCTGTCCGTGGCGGAGCTGACCCAGCCGGGCCAGCCGGCACAGCGCATCTCGCTCCCGCGCCGAAGCCTGCGCGACTGCCTCGCCGAAGAACTCCGCCGACTGGATCCCGACGAAGTGTTCGGTGAAGTGATTACTATTGGACTGCCCCGTACAAATCTAAGGAGTGTCCGTCCCAGTGAGCGCTGATCCCAGAGTAAGCATCCACCCCGACTCATCCGTATTGATGGCGGCCATCGCAGCGCGGCTCATCACCAAACTCGTGGACGTCCAGGACAAACACGGTGAGGCGACGGTGGTGCTTACAGGCGGCACTGTGGGGATCGGAACGCTCAAGGCGGTTGCCGACTCCGCGGCGGCACCGGCCGTGAATTGGTCGAAGGTTAATTTCTGGTGGGGCGACGAGCGATTCGTTGGCGGCACCGACAGCGACCGGAACACGCTCCAGGCCCATGAGGCCCTGCTGTCCCACATAGCGGTTGACCCGGAACGGGTGCACGAACCGGGTTCAACGGACGACTTCGCCAGCCCGGAGGAGGCTGCCGCCGACTACGCGCGCCGCCTTGCCGAGGCAGCCGCGGAGGAGCATGCCGCGGACATGTCCGATGACCGTCCCGAGAACCCGGGGACACTTCCCCGGTTCGACGTGGTCCTTCTTGGCGTGGGTCCGGATGCCCATGTGGCCTCGTTGTTCCCTGAACAGGCAGGCATCAGGGAAAAGGAGCTCACGGTCGTGGGGGTCCGGAATTCTCCGAAACCCCCACCCGAACGGATTTCCCTGACCCTACCGGCAATCAACACGGCCAGCGAGGTCTGGATGGTTGTCGCGGGCGAGGACAAGGCCGGCGCTGTGGGGCTCGCCCTGGCTGGCGCCAACCCGGTTCAGGTTCCGGCGGCTGGGCCCACCGGGCGCTCACAGACGCTCTGGCTGATCGATGAGAATGCAGCCGCACGGGTTCCCGAGCAGCTAGTCCGTAAAGGTCCCGCGGGCTCGTAGCCGTTCCAGCGCTCCAGCCAGCACATCTTCTGCGTCCTGGCTGGAGCGCCGCTCTTTAACGTACTCAAGGTGACTCTTGTAGCCTTCTTCGGCATGATGCGGGAGCTCGACCCGGCTCTCGTCCCGCGATGCCATGCCTCCGCAGCGGCGGCAGTCCCAGACGGCCGGTATCTGGTCTTCCGGGAGCTTAATGAAAACTGGCCGCGTCTCGTGTCCCTTGGCGCACCAATAAGAAACACGAATACGCGGCAAGCGTTCACCGACGACGTCGTTAGGCTGAATTTTTGGGGCCGACCCTTCGGCCGCCCCGACACGGGTTCCCCGGAACCCTGAAGCAGCATGCACCATCGGGAACTCCTGGCTACTTGACTGACCGGTATTGGACACCAACAGCCACAGTGTAATTCGGAGTTCCCGACGGCGGCAGGGCCGTTAGTACCGGGAATGTGTAAATTCCTGGAAAATTCCCGGTCCCGATTCTGTGCGGAAAAGCAGCTGCTAGGAGTCGCCGCCGGAGAAGCGCATCAGCAGGCCGAGCGCGATAATAACAACGCCCCAGGTGACCCCGAGGATGACCGTGAACCTGTTGAGGTTGCGTTCGGCCACGCCGGACGAGCTCAGGCCCGAGCTCATGCCGCCGCCGAACATGTCCGACAGACCGCCGCCCCGTCCCTTGTGGAGCAGGATGAGCAGCGTCAGCAGGAGGCTGGTGATGCCCAGGAGGATCTGCAGAATGACATGAAGAACGTCCACGACGGCCTTTCAGAAGTTGATGATTGCGGGGGTCACGCCTGTGTCCGGACTAATCCGTCAGCAGGTGACTCTCGAACCTGACAATATTAGCAAACTCAGCGGGATCGAGGCTGGCCCCGCCCACCAACACGCCGTCGACGTCGCGTTCGTTGAGGATGGCCGCGACGTTGTTGGCCTTGACCGAACCGCCGTAGAGCAGGCGGACCTTCGCGGCGACTTCGTCACCGAACAGGCTGACGAGTTCGGCCCGGATGGCAGCACACATTTCCTGGGCGTCCTGCGGTCCGGCAACCTCGCCGGTGCCGATGGCCCAGACGGGCTCATAGGCGACCACGAGTTCAGCGGCTTCTTCGGCGGCAAGGCCCTCGACGTCGGCGCGGAGCTGGTCAAGGGTGTGCTGGACATGGGTCCCGGCCTGCCGGATTTCCAGGCCCTCGCCGACGCAGAGCACCGGGGTGACGCGGTGGCGGAAGGCAGCCTTCACCTTGGCGTTCAGGACTTCGTCGGACTCGTTGTGGACGGTGCGCCGTTCGCTGTGGCCCACCAGGACGTACTTGCAACCCAGCTTGTTGAGGAACTGGCCGCTGATATCACCGGTGTAGGCACCCGAATCGAACTGCGACAGGTCCTGGCCGCCGTAGACGACCTCCAGTTCATCGCCCTGAACCAGGGTCTGGACGCCCCGAAGGTCGGTGAAGGGCGGGAAGACAGCAACTTCCGCGCGGCTGTAGTCATGCTTGGCATCAGACAGGGTCCAGGCCAGCTTCTGCAGCAGGGTGATGCCCTGGACGTGGTCCATGTTCATCTTCCAGTTGCCGGCGATGAGGGGCGTGCGGTCGAACTTGCCGTTCGTTGACGTTGTCACGTGTTCTCCAAAAGTGCTTGTCCAAAAGGGGCTGGTGATGGAAACAGCCGGCAGGGCCCCCGGATATTTCAGCGGGGTGCCCTGCCGGCTGGAGGATCTAGCGGTCCAGGACGCTGAGTCCCGGCAGTTCCTTGCCTTCGAGGTACTCCAGGCTGGCGCCGCCACCCGTGGAGATGTGGCCGAACTGGTCGTCCGCGAAGCCCAGCGTACGGACGGCAGCTGCGGAATCGCCGCCGCCGACAACGGTGAAGGCATCCGCCTCAGTAAGGGCCTGCGCGATGGCACGGGTGCCGCCGGCAAATGCTTCGAACTCGAAGACACCCATGGGGCCGTTCCAGAACACGGTCTTGGCACCCTTGATCCGGCCGGCGAAGGCAGCCGCCGATTCGGGTCCGATATCCAGGCCGATGCCCTGTGCTCCGAAGCTGCTGCCTTCGATGGCGTCAGCGCTGACCGTCTCGTGGTCGGCATCCGCGGCGAACTTGGCCGCGACCACGACGTCCGTGGGCACGATGAACTCAGTGCCTGCGTCCGCCGCCCGCTTCAGGTAGTCCTGCACCACGGGGATCTGGTCTTCTTCCAGCAGGCTTCCGGCCACTTTGTGGCCCTCGGCTGCGAGGAAGGTGAACAGCATTCCGCCGCCTACCAGGATGGTGTCCGCCTTGCCGATCAGGTTGTCAATGACGGCGAGCTTGTCCGAGACCTTTGAGCCGCCGAGCACCACAACATAGGGCCGCTGGGTCTCCGTGGTGAGCTTGCGCAGCACCTCGACCTCGGTGTGCACGAGGTCGCCCTGGTACGACGGCAGCCGCGTGGCGACGTCGTACACGCTGGCGTGCTTGCGGTGGACGGCGCCGAAAGCATCATCCACAAACGCGCCGTTATCACCGGTCAATGTCACCAGCTCGTCCGCAAAGGCGCCGCGTTCGGCGTCGTCCTTGCTGGTCTCACGGGCATCGAAACGGACGTTTTCAAGAACCAGCGCTTCGCCGTCCTGCAGCGAAGCGGCAAGCTCCTTGGCCGAAGCACCAACGGTGTCCCCGGCCAGGGCGACCTTGAAGGACGCCAGCTCAGCCAGCCGCGTCACGGCGGGCTTGAGGGAGTATTTTTCTTCCGGGGCGCCCTTGGGGCGGCCGAGGTGGGCTGTGACCAGCACGCGGGCACCGGCGTCCGTGAGCTTCGTCAGTACTGGCAGGGAGGCCTTGATGCGGCCGTCGTCAGTCACTTCAGAGCCGTCGAGCGGCACATTCAGGTCACTTCTGACCAGAATGTACCGCCCGCGGACACCATCAGCGATCAGTTCGTTGAGGGTGTGGAATGTCATGTGTCTAACCCTAGCCCAGCTTGGCTGCGACGAGCTCCGTGAGGTCGACAAGGCGGTTCGAGTAGCCCCATTCGTTGTCATACCAGGAAACAACCTTGACCTGGTTGCCGATGACCTTGGTCAAACCGGAGTCAAAGATCGACGATGCCGGGTCGCCCACGATGTCGGAGGAGACGATCGGCTCATCCGTGTAGGTCAGGAAGCCCTGGAGCGCGTCGGACTCGGATGCCTTCTTCAGCGCTGCGTTGACTTCTTCAACGGTGGTCTCGCGGGATACGGTGACCGTGAGGTCGGTGGCTGAACCGGTGGGGACGGGAACGCGGATGGCGTAGCCGTCCAGCTTGCCCTTGAGCTCGGGAAGAACCAGGCCGATGGCCTTGGCCGCACCGGTGGAGGTGGGGACCATGTTGATGGCGGCGGCGCGGGCACGGCGCAGGTCGTTGTGCGGGCCGTCCTGGAGGTTCTGGTCGGCGGTGTAGGCGTGGATGGTGGTCATCAGGCCACGCTCGATGCCGAACTCGTCGTTGACTACCTTGGCCAGCGGGCCGAGGCAGTTGGTGGTGCAGGAAGCGTTTGAGATGATGTGGTGCTTGGCGTTGTCGTACAGCTCGTGGTTCACGCCCATCACGATCGTGATGTCCTCGTCAGAGGCCGGGGCGGAGATCAGGACCTTCTTGGCGCCGGCGTCGATGTGCTTCTTCGCGGCAGCAGCCTTGGTGAAGAAACCGGTGGACTCGATAACGATGTCAACACCCAGCTCGCCCCAGGGGAGGTTGGCGGGATCGCGTTCGGCGAGAACCTTGACGACGTTGCCGTTGACGACGATGTTGCCGTCCTTGACCTCGATGGTCTCCTTCAGGCGGCCGCCCACGGAGTCGTACTTGAAGAGGTGGGCCAGCGCCTCGGGGCTGGTGAGGTCGTTGACTGCAACGATCTCGAGGTCAGCGCCCTGTGCGAGTGCTGCGCGGAAGTAGTTGCGGCCGATACGGCCAAAGCCGTTGATACCAATACGGGTCGTCACTTTTTCAGTCTCCTTGGTGCTTGTAGAAGCACAACTAGTTGAGCGGGCGTTCAAGCCAACTAACAGATCCCGCACGCCATTGGGCAGAGATGATTACCAGATCGGAGGGCGACCAGCCACATTGCTGAAGGCTAACCGCCTTCCGTGATCCATCTTACGTTTAAGTAGGTCGGCCCCCGCAAGTGCGGGGGCCGACCTTCCACGATTCGGTCCTAAACGGCCTAAATGTGAAGTTTGTTACAGGCGGGTGTCGTGTCCGTCACGCTTAGAGGGTGATGAGGCCCGTAGCGTTCTGGCGCGCACCGTCGAAGCGCTTGGCGACGTCGGCCCAGTTAACGATGTTCCAGAATGCCTTGACGTAGTCGGCCTTGACGTTGACGTAGTCCAGGTAGAAGGCGTGCTCCCACATATCGAGCATGAGCAGCGGCGTGGTGCCGAGTGCAACGTTGCCCTGCTGGTCGTACAGCTGCTCGATGACGAGGTTTCCGCCGATGGGCTCGTAGGCGAGGAAGCCCCAGCCCGAACCCTGCAGGCCGAGCGCGGCAGCGCTGAACTGCGCACGGAAGGCGTCGAAGGAACCGAAGGCATCGTCGATGGCCGCGGCCAGTTCACCCTCGGGCTTGTCGCCGCCGTCCGGAGACAGGTTGTTCCAGAACACGGAGTGGTTGACGTGGCCGCCGGTGTGGAAAGCCAGGTCCTTCGAAAGGCGGTTGATGTTGGCGAAGTCGCCCTTGTCGCGTGCCTCAGCCAGCTGGGCCAGCGCGTTGTTGGCGCCGGCCACGTATGCAGCGTGGTGCTTACTGTGGTGCAGCTCCATGATGCGGGCGGAGATGTGGGGCTCCAGCGCTGCGTAGTCGTAGCTAAGTTCAGGCAGTACGTACTCGGTCACAAATTCCTCCATTGTCGTGGACGGGTTGTCCGGTTTGCTAACTCTCGGATTGTGCATCCGGATGACTGGTCACCCGGAAATTTAGCGGGTTTCCGTTACCCGGTCTCGATTCTAGGGGCGCCGTTACTCGTCCAGCATTTCCGGCGTCACATTGGCCTCGGTCCCGGGGATTCCCAGGTCGAGGGCACGCTTGTCCGCCATCGCCAGGAGCCTGCGGATCCTGCCGGCAATGGCGTCCTTGGTCATGGGCGGATCTGCCAGCCGGCCGAGTTCGTCCAGGCTGGCCTGCTTGTGCGCCACGCGCAGTTCACCCGCGTATTTCAGGTGGTCCGGGACGTCGTCACCGAGGATCTCCAGGGCGCGGTCCACCCTGGCCCCGGCGGCCACGGCAGCCTGCGCCGAGCGGCGCAGGTTGGCGTCATCGAAGTTGGCCAGCCTGTTGGCCGTGGCCCGCACCTCCTTGCGCATGCGGCGTTCTTCCCAGACCATCAGGGCGTCGTGCGCGCCCATTCGCGTGAGCAGGGCGGCGATGGTGTCGCCGTCCCGGATGACCACGCGGTCCACTCCCCTGACTTCGCGGGCCTTGGCCTGGATGCCGAGGCGGCGGGCCGCGCCAACCAGCGCCAGCGCCGATTCGGGTCCTGGACACGTCACTTCCATGGCGGAGGAGCGGCCCGGTTCGGTCAGCGAGCCGTGGGCCAGGAACGCCCCGCGCCACACGGCTTCCGCGTCGGCGGCGGAGCCGTTGACCACGGCCGAGGGCAGCCCCCGCACGGGACGCCCGCGGGCGTCCAGCAGCCCGGTCTGGCGGGCGAGGGCTTCGCCGTCCCGCACCACCCGGACCACATACCGGTTGCCGCGGCGGAGCCCGCCGCCGGAGACGACGATGATCTCGCTCTGGTGGCCGTAAACCTCCGCGATGGCCGCCCGGAGCCGGCGCGCCGTGGACGCGAGGTCCACCTCCGCTTCGATCACGATCCGGCCCGAAATGATGTGGAGGCCGCCGGCGAATCGCAGCATTGCGGAGACTTCAGCCTTGCGGACCGAGGACTTCTTAATGTCCAGGCGGGACAGTTCTTCCTTGACTGATGATGTCAGTGCCATGGCACCTTCCTAACTGTTCCCGAAAATATCGTGGTACGCCGTTGCCAGACGCAGGGGGTCGTGGATCGGACGGCGGCTCGACGCCCCTACTTTACCCAACACCACCTCGGCACCCAGCATCCCGGCGGCCTGCTTGAACTCCTCGACGTCCGGCACGGACACGGGGTCCGCGAGCACGACGTCGATGCTGAAGTCGGGCGCATAGCTGCGCAGCACATGCAGGTGGTCGGCGGCGGACATTCCGGAGGTCTCCTTGGTGTCCGTGGCCAGGTTCATGGTGAGGCACCGCCTCGCGGGCGTATCGGAAAGCGCCTGGCGCATCTCCGGCAGCAGCAGGTGCGGCAGCACGGAGGTGTACCAGGACCCGGGGCCGAGGATGACCCAGTCAGCCAGTTCGATGGCCGTCAGGGCTTCGACGCAGGCATGTGCCGATTCCGGCAGGAGCCGGACGCTTTCCAGCGAACCCGCCACCGCACACTTGGCCTGGCCTCGGACCGTCTCCAGGGTGGACGTTCCGTCCGGACCGGGCACCCGGACTTCGCCTTCGATCGTCAGTGGCTCACTGGACATGGGCAGGACCTGTCCGCGGGCACCGAGCAGCGCGCCGGCCCACTTCAGGCCGCCCACGGTGTCACCCAGCAGCTCCCAGAGGGTGACGATGAGCAGGTTGCCCATGGCGTGGTCGTCCAGGGAACCGCCGCGGCCTGCCCCCGGCTTGAAGCGGTGTTGCATGACGTCCCGCCAGGTCCGGCCCCAGTCGGTGTCGTCACACAGTGCCGTCAGTGCCATCCGGAGGTCGCCGGGCGGGAGGACACCGTACTCCTCGCGCAGGCGGCCGGAGGACCCGCCGTCGTCCGCTACGGTGACGATGGCGGTCAGGTCGGAGGTGAGCAGGCGAAGCGCGGACAGCGAAGCGGAGAGCCCGTGGCCCCCGCCGAGGGCGACGACGGACGGCCCTTTGTCCAGCTGCCCGCCGATGGTCCCGCCGGCAGGCGGAACCAGGGGCAGCGGCCCGGTAAGCAGTCCCATTACTCCCGGCCCAGGTCCCGATGCGTGGTGGTCACAGTGACCCGGGGATACTGTGCAAGCTTCTTTGACAGCTCCATCGCGACCGCGACCGACCGGTGCTTGCCGCCGGTGCAACCCACGGCGATGGTGGCGTAGTGCTTGTTCTCCCGGCGGTAGCCGTCCAGCACGGGCTCGATGGCCAGGACGTAGCGGTCCACGAAGCTCTTGACCCCTTCGGCCTCAAGGACGTAGTCGCTGACGTCCTTGTCCAGGCCCGTGTGCGGGCGGAGCTGCGGAACCCAGTGCGGATTCGGGATGAAGCGCGCGTCGACCACGAAGTTCGCATCCACCGGCAGGCCGTACTTGAAGCCGAAGCTCATGACATTGAGCCGCAGGGCCACGGGGCCGGTTTCACTGAAGAGTTCAGTGATGGCCGTGGCCAGCGCGTGGACGTTGAACTCGGAGGTGTCCAGCACAATGTCTGCGGAATCGCGGAGTTCATGCAACAGCTCCCGCTCCGCGGCGATGCCGTCGAGGATCCGTCCGCCTTCCTGGAGCGGGTGCGGACGGCGGCCCTGCTCGAAACGGCGGACCAGGACATCGTCATTGGCGTCCAGGAACAGGACGCGGAACGTGACACCGCTCGCCTCAAGGGTTTTCAGCGCGGTCCGGATATCAGTGAAGAGCGCCTTGCTGCGGACGTCCACCACCACGGCGAGCTTGGGTATGGACTGCGGGGCGTGGGACACAAGCTCAGCCAGGGTGCCGAGCATCTGCGGCGGAAGGTTCTCCACCACATACCAGCCATGGTCCTCGAGGGCGTCCGCAGCGGTGCTGCGTCCTGCCCCGGACATACCCGTCACGACGAGCAGCTCCGCTTCAACGGGCCTGACGGGCGTCATGCCGTCCTGTTCCGCTTCGGATCCTGCCGTTGACTCTGCCATGAGCAATGCCCCATTCCTGCTGTGTAATTCGACGCAACCGCGCGTTCCGCTTCAGGTCCTTACCCTAGCTAAGTTTCAATGATTTCGCCGGTGGTCATGTTGATTGCCGGCGCTTCCGCCCCCGAGGCTGCGGCAGCGCTGCTGAAATGGCTGACAATGGCGTCCGCCAGCGAGGGTCCGATGCCCTTGGCTGTGGCCAGTTCGGCCGCACTCGCTGTGCGGATGCTCTTGACGGAGCCGAACTGTGCCAGCAGTGCTTTGCGTTTGGCCTCGCCCAGGCCCGGGACGCTGTCCAGGGCCGAAACCGTCATGGCCTTGCCGCGCTTCTGGCGGTGGAAGGTGATGGCGAAGCGGTGGGCTTCATCGCGGATGCGCTGGAGCAGATAGAGTCCCTCGGACGTCCGCGGCAGGATCACCGGGAAATCACTGTCCGGGAGCCAGACCTCTTCAAGGCGCTTGGCCAGGCCGACCACGTAGACGTCCTCGATCCCGAGCTCCGCCAGGGCACGTGCGGCGGCATTGACCTGGGGCTTGCCGCCGTCCACCACTACAAGGTTGGGCGGGTAGGCGAATTTTGCCCGCGGGGCGGGGGTGGTGGTGTCCTGCATGGAAGCGACGGCCAGGGCCTCAAGCGCGGCCTGGTGGCCGGGAAGTTTCGCCGCTTCCGCATGAGCCTCCTGCTCCTGGAGGTAGTTCCGGAAACGCCTCGTGAGAACGTCGTGCATGGCGGCCGTGTCGTCCGTGGCTGCCGCGCCGGTGATGGAGAATTTGCGGTAGTCGGACTTCTTGGGAAGGCCGTCTTCCACCACCACCATGGAGGCCACCACGTTGGTCCCCTGCACGTGGGAGATGTCGAAGCACTCGATGCGGAGCAGCGCCACAGGTAGGTCGAGGGCTTCCTGGAGTTCCTGCAGGGCCAAGGACCGGTTGGTCAGGTCTCCGGCCCGGCGCGACTTGTGCAGCTTCAGTGCATGCTCGGCGTTTTCCCGCACCGTGGACATGAGCGCTGCCTTGTCGCCGCGGCGCGGGACCCGGATGTCCACCTTCGCGCCCCGCAGGCCGGAAAGCCACTGGGCGAGTTCGTTTGCGTTGCTCGGCTCTTCGGGCACCAGGACTTCGCGGGGCATCCGTCCCTGCGTTTCACCTTCTTCGCCATAGACCTGCTGGAGCAGGTGCTCGACGAGGTCCGGCGTCGTGAAGTCTTCGACCTTCTCCACCACCCAGCCGCGCTGGCCGCGCACGCGGCCGCCCCGGACATGGAACACCTGCACGGCTGCCTCCAGCTCGTCCTCATGCAGCGCGAAGATATCGGCGTCAGTGTCCTCCGCGAGAACCACGGCGTTGCGTTCGAAGACCTTCCGGAGGGCGATGATGTCGTCCCGGACCCGGGCGGCACGCTCGTAGTCAAGCTCGGCAACAGCCGCGGCCATGTCCTTTTCCAGCCGCCCGATGAAGCGTTTGGCTTCGCCGCCCATGAAGGAACAGAAGTCCTCCGCCAGTGCCCGGTGTTCCTCCGGCGTCACCCGGCCGACGCACGGCGCGGAGCATTTGTCGATGTAGCCGAGCAGGCAGGGCCGCCCGCTCGCCTGCGCCCGCTTCAGGACCCCGGGGCTGCAGCTGCGGACCGGGAAGACGCGCAGCAGCGTGTCCATGGTTTCGCGAATGGCTCCGGCCGTGTACGGGCCGAAGTAGCGGGTGCCCTTGCGGCGTTCTCCGCGCAGCACCTGCACGCGGGGGAACTTCTCCCCCATGGTGACGGCAAGGTAGGGGTAGGTTTTATCGTCGCGGAAAACGACATTGAACCGCGGCTTGAATTCCTTGATCCAGGTGTACTCCAGCTGGAGCGACTCAAGCTCACTTCCGACGACCGTCCACTCCACACTGCTGGCAGCGTGGACCATGGCGTACGTCTTCGGCAGCAGCCCTCCGGGATTGGCGAAGTACGAGTTCAGGCGGGACCGCAGGCTTTTGGCCTTGCCGACGTAGATGACCCGGCCGTGCGGATCCCGGAAGCGGTACACGCCCGGGTTGGTTGGAATCTCACCCGTTTGGGGTCGGTAACTAGCTGGATCTGCCACGATTCAAGTCTACTGACGCTGCAGGGGACTTCCGGACAAAGGGACTTCCCTGCAATGATCTTCCCGCCGGCAGACTCCCGGCCGGGGGCCTCCGGCCGGCGGCCGAAGGCGCTACTCCGCGGCCTTGCTTTGGTTGTAGCTGGTGGAACGCTCCTGGCCGCTGAGCTCTGCAATGGCGTCCATGATGCGGTCCGTGACCTGGCGCCGCGCCGGCAGTGAGTGGTCCGGTCCCGTCTTTTCGAAGTACAGCGGCTCGCCCACCTTCATGGTGAAGTGCTGCGGCTTCACGCCGTTCTGCCCCGCGGGCTGGAGGTTTTCGGTGCCGATGAGGCCGACGGGAATCACGGGCGCTCCGGTGGTCAGGGCAAGCCAGCCGACGCCGGTGCGGCCACGGTATAGGATACCGTCCCTGGACCGCGTGCCTTCCGGGTAGATGCCGATGCCTTTCCCGGCCTCGAGGATGTCCAGCAGCGTCTTGAGGGCTGCCACGCTCGCAGCCTGCTCCCCTCGCTCCACCGGAATGGAGCCTACGGATTCGAAGAAGGACTTCATGACCTTCCCCTTCACCCCGCCCGTGGTGAAGTATTCGGCCTTGGCGAAGAAGGCCACCGGACGTGGCATGAGCGCTTGCACGATCACGCTGTCCAGGAAGGAGAGGTGGTTTGGCGCCACGATGAACGGTCCCTCCTTGGGGACGTTTTCCAGCCCGATGACGGTGGGCCGGCAGGTTCCGGAGATCAGCGTGCGGGTGGTCCAGCGGATTGCATCAAACAGTGCCATCGTTGCGCACCTCGCTTAGGGCAGCGGCGCGTACGGCATCCATGCCTTCAACCACCGCGACGAGGTCTGTTGTGGAGTGCACGATAGCCACGGCGCCGGCCTCATGCAGTTCGCCGTCGGGAGCGAATCCCCAGCTGACGCCGATGCAGTCCAGCCCGTTGGCCATGGCGCCGGCCACGTCCTGGGCGCGGTCCCCCACCATGACGGCATGTTGTGTGCGGAGATCGGACATGGCGGCGGCAATGATCTCCGTCTTTCCGCGCGGGGCGTTGGTGTGGGCGGCCTCATCGGCCGCCGAACCGCGGATGAAGCTGAAGGAGGCCGCGATGCCATGGTGGTCCAGCACGATCCGCGCGAGCCCTTCCGGCTTCTGCGTAGCAACGGCAATCGGACGGCCCGCGACGGCGTAGCCTTCGAGGAGTTCCCGGATGCCCGGGTACAGGCGGCTCTGGGCGATGCCGGTCTCAAGGTAGTACGCCCGGTACAGGCGGATGACCTCCGCCAGCTGCTCCTGCGGAACTCCTGCGATATGGAGGAGGGAGTCGCTGAGTTTCGGACCGATCATCGCGTCCAGTTGGGCCTGGGCAGGGACCCTGATGCCGAGTTCGGTAAGGGCCGCGGAGATTCCGCCCGTTATTCCCCCCGCCGGATCGACAAGAGTGCCGTCCAGGTCGAAGATCACGGGCACTGTTGAAAGGGTCACCGGCTTAGTTTCCCACAACTGCGCGAATGGCTGAAACTCGCATTCCCCGGCGGGAATACTTCTTCCCGCCGGGTCAGCAAGCTCCAGCCATTCAGCGTGCTTGGGACTCCGGCTAGCTGAGGATCTCCGCCAGGAACGAGGCCGTGTAGCTCGTGGTGGACTTCGCGACCTGTTCGGGGGTGCCGGTTGCGATGATCTGTCCGCCGCCGGAACCGCCGTCGGGCCCAAGGTCCACGATCCAGTCCGCGCTCTTGATGACGTCGAGGTTGTGCTCAATGGTGATCACGGTATTGCCCTTGTCCACCAGGCCCTGGAGGACCATGAGGAGTTTGCGGATGTCCTCAAAGTGCAACCCTGTGGTGGGCTCGTCCAGGACGTAGATGCTGCGGCCGTTGGACCGCTTCTGGAGTTCAGCAGCCAGCTTGACGCGCTGGGCTTCACCGCCGGACAGCGTGGTGGCGGGCTGCCCCAGCCGCACATAGCCAAGGCCGACGTCCACCAGCGTGCGGAGGTGGCGGGCGATCGGGGTGAAGGCGGCGAAGAAGTCCGCCCCCTCCTCGATGGGCATGTCCAGGACATCTGCGATGGTCTTGCCCTTGTAGTGGACTTCCAGGGTTTCCCGGTTGTACCGGGCGCCGTGGCAGACCTCGCAGGGCACGTAGACGTCCGGCAGGAAGTTCATTTCGATCTTCAGGGTGCCGTCGCCGGAGCAGGCCTCGCAGCGCCCGCCCTTCACGTTGAACGAGAACCGCCCGGGCTGGTAGCCGCGGACTTTGGCTTCGGTGGTCTCGGCGAAGAGCTTTCGGATGTTGTCGAACACACCGGTGTACGTGGCGGGGTTGGAACGCGGAGTCCGGCCGATGGGGCTTTGATCGACGTGCACCACCTTGTCCAGGTGCTCAAGGCCCTGCACGGCCTTGTGCCGTCCGGCCACCTGCTTGGCGCCGTTGAGCTTGTTGGCCAGCACCTTGTAAAGGATTTCGTTGACCAGCGTGGACTTGCCGGAACCGCTCACGCCGGTCACCGCCGTCAACAGACCCAGCGGGAAGGCGGCATCCACATTGACCAGGTTGTTTTCCCGGGCTCCGATGACCTTGAGCTCACGCTTCTTGTCGTACTTGCGCCGCTTCTTGGGAATTTCGATTTTCTTCCGGCCGGAAAGGTAGTCACCGGTGAGGGACTCCGTGTTTTCCAGGAGTTCCTTGTACGAACCGGAATGCACCACCTGGCCGCCGTGTTCGCCGGCGCCGGGTCCGATGTCGACCACCCAGTCGGCCTCCTGGATGGTGTCTTCGTCGTGCTCCACCACGATGAGGGTGTTGCCGAGGTCGCGCAGGCGGGTGAGCGTTTCGATCAGCCGCCGGTTGTCCCGCTGGTGCAGGCCGATGGACGGTTCGTCCAGGACGTAGAGGACGCCGACCAGGCCGGAACCGATCTGGGTGGCCAGCCGGATGCGCTGCGCTTCGCCGCCGGACAGTGTGCCGGAGGGACGCTCCAGGTTCAGGTACTCCAGCCCGACGTCCAAAAGGAAGGTCAGTCTCGCCTGGATTTCCTTCAGGACCTGGTGGGCAATCTGGGCTTCACGGCCGGTCAGCACCAAGGTGTCCAGGAAGTGCGCGCATTCACGCATGGGCATGGCGGCGACCTCGGCAATGGACTTGCCGTTGATCAGCACGGAGAGCGAGGCCGGGTTGAGTCGGGCGCCGTTGCAGGCCGGGCACGGAATCTGCCGCATGTACTCTTCGTACCGGTCGCGGGCCGAGTCCGAGTCCGTTTCCACGTGCTTGCGGTGCACGTACTGGATGACGCCCTCGAAGCCGGTGCTGTACTTGCGCTCCCGGCCGAAGCGGTTGCGGTACTGCACCACGACCTTGTGGTCCTTGCCGTGCAGCACGGTCTGCCGGATGTCCTTCGGCAGCTTCTGCCACGGCGTGGTCATCGAGAAGCCAAGCTCCTTGGCCAGCCCTGACAGCAGCCGGTTCCAGTACTCGCTGGTCGCCGTGCCGAGCGACCATGGCGCGATGGCGCCCTCACCCAGGGAGAGCTCGCCATTGGGAATGATGAGTTCCTCGTCAACTTCCAGCTTGGTGCCGATGCCGCTGCAGGCGGAGCACGCGCCGAAGGGGTTGTTGAAGGAGAACGAGCGGGGTTCGATTTCGTCGATGGCAAGAGGGTGCTCGTTGGGGCACGCGAGGTGCTCGGAGAACGCGCGGACCCGTTCCGGATCCCCCGCTTCGAGGTCCACGAACTCCGCCAGGACGCGGCCCTCGGCCAATCCGAGTGCGGTTTCCACGGAGTCGGTCAGGCGCTGGCTGATGCCCTCCTTGACCACGAGCCGGTCCACCACCACTTCGATGGTGTGCTTGAACTGCTTGCCGAGCTTGGGCGGGTCGCTGAGCTGGATCAGCTTGTCATCCACCCTGGCCCGCGAGTAGCCCTTGGCCGTGAGTTCCTTGAAGAGCTCCACGAATTCGCCCTTGCGCCCGCGGACAACGGGAGCAAGCACCTGGAAGCGCGTGCCTTCCGGCAGTTCCAGTAGCTGGTCCACGATCTGCTGCGGGGTCTGCTTGGCCACTTGCTCCCCGCAGATCGGGCAGTGCGGACGGCCCACACGGGCCCAGAGCAAACGCATGTAGTCGTAGATCTCGGTGATGGTGCCCACCGTGGACCGCGGGTTCTTGCTGGTCGATTTCTGGTCGATGGAAACGGCCGGGGACAAGCCTTCGATGAAGTCCACGTCCGGTTTGTCCACCTGCCCCAGGAACTGCCGTGCGTAGGCAGACAGGGATTCCACATAGCGGCGCTGGCCCTCGGCGAAGATCGTGTCGAACGCCAGGGACGATTTTCCGGATCCGGACAGGCCGGTGAAAACGATCATCGAGTCCCGTGGCAGGTCCAGGTCCACGTTCCGCAGATTGTGCTCCCGTGCCCCTTTCACGACGAGCCGGGAAAGGTCAGGGCGCGCCGGTTTTCCCTGGTTCAGGGGGACGACGGCGGGGCGGGCATCAACGGCTGGTTCTTCAGCTACGGCTTTAGGCACTCACTAATGCTAATCGAAAACTTCTTCGAATTTCTATTGAGGGCGCCTATTCGGCGTCGTACGCGGCTGCCAGCAGCTGCACTGCCTCCGCGAAGCTGGCGCCCTGCGCCTTTGCCGCCGTGGCGAATTCGGCCGCAGCCGCGGTCAGGGAGGTCCAGGCCTCGTCCCGGGCGCAGACGATGGTTCCGTGCCTGCCGCGGGTGGCGACGACTCCTGCCGCCTCCAGCTCCTTGTAGGCGCGGGCCACGGTGTGCGGCGCCACGCCCAGTGCTGCGGCAAGGCTGCGCACGGCGGGCAGCCTCGTCCCGGGGGCAAGGGTGCCGCTGTCCGCCCGTTCGATGATGTTCAGCCGCAGCTGTTCGAAGAGCGGCACGGTACTGCCCTGGTTCGGCTTCCAGGTCCCCGGAAATTCCTGCACGCCGCTCACAGGCCGGACTCCGGCGCGCGCAAGGTCTCTTCCCCGCCGGCAAACTGTGCGGCGTACAGCCTGCCGTAATGGCCGTTGGCCGCCAGCAGCTGTTGGTGGTTCCCTTGCTCTACGATTCGTCCATGGTCCATGACCAGAATTAGATCAGCGTCCCGCACGGTGGACAAACGGTGGGCGATGACGAAGCTGGTCCGTCCCCGCCTCAGCCGCTGCATTGCCTGCCGGATCTGCACCTCTGTGCGCGTGTCGACGGAGCTCGTCGCCTCGTCCAGGATCAGGATGCTCCGTCCGGCGAGGTGGGCGCGGGCAATGGTGATGAGCTGCCGCTGGCCCTGGCTCAGGGTGTCGCCGTCGTTGCCCAGCACGGTCGCGTAGCCGTCCGGAAGGGCCCTCACGAAGTGGTCCACCAAGGTTGCTTCGGCAGCTTCGAGAATGTCTGCCTCGCTCGCGCCGGGACGGCCGTATTCAATGTTCTCCCTGATGGAACCGGTGAACACCCAGGCGTCCTGCAGCACCATTCCGATCAGGGAGCGCAGCTCGTCGCGGGAGCGCCCGGTGATGTCTTCGCCGTCAATGGTGATCCGGCCGGAGTCGAGCTCATAGAACCTCATGAGCAGGTTCACCATGGTGGTCTTGCCCGCACCGGTATGGCCCACGATCGCGACGGTCTGCCCGGGCTCGGCGGTGAAGGACAGTTCTTTGACCACCGGCACGTCACGGCTGTAGCCGAAGGTGACGGCGTCGAACACCACCCGGCCGGCGGTGACGCCACCTTCCGTCGGCCCGCCTTCGGCCGGACCGGCGTCCGGCGGGTCAGCCTCGGCCGTGTCCTCACCCGTGCCGTCGCGTGGAATCTCCGGCGCGTCCAGCAAGGCGAACACGCGTTCAGCCGACGCCACGCAGGACTGGATCAGGGTCAGCATGCCGCCGATCTGGCCGATCGGCTGGCTGAAAAGCCTGCTGAACTGGATGAAAGCCTGGACCCCGCCGATGGTCATGGCACCTGTCGTGACCTGCAGGGCCCCCACCACGGCCACCGCAATGTAATTGAGATTTGAAACAAACACCAGGAGCGGCTGCACGGCGCCGGAAACGTACTGGGCACGTGCGCTGGTCCGGAAAAGCCTGTCATTGCTGTTAGTGAAGACCTCGGTGGCCATCCCCTGCCGGCCGAAAGCCTTAAGAACCTCGTGCCCCGTGATGTACTCCTCCAGGTGCGCGTTGAGCTCACCCGTGGTGGTCCACTGCTCGGAAAAGTGCGCCTGGGACCTGCGGGCGATCAACACAGTCACCACCGTGGAAAACGGCACGGTCACCAGGGCAATGACCGCCAGAAGCGGCGAAAGCCACAGCATCATGGACAACGCGCCGAGGAGCATCAGCACCGACAGGATCAGCTGGTTCAGCAACTGGTTCATTGCCTGCGAGATGTTATCGACGTCGTTCGTTGCCCGGCTGAGGACGTCGCCGCGCCGCTGCTCGTCGAAATGCGCGGACGGTAGCCTCGCCAGTTTGTCCTCCACCGCGGCCCGCAGCCCGTAGCTCACCCGTTGCACCGCAAGGGCGGTCACCGCTCCCTGGACCCAGCTGAACACCGACGCACCGATATACATCACCGCCACGATCACCAGCAGGGCGGCCAGCTGCTGTTCGTTGAAGGTCCCTCCAAAAACACCTTCAACCACGACGTCGGTGGCGTCACCCAGCAGCTTGGGGGCCGACACGTTGAGCGCAACAAACGCACATGTGGCACCCACGGCTGCGAGCATGCGCCATTTAACTGGCCGGAGCAGTCCAAGGAGGCGCCTCCCGGCGGCCCAGGCGCCCGCACCCGCTCCGGCCACCGCCGTTGTCGGTGTTGTGGTGGCTGTGCTCATAGCCGGCCTCCCAACGCGAGCTGAGAGGCGGCGATTTCCTGGTAGACCGTCGAGGTGCGCATGAGTTCGGTATGCGTCCCCTGGGCAACGAGCCTGCCCTGGTCCAGCACCAGGATGAGTCCGGCGTCAAGGATGGTGGCGATGCGCTCCGCCACGATGATGACGGTGGACCGGTGCGTGAGCGGGACGAGGGCCTGGCGGAGGCGGGCGTCCGTGGCGTAGTCCAGCGCCGAAAGACTGTCGTCAAAAAGGTACACGGGAGCGTCCCGGAGCAGAGCGCGGGCGATGCACAGGCGTTGGCGCTGCCCGCCGGAAAAGTTTGTTCCCCCCTGGCTTACGGGGCTATGGATACCGTCCGGGAGGTCGCGCACAAAGTCCTCCGCCTGGGCGGTGCGGAGCGCGCGAAGGAGGTCGTCGTCGCTGGCTTCCGGGACCGCTATCCTCAGGTTCTCTGCCACGGTGCCGGAAAAGAGGTAGGCGCGCTGGGGCACCAGAGACAGGCTGTCCCGCAGGAAATGCAGCGGAAGTGATTTGACGTTGTGGCCGCCGATCAGCACCTCCCCGGAAGTGGTTTCCAGGAACCGGGGCAACAGGTTGAGCAGCGTTGACTTTCCGCTGCCCGTGGAACCGATGATGGCGGTGATTGTGCCCGGCGAAGCAGTGAAACTGATGCGGTCCAGCACAGCTGCTTCCGCTCCGGGGTAAGCAAAAGTGACGTTGCGGAATTCCACCGTGCCGCCGGGGGTGCGCCGCGCGTGCGGCAGTCCGGCCCGGGAAATCGGCGGATCCGCGATCGCGGGGCGGGTGTCCAGTACGGCCTGGATCCGCTCAGCGCACACGGCGGCGCGGGGAGCCGTCATCAGTACGTACATCGCCATCATGATGGCGATGAGGATCTGCAGGATGTAGGCGATGAAGGCCGTCAACGAGCCGAGCTGCATATCCCCGGCCTGGATCCGGTGGCCGCCGAACCACACCACGCCCACCGATGACAGGTTCACCACGATCATGATCAGCGGCAGCATCGCTGCCACCAGCAGCGCTGACTGCAGGTTGTTGCGGGTCAGTCCACGGTTGACGACGGCGAAGCGGTGCGCCTCGTGTGCTTGGCGGACGAAGGCGCGGATGACGTTGGCTCCGATGATCTGTTCGCGCAGCACCCTGCTGATGCGGTCGATCAGGACCTGGCCCTCCCGGTACAGGGGCACGAGCCGGCGCACGATCACGAACATGATGAGCACCAGCACGGGAATGATGGCCACCACAATGCCGGACAGCACCACGTCCTGGTTGAGGGCCAGCACGATTCCGCCGATTCCCATTGCGGGAGCGGCCACGAGCATGGTGAAGACCAGCACGGCCAGCGCCTGGATCTGCTGGACATCATTGGTGGCACGGGTGACCAGGCTGGGTACGCCGAAGGCGCCAACCTCCTGCGAGGAGAGCGACTGGACTTTGGCGAAGAGTTCCTGGCGGAGCTGGTGGCCGAGCTTCATGGCCACGTTGGCGCTGAAGTACCCGGCGCCAAGGGCAGCCGCCACTTGGACGGCGGCTATTCCGGCCATCCAGCCGCCCAGCCGAAGGATAAGGTCGGTGTTCCCCTTGACGATTCCGTCATCGATGACGGCGGCATTGAGCGTGGGCAGCAACAGGTTGGCCGTGGTCTGGACAAGCTGCAGCAGCACGATGGCCAGCACCACCGGCTTATGCTCGGCGAGCAGCCGCAGCATCATGCCTCGGAGCACCGCACCTCCCCCCGCCGGGACGGCATGTCAGCCCCGTTTCCGCGCGACTGCGAAGATCCTCCGGAACGGAAAGACGGTGCCGTGGGCGGTGGCAGGATAGGCGTCCCTGAGCAGCGCCGAATATTCGGCTTCGAATTCCGCGGCCTCGGCCGGGGCGAGCGCCGACAGCACAGGCCGCAGTCCTGCGCCCCTGACCCATTCCAGGACCGGATCCGGTCCGTGGAGAACCTGCTGGTAGGTGGTCTCCCAGGCGTCAGCGTCGCAGCCGGCGTCGAGCATGATGTTCAGGTACCCGGCGGGTTCAGCCACGGCGTCGTCGTGGCGCAGGATGCCGCCGAGAGTATCCTTCCAACGGCCGGACTCGGCGAGTTGCCTCATCAGCACATGCGAGGGCGAACGGAAATTTCCGGGAACCTGCAGGGCGAACCAGGCGCCGGGCCGGAGTGCCTCGAGCCAGCCGGCCAGCAAGGCGGGGTGGCCGGGGACCCACTGGAGGGCCGCGTTGGACACCACCACGTCGGTTTGGTCCGAGGGCATCCATTCGGTGATGTCCTGCAGCGCGAAGGAAAGGTTGGCGGACTGTGCCTGCTCCGCTGCCTGCCGCAGCATCTCGGCGGAGGAGTCTATTCCCACGACGTCGGCCTGGGGCCAGCGCTCTGCGAGGGTGGCCGTCAGGTTGCCGGGGCCACAGCCGAGGTCCACCACGTGCCGGGGCTTCTCAGCAAGGACCCGGGCTGTGAGGTCGAAATACGGCCTGTCGCGATGGTTCCCGAACTCCACATACTTCGCAGGATCCCACTTCAAAGACGCCCTCCAATGACTCGTGCTGTTGCCGTCAGGCCGAGCCTAGCCCGGCCCGGCCCCGCGACCAAGGAAGAACCACCATTGGCGGCGGGCACTAAGCTTGAAAGCAATGAAACTCGTTGAGCAGCTCCCTGTCCCGGCCGAACGCACCTCCAGCGGGACGGACCATGATCCGGACGAGCTCTACACCCGCTTCGTCGAATGGACGGAAAGCCGCGGACTGTCCCTTTACGCCGCCCAGGATGAAGCCATCATGGAGCTGGCGTCCGGGGACAACGTCATTCTGGCCACTCCGACGGGTTCGGGCAAGTCCCTGGTGGCGATCGCCGCGCACTTCCAGGCCATGGCGAGGGGTGACCGCAGCTACTACACGGCTCCCATCAAGGCCCTTGTCTCGGAGAAGTTCTTCGCCCTGTGCGAGATCTTCGGGGCCGAAAACGTCGGCATGATCACGGGTGACTCCGGGGTCAACCAGGACGCCCCCATTATCTGCTGCACGGCTGAAATCCTTGCCAACATTGCCCTGCGCGAGGGCGCCGGAGCAGATCTGGGCGCGGTGATCATGGACGAGTTCCACTTCTACTCCGACCCCCAGCGGGGCTGGGCCTGGCAGGTACCGCTGCTGGAGCTCCCGCAGGCGCAGTTCCTGCTGATGTCCGCCACGCTGGGTGACGTCAGCCGCTTTGAGGCCGGCCTCACCGAGTTGACGGGGCGTCAGACGACGACCGTCAGTTCTGCTGAACGCCCGATTCCGCTGCACTACTACTACGAGCAGACGCCGGTCCACGAGACCTTGGAGGAGCTGCTCTCCACAAAACAGGTCCCGGTTTATGTGGTCCATTTCAGCCAGCTTGAGGCGATCGACCGCGCGCAGAACCTGATGAGTATCAACGTCTGCACCCGCGAGGAGAAGGACAAAATCGCGGAGCTCATTGCCGGTTTCCGTTTCGCGGCCGGCTTCGGAAAGACCCTGAACCGGCTGGTTCGGCACGGCATCGGCGTGCACCACGCCGGCATGCTGCCCAAGTACCGGCGGCTGGTGGAACAGTTGGCGCAGGCCGGCCTGCTCAAGGTCATCTGCGGGACGGACACACTCGGCGTGGGCATCAACGTGCCCATCCGGACCGTCCTGCTCACTGCCCTGAGCAAGTACGACGGCGTCCGCACCCGGCTGCTGAACTCGCGCGAGTTCCACCAGATCGCGGGGCGCGCGGGCAGGGCCGGCTACGACACCGCCGGCACTGTGGTGGTGCAGGCTCCCGAGCACGTGATCGAAAACGTCAAGGCGATGGCCAAGGCCACTGCCAAATTCGGCGATGACCAGAAGAAGCTCCGCCAAGTGGTCAAGCGGAAGCCGCCGGAGGGCTTCGTGTCCTGGGGCGAGCCCACCTATAACCGTCTGGTGGACTCCGTCCCGGACCCGCTGACGTCGAGCTTCACCGTCACGCACGCCATGCTGATGAACCTGATGGAACGGCCCGGTGACCCCTTCAAGGCCGCCCGGCGGCTGCTCACGGAAAACCACGAACCCCGCAGTTCCCAGCTGCAGCTGATGAAGAAGGCCCTGGGCATCTACCGGGAACTTCTGGCCGCCGGAGTGGTGGAGCGGATTCCGCCCGGGGAACAGGGCCCCGATGGCAGGACCGTCAGGCTCACGGTCCACCTGCAGGCCAACTTCGCGCTGAACCAGCCGCTCTCGCCGTTTGCACTGGCCGCGCTCGAGCTCCTGGACCCGGAGTCGCCGTCGTACGCCCTGGACGTGGTGTCCGTGATCGAATCCACGCTGGAAAAGCCCCGGCAGATCCTGTCTGCCCAGCAGAAGAAGGCCCGCGGCGAAGCCATTGCAGCCATGAAGGCCGACGGCATTGAGTATGACCAGCGCATGGCCATGCTGGAGGACGTCACCTACCCCCAGCCGCTCGCGGAAATCCTGGGCGAGGCCTTCGACGTCTACCGGAAGGCCGCACCCTGGATCGGCGATTTCGAACTTGCCCCCAAGTCCGTGGTCCGGGACATGTACGAGCGGGCGATGAACTTCGGCGAATTCGTCCAGTTTTACGGGCTGGCGCGTTCCGAGGGCATTGTGCTGCGGTACCTCGCCGACGGTTTCAAGGCGCTACGCCAGACGGTTCCGCAGGACTCCCTGCGGGAGGACCTCGAGGACCTGATTGCCTGGCTGGGCGAGCTGGTCCGGCAGGTCGATTCGAGCCTCCTGGACGAATGGGAGGAGCTGACCTCCGGCGCCGCACCGACGCCGCACGACGCTCCCCCGCCCCCGCCGCCGTCGCTGACGTCCAACATCCGGGCCTTCCGCGTGATGGTCCGCAACGAGATGTTCCGGCGCGTGGAGCTTTTCGCCGACGAGGCGGCCTCAGAACTCGGCGAACTCGACGCCGCTGGCGGCTGGGACGCCGACCGCTGGGAGGACGTCCTGGACGACTACTTTGACGAACACAACGACATAGGCACGGGACCGGACGCCCGGGGGCCGGGCCTGCTGATCATCACCGAAGAGCCGGGGACGTGGAAGGTCCGGCAGATCTTTGACGATCCCGCCGGCAACCACGACTGGGGGATCTCGGCGGAGGTGGACCTGGCGGCCTCCGACGAAACCGGAACCGCAGTGGTCCGGGTAACGGACGTGAACCGGCTGTAGTCGCTAGTAAACTCGAATGATGAGTGCAATCCGGCCCGCCACCGTTGAAGATGTCCCCGTCATCCTGCAGATGATCCACGAATTGGCTGTCTACGAGAAGGAACCCGACGCCGTCCGGAACACACCGGAAATGCTCGCCGGGGTCCTGTTCGGCGAGAACCCGAGGGTCTTTGCCGCCATGGCCGAGAACGAAGCCGGCGTGGTCCGGGGCTTCGCTCTCTGGTTCCTGAACTATTCCACCTGGGAAGGTGTCCACGGGATCTACCTCGAGGACCTGTATGTGACTCCGGAGGCGCGCGGCGAGGGCCACGGCAAGGCGCTGCTGCAGCACCTGGCGGCCACCGCCGTCGAACGCGGTTATGCACGGGTTGAGTGGAGCGTCCTTGACTGGAACGAACCGTCCATAAACTTCTACAAGAAACTGGGCGCATTCCCCATGGAGGAATGGTCAACATTCCGGCTGACCGGGGAAGCCCTCGAGTCGTTCGGGACCGCCCGTGAGGCGCACGTCCTTGGCTGATCTTCCGATGACCGGACTGGCGGCCGTGGGGATGTTGGAGGCTGCGGCTGCCGCCCATGTGCCGGCTGTCCCCCACACGGTTAGAGCACGGCACGAGTACCGCGGAATGCGGACGGCCGAGCACTTTTTTGAGGTGCCGCTTGACCACTTCAATGGCGGCGCCGGGGAGACGATCACCGTGTTTGCGCGGGAGTACGTCTCCGCTGACCACAGTGAGGAAGACGCCGCCAGGCTTCCCTGG
Organism: Arthrobacter sp. Leaf337; assembly: GCF_001423745.1. GTDB lineage: Bacteria > Actinomycetota > Actinomycetes > Actinomycetales > Micrococcaceae > Arthrobacter. The sequence goes on from NZ_LMPC01000029.1 coordinate 141,842, forward strand.
CTGCTCTACCTGCAGGGCGGCCCCGGCGGAAGGGGCAACCGGTTTCCCTCCCTCGGTGGCTGGAGCAAAGCCGCCGCCAGGGACTTCCGGATCCTCATGCTGGACCAACGCGGCACAGGTCTGTCCGCCGCGATCGACCGCAACACCCTCCCGCTCCGCGGAAACGACGCCGACCAGTTGGAGTACCTGACCCACTTCCGGGCGGATTCGATTGTGGCTGACGCCGAGGCGATCCGGCATGCCCTCGGGTCCGGCCCGTGGACCATCTACGGGCAAAGCTACGGCGGCTTCTGCGCGCTGAGCTACCTCTCCTACGCCCCGGAGGGACTTCGCGAGGCGCTCATCACCGGTGGGCTTGGGCCGCTCCACGGACCTGCCGACAGGGTGTACCAGGCCACCTACCGCCGCGTGGCCGCCCGCAACGCCGAATACTTCAAGTCGTACCCCGAGGACCGTGCTACGGTCAGCCGGATTGCCCGGCACCTCCGCGAAACCGAGGAGCACCTGCCCGACGGCCAACGGCTCACCGTAGAGCGTTTCCAGATGGTGGGGTCCTACCTGGGCGGAAACACCAGGGTGGACACCCTGCACCACCTGCTGGAGGACGCCTTCGTGGCCACGCCCGACGGCGACCGCCTCTCCGACTCCTTCCTGGAGCAGGTCCGCGCCATTGTCACCCGCGCAGGGAACCCGCTGTACGCCCTCATGCACGAGTCCATCTACGGTCAGGGGGAAGCCACGGACTGGGCCGCGCTGCGGGTGCTCCAGGACTTTCCCGAGTTCCGCCCCGACGCCGCCGAGCCCCTGCTGACCGGCGAAATGGTCTATCCCTGGTACTTCGAGCAGGACGCGGCGCTCCGTCCGCTGCGGAATGTTGCCCGGCTGCTGGCCGAGAAGTCCGATTGGAAGCCGCTTTACGACCCGGAACGGCTTGCCTCAAACACCGTTCCCGTTGCCGCCGCGGTGTACAGCGAGGACATCTACGTCGACCGGGACCTCTCCCTGGAAACGGCGTCCGCCGTTCGCGGACTCCAGGTCTGGGAGACCGCGGACTTCCACCATGACGGCATTGCGGACGACGGCGAAGGCATCTTCGGGCGCCTGCTGGGAATGGTGCGCTCAGTCCGCAAGTGAGCGGCCGCCGGCGGTTCCGGACACCCGTCCCGCGTGCCCGCCTGCCCGTCCGGGCAGGAGGGCCATGACGGCGGCGGCAAGCACGACGCCGGCAACCGCGCCTCCGGCCAGGTTGAGTCCGGGGTAACCCGCCCAGCTGAGGATGACGCCGGAGGACGCGCCGCCTACGGCGCCCGCTGCTCCCATGAGCATGTCCGAAACGCCCTGGACCATCACACGTTCCTCCTGGCGGACGCTTTCCGCCAGGAGCGTGGACCCGGCGACCGTGGCGGCGGACCATCCGAGTCCCAGCAGTACCAGTCCCACGGCCACGGCGGTGGTTGACCGCTGACCGGCACCGGCCACGGCCACAGCTGCGACCAGCAGGGCGAACCCGATGACCACCGTCTGCTTTCGTCCCGCCTTGTCCGTCAGCCACCCCATCACGGGCGACAACGCGAACATCCCGGCGATGTGCAGCGAGATCGTGAAGCCAATGATCACCAGAACGTCGCCCGAGGCCATGTGCCCGGCGTGGGCGGCCGCGCCGGGCCCGGCGACCAGCTCCTGCAGGTGGAGGGGCGTCACGGACATCACCCCCACCATGACGGCATGGGCTCCCACGACGGCGGCCAGCGCCAGGATGGCGGACGGCGAGCTGCGGGCAGCGCGCAATCCCCGGGCAAGGGCGCCGCGCCGTGGCGTGACGGCTGGTGGCTGGCTGGCTTGTTGCTGGCCGGTGGGTTGTTTGGTTGCCGGTTGCTGGCCGGCGGCCGCGAGCTGCCGGGCGAACAGCAGCGGGTCAGGCCGGAGCCCTGCGAGCAGAAGGACACAGGCCAGCACAAGCCCGGCGGCGGAAATGATGAAGGGGCCGGCGATGGGCGGGAGCCCGACTGCCTGGCCCACAACCGCGCCGGGCTGGATGAGGTTGGGTCCCGCCACCGCGCCGATGGTGATGGCCCAGACGACGGCGGACAGGGAGCGCCCGCGATGCTCGTCATCGGCGAGGTCCACGGCCGCGAAGCGCGCCTGCAGGTTTGAGGCCGTGCCGACTCCCACTCCGGCAGTGCCCAGGAGCAGCAACAGGAAGCTCCCGGAGACTACGGAAACCACGATGCCCGCGACACCGGCGAGGGCGGCCGCGAGACCTGTCACCAGCCCGGCCAAGCGCCCGCGGCGGTCCGCCAGCGAAGCCAGCGGCAGCGCGGACAAGGCGGCGGCGAGGGTCATCACGGTGGAAACGGAGCCTGCCCAGGCGCTGGAACCGGAGAGGTCTACCGCGAGCAGTGAGCCGATGGAAACAGTGGCTCCCGTGCCGATTCCGCTCAGAAGCTGCGCCGACCCCAGGAGGATGACGGTGCGCCGCTGGACGCTATGGCGTTGCAGGGTCCGCCGCTGATCGTGGCGCACGCCGGGCTCCGCCCCGGAAGTATTTGCCATCCCTAGAGCATAGTCCTGCCCGTGCCAGGACAAACAGGCCCGTCAGACGCAGGCAACCCCGGCCAACGATATGACCGGGGTTGCCTGGCAGGTAGCTGAAACGGTGCGGTGACTACTCGGCGTCGCTCATGCTCTTGCGGGCGTCCTCTTCGAGACGGGCGTCCAACTTCGACTGTGCAGCCTTGGAGCTCACCAGGCTGGCGATCACGGCGACAACGATGGTGCCCACGATGACAGCCAGCGACACGAACGTCGGGATCTCCGGAGCCCACTCGATGTGATGGCCGCCGTTGATGAACGGAAGTTCGTTGACGTGCATTGCGTGGAGGACCAGCTTGACGCCAATGAATGCCAGGATGAAGGACAGTGCGTGCTTCAGATAGATCAGGCGGTTCATCAGGCCGCCCAGCAGGAAGTACAGCTGGCGCAGGCCCATGAGGGCGAAGAGGTTTGCGGTGAATACAATGAACGGGCTCTGGGTCAGGCCGAAGATCGCCGGAATGGAGTCGACAGCGAACAGCAGGTCGGTCAGGCCGATCGTGACAAAAACGATCAGCATCGGGGTGAAGACCTTCTTGCCGTTAACCGTGGTGCGCAGCTTGCCGCCGTCGAACTTCTCCGACATCGGAATCACCTTGCGGAGCCTCGCGATCAGCGGGTTTTCCTTGTCCTCTTCGTCCTCGCCCTCGTCCTGGGCCTGCTTCCAGGCGGTCCAGAGCAGGAAGGCGCCGAAGATGTAGAAGACCCAGCTGAACTGCTCGATCACGATGGCGCCGAGCAGGATGAAGATGCCGCGCAGGATCAGCGCGATGATGATGCCCACCATCAGCACTTCCTGCTGGTACTTACGGGGCACGGAGAAGCGCGCCATGATGATGATGAAGACAAAGAGGTTGTCGATGCTGAGGCTGTATTCCGTCACCCAGCCGGCAACGAATTGGCCGCCGAACTCCGGGCCGGTGAAGGCGAACATCGCGCCGGCAAAGACCAGGGCGAGCGATACGTAGAACGCCACCCAGAGGCCGGCTTCCTTCATGGAAGGTTCGTGGGGGCGCCGGACAACCAGCAACAGGTCAATGAGGAGGATGAGGCCGAGGACGACGAGTGAGCCGACCTCGAACCAGACGGGTAGTTCGAGCACAGGGATGCCTTTCGCAGGGTACAGAGATGCGGTGTAAGTCTCTCCGGCTTGCCTGCGCACTTGGTGCTGAAACGGCAGCCCGCTACGCCCGGCAGGGCATCTATGCCGTGCGTGTTGACGATCGTAGCGCTTGGGATACTCCCCTACGTGACAACAACTTTACCCTAGGCGTGGCCGGCGGCCTGCATCTGCCGCAGTTCCTTCTTCAATTCCCCTACTTCATCTCGCAACCGGGCGGCCAGTTCGAACTGCAGTTCGCCGGCCGCGGCGTGCATCTGTTCCGTCAGCTGCTCGATCAGGCCCACAAGGTCCTCCGCCGGTGCGGCCGCGAGGCCGTCCTGGCGCACCTTTGACGCGCCCTTGCCCTTGCCCCGGGTTTTCCCTGCAGCGGCCAGCAGTTCGCGGGTGTCCGCATCCTCCTTGGCCAGCTGGTCCGTGATGTCCGCGATCTTTTTCCGCAGCGGCTGCGGGTCGATGCCTTTTTCCGTGTTGTAGGCAACCTGGATGGCACGGCGGCGGTTGGTCTCGTCGATCGCGTGCGCCATGGAATCGGTGATGCGGTCGGCGTACATGTGCACCTGTCCCGACACGTTACGGGCGGCGCGGCCGATGGTCTGGATCAGGGAGGTTGAGGACCGTAGGAAGCCTTCCTTGTCCGCGTCGAGGATGCTGACCAGCGAAACTTCGGGGAGGTCGAGGCCTTCCCGGAGCAGGTTGATGCCGACCAGGACGTCGAAGACACCCATCCGGAGTTCCCGCAGCAGCTCCACCCGGCGGAGCGTGTCCACGTCGGAGTGCAGGTACTCCACCTTCACGCCGTGGCCCAGCAGGTAGTCGGTCAGGTCTTCCGCCATCCGCTTGGTGAGGGTGGTGACCAGGACACGTTCGTTCTTCGCGGTGCGGGTTTTGATCTCCCCCAGCAGGTCATCGATCTGGCCCTTCGTGGGCTTGACCACCACCTCAGGGTCGATCAGGCCGGTCGGACGGATGATCTGCTGCACGAAGCCGTCGGACTTGCCGAGTTCGTACTTGCCGGGAGTGGCGGAGAGGTACACGGTCTGGCCCACGCGCTCCTGGAACTCGTCCCACTTAAGCGGCCGGTTGTCCATCGCCGAGGGCAGCCGGAAGCCGAAGTCCACCAGGTTCCGCTTGCGGGACATGTCGCCCTCGTACATGGCACCGATCTGAGGCACCGTCACGTGGGACTCGTCGATAACCAGCAGGAAGTCATCCGGGAAGTAGTCGATGAGGCAGTGCGGCGCCGTGCCGCGGGCGCGGCCGTCAATGTGCGACGAGTAGTTCTCGATGCCGTTGCAAAAGCCCATCTGCTGCATCATTTCGAGGTCGTATGTGGTGCGCATGCGGAGCCGCTGGGCTTCCACGAGCTTATTCTGGCTTTCGAGGACCTGCAGCCGTTCGGCCAGCTCGTCCTCGATCCGCTTGATGGCCCGGGCCATTCGTTCCGGTCCGGCCACGTAGTGCGAAGCAGGGAAGACGTACATCTCGTCTTCGTCCCGGATCACCTCGCCGGTCAGGGGGTGGAGCGTGTGGATGTTCTCGATCTCATCGCCGAAGAACTCGATCCGGATGGCCAGTTCCTCGTACATCGGGATGATTTCCACGGTGTCGCCGCGGACCCGGAAAGTGCCGCGGTGGAAGTCCATGTCGTTGCGGGTGTACTGCATGGAGACGAATTTCCGAAGAAGGTCGTCGCGGTTCATCTCCGCGCCCTTGCGGAGCGTCACCATCCCGGCGATGTACTCTTCCGGAGTGCCCAGGCCGTAGATGCAGGACACGGTGGCCACCACGATCACGTCACGTCGGGTCAGCAGGGAATTGGTGGCGGAGTGGCGGAGGCGTTCGACCTCCTCGTTGACGGAGGAGTCTTTCTCGATGAAGGTGTCCGTCTGCGCCACATAGGCTTCCGGCTGGTAGTAGTCGTAGTAAGACACGAAGTACTCGACGGCGTTGTTCGGAAGCAGTTCGCGGAATTCGTTGGCCAGCTGCGCGGCGAGGGTCTTGTTCTGCACCATCACCAGCGTGGGACGCTGGACCTGCTCAATGAGCCATGCCGTCGTCGCGCTTTTACCGGTACCGGTGGCGCCAAGCAGCACTACGTCCTTTTCGCCGTTCTTGATACGCTCGGTCAGCTCCGCGATGGCGGCCGGCTGGTCGCCCGCCGGCTTGAACTCACTGATGACCTCGAACGGAGCCACGACACGGTTGATTTCCTGGGCAAGACTCATGAATATAATCTACCGCCGGGCTCTGACAACGTGCCCCAATTCAGCTTTGGGCAGTACCGCTGACGGCACCGGCAGCCGCACCAGTGGCTGACGCTGTTGCGTACGACGGCGGCTGCCACCCCGTGCGCTGCACCCACGCGTCCATCCTGCCGGCAGCATGCTCCGCGAACCATGCTTCCTTGTCCGCCGCGTAGCCCGCCGTCGACTTGTCTACGCTGTGGAGGGCGGCGACCCTCCGCTTCTCGGCCAGGTAGTCGCTCCTGGCCGCAGCATCGCCACGGAGCCAGTCCCGGAAACACAGGGCAAACCGCCAGCCGGGCGAGCCCGCGGGCCGGACATGCAGGTTGACGGGCCGGCCGGGGTCGGCGTTCCCGTGCAGGCGCTTGGCCCAGTCGGCCGGATCAGGGTGCGACGGTTTCGGGCTGTCGGCAAACACTCCCGGCCACAGCGGAAAGCCCGCCGCGGCGAGGAGCAGCGCGATCCGGTCCGCCGTCGCAAGATCCGCAACGGTCAACTGGAGGTCAATAATGTCTTTGGCGTCAAGCCCCGGCACGGCGGTGGAGCCGATGTGATCCACCGCCACGATGTCCGCGGGAGCCGCAACCTGCAGCCGGGCGGCGAGGCGGGCGGCTTGGGCTTCCCACGTCGGATCGGCTGGCGCAAGCACCGGCCCGCCCGTCCGCGGCGCCGCCCGCTGCTTGCTGATGTTATCCGCAAAAGGGGCCAGCCGACTGGTCCACAGGACGTCAACGGCGGCTTTTAGTTCATCAATGCTTCCGGAGTTGTCCAGCACTACGTCCGCGGCGGCCAGGCGGTCGTCCCTGGCGGCCTGCACCGCCATCCGTGACCTGGCCTGCTCTTCGGTCATGTTCCGCAGTTCCACCATGCGCCGCACCCGCACCTCATCGGGTGCATCCACTACCAGCACGAGATGGAAATTGCTGCCCTGGCCCGTTTCCACGAGCAAGGGAATGTCCTGTACGACGACGGCGCCGCCGGGGGCGGCGTCAATCATCGCGGCGGCCCGCTCCCGGACCAGGGGATGAACGATGCCGTTGAGCACCGCGAGCCTCTCCGGGGCGCCAAACACCAGCGCGCCAAGCCGGGCCCGGTCCAGCCCGCCGTCCGCAGCCAGCATGTCCGCCCCGAATGCTTCCACCACGCGGCCTAGTCCGGGGGTTCCCGGCTCCACCACCTCACGAGCGAGGGCATCGGCGTCGACCAGGACGGCCCCCAGTTCGCGCAAACGCAAGGCTACAACTGACTTCCCCGAGGCGATGCCGCCCGTCAACCCGATCTTCAGCACCCCACCAGACTAGTCCCCACCCACCGCCACCCCTGACCGCGAGGGCCCATCCCCGGACTAGACTTGGGCGGTGCAAGAGCATGAAAGCAGGGCCACTGCCTACACCACCCTGGCGGCCGGGCCGGATTTCCGCCATGAACTCGAGATCAAACGGTCGCGGTTCATCACCGTGATCCGGCGTAGCGGTGACGAAGAAGGCGCAAGGAACCTGGTGGCCGGACTGCGCAAGGAATTCCACGACGCCCGGCACCACTGCTCCGCCTTCGTCCTGGGACCGGACCGTGACATCCAGCGCTCCAACGACGACGGCGAGCCGTCCGGAACCGCCGGCATCCCCATGCTCGAGGCCCTCCTCCGGCGGGAGACATTGCCCGGGGTGACTGACCTGAGCGACGTCACCGCCGTCGTCGTCCGCTATTTTGGCGGGATCCTGCTCGGTGCGGGCGGTCTGGTACGCGCCTATTCGGAATCGGTGTCCTCCGCGCTGGACCTGGCACCGCTGGTCCGGCGCCGCCGGCTTCGGATCTGCTCCGTGGAGGTTCCGCACTCCGCCGCCGGAAGGCTGGAAAACGACCTCCGCGCCGCCGGCTATGTGATGGCGGAGACAAGCTACGGGGCGAGGACCACTGTTCTCAGGGTGGCCCTTGCCGACCAGCCTGACGAACTCGACCGGGCCGCCGCACGGCTTGCGTCCCTGACAGCCGGCAGCGCCGTCCTGCGGCCGGAAGAAGCGGAATGGATCGATGTCCCCTTCTGAACAGTCTTCGCATTCTGAATACGCACCGCTCCTCGCGGGCAGTGTGGAGCTGCTCGACGTCAACGAGGAAGTTTTGGCAGCGCTGCTGGACCTGGCCCTCTCGGACGCCGCTGCCGACGAGGTCACTCCCCCGTTGGGTGCCACCTCCGGCTGGAACGCTGAGCGGATCGGCTGGTTCCGTGACTACCACCGCGCTGCGGCGGCCGGCCTCGACAGCCCGGCCGGCCAGAAATCCTGGGCTGTCAGTTTTGGCGGCCGGGTGGCCGGCTCGATCCGGCTCAAGCGCACCGGAACCACCACGTCCGGGATGGCGTCGCTGGAAACCGGGCTGTGGCTGGGCCGCAGCTTCCGGGGACGGGGAATCGGCCGGGAAGCATTGAAAATTGTCTGTGCTGTGGCGTTAGGCTCCGGCGCTGCGTGGCTTCAGGCAGAAACCACTGCCGGAAATTCAGCAGCGCAGGCACTTCTGCGTTCCGCGGGCGCGGAGCTGGCTGCAGACGGTGCGGGTTCCCAAGTGACTGCGCGGATGAAGCTGCGCTGAGGCTGCCTCGCCACGCGGCCGGGCCGGTGGTTGGATGGATGGACAGTGTCCGGCTGAGTTGAGGAGGCACCAGGTGGAAGATCCCTTCGACCTTGAACGGTTCGTGCAGGCCCAGGATGCCAACGGGACCTACCAGAGGGCCCTCGAAGAGCTAAAAGACGGGGAGAAGCAGAGCCACTGGATGTGGTTCATCTTCCCGCAGATCGCCGGCCTCGGACAGAGCGCCACGTCCCGGAAGTATGCCGTCACGTCGCTGGCGGAGGCGAAAGCTTATCTGGAGCACCCGGTGCTTGGTCCGCGACTCCTTGCCTGTGCACGGGCTGTTGCCGCCCACACCGGACTCAGCGCCGTCGGGATCTTCGGCGGGATCGACGCCCGGAAACTCCAATCCTCCATGACGCTGTTCCTGCGGGCGGACCCTGCGGAACCGATCTTCCTGGAAATCCTCGACCGGTACTTCGACGGCGTCCCGGACCCCGCAACCGACCGGCTCCTGGCTTAACGAAAAAGGTGGCCGCCCCCTTTCGGGGACGGCCACCTTCAGCTAGCTAACAGCCTGGCACCTGAAGATCCCGTCCTCAGGCCAACCGGGAAATTAGTTGCCGGTCAGCTTCTCGCGCAGTGCTGCAAGAGCCTCGTCCGAAGCAAGCGTGCCTGCACCGGTCTCGGCTGCAGCAGGCTCGGAGGAGTAGCTGGTGGTGCCGGAATCGCTGTCACCGGACGTTGCAGCTGCAGCGTCGTCGGCAGCGTGCTGGGCAACCTGCTTCTTGTGTGCTTCCCAGCGGGTCTGGGCGTCAGCGTACTGCTGCTCCCAGGCTGCGCGCTGGTTCTCGTAGCCTTCAAGCCACTCGTTGGACTCCGGGTCGAAGCCCTCCGGGTACTTGTAGTTGCCCTCTTCGTCGTACTCAGCGGCCATGCCGTAGAGAGCCGGGTCGAATTCGGTGCTGTCGGCGTCAACGCCCTCGTTAGCCTGCTTGAGGGAGAGGGAGATGCGGCGGCGCTCGAGGTCGATGTCGATGACCTTGACGAACAGCTCGTCGCCAACGGAGACAACCTGCTCAGCCAGCTCCACGTGGCGGACTGCCAGCTCGGAGATGTGCACGAGGCCTTCGATGCCGTCTTCGACGCGAACGAACGCACCGAACGGAACGAGCTTGGTGACCTTACCCGGAACAACCTGGCCGAGGGCGTGGGTGCGGGCGAAGGTCTGCCACGGATCTTCCTGCGTAGCCTTGAGCGACAGGGAAACACGCTCGCGGTCCAGGTCGACCTCGAGAACCTCGACGGTGACTTCCTGGCCAACTTCGACGACCTCGGACGGGTGGTCGATGTGCTTCCAGGACAGCTCGGAAACGTGAACCAGGCCGTCTACGCCGCCCAGGTCCACGAAGGCACCGAAGTTGACGATGGAGGAAACGACGCCGGGACGAACCTGGCCCTTTTCCAGCTTGTTGAGGAACGTGGAGCGGACCTCGGACTGGGTCTGCTCGAGCCATGCACGGCGGGACAGCACAACGTTGTTGCGGTTCTTGTCCAGCTCGATGATCTTGGCTTCGATCTGCTGACCGATGTACGGAGCAAGGTCGCGCACACGGCGCATCTCGACGAGGGATGCGGGCAGGAAGCCGCGCAGACCGATGTCGAGGATAAGACCACCCTTGACAACCTCGATGACGGTACCGGTGACGACACCGTCTTCTTCCTTGACCTTCTCGATGTCGCCCCAGGCGCGCTCGTACTGAGCACGCTTCTTGGAGAGGATCAGGCGGCCTTCTTTGTCTTCCTTGGTGAGCACCAGGGCTTCGACCTGATCGCCAACGGAGACGACGTCTCCGGGATCAACGTCGTGCTTGATGGACAGCTCGCGGGAGGGGATGACACCTTCGGTCTTGTAACCGATGTCGAGCAGAACTTCGTCGCGGTCGACCTTGACGACGGTACCCTCGACGAGATCTCCGTCGTTGAAGTACTTGATGGTGGCGTCGACTGCTGCGAGGAAGTCCTCAGCGGTACCGATGTCGTTAATCGCGACTACGGGGGTACCGGGCTTCTCGGTGGAGGTGATGGTCATGTAGTAGGGGCTCCGTTGTGGATAGTTAGTCGGTCAGGCGGACCGCCGCCCACCCGTATTGACGAGTGCGCGGATGTTGGCAGAACGCATGGTTCTACCAGGTTCATCCTGATTTGTGGATTCTAGATACGCGCACATAGTACACGCCCGTTTATTCTAGTCGTACCCTCCAACGCCGGTCAAAGCGGCAGGGGCGGGAACGGCGGCCCGAAACCCCTTTAGAAATGCGTCAGGCAGTGGGGCGCGCGTTCGACGGCGAACATGAGCCTTGCCCGGAGTGCGGCACCGGACGTGTGTTCCCGAATCCGCCCCGCCGCCTTCAACGTCACCGGACACACGGCGCCGAGGTAGATGGAGGCGAGATCGGCCACGTCCATCGACAGGTCGGGGCGCGCCCCTGCCTGTGCTCCCGAGACACTGGCCTCGCCGCCGCTGACGTCAAGGATGAACGTTCCGCCGGCGAATCCCAGGGCATCTTCGAGCTCCAGGACCAGCCGTCCGCCTGCGGAGTATCGGCGGGCACCGAGCGCCTGAACGCTGTCCAGGATCCGGAGCCAGAGCATATCCCGGTGGTCGGAGGCTTCGACGCAGCGCGGGTCCGCAAGCGCCCACACCAGAGGATCGTCCACCGGTGCGTCCGCCCAGCTGACACGCTGGATGAGGTCGATGCTGCCCAGGAACTGCCAGAGCTCCAGGTAGGCATCATCCGTTGCTGCCACCAGGTCCACGATTTCCACCGTGTAGGGCTTGGTGTCCCAGCCGGCGAATTTATACGAGACGTAGCCGTCCACTGCTCCGGCAGCGTCGTAATGCAACGCGCACTTGATGGCTTCATCTTCGTTGCCGTCGCGGCCCACAGTTCCGGAGATGTTCTGCCGGTAGGCATCCTGCCGGACGATGGAACCGGGAGTGTGGCGGTGAACGCGCTCGAACACTTCAGGGGCCAGTTCGAGGAGCACCTTCCGGTCGGCGATCTCCACCGTGCCGGAAGGCTGGTGGCGGAGATCGAACCGTGGTCCGGTATCCACCTTGATGCTGCGCTCAAACGTTGCAACGCCGTAGCCGAACCTCCCGTAGATGGAGCCCTCGGAGGCGGTCAGCGCCGCAATCGCCAGACCGTCCGCCTTCGCCGCGGTAAGGTCTTCGGTCATCATTCGGCGCAAAAGGCCCTGACGCCGGTGGGTTCCGCGCACGGTCACTGCCGTCACCATGTGCGTGAGAAGCTGGCGGCCGTACCCGACATTCAGTTCCCGGCGGAGCGTGCCGAATGTTGCCACGGGGACACTGGCACCCAATGAATGCTGTGCCACTGCACCCGTCTGGTAGACGCCGGTCAGCTCGCGTCCATCCGTGCGGTACATGGCCATGATCTTGTCCACGTATTCGTCGTTCCGGCGGGTGTCGTGGAATCCGAAGCCCACGGCCTGGATCCAATCGGTTCCCTGCTCATAGCCGGGCACACCCTTCTCCGCTGCCCTGAATCGACGGATCTCGTACTTTTCTGCCACGTGCTGCTCCCCCTTGAACCGAATGAACCACCGCGCGGGACGCCGTGTCGGCGGCGCCCTGCGCGTCCTAAAACTGCTAGTGCCCGGCGTCGTACCAGCTCGGACCGACGCCGATCTGGACGTCCAGCGGCACGCTGAGGGCCGCGGCGGAGCCCATCTGCTCGGTGACCAGCTTCTCCACTGCAACACGCTCGCCGGGGGCAACTTCAAGCACCAGTTCGTCATGGACCTGGAGGAGCATGCGCGATTTCAGGCCCTGGGCCTTCAGTTCCGCGTGCACGCCCAGCATGGCCCGTTTGATGATGTCTGCCGCCGAGCCCTGGATCGGTGAGTTCAGCGCGATGCGTTCCGCATTTTCGCGCAGCTGCCGGTCCGTGCTGGTGAGGTCCGGTAGGTACCGCCGACGGCCCTCGATGGTGGCGGTGTAGCCGTCGATCCGGGCCTGATCCACCACGCCGCGCAGGTAGTCGCGGACGGCTCCGAAGCGGTCGAAGTACTCCTTCATCAGGGTTCGGGCCTCGTCAACGGAAATCTCCAGTTGCTTGGAGAGCCCGAACGACGTCAGGCCGTAGGCAAGGCCGTAGGACATCGCCTTGACCTTGGAACGCATGGCGCTGGTGACCTGGTCCGTGGGCACGTGGAAGATATTCGATCCCACGAACCGGTGCAGGTCCTCGCCGTCCCGGTATGCCTGGATCAGGCCTTCATCCCCCGAGAGATGCGCCATGATCCGCATTTCGATCTGCGAATAGTCCGCGGACAAGAGGCATTCATAGCCGTCGCTGACCACGAAGATGCCGCGGACCCGGCGGCCCTCCTCGCTGCGGATGGGGATGTTCTGCAGGTTGGGGTTGTTGGACGAGATCCGGCCGGTGGCGGCGACATTCTGCGCGTACGTAGTGTGGATCCGGCCGTCCTCGGTCACGGACTTCTTGAGCGACTCCAGCATCTGGCGCAGCTTCGAGGACTCGCGGTGCGCCATCAGCTGCACCAGGAATTCGTGCCCGGTCTTTTCCAGCAGGTTCTTCAGCGAGGCGGCGTCGGTGGTGTAACCGGACTTGATCTTCTTCGTCTTCGGCAGCTGCAGTTCCTCGAACAGGACGGTCTGCAACTGTTTGGGCGATCCCAGGTTGACTTCGTGGCCGATGGCGGCGAACGCCAGCTCCTGGGCGTTGTCGATCACCTTGGCCAGGTCAGCCAGCTGCTCATCCATCCGCTGCATGTCGATCGCAATGCCGGCGAGCTCCATGTCAGCCAGCACCCTGCTGACCGGCAGCTCAAGGGTGGAGAGCAGTTCCTCCGCCTTGCGCTCCTTCAGCTCCGCTTCAAAGTAGCGGCTGAGCGTCTGGACGACGGCAGCGGCGTGGACAAGTTCGCCGGCTGCTGCCGAGTCGTCGCCGTCGAACGCCAGCTCCAGCTGTCCGGCCTTCGCAACGGCGGTGGAGATTTCGATGTTGAGGTGGTGCTGCGCCAGCTCCGCGAGCTCGTAGGTGCGGCGGTCGGGCTGGATGAGGTAGCCGGAAATCGAGGTGTCGTCCACGACGCCTTCAAGTTCCAGGCCGCGGGCGGTCAGCGCTTTCAGTGCGGCTTTGAAACCGTGCATCACCTTGGGCGCTTCGGGGTCGCGCAGCCACGCGGCCAATACGTTTTCGGCCTCGGCATCCTGGCTCGAAAGGTCGATGTAGGCGGCGGCTCCGTCCCGGACGATTGCCAGCGCGGCGGCGTCCTCCCCGATCCGTCCCGGAACGAGGTCTACAGCGAGTGCGGACCGCTGCCCGGCGCCTGCCGCCAGGAAAGCGCTCAGCTCGGCTGCTCCAGCCGGCGTGACGTAGTCCGGGATGTCCAGGCTTTCCCGTTCTGCGAGGTCCACGTCGTCGCTCCCGTAGAGGGCGAAGAGGCGGGTGCGGATGGTCTTGAACTCAAGCTCATCGAACAATTGCTCCAGGGCTGCCTGGTCCGGCCGCGGCTCTGCCAGGTCGTCAAGCGTCACGGGCAGGTCCAGGTCGGTGTGGAGCCTGTTCAGCCGGCGGTTGCGCTTGACGGACTCCACGTTCTCGCGGAGGGCGTCACCGACTTTGCCGCCGATCGAATCGAGGTGTTCCAGCACGCCTTCCAGCCCGCCGTAGAGGTTGATCCACTTGGCGGCCGTCTTGGGACCGACGCCGGGCACGCCCGGGAGGTTGTCCGCCGACTCCCCCACCAGGGCGGCGAGGTCGGAGTACTCGGCCGGGGTGACGAAGTACTTTTCCTGGATGGCAGGGGCGTCCAGGCGGGGAATATCGCTGACGCCTTTCCTGGGGTACAGCACGAACACGTTGTCCGTAATCAGCTGGAAGGCATCGCGGTCGCCCGTCACCAGCAGCACTTCGTAGCCTGCCTTTTCGCCCATGGCGGCGAGGGTTGCCAGGATGTCGTCCGCTTCGTAGCCGGGCATCTTGATGGTCTTGATGCCCCACGCACCCATGACCTTGTCGATGAGGTCGATCTGGCCGCTCATCTCCCGGGGCGTCTCATTCCGGCCGCCCTTGTACTCGCTGTATTCGGCTTTGCGGTGGGTGGTCTCGTCCGAGACGTCGAAGGCCACGGCGACGTGGGTGGGCTGCTGCTCCTTGATCAGGTTGATGAGCATGGACGTGAAACCGTGGATCGCGTTGGTGTGCTGCCCCGCAGCGGTGGAGAACTTGTCCGCAGGCAGGGCGAAGAACGCCCTGAACGCCATGGAGTGCCCGTCCAGCACCAGGAGGCGGGGCTGGTCGGTGATGGGAATCACGGGGGCCACGGTGGCGGAAACCGGCTCCGCGGTACGTGTTGTGTTCCGGGCGGGCTTGGCTGCAGCCACTGAGGTGGACTCTGTTGCGGGTAGGACGTCTGCTGCAGTGCCTGCAGAAAGAGGGGCAGGGGCCGGTTTGGTAGTTTCACTCACAGGTGCCAGCCTAGTTCCCATGATGGACAATTTCACGCCCGGGCAGTTCGCCAACGAACTGGCAGCCGCTGGCGTTCCCGAAGAAATGCATGAGTGGCTCGGCGAATACGGCGTTGGCGCGCTGGTGGTGAAGATGGGGATCCATTTCCTCGAAATGAGCCCCGAACGCACCGTGGCCACCATGCCGGTTGAAGGCAACACCCAGGTGGCCGGGATCCTGCACGGCGGCGCCCACGTGGTGCTGGCCGAGACGCTTGGCTCGTTCGCTGCCGGGATGCATGCCGGTCCGGGACGGCAGGCTATGGGGATCGAGGTGGGAGCGACCCATCACCGGGCCATTGCCTCGGGCACTGTGACAGGAACCTGCACGGCCATCCACCTGGGCCGCACGCTCACGACCCACGAGGTCGTGATGACCGACGAGACGGGCCGCCGGCTGTCCACGGCCCGCATCACCAACCTGATCCGGGATATCGCCCCCTGACCTTCCGGCCGAGCACGTTCAGCCGAGCCGGTACCGCAGCTCGACTATTCCCCTGCCCATGGTGTTGGACGCCACCAGCTCCAACGGCCGGGTGGGACCTGTCTTGATGGGCAGCACAGGCTTACCGGCACCGAGCACCACCGGGATGATGGACACGATGATTTCGTCCAGCAGGCCGGCGTCGGCGAACTGGGCCGCGAGCTCTCCCCCGCCTACCAGCCAGATGTTCTTGCCGGCCGCCTCCGCCGTGAAGTCGTCCATGAACTCGCGGACGTCGCCGCGGATAAACGTGATGTCCGCTCCCCGCGGGGCCGAATGTTCGTGGTGGGTGAAAACCCAGCTGGGGGTGTCAGGGTAGGGCCAGTTGCCGGGCTCGTGCTCCATGAGCCAGGCGTATGTTTCGCCGCCCATCACGATGCAGCCGACGTCGGCCATGAACGTTTCGTAGCTTTCCCGGCCGCCTTCGAACCCGTCGAACTGGAGGAGCCATGCCAGGTCGTCGTCGGACGTGGCAATGAATCCGTCGAGTGACGACGCCACAAAATATTGGAGACTGGACATGGCCCCAGCCTAGTCATTTGGACTCGGGGTTCCCATACTCCACGCGCATACCGGGATCATCACGGAGCACCACCACTTTGCCGCTGCGGAGCGTCCAGCCCTCGTTGAGCAGGAATATGCGCCCGCCGCTAACCACCAATAACCGCAGGCCGCTGTACTGGTAAACGGGATGTTCCGCTGTTCCGCTGTACTGTTCGCGGACGTTGGGCGCACTGATACCCAGCCGGTCCTTGCTGTACACAACGGCGGTGGGCAGGAGCGCGGACCGTTCCTCATAGCTCACCGCAAGTCCCCGTCCCAGCGCCTGGGCGAAGTCCGAGGTGCCCCAGAACAGCAGCAGGGTCACGAGGCAGAAGACCAGCGTCTTCTCGGACCCCCGCGACAGCGCGGCAAGGCTGCGTCCCGACGCTTCAGCGGTCCGCCGCCAAAGACTCAGGCCCCAGGCCGCGAGCAGCACACCGCCAGCCATAATGTACGGCACGAACAGCACGGTGCGTTCAGGTTGGACTATCACCACCAGCCACATGGCAGCTGCACAGGCCAGCCCGGTAAACAGAATTACCGCCGCGAGCCGCCGGATCCCCGCTACCCTGCCGGCGGCGAGTTGTCCGGCCAGGAGCCGGTCCAGGGACAGCCATGCGACAGCGACAAGCAGCAGCCAGACCAGCGGGATGAACAACGACGGGATGCTGCGGAGCACGAAATCCTGCACCGTGTACCCGAAGAGGCTGACGTCCAGCCCCATCGCCTTCGCTTGGGCATCCGTCCGTGCCCAGCCGAAGTAGACCAGCAATGCCGTGGCGATGGTTAACGGCGGGCCGATGACCGCCAGCATGTCGACGGCGCGCTTCCAGCGGGGGTCCGCCTCCGGCTCGCCGCTCATGACTGCGGTTCCGTCAGCCGTGTTGTGGCCCCTGTCTGCGGCGGCGCGGACGGCGGCGCGGTCGTGGCGGGGCCTGACGTGGCCGGTTCAGACGGCGTGGGGCCGGGACCGGGCGGGGTCTCGTCGGAATACACCAGCACTGCTGCCCCGGAAACCGGCGGAGTGGCCTCCACTGTGACTCTGACAGAGGAGGCACCTGCGGCCGGAGGAGCGGAAAATACGAACGGACCGAACTGCGGGCCGAACTGCTGGCCGCCGTCGTCGATTGGAGTGCCGTCCACCAGGATTCTGTCCACGTTCACGAAGAACCCTTCCAGCCGCACCTGGGTGCCGCCGGCAGAGGAAACGGTGGGGGTGGGCTGGCCGGCAAATGGCCCGTCAAGGACAGTCAACCCTGTCAGCCGCCGGGGGCAGTCATCACCGGCGCCTGCTGAATTTATTTGAAGCTGGGCTCCCGGGTGGGCGGTCCGGAGGTCCACGGCCTGGCGCAGGGATTCCGTGACCTTGATTTCCCAGCACCTTTCGGGCGGCAGGCCTGTAACACCAGACAGCGCGGACCGGGCCCGGTCCCAGTCTCCGGGCAGACCCGTGGCCAGCGCCTGGCAGGTGGCCTCCGCAGCCGTCCACACGGCAGGAAACGCCGTGTTGAGGGTCGATTCGCGCAGGCCGGCGCAGTTGCGGTCCCGCACGAGTTCGTACAGAGTCCCCTCCGGCGGGTCAGAGGGCGCGGCCGGGCCGATGGGCACCCAGCGAATGACGACGGCGCCGGGCGCGGGCGGAGGCCCGTCGCCGGGCCCCGGGAGCGGGGCAACCGTTGGCGGGGCGTTAGAGGAGGCCGTCGATGTGGTGCCGGACCCGGCAGCGGATGCCGCCGTCGTCGTGGTTGTCCCAGGGCCCGGAGCCGGGGACGGCGGGATGACACATCCGCTGGTGAGGAAGAGCGGCCCCAGAGCCGCCATGGTTCCCAGCAGCCCGACCAGGAGCCGGCCGGGTCGCCGGCCTGTTCGTCGGGCTGTTAGCCCGGCTGCTGCCCCGGTTTGACTGTGCATGACAGACCCACCTGCTTGCGGTTCCCGGCAGGGGAACCGGCCTGGATAGAACCCTTCGGGATGACTCCCGGCATCGGCCGGCACCGGGGCCGGACCAAACACGCTGAAACAGTGTTAACTATTCCCCCGATGGGCGATATCCGCCAGAGCAGCACCTTGCGTTCCAGCCTTGGCGCCGGGGCCGGCGCTGATGCTACTTGCTGAAGTACGGAATGATCAGGTACAGCCCGAAGAGCACCGCGAGGCCGCACAGTCCGAAGCAGGCGTACGCCAGCGACTTCATCCACCGCGGCGTGGCCTGCTCGGAATCACCCGCGATCGCGGTGAACCGGACTCCGACGGAGTAAAGGACCACAACCGTCACCGCCGCCAGGAGCGTGGCGCCCGCCACCTGGACCAGTTCCAACCATTTCATTTGTTTCCACCGTTCAGCTTGTGGGCGCGACTGGCGGCCAGTGCCTTCTTCTTGCGGAAGCGGACGGCCTGCCCTGCTTCCTCGACCTCCACGGCATTGTGGTGGCCCACATGGGACTTTCGGGACTGCACGAACATGAACAGCACGGCGCCAGTTCCGGCCACAGCGGCAATGACCACTCCCACGACGCCGGTCTTCACCAGCAGGGCGGTCAGGGCGCCGACGATCCCGGCGGCAGGAAGCGTAAAGAGCCAGCCGACGGCGATCCGTCCGGCGGTGCCCCAGCGCACGGAGGTGCCTTTGCGGCCCAGCCCCGAGCCGATCACGGAACCGGACGCCACCTGGGTGGTGGACAGCGCAAAGCCCAGGTGCGAGGAAGCCAGGATCGCCGAGGCCGTGCTGGCTTCGGCTGCGAATCCCTGGGCGGGCTTGACGTCGGTAAGGCCGGAGCCCATGGTGCGGATGATCCGCCAGCCTCCGGCGTACGTGCCGATGGCAATGGCGAAGGCACAGGCTGCAATGACCCAGAACTGCGGACCGGAGCCCGGCTGCTGCGTTCCGGCGGCAATCAGCACGAGGGTGATGATGCCCATGGTCTTCTGCGCATCGTTGGTTCCGTGCGCCAGTGCCACGAGGCTGGACGTGAAGATCTGGCCGGTGCGGAAACCGCCACGCTTCTGGGTGAGCTTGCTGCCGGTCTCCGGGTCGTGCCGGGACGTCAGTGCGTAGGCGAGGCGGGTGCAGACGTAGGCCACGCCGCCGGCAATGACCGGAGCGAAGATCGCTGGGAGGATGACCTTCTGCATGAGGGATTCAAAGTTCACCGAATGGATGCCGATGCCGGCGATCGCTGCGCCGATGAGGCCGCCGAAGAGGGCGTGTGACGAACTTGACGGGAGTCCCTTAAGCCACGTGATCATGTTCCAGAGGATGGCGCCCATCAAGCCGGCAAAGATGATGTCCGGGGTGATCTGGATGCCGTCGGACCCTTCCTTGATGATTCCGCCGGAAACAGTCTTGGCCACTTCGGTGGAAAGGAAGGCTCCGACCAGGTTCAGGACCGCTGCGAGGGCAACCGCCGTCTTGGGTTTGATGGCACCGGTGGCAATAGGCGTAGCCATTGCGTTCGCGGTGTCATGAAAACCGTTGGTGAAGTCGAAAAAAAGTGCCAGCGCTATTACCAGCGCCACCATGACGGTGATTTCCACCTGTTGCCCAATCTGCAGAGTCGACGGTCAGCAGTTCCACTTCCCCGGTGCCCCGTCCGCACGCAGCGTTACCCCGGTGTTTGCCGGAAGTTCAGGTGGTGTTGTTCGGAAGGGGCTTGAAACCTTATCGATCGTACGCGTCAACGCCGTGAGGACAAAACAACCGGCGGTCAAAGGAAAGCACGCACGGCCTCCAGCTCAGCGCGGGACAATCCACGCCTGGGCTGCGGCGAAATCAGCAGCAGGCGCGGGCCAAGGATGGAAGCCCACGCCCGGGCCTCGGTCTCGAAATCGAGCTGGTCGTCGATCCAGACGGCACGGTCCGGCGCAGACACCTCGATGTCCCGCTGCAGTGCCTGCAGTTTCCACCAGCCTTCGCCGCTGCCCAGTCCATTGCTCGCCAGCACAGGCCATTCCTGCCCGGCAAGGCCGATCGCGGGGCACAAGTAATCCGGTGCCATCTCCTCCCAGCTGGTAAGCCAGACGCATCGGAGGCCGGGTGTCCTGGACAGTGCGTTGAGGGACTCCACGAGCTCACCGGCGTATGCGACTTCAAGCAACCCGGCGTCGGAAATTCGCCACCGGCTCCCCCAGTCCGTGGTGCCGGCCGCCCCGAACGGGCAAATCACGCCGTCCACGTCCAGGTAGAGGGAGACATTCCTCACGCCCGGGTCCTTTCCTCCAAGAGCTCCACGCCCTTCAGATGCTCCACAAAAAACGTTACCGACGGCGGGTGGGACGGGCAACCGCCTCCGTGCCAACGGGAAAAGTGCCGGACACGGTCACGAGTCCGGCACTTCCCAGGGTGCAGCGTTAGGGCTGGAGCGTAAGACTAGGCGGGGACTTTCGCCGCCGCTGCCGCATTCCGTGCCGCGGGAACTCCCTCGCCGGCCTGGCCGTACAGCCAGTCGTTGTACTGGAAGTCGTTGTCCTTCCGGCTCTTGAAGAGCAGATTGCGCAGGGTCCGGGCAAGCCCGGAGACGTGCCAGGATTCGCCCCAGACGCGGGCAGTGCGCTGGACCCTGGCGGTCCGGCCGGCACGAATGCTGTTGAAGTCCTTGATCGCACCGTCCCAGGCTTCCGGGTTGATGCCTTCCGCGGTGAAGACGGTTCCGTTGCTGACGTCCTGCAGCACAGCGGCGTCTTCGAGGGCCTGGCAGGCACCCTGGGCGAGGTACTGGAGCATCGGGTGCGCGGCGTCGCCCATCAGCACCATCCGGCCGGCCACCCAGTTCTCGATCGGGTCGCGGTCGTACATGGGCCACCGGATGCCGGTGGCCAGGTTCTTGAGCGCGTCCTGAACCGCCGGAACGCAGTCCTTGTAGGCCGCCTCGAGCTCGTCGACGCCGCCGTACTGCTCTTCGCCGCGCTCGAAGGAGGCGGATTTGAAGACGGCCACAGTGTTCAGCAGCTCGCCCTTGCGCAGCGGGTACTGTACGAGGTGGCAGTCCGGGCCGAGGTAGACGATGACGTCCTCGAGGTCGGTCTTGGGGGTGTTTTCGGTGATGGGCACGGTGCCGCGGTATGCCACGTAGGCCGAGGGCACCGGCTCGTCGCTGGCCACGAGCGGACGCAGGGTGGACTTGAGTCCGTCGGCGCCGATCACGACGTCGGCCTCGAAGTCCACGCCGGCCGCCGTGTGGGCCACACCGCGGCCGTTCACGGTCTCAACGCTCTCGACCATGACGTCGTTGACCAGCGTCACGCCGGCCGCTTCACAGCCTTCGAGGAGGACACGGTGCAGGTCGCTGCGGTGGATTACGACGTACGGGGCGCCGTAGCGTTCCTCGAACTCCGCGCCGAGCGTCTGGCGGGTCAGCTCCTCGCCGGTGACGGCGTCGCGGAACACCAGGTGCTTGGGCTGGACACCGATTTCCAGTGCCTTTTCCAGCAGGCCCCAGCGCCGGAGGACGCGGGAAGCGTTGGGGGCCATCTGCAGACCCGCGCCCACCTCGCCGAATTCGGGGGCACGCTCCACGAGGGTGACGTTGGCGCCGTTTTCACGCAGCGCGAGGGCTCCGGCCAGTCCGGCCATTCCCCCTCCGATGACGAGGACATCGGTGGACGTGGCGTGCTCAGACATTGCTTGCTCCTGTAGGTGAGTGTGAGGTTGAAATTTTTGACTTGAGTTTGAGGCCGACGGCGGCCAGCAGCACCGCTGCGATGGCTGCTGCCCCGGCGAAGGCGATGAAGTTGGAGTTGACGCCCATTCCGGCGGCCAGCAGGAGGCCACCCACCTGGGGTGCGACGACGGCGCCGATGCGGCCTGTCCCGAGCGCCCAGCCCAGCGCGGTGCCCCGCAGGTGTCCGGGATAGTGGCTCGCGACGGCGGCGATGATCAGGCACTGTGTGCCGTGGGTGCCGACGCCCGCAAGGACCAGCATGAGGTAGACCACGGTGACAGGAGGTCCCGTGACCAGTACCACGAGCGCACCCGCAGCGACCGCCGCGGCGGCGATCGCCGTCGGAATCGGACCGAAGCGGGTCCCGGCCCAGGCAGTAATGACTGAACCGGCCACCGCACCCAGGTTGAGGGCCAGGGTGAAGGTCAGGGCGGATCCCAGGTTGTATCCGGCCAGTTGCATGAGGTTGGGCAGCCAGGTTCCGAGTCCGTACCAGGCGAACAGGGTGGCGATCGTCGCCAGGGCAAACAGCAGGCTTACCCCCAGGTACGGTGCCCGGAGCAGGGAAGAGAAGCCGGACGGTTCCCTGACTGCGCGGCCCTTCCCGGCGGCCTTCGCCGGGCCTTGACCTGCGGCCTTGTCTGCTGCACTGACCGGAGTCAGTGTCTCCGGGAGGTATTTCAGTCCCAGCGGCACGACGATCACCAGGGCCAGGACGGCCACGAGGAACATCGACTGCCAGCCGAAGGCGGGAATCAGCTGGATGCCGACCAGTGCGGCGATTGATCCGCCGATGGGGACACCGGACATCATCAGGGTGGCGATGGTGGACCGCCACTTGGTGGGGACGAGTTCGGCAACAAGGGCGTTCGCCGACGGCACCAGGCCGCCGAGCCCGATGCCGGCAAGGAGCCGCATAACGCCGAAGACGGCAGCGTTGGGAGCGAAGGCGCAGAGGACAGTGAAGATGGAGAAAACGACGGCGCAGCCCAGGATGGTGCGGCGGCGGCCCCACGAGTCGGCCATCCGGCCGGCAAAGATCGCCCCGATCATCATGCCGAGGAAGGCCATGGATCCGATGGTCCCGGCGGTGGCCTTGTTCAGGCCCCAGCCGGTCTCGGTGATCAGGGACGACTGGACAGTCCCGTAGACGATGAGGTCATAGCCATCGAAGACCACCAGTAGCCAGCAGACGAGGACGGCGGCGGCCGAAGCTTTCGAGAACCGCGATGCAGGCCCATCAACGGTTGTGGGGGCGGAAGCCCCCGGCGAGGACCGTTGCGGCACTGCAGCGGAAGGTGTGTGATTCATGCCACTACTGTCATGGCCGTTGGAGGTGAACCACAATACAATTCTGATGTGCAGAAAGAGCCAGCCCCCAAACCCGCATCCAGAACAGTCCGGAAACCCGTGCAGAAGCGGCCCACCTATTCCATCGAGGCAGTGGACAATGCGCTGCAGCTTCTGCAACTGCTCCGCGACGGCGGGGCGCTGCGGCTCAAGGACGCAGCGGAGGAGCTGGCCGTTGCTCCGTCCACCGCCCACCGCCTCCTGGCGATGCTGGTCTACCGCGGGTTCGCGGTGCAGGATGAAACCCGCCGCTACGTGCCAGGTCCGGCCATGGGTGTCGGGCCGGCCGGGCTGAGCTGGACCAGGCTGCTCCGCTCCCTCGCCCAGCCGCACATGGAGCTGCTGTCCGCGCAACTCAACGAGACCGTCAACCTCATGGTGCGGGTGGGCACGAAAGCGCGTTTCCTGGCCACCGTGGAAGGAAACAATGTGTTGCGAGTGGGTGACCGGCAAGGGACGGTGATGCCTGCCAACAAGACCTCCGGAGGCAAGGCCATGCTCGCCGAACTGGAAACGCCAATGATTGACCAGCTTTTCCGCAGCAACAACGCCGAAATCGGTGGCGACACCATCCCTGACGCGGAATACCCGGCGTTCCTCCGCGAGCTGGAATCCATCCGCAGCAACGGTTTCGCCGCCAATTTCGAAGGAACGGAGGAGGGGGTCAGCGCCCTCGGGATTGCCCTGCACAACCGTCACGGAAACGTGGTCGGCGCGCTCAGTGTCGCCACTCCGGCGACCCGCTTCCGCCGGGTGTTCGACGCCGGGCTCGTCCGCGCCCTGCGGGAAACCTGCCGTCAGCTGGAGATAGACATCGCGGCCAATCCGGCCGACGCGGACTAGCAATTCTGGCCAGCAGAATATGTTGGAGCTCACAGGGAAGCCCTCCGTAGAGTCGAGACACGCCAACGAACTGTTCCGCACTCACCGAGGAGGCACCTGTGTCCATCAGCGCCGAGAACACAACTCATGAATCAGTGGCCGCCAGCCACGCCTTGCCGGAGCCGACGGCGGAGGAGGCTGCGCAGCTGGAGCAGCTGTACCGGGATTTTGATCGGGAGAACCTGATCCCGTTGTGGACTGAGATCGCGGATTTGATGCCGATGGTCCCGTCCCCGAAGGCGGTGGCCCATGTGTGGCGGTGGAGCGACTTGTACCCGTTGGCGGCCCGTGCCGGTGACCTGGTCCCGGTGGGCCGTGGCGGGGAACGCCGTGCTATTGCCCTGGCGAACCCGGGCCTTGCCGGTACCCCGTACGCGACCCCGACGTTGTGGGCTGCGATCCAGTACCTCGGTGCGCGTGAGACCGCGCCGGAGCACCGCCACTCGCAGAACGCGTTCCGCTTCGTCGTCGAGGGCGAGGGTGTCTGGACGGTGGTGAACGGGGACCCGGTGCGGATGTCCCGCGGCGACTTCCTGCTGACCCCGGGCTGGAACTTCCACGGCCACCACAACGACACTGATGAGCCGATGGCCTGGATCGACGGGCTGGACATCCCGTTCGTGCATTACGCGGACGCCGGGTTCTTCGAGTTCGGCACCGAGCGGGTCACGGACGAGGCCACCCCGGACATTTCCCGCTCCGAGCGGCTCTGGGCCCACCCCGGGCTGCGCCCGCTCTCGGGCCTGGATGACACCACCAGCTCCCCCATCGCGGCGTACCGGTGGGAATACACCGACCGGGCCCTGACCGAGCAGCTTTTGCTCGAGGACGAGGGCCACCCGGCCACCGTGTCCCAGGGCCACGCCGCGGTCCGCTACACCAACCCGACCACCGGCGGGGATGTGATGCCCACCATCCGGGCCGAATTCCACCGCCTCCGCGCCGGCGCGACCACTGAAGCGGTCCGCGAGGTCGGCTCCAGTGTCTGGCAGNATGCCCACCATCCGGGCCGAATTCCACCGCCTCCGCGCCGGCGCGACCACTGAAGCGGTCCGCGAGGTCGGCTCCAGTGTCTGGCAGGTCTTCGAAGGCACCGGCACCGCCACCCTGAATGGCGAGAGCAGGACCCTGGAGAAGGGTGACCTCTTCGTTGTCCCGTCCTGGGCTGAATGGTCCCTGCAGGCCGGGACCGGCTCGAAGGCAACCTTTGACCTGTTCCGCTTCAGCGACGCCCCGATCTTTGAACGACTGAACTTCAACCGCACCTACATCGAAGGACGCACCAAGTAATGAGACTCCTCNGCAACCTTTGACCTGTTCCGCTTCAGCGACGCCCCGATCTTTGAACGACTGAACTTCAACCGCACCTACATCGAAGGACGCACCAAGTAATGAGACTCCTCACCCTCCGCACCCCCGCCGGCAACGCTAACGGCACCGTGGCTGTCCGCCAGGACGGGACCACCCTGACCGAAATCGACGGGTTCGCCGACGTCGGAGCGCTCCTCCGCACCGAAGGCTGGGAAGCGACCGCGAAGGCCGCGGCCGGCGCGACGCACCCGCTTGAGGGCGCGGACCTTGCCCCGGTGGTCCCGTTCCCGGGCAAGATCATCTGCGTGGGCCACAACTACCGCAACCACATCAAGGAAATGGGCCGGGACATCCCGGAGTACCCCACCCTGTTCGCGAAATACCAGGAATCCCTGATCGGCCCGAACGACGACCTGGCCCTGCCGCAGGAATCGGACACCGTGGACTGGGAAGCCGAACTCGCCGTGGTGATCGGTAAGAAGGGCCGCCGGATCAGCGAAGCGGACGCCAAGGACTACATCGCCGGGTACTCGGTGCTGAACGATGTGTCCATGCGCGACTACCAGTTCCGCACCATCCAGTGGCTCCAGGGCAAGACCTGGGAGAAGTCCACCCCGTTCGGCCCGGCCCTGGTCACGCGGGATGAGTTCACCGCTGGCCCGCTGATGACCTCGGCCGTGGACGGCGAGGTCCAGCAGTCCACCCCGACCGGTGACCTGGTGTTCACCCCGGAATTCCTGGTCTCCTACATCTCCACGATCATCACCCTTAACCCCGGTGACGTGATCGCGACCGGCACCCCGGGAGGGGTGGGCCACGCGCAGGACCCCAAGCGCTACCTGCAGGAAGGCCAGATCCTGGTCACCACCATCGAGGGCCTGGGCCAGCTGAGCAACCGCGTGGTCAAGGAAGCCTGATGGTCGCCCGCCACGACNGACCGGCACCCCGGGCGGTGTGGGCCACGCCCAGGATCCCAAAGGTACCTGCAGGAAGGCCAGATCCTGGTCACCACCATCGAGGGCCTGGGCCAGCTGAGCAACCGCGTGGTCAAGGAAGCCTGATGGTCGCCCGCCACGACCAGACCACGGACCCGGTCCTGCTCGAGGGTTTGCTGCAGGCACGGCGGGGCACGGCGTTTTTCGCCCGCAAGCTCAACGAGCTCACCGACGCGGACCTGGACGGGGATTCGCTGCTGCCGGGCTGGACCCGGCGGCACGTGACGGCCCACATCGGCTACAACGCGCGGGCCATCGCGCGGCTGATCGAGTGGGCCGCCACCGGCGTGGAGACACCCATGTACGCCTCCACGTCGGTGCGGGACCACGAAATCAACTTCGGAGCCACCCTTCCGCCGATCGCGCTGCGGCACCTGTTCGACCACTCCGCGGTGCACCTGAACGTCGAATGGCGGGACCTCCCGGCCGAGGCCTGGCACCACAAAGTCAAAACAGCCCAGGGCAGGATCGTCCCGGCCGAGGAAACCGTGTGGATGCGGACCCGGGAAGTCTGGGTCCACGCCGTGGACCTGGACAACGGCGCCAGCTTCCGGGACATCCCCGAACCCGTCCTCGAACGGCTCCTGAAGGACATCACCAGTGCCTGGCACACCCGCGGCACCGACACCGGACTACTCATCAAAGTCACCGACCAGCCGGACGCCCTGACCTTCGGCGACACCAACGCCGAAACACCAACACTGATCACCGGCCCGCTCACAGCCATCACCCAATGGGCCACCGGACGCGGCACCCACGGCGTGAGAGCAACAAGCACCACAGCAACAGCCGGCACAGCGGCGGATGCCGCGACACCGGCGTCGGACGCTGACCTGCCCGAAGTACCCCCAGCACCCAAATGGATCTAGCACCCCGGCGGATCTAGTTCGCACGTGGATCAAAGGCGCATTACCTGGCACCCAAGAACGGTCAGTGAAGCGGGCAACTGGTTCCGGACGCGAAGGTGGCCCCCTCCACGGAGGGGGCCACTTTTCGTGCACCGGAGGTGTGCCTGCTATTCCTCGTGCTTGATCTTGTGCACCCGGGTGACCACTGTGGGGCACGGGACCCGCAGCAGGACCGCGTGGGCGGTGGAACCGAGCACGAGCCTGCTGAACCCGCCGCGTCCGCGGCTGCCGATCACCAGGAGCCGCGCGTTCGCGGCGGCCTCCACGAGGGCCTTGGCCGGATCAGTGTCCTTGTCGAGCACCTGGTTCACCACCAAGTCCGGGTACTTGTCCCGCAGCCCGGCGACCGATTCGGCGAGCACGATTTTGTCCTCTTCCTCAATGACTTCAGCCAGGCCGCTCGCAGGCATCCCGCTCTGGACCCAGCGGGCGGGGCGCCGGAACGCCAGCAGGGCAGTCAGCTCATCCCCTTCACGGTCGGCTTCCGCCGCGGCAAACGCCACAGCCTGCAAGGACTCCTCCGAGCCGTCCACGCCCACTACGACGCCGCGTCCCTGCGGCCCCTGGGCCTGCGGTATGACTGCCACCGGGCTGTCGGACGCGGTAACCACCTGAAGGGCGCGGTCCGTCATGGGTCCTCCGTCGGCCCAGTGGCGGTGGTGCGAGCCGATGACCAGCATGGCGGCCTCTTTGGATATTTCCTTCAGGGCCGAGCCTGCGCTTCCGTGCCGCAACTGCACATCGACGGCAACGCCGGGTTCCTTCTTGGCGGCATCCTCCTGGACCTGCCTAAGCAACTCCATGCCTGATTCCCTGATCAGTTCGTGATACTGGAAGTCCGGCGACATCCACCGGTCGTCCACTGCATGGACTGCAATAACCGGGAGCTTCAGCTTGGCCGCCCGGTGCAGCGACCACGACATTGCGGCCTCACTTCCCGCGGAGCCGTTGATACCGACGACGATTGGTTTGCTCATTCGAATCCTGCTCTTCTCCATCGCGTTTTCGGATCAGCACGCCGATGGCCGCTGACACCTTCAGTGTGCTCCGGGGGCCGAGGCAGGGGTTAGGGCCTTAAGCCCCTCACCGGCTGCTGCGCCCCGCGCGTAGCGTCAGCCCCATGGAGGACACCCGGGCGGACCCCGCCGCCCCCGCACGGCCAAAGCCGTTCCTTCGCCGCTGGTTCCTGTGGGTCACACTCGGTGAGAGTGTGGGCTTCGTGGCTCCCGCCGTCGTCGCGGTCTTCGTGATAATTCCGGATACGGCCGGCGCCTTGGCGTGGCTGGCCGTGGCAGGTGTCGCGGAAGGCACAGTCCTGGGACTCGCCCAGGCACACGTGCTGAAGCGGCAGCTGCCCGGGCTCCGTGTGCGCTCGTGGACCGTCCGCACCGCCACCGGTGCGGCGCTGGCTTGGATCATCGGGCTTGCGCCCAGCACTTTCGCAGAACAATGGCAGGCCTGGCCGCCGGTCCTGCAACTCGCCGTCGCAGTGCCCGGAGCCTTGCTGCTGCTCTGTTCGATCGGCCTGGCGCAGTGGCCTGAACTGCGCCGCCACCTCGCCCACAGCGGACGGTGGGTGGGCGGGAATGCACTGGCATGGTGCGTCGGGCTGGGACTGTTCTTCGCCGTCGCACCTCCGCTGTGGCAGCCGGGACAGCATCCGACGACGGTAATCGCCATTGGTGTCGCGGCCGCCATCCTGATGGCGGCCGGCATGGCGCTGGTGACCGGCCTGGTGATGGACCGGCTGCTGGCGGCCAGGGGATGACCCGCGTGCGGCGGGATCCGGCAGCTGCTGCTACCGACGGCGAGCGCTTGCGGTTGTCGGGCGGCCTGGCCGGATTGGTGTCGGCAGCGCTCGGCATTGCGGGCGGATCCATGGAAGTACTCCTCCCCGGACCGTGGCCAACTGCCTCCGATGCCGGCTACGCGGGACGCTGGCAGGGATCGCGTGCACGGCAGGGGTGCTGGGGGCTGGGTTGAACATCCTGGGCCAGGCTGCCCAGATCACGCTGACCCTACCGTCGCAGGCCGCGGTGGCACCGGGGGTGGCCGCCGCCGTCGCGGATCTGTGCCTCGTAACGCTTGCCCTGGCGAACCTGCCCGCCGGAGTGATGTTCACCGCCATTGCTGTGTTGTCGCTGCGGATGAAGGCATCTCCCGCGGCCTTGGGCTGGATCGCCGCCTTTGCGGCGGCTGCCTCGTTCCTGTCCGCGCTGTCTGTGATACCGGAGAGCGGGCCGCTGTCCCCCATGGGCTGGCTGACCACCCTGCTCCGGCTGGTGCCGCTGCTCTGGTACGTTCCGGCGGCCGTCCTGATGATGCGGCGCCCCTCCTGACGCGGCGCCCTTCCTGACGCGGGCCCTTCCTGACGTAGCGCTCAGCCCGACGGGGGCCGCCGGAAACACCGGGCACGCCGGCGACAACAACGGCGGAATTTCAGAAGCCGGTGGG
The DNA here is from genome assembly GCF_001423745.1 of Arthrobacter sp. Leaf337. Classification (GTDB taxonomy): domain Bacteria; phylum Actinomycetota; class Actinomycetes; order Actinomycetales; family Micrococcaceae; genus Arthrobacter. Next base: position 171,511 of record NZ_LMPC01000029.1, read on the forward strand.
TTCCGTTTCGAACTCCGGCTCGCTTGGCGCAGCTTCGTGATGGAGCGGACGAAGTGCCGAGGTCCGCTCCAGCCAGATCAGCGCGTCGTAGCGACCTCCCATCCGGGTGGGGACGTAATTCCCGTGTTCACTGGCCGGCCGGTAGACAACCCCGATGGCCCGGTGTCCCAGCCAGGCCGACAGCCACGGCCCGGACCTGTCCCTGCCGAATTCCAGCAAAGCCGGTGCGCCCAGCGCCTTATGCAGCAGGTCCTCATGGCTGCCGGTCCGCGCCTCCGGTACCTTGAGCACCCGTTCCGGGGAACCCCACGCGTCGGCAGCCATCACCGTTCCCGCGTAGGACGCCAGCCCCACCAGGGTCACGCCCTCGGTGCCGTGGCGCTCGCGGAGCAGCTGGCCCACGTTCACCAGCCCGTCCCGGGCCATGTCCGTGGCCCGTGCATCCCCCACATGCGTGTTGTGCTCCCAGATGATGCCCTTGGACGCCGGGCCCAGATGCGCGCTGAGCCGGTCCACCGTGTCCGCCATGTGATGGTCCCGGACATTCCAGGACTCGCGGTTCCCCCGCACCATGATGCGGTAGTAGTGTTCGGCGTTGGCGGCGACCATGGCGTTCTGCACGGCGTCGAAGGCTTCGTCACTTTCGACGCGTGGTTCATGGTCCCGTAGTGACAGTGCCCGGTTGCGCACCTCGCTGAGCAGCGCAACGACGTCAGCCTCGCAGGACTCCGGAACCAGCCGGGTGCGCCATGCGTACTGGTGCGGGTCCTCGTGATGCGGAAGGAAGCACTGCCATGCGCGCATGGCCGCAGGAACGGCGTCGGGCTCATTTTCCTGGAGCCAGCCGATGATTTCCCGCAGTGAATCCCACAGCGAGTAGACGTCCAGGCCGTAAAAGCCAACGCGTTCCGCCAGGGGGCGCTCCAGGTTCCAGCCGCGCAGCCAGTCCAGGAATCCCGCCACTTCTTCGTTGGCCCACATCCACGTGGGCCAGCGCTCGAACCCGGCGAGCATCGCGTGGACTCCGGCGTCCAGCCCGCTTTGTCCCCGAACCCAGCGGTTGATCCGCCAGCAGTCCGGCCAGTCACCCTCGACTCCGATCCAGCTGTACCCCTGCTCCTCGATCAGCCGCATGGTCAGGCGGGCCCGGACGGTGTAGTACTCATGGGTGCCATGGGATGCTTCGCCGATCGCCACAAACCGGCCGGAGCCGGCTTTGTGGACCAGCCCGTCAAGGTCCCTGAGCCCGCTCAGCGGCCGGGCCAGGGAACGGATCTCGTCCAGCATGCTCAGGCCGGCACGGTTTTCGGTGGTCACGTCGGGTCCTCGAGGGAGATGCCTTCGAGGTACTCCGGGACGCGCACCCGCCAGCCGAGTTCCCGCTTGATCCGGACCCGGAGGGCATCGGACGCTTCCGGCTCGCCGTGGGTGATGTATGTCATCCGCGGTTCCCGCTCGGCGGCCTTCATCCACTCGATCAGCCCGTCGGCATCCGCATGCGCTGACAGGCTCTCCATCTGGATCACTTCGGCCCGGATGCGGATGTCCTCCCCATAGATCCGGAGCTGCCGTTCGCCGGCGGCGAGCGCGGCGCCGCGGGTTCCGCCCGCCTGGTACCCGCTGAGGATGATGGCGTTCTTCGGATCTGATCCGTATTCGGCGATGTGGTGCAGGATCCTGCCACCGGTGAGCATGCCGCTGGCGGAGATGATCACCATGGGGCCGCCGCGGAGGTTGAGCAGCTTCGAATCGTCCACGGTGCGGGTCATCTTGGCCACTTTGTACATATCCTCGTATTCCCGCTGCTTGAGCCGGTGTTCATCGGGGTGGCGCTGGTACATCCCGGAAGCGTCGATGGCCATGGGACTGTTGAGGTACACGGGGATGTCCGGAATCGCGTTCTTGCTGCGGAGCCGGGCCAGGTGCAGCATCAGTGTCTCCGCCCGTCCCACGGCGAAGGCGGCAATCATGATGACGCCGTTTTTCTTCGCCACGCGGGTGATGATCTCTCCCAGCTGCAGTTCCGGATCCAGGCTGGAGTGCTTGCGGTTTCCGTAGGTGGACTCCGTCACCAGAATGTCAGCGGCACCCAGTCCGCGGGGAGGAAACATCAGGGGGTCGTCGGTGCGGCCGAGGTCTCCGGTGAAGTGAACGGAGTGCTGGCCGACGTCGAGCCGGATCTGGGCAGCCCCCAGAATATGGCCGGCCGGCAGGAACGTCGCCGAGATTCCCCCTCCCAGTTCCAGCGGGGCATCGAATCCCTGTTCCCGGAAACTGTCGAGTGACTTGACCGCGTCCGCGGCCGTATAGAGCGGTACCGGCGGGCTGTGCCTGGACGATCCCCGCTGGTAGGCGTATTTGGCTTCCTCTTCCTGCAGGTACCCGCTGTCGGGCAGGAGAAGGGTGCACAGTTCCGTGGTGCCCTCGGTGGCATACACCGGCCCGGCGAAGCCGTCCCGGACCAGGGCGGGGACATAGCCGGTGTGGTCAAGGTGCGCATGGGTCAGCAGCACGGCATCAATGGAGCGCGGCTGGACAGGGAACGGAACCCGGTTCCGGTCCCGGAGCAACTTGTAGCCTTGGAAGAGCCCGCAGTCCACGAGGATGCGTCTCCCGCCTGCTTCCACCAGGTATCTTGAACCGGTCACGCTGTCCGTGGCTCCGAGGAACCGGAGTTGCGGGTGTCGGTCTCTCATGGTGCTCCCTGTTCCCGTCGGGCAGCGTTCCCGTAGCCGGGATGTATCTCCTAGCTTCCGCTTCTTCCCGGTGGCCACGTAGGGCCGAAAGTCATGGCTGCGTCGGTGGTCCCCGAGCCTTTCCGGGAGTCCGGGCACGGCAGTACGCTGGAACCACCCTTTGGAGACGTCGGATGGCTGAACCGGATTTGATCACCAGCGCCCGCGCGGCGTACGCCCGCAGGGACTGGCCCGCGGCACGGAACGGGCTGCTCGCCGCCAGAACCACCACCGGCTTGGCGCTACCGGACCTCGAAGCCCTGGCCGACGCGATGTGGTGGCTGGGCCGCGTTCCCGAATCGCTGTCCGTGGCCGAGGAGTTGTACCGGGGCCTCGCCGGTGCCGGAGACCGGCCGGCCGCGGCAATGAAGGCGATCATCCTGTCACTGCAGTGGGGCACCCGCGGGGACCTGATGGTTGCCTCAGGCTGGCTTAACCGGGCGCGGCGCCTGCTCCAGGGCCTGCCCGAAGGCCCCGAGCAGGGCTACCTGCTCTATCTTCAAAGCGTCATGTCACTGGACCTGGAGGAAGACCCCGGTCCGGTCCGGGCGGCTGCAGCGGAACTCGAGGCCGTGGCCGGCCGCCAGTCCGATCCCACCCTGGGATGCTTAGCCCGCGTGCTGGCAGGCCTTGCCGGCGTCCGTGCCGGCCGGACTGAGGAAGGTTTCAGCGAACTGGACGAGGCCATGTTGCCGGTCCTTGCCGGCGATGTTGCCCCCGTGTGGGCCGGGGACATCTATTGCACCGTCATCTACCTGTGCCACCAGCTCGGGGACCTGGCCAGGATGCGGGCCTGGACCGGTGCACTGGAGCATTGGACCGCGGGCCAGTCAGCCACTTTTGTGTACACCGGCGTGACGCGCATCCACGAGCTGCAGCTGGTCAGTGCCGAAGGCGGCTGGGATGCGGTGGAACGCGAAATAGGCGCTTCGAGCGACAACCTGGTGAATGCGCATGGCTGGATGGCCGGCGCCGGCTACTACGAGCTGGGCGAGGTGCGCCGCCTTCGCGGCAACGCTGCCGGGGCGATGGCCGCTTACCGGCGGGCACGCGACGTCGGAGTCGACCCCCAGCCGGGAGAGGCGCTGCTCCACTATGCTGCCGGTGACAGCGCCCTGGCGCTCAACCAGTTGCGCGCCGCCCTGGGCGAGAGCCGGCTGCTGGACCGGGCCCGGCTGCTGCTGCCCGCCACCGAGCTGGCAGTGGACCAGCGTGAAGCGGCGCTCGCTGACGCGCTGGCGTCGGAACTGGAACGGACGGCCGCCCGGTTCGCCTCTGCAGGCCTCCAGGCGTGGGCATGCCAGGCCCGCGGCACCGTTCTGCTGGCTGCCGGCCGGGGCGACGAGGCACTGCCCCTGCTGGAAGCGGCAGCCCGGACGTACCGGGCGCAGCGGGCGCGCTACCGCACGGCCCGGATCCATGAGCTGCTCGCCAGCTCCCGCCGCAGCCTCGGACAGGCCGGTGCTGCCGATGCCGACGTCGCCACCGCACTCGCCATCTACCGACAGCTCGGCGCTGTCCCCGACGTCGAACGGCTGGAGCGCGGCGCGGCACCCGGCGCCGGCCGGAGCGGGCTGACCGCCCGCGAATGCGAGGTCCTGGCCCTCATCACCACGGGTGCCAGCAACCGTCAGGTGGCGGAGGCCCTGGTCATCAGCGAAAAGACGGTGGGGCGGCACCTGGCGAACATCTTCGGCAAGATCGGGCTATCCACCCGGACCGCCGCGGCGGGCTGGGCCAGGGAACACGGGATTACCTGACGGACGGGCGCAACAACTGGACAGAGCACGACGGCGGCGGCGGCGCGCCGTCGTCGTCCTGCGTTGGTTGCGGTTCCTGTTCCCCGCGCCGGGATCAACTGCATCATCCGCCCCACGCCCCCGGCGAAAGATGCATCATCCGCCCGACGCGGGGAGGACCGCCGCGAAAGTACTTTCGAAGTAGCCGGACAGGGACGTCCGCCGAACGAAAGGAAAGAACCATGACCACCACCGATACCGACCTCCACGCAGGCGCCGCGGAGACCACGCACGACGACGGGTTACCGACGGACGATGCTGTTGAGGCGGGCGCAGCCCGGTTGCTCGGCATCCTCAACGACAGCTCCGCAGCGGTCCTGGCCAGCGTCGGTCACCAGACCGGACTGTTCGATGTGATGGCCGGACTGCCCGCGGCCACGAGCGAGCAGATTGCGGATGCGGCGGGCCTCAACGAACGCTACGTCCGGGAATGGCTCGGCGGCATGGTGACGGCCCGCTTCGTTCACTACCGGCCACCCCAGAACCAGCCAACCCAGTACCAGCACGCCGCCGGCACCTACCGGTTGGACCCTGCACTGGCCCCGTCCGTCTCCGGGCCTGGAATCGACAACCTGGCCCGCATGCTGCAGTACGTCACGCTGATGGGTGAGGTGGCCGGCAGGATAGCGCAGAAGTTCCGCACGGGCGGCGGCCTGGGCTACGAGGACTATCCGGATTTCATGGACATCCAAGCCGGTGACAGCGGCTCGGTCCACGACGCCTCCCTGGTGTCCGCCATCCTCCCGCTGGCGGGCTGCGTGGACAGGCTGCGGGCGGGCATCGACGTGGCCGATATCGGCTGCGGAGCAGGCCACGCCGTGAACCTCATGGCCGGGGCCTTCCCCGCGAGCCGGTTCACCGGTTACGACTTCTCGGAGGATGCCGTGCTGGCGGGACGTGCGGAAGCCCGACGGCTGGGACTGGGAAATGCCCGGTTCGAGATCCTGGACGCGGCCGCCCTAGACGTCGTGGAAGGCTTCGACCTCATCACCGTCTTCGATGCCATCCACGACCAGGCCCGGCCGGCGAAGGTGCTTCAAAACATCCACGAGGCGCTGCGCCCGGACGGCACGTTCCTCATGGTGGACGTCAAGGCCTCCAGCAACCTGGCCGACAATGTTGAGCTCCCGTGGGGAACGTTCCTCTACGCGATCTCCACGTTCCACTGCATGTCCGTCTCCCTGGCGCAGGACGGGGAGGGACTCGGAACGGTGTGGGGCGTGCAGCTGGCGGAGTCCATGGTGCGGGCTGCGGGCTTCGGCACCGTTGAGGTGAAGGAACTCGGGGAGGATCCGTTCAACGCCTACTTCGTCGCCAGGAAGTAGGCGCCGAACGCCTCCCGCAGCCAGGGTCTCCCTACTGTTGGGTCCCCATACTGCTTGGGTCCGTTACTCCTTGGGTCCTGCGATATTCACGAGCCAGGCGACGCCGAACTTGTCCGTGCACATGCCGAAGGTATCGCCCCAAGGCGCTTGTTCGAGGGGCACCGTCACGGTTCCGCCGTCGGACAACTTCTCCCAGTACCCGCGCAGTTCGGCGTCGTCCTCGCCGCTGAGGGAAACGGAGAAGTTGTCGCCGGGGTTGTAGCTCATGCCGTTGGGCGTATCGGCGCCCATGAGCACCAGGCCGGATTCGGTGGTCAGCATGCCGTGCATGATCTTTTCCTGCTCGGACGCATCCTCACTGGCATGGAACTCGCCAAACGTGCTCAGCGCCAGTTCGCCTCCGAATACGGACTGGTAGAAGTTCATGGCGTCCCGTGCGTTGTCCCGGAAGCCCAGGTAGGGATTAAGTGTCGTGGTCATGTTCAGGTGTCCTCTCGTGCCGGTCGATACCCGGACCAACCGTGGATCCGGTGGCCGCCCGGGCTTGGAACACTTCATATGTTGCCGGAGTCCTGCGTGACTGCATAGGGGCGGCGATGGCCTTCGGCCTCAGCTCCAGAGCGCAACGTGGACTTTGGATCCCCGTCGTTCAAGCCCCCGCGAGCCGCCCGGCGCAACCATAGCGGCTGTGGCATCCGATGAGGTGACGAAGCGCTGCAGTGCCTTTGCCTTAGACGTTGTCCGGCCGTGGTCCAGCGTGCTTGCCCACCACAGCCCGGACACCGGAGTTCCGACCACGGGCACGCGCACGAGGACTCCGGTCTGGAGTTCCGCCCGCACGATATGCCCCACGGCGAGTGTCAGGCCTTCCCCCGCCCGGGCGGCGGCGAGCGCGTCGGTTTCGCTGCTTAGCCGGATCACGTCCGGCGCTACGCCCATCGAGGCCAGCCACCGCCCCTCATCCGTCTCCGCCTGAATGCCGGAGGGGCCGGCAAACCACGGGCGGTCCAGCAGCCGTGCCAGTGGTACCGGACCATGCAGCGCAGCGAGGGGATGCTTCGCCGCCACCACAAAGACGCGCTGGTACCGCAGGAAGGGGACCATTTCCAGTCCGACGTCGGCACCTGCGAGTACCGGCTGCGCAGGCCTGGCGCCGAGGGCTATGTCGTACGCGCGGTCAAGGAGCAGCGACGCTATGTCGGCTGCGGATTCAACCACGACATCGACGGAGGCGCCCGGGACGCGTTTCGTGAAGAGGTCAAGCAGCCGTCCGGCTGCATGTTCGGCAAACGGAGCTGTCGCGACGATTCTCAGCAACCCCGCGTCCGTGGTTGCATGGGAGACTTCCCACCGGGCCTGGTCCGCCAGGCCCACGATTTCCTGGGCGTAGTCCGCCAATGCCCGGCCGCCCGGCGTCAGGGCAATGCCTCCGGAAGCCCGGACGAAGAGGGGGTCGCCGAGGTCCTTCCGGAGCGCAGCCAGTGCCGAGGAGACCGCCGGCTCGCTGACGGCCAGAGCCGCCGCGGCAGCGTGAAGCGACCCCAGTCTGGCCACGAGCGCGAAGGCCCGCAGCTGGCTCAAAGTCATCGACACCGCTTCATAACCCTTCGCTTATGACGATATTGACACTCCACTCAGGCCGGGGCAAGACTGACCTCAAATCGGCGTCCGTGAGTTTTCCGGCGCCATGGAGTGAGGTAGGGACAATGCAGATTCCGGCTTCTTTTGACTATGTGCGGGCCAGCACCGTGGACGATGCCCTTGAACTCCTTGCACGTCACGGCCCCGAGTCCCGGGTGATCGCCGGCGGGCACAGCCTGCTGCCCATGATGAAACTCCGCCTGGCCCGGCCCGAATGGCTGATTGACATCAACGACCTCTTTGAACTCGACTTCATCCTTCTCGACGGGGATCGCCTGCGGGTGGGCGCGCTGACGCGCCATACTGCCCTGCTGGAATCAACCGAAGTGGCCCGGCTCTTCTCGATCATTTCGGACGCCGAAGCAGTCATCGCGGACCCTGTGGTGCGCAACCGCGGCACCATTGGCGGTTCCCTGTGCCAGGCGGACCCGGCTGAAGACCTGTCCACGGTCTGCGACGTCCTGCGTGCCGTGGCGGTTGTCCGCGGACCCGGCGGCGAGCGCCTCGTCGACATGAACGATTTCCACCGCGGCCCCTATGAAACGGCGGTGGCCCCTGACGAGCTGCTGTGCGAAGTCCGGTTCCCCGTTCGTCCGAGATCGGGAAGTGCCTACGAAAAGGTGGAACGCAGGGTTGGCGACTGGGCAGTCGCCGCAGCCGGGGCGGCCATCTCGCTGGCGGAGGATGGCAGCGTCGAAGCCGCCGCCATCGGTCTCACGGCCCTGGGCCTCGACGGAACCGTCGCGGAAGCCGAGGCTGTGCTCCTTGGCCGGCAACCCAGCGAGGAGCTGTTCGTCGAGGCCGGCCGGCTGGCAGCCATTGCGTGTGATCCCGTCGCGGACCAGCGCGGACAGATCGACTACAAGCGGCATCTGGCCGACGAGCTCACCCGGCGGGTATTGCGACAGGCCTGCGCCCGCGCCGCCCAGACACAGGAAGGCTGAAGCGCATGCAGATCAGCATGACCGTGAACGGCAACGAAGTAACGTCCGAGATCGAACCGCGCGTGCTGCTGGTTCATTACATCCGCGAAGTCCTGGGCCTCACGGGCACGCACTGGGGCTGCGACACCACCAACTGCGGGACCTGCGTGGTCCTGATGGACGGCCAACCGGTGAAGTCCTGCACCGTCCTTGCGGCCATGGCCGCCGGGCACGACATCCGCACCGTCGAGGGGCTCGCCGCCGGGGCCACGCTGGACCCGATCCAGCAGGGCTTTATGGAGGAGCACGGGCTGCAGTGCGGCTTCTGCACCCCGGGCATGATGCTCACGGCCCGCGCCTTGCTGGATAAGAACCCGCATCCTGACGACATCGAGATCCGGAAGGCCATTTCCGGGCAGATCTGCCGCTGCACCGGTTATGCCACCATCGTCCGCTCGGTGCAGTGGGCTGCCGCCCACCCGGCCGCCGCTGCCGGCGCCGCCGGCGAAGGAGCCGACGAGGTCCTCGACGGCACCGACACCGTGGTGGAGGACGTCGCCACGGAAACCCAAGACGCAGAGGTGAAGGCATGACTGTCATCCACGAGCGGGACAGCAACCCCGCAGCCGGCGACGCGGACCGCCCGGTCGGCTACGGCCGCATCCAGCGCAAGGAAGACCCCCGCTTCGTCCGCGGCAAGGGCCACTACATCGACGACCTTGTGCTGCCCGGCATGCTGCACGGCGCGATCCTGCGAGCCCCGGTGGCGCACGCCCGGCTCGTGTCCATCGACACCACTAACGCCCTGGCGCACCCCAAGGTGCTCGCCGTCATCACCGGCAAGGACCTGGAGGGCCTCAAGCTCGCCTGGGCGCCGACCCTCTCCGCCGACGTGCAGGCGGTGCTGGTCACGGACAAGGTCCGGTTCCAGGGCCAGGAGGTCGCGTTCGTTGTGGCCGAGGACCGGTACGCCGCCCGCGACGCGCTGGAACTGATCGACGTCGAATACGACGTGCTGCCGCCGCTGGTCGACGCGCGCAAGGCCCTCGACGCCGACGCCCCCGTCATCCGGGACGAAATCCCGGGCCGGACGGACAACAAGATCTTCGACTGGGAAATCGGCAACGCGGCGGAGACCGAGGCCCTGTTCGCGAGCGCCGACGTCGTCGTCCGCCAGGAGATGGTCTACCCGCGGGTGCACCCGGCGCCGATGGAGACCTGCGGCGCCGTCGCCGACTTTGATGCCGTCAACGGCAAGCTGACCCTCTACGAGACGACGCAGGCCCCGCACGCCCACCGCACGCTGTTCGCGATCGTCGCCGGCATCCCCGAGCACAAGATCCGGATCGTGTCCCCGGACATCGGCGGCGGCTTCGGCAACAAGGTGGGCATCTACCCCGGCTACATCCTCGCCGTCGTCGGCTCCATCGTCACGGGCCGCCCGGTGAAGTGGGTGGAGGACCGCTCCGAGAACCTGATGTCCACCTCCTTCGCCCGCGACTACATCATGGAGGGCGAGATCGCCGCGACCAAGGACGGGAAGATCCTGGCCCTGCGCACCAACGTGCTGGCCGACCACGGCGCCTTCAACGCCACCGCCCAGCCCACCAAGACCCCTGCAGGCTTCTTCTCCATCTTCACCGGCAGCTACGACCTGCAGGCCGCCTACTGCAAGGTGACCGGCGTGTACACCAACAAGGCACCCGGGGGCGTGGCCTACGCCTGCTCCTTCCGCGTCACCGAGGCCGTGTACCTGGTGGAGCGGATGGTGGACATCCTTGCCCGGAAGCTGGACATGGACCCCGCGGAACTGCGGCTGAAGAACTTCATCAAGCCGGAGCAGTTCCCCTACGCCAACAAGACCGGCTGGGTCTACGACTCGGGCAACTACGAGGCGGCCATGCGGAAGTCCATGGAGCTGGCCGGCTACGAGGACCTGCGGCGCGAACAGGTGGAGAAACGGGCCAAGGGCGAGCTGATGGGCATCGGCATCTCCTTCTTCACCGAGGTCGTCGGCGCCGGGCCGCGCAAGCACTTCGACATAGTCGGCCTCGGCATGGCCGACGGCGCCGAGCTGCGGGTGCACCCCACCGGCAAGGCCGTGGTCCGAATCTCCGTGCAAAGCCAGGGCCAGGGCCACGAAACCACGTTCGCCCAGATCGTCGCGGAGGAACTTGGCATCCCGCCGGAGAACATCGACGTCGTCCACGGCGACACGGACCAGACGCCCTTTGGCCTGGGCACCTACGGCAGCCGCTCGACGCCGGTCAGCGGCGGCGCCGTCGCGCTGGTGGCGCGCAAGGTGCGGGAAAAGGCGAAGCTGATCGCCGCAGCGATGCTCGAGACCCGTCCGGAGGACCTGGAATGGGAAAAGGGCCGCTGGTTCGTGAAAGGCGACCCCACCGCGGGGAAGACCATCGAGGACATCGCGATGGCCGCCCACGGCACCATGACACTGCCCGAAGGAATCGACGGCAACCTCGACGCCGAGGTGACCTACGACCCGCCCAACCTGACGTTCCCCTTCGGTGCCTACATCTGCGTGGTGGACATCGATCCGGGAACCGGGCACGTCAAGGTACGGCGCTTCATCGCGGTGGATGACTGCGGGACCCGGATCAACCCGATGATCATCGAGGGCCAGGTCCACGGCGGCCTGACCGACGGGGTCGGGATGGCCCTGATGGAGATCATTGAGTTCGACGCCGACGGCAACAACCTCGGCGGCTCCTTCATGGACTACCTGATCCCCACGGCCATGGAGGTGCCGGACTGGGAGACGGGCTTTACGGTGACGCCGTCGCCGCACCACCCCATCGGCGCCAAAGGCATCGGTGAGTCCGCCACGGTCGGCTCGCCCCCTGCCATTGTGAATGCGGTCGTCGACGCCCTGGCACCATACGGCGTGGTTCACATGGACATGCCGTGCACCCCGGCCCGGGTCTGGGAGGCCATGCAGGGCCGGCCAAGGCCACCGATCTGACATGCAGGCCATGGCGGAAACCCTAGCGGCAAGGGCAACGGAACTCGTCAGCCGCCGGGAGCCGTTCGTCCGAGCCACGGTGGTGCGGGCGCAGCGGCCCACGAGTGCGCACGCCGGAGACACGGCCCTGATCCTGTCCAATGGTGAAATGGATGGCTTCGTGGGCGGAAACTGCGTCGAGGCCTCGGTGCGGGAATACAGCCTGAAGGCCATCTCGGCCCAAGAGCCGCTGTTGCTGCGTGTTGTGCCAGGCGAGCCTTCGCACCGGAGCGAGGAAGGCGCCGTCGAGGTTTCCAACCCCTGCCTCAGCGGAGGTGCGATCGAGATCTTCCTGGAACCGCACATCCCGGCGCCGCGGGTCCTGGTGGTCGGCACCACGCCGGTGGCCCAGGCCCTGGCGTCCCTCGGTGCCGGAATCGGCCTGCAGATGGAACTGACCGACGGGCAGGCGGCGGACCCACGGGCCGACGACGCCGCCCTGATCGTCGCCTCCCACGGCAGGGAGGAAGAAGGGGCCCTCGAACGCGCATTGCGTGCCGGGGTGCCCTATGTTGCGCTGGTTGCCAGCGAAATGCGCGGCGCCGCCGTCCTGGCATCGCTGGATGTGGATGAATCCCAGCGCTCCCGCGTGTACAGCCCGGCAGGGCTAAACCTTGGAGCCCGCACGCCTGGTGAGATCGCCGTGTCCATCCTCGCGCAGCTCATTGCCGAACGCGCCAAAGGGCGGCGCCCGGTGCCTGTCCGAAGCGCAGCGGAGACAGCTATTGACCCTGTGTGCGGCATGACGGTGGCCGCTGTCGAGTCCACGCTCCACCTCGAGCACGGCGGCGCCACAATCTACTTCTGTTCCCGGGGATGCTACGAAGCATTCCGCAAGGATCCGGAACGCTATGACGCCTCCCGCTGACGCCCGGCCCCGTGTTGCCGGGCTGGTCCTGGCCGCGGGCGGGTCCCGCCGCATGGGGCGCCCCAAGCAGCTCCTTCCCTACGGTGACGGGGTGCTGCTCGACGCCGTGCTGGCCACCGCACGGGCCTGCGGCTTCGCCCAACTGGTGCTGGCGGTGGGCGGCTCGAGCGCCGAGGTGCTGAAAGGGGTGAACACCGCTGGCTGCGATGTCGCCGTCAACCCGGACTTCGGCACCGGTTGTGGATCGTCGATAGCCGCCGCCCTGCAGTGGCTTCATCCCGACACGGATGTGGTGGTTTTGTTGCTCGGGGACCAGCCGGGGGTCATGGCCCGGAACGTGGACCGGCTGCTGGCGGGACGCGGGCAGGCCGACATCGCGGTCTGCCGGTACGACGACGGAATCGGCCATCCCTTTGCCTTCGCACGGTCCGTGCTGCCTGCGCTCGCCGGCCTGCACGGCGACAAGGCGGTGTGGAAGCTCCTCGAGGAGCGCGCGTCGGAGGTCACCGAGGTGGCTGTGCCCGGAACCATTCCCCTGGACATCAACACCGATGACGATTACGAACGCGTGCTCGACACGCTTCGGGGGGCACCATGAGCAACGCAGCGCGCAGCGGTGCGGAGAGGGACGTGCAGCAGCTGGTTCCGGACGTTCCCTCGCTGATTGCTGCGCTCGACGACGGCGACTACCTCGCCGACGTCGGACTGGCCACGGCACTGTTCCTGGCTGTGCGCCTGCCGCAGCCGATCCTGCTGGAAGGCGAGGCGGGGGTGGGCAAGACGGAGGCTGCGAAGGCACTGGCCCGCGTGCTCGACACTCCCCTGTTCCGGCTGCAGTGCTACGAGGGGATCGATGCCGGGGAAGCGCTCTATGAATGGAACCACCAGCGCCAGCTGCTGGGCATCCGGTTGGCTGAGGTCCGCGATGCAGCCCTGAACGAATCGGACCTTTTCGGGCCGCAGTACCTGCTGCGCCGGCCCCTGCTCCAGGCGATCGAGCATCCCGGACCGCGCCCGGCCGTGCTGCTGCTGGACGAGATCGACAGGGCTGACGCCGAATTCGAGGCGTTCACGTTCGAATTGCTGGCAGAGGCCGCGGTGACCATCCCGGAGCTGGGCACCATTCGGGCCACGCATCCGCCCGTTGTGGTCCTGACGTCCAACCGGACGAGGGACCTGCACGACGCACTCACGCGCCGCTGCCTGTACCACTGGATCGACTATCCCGCACCCGCACGGATTGCCGAGATCGTGCGGCGCCGGGTCCCCGGAAGCGCCGGTCCCCTGGCGCAGGAGGCAGCGTCGGCCATCACGAAGATGCGGTCACTGGACATGGCCAAGCCGCCCGGGATCGCTGAAGCCATCGACTGGGTCTCCGCTTTGTCCGTGCTCGGCATCACGCACCTCGATGCGCCCACCGTGGAGAAGACCTGGGGCTCGATTGTCAAGAACCGGGACGACCTGGAGCTCGTGGGAGCCCGTGGCGCGGCCTGGCTGGTCGGGGACGGCCATGGCTGATTTCAGCGCCGCCATCATCCCGCCTGGAGTGGAGGCCGCTTCCTTGGCCGCCGGGCTTGTCACGGCGCTGCGCCGTGCCGGCCTGTCGGCTTCCCCGGACCGCGCCGTTCGGCTGGCCGAAGCACTCCGCCTGATCCCGCCCTTTGCCCGCGAACCGCTTTACTGGACGTGCCGCGTGGTCCTGGTGTCCTCCCGGGAGCAGATATCCGTTTTCGACGCCGTCTTTGCCGCTGTGTTTGACGCCCTGATTGACCCGGCGGACAGCAGGGGCCCCGCCAAAGCACCGCCGGCCATCGGCTCCGGGGCCCGCCTCCGGCCGTCCCCGCCGTCAGGGCTGACGAATGCTCCGAATTCTCTCCCCAAAGCTTCGCCGCCCGCGCTGTTTCCCGGCAGGGAACGCCCCGAGGAGGAAGCCGGTGCTGAGCGCGCCGCCATCCTGGCCATGGCATCGACGGAGGAAAGGCTGCACGAAACGTCCTTTGCCGAGCTCTCCGCCGAGGAAGTGGCCCGGGTACGCCAGCTCGTCCGCGAGATTGCCTTCTCCACGCCGGTGCGCCTGAGCCGCCGGACCCGCAAGTCGTCGCACAGCTCTGCACGCCTGGACATCCGGGGCACCGTCCGTGCCGCCCGGCGCGCGGGAACCGATGCCACAAGGCTCTTCTACGCCCACCGCAGTCCCCGTCAGCGGCAGCTGGTCCTGCTGTGCGATGTTTCGGCGTCCATGGAGCCCTACACGAGGGTTTTCCTGTCATTACTGCAGGGGGCGGTGACAGGCGCCCGGGCGGAGGCGTTCGTGTTCTCGACGCGCCTGACCCGGCTGACGCGGCAGCTGGCAGTCCGGAACCCTGACCAGGCACTGGCCCGGGCCGCAGCGAGCGCGCCGGATTGGGCGGGAGGGACACAGATCGCGGAGAGCCTGCGCAGGTTCATCGATGCGCACGGCCGCCGCGGCCTGGCCAGGGGTGCGGTGGTGGTTGTGCTCTCCGATGGCTGGGCCCAGGATGATCCGGAGCTCGTGGCCGCGCAAATGGAACGCCTGAAGCGGCTCGCCTACCGGATTGTCTGGGTCAACCCGCGGAAGGCGGACGCGAACTACCAGCCGCTGGTGGGCGGGATGGCAGCGGCGCTCCCCTACTGCGACGCCTTTGTCAGCGGGCACAGCTATGCGGCCCTCGCGGAAGTGGCAACCGCGGTCCGGGACGGACGCAGGACAACACAAGAGAGGCAGGGCACCAGCTAATGCAAATAGATAGCGCATTCTCCGTAGTCGCTCCCATCAACGACGTCTGGGACACTCTCATGGACTTTGAGCGCGTGGCCGGATGCGTTCCGGGGGCCCAGATCCTGAACAAGCTGTCCGACGACGCCTACCAGATCGGGATGAAGGTGAAACTCGGACCGGTTTCGATGCAGTACAAGGGCCAGATGTCCGTCCTCGAACGGAACGCTGACGAACACCGCGCTGTCTTCCAGGGCCGGGCGCAGGAAACCCGCGGCCAAGGTACCGCCGAAGCCACCGTCACCCTGCATCTGGCCGAGGCGCAAGGTTCTACCCGGGGTACGGTCAGCGCCGACCTGGCCCTGTCCGGAAAGGCCGCCGCCATGGGGAAGAGCGTCATCGGCGGCGTCACCGAGCAGATGATGGCGCTGTTCGCCGCCAACCTGCAGGCACTGCTCGCGGAGCATTCCAGCGAACCACCGCGCGGTGCCGGGCAGGAGGCGCCGGCGCCTCTTCCCGTGTCACCTGTCCCCGCGGCATCCGCACCATTGCCGCCGTCTGCACCGCCGTCTGCACCGGCGTCTCCACCTCCGCCCGCGCCGGTGCCAGCTTCGTTAACAGACAACAGCCTGGACGCCCTTTCGCTGGCCAAGGGAATGCTCACCGATCAGCTCAGCAACCCCGGCAAGCTCGTAGGGCTGTTGGCCGCCGTCGCGTTTTGTGCCTATCGCCTGGGCCGCCGTGCCGGGCTGCGCTCGGGCCGGCCCTGAGCCGGCATTGGAGGTCAGGGAAAGATGCGTGACGTACTCGCCGCCATGATGCCGGGCTGGCAGCAGGGTGGCACCGCAGGGTTGGCCACCGTGGTGCGGACCTTCCGTTCAGCACCCAGGCCCCCTGGGGCTTCCATGCTGGTCACGGCCGCCGGCGAAGTCTTCGGCTCGGTCTCGGGCGGCTGTGTTGAGGGTGCCGTTTATGAGCTCGCCACACAGGTACAGGCAGACCACCGCCCGGTGCTGGTGAGCTACGGCGTCAGCGACGACGACGCCTTCGCCGTCGGACTGACCTGTGGCGGCACGATTGAGGTGTTTGTCGAGCCAATTTCGCAGGAGTCGTTCGCGGGGCTGGGCCGGGTCCGTGAGGACATCGAGGCATCCCGCCCGGTGGGAGTTGCCACCGTGATAGAGCACCCGGATCCCGGCTGGCTGGGTCGCCACCTCGTGGTCCGGCCGGACGGGTTCGAAGGCGGGCTCGGCTCGGAGCGGGCCGATCAGGCCGTCGGCGACGACACCCAGGGCCTGCTGGCGGCCGGCCGTAATTCGGTGCTGACGTACGGTCCTGACGGCGAGCGCCTCGATAGCGGCATGTCCGTGTTCTTCGCCAGCTACGCGCCGCGGCCGCGGATGCTCGTCTTCGGGGCCATCGACTTCGCCGCGGCCCTGGCACGGCTGGGCACCTTCCTGGGCTATCAGGTCACCGTTTGTGACGCCCGCGCCGTCTTTGCCACCCAGGCGAGATTTCCCGACGCCGCGGAGGTGGTCCGTGCGTGGCCGCACCATTATCTCTCCGAGCAGCTCGCCCGGGGGCTCCTCGACGAGCGGACCGTGATTTGTGTCCTGACCCACGACCCCAAGTTCGATGTCCCGGTCCTTGAAGCGGCCCTTCGCGGTCCTCCGGTCGCTTATATCGGGGCGATGGGCTCACGGCGCACCCACAACGATCGGATGGAGAGGCTTCGCGCTGCGGGATTGAGCAACGAGCAACTATTGAAACTGCACAGCCCCGTCGGCCTGGACCTGGGGGCACGCACTCCCGAAGAAACTGCGGTATCGATCGGGGCCGAGATCATCGCCCTGCAATGGGGCGGCAGCGGCGAGCCGTTGGGCTCCCGTGCGGAACGGATCCATCATGACGAGGCGGCGGGCGGTTGATCGACGACGAAGCCGTATGCCCCACGCCCGCTGACCATGCAGCGGCGCGGCCCTCCGTGCAGAAATCAACGCCGGGCCATAAGCTCAGGGCATGGCCAGATACTTTGACGTGCACCCCGACGATCCCCAGCCCCGCGCGATCGGACAAATAGTGGAGCTGGTGAGGAACGGCGGACTGATCGCCTACCCCACCGACTCCTGTTACGCCCTTGGTGCACAGCTGGGAAACCGCGACGCCCTGGACCGGATCCGTTCCATCCGGCAGCTCGACAGCAAGCACCACTTCACCCTGGTCTGCAAGGATTTTGCCCAGCTGGGCCAGTTTGTCCAGATCGATAACGATGTGTTCCGCAGCATCAAGGCAGTCACGCCGGGCAGCTACACGTTCATCCTTCCCGCCACGAAGGAAGTGCCCAAGCGCCTGCTGCACCCGAAGAAGAAGACCGTGGGCGTCCGCATCCCGGACAACGCTGTGGTCCAGGCGCTGCTGGCCGAGCTGGGCGAGCCGCTGCTCTCCAGCACGCTGCTGCTGCCCGACGAGGAGGAACCGCTCACCCAGGGTTGGGAGATCAAGGAGCGGCTGGATCACGTGGTGGACGCGGTGGTTGATTCCGGCGACTGCGGTGCGGAGCCGACGACCGTCATCGACTTCTCCGGCGGATCGGCGGAAGTGGTGCGGCGGGGCATGGGTGACCCGTCCCGGTTCGAATAGCCGCCTTGCCGCCCGACAGGCGCCGCGGCCCGGCTGGGTTTAGTCCTTCTTGCGAGCCCTGCTGGGCTGGACCCGCGGAGGTTCGCCGGGCATCTTGGGATAGTCCGGAGGGAACGGAAGCTCCCCCAGCCCGGCGCCGACGTCGCGTTCCCACCACTCGAGCAGCACGTCGATCTTCCCGGGTTTATCCTTCATGTCCGCCCATGGGTCTCCGACGGTCTTTAGCCGGTCCGGGACGGTGAGGATGGTGAAGTTCTTGGGGTCGGCGCCGCCCAGTTCGTCCCAGCTGATCGGGCACGACACGGGGGCGTGGCCCAGCGCACGGGGACTGTAGGCGCCGGCGATGGTGCGGTCGCGGTTCGCCTGGTTGAAGTCCACGAACACGCGGTTGCCGCGTTCTTCCTTCCACCACGCCGTGGTGACCTTGTCCGGCATCCGCCGCTCCAGTTCACGGGCGGCAGCGATGACGGCGTGGCGGACGTCCAGGAACTCACGTGTCGGCTCCACCGGGGCGTAGACGTGCAGTCCGCGGTTCCCCGAGGTTTTGATGAACGTGATGAGTCCGGCTTCTGCGAGCACGTCCTTCAGCTCCAGGGCTGCGGGGATGGCGTCGTCGAAGTCGGTGCCCGGCTGGGGGTCCAGGTCGATCCGCAACTGGTCGGGGTTGTCAGTGTTGTCGGCACGCGACGGCCAGGGGTGGAACACCACGGTGTTCATCTGGGCGGCCCAGACGGCGGCGGCCGGTTCGTCCAGGACCAGCATGGGATGCGAGCGCGCACTCGGGAAGACCACCTTCACCGACCGGATGAAGTCCGGTGTGCCCTTCGGCGGGTTCTTGGAGAAGAACTGCTCGCCGTCCACATTGTCCGAAAACCGCTGCAGCGCCACGGGCCGGCCGCCGTTCGCCGCGATGAAGGCGTCTCCCACGTCCGCCAGGTAGCGTGCAAGGTCCAGCTTGGTCAGGCCCAGGTCGGGCCAAAGGACACGGCCGGGACTCGAGATCCGCATGTCGCGGGGACCGTTCGGCCCGTCAACGGTGAGGGTGGTGGATTCGCTCGCCATGGTGACAACCTACCCCGCCCGCTCCACTCCGTCAGTAGCTGGGGTCCGAATCGAAGAAACTTGGGCCCGTTCACTGGGCACGCGCCTGCGGGTCTGTCAGGATGTGAACTGGCCGGTTGCCCCCGCGGGTGCCCGCGAAAATCGTCGAAGGAGACCCGTTCCATGGTTGAAGCCGCTGGTGTGGACCAGGCATTGTGGCAGCACGCACTGAGCGCCCTGGGCGCACAGGCGGACCTCATGCCGGAAGGTCAGGACAGCTCCGACGTCCGCCACCGTTTCGACCGGCATTTCCCGGACCTGTACCGGCTCTTCCATGCCCTGTACGGCAGCAGACCGGACTTCCAGGAGCAGCTGACGGCACTCGTGCTTCAGACGGCCCGTTCCTGGAACGACCGCCCGGCTGAGCTCAAGGCACTGGACGCCGAACGGGAGCGCAACAGTGGATGGTTCCTGTCGAACAACATGCTCGGCGGGGTCTGCTACGTTGACCGCTATGCCGAGGACCTCGACGGAGTCCGTGCCCGGATCCCCTACTTCAAGGAGCTCGGCCTCACCTACCTGCACCTGATGCCCCTGTTCCTGGCGCCGGAACCGCATTCCGACGGCGGTTATGCCGTCTCCAGTTACCGTGACGTCAACCCGAAGCTCGGGACCATGGAACAGCTGCGGGACCTCGCCGCCGAGCTGCGGGCCAACGGCATCAGCTTGGTGGTTGACTTCATTTTCAACCACACCTCTGATGAACACGAGTGGGCCCGGCGCGCGGCCGCGGGTGACCCGGAGTTCAGCGACTATTACTGGATCTACCCGGACCGCACCATGCCGGACGCCTTCGAACAGAACGTGCGCGAGATCTTCCCGGATGACCACCCCGGCTCCTTCATCGAAATGCCGGACGGCCGTTGGGTGTGGGCCACGTTCCACACGTTCCAGTGGGACCTGAACTACTCCAACCCGGATGTCTTCCGGGCCATGGCCGGCGAGATGCTCTTCCTCGCCAACCAGGGGGTGGACATCCTGCGGATGGACGCTGTGGCCTTCATCTGGAAGCGGCTCGGCACCCCGTGCGAAAACCTGCCGGAGGCCCACACCCTGCTGCAGGCCTTCAACGCCGTCTGCCGTCTCGCCGCGCCATCGCTGCTGTTCAAATCCGAGGCGATCGTCCACCCCGACGAAGTGGCGCTGTACATCGACCCCGCCGAGTGCCAGCTTTCCTACAACCCCCTGCAGATGGCCCTGATCTGGGAGGCGATGGCCACCCGCGACGTGTCGCTGCTGGCGCAGGCGCTGGAGCGCCGGCACAACATCCCGGCCGGGACGTCCTGGGTCAACTACGTCCGGAGCCACGACGACATCGGCTGGACGTTCGCGGACGAGGACGCCGCGGAGCTGGGCATCAACGGCTTCGACCACCGCCGCTTCCTGAATTCCTTCTACGTGAACCGCTTCCCGGGCAGCTTCGCCCGCGGCGTTCCCTTCCAGGACAACCCTCGGACCGGTGACTGCCGCATCTCCGGCACGACGGCGTCGCTCTGCGGGCTGGAGGACGGCACCGGCCAGGCGGTTGACCGGATCCTGCTCGCCCACTCGGTGGCCTTCAGCACCGGCGGGATCCCCCTGCTGTACCTTGGCGATGAAGTGGGGCAGCTCAATGACTACGGCTACGCCCTCGAAGAGGGCCACGGCACGGACAGCAGGTGGGTGCACCGTCCCCACTACCCTGGCGAGAGGTACGCGAAGCGCCACGACCGGACGACGCCCGAGGGCGCAGTGTTCGAAGGGCTCCGCACCCTGCTCTCCGTGCGGGCCGCTACTCCCGAATTTGCCGGAACGCGGCTGGTTCCTTTCACTACCAACAACCGGGGTGTCCTGGGCTACCAGAGGCCAGGCGAAGGATCCCTCGTCCTGGCACTCGCCAACTTCAGCGACTCACACCAGAGCATCACGGCGCAGACACTCTCCGGGTTCGCGGCCGGGGCAGTGGACATCGTCACGGGCAGCCCGGTCGCCTTAAGCGACGGAATCACTCTCCGGCCGCAGGAGTTCATCTGGCTGCGGGTCACCCCGGCCCTGGGCTGAGCCCGTTCATTGGACCACGCTCCGGGCACGGGTTAGCGGGTACCTTCGCGATTCCGTGTGCCGGCTGCGCAGGTAATTCCGGCATCATGGACTCATGCCCGTATCCGAGTCCCCCTTAACCATCAGCGTCGGCGATCTCCAGGTCTCCGGGCTCTACGCCCGGCCGGACAACCCGTTCGCCACGCTTGTCCTCGCGCACGGGGCCGGCGCCGGGATGGAGCACCCCTTCATGGCCGGGTTTACCAATGCGTTGAACGACGACGGCGTGGCCACCTTGCGCTTCAACTTCCCCTACCGCGAAGCCGGGCGGAAGTTCCCGGACCGGCCGCCCCTCGCAATCGCCACCTGGCGGGCCGCCATGGAAGAGGCCGGCGCGAGGGCCGCTGCACACTCCGACGCCGGTCCGGTGTGGGCGGCCGGCAAATCGTTCGGCGGACGGATGGCGTCCATGGCTGTCGCCGAGGGAATGCCGGCAGCCGGGCTGGTCTACCTCGGCTATCCGCTGCATCCTCCGGGGAAGCCGGAGAAACTGCGCGATGAGCACCTCTACGGCCTCACCCTTCCGATGCTGTTCATGCAGGGAACGCGTGACACGTTTGCCACTCCGGAACTCCTGGAAGGTGTAGTTGCCCGGATCGGACCCACGGCCACCCTCAAGTGGTACGACGGCGGCGACCACTCCTTTGCGGTTGCGGGCAAGAAGCGCGATGCCGGGGAGATCGGCGCCTCCGTGGCAGCCCCGGTGGCGGCCTACCTGAGATCACACAGCTCCTAAAGCTGGAAACTCACTGCCTCGGTGCTGTGTGGGCCATGTTCGGGGGTACGGGCTCGTGGCGAAGGTACGTGCGCCGGAAACGGCCGGTGCCGGCAGTTAGTGCCCGCAGTTCCACCGCGTAGCGCAGCAGTTCCTGCTCCGGTATCTCAGCGCTGATCTCGGTACCGCTGCCGTCGGCCGAGACGGTTCCGGTCAGCCGGCCGCGGCGGGACGAGAGGTCGCTCATGACCGCCCCCACGTAGTCGTCAGCGACACTGATGGTCACGGCCAGGACGGGTTCGAGGAGTTGGATCCGCCCCGCAGCCGCTGCCTCCCGCAACGCCAGCGCCCCCGCTGCCTGGAACGCCGCGTCCGAGGAGTCGACGCTGTGTGCCTTGCCGCCGGTCAGCGTCACCCGGATGTCCACCACCGGGAATCCTGCTGACACGCCTTTCTGCATCTGGGCCCGGACGCCCTTCTCCACGGAACCTATGTATTGCCCCGGAATGACCCCGCCTACGGTCTTGTCGACGAACTCGAAGCCCGCGCCCCGGTCGAGGGGCTCCACATCGATGTCGCAGATGGCGTACTGGCCGTGGCCGCCGGACTGTTTGACGTGGCGTCCATGGCCCGAGGCCGGCGCCGCGAACGTTTCCCGCAACGGCGTAATCACGTCGACGGTCTGCAGCTTGACCCCTTGCTCGCGCAGTCTGTCCAGCACCACTTCGCCGTGGGCTTCACCCATGCACCAGAGGATCAGCTGATGGGTTTCGGGGTTCCGTTCCACCCGCAGCGTGGGGTCTCCGGCGGCCACCTTTCCCAGGCTCTTGGCGAGGGCGTCCTCGTCGCTGCGGGTTGCTGCTTCCACCGCCACGGGCATCAGCGGCTCCGGCATGTCCCACGAAACAACGAGAAGCGGCGCCTCCTTGGCGGATACGGTGTCGCCGGTCTCGGCATTCGCCAGCTTGGCGATCGCGCAGATATCCCCCGCCACGCAATATGGCACCGGCCGGAGGCTGGACCCCACCGGGGAGTAGAGGTGGGTGAGGCGCTCGTCGCTGTCATGGTCCTCGTGGCCCCGCTCGGCCAGCCCCCGGCCACTGACGTGTACCGCGGAATCCTCCCGCAGCGTGCCGGAGAAGACCCGCACCAGGCAGACGCGGCCCAGGAACGGATCCATGGTGGTCCGCACCACCTCGCCTGCCAGGGGTCCTGCGGGATCGCACTCCAGTGGTGCAGCCGGTTCGCCGGCAAGGCCGGTTACCTGCGGCAGGCTGCGTTCCAGCGGGGAAGGGAACGCCCGGGTCAGCATTTCCAGCAGTTCCGCCAGGCCCAGGCCAGTTTCGGCGGACGTTGCCAGCACCGGAAAGAATGTTCCCCCGGCGACGGCGGTCTCCAGGTCGCTGACGAGCGAGCCGACGTCGATCTCCTCACCGCCGAGGTAGCGGTCCATGAGGGTCTCATCCTCGCTCTCCGAGATGATTCCCTCGATGAGGGTGCCGCGGGCGCCTTCGGCCGCAGTGAGCTCTTCCGTGCCGGCTTGACGGACCTGCGGAGTCGGGGAGCCGGCGGAATAGTCCGACACTGTCTGCGAGAGGAGTGCCAGGAGCCCGGTGGTTGCCTCACCGGTACGCACAGGGAGGTAGGCCGGCACCACGGAGTCGCCGAACGAGCGCTGGCATGCGGCAACCGTGGCCTCGAAGTTCGCGCGGGGATGATCCAGCCGGCTGATCACAACTGCCCGCGGCATCCCGACCTGGTCGCACTCGGCCCAGAGTGCCGTGGTGGCAGCGTCGATGCCGTCGATGGCCGAGACCACGAACAAAGCCGCGTCCGCTCCCCGAAGTCCTGCGCGGAGTTCGCCGGTGAAATCACCGTAGCCCGGCGTGTCGAGGAGGTTGACCTTGACGCCGTCCACCACCAGCGGGGCAACGGAAAGCACCACGGACCGCTGTTGGTGCACCTCGGAGGGCTCGGCGTCGCTGACGGTGTTCCCGTCCGTGATCGATCCCATCCGTGAGATGACGCCGGTCGCTGCCAGCAGCGCTTCCACCAGCATCGTCTTGCCCGCACCGGAGTGGCCCACGAGGACGACGTTGCGGACTCTCTCCGGCGAATCGGCGGGAGCCCCGGCGGAGGCGTCCGCCCGCCGGGAATCAGAGGTGCCGCGGGCCGGGCTCTTGGCCCGGCCATTTGAGCCTTTTACCGACATGAGCAACTCCAGGCGTCTTAGTCGTGAGCCGCCATGCGGCCTCTGTAAGACGATTCGACACCCTGAAGCGGCTGAACTTCAAGAGGGAGATGCTGGCCCTGGCCTGCAGGGGCTACGGTTCGTCGTGCCACCACCCTTCCCAGGGGGTGGATGAAAGCTGTCCGCTCGGGAAAGCGCCCATGGAACCTGCCCCGCCGGCATGCGGATCTTTATCCTTCCAGCCGGAATGAAGGGAGAGTGTCAAAGTGCTCAAAAGAGTCATCATGGTGTGTCCTTCCGTTCGCTGCGTGGACCGCTGTGTCCAGGTAGGACTGAGCCTAACCGTGCAATGTTTCGCCGCAACGACGCAAGGTTTCCGGTGTGTATCAGTTACCTCACATGGCCCCTCATGTCCTGGACGGGTTCACTCCGCAAGGATCAGGTACAGCGCCCGGCGGGCTTCATCAATCTTTTCGACGGCGGCCAGACGCTGTTCGTCGGTGGCCGCGACCCGGAACTGGTGGATGACGCCCATGAGTTTGCCGACGCTCTGATGAAAGGCGGGCCCGGTTCCCTCGGGATCGGTGTTCCACGCGTTCCCCAGCTCCTCGGCATGCTCGGCTACATATGCGGTGCCGGCATCGGTGAGTGTGAATTCGGTGCGCCGGCCCTCACCGACAGGCGTGATGAGCTCTTCGTCGACGAGCTGCTGCAGCGTCGGGTACACGGAACCCGGACTCGGACGCCAGGCGCCGGACGTCTTCTCCGCGATCGTCTTGATCAGGCCGTACCCGTTGGACGGTGCTTCGGCCAAGAGCGAAAGTATGGCGGCGCGGACATCGCCCCTGTTCGCTCGGCGCGGGCCGCCCGGTCCAAAACCGGGCCCGAAGCCCGGCCCAAAGCCAGCGCCGAAACCCGCGCCGAAGCCCTTCCCGAAACCGCCGCCGTGCCCGTGGGGTCCCCGGCGGCTGCGGCCGCGCTCGAAACGTCCACGTTCCGGGCCGTTGTCTGAAAATTTGTCGTGAATGCCTCTCATGAGGGCATCCTCCTTACGCCATTTGCTGTCGCCGACCATCGGCGATACTTAACGATATATCGGTAAGTATCGCCGGTCAAGGTTTTTGACATACCGCTCGGGACGGCGTCTTGGCCCTTTTGTCGCGGCGCAGGAAATTGCGCAACCAGGGCAGGTCTGACTTGCCATTGAGCGAACGGACCGTAGACTCGGCCCATGTCACGTCGTGGGGGAACGGGGCCGTGCCGCAGTACTGCAGTGCGGGCTGTGCTCACCGTGTCGTTGGCCGGGTGTGCCTACGAGGACGCCGCCGGTACGCACACGGTCGCGGCGGCTTGCGTGGGCATCGACGAGGTCCAGATTTCACTTTCCCAGGATCCCCTGACGGGGACGGGTCTGCCGGCGCTCGTTCTGGACTGCTCAGGCGTGGTGTCACAGGTCGTGGAACTGCAGCCCGGATACGTCGGAGTCCATCTGACGCGTCAGGACCCCGGCGGCCCCTGGACCGGGGCTGTGGCCGGGATACGCATCACCGGCGAATGAGCCCGCACTGCCGGCGGCAGCGCTACATCCTGCTCTTGGTCCGGGCGGTGGCCGGCGCCGTCCACGGATCCTCCGGCCACGGATGCTTGGGGTAGCGGCCGCGCATCTCGGCCCGCACCTGCGCGTACGGCCCGGACCAGAACGACGCGAGGTCATCCGTTACCGCGAGCGGCCGCCGCGCCGGTGACAGTAGGTGGAACAGCACCGGGACCCGTCCGCCAGCCAGCCGCGGTGTTTCCGCCCAGCCGAAGCATTCCTGGAGCTTGACCGCCACCACCGGCCTGCCGTCGTCGTGCTCGGCGTCCGGATAATCGATCCTGACGCGCGAGCCGCTCGGCACCTCCAGCGTCTCCGGCGCCAGTTCTCCCAGCCGGGCGGCATCGGGCCAAGGCAGGAGCCGCCGCAGTGGATCGGTGAGGTCGATGCCGGCCGTGGCCTTCCCGCCGGCAAGCGCCTCAAGTTCGGGCGCCAGCCAGTCGTCAAGGCGGGCCAACAGCGCTTCCTCGGAAACGTCCGGCCAGGGTCCGCCCAGTTCCCGGTGCAGCAGCGCGAGACGGCGGCGCAAGGTGTCCGCCGCCGTCGACCATCCGATGGTTCCCAGCCCTTCCTTCGCCAGCGCCCGGGCCACTGCTGCGCGTCCTTCTGCGGCTGACGGCCGCACCGGCGTCGAGGAAAGCAGGATTGCACCCAACCGGCGTTCGCGCCGGGCCTTGATCCGCCCCTGGTCGAATCCAGCTTCCACGGTTTCACTCATCAGGTGCCGGGCCGCGGCCTCCGCCGTGTCAGCCGACAGCGGCGCGGCAGAACGGATGACGGCGCCGGTACCCGCGGCATCGCGGCCTTCCGCACGTGAAACCTCAGCGACCGCCAGCCATTCATGGCCTGACAGCGGGCTGCCTGCCGGAAGGCCGGCCCGGGTGCCGGACGAGAGCAGGTACCGTTCCCCCGCACCCGGGACGCGGTGCGCCACGCGGTCCGGGAAAGCGAGGCCGACGACGAACCCGACGGCCTCCTCGGCGGGCACCGGAGGAATGGCTTGGGATTTGCCGACGGCGGCACGTTCGTTGCGGACGATCGTTTCCATCCGCCGGACGTCCTCCTTCCAGCGCCGGGCCGCCGGATCGTTGCCCGAACGCAGCATGGCCAGCAGCCGGGTCAGGTCAGCGCCCGGGGCACGCTGGTCACCGGCCACGACGGCGACGGTCTCCGCCGCGGCGCGGTGGCCGACGGTTGCGGCGCCGTCGAGCAGGGCGCGGGCCAGGCGCGGGTCGGCGGGAACCCGTGCCAGGGTCTTGCCCAGCTCGGTGGCGAGGCCGTCCGGACCCACGGCACCCAGCTCGCGGAGGACCTCAACCGCCTCCGCCATTGCCGCCGCAGGCGGGGCGTCAGGCAGGGCCAGGCCCCGTCCGCCGGGTGATCCCCAGCAGGCCAGGACCAGAGCCGCTCCGGTCAGGTCAGCCACCGCGATTTCCGGGATCTGGTGGGCCGGGGCTGCCCCGAAGGTCTTCTCGTCATAGCACCGGACCACCCGGCCGGGGCCCTGGCGTGCCGCGCGTCCGGCGCGCTGCACGGCGGAGGCGCGGGAGCAGGACACAGTCACCAGGCCGGACATGCCGCGGTTCGTGTCGCGCCGAGACTCGCGGGACAGGCCGGAGTCAACGACGAGCCGGACTCCCGGGACGGTCAGGGAGGATTCGGCCAGTGCGGTGGAGACGATGATCCTTGCACGGCCGCCGGGTTCCCGCCCCGACACTGCACGGTCCTGTTCCGCCGGGCTTGCCTGGCCGTGCAGTTCCAGCACCTCTGCATCCGCCCGGCTGCGGAGGCGGGCCGCGACGTGCGACACTTCCCACGCGCCGGGCACAAAAACCAGGGCGTCCACGTCCGCGTCCTCCGCGAGGGCTTCGGCATGTGCTGCCGCAGCGGTGTCCGCCACATGGTCCAGGAACGCGCGGGTCACGCCTCGGGTGTCCAGCCGCGCGACGCCGGCCGGTGCCCACCGGGTTTCCAGGGGGAACAGCGCGGAAGGACAGTCGACGACGCGCGCCGGGCCGCCGCCGTCGTCGTTCCCCCCGTTGCCCGCCCCGAGAAGGGCGGCGAAGCGCGGTGCATCCAGTGTGGCGGACATGGCCACCAGCATGAGGTCGCCGCGCAGCTCGCGGACCTCGGCGAGCATGCCGAGGAGCAGGTCGGTCTCCAGACCGCGCTCGTGCACTTCGTCAAGGATCACGGCCTCCACAGTCTCCAGTCCCGGGTCTGAGAGCAGCCGCTGCAGCAGGATGCCGGGCGTGACGAACTCGATCATGGTGCCCGCGCCGCAGATGCGTTCGCCGCGGACCGTGTAGCCGATGCGGTCTCCGAGCCGGCTGCCCTCCAGGGCAGCCAATCGTCGTGCCGCGGACCGCGCCGCGACACGGCGCGGCTGGGTCACGACGACGCGCGGGCTGCGGCCTTTCCGTCCGGCGGTAAACGTTGCGGTATCGGACCCGGCGGATGCGATGTTGGCGAGCAACGGCGGAACGAGGGTTGTCTTGCCCGTTCCGGGAGGTGCCTGGACCACGGCAGTCCCGCCCGGCCCTCCGGAACGCAGGGCGTCAGCCAGCTCCCAGAGCGACGCGGCAAAGGCCAGTCCCGCGCCAATAGCGTCCAAAGCGAAGGGCGGGTTGGGTCCGGCGGCTGGCGGGAGGAGCGGAGAAGTCACGCCTCCATTGTGCCCACTGTCCCGGTCGAGATTGTTCCAATCGACAAACAGGAAGTGTCAGCCTGCCGGTGCGCTGACCGCAATGAACGCGCCTTGCGGGTCGCCGATCACGGCGTTGCGAAAACCCGGCGTGTTCATCGGTGCCAGAACGATGGTGCCGC
Organism: Arthrobacter sp. Leaf337; assembly: GCF_001423745.1. Taxonomy (GTDB): domain Bacteria; phylum Actinomycetota; class Actinomycetes; order Actinomycetales; family Micrococcaceae; genus Arthrobacter. Next base: position 199,707 of record NZ_LMPC01000029.1, read on the forward strand.
CCAGGGTAACGGCGTGCTCTGCCAGGGCGTCCGCGTCGCGGACAGCGAAATTGACGCTCCAGTGCGGAGGGACTGCAACGCCGTCCGTCGCCGACACGACGGCGACGATTTCACCCGAGAGGCGCCAGAGCGCGAAGCCGGCGTCCGGCACGGAATCGAGTTCCCAGCCAAACATGGTGCCGTAGAACGACGCCGCTGCGTCGATATCCGTCGTGTGCAGCGAACTCATCGCCCATGAGTCCGGTACATCGGCCAGCACGGCATCGTCGCCCCGGCCAGGCTCCGACAGGAAAAATGGCACCCCGGTGGCATCGGCCACCACGGCAAGGGCGCCTTCCGAGCCGACGCCAAAAGGTCCGGCCAAGACTCTGCCGCCGGCTTGCTCAGCGCGGACGAGACTTGGCCCGATGGCTTCGACACGGACGTGGGTGTTCCACGAAGGTCGGGACAACGGCGGCGCCTGGCCAATCCCGGCCACCGGCTGCCCGCGGAGACGCGCCGTAAAGTAGTCGCCCCTCGAGCCCGGACGGCATCGGCGCGGGATCGTCGAAACTCCAGCCGAAGAGCGGGCCGTAAAAATCCATGGCGGCACGGGGATCCGGCTGGAAAGTGTCCACCCGGCACGGGGCGCCGACGGAACGGGTATCGCGGGCTGTCATTGGTGCACCATTCTCCTGTGGTTAGCGGACGATATTAAGCGGCTCGGTTCGTGCAGCACACGACGTCCTTTCGAGGGTAGCCCCGGTCCCATCGGCACGGTTGTTCCTGCCGGTATCGTCACACCAATCGACGCCGTAAGGCACAGCCTCGACTGCAGCAGCTCCGGCTGCTGCAGTCGAGGGGACGACAAAGGTATAGGTAAAGGCGCCGGCGTCAGTCATAGGGGCTGTGGTCTCGATAACCTTCATACCGGCAGCATCCGTGAGGGTGACCTGGATGCGGGCGCCCTTGCCGTACCGGGGATTGCAGTCAGCATCTGGCGCCTGGACGGTCACCGTGTCGCCCGCTTTGGCACTGGGCGGGGTCACCGAATATGCGGGCGGAAGGCAGGGCGGTTCGCCGTTCCCCGGGGACACACCACAACCGGACAACGAAGCGGCCACAATGGTCGCAACGGCCCCGACGCAAGCCGAAACTCGCCGGCTCACCCCGTACGGCATGGTTGCCCCCCATTCAGATTGTCGCCTGTGGCTGTGGCTGTGGCTTTAGCTGTCGCGGAGCCGGAACGACGTCGAGGAGCCAATGGTAGACCGGCTTCCTCAGGCACGCCTCCGCAGGCACCCTTGTTGCCTGGTCCGGGGCTAGGATCCCGTTATGGGGCATGCAGAGGATTTGTTCGAGGGTTCGGCCACCGACTTGCCCGAACCCGTCTCACGCGCCGGGGCCCTATACGCGGAGGGGCCGGGCCGTGCGACTGAGGTCAGGCACGTCGCAGGTTACTCCGCGTTCATCGGGTTCTGCGCCGACCATGGTGTCGGGGCGGACGAGCTCGCCGCGGACCCTGCGAGGCTCATGTGGTTCCTGCACCAATGGGCTGCCGAGATTGATAGCGACAGCGCCATGAGTGCCGCGGCAGCCGTGTTCGCCGGAAACACCATCGCGCGGCTCAGGCCGGATGCGCCGTGGACTGCGTACCAAAGCGGGTCTCCCCTCGTGGGCAACCGGCAGAGGCAGTTCGACGTCGCTCGCCTGCTCGTGGCGTTGCGAAGCGCCGACGCCGAGTCCGTCCGCGGCCTCGTGTCGGCGTTGTCGGACTGGGCTGGGGAAGAGCTGGAATCACCTTCCGTCCCACCCCCGCCGGTTCCGCCGTCCGCAGGCCAGCCGTCCTATGTCCGGCCGCTTCTGCCGACGACGGCATATTACTCACCGGACGGTGCACTGATCCCCTACGGCCGGCAATGGGGCGCCGAGGGTCCTGCCCCGGAGTCTTACAGCGTCGACAGCCATCCCGAGCGCTTCGCGGGCCTGCACGCCGTCGCGTGGGCCCTCATCGATCACCTGTCTGCCGTCTACGACGTCGACGTCGACAGGGATCCGGTCCTCGCCGGGGAGGTGCTCATGAAGGCCCGGGAGATGCTGCAGGCTGTCAGGGTCACCCCGCGCAGGGCCGATGCAGCGCCGCTGACGTTTGTGTTCACCGGATATCCGGGGGTTCTGATCCACGCCGGTGTGCTGCATGACTTCCCGTTTCCGGTGTGCGGCTGCGATGCCTGCGATGAAACGGCCGGGACCGCGGCTGACCGGATGGAGATGTTGGTGCTCACCGTGGCGGCGGGCGGCTACGGCGAACGCTATCCGGTGGGCAGCCGGAAATGGAGCGAGTACACGCTGAACGCGGTGGTCGGCTCCGGGTCTGAAAGCGGGAGCGGTGAACCCGCTCCGGTCGACGCCGTGCGCCTCCAGGACGCGGAAGGCCGGCTGCGTGTAGTGCCCGGCGGCTGGCGTCCGTGGCCGTTGCGGCCGGAACGCCTTTAGCGACGATGCCCCACCCCCTGCCAGTATCGACCGTCCTCGCTCCCGGTGCGCACAACGATGTCGGGTTGCAGAGGGGCGGGCCACAACAGAGCGATGCGACGGGCGAAGTTGGCTGAGGCGGTTCAGGGTGCCGTGTTGGTGACGGATGTTTCGATGGCAGTCCAGCCGATGGCCGTTCCTGCCGGTATGGATCCTTGAGGCTCAGTAAGGATTGCCCGTTCACCGATCAGGAGCCCTGTTGCAGCGTCGATGATGATCTCCTGACGCGTCTTGGACGGGCCCTCCTCGGTTCGTCCGATGGCTATGCCGGTGCGGCCGTCCAGATTTGCCTGTTTTTCTGTGATGGTCACGCCAGGGATCATGGCCGCGGCCTTATAGAGTGCGGCCCGCAGGTCGGCCGGCACAACACCTGTTCTGAGGAGGTCAGCTATGAACACCAGCGCTTCGCCGTCGACGGACTGGCCTTTCCCCAGAGTTTGTTTGTAGATGCTGTTCAGCAGCCGGTAGGGATCGCGGGGAAGGGCGGACATGTCCGTATGCACCCACCCGCCGGGGCCGCCATAGAAGGATCCGTTGGGTGCGCGCAGCAGCTCAGGAAAAGGCTGGTAGCCGTTCTTTTCGACGTACTCCTTGGACTTGGCGTCAAAGAATGTCGTGGGTACTCGTCCTGAGCGTAGCCAGACCCACTCATCCGAGCGATCAGCCGGAATATACAAATCGAGTTTTTCCGTGTCCAGCCACTCGTAGGTGGAACCATCTGCCTCGGTTGAGGCGCTGCTCCAGACATTGGTGCTTTTGACCCTCAAATACTGGCCCGGGTTCACGACTGGATCAGCCGTCATGATCGCCGTCTCCGCCGCATTGTTGAGGACTTCTGCGGCCTGCGCGGTTGCTCCACCACGCCAGCCGGCGAGTCCGACGACGTCTCCCGCAATCAGTGCCGCGACCGCGGCGGCGGCCGCTGTTACGAGCCATACTTGCGTTCGACGGGGACGGCGGAGCAGGTTCGGTTTCCGCCGCGCTTCCTGGACGAGGAGGTTCTGGACGCGGTTCTTCGTGTCTTCCGGGTAGGTCACTTCAGACAGGTTCATGGGAGCCTCGCTTCAACGATTGTCGTGTCGAGTTGTTCGATGGGCACTAGGTCCCGGTTCATGGCGGCCAGCTTGGCCCGTGCGCGATGCAGTCTCGATTTCACGGTCCCGGTCCGTACGCCGAGGGTCTTGGCGGCTTCTTCCTGGCCGATTCCGTTCATCAGGCACAGGACAACGACGTCCCGTTCGCCGTCGTTCAGTCCAGCGGTCGTGTCAAGCAATTCGCGGACGGCGCGTTCAGCATCGAGCCGCGAGGCGACCGCTTCCGCATGGTCCGCTTCATGTTGGCCGTGCCGGGGATCGGAGTGCGGCAGCCTGGCCAGGAAATCAGCGTGCCGCCGGGATCCCCTGGCGCGGTTGCGGTTCGCGTTCGTGGCCACCCCGAGCAGCCACGGAAGGACCGTGTCCTTCTCCGGCCTGAGCCTGTCCCGCTGCCGCCACGCCTCCAAAAAAGTGATCGAGACGAGTTCCTCTGCATCATGCCAGGATCCGCACCGGGACAGGCAGTACCGGAAGACCGCATCGGCGTGCCTGTCGAACAGAGCCCCGAAGGCATCAGCGTTGCCTGTGATGCAGTCACGCCACAGGTCTTCGTCGGTTTCCCCCATTAGCCTCATGCCTTGTAGTGTCCGCAGGACCCGAAAAGGTTCCCGATCCAATGACCACGAGCGTAGTCTTTCGAGATGACGGACCCCGGCGACTCCGACGAACCTCTGCAACAACTTCCGGCAGGCCTTCCTCGCCGATACGCCGAATACAAACCGCCACCGGCCGAGCCAGCTATTCCTCCCACCAACGTTGGTGGTTACGACGATCTACTGGCTCTCTTCCGTTCTCTCGGGAAACAGCTCCCACGCTCCAAAGAGGGCCTCGCCGCCGTCGACCACCTCATGGATGGCCACACTGACCGAGCTGCTCTGGCAAAGCTGGTCCGCGCCATTGGCATGTTCTATGGTGACCTTCTCACGCACACTGTTCCAGGCGCGCATTGGGAAGTGGTTGTGGAGGGGGACCCGTGCGTCCGCGTCACCCGGGGCACCGCCGTTTCGGTGGTTTACGTCGCCGAAAGGCGCCTAACCGTGGGGATACCAACTCTCCAGCAGAACCATGCGCACGTGTTGGAAATCGTGGCGTTAGAGGCCTGACCGAAGACTGCCCGGTGAGGGGTCGTGCGCTCAATCGCGACAACAGTGGAAGTTGAGACCACTCAGTCGAGGTCAGGTGAAAGCTTCGACCTGCCCTTTCCATTACTTACCTGAAGGTGCCTATTGCACTTCAAAGTGCATCATCCGGCGCCGGAATTGTTCCCGTTCGGGGGCGGTTGCCCATAACGGAGGGCGCCCGAATGGGGCGTCCGGTAACCAAGGTAATCAAGGAGAATCTCATGTCCATTGTCATTGCAGGAGCCACCGGCCAGCTGGGGCGCCTTGTCGTCAGGGAATTGCTGGGACGCGGCGTACCGGTAGAGCAGATCGTGGCCGCGGGGCGTTCCGCTCAGCAGCTGGCGGAACTGGCGGCTTACGGCGTCAGGACAGCGACAGTGGATTACGACGATCCGGCCACCGTTGACGCCGCCCTCGACGAAGGCGACACCCTCCTTCTCATTTCCGGCAGCGATATCCAGAACCGGTCAACCCAGCACGAAACCGTCATCGGCGCGGCTGTCCGGGCCAAGGTTGCCCACATTCTGTACACCAGCGTCCTGGCCGCTGACACCAACGAGCTCGTTCTGGCCCCTGACCACGCGAAGGCCGAGGAGGCCATCCGCGCCAGCGGCCTTCCGTTCACCTTCCTGCGCAACGGCTGGTACACGGAGAACTACGCCGCGGCCTTGCTCACGGCCCGCGAGACCGGCACGCTGCTGGCCAGCGCAGGCGAGGGACGCGTTGCCAGCGCCACCCGGGCGGACTACGCCGCAGCCATCGCCGCAGTCCTGACCACGCCCGGTCACGAAGGCCGCGTGTATGAATTGTCCGGCGACTACGCCTGGACGTTTGGGGAACTGGCGTCTGCGTTCTCGACGGTCCTGGAGCGCAACGTCAGCTACCTGCCCGTGAGTTCAGCAGAGCACGTCAGCGCCCTGGAGGCCGCCGGCCTTGACCCTGCCACGGCCGGATTCCTCGCAGCCCTGGACGGCAATATCCGGCAGGGAGCACTTGCCCTGACCACCGGAGATCTCGCACGGCTGGCCGGGCGGCCCACCACTCCCCTGGTCGACGGCCTGCGCCCACTGGCGGGCTGAGCCCGTCGGCGGGCGGGCAGGCGGATAATGGCATTCACAGCCAGCTGTTAGCGCGGTCAGGAGGGGGCCGGAATGTACCCGGTTGCACGCATCACGGTGGAGGCGCCGGTGGTCAGCGTCGGTTCCGGCCCCTCGGACTACGAGGGACTCGGCCGCTATGTCCGCGCCCTGCGCCGGCCGCGGGGACTGCACATGACCCTGCTGCACCTCGGAGTGCTCGATGACTTCTGCCAGGATGTCTCGGAGTGGACCAGGGGTATCACCAGCGCGTCGGCCGCCGCCCGCAGCACGGTTGCCTGGCTGCACGGCCTGCCTGTGCTGGAAGGTTTTTCGTGCAGCACCGAACGGCTGATCGTGCTGGGCGGCGGCAGCGTGTCTTGTCTTGAAGTCGACGTCCCGGAGCGGGTCCACGACTACCAGGTTTCACTCGTCCAGGCCCTCCATGACCTGCTGGACGGGCTGCTGGTGGACAACGTCGATGACTTCATCCTCAGCTCCCGCGCCCTCGGCTTCCGGTCTCCGCACTGGACACCGCACGTTGCCGTCGGCAGCCCGAGGGCGCGGAGCGGCAGGTCGTGGGAAGTCGAACCGCTGGCGCTCCAGTTCGGCGAGTCACGGATCAGGAACCGTCAGCTGCTCCCCGTCGTGGGGCAGTAGCGGGGCGACCTTCAATAGCTAGAACGACGGAACAGTAATCCCGAGGCCCAGCAGGCCGCGGCCCGCCTGCTCAAGGATCGGGTCCAGGGTCAACGTCGGATGGTTGAGCAGAACGTCGACGTCGCGCTGGATCCGCTGGAGCGGATTTGAAAGTCGGTGCGCGCTTCCGCCCGATCCCGCCATGATGACGCGAACCGCTTCGGCAGACGCCGTCCCGCTGAGGCCGAGCGAGAGGCGGTAGGCTGCCCGCTCGTGGTCCGTCATGGTCATGGGCCGTCGCTGATACGAGGCAGTGACCACCCGGATCGCTTCCTCCCACTGCAGGCGGGCCGTGGCAACGAGCCCGTAGGCGTGCGAGAACCGGGCCTGCGCGAGGGGGGAATCCGCCTGACGGTCCTCCAGCGTGTTCTTGACCCTGCGTACCAGAACCCGCTCACGGAACATTTCGACGGCGTGCTCGGCAGCTCCCAGGGCGGCGGCGGGCGCCACCAGGTTCAGAAGCGTCGCCATGGGGGTGTGGATGATCGGGTCCGGATGGATCCGGCTGCCCGGATTGTCCGCCGCACCCAGGAGGGCCCAGTCAAGCGTCCGGTAGGCCGGCACGAAAAGCTCCTCTGCCCGGACGTCGTTGCTGCCGGTTCCCCTCAGCCCTGCCGTGTGCCACACGTCCACAAGTTCGACGTCGGAAATCGGCACGAGGCACTGCAGGCGGACGTCCCCCTGCTGCACAGCCAGGAGGACCCACTCCGAGTGCATGACTCCCGAGGCAAAGGTCCAACGGCCCGAGATGGAGTAGCCCCCGGGAACTTTGGTGGCCTGCCCCACCGGAGCGCCGGTCGCGGCAGCCAGAGGCTCCGCTCCGTCGGCGAAGACCTCGTCCTGAACCTTGCGGGGCCAGCGGGCGAGCATCCAGACGTGCTCAATCAGGTGCCCCACCGTCCATGCCGTGGAGGGGCATCCCCGCCCGAGCCGGCGCACAACCTCGACGTACGTCTCCACTCCCATGCCGAATCCCCCGACAGCCTTCGGCGAGAGCACGCGGAAGACGCCGGCCTCCCTCAAATCCTCCATCGTGGATTCAGGTATGCGGCGGATTCGCTCGGTTTCCTCAGCGCGCTCCCGCAGGCGGGGAATCAGCGCATCAACACGGGCCAGCATTTCGTCGTGGCTGGGAACGGCTGGCTGCGCGAGGTCGAGGGTGTGCGCGGTGTGGTCCCGTTTGGCGGCCAGATACGCGTGATTGGCCGGTGAAAGGTGGACCCCGGTGGGAACCTGCTCAGTAACGCCGATGCCCAGGGCGGTGAGCTGTGCGGCCTTGTCCGGGTTGTTCGTGAGCAAACGGACGGTGGTGGCGCCGAGGGCACCCAGCATCTGGGCGGCAGCGGTGTAGTCGCGCTCGTCCTCGCCGTGCCCCAGCGCCACGTTGGCTTCGTAAGTGTCCAGGCCGGTATCCTGCAGGGCGTAGGCGTCAAGCTTGGAGTACAGGCCGATGCCGCGCCCTTCCTGACGGAGGTACAGGAGGAACCCGCCGGTGGCGCTGATCTTTTCCACCGCCTCCCGCAGCTGCGGACCGCAGTCACAGCGCTGGCTGCCGAACACGTCACCGGTCAGGCATTCGCTGTGCAGCCGGACCAGCGGCCCCGCATCCGGCAACGCCGGGTCCAGCTTTTCCGGATCCAGCAGCGCCTGCTCCCACGCGCCCAGGGCCAGCAGCAGGTGTTCCTTGCCGTCGGCCAGCCCGTGGAACGTCAGTACCTCGGCCGTGGCCATGTAGCCATCGGGAAAGCGCAACGGGACTGTGACCCTGCTGCGCACGGCAGCCGCGGATGGTGCCGTATCCGCCGGCATGAGGGTCTCGGACACAATGGTCATCTGGTGCCTCAGCATTCGATAAGGGTACAAATTACTTGAAGGTTGAAGTTAACCGTACAGGCGGTTGGTTGAACCTGCAAGTGTCGCACCCTGGCCGAAGCCATCCTGCCACGCCTTGCTGCGGGGGCGATTTAGGAGTTCTTCAGCAGCGCCACATCGGAGACGAGGTCGATGTGCTCGAGCATAGCGCTGGAAGCCGCGGCGGAGTCCTGGGCCCTGATGGCGTCGGCAATCTTGCGGTGCGACGCGAGGGACTGCTCCGGGCGGCCAGGTTGCCCGAGCGACTCGAGCCGCGTTTCGAGCACCATTCCGGCGATGAAGGTCATCAACTGCCCCAGCACTGCGGAGTGCGCGGCGGCCGTCACGGCCTGGTGGAAGAGCTCGTCGCCGTGCGCACCCCGTCCACCCGAGGCAACCTCCTCGGCCATGACGTCGAGCGCCTTGTCGATGGCCTTCATGTCGGCGTCGTTGCGCCTGGCCGCTGCCAGTTCGGCCAGCTTGACCTCGAGCGTGCTTCGCGCCTCCACGATCTCGGGCAGCCGGTTACGGTGTTCGCGCAGCCCCTTGATGACGGACGGGACGTTGGGGCGGTAGACCAGCACCGCTCCGGTGCCGTGCTGGACATCGATTACTCCGAGCACCTCAAGCGCCACCAGGGCCTGCGCCAGCGTTGCCCGGGATACCCCCAGCCGCTCGGCCAGTTCGCGCTCTGCGGGAAGGGTGTCACCCGGGCCCAGCTGGGCCGCCTCAATGAAGTCCATGAGTTGCTCCACGAGCTGCTCATAGAGCCTGGGCCGCGAAACGCGGGAAATCTGTTGCGCTGCCGCCTGCTTTGCCATCTGCGTCCTTTCGGCATGGTCCTCAACCCCAAGAGTACCGGAGAACTATTGACAGAGACACCTAGTGTCTAGGAGGCTAGGCCACTAAGCCAATTAAATCCCCAACGAACGATCCGGAGGAACAACGATGTCCGCTCCTGTCCTGTCCATCATCATCCTGGCGGTGATGTTCCTGCTAGCCACGGTGCTCCCGCTCAACATGGGCGCCCTGGCGTTTGTCGGGGCATTCCTGCTGGGCTCGGTTGTCCTGGGGATGTCCACCAACGACATCCTCGCCAACTTTCCAGGAGGGCTTTTCCTGACCATCGTCGGGGTCACCTACCTGTTCGCCATCGCGCAGAACAACGGCACCATCGATCTCATGGTCCGGGGCGCCGTGCGGCTGGTTGGCAGCAAGGTGGCCCTGATCCCGTGGATCATGTTCGCCATCACCGCCGTCATCACGGCCGTGGGCGCACTCTCGCCCGCCGCCGTCGCCATCATCGCCCCGATCGCGCTCAGCTTCGCGGCCAGGCACAAGATCAACCCGCTCATGATGGGCATGATGGTGATCCACGGGGCACAGGCCGGCGGCTTCTCCCCCATCGCCGTCTACGGTGTCACTGTCAACGGCATCATTGCCAAGACGGAACTGGAAGCCAGCCCCATGGCAATCTTCCTGGCGAGCTTCGTCTTCAACCTGGCTATTGCACTGGTGCTGTTCCTCGTTCTCGGCGGAAACAGGATCGGGTCCTCCGCAGGAAGCCGGTTCGTGGAGCAGGCTGCCGAAAAGCGCATGGCCATGAGCGTGGGAGCCCGGACCGCCGGCGTGACCCTGCAGGGCTCGGGCACCGACATTTCCTCCGCCCGCGTCGCCTCGAAGGGCACATCAGGCAGCTCGCCGGAAGGCAGCAAAGACGGTTCGCCCGGGGCCGGGGCAGAGCTGGCCGGCACTCCCCGCGCCTCCGTTCCACAGCTGGTCACCATTCTTGGCCTGATCGCCCTGGCCGTGGTTTCGCTGGGGTTCAAGGTGGACGTCGGCTTCGTCTCCATCACCATCGCCATGGTCCTGGCCTTGGTCTCCCCGGCCGCCCAGAAAGGCGCCGTCAACAAGATCAGCTGGTCCACTGTCCTGCTCCTCTGCGGCATGCTCACCTTCGTGGGCGTCCTGGAGGAAGCCGGCACCATCAAATTCGTGTCCGACGGCGTGGCCCAACTGGGCATGCCGCTGCTTGCGGCCCTGCTGATCTGCTACATCGGCGCCGTGGTCTCGGCCTTCGCCTCGTCCACCGCCATCCTGGCGGCCCTCATTCCCCTCGCAGTGCCGTTCTTGGCTTCCGGGGAGATCGGCGCCGTCGGGGTCATTGCCGCCCTCGCCGTGGCCTCCACGATCGTTGACGTCTCCCCGTTCTCCACGAACGGCGCACTGGTGCTGGCCAACGCGCCCGAAGACGTGGACAAGGACAAGTTCTACAAGCAGATCCTGGCCTACAGCGGGATCGTCGTCGTGGCGGGACCCGCCATCGCCTGGCTGGTGATGGTGGTCCCGGGCTGGCTGTAATCGCCCGGACATCCAGCAGGCCTCAACCCAGATATCCATGAGCAACAGAAGGAACCCCATGCAGAGCACTGAATCCACGCCCCGGACCGACGGGCCCCTGGCGGGCTACCTCGTGGTGGACCTGAGCCGAGCCTTGGCGGGCCCGCACGCAGGCATGATGCTGGCTGACCTCGGCGCCCGGGTCATCAAGGTGGAAAACCCCGGCACCGGAGACGACACCCGCGGCTGGGGTCCCCCCTTTGTAGGTCCCGACGACGACCCGCAGGCGACGTACTTCCTGTCCTGCAACCGCAACAAGGAGTCCATCGCCTTGGACCTGAAGAACGACGACGGGCGGACAGTGCTGCGCGAACTGCTGGAACGCGCCGACGTCGTCATCGAGAACTTCCGCCCCGGCGTGCTGGACCGGCTGGGCTTCTCCGCCGCGGAAATGCACGCCCTGAACCCGGCACTGGTGATCCTGTCCATCACCGGCTTCGGGCATGACGGGCCGGAATCCCGGCGCAGCGGCTACGACCAGATCCTGCAGGGCGAGACCGGGCTGATGTCCCTCACCGGCTCCGGACCGGACGACCCCCAGCGGGTGGGCGTTCCGATCGCTGATCTCCTGTCCGGCATGTACGGCGCGTTCGGCACCCTGGCGGCCTTGCTGCAGCGCGAACGGACCGGGCAGGGACAGATCGTGCGCACCTCACTGCTCGCGGCCCTTATCGGGGTGCACGCCTTCCAAGGCACCAGGGCTACAGTCGCCGGTGAAATTCCGAAGGCCCAGGGCAACCACCACCCCTCCATCGCTCCCTACGGACTGTTCCACTGCCGGCAGGGCCGCGTCCAGATCAGCGTGGGCAGCGAAAAGCTGTGGAACACGTTCGCTTCCACCTTCGGAATCGACGGCTCGCGGCCCGAGTTCGCCAGCAACGCGGACCGGGTGCGCAACCGCGAGAAGGTCATCGAGGAAGTGGAGAACGCGTTCTCCGATTACGGGGCCGAGGAGCTGCTCACCAAACTCAACGACGCCGGCATCCCGGCCGGCAAGGTCCGCACCCTGGACGAGGTCTACGCCTGGGAGCAGGTCCATTCGCAGGGTCTGGTGATCGACGTCGAGCACAAGCTCCTGGGCACCGTAAGCCTGCCCGGTCCGCCGCTGCGGTTCTTCAGCGCTGCCGACACCGCTGAAACGACCCTCACTACCCACACGGCCCCGCCGCTGCTCGACCAGGACGGCGATCAGATCCGGCAGTGGCTGGGACTGGACGCCGGCGCGAAGCAGGAGGGGCGGTGACCATGCTGACAGAACAGAAAGCCAGGCACCTGGACGCCGCCGGACTCATCGCGGCCGTGCTGGACGCGGGTTCCTACCGGAGCTGGGACGCGCCGGTTGTTGACCCCGATCCCGGCCCCGAGTACCGGGAGGAACTGGCAGCTGCCCGCGCCAAGACAGGCGTGGACGAGTCCGTCCTCACCGGCGAAGGCCGCATCCGGGGCCGGCGCGTAGCCGTGATCGTCAGCGAGTTCCGATTCCTCGCCGGTTCCATCGGCCTCGCCGCCGCTGAACGCATCGTCACCGCCGTCGAACGGGCCACGCGTGAGGGACTGCCGCTTCTGGCGGGACCTGCGTCCGGCGGCACGCGCATGCAGGAAGGCACCATCGCCTTCCTGTCCATGGTGAAAATCAGCGCGGCCGTCCGCGCCCACCGCCAGGCCGGGCTGCCCTACCTCGTGTACCTGCGGCACCCCACCACGGGAGGGGTCATGGCGTCCTGGGGATCGCTCGGCCACATTACCGTGGCCGAGCCCGGGGCCCTGCTCGGCTTCCTCGGGCCGCGGGTCTATGAGGCCCTCTACGGTGCGCCGTTTCCGGAGAACGTCCAGGTGGCCGAGAACCTGTTCGACAAGGGCCTGGTCGATGCGGTGGTCCCGCCCTGGCAACTGTCCGACGTCGTGGACCGCGCCCTGAGCATGGTGGTCCCGGGCGCGCACCCGCGGCCTGCGCCGCCCCGCACGCTCGCCGTCAAAGCGTCCGACGCCGGTGCCTGGGAATCGATCGAAATCTCCCGGAACCCGCGCCGTCCGGACCTCCGCCAGTTGCTCGCCTACGGCGCCCGCGATGTGCTGCCCCTCAACGGCACCGGGCAGGGGGAAAAGGACCCCGGGCTGCAGCTTGCCCTGGCGCGATTCGGCCAGGAATCCTGCGTGGTCATCGGCCACACCCGGCCCAGGCCCTCCCAGCAGACGGCGATGGGACCGGCGTCGCTCCGGGAAGCCCGCCGCGGCATGCGCCTGGCCGAGGAACTGGGGCTGCCGCTGTTGACAGTCATTGACACAGGCGGCGCGGCGCTGTCGAAGGAGGCCGAGGAAGGCGGGCTGGCCGGGGAGATTGCCCGGTCACTGCATGACATGATCGGGCTGAACTCCCCCACCGTTTCAGTCCTGCTCGGCCAAGGGGCGGGAGGCGGGGCGTTGGCACTTCTGCCCGCAGACCGCACCATCGCCGCCCAGCACGCGTGGCTGTCCCCGCTGCCGCCCGAAGGCGCCAGCGCCATCGTCCATCGGAGCACCGATTTCGCCCCGGCCATGTCCGCAGCGCAGGGCGTCAACGTTGCAGCCCTCTACACCAACGCCCTGGTGGAACACATCGTGGACGAACGCGGCAACGCAGCACACGGGGACGCGGCCTCGGAAGCACGAGCATTCTGCCAGCGCATGGGACAGGCCATCGAATACGAGCTCGCCACCTTGTCGGCCACCGGGATTGGCGAGCTGCTGACGCGGCGGCAGGCAAAGTACCGGAACCTGGGCAGCATCATCGCCGGGTGATTCCCGACCGGTGGAAATCGGTCTGCCACACATCGATGTCCCGTCCGTCTCCGTCGGTGACGACGTATTCGGGCCAGCGGTCGAAGGCGGAGCAGGGATGGGAGATGCCGAAGTCCACCAGGTCTGTGACGTCCAGGCCCGTCACGCCAGTGAGGACTGCGTGGTGGTCGTAGAGGTTGCGCACCACAGCGGTTGCCCCGTCCCTCGGGGCACCGTCAGCGGTTTGGACAGCCAGGACCACCGGCAGCCCGGCGTCGTAAGGCAGGTCCCGTTTGCCGGCACCGACGACGGCGATCCCCTCCTCGGGGGTGGAGAGCACCACGGCGCGGATGGTCAGCGCGGGCATCAGTCCCAACACCGGGCTGACACCGGCGTAGGTGCCGTGATCGTGGGTGACGTAGCAGCCCGACCGGAGGATCCGCCTTGTTCCGGGCACCTGGCCGGCGTCCGGGAGGAATTCCACCACACGGTCCGGAAATGCCGATCCACCCATGGAGTAGACGGGGGCGGACGTTTCGAAGAATGGGGCGACTTCCAGGAACACCTGCCGTACGAGCCGGCAGTGCCGGTCAACCGCCGTGACGGTGTCCTCCGCACGACTGTTGGGCACCACGCCCTCGTAGCCGGCCACTCCAACGAGCCTCAGGCCGGCCGCGGCGCGGACCAGCCCGGCGAGGCGGACAGCCTCCTGAAGGGTGCGGACCCCCGTGCGCCCGCCGGGAGTCCCGACGTCGAGCATCACCTCCAGCGGAACGCCGCCATCGGCGGTGAACACCTGTGCCGCGGCGTTGATGCCCGCCTCGGAGTCCACGAAGCAGCGGATCTCACGCGCGGAATCATCGTCCAGCCAGATCCGGATGCGTGTGAGGCCGTCCCGGTCGACCACCTCATTGGCGATGAGGACATGTTGGTGCCCCCAGCCCAGGGCGGCAGCCACCTGGTCCACGGTGGCAACCGTAACGCCGACTGCTCCGGCCGCCACCTGGCGGCTGATGATCGGCGCGGACATGGTTGTTTTGACGTGCGGTGCAAGATCGACCTGGTGTTCCCGGCACCAGGACGCCATGACACGGATATTGTTTTCGAGGGCACCGGCATTGAGCCTGAGCTGCGGATAGGGCATGGTCGATTGTCACGGGCGTAGGCTGTCAGGACCAAATTCGCGAAAGGGCCGGAGTGGACACACGAAAGCTGAAGTATTTCCTGGCCGTTGTTGACCATGACGGTTTCAACCGGGCGGCAGAGCACCTCCTGATCGCCCAGCCCTCGCTGTCCCAGACCATCGCGGGACTGGAGAAGGACCTCGGCGTGCCGCTCTTCCACCGGATCGGCCGCAGGGCGGTGCTCAGCGAGGCCGGCAAGGAACTCGTCGGACCGGCACGCCTGGTAATGCGGGACCTCGATGCCGCCCAGTCCGCGGTGCAAGCGTTGCGGGGCGTGCGCAGCGGCAGGCTGGACATCATCACCATGCCCTCCCCCGGCATCGAACCCCTGACCTCGATGATCGCCCGCTTTACCAGGCTGCACCCCTCCGTCCGGCTCAACGTCAGCGCCGCGTTCACACCCGAGGGGGTCATCGAATCGGTCCGAACCGGCAGCACCGAAATCGGACTGGCCGGTTCCTCAACGCCAATCCGGGTCCCGGGGGTGCAGGTCCTGGAGCTCGAACGCCAGCCACTGATCCTGATCGTGAACCCGCAGTCCGACACGTTCAACCCGGGAACGGCGATCCAGCGGGAGGACCTGGGCGGGCACCGCCTGATCGCCAGCCAGCGCGGATCGCTGATGCGCTGGCTGGTGGACGACGCGCTGGCGCACGGCGTTAACGTGGAGATCGTCGTCGAGGTGGCCCACCGGACCTCGATCCTGCCGCTGGTACTTGCCGGAGTGGGCCATGCGGTGATGCCCTCGTCCTGGGCGCCGACGGCCCACAAGGCCGGACTGCGGACCCTGCTCATCGAGCCTGTCTCCCACCTCGATGTTGCCATCCTGAGCCGGAAGGAAGACCTGACGCCCGCCGCCCGCGCTTTCCTGAAGGTCGCGGAGTTGCACGCCGATCAATAGGCTGAGCCTATTTGCCGTATCGAATCTTGGTCTTGGACGCCCAATGTGCCCAGGCCTTCTACTTGAAGAGGAAGGCAGTGTGACGCTGCTAACAGACTCAACGAGGAGGTAGGCACATGAGCGCCACCCAGAAATTCAGCATCGCTTCAATCCCCGCAGACGGAGTCGGCAAGGAAGTTGTCTCCGCCGGCCGCCGCGTCCTGGACGCCTTGGCAGCCAGCTCCAACGGCAAGTTCGCCTTCGAATGGACCGAGTTCCCCTGGGGCTGCGGCTACTACGAAAAGACCGGCCAGATGATGGACCCCAAAGGCCTGGAAGCCCTCAAAGACTTCGATGCCATCTACTTCGGCGCCGTGGGTTGGGAGAACGTTCCGGACCACATCAGCCTCTGGGGCCTGCGCCTGAACATCACCCAGAACTTTGACCAGTGGGCCAACATCCGCCCGGTGAAGTTCCTGCCGGGCATCCAGTCCCCGCTCCGCAAGGCCGACAACACTGAACTCGACTGGATCGTCGTCCGCGAGAACAGCGAAGGCGAATACGCCGGCCTCGGCGGACGCAACCTCAGCGGCCGCGGCCCCGGCAACGAGGTGGCCCTGCAGACTGCCCTGTTCACCGAAAAGGGCTGCGAGCGCATCATGCGCTTCGCCTTTGACCTCGCCCGGACCCGCACGGTCAAGAAGGTCTCCTCTGTCACCAAGTCCAATGCACAGCAGTACGGCATGGTCCTCTGGGACGAAACCTTCCAGCGCGTGGCCCTGGACTACCCGGACGTGGCCACCGAAAGTGTCTTGGTCGATGCCATGAGCGCCAAGTTCATCCTGCACCCCGAGGACCTCTCCGTCGTGGTCGCATCGAACCTGAACGCTGACATCCTCTCGGACCTCGGCTCGGCACTCGCGGGCAGCCTGGGACTGGCGGCCAGCGCGAACCTGAACCCGGAGCGCCGCTTCCCGTCCATGTTCGAACCGGTCCACGGTTCCGCACCGGACATTGCCGGCAAGGGCATCAGCAACCCGATCGGCGCAATTGCCAGTGCCGCCCTGATGCTGGACCACTTCGGCCTGCATGAGGAAGCCCGTCTGGTCGAAGCCGCCATTGAGCAGACCACGGCCGCCGGACACCTGACCCGCGACGTCGGCGGCGACGCCAACACCGACGACGTCACCGAGGCAATCATCGAAGCCCTCACCCACACCCTGGCTGCCGTCTAGCCAGAACGCGCGACCAGCCGGCCCAGTCCCGGCGGTCAAACACGGCCCGGAATGGACGGCGGTTCAACACACCGCCGCCGTCCATTCCGTCGTGCCCCCAACATCAAGCACCCTCCAGCTACATTCCACAACGAGGTAGGAATCATGGAACACATCACCACCGCCGGCGCTGCGGCCCCAGCCAAGAAGCAGTCAGCGAAGGAAAAGCCACAAAAGACCCGCTGGTACCGGCAGCTGTACTTCTGGGTACTGACAGCCATCCTCATCGGCATCCTCGTCGGCTGGCTCGCACCCACCGTCGGCATCGCCATGGAACCCATCGGCACCACCTTCGTGAACTCGATGAAGATGCTCATCGGCCCGATCGTGTTCCTGACCATCGTCGGCGGCATCGCCAGCGTCGCGGACCTCAAAAAAGTCGGCATGACAGGGCTGAAGGCCCTCACGTACTTCCAGGTCGGCACCATCTTCGCGATGATCTTCGGCCTGGTCGCCATCAACATCTTCCGGCTCGGCGACGGCGTCAACGCGGACGCCAGCAGCATCAAGACCTCGGACTCCGCAGCCAAACTCATCGACGCCGGCGCCCACCAGGAATGGTGGCAGTTCCTCACCCACATCATTCCCAACAGCATCATCGGGCCCTTCGTTGAAGGCGACATCCTCCAGATCATCTTCATCGCCGTCGTCTTCGGCATCGCCCTGAACGCCATGGGCAAGGTCGGCGCCCCGGTCCTGGACGGCGTGCAGCGCCTGACCGGGGTCATGTTCAAGATCCTGGGCTTCATCATGAAAGCCGCCCCGATCGGAGCCTTCGGTGCGATGGCCTACGCCGTGGGTAAGTACGGCGTCTCCTCCCTGACCAGCATGGGCGGCCTGATCGCCCTCTTCTACGTCACGTCCATCCTTTTCGTGGTCGTGATTCTGGGATCCGTCATGGCCTTCCTGAAGCTGAACATCTTCACGATGATCCGCCACCTCAAAGAGGAATACATGCTCATCCTGGGCACCTCCACCGCCGAACCGGCCCTCCCGGGACTGATGCGCAAGCTCGAGCACGCCGGCGTCAAGAAGGAAACGGTCGGGCTGGTTGTCCCCACCGGCTACAGCTTCAACCTCGACGGCGCCGCGATCTACCTCTCCCTCGCCGCCCTCTACATCGCCCAGGCCACCAACACCGACCTGACCATCGGCCAGCAGCTCGGGCTCCTTGCAGTCATGCTGCTGACCTCCAAGGGCGCGGCGGGCGTCGCCGGTGGCGGCTTCATCGCCCTGACCGCCACCCTCACCACCATCGGCACCATCCCGGCGGCCGGCATCATGCTCATCTTCGGCATCGACAAGTTCATGTCCGAATGCCGGGCCCTCGTGAACTTCACCGGCAACGCCGTCGCCACCCTCTTCATCGCCTGGTGGGACCGTACCCTGGATGCGGACCGCGCCCGCCGGGTCTTCGCCGGCGAAACCGTTGAGCCTATGCCCGCCGAGGACCCCATCCACCTCGATGAAGTCACGGACCTCGACGACGACCTCACCGAATACGGCCACCATGCGCCCAGGCACACTGGCGACGTGAACGCCGCCGACGTGAATGCTGCCGACCGCCGTCCCGCCTACTCGGAATCCATCTGACATGACCAACGCAACCGCCCCGAAGACCGTGCGAACGCTTATCGCTCCCGACAAGTTCAAAGGCAGCCTCACTGCCGGCGAGGTGGCCGACGCCCTGGCGGCCGGGCTGCGTGCCTCGGCCGGGGCGGGGGTTGGGACGGTCCACTGCGAACTGCTCCCGCTGGCTGACGGAGGTGACGGCAGTGTCGACGCCGCCGTCGCCTCCGGCTTCACCCGGCGCCAGTACACGGTGGCGGGGCCCACCGGCCAGCACGTTCCGGCCAGCATCGCGTTCGACGGCGTCACCGCCGTCGTCGAGGTCGCCAACACCTGCGGCCTCGGGCTCCTGCCCGGCGGCAGGCTGGAGCCGCTGGATGCTTCCAGTAGGGGCTTCGGCGAAGCAATCCTGTTTGCCCTCAGCCTGAACCCGGCCAGAATCGTGCTGGCCCTTGGCGGGAGCGCCAGCACCGACGGCGGCATGGGAATGCTCACTGCCCTCGGATTCAGCTTCCGTGACGCGGAGGGCCGGCTGCTTTACGGCAGCGGCCGGGCGCTGGACCGCATCCATTCCGTCCACCGGACCGCACTCCCCGAACTGGCGGACACCGAGCTCATCGTCGCCAGCGATGTCCACAATCCGTTGCTCGGCGCCCAGGGCACGCCGGCAGTCTTCGGCCCCCAGAAGGGTGCCGGACCTGACGACGTCGCTTTGCTCGACAAGGGCCTGGCGCACTTCGTCCGCAAGATGGCCGACGCCGGATTCGAGGACGCCGCGTCCCAGGCCACGCATGAAGGGGCCGGAAGTGCCGGAGGAATCGGCTACGCCTGCCTGCTGCTGGGAGCCAAGCAGGTGTCCGGGGCGGACTACTTCCTGGATCTGCTGGACTTCAACTCCCGCAAGGAGCACTGCGACGTCGTCATCACCGGCGAGGGAAGCATCGACGAACAGACCCTGGCCGGGAAGCTGCCCGCCGCCGTCGCCCGCCGCTCGGGAACCCGGCCGATCATCGCCGTCGCAGGACGCTCGCTCCTCCCGCCGGAGCGGTGGCCGGAAATGGCCCTGGCCCGGGTCTACACGCTGGCCGACTACACCGACCAGGACTCTTCGAAGGACCCCGGGCTTTCGGCAGCGCTGCTCCGCCGGATCGGACAGGACATCGGCGCGACGCTGCTGTAACGCCGTTCCGACCGGTGCCGCGGGTTACCGGCCGATCCCGGTGATGGCCACCATCACCGGGACGATGCCGATGATGAGGAGCGCTCCAGCGACGTCGAAGACCAGCCCCGTGCGGATCATCCTGATGATGGGCACCGCGCCGGAACCGTAGACGATCGCGTTTTGCGGTGTTGAGACAGGCAGCATAAATCCGAAGGAGGCGGCGAAGGTGGCGGCCAGTGCAGGCACGAACGGATCGAGCCCCATGGCGGTGCACAACGGAATGACGATGGGCACCACCACCGCCGCGGATGCTGTGTTGCTGGTCGTCTCCGAAATGAGGACGGCCAAAACGGCGGAGAAGGCCGTAACCGCGACCACGTTGGTGACGTTCAGGTTCCGGGAGGCTGCGGTGCCGATGGTCTCCGCCAGCCCGGTGGCGGCGAGGAGCGAGCCGAAAATGATGCCGGTGCCGAAGAGGATGATAGTGCCCCAGTCGATCCGGGCGGCGTCCGACCAGTTAAGCGTGGCCCGGCGTTCTTTCCAGTTCGTGGGCAGGATGAAGAGCAGGGACGCCCCCAGAACGGCCACTATGCCTTCGTCCAGCCGGTCGTCCAGCAGAACGTAGATATCGGAGTCCGTCCCTGTGACAAGCCCGGCTGCGGCCGGAAGCAGCCAGAGCGAGACCGTGAAACCGAAGGCGATCAGGGTGTTTACTTCAGCCCTGGACATCCTGCCGTGGGCGGTCCGCTGTTCGCGGATGTACTCCTCGACGCCCTCGATGCGGCGGACCTCCGGCCTGTTGAGCAGGAACATGACCAGGGCCAGGACCACGAACATGGCCAGGCAGAGCGGGGCTGCGGCGGCAGTCCACTGGGCGAAGGAAATGCGTTCCCCGGTGGCCTCCTCGATGAGTCCCCGGCCGATGAGGTTGGGCGGCGAACCGACCGGTGTGAGCAGGCCCCCGACGCTGGCGCCGTAGGCCAGCATCAGCATCAATGCCGCACCGACCCGCAAGCGCAGCGGATCAAAGTCCGCGCTGACGCTGCCGCGGTCCTGCATCAGTTGGCCGATGACCGCGAGGATGCCGAGGGCCGTGGGCATCAGCATTGCGACAGTCGCCGTGTTGGACACGAACGCCGACAGCAGGCAGGTGATGACCCCGAAGGCGATGATCACGCGGTAGGTGGACGTGGCCACGCCGGGAAGGGAGAGCACAGCGAAGGCAAGCCGCTGCGCGATGCCGTGTTTGAGCATCGCCTGGGCGAGGATGAACGCACCGATGAAGGTGAAGATCGTCGTCGACCCGAACGGGGCCAGGACGTCAGCAGCCGGAGCAACGCCGAGTATCACCACGGCGGCCACTCCCAGCAGACCTCCCACCGGGATGGGGACGGGTTCACAGATCCAGAGGACGATCACACCGAGCAGAACCGCAGCCAGAAGCTGCTGTGTCCGGTCCATCGTCATGGGAAGGATCGCGAAGGTGATCGCGGCAGCAGGGGCGAGGAAGAATCCCAGGGTTTGCCGTGCCCGCTCAAACTTCTCTTCCTTGGGGGAAAGCTTCTGCTCGCTTAGGCTTCGGAACGTCTTTCCGCCGAGCAGGGCGGCGCGGACGTCGGTTCGTTCGGTCATCAGCGGTGCAGGGCAGTAAGCAGCCGGGCGGGGCTCCCCCGGAGCCACGCCTTGACGTCTTCGAACGCGCCGCCGTAGAACTCCCGGTAGCTTTGCTCCGTGACGTAGCCCAAATGCGGCGTCAGGACAGTCCGTGGTGCGGATAGGAGCCGGTGGTCCGCAGGCAGCGGTTCGAGGTCGTAGACATCAAGGGCCGCTCCGGCGAGCCAGCCTTCGTGCAGTCCCCGGATGAGGGCGTCTTCGTCGACCAGGGGCCCGCGGGAGGTGTTGACCAGCACGCCCCGGGCCCCCAGGAGACGGAGTTCCTCTTCCCCGACGACGCCGCGCGAGCGTTCCGAAAGCCGCACATGCACCGACACCACATCCGCCTCCCGGAAAAGTGCGTCTTTGCTGACCCTCCTGGCTCCCGCCTCGGCGGCCGCGTCGGCCGTGAGGTTGGGGCTCCATGCGATGACGTCCATGCCGAATGCCTGTCCATAGGCGGCGACGCGGCGACCGATCTTGCCCAGGCCCAGAACCCCCAGGGTCTTGCCTGCGAGCTCAAAACCGACGGTGGACTGCCAGTGACCGTCCCGCAGGCGCCGGTCCTCAAGCGGTATGCTGCGGGCAAGCGCGAGCAACAGGCCCCACGTCAGTTCCGGGGCCGCGGTGGGAGAGCCGCCGGTCCCGCACACGGCAATGCCCAGCTCCTCCGCCGCCGGAACGTCAATGGACTGATTGGCCATCCCGGTGGTCACCAGCAGTTTGAGTCCGGATAGTTGCGCCAGCCGATCACGACCGAAGGCGGTCCGTTCCCGCATGGCGATGATGATGTCGAACCCGCGCAGGCTGGCGACAACGTCGGCGTCGTCCTTCAGGTGCCGGTCGAAGAAGGTGACGCTGACGCCGTCGGCGGCAAGCTGCTCCCACGGCGCGTAATCCCGGGCCACAGACTGGTAATCGTCCAGGATGGCGAGGCGCATGGGGGAATCCTTCGGTGTAGGCAGCGTGCAGTCACTGCTGTCAGGCTACCGTTTCTGATCATCCGGCCGGCGGTTTGGCTGGCGAGGGTTCACTGGTGTTGCTGTTGGTGGTGCTCCAGCTGGCGAGAAAGTCCAGTTGATCCTGGGCATGGCTGCCGGCCTCCGCGGTGTAAGCGATCAGTGTCAGCCCTTCGCCGGGGAGCTCGAGGGCGTCGCCGGTGAGTTCGATGTCGCCGACCAGCGGGTTGTGCATGGTTTTCCGGGCTGTGCGGTGGAAGCGGACGTTGTGCCGGGCCCATCGCGTGGAGAACTCGGTGCTGCCGGCGGCGAGGTCCCCGATGAGGTGGTTAAGAGCCCGGTCGCGCGGGCTGCGGCCGGATTCGGCGCGCATGGCCGCGGCGAAGTCGTCGGCGAGAGTTTCCCAGTCAACGAAGAACTCGCGGGAACGCGGGTCCAGGAACATAAACCGTGCCAGGTTCATTGGCAGTGTGGTTGGGCTGAGGATGTTCGAGTACAGGGCGAAGCAGAGGCTGTTGGCGGCCACCACGTCCATACGGGCATTGCGGACATAGGCGGGCGTTCCGGTCATCCCGGCCAGGAGCCTTTCGATGCTGGGACGCACTTCAGTCCGTGCCCTGCGGGCGCCGGACGACGGGGCCGGGGCGGCGCCTTTGGCCAGGTCGTACAGGTGAGCGCGTTCGGCCTCGTCGAGTTGCAGGGCGCGGGAGAGGGAGTCGAGAACGGACTCGGACACTCCCCGCAGGTTTCCCCGTTCGAGACGGGCGTAGTACTCCGTACTCACTCCGGCGAGCATGGCCACTTCCTCGCGCTTGAGTCCGGCCACCCTTCTGGTTCCCCCGTACGCGGGCAGCCCCGCCTGGGCCGGGGTGATGTGCGACCGCCGGCTCATGAGGAACTCGCGGACGTCGTTCGTGTTGTCCATGGCTCTACGCTACGGCGCGAAGGGCCGCCCTAACAGGTACTGCCAGTACACCGCACGGCAGACACTCCCACGGCAGCAAAGGGGCTGGTTTTCTTGAATAAGAACCCTGACGCCTCACCAAGGAGCACACCGTGCAACTCGCAGTTCCCGGGCCCACTTCCAAGGGGCCGGCCGAAAAATTCACCGGCGACGTCTACCTCAACTCGCTGCACGCCGGCGAACAGCCCTCACGCCTGATATCGGCCATGGTGCGGTTTACTCCCGGAGCCCGCACACACTGGCACTCGCACCCCGTCGGCCAGACTTTGCACTGTACCGACGGCATGGGACTGGTGGCGAACCGTGACGGTGAGATCATCCTCCTGAGTGCCGGAGACACCGTGCACACCCCGGCCGGGGAGGAACACTGGCACGGCGCGACGCAGGACAGCTTGATGTGCCACCTTGCCCTGGTCGAACACGAAGCCGGACAAACCGCGACGTGGCTCGAACCTGTTACCGAGCACGAATACCGCGCCGCCCACTCCAATACGCACCCTCTAACCCCACCGAACAACGCTAAGGAAACTCAGTGAAAAGTGTCACTCTCAACAACGGCGTCGAAATGCCGATCCTGGGCTTTGGTGTCTTCCAGATCCCCGATGAGGAAACCCAGGCCGCGGTCGAAGCGGCCCTGGCCGCCGGATACCGGCACCTGGACACCGCCGCGTCCTACGGCAACGAAGCAGCCGTCGGAGCTGCCATCAAAGCCAGCGGCATCGCCCGCGAGGAACTGTTCATCACTACTAAACTCTGGATCCAGCACGCACCTACGGGCAGCGTCTATGACGACAGCAAGCGCTCCTTTGATAACTCGCTTCATCGGCTGGGCGTGGATTACTTGGACCTCTACCTGATCCACCAGCCCTTTGGGGACTACTACAGCGAATGGCGCGCCATGCAGGACCTGAACAAGGAAGGCCTGGCCCGGGCCATTGGTGTCTCAAATTTCCATTCCGACCGGCTGGTGGACCTGATCGACCACAACGAGATCGTTCCGGCCGTGAACCAGATCGAAACCCACCCGTTCCACCAGCGGGCCGCCGATCAGGAGCTGATGCGCGAACGCGGCGTGCAGATCGAATCCTGGGGGCCGTTCGCCGAAGGCAGGAACAACCTCTTCACCGATCCTGTCCTCAGCGCCGTCGCCGCCGACCACGGCAAGTCCGTCGCGCAAGTGGTGCTGCGCTGGCTCATCCAACGCGACGTCGTCGTCATCCCCAAATCCGTCCGGCCGGAGCGCATGGCCCAGAACTTCGACGTCTTCGGCTTCACCCTTACCGATGAGCAGATGAGCCGGATCACCGCCCTGGATACCGGCGCCAGCCTCTTCTTCGACCACCGGGACCCCGCCATGGTCAGTTGGCTCGGCGGCCGCCGGTACAGCTAGCGCAGGACACCCTTGACCACCCCTCTGTTGAGCATCAGCCGGCGGTCCGCCCTTCGCGGGGCGGCCGCCGGCCTGACCGGTGCCCTGCTGACTGCTGGAGCAGCAGGCTGCACACCAGGAAGAGACAACACCGTGGCCTCCACGCCTTCTCCGGCGCCAGCCGGTCCCCCACAGAGCAGCCGGCGCATACTGCTGGCTTACTTCTCCCGGGCAGGCGAGAACTACTACTACGGAGGCCGTACCAACCTCGACGTCGGCAACACCGAAGTGCTCGCCGGCATGATCAGCGCGCTGGTTCCCTGCGACGTGCACCGCATCGAGGCGGCAGAGCCCTACCCGGACGGGTACGACGCCACCGTGGCCCGGAACGTCCGCGAACAAAATGGGGACGCCCGTCCCGCCATCGCCAACCCCCTGCCCGCCATCGACCAGTACGGCTCGGTCATCCTGGCCAGCGGGATCTGGAACGTCAGGGCACCGATGATCATGGCCACGTTCACCGAAAGCTACGACTTCACCGGCAAGACTGTTTTCCCCGTCACCACCCATGCCATGAGCGGACTCGGCACCGCCGCCCGTGACTATGCGGAGTCCTGCCCTGGTGCGACGATCGCTGAAGGCCTCGCGGTGAAAGGCGAGGAAGTGCGCGATGCAGCAGCTGACATAGAGTCCTGGCTACACGCCACGGGCCTCCTTACATGGTCAGATAGCTCCGGGGCCGGCACCTAGGCCGACCACGCGAAGGGGGCCGGGAAGGAATTCTTCCCGGCATTGTCCCAGGTCATCCCGAATCTGCTCAGCTGAAGCGGCAGCATCTGCAATTCTCGAAATACGTACCCTCTAAACGCCACGACATTTTGCGGCTCCCTTCGAAGTGGTACCCCCCAAAACAAAGTTTCCTCCCGCCCAAAACCATGGTCAACGGCTTCAGATGACTCTTCAAAGACCACGGGCGGCCCCCGGGTGTGATGCCGGGGGCCACAGGTTCGACTATGTGCGCTGGAAGATGTTGAGAATGTTGCCCTCCGTATCCAAGAACCAGGCCCCCTTGCCTGTCGGCAAGGTAGCGATGCCGTTCTCAGTCTTCAGGCCCGGGAAGTCGTACTCCTCGAAGGTGGCTCCGCGGCCCCGCAGCTCTTCGACCTCGGCTTCGAGGTTGTCCGTCATCCAGCCCAGCTGGGTGTTCTTTGCGGTGCCCGCGTTGTCGGATTGGTACAGCAGGAAAGCTGTTCCCTTGCCGCAGCGGAACATCAAATTTTCGGCGTCCATGACCTCCGGATCGTCCAGTCCCACGACGTCCCGATAGAAGTCACGTGCCCGGGCGATGTCCTTGGCAGGGAGGACCGCAGCGACTTCACTGTCCTTGAGCATGTCGAATTCTCCTAGTTTGATGCGATCGAGATGCCCGCCCCGAAGGCGGTGCCTGCGGGGCGGCTGTGCCGGCTCCCGCCGGCTCCCGGCTGTATTCAATGCTCCGGGACGGTGCCGGGAGGCCTGCGTCGCGGCTAAATAGGCAGCCGGCCCTGGGTCATCCCAGCGTTCATACCGCCATTATGGCCTCGGATCGCGTTCACGGATATAGCCAGGAAAAGGGAGGCCGACGGCGGGCATCACTCCCGTCGTCGGCCTCCGGAACGGCCGTACTCACCGGGAAGGTTTGACCACCATCGCGGAGCCGCCGCCGCGCCTCACCGGTTCAGCGGCGGCCACCATGCGCCCGTTCGGCTTGAACTCGATTGCAGTCGCAGCACCGATTTCCGCTGCCGACGTGAAGGCGTCACCGGATGGCGTGAATTCGTGGCCGAACTCTTTTAGCTGCTCACCGTATGCCTCAATAAAACCGGGCTCGGCAGTGACCTTCGCCGTGTTCCGCTGGGCAGCGCGCGGCGCCGCGATGGCCTTCGAGATGTCCATTCCCAGGTCCACCCGGTTCAGGATGGTCTGCAGGACGGTGGTGATGATGGTCGATCCGCCGGGCGAACCGAGCGCCAGGAACGGATCTCCGTCCTTCAGGATAATGGTGGGAGACATCGAGGAACGGGGGCGCTTCCCCGGCTGGATGCGGTTCGGATCGTCCTCTTTATACACGGTGGAGAAGTCCGTCAGCTCGTTGTTGAGCAGGAACCCGCGCCCCGGCACCACGATGCCGGATCCCCCGGTCTGCTCGATGGTGAGGGTGTATTCCACCACGTTGCCCCACTGGTCCGCGACCGTCAGGTTGGTCGTGGAGATGTTCTCCGTATCCGTCTCAGCGGCGGGCGCCGCAGCGGCGGCCGGGCACGCGCCGTCGTACGAGGAGATGTCCCCCGGGTCGACGGGCTTCAAAGCCGCCTTCGCCGGGTTGATCCGGCACGAGCGCTCCTTGCCGAACACCGGGTCCGTGAGCTCGTCGGTGGGGACGTCCACAAAGGCGGGGTCGCCCACGTACTTGGCCCGGTCGGCAAAGGCGAGGGCACTTGCCTCAAGGTAGTGGTGCAGGGCAGCCGTATTCTTGCCGTTGGCGTTGCCCGGCTCCGCAAGGTTGAAGGGCTCCAGGATGTTCAACGCCTCGCCCACGGTGGTGCCACCGCTGCTCGAGGGCGCCATGCCGTACACGTCCAGGCCCCGGTACTCCACGTGCGTAGGATCCTGGTCCAGGGCTTCGTAGGCGGCCAGGTCCTTCGTCGTCATGTGGCCGACCGGGACGGGCAGCGTCGTGGTGGCGGTCTTCGGGGGTGCCTTCACTGCAGCGACGATCTCGTCCGCCACCGGGCCTTCGTAGAAGCCATCCGTGCCCTCCTCTGCAAGGAGCTCGTACGTCGCGGCCAGGTCCGGGTTCTGGAAGACACTGCCGACGGCGGGGGCGTCGCCGCCGGGGAGGAAGAGGCTGCTCGTGGACGTAAACGCCGCAAAGCGCTTCTCGTTGTCGAGGGTCTGCTGGCGGAACGTCTCGTCCACCACGAAGCCGCGGGTGGCGACGTCGATGGCCGGCTCGAGGGCCTCGCCAAGGTCCAGGGTGCCCCAGCGTTCGAGGGCGCGCTCCCAGGTGGCGGGCGTGCCGGGGACTCCGACGGAGACGCCGCTGGTGACGAGCTCGGGGGTGAAGGGGTAGGGCTTGCCGGTCGCGGGGTCGATGAACGCGTCGTTGGGCATCTTCGCAGGTGCGGTTTCCCGGCCGTCGATGGTGCCTACTTCACCGGTCTTCGCGTCGTAGAAGACGAAGTAGCCGCCCCCGCCGATTCCTGCACTGTAGGGCTCGGTCACGCCCAGCGTCGCGGCCGCGGCGACGGCGGCATCCGCGGCATTGCCGCCCTTGCTGAGGACCTCGATTGCCGCCGCGGAGGCGTCCGGGTCAACGGTGCTGACCGCGCCGCCGTAGCCGGTGGCGGTGGGCTCCTTCTTAATTTCCCGCGGATCAGCGAACGCAGGGTTCATGACGGCGCCGCCCGTCACGCTCATGGCCAGGGCCGCCGTGAGGGCGGCAATTCGACGTCTCACCTTAGGCATGATGACTCCCGAGTCAGGGTGGTGCGGAGTGGGGTGATCGTCACGTTACTCCCGCCCGGAGTGACACTCAACACTGAATGGATTGCGCGGCGTTCAGCCCCCGATGTGCCACGCGTCGAGGACCACACGGCCACGGGGCGATTCCAGCGTCGCGGTGAGCGGCGCCTGCTGCACGGCGTCCAGCGGGACGTTCCCGTCAATCGGGTCAGTGTCAACGGCCGGAAGCTGGAGCACGTCGACCGCCTGCCGCGGGATGCCGCGCAGCGCCAGCTGCCGCAGGGAGAGATCCGTTGGTGGCAGGTGGGCGCACGGGTGTTCCCCTTGCCAGTGGATCAAACTGGGCAGTGCACCGGAGCATTCCAGGCGACCGTCCTGGCGGACCGTGATGCGCCACTTCAACAATCCATAGGGCGTCTCCCGCTGTGCTGCGAGCAGCTCGCCCGGGTTGAGGGCCAGGCTGTCGAGCTCCCGGCATAGCGTCTCGATCTTCTGTGTTCGAGCCACGGCGTGCACCAGCCGGGGTGAGTCGCGGAGGGCGTCGCGCAGTGCGGGGTGGTCGAGCCCGAACCAGCGCGCCCTCCCCGGCGCCGGAGCATCGGGATCGATCGCGATGACCTCGAGGTAGCAGTCGGGGAAGCTCTCGCTGCTGATGGCCATCACTTGGTTGTGCGTGCCCATAAACGCGTGCTTGCCGCCGCCCGCGGGCCGGACGCCGAACGTGGCTGCGCACCACGCCGCACCTTGTTCCAGCGAATCTGCGGCGATGACCAGGTGGTCGATGCGGGCGTTCACAACTCAGCTTTACCGCTGGGGGCGTTGGCTGAATCGGCAGGCGATCCCTGCCGGCGGCTCGCTATCAGGAACGGCACTGCAATCAGCTGGATCACGCCGCCGATTGCCAGCGAGGCCGCGTATCCATAGGCATCGGCCGCCCGGCCGAGCAGCGGCTGGACCACCACGCCGCCGCTTGAACCAATGAGTGAATCGAAACTAAGCACCGTTGCCCGCTGCTTCGAGGCGATCATGTCGTTCAGGTAGGCCTGCCGCACGGGGACGCCCGCGGCGTCCACTACTGCCCAGAGGGTCAGCAGAGCCAGCGCCGCCCAGAACACCCTGGTGAACCCGAGCACCACCAAAATCACGGCGGCCAGTCCGACGCTGATGATCAGCACGGTGGTGCGCTTGCGGACAAGGCGCCGGATCCGGGGCGCCAGCCAGCCGCCAAGCACTTCGGCCCCGGCCACAACTGCCGCCGCGAGCCCCGCCACGGAGTAGGCGCGCGGGTCCCCGAAGAGCTCCAGCAGGTAGGGCTGCAGTGCATAGAACACATAGATCCCGACGCCGGCACTGAACGGCCCGGCCAACATCACGTAGCGCACGGGCGGGTTCTGCAAACCGTTCTCGATGGAGGCCGCGAGTACGGTGCGGACCGCCCGCAGCGGGCGGGCCGAGCGCTCGGGCGTGAACCCGACGTCGTGCATCAGGCGGAACGCCACCAGGAACATGGCCAACAGCACGCCCACACGGATCAGGAACGGGACGCCGAGGTTGGTGACCTGGGCGATCACGCCTCCGGCCACCGAGCCGACGAGCATCGCGACCCCGGAAACCATCACCCCGCGTCCCAGCACCGCTTCCATGCCTCCTTCGTAGCCCTCGAAGCGCAAGGCGTCGACGAGCCAGGCCTCCACGGCCCCCGAGAAGAAGGTGAAACCCAGGCCGAGCAAGACCGACACTAGAGCCCACCACCAGAAAGGAGCCGACAGCTGCCAGAGCAGATAGTAGAAGTAGGTGGAGACGGCGAGGGTCACCGTGCCGAGGAGGAATGAGACGCGGCGCCCCCAACTGTCCGCAACCACTCCGGTGGGCACCTCGAACAGCACCATGCCCACCGTGAAGAAGGCATTGGCGGCAAAGGCCTCGAGGTTGCTGAGCCCGGCATCCAGCAGGAAGAGCGTGTTGATGCCCCAGATAAACGACGCAGCAACAGTATTGCCCAGCGTCAACGTCAGGTAGATGCGCTGAATCTTTTGGGCGCCGGCGCTCATCGCGTTGACGTCCCCGCTAGGGCGAGGTAGGAGCACGAGCCCATTCTCGTCCGGTTAGACTGCGCGCACCAGTGCAGATGCGGGCGGATCCCCGGCACGCTCCGCTACGGCATCAGGCGAGGCGGCTCCGGACGATCTCGCTGACGGTCTTGCCGTCAAACCGCCCCGCAACCTTGGCGGTGACCGGCTTCATCACAGCGCCCATCTGCCGCATGGCCGGTTCCTGGCCGTCAGCCTTCAGCGCTGCGATTGCTTCGTCCACAATCGCTTCGACCTCGTCACGGGTCAGGGCTTGAGGCAGGTACGCCTCAATGATCTTGGCCTCGGCGATTTCCGCGGCAGCGCGCTCAGCCTCGCCGGCTTCCGTGTAGATCTTCGCGGTGTCGCGGCGTTTGGCGGCTTCTTTCTGGAGCAGCCCGGTGACCTGGGCATCGTCCAGTTCGATCGGGGTCTTTCCCGACTTCTCGCGTGTCTCGATCTCGCCGAGGACGTTGCGCACCGTGGTCAGCGCTACCTTGTTCCGGTCTTTCATGTGGATCACAACGTCGCCGTGGAGGCGTTCTTTGAGCGTGCTCATGGTGTTCTCGTTTCGTTGGCTTTGCCTCCATTGTCCCCGCTCGCCGCCACCTTCGCTGCGTTCTGCGGTGCCCTACTTCACCTGCTTCCCCAGGGCACGGACCAGACGTGCCGCTGCTTCCTCGAGTTGCGGCTCGCTGACTTGGCTTCGCGCGACGTGATTATTCAGCAAATGGCCGATACCGTCTAAGCCTGGACATGGCGTCACGAAATCCCGGATCTATTCGAACGACCTCTTTGTATCCTCCGACTGCCTCCGTCAGCCGTCCCGATCTTTCAGCCTTGCGCGCCATCGCATAAATGATCTCTTTGTGGGCACGACTAACAAGTCCACTTGGATCCGTGGCTGATGGATCCAGGGCCAACAAATCCCGGTGAAGGGCAAGGACTGAGCGCCAGTCACCCATCTCGGCCCGCTGCCACATCATCTTGCCCAGATCCGCAAGTCGTTGTCGTCGTTCACATGATTCACGGCGGGGACCAGCGTCCTGGAAGTCCGGGTCGTCCTGTATGCGTTTGAATCCCTGCGCTGCAGCTCCCCATTCACCGACATTCTGGGCTTGACGGGCAGCGTAGTAGATGTCGACGAACTCCTGGCTTTGTCGGGCGCCGGCCAGAAGCGCAGCTGCGTCGCGGAATTCCGCATCGAGCGCCAGCACTTCACCTAGGAGGCTGATGGCTGTTGGATAATGCTTCTCGCCGAGCGACGAGAGCGCTCGCTCGTACAAGGCCAGTTTCCGTGGCTCTTCCCTCTCGTGGCCGATCGGAGGACTCTTCGGAGCCGGCGGGATGGGCCCCGCGCCGGAGGTCGCCCCGCCGAGGTTGAATAGCCGTGTGGCATCACCGCGTACATACAGTACGGGGGTTACCCATTCAAAAGTTCCGAGCCCCATTATCGATCTGCGTCCGCTATTGGCGGCCCTATCGATGTCCCGGCCGTGAGCAAGGGCACCATAGAAGCCTCGCGAGAAGGCGATTGCGGCGCTATCAGTAACAGTGAACTGCATGGCTGCCACGGCACTGATTCCTCCGCGGACCAAAGCCGCGGCGGTGCCGGAGAAAAGATCTTCCTTTCCCGATTCCCCGGAGGAACAGGAGTTAAGTACCACCAAGCGCGGTGTGGGCTCCGCTTCCCTCAGTAGCTGCAAAAGACGTGACGATTCGACCATGGATGAACGCCCTGTGGCAGATTCCAGCGCAAGAAGGCCCTCCTGCCTGACCACGTCATAGTCGCCGTGCCCAATAAAGTGCACAACATGCCACGGCCCGTCCAGCAACGCGGATTGGATCCCATCCCAGGTCGCATTGGGCACCCAGCGGAGCTCGATTAGCCCGGCTGCAATCGGCTCGGCAAGCGCCGTCGAGAGATTTGCCTTCTCTGCCTCAGTGTCGAGTGCCGGTAAGTCACGGACCGCCGGGACAACGCCGAGGATCCGCAGTGGCGGCTCAACGGCAAGTGGACGATAGCTGTAATCAGCCGCGGGGACGCGCCGGAGCAAGGGCAACTCATGGCAGAGATAGGATTCGGTTTCACGGTCATAGAGCATCTCCCACGGCAGTGCCACCAACTCCGGGGCCCCTAGCCTGAGTACCACACGCAGCGGGTGGCCACTATTCTGGGCTGCACCCAGACTTGCCCGATACGTTCCCTTTACGGCACCCGTAAATAGGGCGTTGAACATCTTCTCGCCCACGTCATGCAGGGGTTGTTCCGAAATAGGTATTGTGCGTCGAGCAGAGACCGCCGACGCCAGGACGGTGGCTTCCAGATCAGAAATGCGAGCAAGGATAGCATCGACATCCAGCCGAATTTTTGAGGACGTTTCACCTCCCGAAGGCGCGTGGACAACTCGGACGGAGTAGTTGCCTCTCCGGGCCCCTGAGGTGATTTCCAGCTCAATGTCTCCGTCCACAGCGACCTTCTAATGCGCACATGCGAACTTTTCCCCTATCAGGGCCTCCATGGAAATCCTGATGTCTCATAAGACTGGCCCACGAAACGATGGACCACAAGACCGTTAAGTATCTAAAGGGCCCAGGAGTTTGACCTCATGTCAGTACAAACTCTTGACTCTTCCGTTAGAGCGCTCTAACGTTGGTGGCAGCACGTGACCTGGCGCACTCGCCGGGACCCCACCGACGGTCCAGTTGGACGGGCCAAACGATTCGAGGAAGTCAACAATGTCGTTGCACGCAGCACACCCCACCGCACCGGGAAACAAACCCGGCTCCAAACATCGCGGGTATCTGACCCGCCTTACTGTCCTCTCCACTCTCGGCGGCCTTCTGTTCGGCTACGACACCGGCGTGATCTCCGGCGCACTGCTCTACATGCAGGATTCACTGAGCATGAGCCCGGTCGAAGAAGCCACCGTGGTCAGCGCCCTGCTGTTCCCGGGCGCGGCGGTCGGCGCGCTGAGCGGCGGCCGGCTGGCCGATACGCTCGGCCGCCGCGGCACGCTCCTCATTTGCGCGCTGCTCTTCCTGGTCGGTGCCCTGGGCTGTGCGATTGCACCGAACGTCGGCTTCATGGTGGTGGCCCGAGTGATCCTGGGCCTCGGCGTTGGAGCCGCAGCCGTCACCTGCCCCCTTTACCTGGCAGAAATGGCGCCGGCACACCTGCGCGGCCGCATGGTGACGATCAACGAACTGATGATCGTGACCGGCCAGATGCTTGCCTTCGCCATCAACGCCCTTCTTGACACGCTGATCCACGATCCTGAGGTCTGGCGCCTCATGCTTGGAGTGGCATCCATCCCCGCGATCGCCCTGCTGATCGGGATGCTCATCCTGCCTGAGTCGCCCCGCTGGTTCGCCATCCGGGAACGGTTTGCGGACAGCCGTCGCATCCTAGACCTTAGCCGCAGCCCCGAGGAAGCCGATTTCGAATACAAGGAAATTGTCGAATCGGCCACCACTGCCAAGACTGAGCGCTCGCACGCTTGGCGTGATTTGAAGAACAATCCGTGGATGCGCAAGCTGCTGTGGATCGGCATCGGCCTGGCCGTGGTTCAGCAGGCAACCGGCATCAACACGGTCAACTACTACGCGCCCACCATCCTGGAACGCAGCGGACTGGGCGTCAGCGCATCACTGGTAGCCACCGTGGCGGTGGGCGTGACCTCGGTGCTGATGACCGTACTTGGCATCTACCTGCTCGGCTTCATCGGCAGGCGCCGCATGCTGGCCATCGGCTTCTCCGGCGTCGTCGCCTCCCAGGCGATCCTCGCCGTCGTCTTCATGCTGCCGCAGTCGGATTTCGTCAGCTACACCATCCTGGCCGCCATGATGCTGTTCGTCGCGTTCGTGCAGTGTTTCATCGGCACCTGCGTCTGGCTCCTCCTTTCGGAAATCTTCCCGATGGCCATCCGCGGCTTTGCCATGGGTATCGCCGTCTTTGCCCTCTGGACTGTCAATGCCGGCATCTCCTTCCTGTTCCCGATCCTCGTTGTGGCATTGGGCTCCACGGGAACCTTCGCGGTCTTTGTCCTGGTGAACGTCGCATCCCTGGTGTTCGTGTCCAAGTGCGTTCCCGAGACCATGGGCCAGTCGCTGGAAGAACTGGAGGTGCACTTCCGCACCGGCAGCCTTCCCGTCATCACGCCGGCGGAAGCGTCCGGCGCGAAGGCCGGAGCCCAGTAATGGTTCGTCTGTTTCCCTAGCCAGGCCAGTGTGGCGACGCGGCCGGGGCGGCAGGCTGCCGCCCCGGCCGCGATACGCTTACCTGCAGAATGCGGCCGATCGTCGGGGAGTGAATTGAAGCACCAGGAAGTGGCCAAACGCCCCACAATTTACGACGTCGCGCGGGTGGCAGGCGTCTCCCGCGCCCTTGTCTCGCTGGTGCTGCGGGACTCCCCCAAAGTCAGCCCGGAAAAGCGGCAGGCGGTTGCCGAAGCAATCGCCGAGCTCGATTACCGGCCAAGCAACGCCGCCCGCTGGCTCGCCAGCGGGCGCACCCGGATTGTCGGGGTGCTGCTGGACGACCTGGCGAATCCCTGGTTCGTGGAACTGCTCGACGGCCTGCAGAGCGTGCTCGGGGAACAGAACCTGCGGATGGTCCTCAGCGACCCCACGTACCTGGCCCGGCCCGGGGAGAGCCCGGTTTCAGCGTTCATGGAGCTCCGCGTGGACGGGCTCGTCATTGCCGGCGACGTCCAGCCGGATGACGATCTGCTGCGGGCCACTGCGCACACACCGACCGTCGTGGTCGGCGCCCGCACCTTCGAGCTTCCCTCTGCGGACGTCGTCACCAACGACGACGTCGCCGGAGCATGTTCCGCCGTCGAACACCTGATCGGCCTCGGCCACCGCGACATCGCCTACCTCACGGCCCCGACCGGATCAGCCGCGTTGCGGGCGGGCTCCTACCGGGACACGATGGCCCGCCACGGCCTGCAGGACCATATCCGCTTGGTGCAGACAGACCTCAGCGAACATTCCGGCTTCGAGGCAATGAACAGCCTGATTGACAGCGGGCGGCCCCCCACGGCAGTCCTGGCCACCAACGACGTCCTCGCCGTCGGGGCTCTCTCTGCCGCCGACAACCACGGCATCAACGTCCCCTCCCAGCTGTCACTCGTCGGCTATGACAACACCTACCTGGCCGGAATCCGGCATCTTTCGCTGACCAGCGTGGACCCTGTAAGCCGGGAGGTCGGCATCCGCGCCGCCCGTCTGCTCCTCGAGCGCATGGCAGACCCGGCCCTGCCCCAGCGCACCGAAGTACTGACCCCGCGCCTGGTAGTGCGGAACAGCACCGCGCCCGCCCCGAAGTCCTGACGCGTTACACCGGACATACCGGCAGGGCTCCGCCTGCCGCGTGGTTGCGCGTCCGGCGAAGCCCTGGGCCAGGTTTCATTCCCCGGCGACGTCCGTGCATTGGCTAGGGAATGGCAGCAACGGTGTCGATTTCAACCAGAAAGTCACCCAGGAACGAGCCGACAGTGGTTCGTGCCGGGTAGGGGGTTTCGACAAACGCTTCGTAGGCGGCGTTGAACCCGGGAAAATCCCGGCCGGGGTGGTGCAGATGCACGGTTGTCTTCACGACGTGGGAGAAGTCCAGACCGTGCCCGGCCAGGACGGCGGCAAGGTTCTTAACCACGATGGATCTTTCCCCTCAATGACTCTGGTCGAGCGCTTCGAGGAGCCGCCTGACCGAACCTCCGAGGTTCCATTCGGTGGCCAGGCCCTCAAGCTCTGCCCGCGGATCGCCTACAACGGGGTGCAACCGGGCGCCCGCCTCGTCGAGGGTCGGCAGCCCAAGGTCGCGCACCACGTTCACGACGGCGGGTGCGACCTTGAGATAGTCCGTCGCCGCTGCGAGCTTGGCCCTTACGGACGCGGACAGCCCGCTTTCCGCACCCGTCGCCGCCTCGAGCAGCAGTTCGAGCGTGCCGTACTCCCCGAGCAGGGACGCGGCGGTCTTCTCACCGATTCCGGCCACGCCGGGCAGCCCGTCGGAGCTGTCACCCCGGAGGATTGCGTAGTCCGCGTACTGCTCGGGCAGCACGCGGTACTTGCCGACGATGACCGCGTCGGTGACGACTTCGAGGTTCTTCATGCCGCGCGCGGTGTAGATCACGCGCACGTTGCGGTCGTCATCGACGACCTGGAAGAGATCGCGGTCGCCCGTGACCACGTCCACCGGCAAGCCGGCATGGCTGGCGTAGGTGCCGACGACGTCGTCGGCCTCATGTTCAGCAGCCCCCACGACGGCGACACCGGCCAGCTCCAGCACCCGCCGGATCATCGGGATCTGCGCCTCCAGCGCGTCAGGCACCACTTCGATGTCGGGACCGCCCGCCACCACCTCTGCCACCCGATGCGACTTGTAGCTGGGAATGAGGTCGACACGCCACTGCGGCCGCCAATCATCGTCCCAGCACGCAATGAGATGCGTCGCTTCGAAGTCGGTGGTGAGCCGGGCGATCATGTCCAGCAAACCGCGAACCGCGTTCACCGGCGTGCCGTCGGCGCGGCGTATCGTGTCCGGCACACCGTAGAACGCGCGGAAGTACAGGGAGGCAGTGTCCAGCAGCATCAGGCGGTGGGGCATACCTGATCCTCACACGGAAACGCTCCGTTGAGAATCCGGTTGGCGTACAGGCCGCCTTTCAGAGCTCCCGGTAGTAGTAAAGCATCGGCTCTGTGCCGCCGGGTTCGGTGTTGGCGAACCCGCGAGCCTCATAGAACCGGCGCGCGTCCGTGTCCTCGCCGTCGACGTTGATTTCAAGCAATGCGCCGCCCCGGCCCCGTACCAGCTCGCACGAGGAGGCGAGCAGTGCGCTGCCCAGCCGACGGCCCCGCAGGCCCGGACGGACGTACAGTTCGTCCAGGATGGCCACCGGACCCGGGTACCAGACATTGGAGCGGAAGCTCAGCACCGCAAGTCCGCCTGGCGGTTTGCCGACGAGCAGCACTACTACGTCCTCCCCCGCCAACAGTTCGGCCACCCGCGACGTCAAGACGTCGATGCCGGGGCTGGGCGTGTCGAACTCGGTGTTGAAATCGTGGAGCATCCGGGCAACGGTTGCGGCGTCGGCCGGAGTCGCCCGGCGGGGCGATTGAAGGTTGGCCGGGTCATCAGCAGTCACGGCTTCATCATGCTCGGCGAACCGGCCGGTGTCCACCCTGGTTTATCCGCCCGACGGCTCGGGGTGCCAGCCGTGCGTGCTAGTGGGCGGGCGCCGCGACGTCCTCCAGCACTGTTCTGTCGAAAAACCGGATCTCGCCTGTTGCCTCAAAGAACACCGGAACCACAGACGTGCTCGCATCCTTGGATGTTTCGTAAATTTCCGGCGCACCGCCATGCTTCCGGGCAATTGTTCCAACCAGTTCGGTGCCGCGAACCCGGACGGTTCGATATTTGTAGCTCATGCTGACTCCTTCGTCGACTAAGGCACACCCTACTCCCTAGGCCGGTCTCCAAGTCCGGCTCCGGCTACGATTGACCCTCAGCGGCGGGCGGGACACGCAGGCTGCCGTACCTCTCCATTCGATGCCAGCCCAGGTGCACACCCGCCAGCGCCGTGACCACGGACTGGATGACCACGAGATACATCAGCTGCCGATAGACGAACTGCTGGAGTGGAAGCGTCCACAGCGGCCCGAGCCGTTCCTTGTCGAGCCGGAACGCGTAGGTGGCCATGAGCAACTGAACGACAAGGAAGATGATCCAGAGTGCCGCGATCCGGAGCGGATCGAGGAAGATCAGTCCGTAGACGGCAAAGACATCGACCACAGGAGCGAACAGGGGAAGCAATACCTGGAGGACAAGCAGGTAGCCGAGTCCGCGCCGGCCGAGCTTGCCGGCCGCTCCCCGCTGCACCACCGCGCCGCGGTGCTTCCACATTGCCTGCAACGTGCCGTAGCACCAGCGGTACCGCTGGCGCCACAAGGCGCCAAGGGTAGCGGGGGCCTCGGTCCAGGCCCGCGCGTCATCCTGGTACACGACGCGCCAGCCGTCGCGGCACAGCGACATGGTGAGATCCGTGTCTTCGGCGAGCGTGTCGTCGCTGACTCCGCCGACCCGCAGGAGGGCGTCCCGGCGGAAGGCACCGATGGCCCCGGGGACAGTTGGCATGCACTCCGCGACGTCGAACAGCCGGCGGTCAAGATTGAAGCCGACGACGTACTCGATGTGCTGCCACGCGCCGAGGATGCCGCCGCGGTTGGCCACTTTGGTGTTACCCGAAATTGCCCCCACGCGCGGGTCGGCGAAAGGCTGGATAAGGGCACGAACCGTGTCCGGCTCGAAGACGGTGTCGCCGTCGACCATCACCACAAGTTCGTGGCTGGCGGCGTCAAGCCCGGCATTGAGGGCGGACGGCTTGCCCCCGTTCTCCTTCCGGATGACGGTGACTCCCGGCAGGCCAAGAGCTTCCACGATGCCCGCGGTCCCATCGGTTGAGCCGTCGTCGACCACGATGACCTCAACGGGATGGGTCGAGGCGACGATGGACCGGACCGCGGCTTCGATGCCGACGGCCTCGTTGTAAGCGGGGACGATCACACTGACCGGCTCCGTGATCTCCGGCCTGACCGGCACGTCCATCCGTCGCCTGCCCCGGCTGACCGTCTGCAGACGCCGTGCAGCCCGGCTGTGGCGGGCCGCGAACCCGACCACGAGGAAAGCGCGGACAAGTGTCACGATGCCTGCCGCGACCAGCCCCCACGATATGGCGGTGACGACAAAGTCGCTCAGCTGGATGCCCCGCACGAAGGCCGTTCCTGTCATCCGCTCCGGGGCGGAGGCCTCCCGCATGCTGTCAATACCGATGGCGTCACCGATGCTTGTGACGCGATAGCCCTGCCCGGCGTAACGCGACAACGCGGAATCGAGCGCGGCAACGGTCTGTTCCCTGTCACCACCGCCGTCGTGCATCAGCAGCACCTGCCCCTGCGGGCCGGACAGGGCAAGATTCCGTTCGATGGCCGGGGCGCCCGGCCGCCGCCAATCCTCGCTGTCGACGGTGCTCAGCACCGTGATGTAGCCCTCGTCCGCCGCCGTTCGCATTGCTGACCAGGTACTGTCGTTGATCGCATCGTTCCCGGAGCTGTACGGCGGACGCAGAAGCGAGGTCGCATGGCCGGTGATGCCGGCGATGGCTTCCTGGGCACCCTGGACTTCGAGGTCGCGCCGCCACGACGGAGCAGTGCCGAGGTCTGTGTGGGTGAGCGTGTGGACACCAATCTCGTGACCGTCGGCAATGATGCGGCGCATGAGGTCGGGGTTGTCGATCGCCGCCGAGCCAACCACGAAGAAGGTCGCTCGAACGTGGTGCTTCCGCAGGACGTCGAGGATCTGCGGTGTCCAGACGGGGTCTGGTCCGTCATCGAACGTCAGCGCGAGCGTATGGTCCGGCGGACTCACGGTGCGGACCGCTCCGCCACGGGAATCGACCACCGGGCCGCCACCGGAGACGGTATCCGGCACGCTTCCCGCGGACGTGCCCGATGTAACGGAGTCATCGCCAATCCCGGCGAGGTGGTGCATGTATCCCTGTACCGCGAGGGCGACTCCCAACGCAAACAGGACTGCGATAAGGACGAACCAGTGAGACCTTACGCTGACGGGACCTGCGGACTTGACGGGGCGACTCACGCTCACGGCTGCGGCGGCGCAGACGGACGCGTGGCCTGGCCCGGCGCCGTACCGCTCTTGCCTGGCGCCGACGGCTCTGTACCCGGTGCAGGTTCCGTCACGGGGTCGGAGGGCGGCGCCTTGTGGACTTCAGTACCAGTGGCCGTACCACCAGTCGGTGTCGTCACCGGAGCGGCCGACGGCCCGGTTGCAGGTGCCTGAAAAGCGGATTGTGCTGCAGGCTCGGCCGGCACAACCTGGGGGGCCGGGGGCGCGGGGTCGCTGGAAGCCGGTGCCGGAGGGGAAGAGGGAACGTCATGGGCCGCGGGAGCCGCTGCGGCGGGAGGCAGCGGCAGGTATGGCGCGGCGACATTGGGTCCGCCGATGAACGCCACCACGAGGAGAACGACGTATCCCGCCACGAGCCCGAGGGACCCTAGGCCGAGGAGCTTCACCAGCCGCAGGCGCCGTCCTGATTCATCAACAAAGACCGGCCCGCGCTGTTGCGCGGACCCCGACTGATCGGACGTTTCATCAAAAGCTAGCATCGGGCATCAACCTTAGAGGATCCGCGATCCGCATCCCAAAAAGTATGACCGGGGCCTCATCAGGACCGGGAGCCGGCTTTGGCCTGATAAACCGTGTCGAAACGATCCCGCCCGATGCGTCCGAGCTTTTCGACGGTATGCCAGCTGATGACCGCCACCAGCAGGGTCAGCAGGATGGCCGCCACTGACACGAGCGGCGGCAAATCGGCCGTGGACCCGCCGTTCAGCCAGAGAATGACCACATAATTCCAGAGGTACGCGGCGTAGGAAACGGTGCCCAGCAGCTGCAGCGGTCGCGTCCAGGAAGGCATCGCCTGCGAACGGGAAGCGGCCAGCACCACCAGTACAGCCGCGGCAGCCATGGCCAGCGGGCCTCCCACGAAAAAGAAAGCCGGCGATTCGTTGGCTTTGGGGAAGAACACCAACGATGCCAGGACGACGATCGACCCGAAGAGGCCCGCCTTCCTGAGCCGGGGACCGGAGAACCAGCGGAACACCCGGACCCTGTAGAGGCGCAGCGCCGAACCGACGATCAGCCCGAGGCCCCACGTCGTGGGAAGGGCATAGACCAGGGAATGCAGGTGCGGGGCCAGGATGAGCATCCCCAGCACACTGGCCGTCATCAGCGCGAAGATGACGGCGGCAGACCAGCCGATCAGCCGCCACTGACGGTTTTTCCGCAGGGCGACCACCAGCAGCGCCGGCCAGACCAGGTAGAACTGTTCCTCCACCGCCAGCGTCCAGAGCGGTCCGATGGCCATGCTGACATCGAATGGCAGGGGCAGGTCTTTGAGATAGCCGAAACCGGCAAGGAGTGTGTAGCCGATGATTCCCTTGGAACGGTCCCCCAGGACGTCGGCCGTCAGTTCAACGATGGCATAGATGCCAAGGAAGGAAATGAGTGCGGGCAGCAGCCGGAAGGCCCGGTGCGCATAGAAACGGCCGTAGCGGACTTTCCGGTGCCGTTCGATGTCCCGCAGCAGCACGCCCGTGATCAGGTAGCCGCTCAGCACGAAGAAGACAATGACGCCGACAATGCCGGCACCCTGGAAAAGCCCGGGCCAGGAGTGTCCGAGGAGAACCGCACCAACGGCGGCTCCGCGAAGGACATCCAGGCCGTCCAGCCTCTGGCTCTGCCTATTTTGCCCGGGTTCTTGCCCACCGGCCTGCCTGCTGGCCTTCGCGGCAGTCGGCTTCGCGGCAGTCCCAACCGTTTCTTCAGCTAGCAACGCCAAATGACCTCCGCGGTTTCGATTTTGATGGATTATTCCGGCCGCCGGACCTGATTCCTGGCGCCGCACCTCATCCCATTATCCCCGGTCCAGCTGGATGAAACCTGATTCCGGCCATATGCAATCGAAGGCGCTCCGGGAATTCACTCGTCGTCACCACCTAGGCCTTGGCGCGGCGGTGAATCGACTTGTAGCTTAGGTACGCGTTGAGTCCCTCGATCCCGTATTCGGTGCCCAGTCCGGAGTCGTGCCGGCCGCCGAAGGGTGCCGCGTGGTTGGAGGCGAAGAAGTTGATGCCCACTGAGCCGGTGTCCATCCGGTCCGCCACGGCCAGCGCCGCCTCAGGGTCGCCCCCGAACACCAGGCCGCCCAGGCCGAACTCCGTATTGTTCGCCAGCGCGACGGCCTCCTCAACACTACCGCCGGCGTCGTCGTACTTCAGGATGCAGATGACCGGGCCGAAGATCTCCTCGCGGGAAATGCGCATGTCCGGAGTGACGTCGGCGAACACGGTGGGTTCCACGAAATACCCGCCTTCGAGCCCGGCGCCCAGCGCTGCGGCCCGCCCGCCGGTAGTGGCGCGGGCGCCTTCCGCCAGCCCCGACTCCACGTACTCCAGCACGGTCTTGTACTGGGACTCCGTGGCGCAGGGCCCGAACACCGTGCCCGGGTCCAACGGGTCGCCCTGCTTGCCTGCGGCGATGGTCCGGGTGACCATGTCCACCACGTCCTCGTAGCGGCTGGCCGGGGCCAGGATCCGGGTCGAGATGTAGCAGGTCTGCCCGGTGTTGCGCATGGAGGAACGGATCAGGACCTCGGACATCGCGTCCAGGTCCGCGTCCGGCAGCACAATCGCGCTGGATTTGCCGCCGAGTTCGAGGGTGACGGGGCGCAGCAGCTCGCCGCAGGCCGCCGCGATCTTTCGGCCCACCGGCGTCGAACCCGTGAACGCCACTTTGTCCACGGCAGGGTGCTTCACGAGAGAATCCCCCAGCCGGCCGGAGCCGGTGACGAGGTTGACCACGCCGGCCGGGACGCCGGCCGCGGCCACCGCGTCGATGATCACGCGGAGAGACAGCGGCGTGGGCGACGCCGGTTTGATGACCACCGTGCAGCCGGCCAGCAGCGCCGGCGCCAGCTTGATCACCACTAGGTTGATCGGAAAGTTCCAGGGCGCGATCAGGGCGCACACGCCGATCGGTTCGCGCCGGACCACGGATTCGCCGCCGCCTTTGGGGAAGGCCCGGACGTCCTCGCGCTCCAGGTAGTCGGCGAGGGTCGCGAAGTAGCGGAAGATGCCCGCGGCGTTGGCGGCGGCTCCGGCGGATTCGGAGACCGGAGATCCGTTCTCGCGAGTGTTGGTCAGCGAGAGCTCCTCGGCCCGCTTCTCCACTTCCTCGGCCACGCGCAGGAGGTACGCCGCCCGTTCGGAGGGCGTCAGCCGGGGCCACTCACCGTCGTCGAAAGCCCTGCGGGCGGATCCGACGGCGGCGTCCAGGTCTTCGGGGGTTGCGTCCGGGACGGAGCCCCAGACTTCCCCCGTGGCCGGGTCGGTGACCGGGTTGCGGCCGGTGCCGTGTGCCGGCGTCCAGGCGCCGTCGATGAAAATATCGTCCACATGCGTGTACGGCAGGTTGAGCGCGGCGCGGGCGGCCAGGGCCGGAACGTGCTGCGTTGCCGCGGTCATCGGATGACTGCCGTCTTGAGCAGGGCGGTGGACCGGTTCAGGTCGGCTGCGGCCATG
This sequence comes from Arthrobacter sp. Leaf337, assembly GCF_001423745.1. Classification (GTDB taxonomy): domain Bacteria; phylum Actinomycetota; class Actinomycetes; order Actinomycetales; family Micrococcaceae; genus Arthrobacter. The sequence continues at coordinate 242,970 of NZ_LMPC01000029.1, forward strand.
TCGTGGGCGGCCTGCGTGATGAGTTCCGGCACGATTTCCGCGGCCAGCCGGTCGGTGTAGGTGGCCGGGTCCATCTTGAACCAGGTGGAGGCCAGGGCTATTCCGGCCTGGTCGAAGCGCCACAGCCGGTCTGCGTCGCGCATCAACGCGTCTTCCATGGAGTGGGCCACCGGGCGGGTGTCGTGGCCGTCGATGATCGCGCAGACGCGCTCGATGAATTCCGGTGCGTAGCCCAGGTCCGGGAGCACCCGGCGGGCCACGTCGCAGCCCTGCTTCTCATGTTCGTAGCGGATGGCGGCCTTGCGCCAATCCCCCGCGAAGCCCTCGGAGATGATGCGGGACTCGTCCACGTGGGCCCATCCGGTGTCGTGCAGCAGGGTGGCAACACGGACCAGTTCGGCGTCGGCGTCGGGATAGGCTCGGCAGAGCCGCTCGGCGAAGGCTAGCGAGATCGGCAGGTGGATGTCGTTGCCGCGGGTGCGGGTCTCGTGCACCACGGACCGCCAGAGCTGGTCCAGTTCCTCGAGTGCCGCCGGGGTGGTGGCAATCGGGGCGGTGTCCACCGGCCCGGGTGCCGGCACCGGCCGGACCGGGTACGCGGCGGCGAAGTCCGCAGCAGCGCGGTTGGTGCCGGCGTCGGTGACGGCCTCGGCAACCGGGGTCTTGGGGGTGGTCATAATGCTCCTTCGGGGGCCGGCCGGCTGGCTAGCTGTCCGTGGTGATCGTCTTGAGGGGTGTGGCCGGGTCCGCGGCGGCGTCGGCGGGGATGTTCCGGCCTTTGGCGAGGGCGTTCTTGACGGCCATGAAGTCCAGCGGGGCGTTGACGCAGTCCGCGGCGATGACCTGGCCCCGGCGGTAGTAGAGGACGCTGAATTTTCCGCGTTCCTCGTCGCTCCGCAGCACGGTACGGTCGTAGCCGTTGCAGAGCCCGGCGATCTGGAGTTTGAGGTCAGCCTGGTTGGACCAGAACCACGGGATGCCGGCGTATTCCTCGCGCCTCCCGGTGAGCGAGTAAGCGGCAACCTTGGCGTGTTCGATCGCGTTGTTGACGCTTTCGAGCCGGATGCGCTCGCCGGGTTCCGCGCCGGGCACCGGGTTGGGCATGTTGGCGCAGTCGCCGATGGCCACCGTGGTGCCGTCCGAGGCCAACGCGTAGCGGTCCACGACGATGCCGTTGTCCACGGTCAGGCCCAGCTGTTCGGCCAGTTGGGTGTTGGGGATGACCCCGATGCCCACCAGAACGATCTGAGCGGGCAGCAACGTGCCGTCCTGAAGTTCGACGCCGGCGACTGACCTCCCGCCGTCAGTCGCGGTCAAGCGCGCAGCACTCGTGTTGAGCCGGATGTCCAGGCCTCGGGCGCGGTGGGCCTGGAGGAAGTACTCGGCAGTTTCCTCGCCGACAGCGCGGCCCACCAGCCGCGGGCCGAATTCCAGCACGGTGACGTTCTTGCCCATCTTCTGCAGGCTGGACGCGGCTTCGAGGCCGATGAACCCGCCGCCGATCACCACGACGTCCTGCGCGTCCCCCACCCGGGCCTTGAGCGCCAGGGCGTCGTCGGCGTTGCGAAGGTACAGCACGCCGTCGAGGTCGCCCCCGTCGATCTCCAGCTTGCGGGCGCGGGCGCCCACGGTGAGGGCGAGCCGTTTAAACGGGAAGTGCCTCCCCGAGGAAGCGTGCGCGATGCCCGAGCCGTCCGCGTCCCTGTCGATCCGGACGATATATTCGCCTTTGACGAGGTCCACGTTGTGCTCAGCCCAGTACTCGTTGGAGCGGAAGATCAAGGATTCGCTCTCCACCGTCCCCTGCAGGAACTCCTTGGACAGTGCCGGGCGCTGGTAGGGGCGGTGGTCCTCGTCGCCGAGCAGGGTGATGTGCTCGTCGAAACCGAGCGCGCGGAGGGAGACGGCGAGCTGGACACCGGACTGGCTCGCGCCGATGATCAGCAGTCCGGTGCGCGTGGGAACGCTTAGGTCCGCGACGGGGGCCGGCTGCTCGGCAGTGTGAGTACCCATCGCTACACCTGGGTTTCCGGGGTGGTGACAAACAGGTCGAGCTCATCCGTCAGCCGGAGCTGGCAGGACAGCCGCGAATTGTCTTCGCGGTCCACGGCGGTGCCGTAGAGCATCTCGTCCTCCATGTCCTCCATCGGGGGAAGCTTCGACAGGCAGTCCTCGCGGACAAAGACGTGGCAGGTGGCGCAGGACAGTGATCCGCCGCATTCGGCCACGATGCCGGGGACGCCGTTGCGCACCGCGGTTTCCATGACGGAGTCGCCGGGATTGCCCTGGACGTCGCGGACCTCGCCCTCGGCGTCGGTGAAATGAACCGTTGGCATTGGTTCTCCTTGGGGTTGAAAGCGGAAAGTTGGTAAAGGGGCAGAGTCAGATGAACTGGCGGCCGCCGTCGACCACCATGGTCTGCCCCGTGTAGTAGGAACTGTCCGGCCCGGCCAGGAACAGCGCGGCGCCCACGATGTCCTCCGGCTGGCTGGCGCGTTTGATGGCACCGCGGTCCACGCCGTAGTTTTCGGCGTTCTCCATCAGCCCGTAGCTGGCCTCGGTGAGGGTGAAGCCGGGGGCGATCGCGTTGACCGTGATCCCGCGCCGGCCCAGTTCCTTGGCCATCACCCGGGTCAGGGCCACCACGCCGCCCTTGGAGGCGACGTAGTGCAGCCACTGCTCCGAGCCGCTGAAGATCGTGGCGCTGGAGAGGTTAATGACGCGTCCGCCCTCGGGCAGGTAGGGACTGGCGGCGCGGGTCACCAGCCAGGGGCCCTTGAGGTTCACGTTCATGACCAGGTCCCATTCGGCCGGGTCGATGTCCTCGAACGGGCTCCGGGTCACCCCCGCGTAGACAGCGGCGTTGTTGAGTACGACGTCGATACTTCCGTTGCCGAAGTCCGCGCAGCTTTTGGCGAGGTCCTCGGTGGACTCCACGCTGGTGACATCCGCTGAGAAGGCGGCTGCTTCGCCGCCGGCTTCGCGGACCAGTTTCGCCGTCTGTTCGGCGCCTTCGACGTTGATGTCGGCCACCGCCACCCGGTAGCCGCGGCCGGCAAAGCCGAGCGCGAACGCCCGGCCCAGCCCGCCGGCGGCACCGGTGATCAGGACGGTTTTCCCTGCTTCAGGCATGGTCACGTCAGACATGGCTGTGGGCGTGCGCGCCGGGACCCGCGGCCAGGAGTTCCGGTTCCAGCGCGTCGAGGATCTGGACTGTGCCCTTGGTGCCGTCGACCCGCAGCCGCTGGCCGGTCTTGATGGTGGTGGACGCCGAGCCGGTCCCGGTGACGGCCGGAAGACCGTACTCGCGGCAGACGATCGCCGCGTGGCTCATCATGCCGCCGATGTCCGTCACCGTGGCCTTGATCTTGCCGAAGATCGGGCCCCAGGACGGGGCCGTAACGGTTGCCACAAGGATCTCGCCCTGTTGCACCTCGGAGAGCTGGTCGGCATCGGTGACGACGCGGGCCAGTCCCTCAACGACGCCGGGCGAGGCCGCCATGCCGCGCAGTCCGCCGCCTTCCACCGCTTCGCCGGCACCCAGCCACTGCTGGACCTGCTCGGTGGTGATGCCCCAGAGCATCCGGGTGAAGGGTTCGGTGATGGACTCCGGCGGCGTGTTCAGCGCGGGGGCCGGCCGGGCGGTCTTAAGCGCATCCACGATGCCGCGCCTGCGTTCGATTTCCTCCGGCCAGAAGTCCGGGCCGATGGGCCTGGCTCCGACGCCCCAGCCGGTGACCATGTCAAAGAGCGCGTCGCGGACCTCGTTGCGGCCCAGGTACAGCAGGTCGTCGGGTTCGGTCCAGAAGCCTTCGGCCTGCATCATGCGGCTGAGCTCGCGGATCTTGCGCCAGAAGACGCCCATGGTCCAGTGCTCGATGTAGAAGTTGTGGTTCTCCACGTACGGGTAGGCGGTGGCGGCAAGCCCTCGCTTGGCGTCGAAGAGCGCCTGGTTTTCGCCTTCCAGCAGGTCCCGGTATTCCTCGATGATGCGGTCGCGTTCGATGATCAGGGCCTCGACCGGCCGCATGATTACCTGGCCCTCGTCCACGCGGCGGATGTAGTCAGCGATGTAGCCGAGCGGGATTTCCTGGTGTTCGTTCCAGTACTTGTCGTGGCCGTAGAAGCCGTTGCCCACGGTGAAGTTGAACCACGGGTCCTTGGCACCTTCATACTGCTTGATCCAGCGTTCCCCGCCCGGTGCGGCGGCGACGGCACCCAAGGTGGCATCGACGTCGTCCGTGTTCTTGAAGTGTCCCTGCAGCTGAAGTTCGACGGCGAGCTTCGCGAGCTGCTTGAGTTCGTCGTCCGGGCGGAACAGCTCCATGTCCACGCCCTGCACCATGGTGGCGATGGACTGGTCCGGGATGTTGGGGAAGACTTGCTTGCAGAAGTTGAAGAAGTCCAGGTAGGCGATGTACCCCAGGTTCAGGAACTCGAAGTGGTACTGCCAGTTCTGGTACGCGAGCTGGATGAGGCGGTCGTAGCTTTCCAGCAGCTTCTCGGACCCGTCTTTGCCCTTGCCGGAGAGGATATCCTCCATCGGGACCATGTCCGGGAGCTTGGGGAAGGAGATGGTTTCCATCTCGTCGATGGTGCCCTTGACCTTGACGTGCCACTCCTTAAGCAGCTGGTCCCAGTTCTGGAAGTAGTGGCCCACCCGCTGTTCGAACAGGGGCACCCGCGCGGCGATCTGGTCCTCCGGCACCGGGATTGGCGACATGTAGAGGTAGCCCAGGTGGATGCGGAACTCGATGCCGTTGGCGTTGGGGATCATCAGGTGCCGGGCGTTGTACTGGCCCAGGCACTTGACCGCGAATTCGCCGCCGATCGTCTCGAAGGGCTTGAACACGGTGGGCCAGTGCTGGCTGTCGCAGAACCAGAACTTGGCGTCTTCCTGTTCCTTGAGCTTGTCCTGGAAGACCAGGTAGTACGGGTAGATCTTTTCCCAGCCCTCTGCGCCGGCGGGGACCGGGAGCTCGGACGGTTTGGGGAAGGACTTCAGGGACATGGCGGTCCTTTCAGGTGGGCTCGACGGTGAGCCTTGGTTGGGTGGAGCCTGGTGCGTGCAGCTGTGGGCGTGGAGTTCTAGGCGGACGGCTTGAGTGTGCCGGCACTGAATCCGCTGAAGTAGCCGGCGACGACCGGCTGCGGGGCGGTGTGCGTGGCCGGTTTGGAGGAGTGCACGGTTTCGGGGCGGGACTGCAGCAGGAGCAGGTTTTCGCCGTCGGGCAGGTCCGTGTCCAGGGCCCATTCGATGTCCTGCGGGCACTTGTAGTGTTTCTCCGCACGCTTGGCCATCTGAGCGACGGCGGTGAGTTCGGCGTCGGTGAGGCTCCGGCGGCCGCGGCGCTCAGCGGAGACCTCCCGTTCCACCAGGCGGCCGGCAGCGGTGTCCGGGACGAGCTCGGCGTGCTTGTCGCCGAGGTGTTCGGAGATGACGGCCAGGGTGACCTTGTCCAGCATGATGTTGTCCGGGGTGACCTGGCCGGAGACCACCATCTCCCCCACCCCGTAGGAGGAGTCGATGGTGATCTTGGAGCGGTCGCCGTTGGTGGGGTCCATGGTGATGGCGACGCCGGAGACTCGGGCATTGACCATCTTCTGTACCACGACGGCCATGGACAGGCCCTCGTTGGGGATGTTGTTCTTGAGCCGGTAGATGATGGCGCGGGAGGTGAAGAGTGAGGCCCAGCACTGCCGGATGTGCTCGGTGACGGCCTTGACGCCGTCGAGCCAGAGGTAGGTGTCCTGCTGGCCGGCGAAGGAGGCATCCGGAAGGTCCTCGGCCGTGGCGCTGGAGCGTACGGCCACCGGGACCGGCACGTCGAAGCGGGACATCAGGGACTCGTAGGCCGTGATGGTGAGCTCGCGCAGGGCCGGCGGCACGGAGCGGGAGCGGATGTCCTCACGGATGGCAGCCGAGACTTTGTCCACCTGGGCCATGTCCTCGGGGTCGAGCCCGGCAAGGAGCTCGTGGATGTCCCGGGTGATGCCCGCTTCCTCCATAAAGGCGTCGAACTGCGCCGTGGTGACCACGAAGCCTGGCGGGACGGGCATGCCGGCCGCCGTCATCGTGACCAGGGAGGCGCCCTTGCCGCCGAGATTTTCGAGCTTCGGTTCGATGCCGCCGTCGAAGAACTGGACGAATTCGTTGCTTTGCATATTTCTCAGGCCTTCCAGCTGACGGGGACGGACTCGGGGACGCGGAAGGAAAGGTTTTCGCGGAAGGCGATGGCTTCCGGGGCCTCCAACTGCAATTCCGGAGCGAGCCGGGCCACTTCCTCGAGTGCGATTTTGGCCTGGAGCTTGGCGAGCATGTTGCCCAGGCAGTAGTGGATACCAAACCCGAAGGAAAGGTGCTCGCGGGCATTCGGACGGGTGATGTCGAAGTCTTCACCGTCGTTGAACTTGTTCGCGTCGCGGTTGGCGGAGCCCATCAGCAGCAGCAGCTGCGCGCCTTCTTCGATCGCAACGCCGCCCACTTCAGTGTCTTTAAGGGCCTTGCGACGCCAGCCGACGATCGAGCCGGCGTAGCGGAGGACCTCGTCGATGGCGGCGGGGATCTTTTTGCGGTCCTCGACGAGCTGCTTCCACTGTTCCGGGCGGGCCAGGAGCTCGCGGAGTGCGTTGGAGATCAGCGTGGTGGTGGTCTCGTGGCCGGCGAAGAGCAGGCTGTAGAGGACAGAGGCGATCTCGTGGTCGGAGATTTCGGCACCTTCCTGCTGCGACTTCACCAGGTCCGCGGTCAGGTTGTCGCCGCCTTGCTCGTGGGCCACCCTGACCAGGCGGAGGCATTCCTGCCAGTACTCCACGAGGTTGTGGGCGTGCGGGATCTGTTCCTCATCTGTGAGGTCGCCCCAGGTCATCGCGGCGCGGGAATCGCTCCAGCGCTTGAAGGTGTCCACCTGCGAAACGTCCGCGCCGATCAGGGTGAGGATGGTGATGGTGGGGACGTCGTAGGCGAGGTCCTTGACCATGTCGCCGCGGTGTTCCGGGCGGGCCAGCATCTTCTCGAGCAGTTCGACGACGTTCTGCCGGATGAAGGGTTCCAGCGCCTTGTAGCGGCGGGGCGTGAAAGCCTTCTGCACCACGGCGCGGATGCGCGTGTGCTCCGGCGGGCGGCGGGCGGACAGGCCGGAGTAGGCGGTGAAGCCGCCGTCTTCCATGACCTTCTTCGCTGCAGCGCCGCGTTCGCGGACGGGGGCCTGGGCGTTTTCGCTGGAGAAGGTCTCCCAGTCCTCGAAAACGGCCTTGATGTCGTCATAGCGGGAGACGACAAAGAGGCCGACGCGTTCGTCGAACATGACGGGCTGCTCGGCCCGGAGTTCAGCGTAGGCGGGGAAGGGATCCTTCATCTGGAACGGCTCGTAGCCGTGGTGCCCGGCGGGGGCTTCGGCGCCGTGGCCAAAGGGACAGCGGCCGGCCGTTTCAGTCGACGATGACATCTGGGCTCCTTGGTTTTCGGTCCCGCCGGCGGCGTCAGTGCCTGCCGGGGGTTTCTTGTTCACCAGTGTGGCCCCGATCACCATCCGCGGACAGCATTGTCTTCCACTCAGTGGAAACCAGTTAATTCCAGCCCCTGCGGGCCGGGATCCGGCTCAGTCCGTGCCGTCGACGTGGCTGCCCAGCAGCGTTTCCAGCGGGATCCGGGCTGTGGCTCGCTCAATCTGGGCGGCGATGCCCCGCAGGACAGGCAGGTGCCGGGTCATCGTGGAGGCCTGGGTGGTGGGCAGCACGAGCCCGATCGACGCCCCGATCCTGCCGGTATGGAAGACCGGGACGGCGATCGAGCAGGAGCCCAGCCGGACTTCCTCCAGGGTGGTGGCGTAGCCCTGCTCATGGATTTGGCCTAGCTCCTCGGCCAGCTTCCTGGGATCCACGTGGGTGTGCGCGGTATGCCGCTCCAGCTGCCGGTTCAGGTAGGCGTCCCGGACCCAGTCCTCCTCAAAAGCGAGGAGGACCTTGCCGACAGCAGTCGCGTGCATGGGCAGCCTGCCGCCGACCCGGCCGGCGCGGGGCACCCGCTTCGAACCGTAGACGCGGTCGATGTACAGCACCTCATGGCCGGCCCGGACCGCCAGGTGCGCGGTTTCACCGGTGAGCGAGAAGAGGTCCTGAACGTAGGGCCGGGCCGCGTCCCGGAGCTGCCGCCCGGTGTTCTGGGCGAGTTCCCAGAGCCGGATGCCGAGCTGGTAGCGGCCGTTGGGCTCACGGGAAAGGAGTCCCCAGTCCGTGAGCTCGTTGACCAGCCGGTGTGCGGTGCTCAGGGGCAGCCCCGATTTTTCGCCGATGTCGGTCAGGCTAAGAGCACCCCGGGATTTTTCGAAGGCTTCCAGGATGGATAAGACCTTCGAGGTCACGGTCCTGCCGGGTTCGCGGCTGCCGCCCGCCATCGTGGCTCCTTCTCCGGTCCGTGCCCCTGCTCTGCATCCTCTGGGCCGCTTCCCGGCAGCCCGATCAGAGTCTAGCCTGCAGTTCAGGGCATCCTTGCCCAGTGGCCTTGCGGCAGCCCCCGGCCTGAGTAGATTTGCCTTACACGGGGTTTCCACCTGTTCCACTACACCGGAGGCGGCCATGACAAGCGATGGACCTGTGCTGGTGGTTGGCGGCACCGGCATGCTCGGAAGCCAGGTGGTGTGGCAGCTCTTGTCAGCGGGAAAGCAGGTCCGCGCCCTGGTGCGTCCGGGGTCCGACGGCACGCGCCTCGAAGCCGCCGGTGCCACTATCGCCCGGGGCGACATGATGGACCTTGACTCCCTGGTCCGGGCGATGGACGGTGCCGATAGCGTGATCACCTCGGCTGCCGGCTATACACGGCACAGCAAGGGCGACACCCCGGAGATCGACACCATGGGCAACAGCAACCTCGCCGAAGCCGCCAGCCGGACCCGGGTGCGCAGATTCGTGCTGACGAGCATCCTCACATGTGACCAGACGCCTGACGTCCCGCACTTCTGGCATAAGAAGCTGGCCGAGGACCGGCTCGAGCAACTGGGCGTCCCGTTCGTGGCGCTGCGTCCGGGCGCCTTCCTGGACCAGGTCACCCGGTTTGGCGGCGATCCGTTCAGCAAAGGGCGCCTCACCTGGCTCGGGTCCGCGAATGTTCCGTTGACCTTCGTCCTCTCATCCGACCTGGCCGGTTACCTCGCTGCCGCCACGGAATTGTCCGGAGTCGAAGGCCAGCGCATCGATATCGGCTGGGACCGGCCTGTCAGCATGCAGGACGTTGCTGATATTTCAGGCCGGCTCCTCGGCAAGCGCATCCGGGTCCGGGCCATCCCCGGCAGGCTAATCCGGGCCGTTGGTACGGCCCTCGGGCCGGTCAACCCCATGGTCAAGGACTTGGGAGCCATGACCGCCTGGTTCGAGTCCGGCCGCTACGTTGCTGACACCAGCCGGCAGCGCGAAGTCTTTGGCGCGCTGCCCACCGCCGAAGAGGCCATTACCCGCCTCATCAAGGGCCTCGGGCACGCGGTGAGCCGCTAATTGGCTTAGCAAGGTCAAAAAGGCGCGATGACGACGGCGGAGGAACCGCCGTCGTCATCCCTTTCACTCCTGCTCTGCAGTCCGGGGGCGGTTCTACAGTCCGCGGACGGGCACGCTGAGCACGTCGTCTATGCTTCCCAGGACCCGGTCCGTGACTTCCTCGATTCCGCCGATCCCGTCCACCTGCGTGAGGATCCCGCGCTCCGCATACTGGGCCACCACGGCCTCCGTCTGCTGGTGGTACAGGTCCAGCCGGTGGCGGATGACGCCTTCGTTGTCGTCGCTCCGGCCGGTTTCCCTGGCCCGTCCCAGCAGGCGGGTCACCAGTTCCTCGTCGTCCGCTGTCAGCTGGAGAACCACGCTGAGTGCCTGACTGGAAGCCGCGAGGATGCCGTCGAGGTACTCCACCTGTGCGACAGTGCGGGGATAACCATCCAGCAGGAAGCCCTCCTTGCCGTCGGCCTGGCTGAGCCGGTCCCGGACCATTTCGTTCGTGACGCTGTCCGGCACGAAGTCTCCGTTATCCATATATTTCCGGGCCTCAACACCGAGCGGCGTGCCGCCCTTAACGTTGGCGCGGAAGATGTCGCCGGTTGAGATCGCCACCACGCCGAGGCGTTCGGAAATCCGTTCCGCCTGCGTTCCCTTGCCGGAACCGGGCGGACCAATAATCAGCATTCTCGTCATTCGGTATTCCTTTGCTGGCTATATGGACGTCTTCGTCCTGGCCCGATGCTCCTGACCCGACGCTTGCGGCCGGGCTGCATCGGCGCCTCACTGCAGAGTACGACGGCGGAGGATCCCCGCCGTCGTACTCTGCCCTTTTGTGCTGTTACCGGTAGTGATGATGCAGTGAGCGGCAGCGCTGAGGCACCCCGCACACTTTGGACCCCGGACTCGTTGTCACCGGGGTTCGGGCGTTTCGCCGTTCGCGACCGCCTCGATCCAGTCGACGGCCTCGTCCGAGAAATGGAAACCCGAAGGACCGCTCTGACCGACCCACCAGGCATCGCCGGCAACATCGCCTCCGGCGTTGGTGATCTCAGCGACCACCTCCGCCGGAACCGCGTCGCCGTTGTTCGCAATAAGCCATTCCCTGGCCGAGGGTTTCAGCCGCGGCCACCATTGCTCCATAGTCATGGCCGCAGTCTGCCACTTCGGCGGCAATTGCACGACCGTGCCGCGGAGCCGGTTCCCAGCTAGAACGCGCGGAGGATGTCTTCGACGCGTTGTTTGGCGTCGCCGAAGAGCATCTGGGAGTTGTCGCGGAAGAACAGGGGGTTCTGGACGCCGGCGTAGCCTGCGGCCATGGACCTCTTGAACACCACGACGTTGTCCGCTTCCCACACCCGCAGCACCGGCATACCGGCGATCGGGCTGGACGGGTCTTCGGCCGCGGCGGGGTTGACGGTGTCGTTCGCCCCGATCACCAGTACCACCGAGGTCCCGTCAAGGTCGTCGTTGATCTCATCCATTTCCAGGACGATGTCGTAGGGAACTTTTGCCTCGGCGAGGAGCACGTTCATGTGCCCGGGCAGGCGCCCGGCAACGGGGTGGATGCCGAACCGGACGTTCACGCCGCGTTCCCGTAGCTGGTGCGCCAGTTCGGCGACGGGGTACTGGGCCTGTGCGACGGCCATGCCGTATCCGGGAGTGATGACGACGGACGAGGCATTCGTCAACATGTCCGCGGTTGCCTGGGCGGTGATTTCGCGGTGCTCGCCGTAGTCCGCGTCCGCCGCCGCGGGCGCGGCGATCCCGAAGCCGCCGGCGATCACGGAGATGAAGGACCGGTTCATGGCCTTGCACATGATGTAGGACAGGTAGGCACCGGAGGAGCCGACCAGGGCGCCGGTGATGATGAGCAGGTCGTTGTTGAGCAGGAAGCCCGCTGCTGCCGCGGCCCAGCCGGAGTAGCTGTTGAGCATGGACACAACCACCGGCATGTCCCCGCCGCCGATGGAGGCCACCAGGTGCCAGCCCAGCCCCAGGGCCAGGATGGTGACAACAATCAGGAGCCACAGCTGGGAGTCGTTGACGTACCAGACCGTCAGGGCGATGAACCCGGCGAGGGCGCCGAGGTTGATCGCGTTCTTCCCCGGCAGCATCAGCGGTGAGGACTTCATCCGGGCCGAGAGTTTCAGGAACGCCACGATCGAGCCGGTGAAGGTCACCGCGCCGATGAAGACGCCGATGAACACCTCGGCATGATGGACGGCCATCAGGTCCGGGGACAGCGCGGGGGCTTCGAGGTGCCCGTTCCAGCCGACCAGCACCGCGGCCAGGCCAACGAAGCTGTGCAGCAGGGCGATGAGTTCGGGCATGCCCGTCATTTCCACCACACGGGCGCGCCAGAGCCCGATGGCACCGCCGACCAGCACCGCGGCCAGGAGCAGGACCAGTCCGGTCAGGCCGTGGCCGGTGCCCCAGGCGCCCTGCAGGGTCAGCCAGACGGTGGCCGCCAGTGCGATGACCATCCCGGCAATGCCGTAGATGACCCCTGCCCGTGCCTTTTCATGCTTGCTCAGCCCGGCAAGGCTGAGGATGAACAGCAGGGCTGCGACGATGTAGGCCGCCCCCGCGATGGAGTCGGCGGTCAACGGACCGGAGACGGAGTCAGACACAGTAAAGCTCCTCGTTAAGATTCCTGCTGCTGCTTCGGGTACGGCGCTCATGAACGTGCCTTGTCACCGCGGGAGAACATGGCGAGCATGCGCCGGGTGACGGCGAAGCCGCCGAAGATGTTGATGCTGGCCAGCAGGACCGCGACTGCGGCGAGAACCTGCATGACGGGGTTCTCGGAGGTGACCTGCAGCAGGGCACCGACGACGATGATCCCTGAAATGGCGTTGGTGACCGACATCAGCGGGGTGTGCAGGGCATGGTGGACCTTCCCGATGACGTAGAAACCCACGACGACCGAGAGCATCAGCACCGTGAAATGCTGCGGCAGCGGCGCCGGCGCAACCGCGCTGACCACAAACAACGCAGCGATGCCAGCGGCAAAAAGTCCGGCCTTACCGGCGGCGCTGAGGCCTTCCTTCTTCTTCGGCGCAGTGCTTTCCGCGGCCGGGCTCTGCGTCCGGGCCGCGGGTGCGGCGGAAACCTGGACCGGCGGCGGCGGCCAGGTCTTCTCCCCGTTACGCACCACGGTCACGGAGCGCTGCACCACGTCGTCGAAGTCGATCCGCAGCTGGCCGTCCTTGTCCTTGGTCAGGAGCTTGAGGAGGTTCAGCATGTTGGTCCCGTACAGCTGGGAGGCCTGGGCCGGCAACCGGGCCGGAAGGTCCGTGTAACCGAGGATCACCACACCGTTCTCCGTGACCACGCGTTCCCCGGCGACCGAGCCTTCCACGTTCCCGCCCTGCCCGGCAGCCATGTCAACGATCACGCTGCCCGACTTCATGCCGGCCACGTCCTCGGCCGTGAGCAGCTTCGGCGCAGGACGCCCCGGAATGAGGGCCGTGGTGATAATGATGTCCACGTCCCGGGCCTGCTCGGAGTAGATCTCGGCTGCGCGGGCGTTGTACGCCTCGGACGTGGCCTTGGCGTACCCGTCGGCGGACTTCATCTCCTCGTCGACCTCAACCTTGAGGTAGGTCCCGCCGATGGATTTCACCTGATCGGCCACCTCGGGCCGCGGGTCGGTCGCACGGACGATCGCACCCAGGCTGCTGGCCGCGCCAATGGCTGCGAGGCCCGCGACCCCGGCACCGGCCACCAGGACCTTCGCCGGCGGAACCTTGCCGGCCGCGGTCACCTGACCGGTGAAGAACCGGCCGAATTCGTGGGCTGCCTCGATCACGGCACGGTAGCCGGCAATGTTCGCCATTGAACTGAGCACATCCATCGACTGCGCCCGCGAGATACGGGGCACGGCATCCAAGGCAAGCGCCGTGATCGGCCGCGCGGCCAGGGCCTCCACCAGCTCCGGACGCAGTGCCGGGCTCAGCGACCCGATCAGCGTGGCGCCGTCGGCCAGGCGGCCGATCTCCTCCTCAGTGGGCGGATTGATCCGCAGCACCACGTCACTGCCCCACGCCTCATCGGCGCCCACAATCAGCGCACCCGCTGCCTCGTAGGCGTCGTCACGGAATGACGCGGACTCGCCCGCACCCTTCTCGACCACAACTTCGTAGCCCAACCCCAACAACTGCACGACGGTGGCAGGCGTCGCCGCCACCCTCGTCTCGCGACCCAACTCGGCCACAATGCCAATACGTGTCACGTTCACTCTCCCTCATCCATACAAAAAGCCCGGGGCGCGATTCCGCCGCCGGGCAAACCACCGTTGGTTCATTTCTTCAGGGACCCTTCAGACGGAGCTTCGTCTATCAAAGCTGGACCCGTCTGTCAGACGGGAACCCGTCAGCCGGAAGCTGACGGGTCCCCAAAACTCATGCTTAGTATGCCTTAGTGCCGGTGTGAAACGTTTTCTATGACGACGGCGAGGCCCTGGCCGACGCCGATGCAGATCGCCGCGACGCCCCAGCGTTCACCGGAGGCCTGCAGGGACCGGGCCAGCGTGCCCAGGATCCGNGACGACGGCGAGGCCCTGGCCGACGCCGATGCAGATCGCCGCGACGCCCCAGCGTTCACCGGAGGCCTGCAGGGACCGGGCCAGCGTGCCCAGGATCCGTCCGCCGGACGCACCGAGGGGGTGGCCCATCGCGATCGCGCCGCCGTGCCGGTTCACGATCGAGTGGTCGATGCCCCAGGCGTTGATGCAGGCCAGGGACTGCGCGGCGAACGNGAGGGGGTGGCCCATCGCGATCGCGCCGCCGTGCCGGTTCACGATCGAGTGGTCGATGCCCCAGGCGTTGATGCAGGCCAGGGACTGCGCGGCGAACGTTTCGTTCAGTTCGACCGCGCCCACCTGCTCCCAGCTGATGCCCGCCTTCGCGAACACGGCGTGCCGGCAAAGGACCTCTTCGAAGTCATCGGCGTCTCCACCGGCCAGAGCTGGATGAGCGACAACCTCGTCGATGTCCAGTACGACCTGCTCCTGAAGGACGTCGGACTGCTCCGTGGCGAACTCGGCTCGCTGCCCACCGGAGACCTGAATGACGACGTTGAACAGGCCATCCTCCAGGCACGCACTCTTTTGGGCACCGAGACCCCGATCCGGTAGGCCAGAAATCCGGCCTGTGGCCCCGGAGTAGGATCACTCACATGGAATTCGTCGTGATGTACAGCCTGCGTGCAGGGGCCGATCGCTCGCGCATGATGGAAACGTACCCCCGCCACAAGGCCTACTTCGAAGCCTTCCGCGCTGCCGGCGGCGGACTCATCGCGCTGGGCCCGTTCCAAACGACGGATCCGACCGCCGGGTCGATGGGCATCTTCAGCTCCCGCGGGGATGCCGAGCGGTTCATGGCCGAAGATCCGTTCGTTACGGAGGGCCTCGCGGAACCACGCATCCTCGAGTGGAATGCCGTGCGCTTCGAGTAAGTGCCCCGTTCCGCTACCGCCGAGTTCAGCCCTGGTTCAGCCCAAGTCCGGCAGCTTCGCGCGCGAGTGTGGTGATCTGCTGCCAGTCCCCATTCTCGATTGCCCCGCGAGGGGTAAGCCAGCTGCCGCCCACGCAGGCGACATTCGGCAAAGCAAGGTATTTGGGTGCGGAGCCAAGGCTGACGCCACCTGTCGGGCAGAACTGCACCTGCGGGATGGGTGCCCCGATGGCCGCGAGATAGTCGGGGCCGCCGGCCGGTCCGGCGGGGAAAAACTTCATGGCGGTCAGGCCGCGCTCCAGGACGCCCATGACCTCGCCCACGGTGGCAACACCCGGCAGGACGGGCACGCCGAGCGTCAGAAGGTGGTCCAGCAGGGACGGGGTAACGCCCGGGCTGACCAGGAACTGCGCGCCGGCGGCGACGGCGGCATCGGCCTGGCCCGGAGTCAGCACGGTCCCCGCCCCGACGAGGATCTCAGGCACTTCTTCGGCAATGAGCTTCATCGACGTCAGGGCACTCGCTGTGCGGAGGGTGAGTTCGATGATGCGGACGCCGCCGTCGGCCAGTGCCCGGGCCACCGGAACAGCGTGTTGCGGGTCCTCGATGGTGACCACAGGAATGACGGGTGAAACGTGCAGGACGCTGGTGGCGTCAGCCATGGTTGATCTCATTTCTCAGGCCTTCCAGGCCGTGGGTGTCGATAAGGCGGTACCAGTGAAGGAGCAGGTCAGTGAATCCGGGATGGACCGCGAGTTCGCCGTCGAAGATGCTGCTGAAGCCAAGCAGCGCGGGCACCACAGTTTCCGCCGAGCGCGTCACCGTCAATACGGCGTGGAGCCCGGCCGCGAGCGGATCGTTGAGTTCCGACGTCGGGGTGGACGCCACGTGGTGCATCCAGGCGGCGACGGCGAGGGCAGCCCAGCGGGGTTCGCGGCCGGCGTCGAGGGTTGCGCGGACTGTAGTCAGCAGCCGCAGCCCGATTTTTTGGGAACCGTCGCTGCCCACCTTGGCGGTGGTGTGTCCGAGGGCCGTGTTGGCGAAGCGCTCCAGGACCTGTGCGCAGTACCGTTTACCGTCAAGCCCGGGCGGAAGTTCGATGGTGGGCAGCGCGTCCTCCGCCATCATGCGGCTGCAGGCTGCGCGGAACGCGTCCTCTCCTACGGCGTCGCTGATGGTCGCCTTGCCGGTGGCCAGCCCAAGATAGGCCAGCATGGAGTGGCTGGCGTTGAGCAGGCGCAGTTTGGCTGCTTCCCAGGCCGCAACGTCGGTGCTGAAGACTGCGCCGGCTTCCTCCCACGCCGGCCGGTCACCGGCGAAGCTGTCCTCGATCACCCACTGCATAAAGGGTTCAGCCACTACGGCAGCCTCGTCCCGGAGCCCCAGTTCGCGTTCGACGGCGTTAAGGTCGCCTTCCGTGGTGGCTGGCACCATCCGGTCCACCATGGTGCTCGGGAACGTCACGTTGGCGTCCAGCCAGGCAACCAACGGCCCGGATTCAGCGTCCGGGAGTGCGGCAGCAAAGGCTCGGACCAGGGTGCCGGTGAGTTCACCATTGCCCGGGAGGTTGTCGCACGAGAGGACAGTGAGCGGACCTCCGCCGGTGCGGGCCCGCTGCTGGATGCCACGGGCGATCTGCCCGATGGCTGTCTGCGGCGGGTGTCCGGCGAGGTCCGCCTGCACCTGTTCGTCGTCGGTGTTAAGTGATCCGGTCTGCGGATGCATCCGGTAGCCCTTCTCAGTCACCGTCAGCGTCACGACCTGGGTGGAGGCGGCGGCGATCCGGTCCACCGCCGCTTCCGGGTGGTCCCTCCCGGAAACGGCCTCCACGATGCTGGAAACAACCCGGAGCGGGGACGCGCCGTTTCCCCGTTCGGCGACCGTAAACAGGCCGTCCTGCGGCGCCAGCTGTTGCACGACGGTATCGGAACGCTGGGTCACCCCCACGATCCCCCACCTGAAATCGCCGGATGCGAGCATGGCATTTTCGGTGAATACCGCGGTGTGGGCGCGGGCAAAGGCTCCGAGTCCAAGGTGCACGATGCCGGGACGAAGGTCTTCGCGGGGCAGCAGTGCCTTCCGGGTGCCGGCGGCTGCAAGCGCGGCGTTGCTTAGGCGTGCGATGTCAGTTCTCCTTTGGCGGCGCCGGCCGCGTGGGCGCGGGTCTGGTCAAGGGTGGGAATGAAGCCGGTGCCGCCCTTGCCGCCCACCACCAGGGATGCCGCCGCTGCACCAAGCCGGGCTGCTTCCGGAAGGGTATCGCCCAGCACCATCCGGGCGGACAAGGTGCCGACGAACGCGTCACCGGCCCCGGTCTGGTCCACCACTGCTGGGGCAGGGATCGAGTCAATCCACGTGCTGTCCAGCCCCTCGCCCTCCAGCTGGATTCCTTCTGCGCCGCAGGTCACGGCCACGTTGGTGGCGCCGAGGCCACGCAGCCTGGCGGCAGCCTCGGCCGGCGTAGCGCTGCCCAGCAGGGCAGACGTTTCGCCGGGAAAGGACGGGGTCACCAGGTGGCTCTGCGGCGCGAGCTGCAGGAGCGCCGCCGTCGCGTCCTCCACGGACGTGAGCCGGGGGCGGAAGTTGGGATCGAACACAAAGCGGCCGGCAAGATCGGCAGCCTTGAAGACCGCCGCCCGGCATGTGTCAGAAATGGCGCACGCGATTCCGCCGGCCACCACGGCGCCGGCGGACGCGAACACGGCCGGGTCGACGTCGTCGGGGCCGAGGCTGGACCCGACGCTTCCGTTGCGGGCGTAGGAGAACTCGCGCTGCCCTTCCGGATCGGAGTGCACCAGGTAGACGCCCTGCTGTCCGGTCCTGAACTTCAGCAGGCTGGTGGAGATGCCGAGTTCCGCGATCCTGGCGGCGACCGCCTGGCCGAGGTCGTCGTCGGTCAGCACTGCAAGCAGCCCGGTGCGGGCTCCCGCCGCGGCGGCAGCAGCGGCGACGTTCAGGGCGTCGCCGGAAATGCCGAGCCGGGCCGGCACGCCGTGGCCGAACGCCACGTCGGTAGCCACCTCCACCAGGATTTCACCCATGACGACGACGTCGAACGGCTGGTTCTCGTTTTCGGGCATTGCGTTGTTCACCAGTCGTGCACCGATCCGTCGAGCCGCCGGTTGATGGGGAGATATTTGGGGTCGAAGGGGAAGCGGGCGGCCGCGTCCTCGTTGAACTCTACGCCGATGCCGGGAGCGTCCCCGGGGTGCATGTAGCCGTCGTTGAAGGTGAACGAGGTGGTGAACACTTCGTTGGCGGGTTCCCGGTGGCCCATGTATTCCTGGACGCCGAAGTTCGGGATGCTCATGTCCACGTGCAGGGCGGCGGCGAACGAAGCCGGGGAGAGATCGCCGGCACCGTGCGATCCGGAGCGCACCCCGTAGAGGTCCGCGAGGGAGAAGATACGGCGCAAGTGCGTGATGCCGCCCGCGTGCGAAACGGACGTACGGATGTAGTCGATCAGCCGCTCGGTGATTAGCTGCTGGCAGTCCCAGATCGAGTTGAACACCTCACCGACAGCTATGGGCGTGGTGGTGTGCTGGCGGATCAGGCGGAACGCGGACTGGTCCTCGGCAGGGGTGGGGTCCTCAATCCAGAACGGGCGGTACTGTTCCAGGGACGCGCCCAGCCGGCCGGCCTCGATCGGCGTCAGGCGGTGGTGGACGTCGTGCAGGACGTGCACGCCGTAGCCGAACTGTTCGCGCACGTGCGCCATCATCTTCGGTGCGAAGTCCAGGTAGGACGTGGTCTCCCACATATCCTCCTGCGGCACGTTGCCGCTGGCAGGTTCATACGTCTTGCCGTCCACCGGTGCGATTCCGTACGTCTTCTCCAGCCCCGGAACTGCAGCTTGGGCACGGATGGCCTTGTAGCCGAGGTCCAGGTGATGCTGGAAGTCGGCGCTGAGGTCCTCCAGGGTTGAGCCGCTGGCGTGACCGTAGACCATGACGCCTTCGCGGGCGGCACCACCGAGGAGTTCGTACACCGGCATGCCGGCGGCCTTGCCCTTGATGTCCCAGAGGGCGACGTCGATGGCAGCGATCGCCGTCATGGTCACCGGTCCGCGGCGCCAGTAGGCACCCTTGTAGAAGTACTGCCACGCATCCTCGATCCGGCGCGCGTCACGGCCGATCAGCAGCGGGCAGAGGTGCTCCGAGAGGTAGGACGCCACGGCCAGCTCGCGGCCGTTGAGGGTGGCGTCGCCGATGCCGGTGATACCGTCCTCGGTTTCAATAACGAGCGTGACGTAATTCCGTCCGGGAGACGAAACCACTACCCGTGCGTCGGTGATCTTCACTGGTTGGTCCTTCAGATGTGTGGGATGGATGCAAGTAGGTCGCAGCAGGTGTCGTTTTGAGCCGCCGAAACGACACCTGCTGCTACTCAGTCGGGCTGAGCCGCAGCATGACTTTGCTGCTCCCGGACGCCGGATCGCCGAAGACGCGCATGGCCTCCGCCGCCTGGTCGATCCCGAACGTATGCGTAATAACCGGGGAGAGGTCCAGCCCCGAGGCCATGGCCCGGAGGGCGTCGCTGATCTCATCAACGAACCGGTACGAGCCGATCCACGTGATCTCCCGCGTCACCAGGTCACCGAGCGCTGCGGGGGCCGGTGCGCCGGGCAGGTTGCCGACCTGGACGAGCGTTCCGCCGCGGGCGGTGGCGCGCAGGACGCCGCCCAGCACCGCAGGGATGCCGGACGCCTCGAAGACCAGTTCCATGTCCTCCGGGAGGCTGCCGCCGCCGGACACGTTCACTACGTGGTCCGCGCCCATGGCTTTCGCAATCTGCAGCGCGGAGTCGTTGATGTCGGCGGCAATGACGCTTCTGGCGCCGGCGAACTTGGCTGCTGCAACCACCAGCGAGCCGATGGGTCCGGCACCGTTGACCAGTACGTCCTTGCCGGTCAGCGGTCCTGCCCTCCGGACTGCGTGCATGGCGACGGCGAGCGGTTCGGCAAGCGCGCCGTGCAGGGTGTCCACGCCGTCGGGCAGCGGCCGGATCTGGGTTGCCTTGGCGAGCTTGCGTTCGCTGAACCCGCCGTCGGTGTGCGGGTCAAAGGCTGCGGATCCGAAGTACCTGATCTGCGGGTACAGGTTGGCGCGTCCGGCCAGGCGGTCCGGCATGATGCCGTCCCCCACGAGTTCCGCCGGATGTACCGTGACAGGCTGGCCGACGTCGAGGTTCCGTACTCCGGCGCCCAGCTGGGCGATCCGGCCGGCGACCTCGTGGCCGAGGACGAGCGGCGACTTCAGCGCCGCCGTCCCCGAGGCGCCGTGTCGCCAGTAGGAGAGGTCCGAGCCGCAGATCCCGCCCCATTCGACGTCGATGATTACTTCACCGGGGCCGGCAACGGGCTCGGGCCGGTCGTCGATGCGGAGGTCGTTCGCTCCGTGAACTACGACGGCTTTCATACAGCGTCTTCCAGGCGGACCATGTCGCGGCCGCGGACTTCGGGCCCAACGAAGGCTGAGATCAGGGTGATCAGGGAGTAGCCGATGAGCATCGCAGCAAGCGGCCACCAGTGCCCGGTGATGGCAGTGAGGGTTGCAGCCAGCAGCGGGCCGATGGCGGTGGCGAGGATGCCGCCGATTTCCTTGGCCAGGGCGAGCTGGGTGAAGCGGGTGCGGGCTCCGAAGAACTCGGCCATCGTGACGCTTTCCATGGCGAACAGGCTGAGCACGCCGAGGTTGAGGCCGATGACCATGGCAATGGTGATGAGTGCGGTGTTTCCGCTGGTGACCATCAGCATCATGGGGATGGCGAACAGGGCGGTCAGCGTGCTCAACACCAGGTAGAGGGGCCGCCGGCCGAAGCGGTCACCCAGCATGCCCATGACGGGGATTGTCAGGAAGCCAAGCAGCGAGCCGTACACGATGGCGGTGGTGCCCACGCTCTTGTCCACCAGCAGGACTGTGGCGAGGTAGCCCACCAGGAATGTCTGGACCAGCCCCGAGTTGCCGGCCTGCCCGAAGCGCAGGCCCAGGGCGATCAGGAAGGCCTTTCCCTTGCGCTGGTGCAGGGCGGCTTCGATGGTGCTGGTCTTGGCGAGCTCGTCTGCCGCGGCGATTTCCCGCTTGGAGAGTGCCACGCCGTCCACAACATCGGCCCGCTGTTCAAAGACCGGGCTTTCCTTGAGGGAGCGGCGGACCCACACGGCGAAGATCATCAGTACGAAGCTGAACAGGAACGGGATGCGCCAGCCCCAGCTCAACAGCTGGTCCTCCGGAAGTGTGCTCACCAGAAGCGCCCAGAGCGCCGAAGCGGCGAGCGTCCCGGAGTTCGTGCCGAGGCACACGAGGGAGGAGATGAGGCCGCGGCGGCGGGACGGGGCGAACTCGGCCAGCATCACAGTGGCACCGGCGATCTCGGCGCCGGCGCCAAAGCCCTGTGCCAGCCGCAGTGCGACCAGCAGGATGGGGGCCCAGATCCCGATCATCGCGTAGGTGGGGAGAACGCCGATCAGGGTTGTTGACGCACCCATCAGCGCGATGGTGATGAAGAGGACCTTCTTGCGGCCGATCCTGTCGCCCATGCGGCCGAAGTAGACGGCGCCGGCGAGCCGGGCAACGTAGCCGACGCCGTAGGTTGCCATCGCGGCGATCAGGCCAATGACCGGGCTGACGTCGGGGAAGAAGATCTTGTTGAAGACGATGGCTGCTGCCAGGGAGTAGAGCTGGAAATCCATGAATTCCATGGCGGTTCCCAGCCATCCGGAAACGGCAACCTTTGCCAGTTCCTTGGTGGGTTTGGTCTCCGGCCGGGCGGTGGGCGGCGCGATGCTCTCAGTCATCTGGTGCTCCTTTGCAGGCGATGAAAAATGAAGGGGGTGATTGAAAGGAAGAAGGCCGGCGGTTGGTCGTTGTGACCGGCGGCACCTCGCTAACTACTACCATACAAGCACTACCATTCTAGTGTGTCAAGAGAATAGACTGGGGGCATGGCATCCCATAAACCCGGCAAGGGACAGTCCCCGCGGCTCTCTGTGCGTGACCAGACCCTGGAGACGCTGCGGCGTCGCATTATTTCCCTCCAGCTACCTCCGGGTGAGCCGCTCTCCGAGAATGAGCTCGCGCAGGAACTAGGTGTCAGCCGCACGCCGGTCCGGGAGAGTCTGATTCTGCTCAGGGAGGAGGGACTGGTGCAGGTGTACCCGCAGATCGGTTCCTTTGTCTCGCTCGTGGACCTCGGGCGGGTATCCGAGGCTCAGTTTGTCCGCGAGGCCATTGAATGCGCGTCCCTGCGCGACCTATCGGTCGACGAAGCGGGAATTGCCGGACTCCGCGTGATACTCAAAAGTCAAACGGACGCTGATGCCGCCAGCGACGTGGATGAGTTCTTCCGGCTGGACGAAGATTTCCACCGCGAGCTCCTGAGGCTTGCAGGGCACGAATCCGCGTGGGCCGCGGTCAACTCGGCCAAGGCGCATCTGGACCGTGCACGCCGCCTGAGCCTTCTGGACACCAGGCCGATAGCAACCCTGATCCAGCAGCACGCTGCAGTGGTGGACGCGCTTGAAGCCAGGAACCTGGCGGACGCCGACAGCTCCCTGCGGCTGCACCTGCGGGGCGTTTTTGAGGATGTCCAGCGGATTCAGCAGGCAACGCCGCAACTTTTTTCCGACGGCGCCGCCCTGCGGCCCACACGCCGAAGTGTCGCCCGGCTGGCATGAGGCACACGGCGTCGGACAGAGGCGATAGCTAGTCATCCAGGCGGACGCCGCGGACCAGCAGGAGCGTTCCGCCCACAACAACCGCTGACGCCAGGAACACTCCGGCCGCCCCGAGCCCGGCGGCCACAACCCCGATGGCGCTGGGCAGTACCACCTGCCCCACCCTGTTCCCGGCAAGCCGCAGGGCCAGAGCCTTTCCGCGCTGTCCGTCCGGGGCCTGGGCAGAAAGCCAGGACATGGTCAGCGGCTGGCCGATGCCCAGCCCCAGGCCCAGTCCGGCCATCACCACGAAGAGCAGCCACTCCGACATCGGAATCGCGGCGACGGCCAGTGCGACGGTGGAGAGCGCCAGGCTTGAAACCATGAGCCGCCCCCGGCCGAATCTCCGGGACAGGCGCCCGAGCCCCAGCCTCGAAACCATCGAGAACCCGGCCCGCACCGCGAGCATGAGGCCCACCGTGGCCGCGCTGAAGCCGCGCTCCGTACCGAGCGCAGGCAGGTAAACCACCGTCAGGTCCACCACGGCCAGCACCGTGGCGCTGGTTGCCAGTGCCCGGACCAGCCCCGGTGTCCTGAGCAAGGATGCAACGCTTCCCTGCGAGCCGTCCGTTGCCGTGACGGCGGACTTCCTTCCGGTGGCCTTCGTCGAGATCATGAAGGTGGTCACGAAGAGAACCAGGCTCATGCCGGCAGAGAGGAAGAAAATTGCCTGCGTGTCCGGGCGGACGGAAGCTCCGCCCACCACGGAGATTGCCAGCGGGCCAAGCGCCTGCCCCAAAGACGCCGCGAAGGTCAGGTATCCGAACGCGGAGTCAAGCCCTGACGCCACGGCATTGTTCGCCACGACGGCCTGCTGCCCCACAACACATGCCAGCTGGCCTGCGCCCAGCAGCGCCGTGCCGACAACCAACGCGGGGACTGAGGTTCCCCAGAACAGCAGGAAAATGGAACAGCCGAGCACGACGGCGGATCCGATCACCATGAGCCGCCGCTCGCCTAAGCGGTCCACGAGGGCGCCGGTAGGGACGGCCAGCAGCAGGGGAAAGACGGCGTAGCTGGCCGCGAGGACCCCGAGGGCATATCCGGGAACATCCAGTTCCAGCGCCCGGTAGGTGGTTGCCGGCCGGACCAGGAACGTCACGGCCTGGATCAGCGTCGAATGAAGGAGAAGTGCCAGCGCCGAACGGCGGCCCAGTTCGCCGATCACGGGAGGACGGGGGCGGTGCCGGAGACGGCACGCACCGCTGCGTCCCGGGCGCCGACGACATGGTCGAAAGCGATCTTGGCGGCCGCTTCCGGCTTGCCCGAGGCAAGGGTCTCCACCAGGATGCGGTGTTCGGCGAGAGCGTGGTCGCGGCGTTCCTGTGTGCTGTTGGTGAAGTGGCGATAGCGTTCCATCTGGCTGGAGACCTGGTCATGAAACCGCTGCGCCCAGGAATTTCCGGCTATGTCCCCGATGGCGGTGTGCAGAGCCATTCCGTACTTCATGGCTTCGTCGGCGAACTTCACCATGGCCGCATTGCGTTCCACGATCCCCTCCAGGTTCGCGATATCGGCCGGCGTCGCTTTGGCGCATGCCTCACGGGCCATCAGGGACTCCAGGGCGGCGCGGACGCCGTACAGCTCGGCGATCACTCCCTTGTCCAGCGTCGGGACAAGCACGCCTCCCGTGGATTGCTGTTCCAGCAGGCTTTCCGAGATCAGCCGCCGTATTGCCTCCCGCAGCGGCGTCCGGCTGACCTGAAGCGCCGTCGCCATTGCCGGTTCATAGATCCGCTCCCCCCGGCTTCAGTTCCAGGCTGAGGATCCGGCGTTTTAGCTCGCCGTAGACCAGGTGCGCTCCGGTATTCCGGGACTGTGATTCGACCACTGGGGACCTCCACGCTCGTGTACTTGTATACAACTATACAAATACGATCGCTGGTGACGGTGAAGGCCCGGGAAGCTGCCCTAAGAAGCCCAGTCGGCGTCGTCGAAGGGACGGCCGCGGAAATGAGCGCGGAGGTACTCCCCCACAACGGCAGCCCCGAGGTCGCCGGCTTCCGGCGCCACCACCCGGCCGTCGATTCGGCGCGCCATGCGCTGGACGAACCGTTCGAGGCCCGGATCATCGCCCAGCCGGAAGAACGTGGCCTGGGTTCCTGCCCGGCCAAGGCGGTCGAGCTCGGCAATCGTGACGCGGATGGTCTCCGGGGCCGGCGGGTAGTCGAACCACGAGTCCCCGTCCGGCAACAGGTGCGCGGTGGGCTCGCCATCCGTCACCACGAGGAGGACGTGCTGCATTGACGGGTGCTGGCGGAAGAAGCGATTGGCCAGCAGCAAGCCGTGATGCAGGTTGGTTCCCTGCTCCCGCCGTGATGCAAGGGCCGTGAGTTCGCCGATGTCCATGGTCTGCGCGTAGCGGCCGAACGTGATCAGTTGCAGCCGGTCCCCGCGGAACCGGGTGGAGACGAGATGGTGCACGGCGAGTGCGGTGCGCTTCATCGGTACCCACCGCCCTTCGGCGGCCATCGAAAACGATACGTCGGCGAGCAGGACGACGGCGGCCTGCGTGCGCGCCTCCGTCTCCGTCACCTCGATGTCACCCGCTCGAAGCCGTAATCCGCGGCCCGGGTCGCCGCCGTCGGCCACGGTCCGGCGGATTGCGTTTGTCATGGTGCGTGTAACATCCCAGGGCCCGGCGTCGCCGAACTCCCACTGACGGCTGGAGCCCGTTTCCTCGCCGGCTGCCCCGGCGACACGCGTGTCCCGGCGCCCCTGCCGGCCGGACAGCTGTTTGGCGGTGTCCCGCAACAGTGACTTGCCGAGCCGTCTCATGGCCTGCGGGGACAGCCGGAGGTCGCCGTCGGCGCCGCGCCGCAGGTAGCCACCGTCCTGCATGGCCCGCTCG
This sequence comes from Arthrobacter sp. Leaf337, assembly GCF_001423745.1. Taxonomy (GTDB): domain Bacteria; phylum Actinomycetota; class Actinomycetes; order Actinomycetales; family Micrococcaceae; genus Arthrobacter. The sequence continues at coordinate 268,474 of NZ_LMPC01000029.1, forward strand.
ATTTCGGCGAGGGTGCGGGCCGACACGGCGGCATTCTGCCCGAGTTGGCGGGCCAGCGCGTCAAGGTCCAGATCATCAAGGCGTGATCCGTTGTAGGACTGGGAGAGCTGTTCGGCCAGCTCGTCGAGTTCGGCGATGTCCTGAAGCACGCCGGTGCCGTCGCCCAGCCCGAGCCCTTCCTGACCCTCGAACCGTTCGGAGCCATTCCAGTCTTCTCCCGGGCGCAGTGCACGCAGGCTGGAGTCGAGCTGATCGAGTTGCGCCATGAGTTCGGGCGAGCCGAATGCCTGGGCGGACAGGCGCATCAGCTCGTCGCGCTGCTCCGGGGACATGGATTGCAGGAGCCGCTGGGCCGCGGCTGCACGCTGGGCCAGCGCGTCGATCAGCTCCTCGACGGATTGTGGATTTTCCGGAAAGAAGTGTCCGTGCCGGGCCATGAACTCCTGAAAGTCCGCGTCGGTGTCTACGCCGTGCCGGTGCTTGTCCAGCAGTTCGTTGAGGTCCCGCAGCATCTCGTTCACCGCCGCGCGGTCCTCATCCGTGGCGTTCTCGAGCGCCTGCTTCATGCCGGCGAACCGCTGGTCGAGGACCTCACGGCCCAGCAGGTCCTTGATGCGCTCGTAGGCTTCCCGTGCGGTGCTCGACTGCCAGTCATAGGAGGCGAGTTCGTTGACCGCTGCCGCCGTGGATGAAGGCAGGTTCTGCAGCTGCATCTCCCTGAGTGCGCGGTCGGTGTTGTCCATCATGGCGTCGCGGGCCAGCTGCTTGCGTTCCTCCAGCACTGCGGTGTCGAGCAGCTTTTGAACCTCGCTGAGGGTGCCGTCCAGCCGGTGGCGGCTCAGGAGTTCTTTCCGGCGCTGTTGTACGCGGCCGGCGAGGTCGTCCAGGCCTTCCCGGTGTCGGCCTCCGCGCCGGAGGAACTCCTGCAGGGCGTGCCGGGGCGAGTAGCCGGCCATGACGTCCTCGGCTATCGCGTCAAGCGCCTCCGCCAGGTCGACCGGCGGTGCGAGCGGGTCGGGTCCTCCCCTGTACCGGCCGTATTTGGACCGGCTGTGAGCGTTCATGATGCCGCCTATCCCCTAGCCGTATTTTCTTGCTGTGGCTTACTTGCTAGCCGTAAATCGTCTCCTCGTCGTCGGACTCCTTGGAGATCCGCCGGGCAAGGTAGAGACCTTCCAGGGCAAGTTCGATTGCGGTGGCGCGCTGCCCGTCGTTCCTGGCGTCGAGGCGTCCGCTGATCTCGTCGTAGAGGCTGGACGAGTCAAGGGCCGGCAGGTTTTCGAGGAACTCCCGCGCGGTGACGTGTTCCCCCGTGGTCACCGTCCTGTGACCGTCAAGCGCGGCAACGAGCGGGCCGAGGTCGATCCCATGAAAGTGCGCCCGCACGGCTTCAGCTGTGGCAGTCCGCAGGAGGTGGTCGAGGACGGCTTGTTCCCGCCCTTCCTCGCCCGATTCGAACTCAATCTTGCCCGTGAGGACTTCGACGGCGGGCTCGAGGTCGATGATCCGAGCGACCGCCTCGTCCTCACCGCGCACGCTGGCCCTGCGCAGCGCTGCGGCGGCGACGGTTTCGGCACCCGCGATGGCGAACCGTGCCGAAACTCCGGAGGTCTGGTTGATGGCCGGGGATAGCCGCAGCGCCCGGGTGTAGCGGGCAAGGATCTCGAGGATGACGGGCGGGACGTCGGCCACCAGCCGCCCCTCCTGCCGGATGACGGACACCTCGTCGTCGAGCTCTATCGGGTAGTGGGTGCGGATCTCGGCGCCGAAGCGGTCCTTCAGGGGCGTGATGATCCGGCCGCGGTTGGTGTAGTCCTCCGGGTTCGCGGACGCGACGACGAGCACGTCGAGGGGCAGCCGCAGCACGTAGCCGCGGATCTGGATGTCGCGTTCCTCCATGACGTTCAGCATTGCGACCTGGATCCGCTCGGCGAGGTCGGGCAGTTCGTTGATGGCAATGATGCCGCGGTTGGAGCGCGGAACCAGGCCGTAGTGGATGGTTTCCGGGTCCCCCAGCCGCCGGCCTTCGGCCACCCGCATCGGGTCGACGTCGCCGATGAGGTCGGCAACGGAGGTATCCGGCGTGGCGAGCTTCTCAACGTAACGTTCCGAGCGGTGGCGCCAGGCAACACGCAGCCGGTCGCCTTCGGTGAGCACACGGGCGCGGGAGTGTTCCGTGATCGGTTCGAAGGGGTGTTCGTTCAGTTCCGAGCCCTCGATCACCGGCGACCACTCGTCAAGCAGCCCGACCAGGGTTCGCAGGAGCCGTGTCTTGCCTTGTCCCCGCTCGCCGAGCAATACGACGTCGTGCCCGGCGATCAAGGCGCGCTCAAGCTGGGGAAGGACGGTCCGGCTGAAACCGTACATCCCCGGCCACGGATCACGTCCGGCGGCGAGCGCGGCGAGCAGGTTGCCGCGGATCTCGTGGCGCAAATCCTTGTGGACGTGGCCGGCGGCATGCAGCTCGCCAACGGTGAAGATATCGGGACGATCACTCACCTCTCTACCGTAGACCTCCACTGTGCGGGGAATCGAGGGAATTTCCCCGGTTTTTCACCCGCGGGTCCGCGCCACGGCCTACGCTGGATTTTGATGACTGCAGCAACGGCGTCGGCACCGTCCACTCCACCCCCGGGACCGGAGGACACCCTCGTCCTTCTGGTGCGCCACGGGGAGACGCCGACGACGGGCACGGTGCTGCCGGGCCGGGCCCCGGGACTGCATCTTTCCGAGCGCGGACGGGTCCAGGCAGTACGGGTCGCGGAACGGCTCGCGGGTCTTGGCGTCGACGCCATCTACTCCTCACCCCTGGAACGCACCCGCGAGACGGCAGAGCCCACGGCAGCCTCCACCGGGCGTGACGTGAACCAGGACGCCGGCCTGATCGAGGGCGACTACGGCGAGTGGACCGGCGTCGCGCTCGCCGACCTGGCGGTCCTGCCGGACTGGCAGGCCGTACGGAACAGCCCGTCAACTTTCCGTTTCCCGAACGGCGAGAGCTTCGCGGAGATGCAGGCGCGGATAGTCGGAGCACTTGAGGTGATGCGCTCCGCCCACGCCGGGGGCGTCGTCGTGTGTTTCTCGCATGCCGACCCGATCAAGGCGGCCGTGGCCCACGCCTTGGGTACTCAGTTGGATCACTTCCAGCGGATCCTCATCAGCCCGGGCTCGGTCTCGGTCATTTCCTACGGCGAGGGTCGGCCCCCTGCAGTCCTCATGGTGAATTCGACCCTGGAACCCTTGAACGGGCTGAGGGCGCCGTGACTCAGGGCGTGTCGACTCAGGGCCCGGTCTACAAGCCCGAAGCCGGGGAACGCCCGCTCTTCGATTTCGACACCGGGCTATACCGCCGGGAAGGCGCGGCCTACCTGTGCAGCGCCTGCTGCGGGCAGGGGTCCTGCCGGTGGACCGCACCGGCATGCGCTACCCGTGGCCGCTCGTGTGAGCGGCCACGGCCCCATGACCTGGACAGCTCGGACGCGGGTTTACAGCCGGGTGGCCCGAACCACGACGTCGTGCAGGGGCGCGCCGTGGCCCCCGCCTCCGCTGGCTGTCCGCGTCTCCACCCGGGCACTGTCGATGCTCCACATGGCAGGGTCGAGGCCTCCGGTGATGTCCGCGAGAGTGACAGTGGCCTCGGCGGGCGGGTGGCTTCCGTGTCCAGTTGCGGCGTGGTCGTGCCGGTGCCCGACGATCAAGAGCGTGCCTCCCGGGGCGACCCAGTCCGCGATGCGCTGGTAGAACGCCAACTGCGGCATCGCGGGGTGGGCGTAATGAGTGGTCACCACGTCAAAACGGCTTTCCGGCTTCCAACTCGTCAGGTCGGCCTCGACCCAGGTCACACCGTTGCGCACGGATTGCTTTGCTGCGCTCTCGGCCGCCTGAGCAAGGGCAGCGGCGGAAATGTCGGCTCCTGTGACCTCCCAGCCGTGAGATGCCAGCCATAGTGCTTCCGCGCCGGTCCCGCATCCGGCATCCAGCGCCCTACCCGGTGCCAGTCCGCCCGCTTCCTGTGCGAGATACGGGTTCGGGCCGCCCGCTCCCAAACCTCCCGGCGCAGCATCGTGGGCCTGTTCCCAGCGCCGTTCCCAATAGCCCTTGCCGAACGTGTGTGCAGTCTGGTCCACGTCGAATCCCTTCCGATTTGATACAAGCTTCAGTGTCGATCGTGCCCAGCGCGTCGGCTAATGTGCAAGCTGCATTGCCAAATGGCAAAATCGGGGGATGACCCACGATGTAGACCACACCCTCAACGCGGTCGGGCCACGGCTCAAGCGTCTCCGGCTCCGCCGGGACGTGACGCTCGTGGACCTGGCGGAACAAACAGGGATCTCCGCCAGCACGCTCTCGCGGCTCGAAGCAGGCCTGAGGCGACCTACCCTCGAGCAGCTGTTGCCGTTGGCCCGAGTCCACGGGGTCACGCTGGACGAGCTCGTGGACGCGCCACCGACCGGGGACCCCCGCGTCAATTTGCGGCCCGTAGCCAGCGCAGACGGGGCGACGATCCTGCCTCTGACTCGCCGGCCGGGCGGCATTCAGGCCTACAAATTCATCCTCCCGGAAGGCAAGGATGAACAGGAGCCGCAGCTACGCACCCACGACGGATACGACTGGGTTTATGTCCTCGACGGGACCTTGCGTCTTGTTCTCGGTGAACACGACCTCATCCTCAAACCTGGCGAGGCCGCAGAGTTCGACACGCGCACGCCGCACTGGTTCGGCGCCACCGGCACCGGTCCCGTCGAATTCCTCAGCCTCATCGGGAAGCAAGGCCAACGCGCGCACATCCGCGCGGCACCCCATCCGGGACGGTGACACAATCCGCTGGATCAGGGGTTCAGGAAGTCGATGCCCTGTTCCATGTTCCGCTGGCGGTCCCGCAAGACCTTCGCCACATCGGGGTTCCGATGCTCCAGGGCGTCCGCGCGCCTGTCGCGGGACCGCCGCCGGCGTTAAGAACCCTCGGCGTTAAGAAAGCGTAAAGGAATCGCACAAAAGCGCCCTTTCGCTCTCGTCTCGGCATAGGTTGAATCGCCGAAGTGTGGGTGCAGTTCAATGTGCTGCGCCGGCCGAACCTTAGGAGACGCAGATGAGCGGTACAGGCCACCAGATCATTCCCGCGGAAGTCCGCAGGCCGGGGCAACCGACCGATACGGGAAACGCTCTGGGGCGGTGGCTGCTCAAGCACCAGGTCCAGCCGGTGATCGGCCCGGAAAGTCCCGAAGACCACGCCGCTCCCCAGGCCTGGTGGAAGGTCATGTGCCTTACCGGTGTTGACTACTTCTCCACGCTGTCCTACCTGCCGGCCATCGCCGCACTCGCAGCCGGTGCGCTGTCGCCGTTGGCCACCCTGCTGATCGTTGCCCTCACGCTCCTGGGAATGCTGCCGATGTACCGCCGGGTGGCCCGGGAAAGCCCGCACGGACAGGGATCGGTTGCCATGCTGGAAAGCCTCCTGCCGTTCTGGCGGGGAAAGATTTTTGTCCTGATCCTCCTGGGTTTCGTGGCAACGTCCTGGATCATCACCATTACGCTTTCGTCGGCTGATGCCACCGTGCACATGCTCGAAAACCCGTATCTCCCGGAATTCCTCGATGGTCAGGCCGTCCTTATCACCGTGGTCCTTTTGCTGATCCTAGGAGGTGTGTTCCTGCTCGGGTTCAGCGAAGCCGTCGTGGTGGCCATTCCGCTCGTGGCACTATTCCTGCTCCTCAATGCCGCGGTCATCATCACCGGCGTGGCGACGGTCATCAGCGATCCCGCCGCCTTGGCCGCCTGGACCGGAGACCTGTCGGCACGCGGCGGTTTCGGGGACATTATCGGCCCCGCCGTCATCGCCTTTCCACTGCTGGTCCTCGGCCTGTCCGGGTTCGAAACCGGCGTCAGCATGATGCCGCTGGTGGCCGCCGAGGGCAGGACGGCTGAGGAACGCCTCACCTCCAGGGTTCGGAACACCCGCAAACTGCTCACTCTGGCTGCTGCCATCATGAGCGTCTACCTCCTCGGCAGCAGCTTCGTCACCACAGTCCTGATCCCGGCGAAGGAATTCGAACCCGGAGGTGAGGCCAGCGGACGCGCCCTGGCCTACTTGGCACACCAACAACTGGGGAATGGCTTCGGTACGGTCTACGACATCAGCAGCATCCTGATTCTATGGTTCGCGGGCGCCTCGGCCATGGCCGGCCTGATCAACATCGTCCCGCGCTACCTCCCCGCCTACGGCATGGCCCCCGAATGGGGACGCGCGGTCCGCCCCGTGGTCCTTGTCTACACGGCGGTCAGCATCCTCATCACCATCGGTTTCAATGCCGATGTCAACGCCCAGGCCGGCGCGTACGCCACCGGCATCCTTGCGATGATGGTCTCCGGATCCATCGCCGTCACAATCTCCGCATTCCGAAGAGGCAACCGACGATCGGGAGCGGGCTTCGCGCTGCTGTCCCTGATCCTGCTCTACGCGCTGGCCGCCAACGTCATCGAGAAACCGGACGGACTGACCATCTCCGCCTTCTTTATCCTGGGAATCATCGCGATCTCCCTGGTTTCCCGCGTCGCACGGACCACGGAACTGCGCGCAGACCTGATCAGGTTTGACGACAACACCCGCCGCTTCATCGCCGATTCCCTGGACTACGACGGCGCGCTGAACCTGATCGCCAACCGCCGCCAAACCGGCGATACCAGGGAGTACGCCGAAAAGGAATACGAGCAACGGGGCCAAAACGCAGTCCCCGGGACCGCTGACGTCATATTCCTCGAAATCGACATCATCGACCCGTCCAACTTCGGCGGGACCCTGGACGTGCGCGGCGTCGAAGTCGACGGCCACCGCATCCTGCGGGTCGAAAGCCCGGCCGCTCCCAACGCCATCGCCGCGATCCTCCTGGCTCTCCGGGACACGGCCGGCGTCATCCCCCACGCGTACTTCGAATGGTCCGAAGGCAACCCCCTCGCCCACCTGATGCGCTATCTCCTCCTGGGCCGCGGCGACACTCCGCCGGTGGTGCGGGAAATCCTGCGGAAGCACGAACCGGATCCTGCTCGCCGCCCACGCATTCACGTGGGGTAGCCGGACAAACCGCAGGCGATGGAGACGGCGTTCCGGATCGCCAGGTCCGCAACGTCCCGCCTTCTTCAAGCGTCGGAGTGCCAGGTGCCCGTTTCCGCGCTGTATACCAGCCAATGGCCACTGACCGGGCCGTCTGCTGTGGGTCGGTGGCTAACCCAGGTGCGGTCCCCCTCCCGCGGCTCCCGCAAAGCCGGCTGATCATCAACACGGTCGACCGTCATCAGGATCTCCCTCCCGGTAGCAAGTGAATTCTGGTCCAAGCCTATAACCAGAAAGACCAGTCTGTCTCCTGCAATAGTGCGGGTGACGAAGGCGATTTCGACGTCGGACTGGAACACGAAGCCGGACATCGAGGCCTCGATCAAGCCCGGACTGTGCAACGCTGGTTGCATGGATCTGGAGGTGTCGCCCGCGCTCACAATTCCCGCGTCTGAAATCCGCTGGCGGTTCTCCCGCTCGTCCGGCCCGGGAGGTCAACACGTCAATACCTCGGACAGCCGAGTCGAGCTCTCGTGGAACGTCAAAAACTCGGCGGCGCTTTCGGACGGCCAACGGCTCATGCTGGTCACGAGACTCGCACGGCGACTTATCGCCGGGGTGATCACAGTGACCGCCGCCGAGCAGCGCTCTCAGTTGCGCAACCGGGAGATCGCCCTGGCGAAACTTTCAGGCCTCCTGGCAGGCGCCATTGCCCCCGAAGCTGCTCCCCGCCGGGCGACCAAACCCACCCGCGGCTCCAATCGTCGGCGCCTTGCCGCAAAGGAACAGCGTGCGGCGACAAAACAGCAACGAAGGCGGCCGTCGCTCGAGTAGCGCCCCGCTCCGAAAGATGTTCGCCATCGGGAGCAGTAGCATGTACATAGCAGCCTATTCAGCTTTGGAATACTTCAGCTAATCGAGGCATTTCGTGAATTAAGCAATATCGATACCGGATTTACTATCTGCGATGAGTGATAACCTAACCGGCATGGTAAAACGAGTAATAACCACGCTTGAAGACGATCTCGACGGTTCCGAAGCGAATGAAACAATCATTTTTTCTATCGATGCTGCCGAATATGAGATTGATCTCAATAATGTCCACGCCGCCGAACTGCGTGAGGCAATGAATAAGTACACCGCCGTTGCGAGAAAGACCACCGGACGCGCCAGGCCGGCGCGACGACCCAGCACCGGCACCAAGGACGCCAAGGCTGTCCGCGCCTGGGCGATTGAGAATGGTATCCCCGTGAATGCCCGGGGCCGAATTCAAGCTGACGTGATGGAGCGCTACGCAGCAGCGCTCTAAAGGAACCCAGGCCATGGCCCTTCACACCGGATGGCGTCATAGCCGGACTGAGGCTTAGCACAATGAATAGACGCAATCAGGACCGGAGGCTACTAATCGGCTTTCGGTCCTGATTCTGTTTAGTCACCTATCCAGGTGGGCATCCCTGACGTTTTGGGGTGTTGCGCCCTGAATGACCCAGCGGTTGCCATCCGGGTTCCCGAAGTAGGCAAACTGGATGCCGCCCATGTCTTGAATTTCACTGATATCGGCACCATCTACATGCGCCCAAGGATACCGCCGTACCGGAAGGCGGCTACGCTCGGCACGCACGACCGTCGGTCGTCACCTATCCTCGGTGGTTGACGCCCGTTCGGCCCCGGGGCGACACTGGCGTAATGAGCGAAGCGGAAAAAGAAACCATTGTCCGTTCGGTCGTCGACCGTCTGTCAGCGCGCTTTCCGGAGGCGGGGCGGACCCACATCGCGCAAATCGTCGGCGAAGAGTACGAGTCACTGGCTGACGGGCGAATCAGGAGCTTCATCCCTACCCTCATAGAGCATGAAGCCAGGGCCCGGCTTCAAAGCGAATTCACACCGGAGCCGTCTCAGTCGGCTCCGTTTCAGTGAAGCGACCTGGGCGGGGATTGGCGCCATGCCCGGAAGAACCGGGTCCGGGCGTCGGCGCCGCGTTCTTGTTCCAGCGCGTGGAGACGGCCATAGGTAAATTCGTTTCCCTCGCCGCCCTCCCGGGACTCCGTGGCAAGTGACCGTAACTTCTCCCGGAGGACGACGCTGTCCTGGTGGTCGCCCAGAATTGTTTGGATTTCTTCAGCGGTGCGGGCAAGCTTGGCTCCCCGCTTTCCGAAAATTGGCAGGGCTGCTTCTGCTGCGTAGCGGAGGCGTTTTGCGCTCTTCCGGACCTCATGTAGCGCTGCGTCGAGAGACGCTTCATCCGGCATCTCGTCCAAGCCTTTCACAGCACGCCGCAGGCGCTTCCGTTCTGCATTGACCAGCCGGGCTATCGTCCCCGGGGCCTCCTTGTCGGCAGGTTCGCCCTGTAGAGGGGAAGCGAGAAAGTCGTCCAGCGCATCAAGAAGCCGAAAGTACCGGTCGCCCGTCATGGCGGCCAGGCCTTCGGTGAGGGCAGCCTCATAAGCTGCCCCGAGCTGGGCCTCGATGTTTTGTTTCACCGGACCAATGATCAGATCCGGCGGTTCGGCGCTGATCAGGTCGTTCAAATGGGTCCGCATGACCTCCAGATCCCGTGCCGCACCCACCGCCCCGGCCAGCCATTTGAGTTCTCCTCGCAGAAACTGTGTGGTTCCCTTATCCGTCAGCTTGCGGAAGCTTGCGAGTACGGACCGCATCCGGCGTGCTGCCACGCGGAGCTGGTGTATAGCGTCCCGCGCTCCCTCCCGCACCCCCGGGTCATGCGCCTTCAGGGCCTCGACCTGTGCATGCATGTACCAAAGCAGCACCGCCGAGGCGTCGCCCTTGCGCCGAGGCTCGGGTGCCGGGTTGGTGCCAGCTGGATATCGGGCACCAAGCGCCCGTGCCAGCTTCGAGGGCAGCTCCGCAGGCAGGTGGCCGGCCTGGGCGAACACCATACCGGCGGCATCCAGAAGTTTCCGGCGCCCGTCGATCAGTTCGATCTCCCATTCCCGCCAGGAGGCATTGTCAACCGGTTCGAGGAGGATCCGGGATTCCACCCGATCGTCGCTAAATTCGGCCAGGACCGTTCCGTCGGCTGCGACCAGGGGAATAGCCGTACGTCGGGTTGTCAGGTGTGCCACCGCAACCAGTTCCTGGTTTCGGGTATGGGCCAGGACCAGTTGCTTCAACCGTAAGGGCACTGAGTCCAGTTCCCTGTTCAACGGCTCCTTGATTTCGCGCCGTTCGCCCGCGGCCACCGGCAGTTTCAGATGCCATCCGGCATCCTTGCCGCCCGTGCGCCGGCGCAAAGTAATCCGGCGGGCCGCAAGCGCTAATGTCGCGGTGTCAAAATACACTGCATCGAGAGTCTGATCCGATGGCGTTCCCGCGTGGTCCACTCCGGCAATCGTCGTCAATGCCGGCAGCGCAACGGACCATCCGACGTCGAACTTTCGTTCCACTTCCAAATTCTCCGTCCCGGGCATGCTTCATGGTAGGCCGGGATCTGTCGCCTGGCGTTGTGCCTAAAGGCCCCTTATGAACCGAAGCCGGGGAAGCGATCCCATCTTTCCGTGAGGACTGAGCCCCTATGTGAGGAGTGAGGCGATCAGGCCCTCGATGCGGGTCCTGATTTCATCGCGGATGGGGCGGACGGCGTCCACGCCCTGGCCCGCCGGATCTTCCAGGACCCAGTCTTCGTAACGCTTGCCGGGGAAGTACTGGCATTCGTCGCCGCAGCCCATGGTGATCACCACGTCGGATTCCTTTACGGCCTCGGTGGTGAGGACCTTGGGGATTTCGGCGGACATGTCGATGCCGAGTTCGGCCATGGCTTCGACGGCGGCCGGGTTGACCTTGTCAGCCGGCTGGGACCCTGCGGAGCGGACCTCGATCCCGCCCTTGGCCAAGGTGGTCAGGAACGCCGCGGCCATCTGGGAGCGGCCGGCGTTATGGACGCAGACAAAGAGGACGGATGGTTTCTTGGCGGTTTCGGTGCTCACGGGGTTTCTCCTGAAGTTAGTTGGTACAGCCATGGATTCATGATTCGTAGTAGTCAGGCGGCGCGCACTCGGGGTGCCAGGTCGTTGACACGATGGGCGATGTCCGCGAAGGCATCCTCAAAAGCCTCAGCGGTGCCCAGGCGCAGCGGGTCCCGCACTGACCAGTGGACACCGCGAAGGCCCGTCAGCTCCTCATGGGCGTTGTCGCAGACCGTCACGATGAAGTCCCCCTCCCCAGCCACCAGGTCCAACCTGCGCGGGGTTCGGTCTTCGAGGTCCATGCCATGACGGCGGGCAACGTCGATGGCGCCTTCCGCGATACGTTCCGCGGGGTGCGTTCCGGCCGACGTTGAGGGGACTTCGCTGACCTGCTGCCAGAGCGCGGCGGCCAGCTGGGACCGGGCGCTATTGCGCGTGCAGACGAACAGGACGCGGCGGGCTCCGTGTTCCGCCGCTGGCACCAGACCTTCCAAGGCGCCGGCCGCAAGCCGGACATAGCTGCGGCGCCGGTCGGCTTCTGAGCGGTGGCGGATGGTCAGCCCGGTCGTTGCCAGGGTTCGCAAATGGTGGGACAGCAGGTTCGAGGGCATCCCCAGTTCGGCCTGCAGTTCCATCGGGGAAAAGTCCCCCAACGTCAGCAGATCAACGATGCGCAGCCGGGCGGGATCGGCCAGGGCAGCGTACTTGGCCACCCTCGCCTGAAAAGGGCTTTTTCCCTCAATATTCATTGATTCAATTTTGACTGAGTTAATTCTTTCGGTCAAGCTGTTTGGTATGACCATGACCTCCAACCAGCCGCCGCTCTGGCGCCGCGCCGTGGCCGAACTCCTCGGCACCAGCCTGCTCGTGACGATCGTCGTCGGCTCCGGAATCGCCGCACAGAAACTTTCCCCCGGCGACGTTGGGCTACAGCTGCTCCAGAACAGCACCGCCACCGTGTTGGGCCTGACCGTCCTGATCCTGGTGCTCGGGCCCGTGAGCGGTGCGCATTTCAATCCGGCGGTGTCCCTTGCCGACTGGATCCTGGCCCGACGCAGCGGCACCGGATTAAGCCTGCCGGAGCTCGGTACCTATGTCGTGGCGCAGACGGTGGGTGCGGTCAGCGGCAGTATGGTCGCGAACGCAATGTTCGAGGTGGGCACATCCATCTCCGCCAAGGAGCGGGCAACCCCCGGACACCTGATGGGTGAGGTCGTAGCGACCGCCGGGCTGATCCTGCTGATCTTCGCACTGGCGGCGACCAAAAGGGGCGCCCTGGCCGCACCGGCGGTGGGCGCTTACATCGGCGCCGCGTACTGGTTCACGTCCTCGACGTCGTTCGCCAACCCGGCCGTGACAGTCGGGCGCATCTTCAGTGACACCTTCGCCGGCATCGCACCGGCGTCCGTTCCCGGCTTCATCATTGCGCAGCTTATCGGCGCGGCGATTGGCCTTGGCCTCCTCGCCGCCCTGTTCCCCTCAGCAGCCACCACCGCGGACGACGTCGTCCTGCCGCACGCATCCAGGGCGGCCGGCTCGTAGCAGTCCGGCACCGCAGGCAGGCAAACGTCCTGGCGTACTAGGCTTCGCTTGTGATCTCCAAGGCTGCCCCGGGTCCGACGTCGGACGCAGAACGGCGCGTCAGGCTGGCCGCTGTGGCGGGCATGATCGGCGCAGTCCTTTTCGTGGCCGTGTTCACCATCTACGGGTGGCTGTGCCCGGGATACTCTCCCACGAGGATGTTCGTCAGCGAGCTTTCCCTCGGCCCCTATGGCTGGCTCCAGATCCTGAACTTCCTCCTGACCGGCGCCTTGATGCTGATATTCGGCGTCGGCCTCGCTGCACACTTCACCACAGGTGCCGCGTCCCGAGCCGGCCCCGCACTGATACAGGGCATCGGAGTGAGTCTGATGGCCTCGGGACCGTTCACCACCGACCCGTCGGCGATGTTCGGCCAAACCAGCGCCGGAGGGATCGTGCACGGCATCTTCGGCGCGCTGGTCTTCGCCTTCGCGCCGATCAGTTGCTTCGTGTTCTACCGGCGCTTCCGCCGTGAGCCGTTCTGGCAGCCACTGGCGGGATGGACGCTGGCCATCGGCATCGTCCTCGCCGTCGGGCTTGTGGTGCTCAAGATCAGCCAGCAGGCCGAGAGCGGACTGTTCGAGTGGAAAGGTCTGGTGCAGCGCGTCCTACTGATCGCGATGATGGCGTGGCTCTTCACCGTTGCCTCCCGCCTGCACAGCCACCACCGGAGCAGGACGCCCGCCCGTCGAGCGGTTCCCTAGGACCAGATGCCCAAGCTCCGCCTGGATCGGTGCCGATGCCGCCGCTGATCACCTGACTCACACCGCTTTCCAAGTAGGCTGAATCCACACATGACGGACAGGAGGCTGAGTTGGCAGAGATCACTGTGGCTGCGGTAATGGCCGAGCTGGACGCGCTTGAGGACCCGAGGGCACGCGAGGTGAACGAGAGACACGGTGACGATCACGGCGTGAATCTCAGCAAACTGCGCGGGATCGCGAAGCGGCTGAAGACGCAGCAGGAACTCGCACGCCAGCTCTGGCAGACGGAGAACACCGCGGCGAGGCTGCTGGCGATCCTGATCTGCCGCCCCAAGGCGTTCGACCGTGACGAGTTGGACGCCATGCTGCGCGCGGCGCGCACTCCCAAGGTGCACGACTGGCTTGTGAACTACGTCGTGAAGAAGAGCCCGCACTCCGAAGAGCTTCGACTGGTCTGGTCCGCCGATCCGGATCCAGTAGTCGCGAGTGCCGGCTGGGCGCTGACCACCGAACTGGTGGCGAAGAAGCTCGAGGGCCTGGACCTCGCAGGACTGCTCGACGTCATCGAGGCGGAGATGAAAGAAGCCCCGGATCGACTGCAGTGGGCGATGAACCACTGCTTGGCCCAGATCGGGATTGAGCATGCGGAACTTCGCGCTCGTGCAATCAGAATCGGTGAACGCCTGGAAGTGCTCAAGGACTACCCGACTCCCCCAAACTGCACGTCTCCGTTCGCACCCATCTGGATTACGGAGATAGTGCGCCGACGACAGGATACGTAGGAGCGCGGTACGGGGAATCAGTGAGCGTTTACAGGTTCGCCTCGGCATACACTCGCAGTGCATCCCGGACGAAAGCAGCTCCCGACTCGCCGCCATAATTTGCGCTGAACCGCGGATCGGCAACGTACATCTCGCCGAGACCGAGCACATAGCCCTTCACGTCGCCGCCCGGCGCTGCCGCCGGGGTCCCGGGGATGCCCCGGAGCCATTCCACCTGCCGCCGGGCGAGGTCCTGCGCCTCGTCGCTGCCGGGGGCAAGCCCCTTGCCGGCCGCTCGAATCCAGTCGCTTCCGAGCTGCTGCGAGCGCTGCTTCCATGCCGTCTTTTCCGCGCCATCCATTCCACGCCACCAGGCATCGCTGCTGGCGTAGGCATCTTTGCCCCAGCGTTCTTCCACTTCCTCCTTGTACTGAGTGTGGTCAAAGCCGTCGAACATGTTCTCTGCCATAAGTTCTGCACCTTCTTTTACTGCCTCGATAGTGTTCTGGACGGACATGATCTGCCGGTTCAGCCGGTCCTGCTCCTGTCGAAGCCACTTCAGGTGACTGCTCAAGGCCGTGGCGGCGTCCGACTCGTTGCCGAGCACTTCGGCGATTCCGGACAGCCCAAGGCCCAGTTCCCGCAGCAACAGGATTCGCTGAAGCTGAACGAGAGACTGCTGGTCGTAGTGCCGGTATCCGTTGTGGGCGATCCGGCTCGGCTTTAGCAGGCCGATCTCGTCATAGTGCCGCAGCGTCCGGCTTGTGGTGCCCGCGATCCTGGCGATCTCTTGGATCGACCAGTCCATCTGTTGCTCCTTCCGCGCCAGTGTCCGTCCAATAATCCGACTCTAAAGGTTGACGCTGCGGCAAGGTCAAGAACCGGTTCGACTCCGGGAAGAACGGGGTCGGGTTTTGCGCGAGAGGAGCCTCGCGGACAGGACGACCAGGACGGTCGTTACAGCTCCGGACAGGAGCACCTCGTCGAACGAGAGCCCGTCGATGTTCGGCTGCAGCTCCTCCTCGGTGGCCCAACCGAACCACACCTCGCTGGTGAACAGCCCGATGCCGAAGCACGCGACCACCGCGAACGCCATGGTCCACAGCCGGTGCACCGCTATCCTGCCGACGGCCAACCCGGCGACTACGCCAAACCCAAGGGACAGGGCAAGGAGCAACGCCAAGCCCTGAAGTCCCAGATCCCACTGCACAACGCCGCCTCCCTTCGCCCAGGTCCGTCTCACTCAATCGTCGGCCCGGCACACCCGCCCGAATAGGGGCGGAATGCCCGGGGGTCCCTCCCGCCACGGAATCCGTGACAGTTGGAGGGAAAGTTGGCGGGCTAGTATGTACCCGTGCACGTCCGAGCCAATGAATGGCACCCCTCAGGCAACGTTTCCGAGCAGGCACCTGGCGTCTTTTTCGTCGAAGGACCAGCGTCCAACTGGATCGTGGTTGGCGACGAAACCGGCTTCATGCTCATTGACAGCGGATATCCCGCCGACCGCGCGCTGGTCCTAGGGTCCATCCGCCACCTGGGCTTGCATCCAGCCGACGCCCGGGCGGTGCTGATCACCCACGGCCATGTCGACCACACCGGCTCCGCGGCCTACTTCTCCGAAACATACGGAACGCCGGTCCTGTGCGCCCCGGAAGAACTGGCCCACGTCCAGGGGCGGGAAAAGCACCAGGTCACATTCGGTCAGGTCATCCTCCGGGCCTGGCGGCCCCGCGTCTTCCGCTGGATGGTCCATGCCATCAAGGCAGGATCCCTGACGGCAAAACCTGCAACCAACGCCGAGGCCTGGAACACCGAGAGGCTCCGGAGCCTGCCCGGCAGCCCTGAAGCGATCGTGCTCCCGGGCAACACCCCGGGCAATGCCTCGGTCCTTCTTCCCGAAGCAGAAGTGATCGCCGTAGGTGACTCCTTTGTGAGCGGGCATCCTCTCAGCCGTAGAACCGGACCCCAGATGCTCCACCGGATGTATCACACAGAACCCACAGCGGCGCTGGAGGCGACTCACCTACTGGACGGCGTTAACGCCTCTGTCATACTTCCCGGCCACGGACCGGCACTCCACATGCCCCTTATCGAAGCGCTGACGGCGTTGCGGCACTAGGACACCGGGCCATGTCTCGCATCTTCATCACCGGCTCGACCGACGGGCTCGGCCTCGCCACCGCAAGGACTCTCTTGAATGAAGGCCACGAGGTCTTGCTGCACGCCCGTTCCAAGGAACGCGCCGCCGTCCTCGATGAAATCGCCCCGCAAGCGGCCGGCGTCGTCATTGGTGACCTCAGCAGCGCCGCCGAAACGCGGAGCGTCGCCGATCAGGTCAACGCGCACGGGCGGATGGACGCCGTCGTCCATAACGCCGGCGTCTACCTCTCGTCGGGGCGCGACACGACCCCGGAGGGACACTCTTACACCCTCGCGGTGAACGTTCTCGCCCCCTACATCCTCACCGCCCTGATCGACAGGCCCGGCCGCCTGGTATACGTCAGCAGCGGCATGCACCACGGGGCCGCCGGCAACCTGCAGGACATTGACTGGACCGAACGACGCTGGAGTGCCAGCACCGCCTATTCCGAGAGCAAACTCCACGTTTCCGCGCTCTCCGCCTCGGTGGCCCGCCACTGGCCCGCGGTGCTCAGCAACGCCGTTGACCCCGGCTGGGTACCCACCAAAATGGGCGGCTCCGGCGCCCCTGACGACCTGGCCGAGGGCCACAAAACCCAGGCCTGGCTCGCCGTCAGCAATGACCCCGCCGCCCTGGTCTCCGGAAGTTACTGGTATCACCGCCGGCAGCGGCCGCCAGCGCCGGAAGTTACCGACGCGACGTTCCAGGACAGGCTCACCGACAAACTCGCCGAACTCACCGGCATCACGCTTTTCTGAAGCGCAGCGGCGGCCATGTCCGCAGCAGGCGCTTTTCTGAAGCGCAGCGGCGGCCATGTCCGCAGCAGTCAGATGTCAGTAAACTGGGACGCATGACCGAGCAGGAACCTGCCCCGTTCAGGGCGGCTGTGGCTCCCGACGGCGTGGACACGTCCTTGCGCAGCCCGGAACAGCGGTCCCGCACGTTCGCCGGGATCCTGGCGAACACCGCCCTGGCCAACATCACCACCAGCTACCTCTGGTTCGCCCTGACGTTCTGGGTGTATCTGGAGACGCGCAACGTGATCGCTACCGGCGTGATCGGCGGCGCGTACATGCTGTTGATCGCCCTTTCCAGCATCAGCTTCGGCACCTTCGTTGACCGCTACCGCAAGCTGGCCGTGATGCGTTTCGCAGCCGGCTTCACCCTGGTGATGTTCATACTGTCCGGGGTAATGTTCCTGCTAACACCCGCCACCTGGCTGCTGGACCTGACGCAGCCGTGGTTCTGGCTCTTCACCCTGATCATCCTGGTCGGCGCGGTGGTGGAAAACATGCGCAACATCGCCCTCTCCACCACGGTCACCATCCTCATCGAGCCGGATCGGCGTGCGAACGCCAACGGGCTGGTAGGCATGGTACAGGGACTGATGTTCATCGTCACGTCGGTGCTTTCCGGTCTGTCGGTCGGCCTGC
Source organism: Arthrobacter sp. Leaf337 (assembly GCF_001423745.1). Lineage (GTDB taxonomy): Bacteria > Actinomycetota > Actinomycetes > Actinomycetales > Micrococcaceae > Arthrobacter. The sequence continues at coordinate 286,064 of NZ_LMPC01000029.1, forward strand.
TGGGCATGGGCTGGACGATCGCGGTCGCCTTGGCACTCACGGCGCTGGCATTCGCGCACCTGGTCACGCTGCGTATGCCCGAGGAGGTGCGCGCTGCTGCCACGGACGCACACGGCGGTTTCGACCTGCGGGGTTCCCTCGCCGCCGTGCTGGCCATTTCCGGGCTGTTCGCGCTCATCCTGTTTTCGACGTTCAACAACTTCATCGGCGGCGTTTACATGGCGCTGATGGATCCCTACGGCCTCGAAATGTTCCCCGTGGAGCTTTGGGGGACGTACTTCGCGCTGGGTGCCACAGGATTCATCGTCGGTGGCGCGCTGATCGGAAAGTTTGGACTCGGGTCGAATCCGCTGCGTTCCATGCTCATCGCCGTGATCCTGATGGGCGTACTCGGTGCGGTGTTTACGCTGCGGGAGTGGGCATGGCTCTACATCGCGGGCATCTGGCTATACCTGGTCCTGGTACCTTTTGTGGAGGCCGCGGAGCAGACGGTCATCCAGCAAGTGGTGCCCCTGCACCGTCAAGGCCGGGTGTTCGGATTCGCCATGGCGTTCGAGTCTGCAGCAGCGCCAATCACCGCATTCCTCATCGCGCCAATAGCCCAGGTCTGGATCATCCCTTACGCGCGGTCCGCTGACGGCGCCGCCCAACTGGCCCCGCTGTTGGGCGAGGGCACTTCCCGCGGCATCGCGCTGGTGTTCCTGGTCGCCGGGATTACCATGATCGCGGCCGCGCTGCTGGCGTTCCTGACCCCGGTCTACCGCCGGGTCTCGGCGTCGTATGCGGGTGCGGAAACGTCCGCCACCCCGTGGACGGCGCCGTCAGCCTGAAATCAGGTCCGCGTGCTGCACCGCGACGACGTTCGGGTGGGCCCGAAGCCGGTAGCGAAGGGCGTTGTCCCCGTACGTTTCCAGAATCGGGCTGTTCGTCGGGTCAACCGACAGGCCGCGCGCTTTGACCTGAAACTCAGGGCTCACCGCGAGCTGGGGCATCTTCGCATCCAGCGCCGGGTTATAGAAGAAGGGTAGGGAGATCCTATCGGTGCCGCGAGGCGGCGAGATCACGCGATGCAGGGTCGCCTTGAGGTAACCGTTCGTGGCCAGCTCCAGCATCTCGCCGATGTTGACTACGAAGGCTCCGGGCACCTGAGGTGCGTCGATCCATGTCCCCTGGTACTCGACCTGGAGGCCACCCTTGCCAGGTTCCACCAGAAGGAGCGTCAGCACCCCGCCGTCGCGGTGGGAGCCCACCCCCTGCCCGGGTTCCTCGTGGGATGACCCCGGATAACGCACAACCTTGAGCACCGGGAAAGCCCGTGCGGCGAATGCGTCATCAAAGGCGTCTTCGGGCGCCCCGAGGGACACCGCCAGGGCCCGCAGGAGAGTCAACGAGACGGCACTCAGCCGCTCCATCCACTCGGCGGCGATCCCCCGCATTTCAGGCAGCGCCGCCGGCCACAGGTTGGGCCCTTCGAGGCGCCAATAGTCCGCGACGCCCGGACCCGGCGCCACCGCGGGGCGTTCAACTCCGATGTCGATCTGCTCGCGCCAGTCGACGGCGCCGTCGGTGAGTTCGCCGCCGACGCGGGTGTAGCCACGGAACTGGGGGCTGTGGACATTCTCAATGTGGAGCTTCTGTTCTTCCGGCAATTCGAAGAAGCGGCGGGACACGTCCAGCATGGCGTCCGTGAGCTCCGGCGGGATGCCGTGGCCGGCCAGGTACAGGAAACCGACCTCATGCAGGGCGTTGCGCAGCTCGTCACGGAAGTGGGCAGCCTCCTCCGCGCCCGCGTTCAATCGGGAGAAGTCGACTACGGGCAGTGTTTCGAGTGGCAACGTCTCGAGTCCTTTTCAGCGAACTGGCAACCCCGCGCAATTATCTGCTTCCATGGTACGGCCGGGCCACTGCGTTGGGCAGGCTAGTGACGAATATCTGCGTCCTGACCGGGTTGCTAGAGGTAGTCGCCGGCCCGTTCGCGGGCGATTTCCAGCAGGGTTGAGTGGAACGCCACCTCAGCAGGAGCGTAGACCTTGTCCTCACGCTGCGCCAGCAGTACCCGCCGCAGCGGGGCGGCGGAACCCAGGCTCAGCACCTTTACGTCAGGATGCTGGAGCGCCACGGCGGTCTTGGGCACCATGGCCACACCCATTCCCACGCTGACCATGGCCTGGGCCTCCTGGTAGTCGTTGGCCAGGAAAGCAATTTCCGGCTCGAATCCGGCGTCGTGGGCGGAACGCTGCAGAACCTCCACTACCGGGTGGGCCTCCGCACGCACGATCCAGGACTCGTTGCGCAGGTCCTCCATGCTGACCTGCTCGCGGTCGGCGAGCGGGTGGCTGCGGGCCACCAGGATCACTGTGCTTTCCCGGAAGACCTCTGTTACGCGGACGGAATCGTCCCGGAAGGGGTTCCAGGGGTAGTCCCAGAGCAGGCACAGCCCTGTGACCCCGGAGTGCAGATCCGCCACGAGTTCATCAAAACGTGCGCTGCGCAAGGAAAGCCCGATGGCCGGGTAGCGCTTCTTGAACGTCCGGATGACGAGGGGCAGGAAGGACCCGGCCAGGGTTGGGAAGGTTCCCACGGTCAGTGACCCGCGTTTCAGGCCGGCGATCTGGTCCAGGTCTGACCGGGCTGCCCGCATCTGCCAGACGATCTTTCGGGCGTGGCCGGCCAGCACCTGGCCGGCCTCGGTGGGCACCACACCGCGGGAGCGGCGATTGAGCAGAGGCTGCCCCACCTCCTGTTCAAGCTTGCGCAGTTGCTGTGAGACGGCCGAGGGCGTGTACATCATCAGCTCGGCCGCGGCCGTGATGGATCCCTGCTCCACTACCTCAAGCAGCAACGCAAGCCGCCTTATGTCGAACAAATCCTGCTTCTCATCATTAAGCAACGCTTCACCCTTCTGCAAACTTGGTTCATTCCCTGCCGGGAGACGACTTCAACCCGCGATATCGGTGGCAGTCTCCGGGACGCGGGCTGAAAACAGTGCGAATAATCCCTTGGGCTCTCCATGAATTAAGTAACTCTACATCCCCCCTCGAAAATCCAACATTGTCTAAAATTGTGATCTGGCTCAATCTCTTTTCAGGCCCTCATCCAAATCTGAGGCACGAGGAGAAGTGGGAACCACCATGAAGATCGAAGCGCAATGGATGCGCGGAGGCACCAGCAAGTGCTGGGTGTTCGAAGCAGAGCACCTTCAGGAGGGCGGCACCAGCCTGGACTTGCTGCTGCCGCGGCTGTTCGGCAGTCCCGACCCCCGCCAGATCGACGGCGTAGGCGGGGCCACCTCGACCACCAGCAAAGCCGTGATCCTGCACCGGCCGGTCGGCGACGACGTCGACGTCGAGTACACCTTCGCCCAGGTGGGCATCGAAGAGGCCGCCGTGGACTGGGGCAGCAACTGCGGGAACGGCTCAGCCGTTGTGGGCCTGTACGCCATCGAGAAGGGATGGGTGCTCCCCAGCGGAGACGTCACCCGGATCGTCACCCGCAACACCAACACGAACCAGATCATCGTCCAGCGCGTGGCCACCCCCGGTGGTTCACTGGCCAGCGTTCCGGACGCGCGGATGCCCGGCGTGCCGTTCCCCGGCCACCCTGTGGGGCTCGGTTTCCAGGACCCCGCCGGCAAAACCACAGGTGCGTTGCTGCCCACCGGCGCGGCCACCGACACCATCACCGCGGGGGGAACCCGCTGGACAGTTTCCATGGTCGACGCCGGAGCGCCCGTGGTGATTGTCCGCGCCGAGGAACTGGGCCTGGACCAGGCCCGGTACGACAGCTGGGGCGCCAGCCTGGAGCTACAGCTGGACACCCTGGAGCAGATCCGGCGTCAGGCGGCGGTGCGGATGGGGCTGGCTCGCTCCACCGCTGAAGCGGCACGGGCCATCCCCAAACTCGCCATCGCCGCCGCCCCCGCGGCCACGGATCAGACCTGCGACGTCAACGTCATGATGCTCTCCATGGGCAAGCCCCACCCGGCGCTGGCCATCACCGGCAGCATCGCACTGACTTTGGCGGCCCGCACCCCCGGCACCTTGATGCACGGCATCACGGGTGACGCTCCGGGGAGCACGCTCCGGCTCCGCACCCCTGCCGGAGTGATCGAGACGTGGAGTCAGGAGCATAACGGGACGCTCCTGGTCGGCGTCGACCGCACAGCCCGCACCATCGCCACCACCATCATCCATCTCCCCGAGGTTCCCGGCAGCGCCGTCGCCGCCTTCCTCGCGGGAGCCACTCGCTGAGGAGACCACCATGACCAAGACTGAGAACCGCGCCGCCGCCGCTGCGGCCGAGACCCGGGACAAGGGTCCCAAGCGTCCAACCCGTCGCCGTATCCTACTGGTGGCGGTGGCCGCCGGTTTCGCGATCCTGGCGTTGATTGCCCTCCTGCTGGGGGGTGACATGTTCAGCCCGGCTGCCACCTCGGAACCGGAGCACACCATGACAGCAGTCCAGATCATCCCGCTCGTCATCCTCGTCGTCATGTTCGTCGTCGCCACGAAATGGCCGCTGAACATCGGGGTAATGGGGCTGGTCGCCTCCTTCGGCGTCGGCTACTTCATGCTTGGAATGACCGACAAGGAAATCCTCAAGGACTTCCCTGCCAGCATCGTCCTGACGATCATCGGAGTCACCTACTTCTTCAGCATGGCCCAGCGCAACGGCACCATCGACATCATCGTCCAGTCCTGCGTGCGCCTCGTCAGGGGCAAGACAATGCTGCTCCCCTGGGTCTTCTTCCTGATCGCTGCCGCGCTGACGTCACTGGGCACCTTCTCGCCGGCCGCCGTCGCACTGCTGGCACCGGCAGCCATCGGGTTTGCCTACGAGTCCCGCATCCATCCTGTCCTGATGGGTGCCTTCATCATCAACGGAGCCCACGCCGGCGGTTTTTCCCCGCTGTCCGTGGCCGGTGTGCTGGTGCACGACATCGCCCTTAAGAACGGCTTTCCCATCTCCCAGGGCGCACTCTTCACTGCCAGCTTCGCCCTGAACCTCATTCTTTCCGCCCTGACCATCGTCCTGTTCGCTCTGATCGGCCGTCTCCGCGACGGAATAGGCGGCCAGCAGGCCGACGTCGACACCGCCCGAACCATCCGGCCTCGCGGACAGCAGATCCTCACCCTGGCCCTGATCGCTGTCATGCTGCTGTGCACCCTTGGCTTCCACATGCCGATCGGCTTCGTCGCTCTCTCCGCCGGGCTCCTGCTGGCACTGGTCAACATCAAGGAACACCGGACCTTCATCGGCGGCGTCTCCTGGTCCACCGTCCTGCTGGTGGCCGGCATGATCACCTACGTCTCACTGCTCCAGCATGTAGGCGTCATCGACACGCTCGCCGAGCAGGCCCTGGCGCTGGGCGCACCACTGCTGGTCGCACTGGTCCTCTGCTACGTCATCGGCGTCGGCTCAGCCTTCGCGTCCTCCACGGCATTGCTGACCGCGTTCATTCCGCTGGCCGGTCCGCTGCTGGCCACCAGTTCGCTGAGCGCTTCCGGAACTGTCGCGGCGCTTGCCATCGCTGCCACCGTGGTGGATGTCTCTCCGTTCTCCACCGACGGTGCGCTGGTTGTCGCCAACGCCCGGGAGGACGACCGGCAGCGCGTCTACAAGCAACTGATGGCCTATGCAGGCGGAGTAGTGCTGGTGGCCCCGGCCCTGGCCTGGGTCCTGCTGGTACCCACCGGCATCATGTGACAGGCCCCGCACCTCATCCAACGGCCTGGGCGACGCCGATGAGGGAAATCTGCCTGTCCCGCATACCGCCGGACTCAGCATCCGGCACGCGTGCTGCCGTTCCCGCACTTCATCGCAACAGGTAGCCCGAAAGACGGGCGCGGGAACTGCGCAGCACGCAAAGGAGGCGGGGTGACCACGAGGTCGCCCCGCCTCCACTTTCCGGATCCCCGACAACTGAACCAGAGCTGGCCACTATCGTTCCGGAAAACCACACCGTAGTAGAACCAGACGAGGTGCCCAGGGTCAGTTCCAGCTGAAATCGATTTAGGCCTGGGTAGTCTTCAGCCGTGGAAACAGCGCCTCGGAGTTGTTGCGGTCTATCGCAGCGCGCAGGATGGGGCTAAGCGGGTAGTTCTCGTACTGCGCATTCAGTAACCCGACCGCCATCGACGGGGCGAAGGGAAAGTCAGTGCCGTACGTGATGCGGCCAGGGTCAGCGACCTCGAGCAGGCTGGGTAGCGCGGACGGGCTCGCGGACAGGGCGACGTCGTAGTAAAACCGCCGCAGGATTGATTGCTTCTCGTCTATCAACGCTGCCAACGCGCTGAGGGCAAGCCCTTTGTCGTTGAGCATCGTGAGCAGGATCCTGAAGGCGATGTACGGCACGAACCCGCCCGCGTGGGCCAGGAGGAACTTGATTCCCGAGTACTTCTCCATCGCACCGGACAGGATCAAGCTGATAGCGGTGCGGGTAGTGTCGAGCAAGAAATCCGCGGCGAAGGCGGGGATGCCCGGCACCGCCGGAGCGGGGAGCTCGCCAGGGTGAATGAACACTACGGCGTGCCGGTGGTGCAGGAACTCCAGCAGAGGCACGAAGTCCGGATCGCCGAGGTAGCGGCCCTCGTTGTTGGCCAGCAACACGATGCCGTCCGCATGCAGGCTGTCCAAGGCGTATTGCGCCTCCGCCAGGGCGCCTTCCACGTCCGGCAGCGTAAGTGTCGCGAAGAACCCGAATCGTTCCGGCCGGCTGGCTACGACCTCTGCGCTGTACTCATTGACCTCCCGTGCCCATCGCCGCGCCTCCAGAGCATCCCCAAGGTAGACACCGGGTGTGGACAGGGACAGGATGGCCGTCTGCACATCGTGGCTGTCCATGAACTTCAACGCGGAGTGCTCCGACCAGGACGGCAGGCGCAAACCCCCCGGGCGGATGCCCTTCCCGTTGAGCCAACGCGCATACGCAGGCGGAACGATGTGCTGGTGAGTATCAATGCGGTGCGGCCGACTCATCCAGATCCCCTGCCCAACGTACTCTGTGCGCCGACCCAAGCCCTTCAAAAATCAGCAGATGCCAACAATCTACTCGCTGTCCTCAGGTCCGGCTCTTGTATAAGGGATTTATCTTCCTAGGAGACTTTCGCGTGCCATATTCTGGGCACGCCAGCCTGCGGCCGAAGGTGAACAAGGCGGAAAGCAGGACACAAGACGTTTGGAAGGGACCAGCCATGCTGATCTGCGCAACCTGCGCCGTCGAACGCGACGAACCGGCCCCGGAGCTCTGCCCGATCTGCACCGATGAGCGGCAATACGTGCCCGAGGAAGGACAAAGGTGGCTCACGCTGGACGCGCTGGCGCAGGAGGGCCAGCAGATATCGCTGAAGGAGAATGAGCCGGGACTCATCGGGATCAGGACGGAGCCAAAGGTCGGGATCGGCCAGACCGCCCAGCTTGTGGTGACACCCCAGGGTTCGCTGCTATGGGATCCGGTCGGATATGTCGACGACAACGCTGTGAAGGCGGTCCTCGAGCGGGGCCCGGTCCTGGCGGTCGCCGCCAGCCATCCCCACATGTTCGGTGTGCAGGTCGAATGGTCGCATCGGCTCGGTGGCGTCCCTGTGCTTGTGGCAGTTGCAGACCGGCAATGGCTGGGCCGCACCCATCCGATCATCGAATACTGGTCCGGCAGCCACACCATCGCCGAAGGTTTGGCACTCCACCAGACCGGGGGGCACTTCCCGGGCAGCGCGGTGGTGCACTGGGCTGCAGGAGCGGGCGGCCGGGGAGTTCTGCTGAGCGGTGACAGTGTGTATCCGAATCCGGACCGTCGCTCCATCGCTTTCATGCGCAGCTACCCGAATCATTTGCCGCTTTCCGGTGCGGTGGCCTTGCGAATCGCGGCGCAACTGGAAGAACTTGAGTTCGACCGCATCTACGGCAACTTCAACAATGCAATCGCGTCCGGAGCCAAGGCCGTTCTGCACGATGCAGCCCAACGGCACGCCGCCTGGGCGCGAGGCGACTTCGACTACCTGACCTGAGCGTCCATTTCCCCGTGAGCTCCAGTTTGGTGTCGAGTCGAGGGTCATGCTCCCCCTTACAGTAAGTAGGGTGAGCAGCAGAATCAGCACGTACGAGGCATGGCAGCGGCTCCTTGAGGGCAACGAGCGTTTCGTTGCGGGAGCTTCGCTGCACCCTAACCAGAACGCCTCCCGGCGCAGCGAGCTGGTGAACACCCAAAATCCGTTCGCAGTCATCTTTGGCTGCGCGGACTCCCGCCTCGCCGCGGAGATCATCTTCGACGTCGGTCTGGGGGACGTTTTCGTGGTGCGCACAGCCGGACACGTGATCGACGACGCCGTTCTCGGCTCGCTAGAGTACGCGGTCTCGGTCCTCCATGTCCCGCTGATTGTTGTTCTCGGGCACGACAATTGCGGAGCAGTCACGGCCGCGAAGGAAGCCGTCGAAACCGGGGAGTCGCCCCAGGGCCACATCCGCGACCTGGTAGAACGGATCACACCGTCGGTGCTGAGGTCGATGCGCGAGGACAAGACGGAGGTCAACGACATGGTTGTCGAGCACGTCAAGCAGACCGTCCGCCGGCTGCTGGACAGTTCACGGATGATCTTCGACGCAGTGGACAACTACTCCGCCGCGGTGGTCGGCGTCGCGTACCGGCTGGAAGAGGGCCGGGCGCAGCTCGTCTCCACGGCCGGCGTCCTCTAAAGCCGGCGAGGCCTGCACCTCCCGTGCCCGGCTTGGCCCGCGTCATGCGACGCTTTCCAGCAGCCCGCCCGGGACGGCACGCCGTCGAAATACCCGCCCTTAGAGAAAGCAGCGGCTCCGCACCGTCCCGCGCGCCAAGGGCACGGACCGCCCCCACCACGATGGTGTGGTCGCCGCCGTCGGACTCCTGGTGCAGTTCGCAGTCCACCCAGGCGAGGGCCTGATCCAGCACCGGATTGCCCAGCGGGTGACGCCGAGCTTTCAAGGCCGGTAGACCAAACCAACCACCCGCCCTGCACCGCGTTCAACCGGGGCTGAAACGCACCGACGCGCAACGCAACCTTGCTTCACGGCCAGAAGCCAAGGTAACGAACGAGGACGTGATCCGACGTCCAGGGGAAACGGAACCGACGTGCATTGCTGGCCCGGGGACTCGGGCCCGGCGTATCGTGGACATCGACGGATTGAGGGTGAGCGGGGGCCGCGTCGTATGGCCAACGATGGTGAACGCAACGAAGCGCAGACGGGAAGCGTGGCGCTTGTGACAGGCGCGAGCCGAGGCGTAGGCCGGGGCGTCGCGCTGGGCCTTTTGTCGGCGGGCTTTCGTGTGTACGGCACGGGGCGCTCAATCGACCAGGCGGATCTGCCGAGGGAGGTTCGGCGAGTACGCTGCGACCATCTCAACGACGAGGACACCGCCCATGTCTTTGAAGTGATACGGTCCGAATGCCGCGCCCTCGACCTCGTCGTCAACTGCGCCTGGGGCGGCTACGAGAAGATGGTCGAAGGCGGTGCGTTTACGTGGACTGTGCCGTTTTGGGAGCAGCCGATGCACCGCTGGAGCGGCATGATGGACGCCGGCGTCCGCGCGGCCTATGTTTGTTCGGCGCACGCGGCGCGCATGATGACGCCGCGGCACCGCGGCCTGATAGTCAACATCAGCTTCTGGGCCGCGCAGCGTCACCTCGGCAACACTATCTACGGCATCGCAAAGGCGGCGACGGACAAGATGACGTCCGACATGGCGGTCGAGCTGAAGCCGTTCGACATTCCGGTGATCGCGCTCTACCCCGGCCTGGTTCGAACCGAGGCGGTTCTGGCGGCGGCGGAACGTGGCGCGTTCGATCTCTCGACCAGCGAAAGCCCCGAGTTCATCGGCCGCGTGATCAATGCACTGTTCCGCGACCCGAACCTGATGTCGCGCACCGGCCGGGTGCTCGTCGCCGCCGCTGCTGCGAAGGAGTTCGGCGTACTGGACATCGATGGAAGTTCGCCGCCAGTGCTGACTCTTGCGGACATCTGATTCGGTGACTGGACTGGACTGGGTTGATAGCCCCAGCCCTCCCCCGCGGACCAACTCCTCGATCTTGCGATCCGATGCTGCGTGCTGGCCAGGTTCCTTGAGGTGCAGAATATCCCTATGAGCGATGGTTCGGGTATTTTTGCTCTCGACGCGACCGACCTGGATCCGGAAGCGGGCCGACTCCACGAGGATGGCGTTCGACTGGTCATCGGATCGATGGTGAACGCGGCCGGAATCACGCTTGCCAAGAGCGTCCCGGTGGCCCGGGTTGGCGCCTTCCACCGGGCAGGCATGGGTGCCGCTCCGGTCTGGCATGTGTTCTGCATCGACGGCGAAATCGCCTTCACGGACAGCATCAGCGCCGTTGGTGACCTGCGCCTGAGGATCGATCCCAACGGGTTGCGCAGTCTCGGCGGAGGCCTGGCGTGGGCGCCCGCGGACATGTTCCTCCAGGACGGGAGCCGGGATCCGGCCTGTCCGCGTGGCACGCTGGCCCGCGTCCAGGAGCGGGCCGGGAACGCCGGCTATCAGGCACTCGTGGGCCACGAGCTGGAGTTCGTGCTCGTCGCCGCCGACGGCACGGCGCTCGACGACGCCCCCTGGGCTCCGTACGGGCTGACCGGATTGCTTGACCGCGAGCAATTCCTGGCCGAGTTGCTGGCCGCCCTGAAGGATTCGGGTGCCCAGGTTGAACAGCTTCACGCGGAATACGGCCGCAACCAGTTTGAGCTCTCCCTCGCCCCGAAGGATCCACTCGCGGCAGCGGACACCGTGGTGCTGGCAAAGATCATCATCGGCAGGGTCGCCCGTTCACACAAGCTGCAGGCCTCCTTCTCTCCCGCACCCTTCCCCGGCTCGGTCGGCAATGGCGCCCACCAGCACTTCTCCTTCTCCCGTGGCGGTTCACCCCTCTTCAGCGGCGGCGCCGGCCCGTACGGCATCACCGAGGAGGGCGGAGCCACGATCGGCGGAATCCTCCGGGGGCTTCCCGAGTTGCAGGGGCTGCTCACCGGTTCCATCCTGTCCGGTATCAGGCTCGCGCCCGGAGCATGGTCCGGTGCATTCTTGTGTTGGGGCCTGGAAAACCGTGAAGCATCGGTCCGTTTCGTCGAAGGCGGTGTGGGCAACCCCCACGGTGCCAGCGTCGAAGTCAAGGTTATTGACCCGTCCGCCAACGTATACCTGGCCTCCGCCGCCATCCTTGCCCTCGCGCTCGAGGGCATCACCAGCGGCAGTCGCCTGCCCGATGAAGTTCCCGGCGACCCAACGCGCCTCACCGCGGCGGAACGGCAGGCTGCGGGGATCGGCACCGTGTCGGACTCGCCGTCGGCCATCATCACATCGCTGGCCAACTCCGCCGACGCCCGTCGGCTGCTCGGCAACGAGGTGGTCGACACCACCGTTGCGGTGCGGCGCCATGAGCAGGAGACGCACGGGTCCAAGGACCCCAAGGAACTCGGCGCCCTCTTCCGCCTGGCATGGTCAATCTGATGGCGGAGTCATTCGCCGGGTTTGTCGAGCACGTGAAGCTCATCGACCATCACGTGCACGGCGCGTATGGGGTCGACGGCGACGAAGAACGCTTTCAGAATTCGCTCAACGAGGGCAACAGCGCACTCCTCGCCGAACCCTCGACGGCCTACGACTCCCAGCTGGGGTTCGCCCTCCGCCGCTGGTGCGCCGAGATCATGGACTTGCCCCGGCACGCCACGGCCGAGCAATACTGGAAGCGCCGCACCGAACTGGGCGAACTGGAAATCAGCCGACGGATGACCCGGACTGCCGGAGTCAGTCACTGGCTGATCGATACCGGGTTCAAGACCGGGGCCCTGCTCGATCCACCCGGGATGGCGGAAATTACCGGGGCCACGGTCCACGAGATCGTGCGACTGGAAACCCTCGCCGAAACCCTGATCCAATCGGACCAGGACCCGGGCGGCTACTTGGACGCGTTCACCGGGCTGCTGGCCGGCCTTCCCCCTATTGTTGTGGGAGCGAAGTCAGTTCTTGCCTATCGGACCGGCTTCAAGCACGACCTTAGCCGGCCGGCCGACCGCGACGTCGCTGAGTCCGCGAAAAAGTGGCGGCAGCGGATCGAGTCAGGTGGGGCGGTGCGCCTTGATGACCCCACCCTCATCTGTTTCGGCCTGCACTGCGCCATCTCACTCGGGCTACCACTCCAACTCCACGTCGGATTCGGGGACCGGGAGCTGGACCTTGATAAGGCAAACCCTTTGCTTCTGCTCGAGTTTCTCCGGTCTGTGGAGGCCAGCAAGGTTCCCGTCCTGTTCCTGCACTGCTACCCGTTCGAGCGTGAGGCCGGCTATCTCGCCCAGGCCTTCGACAACGTCTACCTCGACGTCGGCCTGGCGGTGAACCATCTCGGCGTCCGTAGCCGGAGCCTCATCGCGCGCTCCTTCGAACTCGCCCCATTCAGGAAAATCCTCTACTCGTCCGATGCCATCGGCCCGGCTGAACTCCACTACCTCGGCGCGCGGCTGTGGCGCAACGCGATCACAGCCATCGTCGGCCGATGGATTGACGATGACGAGTGGTCGGAGGCAGATGCCCGCCGTGTGGTCCAGCTTGTCGCGCGGGACAACGCCCGAAGGGTCTACGGACTGTAACGGCCATCACCGGACCCGAAGATGGCACCATAGGGATATGGTGCCTGCTCACGGTTTTTCCGGCCTCTTTCGGCGTCCCCAACCCATCAAACCCAAGGCCGGTCAAGAATCGGTGTGGGACTACCCGCGTCCGCCGAGGGTCGAGCCGCGATCCGAACGAGTCACCGTGAGGTTCGGCGGGCAGGTGATTGCCGACACCACCGATGCGGTGCGCGTCCTGGAGACCAGTCATCCGCCTGTCTACTACCTGCCAATGGACGCGTTCCCCGGAGGCGTTCTCGTCCCGGTCGAGGGCACCAGCTTCTGCGAATTCAAGGGAGTAGCGCACTACTTCGACGTCGTTGCCGGCGGAGTCGTCGTTCCCCGTGCCGGCTGGACCTACCCGGAGCCCACCCCTGGCTTCGAGGCGCTCAGCACCCGTGTGGCCCTCTACCCGGCTCACATGGATTCCTGCGAGGTCAACGGCGAGCAGGTGACCTTCCAGGACGGTGACTTCTACGGCGGTTGGATCACCAGGCTGATCGTTGGTCCGTTCAAGGGTGGCCCGGGCACGGCCGGGTGGTGAGGACATCCCTCTTGCGCGCCCGCAGGACTTGCCTGGCTTGTCAGTGCGCTGCGGGCGTTAGTGCTCGGTCCCTGCCGCAGCAGCCTTCCTGGCGTTCTTCTCGGCGTCCTTCTCGGCGCGCAGAGCCTCCGCGTCGTGCTGTTCCGCGGCTTTTTCCTGGTGAATGACCTGAGCGAACAGCTTCTCCATCTCCTTGGCCACGCCGGCCGCTGAGGCCGGGTTCTGACCGGTCACCAGCCGGTCGTCAACCACGACCTTCTCCTCAAAGACATCAGCGGAAACATGGGTGGCGCCCTGTTCCACAAGTCGGTCTGCCAAAAAGAAGGGGATCACTTTGTCCTTCCCTACAGCCACTTCCTCGTCATTGGTGAAGGCGGCCACCTTCCTGCCCTCGACGAGGCGAAGCCCGTTCTCCAGTTCCACGTTCAGCAGGCCGGCCGGCCCGTGACAGACCGCGCCCACCAAGCCGCCTGCGTTGTAGACGCTGGCTACGAGGTTCTGCAGGCCTTCGTTGTCCGGGAAGTCCCACATGGTGCCGTGGCCGCCCACAAGGTATACGGCGTCGTACTGGTCGGGATCAACGACGTCGACGCGGGCGGTGTTGTAGAGACCGGCCCGCGTGGCCTCGTCCTCCGTGAAGGCGACCTGGATGGGATCTTCTGAGTCCACCTCGTCGCGCGGAGGCTGGCCTCCCTGGATGGAAGCGAAGTCGACGAAATGCCCGGAATCCTTGAAGACCTTCCAGGGATGTGCAGCTTCGGCCACGTTGTAACCGGTCTTCTCTCCGGTATCGCCGATCTCGGAAACGCTGGTCAGAACCATGAGGATTTTTTTCATGAAGTGCTCCTTTTGTCTCACTTCCACCCTACGCCCAGACCAATTCAGGCAGGCACAGACGGCGGCCAGAGCCAGAGGACCCCTAAAGCCGGACGCCGGGTAATTCCCTGCGCACGCCCGAGTCAGCCAACCGCTTTCTCGACGAGCGCACGAATCCTGGCTTCCGTCGCAGCATCCAGCGAGGTGATGGTCCACGCGATTGGGTGCATATGGGCATCCTCCTCCCGTGCGGGGTTCACAACTTCGCCAAAGCCGAATGCGATGAAGTCCTTATCCGGCTTGATGTAGCAGATGTCCTTACCGTCCTTCACATAGAACGGCAGTCCCCAGCGCACGTACGCCCACCCAAATCGAAACAGACCCGGCGCAACAGCCCGCGCCCGGGGTAGCGGCTTCTTTCCTGCCGGCAGCTGCCGGTCCTCAGGCAAGCAGGTTGAGCGTGAGTTCCACGGCGCCGAGGAAGAGTGCCAGAACCGACGTGCCAAGCCCGGCCACCAGGAGCAGGCCGGGGTGGGCGAGACCCACCACAACGCGCCGGAGTTGGGGCGAATCCCGCAGGAATCTCTTGGGCAGCCGCGAATCTTCCGGGTTCTGGCGCCAGCCGCGTAGACGGCGCAGGAACCACGCACAGCGCACAATAAGGGCCATCCACAACACCGAGACAACCAAGGGGACGGCAGCCAGGAGCAGGTTGAACCCCAACGACGTCACCTCACGCTCCGAGTTCCCGGCCAGTGCCTGCACCGTTGTGGAAATCGAGGCGCTGGCCACCACGGAGAGGCCCCAAACCATAAACGCTGCCGTCAGCGCGAGGAACCGGACAAAGAAGTGGGCAAGCACCGATTCTTTCTGCGGCTTGAGGTAGCGGCGGGGTGTCGCATGGAGCACGGCCACAGTGCAGGCCAGTGTGGGCAGCGCAGCCATCCCCACAAGCACGTACCAGGTCCAGCCGGCCAGGTCCACGAACTCGTCAACAATGATCAGCAACGCCCAGAATGCCGTCCACGTCCAGCCAGCATGCAACGGATTCCGGACTAGCCAGGCGGGCAGCCGCTGAGGCAGCGGGACAGTCGGCGCGATAGGAGGCCGGGAAACAGGATTCCGTACCCTCCTATTGACGGGCGCAACAGCAGCCGGACCGTCGCCGACCGGGCCGTCCGGCAGGGCCCCGGCATTGCCGTCCGGCGGGTTTTGTTCCCCTCCAGCCATGCTCATGGGCTCACTGTAGCGGGAGGCGGGCCCGCCGTCGTCCGTCGACGCTGTTAGGTACGGCGCAGGGGCAGCGGAGATTCGCTGGGTATCGCTAAACGGGACACCGGATGCCCGCGCCAGGATCTGTCTGCGAGCAATGTGTACTGTACTGATATGGCTTCTCCGCAGACGCTAAGCGAGGCCGAGCGCCGCGTTGTCGCGACTTGGGCCGCCGACTGCGCTGAGCGGGTCGTCGCCCTATTTGAGGCAGAGGCACCGGCGGATGGTCGCCCCCGCGACGCCATCGCCCGAGCCCGGGCCTTCGCTCGCGGTGAGCTCAGTGCCGCCGAAG
Organism: Arthrobacter sp. Leaf337; assembly: GCF_001423745.1. Lineage (GTDB taxonomy): Bacteria > Actinomycetota > Actinomycetes > Actinomycetales > Micrococcaceae > Arthrobacter. The sequence continues at coordinate 301,630 of NZ_LMPC01000029.1, forward strand.
AGATCCGCCGGCGGTTTGTTGCTGGCCGTGCCGCACGAGAGGTGACGAGCCCTGCTGCGGTGGCTGCCGCCCGGTCTGCAACGCAAGCCGCAGCCGTCGCCCACATGGGCGCGCACGCCTTGGGGGCAGCCGCGTATGCCGCTAAAGCGGCGGGACTGGCAGCGCCCGACCGGTCCCTGACGGTCGACGACGAGGTCCGCTGGCAACTCGAGCACATGACTGCCGAAGTCCGGTCCGCGCTTCGGCAGTTGCCACCGCTGGGTGCGAATTCCGCCGGTCCGCTGGGGTCGGGACTTCTCGCGTCTGGAATCCTTGCCGCGATCATCCGAGCGATCCAGTCCGATCTGGCTCGCCCTGACCACTCTGGCTCCTCCAGCTGAATCTGCTGCCAACAAACCGTCCCGCAGGGTTCAGCGCTTCCCGCCCCCGACACCCGGCACGGACGCGACCTGCTTCATCCACGCCGCGATCTGGCGTTCGTCGATGTCGTCCAAGGATTCGATCTCCACACCCCGCGTCGACTTGCCCATTCCCACCGGTGTTACCGGCGGTACGGGCTCGAGCGCCGCGCCATTGACAAACATGAGTTTTACATGGCCCGCAAAACCGCCGCAGCTGAAGCACCACCCGTCGCCAACCCCGTAGTACGACATACCCCACTTCACTGAGCGCCGGAGGCCGGGCAGCGTCTTTGCCGCCAAGGCATCCACCGTTTCGGCAATGCCGCGCTGCGGCTGGGGCAGGCTGGCGATATACGCGAAGACCGGCTTGTCCCCGACGGCCGCTTTCGCGGGGCTGGCCCTGCCGGTCATGGCTTCCGGCAGCGTGATGGCTGCATCGCCATCTGCCGCTGCGCGCGCGGCCGGCTTTCGGGCTTCGCTCTCGCTGATCTCCCCGCTCGTCATGGAGAGCATTATTCCGCACCAGCGCGAGAAGGCGAAGCGACTATCTCCAGGGTGGCGAGGGCTCCGCCTCCCCCGAGGACCGATCAATGTGGCACGTGCTTCCTGAGCGTTCTCCTTTGGTTCCCAATGACCTCCACTGAGCCCCAGTAATTCTGAGCAGAGCGCTGGGCTAGGCTGAATGGGAAGATTCCCCTGTTGCCGCACTCGGGGGAAATGCCGCTTCGTCAACGGGGGGATTGGGGCAATGATCTGTGTGCCAACAGCGGCGGTGCCGGGGCTGTGAGCTGTTCCGACGTACCGGGGCGTTCAAGAATCAGACGGTCCTGGCTGTGCATCGCCGGGGTGATGAGCGTTGTGCTTGGGTTGAGCATTCGGACGCTCCGTGATGCGGCGTGGACCGGTCCTGCAGGTGATGGCCTGTACGCAGTTCTGGTCTATGTTCTCGTGGCCATCCTGATTCCGTCGAGGTCCAAGGCACTGATTGCCGCCGCAGCCGTCACGGCCTGCCTGATGATCGAGTTGTTCCAACTCACCGGCCTTCCTGCCAGTCTCGGAGAATCCTGGCCACCCCTTCGTCTGATCCTCGGAACCACGTTCGGCGCCGCGGATGTGTTGGCCTATGCCTGTGGCGCTGCCGTGGCGTACGCGGTGGATCGAACGACGGGCACGGTGGTGGACTGCAGCCGCTATCACGGGCCGCTCACGATCCAAAGTTTGGTTCGGCGCTCCGACCCAGCGGTGAGTCCCGTATCAGATCGACGCACAAATCTGACGGACAGGCGATGATTGGAGTGCCGACGTCGGTCGATCACTCGTCAGATCGGAGAAGCCCATGCTCAAGGCCCTGCTATGCAAGCTGAACATTCAGCACGACTGGCACCTCGAACACGCCGAAGACGGCTCCCTGTATAAACGTTGTCAACGTTGCGGCAAAGACGACGACCGTGGAGGCGGCGGAACCGGTGCCGGCGGCGCCTGGGCGGGTCCGGCCGGCATGGGTTAGCGCCGGCTCGAATAAGCCGCACCGAAGGCGTCTACATCCGCAGAGCGGGCGACACCCGCTTCATGCTGGCCACCCCCGAAGCTTTCGTTCTTGCCCTGGGCGGAATCGCTAAGCTGCGTGCCCTCCAACAGGCCTTCGTTACGGCGTTCGCCACGAACTTCACCTTGGGAGCCCTGGTGACTTTCATGGTCACGATCTCCAGTCTGGACCGATCATCGGGGCAACGAAGGAGAAGCACCTCGCAGATGCGGCAGCAGCCCTCGAGCTGACGCTCGGCGACGAAGAAGTGGCCACACTAGAGGCCGCTTACACCCCACGCCAGCCCACGTTCTTCTAATCAGACGATCAGCACCACGTCCCGCCGCCGAACCAAACAAGTCCGGCGACGGGTCGGCCGCAAGGCGATCCGAGGCAATCCAGCCGCACTACGACCCCTATCCGACACCTGAAGGGTGCAGGTTGTGCACACCGGGCTGGTGGGACAAAGGCTTTCCTTGCGGTTCCAGGGAAGCCTCCGTCCAGCAGGACTAGAATTCGACGACGCTCACGGACTTTCCGGTGGCGGCAGACTCGGCCGCTGCGTTCGCCAGGACCAGGGCGGACACTCCGTCCGCGAAGCTGGGCGAGCATGGCGATCCCGTTCGGATCGAGTGGGCGAAGGCCTCCAGTTCCGCGTAGTAGGCCTGGGGGTAGCGCTGGAGGAAGAACGGAAGGTAGGGGTCTGACTCTTCCGTCCCGGAGGCACCGGACTTCCGCACGGTTGTCGGTGCTACGTTGCCGGCGGAAAGCATGCCCTTGGCGCCGAAGGCTTCCAATCGCTGGTCGTAACCGAAGGCGCAGTGACGGGAGTTTGTGATGGTGATCAGCTCCCCGCCGCTGCCGCGTAGTGTCACCACGGCGGAATCGAAGTCGTTCAGCTCAGCGATGTCTTCGCTGAAGACGTTCGATGCGACGGCCGTGACCTCGACGATGTTCGGGACGAAGGAACGTGCCATGTCCAAATCGTGGATTGTCATGTCCCTGAAGATGCCGCCTGAGCCGGCGATGTAGTCGCGTGGGGCGGGTTCCGGGTCGCGGCTTGTGATGGTGAGCTGCTCGAGCTTGCCGATTTCGCCTGCCTCGACCCGGTTCCGTACGGCGGCAAAAGAAGGATCGAAGCGTCGGTTGAATCCAAGCATGATTGGAACGTTGGAGTCTTTGATCTGTTCGCGGCAAGCCAGGACGGTGTCGATGTCCAGATCAATGGGCTTTTCGCAGAGGACGGCGAGGCCCTTGGCGACCGAGCGTGAAATAAGGTCGACGTGGGTGCTTGTGGGTGAGCCGATGATGACACCGTCGAGTCCGGTTTCGGCGAAAACTTCCTCGGGGTCCTGCACCGCCCGCGCGCCGGTCTCCACTGCCAGCCGGCGGGCCCCGTCGATGAAGGGATCGGCGATGAGGACGAGGTCGATGTCCGGGTGGGCTGCGATGTTGCGGGCGTGTACCTGCCCGATGCGGCCGGAGCCGAACAGGGCCAGGCGCAAGCGTCGGTCTTTAGACATGGTGTGTGAACCTTTCAAGTTGTTTGGCGAGGCGTACAGGGGTGTCAGCGCTGGTGATGCGCGCCAGGAAAGCAGCCGATCGCGGTTTCGTACGCCCGCTTGAGGCCTTCAGTGAGGGGGAGGCTGCGGTGTTCGGCGGAGATGATCTCAACGCCCCACGGACCTTCGTACCCGGCGTCGAGGGTCCGTTGAATGAACGTGCGGGTGTCGAAGTCACCCTCGCCGCAGTAGGCGCGGTTGTTGATGGTGTCTTCGAATAGTGTGCCGACGACGTCTTTGTAGCCGTCGTCGATTTCCACAGCGGCAACCCTTTCCATGGGCACGACGTCCCACAGGTCGTTGTGCGACAGGCCGCCCCTGTAGGTGTGCCAGATGTCAACCATGAGTCCAGCAGCTGGGCTGTCGGACTGGGTGACTACTTTGACCGCTTCCTGAGTGGTGCGCAGATGGGAGAAGGGCGTCGCCTCCAGTGCCAGGCGGATGCCGGATTCGTCGGCTTCATCTGCGAGGTCGGAGAAGGCGCTGGCAATGGTCGCGAGGGGAAGCGGGTCATCCGACATGCCGGCGCCGACCTTGATGTGGCGGGCGCCCAGGGCGTTGGCGGCCTCGAAAAGCTCTGCACGGTGGATGTCGGATTCGGCGCGTTCAGCTCCGGTGGCCCACCAACCGTTGAGGAACTCGACCTCCACGATGTCGATGCCAGCCTCCCGGATCAAGCGCGAGAGTTCGGCATATCCGATAGTGTCGCGTACTTGGACCAGGTCCGCATGAACGAGCCCGATGCCGGACCACCCTGTCTGCGCGATCGAAGCGATGCGCTCGGCGATCGGTAAGGGGCTGCGTTCGTCGGTGCGCCCCGGCGCGGCGTCGCCGGCACTGATCCAGCAGGAGGCAATCAGCTGCGGTGTCATCGTGTTCTCCTTGGTCATGCTGATTCCACCTCGATGGAGGCTCCCAGCTCTTTTTCCGAGCGGTAGCAGGCGTCGACAATCCGGGCGACGGCCAGTGCATCCACGACGGGTGCCACAACAGGAGAACCGGTGCGGATACTGTCGACCCACCCGCGCATTTCGGGGTGGAAGTTGCTGATGTTCTCCAGCTCGGGCAGCTCGGAGAACTTATTCGATTCGGTGCGGGCAAACGGGGGCGTGAAGTAGCTTTCGGTCCATTCAGTCCAGCCGGCCTTCCATCCTGCCCGGTCCTGGTCGACATAGACCCGAAGTTTCTGGGGAAGAACGCCAATTTCGACCATCCCGGCGGTGCCGTACACGGAAATGCGTGAGCTCTCGAACCACTCAAGACGATCGTGGCTGTCGAAACTGAACGTCACGGACATGTCCGGGTAATTCAGCAGGACAGCTGCGGAGTCCTCGCGGCTGGTGTCGTCGGAGAGGCGGGCTGACTTGTGCACGCGGGCGTTGACGGAGTCCGGGGCGCCGAACACGTGCACGAGGGAGTCGAGCATATGGCATCCGATGATCCAGAGCGCCCCGCCCATGTCTGCCGGCTGGTTGAGGTGTGCGGTGAGATGCTCACCCACGAAAGCGGCGCCTCGGGCCGAAACACTGACCACATCCCCGATCACGCCGGCCTCGATCAGCTCCTTCGCCTGGCCGATGGACCCGGCCAGGCGCACGTTGTAGCCCACCTGTACGACCAGACCGGGCACGGCCTGCGCTTCGGCCTGGGCCAGCTGCAGAAGGTCCTCGACGGTACCGCCGCCGGGCTTTTCCACGACGACTGATTTCCCGGCCGCCAGTGCCCGCAGTGCATGCGGGACCATGTCCTTGCTTTTGGAGTGAACCATGACCGCATCGATGCGGTCGTCCTGGAGGACCTCGTCGACGGTCCTGGCCTCCACGCCGTACTTCTCGGTGAAGTATGTCAGGCGCGGGTCGTCGTCGGCAGCGGCGACTACTTCGACTCCTTCAATCTCCCTCAGGGCACGAACCCTCGCGGAGGCGTGCGGGTGAGTTATTCCCAGAAGTCCTACGACAATCGGTTTCAAGACATTGTCTCCTGTCGGTTGAGCCCTGAGGCTCGATCGGGATTTTTGTGTGGTTGTGCTTGTTGGCCAGCACTGTCCCTGCTCCGGTGCAGTGATTTACAGGGGCCAACTTGGTGTCATCTAATGGACAGGCTGTCCAGATCATGTCATGCCGAGGATGCGTGGTCAACTATGGCGCGAAACACATCGACGTGATTCGCGGCCCGGAGGGGCGGTGCGCCCAGGTAGTCCGACAGTGCATGCGCCCCCCGGAGAACGAGTTCAGCCATGGGATCGTCGTTAGGGCGCGCGAGGAGCCCTTCGCGCAGTCCACTGACCGACAGCGAGGCGGCCACCTCACCGCGGTGGTTGAAGATCGGCGCGCCGATGGCGGCTATGCCCGGGGTCACCTGATTATCGCTGCGCACGAAGCCCTGCTCCTTGATCTCTTCGAGCTCCGCGTAGAACTCAGATCGGGACCGCCCCCGCAGCCATGGTTCGCCGGTGTTGGCTGAGATCGCGGCGTACTCCTCCCATGATTCGCGCCCCTCGAATGCCAGGAGCGCCCGGGGCGCAGCACCGACGTGCAGCGGAAGTGACTCCCCTAACTGCAGGACACGGCTGTTCACCCGAATCCCATCGATACGCTCAATGCAAACGGCCCGGGTCCCACGTCGGATGCACAAGAAGGTTGTCTCGCCGGTCGCTTCATGGATTTCCCGGAGAATCGGGGCGGCAGCCCGCCGGATATCTGCCCTGCGGGAGAACTCGCCCGAGAGCGCGAGCAGCTTGCTGCCAACACGGTAGGCTCCACGGTGACCGATCTGCTCCACCCAGCCAGCTTCCGCCAAAGTAGCCAGCATGCGGTAGACCGAACTTACGGGCTCCTCGAGGAGTTCGGTCAGCCGGGCCGAGGTGGCGATCCGCTCTTCCGCCAGCGCCGCCATAAGGGCACTGGCCTTGGCGATGACTGCAGGGGTCCGAGTAGCCTCCCGCTCGGACCCCTGCGGCTCTTCGGGTCCGGAGGTATCCCTGGTGTCATTGCCGCCATCTTGGGCCGTAAACGCTGTGATCGCCTGCGCGGCTTCATCCAGCGTTTGCCTGGCGATCGCCGCCTGGCCCAGAACACTTCCCCGAAGTCCGGCAACGGCTATGGCACCGAGCAGGCTGCCGTCGCGGTGGAAAACCGGGACACCAACCGAGGCGACACCTTCTGTTACTTCGCTGTCCTCGACGCTCCACCCGCGCTCGGCCGCGTGCTCGATCTTTTTTCTCAGCGCATCGGCAGTGAGGGGCGTCTGTGATGCGATGCGCCCGTAGGGGCCACTCTGCAACACGGCTGCCTGGAACTCCGCTGAAGCCGAGGCAAGAAGGGCCTGGGACGCTGCCCCTGCATGAAGCGGAATGGTGCGCCCCGGGGCCAGGTCAAGCAGGTTGACATCGGAACCCTCAACTTGGTCGAGGCACACCGCTCCGTTCTCGCGCAGGACACAGAAGTACGCGCTCATGCCCAACTGCCCGCGGACCCAGCGCAGCCGGGAATGTAACTCGGCCCGATCGACGAGGGCATCGGCCGCCGCGTCGCCAAGCTTGAGTAGGGCTGTACCGAGTTCAAGCCTGCCGTCACCCGCCGAACGGATCAGTTTGGCCTGTTCCAATGCTGCAACTATTCGGTAGACGGTTGGCCGCGGTTCCGAGATGACCCTCGCCAATTCCGCCGGCGTAGATTGCCCGATGCGGGCAAGTTCGTCGACCACCTGGCTGGCCTTTTTCAACAACTGAATGGTGCTCATTGACCGTCTCTTCCATTACCCCTCAAGGGCGCTAGCGCTTGAACTCCCCGGCCGCGGCTGACCCTGCCCGAATGTAATGCACGACACCACTAGCTTTCTTAGGTGGTACTGTGCGAACATGTTGTCCACTGTACGGCACTAAGTGCTGGCAGTCACAGACAAAACTAAGGCGCGGCAACCACGACGCGCGGAAGTGGCCCCAAGGGCCACTCGGGCTCCAAAGGAGGAGAACGGTGCAAAAGAAATTTTTCCTGATCGCTGCAACTACCACTGCCGCTTCACTGCTACTGGCGGGATGTGCCGGTGGCGGCGCCGGTTCCGGCGGCGGATCCAACGGCTCGCCCGCGGCACCCAAGGACACCCGGATCGGTGTCTCCCTGCCGAGCCAGGATGAGGAGCGGTGGATTACCGACGGTTCCGCCATCAAGGAGGGCCTGGAGAAGATCGGTTACCAGGTGGACCTTCAGTACGCCAACAACGACATTCCCACCCAGCAGCAGCAAGTGGACCAGATGATCACCCAGGGCGCTGACCTTTTGCTCCTGGCTCCGCTGGACGGGACCGCGCTGACCCCCCAACTCCAGGCTGCCGCAGGTTCTAACATCCCGATCATTTCCTATGACAGGTTCGTCAGGAACAGCGCTGATGTGGACGTCTACGTCACCTTCGACAACTTCAAAGTCGGAGCACAGCAGGCGACCTCGCTCCTCATCGGCCTGGGCGTGCTCAACAAAGACGGATCCGAGGGCAGCGCGAAGGGCCCGTTCAATATCGAACTGTTCGGTGGCTCACTGGACGATAACAACGCGACGTTCGTCTTCAACGGCGGCATGTCCGTCCTGCAGAAATACATCGATAACGGCACGCTCGTCATTACATCGGGGCAGAACAAACTCGCCCAGGTCGCCACGGAAAACTGGTCCCAGCAGAAGGCCCAGGAGCGCATGGACAACCTGCTGACCGCCAGCTACACCGGAGGTCCCGCGCTCCACGGAGTCCTTACCCCCAACGACAGCGTCGCCCGCGGCGTCATCACTTCGCTTCGAAACGCCGGCTATGGCCCGACCCTCACCTCCGGGCAGAAGCCCATGCCGGTAACCACCGGTCAGGACGCCGAGGTCGCTTCCGTGAAGCTGGTCAACGACGACGTCCAGTTCTCCACCGTGTTCAAAGACACCCGCACTCTCGCCGCGCAGGCGGTAAGCGCGGCTGAGGATCTCCTGGCCGGCAAAGAGCCCCAGGTCAACGACACCAAGTCTTACGACAACGGTTCCAAGATCGTCCCCTCGTTCCTCGTGCCCATCCAGCCGATCTACAAGGACAACATCAAAACCGCGCTGATTGACAGCGGCTACTACACCGCTGCTGAGGTTGAAGCCGGCCGCCTTCAGTAGCACCCCGGGAGGGGTGCCGAGCCTTCGCCGGTGCCCCTCCCCCAAACCCTTTCCCTTCAAGACCCCTGATTAGGACGGCGTGCCATGGTAGAACACATCCTGGAAATGCAATCCATTACCAAGTCCTTCCCCGGCGTCAAGGCGCTGTCCGGCGTGTCCCTCGCCGTGGAGCGCGCCGAGGTCCATGCGATCTGTGGCGAGAACGGCGCCGGCAAGTCCACCCTGATGAAGGTGCTCTCCGGCGTCTACCCGGCCGGGAGCTACGGCGGCGAAATCCTCTTCAAGGGGCAAACCTGTTCCTTCTCCGGTATCCGGGATTCCGAACACGCCGGCATCGTGATCATCCACCAGGAACTGGCCCTCGTGCCCCACCTGTCCATCGCCGAAAACATCTTCCTGGGCAACGAGCGCCGCGGCAAGTCCGGACTCATCGATTGGCACAGGACGAACGCCGAGGCCGGCGTGCTGCTGGACTCTGTGGGCCTCCGCGAGGAACCCACCACTCCGGTCGGGCAACTCGGCGTGGGCAAACAGCAGCTTGTGGAGATCGCCAAAGCCCTGTCCAAGGAGGTGCAGCTGCTCATCCTCGACGAACCCACCGCAGCGCTGAATGACAACGACTCCGCCCACCTGCTCGGACTCGTCCGCGATCTGCGCACCCGCGGCATCACGTCGATCATCATCTCCCACAAGCTCAACGAGATCGAAGCGATAGCGGACCACACCACGGTCATCCGTGACGGAAAGACCGTGGAAACGCTCGATATGGCGGACCCCGACGTCAACGTCGACCGGATCATCCGAGGAATGGTTGGCCGCGACCTCGAAGCGTTCTACCCCTCCCGAGACTCAAAACCCGGAGAAGTTGTGCTCCGGGTAGAGGACTGGACAGTGAAACACCCGAGCCAGGACCGCCAGGTTGTGGACCAGGCGACCTTCGAGGTCAGGGCCGGAGAAGTTATCGGGATCGCCGGGCTCATGGGGGCAGGGCGCACTGAACTGATGATGAGCATCTTTGGCCGGTCCTACGGCCGTTACATCTCGGGCCGGGTATTCATGCACGGCAAGGAAACCAGAACCCGCACCGTGGCGGAAGCCATCGAAGCGCGGATTGCCTACGCAACCGAAGACCGCAAGGCTTTCGGCCTCAACCTCATCGACGACATTGCACGTAACATCTCCGGCGCGGCGCTGGGCAAGCTGTCGAGCTGGGGCTTCGTCAATCACCACGAGGAAGCAGCCGCGGCCGAGTTCGCGATGAAATCGATGAACATCAAGGCGCCGAACGTGAAATCCATCGTAGGGAAACTCTCAGGCGGTAACCAGCAGAAGGTCGTGCTGTCCAAATGGCTGCTCACCGACCCCGAGGTACTGATACTCGACGAACCGACCCGCGGCATCGATGTCGGCGCCAAGTTCGAGATCTACACGCTGATCAACAGTTTTGTGGACGCCGGGAAAGCAGTGGTGGTCATCTCTTCCGACCTGCTCGAACTCCTCGGCACCTGCGACCGCATCTACGCCCTTTCTACAGGACGGATCACCGGGGAACTGCCGGCGGCCGATGCCTCCGAGGAACGCCTCATGACACTCATGACCAAAGACAAGGAACTCATCGCATGACCATGACAGCCCCCAAGGGATCCCAAATGGGGAAGGCCTCGCCTCCCGCATCAGTCGTCACCGCCGGCACCAGCGAAATCCGCGAACTGCTCACCCGCAACATGCGCACCAGCGGAATCTACGTCGCACTCGTAGCGCTCGTCGCGCTCTTCGGCGTCCTGACCGGCGGAGCGTCGCTCGGACCGGGCAACATCACCAACATCGTCCTCCAGTACTCCTACATCCTGATCCTGGCGATCGGCATGGTCATCGTGATCATCGCCGGCCACATCGACCTCTCGGTGGGTTCCGTGGTCGCCCTCACCGGAGCCGTCTCGGCAGTGGTCGTCATCCAATACGGCCAGCCATGGTGGGTGGGCGTCATCGCCGCACTCCTAACAGGCCTGCTCATCGGGGCCTGGCACGGCTACTGGGTGGCCTACGTCGGGATCCCGGCTTTCATCGTCACCCTCGCAGGCATGCTCCTGTTCCGCGGCCTGACCCTGGTAGTGCTGGACAACGTCTCGCTCTCCCCGTTCCCTGCCGAGTACGGCCAGATCGCGTCGGGCTTCCTCAACGGTCTCCTGGGCGGTGCCGGTTACGACGTCTTCACCCTTGTAATCTTCGCCATCGCAGTGGCCGGTTACGCATTCAGCCAGTACCGCACCCGCAAGGCGCTCATCAGCTACAACCAGCTGGTCCCGTCATTCCCCCTGTTCATCGCGAAAATCGTCGTTGTCGCCATCGCGGTCATGACCTTCGCCTGGCAGCTGGCCACGGCCCGCGGCATGCCGATCGTCCTGATCATGCTGGCCATCCTGATACTGGCCTACAGCGTCGTGATGCAGCGAAGTGTCTTCGGTCGACAGGTCTATGCCATCGGCGGCAACGTGGTCGCGGCCGCACTCTCAGGAGTCAAGGTCCGCACCGTCAACTTCTGGATTTTCGTGAACATGGGACTCCTCTCGGCCCTGGCCGGCATCGTGTTCTCCTCGCGATCCAACGGCGCCCAGCCCGGCGCCGGCAACATGTTCGAACTTGATGCGATCGCCGCAGCATTCATTGGCGGCGCCGCTGTCACCGGCGGCGTCGGCAAAGTGGCTGGCGCCATGGCGGGCGGCCTCATCATGGCCGTCATGAGCAACGGGATGCAGCTGATGGGCATCGACCAGTCCGTGCAGTCCGTGATCAAGGGCCTGGTACTGCTGCTGGCCGTCGCATTCGACATCTACAACAAGCGCCGCGCCGGCTCACGCTGACCCGCCCGCCCCACCCTTTCCGGAACACCTCGCCTGCGCACAATGTTCAGCGAAAAGAATTTACAAAGGAGCTCACCCCTATGACTCGCCAGTTTGTATACGAAGCCCTGCCCATGCGAGTGCGGTTCGGCGCCAACTCACTCTCGGCTCTCCCCGAGGAACTCGACCAGATCGGGCTCAAGCGGGTCCTGGTCCTCTGCTCCCCAGAACAGGAGGACACCGGCCGGCGGGTGGCCGAGGCACTGGGTGACCGTTGCGTGGGTGTGCTGCCCGAAGCCGTCATGCACGTCCCCAACGAGGTCGCCCAACGCGCCAGCGACGAGGCAGCAAGGGTCGGTGCCGACGGCTGCGTCGCCGTCGGCGGCGGCTCGGCCATCGGACTCGGCAAGGCAATCGCTCTCAAGCACGGCCTTCCGATCGTCGCCGTGCCCACCACCTACGCCGGCTCCGAAATGACCCCCGTGTGGGGCCTCACCACCGACGGGCGTAAGGAAACCGGCCGCGACCCCCGGGTACTGCCCCGCAGTGTTGTCTACGACCCCGAGCTGACCGCAACACTGCCAGCCTCCATGTCGGTGACCAGCGGCATCAACGCCATCGCACACGCCGTCGAGGCCCTTTATGCCCCGGACGCCACCCCGATCATCTCGCTGATGGCCGAGGAAGGCGTCAAAGCCCTCGCCGCCGCCCTCCCCGCGATAGTCGCCGATCCCTCGGACCCAGGGGCCAGGAGCAACGCCCTCTACGGATCATGGCTGTGTGGCGCGTGCCTGGGAGCCACCACGATGTCCCTGCACCACAAGCTGTGCCACGCGCTGGGCGGAACCCTCAACCTTCCGCACGCCCAAACCCACACGGTGGTGCTCCCCCACGCCCTCAGCTTCAACCAGCCGGCAGCACCCGAGGCCACCGCGGCCCTTTCACGGGCCCTGGGTGGCGCGGCCGACCCGGCCGAACGGTTGTGGGAGATCGCAGGCGAACTTAACGCGCCACGGTCCCTCGCCGAACTTGGCATGCGGGAGGAGGACATCCCCCGAATCGCCGAAGAGGTAACCAGCCGCTCCTACGGCAACCCGCGCCCTATCACCTACGACGATGTCGTGGGAATCCTGAACGCCGCCTGGGCCGGAAAGCCGCCAAGCCCCAACCCCTCCGTTTGAGGCACGGAAGCGGCCTCCGGAAACGTCTGAACGATGACCCGCCGGAGGCCCGCTGGCCCGCCCAACCCCCTGAACCTCGAACATCCGGAATCTCGTTCAGCAGAACTACTTAGGAGACCGACCTTGCCCACCATGCGGACCATCGCCCCAGGAATCGAAGTATCTCCCCTGGCACTTGGCACCAACGTCTTCGGCTGGACCGCTGACACCGCGACCTCCCACTCGATCCTCGAGGCCTACATCGAAGGCGGCGGGAATTTTCTGGACACCGCCGATTCCTACTCCTTCTGGGGAGAGGGAAATTCTGGCGGCGAGTCCGAAACCATCATCGGCAAGTGGCTGGCCGGCCGTTCCAACCGGGATGATCTCGTTCTGGCAACCAAAGTCAGCCACCACCCCGACCTCCAAGGGATGGCCCCCAAGACAATCCGTACCGCCGTCGACGGCTCGCTCACCCGCCTCGGCGTCGACACCATCGACATCTACTACGCCCACTTCGACGACCCGGGGACACCCCTGGCCGACAGCATCGCTGCAATGTCCTCGCTGGTGGACGAAGGAAAGGTGCGGTCCCTCGGGATCTCTAACTACTCAGCAGAGCGCATCGAGGAATGGCTTAGAATCTCCGAGCGGGAAGGATTCCACACACCTGTCGCGCTGGAGCCCCAATACAGCCTCATGGAGCGTGGCGTCGAAGCAGACATCCTGCCCGTGGCGATCAAGCACAGCCTGGCAGTCATGCCTTACTACTCCTTGGCCCACGGCTTCCTGACGGGAAAATACGCCGGCACGGCGCCGATCGAGGGTCCTCGAGCCGCCGACGCCTCGAAGTACCTCACGCCTCAAGGACTCCGGGTTCTGGACGTTGTGCGTCTCGTGGCCTCCAATCATAATGTCCAGCCCGCCTCCATCGCCCTCGCGTGGTTGGCTGCTCAACCCGGCGTCGTCGCCCCCATCGCCAGTGCGCGGACTAACGGGCAGGTTCCCCCGCTGCTGGAGGCCATGGACATCAGACTCACCGACGCCGAACTTCAGGACCTCGACGCTGCATCCCAGCCCTTGGTCCGCGCCTAGAGAACCGATTCATTGCCCCCGTCCTGAGAAGCACCACCGCCCCCACCGACAGCGAGGAAATTATCGTGAACAACCAGACCCGAGTCATTGAAACCGGCCCTCATGTAGGCCTGCACCGCGTCTCCGAGGCCCAGCAAAGGGTCGAGGAGAAATTGGTCGAGAATGTGTTGGCCTCCTTCGAGGGCTGCCAGGACCCGAGACTCAAACTACTCATGCAGTCATTGACCCGGCACATCCACTCCTTCATCCGTGAAGTGCGCCTGACAGAAGCCGAATGGAATGTCGCAATCAGCTTCCTGACGGCGGCCGGCCACATCACAGACGACAAACGGCAGGAATTCATCCTGCTCTCCGACGTGTTCGGAGCATCGATGCAAACGATCGCCGTCAACAACGAGACCATTGACAACGCGACCGAGGCCACAGTTTTTGGCCCCTTCTTCGTCGAAGACGCTCCGGAAATCGAGAACGGTGGGGACATCGCCGGCGCCGCTCCCGGCCAGCCATGCTGGGTCGAAGGCAGCGTCAAGGACACCGCTGGCAACCCCATCCCAAATGCGAGAATCGAAGTTTGGGAAGCCGACGAGGACGGCTTCTACGACGTACAGTACTCTGACCAGCGAGTGTCCGGCCGGGCCCATCTCTTCAGCGACGCGAATGGTAGCTACCGGTTCTGGGGGCTGACGCCGACCCCATACCCGATCCCCCACGACGGCCCGGTGGGGGAAATGCTGGAGGCCGTCGGACGGTCACCCATGCGGGCCTCGCACCTCCACTTCATGGTCACCGCGCCGGGCCTGCGGACATTGGTAACGCATATCTTTGTCCGCGGCGACGAACTGTTGAAGCACGACAGCGTTTTTGGGGTCAAGGAATCTCTCATCAGGGACTTCGAAGAACAGGCACCCGGTACGGCTGCGCCCGACGGACGCGACCTCGGGGGCCGGTCCTGGGCCAGAACCCGCTTCGACATCGTTCTCGCCCCATTCACGAGCTGACCGTAGTCACCAGGGGAAGGACAGCAGCTCCTGCCTCCCCTCCCCACATACCTGCTGGGCAGTACCCGCATGCCCACCCTGGATAAGGACAGCCACATGAGCTCCCATCACAAGAGCAGCCCGAGGGTTTCGCTCTTCTGCGCCGCCGCACTGAAGCCGGCCCTAGAAAGCCTCGGCCTGGAGTCCCTCAGCACCGAGATCGGCGCTACCGTGGACATCGTCTACGCCTCAACCAACGTGTTGGTGCAGCGGATCGACGCCGGCGCTCTGCCGGACGTGATGATCGGCATGTCGGCCTCCCTCCAAGCTCTGGCAGCCTCAGGCGTCCTGGCGGCCGGCACCATCGTCCCTTTAGCGAAATCCGGGATAGGCATCGCGGCATGCCCTGGCAGGAAACAGCCGGACATTTCCACTGTCAGGACGCTGGCGGGAACCCTAACCGCCGCCGGCTCCGTCGCCTATTCACGCAACAGCCCCAGCGGGCTGTACTTCCAGACCCTGATCACGAAGCTCGGCATTGCCGACGAGGTGAATTCGCGAGCCACGCTCATCGACCACGGGCCCACCGCGGCAGCTGTCATCGACGGACGAGCAGATCTCGCGGTCCAGCAGATCAGCGAACTCCTGCATGTGCCCGGCGCACGGGTCATCGGCCCGCTGCCGGACTCCGTCCAGCACTACACGAACTTTGCGATTGCTTCCACTGCGCCAGCGGCACGGAAACCGGCGGCTAAAGCACTCACCCGTTTCCTCCTCACCGGGCCGCAGGCCAAGACTGCCTATGCCGATTCAGGCCTGGAAGTTTCGTAGCGGCCAACGCCAAGTCGGGCGCTCCAGTGTGGCCCTAAGGGATCGCGGCGAGATCGGGCTGGCGCGGTCGCCCTCGACTGCAAGTCGCATATACTGGACAGGTTGTTCATGAAAGGCGACATCCTGCCCGGTCCCCCGATTCATGTCGCTTGTGGCGCGAGGCAGTTCGATTCGAGGGGTGCAACCATGACGCAGGCAGCCAAGCTGATTCAGCTGGTGCTCAAGGCTACACAAGTGGTTGATGAAGCGTCCGCCCTCGGCCCCTCGACTCCGGCGGACCTGGCGAAAGCTGTCGACGAACCGCGGCCTTCTGTCTACCGGATCATCAGCGCGCTGGAACAGTCAGGGATTCTCCGCCGCTCCCCGGCCGGGCTCGTTGAATTGGGCATTGGGATCTTGCGATTTGCGGAGGCGGCAACCGACGCCCTCCTCGATCATGAAGCCCTCAATACCTTGCTGGAGGGCATCCAGTCCGAGCTGGGTTTAACGGCGGCATTCTGGATACCGCGCAACGGCACTGCCGTCTGCTTGGAGCAGGTTGATTCCACGGAAGTCGATCTGCACGAGCTCTCATCCGGGCGGATCCTTCCACTCCACGCCGGTGCCGCATCCCATGTGCTACTGGCGTGGCAACCCCCCGAAGTACTCGACGAGCTCCTTGCCCAAGCCCCGTATGCTCAATGGGCGTCAAGGACGCCCATTGACGCCGAGACTCTCCGCCAACTGGTCGCAGACACTAAACGCGACGGCTGGAGAATGGAATCCAATGAGGTTGTCGATGGGATCGCGGCCTTGGGATTTCCCGTATTCAACGCGGACGGCAGCATCTTCGGTGCGTTGACGGCAGCGGGTCTGGTCGACCAAGTGATCAACCAGCAGGAAGAAGCCAAAACCGTTCTCGCGGCTGCAGCGCAGGCCCTGACCGATCTGATGGCGGAATTCAAGCCTGTCCCGACCACTCACGAGTTCAACGCCCCCGAATCGAACGAGTCGGTATTGGCCAAAGCCAGCTCCCTCATGGATGCGCTGGCTGTCGAACGCGTCTCAACCTCCGCTAGACTCGCCGACCTCACAGGCGAACCCATCAGCTCCGTATACCGCATGTTGGGAACCCTTGTTGAGACCGGTTGGATAGAGCAGCTTGGCCACCGCGGTTCCTATCGAATCGGCAGTAAGATGATCTCCCTCGCGGGGAATCTGCTGAACCAACTGGACTTGCGGCGGGCTGCGCTTCCCGTGCTCCGCGAAATCCACGATGCAACCGGGGAAACTGTATTCCTTTGCATCAGGAGCGGTACCCGTGCCGTATGCATCGAGCGGATAGACGGAAAGCGAGTGAACAGTCGCCGCTTGGCCCTTGGAAGCTCTTTGCCCTTGCACCTCGGTGCCGCACCTCGCGCTTTGTTGGCTTTCGACACCCCCAAGGCCTGGGAGGACTACGCTGCGGTCATGGTCCAGAGCTCGGACTTTAGTCTCGGCGCGCGATCCCGAGCCGAATTCTATGGAAAGCTCAAAGAAATCCGCGATGCCGGCTTCGCCCTCAGCGACGACGAAGTCACCTTGGGAATGGCCGCCGTCGCTGCCCCGATTTTTGATCACCGCGGCCATGTGATGGCGTCCTTATCGGTCAGCGGACTACGAGACGGTATCCTCCACCAACCGGATTCCTCACCCAGCATCATCGACCTGGCCTGCGATGGGGCTCGACGGCTTTCAAGCTATTTTGGTGCCCCAGGATCAGGCATCTAGCGGTCCACCCCGCCCTACATCACGGAAAAGGCGGAGCTGCGCCGCTGCATGGCGGATTGAGCGGACATGCCCTCGTGTGACGAGGCACCCCCTTCAAAGCCTCCCGCGCAAATGTCAGGAAGACGGGTCCCACGGCTTAGCCGTGGGACCCGTCTTTGCTGGCCGGGGGTTGCCTGGTCCGGCTTGTGGGAGGTCAGCGGGTAGACGTTCTGGGCGCGCGATCGTTGCTGGCGGTTGCCGGTGCTTTGCCGATGGTGTCCAGGTCTGAGTCCTCGGGACGAACCAACGACGGTGAGGGCCGCTGATGCCGCCCTCACCGCTGTCTGCCTGCCAGCACTCGTAGGCCGGTCGGGTCCTAGGAAACCTTGGACAACTTGGGCTCGGTCGAAGTCGTCTTTGCGGACAGTGACCAGACTGCGGTCATGGCCAGGGCGGACACGATCAGGGGGAGGCCGAAGAGCACGAAGATGTTTTCCGCCTGCCATCCTCCGGCGAGGAGGTAGCCGACGACGACGGGCGAAATGATCGAGACCAGCCGCCCTATTCCGACCATCCAGCCGATGCCTGTTCCGCGAAGTGCAGCGGGGAAGAGTGCAGGGGCGGTGGCGTAAAACCCGGCAACGTTTGCTGAAGTGACCACGCCGAGCACTGCGCCGATGATGATGGCGATTGACGTCTGGTTGAACGCCATCCCGAATACGACGTAGACCAGTGCGGAGACGAGCAGGGACCCGAGGAGCAGGTGCCGGCTGCGCAGGAAGACGGCCAGGACGCTGAAGATGAAGCAGCCGATGATGCCGCCAAAGTTGACCACCAGGCCCATCGTTATTCCCAGGCTGTCGTCACCGGAGGACGTGGCGATGAGTTTCGGGGTCCAGGTGCTGGCGAAGTAGTAGGCTGCGATCATGAGGCCGTAGCCCACCCAAAGCAGGACCGTCCGGGCGGCTATCCGTCCGGACAGCAGGTCTTTGATCCCGCGTTGGGCTTGCTGATCCTGAGGAAGTTCGGGAAGCTCGGCCAGGGCCGGGCGCTGCATTTGCACGAGGATGGCGTTGACTTTGGCTAGGGCGTTGCGAGGGCGCCTGCTGAGCAGGTAATCCAGCGATTCCGGTAGGAAGCGCCACGTCAACGCGAGGATCAGGACGCTGGCGCCGGCGCCGACAACGAACACTGACCGCCAGCCGAACTGCGGGATGAGCGGTCCGGCGATGAAGCCTCCCAGCGTTGCCCCGATGGCGAATCCCGCCGTGTATAACCCGAAGATACTCCCCCGGCGTTTATCTGATGAGTATTCCGAAACAAACACGTTCAGGTTCGCGATCATGCCTCCGATACCGAGACCGGCGAGAACGCGGTACGCCATGAGCTGCACGACGTCCCCGGCGAAGACGGACAGGACCATGCCTGCACTGACCAGGACCAGGGCGACCAGCATCATCCTGCGGCGGCCGATCTTGTCCGAGAACGGCGTTAGAAATAGGGAGCCAGCGGCCATGCCCACGAGGCCGGAGCTGAGCAGGAACCCGAGAGTAACGGGGTCAAGGCTCCAGGCTTTGGAGAGGGACGGCGCTGCGTAGGCGGCGACTGCCACGTCCATGCCGTCTATCAGCATCAGGGCAATGGCGACGGCGACTGCCCGCATTTGGAGCCTGCTCATCGGTGATGAGCGGACTTCGTTGAGGATGTCCATGTTTAGGTCCTTGTAAATTGGCGCACTGAACCGGGCAGCCGCAAGCGGCTGTCTGGTTGCTGGCGTCGTGTCTGGTTGTGGTTGCGGTAGTACGCGGCCGGTACTGCCTTCGGGTTGTTCAGGCGGTTCGGACGCGGACGGGCAGGGATGCCCAGGCCCGCAGGGTGTTGTTGTGGTGCCTGCGGGTTGGTCCTGAAATCTCTATGGAGGTGATCCTCTTGGCCAGGACGCTCAAGATGGTCGCTGCCTCCAGGCGCGCGATGTGCTGGCCGACGCATTGGTGGATGCCGAAGCCGAAACCTAGATGGCCGGAGGGATCCCGGTTCAGGTCGAAAGCATCCGGGTTTTCCCAGCGTCGCGGATCCCGGTTGGCTGATCCGAGGAACATGAGGATCTTGCGGCCTTCGGGGATGAGTGCGCCGCCGACTTCGATGTCCCGTGTGGTGGTCCGGAAGAACGTCTGGACAGGTGACTCGAACCGTACGGCCTCGTCAAAGGCGGTGCGCGACAGGGCGGGTTTTTCGCGCAGCAGGTCCCACTGGTCAGGGTGGGTGGCGAAGGCGTAGAGGACGACTGCCAGGCCATTCACTGTAGTGTCCACTCCGGCCGTGAGCAGCGAGCGGACAATCAGGGGCGCCTGGGCCTCGGTGATGTCTCCCCTGTCCGCGGCGGCCCAGATCTGGGCACCGAATCCGTCCGCCGTCAGGACATCGCGTGCGCATTGGGAGGCTATCGAGGCCGAGAGTCCGGCCACGCGCGGCGCCCCTTTGGCGACGAGCTCGTTTGGCGGGCCGAAGGCGTTGAAGACGTGGTCCCCGTAGGGAAGGAGGTCTTCCCTGCCCGCCTGGGGTATTCCCACGGCGTCGGGAAAGACCCGGAGGGGAAACGCCGCGGCCAGGTCCGTGACGGCATCGAACTCTTTGCCTCTTGCCAGCAGGTCCTCGACCAGTTCCTCAGCGTCGGTGGCCCAGGATTCGCCCAGCCTGCGGATTTCACGGGGCCCGAGGATCTTGGTGAGGACCGCGCGGGGCGCGTCGTGGTGGGGTGGGTCCGCTTCGAGCAGCAGGCTCGGGGGACGCCACGGCTTGTCATAGCGGAAGTTGCTCAGTCCGACGCCGGCCGCGGACTGGAAGGTTTGCCAGTCGGTCAGGGCGGCGTGCACTTCGTTGTAGCGGCCCATCGCGAAGACATCATATTTGTCCAGATGGACCACCGGGCCCGCGGCGCGGAGGTCTGCCTGGAAGGGAAGCGGGTCCTCCAGAACAGGGCCAGGGGCGGCGGAGCCCTGCGGAGCCGGCACTGGCCCCACAGCCGGCCGCGCCAGCGGACGCCCTTTTCTGGTGAGCCCTGCGGACGCTCCATCAGGACCCCGGTCTTCTTTCGGCGTCCCTGACTTCGGTGGCCGCGCGTCCCCGGTCGCCGGCGGTGCGTGTGCGTATGGCGGTCCGCCGCCGCCGACCCACGGCGCAAGCCGACCACGGCGGCGGACCGCCAGCGGTGACCGCCCCGGCAACGGGACGGCCACCTGAAGGATTAGTCTGCGAGAAGTTCGGCTGCATCGGACACCAGCACCGCCGCGCCTTCTTTCAGGAGCCTGTGGCATCCTGCGGAGTTGGCGCTGTGCACGCTCCCGGGGACGGCCGCGACATGCCAGGCAATGGTTTCGGCGTGGTGTGCAGTGTTCGGCGCCCCCGAGCGCCAGCGGGCTTCCACGACACAGGTCACCCCTGCAAGGGCGGCGATGATGCGGTTTCTCTGCAGGAAGGATGCCTGACGGCTGGTTCGTCTCAACGGGGGTTTATGACGCCGAGTTCATCTAGGCGAGCGGCTCAGGCGCCGATTCCCGAGGCTCCCTGGGGTGCGGGACCTGCGGCCATGCCTGCCCACAACAGGTCTGTTGTGGCAACCGTCAGGGCGTCGATGGAAGTTCCATCCAGGAGGTTGCCCGCCGCCAGCACAGCGGCTCCATGCAGGTTCACAAAGCAGACGAGCGCGAGCATCTCGCGGTCCCCTGGCGCCAGCTCCCCGGCGTCCTGGGCTTCAGCGATGAGCGCCCTGGCGACCGCTATGCCGTCTTCACCGATGCTGCGCAGTTCATCGCTGGCGTCAGGATGGTGTTTGGTGGAGTGCATCACGGCCAACAGGACCGGGTGGGCGACCGCGAAGTCCACATAGGCCCTGGCGATCCGGACAAAGCGTGACCGATGGCCTCCGGCGGCTTTGGACGCTCTTGTGATCCGGGCATTCATGCTGCGGAAACCGTCTAGGGCGAGGGCATCGAGAAGCGCCTGCTTGTCACGGAAATGCTTGCCGGGTGCCGCGTGGCTCACACCCAGGTCACGCGCGAGCTGCCGCAGGGAAAGCCCCTCGACTCCTGCTTCTTCGATGACTTCCCTTGCACGGGCCAGCAGCGCCTCGCGGAGCTTGCCGTGATGGTAGGGCTGATCGGTCATGAGATGAGTATAGCCACAAAGTAGTCATTGACTACAATGATGCCAATGTCTACTATGTAGCCATTGGCTACATAGAGTAGCTGCCACACGGAAAGGATTCGACATGACCATGAGCTACACCGGAACCACGGCACTCATCACTGGAGCGAGCTCCGGGCTCGGCGCGGAGTTTGCCGCACGATTTGCAGCGCGCGGGGCCAACCTTGTGCTGGTCGCACGGCGGACCGACAGGCTTGAGGATCTCGCCCGGAAGCTGCGCGACGCGCACGGCATTTCAGTGACTACGCTCTCGAAGGATTTGAGCCGTGCGGGAGCCGGAGCGGAACTCCGCGAGGAGCTTGCCGGCCGGGGCATCCGCATCGACACCCTGATCAACAACGCGGGCTTCGCCACGAGCGGCCCTTTGGTCAAGGAAGACCCCGCGGTCATCGCATCGGAGATCTCCCTCAACGTGGCCTCTCTCGTCGAGACCACGCGGGCATTCCTCCCCGAGATGCTCGCCGCCGGGAGGGGCGCACTCATCAATGTGGCCAGTACCGCAGCTTTTCAGCCGGTGCCTGGGATGGCGGTTTACGGAGCAACCAAGGCATTTGTCCTGAGCTTCACCGAAGCCGTGGCGCATGAGACGAAGGAATCCGGCCTTCGTGTACTCGCGCTCTGCCCGGGGGCTACCCGCACCGAGTTTTTCGATGTACTCGGGAGCCAGGCCGCAGCGGTCGGCCGGCTGCAGGGCGCCAGCGATGTCATCGACACCGCCCTGCGCGCTCTCGATCGCCGCACTACACCCGTGAGCGTCGTCTCAGGCTTGGGAAATCGCCTGCTGGCCGGCATCGCGCAGCGCCTCCCCCGAAACATCGCCCTCGCCATGGCCGGCAGAGCCGTACAGGACTAGTGCTACAGTCGCATTTCGCTTCGCCCTGTTGGTCTTCGCCACGCCCGTATCTTCACAACCCACCGAGGATGTAGCAATGAATCAGACACCCGACGTACTTCGTTATGCCGCCTTTACCAGCACCCCCGACGGGGGAAATCCGGCGGGAGTAGTACTGGACGCAACCCGTCTCGATGACGCCCGGATGCAGGCCATCGCGGCCGACGTCGGGTATGCGGAAACGGTCTTTGTCACGGAGGTGTCGGTTGACGGGGACTCCCGCCGGAACCGGGTGCGGTACTTCTCCCCGATCGCCGAGGTGCCGTTCTGCGGCCATGCCACAATTGCTTTGGCCGTCGCGCTGTCAGGGCGGGATGGCGCGGGGACCTTTGTTTTCGAGACCCTGGTGGGGCCCGTCGTGATCGAGACTGCAGGCCATGGCTCAGCGGTGACCTCATCCTTCACGAGCGTGGAGCCGCGAGTGGCCGAGTTCCCCGACGATGTTCTAACCACCCTGCTCGGATTGCTCGGCATGGGCCGGGGCGAGTTGCACCCGGCGTACCCGCCGATGGTCGCTTTTGCCGGAAACTGGCACCCCATTCTCGTCTTCGCGGAACGCAAGGCCTTTGACTCGTTCGTTTTCGACCCGGATACCATGCGCACACTGATGGATGCGCAAGACTGGGCTGGCACCGTCACGACGCTCTACGAGATGGGGCCGGGCGAATTCGACTCGCGCAACCTCTTCCCGGTGGGCACCATCACCGAAGATCCGGCGACCGGTTCGGCTGCCGCCGCTTTCGGCGGATACCTGCGCCTGCTCTCACTCGTGGAACCGCCAAGCCGCGTGGTGGTGCGACAGGGAAGCCATGTCGGCCGCCCGAGCGTGCTCACCGTCGACATGCCTCCGTCCGGCGGGATCATCGTGCACGGAGAAGCCGTCGAAATCGCTTGATGCGTACGGGACTCCATACCGCGGTGCGATGCTGCTGTCGCGTTTGGGGAACCCTATGCGGGACGGATCTCAAAACTACTTAGAGGCCGCGGGTTTGGCGTGCTGAATCAGCAGCTTCAAGGTAGTTCCACATGACTGTTGTTCCGCCGACAGGCGGAACGGAAAGCTTCGGGTCTGAGCTATGCACCAAGCACATCAGGCGGTGACCAAACAAGGCTGCGTAGGAGGCTTGGCGGGCAAACACGTCCAAAAGCCTATGAGCCCCGACGGGGTCAACAACTGAAAATTCCGCGTAGCCGCGAAGTACCAAGACTAGCCCGGTATCTGCGGCGACGGACCATCCATAAGAACCGACAGCAACCTCGCTCAGGCAATCGTTGAGCGCGTCCAAGCTGCCTCCGTAATAGGCGGGAAAT
The DNA here is from genome assembly GCF_001423745.1 of Arthrobacter sp. Leaf337. Classification (GTDB taxonomy): domain Bacteria; phylum Actinomycetota; class Actinomycetes; order Actinomycetales; family Micrococcaceae; genus Arthrobacter. Next base: position 325,290 of record NZ_LMPC01000029.1, read on the forward strand.
TCGAGGGCCGAAGCGATGTCGACGTGCATTTGCTCCAACTCTTCCCACTCTGCGGCGTCAAGCGAAATGACCCGGTAACCATGGAGGGCAAGCCACTCAGCGGTATCTTCCAGGACCGACTTCTGAAAGAACAAACTAATGAAGCCGTTTTGGACAAGGTACGCGCGCGTAACAACCAAGGACCAGTACCCGGTTCTCGACGAAAATAGGAGTGAAGGTTGCTTGGGTGGCGACTGTCGGGAACATCTGGACACCGCCTCCCAAACGCGTGGAGAACACTTCCCGAAAGCATAGTTAACGAGGGCGCTTGCGTGCCAAGTCCGACCCCGAAACACCCTAGTGTCGGTAGCCATGATCAATCCCAATCATCGTCACCGCCGTGCGGTTATCACCGCGCTTGCCGTGTCCCTCCCCATTGCCTTCCTGGCACCAGCAGGCGCCTCCACCGGGGCACCCACGGCTCCGGAACTGGATCAGCAGACCGCCCGATCATTACAGCCTTCCCACCTGGATCTGGGCGCGCAGGACCTGCCCGAGACGCGCAACGTGACCACTCTGGCCCCGGGCCTTACCCGAACCACAATCACCCGGGGTGCCCCTAACCAGGACTTCTTCTGGACCGCTGAGGTTGCCGTTCCGTCCACCTCCCTGGATCCGGACGCTCCGGCATCAGCGCTGTCCACCCAGGCAAAAGCCGATGAAGTCGCCGACAAGCTCACCGCCGCAGGTGTTGTTGCACGGGTTGAGCATGTCCAGTCACCGCAGCTGGCCGATGCCGGCGGGGACCTCGGCTACCGTGTGCGTGCCGGCCACTTCACGGCCAAAACCGACGGTGCCGCCACTGTCGCCCAGATCCAGGCGGCCGGCTACAAATCCTCAGTGATCTACACCGGCTGGGATGGCGACGAAGGCTCCAGCCAAAACGACCGCGGGCCCTGGAAGCTGGAGGTCCTCACCATTGATCCCAAGGAATTCCGCGGCGACCTTACGTCCTCTTTCGGCCCCAACCTCGAAGACCGGGAAACGACCAGCCAGCTCGCGGCCGCCTCCGGCGCATTGGCAGCGACCAACGGCGGCTACTTCGTCATGGACCCCGCCGCTGGAGCCCCGGGCGATCCCGCAGGCGCCGCGGTGCACGACGGCAAGGTCCTCAGCGAACCCGTCGGGGACCGGCCCTCCCTCGTCATCGGCGCCAAGAACGAGACCTCCATCCAGCGGCTGCAATGGCACGGCACAGTCACCACCCCCGTCAACACGGCAGAGCTCGCCCTGGACGGTCTGAACCGCGTGCCGGGCCTCATCCGCAACTGCGGCGGCACCGACGACACGCCGACGAACCTTCCGCTGCACGACTTCACCTGCACCGACGCAAACGAGATCGTCGCCTTCACCCCGGAGTTCGGCGCTACAACACCGTCCGGTCCCGGACTCGAAGCCCTCCTCGACGCCCATGGCACGGTCACCGCCGTCAACAACACCCGGGGCACCACTGTCCCGGCCGGCGGCCACACCCTGCAGGCCACAGGAGCGGAGGTCGACAAGCTCGCAGCCCTGGCTAAGGCCGGCTCCAAGCTGACGGTCAACACGGATCTGCTCAACGAAGCCGGGAAACCCCTCAAGACCAGCGCCACCACCGACGTGGTCAACGGCGGACCGACACTGGTCCAAAACGGCGAGTTCAACGTGACCGCCAAGCGCGACGGCATGGTGCGCACCGGAGACGGCAACTCCTTCTTCTACGGGTGGGTGCACAAGCGGAATCCGCGCACCATTGCAGGCGTTGACGCCCAGGGCCGTACCCTGCTGGTCACCGCCGACGGGCGCCAGACGACGTCTCTCGGACTGAGCATCAAAGAATCCGCCGACGTGGCCCGGTCCCTGGGCATGGTCAACGCGATCAACCTGGACGGCGGCGGATCAACAACGATGGTCCAGAGCGGTCAGGTCGTAAACTCCCCGTCCGACGCGGCCGGTGAACGCCCGGTCGGAGACGCACTCCTCGTCTTGCCCGGCCGCAAGCCGTAGCCCGGCACAGGCCAAGACGCCGACTTCCCGGACCGGTTGCGCGACGTCGGCTGAACGGTCACTGAAGCTGCCCAAGCAGTACACCCTTACCCCTGCGCTGGCAACAAGGTGACCACTAGCCAGGCCGCTGGAAGCCCCTGCACCTTCACTGGGCAGGGGCTTCCTTATATCTGGGTGGAGAAGCCTCGGGACGCGGGCAGCTACTACTGTCTTAGCCGGTCCTTGACGGCATGTTCGACCAGGATCGGAATATAGTCACGGACCCTGCCGGTGTCCAACGTCCGGTGTTCCTGCTCGACTAGGTCTTCGATGTGTTGCCGCGGCACCGCCGGATACTTTTCGGCGAGCCGGTCCACGACATGGTCAAGTGCCCGCAATTCTTCGATGACTCCCATTGGGAGAGTTTCGGGCCGGCCATCCCCTGATACAAGACTGGTTTTTTCGCCGGGCGGGGTTAACGGCCGGCACCTGCCCATCATCCTGCGGACATCAGCAGGCAACCTTCGCCCACCATCCTTCAAGCATGAGCACCACGACAGACTCGCCCTGCACTTCCAGTCCTGAAAGAACCGCTATCCTCTCGATGGCGGCCCTTTCCTGCGGCGATCAAATTGAAGCCTCCTACAAGGGCACCCTGATGCAACCGCGGCCAGGTCACGGAGATCGCCCCCAGCCAGGAGCTGTTCTGGATCACGGACTACCTCACCGGAAGCCGCCGCCTTCTGGACGTTGTCGAATTCGAGATCGTCCGGCTGGCCAATCCGTCTGCCACCGAAGAGTCGGGCATCTAGACGGGGGTCGTCCAATTTAGCCAGGGATGCTGAAGAAGCGTTTCGGGTCGTCGGAGCCCAGCAAGTCATGGTGGAAGGCGATGGCGTCAACGGGCCGGGTGTCCACAAACAGGACCGCGACCGTCCGGGAGTGGACAATGGTGTAGCGCGTGGGCCCGTCGAGCCAGGAGTGGATGCCGGTGTACTCCTCGACGAACAACCCGTCGCCGAGCAGGCCCCGCTCCTCGAGCAGGTTATAGACAACTTTCCAGGCGAGATCCATCAGGTCATGGATGGCCGCCTCCACAGTTGGAGCCGTCATATCAAGGGTATCCCCGGGTGCCGATCAACGAAAAGTCAACGTTTCTTGCTGGAGTCGTCGATCAGCCACCGCCTTACGGGCGTTGCTGTCGACCAGCTATCCGGCAAGCGTTTTGCGTCGAAGCGGACTGTCCGGTTGGATGATTGTTGTGTCAGCTGAATGGGTGTTCCGGCCAAGTGATCGTTCTGACGCGCAATGGATGGCGGAGTTGCGAGCCGAAGTCATGCGCCCCGACCTGGAACGACTTGGTCGTTATGACCCGGGCCGTGTTCGCAAGCGCTTCCTTGACGCCTTCATTCCCGCGCACACTCGCGTTATCCAAGTCGACGCGGAAGACATTGGGCTCGTGGCACTCCGTCCAGAATCCGATGCTCTATGGCTAGAACACTTCTACCTCGCGCCGGCACATCAGGGACAGGGCATTGGGAGCAAAGTTCTGGCCCAGATCATGGCGGAACGCGATGACAGTCGACCTTACCGTCTTAACGTCCTTCGAGGCAGCCCTGCACGCCACTTGTACGAGCGCCACAGATTCGTCCTCGATCACGAAGATCTCGTCGACGTCTATCTGGAAGCCCCTCCACTCGCGGCTGCACGCTAGCCGATTGACTCACGTGCGGCGGGGCCACGGAGACCGGCCAGCCGAAACGTGTGCCATTCTGCCTCGCGGCTGCGATGCCGGCGTTGACCCGCTCAACGATCAGATCGCGCTCGTACTCGGCGAGGGTGGCGAGCATATTCAGCATCGTGCGCCCGGTCGATGTCGCCGGGTCAATGCCGTCGGCGATCGAGCGCACATGGACGCCGTGGTCGCGCAGCAGGGTCACGGTGTTGAGCACGTCGATCAGCGACCGGCCCAACCGAGCAAAATGGTTGAACCGAACATCAGTGCTGTAGTAGTAGCTGGCTCCGGCGCTGAAGAAAGGGCATAAAGCAAGTCTTCTGTGCGCTCGTCACCGAGTTGCGGTTGGCAACGCTCCGACGATGCCAACCGTGACCAAAGCGCGCACGAGAATGCGAGAACAGGAGACGAATCACCGCGCTCCGCCTGTCACAGCATCTAGGAATCTCCCGAGGAGATCGGCCAGTTCCTCGGGAGACTCCAACTCGAGGTGCTCAAAGACCGAGGCAGTGAAGGGCCCATGGTTGAACTCGGCGTCACCAGACTCCCAAAGTAACAACTCAACGTCCGAGTCAGTAGACAGAGCCACCAGGAGATGAACTGACGGGTTTGCCGCGCCCGGCGGGCCGGACAGAAGCGTGACTTGACCGTGCTGCTCGAGCACATCCCGGTGCGCCGCAACCCAAGTTTCAAGGCGAGCAAGGTGCGTCATCGGCGACACACTACCACGATGCAGGTGGCGGGCGGCATTTGGCTCTGTTGAAACTTCTTATGACTGGTCTCCCGAGACAAGAACTTTGACGCAGAAAGTCTCTCCGAACACCGAAACTGCATTTCCCGTTGCTATGTCTCCCTTAGCGATCAGCGACATAATGCACGATTGCTTTAATTGCTACTTTCCAATCGCCGGAGCCCCACGAGGTTTTCCATCCATAGGACAGTTCTTACCGCTCACTGCGCTTGGGGCAAATTACAACTGAACATTTTGATTCTACGTACATTCATTGGTATCCGGCAAATGGACGGAGCCAAGAGATAACCGACTTTGGCTTTCGCTTCTTGACCGCGGCAGGGCATGTAGATGGATTAGGGTCATCCATTTCGTTTGACTTCGATAAATACGGACCCCTGGAAACGACTACATTTCTTTCAGTTTCAGGATGGATTGCCGATAACGATCTAGGAGATGCCGGAAATCATCTGTACGTGATTGGCGCGGAAGAGTCATGGCAGGCCTTTGCTGTCAATATCATGACAGCATTTGGCGAGTACTACGATCCGTATCCTGTAACCTGGACAGAATTCCTTAGTTTATTCGGAAAGAGGCGCCATTCGATCAGTGGTCGAGTGGCGCCTCCACGTTCCTGTAGACAACCCTGCCAGCCTTGCTGCTTCAGAGGAAATAAGGCCGAACACTATGCTCATGCCGAGTACCCAAAAGTAGAACCTACAATTGCGGCCAGAAAAACAGCAACGGAAAAGGTCAGAACGCTAAACTTGCCCGAAGCAATCCAGGTGCCGATCAGAACCGACACAAATAACGGCGACGCAAGCATTCCAAGAACGACTCCTCGAGTCGTTAAGTTTGCCCTAAATTGAGCAGTCATACTGCATTGTTACTCAAATCACCTCACAAGGTCGGCCATTCAAGCGAGCCGCATCACTAAAACCGATATCCATGCAGCTTTGCGTCGTATCACTGAACCTTATAGTGCCGGTACGGCGGAAGTTCTTTCCGACGCATACTCCGTCACAGTGGTTTCTTCTTCACCATAAGCACCACATCGACATGGGATCCTGGTGTCCAGTCAGGCAGCCTGCGGCCGTCGGGATGGGCCAATGTTAGGGCTACCACTTCGTCAGCGACCCCGTCCTTCGCCGTCACCATCAGCTTGACCTGTGACGCTTCGGCGGCGGAATTCTCTCCAGTGAACATCTCGGCTCCTTTGCTCGTCTTGTTCTCCACAAAGGTTCACTCACGGGTGACCGCCGCCACTACGCAACTCTCAATGGTTGAGAGGAAAACGTGGGACGACTTACGGGAGTGGCGGTGCCGGGTACAGCATCGCCCGGGAAACGGCGCCTGACGCGGCTTGAAGGACTGCGATGCGGGAGCGTGCAGTGTCGTCATTGGGCACAATGATTGCCAGGGCAGCCATCACCTTTCCCGCAGGGGCCCGGACCGGCACGGCGACGCCGGTGGCGTCGGGGGGAACGTGCCCGGCGAGCAATGCATACCCTTGGCGCGCGGTGAGGCGCTCCACGAAGAGCACCTCATCGCCTTCCATGACTCCGAGCTGGATGTGCTGGCCAACGATTGCATGCAGGTCTTCCATGACAGGCATCGCTGCTTCCCGCAGGCTGAGCGTCGGTGAAGCCCGGGAATCGAGCTCCCACATGCGGACCCCGATCCGCACCTTCCGGTCCTCGTCCCGTTGCAGTCAGCCGAAGCTGCCCAATTCCTCCACCAGCCGGGAGGCGGTAGCGATGTGCAATCCGGAACGGCGGGCAATTTCGGTGATGGTCAGCGCGGAATCGCCCGGCCCGAAGGCTTCGACGATGCGGACGACTCGGGAGAGTACAGACTCTCCCCCTTGGGTGCGGGGCATGTTCAATAGCATCCGTGATCGCCTCTCCCCGTGTCGAGCGTCATGGCCACCATCGCTACGCCTTGCGGAGAATCCACTAGCCGTCTTGAACGGCCGGCGGCAAACCTCCCTCATATATCCGTACGGCGAATAGCACATATCCCGATTTACGGCTTCCACGTATACCAAACCTGCCGCAGAGTAGTTCCACGACCTGCAAAAACAGAGCAGCCAGTACGCAGAAGGAATTCAACGTGGAAACTCCCCTGTCCCATCTTGCCCACCTCGAGATCACCACCCCGGACGTCGACGCCTCGGCACGGTTCTACGAGGAAAAGTTCGGCATGCGCATCATCGACCGGGTGGACGGCAACGTCTACCTGCGCTGCTGGGGCGATTACTACCGCTACAGCCTGGTCATTACCGAAGGACCGGAAGCATCCCTGGGCCGGATGGCCTGGCGCACCAACTCCCAGGAAGCCCTCGAAGTGGCCGCCCAGCGCGTCGAAGCAACGGGCGTGCAGGGCACCTGGACCGCCGGCGGCCACGGCTACGGCAAGGCCTATGAATTCAGGGGCCCTTACGGCCACCGCATGCGCCTCTTCTTCGACGTCGAAAAGTTCGTGGCAGAACCCGGTTTCGAGTCCACCTACCCGGACCGGCCGGAGCGACGCAGCAGCCACGCCGCAGCACCCCGCTTCCTGGACCACGTCACAGTCGCCTGCTCGGACGTCCGTGGCTTCGCCAAGTGGTACAACGAAGCCCTGGGCTTCCGCGTCATGGCCTTCGTGGACCTGGACGAAGCACCCATCACCGTCTTCTCCGTCCTGACCACCAACGAAAAGTCCCACGACCTCGGCGTCGTCCTTGACACCTCCACCCGCGCCGGCCGCGTCAACCACATCGCGTTCTGGGTGGACGCCACCGAAGACCTCCTCCGCACTGCGGACGTCATGATGGAAAACGGCACCCCCATGGAATACGGACCCTCCATCCACGGCGTGGGCGAACAGAACTTCCTCTACTTCCGGGACCCGTCCGGCCTCCGTGTCGAGCTCAACTCCGGCGGCTACCGCAACTACGTCCCGGACTGGGAAGCCAACACCTGGAAACCGTCCGAAGGCTCCAACAACTTCTACAAGAACGGCGCCATGCCACACTCCATGACCGAATCCTTCCCGCCGGCCGAAGGCTTCACAGCCACCGAAGAAGGCGCCTCTCCCGAAATGAAGGAAGCCCTGCTGAACCCTTACGCCAAGCAGGGTCGGGGTTAAAACACCATGACCGAAACAACGTACTCCCTTATCCGTTTCCAGGAGCCGGGTGACAGCAAAGCTCGCGTGGGCCTCTTGGTGGGCAGCCGGGTCCTGCCGGTGGACGGTGACATCAACTCCCTGATCGAGCACTGGAACACTACCGAGGGCCGCTTGGACAGCCTGGCCGCGTCTGCAGGTGAGGAGACCGGCCTGGCGCTGGCCGACGTCGAAATTCTTGCCCCGGTGGAGCCGGCCCAGGTCCTGCAGACCGGCGCGAACTACCGCAAGCACGTGATCGACCTCGCCGCCGCACACCGCGAACCGGGCCAGGACGAAGAAGAAGTCCGCGCCACGACCGCCGCCATGATGGACAAGCGGGCAGGCCAGGGCACCCCGTACTTCTTCATCGGGCTTCCGACGGCGATCGCTTCCGCAACGGACGACCTCACCCTGCCTGCCTACTCCAAGTCCCATGACTGGGAACTGGAGCTGGCGGCGGTGATCGGCAGGACGGCCTTCCGGGTCACACCAGAGGAGGCACTGGAGTATGTGTTCGGCTACACGATGGTCAACGACATCACCACGCGGGAGTACGTTTTCCGCAAGGACATGCCCGCGATCGGATCGGACTGGTACCGCGCCAAGAACGCCCCGGGCTTCCTCCCCACCGGTCCGCTGCTGCTGCCGGCCAAGTTCTTCGGCGACCCGCAGGACGTGCAGGTGACCCTGAAGCTCAACGGCACGGCCATGCAGGACGAATCAACGCAGGACATGATCTTCGGAGTGGCCAAGCTGGTCAGCGAGGCCTCCCAGATCATGCCGCTGCGTCCGGGCGACCTCGTACTGACCGGAAGCCCTGCCGGCAACGGCCAGCACTGGGGCCGGCTGCTCCAGGACGGCGACGTCATGGAAGGCACCATCACCGGTCTGGGCACCCAGCTGATCCGCTGCAAGGATGAAGCTCACACTGAAGTCAGCAAGCCGTGACCACCCAGGGCACCGCGCAGGCAACCAACACCGGTTCCGGGGAATCAGCCGATTCCCCGGTGATCCGGCGTGAGGATCCGCTGGGCAGCATCCGGGCCATGGCGGAGGCGCACAACAACTGGGGCCGCTGGGGCGCAGATGACGTCCTGGGCACCCTCAACTTCATCGACGCTGCGAAGCGCGTTGAAGCTGCGGCGCTCGTTAAGACCGGCGATGCGTTCTCGCTCTCCCAGCCGTTCGACACCAACGGCCCGCAAAAAGGCTGGCGGCGCCGCACCAACCCTGTCCACACTATGACGGACACCGGCGTGGACGCCGAACGCGGCAACCAGGGCTTCCCGCACGGCTTCGGCGGCGCTGACGATGTCATTGCCATGCCGCTGCAGTGCTCCACACAGTGGGACGGCCTCGGCCATATCTTCGACCAAGGCAAGGCCTGGAACGGCCGGGCCGCGGGCGACGTGGTCACCTCCGAGGGCGACCTTGTGACCGGCATCGAAACCGCCGCGGCCAAGATCGTCACCCGCGGCGTCCTGCTGGACGTCGGCCGCGCGCTCGGCCCGGAACTGGGAAGGACCGACGGCGAGCTGCCGGACGGGTTTGCCATCACCCCGGAACACCTCGAGCGCACCATCGAACTGCAGGGACCCAACTCCATCGTCCGCCGCGGCGACATCGTGGTGATCCGCACCGGCCAGCACACCCGGGTCCGCCGCGACGGCTGGGGTGACTACGCCGGCGGCCCCGCACCCGGACTGTCCTTCAGCACCGCACCGTGGCTGCACCACAGCGAAATCGCCGGGATCGCCACGGACACCTGGGGCTTCGAAGTCCGTCCCAACGAATTCGACGGCGCCTTCCAGCCCCTCCACCAGATCGCCATCCCCAACCTGGGGCTCTTCCTGGGCGAAATGTGGGACCCGGACGCGCTGGCCGAGGCCTGCGCGGCGGATGGCCGGTACGACTTCATGCTCACCGCTGCACCGCTCCCCATCACGGGTGCGGTCGGATCGCCCGTCAACCCGATCGCCGTCCGGTAGCTTTCAGCTAAACAGCAACAACAATCCACCAGCAGTAACGCCGTCAATACAAAGGAGTCAGCGATGGCAGCAGTACAGAACGTCGGAATCGTGGGGGCGGGAGCCGCGGGACTGACCGCAGCCATCCTCCTGGCCGAGGCCGGAATCGACGTCGAAGTCCTGGAAAAGGCGGACGCTCCGCAGACCCTCGGATCAGGAATCACCCTGCAGGGCAACGCCCTGCGGATCCTGCGCCAGCTCGGGGTCTGGGAGCAGATCGAGGCCAAGGGCTACGCATTCGGTACGCTCGGCCTGCGCGCCCCGGACCCCGCCGGTACCGTGATCGCGGTCCTGGAGGACATGCGGACCGGCGGCGATGACCTCCCCGCCACCCTGGGCATGTACCGCCCCGACCTCACGACCATCCTCCGCGAACGCGCCGAACAGGCCGGCGCTCGCATCAGCTACGGCAGGACGGTCACCGGAATAGCGGACGACGGCGGCTCCGTCACCGTCAGCACCGCCGACGGCGCCACCGCTAATTATGACCTCCTGATCGGCGCCGACGGCCTGCACTCAGCCGTCCGCAAGGCGATCGGCATCGACGTGGAACCTGCCTCCACCGGCATGGGCATCTGGCGTGCCTTTGTGGAGCGTCCCGCGGATGTGGTCCGCACCGACCTCACCTACGGCGGCCCCTGCTTCATCGCCGGCTACTGCCCCACCGGCCCGGACACCATCTACGCCTACCTGGTGGAGAAGGCCCAGGAGCGCAGGCACGAGGACGGCCCTCGCATCATGGCCGAACTCGCCGCTGCCTACGGCGGGCCATGGAACGAGATCCGCGCCAACCTGGACCACAGTGCCCGCATCAACTACACGTGGTTCACCACGCACCTGGTGGACGGGCCCTGGAACCGCGGCCGCACCGTGATCATCGGGGACGCCGCGCACAGCTGCCCGCCGACCATCGCGCAGGGCGCTGCCATGGCACTCGAGGACGCGGCGGTGCTCGCCGAACTGCTGATCAGCGCCGATGACGTCACCGAGACGCTTTGGAAGGAGTTCACCGACCGCCGGCTGGACCGTGCCAAGGCAGTTGTCAACGCCTCCGTCCAGCTGGGCCAGTGGATGCTCGACGGCGTCCGCGACGCCGACGTGCCGGGCCTCATGCACTCGATCTCCAGCATGGTCAAGGAACCCGCATGAGCACCGATCCTGTTGCAAACCCCACGGTGGACATCCACGCCCACATCCTGCTTCCGGCCCTGCAGCAGCTGGTTTCCGACGCCGACCCCGAAGGTTTTGGTGCCCAACAGGCCTTGGAGGTGCGCCGTAACGGCCCGGAGTCGATGGCCGCGTCAGGCCGGATGGTCAAGGAGCGCTGGCCACAGCTGACGGACCTGGACCGCCGGCTGCAGGACATGGACGCCCAGGGCGTGGACGTGCAACTGGTCTCGCCGTCGCCGTCGCACTTCTACTACTTCGCCGGCGAGGAACTGTCGCTTCAGCTGGCCCTGGCCGCCAACCGGGCTGTGCGGGAGTTCGTTGACCGCGCCCCGGAACGCCTCAACGGCCTGGGCCTGGTGCCGCTCCAGCATCCCGGGGTGATGATGGTGGACGCCCTGGAGCACGCGGTGCTGGAGTGCGGGCTGCTCGGCGTGGAAATCGGCTCATTTGCCGCCACTCCCGGCGACCCGGAACGCAGCACCGTTGAACTCTCCGATCCGAGGCTTGAGCCGTTCTGGGCCCGGGCTGAAGAGCTGGGCGCACTGGTGTTCCTGCACCCGTTCGGCTGCTCCCTGGACGAGCGGCTGGACCGCTTCTACCTGGCCAACACCGTTTCCCAGCCGGCCGAAAACGCGGTGGCCCTGTCGCACCTGATCTTCAGCGGAGTCCTGGACCACCACCCGCTGCTGAAGGTCCTGGCTGCCCACGGCGGCGGATACCTTCCCACCAGCCTGGGCCGTTCCGACCACGCGTGGAAAGTCCGGCCGGAAGCACATGGCTGCGCCCAGCCGCCGTCGTCATACCTGAAAAGGCTCCACTTCGACTCCTTGGTCCACAGCGCTGCCGACCTCCGGGCGCTCGTGGCCGCCGCCGGCCCGGAGCAGGTGTTGCTCGGCTCCGACTACCCCTTCGACATGGGATCCGACCTCCCTGTGGACGAAGTGCGCGCGGCCAGCCTTGCCGCGGACGACGAAGCCAAAGTGCTGGCCGGTAACGCCGCTGCCCTTGGCATCACCCCCGCTTCTGTCTCCACCGCCCGAACAGCCTAAGGAAGTTCTATGGTCAAGATCGCTCGCTGGAATCACGACGGCGGGACGCAGTCCGGCTTCGTGGACAACGGAAACTGCTACGCCCTTCCCGAAGGGCAGACTGTCCAAAATTTGCTGGACGCTGGTCTGGCCGAAACCCTCACCATCGCGAGCGAAACCCTCCGTTCCGCCGCGCCGGTGCCGATGCGGCACGTACATCTGCTCGCCCCGCTGGCGCCCGCCACCATCCGGGACTTCGTGGCCTTCGAGGAACACGTCGAAGGCGTGCGGAAAAGCATCGACGGCGTGGCCGGCGTCGTCCCCGAATGGTACGAGGCACCGACGTTCTACTTCACCAACCCGCACACCGTGACCGGCACAGGCGAGGTGATTGGGATTCCGGCGGGCTGCGACGACCTGGACTTCGAAACGGAGGTGGCCGCCGTCGTCGGACGCGTTCCCGGGAGCGACGGCCGGAACCTGACAGCAGCGGAGGCGCACCAGCACATCTTCGGCTACACGGTGCTCAATGACTGGTCCGCGCGGGACCTGCAGCGCCGCGAGATGAAAGTAAGCCTTGGCCCGTGCAAGGGCAAGGACTTCGCCAACACCCTGGGCCCGTGGATAGTCACGGCGGACGAGTTCGAGGACCTGCACGACGCCGAGGGGTTCCTGCCGATCTCCATGGCCGTGGAAGTCAACGGGGAAGCCATCGGGCAGGACCTGCTGTCCAACATGGGCTGGCCCTTCGCCGAGCTCGTTGCCTACGCGTCGCAGGACTCAGTGATGAAGCCCGGCGATGTCCTGGGCTCCGGCACGTGTGGAAGTGGCTGCCTCGCGGAACTCTGGGGACGGAACGGCTCGAAGACTCCCCCGCCGCTCAAGACCGGCGACGTGGTCCGGATGACAGTGGAAGGCATTGGCAGCATCGAGAACACCGTGGGTGAGCGGCGGGATGCCGTTACCCGTGTTCCTGCCCGGACCCGCCCGCGGAACCGGGTTGCGGCTGCGGCTGCTTCAGGGGCCTGAGAGTGGTTTCCTTCCAGCTCGCGGGCAGGACGGTGGTGGTAACGGGGGTCGGCCAGGGTCAGGGGGCTGCCGAAGCGCGGCTGTTGGTGGGGGCCGGAGCCTGCGTCATCGCGACGGACCTCGCGGCTGACACGCCGGCTGAGTTGGCCGCTTTGTCGTCGTCGTCCGGTGGTGCGTTGGTGTACCGCCAGCTTGATGTTGCCGATGCCCCCGGCTGGTCCGGTCTCGCTCAATGGATACAGTCCCGGGGATGGCGGGTGGACGGCCTGGTGAACAATGCGGGAATCACCCGGCGGAGCCGGCTTCTGGATGCCTCGGTGGCCGACCTGCAGAAGGTGTACGAAGTGAACGTTGCCGGAGCTTTGCTGGGAATCCAGGCCCTCACACCCCTCATGAGGTCCGGCTCCGCGATCGTCAACGTGGGTTCGGTCGCAGGACTGACGGCGCACTATCCGGTCGCCTACACCGCCAGCAAATGGGCCCTGCGCGGGCTCTCCCTGGTGGCGGCCACGGAGCTTGGCCCGCAGGGTATCCGGGTGAACACCGTCCACCCGGGTTTCATTGATACGCCCATGACGGCGAGCGCAAAACCGGAGTTCCGGCAGGCCACCCTGGCCGAAATCCCGCTGGGCCGCACCGGAGGCGTGGAGGAGGTGGCCGGCGTCGTGCTGTTCCTGCTCAGTCCTTTGTCCTCCTTCGTGACAGGCGCGGAAATTCCGGTGGATGGCGGCCAGTCGGGCCACGCCGGCGCCAAGTCGGTCTCGGACGCCATGCGTTAGCCCGGCAGCACCGCCGACCAGCCGCCGTCGACCATCAGGTTGGCGCCCGTCACGTAGGACGCGTCGTCCGAGGCAAGGAACAGCGCGCACTTGGCGACTTCTTCCGGCGTGCCAATCCGGCCCAGCGGGATGCTGCCTGCGATGGTTCGCATAGGGTGATCTGCGGCCAGGAGGTTGCCTTCGGTGGCGGCGGTGCGGATCATTCCGGGACTGACGGCGTTGACGCGCAGTCCGTGCGGCGCCCCTTCGGCCGCGAGCTGCTTCGTCATGGCAACCACGCCTCCCTTGGTGGCGGTGTGTGCCAGGCGGCCGTTGGTCATGGAACCGGTGACCCCTGCCGTTGAGCCCACCAGGACAATGGCCGTGTTCCGCGCCTGGATCAGCCGGGGCCAGAAGTACTTCACCGGCAGGAACACCACATCCAGTTCATGCGCCACGTTCCATTTCCAGTCGGCGAACGTGAGCTGCTCCACCGGGGCGAAGCGGGTGACCGCCGCGTTGGCATACAGGATGTGGACCTGGCCGTGGGTTGCGGCCACATCCTGCGCCCATGCCGCCACAGCGCCCTCATCCGTCAGGTCAACCCTGCTGCTGGCCATCCGGCCACCGGCCGCGGTGACCTGCTCAACGGTGGCCGCGGCGCCGTCGTCGTCCATGTCGCAGCCGACCACCAGCGCACCCTCGGAAGCGAAGGCGAGGGCGGCCGCCCTCCCCTGCCCGCTGGCGGTTCCGGTGATCACGGCGGTTTTGCCGGCCAGGCGCTGGCTGGAGACAGGCATGGGTCTTCCTTTCGAAGGGATGTTTCTCCGACTCTCTCAGTGATGCCCGGGATGGGGAACAGCGCGTTTGGTCTACCTGGTATCCGCCGCGTCGATAGTCACCGGGTGGACCGTGACGGGGAAAAGTCCGTGCAGCCGCGAACAGGCCCGCTGCACCACGGAGCGCAACCAGGCGCTCGCGGGGTCCTCCGTCTGGGAGGGGTGCCAGTACATGGCCTCCACAAGGGACGCCTCGGTGCCTTCGGAGAACTCCAGCACCACAATGTCCCCTCCGCGCTGGGCCCGTGCCGCCAGCATCATCGGGACCAGTGCCACCAGATCCGTTCCTTCGACCAGCAGCGGCAGCGACAGAAACCCGGCCACCACGGCTGCCACGCGGCGCTGAACACCGCGGGATTCAAACAGCTTGTCCGCCGGGGTGCTGATGCCCTCACCGAAATAGCCGACGGCGTGAGGCACCGTGGCCAGGTCGTCCAGCGTGAGGCGGGGCTGCTGGAGCAGGGAATTTCCGGAATCAGCCACTGCCACGAAACTGTCCCGGAACACCTGCTTGCTCGTACCCTGCATGTGGTAACCGGTTGGCCCCACCAGAAGGTCAATCTTTGAATAGTCGGCCATTTGGCCCTGGATGCCGGACTTGGCCGTCGGGACGAAGTCCACGGACACGCTTGGGGCCTCCTCCCGCAGAATCCCCCGCAACGGACCAACAATCAGCGCCGCAGCGTAGTCCGACGCCGCAATCACAAATTCCCGTTCGCTCGTGGCGGCGTCGAAACCTGACCGCACCCGGGTGGCCCGCTGGATGTGTAGCATGGCTTCATCTACCAGCGGGACCAGGGATTGCGCAAAGGGCGTGAGGTCGTAGGTGCGGCCGTTCCGGACCAGGAGTTCGTCGTCGAAGTGCCGGCGGAGTCTGGCCATCGCCGCGCTGGTGGCAGGCTGGCTGAGCTGAAGCCTCTCGGCCGCCCGGGAAACGTTGCGTAGCTCCAGCAGGACCTGAAGTTGGGGCAGCAGGTTCAGGTCCAGGTTCTTCATACCCACAGGTTATCCGTACAGTACATCCACAGCACGAATGTCCGCCGGTACCGACCAGGCGGCCACGACCCGAGCATCTTGTCCCGTTAGGCCATCACTTGTTCCGCGAAACGTCGGTCCCTTGCGGCGTCCGGCCGCGTTTGTAGACTGAACGGGGATTCACCTATTCGGTTAGCAGGGGATGGCAATGAAATGGCCACTTTTCGGGAACTCCATCACGCTGCGGCGCCACTCCTGCTGCCCAACGCATGGGATGTCGGATCCGCCTTGGCTTTCGCGACAGCGGGGTTCCCGGCAGTCGGCACCACCAGCTTTGGCGTTGCGGCAAGTGCCGGCCTGCCGGACGGAGGTCGATCCAGCAAGGCAGTAACCACGGCACTCGTGGAGCATTTGTGCCGCCTGCCTGTCCACGTCACGGCGGACATCGAGGACGGCTACTCCGATGACCCTGCAGAGGTTGCGGAACTTGTGGCCCAACTGGCTACCCTTGGCGTGGCCGGGGTCAACCTGGAGGACAGCACGGCCGGGCACCTGGTCGATCCAGCAGCCTTTGCCGACAAGGTTGCCGCCGTCAAGAGACGCAGCCCGGCCATGTTCGTCAACGCACGGGTGGACAACATATGGTTCGGCGAACAGGCCACTGTGGATGCCGTCCTGCTCCGTGCCTCTGCCTACGCCGACGCCGGGGCGGACGGAATATTTGTCCCCGGACTTGTGGTTCCGGAGGACATCCGGACCATTACCGCCGGCATTGGGCTGCCGCTCAACGTGCTGGCGCATCCCTCGCTGACTGTTGCCGAGCTGGGTGCGCTGGGCGTCCGGCGGGTGAGTTCCGGTTCCCTGCCGTACCGCGCAGCAGTTGACGCGGCCGTGAACGTCGTCAGCGCCCTGCGTGACGGCAAGCAATCGCCGGCCGCCACTTCGTACTGGGAGATGCAATCGCGTCTTATGTCATTTAGCCAGCGCCTCGGGGGTTGACTGACCCCCGTTAGCGCGAACCAGCCCACGCCCAAGGCTCCACAACCGGGCGGCACAGATCCGGTGGGGTGGGATTTTACGTCGACGTTGCCGGGAACCTTGTGCGTAATCCTCCACTCCGCAGCCCTCTTCGAGGTGCTGGTTTTCGCCTGTATCGGGATGTATCGTTGAGTATCGTTCGCGTCCCATTAGGAGAGCAGCATGCGTAATTCATACCCTGCGGGCGGATTCGGCGGCCCCAACATCGAGGGTATGTGGCACGCCGTTGAAGAGCTGCGTTCAAGGTTTGAGAATCGCTCCGGCACCCGCGCGGGGCGGGGCGAGGTGCGCTCGGCGGTGCTGGCCCTGCTCGCGGAGCGGCCGATGCACGGCTATCAGATCATCCGTGAAATCGAGGAGCGCAGCAGCGGCAGATGGAAGCCCAGTGCCGGCTCCGTCTACCCCACGCTGCAACTTCTGGCCGATGAGGGGTTGATCCGTGCCGAGGAGTCCAACGGCCGCAAGATCTACTCGCTCACCGAAGCAGGCCGGGAGGAAGTGGCGGGTGCGCATGCATCAGCGCCGTGGGAGTCAGGAGGCCAGGCTTCCGGCACCGGATTCGCGGCACTGCCCAAGGCTGGCCTTGAGCTAGCGCAGGCCGCGTCGCAGGTAGGTCGCACCGGCTCGCCGGAGCAGGTGCAGCAGGCCGTGGCGGTGCTCGACGAGGCACGTCGCCGGCTGTATTCGATCCTCGCCCAGGACTGACGGGGTGACGTCGGTCCGTCGGGACCGGGCGGATCCGGTACCCGGCGCCGGGAGCACCCGCGCCCGTTACCGTCGCATCCTGCGCTTCGCCGCGTGGCATCTCGCGGTGACCTGGTGGTTTGAGCTGTTCCTCCCCCGCGTCGGGCTAGGCAAAATTGCCGAGCGCACCCGGACGACGAGGATGCGGCGCTTCGCGCGGCGCTTCCACGTGCTGGCCGTGGATTTGGGCGGCCTGATGATCAAGGTGGGTCAGTTCCTGTCGTCCAGACTCGACGTGCTTCCGCCCGAGATCACCAAGGAACTTGAGGGACTCCAGGACGAGGTGCCCCCCGTCCCGTTTCCCGCAATCCGACCACTTGCCGAGGCGGAGCTGGGCGCGCCGCTGGACAAGGTTTTCGCCTCAGTCGAAGAGATGCCAATCGCCGCCGCATCCCTCGGGCAGGCGCACCGTGCGCAACTCCTTCCCGCCAATGCCGCCGACGCCGGGCTCCACAGCGTGGTCTTGAAGGTGCAGCGCCCCGGCATCAACGCGATTGTCGACGTCGATCTGGCGGCACTGCGCAAAGTGGCCGGCTGGCTCAGCCATGTGCGTCTGGTGTCCGATCGTGCGGACATGCCCGCGCTGGTCGAGGAGTTTGCGCAAATTAGCCTTGAGGAGATCGACTACCTGCATGAAGCAGCGAATGCCGAACGCTTCGCGACTGATTTCGCCGACGACGACCGGGTTGGTGTGCCCGAAGTCGCGTGGGAGTGGAGCACCCGCCGCGTGCTCGTCCTCGAAAATGTCGCGGCAATCAAGATCACTGATGCGGAGGAACTTCTTGCCGCGGGTATCGATCCGGCTCAGGTTGCCCCGGTTTTCGCCTCGGTCATGTTCGACCAGTTGTTCAGCAGCGGCTTTTTCCATGCCGATCCGCACCCCGGGAACATCTTCGTCACACCGGCTTCCAATGCAACCGCAGGACGCCCCTGGAAGCTGACGTTCATCGACTTCGGCATGATGGGCGAGGTTCCTGCCAGTACCCGCAGCGGCCTGCGGAAGCTTTTGATCGCGGCCGCCTCGCGTGACGGCAAGGGCTTGGTGGCCGCGATCCGCGATGTGGGTGTGCTGGTGCCGTCGGCGGACACGGCCGAGCTTGAGCGGGCAATGACGCATCTCTTTGCCCGGTTCGGCGGGATGGGCTTCGCCGAACTGCGCGAAGTGGACCCGCGGGAGTTCCTCGATTTTGCGGTGGAGTTCGGCGACCTGGTCCGCTCGCTGCCTTTCCAGTTGCCGGAGAACTTCCTGCTCATCATCCGGGCGATGTCACTCACCTCGGGGGTGTGCAGCTCGCTGGATGCCAGGTTCAATCTGTGGGACGCGGTGGAACCCTATGCGGCGCAATTGCTGCGCGACGAGCGTGGAAACATCGTCCAGGACGTGGCCAAGCAGGCGCTCGACGCCGCCGGCGTCGCACTGGGGCTGCCGAAACGCCTGGACGGGCTTCTCACTCGAATCGAGGACGGCTCACTATCCGTGGCCAATCCGCGTCTCGAACGTCAGATGGCACGGCTGGACCGGACGGCGCAGCGAACCGCAGCGGCGCTGGTTTTCGGCGCCCTGCTCATCGCAGGTTCTGTGGTCAGGGGGGACGACACGCTGCTAGGCAACCTGCTGATGATCGCGTCGCTCGTGCCGCTGCTGCACGGGCTGTGGGCGGGACGCCGCGGCCTCTGAGTGAAGTGGTGAGACAAATCGGCTGGAACAGTCCCTGGTGAGCCTTGGAGATGGGCCGCCGGCCGGAGTCTCCTACCATCACGGGACTATCAAAGCCCCCGGCTGCGCCGCTACGACAGTAGGTCCAGCACAGCTGCATCTATTGCCGCCGGTGAGAGTACACGGTCCGCGACCACCTGAGTGGCTCCGGCAATTGTGGCTTGGTGATGCAGAAGCGAGTGGTTGATTTGCAGCTGGGACGTCACCGGCGGCAGAGCCCGCTGGTAAACAACTTCCCGGACCCCGGCAAGGACATCCGCCGACTCCCCCAGGCTACCGCCGAGAACGATGACCGAGGGGTTCAGCAAGCTGACGGCCGTTGCCAGGACGTCTCCTATTTCACGGCCCCCTTGATGCAGCGCGGATATGACTTCGGGCTGACCGTCAGCTGCCAGACGCAAAAGATCTTCACCCGTTCGGGCATCCACGCCGTGCTGGCGAACTTTCCGGACCAGTGCCGGCACTGAAGAAATCATGTCCAAGCAGCCATAGTTCCCGCAGGGGCACGCAAGGTCGCCACCGTTGGACGCGCGAACGTGCCCCAAGCCACCCGTCGCCCCATTGGCGCCAGGCTGCAATCTACCGCCGCTGATAATCGCAGAGCCAATACTCGAATCGACGTTCACGAACATGAAGTTGCCGTGACCGGACCAATGGGCTGTGTGCTCCCCCCGCGCCATCAGATTGACGACGCTATCGACGACAACGGGCACTTGGAGTGACCGTTGAATGAAGCTCTCGAAGTCGAATCCATGCCAGCCGGGCCTGAGTTGAGACCCCGCGTGGTTGTCGGTGCGGTGGCTTGGACCGGACAGCCCGATCCCAACGCCCGCAAGCATTTCGCCCCCGCAGCCGGCAGTTCCCAGAAGTTGCCTGCCCACGGCAATGGCCCGGCCCAAGGTTGCCGGCGGCTCTTGTGCTTGCAGACGCTGGCACTGTTGGTCCGCAAGTACCTTCCCCGACAGGTCTGTCACCGTAACCAGGATCTGGCTGACGGCCATCTCAATGACGAGTACTGCGCGTGCAGACGGGTCAAACGCAACTGTCGCCGGAGGCCGCCCTCCGCTGGACGCCGTCCCCCCACCATCTTTGATGAGCCCCAAATGAAACAAGTCCTCGATGCGGGATTTGACCGTTGAACGCGCAAGACCCGTGTTGCGGGCCAATTCTGCGCGTGTTCTGGACCTGCCGTCCCGGAGAAGTTGAAAGAGCTGCCCAGCGCTGGAAGAGGTACCGGGCCCCCAGGCTAAGCCCGTAGGGCCCGACAACGCCATTGCCTTCGAAAATATGGAACCGGCTTGGGACTCCATGGGCAAGGTCCCGTTCGATTGCTCCCGTGACACGTTATGGCCCGCGCGGTAGTTCAGCCGGCAGCGGACTCGGCCGCGAGACTGATCTCCTCGGCCATTTTTCGGGCGCCACGCACTGCGATGGCTACGCTCATCAGCGTCGGGTTCATCGCCGTAGCCGTCGGAATCAAAGCATTGCCGCCCACCACCAGGTTGTTGTACCCCCACACCCGAGACCACGGATCCGCCACCGAGGTGCCGTCGTCGGTGTCGCCCATGCGCATTGTGCCCTGGTAGTGCAGGCTGGAGCCGTTCGGCATGAGGCGCGGCTCGGCGACGAAGACGCCGAGAGCTTTCCCGGCACGGCGGAGCCGCTCCGTGGCTTGAGCGATCTCCGCGTCTTCCCTCTCGGTGAGCGTGTACTCAATGGTCATGTTTGGGAATCCCCGGTAGTCCGTCTCGTTGTCGTCAAAGGTGACGGCATCCTCGTAGCGGGGGTGCTTTCGCGTCCCGTAGCCCATGTTGACGTAGCCCCAGCGGTTCTCGGAGTACGGGGTTCCCGGCTCCATCGGGAATGGCGTTGTCTCGGTGTACATCACCTGCACGGAGAAAGGGTGCTCCGGCTCGGAGAACGGAATGCGGTTCACGGCAGCGACGGGATCTGCGGGGTTCTGTGCACGCCGGGCCAGTTCGGCCTTGAGGTCCTCTTCGGTGGCGTGCCGCCCCATCTTTTCGGCGTCCAGGGCCACCGTGGAGATAACCACGGGATGCTCAGTCAAGTAGTGCCCGAGCGCCTTCGGCCGAACACCCGATGCCCACAGGAGCTGGGGGGAACGGAAGGCGTCCGCCGCCACGACAACGACGTCAGCTGCCACGAACGACACCTCCCCCGTGCGGAGGTCCTGGACGGTGACTCCGGTGACCCGCCGTCCGTCCAGTTCCACGCGACGGACCAGGGTGAGGTCACGGAGCTCGAACTGCTTCGAGAGCGGGCTGCCCTGATCGATCAGCGGGCCGAGGACGACGTCGGCCCCCGCCCAGCGCACTGAGCCGTCCGGCTGCGGATCGCCGGCCACTGGCAGCGTGCCAACGCCGTAGCCGTCCGGCAGTTCCGCGCCGAACTCTTCATCAAGGAGGGACCTAATGGCTTCACCCACCGCGGAATCAGCGAACGCTGCACTGTGAACGTGCAGCAACTGCTTGGCCTCCTCGATGAGCGCATCCCACTCGTTGCCTGCAATGAACGGGATTTTCTCGCTGAAGGCGGGCGACGGCGTCGCGCAGGTCCAGTGCGCCCCTTGGCCGCCAACGTTGGTGGCCGCCGCCGCTGCGGGGAAACTTGGCGCGTGGGCTGAGCCGGCGCCGCCGAAGTCCAGCAGGTGGGTGCCCTGGCGTGCGGTGAACATTCCCTCGGTGACGGTCCCGGCAGGGATACCGAGCGACTCGCGGTAGGCACCGGCCTGCGGCCCCTGCGATATTTCCCTCGCGCGGGCCTTTTTCGCGGCGTCGGGAATGTTCCGGACGCTCTCACCGGGAACTTCCGTCAGCTGCGGCCCGGCTTCGAACATCACCACCCGGGCGTTCGGGACCTGCTCAAGAAGCACGCGTGCGTAGGCGGAGCCGATGGGCCCGCTGCCGACGATAACGATAGTGGAATTGGACATGATGTCTCCTTTGAAATCAGGCCGAAAGGGATTCGGAAGTTGTGTGGGAAGCGGGAACGGGCTCATCGGAGAGCCAGCCATGGGGAAGCAGGACCGCCGCGATGATTCCTACGGCATAAGTGATTGCCAGGGCGATGAAGATGGGAATGAAGACCGTGCCATAGATCTGCGCGACGCGGGCTTGGACGGCCGGGTCCGCCGCGTGGACCAGTTGGGGGGTAAGCGTGGAGGCGTCAAGGCCCGACGGCAACAGGGCTGCGACACCGAAGCCGATCACCCCGCCAATGACCGCCGTCGCCACTGTTGATCCCACTTGCCGCACCAGGTTGATGGTTGCCGTAATGGTGCCGGTCTGGCTGGCGGGGACAGCGCCCTGGACCACTGCGACGATCAGGCTCATAAACGCCCCGGTGCCCATGCCAACCACACTCATTGCAATCATGGGCACCCACAACGGCAGCCCGACGGGCAGCACGGCCATCGCAAAGAGCCCTGCCGCTCCCAGCGAAGTACCCAGGATCGGGAAGATCCGGTAGCGCCCTGTCCGGCTGGCCAGCCATCCGGTGAGCAGGTTACTGATCAGCATGCCGAACACTGTGGCGATGGGGACAAGCCCGGACACGGTGGCGGTGGCTTGGTATGCCATTTGGAAGTACGTGGGCAGGTACGCAGTGATGGAGAAGAGCCCGACGCCGATAATCGCCGACAGCGCGGTGCCTGCGGCTATGGTGCGGTTGGCAAAGAAGTGGAACGGCACGATGGGCTCGGGAGCACGCCGCTCTACTAGGAAGAAAACGGTAAAGCCCACGATGCTGAGTGCGAGCGCGACAGCGGCAGCGGGACCCGCGGTCCGTTCGGTTGCCCAGGAAACGGCGAGCACGAGCGCAACGAGTGCGGTGGTGAAAACAGCTGCGCCGGCGACATCGAAGTGGCGTGGAGTGGGACCCGGTTCCAGGTGTGGAACCGCGATCAGCGCAAGGACCAGGGCTGCCGCGCCCACGGGGATGTTGATCCAGAAGACCCACTGCCAGCCCCAGTAGTCGGTGATGGCGCCGCCGAGCACGGGGCCAATAAGGATCGCGATGGGGAAAGCAGCGCCAATGATCGCCATGTAGCGCGGCCGTTCCCGCTGCGTGGTGACCTGGGCAATGATGGTCTGGGACATCAGCTGCAGGCCTGCGGAGCTCATCCCCTGCAGGACGCGGGCGGCGATGAGCCAGGTCATGTCGTGGGCGAATCCGCAGGCAAGGGAAGCGGCCAGAAACATGACCAGTGAACCGAGGAAGATCCTGCGAGCCCCCAGCACATCGCCCAGTTTGCCGAGCACCGGCAGCAGCACTGTGCTTGCGAGGGTGTAGCCCACAACGACCCAGCTCATCAGCTGCAGCGCGCCCAGCTCGCCGGCAATGGTGGCCAGGGAAGTGGACACCACCGTGTGGTCCAGGGCTCCGAGGAAGGAGACCGAGAGCAGGGAGGTAACAAGGAGACGTAGTCTCAAAGGTGAAAGTGGCATAGTGATCTACCCGAACGATCGGGCCGTCGACGCGACGTGTTGTGCCTCCGCCGCACCATCACGGCGGAGAACGGGTCCGGAAGGAACCCCGGCGCCACCACCCATGTTACTTCACTTTCGTCAGAAAACAACAAAAGAACGCCGGAATTAGACTCAAAGAACTTACGGAGCACCCAGGGCCCACGTGAGGGCCATGTCCTCCAGCAGCCCCTCCAGATCGGTAGCCGCCACGCCTGAGGCATAGGCGTTAAATGCCCGGCGAAGCGCCAGGCGGGCTGATGACTCATGGTGATCAGGAGCCCTCAACGTTCCATCCTCGGTTGACGTCTCCAGTCGTATCAGTCCGGCAGGCTGGTCCACAGTTACTTCCGTCCTCACCTCACCAAGGGCCATCACCTGGAGCAGGCCTCCGGCTCGAAGACCCCCCACCACCGTCGCCGCAAGAGTGGCGGGAACTGTCCCGCCGGAGGCGCCCTCCCAGTCCAGGAGCGCCATCCTGCCCTGCGCCGTGGCAATATTGGACCGAAGCGCCAACTTCCTCTGGGCCAGGGACCGCTGCCAGCCAAAGCCGTCACGAATCGCGGCATCCAGGGCCGGAGCGGGTGCAGCGCACTCCACCGTGATAATCCGGGCCGGACTGCCTCGCCTTGCCCGGACCGCCTCAGCAACAACATCGGGGCGCAGGCGGGGGCGCTCAACTATCACAGGAATGCCACCCGGCCACGGCTCGGCTTCCACTATCTCGCGCGGGAGCACGCCCGGGTCCGCAACCACTACTGCTGACGCTCCCCCGGCCCGGGCCGCCAGCATGCCCTGCCACCAATCGCCGGATCCGGGCACCACCACCACCGCGCCACTGACGCCATCGGTCAGGGCAGCGCTGAGAGGTAGTTCGGCGACAGCAGCCACATAGGAAGGCAACGCAGTGACGACGCCATACCCTCGATCACCTGGACTCATAGGGGCACTCCTTCAAGAACTTTCGCGGCCGCAGCGTCGCCGAGGTCGATTGCATAATGCGAGTCCGCCAACAGTTCGTCGTACTCCACCGGGGCCACGCCCTCAAGGAGCGACCCAAACAGGCGCCACTCCGTCACGTAGCCGTCTTCCAGATCCCGCGGGTACTCTGTCCAGAGCCCGTCCACGCTTCGTACGCGGGTGACGGCACTTCCGGCATGGACGAAGGCCGGCGGGAAACTAACCTCGATGCGATCGTGGGAGGTTGCGATGCCCATCCGCCAGAGGGCATCGGGTCCTTCCGCAAGCATGGTAAGCGCCAGCTGGACCAGCACGCCCCCTGACCGATAACCCACCACGTAGCCGATGGGCGGAGCGACCCGCGCGTAGACCACTTCGTCGATGCCTGGCGCAACGTCCCTGACGGCGGGAAGATCGTGGATCGCGAGCCCTGTCAGCAACTGCCGCAGGACGCCGGCAGCCACCGCAGGATCGTCCAGGTCGGGACGTCCCCGTCGGGCGGCCATGAAAGGGCCGCCCTCCGTGACCAGCCGGTGGTACCGGTCATTCGGCGGGAGCGCCAGCGTCACGGAGATTGCCTGCACTCTGCCTTCGAGGGCCACAAGGTGGTGCTTTGCGCGCCCCCATGCCCCATCAAACAGATGGTTCGTCCCCACGAGGAGGATGGCGCCTGTGGCCCGGCACGCAGCAATGACCTCTTCGGCCTCCTCCCCACTGGTGGCCAGTGGCTTCTCGCAGAAGATGCCGCGCTTGCCGGCGGCCACGGCAGCCAGGATTTGGCGGGCATGGTCAGCAGGCGGACTGCAGACGGCCACCACATCAACCTCCGGGTCCGCGAGCAGGTCAACCTCTCCTTCCGACCAGTTGGCACCAAGGCGCTCGGCCAGAACCCGGGCGCGGCCGCTCCCGGCATCGGCAATGTGCACCACTTTGAACAGCTCCACCAGCCGCCCCAGCACCGGGAGATGAAGAGCCGCAACCCCCGGTCCGGCCCCAAGGATCCCTACGTTCCACGGCATCATCGCCCTCCTTCTCTTATGTGCTTATTATTCATAAGTAAGAGAGGTTCTGGCTATAGTCGCGCCGCGCCGCACCTTAGTCGGCCACAATGTGTGAGAATTGTGAGCATGACGACAGACTCCACACTCCGCTTTGGGGCACAAACGGATGAAGTGACGAGCCTTTTGCGGATCGTAAACCTGGTACGCACAGGCGAAGCAACCACCCGCCCGGAAATCGGCAAGGTCACCGGCCTGGGCAGGGGCGTCGTCAGTCAACGTGTGGATCAGGCCATTCAGATTGGCTTCCTCGCGGACGGCGAGTTCGGCGCCTCGTCCGGCGGCCGCGCTCCACGGACCCTGCGATTCCGGGCAGAGCAGGGACGAATCGTGATATGCGCCCTCGGTGCGGCCCACATGCGGGTGGGCATAACTGCGCTCGACGGCGACATCCTGGAACACACGCACCGCCCCTGGGATATCGCGGAGGGTCCGGAGAAGACCATCGACGCAGCCTTGTCCCTGGTCGACGATTTGCTCAAGAAGGACCCCAAGGTGCCCGTGTGGGGTGTGGTGGTGGGGCTGCCCGGCCCCGTGGACTTCGCTACGGGGCGGCCCGTGGCGCCACCGATCATGCCGGGGTGGAACGGCTACGACGTCCGCACCCCCTTTGAAGACCGCTTCAATGCACCTGTATGGGTGGACAACGATTCCAACCTCCTTGCCCTCGGGGAACGCGCCCGGCGGCGCGACACCCTGGCGGACCTCATTTACTGCAAAATCGGCTCGGGCATCGGAGCCGGCCTGCTGTCCAAAGGCAGGATTCACCGGGGCGCAAACGGGGCCGCCGGCGACATTGGCCATGTCCGCGTTTCCGATTCGGATGCACAGTGCCGGTGCGGCAAGATCGGCTGCCTGGAAGCGGTTGCCGGCGGCTGGGCACTGGTCCGGGACGCAGAAGAGGCCATCAAGGAAGGGGCCAATACCTCCCTTGCCGCGCTGGCGAAGAAGGGGGCGCTGACACTTGAGGCGATCACCCTCGCAGCCCAAGCGGGAGACTCCCTTGCCATCACTCTCGTCCAAAAGTCGGCCCACGTAGCAGGCGAAACCATTTCGGCCCTCGTGAACATGTTCAACCCCGGCGTCATTGTCATCGGCGGCGCCATGGGCTCCGCCGGCGAGGTGTTCCTGGCCGAGGTGCGCCAACGCGTCTACGAATTGTCACTGCCGCTCGCCACTCGGGACCTCACCATCACCCTTTCCGTCAACGATGAGCGCGAACCCTTGCGCGGCGGCGCCGAGCTGGCCCGCGAGCAGCTATTCGACGTCACCTTCCCCCGCTGGTTTGCAGAGGGCCGGCCGTCACCTGAACGGGCAACTGTTCCGGCATAGTGTTCCACGATTGTGTGCCAGCCGGAGAGCCGGCCTCCCGGAAAAAGGAACTGTCCCGACGCGGCCTGGCAGCTCAGGTCACGTCGAGGGACGCGCTGGGCACCGGTGCCTGGTCGGGATCCAGCCAGGCCTCCAGGCGGAACGGCAGGACCAACGGCGAGCCCGGGCCGGCGTGCAGGTAGGGCACCAGCAGCCGGAAGTCGACGGTAACGGCGTGCGCACCACGGTGAAGTTCGCGCCTGCCGGACAGGACCAGCCTGTCCTGCACGAACCACCAGCCGGACTCTTCCGGGAGTGCACCTGCCGGCACACGTCGCCTCCCCAGTAGCACCGTCAACTCCCCCGATGGCACCGCGACGCAGTCGACCTCCACTGCCAGGCCAGCCACGCTGGACAGAGGCATCGAGCGGATCCACGGAAGTCCCAGCCGGAGCTCAAAGCCTCCCGGCGTGGCCGTCAGCGCATCTTCGCGCAAAGCGGTTTGCAACATGGCTTCCATCCTTTATCCTAAAAGTGACATAAGTTTGTCAATAACAAGCATAAAGGGGAAAGCACCCAAATGGCCCCCGAAATTCCTCCCTACTGGACCCTCTGCGCCAGCTCGTTCAACTGGACTCCGGAGATCACCGCCGCCCGCCGAACAGCCCAGGACATTGTGACTGGCATAGCGGATTCCGTCACGAAAACAATCGAGCTCGAACCTGGCCTGCTGTGGAGGTCCTTTCCCGCTCCCCAGGATGTCGAGGTGGACGAACTGCGGGATTCCCTGGCCGCAAAAGGGGGGCGTGTCAGCATCGTTGGCGCCAGCCTCGACGATTTCACCTCACCCACGGCCCGCCGCTCCCTGCAGGAGCGCCTGGACTTCCTGGTCCCCCAGCTCCACGCTGCCCAGCGGGTGGGAGCCGACGGGATCCGCCTGCCGATCGGCCAGGCCGGCAAGGAACTGCTCACATTGCTGCAACCGTTGCTGCACGAACTCGACCTAGTGCTGTACGAGGAGATCCAAGGGCAGCAGACGCCCTGGAATCCCGCCGTAGCGCCAGCCCTCGATGCGATCGCCGGGTTGGGGGACGATCACGTGCGGGTGCTCGTCGACATCAGCATGCTGATGCCCGCGCTTCCGGTGACGTACCTTGAAGAACTGCGGCGGGGAGGAATTTCCCCGGAACTATTGGGGCGCCTTGAGAATGACTGGCGGGACCCCGCCACCCTCGACGCCGCGGTTGCCCTGCTCCGCGCAGGGAAGGTTCCGCCAGACATCCACACACTTTTTATGAACCTGCTCATCCGCTTCGGCCGCAGCGACCCCGCAGACCTGCAAGGCATTCTTCCCCTCGTGGGCGCCTTCCACCTGAAGTTCTGGGACCTGGACGACGACGGCCACCGGGTTTCGCAGCCGCTGAGCGACCTTGGCAGTCTGCTCAGCAGGGACGGTTTCACAGGTACGCTGACCAGCGAGTGGGGTGGTCACGAGTGGCTGCTGGATGACCCCACGGAGATGACGCGGCGGCACCTGGCGTTGGCGGGGTCCGCCCTGGCCGGGACAGCACAGGCCGGCCGCGCTGTGGTCTGACCTGCATACAAACGACGGCTGACACAGCGGAACGGCCGGCCCGGGAGTTCCCGGACCGGCCGTTCTGCTGTGCACCATATGGCGCTGTGCGCTACTTCGTGCTGAAGGCGGCGTCGAAAGCCGCTGCGGAGGGCTCATAGCTGGAGAGCCGGCGCACGAACGCCAGCGCTTCCGGGGCGCCTTCTAAGCGGTCCATGCCCGCGTCCTCCCACTCCACGGACAACGGACCGCGGTAATCGATGGCATTGAGCATGCGGAGGGCATCCTCCCAGGGCACATCGCCGTGGCCTGTGGAGATGAAGTCCCAGCCGCGGCGCGGATCAGCCCATGGCAGATGGGATGACAGCCGGCCGTTCCGGCCGTTGATGAGGCGCTTCTTCGTATCCTTGCAGTGGACGTGGTAGATGCGGTCCTTGAAGTCCCACAGGAACCCCACCGGGTCGATGTCCTGCCACACCATGTGGCTCGGGTCCCAGTTCAGCCCGAAGGCCTCGCGGTGCCCGATCGCCTCCAGCGTGCGTTGCGTGGTCCAGTAGTCGTAGGCGATCTCGGAGGGGTGCACCTCATGGGCGAACCGCACGCCGACCTCGTCAAAAACGTCGAGGATAGGATTCCACCGGTCCGCAAAATCCTGGTAACCGGCGTCGACCATCTTTTCGGTGGCAGGCGGGAACATCGCCACGTACTTCCAGATGGACGATCCTGTGAACCCGGTTACCGTCTTCACGCCGAGCCTGGCGGCGAGCCGGGCCGTGTTCTTCAGTTCCTCGGCGGCCCGGCGGCGCACCCCTTCCGGATCGCCGTCGCCCCACACAACGTCCGGCAGGATGCCGCGGTGCCGTTCGTCGATGGGGTCGTCACATACGGCCTGGCCCTTGAGGTGGTTGGAGATGGTCCATACCTTGAGGCCGTGGCGTTCAAGTATGTCCAGCCTGCCCTGCACATAGGCGTCGTCATCCCACCGCCAGGGGTCCAGGTGATCACCCCAGCAGGCGATCTCCAGCCCGTCGTAGCCCCACTCGCCAGCGAACCGGGCCACCTCCTCGAACGGCAGGTCGGCCCACTGGCCGGTGAACAAGGTAATTGGTCGTGCCACGTGCATTCCCTCCCTATGCGGCCTGGACGGGGACGCCAGCAGCGACGCGTGTCCAGGCGGAATCATTGTTGGAACTGCGCTCGACGGCGTCGAGCACGCGCTGCACCTTCAGCCCGTCAGCAAACGTGGCATGAGGATCGGTGCCGGACACAATACCCTCGACGAGGTCCTTGACCTGGTGGGAGAACCCGTGCTCGTAGCCGAGCATGTGGCCAGCGGGCCACCACGCCGAAACGTAGGGATGATCAGCTTCCGTGACCAGGATCTTCCGGAAACCCTGGCGGTCGGCGGGTGCCGTGCGGTCGTAGAACTGGACGCTGTTAAGGTCTTCAAGGTCGAAGGCCAGCGCGCCTTTGTCCCCCGAGACCTCGATCTCCAGCGCGTTCTTCCGGCCCGTGGCAAAGCGTGAGGCCTCGAACGATGCGAGTGCTCCTGATTCGAAGCGGCCGGTGAAGATGGCGATATCATCCACGGTCACGCGGCCCTTGCCGACACCGGCAGTACCGGACAGACCCGAACCGGAGTCCAGGAGTGGCCGCTCCTTCACGATGGTGTCGATAACCCCGGACACCTTCTCCAGCTTCAGGCCGGTCACGAACTGGGCCAGGTCGATCGCATGGGCTCCGATGTCCCCGAGCGCACCGGAACCAGCGTGTTCCTTCTGCAGCCGCCACGCCAGCGGCATCGCCGGGTCCACGAGCCAGTCCTGGCGGTAGGAGGCGTGCACGTGGTTGATCCTCCCCACGGCACCTTCGGCGATGAGGTTGCGGAGGAACGTGACGGCCGGAACGCGGCGGTAGGTGAACCCCACCATCGCGCGGATGCCCCGGGCGGCCGCCCGTTCGGCGGCCTCGGCCATCGCTTCGGCCTCCGCCACCGTGTTGGCAAGCGGCTTCTCGCACAAAACGTGCTTCCCCGCCTCAAGGGCAGCGATCGCAATCTCAGCATGGGAGTCGCCGGGAGTGACAATGTCGACGACGTCGATATCGGCCCGGGCAATCACTTCACGCCAGTCTGTGGCCGACTCCGCCCAGCCCCATTTGCTGGCGGCGGCAGCAACGGCGTCGGCGTTCCTGCCCACAATAACCGCCATTTCCGGCTTAGCCGGCAGGTCGAACACCCGCGGTGCCGTACGCCACCCCTGCGAATGGGCGGCACCCATAAAGCCGTAGCCGATCATGGCTACGCGGAGCATCTTCATGCGAGCACCACCTTCCGCTCAACCGCCACCCGGTTGCCCACGTAGCGCATGGGTGCGATCTGCATGTAGAGCAGGCGAAGCGTGAGGATGACTTCGACGTCGATCTCCTCGCCATCATCGGGGATCCGGTCCAGCGGGATGATCACTTCCGGCCTGTCCGCGACAAACCAAAGCGTTTCCCATTGCTCGGGAAGCTCCGCGATGGAGTAGGACCTTCCCTGCAGTTCGAAGCGGAGGGAGTCCTTGGGGATCTGCACGCCGTTGACTGTTGCCGCGACGTCGTCGACGGCGGACAGCCAGAGGCTGCGGTACCAGGGCAGTTGCACCGACACGGCAATGCCCTCCGGGTGCCTGCGGACGTCGGTGTCCTGGAACAGGGAATTGTGAGTTGCCATTGCTTTTCCTTACTTGAACGTGTCGACGAAGGTGTCGTGGGCTGCGGGTGGCACGGGGTCCGGCGTCTGCCGTGTAGAGGGACTGTAGTCGATGTACCGGCCAGCGTTGGTGTACCGTGCCCGCACGCCCGGAGTGCCGGGCTTGACCCATAGCGGGATGATCCGCTCGTCCTCGACGGCGTTGTGCAGGTACATGTAACGGCTGAACGGGTTCTCGATGTCGCCGCGGTCGGTGGAAGACATGAACCCCTCCTCAGGCCGGAACGACGGCGTCTTCGATGGCACGCCGCATGAGCGTGTGCTGTTTCTTGACGAGATCGATCGGATCGGATTCGCCAAGGTCAGCGAAGGCATGCCCCTCCCACTCACTGGAGAGGTAGCCCTGGTAGCCGCCCTCGACGAACTGCCGCACAATCCTGGGAATGTCCATCGCTGGCTCATTGCCGTTTTCGTCGATGTCGTAGAACTTCGCGTGGACGTGGAAGATCTGCGGCATGATGTCCAGCCATTCCTCCGGCGGAACCAGCCCGTGCATATTGAAGGCCAGCCTGGTGAACGGGCCCAGGCGCGCGGGGTCGAAGTTGTTCGCGTTGAGGTAGTCCTCGAATTCCTGGTTGCGTTCCTGCATCGGCAGCGGCTTGCGCCAGATGTCCTGCATGACAGCAAAGTGCTCCTCGGGCAGCCCCATCTGCGTCAGCGTGCGGAACAGCGTCGGGGAAAGGCTGTGCATGGTGGAGCTGAAGTCTGCCGTGAAACCGAGCCGATCGCTGCCCAGCTCCGCGTACATTTCCCGGATCTGCAGGATCTTGGGATCGTTCGGGCCCTGCGGTGCATGGATTTCGTAGCCGAGCTTCTGGTCGTACTTCTCTGCCAGCGGAAGCAGCCGGCGGAGCAGTTCCTTGCCGGCGGAGCGGATCACCACGCGATGGAAACCGAGCCTGTTGGCTGTGCGCAGCTGCGCGGCGAAAAAATCATACTCCTCGTCCGGCGTCATGTCCCGGTCCTTGCGGCGGCCCATGTCCAGGTTGGTGCCCACTGCGCTGGGGGTGAGGCCGTAACGGTCCATGCTGTCACGCCACAAACGAACGAAGTGATCATCGACGTCCGGGTAAGTGCGCAACATCTGGGCGATGTTGAACTCGACGCCAGGACCGAGACCTTCATCGGCCACAGCCTTGATCAGGGTCTCCGGGGTGTAGAGTCCGGCCGCGAACTCCGAGGTGAGCGAATAGAGTGTGATGCCAAGCTCGATACCCGAGCCTGCGATGCCTTCTGACATATTTTCTGATTCCTTCGTTGTCAGCCGCGGACGGGCTGGGCGAGGTGGCTGTTGAGGATGCGGCGGGCTTCCGAGGCGTCCGTGATCATGGCCGAGCCGGCGTTGACGGCGGCTGAACGCTGGACGGCCTGCTCGCCGCGGATGATACTGAACGGGTCCTGCCAGTTGTTCCAGTGCCAGCCTTCGTATTCGCTGGAGATTGCGCCGGAGTAGCCGTTCTCGACCAACTGACGGACCAGGGCACGCACCGGTACAGAGGGCTCTTCGCCGTTCGCGTCGATCCCGAAGAACTTGCCGTGCACGTGGCGCACCCACGGCATGATTTCAAGCCAGGTGTCAATCGGTGCAGGACCGAAAAGCCCGGTTCCGTTGATGCCAAAGTCGATGCCCAGATCGGGCCGGCCGTTGCGGGCCGCCAGGCCGATGAAGGCACCGAACCGCTCGCCGTGGACCTTCTGGGTGTTGGGCGGCCCTTCGGCGTAGAAGCCGTTCCACAGGTCAACCAACTGCCGCAGCAGCTCCTCGGACGCACCGCGCCGGCGGTAGGCCTCCAGCAGCGACGGAGCGAAGCCCGTAACGGTGGCACCCCAGTCGGCGGTGAAACCAAGCAGGGGGGAATCCAGCTTCTCGTAGCGGTCACGCAGGGCCAGGACGCGTTCATGAGCGCCATGCTGGTCCGCATGGACTTCCAGGGCCAGGGTCACACCGTACTTCTCCGCCACGGGCAGCAGGCTTTCCATCGCGTCCGGCGTCAGCGAAATCTGCACCCGGGCGATCGGGAAGCCGAGCCTGGCGGCTACTTCGATCTGCTTCCTCATGTATTCGACCAGCTCGTCGTGGTTCATGAGGCGGTCCCGGCGGATGCCCGTGTCAACGTTTACTGCAAGCGAGGTGGGAACCAGGTCCACCTCGGCGACAAGATCGCGGAACTGCCCGACGAAGTTGTCATCGATCCGGTCCGGGAAGCCCCGCAGGCTGGAGAATCCAATGACTTCGAGCCCGGGACCGAAGCCTTCGGCCGCGACTTTGCGGATCAGGCCGTCGAGCTCGTACTGCCGGGCATGGAAGGCCCGGGTGAAGCTGTAAAGGGTAACGCCCTGGATGGGAGTGCCGAGGCTGGTCATCGCTGTGCCACCTTCATGGTCTTGGTGTCGTGCTCTTCGATGTGCAGCACGCCGTGGTCGGTGATGATGTACGGGATGTAGAGCTTCAGGTCCACGCGGACCTCGTGCTCGGAATGGTTTTCCGCCACGGGAAGGTCGCCGGAAAGGACGGCCGAGTCCAGCGGAAACCACCACTCGCCGGTCTCATCCACGAGCTCCTCGAAGCTGAACGTGCGGTTGTTCATAGTCCAGCGAAGCGAGTCCTCAGGGGCGGCAACGCCGTCCACTGTCAGTGCGGCTCCCGCGATGCACGAGCCCGGCATGGCCCGGTACCAGGGGATGCGGACCTCCACGGCGGTGCGGCCGTCCTGCGTAGTAAGTGTTCCCTGCTCGATAATGCGGTCGGCGATCATCGAGACCTCCTTGTCTGCGGCATGCATTGCCTGCGCTTGGGTGAAGGGGCGGGCAAAAGCCACTTCTTCATTATTTAGACATTCTATTGTCTGATTCAAACATAAGTAAAGACCTGCTCAGACCTGCTGCGATGCGGCGTGCCCCGCGCACTGCGAGCGCCACGGCCGTCAGCGTTGGATTGCAGGCGGTGGCGGTGGGGATAACGCCGTTGCCGGCCACGAAAAGGCCGGGAACTTGCCAAACCTGACTGTCCGGGGAACACACACTCTCGCCGTCGTCCTCCGCGCCCATGCGCGTGGTGCCCTGGTAGTGCAGTGATGCTCCCGGCGGGAGGACGAAGGGGCGATCGTCGAGCGGTTCCCCCACCGCCTTGCCCAGCCGGACAATCTCCTGCTTGGCACGCTCCAGCACGTCGTGGTCCCGCTCGGTGAGGCGGTAATGGATGCGCATAGCAGGCATCCCGTAGGAATCGCGGGCGCCGTCGTCGAACGCCACCCGGTCCGCCCGCTGCAGGTCCTTAGCGCAGAACAGGCCCAGCCCGACGATCGATCCCGGGATGATGGGGTCATCCTCGGCCAGCGGGACGGGGGACGCATCCAGCTGCATGACCTGGCCGTGGAACGGCGCTCCGTCAGTGTACGGAACCCACGACACACCACTCTGTTCGCTAAGCGCACCACCCGCGGCTGCCGGGGCGTGATCGGCTTCGACGTCGCGCAGCCTGCTCGCGAAGACCACCTGCGCCTGGTCGTTGAGGTAGCGGCCCAGCGCGGCGGGCCTGATTCCGGAGGCCCACAGCAGTTGGGGCGTGCGCAGGGCATCCGCCCCCACCACAACGTAACGGGCGGACACGTGATGGGTCCCGCCACTGCGCCGGTCCTGGATTTCTACGCCGGCGGCAATGCCATCCTCCACCAGCACGCGGGTGACCAGCGACTCATCAAAAAGCTCAAACTGCGGGTTTTCGCGGGTCACGTCCCCCATCACGACGTCGGAACCTGACCATACGAGGCCGCCGTCCTCCCGCCGGTGCACGGCGAGCGGCATGGGCTGGACGCGGTAGGCCGGGTCCCGTCCCTCATCAACCGCAACCGTGAGGCGTTCGCGGACGAGTTCCGCGAACGGGGCACCGTCAAAAGCGTGGGTGGTGACGCCCAGCAGCCGATCTGCGTCGTCGAGCAACTGCTCCAAGTCGGGCAGGAACACGATGCGTTCCTGCCCGCCCGGGCGCGGGCAGGCGGCCGTCCAATGGGCAGCCATGCCGCCTACGTTGCTGGACATGGCCGCGACGGGCATCCCGTCCTCGCCGGGAAAGGCGTAGCCGTCCTGCAACAGGTAAGTTCCGGGCCGGGCCCGGCGCTCCCCGCTCTTGACGGCACCGGGTGAGTTCACCGTTTCGGCGCCCGCTCCCGGACCTTCCGAGGCCCGCTGGGCAAGGCTGCGGCGCTCAGGATCATCGATGTTCTTGACGTGCGACCCAGGAGGGTCGCTGACCGTGGGGCCCACTTCGAACATCGCGATGGTGGCGCCGGGCGCTTCCTCGCTGAGGATCCGTGCGTACGCCGACGCCGTGGGTCCGCTGCCAACAATGGCGACGTCGACGGCGGCGGGGTACCTGCTGCTCACCGGCCCGCCACCAGTTCCTGGATCCACCGGACGGACTTTGCCGAGTCTATGGTCGGGTAATACTCGAGCCCGACGGGGCCGGCGTAGCCGCTGTTCCGCAGGTCTGCGAGCCGGGCAGGCCAGTCGATGGATCCCGATCCGGGCTCGCCGCGTCCCGGCGCATCAGCGATCTGCACGTACTTAATTAGGTCGCCGGCGTTGGAGAGCTCGGCGGCCACATCCTCGCCCTCCACAGTTGAGTGGTACAGATCGTAGAGGACCCCGAAGAATGGCGAGTCCACTCCCCGGGCAATGTAAACGGCCTCCGAGGTCCGGTCCAGCAGCGCGCCGGGGTGGTCAACCCGGACGTTCACCGGTTCGAGGACCAGGGTGATGCCGGAGCCCTCAATGTGCGCGACTCCGCGGGTGAATATCTCGATGAGCTCGTCAAGCTGGTCCTGCCGCTTGCGCCCGCCGAACCCGGTGCCGCTGCCCACCACGATCCGGGGGCAGCCGAGCTGCTGCGCTACTGCTACTCCGGCGTCAAGCCCCTCATAGAAGGGTTCGTGGTTACGGGGCGGGATCATGAACTGCATCCGCGGTTCCGCCAGCTGGGCGGTGAGCCGGACTCCGGTTTCCTGGAGCGCATCCTTGAGGGCGGGGATGTCCTTGCCGGTGGGGCCCCACATCTCCACGGCGTCAAAGCCGGCAGCTGCTGCAGCGCGTACCCGGTCAGCAGCGCTTTCGCCTGCTTCTGAAAACAAAAGATCGACATTGGGCGCAAGTTGAAACATGCGGGCCTCCTGGAAGTTGAAAGGGTTGATTGAGAATTGGGGTTGTCGCGGACCGGGTGCACCGTTTTTGGGCGTAGAGGATCGCCACGAAGCGGGGGACGCTGCGCGGTTGTCGCTTGGGCGGGTCAGCCTTTCAGGCCGCCGGAGAATCCCTGGATGAAGCGCTTCTGCGCGAACAGGAACAGCGCCAGCATGGGAATCATGGACACGATCACGATCGCAAAGATCGAATTCCACTCCGACACCAGGGAACCGATGTAGTAGTACATGGCCACCGGCAGCGTCTGGTTGGCCGAGCCGCCCAGGAAGATCAGCGAAGTAAAGAAGTCGTTCCAGACGATGAGCCCGGCGAAGATGGTGACCGTTCCGGTTGCGGGAGCCATCATGGGCAGCACCACCTTCGCAAAAATCTGGGACCTGCTGGCACCGTCAATGGTTGCCGCTTCCTCGTAGTCCGTGCCGAGTCCCCGGAAGAAGTTGGAATAGAGGAAGATCGACAACGGCAGGAGCATGCCGGTGTACAGGATGATCAGGCCCCACGCCGATCCCGTGAGGCCCATGGCCCGCGCACCCATGTAGAGGGGCACTGCGCCGAGCTGGCCGGGGAGGATGATGGCAATCAGGAAGAGGTAGTACGCACCCTTGCTCCAGCGGCGGGTGCTGCGGGAGATGACGTATCCGGTGATTGAACCGAGCGCGATCAGCCCCACGATGCTCCCCGTGGTAATGATGATGCTGTTCACCAGGCCTAGAACAACGTTTGAGTTGCCGGTGGCGGTCAGGACCGCGACAAAGTTGCTGAAGTCTGGGCTTTTCGGCAGTGCCAGGGGCGACGTGGTGTACATCTCGCTGTCCGGCTTCAGGGCCGTGGTCACCAGGAAGTAGAACGGCGCCAGGAAGATCAGCGCCAGGGCCCAGAGCCCAATTTCGCGGAGAAGGGTGAGTTTTGTGTAGCGGAACATGGTTAGTCCTCGGGGTTCGAACGCGTCAGCCGCTGCTGGATAACGGCGAAGAACAGAATGATGGCGGCAAGCACCAGGGCAAGGGCGGCACCGCCGCCGAAGTTGCCGAGCGCAAACGCCTGCTTGTAGACCTGCGTGGCCAGGGTTTCGGTGGCACCGGCGGGTCCGCCGTTCGTCAGGGCCATGATCGGATCGAAGACCCGAAGCCCTTGGACGATTCCCAGCGTGGTGGCAATAGCGATGGCAGGGCGGATAGCCGGCAGCGTGACGTTCCGGAAGCGCTGCCACAGGTTTGCTCCGTCGATGGCGGCCGCCTCCTCGACTTCCACCGGGACGCTGGCAAGTCCGGCCATGAAGATCACCATGGCGAAGCCGGTTGACCCCCAGACAAGGACTACCAGCACTGTCCAGATGGCCCACTGCGGGTCGGCGAGCCATGGTTTGGCGAGGTCGCCGGCGCCGATGGAGGTGAGGAAGACGTTGATGGGGCCGTCGAAGTCGAAGATGTACTTCCAGACGTAAGCCGTGGCCAGCGGACTGAGCACCACGGGCATAAAGAAGAGGGTGCGGAGAATGTACCGCGTCTTCAGCATCCGGTTGAGGCCGAGGGCGATGATGAGCCCGCCCACGTTGCCGAGTAAGACTGAACCAAAGGCCAGGAACATTGTGTTCGTCAGGGCGCCGAGCTTGGTGGGGTCCTTGAAGATGGCTTCGAAGTTCTGCCAGCCCACAACTTTGAACGAGCCGATTCCTGTCCAGTTGGTGAAAGCGAAGAAGCCGCCGATACCGGTTGCCACGTAGTGGATGGCGATGACCAGGACAATCCCGGGCAGCGCCCACCACCAATGTCCCAACTGCAGGCCCGTGCTCCGGGGGCGGGGTTTTTCGCCCGCCCCCGGAGTGCGCCTGCCTCGCAGGGGTGCTTTAGCTGCTTCGCTCTTCGGTTGCATCGTCGCAGTCATGGTAATCCTTGCTTGTCCCTTTGAGTCGTCGGAACTGTGGTGTTCTGAAACTGTCACTGTCCCCAGGCGGTATCCATGGCCTGGAGTACCTGATCGGTAGTTTTCTGTCCGGTGATAAGGCCCTGGACGCCGGTGGCGAGGGCGTCGTACACGGCGGAGTTGGGCCACTGGCTGTTCGGCAGCGGGCCGTACTTACCGTTCTTGATGAGATCGCCGACGTTCTTGTAGGCGCCACCGTTGAAGTCATAGCTGTCCAGGCCGGTGACCGGCAGGGCGCCATCGATTTCTGCGAAGGCCTTGGTCTGCTCAGGCTCTGCCGCCCAGTCGAGGAAGGCCTTGGCGGCATCCTTGTTCTTGGACGCTGCGTTGATGGAAAACGCGTAGTTCGCACTGGCGTACACGAAGCCTTCGGAGCTCGCCTCTGCCGGGAGCGCCCGCACATTAAATTCGGAGTCGGCGGCTGCAGTCTTCAGCTGCTTCCAGCTGGGGCCCGGAATAAAGCCGGCAACCGAGGTACCGCTGGCGAGGCCCTTGGTGATGGCGTCGAACCCGGCACCAGCGGCGCCCTTCTGGAAGCAGCCCGCGTTGTTAAGCTTGCTGACCGCCTCCAACGATGCTTTCCAGCCGTCCGAGCCGGCGAATGTGGTCTCCTTGGCGGCCCGCTTTTCATTCCACTTCGGGTCCTCGGCATAGACGCGGGACGCAGCGAGGGACATCGCCATCAGACCGGTGTTCGGAGCAGCGGAGCCAGCCAGCGCAATGAACGACTTGCCGGACGATGCGAGCGACTTGCACTGATCCTCGAGGGACGCGAAGTCTGATGGGAAATCCGAAATGCCGGCTGCTTTGGCAGATGTTTCGTTGGCCACCAGACCAACCACCGTGATCTCCGGCGCCTGGCCGTAGACCTTTCCGTCAGTCCCAAAGAGAGCCTCGCTACCCTCGGGAACCAGTTCCTTGGCGGCGGCATCCAGCGGCTCCAGGAAGCCTGCCTGAACGAGCGGCAAAATGCTGCGGCCGGTGCCGGAACCCGGTGAGGTCACTACGACATCTGACGCGTTTCCGGCTTGGAGCTGGGTGCGGAGTGTCTGGTCGTAAGAGTCATTGGGCTGCGGGTTGAAGGTGATCTTCACGCCCGGATTCGACGCCATGTACTTCTCAGCCAGTACCTGGAAGGGACTCTCAATGGTGTTGGAGGTGGCAAACGACAGGGTAAATTCCTGAGCGCCTCCTGTGGGGGAGCTGCCGCTGGCGGGGGCCGAACAGCCGGTGAGGACGAGGGCTGCGATCGTTGGTACTGCGAGGGCGCCGACCTTCAGAGCCGAATAGCTACGGTGCTGTGTCATGTCCAGCCTTTCTGACTTCATTGTCTAAGAATTCCGGGGGCCGTGACCCCGGTCACTCATCAGTATGCAGGAGATGTGCTGGAAAAGCACATAAGTCTTGCCGATGACAGACATAAGTTTCGCTGGGGTCACTAGGCGGACATTGCATAGAAACGGGTGATCTCCATCATCCAAAGTATCGATGCCGCTGATACACTGGCTGACTTAGCTCACCGTTGAAAGAATGTCCCACCGTGACGAACCATGTCCTGCTTTCCCGGCTTGACCTGAACCTGCTGATCTCGCTGGATGCGCTCATTACGGAGCGGAGCGTGACGAGGGCGGCAGAGCGGCTTCACCTGAGCCAGCCCGCACTCAGCGCATCGCTTGCGCGGCTTCGGTCCCACTTCGGAGACCCCATCCTGGCCCGCCGCGGCAATGCGTACGAGCTCACGCCATTCGCGCTGCGGCTGGCGGAGCACACCACCACGGCGCTCGAGGCTGCGCGGCGCGTCTTTGAGAGCCAGGCAACATGGGAGCCCAGCGAGTCCGAGCGGGAATTTTCCATTTATGGCTCCGATTACGGCTTCACCACCATTGGCCGGGTCGCCTCCGAGCTTGCAGCCGAGCGCGCACCGGGAGTCCGGTTTCGCTTTATGCTCCACAACCCGATGGTGGTGGAAGATGCCGCTAACCGTCTTCGTTCCGTGGACGGCATGGTCATTCCGCATGGCTTCCTCAGCGGGCTCCCCTACCTGGACCTGTGGAGGGACGGGTGGGTGGCTGTCGTCTCCTCGTCCAATGCTGCCGTCGGCGAGCACATCACCATGGAAAACATCGCCGAACTTCCCTGGGTGATGACCTATCAGACACGCTCAGCGTCAACGTCGGCGGAACGGCAGATCACGCAGCTGGGCGTCGAGCCGCGTGTGGATGTTGTGGTTGAAAGTTTCCAGTCCTTGCCGCACTTTGTGGTGGGGACCAACCGGATCGCAATGATCCAGGCGGCGCTGGTGCCGTTCGCGGTGCGTGTAGGGGGCGTGCGAATCCTGCCACTGCCCTTTGATGCCACACCGCTTGTTAATGCCCTGTGGTGGCACCCCGTACACAACCGGGACTCCGAGCACGAGTGGATGCGGAGCCTCTTCAAAGAGGCCGGGGACATCGTGGCGGCAGCCGCGACGAAGCAAGTCAATTAACGCCTCGATGCCCGCCGCATAACAGGCGGACATCGAGGGATCTACGGCTTGCAGGTCAGGCTGAGGTCAACGCCGTGCGCATACTCCTGCGGATAAGGTCGTGCTGCCTCCGGACCAGTAGCAGCGGGTCCACCTCGCCGAGCTCAGCGAAGGCGTGGCCTTCCCACTCGCTGGACCAGTAGCCGCGGTAGCCGCCCTCGACGAATACCCGGACGAGTTCCGGATAGTCAATGGCGGGCTCGCTCCCCTGCTCATCGATGTCGTAGAACTTCGCATGGACGTGCATGATCTGGGGCATGATGTCAGCCCACTCCTTCGGGCTGACATGGCCGTGCATGTTGAATGCCAGGTGCGCGAAGGAGCCAAGGCGGGCAGGATCAAAGTCCCGTGCCCGCAGGTAGCCAATAAACTCCTCCTGCCGCGCCCTCATCGGGGCATCGGTGGACCAGATGGCCTGCAGCCTCTGGACGGCTTCGTCGTCGAGCCCGGCACGGCGGACAGCGCGGAGGAGCGTCGGAGACATACTGTGCATGGTTGAGGAGAAGTCAGCCACGAACCCCAGCAAGGGTGAATCAAGCTCCGCAAAAACGTCCCGGACCTTCATGATCTCCGGGGAGTTCGGCCCAAGGGGCGCATGAATCTCATACGCAAGCTTGAGCTCAAGGTTCTCGGCGAGTGGAAGGAGCCGGCGAAGCAGTTCGGGTTTGGCGCTCTGGATGCGGATGAGCGGAAAACCGAGCTTCTTGGCGCCGCGGAACAGCGTCTCGGTGAACTCGTATTCCTCATCCGGGGTCATGTCGCGGTCGCGGCGGCGGCCCATATCGAGGTTCGCGCCAAAGGAGCTTGCGGTGAAACCGTGTTTGTCGAAGGCCGCGTGCCACGAGCGTGCGAAGTCATGGGTCACATTGGGATAGGTGGGCAGGACCTGGGATGCCACGATTTCAATGCCGGGGCCAATGCCCAGCTCGGCAACTCGGTTCAGCAGGCCATTGAAGTCGTACCAGCCTGCCCGGAACTCGGCACTCGCCGAGTACAGGGTAAGCCCGAGGGAGAACGGATCCTCCTCGGCCTTCGGCGGAGCCGGAGTGACCGCCGTCGCCAGCTCCGGTGCCGCCGAAGCCCTGTCCGTGGCGGCGAGGTCCAGCGTCTGGTTCACGAAATTGGGAACGTACATGCCGGGACCCCCGTCGGTTCCGGGGGCAATCTGCATGTAGGGCAGTCGCAGTTCCCCGATGAGCTGAACGGAGTGCTGCTCACCGAGCGCGACCGGGTCCTGCCTTTTCACAATGAGCAGGGGATGGTCCTGGAGGTACCAGAGGGTCTGACTTTGACCCGGCAGGTCCGGGAGCGCATAGCGCACACCTCCCAGTTCCAGGGACAGGTCCTCGGCGGGGATGTCCTGGCCGTCAACGGTAAGCCTGAGGCTGGAGACCGAGGAGAGCCACAGGCTCCGGTACCACGGAAGTGTCAGGGCCAGGGCGAAACCCTCGGGGTGGACGCGGAGGCTTGAATCGTCAAGAAGTCCGTTTGGCATGGTTGTTCTCTTCGCTGGGAGGTGGAATGGGTCAGGTAAGTTCGGAGGTGATGCGGCGGATCAGGGCGTGCTGGCGGCGCACTTGTTCGACGGCCCGCCACGGGGTGCGTTCGACTTCGTATTCACTGGAGAGGTAGCCGGAGTAGCCGGAGTCCTTGAGCGCCTTGAGTACGGGCAGCCAGGGAATCTGCTGGTCTTCCAGCTGCTCGTCAATGTCGTGGAACTTCGCTTGGATAAACACCACGTACTGCGCGATGTCCGCGAAGTCGGCAGGATCGACGCCGATGCCGTCAAGGAAGGCGGGCCTCGTCTCGCGGGTCTCCCCTTCGCGCAGCGGGATCGGCCGGTCCTGGAAGATCCCGGTGTCAATGAGCAGACCGAAGTTCTTGGTTCCGGTCCGTTCAATGAGGCTGATGTAGTCCTCGACGACGGGGTGTTTGATCGGCGTGGGCGAGTGAATTTCCGGGCAGATGATGATCCCCAGCTCGTGGGCCAGATCAAGGGATCGTTCCACGGACTCGGCCCAGATGGGATCCGGGACCAGATCACTGGACACCACGCCGATCTTGGGGCGCACGAACCCGAAACCCAGTTGGCTGGCAAGCCTCAGGTCGCGCTGCAGGGCCGCCGCACCCTCGGCAACGGTCATAGTACGGCCCGGGTGAAGCCGCGTGTCGATCCAGGAGCCGTAGTTCGTGGGCTCCAGTGAGTACTTCTCCAGCAGGCCGAACCACATATCGATCCAGGCGCCAGAGGGTTCCGGATAGTTGGGAATGTGTCCCTCGCCGAGGATCTCGACGCCGGTGGCACCTACGTCCGCGACGGCGGCCAGCGCTGACTCCAGGTCCAGGACGGTGCCGTAGTCACCCATGAAGCTGTAGAGGGAAACGCCGTACCGGAAGGTGCCTTCGCCGCCTTCCGGCGCGAGCGTCACCTTGCGGCTGACCCGGTAGGTGCTGGGCTGATGCTCCACCGGGATATAGGACATGCGTAGCCGCAGCTCAATAGAGAGCTCGTGGACGCCCTGTGGCAGCCCTCCGTCGAAAGGAACGGTGACCACCGCGGCTTCCTCAAGGGGCCA
This sequence comes from Arthrobacter sp. Leaf337, assembly GCF_001423745.1. Classification (GTDB taxonomy): domain Bacteria; phylum Actinomycetota; class Actinomycetes; order Actinomycetales; family Micrococcaceae; genus Arthrobacter. The sequence continues at coordinate 368,594 of NZ_LMPC01000029.1, forward strand.
GCGCACGCCGTCACTTTCCCAAAGCTGCTGCAGCGTGTAGGTCTGCCCGCCGAACGTCCACAGCGGAACGTCAGGGCCGACGTCGACGACGTTGCCTACGCGTACGGCGACGCCGGCGATGAGGGACGCGGCCATGCCGCGGTAGGAAGGCATCCGGAGGCGGAACTGAAAGCCGGTTACGCGCCTGCCGTCAGTAACATTCCGGAAGCCAACGGACTGGATGAGGTCTCTTTCGAGAAGCATCATTGCTCACTCTCTCTAGGTTCCGAACCAGCCTAACAGCATTAGGTAGGTTTACGACTTAAGTCTGTGAGAATTCGTCCTAACTCGCGGCGAGCTTGACGAACGAACATTCGCCTCCTGGGACTACAGGGCTCGACGGTGGGATCTGGCGGGTTCACAATCCAAGTTGCAGCCATTCACGCAGCGTGCCACCCGGGCCACGGGCGGAAGGAATCGAGCCCGTTGCGCGGACCCCCGAACGGGCCCAACGCCCGCTTCGAAGACCCACGCCCCTGCGCCGCCATTGTGGACGCCCGTAATCGGCAGATCCCCAGTTCATGGCGCGATTGCGGCGGCAGGTCTCCGCGGCGCGAACGGTCGTGGATCAGCTCAATCAGTCGGTCGGCCCGTTCCACCTGTGGGCAAGAGAACGTAGATCTGCCCTGAGATCTCCGAGAGGATTTCGTCAACGGACCTGGAGACGTTGATCGTGGCCGCCATACTGAGGAACATTATCGCGGAGACTATGTGTGCCAGCCTGGCAGCGTTCCGAGGCTCGATCCGGGGGTCCCGCGTCAGCACGTCGGCAATCGCCTCCTCGGTCTGAACGGTGAGGGCGAGGGCTTCGCGGTGGTGGGGTTCGTCGGGATCCCCGAACACGATCTCGCGCAGGTAGGTTCGGCCGTTTTCGATCTGCTTTCGGTTGCACTCCACCACGGGGCGAACGATCGCCATCACGGCCTCTAACACATCCGGGATCGCCTCGGCGGCCGTCCTACCCGTGACGAGCGCATCGGCGTAGGTGGAGTTCTGAACGAGCAGGAGCAGCTCCCCCTTGGTCTTGGCGTACAAGAATAAAGTCCCCGTGCCAATGTCAGCCCTGTCGGCGACCTGCTGGGTTGTGACTTCATCGACACCATGTTCGGCGAAAAGCTCTGCTGCGGCGGCCGTGATGCGGTCGAGCTTGTGCTGCTTGTTCCGCTCACGTCGGCCTACGGGTTGAGGGGCGACTGCCATTACGTGTTCTCCGGGGAATAGAATCTGACCATGCTCAGTTATGAGCACAGTCGGTACCGTGTGGGCTCAGTAGTTTTTATTGTCCCACAGCGGCCGAAAAGGGCCTATCGGGTGGTGCTAACGATCTATCGAATGGAAAGGACCACGCTCATGAGCATGTCCTCTCTCTGGCACCCTCCCACGCCTGATCAGGTGCCATTAAGCCGCAGGCCCTGGCGGCTCCCTTTCAAGCCAGGGCGGGCGGCGGCCTCACCATCAACCCCATCCGCGCCGACCCGTGCGCATTTATCTCAAACAAGAAAGTCCAAGCAAATGCCCTCACTCAATGGAGCAGTCGTCCTCGTCACCGGAGCGAACGGCGGCATCGGAACGCACTTCGTGCATGACGCCCTTGCCCGCGGTGCCAGCAAGGTCTACGCCACTGCCCGCACCCCCCGAACGTGGGAGGACGAGCGCATCGTCCCCCTCACCCTCGACGTCACCGACGTCGCCTCGATCGAGGCAGCCGTCTCGGCGGCCGGCGATGTCACGGTGTTGATCAACAACGCTGGAGCCTCGGTCGCCAGCCCGGGCATCCTCACCCACACTAACGAGGAAATCCGGACCAATGTCGAGACGAATTTCCTTGGCCCGCTGTTCCTCGCCCGCGCATTTGCACCGGTCCTTTCAGCGAAGGATGAGTCGGTGATCATCGACATCCACTCCGCCATGAGCTGGTACGCCGTCGCCGGCATCTACAGTGCCACCAAGGCAGCCCTCTGGTCGGCCACCAATTCTCTGCGCCTGGAACTGGCCTCCGAAGGGGTCCACGTGGTGGGCGTTCACGTCGGGTGGGTCGACACTGCGATGGCTGCGCACACCACCGATCCCAAGACGGACCCGGCCGATCTGGTCCGCACCGTATTGGATGCCGTGGAAGCCGGCGAGTACGAAGTTCTGGCCGACGAGACATCCGTGCAGCTCAAGGCCGCCCTGAGTGGCCCGGTCGAGGCACTCTACCCGGCGTTGCAGGGCACAAACTCCAAGAGCCAGTCATGACAGAACCTCGGCAGGTCGCGCTGGTAACAGGCGCTTCCTCAGGCATCGGCAAAGCGGCAGCAATCGCACTCGCGGCCGCAGGTTTCCAAGTGATCGGAACCGGCCGCAACACCGTGCGATCCACCGCCCCCGCCGGGGTGACCTACCTCGACCTCGACGTGACCAGCGACGAATCGGTCGCCTCGGTGGTCAAGCACGTGATCGACCAATTCGGGAACATCGATTTACTCGTTAACAACGCCGGCGTGGGCGCCACCGGCGCCGCCGAGGAGTTCTCTCTCGCGCAGACGCAGGACGTTTTCGACACCAATGTCTACGGCGTGATGCGGATGACCAAGGCGGTCCTGCCGTACATGCGCGCCCGACGTCGAGGACGCATCATCAACGTCTCCTCCCTCAGCGGGTTCGTCCCCAGCCCGTTCATGGCCGTCTACGTCTCGACCAAGCACGCCGTGGAGGGCTGGTCCGGGTCGCTGGACCACGAGGTCCGCGAGCACGGCATTCGGGTACTGCTCGTCGAGCCCGGCCCGATCAACACCCCGTTCGCAGGCCACAGCGTACAGGCCGACACCCCCATGCCGCTCTACGCGTCGGGACGGCGCACCTTCGACGAGGTGCTGGCGAAGAATACCAGCGGTGGCGACGATCCCGCCGTCGTAGCCAGAGTGATCGTCGCGGCGGCCTCAGACCGGAACCCGAGACTTCGGCGCACCGCCGGCTCGACGGCGGCAAGCATCAGCGCGCTGCACCGCGTCCTGCCGGCCCGAATCTTCGACCGCATTGTCCGCAGATTCAATCGGATGCCGAGCTGACGCTCACCTTCGAACTGACGTTGAAATGCCTGAGGGCCGCAGCAAATGCTGCGGCCCTCACTCTCGGTGGCTGGTGTCAGCGTCGCTGGTTTGCGATGCCGATGTACTCGCCGAGTCGGTATTCCAGGTCCGTGCCGGCCTGCTCTGCAAGCGCCTGGGTGCCTGCGGCGCGAGTGAGGAACCCAGGCAGGGTGAGCGAGTGCGCGAACTCGCTGTAGGCGGCGACGAGGTCTGCATCCGGCGGTAGCGAGGCCCGGTTGATCATCGCCTTGGCCGATGCCAGGGATGTGCGGTCGAAGGACGCCAGCCGAGAGACGATGGCGTCGACGAAGGCATCCAGCTCGGCGTCGGGCAGGGCGCGGGTTACCCAGCCCCATTGCTCGGCGGTGGATGCGTCGTAGTCGGCGCTGGTGAGGATGACCTCCAGTGCCCGGTCACGACCGATGGTGCGTGGAAGCCGCTCGGTGCCGCCACCACCGGGCAGCAGACCACTGCCGACCTCGGGCTGCCCGAAGATCGCCTTCTCGCGGCTGGCGTAGCGCAGGTCGAACGCGAGAGCGAGCTCGTTGCCCCCACCCCGGGTGCGGCCTCGGATGGTTGCGATGGTGATATAGGGGGCCCTGGAAAGCTTCAGGACCAGGTCGGTCCACTTCGGCACTGCTCCCTCGCCGTCGGGGGCGGGAAAGTCCGCGGCTGCGGCGAGGTCGAAGTGGTTGTAGAAGAAGTCGGGCACACTGCTGCCGAACACGACGACTTGGATGTCGGGATCGGTCGCCAACTCTTCGACGATTTCGGTGAGTCGAAGGACGGTCTCGCCGACGATGAGGTTCACCGGCGGGTTCGCGAAGGTGATCTTCGCGACCTGTGGTGAGGTGCGTTCGTAGTGGATGGTGCTCTGCTCGCTCATGTTCTGCTCCAGAGGTTCGATGGATATCGGGGTGGGTAGGAGTTCGTCTATTCCTGGTATTGCGGAAGGATGTCGCCACCGGTGACGTAGGTCAGGGCCGCGGACACGTCGTAGGCGTGGACCGCGGACGCGAACCCCGACAGCCTGTCCGAGAGCGTGGCGACCTCCCCGCCGGCGAAGAACGCCGCCCGCGCGGCTGAGTCGTTGAAGCCGAGGATCAGTGAGGCGTGGAACTGCTGGTCGGTGGGGTTGTCGTGGGCGACGTTCGGCGTGTCCCAGAGCTTCTTATTCCATGGCATGAATACCTGGGTTCGGAGTTCTGTCATCGCGCCCGTGGTAGTGAGCGCTGGCGCAAGTTCGTCGGTGACGAACGTCCGGAACGGGCGGGTGCCGACGGCGTCCCGTTTCCTAAGGTAGATCAGGGCTCTAGCCCCGGTCGTCTCGCCGGGTCCGGCGACGTCGTACCAACGGGTCGAGTTCGGCGGCCCGGCATAGAGCAGGGTGCGCCGGAACACGTTGATCTCGTCTTGGTAGGCGAGACGGGTCTGTCTCCGGCCCAGTAACGGCCAGAGCACGGAGGCGAAGGTGACCTCGGCGACCCCATCGATCCGCCGGTCTGCGGGAATGGCGGTCTCAACGCCAGCAGTGGCGGGCCACAGCCCCGGATTGGTCTCGGCGAGGTGGATCTGGCGATACTCATTGAAACCCGGGGTCGGGGAGATGATCTTGGAGTGGGGGCCCTTCCAGTAGTCCATCCCCTGCTGTCGGGGCTGGTCCGTGCGGATCCACAGCAGGATTGATGATGCGAACGGCTTCCTCGTAAACGGAATCGTGATGGACATTTTGCTCGTCCTGTCAGTGAGTTTCGGCTGCCGGTCAGCGGGCCAGGAACTCGACGGCGACAGGCGCGAACTTGTCGTGGAACTGGAAGATGCCGCCGTGTCCGGAGTCGGGGTAGATGATCAGCTCGGAGCCTTTGATGCGGCTACGCATATCTTCGGAGAGGACCGAGGGCACCATGCGGTCGTTGTCTCCGTTGGCGATCAGGGTGGGCTGGGTGAGTTTCGACAGGTCGGCGGGCGCCGACCGTCCCCACTTCCTGATCGCCTTCAGCTGCGTCTGGAACGCCTTCACGCTGATCGGGGCGTCGCGGTCGACGGTGCGCTCCTGAAGGCGCGTGATGAATGCCTTCGCGGCGGGCTTGCCGGTGGCGTTGCGGTTGAAGAAGAGGAATTCCTTCGCGTCGGACCGGGTCAGCGCGGCACGAAGGATGTCGTAGTAGGTGGTCCCGGCGACCTTGTCGATGTCCTTGCCGCCCCTGGGACCAGTGCCTGTGAGAACGAGCTTCCGGACTAGCTCGGGGTGCTTAAGGACCAGTGCCTGTGCCACCATGCCGCCGAGGGAGAAGGAGAAGATGTCGATCTTCTGGTATCCGAGGGCTTTGATGAACGTGTACGCGTCGTCTGCCATCGCCTCGATACTGTCGGGCACCTGGCCGGTGGAGGCTCCGACACCTTGGTTGTCGAACGTGATGACGTGGTGGTTTTTTGCGATGGGGTCGATGATGCGCGGGTCCCAGTTATCCAGGGTCGCGGCGAGGTGGACGAAGAAGATGACGGGGATGCCTCCCTTGGGTCCGAGTTCTCGGTAGGCGTAGTGCACGCCTCCGGCGCTAATGGCACGGGCAGGCGCTTTGGCGTAGGAGGTGATGACGGGTTCGTTGTCGCGGGCATTCATGACGGTGCTCCTGCAAGGTGGATTGTTGGTCGTTTGGTGATGATGGGGCGTGCTGCGTCTCTGCGCGGTGTTCAGGGGTTACTGATGACGGCCTTGCCGCGGATGCCGCCCTTTTCCAGGCCCTGAAGGGCTTCGATGGTCTGATTGAAGGGAAAGACACGTCCAACGATCGGGCGCAAAGCGCCGCTGTCGATGAGGGCTGTGATCTGGCGCAACTGGTCGCCGCTGGCACGCATAAACAGGAACTCGTAGCTGACGCCCAGCTTCTTGGCTTGGCGGCGTATGCCTGCGCTCAGGGCAGCGATGGCAACGCGCAAAACTGGATTCAGGCCGGCTTCGCGTGCAAATGCCGGGTCTGGAGGCCCGACGATCCCAATCGCCTTGCCGCCGGATTTGAGCACCCGCAGGGACTTCTTGAGGTTCTCGCCGCCGACGCTGTCCAGCACGAGGTCGTAGCCGCTCAGGAGCTGTCCGAAGTCCTGGCTGCGGTAGTCGATGACCGTGTCGGCGCCGAGCCCGCGCACGAACTCCAGGTTGGCGGCGCTTGCGGTGGTCGCGACGGTAGCTCCGAGGTGCTTGGCGAGCTGGATCGCGATTGAACCGACTCCCCCGGCGCCGGCGTGGATGAGGACCTTCTGACCCGGCTGCACATTGCCGCGCTCAACCAGGGCCTGCCACGCCGTCAACGCAACCAGCGGCAGGGAGCCGGCCTCCTCCATGCTGACCGATGCCGGTTTGAGGGCCAGATCGGCTTCGGCGACGGCGATTCGCTCGGCGAAGGTGCCGATCCGGTCCTTGTCGGGGCGGGCATAAACCTCGTCGCCGGACCTGAACGCGCGCACCTTCGAACCGACACGGATGACTGTTCCGGCGACATCGTTGCCTGGAATCAAGGGAAGCGCATAGGGCAGGATCTGCTTGAACTCGCCCGCTCGGATCTTCTCGTCGAGTACGTTCAGCCCTGCGGCCTGGACCTGTACGAGCACATCATGCTCCCCCACTGTGGGCTCGGGGACATCCGATTCCTGCAGCGGACCCTTGTATTCGTTGATGACGAACGCTCTCATGTTTCTTGCTCCTTCTGGGCGTGTGGCGAAGCTGGTTTGGGTTGCCTTAGCTGCGGAGGAAATCCCGGGCCACAGCGACGAACGCCCGGAAGTGTTGGAAGGCGACGCCATGACCGGACTACCGGAACACCAGGACCGGAAGCGTTCGGTAGCTGCCGGGTGAGCACGTTCGCGTTTGCGGACGGCACCATAGGGTCGCTGTCTCAGTAAACGCTGCGCACCGGGCCCGCTCCTCCGAATATAACCGAGTATGCTCAATTATGAGCACGCTCAATTATTCTGTCAAGGGGGGTCGCATGAGGGGTCACGTTGGCCAAAGCCAGGGAGGTGGTCTGGCACTGGCTGGACTCGCACCAGACCAGCAGCCATATTCAGAAATTGCCAGCTTCCTGAGAGTTCATCGCCGGAAGGTCGGGGCGGCGATGGACGCACTCGCCTATTTTGACGCGGTGTTCGTCGCGCTCCCCGCAATGAGTCAGCAGCCGCAGGACCGGCGGATGATGAGCTCTGTGGGGAGGAGCTGGATCTTCCCGGCTGAGTCCTTGTGGGAGAGGGCCGCTTCGAGGACCGCTTCGGCGATCTGATTGATGGGCTGCCGGACAGTCGTGAGCTGAGGCCAGCTGAATTCCGATTCAGAGGTTCCGTCGAACGAGACCACGGCAATGTCATCGGGTATGGAGAGGTCGGCCTCGTGGATGGCTCGCAGGGCGCCAACCGCCAGCAGGTCGGAGCTCGCGAAGATGGCCGTGGGCCTCTTTGGTAGTTCGAGCAGCCGCCGGGTGGCTTCATAGCCGCCTTGCCTGGTGAAGTCAGTGAATTCAGCAGCCCCCTCGGGCAGGCCTGCCTCCCGGAGCGCCTTCTTCCAGCCGTTGTGTCGTGGGTCCGCGCGGGTTGGGTCAATATCCTTGCCCACCAGAATGGCAATATCCTGGTGACCGTGCCCGATAAGGTGCTGCACCCCCAGTGCGGCTCCCTGTTCAAAGTCGGTGCTGACCGTGGGTATGCCGTGCACTGCGCTGGACTGGTCAATGAGCACCCTGGGAATTCCCTGAACCGGCATAGCGGCGACTTCGCTGGGGCTGAGCACCGTGGCGAGGATGATCGCGTCGACCTGACGTGACACGAGATTGAGGGTGTTTTGCCGCTCGGTGTCGGCGTCCGTACGGGAGTTGGCAGCGAGCAGAGCGTAGCCCCGTGCGGCAGCAGCCTGCGCGATGGTGTCCGTGAGTTCAGCGAAGTACGGGTTGGTGCTGTCCGGGACAATCATGCCCAGCAGCCGGGCGGATCCCATAGTCAGAGCCCGGGCGGTTGCATTGGGCTGGTACTGGAGCACTTTGATGGCCTCATGCACCCGTGCCGCAGTCGCTGCCGCGACCGGCTTGGGGCCACCGTTGATGACGTAGCTAACAACCGCCGTACTCACCCCGGCATAGCGGGCAACGTCGGTTCTCGTTATTTTTCCTGATCCGGCTTGTGCCTGCAGACTCGCCATGTAGACCACCCTTTCACTCCATCGTTCACATCATTCTACCCGGGTGGAACGCATTGTCTTTAGATAAATGCCAGCAAATGCAATGTCGATTCGGGTTCTTGCGCGAACGAGTCTACCCGCGTAGACTCGTGTTCGAGCCAATGAGCAGTGATCCTCCTCACGTTCCCCGCCTGACGATATCCAGGCCCTTTTGAACTCTTACAAAAAAACTCCACATCCTCCGAAGGGATCAATGATGATGACCATTCCAAAGCCTCGAAGCGGGGCACGGATCCTCACCGCCGCGGCCACTGCAACCATCGCAGCCATGGCACTGACCGGCTGCGGCGGACCAGGATCAGTCGGTAGCGGTTCCACCGTTGAGGCGGGCTCCGGCGAAGGCACCATTAATGTCTGGGCAGTCGACGGGCAGGCAGCCGAGAACGACGCGTTGAAGAAGATCATCTCGAACTTCGAAAGCGCGCAGAGCAAGATCAAAGTGAATCTCAAACTCTTCCCCTCCGACCAATACACCAAGGCCGTGAACTCTGCGGCGCCGGGTGACCTGCCCGATGTTCTGGACTTCGACGGGCCCACTCTGGCCAGCTTCGTCTACAACGGCAAGATGGCCCCACTTAAAGGCTCCGTATCCGACGCGACCCTGTCGAACCAGACGGACTCCATCACGGCACAGAACACCGTCGATGATGCCGTATATGGAGTAGGCATGATGAACGCCGGCCTCGCATTGTGGGGCAACAAGAGACTCCTGGACACCGCAGGTGTAGCCTACCCGACCACCCCGGAGAAGGCCTGGACAGCTGACGAATTCACGGGCGCCCTGGACAAACTCACCGCAGTGGTCCCGGGAGGCAAACCGCTGGATCTTTCGGAACAGTACGGCTTTGCCGGCGAATGGGGAACCTGCTGCTCGGCCGGGCCCGTCATCTGGTCCGGGGGCGGCACCGTGCTCAAAGACAATAGGGCATCCGGAGCGCTGGACTCAGACGCCAACGTGAAGTCGCTGACAAAGTTCGCCAGCTGGAAGAAATACACCGATCCGAACGCAGACGGGCTGGCATTCACGAGCGGACGCGTCGCCCTCAGCTGGGTCGGACACTGGACCTACCCGACGTACAAGGCCCTGGGTAATGACCTGGTCTCAATCCCACTGCCGAACTTCGGCAAGGGCACCAAAACCGCATCCGGAACCTTTGCCTGGGGCATGGGCGCCGGGTCGAAGAACGGCGCCGCGGCCGGAAAGTTCCTGGACTTCCTGATGACGGACGAAAGCGTCCGCACTTACACCGACGCCAACGGTGCCCCTCCCGCTACGAAGACGGCACTAGCGGCATCCGCCCTCTACGGACCCGGCAAGCAGCTGCAGCTCCTGGGCGATCAGCTGAGCAAGGCCTGCGGCCCGGAGGACCAGATCAGCGACACCTGCGTTAGCGTCACCCGGCCGGTGACCGCGGGCTACCCCGTCGTCACGGACCAGGTGGGCAAAGCCGAGGCCGCCATCTACGCAGGCAAGGACGCCAAGGAAGCCCTGAGCGCGGCCGCCCGCGCCATCGACCAGAACTTCGCCGACAACGACGGATATAAGAAATAGACCTCCGGCAGTCGTCCGGCCGCCGCAACCACCGCGGCTGGCCGGACCCCCGGAATCGCTCCCAGCGAAAGCCTCCATTATGACCACTCAAACGCAACAGATCCAGGCCCCCGCGGCGCCGGTAAAGCGACGGCCGTCCGCCGGCCTTTCCGGACACCGGTTCGCGGGCCCGCTCTTCGCCAGCCCCGCCCTGCTCGGACTCGCAATCTTCCTGGTCGCACCGTTCGTGCTCGCCCTCGTGCTGTCCTTCTACCGCGTCCAGCTCAACAGCCCGCGTCCGGCACGCTTCGTCGGATTCGAACAGTACACCCGCTTGTTCACCGATCCGGACCTGGCAGCAGCCTTTGGCCACGCACTGCTGAACAACTTCACCTTCGCCGTCATTGTCGTGCCCGTGCAGACCGTACTCGCCCTGGCCCTGGCGGTCCTCGTCAACCGCAAACTGCGCGGCATGGTGGTCTTCCGAACCTTCATCTTCATGCCCCTGGTATTCCCGCTGGCCCTGACGGCCGTGATCTGGCGCCTCATCTACTCCCGGGGCGATCAGGGACTCCTCAACGCGATCCTGGGCTTCTTCAGCGGCGGTGGCCTAACCAGCCACGACTGGCTCGGCGATCCCACCACCGCGCTCGGATCAATCATTGTCATGTCGATCTGGCAAAGCGTCAGCTTCCAGATGATCATCGTCCTCGCCGCGCTGCAAAGCGTACCGACCGAACTCTACGAGGCGGCATCGCTGGACCGCGCCAACAAATGGGCGCAATTCCTTAACGTGACGGTTCCCGGCATCAGAAATACCCTGATCTTCGTCGCCCTCATCACCACGATCTTCTCCTTCCGACTCTTCGACCAGGTCTATCTCCTGAGCCGGTCCGGCAGCGTCGACCGCGGTTCGACCGAGACCGTGATGACCCAAATCATCAACACCGGATTCGACAACAACAACGTGGGGCAGGCTGCCGCCATGACAGTCATCTTCATGCTGATCATCACCGTGATCGCAATCATTCAACGCGCAGTTGCGCGCCAGCGAGGAGGCGTCTGATGGCGATGTCCAAGACCGTGAAGCCAGGGCGGCGGGGCGGGAGCATGAAACGCACACGCCGTTGGCAGACCGCACTCCACTACCTGATATTGACAGTTGTTTCGCTGTTCTTCTTCCTGCCCGTCTACTACCTCATCGTGGGAAGCTTCCGCCCCTCTGCCGAGGTACTCAGCGGGATCAGCGGCTTTGTCCCAACGAACTTGTCCCTCGACAACTACACAGGCGTCTTCGAACACCTCGGTTCAGAGGCCACCGGGTACTTCGGACAGTTCGCGGCCGTCTCCATCCTTGTCACCACCGCGGTCGTTGCAGGCAGCCTTGTCGTGAATTCCATGGCCGCCTACTCCTTCGCCAGGATGCAATGGCGCGGGAAGAAGATCATCTTCCTGCTGGTGATTGTCCTGACGATCATCCCGTTCGAAGCGGTCGCCCTGCCTTTGTACTTCATGTTCTCCGGGCAGCGGGACACCATCTTCATCCAGGCGATTCCGTTCATTGCCAACGCGTTCTCGATCTTCCTGTTCTACACCTTCTTCCTCGACGTTCCGGGCGAAATCGAGGAGGCAGCACGTCTTGACGGTGCCGGGCCATTCCGGACGTTCTTCCAGGTCGTGGTGCCCATTACGAAACCGGCGTTTGCCACCGTCGCCATCCTGACCTTCCTGGCGCAGTGGGGATCCTACCTCTGGCCGGTCCTGATGGTCTCGGATCCAACCGTCCGGCCGCTGCCACTGGCGATCAGCATCTTCCAAAACCAGCAGCCACCGGAGTGGGGCCAGGTGCTTGCCTTCGGAACGATGTTCATCGTCCCGGTCCTGGCCGTCTTCCTGGTCTTCCAGCGCTGGTTCGTCGCCAGCATCAGCAGCTCCGCAGTCAAGGGCTAACACTTCCTCCCAAGCGGCCCCGCCCGGGCGGCCACCAACAGAAAAGGTGAATTCACTTGGTTTTCAGTCTTAAGGACTCATGGGTGTGGGACTTCTGGCTTGCCGACGACGGCGGCAACTTCCACATGTACTATCTCCACGCTCCCAAGAGCCTGGGCGATCCTGCTCTCCGGCACCGCAACGCCCGGATCGGCCACGCCACCTCACAGGACCTGACCCACTGGGTCTCGCACGGCGTCGTCCTGCAGCCCGATGACCCGGATGCCTTTGACGCAACCTCAACCTGGACCGGTAGCGTCGTCCAAGGCCCGGACGGCATCTGGCGGATGTTCTACACCGGAGCCCGGTTCTACGAAACACACAACATCGAAGCCATCGGCGTCGCAACCTCCCCGGACCTCCGCACCTGGACCAAGCACCCCGCCGCCGTGATCGAAGCCGACGCACGCTGGTACGAAAAATACGGTGATTCGACCTGGCCGGAAGAAGCCTGGCGGGACCCCTGGGTGTTTGCCGATCCGGCTGGCGACGGCTGGCACATGCTGATCACAGCCAGGGCAAACCACGGCGACGTCGACAACCGCGGCGTCATCGGCCACGCCGTCTCGCCGGATCTGGAGACCTGGGAGGTGAGGCCGCCCCTGAGCCGGCCCGGTGCCGGCTTCGGACACCTCGAAGTGCCCCAGACCACCGTCATGGACGACAGGGCCGTCCTGTTGTTCTCCTGCGGAGTGGACACGCTCGCGGCCAAGAAGGCAGAAGGATTCGGCGGCGGGGGGATCTGGAGCCTGGAAACGGACCAAACCAGCGGACCCTACGACGTCGCATCAGCGGCGATCGTCACCACTGCGCCGCTCTACAGCGGGCGCGTCATACGGAACCGTGCCGGCCAACTGATGATGATGGCCTGCCACGACGCCAACAGCGACGGTTCCTTCGACGGCGTCATCTCGGACCCACTTCCGCTCCACTGGGATCAGGAGCGCGGCGGCCTGACCACGACGCCGACACAACAAACCAACACCGCCAAACCCGTTTAACCCGTGACGGCCCCGACCACCCAATGCATGAGGAGTTCCATGCCAACCGATAACCAGGGCGCGCTCCTGCAGCTGACCGCCGCCGGAGTGACCGTGCTGATAGACGCCACGGCCGGCCAGCTTCCCGCCATCGTCCACTGGGGCCCTGCGCTACCGGCTTTGACTGCCGATCAGGCCCGTGCCCTGCTTGGAGCAAGCGTCCCGGTGGCCGGTTCCAACACCGTCGACCTGCCGCCCCGGCCCGGCCTGCTGCCCGGGCACCACAGCGGCTGGACAGGCCGCCCCGGGTTAAGGGGCTCCTTCGACGGCGCTGGCTGGTCACCCAAGTTCCGCACCCAAACCGTGGCACTGAACGGCACCCCGGTCACAGGATTCACCTCCTCCGGGGCCGGTCTTCTCGAAGTCAGTGCCCTCGATGACGCCGGACGGCTGCGCCTCGACCTGACGCTGGAGCTGCTCCCGGGCGGGCTGCTGCGCAGCCGGGCAGAACTGACCAACCTGTGCGACGAAAAGTACACGCTCGAAGACCTCGCCCTGTCCTACCCGATTCCCGCAGAGGCCACGGAACTGCTGGACTTCGCCGGCAACCACAACTATGAACGGATCCCCCAGCGCGGCACGCTGCGTACCGGCACCCACGTGCGCGAGAACCGCAAAGGCCGCACGGGGGCCGACAGTGCGTTCATCCTGCACGCAGGAACGCCCGGATTCGGATTCGGCCATGGCGACGTCTGGGCCGTCCACACAGCCTGGAGCGGAAATCACCAGCACTATGCAGAACGCGTCTTCACCGGCGAGCAATTGCTCGGCGGCGGGGAGCTGCTCCTGCCAGGCGAAATCCGGCTGGGCCGCGACCACAGCTACATGAGCCCCTGGATCTACGCCTCCTACGGGGCGGGACTCGACGAGGTCGCACACCGCTTCCATACCCACGTGCGCAGCCATACGCCGCGGGTCTCAGCTGATCGACCGGTTAGCCTCAACGTTTGGGAGGCAGTGTACTTCGGGCACGACGCGGACAAACTCATCGACCTGGCCGAGCGTGCCGCCGCCGTCGGCGTCGAACGGTACGTGCTCGACGACGGGTGGTTCGGTTCACGCCGCGACGACACGTCGGGGCTGGGCGACTGGGTGGTCTCCCCCGACGTGTGGCCCACCGGGCTCCATCCTCTGGTGAAATCCGTCCACGATCTCGGGATGCAGTTCGGCCTGTGGTTCGAACCGGAAATGGTCAACCCCGACAGCGACGTCGCCCGAGCACACCCGGAATGGATCATGGCCGCCCGCACCGAATGGCCCGTGGAGTCACGCCACCAGCAGGTCCTCAACCTCGGCATCCCCGAAGCCTACGAACACGTCAAGAAGCAGATCCTCGCCATCCTCGCGGAGTACCCGGTCGACTACATCAAATGGGACCACAACCGCGACCTCATCGAAGCAGGCAACCAGCTCCACGAAGGCCGCCCGGGCGTTCACGACCAGACCCTGGCGTTCTACGCCCTGCTGCAGGAAATCCGGTCCCTGCATCCGGGGCTGGAAATCGAATCCTGCTCATCGGGCGGCGCCCGCGTCGACCTGGGCGTCCTGGAACACACGGACCGGGTCTGGGTGTCGGACAACATCGATCCCCACGACCGGCAGACCATGCTGCGCTGGACCGCGCAGCTGCTGCCGCCGGAGTACATGGGCTCCCACATCGCATCAGGGCGCTCCCACACCACCGGCCGCCAGCACGACCTGGCATTCCGGGCAGGCACCGCGATCTTCGGACATCTCGGCGTCGAGTGGGACCTTGCCCAGGCCTCACCCGAGGAGCTATCAGGCCTGCGCCGATGGATCGACTTCTACAAACAGGAACGCGGCCAGCTGCTCACCGGCGACGTCGTCCGAATGGACGGCCCCGACTCGAACGTTTTGGTTCACGGTGTCGTCAGCAGGGACCGTTCCCGGGCGATCTTCGCGGTAGCCGCGCTCGACGGCCTGTACCCGGATCCTGCCGGACGCCTGAAACTCCGCGGACTCGCCCCGGACGCAACGTACCTGGTGGAACCCGTCTTCCCAGGGACCACGCCCGCCGGGCTCCTGCCGCCCGAATGGTGGGGTACGCCAACAGCCGGCGGCCAGGCGATCGAACGCACTTCCCTGCGCGGAGCCACCCGGGATGACGTGACATTTCCCGGAGCCAGCCTCCCAGGCAGCGTCCTGGCGAA
Source organism: Arthrobacter sp. Leaf337 (assembly GCF_001423745.1). Classification (GTDB taxonomy): domain Bacteria; phylum Actinomycetota; class Actinomycetes; order Actinomycetales; family Micrococcaceae; genus Arthrobacter. The sequence goes on from NZ_LMPC01000029.1 coordinate 383,656, forward strand.
GGTCGGCGTGGCCTCCCCACGGATCCACCCCGACCAGGTGGTCCTCTACCGCATCACCAAGACCGCGTGAACCCATCGCCGACCAGAGCAGCAAAGGGAACCATATGATCACACACATCAAACCGGGTCAGGCTTTGCAGGTCACCGGAAACAGCATCACCCACATTGAGGACGAAGGGTTCGGGTGTGAACAAGTAATGATGGAACTCTGCGGTTCTTCTTTTTCATGGCGTTCCAAGGTCCTGTCAGCCTTTCAGGCCCTGATCGCCCCACATTCACCTGAGCCGTCTCCGCTTACAACGGGAACGTGCCCCTCCTGGGTGGGGGCTACCGAACGGTCCGGCCACAGCATGGAACTCGGAGACTGTCGGAAGTTGCCTGCAGCCTGTCCAACTACGCAGCCAAGGTCGGGCCGCCCCCGGACGGGTTACCCTCCGGCGCGGAGGCGGCCTGCGTAAACGTGCGGGCGGCCCGTGAGCCGGCGGCGGTGCTCGCCGCGATGGTGATGAGGGCTCCGAGAATCATGGCCGCGGCCTCCCCCGGTTCCAACAAATGCAATTGGGAGCCGATTGTGGCAGCGGCAACCGGCACTCCTAACTGGGACGCTGCAAGCATAGCCAGCGGCAGAGGCTGGCCGAGTAGCCGAAGGCTTCCATGGACCAGCAAGGTTCCCAGTCCCAGGCAAATACCGAGGAGAAACATTTTCGGGCTTATCGCAAGGGTGCGCAGATCGAGCGATGCGCCCAGCCAGACGAAGAACACCGGCCCTAGAAAGCCGTCGCTGACGGCGAACAGTTGATGAGCCAGTCGCCTGGGTTCGCCCACCGCTGCAACCACCAGGCCGAAGGAGAACCCGGCCAGCATGATGGACACGTGGCCGGCCACCGCAAGCCCGGAGAGCGCGAAGAGCACAGCAAGTTGGATCCTCAGCTCCAGGGCGAACTTCCGATCCTCGGACAGGTCATGCACCCGTCCGCGCGTGCCGCTGCGCTCCAGCCAGCGAAGTACAAAGAACAAAACCGCCGCGCACGCCGCGACGACGGCTGCCCCAACGGCGGCCCTCGGCGCGTTGGGTGGGTCGACAGCAAGCGGAAGCGCCACAATGCAGGCGATGTCCGCTACCGCCACTTGCGCCGTCGTCGTCAGGACCTTTGGTCCCCTCAGCCGCAACGAATCGACGATCGGCAGGACCAGGGCTGCCGACGAGGAAGCGAGCAGAACAATGTAAAGGGGAGCATGTCCGGTGCCGAACGCAAAGGCAGTGACGATACCGACGACGGCCGCCAACACTGCGGCGATGCCGGCACGCAGCGCGCCCGCGCCCAGTGCCGGGCGGATGGCTTCGTCCCGCACTGGGACATGTGTCCCGGCCACGAACATAACGAGGGCGAACCCTACGTCGGCCACAAAGGTGAACGTGGGGTCCGAGGAGTCGACCAGACCCAACCCCGTGCGCCCGATGGCGATACCTGCCAGTAACTGCCCTAGCACCACGGGCAGATGCCATTTCCGGGGAAGTGCCAGCAGCGGTCCGAGTAGCGCGACCGCGGCGATCAGCGAAAGCTGAAAGAACGACACCTTCCTCCTTCCAGCGGGATTGCGCCTGGCTTGCGGCAGTTACCGCGGCGCGTCAGCCAGTTTTGTTGGAATGTCGCTGTTTTCGTCCGCGTAGTAGCTTGCGCATACCCGATGGTAACCATCGACCGGCCATCATTGCGGGAATCCCTCGGGCCAGCGATGCTCGAGGGGGCGCCCTTGAGCGACGCGACAATGGTGGCAACAACGTCGGCGGATCCGACGCGGAGCGGGTACAGGACGTCGTCCAGGAGGGGGTCGACTTCGACGCGCGACCCGGTTCGGTTCACACCGCCGTCGAGCGGGTGGTTAGGCTGGGTGGATGGCGACAGTTATTCTCGTGCGGCACGGCCGCACCACAGCCAATGCCACTGGAGTGCTGGCGGGTCGGGCCGCAGGCGTCAGCCTGGACCAGATCGGGCGCGACCAGGCGGCTCTGACCGGAGACCGGCTCGCGGCCGTGCCAGTAGTCGGGGTGGTGTCGAGCCCTCTTGAGCGTTGTCAGCAGACCGCCCGGCTCATCCTCGATCGCCAGGCTGGCTCGCCGTATGCGCCGGTCGATCTCGATCTCACCGAGTGCGATTACGGCCAGTGGCAGGGCCGCACGCTCAGTGATCTCGCGACCGAAGATTTGTGGCCGGTTGTCCAGTCGCAACCGTCCGCCGTCGTCTTTCCCGGCGGTGAATCCATGGCCGCGATGCAGGCTCGGTCGGTGGCAGCGATTCGACGTCACGATGCAGCCTTCGAAGCCGAGTACGGGCCAGGGGCCGTGTGGGTGGCGGTGAGTCACGGTGACATCATCAAGTCAATCCTCGCCGACGCGCTCGGCATGCACCTAGACCTGTTCCAGCGGATTAACGTGGGCCCCGCCTCCGTATCGATCGTGCGCTACGGCGCTAGTCGGCCGAGCGTTTACGCGACCAACACCGACGCGGGAGATTTGTCGTGGCTGTCGAACGGCATCCAGTCTGGCGATGCGCCGGTGGGCGGCGGTGCAGGGCAAAAGGCGCCATGAACCTCATATGCCTAGAATACTGACATGCCTACACTTGTTCACGAGTTTGCCTGGCCTGATCGGGTCGTCGTTGGCACCATTGGCCTTCCGGGGGCGCGCACGTTCTACCTGCAGGTGCGGGCAGGGACGCAGATCGTGAGTATTGCCCTGGAGAAGCAGCATTCGGCTCTGCTCGCGGAGAAGATCGACGAAATTCTCGACCAGCTTCTCACCGTCGAGGGCAACCCCCACAGCGTTCCCACCAGTACTCCCATTGAGTTGGTTGACAATGACCAGCTCGAGGCCGTTCAGGAGCAGTTTCGGACTGGCGCCATGAGTTTAGGTTGGGACCCGACGACGGCGCAGGTCGTGATAGAGGCCTACCCGATCACCGATGTCGACACTGATAACAACGACGAATCGCTTGATGAAGACGACGCTGACGTGCCCGAAATGCTGCTGGTGCGGATGCCGGTTGGCACCGCCCGCGCATTTGCTAAGCGCACGCGTGAGGTTGTGGGCGCCGGGCGTCCCGCGTGCCCGCTCTGCGGTTACCCCGTAGACGCCGACGGGCACGTCTGCACTCTGCCCGAGGTCTGATGCCGGCGCCCGACCTGTTCACGGCCGAGCTGACGCTCACTGGGCGCATCACCACGGCGTCGAACGCTACATTTCTGGGCAGCATCGGCGACACGACAGTCGTCTATAAGCCGATAGCCGGGGAGAAACCGCTGTGGGATTTTCCCGACGGCTTCCTTGCCCACCGGGAGGTTGCCGCCTATCTGGTTTCGGAGGTCCTCGGCTGGAACGTGGTGCCACGCACCTGGCTGCGCGATGGTCCGTTCGGCGCAGGGATGGTGCAGCTGTGGCAGGAGACAGACCCCGACCAAAACGCGGTGGACCTCGTTGCGTCGGACGACGTACCGGAGACCGGTTGGAAACACGTCCTCGAGGGTCAGGATGAGAACGGACGGATGGTCGCCCTCATACACGAGGACTCTCCGGTGCTCAGACGCATGGCGGTGTTCGACGTCGTCGTGAACAACGCCGACCGCAAAGGCGACCACATTCTGGCAATGACGGACGGACACCGGCACGGCGTGGACCATGGGCTCACCTTTCACCGTGACCACAAGCTGCGCACGGTGCTGTGGGGATGGCTGGGAGACGCTCTGACCGCCGAGGAACGCGACGGCATAGACCGTGTCAGCGAAGGACTGCACGGTGGGCTGGGCCGGGACCTGGCGGACTTGCTCAGCGCCGAAGAAATCGCATCGCTGGCTTCGCGCTGCGCCCGGTTGCGCCTGGCAGGGCGGTTTCCGGCTCCGAGCGGGGAAATGTCTGCGGTGCCCTGGCCGCTGTTTTAAGGTAATTACGGCTAAGGCTTCGCAGGCTGTGACAAGTTGATGGCATGGATCTTAAGGTAGCGACGGAGCTCGTCATTCCTGAGCACGAGCTCCGCTGGCGATTTTCCTAGGAGCCCAGCCCCGGCCGACTACCCCCTATTCCGAAGGTTTGGGCCATGGGAGACATCAACTGTCACCGGGAATTCACTGCCCAAACGCCCATAACAGCGCGGGACATCACGCTTAAAATCCGCAGCGTCATGTACTCCGCGCCGAAGGTATCCATGAACGGGTAGCAACGAAACAACCAACGACGCAGGAAAGAATCTCCCACCCGATTTGTCTTTGGTTATGTTGCCTCAGCCAGTCACGTCCATGAACAGGTGACACAAAGACAAAACCGCCGGCCGGGGAAGCAAGGAGGCAGCCGACCACAGCAACGGCCACCAACAAAAACGGCCCCCGTCCGGCGCTAGCACGACCCAGTCCCAAGTGTTATGTCTCGGGACATGGGTGACAGTTTTGTTTCAGGTCAACCGTGACAGTTCAGGGGTTCTTGGTGGTGACACTTCTGCCGATCTGATTGGTGGATGAGTGGAGTTGAGCCTGTTGATCCTCGTGTCCGTTTAGCGATCTCGCAGTGGCCGGAAGATCCGCCGCGTGGTGCCGTGACATCGTTCTGTGCCGAGCATGGCATCTCCCGTAAGACGTTTTACGTGTTGCTGGGCCGAGCCCGGGCCGAGGGCCCGGCTGCGGCGTTGGAACCGCGGTCCCGCCGGCCGCGCACGAGCCCGTCCAGGATCAGTGACGAGGCCAAGGAGCAGGCACTGCGGGTGCGGGCGGCATTGGAGCGCTCGGGCCTGGACCACGGGCCGATCAGCGTGTTCGAGAAGATGAAATCCATGGGCCTGGAACCGGTGCCCTCGGTTGCGTCGCTGGCCAGAATCTTCCGTCAAAGCGGTGTCGCGAGGCTGGAGCCGCGGAAGAAGCCCCGGGCCGCATACCGCCGATTCGTTTACCCGGCCCCGAACTGTCTGTGGCAGTTGGATGCGACCGAGTACGTCCTCACCGGCGGCCGTAAATGCGTGATCTTCCAACTCATCGATGACCACTCCCGCTTCGCGGTCGCCTCCCACGTTGCCGCCGGGGAAACATCCGAAGCCGCGATCACGGTAGTGAAGAAGGGCATCACCACGCACGGGGTACCCCAGAAACTGCTCACGGACAACGGGGCCGCGTTGAACCCTTCACGGCGGGGCCGCCAAGGCCAGCTCCTCACGTACGTCACCTCCCTTGGGATCGAGGCGATCACCGGCAAACCTTACAAACCGACCACACAGGGCAAGAACGAACGCTTCCACCGGACCCTGTTCCGGTTCCTGGACAAACAACCCCTCGCCGGGACCCTTGAACAGCTTCAGGAGCACGTCGACGCGTTCGATCAGCTTTATAACACCGAACGCCCGCACCAGGGTTTGCCCGGGCGGATCACCCCGCAACAAGCATGGGACGCCACACCGGTCGCCGAGCCACCACACCCGAAACCTGTCCCGGCCCTCACGCACGACGGGACCCGCGGCGGCGGCCAGGCCACCCGCATCGCCTACCCCAACGGCAGAGTCACGATCAACAGCGTGGTCTACATGATCGGCAGACCCTACGCCCGGCAGTGCATCCACGCGCTCTGGGACACCGAGACAATCCAGTTCTTCGATGACCAGGGCACCCACATCACGTCCTACCCCCGTCCATCGGCCGGAACCAAAACAGTTGGAAACGGCAAGCCTCCAGGACGCACGGTCAAACAACCCACAACCGTCACCAATGTCCTGAAAGAAGAAATGTCACCCATGTCCTGACACAAAACCGTCACCCATGTCCCGAGACATCACACAAAAGCGCCCGTGCACAAAGGCGTGCACAATGTGCACAGGGCGGTTTCCAACGATCGTCGCAACGGCTCTATTTGAAGGGCAACCATATCGCTCGGTTGCCCTTTGCCGGCCTGACCGCGCCCACGACGGCTGCCGGATTACAGTGCCGCAGAAGGCCCCGTGACCGTGAGGTTAACCGGACAGGTTCTATGGGAGTTCTACGGTCGCGCAAACGAGCGGGCCAAAAGATTCATCCGAGACCAGCGTCAGGCCATCGCTTCCTACGCAGAAGAACTTAGATCAAAGTTGCGTGATGGGCGCTGAACTGGTCGCGTGCGATCACGACCGGTCAGATGCCCGGTAAAAGTCGCTATCGCTCTGCGCGACCAATTCCTGGCAACCATTAGCCCCACTCGTTGAATGACCAGTTTTCGTCCCGCTCAGGGTTCCGCCTGTGACCTGCAGAATCCTCTGGGGCGATCAGTTAGGGCGGGCTTGAAGTCTTGGGTGGTTTTCCATCGAGAAAACAACGGCTGCTACTGCGGCGGCCAGAGCTGGGACGTAGAACCAGCCGATGCCTGCGGAGCCGATGACTACGAAGACAACAAGAGCGACAGTAGTGGCGACCGACACTGGAGTCCGCGCGCGTCCAGGTATCAGGAGAGGTAGCGCGGTCAGGGCGACGGGGATGAGTAATGGCACGAAGATGGATGGCCCATTTGTTTCAAGCAGGGTCGAATGGCTAACCTGCTGTGGCCCACCAGGCGTTAAATTTACCTGGGTGTACATGGGAACCACTAATAGAACCAAGGAAGCAACTACCGCGAGTGAGACAGCTAGGAGCTGGCGAACATTCTTAGAATCCAGATGACGTTTCATATGACTCCCGCCCTGAAGCTGTGTAAACCAACGAAAGCATTACTGGAGTGATTCCGCTAGAGGACAGCGGGGCTCGAACAGAACGTCCCGGTAAGGCTTCCTGCAACGGAACGGCAGGTGGTCCTGGATCAGGTTGACATACTCATAGGACGGCACATACCCCACATCCCAGCAAGCAGAGGGCCCGCCAGCAAGGACCCTGAACCCGCCACCCACACAACCGAACAGGCCACCGCGGCGCCAAGCACAAACCGCGGACAGCGTCAGAGGGACCCGCGGAGAGTCAATGTCCACACATTAAAGCAAAAACCCCTCTGACGAGGGGTCATGCGTGCCCGAGGTGGGACTCAAACTGCATTCCAGCCCTTGAGAATCCGGCACTCTCCCGAAAACCTCCGCAATCCGGCCCACTCCGCCACCAGTACGACCCGATCCGAAGCCCAAAGTGTGGACATTGTCCACACTCAAATTTCGTTGGTTTAGAGTCTTTTTTGCTCAGCTGCAAGAGCGGCTTCAGAATCCGAGAACGACGGGACGCCACAAAAGAGCAGGACGGTCGTCCGGCCCTTTCGCCATTATCACGGACCCCCGTAGCCACCGCCACATTCCTCTTCAGTCATCTCATTCACCGAGCGACGAGGCACATGACGGGGCCAGGAATCCGCCAAAACGGCAAGCGCGCAGACCCGGTGGCTGGCGCCTGATGAGATAGGAGTCAATCAACCGGGCGGTGGCGTCGAGCGAGACATCGTTTGGTACCTTCTCGAGGAGATCAATGCCGGTGGTGCCGCGTCTACTTCACCTCATCAGCCACCGAACTGCGGACCGGTCGAACTTGGCCGTATGCCAGAAAGCATTGTGGGGGTGCTTCGCATTGAGTCAGCCGATGGGCCGTCGGCAGCGGCCGGTTGCTGAGGGCCGGAGGAAAGCCGTCACCGGGTACTAGGCGGTCTTCTCCAGGTTTACTGACTGGACGTTCTCGCGTTCCTCCAAGGCTCCGGTTACTGAGGCTGTGAGGCTGTTGGCGATGTGGGTCCGGGCGAGTTCGGCGGCGCCGGCGCCGTCCCCGGCAACGACGAGCTCAAGTATCTGGTGATGCTGGTTAAGGTCGATGGTCCGGGGCTCATCGCCCGAGGGAAGTTCCAGGCCAAGGCGGCGGTAGCGGTCGGACTTGTCCCACAGGTCATCGAGGAGCTTGATCATGACGTCGTTGTGCGAGGCAGCGTAGACGGCCCGGTGGAATTCCCGGTGCACCGTGATCGCGTCCTCGCCCCAGACCCGGGTGACAGGCAGGAGCTTCTCGGCTGCTGAGCGCATTGCGGTGATATCGGCGTCAGTCCGGCGGGAGGCTGCCAGTTCAGTTGCCGACGGCTCCAGAGAGAGACGGACCTCCAGCAGCTCACGAGCCTCCGAAGCACTCACGTCAGCCACACGGGAATCCCGGTGGGTGTCCATGATGATTAGGCCCTCGCTTGAGAGCCGGCGGATCGCCTCCCGCAGGGGGGTAATGCTCATGTGCATGTTGTCGGCCAGTTCGTACTGCGAGACACGCGAGCCCGGGGCCAGGCCGCCGGAGAGGATCAGCTGGCGGAGTTCGTTATACGCCAGACTGCCCTTGCTGGAAAAGACGTTCGTGGTGCTCATCTGTTGCTCCGAATCTCTCACCGAGGCGGCGCCCCGTTGTTCACAGTCTACTGCCTTCGGGACATCTTATAAGAAATTCCCACAGAAGACTTGTGCTCCCCGTCACCCCCGGGCTAACCTTGATCCCAAGGTCTTATAAGATATTTGCTAGAAGGGCTTGTGCCCCTCGTCACCTCGGGTTAGCTTTTGATCCGAATCTTATAAGAAATAAGATACCTACCCAGGAGAGATTCAAAGATGAAAATCGTTTCCGCCCACGTCGGCACCATCCCCATCAGTTCCTCAATCCGGAACGCGTTCATTGACTTCACCAAGATGGACTGCACGATCATCGCGCTCGTCTCCGATGTGTTCGTCGACGGAAAGCCCCTGGTTGGCTATGGCTTCAACTCCAACGGCCGCTACAACGCGACAGGCATCCTGAAGGACCGCATCCTTCCGCGCATCATGGATGCCCCGTCCGAGGACCTTCTGGATGAGGACGGCCAGCTCTCCCCGGAGAAGGCCTGGGACCTGATGATGTCCAACGAGAAGCCCGGCGGACACGGCGAACGCTCAGTCGCCGTCGGCGTCGCAGACATGGCCCTGCACGACCTCGCCGCCAAGATCGCCGGCGTCCCGCTCTACCGGTGGATCTCGGATCACTACGGTGACGGCAACCCGGACAAGGATGTCTTCGTCTACGCAGCCGGCGGCTACTACGCTCCCGGCAAGAGCCTCGAGGACCTGCAGGACGAAATGCGCGGCTTCCTCGCCAAGGGCTACAACGTGGTCAAAATGAAGATCGGCGGCGCCGACCTCGCCGAAGACCTCCGCCGCATCGAAGCCGTGATCGAGGTCCTCGACGGCGACGCTTCCCGCCTGATGGTGGACGTCAACGGCAAGTTCGACCTTGAGACCGCGCTGGAATACGGCAAAGCCATCGACCAGTACGGGCTGTTCTGGTACGAGGAAGTCGGCGACCCGCTGGACTACGCCCTGAACGCCACCCTCTCCGAGCACTACAGAAACCCGATCGCAACCGGAGAGAACCTGTTCTCCCTCCAGGACGCACGGAATCTGGTTCGCTATGGCGGGATGCGCCCGGACCGCGACTTCATCCAGGTCGACCCGGCCCTTAGCTACGGCCTGACCGAATACCGCCGGATCCAGGACATGCTCGCCCAGCACGGCTGGTCCTCACGCCGCTGCATCCCGCACGGCGGACACCAGTTCTCCCTGCACATCGCAGCAGCACTGAAGCTTGGCGGCAACGAGTCCTACCCGGGCGAGTTCCAGCCCACCGGCGGTTTCACCGACGACGCTGTCATCGTCAACAGCCGCGTGGCCCCGGGCGACCTGCCGGGCATCGGGCTCGAAGGCAAGGCCGAGTTCTACAAGGTCCTGCGCGCACTGCACAACTAACCACTGCGGTAGTGCCACGGTCCCGGGCAGCATCACTGCCCGGGGCCGCACCTCCTCCCCTTTTTCTCTGTCTGTCGTGCAAAGGAGCACCCAAGATGTCGTCCCACACCATGCAGAACCCGCAACATTCCGCACCAACCAAGCAGCGGTCCCGGTTCGGCCGGCTGATCCGCGAACTCTGGTTCCAAGTTGTCCTGGGCGCCGTCCTGGGCATCGCCGTCGGGCTGCTTCTTCCGTCCGTCGGTAAACAGCTCACCCCGCTCAGCGACTGGTTCATCGCCCTGGTGAAGATGATCGTCATCCCTGTGGTGTTCTGCGTGGTGTCCCTGGGCATTGCCTCGATGGACAGCCTCCGCAAAGCCGGCCGGATCGGAGTGAAGGCACTGGGCTACTTCCTAGCCCTGTCGCTGGTGTCGATGCTGATCGGATTGGTCGTCGCCAACGTCTTCCGCCCCGGCGAAGGCATGAACATTGACCCATCACAGCTGGACTCCAGCAAGGTTCCCGCAGCCGCCAACAAAGGCTTCGACGGTCTCGAGTTCGTCAGCAACATCATCCCCGAATCACTGTTCGGTGCCCTGACCGGCCACACCATCATCGCCGCACTGATGGTCTCCATCATCTTCGGTGCCGCCATGAACGTCTCCGGCGAAGCCGGCGCGTTCCTCACCAAGGGCATCCAGGCACTCTCCACCGTGATCTTCAAGATCGTCAGCTGGGTCATGCGCCTCGCCCCCATCGGCACGTTCGGTGCACTGGCAGCCGTGGTGGCCAACTACGGCACCCAAAGCCTGCAGCAGCTCGGATACCTCGTCCTGCTGTTCACCGCGACCTGCATCCTCTACGTCCTCGTGGTTCTGGGCATTATCGCCCAGACCTGCGGGCTGAACATCTTCACGGTGATGCGCTACTTCAAGGCAGAGCTGCTGATTGCCCTGAGCACCTGCTCCAGCGAAGCGGTCCTGCCGCAGCTGATCAAGAAGCTCGAAGCCATGGGCGTCGGCAAGTCCACCGTCGGGATCGTGATCCCGTCCGGGTTCTCCTTCAACCTCGACGGATCCGCCGTCTACCTGACCATGGCCTCCGTGTTCCTGGCTCAGGCCGTCGGCATGGACCTCTCCTGGGAACAGCAGCTCGTCATGGTCGGCGTCATGATGCTCACCAGCAAGGGCACCGCCGGTATCGCAGGCGGCGCGTTCATCGTCCTGGCCAGCACCCTGAGCTCCGTCGGCGGCATCCCGCTCGCCGCTCTCGCCCTCATCGTCGGCATCGACCGGCTCCTGAACGAAGGCCGGGTGTTCATCAACGTCCTGGGCAACGTCATGGCAGCCGTGGTCGTCGGCAAATGGGAAAAGGACTACGACCCGGAACAGGCTCGCAAAGCCCTGCACGCCCATGGCCCGAAGAAGATCGAACTCGAAGCAAAGACACCGGCCGCCGCGGAAGCAGACAAGGTCGACGCCCACTAACACCGCATCAGGCAGGGCCGCCGCACACCGCGGCGGCCCTGACCCGCATGAACCCCAAACTGACACTCTTCTGCAGCACATCCCCGCCATCACATGAGGAAAATACCCGCACCATGGCCGCCCGCATCCTGATCACTACCGACTACCTCCACCCCGGAGACTCCGTTGACCAGCTCCTGCGCGAACGCGGTCTGGAACCGGTCTACTCGCCATCCCGGGGGCCACGGACCCTGGAGGAACGCCGCTCGCTGTTCGAGGGCATCTCCGGCGCGATCCTCGCCAGCGAACCGGTCACCGCCGACATGCTCACCGGCGCCGCCTCCCTGAAAGTCATCGCCCGCAGCGGAGTGGGCTACGACTCCATAGACGTACAGGCCGCGGCCGCCCACGGAATCAGGGTCTGCAACGCGCCAGGAACAAACCACCACTCCGTCGCCGAACTGACCATCGGACTGATCATCATGACCGCACGCCACCTCGGCGAGGTCACCACCGCCGTCCGGAAAGGCCACTGGCCCCGGGAAGCCGGCCACGAACTGCGTGGCTCCACCCTGGGCATCATCGGCTACGGCCCCAGCGGACGCGCCACTGCCAGCCTGGGGGTCGCCCTCGGCATGACCGTCCTGGTCAGCACCGCCTACCCCGACCCCGACAACACCGCGGTCCAGTTCGCCGACCTCGACACCGTCATCCGCGACGCTGACTACCTCTCCCTGCACACCCGCTCAGGCCAGGGCACAGGCCCGGTTATCGACAGGACCCGGCTGAACACGATGAAACCCACCGCAGTCCTCATCAACACCGCCCGCGGCTCACTCGTGGACGAAGAAGCCCTGGCCAAGGCACTTAACAACGGCACCATCGCCGGCGCCGCCCTGGACGTACTCGAGAGCGAACCCCTGCCCGGCGACAGCCCCCTCCGGGGCCTGGACAACCTGCTCATCACCTCCCACCTCGCCGGACAAACGACCGAAGCCCGGACACGGGCCGGCATTGCAGCCGCGCACGCCGTCATCGACGTCCTCGAAAACCGTCAACCGGCACACCCCGTCGACCATTAACCCCACACACCAACACAGACGAAGAAGGACCCTCATGTCGAAACACCACCGCATCGCAGTCATTCCCGGCGACGGAATCGGCACCGAAGTCGTGCCCGAAGGGCTCCGCGTCCTGGACGCCTCAGCCTCAGCCTTCGACCTCAACCTCACCTACGAACAATTCGACTACGCCTCGGCCGACTACTACACCCGCCACGGGAAAATGCTGCCCGACGAATGGTTCGAGGAACTAGACCAGTTCGATTCCATCTTCTTCGGCGCCGTCGGCTGGCCCGACGTCGTCCCAGACCACATCTCGCTGTGGGGCAGCCTCCTACAGTTCCGCCGCCACTTCGACCAGTACGTCAGCCTCCGCCCCGTCAAACTCCTGCCCGGCGTGCCAAGCCCACTGACCGGCCGGGACCCGGGCGACGTCGACTTCTACGTCGTGCGCGAAAACACCGAAGGCGAATACTCCAGCATCGGAGGCAAGATTTTCGAAGGAAACGACCGCGAAACCGTCATCCAGGAAACCGTCATGACCCGCACCGGCGTAGACCGGATCCTCAAATACGCCTTCGACCTCGCCCAGAGTCGGCCCAAGAAACACCTGACCTCCGCCACCAAGAGCAACGGCATCTCCATCACCATGCCCTACTGGGACGAACGCGTCCAGGAAATGGCCAAACACTTCAGCGACGTCAACGTAGACAAGTACCACATCGACATCCTGGCCGCGAACTTTGTCATGCACCCCGACTGGTTCGACGTCGTCGTCGCCAGCAACCTCTTCGGCGACATCCTCTCCGACCTCGGACCGGCCTGCACCGGAACCATAGGCATCGCCCCCAGCGGCAACATCAACCCCGAACGCAAATTCCCCAGCCTCTTCGAACCCGTCCACGGCTCCGCCCCCGACATCGCCGGCAAAGGCATCGCCAACCCCATCGGGCAAATCTGGTGCGCCGCAATGATGCTCGAACACCTGGGAGAACCCGAAGCCGCAGCCGCCATCACCACCGCCATGGAAACCGTCCTTGCCCGCGGACCCGAAGCGCTCACACCCGACATGGGCGGCAACGCCACCACAGAAACACTGGGCAAAGCAGTCGCATCGGCCCTGACCGCTCCATGACCAGAGCAACCGACCCCGGCAACCGGCACGCACCCGCCTACGGCGAGCGGATCATGCTCCGCCAATACATCCATTGGCGCCGGCTGATCGGAACGACCGTCCAGATCCGCCAGCACGGCCACATCATCCGCACCGGAACCATCGATGATGCCATGGCAGACTCCACAGCGCTCTGGATCGCAGGCGACGCCACCCAACCACGCACCATGTACGAAGCCGCACACGGGATCGAGGTGTGGGCGGACCCGGAAGAAGCCGAAGACGGCCTCTGCTACCGGATGACATCCACAGCACCATCACACAACTGACTTAGCCGGAGACCCATGACGCACCCCATTTACATACCCCAAAGCACCGAAGCCACCTCCTACTCCAGCCCAGAATTAAGTGACGCGCTCCCGGCCTTCATCCCCGAACGAAACATCCCCGCCGAAATTGCCCGTTCGTGGCTTTTGGTGAACGCAATGAAGCCCGAGCTTTTTGACGTCTCGGCCATGTCGCGCGCGGACTCGATCATCCTGGACATCGAAGATGCCGTGGACCCCTCGCAGAAGGACACCGCCCGCGAGCACGTGGTCAACTGGCTGACTGCCGGCGGCCGGGCCTGGGTCCGGATCAATGACGCCACCAGCCCGTTCTGGGCTGCGGACCTCGCCGGGCTGCGCGGCACCCCGGGCCTGCTCGGCGTCATGCTGGCCAAGACCGAGTCCGCGGACCAGGTCACGGAGAGCTTCCACCGCATGGACGGCAGGACCCCCGTGATTGCGCTGGTCGAGTCCGCCGTCGGCATCGAGGAAGCCAACAACATCGCCAAGGCCCAGGGCGCGTTCCGCCTGGCCTTCGGTTCCGGCGATTTCCGCCGCGACACCGGCATGGCCGCCACCGCCGAAGCCATGGCCTACCCGCGGGCCAAGCTGGTTGTTGCCAGCCGCGTGGGCAACCTCCCGGGCCCCATCGACGGCCCCACCGTGGGCACCAATCACCCGATCCTGCGCGAGCAGACCGGCATCACCGTAATGATGGGCATGACCGGCAAGCTCTGCCTGGCCATCGACCAGACCCACGTCATCAACGAAGTCATCAGCCCCACGCCGTCCGACGTCGCCTGGGCCACGGACTTCATGGCCGACTTCGAAGCCAACGGCCGCGTCATCCGCGACGGCTCCGACCTGCCCCGCCTGGGCCGCGCCGAAAAGATCATGAAGCTCGCCGTAGCCTTCGGGGTGCAGCCGGCGCTCTAATGCCCGCGCACTCCGCGGGTCGGCGTGGGGGCCAATGGTGAAGAAACACGCCCTTCGGCACGACCGCGCACTGCCGTAATCAGAAACCCCTATCAGGAAGAGAACACGAATGGCCTACGCAAACTACCGATACGAAGGTCAGAATTTCATCGGCGAAGTTCACGGCGACCACCTCATCCCGTTGGCCGGGCTCACCGACGTCGGACCGGAAACATCCGCAAGCGTCCTTGTCAGTGCCGCCCGCCTGACCGAAGCACGGGTTCCCCTGTCCGAAATCACCCTGCGCGCTGCGTCACCACGGGCCGGAAAGATCCTCTGCGTAGGCCGGAACTACAAAGACCATGCAGACGAGGCCAACACGGCCACCTTTCCCGTTCTCTTTCCCAAGTACACATCCACCCTCATCGGACCCGCCGACGACATCATCCTGCCCCCGGAATCCACCCAGGCCGACTTCGAAGGTGAACTCGCCGTCATCATCGGCAAAACGGGCCGCCGCATCACCGAACAGGACGCCATGGACCACATCCTTGGCTATTGCGTCTCCAACGACGTCACCATGCGCGACTACCAAAACAAATCCCACCAATGGTTGCAGGGCAAAATCTGGGACAACACCACGCCGCTAGGCCCTAGCATTGTGACCCCGGCAGAAACCGACATCAGCAAAGCCGGTATCAGCACAACCCTCAACGGAGAGGTTGTACAAAAATCCGACCTCTCGCACCTGATCTTCAGCATCCCCACCCTCATCGCCACCCTCTCCGAGTTCACCACTCTTAAACCCGGAGACGTTATCCTCACGGGCACGCCAGCCGGGGTTGGATACCGCCGAGACCCCCAACTGTTCCTCAAAGACGGCGACACCATCACCGTGACCGTGGAAGGAGTCGGCAGCATCACCAACACCGTCCGGGCAGAAGCCACCTGACGCTAACCGGTATCCAGAAGCAACGCACCGCTGTCTTGGAAATCAACAGCTTTCAAGACACTGCCCTGGGACTGTCGGTAGCTCCTCTGTCAAGCGGGTGCTGTCTAAATAACCGTGAATCCACAGTTGGCCTGTCACGCCGGGCGTTGCCTGGCGGGTAGGACTGATCATGAGCGACACCATGGATCCCATGGCGACTGATGTGGATCAGCAAGAGTTAGCGCAGCCGCTCATGGCCCCCGGAAGAGAGTCCGGATCCCCCACACCTTCACCCTGTCGACGGACCGGACGCCACAGCCTCTGATACCCCAGAGATGTTCCCCGCTGAACCCGGAACGTCCACCGACACCGAATATCTAAGCCGCAAAGTCATGTCGCCTGAAACAGAGAACTGCATGAACGAGTGAGCCGGAACCCGGAGGAAGGGATAAAAAGGCGGGTCGAAGAGCCGGCCGTGGACAAGATGTGGACAATGTCCACACCCCCTTTGGCCGGACAAACGCGCGATCAGCGCACCCCGCCTGGCTCGCAGAAAGCAGCCAGCCGAGGAAGATCGTCGAAGAGAATTCGCCTTCGTCATGTCGTCACCACAACTCTTGGCCATGAATGAGTGAGGGCCAACAACTGGCCGCCGGTACAACCAGATAGGACGGCACATACCCCACATCCCAGCAAGCAGAGGGCCCGCCAGCAAGGACCCTGAACCCGCCATCCACACAACCGAACAGGCCACCGCGGCGCCAAGCACACACCGCGGACAGCGTCAGAGGGACCCGCGGAGGGTCAATGTCCACACATTAAAGCAAAAACCCCTCTGACGAGGGGTCATGCGTGCCCGAGGTGGGACTCGAACTGCATTCCAGCCCTTGCAAACACTGGCAGGCCCCGGAAACATGCGGAATCCGGCCCGATCCGACCCATGTACGATCCAGTCCGAAGCGTAAAGTGTGGACATTGTCCACACGCCCTTTCTGACAGATTTTGAGCAACCGAATACGACTGCCGCGCCCGCAACCAGGAGGCGCGACAGCTTTGTCTCGTGCTGGCTGGTCCCTCATGCCGGCGAGGCTGTTTGCTGGGCATGGCCGGGCCAGACGCGTTCCGCAAGGGAGAGGATCGGGGGGAGGGCCGGGTTGTCCGTGGTCCCCCGCCAGGCCATCCGCAGGTAGATGGGCAGCGTCTGGTCGAGCACCCGCAGAAAGCGCACGTGCGGATCGGTCACGTTGTCCGCCACGGAGGAGACTGTTAGCGAGCATCCCACCTCTGCTCCGACTAGCGCCATGGCGGTCCATGAGTCGGGCGCCCGCTGGACAATGTCAGGATCGAAGCCGGCTCCCAGGCTGAGCCTGCGCAGCCGGTCGCCCAGGACAGAACCCTCGTGCGGGGGCAGTGCCACGAACGGCTCGCCGGAAAGTTCCGCCATGCTGACTTCCTCTTGCAAGGCAAGCCTGTGGGATGCCGGGACGGCCATGACGAGGTGCTCCTCGACGATAATGCGGGACTGGACGCCCGCGGGCACGAAATCCCACCGTCCAAGGCTGATATCCACTTCGCTACGGAGAACGCGGGAGAGGGCCGGGAGCGCGAAGTCCTGGCTGTTCAGGCGGAATTCTATGCCGGGGTAAACCTTCCGGACCTCGCGGGCGAGCACTCCCACCAATACGTGGGTTGATGCACCGGCATAGGCGAGCTTGACTGTTCCCACTTCCCCGCGGCCGGCGGCGAGCGCACTGGCCTTGGCACGGTCCGCTGCAGCGAGGATCTCCTGCGCTGGTGCGACCAGGGCCGCTCCGGCCGCAGTCAACTGGACACTCCGTGTGCTCCGGATGAAGAGATCGGTACCGAAGTCGCGCTCCAGCTGTCGCACGATCCGGCTGACCGGCGGCTGCGCCAGGTGGAGCCGCTCGGCCGCCCGCCCAAAGTGCAGTTCGTCCGCCACGGCCAGGAACACTCGCAATTGTTGAATCTCCATAAATGGCATTCTTTCAGAAATTGCAATAATGCAACACTCAATAAGTATTGGACGCGCTGTAATGGCCGATGGGATAGTGAAAAAGATCCCCCTATGGAAGAGGACCCATGACACTGCAGAGCACCGTAGCTCCCCCCGCGCCGGGGGCTGCCCAGGACCGCCAACCGGCAGGCGTGCGCCGGGACGCCTTCGGTCGCGATGCCAGCGGGCCTCTGGCGGGAATCGTCATTGCCGACTTCAGTCGTGTGCTGGCCGGCCCCTACTGCACCATGCTTTTGGCGGACATGGGCGCCACCGTTATCAAGGTCGAGAGCCCATCCGGGGACGAAACACGTGAGTGGAAACCCCCGGTCTTCGAAGGCCAATCCACGTACTACCTCTCGATCAACCGCAACAAGCGGTCCATCGCATTGGACTTCGGCGCCGCCGGCGACATCGAAACCGCGCGCGACATCGCCGCGAGCGCCGACGTCGTCATCGAGAACTTCAAGCCCGGCGGGCTTGACCGCTTCGGCTTGGACTACGCGTCCATCGCGGAACTCAACCCCGCTGTAATCTACGCGTCCATCACCGGATTCGGCACCGCCGGAGGCGCAGCGCTGCCCGGCTACGATCTGCTCGTCCAAGCGATGTCCGGCCTTATGAGTCTCACCGGTGACCCGGAGTTCCCTGGATACCGCTCCGGCGTCGCGGTTTTCGATGTCATCACCGGACTCCACGCCGCTATCGGCGTCCTGTCCGCGCTGCACGAGCGGAGCCAGAGCGGCCGCGGCCAGCGCATCGAAGTGAACCTCATGTCCTCGGCCCTGTCCGGCATGGTCAACCAGACTGCGGGCTTCCTGCTCAGCGGCAACGTGCCCACCCGGATGGGTAACGAACACCCCAGCATCTACCCTTACGAGCCGCTCCCCACCGCTGATGGCGAGATCGTCCTGGCCATCGGGAATGACCGGCAGTTCCGGGCCTTATGCGGTGTTATGGGCGCGCCGCACCTCGCTACGGACCCGCGGTTTGGGACCCCGCCGGGCCGCAGCCACAACCGCGCAGCGCTGCGCCCCCTCCTGGTGGACCTGCTGGCCACACGGCCCGCTTCGGACTGGTTCGATATTTTCACCCAGGCAGGGCTGCCGTGCGCCCCGATCAACGATGTACGCGGCGGAATCGAATTCGCAGAGCGCATAGGGCTGGAACCGGTGGTGCAAGTGGGGGCCGGTGAAGGAGCCATCCCGGGTGTCCGCAACCCGATCACGTTCTCGGAGACGCCCGCCAGCTACGACCTCGTGCCGCCCGGCATCGACGCCGACCGCGGCGACATCCTCGGGTGGCTGGACTCGGCGCCACAACACTAGCCCTCCCCCGCAGCAGTCACCCAAAAACAACCAGAACCCGTCCACGGACCATCAAAAGGACTCATCATGACCACCACCACAACTACCCGTGCCGCCGCCACTTCGGACTACTTCCACCTCGACGAACAGCTCACCCCCGAAGAGACGGCGATCCGGGACAAGGTCCGCGACTTTGCCGAGAACCGGGTCCTGCCGATCATTAACGAGTACTGGGAAAGGGCCGAGTTCCCCGAGGAACTGCTGCCTGCGCTGGCTGACCTCGGCATCATCGGCACCTTCATCCAGGGCTACGGCTGCCCTGGAATGAGCCGGAAGGCTGCGGGCATGGTGGCCCGGGAGATGGCCAGGGCCGATGGAAGCATCAACACTTTCCTGGGCGTGCACTCCAACCTTTGCATGGGCGCACTGAACATGCTCGGCACCGATGAGCAGCGGCAGCGCTGGCTCCCAGACATGGCCAAGCTCAAGAAGACCGGCGCCTTCGCCTTGACCGAACCGGACCACGGGTCCGACTCGGTGGCCCTGGAAACCAGCGCAACCCGCGACGGCGACACCTGGGTAATCAACGGCCACAAGCGCTGGATCGGCAACGGCCACGCCGCCGATGTCATCGTGCTGTTTGCCCGCAACACTGAGGACGGCAAGGTCAACGCCTTCGTCGTCGAGAAGGACGCGGAGGGCAACCACCCGGAGGGCTACAACCCCACCGTCATCACCGGCAAAATCGGCAAGCGCGCCATCCTCCAGGCCGACATCATCATCGACAACATGCGGATCCAGGAAACGAACCGGCTGGAGAACTGCAGGTCCTTCGCGGACGTCTCCCGCGTGCTCCAGGCAACCCGCGGCGGCGCCGCCTGGGAAGCCGTAGGCCACGCCATGGCATGCTTCGAGATCGCCGTGGACTACGCCGCGAAACGTGAACAGTTCGGCAACCCGATCGCCGGGTACCAGCTGGTGCAACACCGCCTGGCGAACATGCTCAGCGAGCTCACGGCGATGCAACTGATGTGCAACCGCATGGCGGAACTTGCCGACCAGGGCCTCCTGACAAACGCCATGGCGTCCATGGTCAAGATGTCCACCTCCCAGAAGGGCAAATGGATCTGCAACGAGGCGCGTGAACTCCTTGCCGGCAACGGCCTGCTGCTCGAAAACCACGTCGCCCGCCACTTGACGGACATGGAAGTGGTCTCCACCTACGAGGGCACCGACTCCATCCAGGCACTGCTGGTAGGCCGCGACATCACCGGCATCTCAGCCTTCCGCTGACCGCACGCCTCCCCCATACCAAACCCAAGGAGTTTCCATGCCCGAAGCATTCCTCATAGGCGGCGCCCGCACCCCCGTAGGGCGCTACGGCGGAGCCCTGAGCTCCGTCCGGCCGGACGACCTGGCCGCCCTCACGGTGCGGGCCGCCGTCGAACGCGCCGGCATTGACCCAGCCGTGGTGGACGAAGTAATCCTCGGCAACGCCAACGGCGCCGGCGAGGAGAACCGCAACGTCGCCCGCATGGCCTGGCTGCTCGCCGGCTTCCCCGACACCGTCCCCGGCATCACCGTCAACCGCCTCTGCGCCTCCGGCCTGAGCGCCATCATCATGGCCTCCCACATGGTCAAGGCAGGCGCCGCGGACATCGTGGTGGCAGGCGGCGTCGAGTCCATGTCCCGCGCCCCATGGGTCATGGAAAAGCCGGACAAACCCTTCGCCAAACCCGGCGCCGTGGTCGACACCTCCATCGGCTGGCGCTTCCCCAACCCCGCCTTCCTGTCCGGGGAACTCTCCCGCGACGGCAAAGCCACCTACTCCATGCCCGAAACCGCGGAGGAGGTGGCCCGCGCCTACAACATTTCCCGTGAGGATTGCGACGCCTTCGCCGCCCGTTCCCACGAGCTCGCCCTCGCCGCGATCGAGGCCGGACGCTTCGCCGACGAAATCATCCCCGTGACGGTCAAGGGCCGCAAGGGCACAGAAACCATCGTGGATACCGATGAAGGACCCCGCCCCGGAACGTCCCAGGACGTCCTCGCCGGCCTGCGCCCGGTAGTCAGGGGCGGCAGCGTGGTCACCGCCGGCAACGCCTCGACACTCAACGACGGCGCCTCGGCAATCATCGTGGCGTCCGAGGCAGCCGTGCAGAAGTACGGCCTCACTCCCCGCGCCCGCATCCTCGACGGTGCCTCCGCCGGCGTCGCCCAGGAAATCATGGGCATCGGCCCCGTCCCGGCCACCCGCAAGGTCCTGGACCGCGCCGGTTTCACGGTAGCCGACCTGGCCGCCGTCGAGCTTAACGAGGCCTTCGCCTCCCAGGCCCTGGCCTGCATGCGCGAACTAAAGCTCGAACCCGACACCGTCAACAACCTCGGCGGCGCGATCGCCCTCGGCCACCCGCTCGGCTCCTCCGGGTCCCGCCTGGTCATCACCCTGCTCGGACGCCTCGAACACGAAGCCACGCGCGGCGGCAAGCTCGGCCTCGCCACGATGTGCGTCGGCGTCGGACAAGGCACCGCATTGCTGCTGGAAGGCATCTGATGACAGAGGTAATGCACGACGCCGGCACGCGCCCTGATGCCTCGGGTTTCGTCACGCTGCTGGTTGAGGAGCGGGAGGACCGTTTGGCGGTCCGGCTGCACCGGCCGCCAGTGAAAAACGCCATCGACCAGGCAATGGTGGACGAGTTGCACGCCGTGTGCGCGCATCTGGAAAGCACACCGAAAATCCTGATCCTCTCCGGCACTCCCTGTGACCCCAACACCGGAGCACGGGCCGTTTTCGCGTCCGGGGCCGACATCGCGCAGCTGCGCGAGCGGCGCCGTGACGAAGCCCTGGCGGGAATCAACTCCAGAGTCTTCGACAGGATTGCGAAGCTGCCCATGCCGGTCATTGCCGCCCTTGACGGCTTTGCGCTCGGCGGCGGCGCCGAGCTGGCGTACGCAGCGGACTTCCGCATCGGCACTCCGGCGCTGCGGATGGGCAATCCCGAGACAAATTTGGGCATCCTGGCCGCGGCCGGCGCCACCTGGCGGCTGAAGGAGCTGGTCGGCGAGCCAATGGCCAAGCAGATCCTGCTGACCGGCAAAGTCCTCACCGGCGAGGACTGCCTCGCCATAGGGCTGATCACCGAACTTGTGGAACCGGAGACACTGCTGGATGCGGCGCACGCCCTGGCGGACGCCATCGCGGCGCAGGACCCCCTCGCCGTACGCCTCACCAAGGCCGTGTTCCATGCTCCTCGGGAGGTCCATCCCGTCATCGACACCCTGGCCCAAGGCATGCTTTTCGAGTCCCGGGCCAAATTTGACCGTATGCAGGCGTTCCTCGACAGGAAGAAGAAGTCATGAACAACCCAGTAGTGCCGGCAGGATTCCCGGCGCGTGTAGGTGTCCTGGGCGGTGGCCGGATGGGCGCTGGTATCGCCCACGCGTTCCTCATCAACGGGGCAGACGTGGTGGTGGTGGAACGCGACGAGGCCGCAGCCCAGGCGGGCCGTGAGCGCGTCAAGGCCTCCGCGGCGAAAACGGTGGAGCGCAACCCTCAGGGTGGCGACCTCGAGGAGCTGGTTTCCCGCCTGTCCGTTTCTGTGGACTATGCAGCCTTCGGGGACCGCGAACTGGTAGTCGAGGCTGTCCCGGAGGACTGGGCGTTGAAGGTAGCAGCACTCCGCGGGGTCGAGGAGCAGCTCTCGCTGGGAACCGTGCTGGCCTCGAACACCTCGTCGCTGTCCGTGTCCGGGCTGGCTGAGGAACTGGCGCGGCCCCAGGACTTCCTCGGACTGCACTTCTTCAACCCCGTCCCCGCGTCCACGCTGATTGAGGTGGTGATCGGCAAGCAGACCCGTCCCGAGCTCGTCGAGCAGGCCCGCACTTGGGTCCTGGGGCTGGGCAAGACCGCCGTCGTGGTCAACGACGCCCCGGGTTTCGCGTCGTCCCGGCTGGGCGTGGCGATCGCCCTGGAAGCGATGCGCATGGTCGAGGAAGGCGTCGCCTCCGCTGAGGACATCGACAACGCCATGGTCCTCGGTTACAAACATCCCACCGGACCGCTGCGCACCACGGACATGGTGGGCCTGGACGTGCGCTTGGGCATCGCCAATTACCTTCACCAGACGTTGGGCGAGCGGTTCGCCCCGCCGCAGATTCTCCGGGACAGAGTGGCCCACGGTGAACTGGGCCGCAAGACCGGCAAGGGCTTCTTCGATTGGAGCTGAATCGGCTGGAACTGATCTGAGCCTAAACTCATGAAGCTGGCCAAGACTCTGGGGTCATGGCCAGCTTCGTGAGTTGGTTGACGCTTTCCGCTGTGCCGCACATTGGCCGTCCCCGGGCATGATCAAGCAGCCGGTCTTCCTCGGCGTTGGTTACAGGTCCAGGGCCAGCCTCGGAAAAGACGGGAACCCACCAATGTCATGCACGATCGGCGGCACCGCAGTCGTGACGATCGTCTAATCGATGGCCACCAGGCCCGTCTAGAGCATCAAGTAGATCAGTGCGGGTCCGCGTTTTCTGCACGGGGACGAGTAGTTCTACGGCCGCGCCGGACGGGGTTGAGTGCGATTGCAACGGCGCTCCATCGGGTCGCTGCACCATGGAAGCTTCGAAACTATGAACGACGGCGGCCGTCGCGGCCGGCCGCCACGGCTCACCGTGCAGTGATGGACAGGTTGGAGAAGAACGCCTCCGTACCGATGTCAACAAAAAGCCCGATGCCGCCGAGGGCTTCCCGTCCCTTTGTTTTAGCAAGATCCAGAATCTGGATGCCATCGACGCTGGCACGCAATCTTCCGTCCTGCACCTCGATACGCAGCTGGATCCATTCGTCCGGACCGATAGGGGCCCCCGCCTCGTAGCGTCCGTCCGGATACTCCTCGCGAAGGCGTTCGAAGTTCCACTCAGGGTAGGCGAAATACTGCACGGCCCGCTGAGCACGGGGTCCCGGAGGATTTACCTTGGCACCGTTGAGGGGCCGGACATAAACAGCTTCGAAGCTCTCCAGGTTCTCCGTGATCCGGTAGGCAAGACCCGCGAACGCCCGCGCATAGTCTGGCGCGCCGCCTGCGAGCCGGCTCAGCAGGTCGACCTCGACGATACCGTTCCCGAAGTCCGCAGGAATAAGGACAAAAGTGGGCTGGTCCACGTAGTCAACACCGGGAACCCCTGAGGCTGCGGCCTCGGTCAGCCCGACGCGAAGGGCACGGCGCCCCGCAACATTGACACTCTCCGCCGTCACGGAGTGCATCGACGCTCCCGCGGGCAGGCCGTCCAAGGCGTGGAATACCGTTACCTGAAGTTTCCGGTCATTCATTGACGTTCCATTCTTCCGAGTGTGCTGAGGGGGCGTCGGTGCGCCCGCCCACCGTGACTATCAGCTTTCCCGTGACGGAGCCGTCCTCCATGTCCTGATGCGCCTGCACTATGTTCTCGAGGGAATAGACCTTCCCGATCGGGACGATGACATGTCCCGACGCGACTGCGTCCAGGAACTCCTGCAGGACAGCCGGGGGCAGGTCCTCGGCTTCGCCGGTGTAAGCGGTGAGTCGAACTCCACTGGGGATGTAGTCGATGGGGTAGAAATCCGGCACGGTCCACTCATCGGAAAGCATGCCCGTAAAGCACACCGTCCCGTGGACGGCGGTGGCCCGGAGCGTGTCGCGCAACGTCGGGGCTCCCACGAGCTCAACCGCGCCGCCGACTCCATCAGGGAAGATCCTCCGAACCTCCTCAGCGATACTTCCGGTATCGATAATGACATGGTCCGCCCCGACGTCGAGGAGCGCTTGAGTCTTCGTGGGGTTCCGGGTGGTGGCCAGGACCGTGATGCCGCGGCGCTTCGCCAGGACGACGAGAGCAAGACCAATCGAGGACGTGCCGCCCCGGATCAACAAGCTGCTGCCCGGGGCGGCATTGACACCGACCGTCAACGAGCCGTAGGCGGTCTGCAGCATTTCCGGAACCGCACCCAGGGTGGCCCAGTCAAGGGTGCTCGCGAACGGGATCACGCTGGCGGCCGGTACCGAAACGTACTCGGCGTATCCGCCGTCAAAAGTCCGCCCCATGCCGCCCATCAGCGCTGCGACCTGAGTCCCGGGGGTAAACTCTCCGCCCGGGGCGTCAACCACCACCCCGGCCGCCTCGATGCCCGGAATACGCGGAAAGGACCCGAAGGACCCCAGGCCGCGCCGGAAGTGCAGTTCAGAGCGGTTCAGGCCGAAGGCGCGGACCTTGATCAGAACCCACCCCGGCGTGGAAGCGGGCCGGGGTACGTCCCGGATTTTGAGGGCGTCCGGTGCCCCGGGACCGTCGAGGACGACGGCACGCATCATTTCAGGCATGGTCCTTCACTCCTTGGGCGTCTGCGCCAGCTGTGGTGCGCGGTGATACTGGAATGGGCCCGGGTTGCTGGTCTTGTGACGCCGCTGTCTCCGGGCCCCGCCGAATGGCCGGGAGGGCAGCGAGTGCAACGACTGCGATCAGCAACCCCGGCACCAGCGGCCAACCCGTCGATTCCGTGAGCGTCTGCACCGCGTACGGGGCAATCCCGCCAAAGATCGTTGTGGCTACAGTCCCGCCGATAGCCAACGCAGTCAAGCGGCCCCTGACTTCGAACTGCTCCGGGATCGCCGAGGCCCCGACCGCGCTGAGGCTGCCTGCGAGGCACGCTAGGACCACTACCGCCGCCACTGCCGCGCCTACGTTCGTTTGCCCGGCTGCAGCGAACATCGGGAGTGGAAGAAGGACCGCCGCAATGGCAAGGACCAGCAGCGTTGCACGCCGCCCGTAGCGGTCGGACAGCCAGCCCGCCACGGGGGAAGCAAGGACGACGACGACGGCAGCCAGCGTCGCCAGCCCAAGGGCCGAAGATTCACTCCAGTTCCGGACTGAAATCAGGTACGTCGGCAGATAGATAATGCCCACGTAATAGGCAGCCGAGCACAGTCCCGAAATCATAAACGTACGGACTATGGCCCGCCACTGCCGCCGCAACACACCCGGCAACGGCTGCTGCCGCGCAAGCAATCGGCTTTGCAGGAACAACGGCGTTTCCGGCAGCGCGGACCTGAGGGCCAGAACCGTCCCGGCAAGTACCCCGCCCACAATGAACGGGATCCGCCAGCCCCACGCCTCGACCTGCGATGCAGACAAGGCAGTCACCGTCAGGGCTGAAACACCGGCAGCAAGCAACGCGCCAACTTCGCTGGCAGAAGCCGCCAACGAGGTGACCAGGCCGCGGTTCCTGGCACGGCTGCTCTCCAGGAGGTAGGTCATGACTCCCGTGTATTCGCCGCCAACAGAGAACGCCATGAGGCATCGAAGCGCAAGGAGCCACACTGCTGCCGATTCGCCGACCTGGGCATAGGTTGGCAATGCGGCCATCCCGGCTGTGGCCAGGAACATCAACGCCATGGACGCCAGAAGGACCGGGCGCCTGCCCCAGCGGTCCCCCACATAGCCGAACACCAGGCCGCCAACGGGCCTCAGTAAATAGGAGACAGCAAACGTCGCCAGTGTCATGAGGACGCCCGTCGGGCTGTCCCCGAAGAAGACCCGGGACAGCACCGAACTCAGGTAAAGGAACAGCGTGAAGTCGTACCACTCCACAACTGTCGAGACCACGGCAATGGCAAGACGGCCACGGGAAATGGCCGGTTTGGATGCACCGGAGACAGGCGATGACGGCATAAGGGTCCTTCGAAGACGAATGCGGGACAGCCAGCATATACCTCGAAACGAGGTATATGCGAGTAGATACCTCGTTTCGACACATACATGTCATGTAGCATGGCGTTCGTGCTGGAACTGATGATCTTGGGTTTCCTGGCGGAGGGCCCGCTCCACGGCTACGAACTGCGCCGGAAAATGAACGAGTTATACGGTTTCGCCCGTGAAATCAGCGACGGCAGCCTGTACCCCGCCATCCAGCGGCTGATCAAATCAGGGTCAGTTGTCCGCCGCATCGAGAGCGGCCGGGCCGCCCAGCGCCACACGCTCGAACTGACGCCTGATGGCAGGAAAGATCTCGAGGGCCGACTGCGCAGCGCATCGGCAGGCGACATCACGGACCTCGGACGATTTATGGTCATCCTTGCGTTCCTATCCCAACTTCCCGATGTGGAAGATCAGCATGCGGTACTTCGACGGCGGCTTGAGTTCCTGGAGGCCCCGGCAAGCTTCTTCTACGAAAATGGCCGGCCACTGCGCAAGGCGGAAATAGAAGACGTCTACCGCAAGGGAATGGTCACCATCGGCCAGGCCGCAAGCCGCGCCGAGATCGCCTGGATCCGGCAGACTCTGGCGACCTGATAGCGGTTGCCTGCGTATCCGGGACCCGGCTATCCATCCTGGCCCTCGATAAACGCGTCGATATCTTCCGGTTCCAGAGGGATGCCAGGAAACTCGACGATCGTGGCCAGCGGCATACTGAGCACGTTGACACGCCCCGCTTCGTCTCCGAGCAGGTCTCCGATGCGGCCGCGGAACCCGCCACGGGCTTCCGCGGTCGCCCGCAGTCTAGGCCCGGCGACGGGGTGATCGTAAAAATCGCCGAAAGTGGACCAGTTGTCGAGGCGCACCGGGCGCGGCACGCCTGTGATCTCGATGTCCGCCGAAATCCTGAGGTCGCGGGATGATGCCCCGACATGGACGGTGGCGTGGCCGCCTTCGTATGCCCAGCCGGTAAGCCGCCCGTGCCAATGCTCAAGGTCGGCACGGCGCACCTCGATCCGGACAACTTCGGAGGCACCGGCGTCGAGACGAACCTTCCGCCAGCCGCGCAGCTCCCGGAGTGGGGTCTGGACGGAGCTGTTGTGGTCGGTGACGTACACCTGGACTACGTCCGATCCCTCTCTTGTGCCGGTGTTGGTGAGGCGGACCTCCACGTCGAAAGCTGTCTCATCCTCGAGCGCACGCGGAGTCACATTGAGGTCGGAGTAGCTGAACGTCGTGTACGAAAGTCCGTGTCCGAAGGGGTAGTCCACCGCCACGTCCCGGGCATCGTAGTAGCGGTATCCGACGTGGATGCCTTCACCGTACCGGACCGTTCCACCCTCCCCCGGGAAGGAGAGGTACGACGGAGTATCTTCGATCCGCAGCGGCACCGACTCAGCAAGGCGGCCGCCAGGTTCAGAATCTCCGAGAAGGACATCGGCAACTGTGTCGCCGTGAGCTTGGCCGGTCAGCCAGAATTCGACGACGGCATTCACCGAAGAGCGCCATGCCGCCGTGGTGACCGCGGAGCCGTTGCTGAGAGCTACGACCTTTGGTGTGGCGATCGCCTGCATGTCTGAGAGGAGCGCAAGCTGGTCTTCGGGCAAGTCGATCGATGTTCGGTCCACGCCCTCTGCCTCGTAGCCCCCTGGCAGCCCCAGAAAGAGCAAGACTATGTCCGCCCGCCGCGCCGCATCGACTGCGTCGGACCGCATCACGGACGACGAGGCAATCCGATCAAGACTGTAGGCGGGCGAGAACTCCACCGTTCCCCCTGCTGCTTCCACCCGAGCGGTTAGCGCGTCGAGCCCGGAGACAGTGAGGGACGCGTTGACGCGTGAACTGCCGGAACCTTGGTAGCGCGGGGTCCGGGCGAGCTCGCCAACCACCGCGACGCGAAGTCCTGCCGATAGCTCCAGCGGCAGCGTTCCATCGTTTGCCAACAGGACGCTGGACTGAGCCGCGGCAGTCCGTACAAGTTCATGGTGCGCACCAATATCGACTGCAGGCACTCGGCTATTCACCTTCGTCCGCCGGGCAAGGAGCTTCAGCCGCTCTGCCACGCGGTCGAACGCTTCGCGCTCAATGCGTCCCCCGGCGAGGGCCAAACCGACGCGCTGGTCGTCCTGCCGGCCGGGCATACGAACATCCAGTCCAGCTTCAAGCGCTGCCACGGGATCGTGGACGGCACCCCAATCTGACACGACGACTCCGTCGTAGTCCCATTCCCCTCGCAGCACATCGGTGAGTAGCCAGTGGTTCTCCGAGGCGTAGACACCGTTGATTCGGTTGTATGAAGACATGATCGACCACGGGCTGGACTCGCGGAGGGCGACCTGGAAGGCGCGCAGGTAGACCTCGCGCAGTGTCCGTTCATCCACATCGGCGCTGACGCGGAGTCGATCAGTTTCCTGATTGTTTGCTGCGAAATGCTTGAGGCAGGCACCGACTCCTTCGCTTTGGATACCGCGAACGGCCGCAGCCGCGAGCACGCCGGCGAGGAACGGATCTTCGGAGTAGTACTCGAAATTACGTCCGCAAAGCGGGCTGCGCTTGATGTTCAAGCCTGGTCCGAGGACGACATCGACGCCAGCAGCGCGAGCTTCGCGCCCCAGAGCAGCCCCGACGGACTGTACGAGTTCAGGGTCCCAGGATGAGGCGAGAGTGACGGCCGGCGGAAAGCACGTGGCAGGGGCGCTCCGTTCGAGTCCGAGGTGGTCAGGGTTTTGGTCGTCCTGAACCCGAAGTCCGTGAGGCCCGTCCGCGAAACGCAAAGGCCTCAAGTCGATCCATGGCGCTTCCAGCGTCGTCCAGTAGTCTGCCCCTGTCGTCAGGGACACTGCGGCCAGGGGCATTGTGTCGGTCATCGAAACTCCTTGAATGAACAGATATGAACTGTCGTGTTGCTGGTTAGCGGCCGGCGAGGGAGCCGCCGATGCCGCCGACGCTGAAGTACTTGTTCAAGGTGGCGAAGACGATGATGGGCGGGAGCATCATGACCACGGCGAGTGCCATGACGGAAGTCCAGTCGGTGGCGTTCTGCTGGAAGAAGGACTGGACGCCCATGGGGAGGGTGAAGATCTCGTTGGAGCGCAGGAACACGATGGCTACGAGGTAGTCGTTCCAGGCCAGCAGGAAGGCAAAGATGGCGGTGGAGAGGATGCCGGGCAGGGAGTTGCGGAGCACCACTTTGGTGAACGATCCGAAGACTGAGCAGCCATCGATCCATGACGCTTCTTCGAGGCTGATCGGGATGGAGTCGAAGTAGGCGGCCATCATCCACGTCGCGACGGTCATGGTGGAGCCGACGTAGATGATGGTGATGCCCAGCAGGTTGTCCACCAGTCCCATGCCGGCAAACAGGATGAAGAGCGGGACCACTGACGTGATGATGGGCAGTGACTGCATGACGAACAACAGCAGGGAGTACCCGGAGACTGCTTTGGACCGGCCGCGGGAGAGGACATAGCCGGCGGGTGCGGCCACGGCTACGGAGACCACCACGGTGGACAGGGTGGTGATCAGGCTGTTCTGCAGCCAGGTGGCCGCCAGCGTGCCGGAGAACACGTTGGCGAGGTTCTCGAATGTCAGGCCCTTGGCGGTGCTGTTCGGACCGGGCGTGAAGGCCAGCACCACCGTGACCATGATCGGCACCAGGACTATCGCGGTGATGAGCAGGATGGCGGTGAACCGCCACCAGCGGCCGCGATCGCCCGCTTCGGAGAGGACGCGCTTGTTCTTGGCCGGTCCGGCGACGCCGAGGACGGGCCCGGACTGGGGATGGGCGTGGACTGCTGCGCTCATTATTCGACGCTCGACTTTCGGATCTGGCGGTACAGAAGAACGGAGATGACCACCAGGGTCATGGTCATCAGGAACGCGATGGCCACGCCGGGTCCGGTGGCGAAGTCCTGGAAGACCGTGCGGTAGGCCAGGACCACCAGGGAGGTGGTGGCGTTGACCGGGCCGCCGCCTGTCAGCAGGTAGATGGTGGGGAAGTCATTGACGCAGAAGATCGTCATCAAAATCCAGGAGATGTACGTGGACCGGGCGATCAAAGGCAGCGTGATCTGGCTGAACTGCTGCCAGCGCGTGGCGCCGTCCATGCTGGCCGCTTCGTAGACGGTGGTGTCCACGGAGGCGAGGGCCGCCGAGATCATCATCATCATGAACGGGAAGCTGACCCAGACCTTGAAGATCATGACGGTCACCGCGGCGAGATTGGGATCGGCCAGGAAGAGCGGGGTGCCCAAACCGAAGTTGCGGAAGAGGGAAGGAATGAGGCTGTCCGGGGTGGCCACCAACCAGTTCCAGGCGGTCGAGGACACCACAATGGGGACGACCCAGGGCAGCAGGAGGAGGACCTTGAAGGTGCCGCCGGCGGGGATTCTGGTGCGGAGTAGCAACGCCAGGCCCAGGCCGACCAGCCAGGAGCCGAACACGCCGACGATGGTGAACATCAGGGTGAACTGCGCGGCTTTCCAGAAGGCCGGGGAGGACAGGACAGCGGCAAAGTTCTCCCCGCCCACGAATTTCCCGGTCTGGAGCAGGTTGCCGTCGTGGGTCGCCTGGACGCCGGCTTCAATCAGCGGGTAGCCGTGGATGAGCACGAGCAGGATGACCGAAGGAAGCAGGAGCCAGAAGAACGTCCGGCTGGTCTGTGCCCTGAGCTTGCTCTTGCGGTTGAGGTTGCCGGGTTTCGGCGACCCGCCCCTGGCCCCGCCGGGGGCAAGGCCCCGGCGGGCCCGGGCGAGGCCGGACGATGCTGTGGTGGAGGACATGGACTGGCCGCCTACTTCTTGAGGACGGTTTTAAGGCCGGACTCGAACGCCTGCAGTGCGGACTTGGCGTCGGTCTTGCCGGTGAGGATCGTCTGGGTGAACTGGTTCAGGGCCTGACCGCCGTCGAGCACGGCGAGGTTGGCATTCAGTTTGTCGCCTTGGGCTGCCAGAGTCTTGGCAATCGGCTGCCATTCCCTCACGATCTTGACGTTGTTTGGATCGCTCGCGAATTCCGGGAGCTCAGCGATGGACTTGAAGACAGGCAGAGCGTTCATGAGCTTCTGCTTCCACAGCTCCTTCAGCTGGCCCAGGTAGTAAACCAGGAACGCCTCCGAGGCCTCCTGCGACGGGGTGTTTGTGTACATCATGATGTTGTTCGGGAACACGAGGCCGCCCTTGTCCCCATGCGGCCCGGCGATAGGGCTCGCCACGATGAGATCACCCGAAGTGTCACCAACTCGCGTGTCCATCTGGGACACATGAGCGCCGAAAGCCGCCTTCTTGTCCTTCCACTGCGCATCGAGGTTGGCGCTGGTATAACTAACTGCCGCTGGATCAATGATGCCGTTGGAAACCAATTCCAACAGGAATTCAGTCGCTTCAACATTGCGGTCGTTCATCACGTCGAGCTCGCCGTCCTTGCTGAATACACCGCCGCCGTTGTTGATCATCATCATGATCATGGCCTGATTGCCGATGTTGTTGCCCGCACCGGCACCGGTGGCGAAGCCGACTGCCCCAATCTTCTTCAAGGCCTTCCCAGCTTCGAGTAGTGTTGCCCAGTCTTTGGGAACATCCACTCCGGCCTGCTCAAACAGGGACTTGCGGTACCACATCACGCGCATGGACAGATGCCACGGAACAGCTACATAGCCTTTGTCGGTCTTGAAGGGCTCAACCACTCCGGGGAGGAAGTCGTCGTACATGCCGTTTTTCTTCAGAGTTTCAATGAGATTGTCCGCATAGGCTATCTGGCCCTGCTGCTCAAACTGGAAGGCCTGGAAACCGCCGCCGGTGGACACCGCCGGACCGGTCTTGGACGCAATGGCAGACGAAAACGTCTGGTAGAAGTTGTTCCACTGGATGATCTGGTAGTTGGCCTTGCTGTTGGCTCCGGAGAAACCCTCCGTGAGCTTCCTCGATGCGTCGTTGAGGGCCGGGGTTGCCCACGGCATGTCCCAGAACTTGATGGTTCCACCTGCGCTCCCGCCGCCCTGGGAAGCAGAGCCTCCACCACAGGCGGCCAAAAGGGGTACGGAAGCGGCCGCGGCAGTGAGGCCGAGAAAGCCGCGGCGCGAGAATGTTGTGCGGGTGGAGGTCATGGCTGTTCCTTCGTCTTTGAGGAGTTTGGCAAAAGCAGCTTGTCGCCGGAATGAGGAGTTTGCCGGCTACTGATTCGATTAAGTAGTTGCCTGTTTCCAGTATCAGACTGCGTTGTTGACGGCGTCCAATATCTATTCGGTGATCAGTTATTCGAAATTCGTCTGAATGCGGCGTTCGACTCAGGTTGAATCGCGGACAACCAGCGCGAGCACGTCAAGCTTCGGACTGCTCGGCAGCACTTCCCCGTTGATGCCGGCTGCGATCCGATCAGCGAAATGGCTTCCGAACAGAGCATGATTTTGCCGGATGGTGGTAAGTGCGGGTGACATGAATTGGGCGAACGGCTCGTCGTCGACGCCAATGACGGCTAGATCTTGGGGAGCCATCATCCCTGCGACCCGCATTCCAGCCAGGATCGCTGCGGCAATCTCATCGTTGTAGGTCGCCACTGCTGTGACGTTGGCAGGCGCTTCAGACAGTTTGCGGACTGCCCCTATTGCACTGTCCAGGCTGAGGTCGACGTCAACGGTGAAAGGCTCATTCAAGCCCAAGGCAAGGCAGGCCCTTCGAAATCCTTCGTATCGTTCGGTATTGAGTGCTTCCAGCTTGGGATTGCTGCTGCGGGCATAGCCAAGATGTCGATGGCCCCGTGAGATCAGGTGCTGGGCCTGCATGGCACCAATACGATCCTGTTTGATGCCAAAATCCGATATGGCGGCGGCCGCTATGAACGTGCCCCCTTTTCGGATGAGCAACTCATCCTTCGCGTCGATCGCTTCCACTGTCATCACAGCCGCAGGTGCCAGTTGACGCCAGAGTGAAATCAACGAGCGGTCCGGGCCCAGTCTTTGGAGGAGAAGGGACAGGCCCCGCCGTGCAAGCCCGTCGGTAACTTGCTCGATCACCCTGGTAAGAGCGTGACTCAGGGGCCAGTCGGGCAGCACAAACAGGACGAGATCGTTTCGGCCCATCCGCAGAGCCCGGGCCGCTGCCAGCGAGGTGTAGTCCAACTGACGAACGGCGTCGATTACCCGGCGCCGCGTTTGTTCCGGGATTGTCTGATGCGGGGTTTGATTGAGCACGTAGCTGACGGTGGTCTTTGACACGCCGGCGGCTTTCGCGACATCAGACGCTGTCACTCTACGTGTCCGCGACACTTCCACTCCTTCTTGCGGGGCGTTCTACTGCTTCACTTTGCCAACGTATTCATCCGGCGTCCAATACCAATCCAGCGCAACGTTATCTGTGCTCTAGATAAATCGCTCGGGCAGCAGCCTGATCGTAGTACACCGGCTGGTCATCACGGGCGCAGGATCCGGTGCAGAGACGACCGGAGCCACACATCGGCTCAATGTCCGACTGATGTGGCCCTCACAATCCGTAACGGCGGATTCTCTCGTAAAGGGTCCCGCGGGAGATGCGCAACCGCTCAGCGGCATCCGACTTGTTCCCGCCACACTCACGCAGTACAGACGCAATAATCTCCCGCTCAGCCAGTTCAAGCTGACTGAGCAACGGCGGACTTGATGTCCTTTGTCCCTCGGAACCCTTCGCAGCAGCCCGCGCAAGGCCTGCAACATTCAGACGGCTGAGCACCAGCGAACAGCCCTCAGAGGTCTTCGGCGGCATCACTGGCACGATCTGAGCCCGCACACCCGTGGGCAGTACGAACTCCCGGGTAAACGGTCCGGCCTCCTCGACGTAGCGCCAAAGCTGTTCGCGATCAAGTGGTAGGCCGCCCAGGCCGTCCTCCGCGATCATGGTGTATCGGTCCAGGGTTATGACGGCCGCTCCCGTACCCGCCTTGACGCGCAAGTGTGCATCAAGGAGCCGCTGGTGCCGGGCGCGTGAAAGACGGGTTAGGGAATCCTCAATCCCGGCAACCATCATGTTCAGCGCAATCTTCAGGTGCGGGTTATGCTCGCCAGCAAGGCATGTGACGTTGACGGCGCCAAGCAACTTCCGGGTGACCGGGTGCAAGACGGGACTCGCTGCGCAGACAAGCTTGTGCATGCGCTCATCCAGATGGTCAGTGCCCTGAACGACCGTACTGGCGCGGGTCGCGAGCGCGACGCCCACTCCATTCGTGCCCACCGAACGCTGAGCGAGGTCGGCGCCCTCGGTCACATCCGCGCGCGCGAGATGCCGACGCAGGCTCGGAGCCGCTGCCCATTCGTATGTCACCTTTCCAGTGGCATCGGTAAGGGCGAGCCAGGTCGTTGTCCCCTCGAGGGCGACCTGCGTCGAAGTGATCACTCTTCGAGCTACCGTCACGAGCGATAACTGCCCCTCGATCGAATCCGACATCTTGTTGTTCCTCCGCGTCATTGCGTTG
Organism: Arthrobacter sp. Leaf337; assembly: GCF_001423745.1. Lineage (GTDB taxonomy): Bacteria > Actinomycetota > Actinomycetes > Actinomycetales > Micrococcaceae > Arthrobacter. The sequence continues at coordinate 418,649 of NZ_LMPC01000029.1, forward strand.
ATGGAATCATCCTGTTGAGCATGAGCGATCCCGCAGCAGACTTAACCTGTGGACGTCAGTGCCCGCCGTTGGACTCCTGAAACCTCAGCCCCCTCCAGTGTGACATAAGCCACAATCACGCCCGGACATCGTGGGCGGGATTGTTCAAACCTTGAACACTCCACCCATATGCCGACCGCACGGGGCCAGGGCATTGTTGATTCCGCGCAGTCCTATTCGACGGAGCCATGTTCAAGTTCTGTACGGAGCGCGGATTTCGGCGCTCTTCTCCGCAAAGATCAAAGCACCGGTTCGATCCGGGATGGCTCCAAAACCGACGGAGCCCACTCCTGCCCGGTCTGCCAAGGCGCCCCGACAAGAACGTCGCTGGGTGGACTGCCGTTCTTCGCGCTACTTACCGGGCATTCAAGCCCCGTTTTCCCCATTCACCCGTTCTCTCTATTCAAAGGAGCATAGAAATAATGAAATTCCCGTCTTCCCGCGCTTGGCGAAAAATCGCCGTTGGGTTCCTCGCCGCAGGCCTTGTCACCTCCGCCGCTGCCTGCAGCACCGGCAGCAGCGCTGCTCCGGGTGCCCCTGCCGCGTCCCAGGGCAAGGGCACCGGCACGACGGATGGCGGCGGCGCCCTCCTCAAGGTCTTTATGCCGTCGACGTCGAATGTCTACTTGGCGGCCGCCTCGCAGTCCATCAAGGACGAGGCGAAAGCCCTCAACTACACCGTCAACATCGTCGAGAACAACTGGGACCAGACGGAACAGGACCAGCAGGTCCAGGAATGGCTCGCCACCGGTGAGCGCGCAGCCGCCGTTCTCATGTGGCCGGCAGGCGCCGCCGCCGCAACGAACTCGATCCGCCTGCTCTCCGCGCAGGCACCGGTGATCCAGTTCAACAACCTGGTCACTCCGGAGGCGTCCAAGTACGTGACCGCCTACGCGGGGGTCTCGGACACCGGCATCGGCAAGGAAGCCGGAGCCAACGCGCTCGCCGCCGTCAAGAAGCTCAAGGCTGAAGGGGTCAAGTTCCACGGTCCAGACGGCAAGCCCAACGTCGTCGAGATCCGGTTCACCGCCGGGTACGCCGCGGGTGACGACCGCGAGAAAGCCTTCGCCGAAGCCACGCCCGGTGCGTTCAACATGCTCGCCGTCGAACCCACCCCGACCGTTGACGCTCAGGGCGGCTTCAAAGCAGCCAGCCAGGTCATCCCGCGCTTCCTCGGACAGGGCATCGACATCGTCTACGCACACAGCAACGACGTGGCCAACGGCGTGGTGCAGGCGCTGGAGCAAAACGGGCTGAAGCCCGGCAAGGACGTCATCCTGATCACCGGGACCTCCTCCGGGGACATGTCCAACCTGCGCGGCGGCAAGATCTGGTCTGCCACCCTGCAGTCCCCGGTGATCGAGGGCGCTCTCGTCGTCCGGACCGCCGCGCAGTACATCGCCACCGGCCAGGTGCAGTCCGGCGACGTCACCATCGAATCGTCGGCGGCCAAGCCTGAACTCAAGGTCGAGGCCCCGCACGCGGCCACGTACATGATGAACCCCCAGGTGACAGCCGAGAACAATGCCTCCTTCGACATCTGGGGCCTCTCATTCGACAAGCTGATGGGCAAATAGGCCCTCAACGGGAGTCCGCCCCCAACCGCGGAGCCTCAGAGACCGCCCACCTGCGGAGCTTTCCGAGGCTCCGCACCCATCTGGTGCGCGCCTTGCTGCGCCACCCAAATGCAAACCTAGGAGAAACCAATGACTGGAAGCACTCCCCTTCGCCTTAAGGCGAGCGGCATCTTCAAGTCTTACGGAGCAGTGAACGCCCTCTCGGACGTCCACTTCGAACTCCGAGCCGGCGAGGTCATGGCCCTCTTGGGTGAGAACGGCGCCGGGAAAAGCACGATCGTCAAGGTCATCTCAGGCCTCGTCTCACCCGACAAGGGTTCCATCGAAATCGATGGGACCCCGGCAAATATATCTAGCGTCTCGCTCTCACAAGCGGCCGGGATCGCCGTCGTCCAGCAGGAGTTCAGCACAGTCGGAACCATGACGGTGGCCCAGAATCTCGTGCTCGGCCAGCAGGGCGCGCCCTGGTGGTGGAGCCCCCGCAAACTGAACGACAACGCCGTCGCGATCCTTGAGCGCGTCGGGCTGGCCGGGCTGAACCCGTCGACCCCGGTCGAGGAACTCTCCGTTGCGGAGATGCAACTTCTTGAGATCGCGCGCGTGCTGGCCAGGGACGCCAAGGTCATCATCTTCGACGAACCGACCGCAGCGCTCTCGGACGCCGAGATCGTCCGCGTGCTGGACGCCGTCAAACGTCTCGCGTCGGAGGGACGGAGCGTCGTTTATGTCACCCACAGGCTGGGCGAGGTTTTCGAGATTGCTGACCGCGTCACTGTCTTCCGCAACGGCAAGAGCGAGGCTCCCCTGGAGGTCAAAGAGCTCGACGTCGAGACGATCGTCGCCAAGATGATCGGCCGGGAGCTGGGCCATCTCTATCCGGGCAAATCCTCGGCGGTCGGTGAAATCGTGCTGGAGACGCGCGAACTCCGGATTCCCGAGCTCCGTTCCGAGACCAACCTGACCCTCCGGCGTGGTGAGATCCTGGGCCTGACGGGACAGCTCGGCTCGGGAACGGCAGAGCTGATGGAGGCACTCGCCGGCGTCGGAGAGATCGTCTCCGGTGAGGTTCTCGTGGACGGCCAGACGCTCAACACCCGCGGCAGGCAGAACGGAATCTCGGCCGGCGTTGCGTACTGCTCCGCAGACCGGAAAAAGGATGGAATCTTCGCGAGAGTCCCGATTCGCCGGAACCTGTCCTCGCCCTGGTTGCACCGCTTGTCCGCCGCAGGGTTCGTCAGCGCCCGGCAGGAGGTCGACGAGACGAACCGCTTCGCAGTTCACTTCGCCATCGACGTCAAGCGCATGAACTCGAACGTTGGAACGCTCTCCGGAGGCAACCAGCAAAAGGTGGCCCTGGGCAAATGGCTCGGAATCAACCCGCGCGTTCTCCTGGTTGAGGAGCCCACCCGCGGCGTGGATATCGGCGCGCGCGCCGACATTTACGCCCAGCTTCGACGACTCAGCGACTCGGGGGTGGGCGTGATCGTCAGCTCCTCGGACACCAACGAAATCCTGGGCCTCTCTGACACGATCGCCACCTACTTCCGCGGCCAACAAACATCTATCCGACCAGCGGACGAGTGGACAGAATCCGCCCTCGTTCGCGAAGTAATGCACCGTGAGGATGCGAATCATGTCTAGTACAGCAAGCATTGCCACCAACTTCATAGCACCGTCGCAGCGAGGCAGCGTAATTCGCTTCGTCACCAGCTACACGCTCCCGCTCCTCGTGGCGGCAGTGTTCGCGGTAGCCGCCACGAGCACACCCGATTTCGCAACTTTCGCGAATATCCGCGCGATCCTCATCAATACCTCCATCGTCGGAATCATCGCGGTCGCGATGACCGCAATCACGATCTCGGGCAATTTCTTCTCGCTCGGCATCGCATCCTCCACCGTGCTCGCCGGGATCGTGTTCCTCGCCGTATCCGGACTGACCGGATCGGCGCTGGCGGGCCTCGGCGCCGCCGTCGTGCTCTCGGTGGCACTGGGAATCTTGCAGGGCCTCATCGTCGGAGCCGGACTGAACCCGGTCATCACCACCCTCGCCGTGGGCTCAGTCACCTACGGCCTGGTAGCCATCACCACCAAGGGTGCGGTGGTCACTGCCGGCAGCGTGGACGTGGCGTGGCTGGCAACGTGGAACCTCCTGGAAATTCCGCTGCCTGTCTACATCTTCGTGCTCTTCACGGCTGTTGCCTGGTTCCTCACCGAACACACGCTGATCGGGCGCAACACCCACCTGCTCGGCGCCAACCGCGCCACCGCGAGAAACAGCGGCATCTCTCCCCAGGCCACCACGATCTGGGCTTTCATCGCGTTCGGGGTTGGCCTGGGAGTCGCCGGCGCCCTGAACGCCTCACAGCTACACCAGATGCAGGCGAACGACCTCGCCGGACTCACCATGGACGTTATCGCGGCGGTCCTGGTTGGGGGCGCCGCCGTATCGGGCGGCGAAGGTTCCCCCACCCGGTCGGCGCTCGGCGCCTTGCTCATCGTTGCCCTGGGAAACATCATGCTCCTGCACGGGCTCGACAACGGCTGGCGCGTGTTCCTCGTCGGCGGCATCGTCGTGGTGCTCGTCGTAGCCCTCCACGTCCTCAGAAAGGTCAGCACCCGATGAATGCAACCAGGGAATTCTTCCCCAAATACGCGCTCCAGATCGTCGTCCTCGTCCTGGTTGTCGGCATCATGGCCACGGTCTCACCCAGCTTCCGCGGGGAGGCCGCCCTGTTCTCGTCGCTCGAACGGCTCATCCCGCTCGGTGTCATCGCGGCCGGACTGGCGGTGACGATGATCGCCGGGGAGTTCGATCTCTCAGTCGCGTCCATGGCCGCATTCGCGGGCGCGATCGCCGTGCAACTCGGAGGCCTCGGCCTCATCGCAAGCATCCTCATTGCCACAGTCGTGGGAGTGCTGCTCGGCTCGCTCCAGGGTTGGGTGATTGCACGGCTGGGAATCAGCTCCCTCGTGTTCACGGTCGGAACACTGATCCTGCTCCGCGGCGCAACCTGGCTGGCAACCGGCGGCGTCCCGGTCACCCTCACCGACTACAAGCTGAGCGACGCGCTCACGGTCCGGATCTGGGTCTTCACACCCCTGTCGCTGACAACGATCGCGGTGCTCGCCGTCCTGGGCATCTTCCTGTCGCGGACACGATGGGGCCGCGAAGTCTCCTCGATCGGCGGAGCCCGGCAGGAGGCCGTCGCGTCGGGGGTCAAGCTCAGGTCGCGGCTGGTGCTCGCCTTCGCCATTTCCGGCGGATGCGGCGCCCTGGCAGGGGCGCTGTCGTCCTTCCGGGGCGGGTCTGCGACGCCGGATGGCCTGGCCAACATGCTCCTTCTGGCACTGGCGGCAGTCCTCATCGGCGGCGTCAGCCTCAGCGGAGGGCGCGGAGACATGGTGAACGTCGCGTTCGGCATCGCCATCACCGCAGTCCTCGCCGCGGGGATGTCCTCGATCGGCGTCAAGGCTTTTGTCACCGAGCTCTTCACGGGCGTCCTGCTGCTGGTGGTGATCCTCTTGGAATTCGTCATCGCCAGGGTGGTGGCCCACAAGGCCGTTGTCCGGAGGCGCCAGCCACACCTGGCAGTTACCTGAGAAACTTCGCTCAAGCTGCGCCGATTCCGGGGGCGCTCCGCACTAGTCGGCGGGGCGTCCCCGCGACCACGCGTCTCCGGCAAGGGACCACAGAGGCGTGCACCGGAGTGCAGAAATCCACACCGACGAGCAAAACGGAAGCCGCCGGCGGCGCCTGGACCCTGGCTGCATTTGCACCCCCTCGAGCGGTGCGGAGGTTGCCTGTCTGCGCAGATTCCCGAGGACTGCAGTTACTCTTCCTTCGAACGTTGAGGACGGGGCTGACAGGCAGTTCGGCCGGCGCGCGACGGCGCCAGCCGGGGCATGGTCATTGTGGTCGGGTCGAAGGCGCCACTATTGTGCTGGCCCATCTTCCTGTTGTTACAGGCATTCGTCAGTGAGCCGCCCGACGACGCCTTCACTGAAATCGAGTCGTCGCAGTCAAACGGCGGCTTGCGTTCTACGCAAGCCGCCGCCAACATCTACTGCATTCGGAAATGCGAGCCGTTACACAAGAACCATGCCGCCGTCGATCATGATGGTCTGGCCTGTCATGTAATCGGAGTCTGAGGAAGCGAGGAAAAGGGCTGTGCCAACCACGTCCTCCGGGACGCCCTTGCGACCGATCAGATTCGCTCCGGAGAAGGACTCGAAGGCTTCGCCAGGATGCGATGTATCACCCATCTCCATGAGATCGAGGTCAAGCTTCTTCCACAGGGGGGTGTCTACAACACCCGGGGCAAAGGCATTGGATGTGATCTTGTACTTCGCCAGTGCGTGGGCAGCTGACTGGTTCAGCGCGGTCACCGCGAACTTGCTCGCGCAGTAGGACGCGAAGTTCGGGTAGCCCTGACGGCCTGCGATGGAAGACGTGACTATGAGCTTGCCACCGGTTCCCTGCTCGATCATCTGCTTAGCCGCTTCCTGCTGACAGATGAGAGTACCCAGCCCATTCACGTCAAGCGTGCTTCGGAAGTTCTCTTCGGTGGTCTCAAGGAAGTGTGTCGGCTTGATGATGCCCGCGATGGCGAACATGCAGTCGAGCCGGCCGAACGATTCAACGCTGGTCTTGACGGCCGTTGCTACGTCGGCGCGATTGACGACGTTACCGGAAACTGCCACGGCGTTACCGCCAGCCGCAGTGATTTCGTCCTTCACGGCGTTGGCTGCGTTGAGATTCAGATCAAGAAGCGTGATATTCGCTCCCTCATTCGCCAGCGCAAGCGCGATAACGCGGCCCATACCGCTGCCGGCACCTGTGATAAGGATGCTGCGCCCCTCTACACGTTCTGACATTTTGCCTCCAATGGCTCTAGCGGGAACACTTTGGTAGCGGCACAGAGACTGACCGGGCCGCTCCGCGGAGCCGCCCTGCGCTGGGAGCCGAAGGCAAACCCTTGAGCCTCGTAGCACTTCTAGTCAGCTGTGCACCGTCCGTCTCCCGACAATGTTTGTTAGTCACCCATGAGCTCTTCGGTGAGCTGCGAGGGCGTCCCGCGGTGCGGCACATCCTCATCCTGCACTTGGCTTACCCGCCAAGGAACGAAGTGTCCAAATCTTGTACAAGACCATTGGAGGCACTCGTTGAGCATCCCTCACATGCCAAAATCGGAAGCTGCGGCTTGGCGTCATCGAGTGAGCGGCACCAATTGTTTCGGTAGGGCACCCACAGCCGTTTCCAGTGATACTTTTTAATCAATAAAACAAGGACAGGAAAACATGGACGTCGGTCAGCTCAAGGCTTTCCTTGCTGTGGCCCAGGAACTCCATTTTGGGCGGGCTGCTGAGCACCTACACATGGCCCAGCCGCCTTTAAGCCGGATCATCAAACAGCTCGAGTCGGAACTCGGGACACGTTTGCTGGACCGCAACACGCGTTCCGTGAAACTCACCTCCACAGGACAGGCGCTAATCGGCCCTGCCACCGAAGTGCTGGATGCCCTGCGTCGAGCTGAAGAGGCCGTCCGGTCCGCCGACAACGGTGAGGCCGGACTGGTGCGGATTGCCTTTGCCGGCGTATCCACACACCAACTGGTCGCACGGCTCGCCAGGCAGGTGAAGTCCAACCGGCCAAGGATCCAACTTGAGCTGTCCAGTCAGAACTTCGCACAACCTGCCATGAAGAAGTTGGTGCAAGGGGAGACGGACATTGCCCTGGGCCGATGGGACGTCATCCCGGCAGAGGTGTCTTCCCGTGTGGTCATGCGGGACTCACTCGTTATAGCTATGCCTGACACCCACGCCCTGGCCGGCGCACGTCGGCTGGCCTTGCGGCGGCTTGCCGGCGAGGCCTTCATCTCGCTGACGCCTTTCGAAGGCGCCGTCTTGCCTGACAGGCTCCGGCGGCTCGCCCATGCCAACAACTTCGTCGCCGACGTCGTTCAGCTGGCTCCGGACACGCAGACCGCACTTGCGCTGGTCAGCGCGGAAGTGGGATGCCACCTGACGCTGGCTTCTGTGGCGCAGAATGCGACAGATCCGCACGTCGTGTTCGTCCCTCTGGAGGATTCCACCGCCGATGTCGATCTTCGGGCAGCGTGGCGCCGCGACGACACAAGTCCGGCCCTAAAGGCTGTGTTGGACGAAGTCGTCAGCCTGGACGGGGCAAGCGGGGACTAAGGCATTGTCGAACTGCCGCATTTTGGAATCAGATCGACCCCTCCCCCGTATCGAGGCCAAGCTGGCGGAGTCGCCGATACAGGGTTGACCTGCCCATGCCCAGGAGTGCCGCGGCCTCAGATTTGTTGCCGCCGGCCGCGTCTAGCGCCCTGATGATGGCCCCGCGCTCGGCCGTCTCCATCATGCTCATGTGACGTCGTGGCGGCGCCTGCTGTAAATGTTTCGGCAAGTGCCGACGTTCGATGACCGAGCCTTTTGCATCGCTGATAAGTCCCGCCACGGTATCAGCAAGTTCGGCGATGTTGCCCGGCCAGTTCCACTGGACTATGGACTGCAGAGCAGCTGGCGAGATCGTGTGCCGCGATTCCGGGTCGACGACGTCGAGGATGGCCTTGACCAGACCGGGGATCCTTTCCGGTGTCAGGGCCAGAGCTTCCGTCCGCTCCGCGGGTCCGGTGGTGTCGATAAACGCCCGAACAGCCGGGGTAGCCTGATCACGCGAGGATGTCAGCAAAAGGCTGCTGTCACGCTGCCCGGCGATCCGCGCCGTCCGGTGCCCCTCCACAAGGCTGGCCAGAAGTGCCACCTCGTTATCGGCGATCTCTTCCACCCGACGGATCAGCACGTCCGTTCCGCCCGCAAGGAGGTCCTCAAACATCCCCCACGGTGTGGCCGCTTCGGCGGATACAGCGAATACTTCGAAACGCGCCGTACTTGCGCTCGTGGCGCGCAGTTTTCCGGCTACTGTCGCCCGTCCGGAACCACGCGGTCCATCAACAAGGACAACCGCTGGGACGGTCCTCCTCGGCCCTGTCCCAGCTGTGCCCGCGCTCGGGGCATGAGAGGGCACCGCCAGTCCAGACAGGCCTTCCGCAGCTTCATTCAGATCAGCAAAGTGCACCACGAAGTGCTCGCGCGGCCCATCCACTACCCTCCGCGCCGTAACCTCGACGGAGGTACCCTCTAATTCACGGCGTAGCGTGCTGCTCGAGGACCACTTGTGGGAGTTGAGCAGTTCCCAGAGCATGACATGCGAGGCAACGCTCACGAAGGGCAGGCCCGGCGTGTTGGCCAGGATGGACTCGTGATCCATGACCACCGTGGGACGTTGCGAACTGCTGAACCGCATAAACGACATCGCGAGGGCGAGGTCCTGGGGCCGGGAGGATGACCGGAATCTCTCCTCAATCTGTTGGCTGATCTCCCTCGTGAGGGACAGCATGATCGGGCTTGCGGCTTCGAGGGGCCCGCCAAGCGAAACCGAGCCAACGACCAAGCCGGCCGGCGTATAGATAGGCGCGGCCGCACACGCCAGCGCGGCCAGGGCGTCATTGTAGTGCTGGCTCCCCTTCACGAACACCGGACGCCTTTCGACCATCGAGGTCCCCAGGCCATTAGTGCCGATAGTGTCCTCGGAGTAATCAAAGCCCTCTGCAGCGTGCATGCTGTCGAGGCGCTGCCGCTCACTGTTATCACTCGTTCGCCGGGCGACGATGCTGCCGCCCCTGTCGCTGAGGAAGAGCGTGGTCCCGGTGTCGGCCAACTGGTGCTGCCAACGGTCGAGCACGGGGACGGCGGCGCGGCACAGCAGGGAGTCTGTGTCCACGTCCTGAAAACGCTGAGACGGCACAGAGCTTTCAACCGCGTTGCTAATCGACCGGCGCCAGCTTCGCACGATGATGTCCGGCACCGCGTCGTTGGCCCCGTACTGTCCCGTGAGGCCAACGCGAATCAGTTGATCCCGCGCTTCCCGGACCGGGTCGGCCATGTCTGCCCCTTTGCAAAGTCGGAACCGCAGCCTCGCCCTTGGCGGATCGGTACTCGTCAGCGGTCCGGACTATTGCTGAAAGGGTATCAATCGCGGCTTTTCGGGCTTCGCGGAAGTGTCCCAAATTGAGACACAGAGTCGTGCTCCAGTCACCACAGACTGGTGATTACAAAGTGAATTATCTCACAGAGCCCTCTTAGTCGAAGGAAAAGACATCATGGACAACGCCGTCCCCGAGAAGACCTACCAGCTCGACGCACTCGTCGTTGGAGCAGGCTTCGGTGGAATCTATATGCTCCACAAGCTGCGCAACGAGCTCGGCCTTGATGCGGTGGCAATTGACCGCGCCGGAGGCGTGGGCGGGACCTGGTACTGGAACAAGTATCCAGGCGCACTCTCTGACTCCGAGAGCTTCGTTTACCAGTACTCGTTCGATCGCGACCTTTACCAGCAGACTCCGTGGAATACGAAGTACGTTCCGCAGGCTCAGATTCTCAAGTACCTGAATGGCGTCGTTGACCGGTACAGCCTGCGCGAACACATCCAGCTTGAAACCGGTATGACTGAAGCTGAATTCGACGAGTCCACTGGCACCTGGACTGTACGGACGGACCGGGGCGTCACGTTCCAGTCCCGGTTCCTCGTCACCGGCCTCGGCCTCCTCTCCGCCACAAACCTTCCCAAATTCCCCGGCATGGAAACCTTTCAGGGCCGGCTCGTCCACACGGGGGCCTGGCCCGAGGACCTGGACCTTGCGGGCAAGCGGGTGGGCGTCATCGGCAACGGCTCCACCGGCAACCAGGTAATCACCGCCACCGCCCCGGTCGCTGCGCATCTGACATCCTTCCAGCGCACACCGCAGTACAGCGTTCCCGCCGGCAACCGCCAACTCACCGCGCAGGAACAGCAGGCCCACCGGGAGAACTTCGAGTCCAACTGGGAACAGGTACGGAACTCGTCCGTCGCCATGGGCTTCGAGGAGAGTGCCGTTCCGACGTTCAGCGTCTCCCCGGAAGAGCGCGAGAAGATTTACCAGCAGACCTGGGAGGAAGGCGGCGGGTTCCGCTTCATGTTCGAGACGTTCTCCGATATCGCCACCGACCCGGACGCCAACGAAGAGGCAGCGAAGTTCATCCGCCGCAAGATCGCCGAAATCGTCAAGGACCCGGAAACACGCCGGAAACTGACGCCTACCGATCTCTACGCCCGCAGGCCGCTGTGCGATTCGGGCTACTACGAAACGTTCAACCGTTCAAATGTGTCCCTCGTTAACGTGAAGGAAAACCCGATCGAGGAAGTGACGGAACAGGGCATCGTCACGGCTGACGGCAGCCTGCATGAACTTGACGTTCTCATCTGTGCAACGGGTTTCGATGCCGTGGACGGCAATTATGTGCGGGTCAACATCCGAGGCCGCGCGGGAGAAACGCTTAAGGAGCACTGGGCCGACGGCCCGACCAGCTACCTCGGCATGGCAACGAGCGGTTTCCCCAATATGTTCATGATCCTGGGCCCCAACGGGCCCTTCACCAACCTCCCGCCGTCAATCGAGGCGCAGGTCGAGTGGATCAGCGAAACCATCAGCCACGTCGCGGCCTCCGGCACGAGCTGGATCGAAGCCAAGTCCGAAACCGAGGCCGCCTGGACCGAGACCTGCTCGGATATCGCCCACCAAACCCTCTTCCCACAGGCCGCCTCGTGGATCTTCGGGGCCAACATTCCTGGCAAGAAGCGCACCGTCATGTTCTACCTCGGTGGCATCAAGCAGTACCGTTCCATCCTCGCCGACGAGGCCTCGAACCAGTATCCGAACTTCATGACCGATGCCGACGCGCTGACACCGGCCTGACCAGCACCACAACTGAAGCCCCGGGAAGGGCGGCAGTCCATGCCACCCTTCCCGAGGCTGGCCACAGCAAAGATGAAAGACTATCAATGAAGAAATATGCAACGGTCGACCCCACCAGCGGCAGTGTGGTGCAGGAGTACGACAGCATGACCGACGCCGAGGTGACAGCCTCCCTGTCTCGCTCCCACACTGCCTACCGGTCTTGGCACACAAAGGACCTCGCCGAACGCTGCGCCCTCTTGCAGCGCATAGCAGACCTTCACCGGCAGCACGCCATCGACCTTGCCAAGCTGATGACGCTAGAGATGGGCAAGCCGATCACCCAGGCTAAGGCCGAAGTGGAACTGTCCGCCGCCATTTACGAGTACTACGCCACCTCCGGCGAGAAGCTGCTCGCTGACGAGGAGCTCGACATCGCAGGCGCCGGCCGGGCGCTGGTGCGCACAGCTCCCATCGGCCCTCTCCTCGGCGTCATGCCGTGGAACTTCCCGTACTACCAGATGGCGCGCTTCGTCGCACCCAACCTGCTGTTGGGCAACACTGTGCTGCTGAAGCATGCCAGCAACTGCCCGCAACAGGCTCTGCGTATTGCCGAGATTATCGACGCCGCGGGGGCCCCTGAAGGGGTCTACCAAAATATCTTCGCCACCTCCAACCAGATCGCCGACATCATTGCCAGTCCCCTCCTCCAGGGTGTGTCCCTCACCGGGTCAGAGCGCGCAGGCAGCGCAGTCGGTGCCCTCGCCGGGCGCCACATGAAGAAGTGCGTCCTGGAACTCGGTGGCTCCGACCCGTTCCTCGTGCTCCCGGACGCCGACATCAAGAAAGCCGCCAGCGCGGCAGCGGCCGGACGCTTCGGGAACGCGGGCCAAGCCTGCACGTCACCGAAAAGGCTCATCATCGATGCTTCCAACTGGGACAATTTCCTGGCGGAGTTCCTGGCCAAAGCCGCGGACTGGCAAATCGGTGACCCAATGAGTGAAGACACCCGCCTCGGTCCGATGTCCTCCGCCCAGGCTCGCGCAGAACTCGCCGAACAAGTCGATGACGCCGTGTCAAAGGGGGCGACAGTCCATCTGGGCGGAGTGGTCCCGGAAGGCCGCGGAGCTTATTACCCGGCAACGGTCCTCTCCGGCGTCACACCGGAAATGCGCGCCTTCCGCGAAGAACTCTTCGGGCCGGTCGCCATCCTCTACCGCGTCAATTCAGTGGACGAAGCGATCGAGATGGCCAACGATTCACCCTTTGGTCTGGGCAGCGCCGTCTTCACTGAAGACAAGCAGCAGGCCGCCTACGTTTCCGACCGCCTGGAGGTGGGCATGGTGGGGATCAACACCACGATCAAGAGCGCTCCGGACCTGCCGTTCGGCGGCGTCAAGAGCTCCGGAATCGGCCGCGAGCTCGGCAAATTCGGACTCAACGAGTTCGCGAACAAGAAACTCATCCGGATCATCTGAACCTGAACACGATATTTAGGAGGCGCCATGCGCGCAGCGGTGTACTACGGCAAAAACAAACTCGAGATTGAGGACATTCCGGAGCCGTCCCCGGGCGAAGGCCAGGTGAAGATCAAGGTCAGCCGCAACGGGATCTGCGGCACCGACCTCCACGAGTATTACGACGGGCCGATCTTCATTCCGCCCACCGACCCTCACCCGCTCACCGGCCGATGCCTGCCCTTGACGCTGGGCCATGAGTTCTCGGGTCTGGTGACAGAAGTGGGCAAGAACGTCACGGATGTCCACGTGGGTGACCGCGTCGCCGTCGAGCCAATTTACCGTTGCGGCGAGTGCCGTCCATGCCGGACGGGAGCATACAACCTCTGCAACGTCATCGGATTCCACGGGTTGATGGCGGACGGGGGCATGGCCGAATACACGGTCGTGCCAGTCAACCAGGTGCACAAACTTCCCGACAACGTGTCGCTTGAGATGGGGGCACTGGTCGAACCAATGTCCGTGGCCTATCACGCCGCCACCATGGGTGAGGTCAACGACCAGAGCAGGGCGCTGATTTACGGTGCAGGGCCCATCGGCATTGGCCTCTGGTTCGCCCTTCGCGGGATGGGCCTGACCGAGATCGACGTCGTTGAACCGTCGGAGACCCGCCGCAGGTCCATCGAGGCACTCGGTGCCCGGACACTGGATCCGAGCAGCCAGGACGTGACCGCCCTCATCGCTGACCGGACCAACGGTGACGGGGTTGACGCCGCCTTCGATGCCGCGGGGGTTGCCCCTGCCGTCCAATCAGCCCTGGAATGCCTCGGAGAACGCCGCCCGCTTGTCAGCGTGGCGATCTACGAGAAACCCCTGCCGACCCCCCTCATCAACCTTGTTCTGCGGGAGCGACGCATCCAAGGGACCATCTGCTACACCGGAGCCGACTACTCATCAGTCATCGACCTGATGGCGAAGGGCCACTACAAAACCACCGGATGGGTGGAGGACGTCCCCCTCACCGGCGTCATCGAGCAGGGATTCGAACAGCTCCGCGCCGGCCAAAAGATGAAACTTCTGGTCGACCCCGCAAGCTGATCCACGGCACTACTCCCCGGGGCGTTGACGGCCGCATGAGTAAGCCTGGACCTGCCATCGCAGGTCCAGGCTTTCGGCATGAAATGGGAGGTGCCGACGACGGACGAAAACCCCGGGAATAGAATACCTCGAAACGACAGTTGTAGATTAAAGCAATCTTGATGAATACGACGCGAATACAGGAGTCACCATGGAAAATACGCCCCTCGACCTCAGCAAAACCGCCCTGCTACTGGTCGACCTGCAAAACGACAACGTCCATCCGGACGGAGCCTTCGCGTCGTTTGGCGCCGCCGACCACGCAGCTGAACAAGACCTGGTCCCCCACGTTCGGCAACTGCTTGACTGGGCCCGCAACCAATCCTTGCCGGTCATCCACAACCGCATCATCTTCTACCCGGGCGGTGAATTCGGCGGCAGCAACGCTCCCATCTTCCGGATGATCGGCCCGGAATCGCTCAAGCTCGGCACGTGGGGCGCAGATGCACTGGAAGGCTTGGAAGCACGAGCGGACGAGCCTGTCCTTATCCGCAATCGGATGAGCGGCTTCAATGGCACGGGCCTGGACATGCTGCTAAGAAATTCAGGTGTCACCACCGTAGTGGTGGCAGGGGTCTGGACCAATATGGCCGTGGAACACACCCTTCGTGACGCTGCGGACCACGGCTACCGCGCCGTCCTCGTCACGGACGCCGCGTCGAGCATCAACGCAGACTGGCACGGGGCCGCGTTGACGTACGCCCTGACCAACATCGCGGAGTTCGTGACCACTGACGAAGTTACGGGAGTCGCTGCATGAGCCAGTTGCCTGATCCGGCCGTTGCGTGGCAATCTCCGGATAGTCCAGACAAGCCCCTTGTGGTTCTGCTGCATGGGCGGGGATCGCGCGAAACTGACATTCTCGCGTTGGCCGATTACCTCCCGCTCGGCCCGAGCTACGCAGCGGTGCGGGCCCCCATCGCAGAAGGTCCAGGATTCGCCTGGTTCGCCAACCGCGGCATCGGCCGCCCGGTAGCAGAGTCATTGGCTGAGACCATGGCATGGTTCAGGGGCTGGCTGGAAACTGTCGCGCCCGCCCCGCGTCCGGTGATCCTCGTAGGGTTCAGCGGAGGTGCCGCCTTCGCCGGAGGCCTCGTCCTGGCCGATCCGGAACGTTTCGCAGGCACGGCTATTCTGCGCGGAACGTTGCCCTTCGACGCCGGAGTGCCCACCACGCCGGGCCGGCTCCGGGACGTTCGCATGTTCGTCGCCCACGGCGACGCCGATGCAGTCATACCGGGCGAGCTACTTGAGTCCACGTGGAGCTATCTCACGGCGGAGTCAGGCGCACAGACAATGTCACTCCGCTCGGCCGGTGGACACAGCATTGGCCAAGACGACGTCACGGCCCTTGCGCGTTGGATCACCGACCTACAGGACCAGTAAGGCACCCGCCTACCGCCGATATTGCTGAAGGGACCACGCTCAGCGTGAGCGTGGTCCCTGGCAATGTATGGTCTTCGCCGACGCGTCAGAAGACGATGACCGGCTTGATTGTCTTCCCGCTCTTCGAATCTTCAAAGCCCTGGTTGATGTCACCGAGAGCATAATCACCGACGAGTTTTTCGAAAGGGAACCTGCCGTCTTTCCAGAGCTGGATCAGCCGGGGAATGAAGACCTGCGGCACCGAACTGCCCTGGACCACGGTCTTGAAAGTCCAGCCCTTCACCAGGGACGCGCCGATCTCGAAGCTGACCTCCGTGCCAGGCTTAGCCGCGCCAACGAGGGCGAGGGTGCCGCGCACTCCCAGGGCATCGGCCGCCTGGCGAAGGAGCGAGGGCAGGCCGGTGGTGTCCACCACGTAGTCCACGCCTTCGTCAGCCGTGATTTCACGAAGCCGTCCGGCGACATCCTCGGTCTTCGAATTGATGACGTGTGTAGCGCCGAGCTCTCGGGCGAGTTCCAACCGGGAGTCGTGGATGTCAATCGCAATGACAGTGGCACAGTCCGCGATACGCGCAGCCATGACTGCGGCGCAGCCGACGGCGCCCGTGCCAAAAACAACCAATGAGGACCCGATCTCCGGCCTAAGTTCATTGAGGACAGTTCCCGCCCCCGTGTTGATGCCACAGCCCAGCGGGCCCAGGTGCTCGAGCGGGACGTCCTTGTCGACACGGACGACCGACTCCTCGACGACGTTCGCGTAGGTCGCGAAGGATGACTGGCCGAAGAAGTGCGACGAGATGGCCTCATCGTTCTTACTCAGGGAGGTTGTGCCGTCCAGACGTCGCCCGCCAAAGTCTGCCGCCATCAGGTTCTCGCAGTACGCCATCTGGCCGTTCCGGCAACGCTTGCAGTGACCGCAGTACGCGGCGGCGAGGACAACATGATCACCAGGCACCACGGAGACAACCGAGTCGCCGACCGCTTCGACAACGCCGGCCCCCTCATGCCCCAGGACGGCCGGCAGCGGTGTGGGATAAACGCCATCGCGGACGAGCACGTCCGTGTGACAGATCCCGGTTGCAACCATGCGGACCCTCACTTCATTGGGCCTCAGGGCGTCCAGCTCAAGCTGTTCGATCGTGAACGGTGCATCGTGCTCCCGCGCGACAGCAGCAGTTACCTGCATGGCAAACTCCTCATCATCGTGACCGGGATGATCGTGCACCCCGGCGTGGCTTGCGAACCCGCGTATTGCGTTTCGCAGTGCGACCCACGCGTGTGCGCGTCGCAGCGTGGCCCAGCTTCGTCTGAATCAGGAGAAGGCGGGGAACAGCGAAGTAGACGGCGATAGGAACGACCACAAGAGTGAGCGTGAAAGCGCGCAAAACCGGAGGCCACCCCGGCGCCAATGCGGCCAAGACACTCATTCCTATTGCGGCCAGCGGAAAGATCGCCACCCAGGTAATGACAGCCCTTACGTGGACGGATGCCATACCGGCAGTTCGGTGATGATGCGCATCCGTCTCATCGGCTGCTAACGCTTTGCCCTCATGTTCCACTCAATCTCCAAACGTCTGGTTGGATTTGATGCTACTGCGCCTTGAATCGCAAAAGCAAACGAACGGTTGGAGATATGATGGGGTCCATGGCCTGGGACACTGACGCGACACGGGAAAAACTCCTCGACGCCGCTATCACCGAGTTCTCCGACCGGGGCTTCTCCGGTGCGCGCATCCACCAGATTTCGCGGATCTCAGGGTGCAACCGGGAACGGATCTACTTCTACTTCGGCGGCAAGGCCGAACTCTTCGAAGCGGCACTCACCCGCGAACTCGTCACCGCCCTGGACGACCTTCCGATCGTCGGCTCGGGCCCCGTTGCGATCGCCGACTTTGCGGGACGGTACTTTGATCTTTCCAGGAGCCGCCCCAGTCTCGCGCGCCTCACTTTTTGGGAGGGGCTTGAGCAAGGGCATCCGGTAGGGGCGGAGACCCGCGCCCTGCGCGCAGCGAACAAAGTCAGCGAGATCCGGGGCGCCCTTCCGGCATTGAGCGAGGCGGCAGCGGAAGACCTTCTGCTAACAATCGTCACGCTCTGCCACGCCTGGGTATCGAGTCCGAACGTCCCGCTCGTGATAACCGGAACGCCGGACGACGAACGCAGGCGCGCGTCTATTATCCGAACCAGCGAACTACTCGCCCGCGACGCACCCGGCATGGCCTCGCAGCCGTCCTAGACGCCAGCCTCGGAGCCGGGCGTGAGCCCAGGCGTTCTCATCACTCGACGCATTTACTTGACGCTTCAACCTAATTGATCTATATTTAGTTGTAGCTTCAACTACTGCTCCCCTGAGAGAACAGAATCCAATGAACACCCTGCTGGCCCGTATTTTCGGAAAGAAGACTCCAATGACGAACCTCACCATCATCGGCAACGGCAACATGGCCCGTGGCATCGCAACCCGTGCCCTCGCTGCAGGCCTGACCGTCGAAATTCTTGGGCAAGAAGAAACCAAGGCCAACGAACTGGCCGGCGCGCTTGGATCCGGCGTCACCGCCGGCACCACCGCCGACACCCCGAAGGGCGGCATCGTGGTCCTGGCGGTCCCGTTCGACGCCGCAAAGTCCGTGGTCAGCGCCTACGGCGACGCCTTGGCGGGCAAGACCATCGTGGACATCACCAACCCGGTGAACTTCGAGACCTTCGATTCCCTGGTCGTCGAGCCCGGCAACTCCGCCGCCGAGGAAATCGCGCAGCTTGTCCCCGCAGGCGCCAACGTCGTCAAGGCATTCAACACGACCTTCGCCGGCACCTTGGTGGCAGGCGAGTCAGGTGGACAGCCGCTGGACGTCTTCATCGCCGGGGACAGTGCCGAGGCCAACGCAGCCGTGAGCAGCTTCGTCAGCGCTGGCGGCATGCGCCCTCTGGTAGTCGGTCCGCTGAAGCGCTCCCGCGAACTCGAAGGATTCCAGTTCGTCCTGATGACCATGCAGGCCAACCCCGAATTCGCCGATTTCAACTGGGACACCGGGCTTCAGGTCACCAAGTAGCATCCAACTCAAAAAGCGGACGACGCCGGGAGCTCTCCCGCCGTCGTCCGCTTTCGTATGAACTGAAGAATGCTAGGGCGCCTGCCTCAAAAGCAGCCGCCGCTTAGTACACAACGACAGGCTTGATCACTGTTCCTTTGGCGGAATCTTCGAACCCCTGGTTGATCTCATTCAGGCTGTAGTTACGCATCAGCTTGTCCATGGGGAACCGGCCGTCCTTCCACAACTGGATGAGCTTGGGAATGAATACCTGCGGTACCGAGCTTCCCTGAATCACCGTCTTGAACGTCCATCCCTTGACCAGTGACAGCCCGATCTCGAAGGAAACCTCGGTTCCGGGCGCAGCAGCGCCCACCAGCGCCAGCGTGCCCCGGAGGGCCAGGGCGTCGGCTGCCTTGCGGAGCAGCTCCGGACGGGCCGTTGTATCCACCACGTAGTCAGCGCCGCGGCCGTCCGTCAAGCGCAGGATCTCGTCCGTCAGGTCGGTTTCCTTGGTGTTGATCACGTCCGTCGCTCCAAGTTCTTTCGCGAGGTCGAGCCTGGAGGCGTGGATGTCAACGGCGATGATCCGCGCGCACCCAGCGATCCCGCCGGCCATGATCGCACCGGATCCGACAGCGCCGGTGCCGATGACCACAAGCGTGCTGTTCAGGCCGGGCTTGAGTTCGTTGAGAACGGCGCCGGCGCCGGTCTGGATACCGCACCCGAGCGGGGCAACTATTTCAAGGGGAACGTCCGAGTCGACCCGGACGACGCTTTCTTCGACGACGTTCGCGTACGTGGCGAACGATGATTGTCCGAAGAAATGGGAGGAGATCACTTCCCCGTCCTTGCTCAATGCCGTGGTCCCGTCGGGCCTCCGGCCCCCGAAGTCAGCGGCGAAGAGGTTCTCGCAGTACGCCATTTCGCCGGACCGGCAACGGTCGCACTTACCGCAGTACGCGGCAGCGAGCAGAACGTGGTCACCCGGCTTCACAGTGGTCACCGAACTCCCGATCCGCTCCACGACTCCGGCTCCCTCGTGTCCAAGGACGGCCGGCAGCGGCGTGGGATAGACCTGGTCACGGACGATGGCGTCCGTGTGGCACACACCGGAAGCCACCATTTTTACGAGTACCTCGTTGGAACGGAGATCGTCCAGCTCAAGCTCTTCAATCGTGAGGGGTTGCCGTGGCTCCCGGGCCACTGCTGCGGTTACTTGCATGGTCATTTCATCCTTTACGGCTGCGTGGGGGTTTTGCTCTAGAACGGGTACTGCTGGTCGGACTGCTCGACGGTGATCCACTTCAGCTCAGTGAATTCGTTGATGACCGCCCTGCCGTCGAACCGGCCGTAGCCGCTGTTCTTCATGCCGCCGTATGGAGCCTGCGCCTCGTTCTGCACGGTCGCCCCGTTGACATGCACGTGTCCGGCTTGAATGCGCATGGCAACCTGCAGTGCGCGGGTGCTGTCCGCTCCGAAAACGGCAGCGGCGAGACCGTACTCCGTATCGTTGGCTACTTGGACAGCCTCTTCGACACCGGAAACGCGGACAACCGTGGTGATGGGGCCGAACGTTTCCTCATCGTAGATGGACATCTCAGGCCGCACTTTATCGATGATGGTGGCCGCCATCGAAGCGCCGTCGGCACGGTCGCCGACTACCAGCTCCGCTCCCTTGGCCAGGGCATCGTCGATGAGTCCGTTGATCCGGGCGCCTGACTCTTCACGGATCATCGGCCCGACGATGCAGGCGTCGTCAACCATCGGGTCTCCGCTGCCGAGTTGCGCCGCCCGTGCTGCGAACTTGGAAACAAACTCGTCGGCCACACTGTCGTCAACGACGAAACGTTCTGTCGACATACAAATCTGCCCCTGGTAAAGGAAGGAACCGAAGACTGCCGCGTTGACGGCGCCGTCAATGTCAGCGTCGTCGAGGACGACGAACGGAGCCTTGCCGCCGAGCTCGAGCAGTGCGGGCTTAAGATGGCGGGCGGCCTTCTCGGCAATAATGCGCCCCACCGCGGTTGATCCGGTGAAGTTGACCCGGCGCACCGCCGGGTGCGCAATGATGGATTCCACCACCCGCTCCGAGTCCTCAGCAGTACTTGTGAGGAAGTTGAGCACACCGGCCGGGAGTCCGGCCTCGTGCAGGACCTCTGCGATGATCGCATGGGTCTTCGGGCTTGTTTCCGAGGCGCGGAAGACCACCGTGTTGCCACAAACGATCGGGTAAGCGATCGCCCGGGCGGCAAGCACGCCGGCCCCGTTCCAAGGGGCCATGCTGAGAACCACTCCGGCGGGTTGCCGGACAGTCATCGAGAGCGTTCCCGGTTTGTCCGTCGGGAGGGTCTCACCCTGAATCTGAGTGGCGAGCCCGGCTGCTTCACGGAACAGTTGTGCAGTGAGGAAGACGTTGAACCCGGCCCAGAGCTGCGCTGCCCCGACTTCTGACATCATCGTCTCGATAAACTCCGGGCCGCGCCGCTCCATGATGTCCGCGGCCTTCAGCATCACGGCCCGGCGTTCGGTGGGGCCGGACGTTGACCAGGTGCTGAATGCCTTTGATGCCGATTCAACCGCATCCAGAGCGTCATCCACTCCGGCTGCCGCACCTTCGGTCACAACTGCGCCCGTCAGGGGGTTTCGTCGTTCGAAGGTCTTGCCTTCACGGCCGCTTCTGGGCTGATTGTCAATGATAAGTTGCGTCTGCAAGTGGACTCCTTAGTTGGTGGCCTGCGCCGCCGGCGCGATGGCCCGGCTCTGCGGTTCTTAGTGGTGGACGGTGGTGCTGGACGAATGCTGTTCGGGAGTAGCTGCAGCTTCGCCGTCGGCGGCCGCGTTGGAGGGGCGAGGCACGGTCAGGACCGCAACTACGCCGATTGCAGCTGCTATGGCCCAGACGGAGAAGTTGATGAAGTTGCCCAGCGAGGCGGCAACGAGAACGCCTCCGCCTGAGATCGCCAGGACCGCGCCGATCCGTCCGATGCCGAGCGTGATGCCAAGGGCTGTGGCCCGCGTTGCGCCTGAGAAGTAGGTGGCGACGAACCCATTGACCAGGATCTGGGCTCCTACGGACCCGAAGCCGACAACTGCGACGAGCAGGTACATGACCGGAAGCGGCATGACGCCTGTTCCCATGAGAACCAGCGCTATGCCGGAACTGGCAAAAGCCGTTGCAGTGACCGGCCGCGGACCGAAGCGGTCGGCGAGTCGGGAAGATACCAGCACACCGACGACGGCGCCGACGTTGACCGTGAGGAGGAATGTCAGCGAGGAGGCCAGCGAATACTTGGCGATGACCATGAGCTGCGGCAGCCAGGTATTAAGCCCGTACACGAGGGTCTGCCCGCAGACCCCGGCCAAGCAGAAGAGGATCATCGCTCCCAGCAGGCGTCCGGTCAGCAGGGTGCGGAAACGGCCGGCAACTGGTGCGTCGCCCTGAACCCGTGCTGCAGGCAGCGGTTCAAGCCCGTAATCGGCGACAATGCGTTCCGCCCGGGCCCGGTCGCCCTTGACGGCGAGAAACGCCGGGGATTCGGGGAGGAACTTGAACAGCAAAGGGACGACGGCGACGAGTGGAACGCCGCCGAGCGCCAGCATTCCCTGGAATCCGAGAGCGGGCAGGAAGGCGAGCGAGAGTAGCGCGGCAAGAACGCCGCCGACAGCATAGCCGGAGAACATCAGGGCGTTATTGAAGTTGCGCCGGTTCGTCTTCGAGAACTCGACTGTCAGTGCTATCGCCGTCGGGATCACACCGCCCAGTCCAAGGCCCGCGAGGAAACGGAACAGGCCGAAGAGTTCCGGAGTCGGCGCCCAGGCGGTCAGAAGCATCAGGACCGAGAAGGATGCGATGGAAATCATCATGATCTTCCGACGCCCGACAATGTCCGTAAGGTAGCCGATGAGGATGGCGCCAATAAACATTCCGGCCAGCGCATAGCTGCCGATTGCGCCGGTCTGCACGGGAGTCAGGCCCCATGGTTCGTAGGCCAGGAGCTTGGGGACGATGGCTCCGTAGACGACCAGGTCGTATCCGTCGAAGACGATGGCCAGAAAACAGAGAAAGATAACAGCGGCTGCCGATTTACGAGGGCGAACCGGAGATGAGGCAGGCGATTGAAAAGCCATTGGGGACTCCAGGTGATATACACGACTTTGTGGCTGTGCCAGAGATGAGGGGGTCTATCGTCTGTGATCTGACCCACAATCGAATGTAACATAAATATGTTGTTCGTCAACAGGTCTGTTGCATGTTCATGATTGACGGTTTCATTCGGACGCCAAAAATATGAAGCGGAGGAGCCTTATGCAGTGGAAACCCAGAGCCCTGATCCTGGATCTATTCGGGGACTACCTCCGATACGCCGGGAGTGAGGTCAGGCTCGCCGACATCACGGAACTCCTGTCCGTCTTCAACATCGAGCCTGCTACGGTCCGGGTCAACCTCTCGCGGCTTCGCAAGGAGGGCTGGTTCACCACCCGTCGCGTGGGGCGGGAAACGGTTTACACCCTCACTCCCCACATGCTGGATATCCTCGACGAAGGCCGGGAACGAATCTTCCGGCGTCGGGACGAGAGCTGGGAGGGCCGCTGGACGATGGCCATTTACCAGGTGCCGGAATCTGAGCGTGCCGTCCGCGAGCAGCTCCGAAAGCAACTCGCGTGGCATGGGTTCGGCCAACTGTCGCCGTCGACCTGGCTCAGTCCGCACGATCTCATGTCGGAGGTCCGCGAGATCGCCGCCGAGTTTCCGCTGGCAAAGGTTGATGCGCTCTGGTGCGGGACCGGCGACCTCGAGGAGGACAGAGACCTGGCCGCGCGATGCTGGGACCTAAAGCAGCTCGGCGAGGACTATCAGGAGTTCATTCGCACCTACTCCGCCCTCAAGGACGAGGTGGCGAATGCGGGCAAGGACGGCCGCACGGCACTTATCGAACGGATGCAAATCATCGGCGACTTCCGCCGCTTTCCGTTCCGGGACCCCTACCTGCCCAGGGAACTGCAGCCCGAGGGATGGCCGAGCAGTGAGGCATACGGCTTGTTTGGCGCGGTACACCGCCAGCTCGGTCCAGGAGCCACGGAATTCGTCTCCGGCATCATCGGCCAGCCCGTCGGGGAGGGTCAAGAGGTCGTGGCATAAGCAGCCCGCCAATCATTTTCAGGACGTGCCCACCCCTAAATATGTAACATTATGACGCAGGCCGTTACTCTGGACGTTACATCAATTTCGATTCCAGGAGTCCCCATGGTGGAGACACACCGGTCGCTGGTCCTGAACCTCTTTGGCGACTACCTTCGCTACGCCGGCGGTGAGGCCAAGCTCGGCGAACTGACCGAGCTCATGACGGCTTTCGGCTTGGAACCAGGCACCGTCAGGGTGAGCATGTCCCGCCTCAGGCAGGAGGGGTGGTTTACTACGCGCAGGGATGGCCGGGAGACGGTTTACACCCTGAGTGACCAGATGCTCGACATCCTCGTCAACGGCCGCCCGCGGATCTTCCGCCGCAAGGAGGAGCCCTGGAGCGGCCGCTGGACCATGGTCATCTATCAGGTGCCGGAATCCGACCGCGCCGTTCGGGAACAGCTCCGCAAGCAGTTGGCGTGGACAGGGTTTGGTCAACTCTCCCCCTCTACCTGGCTGGCCCCTCACGATCTCGCCAAAGAGGCAAAAGAGATCGCGTCCCGGCACGGAAGCGCCCGCGTGAATGTCCTCTGGTGCGGCTCCCATGACGCGGCAGCGGCACGCGAACTGGCGGCCCGGTGCTGGGATCTGGAGTCCCTGCGTCGCGACTATCTGGATTTCCTGTCCTCCTATGCGCATCTGGACGACGTACAGGGCAACAGCGCCAAAGATGGCAAACGGGCCCTGGTGGAACGCACCAGGATCATTGACGATTTTCGCCGCTTCCCCTTTCGCGACCCGGAACTGCCGCGCGAGCTGCAGCCCAGGGACTGGCCTGGTCCTGCGGCATTCAGTCTTTTCAGCCGGGTGCACGAGCAGCTGGGCCCGCGGGCGCAGTCGTTCGTCGAGGAAGTCATCGGCAGGCAGGTCCGTCCGGTGACGGCCGATTGCTACTTGTAACAAATAGTTGACGTTCAGCGTAGAATAGTTACATAATTTCGGTGAGAGCTTTCTCACTGACTTCCAAAACTTTAGAAGGTGGCATCGATGGCACTTCGCGTAGCCTGCATTGGCGGCGGTCCCGGCGGACTGTTCTTCTCAACTCTGTTCAAGCAAGCCGTTCCCGACGCTGAAGTCGTGCTCTTTGAGCGGAACCAGGCGACTGACGCGTTCGGTTTTGGCGTAGTTTTCTCCGACGCAACGCTCAATCGGATCAACGACGCCGATCCCGTTGTCCGCAACGGCCTCCGTGACTTCGGCACACACTGGGAGGAAATTGAGGTCTGGCTCAAAGGCGAACAAAAGTCCTTCGCCGGCAACGGAATGGCCGCCATCTACCGCAAGACCCTCCTGAAGCTCATGCAGGACCGGGCGGCCGAAGTCGGCGTCGACATGCGCTTTGGCCAGTATGTGCCCGACCTGTCCCAGCTTGACGACTTCGACCTGATCGTCGGCGCAGACGGCGCAAACTCCTCCACCCGCGAACAGCTGGGCGAGAGCCTTGGCCACACCGCTGAGACCGCGACGGCGAAATTCATCTGGTTCGGGACCACGTACAAGTTCAGCGGACTCACCTTTGTCCACCGGCAAAGCGAATTCGGCAACTTCGCCGTTCACGGCTACCCGATCAGCGACGACCTCAGCACCTTCATTGTCGAAACGGACGAGGAAACCTGGCGGAAGTCCGGCCTCGACGAATTCGATGCCAGCCAGCCCCCGGGACCCTCAGACCTGAAGACCCAGCGTTTCCTGGAAAAACTGTTCGCCGAAGACATCGCCGGTGAGCCTCTCGTAGCCAACAACTCCCGATGGGCGAATTTCCGCACCCGTCGGACCCGGTCCTGGCACAAGGGCAACGTCGTCCTGCTTGGCGACGCCGTCCACACCGCCCACTTCTCCGTCGGCTCCGGCACCAAGATGGCGATGGAAGACGCCATCGCACTGGTCCGTGAAGTAGCTGCTCACCAGGACGACCTCGAACTCGCATTTACGAACTACGAGGCCGAACGCCAGCCACAGGTCGCCAAGATCCAGAACCAGGCACGCGGTGGACTGAGCTGGTGGGAACACTTCGCCCGTTACTACAACTCCTTCGAGCCCACGCAGTTCACCTTCCACTTCTTCTCCCGCAGCATCGACATCGACAAGATCCGCCAGCGCGATCCCGAGCTTGTTGCCTCTGCGGAGCAGGACTGGCTGGCCCGGCACGGCAACACCCCACTGGAGACACCGCTCGCCGCAGGAACCGTCGAGTTCACCGGCCGCCAGCTCGCCGTGGTCGAGCACAACGGCCAGGTGGCCTTGACCGGCCCCGGCGGCAGCATTCCCCTGACCACCGACCCTACCGACGCAGACATCAATACCGCACTGCTGCTCATCGCGCCGGATACGGAAGCCGGCCTGGCCGCCGCCTTTGGACACTTGCCTGCAGAGGCCGCCGTCGTTGTCATCCAAGGCGGCAACCCGTTCACACGCATCCTCCTTTCGGAGGAAGCGCGGCTTGGACGCGGTCTGACAAGTGTCATCGTCGATGACCAGGGCCCGACTTCGGCTTTGACCCTGGTGCTCTCCGGCCGCGCAGACGCCGTCGCAGCACAAAGCACGGAGGCAACCGATGCATAGCCTGAGCCCCCTGTTTGCACCCCGCGGCATCATCGTCGTTGGTGCCTCATCCAGCCCGGAAAAGCTCGGCGCTGTTATGGCACAGTCGCTCTCCAACTACCCGGCTCCCGTTGAGCTCGTCAACAGCCGCGGTGAAAACGGCATGCACACCAGCATCGCCAAAGCCGCGTCAGCAATTCCCGGCGGTCCCGATCTGGCCGTACTCTGCGTCCCTGCCGCCGCCACTGCCCAGGCACTTCGCGACAGCGCAGCAAACGGCGCCAAAGCGGCACTGGTCTGCGCCGGCGGTTTCGCCGAAGCAGGCGGGCCCGGCGTCGAATTCGCCCGCCAGGTAGAGGCAGCCGTCAAGGAAACTGGCATACGGCTGCTCGGCCCGAACACATCAGGCTTCTTCGTCCCCCGCCGCAACCTGCGCGCCAGCTTCGTCCCCGGCGTCGCAGAACTCGAACCCGGTTCGGTGGCCGTCGTGGCGGCGAGCGGTGGAGTAAATCATGTCCTTGCTTTCCACCTGCAGCGAGCCGGAGCGGGCGTCAGCCTGGCCGTCGGCATCGGCGCCGGCACGGACATCAGCGCGCCCGATGTCCTCGACTACTTGATCCATGATGACCAAACCAAAGCGGTGGCGCTACATCTGGAAACCGTCGCTGACGGACCAGCACTCATCGACGCCGTTTCGCGCCTCAGCTCGGTGAAACCGGTCGTGGCTTTGGTCGTCGGGCGAAATGACGTTTCAGAGTTCGCCCAGTCCCACACCGGGGCCCTGGCCACATCCTGGCGAACCACGCGGGCGGCCCTGAAACAGGCCGGCGCCGTGATCGTCGACGACGAGAACCAGCTGGTGGCCGCCGTTACCGCCCTGGCGGGGCGACGCCTTAAGCCGGCGGCAGACCCGGGGGTGGGACTCATCACCGGGCAGGCGGGCCCCGGACTATTGATCGCCGATGCACTCCACAGCGCGGGGGTAACCCTTCCGCGCCTGGCACAGACGAGCCAGGACACCATCGGCACGCTGCTGCCGCCGCTGACCTTCCAGGCCAACCCCGTGGACACCGGCCGGCCGGGACCCGGTTACGAGAAGGTCGTGGCCGCCGTGGCAGCCGACCCGGCCATCGATCTCGTAGCGGTGTACGGACTGACCGAACCGGTGGCCGACCTTCCTCTCGCTGTCGCCAATTCCGGAGTGGCCAACACGATGCCGTTCCTGATCGGCGTGGACGGCCCTGACGGTGATCAGGAACGTGCCCGGAAGTCAGCCGCCCAGCACGACCTGCCCCTGATCAGCGGACCGACATCGCTGGCCCACGGCGTTATAGCCCTCGTCAACGACGCGCGCGGACAATTTCAGCGCGCCGAGGCACCGGCTGGAGCATTCACCTGGCCGGGCCTGGAAGGGCCTTGGGACGAAAACCGAGCCAAGGAACTCCTCGGCGCACTCGGTATTGCCACGCCTGCGCGGCGCAGCTGCAGCAGCCGCGCCGCAGCCCATGACGCTTTCACCGAGCTGGGAGGTCCGGTGGCGGTCAAGCTGCTTGATGCGGCGGTCCTGCACAAGACTGAGATCGGCGGTGTGCACCTGGGGGTGGACTCCCCCGAGGCCATGGACCGGGCACTGGACGGCCTGGAGGCCGCCGGTGCCCGCGAATTCCTCATCGAAGCCATGGCTCCATCCGGCGTCGACCTGGTGGTCGGCGTACGCCGTGACCCTGTGTTCGGACCGATCGTCGTTCTGGGCCTGGGCGGCACCGCCGCAGAGGTCTTCGCCGACATTTCCATCCGATCCGCTCCCCTTTCGGTGCGGGTGGCCGAGGGCATGCCCGGAGATCTCCAGGCGCGGGATCTCTTGTACGGCTTCCGTTCCGGGCCGATGCTGGAGACAGCGGAGCTCGCAGGCCTGCTGGCCAGGCTCGGGGATGCCCTCGTTTCCAATGACGAAATCGCCGAGATCGAAATCAACCCCCTGCGCCTCACCCATGACGGGCTTCTAGCCCTGGATGCAGTAGTTATCAATGTCGAGGAGGACATTAAATGACCAGCCACACCAGTGAAGGCACCATCCCGTGGCCCGAGGACCTCGCAGCCGAATTCCGCAGCAAGGGCTACTGGGAAGACCGCACGCTGGGCGCCTACGTGCTGGAAACAGCCGACCGGTTGCCGGAAAAAATCGCCATTGTGGACGGGGACGTCCGGCTCAGCTACGCCGAGCTGGCCAACAGAATGGATGCTGCCGCGGAACGCCTCCTGCAACTGGGCCTCAAAGCGGATGACCGCATCATGATCCAGCTGCCCAACGGCTGGCAGTTCACCGTGCTGACCTTGGCATGCTTCCGGGGAGGCATTATCCCGGTAATGGCTCTGCCTGCACACCGCCAGTATGAGCTCTCCTTCCTCACGGAACTCTCCGAATCACGCGCCATCGCAGTTCCGGACGTCATCAAGGACTTTGACCACCAGGCAATGGCCGAAGAGCTTGCGTCAAGCATTCCGTCTTTGGAGATCATCCTCGTCTCCGGTGAAGCAAAACCCCTGAACGCACGTCTCGAGGAAATCCTGGCCCCTGTAAAGGACGTTGCAGGCGCCCGGGCAAGGCTGGACGCCAGTGCACCTTCGCCGGACTCACCGGCGCTGTTTCTGCTCTCCGGTGGCACCACCGGCCTGCCCAAACTGATCACCAGAACCCACAACGACTACGCCTATAACATCAAAGCCACCTCGATTCCCACGGGAGTTTCCGAGGACACCGTTTACTTGGGCACCCTGCCGGCGAGCCACAACTTCCCGCTGGCCTGCCCGGGCATCCTCGGAATTCTGTTCGCCGGCGGCCGCGTGATCATGCTGCCCAGCCCGGAACCACGCAAGGCCTTCGCCGCTATCGAACGTGAGGGCGTGACACTCTCCACCGCTGTCCCCGCCGTCGCCCAGAGATGGATCGAGTACCAGCAGGAAGCCGGCACCAAGCAGCTGGCCAGCCTCGAAGTGCTCCAGGTCGGCGGCTCACGTCTGCCCGACGAGATTGCGCGGAAAGTGAAGCCAGTCCTGGGCGCCACCCTGCAGCAGGTCTTCGGCATGGCCGAAGGACTCATCAACACCACCCGACTGGACGACCCCGAAGACATCATCTGCACTACCCAAGGCCGCCCCGTGTCCGAAGCCGACGAGGTGCGCATCGTCAATGAGGCCGGAGAGGACCTGCCGGACGGCGTCCCCGGCTCCATCCTGACCCGCGGACCCTATACTCCTCGGGGATATTACCGCGCGCCCGAGGCCAACGCCCGGGCCTTCACCCCGGACGGCTGGTACGCCAGCGGTGACATCGTGGAACGGCGCCCCGACGGAAACCTGATCGTCCAGGGACGCGACAAAGACATGATCAACCGTGGGGGAGAAAAGATCTCGGCCGAGGAAATCGAAAGCCTGGTCTACCGGATCGAGGACGTAACCATGGCCGCTGCGGTCGCCATGCCGGACCAGATGCTCGGCGAACGGCTCTGCCTGTACATCACGGTCAAACCAGGATGCGAAGTAACCCTGGAACAGATCCAGGAGATGCTGCGCCGGACCGGTGTGGCTGCTTTCAAGATCCCTGAACATCTCGTCGTGGTTGACGAGCTGCCGACGACCAAGGTCGGAAAGATCAATAAGAAGGACCTTCGCGCCGACATCGCCGAACGCCTGGCTACCGCCAGCGCCCACTCAAAGTAGAGGATTGCCATGACTGAGAACATCACGCATGAGTCAGTTGCTACCAGCCACGCCTTGCCGGAGCCGACCCCGGAGGAGGCTGCGCAGCTTGAGCAGCTGTACCGGGATTTTGACCGGGAGAACCTGATTCCGTTGTGGACTGAGATCGCGGATTTGATGCCGATGGTCCCGTCCCCGAAGGCGGTGGCCCATGTGTGGCGGTGGAGCGACTTGTACCCGCTGGCGGCCCGTGCCGGTGACCTGGTCCCGGTGGGCCGTGGCGGGGAACGCCGTGCTATTGCCCTGGCGAACCCCGGCCTGGCCGGTACCCCGTATGCCACTCCGACGTTGTGGGCTGCGATCCAGTACCTTGGTGCCCGCGAGACCGCTCCGGAGCACCGGCACTCGCAGAACGCGTTCCGCTTCGTCGTTGAGGGCGAGGGTGTCTGGACGGTGGTGAACGGGGATCCGGTGCGGATGTCCCGCGGGGATTTCCTGCTGACTCCGGGCTGGAACTTCCACGGCCACCACAACGACACGGATGAGCCGATGGCCTGGATCGACGGGCTGGACATCCCGTTCGTGCACTACGCCGACGCCGGGTTCTTCGAGTTCGGCACCGAGCGCGTCACGGACGAGGCGACCCCGGACATCTCCCGCTCCGAGCGGCTCTGGGCCCACCCGGGCCTGCGTCCGCTCTCGGGCCTGGATGACACCACCAGCTCCCCCATCGCCGCGTACCGGTGGGAATACACCGACCGGGCCCTGACCGAGCAGCTTTTGCTGGAGGACGAGGGCCACCCGGCCACCGTGTCCCAGGGCCACGCCGCCGTCCGGTACACGAACCCGACCACGGGCGGGGATGTGATGCCCACCATCCGGGCCGAATTCCACCGCCTCCGCGCCGGCGCGACCACTGAAGCGGTCCGCGAGGTCGGCTCCAGTGTCTGGCAGGTCTTCGAAGGAAATCATGGACATGCTGATTGGCTCGGGGTCCCTCGACGTGATCGTCATTGACTCNATGCCCACCATCCGGGCCGAATTCCACCGCCTCCGCGCCGGCGCGACCACTGAAGCGGTCCGCGAGGTCGGCTCCAGTGTCTGGCAGGTCTTCGAAGGGACCGGTTCCGTGGTCCTGAACGGCGAGGTCAGGACCCTGGAGAAGGGTGACCTGTTCGTTGTCCCGTCCTGGCAGGAATGGTCCCTGCAGGCCGGGACCGGCTCGAACGCAACCTTTGACCTGTTCCGCTTCAGCGACGCCCCGATCTTTGAACGACTGAACTTCAACCGCACCTACATCGAAGGACGCACCAAGTAATGAGACTCCTCACCCTCCGCACCCCCGCCGGCAACGCTAACGGCACCGTGGCTGTCCGTCAGGACGGGACCACCCTGACCGAGATCGACGCGTTCGCCGACGTCGGGGAACTCCTGAAGGATTCCGCCTGGGAGTCCATCGCCGCCGCCGCGAACGGCGCGACGCACCCGCTTGAGGGCGCGGACCTCGCCCCGGTGGTCCCGTTCCCGGGCAAGATCATCTGCGTGGGCCACAACTACCGGAACCACATCAAGGAAATGGGCCGGGACATCCCGGAGTACCCCACCCTGTTCGCGAAATACCAGGAATCCCTGATCGGCCCGAACGATGACCTGGCCCTGCCGCAGGAATCGGACACCGTGGACTGGGAAGCCGAACTCGCCGTGGTGATCGGCAAGAAGGGCCGCCGGATCAGCGAAGCCGACGCCAAGGATTACATCGCCGGGTACTCGGTGCTGAACGATGTGTCCATGCGCGACTACCAGTTCCGCACCATCCAGTGGCTCCAGGGCAAGACCTGGGAGAACTCCACCCCGTTCGGCCCCGCCCTGGTCACGCGGGATGAGTTCACCGCCGGTCCCCTGATGACCTCGGCCGTGGACGGCGAGGTCCAGCAGTCCACCCCGACCGGTGACCTGGTGTTCACCCCGGAGTTCCTGGTCTCCTACATCTCCACGATCATCACGCTGAACCCCGGGGATGTGATCGCGACCGGCACCCCGGGCGGTGTGGGCCACGCCCAGGATCCCAAGAGGTACCTGCAGGAAGGCCAGATCCTGGTCACCACCATCGAGGGCCTGGGCCAGCTGAGCAACCGCGTGGTCAAGGAAGCCTGATGGTCGCCCGCCACGACCAGACCACGGACCCGGTCCTGCTCGAGGGTTTGCTGCAGGCACGGCGGGGCACGGCGTTCTTCGCCCGCAAGCTCAACGAGCTCACCGACGCGGACCTTAACGGGGACTCGCTGCTGCCGGGCTGGACCCGGCGGCACGTGACGGCCCACATCGGCTACAACGCGCGGGCCATCGCGCGGCTGATCGAGTGGGCAGCCACCGGCGTGGAGACGCCCATGTACGCCTCCACGTCGGTGCGGGACCACGAAATCAACTTCGGGGCAACCCTTCCGCCGATCGCGCTGCGGCACCTGTTCGACCACTCCGCGGTGCACCTGAACGTCGAATGGCGGGACCTCCCCGCCGAAGCCTGGCACCACAAAGTCAAAACAGCCCAGGGCAGGATCGTCCCGGCCGAGGAAACCGTCTGGATGCGCACCCGTGAAGTCTGGGTCCACGCCGTGGACCTGGACAACGGCGCCAGCTTCCGGGACATCCCCGAACCCGTGCTCGAACGGCTCCTGAAGGACATCACCGGCGCCTGGCACACCCGCGGCACCGACACCGGACTACTCATCAGGGTGACTGGCACAGACCTGACGTGCGGCGACACCAGCGCGGAGAACCCAACACTGATCACCGGCCCGCTCGCGGCCATCACCCAATGGGCCACCGGACGCGGCACCCACGACGTGGAGGTTGCCGGGTCGAGCGTCGGCAGTCTTGTGCCCGCCGCACCCAAATGGATCTAGCGCCCGGATAGACGCGCAGCTACAACAACGTCACTACGAAGGGCTTTTGCGATGACGAGAATGCTGATTATCGGACCTCCGGGTTCAGGCAAGGGAACGCAGGCGGATCGGATCTCCGAGCGCCTCGGCGTCGTTGCGATCTCCACCGGCGATATCTTCCGCGCCAACGTCAAGGGTGAGACGCCGCTGGGCGTCGAGGCCAAG
>NZ_LMPC01000030.1 GCF_001423745.1 Arthrobacter sp. Leaf337
TACATCGGCCCGAACCCGGCGATCAACTCGTTCGTGAAGAGCAAGGGCGAGTCCGTCAGCATCATCGCCGGCGCCGCTGCAGGCGGCGCGCAGCTGGTGGTGAAGCCGGAGATTGCCGCTGCGGCGGATTTGAAGGGCAAGACCCTCTCCACGCCGCAGCTGGGCGGGACCCAGGACGTGGCGCTGCGGGCCTGGCTGTCCGCCCAGGGCTACAAGACCAACACCGACGGCAGCGGCGACGTTGCCATCAACCCCACCGAGAACGCCCAGACCCTGAAGCTGTTCCAGGACGGCAAGCTCGACGGCGCGTGGCTGCCCGAGCCCTGGGCGTCCCGGCTGGTGCTGCAGGCCGGCGCCAAGGTCCTCGTGGATGAGAAGGACCTGTGGGACGGGTCGCTGACGGGCAAGCCGGGCGAGTTCCCCACCACCATCCTGATCGTGAATAAGAAGTTCGCCGCCGACCACCCGGACACCGTCAAGGCACTCCTGAAGGGCCACNTGCCGCTGTCCGGAGGATGCGGGCCAAGGTTCCCACGGGTCGCTGACGGGCAAGCCGGGCGAGTTCCCCACCACCATCCTGATCGTGAATAAGAAGTTCGCCGCCGACCACCCGGACACCGTCAAGGCACTCCTGAAGGGCCACACCGAATCCGTGGCCTGGCTCAACTCCGCTGCCGCGGACGAGAAGTCCTCCGTCATCAACGCCGCGCTAAAAGAGGCATCCGGCGCCGAGCTGAAGCCCGACGTCATCGAGCGGTCGCTGAAGAACATCGTCTTCACCGTGGACCCGCTCGCCGGAGCCTACAAGAAGCTGCTGCAGGACGGCGTGGACGCCGGCACCACCAAGCAGGCCGACATCAGCGGCATCTTCGACCTCACCGCCCTGAACAGCGTCACCGCCGAAACCGGCGGCAGCAAGGTCAGCGCCGCCGGCCTCGGCAAGGACTAACCCGGCTCGGCAAGGACTAGGCGCCACGGCCCCCGCCCTGCCGCCTAGTACTCGATCTTTTCGGTCCGTCCGCTGTGCAGAGAACGGGTGGCGGCCTCGGCAATGGCCTGGGCCTTGAGCCCGTCCTCCAGCGAGGGCGTCGGCGCCGCGCCATCATCCAGAGCGGACACGAAGTGCGCGAGGGCCGCAGCGTAGGTAGGCTTCACCAGCTCAAACCAGCCGGGATGCAGGCCGTCCTCGATGACCTGGCCTGACCGGTACCGGGACACGGCACCCGTGCGCCTGCGCTGCGTCTCGGCCATCCCCTCGGAGCCGAACACCTCGATGCGTTCGTCGTAGCCGTAGCTGGTGCGCCGGATGCTGTCGATCTGCACGAGCGCCCCGGTGGGAAGGCGGAGCGTCACCGCGGAGGTGTCGACGTCGTCGTACTCGGCAAGGCGCGGTTCCGCCAAAGCGGACCCGACGGCCGACACCTCCACGGGGTCCAGCCCCGTCAGCCAGCGGACCAGGCCAAAGAAGTGCACGGTCTGGTCCCGCATCTGGCCGCCGGATGCGGCGATGTAGGACAACGGCGGAACCGCCGGTCCGCGGCTGGAGAGCTGCAGGAGTTCGACGCCGCCCACTTCCCCGGCGTCGATGATCCGTTTGAGTTCCATGTAGTCGCGGTCAAAACGGCGGTTGAAGTCGACCATCACCGGGACACCGCGGCCGGCCGCATGGTCGGCGGTCTCGCGGGCCCGGCGCAGGTCCAAATCGATCGGCTTTTCGCACAGGACGGCCAGGCCGGCGTCGGCCGCGCGGGCCAGATGCTCCGCGTGGGTATCCGTGGAGGAAGCGATGAACACGGCATCCACGAGCCGGCGATCGAACACCTCGTGCAGGTCGCTGACG
This sequence comes from Arthrobacter sp. Leaf337, assembly GCF_001423745.1. Classification (GTDB taxonomy): domain Bacteria; phylum Actinomycetota; class Actinomycetes; order Actinomycetales; family Micrococcaceae; genus Arthrobacter. Next base: position 1,841 of record NZ_LMPC01000030.1, read on the forward strand.
GCCTGGGTTCCGTGCGTTTCGGCCAGGGCCTTGGCCCGGTCGTGGTCGATATCGTAGATCCGGGAAAACTCGATCCCCCCATGCGCGGCGAGGTTGGCAGCATGGACGGAGCCGATGAAACCGGCCCCGAGGAGGGCGAAGCGCTGCATGTCAGATTCCTGCTTTCTGGATGGAGGCGCCGGGCTGGGCTGTTGAACCGGGCTGGGCTGTTGAACCGGGTGAGACCCAGGCGGCGTCCCGGTGGTGTGAGGCCGCCACGGCTTCGACGAATCGGACGCCGAGGAGCCCGTCGATGCCGGTGGGTATGGTCAATTCCCGTGACGGCAGCGGCGTGCCGTCACGGCGGGCGCGCAGGATGTCCGCCAGGTCGCGGTAGAAGTTGGCGAACGCCTCGAGGAACCCTTCGGGGTGGCCCAGGCCGACGCGGGTGAGGCGGGTGGCGTCCTCGGAGAGCGTGCTGAGCCCGTGGGTGAGCACCGTGGTGGCACCGTCAAGGTCCTGGATCGTGAGATGGTGCGGGTCCTCGTGCTGCCATTCGAGGCTGCCCTTGTCGCCAAACACCCTGATCCGCAGGCCGTGGTTGTGGCCGGCGGCGGCCATGCTGGCCCAGAGCCGGGCCGGCACTCCCCCGGTCAGCTCGAGCTCCACGGTGGCGTGGTCGAAGACGCGGCGGCCGGGCACCAGGGTGTTGAGCCGGCCGGAGACGCGGTCGGCGTCCAGTCCGGTGATGTAGCGCAGCAGGTGGTAGGCGTGGGTTCCGAGGTCACCCACCACGCTGGGGAACCCGGCAATGTCCGGATTGGTGCGCCAGCGTGCCTGCTTGTGGCCGTGCTCCTCGAGCGGCGTGGCCGCCCACCCGGAGGCGTGTTCGACGTCGACGAACGTCACCCGGCCCAGGTCGCCGTCGCGGACCATCCGCGCCGCGTGACGCACCATCGCGTACGCCGAGTAGCAGTGCGGGACCGCCAGGATGGCATTGTTCTCGGCGGCAAGCCGCACCAGCTCGGCAGCAGTGTCCGAGTCCCGGGTCAGCGGCTTCTCACACACCACGGAGATCCCGGCTTCAAGGAAAGCGCGGGCGATGTCGAAGTGGCTGTCGTTGGGCGTGGCCACGACCACGACGTCGGCGCCGTCCGGCCGAACGGCCTCGGCAGCTGCCATTTCCGCGTAGTCCCGGTACGAGCGGTCCTCGGCAATGCCCAGGTCTGCGGCCAGGCCGAGGGAGCCCTGACGGTCCCTGCCGAAGACGCCCGACGTCAGCTCGAACTGGTCATCCAGCCGCATCGCATAGCGGTGGGTCTTGCCGATGTCCGCCCCGGCTCCGCCTCCCACCATTCCTGCGACCAGCCGGCGTGTACGCGGTTCACTCATGACGCTTCCTTCAATTTTGGACAAATATTGGACCGGTCCATAATGGAGGTGAAACAAGCCGTTAGTCAACCCCTTATGCTGAGGTGGGACCGAGAGGAGACGCAGCATGGACAGTTCGCCCGCCGTCGGTGACCAGCCGCGCAGGCCCACCATCCGGGACGTCGCCGAGCGGGCCGGGGTCTCCAAGTCCCTTGTGTCTTTGGTGCTGGGCGGATCCTCCAGTGTGAGCCCCAGCCGCCGCCAGGCCGTGCAGGACGCCATGGCAGAACTCGACTACCGGCCCAACCAGCTTGCCCGCGGCCTCTCGAGCCCGCGCAGCGGCACCATTGGCGTGCTGCTCAATGACCTGCGCAATCCGTGGTTCGTGGAACTGCTGGAAGGGCTGAGTGCTTCACTGCATTCGGCTGGCGTCTCGCCCGTCCTTGTCGATTCGTACACGGACCACCGGGTGGGCCGGCGTTCGGTGGAAACACTGCTCGAACAACGCATCGACGGCATCGTCGTCGTCGGCACCACCACGGAAACCGCCGCCCTCGAGGCGGCTGCCAGGACCGTTCCCGTAGTCCTCGCCGGCACCCGAGAACCCCAGCTGGACCGGACCGACGTCGTTGTCAACGACGACGAAGCCGGCGCGCGCCAGGCGACCGAGCACCTCATCTCACTAGGCCACCGCCGCATCGCGCACCTGCAGGGGCCGGGCCGCATCGCCGAACTGCGGCGCGAAGGCTACGAATCCTCCATGCGAGCCGCAGGGCTTGAGCCGCTGGTGGTAGCGGGCGGCATGAGCGAGGAAAGCGGCTATGACGCCACCCAGCGGCTGCTGGCCCGCAAGGAACGCCCGACGGCGATCTTCGCGTTCAACGACATCGCCTGCATCGGAGCACTGTCCGCCGCCGACGACCGGGGACTCAGCGTCCCGGACGACCTCTCGCTGGTGGGCTACGACAACACCTACCTCGCCAAGATCCGGCACCTCTCGCTGACGTCGGTGGACAACGGCAACATCGCCGTGGGCCTGCAGGCCGGCAAGTTCATCCTGGAGCGCCGGGAACACCCGGACCTCCCGCAGCGGCTGCATCTGGTTCCCACCCAGCTCGTGGTCCGCGGGTCCACCGGGCACGCGCCGGCCTGACCGCGGAACGGGACCACCCGCCGTCGAACGTTAGCCGCCGATGTAGCGGTCCCGTCCGGCCCGGAAGCCAAACACCGCCGCGAGCGCCCCGACGACCAGGAACAGCACCCCGGCGGCGGCGAAGGAGCCGGTGACCTGGTGCAGCTGCCCCACCATCAGCGTGCCCGTGGAGCCGACGCCGTAGCCCACGCCCTGCATCATGCCGGACAGGTGGGCCGCCGTGTGGCCGTCCCGGGTCCGCAGCATGATCATGGTCAGCGCCACCGCGGTCAGGCTGCCCTGCCCGAGGCCCAGCAGGCCGGTCCACACCCAGATGAAGTCCAGCGGCCCGAAAATGCTGAGCGCGAACCCGCCGCCGGTCATGAGCGCCACCACCGTGTTGATCGCCCGCTGGTCGCGGAACCGTGCGGCCAGCGCCGGCGCGAAGAGTGAACCTAGCATCTGCAGGACGATGGAGGCGGAGACGATCAGCCCGGCCGTTCCGCCGTCCACTCCGCGTTCCCGCAGGATGGGGGCCAGCCAGGCGAACACGCTGAAGGACATCATGGCCTGCAGCACCATAAAGATGGTGACCTGCCAGGCCACCGCCGAGCGCCACACGTTCACGCCGTCGGCAACGGCCTGGTGCCGCGGGTGCCGCTGCCTGACGGCCAGCGGAAGGAACAGGAAAAGGACGACGGCGGCGGGCAGCGCCCAGAACCACAGCGCCGCCGTCCACTCCCCCGACGCGGCGAACACCGGGTAGGTGAACCCGGCGCCCAGGGCGGCCGAGGCGCAGATCGCCGTCGTGTAGAGGCCGCCCATCAGCCCGAGCCGGTGCGGGAAGTCGCGCTTCACCAGCCCCGGCAGCAGCACGTTGCACAGGGCGATCGCGGCACCGCAGGCAGCTGTTCCGGCAAGGAGGGCGGGCAGGTGGCCGGCGCCCGGCAGCTCGAACGGACGGAGCAGCAGGCCGGCAGTGAGGACGGCCATGGCTCCGAGCAGCACCCGCTCGGCACCGAAACGCCGGGCGAGGACGGGCGCCAGCGGCGCGAAAACTCCCAGCAGTGTCACCGGCACGGTGGTGAGGACCACCACTGCCCAGCCCGGCAGGCCGGCGTCGGACCGTATTTCCGGCAGCACCGCGGCGAAGCTGGAGAACACCGTCCGCAGGTTCAGCCCGATCAGCACCAGGCATACTCCAAGGAAGACCAGCCCGCGGCGGCTGCTGACGCGGGTGGGCTCGGCCGCGGGGAGCTCGTCGACTTCGGCGTCCACCAGCGTGCCGGAGGTGTCGCTCCTGGAGCGCCCTGCGGCCTCGGTGTTCGCGGGATCGCTTGCGGGATTGCTTGCGGCGGCGTTATTGGCTCGGTTCGTGGCTTCGGTCACGCGCCCCATTCTCGCAGGCAGCGGCGCGCATCCGCCGCCGCTAGGCCGTGCTGACGATCAAGTAGCGCTCGTCCGTGATCTCTTTGCCCCACAACGCCGGGTCCCCCAGCATGGTCAAGGTGGCATTCCTGCGGTGGCCGCGAACCAGCTCAAGGCAGCGTTCAGCGGATATCCCCGCACCGGTTCCCCACAGCCCTTCCACGAGGATCATGGTGCCCGAACCGCGCAGCAGCCCGATCCAGCGGGCCAAGGCCGCGTCCGGATCCGGCAGTGCCCACAGCACGTGGCGGGCAAGCACCGCGTCGAAGGAGCCCGGCGCCAGCGCCGGGGAAGAGGCGTCGCCCACCTCGAACTCCGCAGACACCCCTGCGGCCGCAGCCTTCGCCCGGGCGATGTCCACCATGTTCCCTGACAAGTCCATGCCCCGGACCCGGTGCCCGGCAGCCCCCAGCAGCAGCGAAAGACTGCCGGTCCCGCAGCCAAGGTCCGCCACGTCGCTGCCGGGTTCCGGGATCAGCGGCAGCAGCAGCGCCTCCCATGCCCCGCGGACGGAAGGGTCGGCGAGACCGTGGTCCGCTTCGTCGTCGAATGTCTCCGCCTGGTCATCCCAATAGCTGCGCACGGCATCAGTCATGCGGGACAGTCTGGCACGTCCGGCGCCGGCTCGAAAGGCGAGGAGGCACCCCCGTGCCACGGGAGTTTTTGTCCACCTATCGGGGATTGGAGCGCTCTCAGGCCCGCGTTGTCCGGACAAAAACTCAACTATTCTGGAGGGGATGAGTGAATCCCCAGAAACCCCTGAGCCTTCCGCTGCCGAGTCGCCGGACGCAGCCTCTGAAGCCCCCGGGCAGCCGCAGGCAGCCCGCCCGGTGACCCCCGGCACGCAGGCGTCATTCGGCACCTACGGCGGCCGGCCCGTCAGCTTCGTGCGCCGCGGAACCCGTTTGCAGGGCCGCCGGCAGGTGGCCTGGGAGGAGCACTCGGACCGCTGGGCGGTCGACGTCCCCCGGCACATCGCCAACACCTCCGTGCACCCGGACTACGTTTTCGACGCCGCGGCCGAGTTTGGCCGCACGGCGCCCCTGATCGTGGAGATCGGCTCCGGTCTTGGCGACGCCGTATGCCACGCGGCCGAAGAGAACCCGGACTGGGATTTCCTGGCCGTGGAGGTCTACACGCCCGGACTCGCCAACACCATGATCAAGATCAACAGCCGCGGGCTCAAAAACGTCCGCGTGGTGGAAGCCAACGCGCCGGAGGTCCTCGCCACCATGCTGCCGGCAGGCTCCGTCAGCGAGGTCTGGGTCTTCTTCCCCGACCCCTGGCACAAATCGCGCCACCACAAGCGCCGGCTCATCCAGCCCGAGTTCGCCGAGCTCGTTGCCACGGCCCTCAAGCCCGGCGGCCTGTTCCGGGTGGCCACCGACTGGTCCAACTACGCCGTCCATGTCCGCGACGTGATGGCCGGCTCCGCCGATTTCGTGAACCTGCACGACGGCGAGCGCAGGGGTCCCGAAAGCCCCCTCACCCAGGTGTGGCAGTCCGGCGTCGAGTCCCTGGTGGGCGGCGCTCCGGTCAAGGAGGGGCGCGCCCCGGTGAGCACCGAACACACCGGCCCCAACGAGGGCGTGGACGAAACCGGCGGCTGGGCGCCCCGGTTCGAGGGCCGGATCCGGACCAGCTTCGAAAACAAGGCACACGAAGCGGGCCGCCTCATCTTCGACCTGTGCTACCGGCGGTTATGATGCACCATGGCCTCCGCCCAGCCCTCCGCGGCTCAACCTGTCCCGCCGCTCCGGCCCGCTGATTCGCGCGGGCTGGCGGCCGGCATCACCAGCCTGGTCTGCGCCGTGCTGGCACCGGTCGCGGCCATGGTCGGCCTGTCAACGTTCATCATGGCGGCAGCCGAGCCACTGATGGCGAACGTCCCGCTGCCGGACACCAGCGGCTACTGGATCCTGCTCATGGTCCTGGTGGGCCTGATGGCGGGGCTGGTCCTGACCTCGGTGATTACCGGAATCGTGGCCATCAGAAGGTCGCGCCGGATGAACGCCGCAAGGATCACCGGATTACTTGGCCTCGCTTTTACTGCCTTCAACCTGGCGGGCGGCATGTGGACCTGGACCGGCCTGGCCGGGCCCTGGCCCCTCCTCGGCTAGGCGCCTGGGCGTTCAACGCGGCGTCAGCTGACCGTGATGGCGCCGACCACATCTTTGAGCAAGCCGATCCGCGGCTCGAGCTGGGGGTCGACATAGGGCCAGATCACCACCACGCCGATGAACCGGTCGTTTTCCCACACCCCCACCGTGGCGGCCGCTTTCGCGTCGCCGCGTGCGTCGTCATAACCGACGACGACGGCGTAGGCGGCTTTGCCGGGAAGGTTCAGCTCGCCCTCGGTCAGCAGGCTGCCGCCGCGCTCTTCTAGATAGTGGGCGGACATCAGGTGTGCCCAGCCGTTGGCCTCGGCCGGACCTTCAACGGAGGTGTCGTCCTTGATAACGGTGACCAGGACGTCCCCCAGCAGCCCGTACTGCTCCGTGTTGGGGCCGGCGGTGGAATCGTCCAGGACCAGGGTGTGGTCGGGGAAGTCCGCCGTGAAGCCGAGCGGAGATTCGATGTGAACTGTCATGGCTGGTGGTTGCTCCTTCAGCGGTAAGTCAGTGTTTGCAGGGCAGGCGGTGTTTGTAGGGGGCCGGCGGAATTACAGCCGGGACAGCCGGGTGTCGTTCGGGACCTTCTGGTAGGTGCTGACGTTCGTGCTGACCTGGTTTTCCGTGCTGACCTTGACCTCGCCGGCCTTGACGTCGAACCCTGCTTCGTTGGACGCCGTGACCACACTGTTCACCTGGATGGTGGCCGATCCCGCCTCGTAGAGCCTGGCGGCGTCCCGGGCGGCCGCGGCGTCGTTCCCGAGGGCCACGTTCTTCATGTAGCTGTCGATCACGGCGCTGTTTTCCGGTGTGTAGTCGATGTCGATCTTGACGGTGCCCTGCGTGCCGGCTGTCACGCTGGATTCGACGCTGCCGGCCTTCACGTCCATGCCCTCCTTGACGCCCTGCGCCACGGTACCTTCCAGGGACAGGGACACCGAACTGAGGTTGTTGTCCCGGTCCATGTTGAGCTCCAGCCCGCCCTTGCCCGAAGCCTCGAACGTCCGCCCGTCCAGGTCCAGGTTGCCCTCGGCGGAAACTTCCACGCTGCCCTTGGACGTCCCGTCGCTGAGGTTCTTTTCATAGGCCAGTTCCAGCTTCGCGGAGCCGGCGGCATCGGCGGAGTCGGCCCCGGCCTCAAAGCTCAGCGAGCCCTTTGCTTTGTCCTCGTGGCCGCTGGAACCGTTGTCCGAGGCGGCCTCATTCAGGGTGTCCAGGATGTAGTCCGGCGGGTTGCCGGCCACGTCCTTGATGTCGCCCACGCTGTCCGGCGGGAGATCCGCATACATCTGGTTCCGGGCAGCCATGGCCTCTTCGATGCTGTCGAAGGTGTACTCGCGGGCCACTTCGCCGGTGAGCGTGGCACCGGCGGACCCGGAGGCGTCGTTCACGCCCAGGCCCATGTTGCCGTACACCTTCACCGTGGCAGAGCCGTCCGCGTTTTCCACCACTTCCGTACCCACCTCGGCACCGCCGTGGACCCACAGGACGCGCGCCTCAATGGAGGCCTTGCCCGTCTCCGTGTAGACCGGGATGTCTTCCTTGGCCAGCTCCAGCAGGTGCTCCCGGGCCAGGTCCTGGGCCGATTCCGGGATCCCGCCGTCCATGGCCATGAGCGATTCGGCCAGCGGACCGTCCGGGCCCTCGCCCTCGATCAGGTACTTCTTGTCCGCAGCCGAGAGTCCGTCCCACCACTTGGCCTGTTCCTCCGGGCTGGCCCCGGCCATCGACGCCAGCTGCTCCTGGAGCTCAGTCCGGTGCTCAGCGGCCTCACGCGCAGCCTCGAGCTTTTCCTGCACCCAGTTCTTCATCTGGTCCAGCAGGCCGGACAGCCCGCCCGGCCCGGCACCGGCGCTGCCCGAGCCGGCCGCCGAGGACCGTTCCTGCTCCGCGGCGTTCTGGAGCAGGACCTTCGAGTTCTGCCGGAGGCTTGCCACCACCCGCTCGATGCTGGGGCGGTGGCTTCCGGTCCACTCCTGCCGGAAACGCTCGCCGTCGCTGCCTTTCCAGGGGGCCGCGAGGATCTGGCTCTGCAGCGAGGATGCCCTGCTGCTGAGCAATGAAGCTGCCTTATCTGCCGCCTTGGCCAAGGCGCGAAGCTGACTGACGTCAGCACCGTAAAAGGTCATGGTGTCTCCCCGGAAGAGTGATGCAGCTGCGACGGTGGCGGCTGGTCCATATCGTGCCATGTCGCACCGTGGGGTGCCATGGGCATCACTCCCCATACCTCCGCCCGCAGCAGTCCGTGCCGCCGGGCACGGAGCTGTTCCGGAGCAGCTTCCCGTGGCACGATTGGGCTTTAACACCCACGGCGGGACCTCCCCGCGGCGACGAGAACTGCACGAGGATCCGGACATCAAAAAAGAACTGAGAGAGGCCGCGGACACGGCCGAGGAAGTCACCAATTCGCGGCCGCTGGAGCTTATGGCCCGTGCCGGATTCGCCGTCAGCGGCATCCTGCACTTCCTGGTGGGCTCCATCGCCATCCGCCTGGCCATGGGCGGGCAGGGCAAGGCCGACGTCAGCGGCGCCGTGCAGGAACTGGCCAGCCAGCCGGCCGGCCCCATCCTGCTGTGGAGCAGCTTCGCCGCCTGCGTGGCCCTGGCCATCTGGCAGACCAGCGACGCGATCTTCGACTACAGCCACCTGCCGAAACGGGACAAGGTTCTCCGGAAGCTCAAAGCAGCAGGCCAGGCCGTGGTGTTTGCCGCGTTCGCCGTCACGCTTGCCTCGTTCGCGATCGGCACCGGGAAGGACAACAGCCAGTCCACCAGCGACTTCACCATCGCACTGATGAAAGCACCCGGCGGGGTTGCACTGCTGATCGCCATCGGCGCCGCGGTTGCCATCACGGGAATTGTGTACGGCATCCGCGGTATCCGGAAATCGTTCGAAAAGCACCTCCGGATGCCTCCGCCGGGCACCATGCGTACCGCCGTCACCGTCCTGGGCGTGGTGGGCTACATCGCAAAAGGCTTCGCTCTCCTGCTGGTGGGCCTGCTGATCGTCATCGCCACCGTCCAGTCGCATCCGGAGGAATCCACCGGGCTCGACGGCGGCCTGAAGGCCCTGCGGGACCAGCCGTTCGGACTGTACCTGCTGGCCGCCGTCGGAATCGGCCTGATCTGCTACGGCGTGTTCCAGATGGTGCGGGCCAAACTGGCCAGGATGTAGCCGCCAGCGTTAGCCCGGCTAGGGTGGACGCATGCCCCAGGTACGCGCCGAACGCTTCATCCGCCTCGATCCGGAGACCGCCTTTGCGTTCTCCCAGACCACCGGCGACTTCCGGCTGAAGTGGGATCCCTTCATCTCGTCGCAGGGGTGGCTGGACGGCGCCCGGGCCGCGGGCAAGGGCGTCCGCACCCGGACAGTCTCCAGGATGGGGCTGGTGATGGTGAGCGAATACGTCTCCTACGCACCGCCCCGGAACGTGGGAATGACCATGGTGTCGGGCCCGTGGTTCTTCGGCAGCTTCGGCGGCGGGTGGCGGTTCACCGCGGCCAACGGCGGCACCCGGGCGGTGTGGAAGTACACCTTTTCGTGCCGGCCGGCGTGGCTGCGCCCATTGGCGGAGAGGGTCGGCAGCTGGCTGCTGGGCCGCGAAATCGAAAAACGCATCGAAGCCTTCGCGCGCGCGTGCGAAGACCCGCAGCTCGTGCTGGAGTTCCGCGCCCTGCAGTCCTAAGGCCGCCCGCCCTCGAGGGCGGCCCGGACGCGCGCCCCGATGCCCTGCAGCCGGCCCAGGGGTTCGGTGGCATAAACCAGCCGCACGTACCGCGGCGCCACGTCCTGGCCCCACGCCGTCATGGGGGTGGCGGCAATCCGGCCCGCAGCCAGGAGCCGCCGGGACAGTTCCGGCGCCCGCATACCCAGCGCCTCGGCGTCCAGCAACAGCGACCAGCCGCCCTCAGGCACCACAACGGGCAGCCCGGCCAGCTCCTCGACCACCAGGTCCCGGCGCGACTGCCATTCCTGCACCGCAGCGGCAATCCCGTCGTCGCTGTTCGTCAGTGCCGCGAGGACACCGGCCTGGTTGAAGCCGCTGGCCACGGCAGTGTTGTAGATCGCGGCGAGGGCCACGTCTCCCATCACCTCCAGGGGGCCGGCCACCCAGCCGACGCGCCAGCCGATCATGCGGTAGTTCTTGGAGACGCCGCCCAGGGTGATGGTGTGCGGGGCCAGCTCCGGGAATGACGCCGGATGCCGGTACGGCAGTCCGTCGAACACGATCCGGTCCATCGCGGCGTCATAGATCAGCCAGCAGTCCGCATGCAGGCAAGCGTCACGTACGGCGCCCCATTCGGCGTCGTTGAGTACGTGCCCGGTGGGCATCGCCGGGCTCATCAGCAGGATGGCGCGGGTTCGGGCGGAAACCGCCGCGGCCAGCCGTGCCGGGTCGAGGCGCCAGCGCCCGCCGGAAACCATCAGCGGGACGAACACGGGCACCGCCCCTGCAAGCCGGATCCTGTTGATCATGCCCGCATAGGTGGGATCCGTGACGATCACTTCGTCGCCGTGGTCCACTGTTGCCAGGAGCACGCTCAGCATCCCCGCGAGCGCACCTCCGGTAATCACCACCTCGGAGCGCGGATCGTAGGCGAGCCCGGTCTGCTGCCGGAGCCGGTGGGCCACGGCCTGGCGGAGGGCCAGCGTGCCGGTGAAGGGGAGCCAACTGTTGGCGGCCTGGTTGCCAACTGCTTCCCGGGTGGCGATGACGGCCGACGGCGGCGGCGCGATGTCCGTGTCCAGGTTCTCCATGCGGAGCACGTCAGGATCACCACCGACGGCGGCTGCCACCTTATCGATGCCGAAAGGCTGAATCCGGGCGAACCGCCCGGTCCTGCCGCGGACCATGTGCCCAGCCTCCCACCGGGCGCAGAGTGCGTCAATGGGCGCCGGACGAGCCATCCACCATGGAAATGACGGCCACAGTCTGCTGCCCTTCGGTGCGCAGTTCCACGCTGCTGATCCGGCTGATCTGGGTGGGCGTGGCCCCGGTGATCCTGGACCGGCCCCCCGGCGTCGCGGACCAGCTGCACGCCCGGTCCTCGGTGCCGTCCTGGCCCTTGACCCACAGGGACAAGGTGCCTTGGGTGGGCAGGCTGGTGCCGGAAAACGAAACCTCGGTCCCCCATGCCTTCTTCATGAGGGCAAGCTGGACCTGGAGGCCGCCCGGGGCCTCCACCGAGTAGCTGGCATCCGGCCGGGGCGGCTGGTTGAACAGCGGAGCGGCCAGCACTCCCAGTGCCAGGCACGCGGCGGCCACCGCCCCGACAAACGCCGCCCACCGTCGTCGTGATTTCCTCCGACGGGCCGCCAGTTCGTCCAGCAGCGCGGCGGGTTCCGCCGCGGAAGCCACTGCCCCCAACACAGTGGCCTCCGGTGTTGCCGGCGCCGCGGAGGCGGGCCCGGTCAGGGCGACGGCGTCGGCAACGGGAAGGGCGTCCAGCAGTGCCGGCAGGCTGGCGAGTTCGTCGAGCTCCCGGCGGCAGTCCGCGCACCCGGCAAGGTGCTGCTCGAACCGCGACGCGTCGGCCGGCTCCAGGCCGCCCAGCAGGTAGGCCCCCAGCAGGTGGTGCAATTCCGCACTGCTCACCGCTGCACCCCCATTTCGTCGAGGATGGTCCGCAGCGCCCGCACCGCGTAGAACGCGCGGGACTTCACTGTCCCGGCCGGGATGTTCAGCTCGGCGGCCGTTTCCGCGACAGTGCAGCGGCGGTAGTGCAGTGCCACCAGGACGTCGCGGTGTTCGGTGCTCAACCGCAGCAGGGCTTCTTCCATCAGCACGCGGTTGAGCAGCTCATCAACCCGTTCGCTGGCTTCCGCCGGGTCCGCAACGTCCCGCTCCGTCGCTTCGACGGGACGGCGCTGGGCCTTGCGGTAGTTGTCGATCATGATGTTCCGGGCGGTGCGGAAAAGGTAGCTCCGCAGGCTCCCGGTGATCTCCGGAGCCTGCTGCCAGACACGGAGCACGGTCTCCTGGACCACGTCGTCAGCGAGCTGCGGATCCCGGGAGGCACTCAGCACGAAGCGCCGCAGCGCCGGGCCGTGCTCCCGGTAGATCGCCGCTACCACGTCCTCATCGAGCGGCATCCCCGCCCCTCCTGCCGTGCTGATGGTCCCCTGCATTGTGTGTGCTGCCTCGTGCTGCTTTATGCTGCCGCCGCGGGCAGGACGCCCGCCGTTCCCCCGTTACGACGCCGCCCGGCCCCAAACGGTTCACCGGCGCAAACGGTTGGCCGGCGCAGGCGGTTCACCGGGCAGCCGTTTGAACCATTCTGCGTCGTTGCACGTCGTACCGGATAGCGCCTGGCCGCACGGCCGGCACGAATCCAAGGAGCAGGATATGAAAAAGCAATGGGGCATCGGCCTGTCCGTGGTGGCGCTGGCCGCGGCCCTCACCGGCTGTGGCGGCGGCACCGGATCAACGCCCACCACTGCGGCGACGACCCCAGCGGCGAGTACGACGTCGGCCTCCGCCCCCGCGGAAAGCTCCGCCCCGGCGGAAACCTCGTCGTCCCCGGTGCCGGCAGGCGCGGCTGAACTGAAGACGGCGTCCTCGGCCGCAGGCCAGATCGTGGTGGACGCGAAAGGCATGAGCGTGTACTTCTTCACCAAGGATGTGAAGGACTCCGGCACCAGCGCCTGCACAGGCGCGTGCATTGCCGCGTGGCCGCCGGTCCTCACGGAATCGGCCGCGCCCGCTGTTGAGGGCGTGACAGGCACTGTAGGAACCATCTCCACGCCGGCAGGGAAGAATCAGGTGACCATTAACGGCCTGCCGGTGTACTACTACGTCAAGGACAAAGCCGCCGGTGACATCACCGGCCAGGGCGTCGGCAACGTCTGGTATCTCGTGAACCCGGAGGGCGGGATGGTGCAGGCGGCCGCCGGAGGGTACTAACCGCGGCTGTGGAGCGGGTTAGTACCCCGGCGACGGACTGTGGCCGGGGAGCGGCAGCTCTACCGGGGGCGCGGGCACCAACCCGGAGGGGTCGGGACTCACCGGCGAAGAAGGCAGCGGCTTCGCCGAAGGCAGCTGGCCTGATCCCGGCAATGAGCCCAGGTCCCGGGGATCGGGTTTGGGCAGGTTGAGTTCCGGGGCGTGGGACTGGCTTGGCAATGGAGAGGCCTGCACGGCCGGCGTCCCCTTGCTGGGCTGCCCGCCGGACACGGATCTGCCGTCGGCCGGAGACGGGGCCGGCGTCGCGGGGGTGGACGCGGACGAACCCGGCACCGTCCCGGCGGGATCAGTGGCAGGCTGACCGGCAGTCTTGCCGGCAGGTCCGGAGGTCATGGTCCCCACAACGAAGGTCACGGCGTGGCCGACGTTCCCCAGGGTGTGGCGGAAGTTCTCATCGGAGGCCGCAGCGGCGGCACCGCCGGCAGCCAGGGCCGCAGCAACCGTGAGGGCCGTGAGCGGCAGGCGGCGTTTGCGCCGCCGTCGGGCGGCCAGTTCGTCGATGGCCGGTTCTTCAACCGCCGGTTCCGGGACCACGGATTCGGGGACAGCCGGAGCCAGGGAGAGTGTGGCGACCGGGACAGTAGCCTGCGCGGCGGCCTGCGCCATCAGCGCTTCCACTGCGGCGGACGGCCGGGGGCTGTCCGCTGCCAGGGCACGCAGTTCCAGCAGCACCGGGCGGAGGTCCCCGGCATCGTCCATGCCGGCGTCGGCCAGCAGTTCGTCGATGATCTGCTGGTCCCGGGACGAGGAGATGTCACTCATGATGTGCCTGGCTTCCTGTTGAGGCGCGTTCCCTGAGGGCGCTGAGCGCCCTGCGATGCAACTGTTTGACTGCTCCCGGGGTCCTGCCCATGATCTCGGCGGCCTGTTCCACGGACAGGTCCGCGACCACCCGGAGGGCAAGGACTTCCTGGTGGTCCGGGCTGAGCCCTTCGAGCAGGGCTCCCGCACCGCCGCCGTTCACCTTTGCCAGCGCCAGCTCTTCGGCCGACGCCGTGCTGCGGGCGTCGAACTCGGATTCATAGGGGCTGAGTGTCGGGGTGCGCTCGTTGCGGCGGTAATGGTCCACCATCCGTGCGTGGGCGATGGAGAAGATGAGTGACTTGGCGCCCTGGAGCCCGCCGCGCAGGCCGTCAAGCTTCGGATAGAAGGCAAGGAAGACGTCCTGGGTGACCGCTTCCGGGTCATCCACTCCGCGCGCCCTCAGGTAACCCAGGACGGCGCCGGAAAACTTTCGGTAGACAAGGGTGAACAGCACGGCGGGGTCGGCCCCGTCCGTGTGCACGTATTCATCTGCCAAAGTGTCGAGCACCCTGAGGCTCCTCCATCCGCGGAGCGCGGTCACAAATTTCCGGGTTCGGAAGGCTGCGGACCGGCCCCTGTTGCACCGCGGGACTCCTGCCAAGGGAAGGAGTCCCGCGATCCACCATAGGTAACTGCGTTACGGACGGCCAGCCGAGGTGGGCAGCTCCGGGAGCTCAGTGGGGACTTCGGCGGGGATCTCCGGGGCGGCCGGAACAGCTGCCTGGGTGGGCAGTTCCGGTGCTTCCGGTACCTTCGGAGCTTCAACGTCGACTGCAGCGCCGCCGTTGCCGGAAACTTCAGCCTTGCTGTTGTCAGCCTTGGCAGTTGCGTTGGCTGCGGCCGTTACATCAGCGCAGTAGCCGTCGATGTTGGCTTCGCCTTCAGCGGCGATGGCCAGCGACTTGAAGCCGGTGGAGGATGCGTCCAGGCCGCCCTTGGTGAAGGCGGTGCACAGGCCGAAAGCGGCCGGGCCGGTGGCGTCAGGGCCGACGGCGGATGCGGATGCTTCGCCGCTGGCGTTTTCGCCGTCAACGGAGCCGGCGGCATCGGCGGAATCGGACGGCGTGGCCGAAGCGGAAGCTGAAGCGTCGGCGGTGGCGTCGGACGTGGCGGTCTCGGAGACGCCGCCTACGTGCGGAGCGGGGGCGCCGAGCAGTTCGTGGGCGCTCTGCTGGATGTCAGCAGGAAGTGCTCCGGCAAATGCGGCTGCGCCGGTGCCACCGACCGCCAGCGTGCCGGCCGCCAATGCGCTCGCGGCAATCTTGCTAGTGGCAAAAACAGTGAACAAGGACATGAAACCCTCCGAAAACATATACAACAGTGTCAGTAAACGGCCAGGTTGATCCGGCCACTCAAGCGGTGCGGACTTGGTCCGTACTCCCCTTACATCGCCCCGGGCTCCGGAAAAGTTACGCGGCCCCGCAAATTCTTTTGAGAACGCATGTCCGCCGGCCGAATCGGGACCGGCGCTAGGATCAGGGCATGGGCAAGCCGACCGATCTGAAGAACGCTGCGAAAACCTGGCAGACCATGGCGGACAGCAACCGTGCGCTGCTCCTGCGCAAGTCCGGCCACGATGCCGGCTGGTGGGCTGCGCAGGGCCGTGAGGCGGGGCTGCGGAATGATGCGGAGCTCCGCAACTGGATGCGGGACAGGCACGGCATAACCGGTTACGCGCAGTATGCCGTGTCCTGGGAGATGTTTGGTTACCCCGAATTCATGCTGCGCGACGCCGACGAACTGATCGATGCCCAGTACGCCGGCCACCCCGGACTGCGGCCGATCGCGGACGCTCTCCTGGCTTGGGCGGCCGAAACGGAGGGCGTGGAGATGCAGCTCAGGAAGGGCTACGTGTCCCTCCACTCGCCGCGGCGGAAGTTCGCCCAGGTCACGCGGGCCAACAACACCAGCGTGGACCTTACGCTCCGGCTGGACGCTCCGGCGGAGGGCCGGCTCAGCGCAGTCAAAGTGCGCGATGGCGATTTCTTTGACCGAAAGGTCCGGCTGACGTCAGCCGAGGACGTGGACGACGACGTCCTGGGCTTCCTCGCGGAAGCGCTCCACCAGAACAGCTGAGCCGGAACAGCTGAGCCTCTGTCAGGTCTGGGCCGCCGGAAGAACGAAGGACACCGTTGTGCCCTCCCCCGGGGCACTGGTGAGGCTGATCGAGCCGCCGTGTCCTTCGATGATGGTCTTGCTGATGGGAAGGCCAAGGCCTGCTCCCGGAATGGCTGTATCGCGGGATCTGGCGGATCGGAAAAACTTGGTAAAGGCCTGTTCCTGATCTTCCTTCGTCATGCCTATGCCCGTGTCGCTGACGGAGCAGACCAGTGCCTTGCCGTTCCTGCGGGCCCGGACGGTGATCCGTCCGCCGTCCGGTGAGTACTTCACCGCGTTTGATATCAGATTGCCCACCACCTGCCGGATCCTGACCGGGTCCACCCGGGCAGTCAGCGGTTCTTCCGCGTCGAGCACCAGGGCCGCTCCGCAGAGTGCGGCCTTCTCGTGGTTGGCGGCCACCGCGGCGGCGAGCAGGCCTGCGATGTCCGTCTCCTGCGGGACGAGCTCCACGTCTTCGGAAGCGACGGCAATCAGGTCATTCACGAGGCCCAGAAGGTGGCCGGCGTTCCGCTCCACGATCCGCAGCTCGGCCTGGATGTCCTCGTGGCCTGGTTCGTCGATGAGCAGTTCCAGGTAACCGAGTATTGACGTCAGCGGCGTGCGAAGCTCATGGGATACCGTAGCGACGAAGTTGTCCTTGGCCGCGAGGGCGTTGATCAGCGCTGTCACCTCGGCGAAGGTGACGACGGCTCCGGTGTTGGTCCCGTCCATGGACCGGATGGCGCGGCCGCTGACGGAATAGGCCCGCTGCCCGGCGTCCTCGCCGGCCCAGTACAGCTCATTGGTGAACGCCTCACCGCGGGATGCCCTCACGGCAGGGAATCCGTCCGGCGGCACCGGGGTGGTCCTGTCGCCATAAAAAAGCTCGGGAGATCCGGTGCCGGGGATCAGCCGGGCCAACGACGGGTCGGTCCGCATCGCCCTGTTGGTCAGCACATCCTCACCGTTTGCGTCCACCACCCAGACGCCCACATCGACGGTTGAAAGCACGGCATCAAGCAGCCGCTGGCGCCGGACGCTCTCGGCGAGGGTTGCTGCCAGGTCACGGTCCTTCCGGACCAGGGTCCCGCGTTGCCGGTACAGTGCACCGGCAACCACGTGGGCCGTCACGGCGATTGCCGCCATCACCAGCGGCAGGAAGATTGTCCGGATCATTGAACCCTGCAACGGGTCAGCTTCCAAGGCGGCGGCCGGGACGACGGTGCTAAGTACTGTGCCGAGAACTGCCAGGACCACCCGGTGCCGGTGCCGGCTCACGGACAGCCATACCACCGGGAAAACCAGCAGCAGGCTCAGGACGTTGAAGCTGGGGCCGCCGGCTTGCCGTGTAAAGCCGATGGCCACACAGTCAAGGACCGGTATCAGCGTGAACGCCTCGGGATGAAGCTTCCCCCATGGCACGGCAAGGCAGAGTCCGAACAACGTGGCATGCGCCAGCACGGCAATCCTGAAGGTGTCGTCCGCCAGCGTTGCCGGGCTGAAGATCGCAGCAGCCACCACAACCAGGAACAAGGTAACGGACAGAGGCAGCTGGCTCATCACCACGCGGCCCCGGACCCCGAGCCTGCCGAAGAACCGGTCGATCCAGTCGGCGAGCAGCGCGTCCCAGCCCGGCGATGCGGCATCCGCCGGTGGCCTGTCATTGCCTGGCGCTGCCGCCCGCTGCCTCATGTCGGTCGGGCCGCTTGCTTGGATACGTTTCATCTGTCTGTCCCCCCGGCACAGAAAAGAATCCCCCGGGCTGCTTCAAGGGCGCTGACCTCAGTGTAGACCGCCTGGAGGCGGGACCGGCATTGCGACGCTACCCCGCGCCGTACGCAGCCGGTGCCCTAAGCCGCGCGCTGTGAAAAGATCAAGCATGCGTCCCATGCAGCACTCCAGCAAACTCCAGAACGTCCGCTATGAACTCCGCGGGCCCATCCTCCAGGCGGCGAAGGAGATGGAAGCCGAAGGGCACCGGATCCTCAAGATGAATCTTGGCGACACGGCGCCGTTCGGACTGGAGACCCCCGAGTCCGTAGTGGTGGACATGATCCACCACCTGCGCGGGGCGCAGGGCTACAGCGACTCCAAAGGCATCTTCTCCGCGCGTACGGCGATCTCGCAGTACTACCAGACCCGCGGCCTGATGCAGATCGGCGTCGAGGACATCTTCATCGGCAACGGCGTGAGCGAACTTATTTCCATGTGCCTCCAGGCCTTCATGGAAGACGGCGACGAGGTCCTCATCCCGGCCCCCGATTACCCGCTGTGGACAGCCGCCGTCACCCTGACCGGCGGCAAGCCCGTGCACTACCTGTGCGACGAGGACGAGCACTGGTGGCCGGACATGGCCGACGTCGAATCGAAGATCACCAAGCGCACCAGGGCAATCGTGATCATCAACCCGAACAATCCCACGGGCGCCGTCTACCCGCGGCATATCCTGGAGCAGTTTGCGGCGCTGGCCCGCAAACACCACCTGGTGCTGTTCTCGGACGAGATCTACGAGAAGATCCTGTACGAGAAGGCCCAGCACATCCATACCGCGTCCGTGGCGGAGGACATCTGCGTCCTGACATTCAGCGGCCTCTCCAAGGCCTACCGGATGCCCGGATACCGCGCCGGATGGGTAGCCGTCACCGGCCCGCTCGCGGCAACCCAGGCCTACCGGGAAGGCCTGGAGCTGCTGGCTTCCCTGCGCCTGTGCCCCAACGTCCCCGCCCAGCATGCCATCCAGACGTGCCTCGGCGGCTACCAGAGCATCGAGGCCCTGGTCCGGCCCGGCGGCCGGCTGCGCGAGCAGCGGGACCGCGCCCACCAGCTGCTCACCGCGATTCCCGGTGTCACGTGTGTCCCGGCGGCGGCCGCCATGTACCTGTTTCCCCGCCTGGACCCGGAACTCTACCCGTTCAAGAGCGACGAACAGTTCGTCCTGGACCTCCTGCGTGAACAGAAGATCCTGGTCTCGCACGGTACTGCGTTCAACTGGCCCAGGCCGGACCACTTCCGCTTTGTCATCCTTCCGTCAGTCGAGGACATCGAGGAAGCAGTGCGCCGCATCGCCGCATTCCTCGCCTCGTACCGGATCAGCGTGGAGGACGAGGACTGAGTCAGGACCCGGCCGTCTCAGGACGCGGCGGCCATCGGCGTGTAGCTGAAGGACTTCAGCGTCAGTGTCCCGTCCTTGGTCAGCGCCTTCAGGCCCGTGGGAGCACCGGACGGAAAGACGAGGGACGTAAGGGTTCGCTCCCCGCCGTTGACGAACACTTCCACGGTGCTGTGGTCCACATAGACCGTCAGCTCGACCTTGCCGTCACGGGGTGCGGATGCCGTCCGGCGGACCGCGCCGTAGTCGGGCGCGAGTCCGGCGGTTTCCTTGGCGGCGCCGTCCCGGGAAACGAAGGCCGCTTCCGATTCGAAGTCATAGCCCACGGTGGCGAAGACGCCGTTTTCGGCCAGCAGCTCCACCCGGGCTTCGGAGCCGTCGTCGCCCGCCGCGCGTTCAAGCGTGAGGTCGAGGCGGTACGCTCCCCCCGCCGGTGCGGGAAGGCCCTGGTCGGGGAGGCCCTGTTCGGGGAGGCTGGCCGCACCGTCAGGAGTTAGTTTCCGCTCCCCCGCCGTCACGGTTTCACCTTGGAGGGACTTCAGGGCGTTGGTGGGAGTGGAGACGAGCGTGGGCTTCCCGGAGACGGTCTTGAGCCGGATATCCCGCACCACGGTGTCAGCGCCGCCGTGCCAGTCTTGGGTGGGCAGTTTACGCGCATAGGCCCAGTTGTTCAGCCAGGCAATGCTGTGGCGGGATCCCATGCGCTGGCCCTCCGTGAGCCGGGGGTCGTCCCAGGTCACGGCAGCGTAGAAATCGGAGCCGTCATCCAGCCACTGGTGTTTGTCGTCCGAAGGCTCGAACCGGGTCCCGTCCCAGTTGCCGGTCCAGTAGGCGACGCCGGTGGCCCTTCCTTCCTCGGCCCCGTTGGCGCTGGCGGCCAGCACCCAGGTCCGTTTGGCGGGATCGCCGTCGACGTCGAGCTGGAAGAGTTCGGGGCACTCAAGGATCCCCAGGCCCTTGCGTTCAAAGCCCGACAGGTAGTTCCACTCCTTCAGGTTGGCCGAGGCATACAGCCCGATCTTCCCACCCTCGGCCAGGGCCATCACCCATTGGTCGTTCGCCTCATCGCGGATGATCTTCGGGTCGCGCCAGTGCTGCTCCCCCGGGTTGTCCATGACAGGGTTCCCGTCGTAGGGCTTGAACGAATAGCCCTTGTCGGTGGAATAGAAGAGAGACTGCCGCTGGATGCCCTCGTCCTGCTGCGTCATGACGGCGACGACGGCGCCCTTCCCGAACCCTGCGGAGTTCTCGTAATCCACCACGGCGCTGCCCGTTTCGATGTCGCCCAGGCCGTTCTTGTACTTTTCAATGGCCACCCCCTCGTCTTTCCAATGCACCAGGTCGGTGCTGGTGAGGTGGTACCACTCGGTGCCGTTTTCCTCCGGGTAGCCGGCGTTGTAGAGGTAGTAATAGTGCCAGAGACCGTCCAGCAAGAACGGCCGCTGGGGATCGTTCATCCAGTTCTCGCGGGGCGTGATGTGGTAGCCGGGCCGGTAGCCGGAGGCGCCCTCCGGACGCGCGAAAGCGGACTCCGCCGGCGCCGGCTGTTCCGGCCCGGCTCCCAGGTCGGCCAGCATCGCATCCACGGCTTCCGGGGTAACGCAGTCCGGCCGGGAAATATCCGCGGAGCCCGCGCGCGCTGCCTTTGCCAGTACCGCGGAGTCCTGCTCGCTGGACCGCACCGTCACCGCCTGCCCCACGCGGGCTGCGGCCACCCACCCGTCGGCACAGTCGATGGCGCGGAGGTCTGAGACGCCGTCGGTCCGCAGCGGGCGCGCGAGGTTCTCCAGGCTGCGGTCTCCCCCGGCCAGCCAGAATGAGCCATATCGTCCCGAGTCCTTCTTGGCTTCCGCCTGGGCGTCAGCAACGTCAGCAAGGGCCCCCGCGGCGGGGCCGGCAGGGGCCGGCTGCTGCCCCGCACCCACCACGATGGCCACGGCCACCAGCACGAGAGCCAAGGCGGCGGCCGCTGCGGCCCACAGGGCCCGTGGCGTGATTTTGCTGGGAAGGAACCTGAGAGACATGTCCACCGATCATCGGGATGCACAAACGCCGGCGCCGGTTTTTGGCCGGCGCCGGCGTTCATGTTGGTCTGATTCCGCTCAATTTTACAGGGTTTGCGCCTCCGAGGTCCCGCCGGAGTCCTGGCACGGCATTGGCACGGCCTTGGCGGCGGCTTTAGGCGTCGGCTTCTTCGAACTCCACCGCGGCCACGATCTCCCTCGTCGAAGGGCTGATCATGTAGGCCTCGTCGTCCTCCTCCACCATGATGAAATCGCCCTGGTCCGTGGTGAAGTGCCAGGCGAGGACGGTCTCACCGTTGTGCTCGTAGTTGGGGTCGCCCATGGTGATTTTCTGGAGCTCCTGGCCCGCGACGTCACACAGTTCGCGGATGATCAGTTCAAACTCCGGCGCGTTCTCAAGGGCTTCCTCCGCGGCCTCGGCCTGGCGCTCCGCAAGGTTGGGGATCTGGGCCACACGCTCGGCGATGTGCAGCTCCAGCTGCTCGTCGTCCAGCAGCAGCAGGCCTTCCTGGCCGCGGAGCCACGCGGCGTTGAGCTCGAGGATGTCCTCGGTCTCCAGCAGCGACTCGAATGCTTCGTCGAGCTCTTCGAGCTCCCTGACTGCTTCCGGGGAGGTTGTCCCGCCGTCGGCTTCGCCGAAGCTTTCCGTATCCCCGTCCAGATACGCGTCGGCGTCGTCCTCGCTGAGCGCGTCAAAGGCCGCGGCGGTGCGGTTGAACAGCGCCAGGTGGGCGGTGGCGCCCATTCCTTCCAGGCCTTCGCGCACGTAGGCGTCAATCTCGTCGCGCTCCGGCACCGTGAAGACGTACTGCGCGAAGCCGCCGGCCAGCGCCTGGGTGAGGTAGAAGTCGACGTAGTAGCTGCGGAGTGCGTTGGGCGCGATTTCCGGGGCGTCGAGGAGCTCCGCGTACATGGCGTTGACCACGGTCACGTTGGAGTCGACAACGTCTTCGTTGGCCGTTTCGGTGCTTTCGATTGCCAGGACGACGGGGTGCTTGCTGGCGGGCTGACCGGTGCTCATGGGAAATCCTCACTGCTGAAAGCGGGTGGTGCTTGGGACCCTTTCACGCTACGCGGCGCACCGGTCTGCGGGTTGAGGCGGAGTTGAACGTTGGGCGAAGTTTCAGGGCCCCTCCCGGCTCGCTAAGATGGATCAGATAACCTGCAGATTTTTGACCTGCTGAAAGTAGCGCGCACCATGCCATCCCAACCGGACGAGAGTGCGGCACTGGCAATACAGACCCCCGCGATCAACGACCGCTCCCTCGCGGCCGGACTCGCCTACGCCATGGGCAGCCGGGTTTCGGGGATCTCCTTTGATGCCGCCACCGGCCTGATGCTCGGCAAGGTCCGCGGCGGGTCGGACGCGCCGTATTCAACCACCGCGAAGCTGGTCCGCAAGGCCGGCGGCTGGAGCTGCACCGTCGGCGTCTGCAGCTGCCCCGTGCGGAAGGACTGCAAGCACGTGGCCGCGCTGCTGTTCGCGGCCGAGGACAATCCGGCCACCCGCGTCCAGCTCCTGGCCCCGGCTGAATCCACCCGGCTGTCCCGTGAGCCACTCGTGCAGGAGATGCCGGACTGGGAACAAGCCCTGGGACCGCTCATTGCCCGGCCGGGAATCACCCCGTCCACCAACGGCATCCCGCTGGCCCTGCAGTTCGACATCGAAGAGCCGGCACCGCACTTCTCCTACACCGGCCGGCGCGATCCGCTCCGCAGTGTCCGGCAGCTCAAGGCCCGCCCGGTGATCATGGGCGCCAAGGGCAAGTGGATCCGCGGCGACGTCTCCTGGAACACCCTCAGCTACCTCAACTACCGGCGCGAATGCAACGAAGCCCATGTGGAGTGGATGCAGGAATTCCTCGCGTCCCACACCGCTCTCGCCAACCGCCAGCACAATTCCACCGCGCCCTGGCTGGGACTGAACACCTATGCCGGGAAGAACCTGTGGAGCCTGCTCGCCCAGGCCCGGAAGATCGGCGTCGCGCTGGTCCACACCGGCAGCCAGGAGCCCGTGCGGTTCGTGGAGGAACCGGCCGCCGTCGGCCTTAACCTGACCCGTTTCGGTACTTCCGGCGGGGGCGCGGGCGGCGGTACCGCCGCCGGTACCGCCGTCGAAAACAGCAAAACGTCCGACGACGGCGGGCTGACGCTGGCTCCCACCATCACCGTTGAGGGGGAAGTGGTTGATCCGGCGTCCGTGGGGACGATCGGCCGGCCGGCTCACGGGATCTTCCTGACATCCGGGGCGGATGCCCTTCCGGGCGTGGGCAGCGGATCGATCATCACCCTTGCTCCCCTGGAAACCGGCCTCAGCGAAGAACTCCTGACGTTCGTCACGGCCGGCAGCACCCTTCACATTCCGGCCCGGGACGAGACCCGCTTCCTCACCGGCTTCTATCCCAAGCTCAAGCAGGCTGCCCGGGTCACGGCGTCGGATGAGTCCGTGGAACTGCCCTCGCTGGCCGTTCCCACGTTGTCCCTCCTGGCCAACTACGGCAGCGACCATAAGGTGCGGCTGCACTGGGAGTGGCATTACACGTCCGGGAACCTGGTCACGGCACAGCCGCTGTGGCGGCACCCGGGCGACCACGGTTACCGGGACGATCCTGCGGAGGCCCGCATCCTCGAGGCTGTGGGCCAGCCCTGGGAAGTGGTCCCCAAGCTGGGCGAATCCGCTACGGGCGGCTGGGGAACCCCGCGGCTGGCGCCGTCGGTGGAGCTGGGCGGGCTGGATACCCTGGCCTTCACGGAGGAGGTGCTCCCCCGGCTCCGCAACACCCCGGACGTGGTGGTGGACACCGCGGGAGACATCGCCGACTACCGCGAGGCCGAAGAAGCGCCCGTGGTGGCCATCTCCACGAAGGCCACGGACCAGCGCGACTGGTTCGACCTCGGCATTGTGATCACGCTTGAGGGCCAGCCGGTTTCCTTCGCTGCACTGTTCTCCGCGCTCGCGGCCGGCGAAACCCGGATGCTCCTGCCCAGCGGCGCGTACTTCTCCCTGGACCTGCCCGAACTGCATCAGCTGCGTGCACTCATTGATGAGGCGCGTTCCCTGCAGGACAACAAGGACGCGCCGCTGCAGATCAGCCGGTTCCAGGCCGGGCTCTGGGACGAGCTCGCTCACCTCGGCATCGTGGACCAGCAGGCTTCCGCGTGGCGCGAAGCCGTGGGCGGGCTGCTGGAGGGCGGCATCAAGGGACTGCCCCTTCCGGCCACTCTGAATGCGGAGCTGCGCCCGTACCAGCTGGAAGGCTTCAACTGGCTCAGCTTCCTCTACAAGCATGGGCTCGGCGGGGTGCTGGCGGACGACATGGGCCTGGGCAAGACCGTCCAGGCGTTGGCCCTGGTCTGCGCTGCGAAGGAAGCCGCGGAGGGACTGCTCGATGGCGCCGGCGCACCGGGCGCTGCCCCCGGCTCCGCACCCTTCCTGGTAGTGGCGCCCACCAGTGTGGTGGGTAACTGGGAGGCCGAAACCGCGCGGTTCGCTCCGGGGCTCACCGTCCGCGCCATCGGCGAAACGTTCGCCAAGAACGGAGTGGACCCGGCCGAGGCGATGGCCGGCGCGGACATCGTGATTACGTCCTACGCCCTCTTCCGGATCGACTACGAGGCGTATGCGTCACGGGAGTGGGCCGCCCTGGTACTGGACGAGGCCCAGTTCGTGAAGAACCACCAGTCCAAGGCGTACCAGTGCGCCCGCAAGCTGCCGGCCGCGTTCAAGCTGGCCATCACCGGAACACCGCTGGAGAACAACCTGATGGAGTTCTGGGCTCTCACTTCGATTGTGGCCCCCGGCCTCTTCGCGAGCCCCAGCCGGTTCGCCGAGTACTACCAGAAGCCTGTGGAAAAGAACGGTGACAAGGGACAGCTGGACAAGCTCCGCCGTCGGGTCCGTCCGCTCATGATGCGCCGCACCAAGGAGCAGGTCATCCACGACCTGCCGCCAAAGCAGGAGCAGATCCTGGAGGTGGTGCTGAATCCGCGGCACCAGAAGGTGTACCAGACGCATCTGCAGCGCGAGCGCCAAAAGATCCTGGGCCTCATCGAAGACGTCAACAAGAACCGCTTCACCATCTTCCAGTCGCTCACCCTGCTGCGTCAGCTCAGCCTGGACGCATCCCTGGTGGACCCGTCCCTGTCCGGCGTGCGGTCAAGCAAGCTGGACGTGCTGTTCGAGCAGCTGGAGGACCTGGTTGCCGAGGGGCACCGGGCCTTGATCTTCAGCCAGTTCACCGGCTTCCTGGGCAAGGTCCGGGAACGGCTTGTCGAGGAGAAGATCGAATTCTGCTACCTCGACGGCGGCACCCGGAACCGGACGGACGTGGTGAACGAGTTCAAGAACGGCGCCGCCCCGGTGTTCCTGATCAGCCTCAAGGCCGGCGGCTTCGGCCTCAACCTGACCGAGGCGGACTACGTGTTCCTGCTGGATCCGTGGTGGAACCCGGCTTCCGAGGCGCAGGCCGTGGACCGCACCCACCGGATCGGCCAGGCCCGCAACGTGATGGTCTACCGGCTGGTTGCCAAGGACACCATCGAGGAAAAGGTCATGGCCTTGAAGGCGAAGAAGTCGCAGCTGTTCGCGGACGTGATGGAAGGCGATGCGCTCTCCGGCGGTTCCCTGACGGCCGAAGACCTGGCCGGCCTGTTCAACGACTGACGTTCAGCGGCCGGCGAACCGTCAGCCCATGGCCGGGGCCAGGGACCTTCCCGAGGACAGCTGCGTCCGGGCCCAGCGGGCGAGTTTCTTGCCCTTGCCCT
Source organism: Arthrobacter sp. Leaf337 (assembly GCF_001423745.1). Lineage (GTDB taxonomy): Bacteria > Actinomycetota > Actinomycetes > Actinomycetales > Micrococcaceae > Arthrobacter. The sequence continues at coordinate 27,627 of NZ_LMPC01000030.1, forward strand.
TCCACCAGTTGTCCTCGTCCTTGTCGTGGTGCAGACGGAAGATGATCATCACCATCACGAAGACCCCCATGGCCGCATCCAGCCAGGACCAGAAGACTGCGTCAACCAGGACGCTGATGCCCATGACGAGGACCGACGGCAGTGCCAGCGTCCGGAAGACGGTGCTGGCCACGTAGCGCCGGTGGGACCTGGGCACGGACGTGGCACGGACCATGTCGAAGCAGAGGCAGGCCACCACCATGGCCTGCCCCAGGGACAGGATCACCAGGCCCGCAAGCGAGCCGGCGAACATGGCTACGGATTCCATTCCCGCGCTCATCAGACGCCGCCCGGTGTCGCAGGGCGCGGCAGGGACACTTTGGCATTGCAGAACACACACATAGGAAACCCCCAGAGACCAGAGACCACAGCTGTGAGACCCAGCTGGGCTCTATTCAAGCCGCTGCCGCTCCGGTCCGTCACGAGTAGTGAGTACTCTAATTCTGCTCGCCGACCCCGGGGCACGCGCCTAGGTAGTCAGTTCGGACCGGCCAACCATTCCGGACTTGCGGATCTGCCCGGACCGGCGCGGACCGGCCCGTCAGATGGTGATCGTGCGGTCTATGACTTTGGCGGCCGTATCGTAAATGGTCTCGTTGTGGGCACGGGCATAATCGCGCAGCATCGAGAAGGCCCGGTTCATGTCCACGTTGGCCGTGTGCGAGATGACACCCTTCGCCTGTTCAATCTGGATGCGGCTGTTCAACGCGCGCTGCAGCTGTTCGTTGATTAATGCGTTTTCCCTGGCCGCACGCTCCTGCAGCAGGGTAATGGTGGCGACGTCGGCAAATGCCTGCGCAATGGCAGCATCATCCGCGCTGAGCCGACCGGCCTCGCGGCCGAAAAGGTTCAGGGCACCGATGGTCCGGCTGCGCAGGCGCATCGGAACGGCGTGCAGGGAGCGGAAACCCTGGGCCAGCGCGGAAGCCTGGAACAGCGGCCACCGGGACCCGTCCGTGACAATGTCGTCAATAGCTACAACGGCGCCGGTGCGGTAGCAGTCCACGCACGGGCCCTCGCCAGCCTCGAGTTGGAGAACCTCCACAAGCTGGCTTGCCTCGCTCGTGGAAGCCATCACTTGGAGGTCGCCGCCCGGGTCAACGAGTACCAGCCCGGCTGCGGCGGCGTCGAGTATTCCTACAGATTCGTCCACCAGGGTGTGCAGGAGGTCGAAAACGTCGTAGTCCGCCACCAGCGTGTCCGCTATCTTGACGAAAGCGGCACTCACGCGTCCGGCGCGGCTCATCATCGCCATAGTGGGATTCTACTGCACGTCATGGGTGGCCGGTCACCCCGTCGGCAGGCGTGAAATCCAGGGTCTTGGCGACGACGTCACGGGCCACTTCGCGGACCGTGCGGCCCTGCGAGAACGCGTGCGCCCGCAGTAGCAGCAGTGCGTCAGTGGCGGAAGCCCCGGTCTGGGCAAGGACCATTCCCGTCGCCTGATGCACCTCGCGCCGGGAGAGCGGCGAGCCGTCCTGCGGTGCGTCCGCGCCGTCCGCCGGGGCCAGGGTGAGGAGCTGCCGGAGCAGCTGCCAGGTCGCGGCATCAGCGAGCTGCAGCGCCGTCGAATGGTCAGCGGGGCTGAGCGCACCGGGCACCGAGCAGTAGAGTTCCGCAACCCCGATGTCCATGGCACCGAGCACGAGTGGGAAGACGAAAAAGGCTGACACGTCAAGGTCCCGTATGGCGTTCGCAAAGACGGGCCAGGCGGAATGCGAACCCGCGCGCACGTCGGGAAGGAGCACCGGCCGCCGTCGCTCCAGTGCAGCCCAGCGGGGCCCCTCACCCAGGTCGAACTGGAGCTCGTCAATCCGCGCCGAAACCCGGTTGCTGGCGCACACCATGGTCTCCGGTGCCAATCCGGAGAATACGGAAATTGAGGCGCCGGTAATGGGCAGTGATTCCAGGAACACCGTACAGAGGCCGCCGTCCAGCCCCTCAGCCATCGAACAGGAACTTTCAACCATGACGGCCCCGCGCGGCGACAGCCGGATCCGGGAAACGGAAGGACGTCGCTAAAACCATCGGAAAGGCACCTTCCATGCATCAACTGCTGTTTGTACAGTTTATGCCCGCTCCCGGATCAACCGGTTGGCAACAGCCAATTGCAGTTTGCTCCTGCCCGGTTGCGCGGCCCCGCACCGGCAGGTTCAGCGGCACCTGTTCACGTCTCGAGGCGCCGGATACAATTAACTAGTTGCCCCGGACCCTGGTAGCGCCATTTGTCGGCGAACTATCCAAGAGGAGTCCACTCGATGCGCGGCAACCCATTCCTCGAAGTCTCGCTCACGCAGGTGGCACGCCAGGACCACGGCGAGCTGCTCAGGGCTGCCATGGCAACGAGCCAGTGGAGGCAACCCGATTTGCGCCTGAACCGAACCCCGTCCGACGCAGGGCGACCCGAAGTGGTGCAGGATTTCAACACGCAGGACTCCGACCGGTGGAACGACCCGTTGTTAGCGGAGATCGAAGACCTCGTCGCCGAGCTGAAGGCGAAAGTGGCACGCTACTCGCTCCTCCGGTCCGACCCGTCCCGCACCGACCCGTCCCGCACCGACCCGTCGCACCCGGACAACAAGACCGCCACAGACTGGATGCACGAGGCCCTCGAGGACATCGCTGCGACCGCCCTGGGCATCGAACTGGCGTCGCAGGAGCGCATTTTTCGCGCGATCTCAGACGCCGGGCGGAACCCGATGATCGAAACCAAAACGATCAAAACCAATGAGGAACCAAAGTCAGGAAGCGCAGGATGATCCGCACCATCGAGGCCGGACGAACCTATTTCGTCGAATCCACGGACCCCCGCCTCATCGACACGGAGCTAAGCGCCGCAGTGGAGCAAGCGCGGCAGCATGCCATGGAGGAGGGCAGGTGCGGCATCCTGGTGACGCGGCTGGGGCACACCACGTTCACCGTTGCCGTCAGCGAAGATGTCCCGTTCGGGGAGACGCTCGAGCGGCAAGGGCCGACGACGACTCCGGGCAACGCGCAGGGCGATGCCGCTCGTTCAAGCTAGCGCCCCGTCGCCCTCCGTCGCCCTGCGCCAGCCCGGTCCGACGCCAGGCCGGTCAGATCAGCATCGCTTCGCGCACCTTGCCCGCGGATTCGGCACCGCCCGTGCCGTGCGAACTGACCCGTCCGGCGGCCAGCACGTAATAGCTGTCGGCGGCGTTCAGCGCGAAGCCGATGTGCTGTTCCACCAGCAGGACCCGCATGCCGCTGCGCCGGGACAGCTTGATGATGGTCTCCTGGATTTCGGCCACCACGTTGGGCTGGATGCCCTCGGTGGGCTCGTCCAGGATGAGGAGCGTGGGCTCGGTGATGAGGGCCCGGGCGATGGCCAGCTGTTGCCGCTGCCCGCCGGACAGGAGGCCGGCACGGCGTGCCAGCAGCGGGTTGAGCGCCGGAAACATGTCCAGCGCCTCGGCCACGCGCTCCTTGCCGTTCCGGCGGCCGTCAGCCACGAGCTGGAGATTCTCCAGGGCGGTCAGCTGCCCGAACGACTGCTGCCCCTGCGGAACATAGGCCATGCCCCGCGCCACCCGCTGGTGCGGCCGGAGGGCGGAGATGTCCTCCCCGTTCAGCGTGATGGTGCCGCGGGTGGGCTTGAGGAGCCCGGCGACGGCGCGCAGCAGCGTAGTTTTGCCGGCACCGTTGTGGCCCAGCAGGGAAACCAGCGACCCGTCGGGGACGGTGATATCCACGCCGGAAATGACTTGGGTTCGCCCGTAACCGGTCTGCAGGTCCGTGATTTCCAGCATCAGTGCCCTTCCATTCCGGCAGTGCCGAGGTAGACGTCCTGCACTTTCTTGTCGGCCTGGACCTGCGCCACGCTGCCCTCGCTCAGGACCTTCCCGGCCGCGAGGACTGTCACCGAGGTGGCGAACTCCCGGACGAAGTCCATGTCATGTTCAATCACCAGGGTGATGCGGCTGGCTGCGATCCGACGGAGCAGCTGTCCGGTCTCGTCGCGCTCGTCCTGGCTCATTCCGGCGATGGGTTCGTCCAGGAGCAACACCTCCGAGTTCTGGACCAGCAGCATGCCGATTTCCAGCCATTGCTTCTGCCCGTGCGCCAGGGTGCCGGCCTGTTTGTCGGCGGCCCGCTCCAGCCCGATGATTTCCAGTGCTTCCTGTACGGCCGCATCCACGCCCTTCCGTCTCCTCAGCAGTTCCCGGGCCTTCCTGCCCGGACCGGCAGCAATATCCAGGTTCTGCAGGACCGAGAGGTTCTCGAAGACGCTCGCTGTCTGGAACGTCCGGCCCACGCCCAGCCGTGCGATCTTGTGCACTTTCCGGCCCAGGATCTCAGTGCCTGTGTGGTTCACGGACCCCGTGGCCGGAACCAGCCCCGTGATCGCATCGATGATGGTGGTCTTGCCGGCACCGTTGGGGCCGATCAGGAACCGAAGGTCGCCCTGGACGACATCGAGGTTGACGTTGTCCACGGCCACGAAGCCGTCGAAGGCCACTGTGAGACCGCGGACCTCAAGGTACTTCGGCCGGCCGTGGCGGAGCCCGCCGGCCCGGGGTTCGCCGTCGGGAAGCAGCGTGGGGGTGGTCATCGGCTTGCCTCTTCCGGGACGGTGGTTGCCGTGGTTGCTGTGGTTGGAGCAGCGGAGGCCGGCACTTGCGGTGCGGACGCCGGTGCAGTGCTGCGCTTTTCCGTGTTGCGCTGCTTCAGCCGGGAGACGAGCCGCGGCAAGGAAGCGAGCCCGCCGGGCATGAACCCGATGACCAGGACGAAGAGCAGGCCTTGGAAGTAGACCCAGAACGACGGGAAGGTGGACGCCAGGCTGGTCTGGGCGATGGCCACGCTGAGGGCGCCCAGCACCGGTCCCAGCAGCGTTGCCCTGCCGCCGATTGCCACGCCGATCAGGAAGGCGATGGACGGAATGACGCCCACGTCGGCCGGCGAGATGATCCCCACGATGGGCACGAACAAGGCGCCGGCGATCCCTGCCATGACGGCTGCGATCACATAGGTCACTGTCTTGATGGTTGCCGGGTCATACCCCAGGAACCGGACCCGCTCCTCCTGGTCCCGGACGGCGACGAGGAGCTCGCCGAACCGGCTGTGCATGAGCTGCCGGGCAGCTGCCAGGGCCAGGAGCAGCACCACTGCGGCGATCGAATACAGCATGAGCTTGTTGGACGGATCCTTCAGGTCGAACCCGAAGAAGGACCGGAAGCCGCTGAGGCCGTTGGAGCCACCGGTGGTGGCCTGCTGGCCGATCAGGAAGACGGCGAATGCCGCCGCCAGCGCCTGGCTGAGGATCGCGAAATACGCTCCCTTGACGCGCCGTTTGAAGACTGCAAGCCCCAGGACGAGCGCCACCAGTCCCGGAACGAGGACGACGGCGAGGAGGGTCACCACCGGGCTCCGGAACGGCTCCCACCACCCGGGGACCTCGCCGCTGCCGTACAGCGACATGAAGTCCGGCACGCCGGACCCGCCGAAGAGGGAGGCGTCCGCCAGCTTGAGGTGCATGGCCATGATGTACGCGCCGAGCCCGAAGAACACCCCCTGCCCCAGGGTGAGCATGCCGCCGCGCCCCCAGGCGAGTCCGATCCCCACTGCAACGATCGCGAAGCAAATGAACTTTCCCAGCAGGGCTAGGTTGAAGACGGAGAGCGCGGCCGGTGCGGCCACGAGCAGAAGCACCGCTCCCACGGCGAAGCCAGCCAGCACGCCCCACCGGGACCGCAGGAAGGTGCTCATGCCAGGCTCCTTGTCTTGAGGCTGAAGATGCCCTGCGGCCGCAGCTGCAGGAAGACCACGATCAGCACCAGGATCAGCACCTTGCCGATGCTCGCCGTCGTCGAAAATTCAAAAACGGACTGGAGCACGCCCAGTGCAAAGGCCGCGATGACTGCCCCCTTGATCTGGCCGACTCCCCCGGCCACCACCACCAGGAAGGCGTCCACGATGTAGTTCGTGCCCAGGTACGGGCCGGTGGAACCGATCAGCGTGACGGCGACGCCCGCCACTCCGGCGAGGCCCGATCCGATGAAGAACGTCAGCTGGTCCGTGCGCCGGGTGGAGATGCCGCTGGTTTCGGCCAGGTCCCGGTTCAGGACCACCGCCCTGATGCGGCGGCCCAGCGGCGTCCCCTTGAGGACTGCGACGAGTCCTGCCAGGCAGACCAGGGAGAGCAGCAGGATGAAGAGCCGGGTGAGCGGGATGGGCGCTCCCAGCAGTTCGACGTTGCCCTGGAGCCAGGCCGGGGCCCGGACGTCGACACTGGGGGCGCCGAAGATGTCCCGGGCGGCCTGCTGCAGGATCAGCGCCACCCCGAACGTGACCAGCAGGGTGTCCAACGGACGGTGGTACATCCGCCGCAGCAGCACCGCTTCGAGCGCCAGCCCCAGCAGGCCGCCCACCAGGAAGCCCACTGGAATGGAAACCAGCAGCGAGATGCCGGCATCGGAGATGCTCCGCTGCACCACGAAGGCCGTGTACGCACCGGCCATCATGAACTCGCCATGGGCCATGTTGATGACCCCCATCTGGCCGAAAGTCAGCGACAACCCCAGCGCGGCCAGCAGCAGCACCGAGCCGAGACTGAGTCCGGCAAACATCTGTCCAATCAGCAGTTCCATTCCAGCGGGCCTTTCCTCCGGGTTTCTGCAGGGGCGGTGGAAGCGGCTACTTGGCCAGGTCCTTGGCCCAGTCGTAGCTGGCCAGGAACGGATCGGGCTCCACGGCCTTCGGCGAGGACCAGACCGTTTCGATCAGGCCTTCGGAGTTGATCTTTCCGATCCGGGGAGTCTTGGTGATGTGGTTGTTCTCGCCGTCCACCGTGACAGTGCCCTCAGGCGCCTCGAACGTCACTCCGCCCGCGGCTGCCTGGACCTTGTCCACTTCGAAGGAACCGGCTTTCTCCACCATGGCCTTCCACAGGAACAGCGAGGTGTACGCCGCTTCCATGGGGTCGCTGGTGACGCGGTCGGCACCGAACTTCGCCTTGAACGCCGCGACGAACTTCTTGTTCGCCGGGGTGTCAAGGGTCTGGTAGTAGTCCCAGGCCGTGAGCTGGCCTTCCACGTTTTCCAGTCCCACGCCGGGAACTTCCTCTTCGGCGATGGATACCGAGACCACCGGCATGGATGCAGCGGTCAGGCCAACGCTCTTGTACTGGCGGAAGAAGGCCACGTTGCTGTCGCCGTTGAGGGTGTTGAAGACGGCGTCGGCCTTCGAGTCGCGCACCTTGTTCACGATGGTGGAGAACTCCGTGGACCCGAGCGGGGCATATTCCTCGCCAAGGACCTCCATGCCGTGGGCTTTGGCGTAGGCCTGGATGATCTTGTTGGCCGTCCTCGGGAAGACGTAGTCGCTGCCCACCAGGAAGATGGATTTGGTGCCCTGCTCGGCCAGGTAGTCCAGGGCGGGGATGATCTGCTGGTTGGTGGTGGCGCCCGTGTAGAAGATGTTCTTGGACGCCTCGAGGCCTTCGTACTGCACCGGGTAGAACAGCAGGGCGTCGTTGGCTTCGAAAACCGGGAGCATGGCCTTGCGGCTGGAGGAGGTCCAGCCGCCGAACACCGCGGCCGTGCAGTCCTGCTGGATCAGCTTCCCGGCGCGTTCGGCGAACTTGGTGGGTTCACTGGCGCCGTCCTCGCTGATCACCTGCAGCTGTTTGCCCATGACTCCGCCGGCGGCGTTGATTTCCTCGGCTGCCAGGCTCAGGGAATCAAAGACGGTGTTCTCGCTAATGGCCATGGTGCCGGAGAGCGAGTTGATGAATCCGACTTTGACGCTACTGCCTGACGTGTCGACGCAAGAGCTGCCGCTGCTGGCGGTGGAATTGGCGGACGCCGGATCCGAAATCTGGCTTCCGCAGCCGGCCAGGGCCGTTGCCATTGCCGCCGCGGCCAGGGGGATCAAAGCGCGCTTCGTTACTGAAACCCTCATGTTTACCTGCTTCTCGCTCCGCGCTGCCTCGCGGCAGCGGCTGGTCTCCAGGGTCCTGACAGGCCCCCTGCGGCTCAATCTAGGAGCGAATTGTTTCAACACGCATGATGGTTCGTTTCCGCACGATTTCGGACCGGGCGTCCGCATTGGATACGAAGCCCGGAAACGGTAAGTTCGCTGACAAAATAGCGGAAAGTGCGGGTGGCAAAGTTAACCTGAAGGAAACTTTCCCGCCGTCATTTTGGTATTGGCGGCGACACAAACCCCCCGAGGAGCAGCATGAGCGGCCAGCAGAACGCACAAAGAATCCTGGTTGTCGGAGCCGGAGCAACCGGCGGTTACTTCGGCGGCCGCCTGGCGCAGGGCGGCCGGGACGTGACGTTCCTGGTGCGGGAAGGACGGGCAGCCGCACTACGCCAGCGCGGCCTTCGCATCACGGGCCTGGGCCGCGAAGACGTCATGGAACCGGCGCTGGTCACGGCGCCTGAGCTGCACGGTCCGTACGACCTGGTGCTGGTGACGGTCAAGGCCGCTGCACTCCCCCAGGCGCTGGCAGACCTCGCGCCGGTAGTGGGGCCGGAAACGGTGGTCATCCCGTTCCTCAACGGCATGGCCCACATGGACGCTCTCGAAGCGGCCTTCGGCGCCGAGCGGGTGCTGGGCGGGATCGTCAAGGTGGTCACCACCCTCACCGAGGACGGCGACATCCTGCAGATGAATCCGCTGGCCACACTCACGGTCGGGGAACAGTCCGGCCCGCCGAGCGACCGCGTCCTGCGGGCCGTTGAAACCCTGACGGTGCCTGGCTTCAAGGCTTCGGCCACCGCGGACGCCCTGGCCTCCATGTGGCACAAGTGGGCATTCATCGTGTCCGCCGGAACCGTGACCTGCCTGATGCGCGGACCCGTGGGCGCCATCGTCGCGGTACCCGGCGGCACGGACTTCGTGCACTCGGTGCTGGCCGAAGCCGGCGCCGTCGCGGTTGCGGCCGGCTACCCGGTGCCTGACCACGAACATCAGCTGTCCGTGGACATGCTGACGCAGCCCGGATCAACCTTCACGTCGTCCCTCTACCGAGACGTTGTTGCCGGCCGCCCCGGCGAGACAGAACACCTGCTGGGCGACTTCACCCGCCGGGCACGAATCCTCGGGGCGGACACGCCGCTGATCGACCTGGTCCTGATGCAGCTGAGGGTCAGCGCCGCAACCGCCTAGCGGCGTGCAACTCCAGGTACTTCTTCTCCCCGGCTACTTCTTCAGGAAGGCAAGGAGGGCCTGGTTGATTTCCTTCGCGTGGGTCCACAGCATGCCGTGCGGAGCACCCTCGATCTCCACGTAGTCCGCGGCGGGCAGCGCGTCCTTGAAACGGCGGCCGGTGACGTCGATGGGCAGGATGTTGTCCGCCGTTCCGTGCACGATGAGGGCAGGAACATCGATCTTGGGGATGTCCGCGCGGAAGTCCGTCAGCCAGGTGGGCTGGGCAAACACGGAGGCATGGGCGGAGGACTTGCTGGCGGTGGCCCAGCTGGCCCGCAGGGCTTCTTCGCTGAGGCGGCTGCCCAGGGTGTCGTCGGTGTTGAAGAAGTTCTTGAAGAACTCCGTGAAGAACGCGTAGCGGTCTTCCTTCACTGCGCTGAGCAGGCCGTCGAACACGTCCTGCGGGACGCCGTCGGGGTTGTCTTCCGTCTTCAGCAGGAAAGGCTCGAGGGAACCCAGGAACACTGCCTTGGAAACCCGCTCCGAGCCGTAGGTGCTGAGGTAGCGGGCCACCTCGCCGGTGCCCATCGAGAAGCCCACCAGCACGGCGTCCGTGAGATCAAGTTCGGTGAGCAGGGTGTTGAGGTCGGCAGCAAAGGTGTCGTAGTCGTAGCCCTCCGTGGGCTGGCTGGACTTGCCGAAGCCGCGGCGGTCGTAGGTGATGACCCGGTAGCCTGCCTCCAGCAGCACACTGGTCTGCCGTTCCCACGATGCGCCGTCCAGGGGGTATCCGTGGATGAGGACCACCGGCTGTCCCTGTCCGTGGTCCTCGTAGTAAAGCTCAACGGTGGTGCTGTTTTCGTTTCCGACAGACACAAAGGCCATGAGGGCGTTCCTTCCGGGGCAGTGAACGGGCTTGACCATTCACTCTGTTCCGGCAGGCTACGCCTGTCAAGGAAGTAGGGTTCACTCCGTGGGCCGGGGCCGCCACACCACCACGGCCTGGGAGCGGGCGCGGGGACGCTGGCCTCGTGCCAGGCTCACGACGTCGCCCGCTGCTCCGGCCGCGAAGATGCGCGAATCCAGCGGGCTGCGGCGGCTGCTCAGCTGCTCGGTCAGTTCAGTCACCCGGCGCTGCAGCGCGGCCACCTGGTTCTCCAGCTGGAGGATCCGTTTGATGCCCTCCAGCGACACCCCTTCATGCGAGAGCCGCTGCACCTCGCGGAGCACGTTGACGTCACGCTGGGAGTACCGCCGGGACTTTCCGGGCGCGCGGCTGGGCGAGACGATGCCCAGGCGGTCATACTGCCGCAACGTCTGCGGGTGCATGTCCGCCAGCTCAGCCGCCACCGAGATCACGAAGATCGGCTGATCGAAATCAATGTCCATGGCGCCGGCTCCTCCCGCTAGTCCCAGTCCGTGTGTTCCCTAGAGACGTGCCTTGGCGGCCAGTCCGGCCCGCACATCGTGTCCGTCCGTGGCTGCAGCGAACGCCTTCACGGCGTCCTCCGCCTCCTTGGTCAGCTTCTGCGGAACCACGACGTCGATGGTCACGAGCAGGTCACCGGTCGCCTTCGCGTGCTTGACTCCGCGACCCTTGACCCGCAGGGTCCGCCCGGAGGGCGTCCCAGCGGGAACACGGACCTTGACCTTTTCGCCGTCGATCGTCGGTACTTCGATGTCAGCGCCCAACGCAGCCTCCGGAAAGGTGACCGGAACATGGATGCGGAGGTTGTCGCCGTCGCGCGTGTAGAAATCATGGCCCTTTACATTGACGGTGACCATCAGGTCGCCGTTGCCGGCCGGGCCGTACTGGCCCTTGCCGCGGACACGGACTTTCTGGCCGTCTTTGATGCCGGCGGGAACACGGACGTCGATGACGTCTCCGTCCGGTTCGCGTAGCCCGATGGTGGTGCCGCGAATGGAACCGGCGAAGGAAATCGTGGTGGTGGCCGTACGGTCGGCGCCCTTCTGCGGAGCACGCTGGAATCCCGCTCCGGAGCCGGGCCCGCCGAACTGTCCGCCGAAGAGATCGGCGAACTCCGGCGGAATGCCGCCCGAGGTGCTGTAGCCGCCGGAGTGGCGCCCGCCGCCACCGGTGAAGAGGCCGCCGAAGAGGTCTTCGAAGCCGGCACCTCCGGCCGCGCCGCCCCCGCCGCCAGGGGCAAACCGGGCGCCGCCGCCCATGGCACGGATGGCGTCATACTGCTGGCGCTCGTCCGGATCCGAAAGCACGGAGTAAGCCTCGGAGATGTCCTTGAATTTCTTCTCGGACGCGACGTCCCCCGCATTGGTGTCCGGGTGGTGCTGCCGCGCAAGCTTCCGGTAAGCCTTCTTGATATCGGCGTCGGAAGCGTCCTTGGCGACTCCAAGGATCTTGTAGAAGTCCTTGTCGACCCAGTCCTGGCTAGCCAATGGCGTTTCCTTTCAAGTTCTACTGTGGCGGGCTCTGCGCGATACATGGGCCCCCGCCCCTTCGCGTGGTGGCTTGGTCCTTACGGACCAAGCCACCACGCTCCGGCAGGCCCGATGCCACTCCCGGTGCCCATGTATCGCTCCGAGCCTGTAATCAACTCACCTTAGGCGACATTAGCCGCCCGTGGCGCCGGTTGAGCTAGGCCGGCACTGCGACGATAACCTGTGCTGCCCGGAGGACCCGCTCGCCTGACTTGTAGCCGGAGCGCAGGACCTGGCTGACGGTGTCGATTTCGACGTCCGGGCCGGGCTGCTGGATGAGGGCTTCGTGGATCGTGGGATCGAACTCCACGCCGGTCTCATCGATGCGCACCAGGCCGTAGGTCTTCAGCGCGTTCTCCAGCTTGGCGGCGATCGCGGCGAACGGGCCGTCGGCGAGGTCGCCGTGCTGCCGGGCGGCGTCGACGTCGTCCAGTACCGGAAGCAGCGAGTTCAGGACGCCGATGACGGCCATCTCCCCTGCCACGGCACGGTCACGTTCCACGCGCTTGCGGTAGTTGACGTACTCGGCCTGCAGGCGGCGGAGGTCGTTCCTGAGTTCCTCCGCCTCCTCCGCGCCTACGCCCTGGGCCACCGATTCCTCGGCCGGAACCTCAACGCTGTTGAGGATGTCCTCGGCCTGGGACAATGCGTCCCCGGAACCGTGACTTCCCGTGGCGGCGTGTTCCTGGTCAGGGTGGCGGGCCTGGCCGGTCTTCGGATCAACCTTGCGGTTGTCGTGGATCACCGGTTTCTGCGGCTCGTTCTCCTGGTTGTCGCGGCCATGGTCTTTGGAAGAGTGGTGCTCCTCTTCGTTACCGTGATGCGGCATGATTACTTCTTCTCGTCTTCGTCAACGATTTCGGCGTCGACGATGTCTTCATCGGCCTTGGCGTCACCGGACCCGGCGTGGGCACCTTCTGCACCTGCGGCACCCGTGGCGCCGTCCGGCGAACCGGCCTGGGCGTAGATGGCTTCGCCGAGCTTGCTCTGGGAAGCCTGCAGCTTCTCAAAGGCGGTCTTCACCGCTGCGTCGTCCGTGCCTTCAAGGGCCTTCTTCAGGGCGTCGACGTCGGCCTTGACCTCGGTCTTGACCTCTTCAGGCAGCTTGTCGGCGTTGTCCGCGATCAGCTTGTCCACGGAGTAGGCGAGCTGCTCGGCAGTGTTGCGGGTGTCGGTTGCCTCGCGGCGGGCCTTGTCCTCGGCTGCGTGCTCCTCGGCGTCCTTGACCATACGGTCAATGTCTTCCTTGGACAGCGCGGTGCCGCCGGTGATGGTCATGGACTGTTCCTTGCCGGTGCCCTTGTCCTTCGCCGAGACGTGCACGATGCCGTTGGCGTCGATGTCGAAGGTGACCTCGACCTGCGGAACGCCACGGGGGGCCGGTGCGATGCCGGTCAGCTCGAACGTGCCCAGCGGCTTGTTGTCCCGGGTGAACTCGCGCTCGCCCTGGAAGACCTGGATGGCCACGGACGGCTGGTTGTCGTCAGCCGTGGTGAAGGTCTCGGAACGCTTGGTGGGGATGGCCGTGTTGCGCTCGATCAGGTGCGTCATGATGCCGCCCTTGGTTTCGATGCCGAGGGACAGCGGGGTGACGTCGATCAGGAGGACGTCCTTGCGCTCGCCCTTCAGCACGCCAGCCTGGAGGGCTGCGCCGACGGCGACGACCTCATCCGGGTTGACGCCCTTGTTGGGCTCCTTGCCGCCGGCGAGCTCCTTGACGAGTTCGTACACGGCGGGCATACGGGTGGAACCGCCCACGAGCACGATGTGGTCGATCTCGGAGAGCTTGATGCCGGCTTCCTTGATGACGTCCTGGAACGGCTTCTTGGTGCGGTCCAGCAGGTCCTTGGTCAGGTCCTGGAACTTGGCGCGGGTCAGCTGCTCGTCCAGGTGGACCGGGCCGTCGGGGGTGACGGAGAGGTACTGGAGGGAGACGTTGGTGCTGGTGGAGGAAGAGAGTTCCTTCTTGGCCTGCTCGGAGGCCTCGCGCAGGCGCTGCAGGGCGATCTTGTCCTTGGACAGGTCGATGCCCTTGACCTTGAGCTGGTTCAGCAGGTAGTCAACGACGCGCTGGTCCCAGTCGTCGCCGCCGAGGTGGTTGTCACCGGCGGTGGCGCGGACCTGGATGGTGGAGAAGTTGTCTTCGTCCTTGCCGACTTCGAGGAGGGAGACGTCGAAGGTTCCGCCGCCGAGGTCGAAGACGAGGATGAGTTCGTCTTCTTTGCCCTTGTCCAGGCCGTAGGCCAGGGCCGCAGCGGTGGGCTCGTTGACAATGCGGAGGACGTTGAGGCCGGCGATTTCGCCGGCTTCCTTGGTGGCCTGGCGCTGGGCGTCGTTGAAGTACGCAGGAACGGTGACGACGGCGTCGGTGACCTTTTCGCCCAAGTAGGACTCGGCGTCGTTCTTCAGCTTCATCAGGATGCGCGCGGAGATTTCCTGCGCGGTGTACTTCTTGTCGTCAATACCGACGGTCCAGTCGGTGCCCATGTGGCGCTTGACGGAGGCGATGGTGCGGTCGATGTTGTTGACGGCCTGGCGCTTGGCGATCTCGCCGACCAGGACTTCGCCGGACTTGGAGAACGCAACGACGGACGGCGTGGTGCGGCCACCCTCGGCGTTGGCAATAACGGTGGGCTCGCCACCTTCGAGAACGGAGACGACGGAGTTGGTGGTTCCGAGGTCGATACCTACTGCACGTGACATGTGTTGCTTCCTTCTTTCCGTGGAAACGCTGGTCGAGATTCAGGCACGCCCACTGATTGAGCGATCTACACTCAACTCTACCCACGGCCGGATTTAAGTCAATCCAAAGTTGAGTCACATCCGCTCAACTTTGGATTTGGACGTCACGGAGCGGGCGCAGGGGAGGCCGGAAAATCGCGCCGATCCGCGGAATTCCGCCAGGCACGGCTGACTACGGGGGAGGGTTTCGCTGTGCGTGAAACCCTCCCCCGGGCGTCACTCGCGGTCCGCGGGAGCGGGTCAACAGTCAGGGAGTGTCTCGCGGCAAGTCGTCGTCGACGGCTTCGTCCTTCACAGGCACTTCGTCCTCGACGAGCCTGTGCTCCTCGGCAGCCGGGGCTTCAGCAGTGCCGGCCGTACCGGCAGTACCGGCAGTACCGGCAGTACCGGCAGTACCGTAGTCGCCGTCCGGATACTCTGCTTCCTCGCCTGTCACCAGGTTCTCGCCGGTGGCGCCGGCCTTGCCGTAGTCGCCGGCTTCGTACTCGCCTTCGACGCCGCCCGCCGCCTGCTCCTGGCCGGCTCCGGCCACCCCGTAGTCGCCAGACTCATACCCACCTTCGACGGCCCCCACCGCCTCATCCGGAACAGCGCCGGCCGCTCCGTAGTCGCCTTCGACGTACTGGCCGCTTTCGCCTTCGACTGCCGGAGCGGGTTCGGTGCTGCGCTGCTCTTCCGCTTCAAATTCGCTGTTCTGTGACATTTCGCTGTTCTCTGACACGGACGGTTCCCTCCTGGAAGCCATGGACGCCCGGACGGGCGCAGGGGCAGTCTATCCATCCGCCCGGCGCTTCAACAGGGGCGAACGGAGACCGGTAACGGCGCGGGACCCGGCCCGCAAACCGACGGCGGGCGGCCCCGAAAGGTGCCGCCCGCCGTCGTGCGTTCCTGCGCCGGATCGCCGCTGTTTAGTTGCGCACGACCTCCAGTTCGATGGCCGCCCAGGAAAGAGCGGGCAGGCTCGCGCGGACTTCGCCGCCGGCGGCCTTGACGCCTTCCAGCGGGACGAGGCCCACTGCACCGGGGTTTGCCTGTGTGTTGGTGATGAACCGGTCGGCACCGTCCGGGATGCGAAGCACGTCGGCCCGGACCACCTGCCGGGCGTCGAAGCCGCGAAGGACCACTTCGACGTCGGCGGCTTCTTCCAGTCCGCGGTTGGCCAGGAACAGCGCGATGCGGCCGGTTTCCTCGTTCCAAGTGGCACTGACGTCCACGAGGTCGGCATCGCCGAACTTGGCGTTGCTGTGCTTGTCCGAGTCCACGGCGAGCCGGAGGATCTGACCGTGCGCCAGCTCAGCCATGCGGGCGAAGGGATGGAAGATGGTCTGCTTCCATGCCGGGCCGTTTTCCTCACTGAGGATGGGGGCGATCACGTTGACCAGCTGCGCCTGGTTGGCGATCTTGACGCGGTCACCGTGCCGGAGCAGGGAGTTCAGGAAGGTCCCGACGACGACCGCGTCCGTCACGTTGTACTGGTCCTCGATCACACGGGGGTGCTCACGCCAGCCGTGCTTGCCCACCTGCTCAGGGCTGTCCGCGTCGCCCGGCCGGGTGTACCAGACGTTCCACTCGTCGAAGGACAGGTTGATGTGCTTCTTGTGCTTGCCCTTGGCCCGGACTGCGTCCGCGGTGGCGACCACGGATTCGATGAAGTAGTCCATGTCCACCGCGCTGGCCAGGAAACTGCCGGCGTCGCCGTCGTGCTCCTGGTAGTAGGCGTGCAGCGAGACATAGTCCACCTGCTCGTAGGTGTGGGTCAGGACCGTCTGCTCCCAGGCGCCGAAGGTGGGCATCCCCGAGTTGGAGCTGCCGCACGCCACGAGTTCGATGTCCGGATCCACGAAGCGCATGGCCTTGGCGGCCTCCTGCGCCAGCCGGCCGTATTCCTCGGCGGTCTTGTGCCCGATCTGCCAGGGTCCGTCCATCTCGTTGCCGAGGCACCACAGCTTGATGTTGAACGGATCCTCGTGGCCGTTCTTGCGGCGCAGGTCGGACAGCCGGGTGCCGGACTGAATATTGGCGTATTCCACGAGCTCACGGGCTGCGTCGACGCCGCGGGTGCCCAGGTTGACCGCTTCCATGACCTCCACGCCGGCTTCCCGGGACCAGTCCACAAATTCGTGCAGGCCGAAGGCGTTCGTTTCCAGCGTGTGCCAGGCGCCGTCAAGCCGGCGCGGCCGCTCCGCCACGGGCCCGACGCCGTCCTCCCAGTTGTAGCCGGAGACGAAGTTGCCGCCGGGATAGCGGACCACGGTGGCGCCAAGCTCCTTGACGAGGTCCATGACGTCGCGGCGGAAACCGCGCTCATCGGCCCGGGGATGCCCCGGTTCGTAGATGCCGGTGTAGACACAGCGGCCCATGTGCTCGACGAAAGATCCGAAGATCCGGCGGGGAACCTCGGCTACGGTGAAGTCGCGGTCAATGGTGATGCGTGCGCGGGACATTTTGCTCCTGTCCTGGTTTTGGCTTGGGTTGGATGGTGCGGGGTGTCGGGATGGCTTAGGTGCCGGCCAGGCCGGTGGTGGCCACGCCCCTGATGATCTGGCGCTGGAAAAAGAGGAAGACGACGATGAGCGGCAGTGCGGCCAGCAGCGCGGACGCCATGTTCTGGGCGTACTGGATGCCGTAGGCGCTCTTGATGGTCTGCAGGCCCACCGGCAGGGTGAGCAGTGAGCTCTCGTTGGTGGCGATGAACGGCCACAGGAAGTTGTTCCAGGCCCCGATGAACACGAAGATCGCGACGGC
Organism: Arthrobacter sp. Leaf337; assembly: GCF_001423745.1. Classification (GTDB taxonomy): domain Bacteria; phylum Actinomycetota; class Actinomycetes; order Actinomycetales; family Micrococcaceae; genus Arthrobacter. Next base: position 44,727 of record NZ_LMPC01000030.1, read on the forward strand.
GGCCAGGATGGGCCGGGACAGCGGCAGCACGATCGTGGTGAAGATCCGCAGCCGTCCGGCACCGTCCATCAGCGCGGCTTCCTCGAGTTCACGCGGGATCTGGTCAAAGAATTTCTTGAGCACGAACACCATGGGCGAGTGGATCACCTGCGGGAGGATCAGCGCCCAGTAGGTGTCGATCAGGTTCAGGGACTGCATCTGCTGGAACAGCGGGATGATCAGCACCGGCGGCGGGATGATGATGGAGGCCACGATCACGCCCATCAGCATCCTCTTCCCGCGGAAATCGATCCGCGAAATCGCGTAGGCGACGGAGGCTGAAATCACCAGCGTGATGGCAGTGATGGCCGCTGACGTGAACAGCGAATTGAGCGTCCAGGTGGGAATATTGCCGCTCTGCAGCACTTTGGCAAAGGCATCGAGGGTAAAGCCCGACGCTGGAATCCAGCTGATGGGGGTGGACGCGGCGTCGGTTTCGCTCTTCAGCGCGGTGACAGTGGCCCAGGCAAAGGGCACCAGCCACGCAACAGCGAGGACAGACACGACGACGGTGGCAAGGACGCGGGACAGCGGGGTCTTCGCACGCCGGTTGGTCACGGTTTCGGCATGGCCCTTGGGCTGGAGCGCGGGTTTGGAAAGTGTGGTGGTGGCCATGGCTAGGCGCTCCTTTTCCGTGTGATGAAGACCTGCGCCAGCGCGATGACCAGGATCAGGCCGAAGAAGATGTAGGAAATGGCTGCGGAGTAGCCCAGCCGGTAGCCCGTGAAACCGGCCTCGAAGATGTACTGCACGATGGAACGCGTCGCTCCGCCCGGTCCGCCTTCGGTCATCTGGTAAATCTGGTCGAAGACCTTCAAGGACGCGAGGATCTGCAGGATCACGATCATCACTGTGGTGGGGCCGAGCTGGGGAAGGCTGATGGAGAAGAACTGGCGCCAGCCTCCGGCGCCGTCGAGCGAGGCGGCTTCATAGTGCTGCTGCGGGATGTTCTGCAGCGCGGCCAGGTAGAGGAGGAAGTTGAAGCCGACGGTCCACCACACTGTGGCGATCACCACGGCCCACATCGCCACCGCGGGATCGTTCAGCCACGCCACCGGCGGGATGCCGAGATTTGCGAGCATGTCGTTGAACAGCCCGAGCTCCGGGTTGTACATCCAGGCAAAGAACAGCGAGACCACGGTGGAGGCGAGCAGGAACGGGGAGAAGAAGGAGAGCCGCCACAGCCACTGCGCGGGAAGGCCCATATTGACCAGTGCTGCCAGCGCCAGGGCGATGACCACCAGCGGCACGGTGCTGATCAGCGTGAAGTACAGCGTGTTCCCCAGCGATCGCCACATGTCCGAGTCGGCGAACGCCTCGCTGTAGTTGGCCAGGCCGATGAACCCGCTATTGGCGCCCGTGAGGGACTTTCCGGTCAGGCTCATGACTGCCCCGGAAATCATGGGCCAGACCAGGAACATCAGGAAGAAGGCCAGGAACGGGGCGGAGAAGGCCCAGCCGTGGATGTCGTCGCGCCGGGAGCGCAGCGATTTCGCCACGGGCGCTGGTTTTGCTGCGGGCGCTGATTTTGCTGCGGGCGCTGTGGTGCGGGCAGTGCTCATGAGGACTCCTTTGTCACGGACTTTGCCACGGGCGGGTCAATGTTCAGGCGGGATTCGGCGGCCATGCCGGATGCCGTGCTCACACCGGGTTCGGCATCGCAAGGACAGTGTTGATGCGCTTCATAAAGGCATCCCAGCCGTCCGCGGCCTTGTCCCGTCCGAGGAACACGTTCTGGACGTTCTCGGCGAAGTAGCCTTGGAAATCGGATCCCGAACCGGTGAACCAGGCCACGGGATCGTAGTTGATGATGTCCGCCGCCTGGGCATAGTCCGCCTGCGGCTTCAGTGCCGCGTATTCCTTGGACTTCACCACCGGCTGGTAGGCCGGGATGTGTCCGGCTTCGGCCCAGCTCAGGGAACCCTTGAGCATCGACGCCACGAACTGGTAGACGCCGCGGCGCTTGGCTTCGTCCAGCCGGGCCTGGTGCGGCAGCACGAACGAGTGCGAGTCGGCGAAGGCTGCCGGCGTTCCAAAGAGGGTCGGGATGGTGCTGGCACCGAACGGAACACCTGCTGTCTTCATGGTGGGCAGCTCCCACACGCCGGTAAAAAGCAGCCCCGACCCCGAGCCGGCGAACTCCGCGATGGCAGTCCCGCCGTCGCCGCTCTTCGTGGAGATGGTGTTATCCAGCAGAGACGTGATGAACTCCAGGCAGTCGATGGCCACGTCCCGCTCCACCTGGGCGGGTTTGCCCGGCTCCAGCACGAAGTCCGCGCCATGTTGGCGGTAGAGCGTGTAGAACAGCCGCCACATCTGCGCGCCGTCGCCCAGGTATCCGTAGGAGAGCCCGTGTTTGCCGGTGACGCGCTGCAGTTCACGGCTTACCTCCAGGAACTGCGACGGCGAGGAGATCTCAGCCAGCCGGCCGTCCTTCCCCAGGACGCCGGCCTTGTCCGCCACTTCGGTGTTGTAGAGCATCACGAACGGGTGTGAGTCCAGTGCCAGCGAAAATACCTTGCCGTTGAACTGGCTCTTCTCCCAGATCCTGGGGCCGAAGTCCTCCGGACGCACGCCGAACTCCGCCAGCAGGTCCAGGTCCCAGGCATCCAGCAGTCCGCCAGGAGCGTAGCCCGGCACCCTGGCGGCATGCATCACGGCCACCTCCGGGGGCCGGCCGCCGGCGGAGGCCATGGCCAGCTTGGTGTAATACGGCGCACCCCATGCCAGCACGGTGGGCTTGACCCTGAAGTCTGCGTGGTCCGTATTGACCTTGTCGATCATGGCCATCATCTTGATGCCGTCTCCGCCGGAGAGCAGGTGCCAGAAGCGGATGTCGTTGGCCGCCGCCTGGGCCGCGCCCCCGCAGCCCGTCAGGCTCGCTCCGAGGGTAAGGCTGCCTGCGAGCACCCCGCCCCCGAGCAGCAATTGCCTGCGGGTCATTTGCATCGGGCGTGAATCAACTTGCTTCACCGTCACTCCTTTGGACGTAGCCGTTGGTAAAAATCGCCGACTGTCCGGCTGCTGCGGCCCTTAGGGGCGGGCCGGACAACTGTGGGCTGAAACACACTTTATATCGTTGTAAATTGAGATACAAGAAAAACTTGTTAGCGCTCACAAAGTGGGAGTTGCCACTCTGCTCCTATCGGGGCTGCGGCAGTCATTCGAGTCCGGCTACACCGGCCAGAACCTGCAGATGGTGCTCGAATAATGCGTCTTTCGCCACAAAGGTACCTTCCCCGTACTGGCCAAAAATTTCGAAGCTGATGGCACCGAAGAGCGAAGTCCAGACCAGCGCACCGCGCGCCAGCAGCCCGTCCGGAATAGCCAGCCCGAGCTCTTCCCGGATCGCCGCCAGGTCGCCCGCCAACAGCGGCGGCACCGCGGGCGCAGGCGCCCCGGCCGCCGGCACCGGCTCGGCGCGCAAGGCGCCCGCCCGCCAGGCGGCGTCGACAATGGCGGTCAGGCTGCGGATCACCCTGGTCCCGGGTCCGATGGTCCGCTCCGCCGGAGCCCGGTACCCGGGCACCGGACTGCCGAACAGCAGTGCATAACGGGCGGGCTCACGGACGGCCCAGCCGCGGACGGCGCGCCCCAGCGCCTGGAACCGCCCGGCAAAATCCGTTTCGGCCACGCGGGCGACGGCGGCCTCCACCTCGTCGCCCAGCTCGCTGTAAGCGTCGATCAGCAGCAGGGTGAGGAGTTCGTCCCGGTTCTGCACGTACCGGTAGACGGCCGAGGACACCACGCCGAGGTCCCGGGCGACCGCCCGCAGCGACAGGGCCGCCGCACCATGGACGGCCAGGTGTTCCCGGCCCAGCCGGACGATATCGGCGGTGGTCTGCGCCCGGGCACGCTCCCGCGGCGTACGCGGCGCAGGGATGGAGTCGTTGATGGCTGGCATGCCTCCAGCATTCCACGCTTTAGAGCACTGTCAACAATTGAGAGCAGTGCTCTTGACTTTGGGCGCCCTGCCGAGCATCCTTATTTCGAGAGCGGCGCTCTCAAGATTCCAGAGCAGACTGAAGATCCCGAGGAAAGAGAATCCAATGCCCGAACTTTATGTGGTCACCGGCGCCGGCCCGGTGGGCTGGACCGTGGCCGAGCAGCTTGCGGGCCAGGGCAAGCGCGTGCGGGTACTGACCCGTTCCGGCAGCGGCCCGGACCACGCCCTCATCGAGAGGATGTCTGTAGACGTCGCCAATCCAGCATTACTGGAGGAAGCGTTCGCCGGAGCGGCCGCTGTTTTCCATTGCATCCACGGCTCCGCCTACGCTGCGGACGCATGGCGGCGGGAGCTCCCCAGGGCAGAGGAAGCTGTGTTGGCGGCGGCCGGCGAGGCGGGCGCCGTCGTCGTATTTCCAGAAAGCCTGTACTCCTACAGCAGGCCGGACGCTGTGATGGCGGAGGACAGCCCCCGCGAGGCGCAGGGCGGAAAGCGCGGTGTCCGTACAGCGCTGCTGAAGGCGCGGGCGGCCTCCCCCACGAATACCGTCAGCGTGGTGGCGGGCGATTTCTTCGGCCCGCGCGTTCGGAACTCCCACGCCGGCGAGCGCATCGTGCCGGCGGTGCTGGCCGGAAAGCGGCTACTGGTGATCGGCAGCGCGGACCAGCCGCATTCCTTCACGTACGTGCCGGACCTTGCCGCTGCAATGATCCGCGCCGCGCAGACGCCGGCTTTGTGGAACCGGGTGTGGCACGCGCCCACGGGCCCGGCGGTCACCCAGCGCCGGCTTGCGGCGGCCTTCGCGGAAGCCGGCGGAGTGCCCGCTCCCAAAATGGGCGCAGTGCCGGGCTGGGCCCTCCGGGCCATGGGATTGTTCTCCGGCGGCACCCGTGAGCTGGCTGAGATGCTGTACCAGTTCGAGCGGCCGTTCGTGATGGATTCGCACGCCAGCGAGGACGCCCTGGGCCTGCATCCGACTCCGCTGCCGGAAGCCGCAGCAGCCACTGTGGCGTGGTGGCGGGCGCAGGGCTGAGCCGTTGGACGTCACGCAGAGCAGGCTTTTGGCCAACCACGAAGGGTGCGGCCGCGTAAATTCACGGCCGCACCCTGGATGGAGTCCTAAAAATGCGCGTGGCGTGACGCCGCCACTGCGCCTAACTGCGCGCGGCGCCCTCCAGGTCCGTTTCCAGGCTGCCCTTGGCATCACGTGCGCCGCCGGATGCCCGCCCGTCGTCGTCCAGCCGCCCCAGCTTGCTGGGCCACCAGATCCGTCCGCCCAGATCGTAGGCAAGCGCCGGGACCAGCAGCGAGCGGACCAGCACCGTGTCCAGCAGGACCCCGAAGGCCACGATGAAGGCGAGCTGGACCAGGAACATGATGGGGATGACGCCCAGCGCCGCGAAGGTTGCGGCGAGGACCACACCCGCGGACGTAATGACGCCGCCGGTCACACCGAGTCCCCGCAGGATCCCGGGCCTGGTGCCGTGCTTGAGGGACTCCTCCCGGACCCTGCTCATCAGGAAGATGTTGTAGTCCACGCCCAGTGCCACCAGGAAAACGAAGCCGAACAGCGGAACCGTGGCATCGGCCCCCGGGAACCCGAAGATGTTGTTGAACACCAGGGCTGAAACTCCCATGGCGGCGCCGTAGGAAAGAACCACTGAGGCCACGAGCAGAACCGGAGCCAGCACGGAGCGCAGCAGCAGAATGAGGATCAGCAGGATGACGGCGAGGACCACAGGGATGATGACGATCAGGTCGCGCTGGGCCGTGGTATTGGTGTCCAGCGCAGTGGCCGTGACACCGCCCACCAGCGCGCCGTCGTCGATCTTCTTCAGATCCTCGCGGAGCTTCACCACGACGTTCTCGGCGTCGCTGGAGTCCGCCGCGTAGTTCAGGGTGGCGTTGATCAGAACCTTCCCCTCGCGGACATCAGGTGCGCTTGGTGCACCCGGGGCCCCTGTGATCGGCACGCTCCCCTCCGCCAGGAGGTAGGCATCGCCGACGCCGTCGGTCGCTTTGGTCTTGTCCAGCACCTCCTGCGCCTTCGCTTCGTCGGCGACGATCACCGCGGGGCTGCCGGAGCCGGCATCGAAATGGCGCGCCAGGGCGTCCTGGCCGTCCACCGCGTTGGAGGCGGTGAGGATGACGTCCGTCTGCGGCACTCCGTTGGCCTTCAGCTGAAGGATGCCCGCGGAAGCCGCCAGGAGCAGGAGCACCGACGCGACCCAGACGGCACGGGGCCGGCGGGAAACGAGGGAGCCTGTGGCCCGCCACAGGCCCTTCTGGCCTTCGAGGCCGGTGACCAGTTCCGGTTCGCGCTCGGTCTCGGGAATCAGCTTGGGACGGAACGGCCAGAAGGCGGCGCGGCCCAGCAGGGCCATCAGGGCCGGGAGCAGGGTGAGGGCTGCAAAAAGCGAGCACAGGATACCGGCGGCGGCCACCGGACCTAGCGCCTTGTTGGAGTTGAGGTCGGAAAAGAGCAGGCACAGCAGGGCGATGATCACCGTGGCACCCGAGGCCAGGATGGGTTCAAAGGAGGCTTTCCAGGCCGTCAGGACGGCGGAAGTGCGGTTGGTGGTGTGGGTCAGCGCTTCGCGGAACCTGGCCACATAGAGCAGGGCATAGTCCGTCGCGGCACCGATCACCAGGATGGAGAGGATGCCCTGGCTTTGGCCGCTGAGCTGGATCCAGCCAAGCTTGGCCATGCCGAACACCAGCAGGATGGCCGCACACAGCGCGAACACCGAGGTGAAAAGCACTGCGATGGGAAGGAGCAACGAGCGGTACACAATCAGCAGGATGATGAACACGGCGGCGAGTGCCACCAGCAGCAGGATGCCGTCGATGCCCGCGAAGGCGCTCACCAGGTCAGCCGTGAGTCCGGCGGGGCCCGTGACGAATGTCTGCATTCCGTCCGGGGCTGACTCCTGAACTTCCTGGCGGAGCTCCTGGACGATTTCCTTGACCTCCCCCGACGAGGATATGGGCACTACGAACTGGACCGCGCTGCCGTCCTCCGACGGGATGGGACCGATAACCGCGCTGCCTGCCTGCAGTTCCGCGAGCTTGTCCTTGAGGGCGGCGGCCTCGCCCAGTTGCGCAGGAGTGAAGGCGGACTCGCTTTCGACGACGATGACGGCCGGTATCTCGTCAGAGTCCCTGAACTTTGCCTGCCAGTCCTGCGCTTCGGTGGCCTCGGCGCCGGCAGGCAGGAAGGACGCCTGGTTATTGGAGGACACTTCGTCGAGGCGGCCGAAAGTGGGTCCGCCGACGCCGGCGATGGCCAGCCAGGTGATGACGAGCAGGACGGGGATCAGCCAGCGGAGCCAGAACGGGACGTGCGCGGTGCCGGGATGCCTCTGTTTCATGTGTCCTTCTGGGGGTGAGTCGGAGGAGTAGAATTTACTCCATAGTAGACTATCTCCATCATGGAGATAAGCACTTGGGCACAAATAGTTGCTCAGAGCCGTCGGTGAGAGAATTTTGGCTAGGCTGGCGCAGTTGGACAGCCACTACCGAACAAGCCATTGCAGAAGGAGGGTCGCCGTGTCAGAAGAGTCATCCGTGCGCCCCGAACCGGCCGCGCCCCAGGGCCTCGTCCGGCTGCTGCAGGAGTTCACGCTTGAGGCCAACCGGTATGTGGACTCAGCCGGCGGACGCAATGACATGCACCGCACGGACCTCAATGCCCTGGCCGTGATCATGCGCCATGCCGCCAAGGACCAGATTGTCACCCCCGGTGTGCTCCGCAAGGAACTCAACCTCAGCTCCCCCGCCACCACGGCGCTCATCGACCGGCTGCACGGTTCGGGACACGTGGTGCGCGAACGCCAGGGAGCGGACCGCCGGCAGGTCCAGCTTCGGATGACGCCCAAGGCCTACCGCGACGGTGGCGCCATGTTCCTTCCGCTGGCCCGCCACATGGGCGCCGCCATGGCGGAGTTCACCGCCGCGGAGCTGGAGGTCGCCGCCCGCTTCATGGAATCCATGATCGGGGCGACCATCAGCGCAGCACAGGAAGCGGCCGCGCAGGAACCGGCAGGAAACGCGCCCCCGACCACACCGCAGCAGCGGACAGCAGCGCCGGAACCGCCAGCGCCCAGCCACTAAAAAGCAGGATCAGCAGCATCACCGCCGCCGCGACGATGACGCCGAACCACGCCGGCGTCCCGGGCCGCAGCAGCCGCGTGCCCGCAGCGAGCCCGAAGGCCGTCACCGCGGTGAAGCAGGCCGAGGCCGCGCCGATCTGGAACTGCATGCTGGCCAGCCCGGACACTGCCGCCCCGAACGACAGGAAAGTCATCCCGGCCAGGACGGCGAGGCTCACGGAGGGCACCTCGCCCGGCCCGCCGCCGCGCGCCATCGCCGGCGGCAGCACGCCGTCGGCCGCCAGCCTGGAACCGAGCCGGCTGGCACCGGCAATGAACGTGTTGAGCGGACCGAATGTCAGCACAGCCGCAGCAACCGCGGTCAGCGGGGCAGCCAGCGGCCCCAGCCCCTTTTCGAGCAGGTCGGCGACCGGCACCGCGCTTCCGGGCAGGGCCGGGCCCAGCACGGCCACCGAGGCTGCCACGACCCCGATGTACACCACACCGACGACGACGAGCGTCAGCCACGTGGCGCGCCTGAGGTCGCGGCCGGGATCGCGGAACTCGGCCGCCAGGTGCGTCACTGCCTCCCACCCGGCGAAGCAGAAAAACAGCAGGCTGGCCACTCCGCCCACGGCCAAGTAGCCGTGCGGCGCGAACGGTTGGAAATTCTCCGCTTTCGCAAAGGGGGCGGCCACGGCAACGGCGAGCGCCAGCAGCGCCACGAGCAGGACCATCAGCACCAGTTGGAGGCGGCTGGACAACCTTATTCCGACGGCGTTGCTCGCGAACCCGGCCGCCAGCAGCAGCGCCGCGGCCACTAGCGCAGTCCCCTGGCCGCCGCCCAGTGCATTGGCGATGTAGTTGCCGCCGATCACCGCCGTGGCGGGAGCGCCAAACGGGATCGCGAAGTAGAACAGGTAGCCGGCAACCACCGAGGCGCGGCGCCCGAAAGCCCGGGTCACAAAGTGGGCAATCCCGCCGGCGTCGGGCTCCTGGCGGCTCATCTCAGCGAAGCTGAAGGCGACGGGTGTGCAGAACACCAGCAACGCCGCCCAGGCCAGCAGCGAGGCCGGACCCGCTTCCCGGGCGGCGATGGCCGGGAGCACCAGGATGCCCGATCCGAGGATTGCGCCCACATAGATGCCTGTTGCCCGGAACAGCCCGAGCCCCTCTGAAGTGCCGGCTTTGTTGTTTCCCACTCCTCCAATCTTCCGCAGAACGGCGGGCCGCAGAAGCTGGGAAACTGACGGCGAAGCACAATTAACTGCCTGTTTTGGTCCGCCGGATTGCCGCGCATTTTCCCGTCGGGGCGGTAGCGTTTCCTTATGAGTGCGCAGCAGCCTGAAGATGTGTACACGCACGGACACCATGAGTCCGTGGTCCGTGCCCATGCCTCACGGACGGCCGAGAATTCCGCCGCGTTCGTGATCCCGTACCTTGCCCCGGGCAGCTCGGTCCTTGACGTGGGCTGCGGGCCGGGCAGCATCACCTGCGACTTCGCCGCCCTCGTGGCGCCCGGGCACGTCACCGGGCTGGACCGCTCCCCGGATGTGATCACCCACGCCGCCGAACTGGCCGCCGAACGCAGCGTGGATAACGTCGAGTTCGTGGCCGGGAACATCTACGATCTGGACTTCGACGACGAAACGTTCGACGTCGTCCACGCCCACCAGGTGCTCCAGCACCTCACGGACCCTGTTGAGGCTTTGCGCGAAATGCGCCGGGTAGCCAAGCCGGGCGGCATCGTGGCAGTGCGCGACGCCGATTTCCACGGCATGAGCTGGTACCCCGCCATCCCGGAACTGGACGAATGGATGGAGCTGTACCAGCGCATTGCCCGCCGCAACGGCGCCGAACCCGACGCCGGACGCCGCCTTGTCTCATGGGCGCAGGCGGCGGGATTCACGGATGTGGCCCCCACCAGCAGCAACTGGCTGTACGCCACGGGCCAGCAGCGCCGGTGGCAGGCCCGGGTCTGGGGCGAACGGGTACTGCACTCGGCTTTCGCGGACCAGGCTCTTGAGTACGGCTTCGCTAACGCCGCTGACCTTGCCCGGATCTCCGCGGGCTGGCACCGCTGGGGTTCCACCGACGACGGCTGGTTCCTGATCCCCAACGGCGAGGTCATCGCGCGGGCCTGAGCTTCAAAAACCGCTTAGCTTTCCAAGAAGGACCACCAGCGAGGAGAACCCCATGCGCAAACTGACGGCCGGCCTGTTTTACTCCGTGGACGGAGTGGTTGAATCCCCCAACCTGTGGCAGTTCGACAGCTTTGACGATGAACTCGGCGCCGGGATGGAACAGATGATGGCCAGGGTCGAAACCGGGCTCCTGGGCCGAGTGGGCTATGAGCAGTGGGCCGGTTACTGGCCCGGCGCGGCCGCTGACGCCGACTTCGGCGCGTTCATCAATCCGTTGCAGAAGTTCGTGGCCTCCAGGACCCTTTCGGGCGAACTCGAATGGCAGAACTCCCGGCTGATGGACGCGCCGCTGGAGGAGTTCGTGGCCACGCTCAAGAACGGCGACGGCGGCGAAATTGCCGTGTTCGCCAGCATCTCGCTGACCCGCCAACTCCTGTTCGCCGGCCTTCTCGACTCGCTGATGCTGATGGTGCACCCGGTCGTCGCCGGAAGCGGACGGCGACTGTTCGAGGACGGCGATCCGGTGAGACGGCTGGAGTTGCAGGATTCGCAGCGGACCAGCAAGGGAAACATGATCCTCAGTTACGGTGTCCGCCCCTAAGGCAAGCGCCCCTAAAATGGGTGGGTGCAACCCTCCCTTTGGCTGGCCCTGGCCGGCGCCGGCGTCCTGATCAGTTTCACTCCCGGAGCGGGTGCCATCAACACGATGAGCAACTCGCTAAACTCGGGTTTCCGACGCTCCATCTGGGGAATCCTGGGCCAGCAGGCCGCACTGGTGGTCCATGTGCTGATCGTCGCCCTGGGTGTCGGCGTCCTGGTGGCCAGTTCCCCCGTGGCCTTCAACGTGATCCGGTACGCCGGGGCTGCCTACCTCGTCTATCTGGGCATCCGGCAGTTCCTTCAAAAGCCTGATCTGGATCAGGAGACGGCAGCCGAACTCCGCAATGAGCCAGCCGCCTCCATGTTCCGCCGGGGCCTGTGGGTCAATCTGCTGAACCCCAAGGCCATCATTTTCTTCCTGGCATTCATGCCCCAGTTCATCAGGCCGGAGCAGCCGCTGTTGCCGCAGTATTTGGCACTGACGGCCACGGTGGTGGTCATCGACATTCTGGTCATGTGGTTCTTCTTCGCCGCCGCGGCCAAGTCATTCCAGCGCTTCACGCACAACGCACGCGGGCAGAAAGTCCTCAACCGGACGTTCGGCGCGCTGTTCGTGGCCGTGGGCATCATGCTTGCGCTGATCCACTAGCGGGCTCGCGAAAACAGGGCCACAACTGTCCGTTCGCGCTATTGCAGCTGTCCGTTCGCGGCGTACTGCTTCCGCAGGTCGATTTTGCGGATCTTGCCGCTGGCCGTCCGCGGCATTTCCTCCACGAACACCACCGTTTTGGGGATCTTGTAGCGCGCGAGCCTCCCGTCCAAGTGTGAACGCACCTCGTCCTCGGACAGCGAGGCGCCTTCGCGGAGTGTCACGATGGCACGGGGAACCTCGCCCCACCTCGCATCTTCGACGCCGATCACGGCAACGCTGGCCACCGCGTCCAGTTCGGAGATGGCCGCCTCGACCTCCGCCGGATAGATGTTCTCGCCGCCGGAAATGATCATGTCCTTGATGCGGTCCGAGACGAACAGGAAGCCCTCCTGGTCCAGGAAACCCGTGTCGCCGGAGCGGAACCAGACGGAGTCCGCGTAGCTTTCCGCGGTGGCTTCCGGCCGGTTCCAGTACTCTGTGATCACGTTCGGGCCCGAAATCTGGATCTCCCCGACCTGGCCCGGTGCCGCAGGACCGCCCAGGGGATCGGCGATGCGGACATCCGTGAAGAAGTGCGGCAGGCCTGCGGAGCCTGCTTTCTCCCGGGACCTCGACACTGGCAGCATGGTGGCGCCGGGCGCGGTTTCGGTCATGCCGTAGCAGCTGGTGAAGCCGATGCCGCGCTCCTCGTAGGCGTCCAGGACCCGGCGCGGAATGGCCGACCCGCCGCAGGTCAGCTTGTCCAGGGAGCTCAAGTCCGCCGCCGGCCAGGCCGAGTGGTCGCAGAGCATCTGGAACGTGGTGGGGACCCCGTTCAGGGTGGTGACCCTGTGCTCTTTGATCAGGTCAAGGACCCGGCCAGCGTCGAACTTCGCCTCGAGCACCACGGTGGCGCCCTTGAGCAGCATCGGCAGCAGGCCCATGTCCAGGGACGCCACGTGGAACAGCGGCGAAATCATGAGGGCGACGTCGTTCCGGTTCAGGTCCATGTCCACCACCGTGTTGAAGCAGTTCCAGGTGATGTTGCCGTGGGTGAGCAGCGCACCCTTGGGGCGGCCGGTGGTGCCGGAGGTGTAGAGGATCATGGCGGCGTCGTCCAAAGTCACGGCCTCGTCCCGCGGAGTCGCGGCTGCCGCGTGAAGCACCCTTTCATAGCGTTCGACGCCGGATGGCAGCTCCACGACGGAACCTTCCGTGCCGCCGTCGGGCGCCACCACGAAGCGGTGGGTCACCGCGGTTCCTTCCACGGACGCTGCCGCGAGGGTTTCGAGCTCACCGGCGTTCACCAGCAGCCGGGTTCCGGAGTCCTGCAGCTGGAACTGCAGCTCGGGCGCTGCCAGCCGTGTGTTCAGCGGGACGAAGACGGCCCCGAGCAGGCCGCAGGCGAAGAACGTCTCCACGAAGGACGGATGGTTTTCACCGAGGTACGCCACCCGGTCGCCCTTGGCCACTCCCCTGCGCCCCATGGCGTTGGCGAGCCGGTCCGTGCGCTCGGCGAGCTCTTCGTAGCTGACGGCGCGGTCCCCCGAGACGAGGGCCGTTTTGGGTCCGGACTTCCGGCGGCGGCGGTGCAGCCAGGATCCAACTCCGTTGTTGTCCATGTTTGTGCTCCTAATCGACCGCAGTGAGGTCGTTGTTCTTAGACTCCCGCGTCAGCAGGATGAAGACAATGGAAACCGTTGCCATGACGGACAGGAAGACCACCACCGGGACGATGCTCTGCCCGGAATCCTTGTACAGTCCGGCCACGATGCCCGGTGTGAAGCCCGCGCCGATCAGGGTGGCCAGCTGGTAGCCCACAGCGGCGCCGGTGTAGCGGGAGGTGGTGCCGAACTGCTCCGACACAAACGCCGCCAGCGGTCCGTACAGGCTCGAGTGCAGCACCAGGGCCACGGTGAAGGCCAGGAAGACCAGGCCGACGTTCCCGGAGCCGAGCATTCCGAACATCGGGAACAAGTAGGCGATGAACAGTGCCAGTCCGGCCACCATCACGGGTCGGCGTCCGAAGCGGTCGGACAGCCGTCCACCGAGCAGGACGAACAGGATGGAGATGGCCGAGGCCCCGGCGAACGCGTACAGCACGCCCTGCTGCGGGGCGCCCTTGGACACCGCGTAGGTAATGGAGAACGTGGGCAGCACCACTTGCAGGCCGAAGCCCGCCGCGCCGGCGAACATGATCATGATCAGCGCTTTGGGCCGGCGCAGCACTTCAAGCAGCGGGATCTTGCGCTTGGTGCCCTGCATGCTTTCCTTGGCCACTGCCTCGGCGAAGATAGGGCTCTCGGAGACCCGCAGCCTGACGAACATTCCCACAATCAGGAGCACGAAGGACAGCAGGAAGGGCACGCGCCAGCCCCATGCCAGGAAGGCCTCCTGCGGCAAGGCGGAGAAGATGCCCATCACCACCGTGCCAAGCACGGCTCCGGTGGGGGCGCCGGCGTTGACGAAGGAAGCTGCAAAGCCGCGCCGTTTGGGATCAGAGTGTTCCAGGGCCATGAGCGCGGCGCCTCCCCACTCGCCGCCGACGGCGATTCCCTGGCAGACCCGCAGGAACACGAGGATGACGGCGCCCCAGGGTCCGATCAAGCTGGCGCCGGGGATCAGGCCGATGAGCGTGGACGCAATTCCCATCACCGCCATGGAGACGATGAGCATGCCCTTACGGCCGACGCGGTCCCCGAAGTGGCCGAAAATGATGCCGCCGAGGGGGCGGGCGACATAGCCGGCGGCGAACGTGGCGTAGGCGGCGACGACGCCCACCCAGTCGTCCATGCCGGAGAAAAAGACCTTGGGAAAGGCCACGGCAGCGGCCGTGGCATACAGCAGGAAGTCGTAGAACTCGATGGTGCTGCCCAGATAGCTGGACATGATGACCGTGCGCGCTTCCTTGCGCTTCGCGGCCGTGCCCGCTGGCGCGAGCGTGATTTGTCCTGACATGGCTGTTCCTTCGGAAGGAGGGACGGTTGGTGGTTTTGCTTGCGGAAGCGGCCTACTTGTAGAAGCGGGCCAGGAATTCGGCCACGACGGCGGGGCGTTCCTGGCCTTCGATCTCGATGGTGTTGGACACCTTGATCTGGGCGCCGCCCTTGACTTCGGTGACCTCGGCGATGGTGGCCTGCATGCGGATCCGCGAGCCCACCTTCACGGGTGAGGTGAAGCGGACCTTGTCCAGGCCATAGTTCACCTTGGTGGTGACGCCATCGACGTCGAACAGCTCGCCCCAGAACGGGATGATGAGCGAGAGTGTGAGGAAGCCGTGGGCGATCGGGGCGCCGAAGGGGCCGTCCTTGGCGCGCTCCGGATCCACGTGGATCCACTGGTCGTCACCGGTAGCGTCGGCGAATTTGTTGATCTGTTCCTGGGTGATTTCGCGGTATTCGGTCACGCCGAGGTCTGTCCCGGCGAGGGTGAGCAGTTTGTCGAAGTCGACGACAAGATTGGGCATTTTTGCCTCCTGGTGTGGTTTTTGGAGTTGCGGAAGTACGACGGCGGAGCGGTGCTTCCGCCGTCGGGTTTCAGTTGCTGTTCGGGTTCGGTTAGTGCTGTTCAGTTGGCGCTGCGTCAGCGGGTGAAGGCGCTTTCGCCGGTGAGGGCGCGGCCCACGATGAGCGCGTTGATTTCGTGCGTTCCTTCGTAGGAGTAGACGGCTTCGGCGTCGGCGTGGAACCGGGCGACGTCCGTCTCGAGCGTGATGCCGTTGCCGCCCACCACTTCGCGGGCCAGGGCCACGGTTTCGCGCATCAGCAGGGACGTCTGCATCTTCGCCAGAGCGGAGTCCTGGTCCCGGTAGATGCCCCGGGACTGCTGTTCGGTCAGCCGGACCACCAGGGACAGGGACGAGGTGACGTTGCCGAGCATCCGGGCCAGCTTTTCCTGGACCAGCTGGAAGGATCCCAGCTGGCGGCCGAACTGCCGGCGTTCCGTCACATAGCCCAGGGCAGCTTCGAACGCTCCGGCCTGGATGCCGGTGGCAATCCAGGCAACGTCCGAACGCATGGCGCGGAGCATCGCGGCCACGTCCTTGAAGGAGTCCACGTTGTGCAGGCGCATGGATTCCGGCACCCGGACGCCCTCGAGGGTGATGTGGGCATTCTGCATCATCCGCAGCGCGGTCTTGCCGTGGATCTTCTCCAGCGTCACGCCGTCCGCCTCGCGGTCCACCAGGAAGGCCTTGATCTGCCCGTCTTCATGGTCCCTGGCGAACACCGCCAGCACATCGGCGCTGACCGCACCCCCGATCCAGCGTTTGGCACCGTCCAGAATCCAGGAGTCCCCCTCCCGGCGGGCCGTCGTGGACAGGCCGCCGGCGATGTCCGAACCGGAGTCGGGTTCGGTGAGTGAGAAGACCCCCTTGAGGGAGAAGTCGATTACCTTCGGCATCCATTCAGCCTGCTGCTCCGGCGAGGCACCCACCCGGATGGCGGTGCGGAAGAGCCCGGCCTGGGACGTGTACCAGGTGGCCAGCGAGGCGTCGGTGCGGGCCAGCTCGAAGATCCGGAAACCCTGGTAGATGCCGCGGGCGGGACCGCTGTTTGGGCCCATGGCGCCGGTGAGTTCCGCCGGTTCCATCAGGTCCAGGTCGATCAGGGGCCGCGCGAGTTGTGTGGGGAACTCGCCCCGTTCCCAGTAATCGGCCAGCAGCGGCTGCGCTTCCCGGTCCAGGAAGTCCCGAAGGCGTCCCAGCACCCGGCGCTCATCCTCCGTGAGGAGGGACTCGGCGTCGTAGTAGTCGCAGACGCCGTAGAGCCGGGTCTTTTCGGCGGTAGGGGTCTGCTCAGCTGTGGAGGCGCTCATCTCAGCCGCCCAGTCCGAGCAGGCGCACGGCGTTGTGCTTGAGGATCTTGGGCCGGACCTCGTCCTTGAGCGGCAGGTCCGCGAACGCGGCCAGCCATTTCTGCGGCGTGATGAGCGGGAAGTCGGTGCCGAACAGGACTTTGTCCTGCAGCACGGAGTTGGACATCCGCACCAGGGACTCCGGGAAGTACTTGGGCGACCATCCGGAGAGGTCGATGAACACGTTGGCCTTGTGCGTGGCGATGGAGTTGGCTTCGTCCTGCCACGGCACCGAGGGGTGGGCCATGATGATCTGCAGTTCCGGGAAGTCCGCGGCCACGGCGTCCAGCAGGAGCGGGTTGGAGTAGGCCAGCTTGATGCCGTAGCCGCCGGGCAGGCCCGCGCCCATGCCGTTCTGGCCGGTGTGGAAGATGGCCGGCAGGCCGAGTTCCTGGAGGGTTTCCCAGAGGGGGTAGAACTGCTCGTTGGAGGGGTCGAAGCCCTGCAGGGACGGGTGGAACTTGAAGCCGCGGGCGCCCAGGTCGATGGCCTGGTGCTTGGCGCCCTGGATGGCCTCGGCCCCGGTGCGCGGATCCACGCTGCCGAACGGGATCAGCACGTCGTTGTTCCGTGCCGCGCCGGCGATCAGGTCCTCGATGCTGTTGGGTTCGTGCTTGAGCTGGGTGCGGGCGTCCACGGTGAAGACGACGGCGGCCATGTTCAGTTCCCGGTAGACCTCGGCGATGCGGTCCAGCGACGGCGTGCGGTCCTCGGCCTTGAAGTACTTGGCCGAAGCTTCGGTGAGGGCCTCCGGGAGTGATTCGTGGCCGTGGCCGTCCACTTCGAGGTGCACGTGCATGTCGATCGCGTCCAGCTTGGCGGCGTCGATGCCGGGCTCGTAGCGCGTGGCAGCCATGGCTAGCCCACCTTCACGGGAGCTGCGGCAGGCTGTGCCTCCGGTTTCAGGTCCTCGGGCAGGGGCAGGAATTCCTCGCCCACGCCCTGGAGCTTGGCGCCGAAGAGCGGGCCGAAGTTCTCGATGAGGTCCTCGTAGCGCCAGCCGCCCTCGCGGTATTCGGTGGCAGCAGCTTCGGGGTGGGTCCAGAGCTGCAGCCGGTCCCCTCCCGCACCGATGGCCTGGCCGGTAATACCGGCCGCCTCATCCGAGGCGAGGAACGCGACCAGTCCGGAGACGTCGTCGGCCGTTCCGAAACCGAGCTCGTGGCGGAAGAAGGCCGGCATGGCCTCGCCGCGCTCGTCGGCTTCCACGGCTTTTTGGAAGTACGGGACGGTCTTGGTCATGGCCGTGGCCGCGACGGGGATGACGGCGTTGGCGGTGACGCCTGCCTTCTTCATTTCCAGGGCCCAGGTGCGGACCATGCCCACGATGCCGGCCTTGGCGGCGGCGTAGTTGCTCTGCCCGAAGTTGCCGCGCTGACCGGTGGGCGAGCCGATGGTGATGATCCGGCCGGCGATGCCGTTCTCTTTGAAGTAGGCGAACGCTTCCCGGACGCAGGTGAAGGTGCCGCGGAGGTGGACGTTGATGACGGCGTCGAAGTCTTCGTCGGTCATCTTCAGCAGGGACTTGTCCCTCAGGATGCCGGCGTTGGTGACCAGGATGTCGAGGCGCCCGAACTCGGTGACGGCCGCCTGCACCAGCTGCCGGGCCACTTCCGTGCTGCCGACGGGAGCGACGACGGCGGCGGCCTTTCCGCCGTCGGCCTCGATGAGCGCCACTGCCTCCCCGGCGACCGTCGCGTCGACGTCGTTGATGACGACGGCTGCGCCCTGCCGTGCGAGTTCCCGGGCGTAGGACAGGCCCAGGCCACGGCCGCTTCCGGTGACGATTGCTACTTTGCCTGACAGGCTCATGGCTGCTCCTTTGCTAGCTGACCTTGTGCATCCCGGCTCTCAACGTGGGATGCTGTTCTGCATCCATGAAATTATGGATAGTTGAAAATGTCAACGATTTATTTTGAGGATTATTGGAGTCGGCCATGACGATCGAGACACAGGGCGGTCAACGGACCGAACAGGCCCACAAGCTTGTGGCCGCATCCATCAGCCAGGACCTGGGATTTCTGCTGGCCAAGCTGCACGCTGTGGGGTCCGTTTTGAACAACAGGGCGCTGGCCGAGTTCGACCTGAAGGAGCGTTCGTACTCGGTCCTGATCCTCGCCAACAGCGGGCTGGAGCCGACGCAGCGCGAACTGGCGGACTTCCTCAGCCTGGATCCCAGCCAGATTGTGGCACTCGTGGATGAGCTGGAGAAGCGCGGCCTCGTGGCCAGGGCGCCGGGAAAGCAGGACCGCCGGGCAAAAACCGTGACGGCCACCGCCAAGGGAGGAAAGCTGCTGCAGCGGGCCAGCGACGCTGCGCGGCGGGCTGAGGCGGAAGTACTGGAAGGGCTGCCCGCGGAAGAATCGGCGCAGCTCAAGGCGCTGCTGCGCAAAGCACTGTGGGGTGCCGGGCTATCTACCTGAGGTTTTTCGGGACCCGGTTAGCGTGCAGGGTCGGCTTAGCGTCCGGGCCGGAATGTTTTAGCCGGCCGGATGGCCCTAGCGTGCCGGGCCGTCCGGGCGGGAACGCCCCTGGCATTCGGCCCTGTTCCGGCGCGCCAGCTCTGCCAAGACCACCGGCCCCACCAGGCCGGCATGGTTCGGGCCTGGTGTGTTGTCGCTGTTCCTCAAGAGGCAGGCCAGTGCTTCGAGCTCGCCGGTGGGGACGGACGACAATGAGGCGTAGGACTTGAAGATACGCCGTTCGGCAATGCCGGCGAGGCGGCCACTGTTCGCGTTCATGCGGCCCCCGCAGGGGGATCCGTGGCAGCGGGTGCGAAGACGGCGCGGAATGTCGGGCCCATGGGAACTCCTCAGCAAAGAATCCGGAGGCTGCCTGCATAACCCGAAGCCAGAATACCGCAGACCGGCTCCCCGGCACACGGTCTTTAAGCCCCGAATTGCCCTCCCACCCGGCGCCACGTCGAGGGTCACCCGTGGAAGGGTTCGCCCGTGGTTCGGTGGTCCGCATGGTTGATGGTCTCCCGGATCAGCCGGACGAGGTGGCCGTCGTGCAGCGAGTAGATGACATGCCGGCCGTCCTTCCGCGCGTTCACCATCCCGCTGAGCCTCAGTTTGGCCAGGTGCTGGCTGACCACCGTCCTCGGAACGGCGGCCGCCTCCGTAAGTTCCGTGACGCTCCTGGGGCCTTGCGCAAGCTGCCACAGCAGATGCAGGCGCGTAGGTTCGGCCAGCATCCGCAGCGTGGCAGCGGCATTTTCCAGCAACTCCGGTCCAGGCGTGACGGGATGGACGAGCGAGGGCCCATCAGTGCCGGCGCTGAACGGACTGCTCGGCTGGCTGCTCAATGGCCTGCTCCTCGGTGACGGCGGGACCCGGTCCGGAAAAGGTCTTCCGGGGCCAGGACAGGAAGGCTCCTGCACTGCCAAGTATCGCAAGGATTGTCAGCGCCGCGGCAGCCCAGCCCAGGCCTGCGGCAGCACCGATCCAGCCCGCTACCGGATAACTGAGGAGGTAGCAGGCGTGGGAGAGCGAGAACTGGGCCGTGAAAACGTACGGGAGCGTGCCCTCCGTGGCAGCTTCCCGGAGCAACCGGGAGGACGGGGTGATGACGGCGGACGTGGCGGCGCCGAGGACGAACCATAGCCCCAGCAGCGGCCACCATCCGACGCCCTGCGATGCCATGAACATCACCGCGGCGGCGGCGCCAAGTGCCGGGGGGATCAGGGCGGCGCCGGTCAGCATGACGGCTCGATCGCCGAAGCGGTCCAGAACCCGCGGAACGGCCAGGGCGACAGCCATGGAGCCGGCGCCGAAGCAGGCAAGGGCAACGGCAAGATCGGATCCGGGACGGTGCAGGACGTCCCGGACATAGACCACGGTATTGACCAGCACGAGGGCCGTCGGGGCGGCCACCGCAAGGTTCAGTGCCAGCAGGGACCTCAGCTTCCGGTTGCGCCAAAAGATCCGCGTCCCCAGGGTGGTCCGGTGCCACAAGGACGGCTGGGGCTCCCCGGGCGCGCCGGGCCGGGGTACGGCCGTAAAGGCGACCAGGGTCGCGGAGATCAGGAAGCCGGCAACAGTGCCGATGAACAGCTCGTGGTAGCTCATCACGGTCAGCAGCAGCGCGGCAGCAGCCGGGCTAACCAGGGCTTCCATGTCATAGGCGAGCCGGGACAACGAAAGGGCATAGGTGTAGTCCCGGGGATCCTTCAGGATGAGCGGGATCAACGACTGGAACGCCGGCGTAAATGTTGCTGACGCGGATTGGAGCAGGAAGATCACCACATAGATCTGCCACGTTTCCGTGATGAACGGCAGGCACAGGGCCATGGCTGCCCGGACCAGGTCAGCCGCAATCAGCACCGGCTTCCTGGGCAGGCGGGCCACGAGGGCGGTGATCACCGGAGCGAGGCCCACGTAGGCCACCATCTTGATGGTCAGGGCCGTTCCCAGGATGGCCCCGGCGTGCCTTCCGGCAAGGTCGTAGGCGAGCAGCCCCAGGGCGATTGTCAGCAGGCCCGTCCCCGCCAGGGCAACGACCTGGGCACAGAACAGCCGCGCAAAGACTCTGTTCCGAAGGACAGCCAGCATCAAACTCAAACTCCTCAAGTGCATACGTGCACTAACGTGCACACTTGAAAGTGTAAGCCCCGCAGCACCGGGAACGCCCGCCTAGCGAACACCCGCTTAGCGGGATGCGGGCTTGTGATCAGTGCCGCGCATCCGCACAGCCACCACAACGCCGGACAGCCCGGTCAGGACGGCGACGACGGCGACTGCCGCAGGAATGCCAAAGGCATCGGCGATGATTCCGGACAGCAGGGCACCGACGGCAAAGCCGCCGTCGCGCCACAGCCGGTAGATCCCCACCGATCTGGCCCGCCACTCGGGATGGGCAACATCGCCGATGGCGGCCAGCAGCGTCGGGTAGACCATGGCCGTGCCTGCTCCAAGCAGCACCGCCGCGGCCAGCCAGGTTTCGAAGCCGGCCCCGAAGGCCACCATGCCGAGGGCGATTGCCTGTACCAGCATGCCTCCGACGATCAGGGGCTTGCGCCCGATCCGGTCCGACAGCGCGCCCGTCACCAGCTGGCCGGCGCCCCATACGGCCGGATACACGGCCGCGAGGATGCCGATGCGTTCAATCGTCAATCCGGCGGCCGCAAATAGGACGGGGAACAGGCCCCAGGCCAGGCCGTCATTCAGGTTGTTCACCATGCCCGCCTGGCTCACGGACGATAGGGACTTGTCGCGGAAGCTCGTCAGCGTGAACACCTCACGGTTGCTCAGCTGCGCGTGCGCCCCCTCATGGACCGACACATGGCTGGCAGCCTCGGCCCTGGCATGGTGGTGGGTTTCCCGCACGGTGAGCACGGAAAGGCCCAGGCCGACGGCGATGAACGCAGCACCCAGCAGGAAGGGGCCGGGACGCAACCCGTACGCAGAGGCGATGTAGCCGGTGGCCAGCGCGGTCCCGGCGACGCCGAGGTAGCCGGCCGCCTCGTTGAGGCCCATCGCCAGGCCACGGCGGGAGGGACCCACGAGGTCCATCTTCATCATCACCGTGGTGGACCAGGTCAGTCCCTGGCTGATGCCGAGGACGACGTTGGCCGCCACGATCCACCCCCACGACGGCCCGAAGATCAGCATCAGCGGGACGGGCAGCGCGATCAGCCAGCCCGCCACGAGGACCGGTTTGCGGCCGTAACGGTCCGACAAGGTGCCGGCGAAATAATTGGTGGCTGCCTTGGCCACGCCGAACGCCAGGATGTACGTCAAGGCACTCGTATACAGGTCCAGCTTGAAGACCTCGCCTGCAAGCAGGGGCAGGACGGTTCTCTCCTGCCCCAGCGTTCCGCCGACCAGGGCGTTGACTGCCACCAGGATCATGAACTGGGCAAGGTTCTGCCGCAGCCCCAGGGTTATGGCATCCAAAGTGCGGGGCTTCCGATGCGGGGAGGGACTTTCGGAGGTCATGTTTTGATTCCTGGGGTGGGAGACGAAGGCGGGAAAGGGAACGGGCCGCGAAGAAGGAAATGGCGACGGCAGCCGATAGACCTGTGGCTGAACGAAGACCGCCCGAATGGGGCTTGCGCGGACCGCCTACAGACAGGGGTCGCGCCGGCGAATCAGGCAGCCCAGTGGGCGGACGCGCAATGCAGGTGAGCGGCGCGGGAAAATTGGCGCCGCTCGACCGCCGGGCATCCCGCCCCGCAGCGTAATCACGCCGTTCGAAAGGGCCGACGGCGACTGGGGACAGCCCGGGTCTCAGCGGGCTTTTCGCCGCCGGCCCCATAACAATTTTAGGAGATTACGACCCGCCGCGTGCGAGTGGACGCTACCCGTTTTCCCTTGGTTCTGTCAGGCAGACTTGGTCCCGGCCACGCGGCCGGCTGCACGGGCCGAGCGGTTGCGCCACCAGCGGCGGACGAGGTCAACCATGGCCAGGAGCCCCGCGAGCGGCGAAAGAACGGCCGCGGCGTAGACGAAGAGCAGCCACGTAAGTGTTGCAATCGGCGGCTGGTTGGTACTGAGAAGTGACAGGCCGCCGAAGAAGGCGACCGTCCAGAAAAGCACTACGCCAAAGAGCACCGCCGCAGCAGGGAAATACTCGTTTGTCACTACGGTCATCACAGTGTTCAATGCTCTTCCTCCTGACTCATTTGGCGCCGGACATCACCGCGTCAATCTCAGTATGAAGGCAGCGAATGCAGGATCCCGGCAGGACGCAGAAAGCGTGACGAAAATAACCTCAGCCCACGCCTGGGACCACCTGTCCTGAGCCGATTTCCGCCGCCGTTTGCGCATCCAGGTCGGCCAGCGCGGCACGCAGCCGGGCATCGGCGTCGTTTGCCACTTCGTGCACTTCCGGGCTGTCGCTGAGCTGCACCATGGTCTGCGGATCTATGGCCTGGATGGTGGTCACCTCCGCACCCTTGCCGCGGCGCACCACAACATTGCACGGCAACAGCGCGCCGAGGTCCGGTTCGGCGGCAAGCGCACGGCTGGCCAGGGCAGGGTTGCAGGCGCCCAGGATGACGTAGTCGCCGAGCGCTTCGGCAGCGTCGGCGCCAAGCTTGGCCTCGAAGGTCGCGCGGACATTGATCTCCGAGAGAATGCCGAACCCTTGTCCCGCGAGCGCTTCACGCGTCCGTTCGACGGCGTCGCTCCAGGACAGCGGGACGGTCACGGTGTGGGTGTAGGTCATGGGGTCTCCTATTTGTATTGGCGAATGGCTTTGCATTGGCGGTTGGCGGTTTGAATGAGGCTTATGCCAGGGACAGGAAGAGCTTTTCCAGGTCTTTCGTGTTCATGCTTGCGTCCTTTCGGACAATGCATTGCTCAAGCCCGCTGGCAATGATGGCGAACCCCGCACGGTCCAGCGCCTTAGAGACCGCCGCGAGCTGGGTGACGATGTCTGTGCAATCGCGCCCCTCCTCCAGCATTCGGGTCACGGCAGACAGCTGCCCCTGGGCTCGCTTGAGCCGGTTGATGACCGGGGTGAGGTCGGTTGAATCGAGTTCCATAATGCCTCCGGATAAGGGGTTGCCAGAGTTCAAGGCTATACCCCCAGGGGTGTTTTTGACTACCCCCGGGGGTATCTGTAATACTCGGTGGGGTATTCAGCTTTCGTCTGATCCGTCTTGAAAGGACATCCATGACACGCCCCTCCGCTTCACCGGCTGCCCCCGCAGTCACCGCCCTGGATCCGGAAACGCTGCAGAGCTGGTTTCAGGAACACAAGGACCTCGTGGTGATCGACGTGCGCTCGGCCGCAGAATTCCAGTCCCTGCACATCCGCGGCTCATACAACGTTCCGCTCCCGCTGCTCTCCGAGCACACCGACGAACTGGCCACCCGGCTGGGAAGCCGCGTAGTGCTCGTGTGCCAGTCAGGCGCACGGGCTGAGCAGGCACGGCAGCGCCTCGGCGGAGCCGGCATCGGCGCCGCCTATGTCCTGACCGGCGGCGTGCCGGGCTTCGCGGCTGCCGGCGGCGACGTTGTCCGCGGCAAGGCCCGCTGGGACCTTGAGCGCCAGGTCCGCCTTGCTGCCGGTTCCCTCGTGGTGCTGGGCCTGGCCGGCGGGAAATTCGTCTCGCCCAAGATCCGCCTGCTCGCGGGCGCCATCGGCACGGGCCTGACCTTCTCGGCCGCGACCAACACCTGCGCCATGGGCCAAGCGATCTCGGCCATGCCGTGGAACAAGGCGGCGAAGGAGCCTACCCGCGAATCCGCCATTCTGCAGCTGCCCGCTGCGGCAGAGCAGACCGAACCGGACCGGACACAGGCGGCATGATTCCAGCCTTGGCACTGGGGCTGCTCGTTGGGATTGTGCTCGGGGTGGTCGGGGGCGGCGGGTCAATCATCGCCGTCCCGGCCCTGGTCTACGGAGTGGGCCTGAGCCCCTCGGAGGCCATCCCCACCTCCCTGCTGGTGGTCGGCCTCTCTTCGCTGGCAGCACTCCTGCCCCGGTTCCGCGAAGGCATCAACTGGCCCGTTGTCCTACTGGTCGGCGCCGCCGGCATTCCTGCGGCATGGGGAGGCGCGGCCGTGGGTCGCCTCCTGGATCCGAACGTATTGATGCTCGCCTTCGCGGGCATCATGGTGGTTGCCGGCATCCGCATGCTGATGCGCACCAGCGAGGTAGAGGGAACGTGCAGCACCGGACCCACCCGGGCCTTCCGCTCCTGCGCCCCCAAGGCGGTCGGAGTCGGACTGCTGGTCGGCTTCCTCACCGGATTGCTGGGAGTCGGCGGCGGATTTCTCATCACGCCGGCTCTCACCCTCTTCTTGGGGCTGCGCATGAAGCAGGCCGTCGCATCGTCCCTGGCCATCATTGTCATCAACTCCGCGGCGGGCTTCGGAGCCCACGCCGCCGGCTTCACCATTGAGTGGTCAACAGCCCTGGCCTTCACGGTCCCCGCAATCCTCGGCTCACTCGCCGCAGCGCGTCTGGCACGTTTCCTCAAGGACAGGCACGTCCGCGTCTCGTTCGCTGTTCTGATTTTCGCCGTAGCCGCCTGGGTCACTGCAAGCACCGTCACAGCCTGACCGGTATCCGCCGGCCCCGCCCCCATCCCGCCCGACCCCACAAAAAGGAGAACCTCATGGGCCTGATCGACGCGCTGAAGAAGGCTTTCAGCAAACCCTATAAAACCGTCTCAGTGGCCGAAGCCAAGGAGCTCCTCGCCTCCCGGGCGGTACTGATTGACGTCCGTTCCGCGCAGGAATGGCGGAGCGGACACGCACCACAGGCCAAGCACCTGCCTCTGGACAGGCTGCAGACCGGCGCATCCGGCCTGCAGAAGGGCCGGCCAGTCGTCGCGATGTGCCAGTCGGGAGTCCGCTCGGCGTCAGCCGCGCGGCTGCTCGCCAGCCAAGGCTACGAGGCGTATTCGCTCCGCGGCGGCATCGGGGCCTGGCGCCAGGCCGGCGAACCGGTCCGCTAAACACTCAACACACACTCCGGAAAGGAACCCGCCATGGCAGAAATCACCGTCACCGAAACCGAGCAGCAGCGCGCCAGTGCACAAATCCTCGACGTCCGCGAAGACTTCGAAGTCATCGAAGGCATGATCCCCGGCGCCCTGCACATCCCCATGGGGCAGCTGCAGGCCCGCCTGTCCGAACTGGACCCCGAAGTTCACGTCATTGTGGTCTGCCGCAGCGGCAACCGCAGCGCCCGGGTGGCAGATGCCCTCAACGCCGCCGGATTCAGCGCCGACACGATGGCCGGCGGCATGATCGCCTGGAGCCGGGCAGGACTCCCCGCGGCCTAACCGACCTGCCTCATCCGCAGCCACAACCCCTACCCCGCCCCGCCAGCCACACGTAAGGAATTCAGCCATGGCAACCATCGACATCACGGAAGAATCGCTTGCCCGGACGCTTGAGGACAACGACATTGTCTTCATCGACTTCTGGGCCGGCTGGTGCGGCCCCTGCCGCATGTTCGCTCCCACCTACGACGCCGCCTCCCAGAAGCACCCGGACGTCACCTTTGCCAAGGTGGACACGGTAGCCGAGCAGGCCCTGGCGGCCGCCGCCGGCATCACGTCCATCCCCACGCTGATGGCCTTCCGGGACAAGACGCTGGTCTTCTCCCAGCCCGGCGCCCTCAACGAGGCAGGGCTGGAACAGGTGATCCAAGGCATCAAGAACCTGGACATGGCCGCAGTCCGTGCGCAGGCAGCGCGGCAGCAGTCCTGACGACCGGACTGTGGGTATCGATAGTGGAAAAGCTAGCGAAATGGCGTGCCCGCGCCACCCGCCGAGGGTTGGGAAACCACGGCGGCAGACCATTTTTGAATATACCCCCAGGGGTATTATGATTTTGAGTAGACCAACGGGGAACCAGCCAGGAACCCACAAACTTTCACGAAGGAGAACCCCATGCTTCTCGAGCGCATCTACGACGAAGACCTCGCACAGGCCAGCTACCTCATCGGTTGCCAGCGGAAGGGTGAGGCAGTTGTTGTCGACGCCCGCCGTGACATCGACACCTACCGCTCCCTCGCCGCAGCCAACGGCATGAAGATTGTGGCTGTCACGGAGACCCACATCCACGCCGACTACCTCTCAGGCACCCGCGAACTGGCTGCCGCAACGGGCGCCAAAATTTACGTCTCCGGCGAAGGCGGCCCGGACTGGCAGTACGGGTTCGACGGCGAGCGCCTGTTCGACGGCAGCAAGATCACCATCGGCAACATCACCGTCCAGGCGCTCCACACCCCGGGACACACGCCGGAACACCTGTCCTTCCTGATCACCGACGGCGCGTTCAGCTCCGAACCCGGATACCTGCTTTCCGGCGACTTCGTGTTCTCCGGCGACCTTGGACGCCCCGACCTCCTGGATGAGGCCGCAGGCGGCGTGGACACCCGCTTCGAAGGCGCGAAGCAGCTGTTTACCAGCCTGCGTGACAAGTTCCTTACACTGCCCGACTTCGTCCAGGTCTACCCGGGGCACGGCGCCGGCAGCGCCTGCGGCAAGGCCCTCGGCGCCATCCCGTCGTCGACGGTCGGCTACGAGCGGCTGTACGCGTGGTGGGGTCCCTACCTGGCCGCCAACGACGAGCAGGGCTTCATCGACGAACTGCTCGACGGACAGCCGGACGCGCACGCCTATTTCGGCCGCATGAAGCGCCAGAACCGCCAAGGCCCGGCCGTCATGGGCGAACGCGCCCCGCTCGCGGAACTGGACACTGCCGCCGTCGCCCGTGACCTGGCGGCAAACAAGTTGACCTTCGTGGATACCCGACCCAACACCGAGGTGCACAAGGGCACCGTGGCAGGCGCCCTGAACATCCCCGCCGGCAAGTCCGTTGCGAGCTTCGGCGCATGGGCCGTTGACCCGGAACGGGACAGCCGTCCGCTGGTGCTGCTGGCTTCGGGACAGGAGCAGGCCCAGGAGATGTGGGACCACCTGGTCCGCGTCGGAATCGACAACGTGGGCGGCTACGTGACCAGCCTCGACGGGCTGCCCGCAGCGACGCCGCGCCTGGTCCAGCCCGAGGAACTCGAAGGCTTCGACGCCGCAGTTGTCCTCGACGTCCGCAACCGTACCGAACACACGGCCGGGCACATCCCCGGCTCCGAGCAGCTGAGCGGCGGCCGGGTGCTCTGGAACCTGGACCAGCTCCCCACGGGCGGCACCATCGTGACCTACTGCCAGAGCGGCGTCCGCAGCTCCGTCGCGGCCAGCACGCTGCGCCACGCCGGGTACGACGTCGTGGAGCTCGACGGCAGCTACGCCGCCTGGGCCGTCCGGGAAGCGTCGCTGCAGTCGGCTTCGGCCCGCTAACCCCGGCCGCCTGGCCTGAACCGCCAAGGCCCCCGCCCGGATATTTTCCGGGCGGGGGCCTTTTGCGCGGGGGCACACCATCGCGTCTACTGGCACCCGCCAGTAGCATGGGCGCATGAGCCAAGTCACATGCGATCTGACCATCTCCCTTGACGGGTTCCTCGCCGGACCGAACCAAAGCCTGGCGGAACCTCTGGGCGAAGGCGGAGAGCTCCTGCACAGGTGGCAGTTCGAAGAAGCCGAGTCCAACGTAGCGGCGCGCGAAGGCATCCTCGCGGCAGGCGCCTTCATCATGGGACGGAACATGTTCGCAGGGCCCGGGCCCGGGGCGTGGGGTGAGGACTGGCGGGGATGGTGGGGCGAGGAGCCGCCCTACCACGCACCGGTATTCGTACTCACCCATCATCCACGCGAGCCCCTGGAGATGCAGGGCGGGACGACATTCAACTTCGTGACCGACGGGATCGAATCGGCGCTGGACCAGGCGCGGAAGGCCGCCGGCAGCAAGGACATCGCCATTGCCGGCGGAGCACAGACCGCCCGCCAGTACCTTTCAGCGGGGCTGATCGACGAGCTGCGCCTCCACATCGCACCCATTGTCCTGGGAGCAGGCGAGCGGCTGCTGGACGGCGTCGGGAACCTCAACCTTGAGCCGACGGAAGTGAGCGGGACCAGCCTTGTCACCCACGTGCGCTATCGGGTAACCCGCTGAAGCGCTAACGCTCAATCTCCGAACGTCAGTTAGCGGACGTTGCGGTGGCAGTCGAATACGATCTTGTGATGCCTCTCCTCATCGCTCCGGACGAAAGCTACCAATCCTCCTGGCTGGAGGGATCCGCAGAATTCGGCGGCGCCCGCCGGGACGGCGGCGGCGCGGAGGACTGGCCCCTGGAAGAACTCAGGGACGCCGGGTCGTTCCGCCGCTTTGTCGACGCGCTCGTAGCGGATGCTTTGCCGGAGAGCCCGCGAAAGCCTGGGCACGTGCCCTGCACGTACTTGTGGATCGTAGAGGGCGATACATTCCTTGGCTCGCTGGCCATCAGGCACGAACTGAACGATTTCCTCCTCAACGAGGGCGGGCACATCGGCTACAGCGTACGGCCTTCCGCAAGGCGTCGCGGCCACGCAGCCAGCGCGCTGGCCCACGCCCTGCCGATTGCCCGGGAACTGGGAATCCCACGGGTCCTTCTCACGTGCGATGTCAGTAACGTTGGCTCCCGGGCGACCATCGAAAAGAACGACGGCGCCTACGAGGACACCCGCAACGGCAAACGCCGCTACTGGATTGATATCGCCTAACGTGACGCGCCCGGAATGAACTGGACGGGCAGGAGTCCGGGCCAGGGTCTACACTGAATCTATCGAACATATATTCGAATAAGGGTGTGTTGTGGGCATAGTTATCGGTCCCCGTGTGATAGATGCGGGCACGTCCCTGCTGTCAGTGCTGATCTCTCCAGTGCCGGTCGCAGCGGGCTATCCCTCGCCGGCGCAGGACTACTTTGACGGCAGAATCGACCTCAATGAACACCTCATCAAGGACATCACCAGCACGTACATCGTGCGGGTGTCCGGGGATTCGATGGAAGGAGCCGGGATCAGCGACGGCGACGAACTGATCGTCAACCGCGCCCTCCGCCCCACAGACGGTTCGGTGGTCATTGCTGTCCTGGACGGCGAGCTGACCATCAAACGGCTCAGGATCACAGCATCCGGAGTACTGCTTCAGGCAGACAACCCCCGGTATCCGGACCTCCGGGTTCCAGCGTTGTCTGACCTGGTCATCTGGGGCGTGGCCACACGGTGCCTGCACCATGTCTGAGACGCCGGAAAGGTATGAGACGCGGGCAGCGGGCACCATCCGGCAGATCGCCCTGGTGGATGTCAACTGCTTCTACGCCTCCGCCGAACGGGCATTCGATCCATCGCTCGAAGGCCGCCCCCTGGTCGTCCTGTCCAACAACGACGGCTGCGCGGTCACCCGGTCCCCCGAAGCCAAGGCACTTGGGATCAGCGTCGGAGAACCATGGTTCAAGATCGCTCCCCGCGCCAAGGAATGGGGACTGGTGGCAAAATCCAGCAACTATGAGCTGTACGGGGACATCAGCGCCCGCGTCATGGAGCTGCTGTCCCGCTACTCGGCCTGGCTGGAGGTTTACAGCATCGACGAAGCTTTCCTGGGAGTCAAAGGCACCCCGGACGAACTACTGCGGCTCGGACAAACCATCAAGTCCGCTGTCCGCCGCAACGTCGGAGTCCCGGTCTGCGTGGGAATAGCCGGCACCAAGACCCTCGCGAAGCTGGCCAACAAATGGGCGAAAAACAACCCGGGCCTCAACGGCGTGTGCCACTGGGACTCCATGCCGGCACCTGCCCGCGAAGCACTGATGGCCCGGCTGTCCGTCATCGAGCTCTGGGGCGTGGCCACCCGGCTCACCAAGCGCCTGAACGGGATGGGCATCCACTCCATCCTGGACCTTGCCCGCGCCGATCCGGTTCGGATCCGGGACCGCTTCTCAGTGGTGCTGATGCGCACTGTCCTGGAACTGCAGGGCACTGCGTGCATTCCCTTGGAAGAAGAGCGGATTGGACGTGACCAGCTCATCTTCAGCCGGTCATTTTCCACGCCTATCACCACCGCGGGGGACCTGCGGCAGGTCATGAGTGTCTATGCCCAGCAGGCCAGCGCCCGCCTGGCCAAGCACGGGCTGCAGGCCAAGGTCCTCACCGCTTTCGCCGGCACATCGCACTACAACCCCCAGGACACGTCCTATCCCTCGGTCTGCGTGACGCTGCCGATGCCCACCGCGGATCCCGTGCTTTTGACCCGCGCCTCGCACACCCTGCTGCCCCGGATCCAGGAAGGCACCAGGTACGTCCGTGCGGGCATCATGGTCACCGACCTGAGGCCCACGGGGCAGCAGTCGCCGCTGCCGGCCTTTGCGAACCCGCACGAGGAACGCGGCATCGGAACACTGCTGGAAGACATCAGCCGCCGGTACGGCAGGGGTTCCGTGGGGCTGGGACACGCAGGCATCCGGGGAGGCCCGGACTGGTCCATGCAACGCACCATGCTCTCGCCCAGATACACGACTCACTGGGATGAGCTACCCGTGGTCAAAGCAGCCTGAGCCCCCGCTGTTACACTCTGCTCATGATCGGGCTTCCCTTCGCGGGAGATGGGCTTGTGCACGGCGTTCTGACAGGGCTGGGAATCTTCGCGGCCCTGTTGTTTTACGCCTATGAGAAGCGCCGCCGCGGCCTTACTGATCCCCGGCTCTGGCCCATTGCCGGTTTCGCTGTGGCCTTCGGGGCAATCGGCTCCCGGTTGCTCACGTGGGATGTTTCCCGACAAGTCTCCCTGGCCGACTGGTGGGGCAACGGCGACCGCAGCATCCTCGCCGGCCTGGTCGGGGCATGGTTCGGGGTCCATCTGGGCA
This sequence comes from Arthrobacter sp. Leaf337, assembly GCF_001423745.1. Taxonomy (GTDB): domain Bacteria; phylum Actinomycetota; class Actinomycetes; order Actinomycetales; family Micrococcaceae; genus Arthrobacter. The sequence goes on from NZ_LMPC01000030.1 coordinate 76,237, forward strand.
AACGGCTGACAGGCTACCGGAAATCCACCGGTGACCTGCTTGCACCGTCGGTCGCACTGGCGCTGGTTCTCGGGCGCGGGGGGTGCCTCCTCACCGAACTGCCCGGCACTCCGACCGGCGGGGCGTGGGGAATCGTACTCACGCCCGGGCAGGCTGCGTTGATCGGCGGGCCCGCCGGAGCAGGGCTCCATCCATCCTTTGCGTACGAGATCGTGTTCCATGCCATTGCGTTCGCCGTCATGTGGCGCTTTCGCGATCGCCTCGCGCACCCCGGGGACCTTTTCATCTGTTACGTGACCTCCTACGCGCTGTTCAGGTTCGGGGTGGAGTTTGTCCGCGGCAACGAGGTGCTCTGGCTGGGGATGAGCCGCCCCCAGTGGTTCCTGCTGGCGGTCCTCCCGCTGTTGGCCTGGCGGATGCGGCGGGTGTTCGGGAGACCGGTCCGTCCTGCGTTGAAGGGAAGAGTGGCATGAGCGAGGACAACCCCGAGGTTCCCCGGAACCCACCCCCGCCGGAATACCAGGGCGGGCCGCCGCAACAGCCAAAGCGCGGCTCTATGGGACTCGGAATACTGTTCGGAACCATGGCGCTCTATGCCATCTATTTCGGCGGGTTAATCGCCGTAGGCGGACCCTACGCATGGTCCAACAGCATCCTCGCCGGGCCGGCCACGTTCGTCCCGATCGCCCTCTATTTGGTGGGGTCCATACTGCTTGCCCTCAGGCCTCGAACGTCCCGATGGGGTGCAGGGCTCCTGATTGGTCTGGGAATTTTTACGTTGCTCGGCGAGGGACTCTGTGTCGGGTTCCTCGCTCAACCAGGAATCTGAGATGAGGTCTTCTTCCATGACGCGTCGAGACGAGCCCGGCCCTGGCCAACCGCTGCGCGGTGACCGCATCCACCGGTATGTCACGGCGTTCTGTCCCCGCTGCCACGAGACAAACCCGCCGCTCGCCCAGGTGCGGCGCCTGTCCGGGGTGCTGCTTGTCCGTGACGACCGCGTGTGGCTCGAACGCGGCTGCCCCGACCACGGCCTGGTGCGCACCCTGTACGACGAATCCCCCGAAATCCTGCGGTACCTGGAGAAATGGCAGGCACCCACCAAACAGCATGTCCCCGACCAGGCGGACAACTACCGGCCCGTGCCCGAGGCGTACGCCTATGGACTTCCCGCCATGCAGACCCAGCACACGTGCATCCTTTTGCAGGACATCATCGAGCACTGCAATCTGCGCTGCCCCACCTGCTTCACCTCGTCCGGCCCGCAGCTGCAGGGGGTCGCGCCGCTCACTGAGGTGCTCGCGAATGTGGATACACGGCTGGCCCGCGAGAACGGGCGCCTTGATGTGTTGATGCTGTCCGGCGGCGAGCCCACGCTGTATCCCCATCTTGCCGAACTGCTCGAGGAGCTGGTTGCACGGCCGATCGTCCGGATCATGGTGAACAGCAACGGCATGTTGATCGCGACCGACGACGACCTGCTCGCCTTGCTGACGAAGCATCGCGACCGGGTGGAGGTGTACCTCCAATACGACGGCCCCTCCAAGGAGGCGTCGATCCACCACCGCGGGGGAGATCTGACCCGCTACAAGGATGCGGCAATCTCGCGCCTGTCCGAGGCGGGCGTCTTCACGACCCTGACCATGACGGCAACCCTTGGTGTCAACGACGGCGAGGTGGGCGATGTCGTCATGCGGGCGCTGGAGACCCCGTTCGTGGGTGGTGTCGCCCTGCAGCCCGTGTTCGGTTCCGGCCGCGGCCACGGCATCGACCCCGTGGACCGGCTCACCCACACGGGTGTCCTTGCACGGCTGGCCGGGCAAACCAACGGTGTGGTCTCGTGGCATGACCTGACGGCTCTTCCGTGCTCGCATCCGCACTGCGCGTCCGTGGGCTACATGCTGAAGGACGATTCCGGGGTCTGGCGGTCGCTGACCGCCCTCATCGGGCACGACCAGCTGCTGGCCTGGCTGGAGCTCAACCCCGACAGCATCGCCAACCGCATCGCCGACAGCGCGATCCCGCTCGAGCTGCGCAGCCTCATGAAGTCATCGCTGCTCGACCTGCTGAGCGAACAGTCATCGCTTTCCCACCCGCGGACGGCCGACCTCTGGAAGAACATCTGCACGCAGTGCGACCTGGGCATCGGGACGCTCACCACCCTGGCGGCCGGCAAGCTCCCGGGCCAGCAGCAGCGACTGCGCAGGCTCCTCGCCGAACGCGTCACCCGCATCATGGTGAAGCCGTTTATGGACATTTCCACCATGATCGAAGAACGGCTCACGCAATGCTGCGTCCACGTGGGAACCAAGAGCGACGCCGGCGAACACCAGTGCGCCCCGTTCTGCGCAGTGCAGGCGTGGCCGGCCCTGTCCAGGCAACGGATGAGCACTGCCACGGGTCAGCAGCTGCTCCCGGTGCGTCAGCTCCGGGGAGGCTGATGATGAGTTCCGATTCAGACGCCCGGCGCATCGCGGCCGGACCGTTGCCCTCGCAGCTGGTGCCCCACCGGGACGGCATCCCGCAGGACGCCGCGCCGTTCGATCCGCTCCGCCTCTGCATCTTCGCCACGATCGCGTTGCTGGGCTGGCTGACCGGTCCTGTGGCCCTGGCTGTGTTCGCGGCCATCGGGTTCGCAGGCTACTGGACAGCACGCCGGAGGGGCCTGAAGAAGTCGAACTGCTACCTGCGCGACACCAGGCTTGTGCTCGGCTATCTCGGCCTTCTCCTGGCCGCCGGCATCTGGGGGATCTACGCGCTGGCCGCGCGCCTGATTGGCGTCTGAGCAGGCATCCGGCTCAGGCAGCCAGCGGGGATCCGAACATTTCGGCGGCCCGCCGCAGCAAGTGCTCCGGAACGTCTGCTTCGCCGCCGTGCTCAGTCCGGCCCAGGAACACAGCGGTGCCGCGGGCGGCATCGGACAGGTCAAGCCCCGCCTCGCGGATAAGTTGGGCAGCGCGGATGTTCGGCGGCAAGTTCATCAGGTGGCCTTCGGCGTTGAGGTAGACGTGCCAGTCGCCGCGGCTGACGGATTCAAGGTGTCCCCCCACCAGCTGCTGGAGGGTGTCAGTAGTCGCATCAATGGCCACGGTCCTCAGGGCATCGCCCAACCGGACCGGAATGACCAGTGCAGTACATGTAGTGCTCATTTTTCTTTCCTCATACTGATAACTGAGATGCCCCTCAATCTGTTCCCGCACGCGGCCGAATCCCGCCGGATGTGACAAAAACCGAAACAATAATGACCCGTCCGTAATGCGGACGGCCCGTGACTAGCCAAGAGGGGCCACCATCCCCCATGCTTGCTCCATGTCCTCAATGTCGAGCCCATACCGGATCATCGCGGTCTGCACCGGAAATATCTGCAGGTCCCCGATGGCCGAGCTGATGCTGGCCGAGGCCTTCGCAGCAGCGGGGCTCGCCGGCACCGTCGTCGTGGATTCAGCCGGAACCACAGCCTATGAGTCCGGCCGTCCCATCGATCCCCGCGCCGCCCGCAAACTGGCGGCCCATCAACTCACCTCGGACCGGCACATTGCGCGGGAGTGGCGCCCCGAGTGGTTCCGTGACCGCCAGCTGATCCTCGCCCTGGACGTGGACCACTACGGCTGGCTGCGGGCGACGGCCCCTGACGGCGAGGCGCTGGCCCGGATCCGGATGCTGCGCAGCTTTGATCCGGCAGTGGCTGGCCGTGACCTCTTGGACCAGGGCATCGAAGACCCCTGGTACGGCGGCCATGCGGACTTTGACGTCACCTGGGACCTCATCAAGGCTGCCGTTCCCGGAATCGTGGACCATGCCCGGCAGGAACTGCAGCAACAGAACTGGTCCGGGCAGCAGGTACGCTCTATTTCATGACCCCTGCACCCGTGATCATTGCCATCGATGGCCGGTCCGGCGCAGGTAAGACCACCCTCGCGATCGAGCTTGCCGCCCGGCTGCGGGAGCACCACAAGGTCTCGCTGTTCCATCTGGAGGACGTCTATCCCGGCTGGAACGGGCTGGCGGCGGGCATCGAGCGCTATGTCACCACAGTCCTGGCTCCGCTGAGCCGCGGCGAAGCTGCTGACTGGGTCAGCTGGGACTGGGAGAAGCACTACGACGGCCAGGCGCGAACAACACTGCCGGCAGAGATCGTGATCGTGGAGGGCGTGGGTGCAGCCGCGGCATCCGCCCGTCCGATGCTGGACGCCGTGATCTGGTCGGAGTCTTCCGACGATGACCGCCGCACCCGGGCGCTGGCACGCGACGGCAGCACCTACGAACCCTTCTGGGACCAGTGGGCCGCGCAGGAGGATGAGTGGCTGGCAACGGATCCGGTGCCGGACCTTGCCGAGATCCGGGTGCTCAACCGGGCCGACGGCACCGCCCAGGACGACGTCCTCCAGGCGCTCCTGCACCTGCCGGCCCTCGCCGCAGTGCTGTTGCCGGAGCTCTCGGCACGCCTCGGCCTTCAGCTGCATGCCGAGCGGCTGGACTGCGTGCCTGATGCCGCCCGGCTCTTCCACACCCTATACGGCCGCTCGCCACACGCGGTGTGGCTGGACTCCTCGCTTCGGACGGAAGGGACGCCCGCCGAACGCAGCCGCTTCAGCATTCTGGCAGACGACGGCGGCAGGTTCGGCCAGGACGTCCGGCACCGTTCCGGCGTAACCCGGCTGACCATCGGCACCGCCACGGTGGCCACCGCCGGGCCGTTCTTCCGCTGGCTCGACGGTGTCTGGGGCCGCCGCGCGCTCCGCCCGCCGGAGGGCTACGCCTGCGAATTCACTCTCGGCTGGCTGGGCTATTTGGGCTACGAGCTCAAGCGCGAAACCGGCGGCAGCGACGTTCCGTCGGGAACCCCCGACGCCGCCATGATCTTCGCGGGCCGCGCCGTGGTCCTGGACCACCGCGACGGCAGCGTGTGGCTCCTCGCCCTGGAGGCCCCCGACACCGCGGAGTGGCTGGCACTGGCCCGCTCGGCGGTCACGGCGGCAGCGACTGCCGATCCTCTCGGAGGCACCGCCGTCGGAGGCACCGTCGTCGGGGTCGGCGCCGTCGGCGGCGCCATGGGCACGGTCGTCCGCACCGGAACCAAGCCCGCTCCGGTGTTCACGGGCCGCGACACCGAAACCGCATACAAGGTCAAGATCGCCGACGCGCAGCATGAAATTGCCGAGGGGAACACCTACGAGGTCTGCCTCACCACCGCCGTCAGCGCCGACGTTCCGGCCGATCCCGCCGGACCGGGGCTGGACGCCTGGGCGACGTACCTGGCCCTGCGCCGGAAGAACCCGGCGCCGTTCGCCAGCTACCTGCGGTTCGGCGAGCTGACGGTTGCCAGCACATCACCGGAGCGTTTCCTGCGGATAGCGGCCGACGGCGCCATGCGCGCCGAGCCGATCAAGGGAACCCGCCCCAGGGCCGCAGAACCCGCCCGTGACGAGGAGCTGCGGCGCCAGCTGGAGGCCTCGCCCAAGGACCGGGCCGAGAACATCATGATCGTGGACCTGCTCCGCAACGACCTGAGCCACTTCGCCGTAGCCGGATCAGTCACCGTGAGCAGGCTCTGCGCCATCGAAAGCTATGCCACGGTCCACCAGATGGTCAGCACCATCGATGCGAAACTGAAACCCGGGCTGCCGCGCGCCGAAGCGGTGGCCGCATGCTTCCCCGCAGGGTCCATGACGGGGGCGCCGAAGATCAGCACCATGGCCATCCTGGACCGTCTGGAAGAGGCGCCGCGCGGGGTCTATTCGGGCGCCATCGGCTATTTTTCGCTGAGCGGCGCGATGGATACGGCGGTGGCCATCCGGACCCTGGTGATCCGCCCGGATGGTGCAGGCGGCTCGGAACTGAGCCTCGGCGTCGGCGGTGCCATCACCGCGGATTCCTCCCCGCAGGAGGAGTACGACGAAATCCGCACCAAGGCGTACGGGGTCCTCTCTGCGCTTGGCGCGGAGTTTCCGGAAGGCTGACTCCGGCAGGCTGAGCTACTGCAGCGTGGCCGTCAGCCGGGCGACGTTGTCCACGTACTTGACGGCCATGGGGCGCTCCATCCAGTCCTCGAGCGTCAGCTCACGGGAAATGCCCCGGTAGGTGTCCTCCACGGCGCGCATCTTGGCCACGATGTCGGCGCCCAGGAGCATCACCGAAACCTCCAGGTTCAGCGAGAAGGACCTCATGTCCATGTTGCTGGACCCCAGGACGGCCACTTCGTCGTCAATGGTGAAGTGCTTGGCGTGCAGCACGAACGGCGCCTTGTACAGGTAGATCCGGACGCCCGCTTCCAGCAGCGCCTCGTAGTACGACTGCTGCGCGTGGTGGACCAGGAACTGGTCCCCCTTTTCCGAGACGAAAAGTTCGACGTCGACGCCCCGTTGCGCCGCCGTCGTCACCGCATAAAGCAGCGAATCATCCGGGACGAAGTACGGGCTGCAGATGGAGATCTTGTGCTGGGCGGAGTAGATGAGGGTGTTGAAGAGTCGCAGGTTGTTCTCGGTGATGAAGCCGGGGCCGCTGGGCACGGCCTGGGCAGTCACGGCGCCCGGCGCTATCTCGGGGCGGTGGGCCAGCTGGTCCTCCAGGGACTCGTCCGTCTCGCTGAGCCAGTCGGTGGCGAAGACCACGTTGAGTGTGGTGACAATCGGTCCGCGCAGGCAGGCCATGAGCTCCACCCACTCGCGACCCACCTTGCGGTGCCGGGGGTTGTTGTAGGAGGGCTCGATCAGGTTCTGCGAGCCTGTGAAGGCGATTTCGCCGTCGATCACCATGATCTTGCGGTGGTTGCGCAGGTCGGGACGGCGCCACTGGCCGTGCACCGGACGCAGCGGCAGCATGGGCCGCCACTGGATCTTGCTCGCTTTGAGGCGCCTGATCAGCTTGCGGTAGCCCTTGATCCGCAGGGTGCCGAGGTGGTCGAACAGCACACGGACCTGGACCCCACGCTCCGCCGCCTCTTCCAGGGCCGTGAAAAGGTCGTCAGTGATGTGGTCCGTGCTCATGATGTAGAACTCGGCGTTGACGAACTCTTTGGCCTCACGGACGGCGGCGGCCATGGCCTTGATGGAGTCGGGGTACCCGGGCAGCAGCTCCACGCTGTTGCCGTCCACCATGGGCAGTGAACCGAGGGTCTTGTTCAGTTCGGCCGCCGAGGCCACCCATTCCGGGCCGTCGTAATCGCTTTCGACGGCGGCCAGCTGGGACGTCCCGGCGCGGACCCGCTTATTCACGGCATCCTGCTGGGCCCGGCGCTTGCGGGAGAGTTTGAAGTTTCCGAACAGCAGGAACAGGATCAGGCCGAGTGCGGGCACAAAGAAGATCCCCAGTAGCCAGGCCATGGCCGTGGTAGGGCGGCGGTTGCCAGGAATGATGCCCAGCGCCAGCACCCGGATTATCAGGTCAACAATGCTCAACGCCAGCACGAGCCAGTAAGGCGCGGTGCCCACCAGCGGAAACGGCCACAACACAGACAGACTCCCACGGTTATTCCCCCGCCGGACCGGTTCCGGAAAGGCATCCAGCACAGCCTATCCCGCGGCCGGCATCCAGGGCCGAGGATAAGCTTGAGGCATGACTCCTGCTGCCCCGGCCACCGTTCTCGTGTTCCTTGATCCCCGCTTCGACGACGGCCGGATTGCCGATGCTTCACAGCCGCAGCTGATGGCCACGGACCAGGGTGCCACCCGGGGCGACGGTGTGTTTGAATCCATGCTGGCCGTGGGCGGAAACCCGCGCAAGCTCGACGCCCACCTGCGGCGGCTGCAGGGTTCGGCGCGCGCGCTGGAGCTGGCCATCCCCGCCGAGGACACCTGGCGCCGGGCCATCGCGACGGCGGTGGCCGAATACCGCTCCCAGCATCCCGCCGGCACACCGGAGGAGGACGAGACGGTGGTAAAGCTGATCTGCACCCGCGGCGCCGAGGGCGGAGCAGCCCCCACGTGCTGGGTCCAGGCTTCGGCAGTCCCGGCGGCAGGCCGGAGGCAGCGCGAAACCGGGATCGACGTCATCCTCCTGGACCGCGGCTACGACAGCGAAGTGGGCGAACGGGCACCTTGGCTGCTGCTCGGCGCCAAAACGCTCTCCTACGCGGTGAACATGGCGGCCCTACGCCACGCCCACAACCAGGGAGCGGACGACGTCATCTTCACGTCGTCCGACGGCCGCGTCCTGGAAGGCCCCACGTCCACGGTCCTGCTCGCGCACCTTGACACGTCCGACGACGGCGCCGGCGGCACCCGAACAGTACGCCGCCTCATCACACCGCAACTGGACAGCGGCATCCTGCCGGGCACCTCACAAGGTGCGCTTTTTGCCGCCGCCAAGGCCGCGGGCTGGGAGCTCGGCTACGGTCCGCTGGAACCGCGGGACCTCTTCGACGCCGACGCAGTGTGGCTGATTTCCAGCATCCGGCTGCTGGCCCCCGTGAACCACATCGACGGCAAGGAAATCGGCACACCCGCCCTGCGGAAGCAGCTGACCGACGAACTCAACGAGCTGTTCGCCACGATCGAGTAGAGCTCCCACCCCCCGGACGCTCTCTCACTTTTCGTCGCCTTCCCCCGGACGCTCTCTCACTCGGTCTGCGGCCGCGCGGGCTGCCGCGTCGATGCGGGCGCAGTGCGCTGCCCATTCCTCCGAAGTGCGCGTCGTCAGGTTGGGGTCGCCGGGCCGCTGGCCTGCTGAACCGTCGATGAGCTCACGGAGGATGTCCGCGTGGCCCAGGTGGTGCGCCGTTTCCACGCACATGTGCACCAGGATCTGGTGGAGGGAAACGTGCCTCCGCTCCTCCGGCCACCACGGAACCACCCCTGGCGCGTCCAGCGGCAGCGCGTCAATGGTGGCGTCACTGTGCGCGGCAGAAAAATGGTGGAGCTCGATGATCTGCTCCCGGGTCTCGTCCGCGGGCGCCCACAGGTCGGCGTCGGGCTCGGCATCGTCGTCAAGCCACGGGAGGTCCATCGGTGCCGGCCGCCCGAAGACCTCGCCGAGATAACCGAGTTCCACGCTGGCCACATGCTTGACCAGGCCGAGCAGGTTGGTACCTGTGGGCGTCAGTGGCCTCCGCGCGTCGTACTCGTCCAGCCCGTCGAGTTTGGCGAGCAGGTTCGCACGCCGGGTGCGCAGGTAGCTGTGCAGAGTTGCTTTGTCATCCATAGCGGGCACTATACCGACGCTCGCTCATTTCCTGAGCGCCCCAGCCCAGGCAGCAGGAAGCGACAGAGCGTCCCGTTATGAACAGCAGGAACTGCGAGAGCGTCTAGTTGGCCGGGCCGCCGGACCCCGAGGTGAAGGCTTCCTCGTCGGCGGCGGTCCGCCAGGCTGCCCAGTCCAGCGGCTGCACCGATGGGCGGCCCAGGAGGTACCCCTGCCCGAAGGCCATCCCCAGGTCCATGACCGCGGTCAGCTCGGCCTGGGTTTCGATCCCTTCCGCAACCAGGTCCGCGCCGATCTGCCGGGCAAACTCCACCATGGCTGCGCCCAGGGTTTTCTGGCCCGCCGCATGGTCGATTCCCGCAATGAGGTTGCGGTCGAGCTTGATTATGTCCGGGCTGAGGTGCTTGACCTGGCTCATCGAGCCGAAACCCGCGCCGGCGCCGTCAACAGCCACCCGGAGTCCGCGTAGCCGGAGCGGTGCAAGTGCCGTAACGACAGGATCGTATTCGTCCTCGGCCAGCCGCTCTGTCAGCTCAATGACGAGCCGGTCCATTGCCAGCCGGGAGTGCTCCACGAACGCCCGGAGGCGCGGGTCGAGGCAAGTGGCCGGTGAGAGGTTGAGCGCCACGTAGACGTTCTCCGGCAACTGCTCTGCGGCCACCAGGGCTGCCTGCAGCGCGGCAAATTCAAGGTCGGGCCCGAGGCCCACGGCCGCTGCCTCGTTGAACCAGTGATCCGCGCTGGCGCCGTCGTCGCTGACAAACCGTGTCAGTGCCTCAACACCGATGACGTCACGGGTGGAAAGTTCGTGGATGGGCTGGAACGCGGTGAGGAGCATCCTGTCACCGAGAATGGCCTCTATGCGGCGCCTGCTCCGGCGGGTGAACAGCACTGTAGCGCCGTAGTCCTCATCGGGCACGGGCAGGTCAGGGCTGGGCAGGTTGGCCTCAGAGTCGTCCGACTCCTGGCCCGTGATGCTCCGCGTGGCCATCAAATGTTCCAGGAGGGCGCGTTCGGGATTCCCCGGGTTCGATTCCATCCGGCTGCGCAACTGTTCGCGCGCCCACTCGCTCTGCGGAGTGGCGTCATCCAGTACAGACTCGATGATGTTCCACGCCTGGCCACGGATCGTCGGGTCACTCACGTCCGAAGGCGGGATCGACTGGGGTCCCCGGTACGCAGTCGTTTCCCCATCGGTCAATGCTGGAAAAGAAGTCTCATCCATTGACATGGTTTATTCCTTTATAAGTGCTGGTCCCGGCTGAGCCCGGGACCCGTCCTTGAAAACACCGCATGCCGATTCGCGGATGCGGGAACCACGAACGTTTCAAAAGCGTACAACGAGACCGGTCTGTCTGTCTGTAGCTGTATCCGAGTCGTAATGCTAAGCACGCGGCCTATTCCTCCACGAATTCCGCTGCCAGATGGATGTGGTTATCTGCCAGCCACACCGGGTTGAAAGCCTTGCTCAAATAGTTGCTGCCGGCGTCGGGCGCTATTGCCACCACCACCGAGCCATGCGGCGCGGCGCGCGCCACCCTCAGGGCGGCGGCCACGGCAAGCCCGGAAGAGGGCCCGAGGGACAGGCCCTCTTCGTTCAGCAGCCGGTGCTCCGTGGTGTACACCTCGTTGTTCGGAACGCGGAGGAAGCGGTCCACGACGCTGCGGTCGAAAATTTTGGGCCACTCGGCTTCCGGCCAGGAGTTCCCCACGCCGTCCACCAGGATCTCCCCGGGATGGCCCCCGCTGTACACCGAACCAACGGGATCCGCGGCGATCACCTCGACGTGGCCGCCGGTCTTTTCCTTCAGGTACCGGCCGTTGCCGCTGATGGTTCCGCCCGTGCCGATTCCGGCCACGAAATGGGTCACTTTCCCGGCCGTCTGCTGCCAGATCTCCGGCGCGGTCCCTTCGTAGTGGGCCCGCGGGTTTGCCGGGTTGTCGAACTGCTGGGGCCGCCAGGCGCCCGGGTTCTCGGCGGTGATCCGCGCTGCAACGGCCCGTGCGTTCTCCGGCGACTCCGACGGCGCGGCCCAGTCCGTCACCACCACCCTGGCGCCGTAACGGTGCAGCGCGGCGAGTTTCTCGGATGAGATGGTATCCCCGGTGACCACCACCACAGGGTGCCCGGTCAATGCACCGATCAGCGCCAGCCCGATCCCGGTGTTCCCCGAGGTGCTCTCCACGATGGTTGCCCCCGGCCGGAGCTCACCGCTGCGCTCAGCCGCGCGGACCATGCTCAGGGCCGTCCGGTCCTTGATGGAGCCTCCCGGGTTATCCGATTCGAGCTTGACGTACACAGTGCTGCCGAGGCCTTTGGAGAGGACATCCAGCGGCACCAGCGGCGTGTTTCCCACCTGCGCCAGGACAGCTGCGGCGTCCGCCGCAACATCAGCAGCCTGAACCGCGTGCCTGCCTGTCATGATGCTCATCGTTGCCTTTCCGTGCTGCCGGCTGGGCCGCCGTCGAATGCGGCGCCCAGGAAGCCGGCGCCTAGGAAGCCGTCCAGTTCTACGGAAGCCTGTTCTACGAGCGCTGCCGCCGGCAGATGCCGGGCCAGGAGGCCGGACAGACGGGCGACGACGGCGGCAGTCCCCTTTCCGAGCGGCCGCACGGCACGGGCTTCCGCCCCGCCCAGCAGGTACGCGGCGGTCAGAGCCTCGATCGCGAGCAACTTCCCGGCGGCGTCCACGGAACGCTCCAGCAACTGGAGGGCCAGCGGCGCCAGGGTGGAGTGGTCTTCGATGTCCGCGGAGAGCGTGGGCGCCCCCAGCGTGGCCGGCGCCGCGAGGACCTTGAGCTCGGACAGCAGGCCGGCCGCCGAATACCAGAGCAGCCCGGGCAGTTCTTCGGGCTCCAGCGTGGCTCCGTTCCTGGCAGCCTCGAGGTGCCGCTGGCGGATCCGGCGCTGCGGCGGGTAAAGCTTGGCAATCCGGCGTTCGCTGCTGATCCCCAGATGGGCCAGCCCCAGGCGCAGCGCCTCGAATGCCAGGGCCAGCTGCATGGGCTGGAAGTTCCCTCCGGACACCATCCGCCCGGAGCCGACGTCGGTGAGCGGGTTGTCGCCCCGGCCGTTGAGCTCCACCTCCAGGGCATCTTCCAGAGAAGTGACCTGCCACCGGACAGCACCGTGGGTCTGGGGCGCCGCCCGGAAGGACAGCGCGTCCTGCACGGAAACCTCCCGGGTGTGGTCCTCCAGCCAGCCGCCCTCCAGGAGCCTCAGCACGTGGGCCGCCGTGACCGCCTGACCGTGCACGGCTTTGGCAGCCTGCACCGCTGGCGAAAACGGGCTGAGGTTGCCCCCGCCGTCATGCCTTGCCGTCGCCTCAAGCGACAGCGCGAGCGCCGTGTCGGCAAGGTCGGCGAGCCGCAGGATGCGGTGCAGCACCAGCGCGCCGACACCGATGGAATAGGAGTTGGAGCTGACCAGGGCCAGGGCCTCGCCGGGCGCCAGTTCCAGCGGAGCCAGCCCGGCGTCGGCCAGCGCCTGCCCGCCGGGCACCAGCTGCCCGTCAGCGCTGACAGCCTGGCCCTCCCCGATGGCGACGGCGGCCACTGCGGCCAGGTGGGTGAGGTCGGCGGAACCTACGGATCCTTCGCGCGGGATGGCGGGGACCACACCCCGGTTGAGCATGTCAGCGTAGAAGCGGGCTGTTTCCGGCCGGACTCCGGAGCCGCCGCGGCTGAAGCCCACCAGCCGCGCCAGGATCACGGCCCGGACCTCGTCGGCGCCCAGCAGATCCCCGACGCCGCTGTTGTGGTACCGCACCACCTGCACCTGGTAGGCGAGGATCGACTTCTCTTCCACAGCGGTGTCCCGCCCGGAGCCCAGCAGCGTATTGAGGCCGTAGACGCGGTGGCCGGAATCGATGGCCTGCTCCACCACCTCGCGCGAGCGCCCGATCAGTTCCAGGGCGTCCGTGCTGAGGACGAACTTCACGGCCGGGTCAGCCGCGGCCTCGGCGATGTCCCTGGCGCGCAGGTGCGCCGTACCGATCAGGAAGTTTCCGCTGCCGTTGCCCATGGGACTAGAAGTCCAGCAGGTTCCGGCGGAAGCCGCCGTCGCCATAGCTTGTCCGGAGCAGCCCGCGGCGCCGCAGCACGGGCGCCAGGCGGTCCAGCACCCCGTGAACGGTGGCCGGGTCCACGAAGCCGGAGAACAGGAACCCGTCCCCGCCCACCGTGGCCCCCATCTCCTCGAAGTAGTCCGCAATGTCCTCGGCGGTGCCGATGATGCTGTCCCCGGCGCCGCCGCTGCGCGCCTGCAGGAGCTGGCGCAGCGTGGAGCCGGGCGGACCGGCTTTGGCGAAATGATCCAGGGTGCCCTGGTTGCTGTTCGTGGTGAGTTCGGGGAGCGGGGCGTCGAGGTCGAACTGTTTGAAGTCGATGACGGAGAGATAGGAGATGGAGTTCAGCTGGCTGTCGATGTCGCGCTGAGTGAGCCGGCGCCGCTGCTCCCGGAGTTCGTCCGCTTCTACCCGGGACCCAACCACGGTGGGTTTGAGGACGAACAGCACCTTGACGTCGTCGGGGTTCCTCCCTGCCGCTGCCGCCTCGGCCCGGATCGAGTCCCGGTAGGCCTTCATGCCGTCCGCACCCCTGGCCAGCGCGATGGCGACGTCCGCGTTCCCGCCCGCGAACGCCTTGCCGCGCGGGGATGCCCCTGCCTGCACCAGCACCGGTTCCTCGGGTAGCGGCGCGGTGTTCAGCGGTCCGCGGACCTTGAAGAACTCGCCGTCGTGGTTGATCGGGTGGACCTTCGTATGGTCCGCGAAGACGCCGGCGTCCGCGTCCTCCACAATGGCGCCCGGCTCCCAGCTGCGCCAGAGCTTGCGCACCACGTCCACGAATTCCTCTGCTTTCTCGTAGCGGAGGTCGTGCTCGATCTGCTGGTCCAGGCCGTAGTTCTGCGCGGCCAGGTCGCTGCCGGAGGTCACCACGTTCCAGCCCACCTGGCCGTTGGAGAAATGCTGCAGCGTGGCCAGCAGCCGTGCCGCGGTGAACGGCGGGTAGAAGGAGGCGCTGACTGTGGGAACAATGCCCAGGTGTTCCGTGGCGGAGAGCAGGTACGGCACCAGTGCCAGCGGATCGTGCTTGGGCGCGAACGACGCCTGCGCCAGCGACACCTCGGCGCTGCCGCCGTAGGTGTCCGGCACCGTGAGGGAGTCTTCGATGATGAACAGGTCCAGCCCGGCCCGCTCGAATTCGCGCACGGCATGCTGGTACAGGGCGGGCTTTTTCCAGTCGTAGCCGATGCCGTAGCCGGGCGTGCCCCAGCCCTGGACGCCGAAGCCGTGACCCACAAACCAACCGAAGTGCAGCATGGGACTGACTGTATTCCCGTTCGATCCATTCACGGCTGCCTGATTTCATCCGGCGTTACAGCGGTTCATCTCCCGTCATTATCCTCCCGGCAGGGTCTTTTGTAACCGCAAGATGGGGTCACGCACGGGTCACTGGAAACAGGGGCAGCGCCGCTTTCAGCCGTGTCCCGTTACGGAAGATGACGACGACGGCGGTGCGGGCCGCCGTCGTAAGTGTTACGTTTTTGGGGAGTAATGAGAACCGGTGCCAAGCCCTGACTGGCCGGTCGGCAACCCTCCTTCCACGGCGGGGTGCCTCAGGTGAATACTCGGCATATCGACCCATTCGAGCTGCAAGCGTGAGAGAAGGAGATCCGTCGTGTCTGACGCACCCGCCCCACTGGCTCCGGCCGCCGCCGGCCAGGAACAACCGGCCCAGGACCTGCCCCAGGAAAAGCTGGCCTACCGGCTCATCACCGGCCCCGACGACCGCTCCTTCTGCGAGCGCATCTCCGCAGCGCTGGCCGATGGTTATGTTTTGCACGGGAGCCCGGCGGCCACGTTCAACGGCACCAGCGTGATCGTGGCGCAGGCCGTGGTCCTGCCCGCAGCCATCGCCAGCTCGGACGCCGCGGTGGCAACCGCCGTGGACGAACTTGAGTTTGACCTCGACTTCCCCGGCGAAGGTTTCGAGGGCCACGCATGAGCTACGCCGGAGACCTGAGCCCCCAGGACGCCTGGGCCAAGCTGGAACAGGGCGCAGTCCTGGTGGATGTCCGCACCGAAGGCGAGTGGGCCCACATCGGCATCCCGGACACGAAAGCCACCGAAAACGATCCCCTCTTCATCCAGTGGACCTTCCCCGGCGGCATCCCCAACCCGGATTTCATTCACCAGCTGAAGCAGCAGGCCCCGGAGGACACCGGCGTCGAACTGGTGTTTCTCTGCCGTTCAGGCGTCCGCTCGGTCGCCGCGGCAATCGCCGCCACGCAGGCCGGCTTCACGGCCTACAACGTCCTCGAAGGCTTTGAAGGCGAACCGGACCGTTATGGCGAGCGCACCGTCAACGGCTGGAAGAACCGCGGACTACCCACCAACCTTGGAAAGAACTAAGTGACTTTCAATCCCGACGCCGCCGGCTGGAACCCCGACACCCAGGCTGTCCGCGGCGGCCTTGACCGCACCAACTTCCAGGAGACGGCCGAGCCGATCTTCCTCAACTCCGGCTTCGTGTATGAATCCGCGGCAGCCGCCGAACGCGCCTTCACCGGCGAAGACGAACGGTTCGTGTACTCCCGCTACGGCAACCCGTCGGTGGCGACGTTCCAGGAGCGGCTCCGGCTGCTCGAGGGCACGGAGGCGTGCTTTGCGACGGCGTCCGGCATGTCCGCCGTCTTCACTGCCCTCGGTGCGCTGCTGGCCGCGGGAGACCGCGTGGTGGCTGCCCGCTCGCTGTTCGGCTCCTGCTTTGTGATCCTGAATGAGATCCTGCCCCGCTGGGGCGTGGAAACGGTGTTCGTGGACGGCCCGGACCTGGAGCAATGGCGGGCCGCGTTGGCGGAGCCGACGACGGCGGTCTTCTTCGAGTCGCCGTCGAACCCGATGCAGGAAATCGTGGACATCGCCGCGGTCAGCGAACTGGCCCACTCGGCCGGGGCGACGGTCGTCGTCGACAACGTCTTTGCCACTCCCCTGCTGCAGCGCTGCGGCGAGCTCGGCGCGGACGTGATTGTGTACTCCGGCACCAAGCACATTGACGGCCAGGGACGGGTGCTCGGCGGCGCCATCCTGGGCACCAAGGAGTTCATCGACGGCCCGGTCAAGCAGCTCATGCGCCACACCGGGCCTGCACTGTCCGCATTCAACGCCTGGGTGCTGACCAAGGGCCTGGAGACCATGGCCCTGCGCGTCAACCACTCCTCCGCCTCCGCGCTTCGCCTGGCCGGATGGCTGGAGGAGCAGCCGGCCGTCAGCTGGGTCAAATACCCGCTGCTGAAGTCGCACCCGCAGTACGAGCTGGCCGCCAAGCAGATGAAGGCCGGCGGCACCGTGCTCACGCTGGAGCTCTCGCCGTCGGCGGGCCGCACGGCGAAGGAGGCGGCCTTTGCGCTGCTGGACGCGCTGCGGATCATCGACATCTCCAACAACCTGGGCGATGCCAAGTCGCTCATCACCCACCCGGCCACCACGACGCACCGCGCCATGGGTCCGGAAGGCCGCGCGGCCATCGGGCTCAGCGACGGTGTGGTCCGGTTGTCGGTTGGGCTCGAGGATGTCGAGGACCTCATCCGCGACCTGGAGCAGGCGCTCAAGCAGATCTGACCCGGGGCTTCTGTGACCGCCGTGTCTGCAGTGCCATGATGAAGGCATGCCCTTCTTTGGTGACATTGCCTATGGTGATCCCGGGCTGCCCCGGAACCGCACCCAAGCCCAAGCCCAAGCCCGTACCCGGGCAGCCGCGGTGCTTCTGATGCTGGCAGCCGCGGCCACCGCAGTGTCGGGCTGCGGTTCGGCCGGAGCCTCAGAGCCGGGCAGTACGAGTGCGCCGGGGCCCCAAAGCACCTCCACGCCGTCGTCGCCGTCGTATCCGTCCTCGCCGCTTTCCACGTACGTGTCCCACGGGAGCGGAAGCGATTCTGCCCGGCTCAAGGGAACGCTCGTCCTGGACTCAGGATGCCTGTACGTTGAGGCGCCGAACGGGACTGACTGGATTCCCGCGTTTCCCGTCGACGAAGTCGAGTGGGAGGACGGCAAACTCCTCTATCAGGGGTCCAGCTACGGTGACGGGGATGAGATCCTCCTGGGCGGCAGTGCAGGCACTTCACTGAAGGGCGTGGCCAAGCCGGACTCGTGCCGGGATACCGACGTCTGGCAGGTGGGGCAGACGGACTGAATCGCCGGCCGCAGGTGCAGAAGTACCGGGTCGGATTTCGGAGTAGGTCCGGCTAGCCCCAGAATGCGTCGCCTTTTGCTGTGTCCTGGAAGAACTCCCGCGCCTCGGTAATCTTGCCGTCAGCCACCCGGAATGCGATTGCGCCGTCCTGGTCCAGGGACCGGCCGCCGGTCTCTGCTCGGTTGTGCTGGACCGCAACGGTGTTGGTTTCCCCGCCGATGATCTCCTCAACGGTCACCTTCAGGTTGCCTCCGGAACGCGTTCCGAGCTCACCGAAATAGGCCAGGATGGCGTCGCGTCCCTCCTTCTTTCCGGACAGCACGCCGTCTCCGGCAACGTGCCAGACTGCGTCCTCCGCGAACATTTCGCCAAGGGTTGCCATATCGCCTGCACTGAATGCCTCGTATCCGCGCCGGACCAGTTCAACATTCTCCTGGGTTCCCATTTCGGGTACCTTCCCGTCTTCGTCGTCGGGTAATTCTCGGACGGTTCAAGGCTATTCCCGCGGAATTTGATTGTCGATGAGTTAGGTGTCGAGCTCCCAGTGCAGGCGGATCGCTTCGGCGATGGGACCGGCCGCCACATCCACCGTGAAGGCCACAGGTGCGGTTCCGGTCTCTTCAATGACGGTGTCGTGGTAGACCCGGCCGCAGGCAGGGCACAGCGTGTAAAGGTCCTCATCCCCGGGCCAGGCCGCGAGTCCCTCCGGCACGGGAGTGCCCTCGCCGAGGTGGACGGGCATGCCTTCGGAGTTGGCCTGGATCAACCCCTCGTCGCTGACGGTGTTTCCGCAGACACAGGTGATGGTGGTGACATCATGGCCGGTGACTGTGGCGAATTCGGTTTCCATGGCGCGCTCCGGGGTAGTAGGAACCTGATCAGGACTGGCGGACGCGCAACAGCACCGGCGCCTGCTCGCGCGCGGTGATGGCTTCAGCCGGGCGCATGCTGACGTCCACCGCGTGGGCCACCACGGCAGCCAGCCCGGCGGCTGCGTCCGAGCTGGCCGCCAGGCCCTCCTGCATGGCACGGCGCTGCTGTTCCGAGCCCGTGCCCCGGTCCAGGACCCTGCGCATGCCTTCGCGGGCCAATTCCAGCTCGCCCTGTTCGGCCAGGACGGGCGCCACGTAGTCCACCAGCGCCTCCACCACTTCAGCGGCTGGTGCCGGGCGGAACGTGCCGAAATCGAGCAGGTCTCCCCGAAGCCCGCAATTGCTGGCCTGCCACGCCGCCATCCTGAGGAGCACCGTGGGTACGGGGGCCGGGTCCACACCGGCCCGCCATTCCCTGCTGGCCGATTCCACCAGGCCGCGCACCAGGACGGCGATCAGGGCCGCGTCCTCGGCATGCAGGCAGACGTCTGCCACCCGGACTTCCACGGTGGGGTGGTTCCGGGAGAGACGCGCGTCGAAATAGATCATGCCTTCATCCAGCAGCACGCCGCTGTCCAGCAGCCGAGTGACCACGCGGCGGTACATGGAGTGGGTCCCGAAGATCTGGGACGGGCCCGACGTCGGCCAGCGGTTCCACGCCTGCGTGCGGTAGCTTTCGAAACCGGTCTCAACGCCGTTCCAGTACGGCGAGTTCGCGCTGAGCGCCGTGAGAACCGCCAGCTTGTCCCGGATCCGGTCGATGACGGCGACGCCTTCCTCAGGCGATTCGACGAAGGTGTGGACGTGGAAACCGCAGGTCAGCTGCTCATGGACGGTGAGGCCGAAGCGCTCCTGCATGGTGGCATAGCGGGGGTTCGGCGTGGTGTGCGTTGTGGAGGCAATGGGCGATGTTGCCAGCGCGGCCACGCGGGCATTGTGTTTCTTCGCGGCGCTGTCCGCCAGGGCACGCCCCTGGCGGATCTGCAGCAGCAGCTCCTCATAGTCCAGGCACGGGCGCGTCTGCGTCTCGATCTGCTCAAGTTTCAGCTCGGCAGTCAGCCCGGTGTCGCTGTCGTTACGGGCTGGATCGTGCGGGTCCGGAATCCGCGGTTTGTCCGGAGCGTCGTCGGCAGCGAGCTTCCGCCCTGTCAGGAGGGCGTCCGCCAGCGCCAGCGGCTCCCCGGTCACGGGGTCCACAATCAGCAGCTCTTCCTCAACCCCGAAAGTTCGCATGCATACATTGTGCCCCCGTGACGCGCGGTTAGACAGGCGCCGTCACATAGCCGCCGTTCAGTCCTGGAAGTACTCGATCTTCGCGCCGATGGTGTTGAGGCGCTCGGCCAGGTCCTCGTACCCGCGCTCAATCACGTAGATGTTGCGCAGCTCCGAAACCCCGCGGGCGGCCAGCATGGCCAGCAGGATGCACGCGGCCGGGCGGAGGGCCGGCGGGCAGCCCACTTCGGCTGCGCGCCAGCGCGTGGGTCCGTTCACGTAGATCCGGTGCGGATCCAGGAGCTGGACGCGGGCTCCCAGCTTGTTCAACTCGGTCAGGTAGATGGCGCGGTTCTCGTAGACCCAGTCGTGGATCATGGTCTGGCCTTCCGCGTTGCCGGCAATGACGGCGAAGAACGGCAGGTTGTCGATGTTCAGGCCGGGAAACGGCATGGGGTGGATCTTGTCCGTGGGGGCATGCAGCGCGGAAGGCTTCGTGGTGACGTCCACCAGCCGGGTGCGGCCGTTGCGGGCAAAGTATTCCCCGGAGATCTCCAGTTCCTGGCCCATCTGCTCCAGGGTGGCGAGCTCGATCTCCATGAATTCGATGGGAACCCGGCGGATGGTGACCTCGGAGTTGGTCACGATGCCGGCGGTGATCAGGCTCATCGCCTCGATCGGGTCCTCGGACGGGAAGTATTCGATGTCGACGTCGATGGACGGCTGCCCCGTGATCTTCAGCGTAGTGGTCCCCACGCCGTCGATCTCCACTCCCAGGCCCTGCAGGTAGAAGCAGAGGTCCTGGACCATGTAATTGGGGCTGGCGTTGCGGATCACTGTGGTGCCGCGGCGGTGGGCGGCCGCCATGATGGCGTTTTCGGTGACCGTGTCACCGCGTTCGCTCAGCACGAAGGTGCGGTTGTCGCCGTCGGCCGGGGGTGCCTGCACGGAATAGAAGCCGGACGTGGCTTCCACCGACAGGCCGAACTGGCGCAGGGCCTGCATGTGCGGCTCCACGGTGCGGGTGCCCAGGTCGCAGCCGCCCGCGTACGGGAGCCGGTACTCGGCGGATTCGTCCAGGAGCGGCCCCAGCAGCATGATCACGCTGCGGGTGCGGCGGGCCGCCTCCACGTCCATGGAGCCGAGGTCCAGG
Organism: Arthrobacter sp. Leaf337; assembly: GCF_001423745.1. Taxonomy (GTDB): domain Bacteria; phylum Actinomycetota; class Actinomycetes; order Actinomycetales; family Micrococcaceae; genus Arthrobacter. Next base: position 96,808 of record NZ_LMPC01000030.1, read on the forward strand.
ACGGCGGGGCGGCGGATCTGCAGATCGTTGGCATTGAGCCAGGTGCATTCGACGCCAATGCTGGTGAGGACCTCCACGATCCGGTTCACTTCCTCGATCCGGGCCAGCCGGCGCAGCGTGGTGGTGCCGCGGTTGATGAGGCTCGCGCAGAGAAGGGCCACGCCGGCGTTCTTGCTGCTGTTCACGTCCACCGACCCGGACAGCGTGCGGCCGCCTTCCACCCGGAGGTGCGTCATCTGCGGCCGTCCCACCTTGACGATGCTGCGTCCCACAATTGCTTCGAGCCGCTGGATCATCTTGAGGCTGAGGTTCTGCTTGCCCTGCTCCATCCGGGCGATGGCGCTCTGGCTGGTGCCCAGCTCGCCGGCAAGCTGCCCCTGGGTCCAGCCCTTCTCGGTGCGGGCATCGCGGAGCAGCAGGCCTACGTGTTCAGCGGTCTCTTGAGTCATAGGACGAAAATATCACCCATGAGCTATTAAGCGGCGCGAAACGCCGGAAATTGCAGTTGAAGTCACAGAATATCCACTTCGTGCGATATGTCGGTGGCGCGCGGCCTATTTCTGCTCGAGAAACACCATGTTCCAGGTTCCCGCGCTGACGGCCGCCCATACGGCCGCGGCCGCAATCAACAGCCCGCCGAGGACCACCCAGACGTCCAGGGTGCTGTACGTGGACTCCCGCGCCCACGTCCGCTGCGCACCGCCGAACCCCCGCGCCTCCATGGTGACGGCGAGCCGGGACGCCCGGCGGACGGCCTGGACCAAGAGTCCGAAGCTCTGCCCCAGCGTTGCCCGGAGCCGCTGCACCGGGCTTCCGTGCGAGCCCACGCCGCGGGCGCGCCGGGCCATGCCGATGGTCTGCCATTCCTCAGCCATCAGGCCCACGAGCCGCATGGCGGCCAGCGTGCCCAGCACGAAGCGGTGCGGCAGCCTGGCCTTCTGGGCGAGGGCGTCCGCCAGGTCCGTGGGATCCGTGCAGCTCATCAGCAGCACCGCGGGCAGGGCGATCGCCACTCCCCGCAGCAGGAAACCCAGCCCCAGCTCCAGCGAGCCTTCGCTGATGGACCAGATTCCGACGTCGAGCAGGATCCTTCCGGTGTCCGGCGCCAGGATCGAGGTGCTCCAGCCGCCCAGGGCCGCCGCCAGGATCAGCGGCCAGCCGCGCTGCCAGAGCAACGCGACGGTCAGTCCGGCCAGCGGGAAGAGCAGCAGTTCGAAGGCCAGGGCCACGGAGGCGGACACCCAGTCGATGGACAGCGCCAGCACCACGGTCATCAGCATGACCACGGCGAACTTGGCCAGCGGATTGGCCCGGGTGAGCAGGGCGTGGTTCGCATTTAGGGTCAAGGCGTCCCTCACGGTGCTGCCACCTCCGGGTCGCGCAGGCCCGGTTCCTGCCGGGCGAATTTGAGTTCGGGCGCACCCAGTTTCAGCTCGGTGCCGCCCAGGACGTCGCTGAACTCCTGGTCGTGGGTCACGGACACCACGGCGGTGCCGGCGTCGAGCAGTTCCGACAGGAAGGACGCCAGTTCCGCCCAGGTGTTCGCGTCCTGGCCGAAGGTGGGCTCGTCCAGGATCAGCACCCGGGGATGGGCGGCCAGCACGGTGGCCACGGACAGTCTGCGCTTCTCGCCACCCGAGAGAGTGTAGGGGTTCGCATCCACGAGCTTGGTCAGCCGGAGGCGCTCCAGGAGCTCGTCCACGCGTTCCTCGCCATGGCCAAGATGCCGCGGACCGAACATCAGCTCATCCAGCACCCGGCCGGTGACGAACTGGTGCTCCGGTTCCTGGAACACGGTACCGATCCGCGCGATCAGCTGCTCCGCCTTCCACTTGTACGGGTCAATGCCAGCGCCTTCGCTGAGGTCCACCGTGGCGGAAACCTTGCCGGCCACCGGGCGCAACAGCCCGGCGAGGGTCAGGGCAAACGTGGACTTGCCGGATCCGTTGGGGCCCGTGATGGTCAGCGCCTGCCCGGCCCGGACCTGCGCCGTAATGCCGGATTGCACCGGTACCGGCGGAACCGCCTTGAACCGGCGCCTGCTTGGACGTTCACGGGAAACGGCAAGGTGCTCCGCGGCCAGCAGGAGGTTCCCGTTACCGGGCACGCCCGCGGCGGCCGGCGCTCCCGCGCCGTTCACTCCCGCACCGTGCACTCCCGCGGCACCCACCAGTGCGGCACCGGACCGTGCCCGGGTGGCGGGCACGTACCCGGGCACCCAGACGCCGGCGGCAACGAGCATGTCCCGGGCCTCTGCCAGGACCTGGTCCGGCGGCCCGTCCAGGAGCACTGCGGAATCCGTGGCCGAACCTGGCTGCAGCACCACGATCCGGTCCACCAGGTCTTTCCACACGCCCACCCGGTGTTCCACCACCACCAGCGTTGCCCCGGTCTTGTCCAGGCACCGGCCCACGGCGTCCCGGACCTCCAGGACCCCTGCGGGGTCGAGGTTGGCGGTGGGCTCGTCGAGGAGCAGCAGTCCCGGGCGCATGGCAAGGATGCCGGCCAGCGCAAGGCGCTGCTTCTGCCCGCCGGAAAGGGCCGACGTCGGGTGGTCCAGCGGCAGGCGGGCCAGCCCGACGTCGTCGAGCGCTTCTCCCACGCGTGTCCAGATGTCCGCACGAGGCACGGCAAGGTTCTCGGCGCCGAAGGCGACGTCGTCCCCCACGCGGGAAAGGACCACCTGCGTCTCGGGGTCCTGCTGCATCAGTCCGGCGCGGCCGCGCTGTGCACGCGGCGGGGCGCCGTCGATCAGGAGGGTGCCCGTCTCGTCTGAGTCGTCGGCGTCCGGCACGCCCTCGTGGTGGGCGCCGGCGTCGCTGTCGCCGAGCACGCCGGCGAGGGCGTGCAGCAGCGTCGATTTGCCGGCGCCGGAGGGGCCCAGCAGCAGCACGCGTTCGCCCGGCTGAATGTCCAGGTCCAGGCCGCGGACGGCGGGCCGGGACCGGCCGGCGTGCCGCCAGCCCCAGCCGCGTGCCGTGACCGCTGCCGGGCGGACGTTGTCCGAAGATGTCATGAGCGAGGTGCGTTCGTCAGGAGAAGACGGGCTCCGTTGCTGCCTTGCGGGAGGCAAAGGAGCTGAGCACACCGGTCCGGGCCAGGCCGCGGGTGGCGACCCAGGACAGCGCACCGGCAATGATGGCGCCGGAAATGGCGGTGAAAATGATGTAAGCGAGCTTGTCGCCGGCAGCGTAGGCGATGTTCCAGCCCCACGGAGCGAACGAGTCGTTCAGGCCGCAGAAGAGGCCTGCACCGGCACCGGCCAGCAACGAAACGGGCAGGTTGAACTTCTTGTAAACGAACACCGCGAAGATGATTTCGGCGCCGAGCCCCTGCACGAAGCCGGAGAACAGCACCGAGGCGCCGTACTGCGAGCCCATGATCAGCTCGCCGGTGGCAGCCACCGTTTCGCAGAACAGGGCGGCTCCGGGCTTGCGGATGATCAGCATGCCCAGGACGGCGGGAATCATCCAGCCGCCGGCGATGAGGCCGGTCAGGGGCGGGTAAACGGCGTTCATGGCCGGCGATACGGCGGCGGCCCCCTGGGACCAGGCCCAGAAAATGACGCCGCCGGCCACTGCGATCAACGCAGCCACCACAATGTCCACTACGCGCCAGGTGTACTTGCTGTGCGGCAACGCCTGCTTTGCAGAAATATCAGTCATGTCGTCCTCCTGAGGTACAGGAGGGGAGAGTGTTTCCCGGCCAGGGCCGCGGCTTCCGCCGCCTGCTGCCGGACACTCTGAGAACTCGACTCCCTTGCGCCGGTACTAACCGGATCAGGTTCGAGGGTCTGCGGCTGCCCGCACTCTCAGCGCCCGCCTCCGGTTCCCTGGACTACTCCAGTGATCCCCGACGGCGACGCTCCCCTGTCGTATTAATTCGCCCTTATAGGCGTGGTTCAGTTTACACCCGCGGGCCCGCGAAATCCCGGGGCCGGCTGTCACAATGCGCGGTGATGGGGGCGGGCTGATGCGGCTAGGCTAGGGGAAGCCCTGTTTCCGCCGTCTCCCACCTGTAAGGGGTACTGGAATGAGTTTTTTCATCAAGCTGCTTGGAACCGGAGTGAGCCTGCTGGCCGGATTCGCCGGCACGAAGGCCGTTGACGTCGTCTGGGAAAAGGTCACCGGCCGCAAGCCCCCCAAGGGCGACAAGAACGACGTCCCCACCACCCTGCGCAGCGCCCTGACCTTTGCGCTGATCTCCGCGGCTGTCAGCGCCATCATCCAGGTCCTGGCCAACCGGGGCACGCAGCGTGCCATCACCCGCTTCGCCAAGAGCCAGGACATCGTCTAGGCCCCCAACCTTCCTGCGGGGTCCCCCTAGGCTGGGGCGCCGTCGTCGGCGGGACCGTCATCGTGCGCTGCGCGTTTGTCCGGGTCCTGCCTGCCTGAGTCCGGCCTATCGGCGGTTTTCTTGTCCGCTGCCTTCTGCACCACGGCCTCCAGCTCGTCCGTCGTCAGCAGCTCCCTGTGCAGGTGCTTGGTGCGGTAGCCGGCCCGGCCCACCATGTGCGCAGACACGGGAACGGTGAGGACCTGGAAGATCCACGCCACGAACAGCACGGGCCACACCCACCAGGTCCGCAGCTGCAGGCCAACCGAAGCCAGCAGCAGGAATAGGCCCAGCACCTGCGGCTTGGTGGCGGCGTGCATCCTGCTCATCAGGTCGGGGAAGCGCAACAGGCCAATGGCCGCGCCGAGGGACATCACGGCGCCCACCACCATAAAAACGGCCGACACTGTGTCAATGATGGTGTCCACGGCGGATGGTTCAGGATTCATTGGGGTGCTCCCGCCGGTCGGCCACGAAGCGCGCCACAGTGACGGACCCGATGAACCCGATGATGGACAGCGCCACCAGCAGCATCAGGTTGTTCAGGTGCCGGTTCACGGCCATGTCGATGCAGAGCGTGGCCCCGATGATGGCCAGCAGCACGTCCGAGGCCAGCACCCGGTCCAACAGCGACGGGCCGATGGCAATCCGGACAATGGCCCCCGCTGCCGCCAGTGACAGGATCACGGCCGTTACGGTCAGGACGACTTCCATCATGCGCCCACCTCCTGTTTCAGTGCGGCCAGTTCTTCACGCGTGCCCATGATCCTGATCAGTGCTGCCTCGGCATCCCGGACTTCCTTGCGCAGGCTCACGATGTCCTCCCCGCTCCGCACGTTCAGCCCGTGGATGTAGAGCGTGGACGTGGAGCGGTCCACCTCCACCACCAGTGAGCCGGGAATCAGCGAGATGACGTGGCCGGTGGCAGTGACCATCAGGTCCGAATGGCTGCGGAGCTGGACGGCGACGACGGCGTTGGTCACCTTGGGGCCGCGGGCCACTGCCAGGTACAGCACCTGGAAGCTGGCGGCCACCACCTTGCCCAGGAAGACGATGGCAAACGGGACGGCACGCACAATGCTGAACCGGCCGCCCAGTTCCACCGGGGGCAGGTAGAACAACCGCGCCACCACCACGGCGATGAGGGCGCCGAAAAGGAGGTTTCCGGGGCTAAAGTCCTGCCACAGCGCACACCAGACAAACACGAGCCAGACGAGGAGGGGCAGTTCCTGCCGGATAGAGATCCGTCGGCGGCTCATTTCTGGCCCTCCGGCTGCGCGCCTTCCGGCTGCGGGACCGCAGGTTCAGGCTGCGCGATCGGGGGCACGGGAGCGTTTTCGCCCAGCACCGCCTGGATGTAGGAGGACCTGTCCAGCATGTCCACGGCCGACTGGTCCGCCACCCTGAAGAGCGGCCCGGCGAAGACGGTGAGCGCCACGCCGAATGCAACGAGCCCCAGGGTTGATCCCACCATGGTCCGCGGCAGGAGCGTGACGTTGCGTTTGCCCGCACGGTCGCCGGTGTCGGAGTCCTCGGGGGCCGCCAGCAGCACGGGGTCGGGGTTCTCTGCGTCCTCGGGCTTGCGCCAGAATGCGCGGTTCCATACACGGGCGACGGCCAGGAGCGTCAGCAGGCTGGTCACGACGCCTCCTACCACCAGGGCGTAGGCCAGCGGGGTGCCGAGCTGCACGCCGGCCTGCAGCAGCCCGAGCTTGCCCAGGAAGCCGGAGAACGGCGGGATTCCGGCCAGGTTCATGGCGGGTATGAAGAACAGCAGGGCCAAGATCGGGGACAGCTTGGCCAGGCCGGCCACCCGGTCGATCGACGAGCTTCCGCCGCGGCGTTCGATCAGGCCCGTGACCAGGAACAGGCTGGTCTGGATGGTGATGTGGTGGGCCACGTAGAACACCGCCGCGCCGAGCCCTGCCACGGAGGACATGGCAAGCCCGAACACCATGTAGCCGATGTGGCTCACCAGGGTGAATGAGAGCAGACGCTTGATATCGCTCTGCGCCAGGGCACCCAGGATTCCCACCACCATGGTCAGCAGCGCAGCCACCATCAGCGGGGTGTTCAGCGAGTCCCCCGGGAAGAGGAGCGTCTCGGTGCGCACCATCGCGTAAACGCCCACCTTGGTCAGCAAGCCGGCGAACACGGCCGTGACGGGGGCCGGCGCGGTGGGGTACGAGTCAGGCAGCCAGAAGGACAGCGGGAAGACGGCCGCCTTAATGCCGAAGGCCACCAACAGCATCACGTGCAGCAGCATCCGCGTCCCGGAGTCCAGGTCTGCGAGCTTGATGGCCAGGTCCGCCATGTTGATGGTTCCGGTGGCCCCGTAAATCATGGCGATGGCGATCAGGAACAGGACGGACGACACCACGGAGACCACCACGTAGGTCACGCCGGCGCGGATGCGGGGGCCCGTTCCGCCGAGCGTCATCAGCACGTAGCTTGCCGTCAGCAGGATCTCGAACCCCACGTAGAGGTTGAAGAGGTCCCCGGACAGGAACGCGTTGGACACCCCGGCCACCAGGATCAGGTAGGTGGGGTGGAAGATAGAGAGCGGTGCGTCCTGGTCGCCGTCGGCCATGCCCTGGCCGGTGGCGTACACCAGCACGGCGAGGCTGACCGTGGAGGAGACCACCAGCATCAGGGACGAGAACTGGTCCACCACCATCACGATGCCCCACGGCGGCAGCCAGCCGCCGATGTTGACGGCAGCCGTTCCGCCGTCCCAGACGGAGGCCAGCAGCACACACTCCAGGAGGAGGGTCAGCGCGAGCAGCGTAATGCTGACGGCCCGCTGGGCCCGCGAGTGCCGGATCAGCACGAAGGTCAGGGCGGCGCCGAGGATGGGAAGTACGACGGCGAGCGGGGCAAAGCTTGCGATGTTCACTTCACGCCTCCTTCCGGGCCGGGGGTCACGTTTTGGGAGCCGGGCTGTTCTTCCGCGGCGGCGTCCTTGGCCCGGATCCGGTGGTCGCCCGCCTTCACGGTCGCGCCACCGTCCTCGGAGCCGGAAACGCCCGAGTCGGAAATCCCCCGGCCGTCGGAGCCGATCATGGTCAGCGGAAACTCGGAAGTCTCGACCGGAATCTCGGAGTCGTCCTCGGCATCGAAGCTGGGGGTTTCGGCGACGCGGATGTCTTCGACGTCGTCCTGGATCTCATCGCGGCGGGCCAGCACCCAGGTCCGGTAGATGATGCCCAGCATGAACGCGGTCACGGCGAAGGAGATCACGATCGAGGTCAGGATCAGTGCCTGCGGGAGGGGGTCGTTGTAGTCGCGGGGGTCCGTGTCCTTGCTGAACATGGGCGCCAGGCCGGCGTAGCCGCCGGTGGCGAGGATCAGCAGGTTGGTGGCGTTGGCCAAAAGCATCAGGCCCAGCAGCACCCTGGTGAGGCTGCGTTCCATGATCAGGTAGATGCCGCAGGCATAGAGCGCGCCCATGACCGTCAGCAGTGTCAGGTTGACGCTCATGCCTTCCCCCTCCCGGTGGTTTCGGCGGGAACGCCTTCGGGTTCCTGCCCTTCGGTCTCGCCGGCCGGGTTTTCTTCAAAATGTTCATCGATTTCGGCGCCCAGGCTGCGCAGCACGTCCAGCACCAGTCCCACCACCACGATGTAGACGCCGATGTCGAAAATAGTGGAGGTGACGAACTTGATGTCGCCGAACACCGGCAGCCACAGTTCGATGATGGCGCTCTGGAACACCTGCCCGCCCAGCAGCAGCGGCACCACCCCGGAGGCCGCGGCCGTGGCCAGACCGATGCCCAGGAGCGTTCCCGCGCCCACCGGGGTGGCCTCGCGCAGTTCGAAGCGGCCGCCGGCAAGGTACCGGATGGTCAGGGCTAGTCCGGCCGTCAGCCCGCCGGCGAAGCCGCCGCCGGGCAGGTTGTGGCCGGCCAGCAGCAGGTAGATGGAGAAGACGATCATCGAGTGGAACACCAGGCGCGTCACCACTTCGAAGATGATGGAGCGGCGCTCGGGAGCCATGGTGCGCCCGGCCACCAGCCAGGCGTCCCGGGTGGATGCGGCGAATTTGCGGCTCAGCGCCAGTGCCGCGCTGTCCCGGGAACTTTGCCCTGCGTGGGACCGGCGGCCCACTGTCCCCTCGGCCACCGAGGACGAGGCGCGGAGTCCGTCGCCGCGTCCCTTCACGAAGATGAGGCTGGCCACGCCGGTGGCGGCCAGCGCCAGCACGGAGATCTCCCCGAAGGTGTCCCACGCCCGGATGTCCACCAGGGTGACGTTAACGATGTTCAGTCCGCCGCCGCCCTCATAGGCCAGCCGCGGGAACTCCAGCGCGACGGGCGTCGCAACCCGGGCACCCATGGCGTAGATGGCCACGAAGATCATGGTGATTCCGAACGCCACCCCGATGATCACGCGGATCACCCGGTACTTGCCGCCGGTGCGGTCGCGGAGCTCGGCCGGCAGGCTGCGCATGGCCAGGACGAACGCCACCAGGATGATGGTTTCCACCAGCATCTGGGTCAGCGCGAGGTCCGGCGCCCCCTGCAGTGCGAACATCAGGGCGATGCCGTAGCCGGTCACGGAGACCATCAGCACCGCAAGGAACCGCTTGTTGGCCCGGACAGCCGCCAGCGCCCCGATCACGATGCCGGCGCCGGCCACCAGCTGCAGCGGCGAATTGGGATCGATAAAGTACAGTCCCTCCGGCAGCGGCTTGCCGGCAATGAGCAGCGCGGTCAGCGGAAGTGCGAAGGCCACGGTGAGGATGACGGAGAGGTAGAAGAACAGCGAACCACGCTGCGTGCGTCCCGTGACCCAGACGGCAACGTCGTCCAGGGCGCCGATCGTCATCTGGTAGGCCCGGTCGCCGTCCACCCACGCCGGCACCCGGCCCTGGGCGCGGGCAACGATGCCGCGGCCGTAGAACATGGCGATGCCGAACGCGAACGTGAGGGCCGTCAGGCCCAGCGCTGGAGTAAGTCCGTGCCACAGTGCAAGGTGACCGGCGGCGCTTGCCGGGTCGCCGCCGTCGTGCACGAACTCCGCAGCGTACGGCTGGATCCACCCGTCCACCGGCGCCGGCCACAGGCCGTAAACGATGGTGAGCAGGCTCAGCAGGGCCGGGGCGGCGAGGAAGGACGGCTTGATGGCCTTGAACGGTGTGGGCTCGATGCCCGGCTTCGAGGCGAAGGCACCCCACATGAACCGCGCGCTGTAGGCGAAGGTGAGGATGGAGCCCAGGACCAGCCCTGCCAGGACCACCGGCCCCCAGGCGCCGGGTCCGGAGGGATCCGTTGAGGTGCCGTAATGCACGAACGCCTCGAACACCGATTCCTTCGCCACGAACCCTGCCAGCGGCGGGATGCCTGCCATTGAGGCGGCACCGATGGCTGCGACAACCGCCAGTGCACGGGAGGACTTGTAGACGCCGGACAGCTTGCGGAGGTCACGGGTTCCGGACTGGTGGTCGATGATACCCACCACCAGGAACAGGGTGGCTTTGAAAAGTCCGTGGGCCAGGAGCAGGGCCAGCCCGGCCAGCGCGGCGTCCGGCTTGCCGAGGCCCACCACCATGGTGAGGAAACCCAGCTGGCTGATCGTGCCGTAGGCAAGGATGAGCTTGATGTCGGTCTGCCGGAGCGCGCGGTATCCGCCCACCAGCATGGTGGCCAGGCCCAGCCCCAGCACCATGGGCAGCCAGTAGGCCGTTTCCGCAAACCCCGGCGCCAGGCGCGCCACGAGGTAGACGCCGGCCTTCACCATGGCCGCGGCGTGGAGGTAGGCACTCACCGGAGTGGGCGCCGCCATGGCTCCGGGGAGCCAGAAATGGAACGGGATCAGTGCGGATTTCGTCACGGCACCGATGAGGATAAGCACGACGGCGGCGGCCACGGCTCCCGCTGCCGGCCCGGTGGCCAGCCCGGGAGCCTGTTCCAGGATGGACGAGATCCGGTAGGTTCCGGCGCTGAAGCCCAGGATGATGAGGCCAACCAGCATGGCCAGGCCGCCCGCCGTGGTGACCATCAGGGCCTGCAGGGCCGAGCGCCTGGCGGAGAGCCTGGTGCGGGCGTAGCCGATCAGCAGGTAGGACAGGACGGTGGTGAGTTCCCAGAAGATGAACATCAGGAGCAGGTCATCGGCCGTGACCAGGCCGAACATCGCCCCGGCAAACGCCAGGAGCTGGGCGCCGAAGCCGCCGAGGTCGCTGTCCTTGTTCTTGAAGTAGCGGGCGCAGTACACCAGCACCAGGGCACCCACGCCGAGCACCAGCAGGGACATGATCCAGGCCAGCGGGTCCATCCGGAACGCGAGCTCGATCTTGAGCTCAGGAATCCAGGGAAGGAGCTCGGTGACGGCGCTGCCCGTGGAGGAGGCTGCCTCCTGGCCGGCCGCGCCCTGGTATACGGCGCCGTGCTGGAAGAGGAGCCAGACGAACGAGCCCGCGGGAACCGCAGCCAGCGCATAGAACGAGTTCCTGCGGAATTTCCTGAAGAGAAACGGCGCCACAGCGGCCACCGCGAAATGCACGGCAAGGACTGTGATCACAGGTATCTCCGCAACGTCAGGATTTCGATTGTCAAAAGTTGGAGCAGGCGGTCATACGTCAGGTTCGGTGCAGACAGTTTATCAAGCGGATGCAAACACTTTTGCCAGCGACCCGACCGCCGGGCAGCGGATTCCCCGTGACGCCGGGGAATTTCCACCGCCCCTTCACTCGCCGTTTAGCTAGGGGCGGATAGCATTCAGCCTATGAACCCCGTCACCGCCTCAGCGGCTACGCACCCCCCGTCCGAGCTGGAGTCCGGAACACTGGCCACCAGCAAGGGCAAGGTCCTCGCCTGGGCCGCCTGGGACTGGGGTTCTGCCGCCTTCAACGCCGTGATGACCACCTTCGTGTTCACGGTGTACCTGACGTCCAAAGCGTTCGGCGGCGAGGACCAGGCCTCGGCCGTGCTGGGCGGTGCCCTGGCGATCGCGGGCGCAGCCATCGCCGTCCTGGCGCCCGTAACCGGCCAGCGTTCGGACACCGGCGGCCGCCGGAAGATGTGGCTGGGACTCAACACGGCCGCCGTCACGGTCCTGACCGGATTGTGCTTCTTTGTCTTTCCGCGGCCGGAATTCCTCCTGCTGGGCGTCACGCTCATCGCCCTCGGCAACGTCTTCTTCGAATTTGCCGGGGTGAACTACAACGCCATGCTGGCGCAGATTTCCACCCCCAGGAACATCGGCAAGGTCAGCGGCTTCGGCTGGGGCATGGGCTACCTGGGCGGCATCGTCGCGCTGCTGATCGTGCTGCAGCTGTTCGTCCAGCCCAGCTTCGCGTGGTTCGGGGCCTCCACCGAGGACAGCCTCAACATCCGCCTCGTTGCCGTGTTCTCAGCCCTCTGGTTCTTCATCTTTGCGCTGCCCGTGCTGTTCGCGGTGCCGGAGCTGCCCCGGCAGCAGCAGGCCGCGAAGCTGGGGTTCCTGGCCTCCTACGGGCTGCTGGTTCGCCGCATCAAGGCGATCTACCGCACCAGTCCGCACACCATCTTCTTCCTCCTCGCCAGCGCCATCTTCCGGGACGGGCTGGCCGCCGTCTTCACGTTCGGCGGGATCATCGCGGCGGGAACTTTCGGCTTCGAACTGAAGGAAGTCATTTTCTTCGCGATCTTCGGCAACATCGTGGCCGCGGTGGGAGCCATGATCGGCGGCTTCCTGGACGACCGCATCGGGCCGAAAGCCGTCATCATCGGTTCGCTCGTCGGACTGCTGATTGCAGGCACCGTCATCCTGGTCCTGGGCTACGGCAGCTATGTCTTCTTCGGGCAGGCCTGGGCAGGCACCACCACCTTCTGGGTGTTCGGGCTCTTCCTCTGCCTCTTCGTGGGTCCGGCCCAGTCCTCCTCGCGCGCCTACCTTGCCCGGCTGGCGCCGCATGGCGAATCCGGGGAGCTCTTCGGCCTCTACGCCACCACCGGCCGGGCAGTCAGCTTCCTGGCGCCGACGCTCTTCACCCTGTGCATCGCCGTGGCCTCGCCGCTCGTGGCGCCGGGGGAAGCCCAGCGCTGGGGCATCCTCGGCATCATGGTGGTGCTGCTGGCGGGGCTGCTGGTGCTGCTGCCGGTCAAGCCGCCGGGGAAGGTGGAAATCGCGGTGGTTCCCGCGGCCTGAGCAGGCAGCGGGGAATTCGCCGTTTCGGCCCTCCAACGCCCTCTGCGCGGACTAGGCTGGTGCCATGAACGTGGATGAGACAGACCTCCCTGGCCTTGGCAGGCGCAAGGATTTCATGACCGCTTCGGGACGCCGGATCGGCGTGGTGGAGTACCGCGAAGGGCAAACCGAACTGATCGTTTCCACCTGGGACGATCCGGACACATGCCAGGCGTCCATTCCCCTGACCGCCGACGAAGCCGCGGCCCTCGGCAACCTGCTGGGCGGGCAGCGGCTGGCGATGCAACTCTCCGAAGAGCACCGCGAAATCCCCGGGATCGTCACACGCCAGTTCTCCATTGCCGGAGACTCGCCGTTCCATAACCAGCCCATGGGCAAGGCCTGCATCCGCACCCGCAGCGGCGTCTCCATAGTCGCCATCATGCGGGAAGGCGAGGTGGTCCCCTCCCCCGGACCCGACGTCGTCCTTCACCCGGGTGACCTGCTCGTGGCTGTGGGAACGCAAGAAGGCCTAGATACGGCGGCCGATATCCTGCGCAACGGCTGAGCGGCATGGACCCGCTCGCGCTAACCCTCATCGAACTGGGGGCCGTCGTGTTCTGCCTTGGCCTGCTGGCCAGGCTGGCCGGGCGGATCGGGATGTCCCCCATTCCCCTGTACCTGGTGGGCGGGCTGTTTTTCGGGGCCGGCGGCCTGGTCAAACTCGAAGGCATGCACGAATTCGCACATCTTTCGAGCGAGATCGGCGTCATCCTCCTGCTGCTTATGCTCGGATTGGAATATACGGCGGCGGAGCTGGTTACGGGGCTGCGCCGGTCGTGGCAGGCCGGCGTCCTGGACCTCGTGCTGAACTTCATTCCCGGGGCAGCCCTGGCCGTCCTGCTCGGGTGGGGTTTGGTGGGAGCCATGGTGATGGGCGGCGTCACGTACATCTCCTCCTCCGGCATCGCAGCGAAGGTGATCACGGACCTCGGCCGGATCGGTAACCGCGAAACCCCGGTGGTGCTCTCCATCCTGGTCTTCGAGGACCTGGCAATGGCCGTGTACCTACCCATCCTCACGGCCACCCTCGCCGGAGTCAGCTTCCTGGTGGGACTCCAGACCGTGGGGATTTCACTGGCCGTGGTCACGGTGGTGCTGGTGGTGGCCCTCCGGCACGGACACCATGTGTCCAAGGCAGTGCACAGCGAGAATTCCGAGGTGTTCCTGCTGAACCTCCTCGGCGCCGCGCTCCTGGTTGCCGGCCTCGCCGCTGCCATGCAGGTCTCGGCCGCAGTGGGGGCGTTCATGCTGGGCATCGCCATCTCCGGGGCCACGGCGCACAGCGCAACCCGGATCCTGGAGCCGCTGCGGGACTTGTTCGCCGCCATCTTCTTCGTGGTCTTTGGCCTCAATACCGACCCCACGTCCATCCCGCCGGTTCTGGGCTGGGCTCTGATCCTGGCGGTCCTCACGGCCGGCACCAAGATGATCACGGGAGTCTGGGCCGCCAAGCGGGCTGGAATTGCCCTGCCGGGCCGTTTCCGCGCAGGGGCCGCACTGATTGCCCGCGGCGAGTTCTCCATCGTCATCGCCGGCCTGGCGGTAGCGTCCGGCGTAGTGCCGCACGACCTCGCCGCACTGGCCACGGCCTACGTGCTCATCATGGCCATCATGGGACCGCTGGCGGCACGCTACGTGGAGCCCGTGGTTAAGATGCTGCGCCGCCCGGCAAAACCGCGGCCGGCCGCCCGCCCCATCTGACGCTCTCTCAGATCCTGCCGCCTTCCCGGCGACGCTCTCTCAGATCTCGGTGCGGTGGAAGTTCAGGTAGCTGCGGCTGGCGGTGGGGCCGCGCTGGCCCTGGTAGCGGTTGCCATACTCACCGGAGCCGTAGGGGAATTCCGCGGCCGAGCTCAGCCTGAAGAAGCACAACTGGCCGATTTTCATGCCTGGCCACAGCTTGATGGGCAGCGTTGCCATGTTGGAAAGCTCCAGCGTGACATGCCCGGAGAACCCGGGATCGATGAACCCTGCCGTGGAGTGCGTCAGCAGCCCCAGCCGGCCCAGCGAAGACTTTCCCTCAAGGCGTGCCGCAATATCGTCCGGCAGCGTGACGGTCTCATAGGTGGAGCCGAGCACGAACTCACCCGGATGGAGGATGAACGGCTCTCCCGCGTCTACTTCCACCAGCCGCGTCAGCTCAGGCTGGTCCTCGGCGGGGTCGATGTGCGCGTACTTGTGGTTGTCGAACAACCGGAAAAACCGGTCAATCCGGACGTCCACGGAGGACGGCTGGACCATCACCGGGTCATACGGGTCCAGGACAATCCGTTGGGAATCAATTTCGGCACGAATATCGCGGTCAGAGATCAGCACACTCAAAAATACCGCATCCATTGCCGCCCCCGTTTTGCAGCGTTACTGTTGCTGCTGTTACGAAATGTCATCGTCGATACAGAATGAGGTTGATGTTGCGGCTGTGACGGTGCACCTCCCCCTGAACGGGCGGCACCAAAGGATCTGGGGTTGGCTTGAGGAAAATTTCGGCACGGACACTGGCGGCCATGATCTGCGCTCTGGCTCTCATCCCGCCTGCCGCCGGCCAGCTGGGGGGATCTTCCTCAAGCCCGGAACGCCTCTCCTCCTCCGTGGCCGGCCGTCAAACGGCGGGTCAACAGACACCGAGCGTCGCCCTCGGCCCGCCGTCGTTCGCGTACGACGGCGGCACGGGCGCCGCAGGTAGCGCACCGGGCCGGCGGCTCGCCCCCGCCGTGGACCCCAACATCACTCAAGGGAACCAAAAAGCAGGGGACCAAAACGGAGCCGCTGCGGCGTTGGCCGGCACCGGAGGAACTGCGGACGCCGCCGGGACGCTGTCCACCGAAGCTCAGCCGGCCTACCCGGCAGCCGAAGATTCCCCGCCCGAGCCGGCGTCCATTCCGCCGCTGTCCGCCACGGAGTCGGACCTGGCTGCCCTCGCCCAGGCTCCACCGGCCCCCACGTCCGCACCCGCGGCAGGCACCGGGGTCCTCCGCACCGAATCCCTCACCACCGAGGCACTCGTCAGGGACGACGCCTCGGCGCAGATTAACGCTGTGTTCAACGCCATCAACAGCTATCGGGCATCGTTCGGCCTGCCCGCCGTGAAGTACCACGCCACCGTGGCCGCGATGGCGCAGGAGTGGTCCGACAGCATCGCCTCACGGGAAGTGATCGAGCACCGTTCAAGCTTCTGGACCGATCCGCGGGCGCTCAGCCCCACCAACGGCGCCGGGGAGGTCATCGCGGTCCGCTGGGACCGCGATGCCGCGCAACTGGTGGAATGGTGGAAGGGCTCACCCGCACACAACGCGATCCTGAAGGACCCGCGGTTCACTGTGATGGGCATCGGCATCACGTTCACGGACGGCAACTGGCAGACCACGCCGAACCGTTACACCATGTGGGGAGTGGTGGACTTTTTCGGATACGGCACACTCCCCGCGGGAACCACCAGCAGCCCGGGCGGCAGCAGTGAAATGCCCGCACAGCCCGCCAGCGTGTGCGATCCGCTGGTGCGGCACATGCCGCCGACGGCGGACCTGACCGCAGCCGCCATCAAGGGTCCCGGTGATTTGGTGTCCGTGAACTCGTCCGGCGACCTCCTGAACCGCCCGTCACTCGGGAACCGGCAATTCGGCGCACAGCAGGTCATCGGCACCGGATATGGCGGCGCCAAGGAGCTCTTTGTCACGGACTGGGAGCGGGACGGCGTCTTCGACCTCCTGGTGCAATGGACCGACGGACGGGTCACCCTGCAGTCCGGGGCCGCTGCGGGCGGATTCCTCCCCGCCGTGACCCTGGGCCAGTCGGGATGGGCCGGAATGACCCTGGCCGTGGGGGGCTGGTGCGCCAACAACCGGCTCCCGCAACTGGTGGCACTGGACGGCTCCGGGAACCTCTGGCTGTACCCCAACCGCGGGAAGGCGGATCTGGTGGAGCGGACGCTGATGGCGTCCGGTGTGTCAGCCACCCGGCTCGCCATGGCGGATTACGACGCCGACGGTTTCCAGGACCTGCTGGCCCGCCAGACGGACGGAAACGTCCGCCTCTACCGCGGCTCCGGCGCGCCGGCACCGCGCGCCGAAACCCGGGCAATCGTGGCCAGCGGATGGTCGGACGTCACAGCCATCCGGCCGCTGCGGGATGTCACGGGGCTGAACTCGACGGGATTGGCCCTTCGCCGGGCCGGCGACGTGGTGCAGTACTGGGACCTCAGCACCGGAACCCTGGCATCGCCGTCGTCCATCTCGGGCGCCTGGGCGGGTCAGCGCCTCGCGCAGTAGGCACCGCGCAGTAGGCACCCCGCAATAGCCCCTCGGCGTACATTTCAGTTAGGGCTCCGCCGGCCGGGCTTCCAGGACTTCCTTGAGCCGCTCCAGCTGGGCGACCTCTGCCTTCATGGTCCGTTGAATCATGAAGTCCATCAGTCCGGCCAGGCCCTTGGGCCGGACTTCCAGTGCAAACCGGACCCGGGTGCGTGTTCCCTCGGTGCTCAAGTAATAGCCGCCGCGCGGGCGGGCCGGACCGGCAACCACCTGGAACTGGATCTCGGCGCCCGGACGGAGCTGGGTGATCTGGAAATCGGCGGCAATGGGGCGGCCCGCAGGTCCTGTCAGGGTCTGCTGGTACACGGCGCCCTTGGCGCCCACAGCACCCGACCGCAGTTCAACCTTCCGGACCCCTTCACGCCAGGAGGGAAGGTTGAGCCCGTCCTGCAGGAACCGGTACACGGTCATGGCATCGCGTTCCACGACGACCTCGTACTCTGCAAATGCCACGGGGATCCCTTGATTGTCGGACAGCTTTCTTGCGTAGCCCGTTCCCCTGATACTGCAGCTAACACCAACAGGATATTCAGCCTGGAGTGCGCCCGGAGCAGCTGCGGCCGTGCCTTAACCGAAGAGTTATCGAAAGGACCGAAGCGTTATCGAAAGGGTGCCGCCCGCGCCGGACGTGTCCCTGTTCGGGGACGGCCCACGGCTGGGGTAAAGTAAATCCGGTTGACGCAACCGGGACCTGGCCGAGACATCTGGCTGGTCCCCCATGCGGCTGTAGCTCAATGGTAGAGCGCTAGCTTCCCAAGCTTGATACGCGGGTTCGATTCCCGTCAGCCGCTCCACTCCTTCCACAGCCCACTCCGCCGGCCCTCCTCCGCCGGGGCATTAGGCGGCTACCTGTATGGTCAGAAGTCAGGAACCCCTTCGGTTCCGCTACAGGAGCAATCATGGCTGACAAGTCCCCGCGTCAAGCAGCATCCGCTAAATCCGGCAAATCCATCAAGGAAAAGCGAGCTGACAAGAGGGCCGCGTCAGCGCCGCCCAGCTCCCTCGACAAGCCAGCCAACGCCAAGGCAGCGAGCCCCAAAAAGAAGTGACCGGTTCCATGAACCACCTCACCCTCGGAGTCCTGGCCAGCACACGGAAGCCCGACGAACGCCGGCTCCCGCTCCACCCCCTTCACCTGGACCGCATCGCACCGGAACTGCGGCAGCAGATCATCCTCGAACAGGGCTACGGAGAACGGTTCGGCGTCTCGGACCTCCACCTCGCCTCGCTCGTGGGGCGGATTGCCACCCGCGGCGAGATCATTGCCGACGCTGACGTGATCCTGCTGCCTAAGCCGCAGCCTGAGGACCTCGCCGAACTCCGCGACGGCCAGATCCTCTGGGGCTGGCCGCACTGTGTCCAGGACCGCGCCGTCACCCAGCTGGCCATCGACAAGAAGCTCACCCTGATCGCCTTCGAGGCCATGAACCACTGGGCCAGTGATGGCGGCTTCGGCCTTCACGTCTTCCACAAGAACAACGAACTGGCCGGCTACTGCTCGGTCATTCATGCCCTTGCCCTCACCGGCTCAACGGGCGACTACGGCCGGCGGCTCACCGCCGTCGTCATCGGTTTCGGTGCCACGGCCCGCGGCGCCGTCACGGCGCTGAACGCCCACGGCATCCATGACGTCCAGGTGCTGACCAACCGTGGTGTGGCCGCCGTCGGCTCTCCCATCCATTCGGTGCGGATTGCGCAGTTCGACCATGACGACAAGGCGCCGTTCCTCAGCCAGGTCATCACCGAACGCGGCAGGGTGCCGCTGGCACCGTTCCTGGCCGAGAGTGACATTGTGGTCAACTGCACCCTGCAGGATCCCAATGCTCCGCTGACGTACCTGCGCGAAGAGGACCTCGGTGCGTTCCGTCCCGGCAGCCTGATCGTGGACGTGTCCTGCGACGAGGGAATGGGCTTCAGCTGGGCGAAGACCACCACCTTCGCCGAGCCCATGCTCACCGTGGGCGACCACATTGACTACTACGCGGTGGACCACAGCCCGTCGTATCTGTGGAACTCCTCCAGCTGGGAGATCAGCGAAGCGCTGCTCCCCTTCCTGGAGACCGTCATTTCCGGCCCCGAGGCCTGGGCCGGAAATGAGACGATCGCCCGTGCGATTGAAATCCGCGGCGGAGAGGTCCTCAACAAGGACGTGCTGCAGTTCCAGCAGCGCCAGGCGGAGTACCCGCACGCCCCTCTGGGCGCGTAGCCGCCGGAGCGGCCGGCCGCTGTGCCGGCCGCTCCGCCGTACGCCGCACGATCCGGAGCAGGCGCCGCCGGTCCTTGAGGTCAACCTTGAGGGTCAGCTCACCGCGCCGGGCAAGCACGACGGCGACGGTCACCGCCGCCAGGGCCGGCACACCGCCGGAGACCAGGATGGCGGTGTGCGGATCCACGTGCTCGGCAATCCAGCCGATCATGGGACCGCCGATGGCCTGGCCGCCGATCAGCACCATGATGTACAGGCTCATGACGCGTCCGCGGATCCCCATATTCGAGCTGATCTGGACCAGTTGGTTCGAGGCGGTCAGGAACATCAGGCACCAGAAGCCGGACAGCACCATAGCGGCGCCGAACCACACCATGGACGGCGCCAGGGCCGCCAGGCAGAGCATCAGCCCGTACATTCCGGCGCCCAGGACCACCGACCGCAGCCGCAGCTGCCGGCGGCGGGTGGAGGCGATTGCCCCGGCGAGCGCACCGAGCGCCACCAGCGCGTTCAGCAGGCCGTAGCCTCCGGCGCCGACGTCGTACACGTGGTCCGCGAAAGCGGCCAGCAGCACCGGCAGGCTCATGGCGAAAACCGCGACAAAACCGGCCATCAGCCAGGGCCAGTAGATGGTGGGCTTGCTCAGCGCGTACTTCAGCCCCTCCCGGAGCATTCCCTTGCGCTTTGGTGCGGGTGCGTTGATGAACAGCTGGTCCTTGCGCAAAAGCAGCAGCATGGCCACGGTGGAACAGCAGGCCACGGCGTTCGCGGCGAAGGCCCACCCGGCGCCGACCGCCGTGAGCAGGAGACCGGCCAGGGCGGGTCCGATCAGGCCGCCCAGCTGGAACGTTGTGGAGTTCACGCTGATGGCATTGCGCAGGTACGTGGGACCCACGAGCTCGTTGACAAACACCTGCCGGGCAGGCTGGTCCAGGACCGTAACCAGCCCCAGCAGCAGCGCGATGGCGTAGACGTGCCACACTTCGATGCGCTGGCTCAGGGCCAGGACGGCCAGCGCCGCAGCCAGCACCGCGGCGACGGACTGGCAGAGGATGAGGATCTTCCGTTTCGCGAACCTGTCCGCCATCATCCCGCCCCACGGGCCCAGTACCAGCGACGGCATGAATTGCAGCGCCACGGTGATGCCGACGGCGGTGACGGACCCGGACAGCTGCAGTACGAGCCAGTCCTGCGCGATCCGCTGCATCCAGAGGGCGATCACCGCGACGAAGTGTCCGATCGCGAAAATGCGGAAGTTGGGTACGCGGAGGGAAATGAAGGTGTGGCGCCAGGGCAGCCGTTCACTCACGACGGCGATCGGCTGGGTGGCGGTGTGCGGCTGCGCGGGCGGGGAATCGGCGGAGGCGGCGGAATCGATAACGGGCTGGCTGACGGTTGCCGTGGACGGCGGAGGGGGTGCCACAGGGAATCCTCAAAAGGTGCGGGTGAGCGGGATACCTCCACGCTATGGTGGCCCCAAGTGATTATGGAAGCGTATTGTTCCTATAACTAACATTGCGAACCGCAATAGTCCGAGCAGACCAGCAACCGGGAGTGCCGTGTTCGAACCCGCCCAGCTCCGTTCTTTTCTGGCGGTGGCCGAAACGCTCAGCTTCACCAAGGCGGCGGAGCGCCTGGGCCTGGCCCAGCCCACAGTCAGCCAGCATGTGCGCAAACTGGAAACAGCGGCGAAGCGGGTCCTGATTGCGCGGGATACCCGGGACGTGCGGCTGACTGACAACGGCGATGCGATGGCCGGCTTCGCGCGGACCATCCTCGCGGCGCACGATGCAGCTTCACGCTACTTTTCGGGGTCCGCCATGCGCGGCCGGCTGCGCTTCGGGACCGCGGACGATCTCGCGATCACCGGACTTCCCCGCATCCTCCGGGAGTTCCGCCAGATCTACCCGCAGATCAACCTGGAACTCACAGTGGGCCAGAGCGACCAGCTGTACAAGAAACTGAATGCGGGCCAGCTGGACCTGGTGTTCGTAAAGTGGGTCGCCGGGGCCAAGGACGGCACGGTGGTCCAGCACGACGCGTTCGCGTGGGTGGGACTGGAGCAGACAGCGCTGGAACCCGGCGATCCGGTTCCGCTGATCGCCTACCCTTCGCCCAGCCTCAGCAGGAAGCTTGCCATCGACGCCCTCGAGTCCCGGGGGCGGACGTGGCGCATCACCTGCACCACACGGCAGATCAGCGGAGTCCTGGCCGCCGTCCGGGCGGGAATCGGCGTCGCCGTGATGCCGTCCTCGCTGGTTCCGGAGGACCTGAAGATCATCACCCGCCGCTTCGACCTGCCGCCTGTGGGCGATGTGGATTTCACCCTCATCCGCAACCCGCTGGCCAACTCCGAAGTGATCGAGGCGCTCACGCAGGCGATTGTGGGGCGCACCATCAAGCGCTCCGCCTAGGGGTTTGAGCCAGCAGCGCAAGTGACCGGTAAAGGGTAATGCCCGGTAATTGGTTAAACGAGTACGTATTCGTCCCCGCACGGGTAGTTATTACACGTAAGTGATTGAAGATATTACGTGCGTAAATTATGCTTGAATTCTGTTAAAGGTTAAGCAGAAGCCGATGACAACGATTCGATGACGAACCGTGTCCGCCGCCGCTGCCTTGGGGGCGCCTGACGGACAACGTTCGGGATAGGCACGCGATGACGCCAACCACGAACCACCCGCATCTTAAAGTCTCAAATCCAGCTCACTCCCTCAACACGCTACGCCCGATGACCGTCGGAACGCACCGCAACACGCCGGTGCATCATGAAGCAAGCGCACACGCTGAGCTGGTCACTCAGCGCGAACCGCATGCCGCCGCCACCCTGGTGGACACTGAGTTCGTAGGCAGTCCCTACTGCGAGCGGTGCGGAACGGATGAGTTCATCTACCTGGAGACGTTTGTCCCGGCACAGTTCCGGCACGACGGCACTCTCCGGAAGCCGGG
This sequence comes from Arthrobacter sp. Leaf337, assembly GCF_001423745.1. Taxonomy (GTDB): domain Bacteria; phylum Actinomycetota; class Actinomycetes; order Actinomycetales; family Micrococcaceae; genus Arthrobacter. Next base: position 118,776 of record NZ_LMPC01000030.1, read on the forward strand.
AGAAGTCACCTACTTCTGCACCGGATGTGAAGATTTTTCGGCACACTCGGTCCCTGCCTCTTGGGTGCCGCCCGGCTGGTATTTGGGCTAGCCAGGATCCCGAACGTTCCGTCAGGCAAACCAGAAATCGCGCCAGGTAAAAACCGCCGCCGCCAGGCACCCGAAGGTGCCAGGCGGCGGCGATTACTTTTGCCTGGAGCTCGTCCGGATAGCCCCCAGGGCGGGGGGCTACCCGGAGCCCGCTAGATCAGGCTGTCCGAGAGGTGGTTGGGCGTCCCGAATCGGTGCGCGGTGATGCTGACGGCCTGCTCGTGCAGGAACGGCAGCAGCTCCACGCGGCCGGCCTCGGTGACCGGGTGGGAGTAGACGGCCAGGTCCGGGCGTCCGCCGGTGGCTTCGGCCAGCGCAGCCGCGTCGCCGCCGAGGAGCCGGATCCGTCCGCCAGAAAGCTTCCTGGCGTCAGCGAGCCTCGCAGCGGAGGCCAGCCAGGCGGCGTCGTCCTCCACCGTGGTGCTGATGCGCAGCGCGGCGAGCGCTGCCTGCAGCGGGGCGGGAAGTTCGACGGCGGTGGACACCGTCAGTGCCGAACCGGCCAGTACGCCGGCGGCTACTGTCCTGACGAGGTCTGCGACCGGTTCGCCCTCGGAGAGGCGCACCGTGACCGGCAGGGAACGGTAGCGGAAGATGTTCCGCTCCGCGCTCAGCCCGGAAACATCCTTGGCCGTGCCGAACTCGTCGGCCCAAACGAGGGCATCGGAGGCAAGTGCCCGCTCCAGGGATTCGAAGACGGGAGCGTCCAGTGTGCCCTTCGCGGCACCAGCCAGGCGGCGAACGCCGGGGTTGGTCACGGCCGCCTTGGGGTTCTTTTCAGAGCCGCCGGCTGTGCTGGCCTTGCTGACCCAGTCGCCGAGTCCGGCGAGGTAGTTGGGTCCGCCTGCTTTGGTGCCCGCGCCGACGGCGGACTTCTTCCAGCCGCCGAACGGCTGGCGCTGCACGATCGCGCCGGTGATGCCGCGGTTCACGTAGAGGTTGCCGGCCTGGATGGTGTCCAGCCAGAGCCCCACTTCCTCGGTACTCAGCGAGTGCAGCCCGGCGGTGAGGCCGTACTCCACCTGGTTCTGGATGGCGATGGCGTCTTCCAGGGTTTCCGCCGTCATGACGCCGAGCACCGGGCCGAAGAACTCGGTGAGGTGGAAGTAGGATCCGCGGCGCACGCCGTAACGAACGCCCGGGCTCCAGAGCCGGCCGGTGTCGTCGAGCTTGCGCGGTTCGACGGCCCAGTTTTCGCCTTCGCCCAGGGTGGTGAGCGCGTTCAGGAGCTTGCCGTTGGCGGGTTCGATGATCGGGCCCATCTGGCTGGTGGGGTCCTCGGGGTAGCCCACCTTGAGGGATGTGACAGCGTCGATCAGCTGGTTGTGGAACCGCTTCGAGGTGGCCACGGAGCCCACCAGGATCACCAGCGAGGCGGCGGAGCACTTCTGCCCGGCGTGCCCGAATGCTGAGTACGCAACATCTTTGGCGGCGAGGTCAAGGTCCGCGCTGGGCGTGACGATGATGGCGTTCTTGCCGCTGGTTTCGGCCAGGAGCGGCAGATCCTTGCGGAATGAACGGAACAGCTCGGCGGTTTCGTAGCCGCCGGTCAGGATCACGCGGTCCACGGCCGGGTGCGAGATCAGCTGCTGGCCGAGCTCACGCTCGCCCAGCTGGACCATGGTGAGGACGTCGCGGGGCACACCGGCCTCCCAGAGCGCTTCGATCATCACGGCACCGCTGCGGCGGGCCTGCTTGGCAGGCTTGATCACGACGGCGGAGCCGGCGGCGAGTGCCGCGAGGGTGGATCCGGCCGGGATGGCCACCGGGAAGTTCCACGGCGGGGTCACCACGGTGAGCTTCGCGGGCACAAAGGTGGCGCCGTCGACGTCGTCGAGCTTGCGGGCTGACTCGGCGTAGTAGTGGGCGAAGTCAACGGCTTCGCTGACTTCGGGATCACCCTGGTCGATGGTCTTGCCTGTTTCGCTGGCCATGACCTCGAGCAGGTCCGCGCGGCGGGCCTCCAGGATGTCGCCGGCGCGGTGCAGCACTTCGGCGCGCTGGGCGCCGCTGAGGGCGCCCCAGGCCTTGCCCTTTTCGACGGCGGTGGCGATCACCGCGTTGAGCGTTTCAGCGTCCGTGATGGTGGCGGCTTCCACGGAGGCGTTGCCCAGGGTGGAGTAGGGAACGCGTTCCAGGATGGCGCGGCCCCAGTCACGGTTGGCTGGCAGGGAGGGGTCCGTGTCCGGGGTGTTCTCGAAGGATTCGCGCGGCATCGGATCGGCCGGGAGGCTGCGGTTCTGCCGGCGGTTGGGGCCGGGGACTTCGTCGTCGAGCTCTGCCAGCGAGGCGAGGAAGCGCTGCTTCTCACGCTCGAAGAGCGCTTCGTTTTCGCTGAGTTCGAAGACGGCGGACATGAAGTTGTCCTGGCTGGCACCTTCTTCGAGGCGGCGGATCAGGTACGCGATGGCGACGTCAAACTCGGCCGGGTGCACCACGGGGGTGTAGAGCAGGAGGGAACCGACGTCCTTCTTGACCGCTTCCGCCTGGCCCTGCGCCATGCCGAGCAGCATCTCGAACTCGATGCTCTGCTGTGCGGTATCCGCGATGCCGCGCTGCTTGGCCAGGAGCCAGGCGAAGGCGATGTCGAAGAGGTTGTGGCCGGCGACGCCGATCCGGATGTTCTTGATCCGGTCCGGGTGCAGCGAGTAGTTGATGACGCGCTTGTAGTTGGTGTCCGAGTCCTGCTTGGTGTTCCAGGTGGCGAGCGGCCAGTCGTGCAGCGAGGATTCGACCTGTTCCATGGGCAGGTTGGCGCCCTTGACCACGCGGACCTTGATGGCGGCGCCGCCGTTGGCGCGGCGTTCAGCAGCCCAGTCCTGCAGGCGGATCATGGCCGCGAGGGCGTCCGGCAGGTAGGCCTGGAGCACGATGCCGGCCTCGAGGTTCTTGAACTCCGGCTGGTCCAGGATCCTGGTGAAGACCGCGATGGTCATGTCCAGGTCCTTGTATTCCTCCATGTCCAGGTTGATGAACTTGGCCTTCTGCCCTCCGGCGGCGAACGAGGCGGCGCGGGTGAAGAGCGGCGTGAGCTTTTCGACGACGTGCTCGACGGCCTCGTCGAAGGCCCAGGCGGAGTGCGGGGCGACGGTGGAGGAGACCTTGATGGAGACGTAGTCGACGTCCGGGCGGGCCAGCAGGGTGTGGGTGCCCTCGAGCCGGCGGGAGGCCTCATGCTCGCCCAGAACGGCTTCGCCGAGGAGGTTGACGTTGAGCTTGATGCCGTCCTTGCGGATCTTGGCGATGGCCGGGCCCAGCTTGGCGTCCGTGGCGTCCACGATCAGGTGGCCCACCATTTCGCGGAGCACGCGGCGGGCGATCGGGATGACCACCTGCGGCATGACCGGAGCCATGGTGCCGCCGAGCTGGACGGCGCTGCGCATGTACCAGGGCAGGAAGGCCGGGACCTTGGGGGCCAGGGCTGCCAGGTTGCGGGCGGCCACGTGAAGGTCTTCGGGGCGGACCACGCCGTCCACGAAGCCGACGGTGAAGTCGAGCCCGTTGGGGTCCTTCAGGACGCCGGCGAGCTGTTCAGCGGAAGCATCCACGGGGACCTTGGCGGCCTCCGTCAACCAGTGGCGCACCAGCGCGATCGCTTCCCCGGCAAGGGCCTGCGCTTCGGGTACGTGCGAACCGCGTGCAGGGGCTGCTCCGGTGGCCGTCTTGCCGACGAGGACGCCGGGCTCCGTCGAAATGTTGGTCATGGCAAACACTCGTTCTTTCCGTTGGTGAGGAGTCTTTCCATCAGTATGAGTCTCCACTCACTTAAGATAAAGCGACGTTTCCTGAGCAATACAGGTTAGAAAAACCAACGGTTTAAAATCCCGCCCGAACGTTCGGAAACCGTCCCCGGACCCTCTCTCACTTCCCGGGCCTTTCCGGCCAACCCTCTCGCACTTCCCGGGCCTTTCCGGCCAACCCTCTCGCACGTCCACACGGAAACGACGGACCCCCTCCCACCGGGGTGAGAGAGGGTCCGTCAAAATGTCACCGGATCTGAGAGAGCGTCCGGTTGTTTGTGCCAGGAAGTGAGAGAGCGTCGGGTGGCTACGCCAGCGGGCGGTGCATTTCGACGGCCTCTTCGTGCCTCGGGCTGTCAGGATTCATCAGCGAGTGCTTGCGGCCGTAGCCGAAGTAGATCGCCAGGCCGATGACGAGCCAGACGCCGAAGCGTGCCCAGGTCTCCCAGTGCAACTGGAACATCAGGAACGCCGAGGCCAGCACGCCAAACGCGGGAACCAGCGGCATGAAGGGCAGCCGGAAGGCGCGCGGAGCATCCGGCTTCTTGTAGCGGAAAACAATGACCGAGAAACAGACCACCACGAACGCGGCGAGGATGCCGATATTCGTCAGGTCGGCGACGGCCTTGATCGGGAAGACTCCGGCCAGCAGGGCGGAAGCGACGCCGGCGATCCAGGTCACGCGCTGCGGGGTGCCGTGCCGGTCCGTCTTGGAGAACCAGCCCGGGAGCAGGCCGTCGCGGCTCATGGAGAACCAGACGCGGGTGACGCCCAGGAGGAAGGTCAGCATCACGGTGAGGATCGACAACACCGCGAACACGGAGATGATGGTGGCAATGACAGGCAGGCCGACGCCGGTGAATGCCGAGGCGAAGCCGGCCTTCGGGTCGATGTCCTTGAAGTTCTGCATGCCGGTAAGAACCAGGGTGGCGGCCACGTAGAGCAGCATGGCGATGATGAGCGAGAGGATGATCGCCTTCGGCATGTGCTTCTTGCCGTCGGTGGCCTCCTCGGCCGCGGTACTCATGGCGTCGTAGCCGAACACGGCGAAGAACACCGTGGCCGAGCCCGCCAGTACCGGGCCGAAGCCGCTGGGCATAAACGGGTTGTAGTTGGTGGTGTCGATGTAGAAGATGCCCAGGCCGATGATGAACAGGATCAGGACAACCTTGATGGCCACCGCCACCAGCTCGAACCGGCCGAACGCCCTTGTGCCGCGGGACAGGATCCAGGTCACGATGAGGCAGACGACGATGGCCGGAATGTTGACGATGCCGCCCTTGCCCTCATCCGGGGTGGACGTCATCCAGACGGGCATGTGGACGCCGATGCCGGAGAGGAAAGCGTCAAAGTATCCGGAAATACCAATGGCCACAACGGCCACAATTGCAATGTATTCAAGGAGCAGGTCCCAGCCGATGAACCAGCCGATTACTTCGCCGAGGGCCACATAGCCGTAGGTGTAGGCCGAGCCCGCACGCGGAATCATGCCGGCAAATTCCGCGTAGGACAACGCGGCGGCCGCAGAAGCAAGGCCCGCAATCAGGAAGGAAAACAGCACCGCCGGGCCTACCCCGGGTTCGGTTTCGCTGCCGTGGGCCACGAGGCCCGCCAGGGAAAAGATGCCGACGCCGATAATGCCGCCAACGCCGATGGCCGTCAGTTGCCAAAGACCCAGGCTTTTCATCAACCCGCTGTGTTTGTTTTCTTCCTCAATGTCGTCAATCGGCTTGCGCCGCATGATCGATTGGGCTAAATCTTTTGTGCTCATCAGGGACTCCTGCATAGATATGGACCCATCAATCCGCCCTGTGATGGGACTAACTCAGTCTGATTAGTATGCAAGCCCCATTGCATTAGATAAAGTGAATTCTCCTAATTAATATTCATTAGATTTAGCGAAGGAACAGTCATGCTCGACGTCCGGCGGTTGAGGCTGCTCCGTGAACTCAAAATCCGGGGAACGCTCGCCGAGGTGGCGGAGGCACTCCAGTACAGTCCGTCGTCGGTCTCCCAGCAACTGGCCCTGCTGGAGAAGGAGGCCGGCGTTCAGTTGCTGCGCAAGACCGGCCGCCGGGTCCAGCTGACCCCGCAAGCCGAAGTCCTGGTGGCGCACACGGCCCACCTGCTCGAAACGCTGGAGCAGGCCGAGGCTGATCTGGCGGCAAGCCTCACCACCGTTTCGGGCACTGTGCGGATCGCCGTCTTCCAGTCCGCCGCCCTCGCCCTGATGCCGGGCACCCTCACCCGGATGGCGGCCACCTACCCGGAAGTCAGGATTGAGATGGTGCAGCGGGAGCCGGAAACGGCCCTGCATGAAACCTGGGCCCGCGACTTCGACCTGGTGATCGCCGAGCAGTATCCCGGCCACGCGGCACCCCGCTATGCGGAGTTGGACCGTGTCCGCCTGACCGGCGACGCCATCCGGCTCGCCGTCCCCGGACCGGACAAGGGCCTGCCGCCCATCCGCGCACTGGAAGACACAGCCGATCTCGCCTGGGTGATGGAACCACGTGGCGCGGCCTCCCGGCACTGGGCCGAGCAGGCCTGCCGCAGCGCCGGTTTCGAGCCCGACGTCCGGTATGAAACGGCCGACCTGCAGGCGCAGATCCGGCTGATCGAATCCGGCAACGCCGTCGGCCTGATGCCCGACCTTGTCTGGACCGGACGGGAAACATCGGCGCAGTTGCTGCTGCTGCCCGGGAATCCGCACCGGACCGTGTTCACGTCCGTGCGGCGGTCCAGCGCCAAGCGGCCCGCCATCCTGGCCGCCCGCGAGGTACTGGCCGTCACAGCCGACTCGATTGCCCCCGCTGGCCCGGTCCCGCCGGAGGCCAAATCCGCGTGACCTTCGGCAACCCCAGTCACTCCCTCGCCTTGCAGGTCCGGCGGGAAGTTCCCTACGTCACAGCGCGGAAGTGCGCCGGGCGTTAGACTGGGCACGTTATGAATCGCACAATGTTTAAGTCCAAAATCCACCGGGCCACTGTCACGCATGCCGACCTTCACTACGTGGGGTCGGTCACCGTTGACCTGGACCTGCTGGAGGCAGCGGACATTCTCCCGGGCGAGCTCGTGGCGATCGTTGACGTCACCAACGGTGCCCGGCTGGAGACGTACACCATCGCCGGCGAGCGCGGTTCCGGCGTTATCGGCATCAACGGCGCGGCTGCGCACCTGATGCACGAAAATGACATCGTCATTCTCATTACGTATGCGGAGATGACCACCGAAGAAGCCAAGGCGTACACGCCCAAGGTGGTCCACGTGGATAAGGACAACAAGATTGTCCAGATCGGCAACGACCCCGCGGAGGGGCACACCCGCGGCCTGATGCGGCCGCCGTTCGCGCTGAACAACTCCGCCCTGAACTGAATGCATGCCCGGACCACGCCCGTCCGGATATCGAGATCCTCCCCACAGTGCGGCTTCTGGCTGAATAAATCTGATTAGGCTGGGAAGGTGAACGCCAACCCCCGCCCGTCCGTCCCGGCACGGACACCGTCAGGGACCTTCGGGTGCTAGGGGTTCTCGCCGGCTTCTTCGTGGTGTGGTCCATCATCCTCGTGGGCATGTTCGTGGGCCGCCGGAAGGTGCTTGGAGAAAACGCCCGTTCGGTGCTGAGCGCGTTAACGTTTTTTGTGGCCAGCCCGGCGCTCCTGTTCGAGACCCTCAGCAAGGCCAAGCTCCACGACGTCTTTGCAGCTCCCCTGCTGGTCACGGCCGTCGGCGCGATGGTCACGGCAGCAATCTTCTTCGTGATCGTCCGGTTCCTGCTGAAACGGACGATCCCGGAATCGCTGATGTCGTCCATGAGCGCGTCCCTGGCGAACTCGGCCAACCTGGGCATTCCCATCGCCGTATACGTCCTCGGTGACGCAAGCTACGTGGCGCCGCTGCTGATCTTCCAGCTGGCCTTCTTCACGCCGCTCTTCCTGATGGCCCTGGATGCCACCACGAGTTCCCACCGGACCACCCCCGCCGGCTTTGCACTCATGATCCTCAAGAACCCGATGATCGTGGGTTCCGCGCTGGGCCTGGTGGTGGCGGGAACGGGCTGGCAGGTACCGGAGCTGGTGATGCAGCCCATCCACCTGATCGGCGGGGCAGCCATCCCGGCAATGCTGATCGCCTTCGGCATGAGCCTGAACGGATCCCGGCCCCTGCAGGCAGCAGCCGGCCGCCGCATGGACACGCTCCTCGCCAGCGCGTTCAAACTCGTGGTCCACCCGGCCATCGCCTACGCCTTCGCCCGCATGCTCGGCATGGAAGGGCAGGCCCTGTTCGCCGTTGTAGTGACGTCGGCGCTGCCCACCGCCCAGAACGTTTTCGTCGCGGCCAGCCGCTACCGGACGGGCATCACCGTGGCCAAGGACACCGTGCTCATCACCACGGTGGTCGCCGTCCCGGCCATGATCGGCGTGGCCCTGCTCCTGACCTAGTTCTTCTGGTGCTGGTCCAGGAGCCTGGCACAGCGGATGAAGCCGAGGTGGGAGTACGCCTGCGGGTGGTTGCCCAGGTGGGTTTCCGTGCCGGGATCGTACTCCTCGGGCAGCAGGCCGGTGGGGCCGAACAGGTTCACCAGCTGGTCGAACAGGTCCCAGGCCTCCTCGATCCGGCCCACCGCCACGTAAGCCTCGATCAGCCACGTGGTGCAGATGTGGAAGCCGCCCTCCAAACCCGGGAGGCCGTCGTCGTACCTGTACCGGAAAACCGTGGGTCCCACCCGAAGCTCCCGTTCCACGGCGGTGACGGTGTCCAGGAACCGCTGGTCTTTCACATCCAGCAGGCCGGACAGGCCGATGTGCAGCACCGCTGCGTCCAGGTCCGGGCTGTCGTAGGCCACGGTGTAGGACGCCGCGCCGTCGTCCCAGCCTTCGCGGAGGACTTCCTCGCGGATGGTGGCGGCGGTGGGCGCCCACTCGGGCTCCGGCGCCCTGCCGTGCCGGGCTGCGGTGCGCAGCGCCCGGTCCAGCGTCACCCAGCACATCACCTTGGTGTACACGTGGTGCCGGGGTGCGCGGCGCGCTTCCCAGATCCCGTGGTCGGCCTCATGCCAGCGGGCCATCACGGCCGAGGCCATCTGGACCATAAGCTCCCAGTGCGAATCCTCCAAAGAGCCCTCGCGGTCACTCACCGCGCTAATAAGTTCCGCGATGGGCCCGAATACGTCGAGCTGCACCTGGTGGTCAGCGGCGTTGCCGATCCTCACGGGACGTGATCCCGCATAGCCGGGCAGGCTTTCGATGATGGCCTCGGTGGACAGCGGCGCTCCTGTGACGGAGTACAGCGGGTGCAGCCATTCCGGTCCGGGCGCGTTCTCCAGGATCCTGCCCAGCCAGCGCAGGAACCCGTACGCTTCGCTGGTGGAGCCGAGGTCCACCAGCGCGTTGACGGTCATGGAGCCGTCCCGCAGCCAGCAGTAGCGGTAGTCCCAGTTCCGGGTGCCGCCGATTCCTTCCGGCAGCGAGGTGGTGGGGGCGGCCAGGACGGCGCCGGTGGGTTCATGCACCAGCGCCCGGAGCACCAGCGCCGAACGGCGCACCAGCGACGGCTTGACCCCCGGCAGTTCCAGATCCTGGACCCACCGACGGGAGTGATGGGCGACGGCGGCGCGGCGCTCTGTTTCGCCGCCCACCCCGGCGTGGGTGGGCTCGGTGTCGCCGCAGCGCAGGTTGAGCACCACGGGGCCGTTCCGCAGGTTGACGTCCGCGGTGGCGGTGGCATGGCGGCCGTCCGAAGTGATGGAAAAACTGACGCCGGGTGCCAGCAGGATGATGGGATCAGAGGTGCCCACCACGTGCAGTTCCTCGCCCCGCGCCTCCATGCTGAACGGGGCGTTGGCGTAGTCGGGCCGGGGCGCGAAGACGATCTTGGCCGCGCCGCTGCCGGACAGCACGCGGACCAGGCTCGTGATCCCGTCCGGGGCCGGCTCGAGGTAGTCGGTCACGGTGACGTCAGCCCAGCGGGTCTCCACGATCATGGTGCTGTCCACATAGCGCTGGCCCAGGACCTGGGATGCCTTGACCGGTTCCACCGAGAAGTGGCCCGCAGCGTCGCCGCCCAGGATATGGGCGAACAGGGATCCGGAGTCCGGCAGCGGGTGGCTCATCCAGCAGACTTTGGCTTCAGGGGTGATCAGCGCCGTGGACGAGCCGTTGCCGATCATGGAGTGGCGTTCCAGGCCAACGGCATCCTCGCCAAAGAGCCAGGCACGCCGCAGTTCGAACAGGATGGCCAGAACCCGGGCGAAGGATTCGGGGTCCCGGAGGCGGTGGGCGGCCGCGGAAGGGCCCTCCCCTACCTTAATTCCCATGTCGGGGCCGCGGAGGGTGGCCATGGCCAGTTCGTCGCTGGAGGCGTCGCCGGCATAGAGGGCGGCGCTCACGCCCAGGCGGGCACGCAGGTGTTCCAGTGCGTCAGCCTTGGACGGTTCCACCACGGAGAGGTCCAGCACGGATCCGTCCACGATGTAGAACAGGCCGTGGGCGCGGGCCACCTCCTCCGCTTTCGCCAGCACCTTGGCGAGGATCGCGGGCGACGCCGGCCGGGTGTGCACGGAGACCGCCACGGGCTTGCGCTCGATGCTGATCCCTTTATAGGCGCCGATCGTTTCAAGGAGGGCCTGGCTGGCCTGCTGCAGGACCGATTCGGTGGCCAGCGAGAGACCGTGCGCGAAGCCCATGTCGAATTCGGCGCCGTGGGAGCCCACCAGATGCACCTCTGCCGGGAGCCTCGACACTGCTGCCAGGTCACGCAGCGACCGGCCGGAAATGACGGCCGCGTGGGTGTTGGGCAAGGCAGCCAGTGCACGGAGCGCAATCGCGGCACTGCCCAGCGGCAGCGTTTCGGTGGAGATACCCTCCGCATCGCAGAGAGTTCCGCCGTAGTTGCAGGCCACCAGCAGCCCGGGAGTGCGGGCCAGGATCTTCAGTTCAGCGAGCAGGTGCGGCGTGAGGCCGTCGTCTGCGGCGTCCGACTGCACAAAAGCCCGGAGCAGGCCCAGCGGCAGGGAACGGGTCAGGAGGGCGGAATCGGCGACGGACTGGTTGAGCGGAGTAGGCACAGGCGACGTCCTTCGGATAATCCCCAATGATGAGAAAAGTCCGGCGAGGGACATACCCCCAGTTTCCGATGCCGTCGTTACATCAGAATATCCCTGTCATTGCGGGAATGTAACGTGTGCGCGTGCCCGGATTTGAGGGACGTGGCGGAGCCTACGCCCGTGCCCGCTTCAGCACCACCACTGTGGCGTCGTCGGATACCTCGCGGCCCGAGGCCAGCTCGAGGACGGCGTCGCAGGCGGCCTGGGCGCTGGCGCTGCCGGAGACGGTGCCGGACACCACGGCCGTCAGGACGTCGACGTCGGGATAGACATCCAGCAGGCCGTCGCTGACGACCGCCAGGCAATCGCCGGGCTCCAGCGAAACCTGGTGCGCTTCCCATTGCTGGTCAGGCCAGGCACCCACGGGAGGTCCGCCGGTGAGCAGCCGGGAGCAGCTGCCGTCCGCCTTGATGTGCAGCGCCAGGCCATGGCCGGCGTCCAGGTACTGCAGGATTCCGGTGGCGGCGTCGAGCCGGGCGTGGAAGAGCGTGACGAAGGAGGCGGATTGTTCGAGGTCGGCTTCCAGGATCCGGCCGGCCGAGCTGAAGGCCGCACTCAGCGGCGTCCGGTGGGCCACCGAACGCATGACGGCGCGGACAGTGGCGGCAATCAGCGCCGCGCCCATGCCCTTGCCCATGGCGTCGGCCAGGGTCAGCTGCAGCCCGCCGTCGTTCGGGTACCAGTCGAAGAAGTCGCCGCCAACATTGCGGGAGGGCCGGAACGAGCCGGCGATGTCGAATCCGTCGAGGGACAGGCCCTCCGCCGGAAGCAGGCTGCGCTGAACTTCGACGGCGCGGCGCAGCTCGTCCTGCACTGCGGCTTCGTGAACGGCACTGGCGCGCGGCCTGCGGAACAGGGCGGTGATCCGGGAGCCGAGTTCGCGGGGGCTGAAGGGTTTGGTGAGGTAGTCGTCCGCGCCGGTGTCGAGCCCGGTGAGGCGGTCCAGTTCCTCGCCGCGGGCGGTGATCATCAGGATATAGGCGTCGGAGAACCGGCGCAGCTGGCGGCAGACCTCAACGCCGTCAATATCCGGCAGGTTCAGGTCCAGTGTCACCAGTTCGGCGCCGTCGCGCCGCATCAGCTCGACGCCGGCACGTCCGGATGAAACGGCTGACACCAGGAAGCCCTGCTTGGTCAGAATGTGGACCAGCAGGCCGCGGATATCGTCATCGTCCTCAATGACCAGGGCACGGCGTACGTCCGGCTCATCAGTCATGCACCCATTAGACTCCGTGCGGGCTGCTATTGTCACATCGGTACCAGCCGGGTCTTTCTGTAACACCGGCGAATGCAGGGTCCGGCGCCCCGCAGGTGCCGGACCCTGTAGCTCCTGACACTCAGCGGGCGCGGAACGTCACCATGGTGAAGCCACCGGGTGCCACCGTCACCTGCCCGGACCGGGCACCGGCGTCGTTCTTTGCCGCTGCGACCGGTTGCCCGGCGGAATCGTACTGGCGCCGAACCATGGAGAAGCCCTCGGGTACGTCCACGTCCTGCACCGTGGTGGACCGGGCTGCGCTGACGTAGAGCGTCGAGTCGCCGCCGGCACCGGACACTGACACCGTGGAGATTTCCGGCTGGAGCAGCAGGGCGTCTAGGGAAACGTTTCCGTCCGTGGTGCCGACGACGGCGGTCAGGCCGGCGGACAGCGCACGTTTGAGGGAGTACGGGAAGAGGATGCCGGGGGCATCGGTGATGCCCTGCACCCCCGCCCCGCCATTTTCCGTGGTGCCCAGCGGCCCCTTGGCGGACGTCCACGCGGTGCTGCCGGACGGAGCGATCCCGCGGTTCACGATGGGGTAGATATTGTGCGCCTGGTCCGCGGCCGGGAGCGGAATGTCCAGGGAGGCGCCGGCTTTCAGGTCCACGTAGGCTCCCCCGGAGAGGTTTGCTTCGCCGGTCCAGGCCGAGGCCGGCCGGACCAACGCGCCCTCGCCGGTGATGGTGCCGGATTCAGCTTCCACCACGCTGAGCCCGTGCGTGGACTCCGTCCGGTTGATGCCCACGGCAGCGGCTTTCAGGGCAGGATCCGCATCCAGGGCCAGCATGGTGAGCAGGGCGTGGATGGTGGATTCCGCGCCGGAGTTGGGGTTGACCCGGCCGTCCGGTTCGATGCCGTCGATCGCTGTTCCCGTAGCGGGGTTGTAGGCCGGGGCGCCGCTGGGGTTGGCGCCGAAGAACCATCCCGCGGCGACCGCCGCAAGATCCAGCAGGCCCGGCGCATCAGCGGCCCTGGCGGTGGCCACAAGGCTCTGGACCCGGGAGTCCACGCCGTAGGCGATCTGTGCTTCGCCGGGGGCAGGGCTCCAGGCGTTGTCCGGTCCGCCTGCTGCGAGGAGCTGCGGTGTGAACTGGGCGGTGTCCTTGACTGCCGCTTGCAGCAGCCCGGGACGGTCCAGCACCTCGGAGGCGGTGGCGACGGCGGCCGGGGCCATGCCGCCCCAGGCGTGCCAAAGCGTCCGGGATTTGTTCCACGGCATGATGGCGCCGAAGGGCCATTGGCCGGCGGACCCCGAGGACATGGCGGCCACGCCTTCGCTGAGCCGGTCCAGCGCCGTCGCAGCCAGCTCATCGCCGGGGACGGAGGTCACGTAGGAGGAGAGTCCCAGCACGGCTTCGGCCGAGGCATCGGCGCCGCCGGCGATCAGCCAGGCCGGCACCTTCACGCCGTCGGCGGTGTCATAGGTGCCGTACTTCGCGAGGGACTGCTGGTTTAGCGAGCCCAGGGCCAGGTGCAGGCGGTCCTGGAGGAATCCCGCGAATTCAGGATCCTCGTCTTGGAAGGCCAAATACCCTTCGCCGAGCGCCCAGACAGTGCGTGCAAGCCAGTAGGACTCTGCCGAGTCGGACGGGTCCGGCAGTTCCACAGGCCTGGCGCTGGGCGTCAGGCTGCCGTCTTCCTGCTGCCACAGCACCACGTTGCCGGCGTTCGGGCCTTCCGTGGTCTGCAGGAACGTCAGCGAGCGCAGCGTCTGGAAGGCACGTTCCTTGCTGGCGGTATCGCCGGTCTGCTGCCAGTGCCGCAGGTAGACCACCGCGGTGCGTGCGATGTCATCGGCGTTGTAGGCACCCTGGGTCCAGTGCCCGGTGGCGGGGTCGAGGTCTCCGCCGCCGACGCGTCCGTAGCTCCCGTCGGCTTTCTTGTCTGCGTAGGTCCACGGCGCCTGGGCGGAGGGCATCTCGTCGAGTTTGTAGGTGGTGTGGCCTGCCACGGGGGTGAGCGGGACGGTCTCCATCAGGAAGTCCAGGTGCGCCGTGTTGGTCAGCGCACCTGATTCCACCGGGGCGGCCGGGACAGGTGCGGTCAGCGACGGCGCCGCTCCGGTGCCCGTGCGGCCTGCCGGTGCCGCCGAAGCGGTACCGGCCCCCACCAGGAGCATCGATGCGGCCACAGCGATGGCCAGCGGTTTGGTTCGTGCTTTCGAGCGGACATCGGTGTGCGTCATCGGTACTCCTGGTGGGGGTGTTCAGGCGGGCACTGCGGGGACGGGGCGCGGGCTGGCCTGGTCCTAGGTGGCGGGAACGCGGTCCAGCCTGGCCACGCCGATCTTCGAGTCAGCCATGCCGTAGAACACGAACAGCTGGCCGTCCACTTCCTCGATGGCGGTGGGGAACACTACGTTGGGCACGATGCCGGAGATCTCGTCTTCTGTTTCCGGTGCCAGCAGCGGCTTGTCGCTGCGGGCAATGACCTTGGAGGGGTCATTGGCGTCCAGGATCATGGCGGCCGCGGTGTAGTTGACCTTCTGCTGGTGGTCGAAGGCGGACTTCTCCAGCGCGCCGGCCACACCGTGGTGGATCAGCAACCAGCCTTCGTCGACGCGGATCGGCGCCGGTCCGCCGCCGATCTTGAGTTCCTCGAACGGGAACTCGCTGAGGGCAACGAGGGTGTGTTTACCCATGTGCACCAGGTTGCGGATGTCCTTTTCCACGTCCTCCACGGCAACGTAGGAGATCCAGATGCCGGGGCGGTTGTCCGTGACGCCGGCGGGCAGGTGCTCGCCTTCGCCTTCGCGGATCCAGCCCAGGTCCCACATGGGGCGGTGCAGCATGGCGTAGGAGGGAACGCCGTCGGGGTCGTTCACCGGCTCCGGGAAGAACACGGCGTCCTTGTTCGGGAAGAGGTTCAGGTCCATGGAGAGCTCGGCCTTGTATTCGAAGAAGCACGGGCCCAGGCGTTCCCAGCTGCGGAGGTCCTCCGAGTGCGCGAACGCCAGGCGCGGACCCAGCGGCCCGTAGGCGACGTAGGTCATCAGGTGCTTGCCCAGGCTGGGGACCCAGGTGGTCCGGGGGTCCTCGGTGCCGGCGTTGTTCATGCCGCGTTCCCAGCCCTCGTCCGGGGCGAGCACCACACCCTGGCGTTCCACTCCGATGGGTACGCCGTCTTCGATGACAACCTTGGCAAGGCCCACGCGGGACACATTGCCCTTGGCCACGAGGCGCGGAAGCAGGTAGAGCTCGCCGTCCGGGCCGCGGCCGCTGGCCGGGTTGAGGACGCCTTCGGCCTCGAAGTCGTTGCCCTCCTCGGGGGACATGATGACCCCGGCGCGGGTGAGGGTGAAGGGGACGGTGGGGAGTGCAGAAGTGTGGGGGGAAGTCATTGATTAGCCCTTTACGCTTGATCCGATATTGGTGGAAATGAACTGGCGCTGGAAGAAGATGAACAGCGCGATGGCAGGTGCCGCGAGGACGCAGGCGCCGGCGAGGATTGCCCCGAACGGGTTGGAGGCCGTGGCGGCAACGTTGGAAATGTAGTTGGCGAGGGACACCGCGAGAGGCTGGATGGCCGAGTCCTTGGTGACCAGGAACGGCCACAGGAACTCGTTCCACGGCCCGATGAAGGTCAGCAGGATCGCTGTGACAATCGCGGGCCTGACCAGCGGGATGGCGATCTGCCACAGGATCCGCAGCTCGGAGGCGCCGTCGATCCGTGCTGCCTCAAAGAGCGTGGACGGCAGCTGCATGAAGTATTGGCGGAAGACGAAGACTGCAGTGGAGTTGATGGCGAACGGCAGGATCATGCCGATGTAGCTGTCCGCCAGGCCGTAATCTCGGACGATCATCACGTACAGCGGAATGAGCAGCAGCTGGAACGGAATCATCTGCACCAGCAGCATCATGCCGAACACGAAGCCCTTGCCGCGGAAGTGCATCTGCGCCAGGGCGTAGCCCACCAGGAGGCCGAAGACCACGGTGAACAGGATGACGCCGCCGGTGAAGATCCCGGAGTTGACCAGGCCCTTCAGCAGGTCGATGGAACCGTTGATGTTGGCATAGTTCTCGCCGGTGAGGTTGGCCGGATTGGGGAACGCACCCGCCACCGAAGTGTCCGGGGCCGTCTGCAGCGAGCCGATGAACATGTAGTAGAAGGGGAAAAGGAACACGAAGGCGCCCACGGCCAGCAGCACGGAGCTGCCGATGCCAAGGTTCCTGCGCTTTTCCACGGTGGAACCTCCGCGGCTGGAACCTCCGCGGGTGGAAGGAAAGGCACCCGGCTGCCCGGCGTCGTCGTTCTTTTCGTTGTCGTTGTTGGCGGCGGTGGCCGCGTCGATGACCGACATGTCAGTCCTCCTTTCCGCCTACGAGGCGTTTCTGGATCAGGGCGATCAGCAGGACGCCGATCACCAGGACGACGCCCAGCGCGGCAGCCACATCGGGGTTTCCCTGCAGGATGCCCTTCTGGTACATCAGGAACACCGGCGAGGTCGATGCGCCGTCGGGTCCGCCTCCGCCGGTGAGCAGGTAGGGCTCCGTGAAGAGGTTGGCGCCGGTGATGGTGGCGAGCAGCGTGACCAGCACGCTGGCCGAACGCACGCCGGGAACCGTGATGTTCCAGAACTGGACCCACTTGTTCCCGCCGTCCACCGAGGCGGATTCGTACAGCTCATCCGGGATGTTCTGCAGTGCTGCCAGGTACAGCAGGATGAAGAACCCCAGCTGCTTCCAAGTCACGTACAGTGCCACCGTGGGCATGGCCAGCCAGGAGTTGGTCAGCCAGGACGGGTTCGGGGCCAGCGGCCCCAGCAGCGCATTGACCAGCCCGTTCTGCTGGAACAGGAACAGCCAGACGCCGACGACGGCGACGCTCGCGGTGACGTACGGAACGTAGTAGCTGACCCGGAAGAACGTCCGCAGCTTCGTCACGCGGTTGAGGGCGTTGGCCAGGACCAGGGACAGCCCCACGGTCAGCGGGACGTTGATGACCAGGAACACGCCGATGTTGGCGAAGGAACGCTGGACGGCGGGATCGGACAGGACGGTGATGTAGTTGTCCAGGCCGACGAACGGCCGGTCCACCTTGACCCGCGGAGCCGTGAAGAAGAAGTCGTGGAAGGAAATATAGACGGCGTAGCCCAGCGGGTAGGCGAGGACGGCAAGGACGTAAATGACGTACGGAGCGCTGAACAGCAGCCCCAGCGGCTGGCGCCCCAGGAGGTTCTTGCGTTTCCTGGGGGCCAGCCGCTGGTCGGCCGTTCGCCCAACCGGCGCGCCCGTAGCGACACTGCCCGTTGCGGGGCTGCCCGCTGCAGGACTGCCCGCTTCGGGGCCGCCGTCAGAAGAGCGGAGTGACATTGGGGATCACCCGTTACTTCTGGGCTGCCAGTTGGTTGATCTTGTCCGCTGCGCCCTTGAAGGCCGAGTCAATGCTTTCGTTGCCGAAGATCACTGACTTTGCGTAGGCGGTGCGGAAGGTCTGCCAGACCTCGACCGAGTTGGGCACGTTGGGCACCTCGACGGTGCGGCCGGCCTGCTCGGCGAACTGGGTGTAGAGCGGGTTCTTGGTGAAGTAGTCGGCGTAGGCCGTGGCCAGGTCCTTGCGCATGGGCATCTGGCCGGTCTCGGCCAGCAGCTTGCCGTCCTGCTCCTGGCTGGTGGCGAACTTCATGACCTCCCAGGCTGTTCCCTGGTTCTCGCAGGCGGAGTACATGGCCACGTTCTTGGCGTCCGAGAAGGTGGACGTATCAGCCTTGGCCTCGGCAGCGGGCACCGGCACGGCACCCCAGTTGACCTTGTCCTTGTAAGCGGCAATGGCCCACGGGCCGGCCATCGCCATGGCGGCCTTGCCCTCGCCGAACGCGTCACCCTGGAAGACCTCCTTGGACGCCAGTTTCTCCTTGTAGAGCGTCTCGAACATGGCGGCGACCTGCTTGCCCTCCTCGCTGTCGAAGGTGGCCTTGCTGTCCTTCAGGAGCGGGGTGCCATCGGTGTTGGCGGCGTAGAACGGGTAGAAGTCGAACCACGACTGGAAGAAGTCGCTTGCCGGGGACGGCCATACGGCGTTGGCCGTGGCGCCGGACTTCACCAGCGTCCGGGCGGTTTCCAGGAGCTCCTCGTGGGAGCCCAGCTTGGGGTTTTCGGCGTCCAGTCCGGCCTTGGCGAACATGTCCTCGTTGTAGAACAGGACCACGGGGTTGGACTTCCACGGCAGCTGGTACATCTTGCCGTCCGTGGACTTGTACTGGTCCGCCAGGTCTCCGGTGCGGTCCTTGATGTACTGGGCGCTGTCGGGGAAGGAGTCAAGTGCGACCAGCCCGCCCTGCTTCTGGAACTGCGGCACTGCGACGGGGGCGGTGTTGAAGACCAGGCACGGGGCATTGCCTGCCGTGATGGCTGCGCCGATGACTTCCTCGGAGCTCTTGCCCGCCGGGATTTCCTGGGCATCGATCTTCTGGTCCGGGTGCGCGGCGTTCCAGGACTCCACCATGGACTTGCCCCACTTCACCTCGAACTCGTTGTTGGAGTACCAGATCTTGATAGGGCCCTTGGCGGCCGTGGCCGAATCGGCGGAACTTGCTCCCCCTCCCCCGCCGCAGGCTGCGAGGCCTGCGCCCATGATGGTCAGGGCGGCCACGGACAATACGCGCGTGGCTGTTGAAAAGCGCTTCATTGCGACTCCTATTTAGGGGAAACAGAGGGATTGGGGGCGTGTCTGGGTGCTGTGGGGCTTGTTGGGTTGAGGCGGGAACGCAGTGGGACGGGCGTTTGGGGCGGCTTAGCCTGCGGGCGCCGGGCCGGTGGACGCCCTGACCAGGAGGGTCGGAGCCTGGAGGACGGTGTCTTCGCCGTCGTGGGCGTTGCTGAGCTGGTTGAGGAGCACCTGAGCGGCAACCCGGCCCCAGAGCATGGGATCGGTGGAGACGGTGGTGAGGGGCGGATTGAGGTATTGGGTGAAGTCCGCGTTGTCATAGCCAGTGACGGACAAATCACCCGGCACAGTGATCCCCTGGGTTTGTGCGTAGGACTGGCCTGCGGTCGCCATCAGGTCATTGGCGTAGACGATTGCCGTGGGCCTGTCGGCCCGCCGGAGCAGCTCGGCTGTGGCGGCCATGCCGCCTGCGGCGGTGAAATCGGCGGCCGCGAAGAGGTCGGCGCGGAGGCCGGCGGCGGCGAGTGCGCTTTCCCAGGCCTGGCGGCGGCTCCGGCCGTGGATGTATTCCTGCCCGCCGCCAACATGCGCAATGCGGGTATGGCCCAGGGCCACAAGGTGTTCAACGGCCGCGGTGATCCCGGCGCAGTCATCCATCGAAACGGCAGGAAACGGCGAATCGGCGTCCGGCCGGTTCAGGGTGACGGCCGGTAGCTTGAGTTCCTGCAGCAGCGGGATGCGCGAGTCGTCGTGACGGACATCGGTGAGGAGGAAACCGTCCACACGGCCGTTCTCGGCCAGCTTGCGGTAGCACCGTTCCTCCGCCCCGGCGCCTGTGGCGACGCTGAGCACCAGCGTGTAGTCGTGTTCTGCGAGGGCGGTTTCGATACCGGCGATGAACGCCGGAAAGAAGGGGTCCGTTCCGAGCAGGGACGGGTCCCGGGCGACGACCAGGCCCAGCGCGTAGGCTTTGGCCGAAGAGAGTCCCTTGGCCCGCAGGCTGGGCTTCCAGCCGAGCTCCTTGGCCGCTTGGAGGATTCGTTCCCTTGTCCCCGCACTGACTCCCGGCTGGCCGTTGAGGGCATACGAGACAGCACCCTTGCTGACGCCTGCCGCGTGGGCGACGTCGCTGATGGTGACTGCCATGGGTCCTGCCTTCTGTGGATCGGCGGCCCAGTGACACAACTCACTGAACCGGTTCAGTGATAACCACTAAACCGGTTCAGTTGAGAGTTGTCAAGGGGAGCGCTTTCAGAAGGGTGGCGCCCGACCGTGCTGCCAGCGTCCCCTCCCCGCGTCACGCAGGGCACACGTTGGGAACACGACGGCGATGCACGCCGCGGGATTCCCAGGAAACCCGCCGTCGGACTTCCCGAAAGGGTGCGTGGCGTGACGGCCGCGCCACCCGCCCTGGCGGGCGAGTGACGCGCCGACGCAGCGGCGGCGCTAGTCCACCCGGGTGCGGATGGCGCCGACCTCGGATTCAGTCTTCGCCGCCCCGCCTTCAGGTTGCGTCACGGCGCCCTCACGGGCATGGGCGGGAAGGTGCGAGTGGCGGTATTCCTCGGGGCCGATCACACCCGCCGCGCGGTCCTCGGATTCCAGCACCCTCGCGTAGGGCAGCGCCAGCCAGAGCGCCAGCACGATGCCGATGACGCCGCCGGCAAGCTTGCCGATAATGAGGGCAAAGACCATGTTCGGCTGGAAATTGGCACTGAACGCCAGGTGGTCGCCGAAAGTAAACGCCGCACACACCGCGAAGGCGATGGTCAGCACTTTGTCCCGCGGCGGCATTAGCGTGATGATACGGAATAGCGCCAAAATGTTGGCTGCCCCGGCGAGCAGGCCAGTGGCCCCCTCTTCGCTAAAGCCGAGCTTCCCACCTGCCTTTTCCAGCGGCTTCGCAAGCCAGGTTCGGATGGCATAGACCATGGGGAAGGCTCCGGCGAGCATCACACCGATATAGCCGGCGACTTCCAATGCGCGGAACTGGTCATCGGCGTCGGCAATAAACGGCGCGAGCGGCCAGTGCCCGAACACGTCGAATACGTTGGTGAAGTACTGCACCACGGAGAGCGCCAGGGCCAGCTTGATGAGGATGTCCAGGAACCGGCCGAAGTAGATGAAGCCGGTGACCATGATCCGGGAAGCGAATCGCAGCCCGAGTGCCAGCAGGATCACGAAGGCCGTCAGCGGCAGCAGGTTTAGCAGTATCTCGCCCAGAGGCAGATCAAAGGGCGCCGTCGAGGGGGAACTGGTGGAGACGTCCTCGCGGAGCGGGGTATGGGCTGTCTGCAGCAGCAACGTGATGATGAAGACGGCAAAGGGGATGGCCAGGAGGCCCGCCATCACGCCGAGGGCCATGTACTTGTGGTCACGCTTTTGCAGCATTGCCAAGCCCACTGGGATGGAGAAGATGATGGTGGACCCGGCGGTGAAGCTGACTGCGAAGGCCATGATCCAGGCGCTGTGGCTGCCGGCGGTTTCATGGGCAAGGTGGTAGCCGCCCATATCGCCCGCGATCAGCGTGGTTGCCGCCAACGAGGGGTCGGCGTGCAGCAACGAGTAAAGCGGCGCCACATAGCGAGCAACTAGGTCGCTGAGGATCGGGATGAAGCACATGATGCCCGCCACCGGCAGGAAGATGGGCCCTATCGAGTAGATGCCCTCTTTGAACTCCTTTCCGAAGCCCTTTTCGTCGTTGAAGATGGCACTGACCGCCCCGACGAGCAGGAACGCCATCATGATGTAGATGATTACTTGGCCGATGATTTCCATGGTTGGTCCGGTTCCGATTAGTCGATCAGGCCAGCAGGGCGCGGGTGTGGTCGTTGAGGAAGACGCCGTGAGGATCGAAATCCCGACGCACGGCCACGAATTCTTCATACCCCGGGTACAGCGCTGCGACCCGTTCGCGGGTCAGGAAGTGGATCTTGCCCCAGTGGGCGCGGGCATCGAAATCCTGGAGCATCTCGTCGACATCGCGCAGGTAGGGCCAGTAGTTGGTGCCGGGGGCGCCGGAGACGGAAAGCACTGTGGTGTTCCGGCCTTGGAAGGGGGAAAGGAAACCGTCTTCAGCCTTTACCCAGCGCACCTCGATGGGGTACTTCTGGTCCCCGTGGCGGGTGCGGATCAGATCCTGCAGCGCCTCCACCGCTTCGCGGCCGCGCTCCATGGGCACGTAGTATTCGAGCTCGTGGAACGGGATCATGAAACCGCCTGCGTAGATGCGGTATGCCCGGTCACGCCGGGCACCTTCAGCGCTGGAGAGGTCGGTGCTTTCATCGAGGTCCACGGCGTTGTATCGCTTGGTGTAGCTGCGGTTGATCATGGATTCTCCCGCTGGAGTGGGCAGTTCATACAGCCCCGCCGACTCCTCGCCCTGGCACCAGAGGAAGGAGTAGTGGCGGTTGCTGGCAATGTCAGTATCCCAATTCGCCACCGTTTCACTCCACGTGGGGTACGTGATCTGCTCAGCCAAGTGGTAGCGCGGAGAGACCGCCAGCTCCACTTCCAGCAGGATTCCGAGCGTGCCCAGGGCCACCTGCGCGGCCTTAAGTTCGCGCAGGTCGTGTTCACCGATTTCCACAATCTCGCCGTGGCCGTTAATCAGCCGCGCCCAGCGCAGGGCGGAGGAGAAACTGCCCAGTTCGACGCCGGAGCCATGGGTACCGGTGGACAGTGCCCCGGCGATGGCCTGCTTATCGATGTCGCCCTGGTTGGTCAGGGAGAGTCCGGCGTTCCAGAGCGGTTCGCCGAAGTCGCTGATGGCAGTGCCGGCCCGCGCCCGCGCCCGCAGTCGCTCGGAGTCGGTTCCGGTGATCCCCGAAATAGCGGCCAGGTCCAGCAGGATCCCGCCGGTTTGCACCAGCGGGGTGAAGGAATGTCCGGCGCCAACGGCGCGTACGGGCAGGCCGGCTTTGATGGCGTAGCGGACCACCTCCAGGACTTCCTCGTCTGTACGGGGGCGGACGGTATAAGCGGGTGTGGCTGACTGGTTGCCGCCCCAGTTGCTCCATTGGCGGTGGATCTCGTGCGGGACGGCGGGGAACGCGATGGTCAGGGTCTTAGAAGGCATGGTGTTTCCTTGGCTTGTCGATGAAGATGCAGGGTGCAAAATGCACAGGAAATGGCGCGGGCGTCCGGGGCCTAGGCGCTGTGGTTGGTCATGACGTGCTTGGTCCGGCTGAAATCATCGAGGGCGTAAAGCGAGAGGTCACGGCCGTAGCCCGAACCCTTGAAGCCGCCCCACGGCACCTCGTTGGCGAGTACCAGGTGCGAGTTGACCCAGACAGTGCCAAAATCGAGATTCCGGGGAATCGTAGTGCTGCGTTTGGCATCGCTTGTCCACACGGACGCGGCCAGGCCGTACTCGGTCTCGTTGGCCCGGCGTACGGCTTCTTCATCTGCGGCAAAGGTCTCCACCGTAACCACGGGCCCGAATATCTCGTTGCGAGTGGCCTCGGAGCCCTCGCGGGCATTGGTCAAAACGGTGGGAGCGATGAAGTATCCGGGCCCCGGCAGCGGACCACCGCCCACCGCCGCTTGCAGCCCCTCATCGGCGGCGCGTTCCAGGAAACCCTTCACTCGCTCGAAGTGGGCTTCAGACACCATCGGCCCGATCTCGACGTCGGCCCCCGCGCCAGGCTCGCCGACCACCAGGGTGCCGACTTCGCGGACCAGCTCTTCGGTCAGGGCCTCGGCGACGCCTTCGTGCACCAGTATCCGGCAGGCCGCGCCGCATTCCTGGCCGGAATTCCAGAAGCCGGCGGTCCGGATGCCCCGGGCAACCTCGGTGAGGTCCGCATCGGCGAACACCAGGACCGGGGCTTTGCCTCCAAGTTCCAGATGCACCCGCTTGCGCGAGGGGGCAGCGGCGGCGGCGACAGCGGAGCCGCTGCCAACGCTGCCGGTGAGCGCCACCAGTGCGATGTCGGGGTGGGCGGACAGCCGGGACCCCACAGGATCACCGTACCCGGTGACGATGTTGACGACGCCGGCCGGAACGATGTCCGCGATGAGTTCGGCCAGCTTGAGCGTGGTCATCGGTGTTTGTTCCGAGGGCTTGAGCACCACGGTGTTGCCGGCGGCCAGGATGGGAGCGAGCTTCCAGGCCGCCATCAGCAGCGGATAATTCCACGGCGTGATGACACCAACGACGCCGAGCGGCTCGCGCAGGATGACGGAAGTATGCCCTGCGGCGTAGTCACCTGCGGCAAGGGACGTCATTGTCCTGCAGGCCCCCGCCATGAATCGGAAGGTGTCGATGGCGCTGCTGACATCGTCCTCTGCCACAGCCGGGGGCTTTCCGGTGTTGAGGGACTCCAGCCGCATGAGGTCACCGGAGTTCGCCGCCAACCGGTCCGCGATCAAGTGCAGGATTTCGGATCGCTCGCGCGGGGTCATGGCGCCCCACGCCGGCTGAGCGGCCCGGGCGGCGGCCACGGCGTTGTTTACGTCGTCAGCGGTCCCCGCCGCCACGGCGGTGATGGTCTCTCCGGTAGCGGGGTTGACGACGTCGATGCTGCCGCCGCTGCTGCCGGGGATAAAGCTGCCGTTGATGAAGTGGCCGGCGGGAGCCAGCGCATCATCGCGGTGGCCTGCCCCGCCGGCGCGGCGGACTTCGGGGAGGGTATGGGAAATTATCTGTGTCATCGCGGACTCCGGATTTCTCGGGTGCGTTGTTGCGACCGGCGCTCAAAGTGTGCGCCGCATCACATTCAGGGAAGATAATTCCATTGAACTTTAATTTTAAAGGTTTGACAAGGGTGCAGAAGGAAATTTTTGTCCGCGGGGCGATCAGCCGCCGCTCTTTAGGACCCCCACATGCCAGGGGATTCGACCGGGCACTGCGGAAGACACCGGCACGTAGTCCTCGAACAGGGCCGCGAGTGCCGACGAGTCAGTGGCCCTCAGGAGCGTCCCGGTGGAGTGTCGGGCGGTGTTGGACGTGACCACACGACCGCCGTCGTTCACCAGGACCACGGCGCGGTCCCTGGTGGCCAGGGATTTCAAAAAGATCGATGCCAGTACCGGCAGGCAAAGGTCCGCCCCCAGCGCGCTTGGGCTCCCCTCCGCGGTCTGGAAGGGAACGGCCAGGGTAACAATGTTGAGGTCCGTGCCGCCACTGTCGATATAGGGCCCCATGGCCAAGGAGTGCCCGGTGGTGGTCGGCAGTCGGAACCAGCTCATCGCCGAATAGTCGTAGTAGCGGATGGAATCCGGATTGAAAACGTGGGCGGCGAATTCGGGTTCGCCGCCCTGCCCCAGGCGCCACCACTCCAGCCACCATGCGGCGTCGCGAAGGGCATCCTGGCCGAAGGCTATGCCGGCGCCATCCACCAATCCTTCGTGGCGGGCGATGATGGCCTGTAGTTGGGGGCGGAGCGGCTCGAAATCCGCCTTCGCGGGGCGCCGGTCCGTGGCGGATTCCGCGATGCGCAGGATATCCGGGAGCAGTGTACTGAGGTCCGCAAAAACTGCGTCCAAGCGTGCCCCGATGAGCTCCGCCGTCGTGCGGATGATCCGGGAGAGCTGTTCCGGGCTCATGCTTCCTCCGGGGTCGTGGTAGCCAGTTCGAGGAAGAAGTCCAGCAGCGTTTCGGATTCGCGCTCGAAATGCGCGGCGGAGAGGCGGTCGGCTGCTTCCTCGTCGCGTCGTTCGATGGCATCGAGTATAGCGTCGTGCTCGTCGCTGGCCGTTTTGATAGATGTTACGGAGGCCCCGGCAATCCACATCAGTGGCGCCAGTTCACTGTGGACCTGGATAGTGGCGTTGGTCAGCCGGCGCGACTGGGCTGCCACGCCGAGGCTGATATGGAAACGGCTGTCGGTCCGCCGCAACTCCTCCGCTGTAGAGGCACGGGCGAAACGGCGCGCCAGTTCGCGGGAGCGCCGCAGATCCTGCTCGTCTGCCCGCAGTGCTGCCCGCCGGCCCACACCGGCCGCTACCGTGGCGGCGAGATCGCCCAAGTCACGCAGATCCTCCGGGCTCCGGCGCCTGAACTCGGATAGCAGCTGTTCCGGAGTGGCCAGCGCCTTTCCGCTGATGAAGCTGCCGCCCCCACGGCCCCGGCGCGTTTCGACCAAGCCTTTGAGCCGCATCTCGGCGAGGGACTGGCGCAACGTAATCGAAGACACGCCAAGCTGTTCAGCCAAGACATTTTCCGGCGGCAACTTGTCGCCGTCGTTGAGCAGGCCCACCGCAATGGCACTTTCGAGCTGCCGGGAAATCCGGTCCGATAAGCCGGCACCAGAGGCATCGACCCCGCGCAGCTGGGCGATCATGTCAATGGTCCCGACGTGGACCGCCGTATCGACGTCCGGGCTATGTGCACTCACGCGGCAACACTAGCACCGCCCCGGTTTGCGGCACCGGGGGCGCGGTTTAGGCGCGGACGAGCCCCGCTGCCTTCGCGAGGAGTTCCACGGAGCGCAGTCGGGCGTCGGTTCCGTTGCTCTGGTGGGCCACGATCAGTTCATCCGCGTCCGCGTGGGCGGTGAACTCGTCCAGGTAGTCCATCACGACGTCCGGGGTGCCGACCGCCGAGTACTTCATCATCTGGGCCACGTGCTGCCCCTGGGGAGAATCGAGGATCATGTCCGCTTCATCGTCGGTGAACACCCTGCCGTTCCCGAAGAACAGGGACACACGGGCGCGCTTGGTGGCCCGGAACATCTCCTGCGCTTCGGAGGCGGAATCTGCCGCGATGACATTGACGCCGGCAATCACATGCGGGGCATCCAGCTGGGCGGAGGGCTTGAATTCCCGGCGGTAGATGGCCACGGCGTCCTGCAGGGCGGCGGGCGCGAAGTGTGATGCGAAGGCGTAGGGCAGTCCAAGCTGCGCTGCCAGCCGGGCCCCGAAAAGTGAGGACCCCAGGATGTACAGCGGCACGTTGGTGCCTTTGCCCGGCGTCGCCTCCACGCCCTGGATGCGCGTGGGGCCGGTGAGGTAGCCCTGCAGTTCCAGGACGTCCTGCGGGAAGCTGTCGGCGGACATCGGATCGCGGCGGAGTGCGCGCATGGTGTTCTGGTCGCTGCCGGGCGCACGGCCCAGGCCGAGGTCGATGCGTCCCGGGTGCAGGGTCTCCAGCGTGCCGAACTGCTCGGCGATGGTCAGCGGGGAGTGGTTGGGCAGCATCACGCCGCCGGCGCCCAGCCGGATACTGCTGGTGCGGGCGGCGATGTGGGCGATCAACACGCTCGTGGCCGAGGACGCAATGGAGGACATGTTGTGGTGCTCCGCGTACCAGACCCGGCGGTAGCCCAACTCTTCCGCCTGCTGCGCCATCGCCACGCTGCCGGCGAAGCTCTCGGCCGCCGTCTGGCCTTTCGCGATGGTGGCCAGGTCAAGGATGGAAAGCGGAACAGTCACGGAGGAGCCGGCCTTTCGTAGCGGAGCGTTGCGGTCACTGCTCCGGTGGCGGAACAGGCACACTGGCGACAACGACGGCGGCGCCCGGGTTATTTCTGCAGGTCACCGTGGTGCCGGACACGCGGAAGCGGGGCCGCCGTTTCCGGCAGCCCCACCCCGTTTTAGCTCGCTCGTGCTATTTGCTCTCCGACGCCTACTTCAGCTTGAAGTTGGCGTCGATGCGGGAGCCGTCAGCCGCGACCATCGACAGCTTGAAGCAAGCGCCGGGGAGGTTCGGCGTCTTCCAGTTGTAGATGTACTGGCCACCCGTCGAGTCGTACCGCAGGGAGGTGTTCCCGGTGGACGTGATCTCGACTCCGTCCTGGGCCGCCAGCGGGTTGCAGGTCACCTGTGTGATTCCCATCGTCACGACGCTGGTGTCCGTCAGTTCCCTGGAGCCGGCGAACAGTTCGAATTTGGCGGGTACAGTGCTGCCGGCCTTCACGGTGTTGGTGATGCCGCCCATGTCGATGGGCTGGTAGAAGCCCTTGGTTTCCCAGGCCTTGACCGTGTAGGTGTGCGTCGTTGTGGAGGTGCGTCCCGCATTGTCGGTGGCCGTGGCCGTCAACGTGTGGGGACCAACCAACGCGCTGTAGCCGGTTACCTTGCAGCCGGCCGGTCCGGAGCCTGCGTCGGTGGCGGTGCAGGTGGGCTCGGCCCCGACGGAGCCGAAGAAGGCATCCCCCGGGACGGAGTCAAACGTGGCAACCGGATCGTTCAGATCCACCTTGAAAGAGTCGCTGGTCGCGGCGCCGGCAGCCGTGGTGTTGTCCGCGTCATCCGTGAAAGCCGGGCTGGTCAGGACCATCCCCATGCTTTCTCCGCTGGAGACAGCCTCCTTGACCGCGGATTCCGGACCCGACAGCCCATCCGTCCCGGTGAAGGTGGCCGTGACCGGGCCGGTGTACCAGCCGTTTGAGCCCTCAAGCCCGCTGAGCCCCGTGAACGAAACGGACGGCGGCGTGACGTCGATCTTATACTTCACGGACGCCTCACCGGCCGCCGCCGTGTTGCCGGCAACGTCGTCGAAAGCGGGGCTGTCAACGACGACGGCCATTCCCTCGCCGACGGACGTTGCGGTCCCGGTGGCTACTGCCGGACCCGAGACGGAATCGGTGCCGGTGAACGTCGCAGTGACCGGGGCATTGTACCAGCCCTTGGCATTGGGCGCGCGGTCGGCCTCGGTGTAGGCAACCGACGGGGCCGTCCAGTCGATGTTGAAGCGTTGGATGACCGCACCCAGGGCCGATTCGTTGCCTGCGGTGTCACTGAACACCGGGCTCCTCACCTCGATGTCTTCTCCTTCCACGCCGTCGGCTGTAGTTGCGGTCGCCGTTTGCGACGCCGGGCCGGACGTTGCATCGGTGCCGGTGAAGCTTGCTGTAACAGGGCCTCTGAACCAGCCGTTGTTACCAGCCAGCCCTTCGGCTCCCTCGTAGCTGACGTCGGGGTCGGTGGCATCGAGGCCCAGCGGCACAGTTTCCATGGAGTCAGTGCCGCCCGCGCTGGTTGCGGAACAGGTGTAGGCGATCTTCGCCTGGTCCGCCGAAATGTTCTGCTGGCCGCAGCCTTCAGTGGTCAGGGAGGTCGGCGAATCCACATCGGTGACGGTCCAGGTGAGGACCAGCGGCACAGTGAACCATTGGCTGAGGCCGTTGGGGGTTCCGGGATTCAGGGTGTAGCTGATCTGCGGTCCGCTGGGGTCCACGATGTTGTAGGTCGCGGATCCGGTGGCTTTGAGTCCGCCGCCGTCCGTGTAGCTGCAGCTCGCCGTCTGCGCGCCGAGGCCGTCTGCCGCGTAGGTGCCGGTGATGCCGCTGAGCGTTGCAGCAACCGTGCTGTTTCCGTCTTCGGCGTCCACGATGTTGCAGGTGGCCGCGGGGACGGATCCCTTGGAGTACGAGGCGCCAGTGCTTACACCCGCCACGCTGACAGACGGCGCCGTGTTGGCCGGGGCAGGGGCCACCACATTCACGGTGAAATTGGCCGGGGTTAGATCGAAAGTTCCGCCGCTATTGTTAAACGTTTGGGTGGCGCTGACGGTGGCGGTGCCCGCAGCCACCGGGGTCACGGTCAACACCTTCGTGTCCCCGCAGCTTGTGAACGTCACGGATGAAGGGCTGACGGTAGCTATTGCCGAGCTGCTCGAAGCCAGGCTTAGGGTCAGCGTGGTGCTGCCCGGCAGGTTACAGCCGTTCTTTCCGTCGTCGTTGGCCGTCCGCAGAGCCAGGGTCGTGTGCCCCGCAGGACCGCCCACGTTCAGCGGCATGATCTCGGCCTCCGCGTCAACGCTCGCATCGAGGCTGTTGTAAATGATGTCCGCCTGCGCCACACCGGCCCCGGCAAGGAGCAGTCCGCCCGCCGTCACCGCGGCCAGGAGCTTCCGGCCTGCACCGCCCGCGGACCACGCGGGCCCCCCGGCCGTTCCTTGCCCGCTTTTCGGTCCCCGCCCGGGGCCCCTTCTCCCTGATTTGTTCACTGCAGCGCCTCCCATCGCAACAATGCGGCCGTCCTTGGCCGCAAATGTAGTCCCGATGTTAGGGGCGGGCGCTCAGGAAAACACCAGTACATTCCACTCGACTTTGGATGTTTTTATACCTGTTTTTTGTACGCAGTACTCACATTTTCACTTAGGCTGACTTCCGTTATCCTGGTGCACTTTTGTCACACGGCTTTAGTGCAGCTACTTGCAGGCGTAGTTGTAGTCGAGTCCGCTGGAGACGTACTGGGTCACTGCCACCTTGCTGCCCGGCGTAAGCCCGGCCAGGGAGCAGTTCGACTTGGCTCCATTGAGGGTTCTGGCACCGGCGAGCCAGCTTGGAAGCCCCGCCAGGTTGCTGGTGGACGGAACCGTTCCGGCAATCTTGCTCCACTGGGAGCCGGTGGAATAGATTCCGACGCCGGCATTGATGCTTTCGAAATAGGCGGTCATTCCTTCCAGGTCAGCCCGGTTCGCAGTCGTGTCGCTCTGCCAGCTGTTCCCCGTCTCCACATCCAGCCACCAGAAATAGTCCTCCGGCCGGTCCACGCCACGCAGCGTTGCGTCGTCGTACGCTTTGGCGTAGCCGTACACGTAGGCACAGGCCGCATCGTTCTTGCCCTCGCACTTCCCGTACGAGCTGGTCACGGTGGTTCCCATGTACTCATTGGACGTTGGCCACCAGGAACCGGCCAGCCCCGGGTTCGCGGTGTTCACATAGAGGGCCACGCGCGGCTGGGTGGTCAATTGCTGCTGAGACACCGTGGACTCAGCCCAGCTCAGTTGTTCCTGGAAGCATGGATTCGTGGTGTTCGCGAGTCCGTTGTTGACGCCGACGATCGCGAAGGCGAGTCCGGTGGGAAGGGTCTTGCCGCATTGCGGCCATGAGACATCAATGCCCACAGGATCAGACGGACGCGGCGGGCCCGCCATGGCCGGACCACCGCCCATCAGCGCCAAGCCAAACGCAGCGGCAAAGGACAGAACCATCTTCATCATTGATGCGGCCATACCCAAGGTTATATACCAAGCGCCCCCCGGGCAGGAATACTCAGCATGCTTAGCGAGTTGCCGCCCTTAGGAGCCGACCCGAACGGGCCGGCCGGACAGGAGCAACATCATGGCAAACATTCTGATGGTGGTATCCGCTGCCGATTCCCTCACCATGCGGGACGGTACCCAGCACCCCACAGGCTACTGGGCGGAGGAGCTGGTGGTATCGCACCAGACACTGCGCGACGCCGGCCACACGGTGCACATCGCAACCCCCGGCGGCGCCAAGCCCACTGTGGACGAGGTGAGCCTCGCCGCAGAGTCGGCCGGCGGCCAGGATCGAGCGGACGGCTTCCGTGAGTACCTCGCCAAGATCGACGGCGAGCTTTCCGCGCCGCTGGTGCTCGCCGACGTCGACCCCGCCGCCTACGACGCCGTGGTGATGCCGGGCGGCCACGGCCCCATGGCGGACCTGTACCAGGACGCCGATCTGGGCCGTATCCTGGCCGCGGCGGACGGGGCCGGTAAGGTCATCGCCCCGTTCTGTCATGGCCCGGCGGGCCTCCTCAGCACCGTTGACGACGACGGGAAGTTCACTTTCGCGGGGCGCCGCCTCACCGTGTTCACGAATGAGGAGGAACTCAACGGAGGCACCGGACCCAATACACCGTGGTTCGTCGAGGATGTGCTGAAGGAAAAGGGTGCCATCGTGGAGAACGGCGCCGCATGGGGCTCCAACGTGGTCCGTGACCGCAACCTGATCACCGGGCAGAACCCGCAGTCCAGCGAGGACGTGGCCAAGGAAGTCATCAAGGCCCTCGGAGAGTAGGCCGGCTTCCCCCGACGGGCAGCGGCGGCCGGGCAGCTTCGTTCCGGCCGCAGTGTCACGGCCGCAGGTTCCGTGACGCCAGCGGACGGCGGATTAACCCCGATTACCCCCTGTATCGCAGGGTTTCAGCGCGCTTTGACCGGGTTTTCGCGCTGACGGATAGTTGCTGGCACAAGCAC
Source organism: Arthrobacter sp. Leaf337 (assembly GCF_001423745.1). Classification (GTDB taxonomy): domain Bacteria; phylum Actinomycetota; class Actinomycetes; order Actinomycetales; family Micrococcaceae; genus Arthrobacter. The sequence goes on from NZ_LMPC01000030.1 coordinate 150,473, forward strand.
CGAATCCGCACACTTCCAAGGGGAACCCATGGCCCGTTTTTCACTCAAACCCGCCGTCACAGCAGCGCTGGCCGCCACCACTTTGCTGGGGCTGGCGGCGTGCTCGGATCCCGGGGCTTCTGCGGCTTCGGGGTCCGCCCCGGCAACGTCGTCCACGGGCGTCAAGCAGTTCAACCTTTCGCCGGAGCAGGACCGCGTGAAGGCTGAAGTGGATCCGGCCGCCGCGGCTTTGGTCCCGGAAGCAATCAAGAAGGACGGCAAGCTGACGGTGGCCGTCAGCCCGTTCGCGGCACCGTTGGCCGTCTATGCCACGGACAACAAGACGCCGGTGGGCAACGAGGTGGATATCGCCGTCGCACTGGCCCAGACGCTGGGTCTGGAAGCTGACATCGTTCCCACCGCCTGGGCCGACTGGCCCCTCGGCGTCGAGTCCGGAAAGTACGAGGCCGTGCTGTCCAACGTCACGGTGACCGAGGAGCGGAAGCTCAAGTTCGATTTCGCCAGTTACCGTGACGACAAGCTCGGCTTCTACGCGAAGAGCGACAGCTCCATCGCGAAGGTGGAATCCGCTCCGGATGTCGCCGGCAAGCGCGTGATTGTGGGTTCGGGGACCAACCAGGAGTCCATCCTGCTGCGCTGGGATGAGGAGAACAAGAAGAACGGCCTCCCGGCGGTGGAGTTCCAGTATTACGACGACGACTCCGCCTCCTCGCTCGCCCTCCAGTCCGGACGGGCGGACCTGACGTTCGGGCCGAACGCGACGGCGGCGTTCAAGGCGGCTTCTGACGCCAAAACCAAGCTGGTTGGCCTGGTGGACGGCGGCTGGCCGCTGAAGGCCAGCATCGCGGCCACCACCAAGAAGGGCAACGGTTTCGCCGCCGCAGCCCAGGCGGGCCTGAACCACCTGATCGAAGACGGCAGCTACGCCAAGATCCTGGACCGCTGGGGCCTCAGTTCGGAGGCCCTGCAGAAGTCCGAGCTGAACCCGGCAGGACTTCCCAAGAAGTAGTCCGGCTTTCGGCGGGGAAAGTGCAGGGCGGCCGGCGACTGCCCTGCACTTCGTCGTGGCGAAGTGCAGGGCGGCCGGCGACTGCCCTGCACTTCGTCGTGGCGAACCCCGGCACTGCGGCGTACGCTCATGGCATGACCCCGCAAGAGCTTGCCAACCTGGCGCACCTGCGCCGGGCACGGGACCTGATCGACAGGGACTTCGCCCGCGCCTTGGACGTGCCCGCCATGGCGACCAAAGCCCTGATGTCACCGGCGCACTTCTCCCGGCAGTTCCGGGCCGCCTACGGCGAGACCCCCTACAGCTACCTGATGACCCGCCGGATCGAGCGGGCTATGGCGTTGCTCCGCGGCGGCATGAGCGTGACCGATGCCTGCATGGCAGTGGGCTGTACGTCGCTGGGATCCTTCAGCTCGCGCTTCACGGAACTTGTCGGGGAACCGCCCAGCGCATACCGGCTTCGGGAACACAGCGCAGTGGAGGCGATGCCGGGTTGCGTGGCACGGATCAGGACACGGCCTGCACGGCGGGCTGCCAGGCCCGCAGGACCCGGGAATGAAGCTGCCGCCCAAGTGAGCAGGATTCGAGAAGCGGCCCTGACGCCCGCGGAATAGCTTTGTTGCATGAACATTTCACTCCAGTACTGCAACATCACCGTCAATGACACCGAAAAGGCCCTTGCCTTCTACCGGGATGCCCTCGGCCTCGAACTGCGCAACGACGTGGCCTCCGGAGGATTCCACTGGATCACGCTCGGCAGCGCAGCCCAGCCGGGCCTTGAGATCGTGCTCTCCGAGCCGCATGCCGGCCGCTCCCAGGAGGACGGGGACATGATGCAGGAGCTCCTCACCAAGGGAGTCCTGCCGATGCTCGTCTTCCGTACCGACGATCTGGACTCCACCTTCGAGAAGGTCCGGGCGTCCGGGGCCGAGGTCATGCAGGAGCCGATCGACCAGCCGTGGGGTCCGCGCGACTGCGCCTTCCGGGACCCCTCCGGAAACATGGTCCGGATCGCCCAGGCCCCGAAGGACTGACGCCTCCGGCGCGCAGATCACGCAGGCCACCAGCACAAAGAATCCCCGCCGGACTCCGTCCGGCGGGGATTCCCTTGATGGGCGGGCCCGGTCCTCTAGAGGTACTGCTGCCAGATGGTCAGCTGCAGCTTCACCGTATCCGCGGCCGACTGCCGGTCAGCATCTCCCACTTCCGTGCCGGACACGTCGCCGCCCATCGGCTCAGACCCTCGCTTCCGAAGGCGCAGCCCCGACGGCGGACTCCGCACGTTCCGGCGTGGCCAGTCCAAGGTTTTCCCGCAGCGTGCTGCCGGCGTATTCGGTGGGGTAGACGCCGCGTTCCTGCAGTGCGGGCACCAAGTGGTTGACGATGTCGTCCAGGCCGGTGGGAATCAGCCACGGCGAGATGTTGAAGCCGTCCACGGCGCCGGTGCGGGCGTATTCCACCAGCCGGTCGGCAACCTCGGAGTAGGAGCCGTTGAAGGTGGCGTCCACGCGGCTGGTCTTGGCCGAGACGAACTGGCGGATGGACAGTCCCTTCTCCTTGGCTTCCGCCCGCCACTGGTCGGCCAGCTGGCGCGCCTTGGCCCCGTGGAAGCCGCTGCCGCGGGTCTCGGAAGTTTCCTCCACCACTGGATCAATCTCCGGCAGCGGCCCGTCCGGATCGTATTCACCCAGTTCGCGTCCCCAGAACTGTTCCAGGTAGGCGATGGCCTGCTGCGGTCCGATCTGGAGGCTGCGGACCCAGGCTTTCTTGTCCCGGGCCTCCTCCGGCGTCGCGGCAAGGATGAACTCGCTGGCCGGCATGATTTTGACGTCGCTCGCCCCCCGTCCTGCGTCCAGCGTCCGCTCCACGATGTCGCGCCGGAAGTCCAGGGCGTCGTCGAGCTTGGGGTGGGCGGAGAAAATAACGTCGGCCTGCCGGGCAGCGAAGTTCCGGCCCTCCGGGGAGTCGCCAGCCTGGAACAGCACGGGCCGGTACTGGGCGCTGCGGGGCAGCCGCGGGGTCACGTCCACGGTGTAGTGCTGCCCTTCGTGGACCACGCGCTGCCACTGCCCGGCGGCCGGGTCATGCGAATCCCAGATCCGCTTGGCGGTCTCCACGAACGCCTCGGCATGCGTGTACCGGTCGGCGTGGTCCAGGTACCCGCCGCGGCGGAAGTTGGCGCCGGTCCAGGCGTTGTCCGTGGTGACGATGTTCCACGCCGCGCGTCCGCCGGAGAGCAGGTCCAGCGAGGAAAGCCTGTGCGCCAGGTCCGCCGGATCGTTGTAGGTGGTGTTCTGGGTGGCAACGAGTCCGATGTTGGAGGTCACCGCGGCCAGGGCTGCGAGCATCGCCTGGGCGTCGGGGCGTCCGGCAACGTCCAGTTCATGCGGGCGGCCCAGGTGCTCACGGAGCCGGAGCCCCTCACCCAGGAAGAAGGCGGCAAACAGTCCCCGTTCCGCCGTCTGGGCGATGCGCCGGAACGATTCGAAGTCCGTCTGCGAGCCGGACTCGGCTGCCTTCCAGATGGTCCCCGAGTTCACGCCCTGGAAGAAGATGCCGAACTGGAGCTTGCCGCTCGGCTGGTATTTAGCACGGCTGTGCTGTGTCATGGTTTTCCCCTAGTTCCCGACGGCGGTTGCGGCATAGCGGCTGGCTGGACGTTCGAGGCCCAGCAGGTCCCTGAAGGTCCCGTCCGGCGGCACCGGGGCGAGCACTCCCCTGCGCCGGAGTTCCGGCAGCACCAGCCGGGACAGTTCCTCGAAGTCGATGTCGAACCTGGCCGGATGCAGCCGGACACCGTCCGCCACTTCCAGCACTTCGGTCAGCAGATCGGCCAAGTCGGCCGCGGATCCGGCGAAGCGTGCCCGCCGGGCACCGTCAACCCCGCCGCTGCCTGGCTCCCCGAGGGCGGACGATTCGTCCCCAAGCCGCTGGGCGGCGCCCTGCCCGCGGGCGTCCAGAACGACGTCGAGCTCCACCACGACGGCGGGCGAAGCGCCGCCCAGACGATCCCGCACGTCACGGACTTCCTCCGCGAGGAGCTCCGCCGTCGGGGCGGAGACCAGGACTGCGTCCACCGCGGAGGGCTCAACCAGGCCAGAACCCACGAGGGACGCCGGCACGAGCACCGGCAGCTGTCCCTGCAGTGGGCGGGGGATGATGGACGGGCCCTTGACCGAGTAGCCGGGGCCGTCGAAGTCCACGTAGTGCAGCTTTCCGGCGTCGAGGTAGCGGCCGCTGGCGACGTCTTGGATCACGGCGTCGTCCTCCCAGGAGTCCCAGAGCCTGCGGCTGACCTCGATGGACGCCGCGGTTTCCTGCGCAAGGCCGTCACCGGCAACGTACGAGCGCCCGACGGCGGCGGCCGCCGCGGGGTTGTCCTCTGCGGTTGCGATCCAGCCGGCACGCCCGCCGCTGACGTAGTCCAGGCTGGCGAGCTGGGTGGAGGCGTGGAAGGGCTCGGTGTAGGCCGTATCCACTTCCGGGATCAGGACAAGGGAGCGGGTCAGCGGCCCTGCGAACGCGGCGCGCTGCAGCGCGTTCAGCCGTCCCTGCGCCGGGGAATCGCTGAATGTCACGGCGTGGAAACCGGCCGACTCGGCGGCCAGCACGGCGGCGGCGAGTGCCGAAGCTCCCCCGGCAACGCCGTCGAGCTCCAGCGCCAGGAATCCCCAGCCTCCGGCGGTGTTGTTTGTGTTGCCCATCATGCCTCCTGACGTTCGGTGGGCGTCTGCTCGCCGGCTTCGACCGCTACCGGTAGCCGGTTCTCGGCGGGCGGCAGCGGGCATGTGGCCAGGTCTGTGTAGGCGCACGGCAGGTTCACGGCCCGGTTGAAGTCCAGGTGGACCGTGCCATCCGCTCCGGGTGCCGCAATGGTCAGCGAGCGGTTGGCTGCGTAGGTGGTCTTGCCGGACGTTTCATCCGTGAACAGCACGGACAGGCTGCCCGGCGCGTGGCCGTTGAACGCCGTCAGCGTCACGTCCTTCCCGCCCAGCCGGAACCGGACCTGGCCGGGTGCTTCGTACACATGCTGGATGCCCTCGACGGCAGCCCCCACCGTGGTGGGGCGCGGTTCGTCGAACGGAACGAATGTTCCGTCCACGGCGAATGCCGGGTCCGGTGCGTACGCAGGCGTACCGGTGTACTCCCGGAGCAGCGGGTTCTCCGGGTGGCGCGGCCGGACGATGTATTCACCGCCACGCTTGGCGAGCTCGACGACGGTGTCCCCCGCCGCGAGGTTGACCCCGCCACGTTCGGCGATGGGCCCAAACAGCACGGTGGCGCCGCCGTCGGCGTTTAGTTCCCTGCCGTCCTGTTGCAGGGTCTCGCCATCCGCCAAGACCAGGCGGACGGCGTCGTTCTCCACATTCCAGGTGCCGGGAACGCCGTCAAGCCGCGCGGGTTCCTCCCCGAGCCAGTGCAGGTGCGTGACGGCCAGGAAGCCGTGGGGGTCGGCGCGGTGCCGCTCATGGGCGGCGTGCCACTCGGCCCAGGCCGTGGCGAACGAAGTTTCAGTGTGCGTATACGTGGGCATGATCGCTCCTGTAGTTGTCGTGGTCGGCGGCGACGGTGGCGGCGGCGTCCGGTTCGGTGGCCCCGGCAGACTCCGGACGGCCGCCGAATGGATCCGGCGCTTCCCACAGGCGCGTGGGCGCGGCCGCCCGGACTTTGGGGATGACCTCGAGTGCAAACCGTTCCAGGATCTCCAGCTGCTGCTCAAACGGCAGCGTGGTGGGCAGCGAGATGGACTGGAGGTCGTGGCCGTACAGCCGGTGGTAGCTGAGGATCTTGTCCACCACCTGCTCCGGGCTGCCCACCAGGGCGGGCCCTTCCGCGACCGCATGGTCGATGTCGCGGAACGGCGAATTGTTCCCCGGCACATTCCGGCCGGCGGTCAGTGCCTCGTACACAGGGCCGAACTGCCTCTTGGCCTCCTGCGTGGTGTCCGCTATGAACACGCCGCCGGCGCCGCTGTCCGATCCGAGGAACTGGTGCCGCGGATCGTGCCCGTGGCGTTCGTACTCTTCGCGGTAGTGATCGATCAGCACCTGGTAGTTTTCCCGCGGCTGGATGGCATTGGCGGTGAACAGCGGATCGCCCCACTTTGCCGCGAGCGCCGCGGAGGTCAGGGTGGTGGCGGAGCCGTGCCACACCCGGGGCGCGCCGGCGAACGGCCGGGGCGTGGTGGTGGTCGGTTCTGTCAGCGCGGACCGGAATGTTCCGGACCACGTGACGTTTTCCTCGGTCCACAGCCGGCGGAGCAGCCCGTATTTTTCGGCCAGAAGGTCCCACTGGTCGTCAAGGTCCAGGCCGAAAAGCGGGTACTGCAGCACTTCGTTGCCTTTGCCGATCACCAGTTCCAACCGTCCCCGGCTCAGCTGGTCGATCGTGGCGTAGTCCTCCGCAACGCGCACGGGGTCAAGGACGGGGAGGACGGTCACCCCGCTTTGCAGCCGGATCCGGCTGGTAACAGCGGCGACGGCGGCCAGCACGGTGGTGGGCGACGACGAGATGAACTCCCCGGCGTGCCGCTCCCCCACCGAGAAGCTGTCGTAGCCCAACTCCTCGGCGCGCTGCGCGGTCCGGACCACCTGGTTGAGCCGGTCAGCCGTGGAGACGATCGCCCCTGTGACCGGGTTCTTCAGGTGCGGGATGATGTCGAGGACCTGGAACTTCACTGTGTTTTCCCTGCCTGGGGGGTCCCGAAGTTGGCTTCAGTGACCGTCTTGGACTCCGGCAATGCTTCCTCGGACAGGCCCCAGCGTTCCAGGACCTTGCCGTAGGATCCGTCCTTGATGGCGGAGTTCAGCGCCTCGGTGATGACCGGGGCCAGCCCGTTGCCCTTGAGCGATGTGGCGGCCACCAGGGTTTCGGACGGCCAGCCGGCGTTGACCTTGCCCACGATCTTCAGGTCGTCCCGGGTGTTTTCGCGGTACGCCGTGGACGGGTAGGGCGCGATGTTCAGGTCGGTGCGGCCCGAGGACAGCGCCAGGATGGTGTCGGCGTCGGAGGAGTAGTACTGCAGCACCGCCGGCGCCTTGCCCTTGCCCTCCAGTTCCTTGTTCCACGCCAGCAGGATCTTTTCCTGGTTGGTGCCGGAACCCACCGAGACCTTCAGGCCGGAGATGTCGTCCGCGCCCTTGATGTCATAGCTGGAGCTCTTCTTGGCCTCGAAGCCCATGTAGGCGGCCCGGTAGCTGGCGAAGTCGAACAGCTTCACGCGGGCGGCGTTGATGCCCACGTTGGAGAACACTGCCTCGAAGTCGCCGGACTGGGTCTTCAGCGGCCAGTTCTCCCAGGACGTGACCTGGATGTCGAGCTCGAGTCCCAGCTTGTCCGCCACGAGTTGGGCGATGTCCAGTTCGGAACCGATGGGCGTCTTGTCGTCCGTGGCGTGGAAGGACAGCGGGATGGACCCGGCCGTGGTGGCCACGGTGAGCTTGCCGTCCTTGCCGATGAACTCGGGGACCTTGGCGGCGAGCGCCGCGTCCTTCTCCGCCCGGATCCGCTGCTGGTCCGGTGACGTGTTGTAGACGACGCCGTTGCGAGCCGCCGTCGTCGCCGGCTGCTGTCCCGAGGCCGCCGCGCCCGGATCAGCGCAGCCGCTCAGCGCCAGGGTGCCGGACAGGGTCCCGAGGAGGACGACGGCGGGAAGCGCCGCCAGCGTGCGCGTTCGGCCGCTGCTGTTGTGCCGGAAGGTGGAGAGTGCCATGGGGAGGTCCTTTAGATGTTGAAAGCGGGTTCGATCACCTTGGAGAAGAAACTCCGGGTGCGTTCTTCCTGCGGGTTGGTGAAGATGTCCTGGGGTGCGCCCTGTTCCACGATCTGCCCCTGGTCCATAAAGACCACGGTGTCCGCCACGTCGCGGGCGAACCCCATTTCGTGGGTGACGATGATCAGCGTTGTGCCGGATGTGGCAAGCTCGCGGATGACATCCAGGACTTCGTTGACGAGTTCGGGGTCCAGTGCGGAGGTGGGCTCATCGAACAGGAGGATCTTCGGGTCCAGTGCAAGGGCCCTGGCGATGGCCACACGCTGCTGCTGGCCGCCGGACAGCTGGCGCGGATAGGCGCCGGCGCGGTCTTTGAGGCCAACCCTGTCCAACAGTTCCAGTCCTCGTTCACGGGCTTCGGCCTTGGTGAGGCGCGGCTTGCCGGAACGCGGTGCCACCACGGGCGCCTCGGTGACATTTTCCAGCGCAGTGAGGTGCGGGAACAGGTTGAAGTTCTGGAACACCATGCCGATTTCGGTGCGCTGCTTAAGGATGTCCTTCTCGCGCAGTTCATGGAGCCGCTTTCCGCGGACCTCGTAGCCCACCAGTTCGCCGTCGATGGCGATGAAGCCGCCGTCCACTTTTTCCAGGTGGTTGATGGTGCGCAGCAGGGTGGACTTGCCGGACCCGGACGGGCCCACGATGACGGCCACTCCGCCCGGTTCAACGGTCAGCGTGATGCCCTTGAGGACTTCAGTGGCACCGAAGGATTTCCGGACCTTGGTGATTTCCACGAGCCCGCGTGTTGCTGCGGGTGCCGTTGGATGTTCTGGTGCAGCGACGGCGGTGCTCATCGGGTGCTCCTTGCTCGGTTGTCGGAAGCGGCGGCGTGGGTTGCGAAGAACCTGCGGGCCTTCTGGAGCGGCGTCAGCGGGAGGGTCCGCACAGCGCCCTTCGAATAGTGCCGTTCGATGTAGTACTGGAAAACGCTGAGCACCGAGGTGATCACCACGTACCAGAGCGTGGCCACGAGGAGCAGCGGCAACACCTGCTGGGTGCGGTTGTAGATGACCTGCACGGTGTAGAACAGCTCCGAGTACGCCAGGACGTAAACGATGGAGGTGCCCTTGACCAGGCCGATGATCTCGTTGAAGGCGGTGGGCAGGATGGCCCGCATGGCCTGCGGCAGGACGATCCTGGTGGAGCGGCGCCAGGCCGGAATGCCGAGGGCGGCTGCTGCTTCCAGCTGGCCCTGGTCCACCGAGAGGATGCCGCCGCGGATGATCTCCGCAGAGTAGGCCGCCTGGTTCAGCGTCAAGCCCAGGACTGCAGCCGCGAACTGGCTGATCAGGGTGGTGGTCTGGACTTCGAAGAAGCGGACGTCCGTGAAGGGAATGCCCAGGCTGATCTTCTCGTAGAGGTAGCCCAGGTTGTACCAAAGGAGCATCTGCACCAGGAGCGGGGTGGAGCGGAAGATCCAGGAGAAGGTCCAGGACACCGAGACCAGCAGCGGCGAGGCGGAAAGGCGCATCAGGGCGAGGATGAAGCCCAGGACGAACCCGAGGGCGCCGGAGATGGCGGTGAGCTTGAGCGTCTCCACCAGCCCGTTCACCACCGACTGCGCGGTGAACCACTGCGCCACCACCCCCCATTCCCAGCGCGGGTTCGTGGCCAGGGACCACGCCACCGCGGCCACGCCGAGCGCCACTACTGCAGTGCCCACCCAGCGCCACGGGTGGCGGGACGGGACCAGCCGGTAGTCGGCGTAGTCGGTGGCGGGTCCGCGGGACTGCGGGTTCTCGGGTCCCTGGGGTCCGCCCGGCTCCGCGGACGGGCCGGGATTGGAAACACCTGCGTCAGGTCCGGCGGACGCCGGCCCTGCTGCGGACTGCGCTGCCCGGGTTGCTGTTGAACTCATGCGCCACCTCGCTTCTTGTCTTGCTGGATTGGTTTATCGCGTTCGGATTGCTGCAAATCTAGGGACGCCGGAAAGCGGCAGCAAGGCGGCATGTTGCATTGCTTCACGGAGGTTCTCACGGCGTCATGAGTCGTTTTCTTGCACGGATTTACGCGCTGTTACGCGGCGTGAACGGCCATGACCCGAGCCTCGACCGCGGTCTGCCGGGCTGCCTAGCATGAGGCGAAAACCCCGGTCCCGGACCACCCCGCCTGAACAGGAGCCCAGCCGTGCCAGCGAACATCCCTACCGTGGCCTTTGTGGGCGGCGGTCCCCGGACGGCCGGCGTCCTGGAACGCCTCGCGGCCAACCGGCCGGAGCTGTTTGCCCGCCCGCTGGCCGTCCATGTCATCGAGCCCCACGTTCCCGGCTCCGGCCGGATCTGGCGCTATGACCAGCACCCCGGCCTGCTGCTCAACTCCGCGGCAGCGGACATCACCATGTTCACCGATGCCTCCGTAACGTGCGAGGGTCCCGCCGCCGACGGCCCCGGACTCGACGGGTGGGCTGCCGGCGTCCTGGACGGCAGCATCACCGACGTTCCCCCGCTCCCCGCGGAACTTCAACGCCAGCTGCGCGTCCTGACCGGCGCCACGTTTCCCACGCGCCAGCTGCAGAGCGTCTACCTTGAGTGGTTCTTCCGCCGGGCGGTTTCCGCGCTGGGCCCCGACGTCGCAGTCACTGTCCACCGGGACACTGCGGTACGGATCGATTCCGACGGCGACGACGGCACCGGCGCGTACCGTGTCAGGCTCGCCGGCGGCGGGACTGTTGACGCCGACGTCGTGGTTTCCGCCCTTGGCCACACCGATTCACTGCCGGACGATGCGTCCGCGGGTTTCGCCGGCTTCGCGGCCCGGCACGGCGGGTTCCACGCCGCACCCAGCTACACCACCGACGTCGACTATTCAGCGCTGGCCCCCGGCCAGGACGTGATCGTCTCGGGCATGGGGCTGGCGTTCGTGGACCTGGTGGTCCTGCTGACCGAAAACCGGGGCGGCCGGTTCGAGGAAACGCCCGACGGCGGTCTGGCGTACGTTGCATCCGGCGCGGAGCCGCGGCTTTGGGCGGGTTCGCGGCGCGGGGTTCCGTACCATTCCAAGATTTCCTCGGCCCTCCGCGGCGAGCCGGCAGATGCCCCACAGTTCTTTACCGCCGCCGCCGTGCAGGAATTGCTGGCGCAGCACGGGGAGCTGGATTTCCGCGCGCACCTCTGGCCGTTGATCGCCAAGGACGCGGGCTACGGCTACTACCGGGAGCTCTTCACGGGCTACCCGGAACGCGTGGTCATCGGCTGGGACGAATTTTCGGTCCGTTTCGCCGCACTGGACTGGTACAGCCCCGAACGCAAGCGGCTGGTGCTCGAGTCGGTGCCGGACACGGAGTTCCACCTGGACTTCGAGAAGCTGGACCAGCCGCTCGCCGGACGTGACTTCGCTGGCCGCCATGACGTACAGGAGGCCGTGGCAGCCTACATCGAGCACGACCTCCGGCTGCGCACCAGCCCTGACCACTCGGAGACGCTGGCGCTGTTCATCGCCCTGCTCAAGGTCTACATGGACCTGGGCCGGCTGGTGCCGCCCGAACGGTTGAACGCGCGGTCACAGCGGGAAGTACACGGCTGGTGGCACGGATTCTTCAGTTTCGTGGACTCCGGCCCTCCGCCACAGCGGCTGCGGGAGCTGCTGGCACTCCACCGGGCCGGGCTGCTGCAGTTCCTCGGGCCGGGGCTGGAAGTCGGCGCCGATGAGGCCTCGGGGCAGTTTGTGGCCGTGTCCGTCAGGGGCGGGGTGCGGATATCCGCCAAGGCCCTGATCGAGGCTAGGCTGCCCGCCCCGGCAGTGGCAGGCTCCGCGAATCCACTGCTGCGGTACCTGCACGGCTCCGGATTCGGCAGCGAGCAGACGGTCCTCACCGCCGACGGGCTCCATGCAACCGGCCGGCTGCTGGTGTCCGCGGCCAGCGAGCTCGTCAGCCCGGTGGGCGAACCGAACCGCAGGTTGTTCGCCGTCGGGCCCAACACCTCCGGCTGGGGCGCCGGCGCCTTTGCCCGCCCCGGAACCAACGCTGCGCCGTTCCGTGAGAATGATGCACTGGCGCGGCGGATCCTTAGCGTGCTGGCGGAAGATGAAGCATCGGCTGTACCGGCCGTATCGGGAAAGGCTCAGCCATGGAACAACTAACCGAGCCGCCGGCGTCTTTGCAGGCGTCCGAACTGACGGTGCTCAGCCTGCCCATGCACGACGCCCGGGTACGGCCGCTGCTGGACGAGCTCGCCCACGAGTACGACACCCGCTACGGGAACCTGTTCGGCCGGGGAGCGGCCGCCGAAGAACTCAACCGTTACCCTGCGGCGGAATTCACCGCGCCGGGCGGTGCCCTGCTGATCGTCCAGGAAAACGGCGAATCCGTAGCCGGCGGAGCGTTCCGGCGGCACGGGCCGGACACTGCGGAGCTCAAACGGATCTGGACACACTCGGCCCACCGCCGCCGCGGACTGGCCCGGTTTGTGCTGTCCGAGCTTGAAGCCCTCGCCGCCCGCCGTGGCTACAGCCGGGTGTACCTGACCACGGGACCACGGCAGCCCGAGGCGAAACACCTCTACCTCAACTCCGGGTATGAGCCGCTGTTCGACCTGGCGGCCGATCCCGAAACCATCAAGTTCTTGGCATTCAGCAAAGATTTGGAGCCGCGCGGCTAAGCTGTCGGCATGGCCATCAAATCCACTGCAGATAAAGTCGCCACCATCCAGAAGGGCTACACCCTGGAGGGCGCCACCATCGAGCTGGGAGCCGCGATTGTGGACGGTGAAGTCCACATGGATGCCCCCGTCCGGCTGCCGCTTTCCATGATGAACCGGCACGGCCTGGTGGCAGGCGCAACGGGCACCGGCAAGACCGTCACGCTCCACATGATGGCGGAGCAGCTCTCCAACGCCGGCGTACCCGTGTTCCTTGCCGATATCAAAGGTGATCTCTCGGGCCTCGCAACCGCCGCAGCGGGCAGCGAGAAACTGAAGGCCCGCACGGACGGCATAGGCCAGGCCTGGGCGGGCAAGACTTTTCCGGTGGAGTTCCTGGCGCTCGGCGGTGACGGCAACGGCATCCCGGTCCGGGCCACCATCACTTCCTTCGGCCCGATCCTGCTTTCCCGCATCCTGGAACTCAACGACACCCAGGAATCCAGCCTGCAGCTGGTCTTCCACTTTGCGGACAAGAACAACCTGGAACTGATCGACCTGAAGGACCTCCGGGCGGTCATCCAGTTCCTCACTTCGGACGAGGGCAAGGACGAACTTGAAGCGCTGGGCGGCCTTTCCAAGGCGACCGCCGGCGTCATCCTCCGCGAACTGGTGACCCTCGAGGCCCAGGGCATGGAGGCTTTCTTTGGTGAGCCCGAATTCGACACCGCCGAGCTGCTGCGCACAGCCCCGGACGGACGCGGCGTCGTCACCTGCCTGGAACTGCCCACGCTGCAGACCAAGCCCATGGTGTTCTCCACCTTCCTCATGTGGTTGCTCGCGGACCTCTTCGAGGACCTTCCCGAAGCCGGAGACCTGGACAAACCCAAACTCGTCTTCTTCCTCGACGAAGCCCACCTGCTGTTCAACGACGCGTCCAAAGCGTTCCTGGAGGCCATCACCACCACCGTCCGGCTCATCCGGTCCAAGGGCGTGGGAATCTTCTTCGTCACCCAGACGCCGAAGGACGTTCCGGCTGATGTCCTGGGGCAGCTGGCCAACCGCATCCAGCACGCCCTCCGCGCATTCACCCCGGAAGACGCCAAGGCCCTGAAAGCCACCGTGTCCACGTTCCCGGTGAGTGACTACGACCTCGAAGAAACACTCACCTCGGCCGGCATCGGCGAAGCCGTCGTGACAGTGATGAACGAGAAGGGCGCTCCCACCCCGGTGGCCTTGACCCGGCTACGGGCACCGGAATCGGTCATGGGCCCCAGCACGGAGGAGCTGGTCAAGAGCAGCGTGGCCGGGTCCGCACTGCTCGTCAAATACGGCACAGCCGTGGACAACGTGTCCGCTTACGAGAAGATCTCCGGAACGAAGGCTGCGTCCACCGGCGCGGCTGCCCCCGGCCAGCCGCCCACTCCGGCCAGGGACGTCTTTGTTCCCGGCAGCCCTGTTCCGGGAATGGACCAGGCAGCGGTCGACGCCGATGCCCGCCGCATCGAGGAGGAAATCCTCGGCCGCCCCAGCAGCAGGCCTGCCCCGGCACCCGAACGACCCCGCAGCAGCGAGCGCCAGGCACCCCCGGCACAGCAGGAACAAGGCGGTGGAATGATGGGCGACCTCGCCGGAGCCCTGGGTGGCGCACTCGGCGGCGGTCTCAAGAGCATGGCCCGTTCGCTCGGTACGCAGCTGGGCCGGGAGTTGCTGCGGGGCGTCTTCGGCACCTCCTCGAGGCGCCGCCGCTAGCACCTCCGCAGGGGTGCCTGCAGGGGCCCCAGCGGGAGCCAGCCAGCCGCCGTCGGACTGTCTGACAGCCGCTCTGCAGCGTCATGCGGGGAGGCCTCATCACCTGCTTTCCCGTGCCTTACCGGTAACGTAAGGTGCGTGCAGATGAGTCAAGCGTTGGTGAGGATCGCAGCCGGGTGGCTGCTGGGCCTGATGCTTGCCATCGCCGGAGCCGTTGTTGCGGTGAATCTGGTCAACGCCTCGGTAGCGAGTCCCGAGCAGCCCGTACGTGAATATTTGGACGCACTGCAGAAGGGCGAAGGCGAAAAAGCGCTGGGCCTCCTGCGTGCCTCCGTTCCGGAAAGCGACGCCGCCATGCTGGACGGAACAGCGCTGCAGACGGCCGCTTCCCGGGTGACGAACGTGAAGTTCGGCGAGACGCAGGACCGCACGGGGAACCAGGTCATGGTTCCGATGGAATACACCATTGACGGCAGCCGGCTCAGCACCGAGTTCCTGCTGGAGCGAACCGGCACCGAATGGCTCTTCTTCAACAAGTGGGCATTCGTGCCGGCCACATTGCCCGTTCTGGAAGTCACGGTGGTCAACTCCAACCAGGCCACCCTCAACGGTATTCCGGTGAACATGCCTAACGGCCGCAATTCCTTCGCCGTCTTTTATCCCGGCGAGTACGAGGCCAGCCTGAACGGTGAATACTTCTCGGCTCCGGCCAGCCACGCCACGGTGTCCGGACGGGACGTACCCACGGCGCCGCTGAGCCTCCTGACCCAGGCAACCTCCGCGCTGAAGGACGCAGTGGGCGCGAAGGTCAAGGAATTCCTGGACACCTGCGCCGCGGAGGCCGTTAAGGAGCAGAAGCTGCAGCCGGACTGCCCGTTCTACCACGCCACGTTCAACCGGGTCACGCTGGGAACCATCAACTGGAGCATCAGCGAGTACCCGAAGGTATCCATCGAACCCTTCGGCGGCCGCTGGGTGGTGGCCCCGCTGGACGGGAAAGCCCGGTTGAAGGCGCAGCAGACCGACCTGTTCACCGGCGCCGTGACCGACCTCGACGTCGAGCACGACTTCAGCTTCACCACCCGTCTGGACGTCGACGGCGACACCATCAGGGTCACCCCGCTCCTCAGCTACTAGGCTCCCGGCGGCTGCCGGGCTGATGCCGTGCTCTGTCGCAGTGTGTGCGTCACGCCATGCAGACTTTCACGCCGCCGCCCAGCATACTTGCCCTAAATCCAGCGGAACTTCATCCCTTAGCGGCTCAAAAGCATGCGTCCAGTGACTGCAGCTCAGAGCCGGCCGCCAGGGCGCCCGGCAAGAACGGCGAGAACTTCGGCCAGCATTCGCCCCGGGCTGTGGACCACGTCCGCGTAGTAGTAACGAAGCACTGTGTAGCCCTGCACCACAGACCGGTTGTTTCGGCGCTGGTCCTTTTTCACCTGGGTCCATTCGCCGTGCTGGCGCCCATCCAACTCGATCACCAGCCAGCCTTCCAGCAACAGGTCCACGTAACCGACGCCGTCGATATAGACCTGGGCTTCGACTTGGATCCCGGCCTGCCGGAAGCACGTCCTTGCCAGGGTTTCCAACATCGAGTCCGCTCCGCGGTCCACCCACTGCAGGACCTCGCGGGCACGCCCGTTCCTGCGCCCTGGCAGCCTGTGCCGCAGGAACTCCACCGTCATGTCTCCCCGCCCCACGGCACATTCGACCATGATCAGCGACTCCCGCAGCGGCAAACACCGTAAGGCATGGATCAGGACGTCTCCAAGGGACGCTACAGGCATGTTGGCGTGTGGTGGCAGCAGCAGGCCGCCGTGCGGCACATCTCCGTCGAACGCATCGCCCCGTCGGTGATACACATGGGCCGGGCCTGACGAGTCCAGCACCCACAGACCATAGAAGGGCGCGGCACTGATACAGGTAAGGAGCTGGCGGCGCAGGAGCAGGCCCACGGTGTCCGGGTTGGCCGTCTGGAGCGCATAGAGCCCGCGGGCAGGCTGTCGCACGCCAGCCCTCACGGCCCGACGCAGTGCAGCATCGTCAACGCCGAGCCGGGCGAGTACGGGCCGCCGCGCCGCTCCCCCGCAAGCGGCCAGCGCTGTCTCCACATCCATGCCGCCATCCTGCACAAGGCCGGAGTCACCAAGCATCCGCGGGCAAGGTTATGTGGAAATCTCCGCCGCCCACATCCGGCGTCACCCCGTGCAAGCTCTTGCGGCCGGCGCCTCCGTCCCGTGCCGGTTTCGTCCCGGAATCGCGGCGACCAATTGCCCGTGGACGCCAAAAGGCTGCGGCGCGTGACGCTTGGTCACGGGCCGCAGCCTTCAGTAGTGCTTTGGGTAGGACCTCAGTCCATGCCGCGGAGGTCCAGGACCAGCTCGGTGTCGCCGTCGGCCTGCAGCACCACCGGGATGCCCCAGTCCTGCTGGTACAGGTGGCAAGCAGCGTGGTCGGGGATCTCGCCGTCGGCCGTTTCCGGGCCGTCGCAAGCGGCAGCGCGGGCAGTGATGTGCAGGACGCCCTCCGGAACGTGGGATGAGAGCTCCAGCGTCCGCTGCAGGCCCACTGATGTCCCGCCGCCCGCAACCAGCAGCTCGGGCGGGGTGGAGGAGATCTTCAGCTGCGTGGGGTCGCCCCAGCGGTCGTCCAGCTTCTGCCCGGTGGGCGCCGTGAAGCGCACGGTCAGTTCCAGCGTTCCTGGGGCTACGGGGCTCTTGGGCCGGTGGGTCTGCACCGCACCCTCGTCCACCTGCTGCGCTTCCTTGGGGATGGGCACGTAGATCAGCTGGTGCTTGTTGGCTTCCACCACCACCAGCAGCGGCTCGGAGCCGGCCGTGTGCGTGTGGTCCACAATCACGTCGGACGGCTCGGAGAGCCCGCGGGCGAGCGTCGACACGGTACCGGTGGCCGGATCGTAGCGGCGCACGGCACCGTTGTACGTGTCGGCGATGGCCACTGAGCCGTCCGGCAGCACCGTGACGCCGAGCGGGTGCTGCAGCCGTGCGTCGGCGGCCGGCCCGTCACGGAAGCCGAAGTCGAACAGGCCCTTGCCGACGGCGGATTCCACGGTGACTGTACCGTCGTCGTCGATTACCAGTTTGCGGAGCGCGGAGGTTTCCGAGTCAGCCACCCAGATGTTGCCGTCGGAGTCCTCGGCCAGGCCGGACGACTGCGCGAACCAGGCTTCGTGGGCGGGACCGTCAAGCAGGCCTTCGAGCCCGTTTCCGGCCAGGATGGACACGGCACCGGAGACCGGGTCGAAGCTGAAGATCTGGTGGACGCCGGCCATGGCCACCACCACGGCGTCGAGCTTGGCGGACCACACCACGTCCCAGGGCGAGCTCAGCGCGACGTCCAGGGGATGGTCGCTCAGTCGTCCGGTGAAGCCTGCCGCGTCCTCGTCCACCCGCGCCGGCCCCGTCTCCAGGAGGCGCTGCACGCCGCTGCCGGCGAGCGTGGTGACGGTTCCGTCCGCGAGGGACAGCCCGCGCAGGCGGTGGTTGACGGAGTCGGCAATCACGACGTCGTAGCCGGTCTTCGCTGCCACGTCTTCCGGCAGCAGGACAAGGCCCTGCGGTTCGTTGAACTGTGCGGTGGCCTTGACGGAGTCGACGTCGGCGCCGGGGCCGTCGGCGTAGCCCTTCGTTCCGGAACCGTAGGTGCGCAGCACCGTGTGGAAGTCCGTGTCCAGCTCCACCAGGCGGTGGTGGCCAGTGTCCGTGACGAGCCAGGAGCCGGCGTCGGGCGCGGCGCCGTCGGACGTCCCGCCGTCGGACGCCCCGTTGGAGCGGGTGCCGCGGCCGGCCGGGAGGAAGAGGGCCTTGCCCGGGAAGCGCAACGTGCCCGACGTCGGCTCCGGGGCAACGTACGGGCCGTTGCCGCGGTGCAGGGTTCCCTTGGCCTCGTGCTGGGCGATGAGTTCCGGGATCAGGACGGACAGGCCGTCAGCGTGGCCTTCGCCGGACAGGTGCGCCACGATGTAGCCCTCGGGGTCGATGACCACCAGGGTGGGCCAGGCGCGGGCCGTGTAGGCCTTCCAGGTCTCCAGCTCGGGGTCGTCCAGGACGGGGTGGTGGATCTCGTAGCGCTCCACGGCGGCGGCGAGGGCGACGGGGTCGGCCTCGTGCTCGAACTTCGGCGAGTGAACGCCCACCGTCACCAGGACGTCGGAGTACTTCTCTTCCAGCGGGCGCAGCTCATCGAGCACGTGCAGGCAGTTGATGCAGCAGAAGGTCCAGAAGTCCAGGAGCACGATCTTGCCGCGCAGGGCTTCCAGGTCCAGGGATTTCCCGCCGGTGTTCAGCCAGTTACGGCCCACCAGTTCGGAGGCGCGGACCCGGAGGTGGGTGCGTACGGTTTCGCTCATCAGCGTCCTTCCAGCTTTGAGTTGCGTTCAGCCAGCTTGGCGTCGCGTTCAGCCAATTTGGCAAACATATCGTTGTAAGCAGTGAGATCGGCGTCGTTATTCCTGTCGGCCGCGCGGTCGGTCCGTTTGGACTCCCGTGCATCCGAACGGGACCACATGATGGCGACGCCGATGGCCACCAGGAGCGTGGGTACTTCGCCGATGCCCCAGGCCACAGCGCCGCCCATCTGCTGGTCCAGCAGCGCGGAGGGTCCCCAGGCCCGGCCCAGGTTGCCGAAGTAGTCCGCGGCCAGCAGGTTGGTGCCGCCCATGATCGCGACGCCGAAGAAGGCGTGGAAGCCCATGGTGGCCAGCAGCAGCAACAGACGCATGGGATACGGCGCGCGGCGGGGCAGCGGGTCCGTGCCGATCATGGTCAGGACGAAGATGTAGCCGGTAAGGGCGAAGTGCAGGTTCATGAGTTCGTGGCCCACGTGGTCGCGCATGGCGTAGCCGAACGCATCCGAATAGTAGAAAAGCACGATGGAACCGGCAAAGTTGGCCGCGGCGAAGAGCGGGTGCGTGACCAGCTCGGAGAACTTGGAGTGCACAAACAGCAGCAGCCATTCACGCAGGCCCCGCGAGCCGTCTCCGCGCGCCGGCAGGGCGCGCAGTGCGAGCGTCACGGGCGCGCCAAGCACCAGGAAGATCGGCGCCACCATGGTCAGCGCCATATGGTCCACCATGTGCGCGGAGAACAGCACCCGGCCGTAGACCGACGGCGGTCCGGAAGTGACGTAGGTGAGCACCACCAGCCCGATCACCCAGTTGATGCTCCGGAACCAGGACCATTTGTCGCCCCGGCGAAGGACCTTTGCCACGCCGAGGAAATACGAGACCAGGCCGAAGGCAGCGACGGCGATCCAGAGCCAGTCCAGACGCCACTCTGTCAGCCAGCGTTCCGGGGTCAGCTCAGGCGGCAGTTCGTAGCCGGAGAGGATGAAAGCCGGCGAGGCGTCAGGAGCGAAGGTGGTCGGCTGCGGCGGGGCGGAACGGCCAAGGGCGACGGCGATGCCTGAGGTGGCGCCCATGATCAGCACTTCTGCGATCACCAGCTGCCAGAGCACCCGCCGGGAGGAGAGGGCGCCGCCCTTGCGGTTCAGCTGCGGGATGACCCACTGGCGGTGCATGAGGCCGATGCCGCCGAGCATCAGCGTGGCGACGGCCTTGGCAAGCACCATTTGCCCGTAGGCAGATCCGAAAAGGTCGTGCCAGTTGGTGATCCGGATGCTCGCGTTGATGACGCCGGAGGCGAATACCAGGACAAAGGCGAATCCGGCCAAGGAGGAGAAGCGGCGGAGCGTGGACTCGGTGATGTCCGCCTTGCCGGCTGCTTTGGCGCCCGCGTTGGCGTTGGCCCCCGTCAGGATGCCGGACAGGACAGCCAGCATGATGATGCCGCCCACCCACGCCGATACGCCCACAAGGTGCAGGGCCAGCGAGTTGATGGCGCCCTCGTGGTCGCTTGAGCTTGAGGAGTGGCCGATGAGGGCGATGGGCACCATGCCCACCAGCGACAACACCAGCGTGAGGGCCAGGCCCGTCAGAGACCTGACTCCGAACAATGCCGTGGTCACTATTGCGGCAACGATGGTGACGGCGAGCCAGGCCCGGCCGGTCTCAATGTCCGTCATGAAGTAGACCAGCGCGCGGGTGAACTCGGCATCCCCGGAGAGGGACTGGCCGGCCACATCCGCATAGGTCAGCACCAGCACTGCAATCGCTGACAGCGTCCACGCAGCGCCTGCAGCAGCAGCCACGGCCAAGGCACGGGAGAACGCCGGATGCTCAGGTGTGGCAGTGTCCTTGGACCGGGATCCGTTGGCGTTGCGGGGCAGGATGCCCACGGCGAAAATCAGGCCGCCGATCACTGTGGCCAGCGAGACGTTGTGGATGGCTTTGCTGACGGGCAGTCCCCAGCGGATCAGTGCCCCTGGATCCGACACCTCGCGTGCGGCGGCTGCCCCGGAGAACAGGAGGGCCACCCCAAGTCCCAGGAAAAGTGCGGCAAGGCCAGCGAACTGCCATGCCCGCGAAATGCCCGTTACGCTGCCGGATGCCCCAGTCTTTCCCGGAGTGGGGGAAGGCTGCGGAACGGTGGGGCGGGATTTTGCTGCTGAGGGCACCTATCCATTGTCCGCTACGGGTGCCTGCGCCGCGAATCGGCCGGTTTCGCCAATTAACGCAAAGGGAGCGGCAACCCTCAGGTTGCCGCTCCCTTTCAAGCGTTGGACGCCGGATGCTACTTCTTGGAGACAGCAGCCTTCAGCTTGGAGCCAGCGGTCAGCTTGACGCTGTGGCCAGCGGCGATCTGGATGGTCTCGCCGGTCTGCGGGTTGCGGCCGGTGCGAGCTGCACGGTCGGTGCGCTCAACTGCGAGCCAGCCCGGGATGGTGATCTTCTCGCCCGCGGCGACAGAGGTCTCGAAAACCTCGAACAGTGCATCGAGCACGGAGTTGACGGCTGCCTGGCTGGTGCCGGCCTTGCCTGCTACCTCTGAAACAAGTTCACTACGGTTCTTAGCCATTGATGTCCTCCTGGACGGTCATGATTTCTGGAGCCTGAACGCGGCATGCGCACAAGCCACTGTTCGAAAACTTACCAGCTTGCCGCGGTCAGGTCCGCAAATTCCGCGTGTTTCCGCCATTTTTTGAGGTAAATCACCGGTTTTGAGGCCTTTTGACCCCGTATTTCGCCATCAGCGGACGGCCGCGCAGCTCCCGCAGGGACGGGGACGGAACGCTCTCTCACCTTTCGCACTCACCACGGCGACGCTCTCTCACTTCCTGCGGGTTTTTCCCCGTCGCTCTCGCACTTGGGGGGAGGTTCGACGGCGGTGGCTGGCGTGGGTGCCTGGCCGGTTTTGCCGGTGGCGGGAGGGTCCTGCGAAAGGGGCCAGGACCCGCGAGGGGGTGTGGTGTTAGGGGTGGTTTAAATGSGGGAGAGCCCCAACCGTGTGGTTGGGGCTCTCGACCTGAATGGTGTTCCGGCGGTGACCTACTCTCCCACACCCTCCCGGGTGCAGTACCATC
>NZ_LMPC01000031.1 GCF_001423745.1 Arthrobacter sp. Leaf337
GGCCAGAACTACCTGTCCGTGGACCGGGACCTGGTCCTGGCCTACAAGGAATCCGCCCAGGGCCAGCTGATCCACCCCGGCATCAACGAAGCCGGCGCCGTCGCCGCCTTCACCGCCGCCGGCACCGCCTACGCCACCCACGGAGTGCCGCTGATCCCGGTCTACGTGTTCTACTCCATGTTCGGCTTCCAGCGCACCGGCGACGCCTTCTGGGCAGCCGCGGACCAAATGACCCGCGGCTTCATCATCGGCGCCACCGCAGGCCGGACCACCCTCACCGGTGAAGGACTGCAGCACGCCGACGGGCACTCCCCCATCCTCGCCGCCACCAACCCGGCAGTGGTCACCTACGACCCCGCCTACGGCTACGAAATGGGCCACATCGTCCGCGACGGCATCGAGCGCATGTACGGACCTGATTCGACTAACCGGAACCTGATGTACTACATCACCGTCTACAACGAACCCATCTNCCTCGCCGCCACCAACCCGGCAGTGGTCACCTACGACCCCGCCTACGGCTACGAAATGGGCCACATCGTCCGCGACGGCATCGAGCGCATGTACGGACCTGAGGCTGCAAGCGGCGAAGGAACCGGAGCCGCGTCCGATAAAAACCTGATGTACTACATCACCGTCTACAACGAACCCATCACCCAGCCCAACGAGCCAGAGAACCTCGACGTCAACGGTGTGCTGAAAGGCATCTACCGGGTGTCGGCGTCGGGCACTGGGGGTCCGAAGAGCCAGATCCTGGCCTCGGGCGTTTCGGTGCCGTGGGCGCTGGAGGCCCAGCGGATCCTGGCTGAGGACTGGGGCGTCTCTGCCGACGTCTGGTCCGTGACGTCCTGGAACGAGCTCCGCCGCGACGGCCTGGCGGCCGAGGAGGAAGCCTTCCTGAACCCCGGCGAGACGGCCCGGATCCCGTTTGTGGCCCAGCAACTGGCCGATGCGCAGGGCCCTGTCGTGGCGGTCTCGGACTACATGAAGGCCGTCCCGGACCAGATCCGGCAGTTCCTGCCGCATCAGTTCGCCTCGCTCGGCGCGGACGGTTTCGGCTTCTCCGACACCCGCGCCGCGGCCCGCCGCTTCTTCAAGAACGACACCCACTCGATCGTGGTGAAGACGTTGCAGCTGCTCGCGGCAAGGGGCGACGTGGAGGAGGGCGCGCCGTCGTACGCCATGGACCGCTACAAGCTCCTGGATGTCAACGCCGGCACCACCGGCGGAGCGGGCGGCGACGCCTGAGCGGCTCATCCCTACAACAGTTGACGGCAGTCGTCCTCTGGAACAACTGCCGTCAACTGTCGTGTGGCTGGATAGGCTGGGGCGATGGCTGACTTACGGGCACGGAGTACGACGGCGGTGCTGCTCGCCGCCGGGGCGGGCACCCGTTTGGGGCGGGGCCCCAAGGCCCTGCTGCCGTTCCGCGGCCGCACCCTGGTGGAAGTGCTCGCCGGGGTGCTGCTCGACGGCGGCTGCCGCGACGTCGTGGTTGTCCTCGGGGCCGACTCGGCGAACGTCGGCAACACCGCGGACCTGACCCCGTACACCGTCGTCCAGAACCCTGACTGGCAGACCGGGATGGGCGGTTCGTTCCGGTCTGGCGTTGCGGCCGCGCCAGCCGGGGACCATGTGCTGATAGCGCTGGTCGACCAGCCCGGGCTGACCCGGGAAACAGTGGCCCGGCTCCTGTCGTTGCACCGGCCAGGCCGGGTGACGGCCGCCGCCTACCGGGCACCGGACGGCTCCCTCGAACGGGGTCATCCGCTGCTGCTGGACGCCACCTTGCGTGCCGAAGCGACGGAATCAGCAACGGGCGACGCCGGTGCACGCTTCTTCCTCGGGGCCCACCCGGAACTCATCGACCTGGTGGACTGCAGCGACCAGTCCGGCGGCGGGGACCTGGATTCACCGGACCAGCTGGGGCTGCTCGACTAGCAGTTCAGGGCCGCATTCCCGCTGCGAGCAACTCCTCCAGTCCGCGTTTGAAGCCGGACCGGCCGCCATGGGCGGGATGCCTGATCTTCGTCGCGTCCAGTCCGCTCCGCTGCAGTCTGCGGTGCGCCACGTTGCCCACCGCCACCACGGTTTCAATGGGAAACAGCTCCGTCAGCGACTGCCAGAACGGTGTTCCGAGTGCCGCTTCCGCTGCCGTGGGAGTGCGGTTGGACAGCGGACGTCCCGCCACGTGCGTATGCCACGGACAGGCGCTCCACAGCAGCGGCAGGAATTCCAGCTCGGCCAGCACGTCCCACATCACCGTTGCGGTGGGCTCCGCGGCAATCCCCGCAGCATCCGGCGGCAGCACGTAGCCCTTCCCCGGTCCGAACAGCCCGAAGCTGTTGGCCGGCCCCTCAAACATGGTGCGGTTCGTGAAGGGAACTCCGGTGATCCGCATGCCCCTGAACCCGGGGGCCTCCCCCACCAGCAGCACCTTCGGGGCGCGGTCCAGCATTTCCTGGAGGTAGATCTGCAGGTTCCGCCGCCGCTGCGCATTTTCCGGGACGGCGTGATCGAAGAAGTTGTTGCACGCCGGGCCGGTTGCCACGGCCGCGAGCCTGTCAACGAAGGCCGCTATGGACGGCGTGCCCACCTTGGCCCCCTTCCAAGCGCGAACGGGCAGATATGGCCCTCGAAAGCGGCCGGGTTGGGGTCATTATCTGCCCGTTCGCGCCAAGGTGACCCGGCTACCAGCGCGGGTGGATCGCTTCGCGGAAGTAGCGGTCGTAGATTTCATGGACACCTACGTCGAACGTCGCGTCGATGCCGCTGACGCCCGCGGCGGCAGCGTTGGAGCGGGCCTGCTCCACGTTCCGGGCCCCCGGGATGACGGTGCTGACACCGTCCTGCGCCGCGATCCACGCGATGGCCGCCTGCGCGGTGCTGACGCCGTCGGGCACCAGTTCCTCGAACTCGGCCACCGCTTTGAGGCCCTGCCCGAAGTCCACGCCGGAGAAGGTCTCCCCGACGTCGAACGCGGAGCCGGTGCGGTTGTAGTTCCGGTGGTCGTCCGCCGCGAAGGACGTGTCCTCGGTGTACTTGCCGGAGAGCAGGCCCGAGGCGAGCGGGACCCTGGCGATGATGCCCACCCCGGCTGCCTCGGCCGCGGGCAGCACTTCGTCCAGCGGCTTGAGCCGGAAGGCGTTGAGGATGATCTGCACGGTGGCCGTGCCTTCGTGGCGCATGGCTTCGAGGGCTTCGTCGGTCCGCTCCACGCTGACGCCGTAGTTCCGGATGGCACCTTCGGCCACGAGGATGTCCAGTGCGTCGTAGACCTCGGCGTTGCTGTACACGGCAGTGGGCGGGCAGTGCAACTGGACCAGGTCCAGCTGCTCGAGGCCCAGGTTGCGCCGGGACCGGTCCGTCCACTCGCGGAAGTTGGCGAGGTTGTAGTTCTCCGGCTGCTGGTCCATCCGGCGGCCCATCTTGGTGGCCACGGTGATGTCCAGGCCCGGGTTGTCCGCCAGGAACGCGCCGATGGCCTGCTCGCTCCGGCCGTCGCCATAAACGTCCGCGGTGTCGAAGAACGTGACGCCCTCTTCCACGGAGGCGGCCAGGATGGCCTGCGCCTGCGCGGGGTCCACGTTGCCCCAGTCCGCGCCAAGCTGCCACGTGCCCAGCCCAACGATGGAGACGTTCCGTCCGGTCTTGCCCAACAATCGCTTTTCCATCATCCGACTATAGGCCGTTAGCGCTCTCAAGGCGCGTGGCCAGTCCCGCTTCCTTCAGCCCCAGGTAGATCTTGTCCCGTGCGATGGGGAGCTCGGCGAACCTCACCCCCGTGGCATTCCGGATAGCGTTGGCGAGCGCCGGTGCCACCGGGTTGAACGGGCTCTCGCTCATCGATTTCGCCCCGAGCGGGCCCAGTTTGTCGCTGGTCTCGGCGAAATAGACCTCGCTGCGGGGCACGTCCGCGAAGGTGGGGATGTGGTATTGCCGCAGGATGTCCGTGGTGACCTTCCCGCCGTCGTCCACCTTCACTTCCTCGTACAGCGCGGCGCCGAGGGCCTGCGCGATCCCGCCTTCGACCTGCCCGCGGCATTGCCGCGGATTGACCACCACGCCGGCGTCGGCGGCCTGCACGCTCTGCAAAATCTTCAGTTCGCCGGTTCCGGTGTTGACGGCCACCCGGAAGCCCTGGACGTTGAACGCCACCGATCGCGGCGTGCCGCCCCAGTGCCCCTCGGTGGCAAGCTCGACGCCGGCGGCTGCAGCGGCGTCGAAGATTTCCGTCAGCGGCACCCGCGTTCCCTCGCACACCACGGCGTCCTCGTCCAGCACGCAGCCGGAGGACTGCACCTGGCGGATGCCGGCGGCGAACGCCCGGATCCGGATAGCGAGCTCTTCCGCCGCCGCCAGCGTGGCCTTGCCGGCCACCACGGTTCCGGCCGAGCCGAACGCACCGGTATCGTGCTGCACCAGGTCCGTGTCCGACTGCCGTACGGTGATTCGCGCCGCCGTCGTGGACAGGGCGGTGGCCGCGAGCTGGGCGTGGACAGTCGTGGTGCCGTTGCCGAATTCGGCGGTCCCGACGTCGGCGGCGTACGTTCCGTCCGGAAGGAGCCGGAGCCTGGAGTGGGCAAAGTGGCCCCGTGGCGGGACGGTGTCGATCATGGACAGCGCCGTCCCCTCCCCCGTGACCCAGTCCGGGCCCAGGTCATCGAGGCCGGCGGCCCGGTAGCGTTCGAGCCCGCGGGCCAGCGCGTCCTGCACCAGGCTGGTGCACTGGTCCAGCCCGTAGCTGCCGTAGTGCACGTCCTCTTCCGGTTCGGGGTGCGTGGAGAGCATGTCGTCACCTTCGAGGACCATGTTGCGGCGGCGGAACTCCAGCGGATCCATCCCGATCCCGGTGGCGAGCTCGTCGATGCCCGACTCGATGGCGAAGATCATCTGGCTCAGGCCGTAGCCCCGGAACGCGCCGGACGGCACCGTGTTGGTGTACACCGCGTGGGCGTCCACCTTCTTGTTGGCGCACTTGTACACGCCGAGGGATTCGCCGCAGCCGTGGAACATCACGCCCGGGGCATGGTTGCCGTAGGCGCCGGTGTTGGTGAGCACGTCCAGCTGCAGCGCGGTGAGCCGGCCGTCCCTACTGGCCCCGGCCTTGAGGTGGATGGTGAACGGGTGCCGGGTGGTGGCGGCCGTGAACTGCTCGGTCCGGGTGAATTCGAGCTGCACGGGGCGCTTCAGTTTCAGCGCGGCCAGGGCCACGACGTCCTCGGTGAGCACTTCCTGCTTGCCGCCAAAGCCGCCTCCCACGCGGCCGGCCACCACGCGGATCTGTTCCTCGGGCAGGTCAAAGACCCGCGCGAGGGTGCGCCGGACCAGGAACGGGACCTGACTGGAAGTGCGGACCTGGAGCCGGCCGTCGTCGTCGACCGAGGCGATCGCGGCGTGCGTTTCCAGCGCAGTGTGCTGCACGCGGTGGGTCCGGTAGGTCTGTTCATGGATGAAGTCGGCCTCGGCAAACCCGGCGGCTACGCTGCCCAGTTCCGAATGCAGCTCCGCCACAACGTTCTGTTCGGGCCGGCTGATGCGCGCCGTGGCCGCGTCCTTCCCGCCGTGGACCGCCGGGGCCCCGGGGTGCATCGCTTCCTCGGGAGTGAAGACCGCCTCCAGCACCTCGTAATCGACGTTGAGGGCGCGCACGCCGGCTTCCGCCGCCGCCACGGAATCGGCGACGACGGCGGCAACTTTCTGCCCGATGAACCGGACGACGTCGTCCAGGACCCGGGTGTCGTCCGGATCGTCGGTGTACAGCTCATGCTGGGCCGTGGAGAACAGCTGCGCGGGGGCGTCCTCGTGGGTGAAGACGGCCACCACGCCGGGGATCTCCAGTGCGGCGGTTGAGTCGATCGACAGTACCCGGGCGTGGGCGTGCGGTGACCGCAGGAGTTTCAGGTGCAGCAGTCCGGGCAGTCCCTCCGCGGGCACGTCCAGTGTGTAGCGGGCCCTTCCTGTCACGACGGCGAGGCTCGCCGGGGCGGGAACGTCGGCACCAAGCTGGCCCGGCTTGGGCTCGGGCTGCCCTTCGCCGGCGATCCCCGAACCGGGACCCTTGGGGTCCGGGTGTCCTTCACGGCCGCAAACGGCGTCCTCGATTGCCCGGTAGCCGGTGCAGCGGCAGAGGTTTCCCTTGAGGTTCCGGGGCAGGTTTTCCTTTTGCTCCTCGTCGAACGTGGCAGCCGTCATCACCATGCCGGCGGTGCAGAATCCGCACTGGAACCCCTGGCGGTCCAGGAACTGCTGCTGCATCGGGTGGAGGGCGTCGGCGTCGGACGCGGTTCCGTCGCCCGGTCCGCAGGTCCCGGCCAGGCCCTCGATCGTGGTGACGGCGTGCCCTTCAGCCCGAACGGCCGGGTAGATGCAGCTGTGGACGGGCGTGCCGTCCACGTGGACCGTGCAGGCGCCGCAGTCGCCGCCGTCGCATCCCTTCTTGACGCCGAAGTTGCCCTGCTCCCGCAGGAAGGTGCGCAGGCACTGCCCGGGACGCGGCTCGGCCGCAGCCGGGACGCCGTTGATTTCAATGGCGCGGGTGGTCTCGTTGGCCATGCTCAGGCCCCTTCCTGCTGAGGCGAAGCCTGCGGTGAAGACGTTTGCTGTGGTGAAGCTGAGTGCTGTGGAGATTTTCGCTGCGGGGGCCAGAAGTCCCCGGAGACACGGGCCGGCGGAACCCCGGCAGGGGCTGCCAGTTCTGCCCTGATTTCCTCCGCGAGCCGGTAGGTCATGTCCTTACGCCAGGCGGGCAGCCCGTGGATGTCGTCGTGGTAGAGCTCCGCCGGGATGGCGGCGTCGAGCGCTTCGACGAGGGTAGCTGTGGAGACCGTAGAGTCGGACTGCGCGGCGAAGCGCAGCTGCACGGGGCGCTTGGTGGCGGCGGTGACGGTGAGGACCAGGGTGCCGTCGGCGTCGAGCCGTCCGATCAGCAGCACCCCGGACCGTCCCAGGTTGCTCAGCGACAGGCGCCGGAACGCCACCCGGGACGCAAGCGCCGACGCCGGGAGGTGGATGCTGCGCAGGAGTTCGCCGGGTGCCAGGCAGTTCTTGCCGTCCCCCGTGACGAAGCCGGCCACCGGCACCGTGCGGCTGGCACCGCCGGGGCCATGAACAGTGGCTTTCCCGTCGAGGGCGGCACAGAGCGAGATCATGGGACCGGCCGGCAGCGAGGTGCAGAGGTTGCCTCCCACGGTGGACATGTTCCACACCTTGAAGGAGGCCACGAAGGAGTCGCAGCAGGGCCGGATGAGGTCCAGGGCGGGCCAGGCAGCTGCCTTGCCTTGGTTGGCGGAAGCGGGCCCGGCGGCAGGCGCCACGGCATCGGACTCCGGCAGGGCATAAAGCTTGGCCACCGTGCAGGTCGCTGCAAGCTCGATGCCGTTATCCGTCACCGTGACGGCGGGCCAGCCGGCGTCACCGAGGTCCAGCAGCCGCCGAAGCGGCTCCTTGCCGAAAGCGAGGCTCCCGTAGGAGAAGAGGACGGTTCCGCCGGCGAGCCAGGCATCGCCGTCGCGCCATTCTGCCGGGTCCTGGGTGCGGACCACGGCCTCGATGGTGTTCATGTCCATGGGGTCTCCTGGTGTTGCGGGGTGCTGATGTTCTGAGTTGTAACGGTGTGGATGGGGCCGGTGCCGTCCTTCAGCGACGATGCCTGCACGGATGCACCGGCGGTGCGGCTACGGCTGGCCACGAGTTCGGCGGTGATGGACACCGCCACTTCGGCCGGGGTGACTGCACCGAGGTCCAGTCCGATGGGCGAATGCAGCCGGGACAGGTCTTCGGCGGTGACGCCCGCGGCAAGCAGTGAGTCGACGCGCTGCCGGTGGCTGCGGCGCGATCCCATCGCGCCGACATAGGCCAGGTCCAGGCCCAGCGCGGTTTGCAGCAGCGGGATGTCGAATTTGGGATCGTGGGTCAGGACGCACGCCACGGTCCGGGCGTCGATCCGTCCTGCCGCTGCTTCCCCGGCCAGGTAGCGGTGCGGCCAGGCCGTGACCACCTGGTCTGCACCGGCGAAGCGTGACTGGCTTGCGAAGGCCGGCCGGGCATCGCACAGGGTCACGTGATAGCCCAGCAACTGGGCGGCGGGCAGCAGGGCTGCGCTGAAGTCGTTGGCGCCGAAGATCAGGAGCCGGGCGGGCGGCAGCCGGCTCTCGACCAGCAGGTTGATCGGCTCCGGGCCCGGTTCCGGGCCGGTGGCCGAGTTCGTAGCGTGGCTTTGTGGCACAGTTGCGCCGGAAACGCATCCCTCCGGCGGGGCAAGCCGCACCAGGCCGGTCCGGCCGCCGCGGAGCAGCGGTTCCAGCTGCGCAGCGGCAGCGCGCACCAGCCGCCGTCCGGCCGGTGCGCCGATGGATGCCAGTCCCATCAGCGCCGCAAGTTCAGCCGAGGAATCCACCCGGAAGCTTGCCGGATCCGGGATCACGACGGCGCCGCCCCCGTTTGCGTCCACCCTCCGGATCAGCGCGAGAGCGCTGGCGGATCCGGGACCGGCAAGGGCCCGCAGCTTCTCCAGCCGGAGCCCTTGGGGCGCCGACCCCAGCGGCTCGATGTGGATCTCCAGCTCACCGCCGCAGGTGAGCCCGACGGCGAACGCGTCCTCGGCGCTGTAGCCGAAAAACTCACGGCGGGTGCCGCCGTCGTGCATCGCCTGCAAAGCCGCCTCCACCACGGCGCCTTCAACGCAGCCGCCGGACAGGCTCCCCAGCACTTCGCCGGCTTCGGACACGAGCATGGACGTGCCCAGCGGCCTCGGCACGGATCCGCCCGCGCCCACCACGGTGGCCACTGCGCAGCGCTGGCCGGTGACGGCGGGCTGCCACTCCCTGAGTGAGGGCATCAGATCCAACATTGCTGCACTCCCTTTTCCTGTGCGGCGATGGTGTCCATATTCTCGTTCCTATCCTGCGCCGGGGGAAGCACCGGCTGTTGTGGCGCCTGCGTCAGTTTCATTGCAGTTCTTACTGCGATTGAGTTGGCCGCCAGTTGGCGGACCGGCATTTTGGTGGACCGGGGCCGGCCCCATCTGCCTGCCCCGGTCCGGTCTAAGGGTGTTCCTCGTCCGGGTTCCTACGCGCCCAGCAGGGCGTTGATGGGACCGCGGGCGAAGTACACCAGGAAGCCGGCCGTGACCACCCACATCAGCGGGTGCACTTTCCGGATCTTGCCCGAGCAGGCGCTGATGACCGCCCAGGAGATGAAGCCGACGCCGATGCCGTTGGCGATGGAGTAGCTCAGCGGCATGGTGACGATGGTCAGGAACGCCGGCAGCGCCACGGAGAACTTGCTGAACTTGATCTCGCGGATCTGGGCCATCATCATCGCGCCCACCACCACCAGGGCGGCGGCTGCAACTTCCAGCGGCACCACCGAAGTGAGCGGTGTCAGGAACATCGAGCCCAGGAACAGCATGCCCGTGACCACGGAGGCCAGCCCGGTACGGGCCCCTTCCCCGATGCCCGCGGCGGAATCGATGTACACGGTGTTGGACGAACCCGAGGTCGCACCTCCGGCCACGGCTCCCAGGCCTTCAACGATGAAGGCCGACTTCAGCCGCGGGAACGTGCCGTCCTTGTGCGCCACGCCGGCGCTCTTGGCCAGGCCGGTCATGGTGCCCATGGCGTCGAAGAAGTTGGTGAACACCAGCGTGAACACCAGCATGGTTGCGGCGAGTCCGCCAATCCGGCCGAAGGCGCCGAACAGGTCGAACTGGCCCACCAGGGACAGGTCCGGGGCGGACACCAGGTGGCCGGAGAGGACAGGGGTGTTCAGGTGCCAGCCGCCGGGGTTGCTCGCGCTGCCGGGGCCGATCTTCATAACGGCCTCAACCACGGCGGCCAGTGCGGTGGTGGCCACGATTCCGATCAGCAGGCCGCCCTGCACCTTCCGGGCCACGAGGACTCCCATGACCAGGAGGCCCACAATGAACACCAGGGTGGGAACCGAGGTGATGGATCCGTTGTCGCCCAGCTGGACCGGAGGACCGGCCGTGGTGGCCCGGACAAAGCCGGAATCCACGAACCCGATGAAGGCGATGAACAGGCCGATGCCCACCGTGATAGCGGCCTTGAGCTCCTTGGGAACCGCCCGGAAGATGGCGGTCCGGGCGCCGGTGACACCGAAGAGGACGATCAGGATGCCGTTGATGACCACCAGGCCCATGGCCTCGGCCCAGGTGACCTCCTGGATCACGGCCACGGCAAGGAAGGAGTTGATGCCCAGGCCAGCCGCGAGCCCGAAGGGCAGGTTGGCGATCAGCCCGAACAGGATGGTCATGACGCCGGCGGTGAGGCCGGTGACGGCGCCCACCTGCGCTGCGGACAGCCAGCCGCCGGCAACATCGGTGGGGGCATTGTCCGCGCTGAAGCCACCAAGGATCAGCGGGTTCAGGATGACGATGTAGGCCATGGTAAAGAACGTGACCAGGCCGCCGCGCACCTCGCGGGCCACAGTGGAACCGCGCTTGGTGATATCGAAGAAACGGTCCAGGAAAGCGTTCGTCGGCTGCGGGCGCTTGGGGCCTGTTTTTGGCGACTCCGCAGGCTGCTGCTGCCGCCCGCCATGTTGCGGGTGGCCGCCGGAGGTGGTGTCCAGGATTGTCATCTCAGCCACCGGCCCTAGTAGTCAATCCTGGATTCAAGCGTGTTCCAGGTGTTGAACGGTTCGAGGATCGGCGGCGCCTGGGGGTCCTTGAGGTCCAGCCTGGCGACCGGCATGAGCGCATCGCGCTGATCGTTTTCGAAGTACTCGTAGAACACTGCGTCGTCGAAGCCCACGGAGGCGGCATCGTGCCGGTCCGCCGCGAACACCACGCGCTCCACCCGAGCCCACAGGGCTGATGCCAGGCACATGGGGCACGGCTCGCAGCTCGTGTACAGGGTGGCGCCGGTGAGGTCGAAGGTGCCCATTTCGCTGCAGGCGCGGCGGATGGCCGTAACTTCGGCGTGGGCTGTGGGGTCGTTCGTGGCGGTGACGCGATTGACGCCGTCGAACGTTTGTCCGTCTGCCGTGACGATGACGGCACCGAACGGACCGCCGCTGTTGAGGACGTTGGCCGTGGCCAACTCAATGGATCTGGCCAGGAATTCCTGGGCCGTGACGGTGGTGCTCATGATGCGACTCCCTTTGCTTGGAAGCCGGTACGCCGAGGTGGGACGAAAGGGCCAGATGCGACGGTTACCAGGCTTCAGCATGTGCTTTTGAAGGTTAAGTTGCGCCTGGTAGATAGCTTCCCCGGAGTCCGGGGGCCCGCCTTTGGCAAAATCGAGATTAGCACCGGAACGTGAGCTGCGCCATAGGTTTTGGAAAGTTAATTTCGTGATGTGAAATTGTGACGCCGGTCGCGGCACCGCGGGCGGTCACAATCCAGTGCGTTGACGCGGCGCTTCCCGCCGTCCTACGCTGATGCCCAACCGGCGCTCGCCTTCGACTGCGCCGGGAGCCTGGATCAGCAGACAGGCCCTCACTGAGCTGGCATTTCATCCGCACGCTCAGACAGGACTCCCCCTTATGGCTACCCGACCCTCCGCAAACCGGCTCTGGATCCGGAATCCGCTCGCGGCCTTTACGGCCAACACCCTCGACGCCTCCGGCGGCATCGTGGTGAGCGGCGGCGTCATCACGGAAGTGCTCGCCGCCGGCCAGTTGCCGTCAGCGCCCTGCCGGGAAACGTTCGACGCCGGCAGCCACGTCCTGCTTCCCGGCCTGATCAACACCCACCACCACTTTTACCAAACGCTGACGCGCGCCTGGGGTCCGGTGGCCAACGCCCCGCTGTTCCCGTGGCTGCAGAACCTGTACCCGGTCTGGGCGCGGCTCACGCCGCGGAACCTGGAACTGGCCGCTACGGTTGCCCTCGCGGAGCTGCTGCTCTCCGGCTGCACCACTGCTGCCGACCACCACTACCTCTTCCCGGACGGCATGGAGGACGCCATCGACATCGAGGTCCGTGCGGTGCGGGAGCTGGGCATGCGGGCCACGCTCACGCGCGGTTCCATGACGCTCGGGGAGGACGACGGCGGGCTGCCGCCGCAGTCCACCGTCCAGGCGCCGGATGTGATCCTGGCTGACAGCGAACGGCTCATCCGCGAGTACCACGAGCGCGGCGACGGTGCCGTGATCCAGATTGCTTTGGCCCCGTGTTCGCCGTTTTCCGTGACCAAGGAGATCATGGCCGAAAGCGCCTCACTCGCAGAGCGGCACGACGTCCGGCTGCACACGCACCTGGCCGAAACCCTGGACGAGGAGGACTTCTGCCGGGAGATGTTCGGGCTGCGCACGGTGGAATACCTGGAGAGCGTGGGCTGGCTGACGGACCGGACCTGGCTGGGCCACGGCATCCATTTCAGCGACTCGGAAATCGCCGCGCTGGGAGCCGCGGGCACCGCCGTCGCGCATTGCCCCACGTCCAACATGCGGCTGGCTTCAGGCACGGCACGCGTGCTGGAACTTGAGGACGCAGGCGTCCCGGTGGGGCTGGGAGTGGACGGTTCGGCGTCGAACGATGCCTCCAACATGATCCTGGAGGCGCGGCAGGCGCTGTACCTGCAGCGGCTGCGCTACGGTGCGCAGGTCCCGGTGGAGCGCGCGCTGGGTTGGGCAACGCGGGGGTCGGCGGCCGTGCTGGGCCGCGGTGACCTGGGGCAGCTGGCGCCGGGAATGCAGGCGGACCTGGCCCTGTTCAAACTCGACGAGCTGCGGTTCTCCGGCAGCCACGATCCGGTGGCCGCGCTCCTGCTGTGCGCAGCAGACCGGGCCGACCGGGTGATGGTAGGCGGTCAATGGCGGGTGGTCGACGGGCAGATTCCGGGGCTGGATATTGCCGGGCTAATCGCGGAGCACTCGGCCGCGGCCCGGAAGCTGGTGAACGGGTAGCCGGGGCCTATGCCCCGGCATCCGATCGTTGCTAGCGTTGCGGCATGAGCCCGTCGAAGACTCCGGCCGAGATCCTCACCATTGACGGCGCCGAGGTTCGCATCTCGAGCCCGGACAAGGTGGTGTTCCCCGAGCCCGGGCTGACCAAGCTCGACCTGGTGCGCTACTACCTCGCAGTCGCGGATGGTGCGCTGCGAGGCGCCGGGGGCCGGCCGATGGTGCTCAAGCGCTTCCCGAAGGGCATCGACGCCGAACCGTTCTTCCAGAAACGCGTGCCCGAAAACCACCCCGACTTCATCGACACGGCAACACTGCACTACGCCTCCGGGACATCGGCCGAAGAGGCCGTTATCCGGAATGCCGCGGGCCTGGCGTGGGTGGTGAATCTTGGCTGCCTGGACCTCAATCCGCATCCCGTACGCGCCGAGGACCTCGAGCATCCCGACGAGCTCCGGGTGGACCTCGATCCGATGCCGGGGGTCGACTGGTCTCAAATGGTGGACGTCGCCTATGTGGCGCGTGAGGTGCTCGACGACGCGGGGCTGGTCGGGTGGCCGAAGACGAGCGGCTCGCGCGGACTACACATCCTGGTGCGCATCGCGCCGCGGTGGTCGTACCGCGACGTGCGGCTCGCCGCCGAGACGCTCGCCCGCGAGGTGGAGAACCGCGCTCCCGGCCTGGCCACCGCGAGGTGGTGGAAGGAGGAACGCGGCGAGAGTGTGTTCGTCGACTTCAACCAGAATGCCAAGGACCGCACCGTGGCATCCGCGTACTCGGTCCGCCCACTGCCCGACGCCCGGGTTTCGACGCCCCTCACCTGGGACGAGGTCCGCACCACCAGGCCGGAACAGTTCACGGTGCCCACCGTGCTGGAGCGCTTCGCGGACCTCGGCGACCCTCACGCCGGGATCGACGACGCGGCGGGCACGCTCGACGGGCTCCTCGCTCTGGCAGCCGAACTCGGGCCCGCCGAGAAACCGCCTCGCAGCGGCGATGGATCAGGCCGCCGGCAGTCGGCGATGCCGCTGATCGAGGTGGCCCGGACCAGGACCAAGCCCGAGGCGCTTGCCGCGCTCGACGAGTGGAAGTCCCTGCATGCGGACGTCGTCCCGGCCCTGCACCCCGCCGACGTACTGGTCGATGGAATGCGCGGATCAAGCTCGCTCTGGTACAGGGTGCGGGTGAACCTGCAGCACGTTCCGGAGGCGGACCGTCCGCCGCAGGAGGAGCTGATCGCCGACTACGATCCCTGGGCGGGCAGGGAGTGGCCGGGGCGCCCGGAGTCCTGAGGCCCGCGACACGCACAGTGCCCGCGACATGCAAAGTGCCCGGCGACACGCACAAGGCCTGGCGACACCCGGATTCCGGTGTCGCCAAGCCTTGTGCGTGTCATCAGCGAATATGCGTGTCGTCAGGCTCGTTACGGACGTTGGCCGCCGAAACCCGGCAGGCCGTGGACCCAGCGCGAGAACCGGCCCGGGACGTGTTCCCGGTCTGCGGGCAGGTAGAAGTCCGGATCCGTTCCGCCTCCAAGGGGGAGGTAGAACTCCTGGACTGAGGGTGCCGCCGTCTGTGCCGGTGCAACCGGCGTTGTGTCCTGCTGGTACATCTGATCCTCCTCCGAGGTGGTTGATGGTTCGTGCAAAGATTCCGCAAAATGGAAAATAACTTTTGCTATGCGAAATATCCTACGGCGGGCCCCTGGTGTTCGTCAATGGTTCCGGGCGCCCTCCGGTCACAATCGGATTTTTCAAGGAGTGATGTACACCACGGCAAAGCTCGGCTACGCTTTAAGTCAACTCGTGGCGTAGGTCACGTAACCTGGGAGCAGCAGGCAGGGTCGTAATGAGCTGGCGTCATTGGATGCCGGCTCTTTTTTGTTGGGTCGGCTCCATCAGAAACGCGTGCGAAACACGCGCTTAATTTCAATGATGGAACCTAGGTTCCACATCACGGAAGTTGGGAACAGACCATGAGCAGCAAAATCATCCTCGGCCAGAACCAGTACGGCAAGGCCGAAGTCCG
This sequence comes from Arthrobacter sp. Leaf337, assembly GCF_001423745.1. Taxonomy (GTDB): domain Bacteria; phylum Actinomycetota; class Actinomycetes; order Actinomycetales; family Micrococcaceae; genus Arthrobacter. The sequence goes on from NZ_LMPC01000031.1 coordinate 14,899, forward strand.
GGTTGTAAAAATCACTCGCGACACGGACCGCCACGAGATCGAAGACCTGAACGTCACCTCGCAGCTGCGCGGGGACTTCGCCGCCGCCCACCTCGAAGGCGACAACAGCCACGTCGTTGCCACGGACACGCAGAAGAACACCATCTACGCGTTTGCCCGTGAGGGCGTCGGTTCACCGGAGGCATTCCTCCTGCGGCTGGGCGAGCACTTCACGTCCAGCTTCGACTGGGTCACCGGCGGCCGCTGGGAAGCCGAGTCCTACAGCTGGGACCGGATCCAGGCCCACGGCGCGGAGCACGACCACTCCTTCGTGCGAAAGGGCCAGGAAGTCCGCACTGCGGTTTTGGTCCGCGACGGCGGGGCAGCACACCTCATCTCGGGCCTGAAGGACCTCACCGTCCTCAAGTCCACCCAGTCCGGCTTCGTCGGCTACCCGCGGGACAAGTACACCACCCTGCCGGAAACCACCGACCGCATCCTTGCGACGGATGTTTCCGCCCGCTGGCGCTTCAACGCCAACACTGACTTCAGCTCGCTCGATTTCAACAAGAGCTACGAAGACGTCAAGAGCCTGCTGCTGGAGGGCTTCACCGAGAAGTACTCGCACGCCCTGCAGCAGACCCTGTTCGACATGGGCGCCAAAGTTCTGGAGGCACACGGCGAGATCGACGAAATCAAGTTCTCGATGCCCAACAAGCACCACTTCCTGGTGGACCTCTCGCCATTCGGCCTCGATAACCCCAACGAGGTCTTCTTTGCCGCCGACCGCCCGTACGGCCTGATCGAGGCCACCGTCCAGCGCGAGGACGCCGCCCCGGCGGACATCGCCTGGTCCGGCATCGCCGGCTTCTGCTAAGCCGCACGTAGCAGGCCGCGCCTGCGGTTGAGCCCGTCGAAATCCCTTGGGTATCGACGGGCTCGACCAGCGGCCACCGACCAGCGGCCACGCGTCGATTGAACCCGTCGAAATCCCCACCAATGATTCACAACTGTTAGCCAGACACCGTTAGCCAGACAAAGACGTCTGCCATGAACCAAGAAAGTCTGCCATGAACACCAAGAAGAAATCCGGCGCTGCAAAGGCCGCCACCGGCCGCAAGCAGTCCGACCGCCCCGAAGACCAGCGGCTGCCCCTCGGAAGCACATTCGCCTACGGCTTCCAGCACGTGCTCACCATGTACGGCGGCATCATCGCCCCGCCGCTGATCATCGGCGCAGCCGCCGGCATGTCATCGCAGGACATCGGCCTGCTGATCGCGGCCTGCCTTTTCGTCGGCGGCCTTGCCACGATTCTCCAGACGGTAGGCATCCGGTTCTTTGGATCCCAGCTGCCCCTGGTCCAGGGCGTGTCCTTCGCCGGTGTTTCCACCATGGTGGCGATCGTCCACGGCGGCGGCGGCATCCAGGCGGTCTTTGGCTCGGTCATCGCGGCCTCGCTGATCGGCCTGCTCATCACCCCGTTGTTTTCCAAGATCATCCGCTTCTTCCCGCCGGTGGTGACGGGCACGGTCATCACCACCATCGGCCTGACGCTGATGCCGGTCGCGGCCAACTGGGCCATGGGCGGCAACAGCAAGGCGCCGAACTACGGCAGCATGGCCAACATCGGCCTGGCCGCAGCCACCATGGCGATCGTGCTGCTGCTCAGCAAAGTGGGCAACGCCGCCATCTCCCGGCTTTCCATCCTGCTGGCCATGGTGCTCGGCACGGTGATTGCGTTCGTCTTCGGCATGGCGGATTTCTCCAAGGTGGGCCAGGGCGAAATCGTCGCGTTCCCCACCCCGTTCGCGTTCGGCCCGCCCACCTTCGAAATCGCCGCGATCATCTCCATGCTGATCGTCATCCTGGTGACGCTCACCGAGACCTCCGCGGACATCATCGCAGTCGGCGAGATCGTGGGCACCAAGGTTGACTCCAAGCGCATCGGCGACGGCCTGCGGGCGGACATGCTCTCCAGCGCAATCTCGCCGCTGTTCAACTCGTTCACCCAGAGCGCCTTTGCCCAGAACGTGGGACTGGTTGCCATCACGGGCGTCAAGAGCCGCTTCGTGGTCAGCGCCGGCGGCCTGATCCTGGTGATCCTGGGCCTCCTGCCCGTTCTTGGCCGGGTGGTCGCGGCGGTGCCGACGCCCGTCCTGGGCGGTGCCGGCGTCGTACTCTTTGGGACTGTTGCCGCCAGCGGCATCCGGACACTGGCCAAGGTGGAGTACCGGAACAACATGAACCTGATCATCGTGGCGGCATCCATCGGGTTCGGGATGATCCCGATCGCCGCGCCGGCGTTCTACGACAAGTTCCCGTCCTGGTTCGGCACCATCTTCCACTCGGGCATCAGCTCGGCCGCGGTCATGGCCATCCTGCTGAACCTGCTCTTCAACCACCTCAAGGCCGGCAATTCCGAGAACCAGTCCGTCTTTGTGGCCGGCACCGGCCGCGTGGTCCGCGAAGAAGACCTCAAGTGCCTGGCGGACGGCGACCGTTACGAAGGCGGGAAGCTGATCGACTGCGACGGCAAGGAAGTCCCGGTGGAGTCGGCGTCGAAATCTGACCACTAGCCCACCTGCTGGCACAACAAGCGCGAACGGACAGTTACGGCCCCTTCCCGAAGGGCCGCAGCTGTCCGATCGCGCTTTGCTTGGGCTGTGAGACGGTTGTTTCATGAGGATCGATGAACGAATCGAACGGCAGTATGCAGAGCTGAGCCCCCAGGAGCAGAAGGCGGCGGACACCCTCCTGGACCGCCTCGGGGACCTCGCCGTCTACAACGCCGCGGAACTCGCCAGGCTGAGCGGCGTCTCGAAAGCGACCATGAGCCGGCTGTTCCGCCGCCTCGGCTTCGAGGATTTCAACGAGGTCAAGGAGCACACCCGGTCCATCCGTTCCAGCGGGATGCCGCTGGGTCCGCAGTCGTCCGACGGCGGCCTGGCCGCACACTTCGGGCAGGAACAGGAAAACCTGCGCCGCCTCGCCGAATCGCTCGACGAGGACAAACTGTCGGAGGCCAGCGGCAAGCTCGCCGGCGCCGGAACCGTGCTACTGCTCGGCTTCCGCAACAGCTTTCCCGTGGCGCTGCACTTCCGGCAGCAGCTCCTCCAGTGCCGCCCGGCGGTGGCCGTGGCGCCGCAGCCCGGGCAGAGCATCGGCGAAGAGCTCGCCGGCCTGGGCGCCGGGGACGCGGTGGTCCTGTTTGGCTTCCGACGGCGGCCTGCCGGGTTCCGCAAAGTCCTCCAGGCAGCGTCTGCCACCGGGGCAACCACGGTTCTGATCGGGGACCCGAGCGCACGCCGGCTGGCCGCGGACGCCACGCTGTGGCTCGAGTGCCCGGTGGACGGCGCGCATGCCTTTGACAGCTACGCCGCTGCCATGAGCCTGGTCAGCGTGCTCGCGAACGGCGTCCTCGTAGCCCTGGGACGCCCCGGGCGCGAGCGCGTCCGCGACGTCGCGGGCTTGTTCGACACCCTGGGCGAAATCGAAGCAAAGTAGGTCGCAGCGAAGTAAACAGGAATTGTTGCGCCAGAAACAGCTTTGAAACATTGGTTCCATCTAATTGAAAGCGTGAAACGGCCGGATCGGCGGCTGTCCCAATCTTTCAGAGGAAACCATGACAGACTCCGCGATGGCCGCACCCCGGGTTGAAGCGCCCGCCCGCACCGGCCAGCTCCCCGACTACGATCCCCAGCTCAGCAATGAGGACCTGGTCCCCCTGAAGAACCAGCGCTGGACCAGTTACAACCTGTTCGCCTTCTGGATGTCCGACGTCCACAGCATCGGCGGCTATGTCACCGCCGGCAGCCTCTTCGCCCTGGGCCTGGCCAGCTGGCAGGTCCTCGTGGCACTGCTGGCGGGCATCGTGATCGTCAACATCTTCTGCAACCTCGTCGCCAAGCCCAGCCAGCTGACCGGTGTCCCGTACCCGGTCATCAACCGGGCCGTCTTCGGCGTCAAGGGCGCCAACATCCCGGCCATCATCCGCGGCCTGATCGCGGTTGCCTGGTACGGCGTCCAGACCTTCCTCGCCTCCGAGGCCCTGGTGATCGTCTTCCTCAAGTTCTTCCCCGGCATGGCACCGCTGTACGACGTCGAACACAACGGCTTCCTGGGGCTCTCCACCCTGGGCTGGATCTGCTACGGCATCCTCTGGGTGGCCCAGGCCGCGCTGTTCTGGAACGGCATGGAAAGCATCCGCAAGTTCATCGACTTCGCCGGTCCCGCCGTCTACGTGGTGATGCTGGTCCTGGCCATTTACCTGGTCTCCAAGGCCGGCATCGGCAACATCAGCCTGAACCTGTCCAGCGGTCCGCCCCTGGACTTCGCAGCTTCCATCCCCGTGATGATCTCCGCCATCGCCCTGGTGGTTTCCTACTTCTCCGGTCCGATGCTCAACTTCGGTGACTTCGCCCGCTACGGCAAGAGCTACAAGGCCGTGAAGAAGGGCAACTTCCTAGGGCTGCCGGTCAACTTCCTGTTCTTCTCGCTCCTGACCGTCATCACGGCTTCGGCCACCATCCCGGTGTTCGGCCGCCTCATCACGGACCCGGTCAAGACGGTCCAGGAAATCGACACCGTATTCGCCGTGCTGCTGGGCGGACTAACCTTCGTCATCGCCACCGTGGGCATCAACATCGTAGCCAACTTCATTTCGCCGGCATTCGACTTCTCCAACGTCAGCCCGCAGAAGATCAGCTGGCGGGCAGGCGGCATGATTGCCGCCGTCGGCTCCGTCATCCTGACCCCGTGGAACTGGTACTCCAACAACGACGCCATCCACTACACCCTGGGTGTCCTGGGCGCCTTGATCGGCCCGCTGTTCGGCATCCTGATCGCCGGATACTACGTGGTGAGCCGGCAGAAAGTCTGGGTGGACGACATGTACACGCTGAAGACCACCGGCCGGTACTGGTTTCGCAACGGCTACAACCCGAACGCGGTCAAGGCGGTGGCCATCAGCGGCGCCATCTCCATCGCGTCCGTGGTGATCCCCAAGATCCTGCTCGACACCGGCGCCACCTCGGTGAACGCCACCTGGATCGGCAACTACAGCTGGTTCCTCGGATGCGCTCTCGGCTTCGTCGTCTTCCGGGCGCTGGAGCGCAAGTCCCCGATGATCTCGCTCGAACCCGCCGGGGATGACAGCGGAGCGGTCAGCGACGGCACGCTGGCTTAGCACCCGCCGCCGTCGAAACCCTGGCCCTCCAGTTGTTAAGCGCGAACGGACACTTGCGGCCCCCTTCCATCAGGAAGACGGGCCGCAAGTGCCCGTTCGCGCTCGGAGTAGGGGCTTAAGTGCCCGTTCGCGCTCGGAGGTACGGCGGGAAGTACGACGGCGGGGGTCAGTTTTGGTTGAGCTCGTCCGAGATTGCCTGGGCTGCTTCGCGCAGGAGCGGGACGGCGCGTTCGGCGAAGGACTGGTCCACGCGGGACACCGGCCCGGACACGGAAATGGCCGTGGGCGTCGGCGCGTTCGGGACCGCCATCGCAAAGCAGCGGACGCCGATCTCCTGCTCCTCCTCATCGATGGAGTAGCCGCGTTCACGGATCAGCTTCAGGTCAAGGAGCAGGGAATCGATGTCACCGATGCTCTTGGGAGTGGGCGTGGGCATGCCGCTCCGCTGGACGATCCCGCGCACGGTCTCGTCGTCGAGCTGGGCCAGGATCGCCTTGCCCACGCCGGTGGCGTGGGTGTGGGCGCGGCGGCCCACCTCGGTGAACATGCGCATGGAGTGCAGGGACGGGACCTGGGCCACGTAAATGACCATGTCCGAGTCCAGCACCGCCATGTTGGAGGTCTCCCCCAGCCGGTCCACGAGGGACTTGAGCTGCGGCCGGGCGAGTGCACCAAGCTGCTTGTTGGCGCCTTCTCCGAGCCGGATGAGCCGCGGGCCGAGGGCATAGCGGCGGTTGGGCAGCTGGCGGATGTAGCCCAGCGTGACCAGCGTGCGCAGCAGGCGGTGGATCGTGGGAAGCGGCAGGTCTGTGGAGGACGAGAGCTCGCTGAGCGTGACGTCTCCGCCGGCATCAGTGATCAGTTCCAAAAGTTCGAAGACGCGCTCAACGGACTGCACGCCTCCCGGGGCTTTCTCAGCCATAACCGTGGTCTCCTGCGGTATCGGTTCCGACAACTCTTATCCACATCGTGAAAAAAATTGCTTAGAAGACCCAAGATACAGCACGCGCACGCCTCCGTCGATGCACTTTCAGGGCTTGTGTTTCCACAAAGTAGATAATAATATCCATAATACGAAAACATCTGATTGAGCAGTACGCCCGGAGGCACTCAGCGTCCGGGCCCGACGAGGAGGAACATTCAATGGCGAACCCGAGCCCCGGAAATTCGATCACCCTGCGCGTTGAGGCGCCGTCCAGCTTCACCGCGACCAGCGAACTGGCCGCCGCCGTCGGAGCTGCCGGCGCAGCCATCACCGCCCTGGACGTCACCGAGTCGCACCACGAGACCCTGGTTGTGGACGTCACCTGCAACACCACCGACGACGAACACGCCGCCCGCGTCAAGGACGCCCTGAACGCGCTCGACGGCGTTACGGTCCAGCACGTTTCCGACCGCACCTTCCTGATGCACCTCGGCGGCAAGCTCGAGGTGGTCCCGAAGGTCGCCCTCCGCAACCGCGACGACCTGTCCCGCGCCTACACCCCCGGCGTCGCCCGAGTCTGCCTGGCCATCGCGGAGGACCCCTCAGCGGCACGCAACCTGACCGTTAAGCGCAACACCATCGCCGTCCTGACCGACGGTTCAGCCGTCCTTGGCCTGGGCAACATTGGCCCGGCCGCGGCCCTGCCCGTGATGGAAGGCAAGGCGGCCCTGTTCAAGCAGTTCGCCAACGTTGACGCATGGCCGGTCTGCCTGGACACCCAGGACACCGAGGAAATCATTATGATCGCCAAGGCCATGGCCCCCGTCTACGGCGGTATCAACCTTGAGGACATCGCCGCCCCGCGCTGCTTCGAGATCGAAAACCGGCTCCGCGAGGAACTGGACATCCCGGTCTTCCACGACGACCAGCACGGAACGGCAATCGTCACCCTGGCTGCCCTTGTCAACGCGCTGCGCGTAGTGGGCAAGAAGCTCGCCGACGTCAGGATCGTGGTGTCCGGTGTCGGCGCTGCGGGCTCGGCCATCATCCAGCTCCTCAAGGCTCAGGGCGCGCAGCACATCATCGCCGCCGGCCGCTCAGGCGCCATCCACTCCGGCGCGGAATACAGCGACGAACACCGCAGCTGGATCGCGGCCAACACCAACGAGGAAGGCTTCTCCGGCACCCTGCACGAGGCACTCGTCGGAGCGGACGTCTTCATCGGCGTCAGCGCCCCGCACGTGATCGGCGAGGAGCAGGTGGCCGCCATGGCCAAGGATGCCATCGTATTCGCCATGGCCAACCCCACCCCGGAAATCGACCCGGTGGTAGCGTCGAAGCATGCGGCAGTGGTGGCTACGGGGCGCAGCGACTTCCCCAACCAGATCAACAACGTCCTGGCATTCCCGGGGTTCTTCCGCGGGCTGCTCGATGCCGGCGCCTCGGACATCACGCCGGACATGCTCGTGGCGGCAGCCGAAGCCATCGCCAACCGCGTGGCGGACGACGAACTCAATGCCAGCTACATCATCCCCAGCGTTTTTGACCCGCACGTTGCCGCCGACGTGGCCGCGGCTGTAGCCAACGCAGCGCACGCAGCACGGGCGGCCAATGCAGCAAACGCAGCCAATGCAGCCCTAGAACCCGCCAACGCCTGATTCGCAGCCCAGAAAGGACCCGGACAATGGCTCTCTCAGTCACAGACCCGCAGCCGATTGCACGAGCAGAGGAAATCCTCACCCCGAAGGCCCTGGCCTTCGTCGAGGAGCTCCACAAGCGGTTTGCGGGCACCCGCGCCGAACTCCTCAAAGCCCGCGTGGCCAAGCGCGAGCAGGTGGCCCGGACCGGGAAGCTTGATTTCCTGCCCGAAACCAAGGATGTCCGCGAGGGTGACTGGAAGGTGGCTCCGGCGCCTGCCGCGCTGCAGGACCGCCGCGTGGAAATGACCGGCCCTGCCTCGCCGGCCAAGATGGCCATCAATGCCCTTAACTCCGGTGCCAAGGTGTGGCTGGCTGACCTCGAGGACGCCAGCACACCCACCTGGGCCAACGTCATTGACGCCATCCTGAACCTGCGCGACGCCGCCGCCGGAACCCTGAGCTACACCTCGCCCGAGGGCAAGGAATACCGGCTCCGCACCGATGCCCCGCTCGCCGTCGTGGTGGCCCGCCCCCGCGGCTGGCACATGGATGAGCGCCACCTCCTGCTAGACGGCGAACACACCGTGGGCGCGCTGGTGGACTTCGGCCTGCACTTCTTCCACACCGCCAAGCAGCTCCTCCTCAACGGCCAGGGCCCGTACTACTACCTGCCCAAGATGGAGAGCCACCTGGAGGCGCGCCTCTGGAACGAGGTGTTCGTCTTCGCGCAGGACTTCCTGGGCATCCCGCAGGGCACCATCAAGGCCACCGTGCTGATCGAGACCATCCCTGCAGCGTTCGAGATGGACGAGATCCTGTACGAACTCCGTGACCACGCAGCAGGGCTGAACGCCGGCCGCTGGGACTACCTGTTCAGCATCATCAAGTACTTCCGCGACGCCGGGGCGGAGTTTGTGCTGCCGGACCGCGCCACCGTGGCCATGACGGCACCGTTCATGCGCGCCTACACCGAGCTGCTGGTCAAGACGTGCCACCACCGCGGCGCGTTTGCCATGGGCGGCATGGCGGCCGTCATCCCCAACCGCCGCGAACCCGAGGTCACCGCCCAGGCGTTCGAGAAGGTGCGTGCGGACAAGACGCGCGAGGCCAACGATGGCTTCGACGGCTCATGGGTGGCCCACCCGGACCTGGTCCCGGTGTGCCAGGAAGTGTTCGATTCCGTCCTGGGCGAGCGGCCCAACCAGCTGGACAAGCAGCGCCCGGAGGTCAGCGTCACCGCGGACCAACTCCTGGACATCGCCTCGGCCGACGGCAAGGTCACGGAGGCCGGGCTTCGCCTGAACCTCTACGTGGCGGTCGCGTACACGGCCGTGTGGATCTCGGGCAACGGCGCGGTGGCCATCCACAACCTGATGGAAGACGCCGCCACGGCCGAGATTTCCCGTTCGCAGGTCTGGCAGCAGATCCGCAACAGCGTGGTCCTGGCCGATACCGGCAACACGGTCACGCGTGAACTGGTCAGCACCATCCTGGCCGAGGAGACCGAAAAGCTCCGCGGCGAAGTGGGCGAGGAGTCCTTCGTCAGGTACTACAAGCCGGCCAGCGAACTGATCGGGGACATCTGCCTGTCCGCGGAGTACACCGATTTCCTCACCACCCCGGCCTACGAACTGGTGGGCTGAGGCATGGCGGTACCCTCCGGCTCCCTCAGCGCGGCCGATCTGGCGCAGATCAATGCACAGCTGGCGCCCACCGACCGGCTGTTGGAGCGCAACTACCCGGGCGACGACGGCACACGCCAGCCCGTGCATACCGTGTATGTACCGGCGGACCGTTTCACGCCGTCGTTCGCTGCTGAGTGGGGCGCCGAGGCGCTGGCGGCGGCGGAAGCCCACGGTGGCCTGGCCCGTCTGGGCCACTTGCTGGGCCAGGACACCGAACTCGCCGAGGCCGTGGCGTCACGCGTCCAGGCCAAGCTGGAAAGCGAACCGATTGAAGACCTGCGCCTGGACTTCGAAGACGGTTTCGGTGACAGGGGCGACGACGCCGAGGACGCTGCCGCTGTTGCGTCGGCTTCCGCCGTGGCCGCCGCAGTCGCGGCCGGCTCAGCGCCCCCGTTCATCGGCATCCGCTTCAAGTGCTTCGAAGCGGCCACCCGTGCCCGCGGCCTCCGGACCCTGGACCTGTTCGTCTCCGGACTGGCCGCAGCGGGCGAGCTGCCGCAGGGCCTGATCCTCACCCTTCCCAAAGTCACCACCGTGGCGCAGGTGAAGGCCATGGACTTCGCCGTGTCCCGGCTGGAGGAAGCGCACTCGCTGCCCGCCGGCCGGCTGCGGTTCGAGGTGCAGGTGGAAACGCCGCAGCTCATCCTCGGCCCGGAAGGAACGTCGCCGGTGGCGCAGTTGCCGCACGCGGTCCCGGGACGGATCAGCGGCCTGCACTACGGCACTTACGACTACTCCGCCTCGTTGCAGATCTCGGCGGAATACCAGTCCATGGAGCACCCGGTGGCGGACTTCGCCAAGGAAGTCATGCAGCTGGCGGTGGCCGGAACGGGCATCCGCCTGTCGGACGGCTCCACCAACATCATCCCCGTCGGCGACAACGTGGAAAACGCGTGGCAGCTGCACGGCCGGCTGGTGCGGCGTTCCCTGGAGCGCGGCTACTACCAGGGCTGGGACCTGCACCCGGCCCAGCTGCCGAGCCGGTTCGCGGCCACCTACGCGTTCTACCGCCAGGGCCTGCCCGCCGCGGCGGCCCGGCTGCGCAACTACGTGGACCGCACCGAGGGCGGGGTCATGGACGAACCCGCCACCGCCCGCGCACTGGCCGCGTTCGTGCTGCGCGGCGTCCAGTGCGGAGCCGTCGGCGCCGAAGACGTCCAGGCGCTTGCCGGCGTCGGAATCCCCCAGTTGACCGGCCTTGCGCACCCGCGGCTGGCCCACTCCACTTCGAAGTAAGGATCCTATGATGGGAAAGTATTACTACCCCCAGGGCGGCCTGCCGCCGCAGACCCACCTCACCACGGAACGGGCCATCGTCACGGAGGCCTACACGGTCATCCCCAAGGGCGTCATGACGGACATCGTGACCAGCACCCTGCCGGGTTTCTCCAACACCCGCTCCTGGATTCTGGCCCGCCCGATTGCCGGGTTTGCCACCACGTTCTCGCAGCTCATCGTGGAGATCGGCCCCGGCGGCGGCGCTCCCAAAGCCGAGTTTGAGCCCGGCGTCGAAGGCGTTGTCTTCGTCACCAAGGGCAAGGTCAACCTGACCCTCGACGGCGAACTGCACCAGCTTGAGGAAGGCGGCTATGCCTACCTGGCCGCCGGCTCCACCTGGGGCCTGGAGAACGTCTCGGATGACATTGTCTCCTTCCAATGGATCCGCAAGGCCTACGAGCGGCTTGAGGGTTACGAGGCAAAGTCCTTCGTCACCAGTGATGCCGAGGTGGAACCCACCGCCATGCCGGATACCGACGGCGCCTGGAAGACCACCCGCTTCACGGATTCCAGCGACCTGGCCCACGACATGCAGGTAAACATTGTGACGTTCCAGCCGGGCGGGGTCATCCCGTTCCCGGAGACCCACGTCATGGAGCACGGCCTGTACGTCCTCGAGGGCAAGGCCATGTACCTGCTCAACAACGACTGGGTTGAGGTGGAGGCCGGCGACTTCATGTGGCTGCGCGCCTTCTGCCCGCAGGCCTGCTACGCCGGCGGCCCGGGCGAGTTCCGCTACCTGCTGTACAAGGACATGAACCGCCAGATCCGGCTGACCTAGGCCTGGCCTTCCCACCCCAACTGACTGGCAGTTAACGTCGCCAAAACGCGATTTCGCAACGTTAACTGCGAGTCAGTTGGGGGGTTAACGGGACTTTATCCGGGTTCCGACGGCGGCATCCGTTAGCTATTGACTCACCGGAATGCCCTGAGGAACATGAGTTCCGTGGCACGGACTCGCGCACTGCCGTTCCGGACCGCGGCCGCGGCAACCGTCGCCGTGCTGGTCGCCGCACTGGGCGGCTGCACTGCGGCCCCGGAACCGCCGGAGCAGCCGTCGTCCCTGGCACGGCTGGCGGCAGCGCTGGAAGAGTTTGGCAACGAAATGCTCGACGACGGCGCCCCCGCCGTCCTGATGCAGGCCAAAGTGAGGGGTGCGGAATGGTCCCGGGCCTCCGGCGTCAGGAGCCTGGAGGGCGGGGAACCGCTGGAGATTGACGATCCCGTGCCCATCGGAAGGGTGACCGAGTCCTTCGTGGCCGTGTCCGTGCTCAAACTCGCGGTTGAAGGCAGGCTCAGCCTTGACGATCCTGTCAGCCAGCATTTGCCGGACTTCGAGAGCATCATGCACCCGCCCGGGCCGGTCACGATCCGGCGGCTGCTGCAGCATGAGTCCGGGATGCCGGACTACCTCATCCCGCTCCTTCAGCAGGGCAGCCTGGGCGAGGTGCTGGCCACCGGCCGCAGCCACCGGGAACTCCTCGCCCTGGCCGCGACCCAGAAGTGGGAGCCGAGGCTGGCGCAGGGTTATGAGTACTCGGGTTCGAACTACGTCGCGCTGGGCATGATCGTGGAACGGCTTCGAGGGTTGCCGATCAGCGACGTCCTGCGGTCCGACGTGACAGAGCCGCTAGGCCTCACAAGCACGCGGATGACCGAACGCGGTCCCGCCCCTCCCTCGCTGGTCCACGGCTACGTCACCACTTCCGGCGAGCGCCTGGACGTCAGCTACCCCGCAGTCCGCGCAGGCGACCCTGCCGCGGGCCTGGTGTCCACCGTCGGCGACCTGAACACGTTTTACGCCGCGTTGCTCGAGGGCCGCCTGATTCCACGGGCCATGGTCACGGACATGCAGACCCCGCCTTACGCCCGCTACGGGATGGGGATCCAGCGCTGGAACGATACCTGCACCAACAACTTCTACTACGGCCGCGCCGCGGACACGGCCGGCTACGGGACGATCTCGATGTCCAGCGCTGACGGAACCCGGCAGGCATCGGTCTCCCTTGCTTCCCCGCCGCAGCCCTTCAGCTTAAAGGGCAACGGCCTGGCGGACGACCTCGTCGACGTCGTGGAGGAAGCCCTCAACTCAAGCTGTTAGGACTCGCGCTGGTGCTACCGGCGCCTCTAGTACCGGCATGGCGCGCCGTTGAAACTAAGCACACTGAGCAAATCTCTTGCATGCGGCCGCCGCGGACCATAGCGTTGAAGAATCCGAGCATCGAGGAAAGGCAACGAAATGACGCTGTATCAACCAGAGCCGGTGGAAATTTCAACGCGCATGCGTCCCGGCGAGTGGACGGAATCCAGCCTTGAAGAACTGGTCACGTCGTACCGCGCCAAGCTGATGGAAATGGGGGCAGGGCCCACCGATGTCATCACCGAAGTTGAACGGGACGACGACGGTTCGGTCAGTATCGCAGTCTCCTGGAACAAGGGCGCCATCGCCGACGCCTGACCCCGCCCCGCACCAGGAGCTTCCCGCAGGCCTAGGAGCTTCTGGCGAGCCTGCCAATAGCGCTGTCGCGCAGGTTCGCCAGGAGCTCCCGTGGATTCTCGTATGTTTCCACGGCGCCGGCCTCCAGCAGCTCGGCAGCGGAGGTTCCGCCGCAAGTGAGCCCGATGGTGGGAATGCCAAGCCGGCCGGCGGCGTAGACGTCCCAGACAGCATCGCCCACGTAAACCACGTCCCCCGCCTGCAGGCCCACCGCATCCAGCGCCGCTTGCAGGATGTCCGGAGCGGGTTTCCCTGCCTTGGCATCGTTGGCACTGGTCGCGGCGTGAAGATAGGAATCCGCCCGCAGCGTTGACCGCAGCGCGTCAAGGTCCTGCTTCCGGGCGGAAGACGCCAGAGCAACCGCAAAGCCGCTTTCATAGCACTGGGCCAGCAGGTCCCGGGCCCCGTCCAGCGGACGGAGCGCGGGCCAGAAGGTGGCGAAAACCGCGCCGTGGGAGGACATGATTGCTTGGTCTCCCGACTTGTCGCGATCTGCGGGCAGCAGGTGCTCCAGCAGCTCCGCACCGCCCATCCCCACGGAACGATGGATGGACGCCATCGGGACGTCCAGCCCGGCCCCGCGGAAGGCCTGCCACCATGCAAGGGTGTGCAGGTAGCAGGAATCGACCAGGGTCCCGTCGACATCGAAGAGAACGCCGCGCTTCCGGCCGCCCGGCCCGTTAGGTGACATAGCAGTTAGGTGACACACGCGTTGAGGGACATGGCTCGCCGTGTTTCAGTAGTGCGTGCGGGCACGCTTGAGACCCGTGGCTCCGGTTGGCCGCCCGGACCCCAGGACGCCTATGTTCTTCGGTGTCTTGACATGCTGCCGCACGGGTGGCTGCTTCAGCGGCTCGGAGTCCTGGCTTTCGCTGAGGTCCCGGATCAGGCCGGTGCCTGCGATTTCCCTGGCCTTGGCCACACCGGCCGCTGCGGCACGCTTGGTGGGGAAGGTCACTGAGATCGCCATCAGCGTTCCGTTTCCGTCGATGAGCTTAACGCGGTATCCGCCGTCGGGCGCATCAACCAGTTCGAAATATCCAGCCATTGCAGTTCCTCCGCTTCAACCCCAACCTGAGGTATTAGTAAGTATACTTACCTCTGCGCGTAACGGAAGTCCCGGTGGCTTGTTGAGGCCTTGACTGGTTCAGGCATTGGCGTGTTCAGGCACTGACCACCGAAAGCACATTGCCGGCCGGGTCCTTGAACCACGCAATCGCCATGCCGCCCGCCTTCATGATCCCCTTGGCATCAGTGGGCATTGCAGGGTCATCGTAGATTTTGGTTTGGATACCCAGGCTGTTTAACTCGTCCACGGCCTGTTCAACGTCCTCCGCGACAAGGTTCAGCACGGTGAATGTCGCCGCCTCGTGGTTATCCTTCGGATAGATCATGACCCGGGAATCCGACGGGAGCTGCACCTGGAGGGTTCCCATCGCGCTTTCGGAAACTTCCAGTCCCAGCGTCTCGCCGTAGAACTGCCGCGCCTTCTCCAGATCATCAACGCTGAAGCTGGAAAAGGCGTCTTTTGGCTTGAACATGGCACACTCCTTGCACCTGGAATCCGTTAGATACGGCCCAGAGTGCCACAAGCCGGGCCCCTTGGCGAGGGGTTCCGGGGTGCTCTTCAGGGGGCAGCGGTTCGGCGAAGAACCTGGCGCTGGCGGCCCAGCCCCTCGACTTCCAGTTCCAGCACATCGCCGTCCTGGAGGTAGGGGAAGCGCCCCGAAAGAGCCACACCCTCGGGCGTGCCCGTCAGGATGACATCGCCCGGCTCCAGCACCATGAACTGGCTCAGGTGGTGCACCACTGCCGGAACGTCAAAGATAAGGTCCGCCGTGGACGAGTCCTGGCGCAGTTCACCGTTCACCCAGGTCCGCAGCCGCAGGGCCGACGGATCCAGGTCAGCGGCCGGAACAAACCAGGGGCCGAGCGGCGTGGAGGCGGGGAGCGATTTTCCCTTCACCCACTGTCCGGCGGCGCCGGGAAGCTGGTACTCCCGCTCCGACAGGTCGTTGGCCAGCACATAACCGGCGACGCAGTCCGCGGCCTCGTCCGCCGATGCCAGGTAGGATGCCCGGCGTCCGATCACAACAGCCAGCTCGACTTCCCAGTCGTACTTGCGGGACAGCGGCGGGATGGGGGTGTCGTCGAACGGCCCAGCTACGGTGTTGCTGGGCTTCAGGAACACCACCGGAACCTCCGGGACGGCTGCCCCGGACTCCGCGGCATGCCCTGCGTAGTTCAGGCCGATCCCCACAACAGCCCCCGGGCGGGCCAGCGGCGCGCCGAAGCGAAGTGTGCCGGCGTCGGGGACTGCGGACAGGCTCCCGGCAGCAAGGGCATCGCGGACCCGGGCAACACCGCCGGCTTCAAGGAACGCTCCGTCAATGTCGGCGGCAATGCCGTCGAGGGAAAACCACTTTCCGTTGGCCCCGGGGCCGTCCGGCTGAACGGCCGGCTGTTCCCTGCCCGGATCTCCGAGACGCGCAAATTTCACCGGTCCACACTCCTTTGTGCCTGCTCCAATAGGTTCCGTGACCATGGAACCACGCAGCTGGCGCCGGCCCCCAGCTGAACCAAATGTGACCGGCCCGGGCGGAGGTTAGTGCCCGTGCATGGGGGCGTCACTGCGCTGGACACTGTCCTCATGCAGCTCCATGGCACTCATGACAAGCGCGAAGTGACTGAATGCCTGCGGCGTATTCCCCAGCTGGCGGCCCGACTCCACGCCCCACTCCTCGCTGAGGAGACCCACATCGTTGCGCAGTGCCAGGAGCCGTTCGAACAGCTCCTTGGCTTCGCGGCGCCGGCCCACGCCGATGAGTGCTTCCACCAGCCAGAAGGAGCAGGCAAGGAAGACGCCTTCGTCGCCCGGCAGCCCGTCGTCCGCCTCTTCGGGGCGGTACCGAAGCACGAAACCGTCGTGGGTGAGTTCGCGCTGAACGGCCTCAATGGTGCCCAGCACCCTGGGGTCATCCGGCGGCAGGAAGCCGACGCGCGGAATCAGCAGTAGGCTCGCGTCCAGCTCCGGGCGCCCGTAGGACTGGACAAAGGTATTGCGCTCCGCGTCGAAGCCGTTCGCCATGACGTCGGCGTGGATTGTGTCGCGCAGGGCCTCCCAGCGGTCCGCCGGCCCCACCAGGCCGAAGTCCCGCACGCCCTTGACCATCCGGTCCGCGGCAACCCAGGCCATCACCTTGGAGTGTGTGAAGTGGCGCTGCGGTCCGCGCATCTCCCACAAGCCGTTGTCCGGGCGCTGCCAGGCACCTTCGAGGTGTTCCATGAGGGCAACCTGGACGTCCCAGGCTTCGTCGCTGTGTTTCAGCAGGGAGTGCCGGGTCAGGGCCAGGCAGTCCAGCACCTCACCCCACACGTCCAGCTGGAGCTGGCCGGCGGCACCGTTGCCGATCCGGACGGGTGCTGAATTTTCATACCCCGCCAGCCACGGCAGCATCATCTCCGGCAGCCGGCGCTCCCCGTGGATGCCGTACATGATCTGCAGGTCCGCCGGGTCCCCGGCCACCGCCCGCAGCAGCCAGTCCCGCCAGGAAGCCGCTTCCTCGGTGTAGCCGGCGGCCAGCAGAGCCTGCAGCGTCAGCGTGGCATCCCGCAGCCAGCAGTACCGGTAATCCCAGTTGCGGGGGCCGCCCAGCTGTTCGGGCAGTGACGTGGTCACCGCCGCCACAATGCCTCCGGTCGGAGCGTAGGTCAGCGCCTTCAGGGTGATCAGCGAGCGCTGGATGGCATCCCGGTACGGTCCGGTGATTTTGCATTTGGCGGACCATTCGCGCCAGAACAACTCCGTTGAGTCCAGGTATGCCTCCGGGTCGATGGACCGGGGCCGGGGCAGGTGGCTCGGGGTCCAGGTCAGCACGAAAGGAATCCGCTCGCCTGCGCGGACCGTGAAGTCGCTGACAGTGTGCATGCGTTCGCCCCGCAGCGGGGCGTCGGTGACCAGATAGGCCGCATCCGGGCCGGCGATGGCGTGGATGCCGTGGTTGTCGTGCCGGACCCACGGCACGATGTGGCCGTAGTCGAACCGTAGCGCCAGTTCGCCCCGCATCCGCACGGAACCGCGGACGCCGACAACGATCCGCACAATGTCCGCCACGCTGTCGCGCGGCGGCATGAAGTCGATGACCTTCACCTTGCCGCCGGGAGTTTCCCACTCCGTTTCCAGGATGAGGGTTCCCTTGCGGTAGTGGCGGCGCGTGCACTCCCCGCCGTCGGCAGGCGCCAACAGCCACCGCCCGGCCTTCGGCGTGTCCAGCAGCGCATTGAAGCAGGCCGGCGAATCAAACCTCGGCAGGCACAGCCAGTCGATGGAGCCCTCGGTGCTGATCAGGGCAGCCGTATGCAGATCGCCCACCACGGCGTAGTCCTCTATGCGTGCCATGGACCTTACAGTGCCACAACCGGTCCGGGCCGACTACTATCCAAGGCATGCTGCAACGGAACTTCGGAAACTCTTCCCTGACCGTGTCCGCGCTTGGATTCGGCGCCGGGCATATCGGTTATGACGACGTCAGTGAGCGGGAAGCCCACAGTCTCCTTGACCGGGCAGCGGATCTGGGCGTCACGTTCATCGACACTGCACGGGGCTACGGCCTCTCCGAGGAACGGATCGGCTCCTGGCTGCCCGGCCGGCGCGAGTCTGTGGTGCTGTCCACGAAGGTGGGCTACGACGTCGACGGCGCTGAGGACTGGAGCGCTGCAGCGGTGACCGGCGGCGTGGACGAGGCCCTGCGGAAACTGGGAACGGACGTGATCGACGTCGTATTCCTGCATTCCTGTCCGCTCGCTGTCCTGCAGCAGGGCGATGCCGTGGAGGCGCTGCAGCGCTGCGTGGACGCCGGAAAGGTCCGGGTGCCCGGCTACAGCGGAGAGAACGACGCCCTCGCCTGGGCCGGAAACGCCGGCCTCTTCGGCGCCCTGCAGTCCTCCGTGAACCTCGCAGACCAGCGCTCGCGGAGTGACGTCCTGCCTGCCGCCCGCCGGCAGGGACTGGGGGTGGTGGCCAAGCGGCCGCTCGCCAACGCGCCCTGGCGCCATGCCGAGCGCCCCGTGGGCGTGTACGGCGAGACGTATTGGGAAAGGCTCCGCCGGATGGACGTCGAGCCGGAAACGGATGACTGGCAGGGCACAGCGCTGCGGTTTTCGGCCTTCAGCCCGGGGGTGAGCACGGCGATCGTGGGGACCTCCCAGGTGCGCAACCTTGAGGCCGCGGCCGCCGCCGTCGGACGTGGACCGCTGCCTGACTTTGAGCGCCGGCGTTGGGAAGACGCGTTCGCCCCGCATGCGCCGGACTGGGCCGGCGAGGTCTGAGCCCGGCGCGGGCTGACTGACACCCAACGACACCATGGGGATCCACATCGGCACATCCGGCTGGAGCTATGACCACTGGGAGAACGTGCTCTACCCGCCGGGCCTTCCGGCCCGCGACCGGCTGGCCCACTATGTGGCCCGGTTCGGCACGGTGGAGCTGAACGCAAGCTTCTACCGCTGGCCGCGGGAATCATCCTTCGCCAGCTGGCGCCGGCGCCTTCCGGAGGGCTTCATGATGTCCGTCAAGGCCCCGCGCGGCCTCACCCATGCCAAGAAGCTCTACGGTCCCGACGCCTGGGTGGAGCGGATCATCAAGTGCTGGCATGAGCTCGGTGACAAGCGGGCGGTGCTGCTGGTCCAGCTCCCGCCGGGCTTTGGCCGCGACGACGCCCGTCTTGACTACTTCCTGGCGGCCCTGCCGTGGTGGGTGCGCGTGGCAGTGGAGTTCCGCCACCCCAGCTGGGACCATCCCGAGGTGTATGCACTGCTGGAGCGCCACGGGGCCGCCTATTGCATCATGAGCGGCGCCAACCTGCCCTGCATCCTGCGGGCCACGGCGCCGTTCGTGTACGTCCGCCTGCACGGGCCGGACCACGAGTACCTTTACGGGGGCTCGTATTCGGAGGACGACCTCCGATGGTGGGCTGACCGCATCCGGGAGTGGAAAGGCCAGGGCAGGGACGTGTTTGTCTATTTCAATAACGACGGCGGCGGCAACGCCGTGCGGAATGCCGACACCTTGCGGTGCCTGCTCGGGGAAGGCTGACTTCTTATTTGCGGTGCAGCTTGTTACGGTGCGGCGCCTTAGTACCAGCACGCCGGTGCCGACGGGCGCCGTTGTGGCAGAGTGGAAGCATGGAATTGGCGCCGCAGGAATCATCGTTGCCCGGAACCCACGCGCTCCGGGCGGCACACAGGGTCTCGGACACAGTCAACAGCGTCCGAATTAGGCTTGCCCGGCGCTGGAATTTCGTTCCCCAGACCCTCGCCTACCAGGGGTATGGCTCCACGTCGTGGGTGCGTGTCCTCGGCAGGGTGGTGCTGACCACGAAGCCCAAGCCGGGAAGCCGCGCCGAACACGCCGCGAAGAACGGCAACCAGAACATCCGCGGCTGGCGGGCGTTTACCAGCGTCCCGCTGCAGTTCACCGAAGTGGACATCGAAATCGAGGGTGTGACCACCCGCGTCAAGGCGGACCGCGGCGGCCTCGTGGACACCGTGGTGGACGTAGCACTCTCCCCCGGCTGGCACACAGCGACCCTGCGGGCCGTCGGAACCGAAGCAGTGCAGGCCAACATCATCGTGATAGGTCCTGACACCAAGTTCGGCATCGTGTCAGACATCGACGACACCGTGATGGTCACGGCGCTGCCCAGGCCGTTCCTTGCCCTGTGGAACACCTTCGTGCTCAGTGAGCGGGCACGCATGGCCACGCCCGGAATGCCG
Organism: Arthrobacter sp. Leaf337; assembly: GCF_001423745.1. Lineage (GTDB taxonomy): Bacteria > Actinomycetota > Actinomycetes > Actinomycetales > Micrococcaceae > Arthrobacter. The sequence continues at coordinate 34,862 of NZ_LMPC01000031.1, forward strand.
GTGCTGATGGACCGCCTGGTGGTGGAGCACCCCGATGCGCCGGTGATCTACCTATCCACCGGACCGTGGAATGCCGCACCCACGCTGGCACGGTTCCTGACCCGCAACATGTATCCTGCCGGTCCCCTCCTGCTGACGGACTGGGGGCTGACCCAGGACCGCTGGTTCCGCAGCGGCCAGGAGCACAAGAACGGCAACCTGGATCGGCTCGCCAAGGAATTCCCCGATATGCGCTGGCTACTGATTGGCGACAACGGCCAGCACGACGAGCAGATCTACTCCAGGTTTGCCCGGGATCACGGCGAGCGTGTGGCCGCCATCGCCATCCGCCAGCTCTCGGTGGGCGAGTCCGTCCTGGCCGGCGGTCACTCGGAGAACGGGGACCACACGGGCTCAAAGGTCCCGTGGATCTACTCCCCCGACGGCGCAGGCATCACCAAGGGCCTCGCCGACCTCAAGATCGTCTAGCTGGCGAACGCGCGGCCTCACTCGCGGCCGGCCGCGCGAGAGGCGTCATGCCACCGGCTCCGGCTCACCGGCCGCACTCGAATTGGCTGCCTTGGCTGCTCCGTCCTTGCGGGCTTCCTGCAGCTCCTGGAGCCAGTAGTAGGAGGCTTTGGGCGTCCTGTTCAGCGTCTCGAAGTCGACATGCAGAAGGCCGAACGGCTGCTTATAGCCCGCGGACCACTCGAAGTTGTCGAGCAGGGACCAGACGTAATAGCCGCGCAAATCAATGGATTCCGCAGGGCCTCCGGGGCTTGTGGCCTCCACCGCGCTGGAAATGTGCTCGGCGAGATAGCGCAGGCGGCGCTCGTCCGGAATGATGATCCGGTCCCCGGCCTTGTCCCGCACCACCAGGTCCTCAAAGCTCGCTCCGCCTTCCGTGATGAAGACCGGCGGCAGGTCGGGATAGCGTTCGGCCATTTCGGTAAGCGCCACTGGCATGTAGTCGGGCCTGATGGGCCACCCGTATGCCGTGGTCTCGGCGTCGGGAAACTCGGTGATGTGGAAGGGCGCGCCGGGAGCGCTGCCGCTGAGGTCATCCCCCATGGCCTCCGCCATACCGGGAGGAACTGCGCCGTCGCCGGGGCCGGCCGCAACGCGCGTTGGCATGTAGTAGTTGAGCCCGTAAAAGTCCAGCGGCTGCGAGATAAGGTCCATGTCCTCGTCGGAGGGGCTGAACGAGCTGAAGAACGTGGCGGCCCGGATGACGTCCGGGTATTTTCCGAGGAGCACAGGATCCGCGAACAGCCTGTTTTGGAAGACGTCCATGAGCGCAGTGCTCAGCTTGTCCAGCGGGTTGATCGAGGCCGGAACCATGGGCGAGTAGACGTTGGTGATGCCGATTTCACCGGGGACATTGGCCGCACGCAGTGCCTGCATGGCCAAGCCATGGCCGAGGAGCTGGTGGTGCACAGTGGGCAGCGCTTTGAGCAACTGCGATTCGCCGGGAGCGTGCAGGCCCAGCGCGTAGCCGTTGGTCGTCACGGTGGCAGGCTCATTGACAGTGACCCACCGGGCGACGCGGTCGCCGAATGCTGCTGCGGCGATGGAAGCAAACTCGCCGAGCCGGTATGCCGTATCCCGGTTCAGCCAGCCACCGGCTTCGTCGAGCGGCAGCGGCGTGTCCCAGTGGTACAGGGTGACCATGGGTGAGATGCCGCTGGCCAGCAATTGGTCCAGCAGGCGGTCGTAGAAATCCAGGCCCTTCGGGTTGACCGGACCGCTGCCGCCGGGCTGGATACGGGACCATGAAAGCGAGAACCGGTAGGAGTCGATCCCCAGGTCCTTCATCAGCGCGACGTCTTCGGGCATCCGGTGGTAGTGGTCACAGGCCGTGACCGGGCTGTGGTCGTCCACGATCGCCCCGGGTTTCCGGGCAAACACATCCCACCCGGATGGTCCGCGGCCGTCCTCGTCCAAGGCACCCTCGATCTGGAAGGCGGCCGTTGCGACGCCCAGTGTGAAGGACGGCGGGATCGTGGCAGCCACATCTTTGGCGGAAAATTTCATCTGCTTGATCCCTTATGTAGTTGCCGGTGGTGGACTGATTTTAGTGCACCTCGGCGTCGGAGCCGAAGAGGAATTCCTTGGCGTGTGCCAAAGCTTTCTTGAAGGCATCGTTGCGGAGCGTGATCAGGTGTTCCGAGTCGTCCGCAGCGGGTTCAAGGTAGCCCGTGAAACCTGGTCGAAGCACCCAGATGTCACCGCCCGGTGGAAGATAAAAGACCCCAAAGGACCGGTGCTGGCTGTCATCCGGGGTCCAGATGGGGACCACGGCCAGTGCCGCACCCGTCTCAGGATGGATCCACTGGGCCCGTGGGAGCGGCTCCTCGTGGGCCTCGGGGTCCAGGAACGGGGCTGTGCCCACGCCCCACCTTTGCTCGAAGCGTTCGTGGAACGCCGGAATCAGATGGGAATCAAAACGGCGCCAGGCGCTCATGGACTGCTCCTCTTCTACTTATCCGGTGCCCGGCCAGGGGCCGCGCTCCCAAAGCACTGGTGTGACCCGCAGCAGCGGGGGCTGCGGAGTGTGTACCCGGCGGACCGGCACCTCGCGAGGCCTGCCGCGGTTGAAATCGCGGTTGATGTGCGGAACGGACAGTGCGCGGTCATATTCAGCACGCGTTTTCGCATCACTGAGCACCGCGAAGGCTTCCATGATGCCCAGCAGCCCGCTGTTGGCTAGGCCGTCCGGGGCGCTGGCACCTTCACTGGACCAATCCGGGTTGCCGGACCGGTCCTGGAGGTCGGGATGATGGAGCCGCATCAGGGCCCGATACGCACGCGAAATCTCCTGACGCGTGGCCGTCCTGGCCACGTTCAGTACGCCGTAGTAGTCAGGCAACTGGTTGGTCATCGCGTTTTCACACTGCCTGCTCGTCGCGGGGCGGCGGTTGCGGCTGCGGCTGCGTGCCGGGGCGGCGGCTGCGGCTGCGGCTGCGGCTGCGTGCCGGGGCGGCGGCTGCGGCTGCGGCTGCGGCTGCGTGCCGGGGCGGCTGCCGGTACCGACCGGCTGCCGCCCCGGGGCGCTTCATTGACGACTAGGTGCTGATCTCGTGCATCGTGTCGTGCTTGGTTTCGATCGCGATCTTGCGCGGCTTCGCCTGCTCGGCAACAGGGATGCGGAGGGTCAGCACACCGGCGTCGTAGCTGGCCTTGACGTTCTCCGTGTCCAGGGTGTCACCGAGGATCAGCTGGCGGCTGAAGACGCCGCGGGGTCGCTCCGAAACGACCAATTCCACGTTGGGCTGGGTTTGATCGCGCCGTTCAGCCCGAACAGTCAGTACGTTCCGCTCAACATTCAGGTCCACAGAGTCGACGTCGACTCCTGGCAGATCGAACGCGACGACGAACTCCCCGTCCTCCTGCCAGGCATCCATCGGCATGGCCGCGGGCCGCGCCGCGGTTCCAAACACCTGCTGGGTGAGCCTGTCCAGTTCACGGAACGGGTCCGTACGCATCAACATCATTTCCCACTCCTTCAGCTTGTGGTTGTCCCAGTTCTTTCTCGGTACCCGCCAATATCTATCGTGGCTGGTATAGATTTTTTATAGCACCGGTGAGAAACTGTGGCAAGGGCATTTGGCACGAAAATCTTTGGGAGGATCATGGCAGAGCGCAGTGCGGAGACAGGCCTGTACGCGATCTCCGTGGTGGCCCACCTGGTGGGAACCGGCCAGCAGAACATCAGGCTTTACGAGCGGAAAGGCTTGCTCACCCCGGACCGCACCTCCGGCGGGACGCGGCAGTACAGCGATGCCGACCTCGCCGTACTCAAACGCATCGGCGAACTGCTGGATGAGGGGCTCAACCTGGCCGGCGTGGCCAAGGTGCTGCAACTCGAGGCGGACAACGCCAGGCTCAGGGTTGAACTGAAAAGGGCCCGCGCACGCTTGCGCGACTGACCAATAGTGCCGGCCCCGGGGCTGACCCGAAGGGCAGAGAGGATCAGGGCCGGCCACCGGCAATCAGATAGGACTCCTCGAGGAGCTCCGCCAGTTCCTGCCCGTCGATCAGGGACAGCCGGACCAGGACCAGCTGCGGTGACCGCTCATGGTGCGGAGTCCAGAAGTACGTTTCCGGGCTTGTTCCGGCGAGCGCTTCCCGTTCACGGGTCTTGACGGTGAGGACGCCGTCCTCCCAGATCCTGGCCATCAGGGTCCGCGCGAACCACGCGGGCTGGTTCCAACTGGGCCGTTCCGTGACGCCCGGCAGTGACAGGCAGATGCGGCGGACGTCCTCTTCGTCTGCCACCCGCGGCTAGCTTTCGACCGTATCGGCCTTGGACAGTTCACCGGTGATATGTTCTCCCGGGATACGGGCCGTTCGCCAGGTGTCCAAGGCAATGACGGCGCCCAGGACCACGAAGGAGATGAACAGGGAGGCGAGTGCATCGCTGACCCAGTGGTAGCCGAGGTAGAGCCGGCTGATTGAGGCAAGGAAAATCCCGAAGAGGGCCGCGGCGAAGCCGGCTACTGCCGGCCACGTGCTTTGGCGGCGCGAGAAGATCAGGAACGTGGTGACCAGCAGGAAATCGCAGGCACCGAGCACATGCCCCGAGGGGAAGGAGAACGTGACGTCGGGGCCGAAGAGCATGAGGTCCAGGGGCGGACGCTGGCGGCCGACCGACCGGCCGATGATTTGTGCGAGCGCAACGCCGGTGAGCATGGCGCCTGCCAGAAGCAGTGGCCGCCAGGCGTGCTTGGCGGCGATGCCCCACACCACGGTGACAACCAGCACGATGATCGGCAGGGCAACAGGCCCGAAGACAATCGCGAGGAAGATCATCAGGGCCGTGATCGGCTCCGAGCGCTGGGTGACAAGCCAGGACCGCGCGGGTTCATCCAGTCCGGTCAGCCCGTCCCGTCCCAGGACGTCCGTCAAGGTCCACAGGAAGAGTCCGGTGCCCAGGATCATCAGGATCACGGCGATGCGGTAGAGGTTCTTCCGGGATGCAGCGCTCATATACCGTTCTTCGACGACGAATTTGTCATGGAAGACCCGCCACCAGTGAGGCGATTTCCGGGATCGATCTTCAGCCATGTGCCGCTTCCACCTATGCAGTCTTATAGATTTGTGTCCGCTGACATTATCCCGGTTCCGCGATTTTGGCTCGCGGTACCGGGAATCCGGTTCCGCCCGCATCCTCGGCGCACCCGTCTCGACGGCCGCACCGGTAGCCTGACTGCATGGGTGCCATGAACGAACTTATTGACCAGACCGCGGTCGGCAGGCTGGTGCGCGTGCTAGCGCATGCCGCCCCCGCCGTGCCCTGGTCCCATGCCGAAGCTGCCGGTGCCTCGCTGGCGGACCTTGGCCTGCGCGAACGGACCGACCACGTGAGCCGGGGACTGCTCGCGGATCTGGCCGCTGCCGGAAATCCCGGGGACTATTCGACGGCGGCGCACATCTTCCGCCGCTCCCTCACCGACCCCGACTTCACCGGCTGGACCATATGGCCGGTCACGGAAACAGCAGTGGCACTCGCCCTCGATTCGACCGGATCCGCCGATTTTGAAGACTGCCTCCAGCTTCTCGCCGAGCTGACTCCGCGGCTGACCGGGGAATTCGCCATCCGGCGGCTGCTGGCCGCCGACCTGGACCGTGCACTCGCCGTCGTGATGACCTGGACCGCCCACCCCGACGCGCATGTGCGCCGCCTCGCCAGCGAAGGGACCCGCCCGTACCTCCCCTGGGCAGTCCGGGTTCCGGGCCTGATCCAGCGCCCTGAGGCCACGATCCCCATCCTCGACGCCCTCTACCGGGATCCGCACGAATACGTTCGCCGTTCGGTGGCAAACCACCTCAATGACCTGGCACGCCACTCTCCTGAGGCAGTCGTGGCTGTGGCTGCGGCGTGGACAGCAGCACCGGATGCCAATACGCCGTGGGTGGTCCGCCACGGACTGCGCACCCTGATCAAGAAGGCCCACCCTGGCGCCCTGGCCCTCCAGGGGTTCGCTCCGGCGTCGCTCTCAGTGTCCCCGCCCAGGCTGGACCGGGATACCGTGGCGCTGCCGGCGGACCTCGCCTTCGAATTCGAGATCTCCAACACGGGGGCTGCCCCGGCCAAGCTCGCGGTGGACTACATCGTGCACTATATGAAGGCGAACGGCTCCCAGGCAGAAAAGGTCTTCAAACTGACGGCCCTGACCCTGAACCCCGGCGAAACCCGGACCATGTCCAAGCGGCACGCCTTCCGCCAGATGACCACCCGCGTGCACCACCCTGGCAGCCACGCCCTGGAGCTCCAGATCAACGGCATCCGGTACGCCCAAACGCAGTTCCTCGTCGAAGTCTGACCGACAGCGGGACAGTAGCAGGAACTCAACCGCGGGAATGCGCCAGACGTGATAAATGTGATTTGACTCACAGGCAACTGAGAGCTAAGCTCAACGAGTTGTTAGCGCTAACAACTCAGTCTATGATTTCGAACATCATCCTGCTGGCACCGGAGCCCTGCGCTCTTTCCGGCGAGATCAACTTCCGATGAGCGGGCTCCGGTCCGCCTCATCAGTCGACCGGATCCTCCCGGCCGGCCCCACAGCCGTGAAGCGCAGATGCTTTCCGGTTTAGCACCAGTTCGCGGACCGAGCCGTCCGCGGAAGGAGAACATAGTGAGAATCAAGAAACTCCTGGGCGCGTTCGCCGTCGTCCTCGCAGTGACGGTGGGGGCCACAGGCTGCGGCAGCCGGGGCGGCGCCGCCACCCCGGCCGCCAGCGCGGATAATTCGGGGGCGCTCGTGGGCATCTCAATGCCCACGCAGACCTCGGAGCGCTGGATCGCCGATGGCGGGAATGTCGAGAAGTCCTTGAAGGACCTGGGTTACAAGACGGACCTGCAGTTCGCCAATGACGACATCCCCACACAGGTGTCACAGATCGAAAACATGCTGACCAAGGGCGCCAAATCCCTCATCATTGCCGCAATCGACGGCACCACGCTCACTGACGTCCTGGCCAAGGCGAAGGAGCAGAACGTCAAGGTCATCGCCTACGACCGCCTCATCAACGGGACGCCCAATGTGGATTTCTACACCACGTTCGACAACTACACGGTGGGCGTCCAGCAGGCCACCTCGCTGCTCACCGGCCTGGGCCTCCTCGACGCCAGCGGCAAGAAGGTGGAGGGCAAGGGGCCCTTCAACATCGAGCTGTTCGCGGGCAGCCCGGATGACAACAACGCCAACTTCTTCTGGACCGGCGCCATGGACACCCTCAAGCCCTTCATGGATGCCGGCACGCTGAAGGTTCCGAGTGGTCAGACCAAGTTCGAACAGGCAGCCATCCTCCGCTGGCAGGCACCCGTTGCCCAGAAGCGCATGGAGGACATCCTCACTGCCGCCTACAGCTCCGGCACCAAACTGGACGGCGTACTGTCCCCGTATGACGGACTGTCCATCGGCATCATCTCCGCGCTGACCAGCACCGGCGGCTACTCCAAGGGAAGCCTGCCCGTCGTCACCGGCCAGGACGCCGAGAAGGGCTCAGTGAAGTCCATCGTCGCCGGCGAGCAGTACTCCACCATCTTCAAGGACACCCGCCAGCTGGGCGCCCAGGCCGTCAAGATGGTCGACGCCGTGCTGAAGGGCAAGGAGCCGGAGGTCAACGACACGAAGACCTACAACAACAAGGTCAAGGTTGTCCCGTCCTACCTGCTGGAGTCCGTGATCATCACCAAGGACAACTACAAGAAGGAACTCATCGACTCGGGCTACTACACCGACGCCGACGTCAAGTAGCCGTGGCGGGGTTGTGGCCGGGCCGTCGCCGGCCCGGCCACAACCCTTCCGGCAGGCCCCTGCAGCCGCAGGACGGCCCAGAACCGACCAGTCAGTGGGAATTGACGATGAACACACCCATTCTTCAAATGCGAGGAATCACCAAGACCTTCCCGGGCGTCAAGGCCCTTCAGAACGTCACGCTGGATGTGAAGCGTGGCGAGGTGCACGCCATCTGCGGTGAAAACGGCGCGGGAAAATCCACGCTCATGAAGGTGCTCTCGGGGGTCTACCCGCACAGCTCCTTCGACGGAGACATCCTCTTCGAAAACGAACCGTGCACGTTCAACAGCATCAGCGACAGCGAGAAGCGCGGCATCGTCATCATCCACCAGGAGCTGGCGCTAAGCCCCTATCTTTCGATTGCTGAAAACATCTTCCTCGGCAATGAGCTGACGAAGAACGGGTGGGTGGACTGGCGCAAGACAAACCTGGAGGCCGCCAAGCTGCTGGCCAGGGTGGGACTCAGCGAAAACCCCGTCACGCCCGTCCAGCACATCAGCGTCGGGAAGCAGCAACTCGTCGAAATCGCCAAGGCACTCTCCAAAGAGGTCAAACTCCTCATCCTGGACGAGCCAACGGCCGCGCTGAACGACGAGGACTCCGGCCACCTCCTGGACCTCATCCTGCACCTGAAGGGCCAGGGCGTCACCAGCATCATCATCAGCCACAAACTCAATGAGATCCGCAAGGTAGCGGACGCGGTCACCATCATCCGCGACGGCAAGACCATCGAAACCCTGCGGCTGGATGAGGGCCAAATTACCCAGGAGCGGATTATCCGCGGCATGGTGGGCCGGGACCTGGACAGCCTCTATCCGGACCGCGACCCGAAAATCGGCGAGGAAGTCCTCCGGATCGAGGACTGGTCGGTGCGGCACCCGCAGGACCACACCCGGATGGTCGTCACCAACGCGAGCCTCAACGTCCGAAAGGGCGAGGTGGTGGGACTGGCCGGCCTCATGGGCGCCGGCAGGACGGAACTGGCCATGAGCGTCTTCGGCCGGACGTACGGCACCGCCGTGTCCGGGAAGGTCTACAAGCACGGCCGGGAGATCAACACTTCCACAGTGTCGGATGCCATTAAGCACGGCATCGCCTACGCCACCGAGGATCGCAAGCACTACGGCCTGAACCTCATTGAAGACATCAAACGGAACATCTCGATGGCGGCCCTGCGGAAACTGGCCAAGGGCGGCTGGGTGGACAAGAACCAGGAAACCATCGTCGCCAACAGCTACCGGCAAAGCATGAACATCAAGGCACCGTCAGTGGCTGCCATCACCGGCAAGCTGTCCGGCGGCAACCAGCAGAAGGTCGTGCTGAGTAAGTGGATGTTCTCCGACCCCGACGTGCTGATCCTGGACGAACCCACCCGCGGCATCGACGTCGGGGCCAAATTCGAGATCTACACGATCATCACCAAGCTCGCGGCAGAGGGTAAGGCGGTCATCGTGATCTCCTCCGAACTCCCCGAACTGCTGGGCATCTGCGACAGGATCTACACGCTGTCAGCAGGCCACATCACCGGCGAAGTGCCCATCGCCGACGCTTCACAGGAGACCCTCATGCACCTTATGACCAAAGAGAAGGAATAGCGACCATGTCCGCCCTCCGAGAATCCCTCGGCTTCCTCGCAAGCCGCCTCCGCCAGGTCGGCATCTTCGTCGCCCTGATCCTGATTGTCCTGCTCTTCCAGGTCCTCACCGACGGCATCCTGCTGCAGCCCCAGAACGTCACCAACCTCGTGGTCCAGAACAGCTACATCCTGATCCTCGCCATCGGTATGGTGATGGTCATCATCGCCGGCCACATCGACCTGTCCGTCGGCTCCATTGCGGGCTTCATCGGTGCCGTATCGGGCGTGATGATCGTCCACTGGGGCTGGGCATGGTGGATCGCCATCCCCGCCTGCCTGCTGGTCGGCGCACTTGTCGGTGCCTGGCAGGGATACTGGATCGCTTACGTCGGCATTCCGGCCTTCATCGTCACTCTGGCCGGCATGCTGATCTTCCGCGGCCTGACGCTGATCACCCTGAAGAACCAGCAGATCACCCCGTTTCCGGACGAACTCCGCGCACTCGGCGGCGGCTTCCTCCCGGACATCAGCGGGGGCACGTCCGTACTCGAATGGCTCACCGTCATCCTCGGCGTCGGAGGCACCGCGGCCATCCTCTTCCAGGCCATCAAGGAGCGTCGCGTCCGCCGGAAGTTCAACCTGGAGAACGAACCAATGGCCTGGTTCGCCGTAAAGACTGCGTTCATCGCCCTGCTGATGCTGATCATCACCTTCCTGCTGGCGAGCTACCGCGGAACCCCGATCGTCCTCATCGTGCTCGCGGCCCTGGTGATCATCTACTCCGCCCTGATGAACAACAGCATCTTCGGCCGGCACACCTACGCCATCGGCGGGAACCTCCATGCAGCGGAACTCTCCGGCATCAAGACCAAGGCCGTTACCTTCCGGCTCTTCGTGAACATGGGCGTCCTGGCGGCCCTTGCGGGCCTCGTCTTCACGGCCCGCCTTAACTCGGCCCAGCCCGCAGGCGGCACCGGCTTCGAGCTTGACTCCATCGCGGCGGCCTTCATCGGCGGCGCCGCGGTGCAGGGCGGCATTGGCACGGTGGCCGGAGCCATGATCGGCGGGCTGATCATGGGCGTGCTTAACAACGGCATGTCCATCCTGGGCCTCGGCACCGATTACCAGCAGCTCATCAAGGGCCTGGTCCTCCTCCTCGCCGTCGGCTTCGACATCTTCAACAAGAACCGGAGCGGTCGCGGAGGAGGAAGCGCCCTCCGCACGCGGTTCAAGCTGAAGACCACGCCTCCGGCCGCTGCAGAAAGCGCGGAGACCGCAGCGGACCGCCCGGTCGCAGTGCCCGCCAGCTCCCGGCAGGAAAGCACCGTGCGGAACTCCTGACAGAGTCCCCCGGGGCCGACGGCGGCAGGCAACTGGCGCCGTCGGCCCTGGCTTGTGCTTCTTCCGGCACCAAGGCCGGCCGCCCCGTTTGGCCCGCAGAACCCGCCCACACCGGGAATGTGATTTGCTTCACAGTTCCGGCGCGGATAGCATTCCATAACTGTTAGCGATCACAGAGAAGGACCTGGAATGACCGCCTCCATCCCCGAGCCCGGGACAGCCGACGATTGGCAGCAGCTGATTGGTAGCCGGGTTGAACTGCGGCTCGACGGCCGGATGGTGCGCACTGGCGAGGTGGAAGACGCCACCCAGGATTCTGCCGTCATGTGGCTGCGGTTCGACGGCAACCACGGCCGGCAATTGGTGTCCAAGGACGACGGCTACCAGGTTGTTCCCGTCAGCTGAGGGACGCGGTCACGCTTTGGCGCCGGCCGCCGATCCGGTGGCGGGCGTGTTGGTCACTTTGAGTCCGCAGCCTTCCTCGGCAAACGCCGTCAGGGTTTTGTAGCCGAAGGTCTTGTAGGTCACGTTGGGCCAGCGGCCCCTCAGGAGCTGGCCGAGGCGGCCCACGTTGACCAAGCCTTTCACCCAGAGGGTGGGATCGTCCTTGAGGAACGCATGGACACTGGCTTTGTAGAGTTCAAGCTCGGTGTGCGGCGCTCCGGCTTTCTTTTTCGCCGGCCTGGCCGGCGCCGGGGGCTTCTTCACGGCAGGCGCGGCCACCACGGCAGCGGGCGCCGGGATGTCGATGACATGGAAATGGTCGGCCACCGACTGCAGGACCTTGTTCACGACGCCGGCCTTCGGCTGGGACGTCGTGGCAACCAGTGAACGTTTTCCGAGCGCATGCAGACGCCGCAGGAGCGGGACGAAGTCACCGTCGCCGCTGACGATCACAAAAAGCTCAATCCACGGCATGTCCGCGGCCACTTCAAGTGCGTCAACCACCAGCTCAATGTCCGCGGCGTTCTTGCTGCTCTGGTCAAACGAGAAAATCTGGACCGGCTTGATGTTGTGGGCCAGCAGCTGGCTCCGGTACCCGGCCATGTCCGGCCTGCCCCAGTTGGCATATGCACGCGCGAGCGCCGTTTGCCCGCCAAGGCCCGTGTCCCCAACCACCTTTTCAATGTCACGCACCACCCTCGCCAGCGGCACGGAGGTGACATCGTTCCCGTACCCGCCGAAGAGATTTTCCATGTCCAGGAAAATAGCCACGTTCCGCTGCCGCGATCCTGCCACGTTAACCGTCCTCCCCCAGCGAATAGTAAACAGATCCTATCCCCCGGCGGGGCCCCGAAGCGGCGGGGCCCCGCCGTCGCTGGCTAGCGGCCCCCTTCGATCTTCCGGCTGCGCTGCTCCTGGGCCATGGGACCGTACGGGTACACGCCAACCCGGGGCTGGCTGGCCTCCGTGAGCCGCCGGGTTTCCTCCTCAGTCAGTTCAAGGTCCGCAGCGGCGAGGTTGTCCGCCAGCTGCTCCGTGGTGCGGGCCCCCAGGATCACCGACGTCACTGCAGGGCGGTCCGCCAGCCACGCCAGCGCTACCTGCGAGGCACTCACTCCGTGGTCCGCGGCGATCTTCTCAACGGTTCCGATGACCTCCCACGTCCGCGGATCGTCGTTGCGGGCCTGCCAGGCCTCCATGCCGCGCTTGGGATTCTCGCCCAGCCGGGTGGCCCCCTCCGGTGCCTCGTCGCGCTTGTACTTCCCGGAGAGCCAGCCGCCGCCCAGCGGGGACCACGGGAGCAGGCCGATCCCCGCGTCCAGCGACGCCGGAACAATCTCCGACTCAATCTCCCGGACCAGCAGGCTGTACTGCGGCTGCAGCGTCACCGGCGCGCTCCAGCCGTGGGCCTTGGCGAGGTGCACCGCCTTGGTCAGCTGCCAGCCCAGGAAGTTGGAGAAGCCGTAGTAGGCAATCTTTCCGCTGCTGACGGAGTCATGCAGGAAGCGCAGCGTCTCCTCCAGCGGCGTGATGGGATCCCAGGCGTGCATCTGGTACAGGTCGATCTGTTCGACGCCGAGGCGGCGCAGCGAGTCGTCCAGGGCCCGGGTGAGGTGGCGTCGGGACGTTCCGAGGTCGTTCGGTGCCTGGCCCATGGGAAAGCGGCCCTTGGTGGCGAGGACGGCACGGTCCCTGACCTCGGGGCGGGCAGCCAGCCAGCGCCCGATGATCTGCTCGGAAACCCCTTGGCTGTAGACGTCAGCGGTATCGATGAAGTTGCCGCCTGCGGCGAAGTAGTCGTCGAGGATGGCGAAGGACGTTTCCTCGGTGGCTTCGGCGCCGAAGGTCATGGTTCCCAGCGCGTAGTTGGATACGACGGCGCCGCTGTTACCTAGTGTGCGGTTTTGCATAGTTCTCCTCAGTCCTCGGTGGGCGTGGTGCGGTTCGAGTGGTACGTGCGCCAGGTGTGCTCCGGAGCGAATCCCAGGAGGCGCTTGGCTTTGTCGATGGACAACATCGTTTCGTGTTCGCCGAGTTCCTTGACCACCTTGACGCCCGGGAAGACTTCGGCTGCGAGGCTGGCACTGGACCGGCTCATGACCGTGTCTTCGTTGGCAATGATGAACGCCTCGAACCCGGGCCGGGCGTTCTCAAGTGCGCGGGCCACCGCCTGCGCGCCGTCCCGGCCGTCGATGTAGCCCCACAGGTTCCATTTGCGCAGCGTGGCGTCGGAGTCGAAGGAGGGAAAATCCTCGTAGTCCTCCGGGTCCATCACGTTGGAAAAGCGCAGGCCAGTGATGCTCAATTCCGGATCCCAGCGTGTGAGCTGGATGGCCAGCTGTTCCTCCAGGTGCTTGACCAGGGAGTACGTGCTTTCCGGCCGGGCCGGGTATTCCTCGTCCACGGGGATGTAGGGAGGATCGACGTCGAACGGAAGTCCCAGCACCGTCTCGCTGGAGGCGTAGACCAGCTTTTTGACTCCGGCCCGGCGCGCAGCCTGGAAGACGTTGTAGGTGGCGAGCATGTTGTTCTCGAAGGTGGCCGCGTCCGGCGCATGGCCCGGAGCCGGAATGGCCGCCAGGTGCACGATCGCGTCGAATCCCCCGTGACGGTCGTCGAGGCCAAGGATCACGTCCAGGACCTGCCCGTAGTTGCGCAGGTCCACCTCGGTGAAGCCGCGGCCCCTGGTACCTGTGCGGTCCAGGTTCAGGACGTCATGGCCGTCCTCGGAAAGCCGGCGCACCACGCTCCTGCCCAGCTTTCCGCTTCCGCCAGTAACAGCAACTCTCATCAGGAACTCCTCTGGGTAGTTGTCGGCGGCCGGTCGTCCGCAACTGCCTGCCGCCGTCGTCATTCCACCCTAGAGGCGCGGCTGCACGGATGCAGCCCATTTGGCTGGCCCTCTGAGTCCTAGGAAAGAACGCCCCCGGCCGCCGGCGGACTTCAGCCAAGCCGGAGCAACAGGGGAAGGGTGTTGGTGATGATGGTGAAGGCGGCCGCCACGATGCCGATGACTGCCGGAATGATGCCCGACGCCTCGCCTCGGCCACGCGCCCTGAATCCAAGCACCGCCGCAGCCAGCTCCGGTGCCAGGATCAGCAGCAGGGCGGGCCCCGCCGCGCTCACGATGACGCCCGGAGGTAGCGGGTCCCCGCTGTCGTACCCCTGCAGTGCGAGCAGCCCTTCGCCGATGACCATGCCGGCCATGAACGCGACGGGAATGGCCGCAACGGCGATCCAGGCCCAGCGCAGAAGCCGGCGGCCGGGGACGGAGCGTCCGGAATCCGGGGCGGCCGCGGGCACCCGGCTGCGTGAAGTCATCGGCGCAGGCTCGTCAGATGTGCTGTGACTGGCCCGGCAGGCCCATGCTCGGGCGCCCGAACGGAAGCCGGCTCGGACTGAAGCCCAGGGAAGCGTAGTAGCCGCCGGCAACCATCACGGCAAACCCGGCGACGCCCAAGTACATAAGCTGTACGACGGCGCCCGCGATCACCGCAAGGAATCCGCAGACCACGCACAGGGCACCGAGGACAACGCGCCGCATCAATGACCACGACTGGCCCTCCATGCGCGCGGCGAATTGCGGATCATCCTCGTGAAGCGACTGCTCCATCTGCCTGAGGACGTCCCTTTCATGTTCAGAAAGCGGCATCGTTGACCTCCGAACCGGATTGATATTAAGGATCGTCCATGCGGCGCTTAAGTCAATAGAGCCAAAAGTCACGGACGGATCGCGGTGTCTTTGGACCCTAGGCAAGGCGTCCCGGGTAGGCGCACGCTGGAGCCCATGAACACTGAAGAACGCATTGTGGTGGGCGTGGACGGCTCTGAATTCTCCACGGCTGCGCTGCAGCTCGCCGGACGGATGGCCGGCAGCTTCAACGCCCCGCTGGAGGTCATCACGTGCCTCGGAACCTCCGATTTCTACCTCGCCTCCCACATGCCTGCCGGGCGCGTGCCCAGCATGGAGGAACTCGAGGAAACAGCGAAGCGCCTGGTGGACCAGGCCATCGAGAGGGCCTTCGGGGCATCTCCTCCGGCACGGCTGTCCCGCACGGTGAAGTTCGGGCCGCCGGCAAAGACCCTGGTGGATGAAAGCCGCGATGCCCAATTGCTGGTGGTGGGCCGGCGCGGGGAAGGCGGTTTCCTCTCGCAGGTCATGGGATCCGTGAGCGGAGCTTGTGCCGCACATGCGCATTGCCCCGTCCTGGTGGTGGGCCAGGACTCCAAAGTGGCTGAACCGGAACCGGGTCCAACGGCCGGGTGAAGCCGGGCGTCTCTCCTGCAGAACCCCAGGGCGTTCAGTGACTTTGTGCCCTGCTCCCGGTTCTCGTTTAAGCCCTAACCTGAATGCATGAGCGCGGCAATCACCGCGTGCCAAGTCCCGGGAGCGTCGTCATGAAAGCAGCAACTGCGAGCATCATCGCAGGCGCAGTCCTCCTGCTTTCCGGCGTCCTGTTACTGCTGGACGCCCTGCGTGTCCTTGACACCGCACTGCTGGTGTGGCCATTGATCTTCGCCACATCCGGCGCCGCCTTCCTGGCGGTGTTTCTCAGGAGCCGCGCGAACTGGTGGGCGGCCATCCCGGGGTTTGCCCTCCTGGGGCTGGCCGCGGTGGTCACCACCACGCAGCTGTGGCCCGGCTCTGCCAGCGACTGGCCGGGCTCGATGTTCTTCCTCTTCCTCTCCGCCGGCTTCGCGGCAGTGTACTTCCGGGAGCGGGCCAACTGGTGGGCGCTGATTCCGTGCGGTGTCATGCTCACGCTCGCCTTGATCGTGGCATTGCCGCAGGGGCTGGACGGAACGCCGGTGGCCGCCGTGCTGTTCCTGGGGCTCGCCGCAACCTTCGCCACGGTGTCGTTCACCCCGGAGCGGATGAAATGGCCCCTGATTCCGGCCGCCGTGCTGGCCACCCTGGGGCTGGCCTTTGCCATTCAAGCCACCGTCACGTTCCGCACCGTGGAGTACCTGACTGCAGTGGTGCCGCTGCTGGCCGGCGCCTATCTGCTGTACTACGCATTCCACAACCGCCGAAGCGGCAGCGGGCATACGGGCGGGGCTGTCGCCGATCCGATGAAGCAAGGACTGGGTGATGCTCACGGTGGCCACTGACCCAGCAATCGGGAAGGACGTTGTTGGGGGGACGCGCGTATACATCCTGGATAGCCACGCCCTGGTCCGGGTGGGACTCCGCGAACTGCTCGAAGAGGCGCACTTCGAGGTGGTTGGCGAGAGCGGCTCGGCCTCCGAGGCAAGCCGCAGCATCCCGGCGCTGAGCCCCGACCTGGTGGTGATCGGAGCCCATCTCCCGGACGGCACCGGCATCGAAGTCTGCCGGGAAATCCTCTCCGACAACCCGGGACTCCGGTGCCTGCTGCTGAGCAGTTACGACGACGACCACGCCCTCAGCAGCGCGGTACTGGCCGGGGCGGCCGGCTATGTGCTCCGGCAGTTGCCCGGGACCGCACTACTTGACGGAATCCGCCGGGTGGCCACGGGCGAATCGCTGCTGGAGCCCGGCGTCGAGCGCAAAGTCATGGAAGGCCTGTACAAAACGCAGGTGAGCCGCCGTCACAGCCGGCTGAGCTCACAGGAACTCAGGGTCCTCACTCTCATGGGCCAGGGCATGACCAACCGCGAGATCAGCGAGGAAACGCGCTTTGCCCGGGCCACGGTGACACTCCAAGTGGCGGGAATCCTTACGAAACTGGGCTTCGAGTTGCACGGCTAACGCCGACTGCCGGGGTCACGGCTTCCGGGTCACACTGAAGGGGCGGTCCAGGTCAGCCGGGTGCCGTGGCCGGGGCTGCTCTCGATGGAGCACTCGCCGCCCAGCGCCATGGCCCGGTGCTTCATGTTGGCGATGCCGCTGACGCGCTCGGGGTTCTCGAAACCGCAGCCGTTGTCCGTAATCCTGAGTTCCACACAGTCCGGCTGGGCCGAAAAGGAAATGTCGATTTCGTCGGCACCTGAGTGCCGCACCGCGTTGCTCAGCCCCTCGGACAGCACCGGCAGCAGCTGCTCCACGACGGCGTCGGGAACCGCTTCGTCCACAGGACCCGTCAGCTGGACCTTGGGGGAAAATTCCGAGTTGCGGATCCCTTCGTGGATGGTCCGCATGATGAGGCCGGTGAGTGGTTCCTTCTGCCCGTGGCCCGTCCGCATCGAGTAGATGGTGTCCCTGAGTTCATGGATGGTGGTGTCAAGTTCGGCTGTCACAGCCGAGATGCGTTCCTGGGCCACGGGGTCGGGGATGTACCGGCGCAGGCTCTGCATGCTCAACCCCGCCCCGAAGAGCCGCTGTATAACCAGATCGTGCAGGTCCCGCGCGATCCTGTCGCGGTCCGTGGACAACAGCTGTTCTTCCCGCCTCTGCCGCGCCCGGACCAGCCCCAGTGCCAACCCCACCCGCGAACCAAAAACGGCGGAGGACTGCAGGTCGGACTGGAGGTACAGCGGGCCTCCTGCAGGACGTGCCAGGATCAACAGGCCGCGTTCGCTGCTCTTGCGCCCCAGGGCAGCCACCAGCAGCGAGCCGAGTTTCTCGTCCGTTCCGGGCCCGAAAACCTCGTTGGGGTCCCTCACGAGAGCGGACAGCCCTGTTTCAAGGACGTCAGCGATGACCTTGGACGCCGGCAACTCCTGGCCGGCAGGAAAGGACTGGACACCCACCATCGTCCGGCACCGCTGCGTTCCGTCGGCATCCGGGTAGGCAATCACGGCCAGGATCGAATCCGAGACCGTCAGTGCCCGCTCGGCGACGAGGTCCAGGTTGTCGGTTTCGCCGGGGAACAGCGCCGAACTCAGCTGGTCGCTGACCTCCAGCCCGGCTTCCAGCCAACGTTGGCGCCGGCGGGTGTCCTCGTACAGCCGGGCGTTCTCTATGGCAACGCCGGCGGCGGCCGCCAAAGCCGAAGCGAGCTCCTGGTCCTCTGCAGTGAACGGCCCGCCGTCGAGCTTCTCTGTAAGGTAGAGGTTTCCGAAGACAGAACCACGGACCCTGACCGGCACCCCAAGGAAAGTCTTCATGTCGGGGTGGTTGGGCGGGAAGCCGCTGGCCATTTCATGTGCGCCGAGATCGTCCAGCCGGAGTACCTCGGGTTGGCGGATCAGGTGCCCCAGGACTCCGCGGCCCGAGGGGGGATCGCCGATCAGCCGCACGCCGTCGTCGTCGATTCCCACCGTGATGAAGTGCCCCAGCTCGTGGTCGCCGTCGATCACGCCCAGCGCGCCGTAGCGCGCGCCCACCAGCTCGCAGGCGGACTGCACCACCCGGTCCAGGACAGCTTCGAGGCTAAGGTCTTCGGTGAGTGAAACCACGGCGCCCAGCAGGCCCTGCATCTGGTCCTGGGCACGCACCAGTTCATCTGCCCGGGCCACGAAGTCGCGCAACAGGTCCTCGGTGCGCCTCCGGATGGGTTCACGCCACATGGGGCCACCGAACATGGGGATTATGACGGCCGCCGTTGGTTACGGCGGAGGCAGGCGCATCCAAGAAGGGACCGCCGCTCAGGCCACCGCCAGCGGGCTGATGTGACAGATACTTCGTAACTACCGGAAGGTCCGGGCTCATGCGACTCCCCAAGGCAGCGAGACACGCACGGCGGACTGCTTCACCGAGTTCCTAATGCATCAACCCCAGACTGATATCAACACAGTACCAAGACGGACACAGTGGCTCAAGGGACAGCGTAACGGGACTAAAGGCACTGGGAAACCCTTGCCGCGGCTGGGAGTCTGAACTGGCGGAATAACGCGGCGTCCCCGGGATATGAGGAGATGACCCAACGTGCGAATCGGATTGATCGCTCCGCCCTGGCTGCACGTGCCCCCGCCCCGCTACGGCGGCACTGAAGTGGTGGTGGACGGGCTGGCCCGCGGACTCGTTGCCGCCGGTCACGACGTGCTGCTGGCCGCCCCGGCCGGAAGCACCTGCCCGGTTCCCTTGGTGCCGGACATGCCTCCGCCCAGCGCCGGATCGGCCGCCACCTGGTCCGCAGGTGCCGAGCTCTACCATGTGGCCCTGGCCTATGCCGCCCTGACGGACGTGGACCTTGTCCATGACCACACGGTGGCCGGCCCCTTCTTCCGCTACCGCCCGGCCTCGCTGCCCGTGGTCACCACCAACCACGGGCCGTTCAGCTCGCAGCTGGGCGACCTCTACCGGCTGATGGGACCCGATGTGGCCATGGTGGCCATCTCGCATCGACAGGCGGCTGACGCCGCCGGTGTGCCGATCGCCCGGGTGATCCACCACGGTATCGACGTTGACGCCGTGCCGGTGGGAGACGGCAGCGGCGGCTACGCGGCATTCCTCGGGCGGATGAGCCCGGACAAGGGCCCGCGGGAGGCCATCCTGATCGCGCGGCAGGCAGGCGTCAGGCTGCTGATGTCCGCCCGCATCCAGGGCCGGGAGGAACAGGACTTCTTCGACAGCCAGGTGGCCCCGCTCCTGGGGCCGGAAGTGGAATTCCTCGGAGAAATCACTGCGGCGGAAAAGTACCAGCTGATGGGCGGCGCCGTGGCGTTCCTCAACCCGATCCAGTGGCCGGAGCCCTTCGGGCTGGTGATGATCGAAGCGCTGGCAACCGGCACCCCCGTGGTGGGCACCGGTTCGGGGGCGGCACCGGAAATCGTGGACGACGGCGTCACCGGCTACCTCCGGACCGGCATCGATCAACTGGCCGATGCCCTGGCCCTGGCCCCCGGACTGGACCGGACTGCCTGTCGCCGGGCCGCTGAGCTGCGCTTCAGCGTGGGGCGGATGGTGGCCGATCACGTCTCCTTGTATGAGGAGATACTGCGGGGCCGGCGCCTGAATCAGTCCCCGGCCTCTTCCCCGCCCGGCTGAAGGTGGTGGAGGAACCAGTCCCTGGCCAGCGCCGCCGCTTCAGATAATGTTCCGGGTTCCTCGAAGAGGTGCGTTGCCCCCGGGACAACGGACAGCTGGCTGGGACAGCGCAGCAGCGCCTGGGCCCAGCGGTTGAGTTCCAGCACCTCGCGGTCGGCCCCGCCCACGATCAGGAGGGTGGGGGCGCGGACGGCGGACAACCGCTGGCCGGCAAGGTCCGGACGGCCGCCCCGGGACACCACGGCATCAATCCGGGCGCCGGGTTCCGCCGCAGCCCACAAAGCGGCACCGGCTCCCGTGCTGGCACCGAAGTACCCGATGCGGCTCCGGGCGGTGTCCGGCCGCTCGCCGAGCCACGCCGTCGCCGCAGTGAGCCGGCCGGCAAGCAGCGCGATGTCGAACACATTGGCGCGGTTGAGTTCCTCGGCCGGAGTGAGCAGGTCCAGGAGCAGGGTTCCCAGGCCCGCCCGCTGGAGGAAGGACGCCACAAAACGGTTACGGGGGCTGTGCCTGCTGCTGCCGCTTCCGTGCGCGAACACCACGACGGCGGCCCCCGCCGCCGGCAGGAACATGTGCCCCTGGAGCTGTGCCTCTCCCGCTTCGATCTGGACGTCCTCATCCACGGCCGTCCCGTTGGCAACGGTCTGGGCGCTGTGCAGCCGCTTCGCTGCCGCATCGAGCAACAGCACAACTTCGTCGTCGCCCGTGGGCGAAAAGTCACGGTAGTGGTACCCGACGGCGGTGAACTGGCGGGGCGTGGCCAGGCAGACGATTTCGTCCGGTTCAGTGAGGTCCGCGAGGGTGTCCGCCGGCGCCACCGGCACCGCCAGGATCACCTTTGCCGCGCCGAGCTGGCGGGCGATGCGGCAGGCAACCCGGGCCGTGGATCCGGTGGCGATTCCGTCGTCGACAATCACGGCGGTGCGGCCCGCAAGCTCGGTGCGGGTCCGTCCTTTCCTGAACCGGGCCACCCGCGACTCGAGCAGGGCGCGCTCCCGTTCTTCGACGGCAGCAAGCTCGGATTCCGTCACGCGCACATGGGAGATGATGTGCTTGTCCAGCACCCGCGCACCGCCTTCGCCGATGGCTCCCATGGCCAGCTCGGGCTGGAACGGGACGCCCAGCTTCCGCACCACAATCACGTCCAACGGCGCGTCCAGCGCCGCGGCCACCTCGAACGCCACCGGAACACCGCCCCGGGGCAGCCCAAGGATCACGATGTCCTGGCCGCGAAGGTATTCGAGGCGCTGCCCCAGCCGCCGTCCCGCTTCAACCCTGTCCTCGAAAATGCTCATGGCCAGCCGTTCGCCTCGTGGCTCATGGCCGCCGTGCGGGTCCGGGCAACCCAGGGGTATGCACTTCAGCATGCGGGGAGGGACTTCGGCGGCCGCTCTTCTCCAACTATCCGGCAGGCGGCGGCTGGCTGGGAGGGACTTTCGGCCCGGATTCCAGGGGCGTTGGCGGCCTTCGGCCAACCCGCCCAAGGCAGCCACGGCCGCGTTGTCACACGCGTCCGGAGCCCGGCAACAGATGTATATAATTTCCCGGTACGGTTTAGCAGAGAGCCGTTGGATAGTTCTACGATCCGGTCCCCTCTGCCTGCCGTCCGCGTTGCCACCGACGCGGCGGGCGGCCGCGCTGCCGGGTCGTTTTGACCTGAATGAAACGGCAGCAAGAACATCGTGGCCAGCGAGTCGACCGCAAACACCGCAACGTCCATCAGCCAGCATCTGCACGAAATGGTGTTGAACAGCTCGGATGTGGAGCAATTCCTTCACGAACTCGCACGGGTTTCCGCGCGCAGCCTTTCCGAGCCCGGGGATGCCGTCCTCTGCGGGATTACCCTGCTCCGGCACCGTAAGGCAGCAACGGTGGCCAGCAGCAGCCCGGAAGCCCAGGCGATGGACGAAATCCAGTACGACTTTGGCGACGGCCCGTGCATGACCGCTTCCCGCGACCAGGTGACCGTGCACATCAAGGACCTCCGGGCCCATGAACGCTGGCCCAAGTACTCCAACACGGTCCTGGGGCACGGCGTCCGGTCCATCCTTGCCGTGCCGTTCCAGCTCGACGGCGACACCCGCGCGGCGCTGAACCTCTATTCCCACCGGCCCGGCCGGTTCGAGGGCAAGGTCCTGGAACTCGCCGAGGACTTTGTCAGCCAGACGTCCATGGCCCTCCGGCTGGCGGTGCGGTTCGCCCACTTCAGCGAAACGGCGGCCAATCTCAAGGCAACCCTGGAGTCCCGCACCGCGATCGACGTCGCCATCGGGATCATCATGGCCCAGAACCGGTGCAGCCAGGAGGAGGCGTTCGAGCTCCTGAAGGCGGCCTCAAGTGCGCGCAACGTCAAACTGCACGGCGTGGCTGCTGCCATTGTCGATTCCCTGGGCCAGGGTCCGGCCAGGACGCACTTCGAGCTGTAGCGGTTCAGAACATCGGCAGCAGGAATCCGATGACCAGGGCTGCTGCCCCGATGCCGCTGAGGATCCAGCCCAGGACCCCTGCAGCCTCGCCGCGGACCTCCGGCGCAGTGGTCCGCCAGCGGGTGGGCGTCTTCACGGCATAGTGGATGGTGACGGCGTCCCCCGGGGCCATATGCCTGATGTCGTGCGGGGACATGGGCGCGTTATGGACCTGGTAATGGTGGTCGTACCAGCGGAAACCCACGCCGCTCTCGTCGGAATAAACCACGCCCTCCGACTCGATCCAGTGATCATCGAAACGCCTCATCGTCCCCACGGCCACCAGAAGGATGAGGCCGGCGGGCAGGCAAATCCACGTCAGCACTTCCAGGATGGGACCTGCAATGTCGAGAACTCCGGGCATGGTCATGATGGTACCTTTCCCGCGCATTCTCGGGCCACATCCGCCGTCCGCTCCAGGCGGGCCACGAGCCCGGCCGACGTGCCACACGGCCGACGTGCCACACTAAGGACTACTACGAGCGGGGCATGCCTAAGGAAGCAGCACACATGGTAACGGGGCAACGCACCCACCTGTTTGGCAAAGACAAGTGGCGCGGGAACGGCCTGTCCAGTGCGGACGTCTCCGAACGCGTCCGCGGAGGGCTGACCAACCTGGTCTCCAACGCATCCAGCCGCAGTCTGTGGGACATCCTCCGCGCCAATGTCCTGACGCTGTTCAATGCCATTGTGGCCGGCAGCTTCGTGCTGCTCCTGGTCCTGGGGCAGTGGCAGGATGCCCTCTTCGGTTTCGCCGCGGTCGGCAACGCCGTCATCGGGGTGGTCCAGGAATACCGGGCCAAGAAGTCGCTGGACCGGCTTGCGGTGCTGAACTCCCCGCACGCACGGGTACTCAGGGACGGCGCCATCCGGGACATTCCGACGGCCGAGGTGGTCCTTGATGACGTCATCCTGCTCTTCGCCGGCGACCAGGTGCCCGCGGACGCCGCCGTGTACGACGCCCATGGGCTGGAAATCGACGAATCGCTGCTCACAGGCGAGTCCAATCCCGTGGACAAAGCACCGGGGTCCGAGGTCCTGGCCGGGTCCAGTGTTGTGGGCGGCCAGGGCAGGGCCCAGGTTGTCCGAGTGGGGGACGACTCCTTCGCCGGCAAGCTTACGATGGCGGCCAAGCGTTTTTCCCTGGTTAACTCGGAAATCCGCACCGGCCTCAACCGGGTCCTGCGGTGGATTACGTGGGGCCTCCTCCCTGTCATGGCCATTGTTGTCAACGGCGAGATGCACGCCCAGGGAGGCTGGAGCCAGGCGCTGGACACGGGCACATGGAAGACCGCGGCTGTGGGCGCCGTGGCAAGCGTCATCGCCATGATCCCGCTAGGCCTGGTGCTGATGGCCAGCGTCGCGTTCGCGCTGGGCGGGCTGCGGCTCGCCCGGGATAAGGTCCTCATCCAGGAACTGGCCGCGGTGGAGGGGCTGGCCCGGGTGGACATGCTTTGCCTGGACAAGACCGGCACCCTCACTGAAGGACGAATCATTTTCGACGGCGTGCACGACGCCGGCACCGCACCGGCGCAAGGGTGGAAGGAGGCCCTGGGCTGGTTCGGGGCCGACGCCGATGCAAACGCCACCGCCCGCTGCCTCGCCGCCGACTTCAAGTACGACAGCGGACCCCGCCCGGTATCCTCCGTCCCCTTCGCGTCGTCCCGGAAATGGAGTGCGGTCAGTTTCAACGACGGGGCCGCGCCCGGTGCCTGGGTGCTGGGCGCCCCGGAACTCGTCCTCGAGGCCACGACCCCGGGACACGTCCAGTCCCTGGCCTCTGCGGCCGGGCTGGCATCGTCCGGCCTCCGGACCCTTGTTTTGGCCCATGCCGGGCGGCCCATGGCTGCCAGGGAAGCGGAGGAGGGAGCACTGCCGTCGACGCTGGTGCCGTCAGCGCTGCTGACATTCCGCGAGAAGATACGGCCCGACGCCGCCACGACCCTCGCCTACTTCCGGGAGCAGGGCGTCGACCTCCGCATTATTTCCGGTGACGATCCGCGGACCGTGGCGGCCATTGCCCGAGACGTGGGCCTGGACGCCGCTGACGGCTACGATGCCCGTGAGCTGCCCGAAGATCCCGAGCTCATGGCGGACGTCCTGCGGGACCACAAGGTGTTCGGCCGGGTCACCCCCGCGCAAAAGAAGGCAATGGTGGCTGCACTGCGCAGCCGCGGCCACGTGGTGGCCATGACCGGGGACGGAGTCAATGATGCCCTGGCGCTGAAGGAGGCGGACATCGGGATAGCCATGGGCACCGCCGCGGCAGCGACCAAGGCCGTCTCCCGGCTGGTACTGCTGGACGGCCGATTCGACAGGCTTCCCGGCGTCGTGGCTGAGGGAAGGCGGGTCATCGCCAACATCGAGCGCGTCTCCATGTTGTTCCTGGCCAAGACAGCGTATGCCATTGCCCTTTCGGTGGTCTTCGGCGGCTTGCTGTGGGGCTTTCCGTTCCTGCCGCGACAGCTCTCCGCCACCGACGGGCTCACCATCGGCATCCCCGCTTTCTTCCTGGCACTCATGCCAAACACCCGGCTCTACAGGCCCGGCTTCCTCAAACGCTCCCTGACGTTCGCCGTCCCTGCCGGCCTCATCATCACCGCGGCCGTCCTTTCATTGAATGCCTATGCGGCGATCGCAGGCGGGTACAGGGAGGACTCCGTGCGGACCGGGTCGGTCATGGTTCTCGCCCTCGTGGCTCTCTGGGTGCTCGTGGTGCTCTCCCGGCCGCTGAACCGCTGGCGTCTCCTCATCATCGCCTCCATGTATGCAGGCCTGCTGGCGCTCCTCACCGTCCCGGTCATCACGGACTTCTTCGGCATCTCGTGGCCCCCGGACGAGCTCCGCAATGCCGCCCTGCTGGCAGCGCTGGGCGGGTGCGCCGCCGTCGAGCTCGTGTTCCGGTTACGCCGCCGCCTCAATGTTTGACCGGCCGGCGGCCGCGGCGCCATGGACGCATAACCGCCTATGGCACTACTCGAACCCGTATGCACCTAGGGTGGAGGGGCATACGGTAGGCATCCGCCCGCCTGCGACTGATCAACTGATTGAGGAAACAAACATGGGTTTGGGCGACAAGATCAAGAACGCTGCCGAGAAAGCCATCGGCGAGGCCAAGGAAGCATTCGGCAAGCTGACCAATAACAGCAAGCTCGAGACCGAGGGCAAGATTGATCAGGGCACGGCCGACGCGAAGCACGCCGCCGAGGACGTCAAGGACACCATCAACGACAAGTAGTCGTTACTGATGGCCGGGGTGCGGAGATTTTCGCGTCCCGGCCATTTTTATGCCCCGCCGGCGGAGGGATCGGCGCGACGTCCCGTTGCAGGTTCCGGCACACGGCCGGGACCTTAGCCCCTTCCTTTTCGGAGCATCCGGAACCACTCTGGTCACATGGCAGCCTGCCCCGGGGGAACCGACAACGGCGGGCAATGATCGGTACAGGCGGCGACAGCCATGGACGAGCCAGTGGTGCACATCAGCGGTTTCCGGATGGACTTCGCGGACACCACCGTGATCCGCGACCTGTCCTTCGACGTGCGGGCCGGGGAGACGTTCGGGTTCCTGGGCAGCAACGGCTCGGGCAAGACCACCACCATCCGCGCGCTCCTGGGCCTGTACGAGCCCACGGCCGGCGTCCTCCACATCAACGGGCGGCCCTTCAAGCCCGAGCACGGCAGCAGGCTGGGCTACCTTCCGGAGGAGCGCGGGCTCTACAAGAAGGAAAAGGTCATGGACGTCATGACCTACTTCGGCCGGCTCAAGGGAATGGACCGGCACTCGGCGCGGCAATGGTCCCTGGCATACCTGGACCGCGTGGACCTTGCCGGCAAGGCCGCCATCCAGGTGGACAAGCTCTCCAGCGGCGAGCAGCAGAAGGTCCAGCTCGGCGTCACCATCATGAACCGTCCGGAGCTCCTCATCCTGGACGAACCCACCAAGGGGTTCGACCCCGTGAACCGCCGCCTCCTGATGGACATCATCGCGGAGCAGAAGAACGACGGCGCCACCGTGGTGATGGTGACCCACCAGATGGAGGAAGTGGAACGGCTTTGCGACCGCATCATCCTCCTGAAGGACGGCACGTCCGAGGCCTACGGCACCATCGATGAGGTCCAGAACAAGTACGGCGGCAGGGTGGTCCGCATCCGGCACGCCGGGCCCATCCCGCCGTCGCCGCACTATGAGGTGACGCTGGAGGAAACCAACTACGCGGAGCTCTCCATCACGGACGACACCGACGAAGCGGCCATCCTGCGCGAACTCATGGACGCCGGCATGGTCATCCGCAGTTTCACCACCACGAAGATCTCAATGGAGGACATCTTCATCCGCGTGTACGGGGAACACAACGGGTCCCCGGCACCCGCCCCCGGGCGTGTGGCCGCAACACGGGGTGCGTAGCCATGGCCCAGCACAACCTTGGAACCGTCATCAGCTTCGAATTCGTCCGCACCGTCACCAAGCTTCGCTTCTGGATCGGCACCCTGTCCGTGCCCGTCATCATGGCCGTGGTGTTCGGGATGATCTTCCTCAGCAACACCAGCACCAGTTCCGCCGCCGAGGCCCAAAAGAACGCCCAGTTCAGCATCTCCTACCTGGATGCTTCCGGCCTGATCACTCCCGCTGACGCGGCCGCGTTCGGCGCCGTTCCCGCGGCCTCGTCCGACGCCGGGATACAGGATGTCCGGTCCGGCGCCGTCGAGGCCTACTTCGAGTTCCCCGCCCATCCCGAGGCGACTGCGGTGAAGGCCTACGGCGCGGACCGGGGGTTGTTTGAAAACGGCAAGTACGCCGCCGTCGCCCAGGCCATGCTTGCCCGCGCTGTGGCCGTGAGGATCGGTTCGCCCCAGTTGTCCGGGCTCGCGGCGGGGTCGGTGCAGGTGGAAACGGTGACCTACCAGGGGTCCGAGGTGGCCGGCGGCATGAACTCCGTGATTCCGCCGATGGCGTTCCTGGTGGTGTTTTACGGGCTGGTGGTGCTCCTCGCCGGGCAGATGCTGAACTCCACGCTGGAGGAAAAGGAGAACAGGGTCACCGAAATGATCCTCACGACCCTCAAGCCCACCACCCTGATCACAGGGAAGGTGCTGGCCCTGTTCATGGTGGGCCTGGTGCAGGTGGCGGTCTTCGCCTCGCCCATTCTGATCGGCGGACTCTTCTACCGTGATGCCCTGAGCATCCCCGCGTTCGAATTCTCCCAGCTGGTCTTCGACCCCCTGCGCATCACCGTCGGTTTCCTCATCCTCGTGGGCGGCTTCGCCCTGTTCACCACCACGCTGGTGGCCATCGGCGCCGTAATGCCCACAGCCAAGGAAGCCGGGAATTTCATGGGTGTGATGATTGCCCTGATCTTCATTCCGTTCTATTCGGTCAGCCTGGTGATCTCCGAGCCGCATTCCCTGATCGTGCAGGTGTTCACCTACTTCCCCTTCTCGGCGCCGGTCACGGCGCTGTTGCGGAACGCGTTCGGATCGCTGGGCGTCCTGGAAGCCGCAGTCGTGATCGCCATCCTCTACGTCGGCGCTGCACTGATGCTCCGTGTGGCCGTGCGGCTCTTCCAATACGGGTCCATCTCCTACACCCGGAAGGTCAGCATCAGGACCGCCCTCAAAGCTGGATCACGGCACGCTGTGGCCGGCCCGGCGGAGAAGTAGCCGGGACTTTGGCGGGGCGGGAGGCGGACCGTGCGGCTGGTTTTCCTCGGTGACGTGATGCTGGGCCGCCTGGTGAACGAGCGGCTCAGGTCAGCCCCGCCTGCCTACCCCTGGGGCGACACGCTTCCGGTCCTGGCGCAGGCGGACATGCGGTTCGCCAACCTCGAATGCGTCCTGGCCGACGGCGGGAAGCCGCTGCCGGGGAAGGTGTTCCATTTCCGCTCGGACGTCCGGAACGCTGCCGCACTGACTGCCGCGGGTATCGACGCCGTCTCGCTCGCCAACAACCACGTGCTTGACTACGGGACGGACGCATTCCGGGAGCTGCTGCCTGCGCTGGACCGCAGCGGAATCCTGCATGCCGGAGCGGGGCCGGACCTGGAGGCCGCCCGGCGGCCTGTGATCCGGCGGGTGGGTCCGGCCGCCGTCGGATTCCTTGCCTTCACGGACAACCAGCCGGACTGGGAGGCGGGACCGTTCCGGCCCGGGGTGTACTACGTGCCGGTGGACGAACGGCACCCGGAAAACGCGAGGGTCCGGGACCTGCTGGGGCTAGTTGGCCGCACCAGGGCACGCACGGACCTGCTGGTCGTTTCGGCGCACTGGGGCGGCAACTGGGGCGCCGATGTGCCGCCCGCCCACCGGGAGCTGGGGCACGCGCTGGTGGATGCGGGGGCCGACGTCGTGTTCGGGCATTCGGCGCACATCTTCCGCGGCGTGGAGCTCTACCGCGGCCGGCCGCTCATCTACAGCGCCGGCGATTTCATAGACGACTATGCCGTGGACCCCGAGGAACGCAACGACCAGTCGTTCATCTTCCGCCTGGAAATCGGCGGCGGCGTGCCCGTCCGGCTGCAGCTCCATCCAACGGTCATCACCGGGTTCCAGGCGCGGCTGGCCGGAAAAAGCTCACGCCGGATCGCAGCACGGATGCAGGAGCTTAGCGCCCAGCTGGGAACGCAGAGTAAGTGGGTCGATGAAACGAACGTGCTGCAAATACCGGTGGACAGTTAATCCCGTTTGTCCCGTTCGCTGAATTCCTCATCGAGGTCGAAATGCCTGAATTCGGTCTCCGGGTTCGGTTCGCCCTCGGCCACGTACTCGTAATCCAGCTGGCGCTGGATCTGGCTGTCGAGGACCTGAAGTTCCGTGTCCTCGACCTTTGAGAGATCTTCCGGAAACTCGTCTTCCGGGGTGAGATGCAGCTTCTCTGACATGTCGTGCCTCTCTTGGCCAGGAACTGGGGTGCTGTTCTGGCAGCATCTTGGCATTTTCCAGATTATCCGTACCTGCCAGCGGGCGGAAGTCCAGTGAGCGGCAGACTAGCCGGCGGAAGCCGGCGCCCCGGCTTTGTCATCCGCTGTCCTCCGCCAGGCCGCCACGAGGAGCCAGCCGGTCCACCCGAGGATCAGCACTATGCCCGCCAGCGTGGGCAGGCTATTGGATGCGGAAAAGCCCTCGGCACCGATGATCCAGCCCTGCGCCAGGTAGGCCGCTCCGGACAGCGCCATCAGGTACCCGATGAACCGGGAGACCCTGCGCGTGGCGGCGATGCCACTGCCGAACAGGATGAGCGCTGAACCCAGCATGAAGCTCTGGTAGCTCCTGACTCCCCACTCAAGCCACCGGATGTCCTCCGCAGCCGCGAAGCGCAGGGCCTTCTCCCCCTCGGCGGCGCCGGCCCAGGCATCGACGGCATGTTTGAGCGCAACACCGTCCACACCCTGCAGGACACCGTAGAGGGCGAGCGCGGCAACGGCCGCCGCCGTACCCAGCCGCACGGCCCAGCCCGCTGGCCCGTGCCGGACGTTGAGGGCATAGGCAAGCACTAGCAGTCCGCAGAGCAGCAGCCCCATGCCAACGAACTGCCCGAGGTGGACCAGGATCCAGGCGTCACTGGCCGCGTACTCGGCGAACGTCGCAGGGTGGTCGTTGGCGCTGGCCGCGTCCGGGTGCTGGAGTCCGGCCAGCAGCGAGGCCACGACGCCGGCGAAGAGGAGTGCGGCGGACAGCCGCAGCTCGGGGCGGCGGAGCCCGCCGTCGTTCTTTGTGTCTTCCATGTCCCTAACTCCCTTCCGCCGGCTGACAGCTACGGGTTTGCTGCCCGGTAACGCCGCCGGCGCAGGGCATGTCCGCTGCTGCCCTGGCCGGTGGTCCGGGACCTGACGGCGAGGTACGCCGCGACCGCCGCGGTCAGCACCGCCACCGCCGGGATGAACTGCCACCAGTCCACCGTGTCCATGCCCTGGGACGCGTTCATGGAACCGTGCAGGAGTCCCAGGATCAGGATGCTTCCGCCGGTTCCCAGGAACACCATACCCAGTAGGTAACGCGCTACGGCGGCGAAGCCGAAGAGCACTCCCCAGGACAGGGCAACGTCCGTCCACGGGGTCGCTGCGAACCCCCGCGCGGCGAAGGCCTGGGGCAAATGGATGAGGGCGAACGGGATGGCAGTCAGCAGTGAGCCTGCGAGCACGCCCTTCCGGTCCATCAGCCGGCGCTGGACCACCCCCGCCCAGGCCAGTTCCTCCCAGACGTTGCCCAGCAGGGCGCCGATGACCACTGCCTTCAGCAGGTACAGCCCCGCGGTTGTTGCCCACCCGGTGCCGGGCTCACGGAGCGTGCCGGTCGCGACGGCGGTCAGGAGAGTCAGCAACGGCAGTGCCAGCAACGCCATGGCATACCAGCCGGCGCCCACACGCCAGCGGACCACACCGTTGAAGAGGCGCCGGACGCCGGCACGGCCATCCGTCGCCGCCGTCACAAGGACGGCCGTCCCCAGCAGGACCAGCAGTTCCACCAGGAGCCCGGGAGTAACGTCCTTGAGCAAGACGATGGCAAGACACTGCGCCAGCCAGGCCAGCGGGATGGCAAGGATCAGGAAAGCGGCGACCGGGTGCGCGGCTATGCGGTCCTTGAGCCGCATGCGGATGCTTCCCGCGGAGTTCGGTGCATTCGATTCAACGCTCATGATGTGCCTCGGTTCAGGCCAAATCACCAGATGCGAACAGCTGCAGAGTACGCCGGTTGCAACGCTGAATCCATAGTTTCCGGTGCGGGGTTTCCCGAGCGGGCCGCCGGCCCGTCAGCGGCCATGGGTGGTCCTGGCCTTCCTCTTCCGCCCGCCGCGGAGCAGCTGTCCCCGCAGGGGGCGGGCTGCCGGGGTGCTGAAGCGGGCCGCGCGGCGGGAAATGTGGTGCGTGGGCCGCCGGCGCGGAATGACGGCAGGCCGGACAGGAGGCTGTTGGGCTGTACGGGCAAAGAACCAGCGCTTGGCGAATTCGACCATGACCAGATACACCGCCGTCATGCCCAGCAGCGCCAGGAAGAAAGGCGTGGGCAGCGGATCGAACCCCAAAACGCCTGCCAGCGGAGACAGCGGGAGGAAGATGCCCAGTGCCACCACGCCCAGGGATGCGCCCAGCAGGCCGGCCGAAGGCCTGCTCCGCATGAATGGAACCCTCCGGGTGCGGATGGCAAAAATGATCAGTGTTTGCGTGGCGATCGATTCGATGAACCAGCCGGCCCGGAATTCCCCGGGCACCGCGTTGAACGCGAACAGCATCAAGGCGAAGGTGGCGAAGTCGAACAGGGAGCTGATCGGTCCGAAGAGGAACATGAAACGCCGGATGAAGCCGATGTTCCAGTGCGACGGGGCCAGCAGCTGTTCCTTGTCCACACGGTCGCCGGGGATCGCCAGCTGGCCGGTGTCGTAGAGCAGGTTGTTCAGCAGGATCTGCCCGGGCAGCATCGGCAGGAAACTTAGGACGACTGAGGCCGTGGCGGCACTGAACATGTTGCCGAAGTTGCTGGAGGTTCCCATCAGCACGTACTTGATGGTGTTGGCGAAAATCCTCCGCCCTTCCATCACCCCCTCTGCCAGCACGCCCAGGTCTTTGTCCAGCAGGACAACATCGGCGGCGTCCTTTGCCACATCGGTGGCGCTGTCCACGGAGATGCCGATGTCCGCCGCGTGCAAGGCCAGCGCGTCATTGACGCCGTCGCCCATGAACCCGACGGACCCCCCGCTTTGGCGAAGCAGGCGGATGATCCGGGCCTTCTGCTCCGGCGAGACACGGGCGAAGATGCTCGCCTCGCGGGCCGCTGCTGCCAGCTCGGCATCAGAGAGAGTTTCCACCTCGGCGCCGGTGAGCGTGCCGCCGGAGAGCACTCCGAGCTCGTCACAGACCTTCTCGGCAACCTTGGCGTTGTCCCCGGTGGCGATCTTGACCGTGATGCCGAGCGCTTCGAGCTGGTCCAGTGAAGCCCTGGCGTTGGCTTTGGGCCGGTCCAGGAAAACCAGCAGCCCCTCCAGGACCAGGCCCTTCTCGTCGGAGGGTTCAATCGCCGCCATTCCTCCGGCCGGCCGGCTGGCGACGGCCACCACGCGGGAGCCCGCGTTGAACTGTTCGTCCAGCGTCGCCTGCACGCCCGCCGGGATGTCCACGCAGAGTGCCAGGACATCTTCCGGCGATCCCTTGGTGACCATCCGCGCCACTCCGCCGTCCTCGCTGACCAGCACGCTGGTCCGGCGCCGGAGGTGGTCGAAATCGATGACGTCGAGCCGCTCGTAGCGGTCCGGCTGGAACCCCGCCGCGTCGGCGGAGGCCCAGAGAGCCGTGTCCAGCGGGTTCAGTCCCACCATGGAGACCTTCGCTTCCGCGTAGTCCGCTTCCGTGGCGAGAAGTCCCAGCGTCAACAGGGCGCCCGGGGACAGTCCCTCCCTGGCGGGCAACGCTGCGGTGAAGCTGATCCTGCCTTCGGTGAGGGTGCCGGTCTTATCGGTGACGAGCACGTCCATGTCCCCGAGGTCCTCAATGCACACCAGCCGTTTGACCAGCACTTTGCGTTTGGCCAGCTGACGCGTGCCCGTCGCCAGGCTGGTGCTCACGACGGCCGGCAACAGCTGCGGGGTGATTCCGACGGCGATGGCCAGCGAGAACAGCAGGGATTCAATGACAGGCCGCTGCAACAGGAGGTTGGCGATGAAGATCAGCGAGGTGAGAACCAGGGCCACCTGCAGCAGCAGGTAGGAGAAGC
Organism: Arthrobacter sp. Leaf337; assembly: GCF_001423745.1. Taxonomy (GTDB): domain Bacteria; phylum Actinomycetota; class Actinomycetes; order Actinomycetales; family Micrococcaceae; genus Arthrobacter. The sequence continues at coordinate 68,024 of NZ_LMPC01000031.1, forward strand.
GTTTCAGGCCGAGCTGGAACTCGGTCTGCGGCTGCCGCTCACCGAGTCCCAGGGCGATCCGGCCGAATTCGGCCCGCCCGCCCGTGGCCACAACCACCCCTGTGCAGCTCCCCGACTGGATCACGGTCCCCATGAACAGGCAGGACGTCAGGTCCGCGAGCGCAACGGCACCGGTGACTGGCGCGGGGTCTTTGCTGACCGGCAGGGATTCGCCGGTCAGGATGCTTTCGTCGCAGAGCAGGTCTTTGGCCGTCAGCAGCCTGATGTCGGCCGGGATGATCGCACCGATGGCCAGATGCACGACGTCGCCGGGCACCAGGGTGGTGACGCCGACTTCATCCATGGTCCCGTCGCGGAGAACAGCGGCCAGGTGGGTGACCCGCGAGTGCAGGGCCTCGGCGGCGCGTTCGGCCCGGAACTCGTTGGTAAAGCCCAGACCGACGCTGACCAGCAGGATCACGCCGATCACGATGGAGTTTGTGGCATCCCCCAGGAAGAGCGATAGCCCGGCAGTGATGGCGAGAAGGATCAGGATGGGGCTGCCCAGTTGCCGGCCCAATACGGCCCATCCGCTCGCTTGATGCGTCCGCACGGCGTTGGGGCCCACGGCAGCCAGCCGTTTGGCGCCTTCCCCGCTGGCCAGCCCACCGCTGCCGGATTCCAACTGGTCCAGGACCTCTTCCACGGGAAGCTGCGCGGCATGCGCCATCGTCACTTGCCCGGGCAAATGCCCGTGGACCTGGAAGTCCGGCACGTGGAGTTCCTGCACGTCAGGACAGCCGCCACACGTAAGCGTAGGGCTGCGGGAACTGGGTAATCCGGAAGGCGCGGACCAAGATTTTGGCCGGGCCCGGCGGCATGCCCGTCCAGAGGACCTGCTCCACGTTGTTCCCGTGGTCGAAGCCGGCGGAGGTCCCGGAATTTCCGTGCCGCTCGCTGCCGTCGGCCGCCTGCACAATGAGGTCGAGGTCGTTCTGCAACTGGGGACCGGGCGGATCGGACCACACGAGGGTGATCTTCAGCGTCACCCCGGCTGCGGTGAGTTCCGGGTCCCCGAGGGGACCCCGGTGCCGCCTCCCCTTGGCAGCAACCTTGGGGACTTCAGCAGGGATGTCGATGGCGAAGGAGTCCTCCTCCCCCTGCTCCAGCGGGCCGCCTTCGCCCAGGCCCGCGTTGCCCGGCTGCCCGGGAAGGACCACGGACCGGCCCAGGTTGACCCGGCCCCACCCGGAGTTCCCGTTCGGTGATTCCCCGGCCTCACTGGGGTTGTACTGTCCCGGCAGCACATCGGCGCCGTTGATAAACAGGGCCTTGATCAAGGCAGCGCTGGGGGCGGCCAGCCCGTTCTTCACCAGTGTTTCCCGCAGCACCGCCGCGCAGCCGGCAACCAGCGGGGTTGCCATGGACGTGCCGGAATCGAAGAAGAACAGCGGATCGGTGGAGGTGCCGAAGGTGCTGCCCATCGGGGCGTTCCGCGACAGCGTGGACAGGATGCTGGTTCCCGGGGCCACGACGTCGGGTTTGATCCGGCCTTCCTTCGTGGGCCCGCGGCTGGAGAAGGCCACCATCCCGTCCGGGTTGTTGGCCTGTTTGTCCCGCTTGACGGGGTTCGCGGGGAAGTCACCCGGCCAGTACGTGCCGTAGGAGGGCGCAAAATCCTTGCGGAGGCTTTCGCTGGCTCCCACGGTGATGCAGTTCTTGGCCGCGGACTGGGATCCGATGGAGTTCGAGTCCACCGTGCCGTCGCTGTTGCCGTCCACGCCGTCGTTCCCGGCTGCAAAGCAGATCACCTGGTCCGGGTGGTTCCATACGAATTCGTCGATCTCCCGCGAGCTCGCGTCGTAGGGCAGGTTGAGTCCGGGCACGCCCCACGAATTCGTGTGCACGCGGGCGCCGTCGTCATACGTCTTTTGGAAGAGGTCGTTCAGGTTGACCGGGATGCCGCCCAGACCGCCGTTGGCGTCGAGCAGGCTTTGCAGGATCAGCATGGCTTCAGGTGCCGTGCCCTCAATGTCCCCGCCCATGGTGGCCGAATTTCCCCGGCCCAGCACGGAGCCGGCCACGTGCGTGCCGTGGCCGTGCGGATCGTCCGCCTTGTCCGGCGCCGTGCGGCCCAGCGCATAGAGTGTCTGGACCCGTCCGGTGAACGCCGGATGCGGATTGGCGGCGTCGCCGGTGTCGAATCCTGTGTCCGCAACGGCCACCGCTTCGCCGTCGCCGCGGTAGACGGTCCCGTTGACCAGCACCTCGGCATTCAGGATCTGCCGGGCAACGTTGTTGAAGAGCTGGCGCTCCCGGACCGGGTGGATCTCGCGGATCTCGTCGATCTTCGCCAGTTCCGGGAGCTGGCCCACCGACGTGGTGATGCGCAGCTTTCCCGGCGTCACCGCCACGGCGTCGGGCTCCACCCGGGCCGCCACGGCAACCCGGGCGATCAGGTCCGGGCCGGCCTCGATGCCCGGGTGCAGCAGCAGGTCCACCTTTTCCAGCCGGCGGTCCGGATGCGGTTCGTGGTCCGCCAGCGACCGGACGTTGCCGGTGTCCGCCCCGCGCGGCAGCAGGGGCGGCGGGATCTTGAAGACCCTGGAGTAGACGTCGGCCCAGCTCACGAACGGCAGGGCGCGCACCCGGTCCAGGTCTGCCGGCGGGAACGCTGCAAGGTAGGTGTTGTCCGATACGTATTCCTGCATCTCGACGTCGATGCCGGCAAGTTCCGCGCGCTGTTCCGCCGTCAGCGGCTCCGCGGTCTGGATGAGGATGTGGTCCGACTCCGAGGCGTCCTCGGCAACCAGTCCGGCGTCACGCAGGGCACGGTTCTGTTTGATCGGATCAATGGTGATGCCGTTGATGGTGATGTCAGACATGAAGTTGTGCCCCCTGGCGATCAGCCGGAATTGCGCCGCCGGAAACAGCCTCGGCACCCGGTGGCCGCATGTGCTCTATAAGGAGACCCGGACCCCGCCGAGCGGGGCCCCGGAAGGTGAGCGTCAGCATACGCTCGGCACCCTAGGCGGTCAACGGCGGGTGGAAAGCCGCCCCGCAGCGGGCACCTCCGCGGGCAGAGTCCCGTCGTCCTCGTACGCGTCCGCTCCGGCGAGGTCGCGGCCGGCGATGTAGCCGAAGGTGAGGGCCGGCCCCAGATTGATGCCGCCCGCGGGGTAGTGCCCGCCCATGACGTTGGCCTGGTCGTTGCCCGCAACGTAGAGCCCTTCGATCGGCCGGCCGTCGTTGTCCAGGACGCGGCTGCGGCCGTCCGCCTCCAGTCCGGCGAAGGTGCCGAAGCTGCCGGGAACCACGCGGACCGCGTAGAAAGGACCTTTCTCGAGCGGACCCAGCGAGGGGTTGGGCCGGTTGCCGGCGTCGCCGCCATACCGGTTGAACGCTGTCTCGCCGCGTCCGAAGTCGGGGTCCACGCCGTCGCGGGCGTTCCGGTTGAACTCCGCCACGGTGGCTTTGAGGCCGGCGGGGTCGATCCCGCACCTCGCCGCGAGCTCCTCGACGGTCCGCCCCTTCTTGAGGTAGCCGGAGCGAAGGTACGGGAACAGCGGGACCGGCAGCGGCTTGGCCATGCCCAGCGGGAACCTGCGGACGAACCGGCTGTCGGCAATCTGCCACGACTCCGCGGTGCCGCCCGCGGGCGTGGCTTCTATCAGCGCGGCTACGTAGTCGTAGTAGCCGTTGGCCTCGTTGACGAAGCGCTTGCCGTTCGCGAGGACGCCGATGCTGCCCGGCTTGGCGCGGTCCATGATGTGCGGGAAGGTGCCTGTGCGGCCGTTGCGGTACGGCACCAGCGACACGGGGCACCACGCCGCGGCGGACTTCACGTCGGTCTTGAACCGGGCGCCCACGGCCTGGGCCAGGCTGATGCCGTCGCCAGTGGTCTCCGCTGGTGCCAGCGTCCAGTGTTCCCGGCCGGTGGGAGTGTGGGGAAAGAGCTCTTTCCGGCGGTGGATGTCGTTGGGGAAGCCGCCGGCGGCGAGGACGACGCCGCGTGCTGCGTTGATCTGCAGCTCACCGTTCCGGGAGCCGACGACGGCGCCGGTCACCTTGCCGTTGTTGTCGGTAAGTAGCCGTTTCGCGGGCGTGGAAACGCGGATGTCCACACCGAGATCGTCAGCGGACTTCAGCAGGCGTCCGGTCAGGGCGGTGCCGTTGACCAGTTGCATGTTGCGGCGGTGAATCAGCAGGTCCAGGAGATGGAGGCCCATGCGCCAGCCGGCGTGGAAGATGCCCTTCGGGTTGCCCTGCGAGGCGGAGAGGAATTTGGTGAGGTCCGGTCCGGCCATGATGCCCATGCCCAGGAAGGACGTCTCGTAGAGCTGGTGGCGCATCTTTGCCCGGAGTTCCGGCCGGATCCGGCGGGCGTTGATCGGCTTGGGGCCCACTGAGCGGTTGCCGGTGCCTGCGCCCGGTACCTTGCCGTAGATGTCATTGATCCTGGTTCCCGGGACGAACTGGAGGGACGTCTTGTGCTGGAAGAACCCCACCATGTGCGGCACGGCGTCGAGGAAGGCGTCCACCTTGTCCGCCTGGTACTCCTGCCCCAGGGTGTGGCGCAGGTAGGTGCGGAACGTTTCCTTGTCCTCGTTCACGCCGGCAGCCCTGGCCAGGGGGTTGCCGGGGGTCCAGGCCCAGCCTCCGGACCAGGACGTGGCCCCGCCGCAGACCTCGGCCTTTTCCACCACGATGACTTTGAGGCCGTGATAGGCGGCGGTGACCGCGGCGGACAATCCGCCGGCACCTGATCCGACCACCAGGACATCGCAGTCCACGGCGGGAAGCCGGCGGTCCTGTCCAATAGCGGCCGGTGCCGGCGTGGAGTCGGTGCTCGCGTTCATGGGGTTCTCCATTGTGGGTCTCTCGGTGTCTCTCAGTGTCGGTAGTGGTCAGTGGCCGAAGGTATCTGAATCGAGGCGCGGCGGGGCGCCGGTCTCCAGTGCATTGATGGCGGCCAGCTGGTCCGCTGTCAGCTCAAAGCCGAAGACGTCCAGGTTCTGCCGCTGACGGGTGTCGCTGGCGGACTTCGGTGTGGCGATGCGGCCCTGCTGGACATGCCAGCGGAGCACGATCTGCCCGGGCGTCCTGCCGAGCTCCGGCGCCGCTCCGGTAATGGCCGGGCTGGCCAGGAAGTCGCCGTTGCGGCCGAGCGGGCTGTACGCACCGGTGGCAATGCCGTGCTCGCGGTGGAAGGCCAGCTGTTCAGGCTGGCCGTGGGCGGGGTCCACCTGCACCTGGTTGACCGGCACCGTAAGTCCGGCTCTTTCCACTGCAAGCAGGTGGGCGGGCTTGAAGTTGGAGACGCCCCAGGCGCGGATGACGCCGTCGTCCGCCAGCTGCTGGAGGCCTTCGCAGGCCTCGACGAACCGGCCCTGCGCGGGGTTGGGCCAATGGACCAGGAACAGGTCCAGGTAATCCACGCCGAGTCGGGCCGCCGAGCGTTCAAAAGCGGTGCCGACGCCGTCCCGGCTGTGCCAGTCCCGGTTGAACTTGGTGGTGATGAAGATGTCCTGCCGGGCGATGCCGCTGCGCCGGATGCCCTCCCCCACCGCCTCTTCATTGCCGTAGTTCTCAGCAGTATCGATGTGCCGGTAGCCGTTGTTGATGGCGCGGTTCACGGCATCCGCGGCTTCCTCCCCCACCATCGGCCAAGTGCCCAGCCCGATCAGCGGAACGTGGACGCCGGGGGCAAGCTCCGTCGTCGTGCTTTCCAGTACTTCGCTCACTTGGTCCCTGCTTCCTGGAGGCTCTCCGCTGCCGCGAGTACGGCGTCGGAGGCGGCTTTGAGGTTCCGGGCCCAGCCCGGTTCGCCGAGTTCGGCAACCCGCCGGTCCGACGGCGTCTCGACGCTCACGGGCGTCCCTGCCGGGAACGCGGCCACCAGCGCGGCGAGATCGAACCCGCCTTCGCCGGGGACACCGCGCTCGGAACGGGACTCGGCCACCAGGTCCTCGCGGCTGGCGGGCCGCTGCACCGGACCGTCGCACAACTGCAGCAGCGGGACGAGGTCCGCACTGGCTGCCAGCTGGTCGAGCGTGCCGCCGAAGCGGTTGAAGTGCAGGGCGTCCACCACGATCTTGCATCCCGCCGCCCGGGCCAGCTCGGCCGCGGCGGGGATCGAATGGACCGCCTGGTAGGAGATCGGTTCCAGCGTGGGCACGATGCCGAAGCCCCGGCCGTCCTCCGTCATACGGGCCAGGGTGTCCGCCAGCCGCGCGGTGTCCGCATCGGCGCCGGCTACGGTCAGCGAGCCGGCGCCCAGCGCCTGGCCTGCTTCCATCATCCGCAGCCAGGCCTCGCGCTGTTCGCTGCCGTCCAGCAGCAGGAACTCGATGTCCTTCACCGTCACCCCGGTGTCCCGCATCCGTGCCAGGGTTTCCCTGAGCATGGGTGACCCCGGCTGCAGGTCGTACGCCCGCTCGGCCGCCGTGACCGGCCGCACCCGGGCGCCGATGAAGTCGAAGCCTGCCCCGGCGGCGATGGTCACGAGGTCCGGCGGCGCGGTCCCCACGAGGGAAAGCTGGGCCAGGCCCACCTGGCGGCGAGGCGGGGTGTTCATGATGCTGCTCCGTTCAGGGAAAGGTTCGCTGGATCTCGACGGGCTCGGTCGCCGGTGGGACTGGCGGCCAGTGCGGCGGCCACGCGCTGGGCGGCGTCGTAGCCGCTCTTCACGGCGTTGGACGCGATGGCCGGGGCCTGGTCCACCACCGTTCCGGCGAGGGTCACGGGAACCCCGGCCGCGAAACTCAGCTCCGCGTCGCGTTCACGGGCCGGCACGGAGCCGTCCAACGGGGCAACCGAACGGGAGACCAGCAGTGGCCCGGGGGCGTCCAGCCACTCGCCGCTGCTGAGCCGCACGCGGGCGCCGTCGTACTCCTCGATCGCGGCGCCCAGCCGGATCCGGACCCGCGGATTCTGGTCCAGCCGGGGCACGGCCAGGATCTTGGCGCGGCGGCCGGATTCCGGCGCGATGACGTCCTGCGGCCCTACCAGCAGCACGGCGGCGCCGCGGTCCGCCACTGTGTCCGCCACGCTCATTGCCACTGAGTCGGCCCCCCAGATGGTCACCGCTGCGGGGACTTCGCCGGCGGACGCACCGCCGTCCAGGACGCCGGGGTGGGCGGCGAGCCATTCGCGCACGTCCAGGACGTTCGGGGAATCTCCGCCGGTGAACCGGGCGGCCGGGCGCAATCCGCCCGTAGCCAGCACAACAGCGTCGGCGCCGGTTTCGCGGACCAGTGCCGCGACGTCGTTCGTGTTTACGTGCGTGCCCAGCCGGACGTCGACGCCGAGCCGGGCGTTCTCTTCCGCCGACCATTCGGCGAAACGGTGGAAGTCCGGGGTGGACTTCATCCGCTCCGCGAGGGCGAACTGGCCGCCGGGGCGGGCACCGTCGTCGAGCACTGTTACCTGTGCGCCGGCTTCGGCGAGTTCACGGGCGGCGGTGAGGCCGGCGGGGCCTGCGCCCACCACCACAACGCGGGAGCCTTCACGGACGGCGGGCGTGGGGATCGGGACGCGGGAGCGGCCCACGGCCGGGTTGACGGTGCAGGTCACCTGGCCGAGTCCCAGGTTGTCGATGCAGACGTTGCAGGCGATGCACGGGCGGTAGCGTTCGCCGTGCAGGACGCCGCCCACAAAGGCGGGGTCTGCGTGGATGGCGCGGGCCAGGCTGACGAAGTCGCAGGTGCCGTCGCGGAGAACCTCTTCAATGATGGCCGGGGAGTTCAGCCGGCCGGCCATGCCCAGCGGAAGGCCGAACCGGCGGTAGTCCTTCGCGTAATCGGCCAGGACGCCGGGTTTCCATTCGCCGGACTGGACGATCCATTCGCCGGCCTCGTAGCTGCCGGCGGAGATGTCCAGGAAGTCGAGATGCTCGAGGTGGGCTTTGGCGATGATGGCCAGCTGCTGTTCCGCGGTGATGCCGTCCGCCGGACCCTCCACCACGGAGACGCGCATGCCGATGATGGCATCGGGGGCGGCCTGCCGGACTTCGTCGATCACCAGGTTCATGAAGTGTTCCGGGGCGGCGAATTCGTCGGTGCGGTGGTTGGAGATGGGGGACATGAACTGGTGGATCAGGTACCCGTGGGCGCCGTGGATGTTGATGACGTCGAAGCCGGCGTCCACGGCGCGGCGGGCAGCCTGGCCGTAGGCTTCCACGAGGTCGTGGCACTCCCCGAGGGTGAGCTCCCGCGGCACCTCCCCGCCGGCCACCTCGCACGGCACCGGCGACGGCGCCAGGTTCTTGTATCCCGATACCGCAGCCTGTGCTGTGCGGCCGCCGTGGTTGATTTCGACGGCGGCGAGCGCGCCCTCGGCATGCAGCGCGTCGGTGAGGGCACGCAGGCCCGGGACCATGGCGTCGGTGTGCAGGCCCAACTGGTGGGAGCGGCCCTTGCCGTCGGCACGGACGTAGGTGGCCTCGGTGGTCACAATACCCAGCCCGGCCCTGGCCCGGGTCACAAGGTAGTCGATGTACTGGTCCGTGATCTGGCCGTCGGTGGTGCCGTAGTTGCGTTCCATCGGAGCGGAGGCGAGGCGGTTCCGGAGTGTCCGCGGAGTGCGGCCGTTGCGGCCGAGGGTCAGCGGCAGGGCTGCGTAGCGTTCGGTGGTCATGGGATTCTCCTAATTTGCTGCCGGAATGCTGGCGGCGAGTTCGGCTGCCGGGGCTTCCGGCGCCGATGCCTGGCCGGTGATGCCCCGCTGGTCCACCGCGGCGAAGCGGACCGGGACGCCCGTGCGGGAGGATTCGTACACGGCCAGCAGGATGCGCAGCGCCCTGGTGGCGTCCTCGCCCGTGATGGCCGGCTCGGTGCCGTCTTCCAGTGCGGCCACGAAGTCGCGGACCTGGCTGGTGTGGTGCGGGATGAGCTGGCCGTTGATGGTGGCGAGGTCCACGTTGGGGCGGATTCCTGAGGGGTGGACGGCTTCAGTGGTGATGGTTTCGCCGACGGCCCACAGGTCCACCCGGCCGTCGCTGCCCTCCGGGAACTCGGTGAGGGATGCCGAGGCGCCGGTCTCGCCGGTGATGCGGATCTGCACGCCCAGGCTGGGCGACACCGCCGTCGAGGCCTCCAGCGTTGCCATGGCTCCGGAGGTGAAGGTCAGGACCGCTGTGGCGGAGTCCTCCACCTCGATGTTGGCGCCGTGCTTGTAGCTGTTGATCTTGCCGTAGACCTCCGCGATGTCCCCCATGAACCACTGCAGCAGGTCGATGTAGTGGATGGCCTGCGTCATCAGGACCCCGCCGCCGTCGTTGGCCCAGGTTCCGCGCCAGGCGTCCTTGGAGTAGTACTCCGGTTCGCGGTGCAGCATCACCGAGCACTGCCCCATGACGGGGCGGCCCAGGGTGCCGTCGTCGATCGCCGCCCGGATCCGCCGGGCGCCCGGCCAGAAGCGGCGCTGGAAGAGCACGCCCAGCTTCACCCCGGCGTCGGCGCATGCCGCGGCCATCCGCTCGGCCGAGGCCAGGTCGGTGGAGATGGGCTTCTCGCAGAGCACGTGGACGCCTGCCGCGGCCGACCGCAGCACCACTTCCTCATGGGTGGGGTGCGGCGTGCAGACCGAGATGATGTCCACGCCGAGATCCAGCAGCTCGCCCACCGTATTCACGGCGTTGGGCACATCCCACGATTCGGCAGTGGCACGGGCCCGGTCCAGGTCGATGTCGCAGACCCCGACGATCCGGACGTTGTCCAGGGCGCCGAAGGCCTCGAGATGGTTGCGGGAGATGGCGCCGCAGCCAACGATGCCGACGCGGAAGGTGCGGGCGGGTGCGGATGCTGATGGAGTCACGGGAGGATCAACTTTCTGGTGCGTGGGTGGGCGCTGGGCGGAAACCGGGTGCGCTAGGCGGAAACGCGGCGTTTGCGGGGCAGTCCGAGTTCTTCGAGCGGGGTCTTGTGGGTTTCCCTCGCCGTCGCGATGGCGATCGCGGAGACGGTCAGGCAGACCACCGTGAAGCTGGCCACCGGTATCCAGCCGCCGGGGCCGGGCTGGGCGAGCATTGTGGCGATGACGGGGGCGAACCCGGTGAGGATCAGGCCCACCTGGCTGCCGATGGCCATTCCCGAGTAGCGGACCGGGGCGGGGAACATCTCGGGGAAGAAGACCGTCCAGACGCCGTTCCAGCAGGAGTAGAACACGGACATGTTCAGGAACCCGAAGACAAAGATGAGGGGGACGTTGTGCTCGCTGATGGCCCAGAAGTAGCCGAACGAGGTGGCAGCGCAGCCGAGCGCGCCCACCAGGAGCACCTTCTTGCGGCCGAACTTGTCCGAGATGATGCCCGCCAGCGGGATGGTGAACATTGACAGGCCGATGGTGACGGCGTTGACGGTGAGCATCAGCGTCCGGTCCAGCCCGGTGGAGGGACCCGTGGCGTAGGCCAGTGCGTACACGGTGAAGGTGGTCTGCATGACGGAGAACAGCATGACGAGGGCTACGCGCAGGACGTCGCGCCACTGTGTCTTCAGGACCTCGGCTGCCGGGATGCCCTTGGGCTTGGTCGGATCCACAGCTTCTTCGAAGACCGGCGGTTCCTCCAGGCGGGTGCGGATCCAGTAGGCGACGCCGAGGACCACAACGGACAGCCAGAACGGTATACGCCAGCCCCAGCTGAGCAGCTGGTCTTCGGGAAGGGCGGCCAGCGGGATGAAGACCACGGTGGAGAGCACCATGCCTGAGGCGTAGCCGGTCATCACGAAGCTGGTGAAGAAGCCGCGGCGGCCTTCCGGGGAGTGCTCCATGGTGAGGGTGGACGCGCCGGCGGCCTCGGCACCCGCGGAGAAGCCCTGCGCCAGGCGGCCGACCAGCAGCAGTGCGGTCGCCCAGTAGCCGATTTGGCCGTAGGTGGGCAGGAAGCCGATGCCGATGGACGCGACGCCCATGATCACCAGCGTGATCATCAGTGCCTGCTTGCGGCCCACCTTGTCACCGAAGTGGCTCATCACGATGCCGCCGAGCGGCCGGGCCAGGTACCCGACGCCGAAGGTTGCCATCGCTCCGAGCAGTGCCACCACGGGGTCGCCGCCCGGAAAGAAGATCTTGGGGAAGACGAGTGCTGCGGCGGTGCCGTAGATGAAGAAGTCGTAGTACTCCAGGGTCGACCCCAGGAAAGAAGCCAGGGCCGCCTTCTTGGGCATCTTTTCCGGGCGGTTTTCTACGACGGCGGTCTCCCCAAGCTCAAGGGCCGGGGGTTGCTGAACATGTCCCATAGTGTCTCCTCATCGAGTGTCACGGGTTAGGGGTGGTGGGGGCCGCCGCCACGTTGCGGTGGCACGTTCCGTAAGAGTTTTGGGGCCGGGAGCTTCCGCCAGCCAGCGGGCGGTTGCGTGGCTCCCTGAAGAAAAACTGTATGAGCGGCATCACAGATTTCAGCGGCAAATCCCATTCAACGGGACGCTTACCGCGGGACGCCTGCCACGGGGCAGCTACAGGGGACGGCGCACCGGGACGGGCGGGATCGTCCTAGGTCTTCGCGTCCCGGTCCCCCGCGGCCTGGCGGCCCGATTCGAGCCAAGGCCGGTTTCCGTAGGGCCGGCGCTCGGCACCCATGGTCCGGGACAGGCCGCGGCCGGCGGCCACCAGCACCGGCAGGATCAGCTGGGGCTTCTCATCCGCGGTGGGAACGACGACGGCGATCGCACCGATCACGCTGTTGCCCTCACCGAACACGGGCACGGAATAGGCGGTGTTTTCCGGAACCAGGACGCCGGCCAGCCGGACATAGCCCCGCTCCCGGATCAACGCCAGGTGTGCGCGGATTTTCACGGGGTCCGTTTCCGTGTTGGGCGTGGTCTTCTCCAGCCGGCCGGCCAGGAAACGCTCCTGAACGTGGCGGGGCATGTGGGCCATCATGGCGAGGCCCGAGGAGGTGTTGTGGATGTCGAGCCGGCCGGCGACGTCGGCAAGGTTCAGGACGGTGCCGTGCCGGTCGAGGCGTTCGAGGTACAGGACGCTGCCGGATTCGACGTCGGGGATGGACAGCGAGACGTTCTCGCGGACGGCCGCGTGGACACCTTCCAGGAAGGGAAGCCCCCGGCGCCGGAACTCTTCGAGGGGGTTGCTGCGTGAGGCAAGTTCCCACATCTTGACGCCCACGCCGTAGTCCCCGGCGTCGCCGCGGTTGAGCAGCCCGCTGTCTACGAGGTCGTTGGCCAGGCGGTGCGCGGTGCTGCTGGACATTCCGGTGATGCGGACCAGCTCGGCGAGCGTCAAACGCGGATGCCCCCGGGAGAAGGCATCGAGGATCTTCACCACCCGCTGGATGACGGACTCCCCCGATGCGGAGTTCGCCATGGTTCCTCCCGGTTGTGCCAGCTTTTCTCCTGCCAATATATCCCCGTGCCGGCAGGACTGCGGGCCCGTGGAAGTAGCCTAGGGTGAACAGGCCTGCACCTGGCGACAGCAACGGGGCAGGCCATCACGGGAACACCGCCTGGAGGAACAACGTGGAGCTGCGGCAGATCGAGGCTTTCCTGGCGGTGGCCGAGGAACTGCATTTTGGCCGCGCCGCCCACCGGCTTCGCATGGCGCAGTCCCCGCTGAGCCAGACCGTCAAGAAGCTGGAAAAGAGCCTCGGCACCGACCTCTTCGAACGGAACACCAGGGCCGTCTCGTTGACCACCGCCGGCTTCGCCTTCCTGCCGCACGCACGGAAAATCCTGGAGGAGCTGGACCTGGCGCGCCGGGCCGCCACCGCGGATGCAGGCGAAGTGTACGGCCGGCTCAGCATCGGGTTTTCCGGAGCACTCAACCACAAGACCCTCCCCCCGCTCACCCGGGCGCTGCGCAGCAGCTACCCGCACCTGGACCTGACCCTCAGCGGCGGACTGCTCACCCAGGATGCCCTCGACCAGCTCCGCAACGGGTCCCTGGATCTGTCCTTCATCGGGCTGCCGGTGGATGCTCCCTCCCTGGCCACGCGACGTATCGCCGTGGAGCCGCTGGGCGCTGCTGTTCCGGAGGACCATCCGCTGGCCGGCCGGCCACAGATTGCCCTGGCCGACCTGGCAGCCGACAACTTTGTCACCATGCCCGCAGCCCAGGGTTCCACGCTGAGGGAGGCGGTCTTTTCGGCGTGCACAGCTGCGGGCTTCAGGCCGCGCGTGGTGCAGGAGGTCTCCGATCCCTATATGGCCCTCTCCCTGGTGGCTGGCGGTGTGGGCGTCAGCCTGGTGCCCGACTCCATGGCCGGCATCATGCCCGGCGGCACCGTCTTCATCGCGCTTTCCGGCGCGGCGCCGTTGCTGGCTTCCGGGATCGCTTGGAATCCTGCCCTCATCTCACCTGCCCTCAAACTGGCACTTGAACTGGCCGATTCCGTGCTGCCCACGCCGTCGCGCTAGGACCTTCGAACTGCTCAGCCCGGCGGTTGACTATGTAGTTTTCACACATAGTCTCTGACCAAAGAAGTGTTGGACACGTCTCAATCCAGGTCCCACGATGAAAGGACTCCACTGCACATCACTCAATGAAGAGGACACCGCCCCATGGCAACTTTCGCCGTCACCTATGCCTACTCTGACGCCACGGCCGGCCAACGCGACAAGCACCGGCCACGCCACGTTGAATTCCTGAAGTCGCAGTTCGACGGCGGCCGGCTGCTGACGAGCGGCCCCTTCGGCTCCGGCGAATCCCCCGGAGCCCTGCTGATCCTCACGGGCACTTCCAAGGCCGAGGTCGAGGCACTGATGGACCAGGATCCGTTCTTCAGCAACAACCTCATCCAAGAGCGGACCATCCGGCAGTGGAACATCTTCTTCGGCGCCGAACGCGTGGACGCGCGATGCTGACCGCCCGCACTGTTGCCAGGGAAACCATCAGCTACGAGGACGTGGCCGAGCCTGTCCTCGAGCAGGGCCGCGCCCTGGTCCGGGTCCACCATGTCACCCTGTGCGGCACCGACCTCCATATCTGGGAAGACGACTACCCGGCCGAACTGCCGGTCGTTCAGGGCCACGAGTTCTCCGGCGTCGTCGAAGCAATCGGCTACAACGCTGCGGGCATCCGCGTCGGGGACAGGGTTGCCGTCAGCCCGATGACGTACTGCGGAACCTGCCGGCCATGCCTGCAGGGCCGGTTCAACGTCTGCCGCAACATCAGTTGCATCGGCTGCTATTCCGACGGCGCCCTGGTGGAAGTTATCAGCGTCCCGGCGGACAAGCTGTGCCGGGTTCCCGAGGGCCTGGCGCTGGAACTCGCCGCCATGGCCGAACCCGCCTCCATCGCCATGCAGGCCGTGAACCGCGGCCGCCCCGCGGCAGGGGAAACCGTACTTGTCCTGGGCAGCGGCCCCATCGGGCTGCTCGCCACCCTGTACCTGACCGACCTGGGCGTGGACGTGGTCTGCGCGGACACGGAGGTTGACCGCCTGGAGCTGGCACGCGACTTCGGTGCTGTGGACACGCTGCTGGTGGACCCGGTCGGCTTCCCCGACGCCGAACAGGCTGCGCGCCTGGGGCGGCTGACCGACGGCTACGGCCCCGGCCTGGTGCTCGAGGCCACCGGCGCACCCTCCTCGCTGGAGAACGCCATACGCCTCGTAGCCAGCGCCGGCCGCATCGTCCAGGTGGGCATTTCAGCGCGCTCGGCCACGGTCTCAATGAAGGACATTCCGTTTAAGGAACTGGACCTTCTGGGCAGCCGGAACAGCCTCAACCTGATCCCCGACGGGCTGGCCCTCCTGGCGCGCCATCCGGACCAGGCCCGGGCCCTGATGACGCACCGTTTCGGCTTCGCGGACCTGCAGCAGGCGTACGAACTGATGCGCAACCGGACGGAGAAGGTGGGCAAGGTCCTCATCGAGATGCCGGCAGCCGGCACTTCGGGAGACCGTGCCACTGCCGGAGCAGCAGCAGCAGCATTCGCACCGGCAGGAGGGCCGGCATGAACCCGGTCGCAGACACCCGCGAGACCCACCCGGTGCTCACGCCGGCAGAGGAACTGGCTCCTGCATACGACGTGGTGGTGATCGGAAGCGGAGCCGCCGGCCTGGTGGCGGCAGTCCGCGCGGCGGACGCCGGGCTGAGCGTGCTGGTGGCCGAGAAGGCAGCCCTGCTGGGCGGCACCACGGCCGCCGGCGGCGGCGTGATGTGGGCTCCAAACAACCATCTGGCAGCCGAGGCCGGCTACAGCGACAGCCATGACCGCGCCGTCGAATACCTCACGGAGGCAGCAGGGCACGCCCTGTCCCCCGAAGAAATCGACTGGTACGTCCGCACCGCACCTCGCGCCGTTGCCTACCTGACCGGCAGCACCCGGGTGTCCATGACCCCCATCGCCCGCCCCGATTACCACCTGGAGTGGAACGGAGCGGCCGACGGCGGCCGCGGCCTGGACAACAACGCCTTCGATCCGTCGGGCTACCCGGGCCTGGCGGAGGCCATCCGGCCGTCGTCGTACTTCCCGCTCCTGACCATGACGGAGCGGGACGAGCTCAACGGCCGGGCCGCCGATCCTGCCCTTCTCGAGACGAGGGCCGCCACCGGGGTGCGCACCATGGGCGGCGCACTGGTGGGCCGGCTGCTGGCGAGCGCCCTGGACCGGGGTGTCCACATCGCTGCCGAAGCACCGGTGGAGGACCTGGTCCGCGCCGGAAGTGGCTGGAGGGTCACGCTCGGTACAGCGGCGGGCCGCAACAGGACGCTGGCGGCTGCCGCCGTCGTCCTGGCCTCCGGCGGGTTCGAATGGAACCGGAGGCTGCGCCAGGCGTTCCTGCCCTTCCCGGTGACGCCCATCAGTGCGCCGTCCAACGAGGGCGACGGGCTGGAACTGGGCCTCAAGGCCGGGGCTGCGGTGGCTGACATGACGGCCATCTGGGGTGTTCCTGTGATCTCCGTTCCGGCGCACCGCTACGACGGCCGGCAGTCCGGCCGGATGGGCAATGTGGAGATGACCCTGCCCGGTTCGATCACCGTGAACGCCGCGGGAAAGCGCTTCGTCAATGAGGCTCTGAACTACCACGACGCCTGCCGGGTGTTCGCCTCGGTGGACCCCCACACGGGGCGGCAGCTGAACAATCCGGCATGGCTGGTGTTCGACTCCGCCTACCTGTCCAAGTACCCCGTGGCCGGCTCAACGCCCGGGTCACCGGCGGAATGGATGACCTCGGCCGGAACCGTGGAGGAGCTGGCCGCGAAGCTAGGAGTGGACCCCACCGGGCTCGGCGAGACCGTGGCCCGGTTCAACAAAGATGCTGCTGCGGGCGTCGATACCGAGTTCCGCCGCGGCGCCACGCCCCAGGACCGCTTCCTGGGCGATACCGGCAACACCCCCAACCCGTGCCTGGCTCCCCTGGCCACCGGCCCGTTCCATGCGGTGCCGATTTCGGCGGGCGTGCTGGGCACCTCCGGCGGGCTGGAAACCGACTTCGACGGCCGCGTGCTGGACCGCCGGGGGGATCCGATCCCCGGGCTTTACGCCGCCGGGAACGTTGCTGCCGGCGTGTTCCGGAACAACTACCCTGGCGGCGGGGCCACCCTGGGGTCCGCCATCACGCGGGCCTTCGCCGTGGGCGAGCACCTGGCTCGGCGCCAGCAGAACTGACAGCACGAGCAGCGCCAGGAGCGCTGAGCAGAGAACACCACGGCGAGGGGCCGACGGCGGGAGTTTCCGCCGTCGGCCCCTCGCCTTTTGTGCGTGTGACGCGGGACACAGAAGAAATTCCAGCGAAGTGATTGCCTTCCGGCCGGTCAGTCGGCCACACTTAGGGTGGATCCGCAGGAACGACAAAACGTTCCCGGTCCCTCCGCCGGATGCATCGCACCGGCCCCGCCCCATCTCAGAATGCCGGGCCCTTCGAATCACCTTCAGCTCGAATCTCCTCCCGCCTCACACGGCACCCTTTTTGTCCTCCCCGGATTCCCTTATCCGAAGCACGGCCCGGCCCGGCCAACTTCCCTCAACACGCAGTGCCCGCCCCGCGAAAGAGAGCACCCCATGATCAAGCACCATTCCGACATCCTGCTCGAGATCATTGCCCACGATCCCGCAACGATTGAAAACGACCTCAACAGTGCCGTGGACATCGCCCTCCGGCACGCCATGGAGGAACGCCGCCACGGCGTGCTGGTCACGCAGACCGGCTTCTCCACCTACACCGTGGCCGTCAGCCGCGATGTTCCGTACGGCGAAACCCGGGAGCTGCGGCAGTGGGCTTCCATCTCCTAGGAAGGTCCGCCGCTGTACGCACCCGGACCCCGCCTGTAGCGTGGGACCACACCGCGAGATCAGGAGCAGCCGATGAGCACGGAACACAACGAGGCCGACGACATCGTGAGCGATGGCGTCGAGGACGAAACCAACCCGGTGCCGAGGGAAAAGCCGGCGGACCAGGCGTCCGGCCGCCACGCCGGGCCCGGCCCTGTCGATGGCCGCCCTGCCGGTGCGGACGGCACCAAACCCCCGGGACCGGCCGAGGAACAGAACAGCAAAACCCCGGACCACCGGGGCCTCACCACCGAACCCAGCTCCAGCTGACATAGAAAGCGACAACAAAGAGGAGGAGTCCGACGGCGGCAATTGCCGCCGTCGGACTCCTCCTCTTTATGCTTTTCCTGACCAGGTTGCTGACTGCGTTGTGCCGGTCAGGCAGTCTGGCCTGCGTGCTCGCCCTCTTCGATCTCTTCCAGCAATTTGTCGTTGAAGGCCTTGAGGTCCCCGGGGTGCCTGCTGGTGACGAAGCCCTGGTCCACCACAACCTCCTCATCGCTCCAGAGAGCGCCCGCGTTCTTCAGGTCGGTCTGGAGCGTGTGGTACGAGGTCAGCTTGCGCCCGCGGACCACGCCTGCGTCGATGAGCAGCCAGGGGCCGTGGCATATGGACGCCACCGGCTTGTGCTGTTCGAAGAAGCTGCGGGCAAAGGCCTGCGCATCCCTGTCCACGCGGAGGTGGTCCGCATTGACCACTCCGCCCGGGATCACCAGCGCATCGAAATCAGCAGCGCGGGCCTCGGCCGCCGTGATGTCGACGTCGAACTTCTCGCCTTTTTCGGTGCCGTGGAAGCCCTGCAGTTTTCCGGCCTTGGGCGCCACGAGGGTGGGCTCGCCGCCTGCCTCCTTCACTGCGTTCCAGGGGCTGGTGAGCTCCACCTGCTCCACGCCGTCGGTCAGCAGGAACGCAACCTTCTTGCCTGCAATATTGTGCGCTGACATATGTCCTCCTTCGCCGGATGCCTTACGGCTTTAACACTAGGAACGCCGGAAATAATAAGCAAGCTGACAATTGGTTTGTCAGGGACAATCTGCCCCGGACAAACAGTGCTAGCACGGAAGTCAGGGACAAGGCCCCGAGCGGACCATGGAAACACGGCATCAGGAAAGGATTCCTGGCCGAAACCACAATCACCGCAACAGGAGCAAAAAAATGTCCATGACCGCCGGAACAAAGAAGTCCCGCCCGTCCCGCGCCAAGATCGCACTCGTCTCAGCAATGACGCTGGGACTTGCTGCGGGCGGCGTCGCCTTGGCCGCACCAGCCCAGGCCGCCGCCACCAACTACGCCTGCACCGTGGTGCCCCTGAAGCCCATCTTCGCGGGCTTCAACTCGTCCGGCACCAAACTGGTGGACTACCGGATCAACGTCTACTGCGGTGCCAACCGCTACGTCAACATCGAGCAGCAGCGCTGGGAAAGCGACGACTGGCCCAACGGTGACGACCACCTCGGCAACTCCTCGTTCAGCCGCTACCTCGGCCCCGCCAACGGCTGGTACACCATCCACAACGTCCGCACCCTGACCAACACCGAGATCGGCAACGAGGAGGTCTACCAGAAGGTCCGGCATCAGGAAGGCGTGGGTGGCGTCTGGTCGCCGTTCACCGGCTGGACCGGCAGCGGCACCACGTCCATGTCCAACTAGTTCCGTATCCAACTGAGTCCGACCAACCAGCAGGCAATCCGGCGGCTGTCCCCACGGGGGCAGCCGCCGTTTTGCTAGTGCCGGCGCAGGTAGGTGAGCACGGCGAGGACCCGGCGGTGGTCCTCGGGTTCGGGTCGCAGCCCCAGCTTCAGGAAGATGCTCCGGATGTGCGCCTCCACCGTCCGCTCCCCCAGGAACAGGGTCTTGCCGATCGCCTGGTTGGTGCGCCCCTGGGCCATCAGTTCCAGGACGTCCCGCTCGCGGCTGCTGAGCTCGTCCTCCCCCTGGTGTCCGTTGTGCGGCCGGGCCACCATCCGGGCCACCAGTTCAGGATCGACGGCGGTCCCGCCGGCCGCCACCCGGTACAGGGCGTCGATGAAGTCGTCGATGTCGGACACGCGTTCCTTCAGGAGGTAGCCGAGCCCTTTCGCTCCGTTCCCCAGGAGCTGCATGGCGTTCTCCGTCTCCACATATTGGGACAGCAGCAGAACCCCCGTCCCGGGCTGGTCGCGGCGGATCGCGGTGGCGGCCTGGATGCCTTCGGTGGTGAAGGTGGGCGGCATGCGGATGTCGACGATGGCAACATCAGGCTGCTGCGCTGCGATACATCCCAGTAGCTCCTGGGCGTCCGCGGCCTCGCACACCACCTCCAGCCCTTCGGAACTGAGCAGCGCGGCAAGGCCGCGGCGGAGCAGCGCCGAGTCGTCCGCGATGGCGACGCGCAGTGTCATGGCAGGTCCTCCATCGGGTCGGCCGAGAAGGGCAGGGTTGCGGCCACGGTTGTTCCGCGGCCGGCCGGGCTGGTGACCGTAAGGGAGCCGCCCAGGGCCGCCGCCCGGTCGGCCAGCCCCAGCAGGCCGCCGTCGGCGCCGGGACTCGCCCCGCCGATCCCGTTATCCGTCACGTGCAGGCTGAGTCCGTCTTCCGTGCCTTTGACGCCGATCTGCAGGTTCGAGGCCCGGGCGTGCTTGGCGGCGTTGGTCACGGCCTCGGCGCAGATGAAATACGCTGCGAGTTCCACCGGCGGCGGAGGCCTTTGCGGCAGGTCAACGTCCAGCTCGATGGGCAGCGCGGACCGCTCCGCGAGCGCCGTGAGCGAGCCGCCCAGGCCTCTTTCGCGCAGCGACGGCGGGTAGACGCCCCGGGCCAGTTCACGCAGTTCCGCCAGCGCAACGGCGAGCTCGTCGCTGGCCTGCGCCACAAGGACTTTCATCTCCTCGGGGCTCGCGGCACGCCGTGCCCTCGCCAGGTCCATGGACACGCCCACCAGACGCTGCTGCGCACCGTCGTGGAGGTCCCGTTCGAGTTCACGACGCCGGGCGTCCCCGGCGGTGACTATCCGTTCCCGGGAGCGGCGGACCTCGACCAGCTGGTCCCGCAGCTGCTGCTCCATGTTCTGGTTGTCCAGGGCCAGGGACGTGGCGCTCTGCACTGCCGCCAGCAGCTGGGGCTGGTCCCGGAGTGCTTCGTCGAAAACCAGGGCCCCGACGGGCGTGCCGTTACGCTCCAGAACCATGGCCGCCCGCCCGGATCCGTCCTCCGGGACGGCGCGGGGCACGCCGTCGTCGTCCACGAATCCGGACAGCGCTGGCGACCACCGCCACAGGCTGAGGGTGGGGTCCCGGACCGACCTGCGCAAGGCGCGGATCAGCCGGTCACTGACCGGCGCCGCACCGATCTCCACCAGCAGCTCGCTCAGCGCGCCGCGGGCGAACCGGTAGCGCCAGAGCCCCAGCAGCACGGCGAGCGGGACGATCGCCGTCGCCGGGTATTGCCACAGCAGTGCCTCATTGGACAGTGTGCCGGTCAGCTGGACCACGGCAAGTGACACCCAGACGGTGGAGGCGGTCTTGATGATCACTGCCAGCCACAACGGCAGGAAGGCCGCCCGGTAGGCGGCTGAGCCGGACTGCCAGCGGGCCACGAGCACGGCCACAATTGCCAACCCGATGCCCACCTGGAGAATGCGGGCAACGTCGCCGATAGCGCTGGTGAGCTGCGGGCTGTCCCACAGCAGGAACAGGTTCCGGGACGTGGACTCCCCTGCGGCGATGTGCAGCCGGGGGTCGAAGAACGCCCAGCTCGCCACGGCAATCACCGCCCAGGCGGCGAAGAAGAAAACCACGGCCGCCCGTTCCGCACGCGAGCGCAGGACTCCGGACGGGAAGCTGAGGGCCAGCTGCAGCAGCGGAGGCTGGTACATCAGGGTCAGCCCCACCCCCACCGTAAAGAGGACCGGATCACTGGACCGCCGCACGCCGGCCGCCAGCCACAGCAGCCCGGCCACCACCAGCAGCAGGCCGGGATTCCGGTTGGGCCGGGTCTGCCACGCGGTCACGCCGGCCAGGACGAAGGCAAGCCCGACGGCGACGAACAGGGAGAGTTCAAAGACTGAGAAAGGTGCCCGGGCCGGGTTCTCGCCCCAGCGGATGACACCCTGGGCGTTGAGGACACCCAGCGTCCGGGCGGGATCCTGCAGGGCGGCCGGCTGCCAGTCGATCGAGATCAGCACCAGGGCCAGGACGCCCACGGTGGCAGCCACTACGAATACCAGTTGCTTGGGAGTCACGGTGCTTCCCTCCGCCAAGCTTAAGAATAGGCGCCCGTCAGGCTATTCGGCAGCCATCTGCGGCGCCAGCCGGTAGCCAATTCCCCGCACGGTTTCGACCCACCTGGGCGCGCGCGAGTCGTCTCCCAGCCGTTTCCGCAGGTTTCCCATGTGGACTTCGACGGTGCGCTCCTCTGCCGTGCTGACGTAGGAGCCGGTGTCGTAGGGTTCGTTCCTCAGGCGGCGGACCAGGTCGGCCTTGGTCTGAACCAGGCGGCCGTTCTCCAGGAGCACCAGGAGAAGGTCGAACTGGGTCCGGGTCAGCTCAATCCGTAGCCCCTCGAATTCGGCGGTCCTGGTTCCCTCGCTGAGCGTGAGGCCGTTGTGCTCGAAATCGGCGAGTTCGGGATCGGCAGGCTCACCCTGCCGGAGTGCCGCCACGGCCGGGACGGACGACAGTGCGGCATCGTCCGGAGTGTTGAGCGCTCCCCGTGCATCACCGGCCGGTCCCGCCAGCCTGTGGCCAGCCCGCCTCGGCCGTCGCAGCATGGCGGCGATCCTCGCCCGCAGCTCGCGGGGACGGAAAGGCTTGGTCAGGAAGTCATCGGCCCCTGCTTCGAAGCCCATGATCGCGTCCGCTTCGTCCACCCGGCCGGTCACAATGACAAGGTAGGCGTCGCTAAACGTGCGGATGCGGCGGGACGCTTCCAGGCCGTCAAAGTCCGGAAGCCCGAGGTCCATGGTGACCACCACCGGGTTGTACCGGCGGACCGCCTCAACACCTTCGAGCCCGGAGGCGGTCGCGTGGACGGCGAAACCTGACTGCAGCAGCACCTCCCGCAGGGAATTCCTGACGTCGTCGTCGTCCTCTACCACAACGGCAATGCCGCGTTCTTCCATCTATGCCCCCATAGTCTTCGGCCAGTCACCCCTTCATATTCGTCGGCAGGGAGCCCGCGGATGGGTATCTCCACTAACTGGACATATGAGGTTGATGATGAGCCTACACACGGCGGGACAGCGGACATTGCCGTCGAATCAAATCTTGTGCATCTCTTGAGTTCGCCCCAGGTATCCCCGGGAACTTGAGCCAAAATTGCGTCAAAGTCGCGTCATTCATGATTCCGCCGGTCCACCCTTGAGTCATACATCCAGGCGGGAACCCAGCACCCGTGAGAAGGAAGCATCACAGGCTGCAAGGAAGCAGGACCGGCCATGAAAAAGGCTCAAGCTGCCAATGAGGTCGCCGCGATCCACGGCGTCATCACCGACCAGGCACCGTTGGATTTTCACGCCCTGGGGCTCGCCGGCTGCATCGACCGGCTCGCCGCCCCGCTGCGGGAGCAGGGAACCACGGTCCGGTGGGAGACGCCGCACCACGGCGTCGAGATACCGTCCGGCACTGCAGGGCTGCTCTACCACGCCGCCCAGGAGGCCCTGAGCAATGCGCTCAAATTCGCCGGTGCCACCGAACTGACCGTCCGGCTCGCGGCAGTACATCACGGCATCCGGCTGACGGTGGCCGACAACGGTGCAGGCTTCGACGGCAATGACCGCACGGGCAACCGCCCGCAGGGATTCGGACTGTTCCTGATGTCCATCGCAGTCCATGACGCCGGCGGCACCGCAACCATTGACAGTGCGCCCGGCGAGGGTACCCGCGTCACGGTCACGCTTCCGCTGGACTGACCACACGCTTTTACGGGGGATTACCATGCATATCAGCCCGGGCCGTTGTGCCCACGGAACCAGCAACCGTCTCCAGTATTATTTTGCCCATGACCAGGCCTGCGGTGAGGGCTCCTATCGCGGACGTGGCCCGCACTGCACTCGATACCGTCTGGGACCGGATCTTCTTTATGGTCGGTGGTGTCGCCGCCGCGTGGTTGACCTATCTTCTCCTTGAGCTCAGCTTCCAGTGGGGCTGGGGCCAGCTCTGGTTCACGTTCGTCTTCTGGGCCATGCTCGCCTACCTCGTCCTGCCCAGGCTCCACTCGATCCTGACCCGCGTCTATGTGCCCGACTATTTCATCGGGCGCGCCCGCACCAGCGACGGCCTGCTCGGCGATCCGGTGAATGTGGCCCTGCTCAGCTCCGAAGCCCAGCTCCACCACGTGATGCGCCGGGCCGGCTGGACCATCGCCGACGACGTCACCCTGGCCAGCAGCCGGAGGATCATCACCTCCACCCTGCTGCGCCGCAGCTACCTTGAGGCGCCGGTCAGCCCGCTCTTCCTCTTCGGCCGGCAGCAGGACTTCGCGTACCAGCAGGAAGTGGACGGAACCCCGGGCAAGCGCCACCACGTCCGCTTCTGGCGGTGCCCGCCCGGCTGGCTGCTTCCCGGCGGCGTGGCCGCGGACTGGCTGGCCGCGGGCACGTACGACCGCAGCGTCGGCTTGTCCCTGTTCACCCTCCAGATCACGCACAAGATCGACGAGCACACGGACGATGAGCGGGACCACATCGTCGCGTCCATTTCCGCCGCCGAACCCTCGGCCGACGTCCGGGTGATCCGGGACTTCTCCACCGGGTACCACACCCGCAACGGCGGAGGCGATGAAATTGCCACCGACGGCGACCTTCCCATCGTGAACCTGCGGGCAACGCCGGTGCCCGGCGTTGCTGTTCCGCGGCTCCCGAGCGACAGCAGGAACAGGCGCCCTGCGCCCACCATCATCGGAGCCGCCCTCGTGGCCGGCCGTGCACTCGCCGCGGCGGCACTGGCCCTGTCCGTCCTGCTCTTTCCCGCCGGGCACCTAAGCGAGGGCCAATCGCAGCTGGTGCTCTACGCCGGGGTGGCAGTACTGGTCCTCTCTGCCCTCGCGGAACTACTGCTCGCCTGGTTCGTCTTCCTGGGACGGAACTGGGCGCGCACGCTCGCCATGGCCTTGAGCACCGCCGCGATCGGCCTGCAGGTCATTGACGTCGCTCACGGGGGTCCTGGAATCACGCTGCAGACCAACCTCCCCGGCCTCACCTTGGACATCCTGCTGATCCTCGCGCTGTCCAGCGAGCGGTCCCGCGTCTACGCCCGCCGCGACCGCAAGGAGCCAAAACGGATCGCCGCACGGCCCGGCGGCCGCGCAGCGATCTGACCGCTAGACCGTCAGAGCGTGGACGGGTCCGTGTTCGCGCCGCACAGGATCACGGCCACGCGTTCGCCTTCCGCCGGGACGTAGGCCCCGGAGGTCAGGGCGGCAAACGCCGCCGCCGCGCCGTGCTCCACCACCATCCGGTAGTCGGCCCACAGCCGCGAGCGCGCGGCGACAATCTCATCGTCGGACACCAGCACGCCAGCTACGCCGGTCCGCACCGCGAGGTCAAAGCCGATCCGGCCGATCCGGCGCGCTCCCAGCGAGTCCGCGGCAATCCCGGAAACCGCCACATCCACCGGTTCGCCCGCCTTCAGCGCGGCGTGCAGGGTGGGGGCGGTTGCGGGCTCCACTCCCACCACCCTGGCCAGGCCTTCGACGGCCGCGGCGATCCCGGCCATCAGGCCTCCACCGCCCACCGCCACCAGCACGGTGTCCACTCCGCCCAGCTGTTCCAGGAGCTCCGAACCGACTGTGCCGGCACCGGCGGCAATTTCGGGCTGGTCGTAGGCGTGGCAGTACACGGCTCCGGTCTCGGCCGCGTAGGCGGTGGCGGCGTCGTAGGCCACGGCATATTCGGCGCCGCGCTGGATCACTGTGGCCCCGGATTCCCTGAGTTTCTTCACCTTCATGGCGGGGGCTGTCTCCGGGACAAAGACGGTGGCGGGTACTCCCGCCTGCGCGGCGGCGTAGGCGTTGGCCAGGCCGGCGTTGCCGCCGGAAGCGACCACTATGCCGACGTCCTCCTTGAGCTCACCACGCTCGCGGCAGGAAAGCACGCGGTTGAATGCGCCCCGGGCCTTGAACGTGCCGGTGTGCTGCATGAACTCGCACTTCAGCCACACCGACCCGGGAAAGCTCTCCGGGTCCGCTTCGATCACTGGCGTGCGGCGCACCAGCCCGGCAATCCTGGCGGCAGCTTCGTCGACGTCGGACCGGGTAATCACCGCACTCCCCCGGCCGCCGTGCCGGCTGGTGCCGTGGCGCGCCCGCCGTAGTCATGGCCGATCTGGCGTGCGGCGTCCAGCAGGAACGGGACCACCGTCTTTTCGATGGCTTCCGCCGGAGCCCGGTGGGTCTGCAGGGACACGTTGACCGCGGCAACGACCTCGTGGCCGCGCCAGACCGGGACGGCCACACCGCGGAGGCCTTCCTCCAGTTCCTGCGAGACCATGGACCACCCCCTGGTCCTGGCTTGTTCCACTTCGGCCTGCAGCTGTTCGAGGGTGCCGATCGACCGCTCGGTGAACCGCTGCAGCTGGACGGAGTCGTAGTACGTTTTCAGCTGGGCCTCGGACAACGCACCCAGCAGGACGCGTCCCATGGACGTTGCCCAGGCCGGGAACCTGGTACCCACACTGATGGAAACGCTGAGGAGGCGGGGCGACGGAACGCACGCGACGTACACGACGTCGGTGCCGTCAAGGATGCACAACGACGTTGTCTCGTTCAGCTCCGC
Source organism: Arthrobacter sp. Leaf337 (assembly GCF_001423745.1). Taxonomy (GTDB): domain Bacteria; phylum Actinomycetota; class Actinomycetes; order Actinomycetales; family Micrococcaceae; genus Arthrobacter. The sequence continues at coordinate 93,984 of NZ_LMPC01000031.1, forward strand.
GGCCAGGGACTTGAGGTGCCGCTCGGCGATTCTGGGGAGCGCAAGGTTTGCCAGGAAGGACTGCCCGATGTCCAGCGAGCGGGGGGTCAGTTCGAAATGTGAACCTTCGGCCCGCAGGTAGCCAAGGTCGGTCAGCGTCATCAGGAACCTCCGGGCTGAGGCCCTGGTCATGTCAGATTTCGCGGCAACCTGGGACACCGTCAGGCGGGGTTCGTCCGGAGCGAAGGCGCGCAGTACGTCAAAGGCCTTCTCCACCGACTTCACGAAGTATGCGGGTTGTTCCGCCATGGAATCGCTTGCCCTTCCTGAAGCTCACATCCGGCGCCCGCGGACGCGTGGCCGCCGGCTTGTTTCGATCATATCCGGCCCCTATCCGCCGCACGACCGCGCAACCCGCAGGGTCCAGCTCCGGTCAGTTCCGGCCAGTTCCCCGCCGCATCCGGTCAGCCATCTGCCCGGATATGCGTCAGCGTCCGCCCCAGGAGCGTTCCCGTCTCCGGCGCCAGGCCAAGAATGGGGATCATGGCCGCCGCCTGCGCCCTAAGGTGGTCCCAGCCGTCGGCGTACGCCAGCCCCTGCGCCTTGGCGCTGGCGATGGTTGCGGTGGTGTGGCCGGCATAGACGAAGTCATAGACAAAGGCATCCGGCGAGAGCTGCGACTGCCCCCACGCCGGTTCATCATCAATGCCCTTGCCGAGGGGTGTCGCATTGACGATCAGGGATGCGCCGGGCGCGTGGTCCCGGGATTCGGCCCAGGACACGGCGGCGGCCTCCATGCCCAGGCTGGCAGCAAGGTCCACCAGTTGCTGCGACGCCAGCAGATCCTTGTCCGTTATCGTGACCCGGTCTGCCAGCCCCGCCAGTGCCACGAGGGTTGCGCGTGCGGCGCCGCCCGCCCCGAGCATCAGGGCGTGCCGCTGGTGCCGGCCGCCCAGGAGTTCGACGACGGCGGTGATGTCCGTGTTGTGCGCATTCAGCCTCCGGCCGTCCCGGACCAGGAGGTTGGAGGCTCCGCTGAGCCGGACCGGTCCGGTGACGGTGTCAGCCGTTCCCGCGGCCCACTGCTTGTGGGGCATCGTCACGTTTGCAGCCACGACGTCGGCCTCCAGCATGGCAGCACGTACGCCGGACATGTCCTGGCCGGCAGGCACGTCCCATGCTTCGTACGTCCAACTGCTCCCGAGCTCTTCGAAGACCGGGCCCCACAGCCCGGGCGACATGGCGCTTGAAGCAGCCGAGCCGATAAGGAACAAACGGTGTGCGGGCGTTCGGTTCTCCATAATGACCCTCTCATGTGAAGACGCAGTCGGTTGCCCGGCCAGGAAAGTGTTGTGAGGCACCTCACCCTGCGGTACTCTATTCCATAATCGCATACCGCACAGCTGTTCGGAATGCGCACAAATGAAAAATCCAGACAGTCTTTCAACGCGGAGGGACCAGCATCATGACCAACACAGCCACGGGCGCCGGCATCGGAGCCGAGCAGCGCCAGCTCAAGAGGGCCAAGAAAGCAGCCCTGGCCGCGTTCCTCGGCGGCGCCCTCGAGTACTACGACTTCTTCATCTACGCCACTGCGGCGTCGCTGGTCTTTTCCAAGATCTTCTTCCCGTCGGGGGACCCCACGGTCGCCCTGATCGCCTCCTTCGCCACCTTCGGCGTGGCGTACGTGGCTCGGCCTTTCGGCGCAGTGGTCTTCGGGCACCTGGGTGACAAGATCGGCCGCAAGAACACGCTGGTACTGACGCTCGTCCTGATGGGTTCGGCCACGTTCCTCATCGGCGTGCTGCCCGACTTCAACACCGCCGGCTATTGGGCCCCCGCCCTGCTGGTGCTCCTGCGCCTCATGCAGGGCCTCTCCGCCGGGGCCGAGACGGCGGGCGCCTCGGCACTGTCCACCGAAGAAGCCCCCGAAGGACGCCGCGGCTTCTTCGCCAGCTTCGCCATGAGCGGCATCTCCGCCGGCATTGTCCTGGCCTCCCTGGCGTTCCTCCCCGTGGCGGCCATGAGCGAAGCGGACCGCCTGGCCTGGGGCTGGCGCATTCCGTTCTGGCTGTCGCTGCTGGTTCTGATCGTCGCCTACCTTGTCCGCCGCTCGCTGGAGGAACCGGAGGTCTTCGAGGAGAAGCATGATCACGGCGAACTGGTGAAGCTGCCCTTCGCCAAGATGTTCAAGACCCACCCGGCACAGTTCTTCCAGGTGGCCCTGATGTCCTTTGAAACCGTCACGAACACGTTTATGCAGTCCTTCGGCCTGGCCTATGCCGTCTCCGTGGGGGTGCCGGCCTCCACCATGCTCTGGGTCAGCATCACGGGCAACATCATCGCCGTCATCTCCCAGCCGTTCATGGCCTGGCTCTCCGACAGGTACGGCCGCCGTCCGATCTTCATCACCGGCGTCCTGGGTTCAGGCCTGATGATCTTCGTGTACTTCTCCGTGATTTCCACGGGCAACATCCCCATGATCTTCCTGACCAGCACCCTCATCACGGCAGGCACCTACGCCATGTCCAACGCCATCTACCCCGCCTGGTTCTCGGAGCTGTTCAACGTCAAGGTCCGCTACTCCGGCATGGCCATCGGCCTGCAGGTCGGCATCCTGTGCGCCGGCTTCACCCCGCTGCTCGGCACCGCCCTCGTCGGCGCGGACAAGGCGAACTGGGGCCCCGCCGCCTGGATCGTGGCTGCATCCTCGCTCCTGGCCGTGGCCGGTGCTTACTGGGCCCGCGAGACCAGCAAGACCCCGCTGCGCGAACTGGGCAACCCGGTCCGCTGACGAATCGCCCCGGCGGTTGAGCCTGTCGAAACCGCATGGCCCAGGCTCAACCACAGGGGCACTACCGGCGACGGAGGCGGGCCAGCAGCGTCGCGGCGAGCAGCGCCGTCGTGATTTCCAGGGCGACGACGGCGAGCAGCCCGCCGGCGCCGGTGCCAGCCACAGCCGGCACCCCGGGAACCCCGTGACTGTGGGCGTGCGGGCCGCCGCCGGACGCTGTCCCCAACAACAGGAAAGCGTGCAGCGCCGTCATGGCCAGCGCGCACGCCATGACCTGGTGCAGTGACCCAACCCGGCCCTCGCGCCAGATGTGCACGGCGCACGGCAGGCAGACCCCCACCATGGCAAGCATCAGCAGGTTCAGCCACAGCCCGTGGTGGCTTCCCGCCACGAGACCAAGGTGCACCAGGCTTGACGCGGCGGTCGCCACGGCCACGATGCGCAGGTGTACAACGGGGCGGGGGTGGAGGACGGGGCCGGCGGTCCGGCCCCATCCACGCAGGGCGGTCATGGCGCCTGCCTAGCCGTGGCAGTGCCCGCCGGCGGCGGGCCTGGTGTTCGGGTTGGCCGGCACATCCAGCACGGGGCTGCGGTCGAAGAACCCTTCGGGCCGGAGCTTGAAGCCGACCGTGTCCACCGGCATGATGGGCCAGTCCTCGATCCGGGGGAAGTGGGTCAGCCCGAAGGTGTGCCACACCACGATGTCCTGGCCGTCGATCTCGCGGTCCTGGGCGATGTAGGCCGGCAGGCCCGCTCCCCCGGAATGCTGGTTCACGAAGTCGCCGGTAGGGTAACGCTCGTCCTCCGCGAACCGGGTGACCCACAGGTCCTTGGTGGCGAACGCCGCCCGGCGGGCAATGGAGGAATCCGGATCGGCCAGGAGCGTGGGCTGGCCCTGGGCATGCAGCTTGTAGCCGACCGGTTCGCCCAGGCGGTTGCGTGATTCCGGGTTGGAGATGATCCAGGTCCGGCCGCTGCGCGCGTCGGCTTCCCGGACGGCTTCGGACTCCCGGGCCAGGACGGTCCGCTTCCGGGAGAAGGCGTTTCCGCGTTCGTTGCCCTCACCGATGGGCTGCCGGACCACGTCCTCCTCCTCAACCCGGTTGCTGAAGCCGTCGATCGCCATGTCCAGGCGGGCGCTGAAGAGGTGCTGGTGGAACGGCGCGCCGAGCCCGGGTGCGAGCTGGGAAATGTTGGCTGAGCCTCCTTCGGGGAATGCGCTGGTGAAAACGACGCCGGTGGCCTTGGCCTCGAATTCGATGGTGCCGTCGAGGTACAGGTACCAGTAGAAGCCGTAGTCGTAGTTGCCGATGGTGGTGAAGAAGGAGATGACCAGGCGGCGGTTGCGGCGGGTGTAGTTGATGCCCGTCCAGAGGTCGCTGTGCTTGGCCAGGATGCCCCAGTCCTCCTCGTGCATGCAGATGCCGTTGCGGATTTCGCGGGGATTGCCGAACGCGTCGCTGATCACGGGGCTGAGGTAGGTGATCTCGCCGAGGCAGTCACAGCCCAGTTCAAGCGAGTTGGCGTACTGGCCCACCAGGTATTCGCCGGTGTCGAAGTAGTTCTGCCAGGACCGGATGGGCGACGGGTCGCCGTAGGGAACCACCATCTCGGCGATGGACGCGCGGTTGATGATGGGCCGCTTCCGCCCGGCGTCCTGGAAGGCCAGGTTGTGCAGCACCACGCCCTCACGGACGTCGAAGCCTACGTCCACGCTCCACTTTTCCCACTCGACGTGGTTACCGCCGGTGACTGTGAAGCTGGGGCCCTCGGGCTGGGTGATGTGGAGCGGCTTTTGCGTGGTGCGGAGCGGGCCGGTGAGCTCGGGGTCGGTGTAGTTGCCGTGCTCGGCGGGAATCGGGACGACGCCGGTGTCCAGGACCTGCGTGACTTCCTTGCCGACGACGTCGACGTACGCCACCAGCCCGTCCACGGGATGCGCCCAGGCGCTGTCCTCGGGAAAGTCCTGCACGAAGGCCAGGCCGCGGAGGATGCGGCGGCCTTTCTCCTCCGGGTATTCGAAGACGCCGGCGGACAGCGGGGCAACGCGGACTGTGCCGACGTCCAGGTTCCGGTCCGCCAGGGCCTTCAGCCACCGTTCGTCGGAGGCCAGGAGTTCCTCGACCACCTCGAATTCCTCTTCCAGCACGGGCAGTTCGCCGGCGACGGCGGTGTCCAGTTCGACGGCGGAGGTCACCTCGCCGCGGGTGGCGGAGACCGTCACATCGAGGGGGCGGCCGCCGGAGACATCGTGGATGAACACGCGGAAGCGCCGGTCCTCGGAGTCCCTGGAACTGTCCCGGGCCGGGTCCCGCAGGCCCAGGTAGGCGATCCGCTTTTCCGGGCCGAGGAGTCCCCCGGCGCGCAGGATGCCCTGGACTTCAGTGATCTCAGCGGCCGCTGCCAGGCGGTACGGGGCGGCTGTGTCAGTTGGTGCGAGTGTCATGAGCGCTGCCTTTGTCCGGGACCGTGTTGGGGTCGGGATTTTTATTTTCTATAGTTGTAGAGAATAAGCGGTCCGTAAGATGGATCACAAGGGTTCGATACAAAAAAGTTCCGGGGGGATCACCAGAGTGCCAAAGATTGTTGACCATGATGAACGGCGCCTGGAGCTGGTGGATGCGACCTGGCGGATCATCGCCAGGCTGGGCATCGAAGGCGCCACGATGCGGGAGATCGCCCTCGAGGCCGGCTTCGCCAACGGCGCACTGAAGCCCTACTTCCCCACCAAGGACACGCTGCTGACGTTTGCCTTCCGGCACGTCTTCAACAGGACCAACGAGCGCATCCGGGAGGTCACGGCGGGCAAGGCCGGGATTCCGGCGCTCCGGGCTTTTTGCGTCGAGGTGCTGCCGCTGGACTCCGAGCGGGTCAATGAAGCGCGGATCGTGGTCCCGTTCTGGCAGAAGGCCATCAACGATCCGGAAAAAGCCGCCATCCACCGCGAGTCCATGGACCAGTGGCGCGCTGCGATCCTCGGGTACCTGGCAGAGGCCAGGGCGCAGGGGGACGTGGGTGCCGCCGTCGACGATTCAGCCGTTGCCGGCCACCTGCTGAACATGCTGCTGGGGGCGCAGATAGCAGCCGCCCTCGCCCCGGACAACGAGACGGACCTGGGCCTGGGCGACCAGCTGGAAGCATTCCTGACCTTGCTTCAGGCGGGCTCGTAATTCTTTTTTCGACGTTGGGCGAAAAAAGATGACAACGCCTGGCATCACCGCTAACCTGAAATAACTGTGTCGCAGGACACAGCCTGGGGGACCAACTTTCAGATGGCTATCCGGCGTCAGGAACATCCATGTCTGCAACCACAGCCCGCCCGGCGGGCCAGGAACTCATCTCCAGCGAGGCCACCTCATTTGAGCACTGGCGGCACCTTGTGGCGGAGTCGTTCGTGCCGCTGGCCGCCGACACGGATCATCCCGACACCTTCCGCGGCCGGATGCGCTCCAGGGTCCTGGACCGGCTGTGCATCGTGGAGGTCACTGCCACGGGCCACAACGTCCACCGCACCCCGGCCCTGGTGGCCCGGCCCGGCCAGCGCTATTTCAAACTCAATCTCCAGCTGGAGGGCACCGGGCTCCTCATCCAGGACAACCGCGAGGCAGTGCTGCGCCCCGGCGACCTCGCCATTTACGACACCAACCGTCCCTACACGCTGGCCTTCGAAGAGCAGGCGCGGGTCATGGTGGTCATGTTTCCGCACGACTCCCTGTCCCTGCCGCCGGATTACGTCGGGCAGCTCGCGGCCGTCCGACTGGCAGGCGGGCACGGCCTGACCGGCATCGTGGGCCCGTTTATCGCCCAGCTGGCGGAGAACCTTGAAGCCCTCAGCGGCCCCAGCGGATCACGGCTGGCCGCCAACGCCCTGGACCTCGTGTCCACCATGCTGCACTCGGAACTGGACATGGCTCGGGACAGCATGAAGCCGCAGGTGCTGCTGGCATCGTCCGTGCGCGAATACATCGAGGCCAACCTCGCCGATCCACAGCTCTCGCCGGCCGGCATTGCGGCGGCACACTTCATCTCCACCCGGCACCTGCACAACATCTTCCACGAATCCGGAGCCACTGTTGCCAGCTGGATCCGGAGCCAGCGGCTGGAACGCATCCGCCGCGACCTGAGGGATCCGCTGCACCACAGCACTTCCGTGGGGGCGGTCGCCGCCCGCTGGGGGTTCCTTGACGCGGCGCATTTCAGCCGCACGTTCCGGGATGCCTACGGCGAATCCCCCAGCGACTGGCGCCGCGGCGCCTAGTCTGTGCAGGGCTCACCGGCCGGGTCCAGCCGGGGCGCACGCCAGGGCGTCAGCCCCTAGATCAGCCCCTGCGCAAGCATGGCGTCGGCCACCTTGACGAAACCGCCGATGTTGGCGCCCAGCACGTAGTTGCCGGGCTCCCCGTATTCGTCGGCCGTCGAGGCGCAGCGGTGGTGGATCCCCACCATGATGTCCGTGAGCCGCTGTTCCGTGTGCTCGAAGGACCAGGAGTCACGGCTCGCGTTCTGCTGCATCTCCAGCGCGGACGTCGCCACACCGCCCGCGTTGGCGGCCTTGCCCGGGCCGAACAGCACGCCGGCTTCCTGGAAGACCGCTACGGCTTCGCGGGTGGACGGCATGTTGGCGCCTTCGCCGATGGCGATCAGGCCGTTGCGGACCAGCCTCGCGGCAGCATCGCCGTCGAGCTCGTTCTGCGTGGCGCACGGGAGCGCCACCGTCGCGTCGACGTCCCAGACCGAACCGGCTTCCACATAGGCGACGCCGGAACGGCGCAGCGCATAATCCTTCAGGCGCCCGCGCTCCACTTCCTTGACCTGGCGGAGAAGCCCGACGTCGATGCCCGCCTCGTCCACGACGTAGCCGGAAGAGTCCGAGCAGGCCACCACTGTGGCACCGAGCGACTGGGCCTTGGCGACGGCGTTGATGGCCACGTTCCCGGAGCCGGAAACCACCACGCGCTGCCCGTCGAAGGACGTTCCGCGGGTCTTCAGCATTTCCTCGGTGAAGATCACTGTTCCGAACCCGGTGGCCTCGGGCCGGACCAGCGAGCCTCCCCAGGAGATGCCCTTGCCGGTCAGGACGCCGGATTCGTAGCGGTTCGTGATCCGCTTGTACTGGCCGAAGAGGTAGCCGATTTCGCGTCCGCCGACGCCGATGTCGCCGGCCGGCACGTCGGTGTATTCGCCGATGTGGCGGTACAGCTCGGTCATGAAGGACTGGCAGAACCGCATGACTTCGGCATCGCTGCGGCCGCGGGGGTCGAAGTCCGAACCACCCTTGCCGCCGCCGATGGGCATGCCGGTGAGGGCGTTCTTGAAGATCTGCTCGAAGCCGAGGAACTTTACGATGCCCAGATAGACGGACGGGTGGAACCGCAGGCCGCCCTTGTAGGGGCCGAGTGCCGAGTTGAACTCCACCCGGAAGCCGCGGTTGATCTGCACGCGTCCCTGGTCATCGGTCCACGGCACCCGGAAGATGATCTGGCGTTCGGGTTCGCAGAGCCGTTCCAGGATGGCCGCTTCGAGGAATTCGGGGTGCCTGTCGTGGACGGGGCCCAGGCTTTCGAAGACCTCGACCACCGCCTGATGGAACTCCGCTTCTCCCGGGTTCCTGGCCAGGACGGTGTCCCTGATGGCCTCGAGCCGTGCATCCATGATGATTCCTAACCTCGAACCGGGCGCGGAAGTCTCCGGCATAGGCCGCGCCGGCACCCTTTTATTGAAACTTCAACCTACCAATTGTGACTGCACGGGCCGCGCATGGCCAATCGGCCTTCCACTAACCTCCGTATTGTGACATTTAATTTCCATGAAACGAAAACTCTGGCCAAGGGTCGGGGTAAGGCGGGGGACTTCTGATGGCCCACATCTGCCTGCTTCTCTCCGGGGCCGCGCTCCTGCTCAACGGCCTCGCCGCGTTGGATCTCCTCCCCCGCCGGGATGCGGCCGTGTTCAGCCTGGTCATCGGCAGCACCCAGCTGGTCCTCGCCGTTGCGTACCTGGGGATTACCGGCGACGGGGTCCTGCACCTGTTGCTCGAGGCATCCGGGATGTTCCTGTTCGGGCTGACCTACGTCTACGTCGGGTTGGATTTCCTGCTGGAACTCGGGTCCCGGGGCCTTGGCTGGTTCTGCGGGATGGTGGGCGCGTGCGGCCTCCTGCTCGCCGCTGCCTGGTCCGGGGAGGACCCACTCCTGGCCGTACTCTGGCTCTGCTGGACGTACCTGTGGCTGCTGTTCTTCCTGCAACTGGCCCTGGGGTTCCAGCGACTCACGCCGCTCATTGGCTGGTCCCTGGTCCTCACGAGCCAGGCATCGGCCACGGTCCCGGCGCTCCTGGGCGTCACGGGGCGCTGGCCCAATGATCCCGAGACGGCGACGACGGCGGCGGGCGCCGCAGCCGCGCTGGCCGTACTCCTGCTGCTGGCCGGCTGCCTCGCGTGGCGGGCCGGCCCGGCCCCCACGCGCAGGCGCGGGCGGCAAACCGCCGCCCGCGCCGTTGCGGATCCCGCCGCCGTCGGCTCCTCCGTTGTCTGTTCTGATGTCCCAGACAGACTGCTACCCGGCGAACTCAAGCTCTGACGCCCGGATCTGCTTCTCCACCCGGATCTCCACCAGGACGCCGGCCAGGAACAATGCGGGGACGGCCGCCAGCAGGCCCACGGCCGTTTCCGTGCTGCCTCCGATGAGGGACGTGAAGTTGCTGACCACCAGGTACAGCACCCACGCCAGCAACACGGAAGCCAGCACCGGGGCGATGAACGTCTGCCATTGCTGACCTGTCACCTTTTCCCGGCGGAAATAGGCGACGACGGCAAGGGAGGACAGCATGTACAGCACCAGCAGTGCCGCGACGGCGAGGCCGCTGAACCAGGAGAAGAGGGTCAGCACCGGGTCCAGCCCCAGCAGCGCGAACGGTGCCACCAGCAGGACAGCCACCACTGTCTGGATCCAGGCCGCCGCAGCCGGGGCGCGGTGCTTGTTGGTCCGGGCAATGACTGCCGGCATGGAGCCGCGCAGGGCCAGCGAGTGCAGGTAGCGGTTGATGCCGTTGTGGAAGGCAATGATGCCTGCCAGAAGCGAGGTCACCAGCAGGATTCCGGCGGTGATCCCTGCCCAGGGTCCGAACATTTCAACGATGGGGCCGATCACGAACGATGTGGCGTCACCCGATTCCAAGGCTGCACCCGCAGCATCCACCACGTGGGAGGGCCCGTAGAAACTGACCAGCATCCAGGTGATGAAGGAGAAGAAGACAGCGATGATGCCCACGGACAGATAGGTGGCCCGTGCAACCGTCCTGTGCGGGTCCTTGGCTTCCGCGGAGTAGATGGCCGTGGATTCGAAACCGAACATGGAGGCCACCGCGAACATGATGGCGACGCCGGGGGCTCCGCTGGCGATGGCTTCGGGAGCGAACGACGCGGCGAAGTCGAGCCCTTCGGGGCCGCCGCCGTGGAACAGCACGGAGAATCCGAACATCAGCAGGATCGCCACTTCCAGGCCCACCAGGACAGCCAGGACACGGGCACCGAGCTCGATGTTCTTGGATCCCAGGACCTGGACGCCCGCCATGGTGATTACGGCGAGCAGCCACCACGGAACAGTCATTCCAGCGGATGCCAGCAGGCCGGAGAACGCCGCTCCGTACAGCCCGTACATGGCCGCCTGCACGGTGCTGTAGGCCAGCAGGGCAAGCCAGGCCGCTCCGGCACCGGTCTTGCGTCCGAACGCCGCGGTCACGTAGGCGTAAAAGGCGCCGTTGGTCTGCACTTTCCGGCTCATGGCCACGAAGCCGACGGCGAAGATGACAATGACGATGCCGACCACAAGGTAGGCACCCGGTGCGCCGGCGCCGTTGCCGAGCGCGGCCGCGAGCGGCGCGGCTCCCACGATGCCGGTCAGCGGGGCCTGGGCGGAGAGGACAAAGAACAGGATGCCCAGGACTCCGATGCTTCCTGCGCGCAGGGCGGTGGAGTGTTCCTGGCGGGAACCGGGTTCTGCGGTCCGGGGTTCGGGATTCGAAATACTCATTGGATCCTTCTTAACGGTCATGAGTGCTGGGGAAAAGAGCTGGCGGGAAATTCGTGGTCCAGTTGCCGGGCCCGGGCAAAGGTGCCCGTGAGCTGCACCGTGAAATCCAGCATGGCAGTCGCCGCCGGACCCGGCTTGTCGTGCAGCGATCAGTTGTTGTTCCTGAGCGCAGTGTGGTTCAGGTTGCGGGCAGCACGTACTGTTCGCCACCGGTCAAGTGCCGTACGCGGATACACAAGACCCGCGGCGCCTGGCGGAGCACGCTTAAAGCAGCGCTGTTAGGCCGTTCCGGCCGCGTTCTCTGACCTACTCGAAGTGGAGTACCCCATGGAAACCTACGATGCCCTGCTGGCCTCGATCACCCCGGATACCGGCGAAACCCGTACCATCCTGGACCCTGCCACCGGGGAACCCGTGGGCGAGGCGCCGGTCCACAGCGTCCAGGACCTCGAGGCGGCCATCGCCGCCGCGGCAGCCGCCCAGCCCGCGTGGGCAGCCCTGGGCCACGACGCCCGGAGCGCCGCGCTCCTCAAAGCCGCCGACGCCGTCGAACGTTCCGCCGAAGAACTCGCCCGGTTGCTCTCCCGCGAGCAGGGCAAACCGCTGAACGGTCCCAACGCCCGCTTCGAAGTGGGCGCCTGCGCCGCGTGGCTGCGCGTCGCCGCCGGCACGCCGCTGGACCCGGAAACCGTGGTGGACGACGGCGAAACGCGCGCCGAGCTGCACTACCGGCCCATCGGCGTCGTGGGCGCGATCGGCCCGTGGAACTGGCCCATGATGATCACCGTCTGGCAGATCGCCCCCGCCCTGCGGATGGGAAACGCCGTGGTGGTGAAGCCCTCCGAATACACGCCGCTCTCCGTCCTGGCGCTGGCTAAGGTCCTCAACGAGGAACTGCCGGAAGGCCTCCTGACCGTGGTCTCCGGCGGGCGCGACGTCGGAGCCCGGCTGGCCGAACACCCCGCGATCGGCAAGGTCATGTTCACCGGCTCCACCGCCACCGGCAGGGCGATCATCAAATCCTCCGCGGACACCGTCAAGCGCCTCACCCTGGAGCTCGGCGGGAATGACGCCGGCATCGTGCTGCCCGACGCCGATCCCAAAGCCATCGCCGAAGGCCTCTTCTGGGGCGCCTTCATCAACACGGGCCAAACCTGCGCCGCCCTCAAACGCCTCTACGTCCACGATTCTCTGTATGAAGCCGTGTGCGAGGAGCTCACCAAGGTGGCCGCCGCGATGCCCATGGGCAACGGCCTGGACGAGAACAACGTCCTGGGCCCGCTGCAGAACCGGCAGCAGTACGACATCGTGGCCCGGCTCGTCGAGGCCGCCCGCGACTCCGGCGCCCGCATCCTGCTCGGCGGCAACCCGGACACGGACCAGCCCGGACACTTCTACCCCGCCACCCTCGTGGCGGACATCGACAACGGCAACCCGCTGGTGGCCGAGGAGCAGTTCGGCCCGGCCCTGCCGATCATCCGCTACGGCACCGTGGACGAGGCTGTCACCATGGCGAACGCGCTCGACGTCGGGCTCGGAGCCTCCGTCTGGTCCCCAGACCCCGCCAGGGCACGCGAGGTGGCCGTCCGCCTCGAGGCCGGCACGGTGTGGATCAACAAGCACGGCGCCGTGGACCCGCGCATCCCGTTCGGCGGCGCCAAGCAGTCCGGCTACGGCCTGGAATTCGGCGTCGAAGGCCTCAAGGCCCTGGGCGTGCCGCAGGTGATCAACGGCTGAGTTGCGTGCTTGGAAACGGTGTCCCGCCTTCAGAGGCGGGGCACCGTTTTCACTTCGCGGCGATGGCCAAGAACCTGATGGGCAGGTCCAGCAGTTCCAGCGGGCCGTGGGGGCCTTCGCCGTCGAGAAGCAGGGAGTCTCCGGCCTCCATGGTGTATTCGTACGCGCCGTGGCCGTAGACCATCCTGCCGGAGAGCATGTAGATGAATTCGGTGCCGGGGTGTTGGAACAGCGGGAAGACGTCGGAGGCGTCCGTCAGCGTTACCAGGGTCGGTTCGAGGGCGTCGGTGCGGCCTTTCAGGGTGCCCAGCACACGGTACTCGTGGCCGTGCTGTGTACCGCTCCGGACGGTCAGGCTGCCCTGGCCGTTCTTGGTGAAGGTGGCATCACGGTCCGTGTCGGCGCCCCTGAAGAGCGCGGTGACGGGTATCTTCAGCCCATCTGCCAGCCGCTGCAAAGTGGTCAGCGAACAGGACGTGCTGGCGGATTCGATTTTGGAGATCATCGCCTTGGACAGTCCGGTCCTGACGGCGAGTTCGGCGGACGAGAGCCCGTTCGTGGTCCGGTAGTGGCGGACCTGCCCGGCGATGACCCGCTCAAGTTTGCCGGGCCCCTCGTCAGCCGCGGACCGGTCGGCTGCGGCTCTTTCGTCGCCAGTCTGGTTCGTCATCCTGCCATCTTAGGTGGCTGTCCGGTTCCTACCCGAGCACGGTTCCTACCCGAGCCTCCGGGCTTCACCCACCAGGCCTGCCAGGGTGTCGGCCAGGGCCCGGGCTCCTGCTTCCGCGTCGGCATCCTCCACCAGCTCCTCGGGCGAATGTGAAATGCCGGTGGGGTTCCGGACGAACAGCATCGCGGTGGGGATGTGGCCGGCGAGCACACCGGCGTCGTGCCCGGCTCCGGTATCCAGGACCGGCGCATCCGGGAGCAGGGTCCGGAGCTGGTCCCGCAGGCCGGTGTCGAAGTGCACGGTGGGGCTCAGTGATTCGACGCCGAAGCTCACCGTGCACCCTTCCTCGGCGGCTATGACCTGGGCGTTAAGGTGGATGGATTCCACCAGGGCTGCTGTCACTTCGTCCCGCGGGTGCCGGACGTCGATCCACATATCCACCCGGGAGGCGATCACATTGGTTCCGCCGGGCACAGGCTGCATCCGGCCGACGGTGGCCCGAGCGTCCTTGTAGTTCCTGGCGGTGTCCCGGATGCCGATCATGATTTTGGCTGCGGCAATCATCGGATCCCTCCGGTCCTTCATGAGCGTAGTTCCGGCGTGATTGCCCTGGCCGGTCACCGAGAGCTTCCACCGGCCGTGGCCCAGGATGGAGGAGCCGATGGCCACCGGCTGGCGAAGGTCGATGAGGCCCCTCCCCTGTTCGACGTGGAGTTCCACGAACAGACCCAGCTGCTGGAGGGTTTTGTGGTCAGCGCCGATGAACCGGGGGTCCTGCCCGTTGGCCGCGGCCACGTCGGCGTAGGTGTTGCCGTCCGCGTCTTTGAGGTTGCGCGCCTTGTTCGGGTCCACGGCGCCGGTGAGCAGCCGGGAGCCCAGGCAGGCGACGCCGAAGCGGGAGCCTTCCTCTTCGGGGAAGACGGCGATTGCCAGGGGCTTCCGGGGGCGGAGGCCCCGGTTCTTCAGGATGTCGAAGGCGACCAGCGCCGACGCCACACCCAGGGGACCGTCGTACTCGCCGCCGCCGGGGACGGAATCGAGGTGGCTTCCGGTGACGACGGCGTCCCTGCGCGTGCCAGTGGCAGTGTCCCACCAGGCCCAGATGATCCCGTTGTTGTCCGTGGTGACGTCCAGCCCGCGCCGCCCGGCCTGCTCGATGAACCAGCTCCGCAGGTCGGTTTCGGCGTTCGAGAAGACCGGGCGGGAGTATCCGCCGCGGCGCGAGTCTGTGCCGACGCCGGAGATGTCCCGCATCAGGCCGGCGACGGTGTCGGTTGCAGGTTTGGTCGCAGGAGAGGTCACGGGCTGGTCCGTTCTAGGAGTGTGGTTGCCGGGCGGAAGCGGGCCGGAACGTCGGCGGCGCCGGTGGCCAGGCCTGCCGCCCACTGCCCGATCAGCGGCGCGAACTTCGCACCGTGCCCCGAGCACGGGGACAGAATGGTGATTCCGTCCGCCCGGTCGACGAGGAAGTCGTCATGAGGCGTGTTGGTGAACAGGCATGTGGTCTCGGCATACGGTTCCGGGTCAAGACCGGGGAGGTACTTCTGCACGTAGTCCACCACCCGTCGCCGGTTGTCCGGGTCCACCAGGCCGGTTTGCTCGGCGGCAGACGGGATCAGGCCGCCGCCGTTGTACTCGGCCACCTTCTGCCCGGCAAAGCCGGCATCCCGCCCGCCGGGCAGTCCATAGGTCTGGATGGCGGCACTCTTGTGGATGAACGTGGGCCAGGCGGCGCCGTCCGGATCGCGGTAGCGGAAGTGGAAGGCCTGCTCCTGCCGGACGGTGATCTCCGGCAGTCCGGCAAGGAACCCTGCCGGGAGATCCAGCTGTCCCAGCAGTGAAGGCAGCCAGCCGCCGGCGCTCACAACGACGTTCCCGGCGTCAATCGCTTCTCCTGCTGCCGAGTGCACACGGTAGCCGGTGCCCCTCCGTTCCACGCGGGCGACGTTCCAGCCGGTCAGCAGCCTGGCTCCCTGCTTCATCGCCTGGTTGATCATGGCGTTGACCGAGCTCTCGGCGTCGATCACCCCGGCGCCCGGGTGCCAGAGCACCGGGGTGTCGAAGGAGAACTGCGGCCACCGCTCCCGAGCCTCAGCCGCGCTGAGGAGTTCGTGCTCCACGCCGGCGCCGGCGAGGACCCGGGCGAGATGCTCCGGCTGCCTCTCCGGGCCGTAGTCCACGGCGCCGAAGGGGGTGATCAGATGCAGTCCGCTGGCCCGGTCCAGTTCGTCCCAGAGAACCTTGGACTCCTGGACCGCCCGCGTGTAGAACTCGTCCGGGTAGGCGTAGCGGAAGATCCGGGCCGAGCCGTGGGAGCTGCCGTCATGCGCTGCCGGGACTGAGCGCTCCACGATGGTGACGTCGTGGCCCTGCAGGGCGAGCTGCCAGGCGGTGGCAGCGCCGGCCAGGCCAGCGCCCACCACCACAAAGTCTGACGAGTCAGGAAAAGCGTCAGTCATCACTGTGCTCCCGGGATCCAGCTGGTTCCGGCGAGGGGAACGCGTGCCATGGCGGACGCTTCGATGGTCAGTGCCACGAGGTCCTCGGGTTCGAGGTTGTGCAAGTGGGACTTGCCGCATGCCCGGGCGATGGTCTGGGCTTCCATGGTCAGGACGCGCAGGTAGTTGGCGAGCCGGCGGCCGCCCTCGACCGGGTCCAGGCGGGAGGAGAGTTCCGGGTCCTGGGTGGTGATGCCGGCGGGGTCGCGGCCGTCCTGGAAGTCGTCGTAGTAGCCGGCGGCCGAGCCCAGGGCTGCGTATTCGGCGGCGTAGCGGGGATCGTTGTCGCCCAGTGCGATCAGCGCCGCGGTGCCAATGGCCACCGCATCGGCACCGAGGGCCATGGCCTTGGCGACGTCGGCTCCCGTGCGGATGCCGCCGGAAACGATGAGCTGGACCTTCCGGTGCACACCCAGCTCCTGGAGCGCCTGGACTGCCTGCGGGATGGCGGCCAGGGTGGGGATCCCCACGTTTTCGATGAAGACCTGCTGCGTGGCGGCGGTGCCCCCCTGCATGCCGTCGACGACGACGACGTCGGCTCCGGCCTTCACGGCCAGGGCGGTGTCGTAGTACGGGCGGGACGCGCCGATCTTGACGTAGATCGGGGTCTTCCAGTCGGTGATTTCGCGCAGTTCGCCGATCTTGATTTCCAGGTCGTCCGGGCCGGTCCAGTCCGGGTGGCGGCTGGCGGAGCGCTGGTCGATGCCGACCGGCAGGGTGCGCATCCCGGCGACGCGTTCGGTGATTTTCTGGCCCAGCAGCATGCCGCCGCCACCCGGCTTGGCGCCCTGGCCGAGCACGATCTCGATGGCGTCCGCCTTGCGCAGGTCGTCAGGGTTCATGCCGTAGCGGGAGGGCAGGTACTGGTACACGAGGTGCTTGGACTGGCCTCGCTCCTCAGGCGTCATGCCGCCGTCGCCCGTTGTTGTGGAGGTGCCCACCTCGCTGGCGCCGCGTCCCAGCGCTTCCTTGGCGTTGGCCGAGAGCGCACCGAAGCTCATGCCCGCGATGGTCACCGGGGTCTGCAGGTGCAGCGGCCGGCTCGCGTGCCGGTCGCCGAGGACGACGTCGGTATCGCACTTTTCGCGGTAGCCCTCCAGCGGGTAGCGGGACATGGAGGCGCCGAGGAACAGCAGGTCATCGAAGTGCGGGACCTTGCGCTTGGCACCCCAGCCGCGGATGTCGTACACGCCGGTTGCGGCCGCGCGCTGGATGTCCGCGATGGTGGCGCGGTCGAACGTTGCCGATTCGCGCAGGCCGAGCGCATCGATGTCCTGGGCGGGAGCCTGGGCGGGGGCGGGCAGTGAGGTGATGGTCATGGGGTTGTCCTTAGTACGACGTCGAGTTGTGGACGCTGAAGTGGTAGAGGTTCCGTGCCGATCCGTAACGCCTGAAGTCCGCAGGGTTGTCGGTGCGGCCGGCCGCGGCCAGCAGTTCGCCGAGTTCAGCCAGGTGCTCGTCCTTCAGGGGCTTTTCGATGCAGTCCGCGCCGAGCGAGGCCACGGTGCCCTTGACGTAGATCCGGGCTTCGTAGATCGAGTCGCCCAGCGCTTCGCCCGCGTCACCGCAGACCACCAGGCGTCCGGCCTGCGCCATAAACGCGGACATGTGGCCGATGTTGCCTCCCACCACGATGTCCACTCCCTTCATCGAGATGCCGCAGCGGGCGCTGGCGTTGCCGTCGATGACCACGAGCCCGCCATGCCCGGTGGCGGCGGCCGACTGGGAGGCGTCGCCCTTGACATGGACGCGGCCGGACATGATGTTCTCTGCCAGTCCGACGCCGGCATTGCCGTTGATGGTCACGTCGCCTTTTTGGTGCATCCCGGCCGCGTAGTAGCCGGCGTGGCCGTTGATGGTGACCGTGACGTCCGTGTTGATGCCCACGGCCAGGCTGTGCTTGCCTTCGGGGTTGGCGACGGTCCAGGACTGCCCGTCCACAGCGTTGTGGAGGGCCTGGTTGAGTTCGCGAACGGGGCTGCCGGCCAGATCCACGCTGAAGGAATCAGCGCTGACGGCGGGCCGGGTTGCTTCGGCGTTCATCGTGCTGGTTTCGGGGGCTGTCAGAGTGACCATGTGTAGACCTTTCCGGGTTCCGGTTCAAAGATGCGGGCGTTTTCGATGCCGGGCAGGGCTGCCAGGGCACGGTATTCGGAGGCCATAGCCACGTAGTCGTCCGTTTCGGCGATGATGGCCGGCTTGCAGGCGATGGGGTCCCGGACCACGGCCATGCTGTCCGCGGTGGTGACCACCAGTGTGTAGAAACCGTCCAGGACCTTGCCCAGGTTCACGAGCGCCTCTTCGAGGGTGTCACCCTGCTGCAGGCGGGAGGCGACGTAGCGGGCGCCCACCTCAGTGTCGTTTTCGGAATCGAACACCACGCCCTCGCGTTTGAGGTCGCGGCGGACGGTGGCGTGGTTGGAGAAGGAGCCGTTGTGGACCAGGCACAGGTCGTCGGCCACGGAGAACGGGTGGGAGCCGCCGGCGGTCACGGCGGACTCGGTGGCCATCCGGGTGTGGGACAGGCCCTGGCTGCCTGACATGGCCTCGAGCCCGTGCTCGGCGGCGATGTCCATCGGGTGGCCCACGCTCTTCATCACGGCCACGTGCTCGCCGCGGCCAATGATGGTGGAGCCCGGAAGGGTTTCGCTGACCGCTTTCACCAGGAGATCGGTTCCGACGGCGGCGCTCACCAGGGTGGTGTCACCCACCACGCGTACTGCGGCGGCGGCATCGGCCGGAAGCATCGCGTCAAGGGAGGCCTTGACCTCCGGGAGGGCAATGCCCTGGTCCTTGCCCAGCAGGCTGAGGGTGGAGGTTCCGGCCGAGACCAGGCCGGGGGTGTTGTAGACGGCGAGGCCGGCTGAATCCGGTCCGCGGTCCACGATCTGGCACATCATGGAGGACAGCAGGCTGCCCATCTGGGGGTGCAGCAGGGGGTTGCGCAGCTGCAGCGCGGCGATTCCGCACATGGTGGGATTCCTTTGCTTAGTGGAGGTTGCTAAATCGAGGTGAGGTACGTGCGGATTTCCCAGTCGCTGACCTGGTTGTGCCAGCTGAGGAATTCCTCTTCCTTGGCGTCCGCGTAGTACTTGCCGATCTCCGCGTCGCCGCTGAGGCTGGCCAGGATCACCGGGTCCCGGCGGAGGGCCTCCACGGCGTGCAGCAGGGTGGCCGGCAGCAGGTGGGCGTCGGGTTTCGACTCGCCCGGGCCCGACGGGTGCCCCGGATCCGCCGACTTTTCCACGCCGTCCAGGCCTGCCGAGATGGCCGTGGCAATGGCGAGGTAGGGGTTGGCTGAACCGTCACCCGAGCGAAGTTCGATCCGTTTGTTGTCCGGGACGCGGATCATGTGCGTGCGGTCGTTGCCCCCGAACGAGGCCTTCCGGGGAGACCAGGTGGCACCGGACGAGCTGGTGGTGGCGCCCGAGCGCTTGTACGAATTGACGGTGGGGGCCAGGAATGCCTGCAGTGCCGGCGCGTGGTCCAAAATGCCGCCGATGAAGGAGTAGGCGAGGGCCGAAAGCCCAAGTCCCCTGCCGCCGTCGTCCGCTCCGTTGTCAACCGGGAACAGCGCCTCGGCGCCGGACCACAGCGACAGATGGAAGTGGAGGCCCGTGCCCGTGCGGTCGGTGAAGGGCTTGGGCATGAAGGTGGCGGTCATGCCGCGCTGTTCGGCGAGGACATTCAAAATGTAGCGCAGGGTGACCACGCGGTCGGCCGTGGTGAGGGCGTCGGCGTAGTTGAAGTTCTGCTCGAACTGCCCGGCGGCGTCCTCATGGTCGTTGGCGTAGTTGCCCCAGCCCAGGCCGTTCATTGCCTCCGAGATGGAGGTGAGGTGCTCATACATGCGGGTGACGCCGCGTGCGTCGTAGCAGGGGCGGGGCGAGTCATCGCGGGGGTCGGCCGTGCTCAGGGAACCGTCGGGGTTCTTGTTGACGAGGAAGTACTCCACTTCCGCACCCACCTTCGCCTGCATTCCCTGACCGGCGAGGCGGGCGAGCGTGTTTTTGAGGATGATGCGCGGGGCGTAGGGCCAGGGCTTGCCGTCCACGTGCGGGTCGCAGTGGATGACCGCGAGCCCTTCCTTGATGAACGGCACGGGTGTGAAGGACGCCAGATCAGGAATGGCGATGAGGTCCGAATCCTGCGGCTTCTGCCCGATCAGCCCTGCTGCGTAGCCGGCAAAGCCCATGGCGCCGGCCTCAAGCTGCTCTGCGGCTTCGACCGGAACGAGCTTGGCGCACGGCTTGCCCGTCATGTCGACGAACGTGGCCAGGAGGAACCGCACATCATGGGCCCTGGCGATGTCCGCGAGGGAGATGTGGTCAGTCTCGGCCGGCAACGCGGCAGTTGATAGGGCTGAGGCGCTTGGTACTTCAGGGTTTTGCGACACTGGTCATCGGAACTGTCCTGTTCAATTTGGTGTTACCTGCTGGGAAACGTTGTTGAACCACAGTAGTCAAAAGGATGTTACAGGCGTGCGCCCCGCTTGTTAAATCGGGGTGACGTGCCCAATCGCGATCGCAACCGGAAATTTACGCCCGCGAAACCCACGATCGTTCACTGTCACGAATCATGGTTTCATCCCACGGTTACTTTTTTGTGCCGCCGTTTCCCCTGGCGGACACCCCTTTTCTGATTGGAGTTCCATGAATTCTGGAGACGTCGCCTGGATCCTCGCCGCGGGCGCACTGTTGTGCATCATGATCCCCGGCCTTGCCCTGTTCTACGGAGGTATGGTCGGGTCCCGCAGGATCCTGAACATGATGATGATGTGCTTCGGCGGAATGAGCATCGTGGCCGTCCTGTGGGCCGTGTTCGGCTACTCCATGGTCTTCGGCAATTCCATCGGTGGCGCCGGACTCCTCGGTGATGTCACCGAGTACTTCGGCATGGAGAAATTGCTGGCCGAGGACCCGAACGCGCCCATCCCCACGGCCCTGTTCGCAGCCTTCCAGCTGTTCTTTGCCGGCATCACCACGGCAATCATCGCCGGAGCTGCCGCCGGACGAATGAAGTTCGGCGCATGGATGACCTTCGCCGCCCTCTGGGCCACCCTGGTCTACTTTCCCGTCGCCCACTGGGTCTTCGCCTTCAGCTCGGCGGACGGCTCGGTGACCGGCGGCTGGATCGTCAACAGCCTCAAGGCAATCGACTTTGCCGGCGGTACCGCTGTCCACATGAACGCCGGAGTCGCCGCCCTCGCCCTCGCCCTGGTCCTCGGACGCAGCGCCGGCTGGCCCAAGAGCGAACACACCAAACCCCACAGCCGCCCGCTCGTGCTGGTGGGCGCCGGGCTCCTCTGGGCTGGATGGTTCGGCTTCAACGCGGGGTCTGCACTCACCGCTGGCCAGTCCGCATCCGTGGTATTCCTCAACACCGCCGTCGCCGCGTGTGCCGGCCTGCTCGCCTGGACGCTCGTGGAACGCATCCGCCTGGGCAGCGCCAGCAGCATGGGCGCCGCCTCCGGCCTGATCTCGGCCCTCGTCGCCATCACTCCTGCCTGCGGCGCCGTCAGCCCCCTGGGCGCCCTGGCCATCGGCCTCATCGCCGGCGCAGTCTGCTCGCTGGCCATTGAGCTGAAGTTCCGGCTCGGCTTCGACGATTCACTCGACGTGGTGGGCGTCCACCTGGTGGGCGGCATCCTGGGAACCCTCCTGATCGGCTTCTTCGCCACCGAGGCCGCCCCCAACAAGGTGAACGGCCTGTTCTACGGCGGCGGCTTTGAGCTCCTCGGGATCCAGACGGTCGCCACGCTGGCCGTACTCGCCTACTCCTTCGTGGTTACGTGGATCATCGCCAAGGTCCTCAACATGACCATGGGCCTGCGCATCCACGAGGCCGATGAACTGCGCGGCATCGACATCGCCGCGCACTCCGAGGCCGCCTACCTCAGCGACGAAGAGCCCGTGGAACTCGGTTCGCCCCACCGCGCCTAAGGTCCCCGGGCAGGGCGCGGGAAAAGAAGTTAGCCGCTGCTCCCGTCAAGAATCCGAGGCTTGTCCGCCGCGCCCTTCCGTCAAGGTAGGTGACCGCGGACAATCCTCGGATTCTTTGTGTTGTCCTAGGCCGGCTGCCGCAGCCAGGGCCGGGTGGGCGTTTGGCCCAGCTGGTCGTTGAACTCCTGGGCCTCGCGGTAGTAGTCCAGCAGGCTCAGGCGGGAGGCGGCCGCCGGATCCAGGATGACCACTGCCCGGCGGTGCAGTTGCAGCACCGAAGCCGGGCAGTGTGCGCTGACCGGTCCTTCCACCATGGCCTGGACGGCATCAGCCTTGTTCTCCCCCATGGCCACGAGCACCGCCAGCCGGGCCTCGCGGATGGTCCCCAGCCCCTGGGTCAGGCAGAGCCGGGGAACGTCGCCGGCCGGGAAGAACCGCGCGTTGTCGGCGCGGGTGGCACCGGCAAGCGTCTTCACCCTGGTGCGCGAGACCAGTGACGAGGTGGGCTCGTTGAACCCGATATGGCCGTTCGCGCCGATGCCCAGGATCTGGATGTCCACCCCGCCGGCGGCCGTGATGGCTGCGTCATAGCGGTCGGCTTCCGCGACGAGGTCCGGAGCATCCCCGTGCGGGGTCATGAGTTTCCCCAGCGGCAGGTCCACGTGGTCGACGAATTCCCGCCGGATGGTGGAGTAGTAGCTCTGTTCGTGCTCCGGCGGCAGCCCGGCGTATTCGTCCAGTGTGAAGGCTGTGACCTGGCTGAAGCCCAGCTGCTCTTCACGGTGCCGGCGGATCAGCTCCTGGTACGTGGACTTCGGCGAACCGCCCGTGGCGAGCCCGAGGACGGCCGGGCCCTGGCGGACCCGGGCTTCGATGATGTCAGCGGCCCGGCCCCCTACGTGGTCCGCGGACTCACACAGAATAATCTGCACGCGTTTTCCTTTCCTGCGTCAGTGGTGTGCCGGCCCGGTAGACCTGCAGCAGTTCGAGTTTTTCGGTGGTCACCAGGATGTCGGCGCGGTACCCCGTGGTGAGGGAACCAATCTGCGCGGATTCCGGCCGGTCCAAGCCCATTAGGCGGGCAGGTGTGGCCGAGGCCGCCGTCACGGCGTCGGCCAGGGGCACGCCCCATTCGACGCAGCGGCGCACATTTTCCAGCAGCAGGCTCGTTGCCCCGGCGATCGCACCGGGCCGGGCATCACCCTCCGCGGGGACCAGGCGCGCCACCCGGTCCCGGACCAGCACGTCCAGGCTGCCGAGTGTGTAGTGGCCGTCGGACATTCCCGCCGCTGCCATGGCATCCGTAATCAGCGCGATCGAGCCCGGGCCCACCAGGCCGAAGACCATACGGACGATCTCCGGGTCCAGGTGCACGCCGTCGGCTACCAGTTCCAGGACCATCCGGCCCGGTGACTGCCGTGCGGCCTGCAGCAGGACGGGAATGGGTCCGGGTGTCCGGTGGCCCAGTGCGGGCATCCGGTTGAACAGGTGTGTGGCGGACCAGGGACCGTCGTCTCGGGTCACCGGGCCGGCGCCGTCGTTGTCTAGGGCGCCGCCCAGGGCTTCCCGGGTCCGCGCCGCCGTGGCACCGGTGTGGCCGAGCGACGGAACCACGCGGTAGTCCCGGCACAGGGCCACGAGTTCGGCAAAGTGCGGTGTTTCCGGTGCCAGCGTGATGGACCGCACCGTACCGTGCCCCGCTTCGAGCCACTCCTGCAGGAGCACCGGGTCGCCGTCGATGATGGCCGCCGGGTCCTGCGCTCCGCACATGCTCTTGGTGATAAACGGTCCTTCCAGGTGCAGGCCGGCCAGGGTGCCGTCCTGCACCAGCTCCCGCAGCGCCGTGATCTGCTCGAGCAGCACATCCGACGGCGCCGAAACGAGCGAGGCGAGCACCGACGTCGTACCCTGCCCGGCGAGGTAACCCGCCGCCCGGCGGGCGCCGTCGGCATCCGCGGAGAAGGTGTGGCCCACGGCGCCGTGGCAGTGCACGTCCACCAGCCCCGGCAGGATGACCGGAACCTGCGTTGTTTCGACGTCGACGCCGGCGGGCAGCTCCGCCGTCGGGCCGCACCACGCGACGCTCCCCCCGGCGATCACCACGGTGCCGTCTTCGATCACACCGTCCCCGGCCCGGCCGGTGACGAGGCGGCCACGCAGCCCCAGCCCGCCGCCGCTCTCTTGCGTGGGCTGATCCGGCCCCACAGCGGGGTCAGCTTGCATCGGCTTTGGCCATCGAACCGTTCTCGTCGGTTTCATCTTCGCGCCCCATGGTGCGGAGGTTCCAGCGCCTGATCACGAAGCGGAACACCACGTAGTACACGGCCGCGTAGCCCAGGCCGATGGGCACCAGCCAGAGCGGATTCTGCGCGATCCCGAAGTTGAGGACGTAGTCGATAGCACCGGCGGAGAAGCCGAACCCGTGGTGGATCCCCAGGAAGTTGACCAGCATCATGGACGTTCCGGTCAGGACGGCGTGGACGATGTAGAGCGGCCAGGCCACGAACATGAAGGAGAATTCCAGCGGTTCGGTGATGCCGGTGAGGAAGGCGGTGAGGCCGGTGGAGAGCATCACGCCGCCGACGATCTTCTTCTGGGAGGGCTTGGCTTCGTGCCAGATGGCGAGCGCGGCCGCGGGCAGGGCGAACATCATGATGGGGAAGAACCCGGTCATGAAGACGCCAGCGGAGGGATCACCGGCGAAGAACCGGTTCAGGTCGCCGTGGGCGCCGTTGTAGTCGCCGATGATGAACCAGACGATCGAGTTCAGGATGTGGTGCAGTCCCAGCGGGATGAGCAACCGGTTGAGCGTGCCGTAAATGCCGCTGCCCACCACCGTGTTGTCCGCCACCGTGTTGCCCACGGCTGTCAGTCCGGAGTTGAACAAGGGGTAGATGAGGGCCATGACCACGCCGATGATGATGGCGGCAAACGAGGTCAGGATGGGCACCAGGCGGCGGCCGGCGAAGAATCCAAGCCAGTCCGGCAGGGTGGTCCGGTGGAACTTCTGCCACAGCCACGCCGTGGTCAGGCCCATCACGATGCCGGCGAGCACGCCGTAGTTGATGACCGGATCCTTGCCGCCCTCCGGGGCGGCGCCCAGCACCAGCGGCGCCATGACTTTGAAGACGTTGGTCAGGACCAGGAAGCCGACGACGGCGGCCAGCGCCGTTGATCCGTCGCCCTTCTTGGCGAAGCCGAAGGAAATGCCGACGGCGAAGAGCAGCGGAAGGTTCTCAAACAGGGCGCCGCCGGCGGCGCCGATCACCTGGGCAACGGTGGTCAGGCCTTCGAACCTGCCCAGCAGGTCGTCCTGGCCCAGGCGCAGGAGGAGCGCTGCGGCGGGAAGGGCGGCGATGGGGAGCATGAGGCTGCGGCCGAAGCGCTGGAGGTTCTGCAGCGCTTTGCCGCTGCCCTTGGCCTTGCCCGGGGCCGGTGCGGCCAGCGGGCCTGCCCCGGCGGAAGCGGACGGGTTTTCCGTGGACATGGGTTCCTCGTTTCGAAAAGGCGGTGCTTGTGCGGGGATGCGGGATTCAGTAGAGTTTTGCTAACTGGTTATAACCAGTGACAATCATCACTGTGAAGTGCACCGGGCTTAGTTGTCAACCTCAGGCAGGAAAAAAGCTTCAGAGCCGGCCGGACTCACCGCGAAACGACCAACAGGAGTGGACATGTCCAAAGCAGAAATCATCCTCGCCGCCCTGGGCGGGGCAGAGAACGTTGAAGAGATCGAAGGGTGCATCACCCGCCTGCGCACCGAAGTGGTGGATGCCGGAAAGGTTGACGAGGCAGCCCTCAAAGCCGCGGGCGCCCACGGCGTGATGATGTCCGGCACGGTGGTCCAGGTTGTGGTGGGCCCCGAGGCGGAAAGCCTGGCAGAAGACATCCAGGACCTGATGTGAGCACGCCTGAGGTAAGCACGGCTGAGGTAAGCGGGGCCGCACCCGCCGGGGCCACGCAGAAGGGGGCCATCAGTGTGGCCTCGCCCCTGCCCGGCCGGCTCATCCCGCTCAGCGAAGTGCCGGACCCGGTGTTCGCCAAGGGGCTTGTCGGCGGAGGCGCCGCGGTCATTCCGGACGACGACGCCGGGGTGCTCACCGCCGTCGCGCCCCTGGACGGCAAGGTCATCAAGGTCATGCCGCACGCCTACATCGTCCAGCACGCCTCGGGGCCGGCAGTGCTGGTCCACGTGGGCATCGATACGGTCGGGCTGAAGGGCGAGGGCTTCAGCGTGCTGGCGCAGAAGGGCGACCAGGTGCGCGCCGGCGACCCCATGATCAGCGTTGACGTCGCGTTTGTCCGCTCGAAAAACCTCAGCATGTGCAGTCCTGTGGTGATCCTGGACAGCGCACCGGACGCCATTGAACCTCCGGCTTCAGGCGGCCGGGTGGAAGCCGGCGGGCACCTGTTCAGTCTGCCCGGGAAAATTCCGGAAAAATAGGGACATGGATACGGCAGGGGAACTCAAACACGTCTGGGTGCGCAGGCAGCTCCAGGACCTGGTGGCCACCACGTTGCGGCCCGGGGACGCCCTGCTGGGCGAACGCCAACTGGAGGAGCAGTTCGGGGTCTCGCGCATCACGGTGCGCCGGGCCATCTCGGACCTCGTCCAGGACGGAGCCCTGGTCCGGATCAAGGGCAAGGGGACCTTCGTCTCGCACGGACTGGTCCGCTCAACCCTGCACCTGGCCTCCTTCAATGAGGACATGCGGGCGGCCGGCTTCGAACCCAGCACCCGCGTCATTACTGCCTCCACCGAGGAGCCGCCCGCGGCGGCGTCCGAGCACCTGGGACTGCCGCCGGGGCAGGAGGCCTACCAGGTCCGTAGGCTGCGCCTGGCAAACGGGGCGCCCGTCAGCGTGGACGAATCCTGGCTGCCGCCCCGGCTCCTGCCGGACCTGCTCTCGGAGGACCTGACCGGGTCGCTGTACCGCGTCCTCGCCGCGTCCGGCCATCCGGTGCAGCATGTGGAACAGACCGTGGAGGCCGCCGCCGCCCCGGAGGACACGGCGGCCCTGCTGGACATCGAGCCCGGGGCACCGGTGCTCCTCTTCAGGCGCCGTTCGTTTACCGGCCAGGAAGACCCCGGCACACCCATCGAGTACTCCATTTCGACGTACCGCTCGGACCGGTACCAGGTCTCGATGCGGCTGGCGCTCGGCTGAGCCAGGACCGGCCCAGTCCCCAACTGACTCGCATTTAACGTCGTGAAACCCCCGAATGGCGACGTTAAATGCGAGTTACTTGGGCGCGCGGGGGCAGGTCGTGAAACCATACGGATCGTGACCCAGAAAATTGCGTACCAGGGCGAGCCCGGCGCCAACTCAAATATCGCGTGCATGCAGATGTTCCCGGAAGTGGAAAGCGTTCCGTGCGCCAGCTTTGAAGATGCCTTCGAACTGGTGTCCACGGGAGCCGCCGATTTCGCCATGATCCCGATCGAGAACTCGATCGCCGGCCGGGTGGCGGACATCCACATCCTGCTGCCGCAGTCCCGCCTGCAGATCGTGGGCGAGTTCTTCCTGCCCATTCACTTCGACCTGCTGGGCATCCCCGGCAGCACCATCGAAGCGGCCACCGAGGTCCACAGCCACATCCACGCCCTGGGACAGTGCCGGCGGCTCATCCGCGAAGCCGGGCTGCGCCCCGTTATTGCCGGAGACACCGCAGGTTCCGCCCGGGAAGTCCGGGAGTGGAACGACCCCGCCAAGCTGTCCCTCGCTCCCCCGCTCGCAGCCAGCATTTACGGTCTGGAGGTGCTGGCCTCCCGGGTTGAGGATGACCCCTCCAACACCACGCGCTTCGTAGTCCTGGCTCCTGAAAAGGAACTGCCGACCAGGGAGGAACTGTCCGGACCGGCTGTGACCAGCTTCCTGTTCCGGGTCCGCAATGTTCCGTCCGCCCTCTTCAAGGCGCTGGGCGGGTTCGCCACCAACGGCGTGAACATGACGCGGCTGGAAAGCTACATGGTGGGCAATGAGTTCGCCGCCACCATGTTCATGGCCGACGTCGAGGGCCACCCGGAGGACCTGCCGTTGAAGCTCGCCCTGGAGGAACTGGACTTCTTCACCACCGAGGTGCGCATCCTGGGCGTCTACGCAGCCGCAGACTACCGGACGGCTCAGGCCACCGCGGTCTGACGGGGCCACGCCTATGTGGCGGGGACGGGCTTGCCTGCCGCCAGGATCGGCGCGAAGAACGCGGCCAGCTCGGCTGTTGCCGTCAGGGGCAGGACATTCGCCACGTACTGGTCCGGCCGGACCACCACCATCACGCCGCCGCGATCAATGCCGCGCAGTTCGAAAATGTCCGACGCCGGAATGGTGCCGTAGACCTTCTCCAGGTACGTGAGCTTGAACGGCCCCACCTGGGGCTTGAAGACGGCCGGCACCGTGTTGATGTCGATGTTCGTGTGGTCCTGCTGGTAGATCACCTTCACATCGAACCAGGCGTCCGGGTCGGCTCCCGACGGTGTTGCGGCCAGCGGGGAGTCTGGCGCGGTGGCCAACCATTCGGCAAGGTCGGCGGTGGGCGACTGTTGCCCGGGCGCGGCCCCGTCAGCGAAGACGTAGATTCGCCAGCGGCCGTCCGCCGAGGCCTGGTGGCCGAGCTGCAGCGGGTTCGTGTCGCAGACACGCACCGCCGGCGCAGACTTGAAGCGTTTGCCGATGGTGAATCCGGCGGCCAGTTCCTGGTGCGCGGGCTCGCCGATCAGCATCGAAGGAACGTACTGTGTCATGAAGCCGGCCGGGAATTCGGCAGTGCTCACGTAGAAGTCCTCGAGCTCCGAGGGGGACGCGAATTCTTCGGGCTTCTTCGCCATGAGTGTGGACCACTCTTTGTCGAAGTCGATGAGGTTCTTCGCGATGACCTGGCGTTCGGCGGAGTAGGTGGACAGCAGGGTTTCCGGACTGCGGCCCTCCAACACGTGGCCCAGCTTCCAGCCGATGTTGAAGCCGTCCTGCATGGAGACGTTCATGCCCTGGCCCGCCTTGGCACTGTGCGTGTGGCAGGCGTCGCCGGTGATGAACACGCGGGGCGTCCGGGTGCCGAGTTCCTCCGGGCGGACGTCGTCGAACCTGTCGGTGAGGCGGTGGCCCACCTCGTAGACGCTGTGCCATGCCACGTTGCGCACGTCGACCTTGTACGGGTGGACGATCGCGTTGGCCTTGGCGATGATCTGTTCAATGGAGGTCTTGCGGACGGCCCCGCGGTCGTCCGCGGCCACCTCGCCGAGGTCCACGTACATGCGGAAGAGATGGCCGCCCTCCCGCGGGATAAGCAGGATGCTGCCGCCGTCGTGGGACTGGATGGCGCACTTCAGGCGGATGTCCGGGAAGTCGGTGTTGGCGAGTACGTCCATAACGCCCCAGGCGTGGTTGGCCTGGTCGCCGGCCATGGTGCAGCCGATCGAGTCCCGCACCTTGCTGCGCGCGCCGTCCGCGCCCACCACGTACTTGGCCCGGACCACACGTTCCCGGCCTTCGTCGGCGCCGGAGGTGTGGACCAGCGTCACAGCAACGGGGTACTCCCCCTCGCCGACCTGGAGTGCGCGGAACTCGTATCCGTAGTCCGGCGTCATGCGGGTGGGGGCGTTCGCCATGACTTCGGCGAAGTAGTCGAGAACACGGGCCTGGTTGACGATCAGGTGCGGGAACTCACTGATCCCGTGCGGATCATCCAGGGTGCGGGCCGCACGGACGATGTTCGCCGGATTCTGCGGGTCCGGCTTCCAGAACGCCATTTCAGTGATCCGGTAGGCCTCGGCAATAATCCGCTCTGCGAAGCCGAAGGCCTGGAAGGTTTCGACGCTGCGCGCCTGGATGCCGTCGGCCTGGCCGATCTCGAGGCGTCCGGGGCGGCGCTCCACGATGCGGGTGGTGATGCCGGGGAACTGGGACAGCTGCGCGGCGGTAAGCATGCCCGCGGGCCCGGTACCCACAATGAGAACGTCCACTTCGTCGGGAAGCTGCTCGGGCCGGTTGATGCCGACGCCGGCGGCCGGCTGGACTCGCGGGTCACCGGATACGTAGCCGTGGTGGTGGAAATGCACGGGGATTCCTCACTTCGTTGTGTGGCTGTCTTTTGGCCGTCAAATGTGTTCGATATCAGAACTGCTAGTTCGATAATAGAAATCTACTGCTCATTCGAAACTGTACGCAGATATGACCTGCGTTACAAGTGCCCCTAAAGCCCCCCGGAAATCAGGGGTTGACGCCGGCGAGCTCCTAGGTGATAGTTATCGTATACGATTTCGTACTCGATGAGGAGTAACACTTGGAACAGGTCACCGACCACATCCTGGCCGCGGCCCGCAAGGTCATCGCGGTGCACATCAACTACCCCAGCCGGGCAGCCCAGCGCGGCCGCACCCCGGAGCAGCCCTCCTACTTCCTGAAGCCGTCGTCCTCGCTGGCAATCGGTTCGGCGGAAGCCCCCTCAACGGTGGAACGGCCCGCCGGCTGCGAACTCCTTGGTTTCGAAGGCGAGATCGCCCTGATCATCGGCAAGCCGGCCCGCCGCGTGGGCATTGCGGACGCCTGGAGCCACGTCGAGTGGGTCACGGCCAGCAACGACCTGGGCGTCTACGACCTCCGCTACGCGGACAAGGGATCCAACCTCCGGTCCAAGGGCGGGGACGCGTTCACGCCGGTGGGCCCGGGACTGATCGCAGCGGACGCCGTCGACCCCGCAGAACTCCGCGTCCGCACGTGGCACAACGGCAGCCTGGTCCAGGACGACACCACCGAAGACCTGCTCTTCCCGTTCGCGCGGCTCGTCGCGGACCTCTCCCAGCTGCTCACCCTCGAAGAGGGCGACATCATCCTGACCGGCACCCCGGCCGGCGCCTCGGTGGCCAAGCCGGGCGACGTCGTCGAGGTTGAAGTCAGCACCAGTACGACGACGGCGGGCGGCACTGCCGCCGGCCTCACCACCGGCCGCCTGGTCACCCGGGTGGAGGAAGGCACGACGCCGTTCGCGGACTTCGGCGCGCGGCCCAAGACCGATGATCTCCAGCGGGAGGAAGCGTACGGTTCCCGCGAAGCGGCCGGCCTCTCAGCGCAGCCAGCAGAGGCGGCGGCTGCCGCCGTCGGGCCCGTCCTCTCCCCCGGTCTGAAGGCCAAGCTGGAAAGCGTCTGCACCGCCACCCTGTCCTCCCAGCTGCGCAAACGCGGACTGAACAACGTCAGCATCGACGGCCTGACCTCCACCCGGCCGGAGAAGCGGATCGTGGGTCTGGCCCGGACCCTGCGCTACGTACCCAACCGCGAGGACCTCTTCAAGACCCACGGCGGCGGATTCAACGCCCAGAAGAAGGCCATCGATTCGGTCAACGAGGGCGAGATCCTGGTGATGGAAGCCCGCGGGGAAAAGGGCACCGGTACCATCGGCGACATCCTGGCCCTCCGTGCCCAGGTCCGCGGCGCCGCCGCCATCATCACCGACGGCGGCGTACGGGACTTCTCCGCGGTGGCGGCCATGGACATGCCCACGTACTATGCCAACCCCCACCCCGCGGTGCTGGGCCGCCGGCACATCCCGTGGGACACCGACATCACCATCGCCTGCGGCGGCACCACCGTGCAGCCCGGTGACATCATCGTGGCCGATTCGGACGGCATCCTGGTGATCCCGCCGGCACTCGCCGAAGAGCTTGCTGACGATTCCATCGCACAGGAACGCGAGGAGGTCTTCATCGCCGAAATGGTGCAGCAGGGCCACAGCGTGGACGGCCTCTACCCGCTGAATGCTGAGTGGCGCGGCAAGTACGCGCAATGGGAAGCAGGCAAAGCAAATGACTGAGACGGCCACCGCCGGAACCGGGCTGGCAGGCAGCAAGTCCGAGCAGGCCTACATGGCAGTCAAGGCACGGATCGTGGACGGCACCTACTCCCCCGGCTACCGGCTGGTGCTGGCCAAGATCGCCGAGGACCTGGGCGTCAGCGTCGTGCCGGTCCGCGAAGCCATCCGCCGCCTCGAAGCCGAAGGCCTGGTGAAATTCGAGCGGAACATCGGCGCCACGGTCTCCGGGATTGACCCCACCGAATACCTCTACACCATGCAGACCCTGAGCATCGTGGAAGGCGCCGCCACCGCCCTGTCCGCGCCGCTGATCGGGGCGGCGGACGTGGCCCGGGCCCGGGCCGTGAACGAGGAAATGCGCGACTGCCTGCAGCACTTCGACCCCGTCCGTTTCACCCGGCTGAACCAGGACTTCCACAGCGTCCTGTTCGAGCACTGTCCCAACCCGCACATCCTGGACCTCGTCCACCGTGGCTGGAACCGGCTCGCGTCCCTTCGCTCCTCCACGTTCCGGTTCGTGCCCGGCAGGGCGCACGACTCGGTTGACGAGCACGAGGCCCTCCTGAAGCTCATCGAAACCGGCGCCGACGCCGACACCATCGAAAAAGCAGCACGGCTCCACCGCAGCGCCACCCTGGACGCCTACCTCGCACAAACCAAGCAGTAATGACCACCGTTAGGACTCAATGATGACGACTGCCGCAGAAACCACAGCCCACTACGTCCCGCAGGACCTTCCCACCCACATCCAGCACTACATCAACGGTGAATTCGTTGACTCCGTGGGCGGCAAGACCTTCGACGTCCTGGACCCGGTGTCCAACACCAACTACGCCACCGCCGCCGCCGGGCAGAAAGAGGACATCGACCTCGCCGTCGCCGCGGCCCGCGAAGCCTTCAGGAACGGGCCCTGGCCGAAGATGAAGCCGCGCGAACGCGCCCGCATCCTGAACAAGATCGCGGACGCCGTCGAAGCCCAGGAGGAGCGCCTGGCCGAACTCGAAACTTTCGACACCGGCCTGCCCATCACCCAGGCCAAGGGCCAGGCACTCCGGGCCGCAGAGAACTTCCGGTTCTTCGCGGACCTGATCGTCGCCCAGTTCGACGATGCCATGAAGGTCCCCGGATCGCAGATCAACTACGTGAACCGCAAGCCGATCGGCGTCGCCGGCCTCATCACTCCCTGGAACACGCCGTTTATGCTCGAGTCCTGGAAGCTCGCACCGGCCCTGGCCACCGGCAACACCGTGGTCCTCAAGCCGGCCGAGTTCACTCCGCTCTCCGCCTCGCTCTGGGCCACCATCTTCAAGGACGCAGGCCTGCCGGACGGCGTGTTCAACCTGGTCAACGGGCTCGGCGAGGAAGCCGGCGACGCCTTGGTGAAGCACCCTGATGTCCCGCTGATCTCCTTCACCGGCGAGACCACCACGGGCCAGACGATCTTCCGCAACGCCGCCGCCAACCTCAAGGGCCTCTCCATGGAACTCGGCGGCAAGTCCCCGTGCGTGGTGTTCGCCGACGCCGACCTCGACGCCGCGATCGACTCCGCGCTCTTCGGCGTCTTCTCCCTCAACGGCGAGCGCTGCACCGCCGGCTCGCGCATCCTGGTGGAGCGGGCCATCTACGACGAGTTCTGCGAAAAGTACGCCGCCCGCGCGAAGAACATCGTAGTCGGCGATCCGCATGATCCCAAGACGCAGGTAGGTGCCCTGGTCCACCCGGAGCACTTCGCGAAGGTGGCCTCCTACGTGGAGATCGGCAAGTCCGAGGGCCGGCTGCTGGCTGGCGGCGGCCGGCCGGATCACCTCCCGGAAGGCAACTACATCGCCCCCACAGTGTTCGCCGACGTCGCCCCTGACGCGCGGATCTTCCAGGAGGAAATCTTCGGCCCGGTGGTCGCCATCACCCCCTTCGAGAACGACGACGAAGCCCTCGCCCTGGCCAACAACACCAAGTACGGCCTGGCGGCCTACATCTGGACCCAGAACCTCACCCGGGCGCACAACTTCTCCCAGAACGTGGAGGCCGGCATGGTGTGGCTCAACAGCCACAACGTCCGCGACCTCCGCACCCCGTTCGGCGGCGTCAAGGCCTCCGGCCTGGGCCACGAGGGTGGCTACCGCTCCATCGATTTCTACACCGACCAGCAGGCCGTGCACATCACGCTCGGTTCCGTCCACACCCCCAAATTCGGCGCCTAGTTCCGGCCCCACAGACCAACACGGCCCCTTTCAAAGAAGAGAGAACACCATGAACAACGTCATCCCGAAGCCCTCCGTCCCCGCTCCGGACATCGTCCGCTGCGCCTACATGGAGATCGTGGTCACGGACCTCGCCAAGTCCCGCGAGTTCTATGTTGACCTCCTGGGCCTGCACGTCACCGAAGAAGACGAGAACAACATCTACCTGCGCTCCCTCGAGGAGTTCATCCACCACAACCTGGTGCTGCGCAAGGGTCCCATCGCCGCCGTCGCCGCTTTTGCCTACCGGGTGAAGTCCCCCGCCGAAGTGGACGCCGCCGAGGCCTACTACAAGGAACTGGGCTGCCGCACCGAACGCCGCAAGGAAGGCTTCACCAAGGGCATCGGCGACTCCGTCCGCGTGGAGGATCCGCTCGGCTTCCCGTACGAATTCTTCTACGACGTGGAGCACGTGGAACGCCTCACCCAGCGCTACGACCTCTACTCCGCCGGCGAACTGGTCCGGCTGGACCACTTCAACCAGGTCACCCCGGATGTGCCCCGCGGCCGCAAGTACCTCGAGGACCTCGGCTTCCGCGTTTCCGAAGACATCCAGGATTCCGACGGCGTCTCCTACGCCGTCTGGATGCACCGCAAGCAGACCGTCCACGACACCGCGCTCACCGGCGGCAACGGCCCGCGCATGCACCACGTCGCCTTCGCCACGCACGAGAAGCACAACATCATCCAGATCTGCGACAAGATGGGCGCCCTGCGCATCAGCGACCGGATCGAACGCGGCCCCGGCCGGCACGGCGTGTCCAACGCGTTCTACCTCTACATCCTGGACCCGGACGGCCACCGCATCGAGATCTACACCCAGGACTACTACACCGGCGACCCGGACAACCCCACCATCACCTGGGACGTCCACGACAACCAGCGCCGCGACTGGTGGGGCAACCCCGTGGTCCCGTCCTGGTACACCGAGGCCTCCCTGGTCCTGGACCTCGACGGCAAGCCGCAGCCCGTCATCCAGCGCACCGACGCCTCTGAGATGGCAGTGACCGTGGGCGCCGACGGCTTCTCCTACACCCGCAAGGACGGATCCCCCGACGGTGACCGGACGGGCTTCAAGCTCGGGGCGCAGCTGTAGCCATGCTGGATGCCAAGACGATCGAGGCCATCGCGGACGAGCTGCTCGAGGCCGGCCGGAACCGCAAGCCGGTGCCCCGGCTGACGTCCCGCTACCCGGACATGACGGTGGAAGATTCCTACGCCGTGCAGCAGCTGTGGCGGAACCGGAACGAGGATGCCGGCCGGAAGCTCGTGGGCCGCAAGATCGGCCTCACGTCCAAGGCCATGCAGGCCGCCACGGGCATCACCGAACCGGACTACGGCGCCATCTTCGATGACATGGTCCTCGAAACCGGGTGTTCCGTGCAGTGGGACCGCTACACGCATCCGCGGGTGGAGGTGGAACTGGCGTTTGTGCTGAAAGATGCACTCAAGGGCCCGGGCTGCACCATCTTCGACGTCCTGAACGCCACCGACTACGTGGTCCCGGCCCTCGAGATCCTGGACTCCAGGATCGAGATGGAGGGCCGGACCATCGTGGACACCATCGCGGACAACGCCGCGATGGGGGCCATGGTGGTGGGCGGCCGTCCGGTCAAGCCCGACGCCGTCGACCTCCGCTGGGTCTCGGCCATCCTCTACAAGAACCAGACCGTGGAGGAAACCGGCGTGGCGGCGGGGGTCCTGGACCACCCCGCCAACGGTGTCCACTGGCTGGCCAACAAGATCGCCGCCCACGGTGACGGGATGAAGGCCGGGGACATCATCCTGGCCGGTTCCTTCACCCGCCCGCTCTGGGTCTACCAGGGCGACACCGTGCACGCCGACTACGGCCCCCTGGGAGTTGTAACATGCCGCTTCGAGTAGACCCGGACGCCACGTTCCGGGACGCCCTAGCCGCTGCGGACCGCCCCCTGGCCGGGATGTGGGTCTGTTCCGGCAGCCCGCTGGTGGCCGAGTTGTGCGCCGGGGCCGGGCTGGACTGGCTACTGATTGACGCCGAGCACAGCCCCAACGGCCTGGAATCCATCCTGTCCCAGCTGCAGGCCGTCCGCGGCTACCCGGTCCACACCCTGGTCCGGCCGCCGGTCAACGACACCGTGGTGATCAAGCAGTACCTGGACCTCGGCGTCCAGAACCTGCTCGTGCCCATGGTGAACTCCGCCGCCGAGGCCGAAGCCGCGGTGGCCGCCACCCGGTACCCTCCCCACGGTGTCCGCGGCGTGGGCTCCGCCCTTGCCCGGGCGTCGAGGTGGAACCGCATCCCGGACTACCTCGCCCGCGCTTCCGACACCGTCAGCCTCACCGTCCAGATCGAGTCCGAAGCCGCCGTCGCAGCGGTGGAGGAGATCCTTGCGGTGGACGGCGTGGACGGCATCTTCCTTGGACCGTCCGACCTCGCCGCCTCCATGGGCGTACTGGGACAGCAGGAACACCGGGAGGTGCGCGCCGCCGTCGAACGCTGCCTTGCCGCCGCTACCGAGGCGGGGAAGCCAGCGGGTGTCAACGCCTTCAACCCCGCCACCGCCCGCAGCTACCTGGCAGCCGGCGCCACGTTTGTGCTGGTGGGCGCCGACGTTGCCCTCCTGGCCCGCGGCTCCGAGGCCCTCGCCGCCGAATTCGTCCCGGCTGGTGCCGGTGAAACCCCCGCCAGCTACTAACAGCCACCAAGCTTAAGGACTTTTCCGTGACTCTTTCCCCTGCACTTTCCCCTGCCGTCACCCCTGAGCGGGAAGCCGCACTCCTCGCTTCCGTCCCCACCGGCCTGCTGATCGGCGGGCAGTGGGTGGATGCGTCCGACGGCGGCACGTTCGACGTGCACGATCCCGCCACCGGGGAGGTGCTCGCCACCCTGGCGTCCGCCACCAGCGAAGATGCCCTCGCAGCGCTCGACGCCGCGGACAAGGTTCAGGCGTCCTGGGCGCGGACGGCACCCCGTGAGCGCGCCGAAATCCTGCGCCGCGCCTTCGACCTGGTGACCGAACGGGCCGATGACTTTGCCCTGCTGATGACCCTGGAGATGGGCAAGCCACTGGCCGAAGCCCGCGGGGAAGTCACGTACGGTGCCGAGTTCCTGCGCTGGTTCTCCGAAGAGACGGTCCGGGATTACGGCCGCTATCTCACCACCCCGGAGGGCAAAAACAAGATCCTGGTCCAGAAGAAGCCGGTGGGCCCGTGCCTGCTCATCACGCCGTGGAACTTCCCGCTGGCGATGGCCAC
This sequence comes from Arthrobacter sp. Leaf337, assembly GCF_001423745.1. Lineage (GTDB taxonomy): Bacteria > Actinomycetota > Actinomycetes > Actinomycetales > Micrococcaceae > Arthrobacter. The sequence continues at coordinate 130,915 of NZ_LMPC01000031.1, forward strand.
CCGCAAGGTTGCCCCCGCCATCGCCGCCGGCTGCACCATGGTGCTCAAACCCGCCAAGCTCACCCCGCTGACCGCCCAGTACTTCGCCCAGACCATGCTCGACGCCGGCCTGCCCGCGGGGGTCCTGAACGTGGTGGCCTCCGCCAGCGCGTCCGGGATTTCCGGCCCGCTGCTGGCCGATCCGCGGCTGCGCAAGGTCTCCTTCACCGGCTCCACTCCGGTGGGCAAGCGGCTCATGGCCGACGCCGCCGGCAATGTCCTCCGCACGTCCATGGAGCTGGGCGGCAACGCCCCGTTCATCGTGTTCGAGGACGCCGACGTGGACAAAGCCGTCGAAGGTGCCATGGCCGCAAAGATGCGGAACATGGGCGAGGCCTGCACAGCCGCCAACCGGTTCCTGGTCCAGGAATCCGTGGCCGCCGAATTCACGGACAAGTTCGCCGCCGCCATGGGCGCCCTCACCACCGGCCGCGGCACCGAACCGGCCACCCAGGTGGGCCCGCTCATCGACGCCGGCGCCCGCGATGACGTGCACGCCCTGGTGAGCGCCGCCGTCGACGCCGGAGCAACAGCACTCACCGGCGGTTCCCCGGCAGAAGGCGCCGGGTACTTCTACCCGCCCACCGTGCTGGGGAACGTCCCGAACGACGCCGCGATCCTGCGGCAGGAAATCTTCGGCCCCGTCGCCCCGGTGACCACGTTCAGCACGGAGGAGGACGCCATCCGGCTCGCCAACGCCAGCGAGTACGGCCTGGCCTCCTACCTCTACAGCCGCGACTTCAACCGGCTGCTGCGCGTGGCCGAACAGATCGAATTCGGCATGGTGGGCTTCAACGCCGGCGTCATCTCCAACGCCGCCGCCCCCTTCGGCGGCGTCAAGCACTCCGGCCTGGGCCGCGAAGGCGGCTCCGAAGGCATCGCCGAATACACCACCACGCAGTACATCGGCATCGCCGACCCCTACGCGAGCTGACGGACCGCCCCCGCCGGTGGTTGAGCTCGTCGAAACCGATCTCGACAGGCTCGACCTCCGGCGTGCCCCCGGCGTGTGGGCATTAGGACTCTGGTCGGCGGGCGGCCGCCGGGCGTAGCCTTGAGGCACTGGCACGCGTGATAGCTGGAAAAAATGGCGCCGAAGAAGCGATGGGGTTCCCGTCTGGCCGCAGCCTTGGGGAGGCTGGTCGGATTTGTTGCCGTGAGCGCCATCTGCGGGGTCCTGGCCGCCAGCCTGGTGGTCCCCAGCGTGGCGGCCGCCGGGGTGACGGTCAGCAATTCGATTACGTTCTTCAACAACCTGCCCGGCGACCTCACGGTCGATCCTCCCTCGCAGTCCACCAAAATGATGACCGCGGACGGCCAGCCCATTGCCACCTTCTACGCCGAGAACAGGGTGCGGGTCACGCTCGACCAGATGTCGCCGTTTATGAAGGACGCGATCATCGCGATCGAGGACAGCCGCTTCTACGAGCATGGCGGCGTTGACCCGCAGGGCATCCTCCGGGCGCTGACGTTCAACGTCACCCAGGGAGGCCGTCAGGGTGCGTCAACGCTGACCCAGCAGTACGTCACCAACGTCGTCAATGAGTCGTTTCTTTCCGCGGATCAAAGCGAGCAGGTCATCCTCAGCGGCCAGAAGAGCGTTGGCGACAAGCTTCGGGAGATGAAGCTCGCCATCGAGCTGGAGAAGAAATACACCAAGGCCCAGATCCTCGAGGGCTACCTGAATATCGTGTTCTTCAACCGGGACGCCTACGGCATCGAGGCAGCCGCGCGGCACTTCTTCAGCGCGTCCGCCAAGGATCTCACGTTGCCGCAGGCGGCGCTGCTGGCCGGGCTGGTGAACAGCCCCAGCTTCTACGATCCTGCCGTGCATCCGGAGAACTCGCTGCAGCGCCGCAACCAGGTCCTGGGCAACATGCTGGAGCAGGAAAAAATCACCCAGGCGGAGCACGACGCCGCCGTGGCCACCGGTGTGGACCTGAAGATCACCCCGGGCCGGCAGGGCTGCGCCGCTGCCGTCATCGCACCGTACTTCTGCGACTACGTGTCCCATCTGATCCTCAACAACCCCGCCTACGGCGTGGAACTCAAGGACCGGGAGAGGCTGCTGTACCGCGGCGGCCTGACCATCGTCACCACCCTGGACAGCAGGCTGCAGGCCGCAGCCCAGGCCCAGGTGGACGCCACCGCGGGCGCGAATCCGGACAAATGGGGCGCCGCCCTGGTCACCATCCAGCCCGGGTCCGGCAGGATCCTGGCCATGGCGCAGAACACGGTTTTCCTTCCCGCGGAAGGGAAATTCGACACCCAGCTGAACTTTAACGTCGACTCCAGGGACGCCAACGGCAATGACCTCAACGGCGCCGGCGGGTTCCAGCCCGGCTCCACCATGAAGCCGTTCACGTTTGCGGAATGGCTGAACGAGGGCAAGCCCATCAATGCCATGATCGACGCGTCCCGGCGGATCTATCCTCTCGGCTTCCCGTGGCGGTCCAGCTGCGGAAAGGTGCTGGGTGCCTACAGCACCGCCCAGAGGAACGAGGGCGCAGCGGACGATCTCCAGAACAACGATCCCGGCTACTACCGACCCATGCCCATCAACTACGGCCTCTACAACTCCATCAACACGGCAACCTTCGCCACCGCCACGCAGCTGGACTTCTGCGGCATCCAGAAGATGGTGGATGCGGTGGGGATCCACAGCGGCCTGGACGGAGCCCAGGTGAACATGCACCAGCTGGGCAACCTGCTGGGCGCCATCGGGGTGGCTCCCTTGCACCTGGCGAACGCCTTTGCCACGTTCTCCAACGACGGCCGGTACTGCACCCCCATCGCCATCGCGGACGTCAGTGACCCTGCAGGGCGGCATCATCCGTCCGAGTCCTCCCAGTGCCACAGCGCCGTCAAGCCCGACGTGGCGCGCGGCGTCAACGCGGTGCTTCAGGACGTGCTGAAGATGGGTTCCGGCGTTTACATCAACCCGAAGGTCCAGAGCAAGGTGCCGGTGGCGGCCAAGACGGGGACGTCGAACAACAACGGCGCCACCTGGGTGGCGGGCTACACCTCCGGCCTGGCCACGGCGTCCTTCTTTGGAGACACACTGGAGGGCCAACAACGGGCAGGCCAGAACGTCACCATTAACGGCAACTTCTACAAGTCGATCGACGGCTACATGCTCGCCGGGCCGCAGTGGGCCAACTACATGATGCAGGTGGCCGGGCTGTACCCGGCCGAGGCCTTCCCGCCGCCGCCGCCGTCCATGTACGTCCCGCAGCAACCGACGCCGGCCCCTTCCCGCTAGCGGCTGCCGGGGCAGCCGCCGGGGCAGCCGCGCGGCAGCCGCGCGGCAGCCGCAGCGCAGCCGCACGCGGTGAGCCGCCCGTCATCTTGCCGAAACGCAACCCATCGGCGCCCACCCATCACGCCGTCGAAGCGCCCCAGTTAACATGCCCGAAACAAGACGGTCATGTGATCTTCACGCTGGGCCCGTTCCTGTAACTTACCCGCAACCTAGCGCCCCATTATCGGAAACACGAAGCGTGAAACATTGAGCGGGGGCGTGGCCCGGAATCACTCGAGGTCCCGTACGGAAGACTTGATGAGAAGGGACACGCAGGTGGAAATCACTGCGGAAAACGTCTGGCTGATGCTGTCGTCGGCCATGGTGCTGTTCATGACCCCCGGCCTCGGCCTGTTCTACGGCGGCATGACCCGCGCCAAGGCGGCGCTCAACATGATCATGATGAGCTTCATCTCGGCCGGCATTGTCGGCGTCGTGTGGGTCCTGTGGGGCTACTCCATGACCACCGGCGACGGCATCCTCGGCCTGTTCGGTAACCCCTTCGCCAACTTTGGCCTGCAGAACCTCATGGGCTCGCCGGACCTCATGAAGGCGGCCTTCAGCGCCACCTTCGCCATCATCACCGTGGCCCTCATCAGCGGCGCCATCGCGGACCGCGCCAAGTTCAGCGCCTGGGCGCTCTTCGTCCCCATCTGGATCACCCTGGTTTACTGCCCGCTGGCCTACATGATCTGGGGCGGTGGCCTTATGAGCGCCGGCGGCGCCCTCACCGCAGTCTTTGGCCAGGTGATCGACTTTGCCGGCGGCGCCGTCGTCGAGGTCAGTTCGGGAACCGCCGCTTTCGTCCTCGCATTGATTGTGGGAAAGCGCCAGGGATTCGCCAAGGATCCCAACCACCGGCCGCACAACATCCCGTTCATCATGCTGGGTGCCGCCATCCTCTGGTTCGGCTGGTTCGGCTTCAACGGCGGTGCCGCCACCACTGCCGAACAGGCCGGCCTCATCTGGGTCAACACCCTGGTCGCACCGGCCGCAGCCATGCTGAGCTGGCTCGTCACCGAGAAGATCCGCCACGGGCACCCCACCTCCCTTGGTGCCGCTTCAGGCGTGGTTGCCGGCCTGGTGGCCATCACCCCGTCCTGCGCCAACATCAGCCCCCTCGCAGCGCTGGGCCTGGGCCTCGTGGCCGGTGCGGCCTGCGCGGTCTTCGTGGACCAGAAATACCGGTTCGGCTTCGACGATTCGCTGGACGTCGTGGGTGTCCACTTCGGAGCCGGCGTTATCGGCACGCTGTCGCTTGGCTTCATCGCCCTGCCGGTGGACGGTGTGGGCGGCGGCCTCCTCTACGGCGGCGGAACACAGCAGCTCGTGGCCCAGATCGTCGCCGTCCTGGTCACCATCGCCCTGTCCGGCCTGGGCACGTTGGTCATCGGCCGCGCCATCCACAGGACCATCGGCTTTCGGGTCAGCGAGGAAGCCGAAAACGCGGGCGTGGACCTTTCCGAACATGCCGAGACGGCCTACGCATTCGGTGAACTGTCCCGCAGCCGATTCAACCCCTTCCATCACCCGCTGCCCGTTCCGGCAACAACCAACGCTCCGGCAACTGCCCAGGCACAGGAAAAGCAAGACAGCCTGGTGTAGCCGCCTTGTCGGTGGGAGTTGAGGGGCCGGCGGCGGTCTTTGGGAAGGCCCCCCGGACGTGCCGGGAGTCGTGCCGTCGGCCCTACCACTATCTTAGGAACCGACGCATTGCCGGACCATAGGCCGTAATGCCCTAACCGCGCACAGGGACCCGGCAATTAGGTCACACGTTTGGGTCTTTTTGATCCGGCCGGACAGGCCTACGGTGGGTCACAGGGAGCAGCCCGCCCGGGCAGCCGAACAACGGAGGATCTTCCTATGACAACGCACGTCGCAGACTGCAGTGTTTCCAACTGTTCCTTCAACGACCACTCGAATTGCAACGCCGCCGCCATCACCGTCGGCGGGACCCAGGACCATGCATCCTGCGCCACCTTCATCGACACCGGCATGCACGGCGGACTGCCCAAGGTCCTGGCCGACGTCGGAGCCTGCCAGCGCTCCGAATGCGTCCACAACGACCACCTGATGTGCAAGGCCCCCGAGGTCCATGTGGGTCCGGGCGCAGACAACGCGGACTGCCTGACATACTCGCACGCGTAGCGGGCGGGGCCGGGCGCGCCCGGCTAAAGCAGAGGACGACGGCGGGACTTCCCGCCGTCGTCCTCTTGCGTTCCTGACTGCCTCAGTCAACAGCCGCGGATGCCGGGTGTCAGTCGCCTCTCAGCCATCGCTTGCCGGCGGTTCGGGTTCGGACTTTTCCAGCCAGTTCACTACGCTGCTTCCGCCGTGCGCCCGGCTTAGCGTCTCCTGCAGGGCATCGGCTTCCTGCGCCGCAAGGTCCAGTTCGGACACGGCGGTCATCACGCCCCGGGCGCTTTCATTGTGCGGGCGGGAGTAGTGCGTTCCCGCAGCCGCCGCCCGGTGCCATTCGGCCAGTTCCCGGATGGCCTGCGCGATGGAACCCTGCGTTTCCGTCAGGCTGCGGAGGATCTCGTGGCTGTCCGATGGAGTGTCCAGGTTCCTGGTGGCACGGGCCAGATAGCGGGCCGCCTCCTGCATCTGCTGCGCCGCGCGCCGTGGTCCGTTTGTCTCTGACACCGTCCTGCTCCTTCGCCTGGCCCGTCATCCGATGGACTCATTGTCCTCCACTCCCGCCGCCTCGGTAGGGCCGGAATGGTTCTTGACAGCGCTGCGGCTCCGGGCGCTAGATGATCAGTAGTGGGGGTCCCGCGTCACCGCAGCAACCACAGAAACCCCAGCAACACAGCAAAAGGAGCGGACATGAGCGAGAATCCAAAGACGTCGGAGCGTGTCCACAGCGAGGCTCCGGCCGAAGGCGACGTGAACGCGGATCCACGGGACATCCGGGCGCATTCGCAGGACCCGGCCGAAGGAGCCGACATCACAGTCGCCGACCTTGCAGACGGGGCAGCCGCCGAAAGCTGAATGGTTGTGGACATTGTCGAGTTCCTGTCCGAGCGCATCAGGGAAGACGAGGCAGCGGCCCGGAAAATCCTCAGTGACCGCACGGTCTCCGAATCGGGGCGATGGTACGAACACCGCCTGCTGCTGGAGTGCGAGGCGAAGAAGAGGGTCATCCGGATCGTCGAATCAGCCCGGCAAACGGCGCTTGCCACCATGGTCAGCGACCCCTTCGAGGAGGAGTCCCGCTGGATCCCCGAAGCGATCGAGTGGACCACCCGATCGCTGAAGGCGCTGGCGCTGCCCTATGCCGATCACCCGGACTTCGAAGAGGACTGGCTGTAGGTCGACGGAGCTAGCGCGTGGGCCGCAAGGAGGTAATCATCCGCTTGATGCTGCGGTACTCGGGCGTCTCCAGGTAGATCCTGGCCTTCTCCAGATAGGGCAGGGACTCGTCCCCGGGAGTGTCATTGTTCGCCGGATCGTAGAAGGCCCCGAACATGGCCGCATTAGGCGGCCAGGTGAAGAACTGGAAGATGGCGCAGGCCGAGTCCCCTGCCGGCGGAGGACCGGACGTGATCCCGTACGCCGCAGCCGGGGTGTCTGCCGGCCCCGGGGCGGTGGCGTTTCCCCGGGTCTCATAGACGAACCGCGGCGTGGCGCCTTTCAGGGTCAGCGCCGTCAGGTCCTGGGAGTCGAGCACGGAGTATGGGTACCGGTCCACGCAGGTGGACCCTGTTGCCATGTTGGTCCGAAGCGTGGCCAACGGTTTTCCTTCCGTGTTGGTGACCTCCGCGAAGGCGCCTCCTCCCTCCGCCAGTTCCCCTGCCGGATCCCTGACGCTCCACGTGGCGGGAAGGTCGAAAATGAGCTGCCCGTCCGTCGTCGTGTACGTGGTCCATGCCGCCGGCTCAGTGGCCGCCGACGCAGTGGAGGTCCCGCCGGCAGCCGCCGTCTTCGTACCGTCCGGGGTACGCGTTGCGCCTGACGGGGCGGCAGCTGGCGCGGACGCCGGCAGGTCGCTCGCGGATTCGGTAGGCGGCCCAGGAGGCCCGGGTTGCTGGCCGCAGCCGGCAAGCAGGAAGGCGAAGACAAGAACGACGGGCAATGCTAAGTGGGACGATGCCGACGTGTGCATGCCAACCTCCAAGGGCCGCGAGATGGTCCCTTTATTGTGGCCCTGTCACCATCCGCCGTTCCAGAGCCGCCGCCACCAGGATCGCTTCAGTTCAGGCTCCGCCGGTTGCGCGGCTGCGGCTGCGGCTGCAGCTGCAGCGCGTTCAGCACGGCGTTCGCGCCAGCGTTCCACCTCGGCATCAATGTCACGGGTCTTGGTGACGACGGGGGGTCCGCCCTGGAGCTGGCGGCGCGCATCGATCACACGCTTGTTGAAGTCCGCCAGGACGTCGCGGACCTGCTTCTCGGCATACTGGGCGTCGAGCCTGGAATCCAGTTCGGCGTCTTCGGTCCGAAGGAGGATGGCTTTCGGACCCATGCCGGTGAGGTTCTCGCGCTGGATCAGGCCCTTGACCCACCAGTCGGGATCGTAGCCCTCGCCCAGCCCAGGGATGGGTTTGCCTGCGTACTTCAGGTTGTCGAACTTCCCCTGGGCCATGGCGTCCCGGATCAGGTATTCGGCCCGTTTGGCGTCGTCCACTTTCCGGCGCTTTTCCCGCTCTTTTTCCTCTGCAGCGGCGAGCTCGGCTTCCTCCGCGGCCGTCATGCCGGTTGCCCGGACGGCCCGCAGTTCGACGGCTCGTTCCAAGCGGCGCTGGAACGAGCTGCCGGCTCCTTCGCTGGTCATGTCCACACCGCCCCTGGCCGATCCTGAATAACCTGCCTTCCAGTATTCAGAGCCTCCGCGGGAGTTTCAATAACGCGGCGGAATCGCAGCCTTGGTGACCGGCGCTGTACGCCCCCGCCGGTCCTAAAATTATCTTGTTGGGTCAGTCAGGAAAGGGTGTGAGACCGATGGCAGAGCACTATGCCTCCGGGGTCTGGCATGTAAAGCAAGGGAACGACGGCCAGTTCGTGCAGAAGTGGACGGAGTTCCTTCAGTGGTCGCGGGAGAACTACCCGTCGATGGTCGTGGCCAAGCTCCTGCACGACAAGGGTGCCCCCGGGCGGTACCTTTCGTATTCGGAGTGGAGTGACGAAACGTCCCGGGACGCCTGGAAGCAGGACCCCGAGTTCAGGACCCGCATCGGCGCATGCGTGGCGCTGTGCGAGGACATGCACGGGGCCGACTACGACGTTGCGGCGATCGTCAGCTCGCAGCACCAGGCCATTAAGTAGCAATGACCAGCGGTCGACGGCGGGACATACCGCCGTCGACCGCTTTCGTTTTGCCCCTTACCGCGAGAGCTTGGCCTCGTCCGGTTTGGGGTCGCCGATGTGGCCGGGCGCGTTGGCGGCGAGGACGCGTTCCACGAACGCGCCGTATTCCTCCATGTAATGGCGCAGGAAGTCCGCGGTGCCCTGGTTGGTGATCGTTCCGTCGTCGGCAAAGTCGGCGGGATCGAACTTCAGGTAGACCTCGGGGGCGTTGAGCTGCGGCGCGTCCAGGAAGCTGAGTACGGCCCGCATGGAGGACTGCATCACGGCCGTGCCGATACTGCCCGGAGAGGCGCCGATGATGCCGGTCGGTTTGCGGGCGAAGGAGTTGGTGCCCCAGGGGCGGGATCCCCAGTCGATGGCGTTCTTGAGGGCGCCGGGGATGGAGCGGTTGTATTCGGGAGACACGAACAGGATGCCGTCGGAGCCCTCGATCGCTTCCTTCAGCGCACGTCCGGCGGGTGGAAAATCGGCGTCGTAGTCATAGCTGTAGAGCGGGAGATCCTTGATGGGGATCTCGGTGAACTCGAGGTCCTCGGGAGCAAGTTTGACGAGGGCATTGGCGAGCGTTCGGTTGATGGAGCCGCGGGCCAGGCTTCCGACGAAGTAGCCGATCATGAAGGCCCGAACCGGCTGGTAGTCACGGCTGCCGGAAGCGGACGACGGCGGGACTTCCCGCCGTCGTCCGCTTCTGTCGTTCCGGGGAGCCGGATCAGCCGATCGGCTCGGCCATCTGCTCCACCACGTACTGGGCGTCCACGGAGGCGCCGGTCACCGGATCGGCCATCTCCACCTTCCAGCTGCGGGCGAACTGGTCCACCCCGTGGGTCATGGCCACCGTGCCCGAAATGAGGACTGTGCCGGGTTCGTTGAGGCCGCGTTCGCTGAGGACGTCCAGCCAGTAGTCGGGGCTCAGCAACGCTCCCAATGAGCTGTCCTGGATAAGGGTATCCGGCGTATCGCCCTCCCCCACCCAGCCCTTGAGCGTGATCTGGTCCAGGTGCTCCCGCACGTCGTCGAGCCGCCAGGCCTTGCGCCCAAGGACATCGGGGCTGGCATTCTTGCTCCACGCAACACCGTGGACTTCAAGCTCGCGGTCCGTGTGGTCGCAGGCCACCGTCAGCAGCACGCCGTCCCCGGTGATCACAAGCGCCCATTCTGCTTCTCCCGAGGTCCGGCCGTGCTGTACGCGGACTTCAGAGACCTGCTGGGCCAGGTAGGGCGACACCGGGTACAGCGCCGGCGTGGTTGCGGGACCGGGAACCCCCAGCTCGGCCAGCTCGGCGATGTGGGCCTGCACTTCCTCCTGCTCCCGCCCTGCGTAGCCGGCGTTCAGGAGGTGCTTGACCTGGACTTCCGTTGTGGTGCCGTCGGGAAGTTCGAAGCTCAGAGCCGTCATGTTCTGTCCATCCTTTGCGTGTCCTGTTGGAGAAATTTACAAACCGGAAACCGGAAACGATCGCCAATGTACATCCAGTATGCGTAATGTATACATTTAACGCCAGCGTGACAGGCGTCACCGTAAACATCTCGTGGAGGACAACACCATGGCCAACGTCCCAGTCCCGGCTTCCGGCGCAGCGCCGCGTCCGGACAAGCCGATGCACCCGAAGGGCCTGTACAAGGCCTTTGCCGCAAGCCTCACCGGCACCGCACTCGAGTGGTATGACTTCGCCGTCTACTCGGCCGCGGCCGCCGTCGTATTCCCCATCGTCTTCTTCCCCTCATCCGACCCCCTGACCGGCACCATCCTGGCGTTTTCCACCTATGCGGTGGGCTACGTTTCCCGTCCCGTGGGCGGCATCATCTTCGGCCGGCTCGGCGACCGGATCGGCCGCAAGAAGGTCCTGGTCACCACCCTGATGATCATCGGCGTGGCCACCGTGCTGATCGGGGTGCTCCCCGGATACGGCAGCATAGGCATCACCGCCCCGATCATCCTGGTGCTGCTGCGCTTCGCCCAGGGTGTGGGTGTGGGCGGCGAATGGGGCGGCGCCGTTCTGCTCTCCAGCGAATACGGGGATCCCCACCGGCGCGGCTTTTGGGCCTCCGCCGCCCAGGTGGGTCCGCCCGCAGGCAACCTCATGGCAAACGGCGCGCTGGCAGTCCTCACACTCACGCTGAGTGAAGAACAGTTCATCAGCTTTGGCTGGCGCATCGCTTTCCTGGTCTCGGCCCTGCTGGTCGGATTCGGCCTCTGGATCCGGCTGAAGCTGGAAGACACTCCGATCTTCAAGGCGATCGAGGCCCACGGCGAACAGCCCAATGCCCCGGTCCGGGAGGTCTTCAGCAAGGAACTCCGGCCGCTCATCGCCGCCACCCTGTGCCGGGTTGGTCCTGACGTGCTCTACGCCCTGTTCACTGTTTTCACCCTTACCTACGGAATCCAGGTCCTCGGCTACGAACGCAGCCAGGTCCTCACCGCAGTGCTGATCGGCTCCGCATTCCAGCTGTTCATGATCCCGCTGGCCGGCGCTGTATCCGACCGTTTCAACCGCCGCCTTGTCTACGGAACGGCAGCCGTGCTGGGCGCCGTCTGGACGTTCGTTTTCTTCGGCATCCTCGGCGGAGACAACGAGCCGATGCTGATCGCGGGAATCGTCCTGGGCCTCATGGCACACTCCTTCATGTACGGACCGCAGGCCGCCTTCATTGTGGAGCAGTTCTCCCCCCGGCTCCGGTCCACCGGAAGTTCACTGGCCTACACCTTTGCCGGCGTGATCGGCGGCGCCGTTGCACCGCTGATGTTCACGCTGCTGCTGTCCCAGTTCAGCACGTGGATTCCGGTAGCCATCTACGTTGCCGTCGCCGCCGCCGTCACTGCAGTGGGCCTGGCGCTCGGCCGGGATTCCAACACCGTCGAGGACGAGGACTACCGCATGCTGCTGGAAGGATCCGCAGCAGCGCGCCGGGAGTCCGCCGTCGCGGAGTCCCGCTGACGGTCCGGAGGTAGTCAGGTGCGGAGCAGGATGTCGCGGGTCACGGCCAGGTGATGGTCAATTGCCTGCTGCGCCTTCGCCGAGTCGCCGGACACCAGGGCATCGAGGATGTCCTGGTGTTCGGCGCACACCTGCTCGCGCCGGCCTCCGGTACGGAACAGGGCGGAGACGCCCACCAGGATCTGCCGGACGTGGAGTTTGCTATACGTCCGGGAGATGAGCTCGTTTCCGGCGGCGTCAATGAGCTGCTGGTGGAACAAGGTGTCCAAGCGGATGAATTCCCGGGCAGCCTCCGGGTTCAGGTCTTCGGGAAGGCCGGCCTGCTGGTCCAGGGTGTCCTGCATCGTAGGGGCGGGCACCCGCTTCTGTTCGATGACCAGGCGGGCGGCATGGCTTTCCAAGACTCCGCGCAGTTCCATCAATTCGGACATTTCCCGGCCGGTCACTGGCGGAACGTACGCTCCGCGCTGCGGTATCAGTTCCACCAGGCCGTCCGAAACGAGCAGCAGGAGCGCCTCCCGCACCGGAGTGCGCGAGACCCCGATCTCGGCGGCAAGCTCCTGCTCATTCAGGAACTTCCCCTGGACTTCGGGATCGATCAGGATATTTTCACGCAGGTACGCGTACGCCTTCTCGCGGCCAGACGCCGCTGTCCCCGAACTTTTTCGCATACATCATGTATACAACAGACTGGAGCAATTTCATGCGTTTAGCAGTGGCCCAAATCATCACAGGAGCCTACCCGGCCGCCAACCTGGAGTTGATTCGAGAATACGCCACCCGGGCCAAGGCCGCCGAAGCCGAGCTGGTGGTGTTTCCCGAAGCGGCAATGCGCGCCTTCGGCAACAGCCTGACTGACATCGCCGAACCGCTGGACGGACCGTGGGCCAATGCTGTCCGGGCCATTGCGAGGGACCTGGATATCACCGTGATAGCGGGGATGTTTACGCCCGGCGACGGCGGCCGGGTGCGGAACACCCTTATCGTCACCGGACCGGGGACCGATACTTCCTACGACAAGATCCACCTCTTCGACGCGTTTGGTTTCGCGGAGTCCGATTCGGTGGATGCCGGCACCTCACCGGTGACGTTCGAACTCAACGGCACGGTAATCGGCCTCGCGACCTGTTACGACGTGCGCTTCCCCGCGCTCTTTACAGCCAACGCGCGGGCAGGCGCCCAGATCAACGTCGTCTGCGCCTCTTGGGGTGCCGGCGAAGGCAAGACGGACCAGTGGGACCTGCTGGTGCGGGCCCGTGCCGTGGACAGCACAACCTTCGTGGTGGCCTGCGGCCAGGGCAATCCCGCCAGCATCGGGCTGCCCGCTGCTGGCGCAGCGCCCACCGGGATCGGACACAGTGCGGTGGTGTCGCCGCTCGGCTCTCCCCTGGTCACCTTGGGCGAGGAGCCTGAGCTGGCCATGGTGGACATCGACCCCGCCGTCATCACCGACGTCCGCGCAAAACTGCCGGTCCTCGCCAACGCCCGGAGCCTCTAGCCACCGGTACTCGAACGGCCGACGGCGGAACCTCCCGCCGTCGGCCGTTTCTGTTCGTTCCGGCTGCCGGGGCCCCGGCCCGCCCGAAGATCTGGTCAGGCATCGCGGCCGACACTACGCTGGCTGGTACCCCGCCAGGAAGAAGGACACCATGGACGAACAGGACATCCTGCAACGCATCCAAGGGCTCGTTGAGGAGGAACGCGAGCTTCGCGAAAAAGCCGAATCTGCTGCGCCCGGGCCCGAGCACGCCCCGGACCGCACGCGGCTCAAGCGCATCGAAGAGGACCTGGACCAGTGCTGGGACCTGCTTCGCCAGCGACGCGCCAAGCTGCAGTATGGCGAGAACCCGGACGAAGCGGCACCGCGGCCGGTAAGGCAGGTGGAGGACTACCGCGGCTGACTTACCGGCAGCAGGCCGTCCTGCATGCCCCCAGCCACCCGCAACATGCAGGACACCTTTGACAGGCCGTGTGACAGGTGCCATAGTTTCCCTATGGACCTGTTGGACAGCTGGACAGCTGCACAAGATCGAGTTGTACGCGTTGGCGCGGCTGAAGCGGTTTTCGCATCCCTCCGCAGCGCTATCGAAGGCGGCAGGATCCCGGTCGGCACCCGCCTCGATTCGGAGGCATCGCTTGCAAAGCAGTACGGTGTGAGCCGCACGATGGTCCGGGAGGCGCTGCGTTCATGCACCGCATTGGGACTGACCGCCACCCACACAGGCAAGGGCACCTTCGTCATTGCTGACAAAGTGGCCCAGGACCTCAAACTCGGCAAGTACTCGGCTAGTGCCCTCGTGGAGGCACGTCCCCATGTGGAAGTGCCTGCCGCTGGGCTTGCCGCGCAACGCCGCAGCAGCGAAGACCTGGAGGCACTCCGGGAGATCCTGCGGGAAATGTCCGAGGAGGACGATCTCCAGCAGTGGGTGCTTTTGAACACCGAGTTCCACGTGACCATCGCCCGGTGCAGCGGCAATGGCGTGTTCGAATCATTCCTCTCAGACATCTGCGACGCCATGGCCAACCAATCGAACACACTCAACCTCGTGGCTGACCGGCGCAAGGAATCGGGGGAGGAACACGCCCGAATCTTCGCTGCCATCGAGAGTGGATCAGCCGAGGACGCTTCCCAGGCCATGAGAATGCATCTGCACGGGGTGGAATGCGCCCTGGGCACCATCGTCCCCGGAAGCGGGAACTCCAGGGCCGGCCATACGCGCTAGCTCCTAAACCCCGAACAGCACCCACCCCCCTGCCCTGCCCCCTACTGCGGCGTGCCCGCCCCGCCTCCTTGCTGTGGCATAGCCATGCCACCGTGCAGTCTGAGGCATCACGAAGGCCTGTCCCGGACCCGGATTCCTACCGTCCAAAATTTTCTGTCCAAACCCGTCAACGAAGCCCTGTGAGGACCCCCGATGAACTCTTCCCCTACCGCCCCGGACACCCGTTCCGAACATGACCTCCTGGGTGACCGTGATGTCCCTGCCGCCGCGTACTGGGGTGTCCACACGCTCCGGGCCGTGGAGAACTTCCCCATCACCGGCCAGCCGCTCTCNGGGTAAAGGAGGGGCGGATCTGGAGCCGGTAGGTGGAGACCGGTGTCTTCATAACATGACCTCCTGGGTGACCGTGATGTCCCTGCCGCCGCGTACTGGGGTGTCCACACGCTCCGGGCCGTGGAGAACTTCCCCATCACCGGCCAGCCGCTCTCCTCCAACATGTACCTGGTCCGCGGCCTGGCCGCCGTCAAGCTGGCYGCCGCCCGGACCAACCGCGAACTGGGCCTGCTCGACGGYGGACGCGCCGACGCSATCGARGCGGCCTGCACCGACGTCATGAACGGCAAACTCAGCGAGCAGTTCGTGGTGGACGTCATCCAGGGCGGCGCCGGGACGTCCTCGAACATGAACGCCAACGAGGTCATCGCCAACCGGGCCCTGGAAATCCTSGGACACCCCAAGGGCGACTACGCCCGCCTGCACCCGAACGACCACGTCAACCTCAGCCAGTCCACCAACGACGTCTACCCCACGGCCGTGAAGCTGGGCACCATCTTCGCCGCCCGCGAACTCCTCGCCGCCCTGGCCGAACTCGAAGACGCGTTCGCCGCCAAGGCCGCCGAGTTCCGCACCGTGGTGAAAATGGGACGCACCCAGCTCCAGGACGCCGTGCCCATGACCCTCGGCCAGGAATTCGGCACCTACGCCGTCACCATCGGCGAAGACCGGCTGCGCCTGGCCGAAGCGGACCTGCTGATCCACGAAATCAACCTCGGCGCCACCGCCATCGGCACCGGCCTGAACGCCCCGGCCGGCTACGCCGAAGCAGCCTGCCGGCACCTGGCCGAAATCACCGGYCTGCCCCTGGTCACCGCCGTGGACCTCATCGAGGCCACCCAGGACGTCGGCGCGTTCGTGCACCTCTCCGGCGTCCTCAAACGCGTGGCCGTGAAACTCTCCAAGATCTGCAACGACCTGCGCCTGCTCTCCTCCGGCCCCCGCGCCGGACTGGGCGAAATCAACCTGCCCGCCGTGCAGTCCGGCTCCTCCATCATGCCCGGCAAAATCAACCCGGTCATCCCGGAAGTAGTCAGCCAGGTCGCCTACGAAGTCATCGGCAACGACGTCACCATCACCATGGCCGCCGAAGCCGGGCAACTCCAGCTCAACGCCTTCGAACCCATCATCGTCCACAGCCTCCACAAGAGCATCTCCCACCTCGAAGCCGCCTGCCGCACCCTCACGGCACGCTGCGTCCGGGGCATCACCGCCAACACCGAACACCTCCGCCTCACCGTCGAACAATCCATCGGCCTSGTCACAGCCCTGAACCCCCACCTCGGCTACACCACCGCAACCGCCATCGCCCAGGAAGCCCTCGCCACCGGCAAGGGCGTTGCCGAACTCGTCCTCGAACACCAACTGCTCACCGCCGAGCAACTGGAAGAGCTCCTCAGCCCGCAACGCCTGGCCAACCTCAGCAAGTAGTCCCCCACCGCCGAACTCGTCCTCGAACACCAACTGCTCACCGCCGAGCAACTGGAAGAGCTCCTCAGCCCGCAACGCCTGGCCAACCTCAGCAAGTAGTCCCCCACCACCCGACAGCCCTCCACCTACCCCGCCCGATCAAGGGAGCAGGGGCACACCGCCGTGCCCAAATATCCCCGGCCCCTACGCAAGGACTGAGTATGAAAAACAAATCAACGATGTGGATCCTGGCAGCGCTCGTGTTCGGAATCCTCAGCGGGCTGCTGTTCCACTGGCTGCTGCCGGCAGACACACGCGGAGCCGTTGTGGGCGTCCTCGACACCGTGACGCACATGTTCCTGAACCTCATCAAAATGATCATTGCGCCGCTGATCTTTGCCACGCTCGTCTCCGGTATCGCAGGAGCGGCGAAATCGGCAGGGGTGGGGAAGCTCTTTGGCCGCTCCATGGTCTGGTTCCTGTCCGCCTCCGTCCTGGTGGGCGCCTTCGGTTTCATCACCGCCCACATACTCAACGTCGGTGACGGGCTCAACCTGATGCCGGGAGGTGATGCGGGGATGGAAACGAAGCCCCTCGATTACCTGGAGTTCATTACCCACATCATCCCCACAAGCGTCTTCGCCGCGCTGACCGCCAACAACCCCCTTCAGATCCTCGTCTTCGGCGCTCTCTTCGGCATTGCCCTGTTGAACCTCCGGAAGAAGGGCCGCTCCTCGATAGCGGATGCCATTGATGAACTCATGGGCGTCATGCTGAAAGTCACCGGGTACGTAATGAAGGCGGCCCCGGTCGGGGTGTTCGCCGGCATCGCGGCGGCCTTCACCTCCAAGGGCGTGGACGCTTTCGCAACCTATGCCTCGTTCATCGGCGGCTTCTATGTCTCCCTCTCCGCCCTCTGGGCGATCATGATCGCCGTCGCCGTCGCTTTCCTCGGACGGGCGGCCTTCCGGCTGGTCCGGATCGTACGCGAACCCATGGTGATCGCTTTCGCCACCTCCAGCAGTGAGGCCGCGCTGCCCAAGCTCATTGAAGGCCTGACCAAGTTCGGCATCGCGAAGCGCACCACCGGTTTCGTGCTCCCCCTGGGTTACTCGTTCAACGTGGACGGTTCCATGATGTACATGACCTTTGCGTCCGTCTTCCTGATCAACGCCTACGGCATCGACATGGACCTCGGCCAGCAGATCGCCATGACGGCAATGCTCCTGCTCAGCAGCAAAGGCATGGCCGGGGTGCCCCGTGGTTCGCTCGTCGTGGTGGCCGCCGTGGTCCCTGGTTTCGGCATCCCCGCCGCCGGCATTGGCGTCCTGCTGGTGATCGACCAGCTCCTCGACATGGGACGCACCGCCACCAACATCCTGGGAAATGCCATCGCCACCGCGGTCATCGGCCAAAAGCACGACAGGTCTGCTTCCCCTCTCGAAGCCCCTCGTTCCGACGCGTCCCACGGGGCGCAAGACAGTGAATACAGCAGGGAACCTGAGCGCGTTTCGATGCACTGACCGGTCCTCGCCCGGCCACCCACGTTCCACCAGCGAATCCACTCCATACAGAATGAAAGGCCATCGCCCATGACCGCTGCCTTTGAGCTCCAGAGTCCGACGGACGTGCAAACCGCCAAGCGGGCGGGAAGCACGCGAAGAACACCGATCAGGACACAAATCATCGACTATCTGGCAAGCAATGGTGCAAGCAAGGTAGCCGACATCAGCAACGGCATCGCCTCGTGCCGGGACTCAGTCAGGCACCATCTGGCCGCGCTTGAGAGCGCTTCGATCGTCCGTTCCAATATTGCCCCCGGACAAAGGGGCCGGTTCACGCCCTTCTACGCCCTAGCCCCTGGAACGCCTGGAAAGCCAGAAAAAACAGAGTCGGACTCCTCACCGGACGTCGCTGGCTACTAAGCAACCGGACGACGGCGGGACCACCCGCCGTCGTCCGTTGTGCCTTAATCGGGTGCCTTAAAAGGCCGGAGTCCCATGCCCGCGTCCCCGGCCCGCCGCGCCTTGGTTCAGGGACCTAAAACGCAGCACTGGATTTAGTCCGGCACCCATATTTTCCCGGAAATGCTCTGGATAGCATTGGGGGACCGGACAGAGCCGTCCGGGCGGGTATCGATGCAGAAGGAAGCCCATGGCCGCAGCTACAGTGGACGACATCCTGTCGGATCTCCCCCTGGGTTTCGCCAGTCTCATCCTCCGGCCGTCCCGCGCAGACTCGCCGATCGAACGCTTTCTGATTGTTGACGCCGACGACGAAACATCCGACGGCAGCGCCGCGTTTGTCCTGCTGATCGGCGTTCGGGGACGCTCCGCACTGCCGGCGCTGCGGCGCCTCCTGAAAAATCCTCCCCTGGTGCTTGCCGTTAAGGGCAGTCCGGGCGAACTCGAGGAAGCTGAAGAGCTGCTCCGGGCAGCGGGAACGGGCTTGCTCCTGGTGGACCCGGCCGCTGACTGGGACCGGCTCCTGTCCATCGCCAAAGACCGGATCATGCCGCGCACCTACCAGAGCGAAGTGCTGACGCTGCTGGAAGAAGACCTGTTCGCCATCGCGCAGACCACCGCACGCCTGACGTCCAGCCACGTGGTCATCGAGGACGCCGCCAACAAAGTCCTGGCCTACTCCACAGTGACCAATGACATCGACGAGCTCCGCAAGGCATCGATCCTTGCCCGCCGTGGTCCGCGAAAATACGAACTCCTCCTCAAGGACCTCGGCGCCTACCGCGAACTGCACCGGACCCGCCTGCCTGTCAGGGTTCCGGCCCGGCCACAGGACGGGTTGAGGGAGCGCGTTGCCGTCGCCCTGTTCGCCGGCGAGCGCATCATGGGCTACATCTGGCTGCAGGAAACCGGGGACGGGTTCGGCGCCGACGTCGACTATGTCCTGACCGGATCGGCCGCCCGGGTGTCAGCCGAGCTGATCCGCTACCGCAACCAGCAATCGGTGCACATGCGGGAGGACCGGATCGCGCGGATCCTTTCCGGCCCCGCGGAAGCCGCAGCGAGTGCACACAGCGAGAAGATCCCGGCGGACCGCCCCTCGGCACTGATCCTGCTGGGAATGTCCGCCACTGAGGCGCAGGAAGACGATGCAGCCCTCAAACACGGGGAACTCGCCAACCTTGCGTCCATCCATGCGGCGGCCTACAAAGCGTCTGCCATCGTGGGGCAGTTCAACGGCGACACCGCCGTGATCGTACCGGGACTCCAGTCCGCCAACGCCGAAGCCGGGCTGCGGAGCCTCGCCGAGGCCATCGTCCGGGACGCGGGGAAGCACCTGGGCATCGGTCCGTTCGCGGCAGTGGGGCCGATCGCCCCTGACCTTTTGTCGATTCATTCGGTGACCGCCAAAACGGAGGCCCTGCTCGGCTGCATGCGGCGGTCAGAGACCGCGTCAGTGGCCGCGGTGGGCGACTTCGAGGTGGACATCCTCTTCCACGAGGCGGTGGAGAACTTCACGGCCTCCGACTTCCGCCACCGCAGCCTCTGGGCCCTCCTCCGCAACGATGGCGAACTGGCCGAAACCCTCCGGGCGTATTTCGAGGCATCGCTGGACGTGGCCGAATGCGCCCAGCGGATGAGGATGCACAAGAACACCGTCTACTACAGGATCAGCAAGATCAGCCGGGTCACCGGCCTCAACTTCAGCAATCCCCGAGATTCATTGGTCGCCCTGCTCCACCTCCAGGAGTGGGCCGCCACGCACAATAAGGAGCACCTGGGCACGAAATGATGACAGCACTCGATTCACCGCCTCTTGGCCTGGTCCTGGCTGACATTGTCCACAGCCACCGGCCCCGGAGTGAAGCCGGCTCGGTGCCCGCCGGCATCCCCCACCTGTCATCGCCGCCGTTCGACCGCTTCGGAATCGCGGTGGCCACAACGTCCGGGGACGTGTTCAGCGCCGGCGACGCCGACCTGCCCTTCTCGATCCAGAGCATCTCGAAGGTTTTCACCCTGGCCATGGCCCTCAGCGCCGACGACCCCGGCAGGCTGTGGTCCCGGGTGCTCCGCGAACCGTCGGGAACCTCGTTCAACTCCCTGGTGCAGCTTGAAGTGGAGCACGGGATCCCCCGGAACCCGTTCATCAATTCCGGCGCCCTCGTGGTGACCGACCATCTGATGGAAAGGTTCCCTGACGCTGCAGGTCATGTCCTGCAGTTCCTCCGTGTCCAGGCGGGGCAGCACAGTGGGCAGGGGCCCTTCATCGATGAAGTCGCCGCCGGGAACGAGCTGGCCAACAGCAGCCGCAACCTGGCGCTCGCCCACTTCCTGAAGAACTTCGGCAACCTGCACCGGTCCGCCGAGGCCGTGGTGGAGAACTACGTCAGGCAGTGCTCCATCATGATGAGCTGCGTCGAGATGGCGAAGGCCGGCCTGTTCCTTGCCCGCGGCGGGCACGGAGCAAACGGCCCCGTCGTCTCCCGGAGCGAGGCCAAACGCATCGGATCCATCATGCTCACCTGCGGCATGTACGACGCGGCCGGTGAGTTCGCCTACCGCGTCGGCCTTCCCGGTAAAAGCGGTGTCGGCGGCGGAATCCTGGTCATCGTCCCTGGCGAATGCGCGATCTGCGTCTGGAGCCCGCGGCTGGACTC
Organism: Arthrobacter sp. Leaf337; assembly: GCF_001423745.1. Lineage (GTDB taxonomy): Bacteria > Actinomycetota > Actinomycetes > Actinomycetales > Micrococcaceae > Arthrobacter. The sequence goes on from NZ_LMPC01000031.1 coordinate 151,585, forward strand.
CAAGGGAAATTCCCTGGCGGGCTCGGCGGCCCTCGCTGACCTGTCCGACCGCACCGGATGGTCCGTTTTCTGATCCGGTCCCCGCACTTTTTCATTCCACCCCTCAGTTAGATCTTCAACCGGTCGAAAGGATCACCCATGTCCAACAACCCCAATGACGAGGTTGGCCAGTACGAGGCTGACAGCGGCCACGCGCATGCCTCTGAGAGACTCCTCCATGCGGAGGACAAGGGCTACCACAAGAGCCTGAAGCCGCGGCAGATCCAGATGATCGCAATCGGCGGCGCGATCGGTACCGGTCTGTTCCTCGGTGCCGGCGGCCGGCTGAATGCCGCAGGCCCGTCCCTTGTCATCGCCTACGCCGTCTGCGGCTTCTTCGCCTTCCTGATCCTCCGCGCACTGGGCGAACTGGTGCTGCACCGCCCGTCGTCGGGCTCCTTTGTCTCCTACGCCCGTGAATTCTTCGGCGAGAAGGCAGCCTTTATTTCGGGCTGGTTCTACTGGATCAACTGGGCAACCACCACCATCGTGGACATCACCGCCGCAGCGCTCTACATGAACTTCTTCGGCCACTACATCCCATGGATGGGAACCGTACCGCAATGGGCCTGGGCCCTGATCGCCCTCGTCGTCGTGCTGTGCCTGAACCTCGTCTCGGTCAAGGTCTTTGGCGAGATGGAATTCTGGTTCGCCATCATCAAGGTCGTCGCCCTCGTCGCGTTCCTGCTCATCGGCACCTACTTCGTCATCTTCGGCACCCCTGCGGACGGCCAGGCAGTCGGCTTCAGCCTCATCACCGACAACGGCGGAATCTTCCCCAACGGGATCCTGCCCATGATCATCCTCATGCAGGGCGTGCTGTTCGCCTACGCCTCGATCGAACTGGTCGGCACAGCCGCCGGCGAAACCGAAAGCCCCGAAAAGATCATGCCGAAGGCCATCAACTCCGTGGTCTTCCGCATCGCCGTGTTCTATGTCGGCTCCGTCATCCTCCTTGCCCTGCTGCTGCCCTACACCTCCTACGAAAAGGGCGTCAGCCCCTTCGTGACCTTCTTCGGATCCATCGGCATCCAGGGTGTGGACGTCATCATGAACCTCGTGGTCCTCACCGCTGCCCTGTCCTCCCTCAACGCAGGCCTCTACTCCACCGGCCGCATCCTCCGCTCCATGTCCGTGGCCGGCTCCGCCCCCAAGTTTGCCCAGCGCATGAACAAAGCCGGCGTACCTTACGGCGGCATCGCCATCACCGCCGGCGTCTCACTCCTCGGCGTCCCGCTGAACTACCTCGTCCCCTCCCAGGCCTTTGAGATCGTCCTCAATGTCGCGTCCGTTGGCATCGTCGTCACCTGGGCCACAATCGTCCTCTGCCAGATGCAGCTCAAACGCTGGGCAGACAAGGGATGGCTGAATCGCCCCTCCTTCCGGATGTTCGGCGCTCCCTACACCGGTTACCTCTCACTCCTGTTCCTCGCTGGCGTCCTGGTGATGGTCTTCATCGACTCCCCGCTCACCCTCCTTGTCACCCTCATCGCCTGCGCCCTTATGGTCGCCGGTTGGTACGCCTGCCGCCAACGGATCCACGAAATCGCCGAGGCACGCGACGGCTACACCGGCGCCGCGCCCGTGGTGGCCAACCCGACTCCCATCCGGTAGCTGATCCCGCGACCGCCCCCGGCGCCACCACCCAACAGACGTAAACCAACACCCAGCCCAAGAAGACAAGTAGTAATGACAACGGAGTCCGCATCCACCATGACCGCAACAGACACTCAATCGTTCGACAGCGACACCATCAATCAGACCGCAGCACAGCCGGCCGCGGCTGCCCCCGGAACGCTGAAATCCGCCGGGCACGTTATTGTTGACTCCCTCGTGGCCCACGGAGTAGAGCGCACCTACGTTGTTCCCGGCGAAAGCTTCCTGGACGTGCTGGACGGGCTGCACGGCTCCAAGATCGACACCGTGGTCTGCCGTCATGAAGGCGGCGCCGCGTACATGGCCGAAGCCGACGGCAAGATGAACCAGCGCCCGGGGGTGGCCATGGTCACCCGCGGACCCGGCGCGGCCAACGCCCACGTCGGCCTGCACACCGCGTGGCAGGACTCCACCCCCATGCTGCTTTTCGTCGGGCTCATCCCGTTTGCGCACCGGGACCGCGAGGCGTTCCAGGAATTCGACATCAAAGCCTGGTTCGACACGGGAGCCAAGCGGGTTATGGTGCTTGACCATGCCGAGCGGGCGTCCGAGATCGTTGCGGAAGCCATGTTCGCGGCCATGAGCGGGCGGCCGGGGCCCGTTGTGGTGGGCCTGCCGGAAGACATCATCCGGCAGCACGTTGATCCGGCGCTGCACCCGAGCATCCCCGTGGCGGCGGGCGGCATGAGCACCACGGACGCCGAAGCACTCGCCGATGCCCTTGCACTTTCCAAGAAGCCGCTGTTTGTCACCGGCGGCAATGACTGGACCCAGGAAGCGGCCGGCCAGCTCACCGGCTGGCTCGAAAAGCATCACATCCCGGCCGCCGCGGAATGGCGCACCCAGGGTACGGTGTCCTTTGATTCGCCGTCCTACGTGGGCCCGATCGGCTACGGACGCCCCCGCCCCACGTACGACCTCCTGGAGGAAACCGACCTGCTCGTCTTCGTCGGGACGGTCCCCGGGGACGTGATTACCGACGGATTTGTCTGCCGGCAGGACTGGAACAAGCAGAACTTCCTGGTGACCATCGACCCCTCGCTGCGCGGCCGCTCAGGCCCCGTCTCACGGCAGATCGTCGCCAAACCGGATGCCTTCGTCCGCGACCTGCTGGGCATCGACCTGCCAGCGAAAGACGAGTGGAAAGTCTGGACGGCCAGGATGCGCGCCGAACAGACGTCCTTTGCCGCCCTGCCGCCGGCCGCGCCGGTGGCAGGACCCGCCAGGATGGACACCCTGATGGCCAACCTCGTCCCCCGGCTGCCTGAGGATGCCATCGTGACGTTCGGAGCGGGCGAGCACACCAACTGGGCGCACCGGTACTTCCCCACGCGCCGTTACGCCTCCATGCTCAGCGCCAGGAACGGCTCCATGGGCTACTCCATCCCGTCGGCCATCGCCGCCTCGCTGGCCAGTCCGCAGCGCCGGGTGGTAACCATCGCCGGCGACGGGGAGTTCCTCATGAACGGTCAGGAGCTGGCCACTGCTGCCCAGTACGGGGCCACGCCGCTGATCGTGGTGATGGACAACCAGGAGTACGGCACCATCCGCACCCACCAGGAACGGCACTACCCGTCCCGCGTGTCGGGGACTCAGCTGAAGAACCCCGACTTCGGCCTCATGGCCAGGGCGTTTGGCGGGTTCGGCATCACAGTCACCTGTGACGGGGACGTGCCGGCCGCCCTCGACGCCGCGTTCCAGGCCATCGACCGGCAGGGAACGTTTGCGCTCATTCACCTCATCGTGGAACAGCGGGTGAAGGCGTACTGACTGGCCGGTGGGGCGCCTTCCCGGCGCGGCGCCGGATGACGTACTCGGCAACCGCCACGTTGATCACCCAGCCCGCCCCCAGGAGCACCGCCCGGGTGGGTACATCGGTGGGGCCAATCAGGAGCAGCCAGGGAATGCTCACCAGCGCTTGGGTTCCCGCGCCCACGGCGATCGCGTAGGCCCGCGTCATCCAGGCGCCGTGCCGCACGAAGTCCCGGCGCCTGATCGCGTCGACGCCCAGGATGATGCTCACCAGCATGGCCGAGCCGAAGAACAGCCGGAGCGGGACGTCGATGTAGCCGTCCGGGAGTGGATAGAAAACGGACATCCACAGCCCGGAGAGCGCTGTGAGCAGGCCTGCCGGGATGAGAATGCGTCCTGCGATGCGGTGCCAGCCGCGCCGTCCCCGAAGTGAGGGGACAAACTGGAACGCCCCGAGCACGGAGTAAACCGTCACGCCGACAATGTGCGTCACCACCGGGACGGGCGAGGCGAAGAACCGCGCGTTCTGCGGCGTGACCGCTGCACCGGACGCCAGCTCGGTCAGCCGGAGGGCCCCGAAAATCACCGGAATCAGGCTGAGCAGGAGCAGGCCCGCAGGCACGGGCCACTGGGGCCGGTGACGCCGGACGGAGGCGGCAGGAGGGCTGGTGGTCTCGGTGCGCATGGCGGGTCCTTCGCTGGCCGGTATACGGTGTACACCTCTTGCGAATGACCATAGGTGTACACCGTACACTTGTCAATAGGTCCGGACTCCCGCGGCGTCGCGGCAACGGCTGTGATGAGTCTCACGCGCAATGAACGGCTATCCGCTTGAGACGTCACCGCCCCTCCGTGCATCATGGAAAGGACGGTTGAGAATGCGATTTCACAACCGCACCAGCCCTGATTTCGCGCTTCGGCGCAGAGAATGCAGCGGCAACGAACGACCCAACCTGGTGGACGCAACGAGGCCAAACCAGTGAGCTCGCCGAGCTGCGCAAGGCCTCTGAGCGTTCACGGATTGTCCCGTCCCGGGCTCCGCGCCGACGCGAAGCCCATGACCAAATTGATGAATGAGGCACCGAATAATGACGTTCGAAACCAATCACTCCGTAACCCTTAAGATCTGGGACCGCTCAGCTATCGATCACACGCTGGACGCCCTGGTGCACGATATTTCCACGAAGGCCAACGCCCACCGGAATGATGTTGCCGTCACCCTCAGCGGGCCGAACACCTTTACGGTGAGCCTGAACCGCAGCGCCGCCCAGGGCGCCGCAGTCTAGGACGTCAGGCACAATAAAAAGCCAGCGGACGACGGCGGGAATTCCCGCCGTCGTCCGCTGGCTTTTCGGCTTAATCAGTCAGAGACGAACCGTAGCCCCGTCAGGCATGGGAGTGCTCGGTGAGGACGGCGTCGATCTGGCCTGCAGCCTCCCTCATACCCTCCTCCATGCCCATCTTCATCACTTCTTCCATCTGCTCCTCGGATTCGAACGTGGACATGATGGTCATGCGCGTGCGGCCGCCGATGTCCTCGAGGTCCACGACTGCATGAGCGATTCCCATGGCGTCCACCGGAGCGCCGGACTCGTCAGCGAAGCCATCGTCGAACTCGAGCTTCCGCGGCGCGTCAATTGCGGTGAAGCGCCACCAGCCGCGAGGCTTCTCGCCTTCGGGGGTGGTCATGTAATAGCCGGCTGCCCCGCCGGGCTGGAAGTCGAACCGGTCAAACGCGGCCGGATAGTTGGGCGGACCCCACCAGCGCTCCAGCTGGCGCGGGTCTTCCCAGATCTGCCAGACGCGCTCGACGCCGGCGTCGAACTCCGCCACGAGGGTGAAGCTGAGGGCCTCAAGATTCTTGGTGGAACTGATAACAGGCATTGCGCAACCTTCCTATCCTTCAGCCAGAATGTCTGCGATCCGCTCGGCTCGCTGCCGCCAGATCGCTTCATACTCGTCAAGCAGCCGGCGGGCCTTCTGCAGGCCTTCATGGTTTCCCCGCACGACCTGCTCCCTTCCGCGCTTCTCCTTAGTCACCAGGGAAGCCCGTTCCAACACCGCCACATGCTTCTGGACGGCGGCGAAACTCATGGCGTAGAGGGCGGCAAGGCCGGAAACGGAATACTCACCCACCGTCACCCGCCGGACAATATCCCGCCGGGTGGCATCGGCGAACGCCTGGAACAGGCGGTCCACTTCGGCATCACTGAGCTGATCTACAACCATTTGGTTGTAGAATATGACTGCGGTGCCCGGGTGTCAATGGGTTAACGCTGGCGGAACCCGGCCCCGTAACTCGTAGCCGCCATCAGGTCGGCACCGTCAGCCCGGAGCCGGGATCGCAAGGTGCCCTTCTTCGGTTCCATGTCGTAGAGCCCCCTCTTGGCAAGCTCCGGCACCACCAGTTCGGCGAAGTCATTCAGGGAACCCGGGCTCACCAGCGGGTTGATCATGTAGCCATCCAGCCCGGACGCCGCCGCGTGGTCCTGGATCTGCGAGGCGACACCCTCCGGCGTACCGATGAACAGCAGGTCCGTTCCGCGCGTGACCTCGGAGAATTTGCGCCGCACGTCCCCGGCCGTGAGCGGCCGGTCCTGCGGCGCCCCCTTGACCACGTAGGACGTGAGTCCGTTGGACGCCGTAGCCAGCGGCTCGTCGTCGGCGTATTTGCTGAGGTCGATTCCGGTGTCGCCGGCATAGCTGACGAGCTGTGCCTCCAGGTGGTAGTTGCGCTGCAGTTCCTCGTACTTTTCCTGCGCTTCGATCGCCGTGGGCGCGGTAATGATCCGGGCGAGCGCCATGGAGCGGACCTCGCCGGCGGGACGGCCGCCCTCCTGCGCCCGGCGGTCGATGTCCGCCAGGCCTTCGGCAATTTCCTGCGGATCCTTCTTGGGCAGCAGGATCACTTCAGCATGCTTGGCGGCGAATTCGCGGCCCCGCGGAGACCACCCCGCCTGGAACAGGGCGGGGGTCCGCTGCGGTGACGGCGAGGTCAAAGACGGTCCGTCCACCCGGAAATGTTCGCCATCGTGATTGATCGGCCGGACAGAGCCGGGACGCGCGTACATCTTTTCGCTCTTACTGCCAACAACAGCGTCGCCCGCCCAACTGCCTTCCAGCAATTTGTAGAACACATCCATGAACTCATCCGCGCGGCCGTACCGGTCCGCGTGCTTGAGCATCTCGTCCATACCGAAGTTCCTGGCCGCACTGGAAAGGTATGACGTGACGATGTTCCAGCCGATGCGGCCGTTGCTGAGGTGGTCCAGGGTGCCGAAGCGGCGGGCAAGGGAGAACGGGTGCTCATAGGTGGTCGAGGCCGTGATGACGAAGGACAGCCGCTCCGTCAGCGCCGCCAGCGCAGGGACGTAGATGAACGGGTCATTTGCCGGCGCCTCTACGGCCCAGCCCAGGGCGGCGTCGGCAGATCCGCCGTAGACGTCATAGAGGCCCAGCACGTCGGCGAAGAACAGCGCATCAAGGTTGGCCTGTTCCGCGGTAACGGCCACGTCCCGCCAGCGGTCCAGGGAGTTGACCGACAGGCGGTCATCCAACGGGTGCGTCCAGAGGCTTGGGGCACCGCCGCAACCGACGCTGGCCTGTTCGTAGAGGGCGAAAAGCAGCGGGGTTGTAGGGGTGCTCAAGGCGGATCACTTCGCTTTCATGGCGGGACGGTAATTCTACGTGCATCATATACAAGCGCATATGCTTGTAATGCCTATTACGGTCTGTCAGGATGATTCACAAGCCGCACGAGCGGCTCCGGCCGATCGAGGGAAGAGGCATCCGGACATGGACGTTGCAATGAAAAGTGTGCGAAAACTCCGCGTCCACTGGCCCATTGGCGCAGTTTCGTTGAGGCGGCTCGTGGAGGGTGACCTGGAGGTCCTGAAAACGGACCCCGGCCTCTCGTCACTTTTCGACACACTGGAGTCCTGCCCCGATCTCGGGGACTTTGGAAACTACCGGCACGTGTTCGAATCGAGTCTCGGCTTCGAGGGGTTCACCGCTTCAGCGGCAGCAAACCCCACGTTCGGCCGCGCGGGCGAACGGACCCTGTCGCCCACTTTTGTCCTGACCACTTACCTGGACGCAGACCTGCCCGACGAGGCCGTCAGCCGGCTCGTCGGGCGCATGATCGAAGTTCACCCTTGGGAGGTGCCGGTCATCGAACTTTCCGAGCCGGTCCGGGTTTCCGCGGCAGGGTCTGTTCGACCAGCACTGGGGCGGGCGTCATGACAGTCCAGACCACCGGACTCTGGGAAGGATTCCAGTCGTTGCTGTCCGGCCGATCGTTCACGGATCTGACGCACGCCTTCCACCCCGGCCAGCCACACTTCCCTGCCTTTCCGGACGAACGCAGGACGGCCCTGTTCGACCTGGAAAACGGCGACGGCTTCACGGCACATGTCTACTCCATCGTCGGCCAGTGGGGCACCCACGTGGACCCGCCGTCGCACTTTATCCGTGGCGGGCGAAGCCTGGACAACATCCCGGTGGAAGAGATGGTGCTGCCCCTGGTGGTGCTGGACATCAGCACGCGAACCGCGATCGACGCCGACGCGACGCCCACCCTGGCTGACGTCAGAGCATGGGAGGAACGCAACGGAAGGATTCCGTCCGGCGCGTTCGTAGCGCTTCGGACCGGCTGGAGCAAGCGCTGGCCGGACCCGGAGTCGATGGCGAACCGGGATTCCGACGGCGTCAGCCACACCCCGGGCTGGTCCCGGGAGGTGCTGTCCTTCCTGGTCGGCGAGCGGGACATCACGGCGATCGGCCACGAACAGACCGACACGGACCCGGGCAAGGCGACGTCGCACCAGGACTTCAGCCTGGAAACCTACATCCTTGCCCAGGACTGCTGGCAGATAGAGTTGCTCGCCAATCTGGACGGCCTGCCTGAATCAGGGGCTGTGCTGGTGGCCACGTGGCCGAAGCCTCAAGGCGGAAGTGGATTCCCCGCCCGGGTCTTCGCGATCCACTAGAGGCAACCCCCTGACCGGCGGCTGCCACGAACTAAGATCGGATCCATGTCGAAGATCTCCAGCATGGGCCGCGGAATGCAAGTCGTCTTAGCTGTCGGGTCCCGTCACGAGGGCGGAGCGCGCGGCGCGACCGTCGGGGACATCGCCGCAGACCTCGGCAAGGACCGTAGCCAGATTTCCCGCGGGCTTAAGGCCGCCCAGCAGGAGAACTTCCTGCTCCGTGGCGGGCACCGGGAGTATTCACTGGACTGGAGCCTCTACACGGATGCCCAGTTACTCACTGAGCAAAGGCTCCGGACCGACGGATTGACGGCTCTGGAGGGGCTCGTCGAGGATACCGGCGAAGGTTGCTTTCTGGGTGTCCTTAACGGGGACAGCACCGTAACGATCGGTGAGCATGTCCCATCGGACAGCAGGATGGTGGGTTCGTGGATCGGCCGGCCCTACCCCGCTTACTGCAGCGACGCCGGCCAGGCGCTGCTGTGGGACTCCGGCGACGCCGAGGTCCGGGCCGTCTTTAGCCACACTGAATTTGTGCGCCATGGCCCCAACACTCCCGTCGACGTCGAGGACTTCCTTGCTCGCCTGGCTGGGGCGCGGGAGCGCGGATATTCCGTTGTGGATGAAGAGGCGGAGCCCAACCTGTACTCCGTGGCCGTCCCCGTGCGTGACTTCCGCGCCGAGACCATCGCTGCTTTGCAGGTGGTCGGACCAAAGGCGCGGCTGGAGCCGAAGTGCGAAGAAATTGCTTCCGCAGCCCTGAAATGGGCCGGCCGGCTTGAAGCGGCCCTGGGGCGTCCTAGCTGACTCCAGTGCCGTCTGCACCCACCGCCGCGAGGCGCCGTGCTGCCGAGTGCAGAGCATCCGCAATTTCCTCGGTCCGGAGCTCAACAGCGGCACGGCTGCCCAGGACGGAGAGGGCTGCGCTGACGCGTCCGCCCGGATCCCGCACGGGAACGGCCAGCTCATGAACATCGTGCTCAAACTCCTCGGCCGCCCTGATGAAACCCTGCGGGCGGTCATGTTCCATCAACTCGCACACTTCCGACACGGCGTGGGCCGCTCTTGGGCCGCCCACGCCGATGAAATCCACACCCTGCAGAAGCTCCGCAACCTCTGTTGGCCTGTGGTCCCAGAGGAGGGCACGGCCTGATCCCGTGCACCAGACAGGTGTGACCATGCCCGGTTTCACAAAGCTTCCCAGCACGGCGTCATTGCTCGATGTCCTGAGGAGGATCACCCGCACACCGTCGCGGACTGACAGCCGGGCCCGGAGCCCGAACTCGGCCACGAAGAGTTCCAGCTCGCTCTTCGCCTGGCCGATCCAGCCGACATTGAGGCTGGCCGCCAGCTGGAAGAAGGCCGGACCGGCACGGAACGGTCCGCGTTCCACCCGCTCCAGAATGGTTAGTTCGCACAGCTCCTGGGTAAGCCGGGACACCCGGCTTTGGTCCATCTCAAGTTCGGCGGCGAGCTGCGAAACGCCCAGCAGTGGCCTGCCCTGCTTCTCGCGGTCGATGATGAGCCGGACAAGGCGAAGGCCCTGGCCCAGCGATGACGCTTCCGACAATTCCAAGCTGAACCGCTCCCTCTGGTGGACCTCAACGCCCATTCTCACACGGCGCAGGCTGCGGTGACCGGCGGCTGACTAGCTCGCATGCTGCCGGCGTCGTCCGTGCTTGAAGTAGAAAAACGCGTAGCAGGCCGCGACGAAGGGGATGCCGAAATACAGGGCCGCTACCTGGTTCGGGTCGAAGGCGATGCCGATCAGAGAGACGAGGCACAGAGTGAAGGCAAGGATCGGAACCGCCGGAAACAGCGGGGCCTTATAGGCGAGGTCTTCGATGTTTCCGCCGTTCCGCACGAAGGCCCTCCTGTGGAAGAAATGCGACGCCGTGATGGACATCCAGACTCCCACAACAGCGAACCCGGCGACAGACACCAGCGCGAGATACACCGATTCCGGAGCGACCACGCTGCTGATCAGCGAGGCCAGCCCGCCGACCATGCTGACGCAAAGAGCGATGAAGGGAATCCCCTGTTTGGTGAGCTTCCGGAAAGCCTTCGGCGCGTGCCCTTCCTCGGACAGGGAGTAGAGCATCCTGGCGCAAGAGAACAGGCCGCTGTTGCCGGCGGAGAGCAGGGCGGTGATGATGACGAAGTTCATGATGTCCGCCGCGTAGGGAATGCCGATGGAGGAAAAGACTGTGACGAAGGGACTCTCGTCAAGGCCCACCTGGTCAAACGGGATGGTGGCAGCGATGACAGCGATGGCGCCCACGAAGAAGATCAGCAGGCGGAACACCGTGGTCCGCATGGCCTTGGGAATGCTGGTCTCGGGGTTGGCTGTTTCGCCCGCCGCTACGCCGATGAGTTCCGAGCCGGAGAACGCGTAGAACACCGCCAGGGCAGTCACCAGGACGCCGGAGAAGCCGTTGGGGAACAGTCCGCCCGACGTGTTGAAGTTTTCGAGCAGGAACGGGTGGGAACCTCCGGCCAGCGGGTGGAACCCGACCAGCGCTGCCCCGCCAAAGGCAATCAGGACAACGATGGCGCCCACCTTGATGATGGAAAACCAGAACTCGGATTCGCCGAAGAAGCGCGATGAGACGGCGTTCAGGGCAAACAGAATGGACGCGAAGACGATGCACCACACCCACACCTCAATTCCCGGGAACCAGCGCTGCATGAGCAGTCCGGCCGCGGTGAACTCCGACCCCAGGGCCACTGCCCAGCACAGCCAGTACAGCCAGGCCGTGGTGAAGCCGGTGGCAGGACCGATGGACCTGGCCGCGTAGATGTGGAACGCACCTGAGACCGGATAAGCGATGGCCAGCTCGCCGAGGCAGGCCATGACCAGATAAACGACGAAGGCGCCCACGAGATAGGCGAGGACCGCGCCAAGCGGGCCTGCCTGGGAAATCGTGTAGCCCGAACTGAGGAAGAGGCCGGACCCGATGACGCCGCCCATGGCGATCATCACGAGGTGCCGGGGGCCCATGGACCGGCGGAGCCCGGGAGTAGTTCCGGCCGTGACGGAAACCTGGGGGTCCAAGCTGGCAGTGGAGGAGAGTTCCATGAATTGCTCCCGGAAGTTTGTGGGCGTGCGGACGGGATTAGCCCGTGGCCTGACGGGACCCGGGACCAGGTCGGCGCACCCGCCCGGCGTCATGAAACTAGCACCAAATCCGCGTTAAGATCCTTAAAAGCATTCACAAATGTTTATATTGCACAACATTAATGCCGCCCGAATCCGTTGGACTCAGGCTCCCCAGCTACACCGGCGTGCTGGCACACTGGGCAGATGAAAGAGTCGCCCTCCCCCGCCCGACGACCCGGAATCCGGGCGGCCATGTTTGTGGACTTCGACAACGTGTACACGGGTCTGCTGGCCCTCGATCCCCTGGCGGCGAAGCGGTTCGCCGAGGATCCCAAGCACTGGGCGGACGCCCTGTCCGCCGGCGGCTCCGCCGAAAGTTCCCGCCGCTTCCTGATCCGAAACTGCTACCTGAACCCGGTGGTGTACTCGAAGTACCGGACGTACTGGACCCGTGCGGGTTTCCGTGTGATCGACTGCCCCTCGCTGACGCAGCGCGGGAAATCCAGCACCGACATCAACCTCGTGCTGGATGCGATGGACGCACTGTCCGGCGGCGCAGGCATAGACGAGTTCTTCATCGCCTCGGCGGATGCTGATTTCACGTCGCTCATCCAGCGATTTCGGGCGGCCGACAAGATGACCACGGTCATCGCCGCCGGCGCCGTGGCCTTCGCCTACCGCGAGATGGCGGACAGCGTGGTGGAGTCCCACGACTTCGTGGCCATACTCAACGGCAGCACCGGCGAGCCCATCCGGGCCGTGGCCTCTGTTCAGCCGCCGCAGGTCCAGCCGGCTGCCAAATCCAAGCCCAAGACCATGTCGAAAACCGCTTCCGCCGCGGTCCGGGAGGTCTGCGACTTCGTTCGCGCTGCCCCGGGTCCGGTGGTCGGGGCGATGGTGGCCCACCGCGCACTCACGGCGGACCCTTCCCTGAAGACTGACTGGGGAGGGTACGGAAAATTCGGGACGTGGGTGGCCCAGATCGGCAACAGCGTTGAGTACTCCCCCTCACGGGGCGGCTGGGTCTGGGACGCGCAGCGGTTTTCCAGTGACGACCTGCCCGCGGAGGCCGACGTCGAGCCCGGCATCGAGGAACGCGTCACCAGGGTGACGGACGTGCCCGCTCTCTCCGCAGCCCAGTTCCGGCAACTGTTCCAGGCGATGGCGGCCAGGCTTCGCGAACAGCCGGTCAACCGCAACGAACTCTCCCGGCTCGTCCGGGACGACTGTGTCACCGCCGGCCAGCCCGTGTCCCGCGGTGCCGTGAACTTCGTCATTCAAGGTCTGGGCTACGTCAATTATCAGCTCAATGAAAATGCGACGGCGGAAGGGCTGGCGGCGGCATGGACAGAAGACGTGGAGGAGCTTTGCCGCGTGGCGCTGATGGAGTTCGACGACGCCGAGAAGGCGGCCCTGCGGCGCTGGGCCAGTGGCGGTTATCTGGAGGTCTAGTTTCCCTCCGGCAGGCGTCGGTGAGAGGACGACGGCGGGGAGGAACCGCCGTCGTCTGTCTCGGTTTTCTTCGGTTTGCGGCCTCACGGACCGCGGGGGTCAGGCCCGGCTTCGACGCGTAACGACGCCGAAAATCGCCAATACGATCACAGCCCCCAAAATAGCCAGCAGCCAGGTCCTGAGATCGAAGAAGTCAGCGAGTCCGCCGCCGAAGACCAGCGAGCCGATCCATCCGCCAAGGATGGCGCCAACCACACCCAGAACCAGTGTTACCACCCAACCACCGCCCTGCCTGCCGGGAAGTATGGCTTTTGCGATAGCCCCCGCGATCAAGCCGAGCAGGAGAAATCCGAGAAATCCCATGACGAGCTTCCTTCCGAATGAGAGAACCGCTTAGCTGCGGCAGGAGCAGGAATTCCTGCTGGACGGGGTCATGCCCGTTGCCTGCTGCCACTCCGCGGTCCGGGTTGCCGGCACCTGCCGGTGAGTGGATTCTAAGGAGTCCTCCCGGGCCCGTCACGAGTGGCCGCCACCCGAATATGCGGCCGCCTACGTGAATTGCCAGCACAGACTACCCGCGGACAGCACCTGAGGCCCAAATACCCTAGCGGGTATGCCCGCTGGTTCGTAGCCTTGGCTTCTGGAAGAGGAGGCCGAGCATGTCCGTTTGTGGAACCGAAACCGGCGGTGGCTTCAGGGCGGGTACGAAAGGTGGACATTGGATCGCGTGCGCCGTGGCTGCCCTGCTGGCTCTGGCAGGATGTTCATCCGGAGGCGGGACGCCGGGCGCAAGTCCGTCGGACGGGACGCCAACCGCCACAGCTAGTGCACCGCCCGCGTCCTCATCAAGCGGGCCTGAAACAACCGGGTTGCCGGAGACGGTCTTTACGGACGCCGAGCTCGTCGCGATCATCAACGGAGTAGCGCAGAACCGGAACCTGCAGGTCCCCACAGCCCAGGACTCCGCGCGCCAGCGCAGTGGAGCCGCCAGCGGATCCTTCCCCCAGGTCAGCACAGAGACAACACCCGGCGAGTGCATCGCGTTCGTCCCCCAAAACCCGTTCGTCAGGTGGGCGGACAAGAGCGTGAACTTCGCCGAAGGCGCCATGCCGACGGGCGCGCAGTCGGGACCGACCACCACCATCATGATCACACTGCGAAGCGCGGAAAAGGATGCCATCGCCACAGCAGATTTCGGCTACACGGACGATCTGGCGGCCCGCTGCAGCCAGTTTGACATGGCGTCAACGGAGTCCGGCCGGACCTCAACTTACGCTGTCCAGTTACTGGCGGCTCCCCCGATTGCCGAGAAACAGCACGGCTTGATGCAGACCACCAAGCCGAAGGGGCCAGGCGACTACGGCTCAGTCGGGCTGAGGGTGCTTGCAGGCACCATGTCCATCACCCTGAGTCTCGCTACCGCCGAGCTCAACTCCGAGGCCGATGCGAGGCCGGCCCTCGACTCCATGGCCGCCTTGGCGAAGGAACTCATCGACCAGGCGGAGACAAAGCCTCCGACGGTTCCGCCGCCGCCACCGAACCCCCGCACGCCCGACGATCTGGTCGCACTGCTCAACGCCGTCGCCGGGCCGGACGGAAGCCCCGTCGCACTGCCCGGCGCCTCTGTCATCGGCCCGGTGCCCGGCGTCACTCTCGCCCCTTCTTCGCCGGGCTCCATGCCGCCATGCACTTACGACGACGCAGCCTATTACGGGTCACTTGCAGGCTCCATCCTCGCCCAGGGGCAGATACAAGGTGCCAGCAAGATGGACTACACCGAGCTGAGCGTGATCAGCATGCCTTCGACGGCGGCGCCGCCGTATCCGTTCGACACCCGAGCCGCCACGCTCCGCGACTGCGCGACGATCCAGGAGAACATCCTTGGCGGCGGCCAGCGCCAGTGGCCGGCCGTCTCGCCCCTGAACATAACCGTCGCATCGGACGCAAGCTACGCCGTCGCCTACCAGCTGTTCGACGGGACGGGCGAATGGCACGTCCGGGTCGGGGCCCGCAAGGGGACGTTGTCGGTGGAGGCCAGCAGCAGAACGTCCTCACAGGCCGAAGTGCAGGCGAACGCCGACGCGCTGGCCGCGTTCATCGGCCGGGTGTTTGCCAAGGCCGGACCGTAGGCCCCCTCCGTCAGGAAGAGGCTGGCCCGATGCCGGCATCCAGGGGCAGAGTGGTTTCACCGCCGGCATCTTCCGCCACTTCCGGTCGCTGCGGCTTGTAGACCCAGGCCACCAGCACCACTGAGATGATCATCAGCAGGAACCACGAAACCAGCTTGTCGGGCGAGACCATATGCCAGCCGTCCACCTGGTTGGGGTAGAGCCAGGCCCCCGACCAGGTGGCGATGTTCTCCGCAATCCAGATGAACAGCGCCACCAGGAGGAACGCCAGGACCAGCGGCATCCGGAACTTCCGGCGGAAGACGCGGAAGTGCATGACGCACCGTCCAAAGACGGTCACGACGGCGGCCAGCAGCAGCCAGCGGGCGTCCCAGATGTAGTGGTGGGTGAAGAAGTTCACGTAGACGGCCGCGGCAATGACCGCCGTAATCCATCGCCGCGGGTACCGGCTGAAGCGCAGGTCGAAGAGCCGGTAGACGCGGACCATGTAGGAACCCACCGCCGCGTACATAAAGCCGCTGAAGAGCGGGACCGCCCCGATGCGGAGGAAACCTTCGGCCTCGTAGGACCAGGATCCGACGTCGGTCTTGAACAGCTCCATCACCGTTCCCACGATGTGGAAAAGGACAATAACCCTCAGCTCGCGGACAGTTTCCAGCCGTGTGGCCACCATCAGGATCTGGATGACGACGGCGGCGAGGGTCAGGAAGTCGTTCCTGGCCAGACCGGCGTCGTCCGGGTACCAAAGGCGGGCCGCCATGAGCACGGCGAGAAGCGCGGCCCCAAAGATGCATGCCCAGCCCTGCTTGAGGCCGAAAACCACAAACTCGGCGACCCTTGACCTGGCACCTCCGGCGGGCGCACTGTCCAAGAACCGATGGGCCCGCTGATCGATCACAAGCTCTACGGATGTGAAGCTCCGCACTGATCCCCCGTTTCCCTAGGCTGCGCCGAGCCTGCCCATGCAGTAGTTCTTTGGCCAGTGCCGGACCCGGCGCGGCAGCCGTGGATACACCACCGCGGACCACCGCACGGTGCGGTCGAACCAGCGGCCATGACGTTCAGTCCACGGCAGCCCGAAGCCTTGCCGCAGGTGGTCCGGCAGAAGCCCTGCGGTAATGAAGCGGGCCAGCGGCATGACCACACGCTGCCAGGTCCGGGGGTCCGTCGGATAGAGCAGGCCGCGGGCCACGCCTGACGCAACGGCATCGGCCTCCAGCCCCTGCAGGCAACCCTCCCAGTAACGGCCGAATGCCGCGCGGTCAGCCGGCCACAGCTCCGCGGGAAGCTGCAATGCGGTGCCGATTCTCGCGTAGTCCCGGTACATGAGGTCAGCGGCTTCGTCGTCCAGCGCACCGTAGATTTTTTCGTAGATGGTGACGGCCGTGTCGTACAGGGTTGCCACCACCCAAAGCTGGGACTGTGCGTCGAAGGCGCTGTAGCCCGCGGAGCCGGCGTCAGGTTTGCGGCGGACGGGGGCGTGGGCGCGGTTCACGCTGCGGCGCACCGCTGCCACCTGGTCTTCAGTCCCGTACACCACTGCATACACGTAGGTGAGGGTGGCCCGAAGCCGTTCGAGCGGACGATCGGCAAAGTTGCTGTGCTCGGCAACGCCGTGGCCCACTGCCGGGTTCGCGATCTGCAGCAGGATTGCCCGCCCTGCCCCGGCCAGCAGAACGCCTTCTGCTCCCATGTCGGCAAGTCCACGCACCATGCCCACACACTACCCGAGAGCCGACCCTCGCCGCCGCCGACGTATAGCCTTGGACCAGGAGGCAACATGACGGTTCGCAGCGCAGGCATTTTGCTTTTCCGGTGGAACCCGGAAGCCCACCTGGAGGTTTGGATAGCCCATATGGGCGGACCTTTTTGGGCCCGCAAGGACGAGCACGCGTGGTCCATCCCGAAGGGTGAATACCCCGAGGACGAGGATGCGCTGACGGCCGCCCGGCGCGAGTTCGCCGAGGAAATGGGCACTCCGGCACCGCCGGCCGACTACTTCGAACTGGGCGCTTTCAGGCAACCCTCAGGCAAGGTCATCACGGCTTTCGCGGCCGGCTGGGATTTCCAGCCCGAAAGCATCGTGAGCAACACCTTCCCACTGGAATGGCCCAGGGGGTCCGGCATCATCAACCGCTATCCCGAGATCGACGACGCCCGTTGGTTCAGCGAGTCCGAGGCGCGCACCAAGCTGGTGAAGGGCCAGCTGCCCATCCTTGACGCCCTGGTTCAGCGGCTCCGGGACGGTATCCAGCACTAGCCCGGACAGTCCGGGAGGTCCCGCCGTCGTCGTTCGTCACTTTTTCGGTTTGGCAGTCTTGGGTGCCTTCGGCGGCAGTTCGGCGACGTGCGCCAGCGCCCGGGCCAGCCACGGCTCGATCTCTTCTGGCGACCCTTGTACCGGGAGCCCCGCATAGCCGCCCATGGGCCGTTCGGCCGAGATGAATGGCAGGGTTTCCCGGCTCGCCATCAGCTCGTCGCGGTCGGCCTCCGTGAGCTTCACGCCCAAGGTGGAGCCGTAAAGCCCCGCGAACATGTTTCCGTTGACAAAGGCGCCGAGGTTCCCGAACATCGGCTTGATCTCGATGCCCGGCAGCGCTGCCAGCAGTGACCTGAACTGCTCTTTGTCAGCCTCAGTGGGCTTTGCCATTTCCATGAGGGCGCCTTCCGGTCCGGGGCCTTCATTATCACCCGTCTACTCCTTGAAGGGGACCTTTTCCCAGGACATGGCGGCGGGGCCGGTGGCGCTGTTGGCCACCACCGTGAACCTTACGTAGTTGGTGGCGTTGGCTGAACCGTCCACGGTGATGCGCTGCAGGTCATCCGCCGCTTCCTGGCCGTAGATGGTCAGCCAGGGCGAGCCTTCGGCCAGGGGCTGGTTTTCGGCGTAGACGTGGCTGTCGCCGTTGATGAGGTATACCGGGCCGTCGAAACGGTTGGTTTCCTCGGTGATCGTCCGGACGATTTCACGGAAGCCCGACACGGAGTCCGGGTTCGCCGTGGCAGCGGCGAGCAGCGACGGATCAAACATGTCCGCCTGGGTCATGAGCACCACTGCACGGTCGTTGCGGCGGGTCGCGTCCCGGAACGTGTCCCGCACCTGTTCGAGGACAGCCTGCGTGCGGTGCTCCACTTCGGCCTGCTGCTCGGGCGTGACCGAGGTTTCGCCGATGCCGGTCCAGGGCAGGAGCGAGTTGTTGCTGCCCTGGACGTTGACCACGGAGAACGCCACGCGGTTCTTCGTGAAGCGGACGTTCTCGGGCAGCCCGAGGTCTTCCCGTGCCTTCAAGGGCATCGTCTCCCCGAGGGTCTTGCCGGGCTCGTTGAAGAAGACTTCCCGAAGCTTGTCCAGCCGTTCCAGCGGGTTGTAGGCGCCGTTGTTTCCACGGTGGCAGTCCACCCACTCGTTGTCACCGGGCGTGTAGACCAGTGGGTGTTCGAAGGTGTCGAATTCGGCGCGGATGTATCCGAAGTATTCATCCGAACAAACGGAGGACCCGTTCTTGATATCGCCCACGTGGGCGACGAAATCGAGGCTGCTGTCGGCGTTGATGTCCTGGATGCGGGCGGGGAACTTGGCGATTTCGGCATCGCCGTAGGGGATGTCGCCGATGACGCCGAAGCTGAATGCCTGCTGTCCGGCATCGTCTTCACCTGCGTTGGCGGCAGCGGACGGGCCCGCAAACCCGGTCAGGGACATGAGTGCCACGAGGGCGGTGGCAGCGCTTTTTATGAGCACAGAGGTTCTCCTTGGTGCGTCTCAACGGGATTCCGCCCAAGCGATCCGGCCGTGAGCGAGGGTGCCTGAAAAGAGTGCCTGTGGCGGACGAACGCGCGAGAACCCCACGGTGTCGGGTCCGTGAACAGTGAGTGTCGCGGCCGGACGCTGTCCGCCCTTTGTTCGTGCCTGAGAGAATGGCCCAATGGAGGTCGCCCTGGGACTGTTGGTTCTCGTGGCGGTGGTCTGTGCCGGGAGCGCCCTGGGCCGGAAGCTCAACGTCTCGGTGCCGCTGCTGCTGGTGCTGGCCGGCGTCGCGGGGTCGTTCCTCCCCTTCGTTCCGCACATTGAACTGAATCCGGAACTGGTCCTCGTCGGGCTGTTGCCGCCGCTGCTGTACGCCGCCGCGCTGCGGACCTCGCTCTTTGATTTCGGCTCCAACCGCCGCGCCATCGGGCTGCTCTCGGTGGGCTATGTCATCTTCGGAACGCTCGCCGTGGGCTTCGTGGTGTGGTGGCTGTTTCCGGAGATCCCGCTGGCCGCCGCGATCGCGCTCGGCGCCGTCGTGGCGCCGCCTGATGCGGTGGCCGCGACGGCCATCGCACGGAAGGTGGGCATGCCGCGCCGGATTGTCACCATCCTCGAGGGTGAATCCCTGGTCAACGACGCCACGGCCCTGGTCTGCCTCCGTGCTGCCATCGCCGCCATCTCGGGGTCCGTGTCCGCCGCCGAGGTCGCGGGCGGATTCCTGCTCGCCGCCGGGGGCGGATTAGTGGTGGGCCTGGCCGCCGCCTACGTGCTGACCGCACTCCGTAAAAGGATCCGGAACGTCGCGATCAACACTTCGACGTCGCTCGTTGCCCCGTTTGTCGCTTACCTTCCGGCTGAGGCGATACACGCCTCCGGGGTGCTCGCCGTCGTCGTCACCGGGCTCGTGATGGGGACAAAGGCGCCGTCCATGCCCAACGGCGCCGCACGGCTGAGCCAGCGCAGTAACTGGAACACGGTGCAGTTCCTGCTGGAAAACTCCGTATTCCTGCTGATCGGGCTGCAGGTCCGGACCATCATCGACGGCGTCCAGGACGACTCGCTTGGCGCCGGCCGGATCTGGGCCGGTTGCGCCGTGATCCTGCTGGCGGTGCTGGTGCTCCGGCCGGTGTGGGTGTTCCCGGCAACGTACCTGCCCCGGCTGATTCCGTCCGTGCGGCGGGCGGACCCCGCACCGCCCTGGCAGTTCGCCGCGATCGTGTCCTGGGCCGGGATGCGCGGGGTGGTGACGCTGGCCGCGGTGCTGGTGCTGCCCGCGGAACTGGAACACCGGTCCGTGCTGATACTCGCAGCGATGGTGGTGGTGGGCGGAACCCTGGCGCTGCAGGGTTTCACCTTGCCGGCGCTGGTCCGGTTGCTCCGCGTGCAGGGTCCGGACCAGCGCGAGGACGCCCTCAACGAGGCCTCTTTGATGCAGCTCGCCACCTCTGCCGGAGTGGCCCGCCTGCAGGAACTGCGCACCGACAACGACCCGCCGGAGGTCGTGGCGATGCTGAAGCGGCGGACCCAGGAGCGCGGGCTGGCGGCCTGGGAGCGGCTCGGCCGGCCCGCGTCGGAAGCAGCGACCCCCAGCCAGCGCTACGCCCAGCTGCGGCTTGCCATGCTGGAAGCTGAACGCGCGAAGGTGCTGGAGCTGCGTCGGGGCGGCGAGTACGCCCACGAGGTCCTCAGCGAAGTCCTGGACCGGCTGGACGTCGAGGAATCGATGCTCGACCTTTCCCTGAATGAACTGGACACTTCCGGCGAGGGCGGCGGGGAGGGCATCGCCAGGCCCGGCGGGGTGTGCGGTCACCTTGAATCCGCCCGCTCCCCCGCTGTGCCCCGCGACGCCTCCTGCGCGGACTGCGTCCGGGAAGGCACGACGACGGTGCACCTCAGGATGTGCCTGACCTGCGGAAACGTGGGGTGCTGCGATTCCTCCCCCGGGACGCACGCCTCCAGGCACTTCGAGGCGACCGGACATCCCGTCATGCGGAGCATCGAGCCGGGCGAGGACTGGCGCTGGTGCTACAAGGACGACCTGCTGGGGTAGCGGCCGGGGTCATCGTGGTGAACCCCAGCCAAAGGGCAAACACTCGGCAAACAACGGGGAAACAGGCGCCCGGAAAGCCCAATCCGCTACTCGCGGGTAGGAATACTGGAAGGCATGACTACCTTTACTCGTCGTCAAGTTCTGCGTTCAGCGGGAGTGGCCGCCGTGGCCGGAACCATGGCCACCAGCACTCCCGCGGGAGCGTTTTCAGCCTCCCAAAGCGGCGTCTTTGGCTACGGGGTCGCTTCAGGAGACCCTATGCCGGACAGTGTGCTGCTGTGGACCCGCGTGACCCCCACCCCGGAATCACTACCCGGCAGTGGTGCCGGCCCGGACGTTTCCGTCCGATGGGAAGTATCCGCCGATTCCGCGTTTACGAAAGTGGCGGCCCGGGGTACTGCCTCCACGGGCCCGGGCCGCGACCACACCGTCAAGGTCATTGCGGGCCGGCTCGCCCCCGGAACGAGCTACTGGTACCGGTTCATCTTCGGACAGGAGATCTCACCCGCTGGCCGCACCCGCACGGCACCGGCGGCAGGCGCCCCGGTGGACCGGCTGAAGTTCGGTGTCGTTTCCTGCGCCAACTGGCAGGCCGGCTATTTCTCCTCCTACCGCCACCTCGCAGCCCGCGGGGACCTCGACGCTGTGCTCCACCTCGGCGACTACCTCTACGAATACGGCCCGGGCGAATACCAGGCGCGCGACGTGCTGGTCCGTCCACACGAACCCGCGCACGAGATGACCCAACTGGCCCACTACCGCCGTCGCCACGCGCAGTACAAGACCGACACCGACCTGCAGGCCCTGCATGCCGCCGCGCCGTTCATCGTGACCTGGGACGACCATGAATCGGCCAACGACGCTTGGAAGAGCGGCGCCGAGAACCACACTGAGGGCGCCGAAGGGGCGTGGAGCGCGAGGTTTGCCGCGGCGCGCCAGGCCTACGCCGAATGGATGCCCGTGCGCTACGAACCGGGCGGCCAGATTTACCGCCGGCTGGACTTCGGCTCGCTGGCCAGCCTGTCCATGCTTGACCTCCGTTCCTACCGGGACCAGCAGGCGGCCAACGGCACGGATGCTGCGGTCACTGACCCCGCCCGCACGATCACCGGCGCCGCCCAGATGGACTGGCTGCTGGGCAACCTCAAGTCAACGGGCCCACAATGGAAGCTCGTGGGCAACCCGGTCATGATCGCACCCGTCCGGGTGCCCTCGACCCTGAGCACGGCGGAACTGGCCGGGGTCCAGAAGCTGATGGGCGGGACGAGCATCAGCGGAGTGCCATACAACGTGGACCAGTGGGACGGTTACGAGGCCGACCGGAACCGCGTGGTCCGCCACCTGCGGGACAACGCCCTCAAGGACACGGTTTTCCTCACCGGAGACATCCACTCCGGCTGGGCCTGCGACATCCCCGCCGATCCGGCCAGCTACCCTGCCACCGGCGATTCCGTGGCCACGGAACTGGTGTGCACGTCCGTCACGAGCGACAACCTCGATGACATCCTGAACGTCCCGCCCCGGACCGGATCCGTCGCCGTGGAGAACGCCATCAAGGCGGCGAACCCGCACGTGAAATACCTTGATTTCGACTCACATGGCTATTCCGTCCTGGACGTGACGGCCGCCGGAGTCCGGATGGACTGGTACGTCCTCGCCGAACGCACCTCCGCCAGCTCAGGATCCACGCTGTCCACATCGTTCAACGTCCAAGCCGGCACCGGCAAGGTCACGCCGGCACAGGGAGGACTCCAGTGAGCCAATCACCGCAGCAGCGTACGCCCGCCAGCAACATACCTTCGACGCCGGGACGACGGCAGTTCCTGAAGTTCGCCGCTGCCGGAGGTGCCGCCGTCGTCCTTTCCTCCGCGCAAGGAACGGCGTGGGCAGCGCCGGCGGCGGGACGGACCCGGAGCTATGTGCTCGTGGTGGACGGCTGCCGCCCGGACGAGATCACTGCCACCCTGACTCCCAGGCTGGCTGGCCTGCGTGCAGCCAGCACCAACTTCCCGGCGGCGCGGTCCCTTCCGGTCATGGAGACCATTCCCAACCACGTGATGATGATGACGGGAGTGCGCCCGGAGCGTTCAGGCGTTCCGGCCAACGCGATCTTCGACCGGGCCGAGGGCGTGGTCCGCGACCTCGACCGGTCCACGGACCTGCACTTCCCGACCCTCCTGGACCGTTTGCAGGAGCGCGGGCTCACCACCGGCTCGGTGCTGAGCAAGAAGTACCTCTACGGCATCTTCGGCACCCGCGCCAGCTACCGCTGGGAACCCCAGCCACTGCTGCCGGTCACCGGTCACGCGCCCGACGCCGCCACGATGGACGCGCTGCTCGCGATGGTGGGCGGACCCGACCCGGACTTCGTCTTCACCAACCTCGGCGACATCGACCGCGTGGGGCACTCCGATCTCACGGGAACCACACTGCGGGCTGCACGTGAAGCTGCCCTCGCCGACACAGACGTGCAAGTGGGGCGTTTCATCGACCACCTCAAGAGCACCGGCAAGTGGGATACCAGCATGGTGATGGTCTTGGCGGACCACTCGATGGACTGGTCCATCCCCACGAACGTGGTTTCCGTCGACCTGATACTGCAGTCCCGGCCGGAGCTGCAGTCCAACATCACGATTGCACAAAACGGCGGAGCGGACCTGCTCTACTGGACCGGTCCCGAAGCCGAGCGCACGGATGGTTTGGCCGCCGTCGGGCAGCTGGTCGCGGCACATGATGGGGTTCTGTCAGTCAACAGGCCCGCGGACCTGCGTCTGGGGGTCGAGGCCGGCGACCTCGTGGCGTACTGCCGCGCAGGCTGGCGTTTCTCCGACCCGTATGTGGTTTCCAACCCCATCCCGGGAAACCACGGGCATCCCGCCACCGAGCCTATTCCCTTCTTCATCTCGGGCGGCAGCCCGCTGGTGGTCCCGGGAACGGTGTCCTCGGAGCCGGCGCGGACAGCTGACGTCGCACCGACGATCGGCACCATTTACGGCCTCAAGGCACCGGCTGGCGGGTACGACGGAACGTCGCGGTCCAGCGCCCTGAGGCTCTGACCTCCTTGAGCGGACGACGACGGCGGCACCCCAGTGAGTGCCGCCGTCGGGCGCTTTCCGGGTGTTGCGGTCAGCCGAACAGCCAGGCCGCTCCCAGGAGGAGCGGGACCGCCAGGACCGTGGTGAACACGGCCGTTGACTGCGCGATCCCCTGACCCGCGCCGTAGCGGACCGAGTAGAGGACCACATTTTGCCCGGTGGGAAGGATGGCGCAGGCCGTGACCACAAAGGTGCTGAACGCGTCGAGGTGGAAGACGAATGCTGCCAACGCCCAGGCGAGTGCCGGTTGAATGGCGGATTTGAGGATCACCGCCACAGAGGTGGGAACACGGTCACTGAGCCCGGGCCGGACAGAGAGTCCGTGGAGCGACATGCCAAAGATGATCAGCATCAGCGGAACCGCCAACTGGGCCACCAGGGCCAAGGGATCCAGAACCAGGCTGGGCACTTCAACCCCCGCGGCGCTGACGATCACGCCAAGGATGGCCGCCACGGTTACCGGATTGCGGAACGGAATGGAGAGGATGCGCCAGATGGAAACGTGCTTCCCCGCCGGATCCGTGAGGTCCAGGACGGTCAGGGCTATGGGCGTCAGGATGGCCAGCTGGAACAGCATGATGGGCGTGACGTAGGTGGCGCTGCCGAGGATGTAGAGCGACAACGGAACACCCAGGTTCGTGGAATTCACGATGCCCACGGACAGCGCACCGATGGTGGTGCGGCGGACACCCCAGCGGCCAATCGCACCCGCAACGGTGAACACGAGCATGACGGCCACTGCCGTCACGACGGAGATCAGGCCCGTGCTGCTCAGGACGTCGGAAATGTGCCGGGACGCGATGGCGGAGAACATGAGGCAGGGCAGCCCCACCATGAAGGTCAGGGTGGACAGGACCTTGCTCCCCTGCGGGCCCAGCGCCTTGGTTCTGCCGAGGATGTAGCCGATGAGCAGCACCACGCTGACAACAAAGAAACCCTTGAGGACTCCGTCCAAACCGCTTTCCTCAATCTTTTCTGCCGGAGGGCCGGCTGATGACGCAGGCTGACTGGGAACGGGTCAAGCCTATAGCGGCGGCCGTAACCGGCAGATTCTGCGGCGTAATCTTGAGGCATGACGGCAAGCTACAGGTATAACGTGGAGGTAGAGCACCTGCTGGTGTCCCCGGCGCACGCCTACTTCGGCCGCGCCCGCGAGGGTGCGGCCGACGTTCCGACCACCGACGCCGAGCGGGTTGAACTGGTGGCGGGCAAGGGCATTGTGGGCGACCGTTTCTTCGGCAAGGCTGCGCATATGGATGCCGCCGTCACCCTGTTCGCCATCGAGGCGCTCGAAGCCATGGCCGCGGAGTTGGGGGCAGGCCCCTTTGACCCGCTGCTGACGCGGCGCAATGTGGTCCTCAGGGGTGCAGACCTGGCACCGTTGCTGGGCGGAGAATTTGCGCTCGAATCCCGCGGGGACGTTGTTCGGTTGAAGGCCGGACGGCCCGCCCATCCCTGCGCCTGGATGGACCAGATGCTCGCGCCAGGCGCCCACAAGGCGATGCGCGGGCGGGGCGGGGTTCGCTGCCAGGTGCTGTCGGGCGGCATCCTGCACCGCGGCCCGGCAGTGCTGGTCAGCCCCGTTACCCTCGACCCCGGCAGCGCCGGCAGGCCGACGCTGCTCCGCCCGTCGCGGCTGCCTTAGCGCGACCTCGTGAGTGGTCACAACACGGTGGTCCCGCTGCGCGATGGGCAGGGGTGCGTCGGTCATGCACGGGTACATGTCCTGCTTGACGACAGCGAAAACGTCCGTAGGGCGTCCCAAGGGCCGCCGTCGTCCTAGGCCCGGTTCACCACCGGCCCCGCACCCAGGACAACGGAAGCGGACGACGGCGGGAAGTCCCGTCGTCGTCCGCTTGCCCTTGGTGCCGCTACGCTCTGTGATGTTCCGCAGCTGACCGCCCGGTCCCTCCGGTTCCGGCTTTGCCGGCCGGCT
Source organism: Arthrobacter sp. Leaf337 (assembly GCF_001423745.1). Taxonomy (GTDB): domain Bacteria; phylum Actinomycetota; class Actinomycetes; order Actinomycetales; family Micrococcaceae; genus Arthrobacter. The sequence continues at coordinate 177,530 of NZ_LMPC01000031.1, forward strand.
GGCCTTCGCCGGCGCCCTGACGCCGCGGCGCAGCCGGGTTGTTGATCCTGCCGGCCCGCGCTTCGGCCACGAGAAGTCTCTTCTTCACGATGACGCTCCTGCGGGTTCCCGGTAGCGGCTTTCCGGAACATCGGTGATGAACATGTGCCCCGGCGTGTGGCTGATGGCAAAGGAGGGCCTGGACGCCATCACGGCGCTCTGCGGTGTCACGCCGCAGGCCCAGAAGACCGGGACTTCGCCTGGCCGGATCTCCACCGCGTCACCGAAGTCGGGGCGGTTGATGTCAGCGATGCCAAGGTCTTCGGGGGACCCGATGTGAATCGGGCTGCCGTGGACCTTCGGTACTTCCGACGTCACCCTGATGGCGGTTTCGACCAGCCCGGGCGGCATCGGGCGCATGGACACCACCATCGGACCGTGAATCCGTCCTGCCGGAGTGCACTCAATGTTCGTGCGGTACATGGGCACGTTGCGGCCGGTTTCCGTGTGCCGCAGCGGGATGCCCTCACCAGCAAGCGCGGCCTCGAAGGTGAAGCTGCAGCCGATGAGGACGCCCACCATGTCGTCACGCCACACCGATGTTGCGTCAGTGACCTCGTCGGCAAGTTCGCCGTCCACCCACACGCGGTAGGAGGGGATGTCAGTGCGGATGTCTGATCCCGCGGCGAGGACGCTTTCGTAGCGTCCCGCCGGAATGATGTCGATAACGGGGCAAGCCTTGGGATTAAGCCGGCAGAACTCAATGAATTCGTCGGCGTAGTCGGCCGTCACCGCGATCAGGTTCGCCTGGGTGTAGCCGTCGCTCCATCCGGAGGTGGGCGTGACCAGGCCGTTGCGGAACTTCAGGCGCGCGTCGGAGGGTGCCATGAGTGCGGTGGCCTGGCTCATCGGGCCAGCGCCTCAGCGGGTTCGCCCGAGGACTGAAGGTATTCCTCGTCCTCGGCGACGTTGGAGTCCCGGCCCAGGGCCAGGCCCACCAGGGTCAGCAGGCACGCGACGCTGAGGTACATGGCCACCGGGACCCAGCTGTGGAAAGTGCTCAGCAGCAGGGTGAACATGAACGGTGCAATGGCGCCGCCGATGATGCCGGCGAAGGTGTAGGCCAGCGAACTGCCGGTGGAGCGGAGCCGCGGCGAGAACTGTTCAACCACGAAGGCCGCCTGCGGGCCGTACATGAACGAGTGGCAGAGCAGGCCCAGGACCGTTCCCACGATCAGCATGACCGGGGACCGTCCTTCGAGGACGATGAAGAACAGGTAAGCCCACACCGCGGCGGCCACTGCGGCGATGCCGTAGACCAGCCGGCGGTTGATGCGGTCTGAGATGGCCCCGGCAAGCGGCATGGTGAAAAGCTGGAGGGCTGACCCGATAAGTACAGCCACAAGTACCTGGCCTCGGTCGAAGCCAAGCTCCTGGATGCCGTAGGTGAGGGTGAAAACCGTGCACAAAGCGTAGGTGACATCCGGGCCGATCCGGCTGAGCATGGCTGCGATGAGGGGCCGGCGCTGCGTGGTCAGGACTTCCCGGATCGGGGCCTTGGGCTTGTCTCCCCTGGCTTCCATCGCCTTGAAGATGGGGGTGTCCTCAAGCTTGAGCCGGATCCAGAGCCCGAAGGCCACCAGCAGCGCCGAGATAAGGAACGCGATCCTCCAGCCGTAGTCGAGGAAGGCTTGCTCTGACAGGGTCAGGGTCAGGACGGCGAGCGCACCGTTGGCCATCAGGTTGCCGGCGGGAGGGCCGATCTGCGCGGCAGATGCCCAGAATCCGCGGCGGTTGGGGTCACCGAATTCGCTGGAGAGCAGCACTGCGCCACCCCATTCGCCGCCGACACCGACGCCCTGGGCGAAGCGGAGGAAGACCAGGATGGCGGGAGCGATGACGCCGATATTGTCGTACGTGGGCAGCAGGCCGATAAGGAACGTAGCGACGCCGATGAGCATAAGCGTGATGACCAGGATTTTCTTGCGGCCGATCTCATCCCCCAACCGCCCGAAGATAATGCCGCCGACGGGCCGGGAAATGTAGCCCACCGCGTAGGTCGAGAAGGCCAGCAGGGTGCCCGTGACGGGGTCCGAGGCCGGGAAGAAGATCAGTGGGAAAACGATCGCGGCCGCGGCTGAGTAGACGGCGAAGTCATAGAACTCCAGCGCGGTTCCAGTCAGGCTGGCTGCGAATGCCTTGTACATGCCCTTGCGCCCTACAAAGGGTTTCGGGTCACCGGGGGCCATTACTGATGGAGTGGCCATGTGTATCCTCCATGAAAAGTGCGGATGTCATCCGCATGCGGGCGGATGCTGCTGGGGCGCCTTCTTCTGTCCGGCTCGCAGCGTCGCAAGCGGAGCATTAGGGCGGGTGTGCAGCTACCGTTAGGGCTGCAAGGTCGAGAGGTAATCGTTGGATCGTTGAACAATCCGAACTGTTGAACAATCTACGCGACGCAGATCACACCGTCAAGGGTTGACTGTGATTCGGCGGAGTGCCGGGATGTGATTTTTCGGGCGCGCCGGCGTTCCTTCCCGCCGTCCATCCGGGCGGTCGACGGCGGGAGTTCCCGCCGTCGACCGCCTTGCTTTTGGTGCCGCTTCCCTACAGTTCCGGCTGGTCCGGTATGAACGCCTCCCGGGCCAGACGGGTGAAGTCCGCGACGAGAACCGAGGGATCGTCTTTCCACGAGGCCAGGAACACGGAAATCGGAGGGGCATCGCGGACCGGCCGGTAGGTGATTCCCGGCCTTGGATTCTGCGCCGCCGTGGCCTCCGAGGACATTCCAACGGCCTGTCCCGTGGAGATGAGGGTCAGCCATTCATCCACGCCCTGGACCAGCCGGACCGACGCCGGCCCGTCCATGCCCAGCCAGAGGTCTTCCGTGGTGATTCCCGTCCGGTGGTCGACCGCAATCGTTCGTCCGGCGAAATCGGACAGGCGGAGGAAACGCCTCCGCGCGAGCGGATCCCCCTTCGCGAGGGCACCGTAGCGCGCTTCGGTGCCGATCATCGTCGTGGCGAAGCGGTTGTCGGTAAGCGGACGCCGGACGACGGCGATGTCGACGCCTCCATTTGCCAGGCCGCCCGTCGGGGCATTCGACTGGACCCAGATCAGGCGCACCGCAGGGTGGAGCTCTTCCCATTTTCGCTGCAGGGCCACGGTGCGGCGGCCCAGGGCGGACCACGCATAACTCACCCTGAGTTCGCCGCTGTGGTCCTGGGCTGCGCGTTCCAGCAACGCGACCTCGTCGAGGACGCGCCGTGCGTGCTCGATGATGCGTTCCCCGGCAGGCGTCGGGGTGACGTTGCGGGTTGTTCGTTGCAGAATGCGCAGCCCAAGGGCCCGCTCCAGCGCCGCGACAGACCGCGAGATGGCGGCCTGGGATGTCCCGAGTGCGATGGCGGCGTCGGTGAAAGTCTGGGAGTCCACCACGGCCACCAGCGCCCGGAGGTACCGCAGCTCAACATTCATACGGTCATCGTATAGAACCATCGTTGAGCACATTTTTCGGCGCACGGTTTTGGCCGGACACTTTGGGCTATGGAAGCTTATTCAGTGCAGGGCGCGGAGCCGGCCCGCGAGTCGTCGGTGGTTCGCGGTGTCCTGACCATGACCGGTAGCGGTGTCAGCAACCAGGTGGGCGCGGGGATCGGCGCCCACGCCTTTCCGATGATCGGGCCGGCAGGGGTGGTGGCTGTACGGCAGCTGGTCGCCGCCGCCGTGCTCCTCCCTGTTGCCCGCCCTCCCTTCCATCGGTTCACGTGGCGGCAGTGGTGGCCGGTCCTGCTGCTGGGGGCCGCTACCGCATTGATGAACATCTGCCTCTACGTGGCCATCGAACGGATCGGGCTGGGCCTTGCCGTCACCCTGGAATTCCTGGGTCCGCTGGCGGTTGCCCTCCTCGGATCAAGGGCGCGGCGGGATTTGTTGTGCGGGCTGAGCGCAGGACTGGGAGTCTTCATCCTCGTCATGCCGGGGCCCACCAGCGACTTTGCCGGCATAGCCATCGCTATGACGGGAGCCGCGTGCTGGGCCGCGTACATCGTCCTGAACCGCGTCGCCGGCCAGCGGCTGCCCGGACTGCAGGCCCCGGCCGCGGCCACCCTGGTTTCCCTCGTGTTCTACCTGCCGGTGGCCGCCTACCTCGTCATGCAAGGGATGCTCGCCGGGCCGGCTCTGCTGTACGCCGTCAGTGCCGGTCTTCTTTGCTCAGTCATTCCCTACGCCGCCGACCTCATTGCACTCCGCCACGTGCCCGCCGGATTCTTCAGCGTGTTCATGAGCATCAACCCCATCCTCGCCGCACTCTCCGGAACCGTGGTGCTGGGGCAGATCCTGGTTCTCCACGAATGGCTGGGCATGGCGTTGATCGTGGCCACCAACACCGCAGCGATCTGGCTGGCGGGCCGCAGGACTGCGCCCGTAGCTATTTAGCTGGCCGGACCGGGGCGGTCGATGGCATCCATTACCCTGTCGGTAACGTCATCGATGGCGCCGATGCCGTCCACCCGCGTCAGGATGGTGCGCTTCGCATACGTGGCCACCACCGCCTCGGTCTGCTCGTGGTAGAGGTCCAGCCGGTGGCGGATAACGTCTTCGTTGTCATCGCTACGGCCGGTTACCCGGGCGCGGCCCAGGAGTCGCGTTACCAGTTCCTCGTCGTCCGCCGTCAGTTGCAGAACGAGGTCAAGGCTCAGCTCGCGTGCGGCCAGGACGCCGTCCAGGTAGTCGATCTGCGCTGCGGTGCGCGGGTAGCCGTCCAGCAGGAAGCCGTTGTCGACGTCGTCCTGGCTGAGCCGGCTGCGCACCATCTCATTGGTGACGCTGTCGGGCACAAAATCCCCCGCGTCCATGTACTTCGTGGCCTCGATGCCAAGCGGTGTCCCGCCCCTCACATGGGCACGGAAGATGTCACCTGTGGAGATCGCAACGACGCCAAGGCGGTCCGAAATGCGCCCCGCCTGCGTGCCCTTGCCGGAACCGGGCGGGCCAATAATCAAAAGCCTCGTCATTCGGGTATCCCTTCGTTGTGCCGTTGTTGGGGTGTGCCCCCATGTTAGGACTTCAAAGGTTGCGACCAGGCTGCATTGGCGGTGCCGCCAGAAATTCAGTCAGCATACTTACTATCGGGCAGGGATCGGGTTTACGATGAAATTGTGAGCAACCGGCGGACGGCCGGCGGCAACCAAACCGGAGGGAGTACCACCATGGGTCTGGGAGACAAGATCGAAAATGCTGCCGAGAAGGTTGGCGGCAAGGGCAAGGAAGCGGCCGGAGAGGCCACCAACGATCCGGGCCTGAAGGCCGAAGGCCAGGCTGACCAGTCCAAAGCGGATTTGAAGCAGGCCGGCGAGAAGGTCAAGGACGCCTTCAAGGAATAGGCCGCTGAACCGAAGCAAAACAGAAGCGGACGACGCCGGAACCTCCCGGCGTCGTCCGCTTGCGTTTGCCTACGACCGGGAAGCCAGTGCTTCCAGGGCAGCGCGGGCCCCGACGCGGTGGAGGTCATTCAACGCCCGGGTGTACGCCGCCACGAAGACGGGGTTGTCGATCAGGTCCCCGAAGACCTCGCGGTTGGAGATGAAGGCGAGCGGTTCCTCGTGCTGCCGGGCGGCGGCTGCCATCAGTGGTTCCTTGAGCCGGTCGACGACGTCGATGGGGTTTCCCTGCTCGTCGGTGCCTTCGTCGTACCGTGCCCAGCTGGCTACTATCGCCGCGGACCGGGCGATCTCGCCTCCATGTTCGAGGTTGATGCGGATGACCGGAACCAGCCATTTGGGAATCCGGTCCGAGCTTTCAGCGCATAGCCGGGCCAGGGTGTCGCGGACGTGCTCGTTGGAGAACCGCTCGATCAGGGTCCGCTTGTAGGCTCCGAGGTCAATGCCAGGTACCGGGTGCAGCGTCGGCGTGGCTTCCTTGTCCATGTAGTCGAGCAGGAACTGTGCGAACAAACCGTCCTGGGCCACCTCGTGGGCGTAGCGGTAGCCGGCGAGGTAGCCGAAGTAGCACATGCCCTGGTGGCTGGCGTTGAGCAGGCGCAGCTTCATCAGCTCATACGGTTCCACGTCTTCCACCAGCTGGACGCCGGCATCCTCGAAGGGAGGCCGGCCGAGGCTGAAGTGGTCTTCGAGGACCCATTGCTCGAACGGTTCGCACACCACCGGCCAGGCATCCTCGACGCCGAGTTCTTCGGCAATCGCGGCGCGGTCGACGTCGGTGGTCACCGGGGTGATCCGGTCCACCATGCTGTTGGGGAAGGGGACATTGCCCTCCACCCAGGCCCCGAGTTGAGGGTCCTTGAGGTTTGCGAATGCGGTGAACATTTTCCGGGCCACGTCGCCGTTGCCCTGGATGTTGTCGCAGGACATCACGGTGAAAGGGGCAAGCCCGCGCGCCCGGCGCCTGGCGAGTGCTTCGGTGACCAGGCCGAAAGTTGTCCGCGGCGCGGCACCGGGCTGGAGGTCGTGGACCACGTCCGGATTGCCGGCATCGAACTCGCCGGTGACGTGGTGGAAGTTGTAGCCGCCCTCGGTAACCGTGAGCGAGACGATCCGGATCGCCTCGGATGCCATCTTCTCAATGACGGTTTCGGGGTCCTCCGGGGCGAAGAGGTACTCGATGATGGACCCGATGACCCGTCCTTCCCGGGTTCCGTCCGGGTTCTTCACCACCAGGGTGTAAAGGCAGTCCTGGGCGTCCATGACCTGCTTCATGCGGGCATCGCCGGGCAGGACGCCGACGCCGCAGACGGCCCAGTCGTGAGCCTGCCCGGCGTTCATCAGCCGGTCCAGGTACATGGCCTGGTGGGCGCGGTGGAACCCGCCCACGCCGAAGTGGACGATCCCTGCTGTCAGGCCGGTGCGGTCGTAGGAGGGTACCGCCAGGGAACCGGACAATCCGGAAAGTACGCTGGGCTCGAGTGCAGGCATTGTCTAACCTTCCGATGCGGTGAGGGAGCCGGTCAAGGACCCCAGTTCGGCTGACGTGGGCGGGTTGGCGCCTGGCCGGGAGCACGTGATGGCCGCGGCCCTGTTCGCGTACGCGGCCAGGGCGTGCAGTTCACCCTCCGTGATGTCCCGCAGGCGCGATCGTGCGGGCGCGCCAAGCGCGTCCAGTTGCGCGAGCCCGGAGATCAGGCCCGCCATGAACGAGTCCCCCGCCCCGACGGTGTCCGCCACGGTGACGGCTTCGGCGGCCAGCTCCACCCGTAGTTGGCGTGTGAGGAGTACCGGCCCGTCCGCGCCGCGCGTCAGAGCCGCAATGGACGGTCCGAGATCGAGCCACGCGAGCAGGCTCTCCTCCGGCGACCTGTCCGGGTAGAGCCAGGCCAGGTCCTCATCGCTGGCCTTGACCACGTCGCTGGCTGCCACGAAGAGTTCGGCCTGCGAGCGTGCCGCGGCCGCATCCGGGCTGATCCCCGGCCGGCAGTTCGGGTCGTAACTGATGGTCGCATGCTGCCGGGCCGCCTTCACGAGAGCAAGCGTTGCCTGGTCTCCCGGCGCCAGCACGGCAGCGATCGAACCCGTATGGACGTGCACGGACCCTTCGACGGCGGCCAGGGCAGGAAGCGATGCCCCGTTGATGTCCCAGCCGATGTCGAACGCGTAGGTGGCGGCGCCGTCGGGATTGAGCGTTGCAGTTGCCGTGGACGTGGGCGCGCTGCCGCCCCTGAGCACCGTGACGCCGTTGGCCAGCAGGTGCTCTTCGATCATGAGCCCGTAGCGGTCATCTGCGTAGTGCGTTACGAGGTTCGCCGCCAGGCCCAGGCGGGCAGCCCCCACCGCCACGTTGAGGGGGCTGCCACCGGCGTGTGCCTGGACTTCCTGCGGCCGGCGCGGGTCGGTGATGATGTCCACAAGGGATTCGCCGATGACGGTGATCATGGTCAGCGGCCCGGGTAGACCACGGCTTTGAGCTGTCCGGGCTGCTTGCCGGCTTTGAGCGCTTCCTCGGAGTCTGCGAGGGCGAACCTGCCGGTGACCAGGATGTCCAGGTCCACTTTTCCGTCGGCGATCAGCTGGATGGCCAGCGGCCAGGTGTTGGTGTAGCGGAACACTCCGGATAGCCAGATCTCCCGGTTCTGGATGTACGAAACGGGGAGTTCGACGTCGTCCGCCCCCAGCCCGACCAGAATCACCTTCCCGGCCGGTCCCACTGCCTTGATGCCGGAACGGACCGCCTGCGGTGCGCCGGAAGCGTCGATGAACGCATCGACGTCGAGCCCTTCCACACTGTCCGTCTTCGCGTTCAGCGCGTGGGTTGCCCCGTGTTCCAAGGCAAACGCGAGCCGGTCTTCGGCGATGTCGCTGATATAGATTTCGGTGGCGCCGAACGCACGGGCGGCCTGGGCGGCGATGATGCCGATCGGACCTGCACCGGCGATCAGGACCCGGCTGCCCGGCTTGATCCCGGCACGTTCGCAGGCCCAGAGCCCTACCGAGAGGGGCTCGATCAGGGCTGCGGCCTCGTCGCTGACGGTGTCCGGGATGTCGTAGGCAAAGTCGCTCTGGATGGTCACGTATTCGGCGAACGCGCCGTCGATCGGCGGGGTGGCGTAGAACTCGATGTCCGGGCACAGGTTGTAGCGGCCGGCTTTGCACTGCTTGCATTTGCGGCAGGGGCGCTGGGGTTCGACGGCGACCCGCTGGCCGATGCGGGCAGGGTCCACGGCGCTTCCGACGGCGGCGATCCGGCCGGAGAGTTCGTGGCCCAGGATCAGCGGGTGGTCCACCACGTAGTCGCCGATCCGGCCGTGCTCGTAGTAGTGGACGTCGCTGCCGCAGACGCCGACGGCGGCGACCTGGACCAGCACCTGGTCGGCGTCGAGCTGCGGGACGGGCAGCGATTCCATCGCCATGTCGCCCTGGCGCTTCAGGATGGCGGCGCGCATCGTCGCGGGCAGCTCCGGCCGTCCGAGGGCCGGGTTCTGGGTGGTTGATGTTGTCATCGAAGTACTCCTCTGGGAATCGAAAGGGGACGGCGTTACTTGACGGGCTGGTTACTTGACGGCGCCGAGCGAGAGTCCCTGGACGAGCTTGTCCTGGGCGGCAAAGCCGGCGAAGAGCACCGGCAAGGAGATCACGACGGCGGCGGCGCAGACCTTGGCTAGGAAGAGGCCCTGGCCTGAGACGAAGCCGGTCAGGAAGACCGGGGCGGTGCCTGCCACCACGCCGGTGAGGACCCGGGCCAGGAGCAGTTCGTTCCAGCTGAAGATGAAGCAGATCAGGGCGGTGGCAGCGATGCCGGGCATGGCCACGGGGGCGATGATCTTCCGGAGGGTCAGGAGCAGGTTGGCGCCGTCAATCTGGGCCGCCTCCAGCATCTCGACCGGTACTTCCGCGAGGAATGACCGCATCATCCAGACCGCGATGGGGAGGTTCATGGAGGTGTACATCAGGATCAGGAACCAGATGTTGTCCAGGGCTCCGACGGTTCTGGCGAACAGGTAGAGGGGCAGGATTGCAGCCACCACGGGCATCATCTTCGTGGAGAGGAAGAAGAACATCACGTCCGTCCACTTCTTCACCGGCCGGATGGACAGTGCGTAGGCCGCAGGGATGGCCAGGACCAGGACGAGGACCGTGGACAGGATCGAGGCAGTGGCTGAGTTGATCAGGGCCGGCCACGGGCTGACGCCGGACGTTTCCCCGAAAAATTCCCGGTACGCATCCAGGGTGAGATTGGCGGCAATGGACGGCGGGTTCGTTGCTGCATCGGTTTCGGAGTGGAAGGAGGTCAGGATCATCCACACGACCGGGGCTGCGAAGAGCAGGGCGAGCAGCCAGGCCGCGAGGCCGGCCGCGGTGTTGTTGCGGGTGGGATCCATGCGGGTCTTGCCACGTTTGCGGCTGCCGGTGTTCAGGGCGGTGGGGCCGGCGGAGGTTTCGCGGGGCGCGGCGGGGGTGAGGGTGCTCATCGTGCTGCCTCCTTCTTGAAGAGTGAAAAGACGGTGCGGAGTGCGAAAGTGGCCACGATGATGGTGCCGATGACCACCACGACGCCGGCGGCGGATGCCAGGCCGTATTCGTTGGCGAAGTAGAACGTCTGGTAGATCGCGTAGGGCAGGTTGGCCGTGCCGAGTCCGCCCGCGGTGAGGGTGAAGACGGCGTCGAAGTTCTGCACTATGTAGATCGCCCCGAGCAGGCCGCCCAGCTCCAGGTACTGGCGCAGGTGCGGCAGCGTGAGGTGCCGGAAGATGGCCCATGGGGTGGCGCCGTCCATCTGGGCTGCTTCCACGGTGTCCATGGGACGTGACTGCAGGCCGGCCAGCAGGATGAGCATCATGAACGGCGTCCACTGCCACACCAGCGAGACGATGACGGCCATCATGGGTGCCTGGGAGAGAAGGTCCAGCTGGGGCGCAGTGGCGCTGCCGAAGAGGGACCAGACCCAGGTCAGGATGCCGTTGATCAACCCGTAGGTGGGGTTGAGCAGGGCGTGCTTCCAGATCAGCGCCGCGGCTACCGGCACCACCAGGAACGGGGCGATCAGCAGGGTGCGTGCCAGTCCGCGGCCGATGAACTTCTTATCCAGCAGCAGGGCCAGGCCCAGTCCCACGAGCAGGCTCACGAGGACCACGGAGACGGTGAGGAGGATGGTGGTGAAGATTGCCTGGCGCAGGTCGGGATCCGTGAGGACCGTGACGTAGTTTTCAAAGCCGGCGAAGGCGGTCTTGTCAGGGCTGAGGCTGTTCCAGTTCAGGAGCGAGATGATCAGCGTCACCACGAACGGAAGCTGGGTGACGACGATAAGGAAGATCAGGGCCGGCAGCAGCGGCGCGCGCCGTGCCCAGGCCAGCGCACGCTCACGTGATTTGGCGTTCTTGGAGGGGGTGGCTGCGCTGCGTCCCGATCGGGAGATACGCGCCGTTGCGGTAGTCATGATGTTCTCCTGCTGTTGGGTTGTTGCTACTTGTACTTATTGCCGACTTTTTGGGCGGCTTCCTGGCCCTTGGCCAGCGCATCAGCCACGGAACCCTGGCCGGCGATGGCGGAGCTGACTCCTTGGGACACGTTGGTGCCGAGGGCGGCGAACTCGGGAATGCCGACGAACTGGATACCGACGGCCGGGCGTTCCTGCGCGCCGGGGTTCTTCGGGTCCGCGTTCTCGATGGCGAAGCGCTCTGCTTCGAAGAACGGGGCGGCCTTCTGGAACTCGGCGTTCTCGTAGGTGGAGATGCGCTTGCCGGAGGGAACCTTCGCCCAGCCGAGCTTGGCGGCGACAAGTTCCTCGTATTCCTTCGAGCTGGCCCAGGCGATGAACTTCCCGGCGGCGTCCTGCTTCTTTGAGGCAGCCTGCATGGCCCAGGACCAGGTCCATAACCAGCCGGAGGACTTGGTTTCCTTGATCGGAGCCTGGGCGTAGCCGATCTTGCCCTTCACCGGGGATGCCTCGGCTTCCAGGGCTCCGGCAGCCGAGGTGGCGTCGTACCACATGGCCACTTTGCTTTGGCTCATGTTGTTCAGGCACTCGGTGAAGCCGGCCTGGGCGGCGCCCAATTCACCGTGCTCACGGACCAGTTTGGTGTAGAACTCGACGGCCTGGGTGAATTCCGGGGAGTTGACCTGGGCGTTCCAGTCCTTGTCGAACCAGGTGCCGCCGAAGGTGTTCACCACGGTGGTCAGCGGCGCGAAGACCTGGCCCCAGCCGGGCTGGCCGCGCAGGCAGATACCCTTCATTCCCGGAGCGGCGCCGTCCACCTTCGCCGCTAGGTCCGCGACCTCATCCCAGGTGGGCTTCTCCGGCATGGTCAGGCCCTTGGCGTCCAGGATGTCTTTCCGGTACATCAGGAAGGACGATTCGCCGTAGAACGGTTCGCCGTAGAGTTTCCCGTCCTCGCCCGTCAGGGACGCCGTGTAGGCGGGCAGGATGTCGTCCTGTTCGAAGGCCGGGTCCGCGGCCACCTTGTCCAGTGGAGCGAGCCAGCCGTTGGCGGAGTAGAACGGGATCTCGTAGTTGGACAGCGACGCGACGTCGTACTGTCCGGCCTGGCTGGAGAACTCCTGGCTGATCTTGGCCCGGACGTCGTTCTCCGGCAGGATCGTGTAATTGACCTTGACGCCGGTTTCCTTGGTGAAATTCTCCGCGGTGAGCCGCTGCAGGTCCTCCATCTGAGGGTTGTTCACCATCAGGACATTGATGCTGTTCGGGTCGCCAGCGGAATTGCCTCCGCCGGCACCTGCACAGGCCGAGGCACTGAGTGCGACGCACAAAGCGCCGACGGCGAGGGTCGCAGCACGCATTTTTGAGCGCATTAAGGACTCCTTTGTTCTTCAGGGGTGCGCGGTCACCGCACTCGACTGCCATGTCGATGTACCGGACCGGACGGGGCTAGTGGCCGGGAAATCCGGGGGTGCCCCGCTGTTGTTCCTCAACGATAGGGCTGTGGGATAGGGCACAACTAGCGCCGTGGTTGCCAGTTTCTGATACTAATTTTCCGCGCCGGTCCCTCAGGGAGGCGATAATCTGGGGGAAGGCATTCAAGATGCTTCCATTTTTCATAAACCCAAAACGTGGAGAACCACTATGAGCGTCGCGGACCTCACGGACGGAGCAGACGGAGCAACGGCAAGGCTCGCCGAACGGCTGCTGGGGATGCGGGCCAACCGGGAAGTCATCCCGCCCGACCCGAACCACTCGGTCCGGTGGCACCAGCACGACTACCCCAGCCCCGTGGCGCGGTGGAACTACCATCCCGAGTACGAGATCCACCTCATCCGGAAGGGCACCGGAAAGTTCATCGTCGGAGACCACATCGGCACGTTCGAGGCCGGCCACGTCTCCCTTGTCGGGTCCGGGCTGCCGCACGACTGGGTCAGCGATCTGGAGCCCGGCGAAGTGCTGGAGAACCGTGACGCCGTCATCCAGTTCGACGCCAAGTGGGTTGAGCAGACGGCAGCCCTGGTCCCCGAAATGGCCGAGGTAAGGCCGCTTCTGGAGCAGTCGGCACGGGGCATAGAATTCCTCGGGCGTTCAGCGGAGACCGCGGCCGCAGCCATCGAAGCGATGGGTTCCGCCACCGGCCTGGAGCGGTTCCGCCACTTGCTGGAACTCTTTGCGGTCCTTGCCCGCGCCCCGCAGGAGGAACGGCGTTACCTCGCCGACGAATGGTTCAGGCCCCAGCTGGACAGCCAGGCCGCCGCCGTCGTGGATATCGTTCTGGAGTACGTTTTCGGCAACCACGCCGGCACCGTCAAGATGTCCGAGGCCGCGGCACTGGTCGGCATGCCGGAACCGACGTTCTCGAAGTACTTCAAGCGCGCCACCGGCCAGAACTTCAGTGACCTGGTCCGCAAGCTTCGGCTCGCCCATGCCCGCCGCCTGCTCGAGCACAGCGACAAAGCCATCTCCGAGATCTGCTACGAGGTGGGTTTCTCGAACCTGTCCAACTTCAACCGGCACTTCCTCAACGACGCCGGCGAAACCCCGCGGGCCTACCGCCAGCGGGTACACGGCTGACCTTTCAAGTTTCCGCAGGAGTGGCTAAGATGTTTTTCCTTCAGACGGTGAGCAGACTCCGTCTTCGTCTTCTCCAAGGAGAGACCGGCACATGGCAACCGACTATGACGCACCCCGGGTGAGCACCGAGGACGAGGCAAACGCCACGACCGACGTCCTCAAGCCCGAACGTTCTGCCGCATCAACGTCCCAGATCGACGTTGACGAGTCCGACCTGGCCGACTCCTTCGAGCTCCCGGGAGCGGACCTGTCCCACGAGGAACTCCTCGTGCAGATCATCCCCGTCCAGAAGGACGAGTTCACCTGCATGTCCTGCTTCCTGGTCCACCACCGCAGCCAGCTGGCCCGCGAGAAGGACGGCAAGAAGTACTGCAAGGACTGCGAAGGCTAGGTGCTTGCCCGGGGACCGGTCCCCAACGACGGTTGACGGCCGGGTGGCCCGCTATAGTGGCAGCAGCCATGAGCAGCCTTCCGTCCGCCCCCGCCACAGTCCGCCTTGATGCCTGGCTGTGGGCCGTCCGCGCCTATAAGACCCGCTCGGCTGCCACGGCCGCCTGCCGCGGCGGGCACGTCCGGCTGAACGGAAACCCGGCCAAGGCGTCGCAGTCCGTGGTGCCGGGCGACACCGTCCGGGTCCGCCAGCCGGGATATGAACGGATCCTCGAAGTCCGGCGGCTGATCGCCAAGCGGGTGGGCGCCGAGGCAGCCGCGCACTGCTTCACCGACCACACCCCGCCGCGGCCCGAGGCGCCCGCGCTCGGTCTTCCGCAGCGCGACCGCGGAACCGGCCGGCCCACGAAGAAAGACCGCCGCGAAATGGAACGCCTGCGCGGCCCGGCTTAGGCCTGGTCACCAGCCTGCCGCATTCCGGTTTACGGGGTGGAGTCGTTCAACTGACGGCCCCGAAGCTCAGGAGCACCTTGCCGGATTCCGCGGAGTTCCGGGCAACGCCGAAGGCCTCCAGGGCTGCCCCCACGGGGTACTCGTGGGTGATCACAGGGTCCACAAACAGGGTGCCGTCGGCGAGGGCCGCGATGACGTCGTCGATCTCGTCGTTGAAGCGGAAGGAACCCTTGAGCTCCAGTTCGCGGGTGATGNCTGATCGCCTTCGAGGCCATGAACCACTGGGCCAGTGATGGCGGCTTCATCACAGGGTCCACAAACAGGGTGCCGTCGGCGAGGGCCGCGATGACGTCGTCGATCTCGTCGTTGAAGCGGAAGGAACCCTTGAGCTCCAGTTCGCGGGTGATGGCCAGCGAGATCAGGACCGGCTGCGGGCCGGTGGGCAGCAGGCCGACCATCACGACGGTGCCGCCGCGGGCGGCGCCCTGGATGGCGGAGGCCAGTCCGTGGTGGTTGCCGGAGGATTCAATCACGACGTCGGCCTCGACGGCGGCGATCGCTTCCGCGTCGGAGGCGGCGAGCACTTCGTCCGCTCCCACGGCCGCGGCGATTTCCAGCGGCCTGGCGTGCATGTCCACGGCGACGATCCGGCCTGCGCCGGCGCGCTTGAGGACGGCCACGGCCAGCGCGCCGATGGGGCCGCTGCCGATCACCAGGGCGGTCTTTCCGCTGACGTCCCCGGCACGGGACACCGCGTGCCAGGCCACGGAGGCGGGCTCGATCAGCGCCGCYGTGCGCAGGCTGAGGCCTTCCGGCAGCGCGCGCAGCATCCGCGCCGGCAGGTTCACGTAACGGCTGAACGCGCCGTCGGTGTGCGGGTAGCGGGCGGCGCTGCCCAGGGTAGCGGGCGGCGCTGCCCAGATACGTGCACCCGGGTGAGAGGTTGGGCCGGTCCGCCGGATACCGCGCCGCACCGGGGCCGGGCGTGGCCGGGTGGACGGCAACCGGGGTGCCGGCCACCGGCCCGGTGCCGTCTGCCGCGGCACGAATCACGGTCCCGGAAATTTCGTGCCCGAGCACCAGGGGTGCGCGGAGGATGGATTCGCCGGCGGCGCCGTGCAGCCAGTAGTGCAGGTCCGAACCGCAGATACCGCCATAGCGGACTTCGACGACCGCCTCGTCGGCACCGGGCGCCGAAACGGGCACGTCTTCGATGCGGAGGTCGCCGGCGGCGTGCGCCACCACGGCCGGGCCGGATTCGGGCAGGACTGTGTTCGCACCCATCAGACCACCACCGTCATTCCGCCGTCGATGAAGATGGTCTGCCCGTTCACGAAGTCCGACCCGTCCGAGGCCAGCCACACCGCGGGACCGGCCNCCCATCAGACCACCACCGTCATTCCGCCGTCGATGAAGATGGTCTGCCCGTTCACGAAGTCCGACCCGTCCGAGGCCAGCCACACCGCGGGACCGGCCAGATCCTGCACGGTCCCCCACCGGTGCGCCGGGGTCCGGCCCAGGATCCAGGCGTTGAAGTCCTCGTCATCCACCAGGTTCTGCGTCATCTCGGTATGGATGTACCCTGGGGCGATCCCGTTGATCTGCAGCCCGGACCCGGCCCACTCCGCGGTCATCGCCCGGGTCAGGTTCCGCAGCCCGCCCTTCGCCGCGATATACGGGGCGATGGTCGGGCGGGCGAGATCGGTCTGCACCGAACAGATATTGATGATCTTCCCCCGGCCGCGCGGGATCATGACCCGCGCCGCCTCACGCCCCACCAAAAACGCGCTGGTCAGGTCCGTGGAAATCACCCGCTCCCAGTCCGCCACGTCCAAATCCAGCATCGGCACCCGGTGCTGGATCCCCGCATTGTTCACCAGGATCTCCAGCGGCCCCACGTTCTCCTCCACCCACNCCCAGTCCGCCACGTCCAAATCCAGCATCGGCACCCGGTGCTGGATCCCCGCATTGTTCACCAGGATCTCCAGCGGCCCCACGTTCTCCTCCACCCACGCAACACCCCGCGCAGCCTCAGTATCGCTCGTGACATCGAACGCGCAACTGTGCACCCGCCCCGGCGGGTACCCGGCCGCCATCGCAGCCTCAGCCGCCTTCAGCCGCTCAGTATTGATGCCGTTCAGCACCACCGACGCGCCGGCGTCCGCCAGCGCCCGCGCCAGCGCATTGCCGATCCCCCGGCTCGAACCGGTCACCAGGGCAACACGCCCGGTCAGGTCAAAAAGTGCACTCATGCGAAGGGGCCTTTCTGCACCAGGTTGGCGGGAGCCTGTCCCGCTGCGAGGGCTTCGAGCTGCTTCCGCAGGAGCCTGAGGATCCTGGGCTGGAACGCCGATGCGTTGCCGCCGATGTGAGGGGTGATCAGTGCGTTCGGAGTGGACCACAGCGGGTGGTCCTGAGGCAGCGGCTCGGGATCAACGACGTCGAGCGCGCACTGCAGGCGGCCGGACAGAACTTCCTTGGTCAGGGCAGCCGTGTCCACCACGGAGCCGCGGCCCACGTTCACCACCAGGGCACCGTCCGGGAGGGCGGCGAGGACCTCCTCGCCGATCAGCTGGTGGGTCTGCTGGTTCAGGGGCAGCACGGAAACGAGGATGTCGTGCGTGGCGGCGAGCGCGGGCAGGTCCGCGGACGCGTGAACCTCGCCGTATTCGTCGGTGCGGGCAGCACTCCCCACCCGGGTGACCGTGACCTCGAAGGGCTCCAGGCGGCGGGCTATTTCATGCCCGATCCCGCCGACTCCCACGAGCAGTACCCGCCGGTCCGCCAGGGACTGGCGCCGCTCCGGCCGCCACAGCCCGTACTGCGAATCGCGGACGGCCTGGTCGATGCCCCGCAGTTTCGCCAGGATCAGCCCGACGGCCAGTTCCGCGGTCGCGGCGGCGTGGACGCCGGAAGCGCTGGCCACGCCGGCCGCCGGACCGGCGGCCTCGATCACGCCGTCGTATCCGGTGGACTGCGTCTGCACGTACTTCAGGTTCGGGACGCGCGCAAGGGAGCCCAGCACGGCGCAGGCGTCGATGTACGGGAGGATGACGCCGTCGATCTCACTGAGCGTCCCGCCGTCGGGATCCGCCTTCAGGTCCCAGACCACTCCCCTCAGCCCTTCGGGAAGGGGTGAGAGATCGGCGAGCAGTTGCCGGTCGGGGAAACTGACGGTACGGACTGTTTGCATCGAAGAACCTATCAATCGTGGGGTGTGGTGGGTGGCGTGCGGCTAGCGGCGGTCGAAAGTGAGGCCGCCGGGGACCTGGAAGGTGGGCATGAGTTCGAGCATGCCCACGTTCACGTGGCGGGGTGTTTCGATCGCGTAGTCCATCGCGTTGACGATGTCGTCCGTGGTCAGCGATTCGTAGCCCTCGTAGTACGTCTTCCACGCCTCCTCCATGGCCTCGGGAGTACCGCCCATGTTGCGGCCGAAGATCTCCGTTTCGACGCGTCCGGGGCAGATTTCGGTGACACGGATGCGCTTGCCCACCGTGTCGTTGCGCAGCTGCCGGGAGACCTGGTGCACTGCCGCCTTGGTCGCGTGGTAGACCGTGTGGCCGTAGAAGTTGTAGACCCCGGCGATGGAGCTGATGTTGATGACGTGTCCGCGGTCCCGCTCCACCATGCCCGGAAGCACCAGCCTGGTCAGCTGGAGCAGCCCGCGCAGGTTGACGTCCACGAGTTCGTCGATGTCGCTCTCGCTGGAGTCCAGGATGTTTCCAGGCCGGGACACCCCGGCGCAGTTCACCAGGACATCCACTTCAAGATCGCCGACGGCGGCAGCCAGCGCTGCGGTGTCGGTCAGGTCGACGACGTGGGGAACCGCGCCGGTCTTGTCTGCCAGTTCGTTGAGGCGCTCCTCGTTGCGGGCGAGGGCGTGGACCGTGAGTCCCCGCTTGGCGAGGCGCCCGGCGATCGCGGCGCCCATGCCGGTGGACGCGCCCGTGACGAGGGCAGTTGAATAATCTGAAAAAGGCATGGAAGTCTCCTGAGGATGCAGCGCAGTTGATGCCCCGCAATTGGTGCAGTGCACTGCCGGTGGGGGCAGTGCACTGCTGTTCGGATGGGTGGTGGTTTAGGCGTCGCGGAGGGGCAGGTGCGCCCGGTCCTTGACCGTGCTGACGGCGGCGAGGGTGCCCAGTGCCGTGATCACGGCGTAGAAAGCGGGCATGTAGATGTTGCCGGTGGAGGAAATGAGCCAGGTCATCAGCAGCGGGGCGGTGCCACCGAAGAGTGCCGAGGAGATGTTGTAGCCCAGGCCGTAGGCGGAGTACCGGACCCGGGTGGGGAACAGTTCAACGATCAGGATGTGGATCACGGCGGTGTGGCCTGCGAAGACCACTGCCATGATGCAGGCGCCCAGGATAGCCAGGCCCATCTCACCGGTGGCGATCAGGGCGTAGGCGGGGATGCCGACGATTGCCATGGCGATCGCGGAGCCGGCGATGACCTTCTTGCGTCCCACACGGTCAGACAGCGCGCCCATGAAGGGGATGGCGATGCAGATGACCACGAGGCTGCAGGCGGTGACGATGAGCGCCTCGCCGATGGTGAAGTTGAGCTGCTTGCCCTTCAGGAAGGTGGGCATGTAGGAGAAGAGGACGTAGTAGCCGGAGCCGTTCATGAGCGGGATAAACAGGGCCAGGAGCATGGCGCGGCGGTGTTCGGCGGACTTGAAGGCTTCCTTGAGCGGGTTCTTGGACAGGCCGCCCTCTTCCTTCAGCTTCACGAAGTTCGGGGTGTCGCTGATCGCCTTGCGGATGTACCAGCCGATGACGCCCATGGGGATGGCAACCAGGAACGGGATGCGCCACGCGAACGAACCGAAGCCGCCGCCGTCGATCGCTGCCTGGGTGAGCCAGGGCGACATGGAGAACGCGACGAGCGTGCCGGTGAGCAGTGCGGCGAAGGAGGCGATCTGGGCGTAGGAGGTGATGATGCCGCGCTTGCCTTCAGGGGCGTGCTCGGCGAGGAAGGTCATGGCGCCGGCCGCTTCGCCGCCAACGGAGAAGCCCTGCAGCATGCGGAGCAGCACCAGGAGGATCGGGGCGGCGATGCCGATGGCTGAGTAGGCCGGCAGCACGCCGATGCCCGCCGTGGCCACGCTGATCAGCAGGATGACAAAGACCAGCAGCTTTTGCCGCCCGATGCGATCCCCCAGGTATCCGCAGACGACGGCGCCGAGGGGGCGAACGAAGAAGGACACGGCGTAGCCGGCGAAGACGAACAACAGGGCGTTGTCCGGGTTGCCGGGTGCCAGGAAGACGAGGGCAAGCGTTCCGGCCATAAAGGCGAAGATGCCGTTGTCGTAGAGCTCCACGAAAATGCCGACGCAGCCGGCAGTCACTACTTTGCGGGTCTGCCTGCTGCTGAGCCGCTCTTGCGGCTGGGCCGCGTGCGTAGAAGTTGTCATGGCTTTCCTTACTAAGGGGATGGTAACAAGGCTCTGGATCTGATGCGAGGGTGTTAGCTTCCGGCCGCCGGGGCGAACTGTTGCCAGCCCGGCCGGCTGCCGATGCCGAGGAGGGCAAAGACTGTGCTGACGGTGGAACGGAGGTTTTCCAGCTCCCGCAAGGCCGCCCTGTGTTTCGCCGTGGCGTCGGGGACGGTGGTCCTGCGGAAAGTTATGGTGTGGCCCGGCCTTGCCTGGGCCAGCACATCCAGCGAGCGGGTGGTGACCACTGCGAGGACCGGATAGCCGGCGGTGACGCCCCGGCCCCGGTGCAGCACCAGGAGTTCATCCCGGGACGGCACCTCGATCGCTCCGACCGGAACGCCGCGGGACAGCACTTCGGCGCTCGACTGGCGTTCGGGGAGGTCCCCGCCGAGGCGCAGTCCGATGTGGTTGCTCCGGGCGCTGACGGTGTATTCGGTGGTGTAGAGCAGGTCCGCGGTGTCCCCGAATTCGTCCACGTCGGGGCCGTCCGTGACTTCGACTACGGCCTGGCTGCTGAACTCGGGACGGGTCAGTCCCAGCCGGAACAGCGGCAGGTCGAAGTACGGCTGCCGGATCGGCGGGACGCTTCGCGAGGTCTTGAGTTCGGCGCCGTCGGTCAGGCGAAGGCCGAATCCGATGACGGTGTCCGGGGCGCAGCTTCCGAGGAGGACGGGTGCCTCGACCGAGCCGTGAACGGCAAGGTAGGCGCGGAGTCCGCCGGTGATCTGGCGCAGGGCGACTGTTTCGCCGGCCCGGACGGATACCGGTTCCCACTGCTGGCATTCGCGTCCGCCCACCGTGAGGCGCAGCGGCGCTCCGGTGACGGCGATGAGGATGTCCGTGCTGGCCCGCATCCGGAAGTCCAGTGCGGTGACTTCCAGCAGGGGTGCGCTGTCCTCATTACCGGTGAGGATGTTGGCCGCGCGTGCGGAGAACTGGTCCAGCGCGCCGTTCACGGGCAGTCCGAACCGGGGTCCGCGGAAGCGGCCAAGGTCGGTGACCACGGAGTTGCCGGACTGCTGGATGACCAGGGAGCCGCTCATCGTGCCGCCTCCAGTTTCCGGCCGGCGTAGCTCGCGAATTCTTCGGCCCGGATCTGGTGGAACCTCAGCAGGTCGCCGGGAACGTAGGGAACCAGCGGTTCGCTGGTGACGTCCAGGACCGCCAGCGGCGTCTGGCCGATGACGCACCATCCGCCGGGGGCCATGGCCGGGGCGATGACTGCCTGCCGGCCGGCGACGGCCACGGCACCTGCCGGGACGGACAGGCGGGGGTCCTTCAGCCGCGGTACAGGCAGCGGGAAATCGGGGCCGTCCATCATGGGTGAGCCGGCAGGGGCGCCGAGGCATCGGATCACGTAGGACTTGGCCGTGTGCAGGGCGATGATCTCCTCGACCGGCAGCTGCTCGTGCTCTGCAACGCGTTCCAGGTCCGGGCCGTATTCGCCGCCGTAGACCACGGGGACGCTGAACTCGCGCGGAGCCCGGGCAGGGGCGCCAATGAAGTCGAGCTGGCGCATTCCCAGAAGGACAAAGGCACGGACCTGGCGAGCGGAGGTGACCCCGGGATCGAATTCCACGAGCAGGGAGTCGTAGGTGGGCACGGCGCCGTGGACGCCGTCGGCCCCCGCTGCCTCCAGCCAGCCGGCGAGGGCATGCACGGTGCTCCAGTTGGCCTCGCGGTTCGGTGAAGAGGCGACGACGCGCAGTGCGGCGTCCCCGGATTCGAAGACTTCCACCGGGGTTGGCGTTGTGGTGGCGGGCATGTCAGGCGGCCTTCGCTTTGGCGGCCAGGACCTGGGCGACGGGTGCGATGGTCACGCCGGCGCGTTCCAGTTCGGCGCGGATCTGGCGGGCCAACTGGACGGCGCCGGGAGTGTCACCGTGCAGGAGGACGGTGTCGGCGACGATCTGCAGGTCGGTCCCGGCGACCGTTTCGATGAGCCCTTCGCAAACCATCCTGATGGTGCGGTCCACGATGGCTGACGGATCGTGGATGACGGCGCCGTCGCGGCCTCGCGGCACCAGCGTGCCGTCTGCCTCGTAGGCGCGGTCGGCGATGCCGACGATGGCGACCGGAAGCTGTCGCAGCGCAGCGGCGTCGGCAAGTTCGCCGTCCTGGGCCAGGACGATGAGGTCCGGGTTGATGCGGGCGGCGGCGTCGGCCACGGCCTCCGCGTAATCGGCGCGGGTGGCCACGAGGTTGCCGAGGCGTCCGTGCGGTGCGATGTGGGCGACGCCGGAGCCGTGGTACGAGGCGAAGGCGCTCAGCGCACCGACCTGGTAGAGGATGTCGTTGCGGACCTCGTCCGCAGTGAGGTCCATGGCTCGGCGGCCGAAGCCCCGGAGGTCGGGGAAGCTCGGGTGCGCCCCGATGCTGACGCCGCGCCGCACGCACTCGGCGACGGTGGCGTTCATGATGTCGGGGTCTCCGGCGTGGAATCCGCAGGCGATGTTGGCGCTGGAAACCACCTCGAGCAAGGCAGCGTCGTCACCCATCGAGTAGGCGCCGAAGCCTTCTCCGAGATCTGCCACGAGATCAACTGTGGGTCCCATGTGAGCCCTCCTGGGATGTTGGCTGGACAGCTGCGCAGCGAGGCGCGGAGTTCAGCTTCCGGTAGTGAAATGAATGCCGGGAACCTGCCCGGTGCGGGGCCTGCGGTCCGGCGGCCCGGACTGCCGGGCCTCTGTCCAAAAGTCTGGCATTGCGAATTGGCTCACACAAAGACGTAATCCATGTCACGGGATAGGCCCTCGTTATGACGGGTGAGCCGTACAGTGCTGCCATCATTCGTGCCACCTCGTTCCGATCATCAGGTTCCGTCTTATCAGCGCGTTATCGCGAATACATTCAAGGTAGGGACCGTATATTTCAGAAATGTAAAAGGGAACGTCTTTCCCGGTTAATCCCATTAGCATGCGAAATGCATCTGACGTCATCGCAAAATTGCATATCAACCATGCGGGTAGAATGTACGATTAATGAATTGGCATCCGGTTATGACCTTCCCGGGGTCTGGACGCCGCGAAGAGAGAAGGCGCCATGGATACGCGGAAGCTTGCGTACTTTGTCCAGATTGTGGATTCGGGCAGCATCACCAAGGCCGCAGCGGCGCTGCATGTGGCGCAGCCTGCCCTGAGCCAGCAGGTCTCGGCGCTGGAAACCGACCTCAAGCAGCGGCTCCTGATCCGCAGCAAGCAGGGCGTCAAGCCCACCGCCGCGGGCCACACTTTGTACCGGCATGCCCAGTCGATCCTGCGACTGGTGGAGCAGGCACGCCAGGACGTTGCCGCGTCCGGGGCCGCACCGTCCGGCCGGGTCTCCATCGCGATCGCGCCGTACAGCATGGCCTCCAGCCTGACGCCGCGGATCATCGGCGAAGTGGGCCGACGGTACCCGGAAATCGTCCTGCACGTCACGGAAATCTACGGCGGCGTCCTCAGTGAAGCCATCAAAAACGGCCGGCTGGACATGGCGCTCATTTACGAGCCGGGCCCCATCCGCGGCGTCCAGTTCACCACGCTGATCGTCGAGGACCTGCACTTTGTGGTTAACGCCAACAGATCCGATGTGGCAGCCGGAAACGGTGAAATTTCGCTGGAGGATGTTGCGCGGTTCGGGCTTTTCCTTCCCGAGAAGATCCACACCCTCCGCCAGGTTGTCGAAACCGGCTTCACCAGCAAAGGGCTCGCGCTCAAGCTGGTGGGCGAGGTGGAGTCGGTGCCGTCCCTGGCCCGGCTCCTCCGGGCCGACCTGGGTGCCACCATCATGCCCAAGTCGGCCGCGGACGCCCTGTTCCACGAGGAGGACTTCCACGTCCTGCGCATTGTGGATCCGGCGCTGCAGTGCAAAATCGCACTCTGCACCCCTGATCACGACCCCCTCTCGGAAGCCGCTTCGGCAGTCCTGCTGGTGTTGAAGGAAATGCTCCAGGAAATACTGAGCAATAAATACGCACGGTAGGCGGTCCATAGCATCCGCTTATTAGGCCACGCATCATTAGTCTTAGTATCACGGCGCTCCGGAATCTAGAATTAGAGCGAAGCCGAGGAAATGCGGCAGTTTATTTTGTAATTAATTTATTGGGAGGCCGCCGTGAAAAAGTTAAGCACTATTCGAAGATTTTCCGACACAGGCCCGGGGCTCACGGCCAGAACAGGTTTCCACTGCCCGTCAAATGGCTTTTGGCGCCCTGAGGACCGCTCAATGGATGCTGTCTTCGTTTTCGAAGGGAGCATCATGCCGGCAGGCAGTGCCGGATCAACGGTCTGGTATCTGGAGGGTTCCGTCCCTGGCCAGCCCCGCCACCCGGCCCAATAGGTTACGGCCGCCACAGGAACAGCGCGAACTGGCAGCTAATGCCCCCAAATCACGGATTTGGGGGCATTAGCTGCCTGTTGGCGCAGTAGTCCCGCACGCCAATGCCGCCGCACGGGAGCTTTCCCGTGCGACGGCGGTGCTGCCGCGGCTGGAGGGAGCGGTTAGGCCTCTTCGACGAGCAGTCCCTTGGACTTCAGGACGTCGGTGAGGTTGCACAGCTCGATGGTGGTTCCGCCGGCCTGGTAGAGGCCGATGAGTTCGCGCTCGGCGTCGTCGCGCTCCTGCGAGAGGCGGATGACTTCCTCGATCTCGTCCTTCCGGACCACCACGACGCCGTCCGCGTCACCGCGGAGCACGTCGCCGGGGTAGATGATCTCGTCGCCGAAGACCACGGGGTGGTTGATGGGGCCGATGGTTTCCTTGACGGTGCCCTTGATGGAGATGCTGCCGGAGAAGACGGGCAGCCCCAGTTCGATGAGGTCCTGGGTGTCGCGGACGCCCGAGTCGGTGACCAGGCCGGCGAGGCCCTTCGCCTTCATGGCGTTGCCGAGGACGTCACCGAAGGTTCCGGCTTCCTCGTACTCCCCTGCCGCGGCCAGGATGACGTCCCCGGCTTCGGCGTAGTGGATGGCCACCTGCAGCATGAGGTTGTCGCGGGGGGCGCAGCGCACGGTGACGGCGGGGCCGCAGAAGGACATGGAGCGGTCGATCGGCTTGATCCTGGAGCTGAGGGCGCCCTTGCGGCCCTGTGCCTCGTGGATGGTGGCGGACGAGAACTTCGCGAGGCGGCTGACTGCGTCGGCTTCGGGTCGTTCGATGGTGGTTTTGACGTGGATCACGGCGTTTTCCTTCGGTGGGTGTGGATCAGTTGAGGGCCCGGACGGCCTTGTCGATGGCCGCGATGGACTCGTCGATGACGTCGAGGCTGGTGGCGTAGGAGATGCGGAAGTAGGGGCCAAGTCCATAGGCCGATCCCTGGATCACGGCCACGGAGGCCGCTTCAAGGAGGTACAGGGTGAAGTCCTCGTCGTTTGCGATGACCTGCCCCTCGGTGGTCGTCTTCCCGATCACCCCCGCACAGTTGACGTAGGCGTAAAAGGCGCCTTCCGGCGTCGTGCATGACAGCCCGTCGATGGCGTTCAGCGCGGCGACTGCCGCATCGCGCCGGGCGCGGTAGATTTCGCGGCTTTCCTGCACGAAGCGCTGGCTGCCCGTGAGGGCGGCAGCGCCGGCGGCCTGGCTGACGGAGGACGGGCAGGAGGAGATCTGCGACTGGAGTTTGTTGATCGCGGCGATCAACGGGGCAGGTCCCGCAGCGTACCCCAGGCGCCAGCCGGTCATGGCGTAGGCCTTGGAGACGCCATTGACCGCCAGGATGCGGTCCTTCAGTTCCGGGGCCACCTCCACCAGGCTTGCGAGCTTGCCCGTGCCGAAGTAGATCTGGTCATAGATCTCGTCAGTCAGGATGTGGACGTGCGGGAAGCCGGCCAGGACATCCGCCAGCGCGCGTAGCTCCGCGGGGGAATAGACTGCGCCCGTGGGGTTCGACGGCGTGTTCAGGATGACCCATTTGGTCCGCCCGTTGAGTGCTCCGGCCAGAGCCTCGGGGGTGAGCTTGAACCCCGTCTCCTCGCCACAGGCAACCACCACGGGGGTGCCTTCGTTCGCGAGCACCATGTCCGGGTAGGAGACCCAGTACGGCGCGGGCACCACCACTTCGTCGCCGGCGTCCAAGGTGGCCATGAAGGCGGTGAAGATCACCTGCTTGGCGCCGCCGCCAATGGTGATCTCGGCCGGGGTGTAGTGGATGCCGGTGCGCAGTTCCAGGGTCTGGAGGATGGCCTGCTGCAGGGCGGGGGTTCCGGTGACGGAGGTGTACTTGGTTTCCCCGCGTGTGATCGCTTCAATGGCGGCCGCTTTGATGTGTTCCGGGGTGTCGAAGTCCGGCTCCCCGACCGTCAGGTCCAGGATCCGGCGCCCTTCCGCCTTCAGCTCACGCACGCGGGCCGCGGCGGCCACGCTTGCGGATGACTTGATGCGGGACACCCGTGATGCAGGTTCAAATTTAGGCATGGTCTCTTCCTACGGATTCAGGAGGGAGCGGTACTCGCTTCCTTCGACCCTAGGGAATCCTGGCGCGTCTGGATAAGACCTAAAGTGCGTGGACGGATAAGCGTCGCTTATGGCCCGTGCCCACACTTTTTGGTTATGGCTCCACGCAGGATTGGTATTTCCGCGGGCGGATTCTGGTGTCTAGCTGTATTGACCTGAGAGGTTGGTGACGCGGCTGGCCGGTGGCTGACCTTTGAGTGAGGTGTGGCCTCGATGATGATTGTAGTGATGGAGCCAGTCGGCGA